>NZ_GL877879.1:420403-431390 GCF_000194155.1 Saccharopolyspora spinosa NRRL 18395
CCCGGCCGGTGGTGCCAGTCCCGCCGCCCCGTGTCGCACGGGGTTTGAACACCGCCACCGGCCGGGTTCCCAACCGATCAGCGGACCGTTTCGGAACCGCCGGGAACAGCACAACCAGCTCCCAACCCCGGGGTTGGGAGCAATCCCGGAACCAGGTTCCCGGCCGCCGGGAAGAAGGGTTCTTCACCCCTTCTCACCTGCATGGGAAGAACCCCGAGAAGCGGCACCGGAGAAGCACCGAGAACCCGCCGAGAACCCCTCTCCCGACCGAGCCGATCGACCGGGCGACCGAGCCGACCAGCCGGGCCGCCGCAGCCGACCGGGCGACCGAGCCGGTGACCTGCATGAGTCGACCCCGACTCGACCGGAGTCGGCCCTGCCGAGTCGAGGTCGACTCGGGCTTGTAAAAGCCCTGTTCGCTGATCCGCGAACAGCACAAACACCACCCGCGAATTTCCCGAGTGACATCGGAGCCGAAAGCCCATGAGTAAGCCGAAAACCCCGCCCGACACGGCGGGCGAACAGCGGCGACGGCTGCACCTGGTCCCCGACTCCACCCAGCAGCCGACGAGGGAAGCCGCGGGGCCAGTGCCGGCGGTTCCGGCGCTGGCGTTGGACCCGGAGACCGAGCGGCGCGCGCTGGAAGAGATCGCCCGCGCTCGCTCGGAGCTGCCCGACCGTGACGAAGCGATGTTCGGCACCTACCTCGGGTCGCTCGTGCGCCGCCTGGAACCGACCAGCGAGGCCGACCCGGCGAACATCCTCGCGTCGCTGATGGCAGCGACCGGGGTCTATCTCGGCGACGGGCCGCACATGCGGGCCGGGGACGACCGGCACCCGCTGCTGGTGTGGCCGATGGTCATCGGCCGAACCGGCGTAGGCCGCAAGGGCGCGGGCTGGTCGGCCGCGAAACGCCTACTGCTGGCCACCGACCCGGACTTCGAGGACCGCAACATCCACTCCGGGCTGACCTCCGGAGAGGGGCTGACGCAGGCGTTCAACGAGGACGAGGCGGGCGCGACCGGCCCCGACGAGGGAGAGGAAGGCAAGGGCAAGAAGCGGGCGTCGCTGCTGCCGCCCGGTGACCGCAGGTTGCTGGCGTTCGAAACCGAGTGGGCCACCGTCATGGCCCGCATGAAGCGGGAGGGCAACACGCTCTCGGCGACGCTGCGCGCGGCGTGGGAAGGCGGGAACCTCTCCACCCTCGGTGTGAACGCCCGGATCGTGCGAGACACCCACGTCGGGATCCTGGCCCACATCACGCCCAACGGAGCCAGCAGCATCTACCTCGGCAAGGACGGCTACTGGCACGGCCGCGTCACCGTCGGAGTTCGCGACGACGGTAAGCCCGACCGCCCTCACGTCCAGGCCAAGACCGAGGCCGAAGTCATCGACAAGGTGCGCAAGCTCGAACGCGATCGCGATGCGGGGAAGGTGCGAAAGCCTGGCCGGGCCTGGACCGTCGAGAAGTGGCTTACGCACTGGGTCGAGAACATCGCCGCGCCATCCGTCCGTTACAAGACCCTTCAGGGCTACCGCACGGCGGTGTACAAGCACTTGATCCCCGGCATCGGCGCGCACCGGATCGACCGAATTGAACCGGAGCACTTCGAGAAGCTCTACGCGAAGATGCAGGAATCCGGCGCGAAAGCGGGAACCGCGCACCAGGTGCACCGCACCGCTCGGGCCGCCTTTAACGAAGCCTTCCGGCGTCGGCACCTCACCGAAAGCCCGGTGCGGTTCGTGAAAGCGCCGAAGGTCGAAGAAGAGGAAGTCGAGCCCTTCACGCCGAAGGAAGCCCAGCAGATCATTACGGCCGCGCTCAATCGTCGAAACGGCGTGCGATTCGTGATCGCTCTCGCACTGGGCTGCCGCCAGGGTGAAGCGCTGGGCTTCAAGTGGGAACGGCTCGACCGGGAAAACAGGCTCTACCACGTTCGGAGGGCGCTTCAGCGTCAAGCCTGGCAACACGGCTGTGAAGATCCGCACAACTGCGGTGCGAGGTTCCACCGGGTTGCTTGCGCCGAGAACTGCAAGCGGCACCGCAACCGGAAGAACTGCATTCGCAACGAGAAGGGACACGCTCGACCGTGCCCGCCGAACTGCGACCGACACGCCAGCAGCTGCCCGAAACGGCACGGCGGAGGCCTGCGCGAGGTGGATGTGAAGTCGAAGGCTGGCCGCCGGCGGTTCGTTCTTCCTGACGAGATCTTCGACCTGCTCATGCGGCATGAGGAAGTCCAGCGGCACGAACGGGTTCACGCCGGTACCGAGTGGCAGGAGGGCGGCTGGATCTTCACGCAGCCCAACGGCAGGCCGATCGATCCGCGCCGCGATTGGGGCGAGTGGAAGGAGATCCTCGCGGAGGCCGGTGTTCGGGATGCCCGGCTGCACGACGCGCGGCACACCGCAGCGACGGTGCTCATGCTGCTCCGTGTTCCGGACCGGGCCGTTCAGGACCACATGGGATGGTCGTCGATCCGGATGAAAGAGCGGTACATGCACGTCACCGAGGAACTGCGCCGCGAGATCGCCGATCAGCTGAATGGGTATTTCTGGAACCCCAACTGAGACCGAAAGTGAGACGGATCGCGCCTGGTCACCGGGTGGGCAGGCGCGTTTCCGCTGGTACGGTCGGAGCCGCTGAGGGGACTCGAACCCCTGACCGTCCGCTTACAAGGCGGGCGCTCTACCAACTGAGCTACAGCGGCATGCACTTCGTCGTGCGGGGACATCGTAAGCGGCGATCCGCCCAGGGTGGAAAGGGGCCGCGTCGAGGCTGCCGGACGATGGCCGCCGACCGCGGCGACGACCGGCCGGAAATCGGTGATGGACGCCATAGATTGTGGGTGCAACGGTCTGCTCATGGCAGGCGATGCCCGAGGGGAAGATCAGGCACGGCGAACCGCCCGCACGGCGGTCCGGCAGGAAGGAAGACAAGCAGTGGGAATCACGCAGCGCGCCCGCGGTGTGCTGCGGCGGCGCGACCCGGAGCTCACCATCCCGCCGGGGTCTCGCAACGTCGTCTACGGGCCGGCACTGCCCGATGAATCCACCGTCCACCTCGTCCTGGACCTAGGGCTTCGCATCGGCGAGGTGCAGATGGCCAGCGGGGCAGGCGCCTCGGACGTGACCGCGACGATCATCGCCGTGGTCACGGCCTACGGTCTGCCGCACACCGAGGTCGACGTGGTTTACACGTCGATCACGGTGTCGAGCTACCGGGGCACCGACCTGCCGCCGATCACGTCGCTGCGGGTGGTCCGCAACCGCTCCCTCGACTACACGCGCCTCACGGACGTCGAAGCGCTGCTGCGGCGGATCACCGCCAACAAGTTGACCGCCGCCGAGGCCTACGCCGAGCTGGACCGGATCACCACGGCGCCGCACCCCTTCCCGCGTTGGGTCGCAACGCTGTCCTGGGCGGGCATGGCCGCCTCGCTGGCCGTGTTGCTCGGTGGCGGCTCCACCCCGTTGCTGCCGCTGGTCGCCGCCGGTGCCACCGCGCTGGTCGACCGCGTCGGGCGGCTGCTGAACAAACGCTCGTTGCCGTTCTTCTTCCAACAAACCGTCGGCGGGGCGCTCGCCACCGCCGTCGCGCTGGGCTGCTACGCCACCGGCCTGCTCGACAACGCGGCGCTGGCGATCGCGGCCAGCATCATCGTGTTGCTGTCCGGGATGACCGTGGTCGGCTCGATGCAGGACGCCATCACCGGCTACAACGTGACCGCGGCGGGCCGGATAGCCGAGCTGGCCCTGATGTCGGCCGGGTTGATCGCCGGGGTGGTGCTGTCGCTGTACATCGGCGTGCGGATCGGCGGGGACAGCGTCGGCAGCCTCGACGCGCAAGCCCTGGGGCGCGCCGAAGTGCTAGCACCGGCGCTGCACCTGCCGGTGCAGATGCTCGCCGGTGCTTCCACGTCGGCCTGCTTCGCGCTCGCCAGCTACGCGCCGCCGCGGCCGCTGCTCACGGCCGGTATCGGCGGTGCCGTGGCCGCCGCGGTGCACGCGCTGCTGACGCTGGCCGACGTGCACACCGTGCTGGCCGGGGCGGTGGCGACCACCGTGGTCGGTTTCATCGGCGGGATCATCGCGCGGCGGCTGCGGATTCCCGCGCTGGTGATCGCCGTTTCCGGTGTCGCGCCGCTGCTGCCGGGGTTGGCGACCTACCGCGGGCTGTACGAGCTGTCCGTGCTGGGCAGCCCGACCGGCGTCGCCACGCTGATGCTCGCCGTCGCCACGGGTCTCGCGCTCGGCGCCGGGGTGGTGCTAGGCGAATACCTCGCGCAGCCGGTTCGCACCAGGCTCGGTAGGTTGGAACGCCGTTTCTCCGGGCCGCGGATGTCCGGGCCGCTGCGTCCCGCGAAACGGCGGCTGGACTGATCGGCTATGAGTCTTTTGCGCCGCCGCAGCAGCCCAAAAGACTCATAGGCCCGCACGTCCCGTTTGCACCACACGCAGCACGCAGCAACTGGCTGGATTGGCTAGCCTCGCGACAGGTAGCCGACACGGCGGGAGGATTACCGGTGAGCAAGGGCAGCACGCCCGATCGAGCGGATTTCGTCGTGGTCGCGAATCGGCTGCCGGTGGATCTGGAACGCCTCGGCGACGGCACGGAGCGCTGGAAGCACAGCCCCGGCGGGCTGGTCACCGCGCTGGAGCCGTTCCTGCGCGCCCGGCGCGGCGCGTGGGTCGGCTGGCCCGGGGTCGCCGACATCGAGGTCGAACCGTTCGCCGACGACGACCTGCAGCTGCACCCGGTGCCGCTGTCTGCAGCCGAATTCGCCGAGTACTACGAGGGATTCTCCAACGCCACGCTGTGGCCGCTGTACCACGACGTGGTCGTTCCACCGGTGTACAACCGCTCCTGGTGGAACGCCTACCGACGGGTGAACCGGCGCTTCGCCGAGGCCGCCGCCGAGGTCAGCGCCGAGGGCGCGACGGTCTGGGTGCAGGACTACCAGCTGCAGCTCGTCCCGGCGATGCTCCGCCAACTCCGGCCCGACCTGCGGATCGGGTTCTTCCTGCACATCCCGTTCCCGCCGGTCGAGCTGTTCATGCAGCTGCCGTGGCGTACCGAGATCGTGCGCGGGCTGCTCGGCGCCGACCTGGTCGGCTTCCACCGGCCCGGCGGTGCGCAGAACTTCCTGTGGCTGGCCCGCCGGTTGGCCGGCTTCGAACCCAGCCGCGGCCAGGTCGGGGTCCGGTCCCGCCCCGGCATGGTGCAAGTCGGCGACCGCACCGTCCGGGTCGGCGCGTTCCCGATTTCCATCGCCGCCACCGGACTCGACCGGCTGGCACGCACCAAGGAGATCCAGCAGCGCGTCAAGACACTGCGCGCCGAGCTCGGCAACCCGAAGAAGATCATGCTCGGCGTCGACCGCCTCGACTACACCAAGGGTATCGACGTGCGGCTGCACGCGATGCACGAGCTGCTCGCCGAGGGCCACGTCAAGGCCGAGGACGTGACGATGATCCAGATCGCCACGCCCAGCCGGGAACGCGTCGAGCACTACAAGCAGATGCGCGAGGACATCGAGCGCGAGGTCGGGCGGATCAACGGCGAGTTCGGCCGCGTCGGCCACCCCGCGGTGCACTACCTGCACACCTCGGTGGACCGCAAGGACCTGGTGGCCTTCTACTGCACCGCCGACGTCATGGTGGTGACGCCGGTGCGGGACGGCATGAACCTGGTGTGCAAGGAATACGTGGCCTGCCGGTACGACCTGGGCGGTGCACTGGTGTTGAGCGAGTTCGCCGGTGCTGCGGCGGAGCTCACGAGTGCATTCCTGGTGAATCCGCATAACCTGGACGGTGTGAAGGACGCGTTGCTCGCGGCCCTCGACATCGACGAGGCCGAGGGACGCCGTAGGATGCGCGCACTGCGTAGGCAGGTGCTCACGCACGATGTCGACCGCTGGGCCCGGTCGTTCCTCGAAGCACTGGGCACACCGCTCGCGGAGTAGCTGCGGGTAACCGGTCCACAACACGGACAGCACCGCGTCAGCGATACTTGTCGAACCCGGTCGACGCCGACGGTCACCATCCACGGCTCGAACCGGATCGATCCACACCAGACTTGACCGCGCCCCCCTGAGGAGTATGGCGTTGACCGCCGAAGCCCTGCCTGCCGAGCTGCGCCGTGTGATCGTGCAGCTTGCGCGGACACCTCGACTTCTGGTCGCATGCGACTACGACGGCACCCTCGCCCCCATCGTGGCGGACCCGACCCAGGCCAAACCGCTGCCAGAATCGGTGCACGCCCTGCGGTCGCTGGCCGCGCTGCCGGCGACCACCACGGCGGTGATCTCCGGCCGCGCGCTGCGCGACCTGGCCACCCTGTCCCGCCTGCCCGCCGAGGTGTACTTGGTCGGCAGCCACGGGTCCGAATTCGACGTCGGGTTCGTGCACGAGCTAGAACCCGAAGCCACCCAGCTGCGCACCGAACTGCAGGTCGCGCTGCAGGACATCGTGCGCGGCAAGCCCGGCGTCACGCTGGAGAACAAGCCCGCCAGTGTCGCCGTGCACGTCCGGCGCGCCGAGCCCGCCCTAGCCGAGGAAGTGCTGGAGACCGTCAGAAACGGCCCGGCGTCCTGGGAAGGCGTGCAGGTCACCGAGGGCAAGGCGGTCGTCGAGCTCGCAGTGGTGCAGACCGACAAGGGCAACGCGCTGGACGCGCTGCGCCACCAGGTCGGCGCCACCGCGGCCGTCTTCCTCGGCGACGACGTCACCGACGAGAAAGCCTTCGCCCGGCTGCACGGCCCCGACCTGGGCATCAAGGTCGGTGACGGGGACACGCTGGCGCCGTACCGGATCGGCAGCACCACCGAGGTCGCCACCGTGCTGGCGTTCCTGATGGAGGAGCGGCGCACCTGGTTGTACGGCGAGCAGGCCCCGCCGATCGAGCGGCTGACGATGCTGTCCAACGAGCGCACCGTCGGTCTGCTCACCCCGGACGCGCGGCTGACCTGGATGTGCCACCCCGGCCCGGACTCGGCGGCGGTGTTCGCCGACCTGCTGGGCGGCCCCGGCGCGGGCCACTTCACGATCCGCCCGCAGGGCGGCAACGGTGCCCAGCGGAGCCCCCTGCCGCTCGGCCAGCGGTACGTGCCGAACACCATGATCGTGGAAACCCGCTGGTCGCGGCTGCTGGTCACGGATTACCTCGCGCACGGCACCGACAGCCACCGCACCGACCTAGTCCGGGTGATCAGCGGCAGCACCCGCGCGGCCGTGGAGTTCGCGCCACGCCCGGAGTTCGGGCAGGTGCCGGTGCGGCTGACCGCCGAGGCGGGCGGGCTGCGGGTGCTCGGCACCTCGGAGCCGATGGTCCTTTATTCGCCCGGCGTGCAGTGGGCGATCACCTCCGACGGCATGCACGAATCCGCGCACGCGGTCGTCGACCCGACCGAGGGCAGCCCGCTCGTGCTGGAGCTGCGCTGCGGCACCGACGACCTGTCGCCGGCGCGCACCGAGGTGGACCGCCGGCTGGAGGCCGACCGGTACTGGTCGGAATGGATGAAGACCCTGTCGCTGCCCGAGGTGGAGCGCGACCTGGTCGCCCGCTCCGCGCTGACGCTGCGCGGGCTGTGCAACTCCGACACCGGCGGGATCATGGCCGCCGCCACCACCTCGCTGCCGGAGGAGATCGGCGGCGTCCGCAACTGGGACTACCGGTACTGCTGGCTGCGCGACGGCGCGATGACCGCGCAGGCGCTGGTCACGCTCGGCTCCACGGCCGAGGCCGAGGCGTTCCTGAACTGGCTGCACCGGGTGCTGGAGACGCTGCCCGGCCCGGAGCGGCTGCACCCGCTGTACACGCTGCAGGGCACCGGGCTCGGGCCCGAGGCCGTGATCGACAGCCTGCCCGGCTACGCCGGTTCGCGGCCGGTCCGCGTCGGCAACCTCGCCGACCAGCAGGTGCAGCTCGACGTGTTCGGCCCCGTGGTGGAGTTGATCGCGCACCTCGCGCAGGCCACCAGCCGGGTCCGGGACGTGGACTGGGAGCTGGTCACGGCGATGGCCGAGGCCGTCTCGCACCGCTGGGCCGAGCCCGACCACGGCATCTGGGAAGAGCGCGACGTGCCGCGCCACCACGTGTACTCCAAGGTCATGTGCTGGGTGACGCTGGACCGGGCGCTGAAGCTGGCCACCGCGTACGGCCGAGAGGCCGACCCGTCGTGGGAGCCGCTGCGCGACCAGATTGCCCAGGACGTGGTCAAGAACGGCTGGCACCCGGACGTGCAGGCGTTCACCACCGCCTACGAGGGATCGGACCTGGACGCGGCGTCTCTGCACGTCGGCCTGTCCGGGCTGATCGACCCGTCCGACGAGCGGTTCCAGGCGACCGTCACGGCGATCGAGGCGGAGCTGCGCAGCGGGTCCACTGTGTACCGCTACCGCCGCGACGACGGGCTGCCGGGCGACGAGGGCGGCTTCCACCTGTGCGCCGCCTGGCTGATCGAGGCGTACCTGATGATCGGCCGGCGCACCGAGGCGGAGGAGCTGTTCCAGCAAATCGTCGACACGGCGGGCCCGACGGGGCTGCTGTCCGAGGAGTACGACCCGATCGCGGAGCGCTCCCTCGGCAACCACCCGCAGGCTTACTCTCACCTCGGCCTGATCCGCTGCGCCCAGCTGCTGTCGGCGTAGGGCGGTGGGGAGGGAGCGAACGGCCTGTTCGCCACCCCCTATGGCACGAACGGTCCGTTCGCTTCAGCCCGTCAAGGCGGGGTGAACGGAACGTTGGTGCCGTGTATTGACGTGAGCGGTCCGTTCGTCCCTTTCTGCGGGGTGAACGGTCCGTTCACTCAGCCAGGTTTGATGTGGTCGACGGGCCGTTCGCTTCAGACCGGTTCGTGGCGTGAACGGACCGTTCGCGCCGCATCGGGGGTGAACAGGCCGTTCGCTTCGCCCCCGTTCTCCAGGTCACGATTTGGGCGAATGGGGTCATACCGTCGGGGGGCGACTAATACCCTCTGTGCCGGACACTCGCGCGAGGGAAGGCGGACGGGTGAACGGACTGGTCGCAACGCTGATCGTCGTGATCATCGTGATCATCGTCGCGGTGGTTGCCGTGGTCATTGGGATGCGCGCCAAGCGCGGCGCAGCGAGGCCGGAAAGCCGGCCCGCCGACCCGTTCCACACCGGTGATCAGGACTCGCTGCGCGGTGATCCGCGGGCGCTGAAGGCCGGCGACATCGTCGAGGTGCGCGGCCACTCCTACACCGTCCGCGGCACCATCCGGCTTTCCGAAGGCGGCTGGAACTGGGCGGAGCATCTGCTCGACGACGCCAAGGGTGGCCAGGTGTGGCTGGCCGTGGAAGAAGATCCGGACCTGATCCTGTCGTTGTGGACGCCGGTCGCCGACGCCGGCGAGCCGGGCCCGAAGACGATCGACTTCGCCGGGCGCACCTACCACTCCGAGGAGTCCGGCTGCGCCGAGTTCCGCAGCGAGGCCACCACTGGCCTCGCCGAGCAGGGCGCCGTCCGCTATCACGACTACGAGGCCTCGGATGGTTCGATGCTGGGCTTCGAGTCCTACGGCGGCGCCGACTGGGAGGCCAGCGCCGGCGAGGCGCTCAGCCGCTACGACGTGCTCATCTACCCGACGGCGGACTGACCGGTGAAACCCAAGTTCTGGTTCGTGGTGGCCGCCGCCGCAGCGGTGTTGGCTCTGATCATCGGGCTGGTGACGATCTTCGCCACCGGCACCGGGCCGCGCGGATACGTCGCGAACAACTACCCCCGCGCCGCCCACCTGGATCTCTCTGGTGACTCCGACAACCGGGCCTACACCAGCCCGAAGCCGCCGACCGCCGTGGCCGCCGAGATCACGTCGAAGTGGCGCCCGCAGTCCCAGTACGCCGACTCGTCGGGCATTTACCTGCGGTATTCCAGCGATGCGGTGATCATCAGGCCGCACTCGCCTGGCTCGGTGATCCACGTGATGGACGCCGACCGCGCCTACCGCCGCTACCACAGCCACGTCGGTGGGGTCTGGGGCTGGAGCAGCCCGCACGGCGAGAGCTTCCGCGGCAGAGGCCCGGGGGCGGGCAAATGAGCACCACCATCAAGAAACCCGACCGCCGCCGGGGAATCGTGCTGGCCGTGGTGGGCTTCTTCGTGGCCGTCGGCGTCGTCGGGTCGCTCATCGGCGTGCTCGGCGGCGACCCCGCGCAGACCACCTTCACCTCGGAGGAGTCCACCTACTACTCCGAGGGCCAGCGGTATTCGGGGCCGCCGATCCAGCGGTTCACCCCGGCCGAGGCACAGCAGTTGGCGCAGGGGCTCGCCGCGGCCGAGGCGACGCACGGGGTGTGCTTCGGCTGGAAGCTCGTGGACGCGTCGACGAAGCAGTTCGACCAGGGCTCCAGCCGGGGACCGAACATCCCGGCCGAGAACTGTCCGCGCTGGGCCGAGGTCCGGGTTTTCGTCGCCGCCGGATCCACCGAAGACGATCCGGACGCGGCCGACGTCAAGGTGGCCGCTTCGGACGGCCTCGCCTCGCTGCCGGGCGTCGACGACTTCGTCAACCTCGGCGTCACCGCCGACTCGCTGGCCGAGGAGCCGGTCACCGTGGCTGGGCAGGCCGCGCTCGGATTGCCGTTGCTGCTGGTGGAAACCGGCGCGTTGAAGGCCCCGCCGGTGGCGGACGACGCGCCGGGAAACGCCTCGGCTCCGCCGTTGCCGCGCGGCGACGGCTCTGGCTCGAACTGGGTGACCTGGGCGTGGCTCGGCGGCCTGGGCGTCGTCGTGGTTCTCGCCCTGCTCCTGGGCTTCCGGGCTCGCGCCAAGCGGAAGTCCACATCGGACACTTCGGATGGCTCGAGCGTTCCGGCCGCGCCGCAGGCACCTCCGCAGCCCAGGCTGACGGAGCAACAGGGGGCGCAGTTCCCGCCGCCAGCGGGACCGCTGCCTCCGCAGGGGCCGCCGGTCGGGCAAGGACCGCCGGTTGGGCCGGGACCGCAGGTTGGGCCGGGACCGC
>NZ_GL877879.1:431445-446436 GCF_000194155.1 Saccharopolyspora spinosa NRRL 18395
CCCCGGGGGGGGGCCGGCCCCGCCCCGACCGGGGCCGCAGCCGGGCTGGCCGGCACCGCCCGGGCCGCCGGGTGGTCCGTGGCCGCCACCTCCACCGCAGGGACCGCCGCCGGCGGGCCCCCGACGCTGATCGCACCGACCACGACACCAGAAGGGCCTCACCTTGCTCCAGGACCTGCTCGCCGGCCTGCTCGCCGCGGTCGCCTACGGGGTGATCGGCGTGGCGATGATGGCGCTCGGTTACGTGCTCGTCGACCTGGCCACGCCGGGCAAGCTCCGCGACCTGATCTGGGTCCACCGCAACCCGAATGCGGCTTTGCTGCTGGTCTCCGGCTTGCTGGGGGTTGGCATCATCCTGACCACCGCGATCGCGGCCAGCGCCAACGACCTGATCGCCGGGCTGATCGGCACCCTCGCCTACGGCATCCTCGGGCTCGTCCTGATGAGCCTGTCGTTCCTGCTGGTCACCCCCGGCAAGCTGGGCGACGAGCTCGCCTCCCCGAACATTCACCCGGCGACGTGGGTGTCGGCGACCGCGCACGTCGTGATCGCGGTGATCATCGCCGCTGCGATCTGGTGAGCGGCGCGTGTCGGTGAGCGCCGAGCCCGCTGCCGGACCGGTCGAGACCGGCAAGCCGCGCGGTCGGTTCGCCCGGACCGCGGTGCTGGTGGCGGTTTTCATCTGCGCCGCATGTGGCCTGGTCTACGAACTGGCGCTGGTCGCGCTCGGCAGCTACCTCATCGGCGACACCGTCGGGCAGGCCTCGATCGTGCTGTCGCTGATGGTGTTCGCGATGGGCGTCGGCGCGCTCGCCGCGAAACCCCTGCAGCGCTGGGCGGCCCCGGCGTTTGCTGGCATAGAGCTGCTGCTCGCGCTGCTCGGCGGGCTCAGCGTGCTCGGGCTGTACGCCGCGTTCGCGTGGCTGAGCCTCTACACGCCGGCGCTGATCGCGATGGCGCTGGTGCTCGGTGTGCTGATCGGTGCCGAGATCCCGCTGCTGATGGTGCTGTTGCAGCGGATTCGGCGGCAGGACGCGGGTTCCGCGGTCGCCGACCTGTTCGCGGCCGATTACGTCGGCGGACTCGTCGGCGGGTTGGCGTTCCCCTTCCTGCTGCTGCCGCTGTTCGGGCAGGTGCAGGGCGCGCTGCTGGTCGGCATGGTCAACGCCGCCGCCGGGCTCGGGCTGGTGCTGACCGTTTTCCGCCGCGAGCTGTCCAAGCGCGCCACCTTGCTGTTGACCGGTGCATCCTTGCTGGTCGGCGGCCTGCTCCTCGGGGCTTATGCGTTCGCCGACGACTTCGAGATCACCGCGCGCCAGGCGCTGTACGCGGACCCGGTGGTGCATTCGGAACGCACCCAGTACCAGGACATCGTGCTGACCGAGTCGTTGTCGCTGGGCGGGAACCGTGACACCCGGCTGTACCTCAACGGGGACCTGCAGTTCAGCTCGATGGACGAGTACCGGTACCACGAGGCGATGGTGCATCCGGCGATGGCCGGGCCCCACGAGCGGGTGCTCGTGCTGGGTGGTGGCGACGGCCTGGCGCTGCGGGAGCTGCTGCGGTACCCGGACGTCCGCGAGGTCACCCTGGTGGAACTGGACCCGGCGGTGCTGGAGCTGGCGCGCACCGACCCGCGAGTGTCCACTTTGAACAAGAACGCCTTCGCCGATCCGCGGGTGCGGGCGGTCGCAGCGGACGCCTTCAGCTGGTTGCGGGACAACCGCGACCGCTACGACGTGGTGCTCGTGGACATGCCCGACGCGGATTCGACGGCGACGGCGAAGCTGTACTCGACGGAGTTCTACGGGCTGGCCCGGCAGGCGATGTCGGACGATGCGCGGATGGTGGTGCAGTCGGGGTCGCCGTTCTTCGCGCCGAAGGCGTTCTGGTGCATCGAGTCGACGATGCGAGCGGCGGGCCTGAGCACGGTGCCGTACGAGATCACCGTCCCCAGCTTCGGGGAGTGGGGTTTCCACCTGGCCAGCGCGAAGCCCGACTCGACGCCCGTCGCGACCGGGGCCGCAACTTCAATGGAAATCGGCCCGTTGATTTCAATGGAAATCGGCCCGTCGATTTCAATGGAAATTGCGGAAACCCACCAGGAGGACGGAAACCCGCTCGCCGCACCGGGCGCGCCGCCACTCCGGCTGCCCGCGGATGTCCCGCCGCTGCGCTCGTTGGACGAGGAAACCCTGCAAGCGGCGGCGACGTTCCCGCCGGACCGCACCCGGATCCCCGGCATGGAGCCGTCGACGCTGATGCACCCGACGATCCTCGAGTACGCCCAAGGCGAATGGGCGAACTACTGACCCGCTGACCGCCAAGAACTACTGACCTGCTGACCTCTCCAGCCGTTGCCAGCAGAAGTTGCAGCTCGTCGCCCCCCGCAGCACCGAAACGTGCTCACGGGGCCAGAGGTGCGGGAACCCTTGGGTTTACGGGCCGAACCAGCGTTCTTCGGCGGAGCGGGGCGGCGCCGAGGTGGTTCCGGTGATCAGCTGGGTCTCCAGCTGGATGTGGCGGGGGCGGCCCGGCTCGCTGGTCTCCAGCAGTAGCCGCCCGGCGGCCCGGCCCTTCTCCAGCCACGGCTGGCGCACCGTCGTCAGGCCCGCCCGCTCCGCGTCCGGGATGCCGTCGAAGCCCGTGATGGTCAGGTCCTCCGGAACCCGCAGGCCGCGGTTGCGGGCCTCGCTGAGCGCACCGAGCGCCAGTATGTCGGAGGTGCAGACGATCGCGGTGATCTCCGGTTCGATCTCCAGCAGCTGCGCCGCCGCCGACGCCCCGGACGCCGTGGTGTGGTCGAAGCGCTCCACCACCGGCACCTTCGTCCAGTCCACCCCGGCTTCGCTGAACACCTCGGCCAGCGCGGTCAACCGGGCCTTCTGCACGTGGAAGCTGGCGTTGGCCTGCCGCTGCACCGACGCGGGGCCGTCGTTGCGGCCCCGGGCCAGGCGCATGCAGAGCACGCCGATGCGGCGATGCCCGAGCTTGATCAGGTGGTCGGCGACGGTCTTGATGGCCTTCCCGTCGTCCGGGCCGACCCAGTCCAGGTTGTCCAGGCGCGGCTGGTCGCAGACCACCACCGGCACCGGCCGTTCGAGCACCGCGGCCAGGTGCGGGTCGTCCTCGGGGACGGAGTAGACGACGAACCCGTCCACCCCGGCGCGGTGCACCGAGGCCACGTCCTCGCGTTCCGGGCTCGCCGGGATCATCAGCAGACCCTGGCCGGCGTCTTCGCAAGCCAGCGCGAGCCCTTCGAGGAAGCCCACGGCGCCCGGGTCGCGGAAGGCGTATGAGAGGTTCTCGGTGAGCAGCAGGCCGACCGCGCCCGCCTTCCTGGTCCGCAACGACCTCGCCACCGGGTCCGGTCCCGGGTAACCCAGCCGGCGAGCGGTCTCCAGGACTCGCTTGCGCAGCTCCGGGGAGAGCTGATCCGGACGGTTGTACGCATTCGAGACCGTGGTCCGGGAGACCCCGAGTTCTGCAGCGAGCGAGGCGAGCGTCGCAGGCCGCCGGGCATTCGTTGACCGCGCCATGTGAGGAACCGTAACGGTTCAGTACCCCTCGGTGAAGTGAGCATGATGCATATCCCACTCACGTTCGAAAGTGAACACGGAGCGACGTAGTGTGATCACTCTTCGAGTTGGTTCATTCGAGGGGCTGACCTCGAGCGATTTTGCGGTTACTTTTTTCGTGAACAAATCCGTGAAAGGTGTCACAGATGGCAGAGGTTGCGTACGTCAACGCGTCGCGCGTTTACCAGGGGAGCCCGCCCGTTCGGGCCGTCGACAAGCTGGCCTTGGACGTCGCCGACGGTGAGTTCCTGGTGCTGGTCGGCCCGTCCGGGTCAGGTAAGTCGACGGCGCTGCGGATGCTCGCGGGCCTGGAGGACGTCGACGAGGGCGGCATCACCATCGGTGGCAACGATGTCACCAACACTCCGCCGAAGTCGCGGGACATCGCTATGGTGTTCCAGTCCTACGCCCTCTACCCGCACATGACGGTCGCGGAGAACATGGGCTTCGCGCTCAAGCTGCGCAAGACGCCCAAGGACGTCATCAAGCAGAAGGTCACCGAGGCGGCGAAGATGCTCGACCTCGAGAAGTACCTGGACCGCAAGCCCAAGGCGCTCTCCGGCGGTCAGCGGCAGCGGGTGGCGATGGGGCGCGCGATCGTCCGCGAGCCCAGCGTGTTCCTGATGGACGAGCCGCTGTCCAACCTCGATGCCAAGCTGCGCGTGGAGACCCGCGCCAACATCGCCGCGTTGCAGAAGCGGCTGGGCACCACCACCATCTACGTCACCCACGACCAGGTCGAGGCGATGACTATGGGGCACCGCGTGGCGGTGCTCAAGGACGGGCTGCTGCAGCAGGTCGCCACCCCGCGCGAGCTGTACGAGAACCCGGCCAACGCGTTCGTCGCGAGCTTCATCGGGTCGCCGGCGATGAACCTGAAGACGGTGCCGCTGACCAGTGCCGGAGCGGTGCTGGACGGGACCACGATCCCGCTGCCGCGCGAGGCTGTCGCCGCCGCCGGGGACCTCAAGGAGGTCACCTTCGGCGTCCGCCCCGAAGCGCTGTCGCTGACCTCCAGCGACGGCGGCGGGATGTCGATGACCGTCGAGTTGGTCGAGGAGCTCGGTGCCGACGCGCTGATCCACGGCGCCATCGACGTCAACGGCTCGCAGGAGCGCTTCGTCGTCCGTGCCGACGGCCGGACCCCGCCCGCGCTCGGCCAGAAGGTGACCGTGGCGCTGCGCGACCACAGCGAGATCCACCTCTTCCACCCCGAGACCGGAGATCGCCTGGTCGCTTAGTCGCAGGCGATCGGTTGATCGACGCCCCCGCTGGTCCCGGCGGGGGCGTCGTTGCGTGCGCAACAGAATTAACCCGGTCGGTGGAATGTCGTGCGGAATCGTGCTTAGACTGTAGTTGACAACGGTTTCCGTTACCATTCGCAGATAGCCGTCAGCCTGCTGCGCAAGGGGCCGACCACCGAGGAGTGCATCCGATGACCGTCCGCAGTCGCTCTGCCGCCACCGCCTTGGCCGGACTCGCCGCAACCGCGCTCGCCCTGACCGCATGCGGCACCGGAGAGCAGGCGGGCCCGGGCACCGGCGACAAGATCAAGGTGGTCGCGTCCACCACCGTGTGGGCCAGCGTGGTGCAGGCAGTCGGCGGCGACGACGTCGAGGTGGAACCGCTCATCAGCGATCCCAACGCCGACCCGCACTCCTACGAGAGCACCCCGCAGGACGCCGCGAAGGTCACCGACGCGGACCTGGTGGTGTTCAACGGCGGTGGATACGACGAGTTCATGGAGCGGATCCTCGGCAACAGCGGCCAGGGCAAGCCCACCATCGAGGCCGTCAAGGACGAGCACGAGGGCGAGCCAGCGGGCGGGCACGAGGAACACGGCGGGCACGAAGGCCACGACCACTCGGTGAACGAGCACGTCTGGTACGACCTGCACGTGGTGGAGCAGGTGACGAACCAGGTCAACGCCGAGCTGAGCAAGCTCAAGCCGGCCAAGGCCGAGCAGTTCGGCCAGGCCGCGGGCCGGTTCGCGGAGGAGATCGGCAAACTGCAAGGGCGGGTCGGCGAGCTGGGTGACCAGAACCGGGGCAAGCAGGTGATCGTCACCGAGCCCGTCGCGCACTACCTGGTGGAAGCCGCGAACCTGCAGGACATCACGCCGCCCGAGTTCGTCAACGCCATCGAGGCCGAGACCGACCCGTCCGCGGCCGCGGTGGCCGCGATCCAGAACGCGGTGAACGCCAAGCAGGCCGCGGTGATCATCTACAACCCGCAGACCGAATCACCCGTCACCCGCAACGTGCGCACCGCCGCGGAGCAGAATCAGATCCCGGTCGTCGAGATGACCGAGACGCTGCCGCAGGACAAGACCTACGTGCAGTGGATGGACGCCCAGATCACGGCGTTGCAGACCGCCCTGAACCAGAATCGCTGAGATATGACCGCCAAATCCGAGACCGAGCCCGTCCTCGCCCCCACCAGCACCGCGCCAGCCGTGCGGTTGCGCGGCGCAGAGCTCTCGTACGGCTCGCGCGTCCTGTGGTCCGGCCTGGACCTCGACGTCGCGCCCGGCGAGTTCCTCGCGGTGCTCGGGCCGAACGGTTCCGGCAAGACGAGCCTCCTACGGGTCCTGCTGGGCTTGCAGCAGCTCTCCACGGGCAGCGTCGAGATCGCGGGCGCGCCGGCACGTCGCGGCAGCAACCGGATCGGCTACATCCCGCAGCAGCGGGCGCTGGACGCCACCGTGATGGTGCGGGGCAGCGACCTGGTCGGTCTCGGGTTGGACGGTCACCACTGGGGCACGGGTCTCCGCGGCCGCCGCGAGCGCCAGCGGCGGGTGGCCGCGGCGCTGCGCGCGGTCGAGGCGACCGAGTACGCGCGGATGCCGCTGGGCCTGCTCTCCGGCGGCGAGCAGCAGCGGCTCCGCGTGGCGCAGGCACTGGTCAGCGACCCGTCGGTGCTGCTGTGTGACGAGCCGTTGCTGTCGCTGGACATCGCGCACCAGCGCAAGGTCAGCAGGCTGATCGCGAACCAGGCCCGGCAGAGCGGCGCGGCGGTCCTGTTCGTCACGCACGAGATCAACCCGGTGCTGCCGTTGGTCGACCGGGTCCTCTACCTGGTGGACGGCCGGTTCCGGATCGGCCCGCCGGACGAGGTGATGAACTCCGCCACGTTGTCCGAGCTGTACCGCACCGACGTCGAGGTCGCCCGCGTCGGCGGGCGGCTGGTGGTCGCCGGCACCGATGACCACGACCACCACGTGCAAGAGGCGGAAAAGGCGTGAACGCATTCATCGACGCGCTGGGCAAGGTCCTGGACTTCTCCACCACGGTCGACCTGCTCGGCTACCCGTTCGTCCAGCAGGCGCTGCTGGCCGCGGCGGCGCTCGGCCTGGTGTCCGGCTGCCTGGCGCCGCTCGTAGTCGCTCGGAAGATGTCCTTCGCCGTGCACGGCACCGCCGAGCTCGCGTTCACCGGTGCCGCCGCAGCGCTGCTGATCGGCGTAGGTGTCGGCGTCGGGGCGCTGGCCGGAGCCGTGACCGCCGCGCTGCTGCTCGGCTTGCTGGGCCAGCGCGGGACCGAACGCGACTCGGTGATCGGCGCGATCCTGTCCTTCGGGCTCGGCGTCGGCGTGCTGTTGCTGTGGCTCAACCCGGAGCGGACCGCGAACAAGTTCAGCCTGCTGGTGGGGCAGATCGTCGGCGTCGATTCCGCGGACGTGTTGCTGCTGGCCGGCTGCGCGGCGCTCGTCCTGGTAGTCCTGGCCTTCGTGTACCGGCCGTTGCTGTTCGCCAGCGTCGACCCGGATGTCGCGGCAGCTCGCGGCGTTCCGGCGCGCGTGCTGACCCCGCTGTTCGCGGTGCTGGTCGGCGTGGCGACGGCGCTGGGCGTCTACACCGTCGGCGCGCTGCTGGTGCTTGCCCTGATGGTGACGCCGGGGGCTGCGGCGGCGCGGGTTACCGCGAGCCCGCTCAAGGCGACGGTGCTGGCCGTGGTGTTCGCCGAGGTGGCGGTGCTCGGCGGCATTGTCCTGTCGCTGGCGCCCGGGGCCCCGGTGAGCGCCTTCGTCACGATCATCTCGTTCGTGATCTACCTGGTGTGCCGGGTGGTCGGCAACCGCCGCCTCCGCCGTCTGTCCCGGATCCCGGCCGGTGCCTGACGGCAGTTTCAATTGAAACTGCCGTCACGTGGTCCGCAACGCAAGAAGGGGTTGGAAAACGCTCGTTGAAAATGCGGGTTGGGCCGGTGCGCCGGGCACGAGACCCGAATGGCGGCGGGCCTGGTGTTGGCCGAAGCTGGCGCTCGTGCCTGGGAGCGGCCAGCAGAGGGTCCTGATCAACCTGGCGACGTCGCTGGGTGCGGTGGCGGCGTGCACCGTCGTCTACTACCTGCTGCCGACCGGCAGGTTCGGGCTCTTCGGCACCGTGAACGCGGTCGTGATCTTCGCCCTCGGGCTGACGGCGATCTCCGCGCTGATCATGTTCCAGGTGCGCCGCTTCCGGATCGAGGGCGCGCGCCACGGGAGCTCGATAGCCGGTGTCGTCGCGTCGTTGTACCTGGCAGTGCTGTTCTTCGCGGCCGTCTACTTCGGACTGGCCGCCCACGATCCCGGCTCGATCGCGGCGCTGCGCACGAAAACCGACGCGCTTTACTTCTCGCTGTCGATCACCAGCACCGTCGGCTTCGGCGACGTGCACGCGGTATCCGAGTTCGCCCGCGCGGTCGCCGCAGTGCACATGACCTTCAACATCGGGTTCCTGGCCGCGGCAGTCGCTGTCGTCCGGGCCAGGGCGAGCCGCCCCAAGGCACCCTGAGGTGTGATTTCGGCCTCGCGCCTATGCGGTGAACGGCCCGTTCGCCGCCGACCGGTCGTGTTGGGTGGGGTGAACGGCCTGTTTGCGTCGTCTATCGCGGTGAACGGTCCGTTCGCCGCGAACCGGTCGGCGAGGGCGGCCCGGGCTCGCCGGTCAGGTGAGGCCGAGGTAGCGGCGTTCGTTGAACTTCTTGCCTGTGCAGGACGCTCCGAGGTCGTGGCCGATGCGCTCGATCACGTCCGCCAGTTCCAGCCGGGCCAACCACGAGCGGGGCAGGACCGCCGTGCCGTGGCGGGCGCCGAGGATGCTGCCGGTCACGGCCGCGGTGGTGTCGCTGTTCCCGGAGTGGTTGACCGCCAGCCGCAGGGCGGCGGTGAACTGGTCGGGCTTCGGCAGCGCGAGCGCGCAGTAGACGCCGATGGACAGCGCCTCCGGGCCGATCCAGCCCTGTCCTAGCCGCTCGATGTGCCCGACGCTCGCACCCAGCCGCGCCAGCGTCGATGCCTCCGCGAGGGCCGCGGCGGTCTCGGCGTCTTCGCGCAGCACGCGGCCCGCCGCCTGGTCGATAGCTGCCGGCAGCTTCCGCTGCTGCACCGCGACGAGGTGCACGATCAGCGCCAGCGCCCCGGCTGAGGCCCAGCCGCCGACGCCGCCGTGGGTGAGCGCCGCGCATTGGCAGGCCAGCTGGTAGGCCATCTCGGCGGTCGGCGAGAAGCCGAGCGGCGCGCTGCGGTCCACGCCGCCGCAGCCCTTGGAGCTGTTCTGCGGCCGGTCCGGGGTGCCGAGTTCGGGTTCTTGCAGCGCGCGCAGGCTGGTCAGGCCGGGGGCCCGGCCTGCGTACAGCTCGGGCTCGGCCATCAGGCCGGTCGCACCGGCCTGCGGCTTGTGTTCCTGCTGGGTGGTCAACCACCGGCGGTAGGCGGCGGCGGTCGACTCGACCGGACGCCAGTCGCCGCCGTTGTTGCCTGTTGTCCAGGCGTGCAGGTAGCCCTCGCCGGTGAACAGCGACATCTGCGTGGCGTCGCCCAGCAGGGCCTGAGGTGGTGGTTCGGCGACGCCTGCTTGGCCGAATTCGGCGCGGATGTCGTCCAGCTGCGCGTACTCGACCGGGCTGCCGAGCGCATCGCCCAGCGCCCCGCCGAGCAGGCAGGCCACCGCGCGATCGACCACTGTGGACGGCGTGGGCACGGGGTGGGCTCTCCTTCCACAGTGTCCTCGTATGAGTGATCGGCGTGTCCCCGACTTTACTTGGCGTGTTGGCTCATCGGGAGACGTTCACCGCAAGAACGGGCCCGGGTGGGACGCCCCGGGAGGAATCGGGCATAGCTCCATTGGGGTGAATCGCGGGGCGGTGATCGGTCTCCGCTCGGCCGATGATCGTTACGGTGTGTCCGGTTCTGGGAGGTGGGCGTGCCGCCGGGCGGGTTCTCCGGGGTGTGGACTCGGTGTGCGCCTTGGTCGAGACTGTCTGAAGGCTCAACAAAAACATGAGCGAGAGTCGGATTTGGGGATGATGGCGGGGCACGACAGCTCTACCGAGGTGCCGGGAGCGGGATTCGAATTCCGCCTGCTCGGTCCTCTTGAGGTGCGCGCCGACGGCGTCGCGCAGCCGCTGGGCGGCGCCCCGGTCCGCGCCCTGCTGGCCTGCCTGCTGCTGGAGCCGAACCAGGTCGTGTCGATGGACCGGCTGATCGACACGCTGTGGGAGAACGAGCCGCCGGCCAGCGCTCGCACCATAATCCACGGCTACGTCTCCAGGCTGCGCAAGCTCTTCGGGGCCGCAGGCGAACAGGCCGAGATCGTCACCCGCCCGCCCGGCTACCTGCTGCGGGTCGACAGCGACCGGATCGATGCCCACCGCGCGAGAACCCTGATCAACCGCGCGCACGGCATGGAACCCGCGGCGCGGTCGCGCGTGCTGGCCGAGGCGCTGACGCTGTGGCGGGGCCCGGTGCTCTCGGACATCGCGAGCAGCCGGCTGTACAGGATGGTCGCGCCCAACCTGGACGAGCTGCGGCTGCTGGCGCTGGAGGAGCGGATCGCCGCCGACCTGGACCTCGGCCTCCACCACCAGCTGGTGCTGGAGCTGTCCACCCTGGTCGACCGCCACCCGCTGCGGGAGCGGCTCACCGGCCAGCTGATGCTGGCCCACTACCGCGCGGGGCACCGGGCCGAGGCGCAGTCCCGCTTCCACGACCTGCGCCGTCGGCTATCCCACGAGATCGGCCTCGATCCCGGGCCTGAGCTGCGCGAACTCTACGAGCGGCTGCTCCGCGACGACCCGGCACTGCGCCATCCGCAGCGCCGGCCGGAACCCGGGTTCGGGATCCGGCGCCCGATCCCGGCGGAGCTGCCCCCAGCCCCAGCCGGGTTCGTCGGCCGACAGCGCGAACTCGCCGCGCTCGACACGATGCTGGCCGAGCGCGAACAAGGCTCCAGCCTGCTCGCCGTGGTGACCGGCACCGCAGGCGTCGGCAAGAGCGCCCTCGCGCTGACCTGGGCGCACCGCGTCGAGCACGAGTTCCCGGACGGTCAGCTCTACGCGTCGCTGCGCGGCTTCGACTCGGAGCGCGAGCCCCTGACGCCCGGCGAAGTGTTGACCAGCATGCTGAAGGCGCTTGGTGTCGCGGCGAATACGATCCCCGTCGAGCTGGACGACCGCACTGCGCTCTACCGGTCGTTGTTGGCGAAGCGCCGGGTTCTGGTGCTGCTCGACAACGCGCGCGACTCGGAGCAGGTGCGGCCGCTGCTGCCGGGCAGCGCTGAATCGCTGGCGCTGATCACCAGCAGACGGCGGCTGGACGGGCTGGTGGTGCGCAGCGGAGCCCGGGTGCTGCCGCTGGAAACGCTGCCGACCGAGACCGCGATCGAATTGCTCGACCGGGCGGGCGTGCCCGGCAAATCAGCCTCCGAACCGGCCGCCGCGGCCCAGTTGGCGGACTTGTGCGGCGGGCTGCCGCTGGCGCTGCGCATCGCAGCGGCGCGGCTCGCGGCGAATCCGGCGCGCGGCGTGTCCGACCTGGTGCACGAGCTGACCGATGAGCGGAACCGGCTGCACGCGCTGGACATCGACGATGCTGATACGAGCGTCCGCCGCGCTTTCGACATCTCCTACCGGAGCCTGCATCCGGTGCACGCCGACACCTTCCGGCTGCTCGGGCTCGTGCCCGGCCACACCTTCACCGCACACGCGGTCGCCGCCCTGTGCGACACCGATCCGCACAGCGCGCAGCGGCGATTACGGGCCTTGGCGCTGGCACACCTGGTCACCGAGCCCGAGCCGGACCGGTTCGGCATGCACGACTTGCTGCGCGTCTACGCCCGAGACCTGCTCGCCGCGCCGAGCTCGATCGCCACCGAGGCGCTGCGCCGGTTGCTGAACCACTACCTCGTCACCGCCGACCACGCGCGCCGCTTCCTCCGTCCCGCCCGGGACGAACTGGACTTCTCCAGCGGCACCGAGGTGCCGCGGCCACAGATCACCGACCGCGCCCAGGCACTGGAGTGGTTCGACGCGGAATGGCCGAACCTGGTCGCCGCGGTCCGGGCGGCCAACGCGGAAGGCATGCACGACCTCGCCTGGCCGCTGGTGCGCCTGCAGTTCAACTACCTGATGGTGCGCTGCCCCTGGGAGGACTGGATCCGGATCTACACCGACGGGCTCGACTCGGCCCGCGCGGTGGACAACCCGGCGGGCAAGTTGCTGATGTCGGCCGGGCTCGGGGTGGCGTGCTCGCGGTCGGGCCAGCTGGACGCGGCGCTGGCGCACTACGACGAGTCATACCGGGTAGCGGTGCAGACCGGCGATACCGCCCGGTTGGCGATGACCCAGGTCAACATGGGCAGCGTGCTGTTCCGCCTGAAGCGCTACGAAGAAGCGAAAGTGCACTGCCAGGACGCGCTCTGGGTCTACCGTTCGTTGGGTGACCGGTACTTCGTGGCCGGTGCGCTGAACAACCTGGCGATGGTGGAGCAGGTCAACGGCGAGCTGGAGGAGGCGCTGGCGCACCTGCGCGAGGCAGAAGCGCTGTACCGGGACGCCGACGATCTGGAGACGTTGGCGATGGTGCTGAACAACTGCGGCGAAGTGAGCATCGAGCTGGGCCGGATCGCCAACGGCGAGCGCTTCCATCACGAGGCGCTGGACGTTGCGCTGAAGTGTGGCTCCGCGATGCGGCAGGCGTCGGCGTACCTGGGTCTCGGCGACGCCGCCCGGTCCCGCGGCGACCAGCAGGTGGCCCGGACCCGCTGGGACACCGCGCTGGCGATCTTCGAGGCGGAGGGCTCGCCGCGCGCGGCGGAGGTCCGCGAGCGGTTGGAAGATCTCTCCCGGCCGCCTGCTGAGGGGCGTTTAGCCGACGTTTAGCGGGTGTGTAGCGCGCGCTGGGAACTTCATCTGCGTGCGGATCAAGCCGTTGCACGGTTCGCACGAACGGGCGGCTCTGGGGGGAGTCCAAGGGGGGATTGTCGCCCGGTCGTCCCGGTCGTCCCCGGTCGGCACTCGTGGCTGGCCGGGGCGGCAAGGGGGGACTTGACATTCGGGATAGTTCTCCCGAATGGACGTTGGGGGTGAGTGCGGGCTTTCGGCTGCGGGAGTGGGTGATCCGGCCGAAGGTCCGCACTTCGTCTTGTTGCCGGTGTCCGTGGTCGTTCTGCGTGGCGGGGCGGGTAGCGGAACCTCTCGCGAGGACGGCCACGGCGGCTTCGCCGTTTCAAAGGCAAAGATCAAACAGCTGGCCTTCGGCAGCTGTACCCACACGCTCATGCGTTGGCGCTCGAACAGCTACCTACGCCAATGCCGGTTCCACTCCAGTGATTAACGGCACGGAATGGTCTAGCAATCTGCCCGATTCGCCCGGGTACGGCACGTCCATCGCGTTTTTCGTTGCCGCTCCGCACTTTTCCAGCATCGCGGGGGTAACTGGATGGCTATTCCTCAAAACACCGGTACGGGTGAACGGCAGCTGCTACTGTCCTTCGGCGGTAACAGAAGTAGCGAGGGGGCCCGCGATGTCGCGATCGATGCAGGTGGCAGGTCGGTGTGCGTTCGGTGAGACGCAGTGTCGTCCGCCCTTTCGCGTCATCGCGGTCGGTTGAGTTGGGGAACTGCAGCATGCTCCACCGCGTCGGTTCCAGTGCGCCCGCCGCCCGGGGCCGCACGGATGCCGCGCGCCGCTCCAGCCGTCCCGAATACCTGGGGGAACCGTGACGTCACCGCAGAATCCGGCGTCCGCGCCGGGGCCAGCGGGCTTCGACGCGCAACAGCGGGCCGGTGGTCCGGTAGGACGACGCCGAGCGGACGCGCCGATGCGCGGCTCGCTCGGCGGTGAGGTGCCGCCAGCCGGACCGCCCGCGCCAGGCGGGCCACGACCCGCCCCGCGTCCGCAGCGCTTGGACTTGAGGGGCGAGTTCGCTGCGCTTGCAGCAGAACCGCACCCGTTCGCGCTCTGGGAGCGCACCGAACAGCTGACCGATCGCTTCGAGCACGAGCAGCGCAGGGACAGCCGACCGGCGCCAGCGCCCGACCGCCCCGAAGCACTGAAGACACCGAGCGGCGGAATGGCGCTCTCCGGAGACCTCGGCGGGCTCGACGAACCCCCGGCCCGACCGGAACCGGCGGCCGAACTGTCCGGTTCGCTCGAACCGGAACCGGTGCCGCAGCGCCCCACCGGATTCGTCGGCGGCCTCAGCGGCTTGCTCCCGCCCGCACCGCCGCAGGACGGCCCGCCGCCTCAGCCGCTACTCCAGGATGGTCCGCCGCCGCAGGCGCACGACGGTCTGTTGGACGGTCCGCCGCCCCAGGTGCAGGACGGCTTGGGTGGCCTGCCGCTCCAGGTGCGGGACGGCCTGCTGGGTGGCCCGCCGCCCCAGGCCAGTCCGCCGCGCCGCGACGTCCCGCCGCCGGAGCCCGAAGGCCCGCCGCAGCAGCGCGAAACCGGGCCGTCGAGTGGTCCGCTGCCGCCGATCCGCGACGGCTTGTTGAGCGGTCCGCCGCCGCAGGTCGGTCCGCCGAGCGGTCCCTTGCCGCAAGCTGGTCCGCCGCGCCGCGACGTTCCGCCGCCCGGGCCGAACGGACCGATGCGGCACGATGCCGGGCCGACGGGTGGTCTGTCGAGCGGCCCACCGCCTCAGGTGGGCCCACAGCCGTTGGACGGCCCGCTGGTGCCCGAGCCGGAGGAACTGCTGCGCCCTGACGCCCCGACGCCGCAAGGCGGCCCGTCGCCGCAGGCGCACGACGGTCTGTTGGGCGGTCCGCCGCCGCAGGCAGGCGCGCCCCGGCAGGACGCTCCGCTGCCTGGGCCGGATGGTCCGTCGCGGCGTGACGCTGGGCCGACGGGTCCGTCGAGTGGTCCGCTGCCTCAGGTCGGTCCGCCGAGCGGCCAGTTGCCGCAGCTCGGCCCACGCCGGCACGAAGGGGCTCCGCCCGAGCCGCGTCGCGACGCTCCCGCTCCGCACGCCGGTCCGCCCAACGGGCCTCGGCTCGCCGGGCCTCCGCCCGTCGACGGTCCGCCGATGGCGGAACCGCCGCGTTCCCCTGCGTCGCCTCCGGTCGGGAGCCCGGCGCTTCCGCTGGGTGGCCCGCCGCCGCGCCCTCCGGCCGCTCCCGGGCCGCCGCCCGAGGGGCCGCCGAGCGGGAGA
>NZ_GL877879.1:446633-691822 GCF_000194155.1 Saccharopolyspora spinosa NRRL 18395
GCCCGAGGGGCCGCCGAGCGGACCCATGCCGCAGGCCGGGCGCCGGGTCGGTCCGCCGCCCGCGCGGCCGGACGGCCCGCGGAGCGGTCCGATGCCGGTCAACGCCGGGCCATCGCCTGCCCCGCTGGCACCGCCGCGCCAGGAACCACTGCGCTCACCGGAACAGCAGCCCCCGGCGGACCGGCCGGTGCCACGACCGGCGCGGGCGCCGAGGCTCGCGCAACGCGCCGACGGCGGGTTCGGGCCGATGGGGTCGTCGGGTACCTGGGGTGCGTCGCCGTCGGGGCGGTCCGGTTACGGCCGGAACATGACCTGGTCGGCCGACGACTTCAAGGAGGAACGGCGGGAGGACGAAGACCTGCGCGTCGGCTCCGACTACAAGCCGGGGGAGAGCGGTAGCGGGGCGGTTCCGCAGTTCCTGATCGAGGCCGACGAACTCTTCGAAGAGGAAGACAGCGGCGGTCGGCTGGTGGCCCCGCCGGTGCTGGGCGAGGCCCCGTCGAGCTTCCGGGACTTCTGAGGACTGCTTCGAAGTGGCATGCGCAGCGGTGCGGGAACCTCGGGGGTCTTCGCCCGGTGCGACCCCGCGTCGGTGCAGGCCGCGAGTGGCTCCAGCCGTTCGCGGGACTGATCTTTGCGGGCCCGGCCGGTGCCCCGGTTGGCGCGCTGACCGGGGTGCCGGTCGGCGCACCCCGACTCGAAATGAGCTGTGATGGTAGAGACGATCACCCTGTCGATCAGCGCCGTCGACATGCTCGGTGAGCAGCTGAACCTCACCGTGCGCCAGTACCCGTTCGATCTCCCGCGAATGGGCGAGGCGGAGGACCGCAACCGGCTGGTCGCTCAGGTGTGGCAGGAGCTGGAGTCGACCGGCCTGGCTCGCAACGGCCGGCCGGAGCCCGAGGTCGAGGACGCGCTGTATCTGCTGTGCAGCTCCGAGGTGTCGATCGCGGCCGCCGGGCTGCTCGACGTGCGCGCCGGTCAGCGGCTCGCCGCGCGGGTCGTGGCGACGGGTGAGGTCGGCGTGGTCGGTGTGCTCGACGGCAGGGGGTTGCGGATGAGCTTCCTCGCCCCGGACACCCTGCCGAGGGTGTGCGCCGACCTGCTGCCCGACGCGCCGCCCGGCGGTGGCGGTGAGGTGCGCGCGGTGGCCGACCGCAGCCACGGCCGCCCGACCGATGCCGACATCGACGGGCTGGCCGAGCTGCGCGCGATCACGTCGGCGCAGAAGTACCGGCTCGGGCACTTCGTGGTCGGCGGCGCCCGCCGGGGCGGCCCGCGCGGCCGGATCCCGAACCTGATCTGGTTCGACAACGACCGGGGTCGCTACGTCCTGCAGGGCGAGCGCGCCGACGGCCAGGACGTCGTCACCTGCCGCCCGGCGGACAAGCCCCGCATCGCCAGCCAGCTAGCGGCCCTCCTCGACCGCGCCCGCCAGCACTGACCGCCTAAGACGGCAGTATGTTCCCCGCAATTTCAATTGAAATTGCGGAAGTTCTCCACAGCCGTCCGAAGTTCTCCACAGCCTTTCCGGGGGCACCAAGATCGCCAGGAGGAACGTCCCAGCATGTCCCGGTGCATCGCAAGGCCAGCATTGTCCGCACGCGCCTCGGGCTCTGAGCCCGCCGCAGGCGTGAGCCGCTCCGACGAGCAGGGGAAATTCCGGAACCGGGCGAGGTGCGCACCACGGGTGGGTGCGAGCGGGGCCCTGGTTAGGGCAGGCTGGGTTCCGTGACCCAGGACCGGCAGGTGGAGATCGCAACGGACCGCGACGACCGCGACTCGTTCATGCGGCTGCTCGGCGGCCGCGGCAGCGCGGTCGACGCGAGCCTGCCGCCGATCGCGTTCGGCCTCGGGTGGTTCCTCGGTGGCGAGTCGATCGCCATCGGCGGCGGCGCGGCCGTTGTGGTGGGCGCGCTGATCGCGGGCTGGCGACTGCACCGGGGCGCCCGACCGCTGGCGGTGCTGATCAGCCTGCTCGCGGTCCTGGTCGGTGCCCTGATCGCGCTGTACACCGGCGACGCCGCGGACTTCTTCCTGCCCCGGCTGGCGTCCAACGTCCTCAGCGCGCTCGTCTGGATGATCAGCATCGTGATCCGCTGGCCACTGCTCGGCGTGGTCGTCGGCGCGGCGCTCGGCCAGGCCCGGCGGTGGCGCCGCGATCCGGTGCTGTTGCGCGCCTACAGCCGGGCGAGCTGGGTCTGGGTCGGGCAGTACGTGGTGCGGCTGGTCGTGTTCATCCCGCTGTGGCTGCTGGGCGCCACCGGTGCGCTGACCATCGCGCAGGTCGTGCTGACCTGGCCGCTGGTGGCGGTCTGCGTGGCGGCGAGCTGGTGGGTGGTGCGGCGGTCGCTGCCGCCGGAGCACCCCGGGCTGCGGCATCCGCGGTCGTGACCGCGCGGCTCGAGGAGCAGAATGCGGTCATGTCTCTCGGCAGCGTGATCACCGCGATAGTCACCCCGTTCGACGACGAGATGCGCGTCGACGAATCCGCCTTCCTCGCCCTCTTCCGCCACCTGATCGACCACGGCTCCGACGGCATCGTGGTCTGCGGGACGACCGGCGAGGCGCCCACGCTCACCGACGAGGAACACCTGCGGCTCATCGAGCTGGCCTGCGCGGAACGCCCGGCGGGTGCCACGGTGATCGCCTCGACCGGGTCGAACAACACCGTGCACGCCTGCGAGATGACGGAGCGGGCGACCGAGCTCGGTGCCGACGCGGTGCTCTCGGTGACCCCTTACTACAACCGCCCGAACCGGCGCGGCCTGGTCCGGCACTTCACCGAGATCGCTCGGGCCACGGACAAGCCGGTAGTGCTCTACAACGTGCCGTCCCGGATCGGCCTGTCGCTGCCGCACGACCTGCTCGCCGAGCTCGCCCAGGTCGAGCACATCGACTACGTCAAGCAGGCGGACAACGCCGCGCTCGCCCAGATCGACGGCCTCGGCCTGTACGCGGGCAACGACGACGGCTTCGCGACGGCCCTCGACCTCGGGGGTCTCGGCGGCATCCTCGTGGCCAGCCACCTGGTGGGCCCGCAGATGCGGCGGATGGTCGACGAGCCGGAGCACCGCGCGGAGATCGACGCCGCGCTGAAGCCGCTGTACGCGGCGTTGTCGGTGACGACCAACCCGATCCCGGTCAAGGCGGCGCTGAACCTGATCGGCCACCGGGTCGGCGGCCTGCGCCTCCCGCTGGTCGACGCGGACGAGTCGGAACTGGCCGTCATCCGCAAGGGCTTGCAGGAAGTCGGGTTGTGATGGCCCCGCGGGTCTTCTGAGCCGGGGCCGCCCGAAGACCCGCGGTCCGGCTGATCAGCGCAGCGCGGCGGGGAGATCGAGAAAGCCGCTCCAGCGGATCAGCAGGATGCCGCCGGTTCTGGACGCCGCAGTACCGAACCGCCCCCCGGCAGGCGCTTTCCCCGGTCGTTGACGCTCAAGCGCGCAGAACGCCGGCCGTAGGGTGAACGTGCTCAGGTTCCTGCCCCACGCCGGGGATTACGTGCTCGTCGCTCAACTGTCGCCACCGTTGTCGCCACCGCCGCCGCACCGCTGGATCCGGCGTCCGCAGACGCTCCTGAAGTGCTGCGCTGGCCCGGGCGCGCGCTGCTGGTGCAGCGCGGTGACGCCGAGCTGGTCGCGCGCGGACCGGATGGCTGTGCACCTCTGGCAGCTGGCCGACGGGAACTGACGAGGCCGCAGCGCAACAGGTCATGCGGGAGACGGCGACCTGCGCGCAGCGCTCGCGGGAAGCCGCCTCCGGTGCTCAGCCGAGCAGACGTTCATGGAGGGATTCCGGGTCCGCGGTGAGATCCAGAGCCGCCAGCCAGGCCGCGCCGGCTTCACCGGGGCCTGCGGTGCGCTGGTCCTGGAAGCCGCGCTTCGACAGCGTGCCGCGCAGGGCCTCGCGGACCGGGTTACCGGGTGCCACCAGGCCGCCAGCCAGCACGATCGTCCTGGTTTCGCCGTGGGCGCGGGTGGCCGCAGCGGTGTCGGCCAGGACGCGGGCGGCGCGCAGGACGATGTCGGCCGCCGTTTCGTCCGCAGCCGCCGTGACCAGCGGTGCGAGCTCCGCCAAGCGGATCGGCGGGGCCGCGTTCACCGTGCTGATCAGCTGCTTCCGCTGCGCCGCCGGTGCATCCGGTGCGGTGGGCAGGAGTCGATCGCGCACGGCTGCCGTGAGCCCGTGCAGCGGTTCGTCGCGGTCCAGCGCTCGCAGCGCTGCTCGCACCGCTTCGCGGCCCAGCCAGAACGCCGACCCCTCGTCGCCGAGCAGCCAGCCGTGGCCGCCGATGGTCGCGACGATCCGGTGCTGCTCGATCCGGGCCGCGATGGCCCCCGTACCCGCGATCAGCACCGTTCCGCCGGGTTCCGGCGTGCCCGCCGCGAAGGCCACCTCGCAGTCGCTGATCGCTCGCCTGGGGCAGAGCAGGCCGAGCCGGGACCACGCGTGGTCGAACAGCGCGCTGAACTCCGGATCAACCATCTTGCTGACCCCGGCCATGCCGATCACGCAGTTGCGCACCGCCGCCGGATCGATCTCGGCGAGCGCGGACCGCGCGGCGTTGGCGATCTGCCGCACCGCTTGGTCGGCCGGGTGCGAGTTCGGGTTGCCGCCGGCCGCTTCGCCGCGGCCCAGCACCCGCCCCGACAGGTCGCTTACCAGGGCCCGGCTGTTGGTGCCGCCGATGTCCAAGCCCAGTACGAGGGCCGTTTCGTCGCCGTGCATGCGCTCTTTCTACCCGCCGCGACCGGGAATGGTGTGGGCACGACCAGACCGGTCACGACCGTTCCCGCAAAGCCCTGGCGTCTGGAGTGGCGAGCGGCTATACATCGAGGCGTTGCTTGATCAGTCGGGGAGCTGGAAATGGACGACCTTGCCGGGTCACGCCCCGGGCTGTCCTGTTTGGATGGTTCGGGTGCGGTAGCTGCCGGAAACGCGGGCCGTTGCGGGGGAGCTCGATGACCGTCGACACCCACCACCACCTGTGGGACCTCGACGTCCGGGACCAGCCGTGGATCGTCGGCGCCGAGATGGAGCCGCTGCGTCGCGACTTCCGGCCAGCCGACCTGCAGGCGGCGCTCAAGGGCTCCGCAGTGGACGCCATGATCCTGGTGCAGACCGCCGCCGACCCGAACGAGACGCCCGAGATGCTGGTGCTGGCCGACAGCGTGGACCGCATCGCGGCGGTGGTCGGCTGGGTCGACCTGACCGCCCGGGACGCCCGCGAGCAGATCGGTCGCCTGCAGGCCCACCCCTCCGGCGGCTGGCTGAAGGGCATCCAGCACCAGGTCGAGAACGAATCCGACCCGGACTGGCTGATCCGCCCGGACGTGCTCAACGGGCTGGCGGCGGTCGAGGACGCCGGGCTGGTGTACGAACTGCTGGTCCGCGTGCACCAGCTGCCGGCCGCGATCAAGGCGGTCGGCCAGTTCCCGCAGCTGACCTTCGTGCTCGACCACTGCGCGAAGCCGCCGGTGGCCACCGGCGAGCTGGAGCCGTGGGCGAGCCGGATCCGGGCGCTGGCCGCGTTCCCCAACGTGGTGTGCAAGCTGTCCGGTCTGGTCACCGAGGACGACTGGGCCCGGCAACCTGATCCAGTGAGGCTGGCGCCCTACGCGGACGTGGTGCTGGAGGCGTTCGGGCCGGGGCGGCTGATGTTCGGCTCCGATTGGCCGGTGTGCCTGCTGGCTGCCGATTACGGGCAGGTCGTGGACTTGGCCCGGCAGCTGACTGCGGGCCTCGGCGACCGGCAGCGGTCGGCGGTGTTCGACGCCACGGCCCGCGAGGTATACGACATTTAGGGACTTTCGACTCTGCCGAATGCCGCGCCCCCGGGGTTTGCGGCCTGCTCCGTTCGGCGTAGCCTGGCGATGCCCGTCTCACCCCGCCCCCTCGGTGAGGCGGGCTTTTACTCGCCCCGCAGCGAAAAGGCCCGCCGGCCCGCAGGCCCGCCGCCGCGCTGAGAGCCGTTGGGTTTGGCGCGAACGGACCGTTCGCGTCGATAGGCGGGGTGAATAGTCCGTTCGCTTCGACATTGCTGTGTGCTGGGTAGCGTGTCGGGCCGTTGGGTTTGGGGCGAACGGACCGTTCGCGTCGGGCCGGGGCGGCTGATGTTCGGCTCCGATTGGCCGGTGTGCCTGCTGGCTGCCGATTACGGGCAGGTCGTGGACTTGGCCCGGCAGCTGACTGCGGGCCTCGGCGACCGGCAGCGGTCGGCGGTGTTCGACGCCACGGCCCGCGAGGTATACGACATTTAGGGACTTTCGACTCTGCCGAATGCCGCGCCCCCGGGGTTTGCGGCCTGCTCCGTTCGGCGTAGCCTGGCGATGCCCGTCTCACCCCGCCCCCTCGGTGAGGCGGGCTTTTACTGTGAATAGTCCGTTCGCTTCGACATTGCTGTGTGCTGGGCAGCGTGTGTCGGGCCGTTGGGTTTGGCGCGAACGGACCGTTCGCGTCGATAGGTGGGGGTGAATAGTCCGTTCGCTTCGGAATCGTTGTGTGTTGGGTGGGGTGTGTTGGGTTGTGGGGTTTGGCGCGAACGGACCGTTCGCGTCGATAGGCGGGGTGAACAGTCCGTTCGCTTCGAGATCGCTGTGTGCTGGGTAGTGTGTGTCGGGCCGTTGGGTTTGGGGCGAACGGACTGTTGGTGTCGATAGGTGGGGTGAGCGGGGCGTTCGCTTCCTCCTCCCGCAACTGTCACCGGGTGCGGGTGACCTTCTTCAGGCCTCGCGGGTTGTCGGGGTCGGAGCCGCGGGCCAGCGCCAGCCCGAGGGCGAGCTGCTGGGCTGGCAGGACCTCCAGTACCGGTGCCAGCTCCTCGGCGCAGTCCGGCACCGGGATGCGGTGCGAGGCGCGCACGTCCGAGGCCGCCGAGCCGATGGCGCAGACGTCCGCGCCGCGTTCGTGGACCACGTCGAGCACCTCTCGCATCGCGTCGCCGCCCCGCCCCTTGCTGCACAACGCGAGCACCGCGGTGTCCTCGTCGACCGCCGCGACCGGGCCGTGCAGCAGGTCAGCGCCGCTGTAGGCGCGGGCCGATAGGTAGCTGGTCTCGGCAAGCTTCAGCGCCGCTTCGGAGGCGGTGGCCAGCGAGAAGCCGCGGCCGGTGGTGACCATCCGCTCCGCGAAGCGGTACCGGCGCACCGCGTCGTCCACCACCTTCTGGCTGGCGTCCAGGGCGGTCGCGGCCAGCTCGGGGATCGGCTCCGCGTGCCCGCCGGTCCCGCCTCGGACCGCGTCGACGAGCAGGTACAGGGCGAGCAACGTCGCGCTGTACGTCTTGGTCGCGGCCACGGCCTGCTCGCGGCCCGCCCGGATGTCCACCGACAGCTCTGCGGCGGAGTTCAGCGGCGAGTCCGCGGTGTTGGTGACCGCGACCGTCAGCGCGCCGCGTTTGCGGCCGGACTCGGTGACTTCAAGCAGGTCGGGGGATCCGCCGCTCTGGCTGACCGACACCAGCAGCACGTCGGTCAGGTTCGGTTGTGCCCCGTAGAGCGTGGTTGTCGACGGCGATGCCAGCCCGACGGGCAGTTCGAGCAGGACTTCGATCAGGTACTTCGCGTAGAGCGCGGCGTGGTCGCTGGAGCCGCGCGCGGCCAGCAGCGCGAAGCGCGGTCGGCGCTCCGCGATCATCTCGGCGACCTCGGCGATCGCCTCCCGGCCCGCCAGCAGGTCGGCGAAGATTGCGGGCTGCTGGGAGATCTCGTCGGTCATGTGCTGACCGGGGGTGGCAGTCATCAGGCCCATCCCTTCCGTTGAGGTCTAGACCAATCCTACTTGGGGTGGATCGTCAGGCGCGAGGCGCCGCTAGCCCTTCACTGCGCCCGCCGTGACGCCCGACACCATCTTGCGCTGTACAGCCAGGAAGAACACCAGGACCGGCAGCGTGAACAGGGTGGCCGAGGCCATCGTCGCGCCCCAGTCCGTGCCGAACGCGTTCTGGAAGGTCTTCAGGAACACCGGCAGCGTCTGGAGGTCCTCGGAGCGCATGAAGATCAGCGCGTACAGGAACTCGTTCCAGGCCGTGATGAACGCGAACACCGAGGTGGCCACCAGGCCCGGCCCCAGCAGCGGCAGGGTGACCCGCCGGAACGCCTCGGCCCGGCCGCAGCCGTCCACCATCGCGGCCTCCTCCAGGTCCATCGGGATTCCGTCGATGAACCCGCGCAGCGACCAGATGGTGAACGGGAGCGTCGTGATCCAGTAGACGAGGATCAGCGAGGGCAGCTTGTTCAGCAGCCCCAGATCCCGCATGAACAGGAACATCGGCACCATCAGCGCCTCGAACGGCACCATCTGCGCGATCAGCACGAGCATCAGGAAGCCCTTGCGCCCGCGGAACCGGAACCGGCTCATCGCCAACGCCGCCAACGTGCCCGCGACCAGCGAGCACGCCACCGCGGTGAGCGTGACCAGCAGGCTGTTGCCCAGGTAGCGGAGGAAGTCCGAGCCCAGCAGCGCGGTCGCGTAGTTCTGCAGCGTGACCGAGGCCGGCACCAGGTCGTAGGACGTCGACAACACCTCGCCGCGTGGCTTGAGCGAGCTGGCGAACATCCAGTATGTCGGGAACACGAACACCAGCGCGATGGCCACGGCCAGCACCGACAACCCGATCCGGCGGGCCCTCACAGCTCCACCTCCTGAGAGCGCAGCAGCAGCCGCAGGTACTGGGCGCAGACGACAACGAGCACGAGCACCATCAGCACGCTGACCGCGGCGGCCACGCCGAAGTGCTTGCCCGCGATGCCTTCGAGGTACTGCATGACCGGCAGCGTGGTGCTCCCGCCGTCCGGGCCGCCCTCGCGCATCGCCCACACCTGCGAGAACACCTTGAAGTCCCACAGGATCGACAGGAATGTCACGATCATCAGCACCGGCTTGAGGTGCGGCCAGGTGATCGAGGTGAACGTCTGCCAGCCGCCCGCGCCGTCGATCCCGGCCGATTCGTAGAGGTCCTTGGGCACCCCGAGCAGCGCGGCGTACAGCGTCATCGCCACGAACGGCACGGCCTGCCAGACGATCAGGATGCCCACCACGGTCAGCGTGCTGGTGCCGCTGGAGAACCAGGAGTTCCCGGCGAAGGTGTCGAAACCGAGCAGCACCAGCGTTTTGTTCAAGATCCCGTACTGCTGGTCGAAGATCCACTGGAATACCGTGGTCGCGGCCAGTTGGGGCATTGCCCAGGCCAGCAGCAGGCTGACCTGCAGCACCACCCTCGGGACCGCCGGCACGTGCTTCATCAGCAACGCCAGCAGCAGGGCGCCGGCCACCGTGGCCGCCACGATGCACGCGGTGAACACCACGGTCCGGGCCGTGACGGTCCAGAACTCGGGGTTGGCGAGGATCTGGGCGTAGTTGTCGAAGCCGATCCAGGTGAACTCGCCGCGGGTGAGCTCGCCGAGGTCGAGCTTGCGGAAGCTGGTCACGACGACGTTCACCGCGGGCCAGCCGAGCAGGATGATCAGGGCGAGCACCGCGGGGGCGAGCAGCAGGTACGGCATCGCTTCCCGGGCTCGCGGGCGGCGCCGGGCGCCGGGCACCACGGGCGAACCCGCAGTGCCCGGCGCCGGGCGGGTATGCGTGGCCGTCATGGTCAGTTCTTGCCCGCCAGCGCCTTGGTGATCTTGTCGTTCGCCTCCATCGTGGCGTCGACGACCGACTTCTGGCCGGTCAGCACCGCCGTCATCATGTCCTTCAACGGGTTCTGCCCGGACTCGATGGCCGCCCACTGCGGGACCGCCGGCGGCACCTTGCCGTCCCTCGACGCGTCGGCCATAGCCGCGCTGACCGGGCTCTTCTCCAGCGAGCTGGTGTCCTGCGAGGCGCCCGGCACGACACCACTGTCCGCGATTTCGGTCTGGTACTTCTGGCTGGTCAACAGCTTCAGCCAGTCCTTGGCGGCCGCGGCGTCGGCGCTGCCCGCCGGGATCGCCAGGGTGGAGCCGCCGAGGAACACCGGGGCGGTCTTGCCGGGGTGCTTCGACGGGATCGGGAAGGCGCCGGAGAGCTCGGCGATCTGCGGGTTCGTCTTCGCCGCCGTCTGCACCTCCCAGGGCAGCGCGATCATCATCGCGACCTTGCCCTTGGCGTACACCTCGGCCTGCTGCGGCTCGGCCTCGTCGGTGTCGGCCGGGGCGGACGTCGCCGAGGTCTTGACCAGCTGTTGGTAAAACTCGACGCCCTCGCGGGCTTCGGCGGTGTCCAGGGCGCCCTTGTAGTTGGCGCCGTCGCGGACGGCGAGGTCGCCGCCGGAGTCCCAGATGAACGACAGCAACGCGTACCAGGACTGGCCTGGCAGGTAGAGCGACTGGAAGTCGGGGTCCGCGCCGTGCTTCTGTTCGAGCTTGGTGATCGTGGCGAGCAACTCGTCGCGGTTGGTGGGCGGCTGGGTGATGCCGGCCTGCTGGAACAGCTCCTTGTTGTAGACGAAGACGCGGTTGGCGGCGTAGAACGGCACGGCGTACTGCTTGCCCTCCCACGCGCCGGACTCGGCCAGCGCCGGCACCCACTGCGACTTGTGCATGCCCTCGGCGTCGGCCGTGAGGTCCAGCAGTGTGCCCTCGGAGGAGAACTGCGCGGTCTGGCTGTTCCCGAGCTCGATCACGTCCGGCGGGTCGTTGCTGGTCAGCGCGGTGGTCAGGCGGTCCTGGATGCCGTTCCACTGCTGGATCTGGTAGTCGACCTTCATGCCAGGGTGGGTCTGCTCGAACTCCTTCTTGAGCTCGTCGATCAGCACGTCGGGCGCCGAGCCGTCCATCAACCAGACGGTCAGCTTGTTGTCGCTCTCGCTAGCACCGCCGCCGCAGCCGGCGAGTGCCAACGACAGCGCGGCTGCCGCTGCGAGCGCTCTCCAGGTCTTCAACGTTCGCCCCTTCCTCCGCGCCAGCGCGGAGCCGCGGGTGCCGGGCACCCGCCCACTTTGGTGTAGACCAATGTGATGAAGATTGTGGTCCAGGGCACTCAATGTCAAGACTTTTCGGCGCTACTGTTCATGCACGCATCAGGCTGGCTTGAGCTTTGGGCGCTCGTGCATCGCGACGGCAACCCTGCAGTCCGCGACGCTCGCGCGGCCGACTTTCGGGCATGCTGAGGTATTAGGACTCGGCAAGCCGGCGACTCGACGCCTCGGGGAGCGCAACGACGGCGGCAAGGTTGCGGTAGGAGGAACGATGCTCGAAACGTCCGTGTCCGGTGGCACAGACTCGCCCGGACGCGCACAACGCGAACCGAAATACTGGGGGCTCAAGCAACACCTGCTGGACATGCTCCGATCCCTGCCGCCCGGTGCGCCGATTCCTACCGAGCGCTCGCTGGCCGCCGAGTTCGACGTCTCGCGCACGACGGTGCGCCAGGCGCTCGCCGAGCTGACCGTGGAAGGGCGGCTGCTGCGGGTGCAGGGCAAGGGCACCTTCGCGGCCAAACCGAAGGTCGCTCAGCGGCTGCAGCTGAGCAGCTACACCGAGGACATGCGCGCCCAGGGGCGCCAGCCCACCTCGCGCCTGCTGGAGGTCGTCGAGGAACCGGCCGCGGAGGAGCTGGCCGCGCTGCTCGGGACCAAGCCGAGCTCGACCGTGCTGCGGCTGCGCCGGCTGCGGTTGGCCGACGGCGAGCCGATGGCCATCGAGACCACCCACCTGCCGCTGGCCCGGTTCCGCGGGCTGACCGGCCGGCTGGAATCCGGCGGCTCCCTCTACCAGGTGCTGCGCGAGAACTTCGACGTCGAGCTCGGGCACGCCGAGGAGACGATAGAGACCGCACTCGCCAGCCCGGAGGAGGCCGAGCTGCTTGGCTCCGACGTCGGCCTGCCGATGCTGCTGCTGTCCCGGCACTCGTTCGACACCGAGGGGCACCCGGTGGAATGGGTGCGGTCGATCTACCGCGGCGACCGCTACAAGTTCGTCGCGAGGCTCAACCCACCCAGCTGAGTTGGTGCCGGTTTTGCGCTAAAACTGTGTTTTGTCCGCTTGAAGGGTGTCCCGGTCGGGGTGCCCTTCGTCGTGGCGGGTCGCGGCGTTACGCGTAAGTGGGAGTCCTCACGGTTCGGCAACGTTATGGAGAAACCGCTTGTACTCCCGCGTTAGAACGTTCTGGAGAGAGTGCATCAAGAGCGTGGGAGCAATGGTCAGGCAGAAAGATGAGTCCGGCGAGCAGGAATCGGCCGAGGGGGAGAAGCCCAAGAGGAAGATCGACTTGGCACCGACCCAGGTCGCGGGAGCGGCGCTGGCCTCGGTGACCGCCGCCTTCCTGGGATCCCGGCTCGGGGTGGCGGGCACGATGCTCGGCGCCGCGCTGACGAGCGTGGTCATCACCGTGGGCGGGGCGTTCTACCAGCGGTCATTCGACAGCGCGAAGGAGAAGGCGGTGACCGCCGCCGCGAAGGCCTCGGAGAAGCGGCTCAAGCGGACCACCGTCGCGCGCTTCGTGTCTAAGGAGGGCGAGAAGGTCGAGGCGACGCGGCACGTCTACCTGACGCCCGATATGCACTGGCCGGGCGGGGAAACGGTGGTGGACGAGGACCGCACGGCGAAGATCGACGTCGACGCCGCGACCCGCATGCTGAGCTGGTCCGGAACGGAGCCGGCGACCGAGGTCGTCGAGACGGGGCCGAGCCCCGATCGGCGCAGGCTCCGGACCCGGTGGGTCGTGGTGGCCGCTAGCTGCGCGGCGGCTTTCGTGCTGAGCATGCTGATCGTCACCGGCGTCGAAGGTGTGACCGGCAAACCGCTCTCCGGCGGCGACGGCGGAACGACGCTCGGCCAGGTGCTGCACCGCGATCCGCAGCCAACGCCCAGCACCCCGGCCAAGCCGGCCAAGCCGCAGGAGACCCCGAGCGAGCAGCCACAGCCGTCGACGGAGGTGAAACCCACCCAACAGCCGGCGGAGCACCCCTCCGCGGAGGCCCCGGCACCCACCCAGCAGCCGACGCAGGCTCCGACCTCGACCGAGCAGCCGAGCCAGGCGCCGGCATCGGGCGTCGTCGACCCGCGCGACCCCGCCGCTAGGACGGGGGAGCTGCAGCAGTCCACTTCTGGGCGATAAAAACCCCAGGTCAGGCGCCCCTTGTGCAACTCGATCGAGTTGCACAAGGGGCGTTTTGGGCGATATGGGGCAAAAGGGAGATGTGGGACTGGTGAACCCCTCTGATACTGGATCGGCGACTGGGGCTCTGAGATCCAGCTCACGAAGAGGGAGACATCGGATGAAGCGCAGACTCGCGGCCCGGGTGGCCGGGACCGTGATGTTGGCGGCGGGGACGGTGGCCGCGCTGACCATGCCAGCCACCGCCACCGCCACCGCCACCGCCACCGAAACCGCGCCGCCCGCGAGCGAACCGGCGACCCTGCTCGACGCGATGCAGCGCGACCTGGGCCTCAACCGGGACCAGGCCCTCCAGCGGCTCGACCAGGAAGCCGACGCCAACCGTGCGGAGCAGCAGCTCCGCACCTCGCTGGGCGGCACCTTCGGCGGGGCCTACTTCGACCCGGCGAGCGGCAAGCTCGTCGTCGGCGTCACCGACTCGGCGGCCTTCGATGCGGTGCGGGCGGCCGGTGCCGAGCCCACGCTGGTCGACTACTCCATCGAGGAGCTCAACGGGGTCGTCGAGGGCCTGAACCTCCGCAGCGCCGCAGCCCCCAAGCCGGTTTCCGGCTGGTACGCCGACAGCCGCGCGAACTCCGTCGTCATCACCACCAGGCCGGGCAGCGTCGTTCAGGCGGCGCAGTTCGTGCGGTCCACCGGCGTTCTCGTGGACGCGGTGCGGGTCGTGGAGTCGACGGAGGACCCGCGCACCTTGGCCGACGTCATCGGTGGCAACGCCTACTACATCGGCAGCGCCCGCTGCTCGGTCGGGTTCTCGGTGCAGGGCGGCTTCGTGACCGCCGGGCATTGCGGCAACGAGGGCGAAACCACGTCGCAGCCCACCGGCCAGTTCGAGGGCTCGTCGTTCCCGGACAACGACTACGGCTGGGTCCGGGTCGGCGCTGGCGAGACCCCGCAGCCGCTGGTGAACCAGTACAACGGCAGCAACGTCAGCGTGGCCGGCTCCACCGAGTCCGCCGTGGGCGCGTCCATCTGCCGCTCCGGTTCCACCACGGGCTGGCACTGCGGTTCGGTGCAGGCCAAGAACCAGACCGTGCGGTACCCGCAGGGTACCGTGACCGGCCTGACCCGCACCGACGTCTGTGCCGAGCCCGGTGACTCCGGTGGTTCGTGGCTGTCCGGCGACCAGGCCCAGGGCGTGACCTCCGGCGGTTCGGGCAACTGCTCCTCCGGCGGCACGACCTACTTCCAGCCGGTGAACGAGATCCTCCAGGCCTACGGCCTGAGCTTGCTCACCCAGTAACTCCCCCGACCGGCCCCCGGCGAGCAGCCGGGGGCCGCGTCATGTCCTTGGTGTCACGTTTCAATTGAAACCGTGGTTCGACGACGTGGGTGACGGGTGGTCGTCGGGTGCGGACCGGGTGATCGGCGGATGTCAGCCGAGGCGGTCGCGGAGTTCGCGGGCCGCCGCCCGGGGGTCCTCGGCCTCGGTGATCGCGCGGACCACGACGATCCGCTCCGCCCCGGCCTTGCGGGCCTCGTCGAGGTTTTCCGGGCCGATGCCGCCGATCGCGAACCACGGCCGACCGTGCCCGCGGTGCTCCGCGGCGTGCTCCACCAGGCCGAGCCCGGCCGCCTGACGCCCCGGCTTGGTCGGGGTCGTCCACACCGGACCGGTGCAGAAGTAGTCCACGCCGGGTTCGGTGGCCGCGGCATCGGCCTGCACCACGTCGTGCGTGGACCGGCCGATCGCGACGTGCTCGCCGACGATGCGCCGGGCGATCTCCACCGGCAGGTCGTCCTGCCCGAGGTGCAGGACGTCGGCCTCGGCGGCCATCGCCACGTCCGCGCGGTCGTTCACGGCAAGCAGCGCGCCGTGCCGCACGCAGGCGGCGGCCAGCACCTCCAGCGCCGCCAGCTCGTGGCGGGCCTCCAGCGGAGCGCCGTTCGGATGCTTGTCCCGCAGCTGGATGATGTCGACCCCGCCGGCCAAGGCGGCGTCCGCGAACTCCGCGAGATCACCGCGCTCGGTGCGCGCGTCGGTGCACAGGTACAGCCGCGACTCGGCGAGGCGGGCGCGGATGCCGAAGCCGTCCAATCCAGGCATGTTCCACAGGGTAGCCCCCTGCGGCGCGGTCGCCGGACGCGCTTTCGGCGCTCACGCCCCGGGCATCGTGAAAATTGCTCGACGTCGCTCCTGACGTCGCAATCCTCGCCCGGTACGGTGGTTCTCGGTGAGCACGGGAGTCCGGGTACCGGGCTGAGAGGGGGCGTTGGCCCCGACCGTCGAACCTGATCCGGGTCATGCCGGCGCAGGGAGCGTGGAGTGTCTGAAGAACGGAAGAAACACGTCGTCGTTGTCGGAGGCGGCGTGATCGGCATGTCCGTGGCCTGGCGCGCAGCCGCCGTGGGACACCGGGTGCAGCTCGTCGACGCCGAACCGGCGTCCGGGGCTTCCAACGTGGCTGGCGGGATGCTGGCGCCGATCGCCGAGGCGTGGCCCGGCGAAGAGGAACTGCTGGAACTGGGCGAGGCGTCGCTGCGGCTGTGGCCGGCGTTCGCCGACGAACTCGGTCGAGCCTCCGGCCTGCCTTCGGGATTGCGCCGCGAGGGAACCCTGGTCGTCGGCGTGGACAGCGCTGACCGGGCCGAGCTGGACAGCCTCGTCGACTACCTCGCCCGGCTCGGCCGCACCGTCACGCGCCTGACCAGCCGGGAGGTGCGACGCCTGGAGCCGTCCCTGGGACCGGCGGTGCGCGGTGGGCTTGAGGTGCCGGGTGACCTCGCGGTCGACAACCGCCTCGCGCTGGCTGCGCTGCGCGCGGCCGCCGCTGCGGCGGGAGTAGATTTCGTCGCGGCGAACGCGAAGCGGGTCCGGCCCGGTGCGGTGGAGCTCGAAGATTCCACTGTGGACTGCGATGTCGTGGTGATCGCGGCGGGCGTCCACTCGGGCGCGCTGCACCCCGTGCTGAAGGACCGGATCCGGCCGGTGAAGGGCGAAATCCTCCGTCTGCGCGCGCGGACCACGGCGCTGCCGCCGCCCAGCCGCACGATCCGCGGTCCGGTGCGCGGCCGACAGACCTACCTGGTGCCGCGCGACGACGGCGGGCTGGTGCTCGGTGCCACCCAGTACGAGGTCGGGTTCGACACCGAGGTCACCGTGGGCGGGGTGCGAGACCTGATCGCCGACGCCGAGCGGCTGCTGCCTGGCATCGCCGAGTACAAGCTCGTCGAGGCCGCGGCCGGGTTGCGCCCGAGCACCGATGACAACCTGCCGGTGCTCGGCTGGCTGGAACCCGGTGTGCTGGCGGCCACCGGGCACCACCGCGGCGGCTTCCTGCTCGCCCCGGTCACCGGCGAGGCGGTGCTCGCGCTGCTGCACGGCGAGGAGCCCGCCACCGAGATCAAGGCCGCCGATCCGAGCCGATGGGGAGGACAGTAGTGCACGTCATGATCAACGGGGAGACCCGGCAGGTAGCCGCCGACGCAACGCTCGCGGCGGTGCTGCAGGAATTCGGGGTGCCCGACCGGGGCGTGGCCGTGGCGCTGGATGGGACGGTCGTGCCGCGTGCCGTGTGGCCGGACACCACGCTGAGCCTCGATGCGACCATCGAGGTCCTCACCGCAGTGCAAGGAGGGTGACGTGGCTCCGCCCCACCCGGAGGAGGGGCTTCCAACCCGAAAGGTTGCGGTCCAGCCCGAACAAACCCTTTGCGGGGCAGCGGAAGCGCATCGAACCGGGGCATCGGTACCCGCGCCACCCGGACCCGTCGTTAGGAGAGTTATGGACGACCCGTTGGTGATCGCCGGCCGCGAGTTCGGTTCGCGACTGATCACCGGGACCGGAGGGGCGACGAACCTCGCGGTCCTGGAGCGCGCGCTGATCGCGTCCGGAACCGAGCTGACGACCGTGGCGATGCGCCGCGCAGACGCCGGTGGCGGCACCGGGGTGCTCGACCTGCTGCGCAAGCTCGGCATCGAAGCACTGCCGAACACGGCGGGCTGCCGGACGGCGGCTGAGGCCGTGCTGACCGCGCAGCTGGCGCGGGAGGCGCTGGAGACGAACTGGGTCAAACTGGAGGTCGTCGCCGACGAGGACACCCTGCTGCCCGACCCGGTGGAGCTGCTCGACGCCGCGGAACAGCTGGTCGACCAGGGCTTCGTGGTGCTCGCCTACACCAACGACGACCCGGTGCTTGCGCTGAAGCTGGAGGAGGTCGGCTGCGCGGCGGTGATGCCGCTCGGTTCGCCGATCGGCACTGGCCTGGGCATCCGGAACCCGCACAACATCGAGATGATCGTCTCCCGCGCGTCGGTGCCGATCGTGCTGGACGCGGGCATCGGCACGGCCTCGGACGCGGCGCTGGCGATGGAGCTCGGCTGCTCCGCGGTCCTCCTGGCCACGGCGGTTACCCGCGCCCAGGATCCGGAGCGCATGGCGGCGGCGATGCGAGCGGCAGTCGAGGGAGGCCGCCTGGCGTCCCTGGCGGGCCGAATCCCCAAGCGCTTCTGGGCCCAGGCCTCCAGTCCCGGCCGTCCCCTGGAGTGAGCGGAGGGCGCTGACCGGCAGGGACCGGCTCACCGGTTCCGGCCGGAGGCTGGGCGGTCCCGGCCGAGCCGTCAGCCGGCCAGCGTCCAGCACACCCGCAGAGCAGGAAGAACGGTGGCCACAGCAGCAGGTCCCAACGCGCCAAGTCGGCGATCATGATCGCCGCGCCGACGCCGACCGCCAGCAGCCACCGCAGGGGGGCGACGTCGCGCGCGGGGTTCAGGCACCACCACACGCACGACCCGGGTTCGGTCCCGGGTCAGCGGATGTGGAGGCGTTCGGGGCGGACGAAGCTGATCGTGTAGCTCTTCCACGGGCTGTCGTAGCCGAAGGTCCGGTCGATCGCCTGGCGGGCGTGCAGGGCGTTCTCCACCAGCGAGCTCGCCAGCAGCTCCGTCGCCGGGGCGCTGCCCGCCGGCACGTCCGGGATCTTCGCCGTCGGCTTGCCGCCCAGCAGGTCGTCCACCGCGCGCAGCGCCGGAACCGCGACCGCCTGCTCGGCCTCCGGCCGGAACGCGAGTGTCGCGACGTCCTGCCGCAACGCGTCGAGCGCGATGGCCGCCGCACGCGTCGCGCGGTCGTCGTCGGTCTCTTCACCGGTCCCGTCGAGCATTGCCGGCATGCCCAGCAGGTCCTGGGTGCGCCGCAACGCCAGCACGTTCGCCGCCTGCAGCGCCACGGGCAGGTCGACGCCCTGCCCGGCCGCTCGCACGCTGCGCAGCAGCTCGGACACCGCCCACACCGTGGACCGCACCGCGCCGCGCACGTCCGGCAGGATGCTGCTGGGCAGGACCAGGTAGCTGACGTAGCCGACGCTCAGCGCGATGGCCGCACCGACCGCGGTGTTCGCCGCGAAGCTGATGCCCACGTTCACCAGCGGTCGGTCCAGCCGCATCGCCTGGTCGACGACGGTCACCACGATCAGGCAGCCGAGCAGCGCCTGGTAGTCCGCGCGCAGCCGCGTCATGTTCAGCAGCATGCCGCCGATCACCAGCGGCACCAGCAGGAACGCGCCCGGCAGCAGGGTGATCAGCACGGCCAGCCCGGTCACGCCGAGCACCGCGCCGCCGGTCCGCTCCAACGCGCCGGTCATGCTGTCCCGCGCCGCCGGCTGCAGCACCACGTACAGCGCGAGCAGCAGGCTGGACGCCGAGGGGTCGCGCAGCAGCAGGACGATCACCATGCCGAAGGCGACCGCGAGGGTGCAGCGCAGCGCGTGCCGGAACAGCGAAGAGCGGAACGAGAGGTGCGCGCGGACCGCGCCCATGACCCGCTCCCGGCGCGCGCCGGGAGCCGGCGGCGGCAGCGGGGTCTCGACGCGGCGCATTACCGCGGCGCGGATCCGGTCCAGCCCCTGGTTGAGGCCCTGGACGGCGTCCGGCAGGTCCTGCCGTCCGCCGCGGGCGACCACGGCCTGCGCCGGGTCGCGGCGAGCCGCGGCCGGGAGTCCGGTGCAGGCGCGGGAGCGCACCGCACGGGCGAGCTCGGCGGCGACCTGGTCGGCCTCCGCGATGATCTGCTCCAGGCGGGCGGCTTCCGCCCGGTCGCTCTGCTGGGCCAGCGCGAGCAGGGTTTCGCGCGCCGCGCGGAAGCGAGCCGCGCCGGCCAGCACCTGGCCGAGCCAGGTGGCCGAACCGTCGGCGCGCCACGCGGCGGCGGCCGATTCGACCACGCCCGGCCCGGGTTCGAGCAGCGTCCGGGCGACCGCCACGCGAGTCGCCCTGGTCGGGTCGCCGAGGCCGATGATCACCCGCAGCACCAGCGCGAACAGCGCGCCGGCGGCGGTCGAGGCCAGCAGCACCAGCACCGGCTGGTCGGAGCCGATCCCGGTGGTGGTGGACACCAGCGTCGCGGCGGCGAAGGTCTGCCCGCCGATGCGGTAGTGCTCGCCCAGCGCGGGCAGCATGCCGCTGCCGAAGACCACCAGCGCCACCGCGAGCCCGGCCAGCACCGGGATGTTCACCAGCAGCGGACCGACGGTCATCACGAGCACCAGCGCCGGGGTGAACCAGACGAACCGGCGCACGTCGGAGCGCAGCGACTGACCGCCGGTGGCGACCAGTGCCAGCACCGCGGTCAACCCGGCGATCAGCGCCGGGGTCTGCAGGTCGAAGATCCATCCGGTGGCGGTACCGGCCACCACGGCGACGAGCACCAGCACGGCGTACTGGCGCTGTCGGGGGTCCGGTGCTCCTGCCTCGGTGGCCAGCAGTCCCCGCACTCGTGTCCACACCGATTTAGCCACGCTGTTGCAAACCCCTGTCGTCGTCGTGCGCGCAGCGCGCAGCAGACCGCAACCGCTGATGTCCCGCAGTCTCGGGAAATACGCGCTTCTCAACCATTGTGTCGATGGGGCACGCCATTCGGGTTACATATTCGGGAGAAAAATCACTCTATTAGGGGGACGGTTGGGGGTTTCAGAAGGAGCGGGGACTGACGCGCCAGAACGTCGACACCGGGCCCACCCCGGCCCCGAGCGGGTACGCGTGCGAGACGCTGCGGGTGACGAACCGCTTGCCGCTGCGCACCGCGTCCGGCATCGAGGCGCCCTTCGCCAAAGCGGCCGTGATCGCCGAGGCGAACACGTCGCCCGCGCCGTGGGTGTGCACCGTCGCGTAGCGGGGGCCGGGCAGCGGGATCGCCTCATTACCGTCGAAGAGCACGTCGACGCACTCCGGGTCGTTGGCCAGGTGACCGCTCTTCACCAGCACCCACTGCGGGCCGAAGTCGAAGATGGCCTTGGCGGCGTCCAGCAGGTCCGCGCGGGTGTGGGCGTCGATCCCGGTCAGCAGCCGGACCTCGTCGAGGTTCGGCGTGACCAGCGTGGCGCGCGGAAAAGCCTTATACCGCAAGGCATCCAACGCGTCCGGGCGCAGCAGCGGCTCGCCGCTGCGGGAGGCCGCGACCGGGTCCACGACGAACGGCGTGCGGCCTTCGCGGCCGATGCCGTGCTTGTCGCAGGCGTCCAGCACGGCCTCGATGGTGGCGGCCGAGGCGAGCACCCCGGTCTTTGCCGCGTCCACACCGATGTCCGAAGCGACCGCGTCGACCTGTGCGGCGACGGTCTCCGGCGGGATCTCCACCAGGCCGGTGACGCCGACGGTGTTCTGCACGGTCACCGCGGTGACCGCGGTCGTGCCGTGCACGCCGCAGGCGAAGAAGGTGCGCAGGTCCGCGTGCATCCCGGCGCTGCCGCCGGAATCCGATCCGGCGATGGTCAACGCGGTTGGAGGTGCGGTGTCGTTCGCGGGCCGAGCTTCGTGCCCGGCCGAGATCTCGTGCATCCACCTCATGTTACGGCCCGGCTCCTACCGATCTTCCGGGGTGCGAGGCAATGTTTCCGCAGGCCAGCCACCGTGAGTGCTTGCAGACGCTATGGCGCCCAAAAGCACTCGCGGCCAATGACCTGTGGAAACAGCCTCCCAGTTTTTTTCTTCTTGATGCGCCCGAGGCGCTTAGCGGACCTACGACACTTACACCGCCGCGGGTTCTCAGACGTCGCCTGGCGAGGACAGCCCCGAAGCCGCGTATTTGGTCATACACGAATCGGGGATCCCGGAGTCCAGGCGGCGTCTGAGGTTCCGCTACCTGCATCGACACGCAGGGCGAGGCTGGAACACGGTCGCGGATCTAGTCGGCGAGCGGGAGATAGACCTTGCCGCCGGCGCCCGCGAACTCCTCGGACTTCTTCTGCATGCCAGCTTCGATCGCCTCGACGCTCGTCAGGCCGCGCTCCTCGGCGAACCTGCGGACGTCCTGGGTGATCTTCATCGAGCAGAACTTCGGCCCGCACATCGAGCAGAAGTGCGCCGTCTTGGCCGGTTCGGCGGGCAGCGTCTCGTCGTGGAACTCGCGCGCGGTGTCCGGGTCCAGCGACAGGTTGAACTGGTCCGTCCAGCGGAACTCGAACCGCGCCGTGGACAGCGCGTCGTCCCGCTCCTGCGCGCGCGGGTGGCCCTTGGCCAGGTCGGCGGCGTGTGCGGCGATCTTGTAGGTGATCACGCCGGTCTTCACATCGTCGCGGTTGGGCAGCCCCAGGTGCTCCTTCGGGGTGACGTAGCAGAGCATCGCGGTGCCCGCCTGGGCGATCATCGCCGCGCCGATGCCGGAGGTGATGTGGTCGTAGGCGGGGGCGATGTCGGTGGTCAGCGGCCCGAGCGTGTAGAACGGCGCCTCGCCGCACAGCTCCTCTTCCAGCCGCACGTTCTCGACGATCTTGTGCATCGGGACGTGCCCCGGACCCTCGATCATCACCTGCACGTCGTGTTCCCGGGCGATGTGGGTGAGTTCGCCGAGGGTTTCCAGTTCGCTGAACTGCGCGCGGTCGTTGGCGTCCGCGATGGAGCCGGGCCGCAGGCCGTCACCGAGGGAGAACGTGACGTCGTAGTCGCGCAGGATCTCGCAGAGCTCGCTGAAGTGCGTGTACAGGAAGCTCTCCCGGTGGTGCGCGAGGCACCACGCGGCCATGATCGAGCCGCCCCGGGACACGATGCCGGTGACCCGGTTCGCGGTCAGCGGCACGTAGCGCAGCAGCACTCCGGCGTGCACGGTCATGTAGTCCACGCCCTGCTCGCACTGCTCGATGACGGTGTCGCGGTAGATCTCCCAGGTCAGCTCGGCCGGATCGCCGTTGACCTTCTCCAGCGCCTGGTAGATCGGCACGGTGCCGATCGGCACCGGCGAGTTGCGCAGGATCCGCTCGCGGGTCTCGTGGATCCGCTTGCCGGTGGACAGGTCCATGACGGTGTCGGCGCCCCACCTGGTGGCCCACACCATCTTCTCCACCTCCTCCTCGACGGAGGAGGTCACCGCGGAGTTGCCGATGTTGGCGTTGACCTTCACCAGGAACTTCTTGCCGATGATCATCGGCTCGCTCTCCGGGTGGCAGCGATTGGCGGGGATCACCGCCCGGCCGCTGGCCACCTCGTCCCGGACCAGTTCCGCCGGGACGCCTTCGCGGGTCGCGATGTACTCCATCTCCCGAGTGATGACGCCGGCCCTGGCCCAGCCGAGCTGGGTCCGGTGCTCCCGGCCGTCTGTCCACTCCGCCCGCATCCGCTGAAGTCCACTGTGGACGTCAATGTTGGCGTTCTCGTCGGTATACGGCCCGGAGGTGTCGTACACGTCGAGGTGCTCGCCGTTGGTCAGCTCGATGCAGCGGAATGGCACTTGCAGGCCGGATTCGGTGTTCCGGAACACCTTCCGCGAGCCGCTGATCGGCCCGGTGGTGATCTGGGTTCCGTTCTCGGACGCGTTCGGACGCACGTCGGCCACTGCCATCCACTCCCTACGCCGGCATTACCCGGTCAGGTTCGTGCGGTCGGCGGCCCCGGAGTTCTCCAGCCGCCCTCTCAGCCCGCTTTTGGTGCGAGCTCCCGCGGTTTTGGTTTGTCGCGGCCCGAGGCTAGCCGGACCCGTCGAACCTGCCAACCCCCGTTCACTCCGATGACGGCAGCGCGGGTCGCCGTTAGGCTCGTTGACCAGGGCGATCGCAACGTTGAGTGGGAGTTGACACCCGCGCAGGGGGTGGTCGTTCCGGCGACCGGCGAGACCTATGTGCCCGATCTTGCCGTCGTCCCGCGTGAGGCGTTGGGCGCAGGGGCTCCGGGTGATCCAGTAAGTTGCGGATCAGGTGCTGCTCGCCGTCGAGATCACGTCGCGGAGCAACGCACGCACTGATCGAGAAACGAAACTCAAAAATACGCGCTTGGCGGCGTGCCGCTCTATTTGTTGATCGACCGCTTTCTGGGCTGAGGGGCCATAGATTTCGTTGTACTCCGACCCGCAATCCGGGAGCTATCAAGAGCTCTGACGCGCGCCTTTCGGCAAGGTTGTCGAACTTCCTGCCATTCAATCTGATGCTCAGTACCAAGGAATTCGGATCAGTCGTCATCGGCGAAGGGGTCGCCGTGTTCGGCCGGATCCCAGGTCAGGCCGGGAATGCCCCAGCCGTTGCGCCGCAACATCTTCTTCGCCGCGCGGGCGTGGCGGCCGACTAGGCGTTCCAGGTAGAGGTGGCCGTCCAGGTGGTCGGTCTCGTGCTGCAGGCAGCGGGCGAAGAAACCGGTCCCCTCGATCTCGATCGGCTTTCCGTCCACATCGGACCCGGTGACCTTCGCCGAGCTCGCCCGGCCGGTCGGGTAGGACTCGCCGGGGACCGACAGGCAGCCCTCCCAGTCGTCGTCCGGGTCGGGCATGCTCTGCGGGATCTCGGAGGTCGTCAGCTCGGGGTTGACCACCACGCCGCGGTGCTGGACGCCCTCGTCGTCGGGGCAGTCGTAGACGAACAACCGCAGGTCGATGCCGATCTGGTTGGCCGCCAGCCCGACCCCGTTGGCGGCGGCCATCGTCTCGAACATGTCGTCGACGAGGGCGCGCAGCTCGTCGTCGAACCGCTCCACCGGACGGGTGGGGTTGTGCAGCACTGGGTCGCCGACGACGCAGATCGGGTGAACAGCCATGAGCGGGACTTTAGCGCTTCCGGCGCCTGTTGCGCCGGGGTGCTCTCGCGCGTTGCTCGCAGTGTGATCCGCTCCCGTCGCGAATCCGGGCATGGTGTAATTGAGGGGGAATCACAGTCGTGTGATTCCTGCGAACGCGGGAAGTCCCGAATCGCGAGGCGAGGAGCCAGATGGACGCCGCCCAAATGCTGACCGCGCGGGAGATCGCCCGTCAGTGCGAACAGCTGGCGCGCCTGCAACAACGGCAGGCAACATCTGATCCGGCACCCGGTCGGCGATTGCGACTCGCCGAGCCGATCACCCAGCCGATCGAGCGGATCGTGGAACCGCCGCCCCAGCCGGTGCCGCCCCAACCACCAGCGCCGGACGACGAACTCAACGATCGGGCGCGGGGCATCCTGGCCTTCGAGTCGCAGTGGTGGAAGCGCGAGAGTGTGAAGAAGGAGCGCGCGATCCGCGAGCTGTTCGACATGTCCGCGTCGCGGTACTACCAATTGCTGAACGCGTTGCTGGACAGTCCGGCCGCCGCGCAGGAAGACCCTATGCTGATCAAGAGGCTGCGCAAGGCAAGGGCGGGTAGGCAGCGCGCACGAGCCGCCCAACGACTGGGAATCGAGTTGCACTGATGACTTCAGGGGAACCGTCCACCGGACCCGCCAAGGCCAAGATCATCGGCTTCGGTCTGATCGGGGTCGGTGCGATCGCGGGCGTCGTCGGCATCGTCACGCTGGTTTCCGGCGGCGGCGCGTCGAATTCCGCCCAGCCGCTGCCCCCGGAACCGGGCAACAACCCGCCGGTCATGTCGCTGAGCCAGAACCCGCCCGCCGAGTCCGCAGTGGTGCCGCCCGCCACGTCGCGGGTCGCGCCGCCACCGGCCACACAGGACAGCCCGCCGCCCGCGCCGCCGCAGGGCACGCAGAACCAGGACGCTCCCGTTGGTTCCGGCCACCCGACGACCAAGATCCTGGTGCGGGTCTACAACAACAGCACGATCAGCGGATTGGCGCACCGAGCCGCGGAGGACTTCCGGAGCTCCGGTTACGAGGTGCCGGAGGTCGGCAACTACTCGGCTGGCCTGATCCCCACCACGACGATCTACTTCCGGCCCGGGACCGTCGAGGAGCAGCAGGCAAAGGAGATGGCGGTCCGCTTCGGAGCGCGCGCGGAGCCCCGCTTCGAAGGCATCCAGGACGCCACGCCGGGCTTGATCGCCATCATCACCAACGACTACAAGGGCCACACCAACACCAAGTGACGGTCCCGTTCGAGGTGAAGGGCGGCTGCTACCAACTACGTCGGTAGCAGCCGCCCTTCACCTCTGCTGGGCGTAAGCCTCCAGGGACGCGAGCTGGGCCGGGTCGAGCGAGGGGCGGACCGCCTTGCGGGCCGCGGCGAGATGGTCTGCGGAAACCTCCGCTGCGGAAAGGGATTCGCGCATCGCAGTCAGGGCCGCTTCGCGGATCAGTGCCGCGCAGTCGGCGGCGGAGTAGCCGCCGAGTTCTTCGGCGAGGGCGGCCAGGTCCACATCGGACGACAGCGGCGTGTTCTTCGCCGCGGATCCCAAGATCGCCTCGCGGGCTGCCGCGTCCGGCGGCGGGACGTAGACGAGGCGCTCCAGCCGGCCCGGGCGCAGCAGGGCCGGGTCGACCAGCTCCGGGCGGTTCGTGGCGCCGAGGACGACCACGTCGCGCATCGGCTCCACGCCGTCGAGTTCGGTCAGCAGCGCGGCGACCACCCGGTCCGCCACCCCGGAGTCCGAGGACTGGCCGCGGCGGGGAGCCAGCGCGTCCACCTCGTCGAGGAACACCAGCGTCGGCGCGGCGTTCGCGGCTCGCAGGAACAGCTCGCGGACCGCTCGCTCGGACTCGCCGACCCACTTGTCCATCAGCTCGGCGCCCTTGACCGCGAGCACGTTCAGCCGCCCGCTGCCTGCCAGGGCCCGCACCAGGAACGTTTTGCCGCAGCCCGGCGGCCCGTACAGCAGCACGCCGCGCGGCGGCTCGACGCCGAGCCGGGTGAACGAGTCCGGGTACTGCAACGGCCAGAGCACCGTCTCGGTGAGGGACTGCTTCACCTCGGCCATGTCGCCGACGTCGTCCAGCGTCAGCCCGCCGGTCTGCAGGTTGTCCGATGTGGACATCGAGATCGGCCGGACCGACGACAGCGCGTCCAGCAGGTCCTGTTGCCGGATGCGGGGATCCGCGGCGTCGTCCTGGTGCCGCAGCGCGGCGCCGACGGCGGCTTCCCGGCACAGCGCGACCAAGTCGGCGACGACGAATCCCGGGGCGCGCTCGGCGACCTCGGCGAGCCGCACGTCGTCGGCCAGCGGCGCGTTGCGGAGCAGCACCCGCAGCAGGTCCGCGCGGGTGGCGTCGTCGGGGAGGCCGAGGGTGAGCTCCCGGTCCACTAGGCCGGGTTCGCGCAGCCTGGGGTCGATCGCCTGCGGCTGCGAGCTGGTGACGACCACGGCGAGCCGGTCGGTGCCGATCGCGCCGCGGATCGCGTCGAGCGCCACGGTGGCCAGCGGCGGCGGCCCGGTGCCCGGCAGGAGGCTCTCGACGTCCGTCAGCAGCAGCACGCAGTCGCCCTCCGAGGTGGTGGCGCGGTTGATCGCGTCCTGCAGGCGTTGGGCGGCGGCGCGCGGTTCGAGCGCGGCGACGCTGGGCGCGGCTAATTCGACGAGGTCCGCGCCGATCGAGCTCGTCACGGCGCGGGCGAGGGTGGCCTTGCCGACCCCGGCCGGGCCGCTGAGCAGCACGCCGAGGTGCGGTTCGGCACCGAGGCGGCGCAGCAGCTCGGGCCGTTCGAAGGCCAGTCGTAGCCATTCGGTGAGGCGCTTCGCTGTGTCGCGGGAGCCGACGAGGTCGGCGACCAGGACCACCGGCTCGGTCGGCTCGACCGGTGCCGGTTCGGGCCGCGGTACGGCTTGCGGGGCCGGGGTGGTCCCCGGCGTCGCGCCGTCCCGCCATTCGACCACTGTGGACGGTTGCACGGCCACCGCGCCGGGCGGTTCGGTGGCGGCGATGGTGATCAGCTCGTTGGTCCAGGTCATGCCGATGGCGGTGGAGAGCTTCCGGCGCACCTCGCCGGCGTTCGCGGTGGTCGCCGGCGCGACGTCCTGCGGCAGCAGCGACACCGCGTCGCCGGTGCCGAAGACCTTGCCGGTCAACGCCAGCCGCACCGTCTCGGGGGAGACGGTGGCGCGGGCCAGCCGCGAGCCCGCGATGCTCACCCGTTTCGCCGCCGCGACCTGCACGGGCGAGACGCCGACCTCGGAGCCTTCGGTGAGGCCGAGGTTCATCAACGCCACGTCGTCGAGCAGCAGGATCCCGGTTGGACTGCCGACCTCGGCTGCAGCGGCCAGCGCGACGGTGACCCGAGCACCGGTCAGCTGGACGGCGTTCCACGGCCGCAACCCCAGGGCGTCGAGCACCTCGGGGTGCAGACGCACGACCCCGCGCCGGGTGTCCTTCGCGGACGGGGAGAGGCGGGCGGTCAACGTTATCGACGGCACGCCGCGAGCTTAACCGCGCCACCACCCCGGCACCGGTGCCTTCCGCCTTCGACGAGCAGTTCCGGGCTGGCGGTGGGGTCCGCAGTTTCAATTGAAACTGCGGACCACCGGTGTGTCGGGAACCCGACACACCGATGCCTGTGGACAACCCCGGATGTCTGTGGACAACTTCCGCAATTTGAATGGAAATCGGAGGTCCGATTTCCATTCAAATTGCGGGAACCCCGGTACAACGGGGTTCGGTGCCCGTTAGCGCGGGGCGCCGTCGTTGCGGCTGCGCCGCAACTCAAGGCTGCGCCAGCTCCGCCGCGGGCCGTCCGGGTGGCTGTGCCGGCGCGCCAGCCGCACCCGCCTTGCGGCTCCCGCTACGCGTCGCCGCAGCGGCGGCCGCAGGCCGAGCCTCCGCTGGGTGCGCCGCCGGATCGCGCGGCGCTCCCTCGGCGGTGCGCCCCACGCCTCTGGGTGCTTGGCCAGCCAGTTGTGCCGGTAGACCGCGTAGGGCACGTGCAGCAGGTAGAGCACCATAGCGATGGCCAGCGAGATCAGCGGGAACATGATGATCGCCGCCGCCAGCAGCGCCACCAGCACCAGCAGCGGCGCGGCGGCCCGTGGCGGCACCTTGACGGTCTTCAGCGACAGCGTCGGAACGCGGCTGACCATCAGCGCCGCGATCAGCACCATCCAGACCATCACCACGTTCTGGTTCGCCCACCAACCCGGGTAGTCGAAGTGTGCGGTCAGGACGAGTGGCAGCAGCACGAGCAGCCCGGCGGCCGGGGCGGGCACCCCGACGAAGAACTCCTTGGCGTAAGGGGGCTGGTCGGTGTCGTCGAGCAGGGTGTTGAACCGCGCCAGGCGAAGCACCATGCACACCGCGAAGATCAGCGCGACGATCCAGCCGGCCCGGTTGTCCTGCAGCTGCCACGCGTACAGCGTCAACGCCGGGGCGACTCCGAACGACATCGCGTCGGACAGCGAGTCGAGTTCGGCACCCATCTTGGAGGTGGCGTCGAGCAGCCGGGCGATCCGCCCGTCCAGGCCGTCGAGCACGGCCGCGACCGCGACGGCCGCGATCGCGCCCTTGAGCTGGCCGTTGAGCGCGAACTGGACCGCAGACAGCCCGGCGCACATCGCTAGCACGGTGATCGCGTTGGGCAGCAACCGGACCCCGGGCGCGGTGTGCATGCTCATGAGGCGCGCTTCCCCCGCGATAGCTCGGCGAGGGCGGTCTCCCCGCCGATGGTGCGCTGGCCGGGCTCAACCAGGATCCGGCTGCCGGTGGGCACGTAGAGGTCCACCCGGGAGCCGAAGCGGATCAGGCCGTAGGTGTTGCCGGCCTGTAGCACGTCTCCTTCGGAGACGGAGCAGACGATGCGCCGGGCGACGAGGCCGGCGATCTGCACCACCGCGACCTGGGTGCCGTCGTCGGCGCGGATGACCATCGAGTTGCGCTCGTTGTCCTCGCTCGCCTTGTCCAGGTCGGCGGAGAGGAACTTGCCGGGCCGGTAGGCGATGGTCTCGATCTTGCCGCTCAGCGGGATCCGCTGGACGTGCACGTCGAAGATCGTGAGGAAGGCGCTGATGCGGGTCATCGGCTCGTCGCCGAGGCCGAGCTCGGCCGGGGGCACCGCGGGCTCGATGTGCGAGATCGTGCCGTCGGCGGGGGCGACGGCGAGCCCCTCGCGGCTGGGCGTGGTGCGGGCGGGCTCGCGGAAGAACCACGCGCACCACGCGGTGACGATGCCGCCGAGCACGCCCGCCGGGCGCCACCGGCGGCGCAGCAGGAGGGTCGCGATGGCGGCGCCGAGCACGAACGGGCGGCCTGCCGGGTGCATCGGCGGGATGGTGTCGCGGGCCAGCGCGGCGAGGTGCGCCAGCGGGTTCTTCTTCGGTTCTTTCGCGGTGCTCATCGAGGTGTTACGCCCCTGCGTCGGCGGTCATGGTGCGGCGGTTCGGCCGGGTGTCCCCGAGCGAACGGGGTGCCGACCGGTGCCGTCGTCGGTACAGCATCGCGGACGCCTCGGGTCAACCGACGCCAGGGGGCGCAGTTGATCAAGAACTGCCTTGCTGACCAGCGTTTACCCGATCCGGGGATGCTACCGCCAAGACGACGCCCATGTCACCCACTCGGGTGAGGAGGGCGTTGGGGACCGCGGACGTCGCGCAAACGGCGGGGAGACCGTCCGACGTCTCCCCGTAGACGTCGAACGGCCTCCCCGGTGCGGGTCCGTGCACCCCCCGACGGCGCACGGTCCTCGGCGTGTCCGCCCCACCGGCAAGCATGGAGTGGGTTCATGCGGACGTCTTGGAGATGTATTTGATCGACGGTTCGTAACGCAGTTTCTAGTGTAATTGAGTTCACAAAAAGTCCGTAGCCGCTTTTGGAGGACCTGAGCCGACCGTTACATGACGCAGAGTTATCGAGGTTCGGACAATTTCACTCATCCGCGTAGGCCGGTTCGTCGAGGTTCATCCGCGCCCCCATCAACTCGCCGAGGCCCCGGTACGGGTCGCCGTGCTCCACGCCGTCGGCGGTGCTGCGCAGCTTAAGCTCGGACATGCCGTCCTCGCCGTCGCGCACGCCGGCGTCGTCCAGTTCGGACACCGCGTACTCGTCGAGGTACAGCTCCAGCGACAGGGTCCAGCCGGCGCGGTCCTGGTCCAGTCGGGCGCTGGCCACGTCCCGGCTGTCCACCCACTGCGCGCCGGGCTGCTCCCGGAGTTCGCCGATCGGCGTCGCGGCCAGCTCGGCGAGCTGCTCCTGCTCGGCCTTGCGGAACCGGGCGAGGGTGCCCGCCAGCAGGCGCTTCGTGGTGCTGGCCGAACTGGGCAGCAGCACCAGGCCCCGGTCGGTCACCAGCAGGTCGTAGTTGCGGTCGGCGCACTGCACCGGGCTGACGATCCCGGCCAGCGCCGGCTCGGGCTCCGCGGCGGGTCGGCGCGCGTGGGTCAGCGGAACCTTGAGGTCGACCAGCGCCCGGTGCAGCCCCGGGATCAGCCGGGGGTCGGCGACCGCCGGGCGGACCAGCCGATCGGGGTCCAGCGGCTGCCCGTTGGCCAGCCGCACCGTCGACGGGCCGCCCCAGTCCAGTTCGTGGTGCGCCCGCCGGGCGCAGATCAGCGCGTCCACGACGGCGCAGCCGAGCAGTTCGGTCAGCGTGTCGACCGCCGCCTCGTCGATGCGTTCCGGGCAAAGGCCCGGGTTGAGCACCGGGTTGATCAGGTCGTGGCCCTGGCCGCGGTGTATGGCGGGCAGGATGCCGACGATCGTCGGCTCCACCGGCAGGCCGCTCTGCGCCGCGGCGGAGCTCAGCAGCGCGGCCCGCTCGGCGACGTGCGCGGCGCCGGCCAGCCGGGCCAGTTCCGGCCACGCGAGCCGCCGCTTGAGGCCTTCGACCATCAGGCGGTCTTCGAGCTCGGGCACGCTCTTGCGCGGGTTGCGCAGCATGGCGAACGCGGGCCGGTCGTCGAGCTCCTTGTTGCCCACCTTGATCCGCTTCATCGCCTCGATGCGCTTGCGCGCGGGCGGGCGCGTACGGCTGCCGTCGGCCCCCTCAGCGATGGCCTGCTTGACGCGCTCGGCGAGCTGCGGCTTGCGCGCCGGGTGCTCCATGAAAGACCGGAAGCCCAGCAGAACGTCCGGCGCGTGGCCGACCGACTTGGCCATGCTGAGGTAGTCGTCGGCGTACTCCTGCCAGCCGATCTCGATGGCGATCGCCTTGCGCAGCGCGGTGACGGCCGTGCGGGTGCCGCCTTCCCGGACCGCGATGGCGTCGGCGGCCAGCTCCAGGTCGTGGCCGGTGGTGGTGGCGGCGATCGCGGTGAACAGCCGGGCGTAGCGGGTGAACAGCCACTTGGCTGGGCCGCCGGTGAGGCCCGCGACGGTGCGCTCGACGCTAGCCGACGCGCGGTAGGCCGTCACGGTCAGCCGGTTTCGGCCGGTCAACCGGCCGAGCTCGTGCGCCACCACGGCCCGCAGCTCGCTGGCGTTGAGCGCGGCCAGCAGCGGCAGCCCGAGCTCCAGGTACCGGGTGCGGGTGCGCAGGCCGAGCAGCGCGGTGTCCTCGCGGATGGTCGCGTTCGGCTCGGAGGTGATGCGGATTTCGTCGGGCACCGGGGCGTCGGCGGCGGCGGCGATCGACTCCGCCATTCGCCACAGCTGCGGCTGCTCGGTCCGGTCCAGCTGGACGCCGCGCGGCCGCACCCGGTTGCGCAGCACGGCGCGCAGGCCGATCGCGAAGATCGCGCCGACCGCGACCGCAGCGAGCGCGGCCTTCGCCCCGCCGCCCTGGTCGTATCGGAAGGTGAGCGCCGCGATCGCGAGCAGTCCGAGGACCAGCGCGATCGGCGCGAGGAAGAATCCAATGTGCAACGCCAGCGCCAGGGCGGCGCGCCAGGGGCCACGCACGGTGCAGCACTCCGGAGGGGTGGGTCGGGATGGTGGTGCAGTCTCGGGGAAAGCACGGCGATCCGTCAACAAGGTGATCTTCGGGCTCGCCGCGTTCCCGCTCAATCCAGCAGCGTCACGTCCACTGTGGACTCCGCGGCGAGTTCGGTCACGTCCTCGGGGACCTCCAGCAGGCAGTTCGCCTTGGCCAGGCCCGCCAGCAGGTGCGAGCCGGGCGCGCCCTGCAGTGTGACGGTGCCGGTGGCCGGGTCGAACCGGCCCCTGCGGTACTGCCGCTTGCCGGCCGGCGCGGACAGCGGTTCGACGAGCGTCGCCTGCCGCGCCGGACGGCGGGTGACGTGGTGCCCCGCCGCGGCGCGCAGCGCGGGCCGCACGAAGACCTCGAACGAAACCATCGCGCTGACCGGGTTGCCCGGCAGCGTCACCACGGCCACGCCGCCGCGGTAGCGGCCGCAGCCCTGCGGCATCCCGGGCTGCATCGCGACCTTGGTGAACTCGACGCCGGTCCCGGTGAGCGCGTCCTTGACGACCTCGTAGGCCCCGGCGCTGACACCGCCGGAGGTGATCAGCAGATCAGTGGTGGCCAGGTGCGGGGCGAGCGCGGCGTGGAAGGCGTCGACGTCGTCCGGGACGAACCGCAGCAGCGTCGCCTCGCCGCCCGCTTCGCGCACCGCGGCGGCCAGCATCAAGCCGTTGGATTCGTAGATCTGCCCCGGCTGCAGCTCGGTCCCGGGGGCGACCAGCTCCGAACCGGTGGACAGCAACAGCACCCGGACCGGCCGGTGCACGGGCAGCTCCGAAACCCCAAGGGCCGCCGCGACACCCAGCTGCGCGGGCGCCAGCGTCGTGCCAGCCGTGAGCACCGTGGCGCCGACCGAGACGTCCTCGCCCGCGCGCCGCACGTGCGCCCCCGGCTGCACCGAGGCAAACGCCCGCACCTGCTCGATTCCGCCATCGGTGCGTTCCACCGGGATCACCGCGTCCGCGCCCGGCGGCATCTGGGCGCCGGTCATGATCCGGTGCGCGGTGCCGGGCTGCAGCGGCGGCGCGTCGACCCGGCCCGCCGGGATGTCCTCGTGGACCGGCAGCCGCACCGGCTGCTCCGGGGTCGCACCGGCCAGGTCGACGGAGCGGATGGCGTAGCCGTCCATCGCGGAGTTGTCGAACGGCGGCAGCGAGATCGGTGCGGCCAGGTCCGCGGCGAGGGCCAGGCCCAGGCAGTCCGCCAGCGGTTTCGCCGCCACCGGGGTCGGGGCGAGCAAGGCGGCGATCTTCGACTGGTGGTCGGCGACCGCGGTCAGGGCGGGGGTTCCGGTTCCGTGCGACACGCCCAGATCATCGGTCATCGACACCCCTGCTGTCCCTACCGGCGTGCGAATCGTCGCAATGATCGTGCGTGGCAGACTCTCGGGGAGAGCGTGGGTCGTTCTGCGTAGGTGGTCTCGCAGCGGAACTTCAGACGCCTTCTCGACTCCGGGATTCCCGACTCATGTCCGGTGCGCCACGTCGGGGCTCCCTTGCGAGAAGACGTCTGGGAACCCGCAGCTCACCTCGCTCGCGTGGTGGAAAGCGGCTGGCATCGCTTGCCCGACGGTGGGTGGCCAGCCCGAGCTGGCGCGCTTCCGGCCCGTGCGATGCCAGAGACAGGAGGTTGCCGTGCAGGTTCGCACCCGTCACACGCCGTCGTTCGGGGTGGCCCGGCTGCTGCTCGCCCCGGGCGAACCGGCGCAGGTCGAATCCGGCGCGATGCTCGCCACCAGCTACGGCGTGACCGTCGAGGCTCGCGCACAGGGCGGCTTCCTTAAGTCGCTGGCCCGCGCGGCGCTCGGCGGCGAGTCGTTCTTCGTGTCGACCTACACGGCCCCGCAGCAGGGCGGCTGGGTGGACGTGGCGCCGAACCTGCCCGGCGACCTGAACGTGCTGGAGCTCGACGGCCGGGTCGGCTGGTGCGTGACCAAGGGCTGCTGGCTCGCCTCCGCGAGCACCGTGCAGCTGGAAACGCAATGGGGCGGCTTCCAGAACCTCTTCGGCGGCGAAGGCGGCTTCATGACGCACGTCGTCGGCCAGGGCCCGGTGGTGGTGTCCTGCTACGGCGCGCTGGACGTGGTGACGCTGCAGCCCGGCGAGTACGTCACGATCGACACCGGCCACGTGGTGGCCTACGCCGATACGGTGCAGAGCCGATTGCGGCAGATGAACCAGGGCGTGGTGCAGTCGCTCAAGAGCGGTGAAGGTCTGGTGTTCGATTTCGCGGGGCCCGGCCAGGTGTTGACCCAAACTCGCAATCCCCGAGGACTCGTCACCTGGTTGCAGTCGAATGGACTAGGCGCTCGTTCCTGAATTTCGCCAAGAGCGCAAATGGACTCGTTCATTCGGAGGAATTCGCGAGGTCGTTTTCACTCCGATAACTGAACGTGGCCGCCGATGACACCCGTTCGGCCCATCGTTTAACGGAAAAGTCGCATTGCCGAACCCGCGACGAGGCCCAATTTCTGGGGTAGCGTGGCCGTTGCTCCAGCGACGCTTGCCGCGTCGTGCATCACTTTTCATGAGGAGGACGCCGTGGCGGTCGGCACGGTCAAATGGTTCAACTCGGAGAAGGGCTACGGATTCATCGCAACGGACGGTGGATCTGATGTGTTCGTCCATTACTCCGCGATCAACATGGCTGGTTTCCGAACCCTTTCCGAAGGCGATCGGGTGGAATTCGAAGTGAGAGCGGGACGTGACGGCCGCACCCAAGCAGACGGAGTCCGCAAGGTCTGAGGAAATGGGGCCCGGCCGCGCGGCGTGCGAGCCGAGCCCGCACCGCGATCGGCTCCCGCCACTTCACAAAAGAACGTCATGCGCACGGCCCGGTTCCTCTGGGTGGGGGCCGGGCCGTGGCGCGTTCGGCGGTCCGGAATCGAACTAGTCACGGTGTGGGCGAACCCGAGACGGTGTTGCCGAACCGAAAGACGGGCGTGATCTCGAAACGTTAGGCTGCTGCGCGTGTCGAAAGACCTCACCGGGCAGCGCCTCGGCCACTACAAGATCGACGGAGTGCTCGGCCGCGGCGGGATGAGCGTGATGTACCGCGCCACCGATACCCGTCTGGGCCGCAAGGTCGCGCTCAAGGTCATGGGCGAGCACATTACCGGTGACGCGGAGTTCCGCGAGCGGTTCGTCGACGAGGCGCGCAACACTTCCGCCATCGACCACGCGAACATCGTGCCGCTGTACGACTTCGGCGAGGTCGACGGCATGCTCTACATCGCGATGCGGCTGGTCGACGGGTCCGACCTGGCCACCCTGATCAAGGACGGGCCGATCTCGCCCAAGCGCGCCTTGGAGCTGCTCTCCCAGGTCGCCGAGGCGCTGGACATGCTGCACGAGCGCGGCCTGGTGCACCTCGACCTGAAGCCGGCCAACGTGCTGGTGACCTCGCGCGAATCCGTCCACGAGCACGTCTACCTGGCCGATTTCGGGCTCACCCGGCGTGGCGCGACCGGGCACCGCACCGCCAGCGGCGACTTCCTGGGCTCGCCGACCTACGCGGCCCCCGAGCACCTGCGCGGCGAGCCGGTGGATGGCCGCACCGACCAGTACGCGCTGAGCTGCATGCTGTTCGCCTGCCTGACGGGGCGGCCGCCGTTCCAGGGGCAGGTGCAGGAGGTCATCCAGGGGCACCTGGGCGCCGAGCCGCCGCCCGCGACCGCGCTGGTGGTGCTGCCCGGCGGCATCGACGAGGTGCTGCGCGGCGGCATGTCGAAGAGCCCCGACAAGCGCTTCGGCAACTGCAAGGAGCTCGTCGCGGCGGCCCGCGCCGCGCTCGGTCCGGCGGCGGGGGACACGCCGCCACCGTCCCGCCAGGCGGCTCCGGTGGCTCCGATGGCCCCGGTGGCTCCGATGTCCGGCCCGCAGCCGGTCCAGTACGGCCCGCCCGCGCCTCCCGGCCCGCCGCACGGCTACCGGCAGTACCAGCAGCCGCCGCGCCCGCTGCCGCCGCCGGGCAACGACCCGGTTCGGCTGCGCCCGCCGATCCCGGCCGGTTCGACGGCGTTCGCGACCAAGTCGGGCGGTTCGGCGAAGTGGATCGTGCCGGTGCTCGCCGGTGTCGCGCTGGTGGTCATCGTGGTCATCTTCGTTGTGATGGCCAACTCCATCGGCGGTTCCAGCGGCAGCGGCACGGAATCGACGACGTCGGAAACCTCCCCGTACAACAACAACCACCTGCCGACTTCGGTCCCGACTCGCTGACGGTCGCGCTCCGCCGCATCGGTTACGGCGCTTGCACTCGACTGGCGAGAGTGCTAAACACGGTATTGGCACTCAGCAAGGTTGAGTGCCAGGTCGGGACGGTGAGGCCGTCTCCGGCGGTGCCACCAGACGGCGCCGCCGCACGGTCGTCCGTCGCGGGCACCGAGCCTGGCCGAGCACGAGTCCTGCCGTGGGGTGCGCAAACCCACCACCGCGGCGTCCAGACAGGTGGAGGACCACACCGCAATGGCCAAGATGATCGCGTTCGACGAGGACGCCCGCCGCGGTCTTGAGCGCGGCATGAACATCCTCGCTGACGCCGTCAAGGTGACGCTCGGGCCGAAGGGCCGCAACGTCGTGCTCGAGAAAAAGTGGGGCGCGCCGACCATCACCAACGACGGCGTCTCCATCGCCAAGGAGATCGAGCTCGAGGACCCGTGGGAGAAGATCGGGGCCGAGCTGGTCAAGGAGGTCGCGAAGAAGACCGACGACGTCGCGGGTGACGGCACTACCACCGCCACCGTGCTGGCCCAGGCGCTGGTGCGCGAGGGTCTGCGCAACGTCGCGGCCGGCGCCAACCCGATCGCCCTGAAGCGGGGCATCGAGAAGGCCACCGAGGCGATCGCCGAGCAGCTGCTCAAGAACGCCAAGGAGATCGAGACCAAGGACCAGATCGCCGCCACCGCCGCGATCTCGGCCGGCGACCGTCAGATCGGCGAGCTGATCGCCGAGGCGATGGACAAGGTCGGCAAGGAAGGCGTCATCACCGTCGAGGAGAGCAACACCTTCGGCCTGGAGCTGGAGCTCACCGAGGGCATGCGCTTCGACAAGGGCTACATCTCGCCCTACTTCGTGACCGACTCGGAGCGGATGGAGGCGGTCCTGGAGGACCCGTACATCCTGCTGCTGAGCTCCAAGGTCGCCAACGTCAAGGACCTGCTCCCGCTGCTGGAGAAGGTCATGCAGGCCAACAAGCCGCTGCTGATCATCTCCGAGGACGTCGAGGGCGAGGCCCTGGCCACCCTGGTCGTCAACAAGATCCGCGGCACCTTCAAGTCGGTCGCCGTCAAGGCTCCCGGCTTCGGTGACCGCCGCAAGGCGATGCTGCAGGACATGGCGATCCTGACCGGTGGCCAGGTCATCAGCGAAGAGGTCGGCCTCAAGCTGGAGAACGCGGACCTGAACCTGCTGGGCCGCGCCCGCAAGATCGTCGTCACCAAGGACGAGACCACCATCGTCGAGGGTGCTGGCGACGACGAGCAGATCGCCGGTCGGGTCAACGAGATCCGCGCCGAGATCGAGCGCTCGGACTCCGACTACGACCGCGAGAAGCTGCAGGAGCGGCTGGCCAAGCTGGCCGGCGGCGTGGCCGTCATCAAGGCCGGTGCGGCGACCGAGGTCGAGCTCAAGGAGCGCAAGCACCGCATCGAGGACGCGGTCCGCAACGCCAAGGCCGCGGTCGAGGAGGGCATCGTCGCCGGTGGCGGCGTCGCGCTGCTGCAGGCCGCGCAGGCTGCTTTCGAGGGCCTCAACCTGACCGGTGACGAGGCGACCGGCGCCAACAGCGTGAAGATCGCCGTCGAGGCTCCGCTGAAGCAGATCGCCGTCAACGCCGGCCTCGAGGGCGGCGTCGTCGCGGAGAAGGTCAAGGGCCTCACCTCCGGCCACGGCCTCAACGCCGCGACCGGCGAGTACGAGGACCTGGTCCAGGCCGGCGTCCTCGACCCGGCCAAGGTCACCCGCTCGGCGCTGCAGAACGCCGCTTCCATCGCCGCGCTGTTCCTGACCACCGAAGCCGTGGTCGCGGACAAGCCGGAGAAGGAGAAGGCCGGCGCTCCGGACCCGACCGGTGGCATGGGCGGCATGGACTTCTGATCCACGCTGCTGCCGCATTTTCGAAGGGCCGTCCCCGCTGGGGGCGGCCCTTCGGTCGTCGCCATCCGGTCTCCGTCCCACGCAATTTCCATTGAAATTGGACCTTCGATTTCAATGGAAATTGCGATCCCCAGTACCGGACTCATGGCCCCGGACCAGTGGAAACAGGTGGGCGTCGCAGTCCTTCCGCCGTCCGGCTACGGTGCCGGTGTGGGTGCTTTGCTGGAAGTGATCGTGCTCGACGCCGCCGAGGCCGAGGCCGCTCAGCAGGGCGGCGCCGACCGGCTGGAGCTGGTGCGGGAGCTGGCCGCCGACGGCCTCACGCCGGATCCGGCCACCGTGCGCAGCGTGCTCGCGGCGACGGATCTGCCGGTTCGGGTCATGGCGCGCGATCAGCCCGGCTTCGCCGCCGACGTCGACGCCTTGCGGCGGCGGGTCGGAGACCTGCGCGCGGCCGGGGCGCAGGAGTTCGTGCTCGGGTTCCTCGACGACTACGACCAGGTCGACGTCGGCGCGACCCGCGACGTCGTCGCAGAACTCGACGGCTGCCCGTGGACCTTCCACCGCGCGGTCGACCACTCCGCCCAGTACCGGCTGGCCTGGGACCACGCGGTGTCGCTCGGCCCGGACACCGTGCTCACCGCCGGCGCCCCCGGCGGGGTCGACGAGGGCCTTGCCGACCTGCGCGAACTCGCCGCACGGCAGGACATCGACGGCGTGACGCTGCTCGTCGGCGGCGGTCTGCGCCAGGAGCACGTCGCCGACCTGCGGGCCGCCGGGGCGCGCGCCTTCCACATCGGCACCGGTGCCCGCGCCGACGGGTCGGTGCGGGCGGATCGGGTGCGGAGCTGGCGGGAGCTTACCGCCTGAGCGTCGCGGCCATCGCGATCAGCCAGATGAAACCGGGGAACCGGGTCAGCGGGATCAGGTATGCGAAGGCCGGGACGATCAGCGTCAGCGTGGACAGCATGCCGACGGCGGCGACGGCCAGGCCAAGCCAGCCGACCCAGCGCGGCCCGCGCCGCATGATGAGCACCGGCACCGAGAGCCCGGCCGCCAGCAGGCCGAAGGATGCCGCGTAGGCCGGTCCGCCGAGGCCGAAGGACACCTGGTGGGCCAGGTGCATCGCGTCGGGACTGCTCAGCACGACCGGCCGGGAGACGGCCCACTGGAACAGCCCGCTGAGAATCGTGAATCCGGCGCTGAGCACGCCGCCCACCAACGCGATGTAGGTGCCGGGCACGGACGCGCCGGTGGCGCGCAGGCGGTGCACCGCAGTCGCGGTGAACACCAGCAGCGGGAAGGCCGAGGCGAGCTGGAAGAACCCGGCGACCGCCGCCGCCCCGCCGTGCGCCGTCAGGTAGCGCTCGACGACCTCTGGCGCTTCGAAGGGGCTCGGGTAGGTCGCGCCGCCCGCCATCGCGGTCGAGATGACCAGTCCGGCCAGGAACAGCGCGACGAAGACGATGCCGACGATCAGCAGTGGCGGGCCGACCTGCCGGGATGGGGACTGTTGGGTGTTCATGGCGATCTCCGCCCTCAGGTATTGTTCGATAACTAAATCATTTCTAGCACGAATGATTTCGGGGTGTCTAGTTTCGGGTGCGTAGGCGGGCGTAATCGGCGTGTGATGTCCTTGAGGTCGGTGGGAGTCCAGGTGAGGTAGGGGACATGCTCGGTCGAAAGGTCCGGTGGTCGGCGCTGGTCGTGGCGCTCACGAGCGCGATGCTGGCGGGTTGCACGAACACGCCGCAGGCGCCGCCTACGACCGAGCCACCGCCGCAGTCGCTACCCGCGACCGGCCTGCCGCAGGTCACGCCGCAGCCGCAGGAGATGAAGCGGCTCGGCGACGACATCCCGGTGCGGGGCACAGTCGAAGTGGTCGTCGATCCGCTCGTCGACCAGCCCACCCGCGACCTCGCGGTCCAGGTGCTGACGCTCGCCGGGGCGAGCGGGGTGACGGTGCGCGAGCCCGGCGCGCCCGCCGACGACAGCGTCCTGAGCATCCGCATCGGCGACCGGAACTCGCCGTCGGTGGTCAAGGGCCTGCAGGAGCTGGGCTACGCCGCACCCGCGCCGCTGCCGCCCGAGGGCTACGTGCTCGCCGGGCGAGGCGGCAACCGCCCGATCCTGTTCATCGGCGCGTCCGACGCGGCTGGCGCCTACTACGGCGTGCAGACGCTGCGCCAGATCGCCTCGCCGGGCCGGATCTCCGGGGTCGGCATCGTGGACCACCCGTCGATGCCGCTGCGCGGCACCGTCGAAGGCTTCTACGGTCCACCTTGGACGCACGCCGAGCGCATGGACCAGTTGGCCTTCTACGGCGACGTCAAGATGAACACCTACATCTACGCGCCCAAGGACGACCCGTACCACCGGGAGAAGTGGCGCGAGCCGTACCCGGCGGACGAGCTCGCCCAGGTGCAAGAGCTGATCCGGCAGGCCCAGGCGCACCACGTGAAGTTCACCTTCGCCCTCTCGCCGGGCACCTCCATCTGCTACAGCGACGACGCGGACTTCCGCGCGCTGCTGGCGAAGCTGCAAGCGGTGTACGACGAGGGCGTCCGCGACTTCTCCGTGCCGCTGGACGACATCACCTACACCCGCTGGAACTGCCCGGGCGACCAGGCGAAGTACGGCCAGCCGTCCGAGGGCGCGGCCGGGAAGGCGCAGGTGGATCTGCTCAACCGCGTGCAGCGCGAATTCGTCGACGCGCATCCGGGTGTGGCACCGTTGCAGTTCGTGCCGACCGAGTACTCCGACGTGGAGGACTCGGCGTACAAGACCGCGATCCGCTCGGCGCTCGACCCGCGGGTGTTGGTGATGTGGACCGGCGACGGCGTGATCCCGCGCCAGATCACCGTTTCCGATGCGCGGCAAGCCGAGAAGGTCTGGGGGCGCAAGCTCTTCCTGTGGGACAACTACCCGGTCAACGACTTCGACGGCTCCGTCGGGCGAGTGCTGCTCGGCCCGTACGACAAGCGGGAGCCGGGCTTGAGCGGGCAGCTCGTCGGCGGCGTGTCCAACCCGATGAACCTGGCTGCGGCGAGCAAGGTCGTGGTGCTCGGCGCGGCCGATTTCGCTTGGAACGACGCGGCTTTCGACCCGCAGCGGGCTTGGCGGGCGGCGGCCGAGTACCTGGCGGGGAAGCGGGCGGCCGGGCAGGCCGGGCTGGTCGCCGACCCGGCGACCGTCGACGCGCTGATGGTGTTCTTCGACCTGGAGCACATGGCGCCGCTGCCCAGCGGCCGGCCGTGGCTGCCGCAGGCGCCGGAGTTGGCGCGGCGGATCGAGGAGTTCCGCGCCGGCTGGGAGCGCGGTGATCGCGCGGGCGCGGTGCGGGAGCTGCGCGGCTACGCGCAGGCGATCGCGGACGCCCCGGAGCAGATCGGGAAGGGCGCGCCGGCGGACTTCGCCGGCGACGTGAAGCAATGGCTGACGGCCACCGAACTCTGGGGCGACGCGCTGGTTGCCACGATGGACGGTCTGCAGGCGCGGGCGGACGGCGACGAGGGGCGCACCTTCGAGCACTTCACCGCGGCGCGGCAGTTCGCGGATCGGGCCAAGCAGATCCGCACCCCGCCCGGCGAGGTCCGCCCCCAGGGGCAGGCCCTGGTCGGCGACGGCGTCCTGGACGAGTTCGTCGAACAGGCGCCCGGCATCCGGTGACGTCGCGCAGTTTCAAATGAAACTGCGGGCCTCACCCCGGTGATCGCAGTTTCAATTGAAACTGGTGGTCGGGATGTGGGATACCGGTCATTCCTGGGGGACGAGCACCCAGCAGACCAGGTAGATCACGATCCCGGCGCCGAAGCCGAGCAGGGTGGCGGCGACCAGCAGGACACGGAGGAGCACGGCGTCGACGCGGAGGTCCTTGGCGATGCCGCTGCAGACGCCGGCGATCATGGCGTCATCCCGGCTCCGCCGGAACTTCCACGTCGGCCGCTCGGCGGTTCTGTCGTCGGTGGCCTGGCTGCTGCCGATGGAGGAGATGTTCTCGGTCATGTCCCAAGCCTGCGCTGCGGGGGCGCGAAAAGCCTCGGGGTACAACCCCGACCCGACCCGGATTCGTTGATGGCCGACCCCTGAGAATCAGGTGGGAACCCGCGTTTTTTCGTTGCTGCAGCGCCCAAAATTGCTCACGGGTCCGTTGCTTCGAAGCGGTGCCAGCCACTTGGTCCAGCTTGCGCCGTTGTGGATCTCAGGCGTCGTCTGGCGGGGCCAGCCCCAGTGCTGCGGGGGCCGTGCACGAGTCGGGATCCCGGGGGGTGCGGGCGGCGTCTGAGGTTCCGCTACCCGTACCGCCACGCAAAACGGGCCTGGAACAGGTTTGTTCAGTTCAGGCGGCGGAGGGGCGGTGAATGTCCAGGAGGTTGGAGCTCTCCTGCTCCCAGCGGTCGTACAGCGCGTCCCGGCCGTAGCGGGCCACCAGCTGCGCCTCGTCCCTGGCGATCGGGACCAGCGTGATCAGCTGGAGCACCGGTTCGCCGACTTCGCTCAGCAGGACGTCGAACGAGTCGCCGAGGTAGGGGTGGGGTGCGGCGAGCGCGCCGCAGATCTCCGTGTCCGGCAACAGGATCCGGTCGTTCATGATGAGCGCGCCGTAGCCGACCCGGCTGTTGCTCTCCACCAGCAGCTCGGCGATCACGCCGGTCAGGTGCCGCGCGTAAAGCTCCTGGTCCGCCTGCAACGTGCACACGAGCTCCTGCGGCAGCGGCGCGCCCGCGGTGCGCGTCCGCAGGCCGCTGGTCAGCACCGAGACGTGCGCGCCGTCCGGGTGGTCGCAGTAGACGAGGTAGTAGCCGCGATCGCGGCCGTTGGCGTCCCGGCTGTCGGCGCCGCGGACCCGGCCGATGTGCGTCTCAACGTGCGCGGGGAACCCGCTGAACCGGCTCATGCACCAACCTCCGAAACCCCCGTGATCTTACGGAAACGCGCAAGCGCGCCCAACACGACCAGCGGGCCGGTGTGCGCACGGTCCCGGTGGTTTCCGCTCGGCGCGGTCGAGGCAGTCCTCGAGCACCGCATCGTGCGGCGGTCGCCAGCGGATCGGCCTAGCGGCCGGCCGAACCGCATCGCGGGCCACTCCTCGTGCGGCCACAGTTCGTCGTGCGGGCTCGCCAGCGAGTCGATCAGCGAACGCTTGACTGGCGGGCAACGCGCGGCTGGAGACGGCCCTGGCCGATCTGGCTCGGCGGCTCGGGAAGGCCGACGAACTCGGGCGGTCCCGCGTCCGGCTCCGGTGATCGACCTGCCCTACGCCGTGGTCCGGCGGTACCTGGTGCGCGGCGAGCCGATCCCCGCCTTGGAGGTTGGCACAGTGGGCGACGCGGTCCGGGACCTGCTTGCCGGATGATCGAATGATCGCCTAGGTGGCGGTTGTTCGCATACGCTCGGCGGTATGGCGGTGGATGGCGCGCTCGACATGAAGTCCCCGGCCGAGGTCGCGACGGCGTTGGACGAGACTGGTTACCTGCCCGACGAAGGCATTGCGACGGCGGCCTTCCTGGCGATGCGGATGCGCCGCCCGCTGCTGTGTGAGGGCGAACCCGGCACCGGCAAGACGGCGCTGGCGCAGGCGCTGGCCACGGCGCTCGGGGTGGACCTGATCCGGTTGCAGTGCCACGAGGGCATCGACGCCGCGCAAGCGCTCTACGACTGGGACTTCCCGCGCCAACTGTTGCACCTGCGCACCCTGGAGGCGGCTTCCGGGGGCGAGATGGACGCCGACGCCGCCGAATCTTCGCTGTACACGCCGAGGTTCCTGCTGGCGCGGCCGCTGTTGCGCGCGTTGCAGGAGTCGCCCTGCGTGCTGCTGGTCGACGAGATCGACCGCGCCGACGACGAGTTCGAGGCGTTCCTGCTGGAGGTGCTGTCGGAATACGCGGTGACCATTCCGGAGTTCGGGGTGGTGCGGGCGCCGGAGCCGCCGATCGTGATCCTGACGTCCAACCGGACGCGCGAAGTGCACGACGCGCTGAAGCGCCGCTGCCTCTACCACTGGCTGGAGCACCCGGACCTGGAGCGGGAGGTGGCTATCCTGCGACGCCGCCTGCCGGGTCTGGAGGCCCGGCTGGCGGAGCAGGTGGCCGCCGCGGTGCAGCGGATGCGGCAGATGGAGCTGCTGAAGCCGCCCGGGGTGGCGGAGGCCCTGGACTGGGCGCAGGCGCTGCAAGCGCTGGACCAGAACGAACTGGACACCGAGATCGCCGCGTCCACGCTGGGCGCGGTGCTGAAGTACCGGGAGGACGCCGAAAGGGTCCGCGCCGCAGGCATCGTGGCGCCCTGACCGCCCGCGATCTCCAAGGAAATCGCGGACCACCGAAACGGACGTTCAGGAGGGGGCTGATGGAGCACACCGCGACCGGCCTGGTCGGGTTCGCCCGCGCCCTGCGGCACTCCGGGATGGCCTGCGGCCCCACCCGCGTCCAGGCCTTCCTCGCCGCCACCGAGCACGTCGGCCTCGACGACCGCTCCGCGCTCTACTGGGCCGGCCGCCTCACGCTGTGCTCCGAACCGGACGACGTTCCGCGCTACGACGCAGCCTTCGGCTGCTGGTTCGGCGGCGCTGCGCTGCCCGCCGAGTCGCCGGGCCGTCCGCTGCCGCGTCCGGCGCGGATCGCTGCGCTCTCCGCGGCTGATGGCGGCGACCAGGACGGCGACGCGGACAAGCCGCTTGCCGCTGCCGCCAGCGAAGCCGAGGTGCTCCGCCGTCGCGACCTCGCGGAGCTCGGTGCGGCGGAGCGCGAGCACCTGCGGCGCATGCTCGCGGTGCTGCGCCCGGAGCCGCCGTCGCGCCCCGCGCTGCGGCATCGCCGCAGCAAGCGCGGCCCGCTCAGCCCGCGCGCGACGCTCCGCGAGCTGCTGCGCTCCGGTGGCGAGCCGTTGCGGTTGCAGCGCCGGAAGCGTTCTCGGCGACCGCGCCGGGTGGTGCTGCTGATCGACGTCTCGGGGTCGATGAGCCCGTATGCGGATGCGCTGATGCGGTTCGCGCACGTCGTGGTTCGGCGTTCGCCCGCCAGCACCGAGGTTTTCACGTTGGGCACCCGGATGACGCGGGTTAGCCGGCAGCTCCGGCAGCGCGATCCGGAGGCCGCGCTGCTGGCGGCTTCCCGTGCCGTGCCGGACTTCTCCGGTGGCACCAGGCTCGGCGAGACGCTTCGGGTGTTCCTGGACCGGTGGGGGCAGCGGGGCATCGCGCGCGGTTCGGTCGTCGTGCTGTTCTCCGATGGCTGGGAGCGCGGCGACTCGGCCGAGCTGGGTGACCAGATGCGGCGGTTGCGGCGGTTGGCCCGGGCGGTGATCTGGGCGAACCCGCACGCCGGGCACGACGGTTACCAGCCGGTGCAGTCCGGGATTGTCGCGGCCATGCCGCACGTTGACCGGATGGTGGCGGGACACAGCCTGCGTTCGCTGGAGGATGTGTGGTCGTGGGTGCGCCGGTTGTCCCAGCCGGGGATGGCACCGGGGGAGCGAAGTGTCGGACTTGGGCAGAACTGACCGGGTAGTCGGGGCACGCATTTCGGCACGGCCCGGTGGGGCGAACGGACCGTTCGCCTCAATAGGTGGAGTGAACAGGCCGTTCGCCCTGTCCCCCAAGACCGGCGACGCGCCTGGGTTGCGTTCCGGCGGAATTGGCGCTGCGCCGGAAGGCGTTGAGGAAGCGGAGGTGTGCTGTGCGTGACGTGCTGGACGAGTTGACCAAGCGGTGGGAAGCGGGCGAGGCCGTCGGGCTGGGCACCGTGGTCGCGACGTTCCGGTCGGCGCCACGGCCGCCCGGGGCGTCGATGCTGGTGACCAGCGGTGGCGAGGCCGTCGGAAGCGTTTCCGGCGGCTGCGTAGAGGGCGCGGTCTACGAGGAGGCCACCGGCGTGCTGGAAGGCGCCGACCCGGTCCTGCGGCGCTACGGAGTCAGCGACGACGACGCCTTCGCCGTCGGCCTGACCTGCGGCGGGATCCTCGACGTCTTCGTGGAGCGGGTGGACCGCGCGACCTTCCCGGAGCTCGATTCCGTCGCGGCCTCGGTCCGGGCCGAGGAGCCGGTCGCGGTCACGACCGTCCTGGAGCACCCGGACGAGAGCAAGGTCGGGTCGCACCTGCTGGTGTGGCGCGGGCGCACCAGCGGCAGCCTCGGATCGGCGCGGATAGACGACGCGGTCGTCGACGATGCGCGCGGCATGCTGGCCAGCGGCCGCAGCGGCGTCATCGAGTACGGCCCGGAAGGGCAGCGCCGCGGCGAAGGGCTGCGGGTGTTCGTGAACTCCTTCGAGCCGCCGCCGCGGATGCTGGTGTTCGGCGCGATCGACTTCGCCGCCGCGATGGCCCGGATGGGTGCCTTCCTCGGCTACCGGGTCACGGTCTGCGATGCGCGACCGGTGTTCGCCACGCACAGCCGGTTCCCCGGCGTGGACGACGTGGTCGTCGACTGGCCGCACCGCTACCTGGCCGCCGAGGCGGAGGCCGGGCGCCTGGACGAGCGGAGCGCGGTCATGGTGCTCACCCACGACCCGAAGTTCGACGTGCCGGTGCTGGAGGCTGCGCTGCGGCAGAACTTGGGCTACGTCGGGGCGATGGGTTCCCGCCGCACCCACGAGGACCGGCTGCGGCGGCTGCGCGAGCAGGGCCTGACCGGGGACGAGCTCGCCAAGTTGTCCTCGCCGATCGGCCTGGACCTGGGCGCGCGGACCCCGGAGGAGACCGCGGTGTCCATCGCGGCCGAGCTGATCGCGCTGCGGTGGGGCGGCCGCGGCGTGCGGCTTTCCGATGTAGAGGGGCCCATCCACCACCACTCGTGAGCATTCGTCTTCGACGTCGCGACACCCCGACGGCTGTGGACAACCTCGTACGGCTGTGGACAACTTCCGCAATTCCATGCAAATAGGACCTTCGATTTCATGGAAACTGCCTACGGACCGAGCCGCCGGGCGAGGCAGTGGCCGTGGCTCCCGCAGCGGCCGCCGTCGCGGCATGCGACTCTCCGAAGTCGAGGGGCTTGTGCACCATCACTCGGGAGCGCGCTTGCTCGCGATCGGTCGACGTAGCAGGCTTCCGGAGTGACGCCCGTCACCCAGGCGGAGCAGTCCGTTCCCGACCGTCCGCGCACCGCGGGCCAGTTCCTCCGAGGAGGCCGCCCAAATGCCGCGCATCACCGTCAACGTCGACGGCACCAAATACACCGATGAGGTCGAGCCGCGCATGCTGCTCGTTCAATACCTCCGCGAACGGCTAGGCAAAGTCGGCACCGTCGTCGGTTGCGACACAAGCAACTGCGGCGCGTGCACCGTCCACCTGGACGGCCACAGCGTGAAGTCGTGCTCGGTGCTTGCCGTGCAGGCCGACGGGCACGACGTCACCACCGTCGAGGGGCTCGCCCAAGACGGCCAGCTGCACCCCTTGCAGCAGGCGTTCCACGACAACCACGCCCTCCAGTGCGGGTTCTGCACGCCCGGGATGATCATGCAGGCCCTGGACCTGCTCGCCGAGGTGCACGAACCCGACGACCAGCAGATCCGGGAAGGCATGGAGGGAAACCTCTGCCGCTGCACCGGATACCAGAACATCGTCCGCGCGGTCCGCGACGCGTCGCAGCGCATGCAGTCGGGCGCCGGTCCTGCGGTGGAGCACGCCCCCGGAGAAGCACAGTCACGAGCCCCCGTTCCCCGAACGCCGGCTGACGAGCACGTCGAGACCAAGGTGACGGGAGGTAGGCAGTCATGACATCGGTCCTGGAACCCGAGCTCGGGCGCGCCCGCAAGCGCAAAGAGGACGCGCGGCTGATCACCGGCCGCACCCGCTGGACCGACAACCTGACCCCGATGGGCACGCTGCACCTGGCGATCCTGCGCAGCCCGGTCGCGCACGCCCGGATCACGTCGATCAACACCGACGAGGCGCGGCGGATGCCCGGCGTTTCGGCGGTCTTCACCGGCCGCGACATCGCCGACGAGCAGGGCAGCCTACCGTGCGCGTGGCCGGTCACGGAGGACATGAAGGCCCCGGCGGCACCGCCGCTGGCCGTGGACGAAGTGTGCTTCGCCGGAGAAGCGGTGGCCGTGGTGGCGGCGCGCAGCGCGGCCGAGGCGCGCGACGCGCTGGACGCCATCGACATCGACTACGAGGACCTGCCGGTCGTGCTCGACATGAAAGCGGCGCTGGAGCCGGATTCGCCGCTGGTGCACGACGACCTGGGCACCAACCGCAACGCGACCTGGACGTTCGACTCGGCCGAGGCAGGCACCGGCGGCGACGTCGAGCAGGCGCTGAGCAGCGCGGAAGTCCGCGTCGACCGGACCTTCCGCCAGCAGCGGCTGATCCCGGCGTTCATGGAGCCGCGCTCCGTGGTCGTCGACCCGACCGGCGAGCAGATCACCATGTGGTCGGCCACCCAGGTGCCGCACATCCTGCGGCTGATGCTGTCCATGTCGCTCGGCGTGCCGGAGCAGAAGATCCGGGTCATCGCGCCGGACGTGGGCGGCGGGTTCGGCGGCAAGCTGCAGGTAACGCCGGAGGAGGTCATCGCCTTCGTGCTGGCCGGCAAGCTCGGGCGGCCGGTGAAGTGGACCGAGTCCCGCTCCGAGACGATGGTTTCCGCGCACCACGGCCGCGACCAGATCCAGAAGCTGTCGATGTCGGCGACCAAGGACGGCCGGATCACCGGGCTGAAGGTCGATCTGCTCGCCGACATGGGCGCCTACCTGCGGCTGGTCACGCCGGGCATCCCCATCCTCGGCGCGTTCATGTTCAACTCGATCTACAAGATCCCCGCCTACCACTTCAGCTGCACAAACGTGTTCACCAACAAGACCCCGACCGACGCCTACCGCGGCGCAGGCCGGCCGGAGGCGACGTTCGCCATCGAGCGGATGATGGACGAGCTAGCCGCCGAACTAGGCATGGACCCGATGGAGCTGCGGCGCAAGAACTGGATCGCGCACGACGAGTTCCCGTACGACACGGTCGCCGGGCTGACCTACGACTCCGGAAACTACGAGGCCGCCACCGACAAGGCCGTGGGGCTGTTCGGTTACCAGGCGCTTCGCGAGGAGCAGGAGGAGCGGCGGCGCTCCGGCGATCCCGTGCAGCTGGGCATCGGCATCTCGACGTTCACCGAGATGTGCGGGCTGGCGCCGTCGCGGGTACTGGGCTCGCTGTCCTACGGCGCGGGCGGTTGGGAGCACGCCTCGATCCGGGTGCTGCCGACCGGGAAGGTCGAGGTCGTCACGGGCTCTTCGCCGCATGGGCAGGGGCACGAGACGGCGTGGAGCCAGATCGTGGCCGACCGGCTCGGCGTCGCGTTCGAGGACGTCGAGGTGCTGCACGGCGACACGCAGGTCTCGCCGAAGGGCATGGACACCTACGGGTCGCGGTCGCTGGCCGTCGGCGGCATGGCGGTGGTCAGCGCCGCCGACAAGGTCGTCGAGAAGGCCAAGAAGATCGCGGCGCACCTGCTGGAATGCGCCGAGGACGACGTCGAGTTCGCCTCGGGGCGGTTCGGGGTCCGCGGCACCGACCGCGGCACCGCGCTCGCCGAGGTGGCGCTCGCCGCGTTCGCCGCGCACGACCTGCCGGAAGGGGTGGAGCCGAACCTGGACGCCGACGCGACGTTCGACCCGGAGAACTTCTCCTTCCCGCACGGCACCCACCTGTGCGCGACCGAAGTGGACACCGAGACCGGAGAGGTCAAGATCCGCAAGTACGTCTGCGTCGACGACATCGGCACCGTGGTCAACCCGCTGATCGTGGAGGGCCAGGTGCACGGCGGGCTGGCGCAGGGCATCGCGCAGGCCCTGTTCGAGGAGGCCGTCTACGACGAGACCGGCACGCTGACGACCGGGACGTTGGCCGACTACCTGATCCCGTCGGCCGCCGACCTGCCGGAGTTCGTCACCGATCGCACCGAAACCCGCGCGACGTCCAACGCGCTGGGCGTCAAGGGAGTCGGCGAGGCGGGCACCATCGCCTCGACCCCGGCGGTGGTGAACGCGGTCGTTGACGCCCTGCGGCCGATGGGCGTCAACGACGTGGAGATGCCGTGCTCGCCGCAGCGGGTGTGGCGGGCCGTGACCGGTGCCCGCGGCAGCGGCGCCACCGCGCCGGAAGCCGGCGGTGGACTCGGCTCGATGAACGCCCAGGGAGGTAACCGGTGATTCCCGCCCAGTTCGACTACGTCGCACCCTCCACAGTGGAGGAAGCGGTCGCCGCGCTCGCCGAGGCCGGGGAGGACGCCAAGGTGCTGGCGGGCGGGCAGAGCCTGCTGCCGGTGCTGCGGATGCGGCTGGCCGACCCGCAGCTGGTCGTCGACCTCGGCCGCATCGCCGCCCTGCGCGGCGTGCGCGAGGAAGGCGACGCGCTGGTCATCGGCGCGATGACCACGCACCACGACGTCATGCACGATCCGCTGGTGCAGCAGCACGCGCAGCTGCTCGCGCTGACAACACGCACGGTCGCCGACCCGCAGGTGCGCCACCGCGGCACCTTCGGCGGCTCGCTGGCGCACGCCGACCCGGCGGGTGACCTGCCGGCCCCAGCGCTGGTGCTGGACGCCGAAATGGTGCTGGCCGGGCCGTCCGGGCGGCGCACCGTGCCCGCGGCGGACTTCTTCGTCGACTACTTCACCACCGCGCTGGAACCCGGCGAGCTGCTGGCCGAGGTGCGGATGCCGAAGTGGACGGGGTGGAGCGCGCACTACGAGAAGTTCAACCGCGTCGCCCAGGCCTGGTCGATCGTCGGCGTGGCAGCCGCGGTGCGGGTGTCCGCTGGGACGATCGCCGAGGCCCGCATCGGCCTGACCAACATGGGGCCGACGCCGATCCGGGCCCGCGGCGTCGAGCAGGCCCTGGTCGGTCAGCCCGCCACGGCGGACGCGATCCGGGCAGCGGCCCGGCACGCCGCCGAGGGCACCAGCCCGGTGGCCGACGCCAGCGCGGACGTCGACTACCGCGAGCACCTCGCCGAGGTCCTCACCGGCCGCGCCGTGCTCGCCGCGACGGGCGGCTAGGCCCGGGGAGAAGCCGCCCGTGAGCCTTTCGAGCCGCCCCGGCAACTCGAAGGGCTCACGGGCGGTCTCGCAGGTCGTACGTGTGCGTCAATGATCCAAATGGGGTAGGCACCAGCCGCGCAGGCTGGGAAGCTGGTAGTGGATTGTGACGAGGTCGCGCTGGCCAGGGAGGCGGCCGGGCATGGCTCGGGTCGCAGCCGAGGCGGCGGCGCCTGAGGTCCGGCGCGATTCTCGAGGCAGCTTCTTCAGGAAGGACGGCTCTTTCGAGCCGAGCTCGGTCGAACCAGGAGGACCCTCCAGTGCAGATGCAGCACCAGTTCAGCGTCCCGGTGCCGGTCGAAGTGGCGTGGAAGGCGTTGCTCGACCCGGAGCGGGTCGCCCCGTGCATGCCAGGCGCCACGCTCACCAAGGCCGAGGGCAACGAGTTCGCCGGCTCGGTCAAGGTCAAGCTCGGCCCGGTCACCCTGCTCTACAAGGGCACCGGCACCTTCAAGGAGGTCGACGAGGCCACCCGCCGGGTGGTCATCGACGCCAGCGGCAAGGACTCGCGCGGCAGCGGCACCGCCGCCGCGACGGTAGCCGCTGTCCTTCAGCCGGAAGGCGACACCACTGCGGTCACGGTCGACACCGACCTGAAGGTCACCGGCAAGCCGGCGCAGCTCGGCCGCGGCCTGATTTCCGAGGTCGGCGGCAAGATCCTGAACCAGTTCGCGGCGAACCTCGCGAAGCGCCTCACCGAGGAGGAACCGGCGGAGGCGCCGACCGAGGAGGCTGCGGCCCCGGCATCCGGCGGCGAGGAGAAGGCCGAGCCGTCGGCGCCTGCCGAGGAGAAGGTCGCGGCGGGCAAGGCGAGCTGGCGGGTCACCCCGGCGGGCAGCCACGACACGTTCGCCAGCGCCGTTAAAGAGGAGCCCTCGCGCAAGGCGGACGCGGTGGTGACCGGCGTAGCAGCGCCGGCGGACGAGGCCATCGACCTCCTCGGCACGGCGGGAGCCCCGGTCCTCAAGCGCCTGGCCCCGGTCGCGGTGGCCGTCGTGGTCCTCGGCCTCGCGTTCCGCATCATCCGGCGCCGTCGGCGCCGCCGCGCCTGACCCGCCCGGCCGTCACCCGGGGAGGAGCCGATTCCGCGCGGAATCGGCTCCCGGATTGCCACTGGACCTTTCGGGACAACGACGTCCCTGCCGTGATCGCGCACCAGGCCTGCAAGCTCGAGTTGCCGGGCCAAGCGGAGTCGCGTTCGGGGCCGTGAGTCCGCCGGGCAGCCGGCGGATTCACGGCTTCGCGAGAAGGTCGTGCACCCGGCGGAGCCGGTCGAGCCAGTACCGCTGCACATCGGCGGGCGGCGTAGCCGCCGCGACCCGCGCAGGATCCGGCACCGGCGGACGGCGGAGCACCGGCAGGTGGCCGTCCACGGGCAGCAGCGAGTCGGCGACGACGTCGCCGTCGAGCAGCGCCACCGTGCCGAGGCCGCAGGCGAAGGGGAGCTCGGGCAGCGAGCCCGCCAGGGCGACCTGCGCGGCGAGGCCGACGCTGCTCTCCACTGCGGAGGACACGACGCAGGGCAGGCCGCAGGCCTCGGCGACGCGCAGCGCGCGGCGGACGCCGCCCAGCGGCGTGGCCTTGATGATCGCGACGTCGGCCGCTCCGGCGACCGCCACGCGCAGCGGATCCTCGGCGCGGCGGATGCTCTCGTCGGCCGCGATCCGGACGTCCACTCGGCGGCGGACCACGGCGAGTTCGTCGATCGTCGGGCACGGTTGTTCCGCGTACTCCAGGCCTCCGGCCGCCTTGTCCAGCTCGCGGATGCGGGTGATCGCCGTTTCGACGTCCCAGGCGGCGTTGGCGTCGACCCGGATCGCGCCGCCCGGGCCAAGTGCGTCGCGGACCGCCGCGACGCGTTCGACGTCGTCACCGGGGGACTGGCCGGGCTCGGCGATCTTGACCTTCGCCGTGCCGCAGCCGGACGCCGCGACGATCGCCGCGGCCTTCTCCGCCGGCACGGCGGGCACCGTGCAGTTGACCGGGATGCGGTCGCGCACCGGCTCCGGCCATTCCTCGGTGCACGCCTCCAGCGCTGCCCGCAGCCACGGCACGGACTGGGCGTCGTCGTAGTCCTCGAACGGGCAGAACTCGCCCCACCCGGCCGGGCCGCTCAGCAGGACTCCTCGCCGGACCGTGACGCCCCGGAACTTGTTGCGCATCGGCAGCGCGTACACCCGCACCGCGTCCAACTCCGCCAAGTCGATCGTCGCAGGGGCCATGACCCGATCCTTTCAGCCCACCGCGGCCCCGGCGCGTCAAGGGCGCGCAACGACCTCCCGCCGCTGACGCCGCAATTTCAATGGAAATCAGAGATCCGAGTTCCATTGAAATCGAAGAAGTTGTCCACATCCGTCGGCGTGTCGTCCTACACCACGCTGGGGCGGCCGAGGTCGAAGACGTCCACCTCGAACCGCGCCCACTGTTGGCGCAGCGCGGTGACGCCGTTGTCCAGGATGTAGTTCAGCTCGCCGAGGGTCACCGGTAGCAGCGTGAACACCTGGAGCTGCTCCACGCCGTCCGGATCGGTGAACCTGGTGAACTCCGGCGGGAACAGCGGGTGGCCGCTGGCGAGCACCCCGTGGAACTCGGTGCCCGGCAGCAGCGGCTGCTCGTTCGGCACGATCTGGTCCGGCACCAGGTGGGTTCGCTGCTGCACCAGCACCTCGGCGGTGAGGTCGACCAGGTGCCGGGCGGCTTCGGCCTGCTCCGTGTAGACCGTGCAGGCGAGCTCCTGGGCGGGTTCGGCGCCCAGCGGCTGGAAGCGCAGCCCGGTGCTGATCACCGTGGTCAGGTGGTACTGCTCCAGGTGGAAGAACACCAGCCCGTAGCCGCGGTTGGTGCCGTGCGCGTTCGGGGGCTCGGCTCCGGTCGGCACCCCCGCGTGGCGTTCGAGGCTTTCCGCGAGTCCGACGAACCGGTGCGCTCCGCCCAGTGCCGCACGTTCCTGCTCGGTGGCCATCCGATCTCCAGTGTCTTGCGGGACGCCCGCACCCCTTGTGTTCATTCCGGCGCCCGAACCCGCGCCCGCCCCCAGGCCGGGCCCTGCGGGCGCCGCACCCGAGTCGGCCAGCCTGTGCAGCTCATCGGGTGTTGCGCGCGTTCATCGCAAAGGTAGCCGCTGCAAGGACCCAACTCGGACACTTTTGGATGACAGCCGACCGGGTGTGTCCGCAAATGTCGTCACCCGATGTCCGGGATGGCGGGCCCGAGCAGGTCGTCGGCGTCGACGATCCGGTACGCGTAGCCCTGCTCGGCGAGGAACCGCTGCCGGTGCGCCGCGTAGTCGGTGTCCAGGGTGTCCCGCGAGACGACCGAGTAGAAGTGCGCCTGCTTGCGCTTGGCCTTCGGCCGCAGCAGCCGACCGAGCCGCTGCGCCTCCTCCTGCCGCGACCCGAACGTCCCGGACACCTGCACCGCGACCGAGGCCTCCGGTAGGTCGATCGAGAAGTTCGCCACCTTCGACACCACGAGCCGGTTGATCTCGCCGCGCCGGAAGGCGTCGAACAGCTCCTCGCGCTCCTTGTTCTTCGTCGAACCCTCCACGATCGGCGCGTCCAGCGCCTCGCCCAGTTCGTGCAGCTGCTCCAGGTACGCGCCGATGACCAGGGCGGGCTCGCCCGGGTGCCGGTCCAGGATCGCCTTGACCACCGGGGCCTTGGTGCGCGCCGTGGAGCACATCTTGTAGCGCTCGTCGGCCTCGGCCGTCGCGTACTCCAGCCGCTCGTTGTCGGTCAGCGTCACCCGGACCTCGATGCACTCGGCGGGCGCGATCCAGCCCTGCGCCTCGATGTCCTTCCACGGCGCGTCGTAGCGCTTGGGCCCGATCAGCGAGAACACGTCGCCTTCCCGGCCGTCCTCGCGGACCAGGGTCGCGGTGAGCCCGAGACGCCGCCGGGACTGCAGGTCGGCGGTCATCCGGAACACCGGCGCGGGCAGCAGGTGCACCTCGTCGTAGACCACCAGCCCCCAGTCTCGGGAGTCGAACAGCTCCAGGTGCCTGTACTCGCCCTTGGAGCGGCGGGTGATCACCTGGTAGGTCGCGATGGTGACGGGCCGGATCTCCTTCTTCTCGCCGGAGTACTCGCCGATCTCGTCGTCGGTCAGCGACGTCCGCTCGATCAGCTCCCGCTTCCACTGCCGCCCGGCGACGGTGTTGGTGACCAGGATCAACGTGGTGGCCTGCGCCTCGGCCATCGCCGCCGCACCGACCAGTGTCTTGCCCGCGCCGCAGGGCAGCACCACGACGCCCGAGCCGCCGGCCCAGAACGACTGCACGGCCTGCGCCTGGTAGTCGCGCAGCTGCCAGCCGTCCTGCTTCAGCGTGATCGCGTGCGCCTCGCCGTCTACGTAACCGGCCAGGTCCTCGGCGGGCCAGCCGACCTTCAGCAGCAGCTGCTTGAGCCGCCCGCGTTCGCTGGGGTGCACGACCACGGTGTCGTCGTCGATGCGCGCGCCCAGCATCGGGGTGATCTTCTTGTTCCGCAGGATCTCTTCCAGCACCGCGCGGTCCAACGAGTTCAGCACCAGGCCGTGCGCCGGATCGTTTGCCAGCTGGAGGCGGCCGAAGCGGCCCATCGTTTCGACGATGTCCACCAGCAGCGGCTGCGGCACGGGGTAGCGCGAGTAGCGCACCAGCCCGTCCACCACCTGCTCCGCGTCGTGTCCGGCGGCGCGTGCGTTCCACAGCGCGAGCGGCGTGATGCGGTAGGTGTGCACGTGCTCCGGGGCGCGCTCCAGCTCCGCGAACGGTGCGATGCCGGTACGGGCCTCGTCGGCGAGGTCGTGGTCGACCTCGAGCAGCAGGGTCTTGTCGGACTGGACGATCAGGGGTCCGTCGGTCACGGGTGCGCAGCTCCCTCGGGTCGGACGGCTTCTTCGCAGGTGATCAGTGGTGCCGGGACACTGTCGGACTCCGGACCCAGTATTCCACCGTCGCCGCGACGCCCCCGTTCCGGCATTGGTAGCGGGGTGCTTCGCCGGTTGCGGTGCGAGCTCAGCGGGCCGGCAGGACCAACCGCAGCGCGGTTCCCCCGGCATCCGGGCGCCGGGCCGAGACGGACCCGCCGTGCCGTGCCGCGATCTCGCTGACCAGCGCCAGCCCGAGGCCGTAGCGCCGGGTCCCGCGGTCGGTGCCCCCGGGCGCCGAGGCGAACCGCTTGAACAACGTCGGCAAGATCGCCGGGTCGATGCCGGGCCCGTCGTCGACCACCTGGACCAGCGTAGAGCGCGCATCGGTGCTGAGCACCACCCGCACGTCAGCCCGCGCGTGCCGGACCGCATTGTCCAGCAGCGCATTCAGCGCGCGCAGCAGGCCCGCATCGAAGCCGATGACCTCGATCGGGCCGGGCGCTTCGAGCCGCACCGAAACGCCCTGCCGCTCGGCTGCCGGGCGAGCGGCGGACACCGCCTGCTCGGCGAGCTCGGTGAGCGCCACCGGGCGCAGGGGCATCTCGCCGCGTGGGTCGGCCGTCAGCAGCAGGTCTTCGAGGATCGTCGCGAGCCGGTCGGCATCGGCGACCAGACCGTCCACATCGGACCGGAGGCGGTCATCGGGCTGCTGTCCTGCTCGGCGTACCCGACCGTGATCAGCACGACGTGCACGAGCACCAGCCAAAGGACCCAGCCGCGTTGAGCGCCAGCAGGGCCAGGGGCCACCACTGCGCGTCGCCAGCCCGTGTCCTGCGCCGCTTCGATCGCACGTCGCCGAGTCTCGGCTGCGTTTCTGGGAAGAACTTTGGAAAGCACCGGGCAACCGGCGCGGAAGCGCGGGCGTGCTGCGAACGGTGATCGCGTGCTTCCGCGGCGTGTTCCACCATTGCCGCGATCACCCGTTCGGGCACTGTTGGTGTGGGTGTCTCGGCTAAGTTGCTCGTTGCGAACAGAAAACCGGAGGAGCAGTGAGTTATCCACCGCAAGATCCGTACGGAGCGCAGTCCGGACCGTACGGTGGGCAGTCGGGCCAATACCCCTCGGGGTCGTACCCGTCGGGCCAGTACCCGCCGCAGAACGGGTCGGACGACTTCTGGCGCCACGTCGCGGGCAACCAGCCCCCAATGCCGCCGAAGAAGAGCCGCACCGGGCTCATCGTCGCCCTGGTCGGCGCCGGTGCGGTGGTGGTCATCGGCATCGTGGTGACGATCATCCTGGTGGTCGTGAACAGCAACGGCGGCAGCAACACCAGCCACAACGCCGGCAGCACGACCAGCAGCAGCCCGACCGACACCGGCAGCACTAGCACCAGCACGAGCACCAGTTCCGGCAGCCAGTTCGCGGTCGGCAACTGCATCGACCTGCCCAGCGATAAGGGCGGCGACATGAACGCCGCGACCTGCGGTTCCGCGGACTCGGACTACGAGATCGTCGACGTCCAGCGCGGCACCGACCACTCGGTGTGCGGGGACAACTACAGCAACGTCACCGGCAGCAAGACCTACTGCATCGTCTTGGACGTCAAGGCGGGCGACTGCATCACGGCGTTCAACGACTCCGTCGACGTCCTGCCGCTGAAGATCGACTGCCGCACGGCAGAGGACCAGGTGACCGAGGTCGCCAACAGCACCGACCCCAAGATCGCCTGTGCGGAGGGCGAGGGCTACTACGTCTTCGCGGACCGCACCGTCTGCTTCGGCGACGTGCAGGGCGCCTGAGCGGTTGTGAGTGCGCGACCGGGCCCCGCGCCCGGTTGCACTCACGACCCCGAATTTCCGCTAAATAGGGCCATTTCCGCTGATCGGCCGTGGCGGGCCCGTCGTCTCGACTAGGTTTGCGCGACCTAGATCGTTTCCGGAGGGACCCATGAGCCATCCGCCGCGCAGCCGGGCGGGGAAGGTGATCGGCAGCGTCGTCTACATCGGTGCGCTGGGCATCGGGATCGCCATCGCCATCGTCGCGTACGTCACCTTCAGCGCTGATCAACCCGAGGCCGGGGATTGCGTGGCCATCACGGACGCCGACACCGCGGAGCCCAGCTGGCGGGGCGTCGACTGCGGCAGCGCCGAGTCGGACTTCCTGATCGCTAAGGTCACCGCGGGCTCGGCGGCGTGCCCGCCGGAGTACGCGACGACGAGCCGGGACACCCGGCGCACCAGCGGGGTGCGGTTGTGCCTGGTGCCGGACGTGGCGGTCGGCGACTGCCTGCGCGTCCCGGTGGGCGGTATCGAGACCAAGGTGCCCTGCGACGAACCGGGCGCGAACGAGCGGGTCACCGGGGTGACGTCGAACACCGGCGGCCCGGCGGTTTGCCCGTCCGGGACCAGCCGGACCGCGATTTACCCCGATCCGGCGCGAACGGTGTGCACCGCGCCTTCCGCTCAGTGACCAACGCGATCTGGTTCCGCTGCCCTCGATGTGATGTCGTGTCTGGGCAACCCCGCAGGTGAACAGGGGTGCTCGCACGATGAGGGAGGGCTTCGATGCGCAGCGAGGACCACACGGTCCGTGACATCACCCGGGGTCTGATGCGGGAACTCGGGCTGACCACGGTGTTCGGCAACCCGGGTACGACCGAGGTGCCGTTCCTGACCGGGTGGCCGGACGATTTCCGCTACGTGCTCGGCCTCCAGGAGTCCGTGGTCGTCGCGATGGCCGACGGTTACGCGCAGTCCCGCCGGGAGCCGGTGCTGGTCAACCTGCATTCCGCCGGCGGCGTGGGGCACGCGCTCGGCGCGATCTTCACCGCGTACCGCAACCGGACGCCGATGATCGTGACGGCCGGGCAGCAGACCCGCACCCTGATGTTCGACGAGCCGTTCCTCGGTGCCACCGACGCCGCCGATTTCCCCAAGCCGTACGTGAAGTGGAGCTACGAGCCGGCCCGCGCAGCGGACGTCCCGGCGGCCCTCGTGCGCGCCTACCAGCTGGCGACGACCCCGCCGTACGGCCCGGTCTTCGTGTCGATCCCGGCCGACGACTGGGACGAGCCCGGCGTGCCGGTGACGGCCCGGCCGCGCACCCCCGGTTCCGCCCCGGACCCGGCCGCCGTCGCCGACCTCGCCGAGGCGCTGCGGAGCTGCGAGCGCCCGGGGTTCGTCGTCGGCCCGGCGGTGGACGCCGACGGCGTGGTCGCGGACCTCGTCGAGCTGGCGGAGAAAGCGCAGGCGGCTGTTTACGTGGCGCCGATGTCGCCGCGCTGCTCGTTCCCCGAGGACCACCCGCAGTTCGCCGGTTTCCTGCAGCCCGAGCAGCGGTTGCTGACCGCTGAGCTCGCCGGGCACGACCTCGTCGTGGTGTGGGGCGCGCCAGCGTTCACCTACCACGTGTACCGCGGCGAGAGCGAAATCGAGCTGCCCGAGCTCTTCCTGGTGCACGACGACCCGCAGGTGCTCGGCCGGGCCCGGGAGGGGCGTGGCGTGCTGGGCACGCTGGCGCACTCTGTGCGGCAAGTCAACGAGAAGGTCGAGGCGCAGCAGCGGAGCGCGCCGGCGACCTACCAGCGGCCGCCGAAACCGGCCGCGTCCACGCCGATGACCGCCGCCTACGTCTTCGACACGATCGCCGGGGCGCTGCCCGCAGACGCGGCCGTGGTGGAGGAAACCCCCAGCCACCGCAACGACCTGCACGAGCACTTCCCGATCCGGTCCACCGACGGCGGGTTCTTCACCGGGTTCTCCGGCGCGCTCGGCTACGGCATCGGCGCGGCCGTCGGGGTGGCGATGGCGGACCCGACACGGCGCACGGTCGCGCTGATCGGCGACGGTTCCAGCATGTATGGGATCCAGTCGGTGTGGACCGCGGTCCGGGAGCAGGCGCCCGTCACGTTCGTGATCATGGACAACTCGCGGTACGCCGCGGTGGCGGTGCTGGGCGAGGCGGCGGGCGGCAGCAAGCTGCCCGGCGTGGATCTCGGTGGCATCGACTTCGCCGCGCTGGCCACCAGCCTGGGCTGCCGGGCCAAGCTGGTCCAGTCCCCGGCGGAGCTCGACGCGGCCCTCGCGGAGGAGTTCGCGGGCCATGCCGGACCGACCCTCCTGCACGTCAGGGTCGACCAGGGCCAGCGCTACCTGTACTGACCGGTGTTCCGCCGGGCCAGGCCCCGTGAGTGCGTTTGGGCGCTGTAGAGGCTGTGTGAGAACTCGTTGTGTTCTCCGCCGAGGAGCTCAACGTGATCCGCTCTCAGTTCGCGCGCGGGTTGCAGGCGCTGATCGCGCTGCGCCCCCGGACAAGCGACCGCCGACCGCCGAGGACAAGCTACTGGTGGTCATGGGCGTCTCCGGCGGGCTCGCCGTCGGCCGCGCGGCGGCGATGCCGATGGCGGGCTTGGGGATAGCAGCGCTGAACCCGGTGGCGCTACCGGTGACGGGCGCGCGGGAAGTGGAGTTGGCACCCGGTCACCGGTCAAGGGCCGACGCGGCGGAGTTACCCGGCTAGGTGATTTTTTTCGAGGTGAGGGGCACCCGACGGTGTGGTTCAGGTGGAGGGTTGCCGGGAAGACCTGTGAGCGGCTCTTGGGGATGGTTCGCGAATTTGACCAGCCGTTTGGTGGGAGTTCGGCGGCGGGGTTCCTGTTCAACTGACCGGGCTCGCGGACGCCGAGAGCCGGGCAGTTCGCATCAATTCAGTTGCCTATGTGCGTATCCCCGGCCTCCTGCAAATACGGGAGCATTCTCTCGCGCTCTGCTGTCGGCGTTCGGTGTCGAGCCGAGTGATCGCATTGAGTAGCTGATCGCTATTCGACAAGTACGCCAAGGGATTCTCACCAAACCGGTCCCTGTTGAAGACGAAGCGATCCTCGACGAAGCCGTCTCGGCCGAGCGGTGGGCAGTGGTCGGCTAATGGCAGAACAGCTCGACAAAATCGTCAAGATGGCAGCTTGCTACAAGCGGCGCGGCCTTGCGTCGGAGTTCTCGTTGATTAGGGCGTCCATGTCTGTGATCTTCCGGGTAGCAACTGTGTAGCAGCCGTGTAGCAGAAGCGCAGGGTAAAGCTCTCACCGCACAAATAGATACCGATCAACCACCGGCCGTGTGCTAGACCAAGCAGGGTCTGCAGATCCCCTGTGGTCAGGACAAAGAGCGTTTGTGTGGCGTACGGCGGTGTGCTTTGTGGTGAAGGGCACCTCCGGCCGACTTTGCCGGTTGCCGACATTGCCGGTTGCCGACATTGCCGGTTGTCGACTTTGCCGGTTAAAGGTGCCCTTCAGCCGGAATGCGTCAGTTGTGGGCGTCGGCCTTCTCGGCTTCCGCCAACTGCTTCGTCGTATCGTCTACTGTGGACTTCTCGATGGTCTCCGCCGCTGCTGCCGCCGGGGCTTGGGCGCTGCGGACGTCGAGGAGGCGGGCCACCTCGCTGCGGAGGTGGACGAAGGTTTCCGACTCGCGGGTGGTGATCTGATCCCGCTCGTCGCCGAGCGGGATCTCCAGGTCCGCCACGATCGACGCTGGGGACTTCGACAGCACGAACACCCGGTCCGCCAGGTAGATGCTCTCGTCGATGTCGTGGGTGACCAGCAGGACCGTGCTGTCGAACTGCTTGCGGACCCGCAGCAGCAGGTCCTCCAGTTCGAAGCGGGTCTGGGCGTCCACCGAGGCGAATGGCTCGTCCATCAGCAGCAGCGACGGCCGGCAGGCCAGCGCGCGGGCGATCGACACCCGCTGCTGCATGCCGCCGGAGAGCTGCCACGGGTACTTCTTCGCGGCAGCGCCCAGCCCCACCCACTCCAGCACCTCGTCGGCCCGGCTGCGCCGCTCGGCCTTGCTCAAACCCCTGGAGCGCAACGGGAATTCGACGTTGGACCGCACCGAGAGCCAGGGGAACAGCGATCGGCTGTAGTCCTGGAACACCACGGCCAGGTCGGTCGGCACGCCGTTCACGGGGGCGCCGCCCAGCCGGACGTCGCCGGCGGTGGGCTTGATCAGCCCGGAGATGGAGCGCAGCATGGTCGACTTGCCGCAGCCGGACGGGCCGACAATGCAGGCCAGTTCACCGGTGCGCACCTGGAACGTCAGGTCGGCGATGGCCTGGTGACCTCCGCCGCCGCCGTAGCGGTGTCCGAGCCCGGAGACTTCGAGCATGGTCTTGGTTTCGGTCATTGGAATTCAGCCTCCGACTACTTGGTGCGCCTGCGACGGTTGCCAGCTCAGCGCGCGGCGCTCCACCACGAGCAGCAGGGTGTTGAGGACGTATCCGAGGATGCCCAGCAGCACGATGCCCGCCCACATCGCGGGAAAGTCGAACTGCCGCTGGTCGAAGACCAGCCGGTAGCCGATGCCGTTGGTGGAGCCGACGAGTTCGGAGACGACCATCAGCACCAGCGCCAGCGACAGGCTCACCCGCAGTCCGGCGAAGATCTTCGGCGTCGCTGCGGGCAGCACCACCCCGAACACCCAGTGCGAGCGGGGGATGCGGAACGACCGGACGGTGTCCACCTTGACCTGGTCCACGGAGCGGACGCCGTCGACGGTGTTCAGCAGGATTGTTCAGCAGGATCGGCCACATCACGCCGAAGACGATCACGGTGATCTGCATCTGCGCGCCGATGCCCAGCAGCACCAGGAAGACCGGCACCAGCACCGGCGGCGGGATGGCCCGCATGAACGCCATCAGCGGTCCGAAGTAGTCCAGTGCGGTGCGGGACCGGCCGAGGAGGGTGCCGAGCGCGACGCCGAGCACCACCGCGATGAGCCAGCCCACTGCGATCCGTCCGAGGCTGGCCAGCATGTCCGAGAAAGCCTCGTCGGTCAGGAACAGCGACGAAGCCGGTCCGCTGAACCACTTCTCCACCGCGGTGCCGACGATCTGCGTCGGGGGCGGGAAGAACGCGCTCTGCGCGACGCGGGTGAGCAGTTCCCACACCACGATCGCGATGATGAAGACCGCCCAGCGCTGCAGGAATCCGCGCATCCTGATCATGCCGCCTCCCGATCGACCGCGCTCCACCGGAAGCCGCGCTTGTGCACCAGTTCCAGTGCCTCGTTGATGAGGTAGCCGACGATCCCGGCGACCAGCGTGCCCGCCAGCACCAGGTCCATCCGGCCCGCGCCGGTGCTCGCGTCGAGCACGAAGGTGCCGAGGCCGCTGGCGCCGCCGGCCAGGAACTCGGTGCTGACCACCAGGATCAGCGCCACCGCAGCGGACATCCGGATGCCGGTGAGCACGAACGGCGCCGCGTTCGGCAGCGCCACGGTGAACATCACCCGACCGCGGCCCAACCCGAAGGAGCGCGCGGTATCAACCATGACCGGGTCGATCTCGTCGAGCGCGTAGATGGTGTTGAACAGGATCGGCCACACCGAGGCGTACACCGCGAGTGTGATCTTGGTTTCCGGGCCCGCCCCGACCAGGACGATCGCCAGCGGGATCAGCGCCACCGAAGGGATCGGCCGGAGGAACTCGATGATCGCCCGGGTGGCCACCCGGACCCAGCGGACGCTGCCGAGCAGCAGCCCGGCGGGCACCGCGATGGCGATCGAGATGCCCAGCGCGATCGCCCACGCCAGCACGGTGGCGATCAGGTCGAGCAGGAAGGAGCGGTCGCCGAACAGTTCGACGAACTGGGCGAGCACTGTGGACGGTGGTGGGAAGTATTGCTGGGGGACGATTCCTGACCGGCTGAAGGCTTCCCACACGATGAGGAAGCCCAGCAGACCGACCAATCCCCGGAGTGTTTTGGTCATTTCCCGAGTCAGCTCTGCGGCGGAGCAACGATCATGCTCGCCACGTCGACGTCGTTCTGGATGTAGCCGAATTCCCGCATCAGACGCGGAATCCGCTCGAGGCGGGTTGCGTCGGCGCGGAAGTTCATCTTCAGCAGGGTGATGATCGCCGCGGTCTCCTTGTCGATCTTGGCGAATTGCGGCAGCAGCGGCTCGATCTTGCTGCGGTCCTGGGCCTCGGCCACCGCGCTCTCCAGGGCCCGCTGGAAAGCTGCCACGGTCTTGGGGTTCTCGTCGGCGAACTTGGCGGTCGAGACGTAGCCGCCCAGCGGCAGGTCCTCCAGCGGACCGGTCGCGGTGTCCACCACCGGGATGGCGCCCGCGTCGCGGGCGGACAGCGTCAGGAACGGTTCGACGACGAACGCCGCGTCGACCTGGTCGGCCTTCAGCGCGTTGGGCATGTTGGGGAAGCCGAGCGGCATCCACTGGACCTTGCTGTAGTCCACGCTGTTGGCCTTCATCGAGGCCTTCACCATCAGTTCGGAGATGGTGCCGGCGCCGCTGATCGCGATCTTCTTCCCCGCGAGGTCCTGCGGGCTGTGCACGCGGGCGCCCGGCGAAGCCATGATCATGCAGGTGTTCGGCGTGCTCGACGCGCAGTCCGCGACGATCTTCAGCTTGGTGCCACCCTTGGCCTGGGCGGCGAAGATGGGCACGTAGCTGCTGAAGGTAATGTCGTAGTCGCCGCCGATGGTGCTGGTCAGCGCGGTGCCGCCGTCTGGCGCGTTGATGATCTCGACGGTGAGGCCCTCGCGCTTGAAGTGGCCGTTTTGCACCGCCAGGTGCAGCGGTGCGAGTTCGCTGGTGGGCAGCCCGCCGATCCGTAGGTTCGCCTTCTCGACCTGGGCGTTGCCGCCCTGCTTGTCCTCCGATCCGCCTAGGAGTCCGCAACCGCTGGTGCCCATCAGGGCACCTGCCGTGACCATCCCGCTGGCCAGTTTCAACAGATCCCGGCGGGGAAGGGCGCGGGGAAGGGGACTCATGTGGATCCTCCTGGCATCTGGTGCGCGTTTTCCGTCGTGCCGTGCGCCGGGAGCGGAGTGCGGGTCGGCGATGGCGGCCGTCGCGGGTTGTGCCTGCGGGTGGACGGCGTCGTCGCGGTGTTGACCCGGGCGGACTAGCGGAGTGCGCAACGACTCCGGGCCGGTGGTGCGGGGACTCGGTGGCGCTGCGTCTTTTCTCCCAGTGCGGCGGCGGGGGGTTTGGTGCCCCCGAACTGTAGAAGCTCGGATCACACGCGACAACCAGGCGTGATTAGCTCGTTGCCACTCGTCCCACGGATGACCTGCGTGATTCACGCCACGCGGACCAACGTTCTAACAGAACTGTGACGGAGAGTCGAAATCCGCTGGACAATTCGAGGAAACGGAATGTCGTCTGGACCAACGCCCTCGGGTCATGCCCGACCGGGACCGCGAGTCTCCGGGGATGGTAGCGTAGGCGCTCACGGCCTCGTGATCAGCGGGAACGTCAGGCCTGCGGCGGGGCCGCGATCATGCTCGCGACGTCGATGTCGGTGTTGATGAACCCGAAGTCCTTCATCAGGCGCGGCACCCGCTGCAACCGGGTTGCGTCGGCCCGGGAGTTGAACTTCAGCAGCGTGATGATCGCCGCAGTCTCCTTGTCGATCTTGGCGAATTCTGGCAGCAGCGGCTCGATCTTGCTGCGGTCCTGCGCCTCGGCGACGGCGCGGTCCATCACCCGCTGGAACGCCGCGATGGTCTTGGGGTGCTCCTCGCAGAACTTCGCGGTCGCCCCGTAGCCCGTCAGCGGCAGGTCCTCCAGCGGTCCGGTGTCGGTGTCGACCACCGGCACCGCACCGCTGTTGCGGGCGGCCAGGGTGAGGAACGGCTCGGTGACGATCGCGGCGTCGACCCGGCGCTGCTGCAGCGCGGCGGGCATGGTGATGAACGGGGTCGGCGAGAGCTTCACCTTGGAGTAGTTCACGCCGTAGGCGTTCAGGGTGGCCTTGACCAGCAGTTCGGTGATGGTGTTGGGGCCACTGACGGCGATCGTCTTGCCTTCGAGGTTCTGCGGGGTGCGCACTCCGGAACCCGGCGAGGTCATGATCACCGTGGTGTTCGGCGCGGCCGCCGCGCAGTCCGCGACGATCTTCAGCTGCGCCGCACCGCTGGCCTGGGCGGCGAAGAACGGCACGTAGCTGCTGTAGGTGATGTCGAAGTCGCCACCGATGGTGCTGTTCAGCGCGGCGCTGCCGTCCGGGGCGTTGACGATCTCGACGGTCAGGCCCTCCTGCTGGAAGTAGCCGTTGCGGACGGCCAGGTGCAGTGGGGCCAGGTCGTTGATCGGCAGCGCGCCGACGCGCAGGTTCGCCTTCTCCACTTGGCCGTTGCCGCCGCTTTCCGCCTGCGAGCCACCGAGGAGCCCGCAGCCGCTCGTGCCCAGCAGCGCACCGGCGGTGACGGCACCACCTGCGAGCCTGAACAGACTCCTGCGGGGCAGGGAGCGGTGAGCGAGGGCGGGGCTCATCTGTTCCTCCTTGCATTGGGTGCGACGTGGAACGGTGGGCTGCGGCGGCGTGTGTCGATGGCGCAGCCGTGCCGACGGCGCGGGTGTACCCCGCGAGCGATACGGGAGATGTGTTGGTGCACGGTGGACTTAGCCACGAGCGGGGAAGGCCCTCGTCGGCCACACGCGCCGGGGCGCCTCAACCCTTGTGCGAAGTTCTGCGTCTTTCGTGGTGCGGCGGGGTGCGGGTGCCCCTGAACTGTAGAACGTTGAACAAAACCCGACAACTAGCTGTAACTAGGCACAGGTCACACGGATGGCCCAGTGTTGTTCATACCACCTTATGGAGTTGTGACCGCTCGTCTTGGGGGCCTGACTTGTGACGCCCAGTTAAGTATAGTCTCGCCCGTCGAGGTGACTTGGCCTCTGCTTCGGGGGATGCACGTTGTGACCAGGGAGTGTGATGGCAAGCCCGGCTGACAGAGTCAGGGTCTGCGGGGGCGCGGTGCGAGTCGTGGGACCGTCGACCCGCTCGTGGGTACCTGGCGCCGCCGCGTCGGGTCGCGGGCTTCCCAACACGATGATCAGCACTGCCGCGGCCTGGAGAGGCAACTAGCCGTGGCGGTGTCGCACATGTCCGCCGCAGCGCAGGAAACAGGGATGCTCAACAACGACCCCGCTACCGGAACCGGCGCGGCCACCGAACCGGCTGCCGGTCGGTCCAAGACGTGGTGGCTGCGCAACTGGCGCCTCCGGTACAAGATGGCCGCCGTCCTGCTCGTCCCGACCCTGGCCGCGCTCGGTGTCGGCGGAATCCGGGTCTACGACGGCCTCGCCACCCAGTCGCGGCTGAACACCATCGTCGAGCAGGTCGAACTCGGCGAGCAGGCCGCGAACCTGACCCACGAGCTGCAGCGCGAACGCGACTTCGCGATCGTCTTCACCACCGCCAACGGCGGCAGCGCGGGCACCGACTACGTCGCGCAGGGCCAGCGGGTCGACGCGGCGGTGCGGCAGCTGCAGGGCTTCGACCAGCAGGTCGTGAGCTTCTCGCCGGAGGTCCGCGACGCCTACGAGCGCGCGGTCCACCGCCTCGGCAGCCTCAGCGACCTGCGCTCCACCATCAACAGCCGCTTCACCGGCCCGCAGACGCTGGTCGCCTACAACTCGGTGCTCGAAGAGCTGCTGCAGATCAACCGGATGGTCGCCACCTCCGCGGTCAACACGCAGGTCAGCCAGACCGCCCGGGCCGCCGAAGCGCTCGGCCGGGCCAAGGAACAACTCGCCCAGCAGCGCTCGATCCTGCTCAGCGCCGGGATGCTCAACGGTTTCCTCACCGGGCAGGCCGACGCGGTCCGCGCCGCCAACGCGCGCTACGAAGCCGCTTTCGCGGAGTTCGAGAACGCCGCCACGCCGGAGCAGCGCGCCCTCTTCGCGGCCCGCGTCGCCGGCGCCGAGGTGGACGATTCGGAGCAGATCGAGCAGACCGCGCTGATCGCGGCCGACCGCAAGGAAGCGGTGCGCATCAACCCCCTCGAGTGGGGCACCCAGTCGGGCAAGCGCACCGACCTGGTCCGCTCGGTGGAGGAATCGGTGCTCACCGACTTCCACGACGACGCACAGGAACTGGCCGACTCCGCCTGGTGGTCGCTGATCCGCGACTCCGCGCTGCTGTTGCTGCTGCTGGTGGTCGCCTTCGGCGTCGCGGCCTACATCGCGCGCTCGATGCTCCGCCCGCTGCGCACCCTCCGCTACGGGGCTCTGGAAATCGCGCAGAAGAGCCTCCCGGAAGCGATCAGCAAGGTCAACGAGAACCCGGGCAGCGCCAACCAGATCACGGTGCAGCCCGTGCCGGTGTACTCCGGCGAAGAGATCGGGCAGGTGGCCCGCACCTTCGACGCAGTGCACCAGCAGGCGCTGCGGCTGGCCGCCGAGCAGGCGCTGCTGCGCAACAACGTCAACGACCTGTTCGTCAACCTGGCGCGCCGCAGCCAGACCCTGGTGCAGCGGCAGCTGGCCCTCATCGACCGGCTGGAGCAGGACGAGCAGGACCCGGACCAGCTGAGCAGCCTGTTCGAGCTGGACCACCTGGCCACCCGCATGCGCCGGAACAACGAGAACCTGCTGATCCTCGGCGGCACCGACCTGACCCGCCGGATGATGCGGCCGGTGCCGCTCAACGAGGTCCTCGGCGCGGCGGTGTCCGAAGTGGAGCAATACGCGCGGGTCGCCGTGGTCGACGCGCCCGACCTGGCCATCCAGGGCCGGGTCGTCAACGACTTCGTGCACCTGGTCGCCGAGCTGCTGGAGAACGCGACGGTCTTCTCCAACCCGGACACCGAGGTCACCGTCCGAACCGCCTACCGCAGGCAGGAACTCGTCATCGAAATCCGGGACCGCGGCGTGGGCATCGACGCCAGCGAGATCGACGAGATCAACGACCGGCTCACCCGGCCGCCGGAGATCGACGTCGCCGTGTCCCGCCGGATGGGCCTGTTCGTGGTCGGGCAGCTGGCCCGGCGCCACGACATCCGGGTCGAGCTGCACAACAACGACAACCTGGAAGGCGGCGTCACCGCGACGGTGCACCTGGCCGGCGAGTTCGTCGTCCAGCTGACGCCCGACGGCCCGCGGCCGATGCCCGACGTGCCGCGCGCCGCGCTCGCCGAGGAACGGCGCGAAGCGTTCAGCGAGACCGGCACGCACCTCGGCCTGGCCGCCGCGTTCGGCGGTCGCGCCGCCGCGAGCCCCGACCGCGGCGTCGAACAGCCAACCGAGCGCGCACCGCTGCCGTCGCTGGCCGGCATCGAGCAGGCCACCGCGTTCAACCCGCAACCCCAGCAGGAAGAACCGGAAGTCGAGGACACCGAGCTGTCGACCCAGTACTCGGTGACCGTTTCCAACGGCGATTCGTTCGGCGCCACAGACGTTCCGGAGTGGGAGGATGCGTCGAAGGCGCCTGCGGACGATGAGGTCCGCGCCGAGGAGTGGCCGAGCGAGGAGAACACCGGGAACCAGTTCTCGGACGAATTCGACGGGCACTGCGGGGCACCAGGAGAACCCGTCGGGTCGGCGGACCTCTTCCACAACCCGTTCGAGGCCGAGAAGACCGCCTCGATGGAGTTCCCGGCCGGGCTGGAAGAGCCCGTAAACAACGGCTTTGGACGGAACGGATCCGGGTCGGGCGGTGGCCTCTTCGGCACCGCGGACTCCGAGGGCGCCGCGGACAACGGAACCCGGCAGGAGCCGGCGTCGGAAGCTCGGGTGCAAGAGGAAGGCCCGGTTGAGGGCACCGAAGGCCAACCGCCGGCGTTCGCCGACGACGAGCCAGAGGGGGCCTCCTGGGACATGGACGATGCGCCGACCCAACGACTGCCGATCTACGAAGCCGTGCTTTCGCAGTGGTTCCGCGAGTCCGATGTGGACAATGTCCGGGCCGCACCGGCCACCCCGGCGGCGACCGAAGCGCTGATCGAGCCGAGGCGGCTGACCGAACAACCGCGCATCCTGGAAGAACCCGTCGTCGACGAGGTGCCGCGCACCACGACACCGGATCCCGGCTGGGGCGCGGCCGACGACGGCTGGCGGGCCGCCGAGGCCCTGCTGCAGACCCAGCAGGTCCAGGAGACCACCTCGGCCGGTCTGCCCAAGCGCGTGCCCAAGACGAACCTGGTGCCCGGCTCGGCCGCCCCGCGCGCCCCGCAGCCCCCCCGCCGCAAGCCCGCCGCCACCCGCTCGGCAGACGCCGTCCGCGGGCGGATGGCGAACTTCCAGCAGGGTGTCAAACGGGGGAGGCATTCCAAGGCCGAACCGGTTTCCACCGAACCACCCCGCTCGAATCCGAGCCGTCCCGAGGAGCAGGAGTGAACGGGTCCGTGCAGCAACCGATGAGCAGCAACAGCTTCAGCTGGCTGATCACCGACTTCGTGCGTCGCGTCCCCGGCGTGGCGCACTCGGTCGTGGTGTCCGCCGACGGCCTGCTGCTAGCCGGGTCCCAGGGTTTGCCGCGGGACCGCGCCGAGCAACTGTCCGCGGTGGCCTCCGGGCTGGTCAGCCTCACCCAAGGCGCCGCGCGTTGCTTCGAAGCCGGTGAGGTCACGCAGACCGTCGTGGAGATGGAGCAGGGCTACCTGTTCCTGATGTCCATCAGCGACGGTTCCTGCCTGGCGGTGCTGGCCGCGCCGAATGCCGACATCGGCTTGGTCGCCTACGAGATGACCTTGCTGGTGGAGCGGGTCGGACGACAGCTCACCCCGGAACTGCGGGCGCAGCTGCAGGGCATGGTGCGTCGGTGAGTCCGGCTGGGGAACGCTGAGGGGAGTTCGCCATGAACACCGGTTCCGAGCCCAGCTGGGACGGAGATCTCTTCCGCCTCTACAACAGGCGGCTGAGCGCCGAGTCCTGGCAGGACGACTTCGTCGACAACGACGGTTCGGCCGGCCACGGATCGGAGTCGATGGGCGGCTACGACCGGGCGTTGTTCGGCGGCCCGGGCGCGGACCTGTTCGGCTCCAGCTACAACTCGGTGCCCGAGGTCGCCGCCGGTCCCCGGCCGAACGACAGCGGCCCGTCGTCGGTGTCGATGCCGTCGATCTCGCAGTCGATGTCGTCGGTTTCCCAGTCGATGCCGTCGATCTCGCAGCCGATGTCGCCGATTTCCCAGTCCATGCCGTCGATCTCCGGCTCGATGCCGGCGATCCCCAGCGTCGACCAGCCGGAGTCCGACAACCTCGACGGCGGTGCCCTGGTGCGGCCCTACGCCCGCACGCGCGGGCGCACCCGCACCGATTATGATCTTGCTATCGAAACGCTGGTGACCACCAGCGAACGCGGTCGCTCGCAGGCGACCCAGACCAGGGCCGAGCACCGCTCGATCTCCGAGCTGTGCCTGGAGGCCCGCTCGGTGGCCGAGGTGGCTGCGCATCTGCGCCTCCCGCTGGGGGTCGTCCGGGTGTTGATCGGCGACATGGCCGACACCGGTCTGGTTCTGATTCACGACAGTGGCATGGTCGTCGGTGGTCGGCCGTCCACGGAGTTCTTGGAAAGGGTGCTCAGTGGGCTTCGCAGGCTCTGATCCCCAATCGAATGCGGCCGGCCAGAAGACCTCGACGAAGATCGTGGTGGCCGGTGGTTTCGGTGTCGGGAAGACGACTTTCGTCGGCTCAGTGTCCGAGATCGTGCCGTTGACGACCGAGGCGGTCATGACCGAGGCCAGCGTCGGGGTCGACGACCTCAGCGCGACGCCGGGCAAGGTCACCACCACGGTCGCGATGGACTTCGGCCGGGTCTCGCTGGACTCGGACCTGATCCTGTACCTGTTCGGCACCCCGGGCCAGCACCGGTTCTGGTTCATGTGGGACGACCTGGTGCGCGGCGCGATCGGCGCGGTGGTGCTGGTCGACACCCGGCGGCTGGCCGACGCGTTCGCCTCGATCGACTTCTTCGACGACCGGGGCCTGCCGTACATCATCGCGGTGAACACCTTCGACGGCGTGCTGAACCACCGCCAGGAGGACATCCGCGAGGCGCTGACCATCGCCGCCTCCGTCCCGATGATCACGGTGGACGCCCGGAACCGCGAGTCCACCAAGCAGGCCCTGATCGCCCTGGTGGAACACGCAATGCGCCAACGCATGGCCACGGCGCTTTGAGGCCGGATTTCCAGGCCCCTTCGTAGCGGTGCAGGTTGCACCCTGCCTGGCCCGGCCAAGCTGGTCCACAGTGGCCAGTCCCCGGATTTCAGCGCTGCCTTGCGTTTCTCGGCAAAACTGGGAAAGCAGGGTTCCTGCCCCGTTGGGGCCCCAGCGGGAGCTTCAGCGCTGCCTCGAAACTGGTGTGGGGCGAACGGCCTGTTCGCGTCGGTAGGTGGCGCGAATGGTCCGTTCGCTTCGTTCAGCCTGGTGTGGGTGCCGGGGTTGTTGGTGTGAGGCGGATGGCCTGTTCGCGTCGGTAGGTGGCGCGAATGGTCCGTTCGCTTCGTTCAGCCTGGTGTGGGTGCCGGGGTTGTTGGTGTGAGGCGGATGGCCTGTTCGCGTCGGTAGGTGGCGCGAATGGTCCGTTCGCTTCGTTCAGCCTGGTGTGGGTGCCGGGGTTGTTGGTGTGAGGCGGATGGCCTGTTCGCGTCGGTAGGTGGCGCGAATGGTCCGTTCGCTTCGTTCAGCCTGGTGTGGGTGCCGGGGTTGTTGGTGTGAGGCGGATGGCCTGTTCGCGTCGGTAGGTGGCGCGAATGGTCCGTTCGCTTCGTTCAGCCTGGTGTGGGGGTGTGGGGCGAATGGCCTGTTCGTGTCGGTAGGTGGCGCGGATGGTCCGTTCGCTTCAACCAGTGCTCACGCGTCGCGCGGCTTCAGCGGATGTTGGCGCCGTACACGTGATCGACCGCCATCGCTATCAGCACCCTTCGGTCGGACACCATCACCGACCGGTACTCCTCCCAGTCCGGGTGCTCCCCGGCGGCCATGCGGTAGTAGTCCACGAGCGCCTCGACTTCGCGGCCGTGTGGATCGGTTCCCGGGCCGGTGAGCGTCACCATGCCCTCGGCCGTGGCCCAACTACCAGGATTGCGACTCCACAACGCCGGCGCCGACACCAGCGTGACGGTGCTCTGGGGCTGGAGGCGGGTGCCGGCTAATGACGGGATCGTGAGTCTTTTGGGTGCTACAGCTGCCAAAAAGACTCACGGCGCCTGACCTGCGGTGGCGGTGAAAACCGTGGTGCGGCCGGAGATTCTGGATGCCGGGCGGTCAGTCCTCGACGAGTGCGACGGACATGATCCGGTGCAGCGGGAAGTTGTCCAGCTCCTCGCTACTGGTGTCGAAGCCCTGCAGGATTCCGCCGCCGACGCTTACCGGACGCACCACGCGCTGGCTCCGCACTCCGTGCGTGTCGACGAACCCCAGCCACACGCTCCGGCGCTGCCGCGCCGCGTCGCGCAGGAGCTGCAGCGTCGCCTCGGCGCTCGGCCGCCCGCGCTCGGGGCTCACGGCGCTGCCGCGCCCACTCGCCGACCGCTCTCCCGGAGGTCGAGCACGTTGCCGTCGGGGCCTTCGGCCACTGGGGCGAATCCGGCGACGCGGAGTACGGCGACGACGTCGGCTAGTGGCAGGGGGCTGATCAGGACGGTTGGGGCGATGCGGCGGAGTTCGAGTTCTTCGCTCTCGGGTTTGGCGAGGATTTCGGCCAGCAGCAGCGGATCGTCGCAGCGTAGGAAGGCTGCGGCGGTGCCCGCGCGGAGCCGGCCGTGGCGGCGGGCGACGTCGTCGATGAGGTAGGTCAGCGACTGCGGGATCGGGGTGCGGGAGCGGGTGCGGAACAGCGAGTGCAGGTCGTCGGCGGTGTGGCCGGCGTCGAGCGCGCGTCGGATGCTGCCTTCGCTGATGCGGTAGACGGTTGCGCTGCCTGCGGATTCGACGTCTGCGACGAGTTTCATCTCGATGGTGAGGTCGGGTTCGAGGCGGCCCGGCGCGACGACGGTGAGGTCGGCCTGCACTAGGACGTGGTCCAGTGGTTCGGGGAGTGCGTCGGCGAGTTGCCGGGCCGCTTCGGCCGCGCCGTCGACGAGCAGGACGCGTCCGGCGGTGGTCAGCGCGTGCAGCGCGACGACGCCGAGCGCGGTCGCCTCGGCGAGGGTCCAGCGCACTAGGTCGTCGCGCAGCCGTCCGCCGCGACGCGGGGCGCGCCAGCCGAGTACGGCGGCGACGTCGTCCGGCCGGGCGCCGTGTCCGCCCGGCAGTTCGTCGAGGTAGTCGAGGATGCGGCGGCGGTCTTTCGGCGCGAGCGGTCGGCGCAGGTCTTCGGACAGCGGGTTGAGCAGCCGGTCCTTCTCGTCGCGGGCGCCGATGAGGCCCGGCAGCCGGGGCAGGTCGAGCCAGGCCTGGGCCAGGGTCGCCCAGCGCTGCTCGGGCGGGGAGGCCAGCCAGGTGTCGGACTGGATGGTGGGCACCCACTGGGGTTCCGAGCCCTCGCTGTTGGCGAGGAGGTTGGCCGCGACCGCGACCTCCACGAGCAGGCCCAGCTGGTTCTCGTTGATCTCGATCGCCTTGGCGGTGCGGCGCAGGTCGCGCACGCCGATGCCGCCGGAGCGCAGCACCTCCGGTGGTTCCTCGCCCCAGGCGGCAAGCAGCTCTTCGACGTGCCGCAGCAGCTCCAGCGCCGCGCCGCCACCAGTGTTGTCCACATTGGACTGGCCGGTGCTGGTCAGGTCCGGGATCGGCTCCTCGGGCTCCACCGGGCCCATCGGGTGGTCGCCGCGCACGGCCAACGCGAGCTGGCGCGGCAGCTCGACGGTCTCGGCATCGCGTCGCAGCAGCAGCCCCTTGGCGAGCAGCCGTTGCACCGGATTGGCCGCTTGCTCCAGCGGGACCTGCTTGGCGGCGTCCTTGGTGCGGCCGATCGGCGCGCCTTCGGCGAGCTTGCCGACCAACCGCCGCTCCTCCTCGTCGAGGTCGGCCAGCGCGGCCTTCGCCGCCGCCTCGGTGAGGTGCTCGGCGGGGCAGCCGAGCCCGGCGGGGAAGGTCGGGAGCGCCTCCCGCGCCGCCGTGGACACCGATAGCTCGGCGTCCTCGCCCCAGGCCAGCGCGAGGTCGCGCAGCTGCGTGACCGATCGGCGGACGCGTTCGACGGTGACGTCGTGGCCGAGCAGCCCGGCGACGGCGTCCAACGGCACCGGGGCGACGTCGGCGTCGAGCAGCACCAGCGCCTCGAGCGTGGCTTGGGCGAAGGAATCGAGATCCTCGCAGGCCCGAGCGACGGACGAACGCACTCCGACGCGCGTCGCCAGCACCGAGTTGTCGGCCGGTGGTGGCGTCGCGAGGTCGGGCCGCGCGCGCAGCAGGGCGACGAGCTGTTCGTCGCTGCGTGCCCGCAGCCAATCCGCCAGTGATGACATCCTCTCCACGATACCCAGCAGCTGCGCTGCGCCGACTATCTCCTCCGCCGCCTGGTGAGAGATGCATCGCACCGGGCCGAGGTCCGCGCGCCGGTCCTGGTGCCGGGTCTGCGAACCTCGACCGGCCTGTTGATCATCACGCAGCCCACCCACCATCCGGGCGGCCTTGGAGAGGTGCCGATTTCGCGCGAAACCGGCACCTCTCCCGCACGTGGAGGCCGATTTGGCGCGACATCGGCCGCACCCTCAATGCCTGATCAACGTTGCTCGACGCGGCATTAGTTGCGCTGCGCACCCTTGGGTGAGGTCCGGGCTCGGATCCGGCAAACTGGAAGTGCACCGTAGCCGGAATGCACAGGAGGAACGACGTGGCCGGCAAGACCAAAAAGGACCGCATTGACCCGTCTTGGCCGAAGGTCTCGGACGGCGATCACCCGGTGAGCGAAATCCTGGCCGACAAGCAGGGCGCGTTGTCGCCGTTCGGGGATACCGCCTTCCCGCTCGGGCAGGACGCCGTTCCCTACGTCCACCCGGTCACCCGAATCAACAAGTGACCCTCCTGTCAAGGGGAACCGGTCGGTAACGGGACCGGACGTCGCTCACAGTCGGGAAAGTTTTAGGCTTTTTCGTGCTGGGTGAAGTTCTGGTCGCTTAGCAGTCCCGAAGGGCTTGCATCCCGGATAGGCGATCTGCTTCCGGCGGCCTGCGGGCCGCCGGAGGACCGCACCCACCAAGTCCATTGCCGATCAGCTCGACAGGGGTGTGCCATGCCGGTTCCAGGTCCGGGTTATTCGATCACCGTTCGCGTCGAGGCCCCGCCGTCGACGACCGCTGCGGGTGACCTGACGAGCGCGATCGGTCGTGCGGGCGGCGTCATCACGGCGTTCGACGTCGTCGAGTCGCACGCCGACCGCATCGTCGTCGACATCACCTGCAACGCGCTGTCGGCCGACCACGCCAATGACCTCGCCGAGGTCCTCGGCGCGCTGCCCGGTGTCCGCGTGCGCAAGATCTCCGACCGGACCTTCCTGGTGCACCTCGGCGGCAAGATCGAGGTCAACTCGCGGGTCGCGCTCAACAACCGCGACGATCTCTCCCGCGCGTATACCCCCGGCGTGGCCCGGGTGTGCACCGCGATCGCGGACAACCCCGAGGACGCTCGCCGGCTGACCATCAAGCGCAACGCGGTCGCGGTGGTCACCGACGGTTCCGCCGTGCTCGGGCTGGGCAACATCGGCCCGGCGGCCGCGCTGCCGGTCATGGAAGGCAAGGCCGCGCTGTTCAAGAAGTTCGCCGGCGTCAACGCCTGGCCGGTCTGCCTGGACACCCAGGACACCGAGGAGATCATCCGCGCCGTCGAGTTGCTCGCCCCGGTCTACGGCGGCATCAACCTGGAGGACATCGCCGCCCCGCGCTGCTTCGAGATCGAGGCCCGGCTGCGGGAGAAGCTGAACATCCCGGTCTTCCACGACGACCAGCACGGCACCGCGATCGTGGTGCTCGGCGCGCTGCGCAACGCGCTGCGCGTGGTGAACAAGGACATCACCGACTGCCGCATCGTGGTGTGCGGCGTCGGCGCCGCCGGTTCGGCCATCATCCGCCTGCTGCAGCACAAGAAACCGGCCGACATCATCGCCGTCGACATCGACGGCATCGTCCACGCCGGTCGCGGCGACAGCGACCCGAACCTGCAGTCCATCGCGGCGTCCACCAACAAGGACGGCCGCAGCGGCACGCTGTCCGACGCGGTGCGCGAGGCGGACGTGTTCATCGGCGTGTCCGCACCGAACCTGCTCAGCGCGGACGACGTGGCGTCCATGAACTCCGACGCGATCGTGTTCGCGCTGGCCAACCCCGACCCGGAGATCGACCCGCTGGAGGCGCAGAAGCACGCCACCATCGTGGCGACCGGCCGCAGCGACTACCCGAACCAGATCAACAACGTGCTGGCCTTCCCGGGCGTGTTCCGCGGTCTGCTGGACGCGCACGCGCACAAGATCACCGACGAGATGATGCTGGCGGCGTCGAACGCGATCGCCGACGTCGTGGACGGGGAACGGATCAACGCGTCGTTCATCGTGCCGAGCGTGTTCGACTCCGCGGTGGCCCCGGCGGTCGCGGAAGCGGTGAAGAAGGCCGCGATCGCGTCGAAGGAGGGCGACCCGGCCCCACAGGGCGGCTCCTCCCTGCCCTGGTCGATGGCCGAGGACACCGAGTACTGATCGAACGGGGTCGTGAGTTTTCGGGCAGCTGTGGCGACCAGACTCACGGCCCCGTGAACAGCCCGAACGCTCAGCCTGGGAAGCCGTGCCGCGGTGATTTCGGCAATCCCCGGCAGGTCTAGGCTCGGGGCATGGCGCAGGACGAGCTCACGCATGTCGACGAGGCGGGCGCGGCTCGCATGGTCGACGTCTCCGGAAAGCAGGCCACCGCCCGCACCGCTGTCGCCAGCGGCGTGGTGCGCACGACTGCCGAGGTGATCGCCCTGCTGCGCCGCGACGGGCTGCCGAAGGGCGACGCGATCGCCACCGCCCGGATCGCCGGGATCATGGCCGCGAAGCGGACCCCGGACCTGATCCCGCTGTGCCACCCGATCGCGATTTCCGGCGCCAAGGTCGAGTTCGTGCTCGGCGAGGCCGAGGTGCGGATCACCGCGACGGTGAAGACCACCGATCGCACCGGCGTCGAGATGGAGGCGCTGACCGCGGTCACCGGGGCGGGGCTGACGCTGCACGACATGATCAAGGCCGTCGACCCGGCCGCCGTGCTCGACGCCGTCCAGGTGGAGCGCAAGGAAGGCGGCAAGACCGGCACCTGGACCCGCGACGCCTGATCCAGGATCCGCGATTTCCATTGAGCGTTTTCCAACCTCTTCTTGCGTTGCTCAGCGGTCTTCTCGGCTGTGGGATCCCAGACTGGTATCAGACCCCAGGCTGTCCGCGCGGGAAGACCGCTTCGGCGCATGCTCGCGTCGTGGCACTTCAGGCTTCGGTCGGCGGATCGACCAGGATGAAAAGACTCATGGAAATCGAAGGTCTGATTTTCATTGAAATTGCGGAACGGCACCGGTGCCGCGTACCGCCCAGCGGGCGGGGTTGAGGCCGTGTCGGTCGGTCGCGGAGGATGGCCCCTGCGGCGGCCGAATCGGACGGGGCGCGAAATACACAGGAGGTCTCCATGACGAGGACAGCGCGAGTGATCGCCGCGTCCAACCGCGCCGCGGCCGGCGTGTACCCCGACCGCACCGGTCCGGTGATCGTCGAATGGCTGCGCGGGCGCGGCTATGAGACCCCCGCCCCCGTCGTGGTGCCCGACGGCGAACCGGTGGGGGAGGAGCTGCGCCGCGCGGTCGCCGACGGCGCGGAGGTCGTGATCACCACCGGCGGCACCGGCATCAGCCCGACCGACCGCACACCCGAGGTCACGGCGGCGGTGCTCGACTACCCGATCCCGGGGCTGGCCGAGGCGATCCGGTCGGCAGGCTTGCCGGAGGTCCCGACGGCGGTGCTCTCCCGTGGGCTGGCCGGGGTCAGCGGCCGGACGTTGATCGTGAACCTGCCGGGCTCGCGCGGCGGCGTCAAGGACGGGCTCGGCGTGCTGGACGGAGTCCTGGAGCACGCCGTCGACCAGCTGCACGGCGGCGACCACGCGGTGCCGAACCGCGTGGTCGCGGACGTCCTGCGGGCCGACGTGACCGAGCAGGTGATCGACGTCGAGGACCTGGCCCGCTCGGTGGAGCGCAGCGCGGCAGGCGCAGTGGTGACCTTCAGCGGGGTGGTCCGCGACCACGACGGCGGGCGCGGCGTGCGCGAGCTCGAATACGTCGGGCATCCCAGCGCGTCCGACGTGATCGCCGAGGTGGCGCAGGACATCGCGGCGCGCTTCGATGGGGTGCGCGCCATCGCGGTGTCGCACCGCATCGGCCTGCTCAAGATCGGCCATGTGGCGCTCGGGTGCGCGGTGGCGGCGGAACACCGCAAGCAGGCGTTCAGCGCCTGCTCGGAGCTGGTCGACGAGGTGAAGCGGCGCCTGCCGATCTGGAAGCGCCAGGTCTTCGACGACAACACCGAAGAATGGGTCAACTGCCCGTGATGGCGGATTCCGGTCTCGCCTGACCAATACGCGGCGCAGGCGCGGACGCACGGTTTCTGAACAGCGAAAACGTCGCCTCGATCAGCACCTCCAGGACGAGGTCCAGGTCCGTGTCGGCCGCGAGTTGGCCCGCGCGTTGGGCGCTGCGCAGCCGCTCCTTCTTCGCCTCAGTTACCGGCGCTTCCATCTTCTCGCGGTAGATCGCGGCCAGCTCCGGATCGTTGATTATCTCGGTGTTGAGCGCCCGGATCGGCGCCTCGAACTCGGGATCGGCGAACTCGGCCGCCGTCGCGCGCAGCACGGTCTTGAGGTCCGCCTCGACGTCGCCGGTGTCCGGATTCACGATCCCTTCGCCGTCCTCCCGCTCGCTGAGCACCAGCACGGAGTCGAAGACGACCGCGCCCTTCGACGGCCACCAGCGGTAGATCGTCTGCTTTCCGAGCGAGGAACCCCGGGAAATGCCGGAACCCCCGCCGCCGGGGGTTCGCGGTGGGGGTTCCGAGAGGTGCGGAGCACGTGCCGTGTCGGGGGATACGACACGTACTCCTCGCCGACCGGACTGGGCCGGTCGACCAGATCATTTGATGTCGAGCCGCTGACCGGGGAAGATCAGGTCCGGGTTGCTGATGATGTTCGAGTTGCGGTTGGCGATTTCCTGGAAGGTGACGCCGAACTTCTCGCCGATCTCGCTCAGGGTGTCGCCGATCTCGACCGTGTAGTCCGCGCCGCTGATCTTCGCCGCCGGCTTGGGCGTGGTCGCCTGGGGCTTGACCTTGGTCTCGGTCTGCTTCGGCGTGGTGGTCTTGACGGGCGTGGTGGTCTTGACCTGGGTGCCGCCGGTGGTCCAGTTGAGCTTGGCGGTGCAGCCGGGCCACGCGTTGGGGCCCTGCGCGGCGAGGACCTTCTCGGCGACGGCGATCTGCTGCTCGCGGGTCGCCTGGTGGGCGCTGCCGGCGTACTTGGTGCCGCCGAAGGCCGCCCAGGTCGATGCGCTGAACTGGAGTCCGCCGTAGTAGCCGTTGCCGGTGTTGATGCTCCAGTTGCCGCTGCTCTCGCACTGGGCAAGCCTGTCCCAGTTCGGGGCGTACGCCGCGTTGGCTGGGGCTGCGATTGCGATCGGAGTGGCGACCACAGCGCCGGCGACGGCGACGCGGGCGATGGTGCGGCCGGTATTCGAAGGCTTACGGTGCTTGCCGTTGTAGCGAGCCATGTTCCTCTCTCCTGCCGCGCCTGCGAGGTGAGCTGTCGGGTTCGGGCTGAGAGGCAGCCCGGCCGGCTCGGGGGAGCCGGCTTCACCCCTAGGGCTTCGGGGAGCCCGGGTGTTGGGTCCCCCGTCCCTGTCCGGTGTTCTTCGTTTCGGGGTCTGGAAGCCTGCTGGACAGGGTTCGGCGCTGCGGGCTTCCGCTCCTTGCTGATCGGTTCGGGGCCGACCGAGGAGCGACACTACGTAACCAACACGGAGATCGGAAACCTGAGATCATGTGACGCTGATCACAGTAACAGTGGGGGTGGGTGCTTCGATCCGGGGTATTTGTGCTGATCAGAGCGTCGTTATCAAGTCGTTTCCGGGTCGATATCGATCACCGACAGTGAGTCGTGGGTCACCTCTTTACTTCCCCCAAATACCGCTCGTCGCAGTGGTTCACCGCGCCGTCGGCTCATGTTTACTCTCGCCCGGGCGTGCCGAGACACCGTCGAGATGATCGCGAGGAGGGTTCGCATCGGCGCGCAGAGTAGCGATCTATGTCACTAGATCAGGGACTGGTAAGGCTGCCGAAGTACGCGGCTCAAAAATCAAGATCGACATGGTCCGGAGCGATATCCAAATGTCACCCGGGTGAGCGTGTACGACACGCCGACGCATGTTGTATTCGCGTGCGCGCGCACGCCCGCGCGCGCAGTAATTCAGTGTCGGTCCGGAAGGGCTCGGAAGGGGCGGGTCAACGGTGGGAGGACGTCCAGCGTCGCGTCGTCGGAGACCTCGACGGTGCGGTCTCGGACGGCGACGCCGTCGAGTAGGAAGCTGCACGCCGGCAGCACCTTCGACAGATTCTCGTCGTGCAGGTTCACCGCGGCGGCGATGACGTCCGCAGCGGTCACCGCGGCACCGTCCGGTCGCGCTACGCGCACCGTCTCCTCTGGGACTCCGGCGGCCGCGCGGGCACCTGCGAAGTACCTCACCTGCACCGCGACGGTCCGGGCCTGGTCCGGCAGCGCCGTCATCCGCTCAACCCCCGATAGCGCTCATCGGCCGGGCCGGCTGGGCGAACTCGCCCGAGTCCATGCCGTGCCCTGCGGCTTTCGCCCACATCGTTTCCTGCCACAACCGGATCAGTTCGGTGTCGTCCGCCCCGGCGCGCATCGGTCCGCGCAGGTCCGTCTCGGTCGTCGAGAACAGGCACGAGCGCAACTGGCCGTCGGCGGTCAGCCGGGTCCGGTCGCACGCCGAGCAGAACGGCCTGGTCACCGAGGCGATCACGCCGACCGTGGCTGGCCCGCCGTCGACCAGCCAGCGCTCAGCGGGGGCGGAGCCCCGCTCGGCGACGTCCGGGGCGAGGTCGAACTCGGCGCTGAGCCGGTCCAGGATCTCCTCGGCGGTGATCATCTGCTCGCGGTCCCAGTCGTGCTGGGCGTCCAGCGGCATCTGCTCGATGAACCGCAGCTGGTAGCCGCGCTCGATGCAGAACCGCAGCAGATCGCAGGGCTCGTGGTCGTTGATCCCGCGCATCAGCACCGCGTTGACCTTGACCGGTTCCAGCCGCATCGTCTTCGCCGCCGCGAGCCCGGCGAGCACGTCGTCGAGGCGGTCGCGACGGGCGAGTCGCTTGAACACGTCTCGGTCGAGGGTGTCCAGCGATACGTTGACCCGGTTCAGCCCGGCGCGCACCAGCGGTTCGGCGTAGCCGCCGAGGTTGATCCCGTTGGTGGTCAGCGATGTCTTCGGGTGGCCGGGCAGGGCAGAGGTCGCCGCGATGATGTCCACCAGGTCCTGCCGCAGCAGCGGTTCGCCACCGGTGAAGCGCACCGTGTTGACGCCGAGTTCCTCGACGGCGATGCGGATCAGCCGGTTCATCTCGTCGGTGTCGAGCAACTCCGCGCGCTTCAACCACGGCAAGCCCTCGGCGGGCATGCAGTAGGTGCAGCGCAGGTTGCATTTGTCGATAAGGGAAACGCGCAAATCGGTGGCCACGCGACCGAACCGGTCCACCAGCTGGGGCGTGTCCGGACGCGCGGACGTGTCGGTCGTGCGGCGCACGAGCGGGATTCCCAGGTCCACCGCGGTCACCCCACGACCCTAGCGCGTAGCGGCGGGGTATTTCGATCGCGCCAGCGGTTTTGTGCGGATCCGCCTAGCGGTTCGACGGGGGAGCCGACGACTCCGCGGAAAGCACAAACCCGTTGCAAGATCCTGATTGGCGGGTATATTCCCTGGTTTTTCCCGCATCTGCGGAAGTATTGTTCCGGCTGTGCCGCACTATCGGATTTCAGAGGCCGCCGGGCTGCTCGGTGTCAGCGACGACACGGTGCGCCGGTGGATCGAGGGCGGGCAGCTGCCGTCGGATCGGGACTCCGCCGGTCGGCGCACCGTCGACGGCGCCGCGCTCGCCGAGTTCGCCCGCGCCCAGGCGCGCTCGACGCCGGATCCCTCCGGCATCGGCCGGTCGGCGCGCAACCGGTTCGTCGGGCTGGTCACCGAGGTGGTCTCGGACCGGGTCATGTCGCAGGTGGAGATGCAGTGCGGCCCGCACCGGATCGTCTCGCTGATGAGCACCGAGGCGGTGCGCGAGCTCGGGTTGGTGCCCGGGGCGCTGGCGGTTGCCGTGGTCAAATCGACCAATGTCGTGGTGGAAATACCGGGAGAGGGATGATGGCGAAGCTCAGGATGATCGTCGGTGCGCTGGTTGCGCTCGTGCTGCTGGCCGGGTGCGGGCAGGCCGGGCAGCAGTCCCAGCCGCAGCGCACGGTGACAGTGCTCGCCGCGGCGTCCCTCACCGAGTCCTTCGACGAGCTTGGCACGCGGTTCACGCAGCAGCACCCCGATGTGCGGGTGCAGTTCGACTACCAGGGCTCGTCGACGCTGGCCGAGCAGATCAAGCAGGGCCGCGCCGCGGACGTCTTCGCCTCGGCGGACACGAAGAACATGGACAAGGTGCGCGACCTGGTTGGCCAGCCGGAGACGTTCGCGACGAACCAGCTGACGATCGTGGTCCCGCCGGGCAACCCGGCCCACATCGTCTCGCTCGCCGATCTCGCCGCGCCCGGCCGGACCGTCGTGGTCTGCGCGCCGCAGGTGCCGTGCGGCTCGGCCACGCAGAAGGTGGCGCAGGCTTCCGGCGTGCAGCTGACGCCGGCCAGCGAGGAGAACGACGTGAAGTCGGTGCTGCAGAAGGTCGTTGCGGGGGAGGCGGATGCCGGGCTCGTGTACGTCACCGACGCGAAGGCGGCCGGGGCCCAGGCGCAGGCGGTTGACTTCCCGGAGGCGCAGCAGGCGGTCAACACCTATCCGATCGCGACGATCGGGGCCGCGCCGGAGAAGCAGCTGGCCGCGGAGTTCATGGCGTTCGTGCGCGGTCCGGTCGGCCGCGAGGTCCTCGGCCAGCACGGTTTCGGGACTCCGTGACCAGACGATCACCGCAATTTCAATGGAAATCGGACCTTCCGACCCAGGTGCCGGTGGTGCTTTGGGTGCCGGCGGTGCTCGCGCTGGCGCTCGTGGTCCTGCCGGTCCTGGGGCTGCTGACCCGCGTCGACCCGGCACGCCTGCCGGCGCTGCTGCTCAGCCCCGCCGCGCTCGACGCCCTGTGGCTGTCGGTGATCACCGGGCTGATCTCCACCGGGTTGTCCCTCGTGCTGGGCGGACCGCTGGCGCTGGTGCTGGCGCGGTCCCGGATGCGCGGACTGCGCGTGGTGCGGGCGTTCGTGCTGCTGCCGCTGGTGCTTCCACCGGTCGTCGGCGGCCTCGCGCTGCTTTACCTGCTGGGGCGCACCGGCCCGCTCGGGCAGCTGCTCGACACCGTGGGCATTCGCCTGCCGTACACGACGGCGGCCGTGGTGCTGGCGCAGACGTTCGTCGCGATGCCGTTCCTCGTGATCGGCCTGGAAGGCGCACTGCGGACCGCGGGCGGGCGTTACGAGGAGGTCGCCGCGACGCTCGGCGCCGGGCCCTGGTTGACGTTCCGGCGGGTCACCGTGCCGCTGCTGCTGCCCGCGCTCGGGTCGAGCTTGGTGCTGACCTTCGCGCGGGCGTTGGGGGAGTTCGGCGCGACGATCACCTTCGCCGGTAGTTTGCAGGGCACCACCCGGACCCTGCCCCTGGCCATCTACAACACGGCCCAGTCCGATGTGGACGCTGCGGTGGCGATGTCGTTGCTGCTGGTGGTGGTGGCGCTGCTGGTCATCGTGGTGGCCCGACCCAAGGCGGTGGAAGGACGGCTGTGAGCGGATTGCGGGCCGACATCGAGTTCCGGCGCCCCGATTTCACGCTGCGCGCGGAGTTCGAGGTGGCGCCGGGCGAGGTCCTCGCCGTGCTCGGGCCGAACGGGGCGGGCAAGTCCACGCTGCTGTCCGTGCTGGCAGGGCAGCTGGTGCCGCATCGCGGGCGGGTCGAGCTGGACGGCGCGTCGTGGCTGGACACCGACCGCGGGATCAACGTGCCGACGCACCGCCGGGGCGTCGGGCTGCTCGCGCAGAACGCCCTGCTGTTCCCGAACCTGACGGCCCTGGAAAACGTCGCTTTCGGCCCGCGCGCGGCCGGCGTCCGCAAGGCGGAGGCCCGGGAAATCGCCGTTCACTGGCTGTCCGAAGTGGACGTTTCGGGCCTGGCGGCGCGCAAGCCCGGGCGGCTGTCCGGTGGTCAGGCGCAGCGCGTGGCGCTGGCCCGGGCGCTGGCGGCCAACCCGCAGCTGCTGCTGCTCGACGAGCCGTTGGCGGCGCTCGACGTCGACGCGGCCCCAGCCATGCGCGGGCTGCTGCACCAAGTGCTGCGCCGGCAGGAGAAACCGACCGTGTTGGTCACCCACGACGTGCTGGACGCGGTCGTGCTGGCCGACCAGCTGCTTGTGCTGCTCGACGGCTGCGTCGTCGAGCAGGGCCCGACCCGCGAGGTGCTGGCCCGGCCGAAGGAGGCCTTCACGGCGCGGGTGGCCGGGCTCAACCTGGTGCCCGGGGTGGCTGCGGCGGACGGCATCTCGTTCGGGGACGGCGCGATCAGCGGCCGGCTCGTCGAGGCGCTGGAGCAGGGCGAATCCGCCGCTGCGGTGTTCGCACCGTCGGCCGTCGCCGTGCACCGCGAGCGACCGAACGGCAGCCCGCGCAACGCGATCCCGGTGCGGTTGGCGGCGCTCGAACCGCGCGGCGACGTCGTGCGGGTGCGCGGCGTGGCGCGGAACTGCTCGCTGGCCGCCGACGTGACCCCAGCGGCCGTCGCCGATCTGCGGCTCACCCCGGACGACGAGGTCTGGTTCGTGGTGAAGGCCGCCGAAGTAGCCATCCACCCCACCTCCGGTGGATCATCGGGGGCGTGACTGAGCCATCCCCCTGGACGTACCTGATGGACATGGACGGCGTGCTCGTGCACGAGGAGCACATGGTGCCGGGCGCGGACACCTTCCTGGCGGCCCTGCGCGACAACGACATCCCGTTCATGGTCTTCACCAACAACTCGATCTACACCCCGCGTGACCTGCGCGCCCGCCTGCAGCGAACCGGGCTCGACGTCCCCGAGGGTGCGATCTGGACCTCCGCGCTGGCGACTGCGCAGTTCCTGGAGAAGCAGCGGCCCGGCGGCACGGCCTACGTGGTCGGCGAGTCGGGGCTGACCACGGCGCTGCACAACATCGGCTACGTGCTGACCGACCGCGATCCGGACTACGTCATCCTCGGCGAGACCCGCACCTACAGCTTCGAGGCGATCACCAAGGCGATCCGGCTGGTCGAGGCGGGCTCGCGGTTCATCGCCACCAACCCCGACGAGAAGGGGCCGAGCCGGGAGGGCACGCTGCCCGCCACCGGCGCCGTCGCCGCGCTGATCGAGCGGGTGACCGGCCGCGCGCCCTACTACGTGGGCAAGCCGAACCCGCTGATGATGCGGTCGGCGCTGCGCCACCTGGGCGTGCACTCGGAGAACACCCTGATGATCGGGGACCGGATGGACACCGACGTCCGCTCCGGGCTGGAGTCGGGTCTGCAGACGATCCTGGTGCTGTCCGGGATCTCCAACGAGAACACCGCGGAGTTGTTCCCGTACCGGCCGACGAAGGTGGTCAACTCGATTGCCGACCTCACCAGCCACGTCCTCGACCCGTTCGAGGCCTGAGGCGGCGGGCACCCGTGGCCGGCGGGCGCGGGCGCCCGGTCCATGATCATCCGCATCCACGAGCCGCCGGTCCGCCGCTGACGTTCGTGGCACTGCGCCCGGGTGGTCGGTGGTATGCCAATGCGCCGGACGTCACCGGACGCGCATGAACGCGTACGGATCGTCGGCGTCGACGATGCGCTTGCCCAGCGGCATCAGCGAGACGGGTACGAGCTTGAAGTTCGCGATGCCCAGCGGGATGCCGATGATCGTGACGCAGAGGGCGAGGCCGGTGAAGATGTGCCCGAGCGCCAGCCACCAGCCGGCCAGCACCAGCCAGATGATGTTGCCGATGGCGGCGAACGCACCCGAGGCCGGCTCGTCCACCAGCCGCCGGCCGAACGGCCACAGCGCGAAGTTGGCCATCCGGAAGGACGCGATGGCGAACGGGATGCCGATGATCGTGATCGCCAGCAGGACCCCGGCGAACGCGTAGCCCACCGCCATCCAGAACCCGCACAGCACCAACCAGATGATGTTCAGCAACAACCGCATGCCTATACGGTGCCAGCCCGGCGCCCGCCCCGCCGGACCCCGGTGCTACGCGCATCGCCACGCAGGACGAGTCTGGAAACAGCCCCTATGACAGCCCAAAGTGTTCATTAGGCCTTGACCAGGCGGAACGGTGCGGTTCAGGCGAGGAGTTCGCCGCGTAGGACCGTGACGGCCCGGCCTCGGAGTCCGACCCGGTGCCCGCGCAGGGCCATCTGGACGATGCCGCCACGCCGGGACGCCTGCTCGCCGACGAACGTCGTGTCGTGCTCGTCGCGCCCGAGCTGCACCGCCCACCAGTTCGCCAGCAGGCAGTGCGCCGAACCGGTCACCGGGTCCTCCGGGATGCCGACCTGCGGGGCGAACACGCGGCTGACGAAGTCGATGCCGGGCCGGTCGCCGGGCGCGGTGACGATCACCCCGCCCGTCGCGATTTCCGCCAACGCCTCGAAATCCGGCCGCACCGCGCGGACTTCGGCGGCGGACGCGGCGAGCGTGAGCACCTTGGTCTCGCCCTGCGCGGCCTCTTCGATGGTGATGCCGGGCAGCCCGGCGGCCAGCGCCTCGGGCGGCTCCACCGGCTCGGCGCGGTCGACGGGGAAGTCCATCTCGATCCAGCCGTCGGCCTGCGCGGTGCAGGTGAGCACCCCGCTGCGGGTGTCGAAGACCTGGTCGCCGCCGAGCACGTGCGCGGTGGCGAGGGTGGCGTGCCCGCACAGCGGCACCTCGGTTATGGGGGTGAACCAGCGCAGCGGTTTCGGCTCGTCGCCCGGGCCGCCGACCACGGCGAACGCGGTCTCGGAGTGCTGCAGCTCGGCGGCAACCGCCTGCATCCACTCGACCTCGGCAGGGGCGTCCAACAGCACGACCCCGGCGGGATTTCCGGAGAACGCGCTGTCGGTGAAGGAGTCCACGACAAAGGCACGCACCTCTGAACCCTATGCAACCGCATGCGGCGTCGTCATCTCGCTTGCCCGGCTAAGGGAATCCCGACGGCAGGTCGCCGCTCCTCGTGGGTGAGCTCGGCAGCAGCGGGGCGTCGGTGGCGCAGGCGAACAGCTTCGTGCCCGATGTGTCCATCGTGGCCAGCTTGACGCAGTCGAAGGTGAGCCAGTCGACCCGAGGATGGTCGAAACACCCGGCGGTTGCTGCCGGACTTGATTTGCCACACCCCCGCCGTGGCGTTCGCCGTCGGGGTCAACCTGCTTGGTGCAGTGCTGGTGTCAATGTTGTTGTTGGTGCTGAACGCCCCGGCGAGGACGACGTCCTCGACACCTGGCTGGGCGGGCAGGAGGTGCACCGCTACGCCGACCTCGCTCCGCTGGTCGGCGTGCAAGGCAACACCGAAGGCATGGCCCTCCACGCGAGGCAGGGTGCTGCGCTGGTGCGCAGGCCCCATCCCGCTGCCGACATCGTCGCCGAGATCGAGGCCGAAGCCACTCGGGCGCTGACCGGCCTCAACCCCTGAGCAGCTGCCGAGAAGTTGCGCTGCCGTCCGGGAATCAGCCCTTGGCTTTGAGCTTGGCGAGTTCGGCGGCGTCTTCGGCGCCGAACTGGTCCTCCAGTTGCTCCGGGGAGGCGTCGACGTCGATCTGGGCCAGCGGCACGCCGCGGGCGCTGGCGATCGCGCCGAGGCGGCGGGTCGCGCGGTCCGAGGCGTAAGCCGTGAGTTCATCCATGTCCAGTTCGAAGGGCAGCACCTCGGGTGCGTCCTCCGGCTTCCACTGGACCTGGGCGATGGCGTGCGGCAGCAGCCGGCCCATCTGGTCCTGCACCACGTCCCAGTTGCGCTCGTCGGCGGCGACGTGGCGGCGGCAGGTGAACGTGCCCCACGCCATGTGGCGGCGCTCGTCGTCGCCGATGCGCCGGATGACCTCCTGCATGCCGGGCAGGATGCCGCGGCTGACGCAGATCTTGTGCCAGGCGTAGTAGCCGGTCAGGGCCAGCGTGCCCTCCACGACGTGGTTGTAGGTGACCGACGCGCGCACCTGGTTCTCCGGGCTGGGGTCGTCGTGCAGCGCGTGCAGCGACTCGGGCAGCGCACGGTAGAAGATCTCGCGGTAGCCGGGGTTCTCCTCGACGAGCCCGTGCAGGTCTTCGGTGAGTCCGATGGCGTCCAGCCACAGCCGGAACACCTGGGTGTGCTTGGCCTCTTCGAACACGAACTGCGTCAGGTACATCTCGTCGCCGAACCGGCCCTCGGCGGCCATCGCGGCCACGAACGGCTGGAGGTCCTGGGTTACGGCTTCTTCGCCGGCGATGAACTGAGCGCAGAGGCCGGCCACGCTGCGCTGCTCTTCCTCGTTGAGCCGCCGCCAGTCCTCGGTGTCCTTGCTGAAGTCGATGTCGGCGGGGTTCCAGAACTTGGCGTTGCCCTTGTTGAAGAGGCGCAGCGGCAGCGAGTCCCAGTTCAGGCCGCTGGCCCGCAGGGAGTGGAAACCTTCGCGATGGGCGGGGTGCGCGGTGGTGCTAATCATTGAAGGACTCCAGCTCGCCGAAATGTGAGAAATATTACGACACGATTTTCGGTACTGCACAGTTTCGAGTCAAGGGATTGGGAGCCGGGCGGCGAGTCCGCTCGTACGTAGGGTGAGGCGCGTGGCAGAACAGCGCAGTGCCCCGACCGTCGGTTTCGACCTGGACATGACCCTGATCGACCCGCGCCCCGGCATGGTGCGCGCCATCGAAGCACTGAACGCGGAGTTCGCGTTGTCACTGGACGGCGAGGCCTTCGCCGCGCACCTGGGGCCGCCGCTGGCCGACGCGATGCGCGGATACGGCTTCGACGAGCCGATGGTCGAGCGGCTGGTTAACCACTTCCGCGAGATCTACCCGTCAGTGGTGGTCGGGGTGACCGAGCCGATGCCGGGCGCCGCGCGGGCGCTGGATGCGGTCCGCGAAGCCGGCGGGCGCACGTTGGTGATAACCGGGAAGTTCGAGCCGAACGCGGCCCTGCATCTCAAGGCGTTCGGCTGGGACGTCGACCTGCTCGCCGGCGATGTATTCGCCGCGGCGAAGGGTGAGGTGCTGCGCGAGGAGGGCGCGACGATCTACGTCGGCGACCACCTCGGCGACATCGTCGGCGCGAAGACTGCGGGAGCGGTCGCCGTCGGCGTGGCCACCGGCCCCTACGGCGTCGACGAGCTGGTGGAGGCCGGTGCCGACGTCGCGCTGCGCGACCTGACGGAGTTCCCGGAGTGGCTCGCGCAGCACGCCTGATCGTGCTGGGGTGCCTGGAGGAGTAGGAGGCGATTTCGCGCGAAATCGCGGGCGTGGAACCCCTGTGCCGGGCGTGGTCTCGCTTGGCGGATTCAGCGCCTGCGGTTGCGGAAGATGGTTGCGACCACGCCGAAGATCAGGCCGGCCGGGCACAGCAGGGTGGCGAGGTTCAGCCAGATCGGCAGGTTCTGGTAGCCGGCGGCGGCCAGCCCGAAGATCATGACGATCGCCAGCAGGCCCAACCCGAACAGGACCATCGATACCAAGAGCACTGCGGACCTGGACCTTGCACTAGCCATGCTGAGCAGCGTATTCACGACTGAACCGGGTGCCGCAGCGGGCCTTGGTCAATAAGGTCGGGTGTTATCGGCTGGTTACGCGGTACGCTTGGCGTGACGCGTCCCGGCGCGCCCAACTGCGTGGCGTATTCGGGGCGCTTTCGTCGTGCCGGGGTCGTTCGGTCCCACTCGGCGGAGCAGACAACGACGACGGAGGCCCCGGAGACCGGGGCGGCGCATTCGACAGGGAACGGTGAGGACAGTGCCTACCGGCAGGGTCAAGTGGTTCGACGCGGAAAAAGGCTTCGGCTTCCTGACCCAGGACGGTGGGGAGGACGTTTACGTGCGGTCCTCCGCGCTGCCGTCCGGCGTGGATGCGCTCAAAACCGGCCAGCGCGTCGACTTCGACATGGCGCAGGGGCGCCGCGGTCCGCAGGCGCTCAAGGTGAAGCTGCTGGACCCGCTGCCGTCGGTGGCGGAGGCGCACCGCCGCTCCGCCGACGAACTCCACGGCATGGTCGAGGACATGATCAAGCTCCTGGAGCTGAAGATCCAGCCCGACCTGCGCCGCGGTCGCTACCCGGATCGCAAGGTCGCCAAGCGCATCGGTGAGGTCGTCCGGGCGGTCGCCCGCGAGCTCGATCCGGGCACCTGACGAACGTCGCGGAGGCCGGGCGCATCGCGGTGCGCCCGGCCTCTTCATGCCTTTCGGCAGGGGTGGCCGTGGTCGGTCGGCAGATCCGGCGATGGGTGTCCGGATTCCTAGATTCACCTGCAAGAAAGCCAAGATCATCGCGCTCGCGGTGGCGCTTGGGATCTCCCTCGGCCCGGCGACGGCGCACGCCGCGCCAGAGCCGACTGCGCCCGCCATCGACGAGTACCTGACCGACGCGCTCGAATCCACCGGCGTGCCCGGGTTCTCGGTCGTGGTCACCAAGGACGACAGGGTCGTGCACGCCGCCGGTTACGGCCACGATTCCAAGGGCAGCCGATCACCGCGGACACCCCGATGCGGGTCGCGGCGGTGAGCAAGTCGTTCACCAGACTTCCGGTTTCTCCGTCCGCACGATCGACATCAACGCGCTGGAAGACGCGGGCTCGCTCGCCGACTACGGCTCGCGGCTGACCACTGGTTCGCTGGCCGCCGAGCCGGGCGCGCATTGTGAGGACTGCAACGTCAACTACGACCATGCGCCCGGGCGGAGCGCGAACACCGCATCGGCGTTCGCGCCGTCGCCGACGGCGCGGGGTACCTGTCGCTCGGATCTCGCAACGGGTGATCGCGGAGATGCACGGCGGCCGGGCCACCCGGCGCAACGCCGCCCGCGACCGGGTGGCGACCCTGACCCGGCGGGAACGCGAGGTGCTGGCGCTGGCCGGCGCGGGACTGTCCAAACAGGACGTCGCGCAGCGGCTGTTCCTGGCCTAAGGCACCGTAAGACGCACGTCCGGGCGATCCTGCAGCGCCTGTCCGCGAACAATCGCGTCCTGGCTGCGATCACCGCCTACGAGGCAGGGCTGGTCGGCGGCTGAAGCCGCCGTCACTCGTGGATGTTCAGGATCCAGGTGCCGCCGATGCCGAAGTCGACACCGCCGTCCGTGCCCTGGGTCAGCACCGCCGAGAACTGCTGGACCTCCACGTGCTCCAGCCTGGTGCCGTCCGGCGGCACCTGCAGCGTGTAGGCGTGGCGCTCGTTGGGGCGGAAGACCGCGCTGCGGCCGTCCAGCTCCTGGCCGTTCGTGCCGCGGTAGATGAACGCCACCTGCCACGGCGTGGCGGCGACCTCGCCGGGCACCGAGATCTGCAGCGGATCGTTGTCCGGCACCCGCAGGTTGCCGACGGTGTTCTCCGACGGCTGCACGCAGTTCTGCCCCGTCGCGTCGCAGAGCTGGGCGGGGTTGACGGCCACCGAGTTCCCGTGCGAGTAGAAGGTGACCTGCGGTTCGCTGGGTGCGGCACAACCGGCGACGAGCGCGATGCCCGCCACCGCCAGCAGCGGCTTCAGTCCACGATGCACGGTCCGAGCCTACGACTTGGTCCCCGATCGTGCGGTGGCCGGTGCCGCCCGGCGCCGGATGCGGGGCAGCAGCGTGCCGCCGCGCCCGGCGACGATCGTCTGCGCCAGCACCAGCGCCAGCACGGCGGAGACGACGACGAACCCGATCCAGTAGACCGGTGGCAGCAGGACGCCCAGCGCGCCGCCGAAGACCCAGCTGAGCTGCAAGATCGTCTCAGACCGGCCGAAGGCCGAGGCCCGCGAGGCCTCCGGCATGTCGTGCTGGATCACCGCGTCCAGACAGACCTTCGCCAGCGCGCTCGCCGTCGCACCCACCAGGCCGACCACCACCGCGAGCGGCAGCCCGGCCAGCACGGCCGCGCACCCGGCGACGGCCAGCGCGCTGCCCAGGCAGGCGATGATCACCCGGTCCGGCTTGCCGAAGTGCATCTTCGAACCCAGCCCGTTGCCGAGGAAGCTGCCGACCCCGGCCGCGCCGCCGACCAGGCCGAGCAGAACCAGCTGCATGAACGGCTCGTGCTGGGTGCTCTGCTTGATCACGAACGCGGCGAACAGCGTCAAGAACCCGGTCAGCACCCGGATGCCGCCGTTGCCCCACAGCGCCACGACCACGTGCCCGCTCAGCGGGACCTTCTTGGCCTGCTGCGGGTGGGAGCCGATCGACGTCGGGACCTCGCCCTCGGTGCGCTCCACCCAGCCGGGAATCCGCAGGCACAGCCACACGCCGCCGGCGGCCATCGCGGCCATGAACCACAGCGCGCCCTCGGAACCCAGCAGCCAGGCGAAGCCGGAGGCGATCGCGCCGAAGATCCCGCCCGCGGCCATGCCGAACGCGGTCAGCCGGGAGTTGGCTTTGGTCAGCGTGATCTGCGACGGCAGCACCCGCGGCGTCATCGCCGCCTTGAGCACGCCGAAGGACTTCGACAGCACCATGCAGCCCAGCGCCGCCGGGTACAGCAACCAGCTGTTGAAGTTCAGCGCCATCACGGCCGCGAGCAGCACCCGGACCGCGAAGGACGCGGCGAGCGCGATGCGGCGGCCCTGCTGCAGCCGGTCCAGCGCCGGCCCGATCACCGGGGCGATCACCGCGAACGGAGCGACCGTGATCAGCAGGTAGAGCGCGACCTTGTCCTTGCTCTCGCCGGTGGCGGCGGAGAAGAAAAGCGTGTTGGCCAGCGCGACCGCCATCGCGGCGTCCACCGCGTAGTTGCCCATCACGGCATAGGTGAACTTCGCGAGCCCGGACCGGTCGGCGCCGTCGGCGTGCGCGAGCGAGAAGAACATCCGCATCGCGCGTTGCGTCAGGTCCCGGCTGCGCCACGCGGCAACACGGGTGACGGTCAGCTTCCGGGGCGGCGCGGTGCTGCGGGGCTTCTCCGGTTCGGGCTGTTCGGGGTCTTCCGTGCTGCCGGGGTCGTCTCCGGGCAGCGGTGGCAGCCGCCGGGCGCTGCTGCGCGGGTGCTCATAATCCGGATCCTCTTCCCACGGGTACCGCCGCCCGCCCCGCCGGGAACTCGCACCGGAACCCCGCCGGTCGTCCCTGCTCGACGACGCCTCGAACCGGTTCTCGGCGCGCTGCTCGTGGTTCGGCTCGGCACGCTGCGCCGAGCCGTGCTCGGCCTCCCGGCCGCCTTCGGCGTACCAACCGCGCTTGCGGCGCTGCCCGGCGCCCCAGCCCGATCGGCCGCGCGAGGCGTCCGACCGCTGGTCGTGGCGTCGCAAACCCATACCGTTCATCCTGCCTCACCCGCCTCCGGCCGATCGGGCCTCCGACGGATTTCGGCGGTCCCACGGATAAAGAGGACGGAACCCGCCTGCCAGATACACCCGGACACCATCGAGCGACATCAACGCCCCAAAACCACCCCCGTCCGGGTGGTCCAAAGCAACTCCGGAGCCCCGTCAGTGCTTTTCGGAGTCATAGCGAGCACCCAACCACGCTCACGGCCGGTGACCTGCGGATACAGCCCGACGCCGTGCACTGGCGCAAATTCACTTGAAATCGGACCTTCGATTTCAAAGGAAATTGCGGCCACGCAGCGGGACCGTGCCTGAAAATCGACGGCTTCCACAGTCCCAAAAAGCGCACGGGCATCTGAGCAGGCAGAACTCAGGCCGGGGTCAGGCGCCAGTAGCCGTAGGGGTTGAAGAAGATGTCCTCGTCGTCGTAGCGGTCGCACGCGTGCTGGTGCAGCAGCCAGCGCGGCGCGTCCTCGGCGAGCCGGAACCCCTCGCCGTCCCGGATCTCCGCCGCCCGCGGCTCGGTCAGCAGGTACCCCGCGAGGCCGTCGATCAGCTCCACCCACTCGCCGAGCCGGCTCTCGTCGAGCAGCCCCTCGGTCTCCAACTCCACATCGGGCACCCCGAGCAGGTGCATGCCGCAGCTGTGCAGCACGTCGCCGCTGTGGATCGGCCGCTTCACCCAGGCCCGGCGGAGCGCATCGGGCTTGGCGGCGTCCTCGGCCAGCGCCAGCCACGTCTCCCGACTGTGCGCGAGACCGCTGCTCTCGCTCTTGATGGCGGTCGCGCCCAAGCGCTCGAACAGCTCCGCAACCACGGCCAGCATCCGCTCGGAGATGTAGGGAGCGTGCTCCTGCCCGCCCTTCGCGAGCACGTAGGCGACCGAATCGTGCTCGTCGACCGCGTCCCAGTCGGCGTCGGTGAAGGTCAACCCAGCCAGGCAGGCCTCGAACGCGTCGGGCATCCGCGGATCGTGCTCCTGCACCGAGAACTCCCGGTCCAGCGAGAACTGCGGTCCGCCGACGGCACCGGCGACTCGCTCGACCGCGTCGAAGTTCATGCCGGTGCCGAGCACGCAGAGCACGTGCAGCGGCTCCACCAAGTCCTCTTGATCATCCATGCGCCGACCGTACTAATGATCACGTTGGTACGAAGCGAACTCGGAAAATCGACGGCCAGTACTTCCCGGTGAGCAGGAACTCGTCGGTGCCGGGCACGGCGGCGATGCCGTTGAGCACGTCGGTGCCCGCCCGCTGCCGGGGGCTCAGCAGCCCGGACGCGTCCGCCACAGCGGTCACCTGCCCGTTTGACGGGTCGATGCGCAGGATCTGGTCGCTGCCCCACACGTTCGCCCAGACCTGCCCGCCGACGCACTCCAGCTCGTTCAGTTCGTCGGCCGCGGACCCGCCGAGCCGCACGCCGACACCGCCGATCGGAGCGAAGGTCACCGGGTCCCGGAAGGTCAACCGGTCGCTGCCGTCGCTCATCACCAGCCGCGCCCCGTCGAAGCACAGGCCCCAGCCCTCGCCGGAGTACCCCACGCGGCGCAGCTCCGCCAGCGACTCCCGATCACGCTCCAGCGCCACCCCTTCCTGCCAGGTGAGCTGCCAGATACGGTCTCCCGTGACGGTGATGCCCTCACCGAAGAGTCCGGCCGCGAGTCGGGTTTCGCGGTGCACCTCGCCGGTAGGAAGGTCGGTGGCGCGTAGCAGCGACTCGCCATGCAAGCCGGTCCCTTCGTAGAGGGTGCCGGCGGCAAGTTCGAGGCCCTGAGTGAATGAGGAGCGGTCGTGCGGGAGCACGGAAATCACCTCCGCTCGAAGGTGTGGCACGCTTCCCGCGTGCCCAACGCCCTGATCGGTTTGCTCGCGGTTGCCCTGGCCGTCGTGCTGCGCTGGTACCTGCGGCGCGCACGCCACCAGCCCCAGCCCGATGGTGAGCACCCAGCCGCACAACACACGACGAGTCAGGAGGAGTCGCACCCCGAAAGCCTGACACGGCCGACGGCGGCGACGACCACGTACGGCACAATCGAGCATGTGACGCCTATGCCTGCTCCGATGACCAGCCCAGGCGCGGGTGCCCCGTTCGAGGACGCCGGGCTGCCTGCGCCCGTGCCGCCGAACCCGGAGCTCGCCGCTGCGGAGGACGTCGCCCGAGCTGCGGCGGAGGACGAGGCGCGGCCCGGGGACGACCCGATCGGCTCGCCGGTGCTGACCCTGGACACCGAGGTCTACGCCCCGGTCGGGGCGCACGTCGGTGTCGAGCCGGAGGGCCCGCACGCGGTCACCCACTACTTCGAGTCGAACTACCCGGGCTACGTCGGGTGGCGCTGGGCGGTCACCGTCGCCAGCGTCGGGCCGGGCGAGCCGGTGACGGTCAGCGAGGTCGTGCTGCTGCCGGGTCCGGACGCGTTGACCGCGCCGGACTGGGTGCCGTGGAACCAGCGGGTGCGCCCGGGCGACCTCGGCGCGGGTGACCTGCTGCCGACCCCCGTGGACGACCCGCGGCTGGTGCCCGGCTACCTGGCCAGCGACGACCCGGAAGTGGAAGAGGTCGTCCACGAGGTGGGTCTCGGCCGCAAGCGGGTGCTGAGCCTGGAGGGGCGGCTGGAGGCCGCCGACCGCTGGCACAGCGGCGACTTCGGGCCGCGCTCCGAGATCGCCCGGTCGGCCCCCGGTGCCTGCGGTACCTGCGGTTTCTTCCTGAAGCTGGCGGGTTCGATGGGCGGTGCGTTCGGCGTCTGTGCCAACGAGCTCGCGCCCGCGGACGGCCGCGTGGTCAGCGTCGAGTTCGGTTGCGGCGCGCATTCCCAGGTCGAGGTGGACACCTCGTCGACGGTGCCGGTGGCCGAGGTCGTCTACGACGACGCCACCCTGGACTTCGAGCCGCGCGGGTGAGCGGAGCGGACCCCTTCGGCGTTGCCGAGCTCCGGCAGGCCGTGCTGCAGTCCTGGGAGGCTTCGCCGACCAGGTTCCGCGAGGACGCCAACGCCGAGGAGGACCTCCGGCTCGGCGGTTACCGCGACCGGCTGCTGGTCGAGTTGGCCCAGAACGCGGCGGACGCGGCGGGCACCGGTGGTGTGCTGCAGGTCGAGTTCGTCGGCCGCGAGCTGCGGGTGGCCAACACGGGTGCGCCGCTGACCGCGGACGGCGTGGCGGGTCTGGCTTCGCTGCGCGCGTCGGCCAAGCGCGAGGGCATGTCGGTCGGCCGGTTCGGCGTCGGGTTCGCGGCGGTGCTAGCCGTGTCCGACGAACCACGGATCGTGTCGACGTCCGGCGGGGTGGCGTTTTCCGCGGAGCGGACCAGGGAAGCGGCGGCGGAGCTGCCGGGCCCGGCCGAGGAGTTGGCGGCGCGCGAGGGCGTGGTGCCGATCCTGCGGCTGCCGTGGGCGATCGCCGACGAGCCGCCGACGGGTTTCGACACCGAGGTGCGGCTGCCGCTGCGCCCCGAGGTGGACGCGGACGCGCTGCTGGCGGCGTTGACCGACCAGGTCCCCGATCTGCTGATCTCGTTGCCCAGGTTGACCGAGATCCGGATCGGCGAGAAGACCTGGCGGCGCGACGACGAAGCCGATGACCGGTTCGTCGTGCACGGCCCGGTGCGCAGCGACCGGTGGCTCGTGCACCGCGCGGCGGGCAAGTTGAGCGAGATGGCGCTGGCCGGTCTGGGCGTCGAGGCCCGGCATGCCACGGAGTGGCACGTGACCTGGGCGATTCCGCTGGACGAGTACGGCACGCCGATCCCGCTGGCCGAGGACGTGCTGCACACCCCGACCCCGACCGAAGAGCGGCTGTCGCTGCCCGCGCGGCTGCTGGCGAGCGTGCCGGTGGAGCCGGACCGGCGCCGGGTGTCGGCATCGGCCGCCACGGACGCGGTGTTGACGTTCGCCGCCGAGTGCTATCCAGGGCTGGTCGGCAAGATCGCCGCAGAGCACCGCACGGCGCTGGTGCCGCTGCCGGGCTTTCCGCTGTCCGATGTGGACGACAAGCTGCGGCAGGGCGTGAACGACCGGCTGCGCGTCGCGGCATGGCTGCCCGCCGCCAACGGGAATCTGGTAGCACCGCTGGAATCCCGGGTCCTCGAATACGTCTCGCCGGAGCTCGTTGAGCTGCTGAAAGACGTGATTCCCGGCCTACTCAAGGCGGATCTGGCCGATGCCCACCACCGCAGGTCGCTGCACGTGCTGGCGATCCGGCGGCTCGCCGCGGCGGAGATCGTCGAAGCGGTCACCGGCCTGCAGCGTCCGCCGCACTGGTGGTACAGCCTCTACGACGCGCTGACCCCGATCGAAGGCGCGGATCCCTTGGCGCGCGAGGAATTCTCCGCGCTGCCGGTGCCGCTGGCGGACGGTCGCACGGTCACCGGTGTGCGGGATGTCCTGCTGAGCCACCGGAATACGGACCCGGACCCGGCGGCGCTCCTGTCCACACTGGACATCTCAGGTCTGCGCATCGCGCACCCCGAAGCGACGCATCCGCTGCTGGAGAAGCTCGGCGCGCACCCGGCCGGCCCGGCGGAGCTGCTCGACGCCCCGTCTCTGGAGGAGGCGGTGCGCAGCAGCGTCACCGACGCGCGGTCCGGGGCGGACGTGCAGCCCTTGGCGGAGGCGGTGTTGCGACTGGTCGCGAGCGCGCAGCCGCGCGACTGGCTGGGCGCGTTGGCGCTGCCCGACGCGGACGGTGATTTCCGCCGGGCGGACGAACTCCTGCTGCCCGATGCGGCGCTGCTGGACGTCATCGACCCCCAGTACGTCGGCGAGGACGCGCCGCTGGCGGTGCTGGACGAGGACTTCGCGGCCGACCGGCAAGCGGACCTGCTGCGGTCGATCGGCGTGCTGGACGGCTTCGCGGTGCACGTCGAGGAAGACCCCGCCGAAGCGGACGACGACTTCCCCGACTCGCACCACTGGTGGGCGGAGCAGGAAGCCGCGCAGCCCGAGAACTGGCCACCCGCCAGGTTCATGGGCATCCGCGACCTCGACCTGGTCGCCGACGACGCCTGGCCGGCGGCTATCCGGTTGCTGGTGCGGAACCCGGACACCCTGCGGGCACTGCGCGAACCGCACAGCTACTCGGCCTGGTGGATCGCGCGCTACGCGCTGCTCGAAGGACACCCGCCCAAACACTGGCGCCTCGCCGGGGCCGAAGAACTCGCGGGCCTGTACGACGCGGTGCCCGATGTCGAACTCGACGACGAGCACCTGCGGATCGCGGGTGTGCGCGGCAAACTCGTCATCGAGGACGCCGACGACGCCGAAGACCTGCTGGAACGACTCGGTGACCCGGACCGCGCGGTGCGCGCCGGAACGGCGTTGCGCGCGCACCAAGCGCTGGCGGACGCGGTTGCGCGCGGCGTCGTGGATCCGGGCGAGTTCGACCCGCCGGAGATGGTCCGTTCGGTGTCGGGTGCGGTGGTCAGCACCGGGCGAGCGGTGGTGCTCGACGAGCCGTGGATGCTGGGCGTGCTGGAAGCGCCGCTGGTGATCGCGGGCGGCAGCCCGGACCAGTTTGACGCGGAGGCGCTGGCGGAACTCCTGGACCTGCCGCTGGCGTCCGAGGAGAACACGATGCAGGTGGTGGGCCCGGGCCGCCTCCAGCGCTGGCCGGAGGTGGCGCGCGTCCCGGCGGCCTGCGAACTCCTCGGAATCACCGTGCCAACGGGCGAAGTGACCCTCCACGACGTGCTGAAAGTCCGGTCCTCGACCGGAGAGCAGCGCGTCCACTGGTGGGTCGAAAGCACGGGAAAGCTCCACGTGGAGCAAACCCCGGACGGCCTGGCCCGAGCCCTGGCCTGGGCATCGGGGGCCTGGCACGAGAGGTTCGCCCTGACGGCCCTGCTAGCCGCCCCGGAAGCAGCAACCCTCCTGCGCTGAGCGGCTCAACGGAACCGCTCAGCCTTCACGGCGGCTAAGAACCGCCCCCAGGTCGGCTGCCCGAACACCAAAGTCCCACCGTCCCGATCCTTAGTGTCCCGAACCCCGACCAGGTCAGGACTGATCCCGACCTCGACGCAGTCGCTTTCTTCACCGCTGTAGCTCGACTTCCGCCAGTTAGTGATCGGAGACATGGCGCTCCTCCATCTTCTTCGCATACGTAGCGATGAGCTTGGCAGATTCGGAAGGGCTCAACGCTGCTTTGGTCAGACTAGCCACGGACTCGACGAATGGGGAAGTCTCGGCTGGAGCGTCCAGGAACGCTCCAACACGCCGGTGCTCCAGATGGACGACCGTTCGTTGGCGGTGGAACTCCATGACCAACTGGTTGCCATTAAGGGCGACGTGTGCACCCAGATCGAAAGGGACTATCTGGATTTTGATGTGCGGCCGACACGCCATGCGCTCGATGTGCCGGAGTTGATCTGCCATCACATCGGCACCCCCGACTGGACGATGCAGGACAGACTCATCGATGAGCGCATGGAACTCCGCTGGCTTCTTTCCAGTTAGGACAGTCTGTCGCCCCATGCGCAGCGAGACCCTGGATTCGACATCGCTGTCCCTGAGTCCGCCAGCGACCATGATCGCCCGGGTGTAGTCGGCGATCTGAAGCAAGCCCGGGACAAGACCAATCGACACGTTGGTGATCTTCGTTGCGCTCCGCTCGAACTCCAGCAGGGCCACGAGTTGCTGTGGCAGTCCTGGGTTTCCCACTTCCCACCAGTGCGGCTTGTGTGCGTCCTCGGCGAGTTCAAGGATGCGCGTTCGCTCCCGCCCCTTGACGCCGAGTGTTCCCAGGATGATTGCTATCTCAGTTTCTGAAGGAACCTTGGCCCCGACCTCGATCCGGCCGAGGGTTGCCCTTGACCAATCACACTGCTCTGCCAGTTCCTCTAGTCGCAGGCCAGCTTCCTTTCGGAGCTTGCGAATCTCGGCACCCAGTCCGCGCGAACGTGCAGTTGTCATATGTCCACGCTATTTCAGGGCCTGAGACTCCGCCATTACACATAACGGTGAACCGCCTTGATCGGAGACAGCTGAACCGATCTTATCGGCGCAGAGACAGAAAGGAATCCCATGTCTGACTACTTGACCTACGTCTGGCGCCCGGTCACGGGTGGTCGCCACGCGTTTCCCATCGCAGCAACGAAAGCTCCGCGCGACGAGCGGGTGAAGTCGTTCTGCGGGACGGAAGCGAACGCAGCGGAGCTGCACGATCGGTCCGAAGTGGACTGGATCCGCAAAGACACCTGCATGCGCTGCTGGCACACCCTCACCACCCGCCTGTGACCACCCGAGGACGGCGCAATTTCGCGAGAAATTGACCGTCACCCCGGATGAACGCCAATTTCTCGCGAAATTGACACCCCTCGACCAACCGAAGGAGAACCACCGATGTTCTGGATTCAGCTCAGCACGTTCGTCCTGTTCAACCTGCTGATCCTCGCGATCCTCACAACCCAGCTACCCGCAAGAACCATCGCGTTCTCAACAGGCCAGCACGCCGGAGGCGGCGAAGGCGCTTACACGGTCTGGCACCTCATAGCCGACATCGAAGCCGAAACCCGTGTCGTGGCTGAAGAACACCGCGCGGAACAAGAACATCCCCACATACCACCGGGATTCCCCACCACAGACCCCGACGAGCCCGGCGACCGCGAGGAGCCGACCGGACGCCACCACCTCCGCACCTGATTCACACCGTCAGGTGAGAGGTGAGGGGCACCCTTGAGCGGCTGTACCACCCAAGGGTGCCTGGTGCGGTGTCCTCCCCGAACTCCGCCGCACCAGCCCTTCCCGGTGACCGGGCGCGATTGCCCCCTCCCCACGCGCCCGGTCACCGACCATCTGTGCTTCGGGAAGGACGCGATGACGCATTCAAAAGACGAGTCGAACGTCAAGATCGGACGCTGGGCCGCCTTCGGCTACCAGAACCACGTGATTCCCGACGATGACCCGCGGCGCGATGGGCCGGAGCTGATCGCGGTGTGCGGCGTCATGACGGCACCCGAGGACATCGGCGGCAGAGACCAGCGCACCACCTGCTCCGTCTGCGCGGCAGAGGTCCGAAGTGGACGAATTGAGGTCCGTCCGATGAGCTTCGGCTGAAGGCCGCTTTTCCGACATCGAGGTCCTGCATAATGCCCTCCGGCCTGATCACAGGCCGTTGGGGGAGTGCTCCGAGTTCTGCGAGCGCACGTTCATGCGAGGGGAGCATGTCCGAGTGAGTTACCAAGGCTGGCCGGGAAACCAGGGCCAACAACCCTATCCACAGCAGCCGTACCCGCCGCAGTACCCGGCCGGACCAGCGCCGATGCCGCCCAAGAAGCGCCGGATATGGGTTCCGTTCCTGATCGTCGGGCTCGTCGTGGTTCTGGTCGGCGGCGGAGTAACCGGCTGGTTGGCGTTGCGCGCCAAATACGGCCCTAGGGACGAGGACCAGCGGCCGTCGGCGACGCTGCTCTGGAAGCAGGCGACCTTGATCGACGAGAGGCCACTCAACAGCTGGGCTTCCGACGGCATCATCGCGGTTATGCACGAAGACCGTTTGTACGCATTCAATGCTGAAACCGGGGAGAAGGCATGGGACTTCCAACCGCCGCTGCGTGCTGGGGAGAAGACGCCGCTGAGTCGGTTCTGCGGAATGAGCCACGACGTTAAGAACGGCCTCGGGGTGATCTCCTTTGGACCGTACATCAAATCCACATACGGGGGGACGGGATGCTCAACGATTGCCGTCGTAGATGTCAAGACAGGTGTTTTCAAATGGCAGCTTGACCTGCCGGTCGTTGAGAACCGGGGCACCACGAATTTCACCGACCCGGAGATCGTTGGTGATCTGGTTGTGTTCTCGTTGCACGACATTGTGTTCGGGGTGAATCTGGCTGATGGCAAGGAGGTATGGCGGCATGACCAGGAACCGCGCAGCTACTGCAATCTGTCCGGCCCCGCCATCAGCGAGCGAACGACGGTGTTCCCGGTCTACTGCCCGATAGGCGAGCCGGAATACCACGAGCTGCTGTTCCTCGACACAGCAACTGGGGCGGTAAAGGGGCGGACCCGCCTCGACGCGGACACCTTTCCTGCTGTGATCTCGGCTGATCCGCCGATAGCAGCAGTCGATCCGAGCACCAAGGACGAAGTCCCTGGAAGCCTTCTCGTCTTCGACGACATAGGGCGCAAGGTGACCGAGTTCCCGCAGGAGCTTCCTGCCGGGCGGCTCGACGTCAACCCGATCAACAGCTACCTGGAAACCCGGGCACGCATGCGATTCCCCATCATCGTCACTGACGGAATGCTGGTCGGGGCCACTTGGAGCACCTCGGTCAATGCATACCGGGAAACGAACAAGATCGTCGCGGTGGATCTGAAAACCGGGCAGCAGCGCTGGGACATCGCCCTAGGGAAGAAGATCGCCGGACGGCCATTCGCAGCGACCGCGAACGGAATTCTCGCTATCAACGCAGGTACTCACGAGAACCCGCCGCAAGTGTTCGAGATTCCGCTGAGCGGCGGCAGTCCGAGAGCGATCAGCGGTCTGTTCCCGTCTGAGGTCAGTTCTCCGGTCAATTGCAACCTGCACTGGGGCAACGGCACGGTTTACGGAGTGAGGACAGGCGGGGGCACGCTCGGGGCACCGCTCGTGTTTGCCGTTAGATAGCGGAGAAAAGCGCTGGCCGCGCACCGAATTCGGTGTGCGGCCAGTTTGCTTCTCGACTTCAGCGGGTGTTGGTCACTCGCCGAAGACCGGCGGGGCGACCTTGGGCAGGCCCAGGTCTTCCCAAGCCTCGTCCGTGTCGACCCAGTACTTGTCCTCGTGCTCCATGTCTTCCTCGCCCTCCTTGCCCCGGCCGCGGCCAGCAGCACCGGCGCCCATGCCGCCCGCGCCACCACGACCGGCCGCGCCAGCAGTGCCACCGGCACCGCCAGCACCCGAGCCGGAGCCGAGACCACCGAGGCCGGCGCGACCACCAGCGCCCAGACCCGCACCACGACCGGAACCGCCAGCGCCACCGCCGGCGCCGAGACCACGACCAGCACCAGCGCCGGTACCGGAGCCGCCGCCGAGGCCGGGCCCACCGGGCACCATCCCGAACCCGGGACCGCCGGTGTTCGGACCCATGCCGGGGCCAGTGTTCACAGGCACGCCGGGACCATTGGGAACAGGCGGGGAAGACCACTGCGAATTGCTCTGCGATGGAGTCGTGCTGCCGCTGCCGCTGCCGCTCCCGCTGCCGCTGTGACCGCTGTCACCGGTCCCGCTGACCCAGCTGCCACCACCACCGCCGCCGCCGCCCGGCGTGCCGCCGCCACCGGGGATGCCGGAACCGTTCGGCATCCTGCCGATCGTCGGGTTCGTACCAGTGCTGTCCCCGCCCTGGTCGTACGCCATCTCCGGGGCCTTCGGATAGAACGCTAGGTTCTGTGAGACGTTCGTGGTGCTCTGGCTGTAGTTGTCATAGTGCTGCTTGGCTTCCTGAGCCTTCTCAGTAGCTTCGCGCTCCTGCTTCTGCAGGTCCGTCTCGCCACCAATCAGCCAAGCGCCGCCCTTCTCGAGCAGGTTGTCGGTCGCATCGACCTTCACCGGCTCGGGCATGCTGTTCTTGACCCTGCTGAAGTTGTCGACCTGGTCCTCAGCTGAGACACCGACCGATTCCGAAACGCCCTTGGCGTCTTCGATGAACTGCGACATCGGCTGCAGGGTGGAGCCATGCTGCTCTGCGGCCTGACCTTCCCAAGCGAGCTTGGCCTTGTTATTGGCGGTGTCCAGGATGTTGTAGACATCGGTGAACTGGCCACCGATTTCGGTCTTCCACCCCAGCACTTTGCGGGAAAGATCCTCCGTTCCGTTCCCGCCGTGGATCTGCTTGTACTTCTCCGGGTGGTTGAAGCCCACCTTGCTCATGATCTCGTCCGTGTTACCACGGTCCGATTCACGTGTGAGCAGGTAGCCGCCGACGATGATCGGTAAAACCATGATCACACCCCCTTTTCGAAAACTGGTCGTGGTAGTCCGGACGCGATCAGGCGCCTGGAACGTTCTTCAGGGCCTCGCTGGTGATTTTCTCCGCGTAGCCGCACGGATCGTTCATTTCCGGCGTGCCGCCAGCGTTCTTAAAGTAGTTGACCTCAAGCGACTGGTCGTCGGCGATGGCTAGCTCGATCCGGCACAGGTCGCTCTGCTCGTCGACGCGCGCTCCTTGGTAACCGTCAAGCTGTGTCAGCTTGTAGCTCTTGCGCGTCTCCGCGTTCTTCAGGACCTTTTCCAGGCCGCCGTGCTTGGTGTTGATCGAGACAGCTGCGGTGAAGGCATCGTTCGCCCATTCGCAGCTGGGCTCGCCATAGCCGTTAGGGCTCTGTTCTGGAGGCCTTCTCTCTTTGACACCACCAAGGCTCTTGACTTGCTGATCTGTCAGCAGTTGACATGCGTCGGTGATTGATTTGAGGTTCTTCGGGTTCTCGACCTTCGGGGCCGCCGGGGAGGTTGTGGTGGTCTCGTCGGTGTCCGAGCTCGGCGTGTTAGTCGACCCGCCTGGAGAGCATGCCGCCGCCCCCAGCACGGCGAGGAGGGAGATGGCGGTGACAGTTGCGCGGCGTAGCACGTGAGATCTTCCTTAAACCTGGCGGGCGGTCGCGTTTTCGTCAGTGGTCTGGTAAGTGCCCAGCGCAGCCTTCAGCTGGTCGATCTGCGACTGGATGCGGGCACGAGCATCGTTGACGGCCCATGAAAGGCAGCCTTCGTTGTTCCCCGCCATCTCACCCAGGGAGCTCGCGAGCCTCTCGCTGACTTCGTCGTCTCCGGGCGGCACAACGTTCTGAAGGTCCTGTGCCTTCCGCAGGATGCGGCCGAGCATGTCCTGGGCCTTCTCGTACTCCGTGATCAGCCCTGGAATCTGCTCGATGTCGACCTGGAACGACGCCGCCTTCGCGGTGCCGCCTGAGTTGATCGCCGTGTGGATCGTCGCTGACCGCGCAACCTTCTGCCCCGCCGTGACGACAGCGTTGCCGACCCCGTCGAAGAATGACACCTCTCACTACCCCCTTTGTCCCCTGAATCAGGTACACGTCGCGCTTAGCTTGCCAGGTCTTTGCTCATCCGTGCACCGATGTGACGATCCTCGGACGAGATCGGTTCCCAACTCGTTGCTGTATTGGTCCGTTTGGCGGAGTGACTTTCGTCGCTACCAGGCCGCCGCCGCTTCGCGCCGGGTCTTCGTCGTCAGCTCGCCGAGCACTCGCGTGAACGTGCTCATGTCCGCCCCCGCGAACATCCGCTGCGTTCCGCTGTTGTAGACCGCCGTGCGGCCGAGCTGCAGGTCAATGATGCGGAGCGTCTGGTCTCCACGGCGTTCCTTGCGGCGGTCGTCCCAGATCGTGACGCCGATCTCACCGAGGCCGAGGCGCGGTCCGTCCAGCAGCTGCGTCATCTTGCGGAAGCTCGCCACGTTCACGCCGCGGGCGCGCAGGCTCTGCTCGATCGCCTGCGTGTCCTCGTCGCCGCGGCGGCGCACCTCGGTCATCGCCGTGCGCATCTCCGCCAGGTCGACGCTCAGCGGCGGGCGGATCCGCGCCGGCGGGTGTTCCGGCAGCACCGACACCAGGGCCGGGATCAGGTCGTTGGGGTGCACCGGCTCCAGGATGATCCGGTCGCCGTCGACGACCGTGCGCACCGCCGTCTTGTTCGCCTTGGACACCGCCGCCCGCAGCTCGGTTTCCTTCTTGGACGAGAACCGCAGGTCGTACTCGACCGTCGTGTGCGCGTAGATGCCCAGCAGTTCCATGACCCGGTCGTTCACGCCGCCCGGGTTGATCAGGCCGCGGTCGCGGACCCGCTGTTCGGCTGCGTCGAACTCGCGCGGTATGTCTTTGACGGTCGTCCCGTAGTTGCTGTACGACGCGATCACCGGGATTCGGGTGAGTCCGGCGCGTTCGGCCAGGATCGCGAATTCGAGTCGGTCGACGTCGAGCTTGGGCACTGGTACTGCGCTCCCGCGTTAGGTCAGAGTTGCGCGTCGGATCTGGTGACGACTGTGCAGACTAACCGGTCGCGGGACCGTACGGAGCAGGAATCGTGCAGGCTCAGCCGTCGAGACCGGACAGGCCCTTCCAAGCTCCTCGGGAGCCGCGCCGCGCCGCCGAGCGCTGCCAGCGGAACACTCCGTAGCCGATGATGCCGAGCGCCCCGCCGACCAGGCAGGTCCAGAACTGGATCTCCGAGGCGCCGTCGGCCCAGTGGCGGATGCCGAACAGGACCGCCCCGGCGAACCACAGCGTCGTGCCGAACAGCACCACCGGGGTCGGGTCCGCCAGCCTCCGCGGCAGCGGCGGGACCGGCCGGTGACCCGGCGCGGAGGAGGTGGATTCGCTGTCCATTGCCACGTCAGGCAGGTTACTCCCGGTAGTAAACGCGCGCGCAGGCGCGTTGATCGGGAAGTACTGATGGTGGATCAAGACGCTTCCAAGAGGTCGCTGCTGGCCAGGTATTTCAAGATCACCGACGGTGGGTCCAGCGTCGGGCGGGAAGTTCGCGGCGGCGTGGTCACCTTCGTCACGGTCGCGTACATCATCGTGCTCAACCCGCTGATCCTCGGCAGCTACTCCGCCGAGGACGCTGGCGCCAAGCGCGACGTGCTCGGCAACATCTTGCCGCTTTCGCAGGTCGCGGCGACTACCGCGCTGGTCGCGGGTGTGATGACGATCCTGTTCGGATTCGTCGCCAACTACCCGTTCGCGATCGCCGCCGGCTTGGCAGCAACACGCTGCTGGAGGTGACCATCGCGCCGCAGGCGACGTGGCCGGAGGCCCATGCCTGGGCCTGGTGGTAGACGGCATCATCATCCTGATCCTGGTCGCCACCGGCTTCCGGACAGCGGTGTTCAACGCGGTGCCACCGAGCTCAAGGCCGCGATCGCGGTCTGTGTCGGCGTGTTCATCACGTTCGTCGGCCTGGTCGACTCCGGGTTCGTGCGGCGGCTTCCGGACGCGGCCAACACGACGGTGCCGGTCGGGCTGGGCATCGACGGTTCGATCGCCTCGTGGCCGACCGGCGATCCCGGGGCAGGTCGTCGGGCTGCCGGGCCTGTCGCTGGTCGGCGGCATCTCCTTCGGCGCGTGGACCCGGCTGCCCGCGCTGGCCGCCGCGATGCTGGTGTTCACGCTGGTGCTGGCGAACTTCTTCGACGTCGTGGGCACCATGACCGGCCTCGGCAAGGAAGGTGGGCTCGCCGACAAGGACGGCAACCTGCCACGCATCGGCAAGGCGCTGGCCGTTGAGGGCGTCGGCGCGGTCGCGGGCGGCTTCGGCTCAGTTAGCTCCAACACCGTGTTCGTGGAGTCCGCGTCCGGCATCGCGGAGGGGGACGCGGACGGGGCTGGCGAACGTGATCACCGGCCCGCTGTTCCTGGCGGCGATGTTCTTTACCCCGCTCTACCAGGTCATTCCGGTGGAGGCGGCGGCTCCGGCGTGGGCTTCCTCAGCTGCGTGCTGCTGCAGGTGTTCACCGGCCGCGTCCGCACCGTGCACCCGCTGATGTGGGTCGTCTCGGCGGCGTTCGTGCTCTACTTCTGCTCCGGTCTGTTCAGCGCGCTCTTCGGCCTCTCATCTGCCCGCTCCGCTCGTCGTTTCGCCCGTGATCATTTTGTGCCGCTCAAGCAAAGCGGCATTGCGCTATGGCAGCACAACGTGCTCACGCCTCCTGACCAGGCGGAACCCGCCGGACTTCGGCAGCGCCAGGATGGTCCGATCGGAGTAGTGCGTCGATTGAGGTGCGATCCAGGTTTCGGGGGCGCGACCTGGCTATTGTGGGCGGCCACTGATCTGCATGATCAGTTTGTCCGATTCCCCGAAATAGTTTGGTAGACTAACGACGTGTCCGATATTGCGGAGCGAGAGCGCACCCTGGCGAGTCGTCTGCGCCTCGCGGTCGTTCGCCTGAATCGGCGGCTGCGCGCGCAGAGCACCGACTCGAAGATCACGCTGTCCCAGCTGTCTGCGCTGTCCTGCCTGCACAAGACCGGCGCGATGACGCCGGGTGAGCTGGCAGCGAAGGAAGGCGTCCAGCCGCCGTCGATGACCAGGGTGATCGCCGCCCTGGAAGACGCCGGGCTGGTTGCCCGTCGAGCCCACCCGACCGACGGTCGGCAGGCCATCGTGGAGCTGACTGAGGCCGGTCGGGCCCGCATAGACGAAGAGGTTTCGGTCCGGGAGCGCTGGCTGGACCAGCAGCTCGTAAACCTGTCCGAAGAGGAGCGCCGGGTGCTGTCCCAGGCGGCCGAGATCATCGACCGAATGGCCAGCCGATGACAGAACGTCAGTGAGAGGCGGTAAGCACGAGCGTGGTTGACCGATCCACATCGCGCACGGGAGCAGGCCCGAGCGAGGATCCGGGCAACCTCACATCGTCGTCCACATCGGACGGATCCACTGCCTCCACCGACTCCGGTGGCGGCATGTTCCGCTCGCTGCGGGAGCGAAACTACCGCTACTACGCCTCCGGTCAGGTCGTGTCGCTGACCGGCACGTGGATGCAGCGCGCCGCGCAGGACTGGCTGGTGCTGGAACTCTCTGGCGGCAGCCCAGCCTCGCTCGGCTTGGCGGTCGCCCTGCAGTTCATCCCGACGCTGCTGCTGACACTGTGGGCCGGAGTCATCGCGGACCGCTTCGACAAGCGGCGCATGCTCATCGGCACCCAGAGCGCGCTCGGCGCGTGCGGGCTGGTGCTCGGGCTGCTCAACGTCACCGGCCTCGTGCAGCTCTGGCACGTCTTCGTGCTGTGCTTCGTGCTGGGGTGCTTCGCGGCGGTGGACGCGCCGGTGCGGCAGTCGTTCGTCGTCGAGATGGTCGGGCAAGCGCAGCTCACCAACGCGGTCGCGCTGAACTCGATGACCTTCAACCTGGCCCGCATCGTCGGCCCGGCCATCGCCGGGGTGCTGATCACGGCGATCGGCACCGGCTGGGTGTTCCTGGCCAACGGGTTGAGCTCGGTCGCCGTGGTCGCCGGGCTGGCGCTGATGGATCAGGCGGCGCTGCACCGGGTCAGGCCGCCGCCGAAGGAACGCGGCCAACTGCGCGCCGGGCTGCGCTACGTGCGCGGGCGTCCGGATCTGATCGTGGTGATGGTGCTGGTGTTCTGCCTCGGCACCTTCGGCATGAACTTCGAGAGCACGTTCGCGGTGGTCGCGCGCAACACCTTCGAGCGGGACGCCGACGGCTACGGCCTGCTGATCACCATGCTCGCGATCGGGACGTTGACCGGGGCGGCGCTGGCGGCCCGCCGAAGTGGGCGTGGGGTGCCGCGGCTGAGGCTGATGCTGCTGGGTGCCGCTGTGTTCGGCATTCTGGAGGCGGCGGCGTCGCTGATGCCGACCTACGAGCTGTTCGCGGTGGCGCTGATCCCGGTCGGGGTCGCCGTCATGACGTTCACCACCAGCGCGAACTCGACCGTCCAGCTGGCCGTGGAGCCCACCATGCGCGGCCGGGTAATGGGCCTGTACATGCTGCTGTTCCTGGGTGGAAAACCGCTGGGTGGGCTGGCTTCCGGGTGGATCGCCGAGGTGCTCGGGCCGCGCTGGCCGATCCTGCTGGGCGGTCTGGCATCGTTGGCCGCCGCGGTCGGCGGGGCCGCAGTGCTGGCATGGCGTCGGCGCGGTGCCGGTTCGGTGGACGGAGGGGTTGCCCGATCACGGAGGTTAGGCTAACCTAAATCTCGTCCGCTTCGTGGTGGGAGCGGTAGTCAGTTCGGGAACGGATCGGGCCCCGGCCTCCTTCGGGAGACCGGGGCCCGATCGTCTGCGGGGCGGAAACGACTTCGGGGCCCTCCCGGAGGAAGGCCCCGAAGCGTCGGCGGTGGGCTTGTCGGAGCACTCACCACCGAGTCCTGGATGCCGTGCGTCTTTCGGGCAGTTGTGGCTGCTCAACGGACTCACGGCTACTGACCAGCGAGAAACGTCGGCGCGGTGGTTCTGCTCGTCAGGCGTTGGGGAGACGGAGGCCGTTGTAACCGGCGCGGGCGTCGGCGAAGCGCGCGGCGACCTCGTCCCAGTTGACCACGTTCCACAGATGCTTGACGTAGTCGGCCTTCACGTTGCGGTACTGCAGGTAGTACGCGTGCTCCCAGATGTCGAACGCCAGCAGCGGGGTCGTGGCGATCGACAGGTTCGCGTGGTGGTCCCGCAGCTGCTGCGTGATCAACCGCTGACCCACCGGGTCCCAGGCCAGCACGCCCCAGCCGTTGCCCTGGATCGTGGTCGACACCGCCTCCATCTGAGCGCGGAACTTGTCGAAGGAACCGAAGTCCTCGTCGATGGCCGCCGCCAGCTCGCCGGTCGGCTTGTCCCCGCCGTTGGGCGAGAGGATCTTCCACCACACCAGGTGCAGCGAGTGCCCCGCCAGGTTGAACGCCAGCGTGGTCTCCAACCCAACGATGGAGGAGAAGTCGCCCTTCTCCCGCGCCTCGGCGATCTTTTCCACCGTGTCGTTGGCGCCCTTGACGTACGCCGCGTGGTGCTTGCTGTGGTGCAACTCGTTGATCTCACCGGCGATCGCCGGCTCCAACGCCGCGTAGTCGTAGTCCAACTCCGGCAACACGTACTGCGCCATTGAGCATCTCCCTTCGCTGTCGACAGAGTCTAGCTACTGCCATCTTATGGCAATTAGTCTTGGATGGGGGTGTTGATCTCAACTGCCGGGCGAGTTGCGCCAGAAACCCCTGTGATCTGCGAAAACGTTGCGGTGCGGGAGCATTTTGGATGACTCCAGCGACCGCCGTGGTCTGCGGTCGGGGTCTGGAACTCGCGGCTTCCCGTGCGGTCCCGGCCTTCCCGCAGGCCGGCTCGCCCCTGGAAGGCACGATGCGCCGATTGCTCGTCGCGCAGATTGGACACGCCACGGGGAGCGGCGATGTCGCGCGAAATCGCCACCCGGCACGCGTGGGTAATGGCGATTTCGATTTCAACGGGACGACCACCGCCGGCGGTCCCGGCAACGGCGTGCCGCTGCTCGCCGACCAGTACCCGTCCCACGAGCGCATCCTCGAAACCGAGCCGGACCTGGTCGTCGGCGGCTACGCCAGCGCCTTCGACGACACGACCGGCCGAGGCCCGAAAACGCTGGAGGCCAGTTGCCGACGCCGTTGCCACCCAAGGTGAATGCGGCCTGCTCGCCGGAGTCGTAGACGAAGACGTCCATCAGCGCAGTGCCCGCCAGTCGTTGCTCGACCGCGCGTACCCGGCCTTCGATGTCGGCCGCGACCCGCCGAGCCTTCTCCGGTAAGCCCAGCACCTCGCCGAACATCGCGATGTCGGCCAGCAGCGTGTCCATCCCGGTCGGGACCGCAACGCAGGACCCCGGGCTGCTGGTGCCGGACGCGGCGACCTTCCTGGTCGGTGCCGAAGCGCGGCGGATGCTGTTGGTGTCGGCGTTGTTTGGCGCGGTGTTCCTGGTTCTGGCGGATCTGGTGGCGCGGCTGGTCATCGCGCCGTCCGAACTGCCGGTGGGGGTGCTCACGGCACTGGTGGGCGGGCCGCTGTTCCTGGTCATGTTGCGGCGGGAGAGACGGGAGCGGCGGCAGCGGCGGGTCGCATGAGCGTGCGGGTACGCGGGGCGCGCGTGGAGCTGGGCGGCCGGACGATTCTGTCCGATGTGGACATCGAGGTCCGGTAGGGCGAGGTGTTCGGGCTAAATTAGTGGGCCCGAACGGCAGTGGCAAGACGACGCTGCTGCGCACGCTGCACCGGGCGGTGGCACCGGTGGCCGGGTTCGTCGAGGTCGCGGGTAGGGCCGGTGGTGGGGGCGTCGGCTAGCCCGGATTCTGGCCGCCACCACGCAGGAAGCCGAGAGCCGCGCAGCGCGGACGGTTCGGGAAGTGGTGACGCAGGGCAGGCTGCCGCACTTGGGCCTGCTGGAGCGGATGCAGTCGGCGGACCAGCACATCGTCGAAGAATCCCTGCGATGCAAAGGACTTCTGGATGCTGCGGAGCGAGACGTTCGCACGCTGTCCGGCGGCGAGCGGCAGCGAGCGGCGATCGCGCATGCGCTTGCGCAGCAACCGCGGGTGCTCGTCCTCGACGAGCCGACGAACCACCTCGACCTGCGGCACCAGTACAGTGTCCTGACCTCCTCCGCGACCTGGCGCGATCGAGCCTGACAGTGCTCCTGACGCTGCACGACCTGCGCAACGCGGCGGAGTTCTGCGACCGCCTCGCGGTCCTCGACGTCGACGGAGCCCTCTGACGTGGGAGCTGCGATCTCGCCGTTGGGGGCATCGCCCGATTCCGGGCAAATCACCCCACCGGCCAGGTGTGGACCGGGTCTCCGTTGTCGGCGAGGTCGATGTAGCGGCGCAGCATGCCGGTCAGGGCGCCGTGCCGGTCCGCGCCTCGGTCTTCCAGCAGCGCAACGGTTTCCCGCTGCCAGGTCGAACCGTTGCGCTTCGCCAGGCAGCGCTTCTCGATCACGCCCAGGTAGCGCTCGCACGCGGCGTCCGACACCCCGCACGCCCGCAGGCCGTCGTGCGCCATCGGCAGCAGGCGTCGCAACACCAGCTCATCCGGCTTCACCCAGCCGATGCTCGGCCAGTAGAGGTGCGCGTCGAAGCCGTGCCGCGCCCCGGAGTAGAAGTTCTCCTCCGCCGCCGCGAACGACATCTGCGTCCACAATGGACGATCTTGTTCGGTGAGCGCCCGCTGGGCACCGTAGAAGAACGCGGCATTGGCGACGATGTCCACCACCGATGGCCCCGACGGCAGCACGCGGTTCTCCACCCGCAGGTGCGGAATTCCGCCCACCAGGTCGTAAACCGGCCGGTTCCAGCGCCAGATAGTGCCGTTGTGCAACCGCAGCTCGGTCAGCGTCGGCGCCCGGCCGGCTTCCAGCGCGGCCACCGGGTCCTCTTCCTCCGGCTCCGGCAGCAACGCCGGGAAGTAGCGGACATTCTCCTCGAACAGGTCGAAGATCGACGTGATCCAACGCTCCCCGAACCACACCCGGGGTCGCACGCCCTGGTTCTTCAGCTCCACCGGCCGCGTGTCGGTGGCCTGCAGGAACAGCGGGATCCGCGTCTCGTGCCACAACGCCTTGCCCAGCAGGAACGGGGAATTCGCGCCGATGGCCACCTGCACCCCGGCCAGGCACTGCGCGGCGTTCCAATGCGCCGCGAAGTCCTCCGGCGCCACCTGCAGGTGCAGCTGGACGGACGTGCACGCCGACTCCGGCAAGATCGAGTCCGCGTAGGAACGCAGCTTCTCGGGCTGCGCGTCGTCGAGTGGCACGCCCTCCATGTCCAGCAGCATTTCTTCGCCGCGCGCCAGGAAGATCTGCTCGTTGAGCAGCGAATACCGCGGGTTGCGCGACAGCCAGTTCGGGTCGAAGTGCGCGCTGCGCAGCGTCGGCAGCGTGCCGATCATGACGATCTTCGCCCCGGCGTCGTGCGCCCCGCCGTCCGCGCGCAGCAGCGCTGCCCGCATCCGGGCCTCCAGCTCCAAGGCGCTGTCCCCGGCCAACACTTGCGGCTCGACGTTGAGCTCGATGTTCTGCTGGCCGAGCTCGGTGGTGAACACCGGCTCGCTGATCTTCTCCAGCACCACCGCGTTGGACATGGACGGTTCCATCTGGTCGTCCACCAAGCACAGCTCCATCTCCAGCCCCATCTGCTGGTGGGGGAAGGAGAAATTGCCTTCGGCGAGCATCCGGGCCAGGGCGTCAAGGCCGCGCTGCATCTTGCTCCGATACCGTTGCCGGTCCACTGGTTTGAAGGGTTGATCGTCCACGTGCCGTCTCATGCCGTCTCCCCGCTTGATCGGCAGCACGTCAGCGCGCAGCGCTGGGGAAACCACCGTGACACATCGGTACCCGGGGGGCCAGCGGCCAAAACGGTGTCACCGGAAGGTGCTCAGAATGATCAACGGGAGGCGTCCGCAAGCCGCTCCAGCTCGGCGGAAGTGAGCGTTAGTTGGGCCGCCGGGAGCAGATCCGCTAGCTGTTCGGTGTTGCGGGCGCTGGCGATTGGCGCAGTAACACTCCGTTGCCCCAACAGCCACGCCAGTGCAACCGAAGGGATAGGCACGTTACGGAGTGTCGCGATTTCGTCCAGTCCAGCGAGTACTTTCACGCCGCGTTCGTCCAGATAGGTGCGGGCACCCTCGGCCCGCGGACTCTCCGAGCTGTCGCCGCCCGGCCGGTACTTGCCCGTCAGGAATCCCTTGGCCAGCGCGTAGTACGGCAGCACTGCCAGGTTCTCGCGAACGCAGAGTTCGGCGAGCTCGCCCTCGAAGTGGCCGCGCTCCACCAGGTTGTAGTGCGGCTGCAAGGCGTCGAAGCGGGCAAGGCCCTCACGGCGCGAGATCTCCAGCGCCTCGGCCAGGCGTGGTGCGGTGTAGTTCGACGCCGCGACGTAGCGGACCTTGCCCTCCCGCACCAGTTCGTCGAACGCGCCCAGCGTCTCGGCCAGCGGCGTGGCCTCGTCGTCGCTGTGCGCATAGTACAAGTCGATGTGATCGACTCCTAGGCGCCGCAACGAATCTTCGGCGGCGGCCTTGATGTTCGCCGCCGACAGGCCGGGTCGCCGATCCTGCCACCTGCCGACCTTTGTGGCGATCACGATGTCGTCGCGATTGCCCCGGGCGCGCAGCCACTCGCCGATCAGCGTTTCCGACTCACCGCCCGAGTTGCCCGGAGCGAAAAAGGAATAACTGTCGGCGGTGTCGATGAAGTTGCCGCCCGCGGCGGAGTAGCGGTCCAGAACGTCGAAGGTCTCGTCGCGGTCGGCCGTCCAGCCGAACACGTTGCCACCGAGGCAAATGGGGAAGACGTTGAGTTCAGTGTTTCCGAGTCGAGCCATGCCGCGAACCTACTCCTCGTGGAGTCGCCCGATCTGGTGGCGGACGGCACAGTCGTCGATCTTCGCGCGTTTTGCCCGGAATCCCAGGCGAATCCGGAGCAGGTCAAGGGGCGCAGCTGCATCTCCGGCACCGCCGATCCCACTGGCCGAGAACGACAACGCGGTTCACCCGCAACGCGCCAGCCGGGGCGGCCAGCCCGATTCGCGGCGGGTGCGAGAATGCGGGCGTGGCGCACATTGTCGAGATCAGCGATGCCGACGACCCGAGGGTCGACGACTTCCGCGATCTGTCCCGCGCGGACCGCCGCCCGGATCGCCCGGGCGGGCGCGGGCTGGTGATCGCCGAAGGCGTCGTGGTGGTCGAGCGGCTGCTCGCCTCGCCGTACCCGGTGCGGGCGCTGTTCGGGGTGCGCCGCCGGATCGAGGAACTGGCCGAGGCCACCGCGGCCCTCGACGTCCCCGCCTACGTCGCCGATGCCGGCGTGATGGCGAGCGTGGTCGGCTTCCACCTGAATCGCGGCGTGCTGGCGGTCGCCGACCGAGCCCCGGTCATCGAGCCGGCGGAGCTCATCGGCCGGTCCCGCCGCCTGGCGGTGCTGGAAGGCATCGGCGACCACGAGAACCTCGGCGCGCTGTTCCGCAACGCCGCCGCGCTCGGCATCGACGGCGTGCTGCTCGGCGCGGGATGTTCGGATCCGCTGTACCGGCGCAGCGTCCGGGTGTCGATGGGGCACGTGCTCCGGGTCCCGTTCGCCCACCTCACCTCCTGGCCGGAAGACCTCAAGCTGTTGCGCGACAACGGCTTCCGGATCGCCGCGCTCACCCCCCGAGCGGATTCGAAATCCCTTCGCGACGCGGAGCTGGACCGGGGTTCGGTGGCGGTGCTGCTCGGCTCGGAAGGCCCCGGGCTCACCGACGAGGCCATCGAGGCCGCGGAGGTCGCGGTCCGGATCCCGATGGTCAGCGGGGTGGATTCGCTCAACGTCGCCACCGCCGGCGCGATCACCTTCCACGCGATGATCGGAGCGTGATGGACGCCCGGGAATCCGGCTGGGAGCTGCACGCACGATCCGGTCGCGCGGTCCTGGTGCGCGGCGTCGGTCGCGAGGTCGACCCGGCCCGGCTGAGGCTGCCGGGTGCGCTGGTCGCTGCGCTGCACGAGTGGGCGCACGTGGTGGAGGCCGTGAAGGCCGAGGAAACCGCGGACAACGACGCGGAGCTGGTGTCGCAGCGCGGTCGCCAGTTGGCGATGCGGCTCGCGGCGGAGACCGGCGGGCAGATCGGCTACGTCGACCCGCTCAACGGCGAACTGGACCGTATCGGCCGGCCGCGCTCGGCGCACGCGATACCTGGACGACGTGGCGGAACGCTCGCCCCGGTGTCGCCAACGCCGTGGGGGCCGGGCCTGGTGGTCAGCGCGATCATCGGGGCGATCGTGGCGGTGACCCTGGTGGTGGTGACGCAGGGGCTGGCGGACGTGAGCGGAATCCTCGCGGCGGTGGTCAATCTCGCGGTCGCGGCCGGGTTCACGCCGTCGATCTGGCTGGGCCGGAACGTCCCGGTCTGGCGCTGGGCGGCCTACGGAACGGCGGCGGGCATAGTCGCCGCCTGGATAACGCTGACCCTCAGCCTCCTCCGCCTCCTCAGCTGACGACCGCACCCCGGCCGACCACGCAATTTCAAGGAGCGTTTTCCAGCCTGTTCTTGCGCTGCGGTGCGGGTAGCGGAACCTCAGCGGTCTTCTCGACTCCGGGATCCCGGGACTTGTGTATGACCGACCAACACGCGGCGTCGGAGCTGTCCTCGCAAGAAGACCGCTTAGAACCTGCGGCGGTGCCGGTTGCGAGGATGGGCCAAGGCGGCTACGCCGCTTGCGGCAGCACCGACTTCCAGCGTCGCGGCTGCGGATCGGCCAGGATGAAACGGCCCAATGGAAATCGGAACTCTGATTTCCATTTGAAATTTGGGGAGTCGTCCACATCCGTCGACGCGTTGTGGTCCGACAGGCCGGCGGAGTGCAATTTCCATTGAAATCGAAGTGACCGTGGACATGCCAACGGGGCCGGGTGAGCTTGGTGCTCGCCCCGGCCCCGTTGGGTTTCTGTCGTCAGCGGTGAGACCGGACGCCGAGCAGGACGTCCTCCCATGACGGCACGATCGGATGACTCTTGCGCCCGCGCCGCGGCTCCGCCTTGCGCTGCGCGTCGTCCTCCGCCGCCTCGGCGGTCGCGCCTTCGGCGCTTTCCTCCGCCGCCGGTTCCTCCACCGGCTCCGCCGGTGGGCCGGTGTCCGGGTCGGGGCTCGGAGCCTCCGGCCGCGCCGCGGCCGCCGGCTCCTCCACCCGCTCCTGCACCGGCTGCGCCTGCTGGTCGAGCTGCAGCGCTTCGCGCGCCAGCTCGGTGACCGGCCGAACCGTCCGCAGCGGGCGGTTCGGGGACGGGTCGAGCAGGTCGGCGGCGTGGTCGTCGAGCGCCGCGACTGTGCCGCCGTGCGCGCCCGGGTGGAAGACCCAGTGCGCGCGGTTCTCCGAGCGCCCGGCCTGCCAGGTCAGCTGCACGACCCACTTGCCGTCTTCGCCGCGCCAGGAGCCCCAGTTGGCTTCGGAGTACTCGTGGCCGCGCATGCCGAAGGTGTGCGCGACGACCTCGCCGAGCGTCTGGACGTCCGGGCCGTCTTCGCGGACCGGGTGCGCGCGTTGTGCCATCTCGGCGATCTGGGCGCGTTCGAGCAGCACGGGGTAGGCGTAGCGCTCGACCCGGTGCTCCGGGATGCCGGACGCTTCCGCGATCTGCGCTACGGACGCGCCAGAGCGGATGCGGGCCTGGATTTCCCGGGGCCGCATCTGGGCTTCCATCTCGATCTGGACCTGGCCGAGCCTGGTGAGGTCACCGCGGGCTGCGGCACGCAGTCGTTCGTCGGCGGGCACGGTGAAGCGCTCACCGTTCTCCGGGTCCTCGCAGATGACGGATTCACCGTCCTCGTCGAGCCCGACCACTCGCAGCGCTCGCATACGCCAGCCTCCCGCCGACCTACATGTCACCAAGCTGTGACAGTAACCCGGCGCGCCGCCTTGACGCGGGAGGCACGCCGGGCACGTCGTATCCTCGTTGGTCGCTCTCTCCGGCTTCGATCTTGCCGGAAAGGTGGTGCTTGAGCGAACGGGTAAAACCACTCATTTTCCGTCAATATCACCAGTAGTAGCCGACTGTTCACTTAGAGGAGTGGCTGTTGGGTAAAAAGCCGCCGGGATCGGCCTCGATCCCGGCGGCTCTGTGTGTCAGGAGAGCTGCGAAACCACCCAGTCGATGGACTTCGTCAGTGCGGTGACGTCATCCGGATCGATCGCCGGGAACATACCGACCCGCAGCTGGTTGCGGCCCAGCTTGCGGTATGGCTCGGTGTCCACGATCCCGTTGGCGCGCAACGCCTTCGCGACCGCCGCGGCGTCGACGGAGTCGGCGAAGTCGACGGTGCCGACCACCTGGGAGCGCTTCGCCGGGTCGGCGACGAACGGGGTGGCGAACTCCGACGCCTGGGCCCAGGAGTACAGCCGCTGCGACGACTCGCGGGTGCGCTGCACGCACCAGTCCAGCCCGCCCTGGCCGTTCATCCACTCGATCTGGTCGGCGAGCAGGAACAGCGTGGCGACCGCCGGGGTGTTGTAGGTCTGGTCCTTGCGGGAGTTGTCCAGCGCGGTGGGCAGCGACAGGAACTCCGGCACCCAGCGGTCAGACGCGCCGATCTCGCCGATCCGCTCGATCGCGGCCGGGCTCATCGCGGCCAGCCACAGCCCGCCGTCGGCGGCGAAGCACTTCTGCGGCGCGAAGTAGTAGACATCAACGTCGGCCGCGTCGAAGGGCAGCCCGCCCGCGCCCGAGGTGGCGTCGATCGCGATCAGCGCGTTCTCCGACCCCTCCGGGCGACTCGGCGCGAGCATCACGCCGGTGGAGGTCTCGTTGTGCGCCCAGCCGATCAGGTCGACGGACGGGTCCGACACCGGCTCCGGCGCGTCGCCCGGCTCGGCGGCGACCACCACCGGGTCGGCCAGGAACGGCGCGGTCTTGGCGGCCTTGGCGAACTTCGAGGAGAACTCGCCATAGGTGAGGTGCAGCGACCGCTCGCGGACCAGGCCGAACGTCGCGGCGTCCCAGAACGCGGTGGTGCCGCCGACGCCCAGCACGACCTCGTAGCCGTCGGGCAGCGAGAACAGCTCCTGCAGTCCTTCCCGGACCCGCCCGACCAGGGACTTCACCGGCTTCTGCCGGTGCGAGGTGCCCATCAGCGCGGCGCCAGCGTCGGCCAGGCGGGCGAGCTGCTCGTCGCGCACCTTGGACGGACCGCAGCCGAACCGGCCGTCGGCGGGCTTGAGTTCGTCGGGCAGCTTCAGGGTCGTCGGATCGATGGTCTCGGCCTGCGTCATGCCGGCGCCTCCGGGCGTTGTTGTGGTGACTGTGCAGGTGGCGGGGCAGTGCCTCCCGCGCGCCAGTGGCCTGATGACCGGCGCCTTTGCCGGCTCGGCTCAAGTGTTGCAGCAGCGTTTCCGGGGGGTGACCCCGGTGCTGCGAACAGCCGCACCGCAACTTACTGCGGACCATCGCAGTTGGCCAACATCCGCCGGGCGACATCACCTGATCTTGGTCGGCCCGCAGGGGCGCACGGCCCTGCGGCGCGACTCAGACGAAGCCGGAGGCTCCGCAGCACTTCTTGTACTTGCGGTCGGAGCCGCACCAGCAGGCGTCGTTGCGGCCCGGCGGCCAGGCGGTCGCCAGCCCGCGGCGGGCGGCTTCGGCGGCGAACTCCTCGCGGGCGGACCGCTCCCCAGGGGGTATTCCGCGGGACGCGGCGAAGTCCACCAGCGCCCCGATCGAGCCGGTGACCACGGCAGGTGCCAGGTGCTGCCGCAGGGCCCGCTGGACCTCCCGGCGGTGCTCCAGGTGCGTGGTGCCCGGGTACCAGCTCGGGCGTCCTCGTTGGAGCTCGGCGAATTCCGCCGGTGGCCAGTAGAGGACCGCGAGCCGTTCGGTCTCGTCGTGCCGCCGGATCTCGCGGATCTGCTCGCCGATCTGGCGGCCGTGGTCGGTCAGGCGGTCGAGGAGGTCGTCGAATCCGTCGTTCGGCAGGCCCAGCTCGCGGCGCAGGAGGCTGCGCTGGCGCAGCAGCTCGGAACCGGCATCGCCCTTCTCCAGCTCGACGTCCAGGCTCGGGACGAACCGGTTGACGCCGACGTTGAGCCAGCGCAGAGCCTCCTGGGGTGCGTCAACGAGCTGGTAAGCGATCGACGCCGTCACGTAGGCCCACTCGCAGTTCGAGCCCTCGCGGAGCAGCTGCGCGAAGCGTTCCTCGAGCTCGGAACCGGCATCGCCCTTCTCCATCTCCCGTGGAGCACGTTGTTGTCGTCGTCGACCTCGGCCGCGGCGCGCAGGGCCCGTTCCTCGCGCTCGTGCTCGCCCGCGAAATGCCAGTAATCCGCCGCCTCGACGAGGTCGTTGCACTGCTCGCCGCTGGTCTCCGCGTCGGCCTCCAGCGCTTCGGCGTACTCGACGTGCAACCGCCGCTGAGCATCGGTGGATGTGACCGTCACTACACCACGCTACCGCCGCTGGGAGGTGCTTCGGGGCGCGGTTCGGAGCGAACGGACTGTTCGCGCCGGTAGACGACGTGAGCGGTCCGTTCACTTCACGAGTTTCTTTCCGGGGCGGTGCTTGGCGCGAACGGACTGTCCGTGCCGGTAGAGGTGGTGAGCGGTCCGTTCACTTCGCGAGTTTCTTCCCGGGGCGGTGCTGGTGGTGGCGTTGGTGTGTGAGGCGGTCAGTGCTTCGGGTTTCTGGTGTCGCGATGGGGGTTGTGATGGGTGTCGCGGTTTGGGGCGAACGGACCGTTTGTGTCAGTAGACGACGTGAGTGGTCCGTTCGCTTCACCTCCGCCACCGGAGACGGAGCACGCCGCGATCACACCGGTGCGATCAGCTGGTTGATGGAGTCCCAGCCCGCGACGTCCTGCGGGGAGCGTGGGTTCGGGCCGACGTACTGCGCCGACGGACGCACTAGGCGGCCGGTGCGCTGCTGCTCCAGGATGTGCGCCGACCAGCCCGCGAGCCGGGCGCAGGTGAACATCGCCGGCATCATCGCCGTCGGGACCTGGGCGAAGTCGAGCACCACCGCGGCCCAGAACTCCACGTTGGTCTCGATCTGCCGGTCCGGTCGGCGCTCCCGCAGGACCGTCAGCGCGGCCTGCTCCAGCTCCCGGGCCACCTCGAAGCGCGGCGCGCGGAGCTGGTCGCAGGTGTTGCGCAGCACCCGGGCCCGCGGGTCCTCGGCGCGGTAGACGCGGTGGCCGAAGCCCATCAGCCGCCCGCCGCGGTCCAGGATCGACGTCACCACTCCGCGCGCGTCGCCGGTGCGCTCGGCCTCCTCGATCATCGGCAGCACCCGGGCCGGGGCGCCGCCGTGCAGCGGGCCGGACATCGCGCCGACCGCCCCGGATAGGCAGGCGGCGACGTCGGCGCCGGTGGAGGCGATGACCCGGGCGGTGAACGTGGAGGCGTTCAGCCCGTGCTCGGCCGCCGATACCCAGTACGCGTCGAGCGCTTGCACGTGTTTGGGGTCCGGTTCGCCGCGCCACCGGATCAGGAACTGCTCGGTGGCCGTCGCGGCTTCTGCGATCCGGGCGTGCGGAACCGGCGGCTGGTCGCCGCGCGCGGACTGCGCCACGAACGACAACCCGAGCGCGCTGGAACGCGCCAGCTGCGCGCGGGCCTGCTGCTCGTCGATGTCCAGCAGCGGCGGAAAACCGGCGGTCGGCGCGATCATCGCCAGTGCGGCTTGGACGTCTGTCCGCACGTCGCCGGTGCTGACCGGCAGGACTGCGTCGTCGGCAGCCGGCAGGCCGTCGCCGAAGCGACCATCCACCAGCAGCGCCCAGACGTCGCCGAAGGACACCGTGCCAACCAGGTCCTCGATGTCGACGCCGCGGTAGCGCAGCGCTCCGCCGTCGCGGTCGGGTTCGGCGATCTCGGTCTGGAAGGCGACCACGCCCTCCAGACCAGGGCGGAATTCGGACTGGCCCGCGTTGCTCATGGCTGCCTCGTCTCCTCGGTGTTCGGGGCCGCGCGTGTGCGGCTCGGGGGACGTGGCGGGGCGTCGTGAACACAGTGCACCCGCCCGCGAGGTGAAAGCAATCGGATTCACCGGGAGAAATCGCCGGAATGAGCTAGATCACACGATCCGCAAATAATTAAGTTAGCGGCGCAAAATTCTGGAGAAAAGGTTGTAATGGTTCAATTCTCCGCATAAAACTGCAGTAAGCGCCGGGTGTTGCCGGTCCGTGTGTGTTGAATAGATTTCCTGCACCTTGTTCCTCATGAGCGCGACAAGTTGCTCGTCTACGTTGCGGCCCGCCTAGCGCGCGAGCGGCTGGGCCGTGGACTGAAGCTGAACGACCCCGAAGCGGTGGCCATGATCGCCGACCACGTCGCGGAGGGTGCTCGGGACGGCCGGACCGTCTCGGGGCTTATGCAGAGCGGCCGCCAGGCGCTGCGTGCCGACCAGGGGCTCGACGGAGTGCCCGAGATGATCCACGACGTGCCGGTCGACGCGACCTTCCCGAACGGCACGAAGCTGGTCACGGTGCACGACCCGATCACCTGAAGCGGCGGCCCCGGCCGGCCACTGATCTCGAATCGACATTCGCGACGAGTTGCCGTGCTTCCCAAGGAGATCACCGGCTACGGCCCCATTCCGCCGAATCCGGGCCGGGAACGCATCCGGATCCCCGTCGTCAACCGCGCCGACCGCGCCGTGCAGGTCGGCTCCCACTGCCGCTTCGACGCGGTGAACTCTGGCCTGGAGTTCGACCTGGCCAAGGCCTGGTGCTACCGCCTGGGACGAGGACTCGGGCGCCACCCCGGCGATGCTGGACAGCGCGCTGCGGGGGCTCAGGAATCGGCGTCCAGGTCGCGCTGCACGCCGCACCCTCATCGAGGCCGGGTCCTACGAGCCACCCTGGCGGCCGTAAACGGCCGCTTGATCAGTGCTTTCACGTCGATGGCGCCGGTTGGCGCAGCTTCAAGGACAAGGAAGGGGCTGGCTTCCACGGCCTCCGCGACACCCCGAAAGTGCTCGCGGTCGTGGTCGGGTGCGGCGCTCGCGGAATCCGCGCAATTAGTCCGTTAGTCCGTTCTGGCCGGCAGGGTGCGTTTTCTCGTGAGGCGCGGGATGTGCGGTTCCGGCGGTCGTTGATGGTCGCGCGGGCGTCCGAACGGGTGTGGGAACGATCACTGCATCGGTTGCGGAATCGATCGTGTAGCACCATCGATTCGGCGTCCGTTCGGATCCCGTTTACCGTCGTACGCGTGGTTGGCGCCACCAATCGTGTCACGCCGGCCGTCCAACCCGTACCGTCCGGCGAACAGCCGGAGAAGTCGAGTCGTGCCGCTGCCGGGCGAGTCATGGAGGAAAAAGCATGTCGGAGACCAACGTCGCGTTGCCGTCCATGCGGGTGTCCTACGAGGCCGGGGCGCTGAACGAGTCGTCGCTCGCCGCCACCTGGTACGAGCAGCTCCAGCTGTGGTTCGACGAAGCGGTGCGGGCCGACCTCATCGAGCCGAACGCGATGGTGCTGGCCACGGCCGACACCAACGGCATCCCGTCCTCTCGCACCGTGCTCTGCAAGGGCTTCGACGAGCGCGGCGTGGTGTTCTTCACCAACTACACCTCGGCGAAGAGCCACGACCTCAAGGCCACCCAGGTGGCCGCCGCGACCTTCCCGTGGCTGGGCCTGCAGCGCCAGGTCAACGTGCGCGGCACGGTGGAGAAGGTGTCGTCCGCCGAGACCGCCGAGTACTGGGCGGAGCGCCCGCGTGGCTCCCAGCTGGGTGCCTGGGCGTCGCCGCAGTCGCAGGTGGTCGCCGGCCGCGAGGCGCTGAAGTCGTCGCTGAGCGGCATCCAGCGACGCTTCGCCGACGCCGAGAAGGTGCCGGTGCCGCCGCACTGGGGCGGTTGGCGGATCCGCCCGGATTACGTGGAGTTCTGGCAGGGCCGCCCGGACCGCCTGCACGACCGTTTGCGCTTCCGTCGCTCCAACGACCTCTGGACCGTCGAGCGCCTCGCACCCTGAGCTGCATCACCCGGGCGGTGCGCAGTTCTTGCGAGGAAATGCGCACCACCCGGGTCTGAATGGCAGCGGCGCCGAAGCGCCACCTCACAGGGGGTGGAGGTCGGGCGAGGGGTTGGCGCGATTTTTCGAGAAATCGCGTCCTGCATCGGCCAGGCCGGCGTTTCCGCAGGTGGTCGAAGCCGTGTTGGTCCTAACCAATTTTGGGGTGGGTTTTGTCCGGTTCGGCGGAAACCCGTTAGACTTCGGTCACATGGGCCCGGAAATAACATGCCGTTAGCCTGTCTAATCGCTAGGGTTTTGCATCCGTGCAACCCAGCAGCGGAGCCCGGACCAAGTCCCGTCGATCCATCAGATCCCTGCTGAGCAAGGCCCTCCTCGACACCAGGCCGCTGAAGTACCCGGCGTACCGCCGCCTGTGGTTGTCCAACATCGTCACCGCCGTCGGCGCGCAGTTCTCCGCGGTCGCGGTGCCCAAGCAGCTCTACGACATCACCGGCTCCTCCGCCTACGTCGGCCTCGCCGGGATCTTCGGCCTGGTGCCGCTGCTGGTGTTCGGGCTGTGGGGCGGCGCGATCGCGGACACCGTCGACCGCCGCAAGCTGCTGCTGATCACCAACGGCGGCCTGGCGGGCAGCTCTGTGCTGCTGTGGTTGGTGGCCGCGGCGGACGTCAGGTCGGTTTGGCTCGTGCTGGTGCTCTTCGCCGCGCAGCAGACGTTCTTCGCCGTGAACATGCCGACTCGCGGCGCCGCGATCGCCCGGCTGATCCCGGTGCACCTGCTGCCGTCGGCGCAGGCGCTCGGGTCCACCGTTTTCCAGCTCGGTTCGATCATCGGGCCGTTGCTGGCCGGTGTGCTGCTGCCGATGCTGGGACTTTCGGTGCTGTACCTGGTCGACGCGGTGGCGTTGTGCGCGGCGCTGTGGGCGGTGTTCCGGTTGCCGCCGCTGCCGCCGCAGGAAGGCGCCCCGAAGCGCGCCGGGCTGCGCGCGGTGCTGGACGGATTCCGCTACCTGGCAATGCATTCCGTGCTGCTGGCGTCGTTCCTGATGGACATCATCGCGATGGTGTTCGGCATGCCGCGCGCGCTGTTCCCGGAGATGGCGGAGCGCACCTTCGGCGATCCGCCGGGCGGCGGCGCGGCGCTGGGCTGGCTGTTCGCGGCGATCCCGCTGGGCGCGTTCGCGTTCGGCGTGTTCTCCGGCTGGCTGCACCGGATCACGCGGCACGGCGTCGGCGTCACCGCCGGGGTAGTCGCGTGGGGCATCGCGGTGATCGGGTTCGGTTTGGCCGATTCGCTGTGGCTGGCGGTGCTGTTCCTGGCCCTGGGCGGCGGGGCGGACCTGGTGAGCGTGGTCTACCGGGGTTCGATCATGCAGGCCGCGGCCACGGACGAGATGCGCGGCCGCATCCAGGGCGCGTTCACCGTCGTCGTCGCCGGTGGGCCGCGGCTGGCCGACACGCTGCACGGCTTGGCGGGCGCGGCGGTCGGCACCTCGACCACCATCGTCGCGGGCGGGGCCCTGGTCGTCGTCGGCGCGGTGGTCGCGGCGGTCCTGCTGCCCGCGTTCTGGCGCTACCGATCCCCGGCCGCCGAGCAGGCATGACGGCGCCGGAATGGGCACCTTGCCCCGTTTGATCCGGCCGCCGGAGTGCGGTTCGACCAGGGGTGGGCAGACAACTGGACGAACCAACCTGCACACTTCTCTGCTATGGCCAACGAACAGACCGTGAACGACGCTGCGCCCGGCGGTGCGCAGGAGCCTGGCCTCAAAAAGGTGATGGGCCCGAAACTGCTGCTCTTTTTCGTGGTCGGAGACATCCTCGGCACCACGATCTACTCGCTGACCGGTAAGGTCGCCGGCTTGGTCGGCGGGGCGCTGTGGATCCCGTTCCTGGTCTCGTTCGTGGTCGCCTTCCTGACCGCGTTCAGCTACCTGGAACTGGTCGGAAAGTACCCGAAGGCGGGCGGCGCGCCGCTCTACGTCCACAAGGCGTTCGGCATCCATTTCCTGACGTTCCTCATCGCGTTCGCGGTGATGTGCTCGGGCATCACGTCCGCCTCGTCGGCCGCACAAGCGTTCAGCGGTGACTACCTGGACGCGATCTTCGGCGAGGGCGTGCCGTCCTTGCTGGTGGCGTTGGGCTTCGTGCTGCTGCTGGCGGCGGTCAACTTCCGCGGCGTCGGCGAGTCGGTGAAGATGAACGTGGTGCTGACCTGCATCGAGCTCACCGGCCTGCTGATCGTGATCGCGTGCGGCCTGTGGGCGATCTTCGTCGGCAACAGCAACGCGGACCTGGTTCCGGACCCGAGCCGGTTGGGCCAGCTCAACACCGAGACCACGCCGCTGCTGGCGATCACGTCGGCGACCGCGCTGGCGTTCTTCGCGATGGTGGGCTTCGAGGACTCGGTGAACATGGCCGAGGAGACCCGCGACCCCACCAAGAACTTCCCGCGCGCCCTGCTCGTCGGTCTGACCATCACGGCGTCGATCTATCTGGTGATCGCGCTGATCACCTCCACGCTGGTGCCCACCGACGAGTTGGCCGGGTCGAGCGGGCCGCTGCTGCTCGTGGTGCAGGCCGCGGCGCCGTGGTTCCCGCCGGTCGTCTTCTCGATCATCGCGCTGTTCGCGGTGACGAACAGTGCGCTGATCAACATGCTGATGGCCAGCCGCCTGGTCTACGGAATGGCGAACGAGGGCATCGTCCCGGCGGTGTTCGGCAAGGTGCACCGGGCCCGGCGGACCCCGTGGGTGTCGATCCTGTTCACCAGCATCATCGCGTTGATCCTGGTGAGCCTCCTGGACATCGGTTCGCTGGGCAGCACCACGTCACTGCTGTTGCTGGCGGTGTTCGCGGTGGTCAACGTGGCGGTTCTGGTGCTGCGCAAGGACAAGGTGCAGCACGAGCACTTCAAGGCGCCCACCTGGGTCCCGGTGCTGGGCGCGATCCTCTGCGCGTTCTTCGCCAGTCCGCTCTCGGGCCGTCCGGCGACCGAGTACTACATCGCCGGGGCGCTGCTGGGAATCGGCGTGATCTTCTGGCTGATCAACTACTTCATCAAGGGCCAGACCAAGTTTGATGCCGAGGCGTTGAACAAGTGAGTCCCGATCGGGTCACCGTTCGCGGTGACCCGATCGCCGCACCGGCCGTACAGTTGGCAGGTGCATGATCCTGTTCCTATTACCGGACGGCAGTTCGAGATCACGTCCGGAGCCTCGCGCGCCGTGATCACAGAAGTCGGTGCGGCGCTTCGGGTCTTCGAGGTCGACGGCGTGCCGTACGCGGAGACCTATGATGCGGACCAGCTGCCGCCGGCCGGTGCCGGCGGAGTTCTGGTGCCGTGGCCGAACCGGGTCGCCGACGGGCGCTGGCGGTTCGACGGCGAACCGCAGCAGTTGGCGCTGACCGAGCCCGCGCGGCACAACGCGATCCACGGCCTGTTACGGCACACCGCGTGGACCCTCGTCGAGCACGCCGAGTCCACGGTGGTCCTGCACGCGATGGTGCCCGCGCAGCCGGGATGGCCGGTGCCGCTGCTGACGTCCATCGGGTACGCCCTGGACGCGGACGGCCTGACGGTGACGCACACCGTGGAGAACCTGGGGTCGCGGGCGGTTCCGTTCGGGGTCGGCGTGCATCCCTACCCGCGCGCCGGCCACGCCGAAAGCGACGACTGCACACTCCGGCTGGCGGCGTCCACGGTGCTGCCGGTGGACGCGGAGCGGCTGCTCCCGGCGCGCCCGCCGCGTGCCCTGCAGGGCGACGAGATGGACTTCCGCACCGGGCGCAGGCTGGCCGGTGTGCTGCTCGACACGGCTTTCGGCGGCGCGACCCCGGCGCTGGGCGACGAGTTCGTGCGGCACACGCTCACCGATCGGAGCGGGCACGGCGTCCAACTCTGGGCCGACCCGGTGTTCAAGTGGGTGCAGGTCTACACGGCGGACGACTTCCCGGGCCGGGGCAGGGCGATCGCGATCGAGCCGATGACCTGCCCGCCGAACGCGTTGAACTCCGGCGAAGATCTCCTGGTCCTGCAACCCGGCGAGAACTGGATCGGCCACTGGGGCCTCAACCCGTTCTGACACCAAATCCCTTCCGCAGCGCGGAACCCTGGTTCCCCTGTCCGCAATTCCGATGAGTGTTTTCCAACCTCTTGTTGTGTTGCGGTGCGGGTGGCCGTCGCGGACCTCCGGGGTGCCGGGTGCGCGGCACCCCGGAGGTTGTGGATACCTGCCGCATTTTCCATTGAAATTGCGGACGGAGTCAGGACTTCTCGAGGTGGCGGGCGATCAGCATGCGTTGGATCTGGTTGGTGCCTTCGAAGATCTGCAGGACCTTCGCTTCGCGCATGTATCGCTCCGCCGGGAAATCCCGGGTGTAGCCCGCGCCGCCGAGCACCTGGACCGCGTCGGTGGTCACCTTCATCGCCGCGTCCGTCGCGACGAGCTTCGCCACCGATGCCTGCTGCCCGAACGGCAGCCCGGCGTCCCGGCGCCGCGCGCCGTCGAGGTACGTCGCTCGCGCCGAGTGCACGGCCGCGGCCATGTCCGCGAGCAGGAACTCCAACCCCTGGAATTCGATGATCGGCCGCCCGAACTGCTGCCGCTGCTTGGCGTAGTCCACCGCGAGGTCCAGCGCCGCCTGCGCCAACCCGACCGCGCAAGCTGCGATGCCGAGACGGCCGGAGTCCAGCGCCGACAGCGCGATCTTCAGCCCCTGGCCTTCGGATCCGACGAGCCGCTCGGCGGGCACCCGCGCGTCCTCGAAGTACAGCGGCGTGGTCGGTGAGCCGGTGAGCCCCATCTTGTGCTCGGGCGGGCCCGCGGAAAGCCCCGGTGTGGCGGCGTCGACGAGCAGGCAGCTGATGCCGAGCGGCCCGTCGTCCGAGGTCCGGGCCATGAGCGTGTAGAAGTCCGCGATCCCGCCGTGGGTGATCCAGGCCTTGGCGCCGTTGACGGCGTACGAGTCGTCCTGGCGCACGGCCCGGGTGCTCAGCGCCGCCGCGTCGGAGCCGGCGTGCGGCTCGGACAGCGCGTACGCGCCGAGCAGTTCGCCGCCGATCATCCCCGGCAGCCACCGGGACTGCTGCTCCGCGCTGCCGAAGTACGCCAGCGGGTAGCAGCTCATGGTGTGCACCGAGAGCCCGACGCCGACGGTCATCCAAGCGCTGCTGAGCTCCTCGAGGACCTGCAGGTACACCTCGTACGGCTGGGCGCCGCCGCCGTGTTCCTCGGAGTACGGCAGGCCGAGGAAGCCGGACTCGCCGAGCAGGCGGAAGGCGTCGCGCGGGAACTTCTCCGCGGCTTCGTCGACGGCGGCCTGCGGGGCGAGCTGGTCGCGGGCGATTTCGCGAGTCAGCGCTAGCAGGTCGGTGGCTTCGGAAGTGGGAAGCAGGCGTTCAACGGGCATGGCGGTTCGCGCTCCTGAGACCATTGTGACAGCTGCCGATAGTACTGCTTTCAGTACTGTAGAGCGTTCATCAGTACCGTGGAAGTTCAGGGCGGAAACTTTGGGCAACTGTTCGCGGGGCTGTGGCAGGCTTCCACCGATGACCACCTCCGAAGGCCGTCGTCGGCCGGTGAACGCGCGGCGGGCCGAGCTGCTGGATCGGCTGCGCGACCTTTTCCTCGCGGAGGGGTTCGCGCACTTCACGCTGGACGACCTCGCCGGTCGGCTGCACTGCTCCAAGTCGACGCTGTACACCCTGGCGGGCAGCAAGGAGCAGCTCGCGGTCCGCGTCGTCGCGCACTACTTCAAGGGCGCCACGCGGCAGGTCGAGCAGCGGGTCGCGGCCACCGACGACGTGCGGGAGGAGGTGCGGCTTTACCTGGAGGCGGCGGCCGAGGCGCTGCGGCCGGCGTCCCGCGAGTTCATCGACGACATGGCCGCCAACATCGCGACCCGCGCGACCTACGAGGCCAACGCGCACGCGGCCGCCGACCGGATCCGCGGCCTCATCCGCGAGGGCGTGCGCCAGGGCGTGTTCCGGGAGGTGCACGCGGGGTTCGTCGGCGAGATGGTCGGCCGCACCATTGTCGGCATCCAGCGTGGGGAGATCGGCGAGCGCACCGGCCTGTCGGACGCGGCGGCCTTCGCCGCGCTGTCGCAATTCCTGCTCGGCGGGCTGACCGCCGGGCCGGAGGTCTAGTACACAGTGGAGGAAATGTGATCGTCATCGGCGGTGAGGCGCTCGTCGACCTCGTCCCGGATCCGTCCACGGCGGACGGCGAACTCGGTCCGCTACACCCCCGGCTCGGCGGGGGTCCGTACAACGTCGCGATCGCGTTGGGGCGGCTGGGGATTCCGGCCGGGTTCTTCGCCCGGCTGTCCACCGACCAGTTCGGGGACAAGCTGTTAGAGCGGCTGCATCTCTCCAATGTGAACGTCGAGCTGGTGGAGCGCGGCCCGGAGCCGACGACGCTGGCCGTGGTCGGGCTGGCCGAGAACGGGTCGGCCCGCTACAGCTTCCACACCGAAGGCACCGCCGCCCGCTTCGTCGCCGCCCGGCCGCTGCCGGAGCGGACCACCGCGGTCTGCCTGGGCACCCTCGGGATGGTGCTCGAACCCGGCGCCTCGGTGTACGAGGAGGTGCTGTTCCGGGAGGCCGAGCGGGGCCGGTTCATCGCGCTGGACCCGAACATCCGTGCCGACCTGATCGCCGACCCCGACGCCTACCGCGCGCGGTTCGCCTCCTGGCTGCCGTCGGTGGGGCTGCTGAAGGTCGCGGACGACGACGCCGAATGGCTGGCGGGCGACCAGGACGTGCTCGCGGCGGCCCGCGAGTGGCAGCAGCAAGGCCCGGCCGCCGTGGTGCTGACCAGGGGAGCCGACGGGCTGACGGCGGTGACCAGCGACGGTGAGGTGACGGTGCCGAGCGTGCGCGCCGAGGTGGTCGACACCATCGGCGCGGGCGACACCGTGCAGGCCGCCCTGCTGGCCTGGCTGCACCGCAACGACGCGCTGTCGGCGGACGCCGTACGGGCGCTTGATGGGGCGCAGTGGGAACGGGCGCTGCGGTTCGCCGCGGCCGCGGCTGCGGTCACCGTGTCCCGGCCGGGTGCCGAACCGCCGTGGGCCGCCGAGCTGTCATGAGGGACCGAAACCGGCTACGAAGTGCGCCAAGCCACCTTGTGAGGTAAACCGCGCAAGACCGAATGGCCCAAAGATGGGTAGCCCGATCGGATGGGCTTGTTGGTCATAATGAACGGACCGCTCGGCTCCGGAGCGCCGAAATTCATCCGCTGCGATCGGCCCGATGTGATGTGATCGTGGTCCCACCTGCCAAAAAGCCGAAACGCGATAGCTGCGCAGGGGCCCCACTGCGGTCTAGCGTGACTAATGACAGGACCCCAACGGGGTGGTGCTGCGGCGGTTCGGACACCCCGACCGGCGCGCAGGCGACGACGCAGCCCTGCCGCTTGGCCGGGCAGCGCTGGTCGTCTTGATAGCGCACCCCGACGAGCGCGAGAGGTTCCCGAATGCCCGACGACGTGACCGCCAAACGTACCGTCGCGCTGCGCTATGACGCCGGCGAGCACGAAATGCAGGTGAAGCAGCCCACCGAGGGCGCCCCCGGGGTTGACCTCGGCAAGTTGCTGGCTCAGACCGGTTTGGTGACGTTGGATCCGGGCTTCGTCAATACGGCGGCCTGCCTCTCCGACATCACCTACATCGACGGTGACGCTGGCATCCTGCGCTACCGCGGCTACCCGATCGAGGAGCTCGCGGCCAAGTCGAACTTTATCGAGGTCAGCTACCTGCTGATCTACGGTGAGTTGCCGACCCAGCAGCAGTACGACGACTTCGCCGAGCGGATCCGGCGACACACCCTGCTGCACGAAGACCTCAAACAGTTCTTCGACGGCTTCCCGCGGGACGCGCACCCGATGCCGGTGCTGTCCTCCGCGGTGTCCGCGCTGTCCACCTTCTACCAGGACAGCCTCAACCCGTTCGACAAGGACCAGGTGGAGCTGTCCACCGTCCGCCTGCTGGCCAAGCTGCCCACCATCGCGGCCTACGCCTACAAGAAGTCGGTCGGCCAGCCGTTCCTTTACCCGGACAACTCGCTGGGCCTGGTGGAGAACTTCCTCCGGATGACCTTCGGCTTCCCCGCCGAGCCCTACGAGGTCGACCCGGTGCTGGCCCGCGCCCTCGACCTGCTGTTCATCCTGCACGCCGACCACGAGCAGAACTGCTCCACGTCGACGGTCCGGATGGTCGGCTCCGCCGAGACGAACCTGTTCGCCAGCATCTCGGCCGGCATCAACGCCCTGTTCGGCCCGCTGCACGGCGGCGCGAACAGCGCGGTACTGGAGATGCTGGAGGGCATCCAGGCCAACGGTGGCGACGTCGACTCGTTCGTCAACCGGGTGAAGAACAAGGAGCCCGGCGTCCGGCTGATGGGCTTCGGGCACCGGGTCTACAAGAACTACGACCCGCGCGCGGCGATCATCAAGAAGACTGCCGACGAGGTGCTCGGCAAACTCGGGGCCAACGACCCGCTGCTGGACATCGCCCTGAAGCTCGAGGAGAAGGCGCTCGCCGACGACTACTTCATCGAGCGCAAGCTCTACCCGAACGTCGACTTCTACACCGGCCTGATCTACAAGGCGATGGGCTTCCCGACGAAGTACTTCACCGTGCTGTTCGCGCTCGGCCGGCTGCCCGGCTGGATCGCGCACTGGCGCGAGATGCTGGAGGACCCGGCCCGCAAGATCAGCCGTCCGCGGCAGGTGTACACCGGTTCGCCGGAACGCGCCTACCAGCCGATCAACCAGCGCTGAATCGAAACCTGAATCCAGTCGGTAGCCGACGCGACCGACCCACCTGCGGCCCCGGACACCGGCCTCTCGGCCGGTCCCCGGGGCCGATCCGTGTCTGAACAACGGCTCGCCCTGCCGGTCCCAGTGCGATCTCAATGGAAGTCAGCGGTTCGAAATTGCGGTTCAGGACGCGCGGAGGGCGTCGCGGATCTTCACTCGGGAGCCGGTGCGCAGCACCGCGTTGGAGTAGATCCGGCCGCCGAGGCGGAGCAGGACGGCGATGGCCGCGATGCTCAGGACGGTGGCCACCGCGATCTCCCACGGGGCGGCGACGCCGAGCGCGATGCGCATCGGCATCAGCGTCGGCGAGAAGCCCGGGACCAGGGAGAGCACCGCCGCGAACGTGCTGTCCGGCGAGCTCGGCAGTATCGAGACGCCGATGACGAACGGCACGACCAGCACCATGATCACCGGGCTGATCACGTTCTGCAGTTCCTCGTGGCGGGACACCAGCGAGGAGGCCGCGGCGAGGACCGTCGCATAGGTGAAGAACCCGAGCACGAACCAGACCAGCGCCCAGGCGAGCGTGCTCGCCAGCGCCGCGGACGGCAGCGTCAACATGCCGCCGACCCCGGCCGCCAGCAGCCCGGCACCGGCGATGATCAGCAGTTGCAGCAGGTTCGTCAGGCCGATGCCGACGACCTTCCCGGCGAGCAGCTGGGTGGGCTTGATCGTGGACAGCAGCAGCTCGACGACCCGGCTGGCCTTCTCCTCCACGACGCCCTGAGCGACCATCTGACCAGCGATGATCATGAACATGTAGAGCACGACCCCGGCCGCGATGGCCAGGACCAGCCGCTCGACGCGGTGCGGGTCCTCGGTCTCCAGACTGGTCACGGCGACGTGGGCGCTCTCGGCCGTGGCGCGGACCGCAGCCGGGTCTAGCCCGAAGCGTGCGAGCTCGGCGTCGAGCGTCCGCTGCTGCACGATCGCGTTCAGCGCGGCCTGGATCGCGTCGTCCGGGGTGCGCTTGACGACCAGTCGCGGTTCCTCGGGCGTGCCCGTGATCAGAGCTTCCAGGTCGCCGTCGCGCACCTGCTGCTCGCCGACCGGGGCCGGAACCGTGCTGATCTCGAAGGACTTGCCGAAGTTCGGGCCCGCCGCTTTCAGCGGCTCGCCGATGGCCGTGGCCTCTGCGGTGACGCCGATCTTCGTGGTGCTGGCCTGGTTCCCGATGAACGTCATCAGGCCCGCGTAGGCGCCCATGATCACGATGATGGAGAGGGTGCCGATGATGAATCCGCGGGTCCGCACCCGGGTGCGGATCTCCCGGCGGGCGACCAACCAAACGGGGCTCACTGGTGCACCATCCTCGTGTCGGTGATCTTTGATGGGTCACTCATGCGGCGGGCTCCTCGGTTACGACGTTGCGGAACAGTTCGGTGAGGGTGGGCCGGTTCCTGGTGAACTCGCGGACCGGTCCGGTGGCCAGCGCCGCCTTGAGCACCGCCTGGTCGTCAGCGTCGTCGGCGAGCCGCAGCGTGGTCCGGGTGCCCGCGACCTCGACGACCTCGGCGCCGGGCACGCCGTCGGCCCAGCCGGGCTGGGCGTCGGGGGCGTCGACGACCAGCGTGGTCGGCCCCTGGTCGCGCAGCTCGGCGACGCTGCCGCAGGCCACCATCTGTCCACTGCGGACGATCCCGATCCGGTCGCACAGTCGCTGCACCAGGTCGAGCTGGTGGCTGGAGAACACCACCGGCACCCCGGAATCGCACTTCTCCCGCAGCACGGCGCTCATCACGTCCACGGCGACCGGGTCGAGGCCGGAGAACGGCTCGTCGAGGATCAGCACCTCGGGGTCGTGCACAAGCGCGGCGGCCAGCTGCACCCGCTGCTGGTTGCCCAGGCTGAGCTTCTGCACCTCTTCGTCGCGGCGGGCGCCCAACCCGAGCCGCTCGGTCCACTGCTCGGCCGCCACCGCAGCGTCCTTCGCGGACATCCCGTGCAGTTCGGCGAGGTAGGCGAGCTGATCGGCGACCTTCATCTTGGGATAGAGGCCGCGTTCTTCCGGCATGTAGCCGATCCGGCGGCGGGCTTGCAGGTCCAGCGGCGCGCCGTTCCAGCGCACCTCGCCGGAATCGGCGGACAGCACGCCGAGCGCGATGCGCATGGTTGTGGTCTTGCCGGCGCCGTTGCTGCCGACGAATCCGAACATCTCACCCGCGCGCACGGTGAAGGTCATCTCCCGCAGCGCGGTGACGTTCCCGTAGCGCTTGGAGATCCGGTCGATCTCCAATTCGCGATCAGGCATCCCGTCTCCCTCGGTTGGTCCCGAAAGTCGATTGTGCCTGGTCACGGCCGAATCCGTGGGATATTTGCGTTTACCGGGGCGACGCGCGGCGGTCCGGCAGCTGAAACACCGGAGCCCGGGCTCAACATCTGAGAACCCGCGGCGGTGCAAGCTGCCTGCATGGGCCAAGCGGCCCGCTTCAAAGACAGAAGCCCGCCCTGCCACCTCCCGGACGGCCACTGCCCAAACAGCCTCTATAGACCAAAAGGCTCACGGCCTGCGTTCGCTCAGTCGGAAGCTCCGGGCAGCGCGCGTTCGACGAGTTCTTCGACCACGGGGAGGGCCGATGCGCGTTCCACGGGGTTCAGGCCGATCCGGCTGCGCCGGTCGAGGACATCCGCCGCGTCGAGTGCTCCTTCGTGGCGGACCGCCCATAGCACCTCGGCGGCCGTGAGCCGCAAGCCCGGCGAGACCGGTTCCGCGAGGTCCGGGTCGAACTCGGCCAGCGCCGCGACGCGCGCCGCCTCGGTGCCGTACTTCGCGACCAGCGGTGCGGCCGCTTCGACGTTCGTCAGGTGGCGGCGTGGCGCGGCACCGACCAGCGCCACAGCCGCGGTGCGCGACGGCCCGGCGGACAGCCCGCCGGCGTGGACCGCCGCGTCGACGGCGTCGGCGCCCATCTTCCGGTAGGTGGTGAGCTTCCCGCCCACCACGGTCACCACGCCCTCCGGCGAGGTCAGCACCGCATGCTTGCGCGACAGGTCGGCTGACTCCTTGCGGCCCCGCTGCTCCAGCAACGGACGAAGCCCCGCGAACGAACCGAGCACGTGCTTGCGCTCCAACGGCTGCTCCAGCGCATCGCGCACCGCCGCAAGCAGGAAGTCCACATCGGACTCTGGCGCCTCGGGCACGGACGGGATCGGCCCTGGTACCGGCTTGTCGGTCAGCCCGAGCAGGGCGCGGCCGTCGGGCTGCGGCAGCAGCAGGACGAACCGGCCTGACTCGCCCGGCATCGGGACGACCAGCGAAGTCCCGGCGATCCCGGCGGCATCCGCATCGACCAGCAGGTGCGACCCGCGCGACGCCCGCAGCTGGACGTCCGGCGAGAGCTCCCCAGCCCACACCCCGGCCGCGTTGACCACCGAGCGGGCCCTGATCCGCAGCGACTCGCCGGTGTTCTGGTCCACCACGTCGGCCCCGCCGCCGTCGATCCGGCGCGCGCGAACGTGGGTGAGGATGCGCGCGCCGAAACCGGCCGCAGTGCGCGCCAGCGCGACGACCAGGCGCGCGTCGTCGACGAGCTGACCGTCGAAGCCGAGCAGGCCACCGCGCAGGTCGGCGGCGCGCACACCCGGCACGAGGGCGAGCGCCTCCGCGGCGGGAATCCGCCGGGGAGGCGGGAGCACGCTCGACGGGGTGCGAGCCGTGCGGCGCAGCGCGTCGCCCGCGTGGAGCCCGGCGGCGAGCACCAGCTCGGAGCGGCGCGACACGCTGCCGTGCAGCGGGATGAGCTGCGGCAGCGTGCGCACCAGGTGCGGAGCGGTGCGCGTCATCAGCACGTTGCGTTCGACGGCGCTTTCGCGGGCCAAGGCGACGTCGCCGTGGGCGAGGTAGCGGAGGCCGCCTTGCACGAGCTTGCTGGACCAGCGGGACGTTCCCCAGGCGAGGTCCTCGGCTTCCACCAGCGCGACGGAGAGCCCGCGGGCGGCCGCGTCCAGGGCGGCCCCGGCGCCGGTGACGCCGCCGCCGACCACCAGCAGGTCCACCTGGTCTTCGGCCACTGCGGACAGATCGGCGGTGCGGCGCGCGGCGTTCAGCGAGGTGGCGCGCAGCGAACCGGCGGGCAGCGGGGTGGTGATCATCGGACCTCCGTGCGGATCGGCGGGGTACCGGGGTGCGCGGTTTCAATTGAAACTGCGCACGGTCAACGGTTTTCGACAGTTTCAATTGAGACTGTCGAAAACCGGTCGGTCAGGGATCGGCGGGCTGCGGGCCCAGGGCACCGTCGAGGAGGTGCGTGAGCTCGTCGGTCAGGGCAGTCGGGTCGATGCCGCTGGTGGCAGGGCCGGCGGAGAGCACGAACGACTGCACCAGCAACAGCAGCGCACGGGCCTGCACGGCCGGGTCGGCACGTCGGATCGACCCGTCCTCGTGGCCGCGCGCGAGGTATTCGCGGATGAATCCCTCGGCGGCGAGCTGCGTGCTGCCGAGCCGTTCGACCAGGTAGGGCAGCAGGAGCTCGGCATCGGTCTCCAGGACCCGCTGCAGCAGCGGCGCCGATTGCAGCAGGCGAACTCCGTGGACCGTCGCGGCGACCAGGTGCTGCCGGCCGCTTCCGGTCGCGTCCCCGGTGCTGGCCAGCTGCATGATTTCGCCGAACTCCACCGCCATCAGCGCGGTGACGAGGCTGTTCACGTCGGGGAAGCGCCGGTACAGCGTCATCCGGCTGACCCCGGCGCGGCGCGCGATCCCGGTCAGGGTGGTGCGCCGGACGCCGTTGGCGAGCACGCATTCCCGGGCGGCCCGGAGCAGTTCGGCGTCGCCGACCCGGTTCGCCGCCGGGCGGGTCGGTCGGTCCGCTGCCGGGGCCGGCCCCGCTCCAGCGCTGTGACATTGTGGCGTCATATGTAACACTGTACTGGTGAACGGCCTGATCGAACACACCCTCCGCGGCAGCTGGACCTCATCGGGTGCGTCGGCCGCACCACTGTCGCCACGCTCGTTGCGCTGGTTGCGGCAGCGAACCGGGCTGGCCGAGATGACGACGCCCGCGGTCCCTGCTTCGCTGCTGGAGGTCGCCGGGAGCGCCCTGCCGGAAGCGGCGCGCGCCGAGCTCGCCGCGCTGATCGGCGAGCAGCAGGTGCTGACCGAACCCGCATCGCGCCTCGGCCGGGCCGGTGGCCTTTCGTACTCCGACCTGATGCGCCGCCGCGGCGGCACCGAGTTCGCGGTGCCCGACGCGGTGCTGCTGCCCACGGATCCTGAGCTGGTGCAAGGAATCCTGGAGATCTGCGTCCGGCACGACATCGCCGTCGTCCCGTTCGGCGGCGGTACCTCGGTGGTCGGCGGAGTCGACGCGCTGCGCGGCGACAAGGTCGCGGTCGTCGCGCTGGACCTGGCCCAGCTCGATCGGCTGGTCTCCCTCGACCCCGGCTCGCGGATCGCCGTGCTGCAGGCCGGGATGCGCGCGGCGGAAGCCGAATCCCTGCTGGCCGCGCACGGTTTCACGCTCGGCCACTTCCCGCAGTCCTTCGAGCGCGCCACCATCGGCGGCTTCGCGGCGACCCGGTCGGCGGGGCAGGCCGCTGCCGGTTACGGGCGCTTCGAAGACATGGTTGAGAGCGTGCGGCTCGCGACTCCGGTCGGCGAGTGGCGGCTCGGAGTCGCGCCCGCCTCGGCGGCCGGTCCCGACCTGCGGCAGCTCGCGGTCGGAAGCGAGGGGACGCTCGGCGTGATCACCGAGGTGGCGGTGCGCGTCCGGCCCGCGCCGGTCCGTAGCCGGTACGAGGCCCTGGTGGTGGACGGCTGGCAGTCCGGGGTCGATGCGGTGCGAGCGCTCGCGCAGGGGCGCGTGCTGGCGGACGTCACCAGGTTGTCCGATGTGGACGAAACCGAGGTGCAGCTCGAACTCTCTGGTGCGCTCAAGGCCGGAGCTTTGAAGACTTACTTGCGCGGCAAGGGAATCCGGCAGCCTTGCCTGCTGGTGCTCGGCTGGGATGCGGCGTCGCGCGCCGAGCTCAAGCTGCGCCGATCGGCGACTTTGAACGCATTGCGGGGAATCCGTTCGGTGCGGCTCGGTCGGCCGGTCGGCGAGGCGTGGCGATCCCACCGGTTCTCGGGGCCGCGGCAGCGCGACGCGCTGCTGGATCGCGGCGTCTGCGTGGAGACGCTGGAGACCGCGACGCACTGGACCGGGCTGAGCGAACTGCGCTCCGCCGTGCGAACGGCGCTGGTGCGGAGCCTGAAGGTCGGCGGCAAGTCGCCGATTGTGATGTGCCACATCTCGCACGCCTACGAGACCGGTGCCTCGCTGTACTTCACGGTGCTGGCGCCCCGGAACGCCGACCCGATCGGCCAGTGGCAGCGGGCCAAGGAGGCAGCCTCGGACGCCATCGCCGGACGCGGCACGATCACCCACCACCACGCGGTCGGTGCCGACCACTTGCCGTGGCTCGGTGCGGAGATCGGCGACATCGGAGGCAAGGTGCTCGCGGCGGCGAAGAAGGCCGTCGACCCGACGGGAATCCTCAACCCCGGCAAGCTCATCCGGCCAGCGCGGTGACCGAGCGATAGCGGTAGCCGAGCCCGCGGTAAACCCTGCGCGCGGGCTCGTTGTCCGCGTCGGCCATCAGCGCCACCGCGCCTTCGGGGGCGAGTTCCCTGGTCAGGAATGTGCAGAGCATCGTGGACAGCCCGCCGCCGCGGTGGTCGGGGTGGGTTGCGACGCCGGAGATCAGCCGGAGCCCCGGAGCAGGCCAGGAGTCGCCGCCGACGGCGAGCAACGCGCCGTCGGCGGCGCGGATCCCGGCCCAGCGGCGAGCGCCGGGGTCGTCCGGGAACAGGTACGACCCCGGGTTCGCCTTGCGGAGCAGGCTGGCTATCGCGTCCTCGTCTGCGGCGGTCAGCCACTCGACGTCCGGGGTCGGGGCGGTCGGCGGCTCGGCGGCGAGGTGCATCCAGCCGAAGCTCGCGCGCACCTGCAGCCCGATGCGGGCCGCGACGTCTTCGGCGAGCCCGGCGGTCGCCAGCGGCCGGAACCGGTCGCTGCGCAGCATCGGAATGACCCGCGCGAGCAGTTCCGCCGCGTCGTCGACCGGGCCGCTGAACAGCAGGCGGTCGTACCGGCACAGCTTCGGCGCGTAGACGGCGACAGCACTGCCATGCAGCCAGGCGGCCCCGGCCTCGTGCGGGTACTCCGGCGTCAGCGCCTGCGCGCCCCAACGCACCAGCAGCCCATCGGTGGCTCCGGCGACCTCTTCGGCGGTGAGAAGTTCCTGCATACCCCGATCCTCCCTAGCTGCTCCCCGGCGCCCGATACCACACCCCAGGAACATTTCCGCAGATCAGCGCCCCTGAGCGTGTTGGGTGCTATGGCAACCGAAACCGCTCACGGGCCTTGGCCGGCCGGCGGGCATCGACGAGCACGGGCGCACCGTCAGCGACGACTTCGCGGCCCAGGGCAGGCAGGCCTTCGCCGCATCGAGCGGGTGCTCGCCGCGGCCGGGGCCGCCCTCGCGGACGTCGTCAAGGTGACCATTCTGGTTCGCGACATGGCCGCGAACCTGCCGAAGGTCATCGAACTGCGCGGCGAATTCCTCACCGAGCCGTACCCCGCCGACACGCTGCTCGAAGTGTCCTTGCTGGCCCAGCCGGAATGGCAGATCGAAATCGACGCGATCGCCCTCGCCCACGCCTTCGCCCTCGCCCTCGCCCGCTGACCGCCACCAGGCCCTGGTCGCCGCCATCGAGCCGCGCGGGCTCACCTACCCGCACATCGACCTGCGGCCCCGGCGGCGGGCACACTGATCACGAACTTCAACGCCCGGAGCCAACGGCGCAGCGCTTGTAGCGGCTGTTTCCAGGTGCGTTTGCGCAGTGGTGCGTCCTCGCTGGCTGGGTGTGAGGTGAACGGACCGCTTGTTGCGGTAGGTGAAGTGAACGGTCCGTTCGCTTCAATCATTGAGCTTTGGTGTGGGGTGTTGGGTGTGGGGTGAACGGACTGGTTGTTGCGGTAGGTGAAGTGAACGGTCCGTTCGCTCCATCCGCTCCACGCCTGCCTTGAGTTGCCGCAGCTGGTGAGGTGAACGGACTGTTCGCCTCACCTGACCGATCGTTTCCGCAGGTTGTTTCCAGCCCCATTTTTCGTGGCGGTGCGGGCAGCGGCCCCTCGGTCGCCGCCCGGACTCCGGGATCCCGACTCGACTATGACCAATACGCGGCATCGGGGCTGTCCTCGCCTACCGCACCCACAACCATTCAGGGCCCTGGCCAGGCGAAACCTTCAGGCGTGACCTGGTGCAGTGGGTCAGGAGTCCTTCTTGCGGCGGGGGCGGAGGCTCGCGGCGAAGCGGGGCTTTTCGAGGGCGCTGTAAAGCGCCATGTAGGCCGCCTGGACTTCGCGGCGGGAATCGTCCGGAGTGGACGCCCGCGCCGCAGCGTCGGGGTCAGGCATGCCCTTGACCTGCATCCACCGCTCGTCCCACAGCGCCTCCATCGCGGCGTTCCACCGCTTGCGCACGTCTTCGACGACCTGCTCGCGCTGCTCGTCAGCCGCCTCCCGGCGCTGCCGCCCCGCGGCGACCGCCTCGCCGAGCTCGCCGGCACGCTCCCGCTCGTGCCGGCGCAGCTGCTGCGCGGAGGTGGTGGCCAGGGCGGTGATCTCCTTGTACCGCTCCGCGGCCGGAACCTGCTCAGTCACCGGCTTCCTCCCGGATCTCGCACGGCTCGTCCGCCGCCCGCTGCGCGGGCACTGCGGGAACTGGTTTGGCCTGGTCGCCGAGGTCGAAGGGCAGGATCACCTCGGGCCGGGAGTGCACCGCGCGGTCGAAGAACAGGCCGCGCCGCGCCCGCGGCGACCAGTTGACCATCTGCCCGGCCGCGAACGCGGCCAGCTCCTGGCCGTGCACGTCGAAGGCGACCCACGCGCCGATGTCGTCGACCGGCCCCATGCCGAGGGTGTTCTTCACCCGCTGCGCGCTGCGCCACCAGCCGATCACGTGCACCCGCAGTTCCGGGCCCTGCTTGAGGATCTTCCGCAGGTGGTCCAGCCCGCTGACCCTGGTGGTCGGGTCCTTGCGCTCCAGCGTGGTGTGCGCCGCGTCGGCGGCGTAGAGCACTAGGCAGTGCGGCACGGCGGTGCCGGCGCGGTGGTCGATCTTCTCAGCCGCGGCGGCCAGTACGGACTCGATGCCGTCCAAACCGACCAGTTTCACGTCGTGGTCGTCGTTGCCAAGAGCTTCGGCGACGCCGCGGGCATCGTCTTCAACGTCGTCCAGCAGGGCGGCGATGGTGAACTTGATGTTGCCCGGATCATATTGCCGGGCAAGGGAAAGCGTCGCCGTGCCGAGAACGCTGATCGCGTCCGCGAGCACCGAGCCGATCACCGCGACGTTGCGCCCCGGCGATCGCGCGAGCCGCACCGCGGCGGCCGTGCCGTCGACGTCGATGATCTGCCCGAGCAGCACCTTCGGCACCGCCACCGGTGCGCGCAGCTTCGTGTAATCATCCAGTGTGGACAGTTCCGGCAGGTTCGAGCCGTCGAACAACCTCGGCTGCCGGGCGTCGTCGTCGAGCTTCTTGCAGAGTGCCTGCTGCAGCGCGTCGAAGGTGTTCTTCGCGGTCGCGTCTGGGATGCGCGCGATCTTGTTGCCGTGCTTGACGCCCGACTCGTGGTTGACGATCGCGTGCCACCGGGGCAGCTCCATCGCCGCGTTGTTCTGGTCGGCCAGCACCCGCCGGGCCTTGGGCAGCGCGATCCGCAGGATGAACTGCTCGAAGATCGCCGGCTTGCCCCAGAACGCCTCGATCCCCGACACGTCCTGGCTGGCCAGCACCAGGTGGATGCCCTGCGATCGGCCGCGCCGCGCGACGTCCTCCAGCAGTGCGGCGGCCTGCGCGGTCACCGGGTCGCGCTCGGCGAAGAGGTACTGGAACTCGTCGATCACGGCGACGATCCGCGGCCACCGGCCGGTCGGGTCCTCGGCGCGCAGCTCCTCCAGCTTGGTGACCTCGTGTTGCTTGGCGGACTCCGCGCGCCGTCGCATCTCGTCGGCCAGGAAGCGCAGCAGCGCCAGCCCGAATTCGCGGTCGGTGTTGACGTTCACCCCGACCAGCTTGGCGTGCGGCAGCCAGCTTGGATCCCGGCGGCCGGGGGTGAACTGGGCGAACGACACGCCCTCCTTGAAGTCCAGCAGGTACAGCTCCAGCTCGTCCGGCGAATAGCGGGCGGTGAGCCCGCCGAGCATGCCGTAGAGGAAGTTCGTCTTGCCTGAACCGCTGGGGCCACCGATCAGGGTGTGCGGGCTGCCGTCGCCGAGGGTGATCCACACCGGTTCGCCCTCGTCGAAGCCGACCGGCGCGTGCAGCCCGGCCGTCGAACGCTGCGTCCAGAGCTGCTCGGGCACCAGGTCGTCGAAGGTCCGCACCCGGGCCCGCCGGGCGAGGAACGCCTCCGCGATCGCCGAGCACGCCTTGGTGGCCTCGTTGCGCGACGGGGACTCGTCCAGCTGCACAACGGCTTCCGGGCCGGTCATGCTGGTGCGAGCCCGGTTGCTGCGGAGCAGCGTGATGGACTCGATCGCGCTGTTCACGGTCAGCGGGAGGTCCACGACGATCAGCTGGATGCCACAGGCCAGGCCGTTGCGGGCGATCCGCTGCAACTGTTGCTGCTGCTCCTCGCGCAGCGGCTCGCCGTTGCCGAAGAGCACCGCGATGCGCCACGGCTCCGAGCGGTGCCCGGTATCCGCGGCCAGCGAGCGCAGCGAGGTGTGGCCGCCGACCAGCGAATCGGTGTGGATCCGCCGGATGTGGTCGGAGAGCGCTTCGAGCATCTCCTCCAGCCGGGTCGGATCGTGCGCGGTGAGCAGGCCCGCGCGGGCCAGCGGGTACAGCCCCGGCAAGGTCCCGGTCAGCTGCGCGACGTCCCAGACGTGGATGCGCACCAGGCCGGGCTGGAAGTGGCTGAGCAGCCGCAGCAGCAGGTTCTGCACCAGCGCTTCGGCGGAGTCGGGGTTGTCGTCGGTGATGATCCGCAGGTGCGACTCGTCCAGCAGTGGGACGGCGGCCGGGAACGGTTGCGGGGCGGGCGAATCCGGCACGGTCGCGGTGCCGATCCGCCACAGTTCGGGCGGCGGCGCGGCCGCGTCCCGGGTGCCGATCTCGCCGAGCCACTCGGGCCACGGGAGCCCGGCGGACCCGGGAGCGGCCTCCGCCGCGAGCCTGCCGAGCTGCTCCGGCCCCCGCTCGGTCCACTCCACGTAGATCTCCGCCCGCATCCGCTGCGCTTCCCGCATCGCGGCCTGGAACACCGGGTTTGCGGGATCGGCGATCTCCGCCGGTTGGCGTTCCGCAGCGGCCACCCCGACCTGCGCGATGCGCAGCGCGAACTCCTGCTGCGCGCATTCTCCGAGGACGCGGTCGTGTTCCTGCTCGGCAGCGCCGAGCGCCGAGGCGATGCTGGTGCGCAGGCGTTCGAAGGCTGCTTCGATCCGACTCCGCCGCTCGTTGCGTTTACCCACACCCCACCTCGGAACCCGTGTTACAGACTGTGATCAAAATACCACTCGACGAGGAACCGGGCAGGCCCCTGGGGTGCCCATGCACTAGGCCGAATACGGCGCAGTTGAGCGCCGAATACGGAAAAGCCGCCGTGTACTACAGACGGGTGGCGAAGTCGCGGACCGTATCGAGGATGCGCTGGATTGCCGCCTGCGTTCCCTCGATCTGGTCATCTGCGCGGGGAAGGCCCGGAGGGATCGCGGATGCGGGGTGCTCCGGGTCGAGTTTCGCCAGCGCCTGCTGCGCCTGGGCCAGCGCGGTGCGGCAGGTGGCGAGGTGGGCACCCGCGTCCTCCAGGCGTTCCTCCGCGGTGCGGAGGGTCTGGATCAGTTCGTCGAGAGTCGACACGGGGCCACCGAGCCTGTCTTCGAGTCGGGTCGATCTTCTGTCGTGGGGCAGTAGGGCGATTTCACGCGAAATCGCCACTAGGCACGCGTGGTGGTGGGGGGCGGCGATTTCGCGTGAAATCGCCGCCCCGAAGAACGGCCGGGAGCCTACAAGCGGCCCGCGTAGCCCTCGGTGGAGTTGATCGTGGCGCTGAGCGTGCCCTGCACGCCGTTGATCGTCTGCATCACCTCGGCGAGCATGCCGTGCGCGTGCTGCATCTCCTCCTGGGTGCTGCCCTGGGTCGCGGACACCAGTGCGGCTTGCGCCTCTTCCAGTGCGAGGTTGCCCTGTTGCAGGGCGGCGATGGCCTCCTGCATCTTCTGGTTTGCCAAGGCAATGCCCGCGCGAACTTCTTCGACGCCCGCCATCTGGACTCAGGACCTCCGTGGTGCGCAACGCTGTCTCGGTCCACAAGTTAGCGTCCGGCGTCGCCGACGGCGCAAGCAGGTGGGTGCAGATGATCACGAGGTGATCGCGGTGCGTGACGATCGGCGGAATTGATCACCCGACCGGCTGCGCCCGGGTGGAGAGGGCATCGTCCGGTGCGCCAGCCCCCGGGGCGCAATTTCGATGAAAATCAGAGGTCCGATGTCCATCGAAATTGCGGTCGACGGCGTCAGCCGTAGTCAGCGGCGTCCACTGTGGATTTCTATTCGTCCGTTTCCGGATCGATCGCCGAGATCTCGATCGACGCCACCCCCGACGGCGGTGTCGGGGAGGCCGCCCACCGGGCGGTGGCGCGGTGCTCGTCGACGCGCAGCCGGGACCAGCCGGTGCCGCCGAGCGTCGACATGGCGCCGAGCACGATCTCCGGCAGGTCGCCGAGCGTCGGCCCGAGGTCCAACGCGACCCGCACCAGCGGCGGATCGACCGCGTACTCGGTGATCGTGGCCGTCCGGGACAGGCGGCTGGCCACCGCCCGGGCGGGCCATTCCGCGCCCGCTCGCCGCTCGGTGACAACTTCCACCAGCAGCCGCAGCCGCGGCCTCAGGTTCCCGTGCTCGTCCACGTCGCCGATGCCTTGCGGGACCTGCGCGGGCGGCTCGTCCGGATCTGCGAGATCGGACCTGCCGAACAAGATCGACCCGCCGGACCACGCCTCGACCAGCATTCGCTCCCCGCCGCCGACCAGGTCGCCCACCAGTTCCGGGTGGTCCACCACGGTCCAGGCCGTCGGCGGTTCGCAGGACACCCGGTGCCGGGCGTAGTCGGGGCCGAGTTCGCGGAGGAAGTTGCGCACCGCGCGGGACAGTCCGGCCACGTGCTGCCCGGTTTCCGCGCTGCCCCTGCTGATCGTCACCGACCAGCAGCCGGGCTCCTCGTCGGAGCAGTCCCCGGAGGCCACGATCCGGCCGCCGATTCGCTGCACCAGGGCGCGGCACGCGGCGCGTGCAGACGGCTCGTCGTCGGCCGCGACGACGACGGTGATCAGCAGTTCGAGCTCGGTGTTCTCAGCCATCGCGAGACGCATTCTCCCGCACGGGCCCGGAGCGTCGAACGGATGATCAGGTGAAGTCGCGCGAACCGGCGCGGTGCTCAGGCTTCGCCCTCGTCAGGCCCGGTGGGCTCGCCCTGGCCGAGGCCGTAGTAGTAGTGGTAGAGGTCGCGGCCCTCCTGGTCGGAGAGGTGGCCGTGCTCGGCCTCGACGCGCGGGGCGTTCTTCACCCGGTCCTTGGAGACGCCCAGCTCCAGGCGGTTCTCCTCGGTGGTCGCGCCGTTGAGCGGCACGAAGGTCTCCTTGACGCCGAAGATGCCGATCCGGACGGTGACCCACTCCGGTTGGTGCGTGACGTCGTCGACGTAGACGTTGCCGACCCGGCCGACCCGGTCGCCTTCGCTGTCGAACACCGGAGTGCCGATCAGGTCCTGTGCGCGCTCGACGTTCATGGCCACCTCGCTCGCTCCGCCCCACCTGGAGGCCGACCCCCGTCGGCCTCCTCAAGCTGCATGCGCTGGACCTGAGCTGCAACCGCGCAAGCGACACGCCTCACCCGAACAGGTAGTGATCGTGATTATTTCCGCCTGCTATTAACAATCTTCGGTTTTCGGCAGAAGCTATCCCAACCGCCACGCAAAACGAGCCGGGAAGCGGGGTCCTACGAGTTCAGCTCGCGGCCGATGAAGGTGAGGATGTCGTTCATCACCTCGGCCTTGTTGGTCTCGTTGAGCAGCTCGTGGCGGCCGCCCGGGTAGATGTGCTCGTGGAACTCGCTGCCGCGGATGCGGTCGATGCCGGTGCGGGTGTCGGCCTCCGGCACCAGCTCGTCGTCCTCGCCGTGTACCCACAAGGTCGGCTTGTCCAGCATCGGCCCGTCATTGATGGCCAGTAGGCAGTCGTCGACGGCCTGCAGCGTGGCGCGCTTGATCGGGCCGTGCCAGACCAGCGGGTCGGCGACGTAGGCCGCACCGACCTCGGGGTCGCGGGACAACGTCGCCGGGTCGATCGGGGTGTCCGGGATCACGTCGTGCTCCAGCAGGTCCAGCACGTGCCAGGTGCCCAGCACCGGCGCGGACAGCACGACCGCTGCTAGGTGCTCCTGGTGTTCCTGGGCGTAGCGGGCGGCGAGCATCCCGCCCATCGAGTGTCCGATGAGGACGACGGGCAGTTCCGGGTGCTCGGCGGCGACCTCCCGGCGCAGGGTTTCCAGATCGGCCACGACCGTCTCGGCGTCCTCGAAGTAGACCCGATCACCGGGCGAGCGGCCGTGCCCCACGTGGTCTGGGGCGTAGACCAGCGCGCGGGCGCCCACCAGCTGCTCGGCCACCCACTGGTACCGGCCGGAGTGCTCCCCGTAGCCGTGCGAGATCAGCGCGATCCAGCCCGGGTTGGTCCCCGACCACTCGCGCACCGCCAGCTCGCAGTGCCGTCCGCTGACCACTCGATCCGTTGGCTCGATCATGTCGCCACCCCAGCACACCTCGTCTGATCGGGCTAGCCCCCCTGGGTTTTTCGCCGTTCGATCTTCCGCCGCGCCGGTGTCGTCGCAGCTCAGCAGTGGAGCGACCGGGGTGGCGGCCGCTTTCGCGGGAAACCGGCCTGACCGGCGTCACTGGTGGTACGCGCTGTTGTTGATGGCGCCGAAGCCGCACACCGGGCCGAAGTTCCAGGTGACGGCGAGGGCATCGGTCTCGTCCGGCGGGATGACCTGCGCGCTGACCGGAGTCGGCTGGCACGGGCCGTCCGTCGGCTCGCCCTCGTGCGGGACCGCAGTCCAGTGCAGCGTGGCGTTGGCCGACTGGCCGGGCGCGAGCGTGATCAGGCCCGGGCCGGGGTTCGGCGTCCGCTCCATCGTGGTCGGCAGCGGCTTGCTGGATCCGTCGACCAGCTGCATCCCGCCGTAGCCGTAGAGGGTGCAGGTCTCCTTGCTGGTGTTCTGCAGCACCAGCTGCGCGTAGCGCTGGCCCGCCCCTGCCTCGGAGTTCTGCAGCGAGCCCGTGAGCATCGAGGTGTGGCAGCGCTGCACCTTGCTCGGTTGGTGACGCACCTGGGCCGTCGTGGGCGTCGCCCGGCTGCCGGTGCTGTCGGCGTTGCCGGTGTTGGTGTTGCCGTCGGTCCCGGGTTGGGGCGCCGGCTGTTCTGCCGGACTGGCGGCCGATCTTGCCGGTCGGACGTTCTCCGCCGGTGTCGTGACGGCTTGGCCGTGCTGGGCGCTCGTCGCGCCGCAGCCCGCCATCAGCCCGGCGATCAGCAGTGCTCCGGACGCCTGGAGCGCCCGCGGGCCGAAACTCCGAAATCGGTGCGGGGTCACGATGACCACCTCCCGTCCCCGTCCTCGCGGCGGGGTCGTCGGTAATTGCTCTGCTGCTCTGAAGACGTCCGGGTGTCGGTGTGGTTGCCTCCGCCACCGATTTTCCCGCCGCCCGCAACCGTTCGATCCGCGCGCTCCACGTGACGCAATGGGCGCCCGCGACCGGCGGATCGAGTGACGGTCCACTGCACCGAAAAGGTCGTATTGAGGCCAAGAACAAACCCGATCTGAGTAATTCCCGCCCCGTGATTCCGCAACTCTCGCTCGGATATCGACCAATCGGGCGGCGATCTTGACCTGAACGGCGGGACTGCCCGAATGCTGGACTTCGATAGTTTGGCACCGGCAGGAGGCCGTAGTCAGGGGGTTGATCATGGCCGAGCGAATTCCCGGTATTGACGTATCGCGATATCAGGGGCAACCCGACTGGGGAGCGGTTCGGGGAGCTGGATACGCGTTCACCTACATCAAAGCGACCGAAGGCGTCGGATACGTGAGTCCGACGCTGGACTCCCAGCTGGCCGGTGCGCGCGGTGCCGGGCTGGGCACCGGGCTGTACCACTTCGCCCGCCCGGACACGAATTCGCCCCAGCAGGACGCGGCCGATTTCGCCGCTCAGCTCGGGCGGTTGAACTCCAGCGCGGCGGGCAACCTGCCGCCGTGCCTGGACATCGAAACGGATGCGCCGAACCTGGGCGCCTGGATCAAGGGGTTCGTCGACGCGATACGCGGGCACACGGGCCGGCACGAGGTCGTGGTCTACGCCTCGGCGTCCTGGTTCCAGGGCAAGCTCGCGCCGGAGACCTGGGTCGACCCAGGGGTGTTCCTGTGGGTCGCGCACTACGGCCGCCCGCCGGGCGAACCCGGTTACCTCACGGACCGGGTGGCGATGCACCAGCACGCCTCGGACGGGCAGGTTCCCGGGATCGGCGGCAACACCGACCTGAACGTGTCGATGGTTCCGTTGGAGGTGCTAACCGGGGCCGGCGCGCCGCCTCCGCCGCCACCGCCGGAGACCTACGTCGTGCAGCCCGGCGACACGCTCTCTGCGATCGGGCAGCGATTGGGCGTCGATTGGCGGGAGATCGCCCGGGTCAACGGCATCACCGCCCCGGAACTGATCTACGTCGGCCAGGTGTTGAAGATCCCCCGCTGACCGAGCTTTCGTTCGTCGCAGAATCCCGTTCGTTCCGGAGCGAACGGGATTCCGGCTGCTCCGGCCCGTCGTGCGCGGACCAGGCGCACCGTCAAAAAATTGCCGCCGAGAATGTCGTTGCGCCCCGTTCGCGATCGGTACCGACTACCGTTTTTCGGGTGAGCATCGCGAAGTGCGGAGGTGAACGCGATGGCGAGTACAGCGGAGCTGCTCCGTTGCCACTGGACGCGTGGTGAACCGGGTCGAGAGGCTCCCCGGGAACTCGTGGTCGCGCTCTACCGCTGGTGGGTGGCCGCGATGGTGCTCAAGATCGCTGGTGCCACCTGGGACATCTGCTGGCACTTCCGGTGGCTGCGCGACGATTTGGCGCCACCGCACCTGATCAACACGGTCGGCACCGTGATCGTGATCGGCCTGGTGGTCTTTCACACCTACACCGGGATCGGCGTCGACCGCGCCACGCTGCGCTGGATGCAGTGGGGGCTCGGGATCTTCCTGGTCGCCGCGCCGCTGGACGTGATCAACCACCGGATCAACGGGCTGGACATCACCGCGTGGAGCCCATCGCACGCGTTGCTCTACCTCGGCACCGGGCTGATAAGCGTCGGCCTGCTCCGCGGGTGGGCCCGCTACGGCGGCGGGGACCGCTACTTCTACCCGGTCACCTGCTTCCTGTGGTTCACGGTGCTCGACAACTTCCTGTTCCTCAACCAGCACCAGGAGTACGGCGTGCTCGGGTTGGCGGCCTGGGAGCGCGGTACTCCGTACGCCGAGGACACCCTGCTGCAGTTCGCCGCCGACGACCTCGGGCGGCCGCTGGACTGGATCGCGGTGAAGTCGTTCACGCTGCCGGTGCCGGACTGGGTTTACCCGACGTGGGCGACGGTCACCGGGCTCGGCACGCTAGTGCTCGCCCGGCGGCTGGCCGGGCGCCAATGGACGGCGACCACCATCGCCGCGGGCTACCTCGTTTTCCGTTGCGTGGCTTGGGCATTGCTCGGGGCGGCGGGCTTCCCGATCTCGGCCGTGCCGTTCTTCCTGCTCGCCGGGGCCGTGGCGATCGACCTCTCGTTCCGGCTGGCGCCGGCGATCCGGCCGTTCGCCGGGGCGGCAGTCGTGACGGCGGTGACCTACCTGGCGTTGTGGATGCAGCAGACCTACATCGCTTCGCCGCCGGTCGACTACTGGTCGGTGCTGTACGCAGTGGTCTTGTTCGCCGCGGTGTGGTGGCTCATCTCGTACCTGCTCGACACCGAGAGCGGTCGCCGGAGCTGGCAGCGGGTGGTGTCGCGCGGTCAGACGATGACCGGGGCGCGGGAGAGCACGACCCCCAAGCCGTAAGCGATGCCCATCACGCCGACCTCGGCAGCGGCCCAGCCGATCAGCGCGGTGCGCTGGTGGCGCGCGATGCGGGGCAGCAGGCGGAAGCGCATCTGCGACGCCACCGCACCCAGCACCACCAGGCACCCGGCCTTGGCCAGGATGATCTGGCCGTAGCCGGTGCTGATCAGGCCGGGCAGGCCGACTGCCGGCGTGATGATCAGCTCCATCAGGCCGTTGAACAGCCCGGAGATCCCGACGACGAAGATCGCGATGGTGGCGAGCTTCGAGAAGCGCGGCAGGGCCTCGGCGAGCAGCCCGCGGCGCGGCGCCACGAACAGCGCGACGGCGGCCAGGCCGCCCGTCCACATCGCCGCGCCGATCACGTGCAGCTCCATCGAGATCATGCTGAAGTCGTGGTACTGCCAGTCCGTGGCGTGACCGGTCAGCGGCATCGGGAGCAGGCCGAGCAACGCGATGATGGTGCGCAGTTCCGCCGGGACCTTCTCGCCGAACCGGACCGCGACCAGGCCCAGCGCCGCGCACAGCAGCCCGGCGCCGGCGCTGACGAGCAGGCCGGGACCTGCCGGGACGTTCGCCACGTAGTCGATCAGCAGCCCGGTCGTCAGGGGGCGGTCCGGGCTGAGCTCCGCGGTGTGCAGCACCAGTGACAGCAGGGCGCTTAGCATCCAGACCAGCGCGGTGACCACCGTGAACTGCCTGGCAAGCGCCATGACCGGCTCGGTGTGCTTGGGGCGGTCGAAGCCCAGCAGCTTCGGCAGCAGGCTCAGGCCGACGGTCGCCAGCGCCGCGACGTCGAGCAGGGCTCGCGCGGCCGGCAACCCGAAGTGCACGAGCGGCGGCAGGTCGGGGAGGCCCGGGATGGTGCCGACGGCCGTGTAGGCGGTCGCGGCCAGCGCGGTCAGCAGCACACCGCCCAGGAGTGCCGCCACCACGGCGGCCTTGGCGCCGACCGCATTGCGCTCGTCCGAGTCGGCGGTGTGCACCGGCTTCGCGGACCGGCCGTGCTGGGAGGCGTCGGAGTCAACAGCCACGAGTGCATCGTCTCACCAAGATGAGCGAGCATTGCCGTTCGGGCCGGAGCAAGCGCCGGATTTGATCACTGGTCGTGACCGAATTGTTCCGGTGCGCGAACAGTTTCGCGGCGTGATGTTGTCGTGGTGTCGCATTCGTCACCGTTTCCGCCCCGAATAGTTGATCTTCGACCAATGTGATTTCCCTGCTGGCGGGGGGTCTTCACCCGGGTACCGATAATCCGCCGGTTTGTCCACCGGGCAGTGCCGTTCCGGTCCGCCCTGGTGGGAAGTGTTGCTGACAAAGTCCTCAGCAACGTTGTTCTACAGTCGTGCATGTGTATCCGGCGGACAGTGCAGAAGCGCATGCGGGTGGTGCGTCCGGCGCGCCTCGGTCGCGCCCGGGTGCAACGATTCCGAAACCTGCTGGGTTCTTTCCGCACCTTTCGTCTAACAGTCGACTTTCGTTCACCGTATCGGTTCGCACATATTCGTCTGGCGTTTCACGAGCCGCCGCAATTACGTGCTCTGCTGTAATGCCCGGTGAGCGGACCGAGGTCGGCATGCGGGTTTCCCGGAGGTTTGACCGGGGCGGTGCCGAACCACGTTTCCGCAGGCCCGGAGGGGTTTCGGGGTCGATCCGGGGGCGTCGCGACCCAGCGGTCCGGCGGGCGCCCCAGGGTGCGAACCTGACACGTCTCAGGGAAATTGGGGGTCCGGCCCCGGATGTGAGTCGGACTCGCGAGACGCGAGATTGAGCGGTGTGGACGGACAGCGAGGGCAGGAATCGGCAGGTTCGGAACCTGGCACTGGCAGTAGGCCGACGCGGCGGACGCCGCGGGGCTCGACAGCGGGACGTGGCATGGATCGCGCACTAGGGTGTTCGGCAGTCGAACGTTCCCGCAGCCTGGTGAAGAGGACTGACGCGGTCGTGCACCACCATCCGACCACACCCGCGGGGAGTGGTCCGCGATGACTGCACTCGCGGTGTTGCTTGCCGCGCTCGGGGCCTGCGGGTACGCCGTGGGAGCACGACTGCAGCACGCCGCGGTGCACGACACGATGGACGGCGGGGGGCTCGGCCTCCGCAGCCAGGCCCAGCTCCTCCGCAACCCCCGCTGGCTGGGGGGCTTGGCGGCACTCGGCAGCGGCACCGTGCTGCACGCCTGCGCGCTCGGCCTGGCACCGCTGAGCGTGGTGCAGCCGGTCGGCGTGCTGGCGCTGCCGATCACCGTGCTGCTGATGCTGAACCTCCGGCAGCAGGGCATCCACGCGCGCGACCTCAAACCCAGCGTCGCGCTCTCGGTGGTCGCGGCCACCGGCGGCGTCGGCGCCTTCGTGTTCCTCGCTGCTGGCAGCGCCACCGCCACTCCGATCGCGGGCGGCGAGCAGCTGCTGGCCACCCAGCTGGTGGCCGGCGCGATCCTGCTGCTCGGCGTGCTGGCCCTGCTGACCCGGTCGAAGGCGCGTTGCGTGCTCTTCGCCGCTGGCTGCGCGGTGGCGTACGGGTACGTCTCGGTGCTGATGCGGGCTGTGGCGCAGCAGCTGGGCACGACCGAACTGCTGGACATCAACCCGCTGCCGCTGCTCGGCATCGTCGTCGCGATGGTGGTGGGCGGTTGGCTGCTGCAACACGGGTACGCCAGCGGCCCGCCGGACCTCGTAGTGGCCTGCCTGACCGTGATCGACCCGCTGGTGGCCGTGGGCCTGGGTATCGGACTGCTCGGCGAAGCCGACCACGTCAGCACGTGGACGGCCGTCGGCGAAGCCCTTTGCGCCGTGGTGGCCTGCGCCGGCGTCTTCGCGCTGGCCCGCTACCACCCCGACACCCAGGGGCACCGCGTTCCCGCCGCCGCTGCCGCCACCACTGTGTCCTCTGCTGTTCTGCCTTCTGCGACCACCGTGTCTTCGACCGCTGTGCCCCCGACGAACACCGCGACCTCCACGACCACTGGGACCGGCAGCAGTGATCTTGCCGGACCGAGTTCGACAGATCGTCCTGACGGGAGTTCCACTTGACTTCGCAACCGTTCAGCAGGCGCCCGCTGCGGATCGTGATCGGCGCGACAACATATCCCCCCGACGTAAACGGGGCGGCCAACTTCGGCCACCGCCTGGCGACTGGGCTGTCCGGTCGCGGCCACGACGTGCACGTCGTCTGCCACTCGACGGACCGGGAGTCGCGCATCGACGTCGAGGACGGCGTGACGGTGCACCGCGTCGCCTCATACGGCTCGCCGTTCCACCCGTCGATCCGGGGTCTCCTGCCGTGGCAGGCCGCCCAGGCGGACCGGCTGATCGCCGAGATCCAGCCCGACGTCGTCCACGTGCAGTCGCACTTCTTCATCTGCCGCGGCCTGATCAACTCGGCGCGCCGACGGGACATCGGGCTGGTGGCCACCAACCACTTCATGCCGGAGAACATCTTCGGCTACTTCAAGGTCCCGCAGTTCCTCCAGCACGCGGCGGGCCGCCTGCTGTGGCACAACCTGGTCAAGCACTACCGCAAGGCGCAGCTGGTCACCGCGCCGACGCCGCGAGCCGTCCAGCTGTTGCAGGAGAACGGGTTCGCCGAGCTGGCGCTGCCTGTCTCCTGCGGCATCGACGTCGAGCGGTATCGGCGTCGGGCCCGGAGCTACCGCAAGCAGCATCCGGATCCGGGCACCCGTACCGTGCTGTTCGTCGGACGGCTCGACGAGGAGAAGCACATCGACGACCTGCTTCGGGCTATGGCGCTGCTGCGCACCAAGACGCCGACGCGGCTGGAGATCGTCGGCAACGGCAGCCGACGCGCCGCCTTCGAGCAGCTCGCGGCGCAACTCGGCATCGCCGACCGGGTGCACTTCCACGGGTTCCTCAGCGACAGCGAGCTGCTCGACGCCTACGCCCGCGCCGACCTGTTCTGCATGCCCAGCATCGCCGAGCTGCAGAGCCTGGCGACAATGGAAGCCATGTCGGCGGGCACCCCGGTGGTGCTGGCCAACGCTATGGCCCTGCCGCACCTCGTGCAACCGGGCCAGAACGGCTGGCTGTACCCGCCGCGAGACGTGCACGCCCTGGCCAGCGCGATCGACGACGTGATCAGCGACCGCATGACGATCGACCGGATGGGCGCGGCCAGCGAGCGGCTCGTGTCCCGGCACGACATCGACGAGATCCTGGGCCGGTTCGAAGCGATCTACCACCACGCGATCGACCCGGACGGCGCCGTCGAGCTCGACGAAATCCGCACCGAGCTGGCGAGCTGATCCGGCATGACCACCCCGGAACTCCACCCCGCGGAGCGGGTGGAGCACGTCGGCGGCGCCGAGCTGCACTACTGGGTCTACCGCGAGCACCTCACCGAGACCAGCAACCTGGTCACCGCGGCGGGCCCCGCAGTCACCCAGGTCGGTTCGGTCGTCCCGATCGACCCGGTCGAACCTGCCGACACGGTGCTGATGGTGCACGGCCTGCGCGGCACCCACCACGGTCTGGAGCTCGTCGCGGCGGGCCTGCCGGACCAGCGCGTCGTGATCCCGGACCTGCCCGGATTCGGGGACTCCGGGCCGATGAGCGGGCGGCGGCACGACGTTGCCGGCTACGCGCAGGTCATCACCGAGCTCATCGCGCTGCTCGGCGGCCGGACCCGGCCGATCGCGCTGCTCGGACACTCCTTCGGCTCGATCGTGGCCGCCCGCGTCGCCGCCACATCGCCCGAACTCGTGCGACGCCTGGTGCTGATCAACCCGATCGCGACTCCGGCGCTGCGCGGACCGCGCGTGGTGCTGTCCGGGCTCACGTCCGCCTACTACACGCTGGGCAAGCGGTTGCCGTTGTGGGCAGGGCATTCGCTGCTGAGCAACAGGTGGGTGGTGCTGGCGGCGAGCCGGGCGATGACGCGGACGAAGGACAAGCAGCTTCGCGGGTTCATCGACGCCAACCACCTGCGGTACTTCAGCCGCTTCCACAGCCCCGCCCTGCTCAGCGAGACCTTCGAGGCTTCGGTGACGCACACCGTGGCCGACCACACCGACGCGCTCCGGATGCCGACGCTGCTGATCGCGGGGGAGTCGGACGAGATCGCGCCCCTGGAGGGCCAGCGCGCGCTCGCGGCTCGGCTCCCCGACGCCGAACTCGTGGTGATCCCGAACGTCGGCCACCTGGTGCACTACGAGACGCCGGGGCAGGCGTCCGAAGCGATCCGACGCTTCCTCGGAGCGCCATGAACGGCCCGGGGAAGGAAAGCGGCGGGACCGCGGACCCGCGTTCGGGTGCGGCAGGGTCGGTGACGACGAACGTCGTCGTCGATGCGCGCTGGACGCGGACCGATCAGCACGACGGGATCAGCCGCTACGGCGCGAGCTTGATCGAGGCATTGCACCACCTCCTTCCGGTGACGATGTTGATCCATGACGAGCGGCAGCTGCGGCTGCTGCCGTCCGGTGTCCCGCACGTGAAGGTCAACAGCCCGTTCTCGCCGCGCGAGCTGTGGCTGTCGCGCACCCTGAACCGGCTCGGTGCGGACGTTGTGTTCAGCCCGCTGCAGGTGATCGGCGGGTTCCGGCGCGACTACCGGCTCGTCCTCACCCTGCACGACCTGATCTACTACCGGCATCCGCAGCCGCCGGGGTTCCTCCCGCTGCCGGTGCGCGCCGCCTGGCGGCTCTACCACAAGGCGTTCTGGCCGCAGCGGGTGATGCTCAACCGCGCGGACGCGGTGGTCACGGTCAGCGAGACGACCAAGAAGCTGATCGCGGAGCACCGGCTCACCCGGCGCCCGGTGACGGTCGTCCACAATGCACCGTCCCCGCCGCCGGAGGACGACGCGCTCGACCTGCTCGACGGAGTCGACTTGCTCGACGGGGTCGACGTGCTCGACGGGGTCGAATCCGGTGCGGCTCAGGAACAACCGGGTGGGCCCCGGGAGCTCGTGTACATGGGTTCGTTCATGCCGTACAAGAATGTGGAAACGTTGATCGCGGGCATGGCTTTCCTTCCTGGGTATCGCCTGCACCTGGTCAGTCGAGTCGCGCCTGCGCGCGAAGCGGAATTGCGGGGACAGCTACCTCCTGATGTCGATGTCGTTTTCTGGCGGGGAATCAGTGAAAGCGATTACCAGGCGCTGCTGGGGAGGGCGAGCGCGCTGGTCACCGCTTCTCGGGACGAGGGTTTCGGGCTGCCGATCATCGAGGCGATGAACGCGGGGACGCCGGTGGTCTGCAGCGATCTGGAGATCTTCCACGAGGTGACCGGGGGAAACGCTAGGTTCTTCGATCCGGGGTCGTCGAAGGACTTCGCCACCGCGGTGCGTGCCGTGGAGGATTCCCGTACGCGTGCGGATCTGGTCGCCGCGGCTCGTGGTCAGGCGGCGAAGTTCACCTGGGCCAACTCCGCCGAGCGCCTGCTTGAGCTGATGCGGGACCTGGTCCGCTGAGTTCCTGTCCTGGCGGTTGCGTCCGACGGGCCTGGCTTTGCTCGGGGTTCTCAGGTGTCGTCCCGGTAGGTCGGACACCTGAGTCGGGGATTCCGGGCGGGGCGGGGCTGGGATTCCGTCGGAGGCGCGCGCGATTCGGTTCAGGACGGTTTCTCGGCGGTCAGTGCGACCAGATCTTGATCGCCCGGGCGACGTATGTCGTCCGCGGTGATTGGGAACCCGTTGGGTACGTGGCGAATTCCGCACCGGTGTCGCAGTAGGGGTCCTGGTAGACCGTCACCGGATGACCGGTGTTGTTCACGAAGGACCGCACCTCCACGTCTTGCCGGAGCTGGACGCACTGCTCCAACGTGGTCGTCTGGAGGCCGAGCTCGTGCACCTGCCCGGCGAACTCCTCCTCCGGGTAGCTGCAGAAAGCTCCTGCTGCACAAGGCTTTTCCGGCGGAGCAGCGTACGCGACTCCGGAACCGACGGCGATCGCGGCGAGGGCGAACAGCGCGGGGACGACTATGCGCCAGACATCGGTTCGCCCGGTCCGACGCCAGGAGGACGACCGGGTGCCGACGCGGAACGGCGCGACGGAAGCGAACTTGGACATGCGAAAATCCCTTCGTGAGCGGATAATGAATAACCAGCGGCCGGAATCGCCGCACTGGAAACAGGATTCCTGAAGCCCGGATCGGAATGCCAGCGAATTTGCTGGATACACCCCGACCGGGTGGATTTCCGCGCGTAGGAAAATGTTGCGGTGCCGCAGCGGAACGGCCCGGTGGGCTGTCGAAGTGGCTGAGGCTGCGGTATACAGACATCCCGTTACCACTCGGTAGTGCGGAGGTCGGCAATGACGTTGGACGCTGCAGTCATCGTGGTGGGTGCCGGCCTGGCCGGCCTGGTCGCCACCGCAGAACTGGCCGACGCGGGCCTCCGGGTGGTGCTGGTGGACCAGGAACCCGAGGCATCCCTGGGTGGCCAGGCGCACTGGTCGTTCGGCGGTCTCTTCCTGGTCGATTCCCCGGAACAGCGCCGGTTGGGCGTCCGGGACTCCCGCGAACTGGCGCTCCAGGACTGGCTCGGCTCCGCCGGTTTCGACCGGCCCGAGGACCACTGGCCGCGCCAGTGGGCGGAGGCCTACGTGGACTTCGCCGCCGGGGAGAAGCGGGCTTGGCTGACCGCGCAGGGCGTGCGGTTCTTCCCGCTGGTGCAGTGGGCCGAGCGCGGCGGCTACCTGGCCACCGGGCACGGCAATTCCGTGCCGAGGTTCCACATCACCTGGGGCACCGGCCCCGGGGTGCTCGCGCCGTTCATCCGCAGGGTGCGGCAGGCGGCCGAACGAGGACTGGTGTCGTTCCGGTTCCGGCACCGCGTCAGCGAGCTGATCACCAGCGGCGGCGCGGTGACGGGGGTGCGCGGCGAGGTACTCGCGCCGAGCTTGGCGGAACGCGGACAGCCGAGTTCTCGTGCCGTGGCAGGAGATTTCGAGCTGCACGCCCAGGCCGTCGTCGTCGCATCGGGCGGCATCGGCGGGAACCTCGACCTGGTGCGGCGGAATTGGCCCGAGCGCTACGGCCAACCGCCGAAGGAGATGATCGCCGGGGTACCCGACCACGTGGACGGGCGGATGCTCGAAGTGGTGTCCGGCAGCGGCGGGCACATCATCAACCCGGACCGGATGTGGCATTACACCGAGGGAATCCGCAACTACGCGCCGATCTGGAGCAAGCACGGCATCCGGATCCTGCCCGGCCCGTCGTCGCTGTGGCTGGACGCGGAGGGGCGGCGGCTGCCCGCGCCGCTGTTCCCGGGCTTCGACACCCTCGGCACGATGGAGCACATCGCGAAGTCGGGCCACGAGTACACGTGGTTCGTGCTCAACCGGCGCATCATCAGCCGCGAGTTCGCGCTGTCCGGCTCCGAGCAGAACCCGGACCTGACCGAGCGCAGCCTCCGCAAGCTGCTGCAGCGAGGCGGCGGTGGCACCCCGGGCCCGGTCGCCGAATTCGTCCGCCGCGGCCCCGACTTCGTCGTCCGGCGCACTGTTGCGGAGCTGGCGTGCGGGATGAACGACCTGGTCGGCGACCAGCTGATCGACGCCGCCGCGCTGGAGCGCGAGATCGTGGCCCGCGACCGCCAGGTGGCGTCGGGGCTGGGCAAGGACGAGCAGGTCATCGCCATCCGCGCGGCCCGCCGCTACGTGGTCGACCGGATGATCCGGGTCGCCGAGCCGCACCGGCTGCTGGACCCGGCCGCCGGGCCGCTGATCGCGGTGCGGCTGTCCATCCTGACCCGCAAGACGCTGGGCGGGCTGGAAACCGACCTGTCCGGACGGGTGCTGCGGGATTCGGGCGAGCAGCTGCCCGGCCTCTACGCGGCCGGCGAGGTCGCGGGATTCGGCGGTGGTGGCGTGCACGGTTACCGGGCCTTGGAGGGAACCTTCCTCGGCGGCTGCCTGTTCTCCGGTCGGCAGGCCGGGCGAGCGGCCGCCGCCGCGCTGGGATAGCCCTTGTGACCTGCGGAATCCTGCGGATGTTCGGACAATCGGATCATGCGAGATCCGGCCGAGTCGAGCCCGTGGGTGCTGCGGATCGGGCACGAAGTGCTGGTGATCCGGAAGCGGTACGAGTTTGTCAGCATTGTCAACGACTTCCTGATCGCGATCTGGTTCAGCGCCGGCAGCCTGCTGTTCTTCCACGAGGACACGGCGAACGCGGGCACCCGGCTGTTTCTGCTGGGCAGCTGCGAGCTCGCGGTCCGGCCGGTGATCAGGCACGCCCGGCATGTGCGCCTGCGGCGGTTGCGGCTGATCGGCCGCCAGGGATCGGACCAGGATTTCTGACCCGGCGGTTCCCGGCGTCCGAATGCGGTTCCATCAGAGGTAGCAACCGCTGACGAATCCGCTGATGTGGGTGCGGCGATTCGTGATGTCGAACCATTCCGAATTCGCCGATCCGTCCGGGCAGCGGACGGATTCCCCGCCGACCGCCTCGCGGATGGTGGCGTTGTCCCCGGGATTTCCCACGCCGCGCGCGGAGGCGGCGGTATTGGGTGCCGAGCGGATCCGGACGCCGGGCCCACGGAAGTAGCCGGTCCGGCCGTGTGATGCCTTGTCGACCATTGCGACCAGGCCGTTCTTGATTTCGGCCGCGATGGTGGCGGCGTGGACGCCCAGCCCGGACATGGGCAGGACGGCGGCGGTGACCGCAGCGAGCAGTGCATTTCGAACCGTTCGCATGGAATACCCCCCGATACGCCCGCCAGGTCGCTCCCCATTGCCCCCTGCTATTGCTGAAGCGTCCTTTTGGCGGGCAACTCCAGTTTATGGAGAATTGCGGTCGACCGGCAGTATCCGATTGGGTAGAGCGCAATTGTGAGCGGCCGGTGACTCGCGGCGATCGGGGTGAACGACGAACCCCACCTGTGGGTTAGCGGAGCAGCGGCACCGATGCGGTGCGTGCCGACGAGAACGTCTCAACGTTCGTCTGCGAAGTGCCGCAGCCGCTTCCACTCGCAGCCCCAACCGTCGCCGCGAAGCTCAGCTTGACCGGCCGAAGCTGTCACAAACGCCACAAGGTGTTCAGCCCACGCACGCAACTTGCATCCGCAGAACGAGCCTGGAAATGCTGGGCTCAGCCGGCGCGGGAGCCGATGCCGGTCAGGGCACGGACCTCCATCTCCGCCTGGCGCTCCTCGTCGACCGAGTCGCGGCCCACGAAGGTTCCGATGATTCCGCAGATGAACGATACCGGGATGGACACGATGCCGGGGTTCTTCAACGGGAAGAAGGCGAAGTCCACGCTCGGGAGGATCGAGTCCGGCGAGCCGGACACCACCGGGGAGAAGATCACCAGCAGCAGGCAGGAGCCGAGCCCGCTGTAGATGCTGCACAGCGTGCCCGTCGTGTTGAACCGCTTCCAGAACAGCGAGTACAGCAGCGTGGACAGGTTCGCCGAGGCGGCGAACGCGAACGCCAGGCCGACCAGGAACGCGATGTTCTGCCCGATAACGAGGATGCCGCCGAGGATCGAGGCGATGCCGATCACCAGCGCGGTCAACCGGGCTACCTTCACCACGGAGTCCGAGTCGATGTCGCCGCGCCGGATCACGTTGGCGTAGACGTCGTGCGCGAACGACGCCGATGCGGTCAGCGTCAACCCGGCCACCACCGCCAGGATCGTGGCGAAGGCGACCGCGGCGATGATGCCCAGCAGCACCGTGCCCCCGATGCGGTAGGCCAGCAGCGGGGCCGCGGAGTTCTCCGCGCCCGGTGCGTCCAGGATCGCGTCGGTGCCCACCAGCGCGGCGGCGCCGTAGCCGATGACCAGGGTGCAGATGTAGAACACCGCCACCACCCAGGTCGCCCAGACCACCGAGCGGCGGGCCTCGCGGGCGTTGGGCACGGTGTAGAACCGCATCAGCACGTGCGGCAGGCCGCCGATGCCGAGCACCAGGGCCAGCGACAGCGAAACGAAGTCCAGCTTGGTCAGCTCGGACTTCCCGTACTGCACGCCGGGGGCGAAGATGTCGCGGCCGTGCGGGTTGTTGTCGGCGGCGTGCTGCAGCAGGTTCGTGAAGCTGTAGCCGAACTTGCCGAGCAGGAAGATCGTGATCATCGCGACGGACAACAGCAGCAAGGCCGCCTTGATGATCTGTACCCAGGTGGTGCCCTTCATGCCGCCCACCAGCACGTAGGTGATCATGATCGCGCCGACCGCGGCGATCACCAATGCTTGGCCGAACTTGCCGTGCACGTTGAGCAGCAGGGCGACCAGACCGCCCGCACCGGCGATCTGGGCGATCATGTAGATGATCGTGATGGCCAGCGTCGAGGCGGCCGCCGCGGCCCGCACCGGGCGCTGGCGCATCCGGAAGCTGAGCACGTCGCCCATCGTGAAGCGGCCGGTGTTGCGGGTGCGCTCGGCGATCAGCAGCAGGTTGATCAGCCAGGCGACCAGGAAGCCGATGGAGTACAGGAAGCCGTCGTAGCCGTAGGTCGCGATCGCCCCGGCGATGCCCAGGAACGACGCGGCGGACAGGTAGTCGCCGGAGAGCGCGATGCCGTTCTGCGCACCGCTGAACGAGCTGCCCGCGACGAAGTAGTCGCTGGAGGTGCCCCGGTTGCTCACCCGGTACACGATGAACAGTGTGATCAGCACGAACACCGCGAAGACGCTGGTGTTGATGATCGCGCTGCCGGCCGGGATCAGCTGCGGCTCATTCACTGGTCGAACTCTCCCGCGTCCAGTCGGATCCGGTCGACCTCGGGGTCTATTCGGCGGCGGGCGAACCGGACGTAAAGCGCGGTCAGGCCCACCGTGGTGATGAACTGTCCGATGCCCATGACCAGTCCGACGTTGATCTCGCCAATCAGCGGTCGGGCCATGAATTCGCGGGCGTAGGCGGCGATCGCCACGTACCCGATGTACCAGATCAGGAAAAACGCCGTAGCCGGAAAAACGAACCATTTCAGCCGGCGGCGCAGGGCGCGGAATTCCGCGCTCTCCTGGATAGCGATGAAATCGGGGGGTTCGTTAGTCGCGCGAACGGAGCTCTTGTCGATTCCGCCGAAGGCCGCGTGCGGATTTCCGGGCTGGTCGCGCTGACTGCCGCGCAGCGCGGATTGCGTTGCGTTGCTCATGCATCCTTCCTGGAACTTCGCGGTTGGCCGCTGGGCCGAGGCCTGGCGGCGGCGGGGAATTCTAACCACTTCACACAGGTGATCAACAGTGTGGTGATCGCCACCTGGTATCGGATTCCGAAGACTACCGGTCGGCGGTTCGCAGGCGGCGGAGAGGCGACGTCCCCGTGCTTGGGTACTGTCCGGTATTGCCAGGTCAGCGGTCCGGTGTTGCGGCAGCGCTCTTCCTGACCAGGCTTTATGGGGGGCCCGTGGCCGAGATTGAATACCCCCTTTAGGCTAAACGAGTGAAAAAGGCGCAGCGGGCGAAGTCGGGTTTGACCACTCGGCGTGACATCGCCTGTTTGTCGTAGCGGAATGAGAAAAAGCCCCCGGTGCTATCACGGGTTACGGGGCTTATAGTGCTGAGGCACTGAATGGCAGTCGCGCGATCCGAAAGGTCACGGTTCGGTACCAGTGTTCGTAATGCGCCAACCGGGGGCGATCGTGGTTACGCAGAGTGCATCCGAATCCGCATTGGTACGATGCAGTATCGTAAGCCGTTTCCGGTTGCCGGGTGGTGCTCGACCACGGCTGGATTTCACCCCAGACAGCCCAGACGACGATTGCGGGACCGCACGCATGCGCCGTTCTCCAACGCATTGTTCGCCCGAGGTCCAGACCGTGACTGACCTGCACGAAGGCCCTGGCTCGCAGCCGGGAGCGCGGTCGTGACGGCGGGCCGGTTCGGGCGCACCCGCGACACCGTGGTGCAGTGGCGCAACTGGTCGCTGCCGACGAAGTTGGCCGCGGTCGTGCTGGTGCCGGTCATCTTCGCGATCACGCTCGGTATCGGACAGATCCGTTGGCAGGTCGACAAGGCGGCCGAGTACGACCTCGTCGAGCAGGTGCTGAACACGGTCGGCCGGGTCGACCCGCTGGTCGTCAGCATCCAGCAAGAACGAACCCGCGCGGTGGAGTTCCTGGTCGGTGACGGCAAGTTCGGCCCGATCGAGGAGCAGGCGGCCGCGGTGGACCGGGTCGCCGCCGGCCTCGGGAAGCACCTCTCCTCGTCCGGCGTCGCCACGGGGGTCGTCGCCGACCGCTACCGCGAACTCCGGCCGCTGCTGGACGGGCTCGCCCAGCTCCGCCAGCAGGTCCGCGACCACCGGATCGGCGAGGCCAGGGCGATCGACGAGTACACCCGCGTGATCAGCTCGGTGCTGGCCCTCGACCGCGCGCTGAGCAGCAGCGTCGCCGACCGCAGCCTGTCCAGCACGGCGACCGCGCTGCAGGACATGATGGGCCTGACCGAGGAAGTGCGGTTGCAGCAGGTCTGGGTGCTGACCGGGCTGACCGAGGGCGAGCTAAAGCCGGTCGCGCTGGAGAGCCTGAACGGCTCGCAGGCCCGGTTGCAGAGCAAGATCACCGATGCTCGTGCCACCGTTGCCGCGAACTGGCAGCAGCGGTTGGACCAGACAATCACGGCTCCGGCGATCGTGGACCGGAACAACATGCTCCGCGCGATCATGACCGAGAGCACCGACAACGTCTTCTCCGGTGGGTTCTCGGTGAAGCGCGACGCGTGGAACTCCAGCACCGAAATCTCGGTCGCGCTGATCGACCAGGCGCGCGGCGATCTGGCGGCCGACGTCCGCACCACCGCTTCGCGGCTGGAGGACGAGGCCAGCAGCGCCGCCGGTTGGGATTCGGTGCTGCTGCTGTCCGCGCTGATCGCAGCCGCCGCGATCATCATGGTGATCGCGCGACAGCTGCTCGGTTCGCTGCACGTCCTGCGCAGCAGCGCGCTGGACGCCGCGGAGTACGAGCTGCCGGCGGCGGTGGCCAGCATCCGAGAGGGCAAGGTCGCGGACGCGGTCGTCGAGCCGTTCCCGGTCGACACCACCGACGAGGTCGGGCAGCTGGCCCGCGCCTTCGACGAGGTGAACCAGCAGGCGCTGCGGCTCGCCGTGGAGCAGGCGGACCTGCGCCGGGGCTACGGCGAGGTTTTCGTCAGCATCTCCCGGCGAAGCCAGAGCCTCCTGGAACGCCAGCTGCGGCTGTTCGAGCAGCTGGAGCAGGACGAGGAGGACCCGGACCAGCTCGCGCGGTTGTTCCAGCTGGACCACCTGGCCACCCGGATGCGGCGCAACAACGAGAACCTGATGGTCCTCTCCGGCAGCGACCTGGCGCGCCGCTTCACCCAGCCGACCGACCTGGCGGACGTGCTGCGCGCCGCGGTTTCCGAGATCGAGCAGTACCCGCGCGTCGTGGTGCAGCCGCCACCGTCGGTCAAGCTGCGCGGGCACACCGCCAGCGACGTGGTGCGGCTGGTCGCCGAGCTGCTGGACAACGCGGCGAACTTCTCCGCTCCGGACACGACCGTCACGGTGTCCAGCTACCAGGCCGGTGACGGCGCGGTGGTGCTCGACGTGCTGGACCAGGGCATCGGCATGGGCCACCAGGAGCTCGCCCGGGCCAACGAACGGCTGGCCCACGTGGACGAGGACGACCTCGCCACCTCGCGCCGGATGGGGCTGTTCGTCGCCGGGCGCTTGGCAGTTCGCCACGGTGTCGGCGTCGAGCTGCACGGCGGGCCGGACGTCGAGGGCGTCCGGGCGACGGTGATGATCCCGGCCGAGCACATGGTCTCGGTCGAGTCCGGGCCTGCCCCGGCGCCCCCGGCGGCGCCGGGCCAGCACAACGGGCACGCGCACACCGACCTGCCGACCTCCGGCGTGCTGCCGCGCCCTGGCGAGCAGCCCGCGGCCGCGCAGGACAGTCCGCCCTGGCAGGAGCCCGCCTCGGCGAGGCACGTCGAGTCCGGCTTCCCCGATGGCGAGGACTCGCCGACGGCGCACCTGTTCGACGCGCCGATCGACATCTCGCAGCAGCCGCGCGCGGTGCCGTCGGACCTGGTTGTGGACTGGCCGGAGGCCGAGCCGCCTGGGGGGCGGCCGTCGGCGGGGTCGCCGGTCATCACCGAGGTCTCCACCCAGTGGTTCCAGCCGGCCAGCGAGAACTCGTACCTGAAGTCGCGGGACGAATCCGGCGAGGTCAGCTGGCCCGGCGCGGACAACGAACCGGCTGCGGGCGCGGGTTTCCCGCAGAGCTCGGACTTCCTGGCGGGCGACCGGCAGGCGCAGGAGCCTTCGTTCACCTCGTCCGGGTTGCCGCGCCGCGTGCCGCGCGGCCAGCAGGCGGCGGAACCCGAACCGGCGGCGGAACCGGCAGCGGACAAGCCCGCCCGCAGCCCGGAGGGCATCAGCCGGAAGCTTGCTCACAACAGCGTCCAGTTCGGGCACCCGGCGGACGTGCTGGCGGAGACGCCGGCGGAGACCTCCGGGGCGGCCTCGTGGATGCGGGAGCCCATCGGGCAGGATTTGTGGGCGTCGGAACCGGCGGGATCGGACGACCGGGGCTCGGTGCCCGCCGAGCCCCTGCAGTGGGTCCCGGAGGCTTCCGGAGACACCTGGAGCTTCGCCGCCGATACGGCGCGCGAGGCGGCGGAGGCCGCGGCGAACCCGCAGCCGGCTTCGTTCACCCAGGCAGGCCTGCCGCGCCGGACCCCGAAGGCGCACCTGGTGCCTGGCAGCGTGGCGGATTCCAAGCCGCAGGAAGCCGCGCCGTTCCAGCGCGATGCGGATCAACTCCGCGGGCGGCTGGCCGACTTCCAAAGCGGTGTCAGTCGTGGTCGGCATCGAGCGACCGACGAGGGATGACATGAAGTCCGCAGCGCTAAGGCGTGATCACCTCGGCGACGAACAGGAGGTTGCATGACTGCTCAGGAGATGATTTCCCGCAGGTTCGGCTGGCTGATCACCGACTTCACCGAGCGCGTGGCCGGTGTGGCGCACGCTATCGTGGTGTCCGCCGACGGCCTGGTGCTGACCGCCTCGGCGACACTGCCCGGGGACCGGGCCGATCAGCTGGCCGCGGTCGCCTCCGGGTTGTTGAGCCTCACCCAGGGCTCGGCGAAGTGCTTCGAGGCCGGGCGAGTGGTGCAGACCATTGTTGAGATGCAACACGGCACTCTGCTGCAGATGGGCATCAGCGACGGCTCCTGCCTGACCGTGCTCGCCGCCCCGCAGTGCGACATGGGGCTGGTCGCCTACGAGATGACCATGCTCGTGGAGCGCGTCGGTCAGATGCTCACGCCGGAGATCCGGTCGAAGCTGCGGGGAACGGCGAACGCGTTCACCGGCCAACTGGTGTGAGGATGCGATGAGTAGACGCTCGGAATACCCACGGCAGGGCCGAAGACGGGACAGTTCGGGGGACGACAGCTTCGCCCACGTCGTAAACGGGTTTACCTTCGGCAGCGGTCGCAAGCGCAAGCGCGGGCGGGACGAGCCGCAGGAGCAGTATGCCGAGCAGTACGACCAGTACGACGACCAGTACGACGACCAGTACGACGATTACGACGATCGGCACGAGGAGTCCTCCCAGGATGATCCGGTCGAGCCGGAGGCACCGGCCGCGTCCAGCATCCGGTCCTACACCTGGACCGGCGGGCGCACCAGGTCGAACCACCAGCTGGAGCTGGAAACCCTGGTCTCCACCGGCGAGATGTACCAGCCGGGCGCGGCGGTTCGGCTGGAGCACCAGTCGATCGCCGAGCTGTGCCAACACCCCAGATCGGTGGTGGAGGTGGGGGCGCTGTTGTCGGTGCCGATCGGGGTGGCCCGCGTGCTGCTTGCCGACATGGCCGAACTGGGGTTGATCACCGTGCACCAGACGGTGAGCGAAAGCGGTAGCGCACCACACATGGTGTTGATGGAAAGGGTTTTGAGTGGACTCCGTCGGCTATAGCGCGCCCCGACTCGGCTCCGCGCCGCCGCAGGCCGCCAACCGGGGCGGCATCGCGTCGACCTCGGCGAAGATCGTGGTCGCGGGCGGTTTCGGTGTCGGTAAGACGACCTTCGTCGGCTCGGTGTCGGAGATCGTGCCGTTGACCACCGAGGCGGTGATGACGGAGGCCAGCCGGGGCGTCGACGATCTCGGCGCGACGCCGAACAAGACCACGACCACGGTCGCGATGGACTTCGGCCGGATCTCGCTGGCCTCCGACCTGATCCTGTACCTGTTCGGCACACCGGGCCAGCAGCGGTTCTGGTTCATGTGGGACGACCTGGTGCGCGGTGCCATCGGCGCGGTCGTGCTGGTGGACACCCGGCGGCTGGCCGACTCGTTCTCGGCGATCGACTTCTTCGAGGACCGCGGGCTGCCCTACCTGGTCGGGGTGAACTGCTTCGACGGCCAGATGCTGCACTCGATCGAACAGGTCCGCGAGGCGATGGCGATCGGCCCCAACGTGCCGATCGGGCCGTGCGACGCCCGGGACCGGGAATCCACCAAGCGCACCCTGATCGCGCTGGTCGAGCACGCGATGCGTCATTGGACGACCCGCCAGCCGGGCTGATCCCGGAGGGGTCAGGTCGTACGAGGGCCGTGAGTCGCTGGGCTGCTAGGACTGCCCAGAAGGCTCACGGCCCTTCTCATGCCTTGCGGGCGACTCCGCCGACGAGGTTGTACTCGGCGTCGGACGGCTCGGTGAGGCGCGGGCCGTCGGGCCACCAGTCGAACAGGTAGGTCAGGCCGGGTTCGACCATCTCCAGGCCGCAGAACAGTGCCTGGATCTCCTCCCGGGTGCGGTAGTAGCAGCTGCCCATCATCGCGTTGAACCGCAATTGGGACTCGGCCGCGAGCTCGGCCCGCGAGCTGCCGTCGGCCGGGTTGTGCAGGTGCGAGATCGCGAGATACGAGCCGGGGGCCAGGGCCGAGGTGTAGGCGGACATGATCGCCTTCGGGTCCTCTTCGTTGGTGACGTGGTGCAGGGTGTTGCACTGGATCAACGCCACCGGGCGGCTCAGGTCCAGGTACTTGGTCACCGTCGGGTCCGCCAGGATCTCCGCGGGATTGCGCAAGTCTCCGACCGCGAAGTGGGTGTACTCGTTCTCCTCCAGCAGCGCGCGGCCGTGCGCTGCGACCGACGGGTCGTTGTCGATGTAGACCACCGAGGCCTCGGCGTTGAGCCGCTGCACCGCCTGGTGGGTGTTCTCCGCGGTCGGCAGCCCGGAACCCAGGTCGAGGAACTGGTCGATGCCGGCCTGGCCGGCCAGGAACCGGATCACGCGGATCAGCCACGCCCGGCACTGCCTGCCGACCTGCACGGCCTCCGGGGCGATCTCCAGGATCTGCTGCAGGACCGCGCGGTCCACCTCGAAGTTGTCCTTGCCGCCGACGAACGCGTCGTAGACCCGCGCGATGCTGGGCTTCGTGGTGTCGATTTGCGGCCTGTCAGCACTTGCCATTGGGAAGGGTCCGCTCGGTCCGGAGTAGAAACGATCACGAGCAGGGTAATTCCGATAAGGCAACAGGTAAACACCGCGTCACGCGGCGACCGAGGTGATCCGAACGTCGTGGTCGGCGGCGTCCGGCTCGGCGAACTGCAACAACCGCCGGCCCTCCAGCGCCACGGCGTCGGCGCCCGCTTCGGTCAGCTTCCGGTACGGCTCGATCAGCAGCGTCGCGGTGTCCTTCCGGCGGTCGAGCCGCCAGGTGCCGTGCAGGAAGCCGTCGACGAGGATCGTGCCGGGGAGCACGGCGTTCTTCATGCTGAACAGGCGTTTGCGGTCGTCCTCGTGCATGACCCGGCTGCGATCCTTGTGCGAGAGCAGCACGTTGTCGAACGGGGCCAGGAAGCGCGGCGGGCTGGGGACGTCGGGGTCCGGGCGCGGTGCGTCGGGCAGGTCTAGCAGTTGGCGCCCGTTCTCGTCGCGGAAAGTCCGCAGGTCCAGCCGGGGCACGACCTCCTTCAGGCCCCTGAGACCGGACCAGGCCTGCATGTCCGCGATCGTGGCCGGACCGAACGCCGCGAGGTAGCGGCGGAGCACGTCCTCCAACGACGGCTCGGCGGCCAGCGGTCGCCCGAGCCAGGTTTCGGCCGTCGCATAGGTCGGTTGGCCGCTGCAACCCCAGACGGCGCGCGGCGGGATCTGCACCAGCGGGAGGAGGTTGCGGAGCGCGAACGCCAGCGACGCGGGCTTCCGGTCCGGCCACCGCTCGGCGAGCAGCGGGCCGAGCTGGGCAGCCGTTCGCGGCTGCTCGTCGAGCAGCTCCCGGCCCAGCGCAGTGATCTCGGCGTGGTCGAGGCCCGCGATCTCGGCCCGGTGCTGGGTGTTCGTGCGCACCGCGCCGTCCATGATCGGCTGCACCAGGGGCCGCAGGCGCAGGCAGTCGGCGGCGGAGACCAAGTGGACGGTTCCGCGCATCAGCACGATGCGGACCACGCTGCGGTCCAGCAGGCGCTGCGCCAGGTCGTCGGGTTGGAACCGCGCGAGGCGGGTCCACAGGCCGAAGTAGGGCGGGAACGGTGCCTGCGCCTGCATTCCGACGAGGTGGTCGATCGTCTCCACGGCGGACCGCTCCGAACGCCGCAGCAGCAACTGCCGCTCCAGGGTCGCGCGGGTCAGCTCGCGGTTCAGCTCGCGCAGGCCGAGCACGGTCATGGTTCTCCCTTCGCCTGGCGAACCCTATTCGGCCGGGCGGACATCCGGGTTTTGCTCCACACCGCGCCGGCGCGAACCGGGCCGGCGAGCCGGTGGCAGACTTGCGGCGATGAGCGGAGCGGTATTGGTCCTCGGGGGCCGAAGCGAGATCGGCGTCGAGGTGGCGGTGCGCCTCGTCAAGCGCGGACACGGCACCGTGGTGCTGGCGGCGCGGCGGTCGGCGGACTTGGACGCCGAGGAGGCCGTGCTCCGCGAGGCCGGGGCCACCGACGTGGTGCGGGCGGAGTTCGACGCCGCGGACGTTGACAGCCACGCCGAGCTGCTACGCGGCATCGTCGACCGGCACGGCCCGATCGACGTCGCGGTGACCGCCTTCGGCGTGCTCGGCGACCAGGAGCGGGCCGAGCGGGATGCGGCGCACGCGATCGACATCGTGCACGTCGACTACGTCGCGCACATCAGCATGCTGACGCACCTGGCGAACCTGCTGCGCGAGCAGGGCAGCGGCAAGATCGTCGTGTTCTCCTCGGTCGCTGGGGTGCGGGTGCGGCGGGCGAACTACGTCTACGGGTCGGCGAAGGCCGGGCTCGACGGATTCGCGAACGGTCTTTCCGACGCGCTGGTCGGCAGCGGCGTGGAGCTGCTGATCGTGCGGCCCGGGTTCGTCATCGGGCGGATGACCGAGGGCATGAGCCCCGCGCCGTGGTCGAGCACGCCGGATCAGGTCGCGGATGCGACGGTCAACGCGCTGCGGCGGGGACGTCGCGTGGTGTGGGTGCCGCCGATCCTGCGCTGGGTGTTCGCGGCGATGCGCCTGGTCCCGCAGACGATCTGGCGCCGCATGCCCCGCTGAAGTTCCCGCTGGTCACGTGCCGTGAGATTTCAAGGCGCGGTCCCGCGAAACGGGTACGGGTCGTGGTTCCCGCCGTTGTTTGGCCGCAATTTCCATGCGAAGTACGCGCGGGCTCTGAGCCGTGGAGATGTGCCCTTCACGCTAGGTCGTAGGTGGTTGCGTCGATAGCGAGCAGGTCGCGCAGGGCCGTGGTGCCCGATGGGGTGAGGCGGACCGCGCGGCCGGTGCCGATGCGCTTGATCCAGCCGTTCTCCACGAATCGGCGCAGCAGGTGAGCACCGGCGGCCCCCGCGAGGTGGGAACGCCGTTCGGTCCAGTCCAGGCAGGCGCGCGCCAGCGGGCGCCGGGTGCCGCGGAGGTCGGCCGCGGCGATGCCGAGGGTGCCGGTGAGCCAGTCGACGCCCGCGTCGGTCATCGCGAAACCCTCGGTCTGGTTGAGCAGGCCCGCGTTGGTCATGCCGTCGGCGATCACGACCCCGAGCCGCCCGGCGAGATGGTCGTAACAGGTGCGGCCCCGGGCGAGGGCCGCCGACGCGCCGACCGCGCGCAGGCCGCGCGGCTGCTCCCGGCTCGGCCCCAGGTGGCCGATGAACGCCTCCAGCAGGTCCGCCGCCTGCGAGTTGGCGAGCTGCACGTACCGGTGGCGTCCCTGCCGGCGCTCCACGAGCAGACCGCCTGCTACCAGCCGGTTCAGGTGCTCGCTGGCGGTCGAGGCGGCGACACCGGCGTGGGCCGCGAGCTCCGTCGCGGTCCAGGCCCGGCCGTCGAGCATCGCCAGGCAGAACGCGGCGCGGGTCGGGTCGGCGAGCAGCCCGGCCAGCTGGGCGACATCGCGTGCCATCGTCATGCCGCCATTCTGCGGCGGCGACGTTTCGGCGGGCACCGAACCGTCCCGGCCTTACGGTGCGAACATGTTGGGCTCTTGTGATCGATTAGTGGGCGTGTGGCCTGGGGTTGGGTCCGGAAGATGAAGGCACGCCGTCGCTTTGGGCTAGGTTGTTGGTTGCGAGATCAACAAGCTGATCTCCCCCTCCCCGGGCGCACTTAACCCACACATACGTCAGGAGAGCCACATGTTGCGAGAATTCCACGCGCTGCACCACGCGGATTCGCCGTTGCTGCTGCCGAACGCCTGGGACTTCGCCTCCGCCGTGGCGCTGTTCGAGGCCGGTTTCGAGGCGATCGGCACGACGAGCCTCGGTGTCGCGGCGTCCCACGGGCTGCCGGACGCCGCGGGGTGCACTCGGACGCAGACGATCGAACTGGCCCGACGGCTGGCTGACCTGCCGCGCCCGATCACCGTCGACGTCGAGTCGGGTTTCGGCGGCGGCGCCGACGAGGTCGCGGAGCTGGCGGCGGAACTGGCCGGGTTCGGCATCGCCGGGATCAACCTCGAAGACGAGCTCGGCGATCCGGCACGCCACCAAGAGCTGATCAGCGCGGTGAAGGAGCGTGTGCCGGAACTCTTCCTCAACGCGCGTACGGACACCTATTGGCTAGGCGCCAAGTCGCTCGCGGACACGATCGACCGCGCCGAGCGCTACGCCGCTGCCGGCGCGGACGGCGTCTTCGTGCCTGGCATGGCCACCGACGGCGACATCCGCGCGCTGCGGGACGCGATCGACGTGCCGATCAACATCCTCTACCAACCAGGCCAACGCATCGAGCACCTGGCAGAGCTCGGCGTTCAGCGCATCAGCATGGGCTCGCTGCTTTACCGCGCCGCGCTGCACGCCGCTGTCGCCACGGCGCGTGACATCCGCGTGGGTGCGGCCGTGGCGGTCGGCATCCCCGATTATTCGACTGTGCAGGACTACGCGATCGGTGGTGGCCGTCGGCGGGGTTCCGGCGGCTTCCAGTGACCTCCGTCCGGTCCGGTCCAGCGCTCGACACCGGCTCCGAGGTAGGTGCGGAACCACTCCGCGGCGAGTTCCGCGACCCGCTCCAGCGCGCCGGGCTCTTCGAAGAGGTGACCGGCGTGCGACACGATCTCGATCTTGACGTCGGTCAGCGGCAGCGACGTGAGCAGTTCCGCCGCCTGCCGGTTGAGGTTGAGCACCTCGCGGTCGTTGCCGCCGACGATCAGTCCGGGCGCCCGCCGCGCGACACCACGGCGGCGACGCGGTCGGGGCGCCGGGCGGCGGCCTTCAGCGCGGCGGCCGCGCCGGTGCTGGCGCCGAACAATCCGACCGGCATCTTCCTGGTGGCCGACCACTCGGCGAGCTGGTCGATGGCAGGCACCAGCCGCTCGGCGAGCAGTTCGATGTCGAAGCGCAGTTCGTGGGTCCGCTGGTCGAACTTCGCCTCTTCCGGGGTAAGCAGGTCCAGCAACAGGGTGCCGAACCCGGCGTCCTGCAACGACTCCGCAACCGCGCGGTTGCGGGGGCTGCGCCGGGAACTCCCGGAACCGTGTGCGAACAAGACCACCGCCCGGGCAGGCGGTGGCACGACGAGATCCCCTTCCAGGTTTCCCTTGGGGGTCTTGACGATCACCGGCTCGGTCGCGACTTGAACCATGTGAGCCTCCTCCAGTTCCGCAAGCTCCGACTACCCCGGCGCGCGGACGGCGACACGCCTGCAGGGTCGCCCAATGTCGTGTCGCGTGGCTCAATGTCCCGAAGCGGGGGAGGCTGATCGGCCCCCTCTACGACCCGGCCGACGATGCCGCCTGCAACCTCTCCGGTGGTTCCCTGGCGGAATGGCTGGACCTCGTGGTTAAAGCCCGAGAGGGCAGCGCCGCCCGCCGCCTCCGCTGACACCCTTGCCTCCGCCCGGCGCAGGGCTTCGATACGCGGCGTTGGTTTGCGACGATGTTGCTGACGATGCGTCGCGTCCGGGTGGTGGAAACCGGCGGTGCCAGGCTTGGAACGGGTGGGGTGGCCATGTACCGACAGCAACTCTCGCACTGGGGCTCGTTCACTGCGGCGACCACGCCGGAGGGCCTCGACGTGGTCGCCGACCCGGGCGATCCGGACCCGGCTCCGCTGCTGCGCAACGTGCCCGCCGCGCTCGACGAGCGGGTGCGAGTGCTCGCGCCGCACGTGCGGAAGGGCTGGCTGGATGGCCGGGGCGAGCGCGGCCGGGACGAGTACGTGCCGGTCAGCTGGGCGGAAGCGGTGGAACTGGCGGCAGGCGAGCTGGACCGGGTCCGCCGCACCTGCGGAAACGAGGCGATCTACGGCGGCTCCTACGGTTGGGGCAGCGCGGGCCGGTTCCACCACGCGCAGAGCCAGGTCCACCGGTTCCTGAACGTCATCGGCGGCTACACCCGTTCGGTGAACTCCTACAGCTTCGGCGCCTCCACGCCGCTGCTGCGGCACATCGTCGGCAGCGACGACCCGATCAGCCGCCCGACGGCGTGGCCGGTGCTGGCCGAGCACACCGAGCACTTCGTCTGCTTCGGCGGCATCCCGGCGAAGAACTCGCAGGTCAACTCGGGTGGCATCAGCAAGCACGCGGTGGCCGGGCACCTGCGCCGGGCGCGGGAACGCGGTGCCCGGTTCACGTTGATCAGCCCGCTGCGCGACGACCTCGCCCCGGAGCTCGGCGCCAGGTGGCTTGCGCCGGTGCCGGGCACCGACACCGCGCTGATGCTGGCGCTGAGCCACGTGCTGGTCGAACGTGGTTGGCACGCCGAAGAATTCCTGCGCACGCACTGCGCAGGGTTCGACGAGTTCTGGAAGTACCTGTCGGGCAAGGCGGACGGCGTCCCGAAGAGTCCACAGTGGGCGGAGGAGATCTGCGGCATCGACTCGGCCACCATCGTCGGGCTCGCCGAGTCCGTGGCGACGCGGCGCACGATGGTGACGCTGAGCTGGTCGCTGCAGCGGGCCCGCTACGGCGAGCAGGCGCTTTGGGCAGGCATCGCGCTGGCCTGCGTGCTCGGGCAGGTCGGCCTGCCCGGCGGCGGATTCGGCCACGGCTACGGCTCGATGGCCGGCATCGGGGCGCACCCGCTTCCGTACCAGCTGCCGACGTTGCCGCAGGGCGAGAACCCGGTGCGCGAGTACATCCCGGTCGCGCGAATCGCGGACATGCTGCTGAACCCTGGCCAGGAGTACGAGTACGACGGCGAGCGGCGCCGGTACCCGGACATCCGGCTGGTGTACTGGGCGGGTGGGAACCCGTTCCACCACCACCAGGACCTGGCGCGGCTGACCGAGGCGTTTCGCCGGCCGGAGGCGGTCATCGTGCACGACCCGTTCTGGACGGCGACGGCCCGGCACGCCGACATCGTGTTCCCGGCCACGACCACGCTGGAGCGCAACGACCTGGGCTGCGCACGGGAGGACCGCGCGCTGATCGCCATGCACCAGGTGGTTCCCCCGCTCGGGGAGTCCCGGTCGGACTTCGAGATCTTCGCCGCGTTGGCCGAAGAACTGGGGCTGGGCGAGGAGTTCACCGAGGGCCGCGACGAGTGGAGGTGGCTGGAGCACCTGTACGAGCAGTGGCGGCAGAGGTTCGACCCCGGCCTGGACTTCCGGCAGTTCTGGGAGGCTGGCCGGATCGAGTTGGCCGGCGGGCCGGACGACCAGGTGCTCTACGACCGGTTCCGCGCGGCCCCGGACGCGCACCCGCTGCCGACGCCGAGCGGGCGGATCGAGCTGTTCTCGCAGCGGATCGACTCCTTCGGCTACGCCGACTGCCCCGGGCACCCGACCTGGTTGGTCCCGGAGGAGCTGGAGATCCCGCCGGGCACCGGCGAGTTTCCGCTGTTCCTGGTCGCGAACAACCCGGGAACCCGCTTGCACAGCCAACTCGACCACGGCGCGACCAGCGCGGAATCCAAGCTCCACGACCGAGAACCGCTGCGCATCCATCCCGCCGATGCGGCGAGCCGAGGACTGTCCACAGGGGACATCGTCCGGATCGGCAGCGCCACGGGCAGTGCCCTCGCGGCGGTCGTGATCAGCGACGACGTCCGCCCGGGCGTGGTCCAGCTCGCGACCGGCGCCTGGTTCGACCCGAGCGCCCCCGAGGTTGCGACCTGCATCCACGGCAACCCGAACGCAGTGACCCGGGACATCGGAACATCCCGCCTGGCCCAGGGCTGCACGGGGCAGCTGAGCAGGGTAGAAGTCCGGCGCCACCAGGCCCCACTGCCACCGCTGCGAACCCGAACCCCGCCGATCGCTTCGAGCTGAACGTCCCCGCATCCCAGTTTGCCGCAGTTTCAATGGAAATCGGACCTTCGATTTCCATTGAAACTGCGGGTTTCAGGCGGCCGCGTTGCCGAGGGTCATCAGCAGCCGGTTGTTCCAGGCGAACATCGCCGAGACCGCGACCAGGTCGCGGACGTCGTCGACGTTGAGCCCGGCGGAGTGCAGCCGCCGGATGTCGGCGGCTGCCAGCGCCGCCGGGGTTCGGGCCAGGGCGCTCGCGGCGTCGACGACGGCGCGCTGCCGCGGATCCGCCACTGCGGCCGGACCAGCCGTCGCCAACGCGACCGCGGTGATCTGGTCACCGGACAACTGGACCTGACGGCGGCCGTGCACCGCGGCGCAGTACTCGCAACCGTTGATCAGCGACGTGGCGAGCGCGGCGAGCTCGCGGTCTGCGCGGTCCAACGCGCTGGTCCCGGTGGTGATCGCGTTGTGGAGCGCGGTCCGCTCGGCCAGCACCTGCGGATCGTGTAGCAGGGTCAGGTGGAACGGGGTCGACTCGGTCTCGGACTCCGGCGGCTCGGCCACCGGATCGACCCACGGAATCCAGCGCAGCACCGGGAAGGCCTCGGCCGGGGTCGGCAGCTCGCAACCGTCGGCGGTGGCCCCGGCCTCGATGGCGTTCACCGGCCGGGCCGGAACCGGCCCGTCCCCGGCGTGCTCGACCAGCGACAACCCGAGCAGCAACCGGATCCGGTAGCTCACGTACGCGACGACCTGCGAGGCGGCGACCACCTGGGCGGAGCTGAACCCCTGCGCCCGCAGCTCGGCGATCTCGTCGAAGCCCGCATCGGCCGGATCGAGCGCAACTTGCTCGCAGTGCGCGAGCAGCGCCTGCAACGAATCCGGAAGCTCGGACCAGCGCTCGACGTCCCGGACCGCGTCGGCAGCGCCGCCACCGGTCAGCGAATCGAGCTGGTCGGCCAACTCATCGGCGTATTCACAGTGCTCGTTCACCAACGCGACGCGCAACGCGATCCGAGCGCGGTCGGCGTGGCTGAGCACAGACTCGTCCGACGGGCGCAGCACTGCGGCATCAACGCTCGCGGTGAGCTCGCGCACGTCCGGCCGGAGCGCGGCCAAAGCCTCCTCGGTTCGGCTGACGCGCTCGCTGACGATGGTCGTCATAAGCATCCAATCCAGCTAGAACGGCTTATCCCGCAATAGTTTTCCACTGCGCGCACCCGGCCGTGATCGTGCCTACCTCGCCGGGGGTAGCGGCCGTCGGAGCAGCCACGACTCCGTTGGTGCCATGATTGCGTCGGTACGTGGGAGCACCAAGGGGGAAGCATGGACGGCGAGGCGGTGCCTGCACGGCTGCGTCGGCTCTGGCGCGTTCCGGTCACCTCGCGGCTGGGGCGGCCGGCGGAGCTCGACGTGGACCAGGTGGTGCATGCCGCCGTCGACCTGGCGGACCAGCACGGGCTGCTCGGGGTCACGCTGCCGAAGATCGCCAAGGAACTCGGCTTCACCACCATGTCCCTATACCGCTACGTCGGCTCGAAGGACGAGTTGTTCGTCCTCATGCAGGACTTCGCGATCGGCGCGCCCCCGGAGATCGCGGCGGACGACTGGTGCGACGGCCTGCGGGAGTGGGCCAAGGCCGAACGCCGGATCACCCACCGGCACCCTTGGATGGCCCAGTTGCCCGTTTCGGAGCCGCCGACCGGGCCGAACCAGGTCGCTTGGCTGGAAGCCGCCCTGCGCGTCCTGCGCCCCACCAAGCTCGACTGGCCGCAGAAGATCGGCGTGATCACGCTTCTCAGCGGCTACGTCCGGCATTCGACGGTGCTGTCGGAGGAGCTCGAGACCGGTCGCGGCGACATCGACGAACCCGAGGCCACCGGCCGCTACGGCGCGAGCCTGGCGAAGCTGATCGACCCGGACACGTTCCCGGAAGTCGCCGAAATGCTGGCCGCCGGCCTCTTCGAGGCGTCCCCGGGGCCGGGCGAGGACCCGGCGGAAGACCCGGACTTCACCTTCGGCCTGGACCGCATTCTCGACGGAGTAGCCGCCCTGACCTAGGGGTCCGCATCAGGGCAGGTTGAGCTGCCACGAGACCCCGAAGCGGTCGTTCAGCCAGCCGAACTTGGTGCTGAACCCGTAGTTGTCCAGCGGCATCAGCTCCTGGCCCCCTTCGGCGAGGGCGCCGTGGAGAGCGTCGAGTTCGGCTTCCTCGCGGCAGTTGACGAACAGCGACATCGACGGGGTGAACGTGAAGGCGTGCGAGACCGCGCTGTCGATGCACATGAACTGCTGGCCGAGGATCGTGAACGTGGCCAGCTGCACGGTGCCTTCGTCGCCGGGGCCCTCGGCTCCGTAGCGGCTGATGGCGAGGATCTCGCCGTCGTCGAACAGCGACGTGTAGAAGGTCATCGCCTCCTCGGCGTTGCCTTCGAACATCAGGAAGGTCGTGATCCGCTGGGGCTCCGGAGGGGTCATCGTGGGTGCTCCCTTGAACGACGGTTCGCCGCAATCCTGCCACCGTCGCGGACTTCCGCAGCTCGGGCCCCTGTCGGACCGCAGGTACTGCCGGTGCGCTCGGGTGCGCGGCCTTGACCGTCGGCGCGAGCAGGGCCCAGGCGAGCAGGGCCCCGGCGGTCAGGGCCCCGAGGGCGGTCACGGCCGCGATCGCCCACAGCAGGATCTGCCAGGCTTCGGTTCCCACCGCGATCAGCAGCAGCCCAGCGATGATCAGTCCTCGCGGCGAGAACTCCGGTTGACCAACCGGCTGCTGAGCAGCGGCATGCTGGTGGGCAGCGAAGTGCAGGCCAGGACCTACTGGGGAGCGCTGTCGACCGACGAGGACGCGCTGGAGGCGATCATCACCTCCGGCGTCGAGGTGTTCCTGCGCGCTTACCGTCCTCAGTAGACATTCATGGGACCAGCGGGCTGGTCGGCGGTCTCGTGCCTGCGGAAACGTTCTCCCGCAGCTGGGCGAGCGTCCGTTCGAACCGGGACACGTCCGCGTCGGTGAGGGCGCCGTGCAGTCGCTGGTCGAACGCGGCTGCCGCCTTGCGCAGCCGGTGGAACATGGCCTCGCCCTCGTCGGTGAGCTCCACCAGGTGGACTCGGCGGTTCGACGGATCGCGGCGCCTGCTGAGCAGGCCGTCGGATTCCATCGCGTTCAGGTGGTGCGTCAGGGTCGCGCCCTGGATGCCCACGGCTTCGGCGAGTTCGCGCTGGTTGCTCACCGGGCGCGTCTTGAGCGAGAGCAGCACGAGCCAGACGGGGGCCGAGCCGCCTGCGGCGGCGAGCGCGTCGTCGAAGGCGCGGCTGATGGCCTTGGCGGTTTGCGTGAGGTTCAGCCCCAGTGGTTGGTGAGCGGGTCCGGGCACTTGCGCAGTCTAGCACCGACGAATCGACGACTAAGCGTTTGACGCCTAATCATTAGATGTCTATCTTTGACCGCAGTCGTCGCACAGGACTGGGTCATCTCATGACAGAGAAGCAATCGACTCCCCGCCCTCCCGCCGAGCCGATCGCGGCCGCAGGAGACGAGCGCCGATGGATCGCACTCGCGTTCATCGCCGTGGCACAACTGATGATCGCGCTCGATGCCACCGTCATCAACATCGCGCTGCCATCCGCGCAGGCCGACCTCGGTTTCTCCGACGCGCACCGGCAGTGGGTGATCACCGCCTACACGCTGGCGTTCGGCGGCTTGCTGCTGCTCGGCGGCCGCCTCGCCGACAGCCTCGGGCGGGCCCGCGCGTTCCCCATCGGGCTCCTCGGATTCGCCGCTGCATCGGTGCTCGGCGCCGCCGCGACCAACCTCGAAACGCTGGTTGCGGCTCGCGGTCTGCAAGGTGCTTTCGCCGCGCTCCTGGCCCCGACGGTGTTGTCCCTGGTCGCCACCACCTTCGCGGAACCACGCGAACGGGCCAAGGCGTTCGCGATCTTCGGTGCGATCGCGGGCAGCGGCGGCGCCGTGGGGCTCGTCCTGGGCGGCGTTCTGGCCGAAAACCTCACGTGGCGGGCATGCCTGTATGTCAACGTGCCGATCGCGCTGGTCGCCGCCGCCGGTGCCCGGTACGTGCTTGGCCGCTCTGGGCCGGCTCGCCGGATGCGGCTGGATCTTCCGGGCGCGCTGCTCGCGATCGGCGGCATGACCTCGATCGTCTTCGGGTGCGCGCAAGGTCCCTCGGGCATCGTGCTCGTCGGCGCCGGAACCGTGCTCCTCGCGGTATTCGCGGCTTGGGAAGCGCGCACGCCCGTGCCGTTGCTGCCGCTGCGAATCCTCCGCAGCCGCAACCGGGTCGGCGCTTGCTTGGCCGTCGCCTTCGGGGTCGCCGGAATGCTCGGCGTGTTCCTGTTCTTGACCTACTACCTACAAGAGGTGCGCGGCTACCCGCCGGTCCAGGCCGGACTCGCGTTCCTGCCGCTGTCGGCCGCAGTGCTCGCTAGTTCGCAACTGCTCGCCGCCCGGCTTCAGCCCTACCTGCCGCCTCGGGTCCTGATCGCCTCCGGCCTGCTGGTCGCCGCCGCGGCGCTCGGTCTGCTGACGGGGCTGAGCGCGACGGGTACCTACGCCGCTGACGTGCTGCCCGTCGAAATCCTGCTGGGGCTCGGAATGGGATGCGTGTTCCCGCCCGCGATGAGCGTGGCAACCCACCAGGTCGATCCGCGTGACGCCGGCGTCGCCGCCGCCGTCGTCAACACGGCTCAGCAGGTCGGCGGGTCGATCGGGGTGGCGGTCCTCAATGCGGCCGCTGCAGGTGCCACCGCGGGCTCGGTCGCCGCCGGGGCTTCCCGCGCCGACGCGCTCGTCTCCGGATACACCGCAGCCGCGTTCTGGGCGGCGCTGGCCCTCGCAGCCGGCGCGCTGATCAGCGCGGTGCTCATCAACGCCAAAGCACCCGAGCAACGAGGGAGAGGATCGAAATGATCTTGGTAATGGGCGCGACCGGCAACGTCGGCGCGGAGGTGGCCGGAATGCTGGCGGCTTCTGGGCACCCGGTGCGCGCGATGACCCGCCGGCCCCGCGATGCGCACCTGCCCGCGGGCGTCGAGGTCGTCTACGGCGACACCGCTGACCCCGGCAGCCTCGACGAAGCCTTCCGGGGTGCGGACCGTGCTTTCCTGATGACCGCCCAGCAAATCGGCAGCGCACCGCGCCCGACGCACGACATCAACCTCGCCGAAGCCGCCCGCCGCGCCGGCGTCGCGCGCATCGTGAAGCTGTCGGTCTACGGCGCACGCAGCGGAGACAATGCGATCTCCCGCTGGCACACCGAGGCCGAAGATGCGGTGATCGGCACCGGGATCGACTGCACGATCCTGCGGCCGGGGCGCTTCATGTCCAACGCGCTGCACTGGGCATCCATGATCCGGCACGGCAACGAGGTGCGCATACCGTTCGCCACCAGGCCATCGGCGGCGATCGACCCCGCTGATATCGCCTCGATAGCCGTTGCCGCGCTGACCACCAACGCGCACCGAAACGCCGCGTACCAGCTCTCCGGGCCGCAGGTGCTCACACCGGTCGAAGAACTTGACATTCTCGGCGAAGCGCTCGGCCGCCGGCTCCGGTTGATCGAGCCCTCCACCGAGGAGGCGAAGGCGGGCCTGCTCGCCTCCGGAATGCCACCGGCCGTCGTCGACGAGGTCATCGAGCGCACCATCGAAACCGACGACGGAGCCCAGGTCCTGCCTGCCATGCCGGAACTTCTCGGTCGGCACCCGAACACCTTCGCGCACTGGGCACGCGCCCACGTCAGCGCTTTCACCAACTGAGGAACGAATCACGAGGAGGAAGAAATGTCCACTGAGGATCAGATTCGCCAGCTCGAACAGCGTTGGGTCGACGCGGAGCAGCGCGGGGACGCGGACGCCCTGGCCGAGTTGGCCACCGATGACTTCGTGCTGGTCGGCCCGCTGGGATTCATGTTGAACAAGCAGCAGTGGATGGAGCGCTACCGCACCGGCGACCTCGTCACGAAGTCGCTCGACTGGCACGACGCCGAGGTTCGGGACTACGGGGACTGCGCGGTCGTCGTCGGCGTGCACACCCAGAAGGCGGCATACCGGGGCAACGCCACCGACGGTGAGTTCCGCTCCACCCACATCGCGATCCGCCGCGACGGCCGGTGGCTGCTGGCCGGAATCCAGCTGAGTCCGATCGGGGCGCCGCCGGCGTTCGCCAGGCGGTAGCGGCGGGTGGGAGGAACCCCGTGCCGGGCGGGGTTCCTCGTCGTCACAGCTTCCTGAAGTGCTCGATGAGCCGGGAGTAGTTGGCGTTGGCGCGGCCCGCCTCGATCGCCCTGGAGACCACGGCGACGGTGTAGCCCGGGAGTTCGTCGTCGATGCCCCGCGCCCGGCTCTCGCTGACTAGGTCCTCAGCCGACGACAGGTGGTGTTGCAGCGCCCCGAATTCCACCGGGTACTCGCCGCGATCGACCTCGTCGGGCCGGGACACCGGCATCGGCCGAGATCAGTCCGCCCCGGCCGCCGATGAGTTCGAGCGTCGCACGGTAGCGGTCGTGGGCCGACTCGGCGCCGCCGAAGAACACCACGTCGTCCGGGTGCCCGATTACCTGAGCGATCGTCATGATCTGCCCGTGCAGGTACTCCGCGCCCGCTGAGGTGGGCCATTCCGCGACCGCTCGGGCCTCGGCCGAGGTGCCATCCGTCAGGTTGACCACGGTGTGGCCGGCGAGCGCGTCGCCCGCCGATTCCAGGAGTTCGCGCGCGGTGCTGCTGCCCTACACCGTGACGACGACGAGCGGGCTGGCCGCGACGGCGTCATGAACGGTCGCGGCCCGCTGCGCCCCTTGGCGACCAGGTCGTCCGCCTTCCCGCTCGTGCGGTTCCACACCGCGGTCAGTGTCCGGCGGCCAGGAACGCGCTCGCGAGCGCGAAGCCCATCTCGCCCAAACCGATCACGGTCACCGCCGGTCGGCTATCGATGTTGCTGGTCATGGCTCATGCCCTCGCTCGCCCCAAGATGATCGAGAGCACGCTAGGGACTTCGAGCGAACGCGAGGTCAAGACCCCTGTTCAGCCCGGTGGCGTCAGGCCCAGGGACTTGATCAGGTCGTGGATCTCGGCCCGGTAGAGCTTGACCGGTTCCCTGGTCTGGGGGCCCAGGCGGCCGTAGGTTTCCAGCGAAACCGGCCCGTGCATGCGACGCCAGACGCGCCGGCCGCCGTCGCGGGCTCACTGCGGCAGTTCGGGGAACGACTCGCGGACCTCGTAGGCCAGGCGCGCTTCGAAGTCCGACCAGTCGTGGTCGCCGTCGGCCTGGCGGGTGCCCGCCTGCGGCCAGGCAGCGGCCACCAGGCCGGTGCGGCCAGCGCAAGCCCGGTGCCCGGCCTCGGCGGCGAGCCCGCCGCCGGGCGGTGCCTGGTAGCCGGGGACTGGGGCGCCATAGATCCGCAACCCCACAATCCGGCGCACCACGTGCACGGGCGTGCGCGTCGGGCTGTGATGCGGTCGTGAGCTGCGATCGGCCATCCCCGCCGCACCCTTCGGCCCGGTAGCGCGCAGCCCATTTCCCGGCGGTCTTGGAACGAGACCATGAACATCCGGGCCGCCGAGCGGGCGGGCTCCTGGTCGTGAACGTGGTTACTCGACATCTCCACTCCACAACCGGAGGCCGTCCCCACGCTGTCATTCACGACCGCGTGTCACGCGATCAAACCCAGGACGACCTCCCCGGACACCACAGCTAGGCGCCTGGCGCCGCTGCTGGTTCTCAGGCCGCGCCACCCCGTCGGGGTTCTTGACGAGGCCAGTCCCCGGCCTGGTGAATTGGCATTCATGAGTCGGGGATCCCGGAGGCCAGGCCGTCCGAGGTTCCGCTACCCGCACCGCCACGCAAAATGAGTTCGGAAACAGGCTCTGCGGCGCCTCCAATCACTCACGGGTGATCACGTGCGGAACCTGGCCGTCGGGCCTTGTGCCCTCACCCGGGCTGGGGCCGTAGGCTTCGGGTATGGAGCGCGACCCGGTCAACAGCCTGCTGCCCGAACTGGCCGAGTGGGCTGAGAATCAGGAACAACCGGTGCACGGGAACAGCCACGACGCCGAGATCTTGCTCCGGCTGCTGTACGAGCACGCGGGGCTGGCCGATCTCGCGGAGCTGCGACCGGCGGATCTCGACGAACTGCTGCTGGAGCTGTTCCCCGTCCAGGTCGCCGTCGAGCCGGGCGAGGACCTGGCCGAGGTGATCGCGACCCTCCACGACCTGCTGAGCTTCGCTGGGGATACGGGCCGGATGACTGCGGAGCAGCTCGACGGTCTGCGGCGGAAGGTCGACGAGATCGCGCCGCGGTTCGCCGAGACCGCGATGGACCCGGAGAACTGGGGAGGTGCCCGTGTCCTCGAACAGGCCCTCATGGCCGAGGGCGTCGACCCGACCGACGAGGCTGCGGTGGCCCGCTGGGTCGGCGAGGCCGCCGAATCCCTCGGCGAAGCGCAGCCCTACGACCTCCGGGAAGAGCTCGGGCTGCCCGACCGGCTGCCGCCACTGCGGTTGCCGTCGGACGAAGAGCTCGCCGCCGCGGCGCGGCAAAGCCCGTTGCTCGACCGCGCCCGGCGACTGGCGTTGCGCACGGTCGCCTGCCCGATCAAGGCCGGTGAGCTGAGGGTCGGCGACACCGTCGACGTCGCCGAGGAACTCGGCTTCCCGGTTCCGGACGCGGTGGAAGGGATGGCGGACATCCCGGAGCTGGCGAAGCTGTGGGAATGGGCGGCCGAGCTGGAATTCATCGGCCCCGGAACGGAAGTGGTCGAGTTCGGCCCGACCTTCGAAGACTGGCCGGACGGCGACGACGAAGCGGTGCTGGACGTCTGGGCGGACGCGCTGGGGCTGCTGCTGGAGGAGATCTTCCAGGACGAGTGCTCCGAGCTCGATCTCGACGACGTCGCCTTCTACGCGATGGTGTCGTTGTTCCTGGCCCGCAGCGAAGGCGCGTCCGTGGCGGAGCTGCGGGACGTGATCCGCGAGATCGCCGTGGATGAATCCACTTCGGACGGCGCGTGGGGCTCCTGGGTCCAGCGGTGCGGCGATCCGGCGGAGCGGCTGCTCGCGACCCTGGTCGACTTGGGTGCCGCGCAGGTCGATGAGGGCGTCGCGCGCCTCACCCCGCTCGGCCAGTACACCTTCGGGGGCGCGTTGACCGACGGCGGCGTCGAGGTTCCGCTGCTGCCGCCGGTCGAAGAGATGGGCGCCTTCGACCTGGTGGACTTCGCCAAGGGCGCGACCGACGAGGAGCTGGCCGCCGAGACCGAGGCCTGGTTCGCGGTCCGCGGACCCGTCGCCGCCACCGACGATCTGCTGACCGCCGCGGCTGAGGGCGAAGCGGAAGACCGGATGATCGCGGTCTCCATCGCCGCGCCGCTCGCCGAAACCGCGACGCAGCGGTGGCAGCAGGCGCTGGACGAACCGATGCTGCGGCCTTACGCGAAAGTGATGCTCCACCAACTGGATCCGTCCGGGGAGCTCGAATCGACGGTGACCGACGCGGCACGGTTGCTAACCGACATGCTCGCGGCCGCGCTCGACTCGGTTGACATCGACGAGCTGCCCGAGCTGCTCGCGGAAATGGTGCCCGCCGGGCAGGAGCCGACGATCTTCGAGGAGATGTGGCGCCTGGACCACCCGGCCGTCCGCGACGTCCTGATGCTGATCGGCGACCAGCACCCGGACAAGAAGATCGCCAAGGCCGCCCGCAAGACGTCCTTCAAAATCCCCCCCGCCGAGTGATTTCCTCGAGGTGAGGGGCACCCTTGAGCGGCAGAGTCGCTCAAGGGTGCCCCTCACGCGTCACCGGACCGGGTGGTCAGGCGGCGTCGAGGAGGATCTTGCGGAAGTCGTCCGGGGCGTCGGCCACGATGTTGTGCCCGATCGGCAGCGACCGGACGTGCCACGCCGGGTCCTCCCGCAGGCGCTCGTAAGTCGCGGTGAACGGGGTGTTCTCGAAGTTGGCGAGGTACACGTACTCGCGCCGCGGAACCCGGTCGAGCGCACCGGTGAGCCGGATCCCCTGCACCAGCGTGGCCAGCGGATGCGGCGTCGCCCGCGGGCTCAGCACCGGCAGCGGCGCCACCGAGAAGCCGTCGGCCTTCGACCCGTTCAGGTACCAGTCGTGCCAGACGCCGCCGGTCAGGGAGAACACCGAATCCCCGTCCTGGGGCACGAAAGCGTCGACGTAGACCAGTGACGCGATCCGCTCCGGAACCCGGTCCGCGACGCCGGTGATGACCATCCCGGCATAGCTGTGTCCGCAGAGGACGACATCGCGAAGGTCCTCTTCCGCCAGCAGGCGCACCACGTCGTCGATGTGCGTGTCCAGGTTGATCCCGCCGGTCGGTGCGTCCTGCGGGCCCAGCCCGGTCAACGTCACCGGGTACGCCGCGTGCCCCTCTTCGCGCAGCTCGGCCGCCAGCGGCTCGTACCACCACCCGCCGTGGCAGGCACCGGGAACCAGCACGTAGGTCGCCATGTCCGTCTCCTTCGAGGCCGTCGTGACACCAACCGTAGGAGCCGTTTAGGACGGTATTTGTCCACAAGCGGATTCAGTTGTTTGGGACTGTTCGCCTCGATAGGCGGCGCAAACGGGCCGTTCGCTCCACAAGGCGGGTTCGCCGACCCGGGCTCGTGGATGCTAAAGCCGGTTCTCGCCGGAGCGAGCGCTCACGACGACGTGCCGAACCATCCCGGTACGTCGAGGCGGAACGTCTCTCCGGGTGTCTTGGTGCGCAGGTCCGCCTCCAGCTCGCGGAGCCGCTTCGCGCCGAGGCCCTTCGCCCATTGCGGCCTGAGCTCCTCGAAGATCGCCGCCGAGCGGATGAGCACGTCGACGCCCCGGTCGGTGAGCCGGATCAGCTTCCGCCGGGCGTCGGCGGCGTCGTCGACCCGCTCGACGTACCCGAGGTTCGCCAGGCGGTCCACGGTCTTGCTCGCGGCCTGCTTGGAGATGCCGAGCCGACGGCCCAGCTCGCTGGCCGTCGCGCCGTCGCGTCCGATCGCTTGCATCGCGAACCCGTGCGCCGAGCGCACCTCGGGGTGCCCTTGCGCTGCCAGCTCGGCGTGCAGCTGGTCGATCAGCGAGCGGAATCCCGCGAACAGCAGCAGCGGCAGCTCGAATCCCTGCGCCTCAGGCATCGCCATACTCGACAACATGGTTTACGTTTTCGTCAACCACGTTGTCGATTCTAGGCGCCGGAGGGCGCAACCTGGAACGCGGGAACCTGACGTATTCATCGACCACACGGTGGAGACCGCGCCTGCGGAGTCGCGGCGAGCCATGTAAGCCACGGCCAAGCGCCTGGGCCGCCTGCCCGCCGCGATCGGGCGACTGGCCGAGTCGCCGCACATGCTCGACGGATTCCTCAAGCTCAGCGCCATGTTCGAGGCGTCCACGCTGGACGCGATGGCCCGCGAAGTCGTTATCCTCACGATCGCCACCCGCAACGAGTGCCACTTCTGCGTCGCGATGCACACCGCGAGGCTGACCGAGATGGGCGCGAGCCCCGAGATCATCGCGGCACTGCGTGCCCGGCAACCGCTCGGCGACCCCGTCGGGAGGCGGTCGGGGTGTTCGCGCTCCAGGTGGTGGAGCGGGCCGGAGCAGTGGAAGCCGATGCGCTGCAAGCATTCCTGACGCACGGCTACACGACCCGGAACGCGCTCGAAGAGGTCCTCGGCATCGGCGCCTACACGATGTCCACCCTGGCCAACCGGCTCGTAGACGCGCCGCTGGACGAACAGCTGAAGCCATTCGCCTGGTCGGCCCCAGCGGTGACCGCACGTCGGTGCACGCCACGACCTGACCGTCGCAGGTGCAGGCCACCTGCTCTAGGTGCGGCGTGCAGCTGGTCGATCGGCGGGCGGAGGTCAGTTCTGCTCTCGACGGGCCTGCTTCACCTCGCGGTCGATGGCCCATGCGTCGGCGACCGGCCCGATGTGGCCGAGCTTGTCGGGATTGATCACCGTGCGGATGTTCTGGATCTGCCCGTCGAGCACATCGAGGATCATGGTGTGGAGCACCTTGCCGTCCCGGTCGCGGAAGATCGCGCCGGGCTGGCCGTTGACCTCGTGCAGCTCGAACGACACATCGATCCGGATCATCAATGGGAAGATCGCGCCCAGCACCCGGGCCACGTTCTGCGCGCCCACGACGGCCTTGGCCAGCTGAGGGCTCTTGCCGCCGCCATCCCCGACCAGCTGCACATCGGCTGCCAGCAGATCCTGCAGCCCGCGCACATCGCCGTCCTTCAGCGCGTCGAAGAACCGCGTCGCCAGCTCCTGCCGCACCTGCCGGTCCGCTTCGAACCGCGGCCGCCCGGCCACCATGTGCCGCCGCGCCCGCACCAGCAGCTGCCGGCATGCCGCCTCCGACCGCCCCACCGCTGCGGCGACCTCGTCGAACCCGAAGGCGAACACATCCCGCAACACGAAAACCGCCCGCTCCAGCGGACTGAGCCGCTCGAGTAGCAGCAGCGCCGCCATCGACACCGAGTCGGCCAGCTCCGCCGACCGGCCCGGATCCTGGTACGGATCGCTGAGCAGCGGCTCGGGAAACCACGGGCCTACGTACTCCTCACGCCGCACCCGCGCGGAGCGCAGCACATCGATCGAGATCCGCGTGACCGCGGCCGACAGAAAAGCCTTGGTTGACGTGGGCCGGGTCGACGAGCCGTCAAAGCGCAGCCACGTCTCCTGCACCGCATCCTCGGCCTCACCGACACTGCCCAGAATCCGATAGGCGATCGAGAACAGCAGCGGCCGCAGCTCCTCGAACTCCTCGACCTTGCTCACGCCGACTCCACTCCCTTCGAACCGCTCCCGTCCGGCGACCTCGCGTGATCATCCGGACCGCCGCCAGGCTGGCGCAACATCTGAGTCCGGGGCCCGCAGCCGGGCCCCGAGCCAACTGCTGCCGTTTCAGTGGAACTGCCCGGGCTCGTAGTTGCCGGCCGGCTGCTGGGTGATGATGTTCAGCCGATTCACCGAGTTCATGAAGGAGACCAGGATCACCAGGGCGGTGAGCTGCCCCGCGTCGTAGTGCTTGGCGGCGCGCACCCACACCTCGTCGCTGACCCCGCTGGCCGCATCCGCCACCCGGGTTCCCTCCTCGGCCAGTTCCAGCGCGGCGCGCTCGGCCTCAGTGAAGACCGTGGCCTCCCGCCACGCCGCGACCAGGTTCAGCCGCACCGACGTCTCGCCGGCAACGGCGGCCTCCTTGGTGTGCATGTCGATGCAGACGGCGCAGCCGTTGATCTGACTCACGCGAAGCGCCACCAGTTCCTGCGTCGCGGCTGGCAGCGGCGAGTCCTTGAGCGCCTTGCCCGTCGACATGACGTACTTGAGGACTTTGCCAGCGGTCGGGTCGGCGAAGTAGTCCAGTCTCGCGTCCATTGGTGTGCTCCTCTGCGGTCGTCAATGGCTACACCCCTTGAGACGGGGTAGTCCGACGCCCTGTGACATGGACAAATGTGACCTGCGTCTCTCGATGACTGTCTCTGAACCCGTGTTGCGTAGCGGTGCGGGTCGCGGAACCTCAGGCGCCGCTTGGACTCCGGGATCCCCGACTCATGCAGGTCCAACGGGGGCTGTCCTCGCCAAGAGCCCCTTCGGGCAGGCACAGCCTGAGAACCCGCGGCGGTGCCGGTTGCGAGGGTGGGCAAAGTGCCTCCAGCGCTTCAAAGACACAAACGTGGATTCGAGGACAGGCACTTGGTGCTCAGCGGGTCAGCAGCGAGGTGACCTTGACCGCCGTGCTGTTGATCCTCGTGTCGGAGTACTCCACGGCCTGCCTGTCGCGGGTGTAGGTCACCTGCTCCAGGTACAGCACCGGCGTTCCGGGCGGGACTTCGAGGGCTTCCGCGACGTCCTCGCGGGCGGGCTCGGCGCTGAAGGTCCGCCCGGCCCTCCGCGACCGGCAGGCCGTAGGACGCCTCCAGCACGTCGAACAGCGAATTCCGCTCGAAATCGACGTTTTCGATGCCAGGGCAGAAGATCCGCCCGAACCCAGTTGGCGAGGTGGGCGAGCGGCCCCTGCGCGCCCCGGAAAACCCGGACCAGCTTCAGCCTGGGGGTGCCGGGCGGCGCACCGAGGAGGGCCTGCACGGTCATCTGCAGGCCCTCCAACCGGGCGCCGATCACCTGGGCATCCAGTGCATACCCTTGCGGGAAGTCCTCGGACAGCGAGTGCAGCCGCTGCGCGATCCGCGGCTCCAGCACCCCTGCGGTGACGAACGTGCTGCGGCCGCCGGTCTGATGTGAACAATGGCCGCATTGGAGACGTCATGCTTGAGCGCATCCCATTGGTGATCGACACCGACACGGCGCAGGACGATTGCATCGCCCTGCTCGCGGGCCTGCTCGACCCCCGAGCCGACCTGCGCGCAGTGACGATGGTCGCCGGCAACGTCGACTTCGGCCACCAGGTCCGCAACGCGTACCTGACCTGCAACGTCGCCGATCGCCTCGGCGATGTCCCGATCTTCCTGGGGTGTCGCCGCCCGATGGTCAGGCGGTGGGAGAGCGCGGAGAACGTGCATGGCGACGGCACGGGCGGACTGACGATGGACCTGGCTGGCTGCGACCCGGAACCCGAGCACGGAGTGGACGCATTGATCCGGCTGGCCGAGGAGAACCCCGGCGAGCTGTCGATCGTCGCGATCGGTCCGCTGACCAACATTGCGACCGCAGTGGTGAAGGACCTGGACTTCGTCCGGAACGTCAAAACCCTTTACGTGATGGGCGGTTCCAACAACGCCCGTGGCAACATCACCGCAGCCGCCGAGTTCAACTTCTATGTAGACCCTGAGGCGGCGAAGACGGTGTTCGCGGCGGGCTTCGAAATCGCGGTGGTCCCGTGGGCGCCGCTGACCCTGGACCAGGCGGTGTTCGCGCAGCCCGCGCTGGACGAGATCGCGGCGCTGGGCACCCCGCTGTCGGACTTCTTCACCCGGGTCTGCGCGGCGACGCTGGAATTCGACCGCAGCGTCGGCATCGACGGCACCACCCACCCCGACTCGCTGACGGCGGCAGTCCTGCTGCACCCCGAGCTGATCCGCCGCAGCGCCCGCTACCACGTAGACGTCGAGACGGCGGGCGAGCTGACCCGCGGCTACGCGGCGATGTCCTGGGGAGTCCACGGCCTGGCAGCCAACGCGACGGTGATCGAGGAGATCGACGCCGAAGCGTTCTTCGACTACATCAAGGGCCTGCTGGCCACGAAGACCACCCCGGCCCGCGAAATCGCCTGACTGCGCGCTTCAAGAGAGAGCGCTGAGAGACTGCAACTGCCCCGCCGCGTGTCGCGGCCCGCCCGCCGCTGGTGCTCACGCCCCTGCTGGTGGCGGTGGCCAGCTTCCAGATGAACGCGACCATGCTGTCGCCAGCCATCGACAGCATGAGCAGACGTCGGCACGTCGTCCTGAGCGCAACGGTGTTCCTGTTCGTGGCGGGCCTGGCAGGCGTGATACTGCCGCGCTACAGCGACATCCTCGGCCGCCGTCGCTCGCTGTTCGGCTCGATCGCGGTGACGGCTATGGGCAGCCTGATCGCCACGCTCGCGCCGAACGTCGAGGAGCTGATGGTCGGCCGGGGCTGCAAGGTGCTTGCGGCGCAAAGATTTCCCTCGGCATCCTGACGCTGCGCGACATCCTTCCGACCAAGGTGCTCCGGCGATTGGATCATTTGAGGCGGCGGGTGGGGGGTGTCCCAGCGGTAGAGACTTCTGGCGCGTTGGATGAGTCGACGGACTGTGACGATGGCGGCGGCGACGTAGAGGTAGAAGTCGACGATGGCGCCGTTGCGGTCGGTGCAGCGCAGCAGTTTGCCCGAAGTTGTTTCATCCACGAGTGCGTTCGCTCCACCACCCCCTCTTGCCGGCCTGGATCGGCGCGGAAACGCCTTTGCGGGCGATCACACGGGTCAAGCCTTGTTCGCCGAGCAGGTCCCGCGTTTTGCCTGCGTCATCACCGCTGTCGAGATGCACGCGGGTGTGTGCGCGGGCAGGCCTCCGGCGGGCAGGTCGGCGACCTGCTGGCGGGTCTGGGCCAGCGTGGGTTCCAGCAGTGGTGAATCGTGCCGGTTGGCGCCGGCGGTGACGATGCCCAGCGGCACACCGGTTCCTTCGGTGGCGGCGGCGCGTTTCAGCCCGGCTTTACGGCGGTCCACAGGAGACGGTCCGGCTTTCTCACCACCGCAGGGGGCTTTGGTGATGTACCCATCCACCGCGATCTCGCCTAACTGCAGGCCGATCATCCTGTCGAAGGCGGCCAGGCACACGGCATGCAGCTTGGCGGCGATACCCGGCTTGGCCCACTCGGCGAGCCTGCGGCGGATCGTGCGGTCCATACACTTCTCGGTGGCGATGCGCTCATAGACCGAGCCCATGCACCAAGGCGTCGATGATGTGCTCGACGACCACGCGGTCGGGGATACGCCTGCGGTGACAGCCCAACGGACGCTTGGGATCGAAGTGGGTCTGTCGGGCAGTAGCGCGGCGAATGGGACCCAGACCGGCTCGATGAGAGAGGACGGCAGCACGGGCATGGTCGTTCCTTGTGATCACGAAGCGCCAGCAACTTCATGATCACCTGCGGCCGTGCCCGTCCTGCCGGCACCCCAGCCAAAGATCAACTTTCCGGGCCTATTGCCGGAGCCTCTTCGCAGTTCGGCCGCTACCTGGGATCCTGACGGCGGTGAACAGCGGTGTTGCGGGAGTGGACACGCTCCTGGGCGACGTCATCACGGACACGATCGGCTTCCGCGGCATCTTCGGCTTCACTTCGTCCTGGAGGTGATCGCGGTGGCGGTGATCGCGGCCTGGGTCCCGGACTCGGCGCGCACGGTCACCCGAATGGACTGGCGGTGATCTGCCTGGCCCCGCTGGGTCCGAACGCCTGGCTGACGCTCGGCCCAACCGCGGGCGGGTTCGCCCCGTGGCCGCTGACTTGCCTAGCGACGGGCCTGGTGCTGCTCGTGTTCTGGCTGGTGGAGAGGGGACAGAACGACCCGCTCCTGCCACTACCGGCTGCGCGGCCGAGGTGTGTTGGGCCTGCTGCTGCCGACGTTCTGCACGATGGCGTCGATCTTCGCGGTCCTGACGTTTGTGTACCCAACGCTGGCCCAGAACGCGACGGCGGGCTTCGGCTACGACGGAACGACAACGGCCCTGATGTTCCTGATGCCCTAGGCCCTGGCAGGCTGGATCATGGCGCCTCTAGCGGGATCGCTGGCCCCGAAGATCGGCTACCGAAACATGCTGTGGATCGGCCTGGTGGGCAACCTGGCCCTGATCGCAGCAACGGTGTTCGTGGTGAACTCTCCGTGGCTCCTGTTCATCCTGGTAGCGCTGATGGGAGTGTCGTACAGCGCCTGCGTAGCAACGGCCCTGAACGGCATGTGTGTCCTCTATGCCCCAGCGGAATCCTCCCAAAAATCCTGCCCGGCCTAAACGCAACAATGCTCAACCTCGGAGCGTCCGTGGGTATCGGAGTCCTGTCTGTCCTGGTAGCCCCGAACCCCGGACGGAACAACAGAACCGGCGGGTTTCACAACGGCCTTGGTCGTAGCGACGGTGACCTCGGGGGCCGCATTCTTGTTGTCCTACGTGCTACCCGGTAGGAAGGGCGTGACCGAAAGGTGTGAGAACGCCTCGCCCTCTACTCCCATGTTCTCCCTGCGGGAGGCTGCAGGTCTGGAGATCAGAGGTGTGCTCCGCGAGCGCACGGAAGTTCTCGACGTCGGAGAAGTGATTGACCTTCTTTGTGGTGGTAGTCAGTCGACCTCCTAGCTGATCAAGAAAACACGATCGTGTCAACCATCGCAGCAGCTTCCTGGCGTAGAATCGACTACATGTTCGATAACTGCTCGTACGCGAGCCACGGCGTCCGTCAGAATCTCATGTTCCCAGATACGCACGACTTGCCAGCCAGCGTTCGCGAGAGCTTGATCCGCTCGACGGTCTCGTTCGACATTCCGCCGTAGCTTGGGGCTCCAGTACCACTCATTCCGTGTGGGCTGGCGGCCATGTTCTGGGCATACGTGCCAGAAGCAGCCATCTACGAACACAGCGACCTTGCGCCGCGTGAAGACGATGTCAGGGCGTACCCGTACACCGGTGGGTAGGTCTAATCTGTGGTCTTTGCGATACCGGTACCCCTGCCGATGCAGCTCGCTACGCAGAGCGACCTCGGGCTTCGTGTCTGATCTGCGGTTAGCTCGCATGTTGCGAGATCGGCCGTCATTCATCGCGCCGGGGTAGCGCTGCTGGCGCCCCTCCGGCCGTTGCCGTCCGTGGTCACCGTGCGACGTGGCGTCCAACAACCAACACCATCCCAGACTCTGCGATCCGCGTAAGGCAAGATACCTGCATGTTCCCGCGCAGCGCAGACAAGGAGGAGCTTCGATGAGCAAGTTCGAAGTGGTCGAGATCTGTGCTGGCGCCGGCGGTCAGGCACTGGGACTCGAGAAGGCAGGCTTCGAGCACGCCCTCGCAGTGGAACTTGATGGCAACGCCTGCAACACGCTGCGTGCCAACCGATCCACGTGGAAGGTGGCCGAAGGAGATGTTGCCGACCAGTCTGTGTGGCACCCGGCTGACTACAGCGAGGTGTCGCTGCTCGCCGGCGGCGTACCGTGCCCTCCATTCTCAATTGCCGGCAAACAGCTAGGCGCGAACGACGAGCGCGATCTCTTCGCTTGGGCTGTCGAACAAGTCTCTGTCGTGCAGCCTAGGGCGCTTCTGCTCGAAAACGTGCGTGGTCTTAGCATGCCACGCTTTGCAGGTTACAGGCAGCACGTCCTTGATCGTCTGGCCGAACTCGGCTACGTGGCTGAGTGGCAGCTTCTACAAGCCTCCGACTTCGGCGTTCCTCAGCTACGACCCAGATTTATTCTAGTGGCATTGAAACCGGAAGATGCACCGTACTTCCACTGGCCAACTCACGTGGGTGAGCCGCCGACTGTAGGTGAAACGCTGCTAGATCTAATGGGGAGCAATGGCTGGCCTGGAGCCAAGGCGTGGGCTAAGCAAGCCAACAAGATCGCTCCTACCATTGTCGGCGGTTCCAAAAAGCACGGCGGTGCCGACCTGGGGCCGACCCGCGCGAAGCGCGCATGGGCTGAAATGGGCGTAGACGCGCTCGGAATCGCAGATGCTGCTCCATCGAACATTGATACGTTCGCGGTTGGGCCAAAACTCACCTGCGAAATGGTTGCGCGCATCCAAGGCTGGTCGGATGAGTACCAGTGGGAATTCACAGGTCGTAAGACGTCTTGCTACCGTCAAATCGGAAACGCGTTTCCTCCGCCGGTGGCGCGTACTGTTGGCGATGCCATTATCGACGCCTTTCAGCATAAAGGAGATCCGCGGAAACTTGAAACATCGGATCATGATCCGGTGTACAAGGCGCTCCGATCTTCGCATGATTTTACGACCCCTGAGCGTCTAATGAAAGCGGCCCAGATCTCTGACTGCGCCGAGTTTGAGCGCCGAATCGGCTTGCTAAGCCGGGACTTTGAAATCGAGATTAAAATTCGCGGCAACAAGTCTTATTATAAACTGGGGAGTTTTAAGGCATTCGTCGGGCAGGATAACCATGATAGACACGATCTGTTCTTGAAGCGCAGAGCGCTTATAAGTTGAATGACGCGGATTTTATAAATTCAGAGCGCTATTCTAGCGACTTGATCACCTAAAAATAGGGCAACGGCCCCAATCGAGTAAGATCGTTTTCTTCTCACAGAACACGACTTACAGGTGGAGCCGTTGCGTTACCAGTCTACTACGGGGCTTGTTGCTGACCAGATTGAGGAGTTTGTTGCCCGGATCTGGCAGATCGTCCAGTGCCGTAAAGAACAAGTGTGGCCTCCGACGGTGGGGCTGTATCGCGCGGTCACGCTCACCCTGGTGTATGTCCGACAGAATTTAAACCAGGCGGCCGTGGGTGATCTGTTCGGCGTCAGTCAGCCGACCGTATCGCGGGTCTATCGAGGCATACTGCCGCTGATCGGAGAGGCGTTGTGTCTGCATGTGCCAGACCTCGAGGAGGCCATTCGTGGCCGGCTCGTCCTGGTCGATGGCACCGATGTGCCGACCGGTAACCGTGCTGGTCACGAGGACAACTACTCCGGCAAACGTCGCCGTGCTGGGCTGAACATCCAGGTCGCCGCCGATACGGAGGGAGGTCTGCTGGGAATATCGACGCCTCTATGCGGATCCATGCACGACCGAAAGGCGTTCACCGAGTCCGGCTGGGAAGATCTTCTAGTCGAGACCTCATTCATCGGAGACCCTGCCTATCAGGGAACTCGCGCGATTACGCCTCGCAAGAAGCCGAAAGGCGGCGAACTCTCGGCGGCAGATAAGAAAAACAACAAAACGATCTCATCGCTACGATCTGCCGTCGAGCGATGCCTCGCACATTTAAAGAATTGGAAGATACTTGCCACCGGGTACCGAGGGCGGCTCGCTGAACTCTCCAACATCATCCGCATCGTCACGGCGCTCGAATTCTATCGACTCGGCTGGTAACTCACGTGAATAACGCTCTCAGTTCTTGTGTATGAGTCTGGGTTTGGATTGTAATGTGTGAAGCAGTAGCCGCCCGGGTGTTGTACATGTGTCTGAAGTAAGTTGGGCGGCTTCTCCGCTAGCTTGCTTACTTCTGTCCAACCATAGCACGTAATTTGACAATTAGGCGTTCGCGTTCTGTTTTGGAAAGCTGACGGGTCGTTACGTAAGCAGCCTCGACCTCCGACCTTCTTCTGCCGTTTTCGAGCCACTGCAGCAGCTCGCTCTTATCGGCGCGCTTCATGTTTCGGATGGACGGCATGACTTCGGGAAGTGTGACGGGATCAGGAATCTCATCCCGTGCGGTCTCATTGCAGCGTGCGCACTCAGCCTGCAGTTCGTCAACAGTGGCGGCGCTCGTTGCCCTCTTGCTGGGAATCCTGTGGCCTATTGTCATTCTGGCCTTCTTTTCAGGAAGATCTGGATAAGGTTCACCGGCGACAATTCCACATATTGCGCAAATTCGGCTGTCTCGTTCCAGTACCTTTCGTCGAGTACTGTCAGAAGGGAGATCTTTCTGTGGGCGAGGCAAGTCAGTGCCTGGATGCCAGCCAACCCTATTGACGCGGTACTCGTTGTGTGCAAGTGAGCCGTCATCTCTTTGCGACGGTATCTCCCACCCGTCGCGGTTGCGAAGTGTCCGAAGCCGACAATTCAGGTGCTCGGCATCGTCGGGGATCTCGTTGTTACCGAGTGCAACGCGGAGGGCTCGCATCGTAAAGGTCTCGCCGACCTGGCGATTGAAGGCTAGCCAGGCGGCAATCTTTTGCTCCGCGCCAAATCGCTGCCTACTCCTGCCCGGAGCGGTCGTGAGTCGCCACCAGAGTTCGCCGTTGGGGGCGTATGCCTCCGGTGGATATTGGTCCGGAGATGTCTCCCAAGTTACTTCCATCCTGGCCTCTCCATATGTTCGCAGCTGCATGGGCGCGGGTCCGCACAACGAAGAGGGTACCGGGTTTACCGTGCCCGCAAGTGGGCGTAGGTTACCAAGGGTCGCTTTTAGTCGCCCTTCACCATCGAGCCAATGTCTTAGCCAACGTGCTATACGGCAGGATCCTGTGTTGCCCCACACACTCCTTCCATGCGGCTTTTTGATCTTCGTTTGCAATATTTGAAACAGCTTTATCCAGTTGCTCGTAAGTGATGTGGTAGACAGCATCGACTTCGCCAGTACCACGCGCGATTGACGCGAGGCGGCTGGGAAGGGGCTCCGCTGTTACGGCAACGAGGTGCGGCTGGCGCCCGCGCCGGTGTCTGGTCATTTGGCTGTATTCATGGCGAATGTTTTGGACACGATCCGATCGAATGGTCCATTTGCAGGACACTGCTGCATGAAGAAAAGAAGGCGACCCCAAGACATCGAGATCCTGCAGGGCAACTGTGACGTCAGGTCGGATCAGGTAGTCGCGACCAATCGTTATCCGCAGCTCTGGGTTTTCCTGAACTAGTGCGTCCACTGCCTTGAGGTGAGTGTACTGGGCGAACTCGGTAATGAGGGCTCCGTTTCGAACTTCCCAGTGACGCCCCACATCGAGTCGCGGTAGTTCGTGTTTTAAATCTGTTTCAACGCATTGCTCCAACGGGCTGCCCGGACTAGCAGGTACCTTCGACGGCACCCCAGACATTACTCCAAGTGCATCGAGGACACCGGCGGCCAGTCGGAGCGACTCAGCGCTGTCTACGTCCGCGCTGTTGGGGACCAAGCTCCAGCCGAGCTTGTTCTTTCTGCTCGCCTTCCAACCCAGTAGCTGCTTTGCGAAGTATGCCGTCACACTGCCTAGCCTAACCAGAACCCAGACGTGTGATCAACGTTGCTGAGCCAATTTTCCTAGTTCGCAAGCTGTCAGATGTGCTAATCACCTTACCGGTTATGGAATTCTAGATGTGGTCCGGAGTGGGTGCCAGCAGTGGGGAGTCGTGGCGGTTGGCCCCGGCCAGTTCGCGCCCGAGCGGGATGCCGTAGCCCTCGACCAACAGGGAACGTTTCATGCCTTGTTTGCGTCGGTCGACCGGAGAAGGTCCGGCGATCTCGCCGCCGCCAGGGGCTTTGGTGATACACCCGTCGACGGAGACGTCTTCCAGCAGGAGACCGACGATGCGGTCGTAGGCCTCCAGTACGATCTGTCTGAGCTGGGCGAAGACACCCAGCTTGATCCATTCATCGTGGGGTTGCGGATGGTGCTCGCCGAACAGGTCGTGTCGGCAATGCCCTGGTAGGGACAGCCGAACCGCAGCACTTGCAGCAGTTTGTCGAACACGATTCGGTCCGGGATGCGGCGGCGGTGGCAACGCAGCGGACGCCCAGTGGCGAACTTAGGCCGGGCGGGCAACAGCGCGGCGAATTGGTCCCACAAGGGGTCAGTAAGCCATGATGGAACGGCAGGCACGGTCTCTCCAGTGATCACGGGGCGTCAGCAACCTCATGATCACCGAGGCCGTGCCTGCGTCACATCCGGGCCGACTCCGCCACCCCAATCTGCGCGACTCCTAAGTCCGGTTCGGGTAGCTGCCAGGAGGCCCGGTAGCAGACTGGGGCGTTGTGGGGAAACCTGTGGGGTCGAACCAGTATCGAAAGCCCTTGGTAGGGGGGAGCGACTGAGCGGTCCGTAGCGTGAGGCGAAATCTGCGGCGTCGTTACTCATCCGCCAATGAGGGTGGTGGCAGGGAGCGGCGATCCCTTCGAGATCGGGGTGAACGCAATGGAAGCGGTGTAGGTCCTGGATTGCAGCCGTGAGGGACTCCCCGGCGTATGGGGCGCGGAACGTTCAGATAGTGGCGGCGGGAACTGGGGAGGCAGGGAACGTCAAAGTCTGTGATCTTCGCGTGAAGCCGGGCGTCTGGCCTGCAATGATGCGAGTTTCTACACCAGCATGATCGCAGCGCGAGAGGTCACCGTTGTCAATGTCGCATGTCCGGGAGTCGCGTTCTCCTTTTGCCGGTGGATCGGGTGCGTCGATGATGTCGGAGTTGCTGGTGTGGGCGCACTGGTGGAGATGCTGGGTAGGGTGCCTGATGGGCGCAAGCCGCGCGGGGGGCGTCATCGGGTTGGTTCGGCGCTGGCGGTGACCGCGTTCGCGGTGCTGGCCGGGGCCCAAAGAACCGGGAAGTCGGGGACCAGGCCGCGGACCTGCGGCAAGAGTTGTTGGCGCTGCCGCCGAGTGCCCCGGCGGCGGGTGTTCGGCGGCCTGGAGCCTGCTGACGAACAGGACCAGTACACGGGGACATCGAGTTTGGCAGGATACGTGACCAGTGGGTCCTTCTCTGGTCGAAGATCATCTTTCGTCGGATTTCGTCTGCCAGGGGCCCCACGACCTGCCCTCGTCCTGAGCACCCCCAACCGGATCCCGAGTCGATCACACCGGAACACCGAGAAACAGCCCCCCACACCATTCTTGGCGAGATCACTCCAATGGAACGCTTTTGGTCGGTGACCGGGCGCGCGGGAGGGTGTATTCGCACCGCCACCGGGCGCGGGCCGGTGCGGCGGAGGTCGGGGAAAGGTCATCGCACCGGCCCGGTCTGGGTGTCAGGCCCGGAGATGGTGACGCCCGGTGGGTTCGTCGGGGTCTGTGGTGGGGAATGCGGGGTGGTATGTGGGGATGTTCTGGTTCCGTCCGGTGTTCTGCAGCGGCGGCGCGAGTTTCGGCTTCGATATCGGCTATGAGGTGCCAGACCGTATAGGCGCCTTCGCCGCCTCCGGCGTGCTGGGCTGTTGAGAACGCAATGGCTCTTGCTGGTAGCTGGGTGGTGAGCAGGGCGAGGATCAGCAGGTTGAACAGGACGAACGTGCTGAGCTGAATCCAGAACATCGGTGGTTCTCCTTCGGTTGGTCGAGGGGTGTCAATTTCGCGAGAAATTGGCGTTCATCCGGGGTGACGGTCAATTTCTCGCGAAATTGCGCCGTCCTCGGGTGGTCACAGGCGGGTGGTGAGGGTGTGCCAGCAGCGCATGCAGGTGTCCTCCCGAATCCAGTCCACTTCGGACCGGTCGTGCAGCTCCGCCGCGTTAGCTTCTGCTCCGCAGAACGCTTTCACCTGCTCCTCCTGCGGAGCTTTCGTTGCTGCGATGGGAAACGCGTGGCGACCACCCGTGACCGGGCGCCAGACGTAGGTCAAGTAGTCACTCATCGAAAACCTCCTTGGGATCTTCTCAGAATTTATCGTCAGTTTCTGAAACTGATCTATTCCCGATCTGGGTGAACGAGATCCTCGACCGGAGGATCTAGGCTGCTCAACATGAATGGCAGTGCTCGTGCGCGAGGCCTGGGAGCCGAACTGCGGCAGCTCCGAAACCAGAGCGGCTACAAGCAGGAGGAGGTCGGGAAGCGACTCGGCCTGTCCAAGGCGACGATGAGTCGTATCGAGAACGGCACGAAGACAGTCACCGAAGCCGACGTGTCCGCGATCCTCGCCATACTCGGCGTGACAGGCGAGGACCGTAACCGTCTACTGAAGCTCGCGCGCGAACAGGACCAGCCTGGCTGGTGGGAGACCGGCATTCCAGGCTTGCCGAAGCAGCTCACCGGGTTGCTTGAGTTCGAGCGCGACGCGAGCCTGATCCGTTGTCTCGACATGATTCTGGTACCTGGGCTTTTGCAGACCAGCGACTACGCAAGAGCCGTCATGCGTGGCAGCGGTGTGGAGCCCGCTGACATCGAGACACGCGTTGCGATTCGCATCGGCCGTCAGGAGATCCTCACCAAGCCCAATGGCGTCGCGTTCCGGTCCTTCGTCGACGCAGGTGTGCTCCGACGAGTAGTCGGAGGCCCACGCGTAATGGCTGAGCAGCTCCGCTATGTCGCGAAAATCGCCAAGCGCCGAAACATGATGATCCAGGTCATCCCAGAAGAGGTCGCAGCCCATCCCGGTCTTGAAGGTTCGTTCGTGCTGCTCGAATTCCCGAAGGCTCGACCGATCGTCCACCTGGAGCAACGCCGGTTGGGTGCCTTCCTCGACGAGCCAGCCGACGTTGCCGACTACGCAAACGTGCTGGATACACTCCAACGGGTGGCGATGAGTCCTGCCGATTCAGCGAAGCTGATCGCCGCACGGGCCGACGAGCTAGAGGGGTGACGAGTGTGACGTCCCAGACTTGGCGGAAGTCCAGCTACAGCAACGGACATGGCGGTATGTGCGTCGAGGTCGCCCACTGGCGGAAGTCGACTCGCAGCGCAAGCCAGTCCAACTGCGTCGAGGTTGGCGCTGGCACCGACGTGGTCGGGGTTCGGGATACGAAGGACCGGGACGGGGGGACGTTGGCCTTCCAGTCGCAGGCTTGGGCCTCGTTCTTAGCCGCCGTCAAGGCTGAGCGGTTCGGCTGAACCTCAGAGTGTTTCCGGAGGTAGCGACAGTGATGGATTGGTCCCGCGCGGAGTGGCGGAAGTCAAGCAGGTCAGGATCGACTTCGAACTGCGTCGAGGTGGCGAGAACAGCGAAGCTTGTCGGCGTCAGGGACTCGAAGGATCGCGGTGGGGCCGTGCTGACGTTCAAATCGTCGTAGTGGGTGACTTTCGTCCCGGCATTACAGAACCGGCTCTCGTAGCCCCGAACCGCGCGGACGCAGCCCGCTTGGCCACGTGACTCGGGTGGGTTGGTGGCGCGTAGCCTGCACAGGCGAGGAACGATCAACCTTCCAGCAGCACGGGGCACCGGTGAGCGAGTACCAGTACTACGAGTTCTTGGCTGTTGATCAGCCGCTTGATGAACAGCAGCAGCTCGAACTTCGGGATCTTTCGAGTCGGGCCGACATTTCTGCGACCAGGTTCGTCAACGAGTATCACTGGAGCGACTTCCGAGGCAGTCCGCGCGTTTTGATGGAGCGTTACTTCGACGCTTTCCTCTACTTCGCGAACTGGGGAGACCGGCAACTGATGGTTCGGTTGCCCGCACGGCTGCTTGATCTCGAGACGGCGCAGCCGTACTGCGTCGATGACGACCTGACCAGCGCTTGGCAGCATGGTGACCACGTCATTCTCAGCTTCACGTACCGCGACGAAAGCGGCGAGTGGGAATACACCAGCGATCCGAAGCTGGGGGCCATGCTTGCGATCCGCGAGGAGTTGGCTGGTGGCGACTACCGTGCTCTTTATCTCGCTTGGCTGGCGACGATCGGCCTTTACCTTGATTGGGAGGACATCGATGCCGAAGAGGTCGAACCTCCGGTTCCCGCTGGGCTGTCGAAGCTGACCGGATCGCAGCGCGCACTGGTGGAGTTCCTTCGGATCGATGAATACCTGCTGGCCGTTGCGGCACAAGCCAGCCCGCCGCTCGGCGCCAGGCCTTCGGACGACGGGCTCGCCAAGTTCGTGAAAAGCATGCCGCAGAAAGAAAAAGACGCGCTCCTCGTCCGCGCTGCCAATGGCGATGGAAGTGGCATTGCCGATCTCCGACGGCGCTATCGTGGTCTGCACGCGACTTCGCCTGTGGCAGGTTCCCGCACAGTCGGTGAGCTGTTGGAGGCAGCGTCGGAGCGCGAAGCCGAAAGGCTGCAAGAGGAGGTTCGCCGCGCCGAAGGGTTGCGCGCCCGCCGTGAGCGCGAGGCCGCTGTCGCTCGCGAGAAGCGGCTTGATGCGCTCGCCGCTGACGAGGAAGCCGCGTGGAAGCGGGTGGATGCACTGATCGCCACCAAGAACCAGCGTGAATACGACGCGGCCGTCAGTCTCCTTATCGATCTCAATGCTCTCAGTGCACGGAGCGGCGACGAACCGAAGTTCGCCGAACGCTACCAACAACTTCGGGAAGATCACCGGCGCAAGCCGAGCCTGATGCAACGTTTCGACACCGCAGGACTTTGAGATTTCTGCAAGCTTTGCCGGAGCCCGGAAAGCCGTTAACCGCGCCACGGGAACCGTCGTGGCCGCCCACGCCGAAGACCTTCACCTGGCTCGTTGATCATTGGACGCAACGGAGGCCTGGGAAGTCGAGGCTGGTGTAGCCGGGTGCTCCTGCTCGACCGTCACGGGAAGGACCGTATCTGCCACTCGGTAGTAATGCTCTCCGTTGCTGTTGTCGAGCGTGGCATCGTTCACCGAACATGATTTGCGCTGACTTGCCGGAGATCGGGCCTTTGCGTGGTTGGAATGCTGGGAGGGTTGGCGACATCGCCGAGGTGCCCGACGGTGTCGTGGCGACCGTGCGGCGCCGCGAGCTACCGGGTATAAGGTCCCGTCCCGTGGAAAAGACCGAGCTTCTCGAACAAGTACGTCGGCTACGCAGTGAAGGCAAGTCGCCGAAGGAAATCGCCCGTGCTCTTGATGTACGTCCGTCTGCGGTGGCTCCGCTGGTGCGTGCCGTCGCGGCGCAAGGTCGCGCCACGGCCGAGTTGCCGGAACTCGTTGGCTGCTGGATCAACGTGGGCTGGAGCCAGGGACTTTCCGTTGTCGGCCGACCCGACGTGATTGAACCAGCACAGGACGACACCGGCGGGCTGGTGAGCGTGCTGATTGCGCGCAGGCACCGCTGGGACAAGGTGTCGGTGTGCGGATACCTGGTGGACGTCTTTTGCCTGGGAGTCAAGAACACGTTCGGGCCGGACATCACCGACGACGTCGCCCTGCGGCAGTTCCTGCCGGAATACTTCAGACCCTTCCCGAACGGTTGGAAGGAGGCTCCGATCGAACTCGCACAGGAGATCGTGTTCGGCGCCGTCGAGTACGCGCGCGGCCTCGGTTTCGAACCCTATGCCGATTTCTTGAAGGCCGCCGACCACCTCGGTACCTGGGAAGGCCCGTCCGGCATCACCTTTGGCAACCAGGGCAAGCCGTGCTACATCTCGGGCCCGTATGACAACCAGCGCCGGGTGATTGACACTCTGCGCCGCACGGTGGGCCCGCCACCCAACTTCGATCACATCGTGACGCAGTGACCACTGTTTGTGACCCCTATTTGTAACCACTGTTAGTGACCATCGTCCGCCGGCGTTGATGTCGTTTTTCGCTAGCGCCGGGTCCCTCCTGCGGTGATGCTTGTGGGAATGCACGAGGATGTGGCTCAGTGTGTGCGGCCGTTCAGCCCCGGCAAAAGCCGGTCGCAGCCGGATCACTCACGTTGCGGCTGCATTTCTAGATGATTGATTCCGTGAAGATCATGTGAAGTGGGGCCGCGATGCGGACATGGGAGGAGGGCGTCCAAGATCAATGTGTGAGCAATGACCTTCTGCCAGTACCCCAGCCGCTCAACTGGTGAACAGGACAGCCACGCCAGCCCCCAGCAGCGCGATCGCCCACACACGGTCGAGGTTGATCCAGGCGAATCGCAGGATTCGCAGGCCGAGGAACTCGAAGACGACCACGGCAACCACGCCAGCCGTCACGACCATGGCAACGGTGTGCACCACCGTCGCCACCGAGGCGTGCAGTACGGCGTCGGCCAGCCCACCTGACCCAACCGTGGTCGCTGGCATGTGATGATGCTGGTGGGTGACCGGAGCCGGACGCTCGACCAACACAGGCAACAACATCAGGCCCGCACCGTGTGCTGAGGACATCAGGAACGACCAGGCCGCGAGCTGCCATCCTGTCAGGCACATACCCACCCAGCGGAAGTGTCTGCGGGACAACAGCCGCCACAGCCCAAACCCGACGAGTAACAAGCCGCCGACGATCCCGACGACCCGCCCGGTGAGCACCGACCCGGAGATTCCGACGGCCATCGCGACGATCGCGACCGCGGCCGCATGACCGGTCGCGATCGCGGGCAGCACCCGCAGCAGCTTGGTCCGGCTCCGTTCTTGTAAGCCGAGTGCGACCGCGAACAACCAGCCCATCGCCGGGTTGAGTCCGTGGAAGGCGCCGAGCGCGAGCAACGCGGCGATCTCCCCGCCGGTCACGGGTAGCAATAGGAGTCGGACGACGCATCCCCACCCTGCAACCTGATCTGGTGTACGCGCAGGCCCCGGAAATCCTCGCCGTGTGGGAAGAACTGGGTGTCGAAGCTCAGCCCTCCGGACTCGGTGTCGACATCGAGCTTGGCCGCCCAGGCTCCGACGCCGTCCGGGTAAAACTGGTCGTCCCACGCGCCGTACAGGGAGTTGGTGACGTAGACCCGTTTCCCGTCCCGGCTCACCTCGACCATCTGCGGACCTCCGGCCAGCGGCAGACTTGGTGCTGCCGGATGTGCGCTCCGGTTGACGATGCCGTCGATCCGGACCGATCCGGTGAGCGTGGGGTGCAGCGGATCGGAGACGTCGTACTGCAGCAGCTGGCCGGTACCCCAGGCCGAGACGTAGAGGAACCGGTCGTCCACCGACAGGTCGATGTCAGTAACCAGCGGAGGCACCGCGCCGAAGGGTTGCAACAGCGGCGGCAGGCTTTCCGGGTCGGCAGGTTCTGCGGGAATGTCGATGACCTTGGTGACCGTTGCGGCCTGGCCATCCCACTGCCATAGCCAGATCGAAGCCGACAGGTCCTCGACGTTGATGACGACACCGACGAATCCGTAGGTCTTGGTGGGATCGTGCGCCGGCCGCAGCTCCAGCGGCATCTGGTACTGGTCACCGAGGTCTACGGTCTGCAGGTGGCGTCGGCGCCGCAAGTCCCAGAAGTGCAGGGCGTGGCCGTACTTGCGGCCGAGCAGCAGCTCGCCGACGATACCGTCCTCGATCATTGACGGCGTGCCCCACTCACTGGTCACCGCCACATCGTGGTTGAGGTGCCACCACACGTCGTAGGCGAGATATTGGTCGCCGCGGTCGGTCTCCCAGCGGCCAAGTACCTCGAACGAGGTGTGGTCGAGCAGGGCGATCCCGCCGGGGCCGTCCTGTCCATTGGCTCCACCCAGGTTTCGCGCGGTTCGAGTGAACCTAGGCCGCCGACAGGCGTCCAATGAACAAGCGGACGTTGCACTAGTGTCCTGCGCTGGAAGTTCGTTGGTTAGTTTGATATGGTCCGTGAATGGCGGATTCTGATGTCGAGTTCGTTTTGAGTGATGACGAGCGTGATCAGCTCCATCGATGGTCCCGGGGGTCGTCGCGGTTGGCGGTGCGGGCGCGGATTGTGTTGCGCTGCGCGGAACTGGAACGCCGACCCCAAACCCTTCGCCTGGACCAAGACCGCAGACGAGATCCTCAACACCCTGCACAAATATATCTCACGAATTTCCGGCGCAGGACACTAGCTACTTCGACTTGAAAAAGTCGTTGTGGTGGTGATGGACTGCGCAGGGGTTCGCTGCTGCGGTCGGATGGCGGGTCAGTGGTACGGCGGTGCCGGGTGGGGCGGGTTGTCCTGCAGGGGTTATGCGCTCTTGGCGTGGGCCAGCGTGGCGATTTTGACGAGGTTGTGGGCGAGGACGCCGTGGCCGCACCAGGTTCGGGCGCCGTCGATGCCGTCCAGGCGGGTGCAGTTCCATGAGTAGTGGTGTTTGAGGTGGCTGATCCGTCCTTCGCAGCCGGTGCGCCACTTGATGAGTCTGCGAAACCCGGTCGGTGTTCGACTGCGCGCCGCTGGGTAACGTGCTTGAGGAACATCAACCGCAGATAGGTCTCCAACGGCACCGACGGGCGACCGAACCGGGGATCGAAGTGCGGCATGAACGGCGTGAAGAATGCCGAATCGTCCAGCGCGGGCACCGAAGTCGTAGAACGGCATCCGGGCCACGGACTCGTCGCGACCCGCCAGCGCGACGCCCACCCCGCCCCAGCGCAGTCATTTGCACCATCTGTGAGCATCGCGATGCTCACAGCATCAACACGGACGCGAGGCCGTGATCCCGTTCAAGTTGGGTGACACAACCTCGGCTTCTCGTATGCATCTCGGGGGAACGAGAGTTGTTAGCGCTGGCGGCGGGCACGCCCTTCGCCCTCGTTCGAATCTATACCGTCGGCCGTCAGGTGATCTGCCAACAGTTCAGCGAGATGTTTCCCGCCCGCTTGCGCCAAGTGGTCGAGCTGGACTCGACAGGAGAAGCCATCGGTGAGCACTACCGCGCCCTCTGGTGCATCTTCAACGGCGGGTAGCAACGAATTGCGTGCCACCGCGATGCTCAGATCGTAGTGACCGCGCTCGGCACCGAAATTTCCGGCCAAACCACAGCATCCGTCTACTGTCGAAATTTTGGCTCCGGCCTCGGACAGCAGCTGCCGGTCGCGGTCGATCCCCATCACGGCACGCTGGTGGCAGTGCGGCTGCATCACGGCGTTGACGCCGTCGAGGCGCGGTGGCCGCCAACCTTCAGTGCCTGCGAGCAGTTCAGCCAATGTGACGACATTCCCAGAGACCGCGGCGACGTCCTCGCCGTCACCGAGCAACTCTTGCGCATCCCCACGGAATACCGCGGCGCAGGAAGGCTCGAGACCCACGATGGGCACTCCGCTCTGGGCGACCGGCGCGAGCGATCGGATGCTCTTCGCCAGGAGCCGACGAGCCACACCGAGTTGGCCGGTCGAGACCCAGGTGAGACCGCAGCACGTCCCGCGAGGCGAAATCGACACCGAGTAGCCCGCGGACTCGAGGACCCGCGCCGCGGCCACGGCGACTGCCGGGGTGAAGTGCTCGGTGAACGTGTCGACCCAGAGCATGACCGGAGTGCCGCTTTGATGTGGGTGTTCGGCGAACAACGAACGGAAGGTCTTCTCGGCGAAGGCTGGCAATGGTCGCCGGCTGTCCACACCTCCCATCCGCTTGGCCAAGCTGGAGAAGCGCGATGCCATGAGCCGGTTCACAACCTTGGGCGCCCGAGAGGCGATCCGGGACCACCACGGCAGCCATCCCAGGGCGTAGTGCGATGCGGGGCGGAGCCGCCCCTTGTAGCGCTGGTGCAACGCTTCGGCCTTGTACACGGCCATGTCCACGCCCGTGGGGCACTCCGACGAGCACGCTTTGCACGACAAGCACAGGTCCAGGGCCTCCATCAGTTCGGGCCCACGCCAGCCCTTCTCGAGAGAGCCGTTGGCCAGCTCCTGCAGCACGCGGATACGACCCCGGGTGGAATCCTTCTCGTCTCGGGTAGCTCGGTAAGACGGGCACATGACACCGCCTCCCGATGTGACACGGCACTTGCCGATCCCGGTGCAGCGCTGCACTGCCGAGTCCAGCTTCCCAGCGTCCTGGGTGTAGGCGAACCCGAGGTTGGCCCGAATCGGTGTGGCCGCTGGGAGACGCATATCTGCGTCGACGGGCCGTGTCCGGACGATGACACCGGGGTTGAGAATGCCTGCCGGATCGAAGACTTCCTTAACAGCGGCGAAAGCCTCGAGCGCTGCGTTGGAATACATGTACGGCAGCAGCTCGCCACGGGCGCGACCATCGCCGTGCTCTCCCGACATGGACCCACCGTGCTCGGCCACCAGCTTGGCCGCCTCTACCAGGAAGTCGCGGAAGACGCGCTTGCCGTTGGACTCCCCGAGCGGGAAGTCGATGCGAACGTGGACACAACCGTCACCGAAATGGCCGTACGGCACACCGCTCAGCCCGAACTCGCCCAACAGCTTCTCGAACCGACGTAAATATGCACCGAGTCTGATGGGAGGTACGGCGGCGTCCTCCCACCCGGCCAGGCCGGGCCTCGCCTCATTGATGCGCGCGGCATGCCCCGCGCCGTCCTCACGGATCTTCCAGATGGCAGACATCTCAGCCGGTGAAGTGGCGACGCGCCCCTCGATCGCGGCTGAGGTGCGGATGACCGAGTTGGCCGTGGCTTCGAGCTCCGCGCGGCTGCCCCCGGCAACTTCGACGAACAGCCACCCTTCGCCGCGCGGCAGATCAGGCATCTCCGCCGTGCCCCGGCGACGACCGACGACATCGACGATCCGGGCGTCCAGCCCTTCCACCGCCACCGGATCGAATCTCAGCAAAGCGGGCGCGTCATCAGCGGCGGTAGCCATGTCCGGATATCCCAGCAGCACCAGTGCCGTGTGCTCTGGGGGACGCACCAACCGCACAGTAGCTTGACGCAACAGGCCCCAGGTGCCTTCGGTCCCCACCACGGCCTTGACGACGTCGAAGCCACGTTCGGGAAGAAGGTGGTCCAAGGCATATCCCGATGCTTGGCGCCCGAACCGTCCGAGCTCGGTGCGGATCACTTCAAGCCGCGCGTTGACCACATGCTCCACCGAGCTGAGCGTGGGTGAGTGAATGCCTTGCGCGTTGGGAAGGGGCAGGCGCTCCCCGGTGCCGGCGACCATTTCCAGTGCGTGCACGTTGTCCGACGTACGTCCGTACGCCAAGGCTCGCGACCCACACGCGTTGTTGCCGATTATCCCGCCGATCGTGCAGCGGTTGTAGGTCGACGGGTCGGGCCCGAACCTCAGCTGGTGGACGGCGGCCGCTCGCTGCAGGTCGTCGAGGACAACGCCCGGTTCCACCACTGCGGCGGCGGACTCCGCGTCGATGGAGAGCACTCTGTTCAGATGGCGGGAGAAGTCGACGACAATGCCCTCACCGATCGCGTTGCCCGCGATCGAGGTACCGGCACCGCGGGCGGTCAACGGCACGCCCGCCGACCGGCATACCTCGACCACTGCGTCGATCTCGTCCTGGTGGCGTGGGAAGACCACAGCGGACGGAAGCACCCGATACAAGGACGCGTCCGAGGAGTACTCCGCCCGCCGACGTGTGGAGGTGTCCACCTCGTGCACGCCCTCGCGGGCCAGGGCTGCAAGAGCACTCCCGATGCCATCGCTGTGGTTCGCCATCACGCATGTTCTCCTACCCGTTGGTGTTGGATGCCCCCTCACGCGCGTTCGGTGCACATGCGAGCCTCTGTCGGCGATCTAGTTGATCTTTTGCAGGCCGAACTCCCGCTGGATCTGCTCCAGGGATGCGTCGCGCTGAGCGGCGTACAGATCGGACGGGTCGGCGATGTCCCGGGCGATGGCCCCGGACATCCAGGCGCGGTCCCGCGGCGCTTCGCCTGCGGAGGTGTCGACCTCACCTTGGCTGGTCAGGTTCGAGGAGAAGATGCCTGCCGCCGACCGAGGCAGGAAATCCTCGTAGACGATCGGCTCGGCGATGATCCACGACTCGCTGAGCAGGGTCGCCAGGCTGGTGGGAGGCTGCCCGTCGCGTGGGCGGGCGTCGTTGATCCGGAACGTGAAGTAGGCCAGGTCCTGCTGGGCCAGGTCCAGCTCGGTCGTCGGGAACTGCTCCCGCCAGACCTGCGCCATGTGCTCCGCTCTCGAGCGCTCTGGGTCGCTGACCGCGCGACGGTCTGTCTCGAGGATCATGGCTTCGTACTTGTCCCGGCCGACCGGGGTCGGTGCAAGGCCCCGTGCCTCGACCTCACCGAACCGAACCCGCAAGCTGCCCTCGACCACGGCGCCGTCCGGCTCGCGGAACCGTCGGCTCTCGGCCAGAGCACGGAAGGACGTCTGCCGGAGCAGGATGTCGGCGCCCCGCCAGCGTGGCGGGCCCTGGATGCGGTCGATCATGGTGATGCCGCGATCCGACATGCGCTGGTACAGATCGTCAATGTCGAGGACTCGAGGGGTGAGGTGGTTGATGTGCGTAGTCGTGACACCACCAATGTCCGCCGCGACGCTGGACACAGCCTCGAGCTCGGAGTACCAGATCCGGTCGACCGGCTCGCGAGACAGGGCGAACGCCTGGACCGCCAGCTCGAGGAAACGCTCCGCATCAGCCTGCGGCAATCCCTGCTCGGCCTCGGCGTGATCGGCCAACGCCAGGAGCTCATCGGGGAACAGCGTCCGTGCTGCCAAGAACCGAGACAGTCGCTTCCCCAGGCCCGGGGAGAAGAACCGGCGGTCTTCCGGCACCAGCATGGAGGTGAACACCCGGAAGGGGTTTCGCGCCAGCTCAACGGAGTCCACCGGACGAAATGCCGTGGAGACAACCGGGATCGGCGCTGGCACGGCGTCGCGCAGGTCGTAGAACCCGGTGGGGTACATGCCCAGGGCACCGAAGATCCGGGCCACCTCGGCGAGTTCCTGCGGGGTACCGACCCGGATGGCACCGTGTCGCTCCGCCGTCACCCGGTCGATGCTGCCGAGACGCTCGGCCTCGGCACCCTGCTGACGAAGCACGTTCGCGTTGACCTCGCCGCTGACTTCCAAGAGCATGTTGTAGGCCGGGACCTCCGTGCCGTACAACGTCGACAAACGCTGCGCGAAGCTCGCCCTTAGCTGCCAGGGCTGCACCACCTCTGACACGTGACCTACTCCCTTCCGAATCTCCGGACCTGGACGTCCGACTTGATCTGGACGATGGCTTCGACCTCGACGGTCAGGCCTCCCGGCAGGGAGGACATGCCAACGGCTGAGCGGGCATGCCGACCGCGCTCGCCGAAGATCTCGATCAGAAGGTCCGAACAGCCATCGATCACCTTCGGATGGTCCGTGGAGTCGGCGGTGGCCTGGACCATGCCCAGCAGCTTGATGATCGTCTCGACGTGGTCGAGCGAGCCGAGCGCGTAGCGCAACGAGGCGAGAATCTGCAGGGCGACCTGGCGAGCATCGGCACTCCTTTGCTCGATGGAGCACTCGGCACCGAGCGTGCCGGCGCTGACTGTCCCGGCCTCGTTCTTGGACCCCTGATCGGGACAGGTAGAGCAGGTCGCCGCACTGTTGCCGCGGCACGAAGTTGGCGATCGGCGGGCGTTGGACCGGAAGCTGGAGCCCCAGCTCCGCAAGGCGCTGCTCCGGAGTCATCGCGGGAGGAGACGCGACGGTCACTTGGGCACCGCCATGATCGCGTCCTCAACGGCCGGCTCGTCGGCGAACGCCATCTCGACGGCGGCCTCGGCGTGAACCACGGTGGTGTCCAGCAGTGGCACAGGGCTGTCTTCCTGGCTCACCAGCATCCCGAACTCGGTGCAGCCCAGCACTACAGCTTCGGCGCCGCGCGCGGCGAGGTCTGCGATGGCCGCCCGGAATTTGTCGCGCGTCTGGTCGAGGAAGACCCCCTTGGCGAGCTCCTGGTAGAGCGCGTTGTGGACGTTGTCCTGGTGCTCGTCTTCGGCGATCAGAACTTCCATGCCGTAACGCTGCTTGAGCCGGTCCACGAAGTAGGTGCCGGTCATGGTGTAGCGGCTGCCGAGCAGGCCGACCGTGCGGATTCCCTGTCGGATCAACTGCTCGCCGGTGGGGTCGACGATGTGGAGGAAGGGCAGGTCCACTCCGTTCTCGACGATGTCACCAGCGACGTGGACCGTGTTGCATGCCAGCAGGAAGAAATCGGCACCTGCGGCCTTGAGCCGGCGTCCCTGCTCCGCGAGCAGTTCACCGACGACGTCCCATCGGTCGATGCGCTGGTGGAGCTCGACCTGTTCAAAGTCGTTCTGTGCCATCACGAGGTCCGCGCAGTGAAGGCCGTTGCCGCCCAGGCGTCGCGAGACTGCCTCGTTGATCACGCGGTAGTAGATCATCGAGCTCGGCCATGCGATACCACTGACAACACCGATGGTCTTCATCGGGAATCTCCTATGCCTATGGGATGCAACGTGCGGCCGGTGGAGGGAAGAACCACCCAGGCGACCTCAACGAGACCAGCCACAGCATCGAGATCCACTGCGCGGTCAGGATATGTGATAGGTCTGCAGGACATGATCGCGGAACTCACGCACCGCCGGCGCGAGGCTGTCGTGCGCTCGCCACATCAGAGCGATCTCACGGAAGACTCCAGGGTTTAACGGAATTTCCACCACTTCGTCCGGCACCGAATCTTCGTCAGCTGGGAGCAGAGCCACACCCAGTCCGGCTGCAACGAGTCGGCGAACGGTGTCGACCTCCTCGCCCTCGAAGGCTAGTCGGGGGATGAACCCTGAGCCAGAACAGAGATCGTCGGTGAAGTTCCGGAAACTGAAGCCCGCCTTGAGGCCAACGAACTGCTCATCGGCGAGTTCCTCGATCCGAATGTGGGAACGCTGCGCCAGCCAATGCTCCTTCGGAATTGTCGCAACGACCGGCTGTGCGTCGAGCACGACCTGCTCGAACTGAAGATCACCAGGGTGGTGCGTGCTCAAGGCGAGATCACATTGCCCGGTTTCCAGCTGTACGAGAACTTCTTCGCCCGAGCCTTGTGCCAGGACGAAACGCACCTGCGGATGTCGTCGGCGAAACACACGCAACAGGTCCGGCACCCGTCGTTGGCCCATCGTGTGCAGGAACGCAAAGGTAATCTGTCCACGACCTGGATCGCGCTCTTCGATCAACTGCCGACATCCACTGCGCAGATCCGCGAGCGCTGAAACGGCACTCCGCACGAGGTGTTCACCGGCCCGCGTGAGGCGCACCTGCCGACCGGACTTCACCACCACCGGAGCATCAAGCTCGCGGCCCATCTGCGCGAGCCACCTGCTGGCGGTCGGTTGGGGTATCCCGAGACGATCCGCGGCCTCCGTGACATTGCAGTTTTCAAGCATTAACGCCAACAACATCAGCCGCGGCGCGAGAGCCGCGACCATGTGATCCACATCGGACGTGGTGTGGTCCCCCACGGTCAGCTCACCAGAGCAAGCGATCGCGCAGATCGCCTATTCCGAAACCGATCTCCATTGTTGATCCGGGAATTGACGGCGAAGTCACACCGATAGCTAGTGTGGTGCGCCAGCGCCCGATCGATCGCGGTGCGGGCCACCCTGAGTCGTTCACCGGTCGCTGTCTGGCGCACGATCATCGACCGGTTCCGGCGCGAGGTCATCCCCACGGAGTGGTTGGCATCATACTTAAACATGGGGGCCTCCTTCGTCGTGATGTGACTCAAGAACCCTATTGCCTGCTTGCCCCAAGCCCAAGATTCCTTTATGAGACAGGTACTTCCGCCATCTACAACCCCGTGGCGCTCCGAGCCGCGTGAATACCCGGGCTACCGGTGGGGGGATGGGCGGGGCGCGACTCCGCCCGATCTCAGCCGACCTCGCTTGGGCGGGTGTTGCCAGTTTCCGCAGGCGCTTTCCGATCGTCGGCGACATGAGCTTGCCCGTCCTCGGGCACGTCGCGCCGCCGGTTGCCACGCAGGCTGAGCGTGGTGACCAGGGTGATCACCGACAGTCCGGCCATGTACCAGCCGAACCAGATTTCGGCTCCCGCGTTAGCCAACGCTGTCCCGATCGTCGAGACTGTGCCACCGAATATCGCGATCGAGAGCGAGTACGGGACGCCCATTCCCGTGACGCGAAAGCGCTGCGGGAACAATTGCACGAGAACCGCTGCCATGATCGAGGTTCCGAAAGAAACGAGCACAAGGCCGATGATCTGCGCGGCGAGCACTCCGCCGAAGCCGGCCGAGGTGAGCTGAAGCAGCGGGACAGTGGCGATCGCCGTCGAGATCGCGAAGATATACAGGACCGGCCGGGTGCCGACTCTGTCGGCGAGCAGGCCCACGAGGGGCGTGACGGCGGTGTAGACGACTAGTCCGATCATGCCCGCGATCATCGTGGCAGACGGTCGAATGTGAGCCGATATGGCTGCGTAGGTTGGGAAATAGGTAGACCAGAGGTAGACACTGCCGCCGATTCCGGTGACGAGTCCGAAGACCTGAATACACTGCACCGGGTGCCGACGCAGTGCCTCGAGCAACCCCGGCTTGGAAGGTTGTTCTTGCGTGGACGATGCCGCGGTGGAAGCAAGGGTCTCCTCTGATCGGTGACGGATCCACCAGGCGACGACCGCGACTACCGCACCGAATGCGAATGGAATTCGCCAACCGTAGCTCCGCATGGCCTCGTCGCCGAGAATCCCGGCCACAGCCGCCACCAGGCCGATCGCGGCCAACTTGCCAAGACTGGAGCTGACGAACATGAAACTGGAGAACAGCCCGCGCCGGTTCTCGGGTGCGGACTCGACGAGGAAGGCCGCAGCCGACGTGTACTCCCCACCGGCGGAAAAGCCCTGAAGGATTCGAGCGAATACGAGCATGATGGGCGCGCCGATGCCGATCTGAGCGTATGTGGGGGTAAGCGCGATAAGGAGGCTTGCTGCGCCCATCATCCACACGCTCAGGCTCATGGCTGCTCGGCGCCCATAGCGATCTGCGAAGACGCCGACCACCAGACCGGCGATCGGCCGGACGAGGAAGCCCGCCGCGAAGACGCCGAAGGCATCCAGCAGAGGGGCCAGCTCTGAGCCCGATGAGGGGAAGAATTCTTTCGCGAAATAGATCGCGACATACGAATAGACGATGAAATCGTAGAATTCAACGAAATGGCTAACCGCGCCGGCAAATAATTGCCGAACTGGACGTTTGACTCCGGTGATTGAGCCTGCCATGGGTGGGTCCTCCGGATGGAAGGACACTCGGTTGCGCTTGGCGCTCCCAGTGTCGACGCTGACATTTCTGGGGTAAGGAGGTGGCCAATGTGGGAAGAGGAACGTTTGGGTGTGCGGCTAGTGCTGCGCCTGTCGTTGTGGCTGCTCTCTCCTTCCTATCCAGGCAGCGGCGGGGGCACGAGGCGATAGGTTGCCGGGGTTTCCGACAGCCGGATCGGGCAGGCCACCTGTGGGTAGGTTGTGCCGGTGTCGGGACATGTGATCGAGACGACGGCGTCAAGGTCGAGCGAAGTGGCCAGTTCGAAGGCCTGGTCCAGGCCGTTGATCGGGCTGCAGGGAACGCCTTCTTGCCGGAACAGAGCGAACCAGTGGTCAGCTGGTGCACGGGTCAGCGTCTTCTCGAGTTCCTTGACGAGCTGCTCGCGGTGGGCCACTCGCTGGGGATTGGTGGCGAACCGTTCGTCGCTGATGAGATCCGGTCGTTGGATTGCTTGGGCCAGTTTCGTGAACAGCTTGTCGTTGGCTGCGGCGACAGCGAGCGGCCGGTCCGCCGTGTTCATCGTTTCGTAGGGCGCGATGCTGGGATGCCGATTGCCCAGCGCCTTTGGGAGGTGCCCGGTGGCGACGTACGAGGCCGCCTGGTTAGCGAGTGCCGACAGCAAGGAGGAAAACAAGTTCACCTCGACGTGCTGGCCGACGCCGGTGTGATCGCGGTAACGCAGTGCGGCAAGGATTCCGGTGACGGCGTGCAGGCCACTGATCACGTCGACCAGGGCCACGCCGGTCTTAATGGGAGTTTCCTCGTCAGGCCCGGTGATGCTCATGAGGCCACCGGCCGCCTGGACGATCAGGTCGTAACCGGGAAGGTCCGCGCCGTTGGCGGACCCGAATCCGCTGATCGAGCAGTAGACGAGCCGGGGGAACTCTGCGGCGAGCTGGTCGAAGCCGAGGCCGAAGCGTTCCATCGTGCCGGGTCGGAAATTCTGCACGACTACGTCGGACTGCCCGATCAGGGCCCGGGCCTGTGCCCGGCCCGACTCGGTGCCCAGATCGATCCCCGTGGCCGTCTTGTTGCGGTTCGCGCCCAGGTAGTAGGTGGCTTGACCCGCATACCAAGGAGGGCCCCAGGAACGGGTCTCATCCCCCGCCACAGGGTGCTCGACCTTGATAACCTCGGCACCCATGTCGCCGAGGAGCATCGTGGCGTAGGGGCCTGACAGAACGCGGCTGAAATCGGCAATGCGAAGGCCGCTCAATGCACCGATCCCCGTCATTTGAACGCTCCGATACCGGTCAGCGCTTGCCCCACGGTGAGCTGGTGGATCTCCGATGTGCCTTCGTAAGTGAGGACCGACTCGAGGTTGTTGGCGTGCCGGATCACCGGGTATTCGAGGGTCACTCCGTTCGCGGCGAGAATGGTCCGGCACTCGCGGGCGATCGCGAGTGACTCGCGAACATTGTTCAGCTTGCCGACACTGATCTGGTAGGGGGTGATGCGCCCCGCGTCTTTGAGGGAACCCAGCCGCAGCGCAAGCAACATGGCCTTATCCAGTTCCACAGCCATGTTCGCGAGCTTGGCCTGGGTCAGCTGGAAGCCGGCCAGCGGTCGGTCGAACACCGGACGGTTGATGGCATAGTCGATGGCGGTGTCCAGACACTCCCGCGCCGCCCCGGGTGCCCCGAACACGATCCCGTACCGCGCCTCGTTCAGACAGTTCAGCGGGCCGGAAAGCCCTGCGGCTCCGGGAAGGATCGCTTCGGCAGGAAGCCTTACGTTGTCGAGAACGAGTTCGGAAGTGACCGATGCACGCAGCGACATCTTCCGGGTGATCTCGGAAGTGCTGAACCCCTTGATACGGGCGGGGACGAGAAATCCCCGCACCCGGTCGTCGGTCTGTGCCCAGACCACGGCCACGTCGGCAACCGATCCGTTGGTGATCCACATCTTCGTGCCGTTGAGGATCCAGTCACCGCCGTCGCGCTTAGCGATGGTGCGCATGCCGGCCGGGTTGGAGCCGAAGTCAGGCTCGGTCAGCCCGAAGCAGCCGATCGCCCGGCCCGCCGCCATCTCCGGAAGCCACTGCAGCTTTTGTTCCTCGGAACCGAAGCGGTGGATCGCGAACATCGCCAGCGACCCCTGAACGGAAACCAGGCTACGGACGCCGGAGTCGGCCGCCTCGAGCTCGTGGCAGGCCAGTCCGTAGGCGGTGGCACTGGTGCCCGCGCATCCGTAACCCTCGAGGTGCATACCCAGCAATCCGAGCTCACCCAGTTCCAGCGCAAGGTCCCGAATCGGAAGGCGCCCGTCTTCGAACCAGGTCGCGACATGTGGCCGTACCCGGTCGTCGCAGAATCGGCGGACCGTGTCGCGGATGTCTTTGTCCTCGTCGCCGAGTAGCTCGTCCAGTGCTAGGAGCTCCATCGGGCCGAGGGGCGTCTGGTCGCTCATTACACGCTCCCGGGGGTGAGGGCCGTCGATGCAGCCGGCTCGAATGCGAGGTCGTGGTCGGAGTCGCCGAGCCAGCGCTCGGCGTCGAGCGCGGCCATGCATCCGCTGCCGGCCGAAGTAATCGCCTGGCGATACACTGGATCCTGCACGTCGCCACAGGCGAATACGCCTGGCACGCTTGTCGAGGTGCCGCGCTCAGTGACGATGTAGCCGTCGGCGTCGAGCTTCAGATGTTCTTCGAAAACCGCGGTGTTCGGTGAGTGGCCGATCGCCAGGAATAGGCCAGTCACTGGGAGAACATCGAGGGCGCCCGTGCGGATGTCTCGGAGGCGCAGTCCGGCGAGCTGTTGTTTCCCGAAAAGCTCGTCGATGACCGTGTTCCAACGCATCGAGATCTTGGGTTCCCGCTCCATCCTGTGCTGCAGGATCTTCGAGGCTCTCAGCTCGTCGCGCCGGTGGATGATCGTGACGGTTCGCGCGAACCGAGACAGGAACAGAGCTTCTTCGAGCGCGGAGTCCCCTCCGCCGACCACCGCGATGTCACGGTCCCGGAAGAAGAACCCGTCACACGTGGCGCAGGTCGACACACCTCGCCCGACGAGGTGGTCCTCGCGAGGCAGCCCGAGCATCCTGGTTCGTGAACCGGTTGCGACGATCACCGATCGCGCGATGACCTTTCCAATGTCACTGCTGACCTCAACACGAAACGGCGGCTGCGTCAGCTGAACGCTGACAGCCTTTCCCTGCACGAGGCGGCTACCGAACTTTGTGGCCTGCTCGCGCAGGTCGGCGATCAGCTGAGGACCCGTCACCCCCTCAGGGAATCCTGGGTAGTTCTCCACATCCGTGGTCAGCATCAACTGGCCGCCGGGCTGATCCGAGGTAGACGACGGCTCACCTTCCAGGACCATCACGTTCAGCGCGGCCCGGGCCGTGTAGATCGCGGCGGTCAATCCGGCCGGACCGCCGCCCACAACCAGAACGTCCACATTCTCCGGTGTTTCTTCGGGCATTTCGGCTCCCGTCCGGTGTCAGACCTTGGCGGCGGGGCGGCGGCCGGTAGTCCAGATCGACAGCGCCTGCGGGGCCACCTCACGTGCGCGACCGCCGAGCAGGTCCGGCGCGAGCGAGGAGATGGGGTGGGTGATCACGACAGGCTCGAGGTCGTCCATACCGTGCGCACGCTTCTGGAGGCCAGCCTCGCGCTCGAACTCAGTGGTCACGATCACGGCGCTGGGCAGGCCGCGCAACTCCATCTGGATGCCGTCGTTCACACACGAGGAGGTGCACGAGCCACAGTCGCCAATGGCAGTAAGGACGATGTCGTTCTCGGCGGCGATTTGATCGAGCAGCGCCGGATCGGCGTCGGAGGAAAAGTGGTGTTTGTCGTAGTACCGTACGCTGTCGAACTTCGCACCGTGCTCTTCCATCTCGGCGACGGACAGGCGCAACAACTTCGATGCGTTCCACTTGGTGTTATTCAGGACAGCAAGTCTCCTGCCCTTGATCTCGGATACCCGAGCTGTCAGCGACTGTCGAGCGGACTCGACGACTCCGGTCGGATCGAAGGTGACAGCGTTGTCCATTGGTGGTTCTCCGTTCTTGGGGCAACGAGTGAGCTGTCAGAGACGGCAGGTGCCGTCGGAACAGTCAGGTCCGTCGGCTGGATGTGGGGTTTGGCCGGTGGCATTCTCGATCGGCTTGAGCACCGGCACGGTGGCCCGGCTCCAGCCGGGCAAGACGGCAGAGAAGCGACCGGCAAGGCCACCAACGACAAACAGGTGCAGGTCGTCGGGCGTCTCCACGATCGGGATCGGGGAGTCGAGATCTCGGCGGTACCACTTGGGCAGGTTGCGGTTGTACACCTTGCCGTAGCGGTGGTCGTGCGCGATCTCGCGAAACTTGTTCGCGCTGTTCATCCACAGGTAACTGCGCACGTCATGCCGTGTCCAGCCATGACTGTTGATGGTCTCCGCGTGCTCTGGGCCGATCACGATCGTGCAGCTACCGCCCAGCACACTGTTGTTGTGAGCGATGGTGCGCATACCCGAGGCAATGCTGTCGAGGATGCCTTCGGGGTCATCCGACACGTGGTTGGTGACGCTGTGCGGCGCTTCCGCCGCGATCGCGAAAACCGTGCTGTCTTCCGGGGCGTAACCGTGCTCCACGTGGTAGGGCGCCCAGGGGCTCACTTCCTCGTTCTCGGCAATACAGAACGTGTACTTGCCCGGATGCCCCAGGGTGCTCTTGTCTAGATCTCCCGGAATGCCGCCACCCACAGCGAGCATGACCAACCGGATCGCGCGCCCAATCGTCGCGTTGGCGCGGTTCCCCGACCCGAAAGCATTGCCGCCTGAGTTCATGCCGATCGCGCTGCGAATCGGACCGTTGACAACCAACAGCGGCGAAGTCACGTGAGTGGTCGCCTGGATTCCGTTGAGGTTGAACCGGGGATCGCAGATGGCCTGCACCGCAGCCTTCACCACCGGGGCGTAGTCGGTCTTGCAGCCGGCCAGCACCATGTTCACCGCGAGGACCTGACGCGTCAGCGTCCCCCACCGCGGCGGAACCCGCGCCTCGACCACCGAGCCATCGCCACCGAGGGCGTCGACCATCTGCTCGACCAGTTCAGGAGTAGGGGGAACAACCGGAAGCCCGTCGCTCCACGGCTGATCGAAGTAGTACTCGACGAGGTCCGCAATGCTGCGCTCGGTCTGGGCCAACGTCATGAGGTTCCCGCCTTCACACGTCGTCGTTGTGACTGTGTCTGTGACGCTAAAAGGCAGCTATCATTGCGTCTAGTGAAGTATTTTCCTTGAATTGATTCCTACCAGGAATGAGTTGGCAATGGAGCTCCGAGACCTGGACGTCTTCCTCGACTGCGCCCGCACAGAGCACTTCGGCCGCGCGGCCGACGCCCGGCACATGTCCCAGTCAGCGATCAGCAAGGCGATCGGTCGAGTCGAGGACGAGCTGAAGGTCCCGCTGTTCGATCGACAGGGGCGAGTCGTGCGACTCAACCGCTACGGCCACCTGTTCCGAACACACGTCGAGGACGCACTGCGATCGTTACAAGCCGGCTACGCGGCAGTGGCAGACGCGACAGATCCCGATCAGGGCGAGGTCGCCCTGGCGTTCGTTCCCAGCCTCGGACCAACCTTGATCCCAAGACTCGTGCAGAAATTCCGCACTACCTACCCCAAGGTCCGATTCCTGCTTTCACAAGGCGGGGCCGAGAACGTGGTCACGATGCTCGAGAGCGGTCAGGTCGATCTCTGCCTCACCTCTCCCGATCCCGAACGCCCCGGTGTCGAATGGACTCCACTATGGACAGAGCGACTGGTACTGGTGACTCCTCCCGGAGAGACCAGAACCGATTGGAAGGGGCCGACACATCTGCACGATGTCGGAGACCGCCCCTTTGTGGCGCTCAAGGCCGGCTACGGGCTACGCAAGATCACTGACGCACTGTGCGCGGAGGCGAAAATCCGGCCAAGGATCGTGTTCGAAGGGGCCGATGTACCAACGGTCCGAGGTATTGTCGGCGCCGGCCTGGGCATCGCCGTCCTGCCCCCGGCCGCCGGACCAGAACGACGCTGGAGCCCACCCGAAACCGACCTGGCAGACGCCGGCGCCGAACGAACCATCGGAATAGCACACGTCCGCGGCCGCTATCTCCCCGTCGCGGCCCGCCGACTCCACGCATTGCTGATCGAACAACACGCTCATCTGCTCAAGGCACGGTTCGAGAACAGCACTGACGCTGAGGCCGGAGGGACTATTGACCAGCTGACAGGCGACTGGTTCGACGGTGCGGAACGGCAAGGGTGATTCGCACAGTCGGTTGAGGGTGCGGGTGCGATCGCAGATCAGATTGGTACGGAGCGGTCAGGATCCGCAATGATCTCAGCGCATCCCAATTTGCGGTTGATGGTGCTGCAGCGTATTGAGGGTTTGTTGGACTGGGAGGCGGTCGAGCGGTTCGCTTTCGACGCCCGCTGGAAGTACGCCGCGGGTGGTCTGGATTTCGACTATCCCGGTTTCGTGCACACGGTGCTGATGGACATGCGGGCCCGGTTGGCCCGCTCGGCTCGGCCGGAGCGGATCTTCGAGGCAGTGCTGGATGTCGCGAGCGAGGCGGGGTTGGTGGGCCGGAGGCGGGTGCTGAACTCGACCCCGTTGTATGACGCGGGTCGCGACGATGGACACCATCACCCTGATCCGCTCGGCGATCTGTGGTCTGCTGACGGCCGCCGGTGCCGACTTGGCCGCCCGGCTGCGCGCCGTTGTCACCTCCGAAGACGACTATGTCTGTACGGCGAAACCGCTGATCGACTGGGACGACCAGGCCGCCCGGGATGCGCTAATCGATTCCCGTGCCCAGGACCGGTTCGCGATGCTGGCGCTGCTCGACGGCGTGGAAATCGCTGAGGACGCGGACAAGGCGGCACGACTGCTGGCCAAGGTGCTGGGCCAGGACCTGACCGATGATGATGACGGGGTGTTGCGGATCGCCCGCAGGGTCGCGGCCGACCGCGTCATCTACACCGTCGACCCCGAAACCCGCCACGGGCACAAAACCCAAGCCCACGGTTTCGACGGCCACAAAGGGCATATCGCCATCGACCCGGACAGCGAGAGCATCACCGCCACCAACGTCAGCTCCGGCAACAGCGGTGACGCCGAGGCTGCCGAGACTCTCCTGGCCGACATCCTGCCTCCCCGAAGCCGAAGCCGAAGCCGAAGCTTCGGATGAAGATCTGGCGGCGGGTGTATGGGGATGCGGCCTACGGTACGGGCGAGTTGCTGGAACGGCTGGACGGCGCCGACATCTACAAACGACTGAAGGTGCAGCCGCCAGCAGCGGCGAAAGGCCATTTCCCGAAGGACCGCTTCGACACCGACCTCGATACGCAGACCGTGACCTGCCCTGCCGGGCACACCGCCCCCATCCGCGCCCGCGAGCGGCACGCCGAAGCGGCCAACTTCGGCGCCGCCTGCGCCGCCTGCTCGCCGGCCGCACAGTGCACCACCGCGAAGACCGGCCGCACGATCACCGTCAGTGCCCACGAGGCCGCGCTGCAAGCCGGGCGGGCGCGTCAAACCGACCCCGCCTGGCGGGCCGACTACCGCGCCACCTGCCCCAAAGTCGAACGTGGTCCTCGGCGGCTTCGGTGAGACACTCGGCGAGATCGCGTTGCTGCCGGCCTTCGGTGTGATGTTCGCCAGACTGATCGAGTCCACGGAGGCATACGGGCTCTATCGGATGCCCTAATCGACAAGCGCGGTGAGAACCGGGCTCCGCTCGCAGTGGGTATCGCGTCTCTTCTGTTCGGGTTTCCGACCAGCGCTGCCAAGAACGCCCGATCAGCGGGGCAAACCGGATGTTCCAGGCCAGCCGCGGTCACCAAGGCGCCCAACGTCGCCAGTGGCGTCCCGACCGTGGACGGGCAGGAGTTTGAGTCCGACCCAGACCCGTTCGACGGGACTGTCCTGCGGGCTGTACTTCGCACCCTCGATCAGCATGAGACGGTGTTCGGCCATCCATCGCTTGGTGATCCTGCTGTAGTGGGTGCTGTCGAAATGCTACGGCGGCCCAAGGTCGTCGTGCTGACCGCGTTCCCGTGCTTTCCCCAGCTTCACCCCGCAAGACCGCGTTCACCACATTCGGGCATCACCTACGCGGTCGAACGTGAAACACCGAAGCCAGATGCCCTACTCGGCTTCACGATCGGGAAGTTCGCCGGCCGGCATAGGTGCCGCGTGAGGGGTGGCGGGTGAGCGGTTGCGCGCAGATCAGGCGAACTGGCCCCGAAGCAGGTCTTTGCGGACCTTGCCGGTGGCGTTGCGGGGGATCTCGTCGACCGTTACGAGCGTTTTGGGGATCTTGTACTTGGCCAGCCGAGGAGCAAGGAACGCGACGAGCTGATCGTGGTCGAGTTCGCAGCCGTTCGCCAGCGAGACGATGGCACATCCCACCTCACCCCACTTCTCGTGCGGCACGCCGAGGACCGCGCAGCCGGTGACGCCCGGCATTTCGAGAACCGCCGCCTCCACTTCGGCGGGGTAGATGTTCTCGCCGCCAGAGATGATCAGGTCCTTTAGGCGGTCGACGACCGTGACGAATCCGTCGGCGTCAGCGACCCCGATGTCGCCGGAGCGGAACCAGCGCCCGTCCGTGAACGCGTCGTCGGTGGCGTCCGGCTGATTCCAGTACTCGCGCATGACGTTGGGGCCGCAGATCTGGATCTCGCCGTGCTCGCCGGCCGCCGCTTCGCGTCCATCGGCATCGACGATCCGGACATCGGTGAAGAAGTGCGGGACGCCCGCCGTGCCGAGCTTCCGCTCGACGTCGTCCGGGGGGAGGATCAGCGCACCCGGGCCGGTCTCAGTCAGGCCGTATCCCTGGCAGATCTTGATGCCGCGCTCGGTGTAGGTGCGCAGCGTGCGCGGCGGGACGGGGGCCGCGGCGACGATCACTCGCCGGATCGCGCTCAGGTCGGTCGTCTCCCAGTCGGGGTGGGCGCTGAGCGCATCGAACATGGTCGGCACGCCGAAGGTGTAGCTGATCCGCTCCCGTTCGAGCACCTGGAGGATCCGGCCTGGTTCGAAGCCCTCCTCGATGACCACGTTGCCGCCTTTGAGCAGCGTCGGCAACGCTACAAAGTCCAAGGCAGCGGTGTGGAAGAGCGGCGCGCACACCAGCGCCACCTCGTGGCTGTCCAGGTCGAGGTCGACGATCGCGTTCATCGCGGAGAACACGATGTTGCCGTGGGTGAGGACCACGCCCTTGGGGCGACCGGTAGTGCCAGAGGTGTACATGATGAAGCACGGGTCGTCGTGGGACACCGGCTCGTCGATGCGCGACGAGTCGGCGGCCGCGATCAGCGCCTCGTAGCCGACCGAGTCCGGGTCTGCGGCCCCGTCAAGCACGACCCGGGTCGCGGCCCCGGCGGCGGACCGCGCGATCTCGCCGAATTCCCGGGAGTGGATGAACACCGCTGCACCCGAGTCTCGCAGCGCGTACTTCACCTCTGGTGCGGTGAGCCGGGCGTTGAGCGGCACGAAGATCGCGCCGAGCAAACCCGAGGCGAACAGCGCCTCCAGGTAGGCGGGATGATTCGTGCTCAGCAGGGCGAGCCGGTCCCCGCGGCCGATACCGAGCGAGCGCAGCGCGTGCGCCAGGCGGGTCACCCTGTCGTCGAGTTCGAGGTAGGTGGTGGCACGATTGCGGAAGGTGATCGCAGTCTTGCCGGAAGAGAGACGGACGCGGCGGTACGGCCAGGCGCCAGTGCCTTCGTTGCGCATGCAATTCCCTTCTGCTGGCCGGATTGCGAACCTTCGGCAGATCAGGTCTGGGGCAGATGTCCGGTGCTGGCGCGTCGGTGAACCGGTCCGCAGCCCAGGCAGGGAACCGACCGGCGGCCTCCGGGACGACGGACTCGTGGTCGAGTCCAGGGGAATTTGTGGTAGTCCACAGCGGGCCGTCTGGCACAGGGCCATGCGTTCGCGGGTCGTCAGCTCGACCGGGGATGTGGTGTGGGACGGTACCTGGCAGGTGGCGAAGGGCTTTCTTTGCCAGGCTTACAAGGACAAAGGCAGAACGCGCCCAAGTAGACCGCTGCCCCAGCCTAAAGAACAGTTCAGTCGGCCAGCACATGCCCTAACGTCCGGAAGCGGTTGCCTGTTTGTCCCTAGAAGCTCCCAGCGCAAGAAGAGGTCGCGTTGTATATGAGGACGAAAGTGCAGCGTCCAATGTTCCCGGGCGACGCAACGCTTGACGCCGCACGGCATACCCAGTTGCCTGGCTGACAGCACCGACGAGGAGGGACACCTAGCATGCCTGCGCAGCGATTCGGCGAAGTCAAGCATCTTCCGATCAGCCCTGCGATGCGGGACTACATGGTGAGATCGTGTTCGCCGAGTGATCCGGTCGTGGAAAGCCTGGTCACGCAAACCACCGAGATCGGCGACCTGGCGATCATGATGGTACCTCAGGAACAGGCAGCGCTTCTGACACTGCTCACACGCCTGATCGCCGCCCGCAACGTGCTCGACATCGGCACATTTACGGGCCTTTCAGCGCTCTCGTTCGCGCGCGGCGTCGCCCCGGGCGGACGGGTGTTGACCTGCGACGTCACCGAGCGATGGGCCAACATCGCCCGCGAGCACTGGAAGCGCGCCGAGGTCGCGGACCGGATCGACTTCCGCATCGCGCCGGCCCAGGACACGCTGCGCGCGCTCGCACCAGGCACCGCGTTCGACATCGTGTTCCTCGACGCCGACAAGGAGAACTACCCTAGCTACTTCCGAGCGGTTGAACCGCTGCTGCGTCCCGGTGGACTGCTCATTGTGGACAACGTGTTGTTCAACGGGTACGTGCTCGACCCGCAGCTGGCCCAGGCGGGACTGCTGCGCGACGCATCAACCGCGCTGCGGGAGCTCAACGCCACGCTGGCCGCGCATGCACGGTTTGACACGGTGATGTTGCCCATCGCCGACGGCTTGACCATCGCCCGCAAGAAAGACTGAGGAGCACCGCGACCGTCGTCTCGCTCATCGGTGAGTCCTATAGCGCCGATTGCGGCGAGATGGACATATTGCCCAGTAAGGCAAATATGGCGTTACTGGGCTGCGGCGTAGCGGACGTGCTGCTTGCCGAAGATGGTTTTCACGCGTTCGGTTGGTTCTGGCGGCGGCGCAGGTGGGTGCGTGCGCCAGTCGCCAGCTTAGCCTGGGTTCGGGCACTCGTCGTTGCGGTGACGTGGGTTTTCAGGTCGATGCCCCGCAGTTCGACGAGGTTGAGTTCGGGGGCGTAGCCGGGCAGGAAGTGTATCTCGATCTTCCGCTCGGCAGCCAGTCCCGCTGCAGGTGAGCGCGGTGCGAGGATGGTCCGTCCACGATCAGATGGATCTTGCGGTCCAGATACCGCACAAGCCGGTCCAGGAACCCGATCATCACCGTCACGTTGAAGCCGACCTCGAACAAGGTGAAATACGGCTCGCCGTTATGGCTGATCGCGGCCATCGCGTTGACCTTGAACTGCTTACTAGACTTGGGTACGACCGGAGTCTGCCCGACCGGCACCGAGGTCGCGGCCACGGCCGCGTCCGAACGCAGCCCGGTCTGATCCAGCCGCAGCACGACTGGTCCGGATACTTGCCCAGCACCGCGCCGCACCCGTGACTGCTACCGTGCATTCAGCGCCTTTTGCTCACGAGCACGCCGACCACGTTTCCGTGCCGCCCAGGCCCCCGTCACGCGGAACGCATTCACCCACCGTGACACCGATTGCAACCCGACTCCGAACGCCTCTGCCGCCTCGGCCTGACTCACACCCGGACTCCACAGCGGCAACCCTCTGCCGCAGATCCTCTTTTGACGCCGGGGAAAGCCGTCAAGCCTTGACCACAGTCACGTTTACACCATAATTAACGCCACGCCATATTTGAGTTACGCACCAACAGATGTCGACTCTCGATGGCCGAGAAGGTCACCTGCACTTGCTCGACAGCCTGAATGGACCGCTCAGCGCTGTGGTCGACATCGAGGTGACCTTCCAGGACGGCTTGGCTTCGTTGGCGATGACGCTAGGAGATCGCCACCAGCTCGATCAACAGCTGGACATGGTGATGAGGCAGGAGCGCGCGCTGGTTTACCGCAAGTGCACGCTCACTTCGCGCCGAGGCGCACCGGCAGCGCCATCAGCTTGCGCATGATCCCGGCTTCTACCCAGGGTAGGTCCCCAGCCGAGGCCGTGATCCGCGGCGACGAATAACGGCGTAGCAGGGCGCCGAGGGCGGCCTCGGCCTCCACCTTCGCCAGGTTCGCACCCAGGCAGCGATGGATACCGAAGCCGAACGACAGGTGCTGGTTGTCGTCGCGTCGCACGTCGAAGCTGTCCGGGGCGGTAAAACGGGACTTGTCGCGGTTGACGGCCGTCAGCGAGCACAGCACGACCTCGCCTGCCGGGATGCAAGTGTCTCCGATCGTTAGCGATTCCTGGGTCATCCGGAACGCCGAGACCTGCAGCGGTGGTTCGAGCCGCAACGCCTCGTCCACCGCGCCACCCAGCAGTGTCTCATCTGCTCGCACGGCGTCACGCTGATCGGGATTGGTCAGCAGCAGATACAGTGCCTTGGCGATGAGCTGCGTCGTTGCGGTCTGACCCGCGATGAGCAGTACGAACACCATCGAGCTCAGTTCGTCGTCGGTTAGGTTCGCCTCGATCAGCTCGGAGATCAGGTCCTGTCCCGGTTCGCGGCGCTTGCGCCGCACCAACTCGGCGGCGTAGTCGAGCAGTGATGTCGTCGCGTCCAGCAAGCTGTCGCTGATCAGTAGCAGTTCGGAGACGAATGTGTCCGACCAGCGGCGCACGTCCGGGCAGTCGGCCTCGGGAATCCCAATCATGGCACCGAGCACGAGTGTGGGCAGCGGCTGCGCGTACTGGGCGACGAGGTCGGTCTCCGCTGCGGTGTCCAGGCCGTCCAGCAGCCGCTCGGCGATCTCGTCGACAACCGGCCGCATAGCGTTCGCGCTGCGGCCGGTGAATCGGTGCGCAACGAGTTGGCGCAGCCGGGTGTGTTGCGGCGGATCGGTGTTGAGCATGTCCTGCGCGACGACGGTGCGCACGGTCGGCGGCAGGGCCGCCAACGGCGCCTTGTCACCCATCCTGGCGGTGTCATTGGAAAACCGAGGATCATTCATTAACTGTCGGGCAAGCGCGTATTCGGAAACCATCCACACGGCACGCCCGTCGGGCAACACGACCTTGTCGACGGCGCTCATCCCAGCACCACCGGCAGCGAGTCGAGGCGGCGCATGAACATGCCTGGCCGCCACTGCACGTCCTGCGGAGCGACCGCCAGCGCGGTCGCGGGAAACCGGTCGAACAACCTGCCGAGCCCGACCGCGGTCTCTATTCTGCCGAGCTCGGCGCCCATACACCGGTGGCTGCCGTGGCTGAACCCTAGATGTCCCTTTGTGTCACGGGTGATGTCGAAGCGGTCGGGGTCCGCGAAGCGGCTCGGGTCGCGGTTGGCCGAGCCGGTGGAGATCAGCAGCAGCTCCCCGGCTGGGATGGTCACCCCATCCAGCTCCAGCGGATGGTCGACATAGCGCGGGGTAAGCATGCGGAACGGGGTCTCGAAGCGCAGGATCTCCTCGACGCACGCGGTTATCAGGCCGGGGTCGGCGCGCAACCGCGCCAGCTCCTCAGAGTGGCGGAGCAGGACGAGCACACCGCTGCCTATCGCGCTGGTCGGCTCCAGCCCGGCGATCAGCAACAACGTGATCATGGAGACCAGTTCGGCGTCATCCAGCAGCCCCGCCGCACCGGCCCGGACGAGCTCGGTGAACAGGTCCGCACGCGGCTGCTCGCGCTTGAGCGCGATGATCTCCCCGGCAAACACCTGCAACTGCCGACCCGCATCCTCCACCTCCTCCTTGCTGGGTGCGGTGAGAATCGCCGTCTCCCACAGGGGAAATCGATCTCGCGCGTCCTCGGGGACACCCAGCATCTCGGACAGGCAAGTCGCGGACAGCGGCCTGGCGTACTGGTCGATGATGTCGACGGGTTCACCGACGGGCAGGCCGTCGAGCAGGTCGTCGGCAAGCCGTTCGATCTCGGGCCGCAGCGCGGCAAGCCGAGACGGCGTGAAGAACTTGGCGACGATGCCGCGCATCCTGCGGTGATCCGCCCCGTCCTGGTCGAGCATGCTGCGGCGTAGTTCGCGTGGCAGCTTTGGCCGACGCTCGATGTCCATTAGGTTCTGTTCGACAACCGCGTGCCGGTGCTTGACCAAGTCGCGTTGCAGCGTGGGATCGGCCAACAGCGCGCGGGCGTCGTCGTAGCGGGTGATCACCCACATCCGGAAGCCGCCGTTCTCGACTGGGATCGCTGCGTGGTCTCGCCGCAGGGATTCCAGCGCCGGATATGGGTCCTGCATGAACGATCGGCTGACCAATTTGACTGGTTCGTCGCTCACTGCGCGTCCTCCTGCTCAGATGCCACTCTCGGGATAGCCGATGTTTGGGGCGGACGCGGCGTCGAGATCGCGGCGGATCTCGGCAGGCAGTTCCAGGGCAAGCGTGGCCGGGGATAGCGACTCGCGCAGCTGCTCCACGGTGCGGGCGCCGACCAGCGGCGCGGCGACCCCAGGTCGGTCCCGGACCCATGCCAGCGCCACAGCCACCAGCGGCACGGCCAACTCGTCCGCGGCAGCGGCGAGGGCTTCCACGATGCGCGCGGAGCGGTCGTCGATACGGGGCGCAACGTACCACTTGAAGAAACGGCTGTTCTCCCGATCGGCCGGTACCCCGCCGCGGTACTTGCCGGTCAGTACGCCGCGGCCGAGCGGGGCCCACGGCAGCACCGCCATTCCCGCGTCCAGTGCGGCGGGCACGACCTCACGTTCGATGCCCCGTTCCAGCAGCGAGTACTCCAGTTGGCAGGACGCGAGTGGTGCGACGCCGTTGAGTTGCTTCCAGGTCGCTGCTTTGGCCGTCTGCCAGCCGGTGTAGTTGCACACGCCGACGTGGCGAACCTTGCCGGCTCGTACGGCGGTGTCGGTTGCGGCCAGGGTTTCTTCCAATGGGACGGCGTGATCCCAGGCGTGCAGCTGCCACAGGTCGATGTAATCGGTGCGAAGCTTGGTCAGTGATTTGTCCAGTGTCGACAGCAGATGCTCGCGGGAGGCGTTCTGTCTGCGGTCGGGGTCGTCCAGGACGGCGACAGCCTTGGTCGCCAGCACGATGTTGTCGCGGGGCACGACCTTGCCCAGCAACTGGCCGACGATCTCCTCAGCACTGCCGCCGCCGTAGACGTCGGCGGTGTCGACCAGGGTGCCGCCGACCTCGACGAACGCCCGCAGTTGCTCGGCGGCGTCGTCACGGTCGGTGGTGGCGCCCCAGGTGGAGGTGCCCAGTCCCAGGGCGGAAACCTTCAGTCCGGTAGTGCCCAACGGGCGCTGCTCCATGCGAAATCTCCTTGTCAGGATTCGGTGTGCTCACGGATCACGTCGCCGAGGGTGCCGCTGCGGATCAGCTCCGCGACGGTGGCGAGGTCGCCGTCGAGACGGCGGTCCACGTCGACGAACGGCACGTGTTCGCGGATGACGTCGTAGGCCGCCTTGGTGCCGTGTCCCAGCTGTCCCGCGCCACGCAGGTCGACGGCCTGGCAGCCGGCCAACAGCGTGATGGCCGTGATCTCGCGAACGAGCTCAACGACCGTGCGGGCGTCGCGCGCTGCGATCGTGCCCATGCTGACCTTGTCCTGGTTGTGCGCCTCGGTCGACCGGGAGAACGCCGTCGCGGGGTTGGTCAGTTTGAGGGCCTCGCCGGCCAAGGCGGACGCGGCTAGCTGCATGCCCTTGAAGCCGTGGTGCAGGCCAGCGTCCGGATCGGACGGACCCCGTTGGGATGTGAGATTAGCGGTGAGGCCGTGGTTGAATTTTGTGTCGACCAGCAACGCCATCTGCCGGTCGAGGAGGTCACCCACGCTGGCGACGGCGAGCTTGAGCGAATCCATTCCGTGACCGACATGGCCACCGTAGAAGTTTCCTCCATTGTGTACTTCCGCGGTCAACGGGTCGAACAGCGGGTTGTCGTTGGTCGAGTTGATCTCGACGTTCAGCCAGCGTGTGACCCAGTCAAGCGTGTCCAGCAAGACCCCGTTCACATGGGGCGCGCAGCGGATCGAGTACCGGTCCTGGATCGCCCGGCCAAGCGCGACGAACCCGTCCGGGCCAGCGTCGGGCTCAAGGACTTGCGGGGCGTCGGTGCACAGCCGGGAACCGGTCAGCAGTGCGCGGGTCCGGGCCGACGACCGAATCTGGCCGGGCTGAGGCTTCTGTTGGTGAATCAGGGGGTGGAAGTGGCCACGGTTGCCCAGCAGCGCTTCAGCGGTCAGCGCCGTGCATAAGTCCGCGACATTGGCGATCTCGGCTGCATCGTGCGTGGCGAGGACCGCGAAGCCGGACATGAACGACGTGCCGTTAATCAGTGCGAGGCCCTCCTTGGCCTCGAACGTCACCGGCACCAAGTCAGCGGCCCGCAGCGCGGCCGCCGCTGACATCTGTGTTCCGGCGACACGCACCTGACCCGAGCCGAGCAGCATATCCGCGAGGTAGCACAGCGGTACCAGATCGCCGCTAGCACCCACGGAGCCGCGCTCGGGGATCAATGGCGTGATGTCGTGACGCAGACAGTCGATGAGCAGCTGCACCACCTCGCGGCGGATGCCGGAGTAGCCACGCGCCAGGCAGTTAGCGCGCACCAGCATGGTGGCGCGCACGACGTCCTCGGGTGCGTAGGGTCCAGTGCCGTTCAGGTGGTAGGTGATCAGATTGCGTTGCAGTTGCGTCGTTTTGCCGGAGCTGAGGTGGAAGCGGGCGCTGTCGCCGAACCCCGTGGTCACGCCGTAGATAGGGTTGCCGGTCGCGATTAGTTTGTCGCGCACGCGGACCGAGTCGGCCATGCGCACTGCGGCCGTGTCGGCGATGCGCACGGTCCCGGCGGCCGGGCTCCTGGCCCAGAGCGAGGTAGCGGCGGGAGTAAGGCTGTCGTCGCCCAGCACTACGTCTACGCCATTGGAGGTGGGCGCGACAGAAGGCTGCTCTGCGTGGAGTCTGATGTCATCCAACAAACCGCACTCCAAGGAATTGTTCGCATCGGCAGACCCGACGCTAGCCACTCTCAAGTTCGAGTCGTGCTGACCGAACGTAAGCACACCACGACTGCAACGTCGCTTGACCGAGGGCAATTCATGCAGAATCTTTGGTACAAGAGGGCATCCTCAAAGTGTTCGGAGTTCACAGGCTGATCACCGGTATGGCTCATTTGGGCGGCAAGTACAGGACAGCTTCGCCAGCGGCGACCGGAGGAACGCATAATGATCGTTGTCACCGGAGCAACCGGCCACCTCGGCCGTCTCGTCATTGATGCCGTGCTGCAGCGTGGGGTACCCGCCCAGCAAGTCGTTGCGGCCGTGCGCGAGCCGCGGAAGGCGAGCGCATTCGCGGCACTGGGCGTCCAGATTCGTGAAGCCGACTATGACCGTCCCGACACCCTGACCAGCGCGTTTGATGGGGCAGACAAGGTGCTGCTGATCTCCGGTAGCGAGGTCGGCCGCCGCGTCCCGCAGCACAAGGCCGTGGTGGATGCGGCGAAGACAGCCGGGGTCCGGTTGCTTGCCTACACCAGCGTTCTGCACGCTGACAGCACCACACTCGTGCTCGCGCCCGAGCATCAGGCCACTGAGGAGTACATCCGAAGCTGCGGCCTTGCCTTCAGCCTGCTGCGCAACGGCTGGTACACCGAAAACTACGGACAGGCGGTAAGCCAGGCGTTGGGCAGCGGCACGATCATTGGCGCGGCCGGGGAAGGGCGGGTCGCGTCGGCCGCCCGCGTCGACTACGCCGCCGCTGCGGCGGCCGTGCTGACCACCGAGGGGCACGAGAAGACCATTTACGAACTGTCCGGCGATACGGCATGGACCATGTCCGAGTTGGCCGCAGCCGTCACCGACATCTCCGGCGTACAGGTCGGCTACAAGGACCTGAACCCCGACGAGTACATCCAGGCCATCACTGGCGCTGGTGTACCGGAACCGGTGGCGCGGACCCTGGCTCAAATCGAGGCCGACATCGCTAACGGCCTGCTCTCCGACACACCCGGCGATCTCTCCCGCCTCATCGGACGCCCCACCACACCTCTGCGCGACACCATCACCGACCTTGTCAAGGTTGCCGACGGTCCGGCCAATCAACCGGCGTAGCCGACGACCGCAGCCAGGCGCAGCCAACCGGCTGACGCGTAGCCGGCCCGCAAATAGCCACGCATGGAGTTTCCGATGAACAGCTTGCCTGCGGAGGGACGTTGCCCTGTTGCACCGATCGGATTCGATCTCTTGGACCCGGCCGCGCTTCGTGCCCCCTCCTCCGCGTACGTCTCGGCTCGGCAGGAGATGCCGGTCTTCTGGTACCCGTCGCTGAACGTGTGGATCATCACGTGTTACCAGGACGTCTTTCGCTATCTCAATGACCAGGAAAGCTTCCGGACCTCCAACCGGGACGCGGTGACCGTCCCGGAAGGGTTTGCCGAACGTTACCCCGCGTCCTTGTTGAACCACATCCTGCCCGCTCTGGATCCGCCCGCCCTCACCGCACCGAAAAGGGTCCTGCAGGAAGGTTTCTCCAAGCCCAGGCTACGTTCGTTCGAACAGCGGATCACGACCCGGGCACACAAGCTCATCGACGGTTTCGAGGCCGAGGGCAAGGCGGACCTGCTGCAGGCTTACTGTGCTCCCCTGACCATGCACACCCTCCTCGGGCTCCTCGGCTTGCCGGATAACGACGCAGATCGGGTCCGCAGGCTCGGCGACGCCGCGATCCGTGTCCTTGCCAGTGCACATGTGCCACTGGACGAACCGGAGCTGAGCGAGGTCTGGGAAGAATACATCGAAGGACAGGAGTACTTCCGCCGCATCGCCGATGAACGGGCCACCGCCCCTGGAGACGACGTGATCTCCCTCTTGGCCACCGCAACTGATGATCGCGCCCCGGCGGCACGTCTGCTCGATCGGGAACGGGTGGCCCTGATCGTGACCGAACTAGCCTTTACCGGGCACGACACCACCGCGCAACTCATGGCGAGCATGTTGGCGCACCTGTCGGAGTTTCCCGCGTTGCGGGAGGAATTACGCCGCGACCCCGGTCTTTGGCCGAATGTCGCTGAGGAGTCCCTACGCCGACACCCACCTGCCACGTTCGCGGCCCGGGCCGCTGTGCGGGATTTAGAGATCGGCGGTGCGCTGATCCGCAAGGGTGACACCGCGTGGTTCGCACTGGCCGGGGCTTCGAACGACCCGGCGCACTATGACGATCCGGAGGTGTATGACATCCGGCGGCCTCGGCCGACGGACCATCTCTCTTTCGGCCGTGGTCCGCACGCCTGCCCTGGTAGCCCACTGGCGCGCCTGCAGGCCACTCTTGGTGTCCGCATCCTTCTAGAAAGGCTTCCCGACCTATCCACAGACCCGGACGACCCGGCCACCTTCGCGCCGACGGTAATAGTCTCCAAACGCGACCGGATGCCTGTGCGGTGGTCCCAGGTTCGTCAATCGCCGGAGCTCACCTGACTCCCATGCCGCCACGCCACGGCCACACATCACACCAGCACGCGCAAGCCGGAGGACGGTCATGACGTTCGGGCGACCATCAGGCGCACCAATCGGACCGGGTGTGCTGCTGCCGACAGTTGGTGAACTCACGCAGCGACTGGGACTGACCGCAATGGCGCAGGCGGCTGAGCAGGCCGGAGCTGTTGGCCTGTACGCGTCAGATCACCTGCTCATGCTCGACCACGAGCCTGACGGCTTTCATCTCGCGGACGGAGACCACCCCCCGTGGCCCCAAAACACCGATATCCACGAGGCATTGACGTGCTGCGCCGCTATTGCGGCAGTAACCTCCCGCTGCCGCATCGGCGCCATGATCGTCGCGGCGCAACGCAACGTCCTGCAACTCGCGAAGACCGTTGCCACGCTCGACACACTCAGCGGGGGCCGGATGGTCCTCGGGGTAGGGGCAGGCTGGTATCGCGAGGAGTTCGAGGCGCTCGGATACGACTTCGCCACCCGCGGCGTCCGGACTGATGAGATCCTTCAGGTGCTGCGTTCCGCGTGGAGTGGGCGTCCTCCGGAGTTCAGTGGCGACCAGATCACAGTGCCACCCCGTGTGCTGCTCTACCCGCGTCCCGCACAACCAGGAGTACCGCTGTGGGTCGGTGGCATGAGCCGACCCGCGTTGCGCCGTGCAGCCAGGTTCGGTGACGGCTGGTGGGCTTGTGTCTACGCTGACCATCCAACCCCAGATGAACTGCGGAACCTTCTTGAATACCTGCGCAAGCAGCCCCGCCCGGTGGAATTGCCACCCCTTCATCTCGTGGCAGGACTCGTGCCCCACGATGACGATCAGGCGAAGCTGCTGCCCGATGCAGCCCGCACCGCAGCGGACCTTGGCTTCCACGAAGTAATCATCATGCCGCCCTGGAGTAAGGGCTTCGAGGCAGTTGCCGCCACGATCAGCGAAGTGCGCGAAGCGCTGACGGCGCTCAGGTGAATCGGCTCTGGCGCGAGTTTCGCGACCCTGGTGACGGGTCGTGATCGCGGTTGTTGATCATATTGGGCTTGCTCTGTTGATCTGGAAGCGTTGCTGCCTCATCTGGGCGGGCTGTGTGTGGAGCGAGTGGAGTACGGATCCGACGCCGTGACGATCTGCGCTCGGTCGCGCGTGGCCGAGGCGACCTGCCGGGCATGCGGGGTGCGGTCTGGGCGGGTGCACAGCCGTTACGTGCGCCGGTTGTCTGATGGCGTGCTCGGTAGGCGACCAGTGGTCATCGCGTTGACGGTCCGGCAGTTCGTGTGCCTGGATTCTCAGTGCACGACGAGGACGTTCGTGGAACAGGTCGACGGCCTGTCCGAGCCGAATCGACGTCGGACGACTCCGCTGCTGGCGATGTTGGGGGCAGGTGGGCTTGGCGTTGGGGGGCGAGCTGGGGCACGTCTTGCCGCGATCTTGGGTATCAAAGTGGATCGGACGATGCTGCTGCGTTTGGTGCGGGCACTGCCGGAGCCGGCGACCACGCCCGCCCCGGCAGTGCTCGGCGTGGATGACTTCGCCCTGCGCCGGGTTATCTTGAGTTGATCAATTGCGCGGGGCTGTGACCTGCGTCGTATCGTCGAGGACGGTGTCGCCGACGAGACGGCGGTGCCGTCGTGGAGCCGGTTCAGCAGGGACCGATCGTTACCGAAGTGCGTCGCGGGGATGTGGTTTTCTCCGGGACGGCAAGACCGGCGTTCAGCGAGATTCCCGCATGATCGTCTACTTTTGGATGATGAAGTGGTGCCGATCAAGCTGATTCAGCGGCGCTGCCCTGGCCCGGCTTGTGATCTGGTCGGCCCCACGGGGACTGGCTGGCCAGGCCACGCCGGACGCCGCGGTCGGCAACTCTGTACCGGGTTCTCACACGGCCAGTGGCGGCCGCGGGCCAAGCCAGCACGATGAACCGGTCCCGGGCGTTGCGGCACGCCCGCACCAACGCCAGCACCTCCTCATCGCTGGCCGCATCAACTACCCGTTCCGGCTGGGAAAGCCGATGCCGAGGCCGGCTGCGCAACCCAGCCGGCCGCTCGCCCCGCACCTCCGCCTGCAGGTCGGTGTCGTCACCACATCAAACAGCGCGTCCAGCACCCGCCCGTCCACCACGCCGACCGCGACCGCGTGCCGGAAGAACTCGCGCACCGCCGCCATCACCCCGTTAATCCGGCCCGCACCCCGGACAACCCGTTGCGGCGCACAAGGTCGCCGAAGGCCGCATAGACGGACTTGGCCCAGTTCAACAGCTCAGCATCTTTGATCACAGCGTCCGAACGATGCGCCATCGCCGGGGAGGAGCACTCGCCCTCACACCCCGAAACCTGGACCCCGACCAATGCCTGATCCTGCTCCACGACAAAGGCAGCACCGTCCGCTGGCAGCCCGTCTCCCCCACCCTCGTGACCCACCTCCGCGACCACGCCGAACAACGCGGCGCAGCCGCATCAGGCGGACAACTCCTCCGCTACACCAACGGAGACCCCATCACCACCCGACGCTACGACCACCTCTTTACCCGACTCGGCAACCATCTCCCCTGGGTCGCCACCCAGCAGATCAGCATCCACTGGCTTCGCCACACCACGCTCATCCGGGCCTCTCGCGCCGATGCTTGCGGTGGGCAATCGACCATGATCCCGATCATTACAACGGTACGGTCGAGGATCTGGGCATCGCCGAAAGGGCTGCCGTGCGCGTGCTGATCAAGTCGACCGAGGTGTCGCTGGCGACCGGGCCGCTCGCCGGGATCAGCATCCGCAACCAGCTTCCTGGCCAGGTCACGAGCATCGGCACCGGTGGTGCGATGGCGGCGGTGAAAGTTTCCGTCGAAGGCGCCGAGTTGACCGCCGCCATCACCAAGGAAGCCGCTGCGGATTCGCACTTGGAAGTCGGTTCCTCGGTAATGGCGCTGGTCAAGTCGACGGAAATCTCGCGATCCCGGCGTTTGCAGGACGAGCAGGGGTCTGAAGACTTCGTGAAGAAGGTATGAACCCAGGGTGGGCATGCTTCGTTATGAGGGTATGGGAAGCCGAGGCTTGGGAGAGCGGACATGATGGCAAACGATCACGGCACGGTGCTCGCCACCATGACCTTCAACCTCGTAGCCCCGGCAGGAGCGATCGCCCCGGTTGGCGTGGAGCTGCGGTACGACAGCCGCAATCCGTACGAGATCGCCATGAAGCTCAACGTGGGCACGGACGGTCAGGTGGACTGGGTGATCGCCCGCGACCTGCTGGCCGACGGGCTGATCGCCGAGGCAGGCGAAGGCGACGTGCGAATCCGCCCCCGGCTGGACTCTTCGGGTGTGGTCGTGATCGAGTTGAGCTCGCCGTCGGGGCAGGCCTCCTTCGAGGTGCGCCCTCGACTGGACGCTTCGGGTGTGGTCGTGATCGAGTTGAGCTCGCCGTCGGGGCAGGCCTCCTTCGAGGTGGATGCCGATCAGCTTGTGGACTTCGTGAACGACACTTACGACGTGGTCGCGCCCGGTGATGAACACCGGTGGATGAATGTCGATGAGGTGCTGAGCCGGTTGCTTTCGCACAACCTGTAGTGGTCTGGTTCTCCGGAAGCGCCGCACGCCAGGCGGGCGGCTGGGGGTCTTGGCGGTGTTGAACACCTGAAGACTGCGCCGCGCTGCGTCTCCGGGCCGGGAATCCACCCAGCGCAGGCTCAGCGCTGCATGCGGGTATTCGTCGCCGTCGAATACGGCGTTGTATCGCTACCCGAATTAGATCCGGCGGTTCGAGCCATTGAGAATCCGCGTGTCACCGTCACGGCGCACGGTCGTCTCCAGCTCTCCGTAACATCCGGGCAGCCGTGGGGCTCGGTCAGCGCAAACGCGCAGATCTTCTCAAACCGGCTCCCGCTGTTCTCCGGATCCGAGCGTGCTGATACTGCCCATCGCCAGCCCACTGTGTACGCCGAAGAACGTCGTGATTGACGCATCTGCATGCGCAAACTCCATCCCGGTGAAGCGCGTCAGCAAATTGCTCGGCGCCTTGTCTGCAGAACGCGGATCCGCCCAGCTCAGAGGGCCGAGCTCGCGGAAGTCGTCGCACCCCTACTCGAGCGACTCCTGCACCATTCCATCGTGCTCACCCTCGAAGGTGACTCCTACCGGCTACGCGACCACCAAGCCCGCATCGACACCCTCCGCCAAGCCACCACCGACACCCGGCAACCGCAACGCTAACCACCACCCCCGAGTGGGGAATTTCAGCGAGCAACTCTGGCCAAGATCATTAAACGGCGCCAGTAGTGCACGGCTGGTACCCCTCGCACGATCAGCAGTGCGAGCAGGAATAAACCATAAGCATGAATCCGCAGATCAACACTGGTGAACGAGCGTTGAAACTACACACGTCCGGCAGCAGATCAATTGGCGGGCACACGATCAGCGAAGCGACCTTGTTGACCCGTATCGCAACGAGCACAGGGCACGCTTGCTCGCTCATGACAATCGGGAACGCCCAGCCGTCTGGACCGTCAGTCGTCTGTCTCAAGAGAGTCGAGCCGGCTGGCCAGACTCCTCATCGCCGTAGGCGTAATGGCCTCGAACAGCATCGGGTTGGCGATTTCCGCTACGAGATCAGTCATCTCCCGAGGAGCAAACTCGATGTCGTCTCGTCCTTCGACTTCGTTGGCCCAGTCCTCAAGCTCTTGCGCGGACAGCTTATCGGTGAGGAATTTGTCGATCACGGCGCGCAGCTCGGTGGGCCCGAGGGTGACGAGTTCCTCGTCGCAGTCCCAAGGGTACTTGCGCATTTCCGCGATCGCGTCGGGCGCGGTCTTACGTAGGAGCACCAGATCACTGACGGCCTGTCGGCGGGTTTCGAGATCCATCATTTCACCTTGCTGTGGACGATTGAGCCGTCTGGAGCATATGTGCTCTTCACATACTGAACGGTGTTGCCATTGCGGTCGATGATCTTGACATAGTGGCGTAGGAGCCGGGGATGTTGTTCGAGGGCACCTTCGCGCTCATACGTGCCCCTCCGTCTTCCAGGATTTCGATCTGCACGGGTTCACTCTTGGCGGGCAGTTTCTTGACGTACCGATTGTAGTTGGCCGCCTGCTCTGGAGTGAGGTCCTCCACCGAGCCGGGGCGGCCACGGGGTGTGGGGACTTCGCCTGGTGCCGTCGATCCGGGGACGTCTGCTGCCGGCTGCGTTGAACTCGTCACCTCCGATGCCGTGGTCTGGGCGACGTTGGGGTCGGGGGTGTTGTTGATGGCCATGGCCAGTGCCGCGCCCGCCCCGCTGATGGCGAGGACAAACTCGGCGGCGGCGGCCATGCGAACACCGGCCGCGTCCAGCACGGCCGCACCCGCACCGCCCTCCACCACCGCACCACCGACAGGGGTGGTTAGCAGCGAGGCGACGAGGGCGATGCCGGTGACGGCGGCGAGTTCCAGGCTGGTTTCCTCGACGATGTCGCCGATCTTGTTGCGGGTGTGCTCGACAGAACGAGGCGTACTCGCTGCAGGCGTTGGCCACGGCATCACATGCAGCCGGTAACTCCGCCAACAAGGCACCGTCGTTGACCGCGACACGTCGCCAGAACTCATCCAGCGCGTCCAGATCTTCAGAGGTGTTGTTGCCTACCAACGACCACACTGCGGACTGCAGCTCGTCTGCGACGGCGGTGAGGCCGTCTCCGGCCGCGGCGAAGGCCGCGCCGACGTCGTGCATCTTGGTGACGTGCCCGTTCGTGTAGTACGGGTTTACCCAGTCCGAGATCACAGCCAGCAGGTTGGTGTCACCGTCACCCAAGATCGGCGGCGGTTCCGTAGCGGCCGGGCACTTGTTCGCCCATAACCGTGGGAACCCCGCGCCAGGATCAGTACCGGCGGCGTACCTTCCAGATCCGGGCGTTCGAGCGCACCGCCGAGGCCTGGTTGCCGTGCGCGGTCGCCAGTAGCTGGTACATCTCACGGACGTTCTCGCGCATCCCGGCCACGGCCTGGTCCCACTCCTCTTGCGCGGCCCGATACGCCTCGGCAGCCGCACCGGACCAGGAGCCCAGTAGCCGGCTCACCACGGCTTCCAGCTCGGTCAGCTGGATATCGATCTCATCGACCCCCCGCCGCAGCGCCTGTTCACAAGCCTCCAGGGCGCGGAAATCGACCGCGATCTGATCCACCTGCTACTCCCCCAGTTCATCGTCCAACCGACCGGCCGCCGAATTTCACATACCCAGCACAGCGCCGCAACCGATTCAGCCAAGGTCGCACCCAAGATCGCAAGGAAGCACCAGTTGCCGTCGGCCCAGTCCAGGCGGCCGCTTGATACGGCCGAAGTGGTGCCGCGCTCAAGTCCAAACGTGCTCTCGGGGCAGCCGCACTGTCAGTCCGACGTGCGACCGAATCGCCGACGTCTGATGCCCGCACACCGGCCAGCCGAAGAATCGCGTCTCCGAAACCTTCCTGAGGCCGCCGCCGTCAACTGTTTGGCCGCTTCAATGAGGTCTCCGCAGCTTTCCGCGCGTCGCCCTTCGGCCAGTGCTCGCTCGGCCTCCTCGAACAGCTCCATCTCCGAACGCGTTTTGCCGCCCGCACCGGGAACTGTCGAGCGGCGCCGATGCTCGGCTTCCACCAGGTTCATCCACCGCCGCACGGTGAGGTCGTGGTCCGCTGGCGGCGGCCCAGCTTCGCGGTCACGGCGAAACAACTCGTCGAGGTTCATCGCGCATCTTCCCGTCGTGCGGACGCCAACAGGACCCTCAGCCGCGCGTAGGCGCGCACCAAGTTACTGCGCACGGTGGATTCCTTGAGATCGAGCAGAGCGGCGGCCGCGGTCGTGCGCGAGCGTGTTGCGGCGCAGGTCCCGGCTGATCGTCGACGGAACGTCCCAGGTGTGATGCGATCTCCCGAACAACCAAGCCCTGTCGGCGCAGCGTGGCGATCCGTTGCCGTTCCAGCTGTGACAGGAACCGGCTCGACCGAGCGTCCTCGGCCGAGGACACGGGCGGGAGTTTGCCGTTCTCCGCTCGCCACCGGTACTCGGTCTTACGGCCGATCCCCAACAGCTGACACGCCTCGACCGTGCCTACCCCGCAGGCCAGCAGACGCCAGTACTCCGACTCAAGATCCAACCGGCGCTTTGGTCCACGCCTCGCCATCAACACGCCCCTCATGATCAGGTGTGTTGCGAAAAGCACTGGAACCCGCCCGGAAACAACAGGTCAGTATTCAGCCGGAAGCGAATGGATCCTCGTCATCCTCAAAATCAGCAGGCCAGTCATCCAAAACCCTACGACCAACCGGATCATCCGACGGCCCAGCCCACATCTCACCCAGACCCACCGAATCCTATCAGGATCCTGCTGACCGGACGCGACCGCACCATCCCCGCCCGACGCCGGGTGAGTCGGAGGCTGGACCGTCGACGGCCTAGCCTGCGACTCACCCGGATACACCTCCCCCGACGCCCACTCCGAGGATCCACCGCCCATCAGCCCGCGCTGCCCAACACCCTCCACAGACGACGGCAGACCCTCAGCACCACGCACCGGCGGCTGGGCAGTGCGCCGCAGATCCGGCGCGCCCTCCAAACCCACCTCCCGCACCCTCGCCGCCAGCTCTTCAGCACGCGCCTGCACGGCCTCACCGGCCTCCAGCTCGGACAGACCATCCCGCGAGGCTCGATGCAGCGTGATCGCAACCTGATCCACCACCAAATCAAACGCCACCCGCTCCGGCGGCTTCACACCCACAAACACCGGAGCGAACAACAACGGACTCACCCACTGCGCAGCGGCCAACTGCAGCCTCGCCACCTCGACATCCGACCACCCCTCCGACTCGGCAAACCTCCCCCAATCCACCGGCGACAAACCCAGAACGCCACCAACATCGCCCTCACCAACACCCCTCTCCCACATGAATGGATCCTCGTCATCCGCAAAATCAGCAGGCCAGTCATCCAAAACCCCATGACCAACCGGATCATCCGACGGCCCAGCCCACATCTCACCCAGACCCACCGAATCCTCAGCACCGCCAGAACCCTCACTCCCCGGCAGCGCCGACCGAGACCCCCCAGAATGACCACCACCCGTCACCCCCAAATGAGCAACACCAGCCTCCGCAACACCACGCCACGCTACCCGCCAAGCCTGATTTTCAGCCCCGCGACCCTGTGTA
>NZ_GL877879.1:692184-693927 GCF_000194155.1 Saccharopolyspora spinosa NRRL 18395
TGATCCACCACCAAATCAAACGCCACCCGCTCCGGCGGCTTCACACCCACAACACCGGGAGCGAACAACAACGGACTCACCCACTGCGCAGCGGCCAACTGCAGCCTCGCCACCTCGACATCCGACCACCCCTCCGACTCGGCAAACCTCCCCCAATCCACCGGCGCCAAACCCAGAACGCGGGCAACATCGCCCTCACCAACACCCCTCTCCCATACGAATGGGTCCTCGTCATCCGCAAAATCAGCAGGCCAGTCATCCAAAACCCCATGACCAACCGGATCATCCGACGGCCCAGCCCGCATCTCACCCAGACCCACCGAATCCTCAGCACCGCCAGAACCCTCACTCCCCGGCCGCGCCGGCCGAGACCCCCCAGAATGACCACCACCCGTCATCCCCAAATGAGCAACACCAGCCTCCTCAACACCACGCCACGCCTCCCGCCAAGCCGGATTTTCAACCCCGATCCCCTGTGCATGCAGCCAGTTCCGTCCTTCCGTAGCTGTCGTGGCTCGTCCCTCGTTTTGAGCCCGCAAAACCCACCCACCCAATTCCTCCCGAGGGATCCCGGGCCGGTGAACCCGCTCCCCCGTCCCGGACGCGGCATGCCATGCAGCCGCCCAAGCAGCTCTCTCAACTCCGCGACCCTGGGCATGCAGCCAGTTCATTCCTTCCGTAGCCGTCGTGGCTCCTCCCTCGTTTTGAGCCCGCACAACCCACCCACCCAACTCCTCCCGAGGTATCCCACGGCGCTGAACCCGCTTCTCCGTCCCGGACGCGGCATGCCACGCCTCCCCCCAAGCGTTAGGGTCAACTCCGCGATTCTGGGCATGCAGCCAGTTCATTCCTTCCGTAGCCGTCGTGGCTCCTCCCTCGTTTTGAGCCCGCACAACCCACCCACCCAACTCCTCGCTGCCCAGAGGCGGCCACACCACCCCCAGCCGACCCCTGGTGCGCGGCCTGGACCGTCGACGGCCCAGCCAGCGATTCACCCGGATACACCTCCCCCGACCCCCGCTCCGAGGCCTCATCCCCCACCGGTTCGCGCTGCCCGACACCGCCAACAGAAGACGACACATCCTCCTGCGGCCAACCCTCCCAGTCGGCAAAATTCCCCCAATCCACCGGCAACAAATCCAGATCGCCGTCAACATCCCGCTCACCAACACCGTCGGACCCCTCCCACGAGAATGGATCCCCCTCATCCTCAAAATCAGCAGACCAGTGATCCAAAGCCGCACCACCACGCCACGCCACGAACCAAACACTTTGGTCAATCCCGACCCCCTGTCCCTGCACCCATTTCAGTCCTTCCCTAGCCGACTTGGCCCCTCCCTCCTCTTGAGCCCGCGCAACCCACTCAGCCAACCGCTCCCTAGGTACCCCAGGCCGCTGAACCCGCTTCTCCTTCCCAGTCTCAGCACGCCACGCATCCGCCCAAGCGTTTTTGTTAACCCAACTCCCCCCGAGGGACCCCACGCCGGTGAACCCTCTTCTCCGTCCCGGACGCAGCACGCCACACCTCCCCCCAAGCCTTATCGTCAACTCCGCGATTCTGGGCCTGCAGCCATTTCAGTCCTTCCTCAGCCGTTGTGGCCCCTCTGAGCCCGCACAACCCACCCACCCAACTCTTCCAGAGGGATCCCACGCCGCCGAACCCGCTTCTCCGGGCCGCCCGCAGCACGCCACGCCTCCCGCCAAACAGGTCTCTCAACTCCGCGATTCTGTGTATGCAGCCAT
>NZ_GL877879.1:693947-757091 GCF_000194155.1 Saccharopolyspora spinosa NRRL 18395
ACCCGCAACACCACCCCGCACGAACTCAACCAACCCGCCACCAGACACCACATCCGCGGACACCACACCCGCCGGCACCAGCACCCGCACCGCGTCCACCGGCAGGGCCGCCAGCAGCGCCAACGCCGGGTCCTGTTGCAGAGACGGCACCGCCTGCGATCCCGTATCTGCCGGCAACACCGCCGAATCCGGGAGACCCGCTCCAGCATCCTCGCGATGCCAATCCCCACGCCCCGCGACCGAATCCACCCCGGAAGGCCCCACACCACTCGACAACCTCACACGCCCGTCACCTAACCCGAAACAAATCAACACCCGCAATGCACTGCCTGAAAACCCACCCACATCGCCCGACAAAACGCCAACCGACCATCACGTGTCATTTTTCGGAAGACCCGGGGCTGTCAAGTTTTCGGTGTAACTGTTGATTTCGATTTTATCGGCGTCCGGCGGACAGGCGTCCGTCCAAGGTGATCTCGAATGCGTTAAGGGCCTTCTTCGTGCGCCGTGAGGCGCTGTGGTTTGAGTGGAGGTGAGAGACCGTGGGTCACGAGGCGCTGTGATCTGTGTGCGGGTGTGAGACCCGCGCCGTTGTCCCGTCGCGGCGGGGCGATAGAAGCAGGGGGCAGCCGGCCCCAGCAAGTCGGCCGGATCTGGTGGAGAGCAGCCCCGACAACGACGGGACGCACCGGAACTACCGGACGGTGCGGGTCCGGCAAGCAAGACGGGAAGGTGGACACGAGGAACCAGCGGCGTAAAGCCCCTCACGACCTCCTCCAGCTCAAACCCAGTGGATCTGGGCTGGATCGCGGTGCGCACTGTGCGGGCAGCAACTCCTGGATCGGATTGATCTTGCCGGTGGGGAGGCCACGGTGAAGGACTGCGGCGTAACCGTGGTTATCTTGAGCTTTCGACTTAATCATGGCTGTGACCTGGGCGGCCGCGTCGTGAACGGTGTCGCCGACGCGGCCGCCGCCGATGGTGGGACCCTTGTCAAGGGGCCGATCGTTACTGAAGGGCGACGTTGTTTGCCGAGGGCAGGCGGGTCGTCGCCGTCGGGTGTATGACGAAGCTGGCCGAGGGCGTGGGCCGGTTTCGATTGTGAACTGCATTGAGCCTGACCAAAGCCGAGGGCCCTGTCGTGCGTTGGCTGGCCGGGATCGACGGCGTGGGCGTGCGTCCGGTGGCCTCGCGGAGGTGATGGCGCTCAGGTGAATCTCCCCGGACCCAACTCCGTGCGATAGCTGTGGCCGTGGCCGTGAAACACGACGACTCCACCGCGATACACCAGATCACCGAGGACAGTGCTGACCGATGCCCGCCTCACGCAAAGCCTGGATGCGACGCCACGCCCGCCAGGACGGCCCACGAATAGACTCGCGATGACCCGGTCATTCTTCCGCCCCAAGATGATCATCCGCCCATCCCGCCGTCCGACGAGGCCACAATTCCAGCTTGACGGCACAACAAGAGGCCGACACACCACAACCCAGCGACCGGGCGAGGACAACCACCCGGCACCCGCACCACAACACACCACCCACAAACAATCGTCCGCCGGTGATAGGGCGAGCCCTTGAGCATGATTTGTGCTGTGGGCCCAACAATTGCCGGGTACCGAAGTCCCCGCCCGCACAGTCGGCGAGCACGCAGGCCCGTGAGAACAGAACCAGCGCCGCCAAACGAGATCTCCAGGATCTACCAGACCAGCGGTCACCGGCCACGGAAACGCCCGACCCCGGCGAGCAGCAGACCGATGAGACCGTGGCCTCGGACGTCTGGCAGCAGCCCGCACCGACAGGGCACCGGACATGACCGGCCGGTGACCACGAGACACCGGAGAATGCTGGTCGTCGTGCAGGACGGACACACCGGACTTCCGACGAGCAGCCCACCCACGCCGAGACGGAATTGCTCACAACCCAGCACCCCACAACAACCCGGCACCGGCCCACGCAAACCCCGATGATCCTGCACCAAGGGTGAGGCTTCAATCGCCGGAGTCCCACACCACCGGGCACCCATCGCGATGACGAAAAGAGCACAGCACCGGGCGCCTCACCCATCACCCCACAACTCCGTGCGATAGCTGTGGCCGTGGCCGTGAAACACGACGACTCCACCGCGATACACCAGATCACCGAGGACAGTGCTGACCGATGCCCGCCTCACGCAAAGCCTGGATGCGACGCCACGCCCGCCAGGACGGCCCACGAATAGACTCGCGATGACCCGGTCATTCTTCCACCCCAAGATGATCATCCGCCCATCCCGCCGTCCGACGAGGCCACAATTCCAGCTTGACGGCACAACAAGAGGCACGAACATGAACAACAGCCACGACTGCCCCGAAAACCGAAAATCCCTGCCCCAAAGTCCGTGATGACAGACACACCACTTGACACACTCACACGCCCGTCACCTAACCCGAAACAAATCACCCGTCACCTAACCCGAAACAAATCACCACCCGCAATGCACTGCCCGAAAACCCACCCGCATCGCCCGACAAACCGCCAACCGACCATCACGGGTCATTTTTCGGAAGCCCCGACCGGGACAGGCAGGGCCGGATGGGGTGCCTCGGCGAGTACACACGTAAGCCGCGTCCACCGCGTTCGTGCGGGGCGGCCCTCATGACCAGAGTCCGGCTGGTGTTGGTGTGCTCGGACGATATCCGGACGAGCTTCCTGCTCGCCCTGGGCCTATCCGGGTCTCAGCGTGCCCAGTCTGGGGTCCATACGTCATCCTGGGCTGTCGCCCGGTACCTGGTCCGGAGGTACTCGAGGAAGTTCGCGAGGACGGGGTGTGGATTGTCCGCTCGCCAGATCACGGAGAGTGGGTAGACCGGGGTCGGGTTGACGACGGGGATGCGACGGAGGTCGTAGCTTTCCGGCCAGAGGTATCGCGAGCCTTCGCCGACGAAGGTGGCGAGCCGGGTTGAGTCCGCGATTTCGGCGAGGAGCGCTTCAATGCCGAACATCGGCCCGATCGTGTCGATGGTGAGCCCGAACGCCTTCGCCAGATCGTCGTAGTAGCCCATCGGCTCGGGGTCTGACATTCCGGGCATCCAGATAGGGTGCTCGGCGAGTTCGGCCGACGTTACGGTCCTGGCGTTCGCCAACGGGTGCTGTGGGCCGACCAGCAGTTGGTGCCGGTCGTCGATGACGCGCGCTGACCGGAGCCCGATCGGGACTGTGCGGGCGGAGTCTCGTAGGGATCTGAAGGTGGCGTCAAGGGTTCCGGCGCTGACCTCGGACAGCGCCGACGCGGCGTCGGCGTTGGTCAGGGCGACAACGTCGAGCTCGATGCCGGGGTGTTGCTGGTAGAAGGCGCGCAGGATACTGGAGGGTGCGACCCTGCGGCTGATGACGTCGATCCGAAGGGCCCTGCGCCCTGGAGTCACGGCCGCTGTGACACGCTCGGCGGCGCGGAGGAGTTCGCGTGCATGGGGTAGCAGTGCTTGCCCGTCAACGGTAAGCCGGACGCCCCTGGCTGTCCGAGCGAAGAGCTGTACGCCGAGTTCCCGCTCCAGGGTGGCGACTCGTCTCGAGGCTCCTTGCTGGGTGATTCCCAGATCGTCGGCAGCGGCTTGGAACTGACCGGTCTCGGCAACGGCGACGAAGGTACGAACCGCATCGAGATCCACGAGGCAAAACCTACTCCCACAACGATGAGTTGTGACACGCCGCTCGATCCGTTGTTGGTGGCAGTGGCCATCAACCGGCTTCAATCCCGCAGACAGCAGAGCGTTGTCCATGACGGGTGAAGCGGAGCGGAGCGAGTGCCGAAGATGTGGCGGAGGGCGAGCCTGGGCCGGGCGTTCGGGTGGTTGTGGGCCGCCTACGCGGTCAGCGCCTACGGGACCGGGCTCGGGTTCGGAGCGTTCTCTGTCGTCGCCATCATGGTCCTGAACGCAAGCTCGGCAGAAGTGGCGGCCCTGTCATCGTCCGGGCTCGCGATCGGAGCGCTGGTGGCGGTCCCGCTCGGGCCTTGGATGGAGTTTCGCGCCAAGCGGCCTGTCATGATCGTCATGGACGTGGTCCGCTTCGCGGCGTTGGCATCCATACCGCTCGCCTACTGCCTGGGCGCGTTGTCCTTCGCGCAACTCTTGGTGGTCTCTATCGTCACCGCGGCAGCGAAGATCGCGTTCACGGCCGCCAGCGGCGCCTACCTCAAGACCATCGTCCCCGCCGATGGGCTTCTGGTGGCCACCAGTCGTTTCGAGTCCACCACCTGGTCGGCCACGATCATCGGACCGCCCGTGGGTGGCGCCGCCATCGGGCTGCTGGGGCCAGTGACCACCGTTGTCGTCGATGCGGCGAGCTACCTCCTCTCGGCGCTCGGCATCATCGCGATCAGAAAACCCGAACAGCCCCCGAACCCGGGAAAGACCTCAACACGTCGGTGGAGCGACATTGTCGAGGGGTGGCGCTATATCCTCGCCCACCACACACTGCGCCGGTTCTTCTTCAACACCATGCTGGTCAATGGGCTGATCATGGCGACGGAGCCGCTCTTGTCGGTGCTGATGCTCTCCCACCTGCGGTTCCCGGTCTGGGAGTTCGGGCTGGCGTTCGCTGTTCCGTGTATCGGTGGCCTGATCGGGTCGCGACTCGCCCGCCGCATCGCCTCCCACTGCGGCGAACACACGGTGCTGCGGGTCTTCGGTACGCTACGTGCCTGCTGGCCCCTTGGGCTCGCGTTCATCCAGCCAAGCCTGGCCGGGCTTGTGATCGTGATGGTCACCCAATTCGGGCTGATCATCTGCGCGAGCATCTTCAACCCCGTCTTCGCCGCCTACCGGTTGAACAACACCGATACCGACCGCCACGCCCGGGTGCTCACCGCCTGGTCGATCAGCACCAGCACCAGCATCGCCGTGATCACCATGTTGTGGGGTCTCCTGGCCCAACTCACCAGCCCGCGTACAACTATTGCGCTGGCCGGGGTTCTACTCCTCGGCACGCCATTCCTGTCGCCATGCCAAAACCGGCCAGCCCGATTCCTGCCAAAACCGGCCAGCCCGATTCCGCCGAATGAGGAGTCGGATCTCTCCGGCGACAGGGCACGAGCATGACCCACGACGACATCGCAGTGACCGGCGGGTCCGGGTTATCGCGTACACCGCCAGGATCAACAACGTTGGTGGGGCGGTTCGGCACCGGAAAATGCCGAGCATAACCAGAACGGGGTAGGAAAAGAGCCCGATTGGCCGCAAGTAATCTGTGAATTTCAGGTGCTTTGACCGCGATTCCCCTCGTGCCGGTTCCGCGCGCTCGATCATTGGCTGGTTCGCGAAGTTCTCTGGCTCCACGCAGACGTCTGGAGGACGTGGATGAGATCAGTGATCCGCAGAACCACCACCGCCCTGATCGGCGCCTCTCTGGCGCTGACCGCGGTGGCGACCGCCCCGGCCACCGCGGTCGCGCAGGAAGCCGCCGCGATCACGTGCAACAGCAGCGGCGCGGGAGGAAAAGCCCCCTACCACGGCCCTTCCGCCGGAACGGTATACGACAGCAAGTTCAAGCAGGCCAACCTGATACCCGGCCTGTCCGAGGGTTACATCCCCCAGGGCCTGGGGGTTTGGGAGAACTGGGACGGCGCCGGCAACGACCTGATGCTGATCAGCATGTACACAGATCATCCCAAGGTTCCTGATTACACGGGGCGCATCTACGGGATCGAGGCGGGCACCAGCAGAGTCCTCGGACCGGTCGACATCAAAAGCAAGCACGCCGGGGGCATCGCGGTCGTAAATGGCTGGGTGTTCGTACCGGGTGGCAACAACAGGTCCATGAACAAGTACAAGACCACGGACCTCGCGGCGAAGTTCAAGGCCCCGGGCAGGCAGTCGCTCGCGCCGAACGGTCCGGCCCAGAAGGTCAAAGGAGCGTCGTTCCTCACCGGCTACGGCGACGAGCTGTACACGGGCCATTTCGAAAAGGACCGGATGTACGTCTACAAGGTGAACAAGGACGGTAAGCTCAAGCAGACTGCGACCTACGTAACACCCGACAAGACGCAGGGCGTGATGGTCACGGACACGCACTTCGTCTACAGCACGTCACACGGCCGGAAGAACCCCAGCAACATCTACGTGGTCGCCCACGGCAGGAACATCAACGACCGCTCCGCCAAGTGCTTCCAGGCGCCGAGCATGTCGGAGGGCATCGCCGACTACAACGGCACGACATGGCTGCTCTACGAGTCCGGGGCGACCAAGTACTCAAACGCTCGTAACGTCATCAAGAACCTGCACAGGGCCCGTACCGCCGACCTGCCGAATTTCACGGCGGGCTGACGACCGGGACCGGCGGTGGCGCGGCCCGCACCGCGCCACCGGCCAGTGCCCATTTGATCTCGAACCGGCGAACACCGCAAGATCCACATAGGGACACGAAAAGGCAACATCGGGCCGACAGGATTTGAACCTGCGACCCTTGACCCCAGTAAACCCCTATGAGGCCACCGACCTGCGAAAACCGAGTAGGGTCGGGAGCTGGCGCGGTGACCGTGATCGGCGGTAGGTCGCGGAGCCATCGGTGACCCAACGGTTTCCCGTTGGATCGTTGATCTCCATGACCGTGGTCTCATCGTGGTTCCGTTTCCAGCTCCCGCCCGTCAATCCGTGCATGCGGTTCTCCCGCACAGGGCTTAACGACGCCGTTCACCGCCGAAATTTGGCACCATCCGCCAGGCCCTAAACGGTCTGGGCGCGAGGACGGTTCCATCACGACGGATCAACCCGAGCTGGTTGGCCGAGGTAAAGATCACCCGGCGTCCGAATGCCCGGGAGCGGCGATGCTTCTTGGCGCTGATGCCGCCTGCGGGAGTTCGGGCTGCCCCGCCCTGCCGGATCACCCTTGGCATAGCCGAGATGCCCGCTCATCTCGGCCTGCAGGCCATCCTGCTGCTGTATATCCGTATGGGCCGTACGCCATTCACAAAGCGATCTCATTCGCAACCCGACATGGCGAAGCCGTTCAACGGTTGGCAGGGGACCTGCGACACCGCACGGATTCGTGACAGCGATTCCGTCCACCGCCACGAAACGCTGTGTGCCTTGCTCAGCGTTTGGTCACGACTTGCTGATAGTGGCGTAGTCGACGAACACGCTGGGTGTCCCGTGGATTCCCGTGATGTTCGCCCGGAAGATCCGCGGCAGGCGGTCTTGGTAGAGAAAGACCCAAGGTGCGTCGTCAGCGATGATGTCGGCGGCTTCGCGATAGAGACCGCGGCGCGTCTCCGGCTCGATGCTGTTACGCGCCTGGTCGAAGATCCGAGCTAGATCTGTGTTCACGTACCAGCCGCGGTTCACACCGGCCGGCGGTATCTGGTCCGCACCAAACATTCGCTCCAGCCAGTACCCGCTGTCCGCGCCGGTGGTCCACCCATTGAAGGAGCCGTTGACGCCGTTCTTGTACCCAGGCGCCTCCAGGTTTACCAGCGAAGTGAACTCGACGTATTCGACGTCGAGCTGGACATCGACGTTCTTCAGATCTTGTTGCACGAGCGACATGATCTGGCTTGCTTGGGAGAAGCCAGGACCGCCGCTCGGGGCGTATACCTTGACGACCGCCGGAAGCTGGACCCCGGAAGCGTGGATGAGACGGCGTGCTTCGTCCGGATTGAACTCGTATCGCTGCCGAGCGCCTTCTTGGAAGGCGTCGTTGCCGACCGGGATCGGACCGCCCATGATCTGCCCCATGCCATCCACGGCAGCGATGATTCCGTCGCGGTCGATCGCGTAGTTCAAGGCTTGGCGGAACTGCGGGTTGTCAGTCGGCGCTGTCTTGGTGTTGAGCCGGATAAAATACTGGTTGGCCGGGGCCGGGTACTGCACCACCGCTGCAGATTTGCCTTGCAGCTGCGCGATCTGCTCCGCGCTGGCGCTGGGAATCACATCGATTTCTCCGGTCTGCAGCGCCATCGCCGTGGTTGTGGGATCCTGCATGTTCACGAATACGAGGCCATCGACCTTCGGGGCGCCGCGCCAGTACGTCACATTGGCCTCGAGATGCAGATCCGTGCCCTGCTCGACACTCTCGATTCGGAAGGGTCCGGTGCCGTCCGGATGTCGACCGACTGCATCACCTGGGTACTTCGCCAGGGCCACTGGGCTGATGATTGCCATCCGGCGGTCGGTGAGCAGCCGCGGAAGCTCCGCGAACGGCTTCTTGAGCGTGATGGTGAAGGTAAGATCGCCGGTCGCCTTGGCGCTCGCGATCCAGCGGGTCACGAACTTCATGTTGGCGCTCGCGATCTGGTTGTACACCGGAGAGCGGTCGTCCATCAGGCGGTCGAAGTTCGTAGCGATCGCCGCTGCGTCCAGGGACGTGCCGTCGTGAAACGTCACGCCGTCCCGGATCTTGAACGTGTAAACCCGGCCGTCCGCCGACACGTTCCAGGATTCGGCCAGGGCAGGCCTGACTTCGGGAGCCGTCTTGGTCTGCGTATCGAGATCCTCGCGAACGAGAGTCTCGTAGATGGCGTCAGTGACACGAAGGCCGACGGTTCCACTGATGCTCTGCGGGTCGAGTGCCGGAATCTCCCCTCCCGAGGCGATGACGAGAACCCGTTGGTCGCCGCCGCCCTGTCCCACACCGGAGCAGGCGGCGACGCCGAGAAGGGATGTGGCGACAAGAACGGCGGCCAAGACACGCCTCTTGCGCATTGTCATGCGGGACTCCGTGGTCTTTGCAAACGATTGTGGCGTGAGGGGATAACGTAGATGGCTAGCCTCAGGCTGTCAACGGCCCGAGGGCGGACCCATCAACGGCGGCGCTCGCCTCAGCAGACCCGTGCACACCGTCCGGTTTGGGCTACGTAGAAGCTCCATTTCCGCTGTCGCACAACGGTTCTCGCGAGACGCTGCGACACCTGGCCTCGATCAGTCGCGGGACGTGTGCGACTTCCAGCGGGGCCGCCCCTCGACGTGTCCGTCGCCGGCTCAAGCGGGGCGCATGTGCCTTTGACGCGATGACTGCAAACGTTGACATTGGCCGTGCAGTGCGCTTATGGTCCTCGTCGTCGCACTCCCCCGTCAGTCTCTGCGCCACGGTTCTCAAATCCCTCTGGGTCGCGTTCTGACCGGTATCGGGGAAGCGACCAGAGTGGGCCACAGGGTCTGCCGATGAATCACGACTTGAGGAGTTGGGTTCAGAATGCTTCTAGGCTGGCGCGCCAAGATCGGCCAGATCCGCCCCGCAACCGCTATCGAGGGCGCCGAGGAGTGGCGGAGCGTCGCCCCGACCGGCGTCGCCTTCGCCGATGCCCGCACCATCGTCCCCAGGGTGGACGAGGGGGGTCTGAAGGTGATGATGTCGCAGGTGCTGGAGGCGTCCCGCCAGCTGGCGACCTCCAAGGTCGACCTCATCGTGCAATGCGGCGCGCCGGGGACCTTCCTCGATGGCCCAGGCGCCGACGAGCGCATCACCAGCGAGATCACGGCGCACACCGGGATTCCAGCCATTACGATGCAGGAGTCGGCGGTCAAGGCGCTGCAGGCGCTTGACGCCACCACCGTCGCTGTCGGAACCATTTACACCAACGATGTGAACGAGGCGCTGGCAGCGTCTCTCGAAAGTCACGGCATCAAGGTGAGTGCCATCGAAGGCCTCCAGATGACCGACCCGTACGACGCGAGCACCCACGACGCCGACAGTGCCTACCGCCTCGGCAAGGCCGTGTACAAGAAGGCCGGCGGTGCTGACGCGATCCTCATCTCCTGTGGCACCTACCGAACCTTCGAGACATTGCCCTACCTCGAAATGGACACGGGTGCCGCAGTGGTCAGCAGTAACCAGTCGACGCTCTGGCACGCATTGCGCACGCTCGGCTTGCCGGACGTCATCCCCAACCTCGGCCGACTTTGGACTGTGGCCTGAGTTCAACTGTCCAAGACCGAGAGGATGATCGAGATGGCGGCTGGTGTTGTCCAGGAAACCGCGTCTCCAAAGCGGCCCGCGCTCAGCGGGTGGCTTTCGACATTGACAAAGCCCACCCATGTCACGGGCGTGGTCATCGTCGGTGTGGTCGTGTTCTGTGCGATCTTCGCCGACCTTATCTCGCCGCACGACCCGATCCTGGCCGACCCGCACCAGAGGTATCTGGCCCTGTTCTCCCCGGGACACGTCCTCGGGACGGATGAACTCGGACGGGACGTGTTGAGCCGGCTGATTCATGGCGCCAGGTTCGCCCTCTTCGTCGCGGTCGCGCCGACACTGATCGCGCTGGTCATCGGCGGGCTGATCGGCCTGATGTCGGGGTACGTCGGCGGCAAGATCGACGCGGTGATTATGCGCGTGTTCGACGTCGTCTTCGCATTCCCGGGCGTCCTGCTCGCGCTGGGGATCGGCGCCGCCCTGGGGGCGGGCATGGTCTCGATGATCATCGCGATGGTCGTGGTGACCATTCCCGAGGTTGGCCGTCTCGTGCGCGGAAGCGTCCTAGGCGAGAAGGAGCAGCCCTACGTCGAGTCGGCTCTCACGCTGGGGCTGGGACACTTCCGGACGGCCACCCTGCACGTCGCCCCCAACGTTGTGAGCCCGCTGGTGGTCATCGGCGCGCTGCAGACCGGCAAGAACGTGATCCTGGCGGCGAGCCTCAGTTTCCTGGGGCTTGGCGTAAAACCCCCGACGCCGGACTGGGGAGCGATGCTCAACGGCGGCCGGGCAGCCTTGTTGAGCGCGCCGCACGTGGCGACGCTCGCCGGGCTGGCGATCGTCACCCTCACTGTCGGCTTCAACCTGGTCGGCGACGCCGTTCGTGACCACCTGGATCCGCGAGTGCGGAACAACTCCTGAGGAGGCACACCCATGCTCAGGTACACAGGCAAACGTGCGCTCCAGCTGCTCCCGGTCATCTTCGGCGTGACGTTCGCGGTCTTCCTGCTCAGCCAGATCATTCCGGGTGATATAGCCGATGTGCGGCTAGGCGGCAACGCGAGCGAGGCGGAGAAGCAGGCTCTGCGTGACCAGCTCGGCGTGGATCGAAACATCTTCGTCCAGTATTTGATCTACCTAGGACATCTCCTTCGAGGAGATCTCGGCGTCTCGACGGCCTATCATCAGCCTGCTCTGGACGTGCTGTTGTCACGGCTGGTGAACACCGCCGTCATCGCGGTTCCCGCCGTAATCGTGGCGGCGGTTCTCGGGATCGTGCTCGGCAGCTGGGCGGCGCTGAAGGCCAACTCGTTGCGCGACCGCGGCCTGACGGTGTTCGTGCTTGTTCTGACCAGCATGCCGTCGTTCTGGCTGGGGCTGATCCTCGTCTTGCTCTTCGGTCTGACCCTCGGCTGGCTGCCGGTTAGCGGTATGCGAAGCATCGTCGGCGGGGGTGGACTGGGGGACGTCGCCAGCCACGCGATCCTCCCTGTGCTCACGCTCGCGGCGTGGTCGGTAGCGGTCATCGCGAGAATGACGCGAGCGTCCATGCTCGATGTCATGAGCAGCGACTTCGTGCGCAGCGCCCGATCCCGCGGTACGCCGGAGCGCAAGGTCGTGTTTCGGCATGCGTTGCCCAACGCGATGCCCCCGGTGATCACCGTCGTCGGCCTCCAGGCTGGCTTCCTGCTCAGCGGTGCCGTGCTCACCGAGACGGTATTCGCATGGCCCGGTATAGGTCTGGCCTTGTCCCAGGCGATCACTCAGCGCGACACCGTGCTGTTGCAGGGCGGCATCCTGTTGATCGCCGTGATCTTCGTATTGATCAACTTCCTGGTTGACATCCTGTACGCCTACTTCAATCCGAAGATCAAGCTCAGTTGAGGGGAGACCAGATGTTCGTGCTGGTGACGTTCTCGGGGAATGCGCATGACTAGCGGCCCAGGCCGGGAGCCGAGCAAAGCTGTGACGAGGCCAGATGCCGGCACGATGGCCGAGATCGCCGAAGCCACCGGTTTTTCCATCTCGACCGTGTCCCGGGCGCTCAACCGTCCGGAGCTGGTGGCCGAGAACACGCGGAAGAAGGTGCTGAAGGTCGCGGACGAGCTGTCGTTCCACCCCAATCGGGCGGCGTCCGGCCTGCGATCAGGCTCCCACCGGTGTCTGGCCCTCCTGGTCGGTGACATCTCGCAGCCGTGGTATTCGATGATCGCGAAGTCGGTCGACACCGTGTGCGCAGAGCACAGCTTCGCGCTACAGCTGAAGAGCTTCGGCCACGATCAGGCCAAGGCGCTCAGCTACCTCGCCCGCATCCCGTACGAGGGCGTCGACGGAATCATCATCAACACAGGTGACGACCTCGGCAGTCCGGAGATCCGCGCACAGCTGGCGAGGATCGCCGAGCGGGGGATTCATGTCGTGACGATCGGACAGACCATTCCGGGCCTGGACGTCCCGACGATTCTCTATGACGACTACTGCGGTGCCGAAGAGGCCACCGCCCACCTCGTCGAGGACTGGGGTGTGCCGCTTGTATTCCTTGGTGCGATCAGGGGCTCGGTCCCCGCTGAGAATCGGTGGCAGGGATTTAGCAGCGTGGTCCGCCGCCACGGGCAGGCGGATGGGATCCGTATCGTCACCGACGGCTACGACTACAAGGCCGGTTACTCGGCCATGTCGGCGCACCTGCGCGTCGGTCCGTGGCCGAAGGGGGTGCTCGCGTCGAATGACCAACTCGCCGTGGGCGCGATAAGAGCCATCACGGACCTCGGCGGTACCGTTGGCACTGATATCGCCGTTGTCGGCTTCGGCGACCTCGACTTCGCGCCGTACCTCGTGCCACCGCTGTCCTCGGTCAGCGGCTCTGTCCAAGAGATCGCCGGAGCGGCGACCAACAGGCTCATCAGCTTGGTTAAGGGCGAGGCACAAGGCAATGCGATGCCCCCGATCACCGTCCCCCGGAAGCTCGTCATCCGGGAGTCGTCACAGCCGCCGCCCAGCGCCGGGACGGCGGATTGGGAAAAGCCCGGCGAGCGTCACCAACGAGAAGGGGCAAACCCATGAGTGACTCCCCCGACGGGCTGCCGCTGCTTGCTGTCGACAACCTTGTCGTCAGTTTCACCGGACCCAACGGTTCCTCCGACGTTGTCAAGGGCGTGTCGTTCTGTGTCGGACGCGGCGAGACAGTCGCGATCGTCGGAGAATCGGGTTCCGGCAAGTCCACAATGGCCATGTCCGTCATCCGGCTGCTCGCCGCCAACGGCAAAATCCGCGCCGGTAGCATCCGCTTCGAGAACACCGACCTCACCACGAAGTCGGACACCGAACTTCGTAGCGTACGAGGCCGTCTCATCGGTTTGGTGCCGCAGGACCCGATGTCGAACCTGAACCCGAGCATGAAGATAGGTACCCAGGTCGCGGAAACCCTGCTGACACATGGGTTCGCGACCAGGCGCGACGTCCGGGGAAAAAGCCACGAAGCACTTCGAGCCGCGGGAATCCCGGAGCCGGAACAGCGTGCCGCGCAGTATCCGCACGAGCTGTCCGGCGGGCTGCGCCAGCGCGTGCTGGTCGCGATCGGGCTCGCCTGCCGGCCGAAGCTGCTCATCGCAGACGAGCCCACCAGTGCGCTCGATGTCACCGTCCAGCGGACGATTCTCGACCAGATCGACAGGATGACCGCCGAGATCGGCACCGCGGTCCTGCTCATCACCCACGACCTCGCCCTCGCGGCTGAACGTGCCCAGCGGATCATCGTGATGAACGAGGGGGAGATCGTCGAGGCAGGGCCCACTGCGCAGGTTCTGGCAACTCCGCGCCACCAGTACACGAAGGCCCTGCTCGACGCCGCCCCGAGCATCGCGGCCGTGCGCGTCGACTCGGGCCATACTGCCACCGGTGAGACGGACGCTGGCAAGCCGAGCCTCGTGGAGGTCCGGGAAGCGACCAAAATCTACCGTCCCCGAGGCAATCGCAAGGAGGTCCGAGCCGCTGCCGGCGTCACGTTCGACATCCCGGGCGGAAAGACGGTCGCCGTCGTGGGCGAGTCAGGTTCGGGAAAGACGACGACATCGCGGATGCTCCTTCGGCTCATCGAGCCGTCTTCGGGCTCGATCTTCTTCGAGGGGCAGGAGATCGCGACGATGGATAAGGCCCAGCTCGCCGGATTCCGGCAGCGTGTGCAGCCGGTATTCCAGGATCCGTACGCCTCGCTGAACCCGATGTACACGATCGGCAGGATCGTTGAGGAGCCATTGGCCTTCTACAAGCGCGGAGGCAAGGCGCAACGACGCGCGCGGGTGCTCGAGCTGCTCGATCAGGTCGCACTTTCCTCGGACGTGATCGACCGCCGCCCCGCGGAACTGTCCGGCGGACAGCGGCAGCGTGTCGCGATCGCCAGGGCGATCGCCCTCAACCCTGATCTGCTCATCTGCGACGAACCCGTGTCCGCCCTCGACGTCATGGTGCAGGCGCAGATCCTCCGGCTTCTCGACCGGTTGCAGGCCGAGCTCGGCCTCAGCTTGCTGTTCATCTCCCACGATCTCGCAGTGGTGCGGTTGATCGCGGACTACGTCTGTGTGATGAAGGACGGCGAGGTCGTCGAAGCCAACAGCAACAACGAGATCTTCGAAAACCCGCAGCACCCCTACACGAGAAAGCTGCTCGGCTCCGTCCCCGGCCATGAAATTCCGCAAGGCGGACGAACGGTGGAGACACGTGCAGCTCGCGCATCAGTGCCGACCAAGGGTGCGCGGTCGACAGCAGCCGATAGGTAATCCGCAGGACGATTCCAGCGCGTGCCCGAACCGGTTGAGCCCTTCATTGCGCCCTTTTCCGGCTCGGAAATCTGAATTCATATCGAGAACCGCACAGGAGTCTGTATGACTGCAACGACCTCGCCAGACCTATTCGCTCTGCTCTCCACAACCGAATTCCACTCGGACATCAACGGCCGCACACGTCAAGGTACCCGGCACGAAGCACTCACTGACCCAGCGACCGGCCAGCCCTGGGGTACGGTGAGCCACAACGTCGATCTGGTCGACGAGGCCGTCGCTGTTGCCCGGGCGACCTACGCCAGCGGAGAATGGCGCTCGGTCAGCAACCTTCAGCGCGCCGACGTGCTCGATGCGATCGGGCGCGGCATCGACGCCCGCGTCGATGAAATCGCGGCGCTCGAGACGCTGGCCAATGGCAAGCCATTTCCTGCGACTAAGGCCGAGGTAGCCGTCAGCGCACGCTGGTGGCAGTACTACGCCGCGCTGCTGCGCACTACGCGTGAGGAACGCCTCAGCATCTCGGCGACCAAGGAGGCGACCCTGCGGTATGAGCCCGTGGGAGTCGTGACACTTATTACGCCATTCAACGGAGCATTCTCCCTCGGCACCTGGAAACTCGCCCCGGCGTTGGCTTCCGGAAATGCCGTCATTATCAAGCCGCCGCTTAACTCGCCGGGCTCGAGCATCCTCCTCAAGCAGATCGTGACCGAGGCCGGCGTACCCAACGGTGCTGTGACCATCGTCCAGGGTGGCACCGGCGTCGGGCAGCGGCTCGTTGAGCACAAGTCGGTGGACATGGTCTCGTTCACCGGCAGCACAGCCGCGGCTGCGCAGGTCGGGATGTCTGTCTCGAGTCATCTCGGCCACTTCGTCGCAGAGGCCGGCGGCAAGTCGGCTCACATCATCTTCGATGATGCGCCGCTCGACGATGCGGTGACCGCGGTCGTGCAGGGTGGGTTCTCCGCGACCGGGCAGACCTGCGTGGCCGGCTCTCGGGTGCTCGTGCAACACGGTGTGGCGGACGAATTCACCGCTGCGCTGCTGGAGCGCGTGTCCCGGCTGCGCGTCGGTGCCCCCACGGAGGCCGGGGTACATCTCGGCCCGGTCGCCTCGGTCCAGCAGCAGCAGCGCATCCAGTCGTTGATCTCCCAGGCGATCGCCGACGGTGCCACCGTGCTCGCGGGCGGCGCCGAGCCCCCACCGGTGGCTGCCGGCCTCGAGCGGGGTTACTGGGTGGCGCCGACCGTCCTTCGGGTAGCTGACAACAGCGCCGGCATCTGCCAGACCGAGGTCTTCGGCCCGGTGCTGACGCTCGTGGAGTTCGCGGCCGAGGAGGAGGCAGTCGCGATAGCCAACGACTCGGCCTTCGGGCTCGCTGCCGGCTGCTGGACCTCCGATATGGCGCGAGCCCGCCGGATGTCGCAGAGCCTGAACGCTGGAACCGTGTGGATCAACACCTACCGGGGCATGGACTGGCAGACACCGTTCGGAGGTGTGAAGCAATCCGGCATCGGACGGGAGAACGGTATCGAAGGCTTGCGCGAGTTCCAAGAGGTCAAAGCGATTGTGCAGGACTTTGCCTCAGCCGCAGACCCTTTCGGACTCGCCTGACCCAAATCAGTGTCAACAAGAATCGGACTCGGAAAGAAAGCAGAGGACATGACAGCAGGAGCGCAAACCGGGGCCATCATCGTGGATTGTCTCGAGTACAGCAGGCCTTCCCGCAAGCGGTTCTTGGAGTGGCGCGACGGCCACGTCGGCTGCGTCCACGTAACGGTCGCGGTGTGGGAGACCGCCCGGGAAACATTGTCTGTCCTGGGCCACTGGAACGACCTCTTCGCCGAGAACGCCGACCTGATCGCGCCGGCCCGCACCGCGGCCGAGATCCGTGAGGTGGTCTCCTCCGGGCGTACCGCGGTCGTTCTGGGATTCCAGAACACCTCCCCCTTCGAAGACGACATCCGGCTGGTGCAGGTCTTTCACGACCTGGGCGTGCGGATCGTGCAACTCACCTACAACACCCAGAACAGCATCGCCGCCGGTTGCTGGGAGGACGACGACGCCGGCTTGTCCACTCACGTGGGACGGCAGTTCGTGAAGGAACTGAACCAGGTCGGAATGCTCGTCGACCTGTCGCACTGCTCCGAGCGGACGTGCCTCGACACCATCGAGTTCAGCCAGGTTCCGGTTGCGATCACGCATGCCAACCCGCTGGAGTTCGTCGGTACCGATGTCGAACTCGGCCGGCGCCCGAAGTCGTCCACCGTGCTGCGCGAGCTCGCGAGCGCCGGCGGCGTTGTGGGCCTGAGCCCGTACGTGCGGATGCTCAAGAACGGCGTCAAGACCACCGAGCAGGAATTCGTGGACATGATTTCGTGGACCGTCGAGCGGTTCGGTGTGGAACACGTCGCCCTGGGCACCGACTTCTACACCGGGTATGACGTCGAGGCCGTCAAATGGTGGCGGATGGGCCGGTGGGGTCGCGAAAGCCCGGTCCCGATCGACGAGAGCGCCCCGGTGGTCGAGTGGCCGACGTGGTTCCAGTCCCCTGCCGCCTTCCCGACGCTCGTCAGCACCATGATGCGGAGCGGGTTCACCGCCGCCGATCTGGACCTGGTTCTCGGCGGCAACTGGCTGCGCCTGTTCGAGCAGACCTTCGACCGCCCGTCCGCATGAGTCCCCATGTGGTCGTCGTCGGCGGGGGACACAACGGCCTGGTCGCTGCCAACTACCTGGCGCGCTTCGGGATGCGCGTCACCCTCCTTGAGGCTCGCCCCACGCTCGGCGGGATGGCCGGTCGGCTGGAGTACCTTCCCGGGTACCTCGGCGCGATCACCAACTCCCCGGGGTCATTGGAGGGACGCATCATCCAGGAGTTGGAGCTGGCGCGACACGGGTTGCGGTTCGTCAGCCCGGACGTGACCCTGTTGCAGCGCATGGGTGAGGGCCTGTTCGTCGGCTGGCGCGACCGTGATCGGGTGGCCGCACAGCTGGAGACGTTCGCTACCGGTGAGGCCAAGCGGCATCGTCTGCTCGTCGAGCGCCTCGATGCTCTCGGCGCCGCGAGCGGGCTCTCGTTGTGGGAACCGCCGCCCTCGTTGCAGGAAGCGCTGGACCGGATGCCGACAGCGGTACGCGACGAGTTCCGCCTTGTCGTGCTCGACGGAAGCCTGAACGACCTGCTCGCCGAGTCGTTGCGGACCGACGCCGCCAAGAGCTTGATGATGATGCTCGCCCTCAATGGGCAACTCGTCTCTCCGGATGCGCCCGGTTCGGCTATGGGACTGCTCATGCGACCCATCTCCCGAGCCTCGTCGACCGAAGACGTGCTCGGCATCGGCGATGCGCCGCTGCGCGGCTCGGTCGGGCTACCGGTCGGCTCCATGAGTGCGATCGTCGACGCACTCGCGCGAGCCGCAGGCGAGCACGGCGTCCAGATCAGAACTAACGCTCCTGTCGTCCGTCTGGAGCTGGCCGAACACGGACAGGTTACGGCCGTGGTGCTGGAGTCGGGTGAACAGATCACCGGGGTGGACATGGTGGTGTCCGCAGTCGAACCGTCCCGCCTCGCCACCATGCTTCCATCCGGGGCGCTCACGGAGGCCGCGACCCCCGAACCGCCCGAGGGGTCGGCCTTCAAGATAGCCCTGGCTCTCGATTCGCTCCCCGGCGTCGCCGGCGCTCCCGAGGACGTACCACTGGAGACACTGCTCTCGGCCCAGTTCCGGGTCGCCCCGGACCCGGCTTACATCACCGCGGCAGTCGAGGACGGCATCGCAGGCCGCCCTTCGGCCAAGCCGATCATGTGGGGACTCATCCCGAGTCTCACGTCGGAAGGTTTGGCACCCAAGGGCAAACACCTGATGAGCATCAACGTGTGGCACGCGCCGTACCGACTCGGCCGGGAGTACTGGCGCGAGCATGGTGCGACTTTCTTCGGCGCCTGTCTGGCACAGCTGGAAGAGTCCTTCCCCGGCCTTCAGACAAGAATCGAGGACGCGCGGTGGTTCTCGCCACACGACCTGGAAGATGAGTTCGGACTCACCGGAAGCAACATCACCCACGGCGACATGCTTCCGTCACAACTGCTGGACGGCAGGCCCGGAACCGACTTCACGCGCGCCGCACGGTCGATGGGAATCGTCGTGGGCGGCGCGGGCAGCTGGCCCGGCGGATACGTCACCGGAGCACCAGGACGTAACGCCGCGACATTGGTGAACAAAATGGTGAGGAGTTTGAGACTTCGATGAAGGAATTTCTGGTCAACATCAAAATCGAGTGGCCACGCGATCTTTCGGCCGACACGATCCGGCAACTCTCGATCGACGAGCGGAAGATGGCCGCCGAGCGGGCAGCAGAAGGACATCTCGTCCGGATGTGGCGAGTCCCGGGCCGGCGGGAGAACTGGGGACTCTGGCGCGCCGAGGACGCAACAGAGCTCCACGACATCATCAGCGCCCTGCCCGTGTGGCCCTACATGGCCGTCACCGTGCATCCGTTGGCAACGCACCCCGTTGATCCGGTCGTGTCGATCAGCGCGTGAACGACGCCGTCGAGACAATCCCGTCGTCTCGACGGCTGTGAACAGCGGGTTTGCCGGAAGGTGAGCCCGCTGGTTTCGTTTTTGGCCGGTTGTGGTCGCATGTTGCTCGACCGCTGCCAATGAGCGACCGGGACAAGGAGACGGGGATCGACCCGGCACCCGAACGATCGGGACGGGAAGTTCCCCGCGCTGGTCGAATGCGGGGCACCCGGATCCCGGGATTCACGGCAAGGGCAGCGTCATGCGCGTGCACCGCGCCGCTCAGGGCAGCGGCTCACGCAGCTCGGTGAGCGCGTCCTGCCAGCGCGCCGCTCGCACGGATTCCCCGAGCCGGACTGGACTTCCCAGCCAGGAGCGCACTAGGCGAATGCCGTGCAGGGCGTTCGCATACCACACCTCGCAGTTCGCGAGGTCCTGCAGCTGGGCGTCAACGCGCGCTATTGGGACGCCGTCGCGGCTCGCGAGTTGACGGATCAGGCGCAGGGTGACGCTGGGAAGCAGCAAGTCGTCATGCACCGGCATACAGATGCGTTCGCCGCTCCACCACAGCAAGGCACCGTGAGCGGCCTCAAGCAGCGCTCCGGATTTCGTTAGCAGCACCGCGTCATGAGCACCTCTAACGAGCGCGTTCTGCCGCGCGTTCGCCAGCGCCGGGACGTCCGGCCCCTTGCGGCGAGGCGAGTTGCGCGGGTCCAGGCACGGCCACAGCACCACTTCTCCCCCGGTGTCGGGGCAAGGGCGGATCACCGCGCGGAGCTTCTTGGGATGGCCGCTGAGCTCCGCGCGCGGAAACCACCTGCCCGTCCTCGGCAACGCACGGCACATCTCCAGCCAGAAGCCAAGCACCTCGTCCGGGGCCTTCTTGTCCGCTTCGCGGCAGCCGTTGACGAACCGATCTCGGTGCAGCGCCAGGCCACGCACCTCGCCCTCGTCGAGCAGCCACGAATCCACCACCCACAGTGGACGATTGGGTTCAGCGGACTCCTCGTGGAGCGCACCGTTGTGCCACACGAGCACTCGGTCCCCGCGTTTCGTCGCGATGGTCAGTACCGTCCTCTTCCGCCTGGTCGCGGGGGCCGCCGCGGCCCGTAGGGTGCCCGTTCGAGCCACTCCCCGATCTTGGGGACGTGCGGAGCCAGCCATCCGGCCAGCGCCAGCTTCATCTTGCCGAACGGGGATGGCGGTGCCACGTGCCGCAACGCTGCACCGACCGCCCAGCTGTTGCGGCGGGCAGCTTCTCGCCGGACCCGATCGTAGTCCTCCACAGACGTGCGCTTGCCGCAGGTCAGCGCGAGCCCTACCGCACGCGCCGCCGCTTCCGCGTCGGCCATCCCGCTGTTCATGCCGCGGGCCCCGAACGGCGGGAACAGGTGCGCCGCTTCCCCGGCGAGCAGGACCCGGCGGCTCGCGTCGACGAACCGCTCGGCGATCACCTGCATGAACTGGTAGTGGGAGACCCAGAGCACGTCGCCGATCTCGTCCTCGTCGACGACGGCGCGGATCCAGCGCGCGACCGCAGCCTCTGCGGTCAGGTCGTCCGGATCGTCATCAGGTCGGCACTGCAGATCCACCTGGAAGCCGCCCGTGAACGGAACCGTCAAAACGTTGCGCCCGGACAGTGCGGGGTGCGCGTAGTGATAGCTGCGCTCCAGCGGCCGGGGCCGCGCACCGGCGGAAACATCGACCACGACGTGGGAACCCAACGCGCGGGAGCCCGCCAGCGCGATGCCGACGGCCGATCGCACCGCAGAACGGGCGCCGTCGGCGGCGATCACGTAGTGACTGCGCCAACTGCGCCCGTCCCCCGCCTCCAACGTCACGTCGGCGTCCGTTGCCGAGACCCGGGTGACATCGGCGTCCCAGACGACGTCAGCACCTGCCGACTCCGCCGCACGCAACAGGAATCGCTCGGTGTCGATCTGGCGAAGGCTGGCGAATGGCGGCAGTTCGGCCCCGGTCGGCTTCCGATAGGTCTTCGAGTAGACCTCCCGGCCGCGAAACAGCGTGCGGCGGGTGTGCCAGGTGGTGCCGTGCTCGGCGATCTCGGTGCCGAGCCCGCGCTGGGCCCGGTCGAGCAGCTGCAGCGAATCGTTGTGCACGAAGAGCGCCCGGCTGCCGGGGCGGACCGCATCGCGGCCCCGCTTCTCCAGCACGGTGACCTCGATGCCAAGTGCGCACAAGCACAGGGCGGCCGTCAGGCCGACCGGGCCGGCACCCACCACGACCACGGGACTCATCGGATCGCCCGCCGACGCCTGCTGCTGGCCGACGCCCGGCTGACCTTCGCCGCTACCTGCTCGCGCAGCAGAGCCTTGTCGATCTTCCCGACGGCCGTTCGGGGCAGCGACTCCACCTGCTCCCACCGGTCCGGCAGCTTGTAGGCGGCCAGGCCGCGCCCCCGGAGGAACTCCTTGAGCTCGGCGGCGCCGACTGCGGCCCGGCCCACCACGAAGGCACAGGTCCGCTCGCCCATGACCGCGTCGGGCACGGCCACCACGGCCACCTCCCGCACCGCCTCGTGCGCCAGCAGGTGACCTTCGACTTCTTCGGCGGCCACCTTCTCACCACCCCGGTTAATCACGTCCTTGACGCGGCCCTCGATGATCAGCCGCCCTTCCGGAGTGCGGCGCGCTAGGTCTCCGGTGCGGAAGAACCCGTCCGGCGTGAAGTCCCGCTGGTTCTGTTCCGGGGCGTGGTAGTAGCCGCGGATCGTGTACGGACCCCGGACCAGCAGGTGGCCCACCTCGCCCACCGCGACGTCGGCGGCGTCGGCGTCGGCGTCGGCGTCGGCGTCGACCAGCCGGACCTCGTCATCGGGCGAGAGCGGGAGCCCTTGGGTGGAATCGACCACCTCAGCTGAATCCGACAGCGCGGTCTGGCTCAGCAGCCCTTCCGCCATGCCGAAGGACTGCTGCAACACGCACCCGAACCGAGCCCGGAACCTGGCAGCCGGTGCGGCCTCGAACCGCGAACCGCCCACCTGCACCAGGCGCAGGCTCGACAGATCCCGCTCGGTCGCGGTGTCGGTCCACAGCAGCGCCAGCGGCGGGACGAGTGCGGACATCGTCACCTTTTCCCGTTCGATCAGGGTGAACGCCTCATCGGGGTTGCCGCTGTCGGCGAGCACCACCGTGCCGCCGACCGACAGCGCACCCAGCACACCGGGGCAGCCCAGCGCGTAGTTGTGCGCTGCGGGCAGCACCGCCAGATAGGTGGTGTCGACATCGAGACCGGCGTTGTCCGCGGTGATCCGGACGTTGTAGGCGTAATCGCGGTGGGTGCGGGGAATAAGCTTCGGCAGTCCGGTGGTGCCGCCGGAGAGCAGGAAGAAGGCCACGTCCGCCGGACCGGGTTCGGGCACGGCGGCGGGTTCAGCGTCGACATCGGCGAGCGCGGTGAATTCGCCCGGATCGCCCACCACGAACACGTGCCGCAGCGATGGCACGGTCGAGACGACGCCCGCCGCGATCAGCCGGTAGTCGGTTTTGGCGTGCGATTCGGGCACCACGTAGGCAATCGCCGCCGAGTACTCGCACAGGTACCTGATCTCCGCGCTCCGGTGCGGTGGCAGTGCGAACACCGGCACCGCACCGAGGCGGAACAAGGCGAAGCACACCGCGACGAACTCGGGGATGTTTGGCAGGTGCACAACGACTCGATCACCTGAACCGATCCCCCGCTGGGCGAAACCGGCGGCCAGGCGGTCGGCCCGCCGGTCGAGTTCGACGTAGCTCCAACGCACCTCGCCACGCACCACTGCCGTGCGCTGCCCGTACTCTGCGGCCCATCTGCGCAACAGGCCGCCGAGGGTCTCATCGCGCCAGTACCCCTTCCGGCGGTACTCCGCCGCGACCTCGTCGGGCCACTCGACACATCCTGCCAGCACGCCGCCTCCTCGATCCGACGCCCGCCCCCCCCGACGCCCGCCCCCCGGGTCAGCAGGAACTCCAGGTGCGGCCCCACGATCCGCTCGCGGTGCGCCGAAACCTGACTTCGTCCCACACCTCGTCCGCGCCCCGCAGGCGAAGAAGCATGTCATCGACGATGATCCGGTAACCGCCCCAGTGCTGGGGGCGGGGAACCAGCTGCCCCCGGAAGTGGTCCGCGACCTCGGCGAGCCGGCGCGTCATCTCGGCTCGCGGCGCGCTCGTCGGTTCCTGGTCACGCAACCAGATCGTCAGCTGCTCTCGCTCCGGCAGCGTCCCGAAGTAACCATCGGAGTCCACATCGGACAAGCGCTGAACCTGGCCGCAGGCTCTGACCTCGGCCCGGTGCTCCGACCAGTCGAAGCACACCGCGGCACGGGGGTCTGCCCCGAACCGGCCGATGACCGCTCCGTGGTGGGCGGCGAAGAACGCGAACCCGCCCGTCACCCGGATCACCGCGACGGACCGCACTTCTGGCGCGCCGTCCAGCCCGGTGGCCGCCAGTACGGCGCGGAAATGCCCCCGGCGACGCTTCATGCCCAGTTCGGAATGCCATCTCGAGAACTCGTCGAACGGATTTTCGCACAGGTCGTCAAGCGCAACCGAACCGCCCTGCCGGCAATTCCTCGGATACCCGGCACTTGCCTTCACGCGTACACGTTAACAAACCCCAACAAAGGGCGATATGTGATCTAAATCACTCTTTCATTTGGCAATTTTCTAGCCCTTGTCCATTGACCCGGAATCGGTAGACTCGCCCTGAATCCGACTGTTTCGCAGAGGAGCAACACGCGGTCATGGACGCCTCCAGCGAGCAAATGGTCACCCGCCTGATCGAAGCCCACCGCCAGATCGCGAACGCAACCACATTCCGCTTGCTCGGCCTGGACTGGGACCTGCTCCCAGGCGTGTACGCACCCCATCTGACCCGCTCAGCAGCCCTTTACGCGGAGTGGGTCCGCTACCCGACCGGTGGCTGTTTCTGCGAGATCGGCGCGGGCACCGGATACCTGGCGGTGCTCGCCGCGCTGCGCGGCTGCCGCCTGGTTCGCGCCACCGACATCAACAAAGCCGCCACCGACAACATCGAGCTGAACGCCAGACGGCACGCGGTGGCCGACCGACTCACCGCGCACTGCGGCGACATGTTCTCCCCGCTTCCCCCGGGAGAACGATATGACACCATTTTATGGAACTCGAACTTCGTGCCGACGACCGCCGAAACCATCGCCATTTCCGATCTGGAAAAAGCTTTCTACGACATCGACTACCAGGCGCACGAAACTTTTCTGCGCCAAGCGGGCGAACGGCTGAAGCCGGGTGGCAGGTTGCTGCTCGGTTTCACCAGCCTCGGCGACGGCAGGCGAGTCGCGCGGTTGGCCGACGCCCACGGGTGGACCCCGGCCGTCCGGCGTGCCGTCGGCTACGAGTCGCCATCCGGCGGGGTGATCCGCTACCAGCTCATCGAGTTCCTCCCCGCCCGCTGATCCGCTCGTCGTCGACAAGGAGAAACGGTGAACGTTGCGCAGGCACTCGCCGACCGCTCAGCGCGCAACAACTGGCAGCACAACCCCGCTTACCTCGTCGGCTCTTCGAGCTGGACGCACGGCCAGGTCCACGGCCTCGCCGCGCGAGCCGCAACCGTGCTGGCCGAGCGCGGCGTCCGGCCCCGCCAGCACGTGCTGCTGAGCATGCCGGACGGGATCGCCTGGATTGCGACCTTCCTCGCCCTCGCACGCCTGGGCGCCGTCGCGGTGACCACCAACCCCAGGCTGACGGTCGTCGACCACACCTTCATCGCCGAAGACTGCCGCGCGCAGCTCGTCATCACCGACTCGCCGGAGCGATTCGATGGCGTCCGGTGCCTCGACGCCGGAGAACTTCTCGCCCGCGCCGAAACCTCCCCCCTCGCGGCCGCCCAAGCGGTACCGGCGCACGCCCCGCTGTACGTGCAGTACACCTCCGGGACCACCGGCCGTCCCATTGGCGTTCCGCACCGCCACGCCGATCTCGAGCACTACCACCGCGCTGTCGGTTCGGCGATGCTGCACATGACCGAAGCCGATGTCAGCTTGTCGGTGTCGAAGCTCCACTTCGCCTACGGCTTCGGCAACTCGTTCGTTTACCCGCTGCTGTCCGGATCGGCCGCGGTGCTGCTGCCGGAGCACCCGGCCCCGTCCACCGTGGCCGAAGCGATCGATCGGCACCTGGTCTCGGTGCTGCACGCGGTGCCGTCCGCATACGCCAACCTCCTCGCCGAGATCGACGGGCAGCGTTTCCCGTCGCTGCGCGTTGCGGTGTCGGCCGGTGAACGGCTCGCTGCCGAGCTGGGGAAGCGGTTGACCGACATCCTCGGGGCCCCCGTGCTCGACGAGCTCGGCTGTACCGAGGTTGGCGGCGCGTTCTGCGCCAACACGCTCGACTCACCAGGACCGGGCACGCTCGGCTTCGCGCTGCCGGGTTACCAGGTGCGCCTGCGCGACGACAGCGGTCGGGACATCGTTGACTGCGGTGTCGACGGCGAGCTCTGGGTGACCGGGCCGACGCTGCTCGCCGGCTACCTCAACCAGCCGGAACGCACCGCGCAGGCGCTGCGCGACGGATGGTTGAACACCGGCGACCGTGCGGCATTCGATGACCGGGGGCGCCTGATCCACAAGGGACGCAAGGACGATCTGGAAATGGTTGGCGGGATCACGGTGGATCCGGTGGAAATCGAACGGATCCTCGACGAGCACCCCACCGTGCAAGAATCCGCGGTGGCCGCGATTGCCGACCAGCGGGGTGCGACCAAGCTGCGCGCCTACATCGTCCCCACCCGGCACGCGGAAGTGCAGGATCTGGAAAGAGAATTGCTCGACTTAGTGCGCGACCGGCTGGCGCCGTTCAAGGTTCCCCGGTCCGTCGCGGTCGTGACCGCCCTCCCGCGCACCGGCACCGGCAAGCTCCGCCGCTTCATCTTGCGAAGTGGGACGTGGTGAGTTCGGTCCCGGCTGCACCCGCCGGCTGACATAATGGCAGGATGAGCCCGGCTGGCAAGACTCTGAATCGGGGCGGCCGCCCACCGCGGCTGTCCCAGAACGCCATCGTCGACGTCGGCGAGCGCATCCTCGTCCGCGATGGCATAGAAGCCCTCACGATGCGCCGGGTCGCGAAAGAACTCGGCAGCTCCCCGATGGCCGTTTACCGCCACGTCCAGGACAAGGACGAACTCCTCGTCCTCATCCTGGACAGGCTCGTCGCCCGCCTACCCCGCCCGGAACTGCCCGACAACCCCCAAGATCGCCTCATCGAGCTCTGGAAACTCCTGCACGGACAGCTCATCCGCCATCCCTGGGCGATCGAAGTACTCGCCGCAGGCGACATGATGGCGCCTTCGGTGCTCTGGATCGTCGAAGAAATCCTCGCCACGTTCGTCAAGGCGGGACTCGACCGCAAGTGCGCCGCCGCGGCCTACCGCGCGGTGTGGCACTTCACTCTCGGCGAAGCGCTCGTGCGCACTGCCACCCGCCGCCGCACCGACGAACTCGACCGGCCGCCCTTCGCGATCGTGCTGGTCTCCGACGTCGACCGGGAGCAGATGCCCAACCTCGCCTGCCTCTCCGACCAGTGGTCCACCGCCCGTGAAACCGACAGCTACCCCGAGGGCCTGAAAGCCATGATCACTGGTTGGCTTTCGTCCACATAGGACCTGCATCGCGACTCATTCGGTCGCGACCACGTCATTGCCCGGGAAGCCCGCGCCGAACAACCGCAGCAGTCCAGCGGCCTTCACCGCCGTCTCGGTCCACTCCTCTTCGGGATCCGACAGGGCAGTGATGGCCCCGCCGACCCCGAAGCTCACCTGCCCAGCGTTCACCGCGAGCGTGCGGATGACGATGCTGTGATCGGTCGCCCCGCTCAGGGAGAAGTAGCCGAGTGCACCGGAGTAGATACCCCGCGCACCGCTTTCGAACTCGTCGATGATCTGCATGGTGCGGATCTTCGGGGCACCCGTCATGGAACCGCCGGGGAAGGCCGCGCGCACGCACGCAATGGGCGAGACGTCCGGCCGCAGGTGTGCCCGCACGGTGCTGACCATCTGATGCACGGTGGCGAAGGATTCGATGTCGAACAGCTTCGGGACGTGGACAGAACCGGCTTCCGCACACCTGCCCAGGTCGTTTCGGACCAGGTCGACGATCATCAGGTTCTCCGCGCGGTCCTTCTCGCTGGTCCGCAGTTCCTCGCGCAGGCGTGCGTCCTCCACGGGGTCGTCCGAGCGGGGTCGCGTTCCCTTGATCGGCTTGGACTCCACCGCCCGGTCCCGGGAAATCCGCAGGAACCGCTCCGGCGAGGTGCTCAGCACCGACAGCGCCCCGAACCTCAACAGCGCTGAGAACGGCGCCGGGCTGTGCGCGCGCAGGAACTTGTAGCTGTGCCACGGATCCAGGTCGCATTCGCCGGTGGCCATGTTGGTCAGGCAGACCTCGTAGCTCTCGCCGGCCTGGATCTGCTCCTGGCACCGTTCGATGAGTCCGATGTAGTCGTGCCGATCGTGGCGCAGCCGCAGCTCCTGGACCGGTCCGGCCGGTGCCGGAACGTCCTCATCGGACTGTTGAGAGCGCAGTTCCCGCCATCGTCGGCCGGTCTCCACCAACCACTGCTGCGCGGGCTGCTCGCAGTCGACCAGGGCCAGGGCGAGCAGGTAGGCGCGCTTCTCCTGGTGGTCGAACGCAACGGCGCGGTCGGCGAAGATCATGCCCGCGTCGGGCGTCTGCGCCCGGTGCGCCCGCCGCGCGCCGCATTCGGCCTTCATCTCGTATCCGAGGTAGCCGACCCAGCCCAGCGCGAAATCGAACGGCAGGTCGGGCACATCGGCCCACAGCGCCGCCAGATCGGACTCCAGCCAGTCCAGGAACGGGCCGCGCACCTCAATGGTCCGGTCCGCCTCCCGAACGATCGCCAAGCCCTGCCAGACGTCGGCCTCGACGACCCGCGCCAGCGGCCCGGACGCGTCACCCATGAAGGAGAACCGGCCCTGCTCCCCCTCGGCGAGGCTGCTGTCCAGCCAGAACGAAATCGGGCTTTCCTGGTAGAGCGCGTCGAACACCCGCTCTGGCGGGCACCATCCCGGTAGTTCCTCGGCCAGCACCCGCAGCTTCGCCTCGACCTGCGCAGCGTGCGGTGTCGCCGCGACCCGGGCCCGCAGGGGTAACGCTGGCCGTGCGTTTTCCCGCTGCCAGCGGCCGGTCAGCTCCGCGAAGTTGCACAGCAGCAGGTGGCCATGCTCGGTGCAGATCGACTCCGGGTGGAACTGGACTCCCCACTGTGGACGATTTCGGTGATGTGCGGCCATCAGCACGCCGTCCGGGGTCCACGCGTCGACCTCGAACTCGTCGGGAAGCTGGGTCACCACCAGCGAGTGGTAGCGGACGGCCGGGAACGGCGAGGGCAGTCCGTTGAACAGGCCCCGGCCTTCGTGGTTCACCTGCGAGAGCCGCCCGTGCCGGACCTCCGGAGCCGCCGCCACGGTTCCGCCGTAGGCGAGGCACAAGCCCTGGTGCCCGAGGCAAACGCCGAGCACCGGCAGGGCCGCGTGCCGGATGACCTCCGCGCAGTGGCCGAAGTCCGCCGGGCGTTCCGGGTGGCCAGGTCCAGGAGAGAGGACGACGTTGTCGAACCGGTCGAGATCACTCAACCGGAACGTCGGATCGTCGTTGCGGACGACCTCGCACGGTTCGCCGTTCACGTCTTGCAGGTAGTGAGCGAGGTTGTACGTGAAGGAATCGTAGTTGTCGATAATCAGCGTGCGCATGATCAACCTTTCCCGGCACTGTTCCGCGAAACCCCTAGTACCGAGCGCAATCTGCGGCTACAGCAGCGAACCGAAGCGGTGCACGAGCCGGTGCGCCTGCTCGGCGTTGACGCATTCGCCGGCGAGTTCGGCCCTGGCCTTTACCACTGCGGCCGCCAAGGGCCGGGCGGGTTGCAACGCGTCAAGCCGGCCCTCGCCATGCGAAGATCACCGGCACGAGCTGCTTCCGGGTGCGAGTCGTCCGGTCACCTTTCCTCCCCAGTCCGATTTCGGCACTTCAGTCGAGCAGCCGGTACAAGCGGTGGTACAGGTCGTCCACCGGGAGCACCGCGATGTCGGAGAAACCCGCCTTCACCGCGTAGGTCCGGACGGTCGAGGGCCGCATCGCCGTTCCGGTGGCCGCCGAAGGCTCTTCTGACCTGCCGACCGGAAGACAGTGCAGAACGCTCGCCGCGTGCAGGAAGCGCTCGACGTCCCCGCCGGGCGCGGTGAACTGATCGGGCACCTTGGCGTCCATCACCAGCACCGTGCCCGCGTTGGCGCGCAACACACGGCAGGTCCGCAGTACCTCGACCGGACGCGACATGTCGTGCAGCGCGTCGAAGATGCAAACCAACTGGTAGCTACCGGCCAGTTCGGCATCGCCGCAGTCGCGGACCTCGAAGCTGACCCGGTCGGCCACGCCGTGCTCCGCAGCGTTGCGCCGGGCATCCAAAACGGACTGCTGGTCGAGATCGAAGCCGTCGACGTGGACATCGGGGTAGGCCTTCGCGAGCGCGATGCTCGCCCACCCCGCCCCACATCCGACGTCGGCGACACGGCCGCTGATGAGCAGCCGGTTGTGGATGTCCGGAAGGAAACGCCGAATCCAGTCGGCCAGGTTGTTGGTGAACAGCGCTCGGTTGGAGCCGGCGTGGCCGTCCCGGGAATCCTCGCCGTATTCGGTGTAGGGCACGCCGCCGCCGGTGCGATAGGCGTCCAGCAGCGCGGGCAGCACCCGGCCGGTGGCGCCCATCGGCAGCACCGCGATCGGCGAGATCGAGTACGGGCTATCAGTACCCAGCAGCGCCTCCGCGTGTCCTGCGGGCAGCAGGTAGCGGCGGTCCAGTTCGGGCATTGCCTGGTCGTGCACCTCCAGGATTCCCGCCACGGCCTGCTGCTCAAGCCATTCCCGCACGTACCGGACGTCGGCGCCGCATTGCCGGGCCAGCTCCGGCGGGGTCGCCGGTCCACCGGCGGCCAACTCCCGGTAGAAGCCGAGCTTCAGGCCGAGGTAGCTTGTGAACAGCTCCTGCGCGGCGACTGCGGCGGTGAACATGCGGATCGCGAACCCGCGTGCGTGAGCCTCGGATTCAGCGGCCATCGCGCACTCCGAACGATCCGGCCAGGCGCTCGGCGACCACCTTCACCACGTCGTCCGGTCGGTCGGTCAGGAAGAAGTGACCACCGTCGAACCAGCGCAGCTCGAACTCGCCTGTCGTGGCCGCCGCCCAGGCGCGGGCATCGGCCTCGTCGACCTCGGGGTCGCTGCTGCCCATGAGCGCCATCACCGGCACCGGCAACGGGCTTGTCGTCGGCCGGTAAGTCTCGATCAGCTGGTAGTCGGCGCGCAGAGTCGGCAGGAAGAGTTCGCGGAGCACCGGGTCTTCGAGCACTTCGGGTGTGACACCTCCGAGATTGCGCACGTCGGCCAGCAGCCCGTCGTCACCGCTGAGGTGCACCACCCCGGGTCGCTGTCGGCTCGGGCCAGGCCGCCCGGAAACGAACAGCTGCGCGCACGCCGACCCGAGATGCTGCGCGAGTTCGTAGGCCACTGCCGCCCCCATGCTGTTGCCCAGCAAGGCCAACGGCCGGTCCAGCACGGGTCGCATCGCCCTGATCAGACCGGCCAACAGCGCGTCCATGTCCCGGACGTGCGGTTCGGAGATGCGGTCCTGCCTGCCCGGGTACTGCGCGACGAGCAGTTCCACGTCCGGCGGCAGGGCGCGCGCCCAGGTGCGAAAAGCGCTCGCCGAACCACCGGCGTGCGGCAGGCAGATCAGCCGGCCCGCGCAGTGCTCCACGGGCCGATAACACCGGAACCAGCGCTGGTACAACGGCGCCATCGTGCTAGTCACCCCCAGCCCTCCTTCACTTCGACTGCAAGCGCGGCGGCCATCATGTCGTCGACCGGCAGCACGTCCGGCGGATCCGTGCGGGTGAGCTGATCGGGATAGCCGAGCCTGGTAGTGAGGTCCTGCCACAGCCGGCACAGGGTCAGGTAGTACTGCCCCTGCTTGAGCGGATCGTTGCCGGAGAGCGCGGCATGGCGTAGCGCACCTAGCGCTGTGCGGACACCACCTGGCCAGATATCGCCGACAATCCGCCGGTAGTCGGGTCCTTCGACGTCACCGATGACGGTGGCGCTCGGGTAGGTGAGATGCTCGGCGTCGGTGTCGAACAGCCGCACCGTGTGCCACGCCCGCTCCGGGCCGTGCGGGCGGGGGCTGTAGAGCAGCGGACCCTGCGTGTTGGCCAACGTCAGGTGCCCGCCGTCGGTGCCCACCGTGATCCGGTGGAAGAGGTGGGTGTAGTTGTCCGGGTCGCTGGACTTGAGCTGATTCTGCACACGCAGCACCATCGGCACACCGGCGAACACGCCGTTCACGACGCGGTACGGGAACTCCAGGTCGGTCATCCCGCGAATCCGGTCGGACACCACCGGCACGTCGTCGAAACCCCACGGGCGGACCTCGCCGAGCGCCCGGCCCAGGATGTCGAACAGCGTGTACGCGACTTGGATGGCGCAGGTCGTGTCGATGAACAGCGGCCGCTGCTTGCTGACCAGCTCCCGTGCTGCGGCGATGAACCGGCGGACCGGCTCGATGTGCGGGTAGTGGGTGTTCAACCGGTACTGCACCCCGTGTTTGCGGGCGCACCGCAGGCATTCAGCCAGCTCATCGTGGTGCAACGCGTGCTCCTGCAGCACGTGGATGCCGCGGCCCATGATGGCCTGCGCCATTTCCGCGCCTCGCCCACCCTGCACTCCTGCGCTGATGACGACGCAGGCGATGTCGATGTCGTCGGGGAGCTGGTCGACGTTGGTGTACAGCGGAACCTGGTAGAACTCTGCGCAGGCATGGGACCGGTCGCTGCCCTGGGCGACGATCCCGGCGAGTTCGAACGGGAAGTCCGGCTCCAGGAACGCCTGGAGGTAGACGCGGCCCCACCTGGTCCCGCACACCACGACCTTCGGCCTGCGCCCGGGGTCGAGGACTCTGCTCATGTGCTCCTTCTTCCGACTGGAGATCAGCTGACTGCGGACTTCTCGGCCACCGCGCGGATGTGGCGGACAGCTTCGGCGACGTTCGACGCGTCCAGGCAGCTGAAGTGGTCGCCGGCGACGTCGATCACGTCGAGCTCGCCGAGGCAGACATCGCGCCAGAACTCGGTCATGTCCGCCTGCAGGCCGGGCAGAAACCGGAGCGTGCCCCGAGGCCGCAGAAGCGTCATGTCACCCGCGTAGAGCTCCGGCTGATGCAGGTTCGCCGCGCGGAAGCTCTGCCGGAACACCTCGTACAGCTGGGTCGCCTGTTCCGGGGAGCCGACGGCGAGGCCCTCATCAACGAACTGCCGCGCCATCGCGGCCCGGCGTTCTTCCGGTGAACGTCGGCGCAGCGCCCGGAACCGCTCCGCCACTTCCACCAGGCCTGGCTGCCCGTCGAGCGCGTCGAACGCCCCGTCCGGCACTTGGCCGGGGGTCGCCGCGAGCACTCGTTGGAACGCCTGCCCCACGAGCTGTTCGTCGGTGGGGAACCCCATCCTCCCGAGATCGGCCGACAGCACCCGGCCGAAGGCGTACTCGAACAGCAGCTCCTCGCCAATCTGGTAGGGCACGCGGTAGCTGCTGACCACGACCAGGCTCGCCACGTGCGCACCGGCCTCCGTGAGCCGACCGGCGATCTCGGTCGCCAGCAGCCCGCCGAGGCAGTAGCCGACGATGTGGAACTGCTCACCGCCCTGGTCCAGCAGCTCACGGGCGTATCGCTCGGCGAGTCGCGGGATCAGCTCCTCGGCGGGCAGGCCCAGGTAACCGGACGTGTCGTTGACCGCGAGCCCGACCAGCGGTCCCGCCTCGAGGAGTTCCTTGGCCAGCCACCGGTACGGCGCCATCGTGCCGATCCCTTCGTGCACGAGAACCCGCAGCGGCTCCGCACCCGGATCGTTGAGCACGATCAATGGCGACATCGCGGTATTGGCCACCGCCTCGTGCTCGGTCCGCTGGGTCTGCCGGATGTGCTCGGCTAGCGCCGCAATTGTCGGCTGGTTGAGGATGCGGCGCAGCAGGCCGTCGAAGTACAGGCCGGCGGCTTCGGGAACCTGCTCCCGTATCCGGCCGACGAGCTGGGCGACCAGCAGGGAATCGCCACCGCAGTCGAAGAAGTTCTGCTCTCGGCCGAGCCTGGGCACGCCGAGCACGTCGGCGGCCATGCTCGCCAGCCGCTCCTCCAGCTCGTCACCGTGGTCCTCGGCGGTGTCCGCCCGTTCGGTTGGCGCGCTGCGCGCCAACCACTGCTGCAGCACGCCGCGGTCGACCTTGCCGTTGTCGCTGAGCGGGATGTCGTGCACGACCTGCATTTCCACGGGCAGCATGTGTTCGGGGAGCAGCTTGCGGGCGTGCTCGACGACGTCGGCGGCTTCGACCCGCACCTTCCCGGGCCGCAGGCGCACCACGAAGACATGCTGTCCGAGCAGGGAGAGCGGGTCGTTCTCGGCGGGCAGACAGGTCACCCAGTCCGCATCCAAGGACCCGACGAGTTCCAGCCAGCGCCGCCGGTCGAGGAACGTGGTGCCCTCCTCGCGGCGGAAGTCCTCGAACTCCTCCATCATGAACGCCTGCGACACGTTGATCTCCAAGTGCTCACCAGTCGCCTCGATGAACACCAGCCAACCGCCGGGGACCAGCATCTCCTTGAGCTGGCGCAGGGTCCACGCGATATCGCGGGCGTTGTTGAGCACGCCGCCGCAGAGCACCACATCGAAGGACTGCGGGCGCAGGCCCTGTTCGCGGTAGTCCTGGTTGATGTCGTAGATCCGGATGTCCATCGACTGCGCGGCGAAGCGCGTCCGCGCGCCGTTGAGGAAGAACTGGGACACGTCGGTGAAGGTGTAGTCGACGTCGAAACCGGCGAGGACGTCCATCACGTGCCGGGTGGTGCTGGCGATGCCGCCGCCGACCTCCAGCACCCGCAGCCGTTTCCCGCCGGTTTGCGCAGCGATCGCGCGCAGCGCCTGGGCGGCGACCTGGTTGTTGTGGTCTGCTGCCACGCCGTCGCTGTAGGTCGCCTCCGCGATGTCCATCCGGCCTTCCGGGAAGAACATCCGGGAAGCGCTGACCTCGCCGCGCAGCAGTTGCCGCAGTTGCCGCGCGCAGTCGCGGAAGTAGCCCATCAGCGCGGTCGGGCAGATCCGCTCCGGTCGCACCGCCTCGGCCTCGGCCCAGCACCGTTCGACCTGTTCGGCTTCGACCACGCGCAGGTCGTGGTATCCGTTCTCGTCATGCTCGACGAACCCGGCCCCCGCCAGTTCGGCGAGCCACCGCGGCACCAGCGACCGGTACACCTGCGCGACGCCGAGCGCGGCGGCGACCTGGTCGGCGGAAAGGACGGCTCCACCGGCGAACGGGTCACCGTCGGCGAGCGCGTGCGTCATGGCGTGTAGCAGGGCCGCGTCGAGCCGCTCGAGGAACTCCGCGATGCGGTCGCGATCAATGTCGGCGTCCAAACCGCGCCGGATCAGCTGCGCGGCGCGGGTCACCTCCCGCACCACCGGCTCCGCGGTCGGCGGCTCCGCCTCCGGCTCGCGGCCTTCTACGAACGCCGCGAGCCGTTTGTTCGTCGAGCGCTCCCCGTCGACCACCGCGATCGCCCGGCCCACCTGCGGGTGGGACTGCAACGCAGCCTCGACCTCAGCCAATTCGATGCGATGCCCGCGGATCTTGACCTGCGAGTCCTCGCGGCCGAGGAACTCGATCTCACTGTCCTCGCGGTAGCGGCCCAGATCACCCGTGCGGTACAGACGCAGGCCGCTGGTGGGGTGGACGACGAAACGCTCGGCAGTGCGCTCTGGATCCCCGAGGTATCCCAGGGCTACCCCGGCACCGCCGATGTAGAGCTCGCCGACCGTCCCTTCCGGACAGTCCTGCATGTCCTGGTCCAGCACGTGAAAGGTCTGGTTCGTCAGGGGCTTGCCGTAGGGGATGCTGCGCTGGTGGATCACCGACGTGTTTACCTCGTGGAAGATCGACCAGATGGCGGCTTCGGTCGCACCACCGAGGCTGATCATCCGCAGCTCGGGCAGGTGCTTGTCGACTGCGGCGGGCAGCCCGACCGGAATCCAGTCACCGGAGAGCAGCGCCAGGCGCAGCGAGGCGAGCCGGGCGGCGGGCAGCCGGAGCTGTTCGGCGTCCAGATACTGCTGGAGCATCTGCATCTGCGCTGGTACGGAATTCCACACCGTCACCCCGTGCTCGGCGACCAGCTCCGCCCAGTGCGAGGGATCGGATCGTCGATCGTGCTCGGGGATCACCAGCGCCCCGCCGAGGGCCAAGGTGCCGAAGATGTCGTAGACCGACAGGTCGAAGCCGAGATTGGCCAGCATCAGCGCCCGGTCGTCGCCGGTCACGCCGAATCTGGTGTTGATGTCGTTGATCGTGTTGACCGCGCTGCGGTGGGTGATCATGACGCCCTTGGGCCGGCCGGTCGAGCCCGACGTGAAGATGACATACGCCAGGTCGTCGGGCGCGGCCCGCTCGTCCGGCGCTGCGGAGGCTCCAGCCGGCCCGTGCTCGTCGACGACGATGCTCGTGATGCCCTCGGGCAGGCCCAGCTCGTCGTGCAGCCAAGTTTGGGTGAGCACCAGCCGCACGCCGGCATCGCCGAGCATCCGCTCACGGCGCACCTCCGGTTGGGCAGTGTCCACCGGGACGTATGCGGCACCACCGAGGTGGATGCCCAGGACCGCGGCCACCTGCTCCCAGCCCTTGTCCATGACCACGCCCACGACGTCCCCGCGCTGGCAGCCCGCTTCCCGCAGTGCGGCGGCCACCCCGCGGGCGCGGTCGAGCAGCTCGCCGTAGGTCAGCTCGCCGCGGGCGCTGAGGATGGCGGTCCGGTGCGAGGCGCGCTCGGCCTGCGCGATGAAGCCGTCGTGCAGCAGCGCGTCCGGCATCGGGGCCGCGGTGTCGTTCACCGAGTGCCGTCGAACTCGCTGGTGCTCCGGCAGGTCGACCGGGAACCGCTTGGTCCACACCTCGTCCTCGGTGCACATGCGGGTCAGCAGCTGACGATATGCCGCGAACATGTCCGCGACGACGGACTCGGGCAGCACGCCTTCCCGCACGTCCCAGTTCGTCGAAAGGCCGCCTGAGCGCTCGATGTTCTGGCAGTCGATGAAGACCTGCGGGGTCTGGCTGATGCCGTAGCCGAGCCTGCCCCACTGGTTTTCGCCGAGCCCATCGTCGGTTCCGCCGACGCCGATGGCACTGGTGAAGACGATCGGCATCAGCGCGGCGTCGGAGTCGTTGCGGCGGGCGATTTCGCGCATGACCTCGACGCCGGAGAACAGGCGGTGGTCAAGGTCGCGCCAGACCTGGTCCTGCAGCGCCGCCGCCCGATCAGCGAAGCTCGTCGCACGGTTCTGCCACACGCCGAGCAGGTCGACCGAGGTGAAGTCGCCGATGATGCGGGGCACGTCGGCGTGCAGCGGCTGTCGGTTGAGCAAGGTCAGGTTGAGCGTGAAGTCCGGGCGGCGGCACCACTTCCCGATGACTTCGGCGTATGCGGCCAGCACCGCCGTCGATGGCGTCATGCCCTTCGCCCTGGCGCGATCCCGCAGCGCCGACCACTGCTCGGGTTCGAGCATTAACGCGTAGCGCCGGAAACGGGCCTGGCCAGCGGAACCGGTGGTTTCGGCCATCGGCAAATCCGGGCGCGGCGGCAGCTCGTCGATGCGGCCCAACCAGTACTGGCGGTCGCGTTCGTAGCGGGGGCCGCTGCGCAGTTGGCGTTCTGCGGCGAGGTAGTCCCGGAACGTCACCTCCAACGGCGGCAACGGTTCGTCGGGGTGTTCGTAGCAGTGCCGGAGCTCTTCGAGCAGCAGCTGAATGCTGACGAAGTCGGCGATGAGGAAGTCGATGGAGAAGTGCAGCCGGGACAGGGCCGGCTCCCTGCTGACCCGCAGCTCGAACAGCGGCCACACGTCGTTGGGCTGAACCCGGTGGTCCATCTCCTCCCGGATCCCGGCGATGCGCTTCGCCCGCGCTCCCTCGCCCAATTCGGAAAGATCGTCGAAACTGATGCGGTAGGGCGAGGTTTTTGGCAGGACCCGCTGGGTACCGTCGTCGTCCACGACAGCGCGGAGCATGTCGTGCCGCTCGATCAGCCGCTGCCAGGCGGCCTCCAACCGGACCGGGTCGAGCTCGGTGAACTCGAGCTCCCCGTAGCCGTGGCAGGACACCCCGCCGTAGGAGAAGACGTCGCGGCGGCCGAGGAGGTAGGCGGCCTGCATGTCGGTGACGGGGAACGGCTCGAACCGCGCACCGCCATCGGCGACGACGCTCACCTGCCCGGCCGCGGCACGCAACACGTCGAGGACTGCTTCCTTATCCGCACGCAACTGCTGCCGGTGGAGGTCAGTCAGCACGCCCTCGGGCGCCCGGAAACGAAGCTGACCGCCTTCCGCCCACAGGCTCACCCCCAGCCCTTCGAGCACCGCGACCAGCTCTGCGGCATTCATCTGTCATCCTCCCAGGTCGGACGCGCGCGTGTGCTTACCGAATCGACACCACCGTCGTGAACACCCAAAAAACGACGATTCGACGAGCAGCGAGCGAACTGGAGAAAGATTTCCACGAAGCCGGAAATGGTGTTCCAGCCCCCCCAGCTTCACCTGCATTCGCCGCTGAATTCAGATCTTCGGCTGTCGCCAACATAGCACCGCCGAACCACGACGACAAGCATCCAAAATCCAGCAGCGGAGGACTTAGCAGCACCCGTTCACACTATTAGCAGCCGCGTTCACACAATTAACGCGAACCAACGCCGACCACTTCCGACAGTTCGTCGGAAGTGGCGACAAAGAACACCTGGATTTAGTCAGGGCTTCGGCGTGAACCCGAGTTGTTTCATGAATTCCAAACCATCGGAACTGACCCAGTACTCGACGAACTTGCCGTCGGCGCAGCGCATCACGTCGATACCCGCGAACACCACTTCGGTACCCGCCGCCACTGGCGCCCCCGGCAGTTCGCCGTTGTAGGAACCGCGAAACACCCAGCGCCCCGACACCAGGTCGCCGTCCGCCAGCGGACCCACCTCCACGGCCACCTTGACGTCGGTGAACATCGAGACCCCCCGTCGGACCATTTCGGCCAGCGCCTCCGGACCGCGCGCTTCCCGGTCGGGCCAGTGCGCGACGAAACCGGGTGCCGCCAGCTCGGCCGCCAGCTGATCCATGTTCGCGGGATCGGCGTGCCACATCTCTTCGATCCAGCGCCGGTAAAGCAGTTTGTTGCGCTCGGTCTGCATCCAGAACTCCCGACAGCAGAGGTTTGTATACGCGTATTCCACAGGCAGCGTACCCCATCCGCACCCATCGGTCGAGGTAGCGCGATGGGCCATCAGATGACGCCTTCCTCCATCTGGTGACCGGCCTGCGAACGCTGTTTCACCAATTCCCCCTGCTGCTGAAGCGATGGCCCGGCGAGGAACTCGCGCAACGCGATGTCCACGCCGAACAGGCGGCGAATGCGCTCCACCACGCGGGTGGCCAACAGGCTGTCGCCGCCGAGTACGAAGAAATTGTCGTCACGGGCGAGCGCCGGCACGCCCAGCACTTCGCGCCATTGCTCGGCCAGCGCGATCTCCACCTCGCCGCGAAGCGGTTCACCGGTCTCAGCCGGTTCCCGCGCGCCGTCGGCCAGCCCGCGGATGGCCGAGGCGCGGTCGAGTTTGCCGTTGGCGGTCAACGGCACCTCAGCGATCTCGGCGATCCGCTCGGGCACCATGTAGGCGGGCAGCCGGTCGAGCAGCCACGATCGCAGTTCGTCGGAATCGCAGGACCGGTCGCCCTCGGGTACCACCACCGCCACGAGCGCGGGAGCCCGGTCCCCGACGGAGGCGGCGACGGCCTGGCCGACGTCGGGATGCGCGGTCAACGCCGCCTCGATCTCGCCCAGTTCGATGCGGTGACCTCGCACCTTCACCTGGTTGTCGACCCGGCCGAGGAACTCCAGCACGCCATCAGGCCAGTACCGCCCGAGGTCCCCGGTCCGGTACCAGCGGATCCCGTCCCATTCGACGAACCGCTCGGCGGTGCGATCGGCGTCGCCGCAGTAGCCGGCCGCGACACCGCGGCCACCGATCCACAGCTCCCCCTCGGTCCACTCAGGACAGTCCTGACCGGTGGGGTCGACCACGCGGAACCGCTGGTTGGCCAGCGGTCTGCCGTAGGGGATCGAACGCCATCGCGGGTCGACCCGTTCGACTTCGAAGAAGTTCGACCAGATCGCGGCCTCGGTGGCACCGCCAAGCGCGACCAGCGCGCACCCCGGTGCCCGCTCGCGAAGTCGGTCCCAGAGGTCCAGGCCGACCCAGTCGCCGGAGACGAGAGCCAGCCGAAACGACCCGGGCAGGACGTCTGCCACCACCAGCAGCATGTCCAGCAGAGCGGGCACGGTGTTCCAAACCGTGACGTTCCAGCGGCGGCAAAGCCCGGCCCATTCGCGGGCTTCCCGCCTTCCGTCCTCGTCGATGAGCACGACCGAACCGCCGACCGACAACAAGCCGAAAATGTCGTACACCGACAGATCGAAGTCCAGCGCGGAGATCGCCAGCACCCGGTCCTCGGCGCCGACTCCGAACCGGGCGTTGACGTCGGCGATGGTGTTCATCGCCGACGCGTGGCTGACCATCACACCCTTCGGCTCACCGGTCGAACCCGAGGTGAAGATCACGTACGCGAGGCTCTCCGGATCCACCTCAACCGGACCCGCCAAGGGCTTCCGGCGGTACGCCTCCGCCAGGTCGTCCAGCACCACGCGCACGCCGGCCCGCGAGTAGATCCGCTGCCTGCGCTGATCGGGCTGATCGACGCCCACCGGCACGTACACGGCTCCAGCGGCCAGGACGCCGAGCACGGCAACGATCTGGTCGCGTCCCTTGGGCAACGCAACGGCCACATTGTCGCCCGCCCGCACCCCGCGCTCCACCAAGTGCGCGGCCACCCGCAGGGCGAGGTCGGCCAGTTCGCCGTACTCGCACCGCTGGTCCGCACCCCACACCAGGGCGGTACGCGCCGGGTCGGCGTCCGCACGAGCGAAGAATCCGCTGTGGAGCAGCGTCGCTGCGGCGGTCGGTTCGCGGGTCGAGTTCTCCTGCTCGCGCACCGCTCGTTGCGAAGTGGGAAGCAGGTCTGGCAATTGCTGCGACCAGTCGGCATCGGCCAGCCAGTCCAGCAGGCGGCACTCAGCTTGGAACATGGCGTCGAGCAGCCCTTCCGGGAACAACTCCTCCACCGCGTCCCAGTTGAACCGCATGCCGCCCTCGTCGTCGCGCACCTGGTGATCGAGCCAGACCTGCGGGGTCTGTGACAGCCCCCAAACCTCCTCGGCGAACCGCTCGGCGGCGACGTCACGGCCGATGCCCAGCGCGCTGGTGAACACCACCGGCATAGCGGCCGCAGATCCGCGGGAAGCGGCCAGGTCCCGCATCACCTGCACTGCCGAGACGTCGCGGTGGTCGAGGTCCTGCCACATTTGGCGCTGGAACCGGGCCGCGCGCTCGGCGAAGCACTCCCCCGCCCTCGGCTCGTAACCCACCAGCAGCAGGGCGGTGAAATCCCCGACCACGCCATTGATCTCGGGGTGGACCTCGCGGCGATCGAACAGAGTCAGGTTCAGCGTCAGCTCCCGCTGCCTGCTCCAGCGTCCCAGGACCTCCGCGAAGCAAGTCGCCAGCACCGAAGCCGGGGTGAGCCCGCGCTGCCGCGCTCGTTCGACAATGCGTTGCCAGCGTTGCCGCGGAATCCGGCTCTGCCTGCGGGTGAAGCGCGGCTGCGCGACGAGTTCCGGATCGGTGCGCAGCGGGAGTTGCGGTGCCGGAGGTAGCGAAGGAGCCCGCTCTGCCCAGTAGCGCTTGCTCTCGGCGAGCTGCTCTCGATCCCCGCAAGCACCGAGCACGTAGTCGCGGAAGGAGACCCCGATCTCGGGCAGCCGGGTTCCGGGACGGTGGTAGAGCTCGCTCAGCTCGGCGAACACGATCACGATGCTCAGCGCGTCCAGCATCAACAGGTCGAGGCTGAACCCCAGGCGCACCCGCCCGCCGCTGTAGCGCACGGCGCGGATGTCGAACAGCGGCCAGCGCGAGACGTCGAGCACCTGGTGCGACATGGCGGCCCGCATTCGGTCCAGCGCGACCTGCTCAGCACCGCCACGCGCGTCTTCGACGGAGAGGGCATAGCGCGGCACCGCGGGCAAGATGCGCTGCCGGCCGTCCTCGAACACGACCCGCAGCATCTCGTGGCGGGCGACGACCCGGTTCCATGCCTCCTCCAAGCGCGGCAGGTCCAGATCGGCGGTGTCGAACTCCCAATACCAGTGGGACGCGACACCGCCGAGCGCGAAGTCCCGGCCCCGCCCCAGCAGGTAAGCCTGCTGCACGTCGGTGAGCGGGAACGGCTCGTACCGGTGGGCCGGGTCAGCCGGGAGCGCGCTCGCAACCGGTGACGCACCGATTTCGAGGTCTGTTGCGAAGTCCCGCAGCACCGGCTTGGCGAACAACGCCCGCAGCTCAGCCCCGCGCAGACCGGCCGCGCGCAGCCTGCCCACGACGCGGGTGGCCAGCAGGCTGTCACCGCCGCGGGTGAAGAAGTCGTCGTCGCGTCCGATCGGCTCCCCGCCGAGCAGATCCGACCAGGCCTGGGCCACGAGCTCTTCCACCGGACCCTGCGGCGACCGCAGCTCCGCCGTCGTGCGCTCTTCCGGCGCCAGCAGTCGAACGAGCCGCTTGCGGTCGATCTTGCCGTTGGCGTTGAGTGGTAGCTCGTCGAACACCACGAAGTCGGCGGGCACCATGTGCGCGGGAAGCTGGGTGCCGAGCCAGTCCCGCAGGTCTTCCAGAGGCGGCACACGCCCACCGGGAAACACGGCAGCCACCAGCCGGGTACCGGCCGCCACCGTCACCACCACGACACTGCGGGCGACGTCGGGGTGGCTGTTGAGCGCGGCTTCGACCTCACCCAGGTCGATGCGATGGCCCCGCACCTTGACCTGGTGGTCGGCGCGACCCAGGAACTCCAGCGAACCGTCCGGCCAGTACCGGGCCAAATCACCGGTGCGGTACCAGCGGATCCCGTCCCGCACCACGAACCGTTCGGCGGTGCGGTCGGGGTCGCCGCAGTAGCCCAGCGCGACACCACGGCCACCGATCCACAGCTCCCCCACCCCCCAGTCCGGGCAGTCCTGGCCCCGCTCATCGACCACCCGGCAGCGGACGTTGCGCAGCGGGGTGCCGTAGGGCACCGAGCTCCACTGGGCCGGGATCTCTTCGACCTCGCAAATGGTGGAGTGGATGGCGGCCTCCGTGGTCCCGCCGAGACCGACGAGCCTGCCCTTCGGCGAGCAGGCCCGCAGGCGGTCGAGCAGGTCGACGGTCACCCAGTCACCGCCCAGCAGCGCCAACCGCAGGTCCAGCACCTGGTCCGCAGCCGCGGCCGCGGTCAACAGCATGTCCAGCAACGCGGGCACGGACTGCCAGATCGTGACCTTCCAGCGCCGTGCCAACTCCACCCAGTGCGCGGCGTTGCGCCGCTCGGCCTCGGGAACCAGCACCAGCGCCCCGCCAGCTGAGAGCAGGCCGAAGATGTCGTAGACCGACAGGTCGAAGTCCAGCGCGGAGATCGCCAGCACCCGGTCCTCGGCGCCGACCTCGAAGCGCTCGTTGAGGTCGGCGATGGTGTTGATCGCCGCCGCATGGCTGACCATCACACCCTTCGGCTCGCCGGTCGAACCGGACGTGAAGATCACGTAGGCGGCGAGGTCGGTTCGGTCCCCTGGCACCTGGGTGGTCAGCGGGTCCACCGACGTGGCGACCTCGACCGCGACCGGTTCGACATCGGCGGGCCAGGTCGAGTCCGTCCGCTCCTCGGCAGTGGTGAGTACCTGGCGAACCTCGGCGCGGCGGTAGATCTTCGCCCGGCGCGCCACCGGCTGGTCCACCCCCACCGGCACATAGGTCGCCCCGGCCAGTAGTACCCCGAGCGCCGCGGCCACCTGGTCGGGACCCTTCGGCAGCGTGATCGCCACCCGCTCACCGGGCCGCACCCCGCGCCCCAGCAGGAAGCCGGCAATGCGGCGGGCGCGGTCGGCGAGCGCTCCGTAGCTGAGAACGCCCTGCTCGCCCCAAAGCAACGCGGGCCGTTGCGGCGCGATCTCGGCAGTGCGGAAGAAACCTTCGTGCAGCAGTAGGCCAGACGTCGGCCCCTCGGTCTCATTGACGGTAGCCCGGACCGCCGCTTGCTCGGCCGGCAGCAACGGCGGCACCGGCTGCGCCCAGTCGGCTGCGGCCAGCCAGTCCAGCACGACGCGGTAGGCGGCGAACATGGCGTCAAGAAGACCGTCGGGGAACAGCTCGTTCTCCGCGTCCCAGTTCAGCAGCAAGCCCCCGTCGTGCTCGGTGACCTGGTGGTCCAGCCACACCTGGGGGCCCTGCGAGATCATCCATGTCGGGCTGCCGAAGCAGCGGCGGACCTCCTCGCTGAACAGCTCGCCGAGGCTCAGCCCGCTGGTGAAAACCACTGGTGCGCGCACCGGTTCTCCGCCGTTGGCCCTGGCCAGGTCGCGCAGGACCGCGACGCCGGAGTACTCGGCGTTGGCCGTGTCGGACTGCAGCTGCGCACGCAGCCGCCGGGCGCGCTCAGCGAAGGAGCTCGGCTCGGTCAGGTCCACTTCCAGCAGGATCAAGTTGGTGAAATCGCCGCTGAGGCGGAACACGTCGGGGTGCACCGCCTCCCGGTCGAACAGGGGCAGGTTGAGCAGGAACCTCTTGCTGGCGCTCCAGGTCCCGAGCACTTCGGCGAAGGCGGTCATGAACACCACGGGCATGGTCAGCCCGTGCTGCCGCGCCTTGGCCGCCAGCAGATCCCGCCCCTGCGCGTCGAGCCAGTGGTAACGCCTGGTCACCCGGCGCTGGCTGATCCGTTCGGGTGCGATGGCCAACGGCAGCTCCGGCCCGCCTGGCAGGTCGGCGATCCGGTCCCGCCAGTATGCGCGCGCCTGCTCGGCCGCCTGGGTCCGCCGGCGGTTGCGCTGCGCCAGATACTTCGGGTAGCTGTAGCCGATGGGCGGCTGCTCGGCCTCCGGTTCCTCGTAGCACCTGGCCAGGTCGGTGAGCAGGATGCGAAAGCTCAACGCGTCGGCGACCAGCATGTCGATGTTGACGTGCACCCGGCTGGCACCGCCAGGCAACAGGGAGAGCTGGACGTCGAACACCTCCCCCCGCTCGACCTCCAGCCGGCGGTGGGACAGGCGCTCGCGCAGCGAGCTCAGGCGGTGGTCGACCTCGTCCGCGGCGAGCTGACGCAGATCGTGCACCGACAGACCGGGCCAAGGGCAGGTGGCGGCGATCCATTGCCTGCCGTCATCGGTGAACCGGGCTCGCAGCATGCCGTGGCGTTCGGTCAGCGCCCGCACCGCGCGCTCCAGCCGCGGCGGATCCACGTCGCGACCGCTGAACTCGTTGTAGAAGTGCGCGCCGACCCCGCCGAGCACCTGCTCGTCGCCGCGTCCGACCCAGTAAGCATGCTGCATCACCGACAGGTCGAACGGCGCCGCCTCGTCGACCACCGCCTCGTCGACCGCCGCCTCGTCGCCGGCCTCGGGCTCGCTGGTCCCGCTGATGCTCTCCCACCACTTGGCCAGAACCGCGTCCTGGAACAGCTCCGGGAAGCTGACCTGCACCCCGTCGGCGCGCCACTGGTTGACCAAGGTCATGATCATGATGGAGTCCAAGCCCCGCATGATCAGGTCTTCGTCGTCGGCGATGCTCTCCGCTGATTCACCGAGCAACTCGGCGACGTCCAGCCGCATGAGTTCGAGGTCCAGCGGCGCGGCCTCGCCACCGCTTTCGGCCGCGTCAGCCAGGCCGCGCAGCACCTCGTCGTCCACAATGGATTCTTCCGCGCCGAGCAGCGGCGGCGCCGCGACTCCCAGCTGCCGGGTCGCGTGCAGCACGTCCAAGCCACCCCGGAGATGAATGGCAGCCGTCTCCGCGCGCAGCACCTCGTCGTTGCCGCCGCGAGGAATGGATCGAGCTGGGACGAACACGATCTCCGCAGGCACGAGGTCGTGCTGCCGCGACACGGCCGCGCGCACCTCTTGAGCGAGCGCGCCGAAGTCCCCTGGAGCACCACCTTCGGGCTCCTCGATCACCAGCAACAGATCATCCCGGTCCCGCGTCCACGCGGCACACGTGGTCGAACGCGTCAGGGCCGCGACGCTGTCCTCGACCGCTTCGAACACCGCCGCCGCTTCGGCACGAGATCGCGGATATCCCTGATCTGCCATCTATCCCTCACACGCATATCTATTTGCAGGCGAGCATCGGCGAGTTCGCCAGGTGTTCAACCAACACCAAGGGCAACAAACGGAATGTTCCGAAATCCGGAGCCAACTTCCCCGAGCGCGGTTTCCCCACTTACCGCTAGCCGTTTCCGTAAGACGATGTTACCATGTAAACAAACCCCCAGGAAGAGATTTACTCCGGACGGCCGCATGCGGCGCTCCTGGGTTTGAAGCGTTCGTCTGAATCCCCTCATTTCGTCCACGGCGTGCCGCCGTGTCAATCCTGCATTAGGAGAACCATGCGGCCAGAAGCAGACTTCGAGGTGATAATCGTCGGCGGTGGCCCGGTGGGCCTCCTGTTCGCCTGCGAGTTGCGGCTGCACGACGTGCGCACGCTTGTCGTCGAGCGGTGCCGACCGGAGCAGACCGAGCCTCGGATCGTGGGACTGCACTCCCGAAGCCTCGAACTCCTCGATCGCCGCGGTCTGCTGGAGGCCTTCGACGACGCGGCGCGCAGCTCCCACGAACTGCAGGAGTACTTCCAGGACGACGACGGGCATCCGCGCGTGCGCGGGCACTTCTCCGGCATGTTCGTGATCGGCAAGTCCGAGGTGCGCACCGAGCAGCCGCGGGCCCTGGCGTTCAGCCGGGACAGCATCAACGAAATCCTCCGCGAACACGCCCTGCACCTGGGCGCGTCCATCCGCCACGGGCACGAGTTCACGTCGATGGAGCACGACGAGAACGGCGTCGTCGCCGACATCTCCGCCCCCGACGGAACCTACCGGGCGCGGGCGCCGTTCCTGGTCGGCTGCGACGGTGGCCGCAGCGCTGTGCGCAGGCAGGCCGACATCGACTTCCCCGGATCCGGGCACACCGTGGTGGCGCGGTTGGGTTTCTTCGCCCCGGCACCGACCGAGAACTTCCCGCCCGGGCGGGTGCGAACCGATCGCGGTGTGTGCCTGAACTGGCTCGGCAACCGGGTGATGACCTGCGAATGGGACCAGGACGTCGACTTCGACAGCCCGGCGACCAGCGACGAGATCAGGGCGAGCGTGCGACGCGTCACTGGCCAGGACTTCCCGCTGTCCACCCCGGAGCACCTGAGCCGGTTCACCGACAACACCCGCCAGGCGGCGCAATACCGGAGCGGGCGGATCCTGCTCGCCGGGGATGCCGCGCACGTGCACTTCCCCACCGGAGGGCAGGGCCTGAACCTGGGCCTGCAGGACGCGTTCAACCTGGGCTGGAAGTTGGCTGCCGAGGTGCGCGGCTGGGCGTCGCCGACGCTGCTGGACACATACCACAGCGAGCAACACCCAGTGGCGGCCCGCGTATTGACCAACACCCGCGCCCAGGTCGCACTCATGCGTCCGGGCGCACAGGTCGACGCGCTACGCGAGCTGTTCGCGGAAATGATCGAGATGGACGAGGTCAACCGATATCTCACCGAGATGATCACCGGCACCTGGATCCGTCACCCCGCTGGGCTCGACTCCCATCCGCTGGCCGGGGAATTCGCCCACGACGTTCCCCTGATCACCGACGCGACCGCCACCCGCCTGGCGGAGCTGCTGCGCGACGGCAGACCGGTGCTGCTGGAGCTGAGCGGCGGTTCGCGGTGCCGCTCAGTCGCGGCAGCCTGGTCCGATCGAGTGAAGTTGATCGCCGCCAAGACCACGGAACCGTCCGTTGTGGACGCAATGCTGATCCGCCCGGACGGGCATATCGCGTGGGCGGGCGATGGCACCGGCCCTGCGGACACCTTGCACAGCGCATTGTCCGAGCTGTTCGGCGCGGCTTGACGATAACTGCGCAGACAGGTTTGATTACAAGTAAACAATCCAGTTACTGAAGGAATCCCCGCAATGACAGAGGCGTCCTCGGAGGAAAGCGCTGCTGCGCGGCTGAAAGAACAGCCGTGGAGCCCAGGACAGAAAAGGCTGCTGACCGTGGTGGCCGTGGCCGTCGGCATGGCCGGCATCGATACGACGATCGTGAACGTGGCACTGCCCCGAATGAGCACGGACCTCTCGCTTTCGCTCTCGGGCATGCAATGGGTCGTCGACGGGTACAGCCTCGTCTACGGAGCCAGCCTGCTCGCCGCGGGCGTGCTGGCCGACCGCATCGGCTTCCGCAAGGTGTTCGGCATCGGCGTGCTGGCCTTCGCTCTCGCTTCGATGCTGATCACCATCGCACAGACCCCGGGCGTGCTCATTGGCGCCCGGGCGGTGCAGGGGCTGGCGGCAGCGGTGCTCACGGCCAGCGGACTCGCGCAGCTCACCGCAGGCTTCACCGGCGGCCAACGCGCCCGCGCGCTGGGCATCTACACCACGGTCGGGTCGGTTTCCTTCGTCGTGGGCCCCCTGCTCGGCGGCGTGCTGGTCGACGGGCCGGGCTGGCGGGGGGGACCAGCGCAACGCCGACCGCAAGCTGGACTTGACCGGTCTGCTGCTGGCCTCGGCGGCGCTGTTCTTCATCACGTACTGCATCATCTCGGTGGCTGGCCGGGGCTGGGGCGACGCCGTCGTGCTCGGCTCACTGATCGCTGCCATCGTCCTGTTCGCCGTGTTCATCCTGGCTGAGCACCGCCTCCGCCACCCCCTGGTCGACCTGAGCCTGTTCCGGCAGCGCAACTACAGCGGGGCACTGGTCATCCTGTTCGCGGTCGTGGCGTCCTTCTTCGGCCTGATGACGTACCTGGGGATCTGGTTCCAGCAGATCCGGGGCTACTCCGCCTTGGCTGCGGGGAGCGCCCTGCTGCCGATCATCCTGCCGTTCCTGGTGACCGCGCCGTGGGGCGGCAAGTTGTTGAGCCGCTACAGCACATCTGCCGTTACCACGACGGCGGTGGCACTGACGCTGCTGGGCCTGCTGCCGCTGACCCTGATCACCACCGACACCAGCTGGCTGCTGCTCGGACCCGCTTTCGTGCTGCTCGGCGCGGGAGGCGGGCTTTGCCAGGCACCGATCATGGCGGCAGCCCTGGGCGGCGTGCCCGTGGAACGGGCTGGCCTGGCAAGTGGGATCGCCAACAGCATGCGCCCGCTCGGCGTGGTCGTCGGTGTCGCAGCGCTGGGCACCTTGCTATCCGCCAACGTCCACAGTGTCCTCGGCGGCCAGCTGGGTGACATGGGCTTCCCGGTGGAGCGCGCAGCCCAGATCGCGCACGAGGTGGCTGCCGGAAGGATCGTCGCCCACCCGCAGATCTCCGCGGATCTGTTGCGGGACGCGTTCAGCAGCGGCCTGAGCACAGTGGTGATAGGCAGCATCGTCTTCTCCGTCGTAGCGGCGGTGCTGTCCGTGAAGATGCTTCCCCGCCAGCGCCCCGAGTAGTACTGCTCGCCCCCGGCGGTCGACACGTACGTCCGCAACGGACCGAGCGTGCCGTCGCAGCGTGAGCGAGGTCGACGCCGGGGGAACGTGCGGCGGCAAGGGATTGATAACTCGACTTGCGGCTCCAGCCAAGCCGTTCGCGCAACACCGTCCAGGTCTGCGTCACCGAATACCGGACGCCGGTCACTCGCTCGATCAACTCACCCGCCCGCAAACCCCCACAAGCAGATCAACCTAAAACCGAAAGACCATTCCGCTGCGGCTCTGCTCAGCCACGCGCGCCAGCCGGGCCTCCCAGCACCTCGTCGGGGCGGCCCTGGGCCACGATGCGCCCGTCCGCGAGGACGACCACCCGGTCGGCGATCTCCCGCGCGAACTCGACGTGATGGGTGACGACCAGCATCGTCATCCCGCTTGCCGCAAGCCCACGCACCGTGTCGAGCACCTCGTCGACCAGCTCGGGGTCGAGCGCCGACGTGGGCTCGTCGAACAGCATCACGACGGGGTCGACGGCCAGCGCGCGGGCTATCGCGACCCGCTGGCGCTGACCACCGGAGAGGGTGGCGGGGAACGAGCCGAGGTGCTCGCCGAGGCCCACTCGGACCAGCAGCTGTCTCGCCCGCTCGCGCGCCGCCTCCTCGCTGAGCCCGTGCACGTGGTGCGGGGCGAACGCCACGTTGTCCAGCACCGACAGGTTCTCGAACAGGTCGAAGTGCTGGAATACCATGCCGATCCGGGCCTCAGCGCGGGCCCGTGCGAGGTCGGCGACCTCGACGAGCTGTCCCCCGCGCTCGACATAGCCCACGTGGCGACCGTCGACCAGGATCTCCCCGCCGTCCACCGCCTGCAGATGGTTAACCAGGTGCAGCAGGGTGCTCTTGCCCGACCCGCTGCGACCGGTCAGCACGAGAACCTCGCCGCGCCGGGCGTCGAGGCTTACGTCCCGCAGCACCTCGCGGTCGCCGAAGCGCTTGGAGACGTTGCGGATCGAGAGGAACGCGTTGTCGCGGCCGGAGCGGTCGACCCCGGCAACCGGCACCGCTGAGCGCCCGGCGCGCGGAAGGCGCGTCCGGCTGCGGAACGCGAAGAGGCGCGCCCGGGCCGACGGACGGTCGGCCGGAGCGCCGAATCGACGTTCCAGCGCGGACTGCGCGGCGGTCATCGCCGTGATGACGAGCAGGTACATCACGGCTGCCACGCCGTATACGGGCACGACCTCGAAGTTGGTGGCGACGATCTGCTGGCTGCGGAATGTCAGCTCGGTGACCGAGATCGCTGACGCGATGGAGGTAAGTTTCACGAGCGAGATCGCCTCGTTACCGAGCGCCGGGATGGCGGCCTTGAGTGCCTGCGGCAGGACGATGCGCGAGAGCGTGAGCCACCGGCCCATCCCGAGCGACGCCGCGGCCGTCGTCTGCGTCCGGCTCACCGACCGGAGGCTGCCACGGAAGATCTCGGTGCAGTACCCGGCCTCGTTGAGCGCGAAGCCGAGCATCGCGGTCTGCAGCGGCGGCAGCCCGATCCCGACGGCGGGGAGGAAGTTGAACAGGAAGACCAGCTGCAGCAGGATTGGCGTACCGCGGAACAGCCACACGTAGCCCGCACTCATCAGGCGGACGACGCCCAGCGCGGCGTCGCGGGCGACGGCCAGCGCGAGCCCGAGCACCAGACCCGCAGCGAACGCGACGGCGGCGATCTTCAGCCCGGTGAACAGGCCCTGCCACATCGACGGCAGCAGGAAGTAGTGCCAGAAGGACGGCACGGGAACCTCCGTCAGGCCACGATCTGGGGGGCGATGAGCTGATTCTCGCCGAAGCCCCACTTCCGCTGGAGCTCGCGCAGCGCACCGTCCGCCTCGGCACGCACCAGCACCTCGTGAACGGCGTCGCGGAGCTCGCTCTTGTTCTTGTTCGTGGCGATGCCCATGACGAGGTTGGTGTCGACCAAGAAACCGTGGTCGAGGTGTTCGGGGGACTTCTCAACGGCTGACTTCGCGATGCCCGCGTCGTTCATGAAGAAGTCGGCGCGGCCGGTGGTGGTCGCGGCGACGGCCTGGTCCAGCGCGGAGAAGACCAGCGGTGTGATCCCGGCGCGGCCGGACCGCTCGCATGACTGCGACTGCTTCTCGATGATCTCGCTCTCGACGGTTCCGGCGACCTGCGCGGCCGTGGTGCCGCACAGCGCGTCGGCGCTCGTGAGCTTCCTCGGGTTCCCCTTCTGCGTGACGACGGCACTCATCGTCTTCAGGTAGGTGACGAAGTCGACCTTCCGCGCGCGTTCCTCGGTCACGTAGAGGTTCGACGCGACGAGGTCCACGCGTCCGGACTGGAGCGCGGGCACCAGGCCGGTGAACTCCATCTGGGCGAACGTGGAGCGGAAGCCGAGGCAGTCGCCCACAAGGCTCACCAGGTCGGGGTCGAGGCCCTTCACCACATCCGGCTCGTCGGGGGTGATGAATTCGAAGTTGCCCTGCCCAACGGTCGTGCCGACCTTCAGCTCGGCCCCGACGAGTTCCGGGTGGCTCTTGCGGAGCTCGGCGCAGAACGACGCGTTGAACGGTGCGGCCGCCTCAGTGGCGCCGCCGTCACCGCACGCGGTCATGCCGCCCACGGCGAGGGCGAGCACGGCGGCCGTGGTGAGGCGGGTACTGCGGGAGAGGCATTTAGGCGCCTCCGTTCGATATGTTGGCAACGTCCAGCGCATTGAACTGTGATATTCGCGGGAACAAACCGGGGCAACCCCGGAAAGCCTTTGCTGCACGAGCTTCCGCGAACACTGCACAAAGGGGCGAACGCCGTGTGCGACGCCGCCGGTCGTGGAACCCGCTCGACTTCCCCGCCACCACGAGGTGTCCGCCCACCTGTCCTCCTACGAGGACGGCGGGCTGGAGCGCGGTCCCGTGCTGCTCCTGCACTTTTAGGACCACCCGGCGGTCCGGCAGCGGCTCGACCAGCTTGCCGCGCTTTGGCTTGACTCCCCGAGCCTGTGGGGCTCGGAAAGCCATCGCGCGCTGAAGGTGCTGCACGGCGACCGCCACGACCGCATCAACCAGCCGATCCCGCCCGAAGGCGAGGTCACCCCGTTGAAGGAGCCGTCCGAGGACGCCCGTGCGGCGTGGGACCGGTTGGCGCCCAATCTGATGGCGGTCGGAGTGCTCACGCCTTGGGACGTGGATGCCTTCGCGGTGGTTTGCGAAGCGCTCACCCGGTACAAGCAGGCGACCAAGCTGGTCAGCGGCTCCGCGCTGCTGGTGCAGGGGCCGAACGGGTTCGTGAAGAACCCCCGCGCTGACGGTGCAGCGGGAGGCCGAGGCCACGTTCGCGCCGTACGGCGCGAGGTGGCACCACAACTATCGCAAGAATCTATTCACCGGAAGGAACGGACGCGGAGGTGCCGAAGTCTGGAGCGGAGGTGCCGAAGTCTGGAGCAGCCGCGGGCTCGAAACCCCACTGCTGCCCCGGATCCTCCGTCGCGGAGGTGCCGAGCTGCACACCTCGACGGCGCAGAAGGAACCGGCTACGGGTCGCCCGATGAGTGCCCCCGCGAAGATCGACCCAATCAAAATCGGGAACACGCAACACCGGGTGGCGGACGTCGACGCTGCCGTGCAGTTTTACGCCAACACTTTCGGTCTGGCAACGAAATTCGTCGATGGCGACCGCTACGCCGCCCTCGACGCCGGGGCACCACACGGGCTCTGGCCAGCCCGGCAGCGGACATCACCGGCGGCGTACCCGCGGCGTCGTTCAAGGTTCCCGACGTGGCCGCAGCACTGGTCGCCCTGGTAGGGCGCCCGCTAATCGCCGCTGGTCAGCGAACGCAGCGAGACGCAGATCTGCGACATCGTCAACCCGGAAAAGCTCACCCGAGTCCCCTGGTAAGAACCGGGCCCCCCGCCCGCCCGCCCGCCCAGAAACCGTGAGCGCGGCTGGGTGCGGTAGCAGCGTTTGGCGTGTTGTTTGAAGCGAACGGACCGTTCGTGCCACCTACCGAAGCGAACAGGCCGTTCGCCCTTCACATCGGTTGGCGAGGCGGAACGAGACCGCGCCCGTTGGGATCGCCACCGAAACCTCTAGGCAGAACGGGTTTTACAGCGGCCTCTGCAGCACCCAACGGGCTCACGGACTTCTACCTGCGGTTCTAATCAACTTTCCCGGCCTATTGCCGGAGCCTCTAAGCAGGCCCCCGGCTCAGCTGGGGTCGGTGACTCGGGCCAGGAAGTAGAGGGCTCAAGAGGGCTCCCGTGGTCTGGTGGCGCACCAGGAATAGGAACCGCAGAGACTAAGCCTCGCTGGAGAGTCGCAATTGGACAGATTTCGGGCGGAAGCGGAATCGTGCCCAGGAACGCCTTCATACCGGGGAAAGTCCGCACGAAATGGACACACGGCGCGCAACAAGCCGGCATCGGCGCGCTGGCTGATCATGTACGGTGCCAGTTGATCGCGTCTGGTTCGCCGGTGTCGCCGTCGAGGCCGCGGGAGACTCCTCGCGGGGGATCGATCTCGGTCGCACGCATGAAGTCCAGAAAACGAGCCGCGACAGGCGAGAGGTCCTGGGAGCAGTGGTACACCACGCCGATGACCCTGGTCGCTCCCGGCGAATCCACGGGTACCGCGACGAGATCCTCCAAACCGAAACCCTGCAACTCCAAGGCCGGCAAAGCCGCCACGCCCACGCCGGTCCGTAGGAGACCGCCGATCGTCGCCACGCTGGACGTGTTGAAGTGCTGGCTCACGGAGATCGAGTACTTGCTGAACGCAGCGTCGACCAAAGATCGTCCTTGGTGATCGTGCGGCCAAGCCGATCACCTAATGCGCGAGCCGCCGCCGCACGCACCGAAGCCAAGATGCGGTTGATCGCCGCTGCCCAGCGCCCCGGCGTCCATCCCGCCTCTGTCCACATGTCACTCACAGACATGACGCGATCACCATACGCCATCCATCGAGTCAACGGCGGGCGTCCGAAAAATTCAGCGATCTCTTGAACCGGTGCGGATCGGGGCACGTGTTTCCGCCGTACGTGGCTGCAGATTGGCTGGAGCCCGGGATTTGAGGGGAGAACTCATGCTGTCAAAGCGAGCCAAGTACGTTGCCGTCCTCGTCGTCGCCGGAGCGGTGTCGTTGAGCGCGTGCGGGTTGCCGACCTTCGCGGCGGGTCCGGCGCCTGCCGCGCCGAGTGCGCAGGTCCCCGAGACCGGAAGCGCCGGCCTGTCCTTACTGGCGGGGACCGCCAAGGCGCACAATGCGACGGCGAAGACCGGGGACTGGGCAACCGGGTCCGACGGCACAGCCAACACCGCGGACCAGAATGTTGCGCGAAAGTGGGTGCAGTTGAAGGCTTCCCAGGCAGGTGCTCTGGACCCGGTAGTGGTCAACGGTGCCGGACTCACGTTGTACCGGTTCGACAAGGACACGGCCAAGCCCTCGGTGTCGAACTGCAACGGGGATTGCGCGAAGACCTGGCCGCCGTTGACCGTGGCTCCGGGCGGCAGGATCTTCTTGGCCGGCGTTCCGAAGTCCAAGGTGGGCACCGTCAAACGGGACGACGGCAGCCTCCAGGTGACCATCGGTGGCTGGCCGGTCTACCGCTTCGCCAAGGACACCAAGCCGGGCGACGCCAAGGGCCAAGGTGTGGGCGGAACGTGGTTCGGGATCACTCCGAACGGCCAGAAAGCCGGGACCGAAACCGGTGACGGCAACGGCGATGCGCAGGACGGCAGCACGCAGCCGACCGAATCCGCCGACAGCGCGGTTCTCTTCGACGACAAGAATTTCAGCGACGACGGTGCTTCGCAGGGCGTGGCCGGACCGGGCTGCAAGAACGTCGCGCGGCGCGACGTGACGTCGTCGATTTCGGCGTCCGGGTCCTTGAAGCTGTGGTCCGGGCAGAACTGCACCGGCAAGTCGTTGGTCATCAACGGTGATGTCGCCGATCTCGGCGAGGTCGGATTCGACAATGCCGTGGAGTCGGTGTTCTTCGGCTGACCTACCGCTGACCAATGGTCGTGAGTGCGTTGCCGGGCGGAGCCCGGACAACGCACTCACGACCATTTTCATTTCGGAGGTTTCTTCCTCAGCCGATGCGCCCGTTGTTCACGACGGCCACGACGTGTGCCATCTGCTCATCGGTCATCACGTTTATGAAATCGCTGTGATCCGTGATCGGGCTGCGCTGCTGATCGGGGAAGGTGTCGATGGCGTACTCCGCGTCGCTGGGCACGTCGTAGTCGACTTCGATGCGCAACTGCGGGACGGCGAACGAGTTGGTCGGGCATACCCCGTTTCCCGCCGGGAACACCAGGTGATCGCGATGGTTCGGGCTGTCGTTCCTCCTGCCATCCCAACAACTCGGAAAGTCGAAGACCCGGACCACTCGATGCCCGTCCGGGCACCTCGGATAGCGGTTCGTCTGCCGGTCGAGCATTCCGGAACAGGTCCAGTGCACTCGGGCGGCGTTGTCCAAGCCGTTGGTGAGCGCCTTCGCGTCGCCGATGACGGCCCGCAGGAACCGGGGCATCGGGATCACCTTGCTGGCCGGATTGCCGCGGAAACTTATCAGTACTGAGGCCGGTTGAAGAATCGTGCCGCGGTTGTGCGGCATATCGGCGGAACCCGGCTCGTCGCCGTTCAGCAGGCGAAGCACTGGCCAGTAGTAGGTGGACCTGTCGCCGTTCACACAAGTGGTTTCGGCTGCAGCGAGGCTCTGGTCGGTGGCGAACGCATCCGTTGCCAGGTTGCCCACGTAATCGTGCATGTGATGCGCTCCGCCGGACACGGCAGGCGATGCGATGACGTTGTCCGCGTTGCGGTGGGCGTTTTCGTTACGACCGCAGTCAACCGTCATCACGCCGGTCGAGGCGTCCGGGCCGAACCGGTTTTGCGGACCCATCGGGGGAACATCTGCGATGTCGACGAAATCGCCGGTCACCGGCCCCGGAGCGCCATGAACACCGTGCCCGTCGACGTACCCGACACCCAACGCCGCGACGAGCCCGACCGGCAGCAGAACTGCGGCCAGCCGCCACGCCCGGCGCCCAGACTGTCTTTGGCTTGTGGACACCGAGCCATCATCGCACTCCCGGGCCGCGGCCTGAGCAAGCCCCGCCCCGGATGTTCCGGGACGGGGCTTGACGTCGGAATATGTCGCCTGGTCAGACCGCCGTGGAGACGAATCTGGTGCCCTCGAAGTTCTCCACTTCGACGGCCGCCACATCGTCCGGCGCCATCAGCGCCGAACCATCCAGCGCGCTGCCTTCGTTCGCGCCCTTCTCGGACACCAGCCAGCTACCAGCGATCTCCCGGCTACCGTCCTTGCCCACTACGACCAAGCGGCACCGTTCGCCCGCCGGTATCCCGTTGACCGCGGCGTTCAACCGCACCCAGCCAGCTGCAGGCGTGACCGTCACAGTCAGCCTCGCCCCACTGGCCGAGTCGACGGCCGTGGCGGCCTTCGTTCCGGCGGGCGGCATGGACGCGATCGGCGGCTGCGCGACGACCAGCGGCGGTGCGCTGTCACCCGCTCGGCCGATCAGCACGCCGCCGCCGAGGGCGACGGCCGCGACGAGAGCCGCCGCCGCGCCTACCACGGCGTGCCTGATGCCATACGCCCTGGATTTCTCCGAACGAACCTGCCGCAAGGTGCGCTGCAACAGCAGGTCTGCGTCGTCCGGAGGTCCGTCCAGGAACAACTCCGGCGGGACCTCGTCCAGCACGGCCCGCATCTGCTCCAAGTCCTCCAGTTCCCCACGGCAGTGTCCGCAGGACGTCAGGTGCTCGTCGAGCGCGCTGTGTTCCGGTTCGTCGAGTACGCCCAACACGTAGGCGCCCAGGTCGACCTTGTGATCCTGGCTGCTCATCGAGCCACCTCTTTCCATGCGACCAACGCTGCGCCGCCCAACGCTTCACGAAGTGCCCGCAAGGCGTAGTAGGATCGTGATTTCACGGTTCCCGGCGGTATTGCCAGTTCAGCGGCTGCCTCAGCCACGCTGAGTCCTCGGAAGTAGATCTGCACCAGCACGTCGCGGTGGTCTTCCGAAAGCGTATCCAGCGCCTCGGTGACGACCATCGAGTCGACCACGGAGTCGGCGTGGTCACGCACTGCCGGCGGCGCTGTCGGCGTGGCCGCGACCTCCGGTGGACGAGCGGCCTTCGCGCGGCTGCGGTCGATGACGATGTTGCGCGCCACGGTCAGCAACCACCCGCGAACGGAACCCTTCCCGTTCACCAGGGCGTTGGGATTTCGCCACGCTCGTACCAGCGTCTCCTGCACGACGTCCTCGGCCGCCGCTCGATCGCCGGTCAGTCGCGTCGAGTAAGCGAGCAGGGCGCGACCGTGCTCCTCGAACAGCGACCGGATCAGCGCATCATCGCCAGCGGTTTGCGTCCGACGAGACAATAAGCTCGCCATCTACCACTCCTTCCGCCCTGCAGCACCGATGGATGGGGCTCCGATCAGCGTTTTGGTAGCCACACGTAATCCAGGCCGCGACGGTTCAACGGCTGCGGCACTCTGGTACCGGACTCCGTCGTGGACGTCGTGCCGAACCTTCGCGCGCTGGAGTGACACGGGCTGGCCACTGGTACCACTCGATCAGCGACCTCGCGGCGAGCATACTGACCTAGCCGCAGAACCTCATCACTGTCGTGATGCAGGCGATCATCCTGGTGTTCGTGGCGATCATTCGCGGTCAACAATGCGGTTCACACACCCACCAGGGATGTCCGGCTTCGGCGCCGGAGCGCCTTGTGCCAGAGCCTGGTCACCTGATGGCGGAAGGTCGATACGCATCGGAGTTGCCTGGTACGGCGTAGTAGGCCGTGTGCTCTCGCAAGACACTGGCCAGCCACTGCCCCTGCACCGGGACGGGGTCATGCCGGCGCCGCTTGAGTTGTTGGCAAGAAAAATGATCACCCAAGGCGTTCCGTGATCACACAGCGGCCAGTTTGACCAGGGTAACTTTTTAGAGGCAAGCCAAGAGACTGTTGGGTAACCAGGTGGGCACGTAGCGCAACAGCGAGGGCACCATCGACCGTGTTCACGACGCGCTGCGCGATCAGGTCCGTATCCAGGCCGGGCACCAGGCGGACCTGACGGCGGCGGTGCTGGATGCCCAGTCCATCGAAAGCAGCGAGCGCGGCGAAGCACACGGGTTCGATAAGAAGACGACAGGCCGCAAACGCCACCTCACCGTGGACACCCTCGGCCGACGCCCTCGGCCTGCTACTGACCGTCATGGTCACCTCCGCGTCAGTACAGGACCACGTCGGAGGGCGGGAGATCCTGCAACACCTGGCCGCCCGGTTCCCCCGATCGCGCTGGTCCAGACCGATGCCGGACACCCCAACTCCATCATCAACGGCCTGCCGGCCTGGGCGAAGGAAAACCTCGGACTGGTACTGGAAATCGTCAAACGCAGCGACGATGTCAAGGGGTTCCAGGGCCTACCGCGCAGGTGGGTGGTCGAACGACCTTTTGGGTGCCTGATCCGACATCGCCGCCTCGCACGAGACGACGAACGCCTGACCGCCAACTCCGAAACCATGATCACACTCGCGATGATCCGCCTCTGCCGAAGCTGGCGGGCATCCTTGGAGATACCTGCATTATTCACGCTGTGGTGGGTTTTCCAGCCTGATTGTGTGCCGATACCCAGCCCTCATTGCCTCATTGCCCGACTCCACAGCATCCGCCGCGCCCTCCCGAGCATCCTGTCGCAGGAACGCGGTCAACGCGGTCGCGACAAACTCCTCGTAAGCAGCATCCTCGCCCTGCATCACGCCAGCATCCGCCGTGCCCTCCACCGCATCCGCCCTGCCCTCATCCAACTCCCGCAACGTCCGATCATGCCACCCATCGAGATCGACGTCAGCCGGCCCCGCGTCCTGTTCGCCCTGCCCAGCCCCAGTCCACTCCCCCACCTCACCTAGCACCATTGCATCCTGCTGCCCACTTGCCACCACGCCCGCAATCCGACCCGACCCAGCCTCCTGCATCAGCTTGAGCTTCTTCCAACACCGCAACCCGATCGGCTTCGGCCCTTTTCGCCCAGCGATACGTCGCGTTCAATTCGTTCTTTTTCTGTCTCCGCTCCGCCGCCCGCTCGTCCTGTTGGATCGGTCGGAGTGAGCACCTCACTCTCGCCGTTGCCCGGACTCCCTGGATCAATCCCAGCCGCTGCTGCTGCCACCTGGGCCCCGGAACTCTCGCCAGCCGCCGCCCGCACACTCTCATCGGCCTTCCGCCTGCGTCCTCTTTGTGCCTTTCGGGCCGGTTTTCCCGGTCACCGGCCACGCACCGAGCTGACGCTTCGGACCCGTCACCTCGGTGGGCAGTCCGGATCCCCAGCCGTGGCTGCGCAACCCGGACCCACTGGGCGGCAAGACCACCATCTCCCGGTCCGGCACCGGCACCGGCACCGGCACCGGCACCGGCACCGGCACCAATCATCCACATCCCGGTCGCAGCCAAGACATCAGCTTTCTCAGCGACCTCCCCCTTATGCGGATCCAGCAGATCCACCACCTGATGCCCATAGCGGTCTCCGGCATGCACCGCAGCGATCACATGCGCGCTACCGTCGGCTCGCTGGTAAATCACCGGCACACCCACACCCACCGGCCCGCTCCGCGCATACTGCTCAACCCCAGCAACACCCCCCACCCACCGGGCCTTCGCCCCGAACGCCGCCTCCAACCCAGCCGGATCCCGATCAACACCAGCCGGACCCGCCACAAACTGCCGACCGAACCCGACAGAATTGTGAAGCGCCACCACCGCCTCCTGGCAGTTCACCTGATAACGCTCATCACCGGAACCAAAATTAGCCTGATTCACCCCCGGCAGAAACCGATACCAATCCCCAACCGACTCACCCCCCGCTACCGGATCTGCGCCCCTCCACACACCAGACTCCCCCGCATCCCCCGCATCCGGCCACACCGCAGCCGCCGGAAACGGCTCACCGAAAGACAGACCGTTATCGCCTTCAACCCCAAACGACCGAACGGAACCCTCCCCGTCGGTGTAGTCGGGGAGGAACTCGGCGAAATCAAACCCTCCGGCAATCGCCTCGACACCACCCACTCCCTCCCCCACATCCTGCGACACCCCACCCTGTGCACCCCTGCGCTCGTCATCCGCAATCCATGTAGGAGGCACCAGTGACTGAGGTGAAGGCCGAACAGGCCAGCGAGGCCGCCGCGGCAGACCTGGCGGCGATGGATGAGCAGATCCAGCAGCTGGCCGATCGGGCCCGTGCCGAAGGGCTGCGGCTGACTGGTGAGGGCGGCCTGCTGGGTCGGCTGACCAAGCTGGTCACCGAGGCCGCGCTAGTCGGCGAGATAGATGATCATCTCGGCTATGGCAAACACGACCCGGTCGGCCGCGGCGGCAACTCGCGTAACGGCACACGGGCCAAGACGGTGCTGACCGAGGCCGGCCCGGTGGAAATCAGCGTGCCGCGGGATCGCGACGGGAGTTTCGAGCCGACGATCGTGAAGAAGCGGCAGCGCCGGTTGACCGGCGTGGACGATTTGGTGATCTCGTTGTCCGCCAAGGGATTGACACACGGCGAGATCTCGGCTCACCTGGTCGAGATCTACGGGGCCGAGGTGTCCAAGCAGACGATCTCCACGATCACCGACCGGGTGATGGACGGGATGGCCGAGTGGCAGAACCGGCCGTTGGACCCGGTCTATCCGGTGATCTTCATCGACTGCATTCACGTCAAGATCCGCGAGGGACAGGTCGCCAACCGGCCGATCTACGTCGCGCTTGCCGTGACCGTGGACGGCACCCGCGACGTCCACGGACTGTGGGCCGGCGAGCACGGCGCCGGGGAGGGCGCCAAGTACTGGCTGCGGGTGTTATCCGAGATCAAGAACAGGGGCACCGTCGACTGCTGCATCGTGGTCTGCGACGGGCTGAAGGGCCTGCCCGAGGCCATCGCGCAGGTGTGGCCGCAGACGATCGTGCAGACGTGCATCGTTCACTTGCTGCGCCACAGTTTCCGTTATGCCCCCCTCAGGGACTGGAGCGCGATCGCCAAGGACCTCAAGCCGGTCTACACCGCGCCCTCGGAGCAAGCGGCGCTGGACCGGTTCGCCGAGTTCAGCGAGAAGTGGGAGGCCCGGTACCCGGCGATCGTGCGGCTGTGGACCAACGCGTGGGCGGAGTTCGTGCCGTTTTTGCAGTTCGACACCGGAGATTCGCACGATCATCTGCACGACCAACGCCATCGAGAGCATCAACGCGCGCATCCGCCGCGCGGTGAACGCTCGCGGCCACTTCCCCAGCGAGCAGGCTGCCTTGAAGTGCGTCTATCTCGCAATCATGAGTCTTGATCCCACCGGAACGGGCCGCAAGCGCTGGTCCAACCGCTGGAAGAAGGCCCTCAACGCCTTCGAGATCACCTTCGACGGACGCCTGTCCGCCGGACGCCGATAGAACCGAAATCAACAGTTACACCGAAAACTTGACAGCCCCACCCTTCCTTCCGTTTCTGCCAATGCGCCACCTTCGGTTGGAGCTCCGCCAACTCCACCGTCTGCTCCCCAGTCAACGGCCCCTGCTCCTTCAACGCCTCCAACACCGCAACACGGGCGGCAGCAGCCTTTCTCGCCTGGTGATCCTTCGCGTTTCTTGCCTTCTCTAGCTGTTTCCAATGCGCCACCTTCGGCTGGAGTGCCGCCAGTTCCGTCTCCTGCGCCTCAGTCAGCTGCCCCTGCCCCTTCAGCTTCTCCAACTCCGCAAACCGAGCGACTTTGGCCTTTCTCGCCTGGAGAAACTTCGCGTTCTCTTCCTTCTTTTTCTGTCTCTGCTGCGCCGCCTCTTGTGCTGCCTGATCGGCCGGGGTGAGCACCTCACTCTCACCATTGCCCGGAATGCCGGGGTCAATCCCAGCTGCGGCCCAACACCACAACCCGATCGGCAGCAGCCTTCCTCGCCTGGCGATACTTCGCATCACCTTCCTTCTTGTGCTGTTTCCACTGCTTCCGCTGCGCCGCCTTTGGCTGGAGCGCCGCCAGCTCCGCCTCCTGCTCCTCAGTCAACCCGCCAACTCCTCCAACACCACAACACGACCGGCAGCAGCCTTTAACCCCCGGTAATACTTCGCCTTCGTTTCCCTGTTTTGCTGCTTCCGCTGCGCCACCTCCGGCTGGAGCTCCGCCAGCTCCGCCTCCTGCTCCTCAGTCAACTCCCCCCGCGATACCCCGCTCGGAACCATTGCGCTCTGCTCATCCTGCTGCCCACTTGCCTCCAAACCCGCAATCCGCCCCGATCCAGCCTCCTGCATCAGCTTGAGCTTCTTCCTGCTTTCCGCAAGCCTTTGTTTCGTTTCCTTCAACGGCTCCGCAAACGCGGCCAACCTAGCCACCTTGCTCCGCAACGTAGGCAGCTTGGCCTCAATCTCAACACTCCGCGGCAACGCCTCCAGCGCCTTGACTTCCTTAGCGGCATTGTTCCCTAGCGATACCTGGTTTACCAGGCGATGTACCTCAGTTTCGTTCATTTTTATTTCCCGCCGCAAATTGAGCTCGGCCTGCTGCTCCGAAGACAACCGCCCCTGCTCCTCCAACGCCTCCAACTCCGCAATCGCGGCGGCAGCGGCGGCCTTTTTCGCCGGGCGATGCTTCGCGCTAGCGGGGCGGTGTCGTCGGCCCGCCTACTACCGGGCCAGGCCAGGCGCCGTCGTGCGCCGTCTCGTTTCGGGCGTCGGTCCTGGATCGTGTCTGGTACCGGTTTCACCCCGTCGCTGCCCGGCTGCATCCAGATCTCCGCCCGTGCCGGTCCTTCGGCGTGCGGAAACGGCGGCGGTGCGGTCAGTCCGACGTCGTCGGTGGAACGGGCGTCGCTGGGGAGGTCCTTGTGCGTACGGTCCAGCGTGTCGTGCAGATCGTGTGCGACGGGAGAGAAATCGTGCCCGGCTTGTGCTAACTCGGCAAACCTCTCCCAATCCGTCGGCAACAAATCCAGATCGCCGGCAACATCCCGCTCACCAACACCGTCGGCCCCCTCCCACGAGAATGGATCCCCCTCATCTTCAAGATCAGCAGACCAGCGATCCACCTGGCACGACCGGGACATCACGAGTCGGCTTCCCGCCCGGCACGCTGCCGTCGGCACCCCCCTTACCCCCCTTGACGTCCGTGCCGTCCACAACAGCGGACTCCACGGGGTCTTTGCCGGAGAGCACCGGCACCGCAGCCGAATCCACCGGCCCGACCAGGAAAACAGAGTCCACATCAGACGGCTTCGAATGATCAGAAGCGTTGGATGAGG
>NZ_GL877879.1:758140-819363 GCF_000194155.1 Saccharopolyspora spinosa NRRL 18395
GATCCCAGCACCGCCAGAACCCAGAACACCACCAACAGCAACCGAAATCAGGCCGTCCGCCCCACTAGATGCCCGCACCGCGACCCACCAGGGCGCCGACACACCACAACCCAGCGACCGGGCGAGGACAACCACCCGGCACCCGCACCACAACACACCACCCACAAACAATCGTCCCCCGGTTACAGGGCGAGCCCTTGAGCATGATTTTTGCTGTGGGCCCAACAATTGCCGGGTGCAGAAGTCCTCACAGTCGCCGAGCAAGCAGGCCCGTGAGAACAGAACCGGAGCTTCTGAGCGAGATCTCCAGGCTCTGCGGGAACACCGGTCGCGGGCCGCGGAAATGCTCGATCCCGGCGAGCGGCAGGTTGATGTGGCCGTGGCCTCGAGCGTCTCCCAGCAATGACGACTACCTGCGCGTCGCATGGCCGGACCCCGGTGCTGCTGCACCAACTCTCCCCGACTCTCATCGCGATGTCGGCTGCACCGGCTTACCGGCCAAACGGCACCCAGGCCACGCAGTTGCTCCAACCCAAACACAGTAGCGACAACACCGAATCGCTGATCAAGTCCGTCCCCGACCAGCACGACCAACTCGACGGAGATCCGGTCACGCCGATTTGGGGCGGGCTGTCCACCCATCAGCCCAAGGCCATCAAAGCCTGGATGACCACCAGACGGCATTGGGCTGTCGCGGCACGACTTCCCGCATACGCACCCGAGCCCAGCCCGGTCGAACCCGCCTCGGACAACGTCAAAGCAACCCAACCGGCCAACTTCTGCCCCAACGCCATCGACCAGCCCGACACCTCCACGGAGACCGGCTTGGAAAGCATCAGCAACAGCTACCAACTGTGCTTCCCTTTCCTTGACCGCACCGGACTCCCCCAATTAACCAAGACCACGCAAACAATGAAAGATTGTTAACACACGTATCATTCATGTAATGGCTCCCGGACACCGCACAGCAAGAACACACCGCCGCTTGCCAACCAGGCAGCATCGCGCGTATCACTCGTCACCCAACGTCACCTTGCTGGCGTGGAACAGCCCTGTGCCGTGGCCGTGAAACACGACGACCCCACCGCGGTACCGCAGATCGCCGAAGACAGTCTTGACCGATGCCCGCGTCAGGCAGATCTCGGATGCGTAACTGCGCTCGCCGGGACTGCCAGCGAACAGCCTCGTGATGACCCGATCATCCACCGCGCCATCGAGAACCCGTTCCACGTTGGACAAGCAACCTTCCAGATGTTTACGCAGCCAACAGACCTGCAACGAGGTGAAAACCGCGTTGATCCGGTCATTCTTCCCATCCAAGCTGGTCATCTGCCCACCCCGCTGTCCGACCGAGGCAATAATTCCAGCATGACGGCGCAACAAGAGGCGCGAACACGAACAAGGGCCACGACTGCCCGAAAACCGACGGCCATTGCCCCAAAGTGCGTGACGACAGACGCATTTCTCGACACACTCAAACACAGCATCCTAACCCGAAACAGATCAACAACCGCCTCACGGCTGCCCGAAAACCCCACGGGCATTGCCCGGTAGTCCCTCCAACCGGTCATCTCGTGTCATTCTTGGGAGAGCAGCAGGAGCGGGCAGGTTCCGGCAAACTATGGTCGCACAGGGGGAGAACCGGGCACGGCCGGTTCTTAATACAACAACGACATGTTGTGATGTTGATGTCTTTTGTGGTGATTGTCAGGCCACTAGATGATTGATTCTGTGAATTTGATGTTAATGGCCGTAAGGGATGAATGATCGTTTGCTGATCAGCCGGTGGTCCAGTTGTGCCAGATGGCGGCGGCCAGGACCAGCAGGCGTTGCGCAATGCGGGTAAACACCCCGGCGGGGTACGACCGCCGTGCCCTTCCAGACCGAGTTGCCCTTTCAGGGTCTGGTTGACCGATTCGATCCATTGGCTCACGCCGCCGAGGTTGCCGTTGCGGTAGATCTCGCGTGATCCCCTTATGGCCAACGCTCAACACACCCCGGAGCAGCACCCGCACCTGTTCCCTGTACCAGAAGCTCCGCGGCGAGCGGCTTCCGCCCCGGGCTGAGCCCGGACTCGCTGGTCTATCTCGACGACGCAGATGAGATCGACACCGATGTCCTGGTGATCGGTTCCGGGAAGGGCTGCGGCTGCGGGACATCCGCCTACGGACTGCGCGCCCCCCGGGGGCGCACCGGCGCCCCGTTTTCTCCTGGTAAGTGCTACTGGGTCGGCGGGCAACACCCGCTTCTACGGTGCGTCCATACCTCGTTTCCGCGCGAGCGACTTCACCGAGGTCGAGCACATGGGCGGCCGGTCGAAGGCGTGGCCATTGTCCTACGAGGACCTCGAGCCGTTCTACGGTGAGGCCCGAGCGCTATTCGACGTGCACGGGCAGACCGCCCTGCCTGATCACCTCCGACGACGGCCGGACCATCGTCGCCGGCGAGGCCCGTCATCAGGGCCGGGTAGTGCGGATCAGCGTCCGCCGGTTCGTGCTTGCCGCTGGTGAACTTGGCCGCGCTGCTGCTGCGCTCCGCGACCCGGCAGCACCCGCGTGGTCTAGGCAACTCCTCGGACCAACTCGGCTGCAACTACATAGTCCACAACAGCACGTTCTTCCTCGGCACAGCGAAACGGGGGTGCGTCCACAACGGACGCACCCCCGCACCACCACACCGGATCAGTACCGCGGCTGCACCCACAGTTGGTACCGGCCGTGGTTGTACAGGTTCTTTCAAGCAATACCAGCCGACCCAGCGGTGCTGCCTCATGCCCACGTTGCCCGCATAGGCGCAGGACGAACTCGACGTGTAGACCCCGCCCGGGACGAACGTGGCGGCGGACGCCACACCCTGGGTGGCGGCGAGCCCACCGGCAAACCCCAGCGTGAGAAGGGTGGCCGCAGCCAGCTTTCGCATCCTCATGATGGCACTCCAATCGCAAAGAGACAGAGGTGACGCCGGAAAAGGTGAGATTCGACGCACTGCTGGTAAACCTAAGCAGCGACATCAGTCGTGACCAGATTGTCCGAGGTGCTAGGGCATGCGCGACCGCTGAACGTTGCCTCAAGGTGCAAGCTGACATCTTGGATGTGAGCAGGCCATTTCAGCCCGCAACCGATGACCGACAGGTACGGCTCGTCACCGCCGAGGCGCCACAGCACGTCGAAGGCCAGGTGCCAGCGGTGCGGGTCGAAAGTCTCCAGCCCCAATCCCCTGATCACAGCACGATGCGCCCCCAGCGTGATCCAGAGGCACAGATCGGGGACGATTGAATGCGCTCCCGCTATTACGGCGAAGCCGGCCTGGCCGGATCGGGCGCTGCCGGCCGCGCTCCCCCGGCTCCTACCCCCAGCGACTCCACGGCCACCGGATTGTCTCGACACGCACCTCGCTCGCCTGGCATCGACGCCTGGTCAGGCCGAAGTGGACCCGGCGACCCCCACCGGTATCCGGGGAGCTTCGCGACCTGATCACCCGGCCCCGCACCGACAACTCCCGCTGAGGGATGCGACGCGTACAGCCTGACGGCCCGACTAAACCCCAGCCCACAACCAGCGAACCCGGTCAGACGCACCACGAGGCCCTACGCCTTCGCCAACAGGTTCAAGTGCGAGTACGTCGTCTCCGCAGGCCAGTAACGGCGGGCAACGCCGCAGCGACCGCTACCTCATCTCCGAATGCGCGCCCGCGAGCCATGCCGAAACGTTTAGCTGTGAGTCTCCAGCACGCGGCGCAGCCAGTCGATGCGGGCGGCTCGTGCCCGCCGCGACAGCGCCGCGTCGGGCACGAGCTGGTCGAATCCGTGGCACCCGCCGGGCCAGACGTGCAGTTCTGCGTCTCCGCCAGCGCGCCACAGCCGCAGGGCGTAGTCGATGGCCTCGTCGCGGAACAGGTCGGCCGAGCCGATGTCGACGTAGGTAGGTGGCAACCTGGCGAGGTCGGTGGCACGTGCCGGTGCGGCGTACGGTGAGACGTCGGGACCGCCCCGCGCATCGCCGAGCAGGGCTTCCCAGCCGGTGATCGTCGACGCGCGCACCCACGTGTTCCCGTCGAGGTACTCGTGGCTGGACGGGGTGTCGCACCGGTCGTCGAGCATCGGGCACATCAGCAGCTGGCCGCGGATCGGCGGACCGCCGAGGTCGCGGGCCATCAGCGTCACCGCAGCCGCCAGCCCGCCGCCCGCCGATGTACCCGCAACGACAGGCGGGCCGAAGCCGTTGCGGGACATCCACTCCAGCACCCGGAAGCAGTCCTGCGACGGCGCCGGGTGCGGGTGCTCGGGTGCGAGCCGGTACTCCGGCGACACCAGCACGACACCCAGCTCCGACACCCACTCGGCCAGCACGTGCAGGTCGGTGCGCCGGGTGCCCGCGACCATCCCGCCGCCGTGCAGGTGCAGCACCGGAAGACGTGGCACACCCGCTGGGCGCAGCACAAGCACGGGCACGCCATCGGCATCGGCATCGGCGAACGTCACGGTGCCACCGCGCGTCAGCTCGGCATCGGTGACGACGCGTCCTCCCGCCCGGACCGCGTCGATTCCCGCTGGCGTCACCGGTGGTCTGGCGAGGTCTACCAGCGCGGCGATCTCCGGGTCGATCGCGGGACTCACCCCTTAACCCCGGTGTGCGCGAGTCCCTCGATGAACTGCCGCTGCGCCAGCACGAACACGACGAGAATCGGCACTGCGGTCATGGTCGCGGCGGCGAGCTGCACGTTCCACATCGGGCCGCCGTAGTTGTCGACGAACTGCGTGAGCGCTTGCGGCAACGTGTACATGTCCGGTGTGGACAGATAGACGATCGGCTCCAGGTAGAGGTTCCACGAGTGCAGGAACGTGAAGATCGCGACGGCGCCCAGCGCGGGCCGGGACAGCGGCAGGGCCACCCGGTAGAAGATGCCCGCTCGTCCGAGGCCGTCCATCCGCGCGGCCTCCTCCAGCTCCGACGGCAGGGCGATGAAGAACTGGCGCATGATGAAGATCGCCAGCACACAGGGCGCCCCGAAGATCGGCACGATGATTAGCGGCCAGTGCGTGTTGGTCAGGCCGAGCGACTGGAACATCTTGAACAGCGGCACGATGGTGACCTCGCTCGGGATGAGCAGGCCGATCAGGACGACCACGAACAGCACGTTCTGGCCCGGGAACCGGATACGCGCGAACGCGTATCCGGCCATCGCCGCCACCGCCATTGTGCCTGTCGTGACGATCACCGCGATGTAGAGGCTGTTCCAGTACTGCTGCGCGAACGGCTGCATCTCGAACACCTGCCGGTAGGTGGAGAACGTCCACTCCGACGGCAGCGGCGAGGTGGAGAAGATCTCGCTGATGGGCTTCATCGACGAGGTGATCATCCACCAGGTTGGGAACACGAAAGGCACGCACAGCAGGCACAGCAGCCCGTATAGCGTGATCTTGACCCTAAGCCTCATGCAGCACCCACTTCCGGCGCATCTGCCACTGCAGCAGGGTGAGTGCGGCGACGATGACGAACAGCAGTACCGAGATCGTCGCGCCGTAGCCGAAGTGGTGGAACTGGAACGCCTGCTGGTACAGGTAGTAGATCAGTACGGTCGTGGACGTGCCCGGACCGCCCTGCGTGAGCACCGCGATCTGCGCGAACACCTGCAGCGAGCCGACGATGGTGATGATCGACGTGAGCAGGATCGTCGGGCTGATCAACGGCAAGGTGATGCGGCGGAACCGGGTCCAGGCACCCGCCCCGTCGATCTTCGCCGCCTCGTACAACGGCTGCGGCACGCCTTGCAGCGCCGCGAGGAACAGCACCATGTTCAGGCCGACGTTCTTGAGCACCTGCACGACGATCACCGAGACCATCGCGGTCGACTCACCGCGCAGCCAGTTCGGCCCGTCGGCACCGAAGAACCCGAGCAGTCCGTTGACGCTGCCCTCCGGCTGCAGTATCAGCTGCCACACCAGCGTCCACGCCACCAGCGACACGAGGACGGGAGAGAAGAACAACGTGCGGAAGACCGTGGTGCCGCTCAGCTTCTGGTTGAGCAGCACGGCCAGCAGCAGCGCTAGTGACAGGTTGAGCACGACCAGGCCGGCGGCGAACCAAGTGGTCGCCACCAGCGAGTCGCGCAGCTTCTCGTCGGCGAGCAGCTGTTGGTAGTTCTGCGCGCCGACGAACTCGAACGTGCCGGCGAGCACGTTCCACTCGTTGAGGCTGTACCAGCCGACCAAGGCCAGCGGCACCAGCACGAACGCGATGCTGCCGAGCAGCGCGGGCGCGACGAACAGGTAACCAACCAGATTGTCGCGCCTGCGCTGCGTCCAGTACGACGTCCCCTTGCGGGCTACGGCCCGCGTGGAGTGTGCGACCGCCGTCACTTGTTCTCCAGCAGCGGTTTGATCTTGGTGCACACGTCGTTCAGCACGTTCTGCACGTTCGCGTCCGGCTTCCACAACGGGTCGAGCGCGGCGCGGATCGTCTGGTTCAGCTCCTCCTGACCCTTGTGGCTCGGCTTCACGACGCCCTTGTTGATGCCGTCGACGACGACGGACTGCAGTTGCTCGGCCTTGATCAACGGGTTGCTCTTGGCGAGCGTCTCCGCGTTGAGCAGCGACGACCGCGCCGGGGGGAAGAACTGCGCGAGCTTGGCGGAGTTGGTCTGGTTGGTGAGGAAGGCGAGGAAGTCCGTCGCGGCGTCGACGTTGTGCGACTGCTTCAGCACACCGATCCCGGCCTGCCCGATCACCGCGTAGTCACCCTTCGGACCGGCCGGCAGCGGCAGCAGCGTCCAGCCGAACTTCGCGTCCTTCAACGCACTGGACCGGGAGATCTGGCCGATCGCCATCGCCGCGTCGCCGGCGAAGAAGTCCACCGTCGTGCCGGGGCCCGGAATCGCCTTGTCGGTGAAGATGGCCTTGTGCAAGAAGGACATCGCGTCGTTCATCTCGCTGCTGGAGAACCCGCACGAGCGACCGTCCGCGCTCCACGCATCAGCTCCCCAGCCGCGCCAGATAGAGGACAGCACTGCCCAGTTCTGGTACTTGAAGTCCGGCAGTACCAGGCCGCCCTTGCCGGAGGCGGCCGCCGACGCAGAGGCAGCCGCGATCGCCTGGTCCCAGGTCCAGTCCGCCGAGGCGCCCTTCACCAGGTCGGTGTTGACGAACAAGCCGAACGGCGAGGTGGAGAACGGGTAGGCGTACAGTTCGCCGTCCTTCTCCCACAGCTTCGTCGCGGACGGCACGAGCTCGTCGGCCTTCTCGATCTTGCCGCGCACCGGGGCGAGCGCACCGGACGCCACGAAGTCCGGTGCCGACTCCTCCAGGATCCAGGCCAGGTCCGGCGCGTTACCGCCGGCGATCTGGGTGGTGAGCGTGGTGGTGTAGCCGTCGGCGGGCACCGAGTCGAACTTGATCTCGGCGATGTCCGGGTGCGAGGCCTTGTACTCGGCGGCGATGTCGTTGAGCAGCTTGAGATGCGCCGCGTTGGCAGTCCACACGGTCATGCGCAGCGACTTCGGTCCGGACTGTGCGGTTGATCCACCACCGCAGCCGGTGAGGGCGAACAGCCCTGCGACGATGAGTGCCGTGAGTCGTCGTGACAGCTTTGTCATTTTCGTCTCCCTGCGTCAGTAGCCGGACACGTCCGGCCAGCGGAGCTCGACCCCGTCGCGTTCCAGACACTGCTGGAAGTCCGCGAGCAGGCCAGGGGTATTGCGCACCGCGCGAGGGGTGACTCGGTGCGCCAGGCAGAAGGCAGCGAGCGCGCCCGCGACCTCGCCGACGTTCCACTCGACTGGGTGCAGCCGGTGGGAACCGTTGGTGATGTGGGTGGTGCCGATGTTCTTGCCCGCGGGTAGCAGGTTCTCCACCCGTTGCGGGATCAGCGCGCCGAGCGGGATCTCGAACGGGCAGCTCGCGACGTCGATGTAGTTGTCGCCACCGGTGGAGGGGTGCAGGTCGATACGGTACATGCCGACACCCACGGCGTCGGCGTGCTGCACCGCACCCTTGTCGCCGCGCACGGCGAGCGAGAGGTCCTGTTCGACGATCGTGTGCTCGGCCCTGATGCGCCTGGACTCGCGGATGTACGGCGCCTGCGCGAGACCGTCCGCGCTGCCGGTGACGTCGCCGCGCAGGCGGAGGCCGGGGAAGCCGGTGCCGCCGTCTGGGCGCGGCGCCTCGGTCTGTAGCCAGTAGAGCACCGAACGTGAGAGTTCCCGCGCCGCGGCGATGTGCGCGTCGGCGTCCGGCACGTCGATCACCGGCGACTCGAAGTAGTCGATGATCGGCCAGTTCACCAGGCAGATGTCGCTGTCGTAGGCACCCTCGACGAAGTTGCGACGCGCGGCGATGCGCCGGAACGTCCACAGATTGCTGTCACCGGCACTGAGCCGCTGGTCCGACACGACGCCGAGCGGGTCGTCGTCCGGGTTCGGGGTGAACGTACGTTCGGAGATCGCGAGCGTGCGCGGGTTGGGGGAGCGGAACGACAGCATCCGGTCGCCCCAGAAGTCCGGCTGGTACGCGCGCCAGAAGTCGTACCGCGCCGGTTTGTCGATGGTGTGGTCGCCGTCGACGTGGTCGACCACGAAGCACACCGACACCGCCTGCATGTTCGCCGGCTGCGCGACGTCGGGCGCACTCGGCTCGCCGGTGTCCAGAGTGGACTCGAAGCCGGTGACGTACTCCGTGCTGGACAACGGAAGCAGTTCACCCGTCTCCGTCGCGTCCAGGATGTACGGCGCGGAGAGCTCGATCTGTTCACCGGTGTCGCGGTGCGCAACGGTCACCGACACGATCCGGTCGCCGTCGTTGTGCGCGGCCACCGGCCGGTACGGCTGCAGCACGGTCAGCCTGCCACTGCCGCGGAACGGCGCCAGCATCTCGTCGATCACCGCGACGGCGACGCGGGGCTCGTGGCAGAGCCTGCTCACGTTGCCCGCACCGGGGTTGAGCTCCCGCCACGCCCGTGCGCGCGGGGTCAGCGGGTAGTGGCGGCGGTAGTAGTCGCGGATGCCGTCGCGTAACGCCCGGTAGCTCGCGGTGACGCCGAAGCGCTCCACCCAGCTGTGCTCGTCGGGCGGCACGGCCTGGCTGGTCAGCTGGCCGCCGAGCCAGTCGTACTCCTCGGTGAGCACGACCCGGCGGCCCGCGCGCAGCAACGCGAGTGCGGCGGCGACACCGCCGAGTCCGCCGCCAACGACGACAACGTCCGTGGTGTGGTCGAGCAACAGTTCCTCCTGGTCAAAGGCGTGGTGCGCCCAGCGTCGAGCCCTCGACGAACTCGCACGGGAGCAGTTCTTGCGGTGTGGTGCCGTTTTCGAGCACCTCGGTCAGCGCCTGCACCGCCCGGCGCCCCATCTCGCGCCTGGGGATGCGGAAACCGGTGAGCGCCACGTCGTCGTCCGGTGCCGACCGGGTAGCGGCACCGAGCGAGAGCACGGCGAGGTCGCCCGGCACGGAGAGCCCGCGTTCGCGCCCGGCGAGCACGAGCGCGGCCCCGTCCGACACCTCTTCGGTGAGCACAGCGGTGACGCCCGCTTCGCGCAGCTGATCGAGCTGTGGGGTCTCCACATGCATCCCTTGGACGCCATGTGCGGCAACGGCTTCGCGGAAGCCTCGCAGCCGATCCGCGGACGACTCCGCGCCCCCACCAGACCCCACGTACGCGAACCCGCGGTGGCCGAGCGCGACCGCGCGGTCCACCAGGTCTCGCACCGCGGTGCGGTAGTCGGCCCCGACGTGCGGCACCGGACCGCCCGCGTCGTCGCGTCGTCCGATGGAGACGTACGGGATGCTTTCGGCGAGCAGCTGGGTCAGGTCGTCGCGGTCGACCGTGCGACCGAGCAGCAGACTGCCGTCGGCGAGCCGCACCCGGCTGTCGTCGCCGAAAATCCGCCGCCGCTCCCCGGTGGCCTTGGCGCTGGTGAACAACAACAGGTCACAGCCGACCTCCTCGGCCTGTTCCTCGATGCCTTCGAGGAACGACTGGTAGAAGTTCGCGTGGGTGCTCGGGAACACCGCCTCGTAGGTGAACACGCCGAGGATGCGGTTGTGCCGATCGCGCATCCTGCGGGCGATCGGGTTCGCGACGTAGCCGGTCTTCCGAATCACCTCCAGTACCTGCGCACGGGTCTCCGCCGCGATCCGGACGTTGCCGTCCTTCCGGTTGTTGAGCACCAGCGACACCGTGGCCTGGCTGACTCCTGCCATCCGGGCGATGTCCTGCTGGGTGAGCCGTCGGGCCACGAGCACCCCCGCTTGCCAATACGAATTGGCAGGAATTCTGCGTCGTCGGCCTACGCGTCGTCAAGCCCATAATAATTCGAATTATCATCTTGACGTGCGGCTACGCAGCGGGTGAGGGTTGATCGGCCACAAGGAGGTAGGCCCGTGACTACGTTCAGCCGTCGCAGCCTGATGACCGGCGCCGCCGCTCTCGGACTGCTCGCCGCACTGCCGACCCGCGCACTCGCACTGCCCGCCCCGCCGCCCACCACACCGAACCGGCGCCTGTTCGCACCCGAGGAGCAGCGATTCGCGTCGTACCTCACCGCGGTCTCGCCGATGGTCGCCGACATGGACTCGAGCGGCTTCTTCGCCGGAGGCTGGTGGCGCAGCCCGGCGGTGTCCTACAACGCCCGCGTCCAGGAGCACGTCTACACGCTCGCCTGGTTCGCCACGCAATCCCGCACGTGGAACCCGTACCGGGGCGACGCGACTCTGCTCGCCGCGCTCGACGCCGGGCTCGGACACTACCTAGGGTTGCAGCACGATGACGGCTCGTGGCCGGAGTATTCGCCGACCGAGCACGGGCTCGCCGCCACCGGCTTCGGGTTGGGGTACCTGAGCAAGACCAACGCCCTGCTGCGCGCGGCGAACATCCTGCCGCAACGCCAGTCGCAGATCACCTCGGCGCTGCGCAAAGCGATGACGTGGCTCCTCAACCCGGGCAACGGTAGCGCCTGGCAGCCCACAATCCACTACGCGAACCAGGTTACCGCCGGGCTCGCCGGCTCCTCGCTCGCGCTGAACCAGGACCCCGACCCCGCGCTGCGGCAGCAGTTGACCGAGGCGTTCGCGCGCCTTGCCGCGAACGGGCAGAGTCCTTCGGGCTACTTCTACGAGTTGACCGGCGCGGACACCAACTACAACTTCGAGGTGATGCTGCCGGAGATGGCCGACGCGTGGCGCCAGTCCAACAACGCCAACCTCGTCACGATGGCGCGGAAGTACACCGACTGGCTCAGCTACAACCTGCTGCGCGAACCCGACGGCTCCGGCTGGTTCGCCAACGTCGCCCCCAACTCCCGCACCTCGGCGCGGTTCTACGCCGACGTGCGACCGGACCCGGAACGTACCGCGCTGAACAACCAGTTCGTGCCAGTGGTGCCGAACTTGGGCGCGTTCCTGTCCAGCCGCGAAGACCTCGCCGCCGCACGAGCGGCCTGGGCCGAGGACCCGGCACCGGTGCCCGCACTCGTCAAACAGGACACCTCACCGCGCATCCTCACCCACGCGATCTACGGCGAGCGCTATCCGACCCGCGCCCAGCGCACGGCCGCGATCGCGAAACTTCCATACCAACAGGCGCACTTCACCGAGATCCGCAGCGACCAGGGGCAAGACTTCCTGTTCCTACGCAGGCCGCAGTTCTACCTCGGCGGCTACTTCGGCACGAGGCGCGCGACCTCGCTGGGCCGCACCGGTCTGACGTTCCTGTGGCACCCGGTCGCGGGCACGGTCGTCCAGTCGATGAACAACAACGACCACGCCTGCTGGGCGACGGTCTTCCCGGGCCAGGTGCCGGACGCGAACGGACCGCAGCAGGCGGAGTTCCTGGGCGGCGAGCCATACCGGTTCCGCTACCGCACCGCGAATGGCTCGGTCGTCACCGATGTGACCGTGCGGCCCGACCGGATCACCAGGTCGGTGCAGGCGAACGCACCGGCAACCGAGCAGATCCCGTTGGTGGTGAGGGACTCCGACAAAGTCGCACTCGACGCGCAGGGGCTGACGCTCACCCGCGGCCAGGTGGTGCTGCGATTCGACTGGGCACAGCCGCGGCAGCCCGCGATCAGGGCCTCCTCGATCACCTACCCCGGCCGTGTGATGCACATCCTCACAGTGCCCCACGACGGCACGTTCACCCTGACGGTCTCAGTTCTTGATTCATGATCAGGAGCGCACCGCGCCCGTGGAAGTCGTTGTCCACTCGCTGGTGCTCCAGATAGTACCGGGCATCGCCGACGCTCGTGGCGATCACGACGTCGGCGATCCTGGTCCGGCCGTCCGAGCCAATCGACACCTTCGCCAGCACGCCGTCCCCGAACGCCGCGCTCCTGTCCCAGGGCGCACGGCGAGCAAACAATTGGCGGGCAGGACAATACTCGCCGAACGATCATTCAAAGCTGAATTGACCAGATGTTCAAAAGGCAGACTGCGACCACGACTGCCGACCGACTGGACTGGCCACCTCGCGAACGCGGCCGGCATCGAGCTCGAAAAAGACGATCGAGGACACCGCGCTCGAGGAGCGGAACCAGTCCGTCGCGGCTGCTGGTGCGTCCGGACACGGCGCTGAGCCGGCGCCGCGACCTGATCGCACGCCCCCACGTGCCCCCTGTCAACGCTTCGCCACGGCCTCGCAGGTCGTCGACGCATGACTCGGGGTCGTCGTGGGTCGCTGGCCATTCGACGTAGAGCTCTTCCATCTCCTCCGTCAAGCCGGTTTATCCCGGCGCTTTCCCCTGATCTGGAGCCAGCGGCACCTACTCCAGGCCCTGCGCGAGGACGAAAAAATCTACAACTCCCACCGGCCGCACCAAGGCATCGCGAACGCCCACCCGCTGACGCCGGAGCCCGAGGCGTTCGGGAGATGCCGCTGCATGTGGTGACCGCCGGTTTGCTTGACAGCCGTTCGTGATACGTGTTGTCGGTGGAAAAAGGACGGGAGTCGGCCACGTGGACTGCGGTGCTGGAGGGCACGCTGGAGCGGATCACGTTCGCCAACGAGGAGAGCGGCTACACCGTCGCGCGGATCGACACCGGCCGGGGCGGTGACCTGGTGACGGTCGTCGGCGCGCTGCTGGGCGCGCAGCCCGGCGAGGCGTTGCGCATGCGCGGCCGGTGGGGGTCGCACCCCCAGTACGGGCGGCAGTTCCACGTCGACGACTACACGACCGTGCTGCCTGCGACCGTGCAAGGTATCCGCCGCTACCTGGGGTCTGGCCTGATCAAGGGCATCGGCCCCAAACTCGCCGAGAAGATCGTCGACCACTTCGGCGTCGCCGCGCTCGACGTCATCGAGCAGGAACCCGCGCGGCTGATCGAGGTCCCCAAGCTCGGCCCGAAGCGGACGAAGCTGATCGCCGACGCGTGGGAGGAGCAGAAGGCGATCAAGGAGGTGATGATCTTCCTGCAAGGCGTCGGCGTCTCGACCTCGCTGGCGGTGAAGATCTACAAGCAGTACCACGACGACGCGATCCGGACCGTCAAGGAAGAGCCATACCGGCTGGCAGGCGACGTGTGGGGAATCGGTTTCAAGACCGCCGACACCATCGCCAAAGCGGTGGGAATCCCGCACGACTCCCCGCAGCGGGTAAAGGCGGGCCTTCAGTTCACGCTGTCGGAGTCCACCGGCGACGGCAACTGCTACCTGCCGGAGAACGAGCTGATCGCCGAGGCGGTGAAGATCCTCGCCGTCGACACCGGGCTGGTGATCGAATGCCTCGCCGAACTCGTCACCGAGGAAGGTGTGGTCCGCGAGGAGATCCCCACCGATGACGACGAGGTGCCGACGGTCGCGATCTACCTCGTGCCCTTCCACCGCGCCGAAGTCGCCCTGGCCAACCAGCTGTCCCGGCTGCTGAACACCAGCGCGGACCGGATGCCCGTCTTCGCCGACGTCGATTGGCACAAGGCCCTCGACTGGTTGCGCCGCGCTACCGGTGCCGAACTCGCCGAGGCGCAGGAGCGCGCCGTCAAGCTGGCCCTGACCGAGAAGGTCGCCGTGCTCACCGGAGGTCCAGGCTGCGGCAAGAGCTTCACCGTGCGGTCGATCATCGCATTAGCTCAGGCGAAAAAGGCCAAGGTGATCCTCGCCGCGCCGACGGGACGAGCGGCGAAGCGGCTGACCGAGCTCACCGGACACGACGCGGCGACCGTGCACCGCCTGCTCCAACTCCAGCCGGGCGGGGACGCCGCCTACGACCGGGACAACCCGCTGGACGCCGACCTCGTCGTGGTCGACGAGGCGTCCATGCTCGACCTGCTGTTAGCCAACAAACTGGCCAAGGCGATCGCGCCCGGCGCGCACCTGCTGCTGGTCGGCGACGTCGACCAGCTCCCGTCGGTCGGAGCCGGTGAGGTACTGCGCGATCTGCTCGCCCCTGGCACCCCGATTCCACACGTGCGGCTCAACGAGGTGTTCCGGCAGGCCGCCGAGTCCGGGGTGGTGACCAACGCGCACCGAATCAACGCCGGGGACTATCCGCTGACACACGGGCTGACCGACTTCTTCCTGTTCCACGTAGAGGAAAGCGAACCGACCGCCGAGCTCACCGTCGACGTCGTCGCCCGCCGGATTCCGCGGAAGTTCCGGTTCAACCCGCGCACCGACGTGCAGGTCCTCGCCCCGATGCATCGAGGCCCCGCAGGTGCAGGCGCGCTGAACCAGCTGTTGCAGGAAGCGATCACCCCGGCCAGGGAGGGCCTGCCAGAGCGGCGGTTCGGCGGACGGATCTTCCGCGTCGGCGACAAGGTCACGCAGATCCGCAACAACTACGACAAGGGCGCCAACGGCGTGTTCAACGGCACGCAGGGCGTCGTGTCCGCCCTCGACAACGAAGCACAGACCATGACCGTGCGAACCGACGAGGACGAGGACATCGACTACGACTTCACAGAACTCGACGAACTGGTCCACGCCTACGCGGTGACCATCCATCGTTCGCAGGGAAGCGAATACCCGTGCGTGGTGATCCCCTTGACCACAAGCGCCTGGATGATGCTGCAGCGCAACCTGCTCTACACGGCGGTCACCCGGGCCAAGAAGGTCGTGGTCCTCGTCGGTTCGAAAAAGGCCCTCGGGCAGGCGGTGCGCACCGTCGGCTCCGGCCGCCGCCACACCGCGCTGGACCACCGGCTCCGACGGGGCGGGACCGGTTCGAGGCCGGCGGCGTGACAACGCCCGACAGAGAACGCGTCAGCGCCGCCGCACTCGACGGCCCCGGATGCCAGGCCCCGTTGGAGGCGCCCGAGACGCCTGAGTATGTACCAGCGCTGCGCCCGGACGTGAACAACGCTGGTCACAACGACAAACGTACGGACGCTTCGCCGGAGGCGCCGCACGGCGAGGTCGAATCTGCGGGACTCACATGGGTTTTAGCGCAGCTCGTCTGCGGTAGACACCAGCGAGCTGACTCGCAGGTACTTCGCGGCGAACTTCACGTTGCCGTCGCCGAGAACGTTGACCGGCTGGGCCTCGGACAGGTCCGGCAGCGAGGACTGGAACCCGGTGAGGACATGGGCGTTCGGGTCGCCGCTGTCGGCCAGGACCATGCCAATGCCGGCGTACGCGCTCTGACCGGGCTGGAGGGTGAATTCCTCGGGCGCGTCGGGAAGCCGCACGTCCTCGACCGGCAGGTCCTCGATCGGCGAGTTGCTCATGTCCACGCCCTTGAGGTTCGGCACGCCGCCGTTGATCGTGCAGGTCTTGTCCGACCGGTTCCCGTACGCCACGATGAAACTGCCGGGGTCGCCTTTCACCGGTGTCGCGGTGGCGAGGAAATCGGCCTCCGAGCAGTTCGACGTGCCGATGTCCCCGCCGCCCCCGCCCGAGGCCATACCAACATTGCGCGCGTCATGCCCGGGCGCCGGCGAGGACTGAAGTGCGGCGGCGGTTCCGCAGCCGCTGACCAGCAGTACTCCCCCCAGAAGGCCGGTGATGGCGGTCGTCAAACGGTGGCGCTTGAGCATCATGCTCCCCTTTTCCTCTCAGGTGTGTCAGCGGCTTCTCACCGCTCTGTCAACAAGAAAGACGCACCACGCCCACCGGGGTTGCGTCCACCGCCCAAATCGGACGAATTTCGAGGTGAGGGGCACCCTTGAGCGGCTCAGCCACCCAAGGGTGCCCCTCACCTCGGAATGCGGGCTCGGACGAATTCGTTTGACGTTGCCCGAAAGGACATGATTCGCCAGGCCGATGGCCACGAGCGGCAGCGGAATCACGATCAGCGCGCGTGCCGCGCATCGTGCGCCGTCAAGATCGGCGAGCCTGGACCACGGAAGGCGGCACCGCCGGGGTGGCCGGTGCCGCCCAGAAGGTCCTAAAAGGACGCCCGTCAGCGTTGCCGAGCGGTGCGCTGGTTGAGTTTGTCAAGCCAACTCGCGACTGCCTGTGCGGTGGACCCGGCGTGCTCGTCCATCATCGAGAAGTGGTCGCCCGGCACCTGGACCGTGGCATCCGCGAGAGTCCACCCTGGCCGCCAGGAGTCATCTGTCCACGGCCGCCCTTCAGGGTCTGCGACGCAATCTTCGGTCCGCACGAACAGCGTCGGAGCACCGATCGGCGTCGGAGTCCACTCGGTGAACATCCGGAAGTACCCGCCCATCGCGGTGATACCGACATCCTGCATGTCCGTGAAAGTCGCGAGCTTCTCATACGTCCGGTGGGCCATCGCCACGGAGAACCTCGGCGTGATCTCACCGGGGATGTAGGTGTCCAGCAGTACGACCCCGGCCGGGACGACCCCGCGACGCTCCAGCTCACCGGCTACCTCGTGCGCCAGCCAGCCCCCGGAGGAATGCCCGACCAGTACGAACGAGCCCCCGGCGAATTCCTGCAGCACCGCCTCCGCCTGCGTCCGAACCGCCACCTCGATGGCGGACGGCAGCGGTTCTCCCGCAATGAATCCAGGCATCGGGATCACCGAAACGTCCCGCACATCGCGGAACCCGGCGGCGATCCGCGCGTACTGCTGTGCGGGCGGCATCCCGATCAGCGCCGGCATGCACACCAAGGCAAGCTCTTCGGGACCACGGGAAAGCTGGACGGGTTTCGGCAGGGATTCCAGCTCGCCAGGCGAACCGAACACCGGTCGCAACTGGGCAGCGACCTTCACCAAATCCATCCCGTCAAGTATCCGGCCAGCCGCATACGCCTGTTGGAAGAGCGACCTCACGGGCTCCGTGGCGTCGTTGTCGTCGGTTCGCCTCGGTGCCGGCGCGGTCGCGGTGCCTAGCTGCGCGCACACGTGCTGGGCGAGTGCCGCCGCAGTGCCGTGGTCGAAGGCCAGCGTCGCGGGAAGCCGCAGTCCGGTGGCGGTAGCGAGACGGTTGCGGAGTTCGATGGCCGTCAGCGAGTCGAAACCCAGCTCGGCCAAAGGCTTCTCGATGTCCACATCGCTCGACCTGCCGTGCCCCAGTACCACCGCGATATCGGCGCGGACGCGCTGGAGCACTTGCTGCCGACGTTCGCCCTCCGACAATCCGGCCAGCCGTTCGTGCAACGGCTCAACCCTGGAAGTGAACGGAGTGCGGCGGCTTGGCCCCATTGCCATGCCATGCAGCATTTCCGGAATCCGGGTCTGCACGGATCGGGCCTGCACACGCAGTGCTTCGACATCCAGTCGCACCGGTGCCAGCAACGGTTCGTCCGAGCCAACGGCAGCGTCGAACAAGGCCAGCCCTCCCGGTGCCGAAAGCGGGCCAATGCCTGCCCGCGACAGCCGCTCCACATCTGCCGCAGCGAGGTCGCCCGCCATTCCATCGATACTCGCCCACAGCCCGGAGGCCAGCGACAGCGCGGGCAGCCCCTGGGCCTGCCGGCAATGCGCCAAGGCATCCAGGAAAGCGTTGCCGGCAGCGTAATTGCTCTGCCCCGCACCGCCGAACAGGCCCGCGACCGAGGAGAACAACACGAACGCCGACAGACCGAGTTCCCGAGTCAGCTCGTGCAGGTACCACGCGGCATCCACTTTGGGCCGCAACACCGCGTCCAAGCGCTCCGGCGACATCGACATCAGCACACCGTCATCCAGCACACCGGCGGCGTGCACCACCACCCGCAACGGGTTTTCCGCAGGCACCGACGCCACCAGCCGCGCAAGCGAGTCCCGATCTGCCGAGTCGCACGCGACGACCGCGACGTCGGCGCCGGCCTGCTCCAGCTCGGCCACCAGCTCATCCGCTCCGGGCGCCGCCAGACCACGGCGACTTGCGAGCAACAGGTGCCGCACACCGTGGGCGCTGACCAGATGGCGTGCGAGCAGGGCCCCGAGCCCGCCGGTTCCGCCGGTGACCAGCACGGTGCCTTCATCCCACCTGAACGCTTCACCTCCACTCACCTTCACCTGGCCGAGGCGGGGCGCCAGCACAACTCCCGACCGCACCGCGAGCTGCGCTTCTCCCGCAGTCAGCGCTTCGGCGAGTGCCGTCTGCGATGCTCGCTCGTCGTCCATATCGATCAAGGCGAATCGGTCCGGGTGCTCCGCTTGCGCGCTGCGGACCAAGCCCCACAGCGGCGCGTGTACCAGGTCGAGCACGTCTTCTCCAGCAACTGCGGAGACCGCCCGATGCGTCAGCAGGATCAGGCGCGTACTGACGAACCGGTCATCGGCAAGCCATTGCTGCAGCATCGCCATCGCCTGTTGCGTCGCCCTTCGCGCGGCGGTCGGCAGCTCCTGCATCGCTCGGGGTCGCGGGCACGGGACGATGACCGCACCAGGAGCTGAACCCCGCTTGGCAACCTCGGTGGCCAACGAAGCAAGGTCCGCATGGGACTCGACTTGGACACCAGTGGTCTTCAGCGCAGCGTGCCACTCCGGTTCGCCCAAACCGACCACCGCGCAGGAGGTCAGAGACATCCCCGCAGATTCAGCCGACCTTACCCACTCGACGTGCAGCAGCCGCTCTTGATCGCCGCGACCGGCACCGATCTGGTCGGTGGAGACCGGTCGCGTCGAAAGCGATTCCACCGCAGCGACTCGTCGCCCTGTGGCATCCACCAACGTCAATGAGACTGCACCGGAGCCCAGCGGCGAGAGCCGTACCCGAAGCGCTGCTCCTTCAGCGCGGTACAGCTGGGCGCCACGCCAGGAAAACGGCAGACGCGCTTCCGAGTCGGGCGAAGCACCAAGCGCCATCGCGTGCAGTGCAGCGTCCAGCAGCGCCGGGTGGATGCCGAAACCCGAGGCGTCTGGTGACCCGGCCAATTCGGCGAAGATATCGTCGCCGTGCCGCCATGCGGCGCGGAGCCCTTGGAATACCGGACCGTAGGTCAAGCCGCGCTCGGCGAGGCGCTCGTAGAACTCCGCCAGATCGACCTGCCCGGCGCCGTCCGGCGGCCATGCCGTCGAATCCGCCGGCGGCACCGCATTGGCCTGGGCCAACAGCCCGGAGGCAATCCGCCGCCAGTCGCCGTCTTCATCAGCGCCTCGGGAATAGAGCTGCAAACTGCGCCGGCCGGCCTCATCCGGAGCCCCCACCGCCAACTGCACCGCCGCAGCGCCCCGCTCCGGCAGGACCAGCGGTGCCTCCAAGGTGAGCTCCTCCACACGTTCACAACCGACCTGGCTACCGGCCCGCCACGCCATCTCCAGCAACGCGGTGCCGGGGACGACGACTTCGCCCAGCACGCGGTGTTCCGCCAGCCACGGATGCGTCCCCACCGACAGCCTGCCGGTCAGCAGCACCTCATCGCCGCCCGCGACCGGCACCACGGCACCCAACAGCGGATGCTCCGCCCCGGTCAGGCCAACACCGGTCACATCACCGGAATCCGATGGCTCCAGCCAGTACCGCTGTCGTTGGAAGGCATACGTGGGAAGGTCGACTTGCGTTGCCCTCGTACCAGCGAAAAATGACCCCCAGTCCACCGCGCCACCACGAGTGTGGGTCTGCGCCAAAGCGTCCAGCACCGTTCGGACCTCATCACGGTCTCTCCGCACCAACGGAATCCCCGTCGCCCGCCCGGACTCCGCCACACACTCTTGAACCAAGCTCGACAACGCCCCGTCCGGACCGAGTTCCACAATCGTGTCGACGCCTTGGTCCACAAGCGCCTGGACACCGTCGGCGAAGCGGACGGGCTCTCGCACCTGGCGCACCCAATACTCCGGCGTAGCCATCACGCCCACGTCATCGAGGTTTCCGGTCAGCGTCGAGACAATCGGCAGCCGTGGAGACCGGTAGTCCACGCTCCGTGCGAGCTCGGCGAACTCCGCCAGCATCGGATCCATCCGATGCGAATGAAACGCGTGCGAAACCCGCAACCACCTCGACCGGATACCTTGCCCGTCCAGCCGACCGGCAATGCCATCGAGCACATCCCGGTCACCGGAAAGCACCACCGACCCCGGAGCGTTAACCGCTGCGACACCAACACGATCCCGCACCCCATCGAGCAGCGGGCCGACTCGGGCCTCGGTCGCGGACACCGCCAGCATGGCACCGCCAGAAGGCAACGCCTGCATCAACCGCGCACGACCCGCCACCAGCCGAGCCGCCTCCGCCATCGACAGCACACCTGCGGCGAACGCCGCGGCTAGCTCCCCGACCGAATGCCCCAGCACTACGCTGGGCCGAACACCCCACGTACCCAACAATTCCCAGAGACCGACCTGCAACGCGAACAAACCCGACTGCGCCCACAAAGTCCGATCCAGCAAGGACTCGTCGGAGCCGAACACCACATCCCGAACCCCGACTTCCCTCCCCAGGTTCGCATCGAGCTCGGCGCATGCTTCGTCGAAAGCACCGGCGAACGCCGGAAACTCCGAGTACAACCGGCGGCCCATCCCCAACCACTGACCGCCTTGACCGGCGAACACAAACCCGGTCCGGCCACCAATCCCGACAGGTCCCGTAACCACGCCAGCAGCCTCATGACCGGCAGCCAGCGCATTCAGGCCAGACAACAACGTGTCACGATCCGACCCCAGCACCACCGCCCGCTCATCCAGCGCCGAACGGGTCACCGCAAGCGAAATCCCAACGTCCAGAGGGGAGACATCAACATTTTGGTCCAAATAGGTCGCCAACGTTGCCGCCTGGGCGGATAGCGCTTCGGGTGTTTTGCCCGACACCACCCACGGCACCACCGGAACATCCAGAACAGGACTCGAATCCGGCTCCGCTGCCTGATCCATCTGCCCCGTGGACTGTTCCAGGATGACGTGCGCGTTGGTGCCGCTGATCCCGAACGACGACACCCCCACCCGACAGGGGCGACCACTGTCGGGCCAGGGCGTGTTCTCCGTCAGGAGCTGGACCCTCCCCGCCGACCAATCCACCTGCGAGGAGGGTGCATCCACGTGCAGCGTGCGCGGAAGTTGCCCGTGCCGCATCGCCATCACCATCTTGATCACACCGGCAACACCCGCCGCCGCCTGCGTATGACCGATGTTGGACTTCACCGACCCCAACCACAACGGCCGACCGGGATCACGATCGCGCCCATACGTAGCAATCAGAGCCTGCGCCTCAATCGGATCACCCAACCTGGTCCCGGTCCCATGCGCCTCCACGGCATCCACATCGGACACCGACAGACCCGCACTCGCCAACGCCTGCTGGATGACCCGCTGCTGCGAGGGACCATTCGGCGCGGTCAAGCCATTCGACGCACCATCCTGATTCACCGCCGACCCACGAACCACCGCCAACACCCGATGCCCATTCCGCCGAGCATCCGACAACCGCTCCAACAACACCAAACCAGCACCCTCACCCCAACCGGTACCGTCCGCGCTCTCCGCGAACGACTTGCACCGCCCGTCCGGTGCCAGGCCCCGCTGACGGGAGAATTCCACAAACGTCCCGGGCGTCGACATCACCGTCACACCACCGGCAAGGGCGAGATCGCATTCGGTCACCGCAGGACCCTCGAAACCAAACGAGTACGCAATCCGGCCCGACGCGACACTCCCAGCACTGCCATTGCCGAGATACCCCTCGAAACCTTCCGGGGCTCGGCTGGCGAACCGGGCGCCATAGTCGTGGTACATCAGCCCCGCGAACACACCGGTCCGACTCCCCCTCAGCGAACCCGGATCGATCCCTGCCCGTTCAATGGCCTCCCAGGACAGCTCCAGCAACAGCCGTTGCTGCGGATCCATCGCCAACGCCTCACGCGGGGAAATCCCGAAGAAACCCGCATCGAACCGATCGGCGTCGGTGAGGAAGGCCCCTTCCCGCACGTAGGTCTTCCCAGCCCGTTCCGGGTCCGGATCGAACAAGCCTGCCAGATCCCAGCCGCGATCGGCTGGGAAGTCCGCGACCGCATCCACGCCCCCGGCCACCAAACGCCAGAGCTCCTCCGGCGAGGACACCTGACCGGGAAAACGGCATCCCATCCCGACTATCGCGACGAGATCGTCTTCGGCGACCGGTGCCCTGGTCGTCGTCACCGGCGCTGGCGTCGTAGCGATCTCGTCTGCCAGTTCCTGGTGCAGGAACCGGGCCAGCGCCCTCGGCGTCGGATAGTCGAACACCGCAGTCGCCGGCAACCGCACCCCCAGCACCCCGGCAAGGCGGTTCCGCAACTCCACACCAGACAACGAATCAAAACCCAGATCCCGGAAAGCGCGCTCGACCCCGACGTCAGCCGCGCTCGAATACCCCAGCACGGCCGCGGCATGCTCCCGCACCACCCCGAGCAGGGTGCCCTCGTCCGCGAGCTCGGTTCCGCTAGCCCGCCTATTACGACGGATGGGGGGTACCAGTGCCGTCAACAATGCGGGCAGCGAGCCCGACCGCGCCTGCTCGGCCAGGAAAGTCCTGTCCAACTTCGCCGGAACTACCGCTGCCCGGTCCAGCGCCAGCCCGGCATCGAACAGCCGCAATCCCTCCTTGGTGGACAACGGCGGGTTGGCGCGCGCGATCCTGCTCCGGTCGACCTCGCTGAGCGTCTCCGTCATCCCGCTCGGCTGCTCCCACAGGCCCCAGGCCAGCGACACCGCAGGCAGTCCCTGTGACCGCCGGTAATGCGCCAATGCGTCCAGGAACGCGTTCGCCGCCGCATAATTGCCCTGACCAGGAGCGCCGGCAACACCGGAAAGCGAGGAGAACAACGCGAAGAACGACAGGTCCGTATCACGAGTCAGCTCGTGCAGATTCCACGCCCCCGCCGCCTTCGGGCCGAACACCGCTCCCACGTCGTCCGGTGACAACGACTCGATCACCCCGTCGGCCAGCGCCCCCGCGGCATGCACCACGCCGCACAACGGAAATTCCGCCGGGACCGCCGCCAGCAACGACTCCAGATCAGCACGATCCGCGACGTCGCACGCCACCACGTCGACCACGGCACCGAGGCCGTTCAGCTCACCCACCAACTCGGTGATTCCAGGAGCATCCCAGCCACGACGGCCCGTCAACACCAATCGGCGGACACCGCGTTCGGTCACCAGGTGGCGGGCAACCGCGCCCCCCAACAGGCCCGTGCCGCCCGAAATCAGCACGGTTCGGTCGGGATCCGCCACAACCGCGGGCACGTCGATCTGCCCGGCGACCGAAGCCAAGCGGGGCGCTCGCACCGCGCCCTTCCGCAGGGCCAACTGCGGTTCCATCGAGCCCAACGCACTCGGCAACGCACGCCACGATTCGGCGGTTCCGTCGACGTCCGCCAGCACAAACTGCCCCGGGTTCTCCACCTGCGCGGCACGCAACAACCCCCACAACGGCGCATGTGCCAGCTCTGATGCACCGTCACTCGGAGCCGTCGTCACCGCTGCACACGTCACCACCACCAGACGTGCCTCGGCCAACCGCGGCTCAGCCAACCACGCTTGGAGCAGAGCCAACGTCTGCTGGGTCTCCGCAAGTGCGGCTGCGCCGGTGCCGGGATCCGCCTGTTCTCCGGCGCAGTAGACCACGACATCAGGAACCAGCGCGCTGGAATCAAGTTTCTCGGCTAGCGCCGCCAGATCCGCGCAGCGGTCGGCGGAATCCGTTGCGAGTTTGATGAGATCGTCTTTACCGCAGGCAGTATCACCAAGCAGGGCCCAGCGACCCGGTTCCGTCGACTGCGTCGCCACCGGCTCCCAGGTCACCTCGAACAGCGCGTCGCGGACAGCGTCCCGATTCGCCAGCTGTCCCGACGACACGCTTCGTAGCCTGAGAGAATCGATCGAGGCGAGCAACCGCCCACTCTCATCCATCACGGCCACCGATATCGCGTCGGGTCGCCTGGTCTCCAGCCGCACCCTGCTGATCGTCCCTGCCGGAGCGGAAAGTTCGACGCCGGTGAATGAGAACGGCAGCCACGCGCCGCCTTGCTCCGGGCGGTCGCCGAGCGCGGACGCCTGCAGCGCGGCATCCAGCAACGCTGGGTCGAGCAGGTATCCCGACGCCATCGCATCGGCCTCGGCCGGCGGGGCGATTTCGGCGAGAACCTCGTCACCACGACGCCATGCCGCCTGAAGCCCCTGGAACAACGGCCCGTACTCGAACCCGTTTCCGGCCAGAGCGACGTAGAACTCATCGAGAGCAATCGACTCGGCACCCTCAGCCGACCAATCAGGAACCGCCCTACCACCGGTGGTGCCGACGACGAGTTCGCCGGTGGCGTGGCGCGTCCAACCCCCACCTCTCGACCCACCGGCCGGGCGGGAATACAGCGACACCCTTCGCCGACCGCCTTCGTCGGGTGCGTTCACCAGCAGCTGGATTTCGATGGCGTCGTTCGTCCGCACACGTTCTTCCGCAGTTTCAATTGAAACTGTGGTCCCTCCCGCAGGGCCACGACTACCGGCACCCGCCGCGCGTTCGGGGACCACCAGCGGTGTTTCCAGGGTGAGCTCTTCCACCCGGTCACAGCCGAGACGCGCCCCTGCGTGCAGGGCCATCTCCAGGATGGCGGTGCCGGGGACGACGACCTCGCCCAGCACGCGATGCTGGGCCAGCCACGGATGCGTCCCCACCGACAACCGGCCGGTCAGCACCATCCCATCACCATCGGCCAGCGCAACCACGGCCCCCAGCAACGGATGCTCCGCCGCAGCCAGGCCGATACCCGTCACATCGCCGTAATCCGATGTTTCCAGCCAGTACCGCTGCCGCTGGAAGGCATACGTCGGCAACTCGACCCGCCGTGCCCCGGTGCCGGCGAAATACGCCGACCATTCGACCGGAACACCACGCGTGTGCGCCCGCGCCACCGCGGCGACCACAGTTTCGGTTTCCGTACGGTCTTTACGCAGCATCGGAATCGGCATGGCCTGATCAGCCCACGAATGACAATCGGGAATCAGGGCCGACAGCGTCGCATCAGGGCCGAGTTCGAAGATCGTGGCGACCCCTTGCTGCGCGAGCACCCGGACGCCGTCGGCGAAGCGGACGGGCTCTCGAACCTGACGCACCCAATACTCCGGCGTAGCCATCACACCTGCGGTGTCGAGCTCACCCGTCAACGTCGACACGACCGGTAGGTCGCCACGCCGGTAGTCCACGCTGCGTGCGATTTCGGCGAACTCCTGCAACATCGGGTCCATCCGATACGAATGAAACGCATGCGAAACCCGCAACCGCCGCCACCGAATCCCTTGCCCATCCAGCGCGCCGGCGATGTCGTCAAGCACCTCCCGATCGCCGGAGAGCACCACCGACTCAGGAGCGTTGACCGCGGCGATACCCGCACCATCAACCCGATCGGCCAACAACGGCCGCAGCTGCTCCTCACCAGCAGCCACCGCCAACATGGCACCGCCAGAAGGCAACGCCTGCATCAACCGGGCACGACCCGCCACCATCCGAGCCGCATCCGGCAACGACAACACTCCCGCCGCAACCGCCGCCGCGAACTCGCCGACCGAATGGCCCAGCACCACACCCGGCCGGACACCCCACGAACCCAGCAGGCTCAGCAAACCAACCTGCAACGCGAACAAACCCGACTGGGCCCACAGCGTCCGATCCAACAAGGACCCGTCGGAACCAAACACCACATCCCGGACCCCCACGTCCTGCCCCAGATGCGCGTCCAGTCCGGCACATGCTTCGTCAAACGCGTCAGCGAACACCGGAAAAACCGAGTAGAGCCCCCGGCCCATCCCCAACCACTGTCCGCCCTGACCGGCGAACACGAACCCAACCCCGCCAGAGACCGGGGATCCCGACACCACCCCAGAAGCCTCGCGACCGGAAGCCAGCGCTTCCAACCCGGACAACAACGTTTCGCGGTCCGCTCCCAGCACCACCGCCCGCTCCTCCAACGCGGCCCGGGAGGAAGCCAACGAAAACGCCGCATCCAGCGTGGAAATATCGCCACGCTCACCCAAATAGGACAACAATGCGCTCGCCTGAGCGCTGAGCGCTGCCGGTGTTCTCCCCGACACGATCAACGGGACCGCTGGAAGGTCCACGGTCGATTCCGAATCGGGACCGCTCTTGTCCGCAGTCTCGTCTGGTGTTTTCGAGGCTTGTTCGAGGATGACGTGTGCGTTGGTGCCGCTGATCCCGAACGACGACACGCCCACCCGCCGAGGATGGCTGTTGCCGGGCCAGGGGGTGTTCTCCGTGAGGAGCTGGACATCCCCCGCCGACCAATCCACTTCCGACGTAGGTTCATCCACATGCAACGTCGCGGGCAGCTGCCCGTGCCGCATCGCCATCACCATCTTGATCACACCAGCGACACCCGCCGCCGCCTGGGTGTGACCAATATTCGACTTCACCGACCCCAGCCACAACGGCCGACCGGGATCACGATCCCGGCCGTACGTAGCATCAGAGCCTGCGCCTCAATCGGATCACCAAGCCTGGTTCCAGTCCCATGCGCCTCCACGGCGTCCACATCAGACACCGACAAACCAGCACTCGCCAACGCCTGCGTGATCACCCGCTGCTGCGAGGGCCCATTCGGCGCCGTCAAACCATTCGACGCACCATCCTGATTCACCGCGCTACCCCGCACGACCGCCAGAACCGCGTGCCCGTTGCGCCGGGCATCCGACAGCCGCTCCAACAACACCAAGCCCGCGCCTTCTCCCCAACCGGTGCCATCCGCAGCCGCCGCAAACGACTTGCACCGCCCATCCGCCGCCAAGCCCCGTTGACGCGAAAACTCCACGAACATCCCCGGCGTGGCCATCACCGTCACACCACCCGCAAGAGCCAGATCACACTCACCAGACCGCAGTGCTTGACCCGCCAGGTGCAGCGCCACCAACGACGACGAACACGCCGTATCCACCGTCACCGCAGGACCCTCGAAACCAAACGAATACGCAACCCGACCCGAAAACACGCCTCCCGCGCTGCCATTACCTAGATAACCCTCGAAACCCTCCGGCGCCCTCGTGATGAACCGCGCGCCGTAGTCGTGGTGCATCAGCCCCGCGAACACGCCGGTCCGGCTCCCCCGCAACGAAAGCGGATCAATCCCCGCCCGCTCCACGGTTTCCCAAGCGACTTCCAGCAGCAACCGCTGCTGCGGATCCATGCCTCACGCGGGGAAATCCCGAAGAAACCGGCATCGAACTCTGCCGCATCTCGCAGGAAGCCACCCTCACACACATACGAGGTCCCAAGACGATCGGGATCCGGATCGAACAACCCCGCCTGATCCCAGCCACGATCGTCCGGGAACTCCGCCACCGCATCCAAGCCCCCGGCCACCAAACGCCAAAGCTCCTCCGGCGAGGACACCCCACCCGGATAACGACAGCCCATCCCCACGATCACAACGGGATCGTCAGCAGTCACCGCCGCCACAGCCGCCGGTGCGGGAGTCGGAGCCTCCACGCCACCAATCAGTTTGTCGAGCAAGAACCGAACCAACGCCCGCGGTGTCGGATAGTCGAACACCGCAGTAGCCGGCAACCGAACGCCCAGCACCCCGCCAAGCCGGTTCCGAAACTCCACACCGGACAACGAATCAAAACCCAAATCCCGGAAAGCACGATCGGCCCCGACCTCGACCGCACCCGAATGCCCCAGCACCGCCGAAACATGCTCGCGCACCAAACCCAACAGCTGGGTTTCCTGATCCAGGTCCGGCAGCCTCCGCAGCCGACCAACCAGACCGTTGACGTCCGCCGACTCGTTGACCGCGCTCCGCCGCACGGGCGCTGGCACCAGGTCGCGCAACAACGCAGGCACACCGCCGTCGGCCGCATCAGCGCGCAGGGCGTTCAGGTCGACGTGGACCGGAACCAGAAGCGATTCGCCCGGAACGCGAAACGCCATCTCGAACAGCCGCAACCCGTCCGGCGCGGACATCGGCGGATTGGTGCGCGCAATGCGGCTACGGCCCGCCGCATCGAGCGCTCCGGTCATCCCGCTGGGCTGCTCCCACAAGCCCCAAGCCAGCGACACCGCAGGCAGCCCCGCCGTCCGCCGGTGCTGAGCCAGGCCGTCCAGGAACGCGTTCGCCGCCGCGTAGTTTCCCTGACCCGCAGCCCCCGCCACGCCGGAGAACGAGGAGAAGAGCACGAAGAACGAGAGATCCAGATCAAGAGTCAACTCGTGCAGGTGCCACGCACCGGCGGCCTTCGGGCCGAACACCTTTGCCACGTGCTCTGGTGTCAGCGACTCGACGACCCCGTCGGCAAGTGCCCCGGCCGCATGCACCACTCCGCGCAGCGGGAACTCTGCCGAGATCGTCGTCAGCAGCCGGTCCAACTGGGCCCGATCCCCGACATCGCAGCTCGCCACCTCGACCGCAGCTCCCAGGCCCACCAACTCATCCACCAGGTCGGTGACCCCGGGGGCGCTCCAGCCGCGTCGCCCCGCGAGCACCAGGCGGCGGACACCGCGCTCCGCCACCAAATGCCGGGCAACCAACCCGCCCAGCAGGCCCGTACCGCCGGAAATCAACACCGTCCCATCCGCACCGGGCACTGGGATCCGGCTGTCCTCGGCGGCAACACATCGCGCCAGGCGAGGCACCCGGACTTCACCGGCGCGCAACGCCAGCTGCGGTTCTCCGGAACGCACGGCCGCCGCGAGCGCACGCCATGATTCGGCGGTTCCGTCCACATCGACCAACACGAATCGGTCCGGGTTCTCCGACTGCGCCGAACGCAACAAACCCCACGACGCAGCATGCACCAGGTCGGAAACACCCTCGGCGGGACCTGTCGACGCCGCACCACACGTCACAACCACCAGGCGAGATCCGGCGAATCGCGCCGCCGCCAACCAATCCTGGATCAGGTCAAGCATGCGTTGTGTCGCGGCACGTGCCTCGGAAGCAACGTCCAAGTCCTGGCGAGACGCACCGCATGGCACCACCACGACGTCCGGGGGCGGGTCAGCCAACCCGGTCAGGTCGGGGTGGAGTTCCGTGCCAAGTGCCGAGCCGCAGGCTCGGGCGAGTTCGTCATTGCCGATCACTGCCCAGGAGACCGGCTTGGCAGCGCCGGGCGAGATTCGCTTCCAGTCGACCCGGAACAGGGACTCGTGTTCCATCGCACGGGCCGCTGCCAACTGCTTGTCCGAAATCTGGCGCAGCACCAGCGAATCGATGGAGAGCACGGCTTGGCCAGTCGTGTCGGTCGTGAACACCGACACCGCATTCGCGCCCGCCGGAACGAGGTGCACCCGAAGGGAAAGTGCGCCCGTCGCTTTGAGGGACACACCTTGCCACGCGAACGGGAGCCATCCCTCGTCCGGATCCTCTTCGGCTGCGCCCAGCGCCTGCAGTGCCGCATCCAGCAGAGCAGGGTGGATTCCGAACCTGCCGGCGTCTTCGCGGTGTGCGGTGGGCAGGCCGACCTCGGCGAAGATCTCGTCTCCGCGCTTCCAAGCCGCCTGCAACCCCTGGAACGCCGGGCCGAAATCGAAGCCCCGCTCAGCTGCGCGGGCGTAGAAGCTGTCCAGCGGAACCGCGACAGCATCGTTGGGCGGCCAAATCCCATCGGGGCCCTGGCCGGCGTCCTGGTGATCGCTGGAGGTCAACGTGCCGGTCGCGTGGCAGGTCCACGAGTCCTGCGGCACGGCGTCGTCTCGACAGGAATGCACGCGGACCGAGCGGCGCCCGGCCTCGTCCGGACCGCCAACCGCGATCTGCACCTGCACCGCACCGGTCGCGGGCAAAACCAGCGGAGTCGTCAGGGACAACTCCTCGATCAGATCGCACCCGACCTGGTCCGCGGCGCGTATCAGCATTTCCACGAACGCGGTGCCGGGCAGCAGGATCGCCCCGCCGACCACGTGGTCGGCCAACCAGGGCTGGGTCTTGACCGACAGCTTGCAGCAGGAACCCGCCCGCATCGGCCAGCGTCACCGCAGCCCCGAGCAGGGGATGCTCGGCGGAGAGCAAGCCCACCGAACCGAGATCGCCCGCGTCGTACTCGGCGGACTCCAACCAGTACCGCTGCCGCTGGAACGGGTAGGTCGGCAGCGGCACGCGTCGGGCTCCGGTGTTGAGGAATACCTGTTCCCAATTCACCGGCAGTCCGCGCACCTGGCACTCGGCCAGCGAAGTCAGCCAGCGCCGGGAGCCGCCCTCGCCACGCCGCAGCGAACCGACCACCACCCCGCCCGCGTCCGCGGCTTCCAGCGTTTCCTGGATTCCGGCGGTGAGCAGCGGGTGCGGGCTCACCTCGACGAAGAACCGATAGCCCTGATCTGCCATCCGGGCGACGGTCTGCTGGAAGCGGACGGGCTGCCGAAGGTTCTGGTACCAGTAGTCGGCGTCGAGTCGGCCGGTGTCCGTCCGCTCGCCGGTGACCGTCGAGTAGAAAGCGATCTCAGCAGGTTCGGACCCGACTTCGCCCAGCCGGTCCAGAAGCCGGCCCTGGACCTGCGCGATCTGCGGCGAATGCGAGGCGTAATCAATTCCCACCCGCCGGGTCTGCACGTTTTCCGCGGTCAGTTCGGTCTGCAGACGCTCCAGAGCCGACGGTTCGCCGGAAACGACAGTGGAGCCGGGTCCGTTGACCGCCGCAACGGTCAGCTCCGGCAGGCCTGCGATTCGCTTCACCACCGCGCTTTCCGGCAAGGCAATCGCGAGCATGCCTCCCTTCCCGGTCAGCGCCGACACCGCATCGCAGCGGGCAGCGATGATGCGCACCGCATCAGTCAAGGACAAAGCGCCTGCCACATGGGCGGCGGCGATCTCGCCCTGGGAATGACCGACCACCGCGGCGGGCTCCACTCCGCACGAACGCCACAGTTCGGCCAGCGACACCATCATGGCGAACAGCGCGAGCTGAATCACGTCGTCGCGATCCAGCGCGGGTGCATCGGGATCACCGCGAAGGACGCCGAGCAGCGACCAGTCCACGTAAGGGGCCGTAGCCGCCGCGCATTCCGCCAGCTTCCGCCGGAACACCGGCGAGGATTCGGACAGTTCCCTCGCCATCCCCTGCCAATGCGAGCCCTGGCCGGGGAACACGAACGCGACCTTTCCCTTGCAGTCGGCCGCGCCCTGCACCACGTTGGCTGCCGGAACGCCCGCAGCCAACGCCGTCAGTCCGGCGACGAAAGAGTCCCGATCGTCGGCAACCACGACAGCCCGGTGCTCCATCGCAGCGCGACCGGTGGCCAGCGAGTACCCGACGTCCCCCAGTCCCGGCTCCGGGTGCTCGGTCACTACGGAGAGCAACTCGGCAGCCTGCTCGCGCAATGCCGTCTCCGTCTTGCCGGACAGCGGCCAGGGAAATGCCCCGGTCGGCTCGGTACTGCCCGAGACCGGCTCGTCGGATACTTCCTCGACGATCAGGTGTGCGTTGGTACCGCTCATGCCGAACGAGGACACCCCTGCTCGGCGCGGCCTGCCGAGATCCGGCCAGTCAACGCTGTCCGTGAGCAGCCGCACCGCGCCCGCCGACCAGTCCACGTGCTGCGATGGCTGGTCGATGTGCAGGCTGCGGGGCATCTCCCGGTGCCTGATGGCCAGGACCGACTTGATCACCCCGGCCACACCGGCGGCAGCCTGGGTGTGGCCGATGTTCGACTTGAGGGAACCCAGCAGCAGCGGATGATCCGCCGACCGGTTCGCCCCGTAGGTGGCGATCAGGGCCTGCGCCTCGATCGGGTCGCCCAAGGCCGTGCCCGTGCCGTGCGCCTCGACCACATCGACCTCGGCGGGCGACAACCCGGCGTTCGCCAGGGCTTGGCGGATCACTCGCTGCTGTGCGGGACCGCTGGGCGCGGTCAGGCCGTTGGACGTCCCGTCCTGGTTGATCGCGGAACCGACCACCGCCGCCAGCACCGGGTGGCCGTTTCGTCGTGCGTCCGACAGCCGTTCCAGCAGCAGCATTCCGGCGCCCTCGCCCCAGCCGGTGCCGTCGGCGGCATCCGCGAAGGGCTTGCACCGGCCATCCGAGGCGAGTGCGCGTTGCCGGCTGAACTCGACGAAGGCTCCCGGCGTGGCCATCACCGAAATGCCACCGGCCAGGGCCAGGTCGCATTCGCCCAGCCGCAGGGACTGGCAGGCCAGGTGCAGCGCCACCAGGGACGACGAGCAGGCGGTGTCCACGGTGACCGCCGGGCCCTCTAACCCGAAGGTGTAAGCCACCCGGCCGGATGCGACGCTGCCCGCGTTGCCGGTGGCGAAGTAACCCTCGAACTCCGCGGGGGTCTTGCGAAACCGCGACGCGTAGTCGTGGTAGATCAGGCCCGCGAACACACCGGTCTTGGTACCCCGCAAAGAAAACGGGTCAATGCCGGCGCGCTCGAACACCTCCCACGAGATCTCCAGCAGCAACCGCTGTTGCGGGTCCATCGCCTGTGCCTCGCGCGGACTGATCCCGAAGAGCCCGGCATCGAAGTCCGCGACCCCGCGCAGGAAACCACCCTCGCGGACGTAGGAGGTCCCGGCTCGGCCCGGATCAGGATCGAACAGCTCGTCCAGATTCCAGCCACGGTCTTCGGGGAAGTTCGCGATCGCGTCTCCTCCGTCGACGACCAGTCGCCACAGCTCCTCCGGAGTGGAGACGCCACCGGGATAACGACATCCCATCGACACGATCGCGATGGGGTCGTGCTCCTGGCGCTCCAACTCGTGCAGGCGTTCGTGCGCCTCTTCCAGTTCGACGACGACACGCTTGAGGTACTCGCGGAGCTTTTCTTCATTGGCCATCGAAATACACCGTTCCAGTAATCAGGGGAGCTGAGGCGAGGAAAGGGCGGTCAGCGCCGGAACTTCCGGTCGATGAGGTCGAAGATTTCGTCGTCCGTGGCCGCCGTCAGCGATTGGGGTGACGTCGCTCTGGCCGTGCCGTCACGCGCCCCGTCCCACTTGGCGAGGAGTGCGTGCAAGCGCTCCGCCACCTTGGCCTGGTCTTCCAGTGGGATCGAAGGCCCTTGCGCCAACGTGGTATCCAGCCTGTCGAGCTCGGCGAGCAGCGATTCGATGCCGTTGTCCGGCTCCGCGACCAGGGCCGGAACCAACTGTTCGGACAACGCCAGCGGCGTCGGGTGGTCGAAAACCAGCGTCGGCGGCAGGCGAAGCCCGGTCACCGCGTTCAACCTGTTGCGCAGCTCTACCGCGGTCAGCGAATCGAAGCCCAGTTCGGCGAAGGTCCCCCCCCCTCCAGCAGCAGGTGTCCGCGCTCAGCGGGCGGCAGTGCGGCCAGCTGCTGCCCCAGCTCGCCGGCACCGTGCTTCTCCTCGGTCTCGGTGTCGGGCCGTAGATCCACGATCTCTTCCAACAGTGGTCGCGGGCGGGCCGCGGTGAAAGAGGCGGCGAATCGCTCCCAGTCCACATCTGCGACGGTGATGGCGGTTTCTCGTTGGGACAGGGCCTGTTGCAGCGCGAAGAGGGCCGACTGCGGTTCCATCGGTACCAGGCCCCTTCGGCGGAGATGCGCCTCGTTACCTTCCTGAACGGCCATGCCCGCACCCGCCCACGGACCCCAGGCGATGCACGTCGCCGGCCGCCCGCAAGCCCGTCGGCGCTCGGCAAGGGCATCGAGATACGCATTGGCGGCCGAATAGGCTCCTTGGCCGCCGGCTCCCCAAACTCCCGAGATCGAGGAGAACAGCACGAAGGCGTCCAACGGTTGCCCGCCAAGCAGCCGGTCCAGGTTCGCCGCGCCGACGACCTTGGCCGACAACACGTCGGCGAACTGCGCCAAGGTCGTCTCGGCCAGGTTCGCAGGCGTCCCGACGCCGGCGGTGTGCACGACCGCCGACAGCGGATACTCCGTGGGAACGGCCGCCAGCACCGCCGCCAGCTCGTCGCGGTCCGTCACATCGCAGGCCAAGACTGTGACTTTCACGCCGAGTTCAGTCAGCTCGGCCCCTAGGTCCGCTGCGCCGGGAGCTTCCGGGCCGCGGCGACTGATCAACACCAGGTGCTCAGCTCCCCGCCGGGCCAGCCATCGTGCGACCTCGGCACCGAGCGCGCCTGTTCCGCCCGTGATGAGGACCGTTCCCCGGCTACGCCATGTCTCTGACCGGGGGTTCCGCGCTGCGCGCACCACTCTGCGAACGAACAACCCGGATGAACGCACGGCGAGCTGATCTTCGGCCGCCGTCCCGGCGAGTGCGGCCACCAACCCGTTCCGGGACGTCTCGTCCAGTGTCTCCGGAAGGTCGATCAGGCCACCCCACCACTGCGGATGTTCAAGGCCGACGACCCTGCCGAGCCCCCAGATCAAGCCGTGGTCCGGATCGGCCGGACCGTCCTCGGTCCCGGCCTCGACGCCACCGGTCGTGGCCAGCCACAGCGGGGCGGAAACACCCGCATCGCCCAACACCTGCGTCAGGATCACGGTAGCGGCGACACCACGGGACAGGTGCGGATGCGCCGCGCAGGGCATGCCGTCCATCGCCAACAGAGACAACACACCCGTCACCTCGGTGCGGTCCGCAATGACGGCGCGCACCTTGTCCACAAGCGCACTGCGTTGGAGGTCCTGCTCGGTCAATTCCAGGACCGCGACCTCGGCGCCGCGCGCGATCAGCGCGTCGATGACGACCGCCGGTTGATCTCGGGGCACGTCAGCTGGAAGCACCACCAGCCACACGCCCCGGAGGGCGGCTGCGGACGGCACCTCGACGGACCTCCAGCGCACCTGGTAGCGCCAGGAATCCGCGAGGGCCTCCTGGCGTTGTTTCTCGCGCCAGGAAGCCAGAACGGGCAGCACCTCCCGGAAGGGCTGGTCCCGGTCGATGCAGAGTTCATCCACCAACGGTTCCGGATCGGCGCGCTCGACCAACTCCCAGAAGCGCGCGTCGACCGGGTCGGCAACCACATCGCCGCCGCGCCCGTCCGCTTGCCCGGCCAGCCAGTACCGCTGGCGTTGGAAGGCGTAGGTGGGCAACTCGACGGTGCGGGCGCCGGTGCCGGCGAAGCAAGCCGACCAGTCCACCGCACCACCGCGGACGTGCACGTGCGCCAGGGCCGCCACCGCGGTCTCGACCTCATCGCGGTCCCTGCGCATCAGCGGGATCGCCGCCACCCTCCCAGCCTGGTCGGACCCGGCCAAGCACTGCTCGACCAGGGCCGACAACGCCCCGTCCGGGCCGAACTCGACGATCGTGTCCACGCCTTGGCCGACGAGCGCCCGGACACCGTCTCCGAAGCGGACAGGATCACGCACTTGGCGCGTCCAGTAGTCGGCCGCGCACATCAGTCCGGTGGTGTCCAGCGCACCGGTCGCGGCGGAGACGATCGGCACCACCGGTTCACCGAACTCGACGCACCTGGCGGTTTCCGCGTACTCGTCCAGAATCGGTTCCATCCGGTGCGAGTGGAAAGCATGGGAGACCCGCAACCATTTGGTCCTAAGCCCTCGGGCATCGAATTCGCCTGCGAGCTCCACGAGCACATCGCGGTCGCCGGAGAGCACTACCGACTCGGGGCCGTTGATCGCAGCGATGCTGACCCGATCGCACACCCCGGAAAGCAGCGGTCCGACCGCCGCCTCGCTGGTGGCGACCGCGAGCATTGCGCCGCCGGTGGGCAATGCCTGCATCAGGTGGGCCCGAGCCGCAACCAACCGTGCAGCGTCCGGCAAGGACAACACACCAGCCGCGTGCGCCGCAGCCAACTCGCCGACCGAGTGCCCCAGCACCGCGGCCGGCCGCACGCCCCACGACCTCAGCAATCCCAGGAGGCCGACTTGAACCGCGAAGATCCCCGACTGCGCCCACAGCGTCCGGTCGAGCATCTGCTCATCAGCACCGAACAGCACACCCCGAACGTCCGCGCCCAGGTGTGCGCTTAGCGCGTCGCAGGCTTCCTCGAAGGCGTCCGCGAACGCCGGGAAAGCCGCGCACAACGCCTTTCCCATCCCCAGCCACTGACTGCCCTGACCGGAAAAAACGAATCCGATGCGGCCACCGGAATTCGCAGAGCCCGTTATCACCCCCGGCGCCGTCCGGCCATCGGCGAGCGCTGCCAGCCTGGACAGCAGTGCCTCCCGATCGGCACCCCACACGACGGCGCGTTCGTCCAGCACAGAACGAGTGGTCGCGAGTGAATACCCCAAATCCAGCGGAGAAGCGCCAGGACCCCGGTCCAGCCGGGCCTGCAGCGCAGCCGCTTGGGCCTGCAGCGCTGCGAGACTCCTAGCCGACAACATCCACGGGATCACCGCTGGATGCGCAGTGACCCGCCGATCCGATTGGTCGATCTCCGCTGGTTCCGACGGTGGTTGTTCGAGGATGAGGTGTGCGTTGGTGCCGCTGATCCCGAACGACGACACCCCCGCTCGACGAGGACGGCCGCTCTCGGGCCAGGGCGTGTTCCCGGTGAGGAGCCGAACGGCCCCGGCAGACCAGTCCACCTGTGGAGTGGGCTTGTCCACGTGCAACGTCGCAGGCAACTCCCCGTGCCGCATGGCCTGCACCATCTTGATGACCCCCGCCACACCGGCCGCCGCCTGCGTGTGGCCGATGTTGGACTTGATCGACCCCAGCCACAGGGCCCGCTCAGGATCCCGCTCCTGCCCATATGTCGCGATCAGCGCCTGCGCCTCGATCGGATCCCCGAGCCCGGTACCGGTCCCGTGCGCCTCCACGACATCCACATCGGACGCCGACAGCCCCGCATTCGCGAGGGCCTGCCGAATCACCCGCTGCTGCGACGGACCATTCGGCGCAGTCAGGCCATTCGACGCACCATCCTGATTCACCGCAGACCCGCGAACCACGGCCAACACCCGGTGACCATTCCGACGAGCATCCGACAACCGCTCCAGCAACACCAGGCCGGCACCCTCACCCCACCCGGTGCCATCCGCAGCGGCCGCAAACGACTTGCACCGACCATCTGGCGCCAAACCGCGCTGACGAGAGAACTCGAGGAAAGCCAGGGGTGTCGACATCACCGTCACACCACCTGCCAACGCCATATCACACTCACCCGAACGCAGCGACTGGCACGCCAAATGCAACGCCACCAACGACGACGAACACGCGGTATCCACCGCCACCGCAGGCCCCTCAAGGCCGAACGTGTAGGAAAGCCGGCCGGCCAGGACACTCGCGGCGTTTCCGGTCAGGAGGTGACCCGCCGCCTCCGGCGCGGCAGCCACTTTCGCACCGTGGTCCTGCCCATTGGTCCCCGCGAACACACCGGTCCTGCTACCCCGCAACGACAGCGGAGCGATTCCTGCTCGTTCGAAAACCTCCCACGCCACTTCGAGCAACAACCTCTGCTGCGGATCCATTGCGCGCGCCTCGCGAGGGCTGATGCCGAAGAACCCGGCGTCGAACCGATCAGCACCGGTCAGGAAGGCACCTTCTCGCACATAGGTACTGCCTGCCCGATCCGGATCCGGGTCGAACAACGTGTTGCAGTCCCAACCCCGATCGACGGGGAACGTCGATACCGCATCACGTCCCGCAGAAACCAGCTGCCACAGCTCCTCGGGCGAGCAGACGTCGCCCGGATACCGGCATCCCATCGCGACCACGACAACCGGATCATCCACTGGATCGGCCCCGGCCACGACGGTGGTCGCGGGCTGCGCTCCCACCAGCTCGCCGACCAGCTGCTCAGCCAGCGCGGATGGGCTCGGATAATCGAAGATCAACGTGGCCGGCAGACTCAATCCTGTTGCCTCGCCCAACCTGTTGCGCAGTTCGACGGCCATCAGCGAATCAAATCCGAGCTCCTGGAACGCCCGGTCGGGACCAACTGGGTCAGACCCGTTGTGTCCCAACACAATCGAGGCCTCCGCCAGCACCAGGTCCAGCATCGCGCGGCGGCGTTCGGCGGCTGCCATGCCCGCGAGCCGCGGTAGCGGGACGGCCGAGTCCGCAGCATCAGTGGTGTTCTCCGCATCCGCCAACGCCTGCTGTGCTTCGGGCAGCTCGTCGAGCAGCGGACGCCGACGGGACATGGCGAACACCGGGGCGAACCTCTCCCACGCCATATCGGCCACGACCAGGGATGTCTCGTCACGATCCAATGCGCCCTGAAGTGCCAGCAACGCCCGATCCGCAGCCATTGGCACCAGGCCGGCCCGGCGCAGCTGTGCACCGCCTTCACCTGCGGCCATTCCGTCACCGGCCCACGGGCCCCACGCAACCGCAGTCCCCACCAACCCCCTTGCCCGACGCTGCTGCGCCAACGCATCCAAGTAGGCATTCGCCGCCGCATAAGCGCCCTGCCCGCCAGCACCCCACACACCCGAGACGGATGAGAACAGCACGAAGGCATCCAGCTCGACATCGGCGAGCAACTCATCGAGATTCGCCGCACCACCTGCCTTCGCCGACAGCACCCCAACGAAGTCGGTCAAACACATCGACGCCACGTCGCCGACTTCAACGACCCCCGCCGCATGCATCACCGCGGTCAGCGGGCAATCATCCGGAATGGTCGCCAACACTTCGGCCAAAGCGTCACGATCGGCCACGTCGCAGGCCGTGATCGAAACCCGAGCGCCCAGCGCCTCCAGCTCCGCCCGCAAATCTCCAGCGCCCGGAGCCGCCGCGCCTCGACGGCTGGTCAACACCACATGCTCAGCCCCGGCACCCGCCAACCACCGGGCAACATGCGCCCCCAAACCGCCCGTACCACCCGTCACCAACACCGTCCCCCGAGGACGCCACACCGACCCGGCACCCGACGCACCAGCGCGTTCCAACCGCCGCACGAACACACCACCGGGACGTACCGCGATCTCGTCCTCGCCAAGACCTGCCAACACGACCGACAAGCGTTCTCGAGCGTCCTCATCGAGCAAGCACGGCACGTCGACCAGGCCACCCCACCAGGCCGGATGCTCCAGACCGACGACGCGACCCAGTCCCCACACCAGCGCCTGCCCCGGGTTCACCGGCACATCCCCGACCGCGACACCACCACACGTCGCCAACCACAATGGCGCCGACACATCCGCGGCCCGCAGAGCTCGCAGCAGTACCAACGAGTTCAGCGCGCCATTCGGCAAAGCAGCGTTCGGCGAGGACGGCGATTCATCCAGCGCCAGCAAGGACAACACGCCGCTTATTCCCCCTGACGCAACAGGCAACGAGCGGAATCGTTGCGCCAGGGCTTCCTCGTCGTGCCCGGCGAGCTCGAACAGAACTGCCGGGCAACCCCGTTCCTCGAACATCTCGTTGAAACGCAGAACTTGCCGACTCGCCGACCACCCCTCCGGCACGACGACGAGCCATGTCCCCGACAACGAGGGGTCTGGCAAATCTGCCCGCTCATGCCAGGAAATCCGGTACCGCCACTGGTGCACCAGGGATTCGTTGCGGATCCGGCGATGCCAGGAGGAGAGGACCGGAACCACCGATTCCAGGGACGCCTGCACGTCGTGATCGCCGGTAATGTGCAGAGCGGCGCTGAGCGCGCTGACATCTTCCTGCTCGACGAGTTCCCAGAAGCCCGACTGGCGCGCGGGATCGGCGGATTGCCCGACCGGTTCGGATGGTGAGTCAAGCCAGTACCGCTGTCGTTGGAAGGCATACGTGGGCAGCTCGACCTGCTTTGCCCCGGTACCGGCGAAAAACGACCGCCAGTCCACCTCAGCACCACGCACATGGATCTGCGCCAATGCCGTTGTCACCGTGTGCGCCTCGTCGCGATTGCTGCGCATGAGCGGAACCGCGGCCACCCGTCCGCCCTGATCGGATCCGGCCGCGCACTCCTGCACCAGCGCCGACAACACCCCATCCGGACCGACCTCGACGACGGTGCTCACACCGTGAGCCGCGAGCGCAGCAACACCGTCGGCGAAGCGGACGGGTTCTCGCACCTGGCGCACCCAATACTCCGGCGTAGCCGGCATGCCGACCTCATCGAGCTCACCCGTCAACGTCGACACGATCGGCAGCCCTGACGACCGGTAGTCCACGCTCCGGGCGATTTCGGTGAACTCCGCCAGCATCGGATCCATCCGATGCGAATGAAACGCATGCGACACCCGCAACCACCTCGACCGGATCCCTTGCCCGTCCAGCCGACCGGCAATGTCATCGAGCACATCCCGATCACCGGAGAGCACCACCGACCCGGGAGCGTTGACCGCGGCGATCCCCACACGATCACCGCAGTCGGCCAGCAACGGGCGCAGCTGCTCCTCTCCAGCAGCCGCAGCGAGCATGGCACCGCCAGTTGGCAGGGCTTGCATCAACCGGGCACGGCCCGCCACCAGCCGAGCCGCATCCCGCAACGACAACACTCCAGCCGCGAACGCCGCCGCCAGCTCACCGACCGAGTGGCCCAGCACCACAGCGGGCCGGACACCCCACGAACCCAACAACTCCCAGAGTCCGACTTGCAACGCGAACAGGCCCGGCTGCGCCCACAAGGTCTGGTCCAGAAGTTGCGTATCCGAACCGGACAACACATCTCGTAGCCGGGCCATCTGCCCGAGATGCGCATCCAGCTCGCAGCAGGCTTCGTCAAACGCGTCGGCGAACACCGGAAACGCCGAGTGGAGCCCGCTTCCCATCCCGGGCCACTGACCACCTTGACCGGAGAACACGAATCCGACCGGCCCAGCGGCACGAGTGCCGGTGATCACCTCGGCAGCGTCATTACTAACGGCCAGCGCTTTCAAGCCCGGCAGCAACGCGGCACGATCCGCACCCAGCACGACAGCGCGGTGGTCCAACGCCGGACGGGTCACCGCAAGCGAATAACCGATATCTCGCGGGGAAGCATCAACGCGATTGCTCAAGTAGGACATCAATGCATCTGCCTGGGCGGATAGCGCTTCGGGTGTTTTGCCCGACACCATCCACGGCACCACCGGAAAATCGCGGACAGAACCCGAATCCGGCTCTGTTGAGCGCTGCGACTCTCGCGGAGGTTGTTCAAGGATCAGGTGCGCGTTGGTGCCACTGATCCCGAACGATGACACGCCCGCCCGGCGAAGACGACCGCTGTCGGGCCAGGGCGTGTTCTCCGTGAGGAGTTGGACCGTGCCCGCAGACCAGTCCACCTGCGCGGAGGGCTCGTCCACGTGCAACGTGCGCGGCAGCTCCCCCTGCCGCATCGATCACACCAGCGACACCCGCCGCCGCCTGGGTGTGACCAATATTCGACTTCACCGACCCCAGCCACAACGGCCGACCGGGATCACGATCCCGGCCGTACGTAGCGATCAACGCCTGCGCCTCGATCGGATCACCAAGCCGCGTGCCCGTCCCATGCGCCTCCACAGCATCCACGTCGGACACGGACAGCCCGGCACTCGTGAGTGCCTGGGTGATCACCCTTTGCTGTGACGGACCATTTGGCGCAGTCAAGCCATTCGACGCGCCGTCCTGGTTCACCGCGCTACCCCGCACCACCGCCAGAACCTCGTGCCCATTGCGCCGGGCATCCGACAACCGCTCCAGCAACACCAGACCGGCACCCTCGCCCCACCCGGTGCCATCCGCGGCCGCCGCGAACGACTTGCACCGCCCATCCGGAGCCAGACCCCGTTGACGGGAGAACTCCACGAACGTCGTCGGCGTCGACATCACCGTGACGCCACCGGCAAGGGCGAATTCGCACTCACCGGCCCGCAGTGCTTGACCCGCCAGGTGTAACGCCACCAACGACGACGAACACGCCGTATCCACCGTCACCGCAGAACCAAACGAATACGCAACCCGACCCGACAGCACGCTCCCCGCATTGCCCGTCCCGAGGTGCCCTTCGAAGCCCTCCGGTGCTCTGGTAATGAATCGGGCCCCATAGTCGTGGTACATCAAGCCCGCGAACACACCGGTCCGGCTGCCGTGCAACGAGAACGGATCGATCCCAGCCCGCTCCGCGGATCCATCGCCAACGCCTCACGCGGGCTGATGCCGAACATGTCAGCATCGAACTCCGCCGCGTCCCGCAGAAACCCGCCCTCACACACATACGAGGTCCCGAGACGATCGGGATCAGGATCGTACAACGCCGCGAGATCCCAGCCGCGATCGTCTGGGAACCCAGCCACCGCATCCACGCCGCCGGCCACCAGCCGCCAAAGCTCCTCCGGCGACGACACCCCACCCGGAAAACGACATCCCATCCCGACAATCGCAACAAGATCCTCTTCGGCACTCGCTGCCCTGGTCACCGGCGTCGACGTGGACGCGACCTCGCCTGCCAGTTCCTGATGCAGGAAACGCGCCAGCGCCCGCGGCGTCGGATAGTCGAACACCGCAGTCGCCGGCAACCGCACCCCCAGCACCCCGGCAAGGCGGTTCCGCAACTCCACGCCAGACAACGAATCAAAACCCAGATCACGGAAAGCACGGTCGCCCCCAACCTCGACCGCACCCGAATAACCCAGCACGGCCGAAACGTGCTCCCGCACCAAACCCAACAGTGCGTCCTCATCCGCGGCCTGAGAATTGGCTGTTTTCCTCGCCACACCGCCGCGAACAGGAACCAACGCGCTCAACAGCGCCGGAATCGCGTGCGATCGTCCGTTCCCGACCAGCAGCGCCCTGTCCAATCGAGCGGCAACGACGCAAGCCCGGTCCTTCGCGAACGCGGCATCGAACAGGCGGAGTCCATCCTCCGTGGAAAGTTCTGCGATGCCCGTCCGCGCCAACCGCTCCACCGACGCCGCGTCCAAGCCACTCGTCATACCGCTGGGTTGCGCCCACAGTCCCCACGCCAACGACAACCCAGGCAGCCCACGCGCCCGGCGATAACGCGCCAATGCATCCAGGAACGTGTTCGCCGCCGCGTAGTTGGCCTGCCCTGCGGCACCCGCAATCCCGGAGAAGGAAGAGAAAAGAACGAAGAACGACAGATCCAGATCGCGGGTCAACTCGTGCAGATGCCATGCCCCCGTCACCTTCGGGGCAAACACCGTGCCCACATCCGCCGCCGACAAGGACCCGATCACTCCGTCGGCCAGCACCCCAGCGGTATGCACGATCCCCCGCAGCGGCCAGTCGACCGGAATGGCGGCCAGCACGTGCTCCAGATCGGTGCGGTCAGCCACATCGCAAGCCACCACCTCAACCACGGCGCCCGCGCGCGCCAGCTCATCCACCAACTCGTGGACTCCAGGCGCATTCCAGCCACGCCGGCCTGCCAACACCAAACGCCGAATCCCGTGCTCCTCCACCAGGTGACGGGCAACCACTCCCCCCAACGCACCGGTGCCACCCGTGATGAGGACGGTCCCGTCCGTGTCGAGTTGCGGGGAGGAGCCCTCCTCGCGCACCGTGAGTCGCGCCAACCGAGGCACCAGCGCCACGCCGCGCCGAAGTGCCAGCTGCGGTTCTCCTGCTCGCACGGCGGCCGGCAACGCCTGCCACGACTCAGGTGTGCCGTCCACGTCCACCAGCACGAAGCGACCCGGGTTCTCCGACTGGGCTGAACTCAACAACCCCCACGACGACGCACCCACCAGGTCCGCGACGTCCGAATCCGAGTCGGCCGACACCGCTGCACGCGTGACGACCACGAGCTGGGATTCGGCGAACCGCTCGTCCGCAAGCCACGACTGCACGAGAGCCAGCAGATCGGAGGTCGACTCTTGGGCGCGCGACGGCAGGGATCCACCCTCGACCTCTTCGGCCGACATAGCTGCGACCAACACCGAACCCGGGGCAGGAACGTCCGAGTCCACGGCCGCACGGAACTCATCCAGGGTCGCGAACCGTGCGGTTGCGCGCACCGATTCCGGCCAACTGGGACCGTCACCGACGATGGCAAGGTCGTCGCCGGCGGTTGTTCCCAACAACGCCTTCCGGTGCCACTCCACCTCGAACAGGCAATCACCGATCGCGCCAGACCTCACCTGCTGCCGGGAGATCGGTCGGGTCACCAGCGAATCAACCGTGGCCACGAATCGGCCAGCCGGGTCCACTGCGACCAACGACAGTTCGTCATCCGAAGTCAACGAGAGGCGCGCCCGCACCACCGCGCTTTCAGTGGCGCGAAGTTCCACCCCACGCCACGAGAACGGCACCCGCGCTTCGCTCTGGACCACCGACGTCTCGGCTGCGGCGGCATGCAGAACCGCGTCCAGCAACGCGGGGTGGACGCCGAATCGATCGACCCCCGCCTGCATGTCATCCGGCAATGCGACTTCGGCGAACACCTCCCCGCCTCGTCGCCAGGCACCGCGCAGACATCTAAAGGCCGGTCCGTACGCGAAACCGTGCCCTTCAAGGAATGCGTAGACCCCGTCTGCATCGATTTCGGTCGCATTCTCCGGGGGCCATGCGGTCAGCTCATGGTTCTCGGCGGCCACGGGTGGGAGAAGCACGCCCGTCGCGTGCTTCTTCCACTCGGGTTCGATCGCCTCGCCAGGACAGGAGTAGAGCGCCACCGACCGGGCTCCGGATTCCCCGGGCGGTCCCACCAGCACCTGAACCTGGACCGCTCCATGATCCGGCAGGATCAGGGGCGCTTCCAAAGCCAGTTCTTCCACCCGGCCACAACCGAGGCGCTCGCCGACGTGCCACACCAGCTCGACGATCGCGGTGCCGGGGACGACGATTTCGCCCAGCACCCGGTGATCGGACAACCACGGATGCGAACCCGCTGTCAACCGACCGGTCAGCACCACACCTTCGCCGTCTGCCAACGCAACCACCGCACCGAGCAGCGGATGGTCCGCCTCGGCCAATCCGGCGGCGGTCACGTCACCCGCACGCCCGGTGGATGCCAGCCAGTACCGCTGCCGCTGGAAGGCGTAGGTGGGCAGGTCGACTTGCTTCGCCCCGGTACCGGCGAAAAACGACCGCCAGTCCACCTCACCACCACGGGTGTGGATCTGCGCCAAAGCTGCCAGCACGGTTCGCGCCTCGTCGCGGTCCTTGCGCATCAGCGGGATCCCGGCCACCCGCCCGGATTCCGCCACACACTCCTCGACCAACGTCGACAACGCCCCGTCCGGACCCAATTCGACAATCGTGCCGACACCCTGACCGACAAGCGCCTGGACACCCTCGGCGAAACGGACGGGCTCACGCACCTGACGCACCCAGTACTCGGGAGTGCCCATCACTCGACCACCGTCCAGCTCACCGATCAGGGTCGAGATGATCGGCAGTTCCGGTGCGTGATATTCGCGGCCTCGGGAGATCTGGGCGAACTCCTCCAGCATCGGCTCCATATGGGGCGAATGGAAAGCATGCGACACCCGCAACCACCGGGTCCGGCACCCCTGATCGTGCAACCGATCAGCGATCTCGGTGAGCAGCTCGCGGTCACCAGAGAGCACAACCGATTCCGGGCCATTCACCGCCGCGATACCGATCCGGTCCCGCACCCCATCCAGCAGAGGATCGACCTGAAACTCACCCGTAGCGACCGCGAGCATGGCACCACCAGAAGGCAACGCCTGCATCAACCGGGCGCGACCCGCCACCAACCGCGCGGCCTCCGACAACGACAACACACCAGCCGCATGCACCGCAGCCAGCTCACCCACCGAGTGCCCCAACACCACATCCGGCCGAACACCCCACGAACCCAGCAGCCGCAGCAAGCCAATCTGCAACGCGAACAAACCCGACTGCGCCCACACCGTCCGATCCAGCAACCACGCTTGCGAACCGAACACCACATCCCGAACCCGCAGTTCCTGGCCCAGGTGTGCATCCAACTCCGCGCAAGCCTCGTCGAACGCGTCGGCGAACACCGGAAACACCGAGTAGAGCCCCCGGCCCATCCCCGGCCACTGACCACCCTGACCCGAGAACACGAACCCGACGCGGCCACCAAGCCCCACAGACCCCGAAACCACTTCGGGCGCATCGCAGCCGTCGGCGAATGCCCTCAACCCGGTCAGGAGCGCGGCACGGTCCGAGCCCAACACCACTGCGCGTTCATCCAGCGCCGCGCGTGTCATTCCTAGCGAATACGCCACATCCACCGGCGACAGCCCCGGCCGGTCCTCGATATGCGAATGCACCCGTTCGGCCTGCGCCCGCGCAGCCTCCGGTGTCTTACCCGACAGCACCCAAGGCACCACGGGGACGGCTACATCCGGTTCCCGCTCGCCTTCGACCGGCCCGGCCGGTTCGCCCTGCTCGACTGGAGACTGTTCGAGAATCACACTGATCCCGAACGACGACACCCCCACCCGGCAAGGACGACCACTGTCCGGCCAGGGCGTGTTCTCCGTGAGAAGCCGGACCGAACCCGCCGACCAGTCCACCGCCGACGTGGGCTCATCCACATGCAACGTGGCGGGCAGCTGCCCGTGCCGCATCGCCAAGACCATCTTGATGACGCCGGCAACGCCAGCGGCCGCCTGCGTGTGACCGATGTTGGACTTGACCGACCCCAACCACAACGGCCGATCCTTCTCCCGGCCCTGCCCGTACGTGGCGATCAGGGCCTGTGCCTCGATCGGATCACCCAACGTGGTCCCGGTCCCATGTGCCTCGACCGCATCCACATCGGAAACCGACAGCCCCGCACTCGCCAACGCCTGGGTGATCACCCGCTGCTGCGACGGACCATTCGGCGCAGTCAAACCATTCGACGCGCCGTCCTGGTTCACCGCGCTACCCCGCACCACCGCCAGAACCTCGTGCCCATTGCGCCGGGCATCCGACAACCGCTCCAGCAACACCAGACCGGCACCCTCACCCCACCCGGTGCCATCCGCGGCAGCCGCGAACGACTTGCACCGCCCGTCCGGAGCCAAACCACGCTGACGGGAGAACTCCACGAACGTCGCCGGTGTCGCCATCACCGTCACACCGCCGGCCAGCGCGAGATCGCATTCGCCGGAACGCAACGACTGACACGCCAAATGCAGGGCCACCAACGACGACGAACACGCCGTATCCACCGTCACCGCAGGACCCTCAAAACCAAACGAATACGCAACCCGACCCGACGCCACACTCACCATCCGCCCGGTGAGTCCAAAACCCCCAGCGTTTCGGCTCATCTCCTGCAAGGACGGCCCGTACTCCTGGGGCGTGACACCACCGAAGACACCGGTCTTGCTGCCGCGCAGGGATGTCGGGTCTATGCCCGCCCGTTCGAGGGCCTCCCAGGACAGCTCCAGCAACAACCGTTGCTGCGGGTCCATCGCCAACGCCTCACGCGGCGAAATCCCGAACATGGCGGGGTCGAAATCGCCCGCTCCTGCGAGGAAACCGCCGGCCCGCGTGTACGACGTTCCCTGGTGGTTCGGGTCGGGATCGTACAACCGGCCGAGATCCCAGCCCCGGTCGGCGGGGAACTCCGAGATGGCGTCGGTGCCAGTGCGCACGAGTTGCCAGAGCGCTTCGGGAGAGTCGACGCCGCCGGGCAGTCGGCAGCTCGCCGAGACGATCGCGATCGGCTCCTGACTCCGGCTCTCGGCCGCGAGCAGGCGCTGCCGGGTCTGATGCAGGTCCGCAGTTACCTTCTTCAGATAGCCGAAGAGCTTTTCTTCATTGGCCATTGTGATTTCCACCCGATTTCGGCGCTTGAAGTTCCGCAGGAACTGCTCAGGACAGGTCGAGCTCGTTGTCGATGAACTCGAATATCTCGTCGTGCGTCGCCGAATCGAGCGTGCTCAGGACATCGGCTCCGGTCGGTACTTCAGCTGCGCTGTTCCACTTCTCGTGGAGGGCTCGCAGTCGTGTCGCGATTCGGTCCCGTGCCCGCGCTTCGCCGGTGAGCATCGAGAGCTGCTGCTCGATTCGATCGAGCTCGGCAAGGGCCGAGTCCACGGTAGTCTCCGTTGGGAAAAGCTCGGCGCAGAGGTGACGCGACAGCGACTCGGCATTGGGGTAGTCGAAAATCGTGCTGGCGGGCAGCTGGATCCCGGTGGCGGTGTTCAGCCGGTTGCGCAGCTCCACCGCCATCAAGGAGTCGAATCCGAGTTCCTGGAACGGCCGCGATGGCGCCAGGGCCGTGGCATCGTCGCGTCCCAGCACAGCCGCCGTCTCCGCCCGCACCAGATCCAATACCGCATCGTCGCGTTCCTTCCGCGACAGTCCGGCCAGGCGTTGCGTCAGCTCAACGGGTTTGCCTGTGCCCGCTTGTTCGCCGGTGGTTTCCAATGCGGCTCGGGCCTCGTCGATGGTGTCCAGCAGCGGGCGTCGACGTGCCGAGGTGAAGGCTGGGGCGAACCGTGCCCAATCGACATCGGCCACGACGAGGGAGGTCTCATCGCGGTCCAATGCACCCTGAAGTGCCAGCAGCGCCGCGCTCGGTTCCATCGACGCCAGGCCCATCCGGTGCAGCTGTGCGCCGGTTTCGCCGGCGGCCATGCCGTCACCGGCCCACGGTCCCCACGCAACCGCGGTCCCGACCAATCCCCTCGCCCGACGCTGCTCGGCCAACGCATCCAAGTAGGCGTTCGCAGCCGCATACGCACCCTGTCCGCCGGCTCCCCACACCCCCGACACCGAGGAGAACATCACAAACGCATCCAGCTCCGAGTCGGCCAGCAACTCGTCCAGATTCGCCGCACCACGCACCTTCGCCGACAACACCGCTGCAAAATCCGCCAAACCCATCTCCACTACGTCGCCCGCCTCGCCGACCCCGGCGGCGTGTACCACCGCAGTCAGCGGACACTCCCCACCGATCCCTGCCAACACTCCAGCCACTGCGTCACGATCAGCCACGTCGCAGGGCACAATCGACACCCGAGCACCCAGCGCCTCCAGCTCCGCCCGCAATTCCCCAGCGCCCGGAGCGTCCGCTCCTCGACGGCTGGTCAACACCACGTGCTCAGCCCCGGCACCGGCCAACCACCGGGCAACATGCGCCCCCAAACCGCCCGTACCACCCGTCACCAACACCGTCCCCCGAGGACGCCACACCGACCCGGCACCCGACGCACCAGCGCGTTCCAACCGCCGCACGAACACACCACCACGGCGAATGGCGACTTGATCCTCGCCACCATCCGCCAACACACCCGCCAACCGGGCACCCAATCGGTCGTCCCAGTCCGATGGCAGGTCGATCAAGCCACCCCAGAACTCCGGGTGCTCCAGTCCCGCGACACGCAGCAGCCCCCAGACCAGGGCCTGCTCCGGAGACACGCGTACATCTTCCAACGCGACGCCGCCGCGCGTCACCGCCCAAAAAGGCGCCTCGACGTCGGCCTTCCGCAAGGCCCGCAGAAGCTGCACAGTCAGCGCGAAACCAGTTGGCAAGCAGGAGAATCCCGGAGCAGGCGATTCATCGAGCCCCAACAGCGAAAGCACGCCACCGAGTTGACCGGCATCCGTCAGCGCATTGGCCAGCCGCTGTGCGACGTCCTCGCGGTGCGGGTCCTCTTCGGACAGGCCGATCCGGACGACCTCGGCGCCGCCTCCGACCAGTGAACTCGTCAAAGCCGTGACCAATCCGTCATCCGCAGCACCGGGCACGACCAACAGCCAGGTACCGGAAATCTTCGGGGCCGGCACCTCCCGAGAGGAATGCCAACTGATTCGGTACCGGCAGGAATCGACGAGCGAACGGTTGCGGAGTCCGCTTCGCCAGGAGGACAACGCCGGCAATACATCGCTCAACGATGCGCATGTGTCGTCGTCCGCCCCAAGATCCAGAGCGGCGACCAACGTTGCCAGATCGCCTTGGTCAACCGCGGTCCAGAACTGTTCCGCCACCTCGCCGATGTCTGCGCGGTCGCGTGCTGGCCGCGCACTGGACTCGATCCAGTAGTGCTGTCGTTGGAAGGCATACGTTGGCAACTCGAGCTGCCTAGCGCCGGTACCGGCGAAAAACGCCTGCCAGTCCACCTCACCACCACGGGTGTGGAGATGCGCCAGGGCTGTCATCACCGAACGGGTCTCGTCCCGCTCCCTGCGCATCAGTGGGATCGACGAAATCCGCCCAACCCGATCGGACTCGGTCGCACACTCCCGAACCAGTGCCGCCAGCGTTCCGTCCGGGCCGAGCTCGACGACCGTGCCTATGCCCTGCGCTGCCAGGGCCTGGACACCGTCGGCGAAACGGACGGGTTCACGCGCCTGGCGCACCCAATACCCTGGTGTGCTCATTTCCGCGGCTCTGTCGAGCTCACCCGTCAACGTCGACACAAGCGGTGTCGTTGGCTTACCGAACTCCGCAGACTCGGCGATCTGGGCGAACTCGCCCAACATCGGGTCCATCCGGTGCGAATGAAAAGCATGGGAGACCCGCAAGCGCCGCGTCCGGACTCGGAGCTCGGTCAGCCGGCCGACGATGCTGGCCAGCACCTCCCGATCGCCCGACAACACCACCGAACCGGGGGCATTGAGCGCGGCGACGCTCACGGACTCCTCCCGACCGGCCAGCAATGGCCGAACAAGGTCTTCACCAGCAGCCACCGCCAACATCGCGCCGTCAGAGGGCAGGGCTTGCATCAACCGGGCGCGCGCGGCCACCAACCGAGCCGCATCCCGCAACGACAACACGCCAGCCGCAAACGCGGCGGCCAACTCCCCGACCGAATGCCCCATCACCACATCCGGCCGAACGCCCCACGAACCCAGCAGCCCCAAGAGGCCGGCTTGCAGCGCGAACAGACCCGACTGCGCCCACAGCGTCTGATCCAGCAGCTGCGCATCGGAACCGAAGACCACATCCCGAACCCGGCGGTCTTCCCCCAGATGTGCCTCCAACTCGGCGCAAGCCTCATCAAACGCAGCAGCGAACACCGGAAACTTCGAGTAGAGCGCTCTGCCCATCCCCAACCACTGACCACCCTGCCCCGAGAACACGAACCCGAACCGAGCAGAAGCACGAGTTCCGCTGATCACCCCAGAAGCCTCCTGACCGGCGGCCAACGCCGCCAGTCCAGCAACCAGCTCACCGCGGTCCGCACCCAGCACGACAGCGCGTTCATCCAGCGCGGCTCGGCCAGAAGCAAGCGAGTAGGCAACATCCAGCGAACGCTGCTCCGGCCGGGACTCGACCTGAGACAAGACTCGTTCGGCTTGTCCCCGCAGGGAATCCGTCGTCTTTCCCGACACCAACCAGGGAACGACCGGAATATCGACAGTAGATCCGGATTCTGTTTTGTCCGTCTCCGCTGTACTATCTGGCGCATTCGTAGCTTGTTCGAGGATCACATGTGCGTTGGTGCCGCTGATCCCGAACGACGAAACCCCCACCCGACGAACACGGTCAGACTCCGGCCAAGGTACCTGTTCGGCGAGGAGCCGGACCGCCCCCGACGACCAATCGACCTCCGACGTGGGCTCATCCGCGTGCAGCGAGGCGGGCAGCTGCCCGTGCCGCATGGCCATCACCATCTTGATCACACCGGCAACACCCGCCGCGGCCTGCGTATGACCGATGTTCGACTTGACCGACCCCAGCCACAAGGGCCGATCCCGCTCCCGGGCCTGCCCATACGTTGCGATCAATGCCTGCGCCTCGATCGGATCACCCAGCCTGGTCCCGGTGCCATGTGCCTCCACCGCATCCACATCGGACGCCGAAAGAGCCGCATTCGCGAGTGCCTGGTTGATCACCCGCTGCTGCGACGGACCGTTCGGCGCCGCCAGTCCGTTCGAGGCGCCGTCCTGATTCACCGCTGACCCACGAACCACCGCCAACACCCGATGCCCATTCCGGTGGGCGTCCGACAACCGCTCCAGCAACAACAGGCCCGCGCCTTCGCCCCAGCCGGTGCCGTCCGCGCTCTCCGCGAACGACTTGCACCGCCCATCCGGCGCCAAACCGCGCTGACGGGAGAACTCCACGAACATCTCCGGCGTCGACATCACGGTCACACCACCGGCCAACGCCAGATCACACTCGCCCGAACGCAACGACTGGCACGCCAGATGCAACGCCACCAACGACGACGAACAAGCCGTATCCACCGTCACCGCAGGACCCTCGAAACCAAACGAATACGCGACCCGACCCGACAGCACACTGGCCGAGGTACCCGTCAGCAGGTAGCCCTCCGCCTCCTCGGGAAACTGCCGCACATCCGTCGCGTACCCACGGCTTCCAGCGCCGATGTACGTGCCGACCCCACTGCCCTTCAAGGACAACGGATCGATTCCGGCCCGTTCGAGGGCTTCCCAGGCGATTTCGAGCACCAACCGCTGCTGCGGATCCATCGCCAACGCCTCACGTGGGCTGATGCCGAACAGGTCGGCATCGAACTCACCGGCGTCGTAGAGGAATCCCGCCATCCGCGCATACGTCGTTCCAGGCCTGGAAGCATCCGGATCGTAAAGGCCTTCCGCATCCCAGCCCCGGTCGGAGGGGAACTCGCCGATCACCTCCGTGCCGGCGGCGACCAGCCGCCACAGGTCTTCCGGCGAGTGCGCGCCACCCGGAAACCGGCAGCTCATCGCGACGATCGCGATCGGTTCGTCACTCGCGGGCGCGCTGGCAGCGGTCACCGCAGCCGACGCGACATCACCCACCAGCTCCTCGAGCAGGTGAGCGGCCAAGGCGGCCGGATTCGGGTAGTCGAAGACGGTTGTGGTCGGCAGGCGCAACCCGGTGGCGGTGGTCAAACGATTGCGCAGATCCACCGCCATGAGGGAGTCGAACCCGAGCGCGCGGAACGCCCGCTCGGGCTGGACTTCCTCGCGACTGCCGTGCCCGAGCACGGTTGCCACCTGGGCGCACACCAGATCCACCAGTTCGTGGCGTCGTTGGGCTTCCGGCAGCTCCGCGAGATTGCGGGCGAACGGCGAGCCGCCTGGTTCTGCCGGCCCATTCGCGGGCATCGCCTTTCTCGCCGCCGGCACTTCGTCGAACAACCGGGTGGCGCGAGTCGCGGCGAACGTGGGAACGAATCGGTCCCAGTCCACATCAGCGATCGACACGCACGTCTCATCCTGGTCAAGTACTTCCTGCAGAGCCAGGATGGCCGACGCCGCCGGCATCGGACGTATCCCGCGTCGCCGCAGGTGTTCGCCCGCCGCGCCGTCGGCCATGCCGCCGCCGGCCCAACTGCCCCAGGAGATCGAGGTTGCCGGCAGACCGCGTGCTCGGCGTTGTTCGGCGAGTGTGTCCAAGAATGCGTTCGCCGCGCCGTAAGCGCCCTGACCGCCCCCGCCCCATACCCCGGCACCCGAGGAGAACAGGACGAAGGCATCGAGATCGGTGCTGTCGCACAGTTCGTCCAGCACCTGAGCGCCGCGGACCTTCGCCGCGCATATTTCGGCCAGGCCGTTCTGGTCGGTCTCCGCCAACGGCAGCAGCCGACCGACTCCGGCCGCGTGGAACACCGCGGTGACGTCGAACTCGGCCAGTAGTGCGGACATCTCGGCACGATCGGTCACGTCGCAAGCCACGATGGACACTTGCGCTCCAAGGGCCCGGAGTTCGGCTTCCAGCTCGGCGGCGCCTGCTGCTTGGTTGCCCCGTCGACTGGTGAGCACGATTCGCTCGGCTCCGATTTCGGCCAACCACCTCGCCACCTGTGCGCCCACCGCGCCGAGTCCGCCCGTGATCAGCGCGCTCCCTCGGGGGCGCCACTTACGTCCAGCGGGCTGATTCGCCGGGGCGGGTACCAGTCGCCGGGCCAGCACGCCCGACTGGCGAATCGCCAGTTGGTCTTCCGCCAAGCCGTTGGTGAGCGCTTCGCCCAGCCTCGTGAGGACGTCGCCGTCCAGCGAATCCGGCAGGTCGATCAGCCCACCCCAGCGCTCGGGGTGTTCGAGTGCGGCTACTCGCCCCAGACCCCATGCTTGCGCCCGCAGCAGCCGATCTGCGGGGCCTGCCTTGACCGCACCACGCGTGATGGTCCACAGAGGAATTCTGAGGTCGGCTTCACAGCAGCAAGGCAATCCCGCTCGGGACGTCCTTGCATTCGGGGTGGGGTCGCTCGTCCAACGCGGTGAGCGACAGGATTGCCTTCACCGGGTCACCGTCGGCTGCGGCGCGGAGTTCGGTTGCGAGTTCGCCACTGGTCGCCGCCGGTGGCACGTCGAGGCGCAGGGTGCTGATCCCTCGCGTGTTCAACGCATCCGTCAGCCGTTCGACCAGCGCTTCCTCGATGCCGCCCGGGGGAACGACCAGGAGCCAGGTTTCCCGCGTTCTCCGGACCGGCTGCGGGGCCACCCGTACCCAGTCGACTCGGTACCGCCAACCGTCTGCCAAGACCCTTTCTCGTTCCTGACGGTGCCAGACGGACAGGGCTGGAAGTGTTGCGCTCAGCGGTGCGTCGGCGTCGAGATCGAGGGCATCGGACACGCTTTTCAGGTCTTGGCGCGCCACGGCTTGCCAGAACCAGCCCGCCGCCGGGTCCGAGACCGCACGAGCCTCGTCGGAGGCAGCTCCCTTGTCCAGCCAGTACCGCTGGCGCTGGAACGGGTAGGTCGGCAGGTCCAGCCGTCGGCCCGCGCCCCCGAACGCCACGGCCCAGTCCACGGTGGCGCCGCGCACGTACGCCTCGGCCAGCGAATGCAACAACCTCCGGAGGCCGCCCGAGTCACGTCGCAAGGTACCTACCGCGGCCACGGCGGTCTCCGACTCCGCACCGGTTTCCTCGACCGCCGTGGTCAGCACCGGATGCGCACTCATTTCGATGAACAGGCCGAATCCCCGCTCGACCAGGCCCTGCACGGCGTGTTCGAACCGGACCGGCTGCCGGAGGTTCCGATACCAATACTCGCCGTCCAGCCTGGCCGGATCCACCCAGTCGCCGATCACCGTCGACCACCACGGCACCTGGCCGTCCCGGTGTCGCACCCCGGCGGCGGCCGCCAGCACCGGGCTCCGAACCACCTCCACGTGCGCTGAATGCGAGGCGTAGTCGACGGGGATACGGCGTGCACGCATGTCCTTTTCAGCGCACTCTGCCAGCAGTTCGTCCACCGCTTCCAGATCGCCGGACACCACGACCGATCGCGGGCCGTTGATCGCCGCAACTTCCAGACGGCCGCCCGATCCCGCGAACAATGCCGCGACCTCATCCGCAGGGCAGGCCAGCGACGCCATGCCACCCCGCCCCGAAAGTCCCTTCAACGCTCTGCTGCGCAATGCGACAAGCCTGGCCGCATCCTCCAGCGGCAGCACCCCGGCTGCGCAGGCCGCGGCGATTTCGCCTTGACTGTGGCCGACGACGGCCGCCGGCCTCACCCCGTAGGAACGCCACACCTCGGCGAGCGACACCATCACCGCGAAGGACGCGGGCTGGAGCACGTCCACCCGGTCCAGCGGTGGGGAGTTCTCCGCTCCGCGCAGCACGTCGACCAACGACCAGTCCACGTACCTCCGCAGCGCGGTGGCGCACTCGTCCATGTGGCGCGCGAACGTCGGCGAAGCGTCCAGCAGGTCGACTGCCATACCGGCCCACTGCCAGCCCTGACCGGGGAAGACGAAGACGACCTCGCCGTCCAGGACGCTCCCCTCAACGACATCGACCGCTGGTTCACCGCTGGCAACAACGCCAAGCCCGGAGCGCAACGTAGCGCTGTCCCGACCAAGCACCACCGCTCGGTGCTCCCAAGCCGTGCGCGTGGCGGCCAGTGAGAAACCGACATCGACGGGGTCGGGATCGGTCTGCTCGCACAGCTCGCGCAGCCGTTCGGCCTGGGCCCGCAGCGCCGTCGACGACCGCCCGGACAACGCCCAGGGCACGATCCCAGGTGCTGGGGACTGCGCTGCTTCCTCGTTCTCGGTCACGGCGAGCGGGTCGTGTTCGAGGATGACGTGTGCGTTGGTACCGCTTACCCCGAACGACGACACTCCAGCGCGGCGCGTACCCGTCCCTGGCCAGCGGATGTTCTCGGTCAGGAGTCGGACCGCACCAGCCGACCAGTCCACGTGCGAATTCGGCTCGTCCACGTGCAACGTGCGCGGCAGCTCCCCGTGCCGCATCGCCATGACCATCTTGATCACACCAGCGACGCCCGCAGCCGCCTGCGTATGACCGATGTTGGACTTGACCGACCCCAACCACAGCGGCCGGTCCCGGTCCCGATCCTGTCCATAGGCGGCTATCAGAGCCTGCGCCTCGATCGGATCACCAAGCCGCGTACCCGTTCCATGCGCCTCCACAGCGTCCACATCGGACGCCGACAGCCCCGCACTCGTGAGCACCTGCTGAATGACCCGCTCCTGGGCCAGCCCGTTCGGGGCCGTCAATCCGTTCGACGCACCGTCCTGATTCACCGCGCTACCACGAACAACCGCCAGTACCCGATGCCCGTTCCGCCTGGCGTCTGACAGCCGCTCCAGCAACACCAAACCGGCACCCTCACCCCAACCGGTTCCATCCGCAGCCGCCGCGAACGACTTACACCGCCCATCCGGTGCGAGACCACGCTGACGGGAGAACTCCACGAACCTCTCCGGCGTCGACATCACCGTCACTCCACCGGCCAGCGCCAGATCACACTCGCCCTGCCGCAACGACTGACACGCCAAATGCAGCGCCACCAACGACGACGAGCACGCCGTGTCTACCGTCACCGCTGGGCCCTCGAACCCGAACGCATACGCAACCCGACCAGAGGCGACGCTTCCCGCATTGCCGGTTCCGAGATAGCCTTCGACACCTTCTCCTGCCCGGTGGGCGCCGGTGTCATAGCCCTCGTACATCAATCCCGCGAACACCCCGGTGCGGCTCCCCCGCAAGGACCTCGGGTCCATCCCAGCGGATTCGACGGTCTCCCAGGAGATTTCCAGCAGCAGCCGCTGCTGCGGGTCCATCGCGAGCGCCTCACGGGGGCTGATGTCGAAGAATCCCGCGTCGAACTCGCCGGCGTCGTGGAGGAAGCCGCCGTGCCGGGTGTAGCAGGTTCCGGGCTGATCCGGGTCGGGATCGTAGAGCTCGTCGAGGTGCCAACCACGATCAGCGGGGAATTCACCGATGGCGTCGCCACCGGAGGCGACCAGTTTCCACAGCCCTTCCGGGTCCTGCACCCCACCCGGGTACCGGCAGCCCATCGCCACGATCGCGATGGGTTCCCGCTCTCCCGACTCCGCCTCGTGCAGCCGCTCGCGCGCCTGGTGCAGATCCACGAGCGCACGCCGCAAGTACTCCCGGAGCTTCTCTTCATTCGACATGTGGCGTTTCCCTCCAGGAAGTTGCGAAGGCTCCGGCTGAGGCATCAGGGAAGTTCGAGATCGTTGTCGAGGAGTTGGAAAAGCTCGTCGTCCGTGGCCGATCTGAGCCGGTCCGGCACGGAGCCGCCGCCGGTTCCGCCGGACACGTCCGCCAGGCTCTGCAAGATCGCCTGTAGCCGGGTGGTGATCTGCGCCCGCGTGGCCTCATCCCTGGCCAGCGTGGGCAGGTTCGCCGCCCACCTGTCGAGTTCCTCGAATGTCCCGGCCAGGCGGTCTGCGGACAGCGCGGTGACGAGGTGCGCGGCGAGCGCATCCGGCGTCGGGTAGTTGAACACCAGGGTGGCGGGCAGTCGCAGCCCCGTCGCCCCGTTGATCCGGTTGCGCAACTCGACCACGGTCAACGAGTCGAAGCCCAGCACCTTGAACGTGCCGTCCGCGGTGATCTCCTGAGAACCGGCGAATCCGAGCACTGCCGCCACATGCATGCGGACGAGGTCCAGCAGAATCCGATGTTGTTCTGCATCCGGCAAGCGTCCCAACCGTTTCCGGAGGCTCTCGGCATCATCCGCAGTCGCCGCTTTGTTGACGCGATGCGGCCCGACCAAACCTTGCAGGACGGAGAACTTGATCGCGTTCCCGTCGGACAAGCGGCTGAATCGAACCGGCGCCACCACGGTATGCGCGCCGCCGCACGCGGCGTCGAACTGGGACAACCCCTCCTCGGTCGAGATCGGCAGCAACCCAGATCGCGCCAATCGATCCTGCTCGGCTTCGCGCAAGGTGCTGGCCATGCCATGTTCCGCCCAGGGCCCCCAGGCCAATGATCTCGTCGGTAGGCCGCGCGACTGCCTTTGCTGCGCCAATGCGTCGAGGAAGGAGTTGGCCGCCGCGTAGTTACCCTGCCCACCGCTGCCGAGCACACCCGACACCGACGAGAACAACACGAGGGCCACGTCCGGGTCGATCAGCTCGAGCAGATTCCGCGCGCCATCGACCTTCGGGCGCAGAACCTGGTCCAGCCGCTCCACGGTGAGCGATTCGGACACTCCGTCGTCGAGAACACCAGCCGCGTGCACCACGGCGGTCAACGGATGCTCGTCCGGGATGCTGGCAAGCACCTTCGCCAAGGTCTCACGATCGGCGACATCGCAAGCCTGCAAGGAAACCTCGGCACCGTAGGCCGTCAGTTGCGCCACGAGCTCAGCAGCGCCACTGGCTGCGGGACCGCGCCTGCTGACGAGGACCAGGTTTCGCACCCCGCGCTCGATCACGAGGTGCCGGGCGACCTCTGCGCCAAGTGCTCCCGTTCCGCCGGTAACCAGAACCGTGCCTGCGGCGTCCCACACCGGAGGCATGGTGAGCACCAGCTTTCCCACATGCCGCGCTTGGCTCAGGTGCCGTAGCGCCTCGGGCGCCTGCCGAACGTCCCAAGCCGTGACAGGCAGGGGCTCCAGCACGCGTCCCTCGAACAACTCCACCAGCTCGTGAAGCATCTCGCCGATTCGCTGCGGGCCTGCCTCTACGGTATCGAAAGCCTGGTAAGACACGCCCGGATGCGCATCGGCGACCTCGACGGGGTCACGAACATCCGTCTTCCCCAACTCCAGGAAACGGCCACCGCGCGGCAGCATTCGCAGAGACGCATCGGCGAACTCCCCGGCGAGGGAGTTGAGCACGACGTCGACGCCGCGTCCGCCGGTTGCCCCGAGGAACTGCTGCTCGAAATCGCACGTCCGCGACGAAGCGAGGTGTTCTCGGCTCAGCTCCACGGCTTGCCACTTGTCCTCGCTAGCGGTGGCGTACACCTCTGCACCGAGGTGCCTGGCGAGTTGGATCGCGGCCATCCCCACCCCACCGGCGGCCGAATGAACCAGCAACGACTCCCCTGGTCTCAACCCGGCGAGATCAACCAGCGCGTAGTAGGCGGTGAGAAAGACGATCGGCACCGATGCGGCCCGCGCGAAGCTCCAACCAGCGGGAATCCTCGTCACCATGCGATGGTCGGCGACCGCGAGCGGCCCGAACGCCTTCGGGATCATTCCCATCACGCGGTCGCCGGGTGCCAGGCCGGTGACGCCGGGGCCGGTCTCCACCACGACCCCGGCGCCCTCACTGCCCAGCGATGCCACACCGGGATACATACCGAGCGCGATGAGCGCATCCCGGAAGTTCACCCCGGCCGCGCGCATCGCAATCCTGACCTCACCGTCACCCAGCGGTGCCGTGGCCGTCGGTTCGTCCACCAATGCCAACCCATCCAGGCTTCCCGGGCGCGTGGCCTCCAATCGCCACCCGGTGCCGTCCGGCACGGGCAGGACGTCATCGCTGCCCAGTCCAGCCAGTCTGGGCGCATGAGCGCCGCCACGTCGCAACGCGAGCTGAGGTTCGCCGCAGGCCAGCACCCCCGGCAGCGCGGGGAGGAGTTGCGCGGGCTCAGGCACATCGACGAGGACGAAGCGATCAGGGTGTTCGGTCTGCGTCGACCGCAGCAGTCCCCAGAGCGCGGCCTGCGCCAGATCGGTCACGGGTTCGCCCGGCTCCACGGCCACTGCTCCCTGTGTCACCAGGAGCAATCGGGATTCGTTGAGTCGCTGATCGGAAAGCCAGCCTTGTACCAGGTCGAGTGCATGCCGAGTCGTCTCCCGGACATCCGCTGTTCGTCCACCGCCGGGGGGCGTGGGTGCGATGACGACGCCGGGTGGTTCGGCACCGGCATCCAACGCAGCCGTCAACGACCGGAGGTCCGGATACACCTGTATGTCAGCGGACACTTCTGAGGTGCCGAGAAGCACGCAGGACGGTGGCTGAGCGGATGTCGGCAGTTGAACCGTTGGCCAGCTCAACCGGTACAACCGAGCTTGATGGGCCTGTCGGCGCGCACCGGTCCGCCGGGCCGCAGCCGACCGCAATACGAGTCGGTCCACCGAGATCACCGGTCGACCGGTGCCATCACAAACCAGCAGGGACTTGGCATCGTCACCAGCCGGGACCACGCGGACCCGCAAAGCCGGCGCGGCCTTGGCGTGCAGGGACACACCTTCCCACTGGAACGGCAAGCGTGCGTCATCCATGTCTCGGACAGCCGTTGCGTGCAGAGCCGCGTCCAGCAGTGCCGGATGCACCCCGAAACCAGAATCTTCCGTTCCCGGCAGCGCGGCTTCGGCGTACACCTCGTCCCCTTGCCGCCAGGCCGCCTTGAGCCCTTGGAAGATCGGGCCGTACTCCAGCCCAAGCTCTGCGAGGTCCCGATAGAATTCGTCGAGGTCGACCGGCAGCGCGCCAGGAGCCGGCCAGTCGGCCAGGTCTCCAGCCGCCTCGCCGCGGCCTGGCGCCAACCGGCCCGTGGCGTGCCGCGTCCAGTCATGCTCCGCCGCCCCTTCGGGGCGTGAATACAGCGCCATCGGCCTGCGTCCGGAATTCTCGGGCGCGCCCACTCGCAGCTGAACCTGGATCGCCCCGCGCTCCGGCAGGACCAGCGGTGCTTCCAGGGTGAGCTCTTCCACCCGTTCACAACCAAGACGTTCCCCCGCGTGCAAGGCGATCTCCAGCAACGCGGTGCCCGCAACGATCACTTCACCCAGCACCCGGTGTTCGGCCAGCCACGGATGCGTCCGCACCGAAATCCTGCCGGTCAGCAACACCTCGTCACCACCCGCGACCGGCACCACAGCACCCAACAGCGGATGCTCCGCCCCGGCCAGACCGGCACCTGTCACATCACCGGAATCCGATGGCACCAGCCAGTACCGCTGTCGTTGGAAGGCGTAGGTGGGCAGCTCGATTTGCTTCGCCCTTGTACCGGCGAAGAACGACCGCCAGTCCACCGCACCACCACGTACGTGGACGTGTGCCAGGGCCGTCATCACCTTCTGCGCCTCGTCCTGGTTCCTGCGCATCGCCGGGACCGCGCTCAGCCGCCCGGCGTGATCGGATGCGGCGACACATTCCTGGATCAGCGCCGACAACGCCCCGTCCGGACCGAGCTCGACAACA
>NZ_GL877879.1:820943-941088 GCF_000194155.1 Saccharopolyspora spinosa NRRL 18395
CACCGGAGCCCTCGGACCACCCCGTGCCATCAGCCGCCTCTGCGAACGACTTACACCGGCCATCAGGCGACAACGCCCGCTGACGGCTGAAGGAAATGAACGCACCCGGCGTGGACATCACCGTGACCCCACCCGCCAACGCCAGGTCACACTCCCCCGACCGCAACGCCTGAGCCGCAAGATGCAACGCCACCAACGACGACGAACACGCCGTATCCACCGTCACCGCAGGACCCTCGAACCCGAACGAATACGCAACCCGGCCCGAAAGAACCGCTGCCGCACCGCCCGTCAGCACATGACCTGCCACCGCAGGCGGCGGCGTCCGCAACCACGACGCGTAGTCCTGGCCATTGGTGCCGACGAACACGCCAACGCGGGAACCGCGTGTCGACCGCTGCTCCAGCCCAGCCCGCTCGAAGACCTCCCACGCGACTTCCAGCAGCAACCGCTGCTGCGGATCCATCGCCAGCGCCTCACGCGGCGAAATCCCGAAGAAACCCGCGTCGAACTCCGACACGCCCTGAAGAAAACCGCCCGCGCAGGCATACGACGTGCCAGGACGATCGGAGTCCGGAACGAACACGCCATCCAGGTCCCATCCGCGATCCCCCGGAACTTCGGAGATCGCGTCCACACCGCCGGCAGCCAGTTGCCACAGGTCCTCCGGCGAGGAGACCTGACCGGGATAACGACAACTCATCGCCACGATCGCGATGGGATCGTCCTTCTCCGCGGAGAACCGATCCCTGCCGCGCCGGAGGCGTTCGTTCTCCTTGAGCGATGCTCGCAGTGCCTCGACAACTTCTTCGTAACTGGTGGTCACCGTCATCTCCCAGGTCGGCGGTCTCAGGACTCGCGTTCGCCCAGCGCTGCTTCGACGAGGCCGGCTACATCCATCGCATCGATCGAGGTCGCGGCCGCATCGTCCGAGGAGATACCGGAGTCGACCGGGTGTCCGGCAAGTGCGAGCAGCGGACTCACCAAGCCTGCCTCGCGCAAGGCCGGGAACGGGATCGACGTCAGTGCCGCTCTGATTCGCGCCTCGTCCTCCTCGGGAATGCCTGCTCCTGCGGACTCGGGAAGAAGCCTCGCCCGCAGCTCCGCAGCCAGTTCCGCAGGCGTGGGATGGCTGAAGATAATTGTCGATGGCAACTGGAGGCCGGTAGCTCGATTGAGCCGAACGCGGAGTTCGACCGCGGCCTGCGAGTCGAATCCGCTGTCCTTGAAGGCTCGTTCCGATGCAACGGCCGCTGCCCCGGGGTGTCCCAGCACCAGAGCGGTTTCGCCGCGTACCAGCTCCAGGATCAGCTGTTCCTGTGTCGGCCTCGGTGCCGCGGACAATCGCTGCCGCCATTCCAACGACGCGTCGGCAAGGACTCCCGCCTCGGGCTGGGCATCGACGAGGAGTTCCTTGACCTCGGCCAGTTCGTTCAGCAGCGGCCGCGGCCTAGCCGCCAGCAATCCCGCGCTGAAACGTGCCCAATCGACATCGGCCACTACCAGGGAAATTTCGTCCTGTTCCACGGCCTGCCGGATTCCGGCGATGGCGTGCTGCGGAGCCATTGGGGAAAGGCCGTATCGGCGCAGCTGGTCTCCTGTTTCTCCGGAGGCCATGCCCTCGCCGGCCCACGGCCCCCAGGCCACCGCAGTCGCGACCAGCCCTCGCGACCGACGCTGTTCCGCGAGCGCATCCAGATAGGCATTCGCCGCTGCGTAAGCCCCGTGTCCCCCAGCGCCCCAAACTCCTGACACCGATGAGAACAAGACGAACGCGTCCAATTCCACATCGGCCAACAAGGCATCCAGATTCGCGGCACCGGCCACCTTTGCGGACAACACGTGATCGAAATCAGCCAGGCTCATTGCCGCCGCATCACCAGTCTCGATCACGCCTGCCGCATGCACTACCGCGGTCAACGGGTTTTCAGCCGGAAGGGCTTTCAGCACTTCGGCGAGCGCCTCGCGATCGGTCACATCGCATGACACGATCGACACCCGGGTACCCAGATCCTCCAGTTCCGTCCGCAACTTCTCAGCACTCGGTGCCTGCTCGCCGCGTCGACTCACCATCGCCACATGTTCGGCTCCGGCGTCGGCCAGCCAGCGAGCAACGTGCGCCCCCAAACCACCCGTGCCGCCCGTCACCAGCACCGATCCCCTGGGGCGCCACGCCTTCTTCACATCAGCTGAGACAGTGTGGCGTACCAACCGACGCGCGAACATGCCGTCAGGACGGATCGCGACCTCGTCCTCATCGAGACCTGCCAGCACAATCGACAACCGCTCTTGAGCGTCTTCGTCGAACAAGACCGGAATATCGATCAAGCCGCCCCACCAGTCCGGATGCTCCAACCCCACAACACGCCCCAACCCCCACGCCAGGGCCTGCGCTGGACGAACCGGTACATCTCCCACCGACACGCCACCACACGTCAGCAACCACAACCGGGCAGTCGCACCAGCTGCCCGCAAAACCCGCACCAACTCCACGGTCAACGCAAAACCCCGTGACACCGCAGAAAATCCCGGAAGGACCGATTCTTCCAAGCACAACATTGACAACACGCCAACAAGATCCGGAAGGCCCGAACACAGGGTTCGTACCCGGTCGCCGAAGGAGGTCGGGTCGGGATCAGCTTCCACCAACACCACCGAGGCACCACGTGCCCGCAGTGCCGTAACGCAGTCCACCACCTCCGGTTCGCTGGACCAGCCATGAGGCGCGAAGACCAGCCAGGTACCGAAAACAGTTCCCATCGGCGGGAGTCCGGCTACCTGCCGCCAGCCAATTCGGTAACACCGCTGATCCATAATGGACTCGGTGGTGCGGGTTCGCTGCCAACCGGCCAACACCGGAAGGGCGCTTCTCAGGGAATCCACAGCAGCGCCGTCGTCCACAATGCCCAATACGCGTGCAAGCGATTCCACATCTTCGTGCTCGACGGCGCCCCAGAACTTCGCTTCGACACGCCTGCCCATGTCGCCGGCGGAAGATTCACGCAGCGCGTTCAGCCAGTACCGCTGTCGTTGGAAGGCGTAGGTGGGCAGCTCGATTTGCTTCGCCCTTGTACCGGCGAAGAACGACCGCCAGTCCACCGCACCACCACGTACGTGGACGTGTGCCAGGGCCGTCATCACCTTCTGCGCCTCGTCCTGGTTCCTGCGCATCGCCGGGACCGCGCTCAGCCGCCCGGCGTGATCGGATGCGGCGACACATTCCTGGATCAGCGCCGACAACGCCCCGTCCGGACCGAGCTCGACAACAGTGGCCACATCGTGCTCGACCAGCGCCTGGACACCGTCGGCGAAGCGGACCGGCTCTCGCACCTGACGCACCCAGTAGTCGGGCCCGCTCATCCTGCCAGCGTCATCGAGGTCTCCGGTCAAGGTCGACACGATCGGCACTTCACAACGCCGGTAATCCACGGTTCGTGCCAATTCGGCGAACTCCGCCAGCATCGGATCCATCCGATACGAATGAAACGCATGCGACACCCGCAACCACCTCGACCGGATCCCTTGCCCGTCCAGCCGACCGGCAAGGTCATCGAGCACATCCCGATCACCAGAGAGCACCACCGACCCCGCAGCGTTGACCGCGGCGATCCCCACACGATCACCCTGATCGGCCAACAACGACCACAACAGCTCCTCACCAGCAGGCACCGCCAGCATCCCACCGCCAGACGGCAACGCCTGCATCAACCGGGCACGACCCGCCACCAACCGAGCCGCACCCGACAACGACACCACACCCGCCGCGAACGCCGCCGCCAACTCGCCCACCGAATGCCCCAACACCACACTCGGCCGAACCCCCCACGAATCCAGCAACTTCAGCAAGCCCACCTGCAACGCGAACAAACCCGACTGCGCCCACAACGTCCGATCCAGCAACTGCGCATCCGAACCGGACACCACCTCCCGAACCCCGATTTCCTGGCCCAGATGCGCATCCAGCTCGGCACAAGCTTCGTCAAAGGCAGCAGCGAACACCGGAAAAGCCCGGTAAAGCCCCCGGCCCATCCCCAGCCACTGACCACCCTGACCGGAAAACACAAACCCGATGCGGCCCCCAGCCCCCACAGATCCGGTCACCAACCCAGAAGCCTCATGACCGGCAGACAGCGCTTTCACACCGCACAACAACGTTTCACGGTCCGACCCCAGCACCACCGCTCGCTCATCCAGCGCCGACCGTGTCAACGCCAGCGAGTACCCAACATCCAGCGAGGAGACATCAGGTCGCTCGTCCAGATAGGTCATCAACGCCGTTGCCTGCGCGGATAGCGCTTCGGGTGTTTTGCCCGACACCATCCACGGCACCACCGGAACATCCACGACAGAGCCCGAACCCGGCCCCGCAGACTGACTCGGCACTCCCGGGGGCTGTTCGAGGATGACGTGCGCGTTAGTACCACTGATCCCGAACGACGACACCCCCACCCGACGAACACGACCACTCCCGGGCCAGGGCGTGTTCTCCGTAAGGAGTTGAACCGTCCCCGCCGACCAATCCACCCCAGAAGTCGGCTCATCCACGTGCAACGTGCGCGGTAGCTGCCCGTGCCGCATCGCCATCACCATCTTCATGACGCCGGCTATCCCCGCAGCTGCCTGCGCGTGACCGATGTTCGACTTCATCGAGCCCAACCACAATGGCCGTTCCGGAAGCCGGCCCTGGCCGTAGGTGGCGATCAGCGCCTGCGCCTCGATCGGATCACCAAGCCGCGTGCCCGTCCCATGCGCCTCCACAGCATCCACATCGGACACCGACAACCCCGCACTCGCCAATGCCTGGGCAATCACCCGCTGCTGCGACGAACCATTCGGCGCGGTCAAACCATTCGACGCACCGTCCTGATTCACCGCACTACCACGAACAACCGCCAGCACCTCATGCCCATTCCGCCGGGCATCCGACAACCGCTCCAGTAGAACCAGGCCAGCACCCTCGGACCAGCCGGTGCCGTCGGCGGCCTCCGCGAACGACTTGCACCGCCCATCCGGCGCCAAACCACGCTGCCGCGAAAACTCCACGAACATCCCCGGCGTGGCCATCACGGTCACACCACCGGCCAACGCCAGATCACACTCACCCGAACGCAACGACTGACACGCCAAATGCAGGGCCACCAACGACGACGAACACGCCGTATCCACCGTCACCGCAGGGCCCTCGAACCCGAACGAATACGCAACCCGACCCGACGCCACACTCGTGGTGCTGCCGGTGAGCACGTACCCGGCCGCCTCCTCGGACGCTTCGTGCAGGCGTGGCCCGTAGTCCAGGGAGGTCGCGCCGACGAAGACCCCGGTTTGACTTCCGTGCAGGTGCTGCGGGTTGATCCCGCCTCGTTCGACTGCTTCCCAGGCGATTTCCAGCAGCAACCGCTGCTGTGGATCCATCGCCAACGCCTCGCGCGGCGAAATCCGGAAGAACCCGGGGTCAAAATCCGGGGCGCCATGCAAGAACCCGCCGGCGCGCACGTGCGATGTCCCCGCACGCTCCAGGTCCCAACCTCGGTCAGCCGGGAACTCGGACACGACGTCCCGCCCAGCGGCGACCAACTGCCACAACTCCTCGGGCGAGGACACCCCACCCGGAAACCGACAGCCCATCCCGATCACGGCGATAGGCTCGTCCGCATCGGAGTCCGGCCGGTGTGACGTCATGGGAGCCGGCTCGCCCAACAACAACGTCCGTACCTGGCGGGCGAGCTTGTCCGGCGTAGGACAGTCGAAAACGACGCTCGGTGCGAGTCGCAGACCTGTGGCGGCGTTTAGGCGGTCGCACAGCTCGACCACCATCGAGGAATCGAAGCCCAGGTCCTTGAACGTCCGATCCGGGTCCACCTCTTTCGGATCGGAGTGGCCGAGGACCACGGCTGCCTGTGCCCGGATCATCGTGAGGGTCGTCGAGTCCACGTCCGCCCTCGGCGAAGACCGCAGCTTTTCCCGCAACGCCGTCGACACGTCGCTCTCGGGCATGGCGACGTCGGGAAGCTTCGCGTCCAGCCAGTAGCGCTGTCGCTGAAAGGCGTACGTCGGCAGGTCGACCCGCTGCGCCCCGGTACCGGCGAAGACCGCGTGCCAGTCCGCGGCCACTCCGTGTACGTGTGCTCTGGCCAGCGACGTCAGCGCCTGCCGCATGCCACCTTCGCCGCGGCGGAGTGTCCCGAGCGCCACTACCTCCCGCCCTGCTCGCACGGCGGTTTCCTGGATGTTCGCAGTCAGCACCGGGTGTGGGCTGATCTCGATGAATGCGTCGTACCCCCGCTTCAACAGGGCCTCGACGGCCGCTTCGAACAGCACCGGTTGACGAAGGTTGCGGTACCAGTAGTCGGCGTCCATCGGCCGGTCCAGCAGGTCCCCGGTCGTCGTCGAATAGATCGGGATGCTTCCCGTCCTGGGTTCGACCGGCGCCAACAGCCCCAGCAGCTCATCCCGGACAACCTCGATGTGAGGCGAATGGGAGGCGTATTCAACGGGAATCCGGCGCATCCGGAGCTCTCGGTCTGCGCACTCGGCCAGCAGTTCCGCCATCGCCTCCCGGTCCCCTGACACCAGGGTCGACGACGGTCCGTTCACCCCCGCCACGCCGATCCGATCGCGCCAGGGCAACAGGATTTGCCGCACCTCTTCGGCGGGATGCTGCAACGAGGCCATCGCGCCACTGCCGGCCAGCGCCGTCAGAAGCCTGCTGCGCACCGCCACCACCCTGGCGGCATCGCGGACGGACAGGGCCCCGGCGACGCAGGCCGCCGCGATCTCCCCCTGCGAGTGCCCGACGACCGCCACCGGACGCACGCCCCACGAACGCCAGAGCTCCGCGAGCGAGACCATGATGGCGAACAGCGCGGGCTGGACGACATCGTCGTGGTCAAGGTGCGCAGCGCCGGCCGCGTTGCGCAGCACATCCAGCAGGGACCAATCCAGGTGCGGCGCCAATGCGTCGGCGCAGTCCGACATCGACGCCGCGAAAACCTCGGAGGTTTCGAGCAGCTGCCTACCCATCCCGATCCACTGGCTGCCCTGTCCGGGAAAGACGAAGACCGCTGCCCGCTCGCCGGAAGTCGCGCCGTGGCACAGCGTGGGCGCGTCGTCGCCGTCAGCGAGGGCCTTCAACCCGGCGAGCAGTTTCGGTTCGTCGTCCGCGACCAGCGCGGCCCGGTGCGGCAGCGCGGATCGAGTGGTCGCCAGTGAGTAGGCGACGTCCAACGGACTTTGACCGGCCGTATTGAGGTGCGTGTGCAAGCGCGCCGCCTGCGCACGCAATGCGACCGGTGTTCTGGCCGACAAGACCCACGGCATGGTCGCCTCAGCGGGTCCACTGCGCCGTCGCTCCACCCGGGACGTGCCGGAGAGCACCAGGTGGCAGTTCGTGCCTCCCATTCCGAAGGCGCTGACGCCGGCCAGCAGCGGCCCCTCGCTCTCCGGCCACGGCCGCAGATCACGCTGGACGCGTAGGTTCAATTCGTCCAGCGGGATTTCCGGGTTGGGGGCGGTGAAATGAAGACTCGGCGGCAGTTCGCGGTGCCAGATGCTGAGTGCGGTCTTCAGCAACCCGGTGACGCCCGCCGCTGCTTCCAGATGGCCGACGTTGGTCTTCGCCGACCCCACACGCAGCTCGTCGCCGGGCCGTCTCGCCGCCCCCAGGACAGCTCCGAGGGCTGCTGCTTCGACGGGATCCCCGACCCTGGTCGCGCTGCCGTGGAGCTCGACATACTGCACGGCGGCCGGGTCGACGCCCGCGTTCCGGTATGCCTGGCGCAGCAGCTCCGCCTGGGCGTCCGCCGCCGGAACGGTGAGCCCGGCACCGCCCCCATCGTTGTTGACCGCGCTGCCGCGGATGAGGCAGTAGATCCGGTCGCCATCGGCGTGCGCCTGATCGGCCTTCTTCAGCACGACAAGGCCGCCGCCCTCACCACGGACGTAACCGTTCGCCCGCACATCGAAGGTGAAGCAGCGACCGTCCGGGGAGAGCGCGCCGAAGTCCATCAGAGCGCTGTTGCTCTCGGCGGCCAGGTTGAGGTTCACGCCGCCGGCGAGTGCGATCGTGCACTCACCCCGTCGCAGGCTCTCGCTGGCGAGATGCACGCCGACCAGGGACGAGGACTGACCTGAATCCACCGTCAGGCTTGGCCCGCGCAGGCCGAGCACATAGGACACGCGGTTGGCGATCAGGCTTCGATGGGTGCCGGTGAGGCGGTACTGCGCAGCCACTTCCGGCGGGCTCTCGCGCAGCAGGGCGGCGTAGTCGTCAGAGATCGCCCCCATGAACACACCGGCGGCAGTACCGCGCAGCTCGCCGGCGGGGATACCGGCGTCTTCGAGTGCCTCCCAGGCGAGCTCCAGAGCCAGCCTCTGCTGGGGATCCACGGCTGCCGCTTCTCGCGGCGAGATCCCGAAGAACTCGGGATCGAAGCAGTCGACATCAGCCAGGAAACCACCCCATTCCGGGCCCTTGGGCGCATCCCGACCAGGCAACGGGTCGCCCCACCGCCCTTCCGGGACCGTGGTGATGGCGTCCGTTCCGGTGCGCAGCAACCGCCAGAAGGAAGCCGGGTCAGGCGCCTGGGGTAGGCGGCAGGACAGTCCGATGACGGCTATCAGGTTCCCGGCTTCGCTCATTCGGTACTGCCCCTCCGATTCCTGGACACACCACCAGTAAGTTCAGCCTCTGCTGGCGCCGCCACCGGCGATTCCCCGACACGGCGCATGAACGTCATCGAATTGCGGCGCGCCCTCAGCCGACCGGCTTCCGCGCCGTCAGAATCGCATAGCCCATGTCGTGGGCATATTTCTCATAATCGCAGACCGCGGCGGCCCAGCCGGCGACAGCCGGCCCGTACCTGTCCGCGATCCCGTGCTGGTGCGCAGCGAGCTCTTCGGCGAACTGCGGCATGAAGTACCGGGTCCTCGACGACACGTCCTCCCAATCGAGGATCTCGAACCCCGCTGCACGCAGCGATTCCAGAAGTTGCTCAGCCAGGCAGATCCGAAGGCCGGTCGGCCACCTGTCCCCGGACACCGGCATCCCGCCGCCCGCTTCTCGTTTGACGACCTCGGTGACGCCGAGGATGCCACCGGGTTTGAGTACTCGAAGGATTTCCCGGATGGCACGGTCCGGTTCGGACATCTCCAACAGCGACTGCATGGCCCAGGCGGCGTCGAAAGCATTGTCCGGGTACGGCAGGGACATGGCATCGACGCACGAGAAGTCCACCCGGTGGCTTAGTCCGCGTTCGCGTGCGCAATCAGCGGCGATGGCCACTTGCACCTGGCTGACGGTGATGCCGGTGATCTGGATCGCGTTGTCGCGCGCGACGCGCAGCGCTGGTTGTCCGGTACCGCACCCCACATCGAGCAGTCGAACGCCGCCATCGAGCACGGTCCGTTCGGCGACAAGGTCGGTGAGCCGGTCGGCGGCCTGCTGCCAGGAAGCCCGCCCGTCGTTCTCCCAGTAGCCGTGGTGGATGGCGCAGGGGCCGCCCGCGACCGAGTTCAGCAACGGCGTGACCAGGTCATACATCTGCCCAACCTGCTGCGATGTTGGTGCGCCACCTGGCAACACCGGTATGCCTGATCTCTGCAACGTTCACCTTCTCGTAATTTTCTGGAACCGAGCAGGAAACACACAGAGAGAAAAGACGGCAAACTAGCCGTCAGTTAATTCGCGGTTACCGCCGCATGCGGCGGTACCGACTATAACTATCCGGCCAGGAGGCAAACAGCCAGCGCAAATCTTCCCCATGAATCCCCGCAGAACCAACGGTGATCACCGTACAGGTCCGGCCCACCCCGATCGAGCGGAGCTCGCGCATTTCACTCGTTCGCGTGAAACCAGGTGCGGCGACCCAAAGATCTTCGATGGTCGCGTGACATTCCTGCCGTGACACACTATTGTTGCCGCCGGAAGTCCGTTGGACGTCAACGGCGATCGACATACGCAGCGCATTTTCCAAATCCTGGCCAATGGGAGTAGGGGCTGCTGCGCTAATCGGGGGAAAGAGACTGGGGTCCGAAGTATGCGCGTACTCGTCGTTCCCTTGCCCTATCCGACGCATCTCATGGCAATGGTGCCGCTGTGCTGGGCGCTGCAAGCATCCGGGCACGAGGTCCTGATCGCCGCACCACCAGAGCTGCAGGCGACCGCGCATGGTGCAGGTCTCACCACGGCCGGGATCCGCGGGAACGACAGGACCGGCGATACGGGTGGAACCACGCAGCTGCGCTTTCCCAATCCGGCGTTCGGTCAGCGCGACACCGAGGCAGGCCGGCAACTGTGGGAGCAGACCGCGTCCAATGTCGCGCAAAGCTCGCTCGATCAGCTCCCCGAATACCTTCGACTGGCCGAGGCCTGGCGACCGTCAGTGCTGTTGGTCGACGTCTGCGCGCTGATCGGCCGGGTGCTCGGCGGATTGCTCGACCTGCCGGTCGTGCTGCACCGCTGGGGAGTCGACCCCACCGCAGGCCCCTTCAGCGATCGAGCCCACGAGTTGCTTGACCCGGTGTGCCGGCACCACGGACTGACCGGCCTGCCCACTCCCGAGCTCATCCTCGATCCCTGTCCGCCGAGCCTGCAAGCAAGCGACGCGCCGCAAGGCGCACCGGTCCAGTACGTGCCGTACAACGGAAGCGGCGCATTCCCGGCATGGGGCGCGGCGCGCACCTCAGCACGGCGGGTCTGCATCTGCATGGGCCGCATGGTGCTGAACGCCACCGGGCCGGCTCCGCTGCTGCGCGCAGTAGCGGCTGCCACCGAGTTGCCCGGCGTCGAGGCCGTGATCGCCGTTCCCCCCGAGCACCGGGCACTTCTCACCGACCTACCCGACAACGCCCGGATCGCCGAATCGGTCCCGCTCAACCTGTTCCTGCGTACCTGCGAGCTGGTCATCTGCGCGGGCGGCTCGGGAACGGCATTCACCGCGACCCGACTCGGCATCCCGCAACTCGTGCTTCCCCAGTACTTCGACCAGTTCGACTACGCGCGCAACCTCGCCGCTGCCGGGGCGGGCATCTGCTTGCCGGATGAGCAGGCCCAGTCCGACCACGAACAGTTCACCGACTCAATCGCAACGGTGCTCGGCGACACCGGCTTCGCTGCTGCGGCAATCAAACTCAGCGACGAGATCACGGCCATGCCCCATCCCGCCGCGCTGGTGCGGACGCTGGAGAACACTGCGGCCATCCGTGCCTGATGAACTAGTCACCCGAGAACAGCTGGATCCGGAGAACCGATGCCCTCCCAGAACGCGCTGTACCTGGACCTGCTCAAGAAGGTACTCACCAACACGATTTACAGTGATCGGCCGCATCCGAACGCCTGGCAGGACAACACCGACTACAGGCAGGCCGCTCGGGCCAAAGGCACGGACTGGCCAACTGTCGCGCACACGATGATCGGTCTGGAGCGGCTGGACAACCTCCAGCACTGCGTGGAAGCCGTGCTCGCAGACGGTGTTCCCGGGGATTTCGCCGAGACCGGTGTCTGGCGGGGCGGCGCATGCATCTTCATGCGCGCGGTTCTCCAGGCATTCGGAGATACCGGACGTACCGTCTGGGTAGTGGATTCCTTCCAGGGAATGCCGGAAAGCTCTGCGCAAGACCACCAAGCGGACCAGGCTATGGCGCTGCACGAGTACAACGACGTGCTTGGCGTATCGCTTGAGACCGTCCGGCAGAACTTCGCCCGCTACGGGCTGCTCGACGAACAGGTCAGGTTCCTCCCCGGCTGGTTCCGGGACACCTTGCCCACCGCCCCCATCCAGGAACTCGCCGTGCTACGACTCGACGGCGACCTCTACGAATCCACAATGGACTCATTGCGGAACCTGTACCCGAAGCTCTCGCCGGGCGGATTCGTCATCATCGACGACTATTTTCTGCCGTCCTGCCAGGACGCGGTGAAGGGGTTCCGCGCGGAACTCGGGATCACGGAACCCATCCACGACATCGACGGCACGGGCGCCTACTGGCGCCGCAGCTGGTGAACGGCTCAGCCGTCCTCGACGCCGAGCGCTTGCCGGGGCACGAACCCCGGCGCGGCAGGCTCAGCGTTGAGCCCTTTCTCCACGAATACCAGGTTGTGGTAGAAGTGCAGGGCCGCCACGTTCCGTTCCGTGTAGGAGGGCTCGGTCCCGCACCGCGATTCGCGCTCCTGATAATGCAGGCCGTCGATCAGTTCTTTGAGCATGTCGATCGAGGTGCGCTGGGCCGCGGGTTCCCCATCGCGACCGCCGTAGCCGGGCCAGTACGCCGTCTGGAGATCCTCGATGACGTACAAACCACCTGGGCGGACGTGCGGAAACAGGGATTGGAAGGATTTCTTGACGTGGTCGTTGACATGGCTGCCGTCGTCGATGACAATGTCGAACGGCCCGATCTTCCCCGCCATGTCTTCCAGGAATTCCGCATCGCTCTGGTCACCTCGCAGCTTTCGCACTCGGTGCCCTTCGTTCCCGGCTTTCTCGAAAATGTCCAGCCCGTAAACGAGACCTCGCCGGAAGTACCGCTGCCACATGCGCAGCGAAGCACCACCGAGTTCGGGTGCGTGATAACCACCGATTCCTATTTCCAACACTCGCACCGGGGCATCCTGGAATCGGGAGAAGTGGTGCTCGTAGTGTTCGGTGTACCAGTGCAGGTCCGCCCATTTGTCGGATCCGTAGCGGACTGCCAGCGCACCGAGGTCCGCGCGCCTGGTGGCGGCTGCGGCCAGCACGGCGTGCACCGCGGTGGACACCCTGTTCCGGAACGCCAGCAGGCGCTGCGCGCCGGCGAGGCCCTGGTCGGGCGAGAACTGCGTCATGCTGTCCGACCAGCGGACTTCACGGCTGTTGTGCCGCCTGCCGTCAACCGGGCCGAAGAGCCCTTCCAGCAGATCCACCGCGTCGAACCGGAGAACAGCAGCTGCTTCGGCGACCGCCGCGAGCCGCAGGCCTGCGTGATCGAGCTCAACGGTTCTCCGGACCAGCTGAGCGCCAGAAGTGATCTCCAGGCCGATTCGCACCGACTCGTCCAACGACAGCGGATCGCAGCGTACGACGAGTTCGTCGACGATGGCGTCGGCCACCGCGTCCAGTCCGGCCACCTGCACTGCTTCCTGGAGCTTCGCCGGGCCCGCACCCGCCGCGAGCAGCAAACGCTCCACCACCGACCAGGGGGCAACTGCGATCTCACTCATGGAAAGTCATCACCTTTTCGGTTCCAGCGCATACGGCACCATGCGCACCGCGATATCGATCCACAAAGTAGAGCCGGCGGAGGCGACCGGGTTTCACGTATGAGCTGAAACACACAGATAATCACCCGGACGCGTAGATGATCTCGGCTGCGGGCGAACAAAGTGGACCAGTCAGAAAAGGAGGGGCGGTGCCCGAATTCCATGACCCGGCACCCATGAATCGTCGAACCCCAGGAACAGAGATCACCGTCGAGCCCGACGATCCTCGTTATCCGGACCTCGTCGTCGGGCACAACCCCCGTTTCACCGGAAAACCCGAACGCATCCACATCGCCAGCTCCGCCGAAGACGTCGTGCACGCCGTCGCCGACGCCGTGCGCACCGGCAGGCGGGTAGGGGTCCGCAGCGGCGGGCACTGCTTCGAGAATCTCGTTGCGGACCCGGCGATCCGAGTGCTCGTCGACCTCTCCGAGCTCAACCGCGTGTACTACGACAGCACGCGCGGGGCATTCGCGATCGAGGCGGGCGCCGCCCTCGGGCAGGTGTACCGAACCCTGTTCAAGAACTGGGGCGTGACGATCCCGACCGGCGCATGTCCCGGGGTGGGCGCAGGCGGGCACATCCTCGGCGGGGGATACGGCCCGCTGTCGCGCCGATTCGGTTCGGTCGTCGACTACCTTCAAGGCGTCGAGGTCGTCGTGGTCGACCAGGCCGGTGAAGTGCACATCGTCGAGGCCGACCGGAACTCCACGGGCGCCGGTCACGACTTGTGGTGGGCGCACACCGGTGGCGGTGGCGGCAACTTCGGGATCGTCACCAGGTTTTGGCTCCGAACGCCGGACGTGGTCAGCACCGACGCCGCAGAGCTCCTGCCACGGCCGCCCGCGACAGTGCTGCTCCGATCGTTCCACTGGCCGTGGCACGAACTGACAGAGCAGTCATTCGCCGTGCTCCTACAGAACTTCGGCAATTGGTACGAGCAGCACAGCGCGCCTGAATCCACGCAACTCGGGTTGTTCAGCACGCTCGTCTGCGCACACCGGCAAGCTGGCTACGTCACGCTGAACGTTCACCTGGACGGCACGGATCCGAACGCGGAACGCACCCTGGCCGAACACCTGTCGGCGATCAACGCCCAGGTCGGCGTGACTCCAGCCGAAGGGCTGCGGGAAACCCTGCCGTGGTTGCGATCGACCCAGGTGGCCGGGGCGATCGCCGAAGGCGGCGAACCGGGCATGCAACGGACCAAGGTCAAAGCCGCCTACTTGCGCACCGGGCTGTCCGAAGCTCAACTAGCCACGGTTTACCGGCGGCTGACCGTCTACGGATACGACAACCCTGCGGCGGCGCTGTTGCTGCTCGGTTACGGCGGTATGGCGAATGCCGTGGCTCCGTCGGCCACCGCACTCGCTCAGCGCGACTCGGTTCTCAAAGCGCTGTTCGTCACGAACTGGTCGGAGCCCGCCGAGGACGAGCGGCATCTGACCTGGATTCGCGGTTTCTACCGCGAGATGTACGCCGAAACCGGCGGAGTTCCGGTGCCAGGTACCCGTGTCGACGGCTCCTACATCAACTACCCGGACACCGACTTGGCCGATCCATTGTGGAACACCTCCGGTGTTGCCTGGCACGACCTGTACTACAAAGACAACTACCCGCGGCTGCAGCGGGCCAAAGCGCGGTGGGATCCGCAGAACATCTTCCAGCACGGCCTGTCGATCAAACCGCCGGCACGGCTTTCACCCGGTCAGCCATGAGGAGCTCATCACGATGTCCACAACGCACGAGATCGAAACCGTGGAACGCATCATCCTCGCCGCCGGATCCAGTGCGGCGAGCCTGGCCGACCTGACCACCGAACTCGGACTCGCCAGGATCGCACCCGTGCTGATCGACGAGATCCTCTTCCGCGCGGAACCGGCCCCCGACATCGAACGGACCGAGGTCGCGGTCCAGATCACCCACCGAGGCGAGACCGTTGACTTCGTCCTGACGCTACAGTCCGGTGAGCTGATCAAGGCCGAGCAACGACCGGTCGGAGACGTCCCGCTGCGGATCGGTTACGAGCTCACCGATCTCATCGCCGAGTTGTTCGGCCCAGGAGCTCCCAGGGCCGTCGGCGCCCGGAGCACCAACTTCCTCCGAACCACCACATCCGGTTCGATACCCGGTCCGTCGGAACTGTCCGATGGCTTCCAGGCCATCTCCGCAGTGGTCGCCGGCTGCGGGCACCGACGTCCCGACCTCAACTTGCTCGCCTCCCACTACCGCACGGACAAGTGGGGCGGCCTGCACTGGTTCACCCCGCTATACGAGCGACACCTCGGCGAGTTCCGTGATCGCCCGGTGCGCATCCTGGAGATCGGTGTCGGTGGCTACAACTTCGACGGTGGCGGCGGCGAATCCCTGAAGATGTGGAAGCGCTACTTCCACCGCGGCCTCGTGTTCGGGATGGACGTTTTCGACAAGTCCTTCCTCGACCAGCAGAGGCTCTGCACCGTCCGCGCCGACCAGAGCAAGCCCGAGGAGCTGGCCGCCGTTGACGACAAGTACGGACCGTTCGACATCATCATCGACGATGGCAGCCACATCAACGGACACGTGCGCACATCCCTGGAAACGCTGTTCCCCCGGTTGCGCAGCGGTGGCGTATACGTGATCGAGGATCTGTGGACGACCTATGCTCCCGGATTCGGCGGGCAGGCGCAGTGCCCGGCCGCACCCGGCACCACGGTCAGCCTGCTCAAGAACCTGTTGGAAGGCGTTCAGCACGAGGAGCAGCCGCATGCGGGCTCGTACGAGCCGAGCTACCTGGAACGCAATTTGGTCGGCCTCCACACCTACCACAACATCGCGTTCCTGGAGAAAGGCGTCAACGCCGAAGGCGGCGTTCCTGCTTGGGTGCCAAGGAGTCTGGACGACATATTGCACCTGGCCGACGTGAACAGCGCGGAGGACGAGTGAACAGCAGAGGGGCGAACACACAGGCATTTCCGACCGCGGATCAGGTGGAGTCCATCTTCGATGCGTTGGCGCACGGGCGTCCCCTGCACCACGGTTACTGGGCGGGCGGGTATCGGGAGGATGCCGGTGCCACACCGTGGTCGGATGCTGCCGACCAACTGACCGACCTGTTCATCGACAAGGCCGCGCTCCGTCCCGGAGCGCACCTGTTCGACCTGGGCTGCGGCAATGGGCAGCCCGTAGTCCGTGCGGCATGCGCCAGCGGCGTTCGAGTCACCGGAATCACCGTGAACGCCCAGCATCTCGCCGCCGCCACCAGGCTCGCCAACGAGACCGGACTGGCCGGCAGTCTTGAGTTCGATCTAGTCGACGGCGCCCAGCTGCCCTACCCGGACGGTTTCTTTCAGGCCGCATGGGCGATGCAGTCCGTCGTGCAGATCGTGGACCAGGCCGCCGCGATCCGCGAGGTCCACCGAATCCTGGAACCCGGCGGCCGGTTCGTCCTCGGAGACATCATCACTCGGGTTCGACTCCCGGAAGAGTACGCGGCGGTTTGGACGGGCACGACCGCCCATACCTTGAACAGCTTCACGGCGCTGGTCAGCGAAGCCGGGTTCGAGATTCTCGAAGTCACCGACCTCACGGCACAGACCAGGTGCATGGTCTCCTGGTACGTCGACGAGTTGCTCCGGAAACTCGATGAGCTCGCCGGCGTCGAGCCTGCGGCTGTCGGCACCTACCAGCAACGCTACTTGGGAGACATCGCGGCGAAGCACGGACCGGGACCAGCACAGCTGATCGCCGCGGTTGCGGAATACCGGAAACATCCGGATTACGCCAGAAACGAGGAAAGCATGGGTTTCATGCTCCTGCAGGCTCGAAAGAAGCAGTCCTGATGGCCTCCGAGCACGCCAGCCTGGTCGGCGACGATCTGCGGGCACCCGCGGATGATCCCTTCTACCGACCGCCGACGCCGCTACCGCCGGGTGTCCCGGGCACGCTCCTCAGGGCCCGGCCCGTCTCGGCACTGCGCGGCACGGGCGAACCCGTCGCAGCCAAGGCCTGGCAAATCCTCTACCGGTCCAACTCCGCCCTTGGCATGCCGAACGCCGTCTCCGGCACCGTTCTGGTGCCGAACATCCCGTGGCCGCGCGAAGATCGCCCCATCATCACTTTCGCAGTGGGCACCCACGGCCTCGGTAGCCAAGTTGCCCCGTCGTACCTGCTTCGAACCGGAACCGAGCCGGAGACCGAGCTGATCGCCGTGGCCCTCGACCGCGGGTGGGCCGTGGTCATCACCGACTACGAAGGCCTCGGTACTCCTGGAACCCACACCTACACCGTCGGCAGGGCGCAGGGACACGCCATGCTCGATGCCGCCCGCGCTGCGCAACGGCTACCGGGCTCCGGCCTGACGACCGACTGCCCGGTCGGCATCTGGGGCTATGCGCAGGGTGGGCAAGCGTCGGCCTTCGCCGGCGAACTGCACCCCACCTACGCACCTGAACTGCGAATCCGCGCTGCGGCCGCAGGTGCGGTGCCGATCGATCTGCTGGACATCATCCACCGAAATGACGGGGTGTTCACCGGGCCGGTGCTGGCCGGCCTGGTCGGGCATGCCGCTGCCTACCCCGATCTGCCATTCGACGAGCTTCTCACCGAAGCGGGTCGTACCGCCGTTGATCAAGTGCGCGAGCTCGGTGCACCGGAGCTCGTCACCCGCTTCCTCGGCCGCGAGCTGAGCGACTTCCTCGACACTTCCGGCCTTTTCGAGCAACCTCGATGGCGCGCACGACTGGCCGAAAGCGTCGCAGGTAGGAACGGTGGCCCGGTGGTCCCCACGCTCGTCTACCACAGCACGGACGACGAGATCGTTCCGTTCGCATTCGGCGAGCGACTCCGGGACAGCTACCGCGCGGCGGGTACGCCAGTGCGGTGGCATCCGCTCTCCGGATTGGCTCACTTTCCCGCCGCCCTGGCCAGCTCGCGAGTGGTCGTCTCGTGGTTCGACGAGCACTTCTCCGAGCCGTCCGCGATCAGCGGTCCGCGAGATGCCAGGTGAGCGGATGGCGGTGAGCCTCTCCAGCGGCTTCCCCGCTGGCTTCCGGATGCCCGGTCAGGCTTCGAGGCGAACTACTACCCGCGGATGCCGGGCGGCTATGTGGACCCGCACCGACGGGCCTGACCGATCGCCTCCACCAGCGCGGCCTGCTGGATCATCGATTCGCCCGAATCTCCGGCCACCGCAGGGTCGTCCACGCCTGTCCCTGCTCTGATGTCGCGTGCGAAGGCGGTGACCGCCTTGCGAACCTGATCTTCCGCTGGCAAGGACAACTCGTCGACAACGCCCTTCCGCTCGATTCGGATCACGGCCTGCCACTCGGCGGGCGGCGTGAACGCCCGGTCGACGACGATTCGCCCACGACTCCCCCACAGCTCGTACGCGCTGCGGTAGTGGTGCACGAAACCGTATCCGAGGTGGGCAACGGTGCCACCTTCCGATTGGAGCAGCACGCTGCCCGACAAGTCGACGCCCGACTCCTGGGCCTCGTGCGAGCTTGCGCCGAGAACCGTGAGCGGACCGAGGAGAAAGTGCCGAGCGGCACGGGCGGGATAGACACCGATGTCCAGCAACGCTCCGCCACCGAGTTCGGTGCGATAGCGGATGTCCGTGTCGGGAAGCGGCGGAATTCCGAACACGGCGGTGAACTCCCGGAGCTCACCGATCTCCCCGGATTGCAGCAGGTCGCGGACCACGTCGTGCCGGCCGTGGTGGAGGAACAGGTAATTCTCCCGCAGCAGCAGGTTCTTCCTCCTGGCCAGCCCGACCAGGCGAGCGGTGTCGGACGCCGTCGTCGTCAGCGGTTTCTCCGCAAGCACGTGTTTGTCTGCCTCAAGCGCCTTGCCGATCCACTCTGCATGCATGCCAGGCGGCAACGGCACGTAGACGGCATCGATGTCCGGCCGCTCCAGGAGCCGCTGGTAACCCAGCACCGCCTCGCATTCGAATCGCGCTGCGAACCGTTCGGCTTTCGCCGGATCACGGCTCGCCACCGCCACCACCTCTGTTTCGGCCACGTCGCACATCGCGGGCAGCATCCGTCGCCACGCGAAGGAAGCGCACCCGAGCACACCGATGCGCACCGGCTTTCGCATCGAGCTGGTCATCGCCCCAACGCCCACAAGCTATGCAGGGAGGCGACCAAGCTGCGCGCCTGGATGTTCAAGAAGTGGGTGCTCCGGAGCAGCTCGCCCAACTGTCCCAAAGTCATCCACCGGAAGTCGCTGGGAGGTCGTGCCGCGAAGTCCTCATGCACCTCGATGATCCGGTACCTGTTCTGCGCCTGGTAGAACCGACCGCCTTCTTCGGACAGGATCGATTCGTACCGCACGGTTTCGGGATCGGCGGTGAGCACGTCGTCCAAGAACGGCGGCCAGTCGTTCGACGGGGTGCTTTGGTAGTTGGCCACACTGCACTGGACCGTGGGAGCGATTTCCGCAGTCCACTTATACCCAGCCTCCACCCGAGCGTGGACCAAACCGTGCAGCACTCCGCCGATCCGCTTGACCAACAGTGCGATCTCACCTTGTTCTCGCGGTTCGATCATCGGCTGCGTCCAGCTGGCGACCTCACGATTGGTCGCGGACACCGACACCGCGATCACCGCGAAGTACTTGCCGTCCTGGTGGGCGATCTCGGTATCGGTGCGATACCACTTGTCGACCCTGCTCAGCGGAACGCGCGTTGCCCGCAAGCGGTAGCGGGCCTTGGCTTCCTCGAACCAACCGACCGCCTCGGAGATACTCGACGAATCGATGCCGTGCGAGAGCGACCTGGCCACCGCCTGTCGGAAGGGCTCCTCCGAGGCGGCTAGTTCGGGTCCGGTGGCGGAATCGTGGAACGGGATGCAAGACAGCACCGTCCGGGTGTCCATGTTGACGATGTTGTCCTGACGAAGGAGAGCCAGCACCTGGCCGAGCGTCAACCAGCAGAAGTCTGGCAGGACTGGCACTTCCTCCTGGACTTCCACCACCATGTTCCGGTTGCGCTTCCGGTAGAACCAGGACCCCTGTTCAGACTGGAGCACGTCTACCAGCACGCGGCCGCGGCCCCGCCCGAGGAAGTAGTCCACATAGGGCGGAACGCTGCCACGGTGTGCCTGCGTGTAGTTGCTCCGAGTTGCCTGAACCGTCGGCGAGAGCTGCAGGACGTTGACGTTGCCCGGTTCCATCTTTGCTGACATGAGGCAGTGCAGCACGCCGTCGATCTCCTTGACGAGAATGCCGAGGATACCTACTTCAGCCTGGTTGATGATCGGCTGGTGCCAGCTGGGTGCCGCGCCATAGTTGGTCTCGACCTGCAGGCCTTCTACCGTGAAGAACCTACCGTCGGCATGAACCAGGTTCTCCGTGCTGGCATCGAATTTCCATTTCGACAGGCGGTCGAACGGGATGCGATTGGTCTCGAAGCTGTTCTCGCCCAGCCGATCGGCGAGCCAGCAGTGGAACTCCGTGGTCGGAATCATGCCATTGCAAGCGCTCAGCGCAGAGTCGACGAACCGCCGCGTGTTGTTGCTGCCGAGCGGCGCAGCAGCACTTGCCTCAGCTTCGACAGAACTGCTCATGCCCAATCCCTCACTGCCGTGACGATGTGCACGCCGGCTCCCAGGGGCGTCGCGGTCTGGTCCAGCGGCCTGGCGAGGATCATCGAAGCGATCCGCCCGTAAGGACCGCGAGCACCTCGTCCTGGCGTTCGGTCATGAAGAAATGCCCGCCGGAGAAGACACGGACGTCGGCCACGGCCTCGGTGTGCTCTCGCCAGGCTTCCGCCTCATCCAAGGTGACCTTCGGCTCGGCATCTACCACCAGCACGGTGATCGGGCAACCCACCTTCGCTCCTGGCGCACAGCGGTATGTCTCGACCGCACGGTAGTCGTTGCTCAGCGGGCGCCACGATCCTCGTCGGAAATCGGTTGGAGCGCAAACCTCTGGGGAGATCAACACCCCATTGGACGATTCTGGACAAGAATCTGACTTCGGGACTCGCCTGGCATCGTCCCGGTCACGGCGGAATCCGAGTCGACGCAACAGCGATGAACACCTGCCAAACCCCGGCGTCCATGTTTCCGGCCACACGTTGCTCACGGATGGCCATCAGACTGCCCAGTGCGGCGGTTCTCACGTTCGGCAACTAGCTTTTCCAGACGTGGAACGATGTCGTGCGGGCTGGGACTTTCCTCGATTTCACGGCGGATCAGCGCCGCGTTGGCAGCGAACGACGGCTCGTCGAGCAGGCGGGCCAGCTGACCTCGCACGTCGTCTTCGGTAAACGTCGCGGGGTCGAGGACCAGACCGGCTCCCCGATCGGCTAGGAGCTCCGCCCTACGAGATTCGTCCCAGAAGGTCCCAGGGAGAATCAACTGCGGTACGCCGTTGACCGTGGCGGTTTCCTGCGTCGTCGTCGAGCCATGATGGATGATCACTGAACACGACTCCAGCAGTTCGTTGAGCGGTACGTATTCGTGGACCCGGACGTTCGAGGGCAACTCCCCCATCTCCCGTACTTCGTCGTCAGACAAGGTGGCGATCACCTCGACGTCGAGCCTGGCCGCGCCGCGCAACAACCTTTCCACCATTGCTTGTTCCTGGTCACTTTGCTCCCCGTACTGTTCGGTCACCCTGCTCAGCCGCCGCTTGGTCAGCCCGCGCGTGATGCAGACGCGCGGCTTCGTCGGTCGTTCGCGCAACCACTCCGGCAACACCGCCGGACCGTTGTACGGCACGAAACGCATCGAGATGTAGTCCAAGTCCACAGGCAGGCGCATCCAGGATGGAATCGGATCTATGGTCGCTTGGCCCGTCACGATCTCTTCATCGAACGTGGCTCCGAACTTGGCGAGCTTCGCTCCCAGCCACGTCCCGAGCGGGTCGACGCGCTGCTCAGGCGGCTTCGATTCCTGGTATTCGAGGAAACCGGACCGCAGCCACCCCGACACATCGAGGGCGACGAGCATCCGCACGTGTCGTGCGCCGAGCGCTCGCGCCACAACTGGCCCCGAACACACCATAGCGTCCCACACAACGAGATCAGGCTGCCATTTCTCGGCGAACCCCATGAGATCGTCCAGCGATCGGTCATCCACAAGGTGGAGTTGCTCCACGGCGTCCGTGTCTCTGCCGGAGTTGATTGACAGCAGCTCGTCGAAGAGTTCCGGATGCCGCCCCTTCTCGTCGAACGAGACCCCGCTGCCGAGAACGAGTTCGTTCTTGGCCGCCAAGGAGATGAGGTCGAGCTCGTCGCCGACGGGAACCGCGGTGAGTCCTGCTCCGGTGACCATCGACACCATATTCGGGCAGATGGCGACACGGACCTCGTGCCCCGCGGCACGCAACGCCCACGCCAACGGCACCAGGTTGAAGAAGTGCGAACTCGCCGGCAGCGGGGTGAACAGGACACGCATGAACTCTCCGATCGCAATTGAACACCCGGGAAGCATGCCAAGAATCACAGAAATCTCTGATATCCCCCGGGAAACGCCGCTTTCGCAAGCCAAATCTTAGGCCTTCCAGGTGATGGTAGCGATCTTGACAAGCGCGAGCAGGTCGTTCCCGCTAGCCTGGGCTCTACCGAGTCGGGTGTGCCGGGTAGATCGAGGATTTCTGAGTCAATGAGCGCTTCTCCTTGCTCCGCTGTCCTGATGTCCCGCACCGCATCGAACCAGGGCAGGAAGGTGTAAGGCGCCGAGACAGCACACTGTCCCGCTGGGACGTCATAACGCGATTCGCCACGGGCATCGCTCATCTCCTGAAGGCAAGGCGCGAAGACTGATCGTCGCCTGCATGCAGAGCCGGAAAACCAGAGCGCTGGGGAAAGGGCGCGCCAGAGTGACTTCGTGTGACGACACTTGCGCTACCGCTACTGAGATGGTGCCGGATGCCAAGGACCGGATATTGGCATCCGTACGCGATTACCACCGCGAACAGGAATCCCCGACCTTCGTGGCTGGATCGACGCCGATCCGGCCATCGGGCGCCGTGCTCGACGAGGACGACCGGGTGGCACTGGTGGAAGCCGCGCTGGAGCTCCGGATCGCCGCGGGCGGGAATGCACGGCGATTCGAGAGCGAGTTCGCCCGCTTCTTCGGCCTCCGCAAGGCTCATCTCGTCAACTCCGGTTCGTCGGCCAATCTCCTGGCACTGAGTTCGCTTACCTCCCCCAAACTCGGCGAGGCACGACTGCGGCCCGGCGACGAAGTGATCACTGCGGCGGTCGGCTTCCCCACGACGATCAATCCGGCGGTCCAAAACGGACTCGTCCCGGTATTCGTCGACGTGGAACTGGGCACCTACAACGCAACGCCAGACCGCATCAAGGCCGCCGTCACGGAACGGACGCGAGCCATCATGCTGGCGCACACCCTGGGCAACCCCTTCGCCGCTGACGAAATCGCGGAGATCGCAAAAGAACACGAGCTGTTCCTCGTCGAAGACAACTGTGATGCGGTGGGATCCACCTACCGGGGACGGCTGACCGGAACCTTCGGCGACCTGACAACGGTCAGCTTCTATCCTGCCCATCACATCACCAGCGGCGAGGGTGGCTGCGTGTTGACCGGCAGCCTGGAATTGGCTCGCATCATCGAGTCGCTGCGTGACTGGGGACGGGATTGCTGGTGCGAGCCCGGCGTGGACAACACCTGCCGCAAGAGGTTCGACTACCACCTCGGTACCCTTCCACCGGGCTACGACCACAAGTACACGTTCTCCCACGTCGGTTACAACCTCAAGACCACCGACCTGCAGGCCGCACTTGCGCTGAGCCAGTTGAGCAAGATTTCCGCATTCGGGTCGGCACGCCGCCGTAACTGGCGACGGTTGCGCGAAGGGCTGTCCGGGTTGCCGGGCCTGCTGCTGCCGGTAGCCACACCGCACAGCGACCCGAGCTGGTTCGGGTTTGCGATCACCATCAGTGCGGACGCCGGGTTCACCCGTGCCGCCCTGGTGAACTTCCTGGAATCCCGCAACATCGGCACCCGACTGCTGTTCGGCGGTAACATCACCCGGCACCCGGCCTTCGAGCAGGTGCGGTACCGGATCGCCGACGCGCTCACCAACAGCGACATCGTCACCGACCGAACCTTCTGGGTCGGCGTCTACCCAGGCATAACGGACCAAATGATCGACTACGTCGTCGAATCAATCGCTGAATTCGTGGCCAAGAGTTCCTAGCATCCAGCATGGCGGCATCTCGGAGGATTTCAGCAACGTGATCAACCTGCACCAGCCGATCCTCGGCACCGAAGAACTCGACGCGATCGCGGAGGTGTTCGCCTCCAACTGGATCGGGCTCGGGCCGCGCACCCGGACGTTCGAGGCCGAATTCGCCCACCACCTGGGAGTGGATCCCGAACAGGTCGTGTTCCTCAACTCGGGGACTGCCGCGCTGTTCCTTACCGTGCAGGTGCTCGACCTCGGCCCAGGCGACGACGTGGTACTTCCTTCGATAAGCTTCGTGGCGGCGGCCAACGCCATCGCATCCTCCGGTGCCCGCCCGGTGTTCTGCGACGTCGACCCCCGGACGTTGAACCCCACGCTGGATGATGTGGCGAGGGCCATCACGCCGGCGACCAAGGCCGTATTGCTGCTCCACTATGGAGGATCGCCGGGAGAAGTCACCGCGATCGCCGATTTCTGCCGTGAAAAGGGCCTCATGCTCATCGAGGACTCCGCCTGCGCGGTGGCATCGTCCGTGCACGGCACCGCTTGCGGAACCTTTGGTGACCTGGCCACGTGGAGTTTCGATGCGATGAAGATCCTGGTCACCGGGGATGGGGGCATGTTCTACGCGGCGGATCCGGAGCTGGCGCACCGCGCAAGACGACTCGCCTACCACGGTCTTGAGCAGATGAGCGGATTCGATTCGGCCAAGTCTTCCAACCGCTGGTGGGATATTCGCGTCGAAGACATCGGCCAGCGGCTGATCGGGAACGACATGACGGCAGCGCTTGGCAGCGTGCAGCTGCGCAAACTGCCAGAATTCATCAACAGGCGTAGAGAAATCGCTACGCAGTACGACCGGTTGCTTTCCGATGTGCCGGGTGTCCTCCTACCGCCGACGCTACCGGATGGGCACGTCTCGTCACACTACTTCTACTGGGTCCAGCTGGCTCCGGAGATCCGCGACCAGGTGGCGCAGCAAATGCTGGAACGCGGCATCTACACGAGCTACCGCTACCCGCCCCTGCACAAGGTCCCCATCTACCGCGCGGACTGCAAGCTGCCTTCTGCGGAGCACGCCTGCCGCAGAACACTCCTGCTACCACTGCACCCAAGCCTTGACGACGCCGAGGTGCGCACGGTGGCTGACGAGTTCCAGAAGGCCGTCGAACACCACATCAGCCAAAGATCACCACTCCGAAAGTGAGGATGTCGCGCGTGAGCGACACATTCGCAGAAACCTCCTCGGTATACAGCCCAGATCATGCCGACATCTACGACGCGATCCACTCCGCGCGTGGCCGGGACTGGGCAGCCGAGGCCGGGGAAGTAGTCCAGCTCGTACGCACCAGGCTGCCCGAAGCACAGTCCCTACTCGACGTCGCCTGTGGGACCGGGGCGCACCTAGAGCGATTCCGTGCCGAATACGCGAAGGTCGCGGGGCTTGAACTGTCCGATGCGATGCGGGAGATCGCGATCAGACGAGTCCCTGAGGTACCGATTCACATCGGTGACATCCGCGATTTCGACCTCGGCGAGCCATTCGACGTCATCACCTGCCTGTGCTTTACCGCGGCTTACATGCGGACCGTTGACGACCTGCGACGCGTGACGCGGAACATGGCCCGGCACCTGGCCCCTGGTGGAGTCGCGGTCATCGAACCCTGGTGGTTTCCCGACAAGTTCATCGACGGGTTCGTCACCGGAGCCGTCGCGCACCACGGCGAGCGGGTGATCAGCCGGCTATCGCACTCGGTCCTGGAGGGCCGTACGAGCCGGATGACCGTCCGCTACACAGTCGCCGAACCCACCGGGATCCGGGACTTCACAGAGTTCGAAATCCTCTCGCTGTTCACTGAGGACGAGTACACCGCCGCGCTCGAAGACGCAGGGATCCGCGCGGAATACCTTCCTGGAGCACCGAACGGCCGAGGCCTGTTCGTCGGAATCCGCAACTGAGCCCGGAACAACGACGCAAGACCTGGCTGGGCAGGCCCCGGGACTCACTCGACCGATAAGCCGACGTGACCCGGGATCACTTCGATCGTCTCTGATGCCGGCAAGTTTTGACCGTCGTGATCTAGGTGCCAACCAGGTCGACGAAGCCCTGGGCCCTAGCCGCGATCGTCGGCAAGGTCGCCGAGGACGATCCCGCCTCGAATCTGCGACCACCTCGCCGCAGCTGTTCCGGCAGACGTTGTGATCCGAGCCGACGAGAACCACTCGGTTCAGCCCGGCACCTGCGGCTGGGAGGTGTTCGGCTCCTGAGCAGCCCCAAAGCACCGGCCATCGGCGAAGAACTCGACCGGCTCCCGCGCCGGATGCGCCTACCCGACCTACGCAAAGCCGCACCCGCCATGCTGGCAACCGCCCACGCCTGACCTAAGCCGCCGGTGAGCCACGGCTGGCCCAGTGTCGCCAGGCAACCGCGGCGCACCGGCGGTAACGGCGCCCGAAGTACAGGTTGTCAATGACCGAGACGGCGAAGGCCGACATCCGTACCCACAGGAACAGGTGTTGTTCGGCGTACCCGGTCGCAGCGAGCCTCTCCGACTTCGATTGCACCATCGCCGACTGAGCGCCTCACCAGGGCACATTCCCGGCGTCGTCGAACATGCCTCCGGTCGGGCCGTCGTCTGGCAGCGTGGCGAGCCGAATGGCGATCCTGGCACCGTCTGCCGGCGTGCTGGTTCCGTGGAAGCCGTTAAGGTCGGTCGCGACGTAGCCGGGGCAGGCGTTGTTGATTTTGATGTTGGTATCGCTGAGTTCCTTGGCGTACTGGATGGTGATCGCGTTGAGGAACGTCTTCGACGGTGAGTAGGCTCCGCTGATCCCGCCGAGGTCGACGCCCGGCGTGGTTTGCAAGGTCAGGGAAGCGACGTGGCTGGACTGGTTGACGATCCGCGGGCGCTCGGAGCGGCGTAGCAACGGCAGCATAGCGTTGGTAACCCGAACGACGCCGATCACGTTGGTCTCCACCACCGCCCGGAGGCTCGCCGGTGTGACGGTCGAGGGCTCCTCCGGCCATGCCCCGGCGATGCCGGCGTTATTAACCAGCACATCGAGCCGGCCGGCGCGCTCCTCGAGCAGAGCCGCAGCAGCCGCGACGCTCGCGTCGTCTGTCACGTCCAGGGATACCGCGAACGCATCGACGCCGTCCGCACGCAATTTCGCCACGGCATCCTCCCCGCGCTGGTGGTCCCGTGCCCCGATTCCGACGCTCCACCCCAGCGCGCCGAGCCCGGCCGCGATCTCGTATCCGATTCCCTTGTTTGCGCCGGTGACCAGTGCAATCGTCTGTTCGCTCATGCTTTCTAGCGTGGCCCGAAACCGGCGGGGAACCAACACCATCTAGGTCTCACACCGATACCCAGCTGATATGAATCAGCGGTAGGCTCGACGGATGGAGACGCGGGAGTTGCGGTACTTCGTTGCAGTCGCCGAGGAGTTGCACTTCGGCCGGGCCGCCCAGCGCCTGGGCATCGCCCAGCCGCCGCTGTCGCGGACGATCGCCCAGCTCGAGCAACGACTCGGAGTCGTGTTGCTGCAACGCACCAGCCGCAAAGTCTCGCTCACCGAAGCCGGGGCAATGCTGCTGACCGAAGGCCGGGCGATCCTCGGCGCGCTGGCAGCAGCCGAGCGACGCACCCAGCGTGCCGCGACGAGCCAGCCCTCGCTAGTCCTGGCTGCCAAGGCCGGCGCCTCCGGTGAGCTGCTGGCGAAGTTGCTCGACGCGTACGCCGCCGAGCCGGGAGCCGTGGCCGTCGACCTGCTGCTCTGCGAATCCCAGCCCCAGAAAACGCTGCATGACGGCCGGGCCGACGTGGCGCTGTTGCATCAACCCTTCGACCCGACGGCCGAACTCGACATCGAAATTCTGAACACCGAGCAACAAGTCGCCATTCTTCCGACCTCGCATCCGCTTGCCAGCGAGCCCCATGTACGGATGGCGGATGTCAGCTCACTGCCGGATCTCCCGCTTGCGCGCTGGCCCGGCCCCGACGGCGTCTATCCAGATGGCCCCGGCGTGGAAGTACGCAACCAGACGCAACTGTTCCAAATGATCGCACTCGGCCGCACTACCGTGGTCATGCCCGAATCCAGTCGCGTCAACCTGCTCGAAGGCCTCGCCGCCGTACCGGTTCTAGACGCGCCGGACGTGACGACAGTCATCGCCTGGCCGCCCCACAGCCGCTCCCGAGCACTCGCCGGCTTGGTCCGCGTGGCCACACTCCTCTAAATCTTCGCTCCCTCAATTGCCCGCAGCTAGGACGAATGCCGTGCGACTGCCGGAAACGACCGCGCGCAACACCTCATGTGCCTCAGCGGGAGAAGACGCTATGCGGATGCCGCAGAGACCTCACGGCCGTCCCGTCGCCAGGAGCCAGCGGTCCCGTTCGAGCTGGTAGGTTTCGGCGATCTGCTCCGTGACGCGGTCGATGTAGCCGAAGCTGGTTGCGAGCATTCGTTGCGTGGTCGCTGCGGATACGGCCTCGTCGGCGCATTGGCGGCGGATCTCGTCGAGGCATCACTACAGGAAGCGGAAGTGCCCGATGCGGTTGGCCCTGATCAGCGCGTTGATGGAAATGTTTCGCCAGTCGTCGCGGATACTCCAACACCGCAGCAGGACCCGGCGAATATCCCAACGGAATCTCGAATTCGAGAACGTGCGGCAATGTGGCGATATTTTCCTCAACACTCGTCCGTAGAATGCTGAGGACGATCTCATCGGCTCGCAACTGCGGAGCCTCGGTAATCAGGTGCGTGTAGACGTCTCGGCTGACTTCCGAGACGCACGACGCGACGCTCGATGCCACGGCCGCCTGTAGCTTCGAGGAATCGAAGCTGTCCGTGGCCATGACACGACGGTACTGCGGCGGGAGCAGAAGCAGCGCTTCCTGCGCCGATGGCGCGCCTGGAGAAGATCAGCACCTTCGGCCTGACCGAGCCGGGCGCACGGCACCGACGTGGTCCAGCTGGAGCTCGGAGACACAGCGTGGCGGTGTTCAGCGCCGCCAGGTCCCGCAGCCAGCGCTTTGGCGTGCGGCGCTTCGGGATTCACCTCGAAGGAGGCCTGCCCCGACGGCGAGCTCATCTCGATCACGACCAACCCCGGAAAACCCCGTCGAGGGCCGATCCGCACATCGCCTTCGCCTGCCTCGGCGATCAGCCCGTCGACCAGCAGGTCGCGGGCGATCACCCAATCCACCTGACCGTCCGTGCCCACGTTGAGCTTCATGGCGATCTCGTACGGATTGCGGCTGGGGCCCGCGTCGCCCTGCAGCGGCGGAGGCTTCGGAGCGGACGGGGTGGCCTCCGGCCGGGTACCGGTGTCGGGGCCGACGAAATCGACGTTGATGTGCTGGCTGCTGGGCTTCCCATACCCTCATAACGAAGCATGCCCAACCCGGGTTCATACCTTCTTCACGAAGTCTTCAGACCCTGGTGGCAGTCCCCCTCGGGCTCCCAGCGAGGAACCTTCACTCACACTGAACCCACGGGACTCTGGGCCCGGAACTCCCGAAGCTGACCCAAGGTGCAAAGCAACCGGCGAGTAGCTTTTCGCTGCGCCAGTCAATCAATGACGGCTCCGGGAATGTCTCGTGACCATGCTAGGGCGTACTCGCCGAAAAATGGGATGGATACGGGCTGACCAGCAGGAACGCGGTCAGACGGTCTGGTCCTCGGGAAAGAATCGGGCGGGTTTGTCTGGCGCGGGCGTCAGGACTGGTCCAAGGCCCGTTCGATCGCGCGGCGGGCCCGGCCGGCGGCCGCCCGGTCGTGCTGGAGCTGCATGGCCGCGTTCAGTGCCAGCCCGGTGGCGACGATCTCGAACAGCGCCTGGTCGATGTCGAACCCGGCGGGCAGCTCGCCGTTCTCCACCGCCGCGGTCAGGTCCGCCCGCAGCTGTCCCCGCCAGCGCGACCACACCTCGGCCACCGCGTCGCGGACCCGGCCGGGGCGGCCGTCGTACTCGGTGAGCGCCGCGGTCATCAGGCAGCCGCCGGGCAGCAGTGGCGCTTCTAGGTAGCCCACGGCGTTGGCGCACACCGCGCGCAGCCGCCGCAGACCCGGCGGCTCGGCCAGTGCGGGCTCGACCACCCGGTGCCAGAAGTCCACGAATGCCTTGTCCAGCGTGGAGATCTGCAGTGTCTCCTTGGTGCCGAAGTGCTTGTGCACCCCGGACTTGCTCATCTCCAGTTCCTCGGCGAGCCGGCCGATGGTGATGCCGTCCAGCCCTTCCTCGGATGCGATCTCGGCGGCACGGTCGAGGATCCGGCTCCTGGTGGCCTGTGCTTCGGCCGCTGAGCGTCGCGGTGACATGTGACGAGGATAGCGTACGCGCGTTCGCTATTGATTTAGTGAACGTGCGTACGCTAAATTCCGCTTCACCCACGGACCGAAGGAGTGCGAGATGCGGGTGCGACGACTGGGCTGGGCCGGACTGGAAATCGAGGCGGGCGGCAAGCGACTGGTGATCGACTACGTACGGGACCTCTCACCGCTGTTCACGGCGTGGAAACCCGGCGAGAGGCTGGCGGGGGCGGGACGGTCCCCGCCGCACTGGTCACCCACCTGCACCGGGACCACACCGACGCGGCCGCGCTCGCGGCCGCGCTGACACCGGGGGCACCGGTGCTCCGACCCGCGCCCGGCCACGGCGACGACGTGGACAACGTGACGACACTGCCGGCCGAGCGCGAGCTGACACTGCACCGACTGGCTGCCGAGGTCGTGGATGCCTGGTCCACCCGCGACCTCGGGCCGTTCCGCGTCACCGCGGTCCCCGCCGTCGACGGGCTGGGCGACCCGCAGCTGAACTGGGTGGTGCAGGCCGACGGGCAGCGGGTCTTCCACGGCGGCGACACGATGTTCCACGGCTACTGGTGGCTCATCGCGCGCCGGTTCAGCCCGTTCGACGCGGTGTTCCTGCCCGCCAACGGCGCGGTGGTCGACGCGCCACACCTCCAGCCGCCGAGCCCGCTGCCCGCCGCGATGGACCCGAGGCAGGCCGCCGCAGCCGCAGAGATCCTCGACGCCCGGTACGCAGTGCCGATGCACTACGAGGCGGAACAGCCGGACAAGATCGCGGGCTACGTCGAGGTCTCCGACCCGGAGAATGAGTTCCGCACGCACGCCGGACACCGCGCACACGTGCTGCCCATCGAGGAATGGCTGGACCTGGCCACTTGAGGCGGAAACTCCGCCGCGCCGGCGGGCTCAGGTCGCAACAGAACCTAGGTCCGATGGATGGTCCGGAATCGCGCGGGAATCGGTTGCTCCAAGACACTCTCCGGTCGCGGCGGCGTCAATCACAAGATTCAGCATCCATTACTGCTGGAAACCACGATCAAATGCGACACTCCGGGTTGAGCCGAACCCACGGGTCCAGTCCTGGTCCTGGGCGGGACGGACCCTTGGGTTCCCGCCGAGGAACCCTCACTTGCGCTGAACCCACGGCGGCCGAAGCGTCCCGGTAGCAGACGCCGGAAACCAGCGCTTAGCTCTGGAACGCTGGCTGCGGACCGGGCCCAGAGGCGAGCGCTCGGTGGGTGCTGAGTTCGGGGACGTACTTGTAGATCGTCGAGCGGAAGACGCACCGCACGCTTGAGCTTGAACGGCGCAGCACGCGACCCGCCCGAGATACCGGTTAGCGTGGTCAGATCAACACTGCCCGTTGTGCACCATTAGCCGCATATGTCCGGTTACCATCGATTCGATGCGGATCCGTCGCGCTGTTCTCTTGGGAGCTTTGGCCTGCGGTGCATCAGATCGACTGAGACCAGCCGCAGACCGGCCGTCGCGCTCTACCTCATGCACGTGCAAGCCCGACCCTCGGTCATGCCTGAACCGTGCGGTGGCGACGGCTACGGCGCGACCCGGAACTACCGAGCAAGGCCGGTCCGACACGGCCAGCTGATCTCCGCAGTACGTACCGACAGATAGATACGCAGCTGGCTACGTAGTGCCACCGATGTCTCCGTATCGGGGACTAAAGACACTGATGTCAACCCGATAAGCAGATACGTCCAAGGCCAAACCATGCTCCCCCTTTCCCACCCCGACCGAATCGAACCGGATTCGCCGCGCCCCCGACGTTCGTCGCACCCCTCCCGGCCGAGCGCCACGGAGGTACTACGGTACGGCGAGCGCTACGCGGACCTCCGCGACCAGCACCTCGCACACACCTTGATCCTCGAGGATGCGAGGGAGGAACGCGAGGAGATTTCGGCTCACGAGCGCATCACCTGCCACGTTCACCGTCGCTGGGCACACGAATGCATTGCCTCGCCGATGCACGTCATCCCCGTCACCGGGCACCGCTGGTGCCGCCCCTGCGAGGCCGAGGCATCCGTCGCGGTCGACGAGGTGACCAGATCGGTGACCGTAGTGTGCACGCGGTGCCGCCAGACCCCCGAGACCGCTGCGACTCGGCAGATCACCCGGACCTGCCGAGCCAGCCTGGCCGCTGCGCACGAAAGCCGCCGAGCCCGTGTGCAGGCCCAGAACACCGCCTCGGCGGCGGCCTGAACGATCACCTCGACGCCCAACAACCCAGGTCATCACCACCATCACCAGCGCCGAACGGCCACACCGAACCCGCACCACGATCCACCCGGCGCTGCTCGCCCGATCCTGCGAACGCCGCACCGACCAGCCCGTTTCAGTTGCCCGCCGCCTCGAGTTCGGCACCACCGGCAGCCTGCCCCAAGGCCGCCACAAGACCCCGTCCTGGTCGCTACGACCTCGCAGTTCATCGCCGGCCCTCGCTCGGTTGGTACTGGCCGAGTCCCCCGGAAAACCGGGCATCGGCGGAATTGGCGATCTACGAAACCAGGCCTCTACCAGGCTGCCGCGATGCTGCCAACCCGGATGGCCAGCGAACCGGCGAGCCCCTCTCGGCGGCATCGCGCAGAGCGTCGCTCGCGAGGTCCACGCTCGGGCCGCAGTGCTGGGGCAGCCCTTAGCCGAACAGCATGCTGACGACGGTTGCCATGCCGTTGTTGACCGCGTGAACGATCACACCTGGCCACACCGACTTGGTGCGCACCAGGAGAAGGCCGTTGGTCGCGCCGACGACGATCGCCGGAATGAGGGCCAGGTTGATGCCGTGGGCCAGGGCGAAGATGACGGCGCTGCCAACGACACTCACCTGTGTGCCGTATCTGCCGAGCGCGGTAGCGATTACGCCTCGGAACGCGAACTCTTCTCCGATGTACCGCAGAGCGTGCGGGCACGCTCGTTGGCATGGCGACTCGAGAGATCGTCAAGGCCGCCCCGTCTCAAGGGATCACTTCACTGACCGTCCGCCGTGTCGCAGTTGAGGCGAATGTGGGGGAGACGACGCTCCAGCGTCATTTTCCAACCCAGGTGGAACCGCATCTTGTCGTCGCCGAGGAGCTCGTCCTACCGACACCAACGGGCCGTTCGCTCCCCACCACCACAGCGCAAACCCGGTGCGGAACGGATGAGGCGAACGGACCATCCACGCCACCTACCGACACCAACGGGCCGTTCCGCTACCAAGATCGGTAAATTGTCCGGTGGGATGGTGCGCCGTTTGGGGATCGCCCAGGCGCTGGTGAACTCACCTAAGGTTTTGTTGCTCGATGAACCGACAGTCGGGTTGGATCCACGCCAACGTGCTGGTCTGCGGGACGTGATCGTTGATCTGGCGCGGAGTCAGACGGTTCTGGTCAGCACACACCTCACCGAAGACGTGGCTGCGGTGGCCGACCGCGTCGCTGTGCTGGACCAAGGCCGCGTGGTGTTCGACGGGGATCTTGCGGAGATCATTTGGGACCTTCCGCGTGGGCGCTTGTTAACGCCCAGCTCCCGGCCCACCTGCGCGATCGGCCGACCCGCCTTCCGGACGATCCGGACCGCGCCCTCCCGGAACTCCCAACCTAAATGACGGAGCGCGGCAACTGTGGTGCCTTGCACGCAAAGTCCAGGCCGCCCAATCGTCGCTGGCTGGGATCATTGACCTCGCAGGCGAATGTGGAAGACGGGCCTGACCAGGGAACCGAGAGAGATTGAAGCCGGCGTCAAGAAGCCCGCAAGCTCGCGCAGCCCTGATCCCGCCAGTTGGCCGACGCCGGGACGAAATCCCCCGGTGCGCACGCGCGCTTCGGCGATCTGGAGGCTACCGCACGACTGGAAGGTTCCGGGCAGGCTCGCGATCCTCGCAGCCGCGTTCTGTTAGGTCCACCGTCCGGTGCCGTGGGTTTCGGCCGTTGCCGTGATCTGCTCCAGTAGGGCGAGGCGGCGGACCTTGCCGGTTCCGGTGCGTGGGATCTGATCCCAAGTCAGGGCTATCGGCTCTTGGAGTGGCAGAATGTCGTGGGCCGCTCGCAGCCAGCTCTCTTTGTCGAGCTCGCCGTCGACGGTGACGACGACCGGCAGCGGCGCCTTCCCCGGTTGTCCGAGGACCACGCACTCCAGCGCCTGTGGTAGCCGTTCCTCCAAGATGTCTTCGACACGCAAACAACTCAGCTCCGGCACCATGTCGACCTCGCGGTCGAGCAAATCCACGCTGCCATCCCTGTTGCGCACCCCGAGATCACCGGTGATCCACCAGTCGCCCCAATGCTTGGCCTGCCATCGGTCCGTCTCCCCGACGTAGTCCAGGCAGCGGGCGGCGGTCTTGGTCAGCACGAGCCCAGGCTGGCCGCGCGGTACAGGCTCGAAGCTGTCGGGGTCGACGACGCGCAACCGGGTCTTGAGCGGGACCGCGTAGCCGACGTTGCGGCTCGTGCGGCCGCTTTGCTTCGGATCGACCGAGGAGCGGGTGTGGAAGCGGAACGTCAGCGGCCCGGTCTCGGACTGCCCCCATCCTTGCATCCACAGTGGACGCTTGCGGTGACTTGCGGTCAGATAGGAACGGATCGTGGGCGGGTGCATGGCGTCGTAGGTGCTCACGAACAGCCGCGTCCGCCGGAACGGGTTGTCCAGCCGCTCGGTCAGCTCTGCGAACCGCACGTACGTCGCCGGAAGGGCTTCCATGACCGTCGGCGGATGTGCGCGCAGCACCGGGTCCACCCGGTCGGCGTCCTGCTGCGAGATGATGACGATCTCCCGGGGCGCCAGGCAGAACGCGCTCGCGGTCCAGCAGAAGGTGCGGCCGTGCGCGTACGCGCTCGCATTGACGAGCGTATCGTCACCACGCATCCCGATCACCGGGTAGCGCACCGTCTCGAACCGCGCCAACTGGCCGATGATCGTGTTCCGCGAGTGCACTACCAGTTTGGGCGTCCCGGTCGTGCCGGAAGTGTGCATCACGGCGAGCGGTTCGTCGTCATGGCGTCGGCGCGGGCCGGGTGCGGTGTGCCCGCGCACATCATCCAGCGACAGCGTGCCGGGCACCGCACCATCGAGTACCAGCGTCGTGCCAGCGAACGACGCCAGGTCGACGCCTGCCGCACGGGCGTGTTCGAGCACCGCTGTTGTAGTGACCAGTACTTTGGGATCGAGGCGCTTGAGAAGGGCCTCGACGGTGTTGCTGGGCAAGCGGTCCGAAAGCTTCGCCGGGACGGCGCCGATGCGCACGGCTGCACAGGACAACAAGTCGTAGTCCCAGTGGTTCTCCTTGACGATCGCCACTCGGTCGCGGTGACCGGCACCAGCCGCAGCGAGCCAACCGGCCAGTTCTTGCACCAGCTCCGCGAGGTCCGCGACGCCGAACTTGCGACGGTCGTCGCCGAGGTCGAGTGGGCGGTCCAGGTGAACTGTGGTGGGGGTGCCGTGTTCGGCGATTTCATCGAACAGGACGCCCATGTCATCCGGTTTCACACGGCCTCCAATGCCGAATTGAGCGACGGTTGTCGACGGTCTTTTTTTCCTCCGAGCCGGCTCAGCGTCCGAGAAGCGGCGAGCGCTCCCGCGCGCACGGCACCTTCACTCGACGGCCGCAGTGTCAACCAGTCACCCGCGTAGTCGACGGGCGCGCAGGCGCGTGCCATGAACGCGGAACGCAACCGCAGAGCCTCCGGGGTCGCTTCGGGCAGCCCATACCGGAATCGGTGTACGAAGTTCGCCGCATTGGCTGATTCCAAGCCGGGCACGTAGCGGGCTGCCGCAGCGGTCAGTCGCGCGATCACCTCGGGCTCCGGAGCCTCCAACAAGTCCGGAACGGTGCGGGCGTTGGCCATCAGGGTCAGCAGTCCCTTGCCCGCCGGCGCGCGCCCAGGGTGCTTTGCGTGGTCGATGATGATCCCGGACAGCACCGATTCCTCGGCTTCCGGGGTGAGCAGAACGTACAGCGGACGGCGGGACTCCGGTGCCACCGGTCGGTCCAGCAGGCAGCTGACCTTCAGTGTCGGGGTGAAAGTGCACGCCGACAGGAACGGACGCTCGTGGTCGGGTGCGTTGGCGTGCAGCTTCGCGGCGATCGGCGCCGGCACGCACAGCAGGACCGAACGGGCCGTCACGGTGTCCCCACCGATCAGCAAGCGTGCCGAATCCCGCTCCGCAGCGACCTGGTCCACGCGCACACCGGTGGCGACGTCGAGGCCATCGGCCAGTCGGCGCGCGAGCGTGTCCATCCCATCGAGATAGGTGCGCCAACTGCCGGCCTGACCAACGGCCAGCAGCAGACTCAACATCGGCGCCGCAGCGGAGCGCGCCGTATCCCAGCCGAAGAAACAGCCCGCAACCGGTTGGAACAGGTAGTCGTGCAGCTCGTGGTGGTAGCGCCCGGTGAACTCGCGGACGGTCGCGGCGCCCAACGGCGTGGACTCCGGAAAGTCGCAGTCGTATTCCGCCTTCCGGCGCGATGCGCCGCCGAGCACTCGCGCCAGGTCGAGGCGCGCTCGCAACGACAGCCCCATGCCGGTGATCATCCCGGCCCGGTCTGCGACACCGTGGTGGGCGCGCCCGCCCCGCCACATACCGACAGCGCTGCCGATCTTAGGAATGTCGTCGAGCGACACCCCAAGGCGGGCCAGAAGCTGCCAGGTGGCGCGGTAGCCGCGCGGGGACAACTGCTCCGCCCCCTCATCGACCACGAAACCTTCGTGCCGGAAACTGTGCATCCGGCCGCCGACTTCCGGCTGTGCCTCGAACACCCGCACACCCAAACCGGCCCGCTGCAACTCGTGCGCCGCGGTCAGGCCAGAAACACCCGCGCCGACGACGGCGACATCGAGATCAGTGCTCACGTCGGGCCTCCCAAACCGATGAAGAGGTTCGCCACGATCAGCAGCCCGACGCTGACCCGGTGAACCTTGAAGCCCAACTTGCGGGCTCGCATGATGTCGCCGGCTCGGAAGCCGAGGTAGTACTGCCGCGCGCGCAGCGCCGTCGCCGGAAGCATCAGCACCACGAACCACCACGGCGCCGCCCCGATCGCCGAAGCCAACGCACCGATGGCGAACTCTGCGAACGAGAGCGCACCAATGAAAATCGTGTTGCCCCGTTGCGAGACGAGAGCCGCTACGGTCGGCCGGTTCACCAGGCGGTCGCCCTCGACGTCGTTGCTGTTGGAGTAGACGCCGAACATAAGCGGGCCGAAGCCGAACAAAACGCCCTGCACGAACACGAACCAGGAAAACTGCCCGGACACAAGGCCGTAGGGCGCGATAACCATAGAGAGGCCGAGCCAGACGAGGAAGATCTCCTGAAGCCCGTGGTAGCTCAGCTTGAGTCCGTAGGAGTACTGCAACGCCAGGACATAGAGCACGCCTATTACCGCGATAGTCCATACCGGACTCGCGGGTGCGATTGCGATCGTGCCCGCCCAGACGGCGGCCCCAAGCAGTGCGGTGATCCAGCCGAAGCGCTCCGCTTCGCGAGGTTCCAGCGTGCCGGCGACGAGCGGCTTCCGCAGCTTCTTGCGGAGCGGATTGTCTGGCCCGTAGTTCTTGATATCGCTGCCGTCGCGGAATCCGGTGAGGTCGTCGAAAGCGACCAGAGCGACGGTCACGAGGACCTCGCCGATGAGGAAGCCAAGCAGTGTAAAGACGGTGCGTGCATTCAACGAACCCGACGGCAGAACTACTGCGGAAGCGACCACGAGGATGCTGAGGTAGTAGTCGTAGACGTCGAGCTTGGCTAATCGCGCGTAACTGCGGAGCTTGCTTTCCGGCCGGACTTTTCCGGTCGAGCTGGCCTGGATCGTTTCGGTGTGCATGATCAGTACCTCGCTTCAGCCGGGAAGCCGGATCAGTGCCGCCGTGGAACGGTCCCCGCCGTAAAGCAACTCCTGCGTCTCAACGAGCTGTGCGCCCGGCATCAGCGCGAGGTAGTCGTCCACCGTGCGCGGCCGGGACCACTCGCTGACCGGGATCGCTGCCTGCGCGTACTCCATGAGCACGAAGTACCGGCAGGAGTGCGAGATCGACCGGCAGATCTCGGCCAGCGCCGCCTCGTCGAGTACGTGCATCAGCACCCAGACCGACACGGCGACATCGAAATTCCGCCCATGCCAAGGCAGGTCTTCCGCACGGGCCAGTTCAAACTCTACATTGGACAATTCGGAGCAGGATGTCTTAGCTTCGTCCAGCATTCCGGGAGTCATGTCCAGTGCCGTAACGTGGCCCGCCTGTGCGGCCAGAGTCGGTGTCAGGCGGCCGATCCCGCATCCGATCTCCAGCACGGCGGACAGCGGGCGGGCGAGTTCGCGTGCCGCAGTCCGCAGTTGTTCCGCCACGACCTGCCGAGTCCGCTCCGTCGTGTCGGCGTTGTACTCCGCCGGCTGGGAAGCACGCATCACGCGGGCCAGGCCCTCCCGCTGGGCCCGCTGCCGCCACTCTTCCGTTACGTCACCTGCCGTGACAATAGAAGCGCTGTTATACAAGGATTATCTCCTCAGTTCGGATGGCCACGCGGCCGGTGACCAGAAGTGCACCGGCCGCGCGGTTTCAGCATCCGTGGTGAAGGTCAGCCCAACAGCTCGACGTCGGACCGGCCGAAGTGGTAGTCGCGGACGGCCACCAGGAGCTCGTCCGTGGACAGCTCACCATTGCCGTTCTTGTCGACCCCCTGGAACGCCTGCTCGGCCTGCGCCCCGTCCATTCCCAGGGCGTTGAGCCAAGTGGCGAACTCCGCGCCGTTGATCTTCCCATCGCCGTTCTTGTCGCACAACGCGACGATGCCCTGTACCACCGGCGTCAGCGCACGGTTGAACTCGGCCTCACCCTTTTCGAAGATGAGCTTCTCCGTGACGTCCATGAACTGCGCCTCGGTGACCGAGCCATTGCTCCCGGACTCCTGGTCGACGTATTCGAACAGACCGATCAAGGCGTTCCTGATCGGCTGCACGTCCGCCGAGTCCACGTTCTTACCGAAAGCCTGAGCGATCTGGGCTGCCTCCTTTTCGAAGTCCGCCCGCTCCAAACTGCCGCTGCCGTCGTGGTCCCACTTGGCAAAACGCTTCTGCAGCCGCTCGGTGGCGACGGTAGTGGTCATCTCTCAATCACTCCAATTTCGTAATCACATGGAAAAAGCGACACGCGAAGCACGCGCCGCCTCACACCGACGTTCACTGAACGTCCGCGTAAGATCGGTTATTTCTTAGATTTGAGCAATCGGAATAATGCGGTCGATTGCCGCAGCACCGAACACGCAGCGAGCACCGACGCCGCGTTTCAGAGGGAGAAGCTCCCACTGCCTGGTGCAACGTGGGAGCCCCGTCCCGGCTGGACGGTCAGGCTCGGCGTCATGCAGAACGGATCCCCGTAGATTTGCACCGGCTTATCGGTCTGGTTGTTCAAGACGTGAGCCGCGAGCGGCAGTTTGTAGCAGCCTTCCGGGTTCTCGTATGTGGTCAGCGGCTGCGCTTCGGTTTCGAAAACCGTCACCTGCCCGGTGGCCGCTGAGGCGGGAACTGCGGCAGCTCCCATCGCGGAGAGAGCACCGAGAAAACCTAGCAGCGCCATACCCGTCTTAGACATCCGGGTTCCTTTCTGACATTTCGTTTCGCTACCAACGGCAGCTTACTGATCATGTGGCGCGGTCTCGATAGAATTGCCAATACCTATACACGAACGAGTGTCGGGTTATGCAGGTACAAGAGATCGGCAAGCCGGACTTAGGAAACCGAGGAGGTCGCTATGGACAGCCGATTATAAGCGTTGATTAACGCGATGGTCCATAGCAGACTCGCCAACTGCGGTTCGTCGAAGTATTTCTCCGCCGGCCGGTAGTCCTCGTCCGGCACCTTTCGGTCGTTGAGCAGCGTCACGGACTCGGTCAACCGCAGTGCCGCCTGCTCACTTTCGGTGAACAGGCTCGAGTCCGGCCAGTTCTCCAGCTCCGTTAAACGATGTTCGGACTCGCCCGCCTCTCGCGCGGAACGCGTGTGCATCGCCACGCAGAACTGGCACCCGTTGAGTTGCGAGGCGCGGATGCGGACGAGCTCGATCAATTTCGATTCTACACCGGATTCCCGCGCGTGTTCCTCGGCACCCCGGCTGAGCGCGTTCAGGGCATCGAAGTTCTCCGGCGATTCCTGGATGAGATTGACTCGTTGGCTCATGGTTCAGCTCCCAACCGGGTCACAAACCTGGGCAGTACTGAGTTCGACGGCGATTGCCGTGGTAGTACGGCGGCATACCTTCCCGGTCGGGGCCAACGGAAGTTCCGGCAACCGCACCAGGAACTCCGGTAGTTTCCGCCGTTCAAGGCCGCGCTCCTGCTCTAGGAACCCGGTGATCTCGGCGAGAGACAGCTCAGGAGTTCCTGCGGCTTGACTGATGCACGCGCACATTCGTTCGCCGAGATCGTCATCTGGTACCGGAACGCAAGCCACATCGACGACCACCGGATGTGCGCTGATCTCACGCTCGACCTCAGCCGGGCTGATCTTGTAGCCACCCCTCGAGACGACCTGTTCGATCCTGCCGAGGACGTGTAACCGCCCGTGCTCGTCGAGTAACCCCCGGTCTCCGCTGCGTACCCAACCGCCCGGGGCACGATAACGGGCGTCGAGCTCAGGGGCCGCCACGTAGCACAGCGGGGTCATCGGACCACGAGCCCAGATTTCGCCGGGCTCGCCCAGCGGAACAGGCTGCCCTTGGCGGTCCACGATGCGGATCGATGCGACCGACTCATCCGGAATTCCGGTACCTGTTTCCCGGCTGGTGCCCGTTCTCGCGGTGTGGCAGTTCACCCCGTCCGATGATCCGTAGATGGTAATGACCTGGCAGCCCAGCCGCCGACTGCATTGCGCCGCAGTGACATCGGAGAGCGGTGCAGCACTCGACACGACGGCACGTAGGCTCGACGTGTCTTCGTCCGGTGCGCTGGGATGTTCCGATAGCCGCCGCAACATCGTCGGTACCCCGAACAGATGGGTCGGACGGTACTTGGTGACCATCCGCAGGGCTTGCGCCGAATCGAACCGCTCAGCGAGCACAAGCGTCCAGCCCAGCGTGGCAATGGCGACGAAGGTCGCGCACGAACCGTACGACGAGGCCATCGACATGAGGATGAGGCCGCGCGCCGGCCCTTTTCCGCTGTGCAGGGCCCGCACATAGTTCGCTCGCCCGCCGGCCACGGCGTTGTGCGAATAGGCGATCATCTTCGGATCCGCCGAAGTACCAGAGGTGACGAGAATCCGGGCGGGGGCCTCCGGATCGACCGGCCGCGGGGACCAATCGTTCGGCGGGCCAACATCGTCCAGCGAGCGTGCCCCGTCCTCGCCCGCACCGAAGGTGAATACCGCGCGAGTATGCGGCAGTTCGCTGGCGACGTCCGCGTCCGGTGCGGCACCGAAGATCCCGGCGCTGGCACGCGACCGGCCGAGCAAACTTATCGTATCCCTGCTACCGCGGCCCGCCGGGTACGGCAGCGCCACCGCGCCAATGGCGGCGACCGCGAGTTCCGCTACGGCCATCCGCCACCCGTTGGGCATGCGGATTCCGATGATGTCCCGCGCGCCGAGCCCGGCATCGGTCAGCGCTGCCGCGATCCGGCGCACCTCACGATCCAGCGCTGCGTAGTCGAGCGAACGTTGCGCGTCGATGACCGCTTCGCGATCCGGGTGTGCGCGAACATGCTCGGTGAAGAGCGTGTAGATGTCCTTACCTGGGCAGTCGCCTTGGCGCACCCACTGGCTCCGCAGCTCCGCAGGCACGCAGTCCCGGATTTCGGTGCCCGCCCAAGATATCCAGCGGTCCGTCATTCGAACTCCCAAGGTGTCAGCGGAAATACGTGCTCGTCGCGGCCCAGCGCCAAGTCGAATCGCGGATCAGCGGCCAGGTCCCGCAGCTCGGTGCACACGTGTGTCGCCACCACGTCTGCCTCGGCCAACAGCGAGATCGATGTCGCCGTCGGTTGCTCCCGCAGCCTGGTAGCGATCTCGGCGGCGTTGCCGGAAGACCTGAGCCCAAGTGGCCCCGCCACGCTGCTGGGAGCTACTCCCCTTGGCAGCACGAGGTATCCGTCACCGGTCGCCAGGGGACGATCGAGCTCCGTCCACACCGGCCGGTGGCGAGGCCGCGGCATCACGCCGGCCGACGAGTACAACGAAGAGTCCACCCTCGACCCGTTACCAGTGCGGACCCGCCTGAGCAACGAAGCCAGCACTCCCTGCGCACACACCAGCCCGCCGAGAATGTCCGTGAGTGTCATCAACGACGGCGCGCTCGGCTCGTCCTCGGGGTAGGCGGCGGCGCCGAGACCGCTATGCGCCTGCACCAGGAAATCGGTGCCCACCGGTTTTTCCGGCCAGGGCAGCGGTTCCCAGCCCGATGCCCACGCATAGGTGAGCCCCGGTCTGCAGCGGGCGAGATCCGCCGCGTCCAGGCCCAGCTGTTCGGCCTTGCCGGGCGCCCAGTTGTGCACGAACACGTCAGCCTCCGCGACGAGCTCGTAAACTGCGCGCCGACCGGAATCGGTCTTGAAGTCCAACTCGACAGCCCGTTTGCCCTCGTTCAGGGCGCGGAAGCGCGCGGAGCAATCGCCCGCCATCGGTGGGATCCCCCGCATCGGATCGCCACCCGGCGGCTCGATGCGGATGACCTCAGCCCCCAGCATCCGCAGAACATGCCCCGCTACCGGGCCCTGGACCCGCCGGGTCGACTCCACCACGACGATCCCCTCGAGTGGTCTCGCAAGGGACGTCGCCGGACGGACCTCCGCCGTACCCGGGAGAATGCGCAGGCTGCACGCGGCAACGTCCACCGGATGCGCAGGATATTCCCGCAAGGGCAGCGCGTGGATACCGGCGGACACGGCTGCGGCCGATATGACGTCGTAGTCCACGCCCGCGATCGTCTTGTGCAGTTCCGACGGCAGATTGGCCGATGCCGTGGCGAAACGCTGCTGGAAGGGCCACCAGCCCTCGCCGATCGCTGACGGCTCGGCACCGAGCGCACGCCAGAACAGCTGCCAGCCCTCGGCATACAACGTTTCAATTTCGAACCGGATCCCGTCCCGCGACCGGAACGGTGGACGGCCACCAGCTTCCCAACTCTCCACCCAATCGTCGTCGCTGGTCGCCACCGCGAGATACTGCTGTACCGCCAGCAACGCGGCCTGCGCAACGGATGTGCGGACCGCGCTCAGCCGGACGCCCCGCTCGCGTGCGATCGAACCCGCCAGGACTCCCTGCGCCGCAAGTACCCCGGCCACCGTCGAGGCGTAGTCCACGCCAAGCCTGGTCGGCCGACCGGCGGCCCGCCCGTGCACGTGCATGATCCCGCACGCGGCCTGCACCGCAGACTCGTCCGGCAGCGGTATGGCGACCGGGCCCGACCAATCGATATCGGCCTCGACCTGCTCTGCCGCGCAGTCCGCCGGCAAGGCGCTCAGCTGCGCCTCCGCCACCCGGGCGGCGACCTCTGCGGCCGCCTTCCGAACCGGAGCCGACGTCGTCATAACTGCCGTTCCCTTCGGCCCTGCACCGAGTACATGACGCTGGACGATGCCCGGAACGACGGTTCGCGCATCACCGCGCGCACCTCCGCCAGCTCCGCATCGGTCATCCCCACCGAGACCAGCCCGTCCCGCAGCTGATACGTGTGGTTCAGCTGCAGCTGCAGAGCCGCCGACTGCGGGTACCGCAACTGGATGTACGGCTGCGGGTCGATTTCCACCAGGCCCGCCGCGCGCATCGCTGCGGCGACCCGCCTTCCCCACTCGGGATCGCCGCCACGCGAGCGCATCAACTTCGTCTTGGCAAGCAGGAACTTCTGGTAGACCTGCGCGGCGCGTTCATCAGCTGCCAGCAGCAACGGTTCGTATGCGGTGTCGAACTCCTCGATCTGCAACCAGCCGCCCGGTTTCAACGCCCGGATGAGTTTCGCCATGATCGCGTCGCGTTCGGCAAGCTGTTGGAGCACCAGCCTGGCCACGATCAGATCGAAATGGTTTTCCGGCAACGGTTCGATCCTGGCGTCATGCACGACTGCGGTCAGGTTTGGGTGATCACCGATGCGGCCCAGCTCGATATCGGTGGCCAAGACGCTTCCGGTGGGTGCGACGCGGTCGGCGAGCCATCTCGCGACCGAGCCGTTGCCGGCCCCCAGCTCCAGGCAGTGCCAGCCGTCGGAAACCCCAGTGGCGGCGAGCCGTTCGGTGGTCATCGGGTCATACGCAGCGGTCAAACAGCGGTACTGCTCACCTCGGCGGCTACTGTCGCTGAACACGTAGCCGTGCGTGTCGGATGCGGCGGTCGTCAATGCGATACACCTTCCTCGGCGGCAAAATCGCAGACCGCGTCGGCGATGTACGTCACCTCCGAGTCGCTGAGGTGCGGGTAGATCGGGAGTGCCAGGATCCGCCGGCTCGCATATTCGGCGTTCGGCCACCGCCCGCCTGCGGGTGCGTGCGGTGCGAATCCCGCCTGCAGCGGAAGCGGCTGCGGGTAGTAGACGTGCGAGCCGATGCCCCGCTTCGCCAGGTGATCTCGCAACTCATCGCGTTCCTCGGCTTGAACGCAGTAGACGTAGTAGCAACGCCCCTCCCTCCCCGACGGCGGGGGCAGCACGACACCGCGACCGTCCAACCCGGAGAAGCGTTCGGTGTAGTAGTCAGCGATGGCGGCCCGACGTTCCAGGCGCGCCGGGAGTCCCGCGAACCGGTACGTCTGGAAGGCCGCCTGGATCTCGTCGAACCGGCTGTTCGTCCCGACGATTTCGTAGATGAACCGCCGCCGGTTCTGCCCGTGGTTGCGCAGCATCCGCACCTTGCGCCCCAGCTCCGGGTCGCGAGTGACGACAGCACCTCCCTCGCCGGGCATGCCGAAGGACTTCACCTGCACGAACGAGAAAACGCCGGCATCGCCCCAAAGCCCGGCGGACGTGCCGTCCAGCACCGCGCCCTGGGCTACCGCGGAGTCCTCGAGAAGCCGCAGCCCGTACTTCGCCGCCAGCTCCACGAAGCGCGGCATGTCCGCCATGATCGAGAACATGTGCGCCGGCATGATCGCCTTGGTCCGGTCGGTGATCCGCCGCTCGACGTCGTCCGGATCGACGACCATCGTGTGCGGGGCGACGTCGGCGAAGACCGGCTTCGCCCCCACCTCGAGCGCCGACGACGCCAATGGCGCACAACCGAAGGCCGGCACCACCACCTCGTCCCCGGGCCCGATGTCCATCGCGCGCAGCACCAGGCCGAGAGCGGCGGTGCCACTACCGCAGGCGACGACATCGGCTGCGCCGAGCGACTCCCGCAGCAGCGCTTCGAAATGGGCGGTGCGCTCACCGAGGATGAACTTCTGCTCGCGCCCGGTGCCGATCTCCCAGAGCAGCTCGAGCATTACCTTCCGGTCGTCGGCGAACAGGTCCGGTGGGAAGAACGGGAGTTCCATAGGCATCAGGCGCACCTCCGGAAGCAGAACTCGCTAACAGCGGAGCAGACCCGGTCGAGTTGCCCGTCTTCGAGATCGGGGTACAGCGGTAGCGCCACGGCCCGCTCGCTGGCGGCCTCCGAGGCCGGGAAGTCCCCGAGCCGGTGCCCGTGCCCGGCGAAGCAGGGCTGCAGGTGCAGTGGCGTCGGGTAGTACGTCTCGGTGCCGATCCCGCACCGGGCCAAGTGGTCGACCAGCTCGTCGCGATGTTCGACCTCGATCACGTAAGCGTAGAAGACCGCCACCGACCCCGGTCCCCGGTCGACCACCTGCGGAAGCCGGAGCACGCCGGGTACCCCGCGAAGCCTTTCCCGGTAGGCTTGGGCCAGTTCCGCTCTGCGGGCGATGTCGGCATCCAGGCTCGTCATCTTGGCCAGCAGCACGGCCGCCTGGATGTCGTCCATCTTGCTGTTGGTGCCCACCAGACCGGTTTCGGTGGAAATGCCCGGGAAGTTGTTGAGGGTCCGGCCGAATCGGCCGTGGTGCCGCAGCCCGGAGACCAGCTCAGCGATCTGCGGATCGTTCGTGAGCACCGCACCGGCGTCGCCCAGCGCACCCAACGTCTTGCTGGGGAAGAAGGAAAGCACACCACCAGCACCGTGCAGGCCCGCGTGGATCCCGCCCTGCCGCATCCCGATGCTCTCGGCGCTGTCCTCCAGCAGGGTCAGCCCACGGCGGTCGACGACTTCGCGCAACGCGGGCATATCGGCCATCTGGCAGAACAAGTGCGCCGGCATCACGAAGCGGGTGCGCGGCCCCGCGACCCGGTCAACCTCGGCCGCATCCAGCGCGTAGGTGACCGGATCGATGTCGGCGAACACCGGCCGCCCGCCGGCAAGCAGGACCGACGTCGCGGTGGCGACGAAGGAATACGCCGGCACCACGACCTCGTCCCCGGGACGCAACCCAGCCGCGCGCAGCAACAAAATCAGCGCGTCGGTGCCGCTGTTGACCCCTACCGCGAAACGCGCACCGGTGTAGTCGGCGAGCCGACGCTCCAATTCGCCGACCTGGCGCCCGTGGGAGAACTTCCCATTGTCGAAGACCTCCTCGACGTGGGCGCTGATGGACGGCCAAAGCCGGTCGAACGTTCGGGCTTGGGAGAAGAACGGGACAGAAACGTCGGCGGCGGCTGCTTCATCCGGCGATGCCCTTAATCCTTCATTCGCGCTGACGGAATCCGTCCCGCGGGACAATACGATCACACTCCTGTTAGGACCTTCAATCGGAGTTCGTGATCACGAACCTAGCCGACTCGCAAGTCGAACCGAAAGCCGTCAGCCGCCTCGCTAGATTTTTTCACTCTTTACGGTGAGAGACGAATCTCCTTGTTTCGTCGCCTCTTCCACTGGACCTCAGACCTCTGAGGACAGTAACTTCGCTCCTACCGGACTTCCGCCGAGCCGAGTTGGTCCTTATTAGATCGGCGTGGAACTGCTGATCCGGTCCCCGAGAATCAACCCGCGAGGGCTACGGAGTACGATGCTGCAACCTTTCGTGGTCGGCCTTGGCCGGGCAGGCGCCGGCCTGCATTTACCGGTCCTGGCAAAAGCGCGAGCCGCCGCGAGCGAACTCTTCCGCCCCGGTCCCGTCATCGCCTGCGACTCCGACCCAGACAAGCGCCCGGCCACTCCCGGCGTGACCACCGTCGACTCCGCACGCGCGGCCGCGCAACGACTGGACCCGGACAGCACCGTGGTACACCTCTGCACGCCGCCGCAGAATCGGGCCGAAGCGCTCGCCAGCCTCGCCGAACTCGGCTTCCAGCGGTTCATCATCGAGAAACCCCTCGCCACCGATGTCGACGAGCTCGGTGAGATCAGCGCGCTGCGCGGCCGGCACAGGCTCGACCCGGCGGTGGTGACGCAGTGGCTGGACTCCGAGCTCACCCGCCGGCTCGTGGCATTGATCCGGCAGCAACGGCTCGGTGAGCTCCGATCAATCTCGGTCGCCCAGCACAAACCCCGGTTCACCCGCTCCACCGTGGCCGACGGGCACCCGACGGCGTTCGACGTCGAGGTACCGCATTCCCTCGGCGTAGTGCTGCACCTGGCCGGGCCGGCGACAGTCCGCCACGCGGAGTGGACCGACATGCACGGCCCGAGCGCCGTGCTCTCCCGGATGGGCAGCGCACGGCTGATCCTGGAGCACCAGAACGGCGTCGTCACCGAGATCTTCTCCGACCTGACCGCACCTGTGAAGCAACGCCAGATCACCTTGGAATTCGACCGCGGCCAGGCGATCGGCCACTACCCCATCAGCGACAGCGACGACCACGCACAGCTGGTGATCCGCGGCGAATCCCCGGGCCGGGAGGTCTTCCGCGATGACGCGCTGACCAGCTTCATGGTGCGCGCCTACCGCCATTTCCAAGGAACCGCGCGCAGCGACCACGGGACGTTCGACTTGCACTGCGACGTCGTCGGGCTGCTTGCGGCAGCGAAACGGCACTGCCTGGCGGCCGAGCAGATCGTCACGTCCACGCCGAAGGGCAGGATTCTCCACAATGCGTGCTGATCAACCTCCCGCGCCGAACCTGCTCGCCGGTATCGGAGACGAAGCGGCCACCGCGCTGACCGACCAGATCACCGCCGTCAAACGTCTCGGCTGGTCGGCGATCGAACTTCGCACGGTAGACGGGATCGCGCTGGCGGATCTGGACGCGCAGCAGTTCTCCAGCGTGCTGCGCGCCGTCCGCGCCGCGAACCTCGACGTGGTGTGCCTAGCCTCCCGAATCGGCAACTGGTCCCGGGCCATCACCTCGCCGTTCGCCGACGACATGCACGAACTCGACGTCCTGGCGCAACGTTGCCACCAACTGGGCACCCGGTTGATCCGAATCATGTCCTACCCCAACGACGGCCTTCCGCACAGCGAGTGGCGTGATCGCGCGCTGGCGCGTGTTACCCGGCTGGCCGAACGCGCCGCAGAGCACGGCGTCACGCTGGTGCACGAGAACTGCGCGGGATGGGCAGGCAGCAACGCCGACCGGATGCTGGAGCTGGTCCACGAGGCCGGCGGTGCCTCGCTGCGGTTGCTCTTCGACACGGGCAACGGCGTCGAGTACGGCTACGACACCCACGACGTACTCCGGCGAATCCTGCCGCACGTCGCGCACGTGCACATCAAGGACGCGATCGGCGAGCCGGGCGACGCCGCATACGTCTTACCTGGCGAAGGGCAGTGCCGCGTCGCCGAAAGCCTGCGACTGCTGATCGCGTCCGGCTACCCGGGAGCCTTGTCGATCGAACCGCACCTGCTCAACCGGCCGCATGAAGGCATCCAGGCGGCTGGTTCCGACGCGGAGCCGTTCGTGCAGGCCGGCCGACGCCTGGAAACACTGCTGAACGAAGTCGGAACGCCCGCCGCGCTCGACGAGCCGGATCGGTCCGCCACGACCGGGCACGTCACGTCATGATGCAGCGCGAAATCTTCAACTGCGACGATCGGGACCTACTCCTGCACCTGCTGGCGACCCCCACCGTCGGGCCGTTGGAAGCGTCCGCAGCCGACCCACCACCGCAGCTGTGGGAAGCGCAGCGCAGCTACGCCCGGGCTGCTGCCGCCCTCGGATTCCAGACGGTGCACCACGAAAGCCCGGCACCTGAGGTCTTGGCGCGTGCCGACGTGCCGCGAACCGTGCGCAACGCCGCAGCAGACCCGCAGTTCCTCGCACAACAACCGAGCCTGGTGCTCCGCCTCGGCCCCGAGCTCCCGCGCGAGGCAACCGTGCTTTTCAACGTCCACCTAGACACTGTCGCCGGCCTCGAACCGGTGGCCTTCCACGACGGATGCTTCACCGGGCGCGGCGCCATCGACGCGAAAGGGCCGGCGGTGGCCCTGCTCGCGGGCATCCGCGACGCCACCCGGGCCGACCCCGCACTCGGGCGCGACGTCGGAGTCCTCATACAGGCCGTGTCGGGCGAAGAAGGCGGCGCGATGGGCACCTTCGGGACCCGCCCGCTCGTGGAGTCCGGTTTTTTCGGCCGCCTCAACCTCTTCTGCGAACCGACGGGCCTGCAGTACCTGCCCCGCGCGACGGCCTCGATGACGGCGTGCGTGCAGGTGGACGGCCACGGCGCCATCGACGACCGGCCCGACGCCGGGCACAACGCCACTGTGCTCCTCGGTTTCCTCGCCCAGCACATCGCCCGCGAACTCGATCCGGGACACCGCCCGGGCCGGCTCTGCGTCGCCGGCATCCACACCGGTGACCTGCACAACCGGGTCTACGGCAACGGAAAACTGCTGATCAACCTCTCCTACTCGACCGCTTCCGAGGGTGCTGCGGCGGAGGCCGAACTGCTCGCAGCGGTCAACAGCGGAGTCGAGCAGTTCACCGCGACCTTCGCCGACACCCGAGAATTCGCCCGCACCGCAGCCGACGCCTCGTCCATCACCCGCGTGGACTGGCTCAAGCGCGGCTTGCCGTGCCTGCACAGCTCCGCGGCGTGGGCCGAAGAGCTCCTCACCAACGCTGGTGCGGCTCGCTGGCCAGACAGCACCCCGGCCTTCACCTGCGACGCGATCTGGATGGCCGGCGTTCCCGACACCTACACCGCAGTGCTGGGCCCCGGAACCCTCGACGGGAACAACGCGCACGCCGAAGGGGAATACGCCGAACTGGACGAACTCCGGAGATACGCATCCATCGTGTCCTCGCTGCTCACCGGCTTCGCCGATCAGCACCGCCGCCAGTTCCAGAAAGGGAAGATTCGATGACGCTGCAAACGCGGGCTGCCTCGGGCACCGTCCAGGTACGCTACGAAGACCTGCACACCTGGGTCAGCGACCTGTTCACCGAACGCGGGATGCCGCCGGACCGTGCACGCACTGCCGCTTCCGCGCTGTGTTACGGCGATCTGACGGGATTCGACTCGCACGGCGTGTTCAACCTGTCCCGCCTCTACCTGCCGCTGTTCGACTCCGGCCGCGTCGACCCGGTTGCGGAGCCGGAGATCGTCACGGACACCGGTGCGTGCGCTGTCGTCGACTCGCGGCGCGCACTCGGCCTGTGGTCGGCCGCCGAAGCGATGGACACCGCCGTCGAACGCGCCGGAAAACACGGGATCGGCCTGGTGTCCGTCCGCGACGCGACGCATTTCGGCTGTGCCGGCTTTCACGCGACACGTGCCGCCGAGCAGGGCATGGTCGGTATTGTCGCGAGCAACTGCGGAGGCCAACGCATTGCCCGGCCTCCGCTCGGCGCGCTGACGATGCTCGGGACCAATCCGCTCGCCGTCGCTGCCCCAGCCTTGACGGACCATCCGTTCGTGCTGGACATGAGCACCACAGTGGTTCCCACCGGAAAGGTGCGCATCGCAGCGAGCCGCGGCGAGACCATTCCGCCAGGTTGGCTCACCGACGACGCCGGGAACCCGGTCACCGATCCCACTGCCTTCGACCGCGGCACGGCGCACCTGGGTTGGCTTGGTGGCTCCCCGGAAACCGGCGTCTACAAGGGTTACGGCCTGGGCCTCGCCGTCGAGTTGCTGGCCGCGTTGCTACCCGGCGCCGACCTCGGCCCCGCGCCGGCGGCCCTGCAGGGCGACGGCGGCCCGCACGGACGCGACGACGGAATCGGTTTCTTCGTCCTGGCGATAGCGCCGGATCTGCTTCGCCCAGATGGCGACTTCGGCACCGACGCGCACACGATGTTCGCCACCCTGGCCGCCTGCCCGCCAGCAGCCCCGGGCAACCTGGTCCGGTATCCCGGCTGGTGGGAGGCCGAACGCGCCCTCGAACGCCACCGTTGCGGAGTCCCGATCCCCGCACACGTCCACCGCGAACTGCTCGAACTCGGGTTGCCCGGCACCGAACCGGCGGGTGAGCACCAGTGACCCCTACCGCCGGGAACGCACGAAAGGTGGCCGTCGTCGGCCTGGGCACGATCTCGAAGTACTACCTGGACGCGGTCCGCCACGATCCCGGTTGGACGTTGGCGGCGGTGTGCGACATCCGTTCCGCCGCGCTGGCACCACACCGATCCGACACGCCGTGTTTCCGCGACCACCGCACGATGTTCCAGGAGGTCGCCCTGGACGCCGTGGTGGTCACCGCGCCCAACGACGTCCACGCGCCGGTGTGCCGGGACGCCCTGCGCGCTGGGCTCCCGGTCTGCGTGGAAAAGCCGTTGGCGGTGTCACTCGACGACGGCCGCGAGCTCGCGGCGCTGGCCGACGCCACCGGAACACCGCTGTTCACCGCATTTCACCGCCGGTACAACGAGAACGTGTTGCGCCTGGCGGACCAGGTCCGCCGAGGCGGCGCCATCGAGAAGCTGACCGTCCGGTACAACGAACTCATCGAAGACCACATAGGCGCCGACAACTGGTACCTGGACCCGCTGCGGTGCGGCGGCGGATGCGTGGCCGACAACGGGCCCAACGCCTTCGACCTGGTTCGCATGTTCGTCGGCGATGTCACGGTCGCGGCGGCGAGCGTGCGACGTGACCAACGCGGAACGGATCGCCGAGCCGTGATCGAACTGCGCTCGGCCACCGGCATCCCGGCCACCGTCGAACTCGACTGGTCGTATGACGGGGAGATCAAAGACGTCGACATCCTGCTCTCGGGCGGAACGCGGTTCCAGGCCGACATGCTGGCCGGTCATCCTGGCTTCAAATCCTCGCTGTGGCACGAATACGCCGGCATACTCGGCGACTTCGCCGCGACCATCTCCGGTGTCCCGCGAGAGGACGGCGGCCTACCGGCACTCGACCTCGTCGCACAAACCTATCGAATCGAACGAGCCGGCGTCCTGGCGCCGGAAGGGCAGGCAAGGTGAATTTCGAAGAGGACGGCGCGAAACGAGCCGTCAGCGGGACGCTGGTGAAAGTGCTGCTGCACCGCCGGGAACAACGGGGCATGTCCCTCGAACCGCACGCGAGCCGCTGTGTCCGGCGAGGCGAGATCCACGAGCTGGTGACCACCGACCACGAGGACACCTCGCCCGGCGCCCGCATCGACCGCGTCGGGTTCCTGGGGTTCGCCGAGATCGGGTGCGCCGGTGTGATCGACCGCGGCGACGAGTTATGGATCGGGGCAACGCTGCTCGGGACCGTGCTCGGCTTCGACGCTTGCCACTTTCCGAACCACTACAACATCCTGATCCAAGCCGAGAAACCGGTGACCGGTGCGGACCTGCGGCTCGAGCCGGAAATGCCGGTCACATTCGCCCCCGCGCTGCTACCCGCGAACTGAACCACCAGCGGGAAAAGCGGCCGGTGCCAACCCCAACGGGATGAGCACCGGCCTGTTCGTCCGGTGATCTCGCCGACGATGGTCAGGGACCGCAAAACGAGTTCAAGAACAGGCCGTCACAGCATGGTCACGTTCGCGCCCGTGCTCCGTCCCCGGGTGTCCAGCAGCGCGCACCTGGAGGCGGCGAGTTCTACCGGGTCATAGCAGGAATGGTCCTGCATCAGGATCGCGATGTCCGCGGTTTGCAGCGCATCGGCAAGCTGGTCCACTTTGACCAGTGCCGCACCGTCCACCGCGAACGACCGGACATTGGGATCGTGGAAGCGGACATCCGCGCCTCGGGCCAGCAGGCCGCGCGCGACCGGGAACGCCGGCGACTCGCGCGTATCGGCCACATCCCGTTTGTAGGTCACGCCCAGCAGCACCACCCGCGCACCGGAAACTGGCTGCCCCTGCTCCTCGAGGAGCTTCACCACCCGAGTCACCACGTGCTCCGGTATGCGCTGGTTCACCTCTCGCGCGGCGGCGAGCATGTCGAACGAAAATCCCACGCTGTGCGCCTTGCTTTGGAGGTACAGCGGGTCGACCGGGATGCAATGGCCCCCGACCCCCGGTCCGGGGTGGAACGCCGCGAAACCGAACGGTTTCGTAGCAGCGCAATGCAGGACATCCCAGACGTCAATGCCCATCTGGTCGCAGAAAAGCGCAACCTCGTTCACCAACGCGATGTTCACGTAGCGGTAGGTGTTCTCCAGGATCTTGGCCATCTCGGCCTCCCGCGTGCCGCGAGACACCACGAGGGTGTCGACGAATCGGCCGTAGAACGCGACACCGTACTTGGCGCAAAGCGGCGTAACACCGCTGATGATCTTTGGCGTGTTCTGTACACCGAACGTCGCGTTGCCCGGGTCGATTCGCTCCGGCGAGTAGGCCAGGTGGAAATCGCCACCGGCGCGCAGTCCACTGCCTCGCTCCAGGATCGGGAGCACCACCTCTTCGGTGGTGCCCGGATATGAGGTGGATTCCAGCACCACCAGGGTGCCCGGGCGCAGGTGCCCGGAAACCGTTTGGGCCGCCGTCCGCACCGCCATCAGGTCCGGCTCACCGGTGTCCGACAGCCCCGTGGGCACGCAGAGCACAATGGTGTCGGCGTCGCCGAGCACCGAAGGGTCGGTGGTCGCGGTGAATCCGTTCGCTGCCATGCCGGCGATCACCTCGTTGGAGACGTCCCGGACGTGCGACCGACCCGCGTTGATCTCGGCCACCACTTCGTTGCTGATGTCCAGGCCGATGACTGCTAAACCGGCTTCACACGCCCGGGCGGCCAGCGGCAACCCGACGTAGCCGAGCCCAACGACAACCAATTCTGCGGACATGCGCGACTCCTAGCTACTCGTCGTGTTCATCAAGCCGAACCGATGCGGAGCTCCCGCGCGAGGTCACTTGCCGGCACGGGTCGCCGAGGACAGCGCACCGACGCTGACCATCATCACCAGCACACCAAGGATCGCGATGAAACCCGCTGCCTTCTCGGGCGATTCCCGCATGGCACTGGGTTCGGTTTGCTCGTAGCGCGGTGCCGGAGGCGCATCGAGTGGCGAAGCAGGCGCGACGCCAGGCGGCGTGTCGGGCGGTGCGCCGGGCACCACCGCATGCGTGGTGGCTTGCACCAGTTGTGCGGATTCCGCCACCACACCCCCGATAAGCGGTCTCCCGACAACCGTGAGGTCGACAGACTCCCCGGCGCTCGCCCGGCAACGGTAGGAAAAAATCTCCCCCGGCTCCAGGCGTGCGATCTCGCGCCGGCAAGAAACCGGCCGCCCGGTCACCACGACGTCGACCAATGGCACCGACGATGATTTGTTCTGCACCGTGACCGGAACCTCGGCCGCATCCGTGCCTGGGATGTGCTCTATCTGCCCGATGTCCAGCGACACCGCCGCTTGCGGCTGGGGAAGCAGCTGAACCCGCCCGGTCGCCGCCGCATGAACCGGCCAGCCCCCGAGGCTCCAGCCGCGCGCCTCTGCGGCCACCTGGCCGTCTACGGGCGTTTTACCCGGGCAGGAAACCACTTTCTGCTTTCCGGGATCGAGCCGGCCGATCGAGATGCGGCATGGTCCGGAATCGAGATCGGCCGTCACTCCGACCAATGGCATATCACCGGTGTTGGTGATCACGGCGGTCTGGCTTAGCCGGTCACCAGGGCGGCCTTCCGCTGGAGCCGCCTCTGTGCGGATATCGATGGCAGGCTTCCCGGTGGTCCACACGACATGCAGCGTCCAACCGAGGCCGCAGGAAGCCCCTAGCCCCTGCCACAAGCCGTGGAAAGCGATCGTGCTCCCGTCGGCAGCGAGCATGCCTGGCAGACGTTCGGTGACGTTCGCGTGTGCGATGTCGCCATGCGGACCCCCGGTGATGCGTTCGGCCACGACCTGCTCCGCACCGATCCAAAACGCCGGCGCGACCGGCTCCAGCTCTCCGCGGCCGGGAGGCCGACAGTTCTTCGGGTTGCCGGTCCACGTGAGCTCCGCATCGACAATCCGCTTTCCAGGCGGGATTTTCAGCTTGGCCACCGACGGAACACCGGGAGACGAGACGCCTGCGATCGTCGTGGACCCCGCGCCGGGGTCATCAGGCTCGACCCGAGCGGCCCCGGCCAAGTGCGCGGAGCAGAGCAGCGGCGCCAGCAACACCAGCGCGAACGCGAGCAACCAGGATTGCCGTGACACACGCCGTTTCCGCACAGCATTTCACCGCCCTTCGTGCGTTTTCCCGGGAGAAGTTCCCACACCTGCTGGCCGAATCCGACCCGGCGAGGACGTCGCTCGGGTTTCACATCAAACCGGCTGGACCCTAGCATGGCGAAGACGGTTGCCTGTTAGGGCAATTCTGCATATCCACATTGGACTTAACGGCCACATGTTCAGGCATTACTCAAGACCACACGGCGCCAAGAAGTGGTTGCGGATGGGCGATACCCGTTCCCAACGGCCGTTCAAGATCACCCTATAGTGTGAAATTACCAGCACTTGCCACAAGACGGGTTTCACGTGAATCCGCAGCAGGTAATGTTTTTCGAAGGTCGAGCGGTTCCGCTCCACATCCGCTCCCATTCTTGTCCTGTCAGGCAACCAAGAACGGAAGTTCCGTGCTTCTCCTCACCCTGCTGGCTTTGGTGCTGTTGCCCCTGTGCGTCGTCGGGTTCACCGTGCTCAACGCCCGCCGTAAGACCGCAGCCTCCGGTGAGGCGGACTCGGACTCGCAATCATTCGCCGGCGGCGTGCTGAACGCCTTGTTCACCGTTGTACTGGCGTTCTACATCGTGTTCGCCTGGCAGAACGGTGACGACATCAGCAAGGCGTCAGACAAAGAGGCGAACGCGCTCATCGACACGCACTGGCAGGTCAGCACGGCGCCCGAGCCACACGCAACCACCATCCAGTCCCTAGCCGCCCAGTACGCAGCGCGAGTCGCCGACCACGAATGGTCCGCACTGGACCGAGGCGAGACCGACCCCGAGACCGACCGGTTGCTGAACTCGCTACGTGCCGAGGTGCTCGCGCTCCCTGCGGACACCGAGACGCTCAAGACGGCGCGGGAACAGTCGATGCAGAACGTCCGGCAGATCGACGAAGGGCATCGCCAGCGGGTCGACGTGGCCACTGATGACCAGAATTTCAACATCATGCTGCTGATGGCCAGCATCCTCGGAGGCGTGCTGATGATCGCATACCCGCTGATCATCGGGCTTAGCATGCGGCCGGCCAACGTCGTGACGATGGTACTGCTGACATTGACCATCGGCTTCACCATCTTCATCTCGATCGAGCTGCTGCACCCGCTGCACGGACCGTTCGGCGTCGCACCCGACGCCTTCAAAGCGGCTCTGGACGCATTCGCCACGGACACAAGCGCTGGGGTCTGACGCACCCGTCAGGTTCATGGACCGTTGCTCATCCGCCGCACGTGCTTGACCGTGAACCCGGCGGCGATCTAATCGGCAGCTCACTCAGCAACGTCGTGGCGATGTGGCTACCCACAGTGCTCACACGGCGGCGGTGCGTGCCGTCGCGGCCCGGATCAGAAACGCGCCCGGCAGCCGGTTTCCTCAAGGTCGATGACGAGATTCGTTGCTGCTTGTGCCACCCACGCGGCAGTCGGGTGCGCGGTGGTGCCCAGAATCCGGATCCGGCGACTACCGTGCTCGATGATGGCGAGCAGGTACATCCTCACCCCGGGCAGGGTCACCATCTCGAAGAAGTCACACGCAGGAAATCCGCCCATGTGCCGGAGTTCCGTTCGGGTGCCGGGTCAACCCCCAGCCGCCCGCAAGATGTCCTAGACGGTCGACGCGGCCGGCCACCTCGTCCCTAGTCGGGATCATGCGCTGGCTCCTTCACGCCAAAGGTCCGAATGGCAGTGCCGTGCCGTGCGCCTGGCTACAACCAACCGGCACGGGCTCGCTCGTTGACATCCTGCACGTCGGCGTTCAAACTGTTGACAGAACGCTTTGAACTGCGTGTTTAGGGAGTTTTTTGAACGTTCAGCCCCGCCGTTGCACGTTGGCCGAAGCGAACCGCACAGCGGCGCTGCGGTTGGTTGAGGCGGTTGGATCGCGATTTTCACGACGCTATCGACACTCTCGCCGACATTCCTGCGACGGTCGGCGCGCTCAGCCAGTTGCGCGCCAGGTGTGACCGGGGCGAGCACCAGAGCCGATACGTGAGCATGCCGGACCTGTCTATTCGCTTCGGGGGGTTTGCCAGACGAACCCGCCGCCCGTGCTCGCGGTCCCGCTGATCAACTCGTTCGAGGCTCCGAATGCCGGTTACGGCCGGAGTCCATGAAGGACACGCGGATGAGCGGAAAGGACTGTAGTGACGAGCATGCCTCATAGTCATGGCCAGGGAGCTTCGATCGCCGACTACTCGATCATCGAGGCCGGTTTCGTGACAGTCGACCTGAACCTGCGGCGCCGACTGCTTCACTCTGCGGTCGACACGGCAGTGCTCACCGAGGTCTTCCTGAGGGTTCGCCTCGCCGACGGGACAGTCGGCTGGGCCGAGACCCGCGGTAACGGCGCCTACGCCACAAAACACGACACCACGGACATCGTTGCTGCGTTGATGGCGATACCGGATCTGCCGTGGTCGAATCCGGGGGAGCTTGCTGATCGCCTGGCTGGATCATGCCCACCTGCGGCGATGCTGGTGGACGTTGCGTGGCGAGACGCGGTCGCCCGATCGTCAGGCGTCCCGCTGTGGAGCACGTTGACGTCGACCCCACCGCCCGTGGCCATCCCGACACACACCATGATCGTATTCGGCACTGTGGCCGAAGCTGAGGAGCACACGAGTGCTGCTGTGGCGGCGGGATATCCACGGCTCAAGATCCGCATCGGAGGCGATCCTGGCCTAGACCGCCGCCGCGTTGAGGCTGCCCGAAATGTCGCGGGAGACAACGTCACACTCGTGGTCGACGCGAACGGAGGGTGGGACGTCCCGACTGCGATCGGATCGCTCAGGTGGCTGACCGACCTGGGGGTCGCGTGGTTCGAGCAACCGGTCGCGGGACTCGATGGCCTGGCTGCGGTCCGGTCGGCGTCCCCGATCCCAGTGTGGGCCGACGAGTCCGTCCGCGACGCAGCATCGGTACGTGCCGCCGCGACGCTGGGCGCGATCGACGGTGTTCACCTGAAGCTCGAGAAAACCGGCACTGTTGCTGCCCTGACCGAGGCAGTGGACACCGCCCGGCGCCATGAGCTCGAAATCGGTCTAGGGCAGATGGATTGCGGACGGCTCGGCTGTGCGACCACTGTCCAGCTTGCCGCGGGGCTCGGCATCGGGATCGCGGAACTGTGGGGCTGCGCCAACGTGACGGATGATCGCGCGAGCGGAATTGAACTAGCCGATGGAGCAATTCCCGTGCCGATCGCTCCTGGCCTGGGAGTCGATGTCGAGCTGAGCGCGGCGGACCTGAACGCGCTCGGACGCAGCGGGGACACGTCCACCATCTAGAGGACTCACGCATGTGATGACAGTGGCGGCCGGCGCTACGTCGAACTCCCCGCCCGTCAACCACAAACCGTTATGGAAGCTGCACAATGTGTAGCCATCGCTGCGGTCCCGAAACGGCAGATTTACCCACCGGCAACCACGCCCATCCTTGTCGAAGCCAACCTGGAGACTGTTGACATTTTGGCGCCCACGACTGAAGACTGTTTACAGAACGTTCGGACCTGGGCCTTCAGAGAGGAAAGCACATGGTATTCCGACTCCTACGAGCAGGACTGGCGGCGCTGAGCGTCCTGCTCATCACGGCACTGGTGGCGTGTGGCAGTTCTGCGCCAGCGGGGAACACGCCGGCTCCTGCGGTCGCTCCGCCTCCCGGCTTGGTCAAAGACGGGGTCCTGACCTTCGCGACGGCGGCGACGTTCGCGCCGTTCGAGACCCGGTCCGCGGACGGTACGTTCCAGGGTTTCGATATTGACATGATCAACGCTTTGGCCGGGAGCATGGGGCTTACCGCCAAGCCGACCGACATGGAATTCGACGGCTTAATCCCTGCGCTCGGCGGCAAGCGGGTTGATGTCATCAACTCGGCGATGTACATCACCGACGAGCGGCAGAAGAAAGTCGACTTCGTGCCCTACCTGTTGATCGGCGAGAGCTTGATCGTGCCGAAAGGCAACCCGAAGAACATCACGCAGGTGCCCCGTGATCTGTCGGGGCGCACCATCGCGGTGACCCGCGGCGCGATCGGCGAGCGGTACATGAACGCGTACAACGACGAGCTCCGCGCACAGGGCCTCCCGCCAATGACCATCATGACGCTGCCAACCAACCAGGACGCGATGCTGGCGGTCCAGTCGGGGCGTGCCGATGGGTTCGACACGTCCACGCCGACCGGCTCGAAGATCCTGGCCTCGACGGGCGAGACCTTCAGCTCGGCTGCGACCTACAAGAACGAGACGAAGATTGGCATCGCGGTCCGCAAGGGCGACACCGAGACCGCGGCTGCCATTCAGGCTGCACTGAAGAGGTTCGTCGAAACAGGGGAGTACGAGAAGCTGCTGGCCAAGTACCAGTTGCCTGCCACTTCGAACATTTTCACCTCGCAGAACGCGTCCCCTCCGTCGACACCAGGTCATGGGGGCTGACCGGCATGGAAATCCTCGAGCGTGTCTTCTCCAGCTCCTTCCTCACCGCCACGCTGACCACCTTCGAACTCACGGTGTTGGCCATGTCTCTGGGCATCGCCGGAGGAGTCGTTCTTGCTCTGCTCAAAAGCGGGCCGACCCCGTTGCGATGGCTGATCGATGGCTATATCTGGCTGTTCCGCGGCACCCCCGTGCTACTCCAACTGATCTTCGTGTTCAACGTATTGCCCCTTTGGGGGCTGAACTTCAGCCCCTTCACCTGCGCGTTGATCGCACTGGCGCTCAACGAGGTCGCCTACATGGCAGAGATCGTGCGTGGTGGCCTGTTGGGAGTTGACCGTGGCCAGCGGACGGCGGCGCACATGCTTGGCCTGTCGGAGCTGAAAGTCATTCGCTGGGTGGTGCTACCGCAGGCGTTGCGGCTGATTCTGCCGCCGACCGGTAACCAGTTCATCGGCATGCTCAAGACCTCGGCGCTGGCCTCCGTGGTCAGCGTCAGCGATCTGATGCTGACTGCGCAGCGCCAGGCGGCCGACGACTTCGACTATGTCTCGGCGCTGTGCGCCGCTGCGCTGCTCTACCTGCTGCTGACCACCATTTTCACGTTCGGCATCCGGGCCGTTGAGCGCCGTTTCGACGTCACGCTGCGCGCCTCCGCCCGCAGCGCCCGAACCACGCCTCAGCCGGCCTGATGGGAGACACGATGAACGACACAACCGTGGCCCCGCCGTCCGCACCAAGGGTTTTGGAGGCCTGCGGCCTGGGCCGCAGCTACCACGGAAAGCCAGTGGTCATCGATGTCGACCTTGCGGTCCCGGCTGGGCAAACCGTTGCCGTGCTCGGACCGTCTGGTGCGGGAAAATCCACAATGCTCCGCTGTCTGGCGGGACTCGAGCCAATCCAGTCGGGTTCGGTCGCGTTCCAAGGCGACACGCTCGCCAAGCCGGGTACCAAACCCCGCTCCTTCGCTGGCCGCATCGGGATGGTCTTCCAGCAGTTCAACCTCTTCCCCCATCTCACGGCACTGGAAAACATCACCCTGGCGCCGCGGCGGGTGCGCGGTACGGGCCGGGAGAAAGCGGAAGCCGACGCATTCGCCCTGCTCGAACGAGTCGGCCTGCCCGAGCATCGCAACCATTACCCGTACGAGTTGTCTGGTGGGCAGCAACAACGTGTGGCCATCGCACGTGCGCTCGCGATGCGCCCCGAGCTGATGTTGTTCGACGAGCCAACCTCGGCCCTGGACCCCGAGTTCACTCGGGAAGTTCTGGCCGTTATGCGCAACCTTGCGGAGGAAGGCATGACGATCGTGACCGTGACTCATGAGATGGAGTTCGCGCGCCGGACCGCGGATCGAGTCGTGTTCATGGTCGACGGCCGCATCGTCGAGGACGGCAACGCTGAAGCGGTGTTCACGCGTCCCACCAACGAACGCACTAAACAGTTCCTTCAGCAGATCCTGGGAGAGTGAAGAATGGTCCCCGCTGGTACCGCGATCCCGTTCGGTACGCGCAAGCAGGACTGGGCATACCGCCTGCTGCGCGAATGGATCCTCACCGGCAAGCTCGCGCCGGGCCAGCAACTCAGCCAGGAGAAACTCGCCGCGGAACTCGGAGTCAGTCGAGGTCCGCTGCGTGATGCCCTGTCCCGCCTGGCCACCGAGGACCTAGTGATCGACCGCGCGCACCAGAAGTGGATGGTGGCAGCGGTGTCATCGGACGACGCCCGCGACGTCTACAATGGACGGGCGGCGCTGGAGAGCATGCTCGGCGCCGCGGCGGCTCAAGCATCGCAGGAGCGCCGGATTCGGCTGGCCGCACAGCTGACCACGCTCATCGACGAGCAGCGGAACGCGGCCGCAACGGGCGATTCGAGCACACTTCGCGTCCTCGACCGGCAGTTCCACGACGCGATCTACGACCTGGCCGGAATGCCCGCGTCGATGGGCGCCCTGAACCAGCTCCGCGCCAAGAGTGACCGCTACATCACGCTCTACCTGTCCGACTCAGACCGGGCCCACCAATCGCTGCGCGAGCACACCAAGATCGTCGCCGCCCTGGAGGACGGCAGCGCCTGGGAATCCGCAGCGTGCACCCGCACACACGTACTCGGCGGCCTGGCTCAGCTCATCGGCTCCATCGAAGCCCAGCCGGCCACCCTGGGCACCCCTGATTAGCCGGGTCGTCTCGCCTGGTACCGCGTCGCCTTACGGCGGCCCCGTCAAGACCAACACCCATAAACACACGAAATCAGATAAGGAAAAGTGCTGTGGCTCAACTGCCCGATGCCATCAACCGCCTGTCCCTGCCGGAGCTTTCCGACACGCTGGGCAAATCCCTGCGTGAGGCCGAGCGCGAGCTGGAGAATGCGCCTGGGCCTGAGGATCTACTTGACGCCACCTATGCCGACACCCACCGCTTCCCGCCGCCCGAGTGGGCACTGCCGACCTTCGTCGAGGCAGCCGGCGGCGGAGGGATGACGTACACGCCGTACCGAGGCGACCGGGCCGTCCGTGAGGCTGTGGCACACAACGTCTCAACCGTGCTCGGCGTACCCGCGACGGGATCGGCCGACGTCATCCTCACCCCGGGGACGCAGGGTGCGCTGTTCGTCGCCCTCGCCGCAATCCTTTCGCCTGGCGACCTCGTGCTCCTGCCCGACCCGGACTACCTGTCCACCGAACGCATGCTGCGCTACTTCGGTGCCCGCGTTGAACGCATCCCGATGATCTGGCCGGACGAAAGCGCCACCGGTCGAGGCACGCGCCCGACCCTGGACCTCGATGCGCTGGAGCGCGCGGCTGCGAACAAGCCACGCCTCATGGTCTTCTCACACCCCAACAACCCCACCGGGGCTATCTACGGCCAGGACACGATCGAGGCGATCGCACGCCTCGCCCAACAGCACGACTTCACGGTAATCGCCGACGAGCTCTACACCCGCCTGGTGTACGAGAACGAGCCGTTCTACCACCTCGCCGCCGTCGATGGCCTCGCCGAACGCACCGTCACCCTGCTCGGCCCGTCGAAGACCGAGTCACTGTCGGGTTACCGCCTTGGCGTGGCCGTGGGCCCCAAGGATCTGGTCGACGCGATGGAGGACCTGCAGTCGGTCAGTGCCCTCCGCGCTCCCGCATACGCGCAGCACCTGCTCACGCACTGGATCGCGGAGGACCAGGAGTTCCTGGCCAAAAAGCTGGTCGAGTACCAAGCCCTGCGCGACACTACGGTCGAGAAGATCAACACCTCGTCCGTGCTGCGGGTCAACGCCAGCTACGGCAGCGCCTACGTCTTCCCCAAGATTCTGACCGGAGCGCGTGACCAAGACGTCGCGCTCGCGCTGAAGCAGAAGGCCGGAGTCGTGGTCAATCCGGGCTACCAGTTCGGTCGTGCCGGACTGGGGCACATGCGGCTGTGCTTCGCCCAAGACGAGGCCCGGTGGGACGCGGCGCTCGACCGCATCATCGACGTGGTCGGGTCCGTCGCCCCAGCCTGATCAGCCACGCCTGTCCCTCGCTACCCAGCACACGCACCGCTCACCAGCGCGGGTCGCCTGGACCATCACTGACTCGGTGGCCCCGGGCGGCCCGGACCACCGACCTGCCCCCGCGGAGGACTTGAAATGACCACCACGACCCGCGCCACAAGACCGGAGACTTCACGCATTCCTGACGTCGTCGATCTCCTAACCTCGTTAGTGGCGTGCGACTCGACCAACCCGACAGGCGAAGAGGAAAGCACCGCCGCCCTGCTCGGCGAGGCGTTGGCGGCGGCGGGATTCGAAACGACCATCGACACGCTGGCCCCCGGCAAAGTGAACCTCACCGCGCGCCTGCGACTCGGCGCCGGCGGACGGTCGATCATGCTGAACTCGCACCTTGACGTCGTGCCTGCCGGAATTGGGTGGACGAGCGCACCGTTCGAGCCGGAAGTCCGCGACGGACGGCTGTTCGGACGCGGGTCCGCCGACGCCAAGGGACCACTCGCGGCGATGGCCTGCGCCGCGATCGAGCTCGCACAGTCCGGCACGATCACGACCGGCGAGATCGTCTACTCCGCGGTGTCACAGGAAGAGGGCGACTCGGCCGGTGCCCGCCGCCTGGTACCTGAGCTGGTCGGTGCCGGGCGACTCCCGGATGCCGTCATCGTCGGCGAACCTACTGGGATGCGGCTGCTCACCGCGCACAAAGGCTCGATCCGCCCGGTCATCGAGGTGGTCGGCCGCTCGGCACACGCGGCCACACCGCAGTTCGGGGTGAACGCGGTCGTCGCAGCCGGCCAGCTGCTGGGCCTGCTCGAGGACTACGCCACCGAGCTCGGCGGACGCCGCCATCCACTGCTGGGCGCAGCCACCTGCACCCCGGTACTGGTCGGCGGTGGAGAAGCGCCCAACGCGGTGCCCGAGCGCTGCCGCATCACCCTGGACCGCAGACTGCTGCCCGACGAGTCCCCAGACGCCGTCCTCACCGCCATCAACGAGGTACTCGCCCGCTTCGCCGAGCAGACCCCAGGCGCGACGGCGTCGGTCGCCGAACTCGCCCCCAGCACAGGAGGCCCCTCGGAAACCCCCGGCGACCACCCGTTCGTCGTCGGGGCACGCCGCGCGCTGGCCGCTAACGACGCCGACGATTCGCTCGGCGGGCTGACCGTCAACTGCGACATGACCCACTTCCGGGCAGCTGGCGTGCCCACCCTGGTGTGCGGCCCCGGACAACTCGAGGTCATGCACGCCGTCGACGAGCACGTGGTCGTCGACGAACTCGCCGCCTCGGTCGGCCTCTACCGAGCGATCCTCGCGGAATCCCTCACCAGCACCGAGCCGTACCCCAGCTGACCGACCCTTTCGCTGAGCTCGCCACGGCCGCTGAGGCCGCGCCAGAACAGGAGCGACACCATGTCACCCGTATTCGACGAGACCGAATACGCCCGTCGTCTAGACACCTTCCGTGCGACATTGAAGGCAGCGGGCCTCGACGCTGCGGTCGTCCACACCCCGGAGAACGTCTGCTACCTGTCCGGGCACGCCACGCCCGGGTATTACACCTACCAGTGCCTGATCGTCACAGCCGACGGCGAGGCGGCTCTGCTCATGCGGCAGACCGAGACCGAGAACGCACACGCCACCACGTACTTCAGCAAGGTCGTCGGATTCGCCGACAGCTCCGACCCGGTCGCCGAGACCGTCCGGCTGCTTGCCGAACTCGCTCCTAGCGCGCGGGCAGTCGGCGTCGAAGAGCGCTCGTGGTTCCTGCCGCCCGAGCCGTTCCACCGGCTCACCGATGGCATCCGCAAGGCCGGTGCCACCACAGCTGCGATCGACGGCGCCATCGCCGCCGCAAGGCTGATCAAGTCGCCCGCGGAGATCGAGCAAATCCGCGGTGCGGCCGCCGCGACGAACGCCGGCATCGCCGCGGCAGCCCGGGCCGCAGTACCCGGCGCAACAGAACGTTCGGTCGCCGCAACGGCTTTCGCGTCGCTGGTGGAGGCAGGTTCTGAGTACTTCGGCATGGAGCCGTTCGTCGCATCCGGGCCGCGAGCCGGCACGATCCACGCCAGCTGGACCGACCGTCGGATCGAGCGTGACGAGGCCGTCCTGCTCGAGATGTCCGCGACCTACGGCCGCTACAACGCGCCGCTGATGCACACGGTTTGGACCGGGAAACTCACCGGCGACGCCGCCCGGATGGCGGTGGCCTGCGACGCCGCTCGCGCGGCCGCACTGACCGAGGTCCGCCCCGGAGGCTCCCCCGCCGCCGCACACGCTGCATGCAAGGCCGCGATCGCGGACGCAGGTCTCGCCCACACTTACCGCAAGCGCAGCGGATATTCAGTCGGCATCGCCTTCGCCCCCGACTGGGGAGAGGGCCACCTGCTCTCGCTCGGAGAGAACGAGCAGAAAACCTTCCAGCCGAATCAGGTCATCCACGTCGTACCGACGCTGCGTATCGCCGGCGTCGCCGGCATCGGGCTCTCCGCGACCGTCCTGATCACCGAAACCGGCCACGAGGTGCTCACCGAATGCCCGATCGGCCCGCAGCTGTGAGCGGCTCCCCCCGGGAATCAAACCCGGATGTGCCGACCCCGCACGGCGACTACGCCGTCGCCCGGCTCGCGTCAGACCTGATCTTCACGGCCGGAATGACTCCCCGGCTCGACGGCGCAATGATCGAAAGCGGGCGTGTCGGCTCGGAAGTCACCCCCGCGCGGGCACGCGAACTCGCCGGTATCGCGGCCCGCCGCGCCGTCGCAGCCGCCCAAGCAGTAGGGAGGTCAGCTGGCAGAACGCTCACCGACGCGGTAAGCCTGACCGTCTACGTCCGAACTACCGCAGAGTTCACCGATCACTCCTACGTTGCCGACGGTGCCACCGAAGCAATCGGGAAGGCACTCGGCGGCCTAGCCCCGGCCCGCGCCGCCGTCGGTCTCTACAGCCTGCCCGGCGGGGCCGCTGTAGAAGTTGCCGCCGTGTTCGGTACATCAACCGTTGCCCGCGACCAGCCTGCCTACGCATCCCACACACCTGCCACCTGAGGACGCCCGGTATCGCAGCAACGCCAAGCGCTGAAAAGGCCCCTCGGTTACACCGAGGCGAGCAGACGTCGCGGTGTACTCCCTCCGCACCGCGACGTCTGCCGTTCCTGCGCGGTTTGTTCGCAGGACTTGCTGGCACTACGCCGTCGACCCACACAAACACCGCGCATGAGCGCTACCGTGTCAAGGTAGCCATCAACAGCGCCTTGACCTGTGACTTTGAAGATCCCGCAGGTCCGAGCGATTCCGTTGTGGACGGTTTAACGCACTTAGTACTCCAGCCGCACTTCGTAGTTTTTGGTCTGTCTGCGCTGGTAGTGGGCTTGTCGGGCGCGGTATTGGTGACGTCGGCGCCAGTGCGACCAGGCCCAGGTCACGACACGGTCGGGCAGGGTGGTGTAGTACTCCAGCCGCACTTCGTAGTTTTTGGTCTGTCTGCGCTGGTAGTGGGCTTGTCGGGCGCGGTATTGGTGACGTCGGCGCCAGTGCGACCAGGCCCAGGTCACGACACGGTCGGGCAGGGTGGTGATCAGGTGTGCCAGGAGACGCTTGACCTCGCCCAGCGTGATTGGGATGAGGCCGTTGCCAGGGCTTTTGGGGCGATCACCGCGGTGATGGCCAGGTAGGTGTGGGCAAGCATCGCGAGGGTGATGTGTCGGTACCAGGCGTCGTAGCGGCGGACCTGATAGTGGTCCAGGCCGACTTCGGTCTTGGCGGTCTGGAAACAGTCCTCGATCGCCCACCGTGCCCCGGCCACCCGGATGAGGTCCTCATCGGTCGTTCCTGTTGGGGCGCAACACAAGTAGTAGGCGATCTCGTAGTCGCCCTTGCTGTTGCGGGTCAGCGAGCGACGTGCCAGCAGCCACCGTCCCCAGCCGGGCGGGGTGGTGTCGGGGTAGGCCGGTAATTCGGCGACGGCCCAGTCGAACAGTCGCGGCCCTTTGGCGCCATCCCCGCAACTGCGGCGTTTCCACGCGTCATCGGGTGCGTGGGCCACGAGCACGTCGGCGCGGGACGTGCCGGCCACCGCAGGGATGGTCTGATTACTGGGCACAGCCACGACGTAGCCGATGCGCTGATCTTCCAGCCAGGATCGGAACTTTGAGTCCCCGCCGTAGGCTTCGTCGGCGCGTGCGGCCGGTCTTCGCGGTGGTGCACTGTGCGGCCAGTGGGCAGGCCGCGCAGGCGGCGCCGAAGCTGGCCGCTCCGGCGTGACGCTCGCGGGCGCGGATGGGGGCGGTGTGCCCGGCAGGGCAGGTCACCACGGCCCCCACCAATACCGCGCCCGACAAGCCCACTACCAGCGCAGACAGACCAAAAACTACGAAGTGCGGCTGGAGCGCTAGGTGGCTGGTGTCGAACGGGGTTTGTGGGGGCTTGATCTGTTCTGTGTTTGTTGAGCGGGTCGGTGTGGTCGCGGGTTCTCATCGATCGGGTTCGGCGGTGTGGCGGGACTCGGGCGTGATCGTTGCCGGTATGCCCTGACCGGGGGGCTCGTGCGTGTCTTGGCGGGCCCGCTGGGGCCTGGTCAGGCGGTGGTCGTGGTCCATCCGGTCGCCGTGCGGGCGATCCCGAGGATGCCGAGGCGTGCGAGGTTGACCGCGGCGGCCAGCAGTGAAAAGTCGGCGGCTGTTTTCAGCAGTCCTCGGACGCGGGCCCGGCGCCCGCCGTGGCGGTGGCGCATGAGATGAGCGATTTTGCGTTCGACTTTGGGGCGGGTGGCGCGGTAGTCGGCCCGCCAGGCGGGGTCGGTTTGACGCGCCCGCCCGGCTTGCAGCGCGGCCTCGTCACCCGACCATCCTGCCAAAACGATCACCTCAACCGGGAGAGACACACCGATCCTTAGCCACCCAAAACACCAGCCACCTAGCACGCACGCACCGACGACAGAAACCGCATGGCATCACCGTGCGCACCACACGTACCACCCTGATCACCGCCCTGCGGTGGTGCACTTCGACGCGAATGACGACTCGTGCGATTTCTACGTCAGCACCGCGCGCGATGAGCAGTTCGCGGTGAACTTCCAAATCGGGCTGGAGAGACGGGGCAACCCGGTCGATTCGGATCCTTGCTGGATGGCGGGCGTCATCGCAGCCGACGTGCTGACGAACGCGCCTCCAGTGTGAGTTGGCGGTGGATACCGCCACCCACCCGCCAGGTCATGCGCTGTGGTCGCCGCTGTGCGCGGGCTCACGCACCTCGACGGGCTCTTCGGGCCTCTTCGCGGTCGAACGGGCGCGGAGCAGGCTCGCCACGGTCGTCACCGCCAGGGTGAGGACGATGAAGCCCAGCGACGCGGCGATACCGATATCCGGTACCGCGAAGCGGATCTCGTCGATGTGCGAGCCGTGCAAAGCCTCGATGATCAGCTTCAACCCGATGAAACCGAGGACCACCGCCAAGCCGTAGCTGAGGTACACCAGGCGGTCCAGCAGCCCGCCGATGACGAAGTAGAGCTGCCGCAGCCCCATCAGCGCGAAGGCGTTCGCGGTGAAGATGATGAAGCCATCCTTGGTGAGGCCGAAGATCGCGGGCATCGAGTCCAGCGCGAAGATGACGTTGGCGAGCCCGAGCGCGGCGACGACCACGACCATCGGGGTGAACATCCGCCGCCCGTCGACCCGCGTGGTCAGCTTGCCGCCGTCGTACGAATCGGATGTGGGCAGCACGCGCTGCAGCGCGCGGACGACCGCGTTGTCCGGGTCCTCCGGTTCGTCACCGGCACCGTCCCTGGCGACCTTGATGGCGGTGTAGATCAGGAAGGCGCCGAAGATGTAGAAGACCCAGTTGAAGGCGTTCAGGGCCGCGACCCCGGCGGCGATGCACACGCCCCGCAGCACCAGCGAGAGCACGATGCCGAGGTACAGCACGCGGTGCTGGTGCTCCTTCGGCACCGCGAACCGCGACATGATGATGACGAACACGAATAGGTTGTCGACCGAGAGGCTGTACTCGGTCACGTAACCGGCGAAGAACTCCGCGCCGCTGGTGGGCCCGGCGAAGGCGAGCAGGAGCACGCCGAAGAGGCCCGCGAGTGCGACGTAGCCGGCGACCCACAGGCTCGCCTCCCGGACCCCGACCGCGTGCGGCCGGCGACCCACGAACACCAGGTCGCCGACGATGAGCGCGGCCAGCGCCACCAGGGTCGCGATCCACACCCACACCGGAAAGTTCATCGGCACTCCACCTCCGTACGCCAACGCGCGTCAGGGCCGGGGGTCGGTTCCGGCGCGACTCGCCACGATCCCGAATGCATGCAGCATACTGCATACCGTTCATGTTCAACGGGATCAGCGGGATAAATGAGACGGGATAACGGAAAAACTGCCCGTTCGGAGCAAGTGTGCCGAAAATCAGGGAAAGTTCGCACCAACGGAACGAATCGACCGCAACGGCGCGATTCCGACATCAAGGCTCATTCCCGGCTTCCTCGAGAGTCCACAAAGGACTCCTTGGCTGTTCGTACCGGTGGATCATCAACGCCCGCACGGGGTGGCGTCAACATTGTCCCGGACACACCGGCACGGCCGTTCTCCCCGCGTGACCCGTCGGCGACTTTCCGGCACGTCGACGGGACCGGCAAACTCGCGACGAATCGCGAAGCCAGCAGCAGGTCCGCAACCCGCACCGCGTCCTCCGTCGTGTCCACATCGGTCAAGCCGCGGCAGCGCGGCCCCGCGCAGGCCGGTGGCACCGCGTGGCCAAGGTTTCGCGCACCTGTGTCGGAGCCAGACGGGGGAACCTCGCGCGGCAGCTGCGCATCGGCGGCCGACCGGAAGCCAACCATCCGCCAACGCCGTCTTCGGCCAGGCCGAGCGCTGCGTTCGCGCTGTCGAGCAGCTCGCACACCACGTCGATCTCCCGCACGTCGCCGCGCACCAACCGGTGGCGCGCCCGGCTCGATCCCCTGCGCCGGAGGAAGGAACGAGTCACGCAGCACGACTTCGTGCCCACGGTCGGCTACTGCGTCGGCGACGGCCGATCCGATGGACCCAGCCCCACCGGTTCCCAGAATTCGCACGCCCGAAGGCAAGGGCGGTCGGCACCGACCGGAGGCCTTGCGGCCGGTGGCGCATGCGGGGGTGGGCGGCGTCGAATGGGAAGCATGAACTCGGTACCGATCCCGCGGCTGCGTGCCGCCGTAGTCGGCCTGCTCGCCACGGGCGCCGCGCTTGGCGCGGGACACCTCGCGGCAGGCCTGGCCGACAGCCCGGCACCGTTCGTTGCGGTGGGCGGCGCGTTCGTCGACCTGACGCCGGAGCCGGTGAAGGAACTCGCAATCTCGCTGTTCGGCACCGCCGACAAGCTGGCGCTGCAGACCGGGATGGTGCTCGTGATCGCGCTGCTGGCAGCGCTCGCGGGGCTGCTGTCCCGGCGGCGCTGGTGGCCGGGTGCGATCGTGATCGGCCTGTTCGGGCTCGTCGGAGTGGCCGCCGCGATGTCCCGCCCCAGGGACGGCGTGGCGGCAGCGCTGACGGCATTGGTGGTCGGGGTCGTCGTGTTCCGGTTGCTGCACCACATTGCGGAGATGGCCGGTGATGCCCCGGCCGAGGCGGATGCGGGCCGTCGGCGATTCCTGATCACCTCGTCCCTGGTGGTGCTCGGCGCGGGCGCGGCCGGAATCGTCGGCGGGTTCCTGCAACGGGGCGCTGGCGTGATCTCCTCGCAGCTCGCGGCAGCCGCCCGCATCCCGAAGGTCCCAGTGCCGCCCATCCCGCCCGGCGCCGACTTCGTCGCCTCCGGCACACCGACGTTCCTGACCTCGAACCGGGACTTCTACCGGATCGACACCGCGCTGGTGGTGCCGCAGTCCCGCGCCGAGGACTGGCGGCTCCGGCTGCACGGCATGGTGCGACGGGAACTGGTGCTGAGCTACGACGAACTGCTGCAGCGCCGGGTCGAAGCCCGCACGATCACGATCACCTGTGTGTCCAACCAGGTCGGCGGCGGGCTGATCTCCACGGCCACGTTCGTCGGCGTGCCGGTGCGCGATCTCCTGCTGGAGGCCGGAGTCCGGCCAGGCGCGCAGCAACTGTTCACCACCAGCGTCGACGGCTACACCGCAGGCACGCCGCTGGACGTGCTGCTCGAACCGGACCGGGGCGCGCTGCTCGCCGTCAGCATGAACGGCGAGCCGCTGCCCACCGAGCACGGTTTTCCGGTCCGCATGGTCGTTCCCGGGCTGTACGGCTACGTGTCGGCGACAAAGTGGCTGGTCGACGCCGAGGTCACCACCTTCGACCGGCAGCACTACTGGGAGCGGCGGGGCTGGGCCCGGCAAGCGCCGATCAAGACCGCGTCCCGCATCGACCGCCCCCGGGCAGGGGCGGTGGTGCCCGCCGGGCCGGTCACGGTGGCCGGCATCGCCTGGGCCCAGCACGCCGGCATCGACCGGGTCGAGGTCCGCGCCGACGGCGGCCGGTGGCAGCCCGCCGAACTCGCCACCGACGTCAGCCGGGACACCTGGCGGATGTGGCGCGCCACCATGAGCCTCCCGCCCGGTGGTCACGTCGTGGAATGCCGCGCCACCGACCGGACCGGCAGGACGCAGACACCGGAGCGCCGCCCGGTCGTCCCGGACGGCGCAACCGGCTGGCACGCCGTGGAGTTCACCTGCACCGGTTGACCTGCTAACCCAGGAGCTCCCCGGGCAGCGCTGCGCCCCACCCCTGCTCGCCTTGACCGGGCGACCAACAGCGTTCCGCGGTGAGCGTGGCCTCGATGCGTCCCGCCACACGCAGCAGCGCGACGACGTCGCCCACTCGTTCGAACTTCTACGTAAATCCACATCGGACGATCTCCGAGGAGACCTGGCTCCGCCGAATGGGTCAACCGCGCTCCGCCGTCCGGGCCGCGCCGCAGGACCGGCGGTCGCGGACACCGACCCGACTCGCTCGGGAACGCCAGGGCGATTCCACCAATCGATTGACGACCAATGTGGAATGTAACCCGAACAGGGGATAGCCCCCAAACAAGGGACATAACGGCACAACGACGGATTTCCCGAAATCTCCCCAAAGGTTTCCAAAACAATTCAAAAGAGTTTTGGCATATACCAAGCAAGGATCTCCTGACAGCACAAAAGCCCTGTCCATCTACTTTTAATGAAATCCTGATGCGTCGATAAATTGGACAAAAGAAATACGAGAAGCACAGCCGAACAAACTGGTCACTGAGAGCTTTCTCCCTTAACCGAGTGTGAAGTTTCCCATATTTGATCTCGCTGCGCGGCGGCCACTCCGGTCGTAAATTAGGTCCTGCGAACCGACACCGAATTCGCTTCATCGTTTCTCCGCGAGATCGGGAGAAGTCACCATGTGCGCAGCACCGATCCGGAACTCCGACGGAGTTCCCGGACAATTAACCGAGGGCCGGACCGGGGGTCGAACCCGGGGTCGAACCGGGGGAACGGCCGGTGACGCGCTGCTGAGAATCGGCCGACTGGTGTCCAAAGACGACACCTCTGCGGACCTTCACGCGGTGTACCGCAGCGGCGGCCGCGAGGGCGACGTGTTCTACCGCGACCGGTGGAGCCACGACAAGGTGGTGCCCTCAACCCACGGCGTGAACTGCACCGGGTCCTGCCGGTGGAACGTCTATGTCAAGGACGGCATCATCACCTGGGAGGCGCAGGACACCGACTACCCGTCGGTCGGCCCGGACCGGCCCGAGTACGAACCGCGCGGCTGCCCTCGCGGGGCCTCGTTCTCCTGGTACTCCTACTCCCCCACCCGCATCCGCTACCCGCACGCCCGGGGCGTGCTGGTGGAGATGTACCGCGAGGCCCGGCGGCGGACAGGCGATCCCGTCGCCGCATGGCAGTCCATCATGGACGATCCCGAGCGCAGGCGGCGCTACCAGCAGGCCCGCGGCAAGGGCGGGCTGGTCCGCATCTCCTGGGACGAGGCGGTCGAGATGATCGCCGCCGCGCACGTGCACACCATCGCCGCACATGGCCCGGACCGCATCGCGGGGTTCTCCCCGATCCCGGCCATGTCGATGGTCTCGCACGCCGTGGGGTCGCGGTTCATGGCGCTGATCGGCGCGCCGATGCTGTCGTTCTACGACTGGTACGCCGACCTGCCGGTCGCCTCGCCGCAGGTGTTCGGCGACCAGACCGACGTTCCGGAGTCGGCGGACTGGTGGGATGCCGCGTACCTCATGATGTGGGGCTCCAACGTGCCGGTCACCCGCACGCCCGACGCACACTGGATGACCGAGGCGCGCTACCGGGGCCAGAAGGTCGTCGTCGTCTCGCCCGACTACGCCGACAACACCAAGTTCGCCGACGAATGGCTCGCGCCGCACCCGGGCACCGACGCAGCGCTGGCCGTGGCGATGGGCCACGTGGTGCTCAAGGAGTTCTTCGTCGACCGTCCGACGCCGTTCTTCACCGACTACGTGCGGCGCTTCACCGACCTGCCATTCCTCGTCAGCCTCGTCGAACGCGGCGGCGGATTCGTGCCGGGGAAGTTCGTCACCGCCGCCGACATCGGCCGCGAAGGCCAGCACGAGGAGTGGAAGACGGTGCTCCTCGACGACGCGACGGGCGAGCCGGTGGTGCCCAACGGTTCGCTGGGATTCCGTTGGAACGACCGCGAAACCGGGCGGTGGAACCTCGACCTCGGCGCCGTCACCCCGCGCCTGAGCCTGCACACCCACGACAGCGAGCCGGTCGAGGTCATGCTGCCCCGCTTCGACGCGCCGGACGGCAGCGGCGCGGCGATCACCCGCGGCGTCCCGGCGATCCGGCTGAGCCCCGGCGGCCCGCTGGTGACAACCGTGTTCGACCTGCTGCTCGCGCAGTACGGGGTCACCCGCGAAGGCCTGCCGGGCGAATGGCCGTCCGGCTACGACGACCCGGACTCGCCGGGCACCCCGGCCTGGCAGGAGCAGATCACGTCGGTGCCCGCAGGTCGGGCCGCGCGGATCGCCCGGGAACTCGCCGAAACCGCGATCCGCTCCCAGGGGCGGTGCATGATCCTCATGGGCGCGGGTACCAACCACTGGTTCCACTCCGACGAGGTGTACCGCACGTTCCTGACCCTGCTGCTGCTCACCGGCTGCCAGGGCCGCAACGGCGGCGGGTGGGCGCACTACGTCGGTCAGGAGAAGGTCCGGCCGCTGACCGGCTGGGCCACGCTGGCGTCGGCGGCGGACTGGCACCGCCCGCCGCGCCAGATGATCGGCACCGCCTGGTTCTACCTGCACACCGGGCAGTGGCGCTACGACGGGCTCACCGCGGACGCGCTAGCCTGGCCCGGCGCGGCTGGGACGCTCGCCGGAGCCACGGCCGCCGACTGCCTCGCCCGCTCGGCGCGCGCGGGCTGGATGCCGTCCTACCCCACCTTCGACCGCAACCCGCTGGACCTCGCCGACGAGGCCGCTGCGGCCGGACTCGAACCCGGCGAGCACGTCGTGCGGGAACTGCAGGCCGGTCGGCTTGGTTTCGCGGGCGAGGACCCGGATGCGCCGTCGAACTGGCCGCGGGTGCTGACCGTGTGGCGCTCCAACCTGCTGGGCTCTTCGGCCAAGGGCAACGAGTTCTTCCTCAAGCACCTGCTGGGCACCGACGCGTCACCGCGATCGACCGAGCCCGAGCAGCCGCCGGTCGAGGTGCACCGGTCGGATGCGGCAGAAGGCAAGCTCGATCTGCTGCTGTCGCTGGACTTCCGGATGACCAGCACGACGCTGTTCTCCGACGTCGTGCTGCCCGCCGCGACCTGGTACGAGAAGCACGACCTGTCCAGCACTGACATGCACCCCTACGTGCACTCGTTCAACGCGGCCGTCAACCCGCCCTGGCAGTGCCGGACCGACTTCGACGCCTTCCACGCCATCGCCGCCAGGTTCAGCGAACTCGCCACGCACCACCTCGGCATCCGGCGGGACGTGGTGGCGACGGCGCTCGGCCACGACACCCCCGGCGAAGCCGCGCAACCCGGCGGGGTCCTGCGCGACTGGCGCCGCGGCGACGTCGACCCCGTCCCCGGCCGGACGATGCCGGCGCTCACCGTCGTCGAACGCGACTACCCGGCGGTCGCCGCCAAGCTGGGTGCGGTCGGGCCACTGCTGGACAAACTCGGCACCACGACGAAGGGCTACACCGTCGAGGTCGGCCCGGAACTGGCGTGGCTGGCCGAGTCGAACGGGGTCGCGGCGGGCGGACCGGCCGCCGGACGCCCGCTGCTGGACACCGATCGCCGGACCGCCGACGCGATCCTCGCGCTGTCCGGCACCACCAACGGCCGGCTTGCCAACGAGGGGTTCCGGGTGCTGGCCGACCGGGTCGGCCGCGACCTCACCCACATCTCCGCCCACCACATCGGACACCGGGTGACCTTCGCCGACACCAGGTCCCGGCCGGTTCCGGTGGTCACCAGCCCGGAGTGGTCCGGCGACGAGTCCGGCGGGCGGCGGTACGCGCCGTTCACCATCAACGTCGAGCAGCTCAAGCCCTGGCATACCCTCACCGGCCGCCAGCACTTCTTCCTCGACCACGACTGGATGGCCGAACTCGGCGAGCAGCTGCCGCTGTACCGGCCGCCGCTGGACCTGCACCGGCTCTGCGGGGAACGCCGGCTCGGCCCCGACGGCACCGCCGAAGTCGTGGTGCGATACCTGACGCCGCACTCGAAGTGGTCGATCCACAGCGAATACCAGGACAACCCGATCATGCTGACGCTCTCCCGGGGTGGCCCGACGTTCTGGATGAGCCCGGCGGACGCGGCGGCCATCGGTGTCTCCGACAACGACTGGGTCGAGGCCGTCAACCGCAACGGCGTCGTGGTCGCCCGCGCGGTCGTGTCGCACCGGATGCCAACCGGAACCGTGTTCATGTACCACGCGCAGGACCGGACGGTGAACGTGCCGAAGAGCGAAACCACCGGCAGGCGCGGGGGAATCCACAACTCGTTGACCCGCGTGCAGGTCAAGCCGACGCACCTCATCGGCGGCTACGCGCAGCAGTCGTTCGCGCTGAACTACCACGGCCCGACCGGCAACCAGCGCGACGAGGTCACCGTCATCCGCCGCCGCAACCAGGAGGTCGAGTACTGATGCGTGTCATGGCACAACTGGCAATGGTGATGAACCTGGACAAGTGCATCGGCTGCCACACCTGCTCGGTCACCTGCAAACAGACCTGGACCAACCGGGGCGGCGTCGAGTACGTGTGGTTCAACAACGTCGAAACCCGTCCCGGACAGGGCTATCCGCGGCGCTACGAGGACCAGGAGCAGTGGCGCGGCGGCTGGCGGCTGGACCGCCGAGGCCGGCTGAAGCTGCGCGGCGGCGGGCGGCTGCGCAAGCTCGCGACGCTGTTCGCCAACCCGGACCTGCCGGAGCTCGACGACTACTACCAGCCCTGGACCTACGACTACTGGAACCTGCTGGAAGCGCCGCTGGGCGACGACACCCCGGTGGCCCGCCCGAACTCGGCGATCACCGGACGCCCGACCAACATCCGCTGGGGACCGAACTGGGAGGACTCGCTGGGCGGCGCCCCCGAGCACGGCGAGTCGGACCCGGTGGTCGCGAAGCTGCGCACCGAGCTGGGCACCCGGATCCGCTTCGAGTTCGAGCAGTCGTTCCTGTTCTACCTGCCGCGGATCTGCGAGCACTGCCTCAACCCGTCCTGCGTCGCGTCCTGCCCGTCCGGGGCGATGTACAAGCGGGCCGAGGACGGCATCGTGCTCGTCGACCAGGACCGCTGCCGGGGCTGGCGGATGTGCGTTTCCGGTTGCCCGTACAAGAAGGTCTACTTCAACCACAAGACCGGCAAGGCCGAGAAGTGCACCTTCTGCTACCCGAGGGTGGAGGTCGGGCAGCCGACGATCTGCTCGGAGACCTGCGTCGGCCGCCTGCGCTACATCGGGGTGCTGCTCTACGACGCCGACCGGGTTGGCGAGGCGGCCGCCACGACCGACGAGCACGAGCTCTACCCGGCGCAGCGGGACCTCTTCCTCGATCCGAACGATCCCGCCGTCGCCGCTGCCGCCGAGCGGGCGGGCATCCCGCACGACTGGGTCGAGGCAGCCCGGCGGTCCCCGGTCCACGACCTGATCTGCCGCTACCGCGTCGCGCTACCGCTGCACCCGGAGTACCGGACAATGCCGATGGTCTGGTACATCCCGCCGCTGTCGCCGGTGGTGGACGCCGTCGCGGAGACCGGTTTCGACGGTGCGGACGCCGGGAACCTCTTCGGCGCCATCGACGCCCTGCGCATCCCCGTGGAGTACCTGGCCGAGCTGTTCACCGCGGGTGACGTCGGCCCGGTGCGTGATTCGCTGCGCAAGCTCGCGGCGATGCGCTCATACATGCGGTCGCTGAACCTGGACGAACCGCCAGACGAGGAACCGCTCCGCACGATCGGGTTGGACGCTGCGGAACTCCAGTCGATGTACCGGCTGCTGGCCATCGCGAAGTACGACGAGCGCTACGTCATCCCGACCGCCGGCATCGGCGACGCGCACGAGCTGGAATCGATCGCGACCACGTGCAGCCTGGACACCGACGGCGGGCCTGGCATGGGCGGGCTGCGGTCCGGTAGCACCGACCTGGTCGTGTGGGACGGCAGCGGACGCCCGGACGGCATGTTCCCGACGCTTCGCGGGGAGCGGTCGTGAAACGTCGCCGCAAGGATTCCCGCTCGCGCGCGCTGGTGCGCCAGATCGCCGCGTGGTGCCTGCACTACCCCGACGCGGAGTTGGCCCAGCGGATGGATCTGCTGCGGGAATGCCTCGCCGAAATCGCCGGAACCGGCGCGGCGAAGCACCTGCACCACACCCTGGAGCACCTCGCGAAGACGCCTGCGCAGCAAGCAGAGCAGCACTACATCGAGGTGTTCGACACCAGCCCGCGCCGCGGCCTGTACCTGACCTGGTACGTGCACGGCGACACCCGTTTACGCGGCGGCGCGCTGGCCGAGCTGGCGGGCGTGTACCGCACGCACGGCTACCGGATCATCGGTGGCGAACTGCCGGATTACCTGCCCGCCCTGCTGGAGTTCTCCGCCGGTCCGCGGCGACGCGAGGGCGAGCGCCTGCTCGGCCGCTACCGGCCCGCGATCGAGGTGTTGCACCGCAAGCTCGCCGAGATCGAGACCCCATACGCCCCTGCCGTGCAAGCCGTGCTTGACGCCGTGCCGCGACAGCGCGAAAGCACCGCTGCTCCCTCGCAAGCGCCGACTGAGCAGGTCGGCCTGCAGCCCTATCCGCTCACCCTCCAGGAGGGCCGCCGATGACCACCCCGTTCGACGTCGTGCTGTGGGCCGTGCTGCCATACGTCGTGCTCGCCGTGTTCATCGGCGGCACGATTTGGCGGTACCGGTATGACAAGTTCGGCTGGACCACCCGGTCCAGCCAGCTGCACGAGTCCCGCCTGCTGCGGATCGGCAGCCCGCTGTTCCACTATGGACTGCTGTTCGTCGTCGGCGGCCACGTGCTCGGCCTGGTGGTGCCGAAGTGGCTCACCGAAGTGTTCGGCGTGACGGAGTCGAACTACCACGAGGTGTCGCTGGGCATGGGCACGTTCGCGGGTTGTGCCGCGCTGGCCGGGCTGCTGGTCCTGCTGTGGCGGCGCCTGCGCACGCACGCGGTGCGCGGCGCGACCAGCCGCAGCGACCTGTTCACCTACACCGCGCTGACGGCCACGATCTGTCTCGGACTGTGGACCACGATCGTCGACAACGGCGTCCGCGGACCCTACGACTACCGCGATACGATCGGACCGTGGTTCCGCGGCATCTTCTTGCTGCAGCCGCACCCGGAGTTGATGGCGCACGCCCCGCTGGACTACCGGATGCACGCGCTGCTCGGCCTGGCCCTGTTCGCGCTGTGGCCGTTCAGCCGCCTCGTGCACGCCTTCAGCGCCCCGCTGCACTACCTGTTCCGCCCGTACATCGTCTACCGCAGCCGATCCGGTGACCGAGTGGGAACCCGGCAATCGCCGCGCGGCTGGCAGCGGCTCTGACGGCATGAACTGGAAGGGCGTACCGCCCGAATCCGGGGCGGTGGTGATGAGCATCGGAGTGGTGTCGGTCGCCAGCGGAATGGCGGGTTTTCCCGTGCTCTCCTTGGTGTTGCTGGTGGGTGCCGCCGCTTCGTGGGGCGTGTTGGCGGTGGCGTTCCTGACACGGATTTCCTTCGACACCAAGCGCTGGTTGTGGGAGGCCGGCCGCCCCGGCGCGTTGACCTGCGTAGCCGCCACCGGGGTTCTCGGCCTCGGCCTGCACTTCTGGGCGGCCGCTTGGGTGCTCCTCGTGGTGGCGACGCTGCTGTGGCTCGGGTTGATGCCGCTGGTGTTGCGCGGCTGGCGGACCCCGACCGTCGGGGTGAACTTCCTGGTCTGCGTCGCGACGCAGTCGTTGGCGGTCCTGGCGGGTCAGCTCGCCATCGACGCGCGATCTCCGTTGCTGCTGTGGGTTTGTGCCGGTGCGACTGCGCTCGGCCTGGTGCTGTACGCCGCGGTGCTCGTCCCGTTCGACTTCCGGCAGCTCAGCCGCGGAGCCGGGGATCACTGGATCGCCGGAGGGGCGCTCGCGATCAGCACCGTTGCGACCGGCAAGCTGCACTTTGCGCTGCAAGCGCTGGAGATGCCGACGGCGGCTGCGACGGTGCGCACCATCGACCTCGTGCTCTGGGCGATCACCGTGGGCTGGTACCTGGTGCTGGTGGTGTTCGAGCTGCTCGCGCCGCGCCTGCGCTACGACTTCCGCCGCTGGGCAACGGTTTTCCCCCTAGGCATGACCTGCGCGGCCTGCTTCAGCACCGCCGCGGCATCCGGCATCGCCTGGATGGCGGACGCGGCCTGGATCCTGCTATGGCCCGCGCTGGTGGTCCTCTGCCTTACCGCCTGGGGCACCGTCCGCAGTTTCCTCGCGAAGCCGCGGCTCAGTCGGTGATGAGGCGTAGGGGCGTATCCGGCGTCGACGAAGCCGTTGGGACGCAAAGCGCAGCTCGTGGCCCAGGTCGTGGTAGTTCCACCGGACTTCGACGGCGGCGCGGTGCCCGACGGGTAGCGTCGCCGGCTTGGCTGCTGGCATGCGGCTGTGTCTCGGCGGCCGGTCCGGGAGTCTGGAGGTGTAGATCCTCTCCACTGGGGGTGCGTCGAGCGGACCGGTGCGCCGGACGCCGTGGCCCGATATTGCCCCTAGTCGTCGCGCATCAAGGAAGTGCTGGACGCGAAGCACGCGCGCGTCAGGTACCGGCAAGGCGAAGTCCACGACACCGTCATCGGGGGCTCGTATGCTGCCGGACTTGTGACCGCTTCTCGCCGGACCAATGTCGTGATCGCCCTCGCCACCGCCGTGATCGCGCTGCTGCCGCAGGCGGCGCAGGCGGCCCCCGGCCACGACCTCGACGTCCTCGACTTCAACATCCACACCGGGATCGGGACCGACGGACGGCTCGACCTGGCGCGCACCGCGGACGCGATCACGGGCAGCGGGGCGGACGTGGTCGGCCTGCAGGAGGTCGACTTGCACTGGTCGGCGCGCAGCGGCTACGCCGACCAGGCCGAGCAGCTGGGCCGGCTGACCGGGATGCACGTGTTCTTCGCGCCGATCTACAACCTGGACCCGGAGCCCGGGCACACCGAGCGCCGCCGGTACGGCGTCGCGGTGCTCAGCCGGTTCCCCGTCATTCACACCGAGAACCACTGGATCACCCGGCTTTCCACGGTGGATCCCGCTCCGGTGCCGAAGCCGATGCCGGGCTTCGCCGAGGCAGTCCTCGCCACCCCGGGGGGCCCGACGCACGTCTACGCGACCCACCTCGACTACCGGCCCGACCCGGCTGTCCGGCGGACTCAGGTCGACGAGACGATCCGAATCCTGGACCAGGACCCGCCCGGCTCCCGGCAGCTCCTGCTCGGCGACTTCAACGCCAGCCCCGGCGCCCCGGAGCTGGCACCGTTGCTGGCCCGCATGCGGGACGGCTGGGCCGCCACGAATGGACCGGACGCCGGCCTGACCTACCCCGCATCGGCGCCGCAGAACCGGATCGACTACGTGACCTTCGCCGGGCAGTTGCGCGCAACCCGCGCCGAAGTACCCGACACGCAAGCGTCGGACCACCGACCCGTGGTCGTGACCGTCACGAGATAGGTCTTTCCGCCCTGTCCGACCGGCCGCTCCGCTGGAACACTCGGCAACCGCCGATGACGTCGGGAGGGGGTTTGGGGGACATGCCCGACGTGCGTGTAGAGCTCAACAACCGGGAACGTGCCACCCTGCGGGCGGTCGCCGCAGGCCGCGTTCAAATCACCTGCAGCTGCGAGCCGGACCTGTACATCGACGGCGTGGCGTTCTGCGACCAGCAGACCGCCCACTGGCTCGTGCACCAAGGTCTCGTACGCCCGGTCGCACCCGGCGAGCCAGGAGACGTGGTGGCCGCCGAGCTAACCGAGCCGGGGACCGAACAACTCGACTGACCGCAAACGGTCACCGCGCGACGGCCGGTGGCTCCCGCGTGAGCGCGTGGAGCAGTTCGACGGTGCGCTTGGCCGCCGGGTGGTCGGCGCTCGACTTCTTCACCGCGGCGCTGATGCGCCAGACCGGGGTCGGCGACACCACGGGCACCGCGACCAGGCCGCCGGGCAGGTTCGCGATGCGCCGATGGGGTAGCCGAGCTCGCGCAGCTGTGCGAGGTCGGGGTACGCGGTGCGTTCGGTGACACCGAGCCGGGCGGCGAGGCTGGGGGCGGAGATGCCGGGGTGTGCTCGCAGCAGCGAAAGGGCCTCCAGAGGGCGACTCGCGGTACTCACCGGACGAGAATCACATACCCGGACGCCACCTGTCCGGGTATGTGGTCACGCTGGGCCATGCCCCAGGAGAAGTCACTGCTTCGCCCCGAAGTCCTCGTGCGCTCGCCCCCTGTCAGCCGTGTGGCGGTCGTGCCGCCCGGTGCGACCACGATCTACATCGGCGGCCAGCACGCCGTCGACAGCAACGGCGCGCTCATCGGCGAAGGTGACGTCGCCGCTCAGACCCAGCAAGTGATGGCGAACCTGGCGAACAGCGCTGGCTTCCCTGGGCGCGTGACACGCCTGGCCGAGGCTGGGGAGACCGCCACCGCGTGTCATCACTGCACTAGTAGCCGCCCTCACCGGGGACTGATGTTGCGCCTGTCTCAGACGTCCCGGTCGCCTGGTGGCTCAGAACGACCCATCGGGCGGGGCTCACGGGTCGACCAGGATCTTCATCTTCCGGCCGGCGCGCAGCGCCGCGAAGCCCTCCTCGACGACCTGGTCGATCGGGACATGGGTGACCCATCCGGTGGTGTCGTAGTGGCCGCGGGCCATCAGATCAATCACCGCGCGGTAGTCGTCGGAGGTGTAGCACAGCGAGCCCTGCACCATGCCCTCGCGCATGACGAGTTCGAGCAGGTTCGTGGTCAGCGGATGCTCGTAGATCGCCACCGCGATCAGCCGCTTGCGGGCACCCAGGCAGGAAAGACCAGCAGCGACACTGCTTTCCACGCCCGCAGCGTCGAACGCCGCGTCGACACCCCGCCCTCCGGTGCGCTGCAGGAGGTGCCTCACCGGGTCGGTCGCGGTCGGATCGATCACGTCGGTGGCGCCCAACGCGGAGATGGCGTCGCGGCGCACCGACGATGGTTCGAGGATGGTGATGTCCTCGACCCCCAGCCCGCGCAGGGCGAACCAGATACCTATGCCGATCGGCCCCGCGCCGAAGACCACGGCTGTGTCCCCGTCGCGCGCCTCGCTGAGGCGCACCGCGTGGTAGGCCACCGACATCGGCTCGACCAGCGCGCCGAGCTCCGAGCTGATCGACGCCGGGAGCCGATGCGCCATCCACGCGGGCACCACGGTGTACTCGGCCATACCACCGGAGGCCATCAGACCGTGGAAGCCGATCTGCTGGCAGATGTTGTAGTGCCCGCTGCGGCACGGCGGGCACTCGCCGCAGCGGTACACCGGCTCGATCGCCACGTGTTCACCGACGGAGACGTCCTGGACGCCCTCCCCCAACTCCACGACCGTCCCGGCGAACTCGTGCCCCAACGTCAGGGGCAGCTGCTGCCCGGTCAGCGGATGCGGTTCGGTCGGCACGAAGATCGGCCCCGCGTAGTACTCGTGCAGGTCGCTTCCGCAGATCCCGTTGTGCTCGACCTTCACCTTGACCTGCCCGTACGAGCACGAGGGCTCCGCCACGTCCTGCACTACGACGTCCTCGCGGCCTCGGTACACAGCTGCACGCATGTCTCCTCCAGAAGGCTCCGTTGCCTCTCGTCCAGCACACTGCGTCCGCGCTGCCCGGGCAACCGATGCAAGACGTTCGGGTCACCGCCGACGACAAATCCGCGTCCACAGTGGAGGAACTTGCGGCGCGCACACGTGGTGAAACGACGTTGACAAAGTGAGTCGCGCTAAAGCACCTGGCCTGCATGGCGTGGCCTGGGCACGCCGGGCCCGACGGACGGGAGTTGACGGCATGACCGACGGCGGCGCACCAGCAGACGGGCCCGGGTTCTTCACGTCCGTGGACGGCGTGTCCCCGAAGCTGGCCAAGGCCGGCTACCTCGCGTCGACCGCCGTCGCCACCACCATCTTCTCGCCGATCGGCTCGGCAAGCCGTTGCTGGTAGAGAGCCCGGCAGGGGTCGGCAAGACCGAGCTGGCCAAGGCCGTCGCCCAGGTCGGCGGCACTCGTCTGGTCCGGCTGCAGTGCTACGAGGGCGTCGACGAGACCCGCGCGCTCTACGAGTGGAACCACAGCAAGCAGCTGCTGCGGATCACCGCCGGGCGCGACGAGACCTGGGGTGAGGCGCTCACCGACATCTTCAGCGAGGAGTTCCGGCTCGCCTGCCCGCTGCTCACCGCCATCCAGTGCGGACGAACCGACGGTGCTGCTGATCGACGCGACCGACAAAGCCCACGTCGAGCTGGACAGGCTGCTGCTGGAGTGCTCAGCGACTTCCAGATCACGGTGCCCGAACTGGGCACGATCACCGCGTATGCCCGGCGCCGATCCGCAGAACTGCGCGGGACGGAGCACATCGCTGAGCATGCTGTCGCGCCGAGCGCCGACCAGATCGACTTCCTCAACGCCGGTCGCGCAGCCGCTGGCCCGCAAGCTCGCCACCGGCTCGCGGCACGTCGCCGCCAGGCCGCTCGCGGGCAGATCGACCTGTGCCGCACGCTGCACCGCGCCCTGTCCACGGGTGGCGTACCGCTGCACCCGGTCTACCAGCACCGCCGCCCCGCACGGCCAGAAATCGCGCTGCTGTGCGATGTTTGCGGATCCGTGGCGGACTTCGCGAACTTCACCATGCTGCTGGTCCAGGCGCTGCACGACCAGTTCAGCAAGGTCCGCGTGTTCGCCTTCGGCAACCGCACCGACGAGGTGACCAGACTGATCATCGGCGGCTTGGCAGACCCGGTGGAGCTCGGCCGCCGCATCCTCATCGAGGCGACGGTGACCGGCTGGCACGACAGCAGCGACTACGGTGCTGCGATGGGTGAATTCGCAGAACGCCACCTCGATGCCGTCGGCCCGCGCACCTCGGTGCTGATCCTCGGCGACGCCCGCACCAACGGCTAGGACCCGAACCTGGACGCGCTGCGGCAGGTCGTCAACCGGGCCCGCCGGGTGTGTTGGCTCAATCCCGAGCAGACCAACCGGTGGTCGACCGGCGACTCGGCAGCCCACGACTACGCCGAGGTCGTCGAGACGCACCAATGCCGCAACGCCCGCCGCCTCAGCGAACTCGTCGCCCGCCTCCTGCCGGCCTGAAGCGTCACCCCCAGGTCAGCGGGTCGAGGTGCAGGTAGAACCGTCTCCGGTCCTCGTCGAGCTCGATCCCGTACCGTCGGGCGAAGGCCCCGTCCGTGACCCGGGCTTCGGCTTCGCCCGGCCAGGTTTCCCGGGCGTTGGCGAGCAGTAGCGAGATGTCGGCGTACGGGTCGGCCGTGCCGAGCCGGCCGAGATCGATGAAGCCCGCGACGTCCAGGGTGTCCGGGTCAAGGATGATGTTGGGCAGGCACAGGTCTCCGTGGCAAACGACGAGTTCCGCAGCCTCCTGCTCGATGCGCTGCTCCAGCTGCGGGGCCAAGCGCGAGAGCAGCAGCGCGGGCTCCGTCCCCTGCTGTTCCACCGGCAGGAAGTCTGGATTGACCGCACCGCGCGCGACCACGTCCTGCGCGGTCGCGAACATCTGCGCCAGGTCCCGCGAGAACGGGCAGGTGGCCGTGGGCAGGTCATGCAGGCGCCGCACAGCATCCGAGATCGATTCCCACGCCCGCGCGAGAATCGGGGCCGCAACCGCATCCGCGGACACGCCCGCCATCACCCTGGTCACGAGGCATGCGCCCGCGTCATCGGCGTGCCAGGCGAGGACAGTGGGGCCGGGAACTCGGTTGGCGCAAAGCCATTCGGCCCGGTCACGTTCCTGTTGCAGCTCCGCCACCTGACCGATCGCGACGCACTTGGCGAAGCACGAGCCGTCCGAAGACCGGAAGGTGCTGGCGCCCGACTCCCCGCCCTGGACCGGCTGCCACTCGCGGTCCGCCCCGCCGGCGAGGAGGACAGCGGGAACCGGAACCGGCGAACCAGACATATGCCCGACTGTATCGACACCTGGCAGCGCCTCATCGCCGCCTCCTCGAAACCGTTGGGAGGCGAACTCGATCGAAGAGCCGCTCGAAAGTTGATCGACGCGCGCTAGCTTGGGGGCGGGTGCCGCACAGGGAGCGACGATGACCGAGTTCCGGCCGAACTCACCGAAGCCATCACTGCGCTGCGCGAGGAGCTTGGCATCCAAACCGAACCCGAAGCGACCTAGGTAGCCGCAGTGCAGCTGGTGGATCTGCTGCCGCAACGCGACTAGTTGACCGGTGCCGAGCCCGACGAGGCGCTCGGCATCGCCTATCGGCTCACCGCGGCGATCGTCGAGGACTCCCCCGCCCGCATCGCGCCGCTATACGACCTCTGCCTGGCGCATCTGCTGCGCGCGGCCCACCACGGCGAGGACGATCTGCGGGCCGCCGTGGGGTACTGGCGGCAATTGCGGCCGCTAGTGGCGGCGGACAATCCGGCGCGCGCCGAGATCTTCGGCCGCGCCGCGATACTCGTCTCGAAAACGGTGCTCCGGCTCGCCGACGCGGCCGGCGTCGAGGAGGTGATCGCGGATCTGGGCATCGCCATCGACGGGATTGCCGAATGCGAGCTGCGGGACCACCCGATGCTGACACGCGCCCAGCTGCGGGCCGCCCGGTTCCGGGAGCTGGGCGGCGGTGACGAGGACCGCCAGCACACGGTCGAGACGCTCACCGACCCTGGAGCGGCCCGACGCCGTCACCGAGATCCGCGATGTCTGCCACGGCGAACGCCTCTTCCTCATCCTGCGGAAGGACCTGCCCGCCGCGCGCTGGAGCGAACTCGATGACGAAGTCCGGCAGCTGATCCTCGAACTGCCGAAACCCTGACTCCTCGACTTTCGGCGACACCTCGACGCGCTCTCCGACGAAGCGGCCGCGACGCCGGAAACCGCCTCCCTGCGGTCCGGGGCCGTCGTCACGCAGGGAGCCGGAACCTCGCCGCACGACTCCCCCGATCGGGCCAGGATGGTCGTGGTCCGGGCGATGTCGGCGGATCCGCAACCGGCCGAACGGCACGCCCAATTCGTGGAGGCCGCCCGCCGACAACCGCGCCCCTGGCAGCAAGAACCGGTCCTGATGCGCACACCCGAGCTGTACTGGACCCGGCACGAAGTCGGGCACATCCAGGACGCCCACTACCCGAACGGCCGCTACGTCGGCCGCCCTGGGCCACGCCGCCGATCGGTGCCGACGCGGACGATGTCCTGGCGACGCTGCTGGGCGCGTCGCTGCTCACCTGAGCTGCCACGCCGATCAGTCCGAGCTCCCGGTCGAACCGCGCTCCGGCTCGGGGCCGGGCGATCACCGCCGGTGCGCGACGTGCTGCGCCAGTACCACGAGAACGGTCCGCACGTCGCGCTCGTCGCGCTCGCCGCCTGCGCGAGCGACCTGACCGTCCGCGAGCACGACGAAGTCTTGACCCTGGCCACCGCGTTACTGGCCGCGGGTGCCAGCGGGGTGATCGGTACCAAGTGGGAGATCGACGACCTGGCCGCAGCGATGTTCATGATCGCCTTCCACCACCTCCTGAACACCGAGCACCCCGACCCGGCGGCGGTCCTGCGCGCCGCCCAGCTCTGGATGCTCGACCCCGACCGCCGATCGATCCCGGGAGCCCTGGAGAGGAATTCACCCAGCACTTCGCCGAAATCGATCCGACTGCACCGATGCACTGGACGGCCTTCACCTACCACGGCCGCTAAAGCGTCCGATGTGGACATCATCGCCCCTGGCCCTGAGCACAGCAGCCGTACCCCTCGCATTGGGAGACCACGAGAATGCTCCATCACGATGCAGCACGCGCCGTCTCCCGCTACCTGGCCGTTGCCGACCGGCTGCAGGCGGGGAGGAGCACCGGCTTCTACGTCGTCGGCTCGGCCGCGCTGGACTCGTGGCTGGCGGAGCGCAGCGACATCGACTTCATCGCCGTGGTGGATGGGGACATCAGCGACCGGGAGTCGCGTCGGCTGCGCGTCCTGCACCCCATCGGCGACGCCACGGCCGCCAGACGCGCCCTGGTGCGGGCCGATCCGACCATCCCGGGAACCATGAACGGCGCGTTCGTGTCGAATGGCCGACCTGGGCGAGCCGGTGACGCAGATCCGCCCCCTAGCCTCGCACAGCGGCTGGTCCTTCCAACACGGTCGCGGCTTCGACGTGAACCCGGTGATGTGGAAGGTACTGCGGGAACGTGGGATCGCTGTGCGCGGTCCGGCTCCGGACCAACTCGGGCTCGATCCGGAGCCGCACCACCTGCGCGCCTGGAACCTGGACCAACTGCGTGGCCACTGGCGAAACCGGGCGAAGAAATCCCTGTCCAAGAAGCCGCCGACCAAGCCGCTGGTCCCGGCACACCACGTGGCGCTCGAACACGGTCCTCGGCCCAGCACGCCTGCACCACACGATCGCCACCGGCCAGGTGATCACGAAGGAGGCTGGCGGCGAATACGTCCTCGACACCTTCGCCGCGCGCTGGCATCCCCTCATACGCACAGCCCTCACCCGTCGCACCGGCGAACCCGCACCCGACGGGTCGGGCTCCCAGCTCCCGGCTCCCAGCGAATTCCCCCGCCTGGCAGGTGAATTCACCATCGAACTGCGGACGCGGACCGGCTGTAACAGCGGCCGGGCCTCAGAAGTCGACGGCGGTGCGGTCGTCGATGCGAGCCACCGATTCCTGAGCGAAGCGGTTCTTGTACTCCTCGCGGATCTGCTCGATCTTCGGGTCGTTGACGTTGTGCTCACCGGCCGGGTAGAGCAGGGTCAGCTCGAAGGAGCGTTCGCGCTCGATCACGCCGTGCGAGTCCCGGTACTGCCCGTACCCGTCCTGCACCGTCAGCCCGGCCGGGAACTGCGGCGTGACGACCTCGTCGACGAAAGCGTGGAACTGCTCGTCGGACACCGGCTCCCCACCACCGGGCATCGCGGTGCCGAAGAGCAGGCTGGTCTCCAGGTACGCCGCGCCGACCGCCCGCTCGGCCGACGTCCCGTCGGCGAGGGCGCCGTAGGCCACGGGGCCACCCACTCCGATGAGCCCAGCAGCCAACATTGCGGCGGGGAGGGTACACGTGTCCGCAGGAGGATATCGACCCGGATGCATCCGCGCACGCGACTACTGGACCCCCGCCAGGAAGATCTCGATGCTGGTGGCGAGGGCGAGCGGGGTTTCGTCGATCGCGTAGTGGCCCGCGTTTCCCAACACCTCGATCTCGCAATTCGGGTACCACTGCTCGAACGTCGCGCGCATCCTCGACTCGCCGAGGGCCGGATCGTGCTCGCCGACGATGACCTTGACCGACACCTCGCTGCCCTGGATCTCGCTGTGGAAGTCGGCCTTGCCCCACGCCACCAGGTAGTCGCCGAAGGCCTGCGGATCGGAGGTGTCCAGCGAGTGGCGCACCACCGCGTCCAGCCACACCCCGGTCAGCCGGTTGCCGGTCGTGAAGTCGACGATGGCCCGGCGGTTCCCGGCTTCGGTGACGGCACCGGAGAACAGCGCCCAGCCGTCTTCGTCGAACTCCCCGCCGCTGGCCGGCACCGGCGAAACCCCCACCAGAGCCCGAACCCGCTCGGGCGCGTCCGCCAGTACGCGTTGCATCACCGCACCGCCCATCGAATGACCGACCAGCGAGAACCGGTCGAAGCCGAGTTCGTCGGCGAGGGCGAGCACGTCCCCGGCGGCTTCTTCGAGGGTGTGCGAGCCGGGTTCGGAGATCCTCGAGCCGTATCCACGGTAGTCCGGGAAGACGTACCGGAAACGAGCGCCGTCCAGGTACGGCTGCAACGGCCGCCAAGCGGCCCCGGAACCGAACCAACCGTGCAAAGCGATGACCGGGTGATCCCCGCGACCGACTTCTTCCAGCCCAGCAGGCACTTCCCACCTCCACACCGATTGTCCCCAGCAACGACCAGCATGGCGCACCGGTCAACCTCGGGTGGGCCGGTCGACCGGTGCGCCGCGCCGGCTTCTGCCTGCGGTGCGCGATTTCCGCCGTTGGCGGATCGCCCCGGCTGTCACGCCACGGCCGCGACGGCCGGGGTGCGGATCAGCGACCGCCTGGTCGAGGGGGCGAACGCCAGCAGCGCGAACACCATCGACCTCCCGACCGCCGAAGCACCCCAGTGCACTCCGCCGACTCCGGACGCGCTCGCGAACGTCCAATACACCTCCGGCACCACCGGCACCCCCAAGGGCTGCGCACTCCCCCACCGCTACTCGACGACGCTTGCGCACGGACTCGTCAACGGCTTCCCGAACGTCGACGACCGGGACATGATCCTGACCGCTCAACTATTCCACTACATCGATCCGCAGTGGAACGTCGCACGCGGCCTCGCCGCCGGGGCGCGGCTCGTGATGCTGGACCGCTTCCATCCTGCCACGTTCTGGGCCAAGGTCCGCGAGCACCGCGGCATCTGGTTCTACTGCCTACGCCCGATGCCGAAGTCGCTGCTCGACCAGGAACCGTCGCCGCGCGACCGGCAACATCGGGTTCGTTCCATCAGCGCGTCGGCGATCCCGCCGAACCTGCACGCTGCGCTCGAACAACGCTGGGGCGTCCCGTGGTTCGAGGCCTTCGGCATGACCGAGACCGGTAGCGACCATCAGGATGACCTCGCAAGACCACGACGCCGCGGTTAGGACCGGCTGCCTCGGCTGGGCGCCGCCGGGGCGCGAAGTCGTGATCGTCGACGACGCCGGCGCGCCAGTGCCGCGCGGCGAGCTCGGCGAACTGCCCATCCGCGACGCCAGCCTGATGCACGGCTACTTCCGCGGTCCGGAGGCCACCAAACGCGCCTTCCGCGAAGGCCGGTTCCGCACCGGCGACCCGGCCCGGATGGACGACGACGGCCGCGTCTACTACTCGGGACGCACCAAAGACATGATCCGCCGCAGCGGCGAAAACATCGCCGCAGCCGAGATCGAGCGCGTCTGCACCTACACCCCGGTCGAGGTGGCCGCGGTCCTGCCGGAACCGGACGAGTTGCGCGGCGAGGAGGTCCACGCGGTGGTGCTCGCTGCGACGAACCGTGCGGTCCACGTGAGCTGGCGGATTTCTGCGCCATCCAGCTCGCCTACTTTCGAAGTCCCGCGCTACTGGACCTTCCGGGGAACCGCTGCCGATGACGGCCTCGGAACGCGTTGCCAAGGCCACCCTGCGGTTAGAACTCGAAACCGACGGCCGCGCCAACACCTACCACCGAGATCGTCGATAGCAGCTCCGCCGCGTCCGCTTCGGGCGTTTGTTCGGATTTGCCCACTGCCGACCCGACTCGACCATCCGGCGTACATTTGTTTGAGTGCGCGCCGGGCTGCCCGCGCACGAACACGAACACGACAGAACGTTTCCGTCCTGGCCGGTCCGGGACCGCGGCACCGAGAAGGTTGATCGGGTGGTTGTCCCCACGGCTCGTCTGCAGCGCGCTGAGCGGCAGGGCCGCAGCAAGACCAGAGGTCGATCGTTCGGCGCGGTCTGGCTGCGCATGCTCGCGGTCGTCGCCGCCGGGTTCGCGCTCTACGCCGGATCTCCCCCGCGCGACCTGTGGTGGATCGCCCCGATCGCGTTCGCGGTGTTCGTGGCGGTGCTGCGCGGCCGCAAGGCCCGCGCTGGGTTCGGCTACGGCCTGCTGTTCGGTTTCGCGTACCTGCTGCCGCTGCTGGGCTGGCTGCAGGACTTCCTGGGGGCCGACTTCGGTCCGTGGCCGTGGCTGGGGGTGGCCGCCGTCCAAGCGCTGTTCGTCGCGCTCGGCGGCGCCGGGATGGCGCGCGTCAGCCGACTGCACGGTGCCCCGGTGTGGATGGCGGCGGTGTTCGTCGCCGCCGAGGCGCTGCGCTCCGCCGTACCCTTCGGCGGATTCCCGTGGGGCAGGCTGGCGTTCACCCAGGACACGGGCCTGTTCCTGCCGCTGGCCGCGCTCGGCGGCACCGCCCTGGTGTCTTTCTCCGTCGCGGCGGTCGGCGGCGGCCTGGCCGAACTGACCCGCCGCGCACGCACCCCGCGCCGCTGGGCCGCCCCAATGGCCGCGGTCCTCCTGCCACTGGTGGCCGGCCTGGCCATGCTGCCCTTCATCGGCACCGATCCCAACGCCGGCACCGCCCGGGTCGCGATCGTGCAGGGCAATGCGCCCAACCTGGGGCTGGGCCTGCTCTACGAGGACGACGTGCTGCACGCCAACCACATCGCCGCCGCGCAGCAGCTCGCCGACGACGTGAAGGCGGGCCGGGTGCCGCAACCAGACTTCGTCGTGCTACCCGAGCAGGTCGGCAGCTGGGGCCCCAGCCGGACCGACCCGGACCTGTCCGGCATCGCCGCCACGCTCGGCGTCCCGCTGGTGGTCGGCGGCCTCGGCGAGGACGCCGACGGCCAGCTGCACAACCAGATCGTCCGGTGGGATCCGGCATCGGGCGCGGGCGACCGCTACATCAAGCAACACCTGGTCCCCTTCGCCGAGACGATCCCGATGCGGCCGGTGGCTCGACTGGTCAGCCCGTTCGTGGATCGCTTCCGCCAGGACATGGTGCCCGGCGACGAGCCCGGCATCCTCGACGTCGGAACCGCCCGCCTGGGCGTCGGGATCTGCTACGACGTCGCCTACGACGACGTTTTCACCGGCGCCGCCCAGCAGGGCGCGACGCTGCTCGCGGTGCCGACCAACAACGCCTGGTACGGCCACTCCGAGATGAGCTACCAGCAGCTGGCGATGTCGCGGCTGCGCGCCGTGGAGCACGGACGGGCGGTCCTGGTGGCGGCCACCAGCGGGGTCAGCGCAGTCGTCCAACCGGATGGCACCGTGACCCAGCAGACCGACCTGTTCACCGCGCAGAACATCGTCGCCGACGTGCCGCTGCGCTCGACGCAGACGCTCGCCACCGAGCTGGGAAGTGTTCCGATGTGGACACTGGTCGTGCTGGGCGTCGGCGCGGTGGTGCTGTCCTGGTGGCGGCCCCGGCGCGAAGCGGACGCCTGAACCCGAACATAACGAATGCGCAGCCGGCCGATCGGACCGGCTAGGAGGACATGGATGGCGAACCGGCAATCCCCAGGAGCCGGTGCCGACTCGGCGCTGGTGGTGGTCCCCACCTACAACGAGCGGGACAACCTGGAACCGATCGTGCGACGGCTGCTGACCGCTCTACCCACGGCGCACGTGCTGGTCGTCGACGACGGCAGCCCAGACGGCACCGGTGACGTCGCCGACGAACTCGCCGCCGACGACGAGCGGGTGCACGTGATGCACCGGACCGAGAAGGCCGGGCTCGGCGCGGCGTACGTGGCGGGTTTCGACTGGGCCCTGGCGCGGCACTACGACGCGATCATCGAGATGGACGCCGACGGCTCGCACTCCCCCGAGGACCTGCCCCGGTTGATCGGCATGCTCGGCCCGGATGGCACCGGCGCCGACGTCGTGCTGGGGTCGCGCTACGTGCCCGGCGGGCGGACGGTGAACTGGCCCTGGTACCGGGAGCTGCTGTCCCGCGGCGCCAACGTGTACTCCAAGCTGGCGCTCGGCGTGTCGATCAACGACATCACGTCCGGTTACCGCGTGTACCGGCGGGAGGTCCTGGAGACGCTGCAGTTGCACAACGTCGCTTCGCAGGGTTACTGCTTCCAGGTGGACCTGGCGTGGCGCGCGGTGGAGGCCGGGTTCGCGGTCGCCGAGGTGCCGATCACGTTCGTCGAACGCGAGATCGGCTGCTCGAAGATGGACGCCGAGGTCGTGCGCGAGGCCCTGGTCCGCGTGACGAAGTGGGGCCTGCGCCGCCGGGGCAACCAAGCGGCGAACCTCCTGCGCGGCTTGAAGCGCTGAACACGGCGAAGCGCCAGGGACTCAGCGTCCCAGGCCCTTCGCCGAATGCTCTTGCTCAGACGGACTGCCCGCGCCGCTCCCGAAGCAGGTCGAGGCGCTCGTTGAGCAACTCCTCGAGTTCCGGGATGGTGCGCCGCTCCAGCAGCATGTCCCAGTGGGTGCGCGGCGGCTTGGCCTTTTTCTGCTCCGGCTCGCTGCCGTCGATGATCTTCGACTCGGCGCCGTGCAAGCGGCATTCCCAGGTCGGCGGCACTTCGGCGTCGTCGGAGAACGGCACCTCGAACTCGTGACTCTTGGGGCAGGCGTAGCGCACCGTCCGGCGCGGTGCGAGGTCGTGGTTACGGTCGGTCTCGTAGCTCACCGCTCCGAGCCGGCTGCCACGCAGAACGCGGTCGGCCATGACGGTTCCTTTCACTTCGGCCCGGGACCGAGCCCGGGCGGTTGTGCTCACCGTGTGCAACGACGGGGGGTCCGCCGTGTGTTCCCGGTGTGGTGGTTCTGGTTGCCGTCGGTGACGTTGTTCACCCGTCAACGACAGCTTGTCTCCCTAGAGATGCAGTCGGTCTGCGTTCGTGACGCGTTATCCCACTTGCAATCTATAGGTGCGTTCGAACGGGTGATAGTGCCAGATGTTGAGTCACTATGGCCAAGCCAGGTCCCTGGAATGTAGCGATAGTGGGACATAGATCACGACACGATCGGGTGCGACAGGACGAAAATCGGTAACTGAATGTAGCGTCATTTGGTTCCCTCTTGTCACAACGCTGCGTACCGGCATATTCCGATCACGCGGACAACCCCGGCAGCGCCTGTCACCAGCATGGAGCAACGCGGCTGCCTTGGCGAGGCGGGCGCAGATCGTCACGCGCCGCGCACGCAGCGTCGCCGCAGATCGACTCAGAGAACCTTCGGCGCGGGGTTGCCGACCGCCTCGATCGCCCGCCGCACCGGCACCAGCGAGACCAGCACCAACCCAACCGCGAAGAACACCACCAACGAGATGATGGCCAGCCGGAACGACCCCGTCGCCTGCCCGACCCCGGCGAACACCAGCGGGCCCAGCCACGAGGTGGACCGCTCCCCCACCTCGTACAACGAGAAGTACTCGGCCTCCCGGCCGGGCGGCACCATCTGGCTGAACAGCGACCGCGACAGCGCGTTGGTGCCGCCGAGCACCAGACCGATGCCAACCGCCAGGCCGTAGAACTGCATGTCCTGCCCGGCCTGCACGAAGTACGCGGCGACGAGCACCACCAGCCAGGTGGCGAGGCTGATCAGGATCGTCTTCTTAGCGCCGATGCGCCGCGCCACCACCCCATGCAGCATCCCGCCGACGAAGGCGATGAACTGCACGATCAGCAACGTGATGATCAACGAGTCCTGCGGCAGCTTGAGCTCCAGGCTGCCGTACTGCGCCGAAACCTGCGTGACCGTGGAGATGCCGTCGGTGTAGATCCAGTACGCGCCGAGGAACGCCAGCGTCAGCGGGAAGTGCTTCGCCTCCCGGAACGTCGTGACCAACTGCTTGAAGCCGGCGGTGACGGCGGACGCGCCGCGCTCGGTCGTCTCCGGGTTCCGGTGCTGCCGCAGGGCCGCCAGCGGCAGCAGCGTGAACACCGCCCACCAGACGCCCGAGGACAAGAAGATCAGCCGCACTGCGGCTTCCGTGCTCAGGCCGACCGAGTCGTGGCCGAGGTAGATCACCAGGTGCATGGCCAGCGCGGCGCCGCTACCCAGGTAGCCGATGGCCCAGCCGCGGGTCGAGACGTCGTCCCGCTCGTCGACGTCGGCGATCTCCGGCAGGAACGAGTAGTAGACCACCACCGACGCGCCGAAGCAGATATTGGCGATGATGAACAGCACCACGCCGAGCTGCCAGTTCTGCCCACCGACCAGCGCCAGCAGCGCCGTCATCGCAGCTCCGCCGAAGGCGAAGATCGCCAGCATCAGCCGCTTGCTCTGGGTGCGGTCCGCGATCGCACCGGTGATCGGCAGCACGACCACCTGCACGACCGTGGCCACCGACAGCAGGTAGCCCCACAGTGAGCCGGCCGGGAACACCAGGCCGAACGCCGAGATGTCGCACTGCACCAGCGCGTTGTCCTGGGGACAAGCGTTCGGGCCGTTGCGCGCCACGTCGGCCTTGGCGGCCTCCGTCGCCACCGAGGTCAGGTAGAGCGAGAGGAAGACCGTTGTCACCGATGTCGGGAACACCGAGTTGGCCCAGTCGTACCAACACCAACCCCGCTGTTCCCGGCGCCGCCTCCGCGCGGCGTCGGGCGCCAGGTCGCTGTCCATCACGCTCATCCGTTCGGTCCTCCGGCCAAGATCACTCGATGGGGGTAACCGGACCTTACTGGCTCAAGGAATGCGGTGGAGGTCCGTGCGGGGACAATGCGTAGTTCTGCTCATCCACCGACTTCCGCCTGCGGCTCGCCGGACCGCTCTCGCAACACCTCCTGCAACACGTCCGGCCGATCGGTGACCAGCCCGTCCACGCCGAGATCCAGCAGTTCCCGCATCTCCGCGGCGTCGTCGACGGTCCACACATGGACCTCGATCCCCCAGCGATGAGCCTGGCGCACGAAGCGGGAGTCGATCAAGCGCAGCGGCCCGAATTCACGCGGAACCTGGGCCGCACCACCGGCGACCGACGACCGCAGCGGCCAGCCGCCCCACCGCGAGCCCAGCCACAGAAACCCGGCCGACCGGCGCCCTGTCGAGGTCATCAGCCGCGGCCCGACGGCCCGGCGCAGCCCGGCCAACCGGTGCTCGGCGAACGACGCCAGGCACACCCGGTCCCAGGCGTTGTGCGCGCGCAGCGTCCGCAGCACGGGTCCCATCGCCGAGTCCGCCTTGATGTCGATGTTGAAGTACGTCTCCGGCAGGTCCTCCAGCGCGGCGTCCAGGCTGCACACGGGTTCCCGACCGCCGATCAACGCCGATCCGACCACGGACCAGGGCAACCGCTCGATGGCGCCACGACCGTCCGTGGTGCGGTCCAGCGTCGCGTCGTGGTTCATCACCACGACCCCGTCGGCGGTCGCGTGGACATCGGTCTCGATGTAGCGGTAGCCCTCGTCAGCGGCGCGGCGGAACGCGGCCAGCGAGTTCTCCAGATCGTGCAGTTCCCCCAGGTGCCAACCGCGGTGGGCGAACGCGCGGGGCCGGGGGCCGAGGAGGAAAGGATGCGTCACGCGAGCAACTCTGCCTGATCGGCGTGCCTTCACCGCGCAGGCGGGGCCCTTGGCTAACGTGATCGATCGTGGAAACCTCCGTCCCACCGCCCCGCCGCCAACGCCAAACCCGGCACTGCGCCTGGTGCGGACGTCGCGTTCCGGAAGCGGGCCGGCAGGGACGTCCCCGCCTGTATTGCGCGCAGTCGTGCCGCCAACGCGCCTACGAACGCCGCACCTCGGTCCAGCGCGGTGGCCTCCCAGAGGACGCGGTGGTGCTCTCAGCGGCCGAACTGGCAGACCTGCAGGACCGGCTGTTCCAACTGCGCTGCGCGGCCGAGGACGTGGTCACCGCCGTCGACGACGCCGCCGACCAGGCCGAACTGCGCAAGCTCGCCACCCAGGTCGTCGCCGTGGCCGAGGAGCTCGAACGGCTGCGGTGAGAACGAACGGAGCATTGTGCCCGCCGGTCAGGATGACCAGGATGGGTTGGTCCCCAGCGGTGGCGAGGAATCGACGGTGCCCGCACGTCCCATAGTCCGCGGCCTGCGCCGCGCCGACCTGATCAGCCAGGACCCGATAGCTTCGGCAGTCTTCTACCGGGCCCTGCTGGACTGGACCCCGGTACCGACCGGCGTCGGCTTCGACTGCTGGGTGGGTAACCGGCGCTGCGCCGCGATGCGCAATCCCCGCGGCGGCGAACGACCCGGCTGGCGGCCGATGTTCGCCGGAACGACCCAGGACGCCTCGCTGACCGGTCCCGACGACGCGGTCGCGTTGGTCGTCAAGGGGCGGGCCCAGCATGGCCCCTGGGCGCCGAGCCCGCGCCTAGGCGAGCCCTGCTGGGTCGAGCTGAGCACGCAAGCGCTGGAGCGCGCTGACGCGTTCTGGGCCGGCATCCTGGGCTGGTCGGTGCTCGCCGACCAGTACCTCGTCGGCGAGCGACCGCTGGCAGGCCGCACGAGGTGCCGACCGGCCGGCTGGGGTTGGCTGTGCTACTTCGCGGTCGAGGACGTCGACGCGATCAGCGCCCGCGCGCCGAAGCTGGGCGGCAAGACCATCGACCGAAGCAATCATCCCTCGCTGGGCACCACGGCCGTGGTAGCCGACCCCACAGGTGCGGTAATCGGCCTGGCAGCCGCCGACACGTGGGGCTGAAGCGGGTTTCTCCCGTAGACCCACCCACCACTGCTGGGGTTATCGCTCCGGGGCAGTTCCCGATCAGGGCACTAACCGCCGGAGAGCTCCCCGAGGACCTGCAACGTCCGGTTCGCGCGCACCGACAACCGCTGTTCGCGCGCGGTCACGTCGATGTAGGTCTGGCTCGAATTGATCGATGAGTGCCCGAGCAGCTTGGCGATCTCGGCGGCACTCGCCCCGTCCTCAGCAAGCCGCGTCGCGAAGGTGTGCCGCAAGGCGTGCACCATCGCACCTGGCTGCACCCGATCGGAAACGCCCGCAGCCCGCAAAGACTGCCGCACGAGGTACTGCAGGCCGCCCCGCCGCAGCGCATCGCCGTGGTGATCGACGAACAACGGCTCGCCACCGGGCAGCCGCTGACCGAACCGCGCCCGCCGCGACTGCAGGTAGCTCTGGATCAACGAGTCCAGGGTGTCCTCGATCGGGATGGACCGGTTCTTGCCACCTTTGCCGTGCACATGCAGCCGCCGGTCTCCAGGCCGGCCCGCCAACGACGCGATGGTGAGTTCCAACAGCTCGGCCGACCGCACCCCGGTGCACAACAACGTGGCGAGTGCGGCCAGGTCGCGCTCCGGCCACGGATTCCGTGCACGACGCGCGCCGGCGGCCACCGTGCGCAGCAGCCGCTCAGGCGTGTCCTCGCCCTGCAACGGCTTCGGCGTCGAAGGGGCGTTGCGCGGCTTCGGCACCACCTGCATCGGGTTGCCGGACACCGCGCCCTCGACCACGAGGAACCCGAAAAAACCGTTCCAGGTCGACCAGGCGCGGGTCACCGACGAAGCCGACCGCGAGGCGGCGAACCGCGCGAACGCCGACCGCAGCACCGAAGCGGTAACCCGGTCCACGGCCAACCGGTCGGCGCCGGTGCCGGTGAGCTCGACCAGCTCACCGGCGACCGACTCCAGGTCGCGGCGATAAGCGCGCAGCGAGTTCGCCGCGAGCTTCCTGGCCTGCAGGTGTTCCAGGTAGACCTCGATCAAGCGCGCCACGTCCACGCCGCACCTCCCCGATTGATCATGATCAACTCGGGTAGATGAAACCAGACGGCACCGACAATCAGCTGTTGCGGATGAACCGGTCGAGCACGCGGGTCCCGAACTTCAGCGACTCCACCGGCACCCGCTCGTCAACGCCGTGGAACAAGGCGGCGAAGTCGAGGTCCGCGGGCAGCTTCAACGGCGCGAAGCCGTAGCAGTTCATGCCCAGCCGGCTGAACGACTTCGCGTCGGTCCCACCGGACATCATGTAGGGCAGCGCCTTCGCACCCGGATCTTCGGCGATCAGCGCAGCAGTCATAGCATCGACGATGCGCCCCTCGAACTTGGTCTCCACCGGCGGCAACCCGACCCACTCCCGCTCCACGTCCGGCCCGAGGAGCTCGGCCAGCTCACGGTCGAAGGCCTCCTCCCGACCGGGCAGGATCCGGCAGTCCACGGCGGCCTCGGCAACCGACGGGATCACGTTGTGCTTGTACCCGGCGGTGAGCATCGTCGGGTTCGCGGTGTCGCGCAGCGTGGCGCCGACAATCCGCGACAGGTTCCCAAGCTTGGCCACAGCGCCCTCGATGTCATTCTCCGGGAAGTCCCAACCGGTGATCTCGGTCACGCCATCGAGGAACTCGCGTACCGAGTCAGTCAACAGCAGGGGGAAGCGGTGGTTGCCAAGCTTGGCCACAGCCTCGGAGAGCCTGGTCACAGCGTTGTCGTCGTGCACCATCGAGCCGTGTCCGGCACGAGCCCGCACCCGCAGCTTCAACCAGCGGATACCCTTCTCGGCAGACTGGATCAGATAGGCGCGCACGCCGTCCTTGAGCGTCACCGAGAAGCCGCCGACCTCGCTGATCGCCTCAGTGCAGCCCTCGAACAACTCCGGCCGATGATCGGCCAGCCACTGCGCCCCGTGGAAGCCGCCAGCCTCCTCATCGGCCAAGAAAGCGAAGACGACATCCCGCGGCGGAGTGATGTCATCGCGCTTGAGCCGCCGCGCGACGGCGAGGCTCATGGCCAGCATGTCCTTCATGTCGACGGCGCCCCGACCCCACACGTAGCCGTCCTGCACGGCCCCGGAGAAGGGATGAACGGACCATTCGGCAGGATCCGCGGGCACGACGTCGAGGTGCCCATGCACCAGCAGCCCACCCCGCGTCGAGTCAGCCCCTGGCAACCGGGCGACGACGTTGCCCCGCCCGGGATGATCCCCGGACTCGACGTAAGTGACCTCGTAGCCGACCTCGCTGAGCTTGGCGGCCACAAACTCGGCGGCGGCCCGCTCCCCCACGAGCGTCTCGGGGTCGCCCGTGTTGGTGGTGTCGATGCGGATCAGGTCGCTGGCCAAGCCGACGACCTCGTCCTCGGCCCGCAGCAACCCAGCGTCGTGATCAGTGCCGGAGATACCCTCGTTATGTGCGCTCACCAGGCATTTCTATCACCCGACCACCAATGAGGGGGGTGCCGTTTGAGCGTGTTTGACCATGAGCTAATCTATCTACACAACACAGCGGGACGGCCCAAAGGAAGAAGGGCCGGACCGAAGATGTCCGAGTGGCGGAATGGCAGACGCGCTAGCTTGAGGTGCTAGTGCCCTATTAATGGGCGTGGGGGTTCAAGTCCCCCCTCGGACACAAAAACTGGTGAGATTTCCCCATCGCAGCAAGCGCTTGAACACCGTTTCGCGTCGGCGTTGTCGCCGTCGCGGATTTTGGTGTTCGCAGGTGCGTTCTCGTCTGGTCTGTGCTGGTCACCGGGGTGGTGGCCATGCCTGAGCGGATCGTCACGGGCCTGGTGCCACCCGAGGCCACCGGCACAGGCTCTCCCGTCGAAGTGGGCAGCGGTGAGCGCCGGAGGCTCCCCCTGCCGGTCATCGCTGAACGCCGCGAGCTCCACGTGACCTACGGAATGACTCGGGTCGATGCCTCCGGCCGAGTCCCGGCCGCGTCTGTCCTGCATGCCCTGCAGTGGCCCCCTGGTCAGAACCTGACCATCCGGGTCACCTCCGGTGCCGTGGTCCTGCAGCCCGACCCGGGCGGCATCCACCCGCTGCCCAACACACGGCGGATCAAGATCCCGGCCACAGCCAGAGCGGCGTGCGGCATCCGCATCGGCGACACGGTGCTGCTGGTCGCCGACCCGCGCCGGGACATGGTGCTGGTCGATCCGCTCACAGCGGTGGACCAAGCCCTGGAGAAGCGCCACGCCATGGTGTGGGGCGGTGAGCCGGCATGACCGAGAACAAGATCACACCTGGAGCCGGCCCCGAGGAAATCGAAGCGGCCCGGGTACTACTCGCCCGCCTCGGCGTCTGCCCGGACGACCTCGTCACCACCCCCTCCACGCGACCACCCGCTCCGACCTTCACCGAGTACATCCCCCAGGTCTCCGACGCCGTCAGCACCGGAACCCGGCGCGTGTACGGCACCTACTGGAAACGCGTAGCGACCGAATGGGGCGACCGGCGACTGAACGAACCGACACCGCTGGAGATCAAGCAGCTCGCCGAGAAGATCCGCAGCCAGGTGGTCGTCCGCCGCAACGCCCGCGGCGGACGCGGCGCCGCCGAACACCTCATCGCCGCCTTGCGCTGCCTCTACAACCACGCCGTCGACGACGGTGTGATCAGCGAGGCCGACAACCCCGCGAAGAAAGCACCCAAACCACGCCGCCTGCCCAGCACACGCCGTGGCCTGCCGGACTCCCGGCTGGAGGAAATCAACCACGTCGCCGCCACCACCGGCAACGACCCCGTACTGGACACCCTCATCCTCCGGCTACACACCGAAACAGCCTGCCGCCGGGGAGGAGCACTCGCCCTCACACCCCGAGACCTCGACCCCGACCAATGCCTGATCCTGCTCCACGAAAAAGGAGGCACCGTCCGCTGGCAGCCCGTCTCCCCCACCCTCATGACCCACCTCCGCGACCACACCGAACAACGCGGCGCAGCCGCATCAGGCGGACAACTCCTCCGCTACACCAACGGAGACCCCATCACCACCCGACGCTACGACCACCTCTTTACCCGACTCGGCAACCATCTCCCCTGGGTCGCCACCCAGCAGATCAGCATCCACTGGCTTCGCCACACCACGCTGACCTGGGTCGAACGTAACTTTGGCTACGCCGTGGCCCGGGCCTTCGCCGGCCACACCAACAACAACGGCGACTCCGCAACCACCACCTACACCCGAGCCAGCATCCACGAAATCGCCAGCGCACTCACCGCACTCACCGGCGAACCCCACCCACTAACAACCTAAAACCCGAATACCCGACAAACACCCAACGCCAGAGGCCCGGCACCCATCCGGGCCTCTCGCGCCGATGCTTGCGGTGGGCAATCGACCATGATCCCGATCATTACAACGGTACGGTCGAGGATCTGGGCATCGCCGAAAGGGCTGCCGTCCACGAAATCGCCAGCGCACTCGCCGCACTCACCGGCGAACCCCACCCACTAACAACCTAAAACCCGAACACCCGACAACCACCCAACTCAAGAGGCCCGGCACCCATCCGGGCCTCTCCCACCGATACTTGTGGTGGGCAAATCGACCATGATCCCGATCGTTACAACGGTGCGCCTGCCGGAAATCTGGTCCGCCCAGGTCATCGGGCTTGCAGTCTCCCGCCGGATGTCCTAGAGGCCAGATACCGAGGATGAATTCGATCACAGAGAGGTGAGTACCGACACTTCGCCGTGAACTCCTCGACCGGACTCTCATCTGGAACAAGCGCCATCTCCACCACGCGCTCCACGATTTCGAACAGCACTACAATGCGCACCGGCTCCACCAGGCCATGAACCAGGCAGCACCGCTACGCGCCGCCCCTCAACCGATCACCGACTCCGATCGGATAGCCGACCTCAAGATACGCCGACACGACCGCCTGCCAGGAATCCTCCACGAATATCAACATACTGTCTGACCTGCACGGATGAGATTTTCGGCAGGCGCAGTAGCGGGCGAGATCGATCACGACCTCACCACTGGCGTCCACGCCGCTGGTCGGCGCTTGGCCGGTGCGCTGGGCGCGCAGGGCGTCGGCGGCTGCTCGTGCGTCCGGTCCGGGTGGGATGCGCTGCTTGCTGCGGTGCGGCCGCGTGGTGGTGGTGGCGGCCAGGGCGGCTTTCTCGAGCGCTAGGACGTGGCCGTGGGCGGTGGTGGCGGCCAGGGCGGCTTTCTCGAGCGCTAGGACGTGGCCGTGGTCGCGGACCATAACGCCGGCGCCCTCGGGCGCCAAGGTGTGGCGGGCGATCACCGTCCCGGACTCGGTGGCGACATCCACGTGGCCGGCACCGAGCCGGTGGGAGACGGTGACGGTGGCGCCGGCGAGTTCGGGGGCGACGCTGTAGCGGTTGCCGCGGAAGGACACCAGCGCCTGCGCCGAGACGACCCTGGTGACCACCAGGGTGGCCGGGAACGGGTCCGCGGGCGGGGCGCGCAGCGGCTCGGCCGCGGCGACGGTGGCCACACTGGCTTTGCCATCCGCGGTGGCGCGCAGCCGGGTATCACCCCGGATGGAGCACCAGTCGTCGAGCCGCTGCTGGGTCTGCTCGGGCGTGACATCGTCAGGCAAAGTGCGCCAGAACCGTTGCGCCGCAACATGATTGGCTTTCTCCACGACGCCCTTGCGATTACCTCGCTGCGGTGGGCATGCCCGCACCGCGACGCCATAGTGCTTGGCCACGGCCGAGAACGAGGCCTGCACCCGACCGGACTCGGGGTTGATGACGGTGGCCATCCGGTCGAACCGCCACGCCCGGGTCAACCCGCCCAACGCGCGGGTAACCCGGTCCAGCCCATCGATCAGGTGCGGCTGATCAGTACTTTCCCGCTGTCCGCGCGGACCGCTTCAACAGTGCGCCACGGGTACCCGGGGCAGAGCGCTTCGAGTTGGGAGAGCAGTCGCCGCCGACTTCGCCGAACTGATCCCCTTGCACCACAACGGATTCCGCCACGACAGCATCCGCCGACCGACCGGGCCGATGCTCGTGCGCCCCCCCGGTTTATCGACGAACTGGATCCAGCAACAGAAATCGCGGGCCTCAACCTGGGTCGCTTGATCCCAGGACACCCCCACCGCCCATAAGAACCGGAACCACCGCAGCAAAGCCATCGCATACGACCGCTGCGTGCTCACCGCCCGCCCACACGCCCGCAGATCCTTCAGGCACTCCGCAACCGGCACCAACACCGCACCATGCGGATCAAGCAGCCGCCACGGCTCCCACACATCGCCGGTCTCCATCAACGAGCCCGCCGACGGCACGACCAACCCCGCCAGATCCCTCGGCTGTCCCTCGGACACGATCATGGCGCAGGACCGTAGCGCCACCCACCCTGAACTGCAAAAACACCCCACTAGTTCAGTCAATAGATGCACCACACAGGTCTGCACGATCGCCTTGTCCCAGACCGTGGTGACCGCGTCGGGCAGGCCTTTGAGCCCGTCGCAGACGACCATGAGCACATCCTGGGTGCCACGGTTTTTGATCTCGGGTGGAAACAGCTCCGCCGCGACGGCGTGGATGATCGTGCCTTTCCTGCACGGATACCGACAAGTGCCCTGGCGCGACCTGCTTGAGCGCGGCAGGGGCGTCGTTCCCGCAGAAGCGGGCCGTCGACGGGGCTGTGTGGTCTCGCCGGCGTGGGGCGGGTCCGCCTTACGGCACATTCCGGTCAGCCGATGTCGCGAGTGTGCCTTGCCGACGATCCGGACATTGGCCCGAATGATACCTAGAGCTACAATGCATTATAGATCTAGGCACTAGGCGTGGGAGGTGGTTTGGTGAGGGTCACCAAAGATCTCGTGGCCGCCTCGGCGTCACCGATGGTGCTGGGCATCCTGGCCGAGGGGGAAAGCTACGGCTACGCCATCCTCAGGCGGATCAACGAGTTGTCCGGTGGAGAGCTGGACTGGACCGAGGGGCTGCTTTACCCGTTGCTGCATCGGCTTGAACGCCTCGGCTATGTGGAGTCGAGCTGGCAGTCGGTTACCGGGGAGCGGCGGCGCAAGTACTACCGCATCACCAGCAGTGGCTTGGCTGAGCTTGCCGAGCAACGCCGCCAGTGGGACACGGTGGTGGATGCGCTTAAGAAGGTCTGGCTCGCCGCCGGTGATTTGACGACGATAGCGAGCCCGCTGGAGGGCCAGGCATGACAGCACCAGACGGTCAGAGCGAACTGGAGCACCAGTTCGCTCAGTGGCGTCACTACGTGCAGCGTCGCCCAGAGTTACGGCGCTCCGACGCGGAAGAGCTCGAAGACCATCTCCGGGATTCCGTCGATGAGCTCATCGCCGTTGGGCTACGCGCCGACGAGGCGTTCCTGGTCGCGGTCAAACGCATGGGTGGCCTGGATGACCTCTCCCGCGAGTTCGCCCGTGAGCATTCCGAACGGCTGTGGAAGCAACTGGTTCTGACTGGCGAGACCGATAGCCCGGTGGCGGACACCCGGCCGCGGCGTGACCTGCTCGCGATCGTCATCTGCGCGGCGGGCGCGGCAGCATCGGTCAAGGCGCCGGCGCTGTTCGGGATGAACATCCACGAGGATGCCGCGTTCTACGGGCCCAACGTCGGCCTGTTCGCGCTGCCCTGGCTAGCCGCCTTCCTGGCCTGGCGCCGTCAGGCCAGGCCAGTGCTGATCGCGGTACTGGCGGCGTTGTTCGGGCTCGGCGCCGTGGCGGCCAATGTCTACCCGCTCGCGGAGGACTCCCAGTCGGTGGTCCTGACCAGCATCCATCTCCCGATCGCCCTGTGGTTCGTGGTCGGTTTAGCCTACGTGGCCGACGATCTGCGCTCCGCGCGCCGACGAATGGACTTCATCCGCTTCACCGGCGAATGGTTCATCTACCTCTCGCTCATCGGCTCCGGCGGCGGTGGGCTGATCGCGTTCATTTTCGGAACCTTCAAAGCCATCGGAATCGTCCCGGAGGAGTTCATCACGCAGTGGGTTCTTCCCTGCGGTGGTGTGGCAGCGGTAGTGGTCGCCGGGTGGCTCGTCGAGGCCAAGCAGAGCGTTATCGAGAACATAGCCCCGGTACTCGCGAGACTGTTCACCCCGCTGTTCACCGTCATGATGCTGGCGTTCCTCGTCACCCTCGGCTGGACCAGCGTCGGCATCGATGTCGAGCGGGAAGCGCTGATCCTGTTCGACCTCCTGCTGGCCGTGGTACTGGGCTTGCTGCTCTACTCAATCTCAGCCCGCGATCCGCTGGCCCCGTCCGGCCTGTTCGACAAGCTGCAGCTCGCCCTCGTGCTCAGCGCGTTGGCCATCGACGTGCTGGTACTGCTGGCAATCACCGGACGCATCACCGAGTACGGCACCACACCCAACAAGGCGGCCGCGCTCGGCGAGAACGTCATCCTGCTGGCCAATCTCGCCTGGTCCGCATGGCTGGTGGCGGGATTCGTCCGCCGGACCACACCGTTCACAGCGCTCGAGCGCTGGCAGACCGGCTACCTCCCCGTGTACGCCGCGTGGGCCTGGATCGTCGCCCTGGTCTTTCCCCCATTGTTCAGCCACCTCTGACCAGGTCCCGGCCAATGACGCCAATAGCGACAACCGGACCGGTTTCGCGGACACGAGTAGCAACACCGCGATCCAACCGAGTCGATCAGGGGCCGTTCCGTTGGTTTCTGCTGTTCCGATCCAGTCACAACTCCCGCTTGGCGGGGTTTCTGTCGGACCCGTGCCGAGCATCGGGCTACGTGCCACCCACGAGCGCGCTCGACGGACCAGCTCACCGAGAAGTAGGTCGGAGCACCGTTAGCGGGAAAAGTGGGGTTATCGGCGTTGCACTAAGCACGATGGACCATTTGAGGTAATGCGATGTAGCCCAACCGGCTGGTTGGCGTGTTGATGTTGCGGTTGAATGCCGCGTTACGCGTCCCGGGCAAATTCGACTTAAATGTCGCCTGTATCACAATTCTGTTACTTCTGACGGACTGTCGCTTAGAGTACCTCTCCGGGTTCAGCCAGCGATAAATAGTCGCTGGCTCCGTCTGGGGGGATGGGAATGTCGCCGAGGCTGCTGCTTCTGGGTGCCGGTGATCCGGATTATCGAGGATATTCGCTCGAAGCATTGGCGAGCAATTTCCGGGTAACCCTTCTCGACGCATCCGCCAACGAATGGCAGAGGAGCGTCGTCGACGAGCACGTCGACCTTGCGCATCGCGACCCGGCACTCGTTTCCGACTACGTCGACCGTAACCAGGGTCGCTTTGACGGAATCTTCACCTATGACGAGTTCTCTGTCGAAGCGGCGGCCGAGGCCGGCGCAGACGCTGGCTTGCGCGCTAACCCGGTCGCGACCGCCCGGGCATGCCGGGACAAGGCTGAGATGCGGGCACGGCTGGCGGCCGGCAACGTCCCGTCGGCCCGCAGCGTCCAGGTCGACTCCCGCGACGCGGCGCGGGGTGCAGCCCGGGAAATCGGCTACCCGGTCGTGCTGAAGCCGCAAGCGCTGGCCGGGAGCATCGGCGTGATCCGGGTCGACGCCGACTCCGAGCTGGAGGTCGCCTACGACATCGCCAGCAACTCGGGCCACGGGACGTACGGCTCATCCGACAGGCGGCTCCTGGTCGAGGAATACCTCGACGGGCCGGAGATCTCGGTGGAGTGCGTCGTCCAGGACGGCGTTCCCGAGGTCCTGGCCATCACACGCAAGTCTCTCGGGCCAGCACCGTATTTCGAGGAGATCGGGCACGTGGTCGCGCCGGGGGAGCCGGTGACCGCCGACGACTCCACGATCGTCTCGGTGGTCCGGGCCGCGAACTCGGCCGTCGAGATCGCCTGGGGCGCGACCCACACCGAGTTGCGGCTGACCCGCACCGGGCCCCGCGTGGTCGAGATCGGAGCCCGGCCCGGCGGCGACCTGATCCCGCTGCTCGTGCGGCTGGCGACCGGGAGGGACCAGGTCGTCGAGGCCGCCGCCGCGGTGTGCGGGGTGGGCCTGCCGGCCGTGCCCGCAGGCCCCGAAGGGGGCGGGCCGGCGGCCGCTGCGATCCGCTTCATCTACCCGCCGGCGGAGAGCAGGCTGGTGGGCCTGCACCTCGACCCAGAGATCGAGTCCGCTCCCTGGCTGCATGCCTTCACGCGTGAGGTCGAATTCGGAACCGTGCTCCGGACGCCACCCCACGCCTTTCTCGATCGCATCGGATTCGCCGTCGTCCGGGCTGAATCCACCAATCGCTGTCAGCAGTATCTCGACGCCGTCGAGAACGGACTGACCGTCAGCTGCAATCGATTGGCCGACGCCGTCTGATCGACCTTCCGAAACGCAGGAAATCCGACTCGGGCCGATGGCGTCCCCGGAGTTGCAATCTCAGCGGGGTGAGTGGTTACGCACTCGCTTATCGAAAAAGCGGAAATAGAGGAAATAAGGAGGACATATGCCCGCAATCGCCACAATCCGGGAGTCGCTGGACTCCATTCGAGCGGCCATCGACGACCACTTCGCGTCCGAGGCGATGCAGTCGCAGATTCCCGATCTACGTCGCAGTTACCAGGAAACCGACTTCGCCGAGATCATCGGATTCACCCCGCCTTGGGTGTTCGACACCGCCCTCCGCGAGGTCGAGGAGCTCTTCGACCGGCAGGCGAACCGGCGCGACATCGTCGTCGCCCAGAGCGGCAACACCCCGCGCAAATACTCCAACCTCGACCGCGACGCGCTCGCGGCCGGCAGCACCGTCGTCCCGGAGTTGTTCGACAGCCGCGCGCTGCGGAGTTACCTCGATCAGATCGTCGGCGAGACTGTTCTGCCGGTGCCCTACACGCCCGAGGAGTACATCGCCGCGCGGCTGCACCAGGCCGGTGACGTGCACGGATGGCACTGGGACGACTACACCTGGGCGCTCGTCTGGATCTTCAAGATTCCGGACCAGACGATCGGTGGCAGTGTCGACTTCATCGCGCGCGCCCCGTGGGACCGCGAGAATCCGCGGGTCGACGAGCTCGTCGCGAAGGGTCCGGTGGCCAGCCGGCACCCGGGCGTCGGGAACGCGTACCTGCTCAAGGCCGACACTGCGCTGCACCGGGTCGCGCCACTCTCCGAGGACGCCGAGCGAATGATCGTCTGCTACACATTCGCCACCGAGTCGGACCTGACCCGGCCCGTCGACCACTCCAGCATGGAGGACCTGTACCCGGAGGCCCACGAGCGGCACTTCGGATGATCGGAACCCACACCTCGGTCTCCACCGCGGCTGAGTTGCTCCGTCGAGCGAACCTGACCGGTCTGCTCGACGGGCGGCGTCGTGCGTGCCTCAACACGTGGGAACCGTGGCTCACCGGGGAGGCGCTGAACGGTGCCTCCCCGGAGGGGACCGCGGCATCACCGCGCGAGGAGCTGGCCCGGCTGCTGCACACTGGCGTCCACGTCGGGCACGGTTCGATCCGGGACGACGTCGGGCGGGCGCTGGTCGCCGCCGGCCTCGTGACGTCCGACGACGGCATCTACCGCACCGGCCGGTGGCGGCTGAGCGCCTTCGCTGGGCTGCTGATCGCCGCCGACCGCGACTACGGCACCGAGCACGAGGTGCACCTGGGCGAGGACTCGCTGCGGTTCGCCCAGGCCGTCCTCGCCGCGGCACCGCGGGGCACGGTACTCGACGTCGGCTCCGGATCCGGGGTCTCCTCGGCGGCCGCCGCGCGGACCGCGGGCTCGGTCCGCGCGATCGACGTCCTCCCGGACGCGGTGGAGGCCACCGGGCTGACCTGCGCGCTCAACCCCGGCGGCGCCGAGGTCACCACCGAGGTCCGGAACTTCGCGGACATCGACCTTGCCGAGTTCGATCACGTGATCGTGAACCTGCCGGGCGTCCCGGTACCCGCGGGGATGCCGTACCCGACGGCCGGGAACGGCGGCCCGGATGGACTCGATCTGATCCGGACGTTCTGGAAGCAACTGGCTGCCGGCCCACCGCGGCGGGTGACCATGCGGTTCCAGAGCATGGGCGGCGTTGAACCCGAGGTGCTCAGCGAGCTCAGCGAAGCGTTCCCGCTGCACACGATCTCGATTGGCGTCGACTCCGCGGTGCCGATGCGGCTCCGGGACGCGATCACCGCGGAGCGGATCGCCGCGATTACCGGGGCCGACCCGGACGATGTCGTCGGGCAGCTGTCGGACGCCCGCCGGACCGGCGGCCGAACAACGTATTTCTGCTCGACCATGAACCTCACACCCGGCGGGCCCGAGTTGGACTACGCGGCACCGCTGATGAGGCTCGATCCGGAGGGTCTGTGGCGGCGCGGCCCGCTCCTCTCGATCGACGACGCGGCCGTGTGGACCGAGTACTGCTCGCGACTGCGACTGATGCCCGACGAGTTCTGGTCGGTCCAGGGCGAGGAGCACGTGCGCACCGTGGGCCGCGACATGCACGTCATCGGCGGCGACCTCGCCGCGGGGAAGTCGCCCGCGGACGTGGCAGGCGCGCACATCCAGGCCGGGCCCGCTGCCCGGGTCGGCCTGGAGCTGGCCATTGTGCTGCTCGCCGAGGTACTCGACGACATCGGGATCCTGCGCTCCCGGTAGATGCAAGGAGTGACGAGTGGTATCAGGCTCAGGCTGGATCGTGCACGACTCGATCGGCGACGTGGACGCCGACGAGTGGAACAACGTCGTCGTCCTGGCGGGGGGCTCGGCCTTCCACAGCCATGAGTGGCTGACGGCGTACGAGACGGCACCACCGGCGCCGGTGTTCCACGCCCGCCACCTCTGCCACCGGACCGACGGGCGCCTCGACGCCGTCGCACCGTTCTACGAGGTGCAGGAGGACCCACACTACGTCGGCTACGGCCCCGACTACGACTTCGACCACCCGATCCTGCACACGCGGATGCTGGTCGGGCACTCGTGGTACTCGTACTTCAACGGGATCTGCTCGCTCGTCGATCCCGCAGAGATCGTCGACGACCTCGTCGGCACCGTCGGTGAGGTCGCGACCGATCTCGGCGTGTCCGTTTTCGGCTTCCCGGGGGTCCCCGAGCCCGACCCACTCGGCCCCGAACTGGAACGACGCGGCTTCAGCCCCGTCTACACCGAGGCGACCAGCGGCGTCGACTTCGCGGGGACGGCGGAGGCGCACCTGGCCACACTGCGGAGCCAGAAGTTCCGCCGGGAGTTCCGCCGGCTGTCCAACAAGGCGAGCCGGTCGGGTGCGCACATCCGGACGACCATCGAGTCCGGCGACGTCGAGCGGTTCGCGAAGCTCGTCGAGGACGTCTGCGCGCGGCACGGCGTCGCGACGATCAACCCGCCGGAGAACCTGTACAGCATCTTCGAGTACCTGCGCGAGTACGTGCACTTCGTGAGCATCTGGCTGGACGACGAGCTGCTCGGCGGCTTCGTCCTGATGCACTTCGAGGACACGCTCTACGCCTGGATCGCGGGCCTCAACTACAACCACCACAAGGAACTCGGCACATACTACGCGCTCTACGCCCAGACCCTGGAGCTCGCCGAACGCCTGGGCGTGAAGCGGATCGAGATGGGTCGCAGTATGTACGGCTTCAAGGTCCGGATGGGGTTCCACCCGCAGCCGCTGGTCAGCTGGTTCTCCGGCGTCGGCCCGGATGGCCGCGAGCTCGTCCGCGAGGGGATTGCCAGCCTGGAGGAGCACTGCCGCACTCGTAGCCGGATCGCGGAGGCGTACGAGAACAACAAGCTGGAGATCCCCGAGGTGTTCGCCGGGCCGCCGCGGTTCGCTGCGGGTGGTGCCTAATGGCGGCGAGACTGCGGGAGCGCCTGTCCTTCTGGCAGACGGCACTGCTGGGCGGGCTGGCCCTTGGCACGATATTCGGTCTGGTCGAAGGCTTCTCGCTGTTCTCGCTCGCCTTCGCCCGTGATCTCGGGATCACCCGCGGCGAGGCGTCCAGCATGTACTCAGTACACCTGCTGTGCAGCACGCTGTCGGCGCCGCTGGTCGGCAGGCTCGTCGACCGGTACGGGCCGGGGCGGGTTGTGCCGATCGGGTTCGTCGTCATCGGGGTGGGGCTGGTCCTCGCGTCGTGGGCGACGGCGCTCTGGCACTTCTACCTCGTGTACGGTCTCGTCCTTGCGTCGGCGACGACCGTGGTGATCGTCGCCGCCCAGGTCATGGTGTCGAACTCGTACCCGACGGAGTTCCGCGGACGAGCACTCGGCCTGGCCTACGCGTGCGTCGGGCTCGGGAACTTCGTGCTGTTCAACCTGCTCGGCCAGGTCATCTCCGAGTCCGGGTGGCGGACCGCCTATCTGGTCGCCGGGGTGGTCGCCGTCGTCGTCGCGCTGGCGTTCTTCCTGCTGCACCGACGGCTGCCCGCACCGACCCGGACCGAGGAGTCCGACGAGGCCGCGGCAACCGTCCGGATCGGTGTCGTCCTGGCACGCCCGGCGTTCTGGTTCCTGTTCGTCGCCGCAGGCGCCGCGAGCGTACTCGACTTCGTCGTCTTCCAACACCTCGCGCCGTTCCTGGTGACGTCCGGCTACTCGGAGGCGTCCGCCGGGTTCGTCCTGAGTATCGCGTCGCTGGGCTACATCGCGGGGCAGCTCACCGCCGGGGCGGCGTCGGACCGGTGGGGGCGGGAGCGCACCGGGGTTGCCGCCGGGGTGGCGTACATCGCGCTGCTCGTCGGAGCCGCGCAGTTGCCAGCGCAATGGCTGGTCGCCGTCCTGGCGGCAGGGCTGGGCCTCGTCGTCGGGGGGGTGATCGGTGCCCGCAGCGCGGGCACCGGCGACATATTCGCGGGGCCCGTCCTCGGTCGAGTGTCCGGCCTCGTGCAGGTCGGTAGCGCGCTCGGCGCCGCGGCCGCGACCTGGCTGGGCGGCTTCGCGTTCGACCTCACCGGCGGATACGGGCTGACTTTCGGCATCGCCGCTGTCGCGGCCCTCGTGTGGTGCATGACCTTCATCGCGGCGGCGCCGCGCCGTGGGTCCCGGCTGGGCGTCGAGGCGGCCACCGGCTCGTAGGATCGGGAGATGGCACAACCTACCGATGCCGCCGAGGTCCGCCCGGTGACCGTCCGCGATCCGGAGGTCATCGCACTGATCGAGGCACTCGACAGCGACTTGGCTGAATCCGAGTACACCGAGAACGAGAGCTTCGGGTACTCGACGCACGAGCTGAAGTCCGGGTCGGTGCACCTGGTCGGGGCGAGCGTCGGAGACCGGCTGGTCGGCATCGGCGGCATCGAGCTCCAGGACGGCGGGTTCGCCGAGCTGAAGCGGTTCTACGTGGCGCCCGGTCTCCGCGGCCACGGACTCGCCGACGCGATCCTCGACGCGCTCGAACGGCACGCCCGCGACCACGGGGCGGTCGTGCTCCGGCTGGAGACCGGGGACCGGCAGAAGGCAGCGATCTCCTTCTACCGCCGGCGCGGCTTCCAGGTGGTCCCCAGGTTCGGGCCCTACGTCGACAGCGAGGCGTCGGTCTGCATGCAGCGCGACCTCTTAAGCCAGCGCGGCACCCTCACCACCGACACCGCTGAGCGGAACTCGAACCTGCCCTTGCCGTAAACCTCATCCGCCCTGTTCAGAAGCGGCGGGCACGGTGTAGGGGGAGGTCGACCGTAGTCGCTCGAGCGGACGCTTTCGCTGCTGTCGAGCATCACGGCATGATGATCGACTGTGCTGTTGCGACTGGCCTACCTGGGCGTGACAAACACGTTCGCCATGCTGCGCCTGCTGCCGATGAGCGACCGGGACAAGGACGTCGAGATCCTGGCCTTGCGCCATCAGATCACGGTGCTAGAACGTCAACTCGGTCAAGCCAGGGTGCGGTTCACCCCAGCTGATCGAGCGATCATGGCGGCGCTTCTGTACCCGCTGCCAAGGAATCTTTTGCACAGGCTGCGGTTGCTGGTACGCCCGGACACGGTGCTGCGCTGGCACCGCGACCTGGTCACACGCCGTCACGCGACCCTCTCCAAGCCGAAGCGCCCTGGACGACCACGCATCGTTCGCTCTATCCGGGCTTTGATGCTGCGCCTGGCAAAAGACAACCCCAGCTGGGGATACCGCCGAATCCACGGCGAACTGCTCGTCCTGGAAGTGAAAGTGGCCGCCTCGACCGTCTGGGAAATCGTGCAGGCAGCCGGGATCGACCCCGCACCTGACCGGAACTCCAGCACATGGGCGGACTTCCTGCGTCCCAGGCCGACGCCTTGCCGGCCTGTGACTTCTTCGAAACCGTCACCCTATCCAGTACAAGGATGTACGTCCTCACCGTCATCGAACACGCCACCAGGCGGATCCGGATCCTGGGCACCACCGCACACCCGACGGCCGCGCGGGTCACCCAAACCGCACAGAATCTCGTCATGGACCTCGAAGACGCAGACTACCGGGCGCGATTCCTGATTCGCGACCGCGACGGCAAATTCCCCGCCCTATTCGATACCGTCCTGACAGAGACAGGGATCAAGGTCGTGCTCAGCGGCATCAAGATGCCGAGAATAACCTCAATCATGGAAAGATGGGTGCAGACCTGCCGCCGCGAACTCCTGGACCGCACACTGATCTGGAACCAGCGGCACCTGCTCCACGCCCTACGGGAATTCGAAGACTTCTACAACCCCCACCGACCTCACCAAGGCATCGCGAACGCCCGCCCGCTACGTCCCTTGCCTGCGCCGACCGCCAAACCGGAGCAACTCGATCCCCTCAACATCCGTCGACACGACCGGCTGGGTGGCATCCTTCACGAGTACCACCACGCAGCATGACCTGCACGGATATGGTTTTCGGCAAGCACAACGGCTTCGGCGGCGGTGGACTGGCGGCTGTTCCTGCCGGAAAGCTGGGACGATGACTGTGCTGTGGGTGCTGAGGCGGAACGCATCGCCGCCCGCCGGGCCCGGTGCGCCATCCCGGCCGAGGTCGGGCATCGCCCGAAGTGGCAGTTGGCGCTGGACATGCTCGACGAACTCGCCGCCTGGGGCCACTTCCCGCCGGTCGTGGCCGGTGATGCAGGTTATGGGGACAACACGACCTTCCGGCTGGAGCCGACCCGACGCGATCTGCCGTATGTGCTGGCCGCCAAAGGCAGTGTGCACCACCGCATCATCGGCGCACCGCTCTACTAGGGTCTGTTTCAGATGTCAGAGCCACTCGTTGATAGACGCGATGACCACCGTGGGGGATCAAGGTCGTGCTCAGCGGCATCAAGATGCCGAGAATGAACTCAATCATGGAAAGATGGGTGCAGACCTGCCGCCGCGAACTCCTGGACCGCACACTGATCTGGAACCAGCGGCACCTGCTCCACGCCTTACGGGAATTCGAAGACTTCTACAACTCCCACCGACCTCACCAAGGCATCGCGAACGCCCGCCCGCTACGTCCCTTGCCTGCGCCGACCGCCAAACCGGAGCAACTCGATCCCCTCAACATCCGTCGACACGACCGGCTGGGTGGCATCCTTCACGAGTACCACCACGCAGCATGACCTGCACGGATATGGTTTTCGCCAAGCGCAGGGGTCGGCTGGGCCTGCGCTGGAGCGTGACCGGTGAGCATCAGCGCCACCGCTGCGATCCGGATCCTGGGCGCCACCGCACACCCGACGGCCGCGCGGGTCACCCAAACCGCACAGAATCTCGTCATGGACCTCGAAGACGCAGACTGCCGGGCGCGATTCCTGATTCGCGACCGCGACGGCAAATTCCCCGCCCTATTCGATACCGTCCTGACAGAGACAGGGATCAAGGTCGTGCTCAGCGGCATCAAGATGCCGAGAATGAACTCAATCATGGAAAGATGGGTGCAGACCTGCCGCCGCGAACTCCTGGACCGCACACTGATCTGGAACCAGCGGCATACCTGGGCGTGACAAACACGTTCGCCATGCTGCGCCTGCTGCCGATGAGCGACCGGGACAAGGACGTCGAGATCCTGGCCTTGCGCCATCAGATCACGGTGCTAGAACGTCAACTCGGTCAAGCCAAGGTGCGGTTCACCCCAGCTGATCGAGCGATCATGGCGGCGCTTCTGTACCCGCTGCCAAGGAATCTTTTGCACAGGCTGCGGTTGCTGGTACGCCCGGACACGGTGCTGCGCTGGCACCGCAACCTGGTCACACGCCGTCACGCGACCCTCTCCAAGCCGAAGCGCCCTGGACGACCACGCATCATTCGCTCTATCCGGGCTTTGATGCTGCGCCTGGCAAAAGACAACCCCAGCTGGGGATACCGCCGAATCCACGGCGAACTGCTCGTCCTGGAAGTGAAAGTGGCCGCCTCGACCGTCTGGGAAATCGTGCAGGCAGCCGGGATCGACCCCGCACCTGACCGGAACTCCAGCACATGGGCGGACTTCCTGCGTCCCAGGCCGACGCCTTGCCGGCCTGTGACTTCTTCGAAACCGTCACCCTATCCAGTACAAGGATGTACGTCCTCACCGTCATCGAACACGCCACCAGGCGGATCCGGATCCTGGGCGCCACCGCACACCCGACGGCCGCGTGGGTCACCCAAACCGCAAAGAATCTCGTCATGGACCTCGAAGACGCAGACTACCGGGCCGCCGAACGCCGCGACAATCGTGTCCAGCACGACCCCGCGCAGCATTGCACGATCGCTGCGACGCCACTGATAAAGGCCGCCGATCGTTACGGCGACCAAGGAGTCCGTACCGAAGAAGCTCGTGAGGTAGTCAATCTCACGTCCGTCCAGGGCCTGCACCAGCTCATGCAGCACGTTCAGCTGCCGCCGGCTGGGCGGCCTGCCCAGCTCACCGGCACGCTGCGGTGCTGCCGTCCCGGCATCCTCCGCGCGGGGCGCGCTGGCGCCCTCCAGCCACGCCCATACCCCCCGCTCCGAGACGACGCCGCCGGTCACCTCGATTGCCCGGCCCGGGCCGAGGTACCGCACCAACTCAGAACTCGGGAGCCGGGCAGCCTCGCGCATCCCCCGCAGCTGGAACGAGAAGGGCTGCCCATGGTCACTGCCGTCCAGCCATGCCTGAGCCCTGGACTCGTCAACGCTGGTCAGCTCGGCCGCTCGGGCCGCGCCGAGGTGGCGCACCACTTCCTCGTCCGGGGCGTCGGCGGGAACAGCATTTCCCGCGACGTAGTCCACCACGTCTCCCAGAGTCCACGCCCCCCACTCCTGCATGGTGGGCAAACTGAGCACCGTCCGCGCGGCGTTAGACGGCCCCTCCGGCTGCCCCTGCGGGCGACCGCAGGAGCCCCTCGGTGATAGCCCCCAGAACAGCCCCGCGCAGCCTCCCAGCAACCTCCAATGAGGGCGCGCTGGCGCCCTCCAGCCACTCCCATACCTCCGACTCGCCCGGAGGAAAGTCGACGATGTCGGCCACCCCCGGGCCGAGGTAGCGCACCAGCTCAGAAATCGGAAGCCGGGCAGCCTCGCGCATCTCCCGCAGTTGGAACGGTAAGGGCTGGTCACGGCCGTCCAGCCATGCCTGAGCCGTGGACTCCGGCTGCCTCTGCGAGAACACCTGCAGGCCCCGCAGGGGGCCCAGCTCCCGCAGTCGGTCCGCCACCGCGACCGCTGCTTCCGGCCCGCCGAACGCCTCGACAATCGTGTCCAGCACAATCCCGCGCAGCACCGCTCGATCGCCGGGACGGCCGCGACGCCACTCGCGCACGTTTCCGCCGGTCACCCGGCTGATCTGCCAGTCCTCACCGAAAAAGCGCCTGAGGTAGTCAAGCTCACGACCGTCCAGGGCCTGCGCCAGCTCATGCAGCACTTTCAGCTTCCGCCGGCTGGGCTGCCTGCCCGGCTCACCGGCACGCTGCGGTGCCGGATCACCGAGCTCGCGCACCGGCACCTGGATGTCGGGCTTGCTCCCGGCACGCACCACCTGGTCCAGGCCACCGAGCCTGGCCACCTCTTCCCGCAGCTCGGCGCGGTACTCATTCTCCCCACGGACTTCTTCCACATCGACACCATCGGGCTCCAGCGGCTAAACGCCCTGTCCGTCATGGAAGTCCACACCCGCACCCTTCACATCCTCGGCGCCACCGCCCACCCCACCGCCGCCCGGGCCACTCAACACGCCCGGCAGCTGCTGCGGCAGCCCGGCGACCCCGCCGCCCCGAGGTCACAGTGCTACGCAGACAGGTCACCCCGCCGAAGCCTGCCTGGCCGGATCGCGCGCCGCTGGCCGCGCTCGCTCGGCTCCTGCCTCAACGACTCCGCGGCCACCGGATTGTCCCACCACACACCTTGCTCGCCTGGCATCGGCGCCTGGTCAAACAGAAGTGAACCCAGCCACCCCCACCAGGACACCCGCCGGTACCCGACCAGCTCCACCACCTGATCATCCAGCCCGGCACCGACAACCCCCTGGGGGGTCCCGACGCGTACACCGCGAACTACGCCGACTGGGATACAAAGTCAGCGTCTCGCACCCGCATCCCCCGACACAGCTGAACCCGCCTCCGACTGATCCCACGCACCGAGATCGAAGTCAGCCCACGCCGATACTCCCTCCGGCCCCTCAATCCGCTCGTCCCGCCCCTCCAGCAGGTCCCCGCCCACCCCGGTGTCCATCACGTCCCGGTCCTGCTTCTTCCGCCCCCGCTGCGCCACCTTCAACCGGAGCTCCGCCAACTCCGCCGCCTGCTCCTCAGTCAACTCCCCCCGCTCCGCCTCCGCCGACGGTATCGCCGAATCCGACGACACCGCAGCAACATCCAGACGATGCGAATCCCCATGTCCGGCGACCGAGTCCACATGGGAATCCGCATCTCGGCCGGTCATCCCACTCTGCGACGTCGGCTGCCCCACGGGCACACCAGAAGCATGTGGGGTCACCGCCGGTTTGTCCGGTGTTTGCGAGGAATGTACCTCCAGCGGCCGGTTCCCAGGCATATCCAGACCATGCGCCCCGGACACCTGATCGCCACCGGCAACGGGACCGGCGGATCCTGCCGGTCCTGCCCGGAACCTGCTCCCCCATCGGATTGTGCCGACAGCGGTGTGCCCTGCCGGTCCTGCCCCAAACCCACTACCTCACGGGAATACACCGGCGGCGGTGTGCCCTGCCGGTCCTCCCCGAAACCCACTACTCCATCGGAATATGCCGACAGCGGTGTGCCTTGCCGCTTCTGCCTGGAACCTGGCACGACCGGAACATCACGAGTCGGCTTCCCGCCTGGCACGCTGCCGCCGGCACCCTCCTTACTACCCTTAACGTCCGTGCCACCCGTGACGTCCTTGACGTCCTTGACGTCCTTGCCGTCCACAACAGCGGACACCACGGGGTCTTTACCGGAGGACACCGGCACCGCAGCCGAATTCACCGGCCCGACCGGGAGAACAGAGTCCACATCAGATGGT
>NZ_GL877879.1:942411-1001749 GCF_000194155.1 Saccharopolyspora spinosa NRRL 18395
CAGATAGGGTCGGCGCGAGATCGACACCAGGGCGCGTGCGGGTGTAGCGTCCGAAGAGTCGGCGGAGTTGCAACAACTACGCCGGAAGAACGTAGAACCAGGGCGTGACAACGCGACTCTCAAAGCAGCGTCGGCTTTCTTCGCGGCCGGGATCGAGGCCACATCGCTGATCGCGGAGTTCATTGCAGAACACCAGGACCTCCACAAGGTGGGCCTGTGGTGGGGTGTCGAATCGATCCGTGCCGCGCTCCTGAACTTGGTATGAATGCCCGACGCCCCGCGCAGCGGTCATACAAGTGAACGTCTCCGGCCCCACCTGGACGATTCGTCTTGAGCGAGCTTGGCAAATCCAGCCAAAAACCCCCCTCCCCGGCCTCCGGAACCCGCCGTGGGGCCGCCAGCAGAAACCAACGTTCCTAGCCAAACATCGCCCCTCACGGATTCTCGTCATGCGCGCGTTCGGCGTCGCACCCGCGACATCAGAGCGACACTGCCAGCAAAACACGACATTCCACCGGGGAAGCCCGGCAAGTGTGCCCCCTTAACCCTGCCAATAGAAGAAAAGGGGCATCGGTCTCTCTCCGGCTCCAAAGCTCGGAGCCGACCGCTCGGCCCGTGAGTCGTTTCTGGTAAAACGTGATCGCGTCAGGTTGCCGCAGTAACCTCCGTCGGCCATCACCCTACGACCAGCGAGTTTCCCAGTGATGCCGGAGACCGGTAGACGGTTGTGCCTTTTGGCGGAGATCTGCGAGCGGACGGATTCAAGCGGTCGTGGCAACACCGCTTGTTTGGGGCGATTGTAGGTGATGTTCGAGGATCTCGGCAGGGGTTTTCCATCCGAGTACCTTGCGGGGCCGGTTGTTGAGGGTGGTGGCGATCGCACTGCGGCGCGCGATCCGCAGCACCCGCACCGCCTCGACCGCCCCGTCCCGGCTCTTGGGGATAGCCCACAGCAAAGCACCTGAATGTTTACCGCCCGGCACCGTATGAGACCAGGACCGGCACCACTCGGACCCGGCGCCACAACCGGAAGAAGGAGGTGGTCACGCAACGCGGGTTTCTCAATCTGGAACTCAATTACGAAGACATCGCCGAGTTCACCTACAAGCCCAGGAAATGCCAGCGCTCCTACCGCGTCGTGGTCGGGCGCAAGAACATCAGCCGCACCAAGGGCGAGAACGTCCTCATCGAGGAGATCCGTTACTTCTTCTACATCACCACCTACACCGCCGGCACCCACACCCCGGCGCAGATCGTCGAACTGGCAGGCGAGCGCTGCGACCAGGAGAACATCGTCGGCCAGCTCAAATCCGGCCTGGGTGCCCTGCACGCCCCCGTGGACAACCTGCACAGCAACTGGGCCTACATGCCCATCGCCGCGCTCGCCTGGAACATCAAATCCTGGTACGCGATGATGATGCACCGCACACGAGATCGCCACGCCTACGTCCGCATGGAGTTCAAGCGGTTCCTCGATACCATCATCCGCATCCCTGACATGGTCATCGTCCGGGCCCGCGGCATCGTCATACGCCTGGTCGCCTACACCCTCGGCCTGGACCGGTTCTTCAGCGCCTGGGCCACCACCGAGCGCATCCGGTTCGGCTTCGACCGACCAGAGCACCAGCCGCGCCACCAGCGCACCGTCGCCCACCCGCGACGGCGATAGCCCATGCCCATCGCCGAAAAACCAGCATGCGAAACCCTCGGTTCGGCTTCTACGCCTTTAATCAGCTATACGCGGAATGTGAAACGCGGGCTCGGAGATCACCCGGGGATAGTGCGTTTGATGCTGCTTATGAACAGGGCGCGCAGTTGACTATTCGTCGTGCCGTCGGCGAGGCCCTCGGTGAGAAAACGAAGCCGTCCACAACGGTTTCTGCCCCTGCCGCGTCCGCGGAACCATCGCTCACTCGCCGTGAACGCGAAACTGCCATGCTCGTTGCCAAAGGCATGTCCAACAAAGGTATTGCAGAACAACTCGTCATTTCACCGCGCACTGTCGAGTGCCATGTCGAGCATATTCTGGTCAAACTCGGTTTCAACACTCGCACCCAAATCGCCACCTGGGTGAGGCAAAAATTCTAGTCTCTCGCCTCCTCGCCTCCTCTCGTCTCCCGGCCTCGATCTTTCGTGATGTTGACCGGTCGATCTTGGTGGCCGTGTTGTTTGAAAATCGATGCATCGCCGTCCGCGCGCTGGGTAGGTCTCGCGTTTTGAAATCATGCCAGGCGCCTTCACACGTCGACTGAGCCTTGAGAGCAGTCACGGAGCGGGTACGCATAATTACGAGAACCTCGGCGCACCTCCAGTCTGGGCGTGCACGCGAGTTGATCCGCGCAGGTCAACAGCCATCGGCGTATGACGGGCTTACCGTCCGGCGTGATCGCGTCTCCTGCTGGTCCACTTTGTCAACTCGCTGCCGCCCACGTCTTTGCTGCCCGGCAACGCTGGCCGATGACCGACCGCGAGAAAGACCGGAAAAATCACCCTCCGTCACCAACTCGCCACCGTGCGCCATGATCAGTGATCAGGAAACCTGAAACAGACCGAGGTGAGTCGGTTTCCCTAAACAGCTTGCCTCCGGGTCGGCAGCCCGTTGCCGCCACGGGGGTTCCGCCGGTTTCGTTTCGGGGGCACGTACACCAGTTGGCTTGGTTTCCGTTGCCGCACAACGAGTCTCGGTCGCAACGCCGCCGCAGCGCCTTACGGGTCATGGCGCCACCCGGTCAACGCGCACAACTCGTCCGAGATCGCGGCCCTGCCGGTCTCGGATGCTGACCGGTAGCGCGTGACGCTCTGCCTGTCACCGCCTGACGCTGACCCATCGTCCAATCCCATCAGCGCGATGAGCCACCCCGACCACCGCGGATCGGCGACATGCCGGTACGCGGGCATCCGTCCGTGAGGCAACGACTCATTCACGCGGGCGTTTTCGAAGAGCCCACGCGTGACATTGACTTGACCACGTCCTCCAGTACTATGGAGGGTTGAACTAGATTCTCTGGTGGTTTTGATGGTCAGTGTGTCGGGCACTCTGCCGGGGGAACCGACGAGCTTTGTGGGCCGACGGCAGGCTGTGGCGGAAGTTAAGCGATTGATGTCAGCGTCGCGGTTGGTAACGTTGACTGGCGCTGGCGGCGTGGGTAAGTCGCGGCTCGCGCTGCGGGTAGCTCGGGATGTTCGGCGGACTTTCCCGCAAGGGGCGTGGTTGATCGAGTTAGCGAAGCTGCAGGACCCATCGTTACTGTATCACGCCCTATTTGAGGCGTTGGAGTTACGTAACCGTTCGACGCGCGCGTTGGACGCGGTGTTGATCGAGTACTTGGCGGATAAGCGTCTGCTTCTCGTTTTGGATAACTGCGAGCATCTGCTCGATGCCTGCAGCGAGCTCGTCAGCAGGCTGCTGCCCGCTGCCCCCGGCGTGCGATTTTTGGTCACCAGCCGGCAATCACTGGGTGTGGCGGGCGAGCACGTTTGGCCGGTGCCGTCCTTGTCGGTGCCCGATGTGACCAGCACGAACAACAATGGCGAACTGACGGTCAACGCCCCACGGCAGGGCTCACAGTACGAGTCGCTCACATTGTTTGAGAAACGTGCTACCGCGGTGCTGCCCGGTTTCGAGCTGAGTGGGGATAACGAGATTGCCGTGACGCGGCTGTGTCAGCGGTTGGATGGTTTGCCATTAGCTATCGAGTTGGCCGCCGTGCAGATGCGAGTGTTGTCGGTAGAGGAAATTGTGGCCCGGTTGGAGGACCGGTACCGACTACTGACGAGCGGCAATCGAGGCGCTTTGCCTCGCCACCAGACGTTGCGGGCAGCAGTGGAGTGGAGTTTCGATCTATGCTCGGAGCAGGAGCGGGTCTTGTGGGCTCGGTTGTCGGTGTTCGCCGGGGGATTCGATCTGGAGGCCGCGGAAAGCGTCTGCGCGGATGAGGGGATGAACGCGCAGGACGTGTTCACCGGAGTGGCGGGGCTGGTGCAAAAGTCGGTTCTTACTCGCGAGAAGGGAATAGGCTCTCCGGCGCGGTATCGGATGTTGGAGACGATTCGACAGTTTGGACACGAGCGGCTTGTCGACAACGGCAAGGAATTGATAGTGCGCCGCCAACACCGGGATCATTATTTTCGTTTCGCGGAGCAGCTTTACGCCGGTTGCTTCGGCCCCGATCAGAAGCCGTGGAGCCAACGTCTCAGACTCGATAGACCTAACCTTTGGAGGGCACTCGACTTTTGCCTGACCGAACCGGGCGAATCCCGCGCCGCGATACGCATGGCAGCGGCACTATGGTATTACTGGATCGCGTGCGGTTGCCTGCGTGACGGACGTTACTGGCTGGGACGAGCACTCGCGAAACATACGCAGCCCGACCGGGACCGCGCCTGGGCGCTCTGTATTAATGGCTATATTGCCGGCCTGCAAGGGGACATCGCGCAGAGCATCGTGCTTCTCGACGAGAGTTGTGCACTAGCGCGCCAGAGCGGCGACGAACGGGTGCTGGCGCATGCGACGCAGTTCTTGGGCATGACCTTCCTGTTGAAAGGTGATCTCGCGACCGCGACGACGATGTGGGACCGGCCACTCGCCGAGCATCGGGCGTTGGACGAACTGAACTGCCTTACCGGTATTGCATACATGCACCGATCGTTGGCCGCCGCCTGCCTAGGGGATCTCGACAGTGCTACCGATATCCTCCGCGAGTGTCAGAAATTCTGCGCAGCGCATGGCGAGCAATGGGTAATGTCCTGGACTCTGTGGGCGATTTCCTTTGCTCGGTTGCTCGACGGCGACCTCAGCGAAGCACGCGCACGCATACGGGAGGCGCTTGGGATCATGCAGAATCTCGATGATTTGTTGGGCCAGCCGGCTTGTCTCGACGTGGCGGCCGTGATCAGCGCTAGTGAAGGCGACGTCACACAATTTGCGCGGCTGCTTGGAGCAAGCGACGCGATGTGGCGGCCGATCGGTAACCCTCGGTTCGGCTTCTACGCCTTTAATCAGCTATACGCGGAATGTGAAACGCGGGCTCGGAGATCACTCGGGGATAGTGCGTTTGATGCTGCTTATGAACAAGGCGCGCAGTTGACTATTCGTCGTGCCGTCGGCGAGGCCCTCGGTGAGAAAACGAAGCCGTCCACAACGGTTTCTGCCCCTGCCGCGTCCGCGGAACCATCGCTCACTCGCCGTGAACGCGAAACTGCCATGCTCGTTGCCAAAGGCATGTCCAACAAAGGTATTGCAGAACAACTCGTCATTTCACCGCGCACTGTCGAGTGCCATGTCGAGCATATTCTGGTCAAACTCGGTTTCAACACTCGCACCCAAATCGCCACCTGGGTGAGGCAAGAATTCTAGTCTCTCGCCTCCTCGCCTCCTCTCGTCTCCCGGCCTCGATCTTTCGTGATCTTGACCGGTCGCTCTTGGTGGCCGTGTTTTTGAAAATCGGCCGAGCAAATCGAGTTGGAGAAGCTTCGCCACCAGAACGAGAAATTGAAAGGCGGCTTGACGAAGACCCGGATGGCATTGGACGACATCATGGGAAAACGCGCGCGCTCTTGGAAGGTCCTCCCGAGAGCGCGGAGAACGACGAGCCGCCGACGACATCATGACCACCGCGTTCTCCGACCTGCGTGCCGCCCAGATTTCGGTGCAGAAATCGTGCGTGCTGCCCGGGATTTCTCGGGCGACGCACTAATATAGGCACGTCAACCCGAAAGGTGTGACGCATGGCCCCTGACCGCCTCGGAAGCCACCGCCAAAGGCTTTGTCCGGTGCCGAACGGGCGCAGGTGACCGACCTGCTCAACAGTCCTGTCTCATTTGACTTGACAACTACTGCGGCACTCCCCGCGCCCCACACACGTTGTTGTTTCTGGCGCTTACTGCGTGGTCGACCTCGCTGTGGGCCACGGCCCACAGCGCCCAGGAACGCCAGTACATATCACCAAGCTGCTTGGTCATGGACAAGCATTCCTGGAGCACTTCGAGCCCGCGCTCGCGCTGGTTGTTGAGTCCAAAGGTCCACCCGAGGGAGAACAGGGTAGCCAGTTCGTCGCGCAGTACTCCGGCCGCGCGGAGGAGGAGATCGAGAAGGCCCGCACGCGCCACCCACAGCAGGCAGACCGGCTCTACCACAGCTTCTCGTTGCTCACCTCGACCCACGAGCGCATGGAGTTCGAGCTCGTGTACCGCTCGCACGCCCGGCAGCTGCTGGAGCGGGTAGCCGCTGGCCAGGACACCCGAACGGGCACCGCAGCCGAGGTCTGCTGCGCGATGCGCGATGTCAGCCTGATCTCCCCAATGAAGCGGACTTTTGGAATGTCGCCTCCTCGAACGCGACGGAGTCCTGGAACGTCGCCTCGCCGAAACTGGCTGAGTCCTGGAACGTTGCACCGTCGAACGTGGCATGGCCCTGGAAAGTCGCCCTGCGGAACGCGACGTCGCCCTGGAAAGTTGCGCTGCCGAACACAGCGTGGTCCTGGAATGTCGCCTCCTCGAACGTGGCGTCGCCCTGGAAGGTCGCCCTGATGAACCAGGCGTCATCCTTGAAGACGACCCCGTCCAACACAGCAGTGTTATGGAAAGTCGCACCGTCGAACCGAGCAGTGTTATGGAAGGTCGCACCGTCGAATCGGCAAGCGCGGGTTTGGCAGTTCTGCATGTTCCAGTCGATGAGGTTGGCTCCGGTGACGTCGAGGTCGATGTTGTTCCAAAACTTAGGGTCGGTAGGGTTTCCGTTCTTGTCGTGGTTGGGTCGCAGGTGATCTGTGATTAGGCGCTGTGCTGTGAGACGCACTTTGAGTTCTTGCCGTGCGCCTTCGACGTTCTGGGCATGGGAACCGGAACCGAGCGCGGTGCGCAGATCCGTGATCACCGACCGGGGGGCCGGTGGTCGCAATCCGAGACGCCGTGGGCTGGTTGCTGCGGGGCGACCTTGTGCGGTGTTATCTGGCGGAGTGAAGGGCATGCATAGGTAGGAGCAGTAGACGTCGATGATGGTCTGGCGGTGGCTGGGGTAGGTCTGGCCCAGCCGTTCCAGGGCGTGCAAGCCGGCCAAGCGGACCGGGGCCTTTTCCGAGCCGAGCTGTTCGGTGGCGGCGGTGTAGAGCTCGGTGATCCGGCGTTCGGTGGCGTCATGCTCGTTCGCGGCCGCGACTCGGGTTCTGTGGTCAAGGTCGAGTTCGGTCGTGCGTTGGCGTCGGGCGGCCAGCAGAAGCGCGACGGCACCGCCGGTGCCGATCACGATGCTCCCGGCGAGTTTGACCGCCTCCAACCGGATCTTGTCCTGCTCCGTTCCACCGCCAAACAGGCTGAGCAGGATGAACACGGAAACCGAGGCGGTGATCAGTAGAGCTCCGGCGCCTGCCCAGATGACCCAGGCAGGCATCACCAGTATCGGCTTTGGGTGCTGACGCTCAGGGTTCGGCTCAGGACCGCTCATGATCTACAGGGTGCCGCACATCGGTCGATACCAGACGGGTTTCGGTGAACATTGCGGGTGCCGATAAATCATCCGCACAGGTCACGGCCTTGATCGCCGCCTCTGGCCAGTGGCCGCCGCTCGCCCCGCGATCTTCACGTGGACAGGGCCCGGGCGGCATCATGATCTGTCGTGCTGCTGCGCCTGGCCTACCTCACCGCGACCAACACTTTCACGCTCCTTCGTCTGCTGGCGATGAGCGACCGGGACAAAGACATCGAGATCCTTGCCCTGCGGCACCAACTGCTGGTCCTGCAACGCCAGGTCGGCAAGCCTGCCTTCACCGGCACCGACCGCATCGTGCTCGCCGGTCTGCTCCATCACCTCCCGATACATAAGCTGCGGCAACTCCTTCTACTGGTACGCCCAGACACGATCTTGCGCTGGCACCGCGACCTGCTCAACCGGCGCCATCCCGCGACCTGCATGCCGAAACGACGCGGACGCCCGCCCACGGTCCGCTCCATCCGCGCCATAGTCCTTCGCCTGGCGCGGGAAAATGTCTCGTCGGGATACCGCAGAATCCACGGCGAGCTCGCGGCCCTGGGCATCAAGGTCGCCGCCTCCACCGTCTGGGAAATCCTTCGCGAGCACGGCATCCCGCCCGCACCGGAACGCCAGAGCACCACCTGGGCCGACTTCCTGCGCACCCAGGCCCAGGCACTGCTCGCGTGCGACCTGTTCGAGACCCGCACCCTGACCGGGGCGCGCCTGTACGTCTTCGCCGCCATCGAACACTCCACGAGACGCATCCGGATCCTCGGCGCCACCGCACACCCCACCGCAGACTGGATCGTGCAGCTCGGACGCAACCTCCTCATGGACTTGGAGGACGCAGGCAGCAAGGCCAGATTCTTGATACACGACCGAGACTCCAAGTTCACGGAAGCCTTCGACACTGTGCTGACCGATACCGGCCTCGAGATCGTCACCAGCGGCATCCGGATGCCCCGGATGAACTCCATCATGGAGCGCTGGATACAGACCAGCCGACACGAACTGCTGGACCGCACCCTCATCTGGCACCAGCGCCATCTGCTCCATGCCCTGCGCGAGTTCGAGTCGTACTACAACGGGCACCGGCCACACCGAGCCCTGAATCAAGCAGCTCCGCTCCGCCCGCTACCCGAACCGATCACCGAGCCAGGACAGATCAGAGACCTGGAGATCCGCCGACGAGATCGGCTCGGCGAAACCCTTCACGAGTACCAACATGCAGCCTGAACTGGGCGGATGATTTATCGGCACCCGCAGTGCCCTGGCCTACGGTCATTTCGTCGCCCGCCGCTTCTGGCAGCACCTGGGGACACCGCAGGGGCTACGGAGATCGATCCCCTGCAACCGCCGCTCAAGTTCAACAGCGCGGGCCACCAATGGGCACCATGCGCATGGGCACCGACCGGGCCACATCCGTAGTCAACGTTGACGGACTCTCGCATGCCCACCCGAATCTGTGGGTGGTTGGCTCGTCCGTCTTCCCCACCGGCGGTACGGCTAACCCATCATTGACGTTAGCCGTCCCTGTGGGTGCCGATAAGTCATCCGTCTTGATCACAGCCTTGATCACTGTTTTTGGCCGCACCCGCCAGTCGTCCCGATGTCTTCACGCGGACAGGTGACGCCGCCCGCTCGCTGCCGCACGCGCTGCGCCCGGTCGACGTAGGCGACGAAACGCTGGCAGAGCTGGATGTGCTCTCGGGGTTCGACGACGACCTGGCCAGCGAGGCCACCCGAATCAGCAACCGCATCCGCGGTCTGCTCACCGGAATCCACCCGGCCCTGGAACGAGCTATCGGCCCGAAGATCACGCACCCGGCGGTACTGGAGATCCTGTCCCGCTGCGGCGATCCGGCCGGCATCCGCGCCGCCGGGCGGCGCGAACTCGCCTCGATTGCGGCCGCGCACGCACCCCGCATAGGCGACAAGCTGATCACCACAATCCTGTCGGCGTTGGACGAACAGACCGTGACCGTCGCGGGCACCACCGCGGCCGACACCTTACTGCCCCGCCTCGCCGACAACCTGAAAACCGTTGTCCAACAACGTAAACAGGTCGCAGCCGAGGTCGAGGAGATGCTCAAGGCACACCCTCTTGCCGGAGTCCTGACTTCGATGCCCGGCATCGGGGTCAGGACCGCCGCCCGCATCCTGCTGGAGATCGGCGACGCCTCCAGCTTCAAATCCTCCGCCCACCTCGCCGCCTACGCCGGCATCGCCCCAGTCACCCGCAGTTCGGGCTCCTCCATCAAGGGAGAACACCCGGCCCGCACCGGCAACCGCAAACTCAAACGAGCGTTCTTCCTGGCTGCGTTCGCAGCCTTGTCCGACCCCACCAACAGGAACTACTACCAACGGAAACGCGATGAAGGAAAGAAACACAACGCCGCGCTGATCTGCCTGGCCCGGCGCCGCTGCGACGTCCTGTTCGCCATGCTCCGCAACAAGACCTACTACCGACACCCCCAACCAGACGCCACGCCCGCTGCGGCTTGACAACCACATGGAGACACCCCAAAGCACCCGCCGGCTTCCGCTGCTCGGTAGCCATGTCTCCTCCTCACAACCGACCCCACTCCACATTTCCCGCCTTGACATCGACATCGTCCGGACCGGACCAATCGAACTGCACGATTTTACCCCTGGATAAGACGAACGCGCCGCGCGCCGAGACGTGTGGGGCTCAGGGTCGTTGTCGCACTTGGTCCCTTCAAACGTTGTGTTTCCACAACGTTTGATCTGCGGGGTGCGCCCGGCAACCTCGGTCGGCACCTGCCCACGACAAACCCGAACACGGTAAAGGACTTCCGCGTCGACGCCGCGCCCCCACGACGCATGACCTGCCGACGGGTGAGTGCCCTTTGCTGCCGGCCAGGCCCCGCCGGGGACCATGAGTCGCCGGGCGAGGCTGGTGATACGTATCAGATTGTCAGCGAACGGACATCACGCCAGCGTGCGGGAACGTCGCTTGCGTCCGCTCCCTCCAGATCACGCGGGATCAAGCGCCTACCCGAGCCGACTACACCCAACCCGACCAACAAGACCACCCCGACGGCCACAGCCCGGAAGAGGCGCAAGACCATGCAGAGCCGACTCCCGCCCGCGACCAAAGATCGCTAGGCGGCTGACCGAGCGGCCGGTGTCCCATCCGGACCCACCGAATGGGACACCGCGGTGACATGTGCGATGCCACCTACCGCTCCTCCGCATGCCTATTCGCCGCGGTAGACGGAGTACAGTTGGTTTTTTAATACGGCGAGCGCCGGTCCGGCGGCCGAGTGGTAGTTGGAGATGGTGGTGTCGGTGCTCCACCGGGTGCCGTCGAAAGACGAATACCAGAGAGCATCGTCGTTGCCGCCCCGGTGGACGCAGTACAGCGAGTTGTTGAACACCGCGAGGGCCGGTTGTGCCACAGTTTGGTGGTTGGGGAACTTGGTTTCCGCGCTCCAGGATTTGCCGTCGAAGACGATGTATCTGAGGCTGATGTCGGTGTTGGCGCCGCGGTAGACGCAGTACAGTTGGTTGTTGAATACCGCGAGCGCCGGTCCGGCGGCCGAGTGGTAGTTGGAGATGGTGGTGTCGGTGCTCCACCGGGTGCCGTCGAAAGACGAATACCAGAGAGCATCGTCGTTGCCGCCCCGGTGGACGCAGTACAGCGAGTTGTTGAACACCGCGAGGGCCGGTTGTGCCACAGTTTGGTGGTTGGGGAACTTGGTTTCCGCGCTCCAGGATTTGCCGTCGAAGACGATGTATCTGAGGCTGATGTCGGTGTTCGCGCCGCGGTAGACGCTCGTTGGCGGTTTGGTGGTTGGGGAACTTGGTTTCCGCGCTCCAGTTATTGCCGTCCAAGCTGATCCATCGAATGGCATATTCGGACATGACTGTTGACCCTTCTTCCAATGCCGGGTAGACGGCGGGGATTTCACCCGCCGTCCCCCACAGATCCGGACGTAAGCCTCTCGGCTTATCCGGCTCGTGCCGTTCAGTTGTCAGGTCGTGTAGCGCAGCGCCTAGTGCGCGAACAGGTTGGGAGATCGTTGCCGGGCGCCCTTCAGCCACCTTCTCGTCCGGGCTTCGCTGCGTACGAGCCGCTTGTACTTCCGTCTTGCCCAGCGCATCAGATGGCGATCAACCAAGGTTCCGTCGGGCATCTGCATCGGTGCCTTCAGCCAGCGCTCCACATACAACATGACCCACCGCCGGGTCGTGTGACGCGCCACCGCCTTGAGCATCAGATCCCACGGCACGGAGCCAAAGAAGGCCTTCACATCCACATCGACGACCCAGTCCGTCTTGAAGCACCGCTGCCGACATACCCGCACGAGTCCACCGGTGACAGTCCAGGGCGGTAGCCGTCGGAGTCCTCGCGGGATACCTTCTTTACGTCCGGCTCCAACATCAGCACGGCCGCAGTCTGCGCCACCCTCTTCCTGGGTATGCAAGGACAATTCTGTGCCTTTCGGGAAATACTGGCGAAGCAGTCCGTTAGTGTTCTCGTTGCCACGGCGAGTGGGGTCACAGAAGCAGAGCGAGTCTAATCCGCGCCGCGTGGGCCAGGAAGCGTCCAATCAGGTTCCGCTACGGCCGATCTGGCAGCAGTGCGGAAATCGTTGGTTGCAGTGTCTCGTCTGTCCTCAATGAGGGCGACAAGGGTGAATTCGTCAAGACTCACCCATTTGCCCATGCCGAGGTATGCCAGCGAGACCTACCAGTCATACACCGTTCGCAGTCACGAAGAGCTCTATCCGGCCTCGGCCATCCGTCCGCGGCGACCATGACCTCCACCGCCGCAACACCAGACGACCACCGATGGATGGAGCGAGCACGAGAGGGACCACGACATGGCCTGCCCGAGTACCCGCGCGTCCGTACACGGCGGGGCTTGGTGATTTTCCCTGCAGCATAGATGCAGATCCCTTGGTAACCCGCCACATGTCCACCCTTGCGCAGTTGGGAAATCATGGTGAATCGTCTACGGCAGTAGCCATGACGATGCCGCAGCGGAAGAGCCGGATGCCTACCCGTCGACCAGACAGCAGTGAACGCGGGGAACCACCCCCTGCGCGTGTGACGCTCGCGCCGTGGTAGCGGCGGAACCATACATGGTCTCTTCCGTGCTGACCGGGAACATCTCCGCCAACGCCCGTGTGAAACTGCGCGTCTTCGGCCTGGACGTGCTCCTGGACATGGAGTGCGGTCCATACGGCGAGCACTCGGAGGATCGCGAACTCCGGCAATCCCCATTCCACGACACCAGGGGAGACACCGCTGCCAGCATCGAGACGGGTAGGCACCGTGCGCGCACCCCGCCGACCACCCGCGATCGACGTGGTGCGCGACGGCAACCGGCCATGTGCCGGACGAGCTCGTTCAGGATCGAACGTGCAGGCCCGACCTGCCTGCATACCTGGCCTGCGCGCCGAGTTCTTCCTCGATGCGGATCAGCTGGTTGTACTTGGCCGTGCGGTCGGACCGGGACATCGAGCCGGTCTTGATCTGACCGCAACCTGTGGCAACAGCGAGGTCGGTGATGGTCGTGTCCTCGGTCTCGCCGGAGCGGTGCGACATGACCACGGTGTAGCCGGCCCGGTGAGCGGTGTCGACCGTGGCCAGGGTTTCGGTCAGCGAACCGATCTGGTTGACCTTGACCAGGATCGAGTTCGCGATGCCGTTGCGAATGCCGTCGTTGAGCAGGTTGACGTTGGTGCAGAACACGTCGTCACCGGTGAGCTGGCACTTGTCGCCGAGGAGCTCCATCAGCAGCTTCCAGCCGTCGAAGTCGTCCTCCGCCATCGGGTCTTCGATCGAGGCGATAGGGTACTTCGAGACGAGTTCGGCGAGGTAGTGCGCGTGCTCCTCGACCGAGCGCTTGCGTCCCTCTCCGACGTAGTCGTACACGCCGCCGGAGAAGAACTCGGAAGCGGCCGGGTCCATCACCAGGGTGATGTCTTCGCCGGGCTCGTAGCCACTGTCCTCAATGGCGCGAACGATGTACTGGAGTGCTTCGTCGGAGGAGGTGAGGTCGGGGGCGAACCCGCCCTCATCGCCGACGGCGGTGTGGTGGCCGGCCGCCGCCAGGGACTTCCGCAGGGTGTGGAAGACCTCGGAACCCATCCGCGCCGCCTCGAAGAAGCTCTCCGCGCCGATCGGCGCGATCATGAACTCCTGGAAGTCGATGGCGTTGGCAGCGTGCACACCACCGTTGATGATGTTCATCATCGGCACGGGGAGCAGCCGGGCGCCCGCACCACCCACGTAGCGGTACAGCGGCAGTCGATGTGCCGCGGCGGCCGCCTTCACGGTGGCCAGCGAAACGCCGAGAATCGCGTTGGCGCCGAACTTTCCCTTGTCGGACGTGCCGTCAAGGGAAATCATCGTCTCGTCGATCAGCGACTGGTTCTCCGCCTCGAGCCCGCCGAGCGATTCGGCGATGGGACCGTTGACCGCATCCACCGCCTTGCGAACGCCCTTGCCGTGGAAGCGTTGCGCGTCCCCGTCCCTGAGCTCGACGGCCTCGTTGGCCCCCGTGGACGCACCGGACGGAACGGCCGCACGACCGAACGAGCCGTCCTCGAGAAAGACATCCACCTCGACTGTCGGATTGCCCCTGCTGTCGAAAACCTCACGGCCGACGACTCGCGAAATCGCGGTCACCCTAATCCTCCTCAGATCTACCTACGCACAACGATTTCTATTTCTTCAAAATTCGCAACTGCCGAAAGGATTCCCGTTCCACACCACCCGTTCTGGTTTTCCCGTCGAGCATTGACCCCGGGCCGGCGCTAGATCGGCCTGGTCTCGATCTCGATCCGGTTCATGACCGACTCCGCGCGCAGAGCCGCGTCGGCGCCATCTCTTCCGGACGCGACCACGTACCCCATCCGGCGCTCGAGTCCCGACTGGATCTCGGGCACCACATCACCGACCTGAGCGGCCAGCCGCACCCCGACCTCCACTCCGGCGAAATCGAGCAGCTCGTTCATGGTGCGGCCGTAGGTGTCGATGCCGGTGTGGGTCAGCGTCGCGTCCACTGCGTCCAGTCCACGGATCGCGGTGACCTCACCGGGGCGCGGTACGAAGAACCTGATTGCCGCGCCGCCGCCGTCCAGCGGCAGCCCGGCAGGCACCTGTTCCAGCCCCAAGGGCACCGTCACGGCAAGCCGAGCGCGGTTCACCCCGTGGGATCGACGTTCCAGCTCACCGACGCCGGCCCCGGCCATCCGGCTCTGCGACTCCACGATCCGCGGACCGCGCTCGGTCAGGATGAACTCGGTGTGCGAGGGGCCCTCGAAAAGGCCGACGGCGTCCAGCAACCGCCTGGTGAGCGAGCACAGCTCGGCGAAGTGGTCCCCGGTGATCCGGCTGGGCATGGTGTGCCCGACGGCCACGAAGTAGTCGTTCAACAGGTGCTCGTTGATCGACACCACGTGGTGTTCACCCCGGACGGACAGCGTCTCGACGCTGACCTCCGGCCCGCGCAGGTACTCCTCGGCGAGCGCGGTCCGGTACCCGGCGGCGACGAGTTGCCGCCATGCGTCGCCGGTTCCGTCCGGCTCGGCGATCAAGTGGACGTTCGCGCTGGCCATGCTGTCCATCGGTTTGACGATGATGTGATCGCCGATCTCGCGGTGGAAGTCCTCCAACTCGGCGGCGCTGGACACCACCCGGTGCCGAACCGGCGCGATGTCGTGGCGTTCCATCGCCTGGCGGGTGAGCGACTTGTCCTTCAGCGCCAGCACCGATTCCACGCTGTTGCCCTGGAGTCCGAGTTCGGCGGGGGCGAGTTCGGCGGTGGCGACCGCCGCGGCCAGCACCCCCTCCTCGTTGGTCGTCAGCACGCGGCTGAACGGCTGCTGCTCGTGCAGCGGGCGCAACGCCGCCACGATTCCGGACGGGTCGTCCAGAGGCCGAGCGATCGTCTGCTGGCAGAATCCTGCGATCTGGTCGGCGGGATCGGCCGGTTCGTGCACCACAACCACGTCCGCACCCGCCTTCTTGGCGTATTCGGCCATTCCGTGGCGATCGGCGATCAGGGCAACTCGTGGCATCTCGTTCGTCCTTCGTGTGAGGTTGGTTCAGGCGCTGGCCGCGGCCTCGGAGGGCGTGTCCGAGGCGGACAACCGGTAGCCGGGGATGAAGCGGATCAGGGAGTAGCCGATGGAAACCAGAACACCGAGCACGAACAACGAGACCCAGAGGCTCAAGAAGCCGAAGCGGTCGGACACCAGAGTTCCGATCGGGCCACCGATGACCAGTCCCAGGTTCCAGATGAAGAAGTAGCTCCCCTGGAAGCTGCCCACCCGGCCCTCGGGAGCCCGGGCGGCGATGAAGGCCGCCGTCATCGGCGCCTGCAGAATCTCGCCGAGGGTCCACACCGCAACCGACAGCCCGACCCAGTAGATCCCGCTGCCGAAGGCGTTCATCCCGAAACCGACCGCCACGAACAGAGCCGCGATGACGAACGGCATGATCCCGCGGAGCTTCCCGGCGTGCAGCGACAGCACCGGTTGCAGCACGATCACGAGGATCGGGTTGATCGCCAGCACCATCCCGATCTGCTCGGTGCTGAGACCACCCGCCGTGAGGCCGAGCGGCAACGTGGACTGCCGCTGCAGGTACACGCAGGCCAGCAGGAAGGTCATGCACAGGAAGGCCGCCATCACGGGCCTGCGGAACGGCTCGACGATGTCGGTCAGAAACGCGATCGGGCGCCGCTCGGTCGTGCGCACGGGCGTCGGAGCGTCTTCCGGCAGCGCCCAGGCGAACGCGGCATATCCGATGCTGGTGACCGCCCAGAGCAGGAAGATGCCAGGTGGGTAGATGCTCAGGAACAACCCGGCCAGCACCGGACCGGCCGAGCCGCCGATGTTCTGCGCCCAGTACAGCAAGCCGTAAGCCCGCGCCCGTTGCTGCTCCTCGACCACGGTCACCACCAGGCCGGCGCTGGCCGGGCGGTTGATCGTGGACAGGAAGCCGGCGACGTACACCAGCGCGCCGACCACGGCGACCTGCCCGACCAGCATCAGCACGACGGCATTCACCGCGGAGCCCAGCTGAGCGGCGATGATGGTGCGCCGCGCGCCGAACCGGTCCGAGAGCACCCCGCCGATCAGACCCGCGGACACCAAGCCGGCCCCGTAGAGCCCGACGATCAACCCGACCGCCGACCGGTCCACAATCTCGCGCTGAACCAGGTACAACCCCAGAAAACCGGGCACCAGCAGACCGACCCGGTTCACCGCGGTACCCAGCCACAAAATCCAGAACTGCCGTTTCAAACCCATGAAGTCACTTCGCCCACTCAACAGCCGCCGGAGCGGCTTCTGCTTCCATTGCCAATTGATCGAACCGAGTCGAGGTGTAGGCGAGCATGCGCAGCAGTCCGGACGAACTGACCCGCTCGGCCACCGCCCGACGTGCCGTGGCGGGTAACGGCAACCGGCCCTGCTTCACCCACACCAGCCTTCCGCCATCGTCGATCCAACCCTGCGTCAAACCCCGGTTGTCCTCGTGCAGGCAGAACGGCACATCCAACAAGCCCTGCTGAAAGGCGTTGAGCAGGCCGGTGCCGATGTCCTCGGACAGCTCCAGCACGGCTTCCACCATCGCGGTCGCCTCGGCCAGCACCTCGCTGTGGTCCACCTCGTCGTACCTCGGCAGCGCGCTGCGGCGCCGGGCCTGCTGGGCCAACCGGGCGGCACGTTCCAGCGCTCGCACGTTCTCCGCGACGGTCGGCAACCGGTGGGCCTCCATCGCCGTCTTGACGATCAACCGCTCGGCGCCGCCCCGGACCGCGAGTTCAGCGCTGCGATCCAGCAGCAGCATCGCGCCGGACTCGGTGGTGGGATACAGCCCCATGTACGTGTAGAGCACGATGTGCCAGTCGACGGCGCCGGGCAAAAAGCGTCCGGCCAGCTCGCGCAGCGCGGCCAGCGCTTCGACGTCCTGCACCGCGTTGGTCTGCTGGGCGTAGCTCAGCGACACGGTCGGCACCCCGCGCTGGGCGAAGAACATGCCTTCCAGCAGGCTAACCGCCACCAGCAGTGATGGTGGGCAGAGCTGACCCAGCAGACAGCCACCGAACGTCTCGATGTGCGCTCGCCTGCCCGCAGCGGCCGAGGATTCAACCAGGTGGGAGCTGGCTTCTCGCCACCGGTGGACCGACTCCCGCAGCGGTGTCCGGCCGTAGGGCAGGCAGTAGGACACCGGCCCGCCTTCCGTCGCCGACAGACCGCTCACTGACATGGCCGCGAAGATCGACTCCGGCACCGCGGAGCCGTGCCGGACCTGGATCGGGCGGTCGGGAACAGCGGAAACCACCTCGCGCACGATCCTCGGATCGTGCGCGACGATGGGGAAGCCGTTGAGTTCACCGCCGTCCTCCAGGGCGGATCTAGCCCCGTCGTGGTCCCCGACCCTGGTGTAGCTGTCGAGCGTGATCGTGCCGACCGTGTGGGCGTCGGCCCCGCGCACGGCCAGCAGACCGTCCCGCATCCGCACCGGGTTCGCCATCCCCATGCGTGGCTGAACCACCAATTGCCCGGCGGCGGCAGCTGCTCGAACGTAGGCGCTGAGGTCCCCGGGGTGGCTCATCCGATCGCACCGATCGCCTGTCGCGCTCCGGACACCAGTTCGGCGATGCGGTCGTTCAGCAATGACGGTTCGCGGCTGTCGGTGAACACCGCGGTGTAGCCAGCCTTAAGCAAGGACTCGGTGTACATCGAGTTCTCCGCGCCACGGATGCCCAATTTCCCGCCGATGATCGTGGGCACGTCCCGCAATCCCGGGACGCTGCGCAATTTCTTGATGAGCCGACTTCCATCAATGTGGCCGTGGCCGTTGACAGTGCTGATCACGATCGCGTCCGGCTCATGTTTCCTGGCCGACTCTAACAACAGTTCATCGGGCACGCAGGGGCCCAGGTTGATGACCTCATTCCCGCCTTCTTCGAGCAGCAGCTGCAAGAACACCAGGTTCCACGTGTGCGAATCGGACGAAATGGTGGATAGCAGGACACGCGGCAATGAAGGTGTTATTTCTCGCATGCAAAGCACCCCCAAGTGCGCGAGAAATGAAGCTGCCGAGTTCTTTGCGCTGCAACCCAGCATTGTGAACAATTCTTCATCAACAATATCATGCCTCGGCAGTTGCCACAGCGGAGCCGAACACGTGCGGAGGTGCCGCTACAACAGCGTGCGCAGATGGCCGACCGGCTGGTCGATGCTCCACACCTGCGGCGAGAGAAGCTCTTCCACCGCGCTCTTGGCCGATTCGGGCATCGGCAGGTAGCCGAGCGTGGTGAACGCACGAAGCGCCACCGGCATCGAGGCCCGGTTCGCGCCGTCGTCGATTTTCACCGCTACGGCGCCGGCGCGCGGCGCGGCCAGCAGGTGCAGGCCTTCCGCCCCGAACTTCGCCAGCAGGCCCGGGATCGCTTCCATCGCTCGCGCGTCAATTCCGTTGGTGCCCTCGACCATCCGCGGATTGGCGCGCATCGCATCGGCGACCGCCCGCTCCTCGGTGCCCTCGGCCGCGTGGACCAGGTGCGACATCGCACGCGCCAAACCGGTCAGGCTTACCGCGAAGATCGGCACACCGCACCCGTCGACACCGGTCGCCGCGACCGGCTCGCCGGTCAACTCCTCGATCACGGACGCGGCCAGTTTCTGCAACGGGTGGTCGAGCTCCCGGTAGGTCTCGGTGTCCCAGCCGTTGACCGCGCACGTCGCGAGCATCGCCGCGTGCTTGCCCGAGCAGGTCATGTACACCCGGCGCGGCCGGACCCCGGCGGCGATGAGATCCCGGCGGGAAGCCGGGTCGCTGGGTATGTCTGCCGGGCACTGGAGCGCGTCATCGCTTAGGCCCGCGCCCGACAGGATCGCCTCGACCCGCTCCACGTGCGCCGGCTCGCCCTGGTGGCTGGCCGCGGCGACCGCCAGCTCAGCGGTACTGCCGGGCTTCCACCCCGCGCGCAGCATCGCGACGGCCAGCACCGGCTTGATGGCCGAGCGCGGGAACACCGGTGCCTCCACGTCGCCCACTGACGCGACGATTTCGCCTGCGGGGTCGACCACCGCGACGGAGCCGCGGTGGAAACTCTCCACGAAACCTGAGCGGACGAGCTCGGCGACGTCGTCGCCACCGCGGTAGACAGCGGATGAAAGTTCAGCGCTCACTGCGGGCACTCCTCGCGGTGTGGTAGATCGAGATGCCGCGAACCAGGCGGCGGTGGTCGTCGAGTCGTCACCTGACATGGAATCGCAGCGTCTCGTTGATCTCTCGCTGCTTGTGCACGACGTCTTCACGAGAGTCACCTGTGAAGATGACGTGCCCGTGCGCTTGCCAGACCCGCGGCGGCACATCGACCTTCTCACCGATCTGCCGGTAGATCATGACCTCCGAAACGTCTTCGCCCGCCTCAAGACTTTCGACCCCGTTGACGGCAAGGAGTTCGCCGGGCCGCTCCGCGAAGTGCAGCGTGAAACCGACGTGCCGGAAGCGCTCGCTGTCCACGACGACGTCGGCGTCCGCCCCGAGCGAGACCTTGGTGAGGACCTCGACCATGTCGATTCCGGTCGACAGCAACACACTCTGGTAGATCGGGCCGCCGCCCAGCCGGGCACCGGTCTCCAGAATGTACGGTTCACCCGAAGCCGAGACCCGGAACTCAGTGTGCGTCGCCCCTTGGGTGATGCCCAGCCCCTGATGCGCCAGGGCCGTGAACTTCTTGACCCGCTCCAGGGTGTCGCCGGTCAGCTCCGTCGGCGTCGCGTAGAACGTCTCCTCGAAGAACGGCCCGTCCATGGGCGTCGGCTTGTCGTGCACGGCGACAACCGTGGTTTCGCCGTTCTGTACGTAGCTCTCGACGCTGATCTCATTCCCGACGAGGTACTCCTCGAGCAGGATGCCCTCCGAATACCTCGACTTGAGGAAGAACAGCGGGTCATAATCGAAACCAGCCCAGGCGCCGGCGCGGATCTCCTCGAAGTGCTCGGCCAGTTCCTCCGGGCTGTCGACCCGCCGGACGAACATGCTGCCGCCACCGATGATCGGCTTCATCACGAGCGGGTAGCCGATCGACGAGGCGGCCGCCTGCTGCGCCTCCTCGATCGAGGTGGCGAGCGCGAAACTCGGCTGCGAGATGCCGACATTCGCGAACGCCTGGCGCATGCTCAACTTGTCCCGGCTCTTCGCGGCGGTTTCGGGACTGATGTACGGAAGCCCCAGCTGCTCGGCGACGGCCGCCGCGGCGGGAACGCTGTGTTCGACGAACGCGATCACACCGGCGATGGGTTCGGACTCCTGTTTCGCGATCTCCACGCAGCGATCCACCGTGGCTTGAAGGTCCCCGGTGGGCGCGGCGTAGACCTCATCCACGTAGTCTCGCTCCCAACTGGGCTCCTCCACGACGACGATCGCGCGATGCCCCAGTGCGTGAGCGGTTTCCGCGGCCTTGGCGAGATGCTTCCGCCGGCTCGCGTTTCGTGTGTGCAGGATCATCAGGGTCATTTCAGGCTTCCTTTCTGATCGCGATCGCCATGTCCGGCGAGATCTCGTCTACCGAAGTGTTGAGGACAAGGACGGCCGGACCGTTGCCGGCGAAGAATTCCGCGATTTCGGCGACGTCTCGCTCGGGAGAATCGCTGCGCATGACGGGCAGACCGATCGCCCCGCAAATCATGGACCAATCGATTCCGATGAAGTCACGACTGACCGCGGCGGCTCCGTGATGATGGATCGCGTGCTGATCGATCAGGTTGAGACGCCCGTTGTCGAGAATCGTGATCTTCAGGTTCAGGCCGAGTCGGGCGATGGTTTCGAGCTCGCCCGTGGACATGGCCAGTCCGCCGTCACCGACGAGGGTCCACACCGCTGAATCAGGGCGCGCGACGGCGGCGCCGACTGCCGCCGGAAGTGCGTATCCGAGGCTGCCGGTTCCGCGGGGCGTGATGAGCCGCTGCGGCGGTTCCAGGCGGAGCAGGGCGCCGAACCAGCCGCTCGCGACGCTGGCCTCACCGACGCAGACGTCGCGACCGGTCTTCAGCGCGTTGATCGTCTCCACGATCGAGGCGGTCCCTGATCGCGACCAGCTGCCATCGGCGGCCGATGGCGTCCCACCGCTGTAGGACCAGTCTCCCAGCTGGTCCGAGAGCAGGCGGAGTCCGCTGCCGAGATCCTCCCGCAGTACGCAGCCGCGCTCGGAGCTGGAACCTTCGACCCTCGGGTCGTTGTCAATGCGCACCAGGAACTGGTCAGGCGACGGCCACGAGTACTGGTTCGTGGACTTGTCGCCCATCTTGGACCCCACGTAGAGCACCACGTCGCAGCCGCTGATGTAGGCGTTCGCCGGGGAATCGCCTTTGGATCCGACGACCCGGGGAACTTCGTCACCGACCTCGGACAGCGCGCCTTTGCCGTTGAGGGTGGTGAACACCGGTATGCGGAACCTCGAAACGAACTCCCGGAGCGCTTCGGTGGCGCCAAACGAGTGGCACCCACCACCGGCGATGAGGGCGACGCTCGAAGCTCGCTTGATGGCGTTGGCGGCGATCCCCGCCTGCTCCGTCCGGCGCGCGGCGACGCCCCTGTCTGCGCTCTCCGTAGAATCGTCCAGCGCTACCGGTTCATTCAGCACGGCCGGTTCGGCCTGGGCCTCCAGGACATCTGGAGCGACCTCGACCACGACCGGGCCTTTCCGCGGTCGTTCCGCTTCGGCGAGCGCGGCATCGATGGCCCCCAGCGCGCCCTTCTGCTCGCGGATCACGTGCACGCGCTTCGCGATGCTTTCGAAGAGCCGGGAGTGCTCGACCTGTCCGGTCGCCCACGGGCGTGGAACGCTCTTGCTGGGGCCAGAGGTCAACAGGACCAGCGGCGTTCCGCTGTTGTAGGCCTCCAGCAACGCGGGAGTGCAGTAGGGAGAACCAATTCCTCCCGGGGCATCGCACACCGCTGCGCGTCCGGTGATTCGTGCGTGCGCTTCAGCCGCGTAGGCCGCGCCGCGAGGACACCTTGCCACGACGTGGGAGAGCCCGTCGTGGCGTTGAAAGGCCGCGTACAGCGAAAGGGACGTCTCCCCCGGGTAGCCGAACACTTGGGAGATGCCGTGCTCCGAGAGCCGGCGGGCGATCTCGTCCGCAACCGTGATCATGACAGGTGTCTCACGATGTTCGACGGAGTGGGCACGAGCGGACGTAACGCGCCGGTGAGGATGATCAGGAGATCGCTATCGGGCCCGAGCGAGCCTTCATGAGCCATGCGCATGGCGCCGGCGAGGCAGGTGGATGCCGCGTAACACGCTTCGAAGCCGACCGACTCCAGGATTCCCTTGGCGATGTGCATCTCTTCCCGCTGGGCCGCGACCAGGGCGCCGTTGGTGTCGATGCACATCGAGCGGATGTAGGGATAGGTGTTGGTCGGGTCTCCCCGAAGAATGGCGTGGGCCAATCCGTCGGGGTTCTCCAGGATGTCTTCCTCGGCGATCTCGGAGCGGCCCGCGTTCCACGCGCTGACCATGGGAGCGCAGGTGTCCTGCTGCACCCCGATGAAGGACGGAACCTTGTCCATGAGTCCTTTGCGGTTGAACTCGACCGCGCCCTTGTAGCCGCCCAGCAGACCCATGCCGCTACTGATCGCCTGGAAGACGTGCGTGGGGTTCGTCGGCATCTGCTGGTAAGCCTCGACGTAGGACAGCTTGAGCCCTTCGCGCCGGGCGTAATTGAAGAAGCCTCCCTCCCAGAACAGCTCGTTCTCCCGGGCGAACTTCTGCGCCGTTGCCGCCGTGCTGACGAAGCTGCCGGACACCGAATGCGTGACGACCTGAGGGTGGTCCGCGTAGTTCAGCCGATACACGAAATCGTCACCCGCGAAGATGTGAACCTTGAAGCCGCGAACCAGCCGCATGGCGTTCGCGTAGGCCGTCGAACTGTTGCCGGTGGAGGCCATGACGAACTCGTTCACGCCGATGCCCTTGAACCGGCTCAGGGTGGCAGACGCGATGCGGTCCTTCGTCGATTTCGTCGGATTGCGCGACTCGTCCTTGATGTGAACGGAGCGGACTCCCAGCAGTCGCGCGAGCGGAGGCACGCTGGTGCACGGCGTGTTGCCCTCGCCCAGCCAGGTGAGGTTCTCCTCGCCCCACACCGGGAGGATGTCCTGGTAGCGCTTGAGCGGGTTGGGGTTCGATTCGAAGGGCCGGATCTCTGTTCGATCGAGGGGATACAGGACGTCGATTGCCCCCTTGCAACCGGAACACCTGTTGGTGGTGGCGTCCGCCCGCTTCTCGCAGTCGACGCACACGTGCAAGGGCTCGGACAACGGAGTTCGGTTCGCGTAGAGCTTTTGGTAGTCAAGCATTGAGGTCCCTTGGCTCCTGGCCTTCTCGCGGACGAGTGAAAACTGGCGTTCCAGCAGTCAGGCCGAGGGTGTGTCCATTTCGCAGATGCGCCCCCTCGACGAGGATGTTGTAATGGTTCGGCATGTGCGTCTCGTCAAATCCGCTGATGGTTCCGAGGTTTCGTCCGTCGCAGACCAGCGCGTCGCCGACGGCGAGCACGCCCGATGTCTCGAAGGCCGCGAAACCGTAGTACTCAACGTGATCGACGGGGTAACGCGGACTCGGGCCAACGTTGATGAATTCGTGCACCTCACCTGCGCTGATGCACCGCGTGGCCCATTTCGCCGGCTCTATCGCTCGGTCGTGCCGGGTGTGATCCATGACCGCGACCCAGTTCAGCCGCAAGGGGTCTCTGCTGGAAAACAAAGCTGCTCACCGATTCTCGCGCATCTTGTCAGTTCGGCTCGGAATGCGAAGGTGCTCAGTGCGGTTTTCTCGCGCGCGGCCTGTCCCACGAGGAGGGACCATGATGGAACCGGGCACCGAACCGGCTCGATCCGCGCAAGCGCCGATAGAGCGAGATCGGGAGGAAAACCGTGACGAAGACCAGAGGTGCTGCGAAACGCATGGAGGCCAGTCCTGTTCAGTCGAGTGGGATCTCATCGCGCCAGTCGATGGCTTCCGCGAAGGGCGGTTGGTCGTCCTTGCGCAGCACGTGACTGCCCAGAACGAGCACGTCCATGCCCGTGCGCATGAAGCACCTGTAGGCGTCCTCGGGGGTGTGCACGATGGGCTCACCGCGCACGTTGAACGACGTGTTCACCAGGACCGGGCAGCCGGTCGACGCCTTGAAGGCGCGCAGCAGCCGGGAGAACGGCGCGTTGTCGCGTTCGGTGACGGTCTGAACCCGGGCCGAGAGGTCCACGTGCGTGATCGCCGGCAGTTCGGAACGGGTTTCGTTGACGCTGCCCAGGCTCCGGCTCGGTCCGCCGGGTCGCAGCGCAGCACCGGACCTTATCCCGTCCGCGACCTCGGCGACCACCAGCATGTACGGGCTGTCGCCGGTGAGGTCGAAGTAGCCCTGGGCGTCCTCGGCCAGCACGGCGGGCGCGAACGGCCGGAACGACTCCCGAAACTTGATCTTGAGGTTCATCCGCTTCTGCATGTCCTGGTCCCGCGGGTCGCCGATGATCGATCGTGCTCCCAGCGCTCGCGGGCCGAACTCCATGCGTCCCTGGAACCACCCGACCACGGCGCCATCGGCGAGATGGGAGGCGACGTCGTGGTGCAGCTTGTCCCCCGGGTAGGTCTGGAAGACGTAGCCGTTGTCGGTGAGGAACTGTTCGATCTCGGCATCGGAGAAGCCCGGTCCGAGCAGCGCTCCGGACATGCCGTCACCGCCGGCGGCGAGGTGCGGCCGTCCGTGGGCCCTCGCCGAGTGATCGATCGCGGCGCCCAGCGCGCATCCCGCGTCACCGGCCGCCGGCTGGACCCACAGCTGGTCAACGATGCCGGAACGGCTCAGCACACCGTTGGCGACGCAGTTGAGGGCAACACCGCCGGCCATGACGATCGATCGCTCGCCCGTCTGCTCCACCGCCGCCCGCGCCAGCCCCAGCACGATCTCCTCGGTCACCACCTGCACCGATGCCGCGAGATCGCAGTGCCGTTGCGCCAGCTCGCTCTCCGGGTCCCTGGTCGCAGCGCCGAACAGCTTCTCGAAGGCCCGCCCCACCATGCGCGAACCCTGGTGGAACTCGAAGTACTTCATGTTCAGCGTGAACGAACCGTCGGGGCGGATGTTCACCAGCTCGCGGCGGATGAGATCCGCGTACCGCGGCTCGCCGTAGGGCGCCAGTCCCATCAGTTTGTACTCACCGGAATCGACCTTGAAGCCGCAGTAGTAGGTGAACGCCGAGTACAGCATGCCCACCGAATGTGGGTACGAGATCGAGTTCACCAGCTCCAGAGAGTTGCCGCGCCCGTGCCAGATTGTGGTGGTCTGCTTCTCCCCGACACCGTCGATCGTGAGCACAGCCGCGTTCTCGAACGGCGAGGGGTAGAACGCCGACGCCGCATGCGATCGGTGGTGCTGCGAGGCGACCGCACGCGGTGCCGCGCCGCGCCCGATCGCCTTCAGTTCGGCGTCCACGCGATCTAGGACGTCCCGCTTCCAGCTCAGCCACTCAGGCAGCACGACCGAGAACGCTCGCAACCCGCGCGGTCCGGCGCTAGCGAACGAGGACACTACGCGCTCGAACTTCAGACGCGGATCCTCGTAGTAGACAACGGCATCGAGTTCGGACAGCGAGATGCCGGCGTGGTCGAGGCAGTACTCGATCGCGTGGTTCGGGAACGACGGGTCGTGCCGGACCCGGGTGAATCGTTCCTGCTGCGCAGCGGCCACGACGATGCCCTCGCGGACCAGCGCCGCCGCGCTGTCGTGGTAGTAGGCCGAAATTCCCAGTGTGTACACGGACATCAAGACGCTCCCACCGGTGTGTGATGAAACAGCGACCGGTCTGGTGACCGCGGCTTCCGATGCTTCGTCCGGAACCGGAAGCCGATCAGGTCGGCGATTTTGGACGTCGTCGGGGCCAGCGACTCGTAACCGACCCGCACTCGTTTCCACTCCGGGGCGAGCTCCGTCGAATTCGACAGCTGCGACAACGTGCGCATGTGCGTGTCGATCGCGTCCGCTGCCCAGGCCGAGTGACCGGTCGAGACGTTGTCGATCGTGTTGTGCAGATCGACGAAGTGCGTGGAGAACCCATAGTGCTTCAGGAACCTTCGCGCGGTGCGGTAGCTGCCACCAACGCCGGACAGCTCCATCGCCAGGTTCATGCCGAGGATCTCCGGCAGGAACGCGTGCGGAAGCTTGCCCAGGCACAGCCAGTAGACGGGCCTTGCGAACGATTCGTCCCGGAACCGGTCGTCGTAGGCGAACTCCCGGCTGCCGGTCGGTGCCAGCTCGATGTCCATCTCGCGCAGCACGTCGCGGTAGATCTTGGGGTGGTTGATCGAGATATCGCCGTTGCCCAGCTCGTCCCAATAGGTTTCGAACAGCGGGAAGCCGAACCGCGTGGTGGCGAGCCCGACGTCGGTGAATCCCTGCAACCAGGAACCGTCGATCAGCGTCAGCGGCGCCAGTTGCAGGGTGGAGTCGATGACCTCCGCACGACTCGGCATCGCGTTCGACTTGCCCGCCTCGAACTCGGCGCCGTGCTTGTCGTGCATGTCCAGCAGCCAGGGCCGCAGGCCGGCCGGCGTCCACTCCTCGGGTAGCGACCGCTCGGTGCGCCCCACTGACAGCTTCGCCTTGGCCAGCCAGCGCTTGACGTAGCGGACGGCGAATCGACGGGTCGACGGAGCGAGCGCACGGCCCTGCAGGACGAAGTAGGCCTCGCGAACATCGCTAGGAACCAACCCGTCCTCGGTGGCCGAGGCGATTTCGAACGTTTTGAGATCCGGCACCTGCGGAGCCGCGACAGCCGGAGCCGCCGAAGGCTGCACTTCCGCGTCATCGAGCGAGTTGATCCACTTCGAGATGACCTCGACATCGTCGGTCGAGAAGACCCGGAACATCGGGCCCTTCGGGCCGATGAGCCCGTTGACCAGCGAGCTCCGGTCGGCATTGCCCGGCTTGACCATGCGGGTCGCGGCCAGCTCCTTCAGCAGCGGCGCGGGGTCGGTCTTGGCCTGCTCGAGCAGTTCGGACAGGCTCGTGCCGCCCATCTGGAAGTTCTGGTGGTAGACCGCGCCTTCGCGGGCACGTTCCTGGATGAGCTGTTCCATCGCCCGCTGCGGGTGCAGCGCCGCGCCGGCCGCGTCCAGCACCAACTCGTTCCACGCCCGCAGGGCGCTGAGCATCCAGGCCGCGCCGATTTCGACTTGACGTCGCACGTCAGCCCCTGCTGCGCAGAACTTCTCGGCAACGGCGCGCGAGACGTCCCACGGTGTGGAGATGTCGGTCGCTCCGGTGGGCCGTGCGAGATCCAGCCGCGCCCACTCGTGATGCCCTTCGGACCGAAGCGCGGACCAGCAAGGCAGCATGCCGACCGCGCGCATCACCACGTCGACACCCACGATCACCGGCGCGAACTCATCGCTGCGCCTGGTGATCGCGAACAGCGTGGCGGGCAGCGCGAACATGTGATCACGAATCTCACGTTCAGCAGCCAGTTCGGTTGCGTCGACGGCCAGTTCAGGCCGACCACGTTGTTTGGCGAGCACCTTGAACTCGTCGAAGCGTGACGAACGCGGACTGCCGACACCGATGTCGTCCGCGAACAGGGCCAGGACCCGCAGGTGCGTTTCGTCTTCGAACACGCCGGGAGCACTCATGCCCTGCAGCCACGCTCCGAGCGTCGAGGCCAGCGGAGCGGACTGCCGCAGAACCGAGTGCGCCAAGGCGTCCACCGATCCACCTGCGTCGGAAGCGATCAACCCGCGATAGGCGCTGCGCTGCTCGTCCGACCACGATCGCGCCGCCTCCAACGTGGCGGCCAGGTCTGGAGGAGCGGCCTGCAGGTCAACGGATCCGACCTCAGCGATGAGCGTCCGAATGGTCGTGGCATCCAGGAACAGTTCCGGATCGACACACCGGCGGTATGTCTCACGCCACATAGTCATTACTCCGTTCAGAATTTCTCTTGAACCTCGCCTGTTACCAAGTCGTGCGAACGAGCGGAGCAAACAGCTTCGAACCGCTCTAGAACATCGGATAGATCGACGAATCCGACTTCTTGGACTTTTTCTTGCGCCTCGTGAACAGTCCGAGCACAGCCCTAATGATCGACATCATCAACTCCCGTTCTGCAGGTGCTCCAGAATCTTTCTGGCGACGAAGTCATGTCCACGGTCGGTGAGGTGGATTCGATCGATGAAGGTCCACCGGTCCGCATCCAGCGAATCGGCCATAGCCGGGCTGAAGTTGAGGTAATCAACCCCTAGGTCCCTCGCCCCGCGTTCCAAAATCGACGAGTACTCAATGTTCACTTCTCGGCCCATGATGTCGCCATATCTCGCCGAGAATCCCCCCACCTGCTCGAGCTCGGCGAAGATGATCTCCTCTTCCTCGCTGCCTTCGTCTCGGACCCAGGTCGACAGCGGCTGGAGGATGTAGGTGATCTTCGCGCCCCAGGCTGCTGCCAGGGACTTCCAGCCGGCCAGGTGCCGAAGCGTGAGATCAGCGGCGTGGGCGATCTGCTCACTCCTGCTCGGCGGATCTGCTGCGGCCGGCTTCTCCTTCCTGCGCAACAGGTTCCGCACGGAAAGCGAGCGCTCCTTCTGCTGAGCGAACAGCTCGTGATACCTGTTGTACTCGAAGAAGGTGCCGTGGTCTTCCTGTCCGACCTGCGGGATGCGCGCCAGGGTCAGGTTGTTGAACCCGGAGAAGATGACGATCTCATCCACTTTAGGCAATAGGTGCTGATACAGGGTGCACAGCAGCAGCTCCTGCGTCGAGTTGAAGCTTCGCCCCCCGAAGTTGAGCCAGATCTGATCACGATCATCGTGGAAGTTCAACCTCGAAGGCAGTGTCCAGGAATCAGAACTGGCCCCGATCCCGAAAACCGTCGAACTACCGGCCAGCAAGCGCACGGAACCGGTATTTCCGAAGTCTGCGGGCGAATGACGGCTATCTCCATCGTAAGCGTACCGGAAACCGACGGAATCCGTGTTCACCACGTCCGACCGGTGATTCCTCGGATGAAAGTAGAGGAGGTGCGGAACCCAGCGTATCTCGCCGACGCTCGTGAACTTCTCCTCGTACCCCACCATGTGCGGGGCCAACTCCAGCAGATTCGGCGGATAGATCCTGCTGCGAGGAGTGCTGTTGGATGGATTCTTGGTCGTCAAAAGTAGTTCCCCGGGTCGTGAGCGGACCGCTTACTCGAGTTCGATTTGGATGGAACTTGCAAGTCCGTAGAATCTCCGACGGAGCTCATCGCCGCTGTCAGCGGTGAAAACGACGTGGCCGTGCGGCTGCCAGGCTCGCGGAGGTACGTCAACCGCACTTCCCACCTCACAGAAGAGGGCGAGCTCGTGCACGTGGGGGCTGCGCTCAGCGTCCCGCACCCCGGTGAGCGCGCTGACTTTGCCCGCTCTCTCCGCGAAGAACAGGTAGAAACCAGTCGGGGTGGGCACGGGTTGTGCGCTGAGATCCGGTGCCCGCCCGGAGGCCACGTCCAACACCGCGCTGACCATGTCGACACCGGTGCTCAGCAGGATTGACTGGTAAACGGGTCCACCGCCGAGTCGCGCCGCCGTTTCGACTATCTTCGGCGTTCCATCTTCCTGGATCCGAAATGCCGTGTGGGTCGCTCCGGTGTCGATTCCTATCGCTCGGTGAGCTGCGGCGGTGAGTTCATGAACCCGTCGCAGCACATCCTCGGGAAAACGACTGGGGGTGGTGAAGCAGACGTCTGCGAAGTACGGCCCTTCCATGGGGAGCGGCTTGTCGTGGACGGCGACCACGTTCGTCTTGCCGTCGCACAGCATGGACTCGACGCTGATTTCCGTCCCCGGCAGGTATTCCTCCAGGAGAATCGCGTCCTCGTACTTCTCCACCGCCCACGCGTAAAGCGGGTCGGACGCACTTCCACCCCACGCACCGCGCTGGATTCCGGCGAAGTGCTCGACGAGCTCATCGCGGTCGTCCACTCGACGCACGTACATACTGTCGTTGTCGATGAGCGGCTTCAGGACCATCGGAAAACCTATGCGCGCAGCCTGCTCCATCGCCTCTTCGATTGTTCGAGCCAGACCATAACCGGGCTGCGGGATGTTCTCGGCGTCGAGGGCCTCGCGCATCGCGTACTTGTCACGCACGGTCTGCGCTGCCTGTTCGCTCACGAATGGCAATCCCAGTTCAGCGGCCACCGCAGCCGCGGCCGGCACGCTGTGCTCGCGGAACGCCGCCACCGCGCGAATCGGCTCGGACTCGGACGCGGCGAGGTCACGAACCGCACCGACGGTTGCCGGGATGTCCGAGGTGTTAACGGACACCACGACATCGGCTAGCTCGTGCTCCCAGGTCGGGTTGTTGGAGAGGACCAGCAGCCGCTCCCGCTTTTCCCTCGCGTACGCCGCAGCTCGTTCCAGATGTCGGCGTCGACTCTCGTTCGATTTGTGGAGCAGAAGAACGCTCATGAACTGGTTCTTTCCATCTGCAGCTGATCGCGACCGGAATGGAGTTCACCTTTTGTCCACTTCCCGCATGAAATGCTCGGCGCTCTTGGACGTGCGGATTCGCAACGCGGCGCCGGTGAAGCGCAGCGAAATGGGCGTAGATGCAAAAACGGACTAGGTGAACCGTCGAAGGACCGTTGGCGAACTGAGAACCATTCAGCGCCGAGGCACGGCCGTTAAAGTCATGACCTATCTCCCCCCAGTAAAATTAGCGAATTTTTCGCATCCGCCCGGCAATTTGACATGCCCGTGCGGGCTGTCGGTGGTGACACTAACCGATCTCTTGTTGCGCCTGCAGCCGCCAAATGGATGATGCACGCCTCTTGAGGGCGCCACCGGGAGACATTTCCACAATTCGGATATCGGCAAATCCGCTTTTCGCCGATTCCGAACTCCAGGGGTGGACGGGTGCCAGCGCACCGGCAACGGGACCGGGTCATGCACCCGGCGATGAGCCTCTTCCCGCCGCCACAGCGTCTCCACACCCTGGGCGAGGGCGTGTCCTGTGGATCATGTGATGGGATCGCGGAGCCAGATTCTGATCGAGGCGACGTCGATGGTGCCCTGTGTGGATGCGTTCGCGCTTGTCGTAGCGGGTCGCGACGGCCCGGAAACCCTTGAGCTTGTTGAAGCATCGCTCGACGGTGTTGCGTTCCTTGTAGCGCCTGGGATCGAAGGCCGGTGGGCGTCCGCCGGCAGAGCCGAGCTTGCGGCGGTTGGCCTTCTGGTCTTCCTTCACCGGGATCACCGCCTTGATACCGCGCCCGCGCAGGTAACCGCGGTTGGTCCTGGAGGAGTAAGCCTTGTCAGCCATTGCCCGGCCAGGACGCGTGTGGGACGACCCGGACCACGACGCCGGATCCGAATTGCCTCCATCAGCGCAACGAATCGGGGGCTATCGCCGTGTTGACCGGGGCTGGTCAGCCGGGCGACCGGCCGGCAACGACGGTCGGCCGCAAGATGAATCTTGGCGCTGAGCCCGCCACGAGACCGGCCCAGCGCCTCGCGCCCGCCGGATTTCGTGTCATTCGACGGTGCTCCCTGTGGGATCATCAGCGGCCGGAGCACGGCGGGCGCCGGCCGCATCCTGATGGGCGCGGGTGACGGTCGAGTCGGCACCGACCGTCCAGTCGGCACCCTCGGCCTCGTCGCAGCCGGCACGGAGCCGATCCAGGATGCCTTCCCAGGTACCGTCCAGCGACCAGCGGCGATGCCGGTTGTAGACCGTCTTCCAGTTGCCATATACCGAGGGAAGATCGCGCCATGCCGTACCGGATCGGGTCCGGAAGAACACCCCGTTGATCACCATGCGGTGATCTGCCCACCGGCCGCCCCGCTGCGGCACGGTCGAGGGCAGCAAGGACTCCAACCGTTGCCATTCCTCATCGGACAGATCGTGCCGCATCAGACGTTCCTCATCCACGGCAGCGGTCTACCAGACCCACACCAAGATCCACGGGACACGCCCTAGTGGCCGTCGCTTCCCGGGCACCTCACGGCACTCAGTGCGTGATGCCGACGGTCGTTCCCGCTCATCACTGCGGGGCAGTCCCGGACTCGCCCCGGGTTCGCTCTTGCCCCACCGGCTCGGAACGAGCCGGTGGACCATCGGCAGATCCGATACTACATATGGGCCCTGTCATTGCCGCACGCCCCAAGATGGGCGTATCGCAGAGGTATTTTCCGCAACACCAGGTTCAGGTCGTGTAGCGCGAACGGATGGGCGATATCGAGGGCCTCGGACCTCGTGGGCTTCGGCTTGACGTGGTTATCGCCCGCCCCAGACCGCTTCAAGCATCGTGATCGAGTCTCGCGTTTGTGGGACGTCGTGTACCCGGATGATGTCGACGCCGGCCGACCACGCGGGGGCGATCAGGGCTAGCGACGCGGGTAGCCGGTCTTCGACGTGGCGGCCGGTGACCGCGCCGAGGAACGACTTGCGGCTGACGCCGAGGAGGACCGGGATGCCTTGTGCGCACAGCTCGGGTAAGTGGCGCAGTAGGCGCAGGTTGTCCTCGACGCCTTTGCCGAAGCCGATTCCCGGGTCGATCCACAGTTTGGTCACGCCGGCCGTGATCGCCGTGTCGGCGACGTCCAGCAGGTGCGTGCTCACTTCGGTGACGACGTCGTCGTACTCCGGCTGCGCGCCTGCCCGGACCGGTACGGCCGTTGAGTGCATACCGACGTAGCCGACGCCGAGGTGGGCGGCCACCCGGTGCAGGGTGCCGGCGACGTCGTTGACGATCGAAGCGCCCCGTTGCACCGCCGCCTCGGCGACTTCGGCGTGCCGGGTGTCGATCGATACCCGGCCCCGTTTGGCCAGCGCGGAGATGATCGGGCCTACGCGGTCCAGCTCCTCGTCCGCTGTCACGGAGTCGGCTCCAGGCCGCGTGGATTCCCCGCCGACATCGACCGCCCAGGCGCCGTCCGCGAACATCTCTTCGCCGGCGGCGATCGCTCGCGCGGTGGCGTCGAACCTGCTGCCCGGCCAGAACGAATCCGGGGTGGCGTTGAGGACGCCCATCACTTTGAGGGGGCCAACGTCCGGTCTGGTCACTGTGGCGTGTGCCGCGCTCCCGGGCAGGGTTGCTTGCTCGATGGTCACGACTGTCGGCCTCTTGTCTGGTGTGGACGGTTCGTTAAAGCGTCGATCAGGGCTTGGCGCGCGCACTCGTCATCGGTGCGTGCGCAGGCCGCGCACGGTGTGGGCTGGTACTCGGGCAGTCTTGTCACGGCCTGTCCGAGCTCGTCGACGAATGAGCTGAGCAGGTCGAGCTGGCTGCGCAGCGCACGGTTCCGGGCGGCCTGCGCGCCGGCCTGACGGCGTTGGCCGGCCAGATTTTCGTAGTCGTGGGCGGTGAGCACCACCAGCTCGGTTCCGTCAACCCACATCCGGCGCGGCTTCGGGGTCATGACGTGGCTAGGGCGAGTTCGGCGACCACCTCCGTGGTGGCTCGGGCGAAGTTGAACGTGATGAAGTGCAGGCCAGGTACGCCTTCGGCGAGCAGCCGTTGCGAAAGCAGGATCGCCTGTTCGATGCCGAGAGCCCGCACGGCTGCGGGATCGTCGGCGACGGCGGCGAACCGCTCCGCCAGGTGGGGCGGGAACGGCGCGCCGGACAGCTGCTCGGAGCGGGCGATGGTCTTCATGGTGGTGACCGGCATCAGCGCGGGGATGATCGGTGTGTCGCAGCCGGCCGCCGTGATCCGGTCCCGCAGCCTCAGGTAGTCGTCGGCGTCGAAGACCATCTGGGTGATCGCGTAGTCCGCGCCGGCGCGGCACTTGGCCACGAAGTGCGCGGTGTCGCCTTCGACGCTGATCGACCGCGGATGCCGGTGTGGGAAGGCGGCGACGCCTACACAGAAGTCGCCGTGTTCGCGCAGTAGCGTCACGAGTTCACTCGCGTACGTGAGTCCGTCCGGGTGGCGGACCCACTCGCCGGTGACGTCGCCGGGTGGGTCTCCGCGCAACGCGAGGACGTTGACCACTCCGGCGTCGGCCAGTGCCCCGGCGAACGACCGCAGTTCCTGAACCGAGTGGTCGACCGCGGTCAGGTGGACCACCGGCAACATCGTGGTGTCCTGGGCGATCCATGCCGCGACGTCGATGGTGTTGTCCCGGGTCGATCCGCCTGCCCCGTAGGTGACGGACACGAAGCCCGGTCGCAACGACTCCAGCTTGCGGACGTTGCGCCGGATCCGGTCGGCGTCGTTGGTCGTGCGCGGCGGCATGAACTCCAGCGAGATCACCGGCGTACCAGCTGCCAGGCGGTCCCGGACCGTGCGGGGCCTAGTGGTGCGCTGTGCGGGGACCGCGGCGGGCGGGGTGACCGCCCGCCGCGGGGAGAGCTGCCCGCTCGTCACGGCCGCGCCCGCAGCTGGCCGGTGGCCTCGACCAGGTTGGCCAGTGTGGCCCGCACCTCCGGGTAGCCGCGTGTCTTGAGCCCGCAGTCGGGGTTGACCCACAGCCGGTCGGACGGGAACACCCCGATCGCGGTGCGGAGGTGACCGGCGATCTCCTCGACGGACGGGACGCGCGGGGAATGGATGTCCCACACGCCCGGCCCTGCCTCGTTGGGGTAGCCGGCGCGGGCGAGGTCGGCGACGATCGACATGGCCGACCTGGCGGCCTCCAGGCTGATGACGTCGGCGTCCATGCCGATGATGGCCTGCAGGACGTCGCCGAACTCGGCGTAGCACATGTGCGTGTGGATCTGCGTGTCGTCGCGGACGCCTGCGGTGGACAGCTGGAACGAGGCGACGGCCCAGTCCAGGTACGCGGCGCGGTCGGCGGTGCGCAGTGGCAGGGTCTCCCGCAGCGCGGGCTCGTCGACCTGAATGACGGAGATCCCCGCCTGCTCCAGGTCGGAGACCTCGTCGCGCAGGGCGAGCGCGACCTGCCGGGCGGTGGCGCCTTCGGGCTGGTCGTCCCGGACGAACGACCAGGCGAGCATGGTGACCGGGCCGGTCAGCATGCCCTTGACCGGCCGCTCGGTCAGGCTCTGGGCGTAGGTGGCCCACTCGACGGTCATCGGCTCGGGGCGGGAGACGTCGCCGACGATGAGCGGCGGCCGGACGTAGCGGGTGCCGTAGGACTGGACCCAGCCGTGCTGGGTGGCCAGGAACCCGGTGAGCTGCTCACCGAAGTACTGGACCATGTCGTTGCGTTCCGGCTCGCCGTGGACGAGCGCGTCCAGGCCGATCTGCTCCTGCTCGGCGATGACCGCGCGGATTTCGGCGCGCATCGCCTCCTGGTAGGCGTCGTGGTCGAGCTTGCCCGCCCGCAGCGCCGCGCGGGCCTTGCGCAGCTCCTGCGTCTGCGGGAACGAGCCGATGGTGGTGGTCGGCAACTCGGGCAGCCGCAGCCGGTCCTGCTGGGCCTCGCAGCGTTTCCCGTACGGGCTGGTGCGGTGCAGGTCGGCGTCGGTGACCGCGGCGACCCGGTCCCGGACGGCGGGCACCCGCACGATCGGCGACGCCGCGCGGGAGGCCAGCCGGCTTTCGTTGAGGTGGACGACGTTGCTGATCGCGGCGCGGCCTTCGGTCAGGCCACGCCGCAGGGTGACGATCTCGTCGAGTTTCTGCCTGGCGAACGACAGCCATCCGGCGATCTCGGGATCGAGGTCGGTTTCGAGGGTGACGTCCAGCGGCACATGCAGCAGCGAGCAGGACGCCGCGACGTCCACGGAACCGGACAGCTCGACCAGGGCGCTCAGGGTGCTCAGCGCGGCGGTCAGGTCCGCGGCCCAGATGTTGCGTCCGTTGACGACCCCGGCGACCAGGCGCTTCTCCCGGATTCCGCCCACGGCGGCGAGGCCGTCGAGGTTGGCCGCTGCGGCGTTGGTGAAGTCCAGGGCCAGGCCCTCGACCGGCGCCGACGCCAGTACCGGCAGCGCGTCACCGAGCCGGTCGAAATAGGAGGCGACGAGGATCTTCGGGCGAGCCTGCGCGACGGCCAGCGTCGTATAGGTGTCGGCGACCTTGGCCAGCACGTCGGCCGGTTGATCCGTGACGAGCGCGGGCTCGTCGATCTGGACCCACTCCGCGCCGGCCTCGTGCAGCAGCCGCAGCAGGTCCACGTAGAGCGGGACGACCTGGTCGAGCAGGTCCAGGGGCCCAAACCCGTCGGTGCCGATCGGGTCCTTGGCCAGCAGCAGGAAGGTGATCGGACCGACGAGCACCGGCCGGGTGCGCACGCCCTGCTCCAGGGCCTCGGCGAATTCGTCGAGCGGCTTGCTCGCGTTCAGGGTAAACCAGGTGTCCGGTCCCAGCTCAGGCACCAGGTAGTGATAGTTCGTGTCGAACCACTTCGTCATCTCCAGCGGCGGCGCGTCCGCCGTGCCACGTGCCATCGCGAAGTAGCGATCCAGCTCGCCAGCCGGGCTGGTCGTGTCCGGGACAGCGGCGAGATGCCGCTCGGGGATGGCCCCGAGCATCCAGGCGGTGTCCAGCACGTGGTCGTAGAAGGAGAAGCAGTTGCTCGGAATCTCGTCGATCCCGGCGTCGCGCAGCTCCGCCAGATTCTGCAGCCGCAGCTCGCGGGCGGTGCCGAGTAGTGCGTCGGCGTCGCCGCGGCCGGCCCAGTAGGACTCGGTCTCCTTCTTCAGCTGCCGCTGGGCGCCCTGGCGCGGGTAGCCGTACACGGTGGCACGGCTGGTCGGGGTGATCTGGGTCACGGGGGCTCTCCTTCGCGAGTCCGCGTGGACCTGCGGGAGCGCACGACAAACCGCGACCGTGACCGGTCATGGCTCGGCGATGACCCACCCGCGAGGCCTCAGCCTGCGCCCCACGGTCGTGGGGCGCACAGCGGGCAGGTCTTCGGACTCGTGGGCCCTCCGGCATGCGCCGGGTTCCTACTGGCCGTCGCTTCCCAAACCGGTGGCTCAGTGCTCGTCTCCGCAGAGACTGACGGCGGTCGTTCCCACTCACCGCTGCGGGGCAGTCCCGGACTCGCACCGGGTTCCCTCTTACCTCGGCCGCCACCATGATGCTCGCGGCAGCCGAACCAGCTGCTCTGCCACTGTAGCGGGCTCGTAGTCGGGACTTCCTCAAACCTCGATCCACTCTTAGGACATCAGGGCCGGACGATCGCGCGCTGCGTCTTGCCGCTGTAGGTACTCGACGGGCGGATCAGGCTGTTGGACGCGAGCTGCTCGGTGATGTGGGCGGTCCACCCGGTGATGCGCGAGGCGACGAAAATCGGCGTGAAGACCGGAGTGTCGAACCCCATCAGGTGATATGCGGGGCCCGCCGGGTAGTCAAGATTCGGGTGCAGGCCCTTAGCCGCGTACATGGCGCGGGCGAGAGATTCGTACAGATCAAGCAGTTCGCGACCGTCACGCAGCGCCGCGACCTCTTGCAGGGCCTCACGCATGGCCGGAACGCGGGAGTCGCCGGTTTTGTAGACGCGGTGGCCAAAGCCCATGATCTTGCGCTTGTCCGCAAGCGCCTTGTTCAGCCAGGCTTCGGCCTTCTCTGCGGCGCCGATCTCCTCGAACGTCGCCATCACGGCTTCGTTCGCGCCGCCGTGCAGCGGCCCTTTGAGCGCGCCGATCGCCGCCGTCACCGCGCTGTAGAGGTCGGACAGCGTCGAGGTCACGACCCGGGAGGTGAACGTTGAGGCGTTGAAACTGTGCTCGGCGTAGAGCACCAGCGAGGTCTCGAAAGCCCGCACGATCACCGGCTCCGGAACCACGCCGAGCGTCATGTACAGGAAGTTCTCCGCATAGCCGAGGTCATCGCGGGGCGGCAGCGGCGGCAGCCCGTGTCGCCGGCGCTGCGTGATCGCCACGACCGACGGGAGAACCGCGAACAGGCGCAACGCCTTGACCTGGTTGGCCTCGGGCGAGTTATCGTCTTCCGCGGGATCGTTCGCGCCAAGGATGCTCACGGCGGTGCGCAGCGTGTCCATCGGGTGCGCGGTCCCCGGCAGGCCGAGCAACGTCGTCACCAGGTCGTCCGGTAGGCCGCGCTGCGCCCGCTCGGCCTCGTTCTGCGCGGCCAACTCGGCGGCGCTCGGCAGCTCACCGTGCCAGAGCAGGTAGGCGACCTCTTCGAAGCTGCAATGCGCGGCGAGGTCCTGGACCGGGTAGCCGCGGTAGGTCAGCGAATTGGTGTCCGGGTTGACCATCGACACCTCGGTGGTGTCGACGACGACTCCAGCGAGTCCTTTGTGGATAGTGGGCGCGGACATAGTTGTCCCCTTGTCGGAATTCGGGGCGCCGGAAAATTCAGACGCGGAAATTGAAAATGTTCTCGTCGAAAGCGTTGTAGCCGGAATAGTCGAGCAAGTCGTAGAGGTCGCGCCGGTGCTGCATCCGGTCGAGCAGGCTTTCCTGAGTGCCGTCTTCGGAGATGACCCGCAATCCGTTCGCGGCGGCCTCCATCGCGAGCCGCAGCAACGTCACCGGGTAGATCACGATGTTGACGCCGAGAGAATTCAGCGTCTTCGCGTCGATCAGTTCGCTTTTGCCGAACTCGGTCATATTGGCCAGGATCGGGACGTCGACCGCGGCACGCATCCGCTCGAAGTCCGCTGGCCCGCGCATCGCCTCCGGGAAGATCAGATCCGCCCCGGCGTCGGCGTAGGCCTTGGCCCGGTCGATCGCGTCGTCGAGGCCGTGTACACCCGCGGCGTCCGTGCGGGCGGCGACGACGAAGTCCGGGTCGCGGCGGGCGGCGACGGCGGCCTTGATCCGCCGGACGGCGTCGTCGCGCGCGACGACGTCCTTGCCGTCGAGGTGGCCGCAGCGCTTGGGGTTGACCTGGTCCTCCAGGTGCAGCCCGGCGACCCCGGCATCTTCGAGGAGCTGGACCGTGCGTGCGGCGTTCATCGGTTCACCGAAGCCGGTGTCGGCGTCGACCAGCGCGGGCAAGGCCGTCACGCGGGAAAGCTGTTGCGAGCGGCCCGCGACCTCGGTGATCGTGGTCAGGCCGATGTCGGGCAGCGCCAGCTCGGCGGAGAGCACGGCACCGGAGACGTAGATGCCTTCGAAGCCTTGGCGTTCGATCAGCTTGGCCGTCAGCGGGTTGAACGCGCCCGGAAAGCGTTGCAGCGTGCCGGAGTTCAGCCCGGCGCGGAACGCGACCCGCTTCTGGTTGGCGGTGGCGTTGGCGTGCAGCATCAGAAGATCCCCTTCGTCGCAGGGGTCGCGTCGATTCCCGCGGGAAGGGCCATGCCGCGCACCTCGTCGACGTCCAGCTCCGCCAGTCGCGTGACCATGTCCAGGAACCGGTCCTGGTCGGGCGGGGCGATCACGCCGTCGGCGAGTGAACGGAACTTCGCGACGTACTGCTCGCGAGCGAACGGCCGGGCCCCGGCCGGGTGGGCGTCGGCAACGGCGATCTCGTCGGTGAGCGTGGTGCCGTTGGCAAGGGTGACCTCGACCCGGCCGCCGAACGCCGGCTCCGCGGCGTGGTACCGGCGGGTCCACTCAGGGGCCTCGACCGTCGTGATCTTCTGCCACAGCTCGACGGTGTCCGGCCGCGACGCGCGTTCGGGAGCATACGAGCGTTCGTGGTGCCAGGTGCCGTCCTGCAGGGCGACGGCGAAGATGTACGGGATCGAGTGGTCCAGCGTCTCGCGACTCGCCTTCGGGTCGTACTTCTGCGGGTCACCGGCGCCCGAGCCGATGACGTAGTGGGTGTGGTGGCTGGTGTGGATGACGATGCGTTCGACCTTGCCGGCCTCGCCGATCCGCGGGCCGAGCCGCCGCGCCAGGTCGATCAGCGCCTGGCTCTGGTACTCGGCGGAATGCTCCTTGGTGTAAGTGTCCAAAATGGATCGCTTAGGTTCACCCGGCGCGGGAAGCGGCACGGTATACTCGGCTCCCGGACCGCTCAGCAGCCAGGCGATGAAGCCGTCTTCACCTTCGTAGATCGGGCTCGGAGCACCTTCACCACGCATGACGCGGTCCACGGCTTCGATCGCGGCCTTCCCGGCGAACGCGGGGGCGTAGGCCTTCCACGACGAGATCTCGCCCTTGCGGGACTGGCGGGTCGTCGTCGTCGTGTGCAGGGCCTGCCCGATGGCTTGATACACCGTACCGACGTCCAGCCCGAGCAACGCACCAATCCCACCGGCCACCGACGGGCCGAGGTGCGCGATGTGGTCGATCTTGTGCTCGTGCAAGCAGATTCCGCGCACCAGATCGACCTGCAGCTCGTAACCCGCGGCGATGCCACGGACAAGGTCTGCGCCAGTACGGCCCGTGTGCTGGGCGACGGCGAGGATCGGCGGGATGTTGTCGCCCGGGTGCGAGTAATCCGCGGCCAGGAACGTGTCGTGGTAGTCCAGCTCGCGCACGGCGACACCGTTGGCCCAGGCCGCCCACTCCGGCGAAAACCGGCCGGGCAAGCCGAACACGGTCGCGCCAGGCGTCGACGCGTGGGCCAGCGCCTGATCACGAGCCGCGCGGACCGGCCGCCGCGACAGCGACGCGGCGGCCACCGCAGCATTGTCGATCACCCGGTTGATCACCATCTCGGTGACCTCCGGCGCGACCGGTACCGGGTCGGTGGCCACCGACGCGAGCTTCCATGCCAGTTGCTCCTCACGCGGCAGCGAATCGGCGGAACGATAGGTGCGGACGGTGTGGTCGATCATCACTTTCCTTCGTAGACGTAGAACCCGCGGCCGGACTTCGTGCCGAGCAACCCGGCGTCGACCATGCGCAACAACAGCGGTGGCGGGGCGTGGAGTGTTTCCTTGAACTCGGCGTAGAGCGAATCGGCGATGGCCGCGACGGTGTCGAGCCCGATGAGATCGGTCAGCCGCAGCGGCCCCATCGGGTGCGCGGCGCCCAGCTTCACGCCGCGGTCGACGTCGGCCGCCGACGCGACCCCGGACTCGACCATGCGGATCGCCGAGAGCAGGTAGGGCACCAGCAGCGCGTTGACCACAAACCCGGTGGAGGGCCCGTGCTCGGCGACGGCCTCGATCACCCGCTGCCGGTCGGACAGCTCGCCGAGGTCGGTGGTGAACCGAAGCCGCCAGGACGCGCGCTCGGCGGCGGACCTATCCCGCTTGCCCGCACGGACCGCCCGGTCCAGGGACGCCAGGATCCGAATGCGCCCACCATCGGCCGACGGCGCATCCTGCTCGCAGACCAGCACGTCCAGTCCGGCCCGGGCACAGACCTCGGCGGGGCCGGCGCCCATCTGCCCCGCGCCGACAACGGCGAGCCGGGCGATCTCGGTGCTCATCGCGGCCCCTTCTGTGAATCTTGTCGTGCCTTCTTGCAGCGTGGCACCGGGCAAGCCACCGGGTCGATAGCCGTGCACTGTCAAATCTTGTGTACGTTCCCGACCGATCTGTAAAAGTTGTTACAGTCGGCGTGTGGAGAAGATGTTCGCCGGAGCCAGGCTGCGGCAGCTGCGCGAGGACCGGTCGATGACCCAGTCCGACCTTGCCCGGCAGCTCGGCATTTCGCCGAGCTACGTCAACCAGCTCGAACACAACGGGCGGCCACTCACCCTGCCTGTGCTGCTCCGGCTGACCGAGCACTTCGGGATCGACGCCGAGTTCTTCACGCCCCAGGACACCGCCCGCCTCGTCGCCGACGTCCGCGAGGTCTTCGCCGACGACACCATCGACGGCACCCTCTCCGCCGGCCAGGTCGACGAGCTGACCACCCAGCTACCCGACGTCGCCCGCACCCTCGTCTCGCTGCACCACCGCTACCGCGAAGCCATCGAGAACATCGCGACGCTGGTGTCCGAACAGGGTCTCGACCGCACGGCCGCGCAACAGCCGCACGAGGAGATTCGCGACTGGTTCTACCGCCGCAGCAACCATGTCGCGGAACTGGACGTACCCGCCGAGAAGTTGGCCGCCGAGCTGCGACTGGTCCCAGGCGAAGTACGTGCCGGCCTGACAGCCGGCCTGCGGGAGCGGCACGGCGTGAAGGTCGTGGCCGAGTCGATCGGCGCCGAGCAGCACTGGTTCGACCCCGTCAACCGGGTGATGCACCTTTCCCCCGCCCTGCGGCCCGGCCAAGCGGCCTTCCGGCTGGCCTCAGAGCTGGCGATGCTGGAGACAGGCCAGACCATCGATCGATTGGTCGACGACGGAGCGTTCAGCGGCGAAACCGCCCGCCGGCTGGCCCGGATCGGGCTGGCCAACTACTTCGCGGGCGCCCTCGTCCTGCCATACCGGGTCTTCCTCGGCGCGGCAGAGCGATACCGCTACGACATCACACGGTTGTCGGACCTTTTCGGCGTCGGGTTCGAGACGATCTGCCACCGCCTCTCGACGCTGCAACGAAGCGGAACGCGCGGTGTGCCGTTCTCGTTCGTCCGCGTCGACCGGGCGGGCAACATCTCCAAGCGCCAGTCGGCGACGGGGTTCCACTTCTCCCGCGTCGGCGGCTCCTGTCCATTGTGGATCGTCTACGAGGCGTTCAGCGCCCCCGGCCGGATCCTCACCCAGATCGCCGAACTACCGGACGGCAAGAAGTACTTCTGGATCGCCCGCACGGTCAACCGCGCCGTCGGCGGCCACGGCCACCCGGGCAAGACGTTCGCGATCGGCCTGGGATGCGAGCTCCGCCAAGCCCACCGCCTGATCTACTCCGACGGCCTCGCGCTCGGCACGGACGCCGCGGTCTCGCCCATCGGGATGGGCTGCAAGGTCTGCGAACGCCCCGCCTGCCCACAGCGCGCCTTCCCCGCGATCGGGAAAGCCCTGCGCATCAACGAACACGCCAGCAGCCTCCTCCCGTACCCGCCCCAGACCTGAGAACACCGTTCCCCAACCGGCAGTGAACACCTAGAACACCGAGGCGGCGCATATAGTTGTAGCCTCTCGTCGCGTGACGAGGAATGCTCGGATGCGTAAGAGATCAACTTGTCGGTGTCGGTTCTCGTTGCGTTCGGCCGGATACTGCTGCGACCAGCGCTGCCAAGAACGCCTGAATGTGTAACCCGGTTTCTTTCCGAGGCTTGCGAGGGATCGAATGGATTGGTGCGTGTCGTTCGACGTTGGACACACGTTGGCCCGTTGATCTCGGCCCATCCCGTGTAGTCCGCCCCGGCGGGACGCTCCGCAGCTGGCTGCTGCCACAACGACGTGGCAGCAGCCAGCATCCACGCATCATTCAACGCAACAACTAAGGCACACAGTGACTACTGACGAAAATGATCACCACGATCAACGGCGTGCAGGGCACGCTCAGCGCCACGATCAACTCCACCGAGGGCTACGCGGGCCGGTTGTGATGCGGCTTAGAGCGGTGGCAGCGTTGCCAGGTCTCCTGCTCGCAACGGGATGCGCCGGTGACAACTATTTCAAGCACGCAGTCTGCACCCACACCATGAAAGCCTTGGAACACTTCACGTGGCGCCGAGTGATCAGATGGTGGATGACACTGCACCGCTGGAAGTGGAAGGACGTCCGCCGCCGCTTCACCGACCACACTGGACGGTGGCGCAGGCCTTCGGCAGACGGGATCGAACTGTTCGACCTCGCAGCGGTGACGGTCAGCCGCTACCGCTACCGAGGCAACACCATCCCCAACCCCTGGACCGTCCCCAACCACGCCTGACGGCAGAGACCATGGAGAGCCCGGTGCGGTGAAAGTCGCACGCCGGGTTCGGCGAGCGGCCTGGGGAAACGGACCGGCGGCAACGCCGACACCGCGCCCCAGGCCGACTCAACAGCACGCCAACCACGGTGGGAACATCCAGGTCATAACCGCACCCGACGGCTGGCCACTATGGACCTCCGACGTGCGTCCCGGCCGCGAGCACGACACCACCGCCCTGCGCACGCACACCGAGATCCTGCCCGCACTGGCCGCCTGGACCGACACGGACCTGCCTGTCCTGGGCGATCTCGGCTACGAGGGTGAGGCCGACACGATCACGGTGGCCTTCAAGAAACCCGCCGGCGGCGAACTCACCGACGAACAAAAGGATCACAACAAAGCCCACAACGGCAAACGGGCCATCGGGGAACGCGGAAACTCCCTGCTCAAGAATACCTTTAAGGCCCTGCGCAACGTCAGCCTGTGCCCCTGGAAGATCGGCAAGATCGTCGCCGCCGCCCTCGTCCTCCTCCACATCGACCACGCCCGAACAACCTGATCACTCAGCGCGACAACCCGTTACGCGGAAAGCCTCACTCTAGGGTATTTTCGCGCACAGGTGCGTTCATCAAAGGGAATTGATCCCTTTGTGCGGCGCCCTTGTCAGGGTTTGCGGTGGTCTAGTTCCTCGAAGGAAATACGACGTTCTAGCAAATTCTCGTGGTTAGGAACTCATGCAGTCTGAGACGGCGTGGCTATCGAGCCTTGATGCGGTTTTGAGACGGAGAGTCCTCGTTGCGCCCGACGAACCCGCGCTGTGCGAATATCAAGCGGACGGCAAGGACGCGCAGCACACGTGGTTCAGCGCGGCTGATGTCGATCTCTTGGCACGGCGGGTCGGCCGCGTCCTCCAGTCTTGCGGCGACGCTGGTGGCCGAGTCCTGATCTGCCTGCCGCCGGGCTTCGCCTTCACGGCGGCCTTCTTCGGGTGTCTGTACAGCGGCAGAGTCGCTGTTCCCGTTCCTGTGCCCGGCCGCTTCCTCCATGAACGCCGAAGGGTCGCGGCGATCGCCACGAACGTCGATGCCTCGGTCGTGCTGACCGGGACGAGGTCGATACCGACTGTGACGGAGTGGGTCGCCGAGCAGAGCCTGCCGCTGCAGGTGCTAGACGTCGAGTCGCTGGAGTGCCCCGCCCTCGACGACGACCAGGTGGCGCACAACGACTCGGACACGCTCGCTCTTGTCCAGTACACCTCGGGCTCCACCAGCGCCCCCAAGGGCGTGATGCTCAGCCACGGCAACCTCCTGGCGAACGTGGCCACCATTGCTCGAGCCCTCGGCCTGCAGCCCGACGATCGCGTCGGCGGTTGGCTGCCCGCCTACCACGACATGGGGCTGATCGGTCAACTGCTCACGCCCATCGTGCTCGGCGGCAGCTCGGTCGTGATGGACCCCATGACCTTCCTGCGTCGACCGCACCTGTGGCTGCGCATGATCGGCGAATTAGGTATCAAGGTCTCTGCGGCGCCGAGCTTCGCCTACGAGCTTTGCGTGCGCCGGGTGACCGACGAGCAGCTGGCCGACCTCGACCTCTCCGGCTGGGAGGTGGCACTCAACGGCTCCGAACCCGTGTCCGCTGCGGTCATGGACAGCTTCTGCGCGCGCTTCGCTTCCGCCGGCTTCCGGCCGGAGTCGTTCGCCCCGGCGTACGGGCTGGCCGAGGCGACTCTCCTGGTGACTGGTTCGGCGCGGAGGCGTCCTCTGGTCGGGATGAGCGGCTCCGCCGCCGTTGACACCGGGCGCGCTCCGGTCAGCTGCGGCCGCGTGGACGGCGTGGACCTCCGGATCGTCGACCCGGAGACCCGGTTTGTGCTCGCTGCGGGGGAGGTCGGTGAGATCTGGGTACGCGGGGCGAGCGTGGCGCGGGGCTACTGGAACGCGCCCGAGCTGTCCGCGGCCACTTTCGGCAACAGCACCACCTGCGGTGAAGGGCACTTCCTGCGCACCGGCGACCTGGGTGTCGTGCGCGACGGCGAGCTCTATGTCGTCGGACGCATCAAGGATGTCATCGTCGTGCGGGGCAGGAAGCTACATCCGCACGATGTGGAGGAGACGGTGCGTCTCCAGCACGAGCGGCTGCGCGCGGGCATCGGCGCTGCCTTCGGCGTGTTCCCGCCGGACACCGGTGAGCTGGTCGTGCTGGCCCACGAGGTCGCGCCGGGCACACCTGAGCAGGAGTACGCCGGACTCGTCTCGTCGATCAAGCTCACGGTGTCCAGGGAGTTCGGCGTCGACCTCGACGGCGTCGTGCTGCTCCGTCCCGGGGGCACGCCGCGCACCACCAGCGGGAAGGTCGGTCGGGTGGAGATGCGGCGCTGCTTCCTCGACGGCGAGGTCAGGGCCCTGCACGTCGACATGACCGCTCGGTTGCGGACGCTGCGCGCGGGCCAGCCGGTACTCGACACCGCTGGAAGATGACGATGGTCACCGATGCGGCCGTCATGGCCGATTCCCCCGTCGTGGCGTTGGAAGAGGCGCTCCGTGAGTGGCGTGGCGCCGAAAGGCCGTTCTCCCCGGCAGCGCTCGCCAGGCTGGACGCCACAGAGTCGTTCCCGGTCGCGGCGTGCGGGGCGCTGGACTCCGCGGGCTTGCCCGCCTACTACGTGCCGGTGCAACATGGTGGGCGACTGGCTGAGTTTCCCCAGGTGGTCGCGATGTTGCGGGCGGTGGCGCGGCACGACCTCACCGTCGCCATCGCGCACGGCAAGACCTTCCTGGGCGCGGTGTCGGTGTGGGTCTCGGGATCACCGGAGCAGGCCAGGTGGCTCGGTGAGCAGATCACCGGCGGCGCCGTGGTGTGCTGGGGACTCACCGAACGCGGACACGGCAGCGACATCCTCGCGGGCGATCTGACCGCGGAGCGGGTGGACGAGGGCTGGCGGCTCGACGGGGAGAAGTGGCTGATCAACAACGCCACCCGATCACAACTGATGTGCGTGCTTGCCCGAACCTCGTCGAACGGCGGACCGCGCGGGTTCAGCCTCTTCCTGGTCGACAAGCGCGAGCTGCCCGCAGACCGGGTGCGGCCGACCGCGAAGATCGCGACTCACGGCATTCGCGGCGCCGACATCAGCGGCTTTACCGTGCATGACGTCGTGCTCCCGCCCACCGCGCTGGTCGGCGAGCCCGGCACGGGCAGCGAGACGGTGTTGAAGGCGCTGCAGCTCACCCGCACGGCCTGCGCGGCGCTGTCGCTGGGGGCCGGAGACCACGCGCTGCGTCTGGCCACGTCGTTCGCCCGCCATCGCCGGCTGTACGGCAGGCAGGTCGCGGAGATGCCCCTGGCGCGCGACCTGATTGGCCGTGCCGCAGCCGGGGTGCTGCTCGCGGAGGCCGTCGCTGCCGTCACCACCCGCGCCGTGCACGTCCTTCCCCGTGAGATGAGCGTGCTGGCGGCGGTGTGCAAGGCGTTCGTGCCGACGATGGTGCAGGAGACGATCGGGCAGGTCGCCGAACTGCTTGGCGCCAGAGGATATCTGACCGAGGTCTTCGAACACGGTGAGTTCGCGAAGCTCGACCGCGACCACCGGCTCGTCGGGATCTTCGACGGCAGCACCTTGGTGAACCGGCAGATGCTCATCACCCAGTTCACCAGGCTTGGACGTCGCTACGGCGCGGTCGATCCGACGGTGGCGGACCGGCTGGCCGGTTTGGTAAGCGGCCCGCTGCCCGCCTTCGATCCCGGCGCTCTCACGCTGACCTCGGCGTCGGGGTGCGGCCTCGCACTGGCGGTGCCCGGACTGCTGCACCGGATTCGCGAGCAGGACAGCGGTGACGTGGGCTGGAAGGGGCTGCTGGCCGACTTCGAGCTCGCATGCGCCGACGTGCACACTGCGATCGCCGCTCACCGGCCCACCTCGGGAATGCCCGGAGCCGACGCCTTCGCCCTCGCTGAGCGCTACGAGCTCTGCGTCGCCGGCGCCGCGTGCCTGCTGATCCACGCGCACCGGCTTGGCGACGGCGTGCCGTCGGTGGTGCTGCGTGCCTGCTTGGAGCTCGCAGTGTCCAGGCTCGTACCCGGCAGGAGCGGCGACGACGAGGTCTTCGACATCCTGGCCGAGCACGCGCTCGCTGCCAGCGGTCCCCTCGCGTTGTTCTCCGGCGACTGGGGGGAGATGCCGTGGTGAGCGTGTCCGCGTTGGCACGAGCCGCCGCGCTGGAACGGCGCTTCGGTGACCCCTTCGACACCACGAACCCGTTGGGCTTCAAGGAGATCCTCGTCTGCGACGAGCGCGGTGACACGTTCGCAGCGGGAGAGGAGGCCCTCACCCGGTTCGGAATGAATGCCAATGAATGCCGAGCTTGTGCCGAGCGCATTCGGTGGCCGGTTTACCCGCCTCGACGACCTCGTGGCCGTGGGCAAGGTCGTGAGCCGCCGCGACCCCGGCCTGGGCGCCGGGTACGTCACCAGCTCCCTGCTCGCAGGTGTCTGTGTCTGGCTGGCGGGCGACGACGACCAGCGCCGCTACGTCGCCGACACCCTCATGGCAGGTCACCGGCTGGCCTGCGGCTACCACGAGCTTGAGCATGGCAACGACTTCACGGCTGCTGACTTCTCCGCGCGAGCCGTCGGCGACCAGCTCGTGCTCGACGGGCGCAAAGAGGTCATCGCCAACGCCAGTCGTGCCGAAGCGTTGGTGCTGTTCGCGGCGACCGACGGCCGCCGAACGGGCCAGGCGCATTCACAGCTGCTGGTGCGGCGCTCGGAGCTGTCCGGTGACGGCGTCGTCGAGCTGCCCCGGTTCAGCACTGTCGGGTTGCGCGGTGTCCACCTCGGGGGCGTCGCGTTCCGCTCCGCGCGGGTCGACGCGGCCAGCGTCCTCGGTGTTGCCGGCCGTGGGGCCGAGAACACCATGAAAACGTTCCAGCTGACCAGGATTGCGCTGCCGGCCATGATGACCTCGGCGGTGGACACGGCGTTGCGGTGCACCGTGCTGCACCTGCGCGACCGGGTCCTGTATGGAAGGTCGGCGCTTGAACTGCCGCACCTGAGGTCCAAGCTGGTCGACGTCTTCGCCACGCTGGTCGCCGCGGACGCCCTCGCGACTGCGGCCGCCCGGTCGCTGCACGTATACCCCGGCGAGGGCGCCGTGCACGCTGCGGTGGTCAAGTACTGTCTGCCGCGCCTGCTCATGGACGCCATGAACGAGCTAGCCATGATCCTCGGCGCGCACTCATACCTGCGCGAGGGACCGACCGCGATCTTCCAGAAGCTGATGCGGGACGTGCAGGCTGTCGGCGTGGTGCACATCGGCAAGGCCGCGTGCCGAATGGCCCTGCTGCCGCAGCTGCCGCTGTTGGCCAAGCGGTCCTGGGAGTCGGCGAACGCCCCGGCGGAGTCGTTGTTCGCCGCGGACGCCGACCTCCCGCCGCTCGAGTTCGACCGGCTGCGCGTCACCGGCAACGGCCGGGACCACCTGTTCGCCGGGCTGCGCGCAGGGCTCGCCGATCTCGCAGGGCTGCGAGGAGCCGACGCCGACCTGATCCGGCGGTGCGCGGAACCGTTGGCCGTGGAAGGGCGAGACCTGCGCTCCGCGTGCACGGCGCTGCCCCCAGCAGAGCTCGGGGTGGACGCGTCGCCGTCGGCGGCCAGGGTCGTGGACCGCTACGCCCGCCTCGTGCTCGCGGGTGTGTGCTTGCAGACGTGGCTCCACAACCGCGGCTCCGGCGACTGGGTGTCGGCGTGGGCCGCGTCGGTGCTGGGCCGGCTGGTGCAGGGCGGTTCGCCGAGGCAGCTGCCCGGCAACGTCGAGGAGCAGCTGTTCACTGAGCTCGTCAGCAGGTGCGCCGACAACCGCGACCTAACTTCGACGGGGCGCCCCGTCTTCGGGTGCTGAGCCGAGTTTTCCCCTTGATGAATACAGATGGAGTGTCCATGCCCCTGGCAGATGAGACGGTGTCGGTCGACGGAATGGTCGACTGGCTCACGGCGACCGTGGCGCGCTACGCCGAGCAGCCCGAGAGCGAGATCGACCCGGACCGACCGCTGAGCGACTACGGCCTTGACTCGGTCTCCGCGTTCGCCATCATCACGGAGATCGAAGACGCCTTCGACATCGTGCCCGATGTCACGGTGGTGTGGGATCACCCGACGGTCCGGGCGCTGGCGTCGTTCCTTGCCGACTTCATTCGCAGCGAACGCCGATGACATGACCGACTGCCGAACGAGCACATTGCTGCCGCTGCTGGCGGCCCAGCGGCAGCAGTGGACCTCGCACCACGACGACCCCAGCAATCCGCGCTACAACTGCGGCGGGTACTTCCGGCTCACTGGCGGGATCGACCAGGTCGCGCTCAGGGCCGCGGTGACCGCAGCGTACTCGGAGGCCGACATGCTGAGAGTCCGCTTAGCGGAGGTCGACGGGCAGCCACGGCAGACGGTCGTCGAAGGCGGCCCCGCGCCACTGTCGTCGGTCGCGCTGCCCGACGAGCAGGCCGCGTTCGAGTGGATGCGCTCGGCGCTCACCGTACCGTTCGACCTGCGCAACGGCGACCAGATGTGCTCGCACGCACTCATTGAGGTGGACAGCGGCGAGGAGTTCTTCTTCTTCCTTTACCACCACATCGTGTTGGATGCCTACGGGGCGCATCGGTACCTGGCGCGTGTGGCCCAGCACTACAACTCCTTCGTGGCGGGGACAGCGACGCCGAAGAGCGGGTTCGCCAGGCTGGAACAGCTGGTGGCGGAGGAGAGAGCCTACCGCAGCTCGGCGCGAGCACGCCGGGACGACGCCTACTGGCGGGACGTCCTGGCCACACCGCTGCCGTGGTCCGCGCTCGCGCCGCACGAGGCCCCGGCGCAGCCCAAGCCGCTGCGCTCGGTGGTGCGCGTGCCCGACAGGACGTGGTCCGCCTTCCAGGACCTGTCCGCCCGCACGGGAACGCGGTGGCCGGTGGTAGTCCAGGCAGTGGTGGCGTGTCTGCTGAGCGAGGTGACCGGCTCGGCGGACATCGTAATCGGAATGCTGGCAGCCAACCGGCCGACCCATGCCGCGGTGAAGACCCCGACCAACATGGCGAACGAGCTGCCACTCCGCGTCGACGTCGACATGGACGGCACGTTCATCGACCTGCTCGATCAGGTGGCCAGGCGGGTCGCCGAGGCGACGACCCACCAGCGGGCCCACCTGGACCGGCAGGACACACCGATCGCGTTGCGCACGTTCGTCAACGTGATCGCGTTCGGAGAGCAGCCCCGGTTCTTCGGGTGCGCCTCGGAGTTCCACGTGCTGGCGACCGGGCCCGCGTCGAACTTCCGCGTCAACTGCTACGGCGGGCTGACGGGCGACCACCTACTGGAGTACGAGGTCAACCCGTGCATCTACGACGAGACCGCGCTCACCCGGCACCAGGAGCGCCTGCGCGACCTGCTGCTGAACCTCGTGTCCAGTCCAGACGTGCGACTGTCAGACACGCTCACGGCACGAACGCGATGACGGTCAGATCAGCGCACGGGGGCCGACTCGCCCTGGTAGGGACAGGACTGGCCCTCTGCTACACAGTCCAGCAGTCGGCCATGCCCGTGCTCCTCCCGCTGGCCGTCCGGCTCGGTCTGGACGAGATCCGGATGGGCGTGGTCATCACGGCGTCCGGCTGCGCCTTCCTGCTCTCCAATCCTTTGTGGACGTTCTTATCGCATCGGACCGGGACCAGACCGCTACTGCTGGGCGGGTTGATCGGTGTCCTGCTGAGCGCGCTTGCCTTCGCCGCGGTCGTCCGCTGGCCACCCCAGACCGCTCAGGCGGCTTTCGCTCTCGCGCTGCTGACCCGAGGAATGCTATTCGGTCTCGCCCTCGCCGCCGTCGCGGTCTCCTCGGCTGCGTTCCTGCTGGCGGACGCCGAGCAGCGAGGACGGGCCGCGACCGTGATCGCCGCAGCACCGGGGATCGGCATCGTCGCCGGCCCTCTGCTCGACACGGCCACCGGCTCCCGCGGACTGCTCGTCCTGTTGCTGGCTCCCCTGGTCCTCCTGGCCGTGACGACCTCGTTCCTCGTGCGGCTCCCGCCAGGCGTGCGTCAGGGACCGGCAGAACGCGTCACATGGCAATGGGGGCCTTTCCTCCGCAGCGGATGGCCGCACCTGCTCGTGGTCGTGTCGTTGTTGCTGTTGGTCGCCGCCACACAGGTCAACATCGGCTTCCTGCTCCGGGACCGGATCGGCGCGCCCGCCGACGAAGCCGGCCACGCAGCCGCCTGGGTGCTGGTGGCGCTGACGCAGGCCGTCGCTGCGGCGCGACCGGCGCTGGTTGGGCACCTGGTCGCTGCGCGCCGGCCTGTTGATGACGCTGCTCGGCGTGCTGCCACTGGCTTTCGGGCCGAGTCTGTCTTGGATCATGCTCGGGGCCGTGGTCACAGCCGTAGGGGTGGGCTTCGCCCTGCCCGCGTGCTACGAACGCGTGTCGCGCACCGCCGGTGAGGCCGGGCAGACCCAGGCCGGAGGCGCCATCTCGGCCGCCTCGGGCGTGGCCTTCGCCATCGGCCCGGTCGTGGCCACCGGACTGCACACTGTCGGCTCCGCCACGCCGTTCCTGTTCGTTGCCGGTCTGCTGCTCACTGGTTTCGCCTGCTCATTGGCAACGCGGTCATGAGTTCGCGGACACGGCGGCGGCGTTGGTGATCAAGCTGGCGTCACGACCGGCCACCCCTCTGCAGAAGCACACAAATCCTCCCACGCAAGCCGACGGTCAGCGCCGTGGTGTCGGCCGGCAGCAGGACGACGGCGGACACCCGAGTTCTCCCTTGCCACAGATAATATGGTTGCTTCGCGCGCCGCCGCGGAGATGTTCCCGCAGGACGTGATCAGCGGTGCCGCAGATAAAAAAGCGTTATCCGTGGGAAGACTTCGGACGCCAGCCGCGGGCCACCAGCACCTCAGCAGGCCAACACCACCTCAGCCGGCCACCAGCACCGATGCGGGCTTAGCGCTGTCCGCCGCTCTGATGTACCGAGTGACCGCAGTTTCACTGGATGAAGAACCCCGACCGCTTGGCATATCGGCGGAGTTAGCACGTGTTCGCGCTGCTGGAAGCCAGGCTATCGCCTGTGCTTGTGGGGCTTACGCGGGACTCGCCGAGATCCTGGCGGGAGCGCCTCGACGGACGTTGGCCTGGCAGTTTGCCAACGCCATTACTTTTGATGAAAGATCTCTTCGTCTGATGTAGGTGACGGACGGTTGAGGCGGATTGGTCGGGACGGGCTGGCTCCGGAGTCGGCGGCGCTGCATTTGGTCGACAGCGTGCCGTTGCTTCGGCCGGAGGAGCAGGTATTCACGTTGATGCTGGACGGCTGGCGTAACCGGCAGCTGGCGCGGAACCTGGCGTTCTCCACGATCGGCAGCCGGGAAAAGGCCGTGCGGGCGTTCGCCAGGCACGCCGACGCATTCCCGTGTCATTGGACGGCCGCGCAGGTCGACGAGTGGCTCGGCGGCCGACGGGCGGTGCGCAAGCTCAAGCGCTCGACGCTGCGCAACTACCAGGAGGCCGTCCACTCCTTCTGCGCCTACCTCATCGACCCTGCCTACCAGTGGTCGACCGAGTGCGAGCAGCGGTTCGGCACCCACCCAGTCCAGGTGGTCCACGAGTGGAACACCGCATTCCACGTCGCCGACGCCGAAGCCGACGCGGGCAAGCGCGCCTTCACCCGCAAGGAGCTGATCGCCATTTTCGATCACGCCGAGATAGCCATTCCCCACAGGAAAGCGACCTCTACAAGCTGGTGTCGCTTCAGGAACGCAAACTGCGATACCGGCTAGGCATGGCCGCGTGCATCCTGCTCGGCATCATCGTCATTGTCGCCCTCGTGATCGCATTGATCAGCGCGTTGTCCGGAGACGGGACCATTTCCACGTCCTTGCTGCAGACAGTGGCAGCCCCCGCAGCCGCGCACTTGCGTCATTGGCAATGTGTATCAGGCCAGCGATCATTCGAAACCGCTGAGTCTGACCGACGCCGGCCTAGCACGGTTGCTAGGCCGGCGTCCCCACTCCACGCGACAATCCGGGTATCCACCACTCATCCAATTCAGTGACCATGCCCCACTCAGGCCCGTTTTGTGTCGGGGCTGTTCTGAACATCAGCAGGTGTGGGCAACGACGTGGCGGCGATAGCGGCGCGAATCCGGGCGGCGATAGCGAAGCTGCCGCCGACGGCCTGGCAACAGGCCGGCGAGTGCATCGACGAGGCAGGCACGGACCTGTATCCGCTCGCGCTGGAGACCAACGACACCGAACTGGCCGAGGCGATCACGGCGATGGCCGGTGCGCGGGAGGAGATCGACCGGGCATGGCAGATCTGCCGGAAGGTGCGCGACGCCTGCGCGAACTATCTCAAAAGCATTGGAGCGGCAGAGCCCAGCGCTCCAGCTCCCAGCGGAGGGGGTTCCGGTGGTCAGCCGCGGTATGTGACAGCGAAGGACGGGTCCCAGTACCCGCCGGAGGCCGGGACGATGATCGATATCTTGCCTCGCCGAGTTCAAGAGGGAAAAGCCGGGGAGAAGACGGTCGGCTTCGTCGACGGCTCGGTGGCCGACAAGTTCGTCTCAGGTATCGATCAGACCTGAACGCCGTCGATTCTCACACGGGCTGATGAAGCGGGGATCTCGCCTCGTCTGGCGGAGTTCGTCAGCAGCCATGTCGAGATGAAAGTGGCCGCGATGATGACGCAGACCGGCAAGCAGCACCCCGCGAACTGATGATCAACCATGTTCCGTGTGGTTCGCAGCCAGGGAAGAAACGCGGGTGCGATCAAGTGCTTGAACGATTCTTACCGAAGGGGTACACGTTGACCGTTCACGGCACCACTCAGGACGGCAGGCCGTTCTCCAAGACCTACAGGGGGCAGGCATGAACGATTCTGGAGCCGACGTTCTCAATGACCAAGAAGTCCAGCTCACCCCGGCGATGGACATCGAGGAAATCATCCGCGGGCTCGCCGATCACGATCAAGAGCGCCAACGTCCCGAGGCCGGCCTTGCGTGGTTTTTCCTCCATGAGCCCCACGAGGATGCACCCACTTTGACCCTCGGCGTGCGCGGCACGATCGGGTCACTCATGTGGTTCGACGCCACATCCGCCCTCGTTCCCGCTGATGGCACGAATACGGAGTACGTCGATTACTTCACCATCGACGGGCACATGATGGTCATGTCTCCTCATGCTGAACTTCCCATCGCGCGAGTTCACGAGGCACTGCGCGAGTTCGCCCGCACCCAGCAACGCCCGACCTGCATCGACTGGACGTCAAAACCTAAGCCGCGCGGAGCCTGATGACGTCCGGAACGCGTGCGTGCCGCCGAGCACGGTCGAGGAGGCTCTCGCCGAGTCCCTGCAGACAGCGCAGCGCCCGCGGGCGCTGCAGTGGCAAGCCGCCCCGGACCCGGACCCGGATAGGTGAAAACCTGCAAGCCCGTGCTGTCTCGGTACGGGCCGGCAGGTTTCGACAGTTCTGCCCAGACGGTGATGTCACTGTGAGAGCAGGGTTCTCCGCGCTCGTGAGTGTAGGCAGCTACCGCTTCGTCGGCGGCACGCCGAACGAGGCGGCTCGGCGCGGGCACCGACATCGCGATCGGCACCGGCATCGCCGGGCGCACCGACGACGCGTTGGAGGACCTGGTCGGGTTCTTCGTCAACACCCTCGTCATGCGCACCGACACGGCGGGCGACCCGCGATTCACCGACCTGGTGGCCCAGGTCCAGGTCCGCGAGACCGGCATCGCCGCCTACGAGCACCAGGACCTGCCCTTCCACCACGTGGTCGGGAAGCTCAACCCGGAGCGCTCGCCGACGCGGCACGCGTTGTTCCAGATCGCGTTCTTCCTGCAGAACAGCCCGGTCGAACGGTTCACCCTGCCGGGGATGGACCTCGAGGTCGCGGAAGCCCGACCCGGAACTCGGTCTTCGACCTGTTCTTCAGCGTCTCGGAGCGACCCGGCAACGGCGGCCTCGACGTCATGGTCCAGTACTGCACCGAGTTGTTCGACGCGGCGACCATCGAGCGAATCATGTCCCTCTGGACGGCCGTGCTCGACTTCGTCCTGGACCACCCGGACGCCGCGCTGTCGCAGATCGAGATCGTCTCGGCGGACGAGCGCACCGAACCGCTCGGCAAGCGCAACGCCACCGAGGCCGCGTACCCGGCCGCAGAGACCGTGGCGGCGCTGTTCGAGCAGCGGGTCCAGGAGCAGGGCGACACCCTGGCGGTCGAGATGAGTCGACGGTGCTGACCTACCGCGAGCTCAACGCCCGCGCGAACCAACTGGCGCGGTTCATGCGCGAACGCGGGGTACGCGCGGAGGACCGCGTCGCCGTCCACCTGCGCCGCACCCTGGACTCGGTCGTCGCCATGATCGCGCTGGCGAAGCTCGATGCCACCTACGTGCCGCTGGACCCGGCATACCCGGACGAACGGCTGGAGTACCTGCTCGCAGACTCGCGGCTCGTCCTCGTTCCAGGGCCAACCCCGACGGCAGCAAGCGCGCCAGCCACTCCGGCTACGAACACGCGCTGGGCGAATGGCTGCGCCGCTGCGACATCCGCGACGCCCACAGCAACCCGGTACATGTCACCCCGCACCAATATCGGCACTCCCTGGGAACCCGATTGATCCCCGGATCGCCGCTCACCCTCTCGTGCTGGTTGTAACGGTCGCATCCGTTCAGTCATGTGCGGGTAGTGCAGTTCGAAGGCCGGACGTTCGGACCGGATGCGCGGCAGCTCGGTGAAGTTGTGCCGCGGCGGCTGGCAGGTGGTGGCCCATTCCAGCGAGTTCCCGTGCCCCCCCCCCACGGATCGTCGACGTTGACGAGCACCCCGTACCGCGCGCTCTTGAACACGTTGTACACGAAGGGCAACGGCGAGCCGCCGAGGAGCGCCGGTCGCGAACATGTGGTGCGCCCACACCAGAATGGATAGTCCGCTGATGAACAACGTCGCGAAGGCCATGCCAGCGTAGCCGAACAGCGGTTTGCGGCTGAACACCGGGAAGGAAGATCTCGGTCACGATGCCGAAGAACGGCACGGCCACGATGTAGACCTCTGGATGGCCGAAGAACCAGAACAGGTGCTGGTAGAGAATCGGCCCCCCATTGGCCGGGTCGAACACGTGCGCACCCAGCTGCCGGTCGGCCAGTAGCCCGAACAGCGCGGAAGTCAGGATCGGGAACGCGATCAAGATCATGATACTGGTGACAAAGATGTTCCAGGTGAAGATCGGTATCCGGAACATCGTCATGCCCGGTGCGCGCAGGCACACCACGGTCGTGATCATGTTGACCGCGCCCAGGATGGTCCCCCGTCCGCTGACGATCAGCCCGGTGATCCACACGTCGCCGCCCGGACCCTGGCTGAACATCCCGCGCGACAGCGGCGCGTAGGCGGTCCAGCCGAAGTCGGCCGCGCCGTCCGGCAGCAGGAACCCGCTGAGCACGATCAACCCGCCGAACAGGAACAGCCAGAACGACAGCGCGTTCAACCGCGGGAACGCCACGTCCGGCGCCCCGATCTGCAGCGGCAGCACGACGTTGGCGAAGCCGAACACAATCGGTGTGGCGAACAGCAGCAGCATGACTGTGCCGTGCATGGTGAACAGCTGGTTATATTGCTCCTGCGACAGGAACTGCAGCCCCGGATACGCCAGCTCGCCGCGGATCAACATCGACGAAGATCTGAACGACAACGGGGTTGCGGACTGCTCGGACCCGAACGTCAGCCACGGCAACCTCCGGCAGCTGACCGGTGCGGGCGGTTACTGCCTCCGCTACTGGCACCACGGGGCGGACGGCGGCCCCTACACCACCGAGAACGGCTGGTCCCCGCTGAAGGTGGCCTTCAAGGCGGTCCACCTACAAGGGCGACGACCTACCGCGGTGACGACCGACCGTGGTGCGGGCCCGATTTCCGCACCACGGTCACATCCCCGCTTCGTGAAGTCGTGTACTCGCGGATCGTCGAACGCAGCGAGGGCCGAGCCCACGCTGCGCAGAGCGCGGCCGGCAGGGCCCGACGAAACCCGGGCCAGGGTACGCAGAGCCGGGTGCCCATAGTCGAGGGCTCGGTCGAGGTCTCGGGCTTGGCAGTGGGCGGTGGCCACGATGGCCCGGCGCAGTCCGACGGCGCGGGGGCTGCGGTCGGCGGTCATGTCGGTGGCCTGTTTGCTCCAGCGCAACGCCGCTGCCGGATTCCGGAGGTCACGGAAGATCTCCGTGGCGTCGGCGGCGAGACGTGAATGCGTGACGGAAGACTTTGGACACCACAACGACAGCCGGGTACAGACCGGATTCGGCGAACGAGGGGGTGCGGGTGAACGCTCCGAGCACCACCGAGTTCGCCACCACCAGCGACAGGTTGTTGTGCCCGTGGAGATGACCGGCACGTCCACCGCCGTGGTGATCGCGCCGATGCGTGCGGCGACGTTGGCATTCCGGTTCGGCGCGCGAACAACATCCGGAAACAACAGGTCAGTATTCAGCCGGAAGCGACATTTCCTCAACCGTCTCGGCCTCACCCTCGTTTTGAGCCCGCACAACCCACCCACCCAACTCCCCCACGGCACCCGCAAAATCAGCAGACCAGTCACCCACAACCCCACGACCACGCCACGCCGCGACCGCCAGTCCCGGGACGAAACGCCGGCCTTCTCCCACCTCGCCCGCGAAGGCTTCGGGTGTCACCCGCCGGCCATCCCGCAACACCGCCACCCCGTCAGGCATCACATCCACACCGACGACCTGGGTGCCCAGCAAATCAGATGCCGACTCCGCAGCCTCCTCGATCGTCTCGACGGAATCACCGCTCCCCCCGAACAGTGCCGGTCGTGGCGTACGAGTCACCTCGGTGGGCGGCTCGACCGGCCTCGGCCGGCTTCCGTCCACCCGGTGCAACATCCACTTCGGACCCCGGCCCCGGTCCACCCACGCCAACACATCCGCACCGGTACTGCCCCGCAGCTTGGCGACCTCGGCATGGGAGATGACCGCATCGTCATGCCCGAGCACCAACAGCGGCTTTCTGCCGTCCGGAAGCGCGGCGGCATGATCCGGCGAGCGGGTCCACGCGGTGTACTCGGCAGTGTCGGTGGCGCCCTGGATCGCAAGAATCACCGGCACACGACGCACACCCCAACGGAAATCAGATCCTGATGCGGTCCCCAACCGCGCCCGGGCGCCGGAACTCGCCAACGCTGCAACAAGATCCGCACCGGGCAACCGCCGGGTACCACCCACGGCCGACAACAGGTACCAATGCCCCGCCGTCGCGG
>NZ_GL877879.1:1002691-1003662 GCF_000194155.1 Saccharopolyspora spinosa NRRL 18395
CCGCCGCCACCACCCCCCGCACCGCGTCCACCGGCGGGGCCGCCAGCAGCGCCAACGCCGGGTCCTGTTGCAGAGACGGCACCGCCTGCGATCCCGTATCTGCCGGCAACACCGCCGAATCCGGGAGACCCGCTCCAGCATCCTCGCGATGCCAATCCCCACGCCCCGCGACCGAATCCACCCCGGAAGGCCCACCCTGGCCGGTCCAGCCACCCGGCGAGGACTCATGTCCCGGGAACACAGCACCACTGTCCGGATCCGCGACCGGCCCAGACCCAGATCCGGACGCGAGGGTCTTCGGTAGCGCGGTATCCGAGGGCACACCAGAAACATGCGGGGTCACCGCCGGTGCCGTGCCCCCCGTCGAGTCCGACGTCTGCGAGGTAACCACATCCAGCGGCCGGTTCCGCGGCACCTCCACACCATGCACGCCAGGCACGGCCTGATCGCCACCAGCACCCGGACTGTACGGCGGCAGCGGTGTCACCGACCGGTCCGAACCAAAACCCACTACCTCACCGGAATATGCAGGTGCGTGTGGGCCCGGCCGGTCCTGCCCGGAACCGGGCACCACCGGAACACCACGAGCCGGCGTCCCGCCCGGCACACCGCCCTCGGCTCCCCTCTTACCGTCCGTTCCGCCCACCACAACGGCAGACACCGGAACGGAACCGGACACCACCAGGTCATCACCAGAAGGCACCGGCACCGCAGCCGAATCCACCGACCTGGTATCAGGGAAAACAGTGTCCACATCAGACACACTCGAGGAATCCGAGCCACCCGAGCGATCCGATTGCGAGCCATCCGAATCATCCGAGGAATCAGAGGCATCCGATGGGATGAACGTGTTGTCCTTGGCCGGGGAGCCAGGGATGTTCCCTGTCTGCGACCCGGACCCTGCCCCCGGCAGCGGGGTCTTCTCCGCACCGAACCCGCCACCATCGGTGGTCTCGGTGGTGGCGCCCTCA
>NZ_GL877879.1:1004657-1138688 GCF_000194155.1 Saccharopolyspora spinosa NRRL 18395
GATCCCAGCACCGCCAGAACCCAGAACACCACCAACAGCAACCGAAATCAGGCCGTCCGCCCCACTAGATGCCCGCACCGCGACCCACCAGGGCGGTAACACACCACAACCCAGCGACCGGGCGAGGACAACCACCCGGCACCCGCACCACAACACACCACCCACAAACAATCCTCCCCCGGCGACAGAGCGAACCCTCACGCATGGTGTGTGCCGCGGACCCGACGATTGCCGGGTACCGAAGTCCCCGCCCTCACAGCCGGCGAGCACACAGGCCCGCGAGAACAGACCCAGCGCCGCCAGAGGAGATCTCCAGGCTCTACTGGACCACCGGTCACGACCCACGCAAACCCCAACGATCTTGCACCAAGGGTGAGGCTTCAATCGCCAGCGTCCCACACCGCCGGGCACCCACCGCGATGACGAAAAGAGCACAGCACCGGGCGCCTCACCCATCACCCCACAACTCCCGGCCAACGGGGAACAACTCCATGCGATAGCCGTGGCCGTGGCCGTGAAACACGACGACTCCACCGCGATACACCAGATCACCGAGGACAGTCCTGACCGATGCCCGCCTCACGCAAAGCCCGGATGCGACGCCACGCCCGCCAGGATGGCCCACGAACAGCCTCGTGATGAGCAGGTCATTCTTCCGCCCCAAGCTGATCATCCGCCCATCCCGCCGTCCGACGAGGCGCCAATTCCAGCATGACGGCACAACAAGAGACACGAACATGAACAACAGTCACGACTGCCCCGAAAACCGAAAACCACTGCCCCAAAGTCCGTGACGACAGACACAAACCTTGACACACTCACACGCCCGTCAGGGGCTGCCCAGGGCTTGGTGACCTGCTCGCCGACGGGCTGATCGCCGAGGCAGGCGAAGGCGACGTGCGCATCCACCCCCGACTGGACTCTTCGGGATTGGTCATGATCGAGATGAGCTCACCGTCAGGGCAGGCCACCTTCGAAGTGAACGCTGACCAGCTTGCGGACTTCGTGAACGGCACCTACTACGTGGTCGCACCCGGTGATGAACACCGGTGGATGAACGTCGACGAGGCGCTGAGCCAGCTGCTCTCGCACAACCTGTAAGAGCCCGGTTCTCCCGAAGCGCCGCACGCCAGGCTGCCGATCGCGGATCCTGGCGGCGCTGAACACCTGAAACTCCGCCACGCCGCGTCTCCGAGCCGTGAATCCACCCAGCCGAGTCGCAGCGCTGCATGCGGGGAATTCGTCGCCGTCGAATACGGCGTTGTACCGCTACCCGAATTAGATCCAGCGGTTCGAGCCATTGAGAATCCACGTGTCACCGTCGCGACGCGCGGTCGTCTCCAGCCCTCCCAAAACATCCGGGCAGCCGTGGGGCTCGGTCAGCGCAAACGCGCCGATCTTCTCAAACCGGCTCCTCTGCGACAGCCAGCGCGACCGCTGTTCTCCGGATCCGAGCGTGCTGATACTGCCCATCGCCAGCCCACTGTGTACGCCGAAGAACGTCGTGATTGACGCATCTGCATGCGCAAACTCCATCCCGGTGAAGCGCGTCAGCAAATTGCTCGGCGCCTTGTCTGTCGAACGCGGATCCGCCCAGCTCAGAGGGCCGAGCTCGCGGAAGTCGTCGCACCCCTACTCGAGCGACTCCTGCACCGCTCCGTCGCGCTCACCCTCAAGGCCGTCAGCCGCATCGACTAGCACTACACCTGCAACATCCACCCGCGCAGCGAGTACTTCAAGGCGATGGCCGCGAACAACCTGATCCCCATCAACGTCATCGACCTAACCGCCCATACCATCCCGTACTGGGAACTCCGAGCGAAGTCATCGGTGGCAACGGACATCGAAGACCCCTTCCTCACCGCCTACCGGGAGGGCAGCTTCCACTACCTTCTGATCGCTGCCGACCGCGTCTGACCCGGAGCTCGTCCAACCGCACGCGGTGCCACGGTCCTCGAGATATGCGTCGAGGGCCGTGGTCCGAGAGGAGTTCGTGCAGGTGGCGCCTCGCCTGAAACCAACAGCGACCTGCAGCCGCTTCAGCGGGACTGTCAGCGACCACTTGTGCAGGTTCCAATACTCGGCGTTGAGCCGGTACGCCTGTTCGCACAACGGATCATCGTGACTAATCTGCATTGCTCTCTGTTCGCGATCGCCGCGGTCAGCGCTGTGTCCCGGCACGTTTTTATCGCGCTCAACCAGCTCGCCACCTCGACCTTCGGCTCACCGGCCGACGCCGGATCGCCGCCCGTATGATCGACGCACTACGTGAGCTGCCCGGCATCTCCGTGCCCGACATCCCACCCAGCTGCGAACCGTGGTACGCGCTCGCGCTCGTCTACCGACCCGACCAACTCGACGGCATCCCCCTCGCGACCCTGCCTGAAAGCACTCCACGCCGAAGGCTGCCTCGACGTCGACCTCCCTGGCTCCACCCGGCCGCTCAACGAACACCCCCTGTTCGACGCCCCTAACGAGCTGTTCCCGCTGCTCCCGGAAGGATGGCCGCGTTACCGCCCTGGCCAGTTCCCCCGGGCCGAACACCTCCACCGCCACACCCTCAAACTCCCCGTCCCCCACGACAACGACGACGCGGGTGGCCTTGCTCGGCTACGTGGTGAGCTTGGCGATCGCCGTGACGGCTGGCTTCTCATTCGGCGCGGCAGGCTGGGTGCATGATCCGATGCTGATCGCGGTGGCCTTGTCCGCGACGTCGCTGGGTCTGGTCGTCCCCGTGCTCAAGGACGCTGGGCGTGCGGACCAGGCGATGGGGCAAATGACGATCACAGCGTCCTCCGTGGCCGACTTCGCCGCGGTGGTTCTGCTGTCACTGCTCTTTTCCACGTCCGGCGGCAGCACCGGAGGCCGGCTCGTGTCGCTGATCGTCTTCGTCGCCTTCGTGGCCGCCATTGGGATGGCGGTGGCTTTGGCAGGGCGGTCGATGCGTCTGGGAGATCTATTCCTGCGGTTGCAGGACACCACCGCGGAGATCCGGGTTCGTGCGGCGGTCGTGCTGCTCGTGGCCTTCGTCGTGCTCGCCGAGGGATTCGGCCTCGAGAGCATCCTGGGCGCGTTCCTGAACCTCACAGGTCTTGGCGACGATTTGGCAGAGGCTGACGCCTTGGTCTTTGAGCAGCCGGGCGTATTCGATTTTGTCTTCGGGGTGGGTGACGGGACGGCCGATGCGGCGGTCGGCGGCTTCGGCGACGGCGCGGGCGTGTGCGGCGCGTTCGGCGGTGAAGGTGCGTTCCAGGAATGCGATGCGGCACATGGAACGGTCGCCGGAATGATCGGCCGAGGTCGTAAGATCCAGGAGCCTCCGCCGATCGGCTTGTTCCGCTTCCAATGAACTGGAACGGCTTCGCCGCGCCGGTCACAGCGATCACCCACGGGTCGACCGCTCGGTGTGGCGGCGGCTCGCGGGGCTCAGCTGTGCGCTGCGGGTGCCGCGGTCTGGGTGGTGTCGGCGGTGAGGTGGTCTTGCAGCCGGGCATGGCGGATTTGGTAGACCGCGCCGGTTTGCCGTAGCACGCCTCGCTGGTAGGCGTCGGTGAGGAATGCTTGGACCCGCCAAGGCAGGCGACCGGTCAGCGGCAGCCACCCCCGCACCAGAATCAGCCAGTAGATCCAGGCGCTTGTGGCGCGCACGCTCAGAAACATAGCCGCGAGCGCGACCGGGGGCCAAACGTAGGAACTAAACATCGCCCAGGCCCCGAGTCCGCTTAGGAGGGCGACGGTGAGCATCTTGCGGATGGCGTTTCGTCGGTCCCAGGCTAGTGATTGCGCGGCGCTGGCCACGTCAGAGACGTCGGTGGGTGCCTCAAGCCCGAACGCGAGCGCAAGCGCGGGTCCACCCACCAGAGCGGCCGGGAGCCCGAACGAGAGTCCGGACTGGAGCGCCCACGCGAGCCCGGACGTGAGTGCCTCTATGACGGCGGCCGCGAGCCCAATGCCAAGCCCAGCCGCGAGGCCGGCCGCGAACCTGCTGGCGACGATCCGGGCCCGGGTCTGAAGGCGGGCACGTGTTGGCCGGGGACCTTCGCTGCGAGGCCCGACGAGTCCGGCAACGAACGCGGCCGCGAGCCCGAACAGAAATCCGCTACCGAGCCCGATCCCGACCGCGAGCACCGATCGGTACTTGGCAAATAGGAGCTCCACGACCAATAGGAGTCCCACGATGGCGCTGATTATGAGTCCGACCGCGAGTCCGCGGATGACCCCGCCGAAAACGGATCGCGGCGTGCCACGAGGGCGTTCGCTGCGGAACGCTCTCGTGAGCCCGACCGTGAGCGCGCTTGCGACCGCGACCGCGAACCCGTACACGAGCCCGAGTGCGAGCACGAAGCCGAACTCGACGCTGCTGAACGCGCTACTGAGCGCGCCGCTGAGCACGAATGCCAACCCGAAGACCAGCCCATCAGCGAGGGCGAAAATGAGGGTGCGGTGCCATCGGGGGATGGTGTCGCGGAGTTGCCACCATGCCAGGTCGCGGGTGCCTGCTTTGTCGAGGTGGCCAGCGAGGTAGGTCAGGTACCGGTGGGCGCGGTCGTAGGTCCACCGTGGTCGGGTGCTGTCTGGTTGGTCGGCTTGGTAGACGGTGGGGATGAACGCGGCCAACAGGCGGTCCTGCAGGGCCGGTGAGGTGGGGAACCGGTTGGTGTCGAGCAGTTCCGTGGGGTCGTGGCCGGGGGTGTCGCTGTAGATGGTGCGGGCCAAAAACACCATCAACGGGTTGGTCAACACGTGGCGCAGTGTGGCCGGGCCTGGGCCGTGCGGTTCGGTGCGCATCCGCTGTAGGACCGGGTCCCAGATCCCGGTGCGGCGTCCGGCAGTAGTGCGGGGTAGGTAGTCGGCCAGGTCGTCCTGGGTCAACTCGTCGAGTTCGACGACGGCGGCTGCGGTGAGCACGTCCGCGCCGTGCACTGCGGTGGTGTACTGCTCGACCCGGCTGGTGATCACCATCGGGGATTTCGGGGCTGTGTTGAGCTGGCGTAGCGCGGCGGGATGCAGCCCGGCATCGATTTCGTCGAAACCATCCAGAATCGGCAGAACCCAGCCGGCGTCGATCAACGCGGCGGCTCGGGTCGGCCCACCCTTGTGGACAGGGGCGGCCAAACCTGGGTGGTCACGGGTGAGTTGCCCGGCCAGCCAGGCGTACAGTGGTGTGGTCCTGGGGTTCCAGGAGCCGACGCTGACGATGACCGGCACCGGCTCACGTGGCTGGCGGGCTTTCAGCAGGTCCAACGCCAGGTGGGCGGCCAGCACGGTTTTCCCGGCTCCGGCTGGGCCGAGGAGGACTACCCGGCCGGACGGGATGCTCCGGTAGATCTCCGCTAGTTGCTCGATACTCCCGGTCAGGGCCAAAGGTTCGGCGGGGGCTCCGACTGGGAGGCGGCGGATGTTGGCCCAGTGATCGGCCAGCTCCGGGGTGGGGCGCCAGCGCACCGGCAACGGCGCGGGGTCATGGACCCGGCGGTGGTTTTCTTCCCGTTGCCATAGTTTCTGTACACCCTGGGCCAGGCCCTCGGTCCACTTGTCTACCTCGGACTGGGTGAGGGTCCCGGTGGTGATGACGACATCGCCAGTAATCGAGTGGGCCTGCACCACTGGACCACTGACCACGCCGCTGACCTCGTTGTGCGCGGCCGCTGGCGAGTGCTTCGACACATTGTCGCCGTCATCACCCACGCCCTCATGATCGCAGAGGACTGGGTTCAGGCTGGTACCAGCATCCGAATTCGTTGGCACTCGCCCTGGGAAACACCAGGTCGCCCGTGCAAGCGACCTCAAGAAGACGTGACAGGCATGCCGGAATGGCGGCTGATCACGATGCTGCCCATGATCGCCGCAGTCTCTGTCGATGGTCACTGCCTATGCGGTCAGATCGGCGTGGTGCACGCCCTGGTCCGCCACGGTGGCGAAGGGGCCAGGTCGGGCGATGCCGCTGCGGGGTTACCCGCGGACTGGGTTCCCACCGTGGCCCCAAGGGCACCGGCCCTGCGGGTGATCGACGCGCGCCACCATGTGTCGATGACCGAAGTGGACTGCATGGATGTCCGAACTCCTGTGCACGTCGGGTGGTGATTCGTTCTTGTCCGTCGTATCTCGGCTTCCCGGGGTGACATCCGCATCGCGGGTGGAGCCTTCTACGGCATCGCCGGCGACGCAGGCGCCGGGGCCCTCGTTATGTGAAACAGTGTCGGTTATCCTCGACCTGAAGACACGGGTTGCGTGGCCGGTCGGATGCCATAATGACTTCATCAGTAGTGACGTCACCAGAGGCGGCGGTGTCGTGCAGGACGACGCGGGCCGCGGTCTGCTAGGGAGTAGGTGCGCAGTTGCCCCCAAGCCGCAAACGCAAGCGGCGCGATGGAACGGTCGTCAAGTTCCGCGCCCGATCACAATCGCCCCGCCAGGCAACGCCGGCTATATCCGAGAAACCGGAACCGGATCTCGGACCGGAGCACCCCTCGGCACTCGCTGCCGTGGTGGGGAGCACCGCTCACCAGAAGAAGAACGAGGATGCGGTGGTACGGCTGGTCAACGCGGCCCGGGCACAAGCGAATGTGGCGCCGTTGCAGACCGACGAGAGGCTACGCACCGCCGCCCGAGACCACAGCAAAGACATGGCACGGCGTGACTTCTGTGCACACAACAACCCCGACGGGCTCACCCCGTCCGATCGGATGCGCGCGGCCGGCTACCCACAACCCGGCGCCGAGAACGTCGCCAAAGGCCAGAACAGCCCCCACAGCGTGATGCACGCCTGGATGAACAGCCCCGGACACCGCGCCAACCTGCTCAATCCCGAGTTCACCACCATAGGAGTCGGCGCCTACTTCGGCCGCTCCGACGGCCCATCCTGGACCCAGAACTTCGGCTACTGACCGCCAAGGAGGCGCCGGCCGGGCTGTCCGACACCCAAACGAACGTTCGTGGGTCACTCCGGACCGCGAAGTGTTTCCCAGGTGGGGTGTGTATCGCTTGTCGTGTCCGCGCCAATGTTCTGCTGTCGGGGGTTCGCGATACGGTCCGGACCATGCGGATCGGCTACGACGCCAACTCGGCTACAAACCTTTCCACGAATGTGGAATATACGTTCGATATGCTCCCCTGCCAGTCGGCAGGGTTCGGCTATCACGGTCTTCTCCGGAACCGTCCTACACTGAACGCGCGGTCCCATCACGGTCGCTGGGGCTGTCGCCGCGCATCGTGATTCAGTACACTCCCGTGCCCCCATCATCTATCCCGGGCCCGTTGTTGGGGCTGTCCATGTCTTCGCGTTCTGCTCGGAGGATGTCGGATAGTGCCTCCAGGCAGCCCCGGCCCGCTTCTCCGAGGTTTGGCGGGGCTTCGAGGAAGCCGACTGCGAACATGTTCCGCTCCGACGGGCTCACCTCGGGGTAGCGGACTGCCACTCGGGCTGCAAAGCGGCTTGCTTCGTCGAACGTGCCTGGGTCGGTCTCGCGCGCGAGCCACGTCTCCGCATACCACTGCGCGATCTCGCTGAGAAAGATCGTCGGCAGGACCTCGCCGAAGTCGTCCTGGAGTGGAGCCCGGAACAGATCGCCGCGCACCTGCGCAAACCTACCCGGACCGGCCGGACTGGCATGTCTGCCACAAGACGATCTACCAGGCGCTCTACGCGCCCACCACGCTGATCGATCACCGCCCGGCGGTCGTCGGCGAACGCACGCGGATCGGGGATCGGGAAGGTGATCTCATCGTGGGACGCGGCAATCGGTCCGCGATCGCCACCCTCGTCGATCGCGCCAGCCGCTACCTGCACTTGGTGCACCTGCCGCTCAACCACGGCGCCGAAGCCGTCCGGGACGGGCTGATCTCCTTGCTGGGCGGGATACCCGAGGCGGGCAGGCTCACGCTGACCTGGGACCAAGGCTCGGAAATGGCCCTGCACAACCAGATAGCGCCCCTGCTGCGTGAGGGCGTGTTCTTCGCTCATCCCGGCAGTCCGTGGCAGCGCGGCACCAACGAGAACACAAACGGCCTGCTGCGGCAGTACTTCCCCAAACGCACCGACCTATCGGTCCACACACCCGCGGACCTGCAAGCAGTTGAGGAACGGCTCAACCACAGGCCCCGCAAGATTCTGCGATGGCAGACACCCGCTGAAGTCTTCAACCTCGCTCTGACATCATGCACCCAGTCACCGTTGCGACGATCACGCGGATCCGCCTCCGGGCGAATTCTGACCTCACCCCGCGACGATCATGAGGCGGCACCGACCGGCGACCCACATCGGTGAACAGGTCAGCGAACATCTCATCCGGGAACAACGCGAAGCACTCCCGGTGCAGCACACCGTAGATCGAATCCGCCGGGGAGAGACACACCGATCCTTAGCCACCCAAAACACCAGCCACCTAGCACGCCGAGGGGCGCCCAGCGAACCCACTCGTCCATAGCCCCTCCCCCAGACACGCGGCGAAGAACGCCGAGATACTCATCCTGCGGCACGAGGTCACGGTGCTACGCAGACAGGTCACCGCGCCGAAGCCTGCTGACCGGATCGGGCGTTGCTGGCCGCGCTCGCTCGGCTCCTGCCTCAGCGACTCCGCGGCTACCTGACCCCCGGATAACTTCGAAGAGCCACAAACTTTCCCGCCGCAGGATCGCGCACTTCTCCCCATTCGGGGCGTTCTCATACTCCGCGACGATCGCCAGCTTGTACTCCAGCAGCCTTGTACCCCGGATCCGAACGGTCTCCATGTACACCGAAAAGGCCAGGAGACTACGGATATTCGCTTTCGGCGGGAACGGCTCATCCGGACACTCAACATCGTGACACCAGACATGGACCGCCTGGAGCGTGACCTCTGTTCAGCGGCCGGGGACGGCCTGACCTCAGACGAGATGGGTGAGGTCATCTCCCGCACCATCGTCGGCCTGGTCGCACACGACTCCCTCCACGTGTGCTGGCGGAACCCGAATACGAACATGGCCTCATTCGGATTCTGGCATCGGCTTACCGCGAAGATCGGCCGAGCACAGATGATCAACTTGTACTCGGGCCAGCAGCCGGCCCATCCTGCCGAGCAGGCACACCGAGGCGTCCTGGCGCAGGTGGTGAACGCGCGCGACCGGATTGCGTACAAGATCCTGCTGGACAACGGGTTCGGCAGCGAGTTGCGTCTGCTCCTGCGGGGCTCCCACGGGACGTGGGGAACACTCGTGCTGTTCCGGGAGCAGGGCGGTAGACCCTTCGAACAAAGCGATGTGGACCGCGTCGCGCAGCTTGTCAAACCACTGGTGGCGGCGTCGCGGAGCTACATCAGGGCAACCCCCCTGCGTCCACCGGACCGGGACCTGCCCCCAGGAGTCATCGTGGTGGGTGCCGATCACGCGGTACGCGGGATCACTCCTGAGGGGCACGCGTGGCTACGTGAAATACGTCTGCCAGGGTCACTGGCCAAGCCCGAGTGGGCAGCGACAGCTCTCTCCAGCGAGGTGGCGATGGCCAGCCGGAGGTTCGTACGTGACCCAACAACACCGCGCCCAGTGGCCTGTTTGCCCTCGGCATACGCCGGACGTTGGGTCAGCGTCCAAGGCCAACCTCTCAACGCGGATGGCACGGGCGACGTAGCCGTGATCATCCAGGCGGCTGGTGTGGAACTGCTGCCCGCCCTGTCGGCCTGGTACGACGTCACTGCCAGAGAGCGCACCATCATCGACCAACTCCGCGAGGGCATACCCGCCAAGCAGATCGCCCGACGGCTCGACTTGTCGGTGCACACCGTGAACGATCACCTCAAGGCCATCTACCGGAAAATCAGCATCACCAGCCGCGAGGAGATCATGGTTGTGCTGTCTCGTTGAGGTCGACTGGTCAAGCACCTCACGGGAGCCGATTTTGCAGGAAGAAGTTCCACATACGGTTGGCGATATCAGTACGGTTGTCGTCCGCGGGCCAGAAGTGAGTGCCCCGATAGACGCGCCACACCACCTGAACGCCCGCACGGCACGGGCCGTACACGGCGGCTTCCACCGGTACACCCGGTTCCGTCACCGGGGTCGCCGGGCAACCGTTTCGTCGGAGCCATTCGTCGCGGTGCGCGACGGCGAACGGGGGAAGGCTGATGACGTCACCATCGCTGTGGAACAGACCCACCGCGATCGGGCGGTCCGGTACACAGGGGCTGCCGGTGAACGAAGGGGACACACCTCCGTAGGCGGCAACCGAGGCGAACACCGTGGAGGCGTCGCACGCGAGCCTCGCCGACATGTTGGCGCCGCTGGAGAAGCCCTCCACGTGGATCCGGCGCGGATCGACACACCAGGTTCTGGAGATGTCCTTGACCACCTCACGGAGGTAGGTGACGTCACCGGACCGCTGGGCTACGTCCCACACCAGTCCTGCTCCTGCCGACGGGTAAGCGACGATGAAAGACCTGGTGGCGGCGGCAATTGACCAACGGGTCTCCCTCTCGTGCAAGAAGTACGGCTGGAGCGCGCCGTGGAGGCTGAGCAGCAACGGCACCGAAGGTCCCGACAGACCCGGTGGCACGTTCACGTGGTAGGTCCTGCCCGCGGCCTCACGGCTGACGGTTCCCGAGGTGGGCGCTAGCGTGCAGCCGGCTCCCCCCGTCGCGGTTGCGGAAGCGCAGGGGGTGCCGGTGATCAGGAGTCCCACGCACATCGAGACCGCGAGCAACCGGGCGGTGAGCCGTCTGGCGCGGGTAGCGCGTGACAGTCTTCGGGGGAGGGTAGGTGCGTGCACCCTGGTTTCTCCTTGTCGGCGGTGTGATCAGCGGGAGTTACACGGTACTGCGCGTCCTGGCCGCCGACACGGCAGCATGGCCACACCCGCGCGTTACAGGCAACACGTGCTCTTGTCACCCCCCCAAAGCTTGGGATTCACGAACTTCCCGCGCCGAACGATCCTCAAAGTTGCGCGCTGGTAGTTGGCTGACGGCCGAATCGACCGACAGACCACTACCTAGCGCGTCAGGGATCAAGGGCTATGAATACGATCGGGAGAAAACATGCGATCTGCTGAGCTGTCAAAACCAATGCTAGGAAGGAAAATCGGCGTCACACTCGCGGCGACTGCGGCGGCACTCGCGTTCTCTGTCGCGCCTGCCCAGGCCGCTGCGGGCAACGCGGACCTGCTGTGGCACAACCCGAGGACCGGCGACGTGGGCGCTTGGCTCACCGACGGTCACGGCACGGTGCTCGGGGACAACAGGCTGTCCTGGAAGTGCGGGCCCGACTGCGCCAACCAGTGGCGCGTGGTCGGCGGCGGTGACTTCAACAACGACTTCACCTCCGACGTACTGTGGCACAACGCCACGACGGGCGAGCTGTCAGCGTGGATCCTGGACGGCAAGGGCACCGTCATGAATGCGTTGAGCCTCGACTGGAAGTGCGGCCCCGAGTGCGCGAACCAGTGGAAGGCCGTCGCCATCGGCGACTTCAACGCCGACAACAAGTCGGACATCGTGTGGCACAACGCGTCCACCGGCGAGGTGGGCACGTGGCTGCTCGACGGCAAGGGGCACGTGACCGGCAACCCGAATCTGTCCTGGCCGTGCGGGCCCAACTGCGCGAACCAGTGGACGGCCGTCGGTGCCGGTGACTTCAACGAGGACAACCTCGACGACCTGTTGTGGCACAACGCCACCACTGGTGAGGTATCGGCGTGGCTCACCAACGGCAAGCAGACGGTGACCGGTGACCTGAAGCTGTCCTGGAAGTGCGGGCCCGACTGCGCCAACCAGTGGAAGATCGTCGGTGTCAACGACTTCAACAACGACTTCAAGAACGACGTGGTGTGGCACAACGCCACCACGGGTGAGGTCGCGACGTGGACGTTGAACGGCAAGGGCGCCGTGACCGGTGACCCGCGCTTGTCTTGGAAGTGCGGCCCCGGCTGTGCGAACGACTGGAAGGCCGTCGCCACCGGCAACTTCGGCTGACGCTGACGAGCCCGGCGCTTCCCCCGGCTACGGCTGGGGGAAGCGCCGGGTTCGTACCGGATCAGCTCGGACCGCCACTGCGTACCGAGCGTCGCGCAGATGTTCTCCAGGTGGCGGTTGATCGTCCGTACGGCGATGCCGAGGTCGTCCGCGATCTCGCGGTTGTCGTACCCCTTGGCGAGCCCGCGCAGCACGTCCGCTCACGCGGCATGAGCTCACCCAGTTGGAACGCCCCGATCACCAGTGCGGTGGGCTGGCTGGTATTGCCCGGCCGTTCGTCGGCGGCCAAGGATGCGGCCGTGCTGCGCAGAACGACCCCCAAACCGCGCCTGGACTGGGCGGACCGGGCAATCTTTCAGCGCTGATAGCACCACTTTCTTTCATGGCCGGGACCTCCGCGGAACGCTTTTGGTGCTTGTCCTTCGAGGACTGAAATGAGACGGCGTCCCTGGGGGCCTGTGCCGGCGGCGGGTCGTCTTGGAAGGTGTCGTCCCAGCGAGGACTGGTCTATCAGCACGACGCAATGCCACCAACCCCGGTCGGTGACAACTGAAACCTGATGAGAGGCAATGCTTTTGCTTGCTGTGGGGATAGACTGGGCCGAGTCGTTCCACGATGTGGCGCTCGGTCGGCCTGGTGAGGGCGTGATCGAGCAATTCCGCATCGACCGCACCGCCGCGGGTGTGGCCCGACTGGTGGCCCGCTGCCTGGACCGCGAGCCCGATCCGGCCGAGGTGCGTGTGGTACTCGAGACCCGCCACGGGGTGCTGGTCGAAACACTCGTCGACGCGGGATTCACGCTGCTGCCGGTCAACCCGGACCTGGTCGTGCGCCGCCGCGGCGGGCGAAGAAGAAAGACGACGCCGAAGATGCCCGCATCTGCTGCCTGCTGGCGCTGGATCAGTTCCTGGACCTGCGTAAACTCGTCCCGCACGGGGATCTGGCCGGTGAACTGCGCGCCATCGCCCGCGACGACGAACGCGCCGCCCGCGACCAGCGCCGTCTGCTCAACCGGCTGCGCGCCGATCTGTTGGCGACGTTCCCGGCCACGCTGACCATCGCCGGTGACGACCTGGGTAGCCCGATCATGCTGAAACTGCTTGCCGCCTGGCCCATGCACACCCAGCTCGCCGATCTCGGCCGTGAGCAGTTGGAAGGCTTCGCCCGCGCCAGCCGGCACGGCTGGCCGGACCGGTTCGCCGCCCGCGTGCTCGACGCTCTCGCGGTCGAGCAGCTTCCCGTGCGTGACTATCTGGTCCGTGCCAAGGCCACCACGATCGCCCTGACCGCGACCCAGCTGCTCGCGCTGCGCGACGCCCGCCGCAACTGGGAGCGCCGGATGGGTGAACTGCTGCTCGGTGCCCGCCGCGAGGGCCGGGCCAAGCAGCCGAGGAATCCCGATCCGGGAAAAGCGATCCCGGGCGGTGAGATCTACCTGAGCTGCCCCGGTCTCGGAGACGTGCTCGCCGCCCGGGTCGCCGGTGAGATCGGTGATCACATCGAGCAATTCGAGGCCGCGAACGCGCTGCAATGCTACGGCGGGACCGCGCCGGACACCCGAAGATCCGGCCGCAGCGAGTACGTCGTAGCCCGCCGTCTGGCACACAACCACTACCTCGGCGCGGCTTCGCACCAGTGGGCGTTCTGCAGCCTGCGCGGCTCGGGATGGGTGCGTGAGTTCTACGACGCCAAGATCGCCAAAGGGTTGACAGAAGGTGTCTCATACGGCTGCTACCCGCGCCCCTACGCGGACACCGGCTGATCACGCCAGGCACAGTCATGCGCTGGCACCGCCGCTTGGTCGCCAAAAAGTGGACCTACCCGCACCGATCCGACCGCCTCTGACGTGCGCGGCTGCGGCCGAGGTGTTCGGCGGGTAGCACCCGGCCTGGAGCTCTACCGCCAATTACCGTTCCGATGTTCCTCGACAGCCGGACGGTGTTCGCATCAGACGCGAAGCCTTCGCACCTGATGCGAACACCGAAGGCCCACCAAGGATGTTGTCTCTCTGCTGACCAGCGAGAACAACCGCCACGGTCCCTAATGACTCTTTGGGAAGCCGGTTCGTACGGCAGAATCCCGGCCCGAACAGCCGCTGGCAGGTGAGCACTCGCGGCCCTTTTCTGCCAGTACCCCAGCCGCTCAACTGGTGAACAGGACAGCCACGCCAGCCCCCAGCAGCGCGATCGCCCACACACGGTCGAGGTTGATCCAGGCGATTCGCAGGATTCGCAGGCCGAGGAACTCGAAGACGACCACGGCAACCACGCCGGCCGCCGGCGAGCTTCGCGCTACGGGCCACCGCCCGCACCGCTTCCCGCCACAACGGGCCGGTCCTGATCGCAGCTGACGAGTGCCGAGACAAGGGCTCATCACCACCGCCTGACCACCGGCCCCTTAGCGCACCAAGCCAACGCCCTCACGTTGCTACGCACCCGCGTCGTCAATGGACTTATCAACGAATACCGGTAAGCGGCTTGACGTGCAGCCCGGGACTTTTCGAGCGGTACAGGATGGTGTGCAGCAGCTGCGGCCGCGACAACCAGGTCGGGGACGTGACCTGGCACGCCGTGATCGGCCTGGGGATCGGCGATGACGACCCACACGAGAGGCCCTTCCGGAACAACCACGCCATGATCGACAATCACAATCAGAGCGTGACCGCCGAAAGGGCCCCTGCGCATTGATTAACAGGGCGTATCGCGGGCCACGGCCAGGTCCGTCAACCCGGAACTTTCACGTCCGCCGCAGATGTGTTCCTAGGCATGATCGATCACTCCGTTCATGTGTGTTGGTGCTGCGAGGCGATCTCGCGGCCACCAGTCCACACCCGGCTTGACCTGCGATAGTGCCAATCTGGACGGTCATGGACACTCCTGAATGCCCCTGGATGATCTTGTGCCAGACTAGTTACCCACTGTGACCAAGGGGGTAGATGGTGGACGACGCGGACCCGGCCCGGATCCACACGCTGAGCGACCTCAAACGCGAACTCGATCTACTTCGCCGGGCCGAAGGCCGCCAGGAAGGCAAGCACCAGCTCTCACTGGATGACACGGTCAAACGGTTGCGGGAGCACAGACGTGAAGTTCCGCGCAGCACACTCGGCAACTACCTCAGCGGCCGCACGCTCGCCCCGCAGAGCGTGTTTGATGACATTCTGCGGGCACTCGGCGTTGACACCGCCGCACAAGGGACATGGGCCGACGCGTGGGAGCGGCTCGACGACGCCAGACGGGAACCAACCTCAACCGACGAACAGGAACCGGCTCCAGTTGCTGGACAAGAACCGGCCCCAACCGCCCCAGTCCCGGCATCCCGCCGCCTAAAGTGGATCATGACGCTGGGAACGGTTGCCCTCCTCGCGGGCGGCGTGGTCACCACCATCATCGCTATCTCAACCCCAACGCCCCCGGTCAACCCGGCCACGCCCGCGGACTCACCAAAGCCCGGCGAATGCACCTATGAACTCGGATACACCCAGGTCGCGGTACGCCCGACACCCAGCTTCAACAACGACCTCGGCCGTCAGATGATGACCGACACCGGCCAACTCGTCATTGGCTCCTGCCAGCCCATCCGAGGCGAACCGGGTACTGGCGGTCCAAATGACCCTAACTGTGGCGTCGGCTCCATCCCGGTGGACACCTGGATCCAAGTCCGATCCCCCCATCAAGGATGGGTGTTCAAACCCTGCCTGACACCACGCAGCTAACCGCAGACACCGCCACGGGCACCCTTGTAGGCCCACCTTGACCATAACCCAGCGTCAGCGCACCAAGAACCTGACCAGGCAGTCGGCGGGCACGCGCTCGGATCCGGAGAACAGCGGCCGCGCTGGGCTGTCGCAGATGAGCCGGCTTGAGAAGATCTGCGCGTTTGCGTCGACCGAGCCCCACGGCTGCCCGGATGTTACGGAGAGCTGGAGACAACCACGCGCCGCGACGATGACACGCGGATTCTCAACGGCTCGAACCGCCGGATCTAATTCAGGTAGCGATACAACGCCGTATTCGACGGCGACGAATACCCGCATACAGCGCTGCACCTGCGCCGGGTGGATTCCCGGCCCGGAGACGCAGCGCGGCGCAGTCTTCACGTGTTCAACACCGCCAAGACCCCCAGCCAGCCGCCTGGCGTGCGGCGCTTCCAGAGAACCAGACCACTACAGGTTGTGCGAAAGCAACCGGCTCAGCACCTCGTCAACATTCATCCACCGGTGCTCATCACCGGGCGCGACCACGTCGTAAGTGTCGTTCACGAAGTCCACAAGCTGATCAGCATCCACCTCGAAGGAGGCCTGCCCCGACGGCGAGCTCAACTCGATCACGACCACACCCGAAGAGTCCAGCCGGGGGCGGATCCGCACACCGCAGCTCCACGCCGACTGGCGCGATCACACCCGCCGGGGCTACCAGGTTGAAGATCATGGTGGCGAGCACCGTGCCGTGATCGTTTGCCATCATGTCCGCACTCCCAAGCCTCGGCTTCCCATACCCTCATAACGAAGCATGCCCAACCCGGGTTCATACCTTCTTCACGAAGTCTTCAGACCCCCGCTCACCCAGCAAACACCAACGTCCCGGAGCGAGGTGCCGGAGTGGATCATTCGCGCCAGTACACCTTGCAACCCACCGTGGTGAACAACTCCAGCCCGTCCATACCGACCTCATCAACCATCCGACCGTCACCGACGGTCATCGTCCGCATGGCCACAGAGAACAACACCCGGGGTTACCAACGAATCCGGGGCGAGCTCCTCAAACTCGGCCACCGCCTGGGCGCCTCAATGATCCGCAGGATCGTCAACCAGCGGCAGATACCGCCAGCGCCGCACCGGGACGCCGACACCCACTGGCGGCAGTTCCTGCGGACCCAAGCCTCGACCATGCCGGCCGTGGACTTCTTTCACGTGGACTGCGCAGTCACCCTGAAACGGGTCTACGTCCTGTTCGCCCTGGAAGTGCACAACCGCGCCGTGCACATCCTCGGGACGACAGCGAACCCGGACGGACCAGGGACCACGCAGCAGGCCCGGAATCTTCTGATGGATCTCGGCGAGCGCACCGCCGAGTTCACCTTCCTCGTTCGCGATCGAGCCGGCCAATTCACGGCATCGTTCGACGCGGTACTAGCCGACGTCGGCATCCGTGCTGTGAAGATTCCTCCCCACTGTCCCCGAGCGAACTGCTTCGCCGAACGATTCGTGCTCACCGCCAGAACCGAACTCACCGACCGCATGCTGATCTTCGGTGAACGACACCTGCGGACCGTACTGGCCAGTACTTACGGCACTACAACGGTCGGCGACCGCACCGAGGTCACCAACTCCGACCTCCACAGCCAGACCACCCGTCCCTAACCTCAACCACGAACGGATCACACGACACCCGGTCCTCGCAGGTCTCATCAACGAATACGAACCCGCAGCATGAAACCGCAGATCAGCCCCACCAGCCGAGTATCGGAACCCGACACCCTGTTCGACGCCCCCAACGAGCTGTTCCCGCTCCTCCCGGAAGGATGGCCGCGTTACCGCCCTGGCCAGTTCCCCCGGGCCGAACACCTCCACCGCCACACCCTCAAACTCCCCGTCCCCCACGACAACGACGACCTCGCAGACGCCTACCTTCAGGCGTTCACGAAAGTGCTCAGCAACTACCGCGACCTCAAGGAGGCCCACCCGGTATGAGCCTGCCCGACGTCAATGACCTCACCCGCCAAGACACCGCTGACGGCATCCAGCAGCAAGTCGTCGGCGCCGTCATCGACCACAACGGACAGATCCTCCTCCTACAGCGACCGCTCAACGACTTCCGCGGCGGCACCTGGGAACTGCCCTCCGGCAAAATCGAACCCGGCGAAGACCTCACCACCGCACTGCACCGCGAAGTTCTCGAGGAAACCGGACTTACCATCAAAACCATCACCGGCTACCTCGGTGCCTTCGACTACATCTCCGGCAGCGGCAAACGAACCCGTCAGCACACCTGGTCCGTCACCGTCACCCACGACAACGAGGTCCGGCTGAGCGAACACGACGCCCACACCTGGGCCATCCCGACCGATCCTCTGCCGGTCAGCGACGAAGTCGCCACCATGATCACCCAGCACACCCACCGGACGAACACCTGACAAATCCTTCTGGTCGGCTCGGACGCCGGACCGCCGCTACGCGCAGATCTTGCGTCTCAAGGCCGACAACCGCGCACTCAGCGAGCGACTCGCCGAGGCCACCGGCAGGATCGACGAACTCACCGACTCCCGCGCACAAGCCATCGCGCGCCTGGCCGCCCAGCACGAGGAAATCACCCGCCTACGTCAGGCGGCTGAAGTCGCCAGAACGTCGATCACACGCCTGCCGCGGCGCAACGCGGTCATCGGTCCCTGCTGAAGAGGCGCCGAGGACCAAAACACAAGTACGACAGGCAGATCCATCCCCACGAACAGAATCGAGCCGACAATGACATGGTCGATACCGCGAATCACCACCGGCGCTGAACGCCGTTTGCTCGAGAGCATGCTCGACCGCAACCGGGCCGAGTTAATCAACACGGCGCGCGGTCTGTCCGAAGCAGAGGCCCGCCGCCGCCTCGTTGCGTCGCCGACCACCCCGATCGGATTGCTCAAGCACGCCGCAGTCGCCGAACGGATCTGGTTCCAGCACATCCTGGCGGGCCTGCCCAAGAGCGAATGCGACGGCGGCACGACGGCGGGTGACGCCAGTTTCGTCGTCGACGACAACGAGACCCTGGCCGACGTGATCGCCGAATTCGAGCGCGTCAGCGAGCGTTCCCGCACGATCGCCGCCGACTTCGACCTCGACGAAACCCGGACACACCCCCACGTCGGCGACGTCAACCTGCGGTTTATCTACCTGCTCATCATGGAGGACTTCGCGCGTCACGCCGGCCACGGAGACATCCTCCGCGAGCAGATCAAGCATCCCGCCGCACACACCCCCGACGTTTCAGAACAGCCATAATCGAGTGATCTATGCCGCGTCATCGAGGCGGAAACCAAACACAGGCATTTCTTTGCGTCGCATATCCGTGCGGCGCAAATCGAGGCAGCTCAATCGCCACACTCACCCATCTGAACACGGCGACTGCGGACACAAGTCGTCCTACGTCACGCACCTCATCGAGGACGGCTTTGACACTCGATTGGTTCAAGAACAAGCAGGTCACGACCATGCCAGCACCACGGCGATCTACACGTGCGTGTCCTCGGACTTCCGCACCCGCACCGTGCGGAGAGCCTTGGACGCCCAGTCGAAGCCGCGATGAAACCCGCTGCCAGGAGGGCGAAAGGAAACGACAGGTCAGCTACAAGTGGCGACTGCGAGAGGTCATGGCCGCACATGGGATGTTCGCCGCCACTGACCTCGAACCGCAGTTCGTCGATCGAGGGATCAAGCTGTCATCGGTGCAGGTCTGGCGCTTGGTCACCCAGACCCCCGAGCGGCTCTCGCTGCGAGTGCTCTCGGCTCTCTGCGACATCTTCGAGTGCACCCCGGCCGAGCTCATCGCGACCAGAGCCGAGAACGCCGCACCCCGCAAGACCAGCACCGCCGACGCTGAGGTCGTCGACCTGGCCACCTCCGTTCGCCCCAAGCGCGCCCGCATCCGGCCGGAATGACCGAACGCCCGTATGCCACCGCAGAGCGGTATGAGCGGTGGTTCATCCGTGATTGCGTTCGTTGCGGTCGTCGAGCGGAGAAGGCGGCGAACTGGGAAGGGCAGCTCTGCCGCACCGGCTACGACAGGGCACTGAAGATCCGGGGGGCCTGCCCTAGCTGCGCGGCCGAGCGGCTGCTTCCTTGCCGTAACGAGGCTGGTGAGGCGATCTGCCGGGACTGCGCTGGCATCACACGCGATTTCTTCTGCAACCGCTGTGGATTCGAAGATCACCTGCACACCGGTCACCTCTGCACCCACTGCACCCTGTCCGATCAGCTCCACCAGGCCCTCGCCGACGGCACCGGACGTTCCCGCGCCGTTGGCCCCACTGGTTACCGAGCTGGTGGCCATGCCGAACCCGAAGAACGGCCTGTTCTGGCTCCGCAGCCCCCAAATCCGCGCACTGCTCGGCGATCTGGCCACCGGAGCCCTTCCGCTAGCCCACGAAGCGCTGCACGAGTTACCGAACTGGCGGCACGAACGCGATGACGGTCAGATCAGCGCACGGGGGCCGGCTCGCCCTGGTAGGGACAGGACTGGCCCTCTGCTACACAGTCCAGCAGTCGGCCATGCCCGTGCTCCTCCCGCTGGCCGTCCGGCTCGGTCTGGACGAGATCCGGATGGGCGTGGTCATCACGGCGTCCGGCTGCGCCTTCCTGCTCTCCAATCCTTTGTGGACGTTCCTATCGCATCGGAGGGGGACCAGACCGCTACTGCTGGGCGGGTTGATCGGTGTCCTGCTGAGCGCGCTTGCCTTCGCCGCTGTCCGCCGCTCTGATGTTCCGAGTGACCGCAGTTTCACTGGATGAAGAACCCCGACCGCTTGGCATATCGGCGGAGTTAGCACGTGTTCGCGCTGCTGGAAGCCAGGTTATCGCCTGTGCTTGTGAGGCTTGCGCGGGACTCGCCGAGATCCTGGCGGGAGCTGTGGGGCTCGAATATTCCTCGCTGCTGGTCACGCGGCGTATCGGTACTCGTTGATCAGGCCGCCGAGGACGCGGGAGCGCAGGAGTCTCCGGCTGGCCGTTGCATCGACTGGAGGCGGTTGTTCCTCAACCTGGGGAGGTAGCTGGTCTCGGGCCCGGTGGGGGCGGTGCGCGTTGTAATGCCTCTGGTATTCGGCCAGGACCTGGCTCGCGTGAGCTTTGCCCAGGATCAGTATGTGGTCGAGGACTTCGCGGCGGAGGGTGCCGATCATTCGCTCGCAGTGGCATTGGCCTTCGGTGCTCGGACAGGTGTCTTGATGATTTCTATGTCCTCGGCTTGGAACACGGCGTCGAAGGCGTCGGTGTACTTGCTGTCGCGGTCTCGGATGAGGAAGCGCAGCGAGTCGATGCGCATGCCCAGGCTGATAGCGAGGTTACGGGCTTGCTGGGTGGCCCAGGCAGCGGTCGGGTGTGCGGTGACGCCGGCGACGTGCAGGCGCCGTGTGTGGTGCTCGAGGAAGACCAGGGCGTACAGGCGTTGCAGGCCTACGGTATCGATGGGGAGGAAGTCGCAGGCGATCACGGCGGTGGCCTGTGCGGTGAACTCGCGCCAGGTTGGACCGCTGCGCCGCGGGGCAGGATCGATTCCCGCTGCGTGCAGGATCTGCCAGACGGTCGAGGCAGCGATCGGGTGTCCGAGCCGGGCGAGTTCACCCTGAATCCGGCGATGGCCCCATCGGCTGTTCTCGCGAGCAAGGGGCAGCACGAGCTTCTTGATGGCGGCCTTCGTTGGCGGCCGTCCCGGACCACGTCGTTCGGAGTAGTTCCACCGGTAAGCGACGAGCTTGCGGTGCCAAGCCAACAGTGTGCTCGGTGTTATTGGGAAGACCTTTGCTCAGCGGCGGCGGGGGATCAGCGAGGACAGGGCCGCGAGCCACAGGCGATCCGCCGGCTCGTACCGAATTGGTCCTTGCAATTGGCGTCGTAGCACGACGTTTTCGTGCCGCAGGACGAGGAGCTCGGCATCCTTCGCGGTGGCCCGCCGTAATAGCACTGCCGGGACGGAGAGAAGACGCCGCGTTACGTGGTTCAGGAGCGACACGATCATCCGAGCATGGTTGCAGCCCTACGCGCCGGCCTGTGGCCTTTTGGCCAGCAGCGATGAATAACCGAGCCCCACACGAACAACATCCGGAAACAACACGTCAGTATTCAGCCGGAAGCGACACTTCCTCAACCGTCTCGGCCTCACCCTCGTTTTGAGCCCGCACAACTTACCCACCCAACTCCCCCCGAGGGCCCCCACGCCGCCGAGCTTTTTCCTGTCCTGTATTCACCCACAACCCCACGACCACGCCACGCGGCGACCGCCGCGACGGCTTCGGGTGTCACCCGCCGGCCATCCGGCAACACCGCCACCCCGTCGGGCGTCACGTGCACACCGACGATCTGGGTGCCCGGCAAATCAGATGCCGACTCCGCAGCCTCCTCGATCGTCTCGACGGAATCACCGCTCCCCCCGAACAGTGCCGGTCGTGGCGTACGAGTCACCTCGGTGGGCGGCTCGACCGGCCTCGGCCGGCTTCCGTCCACCCGGTGCAACATCCACTTCGGACCCCGGCCCCGGTCCACCCACGCCAACACATCCGCACCGGTACTGCCCCGCAGCTTGGCGACCTCGGCATGGGAGATGACCACATCGTCATGCCCGAGCACCAGCAGCGGCTTTCTGCCGTCCGGGAGCGCGGCGGCATGATCCGGCGAGCGGGTCCACGCGGTGTACTCGGCAGTGTCGGTGGCGCCCTGGATCGCAAGAATCACCGGCACACGACGCACACCCCAACGGAAATCAGATCCTGATGCGGTCCCCAACCGCGCCCGGGCGCCGGAACTCGCCAACGCTGCAACAAGATCCGCACCGGGCAACCGCCGGGTACCACCCACGGCCGACAACAGGTACCAATGCCCCGCCGTCGCGGCCCGGGCCCCGCCGCCGACCATCCCGTCGATGCGTTCGCCCCAGGTCGGCAACCCACCACGAACGAAAAACAAATCACAGGTCACCACTCGGCCATCGGCGGCACACCACACCACCTGATCGGCTGTGATCACATCAACACCCAGGGTGTCGCGCAGCCGGGCCGCATCGGAAAGGTCGAAAGATCCCGCAGATCCCACCAGCACGACCGGCCGCCTAGCCCAGCCCGGTAACTGCTCGATTCGCGCGGCCAACTCCCGCACCGTGAGGGTGCCGCCGGATGCGGTCAACCCGACCACCAGGTGGCCACGGATCCTGGGCAACAACGCCCCTGCGTCCTGGCCGCCGACGTGAGCCACCCACACCTCCGGCAACGCGTCCAGTACCGGCACCGGCCACTGCGCGTCCCCACCCGGCTCCGGACTCGCGACCGTACCGACAGCCGTCATCGCCGCCCCAATATCAGGCAACTTTCCCCGCGCCGCATCAACAGACTGTGCGACTTCACCCGAGGGCAAGTCCTGGAACACCGGGCTCAAGTAATAAGCCATCACGCCCAGGAATTGCGGATAGGAATTCAGAGGCGAGCCCAACACCCTGGACGCTGCCGCCGACAAACGGGTCTGTTCCTCAGCAGACAACCTCGCCAACTGCGATGTGGCCTCATCGCTCAATTCCCGCAGTTCCTCCCCCGTCAAAGCAGGAGGATCAACAGCCCCGGCAACGGCAGCCGACCCACCAGCAGACGAAGCGCCTTCCCCACCAGACGATCCCGCAACGCGGCCCTCGGCAGCCGCGAACTCAGCCACCTCCGCCTGCACCGCCCCGATACTCCCCGGCACCGCATCCCACTCTGTTTGTTGAGCCTGAAGCCTTTCCAGCGACGCCCGCAACCGCGCAACCCGTAAATCCCGCTCCTTCTGTGCCTTCTCAGCGATGAGCTGCTCCAACCCCATCTGCAACGCCTCGACCTGCTCACGCAGTGCCCGCCGGTCGGCGTCCCGCTGCTTCTGTGTTGCCCCGTTGCTTGCCGTCCGTCCCGCAGCCGTGTCGGCCCGGGTTGGCCCTGGCGTGCCCGTCCACCTGATCACCGGGACCGGCTGTGCTCCCTCCACCGAGCGCGGCATGGCCGAGTCGTTGACCTCCGCCCGCTGCTCAACCGGCTGCGGCCTACCCCCCTCCGCAGCCACGGTCATCGCCTTGCCCCGGCCGATCTCCCGGCGCAGATCCGGCGCCGACCACTGCCCCGCCGGTATCGCACCGGTATCCCGCTCGGTGCCCGCCCCAGCATCGTGTGTGGTTGTCGCCACGGGTTGTGCGTTCCCGGCCACCGGCCTCGCCAACGCAACCGATGTCTCATCCGAAGCCACCGCCTGCTCACCGGAGACCCGCCAAACCGGCCAGGTCCTCGCGCTTGCCCGCCGGCACCGGGCCAGCGGGCCCGCCCACCGGACTGGGAGCAGCACCATCCGCAGCGAACACCGTCCACCGCGGCCCGCGCCCGCTCAACGCGACAACATCCCGCCCCACATCCCGCGCCAGAGCCGAACCCTGCCCCGGCGACACCACCACACCCACACCCGCACCCGCACCGCCCTCGGCGATCAGCACCACAGGACCACCAGCAGAACCCGCAACACCACCCCGCACGAACTCAACCAACGCAGGAAGGTTCACCGCGCTACTCGAATTCGGGAAGATGTCACTTTTGGACAGGCTACGCTGAGCGAAAGGGAAGCTGCGGCACGGATCACACATCAAAACGCGTGGCCGAATTCACTCCACCTCATTGGGTCTTCCGCTCACCTACTTCGAGAAGAGCCTGTCGGCTGCGGGGGGATCCGTACCTTCGCTCGCGGCGTCGCCGAGGTGCGCAAGATGTTCGTTCGCCCCGACCAACGCGGGAGCGGCATCGGCCGCAGAATTCTGGCCGATCTAGAGAAGTTCGCTGCAGATCCGGAGTTGATCGGGGCGAACAGGATCCGACTCGAAACCGCCATCCGCGACACGAGCGCGATCGGCCTCTACGACTCCAGCGGATACGCAACGATCGACAGCTACGTTCCTGGGCACACAGAGGTAAACGTCGCCAGGGAGAAACAGATCGGCTAACCCGTTGGCCCGTGCCGATGGCGTGGGGCCGAGTCCAGCCTCCGCCGACGCGTTCGTCCGGATGGTGCACCGCCCACCGGTTGAGGACCCTGTGACGGCCCGGCCCGCGTCCGGTCGTGACGTCAATCACCAGCGCAGCGCTACCCTGCACGGCGCCTATCTTGCACTGGCGCACCTCGCGAGCGCCGAGCTCGAAGAGGCAGCCGAAGCGACGGTCACCGCCGGGCAACGGCTCACCGTCGTCGCTTCCGGTCGTTGTCACGCACTACTGCGACAACTCCGCAAGGCGTTTGAGCGTCACCGCCGGAATGACTCGGCCAACACTGCCATTTCGGCACTTTCAAGCCGGTTTATCCCGGCGCTTCCCTTGATCTGGAACCAGCAGCACCAACTCCACATCCTGCGCAAGTTCGAACAGTTCTACAACTCCCACCGGCCTCACCAAGGCATCGCGAACCCGGACAAGATCGCCCACCTCGACATACGGCGACGCGATCGCCTCGGCGGCATCCTCCACGAGTACGAGCATGCAGCTTGACCTGCACCCATGAGGTTTTCGGCGAGGGCAACCGCGTATCCACGAAATGCGACCTCATTTGCGTGTCCAGTCAAGAAATTGACGCCCACGCTCCTGATTCGCTGGCTGGTCCCTGCTTGATCAGGCCGGTGCGCGTGAGGGTTCCAGAAATGATGCAGACGGGTGATCGAGCAGGCCGTCCACCGCCACCCTGTCACCCTGTCACCCTGAACGACGTTGAAGAAACCATCCGGGAGCGCCGCCTCCTTCCAGAGCTCAGCTGCATCACGGTCAGGCTCATCCATCGATCCTTTCGCGGGTACGGGCAGCGAACCGCTCGACGTTGAACAGCAACTTGCTACAGGTCTTAAGCAGCCAGCTCACGACCACGCCCTTGAGGAGGGCACCAACAGCAAGTTCGGTACTGCCAGGTGATGAGGACGGCACAGCAGCGACGGACTTCGCCGGCGGCGCCTGCGCGTCGATCCCGGTGGATAGTCCCTTTTCAGAGCACAGGACCCGGCTCTCGATTTTCCGGGCTGCCTGGCCGACCAGCTGGTTGCTGACCTGTTGGAGCACTCCGCGGCCCATCGTGGCGACGCGGCCCACGATCGCGAGGTCGGTGCGGATGGTGACGCGCGACTGCCGCTCGACTTCGGCCACCGACATCTCCATCGTGGCCGCTACCGTGCCGGCTGCTCCTTGTTCTTCGCCCTCGGCACGGATTGTGGCGACCCGCTTGTCTTTGTCAACGGCTGTGATGTAGCCGCTTCCCCGGTAGCGCACCGTCACGGGACCGACCTTGACCTTGAGGTTCCCCTCGAACGTCGACTCGTCGATGACCTCGTCGATGGTGACGCCGGGGACGCAGGTGACGACGCTCGGCGCATCGAGCAGGAAGTCGAAGACGATGTCCGGTGGCGCGGCGATGTCGAACTCGTGCATGAGCTCCACGGTCACGATTCCTTCTGTTGAGTGGTCGTTGTCGCGATGAGGTGCCGCATCCGTTCCGGGGTCATCGGCATTCGGGCCACGGACACCCCGAGGGGTTCGAGTGCGTCTTCGATCGCTTCGGCGATAGCAGCTGCGACCGGGATGATTCCCGCCTCTCCCGTGCCCTTGATCCCCAGCGGGTTCCACGGCGACGGAGTCTGCATCTCGTCCAGGACGAGGGGCGGCAGGTCGTCGATGGTGGGCAGCCGGAAATTGAGGAAGCTGGTCGTGGTGGGCTGGCCGGTGGCGTCGAATGCGAAGAGTTCCAGGAGCGCGCCACCGATGCCTTGGACGAGCCCGCCCAGTACCTGGCCCTCGACGACGAGTGGGTTGAGCACCCGGCCACAGTCGTGGACGACGACGTAGTTGAGCAGGGTCGTCTTGCCAGTGGCGATGTCAACTTCCACCTCGGCGACGTGGGCGCCGAAGCCGAACACCCACTGTCGGTTGCAGAAGTACTCGGTAGCTGCCAGGGCGATCGGCGGCGCGCTGGCACCGGTCCACGGCGTTGATGTCTCAGGTACGGCCGGGTACCGGATCGGGTTGACTCCGGTGGCGAGGTCTGCGAGAGAAAGGCGCGCGCCGGTCCCCGTGACCTGGACGAATCCGTCGTCGATGGACAGGTCTTCGGCGGAGCACTCAAAGAACTCTGCTGCCGTTGCGAGGATCTGCCGGCGCAGGTTCGTGGCCGCCGCGGCCACGGCGTTGCCGGCCATCACGGCGGCGCGACTGCCGAAAGTTCCGTGGCCCACTGCGCCGGCGCCGCCTGATGTTGCCCGAACGACGACGTTGGCGGGATCGCAGTGGAGGACGTCCGCGGCCAACTGGGCGAACGTGGTCGCGTGTCCCTGTCCTTGGGAGGGTACGGACACGTCGACGACGATCCGGCCGTTCGGGTTGAGCGCGGCGGTGCAGCCTTCGTACGGGCCGACGCCGGTACCCTCGACATAGGTTGCCGACCCGATTCCGGTGAATCGTCCCTCGCTTCGGTGCTGCTTCTGCCGGGCGCGGAAGGCGGTCAGGTCGGCGTGCCTCATCGCGAGCTGGAAGCCCTCGGCGTACCGGCCGCTGTCGTAGATCGCGCGACTCCCGTCGTGCAGGTCGAGACCGGTGTCGTAGGGGAACGCGTCATCCGCGATGAAATTGCGGCAACGGACTTCGCTGGGCTCGAGGCCCAGTGACTTCGCCATCGCGCTGATGAGCCGCTCCATCACGAACACACCCTGTGGGCGGCCGGCCCCGCGGTACGGGCTGACGGGCGGCTTGTTGGTGTAGACGATCTGGCCGGTGAACTCATAGTTCGGAACGTGGTACTGGCCGGGCAGGTGCGTTCCGGTCACGGCTGGCACCGCGATCCCGTAGGGGATGTAGGCGCCGGTGTCATGGACGAATGCGGTTCGTACCGCCAGTAGCTTGCCGTCGTCGTCATAGCCCACCGTGGCCCGGTGAACCTGGCCGCGTTCCTGATTGGCGCTGATGAAGTGCTCGTACCGGTCCTCGGTCCAGGCCACGGTTGCCTCGAGGCGCATGGCTGCGAGCGGGACGAGCACCTCCTCGGGATAGAACAGCATGATCTTGGTGCCGAAGCCACCGCCGACGTCCGGTGCGACAACCTCCAGTTGGTCGAGCGGGAGGTCGAGGATCCGGCTAAGCCCTTGCCGGATGGCCACGTGTGACTGGGTCGAGTCGGACACGTGTAGGCGGCGGGTACGCCGGTCCCACTCGGCGTGCACCCCCCGGCCTTCCATAGGCATGCCGCCGCTGCGCTCGATCTCCAGGTCAAGGGTGAGCTTGTGCGGCGCGGAGGCCAGCGCGGTGTCAACGTCGCCTCGAGACTGGTTGACCACAGCCGCAACGTTGTCAGCAATGTCGTCGTGAACCATCCCACGGTCGGCGTCAGTGAATTCGACTACGGCGGGGAGCGGCTCGTAGTGGATCTCGACGAGTTCGGCCGCATCCTCGGCCCGATACCGGCTGTCGGCGATGACCATGACGATTGCCTCGCCGACGTACCGCACTCGGTCCACAGCCAGGGGCAGCTGCGTCCGCGGCGCGATGAGGTCCGGGTGTGGGCCGAGCAATGGCAACGGGCCGTTGAGCTCACCGAGATCATGCCCGGTCCACACGGCGTGGACGCCCCTCAGCCGCCTGGCCTGCTCGACGTCGATCGAGGTGATCCGGGCGTTGGCGTGCACCGATCGGACGAAGTAGGCGTGCAGGGTCCCGGGCATGGCCAGGTCGTCGACGTAGGTTCCCAGACCGCGCAGCAGGCGTTCATCCTCCACCCGCTCTATCGGCTTGCCGGTCCCCTTACCTGCGGTTGTTCCCGTCATGGCGTGTTCTCCGCATCGGACTCGGCGAAGATCTCTTCGACGACGCGCTTGATACCCCGGTATCCGGTACACCGGCAGATGTGTCCCCGCACGCTGTCCAGTGCGTCCGCCCGGCATGGGGCCGGACGGTTCTGCTCGGCGGCCAGCGACATGAGGATCCCCGGCGTGCAGAACCCGCACTGGAGAGCGTGGTGCTTCCGGAACGCCACCTGGATGTCGTTCAGGTCCTGCCCGGGAGGTACCAAGTCCTCGACGGTTCGCACTGACCGGCCTGACATCTGCACCGCGAGAGTGAGACACGAACGAACTGCCTCACCGTCGACAAGGACAGTGCACGCGCCGCAAACTCCGTGCTCGCAGCCGACATGAGTACCCGTGAGCCCGAGCTCGTGCCGAAGGTAGTCCGAGAGGAGGGTTCGCGGCTCCACGTTCGACTCGCGTGTGAGTCCGTTGACCTCGACGGTGATTCTCATTCCGGCTGCCCACCCTTTCCCACTCACGCGCTGGTCGGCATCGGCATGCGCGCAGCGTACGAGGTCACGGGTGCGATCGCCTCGGGGTCGATCCGTGCATCGATCAGCGTCGGAGCGCGGCTCGCGTCCGCCTCCCTCAGCGCGTGCGCAAGCTCGGCGGGCGTCCGCACGGTGACGCCGCGGGCACCGAGGGCGGATGCCGCATCGGAGTAGCTCACGTCACCGAAGTCGTTGATCTCGGGGATGATGTTGCCCTCGACATACTTCTGCAGGTGGTACTCGAAGGCCAGGGTGCCGTTGTTCATGACCACGATCGTCGCCGGGATGCCCACGCGAGCGGCGGTCTCCAACTCGGTGAGGTTGTAGCCGGCGCCTCCGTCTCCGGTGATGCACACGACCCGCCGATCCGGTGCGGCGAGCTGCGCGCCGAGGGCGCCCGGGATGGCCCAGCCGAGCGAGCCGGCGGCACGGAGGAAGGTCGCGCCCGTCGTCCGCTGCGGGTAGAGCACGCCTGCCCATGCGGCCATGTAGCCGGTGTCCGCGACGATGACGTCCGTGCCGTCCAGCGCGGCCGCGATCGTCGAGACGACCTCGCGGGGGTGCATGTGCTCGGTGCTGGTGTTGGTGGTTTTCAGGGAGCACGCTCGCCACGTGGCGACGGCGTCGGCACACTCCGCCACCCATGTGTGGTCACGAAGGGCCGTGGCGCGTTCCGCGTGGGCGGCGAGCGCCTCGACCAGGGCGGCGACGGTGGCCTTCACATCGCCGAGCACGTTGAGATCGGCCGCCGGGTCGAGGGAGCCGGTGGCGGTATCGACGCGGATCAGACGGACGTCCTCGAACAGGGTGAAGGAGTCGCTGGTCACCGATCCGGTGCGGCTGCCCAGAACCAGCACCTGGTCTGCGTCCCGAGCGATCCGGTTGGAGATCGGTGCCGCGTACCGGCCGACGACGCCGGCGCTGAACCGGTGGCTGTCGGCGATGGTGCCCTTACCGCCGATCGAGGTCACAACCGGGGCCTGGAGGAGATCGGCCAGCTCGGCGATCTCGTGGCTGATACCGGAGACGCGTGCGCCGGACCCGGCAAGGATCACTAGGCGGCGGGCGGAGGCCAGCGCGTCAACCATCGAGTTGATCACTTCCGCGGACGGAAGCGGCCGGTACATCGGGGCGGTCAGCCGGGTCGTCGGCGCCGCGGTGGCGGCCACCGGATCAGTCGTCTCACCAATCACGTCCCGGGGCACGTCGAGGTGCGTCGGGCCGGGCGCGCAGACCGCCTCGTGCATCGCACGCAGGAGCATGCGCCGGACGTGGTCGCCCTGGCGGGCCTCGCCTGCCCAGTGGGTCACGGGCTGGTGGAGCGCGAGCTGGTCGAGCAGCTGGTACTCGTGACGGTCGCGGGTGGCGGCTGGCACGGAGCTCGTGAGGGAGACGACGGGACTCATGGCCCAGTACGCGTCGGCCAAGGCGGCTGCGACGTTCGCGGATCCGGGGCCGTGCTGGCCGTAGACGAAGGTCGGCCGGCCGGTGATGCGCGCGTAGCCGTCGGCCATGTACACGGCGCCCTGCTCGCTACGGCAGGGGATCATCCGGATCCCGCGTTGCTGGAACGCGGTCCACAGGGCGGGGTCGCCACCGGTGAGCATGAAAAAGGTGTCGATCCCCTGGTCCTGGAGGATTTGACCGATGATGTCGGCGACTCGGGTGTTGGTCATGTTCTCTGTGCCTCCTCGTTCAGCTCGTCGGGCGGTAGGTGTAGAGGTCCGGTCGTTGTGCGCCGCGCATGCCCATCTCGCGGGCCGTGGTTGCGACCGCGGTCCCCGCGAAGGTCGCGGTCGCCGTGCTCGCCGATCCGGTGCCGGCGATCTGGACGATGCGTCCGTCCGGCCCGATGATCATGGACTGGCCGAGGTAGCTGACGTCGCTCTTGCCGAGGGCTTCACGTCCGTGCCGGTTGGCGACTGCCACGAGGACACTCTGTTGGAGCGCCATAGCTTGCATCTCGGCTGCGAATACCGGTTTCGTTCCCTCGGGCGACGCGGTGGGAACGGCGACGATGTCGGCCGAGTTCGCCGTGAGCGTCGCCCACGCGCCGGGGAAGTGCCGGTCGTAGCAGATGAGCACGCCGATGCGGGCGAAGTCGAGGTCCCAGGTCAGCAGCTCGGGCCCGGCGTGGAAATGGTCGTCCTCGACGAACGTCGACCCGTAGCCACGCACGTTGCACAGGTGTGTTTTGTCGTAGACGGAGCGGAAGTTGCCGGTGGTGCTGCCTTTGCCTTCGACCAGTTCGCCTTGCCGGTCGAGCACGACCGCCGCGTTGCGGACGCGCCGGCCATCGGTGAAGCACACCCCAACGACCATGTTGCTTGCCAACCGCCTGGCCAGGACCTGGTAAGGGTCGAGGACCTGCTCCAGCGGGAACGCCTGCCGCCCTGGCACGTACCGTGGGTCGACGCCGGCCAGGGGAAAGTACGGCGTGTTCGCCATCTCGGGGAAGACGATCAGGTCATGCCGTCTGAGGGTGCGCCCGAGGTCGAGGACGGCTGGCGGTTCGATGCCGCCCGCGGGGGTCTGGACGACGCCCACGGTGATGTCGTTGGCGAGCGGCTCAGACATCGTAGTTGTTGGTGTCCCGGCGGATGTACTTGCCGCGTCCCGGGCTGTGCAGGGCGTTGCCGCGCTCAGCGACCAGGTCGCCGCGTGAGAAGACAAGTCGCGGCCAGCCGTGGCACTCATACCCCTCGTACGGATCGTAGTCGGCATTGGAGTGCATCTCGCCGACGGTGAGCCGGCGGACGTCCGCGGGGTCGATCACCGCGATGTCGGCGTCTGCACCCGGCGCGATAACCCCCTTGGCGGGATGCATGCCAAAGAGCTTGGCCGGGTTGGTGGAGGTGAGCGCTACGAATTGGCAGGCGTCGAGTTTGCCCGTTTGCACTCCCTCGGAGAACAGCATCGGCACGCTGGTCTGAAGATTCGAGACACCGGCGGGGATCCGCCAGAACGGCGCTTCGGCAAGTTTCTGCTCGGCCTTCCAAGGAGCGTGGTCGGTCGCATAGGTCTGGATCTCGCCGGCCTGGAGACCCTCCCACAGCGCCTCGGAATCGGTGTTGGATCGGATCGGCGGGAGGCAGACGTACTTGTTGCCCTCCTTGTTCGGCAGCTCGTAGACGCTCTGCTCTAGGAACAGGTACACCGGACGCGTCTCGACGAAGATCTGGTCGAACTTCTTGCGGGCATCGCGGACGGCCTCGAGTGCTCCTGCGGTGCTCAGGTGCACGAAGTACACGGGCGCTTCGAGGAGCGCCGCGTACTCTGCAATCTTGCGAGTGGCGATCGCCTCCGCCTGAGGCGGCCTCGCCTGGGGCAGGAACTCGACTCCGAGGTCACCGCGCTGTTCGAACGTGCGGGTGAGGAAGTCGATGAGTGCGCCGTCCTCGGCGTGGACGTTGACGATCATGCCGGCGTCGCGGGCCGCCCGGAGTACCTCGAGGATGCCGGCGTCGGGCAGCTGAAAACCGGAGACTGCACCGAACACCTTTACGCTGGTCACACCGGCCTTGACGACCTGGGGGAACTCGGCTACGGCCTTCTCGGCGTGGTCCGTGACGACGACGTGGAGGCCGTAGTCGATGTTCGCGGTCGTCTTCGCCAGCTCGAGGTCGCGCTCGATGGCGGTCATCAGCGTTTCGCCTTCCTCCTGGAAGGCGTAGTTGACGATGGTGGTGATGCCGCCCGCGGCTGCGGCACGGGTGCCGGAGTCGTAGTCGTCGGCGTTGTGCGAGCCGACGTACCCCACCCAGTGGTGGAAATGGGTGTGGACGTCGATGGCGCCCGGCACCACGAGACAACCGGTGGCGTCGACCTCGTCGGCACCAGAGCCGTCGACGATGCCGACCTGGACGACCTTGCCCTCGCGGACGGCGACATCGCCGACGGCCATCTCGTCGGCGTTGACGACAGTGCCGCCGCGAATGACGAGGTCGTGCTGCTGGTGCGTGGTCATGCTGGCTTGCCTCCGATGGTCAGTTTGGACAGTCGCTCGAGCAGGGCGGCGATGAGGATGAGTGAGCCGATGGCGACCTGTTGCCAGAACGCGGTGATGTCCATGAGGACCAGGCCGTTCTGGATGGTCGCGATGAGGAGCGCTCCGACGACGGAGCCACCGATGCTGCCGATTCCTCCGTTGAGGGAGGTGCCACCGATGACGACTGCCGCAATGGCTGCCATCAGGTCCTGGGTACCGACGGTGCCCGAGCCAGAGTCGAGTCGCGCAGCGATGATGAGGCCAGCCAGGCCGGCGAGCGCGCCGCTGAGGACCAGCACTCGGACTTTGACACTGGAGATATTGACGCCGGAAAGGCGTGCTGCCTCGCGGTTGCCGCCGACGGCGTAGACGTCAAGGCCGAAGCTGGTCTTGCGGAGCGTGACCGCCAGGCCTAGCGCCACGACGCCCGCGATGACAACCGGGACCGGAATGCTGAGGACCTTTCCAATGCCCAGGAAGCCGAACTGGCTACCGAGGCCGAACACCGAGGTGCCGTTGGTCAACAGGTTGGCTGCACCACTGGCAACGCTCAGCATGGCCAGTGATGCGACGAATGAGGGAACCGAGAACCTCGTGGCGACGATGCCATTCACGAGTCCGGCCGCAGCGCCGACGGCGATGCCACCGACGATGGCCAGCGGCCACGGAATGCCGTAGGTCACGATCATGACCGCAGCCGCCGAACCCGTCAGTGCTTCGACCGAGCCGACCGAGAGGTCGATCTCGCCTGCGATCAGAGCAACGGTCAGACCACAGGCCAGGATCGTCAGCGTCGACGCCGCGAGCAGGACGTTGAGGACGTTCCCGACGGTGGCGAAATCTGGCGCGATGGCCGACAAGACGCAGCAGACCGCGATCAACGCTATGGAGGTTCCGGCAATCGGCGACGCGACGACGCGTAACCAGACGGGGCGGCGCTTTTGAGCGGGTGCCGAGGTCGATTCGACTGACTGCTTCGGTGGCAGTTGGGTAGCGCTCACCAGCTCCTCCTTACTGGGGTGTGCACAGCCGGGTGGGGCCTGCATAGGACCACGGCAAGGTCCCCACCGTCAAGCAATTGGCCTTACCGATTCTCGGTCTGGCAGCCAAATAACGGCCTGATTTGCAGGAAATGGGCCCACAGTCGTGACACTGGTCAGTCCAACGAGTACCGTCATGAGGCATGAAGCCGTCGCCGTTCCTGTATCGCGCACCGACCACCCTCAAGCGGGCGCTCGATGATCTTGCGGAGTGCGCAGAAGAAGGCGGCAAGGTGCTCGCGGGAGGGCAGAGCCTCATCCCGATGTTGAATTACCGCCTCGTTCGTCCGCCGGTGTTGGTGGACATCGGCAACGTCGCAGAGCTGTCCGAGCGGACCTTCAACGACCCGAGTTTCAGTCTGGGGGCCACGACCACGACTGGCTGGATCGCACGCTCACCTGCGGTGCGCGACGCCTGGCCGTTGTTGTCCGCAGCAGCGAGCTGGGTGGGCCACGTCCAGATCCGTTCGCGGGGCACGATCGGCGGCAGCGTGGTGCACGCAGACCCGTCCGCGGAAATAGCGGCGGCGATGGTCCTGGCGGACGCCCGGATCACGCTGAGGTCCGTTCGCGGTGGCCGTGTCGAGAACGCCGGCGACTTCTTCACCGGCTATCTAAGTACGGCCATCGAGGAGGACGAGATCCTCACCCGGCTGGATTTCGAGGTTCCTAACGCCGGCGGCCGGTGGGGCTTCGAAGAGTTCGCGCCCCGGCACGGCGACTTCGCAGAGGCAGGGGCGGCGTTGACTCTGCCGGCTGAGGGTGCTCAGGAGCGCGGGCGAGCAGTTGCGTTCGGCGTGGCGGACCGGCCGTTCCGGCTGCCCAGCCTCGAGACACTCCTCACCGCGTCCACCGAACGCGTGGCGCGCGGGGCGTTCGATGAGGCGGTTGGCAACGACTTCGACGCGATCGGCACAGTCACCTCCGAGAAGCGAGCAATGGGCGGCCACATGGTGGCGCGTGCGTTAGGCGCTGCCGGGGTCGTCGTCGACTGATACCGGTCGACAGCGAGGAATACGCCCCGCGCCGACGACAGGCGGCGACCACATCAGCGGTGTAGAACTTCGAATCCGCCCGCACGATCCGCATTCCGGCGCATCCGGCTTGGTCGGCGGCGGCCAAGGACTCGGCGACGAACCGGGCTTCGCCCACGCACATCTGCCGCTTTGCCCTCGCACAGCCGCACCGCGGCGATGACCAGCTCACCAAGCCGGGCCCGTTCCGCCAGCCGCACCACCGGCACCAGCCCGGCATCCGCAACCAGATTCGGATCATCAAACACCGCGCCCAGCCGCGCCGGACTATGAGAAGACCGCACTCCAGAGTGCCCTCTCACTAGGACGGATGGATCATTCAGCGAGATCAATCGTCCCAGCTCAAGAGGGCATCTCGCCTTCTCACCACCGAACCGGTACCCAAAACCACCGGTGGATCGAACCCAAATGCGGCCGGATCAACCTGATGGGACTCTTCAGTGCGCTTCGCTGGCCGATGCCGGGCACCCGGTGCCGGAACTACGGACCTGATCTTCGACCCGGGCGAGGTGGAGAAGCATCGCCGCCTTGGCACGTTCCGGATCGCCCTCGCGGATTGCCTTCCCAATGGCTCGGTGCTCGATCTGCGACTGCTCACGATTGACCGTGTTCGCCGCGGTCACCTCGAGGACCGTGAACTCCAGGTCTCGAATGCCCCTGATGATGCTGAGGAGCAGTGGATTCCCGGTCTGCCGGACGATCCATTCATGGAAGGCCAGATCGTTCTCCGGGAACGTGTCCTCATCGGGCTCGTCGAGGGCCTTGAGCAACTCGTCCATCTCGACCAGGTTGTCTTCCTTGACCGTGCTGGCTGCCTCCGCAGCCGCCGCTGGCTCGAGGAACCGCCTGACCTGGAAGAGGTCGAGGTACGACCCGTGGACCAGCCGGAACGCGTAGCTCAGCGGAGCGAGCAGGAGCTCCGGGGTCAGATCCGTGACGTAGGTTCCAGCGCCGCGACGGGACTCGACGATGTTCACGGCTTCGAGGCTCCGCAGGGCTTCGCGCACCAGCGGGCGGGAGACCCCGAGGCGGATCGCGAGCTCCCGTTCGGCGGGGAGGGCTGCTCCGGGAAGCAGTTCGCCCGCCACGATCATCGACACGACATGATCACGAACATCGTGGAGTGGGCCTGCCATAGGCCGGAGCATACCGAGGCGTGGACGCGGCGATGCGGCGGGCGGCCGGCGACCGCTCGTGGCAACAACCCGTGGAGTTGCCCGGTAGCCACCCCCGGCCAGATCACCGCCATCACTCATCTGGCACCCGCCAGGGGCCGTGTCGCGTGACCCATGATTTCCCGCTCGGTCGTCGGGCCGGGGATCTCCTTTGCTATCGCGCCGGACCGGAACACGCATACCCGGTCACTCAACCCGCAGACCTCCTGCATGTCCGAGCTCACCAAGAGCACCGCAACGCCCTGAGAAGCGATCTCGCGCAGAAGTTGGTAGATCTGTGCCCGGCTCCCTACATCGACGCCCGCAGTGGGCTCGATAAGCACCAGCACGCGGGGAGACAACGAGACTGCTTTGGCGAGGACGATCTTCTGCTGGTTCCCCCCGCTCAGGGAACCAGCAGAGAGTTCCGGGCGTCGCGGGTCGACCGTGAACCGATCGATCGCCCGCACCGCGTTGGCCTTCGTCCGGCGGCGCGACATCCACCGCAGCCGGCGCCCGGTGCGGGAGGCAATCTGTGCCCGGCTCGAGTAGGTCAGCGCCAAGTTCTCGGCGATGCTCAGGCCGGCGATCAGCGCTTCTGACCGGTCAGCCGGAACTAGTGCGATGCCGTGCCGCATCCCATCGAGTGCGGTGCGAGGCAAGGCGTTGGATCCATCTACGGACACCGCGCCCGCTTCTGCCCGACGGCTGCCGCACAGGGCTTCCGCGACAGGAACCATTCCGGCGTCCACCAGGCCGGTGAGGCCGACAACCTCACCGCCGTTGACGATGAAGCTGACGGGCGGCTGCCCCGTGACTCTCAGACCCTCGACCTGGAGAACGGGCACCTCGGTCGGGTTGACCACACGGGGCGGGTACAACTGCTGGACGGGCCGATCCAGCATTGCCTCGATCATGGCGTCGACGGTCAACTCGTCCTTTGCCATCTCGCGAACGATCCGGCCGTCACGAAGGATGGTCGCACGGTCGCAGAGCGCGGTGATCTCGTCGAGACGGTGGCTGATATAGACCAGCCCGACGCCGTCGCCGCGGAGCCGATCGAGCTTCTCAAACAGGTTGTCCCGATCAGCAGGAGTCAGTGCCGCAGTCGGCTCATCCAGGACGAGAACCTTGGCCTCGGCAGTCAGCGCCCGCGCGATCTGGACTAGCTGTGCCTGCGGCAAGGAGAGCTGCGAGATCTTCGTGAACGGATCGACACGAAGTCCCACCGATGCCACAGCCTGCTCGACAACCTGAGCGGCCTCGCGCCTGCTGAGGAAGCCGAAGTGCCTGGCGCGTTCGCCGGCTTCGGTTCGTCCCAGCAGGAAGTTGTCGACGATGCTCAGACCTCGGACCAGGGCCAGGTGCTGATGGATGGCATGGACGCCCAGGCGCTCGGCATGGAGCGGCGACTGGAACGAAACCGGCTCGCCGTCGATCAGAACTTTCCCGTGGTCCGGGGAGTGAACCCCCGTCAGGATCTTCACGAGCGTCGACTTGCCGGCGCCATTCTCACCCAGCAGCGCGTGGACTTCTCCGGAGGCGACCGTTAGGTCAGCATCCCGCAACGCGTAGACACCGCCGTAGCTCTTGGCGACCTGTTTGGCGGCCAGCACTGTCCGGCTCACTGACGTCGGTTCGGTAGCGTGGATCATCATTGAAACTCCCGTCGCGTAGTCAGCAGCGGCCGGCCACTGCGTCATTCACGCGCTTGGCAAGGGCATCGTCGACATTGAACGGTTTTCCGTTGACGTCAACAGACTTGGCGCCGCCCGAGATCTCTTTGACCTGGTCGGTGGTGAGCAGGGTGATCGGTGGCTCGACCTTCTCCGGGATGCCTTGCCCGTCGAGGCGGGCAACGACCGAGTTGATGAACTCCGAACCGACGTGGTCCAGAAAAAGAATCCCGCTGGCGACGAACGTGCCTTGGTAGGTGGCCCGGAGGCCGATGCAGGTCCCGTTGTAGCCGATGACGGGTACCTTTCCCTTCAGGTTGCGGGTCTCGAGCGCCGAGATCGCACCGAACGCCATCTCGTCGTTGTCGGCGAACACCGCGTCTATTTCGGGGTGGGCTGTCAGGATGTCCGTCATCACGCGCAGAGCTTTGTCGCGCGCCCAGTCTGCTGGCTGGCGGGCGACGATAGTCGCCCCCGGGTTGGCTGCAGCCAGCCCCTGCTCGAACCCATTCGCGCGCTCGATGCCGGGCGTGTCAGCAGGGGCACCCTCGAGAACGGCGACTTTCGCCGCACCGTTCAGGTGGTGGCCGAGCCAGGTGCCCGCAACCTTGCCGCCTTCCGTCTCGTCTCCGATGATGGAGGTCACGACCAAGCCACGGTTTTGCGCGCCCTCGATCTCCGACTGCAGGATGAAAACCGGGATACCTGCGGCCTTCGCCTGCGTCAAGATCGGCATGATCTGCTGTTTGTCCCACGGTTCGATGCCAAGTGCCTTAACGCCTCGGCCGATCATCGCCTGCAGCTTGGTGACCATGTCCTGCATGTCCCGGCTGTCTTGAGAGAGCAGCTCGATGTTTCCTTTTGCGGCTGCCGCGGCCTCGGCTGCCTCCGACATGTCCTTGATGGCCGGGTTGTCCCAAGCCTGGGTCACCAGCCCAACCTTGATCTTGTGGCCGCTGTCCGTCCCCGCCCCCGCACATCCGGCCAGAAGCAAGACAGTCGCTGCGCCACACGCGATGAGCACCTTGCGCACCACTTTCACCTCCGGTTCCGAAGACCGCACAGCGGTCTCGCCTCCTCGCTTGGGGACGAAGTATGAACGACCGAGGTCAGAGCGGTCAACAGACTTGTCATACCAATTATTGTCAAGAACAGCCAGTTTTGGGTAGATCGGCCGGACATGCCGTCGACTCAGCGAAACTGGTAATACCGATTCTGGGGCAGCGCGGTCGATACGCAGAGCTACGACACAGCGTTCAAGCTCGACTCGATGGAGCCTGGAGCGGTCAGCACCCTGTGCCGCTCGAATACTCATCGCCGCAGGCCCTTGGCCTGTAGATCACTGGCCGCGCGCCTGGGAACATGCCGGGATGTTCATGTCGCTGCCGTACAAGGTCACCCGGCAACGCCTCACCGTCCCGGCCGCGCCCCTGCGCCGCGAGACTTCGAAGGAAGCAAAACTGCAGTGCTGTGGCAAGACAATGCGGAGCTGCGCAGCCAACTCCAGGTCCGTGTCCGCTACGAGCCAGCCGACCGGCTCCGGCTCACTGCACTGTCGTCCCTGCCACCCCGGGCCCCGCTAGGCACAGGTCTTCCCCGACTGGCAGCGGCGATGGGAGTGGAGTGATAGGTGAGGGGCACCCTTAAGTGGTTTACCCGCCCAAGGGTGCCCCTCACCTGGTTCCCTCGGACTCCATCGGCTGGTCCCAGGTGCTTGAGGTCGCCGATCGGACCGAGCGGGCACGACAGGCAGGCAGCCACGGCGTGGTCATCAGGCCGCGCGCCCGCACGGCGGGCCGAACCATCTAAACGTTCGCACGAATCGTGGCGCGCCGATTTAGACGCATGACGTATTCTCCAGGCGGTGATTTAGGCCATAGCCTGCCTCCGTGTAGGGCTAGTAAGACCAGTCGCACAACCGCAGTCGAGTGGTGCAACTCCCCGGGCGTCAGTGAACGAGCCTGAACGGACCAGAGGTCAAGGCAGCAGCATTCACGGATGTCCGATCACGCAGTTCCCATGAGTTCGATCTGTGGTCGTAATGCGGCCGCCTCCGGCGAGGACCGCTAGTCGATCCACGACCAACGGCTCCTCACCGTCGAGCGGAGGTTTGGAAGATGACATCCGACTTGTCCCCCACCTCGGAGCGAACGCGTCCTCCCATGCATTTCCCACCCGACGAGGACCGGATCGTCGGTGGTAGATCCGCGATCCCGGCGACCGAGCAGCAACTGCGCCGCTAGCTGGCCGCGACCTACCGACTCGTGACTCTGTACGGCATGACGGACCTGATCTACACCCACATCTCGATGCAGATCCAGGCGATCGACCGCGCGGCCCCGATCCTGCCGATGATGCCCACCACCCCGGAGCGCGCCACCCACGACTACATCCGGCACGGCACCACCAGTTTGTTCGCCGCGTTCGACATGGCCAGCAGTTCCGTCATCGCCCAGCACTTCCGGCGGCACCGGCACCAGGAATTCCTGCGCTCCCTCGAACTGATCGACGACGCGGTGCCGAAAAGCCTTGATCTGCAACTGGTTCTGGACAACTACGCAACCGGCAAGCCCCCCAAGGTCAAGGAATGACTGCTGCGGCATCCCCGGTTCCACCTGCACTTCACCCCGACCTCGTCGAGTTGGCTGAACCTCGTGGAACGCGCCTTGCGCACCGCATCCTTGGCCGCCTCCGGGCCGACGGTCAGCACGGTGACCTGCGAGTCACCCGCAGCCTCCCCGATCCGCAGCGCCTGCTCGACGGCGTACTCATCCAACTCGGGAAGCAGAGCGTCCACCGACTCGCGGCCGGTCGTTAGGTCATCGATGAACCGCCGCTTCCCCATCGCATCGGGAACGTACTTCATGCACACCACAATCTTGCTTCATGCACACCACAATCTTGAGGTTCATCGCAAGTTCCTTTGTCGGGATTTCTCGTTCGTTCCGCTTCCCGCTGACAAGGACGGGTTGAGCGCGCCGTGGCGGGCTCGAGAGTGTCGGTCCATTCAGGTCGGCGGACACCGATCGCCGTTCCGAAATCGGCTTGTCCCAAAGGACCTTCTCGGCCGGGTTCAGCAGGATCGGCGCGGAGAACTTCTCGGACCTTCTCGGCCGGGTTCAGCAGGATCGGCGCGGAGAACTTCTCGGCCTGGGCCGGTGCCTGGTTGACGTGGTCGTCGTGCGCGTGGGTGCACACGATCGCCTTAACCCGGCGATCCCGCACAGCTTCCGCGATCACGTCGGCGTCGTGCGCTGCGTCGATCACCAAGACTTCGTGTTCGTCGCCGACGATCCAGACATTGTTGTCGACGTCGAAGCTGCCACCGTCGAGATTGAACGTGCCAGAGGTGACGACGTGGTCGACCGGGGACGCCATCAGAAAACCACCACCGAACGCAGCACCTCGCCGCGGTGCATCTTCTCGAAGCCTGCTCGGCCTGGCCCAGGGCGATCTCTTCGGTCACGAACTTCTCCAGCGGCAACCATTCCTGCAGGAAAAGGCCGATGTAGAGCGGGAAGTCGCGGCTGGGCAGACAGTCGCCGTACCAGGACGACTTCAGCGCCCCACCCCGGCCGAAGTACTCGATCAGCGGGATCTCCGGGGCCATCAGCTCCGGTGTTGGAACGCCCACCAGCACCACAGTCCCGGGCAAGTCGCGAGCGAAGAATGCTTGCGTGTAGGTCTCCGGACGCCCCACCGCCTCCACGGCGACGTCCGCACCGTGGCCGCCTGTGACGCTGCGGATGAACTCCACCGGGTCGGGCTCGGTGGCGTTTACGGTGTGGGTGGCACCGAACTCCGCAGCCCACTTCAGCTTCCGCGGATCGGTGGCCACCGCAACGATCGTGGTCGCCCCGGCCAACCTCGCCCCAGCGATCACGGCATCACCCACACCGCCGCAACCGATCGCACAGCCGGAACGGCCCGGGTGGGCCGTTCCGGCTGTGCGGACGCGGTGGGTCAGCCCTTGTTCGCTTCGTCGACGAGGTCGTCGACTCGACTCAGGACCTTGTCGAGGATGTCCAGCCCTTCCTGCGCCTCCTGCGGGGAAACGGTGCAGGGCGGCACGACGTGGATGCGGTTGGAGTTGGTGAACGGCAGCAGACCGAGGGACTTCGCCGTCCGCACGGCCTCGGCCATGATCGGGCTGCCGCCGCCGGTCGGTGCGACGGGTGCGCGGGTGTCGCGGTCGGTGACCAGCTCGATCGCCCAGAAGACGCCGAGACCGCGCACCTCCCCCACGCTGGGGTGTCGTTCGGCGAGCTGCGCCAGCCCCGGCGCGATGACCTCCTGACCGATTCCGAGGGCGTTCTCGACGACCACGTCGTGATCCATCACGGTGATCGCGGCTACGGCCGCAGCGCAGGCCAGCGGGTGCCCGGAGTAGGTCAGACCGCCCGGGTAGGGGCGCTGCGCGAAGTGCTCGGCGATGCGGTCCCCGATTAGCACCCCACCGAGCGGGACGTAGCCGGAGTTGACGCCCTTGGCGAAGGTCAGCAGGTCGGGCACGACGCCCTCGGTCGCGGAGTGGAACCAGGCGCCGGTGCGGCCGAATCCGGTCATCACCTCGTCGATGATCAGGACGATGCCGTACCGGTCACACAGCTCGCGCACCCCGGCGAGGTAACCCGGCGGCGGAACCATGATCCCGGCAGTACCCGGGATCGCCTCGAGCAACACCGCCGCGACAGTCTGCGGCCCCTCCAGCTCGATGACCTGCTCCAAGTGCGCCAGCGCCCGCTCGCACTCCTCGGCCTCGGTCCGGGCGTGGAAGTGGCTGCGGTACAGGTACGGGCCGAAGAAGTGGACCACGCCGGCGTTGCCGGCGTCGTTCGGGAAGCGCCGGGGATCGCCGGTCAGGTTGATCGCGGTCTGCGTTCCGCCGTGGTACGAGCGGTACCGGCTCAGGACCTTCGGGCGTCCCGTGACCAAGCGTGCCATGCGCACCGCGTGCTCGTTGGCATCAGCTCCACCGTTGGTGAAGAACACGCGGTCGAGGTCCCCCGGAGCCCGTTCGACGATTAACCGGGCGGCCTCGGAACGCACGTCGTTGGCGTGCTGCGGGGCGATCGTGGTCAGCCTGCGGGCCTGTTCGACGATCGCTTCCACGACGTCGGGGTACTGGTGGCCGATGTTGGTGTTCACCAGCTGCGAGGAGAAGTCGAGCAGCCGGTTGCCCTCGCCGTCCCAGACGTAGGACCCTGCCGCGCGGGTGATGACCAGGGGATCCAGGCCCGCCTGCGCCGACCAGGAGTGGAACACGTGGCGGCGGTCCAGCTCGTAGGTCCGGGCCGCATCGTCGATAAGAGCCATCAGGAGATCTCCTTACGCCGTCTGCGGGAAGCCGAGGTTGAGGCCACCGTGACTGGGGTTGAGCCAGCGGGAGGTGACGACCTTGCCGCGGGTGAAGAAGTGCACTCCCTCGGTGCCGTGCGCGTGGGTGTCGCCGAACAGCGAGCTCTTCCAGCCGCCGAAGCTGTAGTAGGCCATCGGGACGGGGATCGGCACGTTGATGCCGACCATGCCGACCTCCACCTCGTTGTGGAAGCGCCGCGCCGCACCACCGTCGTTGGTGAAGATCGCCGTGCCGTTGCCGTACGGGTTGGAGTTGATCAGCCGCAGCGCCTCGTCGTAGGACTCGACGCGCACCACCGACAACACCGGGCCGAAGATCTCGTCGGTGTAGCAGCTCATGTCCGGGGTGACGTTGTCGAGAAGCGTCGGACCGAGCCAGAACCCGTTCGCCCCGCCGTCGGCGCGCACCTGCCGGCCGTCGACGACGATCGCCGCGCCGTCCCGCTCGGCCGCGTCGACGTAGGAGGCGACCTTGTCCCGGTGGGCCTTGGTGACCAGTGGCCCCATGTCGCAACTGCGGGTGCCGTCCCCGGTCCTGACCGACCGCGCGCGCTCGGCGATCTTGGCCACCAGCTCGTCGGCGATCCGACCGACCACCACGACGGCGGAGATGGCCATGCAGCGCTCCCCGGCGGAGCCGAACCCCGCATTCACCATCGCATCGGCGGCCAGATCGAGATCGGCATCGGGCAGGATGACCGCGTGGTTCTTCGCCCCACCGAGGGCCTGCACGCGCTTGCCGTTCGCGGTACCCGTGGCGTACACGTAGCGGGCGATCGGCGTGGAGCCGACGAAGCTGATCGCCTTCACCGCCTCGTGCGCGAGGAGTTCGTCCACGGCGAGCTTGTCGCCCTGCAGCACATTGAAAACCCCGTCGGGGAGACCTGCCTCGGCCCACAGCTCCGCCAGCCACAACGCGGCCGACGGGTCCTTCTCGCTCGGTTTCAACACCACCGTGTTGCCCGCGGCGATCGCGATCGGGAAGAACCACATCGGAACCATCGCCGGGAAGTTGAACGGCGAGATGATACCCACCACCCCGAGCGGCGGGTTCACGGAGAACGAATCCACCTCGGTGGAGGCGTTCTCCGTGAACCCGCCCTTGACCAGGTGCGGCATCCCGCAGGCGAACTCCACGACCTCCTGACCGCGAGTGACCTCGCCCAGCGCGTCGGAGACGACCTTGCCGTGCTCGCTGGTGATGATCGCGGCCAGCTCGTCCTTGCGCTCGTTGAGCAACTCGCGGAACCGGAAGACGATCGCGGTCCGCTTCGCCAACGAGGTGTCGCGCCAGGCCGGGAAGGCGGCCTCCGCCGCTTCGATCACCGTCCGCGCGTCCTCGGCGTTGGCCAGCGCCACCTCCCGCGTTACCTCACCCGTCGCGGGGTTGGTCACCGGAGCCGTTGCTCCGCTCGAACCGTCGAACGGCTTGTTGTTCACCCAATGCACGATCTGTGACTGACCGGTGTTCGCCACTGACTTCTTCCTTCGCTCGACAACTCAGGATGTGGATCGCCGGGGCCGCGACCTCGGCACCTCATGACGTTGCCAGCCGCACTGCCGACATGATGGAAAGAATCAGCCATATTGCCTTACACTTCGTCAGGTGATCCTGACTGTTCGCGACGTGCTCGCCCTGCCCGTCGTCGCGGCCGGTCACCCGCGCGTCGTCGCAGGCCACACCCTGCTCGCCCGCCCGGTGCGCTGGGTGCACATCAGCGAGTCCACCGACCTGACCGACCTACTGGAAGGCGGCGAGCTGGTGCTCAGCACCGGGCTGCCCCTCACCGGCGCACCCGAAGCGGTGTCGGGCTACCTCGCCATGCTCGGCGCGCAGCAGGTCGCCGGGCTCGTCGTCGAGCTGGGCACGCACCTGCACAAGGTGCCCGACGGGCTCGAAGCCGTGGCCGAGGCCGCCGGTGTGCCGGTCGTCGTGCTGGACACCGAGATCCGCTACGTCGAGGTCACCGAGCAGGTCCACCGCCGGATCGTGGCCGAGCAGTACGACGAGGTGGAGTTCGCCCGCACCACGCACGAGGTCTTCACCTCGCTCAACATCGCGCGGGCTTCCAGCACCGACATCGTCACCCGGGCGTCGCAGATCCTCGACGCCCCGCTCGTGCTGGAAGACCTGAGCCGCCACGTGCTGGCCCATTGCGCTGCGGGCACCAAGACCGCGCAGCTGCTGGAGAACTGGGCGGAACGCTCGCGGCTGCACGATTTCCCCGGCACCGGTACGACGTCCGGGTGGTCGACGGTGTCGGTCGGTGTCGGGACCGAACGGTGGGGGCGCCTCGTGCTCCCAGTCGAGGTGCCCGACGCAACGCGCGCGAAGATGGTACTCGAACGCGCAGCGCAGTCCCTGCAGCTGCACCGGATGCTCCAGCAGGAGCGCGATGCCCTCGTCGTGCACGCCCTCGGTGGCCTGTTCGACGACATGCTCAACGGCCGGATCGGCGACGAAACCGAAGCCCTCGTCCGCGCCAGCGCACTCGGGCTGCGGATGAACCACAACTACGTGCCGGTCGTGGTCCGGATCCCGCAACGCCCGAACGCGCATCCCCTCACCCAAGGCGAGATCGACCGCCGCCTGCTCACCGCCCTCCGCCAGGCGGTCGCCGAGACCGGCCACACCGCGATCGTCTCCATCCGCCGCGAAGGCACCGTCTCGGCGGTGATGTCCTGCACCGACCCTGACGACGCGCTCCGCGCGGTGTGCACCGGCCTGGGAACACGACTGTCTAAACGAGACGGAACCGAATCCTGGGTCGCAGGAACGGCACCCAGCAGCCCGAGCCTGCTCGCCGCGGCGCGGGAGATCACCGAAGCCGAACACGTCGCCGACGTCGGCGTCACCATGCCGGCAGCCAACCGCCTCTACCGTTCCACCGACGTGCGGCTGCGCGGCCTGATCGCCCTGCTCCGCCACGACCACCGCGTCCAGGCCTTCGCCGAAACCGAACTCGGCCGTCTGCTCGAACACGACGCCCGCAACAACGACGACCTCCTCGGCCTCCTGCGGACCTACCTCGACAACAGCGGCTCCAAAACCGAAACCGCGCGGGACACCGGGCTCAGCCGCCCAACCCTCTACGCTCGCCTGCAAACCATCGAACGAATCCTCGGCATCCTGCTGGACACAGCCGAGTCACGCACCTCCCTGCACACCGCCCTGATGATCGTCGACAGCTCTTAACCCTAAGCAGCCGTTTGGTGCACGCCCTGAAGGCACCGGACCGCAGGCCCTCGGGTGGGATGCGGTCAACGAACTGTGGCGCAACGCCGCGAGGCTCTCACGGTGTGCTGTCGAAGATCGCCGACGGGGCGTCCGATGCCGACCAGCGTGCCGGGATCCGGTCCGTCTCGAAGCAGCGATTGCCCCGAACTTGGTATCGGAGGCAAGCAATACCCAGTGGCCGGTTTCACGTTGGGTTTCCCGGCGGAAGGCATCAGTGAACGGCAAACCGAGGAAGTAGTGCTGTGCGAACCACCAGATGACCTACGGCCTGAACTCGCTCAAGGTGACAAGGCGTGCAGGAATGGCATCACACCCGCACGAGCACCTTCCCGCGATTGGCCTCGCACCCCAGGTAGAGGCTGCGGTAAGCCGCCGGAATGGCATCGAAGCCATCGTAGATGGTCTGGTCGTAGGTGATCTCACCGCGCCGAACCATGCCGCCGAGGTCTTCCTCCAGCGCCTTCCAGTTGTCGTCGGTGAACCACTCCAGAGCGTAGATTCCGCGGATGGTGGTGCGCGGGTACATGATCTCGGGCAGCAGGCGCGGACCGGTGTCCTCCTCCCCGACCTGACTCTCCCACTGCCAGCACACCGCCACCTGGCTGTGCACGTTGAGCATCCGGAACACCACGTCGGTGATGGTGCCGCCCATGTTGTCGAAGTACTTGTCCACGCCGTCCGGCGCGGCCTTCTCGAGTGCGTCGCGCACCGCGTCAGCGGTGTCGCCGTGCCGGTAGTGGATCACCTCGTCGAAACCGAGACCAGTCAGGTACTCCGCCTTCCCGGCGGAACCGGTGGTCCCGACGACCCGGGCGCCCGCCCGCTTGGACAGTTGGCCGACCAGGGTGCCGATCGCGCCGGAAGCAGCGCTGATCACCACCGTGTCACCGGGACGGACCGTCAGGAACTTGGTCATCGTGCCCCACGCGGTCAAGCCCGTACCGCCCATGACGCCCAAGGCCGTCGGAAGCGGAAGTACATCGTCGAAGTGCTGCGGGTTCAGCTTGCGGAAGGCCGGGAAGACCATCGGGAACGGACCGACGTCCCAAGGCATCTCGGCACCAGTGCTCACCAAGTGGGTGCGCCAGCCGCCCCAGCCTTGCACGAAGTCCCCGACCGCGAACGCCGCTCGCGGCCCGGCCTCGATCACCTCCATGATCGAGTCGCCTCCCGCGTGCATGCCCAGCGGAGTAGCCAGGGTGATGCCGTGCAGGAAGAGGTCGACGGAGACGTACCTTGTCCGGAGCAGCATCTCGTCGTCGGCGAGGTCGACGTCGAGGTCCTCGACCACCTTCTGGTACATCCGGTCGACATCGGGCACGCCACCGACGTTCTCCCGCACGATCCACTTCTCGACCTTCACTGCACGCTCCTCGTTTCATCGTGGAATATTCGAATCCCGCAGCCCGCTCCGCACCCGGCCCCACCAGGATGTGCCATTGCGCTGGGGCCGGGTCCGGAGCGGGTCGAAGCCGTTCCTGCCACCGCATAGGTGAACGGCGTCGGCACGACTGGTTCAGAAGGATACGCGGAGATCCGTATCTGATGTGGAGAACAGGCCGAACTGGGGGGTAGTCCGCTGACCTGAGTCGCGCGACGATGAAACGGTGGACGATCACTGCAGTCAGGAGCGGTCGACCTCCCTGGACAGATCGTTGCTTTCGGCTCCAGGACACCGACCGTAGGTGGCGGGACCAATTCGGGCCACTGGAGATCACGTAATGCACCCGCCCGGGCAATGCGCAGCGTTGCCCAGCGAAAAGCACACGACAATCCGAAAGTCCGGTCCGCGTCAATTTTCGTCCAGGGCTCTTCGCACCCAACCTCGATCCGGCGACTGGCGGTGCCGGACGCCGCGAACGGCCTACCCGAGACCGAAGCCAACGAAATGCAGGCAGCCGCGCTGGACCTCATCAAGCTCGCGACGAACAGTTGGCACGCATATGCGACAGTGACCACCGTCCAGCTAGGACCTCCCGATCTGATCGCCGACCGGGCCCTGAGTCCGGGCACGGCCTGGTAAGCACCATCCGCTGACCCTTTTAGCTTTGTCCGGCAGCAGTGACCGCACGTTTTCTCCGTCCGAAGCTCCGGAAAACTGTAGTATCGCCGGGCTCCCCCGTCCTGTGGCGGTTGCTTCGCGTAGAGGCGTGCCAGACCTTCGAGAAAGACGAAGAGCTGCTTTCCGGCTCTAGAACCCTCAATCTGCTCACGGTGCCGCACCCATCGGTAGTACAAGTCCAGGTCATCGAGAGGCCGTCGGTGAGCCGTTCAAGATCCATCAGCGGCATGTCCAAGCTCCGAAGTCAAAGGGTCGATAAGCGGCGTGCTTGACTCCGAAGAACGAACTATAACCACGAAAAGAGGGTCTTCACAGTCTCTGACCTGCGAAGACCCTCTTCACCGTCGGGCTGACAGGATTTGAACCTGCGACCCCTTGACCTCCCGACATGTCCTATATAGACACTCACTTACGAAAACCGAGAAACCGCAGTACAAAATGCGTCGATTCAAATCAGTTCCTCGCCGTCCCTTGCGATCCCGCAGTCGAAGATGCCCCTGGTGATCTCCCAGGGGCAACGCCCCCAGTCCTCTACCGGGCGCGTTGCCCGCATTCTCGAAAGACCACGAACGGCACACGCTCAATCCGGCCGTCGTTGATGTAGGCAGATATGACGATTCCGATGTCCAACACGTTGGCGCCGCCGCTGGCGAGCGTGTACTTGACGACTTTCGTCATGCTGTTGCTGCTCACCTCGACGTAGGACACACAGACCGGCCCCTTCTTGGCGGCAGTTCCTTGGTGCCTGTCGTGGCGCCTCCGGCGGATGCGTTGCTCCGCATGGTCATCCGTTCCTCCGAAGGGACTGGAACTTCGCGATTAATACGTGGCGGTTCCACGTGAGGTTCGCCCACCACCGAAGGCCCTGCTGACCCCTGCCGGGGACGTTGCTTCTCTCCAGCACGAAGTGACCACACGTCGGGCAGTCACAGCGCAGCCCTGGTAGCAGGCCCGCACCGCAACTGTCCACAGTGTCCAGTCTGCATCATCGAGTGAACCCGGCCACCTTCTCCGGTGGTTGTCCTCTGCGACAGCGGCGCCCCAGATGCGTCGCTGTCAGGCTTGATGCGGAAATCGAGGCGGAACCGGTTTCCAGAAGGGTAAGAGCGTGCATGGTGAGGTCGCGACAGCCTGGATCCTGGAGGGCACGGCGGGCGGGGTGCCTCTGGAGGCCGCCGTCCAGGCTGAGATGGAGCGGTTGTTCGCGGCCGATTTCTCCGGGATCCGGGTGTGCCATGACGCCGAGGCGGATCTTGCGGCCCGCCGCGCCGGGGCGGCTCGACCACCGTCGACGTCGTGTTCGTCTCCACCGCAGCCTGAGCAGATCCAGATATCCCAATGGGAGGAATCATGAGGGAACGTAAGGTGTTCGCAGTCGCGGCGATGTTGTTCGGTCTCGCCGCCGCGACCGCGCCGGCGGCGGCCAGTGAGCAGTCCGGCGCGCAGGCGACCGACACCGGAACGCGTGTGGTCCGGGTCATCACGGGGCAGGGCAAGGACAAATGTCCGGCGGACAAGCTGTGCCTCTACGAGCTCGCTGCGTTCAACATGGCGAAACCCGGGCGAATCCTCGTTACCGACGAGGACATCAACGATCTAAGCAAGTACAACTTCGACAAGCAGACCACATCCCTGTTCAACAACCGGGATCGCCAAGTGCGGGTTTGCAATTCGTTCTACTGCGACGGTGACACTATGGACATACCCAAGGACTACAGCGTCGACTGGGCGGGTACGCCGTTCGACAAGTGGATCTCGGCGCTGCGGTTCTTCCCCAAGTAAGCCCGTTCTCAGATATACCGGGGTATCGGTGCCCGTCCGGGCGCCGATACCCCGGCGCTTTATGAGCTGCGCACGAGGGTGCCGACGCCGATCGGCTGCCACTGCAGCTCCGTGGCGAACGCTTGGATGTCCGGAACGGGCTGGGTGTCCTTGAGCGACCAGCTGATCTTGACTTTGGAACCCGCCGGAACCGCGACGGCGATGGGCGGTCCGGGCTCGAACAACTCGTCGTGGCCTCCCACGGCCCGGACGCGGGTCGTGTGGCTGCTCCCCTCGGCCGGGGTGACCTCCACGGTGAGGTCGGCGGTGGCGGTGGCGCTGAAGGTCTGGACCGAGCCGAACAGCAGCCCATCGGTCTCGGCCGTGTAGGTGTCAGTCCGCTCCGTGACGATCGGCTCTGGTGCCAGGGGAACCCGGACGTGAGGTTCGAGGAGCAGTTCGGTGTCACCGAGAACGGTCAGGTTCTGCACCGCGAGGTGGGGTTGGGACACGGTGACGAAGGTGCGCATCGACGCCGTGACCTGTCCGTTCTTCGTCTTCTCGGTGACGGTCAGGTCGAACGCGGAATCCCGTTGGATCGAAACCATTTTCGCGTGGTCGGTGCTGACGTCGATGTCCGCGCTACCTGTCCAGCGCAGGGTCAGGGTCTGCCCGGGTTGCCGTTTCTCGCACGTCCAGGAGACCGTGACGTCCTGGTAGGGCGTCGTGGCCATCCGGTCGGGTTTGAAGTTCCCGAACACGAAACCGCCCGAGAACTTGGCCACCGGGAGGCTGTCGGACACAGTCACCCCGTCGATCGTCCCCTTGACGTCCACGATGGCGCTGCCCGCTTGGCCGTTGACGCTGATGGTGTGCAGCGTCACCTGGATGGACTTGTGGCCCGGGATCTGACCCTGCTTGAGAGGATCGGGTTTGACCGTGAACACAGGCGGTTTTGGTGATGCCAGACGTTTCCACTTGAGCGGCAGGCGAACGCCGACGAACTCCGCCGCGTTGGTGGGCACCAGATCGGTCTCGCCGTCGCCCGCGGGCAGTGTGATCGTCAGATCCGAGCACGTGATCGTGGAACTCGTGCGGTTTTCGATCGTGATGGTCAGCTGCTGCTTGGACTCGCCCGGAACCAGTTGCACCGGTTCGGGCTTGGTGATCCGGTAGGACGCCTTGGGTGTCGACAAGGAGTGCTCCGTTCCCGTCACGACCACCGGGGTGCGGCGGCCACCGCGTTGCTGCGCCCTCCCGGGTCGAGCGGGATGACGCCGGCGACGAACTTGCCCGCCACGTCCACGACCCAGATCGAAGGCGTCTCCGACGGGTCCAGGACGCAGGCGTAGCGGCTGTTCGGTCAGCGGGATGGTGGTCGGGCTGTCGGTGGCCGTGTCGATGACGATCAGGCTCGGGTCGGTGCTCTGCGTCGCGAGCGCGGCAGCACCGTCGGGAGTCACCACGATGTCGAGAAGCCCGCCGCCCTGCGCTACGTCATCGCCCTTCGGGGTTTCCCCGAGGGTGATGCGCCGGACCTTCCGCTTGGGCTTGTCCTCGTAAACGGCGTAGAGCTTGTTCCCGTCCGGGGTGATCGCCAGGTCCAGGGGACGGCGGGTTCCCTTGTCGATCGGGTCCCCCGGGGTCAGGGTCTGCGTGTCCACTGGGCTGATCGCGAAGTCGTTGCCGGTGGGCGTGCTGCTGACGTAGACCTTCGAGGAATCCGGGGAAACGGTGATCGCCTGCCCCAGGGCGTTGGTGAACGGCTTGGATTCCGGCTTGGGCTGGCCGTTCTTGATGCGCACCCCGGTGATCGACCGGGCGTTCTGGTTGTCCACGGTGACCGCCCAGACGCTGTCCCACTCCACGGCGGAGGCCGGGCGAACGAAGGTGCCCAGCGCCTGGCTCCACACGACCGGCGGCTTGTCCGCGGTGAGGTCGAGCGCGGACAGCGCTTTCGTACCGGGATCGGGTACGTAGGCGCGCCGGTTGTCGGAAGTGGCGTAGAACCGGAAGTTCGGCGGTTCCGGGGAGGACAGGTCGTTCTCCAGCGGGACGCACTTGGCGGTGATCTTGCCAGGGTTTCCCGACTCGTAAGTGGTGATGTCGAGGTCCGTGCGCACCCGGATGAGCTGGGCGTTGTGGTAGTACAGGTCGAGCGTCGGGGTGCCCAGCGGCGCGGCCGGCCAGATGTCGGTGATCTTCGTCTTCGAGTCCGCATCAACCGTGACGGTGGCCTTCTTGTCGTCGACCGTCGCGGTGTAGCACGAGTCGCCGCTGAACAGGTAGACGGTGCCGTCGGCCACCATCGCCGCGTCCACGCTGTTGAGCACGCCGAGATCGCGCGCCTCCCCCGCCACGTTGTTCTTGGCGGAGCAATACTTCTTGCCCTTGAACAGGTACACCCGCTGCGAGGTGTTGAACGCGGCGTCGACGCCCTTGTTGAAACCTTCCGGGAGGCTGCCGATGGTTCCGCTCAGCGTCTTGTCGGTGTAGACATTCAGCTTCTGCGGGTCGTACTGGACCAGGTCGTCGCCGTGGGTGAACCACATCAGCCCCTTGGAATCGCGCCACGCGGCGTCGAAACCGGTGCGTCCGACCGTGCGGACCAGCTTCGGCCACCACCGGGCCACGTGCCGTGCGGTGCTGAAGGGACCGACCATCTCCCAGCCGGTGTCGTACTTGCTGTAGCAGGTCACCCAGGTTCCCTTGGCCAGGTACACCGTCGGGATGTCGTAGACGTTGAAGGCGATCGCTGCGCTGAGCCGTGGTGCGGTCATGGTCATCCCCTGATCCTGAGTCGGGTAGTTAGGACAGACCACCGGTTCCCAAGGGGTACCAGGTGGCCTGGTAGTGGAACGGTTTCCCGTTGGCGTTGGCGTTGATGTCGAGCGTGTAGCCGTTCGGCACTGGGAAAAGCAGGTTCCCCGGGGCGTCTTTGGTACCGATCACGCTGTAGCACTGGCCGACTTCGCGGTCGTCGTCGTAGACGATCGCGGTGATCGTCGCGGTGCCGTCCTTCAGCGGGTGCGCGTTGGCGGCCAGCAGCCCGTCGGTGGCGGCGGTGTAGCTTTTGCCCCAAGCCTTTTGGTACTCGAAGGGCTGATCGCAGAGTGCCTGTGGGTTGGTGAGCAGCTTGATCTGTCCCGTGGCGGACAGCCGACCGACTTCGAGGTCCGGCTTGTTGACGGTCACGGCGATGGTCGCGGTCGGCGGATCGTTGCTGCCGGTGTCGGCGACCAGCCCGTACGAAGTGGCGGTCGTCAGCGGCCCGGTGTCCCAGGAGCCCTTGCCGTCGGCGTCCATGTACTTGGTGACGTCCTCCCCTGCGTTGGCACCCACGTAGAGCCAGTAGGTGGGGTAGGGTTTTACGTCCTTCTTGGGACCTTTCCAGTGCAGCGTGGTCGATTTCCCGTTGTCCACGGTGAGTTTGTCCGGCCTGAAGTACTCGATCAGCGGCGTGTTGCCGGTGCGCAACCGGTACCGGAACGGCCCGAAGTCTTCGGGACGGCCGGCGTGTTCTCCGTGCAACCGGACCCCAATCGACGCCGTTCCCGGCTCGGTGTCCACGCCGACCCCGTCCAGGGCCAGCTCCAGCGGCGCACCGGGGACGATCTCGGTGGGCTGCGGAGGAGACAGGGCGAACACGTCGTCTCCGGTGTGCTCCACCCGCCAGCCGTCGGCCGAGGTGTGCAGCCTCAAGCGCGCCGGATCCGCGACCAGGTGCTGCGGCCCGGTCCCCACCGGGAGGTGGAGTTCCACGCGATGGCAGACCAGCACATCGGTGTCCGGTGTGGACAGAACCAGCCGCAGCGGGTCGGCGTCGGGCCCGGTACGGAGGTGGTCCGGGGTCGTCGTTTCCAGCGCAGCGACCAGCATCGGCGGGACCGCGCCGTCACGGTCGGCGGCGGTCACGGCTGGCGCCCTTCCCGGTTGATGGGAGTCGGCCCGGCGTCTCCCACGGGGTTCGGTGTGAAGCGCAGGTATCCGGTTCGGGCGACCGGTGGCTCGTCGGGGGGCCGGACGGCGGTCTCGGTGCCTGCGAAGGTGTAGTCGGCCCAGGGGTACAGCGCGTCGGGCTCGGTGCGTTCGCTCCAGGCCCAGGTGCCCCGGGTCCCGGTGGGCACCGGCAGTGCGATGCCCTCGGGCAGGTCGGGGCCGGGGCTGCGCAGGCCCGCAGGCAGCGGGCCGGTGCGCAGGAAGACCGACATCCGGGCCAGCGGATCGGACAGGAACGCCTCGGGCACCTGCGCGGTGGTCACCGGCAGCACCCCGGTGTAGGCGTGCACCGGAGCCCACGGGGCGACCAGCGCGGTGATCCACGCTGCGCCCGGTTCGCCCGTTGCGGGACGGGAATGCTCGACCTCAGCAGGCGGTTCGGTGGCGACCACGACCGGGTCAGACAGGCCGTCGGTGGGCTGGAGGTAATCGGATTCCGAGAGCGCGTGGGAATGCGGGATGAAGAGGGTGTTGTAGTCGGTGTCGTGCGCCTTTTCGGGCGCGCGCGGGCGGCAGAAGCCAATCAGGCCATCGGTGCGCCGCCACGGGTCTCCCAGGCGCACCTGCCACCGGATCGTCCGCAGCGGGTTGCCGTCGTCGGTGTCCGGCCCGGCCAGGATGCGCTTCCACTCGGCGGCATAGATCGGCGGCCCGGACAGCTCGATCCGGAGCCGGGCTCGCACCACGGCCAGCGGCAGGCCGGTGAACACCGACCGGTAGGCCGGCGAGTGGTTCGCAGGCGGCGCGATCGTCTGCAGCGCGGTGTCGATCGTGGCGATCAGGTCGTTGAGCGCTGCCGCCGCGTCGGTCCGGGTGAGCACACCGGACAGCAGCGGCCCGAGGTGCGGATGCGCCTCGGCGAACTCCGGGGAGAGGAGCTGATCAATGGTGAGCACGGTTGACCCCGGCAGCGGCAGCCACGCCACGCGGGGACCGTCGGGGTCGTCGGTGACCAGCAGTTCGCCGATCCCGGTGCCGTCGGCCGCGAGCACGAACAGCGACCGGCCGCCCCGGTCCGGCACCAGCCAGCCGCAGATCGGGTCGGGCGCGCCGGCGTAACGCGGCGAGTCCCACGGGCGCAGCGCGACGTCGTCGTCGCGGGAGTGGACCAGTTCGAGCAGGGTGCGGGCAGGTTGGGCCAGCCGCGGGCGGAACTGGACGAACCGGTCGCGGTTCTCGCTTTCGACGGTCAGCGGCACACCCTTCGAGTCGAGGTCGGGTTTCACGTCGCGGGACCGGCGTGGCCGGAACGCGTCCGGGTTCCCGCGCACGAGGTCGACGCCCCGGCCGAAGCGGTCCACCACAACGAGCTTCTCGAAGTACAGCTGCCCGGCCCTGATCGGCTGGTACTGCCCCTTGCCCGGCAGAGCCACGGTCGGCTGCGGGGTGAGCAGCGCGGCACTGGTGCCGTCGAACGGGTCGAAGTGATTGGCCTGGTCCCGCTCGGCGAACCACGGGTCGAGGCCGGCCAGGCCCTGGGCGACCTGGTCGCGGTTTTCCCTCTCGGCGAGCATCTTGCGCAGCTTCGCCGCCACCTCGCCGTAGGGGTCGGCCAGCGTGTTGATGTACTGGTCGACCCGACCGGCCAGCGCGAAGGGAGGCGCTCCGGTCAGCAGAGACCGCCCCTCGACGAACTTCGCTCCCGGTGCCTCGCCCCCGGTCCAGCAGTGGCGGCGGCCGTCGAAGGTCCAGTACTTCGTACCGCCGGAGTCGTAGTGCAGGGGGTAACAGTGGGCCTGCCACCACAGGTACATCGGCGCCCAGTACTGCCGCCACAGCCGGGTGAACCAGCCCGTGGTCGTCTTCCCGGACTCGGCGTCGCCCGGCGTGAACCCGAGACGTTCCAGGGCCGCGTCGAAGGACTTGTCCGGTTCGACCGAGGGGGTGTCGTTGATCCGGGCGGCGGCTTCGGCCAGCGTCCAGAACTCCGCCACGGCCGCCTCCAGCGGCGCCCAGGACAGGGCTTTCTTCAGCGCTTCGTACCCGTTGGGGGTCGGCACGGGAATCGGTGGCGTGATGGGGTTTGCGCCGGTCATCTTCGCGATGAGCCGGGTAGCGGCGCGGACCGGCACCGGCGCGGTGCTCGGCAGGTCGACGCGCATCCCGTCGCCGCGCAGCAGGGTCAAGGGGTCGGTGCCGCGGCGGTATGGCGGGAGCGGAGTCCGGCGCAGCGTCCGGGCGGGCGGCAGTTTCACCTTGGCCTCGTAGGCAGCAATGCTGCGGGCGAGTTCGTCGGGGGTGGCACCCTGGGGCACCGCGTCGCGCAGCCCGGTGGTCGTCTCGTCACCGACGCAACGGAAGACGAGATCGCCCACCTGCCCGGCGAGTGAGCCTGCGAAGTCCGGATCGAGCTGCTCCTTCACACGGGCGCGGAAATCGGCCGGTGCCTTCCTGTCCTCGAGCTCGTCGTCGGACAGCCCGGCCAGCCACCACAGCGCATGCAGGCGTTCCCGGGCGATCGCCAGGTCGCGCAACGCGTCGTCGTAGGCCCGCTGGTCCTTGTTGAGCTGTTCGACGATCTGCTGTTCGGAGGCGATCTCCTCCGGGATCCCGGAGTTGGGCGAGACCCCGGAGTCGGGCCGGTCCACGGCTGACCACGCGTACCCGGCGGCGCTGTCGGCGAACCAGGTGGCGTGGGCCTCGGCGTCGAGGATGTCCTGACCACCGTCGAGCCAGGCGTCGTCGAGGCGGTCCAGCACGCCGTACTCGAACGCCTCGCTCCACCGGCGGGCCTCGGGGTCGGTGCGGTTGTCGAGCGCGGTGCGGGCATCGACGACGCCGTTGCCGACCGCCGCGTCCGGGACGTTCATCTTCTCTTCACGTCGGGGATGTCCGACGGGAAATGCCCCTCTGGTTCCCAGCCGATGTCCAGCGCGGTACCGACGTAGAGGCAGCGCCGGGTGATCGGAAGAGTTCGGCGTCCGTCCAGCCCAGGGCGGCCAAACCTGCCGCGAAGCGCTGGGAATCGGTCATCTTCTCCGGTGACTCACCGCGGAAGGCGAGCAGGGCGCGGAGGTTGGCGTCGGTGAGCGGCTCGTCGATATCGCGGGAGTGCCAGCCGACCACCAGGTAGCTCAACCGGTAGGACTCCTTCGTGCTGTCCCCGGCGAAGTGGTCCTGCAGGGAGAAGACGTCCTGGTTGTACGGCTGGTAGGAGGCGAACGTGGGCAACCCGGCGCCGACCACCGACAGGAACGGCTGGTCGCCCGGATCCCGCCACTTGTCCAGCTCCACGCTGCGGCCGATACGCGTGACCCGGGGCTTGCCCCCGTTCCGGACCAGGTAGGGGTTCGTGCCCTCCTCGTCACTGAGGTAATCGCTGTGCACGACCCAGCCCGCTGTGCCCAGTTTCGTCCCGTCTCCGGTGTACTGGTGGCGCAGGACCAGCCATCGGTTCGGCACCAGCGGAAAGGTGACCGCTCCGGGCTTGGGCTGTCCGGGCCCGCTCGCCGCGGACAGGTCGACCCGAGCACGGGCGAGTGCGGCCGGAATCTCCCAGTGCAGGTGGGTCCCGACGAACCAGTCGTCATCTCCACCGACCTCGGTGGTGTTGCCCGGCGGGCTCTCAGGGCTGTGCCGTGGCTCCCGGTCCTTGAAGTCGACCATCCAGCGCCAGAACTTCTCCTTCGTGCGCACGTCCTTGTTGACCGCCAGAGCAGTGACGTTGAGCGGGACGATGAGGCAGGACGGGGTCATGACAGGTCCTCACTGCCGTGGGCGTGCGGGGGCGAGAAGACGAGCTCTCCCGGCGTGTCCACCAGTTGGAGTGCGACGGCAGCCGGTGCGAGATCGGCGTCGGACTCCCATTGCCCGCGGTCGACCAGGCTCGTTTTCAGCTGCTCCACGAACGACTCGATGTCGAACACCTCCACCGGGAAATCCCCGCTGCGGCGGAGCATTCCGTCGATCCCGGCGAGCTGGTCGTCGTCGCCCATGCTGCCTCCGATGTCGTCGCCGACCAGGTAGCGCAGCTGGAGGTACCAGTCGCCGTCGAGGCCGAAGTGCGGCGCCTGCGGCGGCTGGCGCAAGGTCACCGCGTCCGGGACGGCGTTGAAGTAGGCGAGCAGCAGGTCGGGGGCGAGCACGCGGACCTCACGCAGCACGGAGCCGGAGCTGTCGCGGGCGTCGACGATCAGGCCGGGCCAGTCGCGCACCAGGGCCGACCGGACCAGCATTCCGGCGACGGGAAGATCGGCGCCGGTCAGCAGCTGGTCCCGCAGCCTGTGCGTCACGTGGGTATCGAGCTCGGTGTGGCCGCCCACGTCTGCCGCCCCGGCGACGAGCGCGGCGACCCAGTGCGGGTCGATGTGGAAGAACCGCACGGTTTCCCCGGGCAGCATCCGGTGCTCCGGCACCAGGTGTGTGAAGGGCACACGAGCCAGCAGCTCTACGGGCTTCAGCTCGTCACAGGCGTCGATCACGGTGTCCACCAGGTGCCCGAGGACCCGGTGACCTCCGGAGTCCGGGGTCGTCACCGCCGTCATCGCGGTCGCGAACCGTTCCTCCGGTGCGATTCCGGAACCGGATGTCTCTTCGTCGCGGAGGATCATCGCCTCGAACGCTCGGCGGGACCACCGACCTGATGCGACGTCCGCCGCCATCCGCTCCGCGTTTTGCCCGGCCCACGCCTCGGCGTCCCGGCCGGCGTGGCCCGAGGCGATGTGAGCGAGCAGATGAGCGGCGTCGGCGCGCAACCCGGCCAGCGCCGGGCTGACCGCAGGGTGGACCAAACCGAGCACCTTGCCCAGGGCGAATGCGGCGGCGTAGCTGACGTCGAACACCGCGTCCGCGGGCTCGTAGATCATCGCCTCGGCTTCCGATGTCGGCGGCGTGCCCTGTTCCGGCGGGCTGCCCGGCGGTACCGGCGTGAACGGCCCGCGGTACCAGGCGTGGGTTCGTTCTCCGGTCGGGAGATGGTGGCGCAGCGGGACGTAACCGTGTTCGAGCCGCCACCCCACCCTTGCGGTCCCGTCCGTGACGGTCGGCTGGAAAGGCAGGCGCAGCAACGGAATGGCACCCGAGTTGTGGACCACGCGCTTCGCGACGGTGAGGAAACTGGGCCTGTTGCCAGTGTCTGTGGTGAAGTGCCACGAGTGCAGCGACACCAACCGCACGGTCTTGACCGGTCCCTTCCCGTTGGTCCCGGTGTTCGGCAGCGTTGTCAACCATGTGCCGTGGCCTTCCAGACTCACCAGGTGAGCCGAATACGCCCCGGACCGGGGCAGCCGGTTGGCGATCACGACCGCGACGTCCTCCGGCCCGGGCTCCGGGGCGTGCTCGTCCGCGCGGCGCACGTGCACGAGGCGGTGGATCTCGGCCAGCCTGGGTACCACGGCGGTGAACGTCGCCGCCGTCAGGTCGATCGTGCGGCACGTGTCGGGGCCGACCAGCACCTGCTCCGATGTCAATGCGGGCAGCAGCAAACCGTCGGCGACTGCAGACGGGTCCGCCGGGAAGAACTCGGCGACCGGCCGGTTGGAGATCTCGTCACGCGTCAACGAGTCCGGTATCAGCTCGTTGTGCCGAAGCAGGATGAGTGCCAACCACGGCGTACCCGACTTCTCCTCCGGCGGATCCGCCGTGCGCTGCCAGGGCAGTGTGGGCCCCGACAGGCACACGTGCGGCAGGACGCGCGCGAGGTCGCCGCTGGTGCCCGCGACCGGGAAGGCCGTGTGGAGCAGCCGTTGATCCAGGGTGAACCGGGGAGCCTGGACGTCGACTTCCCGCACATCGGAGTCGAATTTCTGCTGGGTGCCGTCGTTGTCGTTCACCTCGTGACCGACCTCGACGGTGTACCGCCCGGCGTCCAGCGAGGGCTTCCAGGCGTCGATCAGCACCATCGGCGTGTCGGGTGCGTGAAGCATGTCAGTGTCCCCCCGCTCCGCTGAGCATCGGTTCGGCCCGCAGGTGCGCCCGAACCGCGGAGCCGTAGTCCGACAAGAGGTCCTCGGTGCCGTGAGATGCCTGGTGCTCGTCATAGATGCCGTATGTGTGCAGAGCGTCCAGCAGCGCGCAACGTGCTCCGTGCGAACCGACGAGGTGCGCGGCAATGTCGTCGCGCACGGTGCCCGGACGGGTCGGGGACGGATCAGCCGGATCATCGGACCGGATAGGCACCGGCGGCCCGGAAACGGGCTCGTTGCCCAACTTGCTCTCGCTCGTGCGCACCACGGGATCGTCCGGTTTCCGCGTGGGAGCGGAGACCAGCAGACCGACCACGCCACGCGGCGCGGTCGAACCGGACAGCGGCGGCTCCTTCCTGGCACCCACCGGGTCGCCCCACAGCGCGTCCGGGACGCCACCGGCGGCGGCCTGGACATCCCAGCCGTCCTTGCGCAAGTCGAGCACGGCACCCTTGTGCTTGACCCGCAATCGGTGGGTAGACCGCAGCCGACCCTCGATCCCCACCGGTCGCACGGACAACAGCTCACCATCCGGTAGATCCGGTGCTGCTTCGGTCGCATCACCGAGGCGGATTTCCTGCACCGGCACAGCACTTTGGGTGGTGAACCGGAAACCGTCGGTGTCCACGAGCCACGGAGCCGACTCCTTCGGCATCGAGGTGGCCTCCGCGCCCGGCAGCAACCCGGCGGTGGGTGTCGAGCGCACCACCGGTGCGGGCAGCGAGCGCTGCGCGAACTGCTCCCACTTCAGCAGTTCGGGCGCCGCAGGGCGCGCGTCTCCGAACCGGATGTCGAAGTCCCACAGCAGAACGTGGATCGTCGCCAGACCGCCGGTGGGCGGCCCCCACACGTCCAGCGAGACCGAGACCGAGCCGTGGAATCCCGGCCAGATGTCGATGGCCACCCCGACCGACAGCCGGATCGCCACCTCGTAGTGGAACGGGTCCCACTGGACGAGGGCGTCGAACCCGGCGGACAGCCACGCGCGGATCGGACCGGCGTGGAAGGTGACGTCTATCGACGCACCGACCATGAACGCCGAGTGCGTCAACGCGCCGTAGCATTCGCCGCGCACCGAGACGGTGTCCGACACCGACCACTGCAACGCCAGCCGTTGCGGCTTGGGGTAGTGCACGGGTGGGCTGAACTTCGGGTGGTACCCGCCCAGGCTCACCACGAAGTCGCCGGGATGCGCGCTCCGGCCGAACCACACGCACAACGCGGCCTGCCCGGTCAGCTCGCAGGACGGGTGCACCACGAACGATCCGGGTGACAGGGCGGCGAACACCTCGACCGTGTCGGTGGTGGTGTCGTAGGACGCGGAGATGGTCAGTTCGACGTGCGCGTACCGGATCCCGTCCTTGGCCTTGCGCGGGAAGTCCACGCCCGCCCGGCCCAGCAGCATGATCATGAACCGCTGCGGGCCGCTGGTGGAGAACTCCGCGAGCGCCAGGACGCTGCCGCTGAGGAACTTGAAGGAGTCGAACTCGATGCCGCCGGCGATCCAGATCCGGTTGTCTGCCTCGGAAATCCACGCCTTGCCGCCACCGGAGCCCTGCAGTTCGCCCAGCAGCGCCAGCGGATCCGACGAGGTGACCGCACCCGGCATCAGCGGGAAGCTGTCTACCTCGGTCAGCGTCGGCTTCGCGACCGAGCTGTTGTAACCGAACCCGGCGCTCGCACCGGTCACCCGGAAGTACACCGGGCCGATGCCCTTGCCCTCGCCGAAAGCCAACCGTCCGAACACGAACACCGAAGGCTCGTGCCCGATCTTCTTGGCGTACCCACCAACCGCGGCCAGCACCAGCGCCGGAGTGGTGATGCTCGCCCCTCCCTGGATGAGCAGTTCGTACCCCGGAGACTCCCGGTAGACCAGCGCACCGGTGACCTCGACCGGCTTCCGGCTCCACGACAGGCCGAGCCCTCCGATCGTCGGCCGCACGCTGGTGGGCTGGCCGGACGGGAAGCCCAGTCCCATGCCCCGTCCGCTGACCGTCAGCGCCGACACGGTCAGGGACGCGTCAGTCAGAACCCAGACCGTCGCGTCCGCGTACCGCACACCGATGCGGTCCAAGCGCAGCGGCCCAAGCACTTTGTCCACCGGGTACCAGCGGGTCAGTTCGTCGTCGGACGTTGCCGTGGACGTGGCGATAATCTCCTTGCGCTGCAACGGAGGTGCTTGCAGCACCCGGTCTTCCTTGCCAATCCGGGCGACGACACCGAATCGGGCCTTCGCCGTGTCCTCCTGCTCGGAAAGCTTGAGCAAGGCATCCGGCAGGTTGAGCTCTCCCAGCAACGCGTTGACCTGCGCGGCCTTCTTGGGCTTCACGACATCGCTCGCACCGATGAACATCATCGCCTTCAGCCGCACATCCACGTCACGCGGAATGTGCGTACCGACGACCGGGAGATCGCTGAGTCCGGCGTCCGCCCGGGCGCGCAGCAACACCACCCACAGCCGTTTCCCTTGCCCAGGCTCGGTCATGCGCACACCTTCCGCAGGAGTCGTTCGCCGCTCGCAGAGTCCCATCGCTGCGACTGCGCGGGCGGGGCCAAACGCGACCTTTCGTCCGGTAGAGCAAGGGACCACGCCTTCAAGTGACCGCCTATCGCGTTGCCGGAGCTATATCCTTTGTGGACTTATGTGCCGCTTGGCGAGAACAACCCGCAGGCCCTAGCCTCCGGAGAAGATGCCGCTGTCCGCGCTCGACGCCATCGCACTAACGTTCCCAATAGGGAGGTAAAGCGTGATCAAAAGAAACCTGACAATACCCGCCGACAGGAAGGTTGTTTCCAATCCCTTCGGATCCCGAACCCCCGAAACATACGGCAAGGACTTCAAGTCCTGGAAATGGGACGAGAACCCGAAAATTCCGCTTTCCCGGCACCACATAATATCGTTCCCAACACTGCGATTGTTCTGGAACGACCTCGTGGCGAACGGGCACAAAAACCATACCCAGGAACTACTGGACAGCATGAAAAACCACCTAGACCGGTACGGACAATTCGTCGCCGGATTCAACAAAGCCGAACTTGAAAATCTGATCACGAACTGGCACGACTACGAACACGACCCCAACGCCTCAAACCAACTACCCGGACTACCGGAACTGGGGAGAATGTTCTGCTGGCTTCCCACCTTGGTCTTCGTAGGCCCGAGCAACAGATCGGAAGACCCAGCGGGCGACAACAACGACGGCCGCGTCGAATTCGAAACACACTGCAATGGCGTCCTTCAGCCTTCAGAAGATCCATTGATGGAGGAAGTCGATCGAAACCAGGCTCTTCTTTACATCGACTTCTACCGGAAAGCAGCGAAAGAAACTGAGGACTACTCTCGGGACTACGCCCGGTTCGCCGTGAGAGCGCTGACTCGCCTCAATGAGAAGCGGTTCGAATTCTGGCCACTCCACACCGACGGGTGGCTGTGCTACAAAACTGCCGGGAAGTACAAGTTCAGGATCGAAAAAACCCGTCCTCCCGAGACCACGACGGAATCCGAAGCCCTGTCGACGAGTGAGGAGCCCTCGATGGAAATCGACAGGGTCCCGATCAACTTCAGCCTGCTGGACCAGGATTCCGAGACCGGCCAGAAGTACTACGAAGGGCGGGCCACTGGCATCACCCTCCCCGGCATCCTGGCCTGGTGCCGGGACGCGGGATTCAAGAACGCCTCGGTGCCGGACGCGTTGTCGTCGGTGAAGATCAGCAGCTTGGTCGTGGGAGTGTGGACCGCGCCCGAATACACGCACTGGACGTTCACGGTGAACACGGAGTTCGAGGTGGGCGGGAATAACGTCTCCGCCATGTTGTCCCTCGACTGCCACCGGACCAACACGGGCCCGAAATACGCATTCACTCTGAGGACAACCGTCGGCGTGGGCCCCAGCGGCGACCAGATGTGGTTCAGCGGGGAAGTGCGCAAGAACCTGACGGGCGACTGGATGTTGAGCGCGTCCTGGTCGGCGGTCGGGACGACTACGACGATGTCGGTATTGACCGCAGCACGGGCGCTGGGAGTGGCGATACCGGACGACTTGACGCTGCCGGTGCTGTCGGAGCCGGTGACAGGAGCCGCGCTCGTCTACGACTTCGGCAAGAGCGGGCTGGCAGCAACGATCAGAGTCGGCGACAACCAGATAGCGATGGCCACACTGCCGTCGTGACGAACGCCGTGACCATCGTCAGCACGAAGTCCGCGCCTCGCCACGGATGGAGACCACGACTGGCATACCGACCAGATCATCGGTCGAATCCAACGAGACGGGGCGACCTGGTTCGGCGGCACCACCTGGAACGGCATGCGCGCCATGCGGATCTCTGTGGTGAACTGGCGAACCCACAACCAGGACATCGACCGCACCGTAGCCGCCGTCCGAACAACACTTACCAACGATACTTGATCTTTACGGGACAAGCGCTTGCTGGTTCGGCACGACTCGACTTGCGTAAGCCGACGTGATGAACGGGTCGCCTGGCGGATCGGCAACGTTCAAGGAGTCTTACGACTTCCGGCACCGCGGGTGCCGACTTTTGGGCTTCACACGTTCATGAGTACGTTTCGAGGCCTGTCGACACGATCACTGGAGCAGCGTGACCGTTCCGCGTTCGGCTGCTGCCGACAGGCAGGTCCGCCTCTGCCCTTTGGGGCTGGCCCAACGCCCGACGTTATGTCGAACGGACGCTGCGGCGGAGGTCAGCCACTGATCTCCGCCGCCAGCGGCATCAGCCGGTCACGGGAGCGGAGTGCTCAGACGCGGTCCTGCTCGGTTTGATGCTGTTCACCATGAGCGCGACGAGGTCGAACACCACGGTCGCCGCGGCGACGGAGGTGATCTCGGCGTGGTCGTATGCGGGTGAGACCTCGACGACGTCGGCGCCGACGAGGTTGAGGCCGTTCAGTTTCCGCAGCAGGCGTAGTAGTTCCCGGGAGGTGAGACCGCCGGACTCGGGGGTTCCGGTGCCGGGCGAACGCCGGGTCGAGGACGTCGATGTCAACGGAAAGGTAGACCGGCGCGTCGCCGACCCGCTGCCGGACGGCGTCTACGGCCCCGTCGATGCCGATCATGTCGAGGTCGTTGGCGCGGATCGTGCGGAATCCGAACGCCTTGTCGTTGTCGAGATCGAGCTGGTCGTAAATGGGGCCCCGGATCCCGAGGTGCATTGAGTGGTCCTCCACGAGCAGACCTTCCTCGAAGGCGCGGCGGAAGATGGTCCCGTGTGTCACTGGAGCGTTGAAGTAAGTGTCCCAGGTGTCCAGATGTGCGTCGAAGTGCACGAGCGCCACTGGACCGTGCTCGCGGGTGACGGCCCGCAGCATCGGCAGTGCGATCGTGTGGTCGCCGCCGATCGCAACGATCCTTCGGTCGCTGCCGCCGAGGACCTCGCTCGCGTGCGTCTCGATCTGGTCGATGGCGTCGGAAATGCTGTACGGGCTGCACGACACGTCCCCGGCGTCGACGACCTGGAGCTGCGCGAGCGGCGTGACGCCGAGATCGACGTGGAAACCGGCGCGGAGGTTGCGGGCCGCCTGCCGCACGGCCATCGGCCCGAAGCGAGCACCCGGCCGGTAGGAGGTGCCCCCGTCGAAGGGCACGCCCAGGATCGCGATGTCGTAATCGCCGACCTGGCCGAGATCTGGGATCCGGGCGAACGTGCCCGGGCCGGCGAAACGCGGAGGTAACACAGTGTCCTGGACCCACACCTCTGCTCTGCCCGAGCCGTGGGAATGGATCACCGGCGGCGAAATGCTGATGACCAACGGACTGTCCTGCTGCAGCGTTTCGAGTTGCTCCGATTTGGTCGTGCCCGATGGACTTGTGAGCGCCGTCAGCGTAGTGACATACATGACGTTGATGTCGCGGTGGCCCGCGATGACCTGGGCGATGTGCGGTGCGGTTTTCGGCAAAAGCAACGTCGGTGCTGGTCGCGTCGGTGCTGGCGACGTTGGTGACCAGATGCGGTCGGCCGGTCACGGCGTCGTCGCAGGCTCCTCGGCTTTTGGTGGACCAAGGATTCGAGTACTGGGATAGTGCAGAGGTGGAGTATTTGACTTGATATACCGCATTACCGAGGGACTGAATCGATTATGTCGGTGCCCGTACCTATCTGGAGCGCTGCACGCCCTCCGATAGAACTCACGAGCTTCGTGGGACGTTGGCGGGAGTTGGCCGACGTCAAGAAACTCCTGAGCTCGTCACGGTTGGTGACCATCACAGGCGTCGGCGGCGTGGGCAAGACCCGGTTGGCGTTGCGGTCGGCCGCGTTGCTGAGGCGGTCGTTCCCGGGCGGTGTCTGGATCATCGAGCTTGCCGACCTCAACGACCCGCGACTCGTCGCCGACACCGTAGCCGCCACGTTGGGCCTGCAACAGCAGTCCGGGGTGACGCCGTTGGAGCGCCTTCCCGAACATCTTCGCGACCGCCCGCTGCTGCTTCTGCTGGACAACTGCGAGCACGTTCTCGGTGAGTGCGCGCAACTCGCGCATTCGCTGCTCAAACAGTGCCCGCAGATGCGGATCGTGACCACCAGTCGCCAACCCTTGGGCATTGCCGGCGAGACCGTCATGGAGTTGGCTCCGTTCTCGGTTCCCCCGGAGGGAGTTGGAACTCCGGAACTGGAGAATCTCCTTCAGTACTCGGCGGTCGCACTACTCCAGGAGCGAGCTCAAGCCGCGGATCCGGCTTTCACCGTCACCGCGGACAACGCGCACGTCGTCATGCGTTTGTGCCGACAACTGGACGGCATTCCGTTGGCGATCGAACTGGCGGCAGTCGCACTTCGGTTCATGTCGGCCGAGGCGATCATGGACCGGCTCGATCGTCGTTTTCGATTGCTGACCGGTGGAACCCGGACGGCGCCGACCCGCCAGCAGACCCTGCAGGACATGGTCGACTGGAGCTACCGGCTGTGCTCCGCCGCCGAACAAGTGCTGTGGGCACGGCTGTCCGTGTGCGGTTCAGGGTTCGCCCTGGAGGCGGCCGAAGCAATCGGTTCAGGCGACGGCATCCGGACCGACGAGGTGCTTGATCAGATCAGGGGCTTGATCGACAAGTCGATCGTGACCACGGAACGGCATCCGGACGAGACCCGTTATCGGCTGCTGGAGACGCTCCGCGATTACGGCCGGGACCGCCTCGTCGAACGCGGTGAGACCACCACGGTCCGTCGCAAGCACCTTCACTACTACCGGAACCTCGTCGTCCAGGCCGAGGCGGAATGGTTCAGCGCCGGACGCACGACGGTCTTCGCCCGGTTGCGAGCCGAGCACGCAAACCTGCGCGAAGCGTTGGAATTCTCCGCTTCCGAGCCCGGCGAAGCGCAAGCAGGTCTGGTGATCGCATCCTCCCTCCGATTTTTCTGGCTCAGCAGCGGCTTTGTCTACGAGGGACGTCGATGGCTGGAGCGCCTCCTGACGCTCACCGCGGAACGAGATACCGTTCGTGTCAAAGCGCTTTACGTCAACGGGTACTTGAATTTAGCGCTCAACGACGCGACATCCGGGACAGCCCTCCTCGATCAGGCAAGAGCGTTGGCCGCGGAGCTCGGCGACCAATCGGGGGCGGCCTACGTCGCGCAGATCTCAGGGCTCACCGCCCTGTACAACGAAGATCCTGCGCGGGCGGCCGCGCTCTTCGAGGACGCTCTCGCCGGGCATCGGCTGATCGGCGATCACTCTGCCGTCGCCTACGACCAGATCGAGCTCGCATTGGCCCTCGCCTTCCTCGGCGATCATGAGCGCGCCGCGGCCCTGTTCCGCGAATGCCCGGCGCTCGAGGAGAACTATGGCGAACAGTGGATGCGGTCGCTTGCCCTGTGGGCGCAGGGAATAGCCGGGCTGCTTGCGGGCGATTATCAACAAGCCACAGCCGCAGAACTGGAAAGTCTGCGTCTGAAGCTGGACTTCCACGAGCACTTCCGGATCGCGTTGTGTATCGAAATACTGGCCTGCATAGCCAGCGCGGACGGTGACGCGGCACGGGCCGCGACCTTGTTCGGCGTGTCCCACAAGATCAAGCAGAACATCGATGCGTCACTCGCCGGCCACAAGCACATCGCGCGCCTACACGACCATTACGAAGCAGTAGCGCGCAGCTCACTCGGCGAAGAAACGTTCCAGGAAGCGTTTGAGCTCGCCACACTGCTCGACTTCGACGAGGCCATCGCATGGATAACCTGCGATCCGAGCAAAGCCGGGCGTCCGACAAGCTCCGCGACCGAAGAATCGCCCATCCCGATGCTTACTCCACGCGAGCGAGAAGTCGCAGCGCTGGTCGCGCAGGGCAAGACCAACAAGGAAATCGCTGCCACAATGTCGATTTCCCGCCGCACCGCTGATTCCCACGTCGACCACATCCTGACCAAGCTCGGCTTCACCAGGCGGACGCAAATTGCCGCCTGGGTCACCAAGACAGGAGCCGCACAGGAACCCCACTGACGCCGCCGCGTTTTCGAGAGGAACACCCGGCCATGCGCACCCTGATCGAAACCGCCGCGGTCGTCACGATGGACGACGTTCTCTGCGACTTCGAACGAGCCGACATCCTCGCCCCCTCTGTTCCGGTCGTCTTGGAGGGTGGATTGAGGCGGGTCGATCTGGCAGGTGCGGCGCATCTGGAGCTGGTGTCGGCCGTGGTGCAGTTGCGCCCAGAGGGACGCGCCATGTTCGAGGCTGAAAAGCCTCTTATATAAAACCTTGTGTCGCGGCAAGGCTTCGGACCATGCTCCACAGTGAGCGTGTCGAGCGGTGTGAAGAAACCGGCCCCGTGGTAGTACACCACGTCGCCAAACTCACCCGGCTCGGTCAACCCGGGCCAGACCAACCAACACGGGCGGCTGTTATGGCCAGCAAACGACGGAAGACCCTCGTGGTCTGCCGACCATGCCACGACAGCATCCACGCCACTCATGTCACGAACGCGACATAGTCACTGGAGAGCCACGTGCATCGAAAGATGCCCGCGCGGTTCGGAGGGAGGCTGCACGAAAAGGACCGGGCTCAAAACTTGAACGCGGTACCTCGCGTGCAGCACACCCTGTTCCGGCCACACCAAGGTCGCGGCCAACTGCCTGCCGCACGCCAGGAACAACCAGCTCCCGTCCACAGCCCTCGACGCCCGGCACCCTCTCCGCACCCATGGTCTCGGCGGTGTGATCAATGAGTCCCGAACCGCAGCCTGAGCTGCAGCGATGACTTTTCGAGCGGGACAAGATTCACCTGAGCGCCATCAGCATGGCGTCCACTGACCATCCTGCCTTGCCCAGGGTGAGGATCTTCTCGGCTCGCTCTTGGGGCACCATTGACATTGATCACCTGATGGAAGGCGGCAACAACTTCGGCGCGTCGTCAGCATTGCCATCAGCCACGTCCACAGGAGATCACCCAGAGTCACGAACGCTTACCGGGGAAGGCGGGAAGGCTCACTGGGTAGCTATAACAAGTCCTGGGTTTCCGGCTTCGACGACGGCTTGCGTTCGGTGCGTGAAGCATCCCGCCCCTTCCGCGCACGGTACCTGTGTCTGTATCGTTGCCGGAAAGTGGATTGTTGGCGCTGACATGCGTTCCGGATGAACCCGGGTTCGAGTTGGGTCCGGTGCCGACGTTGGTCGCCGATCCCGTTACGACGAGGCTGAAGCAGCAACGGCAACAAAGGACTTGGCGACCCGGGCTCAATCACTTCGAAGGCCGCACTGGGCGCGGCTGTATCCCCAAAGACACCTCGTCGTTCACCTGCGCCTCGCCGAACTCCGGTTTGACGGCCCAGCGGTCCTCGGGACCGCACGATACTTGGACGTGCCGATTCCCCATTTGCGATCAGGCAAGAGGTACGAACGGGCACGGGATTGTGCATTTCCGCGCAGGCTCGTCCGGCTCGATGTTGTCCCTACGGGGACCTAGATGAACCCTTGGTGGTGCGCACGGTCTTTAGCCGCTGCGTGATCCCAAGGGCTCGTCGGTAAGACTACGTTGGAAACGGTGGCGGATTCCGGAATGGACACGCGAATTGCTTGCTGGGCCGCCGAAGGCGCCCTGTGGGGCAGAATACCCAGCTAACATGATCTCGACCTTCGAGGCAGAGTCTAGGCATTGCACCGCGTCGGGGTGGCAGGTCCGGACGCTGTTGGGATGGCTTGAGTTGCCGAATTGCCGACAATCCCTATGGGCTACTCGTCCCCCGGGGCTCTCGGAGGAGAGGCTTGTCAAGGCGAAATCAGTGACGATTGCTTTGGCCGGGAAGTTGTGATACGGCAGGTTCCGCTGAAAAGGCTACGCAGAAGATAATTTCATCCAGGAGAGTCGCATGCAAAAGACCATTGACGGTCCCCTCTTGTCTCGCAGCGCCGCGCGATCGATGCTGGAGGACCTTCTGCGCGCGCAGAGCAAGGCCCTGACGGAGAGTGAAGATCTCGCACTGTCCGATCTGGGCTTCACCTCGCTGGACTTGGCCGAGCTCACCGTGCGCCTCGAAGACCAGGTGGGTGGGGAAGTCACGCTCGAAGCGGCGGCTATCCGGCCGTTGCAAACCGTGAGCGACCTGCTCGACCTTCTCACCGAACTACGTCCGGTGACGCCATGAACGCCCCGCCGGCTGGAGAAAACCGGTTGGCAGCCGGAGGGTTCCACGGCTCGTGGAACGCCCTTCCCAAGAGGGTCCTTCCACCGCATCGCTGCGCGGTCATCGCGCACGATCAATTGGATGCGCTCGCCGCTGTCTGGGAACATCACCAGCGCTCCGGCTCCGAGTTGCTGATCATTCCCGCCTCCCGCTACGACGACCAGTTGGCCGCCGAGTTGGAGGACGCGGGTTTCACGTTGCTCGGCACGCCCGAGCGGCGCGCACCAACATCGGAAACGACTCCCGCGACACCAGGACGGATATGGGTATCCACCAGCGGTAGTTCCGGGCGGCCGAAACGGGTGGCGCACACACTGCAGGGCCTGACAACTGTGTCCACACCCCAGGCGGCCCGGCGCTGGCTGCTGCCCTTCACACCCGGCACCTACGCGTGGTGGCAACTCGTCACGCTGTCCCTCAACGTGCCCGGTCAAGATTTGGTGACCGTCGAAGCCGACGGTCTCAGCGCCTGGCCGGCCTTCGCCGCTGCCGAGGGGGTTACCGCGGTCTCGGCGACACCGACGTTCTGGCGCCACTCGTTGCTGCGCGACCGCGCGGCGGTTACGGCGCTGCAGTTGGAGCAGATCACGCTCGGCGGAGAACCAGTTGACCAGCGACTGCTCAACGAACTCACGACCGCGTTTCCCGAAGCCAGGGTGAGCTGGATCTACGCTTCAACCGAGACCGGCGCAGCGTTCGCGGTACATGACGGCAAGGCTGGGTTTCCTGTCTCCTGGCTGGAAAACCACACGCCGGAGCGACCACAGCTACGCGTGGCGGACGGTGAGCTCCTCGTGAAAAGCCCGTACCAGAGCATTGAGCTTCAGGGCTTCGTTCGCACCGGTGACCGAGCGGAAATCCACGACGGTCGAGTGCACATCACCGGGCGGATCAGCCACGACCAGCTCAACATTGGCGGTTCGAAGATCGCCGCATCCACCGTCGGGCAGGTTCTCACCGATCATCCCAGCGTCGCGTGGGCCCAGGTACGGGCGCGCCGCGCCCCGCTCGTCGGTGAGCTTGTCACAGCGGAGGTCGTGACCACCACCGAGGTAGACATCGCCGAGCTGACCTCGTGGTGCTCCTCGCGCCTTCCCGACTACGCCGTCCCTCGACTGATCACCTTCCGTGAGGAAGTGACGTTGAAAGCGAGCTTGAAGAGTGACCTCTAAAACCTCCGCCACCACGCCGGTACCGGCAGCCACCACCGTGGTGATTTCCGGGGCTTCCCGTGGGCTGGGTCTGGCTATGGCCGCCGATCTACTCAAGGCAGACCTGCGGGTGGCCACTTTCGCTAGAAAGCCCACCTCCGGTCTGCTCGAGTTACAAGACGCGTTCGGGGACCAGTTCTACCACGACAGCGTCGACATCAATGACCGGTCGATGGTCAGGGCGTTCCTGGCGCGCGCGGCGGAGCGTCTTGGGCCGCCCGACGCGTTGATCAACAATGCGGCGGTGGGCCAGGACTCGATGCTCGTGCAGACCCGCCCGGACCACATCGAGTCCCTGATCGCCACCAATCTGACAGCGCCACTTCTGCTCACGCGCGACTTCCTGCGCACGTTGCTGGCATCGGGGCGACGGGGCCGCATCATCATGATCGGTTCGGTCTGTGCCCAACGCGGCTATCCGGGGCTGACCGTGTACTCCGCCACGAAGGGCGCACTGGAATCGGCCACCCGCTCGCTCGCCCGTGAGTGGCGGGAGCGTGTCCTGGTCAACTGCATCTCCCCGGGCTTTTTCGACTCGGAGATGTCGGCGGTACTCGGTGCCAACCAGGTCGCCTCCATCGCGCGCCGCACCCCCACCGGCCGTCTGGTAACGCCTGAAGACATCCTGCCTCTGATCCACACCCTGCTACTCGACGACACCAACATCAACGGGCAGGTCATCACCGCGGACGGAGGTGGCAGCATCTGATGCCGGAGATTTCTGTCCTCGCACCCAGGGTGGAGACGGCCACGCCGCCACTGCGGCCCCTCACCTCCCACCCGTCCCCCCACCTGAACCTGGTGTGCTTTCCGTATGCGGGAGGTAACGCGGACTTCTTCGCCAGGTGGCCGGCAAATGCCGTGCCCGGCGTTCAGCTCTATGCGGTCGAATACCCAGGGCACGGGCGAAGACGGGATGAGAAGGCTGCGGCTGATATTTGCTCACTCGCGGACGAGATCGCCTCGCACATCCTCGCCTTATCGGCGGTGCCGCTGGTGCTCTTCGGCCACAGCATGGGCTCGGTGGTGGCATTCGAGGTCGCTCGCAGGCTTGCCGTCGTCGAAAGCGCTCCGCCGCACGCACTGGTCGTATCTAACATCACCGCGCCCCACCGGCTGCACCGGCGCGAGCCGCTTCCCGTCACAGACGACGGAGTGTGGGAACACTCCTACAGCATCGGCGGTATCCCCAAGTCGATCTACCGCAGCAGAGTACTGAAGAACATGATGGCGCCGACACTGCGCACGGACTACGAGATGCTGAACCACTACCGATGTGACCCGTCGTCGCAGATCAGCTGCCCTGTCACTGTGTTGCATTCCGACAGTGACGTTCTCACGCCCTTGGACGACGCTTCGGCATGGAGTGAACTAACGGTAGGCACGTATGCCTACCGGAGCTTCACGGGCGGGCATTTCTACCTCACCGATCAAGAATCCCTGGTCGCCCGACTCGTCTCCGAACTTGGAATCGGCAACCCAGTCAAGATCCCCCGCCAGCGCGAATCGAGCTCCGCCGACCGCACCCATACCAGCAAACCCGGGCACTGAACCCTCTCCGCATCGCGGTTAACGGCTTGCCGGAGCACCGAAAAATGCCCCGGCAAGCCGTGATGTCGTCGTGGTGATGTCGGGCTTCACCTTCCGTTGCAGGCTCACCCCAGCCAGCACGCCTCCTACGCGATTCGTGTCCCGGTGCAGAGGTCTCGCCTCGGGCTTCCTTCCGACCCCACCTCGCGATGACGCCGTTGCCTCCGGCTCGGAGTTAGCACCACCTCTTCCTCCAGGGGACCCACACCCCCAAGCAATCGCCCATGCCGGGCGTACAACCACGACCGCCCCTCCCGGAATGGGAAGGGGCGGTCGATTGTCACGAGGTCGTCCCCAGGCATGCAGGGATGGATCAGCGTGGATCGGCGGTCGGTTTCCACCTCGTCCACTTCACGGTCCATTCGGTCACGGCTGCCCCTGGGTCGCTGGCGCACTGGCCGGGGGCGGAATGGACGCGCTTGGTGGTGGCGGGGAATTGTCCGCTGGGTTGCATCCGGCGATGAGGGTGATTGTCAGGACCGCAGTCGTCACTACGGCGGCCTTGGTGATGGAGTGGCTCATGAGGATCCTTCAGTTGCCGGTCGGCGCAGTATCTGGAATGGACGCGCTTGGTGGTGGCTGAGGGACGCTGTCGTCGTTGGACGTTGGACGGCATCCGGAGCCGAGGGCGAGTATGAGGGCCGCTGTGGTGACCGTGGCGACTCGGGTGATCGAGTAGTGGTTCACAAGTATGTGATCTTGGCGCGGTTCTACCGCGTCGGGTAGCGGCCGAATGGGGAGCCACGGATGAGTGACGGAGCACCTTCGGGTGCCTACCCGCGCAAAAGCCGCCCCGCCCAGGGGGACCACTTCATGACGACGGAGTCTCAGCACTGTGCCAGCGAAGATCAGCATCCCAACTAGATGCTGCGGACAGCGCGGCCACCCCGACTCACAGCGCGGCGACAACCCCCACGAGTGCAGGTACTTGCCGACGGTGGTCAGGCTCAACACGATGCCGTGCCGCACCCGGATCAGCTCGGCCACCGTCTTGGGGGTCCACACCAGGCCGGTCAGCCTGAACGCCGCTGGGGTGTGTCCGGCCACCGCGTAACGCAGCTTGCGCTGCTGGCGCACACCCCATGCTTTCTGCTCGCCTGGCCTGCGTCCCCAACGATGCCCGGCAAGCCCCTTCGAACGCTGTTTTCGCCACGCCTGCACCCAACTGGGCACCGACTGCGGGGCCACCGCGAACGCACCGCGCCGCAGATCCTCCTGCGCCTCAGGCGGTAACCCCCGGTTACCCGAGGGTGCTTTGGAGGAAGCTCGCGCCACCCGCCACGAGGATCTGCTTGATGTCGGTGAACTCCAGGATCCCTTCGGCCCCGCATTCGCGGCCCCAGCCCGAGCAGCGCACGCCGCCGAAGGGCTGGGTCAGTGACATGCCAGCGGTGTTGACCGCCACGGTTCCCGAGCGGATACGGCGCGCGATGTCGAGGGCGGCGCCGGTCGACGCGGCATAGACGGACGCGGCCAGGCCGTATCGCGTGTCGTTGGCGATCCGTACCGCGTCTTCGATGTCGTCATACGGGATCACGGACGTGACCGGGCCGAAGATCTCCTGGCGCGCGACCGCCATGTCGTTCGACACGTCGGCGAGCAGCGTTGGTTCGTAGAACCAGCCTTGCTCGAGATGAGCGGGCCGCTTTCCGCCCACGACGACGCGGGCACCTGCCTGGCGTGCCGTCTCGACCGCCGTCTCGGTGCGCTGCCTCGCCCGTTCGACGGCGAGTGGTCCTCTTTGGACGTCGCGGTCGAGCGGATCGCCGATCCGCAGCCCGGAATAGTAGCTGGCCAGCGCGGCCACGACCTCGTCGTACCGGGAGCGCGGGGCCACGATCCGGGACAGGCTCACGCAAATCTGCCCCAGAAAGGAACTCGCCCCCTCGGCGAGCGACTCCATCACGACATCCAGGTCGACATCGTCGGCCAGGATCGCTGGTGACTTGCCGCCCAGTTCCAGGATCGTGCGGGCGAGCCGGCCGGACGTGCGCTGGACGACGTCGACGCCGATCGGGACACCGCCGGTGACGGTCACGAGATCGACACCGTCATGGCCGACGAGGTATTGGGTGACCTCGGTGCCGGCGGGCAGGAAACTCAGCACGCCTTCGGGAAGGCCCGCCTCGTGTGCCGCATCCGCGAGGATCCGAGCGGTCAACTGGGACTCGGGGGCGTGTTTCACGATCACCGGGCACCCGGCGAGCAGCGCGGGAACGACCTTCATCCCCATCAGCACGACCGGGCCGTTGTAGGTGAGCACCGCCAGAACGGTGCCGACCGGCTCGCGGCGCACGATCGCGTCGCCGCGGTCCTCTTCCCACGGCAGGTCCGGGGCCAACCCGACGGCGTGCCGCCACACGGCCACCCCGGCGCCGTCGTTCATCAGCTCACCATGCGCCAGCGGCGCGCCCGATTCGAGCGCCCAGGCGAGATTCAGCTCGCTCAGCCGGCGCTCGAACGCATCGCACAGGCGCACGACCGCCTCGGCCCGCTCGCCCGGGGTCAACCACGGCCACGGCCCCTCATCGAAGGCTCGCCGGGCGGCGTCCACGGCGCGATCCGCGTCCTTAGTGGACGGTGTGGCGACCCGGGCGATCACCTCTTCCGTCGCGGGATTCACGACGTCGAAGGTCTCACTCGTCGCGGGCGTGACCCAACCGCCGCCGATCGATAGCTCGCCGAAGTGGCCTACGGGAATCTCAACGGCCTTCACGACACTCATACCGCTCCTCGTTGTTGTCAGCGGTTGCAGTTACCGGCGTCGACTTTGAGCTGCAGTCCCGTCACGTACTTGGCCTCGTCGGAGGCGAGGAACAGGACCGCGTTGCTGATGTCACGGGGTTCGAGCAGTTCGACTGGCAGGGAGTTGACGAACAGCGGGCCGAGGTCGGGATCGCGCCCGATCAGGTAGTCCATGTCGCCCATGCCTGCGGTGACGAACGGGGTGTTCACCCCGCTGGGATGCACGGAGTTCACGCGGACACTGTGTTTCGCCAGCTCGTTGGCCATCATGTTCACGATGCCCACGACGCCGTGCTTCGCCGCGACATAGGGTCCGAGCCACGGGGTGCCTTTCAGGCCCGCTGTCGAGCTGGTGCAGATGATCGATCCGCCGCCTGCGTCGATTAGGTGTGGCGCGCCGGCGACCATCGTGTTCCAGACACCGGTGAGGTTGATGTCGAGCGTCTCCTGCCAGACCTCGGGGGTGGTTTCGTTCCAGTTCTGCCAGGTACCGACACCGGCGTTCGCGACGACGACGTCGAGCCTGCCCAGCTGGGCGACCCCCGCATCGACCGCGGACTTCAGGCTGGCCGCGTCGCGGACGTCGACTTTGGCGGTGACGATGCGCCGGTCCAGAGCCTCGACTTCTTTCCTGGTCTGCTCGAGATCTGCCTCGGTGGCCATGTCGTAGGTGACGGTCGGGAAGTTCGTGCAGGCGTCGAGGGCGATGATGTCCGCACCCTCCTCGGCGAGCCGGACCGCGTGGCTTCGCCCCTGCCCTCGCGCCGCGCCGGTGATGACTGCGACCTTGCCGGCAACGCGTCCGCCCATTGCTCACTCCTTTGTGGTTAGCAAATTATGCGGATGGATCGGTTGGATCGATTCTTACATGCGTTCACATGGTGGTCAACGGCGTCACCGGGAACGAGAGAGCGGACCGACCTTGGCGACAGGGAAGTAGCCTTGCCCGACACCACTTTCCCGGCTGGGCAGGAGCGCCGCACGGTTCCAGGACATGATCTCGTCGCCGTCCTGGTTGAGCCCCCGCGTGCGCATCGACACGATGCCGAACCCCGGGCGCGAAGCGCTCGGCCGCAGCCCGGTGCAGATACTCTCGGCGTAGAGCGTGTCGCCGACGTACACGGGATGTGTCAGCTTCAGGTCGTCGATCCCGAGGTTCGCGACGGCGTTCTGGCTCATGTCGAGCACACTCAGCCCCAGCACGACCGCGATGGTCAGCCCGGAGTTGACGATGATCCGCCCGCCCGACACCGGGTTCTGGCGGGCCAGGTGCGCGTTGAAGTGGTTCTGGTTGGTGTTGCACGTCAGCAGCGTGAACCAGCTACAGTCTGCTTCACCGATCGTGCGGCCGAACGGATGCTGGTAGATGTCGTCGATGACGAAATCCTCGAAATAGCGGCCGAGGGCCGCCTCGTGCACGGTCATGATTCCTCCATGCGGTTGGTGTTGTCCGGGGTTGGATGTCCCGGATGCCCAGGACGGCGGGTGTGGCTATGACTCCTTGCCGTTGGGTGGCTTCTTGGGCGTGGCCGACTCGGGGCGCGGGCGATCAACGCCTCGATCGCGGCCTCGCGCGGTGGACATGACCTCCGGCGCCGCCGGCCTGCTGATCACGCTGCTGCTGGCCACCGGGCAACCGCTGGTCTACCGCCTGGCCGCCTACGCCGGGCTCGCACCGGTACCGCGCGACTCCGGGCGCATCCGCGGCAACCTGCACCGCCCTAAGCGTTACCACCGCGGCCTGCGGCGGGTGTTCTACCTGGCCGCCTTTTCGAGCATCAATCGACCCGACAGCCCCTCCCGTGCCTTCTACCAGCACAAACGCCGCGAAGGGAAACTGCACGCCCAGGCGTTGATCGCGCTGGCACGCCGCCTGGTTGACGTCATCTGGGCACTGCTGCACGACGGCCGCGCATTCCAGATCACACCGCCAATCCGGGCCAACGCGGCTTGACACGATCATTGAAACTCTCAATACCCCTTGCCGGTGCACCAGCCGCCGTCCACGAGCAGTTCCGCACCGTTGACGAAATCCGCGGCGGGCCCGCACAGGAACCGCACCGCCGAGCCGATATCGGCGGGACTTCCCCAGGTCTCCGCCGGCGTGTTCTCGACGATGACCCGGGTGAACTCCGCGTCGTCGAAGTAGCTGCTGTTCAACGGGGTTCGCACCACACCGGGCGCAACAGCATTGCAGTTGATGCCGGATCCGGCCAGTTCCAGCGCGATCGACTTGGTCAGCATCGTCAGCCCAGCCTTGGACACGTTGTAGGCCGAACGGTTCTTGAACCCCAGGGTGGCCGCGGTCGAGGTGATGTTGACGATCTTGCCGCCGCCGCGCTCGATCATGTGCGGGATCGCGGCCTGGCAGAGCAGGTACGGCGCGGTCAGGTTGACGTCGAGTGTGGCCCGCCACTGGGCCGGCGACTGGACGAGAAACGGCGAGATCGACCGTACACCGGCGTTGTTGACGAGAATGTCCAGTGCGCCGAACCGCTCGATCACCCGCTCCGGGAGACGGTGCACTTGATCGGCGTCCGCGAGGTCGGTGACGAACTGCTCGACGCTTCCCGGTTCCCTCCCGGCGGCCTCTTCCGCTGCCGCGGCTAGGCCGTCGCCATTGATATCGACGAGGGCCAGGCGCGCACCCGCCGCGCGCAGCGCATGGGCGATCCCCACCCCGAGCCCCTGGGCGGCGCCGGTGACGATGGCAACCTTCCCGGTCAGTTCACTCACGGTCAAACCTCCTCGACGACGGCTCAACTATAGCTACTATCCGCATAATTAGATAGCGACAGGGATCTCCTGTCCGTGCCGCCAATACAGGATCGGTCTTCGGTACCATGCTATTCATGGCTAAGAAAACCATGGACCAGCGCGCTGGCGGGGGAAAGGGCCGGAAGCCCGCCGCGCCCGAGACGCCGGCGCCGCCATTGGCCGAGCTCGCGTTTTCGGCCGGCGCCCTCTCGCGTGGCTCCAAGGTATCCGAGCGCATTGCGAGCGCACTGGTCAATGACATCATCGAGCGTGGGCTCGGCCCCGGCGACCGCCTGCCGAATGAGGCCGTCATGTCCGAATACTTCGGCGTGGGGCGGGGTTCGGTGCGCGAGGCGCTGCGGTTGCTGGAGGTGCATGGGCTCATCAGCCTGGTGACCGGCCCGAAGGGCGGACCAGTGATCGTGGCCGTCGACCCGCGGTACGTCGCCCGTACCCTGTCGCTGTATCTCAGCCTGCGCGGCGCGACGATCGAAGAACTGGCGCACACGCGGCTGTTCATCGAGCCGCACGTGGCCAGGCTGGCAGCCGAGAACCTGTCTCCGGACCGTTCTGCCCGACTCGAGGCCGCGCTGGCCGCGGAGGAAGCGGTCGCGGACGGCGACCACAACTACATCGAAGCGGCGAACGAGTTCCATTACGTTATCTCGACCATGTCCGGCAACCGCGTGCTGGACCTGGTGGCGACCGCGCTGAAGGAGCTATACACCGGGCCGATCGTGGGCGGTGGGGTCGCCCGGGTGACGACCGACCCGAGCATCCGGCTGGAGCACCGCGAGATCGGGGAGGCGATCCTCGCCGGTGACGCGGACCGTGCCGAGGACCTCATGCGCGCACACATGAACTACTACCTCGGCAAGATCCGGGACACCGCGCCGAGCTTCCCCGCTACCCGCATCACCTGGTCCTGACGGCGGCTACCCGGCGTCTTCTATGTTCGCTAGCTGGGACCACATCATGATGGGGAACACCGCGGTGGTGCCGCCGTCGACGGGCAGGCTGGTCGCCGTCACGTAGCGGGACTCGTCGCTGGCGAAAAACAAGGCCGCATAGGCGACATCCCATCCGGTTCCCTCGGTGCCGAGCATCGTCGCTCGCGCGCGCCGGATCCGGGTGGCCCGGCCCGCCGCGAGATCGTTGTCCCAGCCGCGAAAACCCAGCCCCATCGGGATCGCGACGTGGCCGGGTGCGACGTTGTTGACCCGGATCCCGTGCGGCCCCTCGTGAAACGCCATCGCACGGCCCAGGCCGTCCAGCCCGGCTTTGGCCGCGGAGTACGCCTGGCCACCACCCGCCTCGTATGCCGCGATCGAGCTGATGTTCACAATGGACCCGCGACCCCGCTGCCGCATGGGGGGCAGCACCGCGTCGGACATGAGCTTGGCGGCCTTCAGGTTCAGCGTCACGATCGCGTCCCACAGCGCCTCGTCCGCGTCCTGCTCGGGCGGCGCGATGGCGGCGTTGTTCACGAGCACATCGACACCGCCGTAGGTACGCTGCGTCTGCTCGGCAGCGGCCCGGCACTGCGCACCGTCGGTGATGTCGGCGACGACGACGGTCGCCTTGGCTCCCTCGGCCTCGACCGCCGCGAGGGTGTGCGCCGCCCGGTCCTGGTCGCGGTCGAGGATCACCACGTTGGCGCCCTTGACCGCGAACAACACGCAGATGGCCGCACCGGTGCCCGCCATGTCCCCGCTCGAACCACCGCCGGTGACGATGACCGTGCGGTCGCGCAGGCGGCCATCTCGGACGATTTCCGGAACTTCGAGAGCCATGCTCAGTCCTTTCGTGCCATCGCGACCGGTTCGGCCGGCTTCGGGGGTGTCTCCCGGACACGGGAGAGGCGCCGGGCAGCCCGGCCGGGCAGCGCGCGGCGCTCGCGGGCGGCCAGCGCAACGGCCGCGATCAGGGCGAGCCCGTTGAACAGCGCGGAGACCCACTGCGCCCCGGACACCAACTGCAGGCCCTGGACGCCGGTCGCGATCACGAAGATCGCCAGCAAGGTGCCCCACACGTTGCGCTTGCCCGGCGTCAGCTGGGTGGATCCGAGGAACACCGCGGCGAACGCCGGCAGCAGCAGCGAGTTGCCGAAGCCGAGCGACGGCCCGGTCAGCGACACGAACAGCACACCGCCGAGACCGCAGATCCCGCCGGAGGCGGTGAGCGCGATCCAGGACCATTTGTCGACCGCGACGCCTGACAGCCGGGCCGCCTCGGGATTGCTTCCGGTGGCGTAGATGTAGCGGCCGGCCGGGGTCTTCTCCAGCACCCACCACAGCACGAGGGCCAGGATGATCAGGTAGACGACCACGTACTGGAAACCGAAGACGTCGTTCTGTGTCATGCCGTTGAAGAACGCGGAGTCGACGGGCAACGGCTCCTCGTTGCCGGTGACGACGACGAGAAGCGCCGCGAGGACCGAGCCCATACCGAGCGTGCCGACGAAAGAGTTCACCTTCAGCTTCACCACGATGAAGCCGTTGACGAAGCCGACGGCGATCCCGGCGGCGATCCCGAGCAGCGTCGCGGGCACGGCGCCCATGATCCCCTTGAGCTGCACGATGACCGCGATGATGCCGGCCAGGTTCGCGGTCGCCCCGACGGACACGTCGAACTGGCCGGCGGCCATCGCGACCAGCAGCCCGAGCGCGATGACGCCCGCGACGGCCTGGGTCGAGGCGAGCAGGTGCACCGTCGACATCGTCGGGAACGTCGCCGGAGCCGCCAGCGAGAACACGGCAATGAGCAGGGCCCACAGATAGAGGCCGCTGAACCGGTCGAAGCCGAGCGTGAATCCCCTGCTGGTCATCTTTCCCTCCCTGCACTCGAAGTCGCGGCTTGGTGGGAGCTGCGGTTGATCGCTCGTTCGGTGACGTCGTCGCCGCACAGATCCTCGGCGACCAGCCCGTCGCGCATCACCAGCACCCGGTCGCACAGCGTCGCCAGCTCCTCGACGTCGGTCGAGCTGACGACGACGACCGCACCGGACGCGGCCGCCTTCAGGATCTGCCGGTGCAGCTCGGCTTTCGCGCCCACGTCGACACCCTGGGTGGGTTCGTCCAGCAACAGCACCTTCGGTTCGAGCCGGAGCCACTTGCCGAGCAGTACCTTCTGCTGGTTCCCACCGCTGAAACTGCTCAGCGGCAGCCGGATACCGTCACCCGGCCGGATCTGCAGCCGCCCGAACCAGTCGCGCACCTCGGCTGACTCGCCGCGCTTGGACAGCCACCCGCGGGCCCAGAACGACCGCAGACTCGGGAGCGTCAGGTTCTCCGCGGCGGGCAGGGCCAGGCAGCCGCCGCTGACCTTCCGGTCCGGTGGCAGGTAGCCGATCCCGGCGGCGATCGAGTCGCCCGGCGATGGCCGGACCTCCCGGCCCGCCAGCAGAACCTGCCCCGATTCCCTCGTGGTGGCACCGAAAACGGCCGCCAGCAGGGACTCCCGGCCGGAGCCGGTCAACCCGTACACACCGAGGATCTCGCCGCTCGCGGCGCCGAGGTCCACCCCGCGGATACGGCCGGCGCGCAGGTCGCGGACCACGAAGGATGCGTCGTGGCCGGGCGCCGGCCGGCGGGCTTCCCGGCGCACACCTTCGAGTTCGCCGCCGACCAGGTGGTGCACCAGCTTTGGCCGTTCGATCTCCTCGACCGCCGAGGTCGTGACGAGATACCCGTCGCGCAGCACGCTGACCGCGTCCGCGAGCCGGTACACCTCGTCGAGAAAGTGTGTGACGTAAAGGATCGCGACCCCCTGCGCGGCCGCTCGCCGCAACGTCTCATGCAGGTGGTCTACCTCTTCCGCGGGCAACGTCGCCGTGGGCTCGTCCAGGACGAGCACGCGGGCACGCTCGTCGCTCGCGAACATCGCCCGGGCCACGGCGACACCCGTGCGCTGGGCCGGGGTCAGCGCCGCGACGGGCACGCCCGGGTCGAGATCGAGCCCGACCGCGTGCAGCGCCGCGGCACACCGCCGCCTGGCCGCGGCCGCCCGCACGGTCCCGAACCGGGTGGGGAAGCCGTGCCCGAACAGCAGGTTGTCCACAATGGAGCTGGCGTCGACGAGGCCCAGATCCTGATGGACGAACCGGAGCCCGAGCCGGTGGGCGGACTCGGCCGAGCCGGGCGGCAACGGCTGCCCGGCCACCAGCACGGTTCCGCCGGAATCGGGCTGGTGGAACCCGGACAGCATCTTGATCAGCGTCGACTTGCCCGAACCGTTCTGGCCGAGCAGCGCGTGGATCTCGCCTGGTGCGATCCGCAGCTCGAACGGGTGCAGCACGGTCCTGCCGTGGAAGGACTTGGCCACGCCGTCGATGTGCAGTGCCGGTGCGACGTCGGTGTCGCTCACCCGCGGGCCCACGTTCAGCCGACCTTCCAGAGCTGCAGGTACTGCTTCAGAGCGTCGGTCGGGTACCGGTACGGCGCGGTGATGTCCTTGGCGTTCTGCGGCGTCACGATCTGGAACGGCGGGACCACGACCGCCGGCGGCTCCTTGGCGATCGCGCGTAGCGCGGCGTCCATGTTGCCGTAGCCGATCACGTTGTACGCCAAGGCGGTCCACGCGGACTCGGTGCCGTCATGCAGCGCATTGAGCGCGCCCTCGTCCAGCGACCGCCCGCCGACCTTCACGTCCTGGCGCCCCGCGGCCTTGAGCGCGGGCAGGATTCCCTTGGACCACTGTGCGTTGTCGAAAAACAGGTAGTTGTAGGAGGGATCGGTCCGCAGCTTGTTCACCGCACTCTGCACGATCTGGTTCTCCGACACCTGGTTGAGTGTCGCCTCGAGGATGTCTACCTTGCACTCGGCGCATTTCGCGGACGACTCGGCCGAGAAGGCGTTGACGAACGCAGCCAGCGACGGGATGGCTTTCACGTTGGTGAACAGCGCCTTGCCCTTGCCCCCGGAGTCGGCGATGAACCAGTCGGCGAACGCCCGGCCGGTGGCCTCCTCCAGCTCGCACCCTGCCGCGCCTGCCACGACCGGCGCCTTGGCGTCGTTCGGGCAGACCGAACCGACGACGAGCGGGACACCCGCGTCGCGGTAGGCCTGCAGCGTTGCTTCGCCGAACGTCGCGGGCGCGTTGCCAGCGATGATGACCGCGTCGGGTTTGCTCGCGAGCGCCGTGCGTAAGGCAGCCTGCAGCGTCGCGGGATTGCCGCTGTCGTAGGAAACGCTCTGATAGCCGTAGCCGAGTGCCGCCGCCGCTTCCTGCACCCCGCCCGCGATCAGTTGGGTGGCTGGCAGCCCGCTGTTGGCGAAGACGATCTTCTTGCCCGTGGGTACGGGCCCGGTGAGCCCGGTCGTCTGCGTGATGGTCGCGGGCGCGGCGGTGTACTTGTCGACGACCTGCTTGGCCGCCGCCGCATCCGCGGGGGTGCCTCCGGAGCTCGCCTGGTCGGCGGGGCCGGCGCACGCCGCGAGAACAGCGCAGGCGGCCACGGCAGCGGCGGCCCAGCGCAGCCGCGCTTTCGGTCCCCCCGAACCTCGGACAGTTCCTGTTTTCACATCGACCTCTCTTCTCGGTGGCTAGCGGGTAACCGCGGCAGACCATCTGATGTCGGAGGGAGCCCGTTCTTCCAGCGAGTGCGCGGACGAACGTATTTATCCATACTATGCGCAATAATTGGCCCGCCGGGCGAGCAAGTCCAGGGCCCGTTACAATCCCGTAATATTGCCGTCCAGTGGATCCATCCGGCGCGCGGCGGTACGGCGTACCAGCCACACCGCGACGGCCACCGCAGGCATGGTCAGGATCGTGAACAGGCCGAACGTGCGGGTGATCTCGGGCGCGGTGACGAACCCGCTGCCGCCTGCACCGGCCAGCGCCGCGACGGCGAGCTGCGCCCCGGTCGCCGCGCCGACGACCCGGAACAGTCCATTGAGGCCGGATGCTTCGCCGGTCCGCGCCGCGGGCACCGCTTCGATGATCAGGTTGCTCACCGCGGCCAGTGCGGCGGCCACGCCCGCGAACGCCACCAGGACGCCCAGCGCGACCTCCGGCTGGGTCGAGTGCCACACCGTGAGCGAGGCCAGGCCGGCGGTAGTAGTCGCCGTGCCACCGAGCAAGAACAACCCGTGACCGAGGCGCCGGGTGACCCGGCCCGACACGACGCCCACACCGACCATGAGCAGCGAGCCTGGGACGAGCAGGAGGCCGGCGCGCGTCGCCGAGACGCCCAGACCCGTGCCACCGGCCTGGGCGTACTCCGTCACGATCACCATCACCGCGAAGTTCCCGGCACCCACCAGGAAAGTGACCAGGTTCGTCAGTGCAACCCGGAGGAGCCGGGCGGTCCGGATGTCGATGAACGGGGCCGGAGCGCGATGCTCGGCCCAGGCCAGTGCCGCCAGCGCCACAACCGCGGCGCCCGCCAACCCCAGCGTCAAAGGATCGCGCCAGCCGGAATCACCGGCGCGTCCCAGCGCCAGCACCGAAAACGTCACCACGCCGGTCAGCGCGGCCATCCCGGGAAGGTCAAGCCGGGACGGGCTCCGCGCGCCGGCGCGCGGCAGGCAGGCCAGCACGCCGAGCAAGGCGACTGCCGAAAGCACTGCCGTGGTAAGGAAAAGCCACCGGTATGACGACGCGTCGATGAGCGCCCCACCGACCGGAAGCCCGAGCGCACCACCGATTCCGGTGCAGGCCGCGAGAATGCCCACTCCACGCGCCCGCTCTCGCGCCGGAAGGACTTCGCGGGCGAGACCGAAACACAGCGAGAACACCCCGCCGCCCGCGCCCTGGATCACCCGGCCGAGCAGCACAATGCCGAACTCGTCGACGGTTCCGGCCAAAATCCCGCCCAGCACGACGAGGGCGAGCGCGATCAGCAGCACGGGCCGCCGGCCGTGGATGTCGCCGAGCCTGCCCAGCAGCGGCAGACAGATGCCGGCGACCGCGAGGTTGCCCGACAATGCCCAGGTGGCCGCGGAGAGGCTGATGCCGAACTGCGTGGCGATGGGCGGGAGCGCCGGGACCGCCGCGCCCTGGGTCAGGGCGAAAGACAGTACCGCGAGCGCCAGTGCGGCGAGCGCTCTCGCACCGGAGCTGTCCGGGCCAGTACCGGTGGCATTCAGTGCCCGGGCGCCTTGTCCGCGTAGCCGAGCGCGGCCACGGGACAAATCTCGATCGCCCTGTCCACGACCTCGCGGTCGGCCGGGTCGAACGAGTCGCGCCGCAGCACGACCGTGCCGTCGGCGTCGCTCTGGTCGAAGTAGCCCGGGGCCACCTCTGCGCAGTTGCCGGCGCCCATGCAGCGCTCGTGGAAAACTTCGATCTGCGTGCCTGTCATTTCGTCGTCCTTCGCTTCGTCGCGGGGTGTCACCAGGTGACAGGGAGTTCCTCGATCCCATAGATGAGTGCGTTCTTGAACCGCAGCTCCTCGACCGGTACGGCGAGCCGCAAACCGGGAAAACGCTGGAACAGCCGACTGAAGACCGCCTGCAGCTCCACGCGGGCGAGTGCCTGCCCGAGGCACTGGTGCACGCCGTACCCGAACGCCAGATGCCCCCGGGCGTCGCGGCGGACGTCGAACCGGTCGGGCTCGACGAACACCGCCGGGTCCCGGTTCGCCGCCATGATCGGCGCGACCACCCCGTCACCGGCGTGGATGCACCGGCCGCCGACCTCCACCTCGTCGACGGCGAGGCGGAACCCGACGTGATGCGCCACCGACAGGTAGCGCAGCAGCTCCTCGACAGCACCCGGCACCAGCTCGGGATCCTCCTGGATCCGGGTCAGCTGCTCGGGGTGTTCGAGCAGGGTGAGTGTGCCAAGAGCGATCATGTTCGCGGTCGTGTCGAACCCGCCGACCAGCAACAGGTGCAGCATGTGCTGCAGTTCCAGCCGGGTGATCTCGCCGGTCAGCAGGTGGTTGCGCACCAGCCGCGAAACCAAGTCCTCGCCGCGCCCGTCCCGGCGTTCTTCGATGAGCCGGTCGAAGTAGTCGAGCGCGTCGGCGCCGGCGGCGCTCGACTCCTCCGGCGTGCTGTCCAGGCTCATCCAGCGGTTGACCCGGTCGAGGAAGAAGTCGCTCAGCTCCGGTGGCAGGTCGAGGATCTTCACGATCACGTTGGCTGGCACGGGTTGCGCGAGCTTTTTGACGAGGTCGACCGGTTTAGCCGAGGCCTCCATGTCCGCGAAACATTGCTCCAGCATGGAATCCATGAACGGCTTGAGCGCGCGGACCTGCTTGACCGCGAAGTCGGCCGTCAGCATCAGCCGGTGCCGGTCGTGCTTCGGCGGGTCCATCCGCACGAAGTTCTTCTGCCCGCCGCGCTGGGCCACCGCCGTCTCGCTCGACTGCGGGAACCCTTCGCGCGAGGTGTCGGAACTCAGCCGCTTCGCGTCGCCGAGCAACGCCCGGACGTCGTGGTAGCGGGTCGCGAGCCAGGCCGGCTCGCCGTTCCACAGGGTCACGCGTGTAACCGGCTCGGCCTCCCGGATCTCGGCCAGCGCCGGGGGCGGATCCAGCGGGCAGCCCCGCTTCCGCTCGAACGGCCAGTGATACTTGGAAACGCCTGTGGCCGACTGGGGTTCGGACACCGTCATTGGAGCCTCCAGCAGGGCATTGATCTCACATAATTATACGAAAGGATTGGATCGGAAACCATCGGTTCGGGACACCTCCGTGTGCAGCCGGCGGGGCTCAGCGGCACGGGTGGCGGCCAGGCCCACAAGCGCGGCGCCGAAGGCGACAGTGGACGACCGGTGCCGCTGGTCTTGGTGAACGTGCCCGCGTAGGAAAGCCATGTAGAAGGACGGAATGCAGCATGCCGATCCCGATCGCCGGATGGATGACGTCATGCGAACCTCCAGTGCCGATGGCCGGCCTCAGATGTGCCCGGCCTGCTGTAGGGCCGTGAGTTCGTCATCGCTCTTGCCCAGGTAGTCGCGGTAGACGAGAGCGTTGTCTTCGCCGAGCGCGGGCGCGGTGCGCCAGACCGAGCCGGCGTGGTTCGTCAACCGCGGCACCACGTTCTGCATCCGCACCTTGCCGAGATCGGGGTCCTCGACCGTGACGACGTTCTCCCGCTCGCGGAAGGTCTCGTCGGCGAGGATGTCCTCGACGGTGTAGATCGGCGAGGCGACCACCTCAAGCTTGTGCATGACCTGCAGGCATTCCGCCAGCGGCCGCTCGGCGATCCAGTCGCGCACCAGCCCGTCCAGCCGGTCGGCGTTGCGTGCCTGGTCGGCACGGGTCGCGTACTCCTCGGGCGGTTCCCCGACCAGTTCGGCGACCTTGGAGACGCTGCGCGGCGTCCCGGAGGTCACGGTCAGCCAGCGCCCGTCGCTGGTCTGGTAGGTGTTGATCACTGCTGCCGGTGCCGCGGCCAGCTTGTTACCGACGCGCATCGGTGGTTCGCCGAGCTGGTCGTGGAAGATGACCTGCCATTCGACGAGGCGGAACAGCCCGTCGTAGAGGGCAAGGTCGATCCACTCGCCGGCGAAGCCGGGATCGGCGGCGCGCCGGTACAGCGCCGCCATGATCGCGTAGGCACCCATCAGCCCGGTGACCGAGTCGCCGTGCGAGAACCCGGTGTGCACGGGCGGTCCGCCGGGAAAACCCGTCAGGTGCACGACCCCGCTCATCGCCTCGCCGACCTTGCCGAACCCGGGGTCGTTGCGTTTGGCCGAGGTCGCGCCGAACCCGGTGACCTGCAGGACGATCAGCCGCGGGTTGATCGCGTTGAGAGACGCGTAGTCGAGACCCCACTTCTCCAATGTGGACACCCGGAAGTTCGTGATGACGACGTCGGCCCACTCGGCGAGTTCGCGGGCGACGGCGCGCCCTTGATCGGTCCGCAGGTTCAGCGTGACCGAGCGCTTGTTGCGTGCGGCGACCTTCCACCACAGGTGTGTCCCGTCCCGGGCCGGTCCGGCGCCGCGCTGCGGGTCGCCGTTGCCCGGGTCCTCGACGTGCACCACGGTCGCGCCGAGGTCCGCGAGCAGGGTGCCGGCGAGCGGGCCCGCGATCACGTGCGCGAATTCGACGACCTTCAGTCCCGCCAGTGCGCCGGTACTCGTGCTCACTTGGTTCCTCCTGGCCTAACGTTCTTGTTGATACATATTATGCGCATAAATTAACGGAGACGCAATGGCCACGCGGCCCGGGAACCCGCGCTCAGGCGCTGGGTGCGCGCAGCGCGAGGGTCAGTTCTCGGAGATCCGCAAGACTTTCCAGCTTGTCGATGAGCCGCGCGACGCGCGCGGTCTCGCTGCCGAGCACGGGCTCGGCCCGCCGGAGAAACCGCTCTCTGATCTCGGTCGCAGAGGGGAACAACAGCTCACCGATGCCGGTTTCGTGCGCAAGCACGATCGGTGGCCTTCCGGTGACCCGGATCTCGACGGTGACCGAATCGTCTTCGGCCGGAACCAGGTCCACACGTTTGGCGAGGGCGACGACGTCCTCGTCGGCAAACGCGGCCTCGTAGTAAGCCGGGTCGTCGACGGCCTGGCCGAGCACGGCGGCGGCCGCGGTGAACCGTGCCGACATCTGCGCGGACAGCATGTTGCCGAAGGGAGGCTCCCGGGAAACCCCGGGGCTGTCGAGACCGTGGGTGCCCTTGCGTGGTCTGCGCACGGTGACGCCCTCGATCCGCTCGGTCGGCAGCCCGCCGGGTACCCCGGCGACGATGAGCCCGATCGTGAGCTGGTTCTGCAGGCACGCCGCGAAGGGTTTGGTGCCCAGGCGCGTGATCGCGTAGTCATCCGAATGCTCACCCAGATCACCGGCCGGCGGCACGAGACCGCCGAAGGTCTGGAAGAACCCGAACTCGCCTTCGAGACTCGCACGCGAAGTGTGGGTCCCGGCCCGGCCCAGTCGCGCGGCGAGCAGGCCGTTGCGCGCCGCGATGCCCGCCTGCGCGTATGGCTCCATAGTTCCGTCGAAGATGCCCTGCGTCGTGCCCCCGGCCATGATGGCCGCCACGTCGAGCGCGGCGCCGATCTGGTCGTCGGTGCTGCCTTCGACGGCCGCCGCGGCCGCAGCCGCGCCAAACGGGCCCATCACGGCGAGGGGTCGGAACCGGCGGCTCACGATCTCCGGCGGTGCGACCAGCCCGATCCGGCCCACCGCCTCGTACCCGGCGATTAGCGCGAGCAGGAACCGCTGCCCGCTCGCACCGGCTCGCTCGGCGGCGGCCAGGGCGGCCGGGATGACGTACGTGCCCGGGTGACTCCCGTCCCGCAACCCGCCCGGCCCGCAGTCCTCCTGCAGGCTGCTGTGCCCGATGACGCCGTTGACGAACGCTGCGTCATCGGCGGTGACACCCTCCCGCCGGGCGATGACGGTGCACGGCCCGGCCGAGGGCTGCACGGCTTGCCACGCGACGCCGGCCGGGGGAAGGGCGCTGCTGCGCAGGGAGACGCCCAGCGCGTGAAAAAGGCGGCTGCGCGCCGCCTCGATCGCGGCATCCGTGACGTCGCCACGAATGATGGCGCCGATCCGGCCGGCAAGCTGCGCGGTCAGTCCACTGTCCATCTAGGATACTCCTGCCCGCGCCAGCACCAGTCCCGCCACGCGGTAGTCGGGGTTGGTGATGACCTTCCCGCCGAGCACCGCCGCCGGCTCGTTCTGGGCCAGCGCCGTCTCGTAGGTGCGGCAGACCTCGCGAGCGTGCTCGATCTCGTCCGGGCTTGGCGACATCGCCTCGTTGACGATGTCCAGGTGTGCCGGGGAGATCGCGATGAGCGCGGTGTAGCCCAGATCCCGCCAGCCGCGGACGAACGCGCGCACCTTGGCGAGATCGCGGTACTCCGGGATGAGCGTGCCGCCGGTGCAGAACAGCCCGTACGCCGCGGCAGCGACCGCGATCTTCGTTCGTGCGTAATGGTTCGCCGGCGCCCACAGGTCGTCGCCGGACTCGGCGAACGGGCGGGAGCCGACATCGGCGGCGTAGTCGACGTAGCCGAAGTGCAGGCCCGCCACTCCGTCGGCGCTCGCGATCCGGTCCAGTTCGATCATTGCCCGGGCGGTCTCGATCATGACGTGCAGGCCGTGCCGGTTGCCCGAGCGCTCCAGCAGGCCGCGCGCCTCGGTCAACTCGTCCGCGGTCTCGATCTTCGGGTAGCAGACGAGGAAATCGCCGGGCGCATCCGCGAGCGCGGCGAGGTCGTCGCGGCCCCACGGCGTCGCCAGGTTATTGACCCGCACGATGATCGTCCGGCCGCCGAAGTACTCCGGCTCGGCGAGCGCCTCGACGATGCGCTCGCGGACCAGTTCCTTGGTGTTCGGTGTCGCCGAATCCTCCAGGTCGATGAGGATGCCGTCGGCCGCGACGGTGGGCACCTTCGACCAGTACTTCTCGGTCAGGATGGGCACTTCGAGCAGGCTGCGCATCCGCGCGTACTCGCGGCGGCCGTCACTCATGCCTCCTCCCGCAGGAAATTCCGCAGTACTTCGGTGAACTCGTCCGGACGTTCGCGTGGCACGTAGTGGCCGGTGTCGAACCAGCAGGCGTCCGCGTTCGGCATGGTCGCCAGCATCTTCTCGACGACTTCTTCGTCGAGAACGTTGCTGCGCTTGCCGACCATCAGCAGCGTCGGCATGGTGAGCTTCGCCGACATCTGCCACAGGTAGGCGACGTCGGGCAGGCTCGCCGATCCGGTGATCCACTGGATGTCCGGGTCGGCCTTGGGCACGAGCTTGCCCGCCCAGTTGCGCCGCAGCTGGTACCGGACGTGCAGATCGATGAACTCCGGCTGCCACTCGGGATGCCAGCCGAGGTAGAACTCCCGTGCCTCGTCCTCGCTGCGGAAACCCCGGAGGTTGGTCGTGGCGGTGATGAAATCGCGCATCGCGATCGCACCAGACTTCGAGTTCGCCGGCCCGGCATCCGACAGCGCGAGACTGCGCACTGTTTCCGGCTTCTCCCCGGCGACCGCGATCGCGACCCGCACGCCCGCGGAGTGACCGACCAGGCGCACCGGTGCCAGCGCGAGCGCGTCGATCAGACCGTGCACGTCGCGCGCCATCGAGTGCACGCGGTAGCCCGCGCGAGACCAGTCGCTGTCCCCGTGGCCGCGCATGTCCATGCAGACGACGCGGTAGTCGCGGGCGAGCACACGCGCTACCGGATCCCAGGTATGACACTGCACATTGAGCCCGTGCAACATCAGCACCGGCGGCGCGGACGGCGAACCCCACTCCGTGTAGTGGATCTTCAGGCCGTCCAGTTCGAGCCAGCCGTCCTCGAATTCATCCCTGCTCATCCAGGCTCTCCTGTTCACTTCGTGGTCGCGGTCGACAGCGCCCGGTAGCTCGTGCTCACGATCTCGACGATGTTGCCCCAGGGGTCCTCGCAGTAGCACACCAATGATCCACTGTGGACATCATGTACCGCGGTCCGCTGCTTCCCGCCCGAGGACACGATGCGCTCGATCGTGCCGTCGAAGTCGGGCACGGTCAACGCGATGTGGTGCGGGCCGATCCGCCAGTAGGCGAAATTGTCGTCGGGCTCGCGCACCGGCGGATCGATGAACTGGAACAGCTCGACGCCGCCGCCGTTCGAGGTGCCCAGGTGGGCGAGTTTCATCGCACCCCAACGGGTTCCGAACACATCGGCACGTCGCCCGGCGCCGGTCGTCGTGGTGTCGCAGTGCATCGGCCCGGCCAGGAGCTCAAGGCCGAGCACCGAGGTGTACCACCGCACCGCCGCGTCGATATCGCCGACGGTGACGCCGACGTGGTTGATGTCCGTCATGTCCCTGCTTCTTTCTCGTGCGAAACCTGCCCGGCCTTGAGCCCGCCGAGATGCCAGTGGGCGCAGCCTTCGACCCCAAGCCCGTGGCTGAGGCCTTCGCCGAAGTTCCGGCGGAACCCGATGCTCGCGGCCGCTTTCGCGTACCGCAGCACGGCCAGTTCGCGTGCGGCCAGCTCCCGCGCCAGCTCCCAGGCGCGCGGCAGCAGCTCGTCCGCCGCAAGCACCTCATTGACGAACCCGATGCGCCGCCCCTCCTCCGCGCCGATCGTGGCACCGGTGAGCAGCCAGTACTTCGCGCGGGTCGGCCCGAGTAGCTCGCCCCACACGAGGTTCACGCCGTCGCCGGGAACGGTGTCACGGCTGGCGAAATGCGCCCGGTCCGCGAACTCCGCAGTGGTGCTCGCGAGCACGATGTCGGCCATCACGGGGATTTCCGAGTGGATGGTCACCGGCCCGTGCACCGCGCTGATGACCGGGACCTCGATATCGTCGAGGTTCTTGAGCATCCGGCGGCCCTCCCACCAGATTCGGTCCCAGCCGACCCCGGTGAAACTGGTGACGTCCAGCTCAGTGCAGTACCGATCGCCGGTGCCGGTGATCAGCACGACCTTCGTGCCGTGGTCGGCGCCCACCCAGGCGAATGCCTCGGTCAGTTCGCGATGGGCGGTCGCGCTCCACACGAGCGGCCCGCCGCCGGTGTGGACCCGGAGCTCGGTGATCCCGTCCCGTGCGGTGACGGCGATGGTTTGCCATTCAGGTCGATTTATGCTCATGAACTGCAATGGTTCCGTTCCGGGAGCGGGTGGGCAACAGCTGCTGACAGTGCGGGGCGGTCGGCCGGATGGGCCACGGCGATCAGCGCGGCCGCCTTCTCGCGTGCCGTCCGGCCGCGGAGCCAGGCCGTGCCATGTTCGGTCACCACGACGTCGATCTCAGCGCCCGGTGAGGTCGGGATGTGCGGGGCGGGCAGGCAGGCGACGATGCGACTCCGTCCTTGCCGGGTGCGTGCGGGCAGGGCAAGCACGGCGGCGCCGCCCGGGCTCGCGTGCGCGGCCCGGACGAAATCGGCCTGCCCGCCGCCGGAGGCCACCCGCACCCCATCGGTGAACTCGGCGTTCGCCTGCCCGGCCAGGTCGATCTCGAACGCGGAGTTGACCGCCCACAGCCGTTCCTGTGCGAGCAGCCGGTCCGGCGCGTGCGTCTGGGCGACTGGCTGGAGGGCGAGACCGGGGCACTGGTGCGCAGGCCAGTCGAGGACGCCGGTGGCCACGTGCCATCCCGGCTCCGCCGTTTTCCGGCGGCCGGTCACGACTCCGGCCGCGATGAGCTCGCGGATACCCGCGGACAGGATGCCCGAATGCACGCCGAGGTCCCGCTTCGTCCGCAGGTGCGGGATGACCGCCTCCGGCACGGCGCCCAGTCCCAGCTGGACCGTCGCCCCGTCCGGGACGAGGCCTGCGACCGCGTGCCCGATCGCCTCCTGCTCGGCGCTGAACCGGATCGTGCGACGGTGTGTGCTCGCCGGACCGTGCACGACCGCGTCCGCCCGGTCGAGCGGAACCGGTTCGGGCCCGGCGAACGTGTGCCCTGGAACCACTTCCAGCCCGACCGTGCACCCGGTGCGAAGCGCGGCCGGCGTGTACCCGACCATGCCGCCGAGCGCGACGTGCTCCGGTTTCGCGGTGGCCACAACCCGGGCGAGGAGGATGTCGACCGGGATCTCTCCGGTGCCGATGAGCCGATCGACATCCCACAGCGACTGGGGCAGGTAGTCGATATGCGGGCTCCAGCGTTTCGGGATCGCTCCGGCCACCGACACCAGCTGCAGGCGGCCTTCGAGCACGTCGTGCTCGGCGGCTTCGTCGAGAAAGGCGAGCGAACCGGTCAGATCGGCGAAAAGCACCGTCAACCCGATGTCGGCAGCTCGGGCCGCCTCGATGACCGCGGCGAGGAGACCGTCCGGCTGTTGCGGCCACATCGCCGCCAGGACGACGGCCCGCGTGCGCCCGGCGAGCAGCCGCGATGCGTCGATCGCGTGCTCCGTTGTCATCACTGCCTCTTGCCCCTTCGTCGAATTGGTCCGTACTATACGTATAAATATCCGGGACCGCCAGAGCTGGGAGAACCGAGATGACTGCCGTGGCCCAGGAACCGGGCACGAACCCGCCGATCGTCGACTGCGACGTCCACCCGCTCATCAAGAACGTCGGCGACGTGCTGCCGTACCTGTCGCCGTCCGCTCGCAGGCGGTTCGAGACCCGCGGGATCCGGACCTACGCCCGCGCCCGCGATCGGTACAACCACCCCAACCGCACGTACCGGATCGACGCACTGCCCGAATCCGGCGGCCCAGCGGGCTCCGACCGGGAGTTCACGCTCACCCACCACATCGCGCCCTACGGCATCGCCACTGCCCTACTGCTCCCCCAGGAGCCGTACGGCGTGACGGCCTGGGGCGACGCGGAGGCGGCCGCGGCCTTCTGCTCGGCGGCGAACGCGTACTTCCTCGACACCTGGGTCGCGCACGACGACCGGTACGCCCTAGCAATCACCATCGCGCCCCACGACCCGTACGCGGCGGCGGACGAGATCCGCCGACGCGGACGGGAGACGGGCGTCGTCGGCATCCAGCTGCTCCTGCGCGAGCAAATGCTGGGCTCGCGCTGGTTCGACCCCGTCTACGAGGCGGCCTGCGAGCTGGAACTGCCGATAGTGCTGCACCAGAGCGGCAGTGAGGGGTGCTACGTCACGTCTCAGACGGTCGCGGGTGGAGTGCCGCGTTCCTACGGGGAACGCCACGCGGTGCTCACCCAGGTCGGCGCCGCAAACGTGGTCGACATGATCGCCGGCGGTGCGCTGGAACGGTTTCCCACGCTGCGGATCGTCATGGTCGAATGGGGGTTCAGCTGGCTGTCCAGCCTGCTGGCCCGGATGGACCACCTGTGGGAACGGGATCCGAGCGCGGCGCCGCTGGTGCGCAGACGCCCCAGCGAATACGTGGCGGAGCACTTCACGTTCACCACCCAGCCGCTCGACGAGCCGGAGACGGCCACCGAGCTGAGGTCGCTGTTCACGATCCCGCATATCGGCGAGATGCTGCTGTTCAGCTCGGACTACCCGCACTACGACACCGACGATCCGGGTTTCATCCTCAAACGGATCCCGGCGGACATGCGAGACCGGGTGTGCTACCAGAACGCCGTCGCCACCTTCGGCGCCAAGATCCTCCGCTCTGTCAAGGGAACCGCCGCATGATCGTCGACTGTGATCGCCACGCGGCGGTCCACCGCTACACGGACCTGTTCCCGTATATGACGCACGACTGGCGGAGACATTTCGAGCGCGACGAATGGCTCTCCTCGGTGAACCTCGGGCTGAACCATGTCCGGGTGGCCGAACAGTTCCGGCACGACGAGCCGGAACCGTATGTGCCCTCCGGGGACGAGTTCGCTCTGGTGTTGCCCCATCAGGGTCTGGCGGTAAACGGCTGGGCGGATCGCGTCGCCGCCAGGACCTTCCTGGCCGCGCTCAACTCCTACGGCGAGGACCATTGGGCCTCCGGAACGAGCCGGCCCGTGGTCGTGGTCAGCCCGCATGACGCGCAGTGGTCGGCCACCGAGATCCGGCGCAGCGCGGCGAACGGCAAAGCCGGCGGGGTAGCGCTGCCGCTCGTGCCTGAGACACTCGGTTCTCGCACCTGGGACCCGATTTACGCCGCCTGCACCGAAGCCGGGCTTCCGCTCGTGATCCACTACTCCGGGGTCGAGGGCAACTACCTCGGCGCCGCAGCACTTTCCGGTGGCGCGCACGGCAGCGCATTCGCCCGGCTGACGCTGATGCCGCATCTCGCGGAGTCGAGTATCGCGAGCCTGACCTTCGAGGGAGCGTTCGCTCGTTTCCCCGAGCTGCAGGTGCTTTTCAGCGGTTTCGGCTTCACCTGGCTGCCGTCGCTGCTGTGGCGGATCGACCGGGAGTGGCGCACGTTCCGACACGACGTGCCGTGGGTGACGAGCCCACCGAGTGAGCGCGTCGCGACGAACATGTGGTTCACGACCTACCCGATCGCCGAGGCCGCCGCCCGCAGCGAATGGGAACCTGGCCTGACGGACGCCCATCGCCGGCGGCTCGTGTTCGGCTCGCACGCGCCGTTCGGCGGGGACACCCCGGCGGAGATCCAGGGCGTGCTCGACGAAGACTGGGTGCGGGGGCTCATGGCGAACGGCGCGGCTCTCGTCGGCGCCGAAGTGGGTGCCCGATGACCGAGTACCACATCGGACGGCTGGCGGATCTTCCGCTGCGAAAGGTGCACAAGGTTGAGGTGGCCGGCCGCACGGTCGGCGTCATCCGCACCGAAGCCGGGGTGTTCGCCATCGGCGACCGGTGCCCGCACCAGGGCGGGCCCATGTGCTCCGGGTACGTCACCGGGACGATGCTGCCGTCGGCGCCGGACCAGTACGTGTACGGCGAGGACGGCATGATCATCCAATGCCCTTGGCACGCCTACGAATTCCGCGTCGACACGGGGGAGAGCGTCGGCCGTGTCCTTCGTGGACGCGTGCCCACCTACCGGGTCGACGTCCGCGACGGCGAGGTCTACTGCGCCCTCGTCCGCGCCACACCGAAACGAGAGGGCCGAGCATGACCGACCTGACCACCGAACAGCGGGACATCCTGGCGCTGGTCCGGGAGTTCGTCGACCGGGACGTGCTGCCGAACGCGTCACGGCTGGACCACGGCGACGAGTTCCCGGAGACGATGGTCGAGACGCTACGCGAGATGGGGTTGTTCGGGATCACCATTCCCGAGTCCTACGGTGGCCTCGGGCTGGACTTCGTCACCTACGCGCTCGTGGTCAAGGAGCTGTCGCGAGGCTGGATCTCGTTGTCCGGGGTGATCAACACGCATTTCATGGCGGCGTGGATGATCGAGAACTTCGGCACTGAAGAGCAGAAGGCTAAGTTCCTGCCGCGGATGGCGACCGGGGAGCTGCGCTCGGCGTACTCAATGACCGAGGCACATGCGGGCTCCGACGTGCAGGCGATCCGTACCCGGGCGTTCCGCGACGGCAACGAGTACATTGTGGACGGTCAAAAGATGTGGTCCACCAACGGTTTACGAGCAGGAATGGTCATGTTACTAGCGGTCACCGACCCGGACGCCGAGCCCCGCCACCGCGGCATGACGGCGTTCATCATCGAGAAGGAGCCCGGCGTCGCGCACCAGCCCGGTCTGACCGTCCCGCCGCAGCTGAAGAAACTCGGCTACAAGGGCGTCGAGTCGACCGAGCTGGTCTTCGAGGACTTCCGCACCCCGGCTGCCTCCGTGCTCGGCGGTGCGGACGGTATCGGCCAGGGCTTCAAGTACTTCATGGCGGCGGTCGAACTGGGCCGCGTGAACGTCGCAGCACGTGCCCTCGGCGTCGCGACCTGCGCGTTCGAGACCGCAGTGAAATACGCCCAGCAGCGGGAGGCGTTCGGCAAGCAAATCAGCTCGCACCAGGCCATCCAGCTCAAGATCGCGCAGATGGGCACCGAGCTGCGCGCGGCCGAGCTGATGGTGCTCGACGCGGCCCGGAAGAAGGCACGCGGCGAGCGAGCCGACCTGGAGGCAGGGATGGCGAAGTTCTTCGCGACCGAGGCCGCTCAGAAGTCGGTACTGGAGGCGATGCGGATCCACGGCGGGTACGGCTACTCGCAGGAGTACATCGTCGAACGGCTTTACCGCGACGCCCCGTTGCTGATCCTGGGTGAGGGCACGAACGAGATCCAGCAGCTCCTGATCGCGCGGCGGCTGATCGAACAGAACAGGATCTGACCATGCGACGTGTTGTGATCGCGGGCGCCGCCACGGCCGGGCTCAGCGCTGCTCGTGCCTTGCGCCAGGCCGGCTTCGACGGGCGGATCCAGCTCGTCGACTCCGAACCGGCCTCCCCGTACCGGCGGCCCGAAGTGTCGAAGGGCATCCTGGAGGGCCGCATCGACGAGACCACCATCCGGACCCCCTGGCCGGATGACCTCGGCCTGGAGCTCGTCACCGCATCCTTGCGGCACGTGGATCTCGGCGCTCGCACGGTCGTCGCCGATGCGGTCACGCTGCCCTATGACGGCCTCGTGGTCGCGACCGGCTCCGTTGCCCGCCCGTCGCCATTCCAGCAACTCGGCAACGTCTTTTCGCTGCGCAGCCTCGACGATGGGATGCGGATGCATCAGGCGCTCGCGGGCGCCCAGCGGCTCGTGCTCATCGGCGGTGGCTTCATCGGGCTTGAGGTAGCGGCCGTGGCCCGCAAGCTCGGCCTGCACGTGACCGTGGTCGAGGCCGCCGAGGTGCCGCTCGGCCACGCGCTCGGCGCGGATTTCGGCGAGCACCTGGCTGCTCTCCATCGCGACCGCGGCGTGAAAATCCTTTGTGGACGGATGGTGTCCGGTATCCACGGCGCCGGGACGGTGGAATCGGTGTCCCTGGCCGACGGGACACACCTACCGGCGGACATCGTGCTGGTGTCCATCGGTTCGGTCCCGGCCGTAGGCTGGCTGGCCTCGTCCGGCCTCGACACGGCCCGCGGTGTGCCGTGCGACCGGACGTGCGCGGTACGGGGAACAACCGATGTCGTCGCGGCCGGAGACGTGGCACACTGGTACAACCCGTTGTATCAGCGGCATGTCCGCGTCGAACACTGGACCAACGCGATCGAGCAAGGCACGTACGCCGCCCGGCGGCTGCTCGGCAAGCACGACCCGGAGGGCTTCGCCAGCGCCCCCTACTTCTGGTCGGACCAGTACGGGATGCGCCTGCAGAGCGTCGGTTCCACGACCGGGTATGACGAGACCGAAATCCTCTCGCGAAACGGCGAAAAGCTGCTCGTCGCGTACGGACGGCAAGGCAAACTCATCTGCGTGGCGGGCCTGGACACGGGCACGACGGTCATGTCGTACCGCCGCCTGGTCTCGGAACAGGCCACAATGGACGCAGTCCGTACGAAGGCACGCGAAAAAGAAGATACCGTCCACTCGTGACGGCCCGCGAACGGCGTGTGTCCGCGCGGAACGATCAGATCACCCAGGACGGCCAGGTGGTGGTCGAGGAGGAGCAGCACGTGGTCTACCGGGAAGCCCTCTCCGGCGGTGCCCCGTCGGCCGAGGACACGCCGACCGTGCCGGCAGAGGACGGGGAATGGAGCATTGACGTCTCACCAACGCTGCTGTTCCGGTTCTCCGCGCTGACCTACAACGCACACCGCATCCACCACGACCTTGACTACGCCCGGGACCTCAAAGGCTACCCCGGTGTGGTCACCCACGGACCGCTGCAGGCACAGGCGATGGCCGAGGCGCCACGACGGCCCGGCTACGACGGCAACCTCGAATTCGAGGACCGGGTGGTGTCCCCGCTGTTCGACCACCAGGGCATGGTGGTGCGCGCCTGGCCTGGACCCGAGGCTGGCGACCCTGCGGTGCACGACCGGCGACCCGCCACCAGAACCCTGCGGAGGATCGGCCGGTGAACGACATCATCGCCGCCGCGCGGACACTTCTGTTCGTGCCCGGCCACCGCCCCGATCGGTTCGACAAGGCCGCCGGCAGCGGGGCCGACCTCGTGGTGCTGGATCTGGAAGACGCGGTCGCGCCCGACCAGAAAGACACGGCACGCGAGCACGCGCGTACCTGGCTCGCCGCGGGCAACCGCGCAGTCGTGCGGATCAACCCCGCGGGCACCCCGTGGCACGATCAGGACCTGACCGCCGTGTCCGGCCTCGCCACCGCCCTCATGGTGCCGAAAGCCGAATGCGCCGACCAGATCGGTGCGGTCGCCGCCCGGGCCCCCCGCGCCGGCATCATCCCGCTCATCGAAACCGCGGCCGGCGTCACCCGCGCGGTCGCGGTGTGCAGCGCGGCCGCGGTCGTGCGGCCGGCTTTCGGTAGCGTCGACCTGGCCGCGCAGCTCGGCATCGATCATCGCTCGCACGAGGCACTACGGCACGCACGCTCCGCTCTGGTGCTTGCCACGGCCGCCGCCGGCTGTGGCGCCCCCATCGACGGCGTCACCACCGCGCTCGACGACGAAGCTGCGCTGCAAGCCGATCTCGACCACGCCGCGACGCTGGGTTTCACCGGCAAACTCTGCGTCCACCCGCGCCAAGTCGAGCAGGCGAACACTGCGTTCACCCCGTCCGACGACGAACTCCGCTGGGCACAGCGAGTCTTGGCCGCCGGAGCCGATGGTGCGGTCGCGTCGCTCGACGGGCAGATGATCGATCGCCCGGTCCTGCTCCGCGCCGAAGCGATCGTGCGACAGGCACAACGATGAACGTCCTGGGTTACGACCGCCACCGGTCGTTGGGTGAGCATGCGCCCGGACGTCGTTCCAGGACAGCGGTCGCGCGTCCGTCCACTGGGCCTTGGCACGAATCCAGGCACGGCCCTGCGGGAATGCCCGCTACTCGCGCCGCTGTGGCCGGACTCGACCCCCGGTGCTGCTCGCTGCGTGCGGCGCGTCCGTAATAACACACCGGAAACAAGCATCTCCGCCGCACGCCTTCGTCGCAGTTGACGGAGAATGCATAGAGAGTGATGCACAACGAGCAATGCCTGCTCGCGGCATTTTGCACGCCCCGGTCTTACCGCTGGTGAACGCAGCCGTTCGCATGGACCGGTGCCCGACCGCCGTCGCCAGGGGCGTTATTGCCGACGCGGCCAAGGACGTGGAATTGCTGGTCCTTCGCCACGAGGTCGCCGTGCTCCGCAGAACGATCCCCAAGCCGCGCCTGGACTGGGCCGACCGCGCAGTCTGCTCCGCCGGGACGGTTCACCCACGCGTTCAAATGCAGCGATATGGTTACGGATCTTCGCAATAGATTGCCCATTCTACGACGACGCCGGGTTTACATCGGCTCGACCACGGCACTATAGAGTTCAGGTCTCCGATCCCGGAGAACGGGCAGATACGCGCGCTGGGCGAGGAGCTCCTTGTTGTTCAATTCGGCCCGGACGACTTCCTCGCCTTCGCCGGTACACCTCGCGAGAATGTCTCCGCCCGGGCCCGCGATCGCGCTCCCCCCGTAGTAGAGCCTCCGTCCTTCCTGTCCGCTGCGGTTGCAAGAGACGAAGTACAACTGGTTTTCCATGGCGCGGACGGCGGTCCGCATCTCGATGTTGTTGGCCGGCTGCTTGTCCGGCTGGCGAAAGCTGGACCAGCACGAAACAATCAGTTCCGCACCCTTCAGCGCCTGGACCCGTGCGACCTCGGGGAACCGGACGTCATAACAGATGTTCATGCCGATCCTGCCAAGCTTGGTCTCGTAGACGTCTATCGAGTTTCCGCGAACGAAATAGTTCTTCTCGTCGAACGCACCGTGGACCTTGTTGTGCACGCCCACCACCTCACCCCCGGCATCGATCAGCACCGACGCGTTGTACAGCAGATACGGGATCACGGGGTGCTTGAGACACAAGCCAGCGATGATGTGGCAGCTCCGGTCCCGTGCGACACGGGAAAGTGTTTCTACAGTGGGTCCGTCGGTCGTCTCCGCAACGCCGTAGAGCTGGGCAGCGAAGCTTTCGTCGGTGTATGGCTCGATGTAACCGGTGGACGCCAACTCCGGAAAAACAACCAGGTCCGCGTCGAATGTCGCGGCCTCGTCCGCGACGAACTGCGCCATCCGCTTGGCGTTCTTGTCCGGTTCCAGCCAGCTGGAGGAGAACTGAACGGCCGAGACCCTGACCACGTCTTGCATACGGCCCTTCCTAGATGTCGCTCAGGCTGACGCCGCGTGTCTCCCTGATCCGCCAGACAGCGGCCAAGGTGCCGACGGCCGTGATCATGACGTAGAACGCCGGCACGGCATGGTTTCCGGTCGCCTGGATGAGAGCTGTGCACAAAAGCGGGGCGCCACCACCGAAAATCGCGGTCTGGATGTTGTAGGCGACGCCGTGCCCGCTGAACTCGAGAACAGCTCGATCAGCGCCGCGTGCACCACGCCCTGGTGCCCGGAGAACAACGTTGCGAGCACGGCCCCGCCCAAGACCCCGGCCGCGAACGAGCCGTGCGCCAGCAGCATGAAGCACGGGTACGCGGCAACGAGAATGAGCACCGCCGAACCCGCCAGCAGTCGCTTTCGCCCGAACCGGTCGGCCAGAATTCCGGCAAGCGGGATGGTCCCCACGGACACCGCCAGCACGACACTCGCCAGCGTCAACGACGCGGACTGGGAGTAGCCGAGGCCGTCGACCAGATAGCCCGGCAAGTAGATGAAGATGACGTAGTAGCCCGCACTGTTCAGCAAAGGCAGCAGGAAGGCCAGCCAGAGTGCGCGCCGGTGCTCCCGCCGGAAGATCATCTTCAGCGGGTTTCCGGAGACCTGCTCCTGCTTGACCACGGCCTTGAAGACCGGGCTCTCGTCGAGGCGCTTGCGCAGGAACCAGCCGAGCACGCCCAGCGGCGCGGCCACCAGGAACGGGATTCGCCACGCCCACGAGTTCATGGCATCCTGCCCGGCCCAGTGGACGATCGCGTTCGCGAGCAGGGTCCCGCACAGCAGCGCCAGCGAGGCGGACGCGCCCATCCAGGACATGTAGAAAGCACGCTTGCGCGGGGGTGCGTGCTCACCGATGAACAGGTTGGCCCCGGACACCTCCCCGCCGGCCGAGAATCCCTGGATCAACCGCAACGAGAAAAGGAGAAGTGGTGCGGCGATACCGATCGCGGCGTAGGTACCCAGCAGGCCGATGCCCGCCGTGGCCGCCGAGATGATGAAGACCGTCACGGTGAGCATCCGCCGCCGCCCGATCCGGTCGCCCAGGTAGCCGCAGACGACACCGCCGAGCGGCCGGATCAGGAACGTGACCGCGAACCCGGCGTAGGTGAGCAAGAGCGTCGTCGTGTAGTTCCCGGACGGGAAGAACAGGCGGGTGATGCTGCCCGTCATGTACCCGTAGATGCCGTAGTCGTAGAACTCGACGAACGTTCCGATCGCCCCGCCGACGACGCCGCGCCTCCCCGCGGCCCGGGCTTGTGGGACTGGTGTTTTCACATCCGATACAGGTTGGCTAGCCACGCGAGGTCCTCGCCTTCAATGTGATCGGTTCGGGAATGTAGAGCAAGAAATGTCCGGCCGGCATCGCCGGCGGCCGGCGGCGGGTGATCTCGCGGGGCCGCCGGGGTGTCAGGCGGACAGCGGCAGTCCGCCGCGGGCGCCCGTCGTGTCGACGTAGCCCGGGTTGCGACCGAATCCGGCCGGGAGGGGCCGGCCGCGGTACAGGGTGATCCACAGCCGCAGCAGGTGCCGCTTCTTCTCGGGTTCGTCGAAATCCTCGAAGCGGGTGCGGGAGTGCAATGTGGTGTGGTTGTTGAGCAATTGGATGTCGCCGCGCTCGAAGTCCATCGACAGCGCGAGTTCGTTCGCGTACCGGTCCATGAGATCCAGCGCCTCAAGCTTCTCGCCGCTGAGCCCGCCCAGCTCCTCGTAGTTCTTGAACGCACCTCGAATGTGGCTCGGCACGTAGCGGGAACTCAGCTGGCCCAGGTGGTTCGCGAAGACGGGCGACCAGTTGTACTTCGGGTAGCCTTCGGGCTGCTCGCCGTGGAAGTCCTGCGGGAAGTCGTCGTACAGCACCTCAAGCAGGTCCGGGCGCACGTCGAGAATCTTGTTGTGGATCGCGCCCGTACTCACCACCGTGCTGGCCCCGCCGACCCGGGCGGTCTTGAGGCACAGCAGACCGACCACGTCCGATCCGTCGCAATGGTAGGCGAGCCCGGCGTTGGAGTTGTAGCCGCGGGAGGCGTTCTTACCGATCATGCGGCCTTCACGCCCGCCGAGGTCCCGGACGTGTCCGAGCAGGTCACCGGTCGCGTTCTGCGGCACCGGCACGCCCAGGTGGCGTCCGATACCCCAGTAGATGAGACCGGCGTCCTCCGCCGAGTACTCGTCGACCGGCAGCCCGCGAATCAAGACGAAACCACGCCCGGACTCGATTTCGTCGCTCAGCCGGGCCAGATCATTGCCGAACGCACGAAGGGGAAAGTCGTCCAGGGTGACGTCTTTCAGCGGCAGGCCGAGCCCCTTTGCATGCTTTAGGGCCTCGTCCAGCTCAGCGATCTGGGACGCGCTGAGGTGATAGATCCAATCGTCCGAATTCTGCAGTTCGGCACCTGTCCATACCGCAGGGCCTTCTGCGCGGGAAATCGACGCTCGCGCCGTAGTCATGATGTCCTTTCGTGGTCTCCGCCGAAGTTGCCGAGAGTCATTCGGTTGCAGACACCCACTTCGCTTCGAGATCGCGCCACTGATTCATGGCCATGAAGTCAGTGAACGTGTCGAACGGCATGACGTCGTCGGCGACCGCGCGGTTCGTGGTCTCCTCCACCAGCCGCTTCGCGTAGTGCTGTTGCATCGTGGCCTGCGCGAACAGCAGGCTCAGCGGGAACTCGACGAGCCGCGCACCGGCCCGTTCGTACTCGCTCCTGCGGGCCATGATCGATTTCTTGCTCTCCGAGGAGATCACCGCGAGCGGAACGCTGATGTGTCCGGCGCATTCGGCGATCTCGTCGAAACTGCGCGTTCCGTGCAGCAGGATGACGTCGGCGCCCTCCTGCTCGTAGGCGACAGCTCGGGCGATCGCGTCCTCCAGGCCCGACACAAGCAGCGCGTCGGTCCGCACGATGATCGGCATGCTCGCGTCGGTCCGTGCAGTGACCGCGGCGTTGACCTTCTGGCGCATCTCGTCCACGTCGATGATGGATTTGCCCGACATCGATCCGCACCGCTTGGGGAATGTCTGGTCCTCGATTTGAATCGCCGCGGCGCCCATCTGCTCGAAAACCTCGACGGTCCGCATCACGTTGAGCACCCCGCCGTATCCGGTGTCGGCGTCGGCAATGACCGGGAGCGACGTGCTGGAAACGATACGCTCGGTCGCGTCGAATACCTCCCGCTGCGAGAGCAGCCCGATGTCGGGGTAGCCGTAGGTCGCCGCCACGCCGTACCCCGTGACCAGGAGGCTGCTGAACTCGGCTGACTCGGCGGCGCGCGCCGAGATGGCGTCATAGACACCGACCGCGGTGAAGGTAGGCCCCGTCAGCAGGTTCTGGAAATCCTGGCGCCGGCGTGGTGCGGCAGACGTTCGCGAATCGGTTTTTCGCATGTGCTCCAACCATTCATGAATGACGAGGATGCACTGCCGGACAGCAGCACGAGATCGGCGTGGCACCGGGTCCTGCCACCCCGACCCACTTAGATCGTTCAACAATCCTGCGGGCAACCAGAGATTAGAGGATCGTTGAACGATCCGTCAAGGCATGGGAAACGAGTCGAGCGACCGTGACCGGGGTGCGTCCGACTAGGGGCAATACCGCGTTTCCGACATCGAGCACACCCTGCGGTTTGCCAAGAACACCCTGGGTTGGACCGCCCCGGGAGTCCGGCTGCCCGAGCAGGCCGACCGCTGGACCTGGCTCATCGCCCATGATCACCAGGCCACCAAACCCAGCAAGCCAGGCCCAGGACGCCCCCAAGGCAGCCGAACCGGCCCGGCCCCCGCCACCAAGCGATCAAGAAGACCCAGAAACCAGCCAAGAAAACCGCAAAACCCTAGACAGCACAACAAAACAGGTCACCGAAACCCGGGGTGACCTGTTCGGCACGCCCACCTTAAAACGCAAGCCAAGTAAGCGGTATTGCGACTATTTAGGGGCAGTGCGAGGGACCGGCTCAAGTTCCACTACCCGCTCCGCCACACCGGCCACTTCACAACAGTCGCTAGAGCCTCGAGTAGGCGTCCAGGACATGTTGCATGGTCTTTTCCAGGTACGACGTGAGCTGCTCGGCCGCCGGCCTGAACTCGCCCGCTTCGGCCAGCCGCACGATCGCGGCGTTCTGTTCCACGTACGGCTCATGGAACTCGCGCAGCGAACCCACGTGGTGAAAGACCAAGCGCATCTCGGCGAGCAGCAAGCTCATGTACTCGTTGATCCGGGCACTGCCGGCCATCGCCGCGATGGCCCCATGGAAATGCTGATTGGCGTCGGACAATCCGGGCCAGTCGCCTCGGGCGACGGCGTTCTTCCCCTCGGTGACCGCTTCCCGGAGCGGGTGCACCAGAGTCTCGCGCAGCGTCGGATCGCCGCCGGTTCGGTCGATCGCTTGCCCGCCGGCGAGCAGCGACGCGGGTTCGATCACCAGCCGAGCCCGGTAGAGATCGCGGACGTCCTCGGTGTCGGGCACCCGCACCGAGACACCACGGTTCGGCTCCCGGATCAACAGCCGCTCCGTGATGAGCTGGGAAAGCGCTTCGCGGAGCGTATTGCGCGACACGCGCAGCGCATCGACGAGGACCGGCTCGCGAAGCCGCATTCCGGGGGTGAGCCGGCCATCAGCCACCTCACTGCGCACGGCGTTCGCGACGCGCTCGGCCGTGGACTGGACGAACTTCGGGGCGAGCCGGGCAGCAAGCGCCTTCATGGCCTCCTGCTCGACACCCGCCCCGATCTCCGGACGCGCAGCGGCCGAGGCTGGTCGAATCACGAGAAAATGATACCGGAAGGCCCTATTGCTAAATTGTTGAACGATCCTTGGCTTGCTTGAGTGACTCTCACCCTGGACCTCAACTCTGATCTCGGCGAGTCGTTCGGACGCTGGTCCCTCGGCGACGACGTGACCATGCTCGGCCTGGTGACCAGCGCGAACGTCGCGTGTGGCTTCCACGCCGGAGAGCCGACGACGTTGCACCGGACCAAGGCGGACGCCGCGGCGAAGGGCGTCGCCGTCGGGACGCAGGTGGAGTACCGGTAGTTCTTCGACGGCGCGGCCAACCGGTGGTCCCGAGCCGGAACCAGGGTGCCGTCCACGATCGCCACCGCATTGGTCCGGCGTTTGCGCACTAGCGTCAGCAGCGGTCCGACTGTGTCGATCACCCGGTTCGCCGCCGAGTGCGATACCCCGAACAGCGGCCCAATCTGCCGCATCGTCAGGTTCGTCCGCCAATACGTCGCGACCAGCAGCACCCGGTCAGCCAGCGGTAACGCCCACTTCCGACCCGGACGTCCGTCCGCGATCTCCTCGCCACCGCTGAGCCACCACCCGGACTAGCTTGCGGAACTGGCCCGGCTCCAACCCGGTCAACGGCGCGATCCACTCCGCCCCCGACGCTGTGATCACCTGCACCACAAGACATGATCAACTACCCAACCACCACAGCCCGGACCACGCGGGTCGGCTGCCTTCCCGCGGCCGCCGCCGGGCAGGCGGCCACTTCCGTTGGGCTGGATCGCGTCGTTGAGCTCGGAGGGTGTGAGGGGAACAGCTCTACGCTGGGGGTGCCGACAGTGAGGTGATGAACTGCTCGGCCGCAGCGTCGACATCGGCGGTCGGGGTCAGCAACCGCTGCAGCAGCAGTCCTCGCAAACAGCCGATGGCGAGGACGCTTCGCTGCTTCGCGTCCGTGGCCGTGGACCCGTCGCGAAGAGCTGCTGCTTCGAGGAGGTGTGCCAGGTCGTCGATGTCGGCGACGAACTCCCGAAATGCGTCGGGTTCGTAGACCGCGAGCCCGGCCAGGCGGAAAAAGGCACGGGTCCGGTCTTCGTGCACGGGGTTCGCGTAGAAGTCCCAGATGGCCCTGCACAGGGTTGCGAAACCGAGTTCGTTGCCGGTCGCGGAGATGACGCGGTTGTCGCGGCGGCGTGCTTCCGAAAGCACGGCACCCAGCAGACCCGGTCGTGAGCCGAAGTGGTAGGTCAGCAGCGTGTGGTGCACACCGAGCCGCTCCGCCACTTGACGCATCGACAGGTGGGGCCCGGGACCGCCCTCGCCGAACTCGTCGAACAAAGCCTGTAACAGGCGCTCGCGCCCCTGTCCGACTGGCGACCGCACGCTGCCTCCCTTGACGAGTTCACCACTGGTGAGTAGCTTACAGCGCACCAAATTCACCAGTGTTGAGGACATGGACCGGAGTGCTCGGGAGGTGCTTTGAGCGACGTGTGGTTCGCTGGCGGCGTGGTCGCGGACGGCTCCGGCACCGGCCCGGCCGCGGTCGATGTGCGCGTGACGGACGGCACCATCACCGCGATCGGGCAGGCACCGGCGGGCACGACGGCAGTCGACCTCGGCGGCATGCTCCTGACCCCGGGCCTCATCGACGCCCACGTCCACCTGGGCCTCTCAAGTCCGATCCGGGCCCAGTTCGGGTTCCGGCTCTCGGCTGCCGAACTCGCTGCCGACATCTTCGCTACCGCGGGCCACGCCCTCGACGCGGGCTTCACCACGGTGCGCGATACCGGCGGCATCGATGGCGGAGTCGTCGACGTCATCGCGAGCGGCAAGGTGCGGGGTCCGCGTGTCCTGTCGTGCGGTCCGGTGCAGTGCCAGACCGGCGGGCACGGCTACTACGGGGCCCCGTGGGAACCGACCGAGCTGTGGGACAGGCACCACATCCCCGGACTCTGTGCCTTGTCGTTGATGGCTGGCAATGCCGATGAGCTACGGCGCAACGTACGCGAGTCGTTCAGCCGTGGCGCGACGTTCCTGAAGCTGTGCGTCACAGGAGGTGTCGTCGGGGGGCACGACCGCCTCGCCGACACGCAGTTCACGGTCGAAGAGATAGCCGTGGCGGTGGAAGAAGCGGCAGCGCGTGACACCTACGTCACGGTCCACGCGCACAACAACGCGGGCATTCGCAACGCAGTACGGGCCGGCGTCCGCTGTGTGGAGCACGGCACCGATATCGACGAGTCGACGGCCCGATCGATGCGGGAGCACGACGTGGCGCTGGTTCCCACCTTCGCCGTGATCGAGCAGCTCATGGACACCGGGAACATGGACCTGGACTCTTCGACGCGGGACCGCGTCACCGGAACCCGCCAGCGCATGGCCTCAGCGCTCGAGAACGCTCGCGCAGCGGGTCTGAGAATCGGCCTGGGCTCGGACCTCATCGGGCCGCACCAGCAGCGCCGGGGCGAAGAACTGCGCCTGCGCGCCGAGCTGGAGTCACCCATGCAAGCGCTCGTGTCAGCCACCAGCGTCAACGCTGACATCCTCGGTCTGAGTGAGACCGTCGGGGTGATCCGCGTCGGGATGCGGGCCGACATGGTCGCCTGGCAACGAAACCCGCTCCACGACGCAGCGGTTTTCGCCGACCCGGACATGGCCGTTCTCGTCGTGAAGGACGGCCGGATCGTGAAAGGGAAGGCCCGATGAGCGGAATGCTGCACGGCTGCTTTGCGGACACAGAGTACCTCGAGGTCACGGCGCAGTCGGGACACCGCTACGGCGTCTGGGTGAGCACACCCCCCGGCTATGCGGATTCAGCGGACTCGCTACCGCTGATCTACGTGATGGACGGCAACTGGGCCGTCGGCCTCACCGCACCCCTCATCGTCACCCCGGCCGATCCGTACCTGAGGATCGCTCCGTACATCCAAGTCAGCGTCGGTTACGCCGGTGAGGAGGCCGCGGACTGGGCACGGCTACGCAACCGCGATCTCGTCCCGCCGGGGGAACCCGTCAGCGACGAGGTGGTGGCCACCCTCGCGGCGGCTCGCGACGCGGGTGCGATGACTCAGGAGTATTTGGACGCCTACCTCTTGGAGCTGGCGGACACCCATGCGGACGTTTTCCTCGGCTTTCTGACCGATGAACTCCACCCTCGCTTGCAGGCGCGGCTTCGTGTCAGCGAGTCCGGGCACGGCCTCTTCGGCTACTCCTATGGAGGTCTTTTCGCCCTCTACGCGTGGCTGCGTGAAGCGGCTCCGTTCGCGTCCTTCGGCGCGGGTAGTCCCGGTGTCACGGGTGCGGGCAGCCAAGTCTTCAACCTGGTGGGCTCCGTCCCAGCGCGCAGCGAAGGCAGGACCGCCGCACAGCTGCACGTCACGCTGAACGAAGCCGAACTGGTGGGAGCCATTCCGCTCTACCGCGAAGCATCACGCAACGTTCTCGCGCTCCTGGAGCAGTTGCACGACAAAGGACGGTCGCAGGATGTGTCGAGCAAGTTGTTGCAGGAGACGCACCTCACCGGTCTGCAGGCGTCGTTCCTGAGCTACTTGAAGAAATGCCATACGGGGTGAAGGAAGCCACCTCGCAGCGGAGCAATGCTTAGACCTGCGGGTTGACCGGCGAGGGGCGTACCTTCCCGGTGATCAAGTAGAGGTCTCAAACAGGCCGGCGCTGCAACGCTGGCGGGGAAAGCACGCCCATGCTTACCGTAGTGCCCGAGCCGGCATCCGGCGACGACCGTCGGGCGACCGGTTCGTCTGTTCCGTCGTTGATCGATGAGATTGTCCGGGAAGGCGCTCGCCGGATGCTGGTAGAGGCCCTGAAAGCCGAGGGCGACGCTTACGTTGCGGCGTTCGCCGACAGCCCACACGCCGTGTGAAGATCAGATAAACCAGACGCAGGGACACGGTTTTCGATCACGCCCTGCCCGGCGAGCGCAGCGATAGTCGCAGGAGCATGCGACTTCTTCCACGTGGACTGCACGGTCACCCTCAAACGGGTCTACGCGTTCTTCGTACTGGAAGTCGGCAGCTGGCGCGTGCACCTGATAGGCACGACCACGAACCCGGACGGGGCGTGGACCACTCAGCAGGCCCGCAACCTGCTGATGGACCTCGGCGATGGCATCACCGAATTCCGGTCCCTCCTGCGAGATCGGGCCGGCCAGTTCACCACGTCGTTCGAAGCGGTCCTCGCCGATGCAAGCATCCGCGTAGTCAAGACTCCCCCGCGCTGCCCGCGGACGAACTGTTTTCCTGAACGGTTCGTGCGCACCGTCCGACCCGAACTCACCGACCGCCTGTTGATCTTCGGCGAACGGCACCTACGCGCGGCGCTTACGGAGTACATCCGACACTACAACGGCCGCCGACCGCACCGTGCCCACGAGCTTCGGCCACCACGGCCGGATTACCCCGTTGCAGACCTCGGTAGTGAGCGGATCAAACGTCGACCGGTGCTTGGCGGCTTGATCAACGAGTATGAGCGCATAGCTTAACGTCGCAGATCAGGCATGAGGAGCCGATTTCTGGAACCCCACAGGGCGACCATCGCCGCCACAGCGGCCTGCTCCGCCGACACCCGCGGTCCCGCCTGCTTGACGTTCCTCAGTGGACTCATAGCATCCGATGTCATCACTCACAGTGCCCATCCCGCCGGACCTCAGCCCGGCGCGTCAGGCGCTTCGGCTTGGCGGACACCGTCTCGTACCAGGGCGGATGGGTTATCGGCAAGGGCAGCGCTGCGCAATTAGCGCCCCGAAAGGTCTCCGGGGCACAGCGAGCATCAGGAGGAACATGGTCACATCGGGGGTGGTTCGATGTCGCAGTCCTGCCGGTTCCTGGCCGTTGCTGCGGTGGTTTCGGGGTGGTTCGGGCCGAGCACTCGGGTGTAGCGGTCCAATGTGTCCAGTTCCAGCGAATGCGCCGCGGCGCGCTCGCCGATGGCGCGCAGGTCCATCGCCAGGTTGGTGGCGCACGCAAGCGTGTACGGATGGTCCGGGCCGCGGACCCGCCGGGACCGGTCGAGGACTTCCTGGTCGAGCTGCCGCGACGCGCCCGGGTCGTCCGCCGCATAAAGGTTGCTGCCGAGGTTCGTGGCGCACGCCAGCGTGTAGGGATGGTCCTCGCCGAGCACTTCCCGGAACGCCGACCAGGTCAGTTCGTCCAAATCGCGCGCGTGCCGGTCGCCGGTCAGCCGGAGCGTGATCGCCAGGTTGTTCGCACCGATCAGCGTGTACGGGTGCCGGCTGCCGAGGGTCTGCCGGAAGCGGGTGTGGGCGTGTTGGGCACGCGCCTTCGCCTCCACCTCGTCGCCGTGCAGACGCAGGTCGTTGGCCAGGTTGGTGGTCGCGGCCAGGGTTTCCGGATGGTCCTCGCCGAAGCGTTGCCGGTGCAGTTCCAGGGATTCCCTGGCCAGGGCGGTGGAACGCGCGTAGTCACCTGCCTTCCGCACGGACACCGCGAAGTTCTTCATGGCTCGCAACGTGTCGGGATGGGTGTCGCCGTACAACTTCCGGTACTCGGCGAAGGTGACCTCCTGCATTTCGGCGGCTTCGGCGTACCGGCCGCATTCGCGCATATCACGAGCGACGTTGTTGACCGAGAGCATTGTGGGCTGGCGGGTGTCGCCCTGCTGACGCCGACGGCGTTGCGCGGTGTCCTGATCGAGCTCCAACGCTTCGTGGAACTCGCCCATCATCCGCAGCGCGACGGCGTAGTTGTGCGCAGCGCGCATGGTGTCCTTGTCGTCGATGCCGAACGCCCGACGGCATCGCTGCAAGGTGTCGCGGTCCAGCTCGCACGCGCCACGCCAGTCGCCGAGTTGGCGCATGTCGGCGGCCAGGCCGTTGGCCGCCCACACCGTGGTCCGGTGATTGGGGCCGAGCTGCGTGTACGCGTAGTCAAGGACCTGCTCGTCGATCTCGCGGGCCGCGTCGCGTTCTCCGTTGCTGCGCAGCGAGTTGGCCAAGTGCACGTTCAGCGTGTTGAGTTCGTCCGCGTACTCGCCGAGGACCAGGCGCCAGCTCTTCGCAGCTTGCCTGCCGAGGTCACGGCTCGCCGCGAACTCGCCCCGCCGGTGCAGGTAGCGGACGAGATTGATGATGAGCTGCCGCACCGCCGGATCTTCGCTGTCGTGCACCGCGCCCGACGGCTCCAGGTGCGGGACGAGCGCGGCGTACCGGTCCCAGGTGGCCCTGTCGTCCGGGTAGCCGGGGTCCGCCGCCGCGAGCAGCCGTCGTGCGGTGCCTTTCAACTCCTCGCTCTGTTCGCGGGGCAGCAGATCGCGTACCACGCCCTGGATGACCCGGTGCAATTGGATCGTCTGGGCCCTGGCCGACGCGGTCTCGTGACCGACCTTGGCCAGCGCGTACCTACCGATCTCGTGGAGAATCTGCCCGCGTTGCACGGGATCGCGAAGTTGTGCGTGCAGCGGGGCGGGCAGCTGCACCGGAGATTCGTCCGCGCCCTGTCCGCCGATGAACAGGCTGACCGGAATCGGCTCGGAGCCGAGGAACGCGCACAACCGCAGCAGTTGCGCGGCGGCCGGTCGCTCGTTGCGGAGGCGGTTCATCGGAACGGCCCACGCCATGACCACTTCGCGCTGGTAGAGGATCACCGGGACCTGGTCGAGCAACTTCGGCAGGTTGGTCTCCGCCAGCCGGAGGTACTCCTCGACAGGCATGCCGGTGACCTCCAGCCACGCCCCCGCGGCTTCGAGGGCGAGCGGCAGGTCGCCGAGCCGCTCGGCGACGAGGTTGGCTTCCGCCTCCGACAGGTGGGGTGCGCGGCGTCGCATGAACCGCACGCTCTCGGCTCGCCGGTAAACGTCGACTTCGAGGACTTCGGCGCTGGACCGCCAGTCGATGTTCCGCGACGTCACCAGCACGTGCCCCTGACCAGTGGGCAGCAGGGGATGCAGGTCGGCGGGCCTGGCGGCGTTGTCGAAAATGAGCAGCCAGCGCCGATACGGGATGCCCTGGCGCAGCGCGTCGAGCACCCGCTGCACCGTTTCGCCCAGATCGTCGCTGGCCGGCAGATCGAGCTTCTGGGCCAGCCGGGCCAGGTCGTCGCGCGCGACGGTGGGCTGCTCCGCCCGGATATACCAGACGAGGTCGTAGTCGGACGCGAACCGGTGGGCGTATTCGATGGCCAGTTGGGTCTTGCCCACGCCGCCCATGCCCTGCACCGCGCTGGGCACCACCGCCGCGACGGAGGTGGTCATCCGCTCCCGGAGCACCAGCAACGCGCGGTCCCGCCCGGTGAAGTTGATGTTCCGCAGCGGCACGCCGCCCCACACCGCCGGGGAGTTGCCCGGAAACCGCACCGGCTGGCGGAATTCGCCGGCCCGGCCGACTCGGCCGTCCCGCGCGGCGGCTCCGGCGACCCGGTCGAGCAGCAGCCGTCGCGCCGACTCTTCGGTGACGTCCGGGAGTTCCACGAAGGCCAGCGGTACCGGCAGCGCGGGCACGTTGCAGGGCCCGACCACCACCGGAACCAACCGGTTGAGCTTGTCGCCGACGGATGCGAAGGCAGCCGACCAGTCCGACGGGCCTCGGGCGCCTGCCTGGAAATAGCCGTCGCTGAACAACGCGACAGTGCGGTCGGCTCGCACCAGCTCGGCGCGAAGCGATTCGGCGAGATCCTGCCCGGGCCGGGGATCCCAGAGTTCGAGCGTCGTGGTCAGCCCGGCGTGGCCGAGTTGCTGGCCCACCCACTCGGCCCACATCCGATCAGTGCCGACGTAGCTGATGCGGACGGGCCCCGGCACGTCCGCGCCGGCGGGGTCGGTGTGCCCGGTCGCTTGGTCCGGGCCGTTCACCGGATCATCGGAGGTCATTGGAGTTCCCGCTCCTCGGTCACCGTCGTGCGCCTGTTCGTCCGTCACAGCCACCAGCACCCCCATGCTCCGATCGCGGACGCCCGTGCGGAGAGTCCGGACTCGTCATCCCGGTGAAGCCCGTGATGTCGTCGCTGACTGCCGGGGCGAGCCATGTTGCCAGATCGATCGGGTCCGCGGCCGGATGCCCGCCGAGCGTCCGTTGATAAAGCGCTGCGACGACTTCCGGCGCGCCCATGAGTGCCGCGGACGCCGAGCGGTGGTTCCCGAAGCGCCGAACCGTGAGCGCCAGCCCGGTCCACGCCGCGACATTTCGCGGATCCGACGCCAACTCCCGGCGGTACGCGGCCAAGGCCGTGCGAGAGCCATCGGTCCGGTCCCACGCGGGCGCCGAGGGACCGAGCCGCTCGTACGGGCCGCCTGAGCCGTCCCGCGCCAATTTCCGCCCAGCGGCTTCGATTCGGGTACCGGCCGTGGTGAGGTCGGGCGGGCACGGTCGGCCGCCGTGCCACGCTTCGGCCTTCCGATTCAGGTCGGCCGGATCGGGGCGCAAGTGGTTCAGGCGCCAGCGGATCCGGTGGCTGAGGGCGGCTTCGCGGGCGGCGGCCGCCGGCTCCTCGGGAACCGTTTCGCCGCGCGAGTTATTCAGGGCGGCGGTCATCGCCGCCGCGAAGCGCTCGCCGTGGCCGGTGAGCACGCCGCTACCGCGCAGCAGGCGAAGCGCGAAGCCGGTCTGCTCCCGCCAGAAAGCGAACTCGAACTGCGCGCGCGGCTCCACGGCGGAATCCGCCACGTGACGCTGCTCCCGCCAGAACGTGGTCACGCCCAGGTGAGCGTAAATCCCGTGCAGCAGAGCCGTCGGCGGACGCGGGTCCTCCCGCCACGGCGCGTAGAAAACCGTGCCGGGCGGTGCATCACACAACGGCAGCAGGTCCAGCAGCGCCCCCAGCTTGGTGTGCTGGAACTCGTGGATCAGCGCTGCCGCGCACACCGAAGCATCCGGTGGGAGCGAGAGTGCGATGGCACCGAAGGATTCGGGGCATGTCGCACTGCGCTGACGCCCATGCCCGTCGAGCGGGACGAGCGAGCGAAGCGTGCCGGCCATCGCTGCTGCGTGATCGGGGTGGTGGCGGACGAGCAGCCGCCACGCCTCGTCGAACGTTCGCTGCCAGTCTGCGACTGTGTCGGCGGACAACCTGCGCGAGAGCGGAAGTCCGTGGTAGGTCCGGAAGGGGTCAACGTCGTCGAGGAGCACCTCGGTGCGCACGCCACCCGCTGCCGCACGTAGGCGACGGATGCCGTGCCACCGGGTCTCGTCCTGCTCCGGGGCGGCGGGCACGCTGACGGTCACCTCGGCCGCGACCACCGCCAAGCCGTCGCCGTCCGCCCGCACGGTTGCGCGCTCCACGTCTGGACCGAGCCATGCGGTTCCCAGGGTCGGGAGCAGGACAGCACCGTCGCGAACCGGAACCGGGAGGGTGAACTCCAGGCCCACTTTGGCGGCGGCCACTGCCGCCAGCGCGTTGAGATAGCCCAGGTCCGCATGCAGGGTCGCCCCGTTCGCACCCTTACGCAGCATCCGCAGGCAATGCGTTGCCCAGGAACCGACCTGCGGGTGCAGGAGCAACTGCGCGGTGAGCCGGGAATCGCGCGCCTGCGTGCATTCCAGCAGCCGGTACGCCACATCGAGCCCAGCCGCCTCTCGGTCCACGGCGGGCACCGCATCCATGACCATGCGGATCAGCAGGAGGTGCTCGCTCAGCTGGCTGGCCCGCAGCAATGCGATCGCCGAATCATCCCCTTGTCCGGCTCCGAGACTTTCCAGCGCGCCAACGGCAACCCGGTGCCGGGCGATCACGTGCACGCCTCCTGCCGGGTGAGCTTTCGCAGGTCTGCGGTCACCCGCTCGCGGATGTGGCCGATCAGCCGGTACAGGTCGGGGCAGTACACCGTCTGGTTCCGGAAACCGCTGCCCGCGTGGTAGCGGTGCGGGTACAGACCGCCCCCGCACACGTCGCGGAACGCGCACTGCTGGCACGCGTCGCTCAACGCGGCGCGGCCGAGCTGCCTGGCGGCGATCGCCGGATGGTGGAGCGCTTCGTCGAAGGAGTTCTCGAAGACGGTGAGCCTGGTATCCGGCGCGCCGGAATATGCCGACTTCAAGGAGTCGACCTGCTCGAGGCTTCCGTCGGTCTCCACGACGATGAGGCTGGCCGGCGACAGCCCGACCGATTCGACCCGGCTCCCGCCCCCCAGAAGGAGGTTCAGGATCTCGTCGAACAGCCGAATCCCGGTCTGCCGGACAGGCGCGGAGTACCAGCGGTCGAACACGGCGATCAGCCAGTCGGCGTAAGGGGTGACCGTCGGGTCGGCCGGACGGCCCGACGGTCGAGTCGTCCAGTTGCCGTGGGGCAGCAGGAAATCGATCAGCGGTGGCGCGAACTCCAGCAGCGACTCGTATACGTCGATGGGATCGTTGGCCAGATCCACCGTGCACAGTAGACCGGAGAACAGCTCTCGATAGGGCGACTGCTCCAGCAGTCGCAGCCCGTGCCGCACATCGGCGTAACTGCTGCGGCCATTGGGGTATCGCCGATGCCGGTCAGTCGCGGCCCGCCCGCCGTCGAGACTCACACCCACCCGGATGCCGAGCAGTGCGAAGGTGTTCAGCATTTCCCGGTCCAGCCGGGAACCGTTGGTCTGCACGCTCGCGGTGACTTCGGTCCCGCTGCCCACGGCTTGCCGAACCGCCATCACGGTGTGCGCCAACCGGCGCGCTCCGGCCAGGAGCGGTTCGCCCCCGTGCAACACGACTTCCAGTCCGGAAAGGCGGTGCGCTTCGGCATGTTCAGCAATGCGATGGGCCGTTTGCCGCACCGTCTCAGCGCTCATCAGCGCGGGCCGGTGCCGCCAGTTCTGATCCGCCATCCGATAGACGAAGCAGTAGTCGCACGCCAAGTTGCAGCGGCTGTGCGTCTTGAGGATGAACTGCCGGAACGGTACGGGTTCCCACCCCAGTGCGAGCAGGTCGTCGACATCAAGGGAAGCGGGCCATTCATCGGTTCCTGGCGCTATGGCAAAGTCCACGGGAGATGTCACCTCCGATGGCTTCGTCTCCACTGTGTTTCGTCAATCGGGTTCAGTCACTCGGGTTTCAGTCAGTCAGGTTTCAGGCAGCCCGGTTTCAGGCGGGTTTTGGCGGTGGGGTTCAGTTCGATGAAATCGAATTGTCGAACGCCGCGAGCAGTTGTGGGGCATCGTCCAACTCGCGCAACTTCCGACGGATGGCGTGGGACAGCACCGAATCGTCGAGCAACCGGAGGCGGTCGAGCGGCATCCCGGTCAGGTCGATGAGACCCGAATCCGGTTCCGACTCCGGTGCGTCGCCGTTCATGTGCCCATCGTACATGTCGCATTTCACCAGCGGGTTGATTTTGCCGTGCTGGGAGGGAAAACCGCATGCCGGAGCGGGCTTGGGGAGGCTCGCTAACCGGTGGGGGCATCCACGCGGGTGCGGGGCTGGCTTGGGTAGAGCGTTATGTTCCCCATGACGAGCGTTGCCGCCGTCACGGCGACCATCGTGGGGAACAGCGCATCGGCCGTGCCGGTGATTTCGGCGACCATCACCGTCAGCGCTATCGGAGAGTGGATGGCGGAACCGAGGCACGCGGCCATGCCGACGATGACGAACGGAACGGGATCGTCCACCGGAATCCCGGCCAGCACCAACAGCCGCCAGCAGGCGATGCCCATCGCCGCGCCGAGGACCATGCCGGGACCGAAAACACCGGCGGAGCCGCCGGATCCGACGGTTAGCGCCGTGCCCACGATCTTCGCGGCGGGCAGTGCCAGCAGCACCCAGAGGGAAGTGCTGAGCACCCACTCCTTGTCCAGCCCCAACTGCACCAGGCCGTAACTGGTGCCGAGCATCTCGGGAAGCAGCAACCCGAGCGCACCGACCGCCACGCCGCCGATCACCGGTTTGAGCACCGTAGGTATCTTCCGCCGCCGGTCGAAGAAGGCCTTGGTGCGGTGGAACGCCCAAACGTAGCAGCGGGCCGCCACGCCGGCCGCGACACCGAGGAGGAGGAACAGCGGGAACTGGGTGATGCCCGGCGGGTTCCCCGGTTGGTCGCCGAACATCGCCCCGAAACCGTAGACCGCACCGAACTCCAGGTACGCCACGATCGACGCGATCAGCGAGGGAAGGAGCATTTCCGCGGCCATGTCGCGGCGGTAGAGCATCTCGACACCGAGCAGCGCGCCCCCCAGCGGCGCCCGGAAAATCGCCCCGACGCCGGCGGCGAGCCCGGCCGCGACGGCGATCCTCGCCTCGGCAGGGGTGAACCGGAACGCGCGCGCCACCACGGACCCGAAAGCCGCGGATATCTGCGCGGCCGGGCCCTCCGTCCCGCCGGAGCCGCCCGTGCCGAGGGTGAGCGCCGAGGCCGCCATCTTCACCACGGTGACCCGGCCGCGCATGCCCTTGGGATCGTGGTGCAGCGCGTGGATCGCCGCGTCTGTGCCGTGGCCGCCCGCTTCCGGCGCCAACCAGCGGATAAGCAGGGCGCTAACCAGTGCGCCACCCGCCACCAGCAACGGTACGAGCCACGGCCGGCCGATGTCGCTGTAGTGCTGGACGGCACCGTCGCCCGCCACCGTCGCGGGGTGGAACTGGGCGAGTTGGCCGAGTGCGCCAACGGTGACGAGGTGGAGCAGGCCGTACAGCGCGATCGAGCCGAGTCCGGCAACCGCGCCGATCACGATGCTCACCGGCACCCACTTGATCAGGTAGGAGCGGTTCCAGACGGACCGCAGCCGTTGCGCCGCTCTGCGGGGCCGCGGCTCGAGCCGGTCGGGCATCGGGCTATTCGCTGGTTGTTGCGAGGTGTTCGCTTCGACGGCGTCGGGTGCGCTGGGGGCGGCGCCGGATTGCTTCTCCGGTACTGCGCTCATCGCCAATTCGCCAGCGTTGCCCGGGTCTCGATCGTGTCGGGATGGTCCGTCCCGAGCGTCCTGATCTGGGACTCCAGCACTTCGGTGAGCTCTTTTCTCGCTTCGGCCCGACGATTCAGGCCGGTCAGCGCCGAGGCGTGCTGGAAGCGCGCGGCGAGCGCGGCGGGATCATCGGGACCGAGGGTTCGGGTCAGCGCGGCTCGGGCGGCGGCCAGTTCGTGTTCTGCCTGAACGAGATGTCCGGCGCGCAGCAGCGTCGAGCCGAGATCGACGCGCGCCTTGAGGGTGCTGGGGTGGTCTTCCCCGAGAAGCCCCTCGTGGAGATCGATGGTCGTTCGAGTCTCGTCGCGAGCCTCGTCGAGTGGCAGCCCGGCGAGTATTCGAAGGCTGGTCAGCAGCAGCAAGCGGTGCAGGAATGCGGGGTCCTCGCGCGGGGAGAGTTCGGTCGCCTCGCGCAGCGCCGCGATCGCGGCACCGAGATCGACGTGGCCGGCCGAGTCTTCTGACCGCAACCGCAAGGACTCGCCGAGTTCGGTGAGATACCTGGCGCGGCAGGTCGGCTCGTCGGCGGGAGTGGCGTCGGCGGCCCGCCGGTAGGCGTCGATCGCCTCGACCAGATCGAGCGGGTCGCCCTCGTTGTCGAAGCGGGTCCGCGTGGCGATGCCCAACTGTTCGAGGTAGGCGGCGTGATCGGGGTGGTACGGCGGCGTGGTTTCGAGGGCCCGCCTGCTGGCGCGCACCGCCCTGTTCACGTCATCGGCGTCGCCGCTGCGCCCGAAACGGGTGAGCAGCAGCCGGGACATCGCGAACAGGCTTCCGGCGTGCGCGGGATCTCCGACGCGGCTCGTCTCGGCTGCGTAGGCGTTGAGCTCCACCGCTTCGTCCAGATCAGCGGTGTCGCCGGTGTGCAGGAAACGGGTTGCCGCAGCGCTCGACAAAGCGCTCAACGACTGGAGCCGGTCCGCACCCGGGGGCGCGATCGAGACCGCTTGGCGGTAGAGGTTCAGCGCCTCGTCGAGGTCGTGCTGCGAGCCGCGCATCTCGAAGCGGGTCCGCAGCAGATCGGCGAGGCCGACGAGGAAGCGCCACCGTTCGGCGTCATCGGTCGCCGCCGCCACAGCTTTTCGCTGCGCGTCGAGCGCCTCGCCCAGGTCGATGGGTGAGCGGAGGAAATCGAACCGCGTCCGGAGGGTTCCGGCAAGATCGGTCAGCAAACGTGGTTGTTCGCCGGAACTCGCGAAGGCCACTGCCTGCTGGTACATACTCACCGCCTCGTCGAGGTCACTCAGAGTACCGGTTCGATCGAATCGCAGTCGAAAGGCCCGTGCTAACGCGGTGTAACGTTCCTGTCTCGCTGGGTCTCCGGGCTCCGTGAGGTCGGACGCGCGGAGCAGCAGTCGCACCCCTTCGTTCAGGTCGATCGTGCTGCCCCTTCGATCAAATCGCGCGAGCCGCAGCTCGGCAAGGTCCACGCACAGGGACACTTCGCAGGCGAGATCCCGCCATTCGGCCGCAATGCTGAGCGCTTCCGCACCAATGGCGAGCGCTTCCTGCAGGTCGGCCTGCGCATCGGTTAGCGCATGACGGATGCGCAGCGTGCGGACCAGCCCGGCCAGCGGGCGCGGCTGCTGGCCGCCCACGGCCAGCGCTCGACGGTAGAGCCGGATCGCCTCCGCAACGGCTGCCAGCTCATTGCCGGAGCGCGGTTCTCCTTCGCCGTCACCCGAGAAATGCTTAGGTGCGGGCTGATCGTCCGGACCGTAAAGCTCGGCCCAGACGCTCGCGAGGAGCTGGTCCGCGGCCATGACGAGTTCTTCGGCGCGCTCCGGCAGGGGCGCGTTGTTCTGCAGCGACAGTTGTGGACCGTCCACTTCGAACAGTTCGACCAACTCCCGGAAGCGGCCACCCAGGCGGGCCAGCAGCGCCGCCGGGAGGGAGCCGAAAGCCGGCCCAGTGCCGATGGATCCGCCCTGCCCGGTCTCGGCCGGACCCGAGGTCGCCGCGCGGAACTCGCGGACGCTCAGCCCGAGTCGGTCGGCGAAGAAGCGGGACAGTTCCGAGCGCAGCCGCCGAGCATCGCTGCGGGCCAGATGCCCTGCGAGCTCCTCGCGCACGCCCTCGACGAACTCGTAACGGGTGTCCGCGCCGCCGGAAGCGGTGCGGAGCATGCCGCTGAGCAGGACCTCGGCCAGGTGGCTCGGCCGGGACGCCGGCAGCATGGTCCGCTGCACCAGCCGCATGATCGCAAGGTTGAGCGGGACCGCGGTGAGGTAGCTGGCGAGCCGGAACGCGTCGGCGGTGGCGCCGCCGCGGAACGCCTTGACGTGGTCGACCGGGCGGCGAGGCGCGAGCCGCGCCGGTTCGGCCGGCGTCGGCCCGGCGGCCGGGACGGTGAATGTCACGGCGCTGTCCATCGAGCCGCCGGTGTCCGAACCGACCAGGCCCGCCCAGGGACGGAGCCATTCGGGCTCGATCTGCAGGATCGGCACCGGCGTTCCGCTGGGATTCGGCTTGCGGCGGCGCTGGTGCGGAATGAACCGGAGGTGCGCGTTGTCCGCCCCCGCCCGGCTGGAGCTCAGGCGTCCGCCGACGGGGCGTAGTCCGGTGCGCTGCCACATGCGCTGGGGTAGCGGTTGCAGGATCGCCACGGGCATGGTTTGGGCCCAGCGGAACAGCAAATCGCTGGCGGCGCCGTTGTGCCACGGTGCACCAACGCAGTCGCTGACCACCAGGACGAGGCGGCGCCGGGTCGGGTCGATCAGCTCCGCCGGGGCACGTAGTCGCCGCGAGTGCGTGGTCCCACAACTCAGGCCCAGTCGCCCCGACGCCGCCGAGTGCAGCGACCAGGTCCGCACATCGCGGAACGCCCCGAGGTTCTGCAGCACCGCGCGCAGCTCCTTGACCAGCGGCTGCCACGGCTGCATCGACAGTTCGGCATCGACCACCAGCGCCACGTCCAGCCATCGGTCGGTGACCGGCCGCAGCTCCGGCAACCACGTGCCGTCCTCGGCGATGCGGCTCGCGGTCAACTCCTCGTCGAGGACGAGGCGGCGGGTGTCGGGCACCTGCCGCTTCAGGAATCGCAGAGCGCGCCCGAGCGTGAGCTTCCCGGGAAGCGCATCCGTCGCCGGCAGCATGATCGACTGTGCGCCCGTGCCGGTGGATCCGTTCTGCTGCGGCAAGTGCAACGGGTGCTGGTTCTGCGCCGGATGACTCGGGCGAGGATTCGGTGCGGGTGCGGCCGTCGGTTCGAACTCTTCGTCAGGAAGCTCGGAAATCGGGGCGACGTCCCCGGCGCGGTCGGTCCGCGGCGAGTCCTGCCCGGTGCTCTCGGTTTCGCCGCTCGGCGGGAGGTGCTGGGCAAGCCAAAGGGCCTCGGCCACCTCCCGAGGCTCTGCGGCGACACCGGCATCGGCCAGCGCGCTGACGAACCGAGCCAGGTTCATGCCCCGTCCGCGTCGCTTTCGATGTGTCGCAAGATCACGTCCGCGAGCTGTTCGCGCCCCATTCCGCTTTCGACCGCAGCCGCCGAGGTCAGGTAGATGGCGTTGAGCAGCTGGTCGGTGGCGAGGGCACCGCTGTTGCGGCGCGACACGAAGCGCTCGATCAGGTCCTCGCTCGCCGCGTGCGCGTCCGGCCCCAGGTGCGCCTCGACGATCTTGGCGAGCTGCTCGGGGTCCGGCTCGTGCAGGTCCAGTTGCAGGCAGCGGCGCAGGAACGCGGGCGGGAACTCGCGCTCGCCGTTGCTGGTTAGCACGATGAACGGGAAGGCGCGACAGCGGACCTGGCCGCCCCGGAGGCCGACCTGGCCGCCATCGGCGGTTCGCACCTCGACATCCGGCTGGGTCGCGGCCATCCGGCGCAGCTCGGGGATCGTGTACTCGCCCTCCTCGAAGATGTTGAGCAGGTCGTTGGGCAGGTCGATGTCGCTCTTGTCGATCTCGTCGATCAGCAGGACGCGCGGCTGCTCGTACGGCAAGAGCGCCGTGCCCAACGGGCCGAGGGTTAGGTAGTGGCCGATGTCGATCTCATCGGAGCCGACTGCCTGCGCGCTGAGGCTGGCTTCCCGCAACCGGCCGATCGCGTCGTAGTCGTACAGCCCCTGCTGGATGGTCGATCGGCTGGTGATGGGCCACCGGAGCACCGGGCCGAGCGCCAGTTCGTGGGCGACGGCGTAGGCGAGCGTCGACTTCCCGGTACCGGGCTTGCCCGTCACGAGCAACGGCCGTCGTAGGTACAGGGCGGCGTTGATCAGCTCCAGCTCCGGAGTGCGCGGCCGGTACGTCACCGCGCGGCGGTGGTCTCCGAGTCGGCGCGGCACGCCGGAATCGACGCCGTCGCGCGGCGCGACCGGGGGGCCACCGTCGAACACCCGCCACGGCGGGGGAACCGGCAGGCGGAGGATGCCGGCGTGCGGCGCTCCCACGCCCTGGTAGATCCACCAGTTCTCCACGTCGGTACCCCTCATGTCTGTCTTTGAACTGTTTTTTGATCTTTTGTTTTGAAGCAGCGAAGCCGCTTAGCCCGCTCTGGCAACGTGCGCCGCCACGCAAAAGGACTTCGGAGCCGGGTACTCATGCCAGTGGGACGAGCGATTGCAGGTACATTGCCTCCGGTCGCCGCCCGAGATCCCACAGCAGGACCACGTCGCGGCCGCAGTGCTCGGTGCCGACCTGCTGGGCGGCGGCGTTGCGCAGGTCCTTCACCACGCGCGGAAGTTGGGCCACGTTCACGCCGAGCAGCTTGCCGCTCAGTTCGTCGCGGAAGCGATCACCCGCGCACGGCTGCGTCGAGAAGTCCGCTAGGTCGTGGTCCTCGCATCGCGTGCGCCGCCACACCGCGACGCGGAGCCCGGCGAAGAGACCGGCTACCAGGGCCTCGTGGGGCAGGTCCGTTTCGGGCGGCCCAGGCAGGCCCAGCGCGGCGTGCCCGGTGGATTCCTCGAACCACGCGTACAGGATTTCCTGGTCCCGCTTGTCCTCGCAGTGGATCCAGTTCCACGGAACGGTGTCCTGGGTTGTCAGCCACTGCCAGCGCTCCTCGCCCCTCTTGCGGCTGTACGGGTCGTCGTCTTCGCTCAACGCGCGCACCACCACCGGATGGCGCCGGCCAAGCCTGGCGAACCGCCGGGTGGGCCAGATCTGCCACTCGTCGACGGGCTCGTTGAGCAACTGCCGCGGTAGCACGAACTCGACCAGGACGTCGGGCCCCCCATCCAGCAGGTTCAACGCTCCCGGCAACAGGTTCTTCAGCCCCGCCAACGCATCCGGCAAGGGCCGCGGGTCCTCGTCGGCGAAGAAGACCTCGAAGTCCTCGTCGCGCCGGTAGAGCCAGATCGTGAGCAAGTAACGGTCCTGGTCGTGCGCGCTCGCCTCGACCTTGGCGATGACCGCCATCGGTTTCTCGTGCGGCACAACGCGGTCCGGCGGATCGTACTGGCCGAGTTCCGCTCGCTGGCCGAGCCGCGTGGCGACCCGCCGCGCCCAGCCGTCGAGTCCGCCGGCGACGTCAGGTTGGTGGCATCGGCGCGCGGTGAGCTCGGCGAACGCCAGCAGGGGATGCAGCGCGCCTCTCGCGGCCGCCGCGATGTCGTCCAGAGCGCCTACGACGTCGCGCCAGTCGAGCAGCGGCCTCTCCAGGCGCGGCGCGGCCGGGCCGCAGGCGAGCCGGTACACCTCGTTCAAGTCGCCTGCCACCGGCAGATCCGCGAGCAGGCTGCGGAGTTCGCTGATCTCGGTGGGGCGCAGCACCGGCTGGAGTTTCTTGGGGTCGACGATTTCCTCCAGCGCAAGACCGTTCGAGCGCCGGTCGGACATCCGGTCGAGCAGACCCGGCCAGGGGCCACTCGAAGCGTGGTAGCGGTCGTGCCCCCGCCACAGTTCGCGCAGCAGATCGGGCGGCAGCTCGCGAAGCGCGCGGACGGGAACGGCGACACCCCCGTGCGGTGCGTTGCGCGCTCGGGCCGTCTTCACCACGCCGCACACGGCACCCGTCGTCAGGTCGAGAACGGGACCGCCGGACATGCCATCGGGAAGCTCATCGCCGCTGATCCTCAGCAACGAAACGTCGCCGAGCTCGATGAGGCCGGGCGATGTGAGCGCGGCCGGGCGTCGTTCTTCCCGCGGGCCGTACAACCTGGCGTGTCCCGAGGCGAACAGGTCCGCGTCGTAGTCGGGCACGTTCTCGTCGAGCCACACGCACGGACTGTCGACCGGAACCTGCACGACCGCCAGGTCGGGGTGCGGCCAGACCTGCTGCGTCCGGTCAGCCCGAGGCCCGGACCAGACCACCGAACCGCTGTGGTCGTCGCCGTTCCAGGTGACAGCCACCTGCCGTCCGACCTGGCCGTCGACCACGTGCGCGCAGGTCAGGACGTACCCGGGCGCGACGAAGAAGCCACTGCCGCCGCGCAATCCGGTGCCGGACAACCGCACCACGCAGCCCTGCAAGTGCTCTTTCAGGTCGGCGGCAATGCTCATGGTTTGGCCGAATCAGACGCGGTCGGGTTCCCGTCGGTAGCCTCGTCCCGCCTTCCCTTCCAGGCCAAGGTGACGGTCAGGGTGGCCTTGCTGCCCGCCTCGGCGAGCACGCTCACGATCTTGCCGGTCTTGCCGGAAACCTCGATCCCGAACTGGACCGTGACATCGTCGGGCTGAACGTGGCGCAAGCCCTTGCGGATGGTCGAGGCCACCCCGCTCACGGTCTCGGTGAGCCCCTCCAGGTCGCGGATCCCGCCCCCGTCGGCGAAGCCGACGTCGACCGGCCCCGCTTCGTCGTCGACGGCCACCCGCGCCCACACCACTTCGCCGCTGGGCAGCCGGACCTGCACGACTTCGGACACTTGGCGCTCCCCTCAGCCCCATGATCACTGCCGCTCCACGGTACCGAACCGAAGTGATCCGCAGCACCGAAATGAACACAGCGACCCGTCGCCTACGTAAGAACCCCCGAGATGCAGGCGAAGCCCGGACGGAAGGCCGAGGCAGACATCGATCCCTTCCCGGACCACGGAGCTCGAACCCCATTGCGGCCGCCGGGACACGACACAGCGGACCGTCCCGCCCGGGTGTCGCAGGACTGTGTTGCCTACACCTGGCAGGTTAGCGCGGTGGCGAACCTGACCAGAACAACATCATCCCGGGCCGGGCACAGAAAGGTCGACCTGGCCATCGGTGAGCACGTTCGTTGCAGCCGTTCGCGGGCGTCGGTGTCGTGTCCCGTACCTGTCGCCGACGCCTGTAGTCGGCCCATCAGGCGGGTTTTGGGTCGAGTTGGTTCGTGATGGTGCGGGTGTCGTTGATGGTTTCGAGGTTGAGCAAGGCATCCACGACGTGGTCGATGGGCGGCTCCATGCATGCACGGTAGTCGCGCGGGTGGTCGCCTGCGCCTGGACAACACAGTGGTGGATCCGGACTTACGTGGCCGTCCCAGCGGAATTGGCTGCTGACGACGGCCACACCTCATCACAGCGGTGCGATCCCGGGACCAGGATGGAAGTGGGTCGGTTGTGCGCGTGACAGCGCGTTGGGGACACACCAGACACGTCGTCGACCGGATGGATGTCCTGGCCCACGTGGGATCAGCGCGGTTCTCAGAAGAACCGGATCTGCTGCAGTTCGGAATCCGCTGACTCGCGCAGGTGCACCGAGCCGCCTTTGGCAATGGTCTTCTCCACGAACGCGTAAAGCTGCAACGCGCGGTTGATCGTGTCGGTCTTGCTGTCGCCGGTGATCTCGGCGACTTCTCCCAATGCCTGGAGGGCGCGAGGGGTCAAGTTCACCGTGACCTTTGCCAACGAGCCGTGCCCGCGGCCGGCGGTCTGTCCACGATCAGCAGAGACCGCCCCTCTGGTAGCCATGACCGTTCCTCCCGTTAGGCATCAAAGGTGCCTTGTCCCGTTGCGCGGCAAGACAGTGCTCTGGGCATGTTTGTGCTGCTCAATCGCAGGAACGAGCGACGATCCTGCTACTTGGTGTCTGATTCTCTGGGCTCAAGACTGGCATAGAAGACCCACGACGTCAAGTCATTGACCATGCGATATCTGACGAAAGGATGTCGACAGCAGTCATGATCGCCGCGAGAAGCATGTGAAACCCAGCAGAAAACCAGTTCTTATACGCGCGATCTCTCCCGCAACTTGTGATCTTGCGCTACCTTGATCGCGGGGACACATCAACAACGCCGGAGGAAACCTCCGACCGGATGAAGATGGAAGAAAGGTCGCGTGATGAACGAACTGAACTTGTCGCACGAGCAGCCCACCGGCCGCGCGGACTTCGAGGTGAGCAGCACGGAACTCGAAGTGCGTGCGCCGGGACTGCGCGTGAGATCGCTGTCTAAGGCCCCGGCGCGAGCGCCGGGATCCATCGCCTCGGCGGTGCTGCTCCTGGCCTTAGCAGGCTGTATCCCCGCCGCAGGCATCGCCATGCTCGGCTGGTATATCGCCGCGGAGCCGACGATCCTGCTGATCGTGGACGCCGCAGTCTTCCTCCTCACCTTCGGCTCCGGACTCGGTCTGCTGATCTCGACGATCCGCACGAGGAAGACACGCAACGCTGATCGCCATTCCGGCGATGACCCCGGCGATGACCCCGGCGGCGACTCCCACCACCTGCGAATCGCCGCCTAGCACCACACCCCCGCATCCCCTTACTAAGCACCGCCCTGGCCGCACCGTTGAAACCGTGCGGCCAGGGCGGTCATCGTTTCGGCCGTGTACAGCCGCTCCTTGGCTACCTTGCGGCTCACTGTAGCTACGGGGAGAAGGAGCGCCTGACCTTTGTTCGTGGCTGGCTGCTCGGGTCGCCATGACAGACCAGCTTGCGGCCGACGGTCAGCGTCGAGGTGTTGGCGCCGCCCTCGGCGGCGTGAGTCAGCGCGGAATGCCGTAGTTGGTGCAGCGCCCACGGCCCGCCAGGCAGCTTGGCCGTGGTCTGCTCAAACACCTCGGCCGGCACCTACGGCAGCCCGAGGATCACCCGAGACCTACCGGAAATCGGCTGGAGGATCCCGGAGAACACCGTCGCGGCACGGATGGCTGGACTCGGCCTGGCCGCACGACCGCCGAAACGACGCCGGTCGCTGACCCGGCAGGGCAAGCGGGCAGTGGCCCGAGACCTGGTCAGACGGAACTTCATCGCCGTAGCGCCGGATGTCCTGTGGTGCGGGGACATCACGCAGATCGACACCGACGAGGGACCGCTGTACCTCGCGATTCTGTGGAATCAGAATTGTCCCATTTGTGCATGTTTGCCGTGGCTGACGTCGGCGATCGGTAGCAGCGTGGCGGATGGGGGAACGCCGATCTCGCGTGGGGTGGGGCCCGCTGGGGTGGGGATGTCGGTGAGTTTCTCGAGGAGGTCGTCGAGCGCGGCTTGGCCGGCGTCAACGGCGGTGCGTTCGTCGTCGGTGAGCGGGATGCTGGCGAGCATGCGTTGGAGATTTTCCTTGGCCTCCAACAGTTGTGCTTTGGTGGAGTCTTTGGGGGTGTAGAAGTCGCAGCGGGCGCAGGCCATCCGATGTGGACATTGCTCGAAGAAGGTGTAGGTGCAGTAGCCATGGCCGAGGTCGTAGTGTTGCCAGGGCTGTCCGGTTGAGGCGGCTCCGGAGGTGACGGCGGCGCGGTCAAGGAGCACCTCGATGGTGCGGACGTTGCGGGCGAAGTAGCCGGCCTCGGTGTAGGCCGTGGACAGGGTGTTCGGGGTGATCTTCGCGTAGTGCTGGGTGCTGGCGGGATCCTTGTGGCCGAGCCAGGCTTGCAGCTCGAACAGCGTCATAGGTTCTTTGGCGTTGTAGAGCTGGCTGGCGATCGTGGAGCGGGCGCGGTGGCTGGTGATGTTGCCGCGGACATCCGCGGTGGGGACACCGGCTTTGCCGCAAAGTGCCGGAATGATGGTGTGGTTGATGTAGTCCTTGGCGATCGGCTGCGCGCGGATGGAGAACAGCAGGTCAACGTGCTCGCCGGTCTTGCGGTCCAGGCGGTGGGGCTGTGCGGGCCGTTTGGCCTGCCAGGCTTCGATGGCTTGGCCGATGATTGGGTCGACGGGCTTGGTGAAGGCGGTGCCGGTCTTGTGGACGGGGACGTCGAGCAGGCAGACGGCGTTGCAGGCGAGGACGTCGGCCGAGTTGGCGGTGATGGGTTGTCCGTCGTGCTGCCAGCGGATGCAGCCGACGCGTAGCCGGGAGAGTTCGTCGCTGCGTAGCCCGGAGAACAGCCAGGTCAGGGTGATGGCGCGGATCAGGTCCATGGGGTAGTAGGCGTCGGCGGAGTTGCCAGGCAGGTCCGCTGGCTGCAGGTTCAGCCCGGCCCAGAGCAGCTTGGCCCAGACCTCGTCGGCGATCACGCGGGGGTTGGTGCCGATCAGGGAGGCGACGCTGCGCGGGACGGCGAGCGCCCGGGCGGGGTCGAACCGGCGGGGGAACCAGTCCCATTCCTGGCAGTCGCGGAAGAACATCCGGGTGGCCATGAGGATGTGGGCCTTGGTGCGTGGGGAGATCGGTGTTCCGGCGCGGGCGTGGATGTGGTCGCGGCGTTGGACGTAGTCGCCGACGGCCATGCGGTCGACGGCGGCGACCCAGGCCGCGCAGGTCTTCCTGGTCCACTGCCCGGGCTCAGTGGTCTCCGGGTGTTCGGTGGCCAGCCACCGGCCGACCTTAGCCAGGATCGTGCGGCCGGTGGCGCGGACTCGTGGGGTCAGCGGCGAGGTGGCGTGCCAGCGTTCGACCCATGCCGCCCAGGCCGGATCGGTGCCCTCGATCCCGGGAGCGTGGTTGTAGCCGGAGCGGACCGGTGGGTCGCAGTGGCCCAGCGCGGCGACCGCGCGCTGCAGCGCATAGAGCATCTCGGAGTAGCGCCCGCTGTTGGCCGGGTGGGCGCGCAGCGCGGTGAACGCCTCGGTCGTCAGGTCTTCCAGTCGTGGGCTGCGGTTGATCAGCAGGGCTTGGCTAAAGATGCCGCGCAGCCGGTGCTTGACGCGTAGCGGGCCACGGTAGCCCCACTGATCGAGAATGCCGGCGGCCTGGCTGATCGCGGCCTCGACGATGTCGTCGCCGAAATCACTCCCCCACCCCCCGCCTACGATCACTGACCGTATTCAGACTTACTCGTCTAGCTCGTCGCGCACCGCCGTAGCGAAGGCATCGAAGCCCATATCCACGATCCGGGCCGGTTCCGTGGACACCGCCAGGGCCGCCCGCCAGGTGATCGCCTCCAGCGGATCACCAGCGGTGGCCAGTACCGCCGGCCACGCGCATTCCAGCAGGTCACGCAGGCGCTGGCAGGCAACGTCGACTGGGTCGAGTCCGCCCGTCCAATCAGGGCCGAGGATTGCGGCCATGTCATCGAGGCTGAGGCGCGGTCGGGTCGACGGGCGTTCGCCGGTGAGCAGCGCCACTAGGTCGGCGAGGGTGCAGGTGACCCACTGCTGTCCGGGTCGGCGCCCCAGTGTCGATTGTGGACGATGACGACGGCGGCTACGGCGTCGTCTTTGCCACGCTCAGTCTCGGCTTCGGCGGCCCATCCGGTGAGCTGCACACGGGCGCTGTCCTTGGCGCCGTTGCTCGGGCGGCGGTCGATCCGGTCGTCGACGTGGGCGGTGAGAAAGTCGGTGATGGCGCGTTCGAAGCGGGTGCCGGCCGCCCGCGCCGACCTTCGGGTGCGCTTGCGGGCGGCGGTCATCGGGCATCAGCCCTGCGTTTGCCGAGTATCTCATTCAGGCAGGCGAGAGCGGTTTCCACGGCGTCGGCCGTGGCCGCTTGAGTCGACGCTCTCACGCGGCTGACGGTCGGCGCGGCATGATGATCAACCGTGCTGTTGCGACTGGCCTACCTCGGCGTGACGAATGCCTACAACCTGCTCCTACGCAGCCTGCGCGCCCTAATTAGGCGAACACGGATTCGCTCTCCTGGTCGGACGCTGGCGCGCCCTACGGCACATCGCCGCCAGCCCCCGCAAAACGGCGACATCGTCCAAGCCGCACTCGCCCTCACCCACCACGAACACGGCTACATATAACCCCCACTGAGATCACCTCACTGAGCAAGATCGTCGGCGGCAGCTATCCAGAACCCATCCTTTATGAGCCCAAGCCCCTGCGAGAGGGCCATCGCGTACCCAACCCTGGTGAAGAGAACGTCCTGGTCAGGCACGGTTCCGCTCCCCCACCGTAATGTTCAACCTCCGGTGGTTCTGCCGCCGTAACTACCGGCCCCCTGTGATTCGGAATGTCCGTCTAGATCAAGGCTCGCACGACCGAGGCTCCGCAGCTGCACGGCAACACCGACGAAACGTGCCCGTGCCCGTCGATGACGGGCACGGGCACGCCGGTGCTTCAGCACTCAGATGACGCGCACGCCCTGGGCCTGCGGTCCCTTCTGTCCCTGGCCGATCTCGAACTCGACCCGCTGGCCTTCGTCGAGGGATTTGAAGCCGCTGCCCTGGATCTCCGAAAAGTGAACGAAGACGTCAGGTCCGCCGCCATCCTGGGCGATGAACCCGAAGCCCTTCTCGCCGTTGAACCACTTCACGCTGCCTTGCGCCATGCCGAACTCTCCTAGTGGTGCCGTTTCCGCCTCACGGTGAGGTCAGCCGACTACCGATTGGACAGATTACATGGAGCACAACCCGTCTGGCATCGTGTTCACCTTGCTGGCCGCCCTGCCCGGAATGGAGCGCGCGTACACCTGCGACCGCACCCTGGAGGGCCAGGGTTCCGGTGGCAGTAGACCGGAGAACACCGGCAAGGCGTCCAGTTTGCTGAACACCTTGGCTGGCACGCTGTTCGGGTGACGATCAGTGAACGGATCGAGGGAGAAGCCGTCGTGAACGGCGGGTGCTGGCGCGGGTAAAGGCATGTCCCACGCCTCGCAGGCTCTTTCCGGAACTCGGCCTGGCAGGCCGAAGTACTCCCACACCGCGGTCCAAAAGAGGTCTGGCTGGTCTACCGACCACTTCCAGAGGCTGTCGTAGGACGCCGTGTCGATGCCGTGCCGCTCGCTCACGCACCGCGCGAAGGCGGTGATCCTTCTGGTCTCGGCAGCTTCGCGTGATGGTGTTCACAGGGCGTCGGGCGTAGTGCCAGGTAGGTCGGCTAGCCCCGTCATCCGCACATGGGCATAGGTGAGTTGATCGGCCGGGCCTGTGTCTTCCCGTTCAAGGGCTCTGACAGGGTGTTCGGTCGTGGATCAACGTGAACGGCGACGGGCCCGGTACGTCGGTGCGAGCATCGAGAAGCAGCTGGGCGCGTTGCCCGTGATCGCTGATTACTGTCACCGTCTGGACCTGGCCGACATTATCGATCGGGCCTGCCCGATACGGGATCTTGCCCATCTGACCCACGGGCAGGTGATCGAAGCACTGGTCGCCAACCGGTTGACCTCACCGGCACCGCTGGTCCGGGTGACCGAGTGGGCACGCGAACACGCAGTGGAAGAAGTCTTCGGCGCTGACCCCGAACTGCTCAACGACGACCGGATCGGCCGCGCGCTGGACGCGATCGCTCCCGAGCTCGACCGGATCGTGGGATCCGTTGGAGCGCAAGCGATCTCCGTGTTCGGTTTGGACACTTCCCGGCTTCATTGGGACATGACGTCGATCTCGCTGTACGGGGCCTACGAGCAGATCGACGCCGACCACCCGGCGCCGAAGTTCGGGCATCCCAAAGACCGCCGCCTCGACCTGAAACAGATCCAGGCCGGGCTGGCGGCCACCGGCGACGGCGGCGTGCCGGTCTTCCACCGAGCCTACGACGGCGGAGCCGGGGAAGTGGCCCAGGTAGTGGGCGCTATGACCGAACTGCAAAAAATGGCCAAGCCCCAGGAGTTCCTGCTGATCGGGGACTCTAAACTGGTGTCCTACACCAATGTCTCGGCGATGATCGATGCCGGTGTCGGGTTCATCGCCCCCGCCTCGAAGGCGTAC
>NZ_GL877879.1:1139561-1142795 GCF_000194155.1 Saccharopolyspora spinosa NRRL 18395
AACATGACGACCAGGCCGAGTTGATCAACCCTCATGTGCGGAATGCCCGGCTAGCGTCGCGTCCTCACCCCCGTCATCACGGCGATCTCCTCGTCGGAGTAACCGAGTTCCTCGAGCACCGCTTCGGTGTCCTGCCCCTGGTCACGCGGGGCCAGATGCACTGAGCCCGGTGTACGCGACAGCTTGATGGGGATTCCTGCTCCCCGGTAGTCGTCCTTGCTCACCACCATCTCGCGATGCAGGACCTGGGCGTTGGTGAGCGCCTCTCCGACACTGTGGACCGGACTGGACGGCACGCCGCGTTTCTGCAGGGCATCGGCGAGGTCTGCGCGTTTCCACAGGCTGATTCTCGGCACGAGGAGCTCGCGCAGTGCGTCCCGGTGCTGGACGCGTTCGGAGTTGGAGGCGAATCGCGGGTCCTCCGCGATGCACGGGTCGCCGAGTACGTCGGTCAGGTCGCGAAACTGGCGGTCGTTGCCTACGCCGAGGAACAGCAACCCGTCATATGCTGGAAAGGTGTCGTACGGCGCGATGGTGGGGTGGGCCGATCCTGTGCGCTGTGGGCCTCGCCCGTCGGCGAACCAGCTCGCCGAATGGGGATGCAGGAGGCTTATGCCGGTGTCGAGCAACGAGCAGTCGACCACCTGCCCGCGCCCGGATGCTGCGCGTTCCTGGAGTGCGAGCAACACGCCGGAGAAGGACAGGATTCCGGTGACGAGATCGACGACGGGTACCCCAACCCGCAGCGGGTCCCGTTCCGCTTCCCCGTTGACCGACAGCAGCCCAGAATAGGCCTGTAGCACCGCGTCATACCCAGGGGCACCGCCCAGCGGGCCGTCGGTCCCGTAGCCGGTGATCCGGCAATGAACCAGTCTCGGGAAGTCCTCAGCGAGGCGCTCGTCCGCGAATCCCCATTTCTCGAGCGTCCCGGCTTTGAAGTTCTCGACTAGCACGTCGGCGGTGGACAACAGTCGGCGGAGCACGCCTTGGCTGCCGGCGATGCGCAGGTCGAGCACGATGTTGCGCTTGTTCCGGTTGAGTGCTTGGTAGTAGGCGCTCGTGCCGGGTCGGATGAACGGTGGCCCCCAGGCACGGGTCTCATCCCCGTTCGGCGGCTCCACTTTGAGAACCTCGGCGCCGTGGTCGGCGAGCATCTGCGTGCAATAGGGTCCGGCCAGCACCCGGCTCAGGTCGAGCACTCGGATCCCGGACAGCGCTCCACTCATGGGAGACATCGTTGGCTCCGATCAGTAGGACTTGGGCAAACCCAGCACGTGCTGGGAGACGTAGTTGAGCACCATCTCCTGGCTGACCGGTGCTAGGCGGAGCACCCGGGACTCACGGAAGTAGCGTTCGACGTGGTACTCGTTGGCGTAGCCCATGCCACCGTGTGTCTGCACAGCCTGGTCGGCAGCTTTGAACCCCGCGTCCGCGCACAGGTACTTGGCCGTGTTCGCCTCACGGCCGCACGGCAGGCCTTGGTCGTAGCGCCAGGCAGCGTTGCGCGCCACCAGTTCCGCCGCGTCGAGGCGCATGACCGCCTCCGCTAGTGGGAAGGCGACACCTTGGTTCTGGCCGATCGGCCGGTCGAAGACGATGCGTTCCTTCGCATATCCGACGGCCCGCCGGATGGCCGCCCGCCCGATGCCGAGCGCCTCGTGCGCCAGCAGGATGCGCTCTGGATTCAGGCCGTCCAGGAGATACTTGAAACCGTTGCCCTCTTCACCGATCCGCGCACTCTCGGGTACGAAGAGATCGTCGAACACCACTTCATAGGATTGCACGGCGTTGCGGCCCATTTTCGGGATTGCCTGCAGGTGCACTTGCGCAGGGTCGATGTCGATCAGAAACAGCGACAGCCCCTCGGTCGGCTTCGCGACCTCGGCTCTCGGCGTGGTGCGGGCGATGAGGATCATTTTCTGCGAGTCACCGGCCTTGGTGATCCACACCTTGCGGCCGTTGACGACGTAACCGTCGCCCTTGCGCCGTGCGAAGGTCGAGATGCGCGTGGTGTCGGTACCAGCGTCCGGTTCGGTGACACCGAAGCAGACGTGCAGGCTACCGTCGACCGCACGGGGAAGGATCTCCAACAGCAGCGCCAGGGCCAGCAGCCATGAGGGCGCATCGAACCACCGCTGCAGCAGTTTTCCACCGATCACGGCCTCCGCGCCCACAGTGCGCATCCCTCCAGCACCGACACGACCTGGCGGCGATTCCTGCACACTCAGCCGTCGACCATGCCGGCATGCGACTACTTCCACGTAGACTGCACGGTCACCCTCAAACGGATCTACGTGTTCTACGTGCTGGAGATCGGCAGCCGGTACGTGCACCTGCTAGGCGCGACCACGAACCCGGACGGGGCGTGGACCACTCAGCAGGCCCGCAACCTGCTGATGGACCTCGGCGATGGCATCACCGAATTCCGGTCCCTCCTGCGAGATCGGGCCGGCCAGTTCACCACGTCGTTCGAAGCGGTCCTCGCCGATGCAAGCATCCGCGTAGTCAAGACTCCCCCGCGCTGCCCGCGGACGAACTGTTTTCCTGAACGGTTCGTGCGCACCGTCCGACCCGAACTCACCGACCGCCTGTTGATCTTCGGCGAACGGCACCTACGCGCGGCGCTTACGGAGTACATCCGACACTACAACGGCCGCCGACCGCACCGTGCCCACGAGCTTCCGCCACCACGGCCGAGTCACCCCGTTGCAGACCTCGACAGTGAGCAGATCAAACGTCGACCGGTGCTTGGCGGCTTGATCAACGAGTATGAGCGCATAGCTTAACGTCGCAGATCAGGCATGGGGAGTCGATTTCTGGAACCCCACAGGCTCCCGTTAAACGATCCTATGTCCACAAAGGAGTTCAAGATGGATGCGAAAGCATGCAAGGAAGTCCGATGCACGGACGCAATGGGCCGTAGTCAGGTCTTGTGAATTCTGCCGCTCGCTCATGGCCGTGTGGCTGTACAACCACCGCCCGGTGAGCGGTTCGAGGTGAACGCCGAGCAGTTTCGTGACTTGCTCGCTGCGGCCCGGGAAGCGATCTGGGAGTCACACGCGAACTACGACCCCACGAATCGAACCACCGTGGTCGGTGGCACGTGTTTCTGAGGGAGCTCTACGAATCGGTGCGGCAGCGTTTGGAGGACGTTTTGCGGGTCGTGAGCGCTGGTGATGACCGGGCGGTGACCGCGGTTGCTCGTTCAGAGGTGCCACACCTCATCGACGCCGT
>NZ_GL877879.1:1142963-1144647 GCF_000194155.1 Saccharopolyspora spinosa NRRL 18395
GAAACCGTGGCGGCGACCGACATCGCCGTGCACGGTCTACCTCGCGGCACGGCGGGCCCTGTTCGACGAGACCGACGAGCCTCGTCACGCCCTGCACTGACCCCCCATGATCTGGCTCGGCTCCCAGCACTCCCCCGGCCCGGGAGCCGAGCTGCCGGTCGGCGATGCGTCACCGGGCTGTACCCCGACCAGCCATGACTTCGGCGACGTATCGCCGACCGGGCCCTTCCGCAAGGAGCACGCATTGATTTCCGTTCAGCTCTCCCAAGAGTTCCTGCAACGGCTGGTCGCGGACGTGCTGTTCGACTGGTGGCCGGACATCACCGGAACAGCAGCGCACATCCCCGGGCCCACGACGAGTATGCGCGGGTGATCGAGGTGCAGCCCGGCGAGTGGACACCCGTTGCGTGGTGCCGGACCTGGATCCAGCCACCGTGTGCGATGAAGCCACCCAGCAGCCCACTGCCCCGGTGCGAGCACTGCGTCGGCTACCTCACGAACGCTGGACTACCGGATCCCGCCGAGCTCGCCTTGCGCACCAACCCGCGGCTCCCGCCGGACGGTACGCGTCGGTGTGTTCTCGCGTACCCCAGCCCCTGAAGGCGGAGTCGTGTCAAAGCTCCTGGCGGACCAACGGTGACCCCAACACCTGCGGTCCGCCAGGTTTCCAGCAGAGGAGTGAGGCCGATGTGGCGCCGAAACCACCCCTTGGGGTCCCGACGCGCACACCGCGAACTACGCCGACTGGGATACAAAGTCAGCGCAGCCACCGCCCGCCGCGTCCTGCCAGCCACCGGGTTCCATCCCAGACAACGCCGACAGGCAGCGCACCACGAATGGACCACATTCCTCAAAGCCCAGGCAAACGCTCTTCTCCCCACGGACTTCTTCCACATCGACACCATCGGGCTCCAGCGGCTAAACGCCCTGTCCGTCATGGAAGTCCGCACCCGCACCCTTCACATCCTCGGCGCCACCGCCCACCCCACCACCGCCCGGGCCACTCAACACGCCCCGCAACCAGCGAACCCTTTTTGAAGCACTACGCCGGCTCCACCGCGCCCCGCGCGTATGACCCGAACACAAACACGGCCCGGACAACACCCGCCGGCCACTCCGAACCGGCCGCGTGCCGCAACAGCTCCTCCAACAGCGCCATCGCACGATCCCGCCTCACCAGAAAGCCACCCCCACAGTCACGCTCCCCAGCTCGATGATCGTAAACCCACTACAAGCAAGATCTATTTCATTCACTACTGAAATAATCGTGCATGCATCCGGCGACGACTGAGCTCACATCCACACCGGATGATCAATCAACGCCCACAGCGGCACCCCATACCCGCCCCAATATGCAGTGATCGGCACCACATTCATATTCACCCAGATGGATCAATGCATGACCAAGATCAGCGCGACCCCATTTCAGGGCTCAAGATCCACAACTCCCAAAATCCTCCCAAAAATCGGCTCTTGTGATCGATTAGTGGGCGTGTGGCCTGGGGTTGGGTCCGGAAGATGAAGGCACGCCGTCGCTTTGGGCTAGGTTGTTGGTTGCGAGATCAACAAGCTGATCAGGGAGCGAACGACGTGCCGGATGTCAGTGTATGGCGCGCGATGGCGGGTCTGGACGACAGGACCGTGATCGAGCGTGTGGCTTTCGAAGAAGGCCGTCCTGGCCGCA
>NZ_GL877879.1:1145139-1281493 GCF_000194155.1 Saccharopolyspora spinosa NRRL 18395
CGCGTGAGCGCGGCGGCGACGGTGGCGTGCAGGGTGTCAGTTGCTACCCCTCGTAGGGGCGATGCGGACGCTGGCACCTCCACGCGCACGTCCTGCTGCTGTTGTTGCTACCCCTCGTAGGGGCGATGCGGACGACACCGGCCTTCCGCTGTGGACGGTCGACTGCATGTTGCTACCCCTCGTAGGGGCGATGCGGACCCGACGGTAAAGCTGCTGGTCGCAAGCATGGTGATCTTGTCAAGGTTCGAGCATTTGCAGCAATTCTCGGCTTCTTCAGGTGTTCGGCGTGGGCTTCTGGACCAGGCTAGCTAGGTTCGAGTCTTCGCAACCGCACCGAGGCTACGCCAACGGCCATGAGATCCGGATTCTCCTGTCCCCCTGCTAACGACCGCTCCGTGATCGTTCGCCTGCCAACCACACTTGACCACCACAAAAACTATCCACGCCTTCGGGACCCGGTACCCGATCGCTTGTGGGAGCTTGCAGGTGCAGCTGCAAATCTCAACAGCCCTCGACTGCCCCCTTCCGCACATCACCACCGCGAACGGAACACACCCACTCGCACCCGCGTTCAGGCTCGCGACAACCGCCGCCAACCAGCGCACCGCCGTTCAACGCCCATCACCGCAGTTCGGATCTGTTGCCGAAACTTAACCAACTACTACACAGCGGGCGGCCCGACACTCACCCTCCCCGGGCGCACTTAACCCACACATACGTCAGGAGAGCCCAAAAATCGCCGAAATTCGAGACGGAACACTTCGGGACGATCACCCAAGATCCACAACAGCACACGAAAAAGCCCGCTGACCTGCACTTACGTGCCGGTCAGCGGGCTTCCGCCAACGTCGGGCTGACAGGATTTGAACCTGCGACCCCTTGACCCCCAGTCAGGTCCCATGTAGACACTCACCTGCGAAAACCGAGAAACCGCAGTACAAAACACGTCGATCCAAGACAGTTCCTTGCAGTTCCTTACAACTACGGTACATCCTTCGCTCCAGATTCGCTCCTGCTCCTGCCAGTCAGGCCAGACACAGCGAACGACACACTGTGCGACAGTTCGGCGATCAACTCCTGGCTGCATGCGTCCCAGACAGGTGGTGCTGCGCGCGAACGTCGTTCTATATGAGCTTCCGAAGGTACGAATCCCACGCGCGCTGATCCGAATGCCGGCGCGACGTGCCGGCATCCCGATCACTACCCGTTTTCGCTCCCACGACGCAGCTCTCGACACTGGCCGGTGGTGACCAGGTCCACCGCCACGCTGCGCCTGTGTACACCACGTGACCAGGATGCTCGGATCGCGAGACAGTCAGGCAACGTTGGTGCTTTCCCTCAGCGCGGGTCATACGAGGTCAGCATGCCACTTCTGGGTGCGGGTTAGATGCCGGTACCCGACCCACTCCTGGGCGATGCGGCGTCCTTCTGTGAGCAACCGTGTGGCGGCTTCATGGTGTTCTTCGGGAAGCCAGCAGACCAGTTTTCGCGCGCGGTACTCGTCTACAGCCTTGTCGCTGGCCCGCCAACTCCGGCCTGTAGCGAACAGCTCGGCGTATAGGTTTACTGCGGGACGGACATGCGGCAAGCCGGCGGTGCGCGCCGTGCGCTGGGCGGAATCTGGGATGCGCAGACCGGAGAGGTCGAGGTCGCCGAAGTATCGGATTCGGCGAATCTCGTGGTTGTCTGCGATCGACCGGATCGACGACATGAAGCTCGCGCCCAAACCCCATGCGACGTGTCCTATGTTGTGCCGCGTTGGCAAGGCTTTCACGATCGACCACCACGTCGCGCTGTTTTCCACCACCAGCAGCAGGTCACCGTCGCCAACGCGCGTCAATTGGTTCGGGGCGACCTCCTCCAGCAGTTGTTTGCTCAGCAGTGGTGGCGGGGTGGCCACGGCGTTCAGCAGGTGTAGGAGTCGTTCCTGGTTACCGAACAGCGGCCCGTCACGCATCCCGTCCAGCGCCTTCTCGGGTGATTCGAAGTCCTCTTCGTCGCCTAACGCGCTGAAGACCTCCAAAGCGCGTTCCCGCAGTGGAACGATGGTCGTCCTGTCGGGATCGCTCATCAACCACCGGTTGATCGCCACGTAGCGGACACGCTGCTTGTCCGTAGCCTTCGGCCAGACATCCTCCAAGTCGTACAGCAACCGGTGCCATCGCGGCATCGGAGGGACGGTTTTCGTCGCCTTCGTGACTGTGGGGACGAGTTTGATCTTCGTTGGCAGTTCGATCTTCACAAGATTGGTGGCCTTCACCGGCACCACCTGCTCGCGCTTGATCAGAACGGACAGACTCTCGCGGATCATCGTCGTGCCCCTGTCGTCTCCTTCCCTGCGCTGGTAGACAGCACTGAAGCAGCGACGTACGTCGTCGATGGGCACCTCCTTGTGAGTGGTGCCGCGCCACTGCCTCCGGACTTCATCTTCAGACGCTTTGCGAGTTCGATCTCCAGCCACTCCAGAGTCTGGATCCGCTCAGTGAACACGACCACCCGGGTGTCGCTGTTTCGCCCGACGCCGATAGCCGTCAGGTGCTCGAGCAGCGCCTCCAGTTTCGACGGATCGTTGCGGTGGGCTTCCTCCGCCAGCTCGCCCAGACGCTGCAGCGCGGTAGTCTCCTGTGCCGCCTCGGACTTACCCTCGATGGTCTTCAGGCGGCGTCGCACTGTGACCCGTAGTGCCTCGGGCGACGACAGGAACGCTTTGAACAGCGTCCACGGGAACAGCGACTGGCCCTTGCCGGTCACCGGCGTTCTGCCACTGCTGGGACGCAGCCACACCGTCTTAAGTTCGTCGAGCACCGCCTGCTCGGCATCAGTCGGCGTCACCGGCACAACTACCGGCTCCCGCCGGGCCGCCCACTGCTGCCCTACCTCCTGCTGCACGTCCGGCGAGTTCCGGTGCCTACGGACGTAGAGGTGCTCGATGTCCTTGGCCTGATAGTTCTTCGGATCGGCGATCGCCGTCGGATCCAGCAGCTTGATCAGCTCGGCAAACGACTCCGGCTTGCCGTTGTGCGGGGTGGCGCTGGCCAGGATCAACGCGTCGGTCTGCGCTGCCAGCATCCGCGCTAGGTCGTTGCTCTGCCGCCCGGGGTTGATCACGTTGTGGCACTCGTCGATGACCACGACGTCCCAACGCTGGTTCTTGAGGTGGTGCTGATATTTCGCAGGGTTCTTCAACGTGTCGATCGAGGCAATTACGCGTCGGTAGTAGCTGAACGGGTTCCGCGACGCGGGCAGCGTCTGCCGCACCTTCTGGATCCCGTCTGAGTCCAGCCGCACCAGCGGAATCGCGTACCGAGTCCACATCTCCCGCTGGAACTGCTCCAGCACCGCCCGCGGTGTGACTACGAGGATCCGCTCGCCTCGGCCACGCTCGATGAGCTCGGTCAACGCAATGCCGATCTCGAGGGTCTTGCCCAGACCCACCGCGTCGCCGATAAGGATCCGCGGACGCAGATTCGACAGTGCCTGATGGGCTGGCCGCAGCTGGTAATCCATCGGGTCGGCCAAACCGCAGTGACCCGAGATGATGTCGGTGTCCATCGACGACGCCGGACTCTGCCGCAGCAGCGACTCCAGCCACAGCCGAGCCTGCCGGAAGCTCGGGCTGTCGTCAGGCACCAACCGCGTCGCCCGGGGATCCAGCACTGTCACGTCGTCGAGTCCCGTAAAAAACACCGCGTAGGTGTCGCGAACCAGCTCCGAAACGCCGGTCGCCTCGATCCGCAGATCGCCGCGTTCCGTCCGGCGGACCGACCGCACCAGCCAGTCCTCGTCTCGAACCACGATCTGCGCGCCGGCGACGATGTCCGGCTTCCGTACAGCTTCAACCACCTGTTGGAGGGTAGCCGAATGATCGTGTTCTACTGGCGCGGTTCCCCCAAATCGCCCATGCCGATCCGTAATGGCGCTGTGATCACGTATCGACAGTCGAGGCCACAGCGCTACATCCATGATCAGAACGGCGCCGGAAACGATCAGACTAGCTGACTGCCAGCGCCATGACCTGCACCGATGCACCTCCCAGACGGGGTAAGAGCACCACGACCAGCCGCTGACACACGCATGCCGCGCGCCGGAACACTGACGAATACATCGCTTGGATCGAGGTTTGTCGGTAGTGAGTGGTAGGCCTGTTCTTCTGTCGATCAGCTTCTCGGGTGAAGGGCGAACACAGATATGGCGGGAGAGCGCTACGTCCACCACAAGGTCCTCAAGGCATTCGCGCAGAGCAAGGTGAACGTGCCGGCGGAGGAGGCGAAGGAGCGCCGTCGGCAGGTCAATCACCTGCGAGAGCGGCTGGAGGATTATATCGCGGCCCACCCGGACTTCGACCTGGTGAAGCTCCGGGCATCCGGTAGCACGGCCAAGCGCACGGCGATCCGACGCAGGAGCGGCACAGGGTCTGATGCGGACGTTGCCGCCTACTTGCGCACCACGGATACAGACATCGACGTCTCGACGATGCTGACCTGGCTGCGAGACCGCTGCATCGAGGTTTATGGCGCAACGAAGGACGCGGACGACTTCAAGCCGTCGGACCATGCCGTTGGGATCACCATGCGGAGCAGCGGTTTGAAGATCGACGTTGTGCCCGTGCTCTACACCGGCGAACCGGACGACAGGGGGTGTCTGGTCACCGCCGACGGCACCAAGGTGCTCACCTCGGTCACGCTGCACTTGCAGTTCATCCAGAGGCGCAAGGACAAGGCTGGCGACGGGTACCGGGAGGTGATCCGGCTGCTGAAGGCGTGGATCCGCGAAAGCAAGGAGGTCGATGCGGAGCTGCGTTGCAAGTCATTTTTGATCGAGCTCCTGGTGGCCCACCTGTGCGACGTCGGCTGGAACGGCAAGCCGCTCCAGGTCGACGACTATTCGGCAGCAATCGAGCAGGTCCTCTCTTACATCGTCCGTACCGGCCTGCGGACGCCGATCGTCTTCACCGACTACTACAAGGCCGAGACGGTGAATGCGACGGCGGACCCCATCCATGTCTGGGACCCGGTCAACCCCGAGAACAACGTCGCACGCGGCTACACCGAACAGGATCGACAGCGGCTGGTGCACCACGCTAAGACCACACTCGACACCATCTCGATGGCCGCCCACGCGGCGACGAAAGGCGAGGCGGTCGACGCCTGGCGCGAGTTGTTCGGCCCCGCCTTCCCGGGAGACTGACCATGTCCGGCTCGTACACTCGATCCGCATCCGCCTCGTTCACGATCACCGACGCCCGCTACGTCGGAGGCAGAGTCGGCGCCGACCTGCGCCTCCTGCACAACCTCTACGGCAAGCCCGACCTCGACCGCATCGAGGACTGAACCGCGGATTCCTCGACACCGTCGACTACGGCTTCCGCGATACAAGCACCAACACCTGGAAGTTCCGCCTGCGTTACAAGGCCACGGCCAGCGGCCAGCTCACCGACTCACGGCCCGGCAGCTTCCCGGACCCGGTCGACCTCACCGGCTACGGGTTCCACAGCTCCCTGACCTACAGCTCCACCTTCTGGCTCCTGACCAGCAGCGAACAGGCCGGTATCAAGGAGACCCTGCCGGTTTCCCGGACGACCGGCACCGCCCCGAGCGCCGCCCTGTCGGGCACCACCACCATGGGGCACAGCTACGCCCGCAACGGCGCGGGTGTTTCCCGCGACATCTACGTCGCCCACTAGTCCAGCGCCATCGGTAGGAGGAATAAGAACGTGACCAACCAGGACGACCTGTTCCACCCCGTCATCGAACTGCCCGAGCCCACCCGGCGCGCCCGCTATGACCGCCTGGTCGGCCTGGACGACACGAAGCTCCGTCTACGCAAGGAAGCCGCGCTCCTCGCGGACCCGCGCCGACTCCAGGTCTGGGCCGCCAACCACTACGGCGGCGATATCGCCGCTCTCACCCTCTTCGCCGACCGAGCTCCGCTGTTCGTCTTCGCCGGTGACGTCGGCTCCGGCAAGTCGGCCCTGGCCGAGTCCTTCGGCTGCGACCTCGCTGACTTTCTCGACCTGCCCGTCTACCTGTACAGGCTCAAGCTCGCCACTCGTGGCAGCGGCCTGGTAGGCGAGATGACCTCGCTCATCGGCGACGCCTTCGCACACATGCACACGGTGGGCAAGCGCATGTCCGGCTCCCAGGGTGCGCGCGCCGTGCAGATCCTCGTCGTCGATGAGGCCGATGCCCTGGTGCAGTCCCGCGGGGCCCAGCAGATGCACCACGAAGACCGGGCCGGCGTCGACGCATTCCTGGCCGGCATCGACAACCTGGCCGGTGCCCGGCTCCCTGTCGTCGTCGTACTGTGCACCAACCGGCTCGGCGCCCTCGACCCAGCCGTCATGCGCCGCGCTGCGGCCACCTTCACCCTCACCCGCCCCGACGACGAGCAGCGCCACGCGGTCCTCACCCAGGCACTCGACGGGCTCGGCATCCGGCCGGAAACCGTCCGTAAGGTCGTCAAGCTCACTGGCCCCGCCGGCGACCGACCTGGCTGCACGTTCTCCGACCTCACCCAGCGCCTGGTCCCGTCCGCCGTCTTCCGAGCCTTCCCCGACCGGCCGGTCACCGACGAAGACCTCCTCGCCCTCGCCGAGGAACTGGAGCCCGCCCCTGTCTTCACCGAGGAGAGATGATGGCCCATCTCCCCACCGCCAGCCCAACCAGCGTTCGCACCACCGGCGACTACTACCAGTGGCTCGTCGCTTGGGAAGCTTGCTTAGCCCTCCTTCGCGAGACCGCCGCCCGCTCGCACAACCCCGTCCGCGCAGTCGGTGTCGAACTCAACGGCGTGGGTAACCTCGACGACGTTGTCCTACTGCGTGACGTTCGTCCGAACACCTACAAACAGGTGAAGTACGCGGTTGACAGCGCTACGCCGGTCAATGAGGAGTACTTGACCAAGCCCAGCGCCAACGGTGGTCCGTCGATCCTCGCGAAGATCGCCAAGACGTGGAAAGGGTTGACCGCGGACGGCGGCAGCGCCGATCTGCGCCTGGTCACCAACCGCGCCGCCGATTCCGAGGACGGCCTGATGGCGGGGCGCGACTCCCGCACCGGCCTCCTGATGCCCAAAGCAGCCGTCGGCGGAGCCAAGTCGGACCGAGGTAAGGCCCGTGCCCGGTGGGCGCAGGAAGCGGGGCTGACCGAGGCGGAACTCATCGATCTCCTGTCGGTGCTCCGCTTCGACCTGCCTCTGGACATGGTCTGGTACCAGGAGCACCTCCGACTCCTGATGGCTGTCACCGGGCTTCGCCACGACCAGCGGGCGCTCGAGGAGGGGGCCGGCTGGGTCGCCAAAATGATCCGCGAAGGCCAACGTCAGCTCACGCTGACGATGATCGAGACCGCTGTCGCCGAGCTTGACCTAAAGGCCGGTCCTGCCCGGGCCGTCTTGTCAATCGCCACTCTCAAACCGGACCCGCTGGCGTCCGACGCCGACCATGCCATCAATTGGATCGACCGCTTCGACGGTGACTCCGCGTACACCAAGCGTCGTCCCCTGTCACCGAACACCTGGTCCCAGCTGCAGGCGGACATCGAGGCCGCGCCGGGACGTCTGCCCGCCGAGACAACCGCCGTCTCAGTCACGGGCAGCATCCGTCTCGCGCCGGCCTTCCTGGTCGGTACCACGTTCCGCATGGTCACCGGCACCGACCTCGCGGCAGTCCAGCGCGGGAGGGCCGGCAGCCAGCTCTGGTCCACAAACGACCCATCCGACACCGCCCTGGTCCCAGGAGTCAGCGAAGACGAGATCGGCCAAGGTGACGAGATCGCTGTTGCTATCGCCGTCGCGACGGACCCCACTCAGGACGTCCTGGAGTACCTGCGCGAGCAGAACATCCCCGTCCGCAAGCTCATCGTGCTCACCCCACCGGACGGCGTAGCGAACGACAACTCGCTCCCCGACAGCACCGCCGCTAACGCCCTGGCCGTCGGCATCCGCGACCATCTCCGCCGCTCCACCCGTCGCGTCCGGCGCATGCACCTCTTCCTCGCCTGCCCCATGGGACTTGCTGTTCTACTGGGCAACCGGTGGAACCGACTATGCCAGACCGTCGTGTACGAGGACATCAAGATCGACGACGGATACGAACCGGCATTCACCGTGGAGGCATAAGGGGCCCGAGTTGGGAGCGCAAAATGCCGACATAGCTCAGGTGTTCCTGGCGGAGAGCAACCAAATAACCGGGATCCGCGTGGGTTCTCGTCCTCAATATGTCTGATGCGCAGGTACCGCAGGCTCGGTGCGCCTGCAGGGAACCCGAAACCGTGTGCCACACGCACACGGTCCGCACAGACAAGAGACTCTGATGTCTTGGGTAGAGCACACCAGCGGCCAGCACTGGCGAGTGCGGTACCGTCGCGAGGACGGTTCCGTGGCCTCAGAATGCGGCTTCATCAACCCGAAAGCCGCGCAGAACCGGGCACGCGAGATCGACGTCGACCAACACCGCAACACCTTCTGCGACCGCGCCCGCGGACGCATCACAACTGGCTCAGCTTGCCGCACACGATGCGCTGGAAACGAAGAAAGAAAGGCTCCGGGAAGCCGAGCGCCGACACGCCCGTAGCGCTTCAGAAATCCTTCAGTGCTGCGTACTTGTGCTCGTACAGATGATCTACCTGCTCGCTACGGCACGGCCGGTTCGGCGAGCGGCCTGGGGAAACGGGCCGGAAGTAATTCCGGCACCGCGCTCCAGGCCGACTCAACTCCAAACAGCAACAGAGACGATGACCGCTTCACGGAAAGTGGGACAGAGCCAGTTTTTGCGTGCCGTCGACAGCATTGAATCGCCTGGTGAGGTTTGTGGCACGGTGCGGGCTGACGTCTACTGCTCACCTTAGTTCAGATAGCGATGGTGCGATCACGCCCACGTGTGAGCGCAACGTAGAGCTTACGATGTTCTTCATTCCTGACATCGAGTCCGGTGGCGAGCATTGTCTGTTCACGGTCGGTGATCCCGACAGCGACGGTGCCCCATTCTCGCCCTTTGGCTTGGTGGATCGTGAGCCCAGGGATGAATCTGCGTTCCTTACTTCGCAGGACTTGACGAATCTTTTTCAGCCGAGCGACTTGTACGGGATGCTTTCTGGGAAATTCCCTCGGCGACTCCTGTTTGATAACGGCCGAGAGCTGTTTCCAAGCCGTGTCAGCGGCTTCTGATGTGTCGGATCGAAGAATTTCTAGAATCCTGGTGAAGGGCTGAGCCATGCGGCGTAAGGCTTCTGGATCAGTTATGCCCAGGTTGGTCAGCGCATCTTGCAGAAAAACTGCGTGATGACCAACGGTTGTTTGGGTTACCTGATCAAGCAGAAGCACCGCAGCGGATTCGGGGGGACTTTCCGGCGTACTACCGAACGACAACGGCAGTACATTCTCGCCACAGTCCCAAAGATCGTTCCATTTTCCAGAAAGGACAACATCCGCATGTGCAGATTCTGCTTTGGGTAGCACGACCGGGTGTCCAGATCGAAGTTCCGTCGACAGAACATTTGCCGCATGGGTACGGAACCTGAATGACTTTGTTAGCGGATTGTAACTGAATTCGTGTTCATCCACCAAGGCGGGAACCTGCTCGGGTCGTGCGCCCCGGAAGCGGTAAAGCGCCTGCCATGGATCGCCGATAATGGTGGTCCCGATCCCCTGGTCGCAAGCAATTTTGACTAGGAGGAGGTCGAGAGAATTGGCGTCGAATACCTCGTCCACAATTACGGCGCGAACTGTTTCGCGCAATCTTTGCGCTACGACGCGTGCGATGGCCGACTGATTGAGGGCAGCGGCTAAAATCGTGCGTACGTCGTCGTGGGTACATTCACCATCTTTAATGGCTTCCCTGAACGATTCGAGATCGACTCGGTTCTCGGGCCTTCGTGGCCAAGCAATACTGACGGATACCTCGTCGCCGTTCAGGGTTAGGTAGGGCTGTTGGCGTTTCCAGTTGTGTTTGAGGCGAACCTTCCAGGTGTCGTGCACTACCAGTTCCTGTTGTCCGCCAGGCCAGCGCAGAAGCCTGCGACGCAGCAGATGGGAGAGCATGTCGCATAGGATCGTATCGAGAGTGACGACTCGGTGTGGCCACACCAGTGCGCTTGGGCCCCATCTCAGCCGGATACGCTGCCTGAGTTCTGCTGTGGCTGAGCGTGTGAAGCTGACCGCAACGACGGCACGGTCGTCTCGGTCAGGGGCAAAGCGAAGCATGCCGAATCGCTCGGCCGCTACAGTGGTCTTGCCGGAACCTGGGGCAGCCTCTATGTAGGTCCGTGAGGCAGTACTTCCAGCAGCTCTGGCCTGCTCACCCGTGAGGGCTTGCTCAGTTAGTGTGAACACTGGGAACACGCTCCTCTGCCGCTGGAGGGTTCTCCGGGGTGGAATCCGCTTTTCCATTGACCGGACTCGGATGGTATAGGAAGTTGAACATGTCGGTCATGTGATCGGGAACGACCACGCTGTCAAGGTCCTGATCGAGACGACTGAGAAATTCGTCAGCCAGCGCGACCGCGAATTCCCCCTTCTTGCCGGCGCCAGGGCCAGCCGGTACAGACGGTGTTCCGGTCTTCTCATTAGCTTTCCTCGCGCTGCGAAAAAGGTCGTGAATAGTTTCCCGAGTGATTAGGGAAGGCTGCATGAGCCCGACGGATTTAAGCGCGGCGGCCACAGCGGGCTCATTTCCGGGAGTGATCGCGGGTTCGAGGGTAGGGTGGTTAGGGAAATAACCGACAATTTTCTCGTCGTGGTCAGCTAGCCACTGTGGATTCTTTGGCTCGGAGGTAATCGGCAGGTCGGTGTCGCGCAAGATCGCGACACGATCCGCTAACTCAAATCCCTTCGTTGCCAGCAAGCGGACGGGCCATGTGCCAACCTTGTGTCCCATGACTACAATCGTGAGGGCGTCGATGAACGCCAAACGTTCTGCGTCAACACCAGCCCAAGCTCGGCCAAACTGCCTTACCAGGAGGGCGTCAGTGACGCCCTCTACTAGAACAAGTCGTTCGGCGAACAGGGCCGCCGAACGAGTTGCGTCCAAGTGTAGCCGTGCCATCCGGAGCACTTCTGGACGATCTTGGATGGGTAGTGTCGCGATTGTACGAGCCACGGGCCGTGCGGCTCGGTTGCGGCGCAGCACAACGACTTCTTCAGGGCGGCAAGTGGTAATGACGTCCGTTGCATGGCTGCTCAAGATGACCTGTAGCTCGGGACGGCTTCGGACAACCGAACGCAGGTAACGCACGAGACCGTGCTGAAGTTGCGGGTGGAGGTGAGCCTCCGGTTCCTCGATGACAACGGTGGCATGGAAAGCGCTTGTGGGAAAGAAGGAGTCTTCCTCTGAATCTCGCTCTGCGTCTGCCGTTGCCGCCTGGTGCCGAGCCTCAGACTCTTCATCGCTTGATTCCCCAAGTGCACTCCCAACAATAGGCTTCCCGGTGGTCTCTATTAAGTCATCCACGCGCTGGTCAGCGTCGTGATCCTGTTTGGGGGCGCTTAGATCCGGAATAGCGGCCAGGGTGACCGCGATGTGCACTAGGTTGACGTAGCCCAGCCCCGAAATCTCGAGGCGGCGTGCGTCCAGTCGCTGGTCGGTGACACCGATTAAGATTTCCAGCACGCGAGCGAGGTAGGCATCGTCGATGACTTGTCCACCAATAAATGGGTGTTGTCGGCTGACCCCGGCTGAAAGCGATGCTAGGTGATGACTGATGCGTTCCTCAACGGCGTTGATTAGGCCGACACTGGTCAGCGCCTCCAGCAAAGCTGAAGCTCTCCTGCGCAGCCCTTCGAGGTTTCTACTGCCGTTCACCCGCTGTTGCTGCGCGCGCAACAGCTCGATCAGAATCCGCGCCTCGCGCCGAGCCAATTCATCCAGAGGGTTGCGGTGTGCTGGCAGATAGATGAGTCGGAACATATCCTGGTACTCAGAGCTCACCAGTGATTTTGTTTCAACTTGTCCGAGGTTACGACTGAGACTTCTCGACCAAACCGCTGCGGTGCCCTGCGACTCGACACCGCTCTGGACGTGGAGCAGTCGACCAAGAGCACCTTCGTCGTTGGCGTCGGCCGCGTACTCATACTCAACTTCCACCGTGCGTGGGGGCACACCCAGGGTGGATGATGGTGGCCGGCCGAGGCGGGGAAACACGTGTGAGTGTACCAGGTAGAGGGCATCGCCGATCGTGGTCTTTCCAACGTTGTTCGCTCCGACCATGAGGCTGAACCGTCCAGGAAAGCGGCACTCAAGCTCACCATCAGCCGCTGCCCGAAACCCACTCACTACAATGCGACTGAGATGCACACGACCTCCGTAATGTTTACCGATGCACTGTTTCGAACGTAGTGGCTGCTTGAGCGCTATGAGCGTCTTGCAGCCTCTAAGATCATCCCAAACCGAACGTGATGCGTCACGCGTTTGAACGATCTGGTCCTCATCGACCTCATACGTGTGTCCAGCAAGTCGCCCACGGACATCGAGATGATCGACTGGTATGGGGAGAACGGTGGGTTTTCTGGGGAACCCGCCTTCAGCCGCACCCTGAGCCCGCCGTTTACCTCCTCGAGGGACTTAATCGGGGACGAGATCAATGGATGGCTCGGTGGCGTGTTCGCCCCTGAGGACGTCGATCAGACCGTCGCGCACTGGTCGCCTCCCAGAACGCGCTCTGCACCACATCAGCCACGCTGGGGACCGTCGAGAAGCGGGTTGCTGACGCTGAAGCGCGGCTGCGCCGCTTCCAGACGGCTATTGGCGCAGGTGTTGATCGGCATTGAACGAGGCGAGCAACGAGGCACACGTCGAACGCGCCGCCGCCCATGCCGAGCTGGAGAACAAGCCAGCGCCCAACCCACTCACCGACTGAAATCTGGCTCTGTCTCACTTTCCGTGAAACCGCAACCGCGCCCTCGCGATTCGCTGTGCCTCACCTGCAACATCACGAGACATAACACCCGAACCGCAACAGGGACGATGTCCGCTTCACGGAAAGTGGGACGGAGCCCGAAAACTGAACACGGCGTAGCACCCGAATATTGTGTCCCTGCCCGGTGACCCTGGCTCCAGCCGAGTCAGGGAGGACGAAGGGTGGTGTTGTCCGTGGAAGATCGGGCTGAGATTCGTCGTTTGCTCAGGTCGGAGGACATGCCGATCAAGGCGATCGCTCGTGTGTTGGGCATCTCGCGCAACACCGTCCGTGCCGCGTTAGCCTCCGACGCGCCACCGAAGTACGTGCGCAAGCCGGCCGGGTCCATCGTGGACGCCTGTCCTGGTCGAGAATGCGGCCACCCGGTTTGACCTGGGCGATCGTGACGTCCGATGATCGACGATCGCGGCTGTTCGTCAGGTCTATCGGCTCATAGCTCAGGTGCTGTCCTGGCTAGGGCGTGTCTCCGAATTTTTGCCCTGGTAGTGGGTGATGATCGGCTGGTGGTACGTGCTGATGCGATCTCAGATGAGTTGTGGGAGTTGGTCGAGCCGGTGCTGCCCTCGCGAAAGGGCTTGCGGGGCAGGCCGTTTGCCGATCACCGCCTGATCCTGGAAGGGATCGCCTGGCGGTTCCGCGCCGGAACGCCGTGGCGGGACGTGCCCGCGGAGTTCGGGCCGTGGCAGACGGTCTGGAAGCACCACCACCGGTTCTCCATCGACGGTACCTACCAGCGGATGTTCGACGTGGTGCGCTCCAGCTACGGCATCGATGCCGGTGACGACCTCGCTCAGTTGCTGTCGATCGATTCCTCGGTCGTGCGCGCGCACCAGCACGCCGCGGGTGCGCCCACGGTCCCAGGCCGGGACCTGGCCGCAGCCACCGGCTACACAGGGGGCACCGTCGAATGACACGATTCTGGCAGTCGAGCCCGACGATCACGCGCTGGGCCGCTCCCGGGGCGGGCTTTCCACCAAGATTCACGCGTTGGCTGACGCCGCCTGTGATCTGGGCGCGGTCCGGTTGACCGCCGGACAGGCCGGAGACAATCCCCAGTTGCTGCCCTTGCTGGATGACTACTTCGCCTCCGACTACACCGACGCCGGGCCGCTGGATGTCCGGTTGTTGGCCGACAAGGCGTATTCCCACCCCTCGACCCGGCGGGAGCTGCGCCGACGTCGGATCAAGCACACGATCCCCGAACGGCGGGATCAGATCGCCGCCCGCAAGGCCAAAGGCTCCTCCGGTGGTCGTCCGCCGGCGTTCGACGCCGAGATCTACAAGCACCGCAAACACAATGGAGCGGGCGTTCGGCCGTGTGAAGCAGTGGCGCGGAGTAGCCACGCGTTACGACAAGTACGCTCTGACCTTCCTCGGCGGTGTCCTGCTCGCAAGCACGACTTCTTCCGGTTGTGGCGCCGGGTCCGAGTCGTGCCGGTCCTGGTCTCATACGGTGCCGGGCGCTCCATCCGTGTCCACGCCTTCTCATCGAGCGCTTCGGCGTGGCCGCGCAGGGCGGGGTTGTTGTCCATGCCGAAGACGAAGTCGGCCTTCCCAGCCCACCGGTCGAAGTTCGCGGTCAGGGAGAAGTCGGTGTCCCCGCGCACGCACACCCGTGGCGCATAAGGGCAGACCAGGTCGATCGCGCGGTCGATCCACGTCGCCGCTTCCAGGTGGCTGGGCGCATTGCCCGCCCGGTTGAGCAGGAACAGCACCTCCCGGGTGTTGGCCAACGTGACCAGCAGCGGGGCGTAGCCCCAGATCCCCTTATAGGAGATGTCCATACCCTGCTTGAGTTCGCCCGTGGTGGGCACGATCGTGCCGTCCACATCGACGTAGGCAGTCTCGCCGAGCAGGTCGGCGCCCCGCCGCCGCCACAGCATCGGCCGCACCGAGTTGATCGCGTCCATCAGCGTGAGCAGGTCAGCCTCGGTGAAGCGGCGCAGGAAGTCCCCCGCCGTCGTCGGGTCCGGGATCAGCCTGGCACCCAGCCCGTTCGTGTACGGCACATCGTTGCGGAGACGGTCGATATCTTCCAGCCGCCTGCCGCCGGTGAGCACATTGTAGGCAAGGTTGAGCACGTGATCAGACTCGTGATACGGCAAGTGGATCTTCAACAACTCCAGGTCGGCGTCAATCTTCTTTGCCAGACCGAGCCTGGTAACCAGGCGATGCATCGCGAAGATCCCACCGAACGGGGTCGCCTCGACGTGACCGCCGATCTCATAGTTGATCTTCCCAGGGGTGAATACGGGCCCGGACTGCTCACACCAGTGCCCCGCCAGCCGGTGCCGGCCTCCACCTTCCGCCGTCGGCGTGCCGAGTTCCGCCGACTCTGCTCATGCGATATCTTCCTCACCACAAGGGCCTTTCCAGCTGGGCTGCGTTGGCGCGCAAAACCCAGACAGGATAAGGCCCTTGATCTATCCACCGGCAGAACTACCCCAGACACGCTTACTGAAGGGCTAGGTCGGAGCTCGGGTGACATCCAGCAAGGGCGGGTCGGCTTGTTCAAGCGAGGCTTCGAGTGCGTCGAGGCCGGATGATTGGGCCCGGGCGACTTCGATGCCAGTGAGCGGGATCAGGGTGATGATTTGGGTCTGGATGGTGCCGTGGTCGTCGCGGATGGCGTTGAAGGGCTCGTCGAGGTAGGGGTGGCTGGTGGCCAGCAAGCCGGTGATCTGAGTGCCTGCGAGGATCGGCTGCTGTGCGGGAATGAGCTGCGGGGCAACAGGACCGTGATCGGCTTTAATGATCATGTCGAGCATAGTGGTCACGAGATGGGCGGCGGCGCCATCTTGGCCATGTTCGACCGAGCACACCAGCTCTTGCGGTTTCAACGCCGCGACATCGAGGGTGGAGAGTCCGTGGGTGGCGAAGGAGACGAACTCGGGGCGTTCGTAGCGCCACAGTTGGACACCACGTTGCAGGGTTTCGGCCTGTGTGCCCTGGCCGAGGAAGCGGCCAAGGTGTTCGGGGATCCGCGGGTCGGTCATGGTTGCAGGATCTCACTGAGCTCGGCGGGGAACTTGCGCTGACCTTGAGCCTTCTCGGCCGGGGTGAACCCGGTGGCATCGCGGGCGGTCTTGTCCGCGCCACGGTTCACGAGAAGGGTGATCATGACGCCGGCGGGGCTTTGCTTCCACCGCTCGACAGCCAAATTGAGCGGGGTGAGTTCTCGTTTCCCGCGGGCGTCGATATCGGCGCCGGCGTCCAGGAGCACGGCCGCGACGTCGACGGCGCCGTTGTCGACCGCGAAGTGCAGGGGGGTGTAGTTCGAGCGGTGGTCGGCGAGGTTGACGTCGACACCGGCGGCCAGGCGCTCACGCGCCAACTCGACGTTGTTGTCGCGTGCGGCGTAGTGCAGTTCGTCGCGGCCTTCACGGTCCAGCTCGGTCACGTCGCTCCCTCCATCAGTGCGGACGCTACCTCATCGGGGTTGTTCGTAGCGGTGACTTCGGTTGGCTGATCGTTCCTCGACTTGATATCTGCTCGGGTCGTTTTGGTCTTCAATGACCTTCTCCCGTGTGTAGCCGCCTGCTTCGGCTTCCTGCTTGTAGCGCCACCACTCGTGGCCTTCGCGGTGGCCGAAGTCGTAGGTGCCCTTTTCCGGGATGGTCATGCCGTTCGGGTCCGGTTTTCCGGTGTCGGGGTCGATCTTGATCTGGTTGCCGTCAGACCCTCGTTCGGCTGGGATGATCTTTCCGGACGACTCGCAGATGAAATCACCGTCGGGGGTTCTGGGCGCGTCGTCGATGATCTCTCGCTTGGTTCCTTCACGGAGTTTGACGCGGTTGCGGATCGGTTCATACACCCGGCGCGGCGGCGGCTCCTGAGCCTTGTCCGGCGTGGTGTCACCCTCCGGGCCGTCGCCGTCGTGGTCACTACGTTTCAACAGGGTCTTGGCGACCTTGCCGACGCCGAATGTCGCCGCGGACAACATGACCTCGCCGGTGATCTTGCCCAATGCCCGGTCCCCACGGCCGTTGGCCCAGTCATCCCACGCGACGGCGTCCTTGAAGGTTTGCACGGGGTGGGTGAGGTTGTGGGCCATCGCGGCGACCGTCCCGGAGGGGTCGGTGAACACACTGGCCAGGCTGTCGCCGAGTCCTTCGACGCTGCTCCAGATCCCGCCGTAGAAGTTCGCATCGGCCTGTTTCTGCGAATCCTGCGGCGCGAGGACGGCTTCGGCCCGCAGCGCTTGCGCCGTGCGATCGCCGACCTCGCCCAGTTGCTGGCGTGCTCGCTGGAGCAGGTCGCGGGCGGCTTGGCGTTTGGCTTCGCCGGGGTCACTGAACACCGGAGGTGCCACCACCGCGGGATCGCCCTGGCTCGCATTGGACTGGGTCTGGGCTTGGGCTACGGCTTGCTCATGGGCGGCGTGGGCTTGCTGTGTCGCGGCCTGACCTTCATTCCACAGGTGGATGGCCTCGCCGGCCTGGCCTTGCGCCCAGAACAGGCAGTCCGCGAAATCTTCGAGCGCTTGCCGTCCGATGTCCAGCGAGTCACCGGCGTTCTGCCACCTCGGGACGTCGGTCTGGTGGGCTTCGTGGAAGCGGGCGGAGGCTTCCCCAGTCCAGGCGCCGGTGTCGATGCGCTTAAGCGCCTCCCCTGCCCCGATGGCGTCCTCGGAGCGGAGGCCCAAATGGCGGGCTTTGTCGACGATGGCCTCGGGGTCGCCCGGCACGAGCGCCTTCGGGTCCTGCGTCTGGCCAAGCTCGGCCGCCGTCACGGGTGCCCCCTCGGCTCGAAATTCGGTGGATCAACCGCGTCGACCGCCGGATCCTCGACGTGGCGGGCGGCTTGCTCGTCGATCTCGCGATAGGTCTGGGCGGCTTTGATGAGTTTGCCGCCCATCGAGCGGCAGCGATCTCCCAAGGCGTCCAGGCCGACGCTCCACTTGCCGCAAAACTCGCTCATGCCCGCGTGAACAGCGCCGTGGCCATACAGCTCGGCCCCGCCAGCGAGATCCTTGAGCTCTTGGTTGTCTTGATCCTCAACGATCTCGTGCATCCGCTGCGCGGCAGCCTCGAGCACGTCGATCTCGACGTGGAACCCTTTCCCGTCCACAGCACAATTCCCCAGTCCGCTTGAGTCCTCAGTTGCCGCCGTGAACGTAGCCGGTTCGGCCTGCCGGGTTCGCCGCCTTCTCGCCCACCCGCGCTGATCCTCGGCGCTGTGCGACGCGCGCCCATGCCTGGTCGATCTGCTGGGCTGATGCCATGCGCGTCAGCACGGGGAAGCGATGCTCATCGGCGGGGTCGAGCATGACACCGACCCCCTCGGGTACGAGGTCAAGAAAGTCCGCTCCCGTGGTGGCCAGGTAGTCGCATTCCCCCGCGTGGGCGGCCAGCCGTTCCCACTGCGAGAACACCACCGTCCACCGGCCCGGTTCGCGACACCGGTCACGAACACACCCGGTCGCGGTGTGCGCTGGGCATACACGACGGCCTCGTCGAATGCCGCGTAAACCTCCTGCACCGAGCGTCGACCTGCGTAAGCCTCGCGCGCGAGCCGCACCAACTCGGACTCCTCCAGCGAGTGATCTGTCAGCAGCGCAGTCTCCCCGGTAGCGTCGGCGCGCACGTCCGCCGCAGCAGACCTCGCGGCCGGATGGCCGTTGCTCACCACCACGCACCTCCTCGTGATCATGCGCACGGCCATATTAAGAGAGCGATTGTGGGGCTTCAGCCACTCCCCACGGGTTCACCCTTTCAGCCCAACTCGTCCTCACCTCACCGAAGCAAGAGCAACTCGCGTTTGCTAGCGCGGCCTCTGCATCGATACGGACCCAGTGATCGGCGCCGTAGCAGTAGTAGGGGTGCCAGTTCGCTTGATCGCCGGAACTTCCCAACTCCTGCAGCCCCCTGAACCGCGCCGCGCACGGCGCGAGCTAGGACTGATCACTGGCACACCGCTGTTGACACGCTCGCACGGCCAACACCCTGCTGTTGGGCTTCGCCAGGATCGGTGAACAGAATCACCGGTGTGCCGTGCGGCGCTTGCCGCACAGCCTGGTCGTGCTCCGCGGTGGCTTGGCGGGTGGCGGCTTGCCCTTCGTTCCACAGCCGGATCGCCTCGGCTACCTGACTCTGCGCCCACATCAACGTGAAGATGTAGCCGTCCAGTGCCTTGCTCGCCGTGCGGAAGCAGTCTCCGGCCTCCAGCCAACTTCTTCGGCTCCCCGTCGAACATGTACCGGAACTGATCGGCGGCTTCACCTAATGGTGGTGTCGATGCGCTGGAGGCCTGCTCCGGCCTCGCGTCATGATCAGGCGTTCTTGGGAAGCTCAAACGGGTCATCCGGGTCGGGGCCGAGGAGGCGGTCGAGGACGACGGGGTGTTCTTGGAAGACGACCCAGCGCGGTCGGTCTGCGCTGGCGATACTCTGCGGGTCTGTTGTGGACGGTGTCTCCGGTGGCAGGGGTACGAGAGACGGTCCGTTGAGCTCTGGCACGGCTGGTGGTTGGTTCGTAAGCGGGCCTGAGTGCGTGGCTGTGTGCAGGGTTTCAGCATCCATGTGCCAAGGTTGTGCGCCGTACCGGTTTCGTACGGTGTCGGCGATGGTGATTCCTGCGTGATCGAGATCGCCTGAGTAGCGCATCATGACCTGTTGGTCGCGAGCAAGTCCGAGGAGAACGTGGTCGACCGCGGTCAGGGTTCCGGCAGTGCACACAATCGGACACATGACGCCCCGGGTAAATGCCTCTTCAACAACGGAGGTGTTTTCGACGACGAGCCAGGCAGCAGTGCTGAACGTCGGCGGATAGGCGATAAGGTCATGCAGCGTCACATGAACGGGGCGGCGGTCGATCTGGGCCAGCCGTAGTGCTCGATCGGTGGGCCCGTTACCGGTCGCGTTGATGTTGAAGGTGAGCACGGTTTGGGACAGGCGATCGGCGATCACTCCGACCCGTGCCAGTGCGGCTCGGTCGGCCGCTGGTGTGTCAGGCAGCGGCACTTCGAGCAGGTCTGCAGCGAGCAGGACGAGTTTCGCGCCGTTTCTGGTGTCGTCGAGGTCGAAGTAATGAGGGTTGCCGGCGCACGCGAGTGACAGGCGCGCGAGTGGGACAGGACGCGGCAGAGGAAGCAGGTGTCGAGCGCGCCCCAAGGCGTCGATCAATTTGCGAAGTTCGTCGGCTTTGTCATCGCTGACGCCGGCCGCTCGAAGCCGGGCGAGCAGGCGTGGGGTATCGGCGAGCAACGCCGTCGCGTGCGCCCAGATATCGTCGCGGAGTAGGGCTGCGTTGCGACGTTGACCGGCGAGATCTGGATAGCCGCCGGTAGCTTGCTTGACGAGAAGCGGCAGATCGTGGGGAGTCACCCGCAGTGCCTGCAGAAGTGCTGGTACTGGAACGATGGTCCTATTGTCCCGGGTATGCAGCCGTATCTTGCGACGGCGGGCTTTCTGCGTGGTATGGGTAAGCCAGCTGATCAGCATAGCCCGCCCGGCGCGGGACAACCTAGGCGTGACCTGCTGGATGCATGCTGGGTCGTGGCCTTGGGCAAGGCGTTCTGCGATCGCTTTCCACAGTGGCGCGATATCTGGGTCGGTAAGATCGTCGGACATCAGATTTCTCCGGCGGGCCCGTCGAAGGGGTGGGGCGGTGGAGCATCTGGCGGCGGCGTACTGCTGCCGGAGTGGTGGGAGTGGTGTCCACCACCGACGGCGATGCGGGCCGTGACGGGTGTTCCTGCGCCTCGCCAGATACACGGGATGCTGTAGCGCAGCCCGTCTCCCCGTTTGCTGATCTTGTGGAGTCCTGCTGATCCCGTTTCGGCCACCAGAAGCGGACGCATAGAGGGCAGGGTTGCGAGGACGTCGAAGTCCCAGGCTCGCAGGAGCGCGATGACTTTGCGGAGGTTGGGTGGGTCGAAGGTCGCATCGAGTTCGTCGATGAAGATCATGTGTGGGCCTTGGTAGCCCTCGATGGAGTAGAAGGCGCGGATGGCGGCGAGCATGGGCAACATGGTTGCCAGCCGCTTTTCTCCAGCAGAGAGGGCATCCAGAGGGTTGTGCCGTGGTGTGACGGTACGGAACACCTCGCCTGCGTCGTGGGGGCCGGCGAACTCAGCGTGGGTCAGACGAATTTCCCACTCGTACCAGTTTCGGTAGTCGAAGACCTCCTGGACTCGCGCAGTCCAGGAGGGCTCCTGGCTGCCTTCGTCGAGCTTCCGGATGAAGAAGTCATACATCCGATCGAAGGCGCCCTCGAGGTCTGGCTTGCGGATGAGGGAGATGGCTTCGTGGGCGGCTGGATCCTCACGGGGTTTCCAGGCGAGCTTGATGCCGACGCGGGCGACGCCGGTGCGCACCGTGCTCAGTGTTGTCTGGATGTCCTCGACGATCTGCTCGGCGAGGGCGATCTTGAGGTTGATGTGCTTACGCAGGTCGGTAAACACCGTGCCTTTGATCTCGGTGTGGACTTGTTCGTTGAAGTCCGTTTGCAGCGTCTGAATTGATCGGTTGAGGTCTTCGAGGACTGTGCGCAGTGATTGGGTGCTGGTGTCGCTGGGCGCGAGGTCTGCAGCGGCCTGGCTTTGCTCGGTCAAGGTGACCCGCTTCCATGCCGCCTGGGGTACGTCCTCCAACTCGATGTGCCGGCCGAACTGGAAAAGGCGGTCGCGCACGTTGCGGACGCGGGTGTCCAGTTCCCGCAAGACGTGGTCTGCCGCGCTCTGCGCACGTGGGACGCACTCGTCCCAGTCGACATCATGGAGGTTGCGGAGCTGGATGATCCGGTGAGCGGTGTCCAATCCGGACTCGAGATGCGGTGGCCGCCGTAGCGTTTCTGCGCCGGTGATTTCCACAGCTAAGTGATGATCGAAGACCTCCTGCAGCGCCGTGAGCGAATCGGCTCGGGTCCGAACTGCTTGGTCACGGCGCTGTTGGACTCCGGCCAGTTGAGTGGTGATCCGTGTGGCCTCGATGTCCGCGCGGTGTGCTGTAGCCCGTTGCGCGTCGAGGTCGGTAGAGACCTCGGTGCCTTCTCTGCGGCGTTGTCCAAGTTCGTCTACGAGTGCTTGGTAGGAACGTCCGTGTTGTCGCAATTCCTCGGTGTATCGGTGCCGGGCGGTTTGCGCATCGTCACGAGTACGCGTTGCCCAGCTTCGAGCTTGTTGGGCGCGGTGTTGTGCTTCATCGGCGGCGCGTCGGTGATGTGCGGCAGTGTCAATGAGCAGGTGTGTCCGGGTCGCGGCGTGCGCCCAGTCGGCCACGCAGTCTCGCAGGGCCGAGACCTGGTGGCGGTAGTGAGAAAGCTCCGCTGAATCGGTGGGGAGCATCCTCCCGTCCGGAGTTCGTACGGTCTTGTTCAACCGTTCTAGGGCGCCCCGGACAGCAGCTTCATCTCGTTGTGCCTGTGTTGCCAGTGATGCCACGGCGTCGGCTGCGTTCTCAGCGGTGTGCGTGGCTTCCTGGGCACGCTCGCGGGTCTGTCGAACGACAGCGAGATCGGGTAGCTCGTGATACTCAGCGCGCGCCTCGGTCGCAGCTTGCTGTGCGTCGGCGGCAGCGGCCACGGCGGCATTCCGGCGCTGTTCCAGTTCGTTGGCACGTTGCGCGTTGTCGCACGCGTGGTGGGCTGCTGCGGTGGCCGCCCGGCTGGTGGAGGCTGCCTGCGCTACCAGGTCGGGAAGGTCGGTGCAGATCCCGATCGCGCTGTGGACGGCATCCGATTCAGGCGGGAGGAAGGCATCCGCGTACGCGTCGCGGGCCAGCGAGTGGGCTTCGTGCGCACTGGCAGTGGTGTGCTCGGCGAGAGTCTGAGCCGCTCGGACCTCCTCTCGCAGTCGGTGGGCGGTGACTCGACGTTCGGTGGCCTCGTGTCGGTGCTGGAGTAGCAGCGTGGAATCGGGCAGGCTCGCAGCTTCCTGCTGAGCACGATCCAGGGCGTCCTGGGTCTGCTGGGCCCGGTTGGCTGCCTCGGTTCGGGCTGCTTCCACCTGGTCACGCTGGGCGCTGAGCTGCGCGAGTTGTTGCTGGCGGGTGCGTTCCCGAGCAGTCGGGCCGATGTGTCGTGGCGTCCAGCCTTCTGGCCTGGATGCCTTGAGCAGCCCGGAACGCATCGTCCCGCCCAATTCGAAGACCACGGGTGCTTCCCAGTCATCGACGCTGTCGGCGACGCGGATCGAGGCGAGCAGGGCGTGGACTTGCGGGGCCGGGATGGCGCTGCGCGGGTCCGGCACGAGCAGGTTCGCCAGAGTCGGGCCGGACAGTGGTTCACCCGGGACAAGGTGTAGATCACCGTCGGTGAGCTGTCCATCGCTGGAGACCCACGCATCGAGCAGGCCGGCGGTAAGTAAGGCTCCCTCGAGCTTTCCAGCCTGGTCGGGCGGCAGTCCCTCGGCGAAGTCGACGAGAGCCCACAGGGGCGCGCCGGGTCGATTCGTCCGATCAGCGCGCCATGACGGGCTCTCGGGAGCGGGATCGCCCTGTTCAACCTCGGTGACCTTCGCGTCCAGCCGGCGGCATTGGGCGGCGAGTTCAGCGGCTTCGGTTTCCGCGGCGGTCCGTGCGGCGGTCAGGGTAATCGCAGCCTGGCGGTGGGCAGTAGCGACACCCACAATCAGGCTGTTCGGATCCGCCTGGCATGGATCGTCCAGTATGGACAGTGGTAGCTGGGTGGAGTCGACGACCTGCAGGTCGTCGATCCAGGTGCGGACGTCGTGAGCCCAGGTGTCGGCGGCTGTGGTCGCTTTGTGGTCGGCGGTTGTGGCAGCTCGCTCTGCTTGCGCTGCCTTCCGCTCTGCTTCCTCGGCCCTCGCCTGGTCTCGATTCGCCTGGGCCTGAACGCGTTCCCACTCCTCGAGCAGCCTGGCAGCGTGCTGCAGTGCGCGGCGACGTTCGAATAGCTGTGTGCGCGCGTTGGTTTCGGCGTTACTGATGTCCTCGATGACGGCATTGAGCTGGTCGGGGTCGTAGTCGATCGCGTGCTCGGCGACCTTGCGCGCGACGGCGATGAGATCGGCCAGCGATGGCGGGGCTTCCGGCAGTTGTGCAGCGAGGCCGGCGAGGGGCTCGGCCGCGCTGCCAGCGGAGCGGGCAGTGTCGGCGGCGTTGGTCCGGGCTTGGTCGGCTTCGGTGCGGGCGTAGGTTGCCGCGTCGGTGGCGACGGCCGCTCGCGACTCAGCGCCGGGGACATCCAGTGCCTGGAGTGTGTGGTCCAGAGCGTCGCGTGCCCAGTGCTCGATCGCGTCGATGCCCAACGGCTGCGAGGTAAGTAGTTTCACGGGTGGCGCTGGCAGGTGCCGGAACCCGGCGACGATGGTGGACAGCTGGTCGAGCAGATCTTGCTCGGCTGTGCGGCATTGCTCGGCAGCTTGTGTTGCCTCCGTTTCGGCGTCATCGGCAGTGTTTTGGGCCTCGGTGAGGCGGCCCTGCGTGGCCTCACGCGCGTCGCGTGCGGAACGGAGGTCGGAAATCGCCAGGTTGATGGCCTCGACTGCCCTCGCTCGTTCATCGGCCCACTCGTGGAAGGCGTGCTTGGCTTCAGCGACACGGTCATCGAGGTCCGCGGGCGGCACCGTCGGCTCTTCTTCCACAAGTGGCCCAGACACGGTGGCCAACTGGTGATGGAATGCCGCTGCATGGAGTTCGTCGGCGTCGCGGTGGATCTGATCGAGTAGCGAGCGGAGATGGGCGGCAGCGGCAGTGGCCAAGCTGTAGTGTTCGCCGGCGGCCTCGCTGGTTGCGCGGGCGGTGTGTTCGGCCTCTGTCGCTTGCTCCTCGGCGTGCTCGGCGATGGTCTCCAGATGGTCGGCGGTGCGCTCCAGGTGATCAAGCCCGGCGCCAGGGTGCTCGCTCAGGTTGGACCGCAGCGACTCGATGGTCTGATTGAGGTTCTCGATTCGGCGGGTCAGTTCTTGAGTCGTGGTTTCCGCTTCCTGCTTGATGCGCTCTTGGTCGGCCTGCTGTCTGTGAAGATCTTTCTCCTCACGTGCAATCCGCTCGCATTGGTCGTTGTTCTGGAGCAGTCGGGCGGAGATCAGCGCAGCGACTGCGCCCGCGTAGCGGCTATAGGCAGCGGCCACATGAGCGAGGGTCTCTTGCTGCTTGCGGGCATGCTGGAGGCGCCGGTCCAGTTGCTCGGCCTTCGTCAGCGCGTCGGCAAGGCGCTGTACCCGTGCGCCATCCAGGGCCGGCAGCGCGGAGGTCAGCGATGCGCGCATGTCGTCGGGGTTGATCTTGTCGTTGACGCTCACGCGGCGCAGTGCACGCAGCACGGTGGTCAGCGCGTTGAGCTGGTCGGGATCAAGGGGCTGATACAGCGTGCCACGGACCGCTTCTTCGAACTCGTCTTCACCGGTCACGACGGCCAGATGCTTCGATGCCACGCGCACCAAGCGTTCGTTCGAGGTGAACAACCGGCCCTCGTGTTCAGCCAGTTGCTGGGCGAGGTCCTCAAGATCAACGGGTGTGCCGTCGCGAACGAGGGCGAGGTTCTCGCCCACGCGCGCGGGGGCCAAAAACCACGCCCGTTCGACAACCTTGCGGTCGCTGCCACGGTTACGCAGCCACAACCCGACGGTCAGCCATCGGGTTGTGCGCTCCTGGGTGCTCGAGTCGACATCGGTGCGTCCTAGCTCTTTCCACCACAATCCGGTTTTGGGTGGTCCGGACTCCCAGTTGACGTGGCGGTCGCTCAGCGTGCCTGCTGCCCGTTCGCCCACCGATAGGCCTCGTCGGCTGACGTCGCCGTCGATCAGCGTGGGGCACCACGTTGTCCCCGTTAACGACTTGCCGGAGCCGTTTTCGCCGACTAGCGCCAGCCACCCGTCCTGGAAGAGAAACTGCTCGTCGGACCACAGCCACGAGTTGACGACGCCGGCCCGGGTCGGTTGCCAGCGGCCTTCAACTCCGGGACGAGGGTCGACGAGGAGCACGCCCTTGCTGCCGTTGAGCCGCCCCACAAAGGACGTCAGGTCAAGATTCGGCTCTGTGTGCTCAGCCATCACAGCATCCTTTGCCGTTGCCCGGATTTTCGTCTGCCGGATCAGGGTCGCTGTGCGGGTCGATGATCCGGAGGACCCACACGCGCACTGCCGGAGTGGGGGTCACGACGTCCGGGGTCATCCCGCTCGGGTGCACAACCCCGGCGTCGGTGAGGTGCTGGAGTGCTCGCTCCGCGAGTCGCTCGGCGCCGCGCGGGCTGCGGTACCGTCCCGCCCACCACGGGCGTCGATCGAGATGCACCCGCATGAGAGCAGTCACCTGGGCCTTGGTGACCGCAGCAGTGGGATCACCGCGGCGCGCCAGCTCGCTGAGCAGCAGCATCGCGGCTTGCTGTTCCTGGGACCGCCCGTGTGGGAAGTCGAGATCGGTCGTGGCCCCTGCGGGGTCGGCGACGATCCACCAGTCCCGGCGGACGGTGCAGCACAAGCCCGCCGCCGCGGCGGCATCGAGGGCGTATCGACCTCCGGCCGTCGAGGCGAGATAGCCGCCAGCTTCGCCGTCGGTTTCCGGGTCAGTACCGGGATCGTCGAGCACAGACCGGACGGCAACGTGACGGCGGCGCAGATCGTGCTGCCGGGTCGAGGCGTGCTCCGGCAGCGGCGCTTGGTCCGAGCACAACAGCGACACATGAGTGTCGGGCTGGTCGAGGTCAACCTCCAGCAGCCCCGGCGGGTGACAGGCCAGCAACGCGGCCAAGCGGTCCCGTCGCGCTGTGATCAGAAGGTCGGCGTGATCATCCTGCTCTGCCACATCCAGCGGGCGATCCACGGCGGCCACCCGCCATCTCTCCAGCAGACGGAGCGCGTCGACGAGCGCGGTGCGGTGGGTGTTGGCCCGGGCGTGCTCGCGGCCAGCCGGTGCCACAGGTTGGAACCTCGGGAGTCGACTGGTGTCAGCCTCGGTGGCACAGCTCTGCACGATCTCGAGCTGGAGATCGTTAAAGCCGGTCTCCGGGTGGCGCCACAGCTGCTCGCACACCAGGCACAGAAGTGTGAGCACCAGTGGTGACGCGGGCCGACGCGCGGACCTCTCCCGGCGAATCAGGCGCGGTGCCCTGTCCCGGGGCGGGTCGCGTCGTCGTTTGTAGAGCCGACACAGTCCATCAGCAGCGGAAGTTTCGACCTTCCACCCGGTGGCATCGCCAAACCAGCGGGTGACCTCTTCGCGGCGGTAGAGGGCGAGCCGGAACGTATCTGGATCACCCTCGATGGTCAACAGTGGCTCGCGCAGCAACGATGCGATGACTTGGCCACCGTCGCCATCGACCTGCTGACCACGAACGTCGCCGCCAGCCACGTCCACGTCGTCCCACATCAGGCCACCTCGCCCTCGGCCGCGGCGTCGTGATCCAACACAGTGACTTCGACCCGTAGGTCAGGGGCGGTCAACGTGCCTTCGGCCAGCCGAACGGCCACGGTTCGCCCCGGTTCGCCGACCCACAGGCGCAGCTGACACTGCAGCGTGAAGGCGCAACCACTGCCCACGCCGACGTCGAAGGCGGCTAGCGCTTCTTCCAGCAGGGTGGCAAGAACGGCTGTGTGGTCGGCATCCAGGCCTGTGAAGTAGGTCAGCGTGACCACGCCAGGGGTGACCAGGTTCGCTGAGAGGTCTGCCATGCGCGTCAGTTCGGCCATCGTGTCGGCTTCGGCCGCTTCTCGGTCCGCCGTGACGTCGGCGACCTTGCGTGGGCGGCCCGCCGCGTGGGCACCTCGCTCGGTTTCGTGCAGCGTCACTTGGACTGGGCAAGTGGCGCCAGCAGCAGTGGTCAGCGCGGGAGTGATGTCTTCGGTGTCCGGGCGGCGTGGGTGGTGAGCGGGCCACATACCGAAGGCTGCTGCGAACACCTGATGGGCCCCCGCTTCCGACGTCTGCGCGTGCAGCATGCGGGCGACCTGCCGGAAGTCGGCGCCGAGGTCAGTACCGCGGGTGGTGGCGTAGAAGCGTCGCTCGATCGCGCCGAGCAGGGTTTGGATCGCCCCCGCCGCCGAATCGATCAGTCGGTCGATCGAGCCACGGGGCCGAAACCACACGTCAAGAGCATCGAGGTGCTGGCGCTGTTCGTCGAGCCACGCCTGCTGCCCGCTCGCATCGATCAACCCCGCGCTGGCAACAGCACGCTCGACCACCACCTCGTAGCCAACCTCGTGCAATTCCACAAGGGCACGCCGCACCCGGGTCAACGACCGCTCGGTGTGCTTGGTGAACTGCCGCAGCGCAACCAAGATACGTTCACGACTCGCGGTGAACATCGCGTCATCTGTCACGTCGTGTTGGATGAGGGCAGCGACGGCTTCGTAGAAGTCGCCTGTGGCCGATTGCAACTGCTCAAGGTGCCCGCGCACCTGCGCAAGATCGGTCGCCAGCAGCTCCGCATTGCCGTCCAAGTGAGCCCGGAGTCTGCGCACGGTGTCCTCGACCGAGTCGACAAGCCGGGGCGGCAGCTGCAACGAACGATCAATATTCGTCATCGCGTCATGGACCGCGCCCACTACCACGCGCCCCTGCTTGGTCAGGGTCCAGGCTTCCTGGCGGCGCACACCTTCGCCGAGGCTGGCGACGGGAGCGGTGTAGTCGCGAAAAACCTTGACCAACTCCGACCGTGCCAGGTGATCAAGCACATCCCGCAGGTCCTCAGTGGTGAGCGGATCGTCATAACCCACGTCCGACAACAACGTCCGAACGTCAGCCATAGTCGCTGTCGGTGTTCGCGTGCTGGCTACCAGCAGGGCGCCGAGAACCGCCGCATATCGTTCGCGCACGGAATCCGCGGGCTCGGCAGCAAAGCGCCACAGCCGGGGTTCGATCCTCTTCCACCACGTCGCCGCCATCCGCCTGACCTCTCCAAGATGATCACACAATATGTGATCGCAGCCACAATCGCCCGATCGTGGCACCCCGTACGGGTCCGTGCATGGCAGGTGTGGCGCCGGTGTCTGGAGTGCGACACACGTGCAGAAGTGAAGGAATGGACCTCGGCTCGTGGGCCAACGCGCACCGGCCAGTGCTACCGGGGCTCGGAACGGCACGAGAGGCTTGCAGTGCCCGTGCGCCAGCCAGGTCACAACAGTGCCTGTTGCAGGTAAGCGCGGCGATCTACCCATAGGCACCGACACGCGACCAAGGTCGCCGGCGACGAACGCGCCTCGTCTTAGCCGTCAGCCCCTATGCCGTCAGCCCAAAGCGGTAAATTCTCGGTGGACGTGATCGATCGAGTGCTGTGCTGGGGCGTGGATGGAAATCTTCGGGGTTCGCGACGACCTGATCAAGGACTACCGCGAGTTCACCTCCAGCTTCGTCGACATCCGTGACCGCTGGGTCCGTGAGCATGTCGAGGCCCGGGAGGCGACGGGCTACCAGTGGCCTGATCCCTGGCTGTCGTTGAACCCCAACTTCGCCTCCGGCGGGTCGGTGACGGACCTGGTCACCGAGGGCGTGCTGCACCCGTTGGCCGAGCAGATCTTCCGCCTCAAAGAGCACAGCCCTGACGGTCGAGTGCTGCGGCTGCACCAGCACCAGCGCGAGGCCGTGGAGGCCGCGCGTGCCGGCCACAGCTATGTGCTGACCACTGGTACGGGCTCTGGCAAGAGCCTGGCCTACATCATTCCGATCGTCGACCGCGTGCTGCGGGCCAAGCAGGCAGGCACCCACCAGCCTGGTGTGAAGGCGATCGTGGTGTACCCAATGAACGCCCTGGCCAACAGCCAAGTCGAGGAACTGCGCAAGTTCCTGGAGATCGGCTTCCCCGAGGGGCCTCCCGTCTCGTTCGCCCGCTACACCGGACAGGAAAGCGAGGAGGACCGGCGCAAAATCATGTCGGACAAGCCCGACATCCTGCTGACCAACTACATGATGTTGGAGTTGATCCTGACCCGCCCCAAGGAGCGCCAGGGGCTGGTCCAGGCTGCCCAAGGCTTGCAGTTCTTGGTCTTGGACGAGTTGCACACCTACCGAGGTCGGCAGGGAGCGGATGTCGCGCTGCTGGTCCGACGCCTGCAGGACGCCTGCGGTGCTGGCGCAATCCAGTGCGTAGGCACCTCGGCGACCATGACCACCGAGGGCGACTGGTCCGCGCAGCAGCGACAGGTGTCCCAGGTGGCGTCACGGCTGTTCGGAGTCCCCGTTGACCCGGCCCAAGTGATCGGCGAGACCCTGGATCGGGTCACCGATGCCGCCGTGGTCAACGCCGATGTGCTGAAGCAGCGGCTCGGGGCCGCTCCGCCGGAGGACTTCGAAGGCTTCGTCCGTGATCCGTTGGTCGCATGGGTGGAGACCGTGCTGGGGTTCGAATCCGACAGACCGGCTGGCCAGCTCGTCCGACGTCGCCGCTCATTGACCACGCGCGAGGCGGCTGGACTGTTGGCAACGGAGATCTCGGGGGATCTTGAGGAGTGCCGCACGTCGATCGAAGCGGTGCTGGAGACCGGTTCCCGGGTGATCAACCCGGCGACCGGCCGCCCGGTATTCGCGTTCCGGTTGCACCAGTTCTTGTCCAAGGGTGACAACGTGCATGTGACCGCTGAGCCGCCGGAGGAGCGCTTCATCACCAGTAAGTACCAGGTCACCGCGCCTGGTACGGATGAGCTGGGACGGACGCGGCGGCTGTTCCCGCTGTCGTTCTGCCGAGAATGTGGCCAGGATTATCTGGCCGTGAGCCGGATCACCGAGTCCGGGGCAACCCGGTATGAGGCACGGCGGGACATCGACGCCAGCGGGGGCGACGAGGCGTCCGGTTACTTGTTCATCAGCTCGGACTACCCGTGGCCGACCGATCTGGAAGACGCCCTCATTGAGGGGCGGCTGCCCACGTCGTGGATGACCACCGGTCTGGGCGGCAGCCTCGTGGTGGTGCCGGGCAAGGAGAAGTACCTCCCCGAGGCTGTGCAGGTCACGGTGGATGGTATCGAGACCAACTCCGAACAGGCCACGGCTGCCGCCTACGTGCCGAGCCCGTTTCCTTTCTGCCTGCGCTGCCGTGCCGCGTATGAGCAACAGCGAGCACAGGACTTCGGCAAGCTCGCGAAACTCTCGGCCGAAGGCCGAAGCTCGGCGACCTCAGTGATCAGCAAGAGCATCGTCCGGACGCTGCGAGCACACGGTGAGGACCTGGAAGACGACGCCAAGAAGCTGCTGGCCTTCGTCGACAACCGCCAGGACGCTTCACTGCAGGCCGGGCACTTCAACGACTTCGTCCAGGTCGTTCAGCTGCGGGGCGCACTGCACCGAGCCCTGTGTGCTGCGCCTGAAGGGCTGACCCACGAGGTGGTCGCCCAGCGTGTGACCGAGGCGCTGGGGCTGACACCGGCAGTTTTTTCCACGACGCCGAACCCGCGCTACAGCCAGAAAGACGAGGTCTGGCGGGCGCTGCGAGAAGTGATCGGTTACCGGCTCTACCTGGACCTGGAGCGCGGCTGGCGGGTCACGATGCCAAACCTGGAGCAGACCGCGCTCCTGCGCGTGGCCTACCAGGACCTGCCGGAAATCGCCGCGGATGAAGACAACTGGCAGGGCCGGCACAAGCTACTGTGCGAAGACGATCCGCAGCACCGTGAGGAAGTCGCGACCCAACTGCTACATGAGCTGCGTCGTAGCCTCGCGATCGACGTGCCTTGCTTGACCGAAGAGGGCTTCCGCCAGATCGAGCTGCTGTCCGACCAGCACCTCAAGGAGCCGTGGTCGCTTCCGGACAAAGAACGGCCCCCGCTGGTCGGCGCGGCCTTCCCAGGACCAAGTAAGCCGGGCCGAGCCCGCCAGGACGCCTACCTCTCAGGCCGGGGCGCCTTCGGCTGGTATATCCGCCGGGAGTACGACGACCGTGCCGGTACGCGGCTGAAGTCCGACGATGCCCAAGAGATCATCCGAGACCTGTTCGAGGTCCTGGAGGACTGCGGACTGCTGGTCAAGGTGGTGCCGGAAAACGCCGACGGTGTGGCGGGCTTCCGGTTGCGCTCCGCGGTGATTCGCTGGGAGCCCGGTGACGGTGAGTCACCGACCGAGGACCGAGTGCGGCGCACCTTGGATCAAGAAGGCGGCCCCAGGGTCAACCCATTCTTCCGTGACCTGTATCGAGACGCCTCCTCGTCGTTGTCGGGGCTGCATTCCAAGGAACACACCGCCCAAGTGCCTGTGGGGCTCGTTTAGCCCGGATCCACCGGTGTTGTGGTGAAAGTTTGTGCGGGCGGGGGTCGTGTCGTGGTGGGGCAGATGCCCTCTGGCCTGGGATGATTGTTCTTTGTGAGAGAGACAATCGGTTCCTGGATGAGAGGGCACCCGGATCCACCGGTGTTGTGGTGAAAGTTTGTGCGGGCGGGGGTCGTGTCGTGGTGGGGCAGATGCCCTCTGGCCTGGGATGATTGTTCTTTGTGAGAGAGACAATCGGTTCCTGGATGAGAGGGCATCTGCTGGATGCAAGCATCGCATAGTGCCGGCGCAGTGTCGGTGAGGTTCGATGATCCGAATCTCGTGTCATGTGTGGGATTGGTACCGGTGATGCGGCTGGCCGAGCAGGTCGGTGTGGCTGATCTGGCTCAGCAGACGGTGAAACTGTCGCCGGATGTGGGGTCGGCGGGGGCGAATCCCGGTGTGAAGGTGTCCTCGATCGTGGCGGGGATGGCCTGTGGTGCGGACTCGTTCGAGGATCTGGGTGTGATCCGTCACGGTGGCATGCCACGGTTGTTCGACGGGATCCGGGCGCCGTCGACACTGGGCACGTTTCTGCGTGGGTTCACCTACGGGCATGTGGCGCAGCTGGAGAAACTCGGCAGGCTAATACTGGAACGCCTGGCCGGGCGGTGCGGGTTGTTGCCGGAGGCCGATGAGCTGGTGTTCGTCGATATCGACTCGAAGATCAAACAGGTCTACGGGGCGGGTAAACAGGGCTCGGCGTACGGGTACACGAAGGTACGGGGCCTGAACTATCTGATGGCCACGATCTCCACCCCTACCGCGGCACCGGTGGTCGCGGCGACCCGGATGCGGGGCGGTAACGCCAATTCCGCCCGCGGCGCGGCGACGCTGATCACCACGGCGATCACCACGGCCCGGGCGTGTGGTGCGACGGGGACGATCGTGGTGCGGGGTGATTCGGCGTTTTTTACCGGCCCGGTCATCGCCGCGATCCGCAACGCCGGGGCGTATTTCTCGGTCACCGCCAAACACACCGCCACGGCCCGGGCGTGTGGTGCGACGGGGACGATCGTGGTGCGGGGTGATTCGGCGTTTTTTACCGGCCCGGTCATCGCCGCGATCCGCAACGCCGGGGCGTATTTCTCGGTCACCGCTGCCACTCGCCACCGCATGAAGGCCGCGATCGCCGGGATCGGCGAGGACACATGGCAGACCGTGCGTTTCAACCGGCCGGTCTTCGACGCCGCGATCCGCAACGCCGGGGCGTATTTCTCGGTCACCGCCAAACACACCGCGTCCGTGAAGGCCGCGATCGCCGGGATCGGCGAGGACACATGGCAGACCGTGCGTTTCAACCGGCCGGTCTTCGACGACCGCGCCAAGCGGTGGATCCATGAGGGCGAGATCGCCGAAACGACACTGGAGGCGTTCACCAACGTCACCCAGAATCCCGACCGTGCGGTCACCGCCCGGCTGATCGTGCGCCGCACCCGGATCACCACCACCGATGCCACCGGCGAGTTGTTCCCCGTCTGGCGCTATCACGCGGTGTTCACCGACTCCCCGCACGAGCTGCTCACCGCCGAGGCCGAGCACCGCGGCCGCGCCGGGACGATCGAGCAGGTCTTCGCCGACCTCAATGACTCCGCCGCGGCCCACCTGCCCTCCGGGCAGCTCGCCGCCAACGGCGCCTGGCTGTCCCTGGCCGCCCTGACCCACAACCTGATGCGCGCCGCGGGCAGCCTCGCATCGCAGTTCCACGCCAAAGCCCGCACCGCCACCCTGCGGCGGCACCTCATCACGATCCCGGCCCGTATCGCCCGCTCCGCCCGCCGCATCGTGCTACACCTCCCCGCCGGCTGGCACTGGAAACAGGCCTTCACCAGCCTGTTCACCGCAACCCACTCCCCGCCGACCACGGCCTGCCCCTGACCACACCCGCCCACAAGGCGCCGACCGGAGACCGCAGTGGATAAGCCGGACCACCAGGCCGGCGGACCCCGCACACCCACCACCAGCATTATTGATCAACACCCCCCCAACCTTGATCAACAACCCAAACCAAAACCAATTCGGTGGATCCGGGACCAGCAGCCCGCCCCCATGCCCGACATCAACGCCCGCAAAGTCCTCCGCACGCGGGTCCTCGGCGGCATCATCAACGAATACCGATACGCCGCTTAACCTGCGGCGATGACTTTCCGAGCCCCACAGGACGCGGACCTGTCCTCGGAGGCTATGGAGAGCAGGAGTTTCAACGAACGGCACTCCATGTCAATGCTCAACGAATACACGAACCCACTTCAATACCCACCGCCCGCATCAAAGCCTCGACCAACAACCCCCGGAACACGATCCGACGACGGTGGTCCCGATCGACGCCCCATCCGACGTCACAAGGTCCTCAACGGACTGATCAACGAGTACACCCAAGCCGCGTGATGCCCGTGAGAAAACCCAGGTCAAACCCGTTTCCGAATTTTGGCACCCTACACCTCACACGGATGGTTGCCGGAATCAGATGTCCTTGACGGTGAGCACCTGACGGCCGGTGTGGGGGCTCGGACGTTCAAGGACAGCGCCCAGGTCCGCGAGTCCGCCGACCTGGGTGACCAGAAGTCCCGCAGCGTTCGAACACTGATCGAGAAGTTTCAGTCCCATTTCAAAGTCACCGAGGCTGCGCCCACAGTAGGAGAAGGAGCCGATCAGGCTGATCGACCGACGAAAGATGTCCCGCAATGGAAGCGGCAGCACGACGTTGGACTGGTAGGCATTCTGAACGACGACGGTGCCACTCTCGCGAACGAGATGTAGAGCCAGTTCCAGCGGCGTTGAGTCGGCTCCGCTAGCCGCGTCCACCACCACATCGAAGCCGCTGTTTTCGGGAAGTTGTGGCGGCTGGAATGTGGCGGGAACGGCATCGACAATCGCTCGTGGTGGCGGGCGGCCGTCGCGGTGTATGACGGTGACATCCCACCCGTGCTGGTTGGCGTACAACGCGGTGAGGAGGCCGACCGTGCCAGCGCCGATCACGGCCAACCGACCTGTTGGGGAGATTGGAGTGCAGCGCAGCCCGTGGATTGCCACGGCCGCGGGGTCGGCAAGGACGGCGTGGAGGGGATCGACGCCATTCGGCAGAGGGTGAGCGTTTGCCGCTGGTACGACGACCTGTTCGGCGAAAGCACCGGGCAGGTCCCAGCCGAGGCGTCGCAGGCCCGGGCATAAGTGGCTGTCACCTGCCGCACACGCGTTGCAGGTCCCGCAGGAGATGAGCGGGTCGATAGCGACCACGCGGCCGGTGGGATCGGTACCGACGATTTCGTGGCCCGGTCTCCACGGCTCAGGCAGAGCGAAAACGTGGGGACGCACTAACTTCGGTAGGTCGCTGCCGCAGATGCCGGCGTGCTTGATGCGAACGACCATCTCACCCTCGGCCGCCTGTACTGGCGCCACCTCGTGCAGATCGAGTTTGCCGTTGCGGATCTCCCACGCCCTCATTTCTGCTCCGTCAAGTAAGGCGGCACGCTCTCTACCGCGTCCAGCACAGGGCCGTGCCAGTCGGTATCGCCGAACGCAACGGCATCGGCAGGGCCTCGGCGACGGACGGCGACGGCGGCCATTCCTGCGGCAAGCGCGCCATGCAGTTCGTCACCGCCGCCATCTCCCACGTACAGCGTTCGGTGCGCTGGCACGCCCAACTCCTCCAGGATGCGCCGGTAGAGCCGTGGGTCGGGTTTGAGGGCGCCGGCAGTGCAGCTGAACACCGCTGTGTCCACGAGCGCAGCCAGCGGACTCTTCGGCCATGCGGCGGCGATCTCCGCGCTGGCGTCACTGAGGATGCCAATCCGGAGCCCCTTGCTGCGCAACGACTGCAGCGCATAGACAACCGAGGGTGCCGGCACGAGACGGGCCTGCCCAAGTGCGCGTAACCGGTCTGCGACCGGTCCGATCACCTCGCCTGGCCTGTCGGCGGCATGGACGAGATGCGTGGCGAGGTCGCGCAACGTCGGTAGGGTGCCGTTGTGGCGGGCATGCCACGTGTTACGGAAATACTGATCGACCGTCGCGGTCCCGCATCCGATCACGGCTGCCAGCCCAGAGGCCGCGCGGGTGCGTTCCTGGGGCGTAGGTGCGGTGACGAGAGTGCCGAACAGATCGAACGCCACGGCGTCCACAGGCGAGGGTCAGTCGGTGGGGTTGATGCGGGCGAGCTTGCGTCCGACCTTGAGGTAGAAGTCGCCGAGCTGGCCGTCGAGCTGGTCCTTGACCACGGCCGCCAGCGGCTCGCGAGCCTCATCGGCGCTGAGCGTCACCTGCTCTTGGTTGCCATCGGACTCGACTACCAAGCGCAGCCCGTTCTGCTGGGCGACGCGACGTACATCCCCATTGCTCGTAGCGAAGCCCAGAGCCTTGACCACCTCGGTGATCGACATGCTCACGTCCGCCACCGTGGGCAGGTCGTCCACCTCACCAAAGGCGCGCTTGGAAAAGCGCGCGATGAACTCCTCACGGGCCTTCATCGCCGCGTCAACGCCGTGGATGGCGGCGGTGACTTCCCCCGCAAGGATCTTCTTCAGGTCCATTGGGTGCAGCGAGCCGCTGTTAATCCGCTCTCGAGTGACGGCCAGTTCGGAGTCCACCCACTCCGACAGCGCCTGGAAGTAGGGCTCCACCAGCCGATCGGGTACCGACATGATCTTGCCGAAGATCTCGCCGGGTGGCGCTGTCAAGGGCACGTAGTTTCCCTTGGATTTGCTCATCTTGGTCCCGGAGCCGTCGGTGCCCTCGATCAGTGAGGTGGCGACGACCAACTCAGGGGTTTGGCCGCAGATGTCCATCACTTTGCGGCACATCTGCATGTTCAGGAATTGGTCGATCCCGCCGAGTTCCAGGTCGCAGTTGGTCTCCACCGAATCCAGCGCCATGACGACTGAGTACAGCAACTCGGACAGCGACAAGCCTTGCCCAGCGTCGAGCCGCTTGCGGAAGTCCTCGCGTTGCAGCGGCATGGACACGGGTATCTGCGCGGTGATCTCGATCATTTTCGGCAGCGTGATCTGCCGCAGCCAGTCGCCGTTGTGCCGGAACTGGGCACGCTCGAAGTCGAAGAACGGACTGACCTGCTCCCGGTAGGTGGAGAGGTTACGGGCGATGTCCTCGTCGGTCAGCGCCGGTCGCTCGTCCGACCGACCGGAGGGGTCGCCGATCTTGGCGGTCATGTCGCCCACGATGAACACCACCAGGTGCCCCATCCGCTGAAAGCGGCTGAGGATGAGCATCGGCACCGTGTGCCCGAGGTGCACCTCGGCGCCGGTGGGGTCGATGCCGAGCTTGGCGATGAACCGGCGGCCTTCCTTGTCCGCCTCGATGATCCGCTCGGCGAGCGCGTCGGCGGACGGTTGAAGCTCCTGCGAGCGGGCGGCGATCAGGGCGGCTTGCTCCGCCGGGGGCAGGTCCGACAGATCCAGGCTGCGGCGCTGCGTGGACTCGGTCAGCAGCTCCCGCACGGTGGCGTCGGCCGCAAGGTCCGCGTCCTTGAGCAGGGCGGTGGCCCGGTCAACGGACTGGCTCAGTCGGGTCATCGAAAGCTCTCCGGATATCGGGTTGCGCGTGATATGACGATGTTAGCGGGGCGCGACGAGCCGACTCCTCTTGGTTAACAGGGCCACAGACTGATCACGTCGATGACGTGGTTGGTGAGGTCGACCACAGCACGCTGCCAGGTTGGGCCAGCCTCCCGACAGTATTCGTGCAAGTCGAGCAAGGCGGCGGCATCGTAGCGGGGCAGTTGGCACATGAGCTGGTAGGTGGCCGACTCTTCGGGGATCGGTGGCTCGGCGGTCAGCAGACGGCCTATTTCCTCCGGCGGGGTGGTCACGTCCAGAGCCGAACCGGGGATGCTCTTGCTGAACTTCGGGTGACCGCCGAAGCCTCGCACCATGCGGGTGTAGGCGGCGGTGAGCGCGAAGTCCGACCGCAGCGGCACATGTTCGTCGAGACGTGCCCGCGTCTGCTGGGCGAAGCGCACGTAACGGTGCTCGTCCACACCGAGCATCACCAGCACCGCGTCGTGGTCCTGCCCCAGGGCGAGGAAGTCGGCGGCCATCAGCGACAGCGAGAGGGCACGGCGGAAGGTCATCGCCGCGTCGACCAGCCCGCGGTCGACGTAGTAGCCGTGGTTGTCTTCTTCGGCGGCGTCGAAGTCGGCCTGTTCGACGTAGCGGCCGAGCAGGTACATCGCTTCCAGCGCGGGCAGATGGCTGGCCTGCGAGCGCACGATCCCGGCTGTGTCGTCGAAGCCCAGCCGAAGGCTGTACTCCCGAAACCGCTCGGCCAGCTCGCATACCTCCGCGTAGGGCTTGGTCTTGCCGTTGTAGGCATCAAGGTCGCCAAGCACGATCTGACAGCGCTCGCCACCGCGCTGAAGTTCGATCATCTTGAGAATATGGGAGACCGTGGCCAGGTGCGGCACGCCGGACATGCCGAACCCGGTGGTGACGATCCGTCGTTGCGGGCTAGCACGCAGGTAGTGGTCACCGTGGTGGTGGCACAGGTAGCGGGCATTGAGGGTGTCGGCGTCTAGGCCGGCCAGGATGAAGTCGAACTGCCGCAGATCGAACGGGGTGTAACCGAACTCGGCGAGCACCTGCCGGTAGTAGGACTCTGAAAACAGCACAGCGTTGGTCACGCGAAGGGTCCCTTCTGGGGAGTGCCCAGCGCGTCGCGCTCGCGCTGATGCTTGGCGTTGTCGCGGTGTTCGGCGGCCCGTTCGTGATAGCGGGCAGTCAGAGCAGTGAGCTGGTCGGGCCGTGCCCAGGTCGGCGGACGATCGTGGAGCTGGTCGAGCCGGGCGGCGACCTCATCGCTGACGTTCGCCATGTACTCGGCGAAGACGCCGGGTGTGCGGCGATCAGTCATGCTCTCCTCATGCACCCGGTAGCGGGTCAGGGGCTCTGGCAAGCGGATGCCGTGGCCGAGGTCGGCCAGCACGTGGAAGAACAACTCGTTGGTGACCGGCAGTAGATCCCGCGCGGCAGCGGTGCGAACGACGAGCGTGCTGGTCGAACCGCCCGGATGAGTGCGCTCGGCGAACGGAAAGCCGTCGGCATCGACGGCAGGAAGGCGGGGTTCGCGAGATGTGGGGCCAGTCTGCGCAGCTTGTCCGGCGTGAAAGCGTCGTCGGCATCCAGTAGGGCGAGCCATTCTCCGGACGCTTCATCAACGGCACGGGTGAGCGTCGCTGCGAACCCTTCGTGGGCCTTGTTCACGACGCGGACGCCGGGAAAACGTGCGTACACGTCGTGGCTGCGGTCGGTCGAGCCGTCATCGATGACAACTACCTCGGTCAGGTCGTAGTCGCCTGGCTCCTGGCTGACCGCGCTCTCCAATGCCTCGCCGACGTAGCGCTCATAGTTATGGCTCAATACCACGATCGTTACCGAAGGCTGCGTCATCCGGCACGCTGTCGTTCGCAAGGGCCGAGTACGACGAGCTGCGTGGTCATCCCGCCGCCGCTGTCGTCGCTGCGCGTCAGTCCGAACCGTTCGATCGCGGCGGGGAAGCTTTCGACAAACGCCCGGAACTCATCTTGCGCCCACTCACGTACATGCGACGGGTTGGCCGGCGGCCCGAGGTTTTCCGTGCCAGCCCGCTTGTCACGCGCCGGGGTGGAGACGACCGCGCACGCCGCGCCCCGGTCAAGTAGCCAGCAGATCAACCGCATCGCTGGGCGCGGGTCGATCAGATGTTCCAGCACATCCGAGCACACGACCACCGATCGGGCAATCACCTCGGTGTCGAGCGGCAATGTCGTCGCTGCCTCCAAGTCGGCGTCGAGCCATCGCCCGACCGGCAGGTTTGCACGGCACCACTCGATATTGGGGCCAAAGTCGATACCAACGAGATCCAGATGAGGATGCTGCGCGGCCAAGGCGACGAGCTTGCCGGCTCGTCCGCAACCTAGATCGATGATCACCCTGCGGTCGTGCTGCTGGGCCAGCACAAGCACCTCGGGGTAGACATCGGGCTGCCAGGTGATCCCGTTGTCGATGTCTACGAAGTATTCCGGGGGCACGCGTGGCGTATAGCCATGCCGGAGGTAATGAAGATCGGGATCGAAATCCACGCGGATCACGCCTTCCCGCTAGGAACCGGGAACGCCGTGATCTTTGCCAGAACGGTGCCGCTACGCAGCGCGTCCTCGGCCAACTCCCGCCCCTCAACCAATGAACTCGCCACACCACTGCGTACCAGCAGGAAGGCACTGTTCACAGCGACCACGGCGCGGTGGCTGTCCAGACCACTGCCAGCGAGCAGATCTGCCGTGCGATCGACGGCCTCAGCCGAACCTAAGGGCGCCGGAAGACCCGCCACTGCAGCACCAGTGGCAGTTTCGTGCTCGATCGCGCTTACCGCGACCGGCCCCACGACACCATCCCGCACCCGGCAGCAACGCAACTCACCCACCATTCCGATCTCGTCCAGATAGTGGCCACTGGGCAACCGCGTGCTCAGCGCGTCCACGTCACCCATGCCAAACCGGCTAAGCACCTCTGCGGCCACGTCCACGCGCGGATGGGCCAGGCCGAAGATAGTGACATCTCCCCGAACCGGGCTCGCCAGCGGCGCGAGCCCGAAGGAGAACGGATTCGGCGCATGGAACCGGCCGCCATAAAGGCTGTCCAGCGCAGGGATCTCTGGCTCGATCGCAACAAAAGCGAACCCGCATGCGTCTAGGTCAGCACGCACGCCCGTCGCTGTTCGATGCTCACGAAACCCGAGCGCACGCACCAGATCGCGCGAGCCCAGCGTCGAGGATGTCGCGGCTGACCCGACCTTGATCACCCGTGCGCCAACGGCAGCAGCGACCAGCGCGGCAGGGGTGGAGACGTTCAGTGTCCGCACGCCCTTCTTACCGCTTCCCGCCAGCAACAACACTCGGCGACCATCACCACCGAGCATCGTCGGCGCTGGGTCGTCGTCCATCGCGAGCGCGCTGCGCAGCAGCGCCTCCACCTCATCAGCCGCCGGGCCTCGCGTGATGACAGCGGTCAGCAGCGATCCCAGGACCACATCTCGGGTCGGCGCAGGCACCTCGGAGATAGCTTGGAACGCATCAGAGAGTTGTGCGGGTAGCACGTCATCACCTACCGAGATCCGGCCAAGCACCATACGGATCGGAGCGGGTAGATCCTCGGGGTTAAACGACGATGAGACATGTTCGCCCGCAGCGTCCTTATAGGACAGCGTTGGCGAGATTTGCCGTACCTCGGGCACGATCGGAAGCGAAGATCCTCCCCTGCTCTGGATATCTCGAGCGTTCACCGACGGTGTCAATCTGAACACCAGACGACCCTATTGGGATCTTGCGATCACGCGGCGTTCTTTGAACGTGTGCTACCCAAACGGAGCAACTGGCAACTCGAAGCGATCACACTGGTTAGGCCACTGATCACGGGGTCGATCAGTAGCATCGCTGTGCGTAGACGATCGGGCGAAGGGCGACTTCGAGATGGTTGTCGTAGGGCATCAGCGGATCGCCACCAGTGAATTCGACCCACTGGGCGGCCGACTCGTGACGGATGTGGTCGATGACGCGGCGCACCGTGTCTGGATCTGCGAACACCCTGTTGCGTTCGCGGTAGCAAAATCGGCATACGCCAGGTGATGCGGGAGCCGATCTTCAGCTCGTCGTGGGTAAGAATCACCCATTCTCGCAGACGGCATCGTCACGTCCGATCTCGGCAGCGTGGCCGCGCCACGCAACGCCGTGCTCGGCAACATACTTTCAGACGGTCCCAAACCCTTGATTCGCCGAGCATTCGCATTACGCGACACGCAGTTTTCCGCATCTAATCCAGATGACCCCGCGACACCGAGGAGATTTAATGACGAGCACATCAGCAAGCAGCAACGCTATGCGCGTTGTGCATTTGCCTGCCCGGACCCCATATGTGTGGAAACTGCACGATCAACGTTTCCAGATCGTCAACAACGCCGCCATAGGAGACGGAAGCGTCGTACCACCCGATGTGACAGCCGCGTGGTTACTCGACCATCGCCCATTGACGTGGCTCGACGTGCTGCATTTGCACCATATCGAGCTGGAAGAATTGGAAGCATTAGAACGACTGCTCGACGCGTGTACTGACGCAGGCGTGCGCATCGTGCACACAGCGCACGACATTCATGCTATGTTCCGCGGTAACGACGAGCTGCAGAAGCGTCTGCGATTGCTCGATTCCGCCGGCATCGACTGGATTTGCCTGACTCACGGCTCCGCGAACGCACTGACCAGCCTTTTGGACAGCGACAGCAACGCGACTGTGATCCCGCACGGATACGTCGCCGACCCGACTACTCTCGAAAACAAACAACGCGATCGTGCCCAAGGCCGACAGCGGTACCTGTTATTCGGGGCGGCACGTCCCAACCGCGACCAACTCTCCGCAGTCGTAAACTGGAGCCTGTTTACGGAGAAACCCGAACACGAGCTACATCTGTTAATGCGAGGATTCAGCCCAGCGCACTTCAGCGACCCCTCGAGCCAAGTGCCTCGCCTACTCGATGCGATCCACACCGATCCTCGCATCAAGACCACCATGCGCGGCTACCCGACGGACGACGAGGTGATCACTGCCGGACTAGCCGCGGACGCGCTGCTGATGCCCTACCTGTGGGGAAGCCACTCCGGACAGCTCGAACTCGCCTTCGACCTCAACCTCCTGCCCATCTGTTCGTCCGTAGGATATTTCTCTGAGCAGTTCGAACGACACAAAGGATTCGCAATTGAGCCAGAATGGTTTGATTGGTCGCACGGAAATCCATACCTTTTCGGCGAACGCTTCGTCGCCGCATTAGAGCGCGCAGCCGAACGACTAGCAACAGAAAGCCTCGAACTGAATCCGAACTTTCTTGAATACAGGCGGGCAGAACACAAACAAATCCTGAACCAGCACGCCCAAATATACGGACGAACCAGCAAAACTCGCACCTAGCCTCCTTGTCCAGGAAACGACATTCCCAAGAAAGGTATCTTGTACCCCATGACCACGGTTAGCAAATTACGAGCACCGAACTGATCGCTCGCGCCATCATCCAGCGTGACCACCACATATTGGTGTGCCGGCAGAACACGAAGAACTGGTTCTACCGTGTAGTGGCTATGGATCGGCGTCTTCTGGATCACGCTGTTGGTGTTCAGCCGTGAGGTGACGCAGTCTTCCCGTGCGTCGTCACGGTCGTATCCTCCGACCGTGACGACGCACGGGCGGGCGTACAAACTAGCGGAATCCCCTCTGCGCGACCACAGCAGTGTGGCCCGGGTGCGGGCAGCAGCGGACGCAGCCGGGGTGGTGCTCTGACAAGATCTACCCCTAGTAGGGGTAGGTGCCGGCCAGGTTATGGCCGATCTGTTCGCGCATGCTCGGGTGGATACCTAGCCTCGGTCTTTCGCGCGGTATCTCGTTGATGTTGTTGCCAGGTCCTGTTGATCTTGTTTTGGGGTGGTTCGGTAGACGGGCATGGTTGGTCCGCCGACTTGCTTCTGTCGGCCGCTCCAATGTCTTTCGGGTCGTAGGTGCAGCGGGTTCGGGTTAGGTGAACGCTGCGCGGATCATCAGCCAGCCTGCTGCGATGGCCTTGGCATGTCGGCGGGTCTCATCGATGCGGACCCGGACTTTGAGGTTCCCCCTGGGTAGTGGACACCGATTTAGCAGGACCGTGCCCTGCTGGAAGGATGTCCGTTATGCCTGCCCGCAAGCGTCGGTCGTTTACGGCCGAGTACAAGGTCGAGGCGGCACATCGTGTGATCGACACCGGTCGCACGATTGCCGAAGTTGCCCGAGAGTTGGGAATCGACCCGGGAATGTTGAGCGTCTGGGTCAAAGACGAACGCCGCCGAGTGGAGGCGGCAGCAGCGATCGGGGACGAGCCGTTATCGGCGTCGGAGCGAGCCGAACTGCAGGCGTTGCGGAAACGAGTTGCCGATCAGGACAAGGACATTGCGTTCCTGAAAAAAGCCTCGGCGTACTTTGCCGCGATGCAGAACAACCGAACCGGTTCGAACTGATGGTGAAGTACGCCGCCCCCGACGCCATCGCCACCACGGCCGGCACGACCGCCGCACTGGAGCAGTTCAGCATCACCCGGATGGCCCGGTTGCTGGGGGTGTCCACGTCCGGCTACTACCAATGGAGAAAACGCAGAGCGGCGACGGAACTGACGCCGCGCCAGCAGCGCCGTGCCGATCTGGCGGTGAAGATCCTCGACGCGCACGCCGACTCCCACGGCACGTACGGGTCCCCGAGAATCACCACCGAGCTGCGAGAACGCGGCGAGACGGTGAACGAGAAAACCGTCGCCGCGATCATGGCCGAGATCGGAATCGAGGGCATCAGCCCGCGCACCTTCAAAGTCCGCACCACGGTGACCGATCCGGCGGCGTCGTTCCCACCGGATCTGGTGCGGCGCCGCTTCGATCCGGGTCGGCTCGATGCGGTCTGGCTGACCGACATCACCTACCTCACCTGTGGCGAGGGTGATATGTACTTGTGCGCGATCCGAGATGGGCATTCCCGCCGTGTGCTCGGGCATGTTGTTGCCGATCATATCGATGCCGATATGGTCTGTCAGGCCATCGACGCGGCGGTGGCCTGCCGCGGTCGCAGTGTAGTCGGCACCGTGCTGCATTCCGATCGTGGCGGCGAGTTCACTGCGATATTGACCGAGAAAGCCTGCGCCGCACACAGGCTGAAACGGTCAAGGGGTGAAACCGGAATCTGCTGGGACAACAGTCCTGCGGAATCGTTCTGGTCGTCGTTTAAGCACGAGCACTACTACCGGCATGTTTACACTACCAAGGCGGAACTCGTTGCTGCGGTTGACAATTGGATTGCGTGGTACAACAATAAGCGTCGGCACTCCGCCATCAGGATGCTCAGCCCTGTTCGCTACGAGCAGTCCCTGACAGGCACAGCGAAGGCTGCTTGACCCCCTGTCCACCGTTCGGGGGGAACCTCACTTTTGCCGGGCACCACGGGTGATCCTGGCGGCCACGTGTAGCACGAGGTTGCGGAAGGTGGCGATCTCGGCGTGCGCCAGCACCGGTGTGCCGGTGAAGCCCAGCAGTTTCGCCCAGCACACCAGATCGGTCGCGGCCAGCAGTGTCTCCAGCCAGGCGGTGTTCTCCGCGATCCCGCGACAGGGCAGATTCCGCAGCCCGGTGGCCTTGGCCTCACGGATGCGGTCCTCCACCCGGGCGTGTCGGCGGTGGTTGAGTTCCCGGCCGGCGGTCTGTCCCGGGATGACCCGGTCGGGGATGTCGGTGATGAACGCGGTGATCCGATGCCCATCCACATCGGTGAACGTCAACTGGGCGCCGGGATGGGGGCGCTCGGCACGCACGATCACTGTTACACCCGAGGGCAAGGCCGACAGGTCGAGCATCCCGGTCATATCAGCTACCCACGCGCCGTCCCGGATCCCTCCATCGCCGTCGATGGCCGATTCCCAGCCATCGTCGGGAACCTGGTCGACGACGGCCTGGATGCGGGCATCCACGGGGAGCCCGAAGGAGAACCACACGCCCCGGTCCCGGCACGTCTTCGCGAACGCGTGGGTGGCGCCGGCCGAATCCGAGCGGGCCACCACCCGCACCGAGCCGGGATCACCCGGACGTGGCCGGGCGTGCTCGGGTAACGCGGCCAACGCCTGATCCAGCACCGTGATGTGGTCGGCGGCCGTGTTGCTGCCCGCGTTCCCAGAGCGCAGCAGACCGGCCGGCGCTTCGCCACTGGAGACCTCCGGGCGGTCCAGGAACGCCGGCAACGGATGAAAACCGAACGTCCGTTTCCACGTCTTCGCCGCGTTTTCCTTGTCCTCTGAATGGGAAATCGTGACCGTGGCGTCGAAATCGATCTGCAGCAACCCGTTCAGGTCCGCCGCCCGCACCCGCCGCCCACGCCCGCCCCCGTGCCGCCGCTCTCGCGGACAGCACCCCCGGCAGATGCGCTTCGTCGATCCGGTCGAGCATTCGCCAGGTGGTCGGCATACTGGCCACCGGCCCGCACACTTGGTGCTGGTCACCGAAGACCTCAATATGCGAGACACAGTCCGCGCCGTCAGCGATGGCCACCGCCATATCCGTGAACACCCGCCCGGGCGCATGCACCCACGGACCCGCATAGGTATCGGCCAACGCCTCATTCACCCCTGCGATCAGTCCGGTGTCCTCGGCCAACTCCCGCAACACCCTCTTTGTCAGGCTGGTGTGAGACACCCTGAGTGAGTCCGGGGTCTTGAGCGAGGGCGGGATCGGAGATCCTTGAACACGTGTCCACACCACCTGGCAAGCAGCCCCGGCCGTCCACCCCTGCCAACCAGGCCGACCCCGCACCGCGTCCCACGCGGCGAGTGTTCAGCACGGAGTACAAGCTGGCGATCGTCGCTGAGTACGAGAACGCCCCGAATGGGGAGAAAGGCGCGCTCCTGCGGCGGGAAGGCTTGTATTCCTCCCACGTCATCGAATGGACGCGAGCCCGTGACGCCGGTGTCCTCACGGTGGCACCGGACACACCGTCGGGCCCGGCGCGACGGAGGAAGTCCGCCGAGCAGATCGAATTGGAGAAACTTCGCCGCCAGAACGAGAAATTGAAGGCGGAACTGGCGAAGACGCAGATAGCGCTCGATATCATGGGAAAAGCGCGCATGCTCTTGGAAGGACTCTCCGAGAGCACGGACAACGACGGGCCGCCGAAGACATCATGACGACCGCGTTCGCCGAACTCCGCGATGCCGGAGTGTCAGTGAAGAAATCGTGCGTGCTGACGGAAATATCCCGCGCCACCCACTATCGGCACGCCCACCCGCAAGGCCGGCCGCACGGACCGTGGTTGCCGCGCACACCACCACCGCAGGCGCTGACCGACTCCGAGCGGGCGCAGGTGCTGAACCTGCTGGCCAGTCCCGCCTACCTTGATCTTGCGATCCCGCAGGTCTGGGCGCGTGAGCTGGACGAGGGCCGCTACTGATGCTCGATGTCCACGATGTATCGCATCGCCATGATCACCCAGCACACCCACCGGACGAACACGTGACAATCCTTCTGGTCGGCTCGGACCAACTCCGGTTCGAGCCCACCAGACAGCGAGATGAGCCACAAGTACCACCGCGCAGCTGACCTGCACGGATGCGGTTTTCGGCAAGGGCAGCGTTGGGGTGCGTAGCGTGAGGTCAGGCGCTTGGCGACGATTCGTTCCAGGTGATGCTGTGCCGCGATCTCTAGCATCTGCGCCGGGTGAGGTCGGTGCAGGCCTCCGGGACCCGGATCGGGCCATACTCCAAGCCGAGCACGGCAAGTTGCTCGCGGCGCTCGAGATAGGGCGCGGTGAGCAAGTCGGCACCGTCGAGGTGCAACAGGTCGAAAAGGTACAAGCAGACCGGCACATCCCGCAGCAGCGCCGTGGTCAGGCGAGTTCTGTGAATCCGATTCTGTAAACGCACGAAGTCGGGTTGACCGCCCGCGCCGATGGCGACAATCTCGCCGTCCAAGACAACGCGCCGCGAGCCGATACACCAACCCGCGCGAAACAGCTGGGCTAGTGTCCTGAGGTCATCTGGATGCACCCAACGCACCCCGTCCGCCTCGTCCTTCCGGCGTTCACGAAAGTGATCAGCAACTACCGCAACCTCAAGGAGGCCCACCCGGCATGAGCCTGCCCGACGTCAATGACCTCACCCGCCAAGACACCGCTGACGGCATCCAGCAGCAAGTCGTCGGCGCCGTCATCGACCACAACGGACAGATCCTCCTCCTACAGCGACCGCGCAACGGCTTCCGCGGCGGCGCCTGGGAACTGCCCTCCGGCAAAACCGAACCCGGCGAAGACCTCACCACCGCACTGCACCGCGAAGTTCTCGAGGAAACCGGACTTACCATCAAAACCATCACCGGCTACCTCGGTGCCTTCGACTACAGGTCGAAAAGGTACAAGCAGACCGGCACATCCCGCAGCAGCGCCGTGGTCAGGCGAGTTCTGTGAATCCGATTCTGTAAACGCACGAAGTCGGGTTGACCGCCCGCGCCGATGGCGACAATCTCGCCGTCCAAGACAACGCGCCGCGAGCCGATGACATGCGCGAGGGCTCGTATCTCGGCAAACGAGCTCGACACCTCCCGGCCCGAGCGGCTGATGACCCGGACACCCTCCGACCCAGCGACCACCAACGCGCGCATCCCGTCCCATTTGATCTCCACGCGGCTTCAGGCTTCGGCACCCTTCGTTTCCGGGCGGGCGCCGAAGGGGTGTGTTTCAGACGAGATGGATTCGTTCGAGTTCCTTGCCTCGGCGGATGAGCACATCGCTGCCGTCGACCTTGGTCGCACTGAACTGGATACCGACCGCGCTCGCAGCCTCGTACGGCGCCGCCACCATCATGCGCCGGCGACTTCAGGAACGTCCGTCAACCGCAGACGGGTCGCAGCTAGCCTCAAGGGGAAGCTGCGCTCGGAGTGGAAGGCCTTGGGATGACTACCGCGCCCTTTAGCCATGAGTTGACCAGGCGGATCGCGCTGTTGGCGTGTGAAAAGGCGGGCCTGCGGGCCGCAGATCGCGATCTTGCATTGATCCGCTTAGGTGAGAATGCCCTGTTCAAGGTGGCGGCCGAAGGCGTGGTCGTGCGTGTTGCGCGCACACTTGATTACTGGCCGGACGTGGCACGCGAGGTAGCAGTGTCGCGCTGGTTGCACTCCGCGGGTTTGCCTGCGGCTGAGATCGTCGAAGCCATCGATCAGCCTCTGGCAGTCGATGGCCACCCCGTGACGATCTGGCGCTACATCGCCGGTGGGCCTGCATCGTATGACAGGATCGGCGACCTTGGTGCGCTCCTGAGGGGACTGCACCGATTGACGGCTCCCGATGAGCTGACGCGGCACGATGACGACGTCCTCGGCCGAGTGCAGAGCAGGGTCGAGTTGGCACCGATTTCCGAGCCTGACCGGGTATTCCTTCTGCGGCGACTTGCTGAACTCCGAGACGAGGTCGCCGACCTCGACTACGTGCTGCCTCCGGCCGTGATTCACGGCGACGCCCATATTAAAAACGTGATGGTGGCCGACGGCAGAGCGATCCTCATCGACTTCGAGAGAGCTGCCTACGGCCAGCCCGAATGGGACCTAGGCATGACCGCGACCGAGTACAGCACGGCAGGATGGTGGCGCAGCGATCAGTACCAAGCGTTCGTCGACGGCTACGGCTTTGACGTCACGCGATGGCCAGGTTTTCCCACCGTTCGCTCAGTGCACGAACTGAAGATGACGACCTGGATCATGCAACGGGTTCGCGACAGCACGGACATCGCAGAGGAGTTCGCGAGTCGAATGCGGACGATCAGGGACCGGGCGCCGTCGACGTGGAACCCGTGGTGACTCAGGTCGGCTTCGTCAGCGACAGCGTCGGGTAGCGTTCCAACACCAAGGCGCGGAACGCGCGAGTGCGCCGATCACGCGGGTGCCGCGCAACGAGATCGGCATGAAAATCCAGCAGGTATCGATGATACCTGCTGCTATCCAGTGCACCAGCGAGCTCGATCGCTTGGTGCGCTTCGCTGATCGCCTTGTCCAGGTCGTTGTCCTGCAACGCCGACGCCGCGTGGACGAGGCGCAAGAAGGCCTGGGTGCGCGCCGGCATGCCGTCAACCGCATCTGCAACGTTCGCCCGTGCGTGACCCGGCTGTCCGAGATCACGAAAAACATGAGCCCATTCGCCCCCCAGCTCTTTCTCGTCAACGTAGGAGATCCACGCAGGTTCAGCCGCCGGCTTTGCGCGGTCGAAGGTCTCCTCTGCACGATGCATCACGACCGCGGCGCTCCGCGCGTCGCCGAGGCTGGCCAGGGCGCGCGCCTCCATCGCCAAGAACATCGTGGTCACAGTGGGAGTGGCGACGTTGGCAGTCGCGGCCTGGGCGGCGCGTGCGTACTGGACGGCGTCCTGGAAGTGCCCCAGATAGTTCGCCTGGTGCGAGAGGTTACTCAGGAGTCGACCCCCGAGCAGGCGGTCGTTTGCTTCGTGAGCCAGTCGGAGCCCTTGCGTAAAGAAGCGTTGCGCAGCCGCATGGCGGCCAGAATCGTAACTGGCCCATCCCAGAAGTTGAGCGACCTCCGAGGCCGCCGCGAACAGCTCCCGTTGAACCCGCTCGGGATGATCTTGCCCCAGGACCGTAACGATGTGATCCCGAAAGAAGCTCATCAGTAGGCCACGTGTATAGCCACCACCGTACTGAAAATCGAGCTGCATGAACGACGCGGTCGTGTCGCGGATGCGAGTCGGCAGGGCGAGGCCGGTCGCGGACGACAATGATTCCTCGGCAGGACTGGGCTGCGAGAAAAGATAGCTGCTGATCACATTCCCGGTGGTGTCCGAGGCCCAGTCGGGGCCGCTATGGCAGCCAGCCATCTCAGCCTTGACCACGTTCGTGAGCTGAGAGATCGCAGTATCGACGCAGTTTGAGTAGCGGTCTGCGCCAATGTCGAGGTCTGACGACGGAGAGCTCGTTCCTGGAAACCCGAGCTCATCGAGCCTGACGTGACGTCCGAGCCTAGCGGAGAGCACCTCCGCGATGTACTTCTGTGTTCGAACCTCTGCGAGGGCGCCGTTGCCAATCCATCGGAGAACACGCGCGTGATCAGTGCGAACCGGCGGATCGTCGCGCCGTCGAATGCTCAACGCCCTGATTTGAGCAGCAAGCCCCTTGCTGCTCATTCCGGCGGCATCCATCAAAGCTTTAAGGTGCGGATTCTTCACGGTCTCGGCCATCGGTGATCCTCCACGGGTGATTCTTGCACCATCCGCGCACACCCCGCGCACACCCCTCACGCAACAACGCACACCCCGCGCACACTGTTGCGACCGGCGACAGCTGTGGTCCTCTGTTCGTCGACGGCCTTCGTGAACACGGAGCTACGCCACCGACATTCGCTGCTGACCGCGGTTCTACTGGCGCGGGTGGACCTTTGGAGAGGACCGGTGAGGAGAATCCGCTCCGCCCAGCCGGCAACGGCACCCTTGTTAGATCCACCTCTCGCGCCTTTCTGCCACGGAATGGTCCTAGACGGACCCAACACGTGGTCTGCTTGGGCCGACCATCACGAGGAGTACCACCGTGCCCACATCTTTAGAGATGTTGCGCGAGTATCCGTTGCAGACCACCACCGTCGACTTCGGCGATGGCCACGGATGTCGTCGCTACCGCACGCAGTTCGGCAAACATGCTTGCATTCACGGCAACATGACTCGGACAGCCCAGCTGATGAGGCGCGACGAGACCCGATGACCAACGTTGATCGGGCCTCTGCTTGTGCGTCATCAGTGTCGTGACACCAGGCCAGGCCGGGAGCCAACGTCAATGAAAAAGTTCGGATTGTTCGGGTTGCGGGACGTTCCCGGCCCACCGCGCATGGCAGGAACCTGTGTAGGTCAACGACACCTCACGTCCAGATTGATCTCAACGAGGGGTAGACCGATGGAACATCTGCCGTTCATCGCAACGCTGCAGCCGAGCTCAGCTCGGCTGCGGCGGGCAACCAAGTCCGGGCACTGCTGCTCCAGCTGGAAAGCCCAGGGCACCGCAGGGTTGGAGTGCATTCACGGATTTCCACTGCTGCAGCGCGACGTGCGCGCCGCTGAGCGGCGAGCCAAACGGATCCCGGTGCCAGAGGCGGCCGAGCGGGAACCGTCCGAGTGCGTGTGACTATGAGCCAGTCCTTTCGTCCTCCGGTGTCGTCTGAATCTCCGCGCCGCTATTCAGTGCCACCGGTAACCCCGCGCGGCATATGGATCGCGCGGCACGGCGGTCACCGAGTGGTCCACGTGCACCTCGTGTGCACCGAGGGGTCCTCCACCTCACCACTGGGCGTTCACCGGACGTTGTGCGATCTGCGGCTGGGCGACGATTGGGTTCACTTCCGCCGTGTGGCTCCATTGCCGAGCTGGTTGACGGTGTGCCCGCTGTGCTTGGCCAGTCCCAGGATTTCGCTGGACCTCGCCTTGCGCATCGAGCGGCATCTCATCAGCCGCGAACCGCTGACCGCCGCACGGCTGATGGATCGCCAAGACGCCACCGGATTGATTCCCCGAGTTCCGTTCACCGACAGTCTGGTATTCGAGGTCGATCGACATGCTCGCGATGGAACACCCGTCATTCGTGCTGGAACAAGCGCGAGCGCAGCAGCAGCACCGTACGCTGCTGCCTCCGGTGTACCTCGGCGACTTCCGCACGGCGCTATACAGAGCGATGCCGAACGTCCGGTACCACAGTTGTCCCGACGACGGCGGGATCGCGCACCTATTCATCATCGACGCCGGAGCTGCCGACTCGTGGGTGGTCTGGTGGCAGCGCGAAGACGGCTCCCACACCATTGCGGAAGCCGGCCCGTACGCGCTCCGCGACCGCATCAACCAGATCGCTGGCGATTGGTTGATCCACATCGCCACCACCGTGGAGATCGCGCACATCGCGTGATCCAGGGGCACCAGGCAGTCGGCCGCCTGTAACCGCGCACTGATCTCGGCCCGTTCTGTGTCCCCGCGCCACCAGGACGGGTCGCGGGCTGGCTGCTGCCCCAACGACGTGGCAGCAGCCAGCCACACCACCAACCACGACCACAAGCCGAGGGCTGGAACTGTGACTGCACCCCAGCGCAGACACGGTCTCAGGCCTCCCCGACCCGCTGGACGGACTCACCCCATGACCCGAACACACGTCCCGAGACCTGCCCGTGCGGAGCGCCGTCGATGAGCGAGCACGGCACCCGGAACGCATTGGCCGGCCAGGCTCATGTGGCAGTTCAGGCCGGGTCTGTCCATAGTGGAGCTCACGTCCATACCGCCCATGCGCCGACTGTGATTCCGCGGCAACTGCCCGCGCCGCCATGCCATTGGGCAGATCGCAACAAGATCCTCACCGCGTTGCCGCAGCATGCCGATCGTGGCGGTCCAGCCGTCGTGGTGGTCAGCGGACTCGGCGGCGTGGGCAAGACAGCGCTGGCCGTGCAGCGGGTGCACACCCTGAGAAACCGGTTCGCCAATGGCCAGCTTGACGCGGATCTGTCCGAAGTGGATGCCGCCGGTGTGCTTGTGTGCTGGCTGCGCGCTCGCGGCCACATCCGCCTCCCACACCGATCGGCTGAGCTCCCACCGACCTGGCTCAGCGTGACCTCCGCGCGGGCTCTGGCGATGGTCATCGACGACGCGGACACGGCGCCTCAGGTGGCGCCGCCGCTGCCCGCCGATACGGAGTGGCTGATTCGCGCCTACGCCACCGAGGGCAACAGCGAACTCGACGTTGTCACGGCAGAGATTCTCGCCGTCACATCCGGCGGCCTCCGGATCCAGGCCGTTCGCACAGCCGGGCAGCTCGCGCTACCCGCGCCGGCCAACACCGGCACGCACCACAACCGATCCCAGACCACGCCAAACGAGGTGACCGACATGTCCTACGAGACCCTGCCCGCCCTAGCGAAGCGCCTGTACCGCAGGCTCGGCGACCACCCCAGCCGTTACTTCACGACCGCCGCCGCGGACGCGATGCTCGACACCACCACCAGAGCCACCACCGAGTTGGCGTTGGAGATCCTGCTGGCAAGCGGGATGGTTGTCGATCACCACACCTGCTATTCGATGCCACACACAATCCAGGAACACGCCCGTACCCTCGCGGACCAGGACGATCAGCACACCCGGAAGGCCGCACGAGCACGCGTCATCACCCTGGCCTACCTGCCCGCTGCCGTCGACGCCGACTACGTGCTCAATCCCCACCCGCCGCGCTACAACCCCGTGTACGAGGAACTCCGCAGCGGGGCCCGCACATCACGGTTCGGTCATCCTCGCGAGGCGATGACCTGGTTCACCACCCACCTGGGAACCCTCCGGGGACTCCTGCACCAGGCACACGAACACGACGACCACATCGCGGTCTGCGACCTGGCCGAGGCCAGCTGGGGTGCCATCCTCAAGGGCCGCCTCAACCGCTACCTGGTCGACTCCCACGAACTCGCGGTCGCCTCCGCGAGAGAATGCGGAAGCCCAGCGGAGTCGATCCTGACCACGCGCCTGTCCTGGGGCTACCGCCGCACCGACCGCCTCTCCGAGGCGATCAACGCCGCCGTTACCGCCCGCCAGGTCGCCGTCAAAGCCGGGGATGACTGGGCGGAATCGACCGCCTGGTCCGCCGAAGGCCGGGCCTACCAAGCAAAGGCGGAGTACAACGTCGCCGTGGAGCGGTTCCTGGAGTCGTTGGCGATCGCCGAACGTCTCGGGGACTCTCGCAGCATCGCGCTCAGGCTGCGCTACATCGCCGAGTGCCACACCGCGCAGCAACGGTACGCCGAGGCATGCGAGTGCCTGGAGAACGCGGCCGCCCGCATGGACACCATCGGCGACACAGTGGGCTACGCCGGTGTCCTCGTCAAGCTCGCCGCCCCGCGCATCGCCAACGGGCAAGCCGACCTCGCCCTCGACGACATGGTCATCGCGCTGGAGATCATGCGCGACTCAGGATCGGATGCCTACGTTGCCGATGTCCTCGCCTGCACCGGCGATGCCGCCGCGGCACTGGGCCACACCACCGACGCACGCCAGCACTACACCCAGGCCCACGATCTGTTCGCCGCGGTCGACGACACCACGAACGCCGACCGCATGACCGCCGCACTGGCCGCCCTCTGACCCCGCGCTCCCGTCTTCAACAGCGCGCTCGTCAACTTTCGATACCGCGAATTCACGAGCGCTGAAGCGGAAGCGTCCTTTTCATCCATGCGCATCGCGAAAGGTAAAACCAGTGAAGTACTCCCCCCGGGACGAACAGGTGATCACTGCGGCGCGCGATTCAAGACGCCGCTTTCGGCCATCGCACCTCAGTCGCATTTCCCCAGCGGAAGAAGTGATCATTTTCGCCATTATCAGTGGAATGAACAACGCGCAAATCGCGAAAAACCTTTTCGTTACCCCGTACACGATTAAAACGCAAATTGCCAGGCTCTTCCAAAAGTTTGACCTCCGCTGCAGAGCGGAACTCGTCGTTCTCGCCTACGAAGCAGGAATTGTCCGCCCAGGATGGGTGAGTCGTCAGCTTGACCCGTCCGAACTGGAGATAGGCAGGGATCATTTCCCGTTTCACAAAAAGAAAGCCAAAAAAGATGGCATCCTTGTTGCCCGCCAGCCGTCTTCTGTTGCCTCCCGAAGCCTGGCCATCGACAGCAAACCGGGATGATCCTGAGAATACACGCGACGGCGATGGGCATGGCGACGTGGCGACTTTTCGCAGCCGGTCACTCCGAATCCGCGCGCTTTTGGCCAACGCCGGCTACACCCCCGGTCCGCACCGAAATGGTTCACTCCGGCGCCACAACGGATACCGCAGTGGGAACCACACACGCCGACGCCACCAGAACCAGAACCGGACCTCGAAATGAGACAAGTCCAGGGAGGAGACTCCCCGCGACTGAGCAGTACTCGGGCCGCTCCTCGGACAACGGCCACAATGCTGGCTCCACGCCAGCCGGCGACCCCGTCTCTCCAAGGCCGCAGCAGGCCGCTGAACCCGACCGCGCTCAGTGGCCGGCTGCACTCCCTGTGACCACAAGGGCGACATCCATGTTCCAGCGCGAGCGCACACACGAACTGACCAGCGGTGATGGCAATGCCCTCACCGAACGGCTAGCAGAACTCCAATTTCACCGCCTGCATCGCGCTTTCGAGGCCGACACCTACTACAGCGACGGCACCCGGATTCGCCAGCGCAACGGCTACGCCGAGATCACACGCACCGCAGCAGCCGCGGAACACCACCACATCACCGGGGTCACGCACCTGACGGCCAAAGTCGTGCTGCTCTCCGGAGACCAGGCTGTGGCCGCCCACGAGCTGCTGTCCGCACTCGGCCTCGACTACCTGGTCCGGGTCCAGAAAGTCCGAACAGTGTTCCAGCACGTGCAAGAGACCATCACCGTCACCGTCGACGAACTCACCGACCTCCAGCGCTGCTTCGCCGAGACCAAGGTCACCGCCTCCACCATGACGAACGCGAGACAGCGGCTGGCGGCCGCCGAGCACTCACTCGGCCTGTCCCACTGCCGGATCGAACCCCGGCCCTACCCCGAGCTCGTACTGGCACATCTCGCAGCCCACAACAGCGAACCAGCAAAGGCAGGAGAGCGTCCGTGGACGGCAGTCCCTTGATCACCCCGCTGATCATCGATGACAGCGGCACACCAGTCGGCTGTCATGGAGGTGCCACCGGCGGCTGCGGGGCGGCATTGATACTGAACGCGATCGCATGGGTCGCCGTCTACCCCACCACGAGGTGATGCGGCGATGCCCCCCTCTCCCATCACCGCCGAGGAACGCGCCAGGATCGAGCAGCTACTGCTTGACGGAGGGCGGCCCTTTCGCATCGCCAACCAGGTCGGCCGGTCCGAATGGGCCGTACGGCGGATCCGCGACACGTTGTGCGACCAGATCCACGACGACGACATCGACACGTGGCGAATGCGAGGCCCTAGATGATTGATTCCGTGAAGATCATGTGAAGTGGGGCCGGGATGTGGACATGGGAGGAGGGCGTCCAAGATCAATGTGTGAGCAATGACCTAGACACCCTCCTGACAGCACTGTACGTGCTGGTCGTGACGTATGTGTGGGTTAAGTGCGCCCGGGGAGGGTGAGTGTCGGGCCGCCGAGGTTGAGCATGACGAGGGCGATCAGGGCCTGGGGCGTGTGGAACCCGAAGGCCATGCGGGTGAAGAGTCTGATCTTGGTGTTAGTGGACTCGATCAGGCCCTGAGACAGCCCGTGCTCCAGGCTGGCCTCGATGGACGCGCGGATGCGGACCACGGACTTGCAGAGCTTCTGGATGGGTTCCAGGGTGCTGCGCCCGGCCTCTTTGATCCAGGCGTCGAGGATGCGTTTGCCCTGCTTACCCCTGGCTTGGAAGACGATGCGGAGTTTCTCTTTGAACGCGTAGGCCTCGTGGAGGCGGGGGCTGGAAGCCGTGATCCACTTCAGGGTGAGGCTTTGGTCCTGGGTGAGGTTGTCGGGATTTTTCAGCAGGGAGTAGCGGGCGTTTTTGAACTCCCTGGCCAGGTCCTGCCGTGGGGTTTCCGGCTTCGGATCATCGGCAGTGGGGCGGCCGACACGACGGTCCTGTTCTGCGCGTTCGGTGTCGGCGAGTGCTTTGAGGGCACGCCATTCCTGGCGGCGGACGGTATCGATGGCGTCGGTGGCCCAGGCCACGATGTGAAACGGGTCGGCGCACAAGATCGCTTGCGGGGCGCGTTGTGTGACCGTCGAGGCGATCCAGTGCGCCGCGTCAGCGCTACGATCACTCATTGCCTACGACCACTAACACCAACTTCACGGAATCAATCATCTAGGTGGCTCGGCAACAACCTCGGGAACCGGCTCGCCGAACCCCGATTCCCCCACGTCACCGACGCCGTCCACGGCTGGCTCTCCGACCGCGTACAACTCCACCACGTGATCAACGCGATCGAGAAGGCATCCCTGATGCGGAAAAAGCGATCCTGACAAGGCCTACGCCGGGTCGTCCTGCAATGGCCGGCTCGATCTGAAACCTGCATCCCCTGATTCCGTGCCCAATCCCGAATGGCCTGGCTACGTTCCCGGCCGGTCGTAGTTACCGTCGCTGAAGACTTGCCCGTCTTGACGACGGCACGCTTGCGGCCACCGGTCTTCCGCGCATTTACCACGAAAGACGCCAGCGAGTCACGGAGTTCGGCAGCATTCTCGAAGGAGAGGTTAATTGCATAGTTCGCTCCATCTATACCGAACTCTACAATACTCTCAAGCCGGTGTGCCGTCGATGCCGTCGAGGAGTCGAATGGCGACTTGCCGAGCCAAGACGGTCTCCCTTATTTCACCGTGCACAACACGACGCGAACGCTCCAAGAGTTCACGGTGAAACCCCGCTGAACATGTTAACCCAATTAGGTCCTAGCCAAAATGAATCATTGAGCTTTATGGTTCCATTGCGAATGCATCAAAAATAGGGCTCTCCTGACGTATGTGTGGGTTAAGTGCGCCCGGGGAGGGTGAGTGTCGGGCCGCCGAGGTTGAGCATGACGAGGGCGATCAGGGCCTGGGGCGTGTGGAACCCGAAGGCCATGCGGGTGAAGATGGCCCAGGCCACGATGTGAAACGGGTCGGCGCACAAGATCGCTTGCGGGGCGCGTTGTGTGACCGTCGAGGCGATCCAGTGCGCCGCGTCAGCGCTGACGTGGGTCAAGGCCGCGGTGCGTTCGGGTCCGAGTTCGTCGAAGAACGTGCTCAACGTGGCGGCGCCCAGGCCCGGCGCGGCCCAGATGACCCGACCGGTGTCGTGGTCGACCACGATCGTCAGATAGCGATGGTTCTTCTTATAGGAAACCTCGTCGATCCCGATCTTGCGGACCCCGTCGAGCAGGTCGATCTCAGCGGAGATGTCGGCCCAGACCCGGTCGATGACCGACCCGACCGTTTTCCATGCGATTCGCAGCAACTCCCGCACGGTTGACTTCGAGGTTCGCACCGCCAGCCACGCCACCTGGGCGTCAAAGACAAGCGTGTGCCCGGCACCATGCCGAGCCCAGGGCACCCGAGCCACAGTCACCCCGTGCTCGGCACAGCGCACCCTGGGCGCGTCGGCTGCCAGCCACATCTGCGTCAGCCCGCAATCCACACTCCGCCACTCACGGCGCCTCCCGCCGTCGTATCCAGGGCTTCTCCGACCGCACCGGCCGCACCGGTCATGCTCGCCCTTACGGCGGCTGGGCCGCACATGCAGCACTACCCGCTCAGGCAATCCACACTCCGCCACTCACGGCGCCTCCCGCCGTCGTATCCAGGGCTTCTCCGACCGCACCGGCCGCACCGGTCATGCTCGCCCTTACGGCGGCTGGGCCGCACATGCAGCACTACCCGCTCAGCGCGGCCAGGACGGCCTTCTTCGAAAGCCACACGCTCGATCACGGTCCTGTCGTCCAGACCCGCCATCGCGCGCCATACACTGACATCCGGCACGTCGTTCGCTCCCTGGTCAGCTTGTTGATCTCGCAACCAACAACCTAGCCCAAAGCGACGGCGTGCCTTCATCTTCCGGACCCAACCCCAGGCCACACGCCCACTAATCGATCACAAGAGCCGTTTTTGGTGGCCGATCGGCTGCGGGGCAGGGCTCGGCCTGACGGATGATCCGCGATGTGGGTGGTCGCGGCGATCCTGGTAACGATCGCACTCGGCGGTATGCAAGGAAGTCCGATGCACGGACGCAAAGGGCCGTAGTCAGGTCTTGCGAATTCTGCCGCTCGCTCATGACCGTGTGGCTGTACAACCACCGCCCAGTGACTGGTTCGAGGTGAACGCCGAGCAGCTTCGTGACTTGCTCGCTGCGGCCCGGGAAGCGATCTGGGAGTCACACGCGAACTACGACCCCACGAATCGAACCACCGTGGTCGGTGGCACGTGTTTCTGAGGGAGCTCTACGAATCGGTGCGGCAGCGTTTGCGGGTCGTGAGCGCTGGTGATGACCGGGCGGTGACCGCGGTTGCTCGTTCAGAGGTGCCACACCTCATCGACGCCGTACGGACCCTGATGGCCGGACACGAACCGAACGAGATCGGTGAGTGCCCGGCGTGCTCTCGAACCTTGCGGCGGTGGACGAAACCGTGGCGGCGACCGACATCGCCGTGCACGGTCTACCTCGCGGCACGGCGGGCCCTATTCGACGAGACCGACGAGCCTCGTCACGCCCTGCACTGACCCCCCATGATCTGGCTCGGCTCCCAGCACTCCCCCGGCCCGGGAGCCGAGCTGCCGGTCGGCGATGCGTCACCGGGCTGTACCCCGAACAGCCATGACTTCGGCGACGTATCTCCGACCGGGCCCTTCCAAAAGGAGCACGCATTGATTTCCGTTCAGCTCCCCCAGGAGTTCCTGCAACGGCTGGTCGCGATCACGATCGCTGGCCTTCCGGATCCCACTGAGCTTGCGTTGCGCACCAACCTGCGGCTCCCGCCGGACGGTACGCGTCCTGTGTTCTCGCGTGCCCCCAGCGACTGACTGGCGGAGTCGTGTCAAAGCTCCTGGCGGACCAACGGTGACCCCAACACCTGCGGTCCGCCAGGTTTCCAGCAGAGGAGTGAGGCCGATGTGGCGCCGAAACCAACGACATTCAGTACTGGCAGTCCTCTCCCGCCTCGGACGTCCACACGACCGCTACACGTGGACGATCCCCTGCCGCGAAGCACGGGGAAGGCGGGCTCGGCTGCGCGTGGGACTGGCCCCGGGAGGAGTGACCCTGACGGTCACCCCGCACGGGCCGATCACGTCGGCGCCGCTGGAAGCCGGGCGGCTGCGGGCCGCCGTGCGCGACGCCATCTCTACACACGCCCCGCTGGCAGCACCGGGAGCCCGAACCCGGCATCGCCGCACCGCAACGCCGCTTTTCGGGGCGTCCTTCGCCTTCGGCGCCGACTACTACGCAGTACCCGCGAATGCCGCACCCCGGCCATCGTCAACCGAGGAACAGGAAGACCGTCATGCCACCCAAACACGGAAGGATTCTGGGTATGCCGCCGCAGGAAGACGCCGATGCCCAGCGGCTTGACCTGGTCCGCGCCGCGGACTGGTACCGGCTGAAGTTGGGCTGGCCGGTGACCTTCGATGCAGTTCATCGCCGCTTGATCCTGCGCACCGGCGAGCCGCTCGACGCCGTCGTCCTGCCGGACTGGCCGGCCGACACGGTCGTCCAACACCGCGAACGGAACCTACAAGCAGGGCCGGTGTGCGTCGACACCACCACAACCTGGTGGACCATCCTCACCGAACCCCGCCCACCAGCACACGCCGACATCGCCCCGAAGTTGCGCAGCCGACGGGTCCACACCATCCCACCCGGCGGGCAGGTCATCGTTGCCCACCCACAGGACACCTGCCACTGGCGTCGTGCACCAGAACCCAGCAGCCGGCTCCCACCGTGGACAACCGTGATCACCGCAGCGAACCGCACCGTCGATCGCCCCTGCCAAGGCCCGCGATCACATCGCTGAACGTCCAGCGTGGGCGCGTCACATACCCGCAGCGCACGCTCCGCGAGGGTCGAGCCGCCCCAACGCGCCCCTCCACCGGGGCGGCTCCCCACCTCGCCCCCACGAACCTCGACACTGTCCAACTCGATCACCCTCAAGGCATCGCTTGGTCCATCACATCCCGGGTTGGCGCACAGTGGATGATCCGACTCTGCGACGAGCTGACACAGCGCGGCGCGATCCGAAAGGAGCTGGAACGTGGCACCGTCGGAGACTGACGTACGCCTGTCCGTCCTGGACACCTCGCCGATCGTGCAGGGCTCCACAGCTCGGCAGGCCCTCCACAACACGCTCGATCTGGCCCGGTTCGCCGACGAACTGGGCTATTACCGGTACTGGGTGCCCGAGCACCACAGCATGCACGGGGTCGCGAGCTCTGCTCCCGCAGTGCTGGTGGGCCAGATCGCCGACGCTACTGGCCGCATGCGCGTGGGATCCGGCGGAGTTCTGTTGCCCCATCACGCGCCGCTGGTGGTCGCTGAGCAGTTCGGGACGCTGGAGGCACTACATTCCGGAAGAATTGATCTCGGACTCGGCCGCGCTCCCGGCGGTCCGCCTCACGCCGCCGCCGCAATCCGCGGTACACGCACACTCAACGACACGTCATTTGGCGAGCGGCTACACGAGCTGCTCGGCTACTTCGATCCTCCGGAGGACCATACCGTTACGGCAGTGCCCGCCGTCGGAAACCGGCCGCAGGTGTGGATTCTCGGCTCCAGCACCGCCAGCGCCGAGCTCGCGGGCTCGGTCGGCTTGCCCTACGCATTCGCCCACCACCTCAACCCCGAGGGGCTGGAGGCCGTCCAGGTGTATAGAGACTCGTTCCAGCCTTCCTCGACGTCACAAGTCCCGCAGATCATCGTTAGCGTGTCGGTCATCGCCGCAGACACCGATGAGCGCGCCGAATGGCTCGCAGGATCAACCCGTCTGAAGGTACTCAGCCGAGTACAGGGCAAGCGGATCCTCCTGCCCAGCCCGGAAGACGCAGCCGCGCACCCCTACACCTCCGCAGACCGCGAGGAGATCGCCGCACGATCTCACAGCGTAGTGGCAGGCTCGCCCACCACCGTACGAAACAAGCTGGAAGCCTTGCTCGACGAGACGAGCGCGGACGAGATCATGGTCACCACCCCGGTCTATAACCACGCCGACCGTCGCCGATCCTACGAACTCCTCAGCTCCCTCACGTTCAATTCCGCCACCATCACGTCCGGCGACCGCTTCCAAAAACTCGACAAGCCCATCGGCTAGCACTGGAAAGCGGCCGTGCGGACACCGATCGCTTGATCGGCCACAGCCGAAAGACACCGCTACAACGCGCCACCGCCAACTCCGTGGCCGACTTCCGCGAGGTCTGGTAGTTCTCCCACAGCCAGGCGTGGCTCATCCCCGCTGGGGACTGCCCTGGGCGCGCAGCGTGACGCCCAGAAACTCGGGCCCACCGGAACCCCTGACTGGATCCAACCGGCCGTACGGCTCTGTGACGACACCACCCCGGGCGCCTTCCCCGACGGGTACTTCCCCGAGTTCGTGACCGACGGCACCGGCGGAATGTTGTTCGCCTGGGCCCGCATCGACCACAACCGGCAGGACAGCCGCGCCCAACACCTACGCCCCGCCGGGCAGGAAACCTACCCGCACAACGGTGCCCCGGTCGTACTCGACAGTGCCGACACCCACACCGTCCCCGTCTGCGCCCTGGCCCCCACCACGGGCGACGCCTACGTGTTCTGTCTCGACGAACATTACGATCCCCAACAGCTCAAGTCCTACGTGCCCGGGTCCAGAGCCTGGCCCCTGTACCGCATGCCCAAAGGGCCATCGAAGGGCTCCTACAGTTCGGACCCCCCAACGCGACCTGTACCTGGCAGATTCTGGCAGTTCCGCTCAGGCGATACGTTCGTTCGGGTCGCGGTGCCGTTCAGTGGCGCCCACGGCCGCTGGGTGCTGATCGAACTCGGTTGGGGGAACGAGTTCGGACTCTTCCCGGGGTTCCCCTGCGTCTAGTGTCTCGAGTAGCTGGCGTGCCACGCGGATGGCGTCCGGCCTACGGCCAGGATGCTGTGTGGCATGCCGGATGGCTTGCCGTCGGTCCCGCGCGCATACACCACCCCAGATCCCCCAACTCTCGCCTTCGTCGATTTCGTAGGCGAGGGCGACCACAAGGCAGCCTGTCCGAACCGGACAGTCGGCACACGCCCACTTCGCTTGACGCCGCTGGCGGCTCACGGAGTCGACGCCGCGAGGTGGCTCAGGAAACCACTCGCCTTGGGTGCCGTCGACGCATCGACCTTGCCGATGCACTCGTTTTTCTAGATCGCGAAACAATGCGACCCCCCGGTGATCAAAGCCCTTGTGTAGCTTGATCTTGTCCGCTATAGAGGACTTGGAGCTTCGAACGTAAGCCGCCGAGGACCAGGTGTCAACTTCACTGAACTCGGGGCTTGCGTATGTCCCCTAAAGAGGACACGCTGGACTGGCAGTGGAAGGAGGTGTCGTCGATGGGGACCGAACGGGGCAAGGTCCACCACACGTTCGCCGAGAAACTTGATCTTCTGTTCGGCAGCGTGAGACGTGAGGATGGCGAGCGGCACACGGTCCGGGAAGTCGCCAAGGGCTGTGGCATGTCCAAGACGCATCTCTACAACCTTCTCAGCGGCGACCGTGAGCCCAGCCATGCCACGGTGAAGGCTCTGGCGGAGTTCTTCGATGTGCCGTTGGACTACTTCGCCGACAACGAACGCGGTCGCGAGCTGACGTCGCAGTACGCGTTGCTCGCGAAATTCGGCGAGGGGAAGCTTCGTGCATTGGCGCGTGGTGCGGAGCAGCTGTCGGTGGAGTCGATGAACAACGTGCTGGCTTTCATCGAGTTCGAGGCCAGCCGCCAGAAGAAAACAGCTGACGATCACTCGCCTGAGTGACGATGTGTCTCTGTCCCTGTTGATCGGTGATCGTGAGGCGACACTGGATCTCCGTACTCGGCGTTAGTGCCGCGATCTGGGGGTGAGCTTGCTGTGGGAAGGTGGCGGGAGTCGCGCCCATGTTGGGCGTCGGAGCGGGCGTTGCGACGGCGCCTTCGCCGGGACCTCGCTGGTCTTGGCATCGACGAGCCTGTGGACATGGGTGAGGTCTGCAGGCGGCTGAGTGTGCAGCGCGGCAAGCCGATTCGACTTGTCGCTTATCCGTTTGCGGTTCCCGGGCCCTTTGGCTGGTGGGGCAGTACGCCTGATACCGACTTCATTCTGTACCAGGCTGAGACGACACCCGCCCATCAGCAGCACATCATCGCGCACGAGCTGGGGCATCTACTCGCCGACCACAAGCCCGACCCGGACGAGGATCCGTTGTGGGCGACGATGATGCCTGACATCTCGCCGGAGGTGATCCGTCGCGCGCTGCGCCGTACGTCCTATGACACCGTGCAGGAACAAGAGGCAGAGATCGCGGCCACGATGCTGCTGGAAGCCGCGGCAGTCGTTGAATGCGTCCGACTTCCCGGTCTCTCACAGCGTGCTGGCCGGGCACAGCGCGCGCTCGGTGACCGGATGGTCTGGCTGTGATGCTGGAAGAGCTCGTGGCCGCGGCGCTCAGCCTCGCCTTGTTGTGGTGCTTGCATCGAGTGTGGCGCACGCCACGAGACCCTGCGCTGTGGATGGTGTCCGCTTGCTTGGCCTTTATGGCGCTCAGTTATCCGCTGGGTTGGCTGGCCAGAGCGGCCGAGGCGGATCCCGCTGTCCAGCACGGCATCCCGAAAGTGCTGCTCAACGCAGTGATCATGCTCGGGTACTTCTTCTTGATGCTCTTTTTCCTGTTCTCGGCAGCACCAGCGGGCAAAGGCGTCAGGCATCAAGCTTGGCGGGAAGTCATCCCGCTAGCTGCTGCGGTGATCGCTCAGACAGTGTCGATGGCCCTGACTCCCGACCAGCTTCGCGATCACAAGTTTTCCACCACGGATCTGCAGATTCCCGGTATCGCCAGCTTCTACTTCGTCGGTGCAAGCTACCTCGTCTACGTACTCGTGCAGGCCGCCCGCTTCGCGTTGCGGTATGCCGCTGAGTCCAACCGGCGCGTGCGGATCGGGTTGCGGATGGCCGCCGTCGGACTCGGAATCCGTGCTCTGAGTGGCTCATTGCGAGTGCTGCTCGTAGTCGTGTTCTGGCTCGGTGGAACTGTCCCAGACGCGGTGCGGGAGATGACGGCGACGCTGGCTGCCCTTGGTGGCGGTCTGTTCGTGACGGGCGTGCTCTGCCCGGCGGTTTTGCTGCGGGTCGCCACCATGCGGGTGTGGTGGCGACATCGACGCGCCTACCGTGAGCTGCGCCCGCTGTGGGAGGTCCTCAATTCGGTGTATCCGAAGGATGCTCTTGATCGCCGGACACGAAGCCTGTGGCGGGAACGAGTGTCTCCTCGCCGAGTCCGCCGGCACTACTGGCGTCGTGTCATCGAGATCCGTGACGGACTGGTCCAGCTCAGTCCGCACCTGGCGGACTTCGGTTACTCGCCGAGCCGCCCAGCAGACCAGCAGATCACCACCTTCCAGCGCGCCTTGCAGCATCGGCACGAAGGCTTGCCCGCGACGACTTCCTCAGCGGTCCTGGTGGCGGCGCCGCCCCAGGTCGGCAACGTCGAAAGCGACGTCGCTGAACTGCTGGCCTTGACACGGAAGATCGCGATGCAACGGGGCGATACACCCCACAGGCAAGACACGGGGCTACGCGCACGCAACGCCGTCATGATCGACCGGATCCGAGCGCAGGACCCCGCTCCCTACGCTGAACGGCGCTACGTTCTGCGCATTCTCGCAATCAACGGACGCAAGACCGGCGAGATTCGGTCGGTCCCGATCGCGGTCACCCAACTCGACGGCCAACGGTATGTGTGCGCCCCACATCGCCAGCGCGACTGGGTTCGCAACCTTCTGGCCGCCGGCCAAACGCAGATCGAGCGCGACACACATCCTATGCATCGTGCTGTTCTCGTCGAAGGCGATGAGGCGGCAAGAGCCATCCAGACCTACCTGCACGATCTCGGGAACCACTCCATGATGTGGCCGTTCCCGCCCAACGCTCCGGTCAGTGAGATCCTTGCCCATACCTCCACAACAGCGGTCTTCCGTCTCGAGCCCAAGCCAGGATGATCCGCTCGCCCCTGTTGCGGCCCAGGAACAGGCGATTCGCATCACTTGAAGCCCAAGCCACTCTGCTCGGTCAATGCACGACGCAGCGCGCACAGCGCGGAGAGGACGATGACGTGCAGCAGCTGATCACCGCCAGTCAGGTGCTCATCGGGCCAGCCCAGCAGCGGATCCAGGAAGGCGCGGTCCTGATCCAAGACGACACCATTCTCGCCGTGGGACAACGACATCACCTCGAGCAACAAGCCGACGAGAATGCCCGGCGGCGGGACTACCCAAACTCCACCGTGTTGCCGGGACTCATCAACGGCCATGTCCATCTCTGCTTCGACACCAGCCCCCAGTTCCTCGAATCGGTACAGCAGGACAAAGACAGTGATTTGCTCCTGGGCATGGCCGGACGGGCACAACAAGCTCTCGCCAGCGGCGTTACCACCGTTCGCGATCTCGGTGACCGTGGCGGCCTCTCCATCCGCCTCCGCGATGCCATCGCACGCGACGATCTGCCGGGTCCCCGCATCCTCGCTGCCGCAGCACCGTTGACTATCCCTAACGGACATTGCCACTTCCTCGGTGGGACCGTCTCCGGAGAGGCCGAGATCCGCCAGCTAGTGCACCACAACGCCGCCCTGGGCGCAGACGTCATCAAGGTTATGGCCTCCGGCGGTCAGATCACCCCGAACTCTCCCCCGATGTGGGCGTCACAGTTCACTGCAGGGGAACTGTCGATCATCGTGGAAGAAGCATCGCAGCTGGAGCTACCGGTAGCCGCGCACGCGCATGGCACCGAAGCTATCGCCGCCGCGACCGCCGCTGGGGTCTCCACCATCGAACACTGCTCCTGGCAAAGCGCCAACGGACCAGACCGGCGCGACGACATCGCGAAACAAATGGCTGACAGGGGAATCTATGCCTGCACAGCGCTGAGCGGAAACTGGCGCTCGATCATGAAACGCCTCGGCCCCGAGGGAACGGAGGCGATGTACGGCAGACTGGTCTGGCTCGCCGAACTCGGCGTGCCCCTGATCATCGGCACCGACGCTGGTCTACCCGGCTCATGGTTCGACGACCTCGTCGGAACCATGGAACTCTTTGAATACCTCGGCTTCCCCCACGACCAGATCATCGACATGGCAACGTTCACCAGCGCCACAGCGTTCGGCATCGCCAACAACGTCGGCCGACTACAGCCCGGCTATTCCGCCGACCTGATTGTCGTCGACGGCGACCCCCTCACACGCCTGGACCACCTTCGAAACCCGCAACTCGTTCTCGCCCGCGGCCGCGAGTTCCGAGCCTCGAACCGACAAGAACCCAGCACAGATGCCGGCGACCAGAACCGCTGAGGATACGGGCTACGCAAAGCCTCCTCCGCACCTACACTTGCGCCACCACCGAACTCGCCCTGGAGCGAGATCGCAGCGTTTACTGACCCAGCGGAACCGGCTGGATCAGCCCTGCCCGGATCCTCACTTGGTCCTACACTTCGCGAAACTGGCGGCTGGATTCGCTTGTCTTTCACAAGCACTCGGTACCTGTACGGCCGCGCGGACCTCGAAAAGCGATCGAGGTCCGCGTGGCTGGCGCCTGGGCTAGCGGCAGTCCAGGTAGAGGCTGTCAGGGGAGATGCCGTTCTGGCGTAGGCGGAATGTCGTCCAGCCGTTGTGGTCTAGCTTATGGCATGGATCGAGGCCATACATGTTGATGCCGACCCATCGGCCGGGTGCGCATGGGTGGTGTACGTGGACGTAGTAGTCGAACGGGCTTGCTGATTCCGTCCACCAGGAGAAGCCGCAGGCGGCTCGTTGTTGCGTGGTGTCGTGTCCGGAATCGGATGCTGCCGTGGCATGGCTGGCACCGATGGTGAACGCGGCCAGCATGCTCATCGCGGACAGACAAAGCGCGGCGGACCGCCGACGTCGGCGGCGGGTATCCGAAGCGCTTGTCACTGCACCGGTTTTGACCTCCGAGCGAGAATGATCGGTTCTCTTCATTGTTAGTTCCCTTCTAATGTGGACGTGCTTCACCGTGGGAGGAATTGAATGGAAGGAAAGAGCAAGATTTCTCTGGACGCAGCGGGTTATGAGTTGGTGCTTTACCGCTTGGCGTTGGCTAGCTCGTCCTGTTTGGTGAGGTAGGGGCGAAGCAGGTTGCGACGCTGCCGTTCACCCAACCAGACACCGCGGTGGTGACGTCGGTCAAGTTGACCCAGTGCGGTGTTGTGGCTGTACCGCCGAGGAACTGGTGGACGCGGTAGTCGTGGTGTGTGTAGTAGATGCCGTCGACAGGCGACTTCAGGTCGTTGGACCTGTGGATACGGGCACCATCCTGGATGGAGAAGGTGTATCCGGCCGGGCAGGAACCTTCCCCGTACGCGGCCCCGTCCACACCTGACATCAAGAGTCCCGCAAGGACGATGGTCACGGTGGTAAACCCTTTTGTTCTCATTGAGATCTCCTAGTCGTGATGGATCGCTGGGCCAATGAGCGAGGTGGTCGCGGGGCATGGATGTTCGCCGGACGAGATGAACGATCGGTCGGCGGGAGTCGGGGTTGCCCGTGCGGCGAGCAACCCCGGCCGGTGGAGGGGGTGTGGCGTTGTGCGCGCGACGGCTACCTGGTGTGGGGGTGGTGCGACGCTTGGGTTGTTCAACATTTTTTCTCCATTCCAGGAACTAAATTCGATCTTGCAACGGAAGAAGGATTTTCTGGCCAAGAACAGTAGGTTGCCGACGTCAAAGTAGCCGACGAAAATCTTGGCGAATTACAGTTCTGCGGGGGCACCGGAAGGCTTTTAATCTCCCAAACACGCTAGTTCGCAACAGCCAGCGATGCAGCCGTCGTCCGGAACGGCGTCGCTAGCGATGGTCATGGTCTCATCGCCGATGCTGGGTGCTGCTGTGGCGATGGCACCGGTGAGCGGGACGAGCAGTCCCATCATCGTGAGCAGTGTTGTCACGAGCGCGGAGGCGTACCGGACGGTGACGGTTGGGATATACGTCGTTGTCGCGTTCCTAGAGTTGTTTTTGTCTCTCATTTCGTTTCCTTTCTTTTTGGGCGCGTTTCGCCCTGGGCGGAATTTCATGCGGGGTCGGCGTCACGTGTTAAGCGATGCGTAGGAGGGCGGCGGTCCAGGTCATTCCGACGCCGATGCCCAGCAGGATGACGTGGTCGCCGGTGGTGGCCTGGTGTCGTGTGAGGAGGTGGTGGAGGTCGATGATGTGGTCTGCGGCGCCCATGTGGCCGTACCGGCGGGCGAGGAAGGTGCTGCTGCGCTGTTCGGGGATTCTGAGTGGTGCCAGGCAGTGCCGGTGGGCCAGTGGGGCTCCGTAGTGGGGGCAGAGCACCCAGCGGACGTCGTCGAGTTCGAGCTCGGCGTCGTAGAGGACCTGTTTGACGACGGCTGTGGTGGCGGCTGCGTTGAGGGCCTCGATGGTGCCGGGTCCGTCGTGGGTTCCGAGCCAGTGGGCTTTTCGGTGGCGCAGCTGGATCGGGGGCCGGTAGGTGTTTCCGTTGTACCACGGGGTTTTTCCGCGGTGCAGGCCTTCCAGGCATGGCTGTGCGTGGGAGGCGGTGGCGATCAGTTCGGCTACGGCGTCGTGGGGCGAGTCGCGGTGGAGGAGGACTGCGGCGCCGGCGTCGCCGTAGGTGATGCCGGGATCGGTTTGCCAGCGGTCGAACAGCGGGGCGTGGAAGGTGTCGCCTGCGGTGAGCAGCGCGGCGTGGCCGTGTTGGCCGGCGAGGACGGTGGCGGCCAGCTCCAGGCCGGCGATCATGCTGTTGGACATGCCGTTGAGCGCGAGCGTCATGGTGGTGTCGAGCCTGAGCTGGTCGGCAACATAGGAGTTGTGCGACCAGAAATCTAGGCCGGGGTCGTGGATGGTGGCGTGTAGATGCAGGTCCAGGCGGCCGGAGAAGCCGCGGAGGGCTTGGTGGCCTGCGTGCGCCGCCAGTTCAGGGCCGGTGCGGTCTGGTGCGACAGCGACGGAGGACTGCTGGTTCCGGCGGGCCTGCTCGGGGCTGTAGCGGCCGGTGTTGATGGCATCGGCGACGGGCGCGAGGTCTCCGGTGACCGCGCCGACGCCGTTGATCGTGATCCGGTGGTGCTTCATCACCGGATCACCTCGCCGCATGCGTTGCGGGAGAGGCGGCCGGTGAACCAGACTTCGCGAAACCCATCGGCGCCGATCGAGCAGTCACGACTCAGAGCATGGAAAGCGGGGTCGATGGCGCGGTTGACGAAGCCGAGGAAGACCGGCTTGGTTGCGTGGGTGACCATGGACAGGTGGCCCCAGTCTTCGCCGTCCTGCCACCTCAGGATGAACAACGCTGGGGGCGTGTTGGTTTCGGAGACGGTTCGCATAATGCACTCCATTCCCCGCGCTGGGCACGGGAAGAAAAAGAAATGCGGGGAGTCCACTTAGGAAACTGCGGTGACCCGGGATATGGTTTTCCGCGTTGAGGGGTTCGCTACGGTGACACGGGAGCGGGTGCCGCGTCAGATTTTGGCCTCCCCCACCGGGTAGATACACCCAATAGAGTGAGCCGCACTGCCGATGTCACTAGCCCGTCCACGGCTGAGACGCGTTGCGGCGAGCGGTAAATTTGGTGGCGGCTGCTGGTTTCTCGATCATCATGCGTTTCGCGAAGTCCGCGGCGCAGGGGCGGCTGGTCCTCACAGGCTCTCGCTCGATCGGGTGTATGCGGCCGTGGACCGGGGTCAAAATCTGACACGAGGCATCCGTGAATGTCAGGCTCGGTCTTCCTTGAAATCGTGGCGATAAATCAGTCCTCTCTGTTTCGTCGCGGTTCATTCCGGCCTGGGAGGTGAGATGCAGTGCTGGATTCGTCATCTCGTCCATGCGCCTGTGGGTGGCGCGATGCGTTTCCCCGCGATGCACTGTTCGTCGATGGGTGCGGGTTTTCTCTTTGCTGGCGCGGGAATCGCGGCGGGTTGTGTGCTGGCGTGGAGGGTGCGGTCGTGGGTCGTGTGGTCGACGCGGCGTGGGCCGATGGTCGGGTTCAGTGCTGTCGGCGGCGTGGTCTCCCTCGTCGTGGGTTGCCGGTTCGCGACCGATCCCGCGTTGCTGGCATGGTGGTGGCTTGGCATCACCGGGGCCGGGTTGGCCGTGATCGACATGGCCTGCCACCGGCTTCCCCGGGCGTGGGTAGTGACGACAGCGGCGGGCGGGCTCGCGGTGTTCGCGATGCTCACCATCACCGACCCGGAGAACGGTGTGGCTCTGGTGCGCTCCCTGCTGGCTGCAGTAGTGGTATTCGCCGTGGGTGTCCTGGCCTACCTGGTGATTCCGGACTGGATGGGGTTCGGCGACGTCACCCTCTACGGTGCGCTGGCGCTGTACTGGGCCTGGATCGGTTGGCACGCGGTCCTTCGCGGCATCACGGCTTCCTTCCTCCTGCTTGGTATCACCGCAGCACTGGCATGGATCCGCCGCCGCGACAGCGAAGCCCGGATCGCCGCGGGCCCCAGTCTGATCCTCGGCGGCTGGATCGGCGTCCTGTCGTAAACAATCCTGATGCAGAAAGGACAAGTCGAATGGGCATGACCACCACGACTGTGCTCACCCGGACATCCGGTCTGGTGCTGTGGACCGTGGGTGCTCTGATGGGAGGGTGTGCGAGCACGTCCGATCCGGGACCTGAGCCCTCCGGGCCGAGCATCGCTCCACCTCCCGGTCGCTACACCGGCGAGCGGGCGGCCGTCGAAGGCGTGTACCGCGAGTTCTGGCGCATCTCATGGGTGTCGCACAACGAACCAGACACTCAATGGGAAAACGAATTGCGTCGGGTCACCTCCGGGCAACTCGCGAATCACATTTCGTCCACGGCTCGGCAGCAACGTGCCGAAGGGTCCGGGCTGTACGGCGAGATCACACCCCGCGGACCGACGTGCGCATCGAAGGCGATCAGGCCACGATCACCGACTGCCAAGACACGAGCCGAGCGGGGCAGTCCGACCTTGCTACCGGCACACCCAAGACGGTGGGAATCGAACGCAACTCCGCCCGGGTCACCGTGATCCGCGAGTCCGGTGCGTGGCGCGTGTCTCGATTGGACTTTCCAGGAGGGCCCTGCTGATGTACTCCAACCTCGGTCTCCTTGCCCTTGCCGCAGCCGTGGGCTTAGCTGCTGCGCCAGTGGCTCAAGCGCAAGACAACGTGGTCGTGCGGCCCGGAGTCCCTGGAGGCAACTTGTACGCGCCACCGGCGGTCGATCTCGACGCGACGAGCCCAGGCCGCCCAGGAAAGCCCGCGTCATACAAGCCCAGCAGCCATGCGAGCACACATCCCACCGCGGGTGCTGCGCCCGCGCCGTTGGCGATGTGTTCGACGTTGCTGTGCGATGCCCCGGGGCAGTCGCAGGATGCGGCGTTCCTGCTCGCCTCACGGCCGCTGTGGTGCTTGGGACCGCTGTATGACGGACGGTGCCTGTGGCCAAAAGCCGCATCACCGACGACGGGATCACCCACTGCCCCGACGCCACGTCCCGCTGTCCTGGCACAACAGGCGGCGCAACGTTTGCGGTTGCCGTTACCTATGCCTCGGCATTCCCCGGACCTGCGGTTGCCGGATGATCGTTCGGCGACGGTGGTCGGTGAGCACACCTGGTTCTGGACAGATCCTGCGGACTGGCGTCCGCAGCGGGAGAGGGTGCAGGCCGGCGCGGTATGGGCCGAGGCCACGGCGGTGCCGGTCCGGTTGTCGATGGTGCCGGGAATGGGGCAGCCGACGGAGTTCTGTGCTGGGCCCGGGACACCGTATGACCGGTCGTTTGGGCTGCATGCGGCCTCGCCGGATTGCGATGTGGTGTATGAGCGCTCGTCGATGGATCAGCCCGGTGAGCAGGTCACGGCACAGTGGTCGATCACGTGGCGGGTGGTATGGCGGGGATGGGATGGCAGCGCGCCCGTGGGTGGTGAGCTGGCGCCGATGACCTCGCGGGCGCCGGCGCGGTTCGCGGTGGCCGAGGCCCAAGCACTCCGCACCCGCTAAAACACATTTCTTCTTTTCTCATTCTTTGAGCGCTATTCTAGCGACTTGATCACCTAAAAATAGGGCAACGGCCCCAATCGAGTAAGATCGTTTTCTTCTCACAGAACACGACTTACAGGTGGAGCCGTTGCGTTACCAGTCTACTACGGGGCTTGTTGCTGACCAGATTGAGGAGTTTGTTGCCCGGATCTGGCAGATCGTCCAGTGCCGTAAAGAACAAGTGTGGCCTCCGACGGTGGGGCTGTATCGCGCGGTCACGCTCACCCTGGTGTATGTCCGACAGAATTTAAACCAGGCGGCCGTGGGTGATCTGTTCGGCGTCAGTCAGCCGACCGTATCGCGGGTCTATCGAGGCATACTGCCGCTGATCGGAGAGGCGTTGTGTCTGCATGTGCCAGACCTCGAGGAGGCCATTCGTGGCCGGCTCGTCCTGGTCGATGGCACCGATGTGCCGACCGGTAACCGTGCTGGTCACGAGGACAACTACTCCGGCAAACGTCGCCGTGCTGGGCTGAACATCCAGGTCGCCGCCGATACGGAGGGAGGTCTGCTGGGAATATCGACGCCTCTATGCGGATCCATGCACGACCGAAAGGCGTTCACCGAGTCCGGCTGGGAAGATCTTCTAGTCGAGACCTCATTCATCGGAGACCCTGCCTATCAGGGAACTCGCGCGATTACGCCTCGCAAGAAGCCGAAAGGCGGCGAACTCTCGGCGGCAGATAAGAAAAACAACAAAACGATCTCATCGCTACGATCTGCCGTCGAGCGATGCCTCGCACATTTAAAGAATTGGAAGATACTTGCCACCGGGTACCGAGGGCGGCTCGCTGAACTCTCCAACATCATCCGCATCGTCACGGCGCTCGAATTCTATCGACTCGGCTGGTAACTCACGTGAATAACGCTCTTTCTTTGTATGCATTCATTTCTGGGAGTATCTATGTCCAGTAGTGGGATTTTCGCGGTCACGACACCGGATTCCAGTCCGTCTGAGAAAGCGGGCTCTGCGGGTTCTCCTCGGGTGCCTCGGCGACGGCGGTGGTGGCTTGTAGGGGCCTCGCTGGGGCTGGTGGCTGCGTCGACGGTCGCGACGGTGATGGTGGTGTCGGCTGCGTGGGAACGTGAGCCGATGCTGCTGCTGGCCCGGGACGTGGCCTGGGGTCAGCCGGTGACGGGTGCGGATGTGACCACTGTGGAGCTTCCGCCGAGCGCTCGCCGGTTTGTGGTCGCTGATGCCGATCGCGGCCGGGTGGTGGGTCAGGTGGCTGCGGGCAATTTGCGTGCCGGGCAGCTGCTGTCGCACGGCGACGTGATGGCCCAGAGGGTGCCTGCGGTAGGCCAGCAGGTGATCGGTGTCCGGCTGCCGCAGGGCCGGTTTCCCGCTCGCGGGCTGTTTCCCAATGACCCTGTCGAGGTCGTGACGCTGTCGACCACCGGCGCAGCGGCAGAAACGGTCCCGAGTGGGAGCGGGTTCCGGGCGCGGGTGGTGCAGGTGTCACCGCCGGATGCCGAAGGCGCGATCGTCGCGGACTTGCTCATTGCCGACTCGCTGGCCGAGCAGGCCAGCGCCGCCGCGACCAGCGGAGCGCTCGTGACGCTGCTCGGCCCCTCCTCGTAGATCCGTGGTTTCTGTTGATGGTGAAGGGAATTGTCATGGCTGTGATCACGATGTTGTCCGCGAAATGTTCCCCCGGTGTGACTACGGCGGTTGCCGCGTTGGCCACCGTGTGGCCGCATCACCTGCTGGTGGTCGACGCGGACCCGGGCGGGGGTGATCTGCTGTCGGGCTGGGTCGGCCAGTGGTGGGTCGATGGGCGCCTCACGACCAGCCGTGGGGTGGTGAGTTTCGCCGCCGCGACCCGGCATTTGGACGCCGTGCCCTCGGAAGGGCTGGCGGGGCATGTGCAGGAGGTCCCGGGGCACGATCACCTCCGGCTGCTGGCAGGGGTGACCAACCGGGCCCAGGCCGGTGCGATCGGCGAGGACGGCTGGCGGCGGCTGGCCAGCGCCGCCCGGGACCTCACCGCCCACGACAGGCCCGACGTCCTCATCGACGCGGGCCGGTGGGTGCCCGAGACACCCTGGGCCTTGGTCACCGAAGCCGACCTTGTCCTGGTCGGCGTTCGCCCGAGCTTGCGGCATGTCTCGGCCGCCCTGCCGTTGATCACAGCGTTGCGGGAGCTGGTGCCGATCACCCGGCTGGGGGCTGCGGTATCGGCAACCACAAGCCGGGAAGCCGACGGTGTGGCCCGAGCGTTGGGGATCCCGGTCGGGCTGGAGTTGCCGGACGACCCGGCCGCGGCGCGTGTGCTCTCGGATGGCTGCGCGCACTCCCTCAAGCCTCGCCACTGCGCGCTGCTGCGCACCAGCCGGATGGCCGCGCGTCGCCTCCACGTCCGTCTCACCCCGCCTCCGCCCCCGAACACCACGGTCACCAACGGCGTCGTTCAGGAAGGTGCGGCATGAGCACGGGGATCAACGAGCAGCGGCAGCCCCCGATCGGTGTGGATCGGCCGGGGTTCGTGCCCAATCCGGCGACGGTGCGGGCGTTGCGCGCGAGGGTGGCCCGGCGCCTGCAGGGCGAGGGTTCGCACGGGGTGCAGCGGGCGTCGCTGGTGGCCGAGGAAATCACCGCCTGGGCTCACGAACGCGCCTCTCGCGGGGATCCGTCGTTGTCCGAACAGGACGAACGGGTGCTTGCTGCCGCGGTGCTGGCCGCGTTGGCGGGGTTGGGTGGACTGCAGCCCTTGCTGGAACGCGGCGATGTGGAGAACATCCACATCCACGGCCACGACCAGGTGTTCCTGGAGCTGGCCGATGGCCGTCTGCAGCGCTGGCCCCATGCGGTCGCCGCCTCGGATGCGGAGCTGGTGGAGTTGCTGGAGGCGATGTTCGCGCGGCTGGGCCAGACCAGCCGGGAGTTCTCACCAGCCAGGCCGATCGGGAATCTCCGCCTTCCCGGGGGTGGGCCGTTGGGCGCGCGGTTGGCGGCGGTGCGGGAGATCAGCGGCCGGCCACGGGTGGCCATCCGCCGCCACCGCCTGGCCCACACCACCCTCACCGACCTGCACCACCAGGGCAGCCTGGATACCGATCTGCTGCATTTCCTGCAGGTCGCCGTGGCCGCCGGGCTCAACCTGCTGGTCACCGGGGGCCCGTATGCGGGCAAGACCACGCTGCTGCGGGCATTGTGCGACGAGATCCCCGACAGGGAGCACATCGTCACCGTGGAGGACGACTACGAGCTCGGGCTGCACCTGAACCCGGTGAAACATCCCCTGGTCACACCCCTGGAGGCGCGCACCGCGAACGCCGAAGGGGTCGGCGAGGTCAGCCTCGACGACCTGCTGAAGCAGACGCTGCGGCATTCGCCGTCGCGGGTGGTGGTGGGCGAGGTCCGCGGTGGTGAGATCACGGCGCTGCTGCGCGCGTTGGGCAACGGTGCCGCCGGCGGGATGGGCACCCTGCACGCGGCCTCCGCGCGGGCCGTGCCCGACCGCATCGCCGCGCTCGGCCAGCTCGCCACCCCGCCCCTGCCGGTGGAGGCCGCGTACCGGTGGACCGCCTCGGCCTTGGATCTCATCGTGCACGTCGCCCGCCGTGACCACGCAGGCAGGCGGGAGCGGTTCGTGACCGAGATCGCCGAAGTCGGCCAGGTCGGTGACGCGGCGATCCCGGACCTCACCAGCCTGTTCGTGCCCCGGCCGGGTGACGGGCGCGCTGTGCCCGCCTCTGCCCCCAGCCCCGTCCTGCTGGCCCGGTTGGAAGCCCGCGGTCTGGACCGCGGCATCTTCCAGCATCACCACGGTAGGTGGGACACCCACCCTTGGGGAGACGAGGACCGGTGATCTCCTCCTTTTCTGTCCTGTGTGGACTCGTGCTCGGTGCTGGGCTGGTGCTGGGGTTGCTCACCTTTGCGGCACCGCCGCGTCTAGGTCGGCGTCCAGCGGGGCGCTTCTGGGTGTCGGTGTGGCGGCGTGTCCGCCGCTGGTGGCGACGTGGACTGCTCGCCACGGCCGTCGCGAGCGGGGTGTGGTGGTTCAGCGGGTGGCCGGTCGCGGGTCTCGCTGCGGTCGCGGCGGTCCTGGGATTGCCGGTCCTGCTGGCACCGGCCGGGCCACGGGATGCGATCGCGCTGCAGGACGCGCTGGCAGTGTGGACTCGGCGGGTGGGAGATCTGCTGGCCTCCGGCGCCGGCGGCCTGCATCAGGCGCTCGCCCGCTCCGCGGACACCGCCCCCGAACCTCTCACCGGGGCGCTCCGACGGTTGGCTGACCGGCTACCGGGCGACCGACCGGAGCGGGCGTTGCGGGCCTTCGCCGACGAGCTTGCCGACCCGGCCGTGGACGAAGTCGTGCTGGCGTTGCTGCTGCGCGTGCGCTCCGGTGGCCGCGGTCTGGTGGAGAACCTGCATGCCCTCTCCGCTGCGTTGAACACGCGTGTCGCGGCCCAGCGGGAGATCGAGGCCGACCGCGCCAAACCCCGCACCACGGTGCGGACTCTGGTGGCCATCACCGCGGTCATGGCCGGTGGGCTGCTGGTCTTCGCCCACCCCTACCTCGCCCCGTTCACGTCCTGGGAAGGGCAGGCAGTGCTGGCCGGGGTCGTCGGGATTTTCGCGGGAGCGTTGTGGCGGATGCACCGCCTGTCCACCGCCGCGCCCAGGTCACGCTACCTCGGGAGCCGGCCATGAACCCCGTACTCCAGATCGCCGCCGGCCTGGGCGCGATGCTCGGGCTCGGGCTCGCCGCCGGGGTGCGGGTCGTGGCCGGGCCGGCGCCGATGGACCTCGCCGCAGCCGTCCGCCACCTCACCACGCGCACGCGCCCGGCCGTCGGCTGGAAAGCACGGCGGGCTGGTCTGCTCGCCCGCGTGACCGAGCTTGCTCACCGGGCCCGGCACCCGTGGCTGGGCATTCCCGTGCACGATCTCGACCTGCTCGACCGCGCCCCCGCCGGCTACGTGGCCGCGCGGGTGCGGTGGGCGGCCGCAAGCCTCACCGCCGCAGCCGTTCTCGCCCTCAGTGCGACGGTGGTCGGGGTGGTGTTCCCGCTGGGTGTGTCGATGCTGATGGTGTGTGCCGTGGGTGGTGTGGGGGCGATGGTGCCGGTCTGGCAGATCCGGGACCAGGCAGCGCAGGCGCGGGAGGACGGACGTCGCGCGCTGGCGGTGTACCTGGAGCTCATCGCCCAGCAACGCGCCGCCGGCCACGCCCCCGGCCCGGCGTTGCGAGAGGCCGCCGGCGTGGGCGAGCACTGGCTGTTCACGCGCCTGCACCGCACCCTCACCCACGCCGAGCACAGTGGACACTCCCCGTGGGATGCGCTGCGCGACCTCGGCGAACGAATTCGGGTGCGGGAGCTGGTGGCGGTCGCGGACCTGGCGGCCACCGCCGCCGACGGCGCCGCGATCTCCACCAGCCTCACCACCCAGGCCGCGAGCCTACGCGCCACCGACATAAGTGCCGACAAGGCCGATGCCAACACACGAACCGAACGACTCACGCTCCCGGTCACCGCGCTCATGCTCGGCTTCCTCCTCCTCGTCCTCTACCCCGCCATAGTCCGGCTCCTCACCGGATAGAAACCGAGGGTTTTCCTTGTACACCAACAGGAATGAAAGGACATCATCATGCTGACCGCACGCACGCGTCACCAGGTCACCACCACCGTCCTTCTCCTTGGAATCTGGATAGCCATCGCCGGCCAGGCCGTCCAGGACCGCTGGATGCGGGCACGCTTCGATGACCGTGGATCGGAAAGCACCGAGAAGGCGGTGCTCACCGCGATCGCTCTCGCCGCAGCACTCGGCCTCGGTGCCGCGATCACCGCCGTGGTCTCCAAGTATCAAGGCCAGATCCGCTAACCGCCCGGGGATGCGCTCATGAAGGCCACGTCTGTCCACACCAGATGCCGGAACACTCAGGACGACACCGGGTCGGCGGCGGTCGAGCTCGCCGTGCTTGCGCCGCTGGCGCTGCTGCTGCTCGTCACGGTGCTGCAGGCCGGATTGTGGTGGCACACCCGCACCCTCTGTCTCGCCGCCGCCCAGCAAGGGGTGCAGGCCGCCCGCACCGTCACCGGCACCGCCGACGACGCCCAGAACGCCGCCACCGCGTTCCTGGCCCGCGCGGCCACGGTCGTGGACGCCCCAGTGGTCACCGCCGAGATCGGTGACCGTGCGGTCACGGTGCGGGTGGCCGCCACCGCACCCCGCCTGCTGCCCATCCCCGGGCTTGATCGCATCGAGCAGGAAGCCCGCGCCGCCAAAGAGCGCTTCACCACCCCCGGGAGCACACCATGACACTGCGCCCATTCGACAACAAGGGCTCGGCCAGCGTGGAACTGGCCGTCCTGACCCCGGTTGTGCTGCTGGTGTTGGTGCTCATGGTCGCAGGGGGCCGGATCGTCACCGCCCACACCACGCTGGAACACGCCGCCACCGCCGCCGCCCGCGCCGCATCCCTGGCCCGCACCCCCACCGCCGCTCACGCCGCAGCCGTCGGCACCGGTACACGAGTGCTGGGCGAACAACACCTGTCGTGCACGGACATTCAGCACACCCTGGACGCCAGCGGCTTCGGTACCCGCCCGGGACAAGCGGGGGTCGTCACGATCAGATTGCGCTGCACGGTGACGCTGTCCGACCTCACCAGCCTGCCCGGACTGCCGGGCAGGGTCGGGCTCGATGCGGCCAGTAGCAGTCCTGTGGACCCGTACCGGACACGCTCATGACCAGCCACCGGAAGCGCCTACCCAATGAGGGTTCGGTGAGCGTGCTCATCGCCGTGCTCGCGCCGTGCCTGCTGCTGGTGTTCGCGGTCCTGGTCGACGGCGCCGACCGGCTACGCGTGCTCGCACGCGCCGACGCCATCGCCGCCGAGACTGCCCGTGCCGCGCTCACCGCCCTGGACACCCGCGGCCCGGCCATCACCCTCGACCCCGTTCACGCCGCCACAGCCGCGCGCCGCTACCTCACCGCCACCCACCACACCGGCACGCTGGTCTTGGACGGTGCACGGACCGTGCACGTCACCGTCTGGCATTCCGAGCCCGCCGCGATCGGGCTGCTCTGGACCACCCACACCGTCACCGGCTCCGCGACCGCCCAACTCGCCGTCGGCACCAACACCCCCGGCAGCACACCATGACCACCACCCCGCCCCGCGCCACGACGGCCGACCGGATTCGCGCCGGTGCCGCCGTCCTCGGCCTCGCCCTGCTCCTCATCGGACTGCCCGTCGTTCTGACCTTCGCCGGGCAGGTCATCACGATGCCGCAGCTGTCGTGGCCGGTGCTCGACGATTCCCCGTGGGCGCCGCCGCTGATCGACCAGCTCCGGCCCTGGCTGGAGGACACCTGGCAGGCCCTGCGCCTCGACCTCGGCTCCGACGGTGCGCTCCTCCTGCTCATCTTCGCGACCGGGTGGGGCAGTTGGCTGGTGATGCTGTGGTGGAGCCTCTGCGATCTCCTGCTTCTCCTGCGTTACGGCGCCGGCCGTGCGCGTGAGCGTGTCGCGGCGATGGGGCCTCGCGGGTGGATCACCACGCTGGTCGCCGCCGCGACCTTCGCCAGCACTCCCTCCACTGTGTCCGCCGCCCCGGTGACAGATCCGGTCGCGGTCACCGCACCCCAGTACCCCGGTGGTGTCCTCCCGATGCCCCACGAGAAGGGCACCACCGTCCCGCTGGGTTCGGGCGGGCCTCCCGGCCTGCCCGAACCCAGCACCCCCACCACCGTCAGCGACGACCTGCGTCCGGACTACCCCCGTTATGAGGTCGTTCGCGGCGACACCCTGTGGGGCCTCGCGGCACGCCACCTCGGCAATCCCCACCGCTGGCCTGACATCGCGGCACTCAACACCGGCCGTATCGGCGACGACTACTGCCTGCTCACCGGTTCGGTCCTCCTGCTGCCGGGCGACGCCACCCATCTCCCCGCCCCCGCGGTCATTCCCGAGGACGCGCGGTGGATCACTGTCGGACCCGGTGACACGCTCACCGCGATCGCCGGACGCGAGCTCGGCGCCCCCGACCGCTGGCAGGAGATCGCCGAGCTCAACGCCCACCAGCCACAGCCGGACGGGCGTGTTCTGCGCGACCCGGACATGCTTTTCCCCGGCTGGCGCCTCGCACTACCCCCGGCAGGCCACAGTGCCCCCGCACCCGCACCGCCCGATCACACGCCGCGCGCGACCACATCACACCCTCAGGCTCCGTCACCGGAGGATCACGGCCGGTCGGCTGCACAGCCGGCCGCTGCGCTGGAACAGGGGCCGGGGGTGGAGATCGCGTCCGGGGTGTTCCTCGGCCTGGGGCTGGCCGCGGCCGCGAGTGCCGCGCTGGTTCTCGCCCGCACACGCCACCGCCGCACCCAGCGTCCCGGGGCCGCACCGACGCCGGATTACCCCGTTGCTCCCACGGTGTATCAGCTCAAACTCGCCCACCTTCGCGCCACCCAACCCAGCCTCGACACCGAGTCCCCCTCCGCCGATCACGATCACGAACACGAGCGCGAGCGCGAGACCGGTGAGGGTGCCGCAGCACCAGGTGACGTCGTCGCGGAGCTCGGTGTCGACGACAACGCGACCGTGCGGCTGGACCTTGCGGCCGTCGGTGGGCTCGGGCTCACCGGGCCTGGCGCCGAGGACGCGATGCGGGCGCTCATCCTCGATCTCCAGCACCGCCACGGCCCGCGGATTGTGCTGCAGAAATCACTCGCCAACAACCTGTTCCCCCACTACGGCGAGCTGCCTCACCCCCTGGAGGTGACCGACGCCCTCACCACCGCTGCCAGCAGCCCCGGGGAGGACGACCAGCGTCTGGAGGTTTTCGTGGTGCGCGCACCACTGCCGGCCCAGACCGCTGCCCTGTTGAGGCGATCGCACACGAGGCCCGGCGGTGTGGTCGTGCTCGCGCTCGGACCGTCGGTCTCGGGAACCACGCTGACCATCAACTCCGGCGGGATCGTGACCTCAGCGATTTCCCGAGGCCACCGCGAGAGATCTGGTGGGCGTCCGGATGTTCACCGCGACTCCGCCCGCCGCCGACGACCTCCTCACCCTCGCCCACCACGTCGCACCCCAGCGGCCACGAAACAATCCAGCCGAGGCGAAAACGCCTTCGCCAGCGCCCCCACCAGCCTCACTGCCAGAGGTTGAAGGAACCTGCCGGTCCACGGACAGCGGCGCCGCTGCCGGTACGGAGGACTCGGTCTCCACCGTGGAATCCTTCGGGATCACCGAGGCGCCGGACACCGGCGCTGGGGTGCTGTCGTTGCGGGTTGTGGGTTGCTTTGCTCTGTCGTGCAGCGATGAATCCGGTACCTGGTGGGAGATCACCGGGGAGCTCTCGCCACGCCAGCAAGAACTCCTCACCTACCTCGCGGTGCATCCCGAGGGCGTCGCCCGCGACACGCTGATCGCCGACCTGTGGCACACCAGTCCCTCAGCACGGCCCACCAACGCGCTCAACACCGCCCTCTCCCGGCTGCGCGCCACTCTCACCCGCGCTACCCACGGCCTGGCCGGCGAGATCGTCGACACCCACAACCGGCATCTGCGGCTCAACCCTGATCTCGTCGACGTCGACTACCACCACTTCGCCCACGCCGATTCCGATAGCCGCCGTACACAGAACACGACGCAACGCCTCACCGTGCTACGCGAGATCGTGGATGCCTACCGTGGCGAGCTGGGTGCGGGCATCGACTCCGAATGGATCCACCCCGTGCGGCACGCCGCGCAACGCACCGCCATCAATGCCATCAGCGAACTGGCCCGCCATCACGTCGCCGACGATCCCCGGCACACCCTGGAACTGCTGGAAACCGCCACCGGTTTCGACCCCTACAACGAACATCTCTACCGCGACATCATGCGACTGCAAGACCGTCTCGGCATCCACGACGGCATCCCCCGCACCCTCGCGCTCCTCGAAGTGCGGCTGCGGGACATCGACTGCGAACCCGCACCAGAAACCCAGACCCTGGCTACCGCGCTACAACACCGCCACGCCCAGCACGTCATCCGGTCGGTTCCCCAACCACCACACGCCGACACCGGAATACGCCACACCGGTGCAGCTCACCCCGCCACGCCACACCCCGGTTGACAGCGCCCCTGACCGGAGCGTCCATATACCACTGGCCCCTACGAATCGAATGTCACCAAGGAGGTAACAGAAATGTCCTCAGTAGACCGTTCGCGGCTTCACACACCACCGGCACAGCAACTGCGTGCCCCTGGCCCACGGCTGAACCAGGCTCCGGCACCGCCGTATCCCTCACCTGCCGCGCGTACCCGGCTCACCTGCACCCTGGGTCCCCCGCCGCCCATGCGCATGCCCCGCGACACCGGCGGCATCGTCATCACCTCCACCGACCGGGACCCCCACCAGGCCCTCACCGGCTTCACCGGGGCCTGGAAGCCGAACCTCAGCCCCGCCTCCCTCCCCGCGGGAACCGTTGTCCTGCAGCTCCTTCCACCCGCCGACGGCGACGATCCCGATCTGGTCGACGTCTGGCTGTGGCTCACCCGTCACGGACGCTGGCTGATGCTGGGCTGTTGGAAGAACGCAGGCCCGGGCTGGACCTACCGCGCCGCGCCGCTGATCCACGCCGCCCTGCCCGCACCACAGGCCAGCGCAGCACCCCAGGCCGGCGCAGCACCGCAGAACACCGCAAGCTCACCACGACTGCGCGCCCTGCCGTCCCGCCACACATAAAAGCCGTCGCCATGATGAACCCGGCCAGCGGTGCCGACGGTCAGGCCGCCCCACCTGTGGCGAGGGGCGCTCTGACCGTCGGCACAACAAGTCCACCCGGCTCCGGCAGCGCCCTGCGCAGCCGGCAGGGCAGCCTGCCGGAGCTGCTAGATCGAGGAAAACTGCGGGGGCGCCAACTCAGGGGCATGCTGGGGATTCCGTGGCTCTTTCCTGGTGTGCGGTTCCACCACCGTGATCTCCGTGATCTCCGCCGGGGGATTGGGATCGGTGTGGTCTGTCTGCTCCGAGGCAGGCTGGTGGCTGAGGTGCTCGCGGGTGCGCTGGGCTGCCTGTCGAATCTGTGCTGTGAGGCCCTTGTTGGTCTCGCGGGCCTGGCGTTGCTCACGCTCGGCGCGCCGGTTCCCGCGGTGAGCCGGTTCCCGACGCGCGTGGGTGATGTAGCGCTGAAGCAGGTCCCGAAGGTGCTGCGCGTGGTGGGCGTTGAGGTCGATCTCATAGACCACCCCCTCCACAGAGAACGTCATGGTCTGCTCGGCGGGTGAGCCGTCGATGTCATCGACGAACTCGACCACGGTCTTTTCAGCCACAGCACCATCCCAATATCAAGTCCAGAGATCCATGACAGGGGCCCTGAAGTCAGCACGTACTCCTTGCTGCGAAATCATAGAACATCGCCGCCCGCGACAGCCAGCACATGTGACATCCTTGAGAATGCCGCGACTGTAATCCACCCGGACGCGGCGGCGCTCCGTGGGTTTTATCTCCGGCGGCTGCCCTACAATCCGTTTCCACACCGACGTCCGGCATTTCACGATACCGGGCAAACGAAAGGAACTACATGGCTCAGAAAGTCACCGTTGCGCTCGTCGACGACATCGATGGCACGCCCGCTGAGGCCAGCGTCGAGTTCAGCCTGGATGGAGTCAACTACACGATCGACCTGTCCCAGGACAACGCCACTGAACTCCGGGACGCCCTCACACCGTTTGTGTCTCATGCCCGCCGGACCGGGGGGCGAAAGCGCGCGACTATCAAGCCCGCCAAAGCCGCCGCGCCGCAGACGACGGACAAAGAACGCAACCTGGCCATTCGCACGTGGGCTCGCGAACAAGGTTTTCAGGTGTCCGACCGAGGCCGTATCCCCGCGGAGATCGTCGAGGCCTACGACAACGCTCGATAGTCGAAGGCGGGGCCGCCGGCCGGCAGGCCCCGCGGCCCCGCCGTCGACCGCGTGGTGCGAGGCGGGGCCGCGGGGCCTGTGCTGGGGATACGGGGGTGCATAGGGAGGATCACCAGGGGGATCCGCAGGAGGCGGCGCTTAGACGACCACCCCCTCGGGCGGCGGTCCCCCGCTGCGTAGCGTGCCTCACGGGGGATCCGCGGGTATCCCCGACTGGCCTGGCCACAGGCCGGGAGAAACATCGAGGCGGGCGGGGCCAGGCATCACGTCAGGACACTCCCACCACGCCTCTCACCACCTGTATCCCGATAAATAACCTCCCTCCACTATTATTGTTTTTCATTTTATTTTTCAGAAACTGTTCAAGTCGTCGCTTTCAGTGACCTATTCGCCCAGCACTTGGGATTTGAATAGGAAATGTGGGCGATTTCAGAATAACGGCAGGCCGGATCCTATGGGGTGATTCGAGAAGAGTCGTGAAAATGGGGCGTTATTTGTTGAATCGTGCGCGGCACAGAGCTATCTTTGAACCATCACCGGGGGAACCGGGAAATCACCGAAATGCCGCCCCTGGCGGAGCTATGTTCACCGAGGGAGCTACCGTGCCGATGGCCGCGATCCACCCTACCGCCGAAACCCGCGAATCCAGCGATGCCGCCGAAAACGAGACGCCGGTTGTGTGGCCCACCACCTGGGAAGGGGAATTGCACATGACACCGCCCGCCGGTTCGCCAGGAACGCCCGCGCCCGCACCGGTGCCCTCGGGCACTACGGGGGGTGCGCGGTTGCGCAGTGGCGAACTGCGGCGGATTGTCGCCGAATGGCTCTCCGATCACGCGGGAACGGAATTCACGCCACGCGACATAGCTAAAAAGTTGGGTCGCTCGTCGGGCGCGGTCGGCAACGCGTTGCAGGTGCTCACCGATCGCGGGGAGGCCGAGAGGACCTCCCTCACGCCGTTGCGCTACCGGGCGACGGCCGCGACCGCCGGTGCCGCCGCCCCCAGCACACCAGCGGCGAGCCCCGCGAAAGCCTCGCGCCGACCCCGGAAAGCCGCACCCACACCAGCCGCGCCCACGCCAGCCGTACCGGAACCAGAGGCGCCACACCCGGCTCCGGTGCCCCCGGAAGAGGCGCCCGTGTCGGGTCCGGTGACCCGCCCGAACGGGCAGACCTACCACCCCCGCCAATTGTCGGGGGTGCCGGATGTCACCGCGTTGCGCAAGCTACGCGCCGCAGGTGTGTCCTCCCTGCTGTACGGGCCCCCCGGAACGGGAAAGACCTCGGTCGTCGAGGCCGCCTTCCCGGACCTGATCACAGTGCAGGGCGACGGGGACACCACGGTCGCGGACTTCGTCGGGGAATACACCCAAACCCCGGATAGCCGTTACGTTTTCGTCCACGGCCCCCTGGTCACCGCGATGCGGGACGGCCGGTGCCTGTTCATCGACGACGCCACCCTGATCCCGCCTACCGTGCTGGCCGTGGTGTATCCCGCGATGGACGGACGCCGCCAGATCACCGTGAAAGCCAACGGCGGCGAAGTGGTCACCGCCGAGCCCGGCTTCTACGTCGTCGCCGGACACAACCCCGGCGTGCACGGCGCGGTCCTCACCGACGCCCTCTCGTCACGGTTCTCCGCGCAGATCCAGGTCTCCACGGACTTCGATTTGGCCAAGCAACTGAACATCGACCGCCGCGCGGTGCGCGTGGCGCGCAATCTCGCGACGCGCCAACGCAAAGGCGAGGTCCGCTGGGCCCCGCAGCTTCGCGAACTGATCGCGTTCGAACGGATCTCCGCCGTACTGGGTGCGGACGCTGCCGCCGCCAATCTCGTGGGTATCGCGCCGGAAGAGGACCGCGACACCGTAGCGGTGGCCGTGCGCGACGCGTTCGGCACCGTGATCGAACCGCTCGCACTCGGGCCACGGGTCTAACCCCCACGCCCCGCCACTTCGAAAGTCCTGGAGACGATCCCCATGAGCACGCACCTGGTCACCGATACCGCTGTCGACAAGACCCGCCTCGATTCCTCCCGCGACGCCGTGTGGTTGCGCCTGTCCGCCACCCTCACCGACGAGGTTCCGGTCATCGCCGACCGGGAAGACCTCCTCGTCACCATCGCCCCCGGGGCCGGGCACGGGGCGCCCGCCTGCTACTTCCCGCACCACGCCACGATCGAGATCGACGGCACCCACCTGGGCACAGTGGACCCCGCCACCATGACCCCCGACCGCCTCGGCGACCGGGCCCGCTACGCCACAGCGTGGGGCCTGCTCACCCACGAATGCGCCCACGCCCGCCATTCCGTCTGGGAACCACCCCACGACGCCCCACCCGGCGCGGTCGACGCCGCGATGCTGCTGGAAGAATCCCGCATCGAGGCCAACCAGATCCGCCGCCGCCCCGACGACCGGCACTGGCTACGCGCCTGCGCTACCCACCTCATCCTCGCCGACACCCACGCCAACGATCCCACCCGCGCCCCCAGCATGACGCCGCACGCGGCCGCCCACGCCGCCGCCCTGCTCCTGGCCCGCACGGACGCCGGAATCCTCACCCCCGACGAAACAAAGATCGTCGGCAACGTCGTCGACTCACTCCTCGGCACGTCAACCCTGGACGAGCTCCGCGACGTGTGGCTGGCCGCGCACCACGTCGACGACGGCGACGCCGACACCATGATCGACCTCGGCCGCCGCTGGTGCGAAGCCCTCGGCACCGACCCAGATCGTCCCTCCCCCACAGCCGGGGCAGGCGGAAAGGAAGCCACCCCGGGTGAAACGGGGCCCCCATCACCCTTGGCCAGCGCTATCGCCGTGGCCGCAGCGCGAACCGCCGTAGCCGTCGCCACCGAAGACGCTCCCGCCGACCCCGCGACGGCCGAAGCGGACGCGGCGAACGCCGAACGCCAGGCACAACAAGACGCCGCGAAAGCCGCGCGGAAGGTCTTCTCCGCGATCGGCGGGCCGCGTACCGGGAAGACCACCATCACCGGGACACGGCCCCCCACCGGGCAGGAACGTGCTGCCGCGCGCCGCCTCGGTCGCGCACTGAGCACAGCCGGAATCCGCGACCGTGTAGCGACAAAGACAACCTCGCCCACACCACCCGGGCGGCTGCGGATGCGCGGCGCACTGGCCGCCGACGCGCAACGCGCCGCCGGTGCGCTGCCCACCGCCGAACCGTTCACCCGCACCACCCGGCGCATCGCGCCCAGCCCACCCCTGCGGCTCGGGATCGCCTGCGACGTGTCCGGATCCATGTCAGCCTTCGCCGGACCTGTCGCCTCCGCCGCCTGGATCCTCAACCACGCCGCCCACCACGCCGAGATCCCGGCCGCCGCCGCGACCGTGATCTTCGGGAACCGGGTGCGCGCCATCACCCGCCCCGACTCCGCCCCCGCACACGTCACCGAGTTCGACGCCGACGACAACTACGAGGACATCCCACGCGCCATCGACGCACTCGACGGAGCCCTGGACCTCTACCGCCCCGCCGCCGCGCGGCTGCTGGTGATCGTCTCCGACGGCCGGTACCGGCACGACCCACGCCGGGAAGGGCAGCGCCGCGTCGATCGGTTGCGCGCCAACGGATGCGCCGTGCTGTGGCTCGCACCCGACAGCCCCCGCGTGGAGCCACTGCACGGCGTCACCGTTCACCCGCTCGCCGATCCCACAGCCACCGCGCACGCCATCGGCCACGCCGCCACCGCAGCACTGCGCGCCGCCCGATAGCCGCCCCGCCAGGTGGCCGGACACCCGGCCACCTGGCACCCGGCCGCCACCCCGAGCGAACGCGAATTCCACGGCACCAACTGACCACAGTGGAAACCCCAGAACAGGAGACAGCGTTGCCCGAGAACCGTTTCACCAGCACCGACAAGGTCCTGACCGAGGTCGCGGGTATTACCTGCGCAGAACTCGACGACACCCACCCCGTCGACATCGTGCTGAAGGTGATCGCAGAGAACGTCGCCCACCATCAGGACGCGGCCAAGCGCTTCGCCGACGGCAACCGTCACGTCTTCAGCCTCGCATCGTGTTCGGACTCGGGAAACTACGACGCGGCCGTCGCGAGCATGCAAGCCCTGCGAGAACCGCTCTCGGCCGCTGTCGACGCCTACCGGCAGGCGCACCGCACCGGGCCCCAGGAAACCAACACCGCCACCTGACCGAACACACCACGACGCCACAACGGAGAACCAGCCGTGTCCCACACCATCATTGTTGAAACCTGCCGTAGTACATGGGACTTCTACGAATACCAACGAATCGCACGCATCGCAGACCGCACCGTCCGCCTACGAATCCATCGCCATCTCGACACCTCCCAGAGCTACGCCATCGCCGAAATGCTCACCGACAACGTGACCTGGACCCACCTCACCGACGACGCCCAGGAAAACTGGCTGACCGACACCAGACACCCCCGGACAAGCCGTATCTCCCCCACAAACGAACTCGGCGACGCAGCCGACCGGCTTGTCCACCGTGCCGAGGCGATCCTCTCCCACCCTCCCGGAGTGAACCTCTCCATTACCGAGCTGGTTGCCACGCTGCACGCACTGTTCGCCACCACCTACGGCTACACCGGCGAGACCACGATCGAGCCCGACGACATTGCTTGGGCACAGTCACACGGACATCCCTTTCTGATCATCCCGCAGACGAACGGCTCGATCACGCTCACCACAGCACACGAGAAGCAGTGCGCCTTCATCACCAGCTTCGGCCGGGACGAATGCAGCGACTGCCCCACACCCCTACTCAACAACGGGGACACCGGTGGCAGTCATGTCCCATGAAAACGTCCGACGACACCAGCCGGGGAGCCACGAAATGCCCGACACAGCCACATCCCCCGCACACGGCCGTTGCGGGCTTACTCTGCGCGCAGTCAACGTCGCACGGTCTCAGCGCAAAGCCGATCCAGACGGCCGCAACCACCGCCACGATAGCCCACCACAGTGGACCCGGCGGAAACGACGCGACCGCGTGACCGCACGATCGCGCCCGCACTGCACGTCCCGGTGACGTGTGTGACCGTCACCGACGATGCCCACCGCACCTACCGCGCCCGAAGCGGCCCCGTCCCCGGTGACCTGATCACCATCACCGACACACCGCGCACATGGCGGTTCGTCCCCGACCTCACCACTACCGGCGACGGATGGCTCCTCATCGACGCCTGCCCCCGCTGCGGCGCGGACGTGCCGACGGCCCGCATAGCCACCCTCGCCGACCTCGACGACCACCTCGACCCCGACCACAACAAGGAACCAGTCCACGAGTTCTACACCGACCCCGCCCACCTATCAGGCTGCCAAAACACCCCACTACAGCACTAAACCACGATCCCGGAGACAGTCGGCGTCAGCCATACCCGGACATGGCTACACCCCACCGACCGACACCGGCACACCACGTTGTCCACGTATCACCCCATCGCCAAGGAGACAGACGATGTTCATCGAGCAAAGCTGGAAACCCGGAGTGTGGATCGACGGACAGCCGTCCCACGCCACAGCCACCACCGACGCCTTCGGCGCGTTCGCCCACGATGTCCACGCCGATCTACTCACCGCCCGCGACGCCGGAGCCATCCCCGCGCACGTCGAAACTACGACCAGCGCCTCCACCATCGCTCCGCTGTGGGGCGACACCCCGCCCGTCCTGCTGCTGCACATCCGCCTCACAGGACTCACCGGCCCGGATCACGCTTCTGCCCTCGACCACGTCGTCTCCGACGCATTCACCATCCTCGACCGTCGCGGCACCCAACACCTGACCCCTGACCAATACGACCAGTACACCGGTGCCCTGTTCTTCGTCGACGAACACGGCCAGCCACAAACCAACCGGACCCATCGATTCCGTTGACTGATCACAGCATGGAAGTAAGTGACAGCGCTGCATCGAGGGTGTTTTGCGTGATGAATTCGCACCAGACCTGGTGCCACTCCCGTCGGTGCACCGCTGCCCCATTGAGAGCACTGGCTGTGGGCGGAAGGCTGTGCCCTCCACCCACAGCCCCCGAGCCCACCGGCTCTTTCCTCCTGCGGTGAGTTCACGGTTGCGCAAGGAATCTGATAGTCATGGCCAATCAGCCGTAGGCCATCTTCTACCGGGGACACCCACGGAATCCGCTGTGCCGAGTCAACGGCGATCCAGCCCATCGTGGCGTCACCGGGACGCCGCCGACACGGGGTCGACTTGCCCTACCGGCGGGCAAGGCAACGCTCATGCCAGTCCACGGTGTCCCATCATTCAACGTCGCAAATTCGGCCGTGGCGCCAAGCTCGACGACCAGCGCACTGCAGGGCCAGGCTCCCCTCCGGGGACCTGGCCCTGCTACGTGATTTCGTCGTCGGTGGTTTAGCTGGCGGGCGCGTCGGTTTGTTTGGCGGCGAAGCGCTTGGGCTTGTCCTGCGTTTGCACTGCGTAGCCGTCGGCGACGAGTTTTTCCAGTGCGTTGTTGACGGCTCCGGAGGAGCGGTTGAGTGCTGTGCCGATGGTGTTGGGGCTGAATTCTTCGCCGGGGTGTTCGGTGAGGTAGTCCTCGACCATGCCGCGCAATTCACCCTTACTCAGGCGGGGCCCCTTGATGATCGGGCCGGAAGCGTCGACGCCGCTGGCCTCTCGTGCGTCTTCTGCGGATACCTGTTCCTCAGCCCCAGATTCGTCGTTCTGGTTGGGGCTTTGCGGCTGGCTGGGCTCGTCCACGGTGGCCGGTTCTGCCGTGGTGTCGTCGCGTGCGGGGGAAGCTGTTCCTGGCGGGGGCGTGATCTGGTCGGTGTGGGTCATTGTCCAGCAGTCGGCGCTGCGGCGTCCGCCGTCGACGATGCCGGAGATGCGGGTGACGCTGCCGTCTTTGGCCCACGTTGCCAGGATTTTTCCGGCTGTGGATCGGCCGACTCCGGCAGCTTCGGCGATGTCGGTAGTGGTGGTGCCCGGGTTGGCGTGGAGTGCGGCCCACACCTTGTCCTGGGATTCGGTGCGTGCGGGCGTCGGGTTGCTATCGGTGCCGGCTGTGGGAACGGCTTTTAGGGGGCGCTGCTTGGCTGTGGTGCGGGCGTTGTTGTTCTTTCTGGGCATGACGGTTCGCTCCTGTTTCGGATAGGTGGTGGGTCATGCCCCCGGGGGCGGTTGCAGCCCCCGGTGCGCTGCCGGTCGAGCGGGCTACACAGACATGGACGCTTCGTTGACCCGGTTCTGTCAAGTGGATTCCGGACAAGATGACTGTCTTGTGTGGACATTCCTCCGATCGGGCACGCCGGTGCCCATTCCGCAGCCGCAGCGAATCGAATCGCCAACGGCCCCGGGCGCGGTGATGTGCAGGGGTGTCACTGGTCGCACAGAGTCGGCCCGCCGTGCCGCCGGAAGAATGCGACCGGATCGGTTGGCTGCCCGTGTTGTTCGATCTGGAAGTGCAGGTGTGGTCCGGTTGATTCGCCTCGGTTTCCGACTTCGGCGATGAGTTGCCCGGTGCGGACTTGCTGGCCTGGTTGGGTGTGGTTGCGGTTGTTGTGGCCGTAGGTGGTGATGGTGCCGTCGCGGTGCTGGATACGGATCCAGAGGCCGTAGCCGGAGGCGGGTCCGGAGTCGAGGACGGTGCCGCTGCCGGCGGCGAGGATCGGGGTGCCCAGTGGTGCGGCGATATCCAGTCCGCGGTGGAAGCCGGTGCCGCGAGGCCCGAAGCGTGAGGTGCATTGCCCCTGCACGGGCACAGCCCACTCCCCCGCTGCTGGTGTCCTGGTGCAGGTATGTCCGTGGAGGGCGGTGAGGAGTTGTCGTGCTGCGGGTTCGTGGCGGGCATAGGCGTGCGGGAAGCCGGAGCGCTGGACTGTTTGTGCGGCGTCGTTGATGCTCATAGCCGGCCAGTCGGGCACGGCGAGCAGGTGCCGGTAGAACTGGGTGGCGCTGTAGGTGGGGTTCAGGAGCTGTTCTCGCTTACCCCAGCCTTGGGATGGGCGTTGCTGGAACAGTCCCAGGCTGTCGCGGTCGCCATAGTCGAGGTTGCGCAGCCGGGACTCCTGGATGGCGGTGACCAGCGCGATGATCCATCCACGTTCCGGGACGTTGAGCTGTTTGCCGATCGTGATGATGGTTGTGGCGTTGGCGAGTTGCTCAGGCGTGTAGCCAGGTACGGCGGGCGTCTCGTCCCCGGCGAATGTGCAGCGTGTCTGATGGGCACCGCCGAGGACTGTGGTGACGACGCCGGCAGCGCCAGCGGCCATGAACACGATGAGGACGACCAACCCGCCCACGACGGCGAGCACGGTCTTGACGAGGGCGGACAGGGCTGATCACCTCGAAACCCTGCGAGGCTGGCGAGGAGGAGGCATTGGCATCGGCGGCGGGAGCACGCCCTTCGGAGTCACACTGGCCGCGGGGTCGTTCACGGTGCTGGGGGCCGGGAGGTTCCACACATCAGCGAGGTCGTGCAACGGGTACCTGGCGTCGCCTCCGGTGGCGGCGAGGGGTGCCCAGATGGGTTCGGCGGGGCTGGGGTGGCTGGTGGCGGGGTTGAGGTGGTCGGCCGCGGCGGTGGCGACAGGGATCAAGTGGGGTTGGTCGAGGTCGCGCCAGATGCGGTGGAGTTGGCGGCGAACGGTGGCTTCGCGGCGGCCGGTGGGCAGCCACACCAGCACGGGGGTGGTGATGGCGGTGGCAATGGCGAGGTGGGCGTAGCCGTGGAGTTTGCGGGCGACACGGGCCACGGTCTCGGTGCCGAGGTCGAATTCGAGGAAGAACTCGGTCTCCCCGCTGGCGGTACGCCAACGGCCGTAGGCATCAGGGCGAACGAGGTCACCGAAGTGACGGGCGCAGCGAGTTTCCGACCACCACACGCGCAGCGCTTCCGCTGGGTACTGGTGAGCTCGGGCGACGAGGGCGGTGAACCATTCGTTGATGCCGACGGTGTGGGCCAGGCGCTGGTGGTGGGAGATGCTCATGGTCCGGTCGCGGCGGTAGCCGAGGTCTTTGACGTCCAGTCCGTATTCGCCGGCGAGGACGGCGGCGCCGGCGGGGCCGAGGACGTAGTGCATGGGTGCGGTGCCGAGCACGATGGCGGGCTGGAAGCGGTCGAGGACCGACCATTGGAACAGCTCGCGCAGGCGCTGGCGTCCGGAGCGGAAGGACGGGAACGCGCAGGCGGTGATCTGGGTGGCGGTGAGCACGCGGTGTTCGTGCAGCATCCGGATGATCCATTTGTCGCGGGGTGTCAGCCGCCAGGCCAAGATGGCTTGGTGTTCAACGGAGTTGGCGACGCGCGGGGTCGGGCGTGCGGGTTTGAGTCCGTGCAGCGCGCGCTGCCGGGTGGGGTTGGTGATCACGGGACAGGCACCTCCAGACCAGAGAGTCGTAGGCAGGCTGAATCGCCACGACGAGCGCAGCGTCGTGTCGAAGGCTCGTGTGGTGGTCAGGTGTTGCGGCGGGGATCCGCGCTGCGCGCTTGGCGCTCGTCTTCGGTGGTGGGTTGTGGTGTCGGTTGGTGGTGGGTGTTCTGGGCGATGCGGCGGATTTCGCGGGCACGTCCCGGAATCGGTGGTGGGAGTGGTTGGGTGAGGAGGGTGAAGGGTTCGGCTTCGGCGCCGTGCAGGACCAGTCGCGCTGCGGCGTGGTACACGTCCAGGTGCGCGAGGTCGTGGTCGGACAGCCGCGGTGTGGTGTGGCGGGCGAGTTCGCGGGCGTCTTCGGGGCTGGCGTTGAAGAAGATCTTGCTGCGGGCGTTGGTGGAGATCCCTTCCTTCAGCTCCCGTGGGAGCTGGCCGAGGTGCTGGTGTGCCAGGGTCATGGCGAGCCGGAATCCGCGGGCTTCGGCGAGCATGTCCTCCATCGGGTAGGGCAGGTTGAGGAAGTTGTGGCACTCGTCGATGACCATGCCCGCGTCCCGGCGCTGGGCTTGCGGGATGGCGGCGCGGGCGGTGGTGGTCTGCCAGACGCGTGCCACCACCAGTGACCCGATCAGCCGGGTGGTTTCCTCGCCGAGCGTGCCTTTCGGGATCCGCAGCAAACAGATCCCGCCGTCGAGGACTTGTGTCATGTCGATGGTGGAGGGTCCGGCGGCGATGGCGTCGCGCACGAACGGCCGCAGCAGGAACGCGCGGAGTTTGTTCATCAGCGGCGAGATGACCTGGCTGCGGGAGGCGTCGGTGAGGTCCTCGTACCAGGACCAGAATCCTTTGAGGACCGGGTCGGTGACGGCGGCGGTGACGCGGGCGCGGAAGGCGGGCTCGGCTAGGAGGGTGGGTAGGTCGGCGAGGGTGGCGGTGCCGTCCTGGGCGCGCAGGGTGAGGCACGCGGCGCGCATGACGTCGTCGGTGCGCGGGCCCCAGAACGCGGAGTAGACGCGGCGGAACACCGACACCAGGTTGTCGACGGTGAGGTCGGTTTCCCCGCCATCCAGGGGGTTCAGGCAGGGTGGGCGGGTGCGGGCGTCGGCGTCGAAAAGCACCACCCGGTCGGCAGCCGATCGCGGTAGGCGGGAGAGGACGTCGGTGACCAGATCGCCTTTAGGGTCGATCACCACAGTGCCGCGGCCGGCCTCGGCGTCGGCGAGGATCATGGAGGCCAGCAGGGTGGATTTCCCGGATCCGGTGGCGCCCAGAACATGCAGGTGGTGCCGGGCATCCGGCACGCGCAATGCCACCGGGCGGGGATGGCCGGTGTCGGTGACGCCCAGTGGCTTGGCCTGCGGGCCGGGGGCGGCCACGCCCGGTGGGGGCGCGATGGCTTTGGCTCCGGCCCGCTGAATGCCGGGAATGGCGTCGTCTGTGGGCAGGTGTGCCAGTACCGCGAGCTCCGGAACCGACAGCAGATCACCCCGCCGCAGGGATCGCTGGGTGAAGGCGGTGTCGGGGTGGCGGAGTCGGTGGCGGGTGTAGTGGTTGTGGCCGGTGTAGGAGGCGAACGAGGCGGCCACGGCGTGCGCCCGGCCCCGCGCTGCCGCTTTCGCCGTGTCGACCTCCGTGGTCGTCGCGGTGTGGGGAAGCAGGGTGGCGGCGGCGTAGCGGATGACGGTCTCGTAGTGGCTGCCGCGTTGTTTGGTCACGATCGCGCGGTTGGCCGCGGAGTGTTCCAGCGACATCTGCGGATCATGACGGGCCACATCCCGGCTGTGGTCGCGATGGCGGGTAGCGCCGCCGGGGGTGATGAGGTCCAGGACCCGGCCGGCGACGTGGCTGCTGGTGTGGGTGTGCCGGGCGGCGCGGCGGGCTTGGGCGAGGCGGCGCCCGGTGACGGGGCGGGCGAGGATGTGCACGCAGGCGTGCTCCTCGCGGTCCAGGCCGACCGGTGCCCCGATCAACGCGCGGATCGGGTCGGCGTCGAAGTCGGTCCGGATCGGCAGCGCGTCCGGGCGCGCGAGCCGGAGTTCTCCGCCGACGAGGACTCGCCGCTGTCCCGCTCCGGGCGCGGGCAGGGGTGGTTCGGCGGGGCTGGTGCGGGTGTGTGCGCCGGGCCAGGCCGCTTCCACCGCCCGCTCGACCAAGCCAGGGGGAATGACGCCGGGCACCCACAGCCGGATCGCGACACCAGCCTGAGAGAACACGTACTCACACGCCAGGTGGGGTTGGCCGGTGAGAAGCCGTTTCCATCGTGGACGCAGCAGGCCAACGAGGTGCGACCACAACGCCGCTCCACCCGCGGGGTCCACTGTGGGTGGTGCGAGGATCGTCACCATGCGGGCGTTCTCGATCAGGCGCCGACGGCAGCGACCGCGCCACCACCAACGCCCGCCCACCACGCCGACGAGCCCGACGAGAAGACCAGGCACGGCGACAGGAACGGCGGCGCTCGCCACGTCACCGAGGTGCCCGAGGGCGAGCTGCAGGGCACCCCACGGGTCCCGTAAGTAGTCTTCGATCCATCCACCGGCCAGGCTGATCACTGCAGGCGGCAAGGCGGGCATACCGCACCTCCTCGGGGTGACGTGTCCAGTTCATTCGGCACGCGGGTGGTCAGGTTGAGTGCGGGAGGCGGATGTCGCCCGCGCCAGTCCCGGATTCATCGCCGGCGAGGTGCGTTGTGGTCTGACCGAGCTCGACGTATCCGGAATCCATAGTGGATTCCTGGCGTGGGGTGTCGGCGAGTTCGGCGGGGTCGCTGGTGACGAGGGTGTGTTCGGTGGGTGAGGCGACGGTGTGGAAGGCCACGCGCTGAGTGCCAGCGGCCAGCAGACCTTGACCTTGCTCGGCGGAAAGCAGGAATTGGCGTTCGCCGGCGGAAAGATCGAAAGTGCGGGTGATCTCCTCGATCGCTTGCGGGGCCTGCCGCAGCAGGATCTGGGTGGCGGCGTTGGCGATGACGGCTTTGCCGAGATCGCTGCCGAGCACGTCGGCGGTGTCCTGGGTCGCCACGGTCAACCCGGCCCAGTGTTTGCGGGACGCCTTGGCCATGCGGAACAAGAACTCCGCGCCCGCGGGTTGGCGCATGAGCAGCCAGGCCTCGTCGACGACGACCAGCCGTGGCCGGCGGAGCACGGGGTGGGTGACCTTCCGCCACACCGCGTCCAGGGTGAGCAGGGTGCCGATGGGTTTGAGTTCCTCAGGCAGATCCCGCAGCGAGAACACCACGAGGTGCCCGTCGGGGCGGGTCGTGGTGGGCCCGTTGAACAGGTCCTGGAACGCGCCGTCGACATAGGGGTGCAGCCGCGCGGCGAGGTCGGCGGCGACGGTGTGGCCGGTGGCGGTGAGGGTGTCGCGTAGATCGCGGAGGGTAGGGGCGGGGCGGGTCCAGGTGCGGGCATCCGGGGTGATTCCGGCCTGGCGGTAGGTGGCTGTGATCGTCTCATCCAGCACTGCCCGCTCCCCCGCCGTCAGTGGTGCGTCGAGGAGGACGCTGATCACGGTCTGCAGGAACAGGCTTGCGCGCACGAGTGCGTCTTTCGGCGCGGTGCGCGTGCCGTCGGCACCGGTGGTGATGGGCAGGTCGAAGGGGTTGAGGCGGACACCGTCGGCACCGAGGTGGAGGTAGGTGCCGCCGACAGCGTCGGCCAGGCGCCGGTATTCGTCTTCGGGGTCGATGACGGCGACCTCGATCCCGCGATAGAGCGAGCGCAGCGTCTCCAGTTTGACGAGGTAGCTCTTCCCGGCGCCGCTGCGGCCGAGGATCACGCTGTTGTGGTTGTCGGCGGCGAAGCGATCCCAGTGCACGAGTCCTTGGCTGCCCACGTTGAACCCGTAGAGCACCCCCGCCGGCGCCGACACCGATGTCGGATCGGCCGGGGGAAGGTCGGCGCTGGTGAAAGGGAATGCCGCGGCCAGCGCGCTGGTGTCGAAGGTGCGACGCATACCGAGCAGGTCCAGTCCCATGGGGAGGGTGGATACCCAGCCCTGCAGGCTGCGGTAGGTGGCGGGTGCGGCGTCCAGCAACAGCGAGGCCGCCAACGCGCGGACCGCGGCAACCTCATCAGCCAACGCCTCCTGTGTGCTGGCGTGGATCGTGAGGTAGAGGCCGAGGCGGAACAGCTTCCCTTCGCCGCGGGCGATCCGGGCGGAGAGCTCGTAGGCGTCCTCGGTGGCCGCGTCCACCTGCGGGTCCGCGAGGCGGCCGTGCTCGGCGGTATGCCGGCGACCGGATTCCAGTTTCGCCAACTGGTTTCGCAGGCGTGTCGCGGCGGTCGTGGGGTCGATCGGTTCGACGTGCAGCGACACATCCAGCCGGCCGGGGTAGGTCAGCAGGGGCTGCAGCCACCCCGGGTGGACTTCGCGGGGATACCCGGTGACGGCGAAGGACGCGGCCCAGTCCCCGCCGACCTCCACATGCCGAGCCCCGATACTCAGCGCCTCCGGCGCGAACACCGCCGAACTCGCTTCCTGCCCAGCACGCTGCTGTGCGTGGGCCCTCATGCCGCTCGCCCCCACTCGTCCTCGCCGGCGATGTCATGGGTATGCGGCGATGCCTCGGGCTGGGTGGTGATGATGTCCTCCGCGCCGGCCACACCCGTGAAGGCCGGCAGGACGCGGTCGGGGTTGCAGGCGGCGGCCAGCACACCGGTGGTCTGCCCCGCATCCAGGGCAGTCACCACGATCCCGGCAGGCGCCAGGAGATCCGTGGCTTCGTCCAGCCGTCGCACCAGGCGCGCTTCGGCGGCCCGCCGCGCCGCGTCCCCGGCGGGGACGCTCCTGGCGGTGCGCTCGTGGCGCCGCCAGGTGAGAAAAGGCGGTTTCGTGGTGGCGTGTTCCAGGGGTTCACGCAGGACGAGCAGGACCTGGCGGCGGAGGAGGTCGGTGTGCCCGGCGAGATAGCTGAGGTAGCCGGCGTGTTCGACCGCGGCGGCTTCCAACGCGGGGTGCGGCAATCCCCCGGCACGATCCCGGAGTTCGGCGATCTGCGTGGTCAGGTCGAGACGTTCGGCGCGGATGAGGACCTGGATCGGGGCGGTCAGGGAATGCAGATAACGCCCGAAACCGGCCACCAGACCAGCCTGTTCGGCCGGGGTGCGCAGCGCGAAGTTGACCGTCGAGGCCACCGCCACGACCGCCAGCCCGTCCCAACCGAGATCCACCACACCGGCCTCGGCAGCAGACGCGCAACGCACGCCTGTCGCGGGCAACTCCACCGCCCCGAGCCGGGACGCGTCCAGCTTCGGGCGGGAGGCGTGGTGCGCGCGGGCGGTCAGCCAGTCCGGGGCAGGCTGCACCCCGTCCGGGGCGGTGACGCGTCGCGCGGGGGTCATGCGTTGGCGGAGGGCGGCCACGGCGAGCCGGTCCAGCGACACTCCGTCGCGCTGCCCCAGTACCAGCGCCACGACGAGCGCGGCGATCGGCAGCGCCAGCACCACAAAGACCGGCAGCGGCACGACAGTCCGCGTCGCCAGCCAGCCGAGATACAGCGCCGCGCCGGTGACGGCGAGGATGGCCAGCTGCCGTGCGGTCAGGTTCGCCAGGATGCGGTCTTCACGGTCCACATCAGACGGAATACGGATGGGCTCGGTCATGTGGGATCACCTTCCGCCGGTGTCGATGGTGCAGCGGGTAGGTCCAGAGGGAGTTCGGGCTGGCTCGGGTCCGCTCCAGCAGGGCTCGCGCCGGTGGTGGTCGGCCGAGGGCGGCTGCGGGCTGGGCGCGGCAGATCCAGCGGCAGGGCGTATTGGCCGTGCTTGTCGGGGCGAATGCCCTTGTATGCCGAGGGGGCGGCGGGTTTCGGGGGAACGCGGCGCGGTCGGCGGGCGCGTGCGTGCGGGTGCACCTCTCCGTTGGGGGTGAGCAACGGGCGCTGCCCCGGCACCCGCACCGGCCCGGGGTCCGGCTGGGCAGTAGGCGGAGGTGGTGGTGTGGGGACGGACTGGGTGGTGAACGGTCCCACCAGTGGCAGCGGGTACTGGCCGCCCGGCGGGATCCGGGTGGGTATCGCACCGGGGTTGCCCGGTTTCGGCGGCAAGGCCTGCGGTCGCGGTCGCCCCGAGCGGGTGAACAGCGGCAGCTGCCCCGCGCCCGCTGGAGGGCCGGCCTCGGAGCTGGGTGGGGTGTCGGGGGTGGTGCGGTCGGGATCGTGGCGGGCGTGGATCGGCAGCATGTGCTGCTCACCCGGGCGCGGATTCAGGCGCATCGCGGACGGCCCCAAATCCGGTGGCAGCGCCGAACGCACCGGTTTGCCATCCACGGAGAACAAGGCCCCTTGCCGTCCCACTGCATTCCGCGGCGAGCGTGCCGCCGGGGCGGGTTTCGTGCGGTTGTGGAATGGCCGCCGCAAGCGGCCCCGCGCGAGTCCGGGCAGCGGCAACACATACTGGCCGTCCGCGCCGGCACGGGAGTTCTCATAAGGATCCGCCGCACTGGCCGATGTCGCGCCACGAGAACGCTGGCGTGAGGCCATGCTCGCCATGCCGCCCCGGATCAGACCGAAGGTTTTGTAGGCAAGGAATCCTTTGATCAGCGATCCGACGCGGGACCGGCCGCCGCCGCGAACAGAACTCAGGACCCAGAATGGTATTTTGATCAGGATGTAGCACATCGCGATAGCGACGAGAAAACTCGACATGCTCAACCACCCTTTTCTCGAAGGGGTGTCAGAACAGTGTGACTCCGCCAGGGAGATAGAAGATCTTGATGGTGGCGATAAACGCCAGCGACTGGCAGACCTGAATGGCTAGCAGCCCACCGTAGGCTTTCCACCACCAGAACGCGATCGATTCGACCGGCGCCAACCCATGACACATCAACGCCAACGGCGCACCCACAAGAAGCAGGACAGTCAGCGCGACCCGGACAACATAGGTCAGCAACACCACGATGATCATGACCGCCAGCACCAATACCGTGAAAACGGCATACAAATCGCTGTACTGCGCGTCTTCAATCGGCAGGTTTCCCCGCAGCGTGTCGGTGAAAGCTTGCGCGGTCTGATCGATCCCTGCCTGATCACCACCGAGCACCGCCACCGAGAGGGCGTTGGCGAGTTCGATTCCTTTCCCGCCGAAAAACAGCGACAAGTTGGCGGCGGTGAATCCCACCACCAGCCGAGGCAGCGTTTCCTTCAGCGAGCTACGGGTCTGCACCGACTGATACGCCATCACCACCAGCCCGGCGATCATCACCACCAGCACCGAGCAGGCAATCATGATGCGCTGCGAACTGCCCCAGACCTGCCCGACGACCGGAATCTCATCCAGCCGGGGCGTGACCAACAGCGAAGTGCCAAGCCAATCCAGCACGCCATTGAGCGCGGAGGTGGCCAGATCGGAGAAGAAATCCCAGAACCAGTCCGTCAGAAAATGCTGCAGCCACCCACCGTGATCCTCACCCTCCCCCGCCCCCGGAATCGCAGGCGCGGTCGGCGCCACGGGAATGCAGTACTCCCCCTCACACGGTGGCGTCTCCGGGGCCGGCGGCGGGGGTGATTCCGTCGGTGGCGCGGTAGAGCCAGGACTCGGGGATTGGTCGAGGGACGGCTGTGCCTGTGCGGTGATGGGCCTGCCGATCAGCGCACACCACACCACCGCATTCACGACAGCGATGCCTCGCCAGGCGGCTGGGGGCGGGATCGACACCGTCGATCACATCCCCAGAATCCCGCGCAGGATCTCCACGACCACCGGCGCCAACGCGGTGAGCCCGAAGCCGATGCCGGCGCTTTTGAACGCCTGCTTGGCCTTTTCCACCTCGCCCGGGTTGCCGCCGGCCATCAGGTAGCGCAGCCCGCCGACGGTCAGGAACACCGTCGCCACCAACGCAAGAATCCCCATGATCCAGTTCCGGGCGTTGGTCAGCACCACCTCCAAAGTGGGCGCCAAAGCGAGCACGTGTGTGGTCTCGGCCTGCGCCGCCGACCCGGTCAGCAGCAGCACGACGGCCACGATTTCGCCGACCAGCAGCCACCGGTACGTCAATGACCGGTGGGCACGCCGACGGGGATCTCGGGGTGCTGAAGCGGGTGGGTAAGGCCGGAACTGGCAGGAGCGTGAAGGGGTGGTCAGGCGCATCGGGGAGCCTCCTGCGTCGAAGGAGCCGGCGACGAGATCGCGGAGGACGTGGCTGGGTGTCCCCCGCATCCCTGAACTCCGCTGTCACTGCCCCGCCGGGACATTCGTGCCCGGGATTTCTGCGCGGACCCACCACCGCGATGTGTTACGGCTGCGGGCAGCTCAGTGGTGGTGCGTGCGGCGGCGGTGACGGCCAGGGTGTCCGCGACCTGAACGGCGACGTCCCCGCCGGCATCCCGCGCGCCGTCGGCGTTCTCCGCGCAGAGGAAAGCCAGGAGTCGCAGCTCGGCACGTCGTCGGGTCTTCTTGATGGCCTCGTAGGTGGCCCCGCGCCGCTGGGCGGCCTCTGCGAGCGGGAGGCCTTCCAACCGAGTGGAGCCGATCAGCTCCGCTTCCTCCGCGGTGAGCACAGCGTCGGCGACCGCCCGGGCGAGCACGAAGTCCGGATGCCCCCACGGCTGGCTCGGCGGCGCCGACCGGAAACCGCTCCCCGACGGAACCGGGGCATCCAATGCCTCACGAACAGTGGCGTGCCCGGCTCGATAGGCCGCCCACCGCAGCCGCAACATGATCCGCGGCCGACGCAGATCAATACGAGGGAGCTCGGCGAGGAACCCGGCGAGGACGGCGGCGTGAATGTCGGCGGTATCGCCGGCGAACCGGGCCGACAGGCGCGCGGCGATCCGGGTCAACCCGGGCAGCGCCACACCCACGCAGCCGACCGTCCACGTCGCACCCTCGGTGCGTGAACGCAGCACCAGATGCGCCCACACCGCATCCCGCGTGGCCTGCCCGCACCGACGGCGCAGCAACAGATCCCGCACCTCGTTCAACGGCACCACACGATCCGGCAACCCGACGAACAAGCGCCCGTCCACACACACCGGATGCGGCCCTGTCACCAACCACGAAAACGCCGCCCGAGCCGTATCCAGCGGCATCCCACCACGCCCAGCACCCGACGCCGTGAATCCCGGAAAATCCTTATCACTGACCATTTCGCGACTCCTTACAACGAGCCGATACAACGACCCGGCAAGGACGCCACACCCGGTACTACCGAATTTCTACGACACTGCTACCCAACACCGCGGCGCACTACTACCGCCGATCTTCATCGGCTCCTTGCCGCGAATTCCGTGAGTCTTACACCAACACGAAGTTGATCACTGTGCGCAGGGCCAGCTTGATCGCGAGATCGCGCCGGTAGTAGCCGATACGCTGGGCCAACACCCTGCGGTAGTAGCCGTGTAGTAGCGCCAGCACGCTTCCACAAGGACGGAATCTCGCGAAAGTTTCAGCGTTCCCCAGGAATCGTGCTCGCGCCCAGGAACCGACGTCGCAGTCTCTCACACACACCCCATGCGTCGGCGTCGTGCATGTTCAGCACAGGAGCTACCTGTGAATTTCCGGAAAGAGATGCCGCTCGATGTCGATCTTTCTGTAAAAACTCCGGGCGCGTGCTGTCCCTATCCGGGGCGTAGGACGGAGTTCAGGAATGTCACCAGCATCGTGGAGGCATTCCATGAACCCATCACAGCCCCACCCCGGCACGCCCCGTGCACGCCGCGCGCAGCCGGCCGTCAGCGACCCGGCCTCTCCGTCAGCACCCCGCCGAACTCCACGAAACCCGCGCGAACGGGCCGGCGCGAGCACGCCAGCGACGGTGTGGGCCTGCCAAACGCCCCCGATCGACCCCGACGATCCCTGGCGCACCGCGCTCGTGAACAAGATCGTCACATCCTTCACCACACCGCACGACGAGGTCATCCTGCTCGACCTGCAGGCCACCACCCGACCCCACGACCTGCCCGCAACCCGCTCCACTGAATCCAGCGGCCTCGCGACAGCAGAAGCCGCCGTGAGCCAACTCGACCGCACGATCAGCGTCACCCACACCACCGCCGAACCCAGCACCAGGCACTCGCTCGACCAGCCCCGGCCCGGCTTCGCGCCCGACGGCATTCCGGACACACCACCGCTGCCCCGCCTCGTGTCAGCAGACGGCGCAGACAAGCGCCGCGCAGACTTGGTCATCGCGAGCCTGCCACCCCACCACGCTGACACGCGGACCTGCGATCACCTCGCCCAGACCGCGGCCCGGCTACTGCGCACCGGCGGAATCCTCGCCGTACTCACCCACACCGGCACCGCGCAGGGACAACTCGTCGACCCCACCGGTCCCGTCGTCGCGGCGGCACAAAGCGCGGACCTGCTCTACCTCCAGCATATCGTCGCCCTGCTCGCCCCGATCCGGCACGGACGCCTCCACACCGATAACGACCACCCACACGGCTCCGCGCCAGGCGCCTCCGCAAGGCCGGTGCGGCATCGCCGTGTCCACGCCGACGTCCTCGTCTTCGCTCAACCACACCAGCACGCCGGCCCGCACCCGCACTTCGGGCCCGACACCGGCGCCATCCGATGACGTACCCCCACCGACACCCCACCGCTGACCACGTCGAAAAGAAGGGCATCCCTGTGCACGAACACACCTCCACCGGACACCGCACCCCTCCCGCATCGCACCGCCGGATCACCGTGACACCACCCGAGCAACAGCCGCCGGCGGTGTCGGTGTGGGCGACCGCGCAAACCTCGCCCGCCACCCAACGCAAAGACCGCTACAGCCCCGACTCCACCGCACACCCCGCCAAAATGCTGCCCGCCGTCGCCGCACACGCCATCGCCCACTACACCCAGCCCGGCGACCTCGTCCTCGACCCCATGTGCGGGATCGGCACCACCCTCGTCGAAGCCCTCCACCTCGGCCGCCGCGCGATCGGCGTCGAATACGAACCCCACTGGGTCACCGTCACCCAAACCAACCTCGACCTCGCCCACCACACCAACGCCACCACCATCGCCGGCCGCGTGGTGCACGGCGACGCCCGCCAACTCTCCACGCTCCTGCCAGCCGATCTTCACGGCCAGGTCGCACTGGTCGTCACCTCACCGCCCTACGGACCCTCCACCCACGGTCAGGTCAGCACCGGCACCGCCGGCGTCCACAAACACCACCACCGCTACGGCAACACCCTCGACCGAGGAAACCTCGCCAACATCGGCCACCACCGACTCCTCGCCGGATTCACTCGAATCCTCACCCACACGGCCGTCTTCCTCCGGCCCGGCGGGCACGTCGCGGTCACACTGCGCCCCTGGCGCGAACACGCCGAACTCATCGACCTGCCCTCCCACATCCTCACCTGCGGCCGCCAAGCAGGACTCATCCCCACCGAACGCTGCGTCGCACTGCTGGCCCGCATCGCCGAAAACGACCTCGTCGCCCGCGGCAGCTTCTTCCAACGCGACTTCATCCGCAAACAACGCAACAACGGACTCCCCCTCCACCTCATCGCCCACGAAGACGTCCTCATCTTCACCAAACCCACCACGTCGAAAGCCACCGCAGAAAAAGGAACCCCTCAGCTACAGTTCCGAGACTCGGTGCACGCGCCACTTGCCGCGGCGTAGCCACTGTCCGCAAAGACACCCCGCATCCACGCCGAGCACGACGGCGATCACCGAAGTCAGATCCAGACAGGACGTTGATCTCATGAGAAACGTAGGCAGATCAGCACCACCGCGCCGGACCGGACTGAAAACACCTCGCAGTACGCCGGCAAGTGAACCCAGCATCAGCATCCCTGCGACCGAGGACTCGCAAGACAACGCCGCATCCGAACAACAGACGGAGCACGCAAGCAGAACCGTAAATCAGGGCACATTCCTCTACACTGCCGAAGAAGTTGCCGACCTCCTGCGCGTCCGCCCTTCGTGGCTGCGACGGAAAGCCTCCGCTCGCGCCATCCCCTGCCGGTTCCTTGGTAAACACCTGCGGTTCTCGCGTAGCGATATCGCAGAGATCGCAGGAATCGACCCGCCCACCGCGAGCAATACCTAGGAAACCTCAATCCATTGCCGCGCGACTACATACGCCCAAACAGGGAATTACTCGCCGGATTTACTTGACACCGGTCAGCAACAGAGCGTCCATGTGTCCGTCACAACACCGACCCAGCCAATACGGCGCGAGTTTCCCAGGAAGCCCTGTCATGTCCTTTGTGGAAAAATCAGGCAAGAACACGTGGCGTGTCCGATACTGGAAAGATGACGGCACACATGGCTCTATCCCTGGGTTCGCCACGAAAAAAGCCGCGGAAAACAAGGCAAACGAGATCGACAGCGAACGCCGCCACGGAACCTTCCTCGACCCCAACGCCGGGAGACTCCTTCTCGCCGACTGGGCCACCACGTGGCTCGATTCCCTCGACGTGGAACAGGCAACCGAATCTCAGTACACCAGTCTCATCCGCAACCACATCCTCCCCCGCTGGGGAACCACGTCGCTGAGCGACATCACGGGGTCCGCTGTGCACGGCTGGTCCAAGAAACTCCGCGCCAAGGGCTACGCCCACTCCACCGTCACTACGATCGTGAAGATCCTCTCGATGATGCTCGCCGACGCCACCCACGAGCGACTCATCCCCGCCAACCCCATCCGGCCCCAACGCCGCGGCAAACGCCGTCGCGCACATCGCCGCGAAGCACTCTGGGCCGCCCCCGATCAAGTCCTCAAAATCGCGCTGCAGGCCGCCGTCGCAGCATGGCCAGGAGCAGGAACGCTGATGATCACCGCCGCCTACACCGGGGCACGCTGGGGCGAACTTGCCGGTCTGCAGCGCTTCAACACCCACCTCGACGACGGCTGCATCGTGATCGACCCGGACATAGGCGCTCTCCACGAAGTCGACGGCGCACTCACCCTTGGCCCACCGAAAACCGAGGACTCCGCCCGCACCATCTCCCTCCCACCGTTCCTCATCGAGATGCTGCGAGCCCACCTCGACACCCACTGCCATTCCCACGTGTTCGTCACCAAAGACAACGAACTTCTCCGCCGCAGCAACTTCTCCCGCCGCGCGATGCGCCCCACCACCGACGGAACCCTCCACAAACCCCGCGCACGGCACCACCTCCAACCGATCGTGCCCGGACTGGTCTTCCACGGCTTCCGGCACAGCCACAAAACCTGGCTCATCGCCGACGGCATCCCCCAAGTCGCCCAAGCCCGCCGACTCGGCCACGTCATCCCCGACAAGATCGAACACATCTACTCCCACGTCGCCCCCGAAATCGAAACCCGGCTCCTCCAAGCCCTCCAACAACGCTGGACCACAGCACTCACCACGTTGCTAGACCAGCGGAGCAGCCACGACGCAGCCGCGACCACCGTGGAAATAGGACTAAACGCCCTCCCTGCGGTTGAGGCAGCTTGAACGGACACGACGCAGATCAGCTGCCAGCGGAACGACACCAACCGAGCACGAGAAGTCAGCAGCCATTGCAAATGAAGGTGTACCGTGGCTTCGATTACTTCACCGACCACGCTCCACACCCCGGCACACGGGTCTCCGTTCGTACCCTCGCACCCTCCGGGCCAGCGGCTACGGGGGGCGAGTAACGGGAGTTGCTACCCCCGTAGGGGCGATGCGGACCTGACCATCGCGGCGTAGCGGGTGGGGCACCAGTGTTGCTACCCCTCGTAGGGGCGATGCGGACCCTCCATTCCCCGACTGTTCCGCGACATCGTGATTACGTTGCTACCCCTCGTAGGGGCGGTGCGGACTGGGCACAACCAGGTCGAAGTCAACGGCAAAGCCGTGTTGCTACCCCTCGTAGGGGCGATGCTACCCCTCGTAGGGGCGATGCGGACCCGAGGGTAAATCTGCTGGTCGCAGCGCTGTTGATGTTGTCAATGTGCGGGTGGGTGCAGCGTTCGTGGGGTTTGACGGTTGGCGTGGGTGAGTTTCTGTTGTGGTTAAAGGATGTTGTGGGGTCGGTCGTCGGGTTTGCCCCAGGCTTGGCGGTGGGGTGTGGTGCCGGGTGGGAAGGTGTAGACGAGGATGTGGTCGTAGTCGGGGTCGATGTGGTGGCGGAGTTCTGATTCGAGGTAGACGATCTGGGCTTGGCTGAGTTCTCCTTCGAAGACGCTGTTTTGCATGTGATGCAAATACTTTCGGCAGGTGCGTAGGACTGCGGCGTTGCGTTCGACGGCGGTGTCGTATACGAGGATCGTGTACATCTGTCACCACCAGACGCGGAAGGGCTTGTAGGGCTGGTCTTCCAGGCAGTGTCGGGTGAGGGCGAGTGCGTCGAGGTAGATGAGTTCGTCGTAGGTGACGTTCCGGCCGAGTTCGCGGTGTTTCACGGTGGTGGCGAGGTCGTCTCGGATGGTGGTGATGACGAGTTTGCGGCCGGCGTCGCTGAGCATGGCGTGTTCGGTGTTGGTGTCGAAATGGTGGGGTTTGAGCTGGTTGCGTCCGGCCAGGCGCAGGAGGATGCGTTCGGCGAAGAGGGGTTTGAACAGTTCGGCGAGGTCGAGGGCGAGTGAGTGGCGGTGGCGTTCGAGGGTGCTGTGCAGGAACGCGACGCCGGTATGCAGGGGTGTCAGGCGCAGTGCGGTGAGGACTCGGGCGTAAATGAGTCCGTTGGCGTAGCTGATAATGGCGTTGCCGGCGTTGGCCGGTGGGCGGCGGTGGCGTCCGGCGAGTTGGAGCCAGTCGGGGAGCTTGGTGTCGAGGGTTTCCCAGGCGCTGCGGCGGAAGTTTCCCTCAGCGGCCATGAGTTGTTCGCGGCTGGTGGCGGTTTTCAGTTTTGTTTTGAGGGTTTGGTAGGGCTCGTGGAGCAGGCGCCGGTCGATGGTCCAGCGGATGTTGAAGGCGGCTGCGTCGATGATGGAGGCGGCGATGCGCAGCGACGCATCGTGGTCGGTCGCGAGGCGTGTTTGGCCAAGGACGGTGTGGCTGGAGGTGGCGGTGTCGGCGGGGAGGAGGGATCCGGCGTAGTCGCCGTAGTAGGACAGGAAATGGATGTTGATGCGGTGTTTGTTGAGGAGGCTGATGATCGAGGTGTTGAGGTCGACTTCGGCGGCGGCGATGATGTCGCGGACGTCGGTGATGGGGATGTAGGTGTGGTCGTGTCCGTCGCGTTCGATGCGGAGGCTGTTGTCGTGGCGGCGGATTCGGCAGGGCGTGGTCAGCCAGTAGGTGCGTGCGGTCGCGGGCATGGTTTACGAGTTCCAGCAGTAGTCGCGGTAGGAGCACCCGTGGCAGCGGGTGCGCTCGGGTCTCGGTGGTGACGTGGGACTGGTGATGACCTCGAGGACCCGGTCGATGTCTGTCTCGGCGCGGGTATGTTCCTCTGGTGTGTAGGGCAGGCGTTGGGTGCGACGGGAAGCGTGGTAGTGCAGGATCGCGCCTTCGACGGTGATGCCGATGCGATCGAGTTGGTGGCAGTAGTGGCGTGCTTGGGCGCGGTCTGCTGCGGTGGCTCGTGCTGAGTGTTTGATTTCATGGACCCAGGCTTGGCCGTCGAAGTGGTCCAGGCGCGCGGCACCGAGGTCGACCGGGCTGAACCGGCTGTAGGTGGTGGCGTGCAGCGCGGTGCCGAGTTCGACGGATTCATTGAGGTGTTCGGGGCGGAATCCCCTGGCATACAGCCATAGTTGCCGGGGGCAGTGGTAGAGGTACTTGATGTGGACTCCGCCGATGTCCTCGCGGGTGATCACAGGATTTCTCCCGGCTGGTAGTCGGTGGTGCCGAGGATCTCGGTCAGGCCGGTGGTCTGGTCGTAGACGCCGTCGATGACGTGGATGCCGAGGTCTTTGCTGAATTCGGCGTGGCGGCGGCAGTGGTCCGGCAGTGGGATGTGGAAGCTGCTTGCCAGCAGTCGGCCCTCGCCGGTCTTGCCTTGCCGTAGTTTGTGAAGGTAGTCGTCCACGCGGTCGCGGCGGATCGCTTCGAATCCGTCGAACTGGGCGAAGAATTGCGTTTTCAGGTGTGAGCGATCGGTGAAGGGCTCGGTGTAGGTCAGGAAAGCCCGGGTGAACTCGTCCCGGAAGTCCCGGACCTGTTTCTCCCAGGTGTCGCCCCAGTCGCTGGTGTAGAGCTTGTTGAGCCAGGCTTGGGTTTCGGACTCGTCCAGGACGCCGCCATCGCCGTGCGCGGAGAGCAACTCCCAGGTGTTTCGGGTGGGTTCCGGGTCGTAGACGCCGTCGGCACGTACCTGGTTTCCGCGGGCGGTGCGGTAGTCGGGTTCGTAGACCCACACCGATGCCGGTGGGCGCAGTCCGCGGCGGTTGATGCGTCCGAACCGCTGGAGGAGCGCCTCGATCGTCGCACCGGAGGTGTGCAGGACGGTGAGGTCGACATCGAGGGAGACCTCGGCGGCCTGAGTGGCCACCAGTAGCCCTGGGCGGGGTGCGGCGCCGGTCGAGGCGAACCATTTCGTGATCTCGGTTTCGACGCGGGCGCGGTCGCCGTTTTCGAACCGTGCGTGCAGCAACCATGCCGCAGGGATGCCGGCCTCGTCCCGTGCCGGGGCCAGATCCCGGAGCTGCTCGTAGATCGTGATGGCATCGGCGATGTTGTTGGCGACCACGAGCACCGCGTGCCCGTCCTGGAGGTCATCGGCGATGCGCTCGAAGGTGTTCGGTGAGGTGAGGTGCTCGTCGCCGAGCTTCAGCCGGTGTCGTGGCGGCGCGGTGGTCGTGGCGAAGCCGTCGATCTCCTCGACGGTGTCGTGTCCCAGGGTGTCCTCCAGTAGCCCGGCGAAGCGGTCCGGAAGGGTCGCGCTGAGCACCCCGATACGTCCTCCGAGGTCGTGGGACCACAGCCGCATCATCGCCAGGATCATGCCCAGCCGCCGGGGCTCGTAGGCGTGCAGTTCGTCGAAGAGAAACACGCTGTTGGCGGAATCGAGCAGTGTGGCGGAGTCGGTTACGCCGGCGAACGCAGCGCGCAGAAGCTGGTACGGGGTGGTGACGCGCATCAGCTGCCGGTGCAGACGCGTAGCGTCAACCGCCTCCAGCGCCCGCGCCGGTGCGTCGTCGACGTCCTCGCCGAGCCGGTGAAGGTGGTAGACCCCGGCCTTGGAATGCAGGACACCCACCTCCCCGGGGCACACGGCACGAAAGCGGTCGGACATGGCGTTGATCGAGGCGAGATACGGCAGCACATACAACAGCCGTGGCCGCCCACCGCGCAGCTGCGCAATCTGCCGGACGGCCTCTTCCGCCCACATTGTTCCTGCTTCGGTCTTGCCACTGCCCGTAGGAGCCCGCAGCAGCAGATGCGCCCGCTTCGCTGCGCGGGCGTGCTGCTGATGGGTATGGAGAACGCGCTGCCCATCGACGATGTCGGCACCAGCGGTGAGGGAGCGCAGGAAGGTGGTGGTGAACGCGTCGACGGGGTGTGTGGTGAGCAGTTCGCCGTGTGCGGAGGCGACGTGGTCGGCCAGCGTCACCGCGCCCTGCAGCAACACCAGCGGCAGGCCCGGTGACGCCGCTGCCGGTGCCTGTGCCGTGGATGGGTACAGGCCCCAGCGCGTGTCCAGCTCTGCCAGGAGCTCACCGACGGCAGCGAGCACATCCCCGGCCGTCACCGCAGCAAGATCCGGTACCTCATGAAGCAGCCCGTGGACGGCGGCACGCCCTGCGAACCAGCGCAGCAGCGCCCGCAGCACGTCGCGGTCGTCGGTGACGGTGAACCGGCCTTCCAGTGGCTCTCCTTCCTCGGCCAGGTGAGGTTCCAGGATCTCCCGCTCGGGCTTGTGCTGATTGATCAGCGGCCGGTGGTGGGTGGCCACGGCGGCGGCCACCCACAGCCGAAGCTCTGACCGCTCAGGCAGCAGCACACCCACGGCACCGAGGGAGAGCACTTCGTGCCGTTGCCGCCACGCATACTTCTTGCTTCCCGGATGACGCACCTGCAGCTGGAATCCGGGATCGATCTTGCCGAAGTCGTGCAGCAACGCCGCCAGGACAACGGCGTGCCAGAACCAGTCCGGCACACCGCGCAACCGCCCCACCCGATCCGCCACCGCCACCGCTGCTCCCAGCGTGGTGTCGCTGTGGACCGTCAGCGACTCCCCCACCCCGGACGGACCATCCGCATCCGGGCTTTTCGCCCATATATCCGTGAACTCCCGCGACTCATCGCCGCGAGGGCCGGTCACGCGACTTCCTCCACCAGACTGGGGTGAACCTCAGGCAGCAACACTACCCCGCGACCATCGTCTGTCGACATTCCAGAGGGCAGGTGAGTTCGGCTGCCGTTGCGGTCGTAGCGGTAGGTGCCCCACAAGGTGCGGGAGCGGTCAAGGCTGACCGTGGTCGGAAGCCGCAGCATCGTGCCGTCGCCGCCGACATCACCTGCAACCACGGCATGCCCCTGTATGCCAGGCGTTTCATGGAGATCGACGTAGCGGGGGCGGGCTGCCGCGAGGTCCTGGCTACGGCCGAGTTTCAACGGCCAGACCGGCCGCCGCAACGCCCGGTACCAGAAGTCGCAGTCCTCCACGAGCCACACGGTGAGCTCCACGCCCCACAGGTAGTCCCGATCTTTCGGCGTTGCCTCGGTCCGCCGACCCCGCTTGTCCAGAGGATGGAACGTTTCCAGGTCGGTGCCCGAGGACTGGGCGCGAAACGCCATCGCGAACCGCGTGGAGCGCTTGACCCTGTGCCAGCCGCCGGCCGCGGCGGCGAGCATCCCACCGACGGTGGACGGAGGCGGACACGGCAGGCCCACCTGCATCCCGAAGTACAGCGGATTACGGAAGGAGGCCACCGACGCGGTCACGGTAACCTCCAACGCCTCACGACTCATACAGCATCCTCGAACCACACGTCGTGTTCGCCCCGCTCGATCTCCTCCGCCAAGCCCCGCAGCAGCACCCGCGGGTGTTCGAAACGCACCGTCCCGTCGGCGATGAGCTCGGCGAGCTCCTCCCGTGCCAGTTCACGCTTCTCCCGCAGGAAGCCCGGTGCCCACCCGAGAAGGACAGGGCCGTCGAGCTCGTCGGCCCACGCCGTGATCTCTTCCCGCAGCACCCCGGTATCCACCACCGTCAAACCCGCCTCGGCTGCGATGACCCGGGTGAAGGGATTGTTGCCGCCCTTCATCGGCGCCACCACGAACAGCGCCGGCGACCGCTCGCCATAATGCAGCGACTGTTTCGCTCCCCCACGCAGCTGCGCCAAGGTCCGCAGCAATACCGCTACTCGCCGACGCCGCTCAACCAACGGCAGCTGGATCGCCTTAGTATCACGGAACTCCACCTCGACCGCGCCCTCAGCGCGCGCTTCCTCCAACGCCGCAGCCGACAGGTCGGGACGATTCCCGCGGCCTTCGTACTCGAAGGTCCCCACCCGCGGCAAGTCCAGCAGAACCGGGCTGGCCACGTCGGCGGTGTAGTGCTGGTGCTCATGGATCACCGGGTTGGCACCGATCTCGAAACCCCGGTTCATCGTGCCGAAATCCCGGGTGATCACCCGAGGCGCCACCGCCACCGCAGTCCCCACCGCCAGCACGGTGTCACGGTTATACGACTCGCTCTTCTCCGCGATCATGTAACCGAACAGGTCATCGTCGAGGAACCGGTCCCCACGACCGGCCGTGTAGGCCTGCTGATTCGTGCCCTTCCCCGACCGGTACACCGGCGACCGGGACTCGTCCGTCGGCAGACTGTCGCGCCACCACCGACGCAACGCCTGCGCCGACACATACGGATACGTCTGGTTACCGACACGGGTGGACTTGACCATCGCGACGTTGTCCTCGCCACGGCCGTTGTTCGGTGCGCCGGCTTTGATCTCGATCGCCAGCAGGCCTGCCAAGAAGGTCATTCTTCCTCGTCTCCGTCCTCAGTCTGGGTGCTCTCAACGGTGTCGCGGGCATCAGCGGCGTCTTCGTCGTCGGTGGCGTAACCGCGTTTATGCAGCTCAGCGATCACGGCGGTGAAGAACAGGTTCCGGTACAGCCACGCCTGATCGCCATACTCGAAGAGCAGCTTGATCTGCCGCGGCTCAATGAACGGCTCACGCTTCTTCGCGAAATCCGCCGTCAGCCAAGCCACCGACTGACTATTGATCCACCGCCGCAGATCCCCCGTCCGGCGGTAGGCCACCGTGAACTTCTTCAACGACAGCGACTGCGCGATGATCAGCTCAGCCGCGCGGGCCCCCAACTGCTCGATCTCACGCAAATATTGTTCTGGCATCCTCATCACCTCGGTGAGATAACTCGACAAAAGCTCACAAAGGCCGACAGCAACAGCGGGCACCCGCGCCGGCTTCGCCCCATCCACAGCCCCATGCACCGCAGCGGCGATGGTGTACGGCAACCTGGCCGGTTCAGCCACCAGCAACCGAGCCAAGCGAGCAGCCCCGCTGACCTTGCGCGTGGTGCAGGCCCGCTCAAGCTCGGCGTACGACGCTGACCAGCGCGGTCTCAATGAGACGGTGCGTACCCACCGCGTCATCGACTGGCTGAGCTGGTATTCGGTGAATTCCTGCTCCTTGTTGGAGTTCGTGAAGACCAGCAGCGACACATCCGCGCTCACCGTCGTTCGAGGCCGGTACCGGCGAATCCCCTCCAGCACAAGCTGTTCACGTTCGAACCCACCCGGTGGCAACGCCGGTGGCCGCCCCCACGCCTGCTTGCGCGTGTGTTCAACCTGCCGATATGTACTGGCGGCCAGGAAGTCGTCATCCCAGCTGTGCACCACGGACAACCGTCCACGATGCACAAGACACCCATGCGGAAGCGCGTAGAAGCTCGCCAAACAGCCCACGCACAACGCCAACCCATCGTGCCCGGGAACCGTGGTGTTGCGGTACTCCGCCGACGCGGCCAGCACCACGTCGACCTTGCCGAAAAAGCCGCACGCCTGACGTGCACACAGCCCACACGGCGCCTGCGGCCACTCCTCCGGATCCGGTGGCGTCCGCCACGCCTTCGTCGCCTCAGCACGCTCGACGTAAGACAGCTTCTTGCGATTCGTCGTGTTCATCTTGCTGTTCGGCCAGAGCATGTAGCTCAACGACAACCAGAAAGCACCCGGCTCCTTCGCGTCGGGCAATTCAGCCATCTTCACCAGGGTGGTCGTCATCTCCTGCCACACCCCGCGAAACAGCGCCTCGTCGACCTCGCGCGGATGCGCCACGTGGGCCATCGCCGCCATCGTGAACGCGCCACACCGCTGCAGCGGGTGCGCCGTCAGAACCACCGGCTTGTCAACAAAATCCTCCGGCAGGCGCGCCGGCACCCCACGCGCGCTCGTCCCGCTCACGGCAGCACCGCCCCGAATCCGGCGCTGGTCGCCGCACCCAGTCCCCACGACCACAACGCCTGCAGCGTGGTCGGCGGGCCCGAGAGCTCAACATCGACCTCGGCGCCGACCTTCGCGCCCGCGCCGACAGCAAACGACCGTTTCGGTCCCACCCGCGTCACCGACTCCAACTCCACCGCCGGATCCAGTCCCAGGGTTTCGGCCTTCCGCCGCAGGTTCTGCACGAAATACACGTCCCATTCCGGCTCTCCCGGCAGCAACCACCGCTGGCTCCGCACCCGTTTTCCGTCGTCGTCCCGACCCGGCGGGCCCTTCACCACCACCGGAGTCACCGAGCGCAACACCGCGGAACCGTCGGAAAACAGCGGCGGGAACACGGGAACCACCCGCCCGACCTGCAGAGCCACCCCACCCCAGTCCAGCACCCGAACGCCAGCCAGACCCGCGGCCAGGGCATGCGCCACCTCGGTGAGCGGGCTGGAGAACTCCACCGTCCCCGCGCCCCCAGCCGCATACACACCACGCCGCCCCCGAACCGCAGGAAACCGGGGAGCGCTATGACCGAACGGGACCATCCCGTACCGGCCCCACCCTCGGTCGTGAAGCGACGCCCCCAACTCCGGCGCGGTCTCCGACAAAAGGCTGTAAACAATTCCCCGCCCCGGACGCAACACCTCCCGCCACGGAATCTCCCGCGCCCGAGTCGTCACCTCCACTTGCAACCGCACGCCACACCTCCCTTCAATCTCGATCACGTGCCATCCATCTCTAGCACATACTCGGTAGGAGTGATCTTGAGGAGACCGAGCAAGGACGTCATCCCTGGACTCGACCACGCAGCAACGCCGCACACTCCTCCGGATAGCAGAAGGGGGCGACATCCATGTGGATGCCGCCCCCTTCTCAAACGCCCCTACCAGGGCCAATGAAAGCAACGGTAGATCAACGACAAATCGAAATAACCCCTACGTTGCAACCCCTCACCAGGGAACCAGCCGATACCAGACCACTGCGCAACTGACGCACGCTCACTCGCACAGCGGCCCGCAGCCGACACCACCCTAAACCAACTTCACCCATTCAGCCCAACGCACACGAACAGGGCCCACCGGGCTCTGCAACCAGTTTTCAGAGAACCTGCCCAGCACACAACACAACCGGCCGACCGCTGAAACTCGCACTACAGTCACGAACCCGACCACAGCGACAAAAGCTCGCCACGACCACACTGTCGGTTTGACCCCGACTTGATCTTCACGTGCGACCGCAGTCCCCAACGGCGACGACTCAACGGACCAGTGGACGCCGATGGGTCCTACTTCACCGTGTGCAGCAGATGACTTTGCCGATGTGAAGTGACACCACTTGTTGATCAGACACTCGCGCAACTCACCGCCCAACACGATGAAAACAACCGGCCGTCCGTAAATACGCGTGATCAACTCCGGCACCCGATTCAAGATCCTGGTGCTACCCCTCGCAGTAGCGATGCGGACCGTCCGCGGCCTGGGCGTTGGACTCGGTGACCAGCACGTTGCTACCCCTCGTAGGGGCGATGCGGACCCGAACAGCGCACCCCCGAGCCGATCGCCAACGAGTTGCTACGCCTCGTAGGGGCGATGCGGACGGATGAGCCGTTGGTGGAGGGATACCTGGCGGTACTGTTGCTACCCCTCGTAGGGGCGATGCGCTACCCCTCGTAGGGGCGATGCGGACGCGCTAGGTGGCGGCACCATCAATCTGTGGGAGATGTTGCTACCCCGCGTAGGGGCGATGCGGACTGGAGCTGCCGGGCGACGGCCATTGGCTGTTTCGGGTTGCTACCCCTCGTAGGGGCGATGCGGACACTCCGCCGATGAGCCGTTTGAGCTGCTGCTGAGGAAAGTTGCTACCCCTCGTAGGGGCGATGCGGACGGGGCCGCACTTATGTTTCTAGCCCGCCCGCGTCGGCGTTGCTACCCCTCGTAGGGGCGATGCGGACTGGGGATGTCGCTGGCCACCGTGTCGGCGGGCTTCTCGTTGCTACCCCTCGTAGGGGCGATGCGGACGCCAGCGCCGCTACGTTCGCCGGACGAGGTGAGCGCGTTGCTACCCCTCGTAGGGGCGATGCGGACGCGTGAGCGCGGCGGCGACGGTGGCGTGCAGGGTGTCAGTTGCTACCCCTCGTAGGGGCGATGCGGACGCTGGCACCTCCACGCGCACGTCCTGCTGCTGTTGTTGCTACCCCTCGTAGGGGCGATGCGGACGACACCGGCCTTCCGCTGTGGACGGTCGACTGCATGTTGCTACCCCTCGTAGGGGCGATGCGGACCCGACGGTAAAGCTGCTGGTCGCAAGCATGGTGATCTTGTCAAGGTTCGAGCATTTGCAGCAATTCTCGGCTTCTTCAGGTGTTCGGCGTGGGCTTCTGGACCAGGCTAGCTAGGTTCGAGTCTTCGCAACCGCACCGAGGCTACGCCAACGGCCATGAGATCCGGATTCTCCTGTCCCCCTGCTAACGACCGCTCCGTGATCGTTCGCCTGCCAACCACACTTGACCACCACAAAAACTATCCACGCCTTCGGGACCCGGTACCCGATCGCTTGTGGGAGCTTGCAGGTGCAGCTGCAAATCTCAACAGCCCTCGACTGCCCCCTTCCGCACATCACCACCGCGAACGGAACACACCCACTCGCACCCGCGTTCAGGCTCGCGACAACCGCCGCCAACCAGCGCACCGCCGTTCAACGCCCATCACCGCAGTTCGGATCTGTTGCCGAAACTTAACCAACTACTACACAGCGTGATCGTGAAATGTGACCCCATTTGCACATCTAGTCAAAAACTTGACGGCCACGCTCCTGATTCGCTCCTGGACGGGCTTTTTGATCTTGATTCGCCATCACCACAAGATCCACACCCAGGCACGAAAAAGCCCGCTGACCTGCACTTACGTGCCGGTCAGCGGGCTTCCGCCAACGTCGGGCTGACAGGATTTGAACCTGCGACCCCTTGACCCCCAGTCAAGTGCGCTACCAAGCTGCGCTACAGCCCGTTGTTCGATTTTCACCCCTCCTGGGGGTGTGCAGTCAGCTTACCGCACCTCCGGATGGACGATCATCGCGGCCCTCCACCTGGCGTTCTTCCTGGTCAGGCCGTGTCCAGGCGTCCACGGCTGCCGTGAGGGACTTCGTCCAGGCCGTCAGGATCCGGGTGCCCTCCTCCGGCGTCGCGCCTGTCGGGTCGCCTAGGACTCCGTTGGCCGTTGCCGCTCGCACGCCGTTGGCTCTGAGGGTGCTCATCAGGTTCGGCAGTGGCGTGGTGTTGCCTCGCTCCGCTCGGTCGAGGCGCACTGCGTGGGGTCGGATCGCCAGCATCGCCGCAGTCTCGGTGCGGCCCGCGTGGGTGTCGTCCGGGCGGCCCGTTGGTGCCCAGGCGAGCGCTCGGCGGCCTTCCGCTCGCAGGGTTTCGATCGTGCGACGGACCGGTTCGGCGTTGCCTCCGTGGGCTGACACCAGCACCACTCCCGCGAAGGCGTCCGCCGAGCGGACGAGTTCCACCAGCAGGTGTGCTACCGCTTCTTGGCCGATCGACAGCGTGCCAGGGAAGCCCGCGTGCTCTCCGCTGGAGCCGTAGGTCACCGGCGGCGCCACCAGGGCGGGCCGTTCCTGGGCCAGCCGGTCGCAGAGTTCCGCCGCGATCTCGGTGTCGACCGTGAAGGGCAGGTGCGGGCCGTGTTGTTCGGTCGCGCCCACCGGGACCGCGAGGAGACTTCGCGGCGCGAGTTCCGCGACCTCTGGCCAGGTCAGGTCTGCCAGGCGGGCCGTCATCGCGACACCTCGACGCTGCTGCGGCCGCCCCTGTCGGTCAGGAAGGGCAGCAGTGGGGCGAGACTTCTGGATTTGAGGACGCCGCGTGCGACTCCGCAGCCGTAGGCCAGGTCGTCTGCCATGCGCGCCAGGCACCAGCGGGCTGGGCCCAGTGGCGGTCGTTCGCGGGTCCAGTCCAGCAGGTGCCTGAGCGCCACGAGTCCGAGCACCGCCCGGCCGCGGCGGTTGAGGAGCAGCAGCGGGACGGCCACCGGTGCCCAGGCCCTTCCGATGGCGTCGGCGAAGTAGCGTCCGGCACCGAGATTTCCTTGTAGCGCCAAGCGGATTGCCTCGCGGGCGGGGATTCCGGTTTTGCCGAGCTTGCGGGTCAGCAGGGCCGCTGCTGCGCCGACCACGGCTAGGCCGGCACCTGTTCGGCCCGTGACGATCAGCGTCCAGGCCACTGCGCTCCAAAGCGATGCCCGCACCGGCGCGACGGCGTCGCCGTGGCGCTTCGCCAGCGGTCCTGCCGAAGTGCCGTAGTCGAATCGTTGGCGCAGCAGGGCGGTCCAGCTCTTTCGCGGCGCGTGTTCGACGACTGACTCCGGCTCGTAGCGGACCAGCTGTCCTCGGGAGATCAACCGCCAGATCAGATCGACGTCTTCGCCGAAGCGCAGCCCCTCGTCGAAGCCGTCCAGCTCGCGCAGCGCCGAGGCGCGGATCACCAGCGCCGCAGTCGGGACGTAGCTGATCCTGCTGCCGGGTTGCACCAGGCCCGGCTCACCGCCCAGGTCGAGCGGAGACTGGCTGCTCTCGTAGCGGGCGAGGGCCGTGTTCCCCGGCGTGCTGCGGACCCTCGGTGCCACGGCCGCGACGGCTGGGTCTTCGAAGTGGCGGAGCACGGGTTCGAGCCAGCCCTGGGTCGGGACCGTGTCGGCGTCCAGGAACGCCACGAGCGGTGTTCGGGCCAGCCGCCACCCGGCATTGCGGGCCGCCGCCGGGCCTCTGGCGGTCTCGTGGCGCACTGACGCTGCCGGAACCGGCTGCCGGGAGCCGTCGTCCACGATGATGGCGGGCGTGTCGAGCGCCGCGAGCAGGCTGATCAGGTCGCCGTCCCGCACCGGAATCACCGCGGTCACGTCGCTGGGTCCGTGGTGGGTCTCGTCGTAGCGCGGGTGCATCATTCCCGCCCGGACGAGTCGTTGTGCCAGGCCAGCGGCGCTGTCGACCACCGGCTCGCCCTCGATCCAGGCGCCGACGATGTCCGCGCCTTTGGCGTTGAGCCGCAGCACGCGGAACGGCGATCCGCCCATCAGCGTTCGCCCGTCGTCCCAGCGGCGAAGGCTTGGATCGGGCACCAGGCGGAGGGTCATGCCGTGAATCCCCCGTCGGCGTGCACGACGGTTCCCGTGATGGCCGAGGCCTGTTCGCTGCACAGCCAGCACACCGCGGCCGCCACTTCGTCGGGTTCCAGCAGGCGCTCGACCAGTTGGTGCTGGCTGAACTCCTCGACGTCCGGCAGGTCGTAGTAGGCGGCGGTGGCGGTGAGCATGTCCGTCCGCGTCGAGCCGGGCGATACCGCGGTTGCTGTGATGCCGGTGCCGCGGAGATCGGTGGCGAGGCCGCGGATCAGGCCGACCACGGCGTGCTTGGCCGCGTTGTACCCGGCGAGGTGGTAGAGGCCGCGGTGGGCCGCCGACGAGGCCAGGGCCACGAACCGGCCGGTGCGGGGTTGCGGTCGTTGCAGCAGCAGCGGGACGGCGGCGCGGGCCAGGTTCGCCACTCCCCTGACACCGACGTCGAACAGGGCGTCCCACTCGTCGTTCGACGTTTCCCACAGCGGCTGCCCGCCTGCCATGACCGCAGCGGCGGCGACAGCCGCGTCGAGGCCACCGAACTCGGTCTCCGCCACCGCGACCGCCTGCCTGATCGCGGCTTCGTCGCGGACGTCGGCGACGACGTCGCGGACCGACACCGGCCACTTCTCCGCCAGTGCCGCCAGCTGGTCCCTGGTGCCCAGCGGATAGGTCGCGCCCGGGATGTCCGCGCAGATGTCGACTGCGACCACGCGCCAGCCGTCCGCCGCAAGGCGCTCCACGACCGCCGCGCCGATTCCGCGCGCCGCACCCGTCACGATCGCGACCCTGCTCACTTGGCCGCCTCCTCTTCTGCAGCGCAGCTCGAACCGGTGAGGTAGCCGTAGCGTCGCAAGTAGGCCAGGAGTTCGTCGGCCGCTTCGGCAGCCGACAGCGGTCCGATGGTGGTCGGTGGTGTGCGGTCCTGCAGCGCCCCGGTCAGTTCGAGCATACGATCATGCGCCGTCGTTCCGGCCGGGGCGGGGAACTCCCGCGCGCGTGGGCGGAACGCACGGGCAGCGACCACGTGGGGTGGCCGCGTGGGCTCGCCGGGGATCGTTTCGATAGCCGCCTTCTGCGCCGAAAGCACCGCCGGCAGGCTCGCACGGCGCAGGCGCGTTCCGGCGGCTTCGACCGACACGACCGCGGGCTTGGGCAGCCGCAGCACCTCCCGGCTGCCGCCGTCGAGCCTTCGGTGTGCGAGCAGCGACCCGCCGTCGCATTCGAGCTTCACGACGCCGAGCGCCTGCGCTGCGCCGAGCCGGGCCGCGAGGAATGCGGGCGTCGCTCCGGTTCCGCCATCGGCCGATCTGTCCCCGCACAGCACGAGATCCGGTTCGCGGATCGCGGATGCGATCGCCTTGGCCGTGTCGGCACCGTTGCGCACCAGCGCGCCGGGCGCCAGCTGGTCGTCCCGCTCGACGCGGATCGCCTCGTGCGCGCCGGCCGCCAGTGCGGTGCGCAGGATTTCCTCGGCCGCCACCGGTCCGACGGTCACCGCCGCCACCCGGCCGTCGAGTTTCCCGGCGAGCCGGAGGCCGTGTTCCAGCGCTGCCAGTTCGGCGGCGTTGCCGCCCCGGTCCCGGTCCTCCGCTTCGAGGGCGCCGGTGAGCGGGTCCACCCGGACCCGCCGCCAGGACCAGCTCAGCGCCACGACGATCTGCGGTCCCATGTCAGCCCCTCCGGAATACGACGCCGTGCCCGCCATCCGGGTAGGTCCAGGTGATGGCGCCGGCCTTGTTGCAGATCTGGTAGCAGGTGCCGCATTCGAAGCACTGCTCGTAGTTGAACAGGATCCCGCCGTCGCCGGTGGGCACGAACAGCTTCGCCGGGCAGGCGTGGACGCATTCCTTCGTGGTGCAGGACCGGCAGATCTCGGCGTCCACGGTGATGTGCGGGCGGTCGCCGACCTGGAAGTCGACGGTGCCCATCCGGTCGTCGAACGACACTTCGGGGTACTGGTGCATGTTCACTCCTGGGGACTGCTTCATAAGTGGCGGTAGCCGCTTGCGGTGTGGACTCAACTTGCACCGCTGCTGGTTCTCAGTGGTCGTCTCACGCGGACAACCCCAGCGCCGCGTGTTGGACATACAGAAGTCTGGGATCCCGGGGTGAGACGGCCTCTGCCGTCCCGCCACCCGCACCGCTGCGCGAACCACATTCGAAACAGTCCTTCAGCCGAAGACCCGGAAGCCGGCCCAGGCGTCGGCGGCGAGTTGTCGCAGCCGGACGCCGTGCCGGGCGGCGGTTCGGCGGAACAGCTTGCCGAGCCCGGGTTTTGGTTTCGGATTGCGGACGGTGAAGACCTCCTGGGCGAAGTCGCACAGCAGCCGCGGGTACTGCCGCTGGACCCGGTCGGAGAGGACCAGGTGTGGGGCGCCCTGCAGGTTTTTGTGGTCGGTCAGCACGAAGTTGTCCGCCAGCCGCTTGCGGTAACCGGCCAGCCGGGTGGGGTCACCCGCGGCGATGGCTTCGGCGGCGGTCCGGCCCGCGGCTAGGCCGGAGCCGATGGCGAAGTTGACGCCCTCCAGCCAGATTCCCGCCGCCAGGCACATCGCGGCGGCGTCCCCGGCGACCAGCAGGCCGTCCGCGGTGAGCGGCGGCATGCTGCGGTAGCCGCCCTCCGGGATCAGGTGTGCGGAGTACTCCTTCAGCTCGGCGCCGCGCAGGTAGGGCGCGATCGCCGGGTGGGCTTTGAGGTCCGCGAGGACTTCCTCGGGGCGTCGGCCGGACTTGGCCAGGCCGGTGAGCGACAGCACCACGCCAACGCTGACGGTGTCGCGGTTGGTGTAGAGGAAGCCGCCGCCGGGGATTTCTCCGGTGCAGCCGACGATTTCGAAGTCCGCGCCGTCGTCTCCGTTGAGCCCGAAGCGCTCTTCGATCGTTCTCCTCGGCAGGGAAAGGGTTTCTTTCACGCCGAGCGTTTGGTGTTCGGGGTTCGTTCGCGGGAGCAGCCCGGCTTGCTTCGCCAGGAACGAGTTGACGCCGTCGCAGGCGACCACGAATTGCGCCCGGATGTCGCCGTCGGGGCGGTCGGTGCGGACGCCGACCACGCGTCCGGAGGGGTCGCGCAGCAGCTCGGTGGCGACGGTGGAGGTCACCAGCTGCGCACCGGCGTCCACTGCTTTGCCCGCCAGCCAAGTGTCGAAGTCCGCGCGGTAGGTCGTCATGCCGTTGTATGGCGCGCTCCCCCAGTCCTGCGTGCGGAAGTCGACGGTGAGGGCTTGGGTGGGGGTCATCATCATGGTGCTGCGGCGGGTGACCCACCGCTGGACCGGCACGTCTTCCCACCAGCCGGGAAGGACTTCGTCGAGCACCCCGCCGTAGACGTTCTTCGCGCCGGGGAACGGGCCGCGTTCCAGGAGGATCACGCTGCGCCCCGCCCGGGCCAGCTCCAACGCCGCGGCGGAACCGGCCGGGCCCGCCCCGACCACCACGGCGTCCGCACTGGACTGTTCAGCCATCGGCGGCTCCGTTCAGTCGGCGCGCCAGTTCGCGCAGGACTTCGGGCGCGTCGGCGACGATGCCCAGGTCGGCCATCGCGGTCATCGGGCACGACGGGTCGGTGTTCACGCTGACCACGTGCGCCGGTCGGCCCAGGCCGCCGACGTGCTGCGTCGCTCCGGAGACGCCGAAGGCGACGTAGAGGTCGGGGTCGACGACGACGCCAGTGGTGCCGATCTGGCGATCGTGCCTGGACCAGCCCGCGTCGGTGATCACCCGGGTCGCGCCGGCGGAGGCTCCGAGCGCGGCGGCCACCTCGGTCAGGGTGCGCATCACCGCCGCGCCGTCCTCGCCCGGTCGCACCAGCCCGGCTCCGCCGCCGAGGATCCGCTTGGCCTCGGCAAGTTCGACGGTTTCGGGCTCCGGCTCGAGGATTTCGACGACCTCGGCGTCGAGCACGTCAGGCAGGGTGATGGTCAGCTCGACCGGATCCGGGGCCGCCACCGGCCGCGGCGTGCCGCGCACGCCCGGGATGAGGGTGACCACGGCCGGTTCGTCGAGGGCGACCCGGACTTCCAGCGAATCGTCCAGTCTGGACAGATCGACGTGCTTCGGGGTGCACCGGGTCGCGCCGGCGAACAGCGGTCGTTCGCTCTGGAAGGCAAGGCGGGCGGCGATGTCGCGGCCGTCCGGCGAGGCTGGTAGCACCGCGACGTCGACCGCTGCGAGCAGCGGCGCCAGCGCTGCGGCCAGCGCGCCGGGCGCGGTCCTCGGCACCTCGGCCGTCCAAATGCGCTGCGCCGCCGTGAAAGCGTTAGCCGCCTCTGGTGTTCCGGTTCCGGCCACGAGGACCGCGCCGTCGCATTCGGCCGCCGCTTCGTCGGCGCCGCCGGGCAGCGTTCCGTCGCGGACGATCACGACCGCGAGCATCTCCGGCAGTCCGTTCACAGGCCCACCGCCACTCGATGTCCTTCGACGACTGCGGCGTGCGCGCGGCGCGGCGTGACGCAGTCGCCGACCCGGTGCACCGGGAACGGGGCTTCCTTCAACTCGTGCCACAGGGCGTCGTCCGGGGTCTGGTGCGCCGCGCACACGACCCAGTCGAAGCGGGCCTCGGTCATCTCCCCGGTGGTGTGCTTGAGGATTTGCAGCGCGACGCCGTCCGGCTCGGCCGATGCCGACATCACGACCTCGTCGGTGCGCTGCTCGATGCCTTTCGCCTGTGCGCGGACGTTGAAGGTCTCGAGGTCCAGGGTCACGCCGAGGTCCTGGCAGACCACCATGCCCGGCGTGGAGATCTGGACCCGGCAGCCGCGGTCGGCCAGCAGCTCGGCGACCGAAGCCGCCTGGTGGAACCCCAGGTCGTCGACGACCAGCACGTCGCCCGCCGGGGTCGCGCGGCGTTCCAGGACATCGCGGACGTCGACGATCCGGTCGAGGCCGCCGGCCCAGTGCACCGGCTGCGGCCGGGCCCCGGTCGCGAGCACGACCACGTCCGGGTGCTCGTCGCGAAGCATCTCCGCCGTCGCCGCGACACCGGTCTTGACGTCCACGCCGTATCGCGCGCATTCCGCGCGCAGGTTCCGGACCACGTCGAGGAATTCGGCGCGGCTGGGCACCGTCGCTGCGACGGCGACCTGCCCGCCGGTCGCCTGTTCCCGCTCGAACAGCGTCACGTGGTGGCCCCGCTCGGCCGCAGTCGACGCGGCTTGCAGGCCAGCCGGCCCGCCCCCGACGACGAGCACCCGCTTGCGCGCCCGGGGTATCGGCAGCGCCAAGGATTCCTTGCCGGTCCGCGGGTTCTCGATGCAGCCGAGCCAGCGGTTCAGGCCCATCCGCCCGACGCATTCCTGGTTGCAGGACAGGCACGTCCGGATGTCGCCCGCGTTCCCGGAGCGGGCCTTGGCCGCGAAGTCCGGGTCCGCGATCTGGCCGCGCACGACGCCGATCAGGTCGCAGTGGCCCTCTTCGAGCGCGCGCTCGGCCTGCAGCGGGTCCTTGATCCGCCCGACGCCCACCACGGGCAGCCGCACGGCGCGGCGGATGGCGTTGGAGATGAACAGCGCGTAGCCCGGCGGGATCGCCATCGACGCCTCGATCATGTAGAGCGTCGAGGTGGCCACGCCGATGGAGGTGTTGATGTAGTCGACCTTGCCGGTGGCCTCTACCGTGCGCGCGACCTCGACCGCCTCGTCGATGGTGGTGCCACCCTCGATCAGCTCGTCGCCGCACAGTCGCACGCCCAGCGCCCGGTCGGGACCGAGCGCCTCACGCACCGCGTCGATGATCTCCAGCAGGATTCGTGTGCGGTTGACCAGCGTTCCGCCGTAGGCGTCGGTGCGCTTGTTCGTCGCCGGGGAGAGGAAACCGCGCACGATCGACGAGTGCGAGCACTGCAGCTCGACGCCGTCGAATCCGCCCTCCGCGCAGTGCCCGGCGACGGTGCCGTACCCGGCCACTACCTCGGCGATCTCGCGGGCGTCGATCGCCTTGGGCACCTCGCGGAACATCGGGTCCGGCACGGCGGAGGGGGCCCACACCGGCAGCCTGGAGTACATCGAGGACGCTTGGCCGCCGTTGTGGTTGAGCTGGGCGAAGATCGGGACGCCGTGGGCATGTACCGCTTCGGTGATCCGGCGGTAGCCGGGCACTGCCGACCGCTGGAAGCCGTGGATCAGCTTCTCGTACGGCCAATCCGTTGGGTGCGTCGAATGTTCCTCGGTGATCACCAGGCCGGCACCACCGGCCGCGCGCGCCGCGTAGTAGGCGGCGTGCTGCTCGCTGGGCAGGCCGTCTTCGGCGTAGTTCGTCAGGTGCGCCGAGAACACGATGCGGTTGCGCACGGTCACCGGGCCGATCCGCAGCGGCGAGAACAGGTAGCGGCTCATCTCACCCCTCCCCCGACCAGCGCGGCGATGTCGCGCGCCGCACGGCGTCCTTCCAGGATCGCCTCGTGGATGGTCCTGGGCGCCACGCAGTCCCCGGCCCGCGGCCACTCCGCCAGCTGCGGGTTCGGCAGTCGATGTCCGCAGTGGATCAGTGTCGCGCACGGCAGGGTTCTGCGCTGGGCGGTGAAGGTGTCCTCTAGGACCACGTGATCGGGATGGACCTCCCGCAGCAGCGAGCGCTTCGCCAGCCGCACCCCGGCGCGTTGCAACCGCCCGTTGGCATCGGCCAGGTCGCCGGTCAGGGCCAGTTGCGTGCCCACGACCTGGTCCTGCGTGACGATCGCCGTCTCCCACCCCTGCCCGGCCAGCAGCTCGGCGACCCCGACCCCGACCGCGTCCCCGACCGGGTCGAACACCACCACCGGCCCAGCCGCCGGGGAACATCCTCCGAGCAGGTCCACGACGTCGACGACCGTGCCGCCGAGGACCTCGTACGCGCGGGGTCCGGGGACCGATCCGGTGGCGACCAGCACGTCCCGGTCGGTGTCCAGGTCGGCTTCGGTGATCTCGGTGCCGAGCGTGACGCGCACGCCGAGCCGGCGCACCTCCGCCTCCAGCCAGTCCAGGATCCAGCGCAGCCGACCGCGCCCGCCGACCTCCGCCGCCAGCGACGCCGTGCCGCCGAGCCGATCGGAGCGCTCGGCGACCTCGACGGCATGCCCGCCCTCGGCCAGCACCCTCGCTGCTTCCAACCCGGCAGGCCCACCGCCGACGACCAGCACGTTCCGTGGCGGCCCGGCCACGCTGCCGCATTCGCCCTCGTGCCCGCTGAAGGGCTCGCCGATGCACGAGACGATGGGGTTGCGGTTGTCCCGGACGCGGCACTTCTGGTTGCACAGCACGCAGGGCCGGACCCGGTCCGCATGGCCAGCGCGGACCAGCTCGACCAGCCTCGGGTCGGCGATCTGCGCCCGGGTCATCTCGACCAGATCCGCGACACCGCCGTCCAGCGCTTGCTGCGCCTGCTGGTGCTCGACGACGCTGCCCTGCAGCACCACCAACGCCCGCCCGCCCACGACCTCGCGGATCTGGCGGCACAGGTCGATGTTGAAGCCCGGCTCGGTGTGCAGGTCGGGCCTTGTCGCCGAGGTCCCCATCGCGGATCCGCGCACCACCACGAGGTAGTCGATCCGGTCCAGCACGGCCTCGACGATCCCGGCGGCCTGCTCCGGGGTGATTCCCGCCCAGGGCGCGAGTTCGTCGCAGGACAGCCGCAACCCCACCACGCGGTCACCGACCGCGCGGCGAACAGCGGCCAGAACCTCGCTCAACAGCCGTGTTTTGTCCTCGCCGTAGGCGTCGCCGCGCTGGTTGGTCAGACCGGACAGGAACTGGCGGAGCAGCGAGTACTGGCCCGCCTCGATCTCGACGCCGTCCATCCCGGCCTGCACGGCCGATTCCGCCTCGGCGGCGAAACCCACGACGAGCTCGTCGATCTCGTCCTGCTCCATTTCTGTCGGCATCTCGCGGCTGGCCACGTCCGGCACCCGCGAAGGCGCCCACAGCGCGCTCTGCAAGAACGCCGAAGCTCCCTGCGAGCCGGAGTGCCCGAGACCGGCGAGCACCACCGCGCCGTGCGGCCGGCAGGCCTCGGCGACGGCTGCCCACCCCTGGCCGCACTCCGCGGCGAGCGGTGCGCGCTCGTAGGGCCAGTCGGAGGCGTGCACGCTGGCGGTCTCGGTGACGATCACACCTGCACCGCCGGCCGCCCGCGCCGCGTAGTAGGCCACGTGCCGGTCGGAAATGCCCCGGCCCCGGCCCAGATTCGTCTCGTGCGGCCCGAACAGCACCCGCGACGGCGCTGGCACCGCGCCCAGCCGGACACCGTCGGTCAGTCTCACGGCTGGCTCGCCAGCGGGCTGGAGTCGCACGGCTTGGCCGGCACCGATGGCATGCCCAGCCCGACCCGCCGCCGCGACGACCGGGAATGGTCCTGCGACGCCTTCGGCAACCCCGAACGGTCCACAACGGACAGTGCGGTCTGCCCGTGCCCCTTCACGCACTCCGGATCGGGGCCGTCCAGCGGCAGGCCGGTGAAGAACTTGGCCGCCATGCAGCCGCCCTGGCACGCGTCGAACTCCGAGCACGACTGGCACGCACCGCCGGACTGCGGCTGGCGCAGCTCGGTGAACAGCTCAGATTCCCGCCACACCCGCGCGAATCCGCCGACATCGCGCACGTTTCCGGCCTTGAACGCGTCGTGGATCGCGAACGGGCACGCGTACACATCACCCACCGGGTCGATCAGGCACACCACCCGACCGGCACCGCACAGGTTCAACCCCGGCAGCGGCGTCGACCCCAGGGCGTTCAAGTGGAAGAACGAGTCCCCGGTGAGCACCTGCTCGCCGTGCTCGACCAACCAGGCGTAGATCTCGCGCTGCTGCGCGTCCGTCGGATGCAGCTCGTCCCACACGTCCGCGCCGCGCCCCGACGGGCGCAACCGGGTGATCCGCAGCTGCGCGCCGAACAGGTCCGCGATGGCCTTGAAATCGTCCAGTTGCGAAACGTTCTGCCGGGTCATGACCACCGAGATCTTGAAGTCCCGCATGCCCGCCGCCGACAGGTTCTCCAGCGCGCGCATCGCCATGTCGAACGACCCTGGACCGCGCACGGCGTCGTTCACCTCGCGCGTCGCGCCGTCCAGGGAGATCTGCACGTCCACGTAATCGGTGGCCGCGAGCTGCCGGGCGCGCTCGGCGTCGATGCGCAGCCCGTTGGTGGAGAACTTCACACCCACCTGGTGCCCGATGGCGTAGTCCAGCAGTTCCCAGAAGTCCGGGCGCACCGTCGGCTCACCGCCGCCGACGTTGACGTAGAAGACCTGCATCCGCTGCAGCTCGTCGATCACGGCCTTCATCTCGGCCGTGCTCAGCTCGCGCGAATCCCGCCGCCCGGACGACGAAAGGCAGTGCTCACAAGCCAGGTTGCAGGCGTAGGTCCACTCCCAGGTCAAGCAGATCGGGGCGGCCAGCCCGCCCTTGAACTGCTCCACCAGCGACGGCACGGGCGCCGGTCGCACAGCAGTCATCTTCGACTCCACTGGTTCGGACGGCTCGGGTCAGGTACGGACTCGCGATTTCACGCGAAATCGCCACCGCTCATCGGGGCCGGATCATGTCCGTGGCTGCCAGCGAGGACAGCGCCCGCCGGAACTGCGCCCGGCGCTCCGCCGGGACGTCCAGCAGGGCGTCCTCGACGCTGGCGTGCTCGGCGAGCCCGCGCACCAGGTCCACCAGCTCGGGGACCTTCAGGAACGACAGCTTGCGGTTGCCGAAGTGGTACGCGAGCGCCCCGAACGGCTCGGGGCGCAACGCGACCTGCGGGTTCAGCCGGTAACCGCGACTCGGGTCGAATTCCACTGCACCGGCCACCGCTAGTAGACCCCGCACATCCCGTCGATCGAGACCTCTTCAACCAGCAGGTCCGCTTCGACCGCCGGCTCCGCGGCGGCAGTGCCCATCTCGTGCTGTTCGTCAGGCATGCGATGCTCCTCGTCGATGAGGGCCGAACCGGGTCGGCCGACCTGGCCACTTCGGCTACCGTATTTGCACCGAGTGCATTTTGGAAGACCTGGAGATGCATCCTTTGGGGCACAGCACCATTGGCGCAGCCGGGCGCCCCGGTGGTCGACGGAAGGTGACCACCGCCGCCGAACTGGAGCAGGTCGCGTTCGAACTCTTCGACGGACAGGGCTTCGAGAACACCACCGTCGCCGACATCGCCCGCGCGGCGGGCATCGCTCGGCGGACGTTCTTCCACTACTTCCCGTCGAAGAACGACGTCCCGTGGGGCGACTTCGACCGTGAACTGGACCGGATGCGCGCGGACTTCCGCGCCGCGCCGCCGGAAACCCCGCTGATGGACGCGATCCGCCACTGCCTGGTCGAGTTCAACCGGGTCGCCCCGGAGCAGATTCCGGCGCACCGCCGCCGGATGCGGCTCATCCTCGGGGTGCCCGCCTTGCAGGCCCACTCGACGCTGCGGTTCCGGGCCTGGCGGCAGGTCATCGCCGAATTCGCGGGCGAACGCCTCGGCCAGCCCGAGGACGCCCTCACGCCGCAGGCCATCGCCCACGCCACGCTCGGCGTCGCCATCGCCGCCTACGAACAGTGGCTCGGCAGAACCGATTCCGAACTCACCGAACTGCTCGACACCGCGATGCGCGAACTGGCCGCAGCATTCGGGCGGCCGGACGCCCAGTGACGTCCGGCGACGAAAGGGATTTTCAGCGCACGGTGTTGCGGACGACCAGGACCGGGCAGGGCGAGTGGTGGATCAGCTTGTGGCTGGTCGAGCCCAGGTGGGCACCTGCGACGCCGCCGCGGCCGCGCGCGCCCACCACCACGAGCTGCGCAGCCGCCGCGCGGGCGAGCAGCTCCGCAGTCGGTGATCCGGGGCCGACGAACCGCAGCACCTCGACGTCGGGGAACCGCTCGCCCCAGCCCGCTAGGACCTCGGCGACATACCGCTCCTCGTTCTCGCTGACCTCCTGCTCGGGCAGCCGGGTACGCAGCCACTTGAGGTCGACCCCGACCACTTCCCAGGTGTGCACGACGTGCAGCGGCACAGCCCGGGAGGCGGCCACCGCGAAGGCGTGCTCCAGCACGGGCTCTGCCGACGCGGCGTCGTCCACCCCGGCCACGACCGGGCCGGTCACCGGGAAGCGCAGCGGCTCACCGACATCCGGCACGATCGCCACCGCGCTGCGCGCGTGCGCGGCCACCTTCACCGCGACGGCACCGGCAAGCAGGCCGGTGAAGCCGCCGAAACCGCGATCACCCACCACCAGGAGCCCGGTGCGCTCGGACTCCGCGATCAGCACCTTCTCCGCCGTGCCCGGCACGGATGCGGCTGCGACGGAAACCTCCGGCGCCTGCTCGCGCGCGCTCTCGACGGCGGCGTCCAGCCAGCGCGCGACCTCGCCGCGGACGTGCGCCGGGTCAGTTTCGCCCAGCACGGGTCGGGCGGTCGCGTCCGCGTAGACGATCCGGAGATCGGCCCCGCGCCGCGCCGCCTCCCACGCCGCCCAGCGGGCCGCGTTCCGCGCAACCGCCGAACCGTCGACGCCCACGATCACTGGACTACCGTTCATGCCCGCCTCCCCGGTGCTGTCCGCATCACGGCACCAGGGTGGTCCAGCCCGCCCCGACTCGCTCGCCGGAACTCAGCGGGTCGGCATGCGCCCGGCGCCGAGCAGCTCGGTGTTGCGGTCGACGAGCGGTCGTCGTAGTCCACCTGGTACGGGCTTTCGGCCTCGATCAGACTGCAGCTCTCGGGTTCGACTCTGGTCAATTTGGCGATCTACGGCCGGCAGGACATCGCGCCGCGTGGTCGAACACCGCGCCGCTCAAGCGTCCACAACGGACTTTCCTACGACGTCAGACCAACGGGCGACCAGTCCTGATGCCGCGGCGCAAGCCCGAGAGGATGAGGCTGAACGAGAACCGGCGCAGCACCGGCGCGGCAGCCGTGCAAGCCGCTCTCGACCCGGCTCTCCACCACGCCGTAGCCCACCCCGGGCCGGGCGAGCTGCATGATCACGTTCGCGTTGCGCCAGCAGGCCGCGCCGACCACCGCATCGTCGATCCGCCTGGACTTTGCCGCCGAAACTGACACAGTCCACCACCCTCCGCACCGAGGTCACTTCTGCACGCGGACGTTTCCAGATAAGGACGGGTCTACGGCGGGGCGCAGGGCGATGACCGCAAGCTGTTCTCGATCCAGCTGACCAGCCCGCTGCTGGCGCAGCGCCGGCTGGATTCCTCCAGGCCGTTCGCCGCGCTGCTGGGCGGGCAAGCGCAGGACCTCTACGGCATCACCGACAGCCCGCAACTCGGACTCGACGAGTCCAGGCTCATCGACCACTGCACGGAGATCTTCCTGACCATCGCCGCAGGATTCGACACCTGACGCCGTTTCCAGCGGCCGCCCCGACGGGAGCCAGATCCGCCTCGCCAAATGCGGTGAAGCGAACGGACTGTTCACCCCCGGTCCGTTCGCTTCAACCAGCACATTCCGAAACACGCCCTGCAGCGGCCAACAGCGCGATCGGTACCTGGCTGGCGGAAACCGGGATCAGGCGTGGTCGGTGATGTCGAGAGCGGTGCGGACGATGGTGTCGGTATCCAGGCCGTGGTAGTGGTAGACGTCTTCCAGGGAGCCCGACTGGCCGAAGTTCGTGACGCCGAGGTGGGCGGCTCGGACCTGGTTGATGCCCGCCAGGAACGCCAGCGTGTGCGGGTGTCCATCTAGGACGGTCACCAGCGGGGTCGCCCGGTGCGCCGGGAAGACCTGGTTCAGGATTCCCGCCGATCCGCCGGCGCCCTGCCGCGCCCGCAATGCCTCGAACAGCAGGCCGGGACTGGTCACACACACCACGTCCGCGCCGACGCCTTGCGCTTCGAGCCGCTCGGCAGCCGCGAGCGCTTCGGGCACCGAAGCGCCCATCGCAGCCAACGTCACCTTCGGCTCCGCGTGCCTGCGCAGCGCGTACGCGCCGCCGATCACCTGGCGGCGACGGCGTTCCCGGGCGGCCGGGTCGGTGGGAACGTCCGCCAGGGCCTGGTCAACCGGCCGGGTCGACAGGCGCAGGTAGGCGGAGCCGCCGTCGGGTCGGCCGAGGCGGGACAGCCCGGCCAGCAGGCACCATTCCACGTCGATGGCGAACGCCGGCTCGTAGCTGGTCAGGCCCGGCTGTTCCAGGCCGATCGACGGGGTGATCACGGACTGGTGTGCGCCGCCCTCCGGTGCCAGGCTCACCCCCGAGGGCGTGCCCACCAGGATCGACTGCCCGCCCGCGTACATCCCGAACGACCACGGTTCCAGCGCGCGCCCGACGAAGCAGTCGTAGACCACGCCGATCGGCAGCAGCGGTTGCCCCCACCGGCTCCAGGTCGCGCCGAGTTCGCCGAGCAGGCTCACCAGGTTCGTCTCGGCGATGCCGAGTTCGATGTGCTGCCCGGCGGGGCGTTCCCGCCAGTGCAGGATCGTCTCCGCGTCGTCGGCGAACCAGTCCACCCGCTCGGTCGGCGACCACACGCCCACCTTGTTCAGCCAGCCGCCGAGGTTCGTCGACGAACTGACGTCGGGTGCCAGCGTCACGATCCGCCGCGCCGCCTCCGGCGCGCCGCGCGTCAGGTCCAGCAGCGCGCGGCCAAGCGCGGCCTGCGTGGTCGTGGTGCCGGTCGGCGTCCGCCCGATGTCCACCGGCAGCTCCGGCGGCGCCATCTGCGGGCGCTCGCGTCGGCGCAGGCGCGAAGCGGCCTCGGCGCACCGCTGCCCCGCCGGGCTGTCGGCCGCGAAGCGGTACCACGGGTCGTCCAGGTCGGCGCCGACGTTGTCGGCGAGCTGTCGCATCTGTTCGGCGCTCATCAGCGAACCGTGGTTCTGCGGGTGGCCCTCGCTGGCCAGGCCGTATCCCTTGATGGTGTAGGCGAAGATGACGGTCGGCCGGGTGTCGTCGATGGCCCGGAACGCGCCGTCCAGCGCCGCCAGGTCGTGCCCGCCCAGGTTGCGGATCGCCACGGCGAGCGTCTCATCGTCCACATCGGACAGCAGGCGGGCGATCTCGTCGCCGCCCGCGCCGGGGAGCCGCTCGCGCAGCTGTTCCGGAGTGCAGCGCAGCAGCCGCTGGTACTCCGGGTTGCTCATGCCGTCGATGCGCGCCCGCAGCGCCTCGCCGCCCGGCCTGGCGAACAGCTCCTCCAGCAGCTGCCCGTACTTCAGCGTGAGCACCTGCCAGCCCGCGGCAGCGAACATGCCCTGCAGCCGGTTGGCCGCGATGTTCGGCACGACCCGGTCCAGCGACTGCCGGTTGAGGTCGACGATCCAGACCACCTCGCCGAGGTCGGCCACCGTCGGGTCCATGATCGCTTCCCAGCAGGCGCCCTCGTCCAGTTCGGCGTCGCCCAGCAGCGAGTACTGCCGCCCCGTGCCCGCGCCGCCGACGTGGCTGTCGACGTAGCGGCGGGCCACCGCGCCCCAGATCGGCGCGGTCGCGCCTAGCCCCACCGAGCCGGTCGAGTAATCCGCCGGGTCGGGGTCCTTGGTGCGGCTCGGGTAGCTCTGCAGGCCGCCGAACTCGCGCAACGTGGTCAGGTGCGACTCGTCGAGCTCGCCCAGCAGGTAGTTGATCGCGTGCAGCACCGGCGACGCGTGCGGCTTCACCGAGACCCGGTCCGCCGCGGTCAGGTGCTCGAAGTACAGCGAGGTCATGATCGACACCATCGACGCGCAGGACGCCTGGTGCCCGCCGACCTTGAGCCCCGAGGGGTTCGGCCGCACCCGGTTGGCGTGGTCGATGATCGCGGCCGACAGCCACAGCACGCGCTGCTCAACCTCGAACAGGGGTTCGACTGTTGCTTTGGCCGATGCCGCGCTGGTCATCGCGCCTCCTCGGAAAAGTTGCCACATTGCTTTCAGCAGAACAGCAAGAGCACAATCTCTGCACAAGTTCCGAACTAGATTTTGTGCATTCTGCACCGGCAGGGGTCGGTGCAGGCGGGCGGAGGTGAGCATTGTGCCCAGCGTTGACACGCTCGACGAGATGGACATCCGACTGCTGCTGGCGCTGCAGGACGAGCCGCGCGCGACAGTGGTCGCGCTCGCCGAACGCGTCGGGCTGTCACGCAACACCGTGCAGGCCCGGCTCACCAAGCTGGAGCGCAGGCTCAGGTCGTTCGAGCGACGCATCGACCCGGCCGCGCTCGGATATCCGCTGACCGCGTTCATCACCGTGCAGGTCACCCAGCAGATGCTCGGCGAGCTCACCGAGTCGATGGCCGAGATCCCGGAGGTCGTCGAGGTCTTCGGCCTCACCGGCGCGACCGACCTGCTCGTCCGGGTGGTCGCGGTCGACGCCGACGACCTCTACCGGATCGCCGGCCAGGTCCTGGCGACGCCGGGCGTGGAGCGCACCAACTTCGCGCTGGCGATGCGCAGCCTCGTCGACTACCGCGTAGCCCCGCTGCTGAACAAGGCCCTCACCGACCGCGCCCGAGAGGTCTGAAGCGAACGGACAGTGATGATGTGTGTAGTGACGCCGCTGGTGGGTCTGACCCTCGAACGGACTGAC
>NZ_GL877879.1:1282263-1303917 GCF_000194155.1 Saccharopolyspora spinosa NRRL 18395
ACTGCTGGAGCTGTTCGGCGTCGGCCCCGAAACCGCCGGCCAGCTGCTGACCTCCGCCGGGGACAACCCCGAACGCATGCGCTCCGAAGCAGCGTTCGCGCACCTGACCGCGGCCGCACCGATCCCCGCGTCCTCCGGCCGCACCCACCGCCACCGCCTCAACCGCGGCGGCGACCGCGCCGCCAACAACGCCCTGCACACCATCGTCCTGGTCCGCATGCGCCACGACGAACGCACCCGCGCCTACGTCCAACGCCGCACCAAGGAAGGACTCTCGAAGAAAGAGATCATGCGCTGCCTCAAACGATTCGTCGCCCGCGAGGTCTACCACGCCCTGACCACCACACAAGTCACCCAAAACGACCTTGCACCCGCCGCTTGACATCTATAGGAGCATCCGTTCGTGCCGCCTAGCGAGGCGAACAGGCCGTTCGCTTCAGCTTGCCGCGCGCGCGATCTCGGCGCGGACGCCGAGCAGGCGGACCGGGCGGTCCAGCGGGAACCAGCCGAGTGCGGTCTGGGCGGCGCGCTCGATGGCGTCGGCTTCGCGGGTGGGAGCCGGGAGCGACACTCCGTGGGTGTGGGTGGCGAAGCGGGAATCGCGCACCTTCACCACGACCCGGCGGGCCAGGGCGTCCTCAACGGCCAGGTCATCGGCGACGACCCGCGACAGGCGGGTGATCTCCGAGCGCATCTCGGCTTCGTCTCGGAGGTCCTTCTGGAAGGTGACCTCACGGCCGTGCGAGCGCGCCTGGTAGGGCTCGTCGGTGACCGGCGTCGAGTCGTAGCCGTGCGCGAGCGCGACCAGCCAGGGCCCGATGTTGGGGCCGAATTCGCCCGCGAGGTCGGCCATCGCGGTCCGCGCCAGGTCACCGACGGTGGCGATGCCGCGCGCCGCGAGTTTCTTCGCCGTCTTCGCCCCGACACCCCACAACGCGTCCGTCGGCCGCGACGCCATCACCTCGACCCAGTTGGACATGTCCAGCCGGAACACCCCGGCGGGTTTGGCCATCCCGGAGGCCAGTTTCGCGCGGAGCTTGTTGTCGCCGATGCCCACCGAGCACGCCAGGGCGGTGCGTTCCCGCACGTGCCGCTGCACCGATCGCGCGGTGAACTCGGCGCCCTCGGTGTCGACCAGCATGAACGCCTCGTCCCACCCCGCGACCTCCAGGATGCCGCCGACCTCCCGCAACGCCGCCATCACGTCGGCGGACGCGGCGAGGTAGGTCTCGCGGTCGGCGGGCAGGAACACCGCCTCCGGGCAACGGGCTGCCGCAGTGCGCAGCGGTGTCCCGGAGCGGACCCCGAACTCCCGGGCCTCGTAGGACGCCCCGGCCACCACGCCGCGCTCCTTCGGGTTGCCGGACCCGCCGACGAGCACCGGCCGTCCCCGCAGCTCGGGATGTCGCAGCAGCTCGACCGCGACAATGAACTGATCGAGATCCACGTGCAGCACGACCCGTTCCACGCTGCCAGCATCGACCGGTTTCACGAATTCCGCCAGAGCGGCTCGCCGACGGACCGGAACCACGCGTCCGGCGCGACCATCCACTTCGGACACCGTGCTGCGGTACCGCCCGGGTGCGCGACACTGGTGGGGTGAGCAAACGAAGCGCCGGCATCCTGCTGTTCAAGATCGAGGACGGATCACCGCAGGTCCTCGTCGTACACCCGGGCGGTCCGTTCTGGAAGAAGAAGGACGCCGGGGCGTGGTCCATCCCCAAGGGCGAGCACGAGCCGGACGAGGACGCGCTGGCCGCGGCCACCCGCGAGTTCGCCGAGGAGACCGGCATGCCGTTGACCGACCGCGAGCACTCGGGGCTCGGCGAGGTGAAACAGCGCAACGGCAAACTGGTGACGGCTTGGGCCGTCGAGGGCGACTTCGACGAGAACGCCCTGCGCAGCAACGAGTTCGAGATGGAATGGCCGCCGAAGTCGGGCCGCCGCCAGAGCTTCCCGGAGGTCGACCGCGCCCTGTGGTGCGACCCGGAAACCGCCCGCGAGAAGCTCAACCCTGCCCAAGCCGAGTTCGTCGACCGACTGCTCGACCTGCTGCGCACCTCCGGCCGGCTGCCGTGAGAACTGCGTCGACGACGGGTTTCGGCGTCGGGCAGGCTGTGCGGTATCCGCATGGGGACGGGGTCGAGAGGCGCTGCGACGAGACCTTCCCGCCACGCTCGGCCGACGGCGCGAAACGAAGCAAGGGCGCCGCCTGACCGACGAGGTACATACCACGTCCACCGCGCCAGGCGAGATCGCCGCTCTCGCCAGCCATCCGGTGAAGGGATGCGCAGGAGTCGAAACGAGCGCTTGCCCGCTGACTCCGGCCTGGCTCGGACCCGACCGCGCTGAACCGGTTCCGCCCGACATCGTGATCAGCGGCTGGACGAGCCGCACGCCGAGGACCGGGCCGCCCGCACGATCTCGATCGGCGAGGCGGTTTCGCGCTCGGGAAGATCAGCTGGCGCGGGATCGCCGTTGAAGTCGCCGTTCAGCCGGCCTGCGCCGAGGCGAGTGCGAGACCGGCGAGCCCGGTGGACGACACGACGCCTCGGAAGAGGGACAGCGCTTCTGCTCGCTCGGCCGTCGGCTCGCGGAGTTCCAGCACCTGGGCGGCCGGGACAGCGAGGTCCTCCAGGGCTCGAACGCACCGGTAATAGGTCAGGCGGTGCGGGTCGATGTCCACCGGCCCGTAACCAGCGAAGAACCACTGCTGTTCCTGCCGGCTGACCGGCGCGAACGGGAGCAGGACCCCGCCGATCACGAACAGGAGATCCCGTTCGCGCGGCGCGAGAACCGCATCGTCCCAGTCGATCAGGAACACGTCCGCCCCCCGCAGCAGCAGGTTCCCCAGGTGCGGATCGCCGTGGCAGACGACGTTGGGCGCGTACTGCGCGCGGAGTTTCCGCCCCAGGGCGTCGGCCTGCGCGAGCAGCGCCGCGATGCGATCCGCCGCAGCGCGCCACTCCGAGGTCAGGGTGCGCACCAGGTCATCGGCCGGAAGATCGTCGGAAGTGCACTCGCCGTGGAGGACGCGAACGGCCGATGCCCAACGCTCATGCGTGTGTTCCTCGCGAGGCAGCGACTTCGGCGCATCCGCCGCGAGCGCGGCGTGCACCTGCGCGAGCATCGCCCCATATGCCTCCCAGTGTTCTGCCGTCATCCCGCCGTTCAACGCGCCCTCGTCGGATGCCCACGGCGCCAGGGACAACCGACGCCCCGCGCGCTCGCTCCACAACCCGCTGCCACGCGTCCGCACCGGTCCGACGACCCCCGGCACCCCGCGCTCGGCGAGCCACGCCGACACCGCCAGCCCGGCCGTCGTGCCGCCACCACTCCACTTGACCGCGTACCGCTCCCCCACGGCAGAAGTCCCGCGCCAGACTTCCGCGGCCACGTCGGCGCCGTTCCCTACCGGATCGACAGCCACGAGATCGACGTCGAAGTCCTCCCGAACCCACGCGCGCAAGTGCCCAGCAGCGACGATGTCGGACATGCCCCGGACCTAACCACGAGTACCCGGGATCCCGCCAACGAATTTCGCCGATCGTGGCTGGGCGAGCCGGGTGGCTGCACAATCGTGGAAATGACCGTTGCGGAGTTGCACGCCGAGTTCGACGCCCTGAACCCCGACGAGCTGCGGCGCCGCCGTTCGCAGAAGTGGGCCTTGGTCGCCCCCGACGTCCTGCCCGCCTGGGTCGCCGAGATGGACTACCCGCTGTGCGCGGTTGCCCGGAACGTGCTGCTGGAACTGGTCGAGCGATCCGATTTCGGCTACCCGCTGGCCGACGAGTACCTGGCGGCGTTCGCCGATTGGGCTGCGCGGGAACAGGATTGGCGGGTCGATCCCGCACTGCTCACTCCCGTAGCCGACGTGATGTCCGGGCTCGACGCGGCGCTGCGCCGCCTGACCGTACCCGGCGACGGCGTCGTGCTGCTGACCCCGACCTATCCCCCGTTCCTGGCCCTGCTCACCCACCTCGACCGGCCGGTCCGGGAATGCGCGCTGCTGCCCACCGGAGAGGGCTGGCGGATCGACTTCGACGCGGTCGCCGCCGGGGCGCGGGCGGTGCTGCTCTGCCACCCGCACAATCCGACCGGCCGGGTGTGGTCGCGTGAGGAGCTGCAGACGATCGCCGAGCTCGCCGACCGGCACGGCGCTTTCGTGATCAGCGACGAGGTCCACGCCCCGCTGCGCGCGAGCGACCAGGAGTTCATCCCCTACGCAGCGGTCAGCGAGCTTGCCGCGTCGCACGCCGTGGCGGTGACCAGCGCGTCCAAGGCGTGGAACGTGCCTGGCCTCAAATCTGCCGTGCTGGCCTGCCAGGAATCGACGAGGCACGTCCTCGACACCATTCCGCCGTACGAGGCGATGCGCGCCTCGGTGCCCGGTCTCGCCGTCGCGACCGCGCTGTGGCGCGACGACGGCGGCTGGCTCACAGCCGTGCGCAGCTACCTGGACCGCACGCGCCGCCGGCTGCAGGTGTGGGCGGATGAGCGCTCGCAGGTCCGGTTGCACTGCGGCCAGGCCGGTTTCCTGGCTTGGCTGGACGTTCGCGAGCTGGGCCCGGACCCGGCGGACGTGCTGCTGCACGAGGCTCGCGTCCGGGTCAACGCCGGGACGCGATGCGCCCCGCCCGGTTCGACGGCCGGACGGGGCTTCATCCGCTTCAACCACGCGACCTCGCTGCCGTTGCTGGACGAGCTGCTCGCACGGTTGGGCTCAGTCGTCGATTGACTCCTCGCGGGTCTCCTCGTCCGACCGGATGATCAACGCGGGATTGGCCCCTCCGCGACGCCGCGGATTCCTAGGCTTGGCTGGTTTCTCCCCGAAGTCCGCCGATCACGCGCGGTAGCCCATGAGGAGTGTGCGGTGTCCGCCGAAACCGAACGCGAAGACCTGACCGGCCGAGGCGAACCGAGCCGGCTGCGCGGCGAGGAGCTGAAGTACGTCGGGCTGCCGATCGGCGGCATCGGCTGCGGGCAGCTCCACCTGGGCGGCGACGGGCGGCTCTGGCTCTGGGACGTCGACAACCGGACCGCCCCGGCCAACATCAACGATCTGCACTTCACCCGGCCGATGCTGCCGAGCTCCCCAGTCGAGCAAGGCTTCGCGGTGCGCGTCACCGACGGCGACGACGTGCGCACCCGCTGGCTCGACGCGCGGGGCTTCCCGGACGCGACCTTCGCGGGACGGCCACCGGCGGCGACGGTCGACTACGCCGATCCGCAGGAACCGGTGCAGGTCAGGCTCGATGCGTGCTCGCCGTTCATCCCGACCGAGATCGACGACAGCTCGTACCCGGCGGTATTCCTCGACTACACCGCGACGAACACCGGACCGGCCACAGTGGACGTGGCGATCGCCGGTTTCCTGGCGAACCCCGTGTGCCTGACCAGCCGGCACACCCGCCCGCTCCGGCTGCGCTCCCAGGAGTTCGCGCTCGACGGCGCGGCCGGCGTGCAGTTCACCGCCGCCGAAGGGGCCGCCGACAACCCGGCTCGCCCGGACCTCGTACTGGAGGACTGGGAGAAGCCCGACTACGCGGGCTGGTCCGCCACCGGGGACGCGTTCGGCATCGGCCCGGTCCGCACCCTCGACCGGCCCCGCTACCAGGGCGAGGCGGGGGCGTTCGGGATGCGGATGGTCGATTCGCACGCGAGCGCGCCCGGCGACGACGCGGGCGCCAGGGACCGCGCGACCGGGACACTGCGCAGCGAGCCGTTCCGGATCGACCGCAACTACCTGAGGTTCCGTATCAGCGGCGGGAACTACCCGGGCACGTGCTGCCTCAACGTTGTCGTGGACGGGGATGTCGTCGGCACCGCCACCGGTTCGTTCAGCGACCACCTGGCCGACCGCGTGCTCTACCTGGGGCCGTGGCAGGGCAAGGACGCGGTCGTCGAGATCATCGACGCCGAGACCGGGCCCTGGGGGCACGTCGGGGTCGACCAGCTCCGGCTCACCGATCACGCCCCAGCGCGGCCCGCCCTACCGGAGCTGCCGGATCATGGCACCGCCGCCCTCGCCGTGCTCGGCACCGACCGGGCGCAAGTGTTCCCGGCTGCGGCGTCCTGGGATTCGCCGCAAGATCTCTTCGAGCCGAACTCCGGCTCATCCACAGTGGACGGTCTGGCCGAACGCAGCGCCGCAGTGGTTCGGGCAGGCATGACGCTAGCTCCTGGTGAGCAGCGGATGATCCGGTTCGTCCTGGCCTGGTTCTTCCCCGTGCCGGACCGGGAGGGACTGTCCTTCCTCGAACACAGCCGAGAGCTGCTGCGGCACTACGCGGCCCGGTTCGGCAGCGCGCAGGACGTCGTCGCGCACCTGGCTCGCGAGCAAGAGCGCCTGATCGACGGAACGCGGGCGTGGCAGCGCACCTGGTACGAGGATTCGACGCTGCCGCACTGGCTGCTGGAGCGGGTCGCCACCAACACCACGATCCTGTCGACGTCGACCTGCTACCGGTTCGCCGACGGCCGGTTCTACGGCTGGGAGGGCGCCTACTGCTGCGCCGGGACCTGCACGCACGTCTGGCACTACGCGCACGCGCTCGCCCGCCTGTTCCCCACCGTGGAGCGGGACACCCGCGAACGCGTGGACCTCGGGATCGGGTTCCACGCCGCGACCGGGCAGCTGAGCATGCGCGGCGAAGCCGACCGGAGCCCGGCGGTCGACGGGCAGGCCGGGACGATCCTGCGGATCTACCGCGAGCACCAGATGTCGCCGGATTCCCAGTGGCTGCAACGGGTCTGGCCGCGAACCCGGCAGGCGGTCGAGTACCTGATCGCCTCCGACGCGGAGCCGGACGGAATCCTCGACGGCGCGCAGCCGAACACCCAGGACGCAACCTGGTTCGGCCGCAACAGCTGGCTCTCCGGGCTGTACCTGGCGGCGCTGCGAGCCGGGGCGGCGATGGCCGGCGAGGTCGGCGACGACGCGTTCGCCCGGCGCTGCACCGAGCTGGCGACGAGCGGCACCGAAGTGATCGTGCGAGACCTGTTCAACGGCGAGTACTTCGTGCACGAACTCGATCCCGCGCACCCGGGCTCGGTCAACACCAACCGCGGCTGCTTCGCCGACCAGCTGCTCGGCCCGAGCTGGGCCACCCAGCTCGGGCTGCCCCGAGTGCTGCCGCCCGAGCCGACCCGGTCGGCGCTGCGCAGCATCTGGCGGCACAACTTCGTGCCGCGACCGATGGAGTACCGGCAGAACAGCCCGATCGAAGGCGGGCGGATCTTCTACGACGCGGACGTCCCCGCGCTGGTGATGTGCACCTGGCCGAACGGCGGCGGCGACGAGGCCGGCGACAACTGGTCGGTGAGCTACTTCAACGAGGCCTGGCACGGCATCGAGTACCAGGTGGCGGCGCACCTGATCGCCGAAGGCATGGTCGACGAGGGCCTAGCGGTCGCCCGCTCCGTGCACGACCGCTACGGCCCGCTGCGCCGGAACCCGTACAACGAGATCGAATGCAGCGACCACTACGCGCGCTCGATGTCCAGCTTCGGCACCTACCTGAGCGCCCTAGGGTTCGAACACCACGGCCCCGGCGGCCATTTGGGCTTCGCTCCCAAGATCGGCCCCGAGAACTTCGCGGCGGCGTTCACGACGGCCGAGGGCTGGGGCACCTACCGCCAGACCCGCGCGGAGTCGGAAAGCAGCAGCACGATCGACCTCCACCACGGCCGCCTGAAGCTGCGAACCCTCCGCCTCGACGCCACCAGCCGCGTCCCTCGGGCAACCCTCGACGGCACCCCCATCGAGATGCACCCGACCACCGACGAGTCGGGCCCCGTCCTCCGCTTCCCCGATACCTGCACGATCAACGCGGGCCAACGCCTCCACATCAAGCTCTGATGAATCAGCGTTTCATCTGGTCAGGGGCCGTGTCCCGCGTTCGTGCAGGATGCGCGCCGCGCAATCACATCGGTGCACCTCGCCGACGTGATGTTCGTCGTGCCGCCAGCCGTGCGGCAGCACGAGATTTGTGGGATAGCCGTCGTGTTCTGGTGACGTGCGCCCGCCGTGGAGGTGCACGACGTCGGTACCGGCAGCTCGTTGCGGTGCCGCACGATCGTCTTCCGGCCGCGCCTGGAGATGATGGTCGGACCGGGGAAGAGCCCTTCGCAGCCCCAGATCTGCGTGCGCACGCCGGGCAGGATCACGTGGTGGTTCGGTTTCGGGTTGAGCCGTAGCCGGGCCGGTCAGCGACATGATCACGCCCACGGGGGCCCGTGCGTGGTTTTCGGGGCTATCGCGCTTGAAACCGCACACGGTGTTCTTGCTGGCGGTCTGGTGGGGTGGGTTGTCGTCTTCGGCGTGTGGGTGGTTTCGGTGCTGGATCGTGGTTTTCGGGTTTCCTGCGGGGTGTTTCACCTGATCAAGCGACCATAAAAAACGTGCGAACACGTGTCCCTCTCCTCGGCTTTCCGTGGGTGTAAGTCGGCGAGGAGCAGACGGATTATCATTGCTTGGTAACGGAATGTGCGGGTGCGACCTGCGGGAATTAGGGCGCACGTGAGCGGCTAGGTTCGGAGGTTGCCTATACCATCCGTACCCGGAGCACCTGCAGGCCAGGAAGCTCGCGGCGAACTCGCTGCGCGCTTATCGCCGCGACCTGGAGTCGCCGCACCCTGTACCTCGTCGGCGGTGCGACTGTCAGCGGCGGGCACCAGGATGCCCGGAGGGGCGCTGTTGCGGGCGCGCTCCCTGTCCGGTGGGGTTGCGACGCGGCTGGTTCACGGCACGGGTCGCCCCGTTTCGGGCGCCACCGTCGCGGGGGGCCGCCGCGCGTGCCGAGGCAGTCGGGCGCGCCGGACGGCGGGTGGGTTCGCGACGCGGCGGCTCACGGCGGAGGGGCGCAGACGGCGCTGCGACGACTTGCGGCGGTTGTTCACCCACATGTCGAAACCCACGATCGCCAGCGCGAGGATCAGCAGCAGCAACCCCAGCAGCGGCACGCCCATCAGCACGGTCGCCAAAGCCAGGAGCAGCATCGGGGCCACCGGGATCCAGCAGAAAGGATCGATCCTGCTCACGTCCCGGGAGAAACCGCTGCGGTCCCCATCACGTGCCATCGATACTCTCGCTTCCACTCTGCGCCCCGGCCGACGAAGTCTACCGGAGACGTTCCAGCACCGGCCGTGACGCCGACCTGGCGCTTTCGTTGGCCCAGGACCCGAACGACGCGCGGCGTCAGTTCCACCGCCACCGTCCGCTTCCCGGACGCCGACCGGCGGGATTCCGATTCGAGTGGACATGCGCAGCACTTGAGTCAAGATGAAGCTCGAATGGATGCGAGTGACAAATGCCACAGGACTATTGATCCCCGTATCATTTCGAATTCAAATGGCGAAGATCTTTTCATCACGAATAGATCTCGACGAGGCGCCCAGGAGTTCTCATCGCACCTCGTAATCGCACTACCCTCGCCATGCGAATAGAACGATGCTTAAGATCACTCCGGCGGACCTGGCGGGTCCGAATTGTGCGTATTAAGGTGACCCGCGCTCGGCTACGAGCACCAATTGGGGGATCACATGGATCGGGGTTTCCTTGCGGGTTGTCGATACCACGCTGGGCGAGTTAGCAAAAAGACAGTTGGCGAATCTCTGCGACGTCATAGACATCGATAAATCCACGCCGGTCCAACTGCTCGACGAGATCCTCGGACCGGTTGAATCACGGCCGCTGTCCGAACCGCCGCGGTGGCCCTCCGACATCGCCGACGACGCAACCCCGCTGGAATTCTCAGTCCAGTTCGAAGACAACGGAGCACGGCACCTGCGGATCCACGCCGAGGCGCTGGCGACCCCGCCCCAGCCGGGCGGCCAACCACAAGGCCGCCCAGAACCTCGTCGCGACACTGGCACCCCGTCACGACCTGGCGCTAGACCGGCTGCGCGCCGCTCCGCCGACCCCGCGATGCTCGACGACATCATCGGCGCGGTCACCGACCGCCCGCTGGACGCCCGCGCCGGACTGCTCGCCCACGTGTCACTGCGGCTGAGTCCGAACAGAACGGGAACCTCGGTCTACGTCTCGTCCGAGGCGTACGGCGGAACTCCCAACCAAGACTGAGCACACCGAGAACCACCGGGTGCGGCCACCGGCCGCTGCCCGGCGAAACCCCGTCACCGCACCACCGTTGGGCGAGCTCCACATGCCGCATCTCCGGCCGTTCGTCGCCGCAGTCGTGCGCCCCATTCCCATCACCACGCGTGAAGAACGCATCGCCGAACTCGACCGCGCCGGCCACAACCCGTTCAGCATCCGGGCCGACAAGGTCAGCATCGACCTGCTGTCCGACTCCGGCACCGGCGCGGTCTCCGTCGACCAGCAGGCCTGGTCGCAGCGGGCGGACGAGCGGTACGCCGGGGCGGAGTCGTACTACCGGTTCCAGGACGCGGTCCGCGACCTGGTCCCCTACCAGCACGTCCTGCCGGTGCACCAGGGCCGCGCCGCCGAGCGGGTGCTGTTCGGCGCGTTGCTCGAGCCGGGCCAGATCAGCCTCAGCAACATGCACTTCGACACCACCCGGGCCGACGTGGAACTGCTCGGCGCGGAGGCCCGGGACCTGCCCAGCGCGGAGGCCTTCGATCTGAGCAGTGACGAGCCGTTCAAGGGCAACATCGACGTCGACGCCGTCAAAGGCGTCCTCGACGGCCCGGATGGCCACCGGGTCGGGCAGATCCTGGTCACCATCACCAACAACGGCGTCGGCGGCCACCCGGTGTCCATGTCCAACCTGGCGGAGATCAGCGCGGTGGCCCGCGAGCACGGCGTGCCGCTGATCCTGGACGCCGCCCGGTTCGCCGAAAACGCCTGGCTGGTCACCCGACGCGAACCGGGCTACCCGGACTGGAGCCCGAGGGACGTGGCACGTCGGGCCTTCGAACTCGCCGACGGAGCGGTCGCGAGCCTGAAGAAGGACGGGCTATCGCACGATGCCGCGTTCCTCGCCGAACGCCTCCACGCCGCCGGGGTGCAGACGGTGCGGCCGACCGCGCTGAACGCCGTGTACGTCAACGCCGGGACGCTGCTGCCGCACCTGAAACCGCAGGAACTGCCCGACCAGGCGCTAAGTTGCGCCCTGTACCGGGAAGGCGGGATCCGCTGCTCCGGCGGTTCCCTGTTCATGGGCGTCTTCGACGAGAACAACGAACTCGTCGTCGCGCCGCCGTTCGAGCTGGTTCGGCTGGCGTTGCCCCGCCGCGTCTACGACCGGAGCCACTGGAGTACGTCACCGAGATCCTGGCCGGCATTGCCAAAAACCCCGAACAGGTCCCCGGCTACCGCCTGACCCACGCCCCCGCCGTCCTCCGCCACTTCCGCTGCCGAACCGAACCCATCGTGGGCTGATCACCATCAAGCAACGTCCGATGTGGACGGTAGCATCTCGATGGCGTGCCTGACCAAGGTCGTCAGGGTGTTCTTGGTGAGTTCCCGGTCCCGCGCGTCGCAGAGCACGATCGGCACATCCGACGGGATCGTCAGCGCCTCGCGGAGTTCTTCCGGCTCGTAGTGGTGCGCATCGTCGAAGACGTTCACGGCCACCACGAACGGGATGTCACGCCGCTCGAAGAAGTCGATCGAAGCGAACCCGTCCTCCAACTTCCGGGTGTCGACCAGCACCACGGCACCGGCCGCACCCTGCGCGAGGTCGTTCCACAGCGGCCAGAACCGGTTCTGGCCCGGCGCGCCGAACAGGTACAGCACGATCCTCTCGGAGATGGTGATGCGCCCGAAATCCAGCGCGACCGTCGTGGTCGCCTTGCGCTCGACGCCGGTGAGGTCGTCCACGCCCTCGCTGACGACGGTCATCTCCTCCTCGGTGGTCAGCGGCGGAATCTCGCTGACCGCACGGACGAGCGTCGTCTTCCCCACGCCGAAACCGCCCGCGATCACCAGTTTCACGGGGATCGGCGCCGCATTGGACTCGTGGGCCGGATCGATCCGCCCCGGCACGGGTATGTGCTGCGAGGAACGGCCTTCGGCCGGGCTAAAGTCGGCAAAGCCCACGGTACACCTGCTCCAGGATTTCTCGGCTGACTTCGGTACGCGGCGAGCGCACCAGGATGGCGCCGTGGTCGAGCAGGTCGCTGCACAGGACTCGGACCACGCCCAACGGCTGTTGCATCAGGACTGCCAGCTCCGCCAGCGACACCGGACGCACGCAGGCGTCCAGGATCCAGCGGTACTCCGGGGTCAGTTCCAGCCGCGGTGTCTCCAGCTGGGGCTCGACGGTCATGATCTGGCTGGCCGTGTCGATCCGGGCGTGCCTGCCGGTAGTGCGACCACGCGTGATCGTGTACGGGCGAACTATCGGGCCCGCTTCATCGTCGTACCACGCCTCGTCCACGCTCAGGTCCTTTCCGCCGCCACGCCACGCACGTCCCTCGGAGCGGCCGACAGGAAGCTGCCGACCCGGGTGATCAGTCGGCCCATCTCGTAGGCGACCAGCTCGATGTCCGTCTCCGACGCGCTGAGCACTGCCAAGCAGGCCCCGCTGCCGGCGGCGGAGACGAACAGGAATCCGCGCTCCATCTCGACGTGCGTCTGCGCCACTTGTCCTCGGTCGAAGTCCTTGCTGACGCCCTTGCCGATGCTGCGCATGCTCGACGAAGCAGCCGCCAACTTGTCGGCGGAGTCGCGGTCCATGCCGGCGGACTTGGCGATCACCAGGCCGTCGTTGGACAGCACGACGGCGTGGTCGGCACCGTGCACGCCCTGCACGAAGTCGTCCAGCAGCCAACTCAGTTTCGATGCTGTATCGGTCATGCCCACCTCACCACTTGCTCTGTTGTCTGGTCTGTTTACGAGCGGTCGTCGGGCGCGTCGTCGAAGCCGCCGCGGAACGCCCGCCGGAACCCCGCCAACCGGGTCGGGGATGCGATGACAGCCTGCTCCTCCTGGTCCGGGTCGTCGCGCAGGCCATCCGCGAGGTGCGTCTGCGGGACGCGCTTGGGCAACGCCGGACGTCCACCCGCGGCCCGCCGCCGCTGCGCCGGGGACTCCGGCAGCGGTGCCGGGTTCGGGTCGGGTTGCGGCGCAGGCTCGAACCGGGGCGGGTCGGCCTGCGGGGCAGTTTCCGACTTCGGCCACTCGTAAGTCGTTTCGACCGGCTCCGGTGCCGGCGGGGTGGGCTGGTCGGTCATGACCCCATTCCAGCCCAATTCCCGCGGCTGCGGCACCTCCGCTGGTGCTTCGAGTTGGTGTTTGGCACCACTTTCCGCTCCGCGCCCGGTCGGCAAGCCGGGCAGCCCGCCGCTGCCGTTGCTGGTGCTCAGCGCGGTGTCCGCGTCCAGGATGCGGTCCGGCAGCAGCACGGTGGCGCGGGTTCCGCCGTAAGCGGAAACGCCGAACTTCACGGTGATGTCGCGGCGGTGCGCCAGCCGCGCGGCGGTGAACAGGCCCAGCTGTTCCGCCTTGTTGTTCTCCAGCACCAGCCGGTCGAACTCCGGCGGCTCGGACATCATCGAGTTCGCGTGGTCGCGAGTCGCCGCGTCCATGCCCAGACCCTGGTCGGCAATGTCGATGGCGATGCCGCGCGCCACCGCCGTGGCGTCCACGTGCACCTGGGTCGTCGGCGGGGAGAACGCGGTCGCGTTGTCGATCAGTTCGGAGATCAGGTGGATCGCGTCGCCGACGGCGGCACCGCTGACCATCACCTCCGGGACGTGCCCGATGACCACGCGCGAGTACTGGTCGATCTCCGAGACCGACGAGCGCAGCACGTCCATCAGCGCGACCGGGCGGCTCCACCGCCGGCCCGGCTGCTGGTCACCGAGCACCAGCAGGTTCTCCACCGTGCGCCGGGCGCGGGTGGTCGAGTTGTCCAGGTCGAACAGCTTGGCCAGCTGCGCGGAGTTCTCCTCGTTGCGCTCCAACTGGTCGATGGTGCCGTGCATGTGCCGCAGCAGCCGCTGGATCCGGTGCGCCATGCCGACGAACACCACGCGCGCACCCTGCCGGGCCCGGGTCTCGCCGACGGCCGCCTCCACCGCTTCCTGCTGGAACAGCCGGATCGCTTGCGCCACCTGGCCGACCTCGTCGTGGCCGTAGTGTTCCAGCGCCACCATCTCGGTCTGCACGTCGACGGGCTCGCCGTTGCGCAGCCTACGCACGACGTCCGGCAGCTTCTGGGCCATTTCCAGCGATTCGGTGCGCAGGCCCTGGAGCCGGGTCAGCAGCGCCTCGTCGACGACCGTGCGGTAGACGCGGCGGGAGAAGATGAACGACACGATCGCGACCGCCAAGGCGCCCAGCCCGCCCCACAGGACCGTCCACAGCGGACTGTTTCCGTTGTCCACGCCTGCGGCGGAGACGTCGTCCGCCTGGGTGTACACCAGTCCGGACATGTCGGTGCCGACCTCGTTGGTGATCCGGCGCCAGTCTTCGAGCTTCACCGGCGCCTGGCTCTTGCTGAAGCCGGGGGTGGCGATGATGCGGTTCTCGGCAGCGATCAACTCCTGCCAGGCGGAGCTGGCCAGCAGCTGCTCGTACCGCACGCGGACGTTCGGCAGCAGGGTCGAGGCGCTCTGTTCCATCGTGGTGTGGAGCGCGTCGATGTAGCGGACGATCTGCCGGTGCTGCTCGGGGGTCATCTGGCCGTTGCTCAGCGCGGTACCGACCAGCGACGCCTCGCGGGAGAACATGTCCGTGGCCCGGAAGAGGTCTGCCGCGGTGAGCGCGCCTTGCAGCGTCTCCGGGTCGGGGACGATCCGCGCCTGTATGTCGGCCAGGTACGTGGCGGTGTCGAACAGGCCGTTGTAGAAGTCGTCGATCTCTTCGACCGTGGCCTGTTTGGCGGCGACCTTCGAGCGGATGTCGCTCATCCGACCGAAGTAGCCGGTCAGGTCGGCCATCGGTCGCCGGATCTCGTCCGGCGCCGACTCGAGCAGCCCGCCGGCTACAGCGTTCATCTCACCGATCGCGCGGTCGGTCCGGGCCTGCTGGTCGACCAGTTCGGTCATGCCCAGCCCCGGCTGGCTCACGACCTCCAGGCTGCGCAGGCGTTCCTTCTTCACCTCCTCCAGCGCGGCCATCGCGGGCAGCGACAGCTGCCGGACGCCGGAGGCGACCTGCTGGGTGTAGACGGCCGGGAAGGCGAACAGGGCGCACCCTACGACCCAGAGGATGCCGACGACGATCCACGGAATGACGACTACCCAGGTCAGCCGCGACCGGATGGAGTTGTTCGACCGCTCGGACCGGCGTCGGCTCGGCTTTCCAGGGGGTGCCGAAGGCTCGTTCTGGGTTGTCACTTCCACGCACTTTCCATGGTTCTGGCCCGCTAAGGGACAGGCCGCTCGGCACGCCGCGGACGCGCTGCCCCGCCCGCAGGCACACGCGCGTGTCCCCCTGACGCAAACGCACTGTATCGGATAAAGATCGCTTGATAGTGATCGGACTCGGACGTTCACGACAAGGGACGCGGAACCTCCAAGAGACGTCCGAGGCCCCCCGAAACCCGCTGATCAGGCGACGTCGTGGCAGACCGGGGGAATCCCGTTCGGTTCTGGGCAATCCCAGCCGGGGGTTGTCGGCGGTGGCGTTACCCGCGCTCAGGATCGCCTCGGACAGCGACCAGCCGCCGAACGCCGGAGCATGGAGTCCTGTGTGGACTTCGAGAGCGAGTACATCGTCATCAGGGTGGCGTTCGCGCCGGGCGCGCGGGCTGCGCCGCAATGCGTGTCCCGCGGACGGTGTTGCACAGCGGCAGCATGTAGAACGGGTGGAAGCTGGTGATCGCGTCCATGTCGTCGTAGTAGCCGCGCAGCCCGTGCACGACCTTGGAGCCCTGCACCTTCTCGGGGGCTCGACGGTGTACCGGATCGTGCGGTGCGCGTCGACCTAGCGGGGTCGTGGCGCTGGGGCGCGGAGATCGACCTCAACCTGAGCGGCGTGTTCTACGGTAGGAAATACCAGGTTCCGGCGATCCTCGCGTCGGGTGGCGGGGCGATCGTCAACAACGCATCGAACCTCGGCGTGGCCGGCATGGGCAGCGTTTCGGCTTACGTCGCAGCGAAGCACGGCGTTGTTGGCCTGACCAAGGCGGTCGATCGACGGCGACTGCACCACGCAGTGCGGCAACCCTCGCGGCCCAAAGGCCACAGTTTCAATTGAAACTGTGGGGGGTCGGCGGTGACCGCCCGCGCACGCCAGCGACAGCTCTCGTCAGCGGCCGCACCGGTTAAGCCTGCTCGCCGGACATGTGTCATGCAGCTGGCAAGCAAACCCGGACGACGAGCCCGCCTTCGTCACGTGGCCGAGCAGTGACGGAACCGCCATGTGCTTCGGAGATCGCTCGCACCACCGAGAGTCCGAGGCCGCTGCCCGGGGGTGGGTTCGCCCTGTTGAAGCACAACCGCCTGAACGGCTCGAACAATTGGTCGATTCTGGTGGTGTCGATGTGGGTACCGCCGTTCGCGATCTCTAGGACGGACTCGGTCGGCGTGCCGACGGTGCGAACGAACAACCAACCGCAGGGTTCATTGTGGACGAAAGCGTTTTCGATGAGGTTGCGGATCAGTTGCTCGAGCAGGGCGGCGTCACCACGGACCTTGGTCACGTCGAGTTCCGATTTGGGCTCGATCTGTTCGTCGGAACGGGCGATTCGCTCGTGCAGGATGTCGCGAGTGAGGTCAGCCAGGTTGACGGTGTCTTTCCGCTCGACGGTCTCAGCGTTTTGGGCCAACGCGAACAGGCCAGTGAGTACTCGCTGTTGATGGTCCAGGCTGGCGAGGAATTTGCGGCCCAGCTCTATGGTCCCCGTTTCGGCGTCAGGTCGCGCCATCGCCACCTCGGCGACCGCTCGCTGCACCGCTACCGGGGTCTTCAGCTCGTGAGCGGCATTCGCGAGGAATCTGCGCTGGCTGGCGAACGAACACTCCAGCCGCGCCAGCATGTGGTCGAACGCATCGGCGAGTTCCTTGATCTCGTCGTTGGGCCCGGACAGGCAAATGCGCGTGCTCAACTCCTGGGCAGCCGCCCGTTGAGCAGCACTCGTGATGGACCGGACCGGGCGCAGCGCACGCCGGGCCGTCAACCACCCGAGGACAGACGCCACCACCATGACGATCGCCAGGGCGATGACACCGTTTCCAACCACGGACGAATAGGTCACGGTGCCGGTAACATCGACGAGTTCCGGATCTCCTTGATCAGTTCCCGACGTCACCGGAAGCTCGGGGTCGACGTCCAATGGCGCCGAGCCAGAAACCGGGGAGGCGCTGGTGGTACCCACTGGGGTCACCGGCTGCGTCATCAGCAGGATCAGCCCGAGCATTATCCCGCCCGTGACCGCTGTCAGCAGCACGTACGCGATTGTCAGCCTGACCCGCAGCGGCCAGCGTTTCACGGGATCCGGTACCCAACACCGGAAACGGTCTCGACAGGTGAGGGATCGCCCAGTTTGCGCCGCAGCGTTGCCATAGTTACGCGCACGACGTTGGTAAAGGGATCGATGTTCTCGTCCCATGCCGTTTCCAACAGTTCCTCAGCCGAAATGACCGCACCATCCGCACGAAGCAATTCTTCGAGGACGATGAATTCCTTTTTAGTCAAGGAAACCGGGTGATCGTGACGCGTGACCCGGTGCCGTGCCGGGTCCAAGGCGATGCCTGCGCGTTGAAGTATCGGCGGTACAGCCGGCCTGCTCCGTCGTCCCAGCGAGCGCACTCTGGCGACGAGTTCGGTGAAGGCGAACGGTTTGGGTAGATAGTCATCCGCACCGAGTTCGAGTCCAGCGACTCGGTCGGCGACCGCGGACGCAGCGGTGAGCAGCAAGATCCGTGTCTCGCGATGCTCCGCGACGAGCGAGCGGCATACTTCGTCGCCGTGCACCAAGGGGAGTCCCCGGTCGAGTACAACGACGTCGTAGCTGGTGCTGACGCATCGCTCGAGCGCGGCGGCACCGTCATAAACGACGTCCACGGCAAGTCCGTTATCCCGCAAACCCTCACCGACCGCGTCCGCCATCATTCGCTCGTCCTCGACCACCAGTACGCGCATAGCACTCCTATACCATAGTGCGTGCCGCCCTTGACGAGCGAAAAGTGCATACGGGCAACACGGCCTGCACCTTCTGCCCTAAAGAAATGATAAGGCGTTGCCTGACGCTCCACCAACACCAGATCAGGCACTCTGGTGCTCGTTCCGATGAACATTCAGAATAAACACCACAACACATTCGGAGATTTTCAAATGAAGGCAATTCGAATCGCACAGTCACTCACGTTGGCCGGCCTGGCTGTTGTCGGTCTCGCCACCACGTCCGCAGCCGCTCTCGCCGGAGGCACTGATGTGAGCCCCGTGTACCCGACTGTGCCCGTCACCTGCACGCCGGACAGCGTGCCGGCACCGACGCTGCCCAGCCACCGCAACGGCGCCAGCGACGGGCCAGGCGTTCCGGTCAATCCCATCGACTGCGAGCCCGCTGGCGAGCCAGGCGTTCCCCCTTCGGACGCGCTGAAGGCATGACACGCTGATAGGTGAGTTGTTGCCGGGCGGGACGACCGCCCGGCAACAACTCATCCGGCTCATTGGAGCCAACAGAAGATGTCCGCGTTGCCGCTGGTGCCCAGGACCTCCGCGACGAGGACGCGTCGCTGCGGGCTATGCCCAGCGGGAATGGCCCTCGGTCACCAAGATGTTGGCGTTGGTGGCGAGGAGATCGAACGGGTCGAGTTCGGTGCTGTCGATTTCGACCACGTGCCAACGGATTCCCGACGATGCACCGCGCAGCGCTTCGGCGATGTCGACCTTGCCGGTCCCGATCGGGGTTTGCGGAGCGGGGTGTTCGGCCGGGCCGTCCTTGAGGTGGACGGCGACCGCCCGGGAGCCCAGCGCCGCCAGGACCGCCGCCGGGTCGGCGCCTGCCGCGACCACCCAGTAGACGTCGACCTCCGCGAGGAGATTGTTCCCGGCGCGGCCCCAGAAGCGGTCCCAGCCGGTGGTGCCGTCGGGCAGCTCGGCCCATTCGAACCAGTGGTTGTGGTAGCCCAGGCGCAGGTCGGCCGCGACCGTTTCGGCAGCCGCGCCGAAGGCTTCCGCGAAGGCGTCGACCTGGTCCGGGTCGGCGAAGGTGTCCGCCCCGAAGCCCGCGACCAGGTGCGGGTGCGGGACGAACGCCGTGTCGGCGCCGAGGATCGCGCACTCCGCCACCAGTTCCGCGACATCGCCGGGCAGCCCGGCGTGCACCGCCGACACCGCCAGACCCGCCGCGTCCAGGTCGGAGCGCAGGGAGCGGGCTGCGGCCAGCCGGTCGGCGAGCGGCTTGTCCGGGGTGCCGAGGCCGAACGGTTCGACGTGGCGGAAGCCGATCTCCGCCAGCCGCGCCAGGGTTCCCGGCTGATCGGCGGCTAGCTGCTCGCGGACGCTGTAGAGCTGGACGGAAAGCAAGGACTCCCCCATCAGCCGACGATCAGCGGGCGCAGGGTTCGGTGCGCGATGTCTCCGGTGAGTACGCCAGGTTGCCGGGGTACCCGTCCGGGTGCCAGCCCTCCATCACGCAGTTCTCGACTGGCGATCCGGTCCAGCGTCCACTGCGGAAGACACCCGGTGAGCATTCCGAGCTGCATGGTCACACCTTCGTCCAGGAACCGTTGTGGGCGGAGCGGAGGACGGCGTCGACCAGCCGGGCCGACCGCAGACCGTCCTCGAACGTGGGCAGCCCCTCCGGGCTGCCGCCGTCGATCGCGGCGTAGGTGTCCGCGACGAACGCTTCGAAGCACTGCGCGTACCCCTGCGCGTGCCCGGCGGGGAGTTTCGACAACCGGCGCTGCTCGGGCGAGCCGTGTTCGGGGTCGCGGACCAGGATGCGGTTACCGTCGGACCCGCCAAGCCAGATTCGCTCGGGATCCTCCTGGTCGAACACCGCGCTGCCCAGCGCGCCGTCCAGTTCGAACCACAGCCGGTTCTTCCGGCCCGCGGCGACCTGCGAGATCGTGGCCGAGCCCAGCACCCCGGCGGCGGTCCGCAGCAGCAGCGCCGCCGAATCCTCGGTGCGCACCTCGACCCGATCGCCCGCGACCTCGGTTGGCCCGGCGAAGGTCGGCCCGGCCGCCGCCGGGCGGGTCGGGACCACGATGGACAGTTCCGCGAGCACGTCGGTGAACGTCTCGCCGGAGACCCACTGGACCAGGTCGCACCAGTGCGATCCGATGTCGGCGAACGCCCGCGACGGCCCGCCCAGCTCCGGGTCGACTCGCCAGCTCGACGCGTCCGGCGAGAGCATCCAGTCCTGCAAGTAGGTGCCGTGCAACAGGTTCCAGGTGCCGAACTCACCGGCCTGCCGCCGGGCCCGGATCTCCCGCACCACAGGGTGGTAGCGGTAGACAAACGGAACCGTCGCCATCAGGCCGCTTTCCGCCGCCGCGGCGGACATCCGCTCGGCTTCCGCCAGCGAAATCCCGAGCGGCTTCTCGCAGATCACATGCTTCCCGGCGCGCAGTGCGGCCTCGGCGAACGGCGCGTGCGTGGCGTTCGGCGTGCAGACGTGGACGACGTCGACGCGTTCGTCGGCCAGCACCTCGGCGAGGTCCTGGTACGCGGCCACGCCCCAGCCGTCCGCCACCTGCTTCGAACGCTGCGGGGACGACGCCAGGACGCCGACCACCTCGGCGCCCGCGAGGATCGCGGCGCGCCGGTGCACGTCGCCGATCATCCCGGCGCCCACGATCGCCGCGCCTCGCCCGGAAGGTGCAGGGCTCACGAGGAGCCTCCTTCGGTTGGAACTGTTGACGACTGTGGGTGTCTCACGCCCGAATTTCGTCGCGGTTAAAACTAGGTCGACGGTTTTGAGTCGGCAAGATCTGTGCAGGAATCTGGCCCCAGCGGGGTCAAGTCCTCGCCTAGACGAGTAATTCCAAATTCCTGCGAGCATGAGGCGAGGGTGTCCATGATCCGTTTGTGACGACAGACCTGGACACCCTCGTGATCGCACTCTACGTCAAAATCGACGATGACCTGGCCGGTTCGGCTCGGCTGCCTGGTCGGCCACCCAAGCTCAGCCACTCCGAGTTACTGTGCCTGGCCGTCATGCAGGCGATGCTGGGCTTTCACAATGAGGCCCGATGGCTGCGCTACACCCGCACACACCTGCGGCATCTGTTCCCCTACCTGCCCGGACAGTCCGGGTACAACAAGCGCCTGCGTGCCGCACTGCCGCGGATCAAACGGATCATCCGGGTACTGGCCCGCGACACCGACTTCTGGCATGACACCGTGTGGATCACCGACTCCACCCCGGTGCCCTGCGGCATGTCCCGCCCCACCGTCAAGCGTTCGGACCTGGCCGGCTTCGCCGGCTACGGCTACTGCGCGTCACACTCGCGGTTCTTCTGGGGTCTGCGCCTGTACCTGGTGTGCACCCCGGCCGGGATGCCGATGCTGTGGGCGTTGGCAGATCCCAAGCTCGGCGAGCGCGAGGTGCTGGCCGCGATGCTGGAGGTCGACGCCGAGATGATCAAGGACCGGGCCGGGCTGCTGCTGATCAGTGACAAGGGGTTCGCCTCGAAGACCTTCGAACGATCACTGTCCGAACAGGGCATCACGCTGCTGCGCCCGTCGCGCAAGAAGGAGGTCCTGCGAGCAGGCGAGCCGATGCTCAAGAAAGTCCGCCAACTCATCGAGTCGGTCAACGACAC
>NZ_GL877879.1:1304019-1358741 GCF_000194155.1 Saccharopolyspora spinosa NRRL 18395
CTTCCGCACCGGCCAGCCAGTCACTCGCTCACTCACCGCCTACGATCACTGACCGTATTCAGACTTACTCGTCTAGCCCGGCAGTGGCCCGTGCGTGCTTTGGTCTGCTGGCCCGAAGTACGCGCGGGGCCTGGCCAGCCCGCAGAACGCGGCCAGATCTGCCAGGAGCTGTTCGGCGACGTGTTCTTCCGACACCGTTGCGCGGTGCTCGCGCAGGGCTGTCGACAGTGCCGGATCCCAGGGGACGTCGGTGATGTTGCCGGGCTCCGGGCGTCCGGGGCGAACCGCCGCGAGGTAGTCAGCCGCCAACATGGCCCACGGTTGCGCACCGGTGCGGGCGATGACGTGCGCTGCGATGCGGAGACCTTCGCCGTCAAAGTCGCCGTGATAGCGCACCTGCGCGCCCGATTCGGTCAACTGGCGCAGCAGGTGCGTGACAGCGCTGTTCGGCCAGCCCGACGTCGTGACGAGCGCGGGGCAACTCGGCCCGAAGCGGGCGGTCGCCATCGCGACTATCGAGGGGTTCTCCACCGCGTGCACCACCGTCGCGCCCCGCGGCGGGCCGTAGTCGCGGAGCTGGGCCAGCGTCACGACCGCCGCGTGACCCGCGTCGGTCCACGTTCGCAGCGTGGCCGAGAGCGGATCGGTTCCGCCGGGCCGGAAACCGGCGGTGAGCACGGAGGTGGACAGCGCGTCGCACTCGACTCCCGCGCGCTCCCAGCACGCTCGTCGTTCCTCAGCGTTCTGCGGCGGGTCCTCGTCGTGGATCGCCGCCAACGCCTTGAGGACCAGGGCGGACGCCCGGGTTCCGTCGTCGAGCGCGTGCGTGTCATCGCAGACATCACCAGCCAATGTGGACAGTGGGCGTCCGTCAGAAGGCAACGCCACCAGCACGGACAAGGCTTTGCGCGACCACCTCCCGGGTCTTGTCCGTCGATCCGTCGATCAAGCCACCACGCCTGATTCCGGTCGCCCATCCGGCCAACGCGGGCTCGGCGCGCACGACAGGATGCTCGTCGAGCCACGCCCAGAGCTCGGCCCGGGCGCGGGTTGCCGCGAGCCGCATTTCCGCCCGGTTCTCCAATCGGCCGACAACGAGTTCGACGACTTCCCGAGCCGTCAACCCGATGGCCGATCCAAGCGCCTCGTCCAACACCCGCAACGACGCTGACGCATCCGCTTCCGGCAGCCGGTCGAGCCCGAGGAGGTCGGCGAGCGCGGCGCGCTGGTCCGGAGCCAGACCGCGCAACCGCACGCTGCTGACTGCTCGGCCCGAGGAGAGCCGTTCCCACAGCGCACGCCACAGCGGCGCGAGTTCCGGGATGTCGTAGCGGGCCCGCGCATCAGCCATCGAGCCGCTCCTCGTCGTCGGCGCGCAGCTCGTGGCCGTCCCAGGTGAACCGGACGGTCGTCACCGCGTCGTCGTCGGTGCTGGTGACGAGCTGGTGGATGGCAATGCCGGTCAGCTCCTGGTAGTCGCACCACTCGTGGTCGGACGTCAGCACCAGGTCCAGGTCGAAGCCCACCAGCAGCTCCAGGAGTTGTCCGCGGTTGGTGCTGTCGACCCCGACGAACACCTCGTCCAGCAGGATCAGCCTCGGCGCGACCGGCGTGGACTGGTAGTGCGCGGCAGCCGCCGCGAACAGCGGCAGGTGCAGCACGATCGCCTTCTCCCCGCCACTGAGCGCGCCGTGCAGGCGCTTGGTGACCGGCTGCCAACCGTCGCCCCGGCCACGCTCCACCTTCACCACGAACTGGTGCCACGCCGTGTAATCCAGCACCTGGAGCAGTTGCTGCTCCCAGCCCGTCGCGGTGTCGGCGGATCGAGCCTCGTCCACCCGCTCGCGGAAGAACCGGTGCAGCGCATCGCGTTCCGGCTCCGCCAACGTCGCCGGGTTGCGCAGCAGTAGCTCGCGCGCCTCCCGGGTACCGGCCGGCAGCTGCGGATCGACCTGCCAGACCAGGCGGACGCGCACGTTGGAGGCGGTGCGCACGCGTTCCAGCCGGTGGTTCATGGTGTCGACGAGCTCGTTCGCGGTCCGGATGCGTTCGGCGATGTGCCGCCGGGTGTCCCCGGTCAACGTCTGGTCGAACAGCTCCCGTTCGGCGGCGGTGATCTGCTCGGCGGTGCGCTCCTGGTCGGCCCGCAGCAGCTTGAGCAGCGCCACAGCGCCGTGCCGCACGCCGTCCACCGTCGCGGTGAACAGGCTGATCTCCTCGCCCTGCTCTAGTTCCAGATCGGCGCGGCCGACCAGCAACGGCTGGGCGTCGTGCACGGCCTGGGCAAGCCGTCCTTCAGCCTCGCGCACGTTCTTCGGCTCGTGGAGCACGCCGGACAGCTGCTCGGCGAGTTTGCGCGCCGCGTCCAGCGTGGACCGCTTGCCGTTGAGCGGCCCGGGGTCGAGCTCGACGCGCGCGTCTTCCGGCAGGCACCCCGCGACCTGTTCGCGGAACCGCTCCTCTGCGCCGTCCCGCGCCCCGGTCGCAGCTGCCATCCTTGACTCATCTTCGCGCTGTCGTTCGGCCAGCGCACCGATCTGCTCGACCAACCGCCGTTCGGATTCGCGCAACCGCTGCTGCTCCACGGCGATCTCCGAGCTCCGGCCCCGGAGCCCGGCGAGGTCTTCGTCCAGCTTCCGGAACTCGGTGCCGACCGATTCCTCAATGGTACGCAGCTTGATCGCGGCGTTCTCGGCTTCCTGGCCTCGCTCGTCGGCGGTTTCCTGCGCTGCTGCGGCGTTGCCCGAGGTCTCGTCCGCCCGATGCCTCGCGTCCCGCGCCCGGTCTGCCGCAGTGCGGGACTCAGCGCGGATGTCCAGCCAATGGTCGGCTGCTGCACGCAGGTTCCGGACCGCGGCGTCGACGTCGTCGAGCTTGTCCTCGGCGGTCGGCAAGCCGTGCGTGGCTGCTTCGCTGACCAGCTCTTGCCACGCCGCCGCGACTTCTGCCTCCCGGGACTGCCGGTCATGCTCGGCGGCCGATACCGCGTCGGCGCGGTCCGCCCAGAGCAGTTCTGCCTTGGCGAGCTCGTCCGCTGCGGCATCGACTCCGTCGAAGCCGGGCCGCTGCGCGAGCTCCGCGGCGAGCGCTTCGCGTTGCTGCGTGACGCTCCGCAGCCGGTCGCCGACGTCGTCGACGCTGTCCCGAAGGACCTCGATCAGCTCGTCCAGCTCCGCGATGCGTCGACGGCGGGCGCGTTCCCGGGCGGCCGCGCCGATGTACTCCGCTTCCGGCTTGTGCCAGCGACCGTGCGCGCTGGCCAGCCGCCAGGTGCCGTCGCCGCCGATGGCCGCGGGGTGGTTCGGTGCGGTGTCACCGAAGGCGATCCCGGCCAGCAGCCGGTGGACGCGGTCCGCGCCTACTGGGGAGTTCTCGTCCACGACGAGCAGATCGGCCAGGGAACGGCCGGGCGCGGCCACCGAGAACAGCGTCTCGGCGAAGGTGTCCCGGTCAGGAGCGCTGAGCGTGCCCTTGGGCAGCACCCAGGCGTCGAGCAGCCCGGCGGCCTCCAACCCGGCCTCCACGGCAGTGCGCACATCCTCCGGCACCTCCGATCGGAACTCCAGCAGTCGCCACAGCGAAGCGCCGTCGGCGCTCGCCCGATCCATGTCGCGAGTGCGCGGAGCGGGCGGTGGGCGATCAACGTGCCGCTCCAGCTCGCCGCGCTCCGCCGCGTGCCCGGTTATCTCGGCCAACAGCCCGTCCCGGGTGGCGCGCAGCTCGGTCTCAGTGCTGGAAAAGCGTTCGCGCACAACGGTCTCTGCGTCGCGAACGATCCCGAGCACGGCAGCGCGGTCGGTAACCAGTTCGGCGAGCCGGTCGGGTTCGCGCATCTCCAGCTGCCGGCACGCCTTCGCCCATCGCGCGAGCTCCGCCGCCAGCTCTTCGAACCGCCGCTGCCGCGCCTGCCGAGCCGCTGCCGCGGCTCTTTCCGCCACGGCGAGCTGCTCACGCGTCGCCTCCTCCCACCGCTCCGCGGTGCTGCGGCGCTCCACCGCTGCGCGGTGCGCGCTCGCTGCGCGCCGCACCTGCGTGACTTGCTCCCCCTTGCTGTCCACGGCGGCTCGCAGCAGCCTTCGGCCGCTCGCGGTGTCCGCGCTTCGCGCGATCTCCTCGAACACCGCTGGCATGCTGACTCGCTCCGAGGCTTGCCGGGCGTCGCTGGCCCTCCGGTCCGTCTCCTGCTCGGCCTGCTGCGCCGCGCGAGCGAGCTCCGCCGCTCGTTCGGCATCCCGCTCGGCCTGCTCATGCAGGTTCGCCGCGTGCCTGGCGGCCTCGGCGGCGTGGCGCTCGGCCGCCGCTACGGACTGCCGCAGTTGGGGCAGTCGGCTGCCTTCTCGGTAGGCGGGCGAGTCGACGATCCCTTCGATGCGGGTGTCGGTCCGGCTCTTCTCCGCTGCGAGGTTCTTGTCCCGCTCGGTCACCGTCGCGAGTTCGGCCTGCGCTTTGGTGTGTTCTTCGCGGCTTTCCCGGGCCGCGCGGGTGACCTCGGTCATCTTCGACGTGGCGGTGATCAGTCCGGCCGCCGTGGACCGCAGGACCCGCTGGGCGTAGGTCTTCTGCCGGACGGCGAGTTTTCCGGCCTCGATCACCTCGTCGTCGATTGCTTTGAGTTCTTCGCGCTGTCGGTCGAGGCGTTCGAATCCTTCGGCGATTTCGGCGATGTCGGTGTGGTCCAGTGGCGGCAGGGCCTTGGAGAGCAGCGTGGACAGCACACTGGGGTCCAGCCGCTCGGACAATTTCGGCGTGCGCAGCTGCAGCAGCGCGGTGATCAACGCGTCGTAGCGCTGTTCGCTCACGCCGGGGAAGAGCGTCTGCCGGACCGCGCGTCGGTAGTCGGCCGGCGAGCCGTACACCTCGCCGGTGTCCCCGATCTCGGCCACGAGATCGTTCTTGATCAGCGGCCTGCCTGCGTCGTTGACCAGTCGCACGCCACCCGGCAAGCCGATGCGTCGCGCGGTGGTGAAGTACGTGGATGTCACGTTCTTGGTGTTGGCGGTTGCCTGCAGCCGGGCACCGCAACCGAACCAGGCCGGTTCGCCGTCGATGACGCGGCCGAATTCCAGCCACACGTAGCCGACCCGGGTGCTGCCGGTGTTGCCCTCCCCCATCAGGTTCCAGTGCATCGTCCGGTCGCCGCTGCCGAACGTGGACAGCCGGTGCGGCCGCAGGCTGGCGTCGAACAAGTACGGCAGCAGCAGTTCGAGCGCCTTGGACTTGCCGGTGCCGTTGGGGCCGCGCAGCAGCAGTCTCCCCCGGTGGAACTCGAAGGTTTCCCCGTAGTAACGCCAGATGTTGACGATCCCGGCGCGGGTCGGCCGCCAGCGCTGCTGCTGATCGCGGTTGGCGTTGAGTTCGGTGACGGTCATCGGTGTCCTGCTTCGTCGGTCCGGATGCGCTCGACGGCGTAGCGGGCCGCCGCCGGTCGCGCGCAGGTCGCGCCGTCATCGCGCCGCTCGGCCAGGCCGAAGGCGCAGAGAATCTCCACCGCGTCGTGGGCGAGCCGCTGCGCGCCTCCGTCGGATCGATATGCCTTGCCCCAGGAGCGGAATCGGTCAAGCAGTTCGGTGGCGGCGAACACCAGTTGGCCGGCCGGCAGCCAGTCTTCGGCCTCGTTGAGCTTGTCCAGCAGCAGCAGCGCCGCGACCTTGGGGTGTGAGCCGTCGTCCGGGAACTTGGTGTCGGTGGCGATCGTGTCTGGGTCGATCACCAGGTAGCCGTCGGAGCGTTCCTCGAGGGTGCACCCGGCCTGCTGGATGCCGCGGGCGATGATTCGCCGACCGGTTGGCGAGGCGAGGTAGCCGAGCTGCGCGGGTGTCAGGTCCGCCCGGTACACCACCGGATCGTCGACCAGCCGGCGCATGACCGAGTGCCGCAACCACAGGTTGCGCTGGTTGTCAGACACGGCCGCGTCCGGGTTCGACGCGTCGCCGTAGCGGCTTTCGGCCAGCAGCGCAGCGACTTCCTGTTCGTCCAATCTGGACGGTGGCACCGGTGCGGCCAGCAACCGCACCAGCAGCGTGGTGTCGATCTGGTACAGCACCTTGGCGTCGGCGTGGTCCAGGTAGCTTTCGGTGCTTCCGTCCACCGGGCGGATCGCCCCGCAGCGCTCCAGCCACTTCAAAGAGTCCACGTAGGCCGATCGCTCGTCGCGGCGAGTGGGGTCGAACGTCGGCAGTTCCGGCTCTGCGGCGGTGGCCTGCACCATCCGGTCCGCGAGCAGCCCGATCGTGGTCACCGGGGCGGCCAGCAGTTCCGCTGCGGCGACGCACAGCAGCGTGTAGCGGCGGCGGTCGAACGGCGCCCGCGAGGAGCGCAGCCTGCGCGCGGGGCGGCTCGGATCCGGGTGGTCGGTGACCTTGCTGAGCCGCGCGTAGCCGAGCCGGGGCTCGACATGCGCTCGCCAGCCGCAGTAGTAGTCGAACCACTTCACGATCGGATCGCGCCGACGGCGCACCAGCTCGAAACCATCGTCGTCGGCGGCGGCGGTGAGCAGCGGCTTGGCCAGCAGCAGCCGGATGCCCCGGGCGACTTCCTCGGTTTCCTGCCTGACCAGCTGGTTGTTGAGGTTGCTCATTGAGCCTCCTCGGCCCGCGACCGCGAGCCGGTGGTGCGGATGTCGATGACGAAGTCCGGCCCGTTGAACACCCCGCGCGGCGTCCGCACCGTGGCCGTGGCCTCGTCGTGCGGGCTGCGCAGCAGGATCTCCACGCGCCCGTCGGAGGTCATCGCCCGCCGAACGTCGGTGCTGTCCTCGCTGGCGGCCACGGCGCGGCCGATCAACTCCAGCAGCCGGTGGAAGCTGTCGTGGTCCAACTCGCCTATCCCGGACAGCCGCATCGGGCCCGGGGTGGCCAGCTGCTGCCAGGCGGCCTCCAGCTCGGCGCGCTCCTGCCGGGCCTGCTCGCGCCGGAGCCGACGCACCTCGTCGACGTCGCGGACCTTGCCGGTGCGGGCGATCCGCTCGGTGCGGCCGCTGTTGCGCAGCAGCGGCGAGATCGGCACCGGAGGTGCCTGCGCCCAGCTTTCGGCGCTGGAGATCAGCTCGCCGTCCTCGTGCGCGAGGTGCGCATGCCGGGCCGGCCACATCCCGAATGCGGCGTTGAACAACCGGTGCGCCTCGGCTTCGCTGCCGCTGGCGGCGAACCACTTCGCCAGGGCGCGGAAGTCGGCCGCTGCGCTGGTGGATCGGCGGCGCACATCGCTCATCCGGTCCAGTGCGCGCAGCAGCTGCACGATCGCGCGCCGGGCAATGTCCTGCAGTTCATCCACCCGTGGCGAGGCACCATCGACGGGCCGGAACCAGCCGCGCAGCCCGGCCCATTTCGCGACGCGGTGCCGCAACCATTCCGCTGCGGGATCCGAGGCGTTGAGCTTCGGCAGCTCGGCGCCCAACACCGCGCGTCGGTGCAGCGCATCGACGCCCAGCGCCTCGACCAGGCCGACTGCCTCCCGGATGGTGTGGCGCCGCTGGTCCAGGTTCGTCACGAACTCCTGCAGATACCCGACGGTGGCGCTCTTGACTTCCTGGAAGGTCGCCATGTCCGGCTGATCCGCGCGCAGCAGCCGCTGCAGTTCGCCGTTGAACTGCTTGGTGTTGGTGCGCAGCGCGTCGAGGTGACCTTCCAGCTCCATCAGCGTGGTGTAGATGCGGCGATCGGACGAGACCGCTGCGGTCATAAGGCTGTGCAACTCCCCGAGCCGCTCCGCGATCGCGTCCAGCACGGCGGTCTGCAACGCCCCGCTCGAAGCGAGGACGGTTAGCGCATGCTGAACGCCTTCGAACGCTGCCTCGCCGCGCTTGGTGAGCAGGTACTGGAGGTTCTTGCGCTCGTAATCCTCGGCGGTGGTGTAGTGCGCGGCGTGGTTCTGCACCACATCGACCAGGCCCCACTGCCGCAGCCGGGACAACGTGGCATCGAATTCCTCGTCTGAGACCGGCTCGAACCAGCCGACCGACCTCAGCCTGGTGTGCACGTCGTCGAAGGTCAGCGCGGTTTCAAGCCGCTCATTGGCTTCGCCGAACGCGTAAAGCGCGGCGGTGTGCAGGTCGGCGCGTTCGGTGGTAGTGAAGACGAACATCTCCCGCGGAATCCGCGGAAACGCAACCTCTATCCACCTCCGCCGCACCAGACGTCCGCTGATCACGGTAGCGGGAGGCGCAACCACCGGGTGAACCACCCGCCATCGACGTCGTTCATCGGGCTCAGCAGGCACTTCTTGATCTGGCGCGGAGCGCGGCTGGCGGTTCGCGCCGCCTACACTCGCGGTGGCGAACGTCTGCAGGAAGGTGCCCGGAGTGATCAACAAGAGTCGGCTCACCGTGCTGCTGGTGCGCACGGCACTTTTCTTCGTCGCCGCCGTGGTGCTGGGCATCATCTACGACTGGCCGTCGTTCTCGGTCATCGCGGCAGTGCTGACCGGCGCCGCCGCGCTGGTGCAGCTCGGCGGCGTGCTGTGGCTGCGGCGCACCGAGCGCAACGCCCCGGAGTCCGCGAAGGAGCCGGTCAGGCCGGACGGCTTCCTCTGAGGCCACCTTGCCCGCATTACCCCCTGGGGGTATAACGGAGGTGTTGCCGGAGTACCCGAGGAGGCCGCGATGCACGGCTACACCCAGAACAAGGACGACTACGCCAAGCGACTGCGCCGCATCGAGGGCCAGGTGCGCGGCCTGGCGCGGATGATCGACAACGACGAGTATTGCATCGACGTGCTGACCCAGGTCTCGGCGACGACCAAGGCCCTGCAGGCGGTGGCCCTCGGCCTGCTGGACGAGCACCTCAAGCACTGCGTGTCCGAGGCGGTGGCCGAGGGCGGCGGGCAGGCCGACGAGAAGATCCGCGAGGCCAGCGACGCGATTGCCCGGCTCGTCAAGTCCTGAACCCAGCCCCGGTATGGTCGGTGTCGTGCAAGCGCGTTCGAGGCTCGTGCGGTGGGGACTCCTGGTGGTCCTCGCGCTCGGCGTGGTGCTGATGCACCACGTGCCCGCGCAGCACCACGAGTCCCACCCGCCCGCTGCGGTCGCCATGCACCACGCCGGGATGCCGGCGGGGCACGGCGAACCACCCGCAGCGCCGGACCACGGCCTGCTGCACCTGTGCCTGGCGATCGCCGCCGGGTTCATCGCGCTCCTGCTCCCCCTCCTGCACCGCATCGCCAGCGCCTTGGCCGAGTCCCCGAAGCCGCTCGCGATAACGGCGTTCACCCACTTCCGACCGCCCACCCCGGTACCCCGGCGGTTAGCGGTGTTATGCGTGCTTCGGCGCTGATCGGCAGCCAAGCGGCCACGGAACCCGTGGCCTGCTTCCGCATGCCCGATTCAGCTCACGAAAGACGAGGACAACACATGAAACGCACGCGCGTGCTCACCGCCGCCATCGGCGCGGTCGCAGCAGCGGCCGTCCTGGCCGGTTGCGGCGGGGGTGACGACATGAGCAACATGCCCGGCCACGGGGCACCGACCAGCGCGAGCCAGCCCGGCGCCACCCAGCAGGCGGCGAACAACGCGGCCGACGTCACGTTCGCGCAGGGCATGATCCCGCACCACGAGCAGGCGATCGAGATGTCCCGGCTGGCGCCGGAGCGGGCCCAGTCCGAGGAGGTCAAGAACCTGGCTCGGCAGATCGAGGCCGCGCAGGGCCCGGAGATCCAGACGCTCACCGGCTGGCTGCGAGACTGGGGCGCCCCGGCGTCCATGCCCGGCATGGACCACGGCGCCGTCGGGCACGGCCACATGGACGGCATGATGTCGGACACCGAGATGCAGCAGCTCGAACAGGCTCGCGGCGCGGAGTTCGACCGGCAGTTCCTGACATTGATGATCAAGCACCACGAGGGCGCGGTCGCCATGTCGCAGACCGAGCTCGCCAGCGGACAGTTCCCGGCGGCGAAGCAGATGGCACAGCAGATCATCGACACCCAGCGAGCCGAGATCGAAACCATGCGGGGCCTGCTCTCCCAGGGCTGACCAGCTCCTGAGCGAGGGGCACCCGCGATCCAGGTCGCGGGTGCCCCTCAACCACTCGACTTCGGCACGGCGCCGGCGCAGGTCAGGACTTGACCAGCCGCGCGATCGCCTCGCTGGCCTCGCGCACCTTCTCGTCGGCGTTCTTCCCACCCTCGGACAGCGCCTCGGCGACGCAGTGCTTGAGGTGCTCGTCGAGCAGCCGCAGGGACACCGCCTGCAGGCCCTTGGTGGCCGCGGAGATCTGGGTCAGGATGTCGATGCAGTACTTGTCCTCCTCGATCATCCGGGCCAACCCGCGGACCTGCCCCTCGATGCGCGCCAAGCGCTTCAGGTAGTTGTCCTTGTCCTGGGTGTATCCGTGCATCTCCGCTCCCATCGCCGCCGGTCCGGGCTAAAGGGTACCCCCGGCCGGTAGCGGGGCGGCCGGATCGACGAGCACTGTCCGCTGTGGACACCCGACCCGTTGGCCGAGCGCGCGGCCCAACAAGTGAATCTTGCTCGATCAACCCCGGTTCGTTTCGCGGCAGCAGGTGTACCGGGGCACCACGGCGGGTAAGGCGACTGGGTGCCCGCCAACGCAAGATCACCGGAGGTGGTAGCAGTGACCGCAACAGCTCGGTTGCCCAAACCGGTCACCGAAGCCTGGCACTGGCAGCTCCAAGCGGCCTGCCGCGACGTCAACGTGAGCCGGTTCTTCCACCCGGAGAACGAGCGCGGCAACGCCCGCGACAACCGCGAGCGCCGGGCGAAGAGCATCTGCCGGAAGTGCCCGGTCATGCAGCAGTGCCGAGCCCATGCGCTGAAGGCCCGCGAGCCATACGGCGTCTGGGGCGGCCTGGGCGAGCGCGAGCGGCGGGATCTCATCGCCAGCGGCCGGACGTCCTGGCGCCGAGGGAGAAGTGGCGGGTGATCGACCCGGTGTTGCGACACCGTTTCGAACCGGGAAATTCAGTTGACATTTCCCGAACACCACTTCAGTCCACAATGGATATTTAGCAACGTTAAGATAAATCGGTCGAAATCCGGCGCTGCTCAACGGATTTCCGGCCGATCGCGGCCGATGTAGCCCGCATCACAGCGAATTCGTCGCGGCACCGGGAACAAAGAGATCGCCCCGATCGCTGAAGCCCGAGTCAGATTTCCCAAGTCCACCCGCGGTGAATTCGAAAGGTAACGATGGACAACGTTGCGGTGCACAGCCCACCGGAGGCACACCGTGCGCAACCGGTGGCCGGTGAGCCAACCGGATTCGAGCGGTTCCGGGTGATCCTCGTGCTGGGGGCGCTCATCGCCCTCGGCCCCCTGACCATCGACATGTACCTGCCGGCGCTGCCAGCGATCGGCAACGACCTGCAGGCCTCCGCATCCGCCGTGCAGCTGACCCTCACCGGCACGCTGCTCGGGCTCGGCCTGGGCCAGCTGCTGATCGGCCCGTTCTCCGACATCGTCGGCCGGCGGACTCCGCTGATCGCGGGCACCGCCGTGCACATCCTGGCGTCGATGGCGTGCCTCTTCGCGCCGAACGTCGCGGTGCTGGGCACGCTGCGCGCGCTGCAGGGCGTCGGCGCGGCCGCGACTATGGTCGTCGCGATGGCCGTGGTGCGCGACCTGTTCAGCGGGCGCGCGGCGGCCACCGCCCTGTCCCGGCTGATGCTGGTGATGGGCGTGGCACCGATCCTCGCGCCGACGCTGGGCGGCGCCATCCTGCTGGCCGGCTCGTGGCGCGGCGTGTTCGGCGCGCTGGCGATCCTGGGTGCGATCCTGCTGGTCGTCGCCATCTTCGCGCTGAAGGAGACGCTGCCGCCGGAGCGCCGCCAGACCGCGGAGTTCCGCCCGGTGCTGCGCACCTACCGGTCCCTGCTGACCGACCGCGACTTCGTGCTGCTGGCGATCGTGGCGGCGCTGGCGATGTCGGCGCTGTTCTCCTACATCTCCGGCTCGTCGTTCGTGCTGCAGGAGCAGTTCGGCCTCAACCAGCAGGCGTTCGGCCTGGTCTTCGGCGTCGGCGCGGTGGCGCTCATCGGGGCGTCGCAGTTCAACGTCGTGCTGCTCAACCGGTACACGCCCAAGCAGATCGTCACCGGCGCGCTGATCGCGGCGACCGCCGCCGGACTGGTGCTAACGGCCCTGACCACCACCGGGACGGGCGGACTGTTCGGGTTCATCGTGCCGCTGTGGCTGGTGCTGGGCGCGATGGGCTTCGTGCTGCCGAACGCCCCAGCGCTCGCGCTGTCCCGGCACGGCGAGGCCGCCGGGACGGCTGCCGCGCTGCTCGGCGCCGGGCAGTTCGGCCTCGGCGCGCTGATCGCGCCGCTGGTCGGGCTCCTCGGCAACGACGGCCCCGCGATGGCGATCACCATGACCGGCGGCGCGGCGGTCGCCCTGCTCGCCCTCGGCGTGGTGGTCAAGCTCGGCCGCAGCGTCGAGCCCGCCTTGGGACCGATGGCCGGAGACAGGGCATAACGGGCGGGGTTAACATCACGGCTGGGCGGCGGGACGCGTCGCCCAGCCGTGAGGAGGAATGGATGTCGGAGCTGCCGACCGAGCCGGAGAGCATCGACCTCGACAAGCCCAACGCGGCCCGGGTTTACGACTATTACCTCGGCGGCAACCACAACTTCGCGATCGACCGCCAGATGGCCGAAGAGGCCATCCGGATGTGGCCGGAGCTACCGCTGATCATGCAGGCCAACCGCGCCTTCCTGCGGCGGGCCGTGCAGTTCTGCGCCGAGCAGGGCATCCGCCAGTTCCTCGACCTCGGCTCGGGCATCCCGACCGTCGGCAACGTGCACGAGGTCGCACAGGTCGCGGCGCCGGACTCCCGCGTGATCTACGTGGACACCGATCCGGTCGCGGTCGCCTACAGCAAGAACCTGTTGCGGGACAACCCGAACGCGACGATCGTCCGCGCCGACCTCCGGAAGCCGGACCAGGTGCTCGACTCCCCCGAGGTCGCGGAGCTGCTGGACCTGAGCCGACCGGTGGCGCTGATGATGGTCGCGGTCCTGCACTTCGTCGGTGACGAGGCCCGGCCCAACGAGATCGTCGCCAGGTACCGCGAAGCGCTCGCGCCGGGCAGCTTCCTCATCCTCTCGCACGCCAGCGCCGATGGGCGACCCGATGTGGCGCCGTCGCACGCCGACCTCTACCGGCAGCGCACCGCCACGCCGTTGACCATGCGCACGCGCGCCGCAGTCACCGAGTTCTTCGACGGGTTCGAACTGATCGATCCGGGTGTCGTGACCCTGCCGCTGTGGCGTCCGGTCGCCGCGGCCGACGTCGCCGAGCACCCCGAGCGGTTCACCGGCCTCGCCGGCGTCGGCCGCAAGCCCTGATCACGCCGCCGGGGTCAGCACCGCTCCCCCGCGCAGATCGTCGCGGCCTCCCTACCCGAACGAGCAGCCCTCGTGGCATCGCTGCTCGCCCACCTGTGACCCGTGGGTGTGCAGTTTCAATTGAAACGGGCTACTAACCCGGCGACCCTACCTCGCGGCACCCCTCGACTGTCCGGTGTGGACAAACAGAAGTAAACAATCGTCTCATGACGCACAGCTGACAACATTCGTACCGTTGCCGTTGCCGTTGCCGTGGTGGTGCGGGGTGTGTCGGTGTGGGGCGTCGGTGCTGACGATGCCCCACACCTGTGGTGTTGAGCTCCAGGGCGTGTGCAAGGTTGATCTGAGGGTTGCGGCGGGTTTCTGTCCAGGCGAGACGAGGGCGTGGTTTCCGGTGGGAGATCATCGGGTTGTCCAAGCCGTGACGGTCTATCCAGGAGCCGCGCTCTCGTGTTCTTGACTTGCCTGATTCGGGTTGTGCTTGACCGGCTCACCCTCACAGTCGAGTCCTCGCGGGGTCGTGTGGACGGACTCTGGCGGGCTCTGGAGACGGTGGGCGGGCAATCCTGTATGGGCAGCGGTTGCTGCCGGCCCTGACGGTGCTGGCGGTGCGAAGACGTTCATCGAGTCCGCCACGGCGGAGAGAATCCGAGATCAACTCAGGCACCTGAATGTTTACATCACGCTGAGGGTGGTGCCGATTCGTTCGCCGTTTCACCCGGGCACGGCAGGACCATTTACCATTTACGAGTTTCCAGACGGACCTCCGTTCGTACACTTTGAACATTTCAGCGGAGAAGTATTTGTAACTGAATCCGGCGACATCGATACGTATCGCAAAGCGATCGATACGATGTGTAGTTATGCGATTAATTTTGCTGACTCGGCAAAATTGATCGCGAAGATTATGGTAGAGGAGCACGGTAGTCATGACCGAGATTCGCTGGCGCAAAAGTTCATACAGTAACGTTAACGGTGAATGCGTCGAAGTCGCCACCACATTAGACGCAATCCGCGATTCGAAGGACCAGGACGGTGCGACGTTGGCTGTTGACGTGAGCACGTTCGTTCGTGCGGTGCAGCAGGGTCGTTTCGACCGCTGAATGTATGACGCCCCGGTGCGTGGCACCGGGGCGTCATTGTTACTCGAACGTCAGCGGTTGTCTCGTTCGAAGGTGATCCGGCCGGTCAGGTCCATGCCGGTGACCGGCCGGGAATCGTGGTGCACCGCAAGGCACACCGCAGTGGACACCGAACCGCGCGGGGCGATTTCGACGAGGTTCCCGCCGTTTGCCCTCGCCTGCTCGACGCCGCCCGCGGGGATCGTCGACGCGGGCTCAGCCGCGAAGACGTATTCCGTTCGGTACCAGGGCAATCCGGGTGTCGCGTTGCCTTCGAACCACAGCCAGGCGTTCGGCAGCACGTCGCCGTTCCACGCCATGACCACGCCCAGGTCGCCGTCGGCGCTGGTGATCGATACCCAGTGTTCGGTGAAATCCCCGAAGTACGCGAGCGTGGCCTGACCGGGGCCGCCGGGCGGCAGCGTCGACAGCTCCGAGACCGGCCACGCGAGCGTCGCACCGGCTTCCACTACAGGACCGGACGTCGGGTCCACCGTGAGCTTCTGCGCACCCGATGCGATCCGTGCCCCCGGCGTCACCAAGGGTGCTCCGAAGGCCGGGTGATGCACGATCGCCACCGAAACCGGGTCGGGACTCTCGTTGCGGAACGTGTCCTCCACCTTCAGCACCGATCCGTCCAGCACCACCTGCCGCCGAATCCGCAGCGGAGCCTGGCTCAACCGCACCGAAAGGGTCGCAGAGTCCGAAGTGGACTCCTCGACCGTCCAGCGCAGCAGGCAGGCTTCGCCGTGAAAACCCCAGGTGCCGCCCGCAACGTTCGACGCATCGCCGGCATTCGGGCACAGCAGCTGCCAACCACCCTGGTACAAGGCCTGCCAGGACTGGCGGGATTCCGGCGCCCACGGCCCGGGCTGGGCCGAATCCGCCCACGGCGTGCGATAGAGCAGCTGCGCGCCGGTCCGGGCATCGGTCAGCGCGGTGATGTCCGCGCCCCGGTCGGGCGTCAACTGCACCGCCAGGTGGTCGTTTCGCAATTCGAGTTCAGTCGTCACGGAACACCGCCGATCTTCTCTCCAGGAACGTCGCTACGCCTGCCTGTGCATCATCGGTGGTGTAGAGCCAGAACAACACCTGCTGTTCGCCGGTAAATCGTTTACCGGGCCGGTAAAAACGCCCGACCCCGTCAGCTGCACCCGCGCACCAGCGGATACGCCAGCGGATACGCCAGCGGATACGCGGCGAGCTGCACCCGCCGCGGCGCGGATCTCCCGCTGATGTCAGAGGGATTCCCGTTCCGCTTCGGGGATCGGCGTGGCCGCGCGAGCGCGGTCCAGGAGGCTGCGCACGCCCGCCACGACGTCGGCGTCGCGATCGGCGAGCCAAGTCAGCATCGCGTGGTCCTCGCTGTCCAGGTCCACGCCGTTGAGCGGAGCTCTCAGCACCGCCAGGTTCACCGTCGTTCTGCGGGACCGGGCATCGCGCTCGGCTTCCGCCTCGTTGCGCACCCAGGGTCGGTTCGCGACCGGGAGCAGCCGACGCGTGTCCGCGTCGGACAGCCACGCATCCAGCGAGTTGCTCACGACACCATCCATGTCAGCGCCTCCTCGCCTACGTCCATCCGGCCTCATCTTCTGAGTACCACCGCTGCGGAGCAGTTCTAGGGACGAAAGTCCCTGCGGTTCAGACGCGGTGATGCTGCCGCTTCCCGACGCCGCTTGACCGCACCCGAGGCCGGAAGATCCAGAACACGGGTGCTGACGACGCACTCAGTTAGCCAAGGACCACCCATGTGGGTGATGCCCGAGGGCGCTGAAGATACGTTGCAGCGCATAGACTTCCGCCCCGTGACTGCAGTACCGCACACCTCGACCGAGGCAGCCCTGCGCGACGCGGTGGACACAGCACTCATCGACTTGCTCACCGCGCAGCACAATCCCGGCGACCGAGCGCACCAGGCGTTGACCCGCGCGGTCGGCCTCCTGGACCAGCACCCGCACATCGAAATCTCCGACGACGCCGCGTCCGCGGTCCGCACCGCCGCCGACCGCCTGGCCGAGGGCGCCCGCGACGACGCGCGAACCGCCCTGGTGACCGCCCGCGGCCAACTAGCAGCTCCCGGATCCCGGCTGAACTCCCGCAACACCGGCTGAAACGTCCCGGAAGCGGAAGCCGGGCACGCGCGTGGCCGACGCCACGACGCGTGTCCGATTCACTGCGGAACCGACTCACCCCGCGGCTGTTCGTCGCGGCGCACCCCCTGCCTCAGCCGGTCCGCCAGTTCCTCCAGGAACCAGTTCAGCACCGACTCTGCCGTTTCCACGTCGGCGGTCGCACCCCTCCCCAGAGCTTCCTTACGCGCCCGCCCAGCAATCCTGATCTCCTCGCACAACTGCTCGTACGGGAGGTCGCTGCACCTCGTGAACAGATCCATTTGAGACCACTCCGTGGCCATCGAGGGACCGGGGACTCGCGTTGCAGCGGGCCCCCGACCTCTCGCCCCCATTTTTTGCGTGTCCTCGAATCGGATCGAGGACGGCCGATCGGCTATTTCGTGCGCACGTGTCTGAATCATATCTCGCAGCGCCAACAATCGCCTCCCCCGTTCGGAGATATGTTGGAAATTTACCATCATGACTACGTGAAATGCAGTCACAATTTGACCGCGAAGGTCCGCGGAGCCGATACCCGCAGCGAGCGCCCGCTCGGTGGCTTGGACCGGAATGGCACAGATGTGACCGGCACGACCGCCGCATACCTGGGTGAGGCCGCCGCGCGGGACTTCTTCCCCGACGTCGCCGGCGGCCGGTTCGGGCTGACCCCCGAGCAGCGGTGGGGTGATGCCCATGCGGTGCGCGGTTGCGGGTCCATATTGTCCGAGCAACCATCGCCGTGTTGCCGGGGAGGCAATGAGGTGGCCTGCTTCTTCGGAGGGATTTTGGGGGGAGGCCGAAGAAGCAGGCCACGGGCGGGCGATCGCGGTACCGCGGCTGTGTTGGGGGAGGTCCACGATCACTCCGGGCCAAGGTATGCCCGTGCGCCGAGCGATGCGCGCTCAGGCGTGCGGCCCGCGTGGCACCGCCCGGGGAGCGCCCCTTAGCCCGGGTGGGGCGTTTCCCGGTCGGATGCGGCCGCCGGCACTCCCCCGTGCAGCGCGCTGAGCTGCTCGAATTGATCGAGCGCCACTCAGCACGCCGCCCGGGATCCCGCTCCGGCCGCCAGGCACCCTCGATGCCCGCTTGGCGGCGGCGACCGGCGTTGGCCCTGCACAGCCGGGCCTTGTCACTCGACTGGGTAGTTTTCGTCCGCAGTAGCCCGATCGGAGTAGACGGCGGGAGGGTCAGCAGGATGGCCGGATCCAGATCGAGGTCAACTGCCTGATCGATCTCGGCTCAGGTGCCGACTCGGTCCGCCTCGATCATCCCGGCCATCGCGAGGATGGCGACGAGCGGCTCCAGCGCCCGGACCGGCTCGAACCCGCGCGGGAACCGCTCCTGCCCCGGCGCGGCTTCGCTGCCGCTGGCCGACACGAAGTGCAGGGTGCACCGGTCGAAGACGCTGAACGGGGCCAGCGCGGCGTGCTCCCCACGGTTCTGCAGGAACGCGAAGACCGAACTGCTCTCCATGTGCAGGAGCGCGGGATCGATCGTCGCGAGAGCATCGTTGCGGTGCCGCAGCCAGCGGTCGATCGGCGGGAGGTATCGCAGCCGGTCGGACTTGGTCGCGACGATCGCCGCGGGCAGTCGTTCGAAATCCGGCACCGCCCGGAGCCGGGCCAGGGACATCTCGAACGCCTGGTTGCCGACGCGCTCGGGCGCGGCTTCCAGCCCGTGCACGAAGATCACGGAGCCGGTGCCGATCAGGAAGCGCGCGAGCCGGGCGTCGCCGACCGCCTGCAGGTCCTCGCCCGCCACGTCGAAGAACACCAGTGGCCGGATTCCGCCCGGCCCGCTGAGCAGCAGGATCTCCGCCGGGTCGGTCAGGCCTTCGGGGGTGGCCGGCAGTTGCGCACCGCGTTGGGCCGGTTCGAGGGTCTGCTTCCGGTAGCGGTCGTGGCGGTGCAGGTCCAGCGCGGTCGCCGTCAGCCCGTAGGGCGTCAGGCCGCCGCGATCGACCACCTCGCGGACCATCGCGGCGAGCAGGTGGGTCTTCCCCGCCGATGGGCGGCCGATCATCGCCACGACCAGCGGCGGGCCGTGGTCGTGGTACGTCGCGGGCAGGAAATGCTCGGCGACGTCGTCCGACGGGTTGGGGCACCGGCGGTAGCCGCTGAGGCTGCGAAACTGCCGCTTCTGCGGGTCCTGCGAGGACGAGTCGTCCTCGACGAACTTCCCGTCGTCGTGACGCCACAGCTCGTCGTCTGGCAGCGGACGCGGATAGGAGTCCAAGCACACCGGGCAGCGGACCAGCGCGGGCTGTTCGTCCACTTCGGACTTCGAGGCGCGCCGCCAGGGCAGCCAGGACCGCGACGGGGCGCTCTGCACCGCCTGCGCCGCCGCGTTTCCCCGCTTGCGCCGCAACAGGTTCATGTAGGCCTCGACGCCCGGGACCAGCGCGCTGCCGGGAACGAGGACCGGCACTTCCGTTGGCTCGCGGAGCCTGGTCAGCAGGTCCGCCGGAGTCGGGCGGACCTCCGGCGGGTTGGCGAAAACCCCGTCGAGCAGCGTGCTCAGCGCGCCGCCGTCCACCGTGAGGTCCGGCGCGCCGCGCCCGGTGTGCGGGTGCACCGTGCGCCAGAGCGCCAGGCCCGCGTCCCAGACGTCGTCGCGGACGTCGGCTCGCCGGCCGTCGGGCGTCTCTCGCGGCTCGCCGATCCCGGCGGCCCGCTCGAAGTCGACGAGCTGCACGGTCCTGCTCCCGGAATCCCACCGCAGTGCCCCGAGCTCCACCCGGCCGTGGGTCACGCCGGCGACGGCGGCGAGGTGCAGGGCGCGCAGCACGCCTACCTGAAGCCGGTAGCGGTGCTGCGCCCCGAGTTCCGGCAGCAGCCCCTCGACGGGTTCGCCCCGGTACGGCTCGACGAGGACGAACGGCTCGTCGCCGTCCACGTCGTAGTACCGCAGCCTCGGCAGCTCGGGCGGGTAGCTGTCGTGCGGGAACGCCCACGCGAAGCGGTGCAGGGCCCGGATCTCGCGGTCCAGCGGGCGAAGCAGCCCCGGACCACCGGAATCGGCGCGGGGAACCCATTTCTGCAGCAGCTGCGGGCCGTCGTCCACCGACACCAGGCGGGTCGGCAGGCCGCCACCGGAGACACCGACGTCGCCGGCGACCGCCAGCCGGATCGTGCGCGGCGTGCCGTCGATCGCGCGGCACCGCACTTCGGTCGTCATTGGAACACCCCCTCCCTGAGCGGGACGAGCCGCACGGTGCCCGCGATCTCGGCTTCGCCGGTCCAGGTGACGCCCGACAGATCCCCGCACCGACCGCCGCGTACCGACACGGGTGCGAACCGCACGAGTTGTGCGCGGTCGGCCATGCCGCTGACGGCACCGAGCTGCCGGGCGTGGCACAGTTGCGTCATCTCGGCTTCGACGTCGCACCGGAGCGCGTCGCCGACCTGAGAGTCGTCCCACAGCCGGGCGGCGAGTTCGGCGCGATGGGCGCGTTCGCGGGCGAAGGGCGGTGGCACGAGCAATCCGTACTGCCCGAGGTGTTCGCGGTAGGCGGTGAGCAGCCGCTCGGCCTCCCGCGCGTGTTCTTCACGCGCCGCAGGCCGATCGGCGTCGATCCCGGCCCAGCACGGGCGGAGGGCGGCGATCGTCAGGTCGACTAGGTCGGTGACGACGACCTCACACACCTCCTGGTGGACGTCCCGGTCCGGTGGGTCGTACGGGTGGTTTCCATCGTGCTGCTCGGGAGAACCGAGCAGGTTGGCCGCGCGCCCGGCGAGCACTTCCCGGACGGCGGTCAAGCCGATCGACACCTGGCGCAGCCCCTCCGCGAACATCGCGCGCCGGGCCGAGGGCCGCCACTCGGCCCGGATCACCCCGTCCACCAGCTGCGCGGACCCGGCCAACCGGTCCCGGAGCCCGTCGAAGTCGAGCTTGCGCCGCCACTGCCGCACCGAACTCCGCCAGCCGACCCCAATCGTCCAGGCGGACAGCACCACCGCGAGCAGAACCGCGACCGCGCCCAGCAAGTCCGGAATTCCCGCACCGACAACGAGGAAGACCAGCAGCCAGCCGCCGAACACCGGCAATCCCCAGAACAACGCGGTGGGCGGCGCGGCCTCGGCGAAGCCCTGCTCGCCGGTCGCGGTCGGTTCCCGCGCCTGCAGCACCAGACCAGCGGCGAACCACGCCAAGACCAGCAGGGGCAAGAAGAACGCGGTGGCGATGCCCAGTGCGTGGGTTCCAAGCGCCGCGAGACCACCGGCCACCGCCGCTAGCGGCACCGCCAGCGAAGGCGGCGGCCACGTCGGGAGCCGCGGTGCCGGTCCGGCTGGCGGCGCCAGCCCCTCCAGCTCGGCGATGGCCGCCGAGCAACCTTGCGGCTCCTGGCCGACCCGTTCCGCGTCGAGGTCGGGGAGCAGGCACGCCACCGACCGGTACCGCCCGAGCCACTCCTCGACGAGCCGGCGCGAGCGGTCGCGGATGTCCCGCGGCCGCGCCGGAACCGGGCCACGCACCCCGAGTCGCACGACGACGTCCCTGCCGACGCGCTGTCCCCGCAGGTTCTCGTCGATGCGGTGCAACTGCTGGGTGGCCTTGTCGTGGAAGTCCCGCACCGCCGCCCGCGCCTCGGCGAGGACCGGCCCCACGGCCGGTCTCGGGGGCCGCTTCGGGAGCGGGGCGAGGAAGTGGTCGACGCGGGTGAGCGCGTGGTCGGCCGCGTTGAGCGCCGTGACGGCGCGGGTGTGGGCCTCCGCCAGCTCCGCGCCGGGGAGCAGGACGTCCTCGGCGGAGTCGACCTCGATGGTTTCCCGGACAGCGGCCCGGAATTCGTCCCGGGGCAGTTCCTGCGCCCCGCCCCGGCCCGCGTCCGGGTCGGTGAACCACGCGATGGCTTCCTCCTGCGCCCGGCGCAGCTCGACCTCGTGCAGGCTGGTCCGCTCCAGGACCAGGCCCGCGCTGGCCGTGCTGTAGGGCAGGGTGTTGACGGCCTTCACCACGGCGGCGAAGACCGCCGGATCGGTGAGGGCGTCGACCAGCTGTCCCAGGCCGGAGACCGCGGCTCGCGCGACCGCTCGCACCAGCGGCTCGGCCGGTCGCCACCGGATCCCGTCGGAGTGGCCGATCCAGACGGTCGCCGCCCGCTCGACGGGCGCCAGCGACGGCGCGGGCCGGATCCGCACCGCGCCGTCGGCGTGCCCGCCGTCGACGGCGACGCAGAGCACCCCGGAGACCGCGGGATTCCCGAGCAGCGCTTGGTAAACGTCGTCGTGCTCGGCGGCCTTCTCCGCGTCGTCGAGCACCAGGACCGCGCCTGCGGCCTGCTCGGCATCGCACTCGCCATTGCGCAGGTCGACGACGAGGACGGGGTCGTCGCGGCGGGCGGTCACCGGTCGACCGCCGGGGACCGATAGTCGAAGTAGTTAGTCATGTCCCGCAGGTTCGCGAACGGTGCCTGCACGCCCCGGAAGGGCAGTTCCAGCGCGGCGGGCAGGGTCCGGGTCCAGAACTCCTCGATCAGGTCGAGCTGTTCGCCCGCGCCGATTCCAGGCCGGTCGCGGATCTCGTCGAGCAACTGCGCTTCCTTCGCCGGGAGCTGGTGGAGCGTGGTGTAGAGCGGCGACGGCGGCTCGGGATCGCGGTCCACGTTGCGCGGCTTGATCGAGATCAGCTCCGCGGCGAGGTCGCGATTGGTGCCGCTGCCGTTGCTGATCACCCACTCCTCGTAGGCCTGCAGCAGGCTGCCCCACGAGGAGAGCTCCCGGAACGGGGTGAGGTCCAGGACCAGCGGCGGGGCGTCGGTGTGGCCGGTGTGCACCCGGATCCGCTGCGGGCTGCGGTCGTGTCCGGGCGGGTCCACCTCCACGAGGCCGTTCCACATCGCGTTGAGGAAGCTCTGCAGGATCAGCGCGCGGTCGGTCGGGGTGGAGATCAGGTAGCCCGGTGCCCTGCCGAGCCGCTGGCGCCACGACAGCCGGTCGTCGGCCCGCTCGTACCGCCGGGCGTCCGCCGCGAGCTGGACGGCCTCGCGCATCTCGGGCACCTGGGTGATGCCCATGCCGGTGCGGAAGAAGACGACGACGAGCGAATCGGACTCGTTCGGCCGGAACACGATCGACGGCGCGTGCTCGGACGGCAGCAGTTCTCGCCGCAGGAACGTCTCCACGGCGTTGTCGGGCGCGCTGCCGGGGTAGGAGATGAGCACCTTCAGGTCTCCCTCGCCGGCGGGCGCGTACCCACCGGGGACCAGCCCGGCCAGCTGCTTGCGGAAGTGCGTGATGTCGGCGTCGTCGATGGCCGTGTCGGCCCGGCCGACGGTCGCCGCGAGCAGGTCCCGGATCGACGGGACGAGGGCCCGCTCGCCGCCGCCGGGCCGGAAGCACTCCGAGACGGCGCCGCGAATCCGTTGGCGCACCAGGTGAACCGCCGCTTCGGGCTGCTGCCGGCCGACTCGGTAGGCGCCGGACCAGCCGTCCTCGCCGAGGATCAGGCCGACGATGTCGGCCGCCGTGTAATTCGTGCCGAGCCGGTCGCGGAACCGCTCCACCAGGGCCTCGCGCACCCGCGAGTAGAAGCCCTCCAGCCCGCCTTGTCCGGGTGGCAGCAGGTAGGACACCCCGAGCCGGGGCGCGTAGAGCTGCGCGGCGCGTTCGGAGAACTGCCGGTCGTCTGCGGCGATGTGATCCGCGAATTCGTCGGTGATGGCGGTGAGCCGGTCGCAGAACGAGCGCCAGCGCGGCTCCCAGACCCGCTCGTTATTGCGCCACGCCTCGTGCCACTGCCGCCGGACCCGCCACTGGTACCAGGCGTCCTGGTCCTCGACCGCCTCCTGGACGCCCTGGTCCGGCCAGCGCAGCCGCCGCAACGTGCGCCGCCGCTGCACGGTCTCGGGCTGCGGCGGGTGCAGTCCGAACTCGCCCGGCGCCCGCCGGGATTCCTTGCGGTCGTTGAGGATCTTCTCGTACCCGCCCCGGTCGAGCTTCTCGGGATAGGCCGGATCGCCGCGCAGAACCCGCCGCAGCCGGAACGGGTCGATCGTGCGCGACAGCTCCTCCGCGGCCTTGGCCGGGTCGAAGTCCCGGGCCAACCGGCCGAGGTGCGGGCCCAGCAGGCGCTCGTTGCGGTCCAGGCTCTCCTGCATGGTCCGCGCCCGGGCGCTCAGCGCCTGGATGATCGAGTCGTAGCCGACGGGGACGTCCTCGACGTCGGCGAAGGGCTCCAGCGGCGCGCAGGTCAGGAAGCCCTCCAGCCCGGCGGCGACGTCGAAGCGCTCGATGAGGTCGCGGTTGCGCACCCCGGCCCCGGTCGGTGCCTGCCGCATGACCCGCACCGCCTCGGCCAGCAGCCGCGAGCTGACCACGTCCGCGAGCACCGCGAGCGGGATGGTCAGCGAGGCGACCGCGGACGTCGACACGCCCCGCCGGCCGATGCCGGTGTCGGCGAACGCCGAGCGGCTGGCCGTGTCGTTGATGAAGCGGTCGGCGAAGGACTGATCGCCCTCGGAGCCGGCGCCGATCAGGGTGGTGACCAGCGAGACCATCGAGCGGACCAGGTCATCGCCGCTGACCCCGTCCTTCGGCCGGCCGAACAGGAAGGCGGTCTGCACGGTGGCGGGCCGCAGGCTGGTCGGGCGCGGTTCGCCGGGGAACCAGACCGACAGCGGGCCCACGTCCTGGGCACCGCCGACCTCGTCCCCGGCCCCCTGGGCGTTCTGGTCGTCGATCAGGCGGAACAGGTCGACGAGCGCGGTGGCCGAGTTGAGCACGGCGGCCCGGCCGCCGCCCATGCCTTCCTTGAACGCCGAGGGCATCAGCACCAGCGGGTAGATCCGGGCCTCCGTCCCGGCCTGCCGCAGGTGCTCGCCGATCAGGTGCAGGTAGTCGTAGAAGATGCCGCTGCCGGTGCCGCCGGCCACCGAGAAGGCGACGAACACGTCGACGGCGTTGCCCAGCTTCCCGCCGAGCTCGTGCAGCACCGCCCCGGAGGCCTTGATCCGCTGCATCGCCGCGGTCACGCCGTGCAGCACGGCGCCGGGTCCGTGGCCCTGGCGCATCGTCTCGAACAGCACCGCCCGGCCGACCGTCGGGAGCTGGCCGGCGCCCGCGCTCAGCGGCGCCACCCGGGGATCGGTCTCCGGCCCGGGCAGCCAGCCGATGGGCTCGTCCAGGGTGATCCGCATCGCCTGGGCCAGTTGCGCGCTGTTGTGGTGGTTCGGCGGGACGAGGTTCGCGATGAGGTGCGTGGTGTGCTGTGCGGCGACGTGGTGGTCGGAGCTGGGCACCACGTTCGGCAGCACCTTGCTCAGCTCGTCGATGCTGAGGTCCGCGTACACGAACTGAAGGCAGGACGGCAGCTGGTAGGGCAGGTAGTCGTGCCCGTGCATGCGCGCGATGAGCTCGGTGCCGTCGGGGCCGCAGAGCGACTCGCGTAGCACTCGCTCCAGCTCGCGGCCGACGCGGCATCCGGTGCCCCCGAGGCCGAGGAACAGCATCGGCTGGTGGATCTTCATGGTGGGGTCCTCACTTCAGAGGTCGTAGGGGTCGTACGACCGCTTCGGTTTCGTCGTTCGTCCACTTCGGACTTCCTTGCCGCGGGCGGGTTTCGCCGCGCGCCGCCGGGCTGGCCGGTCGTGGATGACCAGTTCCACTCCGTCGGCCAGTTCGAGCACCCCGCCCGGGGCCAGGCCGAGCGGTTCGCCGGACGGCCCGGTCAACACCGGCCCGCCCGCTGCCCGCTGCACCCGGTAGCGATCCCCGCCGGAGCCCGCGGTGATGCGGGTGTCGGCGGCGCTTTCGCCGCGGTGGACGCCGAAGCGGAACTCCACCCCGTGCTGGTGTGCCTTGACCGAGTTGCCGGTGGGCTGTCCGTGGCGGCGCAGCTCGACCCGGATCCCGCGGACGTCGCGCTCGGCGTTGCGCCGCCGCCTCCGCAGCAGGACCGCGCCGACCGCCGCGGTGGCCGCGGCGAAGAGCAGGACCCAAAGCCACCAAAGGGATTCGTACCACGACGGCGGCGCCACGACTTCGCGCTCGAACACCGGATCGCGCAGCACCGCACCGGTGGCCTCGTCCACCAGTCGGATGCGGCCCTGGTTCGATCCCAGCGCGGTCGCCGGGTCAAAGGTGAGGGTGAAACCCAGCCGCTGCGAGCCCGCCGCCGGCGGGACCACCAGCTTCTCCGGCGAGGCCGTCACCAGCGCTCCCTGGCTGAGATCGGTCAGCTCGATCCGGATGGTCCTGGGCTGACCGGTCGCGTTGTTGACGTCGATGCTGCCGTTCAGCGAGGTTCCGGCGACGACTTCGGCTTCCGCGTCATCGAGGTTCAGCACGCTCTGCACTCCTCCCGCTCCGGACGAGATCCGGGTGGGCAAGATCTGGTGGTCGCCGCTCACGCCGACCCCGGTGATGCCGCCGACGAAGTCCAGCCGCCCCGTCGCGGTCTCGGGCACGACGATCCGGCCCTGGTACTCGCCGTCGCCGTCCTCGTCCGACAGCTCGACCGGCGGGACCGGGGCGAACCCGTCCCCGCGCAGTTCCGCGGTCAACGTCAGGCCTTTCAGCTGCTCCGGGTCCTTGATCGCCGTCCTGGCGCCGCGCACCCGCATGAAGAACTGCACCGCAGATCCCGGGGCCGGGGTCTGCGGCGCGATGTACGGGAGCGCGCGGACCGCCCCCTGGAAGACCGTCATGGCCCCGACTTCTTGCGGCGGCACTCCCGGCCGGGACTCCAGCAGCACGGTCCAGCGGCCCGGTGTCGGGTTGAGGATCCGCATCGCCTCGGCCTCGGTGTCCTGGCCGCCCAGCTCGAAGTGGGAGCCGCCGAAGTCGCCGTTGGCCGGGACCTTCCCGCCGTTCGGGTCGAGGTAGCTGACCAGGATCCGCGGGTCGCGCTTGAACACCAGGATCGTGCCTTCGCTGGCGATGGCCGGGACTTCCACGGGCAGCTCGACCGTCCCGCCGGAGGGCAGCTGGCCGGGCACGGGCTCCCCGACGCTCGTGCAGCGGGCCGAGCTGGACGCCCGGCCGATGGCCCCCCAAAGGTCGGCGGACTCCTTGATCACCGTCGCGCTCGGCGGCGCGGTGCGCAGCCCGCAACGGTCCTGCGCGGCACCGGTGGCGAACTCGTCGAGCTGCTTCTGGTCTGCCTGGCCGAATCCCAGCGGCCAGACGCTGACGCCGGCGTGGTTCAGCTCGTCCAGCACGCCGGAGAGCCGGAACCGCGCGGTGGCGTTGCGCTCATCGGCGGTCCTGCCGTACTCGGGGCTGTCGCGCACGTCCAGCATGCCATCGGTCAACAAGAAGACGATCTTGGGCTGTCCCTCGGCGCTCGGCTGGCTGAGGTAGCTCAGCGCCTGGCGCAGGGCCTGGACGTGGTCCGTGCCGTCGCCCTCGGCCGGGGCGCGCCGGTGGATGCCGCCGACGCAGTCGCCGAGGAACTGCCGGCTCTGCGGCGAATCCGGTTTCGTCGGCGGGCAGACCGGGTCGACCGCCGACCGGCCAGGCGCGTTCGCGCTGCCGAAACCCAGCACCGACACGGTGGAATCCCGGGCCGGCTCGCCCTGGACGATCACCCGCGCGGCGTCGCGCTCGGCGGCTACGTCCTGCTCGGTCAGGCTCCCGGACTGGTCGACCAGCAGCACGATCTGCACCGGCTGCAGCGCGGGCGGCGCGTCCTGCGCCGACGCTGGTGGCAGCGCGGTCAGCGGCACCACGCCGGCCAGCAGCAGCGCTGCGGTCCTGGCGGCCCACCGCCCGGTTGCCGATCGCAATTCACGCATCCCTTCCCCCGGAGCGTCGACGCACCGCACCCCACCACCGGGAAAGCGGCTCGTACCAGAAGTTCTGGTGCCCGACGTCGCCGTAGAGCGTCCACAACGCCCAGCGCGCCGGATGGCCGTCCGCGTGGTGCTGCACGTGTTCCTCGCGCAGCGCCCGGAAAAGCGCGACGTCGCGCGGGTGGCGGCGCAGGTTCTTCTCGAAGCCGTCCAGCACCCGGGCGGCGACGACGTCGAGCGCGTCCCACCGGGCGGCCACCACCGACGAAGCTCCGGCCAGGAACGCGGCGCGGACGAAACCGGTGCGCTCGTCGCGGCCGATGCGTTCGGCCATCCCGGATTCGCACGAGCCCAGCATCAGCGTGCCGGTGCGGCGCAGGTTCATCTCCTGGAACTCGCGTGCGCTCAGGTGCCCGGATTCCCCCTTCGGCGCGAGGAAGAGGATCGATTCCGGGGCGGAAGCCGGCTGGAACTCACCGTGCCCGTCGACGCGGACCAGGCGGAACTGCCCGGACGCCAACTCCTCGCGCAAGGCTGCGGGGGTAGCCGCGGCCCTGCTCAGCACCTTGCGGCCGACCACCTCCGTGGCAGCCTCGAGCGCCTCCTCCTCGTCGGCGGCGGCGCCGGCGGCCTCCGGTGCCACGGCTTCCGGTTGCACCAGCAACATCTGCTCCCCCAACGTTCCCCGCTGCCCGCGGGCTCGTCGGCGCAGCGGTCGCCTGATGGACAGGCACGGGAGATCGGACAGCGCGTACTTGCCGCCGAGCAGCTCGCCCGACGGCCCCGGGCAGGGCAGCAGCGCGAACGGGATCTCCGCGAGGTCACCCCCGGCGACCACAGCGATCCGCTCGATGTGCCCGGGCAGCTTCCAGAGCCGACCGATCCCCAACCTGCGTACGACCGCGTGCAGCTTCTGATCGAAGTGGCACGTCTCGGAGTTCCTGGGCTTCCGCAGCCGCCCTTCGAGCCGGACGCCGTTCGCCCAGCAGTCCTTCAGTTCGCCGATCGCCTCCGCGAGGTCGATCTTGGTGCTGCCAGGTGCGCCGCGCACCGATGCGTGCCGCACGTGCACCCCGAATGGCCCCCTACGCCAGACGAACGCGTGGTGGACCCCGTCCGGGGTGGCGTGCAGCATCCAGATCAGCTGCTTGCGCGGGAGACCGCGCGCGGCCTGGCGAATCCACCGCCGCGCGCCGGCGAGATCGCCGAGTCCGGGCAGATCGCGCACCAACGGCTGCTCGTCGGGCAGGATCCGCGGCAGGATCGCGGAACCCCTGGCGGCTTCCATCGCGACGACGGCGGCGACCGCCGCGTGCTTCTCACCGCGCTCGATCGCCCGGGCCGCCGCCTCGATCCGCTTGTCGAACTCCGTCGGATTCGCCAGCAGCATCCGGATGCGGTTCTCGTCGTCGTCCTGCCGCGACGCCAAGTGCTCCTCGAGCCGGTGCGCTTCGGCCCAGGCTTCCGCCGCTTTCGCCAGGCCGTCGACGCTGCCACCCAGCTCGCGGAGCCGCTCGTGGGCGTCGCCGAGGCGTCGCAGTGCGGTGATCCGGTTGACTACCGGCGAATCCTCGGTCGCTGCGCTCACCTCCAGGTGGTGGACCGCCTGCGCAGCGGTGGTCGGATCATGTTCCAGCTTGGCGATCGCCAGGGCGATTTCGCCCGCGGCTAGGTGCCATTCGGCGACGTGCCAACCGGTGGTCTCGGGTGGGGCTTGCTCGGTGAGCAAGAGCCGTTCCGCTTCGTCGACCCGCTGCTTGGCCAGGACGCGCCGCTCGGCCTCGTCGGGTTGTCCGGGCTCGGCGAGCCGCATCGCGGCTTCGGCGTAGGCGCGGGCTGCTTGCAGCAGATGCCCACCCATGCCCACCACGCTGAAGCTGTCGGCGCTGGGATCCAGCCGCCCTGCGACGAGGCGGTTCTCCTCCGGTTGCGGGGACTGCTCTGCCGCCGCGTAGAGCTCCGGCAGCAGCTCGTCGGCCTGGGTCGAGTGCAACAGGCGCAGCAGGCGGATCTTCGCGAAGAGGAACTGGAACCGGATGGCCGGATCCAGCTTCCCGGCGAGCGCCGGCGCCAGCTCGGCGAGGGCCTTCTCGTACCACCCGTCCATCCGCAGCTCTTCCGCCCGGACCATCCTGGCCTGCGGCGAATCGTCATCGCCGCGCACCGCCTTCGACGCGTCGCCGCGTCGTCCTTCGACCGCCCTGATGTCAAGGTCCACTTTGGACGCTGCGGCTTCGTCTCCCAGCTCGGCGAATACCAACCGCACCTCGCGGAGGTGGCGCAGAGCTTGACCGGTATCCCCGCGCAGAGCGGCAGCGAGGCCCCGGAGCCGGTCCAGGTGGGCTTCGTCCTCGCGCCGCAGGTGCCCTCCGGCGGCGATCCGATCGATCTCGTCGAGTTCGGCGGCGATCCGGGAGTTGTCCCCCATCGCCAGGCGTGTCTCGGCGCGCAGCAGCCGCAGCTGGAGGTTTTCCCCGTCGTTGTCCAGGTATTCCTCGCAACGGGCCAACGCGGTCGTGCTGTCGTCGAGGGCCCGGAGCCGGCTCACGTGCTCCGCGGCGAGCGCGGCGGCCAGCGCCGGACTGCCGGAGGCGAGGCGAACCGACTGCCCGTACAACCGGTCCATCGCTGGCACGTCCTCCCGTTCGAACGCTTCCCAGGCCGCGCCGAGCGCCACGGCCAGCGGCGTCCCCGCGTCCACTGCGAACTCCGCTGGTCCGGTCATGAGCCGCATTCCTCGTCCCGCGTCGGCGGATTCAGGCCGTCGCTCGGCTGGCACTGCTGCACGAGCACGACCTGGTTGCTGGGGCTGACGGGCAGGGGAACCCCGAACGGCCCGGATCCCCAGTCACCGCCCGGCCCGCCACCGAACGGCCGACCGAACACGATGTCCTGGTCGGGGGCGGCGAGGGCGCTGACGGTGCCCGTGTCGAGCAGCGACCAGACCTGCCCTTCCGCGGAGATCGGGCTGACACCCGGACCGAGGACCACCACCGGCTCCGCGATCCTGACGCGCACCCGAGCGTTGCGCTCGATCGGCCGCGGCAGGTGCGTCGACCGATCGGCCAGGACGTAGACGGAGGCGGTGGCGGGCACCTGGCGGAGCAGTTCGCCGTACGTCGTGGTGAACGGCTCCGAGATCTCCTGAAGCCTGGACATCTCGATGCCTGGCAGCTGCGCGGGCCGCTGGACGCTGAGGTAGGACTCGCCGGGCACCACCTCCGCGACGAAGCCCGCCTGGTTCGGCGCCTGACCGATTGTTTTCCGGACCCAGCCATCGGCGAAGCGGTAGCCAGTCCCACCCGCTTCGGGGTAGCTGTAGAGGAAGCCGGGCGCGTTCTCCAACCCGTGCGCCGGGTCCTGCCGATCCCGCTTGACCAGATCCCGGAACCGGCCGAGCAGACCGAGATTCACGACGATGTCGGTCTGCCGCACCCCGCTGGCCTCCGGGCGCAGCGCGGCCACCGTCCCGAACGGCTGCCCCTGGGCCTGGACACCGGCGGAGATGCCGTGCTCGCCGGAACGCATCGCCATCTCGACCAGGCGTCCGTCCTCGCCCCGGAATCGCGCCTCGCCGAACGGGATCTCCCTGCGCGGCGCGCCTTCGGTCACCACCGACGCACCATCCGGGCCGCGCCGGACACCCCGGGTCAGGCCCTCCGGCGACCCCGCGTCGCCGAGCTGCCTGATCTGGGCCGTTCCGGTGGACTGGTCGACGTTGGTGGCGGCGGGATCGACCGGCTTGGCCCGCCGCATCCCGGGCGGGAGCGGGTTTTCGGCGGGTGTACCGCCATGCCGCGCCAGGGAATCGCCGAGCGTGACACCACCGTACACATAGGACAAACCGCAGTCGGAGAACGCGGGCGAGGGAACGGTAAGCACGGACTCCGCCCGTCCGGGCAGGGACGCCGAGACCGGGCGCGCGCGCTCGCGCAGCTCGCTGTGCTGCTCGTGCCAGTCTGCGAACCGCAGGTCGGACCTGATCTCGTCGTCCGGCAGCTGCGGCAGGGATTGCCCACTCCCGGCGAGCCATTCGAGGGCCCCGGACCAGCGCATCAGCTCCTCGAGGCGCCAGAACTCGGATTCGTAATCGGCGATGTCCGCGTAGTGGCGATCCCACCAGGCCGATGCGCGCCCCATGCGGTAGGTGGCTTCGAGCTCCTGCCCGCCGGGCCCCTGCGAGCGCACGAACAGCCGGGTCGCCTGGGCGCCGATGTCGACGCCGTCCGGTCGGTAGTCGAACGCGCCGTCGGCCTGGCCCAGCCACAGCCGCGCCGATTCCGCGGGCGGCGACCGCTCCCCCGCCGGCGGGCAAAGCCCGGCTGGGGTGGGGGCTTCCGGGTTCGGCACGAACCCGGAAACCCTTCCGCCGGAAGGAACCCCCGCGCCCACTCCGGCCACCCAGTCCTTCATCACCAGGTCGGTGTAGAAGGCGGTCATGCCGACCTCGGTGCCGGCAGTTTCGCCTTCGTAGCGGGCCTCGTTGACCGCCGGGAGCCCGCTGAGCAGGTTGTGGAGCGCCCACAACTGGGTCCGGTCCGCAGGCAGGCCCCGGGCGCGCAGCGCATCGGCGGGCGGGTCGCCGCGGAACAGGTGCCCCTCGATGAGGGCGGTGAGCTCGGCATCCCAGTTCCCGCTGGCGACCCGGCCGACGAGCTCGGGTGCCAGGTCTGGAATGGCGGCCCGGATCTCGTCCGGGCTCGAAATCGGCTTGGGGTCCAAGGAGAATCCCGGCCCCGGTTCACCATGCTGGCGGTAGCCGCGCTGGAGCACGGAAACGTCCTCCGGCCGGACGTTGCCATCGGGCAGGTCCGGCCAGTTCCACCCGGCCGCCCAGACCTGCCCGTTCCGCAGTTCCAGCCGCGAGAGGTGATTGGTGTCCGCGAGGAACCCTTCCAGGTCCGCTTGCTGGTCAAGCGGCGCCTCGCGGTAGCCGTTGGCCGCGCGGAACTCCGCAGCGGGAGTCTTGGGTTGGGCGTACAGCTCAACCTTCTGGTTCTCCGGGCGCATCCGGTACCGGTGCACCTGCACGTCGACCGGGTCGGAGCCCGCATCGACGCGGTGCTGGTCGAGGAGCCGACCGAGGGTGCGGGACGGGTGCGGGTCGTTCTCCGGCACCAGCAGGTGCAGCGTGCGGCCGTCGAACAGCGACCGGCCGGGACCTACGGGCTGCTCGACGAGCCCGTCGAACAACGGATCCCGCAGCGGCATCGTGTCGTGCAGGGCATCGACGATGCGGTCCTGTTCCACGCCCAGCGACGACGCCAGCGCGAGCCTGGCCCAGTCGCGGATCTGCTCCTCGGCCTCGGCCGGATCGAGCCCGGCCAGCCAGGACGCGGCCTTGGAGTACGAAACGAGGTGGGCGTCCTCCTCGCCCGGCTCCCCGGAGCCCGGCCAGGAGCAGGCGTCGGCCACCAGCAGCGTGAGCACGATCAGCCACCCGGTGACAGCCATGCGCCACCGTCGGCGGGTCGGGTCGGTCATGGCTGCCTTCCGATGATCTGCGATCCGCATCTGCGAGGGCTTGCGATCATGCACTGACGGACGAGGGAGGGCCCGGCATCGCGCGGCACGATGACCACCGCTCGGGGGGCGCGTCCGCCGCGGTCGAAGGCGCCGCCCGTTCCGGTCGTCCGTCAGGGGTTGTCGTCAGAACCACCTAGCATGGCGGCTCTCCTTCCGATCGGTCCGGCACGGACCTCGGGTGGGGCCTGGATCGGCCTTCCGGGGCCGGACGACCGGATGGCGAGCCGTCGCGGTGCGGCGGACATCCGGTGAGCGCGGAGGAGGCTCATGGGCGTCATCACCTGGGACGGTCACCTGCGGATCGACCACCTCCCGGACCGCGGCACGGTCGCCGTCACGCTGCTGACCGCGGAACCGACCCTGGAGGTGCAGTTGCGCAGCGGTCTCGTCGCCGGATTCGTGACCTCCGATCCGGATGGGCCGCCGACGTTCGTCTCGGTAGCGCTGCGCGACAACGGGATTCCGGACGACGTGGCCGAATTGCTGGGCCCGCGCGTGGCGGCGGCCGTCGCCGACGCGATAGCCGCGGGCGATCCAGGGGGTTGGCTCGAACTCGACCTCGGCGAGGTCGACGGCCTCGCCGAGGCCTGGGCACCGTACCGGGCGGTGGCGCTGGACCCGGCGGTCCCAGCACCCCGGGGCACGCTGGGCGCCTGGGCGGGCGAGCTGTGGACGCGGCTGGACCTGGCGGGCTGGGCCGATGCCCTGCGGGGCCCGGAACTGCGTTTCAGATCCGGGGAATCCGGCGAGCGGGAACCGGATCCGCCTGCGGCGCAGGAGATCTGGCGGTTGCCCGACGAGCTCGCCGCCGCGGTCGGGGTGGCACCCGAAGTGACGTGGACGATTCGACCGCTGGCTGGGGGTGCGGTCGAAATCGACCTGGCCGTTCGGCCCGCCGGAGCTGCGGCGAACGCCGTGCTCCAGGCGGGCCCGGACGACGGCTCGCAGCACTGGGAAACGTTCGAGCCGGATCCCTCCGGTGTCCTGCGCGCGCGGCTGGTCGCCGCCGGCGATCCGGTCGGCGTGCGGTTCCGCTCCGAGAGCCGGAGGCCGGCATGACTTCAAGCGACGAACTGGCGGCGGCCGCGGACGAGCTGTTCGGCAGCATCTACGCGGACGACCTGCACGCGCTGGTCCACAAGCTCGGATCGCTGGGGGCGCTGCGGGACGTCGTCGTCGAGCGGGCGGGGAAAGTGGTTGCCAAGCTGGCGAAAGCCGAGGCGCCGGTCAAGCCGGACGAGTGCGGCGTACTCGTCGCGGCGTGCCTGACGTGGGGTCGCTGGCATTCCGGTGTGCAGCGCAACACCGGCAACGCCGCGGCGAAATTCGGTCGCTACCGCCGGTTCCCCGGTCTCCCGCTCGACGTCCTGGTCCGGGTCGGCCGGGTCGACTCCGACGATGACGACCGCACCATCGCCCTGCTGGCCCGCACCGTGCGCATCCGGCGACTGGTGACCGGGGCCCGCCCGGTCGGCGAGCCGGAGTTGCTGCTCAACGTGGTGGTACCGGCGATCGTCGAGGCGCTCGTGGAAATCCCCGGGCAACCGGCGGTTTCCGACGCCGACGCGGCTGACGTCGTCCTCGACGTGCTGGAGCGCGGCGCCCGGCTCACGGCCGAGTACCGGGCGGCCGGGCTGTCCACCCCGAGCGCGGCCAATCCGCTCCCGGTCACCGGCAACGCCGACTTCCTGGTCCGGCTCGCCGCCTACCGCGTCGCCATCGCGGAGCGCCGTGGCCTGGCCGGGGACGATCCGCTCGACGAGCTGGCGAAGTCCGTGCCCGAGCTCGCGGGCATCCTGAACAGGGCGATGACGCGCCCGGCCGGTTCCTGGATGCGGCGCGGTCCCGACGAATCCGATGTGGCGGTGGCAATCGACCAGTTCGCGGTCCACCTCGGGAGCGCCGCGCCCGGGGGCGGCGCGGCGGGCAAGCGCGTCAACGCCGTGCACCGCGTGCTGAACCACCGGCTCCACCTCGATGAACGCCCGGACCAGTTGCCGGTCGACGACCTCGACCAGAAGCCGTCATCCGGCGCACCGGACCACGGCGAGCGGCTCTCCGACGTCGAGCAGCTGGCCGGCTGGTTCGTCGCGAAGCTCTTCGCGGACGCGGATTCCGCCGCGCGGAACCCGCTGCTGACATGGCTGCGCAGCAAGCCCGGCGAATACCCGAAGACCAAGGACTTGCCGGTGCTGGTGCGCAGGCTGCGGGTGGCCACCGATCGGCTCGGCCGCCTGGCGCAGGCCGACGAGCTCGCGACCGCCCGGCCACCTCGACCGGCGGGAATCACCCGGGGCCAGTTCGAGGACCTGATCGCGGAGCTGGCCGCGGCCGCCGACCCGTCCGCCGTCGAGGGGTGCACGCTGGTCGGCGTCCACCACTTCACCCTGAACGCACTGAGTCCACTGTGGTCAGATCGGGCACCCGCCGTCAAAGCCCTCACCCGCTACCTGGTGGCGGAACTGACGCCGGCGGCCAGGAAGGACAGCACCGACGGCGCGGCCAAGGTCCTCGTCAAGGCCAAGCTCATCGCCCGGCACGGGACGCGGGCACCGATGCAGTTCGTGGAGCGATCCGCGAGGCCCCTGCGCGAACCGTGCTGCCCGGAAGCGGACCGGTCGGCCCAGGCCACGCCCCGGGAACCCGTTGCGGCGGACGAAATCTGCCCGCACCGGCAGTGGGGCGAGACCGGCTTGGTGGACAACTACCGTTCGCTGGGCGACGCCGCAGGCATCGCGCCGGACGCGGCACGCCGACAGCTGGAGCGGTACAAGGGCCCCTGGCCCGAGCTGCTGCACCAGTAATCCATTGCCGGGCAACAGCTTTTAGGTCCAGATCGCGTCGAGGCGGCGGCGGAGGTCGGCCATCAGGTGGTAGTGGCTGTAGCTGGCCTCGCTGCCGCCGGTGACCCGCCGCACCCAGTCCTCGGCCACCGCCAGCACCCGCCGCACCCAGTCCTCGGCCACCGCCAGCAACCGCTCGGACCGCTCGACCTCGTCTGGTCCCGCCACCCCGGCGTCGACGGCCGCAAGCAGTGCGGGCACGGCGAGCAAGCAGAAGTGCGCCGCCGGTTCGGTCGGCCGGGCCAGCAGCGCGGCGGTCTCCCGGTCGTCGAGCGCCTGGCAGATCCAGCCGTGCCCGCACTCCGCCCAGCGGGCGGCCTGCGCCGGCTGCCCGGCTTCGGCGGCGAGCCTGCTCAACGTCGTCGTCGCCCGGGTCGCCACCTGCAACGACTGGCGCAGCGGCAGGAAGCTTTGCGTCCGCTTCCAGTACAGCTCGCGGGCGGGGATGACGGTGTTGGCGAAGAGCTCGACGGCGGCGAGCAGGTCGGACTCGTCGTCCGGGTGGGAGGCCAGGTACGACGCGTAGTTGTGCAGGTGGTGCCCGACGGCCAGCCGCGAATCCGGGTCGGTCGGCCAGTCCGGGGTGATCTGCAGGATGCGCTGGTAGGCGTCCCAGGTGCGGCGCAGCCAGTCGTCCAGTTCCGCGGGCGGCGGCAACTTGGCTTCCGGATCGGCGGCGTTGGTCCGGCGCACGATGTTGATCTCGACGTTGGCCGATGAGACCGCTTCGGCGGCGGCGCCCCGGTCCACGACGCCTTCCTCGGCAAGCTCGATGCACCGCTCGACCTGCGCCATCAGCTCCTCGACCGCTCCGGCCAGGTCGTTGCGGCGATCATGGCGCAGCGTGTGCACGGTCATGTCGGCCGCGCGGCACCGCGCGAGAACCGTCAACGGATCGCCGTCTCCCAGGCACTCCCTCGCGACCGTCGCCACCTCCGCGAGCAGCGGCACGATCGCGCCCCTGGTCTGCTCGCGCCCCTCGGCGTCGAACTGCACCTGCCGCAGCACAGTGAGCAGACCGATCAGCACCGCCCGCCGCGCGAGCACCGGAAGCTCGCCCAGCTCGGACGCTTTCGGGATGCGCGGCAGCACTCCCGTTGGGGACGAGTCCCGGTCGAGCAGGTGCGCCACCTGCTCGACGTAGCGGTCGACCTGTTCGGTGGGCGGGACGAGCGCCTCCACGACGAGCTGGCCGGGGCGGCGCTCGCTGAGCCAGAGGTGGCTGGAACTCCGCTGGGTTCCGATCGCCATCAGCTCGCGCAGGAACCGGTCCACCACCTCGCCCGGCACATCCGATCCGAGCAGCCGGACCGTGTGGTCGGCCAGTTGGAGGTCGCGGGGCCGCGACGAGGTGCCCGCGCCGCCGTCGGCGTGCGGCCCGCCCACTTCGCAACGCGTCAGCGGCAGCTCGGCGGACGCCCCGGCGAGCGGCAGGTACCAGTCGACGAGCAGCTCGCGCTGGATGGTTCGGGCCCGGATCGCCGCGGCAACCAGGGCAGGTTGCGTCCGGAAGGCCTCGAGGACCAGCGCGGCCCACGCGGCGAGGCGCGACCGGACCGGCAGCTCCGACCCGTCGGCCGCGACGAACAGCCCCATCGCGGACTCAACGGCGTTGACGACCGGGACCAGCAGCCGGTTCGTCGCGGTCAGCACGACCGCCGCCTTCGTGTCGGGTCCGAACCGGTTGAGCGTGGCGTTCGGGATCTCGTTCGGCAGGGATCCACCCGGGCCGGTAACCGCGATGCGGTCGACGATTGCCCACGTGTCGGGGTCCGCGACCGGTGCTTTGGCCCGGCCACGGGTCCGCAGCGGTGCCCCGCGCGCGATCTCCGACAAGGTGATCTTGTTGTAGTCGGAGACCCAGGTCTGCGGGCCGAACGGGCCGCGTTCCCACGGCACGCCGAACAGTGGCCCGAGCTTCCGCGCGAGTCTCGCCGGGACTATCTCGGACCTGGCCTCCGGGATATCCGGCACCTCGGCGGGCAGCAGGCCCATTCACCCTCCTCGACTCCATTCGACCGGCACATCGTAGGTTCGCGATTTTATCGAAAAAAACCGTGACGAGCATTTTTGTGCTCTCGTAAAATTTCGTGCTATGACGACAGTGCTTCCAGGCCTTCGCCCCACCGGCGACCGGTCGCAGCAGGCGGTCGGCGTGCCCGAGCTGCTCGACGTGATCTGGCACGAGACGCGTGCGAGCCGCGCGGCGATCCACCGGGCCCTGCCCGACACCCGCTGCGACCTGCGGATCAGCACTTCCAGCCGGAACCGGCAGCGCAACGACACGGTCCTGCTCGACGGCGACTGCGTCTGCCGCGACTTCCTCGTCGACATGCTCGTGGAGTGCCACCGGCACCTGGCCGACCGGGCTGGCGAGCTCGTGAACCCGCTGGGCGCCGCGCGCGTGCACCTGCGCAAGAAGGCGGCCCACGACTGGATCCGGCGGCGGCGGACCGAGGTCGGCGCGCAAGCCCGGGTCGACCGCATCCGGGAATCCGCGATGGCCCTCGGCCTACCCGACGAGTTCCACCGCGCCCTGCTGGAGTACCTCGCGGACGAGGCGGGCGTGATGGCCCCGCTGGATAGCCAGGAAGCACTGCTGCGCCGGCTCGCCACCCGCTGCGCCGCGGAGTTCGGCGGCGCAGCGGAGCACTACCGCGCACAAGTCGCGGCCGGTGTCGCTCTCGTCGAGCGGCACTGCCGATCCGGCACCCGCGTCAACGCGGGCACCCCGGCGGAACCGGAGAAGGTGACCTGGTGGGAGCGCTACATCGAGCGGCCGATGGGCCGCAGGCCGCGGCGCACCGACAAGCCGATCGCCACCCCGGAGTGCGGCGACGCGGCGAACCTGCCCGCGCACGACCCCGAGCAAGTCGCCGACGATTCCGCGGAATTCGACGCGCGGGTCGTCGCCGTCTTGGTCGCCGCCCTCCGGCGCCAACCCGTCGCCCCCGACGCGGCCCTCCGCGCCGGGCTCGCCGACCTGGTCGCGCAGGGCCTGATCCCGCAGTGGTGCGCCGTCGAGCTGTGCGAGGACTGCAACCGCTTCGCCGTGGCAGCGAAGGAGTTGTCCGCGCTGGCCTGACGCTTCGCCGTTTCCGTGAACGCACTCGGACAGCGTCGGCCAGTCCCGGCGCTGCACACGGAAAAGGGGCGAAGATGCACCGACACGACCGAAGCCACGACGAGCGGGTGCCCGGGAGGCGGAACGTGGCGGTCGCCCTGACGTTCACCGGGAACATCGGCACGATCTCCGCGTTGCTCAGCGCCGTCGCGAACACGCCGCTGCTGGTGCAGGTGTTACCGGTGCTGGTGTTCGCGGTGATCGCGGGATTCCTCGCGTGCGGGGCGGGACGCGCGCGGAACCGCTGCCCCGAATGCCACCCGCGCAGCAGAGATGAGCTGACCGATGAATGACCGACCGGGGAAACGTTGCCCGGCAACATGTTTCGGGCCAGGTCGGCCGCGACAGCCGACCTGGCCCTACGTTCCCGGGGCGGCGCCCGGATCGTCAGCTGCCGGCGAGGAGGCGGGCCAGCTCGATGTTGAACGCCGCCTCGGTCGGGGTGCGGCGACCGTGCCCGCAGGCCGCTGCGACTCCGACGACCCGTTGTCCGAGCGCGGTTTCGGCGAACGACAGCGCTTTCGCCGACAGCTCGGGTTGCCGCTCGTCGACGCATCCGGCGATCACGCCGATGCCGCGCGCGAGCCCGTGGAGCGGGGCGTAGGCGGCGGCATCCACCAGCGGTGGTTGATCACCGTGGGCCATCGGGATGTGGACGGTCGGCATCCGGCGGCCGTAGGTGCGCAGGTGCGCCGCCAATGCGTTGGCCACCAGCACCGCCGGACCGAGATCTTCCGGGCCGAACAGGGAAACGTGCCCCAGGTCGCCGTAGCAGAGGTGCAGCGTCCACCGCGCGCTGCGCGGTGCCGAAACGATCACCCGCGCGAGCTGGTGCGCCAGCAGGTGCGCGATCGCCGACCTCGCCGGCCGGGGCGCGCGGTGCAGCAGGTAGAGAACCACCGGGGACTCCAGTTGGAGCACCACTTCGCCCGGCCCGTGGCGGTGCGCGATCTCGGCCACCTCGGTGGCGATCATCCGCTCGAACACCGGGAAGTGCCGCAAGACCCGCGGCGGGTCGCCCAGCGTGAACATCGCGAGGTCCAACGGCGACGGCACGCTGGCCTGCACCGGCGGAAGCGCCGCGGGCCCGCCCAGCTCGCGCCAGGTGGTGACCGCCCGGTAGACCTCCTCCGGTCGGCCCAGCGAGACGTCCTCGATCGTGAGCCGATGCCCCTGGCGCACCCGGTAGACCGGTATGTCGGCGTAGTCGGCGCACTCGCCGTCCCGCACCACCTCGAACGCGGGCACCTGCGCCCGGGAGCGCAGGTATTCGATGATCCAGGACGGATCGTCGTCGCACGGCACCGCGCTCAACCGGGCGCCGCCGGAGCGATCGAGCACCCACTGCATCCTGGTCCGCTGATCGGGGGCGAGGTCTTTGGGCAGCGAGCCCACCAGGTGCACGACGCGCGAGGTGGCGGTCCGCTGGCCGACCGCGGTACGGGCCGCGGGTATCGATGATCCGAGATCGAGTTGCGAAGTCATCAGGGATCTCCGTTCGTTCTGCGCGGCGAGCGGCCGGCTCGGGATGTTGATCGATCTGGCCGTTGCGGATTTGACGTGCCATCCGGCTCGGCACCGGGGCCCCGAGATCGACGAGGAAACGCCCGCGGAGTCGCGGGCCGGGACGATTCCGATCATCGCACCGCCGCAGTCCGGATGTCCGACGCCGCCGGGAGAACGGGAGGCAAACCATCCGGTCCGGTGACGCATGTTCAGCATCGGGGCACGCCCGCAGTGGATCAAGCCCCAGAACGTGAAAATCTCAATACCTGGTGGAGATCTCGGCGCGGTCGGCAGCCTGCTCCGCCGGACCTGATTACCGACCCGTCAACCTCTACAGTGGACGCGAGATCCGGCACGGACCTCACCCGGACCGAAGGGCGGCTGGTCATGGGATTGATCAAGGCGGTCGGGCTGGTGCTGCACCCCGGGCGGCACCGCCCCGACGTGATCGAGACGGTCGTGGACTGGGCGCGGGCCAGGGGCATCGAGGTACTAGGCGCGCCGCCGGAGATCGCCGCCTACGCCCAGTCGATCACCGCACTCGCGCCCGCGCAGCTGGCCCGCCGCGCCAACCTCCTCGTCAGCCTCGGCGGTGACGGCACCATGCTGCGGGCGCTGCGGCTCGGCTGCGAGCACCAGACCCCGGTCCTCGGGGTGAACCTCGGGCGGCTGGGATTCCTGGCCGAGATCGACGTTCCCGAGCTGGACCGGGCGCTGTGCGCCATCGACGAGGACGGCTTCACGGTCGAGACGCGCTCCGGGCTGCACATCACCACCGCCGACCATGAGGTGGTCGCGTTCAACGACATAGTCTTGGTGCGGGTGCCCGGCCAGGGCATGGCCGAGGTCGAGGTGCAGGTCGAGGGGCACCCGTTCGTCAGCTACGCGGCGGACGCCGTCGTCGTCGCGACCCCCACCGGGTCCACCGCCTACAGCTTCTCTGCGGGCGGCCCGATCATCTCCCCCAGGGTCGAGGGGCTGCTGGTCACGCCGGTGGCACCGCACTCGGTCTTCAACCGCGCGATCTTCCTTTCCCACGGGGAGAGGCTTGCGCTGCGGATCCTGCCCGCGAGCAGCGAGCTCGGCGTGGAGGTCGACGGCCAGCTCGTCGCGCACCGATCGGCCGGGACCGTTCTCGACATCACGGTCGAGCCCGCCGCCGCCCGGGTCGTGCGGCTCGGCCGGACCACCTTCTACCAACGCGTCCAGCGCAAGCTCCACCTCACCGGGTCCGCCGCCGCGGTCGACGGCGAATCCGGCGGCGCGTAGCGCAATTGCCGCCCGCTGACACCGCTCCTGCCGCAGGCCCGGGTGCTGGTGCGGCATTGCCCAGCACCCGGACCGCCGGTCAGGACTCGGCCTTCCGGGCCTGCTGGTTCTCGTGCTTGCGGACCGCGAAGTCGTAGGCGTCGTCGAGCATTCCCCGAACCGCGTCGGTGGTTTCCGGGCCCGGGTTCACCACGCACACCCAGTGCTGGGAGGCGTAGTGCGGGTGGGGCACCACCTGGTCCCGCACCGAGTAGTCGAAGCCCGTGTCGAGCACGCCTCGCCCGTCCCGGCGCGTGGGCGCGGCACCGAACCGCTCGGTGTAGGCGCTCTTGGTCAACCCGATGTTGATCCGGTAGGCCCCCTGACGGCTCAGATCAGAGACCGAGTCGTAGTTGTCGCCGGTCACGATCGTCGCGAACGGGAACCAGCGGTCGTCGGGGAGATCCCCGTCCGGGTCGTAGCTGAAGAACTTGTCCCCGGAGTTCTCGACGGCTCGGACCCCGTCGAAGTTCTCCTCGATGTAGCGCGTCATGGCGGTGGCGTCCACCAGGTGACCTCCTCGAACCTTCCTGGCATCGGTCCTTGAAGTTTCTCATTGAACTACCCTTTGAGGATTTTCTGAGATAATGCCTTCGAATTGCCCGATCGCTGGTCGGCAACCCTCAAATCGCGTTTTGTCCGCGCCGAACGGTGAACGCCGGTTTCCGGGCGCGCGGCAGCTCCTGGTACTTCTTGCTCATGCACGCACCAGAGCTGATGTTGGGGATCGACGTCGGGACGACGGCCGTCAAGGTCGCCGCCTTCAGCCTGGACGGGGAACCGGTCGCCGCGCACACGACGGGCTACCCGATCGCCCGGCCCCGGCCGGGCTGGGCCGAGCAGGACCCGCTCGACTGGTGGCACGGGTGCGAGGCCGGCATCCGCGCCGTGCTCGCCGGACTCCCCGCGAGCGCAGTGCGATCGGTCGGCGTGGTCAGCCAGGTGAACACCCACGTGTTCGTCGACGAGCGGCTGGAGCCGCTGGCACCGGCGATCATCTGGCAGGACCAGCGCTGCGCCGAGGTCGCCCGCGAGCTCGACGCGCGGTTCACCCCGGCGGAGAAGACCCGGATCTGGGGCGGGCCGATCGTGCTCGACGCGTCGTTCGTCGGGGCGCGGGCGGAGTGGTTCGCCCGCACCGAACCGGCGCAGTGGGCGCGCACCCGGTGGGTGCTCAGCCCGAAGGACTTCGTGGTCGCCAGGCTCACCGGCCGGTTGGCGACGGACCAGCTCTCCGGGGTGCGCGTCGCCGGTTCCGCCGGATACCTCCCGGAAGCCGTCGGGCTCGTCGACGGGCTCGCCGAGAAGCTGCCGGAAATCCTCGAACCCGAGGCGCCGGTGGAACGGGTGAAGGACGCCGCGCTCGGCTCCGCCGAGGTGTCGGTGGGCACGATGGACGCGTTCGGCGCGGTCTTCGGCACCCGGACGACCGAGGCCGGTCGCGGCATGGTGTCGTGCGGGACGTCGCTGGTGGTCGCGGGCGCATCGCGGGAGTCGTTGCCGGTCGGGGAAGTCGTCACGTTCCCGCCGAGGAACGGGCTCTTCGTGCACGCGGGGCCGACGCAGGCCGCGGGCGACGCGCTGCGCTGGTGGTGCGGGGTCGCGGGGCTGAGCATCGAGGAGGTGCTCGCCTCGGCGGCGACCGGTGTGCCGGGAGTGGTCTTCACCCCGCACCTGATGGGCGAGCGCGCGCCGCTGTGGGATTCCGACGTCCGCGGCAGCTTCTTCGGGCTGAGCTCGGCGACGTCGACGGCCGACATGTCCCTGGCGGTGCTGCAAGGCGTGGCCATGTCCGGTCGGCACGTACTTGAGCCGGTGGAGCGGGCGTGCGGAATCCCGTTGCCGTCCTTGACCTTCTCCGGCGGCGGCGCGCGAAGCGACCTGTGGACGCAGATCCACGCGGACGTCATGCAACGCCCCATCGAGCGGCTGCGGGTGCACGACAGTGCGGTGCTCGGCGCGGCCATGCTGGGCGCCGTCGCCGCAGGTGCCTACCCCGACGTCGAGACCGCTGCCGCCACCACCGTCGCGGTGGACCGGGTTTTCACCCCCTCCCCCGGCGCCGACCGCCTCACGCCCCTGTACGCGGCGTACCGCAGCTCGCACGACGCCCTGCGCGGCCTCCACGACCACCTCGCGGAATGGCGATCGGAGACGCCGCCGGCCTGAAACGCGGCCTGTCACATCTCGGCGCGCTACCTCGTCCTGTTGGGAAAAAGGATCACCCGACCGAACGAGGTGCGAACATGATCGAACCGTGGTGGCCACTGGCCGTGCTGGCCCTCATCCACTTCGGCGATGCGCTGCTGTGCATCAAGCCCGTGGGGTTCGTCCGCCAGTGCCTCGTCGACGTGGGCTTCCCCGAGCGGTACTGGCGGCTTCTGCCGCTGCTGAAGTTCGCGGCCGCCGCCGGGCTGGTCATCGGCATCTGGTTCCGCCCGTTGGCGATCCTGACCAGCGCGGCACTCGTCTGCTACTTCCTGATCGCGTTGGCATCGCACATCCGCGCCCGCGACTTCGGCCGGAACCTGTTCCTGAACTGCACCGGCATGCTCGCCGCCTGCACCGGGGCGCTGGTGTTCGCGATCGCCGCCTGACGTCCGTCCTCATTGGATGATCATCGCGGCTAATACCCCGGTTCGCGCCGGGTCAAACCCGTGAACCGGGAACGTTTGGTGATCAGCGTTGCGGGCCAACCACGGGACGTGGACGATTCCGGCGGCCGGGGCGATGTCGCAGGGGCGGTACCTCGCAGCCTGCGGGTCGCCGCCGCCGTGGGGTGGCGGCTGCTGGTGCTGGTCGCCGTTCTCTGGGTACTGTGGCAGGCTTTCAACCTGCTCTACGGCGAAGTGATGTCGGTGGCGGTGGCGGCGCTGCTGGCGGCGCTGATGTCCCCGGCGGTGCACTGGCTGGTCCGCAGGGGGTTGAACCGCACGCTGGCGACCACACTAGTGCTCGTCGGCGGGCTCGCCGCGCTCGGCGCCGTGCTTGCCGTGGTGATCAACACGCTCGTGGCGGGACTGTCCGGGCTGAGCGAACAACTGGTGGCCAGCTTCCAGCAGATCCACGACTGGCTGATCCGGGGGCCGTTGAGCCTGAGCCAGCAGGAGCTCAACCAGGTCTTCCAACAGCTTTCGGAAGCCCTGCGGATCGACCGGGGCGGCCTGCCGACGACCGCGCTGGCGACCACCGGAACCCTGCTGCGGTTCCTCGCCGGCGTGCTGCTCGGCCTGTTCACGCTGTTCTTCTTCCTCCGCGACGGCGACTCGATCTGGTCGTTCCTGGTGCGGGTCACGATGCCGCGCACGATCCGCTTCCGCGTGCACAACGCGGGTCGGCAGGGGTTCATCACACTCGTCGCCTACGTTCGCGCGACCGCGGCGGTGGCGTTCATCGATGCCGCCGTGATCGGCATCGGCGCCACCGTGCTCGGCGTGCCGCTGCCCTTCGTGCTCGCCGTGCTGATCTTCCTCGGCGCCTTCGTGCCCTACATCGGCGCGGTCGTCACGGGCAGCCTGGCGGTGTTGGTCGCCTTGGCCGCAAACGGCGTGGTCAACGCGCTGATCCTGCTGGCCGTGGTCGTCTGCGTGATGCAGCTGGAAGGGCACGTGCTGCAACCGCTGTTGCTCGGGCACGCCGTGCGGCTGCACCCGCTGGCCGTCGTGCTCAGCGTGACGGCCGGTTTCACCCTCGCCAGTGTGGGCGGTGCGGTCCTGGCCGTGCCGCTGGTCGCCACGGCGAACACCGTCATCCGCGCCCTCCACACTCAGACGCGCGTGATCCCGGAGCACGGCGGCAACGGACACCAGCAGCCATGACCCCGGAATGGCCACGCAGCCGGTCGGTCCTGCCGCTTCCGCGGGTTGGGCTGGTAGCCGGGCCGGGTCAGACCCGGACGACGTCGGCGGTGACGATGCCGGTCGAGCCGAGCGGCCGCCTCGGTCGCCGGGTGCCCCACGGGCCCCGCACCGCGATCAGGTCGCTCGGAACCGGGCAAGCACGTCGGCCCTCGACCGGCCGGTGGAGCGCGACGTCGTTGCCGGACGTGGCGTGACTGGGCACAATTCTCACCCCGAGAGTGGTGGTATCGGCTGGAGACCGCAGCGGTCGGACATGCGCCGCCGAAACCATTGTGCAACACGAGACCGATGTGGTACCGCCCGGGCGGCACACCCGACGCCATCAGGTGTTTCCGGCACGCGGCTGCGACGAGCTGATGGTCGCCCATTCTTCAGGCCCCCGGATCACCGGGCAGCCGGGGCTTCCCCTGATCAGCGGCCGGGGGACAAAGTAGGCAGTCCGAACGGGTCACCGACGATCACGGCGCGAAGCACGTCGGCTAGGGGTGACACACATTGGTGGCCCCGGCGCTGCCGGAAAGCCGCAGGCACGGCAGATTCCCAGTCGCACCAACCCCTTCACAAACGGGAGAAGCAAATGCGTACGACTGCCAAGCTCGTCCTCGCCGCTGCGGCGTCGACCGGCCTCCTTCTCGGCGCCCAGGGCATTGCCAGCGCCGACGAGGAACCCACCTTCCAGCTGCCGGGCAATGTCAACACCTGGCTCGAAGAGAGCCCCGCCGCCGAATCGGACTTCCAGATCCTGCCTGCCTTTGATTCGCAGCAGCCGCAGCAGCAACAGCAGCCGCAGCAGGAACAGCAGCCGCAGCAGCAGGAGCCGCAGCAGCAGGAACAGCAGCCGCAGCAGCAAGATGGCGAGGAATAGCCTTGGACCGCCTGGGCCGGGGTCATCTCGGGACAGCAGTGACGTCGGTGTGACCCCCACAGCCTGATCGCAGCGACGAACCTTCGAGGGGCGCCCCCCACGGCGCCCCTCGAAGGCTGTCCGGGGCCTGGTCAGGCGGGCCGATCCCACCTCGGCTGCCGGAGAAGGCGATCTTCTCGCCCGCTAGACGAGTTCGTCGTCCTCGGCGGCTCGGGTGTAGATGGCTTCCCCGCGCAGGACGGTGCGCAGGCAGCGCGGCAACGGGGCGTCCGGGGAGAGGTCCGGAAGGCCCGGCACGCCCGCCTGCGGGTCGGTGGACCACCGCTGCACCCGCGAATCAGGTGCCGCCACAACGAGATTCCTGGCTTCCCACACCGCGTAGGTCGCGGGCGCACCGGGAACCAACGTGCCGGTGACGCCGTCGTCGACCCCGGCGGCTCGCCAACCGCCCCGGGTGTGCGCCGTGAACGCGGCACGCGGTGAGATACCGAAACCGGCGGTGCGGTGGTGCACCGCGGCCTGCACCGCGCGCCACGGGTCGACCTGCGTGACTGGTGCGTCCGAACCGAACGCCAGCAGCACGCCGTTGGCGGCGAGCTTCGAGAACGGGTTGAGCCGGGTGCCGCGCCCGACGCCCAGGCGCCGCGCGTACATGTCGTGGGAACCGCCCCAGGCGGCGTCGAAGGACGGCTGGACCGACGCCACCGCGCCGAACCTGCCCAGTTCAGCGGCCTGGTGCTCGTCAACCATCTCCAGGTGCTCGAGCCGGTGGTGCAGGCTCGCCAGCGCCGGAACACCCACGATCTCGGCGGCCTTGCGGAAGCCGTCGCAGACCTCAGCCACTCCGGCATCGCCGATCACGTGGAATCCCGCCTGGATCCCGGCGCGCGTGCACTCAACCAGGTGCTCGGCCACCGCGTGCGCGTCGAGGTAGAGCACGCCCGCCGTGGTCCGGTCGTCCGAGTAGGGCTCGCGCAGCGCTGCGGTGCGCGAACCGACCGCACCGTCGACGAAGAGATCACCGGCTAGGCCGCGGACACCGAGCTCGCGGGCCCGGTCTACCGCGCCCAGTTCGCCCCAGTAGCCGACGACCTCCGGCACGCCACCCTGCGCCGCGAGCGCCAGCAGGTCCGCCAGGTCATCCGCCCCGGAGATGTCCGGCCCGCCGCATTCGTGCACGCACGCCACGCCCCGCGAGGCCGCGTGCCGCAGGAAGGCCAGCTGCGCTTCCTGGCGCTGCGCGGCACCGAGGGCTTCTCGTGCGGCGCGGCGGACGTGGTGGTGCGCGACGCGTGTCAGCGGTCCTTGCTCGCTCCAGCCTTCGGCCCCGCGGGTCAGCGGCGCCCGGTCCACCAGCGCCGTGGACACCAGCGCGGAATGCACATCGATCCTGGACAGGTACACCGGCGCGCCGTCCGCGGCGCCGTCGATCTCGTCGCGGGTCGGGGGCCGCCGCTCCGGCCACCACGTCTCGTCCCACCCGTGGCCCCACACCAGCGTGCCCGGGTACTTCGCCACGTGATCCCGAAGCGCGTGCAGGAATTCCGTCAGCGACGCGCATCCGGTCAGGTCGAGGCCGTTGAGCAGCAGGCCGGTCGAGGTCGCGTGCACGTGCGCGTCGACGAAGGCAGGCGCCACGAACGCGCCTTCGAGGTCGATGACCTCGGCGTCGGGATGCAGCGCACGGCCGGCCTCGTCGGTGCCGACCCACGCGATGGTGCCATCGGTCACGGCCATCGCGGTGGCACCGGCGTCGGCGGGCGAGTGGATCCGCCCGCCGAGCAACAACGTGGTCTCGGACATGTCCTTCGTGCTTCCCCGTTCCGGGTTTTCCATCTGCGCAGGTCGAGATCGGTCGAAGGTGTCGACGCACGATCCCGCGATCGAACCGGCCCCCAGCGCGAACCCGGCCGCGATCGTTCTGGCGAGCTTACCCGCCCCCCGGCACCAGCTGACGCCGACGGCGACCGATCACCGGCGCGGGCGCCCGTCCGGTCGTTCTGCCTGCGCAGACCGCTGCGGGGGAAGCAATTCCGGGCCGGGCGCGGCGGGCTCGTCGTCCTCGGTGACCGAAACCACCTCGCCGTCGATGACGTCGCCGCCGGGCGCGGTCGCGCCCTGCCGGCGGTAGGCCTGCTGGGTGTGCAGCCACATCTGGTCCTGCATCGCCTTCGACCGCCGCTCCGCCGCGCGCAGCATCCGCTTGCGCAGCACTGCGCGGACCGGTGGCAGCAGGCACAGCAGGCCGGCCACGTCGCTGAGGAACCCCGGAAGGATGATCAGAATGCCCGCGGCGGCGATGAGCACGCCGTCGGAGAGCTCCTTCTCCGGAGGCCGTCGCTGGCGCGTGGCTTCGCGGAACTCCCGCAGGGTCCGGCGGCCCTGCCAGCGCAGCAGCCAGCCGCCCAGCACGGCGGCGGCGACCAGCAGGCCGATGGTGGGCAGCACCCCGATCGCCTGACCGATGGCGACCAGCACGGCGAGTTCGACCACACCGGCGACGAGGAGAAGGGCGAGGATCTGCACGGCGCGGAGACCTCCTGTCGGTGGCAGTCACCCGGTTCAACGAACCAGACCCCGCAAATGCTCCCAAAACCCGCAGAGGTGATGAAGGCCGCCGCGCGGCGGCCCCATAGACTTCCACGCGATGCTGGCGCACAAGTCGAAACCACTGATCCTGCTGCTGGTCGGCACCGTGCTCGCGCTCGCGGTGTTGATCAGCGACCAGTACCTGCCGGGATTGCCGCTGCAGCCAAAGCAGCTCCCGGCCGCGGTGGTGACCCTCGGCGACAGCACGATGTCCGGCGAAGGCGGCGGCAACTACGAGGCCGGCACCAACGGCGAGCAGGACAACTGGTGCCACCGCTCGGCCGCTGCGCCGGTCAACCAGCTGCGGCTGCCGCCCACCGTGACCCGCATCAACCTTGCCTGCTCGGGCGCGCGGGCCGATCTGGTGGGCGCGAACCCGGAACCCGGCCACGCCGAGGGTTCCCAGTCGCAGCGGCTGGCCGAGCTGGCGCGGCGCTACCGGATCACCGACGTTGTGGTGCAGGTCGGCGCGAACGACGACCCGGGCTTCACCGAAGTCGTCAACCAGTGCGTAGAGGCCTGGGTGCGGCAGGCCCCGGACGGTTGCGCGGCGCAGCTACGCACCGCTTGGCCGCAGCGCGTGGCGCGGATGAAGCCGAAGGTGCTGGGCACGTTGCACGACATCCGGGCGGCGATGGACAGCGCGGGTTACACGCCGAGCAGCTACTCCCTGATCGTGCAGTCCTACGCCTCGCCGGTCGGCCCCGGGGTCAAGCCCGAGCTGCAGGACCTGTCCGGCTGCCCGTTCCTGACCGGCGACCTGGAGTGGATCCGGGACGCCGGGGTGCCGCAGTTGTCGGCCGGGCTGCGGGACGTCGCACGGCAGGCGGACGCCCGGTTCCTGGACCTTTCCCGGGCGGGCTCCGGGCACGAGGCGTGCACCGGGAACCCGCGCACGGCAGAGGGCGAGTGGTTCACCCGGCTGACGGTCGACTGGCCGAGTCTCCAGGACGAGCGGCGCGCGCCGCACGCGATGCAGGAATCGTTCCACGCCAACGCCGCCGGGCACGCGCAGCTGGGCCACTGCCTCGGCGAGTTCATGGCCACCGATGCCCCGACGGCGATGTGCCTGCCGGACGAGCGCGGCAACCTGAAGCCGGTCCCGGAACACGTCGCGGCCGCCCAAGCCCACCCTTGATCCCCCCTCGCTAGCCGCACCGCTACCCAAAACGAGCCTGGAATCGGCGATTAGATCGCCGGGGGGCGGTTTTCGAACGGGGTCGATAGCACCACCGTCGTTCGGGTGGAGACCTTCGCCGCCTCGCGGATCTGCCGGAGCAGCTCCTCCAGGCCCAGCGGCGAGGCCACCCGCACCTGCAGGATGTAGGACTCGTCGCCGGCCACCGAGTAGCACGACTCGATCTGCGGCAGGTGCTCCAGCCGCTGCGGGTAGTCGTCCGGCGCGGCCGGGTCGATCGGGGTCAGCGAGATGAACGCGGTCAGCGGCAACCCGATCTGATCACCGTCCACTTTGGCCGTGTAACCCTGCAGGGCACCGCGCTGCTCCAGGCGGCGAACCCGCTGGTGCACGGCGGAAACGCTCAACCCGACGCGTTCGGCCAGATCGGTGAAGCTGCACCGGCCGTCCCGCGCGAGTTCGCGCAAGATGGCCCGGTCGGTGGTTTCCAGGACGCCTGGCGTCGCGGACCTGTCGCTCACGCCGGCAGCACAACCAACTCGTGCGGCTGGTTGTTCACGCTCTCCACACCGTCTTCGGTGACGATGACGATGTCCTCGATCCGCGCGCCCCAGCGCCCCGGCTGGTAGATGCCCGGCTCGACGCTGAACGCCATGCCCGCCTCCAGCGGCAGGGCATTGCCGCCGACGATGTAGGGCTCCTCGTGCACGTCCAGCCCGATGCCGTGCCCGGTGCGGTGCACGAAGAACTCGCCGAACCCGGCGGCGGCGATCGGCTCGCGGGCGGCGGCGTCGATCGACTCGGCGGTCGCGCCCGGCCGCACCCTGCGCGGCCTCCAGCACCGCATAGGTCTCGCGGACGTCCGCCTGCGCGGGCTCACCGATCGCGTAGGTGCGGGTGCAGTCGGAGTTGTAGCCCTCGGCGTTCGGGCCGCCGATGTCGATGACGACCACGTCGCCGCGCTCGATCACCCGGTTCGACACGTCGTGGTGCGGGCTGGCGCCGTTCGGCCCCGAGCCGACGATGACGAACGCCACCTCGGTGTGGCCCTCTTCGAGGATCGCGGCGGAGATGTCGGCGCCGACCTCGGCCTCGGTCCGGCCCGGCTTGAGGAACTCGGCCATCCGGGCGTGCACCCGGTCGATGGCGGCCCCGGCCTTGCGCAGCGCCTCGATCTCGGCGGTGTCCTTGCGCATCCGCAATTCGCGCAGCACGGTCCCGGCCAGCACCTGTTCGGCGCCGGGCAGGGCGGCGCGCAGCGGGAGCACGTGCAGCGCGGGCATCACGTCGGCGACGGCCAACCGGGCGGGCGCCCCGCCGCGGCGGGCCAGGTCGGCCACCATCGCGTGCGGGTCCTGGCCGTCGACCCACGTCACCACGTCGATGCCGAGCTCGGCCAGCGGGATGTCGGCGAAACCGGGCTCCTCCAGCTTCGGCACCACCAGCGCGGGCCGGCCGTCGGCCGGCAGCACCAGGCAGGTCAGCCGTTCGTGCGACTCCCCGCCCGCGCCGAGGAGGTAGCGCAGATCAGAACCGGGCGTGATCAGCAGCGCGTCGAGTTCCGCCGCGGCAGCGGTTTCGGCGGCTTTGGTGAGCCGGGCCGCGAACACTGATGGATCCTGCTCAATCGAGACGGTAGCCATAGCGCCCAAGCCTAATCCCGGGGCGGCGACCCGCCGCCCGGCTGGTCCAGTTCGCGGCACGCGGCGCCGAGTCAGGCCGGGGCCTTGTCCAGGTCCTGTTCGAGCAGGGCGACGAGGTAGTCCAGGGCCGCCTCGTCGCTGCCGGACAGCTCGACCTCGTCGCCGTGCTGGGCGCCCAGGGACATCAGGCCGAGCATGCTGCCCGCGTCGACCGTCTCACCGGCCACGCCGTCGACGACCTTGGCGATCGTGACGGTTGCGGCCTGCGCGGCAGCGGCCTTCGCGAGCAGTGCGGCCGGGCGGGCGTGCAGGCCCACCGAAGAGGCGATGCGGACTCGACGTTGCATGGCTTGTTCCTCCGAATGTGGTTTGGCGAAGCCGGGTTTCAGGCCGGGACGGCGGCCGCGGCTTCGGGAGCCGGCTGCTCGACGGCCGGGCGGCCAAGCTGCTTGGCGAACAGCACCGCCAGCGCGGCGACCACGACGCCGATGACGATCGCCGCCAGGTAGGCCAGCGGATTGCCCACCAGCGGCGTCACGAAGATCCCGCCGTGCGGGGCGCGCAGCGTGGCGCCGAAGGTCATCGACAGCGCACCGGTCGTCGCCGAGCCGATCACGATCGACGGGATGACCCGCAGCGGATCGCCCGCCGCGAACGGGATCGCTCCCTCGGTGATGAACGACGCGCCGAGCAGCCAGGCGGCCCGGCCGCTGGCCCGCTCGGCCGGGGTGAACAGCTTGCCGCGCACCGCCGAAGCCAGGGCCAGCGCCAGCGGCGGGACCATGCCCGCGGCCATCACGGCGGCCATGATCTCCAGCGACGCCGTGGCGCCGATGCTCAGCCCGCCGACGGCGAAGGTGTAGGCGACCTTGTTGATCGGCCCGCCCATGTCGAAGGCGATCATCGCGCCGAGCAGGGCGCCCAGCAGCGCCGCGTTCGCCCCGGACAGGCCGGTCAGCCAGCCGGTGAGCGCCGTCATGGCCAGCGCGATCGGCTTGCCGATCAGGACGAACATCAGCGCGCCCACCACCAGCGAACCGAGCAGCGGCAGCACCACCACCGGCATGATCCCGGCGACTCCGCGCGGCACCTTGATCCGCTTCAGCCCGGCGATCACGGCACCGGCCAGCAGACCGGCGACGAGCCCGCCCAGGAAGCCCGCGCCGACGGTCACCGCCACCGCGCCGCCGACGAAGCCGGGGGCGATCGCGGGCCGGTCGGCGATGGCGAAGGCGATGAACCCGGCCAGCACCGGCACCAGGAACTCGAAGGCGAGCGTGCCGATCTGGTTGAACAGGGCGGCCCAGCTGACCAGGCTCGCGGCGTCGAAGGTGTCGGTGACCGGCGGCGCGTCGGTGATCTGGTAGCCGCCGAGCGCGAAGCTCAGCGCGATCAGCAGACCGCCGGCGGCCACGAACGGGATCATGTAGCTGACGCCGGTCATCAACCACTGCCGCAGCCGGGTGCCGAAACCGGTGCCGGCGACGACCTTGCTGGCCAGTTCCGGCTCTTCGGCGGCTGATTCGGACGCGCCGGCGGGTTCGTGCGCACCCGCCGGTTGCTCCGCCGCCGCGTCCTTGGCACGGCCCAGCAGGCCCGCCGCGTCGTTGATGGCCTGCTTCACGGAGGCCTCCACGACCGGTTTGCCCGCGAAGCGTTCCCGGTCCCGCACCCCGACGTCGGCGGCGAAGATCACCGCGTCGGCCGCGGCGATGTCCGCCGCGGGCAGCGGCGTCGAACCCGCCGATCCCTGGGTCTCGACCAGCACCTCGTCGCCGGCTGCCTTGGCGGCCTGCTCCAGGGCTTCCGCGGCCATGTAGGTGTGGGCGATGCCGGTCGGGCAGGCGGTGACGGCTACGTACTTCACGGCGTGACCTCCGCACGCACGTACTTGGCGAGCTGCGCCGCGTCGGTGGCGTCGAGCAGCGTCTGCTTGAACTCGGCGCGCACCAGGCGCCGGGCCAGCGCGGCGAGCACCGTCATGTGGTCGGCGCCGCCGCCTTCCGGGGCGGCGATGAGGAAGATGAGCTTGGCCGGGCCGTCTTCGGCGCCGAAGTCGACGCCGGCGGCGCTGCGGCCGAAGGCCAGCGACGGCGCGGTCACCGCCGCGGAGCGGCAGTGCGGGATGCCGATGCCGCCCTCCAGCCCGGTGGGCATCTGCTGCTCGCGGGCTTCGACGTCGGCCAGGAACCGCTCGAGGTCCGTGACGCGGCCGGCGGCCACCAGCCGCTCGGCGAGGTCGCGCACCACGGCTTGCCGGCCGGTGCCGGCCAGGTCCAGTTCCACGAGGTCCGAGGTGATCAGTTCGGTTGTCATGCCGCCACTCCGCTGAGGCTCACTGATTTGTCCACTGTGTCCACTCGCACCCGCAGCGGGTGGACGTCGTCCGGGCCGGGCATGCGGCTGCCCGCCAGCCCGACCGCCGCCGTTCCGTACGCGACGGCGGTTCGCAAGGCGGTCGGGCCCTTGCCGCCCGCCCGCAGGAATCCGGCGAGCATCGCGTCGCCCGCGCCGACGGTGCTGCGCACCTCGGTCGCGATGCTCGTGGCGTGCCAGGTGCCGGTCTCCGCGACCAGCACCGCGCCCAGCTGGCCGAGGCTCACCAGCACGGTCGCCACGCCGCCGGCCCGCAGCTGGTGCGCGACGGCCAGCACGTCGCCGAGGTCGCGCAGCGGGCCACCGGCCAGCTCGGCGAGTTCGGCGAGGTTCGGCTTGACCAGGTCCGGCCGGGCTTGGCAAGCCAGTTCCAGGGGGCGTCCCGAGGTGTCCACGGCGACCATCGCCCCGGCGCGCCGCGCGGCGGCGGCGATCCGGGCGTGCAGGTCGTCCGGGCATCCGGCGGGCAGGCTCCCGCAGGTCACCACCCAGTCCGCCCGTCCGGCCAGGTCGGCGGCGGTGCGCTCCATCGCCGCGACCTCGTCCGCGGTGAGCTCCGGGCCGGGCTCGTTGAACTTGCTCGTGGTGCCGTCGGCCTCCACCACGGCGATGTTGCTGCGCGTGGGGGCCTGCACCGGCACCTCCACCACCGGCACCGCCTGCGGCGCCAGCAGCTCT
>NZ_GL877879.1:1358766-1433310 GCF_000194155.1 Saccharopolyspora spinosa NRRL 18395
CAGCTCGGCCAGCCGCGCGCCCACCGCGCCGCCGGAGGGCAGCACGGCCAGCGTCGGCACGCCGGCCGCGGCCAGCGCGCGGGCCACGTTCACTCCCTTGCCGCCCGGGTCCAGGTGCGCCCGGAAGGCTCGGTGCACCGCACCTGGAACCAGCCGGTCCACCTGGACGGTGCGGTCCAGGCTCGGGTTCGGCGTCACGGTCACGATCACGCCAGCACCACTTCCGCTTCGATCTGTTCGAGCTCGCCGAGCGCCGCCTCGTCGAGGCCCTCGTCGGTCACCACGACGTCGATCTCGGACAGCTCGGCGAACCGGCTGAACTGGTCGTCGCCGTACTTGCTGTGGTCGGCCAGCAGCACCCGCCTGCGGCAGGCGGCCACCATCGCCGCCTTCACCGCGGACTCCGCCGGGTCCGGGGTGGTGCAGCCGCGGGCGGCCGAGAAGCCGTTGGCGCCGAAGAACCCCACATCGATGGTGAGGCCGCGCAGCACGTCGAGTGCCCAGGACTCAACCGTCGCCAGCGTGGTGCCGCGGATCCGCCCGCCGAGCAGGTGCACGTTGTAGTTGTTGCGGGTGGCCAGCTGGTTGGCCACCGGCAGTGAGTTGGTGACGACGGTCAGCTCGCGGTCGGCGGGCAGCAGGCCCGCCAGCCGCGCGGTCGTGGTGCCCGCGTCCAGCAGCACGGTGCCCCGGCTGGGCACCCGGTCCAGCGCGGCGCGGGCGATGCGCTCCTTCTCGCTGGCATTGGTCTGGTCTCGCAGCGACACCCCGGGTTCGAAGTCGAGCCGCTCGACCGGGATGGCGCCGCCGTAGACGCGCCGCACCAGGCCTTGGCGTTCGAGCGCGGCGAGATCACGGCGGATGGTCTCGGGTGCCACCTCGAACTCGGCCGCTGCGGCGGTGACGTCGATGCGCCCGTCGCGTCGTGCCCGCTGCGCCAGCAGCTGCTGGCGCTCCGCCCCGTACATGCCCGTTGTCCTCCGGTTAATGTCTGGTGTTGCTTGATTGTGCCCCTTGTTGCCGTATTGTCAAGGCTTCGAGACACGAGGCGCGGTGGCGAATTCCGGGCATCCGCCACCGCGCCGATTCCGGGGGCCCGGATCGTCGAGGTCCCCGGCATGGGGCACGCGCCTGCCCGGCAGGTCGTGCACACCGGTGGGCGAGGACGTGACAAGCTGGCGAACTGTGACTGGTCCCCTGATGCTTGTCGATTCAGCCGGGTTGTGGTTCCGCTCGTACTACGCCCTACCCGATTCGCTGACCGCCCCGGACGGCACGCCGGTGAATTCGGTGCGCGGTTTCTGCGACATGCTCGCCAAGCTGATCACCGACCGGCGCCCGTCGCGGCTGGTGGCGTGCCTGGACAACGACTGGCGGCCGCAGTTCCGCGTCGACGCGCTGCCGTCCTACAAGGCGCACCGCGTCGCCGAGGACGACCCAGCGGCCGAAGAGGTCCCGGACACGCTGTCCCCGCAGATCCCGGTGATCCTCGAAGTCCTCGACGCGGCGGGCATCGCCACCGCCGAAGCCGAGGGCTACGAGGCCGACGACGTCATCGGCGCGCTGGCCGACCGCGAGGACCGAGACCCGGTGGAGGTCGTCACCGGCGACCGGGACCTGTTCCAGCTGGTGCGCACGCAGCCCACCGCTGTCCGGGTGGTCTACGTCGGCGCAGGCTTGGCGAAGGCGCAGGACTACGGACCGGCCGAACTAGCGGAGAAGTACGCCCTGTCGGCCGACCGCGCCGGCGACGACTACGCGGAAATGGCGGTGCTGCGCGGAGATCCGTCGGACGGGCTGCCCGGGGTGGCGGGCATCGGCGAGAAGACGGCGGCGAAGCTGATCACCCAGTTCGGCTCGCTGGAAGCGCTCCTCGCGGCGGCCGAGAGCGCCGATTCCCGCCTGACCCCAAGGATCCGGGGCAAGCTCGCGGAAGCGGCCGACTACCTGGCCGCGGCCCCGTCGGTGGTCCGCGTGGCCCGCGATGCCCCGGTGGTCCAGGACCGCCCGGATGCGCTCCCGCAGTCCCCTGTGGACACCGACCGCCTGCGCGAGCTCCAACGCGCCTGGGGCCTGGGTGCCAGCATCGACCGCCTGATCGCGGCCATGACCCCCTGAGCCGTTCACGGGTGAAGGCACCTCTCAACGAAAGGCCGGGCTTGCCGAACGGGAAGCTGCCGGGCGAAGGGCGCACCTAACGGCCGCGGATCGGGTCGTGCGCGCAGAACACCTCGATCTCGCCCCGGTGAGCGGTCACCAGGTCGTGCAGCCGGCCCTGGTTCCGCTTCCGCTGCGGGCCGTCTTCCTGGGCCCGGTTCTGGAATTGGCGCAGCACCGGCGTGCAATGTGGACTGTCCGCATCAAATTTCTTCCGTCCAAACGCTTTCGAGCAGTTCCGCCAGCTGATCACCCACCGTCCGCAACGCCGCGACATTCCGCGGGATGGCGCTCAGAAGCTGGTGCCGCACCAAGGCGGTACGACGGTGGCGAACAGGGAGTCCGCCGCCGGGACGGCCGCCGGGTCGTGCGCCTGGATGCGGCCCGCCGCCACGAGCGCCGACGCGGACTGGTCACCCAGGTACAGCGCCGCGAGCGTGGCAACGTCGAAGCTGAGCTGGGGTTCGCCGGAACACCGGTGCACGCCGTCCGGGGCGACGCGGTAGCGGCCTTCGTTCTCCGGCAGGAACGCGTCGCGAACCTCGACCACCACCGGCTCGGCCGCGCCGAAGGTCCGCGCGCGAAAGGCGGCGAGCACGTCCACCAAGCGCACCCAAAGGTCGTCCTCGACCGTGGTGATCCGGCACTGGCGGCGATCGGTCAGCCACCACTCCAGCGGCTCGTCCACCGGCCGGATCCCGGCCACCAGCCGGTCCGCCAGGTCGAGGTCGAGCAGGAAGCGCCACAGCTCCGCCGCCGCCGTGGCATCGGCCGCCGAAACGTCGATGACCCGCACCGTGATGGACCAGTTGTCGTCGGTCTTCGGCTCGTAGATGACGAACCCATCGTCCACCCCGTCCTCGTCGGCGTGCACGGCGACGGTGAGTCCCTTGCCCCACATCGACCACCGGGCCGACCACCAGGCGTCGGCGCGCCCGATCCGGCCCGGCCGGTCCAGGCCGCACCGCTCGTAGATGGCCGGCAGGAGCGGCTCCGCCTTCGCCTGGTCCACGAGCCGCACCCGGCCGCCGCGCGGCACCTCGGCGCGCACCGCCACGCTGGGCCGGTCCAGCTCCACCCTCCGGCACCTGGTAGCCACGCCGTAACCGAACCGCTCGTAGATCACCGCTTCGGACGCGTGCAGCATGGCCACGGCTTCGCCGCGCTCGCGCACCTCCTCGAGCTGCGCGCGCATCAGCGACGTCAGCACCCCGCGACGCGTCTGGTCGGCGCGGACCCCGACACCCGTCACCGCGCCCGCCGGCAGCCGCCGACCGCCCGGCACCGCCAGCACGTTCGTAATCGTTCTCGTCGTCCCGGCCAGCTCACCGTCGACGAACGCCCCCAGCACCCGGCCCGGCTCGTACAAGGCCGCGTTGCCCGCCCACTCCTCGTCGCTCAACGGCTGCCAGAGCAGGGCACGGCGGAACAGGTCGTTCGCCCCACGGAACCCGGATTCGGGCAACGCGCGCACTTCGTGCCGACTCACGCCAGCGATCTTGCCTGCCTCCCCGGCAGGCGTCGACCGAATTTCACTTGGGGTGGCCGACCTCGTAAACGCCCTTCTCGTTCTTGACCGTCACCGTGACGGTCTTGGTCGCCGTGTCGACGCTGACCTTGCAGTCGAAGCGCTGACCGACCGCCACCGGCTGCCCGCTCGGGCAGCTGACGTTCCCGACCCCCCGCAGCCCGTAGGAGCCTTTCAGGGTCTGTGTGACGCCCTTCTCCACGCTGGCCGCGTCGAACACCGGCCGCATGAACCAGCCCGGCGTGACGAACCCGAGCACCAGCACCACGCCGACCACGAGGACCGCACCGATCCCGCCGAGCACCCACGGCAGCGCCGAGCGCTTCTTCTTCGGCCGTTCGAACTGGTCGAACCGCCCGAAGCCGCCCGGTGCCGGGTCCTGCCCGCCCTGCGGGTACTGCGGCTGGCCGTAGCCGTAAGGCTGCTGCTGGGGCGGTTGCGGCGGCCGCTGGGGTGGTTGCCGCGGCGCGAAACCACCCGGCTGCGGATAGCCCGGCGCCGCAGGCCGCATCCCAGGCCCCTGGGGTTGCGGCCCCCACTGGGGATAGCCCCCCGGCGGGCCGTAGTTCTGATATGTGCAGAACTTACTCTCGACCATGTGGCGAAGTCCTAAGGGCATCGGCACCGTCTGGTAAGTGCCTGGGCGGGTCATGTTCCGAACTCGGGGTTTGTCCGTAGAGTCCTCGGGCGTGTCTCGGAGCAAGATACAGCCCCACACCTGAAATGATGTGGGGCTGTCTTGTTCTTCCACGGTTTACGTGGTCTGTCTGATAGCCCTCATGGAGGTCGGCGGGAAGAGGACTGCGCTCCGCCCGGACCGCAGCACACATGCGCGGCCACTTCCCGGAGACCGGCCGGGGTCTGGGGGCGACACTGAGCGCCCCAGGTTTTCACCATTAGCCGCGGACGACTTCGCTCTTTTTCCTCACCTGATCAGGGGGTTCGCTCTGCGAGCTGGCGCGCAGTGATTTTTAGTGCTTGTGGGCGTATCGGGCGACTGCGGTCGCCGAGGAATTCGGACAAGGTGCGGAGGTCGCAGCATGTCGGCGGGGTCGCTGGTCGTGGTCGGTACAGGCATTAGAGGCATCGGGCAGTTGACCTACGAGGCTGCGGGGTGGATCGAGCAGGCCGACCATGTCGCGTACTGCCTGTCCGACCCTGTGACCGAGGTGTGGATTCAAGAACACAGCAGGTCCTCTGAGGATCTGCAGGTGTTCTACGGCAACGACAAGCCGCGTAGGGAAACCTATGCGCAGATGGTGGACGCGCTCGTCAAACCGGTACGCGGTGGTCTGACGGTGTGCGGGGTGTTCTACGGACATCCCGGTGTGTTCGCCTATCCGGGCCACGAAGCGATCAGGGTGCTGCGGGCCGAAGGCGTTCCCGCCATGATGATGCCCGGCGTGTCGGCATTGGATTCCTTGTTCGCCGACCTGGGCGTGGACCCAGCCACGATGGGCTGTCAGGAGGTCGAGGCCACCGATCTGTTGGTGCGCAACCGAACTCTGTTGACCGAGTCACACGTGGTGATCTGGCAGGTGGGCTGTGTGGGCGATCTCGGCTTCCGCTTCGACGGCATCGACAATTCCCGCAATCGCCCGATGCTTGTCGAGTATCTGGAGAAGTTTTACCCGCCGGAGCATCAGGTCACCCACTACCACGCGGCCCATTACCCGGTGTGTGGTCCGCTGATCCACACCGTCGCGTTGCGCGACCTGCGTGACGAACCTCTGGACTCTGCGTCCACTCTGTACGTGCCGCCAGTTGTCGCGCCGGGCTATGACGACGACATGGCCGAACGACTGGGGATGGCCGGGAACCGGCCGCAGTCCGTCCAGTTGACCGGGACGGGAGTTCCGGACCACTATCTGCCCACTCGCTATCCCAACGCGCTTGCCACATATCTGGCTCAGCTGGCGTCGGACCCGTCCCTGCTGAGCGAGTACCTGCGTGACCCGCAGACGATGGTCACGCAGGTGCCGGACCTGGCCGACGACGAGCGCGCGGCGCTGTTGTCCGGCGAGTCGGGGTCGATCTGGATGGCAATGAAGGACACCACCACGGTGGAGCCAACCGATACTCCCTCCGGTGCACCGGAGGGACGGGGCGAGACCACGCTCCCGTGATTGCAACCGCACGACAGGAGGACCACGACATGTCCACAGCTACTCGCACCAAGAGCCAGCCAACGACCGCGAAACCGAACCTACGCCACGCCGTGATGGACCCCACCCGCTGCGCCACCCGCACCGCCCCTGAGCGCCCAACGACACACGTCGTCTACCACGTGATTGTCCCCCATTTCATCGTCCCGGAGTGCTCCGCCGTTGGCCGCTAAGAGATAGGTTGTGGGCGCCGGTGCGGAGCCCACAACCACCCTGTCGACGCAGGCACTCGGCCGCCCGAATCGGCCGGGCGGCGGTCACACAGCGTCGGCGGCGGGCGTGTCTCGGAGCAAGATACAGCCCCACACCTGAAATGATGTGGGCTGTCTTGTTCTTCCACGGCACTTCGGGGTGCCCCCGGCACGGGTGGGACCGGTTGCGGCGCGATGCCGCAACCGGTCCCATACGGCCATCACGCTGAACCGTCCCGTGCCGGGGAGCTGGGGTGGATGGTCAGACGACGTCGGGGGGCTTCCGCCGCCTGACCATCCGTGTACCTGGCCAACCTGTCGGTAACGGCGCAGGTACGGAGGGCCGTCCCCACCGAGTCAGAGGGAGAGGTTGCAGCGCGGCTAGAAGGCGGCGCACCATCCCGGGATGCCGTGCCAGCGCTTCCCGGTCATCGACCGGCAAACCGGACTCGATTAGTGGCAGGTGCCGGGTTTCCTCGAGGGTGAGCGCGCTGCTGAGGTACCTGCGGTGGGCGATCCTTCATGCACAGGGCCGCTCACAGGATCTAATAATCACGGTGTATTCCCTCGCCATCCACGCGGGGCCGTGGGCGTCGCGCTCGTGCTGCCCCACGACATCCGGGTCCTCGTGTTTGAACATGCACCGGTCTGCGGCGCACTTCCACATCTCGGGGAAATCGGAAGAAAACGTCTCTGCTGGCAACTCGTCCACCTTTATTCATCATCTCACGGCTCATGCGGTAGAGTCTTTGATGGTCCCCGGCAGATAACCGCTACCGGGGCCTTTCAGGCTCAAGGGTGCCGAAGGCACTTACAGCACTGCTCGATACTCTGGGAAGCCTCCCTGTTCACAACCGGGGACCCGCATAGCGAGAAACGGAAAACGCGTCCGCCTAACGTCACTTCGCGTGTGTCCGGTCCGACGCGGTGCCGCAGTGCGCGGAAAATCCCCGGATACCATTTGTGGTCGTCCGGCTCCAGCTCCCCAGCCACAGAAAACCACGCGCTCACGGCTGGCCTCATGGCAGCTCTAGCTTTCGGAGCCTATCGACTATCTCAGTCAGAGTCTCAGCTTGCTTGTTCAAATCATCCTGAGATACCGCCGAATCATCGATGATCCGGTAAGCGACTCGGATGAGATCCCAGGAGATTTGTTCCAGAGCTGCATTGACCACAGCAACACCTGCCCAGTGCCGTCCATTTGGGTGAGCGGACCCGGCCCGGTCGAGGGGAAGACAAACCAGTTTGCTGCTGCCCCGTCGGATGCAGCTCCCAGGTTTTCTGCGAACCGGGCCCGCGCTGGCTTCCACAATGATCAGATGCCGTTATCCTGGGAAGTGAATAAGTGTTGACAGGGGTTTGCAGAGGGGCAGCCTTGACCCATATGGGTGCCACACTCCGGGCGGCACGCGAAGGTGCTGGAGTCAGTCTCCGCGAGATGTCGCAGCGAGTTCACATGGTTTCCTCATATTTGTCTCTGCTTGAGACCGGCAAGCGACCGGTACTCCACAAGCACATAAAGGCGTACGAGCGTGCGCTAGGCGTGAAAGGACTGGCAGACGACATGGACCGAAGATCACTACTCGTGGCGCTAGCTGCAACTGCGACAGGCGAACCGCTGGCACGACTCCTTGACGGACTGGTAGCCCCAGCGGAATCCGGGCAAGTTGGCAGGATCGAAGTCGAGGCCGTTCGGGAGGCCGCCCGGCACCACTCAGCGATGGATCTCCAGTATGGCGGCAAGGTCGCCGCAGGTGTTGCTGGCGAGTCCCTGAGGTGGGCCGTAAGCCTCTTAGATCGACCCATGACATCCGAAACCCGCAAGGCCCTTTCGAGTGCCGTGGCGTCGCTCTCGGACAGGGTTGCGTGGTCCTTCCACGATTCCGGGCTTAAGTACCAGACTCGGCGTCTGTCTGAGTTGGCGATCCGTACAAGCAGCGAGGGAAACGATCCGACCCTTACCGCACATGTTCGGCTGAACGTTGCCGCGTTCATGGAGACGATGCCGCGAGACGCGGCGGCGATGCTTACGGGAATCCCCCAAGAGAGCGGGGTCCATCCGTTGGAGCGTGCCAATGTGGCGGCTGGAAGAGCCCTCCACCTTGGCAACGCGGGGGAGATCCGAGAAGCCAAGAACCTGCTAGGTATGGCTGAAGATCTGATCGGCAAGGATCACCCGGAAGGGTTGCCCACGTGGGCAGGATTCCTGTCGGAACCGCACCTGTGCGCGATACTGGGCGACTCGTACAAAGCGATCGGAGAGTACGAAAAGGCTGCCTCGTGCTGCCAGCAAGCCCTCAGGGGATTCGGCCCGGAGAGGGGCCGTGGGAGGGTCACGGTCATGGTCCGTCTCGGCCTGGTCCGTCTAGCGCAGGGCCGGGTCGCGGATGCACGAGAGCAGGCAGAAGCGGCCCGGCGGGCAATGACCACAGTCAACTCTGTACGGGGCAAGGAAAATTTGGACAAGCTGACAAGGCGACTCGATGTGCTGACGTAGCTCATGATTCAGTGCCCGCAGTTCGGGCAGCCAGCTCCCACACCATGCCAGCGCGTGGATCTCCAACGCGTCGAGCGCTGTTTGCCCCCAGTCTGTGAGCACGTGTCCGCACTCGGGCCCGCCGATCGTGCACACCCACCAGCGCCGACCGTCGACTAGCACCACGTCTAGCGAGAACTTCCCGGTTGCTACTGGATTGACCATGCGCACCGCCTCAAAACAGACAACCGAGAATAACGGGCACAACGGTCAGCGCTTCCACGAACGGGACCAGACGGTCGAGTCCAACCACAACAGCCCGGCCGCCCGAATCGGCCGGGCGGCGGTCACACGGCGCCGGCGGCGACCACGCCGCGGCGGATCGCGGTGACCGCCTTCGCCGCCGACGAACCCACCGGGTCCGCCGCCCCGACGACCTCGCGGATCTGGTCGAGCAGGTCGATGACCTGGCGGCACCAGCGGACGAAGTCACCGGCCGACAGCTCGTGCCCGCTGGACTCGGCCGCGGTGAGGACCTTCTCCAGCGACTCGCCGCGCGCCCAGCGGAACACCGGCCAGGCGAAACCGGCGTCCGGCTCGCGGGTGCGGTCCAGCTTGTGCCGCCGCTCGTCGTCCTCCAACTCCGCCCACAGCCGCCAGGTGGTGGCCAGCGCGTCGCTGACCGCACCGGCCGGCACCTGCGGCGCCAGTCCCTCCCGCCGCGATTCGTAGACCAGCGACGACACCACGGCCGCCAGCTCGGCAGGCCCCAGCCCGCGCCACGCCTCGACCCGCAGGCACTCGGCAGCAAGCAGGTCCGACTCGCTGTAGAGCCGCGACAGCCGCCGCCCGTGCTGGGTGACCGCGCCCTCCGATGAGCCCGCCACCGGCAGGTAGTCCCGTTCGGTCAGCAGCGCGACGATCCGGTCGAAGGAGCGGGCCAGCGAGTGCGTGGTCGCGGCGACCTTGCGCCGCAGGTTCTCGTTCTCGCCCCGCAGCCGCTCGTACCGCTCGGCCCACCGGGCGTGGCTCTCGCGCTCGTCGCAGCCGTGGCACGGGTGCGCCTTCAACGCTCGCCGCAGCGTCGCCAGCTCCGCGTCGTCGGTCGCGTCGGAGCGCCACCGGCTGCGTCCGCCCGGAGCCTCGAGGCCGGTGTTGCGCAGCGTCGCGGCGAGGTCCCGGCGGGACTTCGGCGAGCGGGTGTCGACGTGCTTCGGCAGCTTGATCTTGCCCAGCGGCTCCACCGGCGAGGTGAAGTCGGCGACCGACAGCCGCCCCGACCAGCGGTCTTCGGTGACCACCAGCGGCCGCGGCTCGCCCAGCGGCTCCAGCCCCGGGTCGATGACCACCGCCAGCCCCGAGCGCCGCCCGGCGGGCACCGCGATCACGTCGCCCTTGCGCAGCTTCTCCAGCGACTTCGCCGCCTCCGCGCGCCGCGACTGGCGGTTCTGCCGGGCCAGGTGCTTCTCCCGCTCGGAGATGCGGCGGCGCAGCTGGAAGTACTCGTCGAAGTCACCCAGGTGGCAGTGCATCGCCTCGGAGTAGCCCGTCAGCGCCTCGTTGTTGCGCTCCACGCGCCGGGACAGGCCGACCACCGAGCGGTCGGCCTGGAACTGCGCGAACGACTGCTCCAGCAGTTCCCGCGCGGCGTCCTGGCCGACGCGCTGCACGAGGTTGACCGCCATGTTGTAGCCGGGCCGGAACGACGAGCGCAGCGGGTACGTGCGGGTCGAGGCGAGCCCGGCGACCTGCTTGGGGTCGACGCCCGGCTGCCAGACGACCACCGCGTGGCCCTCGACGTCGATGCCGCGCCGCCCGGCCCGGCCGGTGAGCTGCGTGTACTCGCCGGGGCTGAGGTCCACGTGCGACTCGCCGTTGAACTTCACCAGCCGCTCCAGCACCACCGTGCGGGCGGGCATGTTGATGCCCAGGGCCAGCGTCTCGGTGGCGAACACGGCCTTGACCAGGCCGCGGACGAACAGCTCCTCGACGGTCTCCTTGAACGCCGGCAGCAGGCCCGCGTGGTGCGCGGCCAGGCCGCGCTCCAGCGCCTCCCGCCACTCCCAGAAGCCCAGCACCGCTAGGTCGGACTCCGGCAGGTTGGCGGTGTGCTCGTCGATCACCTCACGGATCTCGTCGATCTCCGCGTCGGTGGTCAGCCGCAGCCCGGCCCGCATGCACTGGGAGACGGCCTGGTCGCAGCCGTTGCGGCTGAAGATGAACACGATCGCTGGCAGCAGCCCGGCCGCGTCCAGCCCGGTGAGCATCTCCACCCGCGACGGCGGGTAGAACCGCGGCGGGCGCGGGCCCTTGCGCTTGGCGTTCGGTGCGCCGCGCCGACCGCCGTAGGGCAGGTGCACCCGGGCCAACTGCTGGGTGTGCCGCACCAGGTTCGGGTTGATCTGCAGTTCCCGGTTCTGGGTCTCGCCGCCGAACAGGTCGAACATCCGGGGCCCGACCAGCATGTGCTGCCACAGCGGCACCGGCCGGTGCTCGTCGACCACGACCGTGGTGTCGCCGCGCACTTCCTGCAGCCACTCGCCGAACTCCTCGGCGTTGCTGACCGTCGCCGATAGGCTCGCCACCTGCACGTACTCCGGCAGGTGCAGGATCACTTCCTCCCACACCGCGCCGCGGAAGCGGTCGGCGAGGTAGTGCACCTCGTCCATCACGACGTAGCCGAGCTGGTCCAGGCTGCGGGAGCCCGCGTAGAGCATGTTGCGCAGCACCTCGGTGGTCATCACGACCACCTGCGCCTCGCCGTTGATCGAGGTGTCGCCGGTCAGCAGCCCGACCGCGTCGCTACCGTGCCGCTCGCACAGGTCGGCGTACTTCTGGTTGGACAGCGCCTTGATCGGCGTGGTGTAGAAGCACTTCCGGCCCTCCTTGAGCGCGAGGTGCACGGCGAACTCGCCGACCACGGTCTTTCCGGCCCCGGTGGGTGCGCACACCAGCACGCCGCGCCCGGCCTCCAGGGCCTGGCAGGCGGTGCGCTGGAACGGGTCGAGCTCGAAGGACAGCTCGCCCGCGAACTCGGCCAACTGGGGGTGCGCGGTGCGACGGGCGTGCGCCGAGAAGGCGTCGGCCGGGGACGGCTTGGTGGGGTACGAACGGCTGGCAGCCACACCCCAAGGCTTTCACATCGCACCGACGTGCGTCGCAGCCCCAGCGCCAGGAGCCATGCGCACCCCATCACAACCCTGTTTCCAGGCTCGTCTTGCGCAGGCCGGGTCAGGAACCCACCACTGTGAGTGCGCCGGGAACGCAGCGCATGCTCAGCGGCAGGCGGGCCTGCGGTTCTCCGTCGGCGTACGCCAGCCAGCCGTTCTCGCCGCCCAGCCGCACCCGCTGCGCCCGCAGCGTGCACACCGCCGGGTGCTCCACGTGCCGCCCCGTGCGCAGCGACGGCAGGACCCGCACCAGGTCGCGGCGGGTTACCTCGCCGACCACCGTCAGGTCGAACAGCCCGTCGGCCGCATCGGCATCCGGGCAGACCGGAATGCCGCCGCCGTAGCAGGGCGTGTTGCCGACCGCGACCAGCGTGGCGGTCAGCTCTGTCGTGCCGGTCTCGGTCTCCACCCGCAGCGGCATCGGGCACAGGCCCACCAGTTCCCGCACCACCGCCAGGTCGTACCGGCGCTGCCCGCGCGGCCAGCGCATCCGGTTCGCACGCGCGTTGACCCGCGAGTCGAACCCGGCGCACAGCACCGTCGCGAACCAGCCCCCGCCGGTGACCTTGCCGAGATCGATGCGGCGGAGGCGTTGTGCGCGCAACGCATCCGCCACGGCGCGCCCCGCCTCGATGGGCGATTTCAATGGAAATCGGACCTTCGAAATCGCGCAACACCGGAGTCGGGCGGAACGCCGAGCCCACGGGCCAGGTCGTTGCCGGTCCCGGCCGGGATCAGGGCCAACGCTGTCGCGGACTCCGCGCACGCCTGCACCGCGAGGTGCGCAACGCCGTCGCCACCGACCACGGCGAGCACGTCGGCCCCGTCGGCAACCGCCCGCTTCGCGGCGTCGGCGGTGCTGCGGGCATCAGCGGCGAGCACCGTCCGCACGTCGCAAACGCCGCGAAGGTGGCCGACGATTTCGCCGACCAACTTCGCGGAAAGTCCACCACCGGCGGCAGGGTTGATCAACAGGACGCAGCGCACGAGGGAGCATCTTCGCCCACCGGACCCGAGTTGGCCAGCAAAATCAGGTCACGTCGTCGTGCTGCTTCGGGCTCGGCGACGGCGTGCTGTCCAGTTCGGAGGCCCGGAAGTCGATCTTCGAAGCCTCGTCCGGGCTCAGGCCCTCCAGGCCCTGGCCTTCGAGCTTCTTGGCCCGGCGCTTGTCGTTGACCCGGCAGATCAGCATCGCGATGGCGAACAGCACGCACAGCGCGGTCGCCAGCGCCAGCATCGAGAACGGGTCCTGCCCGGGCGTCGCGATCGCGGCGAACACGAACAGCGCGAAGACCAGCCCCCGCCACCAGCTCTTCAGCTTGGTGTAGCTGACTATCCCGGCCAGGTTGAGCATCACCAGGATCAGCGGCAGCTCGAAGCTGACGCCGAAGATCATCAGCAGCAGCAGCATGAAGCTGATGTACTTGCCACCGGTGAGCGCGGTGAAGAACGCGTCCCCGCCGAACCCGGACATGAACCCCAGCGCCGTCGGCAGGATGAAGTACGCCAACACCGCCCCGGCGACGAACAGCACGGTCGCGCAGCTAACGAACAGCCGGGCGAACTTGCGCTCCTTGGCGTACAGCCCGGGCGTGATGAACGCCCACAACTGGTAGAGCCACACCGGGCTGAACAGCACCGCGCCGACCGACACGCCGACCTTCAGCGTCAGCATGAAGATCTCGAACGGCTCGGTCTGCAACAGCTGGCACGTCCCGTTCGGGCTCAGCCGCTGGGTGACCGGCAGCTGGCAGTACGGTTCGAGCAGCACATCGCTGAGCGTGGGCAGCCCGAAGACCGAGTGGGAGAACCACCAGATCCCCAACATCGCGCCGACGACCACCGCCACGACGGCCACGCCCAACCGGTACCGCAGCTCGTAGAGGTGATCGACGAGCGTCATGATGCCATCGGGGTTGTGCCTGCGCCCCCACCGACGGCGATCCTTGCGGAACGGGTTCAGGCGCCCCACTGCACTGGCACCCACCTTGTCGTTCCCGTCCTCAGTCAGTTCTTGGAGTCGTTGCGCTGCTTTTCGTCGAACGCGGACGTGGCCGGGGGCGCGCTGGACTCACCGGAGGTCAGCTCCGGCTTCGGCTCCCGCTCGGCCGTCTCCTTCTTGGCCGCTTCCTCATCGGCCTTCATGCCGCGCGCCTCTGCCTTGAAGACGCGAGCCGACTGGCCGAGCGAACGGGCCATCTGCGGAAGCTTGGTGGCCCCGAAGAGGAGCACCAAGACCAAGACGATGAGAATCAGTTCCCAGCCACCTGGCAAACCCATTCGAGTCCAACCTTTCGTGATGTCCCTGCTGGCGCAATGGTACGCAAGGCAGGGGCCGGCAAACAGGGCTGTTGCGCATCACCGGGTGCGACGTTGGGCGAACGCCACCTTCAGACCGGCCACGCGTGCCTTCACCAGGCCGCTGCGATCACCGAAGTCGTGGAAGACCTGCCGCTGCACGGCCTTGAACCTGCGCAGCTCCCGGAACAACCGGATCAGCAGCCATGCGAGCAGGACCAGGCCGACGGCCAGCAGGACAAGACTCCACGTGTAAGGCACGGCGTCACCGTAGCGGGCTCAAGTGGACGGGAGATGACGCGCCCGTGCCAACGCGTCTTTCGCGCGTTGACGCACGCCACATGCCAGCTCGTCGGGGCTGAGCACCCGCACCTGGCCGCCCAGGCCCAGCAGCAGCCGGGCCATCCACGACCGGTCCGAGTACCGCATCCGCACCCGGGCCCGCCCCCGCGGCAGCTCGACCAGCTCGTCCACCGGGTAGTACTCGGCCACCCAGCGCGCGTCGGGCTCCAGCTCCAACTCGGCGACGAACTGGTCCGGGGCCGGCCGGAACAGCCCCGCCGACAGGTCGGTCGGCTCGGCCTCCGACGGCGGTTGCGCGGCCTCGTCCAGCACCTCGACGTCGTCGATGCGGTCCAGCCGGAACATCCGCACCCCGGCCGCGCTGCGGCACCAGGCCTCCAAGTAGCTGCGCCCGTCGATGAGCAGCAGTCGCATCGGATCCACGATCCGCTCGCTGATGTCGTCGCGGGAGGCGGTGTAGTAGCGCATCCGCACCGCGCGGCGGCGGGTCGTAGCGTCCTGCACCGCCGAGCGCACTCCCGGCCGCACCGCGCCTTCCCGGCCCTCCAGCCCGACCACCACGCCTGCCGGGCGCGCCTGCCCGACGGCGTCCTCCACCTTCGCCAGGGTGCGCTGCACGGCGTCGGTGTCGGTGATGCCCGGGGTGTCGGCCAGCGCCCGCAGCGCCACCAGCAGCGCCGTGGCCTCGGATGCGGTGAGCCGCAGCGGGCGCCGCATGCCCGCGTCGTAGGTGACGGTGATCGAGTCGCTCTCGAAAGACAGGTCGATCAGGTCGCCGGGCCCGTAACCCGGCAGCCCGCACATCCACAGCAGCTCCAGGTCCTTGCGCAGCTGCTGCTCGGTGACGCCGAAGTCGCCCGCGGCGTCGGCGATCGGGATGCCCGGGCGGCTCAGCAGGTACGGCACCAGCGCCAGCAGCCTCGGCAGCCGCTCGGTCGCGCTCGTCATCGGCCCTCCTGGTCGAACCCGCGTTCCTGGTCGACGACGTCCAGGTGGATCTCGTGCACCGTCTTGCGCAGCGTGTCCGGCTCCAGCACCGCGACGTCCGGCCCGTATCCAGCGAGCCAGCTCGCCGCCGACTCGGGGAAGAGCAGGTCCAGCTCCAGCACGTCACCCGCATCGCCGCCGAGCTCCATCTGCTCGACGACGGTCGCCCGGCGCCGCAAGCCCTGCGCACGACCGGCCGCGACCCACACCCGCGCGAGCGTGCTGGGTGGGGGCTCGCGCTGCTCGCCGGCCACCAGCCGCAGCAGGTCGGTGTCCGGCGGCCGCTGCACCTGACCGGCCGGGCCGACCGCCTTGGCCTGCCCCAGGATCCGGGACAGCCGGAAACAGCGCGGCGCCTGCCGGTCGCGGTCGTGCCCGACCAGGTACCAGCGGCCGCGCCAGGACACCACGCCCCACGGTTCGACCGTCCGGCGGTGCACGTCCGGGCTGCTCGGGCGCCGGTAGTCGAACTCCGCCACGCGCCCGGCTTGCACCGCCGCCAGCAGCGACGCGAAGGCGGGTTCGCTGGTGCGCACTTTCGGCTCGACCGCCGCCGAGGAGCGCTCGTCGACGTCGACCCCGGCGGCGCGCAGCTTCAGCAGGGCGCCGCGGGCCGCCGAGGTGAACTCCGGGGAGTCCCACAGCCGCACCGCGAGGGCGACCGCGGCCGCTTCGTCTGGCTCCAGGTCGATGTCGCCGAGCTCGTAGTCGCGGCGGGCGATGCGGTACCCGTCGGCGGAGTCGAAGGCGGAGTTCCGCCCGGTCTCCAGCGGGATCCCCAGGTCGCGCAGTTCGGCCTTGTCGCGTTCGAAGGTCCGGAAGAAGGCCTCGCCGGTGGGCGCGCCGGCATAGCCCGGCACGATCGCCCTAATCCGCTCCGCAGTGAGGTACTGGCGGGTCGACAGGAGACACAGCACCAGGTTCACCAAGCGTTCAGCGCGCACAGTGGCCACTTCGAAACTCTAGCTCCGCAGTATTCGATCATGTGTTTGGGTCGGTGCACATCATGCCTAGTGGTGCGGGATGGAGTCATCGTGGCGCGCCGACCCGCGGCGATTTTTCCTCGTCTCAGAACCGCATTGGTTTCGGCCGCCGCTAAAGGCATCGCGAAGATGAAGAATGTTCATAGCTAGGCTGACCGCATGCCAGATCGCGTCCTGATGGTCAGTCAACCCCTGTGGTGATCCCGCCCGGGCCGGGGCGTGGCGGGCGGCTCCCGGCCGGTGCGGTATGAAAACGAGCCCACCATGCCGACCGGAAGGCGGATCTGGTCCGTGACGACCGAGCACGATCCCGAGACCCTCGCCGTGCTGCGCGAGATGGCCGTGAAGATCGCCGCGGCTGCGCCGAAGGATTGGCGGCGCGCCGTGCTGGAGGGATTCGCCGACGGCACGGGCTCCGGTCACCGCGGGCCCGTGTACGAGCCGCGGTCGCTCGACAGCACCGGCTCCTCCGTCGACCTGCACTACGAGATGTGCCTGGTGCACGAGCTGGAGCGGGCCGCGGACCGGCTCACCATCGAGCTCGTCGTCCACCCGACCGGCAAGTTCGAGGCGGTCACCAGCGAATCGCTGCGCCGCTCGCCGCGCGCCGGCCGCGGGGGCTTCACCTACCTCCTGCGGCCCGACGCCTTACCCGCCGAACCCGCGGCGTTCCAGCCCGGCCCCACCCGGGCGGTGCAGGCCGGCGACCCGCAGGAGGCGTTGCAGCTGCTGGACCGCTACCTGCGGCGGCGCGCGGAGATCGTCGGTTTCCAGGAGAAGCTGCCGCAACCGCTGGAAGCGGCCGAGCGCGAGTTCCTCGAAGGGCACCTCCCGGTGCCGTTGCCGGACGACCTCCGCGCGCTGTACGGCCGGGCCGACGGCGACCACCGGGCCGGCCTGCTCAACGGGTTCCACTGGTTGGAATTGAAGGGCCTCGCCGCCTTGAGCGACAAGGACCGCCCCGAGAACCGCTCGTGGATCGTGCGGGACTGGGACCGGGTGCTGCTGCGGGAAGTCCGCTACGACACCCATCCCGCAGGCGCGGTGCGCCGCGCGCAGCACCTGCCCGGCTGGATTCCATTCGCGCACGACACCGGCGGCGAGTTCCTCGCGGTGGACATGGATCCCGGCCCCAACGGCCACCCCGGCCAAGTGATCCGCATCGGCCTGCACGACCACGACGGCCCGGTCTACGTCGCCGATTCGGTGACGAGCCTGCTGCGGCGCGACGTCGAGGCGCTGGAGAACTTCTCCTACCAGTACAAGAACGGGCGCCTCCGGCTGTTCCACCGGGATGACGCGACGGCCCTGGACCGGGAACTGCGCATCGGGGGCGACTCCGCTCCGCTGCGGGAAATCCACCCGGGCATCCAGCGGCTCGTCGTCGCCAACTCGCACCTGGTCGACCTCGCCCCGGTGCGGAACGCGCCGTCGCTGTGGGAAGTGGAGCTGGCCAACTGCCCGACCGCGGACCTCTCCCCGCTGCGCGCCGCGCCGGTGGAGGTGCTGACCGCCGACCTGAATCGCATCGACCTCGCCCCGCTGGCCGAGCACCCGACGCTGCGGCTGCTGAAGCTGGCCACCGGCGAACCGGTCGACCTCGCCCCGCTGCGCACCTGCCCGCGGCTGTACGGGCTGGACCTGGCCGCCGCCGAGGTGTGCGACATCGCGGTGCTAGGCGACCTGGATGGCCTGCTCTACCTCAACCTGAGCGCGGCGCAGTGGGAAGAGCTGTGGGCCGCGACGGCCCACCCGGTCGGCCTGGCCGCCGCCGAGCTCGACGGAGCCCCGACGCTACGCAAGGCCGCCGAGTGGGCCGGCACCCTCGCCGACGACTCCCCCGACGTGCGCTACACGCGGGGCCGCTTCACCCCGCCGAAGGGATCGCGCACCCCGTTGTGGCGCCGGATGAAGATGCCGTGGGAGGTCTGACGCGTCGGCTCGACACCCGACCGTTAGAGGGAGCTGATCAGGCGTTCCACCCGCTCGTCCACCGCGCGGAACGGGTCCTTGCACAGGACGGTCCGCTGGGCCTGGTCGTTGAGCTTCAGGTGGACCCAGTCCACCGTGAAGTCCCGGCCCGCGGCCTGCGCGGCGGCGATGAAGTCACCGCGCAGCTTGGCCCGGGTGCTCTGCGGCGGGGTGTCCTTGGCGGCCTCGATCTCGCCGTCCTCGGTCGCCCGGTCCACCAGGTCCTTGCGCTGCAGCATGTCGAACAGCCCTCGGCCCCGGCGGATGTCGTGGTAGGCGAGGTCGAGCTGGGCGATGCGCGGGCTGGACAGCTCCAGCCCGTGCTTGCCGCGGTACCGCTCCAGCAGCCGGTGCTTGATCGCCCAGTCGATCTCCCGGTCGATCAGCGAGAAGTCCTGCTGCTCGATCGCGTCCAGCGCGCGGCCCCACAGCTCAAGGATCCGCTCGGTCATCGGGTCCGAACCGCGCCGCGCCACGTGGTCGACCGCCCGGCCGTAGTACTCCCGCTGGATGTCCAGCGCGGACGCCTCCCGGCCGCCGGCCAGCCGGACCGTGCGCCGCCCGGTGAGGTCGTGGCTGATCTCGCGGATCGCGCGGATCGGGTTGTCCAGGCTGAAGTCCCGGAACTGCACGCCCTGCTCGACCATCTCCAGCACCAGGTTCGCCGAGCCGACCTTGAGCAGCGTGGTCACCTCGGACATGTTGGAGTCGCCGACGATGACGTGCAGCCGGCGGTACCGCTCGGCGTCGGCGTGCGGCTCGTCACGGGTGTTGATGATCGGCCGCGAACGGGTCGTCGCGCTGGAGACGCCCTCCCAGATGTGCTCGGCGCGCTGCGACAGGCAGTACACCGCGCCGCGCGGCGTCTGCAGCACCTTCCCGGCACCGCAGATGAGCTGGCGGGTCACCAGGAACGGCAGCAGCACGTCGGCGATCCGGGAGAACTCCCCGGACCGGCCGACCAGGTAGTTCTCGTGGCAGCCGTAGGAGTTGCCCGCCGAGTCGGTGTTGTTCTTGAACAGGAAGATGTCTCCGCCGATGCCCTCGTCGGACAGTCGGCGCTCGGCGTCGATGAGCAGGTCCTCCAGGATCCGCTCGCCGGACTTGTCGTGGGTTACGAGTTGGACGAGGTCGTCGCATTCCGCCGTGGCGTACTCCGGGTGCGAGCCCACGTCGAGGTAGAGCCGGGCCCCGTTGCGCAGGAAGACGTTCGACGACCTTCCCCACGACACGACCCGCCGGAACAGGTACCTGGCCACCTCGTCCGGGGACAGCCGCCGCTGCCCGTGGAACGTGCAGGTGACCCCGAACTCGGTTTCGATGCCGAAGATCCGCCGCTGCATGGTTCCACACTAGGCGCAAACTCCGCTTTTCGGCGGTCCGCCGTTCGGGCCTCGTTGCAGGTCGAAAAGGTTCTGCCAGCGTGATGTCACTCCTGGTTACTTGGTAACCAGGGGATTCTGACCGTCGCACCCGGCGTCGGAAGGCTCACGCGTTGCGGCGATCTCGATCGAATTCGCAGGTAGCATCGCAGGGATGCTCAGGAGGTTGCGCCACACCATCAACGCGGTCGACAGCGAACTAGCACGCCACAGTGCCCGGTTGCCCGCCTCAGTCGCCGACCGTCGACTCAAGGCACTCAGCACGGCTGCGAACCACAGCGCGCTCTGGCTGACCATCGCGGCGGTGCTGGCCTGCCGCAAGGGCGCTCCCCGCAGGGCGGCGCTGCGGGGCGTGGTGGCCATCGCCGGCGCGAGCGCGACGACCAACCTGATCGGCAAGCCGCTGTTCCCACGGCGGCGCCCTGCCGCCGAGCTGATGTCGCAGCGCCGCCGGCTGAGCGACCCACCCACGTCGTCATCGTTCCCGTCCGGACACGCGGCGTCGGCCGCAGCATTCGCCACGGCGGCCGCGATGGAATCCCCGGTGACCGGAGCGGTCATCGCCCCGGTGGCGGCAGCGGTCGCGTACTCCCGGGTGCACACCGGCGTGCACTGGCCGACCGACGTCGTGTGCGGGGCCGCCCTCGGGGCGGGTGTGGCGTGGGCGACCAGGCGGTGGTGGCCGGTGCGACCGGACACCACCGCCGCCAGCAACCACCCGGCCGGGCTCCCCGCGCTCGACGACGGGGACGGGATGCTGGCGCTGGTCAACCCCGGCTCCGGAAACGGCGAGCTCGACCCCGGGCAGTGGGTCGGCGAGCATTGGCCGAAGGCGGTGGTCGTGCACCCGCAGCCGGAGGCCGACCTGGTCGACGGGCTGCGCGAGCTGCTCGCCCGCGACCGCGATTCCGTCCGGGCCCTGGGCGTGGCTGGCGGTGATGGCACCGTGGCCGCAGTGGCGACGATGGCGTCCGACCACGGCCTGCCGCTGGCAGTGATCTCCGCGGGCACGCTCAACCACTTCGCCCGCGACATCGGGGTGGACGATCCCACGTCCGTCGCCGAATCGGTCTCCACCGGCTCAGGAGCCACCGTCGACCTGGGTGCGGTCGCCATCGACGGCGTCCCCGCCTGCCGGTTCATCAACACCGCAAGCCTCGGTGGCTACCCGGACATGGTGCGCTTCCGCGAGAAGTGGGAACCGCGCTGGGGCAAGTGGCCGGCCGCCGCGATGGCCCTGATCCGGGTGCTCCACGAGTCCAGCCCGCTGGACGTGGAGATCGACGGCGAACGCCACCGTGTGTGGGTGCTGTTCGTCGGCAACGGAGGGTACGCGCCACGGGGTTTCGCGCCAGTCTGGCGCCCCCGCCTGGACAACGGGACGCTGGACGTGCGCATAGTCCGCGCCGACCGGCGGTTCTCCAGACTGCGCTTCACGCTCGCGGCGATGACGGGGGCACTGCACCGCAGCCGCACCTACGTCGAGCGCCAGGTGTCCCGGATGGACGTCGTGGTACGGGGAACCCCGGTCGCGCTGGCGACCGACGGCGAGGTACGCCGGCCGGGCCGGCGATTCTCCTTCACCACGCACGAGAAAGCCCTGAACGTCTACCGTCCGCACACAGTGGACTGACTGAGAACCGACGCGTACCTGGTCCGTCGCAAGAGTTTCCGGCCATCATCGCGTTTCTCGACGAGTGGCCTCCTCGCGCGTCCTGAATCCGATGGCGAAGTCGGCCAGGCGCTGTCGCTGGGCGATCCGATACGTAGCACGGCATCAGCCGTCGCGTGTTGTACTCGGCCCGGACCCACAACGCGCCCCGCACTGGCCGGCCACGGGGCACGCCGTCGGTGCGCCTAGGCAGGCGCGGGCCACCAGTGCGCAGTTCGCGGATCTCCCAATACCTTCGCCACGGGGTTGTTCCAATTGTGGTCAAGCACGCCTTTGGGGCGTCGTTCCCGCAGTGTGCGGGCGAACGCGCCGGGCACGATCACATCGCCGTCGTGGTCACGGACGCCGGTCACAGCCACCACGTGCTCTACAACCGCGACCCGGCTAGTACGTGGCGTCGGGCGTGCTGGCGCTGCGACGTCCTTGAATTCCAAGCCGCGCGGCACGGCGGTGCCGGTGCTATCAGTGCTGGTCATGTAGTTGATGATCCGCCGCGCAGCCGCTTCAGCGGGGTAGGCGCGCCAGCAGTGCGCGGGCCTCGTTGCCCTCGGCTGCGACGGTCCATAGCGCGTCCGCTTGTCGGCGGTACTGGTCGATTTCGGCCGGGTCGGTCACGATGATCTCCGTGTTGACGGTTTCGATGAGCACCTGATCGTCCAGGATCCAGAAGCCGTGCAGCGGGATCACCGGCAGGCACACGTCCAGCGGGACGATGCCGAGCCGAAACGTCGACAGTTCCAGCAGTGTGGCCAACCGGTCGAGCTGTCCGGCCATCACGTCCGGCGGGCACACTGGCGACCGTAGCGCCGCCTCGGTCACCAGGATCTCGATTTCCTTGCTGGAGTCGTAAAGCACCTGCTGCCGGGCGATGCGTGCCCGCACCGACTCCTCCACATCCGCCAGGGTGCCCATGAACTCGGCGTTGAGGGCGAACACATGGCGCGCGTAGTCAGCGGTCTGAAGAAGACCGGGCACCAGCGCGGTCTCGACCACGCGGATCACCTGCGCCTGGGTCTCCAGGTCGGCGGCCACGACTTGCCGGGCGGCGTTGCCGTGCCGCAGCTGGCGTTTCCAGCTCGCAGCGGCCAGACGGATCTCACGGAGTTCGGCACGCAGTTCCGAGGCCACCGACTCATCGGCGCCGGTGGCCTCGGTCCAGGTGGTCAGGTCCGCATCGGAGGCGAGTTGTGCGCCGGTTTCGATGCGGGAGACCTTGGACTGCGGCCAGCCGCAGTGATCGGCGAACCGCTTACCGCTGGGGAATCCGGCAGCTTCGCGGAGCTGGCGCAGCCGTTCGCCGAACGCGGCGCGGCGGTGTTCGAGTTCGCTCACGTGCTCCCCGGTGGCGTGGTACTCAGGTAGTCGTCGAGGGTCAACGCATGATCGCACGCGCGCACCTGCCACCTGCGGTACCGCGCCACCTGCTCGGAGGCGGTGACGATCCCCGCGCCAGTAAACGCGAGCGTCGCCGCGTCGAAGTGCATGACGGCCACCTTCCGATCGTCGAAGATCCAAAAGTCCTGCTCGGGCAACTCCAGGGCGGCAGCCCGCCGGGCGTCCAGGACCCGAATGTCTTCCCCTGCGTCGAGGTTCGCCCGCATCACCCGGTCGATCTGCCACCGCTGCCAGTCGGTCGGCGGATCGCTGAAGACTCGGACGCGGCCGAACAGCTTGCCCGCTGTGGTGGCCGCGCGGATGTCATCGAGCCAGTCGCCCATCCATTCGAGATCGTCGGGCTGACCTGTGCGCCACGCTTCGAGCGGCCCCAGCTCGTACTCCTCGGCGTAGCTGGGTTGGGCCTCCCAGCGCCATGCAGTGCGCTCGAAGGTGGCGAACAGTTCGGCGAAGTCGTCGCCGGTCACCAGTTCAGTCACGGGGCGCGAACCCGAGCAGGGCTTTCGGGATCTCCACGGCCGTCTCGTGGTCGGGCATGCCACGTTCCCGCAGGGCAGCCAGCGCTTCAGGATCGGTGATCTCGTAGCCCTGCACCACATAGGTGTCCCGATCGGTCTCGTACAAATTCGGGCATTGCCCCTTCGACGAGGTCGTGCCCAGGAACGTCAGCCGCATGGCGATCTCCTCAAGGTGGGTTGGGTCGCCGAGCATCTTCGACACATAGTCACGCATCGTCAACACTTGAACACACCTATGCAGTAACTATGCGCGTGAATGCTTGCTTAATGCTTGCCGCACCGGCACACTTCGGCGCGTGAACTCAGACGCCGGACACCCGCTCCTCCTCGCGCTCGCGCTACTCGGCGCTGTGGGGACGATTCCCGCGTTGTGGGCGCTCTCGGCGTTGACCACCTGGTGGCCAGACTCCGACGCTCAGATCCTCTGGCGCGCCCGCTGGCGCGACATCACCCGACCACTCAAGCGATTCCCTCGACTCGTGGCGGCCCGAAGCGGATGACCCCGAAGCCCCTCGGGGCCGCCACACACCACCGGGCGGGCGCCCGATGACCCGCCGGGACACCGTGCTCGCGGTGCTGCTGCGCAAAGCGCAATGGGCGCTTGACGACACTGCTCACGATCTCCCCGCCGGACGCTGCACTGACGCCGACTGAGAGGCACTCGCCGCCGTGCTTGAAGAACTCGCCGCCGGACTGCGTGGCCAGGAGGCGGCGCCCGCCGTGAACGACACGAAGCGGACCGAACTATGACGGAGTCGCTTCGGTGGTGGCCGGGTGTGTCTCGGCGGCTGCTGCACCAGATCCCGGACCAGGCCCGCTACATCACGCTGGGCGGGTCAGTGGCGTGGGTCGCGACCTGCGGATCCGTGTGCTGGCCGCCACCCGGGGGCATCGTCCCGCGCGGCTACGGACGGTGCGGCGAATGCGAGTCGAGCGGCGGGTGAGCTGAGGCGACGGATACTTCGGCTCCGAAGACGGAAGTACCGGCCAGGTCAATCCTCGTTGAGGATCCGTTTCGGCTCGCCGTTGCCGGTACTGTGCCAGCGCAGCCCCATTGCGTCAGCGAAACTGAACGTCACCAGGTAGCCGTCATTCTGCTCCCCAAGCCCACGCGCGATGGGCTCACCCTGCTGATCAAGCAGCTCGACAGGTACCGTGTGGGTCTTTCCTGCGAGCAGTATTTGCCGAAAGTCTGAGGGGTTTCCCCTCGCGGTGCGCCTCACTCTCCATTCCAGCTTCGGCCGTTGGCCAAGCGCGATCCTCTCGATCTCCACCATGAACACCGGTTCGGAACTGTGGTTCGTCACATCGATGTTGATGGCGCCTATGCCGCCGACCCTCAACGCGATGAGTCGTGCCTGCGCCTTCGCTCGATCGTTCTGCTCGGCATCGGCGCGGCGCCAGTCCTGATGAGCGATCCAAAGCGCGGTGGCCGCGGCGGCGATCGAGCCGACCCCGCCGACCCATTCCCCCAGGCCGAGAACCAGCCGTCGCTCTTGCCGCCGACCACACCCCACATGACGAGACCCGTAAGCCCGAGCGTGACGCCTCCGATCGAGGGCCACACGATCCACTTCCGCACGCTTGACTGATCGCCAGAGTCACCGACTGTGTTTCCGAAGTAACGCGACTAGTCATCCTGCGATCGGTGAGCCGGAGCCGGTGCGCACTCGCGGTGACCGGCCACTCTCAAGGGGAGCCCACGTGGCGAAGCGAACGAAGGTCCTGACGGTCACGATCAGGATGGAGATGGGGAACCGCAAGATCAGCGGCAAGCGCGTCCGTGCCGTCGCTGGGGCGGTGGTCGATGCCGCACAGCAAGCGGCAGCGGAGGAACTACTGGAAAACAGCCTGGACAGTGTCACCGGGCACGCAACGTGGGCGTACGAGTGGCTGAACACCCCCGTTGCGGCATCACAGGACTGGGAAGACGACCTGGACGAAGACGACGCGGACGACGCGGCCTGACCTTCTGCGTAAGGAAGAAGACCCGGCCGTCGGCCGGGTCTTCCTTACTGGAACGGATGCCGTCTTCAAGAGAAGAATGCGGCGCGGCGGCGGTCAGCTCGCCGACGCGTCCCCGTCGCCCAGGTGTCGATAGTTGATCGTGCAGATCCCGGGAGATTATGGGCTCCCAGTCGGCTCGCACGTTCTCCAACACCTTGCCCTGGTGCACTCGTAGCCCGGCGTAGGTTGGTGAGACGACGGTTCGCCGTACAGCGCCGAGCGACCAGGGAACGCCCGTGCGGGTGCGTATACCGCGCGCGTTCAGGTCGTTGGCGATCCGCGTCAGTGGTTCTCCAGATAGCGCCCGCTCCGCCATTTCCGGACCAACGGTGCGGTTTCCGGGTCGGGTACCTGACGCACTAGCTTCCCCTTGGCAGGGTCCCCGCACCGCCATCGGCGGCCGGGGCGTCACCAACGTGCCGGCATCGTGCGGCTAGTCGCCGTTCTCCGGCTTGTCCTCGGAGCCGGCTTCCGGCTCGGCATCGGCCTCTTCCTGCTTGGGCAGCAGCGCTTCCAGCGCCGCACCGATGACCCGGCGGAACGTCCGGTTCGGCTTGGCACGGTCGAGCACGGCGACCTCAAGCTGCTTGACGCCCAATTCCCGCGATTTCTCCCCGCCGGAGGACAGCGCGCGGATCGCGAGCTCGGCAGCGGCGGTCAGCTCCAGCCCGTCGCTGAAGGAATCCTTGAGCGTGCTGGCGATCGCGTCGGCCTGGCCGCCCATCACCACGTACTGCGGCTCGTCCACGATGGACCCGTCGTAGGTCAACCGGTACAGCTGGTCGGTGTCGGCGGTGAAACCGACCTCGGCCACGCAGATCTCCACCTCGAACGGCTTGATCTGCTCGGTGAAGATCGCCCCCAGGTGCTGGGCGTAGGTGTTGGCCAGCGACCGGCCGGTGACGTCCCGGCGGTCGTAGGAGTACCCGCGGACGTCGGCGATGCGCACGCCGGCCACCCGCAGCGCCTCGAACTCGCTGTAGCGGCCCACCGCCGCGAATCCGATGCGGTCGTAGATCTCGGCGACCTTGTGCAGCGTCGGCGACGGGTTCTCGGCGACGAACAGCACGCCACCGGCGTACTTCAGGACCACCACGCTGCGGCCCCGCGCGATGCCCTTGCGGGCCAGCTCGGAGCGCTCCCGCATCAACTGCTCGGGGGAGGTGTAGAACGGCATCGTCACAGCTGTGCACTCCTGGTTCGAATCAGCTCGCTGCGAGCGGGTTGGATCTGGCCTGGGTCAGCCGCCGGGGTTCTCCAACCGGCCGTTGACCACCTCGGTGGCGATCTCGGAGGTCCGCTCCTCGGGCATCCGCACCGCGCCGTCCGCGCCGGTGATCGTGATGACCGACGGGTAGATGCGCCGGGACACGTCCGGGCCACCGGTGGCGGTGTCGTCGTCGGCCGCGTCGTAGAGCGCCTCCACCGCGGAGCGCGCCGCGGTGTCCAGGTCGGCGTCCGGGTCGAAGCGCTTCTTCAGCGCCGATTTCGCGAACAGCGAACCCGAACCGACAGCATGGTAGCCGCCGACCTCGTCGTACCGGCCGCCGACGACGTCGTAGGAGACGATCCGACCGGCCCGGTCGGGGTCCTCGGCTTCGGTGTCGTAGCCGACGAACAGCGGCACGACCGCCAGGCCCTGCATCGCGGCCGCCAGGTTGCCGCGCAGCTGGGTGGCCAGCTTGTTCGCCTTGCCGTCCAGCGAAAGCGGGATGCCTTCGAGCTTCTCGTAGTGCTCCAGTTCGACCGCGTAAAGCTTGACGAGTTCCTGAGCCACACCGGCGGTACCGGCGATGCCCACCGCCGAATACGCGTCGGTGACGAACAGCTTCTCCATGTCCCGCTGGGCGATCAGGTTGCCCATCGTGGCTCGCCGGTCACCGGCGAGCAGCACGCCACCGCGGAAGGCCACCGCGACGATCGTGGTGCCGTGCGGGGCCAGCACCGTCCCCTCCGGCACCGCCCGGCCGCCGGGCAGCAGTTCGGGCGCGGTGGCGCGGAGGAAGTCGGTGAACGAGGAAGACCCCGGCGTGAGGTAGGCGGCGGGCAGGGCCTGACCCGGGAACTGGGCCGAGCTCGGTTCCATCAGCGACATCGTCTCCCGATCGAAGGGCTTGCGACTTCGGTAGCACTCTAATCATGATCCGGCGCGCAGCGGGAGACGCCGGGCCGGAGGTGCCGGCCCGGCGCGGCCCGTGCCGACGGCGTCGGATCGGGCCCGCGGACTACTGGCCGCCCTTCTGCACGTAGGCGCGGACGAAGTCCTCGGCGTTCTCCTCCAGGACGTCGTCGATTTCGTCCAGGATGGCGTCGACGTCCTCGCCGAGTTTCTCGCGACGTTCCTGACCGGCGGCCTCCGGGCCCTGCTCTTCGTCGCCTTCTCCGCCGCCGTGCCGCTGAACCTTTTCCTGGGACATCTTGCCTCCCGGTGGTTGCCCTTTCGGGTGTTGTCCCCGCAGCGGGGACACCCTGCTGTGAACACTACCCATCCGACACCCATTAGCCCACGTCCAGCCGAGCGGAATTTCGATCATCGCACCGGCCTGACGTGCGCGAAACGTGGTTTCCCGGAGTCTCACCCCTTGGTCAGCGAGTCAACCAGCTCCTCGGCGCTGGCCGCGGCCTCCAGCAGCGCGCCGACGTGGGCCTTGGTGCCGCGCAGCGGTTCCAACGTCGGGATGCGCACCAGGGATTCCCGGCCCAGGTCGAAGATCACCGAGTCCCAGGACGCCGCGGCCACCTCGGCCGGGTAGCGCTCCAGGCACCGGCCGCGGAAGTAGGCGCGGGTGTCCTCCGGCGGCGCGGTGACCGCGTCCCGCACCTCGTCCTCGCTGACCAGACGCTTCATCGAGCCGCGGGCGACCAGCCGGTTGTACAGGCCCTTGTCCAGCCGCACGTCGGAGTACTGCAGGTCGATCATGTGCAGCCGCGGCGACGCCCAGCCCAGGCTGTCACGGGTCCGGTAGCTCTCCATCAGCCGCAGCTTGGCGGGCCAGTCCAGCCGGTCGGCGCAGTCCATCGGGTCACCGCTTAGGAGGTCCAGCACCTCGCCCCAGGACTCCAGCACGTCGCGGGCCGCGCTCTCGGCGCCGTGTTCGTCGAGGTGCCGGGCGGCGCGCTCGTGGTAGGCGCGCTGCAGGTCCAGGCCGGTGAACCGGCGCCCGTCGGTGAGCTCGACGGTCTGCTTCAGGGTCGGGTCGTGGCTGATCAGGTGCACGGCCTGCACCGGGTCGGCCAGCTTCAGGTCGTCGAAGCGCTGCCCGGACTCGATCATGTCCAGCACCAGGGCAGTGGCGCCGAGCTTGAGGTAGGTCGAGGTTTCCGCGAGGTTCGCGTCGCCGATGATGACGTGCAGCCGCCGGTACTTGTCGGCGTCGGCGTGCGGCTCGTCGCGGGTGTTGATGATGCCGCGCTTGAGGGTGGTCTCCAGGCCGACCTCGACCTCGATGTAGTCGGAGCGCTGGGAGAGCTGGAACCCGGCCTTCTCCCCCGCCTGCCCGATGCCGACCCGGCCCGAGCCGCAGATCACCTGGCGGGACGCGAAGAACGGGGTCAGGCCGCCGATCACGGAGGTGAACGGGGTGGTGCGCGACATCAGGTAGTTCTCGTGGGTGCCGTAGCTGGCGCCCTTGCCGTCGACGTTGTTCTTGTACAGCTGGATCGGCGCGGTGCCGGGCACGCTGGCCGCCCGCATCGCCGCCTCCTCCATGACGCGTTCGCCGGCCTTGTCCCAGATGACCGCGTCCCGCGGGTTGGTCACCTCCGGGGCCGAGTACTCCGGGTGCGCGTGGTCGACGTACAGCCGCGCGCCGTTGGTGAGGATGACGTTGGCCGCGCCGAGGTCGTCGCCGTCCGAGCCGTTGGTCTGCTGCGCCACGGTGCTGAGGTCGAAACCACGGGCGTCACGCAGCGGCGACTCGACCTCGTAGTCCCAGCGTGCGCGCCGCGCCCGCGGGATGTCGGCCGCCGCCGCGTAGGCCAGCACGATGTGCGTGGAGGTCAGCACCGGGTTGGCGCTGGAGTCGCCCGGCACGACGATGCCGTACTCGACCTCGGTTCCCATGATCCGCCGCATACCACGCAGCGTACGGGGTATCGCCGACCAAGCGGAGTGCCGCACGCCACAGGTATCCGACAGGTCCGAACTGTGACCCGATTCGGCGCAACGCGTGTGCCTCGAAGGGTGGACGCGACGATCGGGGAATGAGCGCGGGCGATGAATTGGTGGCCCGGTACGCCCTAGCGCCAGGGCAGCTCGGCTCGTTCGCCCCAGTAGGTCGCGGCGTCGCGGGCCAGCGGCCGGAGCGCGTCGATGTCCCGATCGGTCAGTTCCACCCGGCACGCCGCCAGGTTCGACTCCAGCTGCTCGACGCTGGCCGCGCCCATCAGCACCACGCCGGCCCAGGGCTGGCGCAGGACGTGCGCGAGCGCGATGGCGTCCGTCCCCACGCCGTGCCGGTCCGCGATCTTGGCCATCGCCGGCGGCGGGTCCACCGCGAGCCGCCCGTTGGCCAGGGTTTCCTTCACCAGCACCCGCCAGCCCCCCGTGTGCGCCTCGGCGAGGTACCGGCCCACGGACGGCTCCAGGGTGTTCCAGGTGGACTGCACGGCACCGAACAGTTGCCGCCCGCCGACCTCGATCTCCCAGGCGCTTTCGATGGTGTCGCCCTGCGCCGCGCCGCTGGTGGAGAAGCCCAGCAGCACCCCGGCGTCCCGGATCCGGGCCAGCTCGTGCTGCAGCGCCAGATCCTCGAACAGCGGGCTGCCGGTGGTCAGCGAATGCACCTGGTACAGGTCGATCCGGTCGCCGAGCAGCGTCCGGGTCTCCGCCCACTGGGTGCGCAGGCGTTCCACCGAGTGCTCTTTGACCTCGTGCACCTCGGTTTCGATGCGCCACTGCGCGACGTAGGCGTAGCCCCACTTACTGGACACCGTGACGTCCTGGTGGCCGCGTTCGCGCAGCCATTCCGCGAGGAACTGCTCGGCGCTGCCGTAGGAGCGTGCCGTGTCCACCCAGCGGATCCCGTTCGCGTACGCGGCGTCGAGCACCGTTCGGGTGCGTTCCCGCATCGCCTGCGCGGTGCGCTGCACGGGCAGCACGTCGGCGCGCCCGACGTTGATGTAGGCGGGCCTGCCGAGCGCGGCGAGGCCGAGTCCTAGGCGCTGTACGGGTTGTTGGGCTGGGAACATGCCTGGAAAGTAATCGCTGTCGCTGCGCCGCACAGCTCGGGGCCGCCACCCGCGTGGGGATGGCGGCCCCGGCTGCTTCCTTACAGGTACTGGCCCGTGTTGGTGGCCGTGTCGATCGCTCGACCGGACTCCTGGTTCTTCCCGCTGACCAGGGTGCGGATGTACACGATCCGCTCGCCCTTCTTGCCGGAGATGCGGGCCCAATCATCCGGGTTGGTGGTGTTGGGCAGGTCCTCGTTCTCGGCGAACTCGTCGATAATGGCGTCCTGCAGGTGCTGCACGCGCAGACCCGGCTGGCGGGTCTCCAGCACCGACTTGATGGCCGCCTTCTTCGCCCGGTCCACGATGTTCTGGATCATCGCGCCCGAGTTGAAGTCCTTGAAGTACAGAACTTCCTTGTCGCCGTTGGCGTAGGTGACCTCAAGGAACCGGTTCTCCTCGGTCTCGGCGTACATCCGCTCGACCGTGGTCTGGATCATCGCCTCCACGCACGCGCCCTTGTCGCCGCCGAACTCCTTGAGGTCCTCCTCGTGGATCGGCAGCGACTTGGTCAGGTACTTGGAGAAAATGTCCTTGGCGGACTCGGCGTCCGGACGCTCGATCTTGATCTTCACGTCCAGTCGGCCCGGGCGCAGGATCGCCGGGTCGATCATGTCCTCGCGGTTGGAGGCGCCGATGACGATGACGTTCTCCAGCCCCTCGACACCGTCGATCTCGCTGAGCAGCTGCGGCACGATGGTGGTTTCCACGTCGGAGGAAACCCCGCTGCCGCGGGTCCGGAAGATCGAGTCCATCTCGTCGAAGAACACGATCACCGGGGTGCCCTCGGAGGCCTTCTCGCGAGCCCGCTGGAAGATCAGGCGGATGTGCCGCTCGGTCTCGCCGACGAACTTGTTGAGCAGCTCGGGGCCCTTGATGTTCAGGAAGTAGGACTTGGCCTGACCGTCGTCGTCCCCGCGCGCGGCGGCGACCTGCTTCGCCAGCGAGTTGGCGACAGCCTTGGCGATCAGCGTCTTGCCGCAGCCAGGCGGGCCGTACAGCAACACGCCCTTCGGCGGCCGCAGCTGGTACTCGATGTAGAGGTCGGAGTGCAGGAACGGCAGCTCCACCGCGTCCCGGATCTGCTCGATCTGGCCGGCCAGCCCGCCGATGTCCTGGTACCCGACGTCGGGCACCTCCTCCAGCACGAGGTCTTCGACCTCGGCCTTCGGCACGACGTCGTAGGCGTAGCCCGCCTTGCTGTCGACGAGCACCGAGTCGCCCGACTTCAGGCCGGACGTGGCCAGTGGTTCGGTGACCCACACCACGCGTTCCTCGTCGGTGTGGCCCAGCACCAGCGCCCGGGGGCTCTCCCCGGCACCGCTGGACATGAGCTCCCGGAAGGTGCAGACCTCACCGGTTTGTTCGAACGCACCAGCCTCCACCACCGTCAGGGCCTCGTTGAGGCGCACTGACTGGCCCAGTCTCAGTTCCTCCGTCTCGACGTTGGGCGACACCGCCACCCGCATCTTGCGACCAGACGTGAACACGTCGACCGTGCTGTCCTCGTAGCGGTTCAGGTAGCCGCTGGGGGGCTGGGCAAGTCGGTCGACTTCTTCGCGCAGCGCCATCAGCTGGCCCCGCGCTTCCTTTAGGGTCTCGGTGAGCTTGGCGTTCCGTTCGGTGAGCTGACTCACTCGCTCGGATGCCTCGGCCAGCCGCTTTTCCAGCAACCGGACCTGTTGGGGAGACTCGTTGAGCCTGCGGCGCAGCAGCGCAACCTCGTCCTCCAGGAGACGAATCTGGCTGCGGAGTTCTGCGGAGCCACCGCTGTACTGCTCGCCGCCCTCCTCAGGCCGGCTGCCGGGACGGTCGTGCTGCATGTCGGCACCCTCCTCCCGTGCTCGTACCACCACGGTACCGGCGATCACCGACGACGGCGGCGTCGTTGATGCCCGCCGGATCGCCCAGCGTGCCACAAAAATCCGCGAATACCCACGAGTTGGGCAAGGTTGATACCCGCGGGTCGGGCAATTCCCCGGCCGGGCGGACACGTTGCGTTGACGATCATGGTCCGTTCGATACGTTCGACGCCGGGTCGCTCGGCCCCGCGAGCACCGGTTTTCCGTTGCGCCACGCGGATCGCGGCGGTCGGCGGACATCCGGGTTAACCGATCCGGCAACCGGGTGGCGTTGCGGCGGTCCGCACGTCGGCACACGCAGCACTTCTCCCATCATTTGGAACAACTGCGCTCGGACACCACTCACGCGGGACGAACGCTCCGTGACGTTTAAATGCCGAAAAGTCCACTCCATGCACGTCACGCCGCAGGCTCTGATCTACTTACGGCCGCCGCGCACACTGCGGCCGCGAGACTCAACACCACTCCGGGGGAGGAGTTCATGACCTATCCGCCACAGCAACCTGGACCGGGCGGGTGGGGCCAGCAACCCACGGGCAACGGATTCCCGCAGCAGGGCCCGTCGGGAACCCCGCAGCAGCAACCCGCCTGGTATGGCAACCAGCACACCGGCTGGGGCCAGCAGCAGGAACAGCCGCAGCAGGCGCCCATGCCCCCGCAGTGGGGCAGCGAGTTCGGCCCCGGTTCCTGGCTCCAGGAACCCAACGGCTTCGCCGACGTCGAGCCGCCGCGGCAGAAGAAGTCGAAGCTGCCGCTGATCCTCGGTCTGGTCGGGGCGCTGGTCGTCGTCGCCGGAATCGGCGTCGGGGTGTTCTTCTGGCTGGGCAGCGGCCCCGGCGAGGCCCGTCCGGTGGCCCAGGAGGTCGTGAACAAGGTCAACGCCGGTGACTTCGCCGGTGTCAGCGGCTTGTTCTGCCAGTCCAACAAGGCCCAGCTGGACAAGGACATGGGCCAGCTCAAGCAGTGGAAATTCAACATCAAGCTGGGCAACGTCACCGAGCGTGGCGACCAGGCCACCGCAAAGTTGACCGGAACCTACGAGGCCGACGGATCGTCCACACCTGTGGACCAGACGATGGGCCTGATCGTCGAGGACGGCACCTGGAAGGTCTGTCAACTCGACCAGTGAGCCCGCAAGCTGAGAATTTCAAAACGGGGGAGGACCCATGACGTACCCACCGCAGCAGCCACCCGGACAGGGCGGCTGGGGGCAGCAGCCCGGCGGCCAGTACCCGCCCAGCGGTGGCCAGCCGCAGCAGCCCCCCCCCAGCCGCAGCAGCCAGGCGGCGCCTACCCGCCCAGCGGCGGTCAGCCCCAGCAGGGGTACGGCCAGCCGGGCGGCGCGTACCCGCAGAGCGGGCCGCAGCCGCAGCAGGGCTTCGGTGAGCAGCCCCCGTACCCGCCGCAGGGCGGCGGATACGGCCAGCCGGGCTTAGCCGCCCCGAAGAAGAAGTCCCCGCTCCCCTGGATCCTCGGCGGCGTCGGCGGTCTGCTCGTCATCGGCCTGGTGATCACCCTTATCGTGGTCTTCACCGGGGGCCCCGGCGACCCCCGGAAGGTCGCCCAGCAGGGCGTCGACATGATCAACTCCAAGGACTTCGCCGGTCTGCAGCCGCTGGCCTGCAAGAAGGACCAGGAAGACTTCCAGAAGATGCTCGACACCTTCGAGGGCAAAAGTGGCGAGTTCGACGAGCTCAAGGAATTCGGCGTCACCGACTCCGACATCCAGAAGCTGATCGACGGCATGAAGATCGAGCTGCAGCTGGGCAACGTCAAGGACAACGGCGACAACACCGCCACGGCCAAGGTCACCGGCAACATGAGCATCACCGCCGACGTCGAGATCATGGGTCAGAACCTGGCCGACCTGATCCCCGACCAGCCGATCGACGAGGAGTTCAAGCTGATCGTCGAAGACGGCTCCTGGAAGCTCTGCTGATCCACACCTGATCACGTGCGGAGGCCCGCCCCCGATTCGGGGGGCGGGCCTCCTCGCGTCAGCCCTTGCTCGGGCGGCGCTGCACCCGGGGTGGGGTCACGCCGTCGGCCAGGCGGCGGGTGGTCAGGAGGAACGCCGTGTGGGCCACCATCCGGTGCTCGGGGCGGACCGCCATGCCCACCACGTGCCACGGGCGCAGGAGGGTTTCCCAGGCCTCGGGCTCCGTCCAGTTCTGCTGCTCGCGGATCGCCTCCGTGATCCGGGACAGCTGGGTCGTCGTGGCGACGTAGACGATCAGCACCCCACCTGGGCGCAGCTTGCCGTGGACGGCTTCCAGGACGTCCCACGGCGCGAGCATGTCGAGCACGACCCGGTCGACCGGTTCGCCGTCGTACTCCTGCACGTCGCCCAGCTGCAACGTCCAGTTGTCCGGCTTCTCGCCGAAGAACCGCCGCACGTTGCGCTCCGCGTGCTCCGCGTGGTCCTCGCGCACCTCGAACGACGTGACGCTGCCCCCCGGGCCGACCGCGCGCAGCAGGGAACAGCTCAGCGCGCCAGATCCGGCACCTGCCTCCAGCACCCGCGCGCCCGGCCGGATGTCGCCCCACATCAAGATCTGCGCCGCGTCCTTGGGGTAGATGACCTGGGCCCCGCGCGGCATGGACAGCACATAGTCGGCCAGCAGGGGGCGCAGCGCCAGGAACGAGGTGCCGCCCGCCGAGGCCACCACCGAGCCCTCCGGCTTGCCGATCAGGTCGTCGTGCGCGAGCGCACCGCGGTGCGTGTGGTACTCCCCACCCCGCTCCAGGACGACCGTGTACTTGCGGCCCTTCGGGTCGGTCAACTGAACCCGGTCGCCGGGCTGGAACTCACCGCTGACGGTGCTGCTCAACTGCTGCCTACCTTCTCCACGCTGGTACAGCGCACCATCGTCGCAGAAGACCCAAGGAGTATTCGGGTCGGCTTGCTCGGTGGTGCGGGCGACGTGCGTGGCGAAGGGAAACGACCCGCCGTCACGCGCGACGGGTGCGCAAGGCGCTGCGGAGGTCCTCGCGGCGCAGGACTCCGCTCGGCCGGCCTTCGCCGTCGACCACCAGGAACTGCCAGGCCAGCACCGACTGGACGCGCTCCAGGATCGCGTCCGGGGTTTCGCTGTCGAGCAGGATGGTGTCCGGGTCCACCGGTTCGGCGGCTCGCTCGGCCGGTTCCTTGGGCGCGTGAGTCGCCAGCCGCTCCGCCGCGGTCTGGTCGAGCAGGCCGGCCGCGATGCCGTCGGCGCGCACCAGCACCACTCCCCGGCCTGCCGCCGCCAGCAGCGCATCGCCCACCGGGCTCTCCGCCGGGAGCTGCAGGACGGGGCGCACCAGGTCGCGCAGCTCCAGCCCGGTCGGCCAGCTCTTGCGCTGCTCGGCGGCGTGTTCCGCGCTGGCCCCGGCAACCACGAACCACGCCATCAGCACGCACACGCCCAGCCGCAACCACTGGTCCTGGGCGTTGTCGAGCAGCCCGACCAGCGCCCAGGCGATCAGGGCCGCGGCGACCGCTCCCGCGCCGATCACGCCCGCCGTGGTGCCTGCTGCGCGCTTGCCGGTGATCCGCCAGGTCAGCGCCCGCAGCATCCGGCCGCCGTCCAGCGGCAGCCCCGGCAGCAGGTTGAACACGGCCACGGCCAGGTTCGCCACGCAGGTCTGCGCCACCAGCAGCCAGATCGCGCCGCCTGGCACCAGGGCGAACCAGCCGATGCCGGTGGCCAATGCCAGCACCATCGATACCGCCGGCCCGGCCGCGGCGATCAGGCCCTCCTGGGTCGGCTTCGGCGGCGTCCGGGATATCTCCGACAGGCCGCCGAGCAGGAACAGCCGGACGCGCCGCACCGGCAGCCCCAGGCGCAGCGCGACGATGCAGTGCCCGAGTTCGTGCAGCAGCACCGAAACCGCCAGCAGCACGGTGAACACCGCCGCCAGCACCGCGCTCTCCCAGATGCCCGCGTCCGGCAGGATCCGGCCCACCAGCGGCGTGTACAGCAGCACGATCAGCGCCGCCCCGAGCCACCACGACGGCGAAAGCAGCACCGGCACTCCGGCGACGCGGCACAGCAGCAGGCCGCCGTCGTTCAGCTTGGGCCGGGCAGGCGGGGATGCGGTCGACGGCATGCACGCAGGGTAGTGCGCCACACGTGAGGCGGTTGTGATCCGTGCGGCGGGTGATCGCGTGTCGGTCCGCTCGTTTAGGGTTTCGGGCCATGACGGAATCAGCGCAGGCGGCAACAGGCGGGACGCTCCAGGACGGCGGGACCAGGCGTCCTGCGCTGTCCCCGTCCCGCGCGAGCGACTTCAAGCAGTGCCCCCTGCTGTACCGGTTCCGCGCCGTGGACCGGTTGCCGGAAACGCCGACCAAGGCGCAGGTGCGCGGCACGGTGGTGCACTCGGTGCTGGAGCGGCTTTTCGGGCTGCCGACGGCCGAGCGCGACCCGACGCAGGCGCGGGCACTGCTGCAGCCGGCTTGGGAGGAGCTGCTCGCGCAGCAGCCCGAGCTGGGCGAGCTGTTCGACGGGCCCGACGACCCGGAGCTGGCGGGCTGGCTGGAGTCGGCGAACGCGCTGCTGGACGCCTACTTCGAGCTGGAGGACCCGCAGCGGCTGGAACCGCAGGCCTGCGAGCTGCGGGTGGAGACCGAGCTGGATTCCGGGGTGCTGCTGCGCGGGTTCATCGACCGGGTCGACGTGGCCCCGACCGGCGAGATCCGGCTGGTCGACTACAAGACCGGTGCCGCGCCGCGGGAGATCGGCGAGGCCAAGGCGATGTTCCAGATGAAGTTCTACGCCCTGGTTCTGTGGCGCACCCGCGGCGAGATCCCGCGCCAGCTGCTGCTGATGTACCTGGCCAGCAAGCAGCGGTTGGCGTACACGCCGGACGAGACGGAGCTGCGCCGCTTCGAGCGCACCCTGGAGGCGATCTGGCAGGCGATCCTGCGGGCGGGCAAGACCGGCGACTTCCGGCCGAACCCGAGCCGCCTGTGCGACTACTGCGACCACAAGCCGCTGTGCCCGGCCTTCGACGGCACCCCACCGCCATACCCGGGCTGGCCGGAGCCCGACCCGGGCCCCGAATCCGTCCTCGACCGCGCCGACTGACCGGTCCGGCTCAGTCCTCGTAGGGGTCGTAGTTGGCGGCGGTGCCGAAGTCACCGGCCTGGGTGGGGTCGATGACCGCGAAGCGGGCGCCGGTGGGGTCCCGGAGGACCGCGACCCGGCCGATGCTGGAGTCGTACGGGTCCACCCGCACGCGGCCGCCGAGGGTGATCGCGTTGCGCACCAGCGCGTCGGTGCCGACCTCCGCGTCCACGCCGAGGTACAGCAGCCAGTGCGGCCGGGTGGATTCCGTGATGAAGTCGCGGATCATGCTGACCCGGGCGCACACCGATTCGTCGCCGAGGTACCAGACCGAGTAGTCCGAGCGGTGCTCGGTGCCGAACTGCTCGGCGCTGTAGCCGAACAGCTCCTGGAAGAAGTTGTCTGCGGTCTGCGCCTTGATGGTGACCAGTTCGGCCCACATCAGGGTGCCCGGCAGCCCGACATCGAACTGCCAGGACTCCTCGGGTTCCAGCAGCCCGAACTCGGCGTCAGCCGGCCCCAACAGCACGGTCTTGGTGCCCAACCCGGGCACGTGGTTGCGCGGAACGGTCACGACGGCGCCGTGGTTGACGGCCCGCTCGGTGAACTCCGCGCAGTCCGCGGTGGCCAGGTAGAGCCGCCAGCTCGACTCGTCGCCGGAGGCGGCGCGCAGGCTCGCCACCGGGAACCCCTCGTGCAGGGCGATCACGTGCTCGCCGGAGAGCGGGTCGCTGTGGGTCTCGTACTCCCAGGCGAATAGCCCGGCGTAGAACTCGCGGGCCCGTTCCAGATCCGTGGTGATCAGCTCTATCCAGCAGGGCATTCCTTCGTAGAGCTCCCACCGAGGCGGGGTCTTCCCCGGTACCACGACGGCCATTTCGTCCCCCCCACCGGCTCGCTCGAGATCGCCTCGCCCCCATTATCCGCAACGGGTGCGGCCTGGTGGGGCAGTCGGGTCACAATTCGGTGGAGCATCCCGACTTTTCGGACAACCGCGCGTTCAGCGCAGCCGTCAGAGGCGGCAGGCGCGGATGTCGGACGACAGGATCGCCCTGGCGCCGACGGCCGCGAGGCGGTCCATGATCGCCGGGGCCTCCTTGCGGGAGACCATCGCGCGCACCGCCACCCAGCGGTCGTCGGCCAACGGCGACATGGTCGGCGACTCCAGGCCCGGGGTCACCTTGGTGGCGTCGTCGAGCAGCTCGCGCGGGCAGTTGTAGTCCAGCATCACGTACTGCTGGGCGAACACCACGCCCTGCAGCCGGGCGATGAGCTGGTTCTTCGCCTGCTCCTCGTCCGAGCCGCGCCGCTCGATGACCACCGCCTCGGAGTTGCAGATCTGATCGCCGAAGGCCACCAGGCCGTGCTGGCGCAGCGTTCGGCCGGAGCCGACGACGTCGGCGATGGCGTCCGCGACGCCGAGCTGGATGGAGATCTCCACCGCGCCCTCGAGCCGGATGACGTCGGCCGTCACGCCGTGCTGCGCGAGGTCGTTGGTGACGAGCTTCGGGTAGGAGGTGGCGATCCGCTTGCCCTGCAGGTCCGCGACGGTCCACTCGTGCGGGCCCGCCGGGGCGGCGTAGCGGAACGTGGAGCCGCCGAAGCCGAGCGCGAGCCGCTCCTCGACCGGCGCGCCGGAGTCGCGGGCCAGGTCGCGGCCGGTGAGCCCCAGGTCGAGCTCGCCGGAGCCGACGTAGATCGCGATGTCCTTGGGACGCAGGAAGAAGAACTCGACCTCGTTGGCGGTGTCCAGGACGGTCAGGTCCCGCTGCTCATGGCGCTGCCGGTACCCGGCTTCCGCGAGCATCTCGGAGGCGGGACCGGCCAGCGTGCCCTTGTTGGGCACAGCCACACGCAGCATGGGACTCGATCTCCTCGGTTATTCCTGGGTCGGGTTCACAGGTAGCGGTACACGTCCTCGAGGGACAGTCCGCGCCCCAGCATGATGACCTGCAGCCGGTACAGCAGCTGCGAGATCTCCTCGGCGAGCTGTTCGTCCGATTCGTGCTCGGCGGCGATCCACACCTCGCCGGCCTCTTCGAGGACCTTCTTGCCCTGGGCGTGCACCCCGGCGTCGAGCGCGGCTACCGTCGCCGAGCCTTCCGGCCGGGTGCGGGCCCGATCTTGCAGTTCGGCGAACAACTCGTCGAAGGTCTTCACAGTGCACGATCCTTGCATCCCGGGTCGCCGACCTCGACGGCGGACCCGGTCGTTCGCGGGTTCCATCACGACACGTCACCTGGTGGCCATCTCACCGGAACCCGGTGGTCGCCTCCAGGGCCGCGCCCAGCGTGTCCTTGATCATGGCCAGCGCGGCGCCCCGCGGGCTCGACCGGCCGCCGGTGACGGCCACCGCGCCGGCGTCGCCGCAGTCGTAGCGGACCGCCTTCTCCGGCCCGACCAGCGCCCCGAGCGGGCCCGCCACCGGCTCGGCGCGCAGCTCGACCCGGACCAAGCCGGGCTCGTCGCGCGAGGCGCCGGCGACCTGCCGGAGCCGATGCCCGTCGTCGGCGGCCGGCAGCTGGTCGCGGATCGGCTCCGCTTCGACCGCGATGTCCGCCGGATCCCAGCCCCACAGCAGGCCGGCGAGCAGCCGCAGTTTGGTTGCCGCGTCCTTGCCGGTGAGGTCCGCAGTGGGATCGGCTTCGGCGATGCCGAGCCGCTGGGCTTCGGCGACCGCCTCGGCGAGCTCCCGGCCGGCGGCGAGCTGGTCGAGGACGAAGGTCGCAGTGCCGTTCAGGCAACCCTGCACGGCGCGGACGTCGAAGCCGCGCAGCACCGATCGGGCCAGGTCACCGGCGGGCATCGCGGCCCCGGTGGCCCCCGAGATCCGCACCGACCGCCCGGCCCGCCGCGCGGTCTCGTCGAGCTGCCGCCAGTGCGTCAGCAGGTGCGACTTCGTCGCGGTCACGACGTGCGCGCCTTGCCGCAGCGCCTGCAACGCGTCCAGCGCGGGCTGCTCACCGCCGTCGGAAGGCACGGCCTGCGCCAGCACCCGGGCACCGGTCCGGGCGAGCAGTTCCGCAACCTCCTCGGCGGGAGCCCACTGCTCGCGGGGTGGCACAGCGTCGGCGATCTCGGCCTGCGAACTGCGACCGCGCACGGCGACGACGCGCAGGTCGGCGCCGTACTGGTCGCACCATTGCGCGCGGTACTGCCGGACGAGTTCGGCGTACTCGCGTCCGACCGGGCCGTACCCGGCCAGGAGGATCGGGACTTCGATCATCACGCCGCTCGCACGAACAGCTCGCCGAGGGCGGCGAAGTCGACGTCCGACAGCGAGTCGCGCAGCACCCGGTGCGGGCCGGGTTGCAGCGGCACCTCGCACGGGATGGCGATCACCAGGCAGCCGGCGGCTTCCGCCGAAGCCACGCCGGTCGGTGAGTCCTCGATCGCGACGCAGTCCGCGGGGTCCACGCCGAGCAGTCGCGCGGCCTTCAGGTACGGCTCGGGGGCGGGCTTGTTCTTGCCGTCCACCTCGTCGCCGCAGACCGTCAGGTCGAACGAACCGCGGCCGAGAGTCTCCAGCGCGAGCTCCGTCAGGGACCGGATCGTGGAGGTCACGAGCGCGGCGGGGATGCCCAGCTCACGGGCCTCGCGCAGCGCCTCCTGCGCGCCCGGCCGCCACGGCAGGCCCTGCTCGAACAGCTCCTCCATGCGGGCCGTGACCCACTCGGCCGCCGCGTCGACCTCGGCAGTGCTGATTTCTTCTGGGGTGCCCGCGATCCCAACATCAGCCAACAACATCCGCATGCTGCGCGTCATGTTGGAGCCGACAATCGCCGCCCTGGTGGCGTCGGTGAGCGCGCCCCCGCGATGCCTTGCGTAGTCGCCCAGCGCGATGGTCCACAACTTCTCGGAGTCGACGAGGGTGCCGTCCATGTCGAACAGCACTGCGGCGGGCGAGGTTTGACCGGCGTCGCGGGTCACTCGGGATTCTCCGTTCGGGGAGGAGGTTTTGACCAGGACCGCCTCCAGTACAGCATCCGGTGCCCGATCACCCCCAGCGAAAGTGTCCAATCCCTCGTCGGATCAGGTGTTGAAGTACTTGGCTTCCGGGTGGTGGGCGACGATCGCGTCGGTGGACTGCTCCGGGTGCAGCTGGAACTCCTCGGAGAGGGTCACGCCGATCCGTTCCGGTTGCAGCAGGTCGACGATCTTGGCCCGGTCCTCCAGGTCCGGGCAGGCGCCGTAGCCCAGCGAGAAGCGCGCGCCGCGGTAGCCGAGCCGGAAGAATTCCTCCACTGTGGACGGATCTTCCGCCGCCACCGGGGCGCCGGAGGCGAACAGCAGTTCCTGGCGGACGCGGCGGTGCCAGTACTCCGCCAGCGCCTCGGTGAGCTGCACCCCGAGGCCGTGGATCTCCAGGTAGTCGCGGTAGGCGTTGCGGGCGAACAGCTCGTTGGCGTGGTCCGCGATCGGCTGGCCCATCGTGACCAGCTGCAACGGCAGCACGTCCACCTGCCCGGACTCCTTGGCGCGCTTCCGCGAGCGGAAGAAGTCCGCGAGGCACAGGTGCCGGTCGCGGGCCTGCCGGGGGAAGGTGAAGCGGCAGCGCTCCGGCGCGTCCGCCTCGTCCTTGTCCAGCACGACCAGGTCGTCGCCCTCGGACACGCACGGGAAGTAGCCGTAGACCACCGCCGCGTGCTGCAGGATCCCCTCGGTGGCGAGCTCGTCCATCCAGTACCGCAGCCGCGGGCGCCCCTCGGACTCGACCAGTTCTTCGTAGGACGGACCGCCTTTCGCGCCGCGCAGCCCCCACTGGCCGAGGAACGTGGCCCGCTCGTCCAGGTAGGCGGCGTACTCGCCGACCGGCACGCCGCGCACCTCGCGCCGCCCCCAGAACGGCGGCGTCGGCACCGGAACGTCGGCAGCCACGTCCGAGCGGCTCACCGGCGCGGGTTCCTCCACCGCTGCCTTGCGCTTCTCGGCGATCCGCAGCGACCGTTCCCGGCGAGCCTTGCGCTCGGCCTTCTTCGCCTCCTCGGCCGGGTCCGGGGCCACCACGCCGCCGCGCTTGCGGGCCATGATGGAGTCCATCAGCCGCAGGCCCTCGAAGGCATCGCGGGCGTAGCGCACCTCGCCCTCGTACAGCCCGTCGAGGTCACTCTCCACATAGGACCGGGTCAGCGCCGCGCCGCCGAGCAGCACCGGGAACTCCTCGGCCACTCCCCTGGCGTTGATCTCCGCCAGGTTCTCCTTCATGATCACCGTGGACTTCACCAGCAACCCGGACATGCCGATGGCGTCCGCGCCGTGCTGCCGCGCGCTGTCCAGGATCGTGCCGATCGGCTGCTTGATGCCCAGGTTGACCACGTTGTACCCGTTGTTGGACACGATGATGTCGACCAGGTTCTTGCCGATGTCGTGCACGTCGCCCTTGACCGTGGCCAGCACCAGGGTTCCCTTGCCGCCGGCGGAGTCCTTCGCCATGTGCGGCTCCAGGTAAGCGACCGCGGCTTTCATGACCTCGGCGGACTGCAGCACGAACGGCAGCTGCATCTGCCCGGAACCGAACAGCTCGCCCACGACCTTCATGCCGGCCAGCAGGTTCTCGTTGATGATCTCCAGCGGCGGCTTCTCCGCCATCGCCGCGGCCAGATCGGCTTCGAGCCCGTTGCGCTCGCCGTCGACGATCCGCCGCTCCAGTCGTTCGAACAGCGGCAGCGCCGCGAGTTCCTCGGCACGCGAGGCACGGCTGGACTTCGCGGTCTGGCCCTCGAAGAGCTCCATCAACCGCTGCAACGGGTCGTAGCCGTCGCGGCGCCGGTCGTAGACCAGGTCTAGCGCGACCTGCCGCTGCTCGTCCGGGATCTTGTTCATCGGCAGGATCTTCGAGGCATGCACGATCGCGGTGTCCAGCCCCGCTTCCCGGCACTCGTTGAGGAACACCGAGTTCAGCACCTGGCGGGCCGCCGCGTTCAGTCCGAATGAGACGTTCGAAATCCCCAGCGTGGTGCGGACTTCCGGGCGCGTGCGCTTGAGCTCGCGGATCGCCTCGATGGTCTCGATGCCGTCGCGGCGCACCTCCTCCTGGCCGGTCGAGATCGGGAAGGTCAAGGTGTCGACGATGATGTCCGACTCGGCCAACCCCCAGTTGCCGGTCAGGTCGTCGATGATCCGGTTGGCGATTCGCAGCTTCCTGTCCTTGGTGCGGGCCTGCCCGTCCTCGTCGATGCACATCACCACGACCGCCGCGCCGTGCTCGCGGACCAGCTCCACGACCCGCCGGTAGCGGGAGTCCGGGCCGTCGCCGTCCTCGTAGTTGACGGAGTTGACCACGCACCGGCCGCCGAGCCGTTCGAGCCCGGCGCGCAGCACCGGAGGCTCGGTGGAGTCCAGCATCACCGGCAGCGTCGAGGCGGTGGCCAGCCGCGCGGCCAGCTCGGCCATGTCGGCGGTCCCGTCGCGGCCGACGTAGTCCACGCAGAGGTCGATCAGGTGCGCGCCGTCGCGGGTCTGGGCCTTGGCGATCTCGATGCAGTCGTCGTAGTCACCGGCCAGCATCGCCTCGCGAAAAGCCTTGGAGCCGTTGGCGTTCGTGCGCTCCCCGATCACCAGCACCGACGCGTCCTGGTCGAACGGCACCGCCTGGTACAGCGAGCTGACGCCCGGCTCGGGCCGCGGCTCGCGCGGCGGCGGGTCCAGCTCCCGCACCGCCTCGACGACCTGCCGGATGTGCTCGCCGGTCGTGCCGCAACAGCCGCCTACCAGGCGGGCGCCGAAGTTCGCGACGAACTCGGCGAGCGCCTCGGCCAGCTCCTCCGGGGTCAGCGGGTACACCGCTCCGCTCGGCCCGAGCTCGGGCAGCCCGGCGTTGGGCATCACCGACAGCGGCACGCGCGAATGCTTGGCCAGCTGCCGCAGGTGCTCGCTCATCTCCGCCGGTCCGGTGGCGCAGTTCATCCCGATCAGGTCGATGCCCAGCGGCTCCAGCGCGGTCAGCGCGGCGGTGATCTCGGTGCCCAGCAGCATCGTGCCGGTGGTCTCCGCGGTCACCTGCGCGATGATCGGCACCCGCCGCCCGGCCCGCGCCATGCCGCGCTTGGCGGCCAGCACCGACGCCTTGGTCTGCAGCAGGTCCTGCGAGGTCTCCACGAGGACCGCGTCGATCCCGCCGTCGAGCATGCCGACGGTCTGCTCCTCGTAGGCGTCGCGCAGCGCTTCGAAGCCCACGTGCCCCAGCGTCGGCAGCTTGGTGCCCGGCCCCATCGCGCCCAGCACGAACCGGGGCTGGCCGGTGGTGGCGAACTCGTCGGCGCACTCCCGCGCCAGCTGCGCGCCGCGCTCGGCCAACTCGCGGATGCGCTCGGCGATGCCGTACTCGCCGAGGTTGGCCAGGTTCGCGCCGAAGGTGTTGGTCCCGATCGCGTCCGCCCCGGCCGCCAGGTACCCGCGGTGCACGTCGCGCACCACATCCGGGCGGGTGGCGTTGAGGATCTCGTTGCACCCCTCCAGCCCCGCGAAATCGTCGAGGCCCAGCGGCACCTCCTGCAGCATGGTGCCCATCGCGCCGTCGGCGACGAGGACTCGGCGCTCCAGCGCCTCCAGCAGGGGTGACCAGGGAGAATGCGGCATGCCAACCAGCGTACGAGCGGCGGCCAACCGGATTCCCACACTGTGGTACCCGGGGTGGCCCTCAAATCACGCCGCGGTGTTGCAGGTAGCGGAACACGAGGATGCCGGGGAGCACAGGCAGCCAGTAGGTGAGCAGGCGGGAGATGAGCACCGCCGTGATCGCCGCGGTCGCCGGTACGCCGATGGCACCGAGGCCCGCGAGCAGCACCGCCTCGACGGCGCCGAGCCCGCCGGGCGAGGGCACCAGGTGGCCGAGGGTGTTGCCGATGATGAACACGACCGTCACCGCCACCCACGAGAAGTCCGGGTGCAGCGCGGCCAGCGACGCCGCCAAGCCCAAGCCCGAGACCACCAGGTAGCCCAGCGCGCCGCCGAACAGCTGGAGCGCGCGCACCGGGTGGCGCAGCGTCTCCAGCAGTTCGCGCCCGACCTCCACCGACGGTGCCACGATCCGGCGGCGGCCGAAGGGCGAGGCCACCACGACCACGGCGACCACCAGCACCGCGACCACGGCGACCACCACCGGCCAGTCGGTCGGGATAGAGAGGTTGGTGAACGTCCCGGACAAGCCGACCGCGAACACCCCGAACACGGCCACGACGAACGCCACCGCTCCGGTGCCCGCCTGGTTCAGCAGCGTCACCCCGACCGCCACCCGCCGCCGCAGCCCGAGCCGCTCCATGTACACCACGTTGATGCCGAAGAACCCGGCACCACTGGGCGTGGTGCGCCCGGTGAACGCGGCCGCCACCTGCACGAGGAGGGTCTGCCAGAACGGCAGCGGAACCCGGCTGGAGCCCTGCACGGAAATCGACGACAGCAGGATCGCCAGGAATCCGGTCGCCACCGCCACACCCAACCAGACCCAGTTCGCGTGCTGCACCGCCGTGAGCACCGCGCCCATGCTGGACAGCTCCGGGAGCAGCAGGTAGACGGCTGCGGCGATGAGCAGCAGGCCGATCACGGTGATCGGGCGGACCGGCGAGCGGAACCCCGGGATCGGCAGGCCCAACCCGTCGGCCAGGGCTTCGCGCAGTTCGGGCAGCAGGAAGCGGCCGTGCGGCGCCTGGTTCCTGATCCGCCTGGGCAGCGCCAGCGGGACCAGGTTCCGCAGGGCCGCCGCGAGCTGCTCGGCGGGCAGCTCGCGGATCGCGGTGGACACCGTGCGCTCGGTGCCGACCACCGTCGCCAGCGAGAGCATCGCCTCGGCCAGATCCTGGGCGCAGCGCGCCTCGTCCGCACCCGCGTGGCTGAACGTGAAGCTCAGCAGCCACGGCCGGTTCTCGTCGTCCACCAGGATGTTCTTCGCGCGCAGGTCATGGTGCGCGATGCGGGCCCCGGCCAGGGCCGCGAGCTGCGCCCAGATCGCCGCCAGCAGCTCGTCGTCGACGTCGTCGCCCCGCATCTCCGACAACCGGCGTCCGCGCACCTGCCCGACCACCAGCAGCGCGGGCGCGTGCTTGACGTCGCAGGCCAGCACGACCTGCGGGGTGCGCACCCCGGCCCGCTCGGCCAGCAGCGTCACGTAGGCCTCGTGCTCCACCTCGTGGTGCGGGGTCGACAGCCGCGGCTCGTCCTGGACGTCGAGCAGCGTGAGCAGCCGTTTGATCTTGTACCAGGGTCCGGCGCGGCGGCTCATCCGCCGCACCACCTTCACCAGCAGCGTCCGCCCGTCCCCGGTCCGCACCGCGAACTCGCGCGGCACCAGCAGCCGGTGCCGCAGCGCGACGATCGAGACCGGTTTCAGCCCGGCTAGCTCCAGCTCGCCGAAGATCACGTGCTGGGAGACCTTCCGGCCGGGCGCGCCCCAGACGAGGTGGCAGAGCATCCCGACGCCCCAACCCAGCAGCGCGCCACCCACCGTGTCCAACGGCAGCTGGACACCCAGGTGGACCACGGCGACGCCGACCAGCACGGTGAGACCCCAGCCGACGCGCCGCGCGGGCCCGCCCAGGTAGGGCGCGGCGACCACGGCCAGCACCGTCACGATGGCCACTTCGCTGGAGGGGAACGGGAATCCGCCCGGCGGCTCGAAGATCGGCGCGGGCACCGCCCGGGCGGGCAGCACCTGGTGCATGACCTGGGCGAGGCCCCAGGTCAGCACGCCAGATCCCGCGCACAGCAGCGCCACCCGGATCCAGCCGAAGTACATCGCCACCGCGGTCACCCCGGCGATCCCGGCCCAGCTCCCAAGCCAGACCAGCACCACCCAAACCGGATCGGAGATCGCCGGGATCCGCCCGAGCTGCTGGTAGATCGCGACCTCGACGGGGTTGGCGGGCACCAGCACCAGCAGCACGCTCAGCGTGAGCAGCCCGCTGGCGACGAGCAGCTTGGCGAGGTCCGCGGGGCGGCGGCCGATCGACAACCGCAACCGGGACTTCGGGGATATCCCAGTCCCCTCGCTCGGTGACGATCTGGTGCTGTCCACTTGCTGGATCGGGTTCCCTCTCCGCTGACACCCACGGTGACTTGGGTAAAGGGTCTTGCCACCGAAACCTCACGTCAAACCGGCAACCTGTGGTGCCCGGACGGTCACGAGCGGTGCACGGACGTCGGGCGCTCGCGTCGGCGTGGCGTCGTAGGCTGGCGCCGTGACCGATCGCGACGCACACGACACCGAACAACCGCGCGCCGAACCGCCCCAACTGGCCGATCCGATCGTGGTCAGCGCTTTCGAGGGCTGGACCGGCGGGCTTTCCCAACCGCCGCGATCGCGCCGTCGCTTCGGAGGGAGGTTCGCGTGAGCGAGAAGCAAGACCTTCCCCAGCTTGAGAGCCCCATCGTCATAGCTGGTTTTGAGGGCTGGAACGATGCCGGCGACGCCGCCAGCTCCGCGATCGAGCACCTCCAGCTCATCTGGGACGCGACGCCGTTGAGCGAGATCGACCCGGACCCGTACTACGACTTCCAGGTCACCCGTCCGACGGTGAAGCTGGTGGACGGCATCACCCGCCAGGTCTCCTGGCCCACCACCCGGCTGACGGTCTGCCGCCCGCCCGGCTGCGATCACGACGTGGTGCTGGTGCACGGCATCGAGCCGAACATGCGCTGGCGGGCGTTCTGCGCCGAACTCGTGGAGCAGATCGAGCGGATCGGGGCCCGCACCGTGGTCACCCTCGGTGCGCTGCTCGCGGACGCTCCGCACACCCGGCCGGTGCCGGTCAGCGGCGCGGCCTACGACACCGACTCGGCGGCCCGGTACGGCCTGGAGCGCTCCCGCTACGAGGGCCCGACCGGGATCGTCGGGGTCTTCCAGGACGCCTGCGTGCAGGCCGGGATCCCGGCGATCTCGTTCTGGGCGGCGGTGCCGCACTACGTCTCGCAGCCGCCGTCGCCGAAGGCGACGCTGGCGCTGCTGCACCGGGTCGAGGACGCGCTCGACGTCGAGGTTCCGCTCGGCAATCTGCCGGAGCAGGCCGAGGAGTGGGAGCAGACCGTCAGCGAGATGGCGGAGGAGGACGAGGACGTCCGCAACTACGTCCGCGCGCTGGAGGAGCGCGGGGACGCCGAGGTCAAGCTGACCGAGGCCAGCGGCGACGCGATCGCGGCGGAGTTCGAGCGCTACCTGCGCCGCCGCGGACCCGGCGGACCCGGCGGCAAGGGCCCGTTGGGGCCCGGCCCCGGCTGACCGGCGCGGCCGTTGGCAACCAATGGACTGGACCTTGACCCGCTCAATGGTCTAGTCCATTTTTATGCCTACCACGGCACCGAGTTCGCCGAGGCCCACGACGCCTACTGAACGCGACCGGGACGGAAGCCGGGATCCCGGCTTCCGTTCGCCGCGGTGTCGGTCAGCGGTTTCAGAGCTCGACGCCGAGGAGGGCGTCGACAGCGGTGCGGATCAGCTGTGGCGCGCCCCGGTCGGAGCCGCCGGAGGCCAGCGTCTCGTCGGCCCAGGCGTCGATCGCGCGCAGCGCCTGCTGGGTGTCCAGGTCGTCCGACAGCCGCTCGCGCAGCCGTGCGACGGCCGGCTCCGCTGCCGGAGCCGCATCCAGCGCAACGGCCTCCCGCCACCGGGCCAGGCGCGCGGAGCCGTTGATCAGCGCGTCATCCGTCCATGACCGGTCGGTGCGGTAGTGACCGTCCAGCAGTGCCAGCCGGATGGCCATCGGGTCCACCCGGTCGCCGCGCAGCCGGGACACGAACACCAGGTTGCCCTTGGACTTCGACATCTTCTCGCCGTCCAGGCCGATCATCCCGGCGTGCACGTAGTGCTTGGCGAACGGGAACTCGCCGGTCAGCGACTCGGCGTGCGCGGCGCTGAACTCGTGATGCGGGAAGATCAGGTCCGAGCCGCCGCCCTGGACGTCGAAACCGAGGCCGAGCCGGTTCAGCGCGATCACCGAACATTCCAGGTGCCAGCCCGGCCGACCGGCGCCGAGCTCGGACTCCCAGGACGGTTCGCCGTCGCGGGCCATCCGCCACAGCAGCGCGTCCAGCGGGTGCTCCTTGCCGGGCCGGTCGGGGTCTCCGCCGCGCTCGGCGAAGAAGTCGCGCATGGTCGCTTCGTCGTAGTTGGACTCGTAGCCGAAGTTGCCGGAGGCCTGGTGCCGGAAGTAGATGTCGGGGTGCTCGCCGTCGACCCGGTAGGCCGCACCCGAGGCCAGCAGCTTGCCGATCGCCTCGACGATCTCCGGGATGGACTCGACCGCGCCGACGAAGTCGGCCGGCGGCACCACCCGCAGCGCCTCCATGTCCTCGCGGAACAGCGCGGTCTCGCGCATCGCGAGTACGATCCAGTCCTCACGGTCGCGCTCGGCGCGCTCCAACAGCGGGTCGTCGATGTCGGTGACGTTCTGCACGTAGTGCACCTGGTGACCGTTGTCCAGCCAAACCCGGTGGACCAGGTCGAACGCCAGGTACGTCGCGGCGTGGCCGAGATGGGTCGCGTCATACGGTGTGATGCCGCAGACGTACATCCTCGCGACGGGCCCGGGTTCGGTGGGCCTGACCTCACCGGCGGCGGTGTCGAAGAGGTGCAGCGGGCTGGGCGTGCCCGGCACCTGAGGCACGGGAACCGATGACCAGGGTTGCATGCATCCGACCTTAAACGTCCGAGGCGGGTGGACGCCCCCGACCGGACCATCGGCCGTATCACATAGTGGGAAGATCGGCGACTTCTCGAATCCCCACCGAGCGAAAAAATCTTTACCAAAACAAGCTACATTCAAGTTAACAACTAACCGAACTCGTCTCGGCAAAAGATCAATTAGCAGAGCGGAAAAATCGTACTAAACAACGCATAACCACCCATTCAGATCATCCGAATTCGTCACTTCGCGACGCCGGTGCCGAGGTGGGATCATTCCCTTTAGAAGTCGAATATTCGCACGTCAGAGGCTTGGCAACGGCTCAGGAAACCGGACTGAAAAGTCAAATCGGACAGTCGTAACGCAATCAGATCTTCACCCGAATGGCTGGACATGGACATCCCGCTAAGTATGATCAAGGCCCAGACGAGAGAACGCGAACGCGAATTCGCGACACGGTGAGTTGATCGGCAGAGAACCGACAATTCGCGCAGACCCCGACAGCCGGGTGAAAACCATCCGGCTCCGGCGAAGCAGGTGGAGGCGATCGGTGACATCGGTACGCGTGGAGCGGCTCTACAAGATCTTCGGGCCACAGCCGACGGAGCTGGTTCGCCGCCTGGAGGCAGGAGCCGACCAGGAAGAGATAAAGGCGGCGGGCGCCACCGCCGCGGTGGTAGACGCGTCGTTCGAAGTCGGAGAGGGCGAGACCTTCGTCGTGATGGGGCTGTCCGGCTCCGGCAAGTCGACGCTGATCCGCATGCTCAACGGGCTGCTCACGCCCACCTCCGGCCAGGTACTCGTCGACGGCGAGGACATCACCGGGATGTCCGCCCCGGCGCTGCGCGCGATGCGCCAGCAAAAGATGAGCATGGTATTCCAGCACTTCGCCCTGTTCCCGCACCGCACCGTGCTGGACAACGCCGGCTACGGCCTGCAGATCCGGGGCACTAGCAAGTCCGAGATCAATGAGCAGGCACGCGAGGCGCTGAGCCTGGTCGGCCTGGAGGGATGGGAGGAGCGCTACCCCCAGCAGCTCTCCGGCGGCATGCGGCAACGCGTCGGACTCGCCCGCGCCTTAGCCGCCCAGACCGACGTACTTCTGATGGACGAGGCGTTCAGCGCGCTGGACCCACTGATCAAGCGGGAGATGCAGGACCAGCTTTTGAACCTGAACGCGAAGCTCGGCAAGACCATCATCTTCATCACCCACGACCTCAACGAGGCGATGCGGCTAGGTGACCGCGTCGCGATGATGCGGGCGGGGCGGATCGTGCAGGTCGGCACCGCCGAGCAGATCCTCAACGAGCCAGCCGACGACTACGTCGCCACCTTCGTCAAGGACGTCGACCGCAGCCGGGTGCTCACCGCGGCGTCCATCGTCGAGCCGCAGGCCACGGCCCCTCCAGGGGAGGATCCGGTGCCCTCCGACACGCCGATGGCGGACCTGTTCACCAGGATGAGCGCCCGCGCGGTCCCGGTTCCCGTGGTCGACGAGCAGCAGCGGGTGCTCGGCGTGGTCACCCCGGCTGCGGTGTTCAAGGCGCTGTGCCGGGAGGTTCCGGCGGTCGGCGACGGCGAACACGCCGAGATCGAGGAGGCGTCCGATGTCTAATGCGTTCCTCCACGCCGCCCAGTTCGAGCTGCCGCGGATCCCCATCGGCGACATGTTCACGAGCCTGGTCAACTGGCTGAACAACAACATCGGCCCGTTGTTCGACTTCATCATCCTGGTGGTGGAATCGGCCGTTACGGGCCTTACCTACGCGTTAACCTTCCTGCCCGATCTGGGCATGGTGCTGCTGTTCGCGGCGCTGGGGCTGTGGCTGCGCAGCTGGCGGTTCGCGCTGTTCAGCCTGATCGGCTTCGGTTTGATCGCGAGCATGCGGGAGTTCACCGCCGCGATGCAGACCCTGTCGCTGGTGCTGGTGGCCAGCGTGATCGCGGTCCTGATCGGCATCCCGCTGGGAGTCTGGGCGGCGCGCAGCGCCCGGGTCAGCATGGTCGTGCGGCCGGTGTTGGACCTGATGCAGACCATGCCGGCCTTCGTCTACCTGATCCCGGCGATCCTGTTCTTCAACATCGGGACAACGCCGGGCGTGGTGGCGACCGTGGTCTTCTCGCTGCCACCGGGGGTCCGCCTCACCGAACTGGGCATCCGGCAGGTGGACAAGGAGGTCGTCGAGGCCGGCGAGGCGTTCGGCGCGCCGGAGCGCAAGATCCTCACCGGCATCCAGCTGCCGCTGGCGATGCCGTCGATCATGGCGGGGATCAACCAGGTGATCATGTTGTCGCTGTCGATGGTGGTCATCGCCGGCATGGTCGGCGCGCAGGGACTGGGGACCGACATCTACCAGGCGGTCACCCGGGTTCAGCTCAGCCTCGGCTTCGAGGCAGGCCTGTCGGTGGTGATCCTCGCGGTCTACCTGGACCGGATCACAGCCGTGCTGTCGGACCGCTCGCCGGTCGCGCGGGCGGAGCGCAAGGCGGCCCGGACCGGATGACGTTTTCGCAGAAAGGCAGGGCAGGAATGTTCACCGGAAGAAGATCAAGACGCCTTCTCGCTCTCTTCGCCGCGCTGGTCGCGCTGGTGGCGGTGGCCGCGGGGTGCGGCGGTCGCTCGGCGCAGACCGGCCAGCAGGCGAAGGCGATCAACATCGGCTTCATCGCGTGGGACGAGGACATCGCGGTCACCCACCTCTACAAGGTGCTGCTGGAGCAGAAGGGCTACAAGGTCAACGCCCAGGAGCTGGAGGCCGGCCCGATGTACGCCGGGCTCGCGCAGGGCAACATCGACCTGTTCCTGGACAGTTGGCTGCCGGAGACGCACGCCGACTACTGGAAGCAGTACGGCCCGCAGCTGGAGGACCTCAACGTCTGGTACGACCAGGCGACGCTGAACCTCGCGGTGCCCAAGTACATGACGGACGTGAACTCGATCGCCGACCTCAAGGGCAGGGGCGCGGAGTTCAACGGCATGATCACCGGCATCGACCCGGGCGCCGGGCTCACCCGCATCACCAAGGACAACGTGATCCCGGCCTACGGGCTCGGCGGCGAGTTCACCCTGCAGACCTCGTCGACGACCGCGATGCTGGCCTCCTTGGAGAAGGCGACCAAGGAGCAGAAGCCGATCGTGGTCACGCTGTGGCACCCGCACTGGGCCTACGCCCGGTACCCGATCAAGGACCTGCAGGATCCGCTGGGTGCGATGGGCAAGGCCGAGCAGATCCACGCGATCGGCCGCAAGAACTTCAGCCAGGACTTCCCCGAGGTCACCGAGATGGTGAAGAAGTTCAAGCTGGACGACGTCCAGCTCGCGTCGCTGGAGAACGCGATCAACAGCGCGGAGAAGGGCAAGGAGGACGACGCCGCGCGGAAGTGGGCGTCGGAGAATCAGGCCGTGGTGGCCAACTTCTTCACCCCCTGAGCCAACCGCGAGCGGAAGGCCGGTGGGCGCGACCACCGGCCTTCCGCGTTGCTGCTACTGGGGTTACCGGATCCCGTCGATCAGGCGGCGTCCCACGTAAGCCGCAGCTGCTGGTTGAAGCGAACGGACCGTTCACGCCAATAGACGGCACAAACGGTCCGTTCGCTTCATCCACCCATCACCGGCAATGCCACGACCTGCTGCACCACATCCAAAACAGCCTCTTCAGGCAGTCATGCGAGGTCGAACCGCCAAGGCCTTGATGGCGGCGACGAAGCTCCCCCACCGAGCCCCACCGAACCAAAGCTCCGGCCCACCAGGATTCTTCGAGTCCCGAGCCCCGACGACCTCGTCAGCCAAGGCGACCTCGACGCATTCGCCGTTGTTCGTGCTATAACTGGACTTCCGCCAGCCAGCTGCATCGGCGGTCGCGAACGCAACCTCGACACAGACTCCGTTGTTCGCGCTGTAGCTCGACTTTCTCCAGACTGGGGCGGACACGGTGTCCCTCCGGCTACGTCTCGGACATCAATGCTTTCACGAATTCAACCGATTCAGCGGGTTCAAGCGCGTTCGCTGTGGTTCTGTCGGACGAAACCTGTCGCAGCGGTCACGGCTTGGGCATAGTCCTCCGTCTGCATCATCCTCGGTAGGACCGTTGGCTCGTACAAGGACTCCGAGTCTGCCAGCCCTTCCAAACCGACAAAGGTCTTCAACCAGTCCGGCACCACATGCGCCCAGGGCGCCCACCAGGACTTGGAATCACCTCGGCCGCTCAGGGACGCCAACCGGTCGACGGTTCGCTCGTCCGCGCCGCAAGCCCGCAGCGCTGTAGCGATGTCGTCGAGGTGCTGTTGGTAGCGACCACTTTCCATGTGGCCGAGCTTCGGCTTGGTGATGCCGGTTGCCGTCGCAAGTTCCGGCAACATGAGTCCGGCATGCTTGCGGTACGCGGAGAGTTCCACGCCGATCAGCCACCGCAGCACGGACGGGTCGTTTCGCCCTGACACCAGCACACCTCACGTAAATCGCCGATCGTCACGCATCGTTCCCGGCGCGAACACAAGCTGTCACACCAGCCAATTGAGCATCCATTCCGCGATACTATTTCCGAAGATGCTGGGGGATATCTTTTGCAGCCTTGGTCAATGCTACATGGATTGCCTCTCGCCCCAAGCCAGTCGCCCCCTGCTGTGACTCGCCCGAGCCTTGGTAGCGCAACTCAACGATGACATTTCCGGTACGGAATGTGAGGGATCCATTCGCATCGTTAAAATTGCCATATGCTTCGTCACCGATCCCGTCGATCGAATCACTGTCGGCCACACCTTGGCGGTTGCGCCCAGCAGCGAAGGAGTCACTGGCCATCTGGACGCCACCCACATCCTGTTGACTGGGGAGCCTCTCGTACAGGTAGAGCGTCACAGACAGCCCCAGGTCGCTAGGGGTAACGCCTTGCAGAGGTGGAACTGGGGCATTGTCCGCGCTGTATTGCCATTGGCAGGATTTACCCGTTTTGGCGTCGGCCGACCTGCTGCGACCAGGTGTGCCGCCGACGATTTCCTGAATAGTTTGCCGACTGAGCACTTCGCAGGCATCCGGTAGCGACAAGAAGGGGTCTGGCGCAGCAGCAGGAGGAGGTGTGCCACACGCGCCGAGCAGCAGTGCTCCTACCATGCCGAATGAAAGCCCAAATCGAGCAGCAATCTTCCGCATGCCTTTACTTCCTTTTCCGGACTTCCCAGCCGTCGGCGTCGACGGATGACATCGGAATCGTCTCAGGAACCTTCAACTCCGTGATCTCAAATTTTAAATCTTGACCGGAACGTCGATATTCTGAAATAACGGCATTGACTTCGGTGACAACATTTCCAACACTGTCAATAAATGATGCGATCGCATTGGCAACCGGCTCCGCTACACCAAAGAAAGCTTCTTTAATGTTCGCAATTATGCCGCCAGTGGCGCGGACGATAATGGTCGCACAGTCAACAAGAAAACGAATCGCTTTGTTGTACAAATCCGTCATTGTTGCCGCGATATCCTGAAGATGATCCTTCATCTTCCCGAACACTTGCGCAGCCGTGTTGAATACTTTTTCGAGATGGTCCACGTATATGCTATAACTATCATATGCAGAACCCTCCCAGTACGCCTTGAGGTCGGCCCTAGAATTCGTTATTGAATCGATTGAATCATCGATCGCCCGCTTCGCTTTATCACCCCAAGCGTCGATACGAGCACCGATGTTCTCTGGGTGACCGAACAAGTCGCGAATCGTATCTATAATCTTAGAGACAGCTTCCAGCCCAAGCTTTTTCGCATACTCCAACACTCTTTGCGCCGCGTCCTCCGGAAACGGCGCAAGGGGCTCAAACGTGACGGTCACAGCATTCCTTCCTCTGCGGCGAAGTCACTGATTGATATCGTCTTTCAGGTACCCGAACTGCTCGTAATACTCGACGTCTCGGCTTTCGTAGTCGTCAGCCACTGCTTTCAGGCTGTCGCCTGCCTTTTCGAGGACTTCTTGGCCTTTCTTGAGGCGTTCCAGGGCGTCATCGAGTGCCAGGTTGTGGCTCCTGGTTGCCCCGGAAGGCCCGCCAAGGAGTCCGAGGTCATCCTCGTTGAGATCCTTACCAGTCAGCGCCTGAAGAGCTTCACCCCAAGCGTCGGCAGCGTCGTAGAGGAACTTGACGTTCTTGCGCAACGCTTCGGGGACGACTGTGTAGTCGCTCATCAGATCCAGCCCTTCGGCTCTTCGGGTTCGCGGAGCTGACGTGCTTGTTCTTCGCCTTGTTCGAGGGCGCGCTTGATGGCCTCGGCCAAGCTTCGCCCGTTGGCGTAGCGAAGCTCTTCTGTGTTCAGCCGTACGGCGACGAGCTCGCCGTATGCGGTCAGCACGAGCTGTCCGAGGTCACTTTCCAGGTCGACCACGACCTGTTTTTCGCGCAGCTCCTCCGCTTGCTGCACCGCCCGCTTGTAGCGGTCTTGTGCTTGGGCCAACTCTTCTGCGATGCGTTCTGATGACTGCTTCGACAAGACCTTTCAGCTCCCAAACCCCGGAAGGACCTCGATCAGCTTCGCATTGGAGTCATCGGTCGCCTGTGCCCGTGCTGAAGTGATCGCGTCCAGGATCTTTCCCTCTAGGGCCGATGGATGACCGGAGCGGAGTTCCGCGTCGGGTATCGACAGATCTTGTAGCACCCCAAGCCCGTTCACTCGTGCGACCACGGCCCGGTCTGTCGATGAGCCCGTGTAGGCACGTACTGCCGCCGCCTCCCGCAGTGCGTGCATAATGTTCTGCTTCTCCTTCAGCTCCGACAACATCGCGTCGAAGTCGGGAAGTTCTGGCACGACAACCTCCAGGTCTTGCCAAGCCCGGGACGGCTAACGAAATCCGCACAAACTTCGGCAGCCGAGCATATCCGGCACATTTCGCACCCGAGGCAGATCGTGCTAGCAGCGCGAATCTCCTAGGCAATCTCACCCGTACGGCGCAACACGATGCGCCGGAAGCATGCGCCTGGTTCAGCGGCGCTTGGTGCGGAGGTAGTCGCCGACGACCGCCGCGCCGAGGCCGTCCGGGGTGGGTGCCAGGACGCGGCCGCCGCCGCGGCGGGCCACGACGTCCACGAAAGCCTCCAGGCTCGGATCCTCGCCGAGCATGAAGACGCTCAACGTGGCGCCCAGGTGGTGCAGGGCGTCCACTTCGGACAGCGTGACCTGCAGGGTGTGCCGCGTCGGCGGGTACTGGAACACCGCCTCGCCGTCGGGTTCGAGGTGGGCGGTGGGTTCGCCGTCGGTCACCACGAGCACGACCGGCTGGGCGTCCGGGTGGCGGCGCAGGGCGCGGCCCGCGAGCAGCAGCGCGTGGTGCAGGTTCGTGCCCTGCTCCCAAACCCCTTCCAGCGCAGCGAGTTCACCGACGTCCACAGTGGACGCGTAACGTCCGAAGGTCACCAGTTGCAGCGCGTCCGAGCGGAACCGGGTCGCGATCAGGTGGTGCAGCGCGAGGGCGGTGCGCTTCATCGGCACCCAGCGGCCGTCCTGCACCATCGACCACGACGTGTCCACGCAGAGCACCACCGCCGCGCGCGAACGCTGCTCGGTCTCGGCCACCTCCAGGTCCGAGATGTCCAGCTGCGCCGAATCCGGTCCCTCCGCCGCGCGCCGCAGCACAGAGTTGCGCACCGTGCGGACGGCGTCCCACGGCTCCGCGTCGCCGTAGCTCCACGGCCGCGTGGTGCCGGTCAACTCCCCCGCCGCGCCCGCGCGGTCGGTGTCGCGCTCGCCGCGCCGCGACCGGAGCTGCGAGATCACCGAGCGCAGCGCGGTCTCCCCGAGTCGGCGCAGGGCGCGCGGTGACAGCCTCAAGCTGCCGTCGGGTGCCCGTTGCAGCAGTCCCTGCTGCCGCAACTGCTGCTCGATCTCCGACAGCCGCTGCGCATCGACGACGGCCTGCGGGCCGAGCTGCCGCTCCAGCGCCTCCAGGTCGATGTCCTCCAGGCTCGCGCCCGGATAGGCCTGTCCGAGCTGCTCCGCCAACCGCTCCAGCTCACCGAGGTCGGCCATCGCCGCCGTTGCTTCGGCCAGCCCCATCGGCTGGTCGCCGCGGAACCGCGCCCGGCCCGTCCAGTCCTCGCCGGGCCGCAGCCCCTGCAACTGCTGGTCGAGCCGCTGCAACGCCTGGGCGATGCGCGGGTCGCCGAAGGTCTGCTGGGACAGCGACATCAACTCGGCGCGCTGCTGCTCGCTCATGGAGTTCAGCAACCGCTGGGCGGCCGCCGAGCGGGCCGCCAGCGCGTCGATCAGCTCGTCGACGTTGCGCGGGTTCTCCGGGAAGAAATCGCCGTGGCTGGCCATGAACTGCTCGAACTTCTGCTGGATCTCGGAGTCCCCGCGGGCGTGCGCGGCCAGCAGCGCCGACAGGTCGTCGAGCATCTGCCGCACCCGCTCGACGTCCTCGGCCGTGACCTGCTGCATCGCCTGCTTCATGCCCTGGAAGCGCTGTTCGAGGAACTCGGTGCCCAGCATCTGCCGGATCTCCTCGAAGGTTTCCCGCGCGTCCGACGACCGCCAGTCGTAGTTCGCCAGCTCCGAGACCTGGCCCGCGACGTCCGGCGGCAGCGCGTCCAACTGCAGCTCGCGGAACCGCGCGTCCTCGCTGGTGTCGGCCGCGAGCGCCAGCCGCTCCTCCGCCAGCGCGCGGTCCAGCAGCCGGCGGACCTCGGAGATCGTCCCGTCGAGCCGGTGCCGCCGCTGCATCTCGCTGCGCCGCTGCCACAGCCGCCGGGTGAGCTCATCGAGACCAGCGGTGTCGCGGGTTCCGGTGCGCAGCAACTCTTCCAGCGCGGAGCGCGGCGAGGCACCTTCCATGACATCGCGGCCGATCTGGTCCAGTGCCGCGCGCAGATCCACCGGCGGCGCCAGGGGATCCGCCCCGCCGTGCCACGCGTTGTACCGGAACCGGCGGCTCATCAGCTGTACACCGACCGGTCGTCATCGGCGTCTTTGCCGAGCCGCTTCGCCAGGTACAGCGACTCCAGGGCCAGCTCGACGGCGCTGGCGATGCGCCCCGGCGGATCCCCGGCGCGCACCCCGAGCCGCTCGGCGACCTGGTGCAGCACCGGCAGCTCCGGCAGCGCGGTGAGGACGTCGCGCCCGGCGACGCGCTCACCGGTGGCCACCGGGTGCCCGTCGACGACTGCCTGGGCCAGCGACTGCAGGTCCAGCCCGGCGAACAGGCCACGGGCGGTGTCGGCCACCGAACGCCGCAGCAGGTAGCCCAGCAGCTCGTCCTCGCGGCCCTCCTCGCCGGCCTCGAACTCGATCTTGCCGCGCAGCACGGCGGGCACCGCCGCCAGGTCGACCGGCCGCGCCACCGCCGGGTGCTCGCCGGTCACCGCGGACCGGTGCAGCGCGGCGGCCGAGACGGTCTCGGCGGCGGCGATGGCGAACCGGGCCGACACCCCGGAGCGCTGGTCGACCGCGGCGGATTCGCGCAGATGGCCGACGAAGCGGGCGAGCACCTCCAGCAGGTGGTCGCCGACCTCTGCAGGCAGGTCCGCCTCCTGGCGCACCAGCGACACCTCGTCGTCGACGTCCAGCGGGTAGTGGGTGCGGATCTCCGCGCCGAAGCGGTCCTTCAGCGGCGTGATGATCCGGCCCCGGTTCGTGTAGTCCTCGGGGTTGGCGGTGGCGACCAGCAACACGTCCAGCGGCAGCCGCAGGCTGTAGCCGCGGATCTGGATGTCCCGCTCCTCCATCACGTTCAGCAGCGCGACCTGGATCCGCTCCGCCAGGTCGGGCAGTTCGTTGACCGTGACGATGCCGCGGTGCGCGCGGGGCACGAGTCCGAAGTGGATCGTCTCCGGGTCGCCCAGCGAACGGCCCTCGGCGACCTTCACCGGGTCCACGTCGCCGACCAGGTCGCCGACCGAGGTGTCCGGGGTGGCCAGCTTCTCCACATACCGCTCGCTGCGGTGCCGCCAGGCGACCGGCAGGTCGTCGCCGAGCTCCACGGCGCGGCGGCGGGAGGCCGGGGTGATCGGCCGCAGCGGGTGTTCGCCGAGCTCCGAGCCCTCGATCACCGGCGTCCACTCGTCCAGCAGTTCGACGAGGCTGCGCAGCAGCCGCGTCTTGCCCTGCCCGCGCTCCCCGAGCAGCACGACGTCGTGCCCGGCGATCAGGGCGCGTTCCAGCTGCGGCAGCACGGTCTGGTCGAATCCGACGATGCCGGGCCACAGCGCCCGGCCGGAGCGCAGCGCGGTCAGCAGGTTGGCGCGCAGCTCGGCCTTGACGCTGCGCGGGACGTGGCCGCTGGACCGCAGCTCTCCTGCCGTGCGGGGCAGCCCTTCGGGTTGAGTCGGGGTCGTCACGCCCCCGACGCTACCGGCAGGAACCGACAAGCGCTGCCATAGCAGAAAGGATTTCGCATGTGGGCTCGCTGGAGTAGAAACACCGAGTAACCCGCGATGGCACGCGCAGGAGGATCAAGTGGCCCTGGAAATCGAGGTCGAGCCCGGCGAAGTCGGTTTCGACGCCGCCCGGCTGAACCGGATCGACGAGCACTTCGCGAAGTACGTGGAGGCCGGCAAGCTGCCGGGCTGGCTGGCGCTGGTGTCCCGGCACGGCAAGATCGCGCACCTGTCGACGCACGGCATGCGCGACATCGCCAGCGGCGCCCCGATGCAGACCGACACGCTGTTCCGGATCTACTCCATGACCAAGCCGGTCACCTCGGTGGCGATCATGATGCTGCACGAGGAGTGCGCCTTCGAGCTCACCGACCCGGTCGCCGACTTCATCCCATCGTTTGCCGACCTGCGGGTCTACCGCGGCGGGACCGCCCGCGCCCCGCAGACCCGCCCGGCAGGCGAGGACATGCGGATCTGGCACCTGCTGACGCACACCTCCGGCCTCACCTACCCCTTCCACTACCTGAACCCGGTCGACGAGCTCTACCGCCGCGCCGGGTTCGAGTTCGGCATGGCTGCCGACCTCGACCTGGCGGGCTGCTGCGACGCCTGGGCGAGCATGCCGCTGCTGTTCGACCCGGGCACGGCCTGGAACTACTCGGTGGCCACCGACGTGCTGGGCCGGATCGTGGAGGTGGCGTCCGGGCAGACGCTGGACGAGTTCTTCCGCACCCGCATCTTCGAGCCGCTGGGCATGACCGACACCGGCTTCGCGGTGGACCGCGCCAACGCCGACCGGCTCGCCACCCTCTACATGGCCGACCCGCAGGGCAAGGCCCGCCCATACCCGAAGCACGGGAAGCTGCACGCGGCGGCGTTCGAGCTGCCCAAGGCCCTCTCCGGCGGCGGCGGGCTGTTCTCCTCCGCGCACGACTACCACCGGTTCACGCAGATGCTGCGCCGCGAGGGCGAGCTCGACGGCACGCGCGTGCTCGGCAGCCGCACGGTGCGGTACATGACCCGAAACCACCTGCCCGGCGGCGCGGACCTGGAAACCCTGGCGCTCGGGTCGTTCTCCGAGGTGGCCAACGCGGGCAAGGGCTTCGGGCTGGGCTTCGCGGTGATCGACGACCCGCTGGCGGCGAAGGTGATCGGCTCCCGGGGCGAGCTCTCCTGGGGCGGCCTGGCCAGCACCGTGTTCTGGGTGGACCCGGCCGAGGACCTGACGGTGCTGTTCCTGACCCAGCTGATGCCGTCGAGCACCCACCCGATCCGCCCCCAACTGCACCAACTCGTCTACCAGTCCCTAGTGGACTGAAAGACTGCTTCCGGGCTCGACACCCGAGCCCAGGACGCGGGATTCGCCGATGGCGAAGTCCCAGAGCTGCTGCGGGTCGCGGCCGGTGTCGCGCCAGGCCTTGCGGACGCGGCTCAGCGGTTCGACGACCGGTTCCCGGGTCAGCACGAACGTCCCCCAGTGCATCGTCGCCGCGTACCTCGCGCCCAGGTCCGTCACCGCCCGCACCGCCTCCTCCGGGTTCATGTGCACCGGCTTCATGAACCACCGCGGCGCGTACGCGCCGATCGGCACCATCGCCACGTCGATGCCCTGGTACTGCTGCCCGATCTCGGCGAAGTGCGGGCCGTAGCCGGTGTCCCCGGCGTGGTAGACCCGGTGCTCCGGGCCGGAGATCACCCAGCTGCCCCACAGGCTGCGGCAGGTGTCCCGCGGGCCGCGGCGGCTCCAGTGCTGCGCGGGCGCGAAGTCGAACGTCAGCCCGGCGACCTCCGCCGACTGCCACCAGTCCAGCTCGACGACCTCGGTAAAGCCGCGGCGCCGGAACCAGCGGCCCACCCCGGCGGGCACCAGCACCGGGGTGTCGCGCGGCAACCGCAGCACGGTGGGCGCGTCCAGGTGGTCGTAGTGGTTGTGGCTGATCACGACCGCGTCGACGGGCGGCAACTCGCCGAAGGAGACACCCGGCGGCGTCAGCCGGCGCGGCACGCCGGGAATCCGGGACGACCAAACGGGATCGGTGAGCACCGTGGCCCCGGCCATCCGCACCACGTAGGTCGCGTGGCCGACCCAGGTGACCGCGGTGTCCCGCGCCGTGACCGGCGGCAGCCCGGTGCGCAGCACCGGGATCCGGTTGGAGTCCTCCACCCGGCCGCGGAATCCACCGGTCCACATCAGCCGCAGCACGTCGCTGAAGCGGGGCAGCGGCGTGTGCAGGCGGTCGGCGTAGGAGGGCTGGATCGTCGGCTGCTGGTACCGGGTTCGCACCCGACCAGATTGCCCCGCCCGGCAGCCGGTCCGCACCCGCGGCTTCAGAACGCGGGCCAGGGGATGGCCGGCCATTCCCCGGAGGGGGCGGGGAACGTCCCCTCCTCCAGCAGCCGCTCGATGCGCGCGTTGACCGCCTGGATTTCCTTCGGCGTCACGTGTTCTGCCAGCTCAGCGGCCAGCGGGCCTTCCATTAGGGCGCGCAGCTCGCCGAGCCGGTCGACGACGTCGGCCGGCAGCGGCTGGCCGATCCAGCCCCAGAGCACGGTGCGCAGCTTGTCGTCGGTGTTCAGGCTCACGCCGTGATCGACGCCCAGCACCTGGCCGTCCGGCGCGTGCAGGACGTGCCCGCCCTTGCGGTCGGCATTGTTGATCACGATGTCGAGCACGGCTAACAGCCGCAGCTGTTCGTGGTCGGCGTGCGCCAGCACCACCGGGTCGCCGCGGTGGTCCTGGGCGCGCAGTACCGGCAGCCAACCGTCCGGCACCTCGCCCGGGCCGACGATGTCGACCAGCTGCGAATCCTCTTCGGTGTCCACCCACAACTGCACCATGCCCGGCCCGAACGGGCCGTCGCGCAACAGCGTCGGCGGGACCAGCCCCCAGCCGGTGGCCTCGGACAGGAGGTAGGACGCGACCTCGCGACCGGCGAGCGTGCCGTCCGGGAAGTCCCACAGCGGCCGCTCCCCGCGCACCGGCTTGTAGACGCACTCGGCTGAGACGCCGTCGGCCTCGATCCTGCAGAACAGCGTCGCGTTGGACGCCTCCACCAGCCGCCCCTGCACGTCCAACCGGCCGTGCAGGAGCAGTTCGCGGACCGCGGGATCACCGGCGCGCACGCCGGTCAGACCTCTTCCGAGCGGCGGTAGCCGTTCTGCCGCGGGCAGATGTGACCGGCCGGGTCCAGCGGTTCGGCGCACAGCGGGCACGGCTTCCGGCCCGCGTTGATGACGCGCTCGGCGCGCTCGGCGAACGCCCGGGCATTCGCGGGGCTGAGGAACACCCGCAGCGCGTCGGGGCCCTCCTCGGTGTCGTCGAGGACCACCGACTCGTCGATCTCCTCCTCGGTGACCGCGAGCAGCTCGACGACCACCGCTTCGGACTCGGCGTCCCAGCCCAGCCCCATCGTGCCGACCCGGAACTCCTCGTCCACCGGCACCGCCAGCGGGTCGGTGTCGACCAGGTCGTCGGGGGTCTCGGTGGGCAGGTCGGTGTTGAACCGCCGTTGCACTTCCTCCAGCAGCGCGCCGATGCGTTCGGCCAGCACCGACACCTGCTGCTTCTCTAACTGCACGCTCACCGTGCGGACGTCCTCGGACGCCTGCAGGTAGAAGATGCGCTCACCGGGTTCACCGACCGTTCCGGCGACGAATCGGTCGGGTTGACGGAAGACGTGGATGACACGAGCCATGACACCTCCGACACTAGGCCACCGCGCGCTGACGGTGCGCGGCTGGCCCCCGTTTTGTTCATCACCGTCTCGAACCGGCCCGGTTTCCACCGGGTCATCCGCCGGTTTACTCGCTGAGCACCCCTTTCGACCACCGGTTTCAACCTTGTTCGCCGTTGGCGAACTCGGGCGCTGCACGCTGCGGCCCGATACGATCACGGGCGGTGGTCAAGATCGCGGGATGGAGCACGCCATGAGCATGCGCGAACTACGTCGCCCGCACAGGCTGCGCAGCGGGGACACCGTGGCACTCGTCGCCCCCGCCGGGCCGGTGCCCGAGCACCTGCTCGACGCCGGGCTGGCGCAGCTGCGCTCGTGGGGCCTGAACGCGCGGGTCGGCAAGCACGTCCGGGACCGCCATCCGCATCTGGACTACCTGGCGGGCACCGACGCCGACCGCGCCGCCGACCTGCAGGAGGCGTGGTGCGACCCGGACGTCACCGCGGTGTTCTGCGTGCGCGGCGGCTACGGCAGCATGCGGATCCTCGACCACCTGGACTGGACCGAGATGGCCGCGGCCGGGCCGAAGGTGTTCACCGGCTCCAGCGACATCACCGCCCTGCACGACGCGTTCGCCACCCAGCTCGGCGTGGTCACGGTGTTCGGGCCGATGCTGGCCACGAAGGCGTTCGTCGAGGATCTCGCGGCGCGGGAGCACCTGCGCCGCACGCTGTTCCAGCCCGAGTCGGTCACGATCCTGACGCGTTCCAGCGCGGGCGCGCTCGTGCACGGGCGCGCCCGGGGCATCACCTACGGCGGCAACCTGAGCATCGTCGCGGGTTCCCTCGGCGCGCCGGATGCACCGACCCCACCGGAGCGCGGGATCGCCATGCTCGAAGACGTCACGGAGGACCCGTACCGGCTGGACCGGTTCGTCACGCAGTTGCTGCGCGCGGGCTGGTTCGACCACGCTGCCGGGATCGCGCTCGGTTCCTGGACCGAATGCGGGCCGCTGGAGGAGGTGCGCGCGGTGATGTCGGACCTGCTGGGCAGCCTGGGCGTGCCGATCATGTGGGAGCTCGGCTTCGGCCACTGCGACGCGCAGCGCACAATCCCGCTCGGCGTGGCCGCCGAACTCGACACCGACGCGCAGCGGCTGTCGATCCTCCAACCGGCGCTGCGCTAGTTGGCTTTCCGCCGGGCGTAATGCTGGCGCACCTGCGGGAGTACCTGAAGACCGCTTGATACGTTCGGTCCCATGCACGTCCGCCCCATCTCCCCCGAACTGCTGGCCGCGGAGGTGGTCGAACGCATCGACGCGCTTCCGGGGCGCTGGGCGCGGGTGGCGGTGGACGGCGCGCCCGCCGCCGACACCGGCGATTTCGCCGAGGCCCTGGTCGAACCGCTGCGGTCGCTGGGGCGCGAGGTGGCCCGGGTGCGCACCGCGGACTACCTGCGCCCCGCTTCGCTGCGGCTGGAACACGGCCACGAGGACCCTGATTCGTTCTACGAGAGCTGGTTCGACTTCAAGGCCCTGGCCCGCGAGGTGCTGAACCCGTTGTCCCCCAGTGGAAGCGGCCAGGTCCTACCGGCCTTCTGGGACGCCGAGGCGGACCGCTCGCCCCGCCTGCCCCGCACCACCCTCCCGGAGCGAGGAGTGGCCATTGTGGACGGACCGCTGCTACTCGGCGCGGGCCTGGCCTTCGACTTCGCGGTGCACCTGTGGCTGCCGCAAGCCGCCCTGGAACGGCGAACCCCCGAACCCGACCGCTGGACCCTGCCCGCCTTCCGGCGCTACGCCGGAGAAGTCGGCCCGGAACGCCTCGCCGACTACGTCGCCCGCGTCGACCGCCCGGGCCGGCCCGCCGTGATCGACAGCCTGGACTGAACCGCCAGGCGCGGTGCTCGGGCCTACGCCGCGCGGCGCTCCACCGTCGGAACGGCGGCAAGGAGCGTCTTCGTGTAGTCGTGCTGGGGGTCGAGCAGGACCTGTTCCACCGGGCCGACTTCGACGAGGTCCCCCTGGTACATCACCGCCACCCGGTCGGCGATGTTCCAGGCCAGGCCGAGGTCGTGGGTGATCACCAGGGTCGACAGGCCGCGTTCGGCCCGCAATCGCAGCAGTAGCGCCAAGATCTCGCCGCGCACCGTCGCATCCAGCGACGCCACCGGTTCGTCGGCGATCAGCACCCGCGGTTCCAGCACGAGCGCACCGGCGATCACCACGCGTTGCCGCTGACCGCCCGAGAGCTCTTGCGGCAGGCGGCCGAAGAACTTCTCCGCTGGCCGCAGCTCCGCCGCCTCGAGCGCCGCCGCGACCCTCCCCCGCTCGTCGTCGGTGATGCCGTGGATGCGCAAACCCTCCGCCACCGCTTCGTAAACGGTGTGCCGGGGGTTGAGCGCCCCGGTCGGGTCCTGCAGCACCAACTGCACCTGCTTGCGGTACTCGCGCAGCCCCGCGCTGCTGGTCGGCAGCGGCGTACCGTCGAAGCGCACCGCACCGCCGGTCGGCTGCTGCAGCCCCAGCATCGTCCGGGCCAGCGTCGTCTTGCCGGAGCCGGACTGCCCGACCAGCGCGACGATCTCGTTCTCGTCGACCGCGAGGTCCACCCCGCGCACGGCGTGCACGGTCTGCCCGGAGCGGCTGGTGAAGTCTACCGACACCGACTCGGCGGACAGCAGCGCCGATCCGCTCGGCACCCCTTCGGTGAACCGGAACCGCGGGTCGCCGACCGTCGGGAAGGCGCTGGCCAGCGCCTTGCTGTGCGCGTGCTGCGGCGCGGTCATCACCTGCCGCGACGGACCGTGCTCGACGACCTGGCCCTGGTACATCACCGCGAGCCGGGCGCAGCTGGCCGACAGCACCGAGAGGTCGTGGCTGATCATCATCAGCGCGATGCCGCGCTCCGCGACCAGCCGCCCCATCAGCTCCAGGATCTGGGCCTGCACCACCACGTCCAGCGCGGTCGTGGGTTCGTCGGCGATCACCAGCCGCGGCTCGCAGGCCAGGGCCATCGCGATCATCACCCGCTGCTTCTGCCCGCCGGAGAGCTCGTGCGGGTAAGCACCGGCCCGCTCCGCGGGGAGCTCCACCTGCGCGAGCAGGTCCGCGACCCGCGCGCGCAGGTCGCCGTTCGCCCGGCCGTGCAGCCTGATCGGCTCCGCGATCTGATCGCCGATGGTGCGCACCGGGTTCAACGCGTGCATCGCGCCCTGGAAAACCACCGACGCGCTCGCCCAGCGCACCGCGCGCAGCTGCCCGAACGTCATCTCGCGAACGTCCTTGCCGTCCAGCAGGATCTCGCCGTCGATGCGCGCCGAGCTCGGCAGCAGCCGCAGCACGGACATCGCCAGCGTCGTCTTGCCGCAACCGGATTCCCCAGCCAGGCCCAGGGTTTCACCCTCGGCGAGGCTCAGGCTCACGCCCCGCACGGCGACCATTCCCGGCGAGGCCTCCTGGGCACCCCGGTAGGCCACCGCCACGTCGCGCATTTGCAGAATCGGAGTCACCGTCGCCCCCGCAACCTCGGATTGAACACCGTCTCCAGCGCCCGCCCGCACAACGTGAAGCTGAGCACCACCATCACGATCCCCAGGCCCGGCGGCAGCAAGTACCACCACGCACCGCCGGTGACCGCGCCCGTGTCCATCGCGGACTTCAGCATCGAGCCCCACGACACCCGGCCCGGGTCGCCGAGCCCCAGGAACGAAAGCGTCGACTCGGCGATGATCGCGCTGGCCACCGACAACGTGGTGTTGGCGAACACCAGCGGCAGCACCGCGGGCAGCACGTGGCGGCCGATGATGTGGCCGTGCCCGGCGCCCAGGACCCGCGCCCGCTCGATGTAGGGGCGGGCCTCGACGGTCAGCGTCTGGGCCCGCACCATCCGCGCGGTGGCCGGCCAGGCCGTCACCCCGATCGCCAGCACGATCGTCCAGAGCCCGCGGGCGAGCACCGTGGACAACGCGATGGCCAGCACCAGGGACGGCAGGACCAGGAAGAAGTCGGTGACGCGCAGCAGCACCCGGGAGGTCCAGCCACCGAAGTGGGCCGCGAGCACGCCCACCACGGTGCCGATCAGGACCGACAGCACCGCCGCGGAAAGCCCGACGACCAGCGAAACCCGCGCACCCCACCAGGTCAGCAGCAGCACCGAACGACCGGATTCGTCGGTGCCGAGCCAGAATTCGCTGCTCGGCGCACGCAGCGGCTCGCCGGGCGCCCGCGTGACGTCCAGGCCGCTGGCGTCGGTGAGCAGCGGCGCGAACAACGCCAACGCGCCGACCACGACCAGCAGCACGAGACCTACCAGCCCGGCCCGGTCCGCGCGGAAGACGCGCCACGCCTCGGCCGCCCGGGCCTTGCGGCGGGTCCAGATGATCTGCCCGGCGGTGGCTGTCATGATTCACGCACCCTCGGATCGAGCACCCGGTAGAGCAGTTCGGCCAACACGTTCATCACCACCACGCTCCCGGCAAGCACGATGAAAATGCCTTGCAGCAACGGCAGGTCCGGCACCCGCAGCGCCTCGTAGGTCAGCAGCCCCAGGCCCGGCCAGGAGAACACTGTCTCCACCGTGATCGCGCCCGCCACCACCAGCCCCAGCCGCAGGAAGATCAGCGTGACGGTGGGCAGCAGCGCGTTGGGCACCGCATGCCGGCGCCGCACCAAGTCCTCGCGCAGGCCCTTGGCGCGCGCGGTCGTCAGGTAGTCCTCGCCCATTTCCTCCAGCAGCGACGAGCGCATCACCATCAGGTACTCGGCGTAGATCACCGCCACCAGGGTCAGCGTCGGCAGCACCAGGTGGTGGGCGACGTCGAGGACCTGCGGCAGCAGTTCCGGCGGCGTGTCCGGCGAGGAGATCCCACCGACCGGGAACAGGCCCGGGATCGGCCCGACCCCGACGCCGAAGGCCATCAGCACGATCAACCCGAGCCAGAACGTCGGCACCGACCACAGCGTCAGGGCGATCGAGGTCGACGTCTTGTCGAAGGCCTCGCCGTGCCGCCACGCCGCGCGGCTGCCCATCCAAAGCCCCAGCAGCACGGCGATCACGGTCGCGGTGCCCACCAGCAGCACGGTCGGGCCGATGCGCTCGAGGATCAGCTCGCCCACCGGGCGGCTGTAGGTGTAGGACGTGCCGAGGTCACCGCGCAGCAGGTTGCCGAGGAAGTCCAGGAACTGCTTCCAAAGCGGCTGGTCCAGGCCGAACCGCTCCCGCAGCACGGCGATCTGCTGCGCGGTCACCGGCGCGCCGTGGGTCATGGTGCGCACCGGGTCGCCGGGCATCACCCGGAACAGGAAGAACCCCAGTACCGCCACCATGAACAGGCTCACCAGGCCGCCGCCGAGCTTGCCGCTCAGGTAGCGGGCCATCCGGCGGCCCCTGCTGGTCGGCGGTGGCGGTTCGCCGACGGTGACGAGTGCTTCGGACACGGCTTACTCCCTGGTGTCGGCGGTCGCGCGGCGGCGGACCACCACGAGCGCCACTACGACGCCGGCCAGCATCACGACCCCGCCGAGCACCCAGGCGACACCGGTGTAGTCGGTGCCCGAGCCGTTCAGCGCCTTGTCGGTGGGCTGCGCGCCGTAGTAGCTCCAGTAGCCCTGCTGCGCCACGATCACGCCGTCGGTCTTCGGCTGCAGGGTGAACCCGCTGTAGCGGTCGGCGCGGTAGGCCTCCAGCGAATTCTGGTACCACAGGATCAGACCGGCGGCCTGGTCGTAGAACCGGGCCTGCGCCTGCTTGACCAGATCGACCCGCTTCGCCTGGTCGAACTCGCCGAGCTGCCGGTTGTAGAGGTCGTCGTACTGCTGGTCGCACAGGAACGTGTCCGGGTTGCCGCCGCCGTCGGGGCCGGGCCGGGACGCGCAGGTCTGCAGCCGGAGCACGTAATCCGGGTCCGGGTTGGCCGACCAGCCGCTGATGACCATGTCGTAGTCGCCGCTGGTGGTGCGGTCGTTGAGCTGGTTGTCCGACACCGGCTGCAGGTCGACGCCGATGCCCAGATCGGCCAGCCAACGCTTGACGAACTCACCGACCTGGGTGTCTTCCGACCGGGAACCGTGCAGCACGAGTTTGAAGTTCAGCGGCTCACCCTGCGGGGTCCGGCGGATGCCGTCCGCGCCGCGTGCGTAACCCGCCTCGTCGAGCTTCCGGTTGGCCGCCGCCGGGTCGAAGGTCCGCGGCTGCGGCGGAGTCCACTGGTAATCGGAGAAGATCGGCGGCAGGTACCCGCCGCCCTCCTGGCCGTAGCCACCGAGCACCCGCTCCACCAGGACCTTCCGGTCGATCGCCTGGTCGATGGCCTGCCGCACCCGCACGTCCTTCAGCGCCGGGTGGCCGGTGCCGATCGGCTGGTTCTCGCTGTTGGCCGCACCCGGGTTGAGCGACAGTTCGAAGAACCGCCGCCCCTGGCCCTTGACCTGCTGGATGTCGGGCTGCCCGGCCAGCGCGTCGAACTGCGCGGAGGTGAGCTTCTGGACGACGTCGACGTCGCCCTTGCGCAGCGCCTGCACCGCGGCGTCACTGTTCTTGAACTGGATGAACTGCAACCCGGCGACCTTCGGCGCACCGCGCCAGAACCCGGGGTTGGCGGTCAGCGTGACGTCCCGCTCGGCGCGATAGCCGGTGAGCGTGAACGGCCCGCTGCCGACGACCGGCATCTGGTCGTTGGCGAAGGTCGCGACGTCGGCGACCTTCGACCACACGTGCTCGGGCACGATCGGCGCGTCGATCGCCAGCATCGTGGCCTGCGGCGTCTTCGTGCGGATCACCAGCGTGGTGTCGTCCGGGGCCGTGACGGCCTCGAAATTCTTCACGACGTTCCCGTTCGCGGTGCTCGCGGCCGGGTCGGTCATCATCCGGTTGAACGTGTAGGCCGCGTCGTGGGCGGTCACCGGCTGCCCGTCGGACCACTTGACGCCGGAGCGGATCCGGAAGGTCCAGGCGAGCCTGTCCGGGGAGGGCTCCCAGCTCTCGGCGAGCTCCGGCATCACCGAGAAGTCGTCCGGGCTGTAGGTCGTCAGCGTCGGGTAGATGGACCGGAAGATGTCGCTGGAGGCCACCGTGTAGCCCAGGAACGGGTTCAACGAATCGATCTGCTGTTGCAGCCCGATCCGGAGCGTCGCTCCGTCGTGGCGCGCGCCGTCACCCTGCGCCGATGCCGGCATCGGTGCCAGCAATCCGACCAACAGCACCGCCCAGAGCACGGCGAATCGTCTGCTCACGGTGCCCCCTCCTTTACAGCGAATGAGAAAAAGGAACCATCTTCGGGCGCTGTTCGTCAATGGTTAACCGAAGGTCGTTTCCGAGCCACGTCACGCAGGGGAACCGTACCGTTACGCGTTCGGCGCGTCGCCGCCCGAAATCCTGGTTGCGCGGCATAGATTTGCCGCCGTGCGGATCTTGCTCTCAGCTGACATGGAAGGCGTCACCGGCGTCACCTGGACCGACGACGTGGTGCCGGGGACCGAGCAGTGGCAGCGCTTCCGCCGCCTGTTCACCGGGGACGTCAACGCGTGCGTCGAAGGGCTCTGCGCGGGCGGCGCCGCCGACGTCTTGGTGAACGAGGCGCACTCCGCGCAGCGAAATCTGCTGCTGGAGGACCTCGATCAGCGGGCCGTGCTGCTGACCGGGCGGCACAAGCCGCTGTCCATGATGCAGGGCATCGATTCCGATGTGGACGGTGTGGTGTTCCTCGGCTACCACGCGGGCGCGGGCGAGGAAGGCGTCCTTTCGCACACCTACCTGGAGAACTCCATCACCGGGGTGTGGCTCGACGGCGCCCCCGCCGGGGAGGGTGGTCTCAACGCGGCGCTGGCCGCCGAGTACGGGGTGCCGGTCCTGCTGGTCACCGGCGACGACCGGGCCTGCTCCGAGGCCGCAGGCTACGCACCCGCCGCGAAGACCGTCGCGGTCAAGGAATGCGTGAGCCGCTACGCGGCGATCTGCCGCCCACCGGCCCGCACCGCGGCCGACATCCGCGCCGCAGCCACCGAAAGCCTCGCGCTGGCCGGGCGGACCGAGGGCGTGGTCCGGCCGCACCGCATCGAAATGGAGTTCGACGCCTCGCACCTGGCCACTGCCGCCGAGGTGATCCCGACCGTCGAGCAGCTGGACGTGCGGCGGGTCGGGTTCGACGCGCCGAACATGACCGAGGCGATGAAGGCGTTCAAGATCGTGACGACCATCGCGGGCCGCGCCATCCAGGGCAGCTACGGCTGACTACAAAAACTGTCTCCACACTAACCCTGCGTAGCAGCGACCCACCCCATCGAGGCCATGCGGCACCGGCTACGCACCCCGAAGCAGCGAAGCTCTACAAGAAACGCGGCGCCACCGTCGAATCCGTCAACGGCATGATCAAAGACCGCCACCGACTCCGGCGGTTCAGGGTCGCCGCCGCGGTTGAGGCGGTGGCGGTGGGTGCGGCCGGAGGACGCGGGGATCGGTGCGGCCGCGGTCAGGTGCGCGAACGCTGCTTCGGAGCGCATGCGTTCGGGGTTGTCCCCGGCGGAGGTCAGCAGCTGGCCGGCGGTTTCGGGGCCGACGCCGAACAGCTCCAGCAGTGCGGGGGCGGCCTGCCGGGTCAGCGGGCCGAGTTCCGCGTCGAGCTCGGTGATCTCGGTGTCGAGGGTCTGGTGGCGGCGGGCCAGGCGCCGCAGGGCCGCCCGGGTGGCCGCCAGCGGGTGGGACAGGTCGTCGCCGGGCCGCAGCCTCGCGAGTGTGCGTATCAGCGCGGCCCGGTCCAGGCCGGTGGTCTGCTCACGCAGTATCGCCGGTGCCGAGACCAGTAGGCCGCGGATCTGGTTCATCGCCTGGGTACGGGCCTTGACCGCACTGCGGCGCGCGATCCGCAGCACCCACCGCTCGCCTCGGCGAACTCAACCTCACCGCCACAACCCACAACCTCCGCCGCCTATTCACCACCCTCCACACCACCACCACAACCTGAGCAGGAGCGTGCCTCCAGCCCACCCCTGTCCAGCAACCACAACACCCAAACCAAAACCACAACAGCCTCGTAGATGGCACAAACGGTCCGCTCACTCCACATTCCCAACGTAAGCCCCAGCGCACTGACGTGAAGCGAACGGACTGTCCACCCCGGTAGACGGCACAAACGGTCCGTTCACTCCACACAGCGCATTCCGAAACGGCCTCGGCAGCACCCAGAGGGCACAGATGCGGATCTGTCGTTCTGCCGGGCCAGGTGGGGGTCAGTAGCCCGCGGTGCGGTCGATGACGCCGAGGAGTGGTTGGCCTGCGAGGCGGCGGCGGACGTTTTCCTCCACCCGCCGCGCCAGCGCCGGGACCAGCAAGGACTTCGGGTTCGCCGAGTGCGGCGAGATGATCGCGCGCGGGTGCTGGAACAGCGGGTGTCCGTCCGGCAGCGGCTCCGGATCCGTCACGTCCAGCGCCGCGCCACCGATACGCTCCGCGTCCAGCGCCTCGACCAGCGCGTCGGTGTCGACCAGCGATCCGCGGGCAACGTTGATCAGCCACGCGTCCGCTTTCATCCGGGACAGTGCGCTTGCGTCGACCAGCTTCGCCGTCTTGGCCGTCGCGGGCGCGGCGACCACGACGAAGTCCGACTCCGCGAGCAGCCGGTCCATCCCAGCCTCGTCGTCGGCCGGCCAGGTCCAGGCCGCCCCGGCGACCGGCTTCCCGGACCGGTTCACCGCCAGCACCCGAACGCCGAAGGGCTGCAGCAAATCGATCAGCGCCCGGCCGATGCCACCGGCGCCGATGATCCCGACCGTGGCGCCGAAGAGGCTGAGCATGCCCGCCGGTCGCGCCCAGTTCTCCGCGCGCGCCATCGCGTGCAGCTGCCGCGCCCCGGTCAGCATCAGTCCAAGTGTGTGCTCGGCGACGGTCTGGGCGTAGGTGCCCGCCGCGGAAGTGAAGGTTATCCCGTCGCGCAGCGCGCCGGCGGCGACCCACGCTTCGATTCCGGCCGATGGGAGCTGCACCCATTCCAGGCCAGGGTGGTCGAACTCGGCGAACCGCTCGGGGCCTGCGCCGTACCAGGTCAGCGCGGTGGCCTCCGCGGCCGGGCTGATCTCGGCGCCTGCCGCCACGACGGCCGCCGTCAACTCTGGCGGGGCGACCGGACCAATGTGGACTTTCACGACTTCGTCACCTCGGCCTCCTCGACCAACTTCGCCAACTCGGGCAGCTGCTCGGCATCCTCCAACGCCGAACCGACCGCAACCACGGTGGCCCCCGCCGCGAGGAACTCCGGCGCGTTGCGCGCGTTCATCCCGCCGGTGGCCACCATCCGCAGGCCGGGGAACGGCCCGTGCATCGCCTTGAACCAACCGGCGCCCAGTTCGGCGGCCGGGAACGCCTTGACCCACGACAGCCCGAGCCGGTGGGCTTGCTGTATCTCGCTGGGCGTGGCCGCGCCGGGCAGGTGCGGCACGCCGAGTTCCGCGCTCAGCCACACCACTTCGGGATCCAGCCCCGGCGCCACGGTGAATGCCGCGCCCAGTTCCTTGGCCGTGTGCACCTGCTCCGTGCTCACCACCGTCCCGGCCCCCACCGGCCGACCCCGCAGCACG
>NZ_GL877879.1:1433567-1521105 GCF_000194155.1 Saccharopolyspora spinosa NRRL 18395
GTCAGGCCCGAGGCCGTGACCAGAAACGCGATCAGCGCGGCGGTGCGGCTGCCCGGGTCTTCGGTGGCCTTGGCCAGCGAGCCGCCGATGGTGTCCAGCAAGCCGATCCCAGCGAGTGCGTAGCGGCGCAAGTGGCGGAACCTCAGCCGCCGCCTGGACTCCGGGATCCTCGGCTCATGTATGACCAATACGCGGCGCAGGGGCTGTCCTCGCCAGGCGACGTCTGAGAACCCGCGGCCGCGCAAGCTGCGAGGGTGGGCTAAGCGGCTACGCCGCTTCAAAGACAAAACCAACAACCTCTACAGGTCTCCCCAGCGCGCGGTCTGCCAGTGCACGGCCTCCGGCCGCTGACCGGTTCGGGTGAATTCGTCCAGTGCGGCGCGGAGGTCCCGGAACGGCAGGACCGCGTCGCGCGGGAACTTCAGCGTGCTGCCCGCGTCGAACGGCAGCGCCGGCGCCTCCGCCGACGGCGCCGGGTTGAGCGTGTGCCAGGAGCGGAGTTCGCCGTCCTCGGACTCCTCGGTGAAGTTCAGGACGCCGACCTCGGCCGCCACGTCGGTGACGATCCGGATCTGCTGGTACGGCCCGGCCGCCTCGGGATCCTCGTGCGGGCGGTCCCACACATATAGGTGGCTGGCGCCGGGCTGCTGCGGCCGCAGCACCTTGTCCACCAACTCGGCCTTGTCGTCCTCGGTCTGCGCGTAGTACCGCTCGCCGTCGGCCACCGCCGTCGCAACCGTGATTCCCAGTTCGGTGTTGCGAGCCCCGACCGCCTCGGCGCGCAGTCCTTCCAGGCAGATCCGCGCCTCCTTCAGCGCCTTGATCGCCGCGCCCTGGTGGAACACCAGGTCTCCCCAGTAGGGGTGGCCGAGCACCTTGTTGAGGTCGTCGTAGACCTCGTGCGTCGCCTCGATCAGCTTGTCCAGGGCGCCCACCGGGACGTCGGTGAGGCGGGCGAACACGACCGCAGGCGGTTCGAGCGGGCCGGGCTCGTCTTGCGCTGGATTCGACATGCTCCCCGCATCCACTTCGATCATGGGCGACCCCAGGGCGCCCTGCCCAGATCCCGTTGCCCCGCAAAGGCTACCGTGCGTCATCCACCGGTATCGCAGCGCCACCGGGAGGCCAGCAGCCCCGCTCAGCCAGCGCAGTCCCGCAGCACCCCGAGCGTCGGTTCGTCCCGACCCGAGCCCAACGACAATAACGCCCGCGCCAGTCCGTCCGCGTCGTCGAGCCCGAGCTCCTCGACCAGGTCGTCGGGCAGGCTGAGCATCGACAGCGCCACGCCGAGCATGCCCGCGTCCAGCAATCCCGCGCCGCGGCGGCTCATCTGGCGCCCCACCGCGGCGTGCAACTGCACCGCAGTGTCCACATTGGCCTCGGTGATGTCGCCGAGCGCCTCCCGCACCTCGGGGTTGCGCACTGCTTCCAGGTGCAGCTCGAACAGCGCCAGGAATTGCGACCTCGCGCTCGTGGACATCCGCCGCAGCATCGCTGCGTACAGCGCGACGATTTCCGCACCGGTGACGTCCGTGGGAATCTGGCTGCGCAGGTCACGCAGCGCAGCAGTGTGCTGGGCGGCGAGATAACGCGCGACAGCCAGGAACACCGCGCTGCGCGTCGGATAGTAGTTCTTGGTGGTGCCCTCTGGAACCGCGGCCTCGCGGTCGATGGCACGGTGCGTGAGCCCGCGGCCTCCCTCGCGCGCCAGCACCTCGATGGCGGCGTCGGCGAGCAGTTCCCGGCGGTTGCCTCGTTGTGGCATGCATCCCCTGGCGGTCCGATCTTGCTTGCTGATCAACAGCGTATCCCGCGCACCACACCAGTGGTGGGCAGGGGCATGCCGCGCGTCTTGACCGATGCCCCCGCGATTGGTATAGACCTCATGTCCGCGATCGTCTCGCCACGGGAGCGCAAACATGTCGGAAACCGGCCTGGTCCACGCCGAGCAGACGCTGGAACACCTGCGAAAGATCGGCGCGCACAACGCCGAACCCCTGCGAGCCGCAGCCGACCGGCTCTTCGCCGCCATCCAGGCGGACGGCCTGGTGTTCACCGCCGGCGCGGGCCACTCGCTGGCCGGGGTGATGGAGTCCTTCTACCGGGCCGGCGGGCTGGCCGCGGTCCGGCCGCTGTACCACCCGGACCTGCTGCCCCTGCATAGCGCGGTGGCCAGCACCAAGACCGAACGCCGCAGCGGCCTGGCCGACGAGGTGCTCACCGGGGCCGGCTTCCGAGGTGGCACGGACGCGCTGGTGGTGTTCTCCAACTCCGGGGTGAACCCGTACCCGGTGGAGTTGGCCAAGCTCGCCCGCGCGGCCGGCTCGACAGTCGTCGCGATCACCTCGCCGGCGGCGAGCGCCGAAGCCCCGAAGCGCGCGGGCACGACGCTGGCCGAAGAAGCCGGGATCGTGCTGGACACGCTGGTGCGCGGGGGCGATGCGAGCTACCCGGCGGCGGCACCGGTGACGGCGCCGCTGTCCTCGATGGCCAACGCGTTCCTGTGGAACATGCTGCTGGTGCAGATGTACGACCTCGCCGCGGCGGCAGGCGTCGACCTGCCGGTCTGGCGCAGCTCCAACACGGTCGGCGGAGACGAGGCGAACGCGGCGAACCTCGCGCACTACGGGGAACGGGTGCCGGGCCTGCGCTGATCTACTCCGAGCCGAAGTGCTCGGCCAGCTCCGCGATGCGGCGCAGCTCGGCGGCGCGCTCGGCCGCGAGCTGCTGCTCCGGGTCGACGGCCTCGTCGGCCTGGACCAGCAGCGCCAGCGTCTCGCGGACCGCGCCGGCCGGCGGTTGCGTGACGGCTTCGGCGAGCCGGTCCACCGCGTCGTCGAGCAGATCTGGCTCGACAACCGAGTTCGCCAGACCAAGCCGCACGGCCTCTTCCGCATGAATTTCCCGCCCGGTCAGGCAGATCTCCACTGCCTTTGCGTAACCGACGGTCCTGACCAGGGGCAACGTACCGCCAAGATCCGGCACGAGCCCCAGCCCGGTCTCCGCCATGCGCAGCCGCGCATCGGTGGCGAGCACGCGCAGGTCGCACGCCAGGGCCAGCTGAAAACCGGCGCCGATCGCGTGCCCCTGCACGGCCGCGATGGTTACCCGGTCGGGTTCGCGCAGCCAGCTGAACCCCTGTTGGAAACCGGCGACCTCGGCATCGGCCTGTTCGGTGGGGCGCTGGGCCAGCGCGGCCAGCCCGGGCGCCCCGTCGACGTCGGCGAATCCGAACAGCCGACGATCAAGGCCGACCGAGAACGACCGGCCCGCGCCGCGCACCACAACGACCCGGATCTCCGCGTTGAGGCACCGCCCGATCTCCCGCAGCGCCTGCCAGGTGTGCGGTGTCTGCGCGTTGAGCTTGTCCGGGCGGTTCAAGGTGATCGTGGCACGCCGCCCGTGGATCGTGAGCCCCACACCGCCACGATCCAACAGGCCGGCGTCCACTATCGACTCCGCCAAGCGGACCTCCATTGCAGATCTGAGCAGATCGCTGGAGTCATGTTATGTCGAAATCCGGCGACCGCTGGTCGCCGTGCTCACTTCTTCTTCGAGCGCGTCGCGCCCCCGCGGCCCCGCAACTGCACGCCTGATTCGCTCAGGACGCGGTGCACGAACCCGTACGACCGGCCGGTTGCCTCGGCCAGAGCGCGGATGCTCGCCCCCTTCTCGTATTTCTTTCTCAGGTCACTGGCAAGCTTGTCCCGCGCACTACCCGTGATGCGCGCGCCTTTCTTCAGCTCAGCCACGGTGTCCCCGCCTTCCCTCTGAGCAGGTCGGGCCTCGCGACCCCTGTCAGCGCAATGATCGAACAGGAAACGCGGGAACGCCAGGCGATCATGGAAAAAAGATCGGCCAATGGTCGAGATGTGCGCCCGGCGATCACCGGAACGCACTAATCCATCCGTAGTAGTGCACGCTGCGACCGCAACCGTCGTTACGCCAACTGGACGAGGTCCAAGTAGTCGTCCGACCAGTGGTCTTCCGTCCCATCGGGCAGCAGGATGACCCGTTCCGGTTCGAGGGCCTGCACCGCGCCGGGATCGTGCGTGACCAGCACCACTGCCCCGGTGAAGCTGCGCAGTGCGTCGAGCACCTGCTCGCGACTGGCCGGGTCGAGGTTGTTGGTCGGCTCGTCCAGCAGCAGCACGTTCGCCGCGCTGGAAACCAGTCCCGCCAGCGCGAGCCGGGTCTTCTCACCGCCGGAGAGGGTGCCGGCGGTCTGCTGCAACTGCTCGCCCTGGAACAGGAACGCGCCGAGCAGGGTGCGCAGCTGCTGCTCGGGGGTGTCCGGTGCTGCGCTGCGGATGTTCTCCCACACCGTGGCGTCGTGGTCCAGCGTTTCGTGCTCCTGCGCGAAGTACCCGATGCGCAGGCCATGACCAGGCACGACTCCGCCCGCGTCGGATTCCTCCATGCCTCCCAGCAGCCGCAGCAGCGTGGTCTTGCCCGCACCGTTGAGGCCGAGCACGACGACCTTGGCGCCGCGGTCGACGGCGAGGTCCACGCCGGTGAAGATCTCCAGCGAGCCGTAGGACTTCGACAGGCCTTCGGCGGTCAGCGGGGTGCGCCCGCACGCGGCCGGTTCCGGGAAGCGGATCTTGGCGACCCTCTCCTGGGCCTGCTCGGTCTCCGCCTCGGCCAGCAGCTTCTCGGCCCGGCGGGCCATGTTCTGGGCGGCGACCGCCTTGGTCGCCTTGGCCCGCATCTTGTCGGCCTGCGCCATCAGGGCCGACGCCTTCTTCTCGGCATTGGCGCGCTCGCGGCGGCGGCGCTTCTCGTCGGCGGCGCGGGCGTCCTGGTAGCGGTCCCAGTCCATGTTGTACACATCCGCCTCGCCGCGGATGGCGTCGAGGAACCACACCTTGTTGACCACGGCGGCCAGCAGATCCACGTCGTGGCTGATGACCACCAGGCCGCCGTCGTGGTTCTTGAGGAAGTCGCGCAGCCAGTTGATCGAGTCGGCGTCGAGGTGGTTCGTCGGCTCGTCGAGCAGCAGAGTGCTGGCCGACCCGCCGCCGGGCCCGGACTCGGACGCGGCGAACAGGATCCGGGCGAGCTCGACGCGGCGGCGCTGACCACCGGAGAGCGTGCTCAGCGGCTGGTTGAGCACCCTGTCGGGCAGCCCGAGGTTGCTGCAGATCCGCCCGGCCTCGCTCTCGGCGGCGTAACCGCCGCGCGCGGCGAAGCGCTCTTCGAGCCTGCCGTAGCGGGCGATCGCCTTGTCCCGCTCCCGCTCGTCGACCAGCTCGGCCATCGCGGTCTGGGCCTTCTCCATGTCGCGGATCAGCTGGTCCAGGCCCCGCGCGGACAGCACCCGGTCCTTGGCGGTCACGGTGAGGTCGCCCTCGCGCGGGTCCTGCGGGAGGTAGCCGAGCTCGCTGCGGCGGACCACGTCGCCGGCGTAGGGCTGGCCCTCGCCGGCGAGCACGCGCAGCGTGGTGGTCTTGCCCGCGCCGTTGCGGCCGACCAGTCCGATCCGGTCGCCGGGCTGGACGCGCAGGGTCGCGTCGGAGAGCAGGATGCGGGAGCCGGCGCGCAGCTCCAGGCCGGTGGCAGAAATCAAAGGAAGCTCCGAAGGATAGTGGTCAAGCGGTTCCACGAACGCGCCCACCGGTCGGGCCGGGTGGGCGTGGGCACTGCTGAGCGGCGCGGTCGCTAGACGACGACCGGGCGGACCAGCGATGGGGTGGCGCGGGGAACGCGAACCACGAAACGCTTGCTAACCACGAACACATTGTATCGGGCGGTGTCCACCGATTTGATCGCAGACCGCATCACATCGGTCACACCCGAACAGCCCGCGTCACAGCACGAACGTGTCGCTCCACAACTGGGTGGTCCGGCCCGACAGGGCCTCCAGCAGCGCGGCCGACTGGTCATCGGTCAGCGAGGCGACGAAGTCGATCACGGCCCGGCCGCGCGCCATCCCCTCCAGGCGCTCGGCGTCGACCGGCTCCGGAGCGCCCGGCACCACCAGCAGCTCCGGGTCGTCGCTGAGCAACTGCGCGAACTCGGCGCGGGCCCGGTCGAACAGGTCGCGCAGCCGGTGCGGCAGCCGAGCAGCCTCGCTGCGGTCGATCAGCCAGTTGTCCAGCGCCTCGACGAGCTTGCTCAGCAGCCGGTCCTGGCCGCGCTGGTGCAGCGCGAGGTCGGGGCGCTGCAACACGAACCGGCGGTGCACGAACTTCAACACCTGCACCTCGTGCCACTGCTCGACCGCCAGCGCGACGTGCCCGGAACGCGTGTTCGGGTGCTCCTCGACCCGGATGCCCTCCACCAGGCGCTGGGTCCACTCCCCCGAGAAGGCCGCGATGGACTGCTCGGCGAGCTGGGAGCGGTCGAAGGGCACCTCCAGCAGCTTGTTGACGAGGTTCGCGACGACCTTCTTGACCGCGCTGACGAACGCCTCGTCGTCGGCGATCCAGCCGTCCTTGGCGTGCAGCCGGCGCCGCAGCCGCTCCAGCGAGCAGCCGGGGCGCATGCCGTCGCCGGCGAGCTCGGCGTCGGAGCGGCCGGCGAATTCCACTGCGTGCCCGAGCCACTCGGTCAGCTCGTGCGAGACGCTGGTGTGCTGCAGGATCCCGACGCGGTGGAAATCTTCCAAGTCGTGGATCGCGTAGGCGATGTCGTCGGCGGTGTCCATGATCGACGCCTCGACGGTCTGCTGCCAGTCCTCGAGCCGTCCGCGGAACGCCGCGCGGGCATCGATCATGTCGGCGAGTTCGGTGCTGTAGCAGGAGAACTTGGCCGACCCGGTGCCCGGCTGGTCCTCCGGTTCGGACGCGCCGCGCGGTGGCGAGTCCAGGTGCCGGGGGTGCGGCTGCGGGCGGGACAGCCGCGTCCACGGGTACTTCAGCAGCGCGGCCCGCACCGCCGCGGTCAGGTCCAGACCATCGCCTCCGACGCCGCGCACGTCGATGCGGGTGACGACGCGGTAGGTCTGGGCGTTGCCCTCGAACCCGTCCGGCAGCAAGAACCGCTGCCGGGCCAGCCGGTCCAGCACGCTCTCGCCGAGGTGCCCGAACGGCGGGTGACCGAGGTCGTGGCCGAGCCCGGCGGCCTCGACCACGTCCAGGTCGCAGCCGCCGAGGCGGTCCAGCCGCGCCACGTCGTCCGGGTTGGCCACCAGCCGCTCGGCGATCGCCCGCGCGACCTGCGCGACCTTGAGGCTGTGGGTCAGCCGGTTGTGCAGCAGCAGCCCGGAGCCGCTGGGGCTGACGACCTGCGTCACGCCGCCGAGGCGGGCGAAGAACGCGGAGCTGGACACCCGGTCGCGGTCCGCGCGGAACGGGCTCGCGGCGAGATCACCAGGGCCGTTGCGAACTCCGGAGCGTCCGCTGCGCCGCCCGGTCCGGGTTGGCTGCACATCCTGCATGGCCTCACGTTAATGGGTGTACGCAGCTGGCTCGCGTAGCGGCGCGGGGTAGCGGAACCTCAGACGCCGCCTCGCCGCGGGATCCCCGACATCATGAATGCCAATTCACCACGTCGGGGCCGTCCTCGCGAGATGAAGAGACGTTAGCCGCCCTGGCAGCGGACCCCGCGTCCGACGTGATCTGATGCTGCAGTGGATGTCGTTGTCGTGGGCGGCGGACCGGCGGGTCGTGCGGCGGCGGCCGCCTGCAGCGATACGGGCCTGCGGGTGACGCTGGTCGACCCGGCCCCGCGCCGCGTCTGGCCGCACACCTACGGGACCTGGTGCGACGAGCTGCCCCCGTCGGTGCCGTCGGCGGCACTGGCGTCGGTGATGCCGCGCATGGCGGTGCACGGCACACACCGGCACGAATGGCAGCGGCCGTACGCGGTGCTGGACAACACGGCGTTGTGGAAGCACTTCTGGCGCGCCGACATCGTCGAGGTGACGGGGCGCGTGACGGCCGCCGAACACGGGCCGACGGGTTCGACCGTCGTGCTGAAGGACGGTCGGCGAATCGCGGCGGCCGTCGTGGTCGACGCGACCGGCGCCGTACGGGCCCTCTCCGGCGGTCGCCCGCCGCACACCGCGGCCCAGCAGTCCGCGGTGGGCTGGGTGGTCGACGCCGCAACGGCGGAGCCTTTCTGCGACCCGGATGCGGGTGTGTTCATGGACTGGCGGCCGGCCCCGCAAACCCGCGGCGGCTGGCCCACGTTCCTCTACGCGATCCACCTCGGCCCGAACCGGGTACTGCTCGAGGAGACCTCGCTGGCGCGCCGCCCGGGGCTGCCGCTGGCGTTGCTGCGCCGCAGGCTGGCCGGCCGGTTCGCCGCGGCCGGGGTGGATGCGCACGGGCGGATCGACGAGGAGCGGGTGCGGTTCCCGGTGGACGACCCGTTGCCCCGGCCTGGTCGGGTGATCCCCTTCGGCGCGGCGGCGGGCTTCGTGCACCCGGCGACCGGTTTCAGCGTGGCGGCGTCCCTGCAACGCGCGCCGTGGCTGGCGGCGGCGATCAGCGCCGCGCTCCCGTCCGGTCCGGCGACCGCGGCCAGGGCGAGCTGGTCGATCCAGTGGCCGCCGAGCGCGGTGGCCGCGCACATGCTGCGGCACCGGGCGCTGCACGCCCTGCTGTCGCTGCCCCCGGACCTGGTGCCGGGGTTCTTCGAGGCGTTCTTCCGGCTGGACGAGCCGCACCGGACGGCGTTCCTGGCCCCGGAAGGCAGCCCGGCCGGGACGGCGGCCGCGATGTCCGCGCTGTTCCGCAACGCGCCGTGGCGGATCCGGCGGCGGCTGGTTCTCGGCGGTCTCTCGGTGGGGCACCCGCCGGCCCGGCACGGCCTCGGCGGCGACTGACACCAGAACCGGCAAACCCTGCAGACCGTAACGGAACGCTTCCGTTTCGCTGTGTCACTGGACACAGGACCGCCGACGGCACGATGTCCCGCCCCGGTCGGTCGAGCTAGGTTGGCGGCCCGCCGCCGAGGATGAGGAACTGAGATGTCGGTGAACAGGTCGTGAACACCGTCGATGGAGCGGCATGAGGCCGGGCAACATCGACTCCGTGCTTGCGTTGGTTGACGAAGTGCGCTTCGCGTTCCAGCCGTTGATCAACATCAAGACTGGTGCCATCGTGGCGGTCGAGGCGTTGGCCCGGCCGGCAGGCTCGCACGTCCAGGACCTGTTCCGGGAGGCGGCCCGGCAGCGGCGGCTGACCGAGCTGGATGTGTCGCTGGCGACCGCCGCGCTGACCTCGATGGCGGAGCACGAGTCGCTGCTCCCCCTGCACCTGAACATCCTCGGCGGCACGGTCATCCACGACCTCCCCCGGCTCGACGCGGTGCGCGAGAAGCTCCGCGAGATCGGCCGCCGCGAGCAGGAGGTGACGCTGGAGATCGGCCCGCCGTTCGCAAGGCTGAACCCCGGTCAGCTGCTCGCCGGGGTGGACAAGCTGCGCGGCGACGGTTTCCAGGTCGCCCTGGACGGCGTGGGCGAAGGTGATGTGCCGCTGACCCTGATCGCCGACATCGGGCCCGCGATGGTCAAGCTGGACCGCGCCGTGATCGCCGGGCTGCCGGACAGCACGGCCCGGGTCGCGGTGGTGGAGGCGGTCCGCCACCTGTGCGAGTCGACCGAGAGCCAACTGGTCGCCGAGGGCGTGGAGAACGAGCGCCAGCTGACCGCACTGCGCCGCAACGGAATCCGCCTGGTGCAAGGGAACCTGCTCGCCCCGGCGGCCCGCCGGCCGCCGACGGCGAGCAGCGTGCCGGGTGTGGCGGCTGAGGTGACCGACCCGCACGGCCCGTCGATCAACACGCTCGCCACGGGCCCCCGGGTGACGGAGTTCCTTTCCCCGGCGACGATGCTGCCGATCGACGCGACGGCGGACAAGGTGCGCAGCGTGCTGGCCGATCACCCGGAGATCAGCGGCGTGGTGCTGGTCGACGACGAGAACCGGCCGGTGTGGACCATCGACCGCAATCGGTTCCTGCTGGCGGTGACCGGCCCGTACGGGCACGCGCTGCACGCCAAGCGCCCCGCTTCGCGGCTGGCCGATAAGCCGCGGGTGGTCAACACGGCGACGACGGCGATGGAAGCGCTGAGCCTGGTGACCCGCTCGGACCAGTACCGGATGTACGACGACGCGATCGTGGTGGACGAGTCCGGCCGCTGCCTGGGCGCGGTGCGAGCCGGCGACCTGATCCGCGGCATGGCCGAGCTGAAGGTGGAGGAGGCGGCGGCGCTGAACCCGTTGACCCGCCTGCCAGGCAGCGACGCGATAGCCCGCGACGTGGCCCGCCGGATCGCCGCCGGCGAGATCTTCGCGGTGAGCTGGCTGGACATCGACAGCTTCAAGAAGGTCAACGACACTGCCGGGTTCTCCGCCGGCGACGACCTGATCCGCGTGATCGGACGCAGCCTCACAGACGCGGCGACGGCGCTGAGCTCGGTGCAGGTCGGCCACGTCGGCGGCGACGACTTCCTGCTGGTGGCCGCCCTCGACGATCTGGTGCCGCTGGCCGAGCTGGTGCTCGACCCGCCGCGTTCGGCGGAGCACCTCGCCGTGAGCCTGTCGCTGGCAACGCTGGTGTGCACGCCGACGACGGTCGACTCCTACGACGAGGTCTCCACCAAGCTCGCGCCGCTGAAGCAGCGCGCCAAGTCGCTGACCGGTTCGAGCTGGGTAATGTCGCGGCCGGGCTCGGACCGCATCGAGGTGCTCCGCGGCGAGCAGCCGGCGGTGCCCCCGGGTTTCCCGACGCACGACCCGGAACTGCCGGGCCCGGCCTGGTAAATCCGGATTCGATACGCCGGCGAAACCTCAAAACCCCAAAAAGAAAGGGACACCCGGAAACCCGGGTGTCCCTCCCCGAAAAACCAAGCCTCAAACGGTGAACCCGAGAGCCCGCAGCTGCTCGCGTCCTTCCTCGGTGATCTTCTCCGGGCCCCAAGGCGGCATCCACACCCAGTTGATCCGGAAGTCGTTGACCAACCCACCACCGGGCCCGGTCGTCAACGCGGCCCGTGCCTGGTCCTCGATGACGTCGGTCAACGGGCAAGCCGCCGAGGTCAAGGTCATGTCCACGGTGGCGGTGTTGTCCTGCTCGACCCGGATGTCGTAGACCAGCCCGAGGTCGACGACGTTGATCCCCAGCTCGGGGTCGACGACGTCGCGGAGGGCTTCCTCGACGTCCTCGAGCGCCGCCACCTCGGCGGCCGGCGCGGCTTGCTCGGGCAGCGCCTCGGCGCTGCGGGCCACGTCAATTTCCTGAACCGGGGCTTCGTCGCTCATGACGCCTCCTCGACAACTACGCGCGACACCGCGTCCTTGAAAGCCATCCAACCCAGCAGCGCGCACTTCACGCGCATCGGGTACTTCGCCACTCCCGCGAACGCGACGCCGTCCTCCAGCACGTCCTCGTCCGGTTCGACCTTGCCACGGCCGTGCATCAGCTCGCTGAACGCTGCCTCGGTGGTCAGCGCCTCCCGCAGCGGCTTGCCGACGACCAGGTCGGTGAGCACCGACACGGACGCCTGGCTGATCGAACAGCCCTGCCCCGCGTAGGAGACGTCGTCGACGATCGCGTCGGCGTCCGTGCCCGCCAACCGCACCCGCAGGGTGACCTCGTCGCCGCAGGTGGGGTTCACCTGGAACGACTCGGCGTCGAAGGGTTCCCGCAGGCCGTGGCGGTGCGGTTTGCGGTAGTGGTCCAGGATGATCTCCTGGTACATCTGCTCAAGCTGCATGAAGAGTTCTCCGGCAGTCCCGATCAAGCCACCCCGAAGAAGCGCTGCGCCTCGCGCACCGCGTCCACCAACGCCTTGACCTCGTCCAGTTCGTTGTACAAGTAGAACGACGCCCGCACTGTCGCCGGAATTCCCATCCGGCGGTGCAGCGGCCATGCGCAGTGGTGTCCGACGCGGACCTCGACGCCCTGGTCGTCCAGCACCTGACCGGCGTCGTGCGGGTGCACGCCGTCGATCACGAACGACACTGCGCCGCCGCGGTGCTCGGTGTTGGTTGGCCCGATGATGCGCACCCCGTCGATCGTCGACAGCTCCCGGAGCGCGTGCTCGGTGAGCTGCCGCTCGTGCTCGGCGACGCGGTCCATGCCGACCGCCGTCAGGTAGCCGACCGCCGCGCCCAGGCCCACGGCCTGCGACGTCATCGGCACGCCCGCCTCGAACCGCTGCGGCGGCGCGGCGAACGTGGAGCGTTCCATGTGCACGAGTTCGATCATCGAGCCGCCGCTGATGAACGGCGGCATCGCGGCCAGCAGTTCGCGGCGCCCGTAGAGCACGCCTACCCCGGAGGGGCCGAGCATCTTGTGCCCGGAGAACACCGCGAAGTCCACACCCAGCGCCTTGAAGTCCACCGGAGCGTGCGGCACCGACTGGCAGGCGTCCAGCACCACCAGCGCACCGACCTGGTGCGCCCGGGAGACCAGCTGCTCCGTCGGGTTCACGGTGCCCAGCACGTTGGACTGGTGGGTGAAGGCCACCACCTTGGTCCGCTCGTTGATCAAAGCGTCCACATCGGACAGATCGAGGCGGCCCTCGTCGAGGACCCCGAACCAGCGCAGGGTGGCGCCGGTGCGTTCGCACAACTGCTGCCACGGGACCAGGTTCGCGTGGTGCTCCATCTCGGTCACCACGACCTCGTCGCCCGGCCCGAGGCGGAAGCGCTCGGCCTCCGCCCCGGACGTGGCGGCGTTGCTCATGGCGTAGGCGACCAGGTTGATGCCCTCGGTGGCGTTCTTGGTGAACACCACCTCGTCGGCGTCGACCCCGACGAAGCGGGCGATTCGGTCCCGCGCGCCCTCGTACGCGTCCGTGGCCTCCTCTGCGAGCTGGTGCGCGCCGCGGTGCACGGCCGCGTTGGAGTTCTCCAGGAAGGAGCGCTCCGCGTCGAGCACCTGGCGCGGGCGTTGCGAGGTAGCCCCGGAGTCCAGGTAGACCAGGCGGCGGCCGTCGCGGATGGTGCGACCCAGGATCGGGAAGTCCGCCCGGATCGCCGCCACGTCCAGGGGCGTGCTCGGGATGCTCGCACCCTCGGTGCGAGGAGGCTGAACGGTCATGACTGGACGGCTGCCTCCTTCTTGCCGGTGAAGCGCACGTAGCCCTTCTCCTCCAGCTCGTCGGCGAGCTCGGCACCGCCGGACTCGACGACCTTGCCGTCGGCGAAGACGTGCACGTAGTCGGGGGTGATGTGCTTGAGGATCCGGGTGTAGTGGGTGATCAGCAGGACACCCTTGCCGCCCTTGGCGTGGTAGGAGTTGACGCCTTCGGAAACCACCCGCAGCGCATCGACGTCGAGGCCGGAGTCGGTCTCGTCGAGGATCGCGAACTTCGGGTCCAGCAGGTCCAGCTGCAGGATCTCGTGCCGCTTCTTCTCACCACCGGAGAAGCCCTCGTTGACGCTGCGCTCGGCGAACGACGGGTCGATGTCGAGGTCCGACATGGCCTGCTTGACTTCCTTGACCCACTTGCGGATCTGCGGGGCCTCGCCGCGGACCGCGGTCGCCGCGGTGCGCAGGAAGTTCGACATCGACACGCCCGGCACCTCCACCGGGTACTGCATGGCGAGGAACAGACCGGCGCGGGCCCGCTCGTCGACGCTCATCGCCAGCACGTCCTCGCCGTCCAGCAGCACCGAACCGGAGTCGATCCGGTACTTCGGGTGCCCGGCGATTGCGTAGGCCAGCGTCGACTTGCCGGAGCCGTTGGGGCCCATGATGGCGTGGATCTCGCCCGAGCCGACGGTCAGGTTGACGCCGTTGAGGATCGGCTTGGCGCCTTCCTCGGTGAGGACCGAGCCGTGCAGGTCCTTGATCTCCAGGGTGGCCATTCTTCTTCGTTCTCCTGGTGTGTGCGAAAGCTCTTAGGTCAGGCGCCGACGACGGCGAGTTCGTCCTCGATCGCGGCTTCCAGCCGCACCCGGACCTCGGGCACGGTGATCTTCTGCAGCAGCTCGCCGAAGAACCCGCGCACCACCAGGCGCCGGGCCTGGTCCTGCGGGATGCCCCGGGCCTGCAGGTAGAACAGCTGCTCGTCGTCGAACCGGCCGGTGGCGCTGGCGTGCCCGGCGCCTTCGATCTCGCCGGTCTCAATCTCCAGGTTCGGCACCGAGTCGGCCCGCGCGCCCTCGGTCAGCACCAGGTTGCGGTTGAGCTCGTAGGTGTCGGTGCCCTCTGCCGCGGCCCGGATCAGCACGTCGCCGATCCACACCGAGTGCGCCGAGTCGCCCTGCAGCGCGCCCTTGTAGAGCACGTTGCTGCGGCAGTTCGGCACCGCGTGGTCCACCAGCATCCGGTGCTCCAGGTGCTGGCCGGCGTCGGCGAAGTACAGGCCGAGCAGCTCGGCGTCGCCGCCCTTGTCGCCGTAAGTGATGGTGGTGTTGACCCGCACCAGGTCGCCGCCGAGGGTGACGGCAAGGTGCCGGAACACCGCGTCGCGGCCCAGGCAGGCGTGCTCGGAACTGACCTGCGTGGCGTCGTCGGCCCAGTCGTGCACGGACACGACGCGCAGCTGCGCGCCGTCACCGGCGACGAACTCGACGTTGTCGCCCAGCGTGCCGGAACCGCGGTAGTCGATCACCACGACGGCCTCGGCGAACTGCTCGGCGCGGACCTGCAGGTGTCCGAAGGCCACCTGGCCCTCGCCCGGGCCGTGCACCGTGATGGTGATCGGGTCCTCGGGCTTGGTGTCCTTCGGGACCGTGACGACGGTGGCCTCGGTGAAGGAGCTCCAGGCCTGCGCGGCGACGCGGTCGGACGGGATGCCCCCGTTGCCGATCCGCGCGTCGTCGCGCCCCACGGTCTCCACGGTCGCGCCGTCGCCAGCGACCTCGACCTTGATGTTGCCGGTGGCGGAGGCGGTGCCGTCGTGCAGGCCCTTGAGCCGCTTCATCGGCGTGAAGCGCCAGTCCTCCTCGCGGCCGCCGGGCACCTCGAAGGCCTCGACGTCGTAGGACGTGAAGCGCGCCCCGCGGGAGGACTGCGGGATGCCCGTGCCGCCCCCGTGCGAATGCTCGGAGAGGCCGTGCTGGGCGTCGGTCTTGGTGGTGCTCATCTCAGCCGACGGCCCCTTCCATCTGCAGCTCGATCAGGCGGTTCAGTTCCAGTGCGTACTCCATCGGCAGCTCGCGGGCGATCGGCTCGACGAAACCGCGAATGATCATCGCCATCGCCTCGTCCTCGGTCAGGCCCCGCTGCATCAGGTAGAACAGCTGGTCGTCACTGACCTTGGACACGGTCGCCTCGTGGCCCATCGACACGTCGTCGACGCGGACGTCCACGTACGGGTAGGTGTCGGAGCGGCTGATGGTGTCCACCAGCAGCGCGTCGCACTTGACGTTGGACGACGAGTGGTGCGCCCGCTTCGCGACCTTGACCAGGCCACGGTAGGAGGTGCGGCCGCCGCCCCGGGCGATCGACTTGGACACGATCGTCGAGGAGGTGTGCGGCGCCAGGTGCTCCATCTTCGCGCCCGCGTCCTGGTGCTGGCCCTCGCCGGCGAACGCCACCGAGAGCACCTCGCCCTTGGCGTGTTCGCCCATCAGGAACACCGACGGGTACTTCATGGTCACCTTGGAGCCGAGGTTGCCGTCGACCCACTCCATAGTGGCGCCCTCTTCGGCCTTGGCGCGCTTGGTGACCAGGTTGTAGACGTTGGTCGACCAGTTCTGGATCGTCGTGTAACGGCAGCGGCCGCCCTTCTTGACGATGATCTCCACGACCGCGGAGTGCAGCGAGTCGCTGGAGTAGATCGGCGCCGTGCAGCCCTCGACGTAGTGCACGTAAGCACCCTCGTCGACGATGATCAGGGTCCGCTCGAACTGGCCCATGTTCTCGGTGTTGATCCGGAAGTAGGCCTGCAGCGGGATGTCCACGTGCACGCCCGGCGGCACGTAGATGAACGAGCCGCCCGACCACACCGAAGTGTTCAGCGCGGAGAACTTGTTGTCGCCGGCCGGGATGACCGAACCGAAGTACTCCTTGAACAGCTCCGGGTGTTCCTTGAGGCCGGTGTCGGTGTCCAGGAAGATGACGCCCTGCTCCTCAAGGTCCTCGCGGATCTTGTGGTAGACGACCTCGGACTCGTACTGGGCGGCCACACCCGCGACGAGGCGCTGCTTCTCGGCCTCCGGGATGCCCAGCTTGTCGTAGGTGTTCTTGATGTCCTCGGGCAGGTCGTCCCAGGTCTGGGCCTGCTGCTCGGTGGAGCGGACGAAATACTTGATGTTGTCGAAGTCGATCCCCGACAGGTCGGCGCCCCAGTTCGGCATCGGCTTGCGGTCGAACAGCCGCAGCGCCTTCAGCCGGGTCTCCAGCATCCACTCGGGCTCGTCCTTCTTGGCCGAGATGTCGCGGACGACGTTCTCGTCGAGCCCACGACGTGCGCTGGCACCCGCAACGTCCGAGTCGGCCCAGCCGTACTCGTAGCTGCCCACGCTGGCCAGGATTTCGTCCTGGCTGAGCTGGCCGTTGCCGTTGGACGCTGTGGTGGGTGTGCGCTGCTCCGCAGCGGCAGTCATACGGACTCCCCTCCATAAGGAATCGGGGCGGTGTTCTGCTGACCCTTCGGGACCGGGGCAGCAGGGGTCTGCACGGTGTCCGAGGTGTCGCCACCCGGATCCGCGAACCGCGCGGTTGGTACGTGCGTGGTGCAGGCCGCATCACCATTCGCGATGGTGGCCAGCCGCTGCACATGGGTGCCGAGGACTTCGGCGAACGCCGCCGTCTCGGCCTCGCACAGCTGCGGGAAGTCCGCAGCGACGTGCGCCACCGGGCAGTGGTGTTGGCAGAGCTGCTCGCCGCTGCCGACGCTTCGTGTCGAGGCAGCGTAGCCCTCCCTGGTGAGCGCGTCGGCGAGGACCTCCGCGCGCTTCGCCGGGTCGGTCGCGGCCGCCAGCACCTCCCGGTGGTTGGCCACCAGTGCGGCCATCCGCCGGTCAGCGAACTCGCGGACCGCCTGCTCCCCTTCGTGCTCGGCGATGAACCGCAGCGCCGCCACCGCCAGGTCGTCGTAGGCGTGCCCGAACCGCGCCCGGCCCACTTCCGTGAGCAGGAACAGCTTCGCGGGTCGGCCACGACCGCGACGGCCCCGCGCGGAGGCTTCCCGGGTGTAGGCCTCGCCCTCGGCGACCAGCACATCGAGGTGCCGGCGCACCGCGGTGGGGCTCAGCCCGAGTTCGTCGGCCACCGCCGCAGCGGTGATCGGCCCCCGTTCCAGCAGCAACCGCGCAACCGCGTGCCGGGTGCGTCCGTCGCCGTGCGAGGCAGCACCCTGCTGGGCCACGTGGCCCTCGGTGCCAGCCACGTCGACAGGCGGAGGCGTCCCGACGTTTTTCACAACACGAATGTTACCTATTTCGTCCCGCGGCACCAGAGCGCGGGGCGGCCGCGTGAGCTGACTCACGCGATTACCCTTCGTCGTCGTGGCGGCAGTCGAATCGAAAGACCCAGCACCCGCAGGTCCCGACCCTGGTCCTGCGGAACCGAAGCCCCTGGACCGCACCGAGCGGCGGCAGCTCGACGTCGTCCGCCGGTTCGGCACCACCGGCTCGCTGGTGCTCGCGGTGGGCGCGATCGGCGCCGGGGCCGCCCCGGTGGACAACCCGCTGTCCGGGGCCCGCCTGATAGGTCTGCCCGTCCGGATCCCGACCGTCGCGATGGCCAGCTGCTGGCTGGGCATGCTGATGATCGTCATCGCCTGGCTGTGGCTGGGAAAGCTCTGCTGGCCGGGCCGCGGCCGGATGCTGTCGGTCACCCAGCTGGCCCGCACGCTGGCGATGTGGGCGCTGCCGCTGGCCCTGGCCCCGCCGCTGTTCAGCACCGACATGTACAGCTACCTCGCGCAGAGCGAGGTGGCCGCCCGCGGCTTCAACCCGTACGTGCTGGGCTCGGCCGCCGCGCTGGGCGTCGACCACCCGTTCACCGCCAACGTGCCGAACATCTGGCGCGACACCCCGTCGCCGTACGGGCCGCTGTTCCTGATGTTCGGCCAGGTGATCTCCCGGATCGTCGGCGACAACGTGGTGTTCGGGGTGCTGGTGTGGCGCGCGGTGATGCTGTGCGGGCTGGCGCTGGCGATCTGGGCGATCCCCCGGCTGGCGCGCCGCTGCGGGGTGCACCCGGCAGCGGCGCTGTGGCTCGGCGCGGCCAACCCGATCGTGCTGTTCCACGTGGTCAGCGGCATGCACAACGAGGCGCTGATGGTCGGCATCATGCTGGCCGCCATCGAGCTGGGGCTGCGCTACCAGACCGTGCCGGGCACCATCGCCGCCGGCGTGCTGCTGACCATCGCCGGGGCGATCAAGCCGCCCGGCTGGATCGCGCTCGGCTTCTTCGGGATCTACCTGGTGCTGCGACGCGGCGGCCGGTTCCGCGACTTGGTGCGGGTCGCGGCGCTGCTGGCGGCGGTGTTCCTGGCCACCATGACGGTCATCACGGTGGCCAGCGGCTGGGGGCTCGGCTGGATCGACACCTTCGACGTGCCCAACCGGGTCAAGACGTTCATGGCGCCTCTGACCGCGTTCGGCATGACCGGCGGCGGCCTGAGCACCCTGCTGGGGCTGGGCAACCAGACCGACGCGATGCTGGTCATCACCAAGATCATCGGATACCTGATCGTCGCCGCCGGCTGCCTGCGGATGCTGTGGCTGTCCTTCCGCGGCCGCATCGAACCGCTGGCCGCGATGGGCATCACGTTCCTCACGCTCGCGCTGGCCGTGCCGGTGCTGTGGCCCTGGTACCTGCTGTGGTCGGTGGTGCCGCTGGCGCTGTCCACCAACAGCAACCGGTTCCGCATCACCGCGACCGCGATCTGCGCCGCGGTGTCGCTGCTGGTGCCGCCGACCGGGGCGGGTTTCGTGCTGCGCGCCTACCAGATCCCGTTCGCGGTGATCGCCGCCGCGATCGCCTTCGCGATCACGCTCTGGCTGGTGCGCGGCAAGGTCCCGGGCCTGCTGCCGACCCGCGGCGGTGTTCGGCCGGTCACGCAATAGGCTTGGATGTCGTGAGCAACGCCGACAACCCGGCCGTCCGGTTGCGGGGGCTGAAGAAGCGCTTCGGCGACACCGTCGCCGTTGCCGGACTCGACCTGTGCCTGCCGCGCGGCAGCGTCCTGGCGCTGCTCGGGCCCAACGGCGCGGGCAAGACCACCACCGTCGAGATCTGCGAGGGCTTCCAACGCCCGGACGACGGCGAAGTGCGCGTGCTCGGGCTGGACCCACGCACCCAGTCCGAGGCGTTACGGCCCCGGATCGGCGTCATGCCGCAGGGCGGCGGCGCCTACCCAGGCGTGCGCGCCGACGAGATGCTGAACCTGATCGCCTCCTGCGCCGCCGACCCGCTGGACCCTGCGTGGCTGCTGGACGTGCTCGGCTTGGAGGGCGCCCGCCGCACCCCCTACAAGCGGCTCTCCGGCGGCCAGCAGCAGCGCCTGTCGCTGGCCTGCGCCCTGATCGGCCGCCCCGAGCTGGTGTTCCTCGACGAGCCCACCGCAGGACTGGACCCGCAGGCGCGGCGGCTGGTCTGGGACCTGGTCGGCGCGCTGCGCCGCGACGGGGTGAGCGTGCTGCTGACGACCCACCTGATGGACGAGGCCGAGGCGCTGGCCGACCGGGTGGTGATCGTCGACCACGGCCGAGCGGTCGCCGAGGGCACCGCGGCGGAGCTCACCGAACCCGAGGACGGCAGGCAGGAACTCCGGTTCCGCTCCCAGCCCGGGCTGGACCTGAAGCTGCTGCTGGCCGCGCTGCCGGAGGGCTGCGAGGCCACCGAGTTGCGCCCCGGCGACTACGTGGTGCGCGGCGTGGTCGACCCGCAGGTGGTGTCGACCGTGACCGCCTGGTGCGCCCAGCACGGCGTGCTCGCGCAGGAACTCCGGGTCAGCCGCCGCAGCCTGGAGGACGTGTTCCTGGAATTGACCGGACGGGAGCTGCGATCGTGAACGCCGAGACCAACGCTCCCGCCCAGCTCGGCGCCCAGTTCCCGCCGGGCACGTTCGCGCCGAAGCCCGGCCGCGGCGGCGCGGGCCGGATGCTGGCCGCGCAGACCAAGGTTGAGGCGCTGCTGATCATCCGGCACGGCGAGCAGGCGCTGCTGACGCTGATCATCCCGCTGGCGCTGCTGATCGGGCTGAGCACGCTGCACATCGGCACCCTGCCGGAGCCGCGGGTGAACTCGGTGATGCCGCGCATCCTGGCGTTGGCGGTGATGTCCACGGCGTTCACCGGGCAGGCCATCGCGCTCGGCTTCGACCGCCGCTACGGCGTGCTCAAGCGGCTGTCCGCGACGGCGCTGCCGCGCTGGACGCTGGTGTCCGGTCGAGTCCTGGCGACGCTGCTGGTCGTCGCTCTGCAGGCGGTCGTGCTGGGCGTCGCCGCGGCGCCGCTGGGCTGGTCGCCCGCGCTCGCCGGGCTGCTGCCCGCCATCCCGCTGCTGGTGCTGGGCACGCTCGCCTTCGGCGCGGCCGGGGTGCTGGTCGGTGGCTCGTTGCGGGCCGAGATCGTGCTCGCGCTGGCCAACGCGATCTGGTTCGTGCTGCTGCTCGCCGGTGGGTTGGCGCTGCCTGCGAGCGAGCTGCCCGGCCCGGTCGCTGCGGTCGCCGGCTTCCTGCCGTCCGGTGCCCTCGCGGAGGCATTGGACGCGGTGCTGGTCAACGGCACCCTGCCCGGCGTGCAGCCGGTCGCGGTGCTCGTGGCATGGGGCGCGGTGTGCGGCGCGGTGGCGATCCGGACCACCCGGCTGACCTGACCCGGGACTGCGGACAAAGCGCCGGAACGCAAGCCACTCTCACCGGCACCGCGTTGTCAAGCCCCTGCGGGTGGACGGTTTTCGGCGGCGTCCTACCATCGAGTCCGTGCCCACGGCCTCGATGACTTCCCGGATCTCCCACCCGTCGCCGCGCCTTGTGCGCGGTCTGGCAATCGCGGTGCTGGTGACGCAGGCGCTGATCTCGGTGACCGGCGTGATCGTCCGGGTGACCGGTTCCGGGCTCGGCTGCCCCACCTGGCCACAGTGCTTCCCAGGCAGCATGGTGCCCGTCGAGCACCCCGAGGTAGCGACCCTCCACCAGGTGATCGAGTTCGGCAACCGGCTGCTGACCGGCGTGATCGGGTTCATCGCGCTGGCCTGCCTACTGGCCGCATGGCGGTGCCTGCCCTACCGGAAGCGGCTGATCCGGCTGGCGCTGATCATGCCGCTGGGCGTGATCGCGCAGGCGATCATCGGCGGCATGACGGTGCGCGTCAACCTGGCCTGGTGGAGCGTGTCGATGCACTTCACGGCCTCGGCGGTGCTCATCTGGCTGGCCACGATCCTGGTCAAGGCGACCACCGAGGGCGACCGCGAACCGGTCGGCGTGGTGCCGCCGCCGATGCGCAAGCTGCTGGCCGCCCTGGTCGTGGTCACCGCGGCCGTGCTGGTCCTCGGCACCCTGGTCACCGCCTCCGGCCCGCACGCCGGCGACCCGGACACCCCGCGGCTGGACCTCCCGGTACCGACGATGGTGCAGGCCCACGGCCTGCTGGTGATGGCGTACGTACTGCTGCTCGCGGTGTTCGGCGTGTGGCTGCGCAGCGCCCGCCCGACCAAGGCGCTGCTGAAGACCTACGGCGCGGCGTGTGTGCTCGTGCTGGTGCAGGGCGGGATCGGCTCCGTGCAGTACTACCTCGGCGTCCCCGAGACGATGGTGGTCCTGCACGTGCTGGCGGCAACGCTGGTGATCATCGTGACCGCGATGCTCTGGTGTGAATCCCGCTACCGCGGGCCGCTGCCGGAGCCGACGCCCGAAGCCACGGCCAAGGAATCCGTCGCCGCCTGAACCCGCCGGACCTCAGCCGAGGATGCCGCGCTCGTAGGCGGCCGCGACCGCCGCGGCCCGGTCGTTGACCCCCAACTTGTCGTAGAGGTGGGTCAGGTGGGTCTTGACCGTCGCCTCGCTGACGAACAGGGCCGCGGCGATCTCGCGATTGGACCTGCCCTTGGCCACCAACCCCACGACCTCGCGCTCCCGCCCGCTCAACGGCTGCTCACCGGGCGTTCGCACGCGAGACACCAGGCGCGAGGCCACCGCCGGTGAGAGCACCGTCCGACCCGCCGCGGCCGCCCACACCCCGGCGAACAACTCATCGCGCAGCGCGTCCTTGAGCAGGTAGCCGGTGGCACCCGCCTCGATCGCGGCGAGGGTGTCGGAATCCGTGTCGTAGGTGGTGAGCACCAGCACCTTGCACCGGCAACCTCGCCGAACCAGCTCGGCGATCGCCGCCACCCCGCCACCGCCGGGCATCCGCAGGTCCATCAGGACCACGTCGGGATCCAGCTCCGCAGCCAGCGCGACCGCCGACGGCCCGTCGGCGGCCTCCCCCAAGACCTCGATGCCGGGCACCGAACCGAACATCCCACGCAAGCCGTCGCGCACGACGGGATGGTCGTCGACGATCAGCAACGTAATGACGCGGTCAGACATGGCGCACCAACGGTACGCGCGCCGAAACCGCGGTCCCCCGCCCGGTTTCGGACTCGATCTCGAAGGTGCCCGCCACCCGCTCCGCGCGGGCGCGCATGCCCCCCAGCCCGAAACCCCCGGCGCGTTCCCGGACAGTCACGCGATGCGGGTCGAAACCGCAACCGTCGTCGCGCACGTCGACGCTCACCTCGTCGTCCATGAAGGACAAAGTCACCCCAACCCTGGTCGCACCGGCGTGCCGCTCGGCGTTTACCAGCGCCTCCTGCGCGATGCGCAGCAGCGTCGCCTCGATCTCCCCGTGCAGGGCCTCGACCACGCCGGTCACGGTGAAATCGGCCCGCACCCCGGCGGCGGCCGACCACTGCTCGACGATCTTCTGCAGCGCCGTGGGCAGCTCGTCGTGCTCCAGCGCGCTGGGCGACAGGTTTTGCACGGACCGGCGCGCTTCACCGAGACCGTGGCGCGCCAGGTCCGCCGCCCGCTCCACATGGCTGCGGGCCACCGCCGGATCACCGCTGTCCACCGACGCCTGCAACTGCGTGACGATCCCGGCCAGGCTCTGCGCGATCGTGTCGTGGATCTCGGCGGCCAGCCGCCGGCGTTCGTCGTTGATCCCCGCTTCCCGCGCCTGCACCAGCAGTTGCGCGTGCAGCGCCGCGTTCTCCTCGTGAGCCCGCCGCAGCTGGGCGTTGGTCTGCTGGAGCTCGTCGATCATCGCCGCCTCGATCCTGGCGTTCTCGGTCCGCTGCATCTCCAGACGCCGGAAGAACAGCACGAGGCCGCCGTTAAGCGCGAACAGCACCGGCAGCGCGAACCAGCTCACCGCACTGGCCGGCGGGAGCCCACCCGACTGGGAGCCCGCCATGATCAACGCGGTGGCCAGCATCCCGGCGATCCCCACGCGCGGCGACAGCAGCCGCCCGGCGTCGAAGTAGCCGACCACCGCGTAGATCGCGAAGAACGGGTTGAGCCAGGTGAGCGCGAACGCGAGCACCCACCGCACCGTGAAGTAGACCCGGCCGAGCACACCCTTCGCGGGCTCGGCCGGTCGCACCTTCTCCCACCACAGCTGCAAGGCGAACGCCGCCAGGACCAACGCGGCCGAAGCCCGCGCTTCCCCGCCCGTCATCAACGCGTCCGCAGTGATGGCCGAAACGAGCGCTCCGGTGCCCAGCAGCGCGTACGGCGCCCACCGGTCCAGCCAATCCCTCCGCTCGGCCACCGTCACGCCCCCTCACCGGTCCGCCCGCTCACGCTCGACTACTCCCACCGGAACCAGCGCACCGCCCCGGCCAGAACGGCGGTCCAAACCACCACGACCGCCAGGTGCGACCAGCTCGGCCAGCCTCCTCCGGCCGCCTCACCCAGCGCCAGCGACGCCGCCCCCAGGGGCGTCAACGAGACGATGCGCTGCAGGAGGTCCGGCATCGCCTGCACCGGGATCCACACCCCCGCACTGAACATCATCATGATGAACGCCACCGAGCCGATCGCGCCCGCGGCCTTCGCGTTCCGCGCCACCGCGGACAGCGCGGCACCCAGCGCGAGCACGCTGAGCGCGGTGAGGACCATGATCAGGGCGTACCCGGCGAACTGGTCGGGCAAGGCGACGTCGAACGCGAGGCGACCAACGCCGATCGCCAGCACCGCCGAGCCCAGCATGGCGATGCCGTGCAGCCCGATCTGCGCGGCCAGCAGGGCGGTGGGCCGCAGCGGGGTGGTCGACATGCGGCGGAGGATGCCGCGCTCCCGGTAACCGGCCAGCACCGGCGGCATGGCCTGGACACCGGCCATGATCATGGCCATGAGCAGCGCCACCGGGACGTAGAGATCGATGACCCGCAGGCCGCCGTAGTTCGGGTTGGCCTCCCGGAAAGCCGGGATGAGGCCGAGGATCGTCAGCAGCGCGGTGGGCGCGACCGACATCCAGAACAGGTTCCCCGGCTCGCGGGCGAACAGCCTGGCCTCCGTCCGGAAGACGGCGATTGATGTTGATGCGGCCACGTCAGGCGTCCTTTCCAGTCAGGTCGAGGAAGGCTGCGTCGTGTCGGTGACGCGCAGCTCGTGCGCGGTGATCCCCCGCCTGGCCAGCAGCGCGAGCACCGCGCTGACCGTGGTGTCCGTTCCGCTGATGACCAGCCGGGCGCCCTCGTGCCGGACCGATGCCACGTCCGGCACCATCGCCAGCTCGTCCTCGTCGACCGGTCCCGAGGGTACGAAGGAGATGACGGTGGGCGCGTCGGCGCGGCCGATGAGCGCGGCCGGGGAGTCGATCGCCACCACCCGGCCGCAGTCGAACACCGCGACCCGGTCGCACAGCCGCTGGGCCTCCGCCAGCACGACGCTCCCGCCGCCCGCGCGCACGTCCTCGATCAGCCGCCAGGTGTCCCGCCGGGCCCTCGGGTCCAGGCCCGTGGTGAGCTCGTCGAGCACCACCACCTCGGGATTGCCGATCAGCGCCAGCGCGATGAACAGCCGCTGCTGCCGGCCCCCGGAGAGCCTGCCGAACCGGGTCCCCAGATCCCCGGCCAGCCCGAGCCGCTCCGCGAGAACCCGCCAGTCCGCGGGTCGCCGGTAGAAAGCGGCGTAGAGCTCCAGCGCCTCACGCACGGTGATCTTGGGTTGCAGCTGGGATTCCTGCAGCTGCGCACCCAGAATCCGGGTGAGCTCGTCGCGGTCGGCTGCCGGGTCGAGCCCGGCGACGCGCACCGTCCCCGCGTCGGGTGTCCGCAGGCCTTCGATGCATTCGACGGTGGTGGTCTTGCCCGCACCGTTGGGGCCGAGGATCCCGAAGATCTCGCCCTCTTCGACGGTGAAGCCCACACCGTCCACGACGGGTGTTCCGGCGTAGGACTTGCGCAGCCCGTCGACTTCGATGATCGCCATGCAGCGAGTCTCGCGGGAGGCCGCGCCGCGGGACATCGGCCGGCTCGCTCGAACCGGCATCAACCGATCGGCCGATGCCGCCATCCGCCGGCCGGTCAGAAACGCAGCTTGGGTTTGCCTTCGCGTTCCCAGCGGCGCCACAGCTCCGGCATCTCGCCGGACAGCCACTGGTAGAACTCGTTCACCGTGCGCAGGCGGCGGGCCCGTTCGCCCTGGCCGCTGAACATCCGCAGGCCGTGCGCGGTGAGCTCTTCCAGCGCGGTGACCCGCTCCATGCGCTGGCGCACCAGCGCCGGCCAGCGGTCCTCCTCCACCTGGTACAGCGCCGCCTCGCGACCCTGCCGGGTCGTCTTGGAGATCACCCCGAGCCGCATCAGCAGCCGCACGTTCGTGCTGATCGATCCGGTGCTCGCGGCCAGCGCGTGGGACAGCTCCGCGGCGGTGCGCTCCGGCGGGTCGCAGACCAGCAGGAACGCCAGGATCCGACCGGCGATCAACGGCATGGCCTCGCTGGCCTCGAAGTGCGCCGCCATCTGCTCGATCCACTCCGACATGGCGGGCCGGTCGGTGCGCTGCAAGTAGTCTGACACGACGGCTCCAAGTGATCGAGTTTAGTCTCCGCTGAAAACATAGACCACAGCGAAGGATTCGACCAAGCAGCGATCAACGGCGTGTCGAACATCCAGCGCGAGACGCGCGACGTCACCGCGCCCGGGGACCGGCCATCTTCCGCCGGTGCGCGGGCCCGATCTTCAGCGCCGCGACCGTCTCGCCGTCCCACTCGTGCGGCGACAGCCCATCGACGGCCTCGACGAGGGCCTCCCCCGCAGCCACGTCGGGCACCAGCACGTCGCCCATCAGGCCGTCCTCGCCGATCAGCACGATCCGGGCACCCGTCCGCCCCAGGTTCTCCACCACCGCGCGCGCAGACCCGCCGTGCGCGGCGACGAACGCCGTCGCCACGGCGATCGCCTTCGGCGACGGTGCGGTGGTCTCTTCGGTGTGCTTCTCGGCAGCCGTCATGTCCGGAATCCTAAACACGACTCACCACCGGGCGGCAGCTCCGTTGCGCACGACACCCGCGCGATCAACGGGCGGCACCTCGTCCGACGGGCATCATTTCGGCTGTCGGGTGCTCGCGGGGGAAGATCGGACCGAGGTGCGGAGTTGCACCCGTCGAACGACGACAGGCGGAGGAGAGAGCATGCGCGCGATTCGCGTGGCGGCGAACGGCGGACCCGAGGTCCTGGAGTACAGCGAAGCCGAGCTGCCCGACCCGGGGCCCGGCCAGCTGCTGGTCGAGGTCGCCGCGGCCGGGGTCAACTTCATCGATACCTACCAGCGCAGCGGGGTCTACTCGATGACGCTGCCGTTCACGCCCGGCTCGGAGGGCGCGGGCAAGGTCGTCGCGGTCGGCCCCGACGTGACCGGCTTCGGCGTCGGCGACCGCATCGCCTGGGCGATGGTCCCGGGCAGCTACGCCGAGCGGGCGCTGGTGCCCGCCGACAAGGCGGTGCGGGTGCCGGACGGGGTGGACGACCAGACGGCGGCGGCCGCGTTCCTGCAGGGACTGACCGCGCACTACCTGATCACCTCGACCTACCCGGTGCGCACCGGCGAGACCGCCCTGGTGCACGCCGCGGCCGGCGGCATGGGCATGCTGCTGACCCAGCTGATCAAGTCGCGCGGCGCGAACGTGATCGGCACGGTTTCCACGCCGGAGAAGGAGGAGCTGGCCCGGGAGGCTGGCGCCGACGAGATCATCCGCTACACCGAGGCGGACGTGGTCGAGGAGGTCAAGGACCTCACCGACGGGCGCGGCGTGGACGTGGTCTACGACGGCGTCGGCAAGACCACCTTCGACGCGAGCCTGGCCAGCCTGCGGCCGCGCGGCATGCTCGCGCTGTTCGGCGCGTCCAGCGGCCCGGTGCCGCCAGTCGACCCGCAGCGGCTGAACGCGGCGGGATCGGTGTTCCTGACCCGCCCGAGCCTCGCGCACCACATCCTGACCCGCGACGAGCTGGACTCGCGGGCCAACGAGCTGTTCGGCTGGATCGCCAGCGGCACCCTCAAGATCCGCATCGGCGGCACCTACCCGCTGCCGGACGCCCACCGCGCGCACGAGGATCTGGAAGGCCGCCGCACCACCGGAAAGCTCCTCCTCCTGCCGTGACCACCGCGCACGTTCGCAATTTCAATGGAAATCGAAGGTCTGATTTCCATTGAAATTGCGGACACCCGCAACCGGACGAGCGCGGAAACGCGATCAGAACGGCCAGCCCAGCACGGGCAGGCTCAGCGCGGAGTCCACCGCGAGGGCCACGCACACGATCATCAAGTACGTGTTGGACATGTGGAACAGCTTCATCGGCTTGGTCTTCTCGCCGCGCTTGGTAGCGGCATGCAGCCGGTGCGCGAGGAACAGGAACCACGCCCCGGAGAGGACCGCGAACGCCGCGTAGAGCCACCCGGTCGCCGGGACCAGCAGCAGCGTCCACGCCACCATCAGCCAGGTGAACACCACGATCTGCCGCGACACGTACGTCGGCTGCGCCACCACCGGCAGCATCGGGACGCCGGCGCGCTCGTAGTCGTCCTTGTACTTCATCGCCAGCGACCAGGTGTGCGGCGGCGTCCAGAAGAAGATCACGCCGAACATCACCAGCGCCGGCCAGTCCACCCGGCCGGTCACCCCGGCCCAGCCGATCACCACCGGCATGCAGCCCGCGGCGCCACCCCAGACGATGTTCTGCGCGGTGCGCCGCTTGAGCACCAGTGTGTAGACGAAGACGTAGAACAGGATCGTGCCGACGGCCAGCGAAGCGGCCAGCAGGTTCGTCGTCGCCCACAGCCAGCCGAAGGACCCGGCGCCGAGCACGATGCCGAAGACCAGGGCGTGCCGGGTGGACACCGTGTGCCGCACCAGCGGGCGGGCCCGGGTGCGTTTCATCACCTGGTCGATGTCGGCGTCCGCGACACAGTTCAGCGCGTTCGCGCTGCCCGCCGCCGCGGTGCCGCCGATCAGCGTGGCGAGCACCAGCCACGGCGACGGTATGCCCCGCGCGGCCAGCAGCATCGCCGGGATGGTGGTCACCAACAGCAGCTCGATGACTCGCGGTTTGATCAGCCCCGCATAGGCTTTCAGCAGCTCAGCGGGCCGCCGAGCGTGCCGTGTCCGGGGGGCGTCGACGACGGTGGTCACGACGCTGCGCTCACCGACGGCATGGCACTCCTAAGGCGTTTCGGACGACCTGGCACAACCCGGACCGAGCCGAATTGGACCGACCATGAATAGTAGGCGCGCTACTGAACGCGGCCTCGCGCGGGTCATCGCCGGGGCCTCGCGCCGGGCCCGGTGGCCCTGGTCACGCCCCGTTCCCGCTATCCTGATCGGGTTCCCGCCGGACCGGGAACGGTTGCCTTTCAGCGCGAAATCGCAGGGCACGGGCAGGCAGCAGCCGAGTCTCCGGCGTCACCCGGACGGCGTAACCGTGGTCTCCCAGGCGCAGTGCGGGCGCCGCCGCTGCCCGCTCCCGGTGGGCGGGGAAACACCAATGCAGACGGGTCGGCACGTGGCTGATCGGACACGACTAGGCTGCCCGTCGGACGAGGGATAACCGCGGTTCGAATCGGTCCAGCAGCGACCGCATTGACCGCGCCGAGGGAAAACTGGAGCTGCGTCCGTGTCCGTCACCGACGACCTTGCCCGCTTGACCACCAAGCACCTGCCCGAAGGCTGGACCGAACTGGACCAGCGCGCGGTGGACACCGCCCGCGTGCTGGCCGCCGACGCAGTGGAGAACTGCGGTAGCGGTCACCCAGGCACCGCGATGAGCCTGGCGCCCGCCGCCTACGCGCTGTTCCAGCGCGTCATGCGGCACGACCCCAGCGACCCGGACTGGATCGGCCGCGACCGGTTCGTGCTGTCGGCCGGGCACTCGAGCCTGACGCTGTACGTGCAGCTGTTCCTGGCCGGCTACGGCCTGGAGATCGACGATCTGAAGTCGCTGCGCAAGTGGGGCTCGAAGACGCCGGGCCACCCCGAGTACGGGCACACCGACGGCGTCGAGACCACCACCGGCCCGCTGGGCCAGGGCCTGGCCACCGCGGTCGGGATGGCGATGGCCGCCCGCCGCGAGCGCGGCCTGTACGACCCGGCGGCCGCCGCGGGTGAAAGCCCGTTCGACCACCACATCTACGTGATCGCCTCCGATGGCGACATCGAGGAGGGCATCACCTCCGAGGCGTCGTCGCTGGCCGGGACCCAGCAGCTGGGCAACCTCACGGTGATCTACGACGCGAACGAGATCTCCATCGAGGACGACACCCGCATCGCGCTGTCCGAGGACACCGCCAAGCGGTACGAGTCCTACGGCTGGCAGGTCCTCGTGGTGCACGGCGGCGAGGACGTCAAGGGCCTGCTGGAGGCCATCGAGTCGGCCAAGGCCGAGACCTCCCGCCCGACCCTGATCGTGCTGCGCACGGTGATCGGCTACCCGGCCCCGACCAAGATGAACACCGGCAAGGCGCACGGCGCCGCGCTGGGTGCCGACGAGGTCGCCGGGGTCAAGCAAGCGCTGGGCTTCGACCCGGAGCAGTCCTTCCAGGTGGACGCCGACGTGCTGGCCCACGCCCGCGAGGCCGGCGCCCGGGGCAAGGCCGCGCGCGCCGAGTGGCAGGTCGCCTTCGACGAGTGGGCGGCGGCCAACCCGGAGCGCAAGGCGCTGCTGGACCGGCTGACCACCCGCGAGCTGCCCGCCGGCTGGCAGGAGAAGCTGCCGACCTGGGAGGCCGACGGCAAGGGCGTCGCCACCCGCAAGGCCTCCGGTGAGGTCCTCAACGCGCTGGCCGACGTGCTGCCCGAACTGTGGGGCGGCTCGGCCGACCTGGCGGAGAGCAACAACACCACGATGAAGGGCGCCGACTCGTTCGGCCCGGAGTCGATCTCCACCAGCACCTGGAACGCCAACCCGTACGGCCGGACGCTGCACTTCGGCATCCGCGAGCACGCGATGGGCGCGATCCTCAACGGCATCGCGCTGCACGGCGGCACCCGCCCCTACGGCGGCACCTTCCTCGTGTTCAGCGACTACATGCGCCCGGCCGTCCGGCTGGCCGCGCTGATGAAGACCCCGGTCATCTTCGTGTGGACGCACGACTCGATCGGCCTGGGCGAGGACGGCCCGACGCACCAGCCGATCGAGCACGTCGCCTCGCTGCGCGCGATCCCCGGCTTCTCGCTGGTCCGCCCGGCGGACGCCAACGAGACCGTGGCCTCGTGGAAGGCGATCCTGGAGGACCCGAGCGGCCCCGCCGGCCTGGCGCTGACCCGCCAGGGCGTGCCGACGCTGGAGGGCGTGGACGCCGACGGCGTCGCCAAGGGCGGCTACGTGCTGACCGAGGCCGGCAACGGCAAGCCCGAGCTCGTGCTGATCGGCACCGGTTCCGAGGTCCAGTTGGCCGTCGAGGCCAGGAAGATCCTGGAGGCCGACGGCGTTGCCACCCGCGTGGTGTCGATGCCTTGCGTCGAGTGGTTCGACGCGCAGGACGAGGCCTATCGCGAGTCGGTGCTGCCGGGTGCGGTCAAGGCCCGCGTCTCGGTGGAGGCCGGCATCGCCATGCCCTGGTACCGGTTCGTCAAGGACGCCGGTGAGTCGGTGTCCATCGAGCACTTCGGCGCCTCGGCCGACTACAAGACCCTTTACAACGAGTTCGGCATCACCGCCGACGCCGTTGTCGCGGCGGCCCGGCGCAGCCTGAGCAACGCCCAGCAGGCGTGAGCGGAGGAATTTCCTTGACCACCAACCCGAACCTCAAGGCGCTCAGCGAGGCCGGGGTTTCGATCTGGCTGGACGACCTGTCCCGGCAGCGGATCTCCTCGGGCAACCTCGCCAAGCTGATCACCGACCAGGCGGTCGTCGGCGTCACGAGCAACCCGACGATCTTCGCCAACGCGCTGTCCAACGCCGCCGACTACACCGAGAAGGTGCGCGAGCTGGCGGCCCGCGGCGCGAGCGTCGACGACACGGTGCGCGAGCTGACCACCGCGGACGTCCGGGACGCGGCGGACATCTTCCGCAACGCCTACGAGTCCACCGGCGGCGTCGACGGCCGGGTCTCGCTGGAGGTCGACCCGCGGCTGGCGCACGACACCGAGCGCACCGTGGCCGAGGCCGTGGACCTGTGGAAGGCCGTGGACCGGCCGAACCTGATGGTCAAGATCCCGGCCACCGTGGAGGGCCTGCCCGCGATCACGCGCGTGCTCGCGGAGGGCATAAGCGTCAACGTCACGCTGATCTTCTCGGTGCAGCGCTACCGCGACGTGATGGAAGCCTTCCTGGCCGGCTTGGAGCAGGCCAAGGCAGGCGGTCACGACATCGCCCAGATCTCCTCGGTCGCGTCGTTCTTCGTGTCCCGGGTGGACACCGAAATCGACAAGCGGCTGGAGAAGTTCGCCGGTGGTGAGGAGCTGCGCGGCAAGGCCGCGATCGCCAACGCGCGGCTGGCCTACGCGGCCTACGAGGAGGCCTTCGGCACCGAGCGCTGGAAGGCGCTAGAGGCCGCCGGGGCGAAGGCACAGCGTCCGCTGTGGGCGTCCACCGGAGTGAAGGACCCGGCCTACTCCGACACGCGCTACGTGGACGAGCTGGTCGCGCCGAACACGGTGAACACCATGCCGGAGGCGACCCTGAAGGCCACCGCCGACCACGCCGACGTGCGCGGCGACACGGTCACCGGCACGGCCGCCGCCTCCAAGCAGGTTTTCGACGACCTCGCCAAGATCGGCATCGACCTCGACGACGTGTTCGCGGTGCTGGAGAGCGAGGGCGTCGAGAAGTTCGAGAAGTCCTGGACCGAACTGCTGGAGACCGTGGGCCAACAGCTGGACCAGGCGAAGTAAACAACCGCCGAAGTTTCCGGGAAATCCGGGCCGGTGCGCACCTGCCGCACCGGCCCGGATCGGCGACACTGTGGTCGAAATTCAATTCCTATCGAGCGAGCGCTGACGGAACTAAGTGACTCCGCCCTACCGCTATGAAGCGGATGTGGCTTCACTCTCAACCCGACGGTTGAGATCCGGACAAGCCCTGCCCGCCTCCCAATGGAAGAAACCGAATCTACCGGATCTTGAGAGGAGGAGTAGCGCGGGGACGAATAAGCCATCCCCCGTCGGCGAACGCCGATGGTCCCCTCGCTACATATCACTGATGGCATCCGAAACTTCTGTCGACATTTCCGATGTGGCGCTAGCGGCCGAGGCCCGACCGCTGGTCGAGCGCCAACAACATCGCCCACACCATCCAGAGCGGAGCGACCCGCGCCCTGTGCGGTGTTCCCCTCACCAGCTTGTTCCCACAAAACCCGCAGCGTCCCGCGCCAACGCCGTGCTCGTCCTGCCCAGCGAAACTCGCGCGACTGCGAAGAAAGGCGGACGCCCGATGACCGCCATCGCGATGGCCGGACTTCCGGTTCGCACCTCCCACGTAGCCGTGCTCCACGAACTGCGTCCTCCCCGGTTGACTGGTTCCCCAAGAACACCGGCAAAGGGTCACGCATGAACGTCACCCAACCCACGACGGCATGTTCCGCTGCGGCTGCCCTTCGCCTTCGGCGCTTACTGACGTGCCGCGAAGCCGTCGGTTCCGGCGGGGTTCGGACCGCGTCCGGCCAGGACCACCAGATCAGGTGACGTGGTAATGCCTCGCCGCTGCAGCGCGGGAAGGGCGTTGGTCGTACCCTTTGGCGCGCAGTTGTCGATCAACGGCGAAGGCGAGCTGGGATGACCCGCACTCAGGGATTGCGTCGCCTCCGGGCGGACGTGTTGGGCTTGGCGCTGGGATTGGTGGCGATCCTCCTCGGGGTCCTCGGCACCACCGGGGCCGCGGCGAAGGCGCCGAGCACCGCGATGCGCGGGATGTGGATCGCCAGCGTCGCGAACATCGACTGGCCGAGCAAGCCGGGGCTTTCCGCCGCCCAGCAGCAGGACGAGTACCGCAAGCGGCTCGACCAGGCCGTCGCGAACAAGCTCAACGCCGTGTTCGTCCAGGTGCGACCGACGGCCGACGCGTTCTGGCCGTCGCCGCTCGAGCCGTGGTCGCACTGGTTGACCGGCCGGCAGGGCCAGAACCCGGGTTACGACCCGCTGCGGTTCATGATCGACGAGACGCACCAGCGGGGCCTGCAGTTCCACGCCTGGTTCAACCCGTACCGGATCAGCATGACGGACGATCCGCAGGCCCTCGTCCCGGAACACCCGGCGCGCAAGCACCCGGAGTGGACGTTCGCCTACGGCGGCAAGCTGTACTACGACCCCGGTGTGCCGCAGGCCCGGGCGTTCGTGACCGACGCGATCATGAACGCGGTCGAGAACTACGACGTCGACGGCGTGCACCTCGACGACTACTTCTACCCGTACCCGGTCAAGGGCCAGCAGATCCCGGACGAGAAGACCTTCGCCGAGCACGGCAAGGACTTCGCCGACATCGCGGACTGGCGGCGGCACAACGTCGACCAGTTGGTGTCCGGCCTGGACGCCCGGGTGCACCAGGCGAAGCCGGGCACGGCGTTCGGCGTCAGCCCGTTCGGGATCTGGCGCAACGCAGCCAGCGAGCCGGCCGGCTCGGACACCAAGGGCCTGGAGTCGTACTCGGCGATCTACGCCGACACCCGCAAGTGGGTGCGGGAGGGCTGGGTCGACTACATCGCCCCGCAGGTCTACTGGCAGATCGGCCACCCGGCCGCCGACTACGCCGCCCTGATCCCGTGGTGGTCCAAGACCGTCTCGGGCACCGGCGTGGACCTCTACATCGGCCAGGCGGCGTACCGGGTCGGCAGCGAGGGGTGGACCGATCCCGGGGAGCTTTCCGCTCACCTGAGCCTCAACAGCAAGCACCGCGGCGTCAAGGGCGACATCTACTTCAGCGCCAGGTCTCTGGCCACCAACGCCGCCGAAGGCATGGCCCGGGTGGTTCGCGAGCACTACGCGGATCAGTAGCGGTCCACACCGGCGCGAGTCCGGTGTGGACGGTCGGTCAGTTGTCGTTGTCGGATCCGGCGCTGCCATCGCCGGAGTTGAAGTTGAGCGTCCGGTCGACCTCGATCAGGCTGTCGCCGTTGTTGCTGAACTGGACGAGCGCGACGCCCCTCGTGTCACTGTGCCCGTCGCTACTGGGCCCGGCGTGCGCCGTCCCGGCAGCGGTGGCCAGCAGGACCCCGGACATCGTCGCGAGACCCGCCGAACGGCCGAAAACCCGCATTGTAGAACTCCTTTCCGATTGATGAACTCGGTCGAGGCGTCAGCCGACGCCGACGGGTTCGGCCGCCTGCTTGGCGAAGCGGCGGGCCAGCCAGGCGCACCCGATCAGCTGTATCTGGTGGTAGACCATCAGCGGCAGCACCATCAACCCCAGCTCCGCGCTCCCGAACAGCACCGAGGCCATCGGCAGCCCACTGGCCAGGCTCTTGTTGGACCCACAGAAGACCAGCACGATGCGGTCGCCCCGGGAGAAGCCGAACCACCGCGCGAGCAGCGCGGTCCCGACGAGCGCCGCGACGAGCAGCGCGCCGCCGACGACGATGAGCACGCCGAATCCCGCCGGGCTGAGCTGCTGCCAGACACCGGAAACCGTTCCCTCGCTGAACGCCAGGTACACCACGGCCAGGATGACGCCGCGGTCCAGGAACCCGAGCACCCTGGCGCGGCGGCGGATCCACTCCCCGATCATGGGCCGCAGCAACTGTCCGATGCAGAAGGGCACGAGCAGGAGCAGGACGATGTCGCGCACCGCCAGCACGGTGAAACCCCCGGTGCTGCTGGTCATCAGCAGCCCCACCAGCAACGGGGTGAACAGCACGCCGAGCAGGTTGGAGAACGACGATCCGCAGATCGCCGCGGCCACGTTCCCGCCTGCCAACGAGGTGAAGGTGATCGCGGACTGCACCGTCGACGGCAGCAGGCACAGGAACAGCACCCCGAGGTACAGCGACTGCGGCAGCACCGCCGGCACCAGCACCGAACAAGCCATGCCAAGCAGCGGGAAGAGGACGAACGTGGTCATCAGGGTGGCCCCGTGGAGCTTCCAGTTCCGCAGCCCGTCCCAGGCCGCGGCGGTCGACAACCGGGCCCCGTAGAGGAAGAACAGGAACCCGATCGCCACCTTGACCGCCTGGCCCAGGACGAGGGCCGGCTCGCCGCGAACGGGCACCAGCACGGCCGTCACCGCCACCAGCAGCAGCGCGACCACGTACGGATCCGGGCGCGCTCGGGCGAGAATCCTGGTCATCGAGAGTTCAACTCCCCCGTCTTGAGCGACCACCGGCCGGCCGCGCCGGAAGCCACGGCCGGCCGACGGATGCGGATGTCCACCTCCCGATCACACGCCCAGCGGGACGCGCTTCGAGTGGTGCCTGCTGATGTTCTGCTCCAACAGGCCCTGCGCGGCCGCGATGCCGCCCCGGCCGTCCCGCACCTCTGGCAACCGCCCGTCCTGCCGGCGCAGTTCGCTGAGCGCCTCGTCGATCGCCTGCTGCGCGGCGAACAGGCACGGGGTGCTGTAGATCGCGACGTCGACCCCGAGGTCCTGCAGTTCCGGTAGCGACACGCGCGGCGACTTCCCGCCCGCGATCTGGTTGAACAGCAACGGCTTGTCGCCGATGACCTTGCGTACCTTCTCGATCCACTCGATGCTGCGCACCCCGTCCACCAGCAGCACGTCCGCGTCGGTCTCGGAGAGGGCCTCGGCGCGCCGCAGGATCTCCTTCTCCTCGGTGGCGTCCGTGCGGGCGACCACCACGAGGTCGCGCCTGGTGGCGAGGACGAGTTCGAGCTTGTCGAGGTACTCCTCCAGCGGGAGCACCTGCTTGCCGTCGACGTGGCCGCACCGGCGGGGCCGCTTCTGGTCCTCCAGGATCACGCCGGAGGCACCGATCAGTTCCAGCTGCTCGATCACGTGGCAGGCCACCTCGGGGTCGACGTAACCGTCGTCGATGTCCACCAGGAGGTGCTGCTGCGGGAAGGCGAGCCGCAGGCGCTGCACGAAACCGACGATGTCCGGCCACGCGATGAATCCGATGTCGGGCAATCCGTAATGAGAGGCGGCAAAGCCGAAACCGGAAATGAACATCCCGGAATAGTGCTTGGCGGAAATCGAGGCCGAGAACATGTCGTAGACACCGATTAGCGGGGTGATCTGGTCGGACAGGATTTCCCCGCGAAGCGCGGTTCCGTAGTTCAACTTTTCTCCCGTTCGTATCACTGGAGCATTCTGCGGCGGACGACGGGAGCAGCCGGAAGAACGGGTCGAACGACCCGCGTTCGGTGACGTATTGCTTCCTCCGTCCCAGCTCAGCGCCCCCGCCATCTCGCCACGGAGATTATTAGAACGGGACGGTAGAAAACAAATCACAAATGGGTGCAACCGGACATTAGCTCAATAGGAGCAGGCACCCGATGTCGGATCGATTTCCGGAACAAATTTCGGGAATGATCGTAACGCGCGAACCTCGCCGAAATAACGATGCGATAAATCGACGGGTGAACCTGACGAGGGCGCCGCGCGCCTGGAGACACCGGCCGCGCAGACCTGGTAGCCCGCGACGCGGCGCCGATTTGCGCCAACCAACCCAATCGGGCATCTCGTGACACACCGTCATCAACCGGTCGGAGCGGACTTCGCGCCCAGCCGCCCCGGCCGGCCACGACTCGCGTCCCGGCAGGCGCTACGGCTCGGTGATCACCACGACACCGTCCTGATCGGACACCACGTATTCGCCGGGGACGAACCGGATTCCGCCGAGCTCGACCACCTCGTCGACGGTGCCCTCACCGGTCTTGGTGCTCTTGCGCGGATTGGTGCCCAACGCCTTGACGCCGAAGTCCATCCCGGCCAGCACCGCCGAGTCCCGCACCGCGCCGTTGATGATGACCCCGCTCCAACCGCTGGATCGGCCGATCTCGGCGATCACGTCGCCGATCAGCGCGGTGTGCAACGAGCCGCGGCCGTCGATCACCAGCACCTGGCCGTCGCCCGGCTCGGACAGGACCTTCTTGAGCAGCGCGTTGTCCTGGAAGCAGGTAACCGTACGGACCCGGCCTTCGAACGCCGCGCGCCCGCCGAAGTTGCGGAACTGCACGTCGCAGCTGCGCACCTCTGGGCCTTCCCGGTCCGCCAGATCAGCCGTCGCCTGAGCCATGAGTCCTCCCGGTCACCGCTACGTGGACGGCGAGCGTACCCACCAGTAGCCGGGCCTCGCCCAGCGCCGCGATGAATGCCACACCCCGCCGCGCGCTTGATGCGCAGTTTCAATTGAAACTGCGCATCAAGCGCGAGATCGGGCGCGTTCGAGGAGCAGCGTTCGTTCGCGGGAGTTGGTGGCGAGGTCTGCGGCTCGTTCGAACTCGACGCGGGCCTCGTCCCGCCGACCGAGCTTGGCGAGCAGATCGCCGCGGACGCTGGGCAGCAGGTGGTAGCCCTGCAGCGATCCTTCGGCGGCCAGCTGGTCGACCAGGTGCAGGCCGTGCTCGGGACCGAACGCCATCGACACCGCCACCGCCCGGTTCAGTTCCACCACCGGCGACGGCGACACCTCGGACAACGCCTCGTAGAGCGCCGCGATGCGCGCCCAATCGGTCTCCCCCGGAGTCCGCGCCCGCGCGTGGCAAGCGGCGATCGCGGCCTGCAACGCGTACGGACCGGGCGCGCCGCCCAGTTCGTCGACCCGGGCGAGCGACGCCAGCCCACGCCTGATCAGCAGCCGGTCCCACCGGGAGCGGTCCTGTTCCAGCAGCAGCACCGGCTCGCCCGACGGCCCGACGCGCGCCGCGGCGCGGGACGCCTGGATTTCCAGCAGCGCCACCAGTCCGTGCACCTCAGGTTCGTCCGGCACGAGCCCGGCCACGATGCGCCCTAGCCGCAGCGCGTCCTCGCACAGCTCGGTCCGCATCCAGTCGTCGCCCGCGGTCACGGTATAGCCCTCGTTGAAGACGAGGTAGACGACCTCCAGCACCGACGGGAGGCGGGCCGCCAGTTCGTCGCCGCTCGGTGCTTCGAACGGAATCTTCTTTTTCGCCAAGGTTTTCTTGGCCCGCACGATGCGCTGGGCGATGGTCGCCTCCGGCACCAGGAACGCGCGGGCGATCTCTTTGGTCGTCAACCCGCACAGCACGCGCAGCGCCAACGCCACGCGCGCCTCGGTGGACAGCACCGGATGGCACGCCGTGAACACCAGGCGCAGCAGGTCGTCGCCGAAGTCCGGACCGGTGTCAACGTCGATCTCGACGGGCCGGGCGTGTTCGAGCTCGCGGCCGAGTTCGCCCTGCTTGCGCTCCAGGCGCTGGTTGCGGCGCAGCTGGTCGATGGCGCGGTGCTTGGCGGTGGACATCAGCCAAGCTCCCGGATTCGGCGGAACACCGGTGTCCGGCCATTTCTCCAGGGCGATGACCAGCGCGTCCTGCGCGAGTTCTTCGGCCAGGCCGACGTCCTGCACGAGCCGCGCAAGACCCGCGATGAGCCGGGCCGCCTCGATCCGCCAGACTGCCTCGATGGCGCGGTGCGCTTCGGAACCTGTCACCGCGCCATCTCAGCTTGCCGACCCCCAGGAGAGCAAGTGCGTCAGCCGATGCCGCCCTGCCTGCGCGCCTCCTCGCGCAGCTGGCGCTCGCGCTCGGCCTCCTCGGGCGTCAGCACGTCCGCCGCGAAGTCCTCGGCGGCGTAGACCTGCCGCACCTCGACCGGCGCCGGGCAGCGCTTGGCCCACTCCAGCATTTCGTCCCGGGACCGGACCTGGAGCAGCCAGAACCCGGCGATCAGCTCCTTGGTCTCGGCGAACGGACCGTCCACGACGGTCCGGCCGCCGCCGGTGGCGATCTGGGTGCGGAACCCCTTCGCGCTGGGGTGCAGCCCCTCGGCCGCCAGCAGCACGCCGGCCTTGACCAGCTCCTCGTTGTAGTCGGTCATCGCCTTGATGATCTCCTGGTCGGGCATCACGCCGGCTTCGCTGTCCTCGTTGGCCTTGACGATCATCAGGAATCGCATCGCGGGTCACTCCCTCGTCGGTGGCGCCCGGTCTCTCCGGCCGCTCACCAACGCATCGAACGAGCACCCCGGAAATCGACACGTCCGGCGAATTTTCTTCTGCGAATCCGCGCGGTCGACGAGATCGACGTCGACTGACCCCGGACAGCAACCGGGCCGGGCGGGCGATTTCTCGCCCACCCGGCCCGGTCAGTTGATTCAGCGGCCCTTGCGTTCGCGGAGCTTGGTCAGCGCTTCCTCCAGGATGGCCATCCCGTCGGCATCGCTGCGCCGCTCCTTCACGTACGCCAGGTGGCTCTTGTACGGCTCGTTTCGCCGCGCCTCGGGCGGTTTCTCCTGGTCCAAGCCCGCCGGCAGTCCGCAGCGCGGGCAGTCCCATTCCTCCGGCACCTCGGCGTCCATCGCGAACGACGGCCGGCTGTGGTGCGCGTTGGCGCACCAATAGTCGACCCGTTTGCGCGGCGCGGCTTCCCCCCGCTCCGACTCGCCTACCGTGGGGCCCGAGCCCACACGAGTGCCGCGAATGGCGTTACCACCAGTCATCCATCCTCACCCACCAAGCGGCCCGAGGTCGTCGACCGGCTGGGAGCCGGGTCGATCAACCGATCTTGATCAACAGGCCGACCCCGATGATGGAGATGACCCACAGCGCCATGACGAACAACGTCATCCGGTCGAGGTTCTTCTCCGCCACACTGGAACCGGCCAGGTTGGACTGCATACCGCCGCCGAACAGCGAGGAGAGACCGCCGCCCTTGGCCCGGTGCAGCAGCACCAGCAGTACCAGCAGCACACTCGTCACGATCAACATGATCTGCAGGAAAAGAGTCATCACGTCCTCGTTCGCACAGCGGTCCGCAACCAAGCGTACCGGGCCACCAACAGCGAGTTGACCACCGTCCACCCGTTTGCTTCCAGGACCGTCTCACACTGCTCCGCCCGGCGGATCCCAGGGGGTGAACACCACGCCGATCGGGCGAGGCGTGCGGGTCGCCCTCCACCAACTCGCCTGGCCGAGGGGACCCCACGCCCAGAACGTCACGGCAGCGGGCCGCCGGCCGCCATCGCGGAGAGCTTGGCGAACTCGTCGCCGTTGAGGCTCGCGCCACCGACCAGTGCGCCGTCCACGTCCGCCTGGCCGATCAGGTCGCCGATGTTGCTCGACTTCACCGAGCCACCGTAGAGCACCCGAACCTCGTCGGCGATCTCCTTGCCGTACTTCTCCGCCAACGCCGCCCGCAGCGATCCGCAGACCTCCTGCGCGTCCGCGGCGGTGGCGACCTTGCCGGTGCCGATCGCCCACACCGGCTCATAGGCCACCACGACCCGGCTTACCTGCTCGGCTTTGAGGCCCTTGAGCGCGTTGATCAGCTGCGTGGCGCAGTGCTCGACGTGGCCGCCGGACTCGCGCACGTCCAGCTGCTCGCCGACACACAGGATCGGCGACATGCCGTGTTTGAGGGTGGCGCGCACCTTCTTGCCGACCAGTTCGTCGGTCTCGCCGTGGTACTCGCGGCGCTCCGAGTGGCCGACCACCACGTAGCTGCAACCCAGCTTGGCCAGCATCGGCCCGGACACGTCACCGGTGTAGGCCCCGGACTCGTGTTCGGAGATGTCCTGCGCGCCGTGCTTGAGCAGCAGCTTGTCGCCGTCGATGAGGGTCTGCACGCTGCGGATGTCGGTGAACGGCGGGAGCACCGCCACCTCGACCTTGGCGAAGTACTTCTCCGGCAACGCGAAGGCGACCTTCTGCACCAGGGCGATCGCCTCCAGGTGGTTCAGGTTCATCTTCCAGTTGCCGGCGATCAGTGGCTGCCTGGCCATGTTCAGCGCTCACCTTCCAGGACGGCCACTCCGGGCAGTTCCTTGCCTTCCAGGTATTCCAGCGACGCACCGCCGCCGGTGGAGATGTGCGAGAAGCCGTCCTCGGGCAGTCCGAGGGTTCGCACCGCGGCGGCCGAGTCGCCGCCGCCGACGACGCTGAACGCGTCGGAGTCCACGATGGCCTGCGCGACACCTCGGGTGCCGTCGGCGAACGCCGGGAACTCGAACACCCCGGCCGGGCCGTTCCAGAACACCGTGGCGGAGTCGCGGAGGATCCCGGCGAACAGCTCGACGCTGCGCGGCCCGATGTCCAGGCCCATCCAGTCGGCCGGGATCGCGTCGGCGGCCACGACCTGCTTCTCCGCGTCCGCGGCGAAGCGGTCGGCGGCCACCACGTCCAGCGGCAGCACCAGCTTGTCGCCGTGGTCGGCGAGCAGCTGCTTGGTGGACTCGATCTGGTCCCCCTGCAGCAGCGAGTTGCCGACGTTGTGGCCCTGCGCGGCCAGGAACGTGTACGCCATGCCGCCGCCGATGAGCAGCTTGTCGACCTTCGGCAGCAGCGCCTTGATGACACCGAGCTTGTCGGAGACCTTCGAGCCGCCGAGCACCACGACGTACGGGCGCTTGGGCTCGCCGGTCAGGGTGCGCAGCACCTCGACCTCGGCGAGCACCAGGCCACCGGCGTAGGCGGGCAGCCGCTTGGCGACGTCGTAGACCGACGCCTGCTTGCGGTGCACCACGCCGAAGCCGTCGGAGACGAAGGCGGCGTTCGGGCCGACCAGCGCGGCCAGCTCATCGGCCAGCGCGCCGCGCTCGGCGTCGTCCTTGCTGGTCTCGCGGGCGTCGAAGCGGACGTTCTCCAGCAGTGCGACCGATCCGTCGGTCAGGCCCGCGACCACGGACTGCGCCGAGTCGCCCACCAGGTCGGTGGCCAGCGCGACGCCGGCACCTAGCAGCTCGCCGAGCCGCCGCGCGACCGGAGCCAGGGAGAACTTGGGGTCCGGTTCGCCCTTCGGGCGCCCGAGGTGCGCGGTGAGCACGACCTGGGCACCGGCCTCGGTCAACTTCCGGACGGTCGGCAGGGAGGCGCGCACCCGGCCGTCGTCGGTGATCTTCTCGCCGTCCAGCGGCACGTTCAGGTCGGCGCGCACCAGAACACGCCGACCCCGAACGCCCTCGGACAGCAGATCGTCAAGGTTCTTCACGTCTGCTCCTACGCAGTTATGGGAAAGGCCCGCACCAGCCGGGGTCTGTCGAACGGCTCGTGCGGGCCTTCAGAGACTGGCCCTTGCAAGCGGCGAAGCCGCTTAGCCCACCTACGCAACTGGCACCGCCGCGGGTTCTCAGAAGCTTTGTCACGAGGACAGCCCCGACGCGACGTATTGGTCATACGTGTGTCGGGGATCCCGGAGCCGGGAAAGCTCTTGAGGTTCCGCTACCTGCACCGCTACGCAAAACGAGCAGGAAACTCTCAGGAGAGCTTCTTGGCGACCAGGGCGACGAGGTCGGCGAGGCGGTTGGAGTAGCCCCACTCGTTGTCGTACCAGCCGACGATCTTGACCTGGTTGCCGATGACCTTGGTCAGCGGCGCGTCGAAGATCGTCGAGTGCGGGTCGGTGACGATGTCGCTGGAGACGATCGGGTCCTCGTTGTACTTGAGGATGCCCTTGAGCTTGCCGTCGGCGGCAGCCGTCTTGAACGCCTCGTTGACCGAGTCGACCGAGACGTCCTTCTGCACGGTCGCGGTCAGGTCGGTGACCGAACCGGTCGGCACCGGCACGCGCATCGCGTAGCCGTCCAGCTTGCCGTTGAGCTCCGGCAGCACCAGGCCGATGGCCTTGGCCGCACCGGTGCTGGTCGGCACCACGTTGACCGCGGCGGCGCGGGCGCGGCGCAGGTCCTTGTGCGGTCCGTCCTGCAGGTTCTGGTCCGCGGTGTAGGCGTGAACCGTGGTCATCAGACCCTGCTCGATACCGAAGGTGTCGTTGAGCACCTTCACCATCGGGGCGAGGCAGTTGGTGGTGCAGGAGGCGTTGGAGATGATGGTCTGCGAGCCGTCGTACTTCTCGTCGTTGACGCCCAGCACCACGGTCAGGTCCTCGCCCTTGGCCGGGGCGGAGATGATGACCTTCTTCGCGCCACCCTCGTCCACGTGCTTGCGGGCGTCCGCGGCGTTGGTGAAGAAGCCGGTGGACTCCACGACGACGTCGACGCCCAGGTCGCCCCACGGCAGCTTGCCCGGGTCGCGCTCGGCGAGGATCTTGATGAGCTTGCCGCCCACCTCGATGCCCTCACCGGTGACCTTCACCTCCTGGTCGAGGCGGCCGAGGATGCTGTCGTACTTGAGCAGGTGGGCCATAGTCGCGACATCGCCCAGGTCGTTGGCGGCCACGATCTCGATGTCGTGCTCACTGGCGGTCGCGGCCCGCCAGAAATTCCGCCCGATCCGACCGAAGCCGTTGATACCTACGCGAACGGTCACGCCGATCTCTCCTCGTGACTGACCCGGCCGGCGACGCGGCGGGTGAGGTTGATGGTCTCGACATCACCCTATCTGCCAGCGGGGCCGTCGCACGCGGGCGGGCGAGCGACCTGACCCTCCGGAACCGCGATGCCTCCCAGCAGCCGCAGCAGGCCCTCAACGAACGGCGACAACATCCACATCAGTGCAGGTGAACGCGCCGCGGACCGGCCAGATCTTCGATCTTGTGACCGTCGCCGAAGGTCCGATTTCCATTGAAATCGCGGAGGTCAGGCCTCCGCCTCCAGCATCTCGGCCGTCACCGCGGATTCGGTGTCCGGAACACCCAGTTCCCGGGCGCGCTTGTCGGCCATCGCCAGCAGCCGGCGGATCCGGCCGGCCACCGCGTCCTTGGTCATCGGCGGGTCCGCCAGCTGGCCGAGCTCCTCCAGCGATGCCTGCCGGTGCGCCAGCCGCAGCCGGCCCGCAACCGTCAGGTGGTCCGGAGCCGTCGGGCCCAGCAGCTCCAGCGCCCGCTCGACCCGCGCGGCCGCGGCGACCGCGGCGCGCGCCGAGCGGCGCAGGTTGGCGTCGTCGAAGTTCGCCAGCCGGTTGGCCGTCGCCCGCACCTCACGGCGCATCCGGCGCTCCTCCCACGCCAGCACGCAGGAGTGCGCACCGAGCCGGGTCAGCATCGCGCCGATCGCGTCGCCGTCGCGGACCACCACCCGGTCCGCGCCGCGCACCTCGCGCGACTTCGCCGCCACGCCGATCCGCCGCGCGGCACCGACCAGCGCCAGCGCCGCCTCCGGCCCGGGGCAGGTGACCTCCATCGACGAGGACCGGCCCGGCTCGGTCAGCGAGCCGTGCGCGAGGAAGGCGCCGCGCCACGCCGCTTCGGAGTCGCAGGCGCCGCCGGAGACGACGTGCGCGGGCAGGCCCCGCACCGGGCGTCCGCGCGGGTCGAGCAGACCGGTCTGCCGGGCCAGGCCCTCCCCGTCCTTGACCACCCGCACCACGTACCGGGTGCCCTTGCGCAGCCCGCCGGAGGTGATCACGTGCACGTCGGAGGTGTGCCCGAACAGCTCGTGGACCTCCTTGCGGAGCCGGCGCGCCGTGGAGCCGCTGTCCAGCTCGGCCTCGATCACCACCCGGCCGGCGACGATGTGCAGCCCGCCGGCGAAGCGCAGCAACGAGGAAACCTCAGCCCGTCGGCAGCACGTCTTCGTCACCGACAACCGGCTCAACTCGTCCTTGACCGCTGCGGTCATCGCCACCGGTCCGTCCTCCTCTCAAGTGCGGCGCGCAGGCTGGCCGCGAGCGCCCCCGGGTCGTGCCGTCCCGGCACGGCGGGCGCGGCGATCTTGTCCAGCAGAGTCTGCGCACCCATTCCGGCCGCCGCAGCGCGGAGACGATCCGGGGTTGGCGCCGAGTCTGCGTCTGCCAACACCGCGTCGACCCGCAGCCGGGGTGCGTGGTGCGAGAGTACGTCGAGGTGTTGTTCGGGTGAGAAGCCCGCCGTCTCCCCCGGTTGTGGGACGAGGTTGAGCACCACCACGCGGCGCGCGGGAGTGGTCACCAACGCCTCGTGCAACTCCGGGACCAGCAGGTGCGGCAGCACGCTGGTGAACCAGGAGCCGGGGCCAAGCAGCACCAGATCGGCTTCCAGCACCGCCCGAACGGCCTGCGGGCAGGCCGCCGGTTCCTCGTTGCCGTTCGCGTGCAATCGGACCTGTTTCACCCGTCCGGGCGTACTGGCGATCGCTACCTGCCCCCGGATCGTGCGTACCGCTTCCGGGTCCGAGTCCAGCCCGACGACGTCGGCGGCCATGTCCAGCGGCACCGTCGACATCGGCAGCACCCGGCCCCGCACGCCGAGCAGCCGGCCGGCGTGGTCGAGCACCTCGACCGGATCGCCGAGCACTTCCAGCAGCCCGGCCAGCACCAGGTTGCCGACCGCGTGCCCGGCGAGGGCCCCGCTGCCGCCGAAGCGGTGCTCGAACACCGTCGACCACAGCTGCCCGTCGGCGTCGGTGTCGGCGAGCGCGGCGAGCGCCTTGCGCAGGTCGCCGGGCGGCAGCATGCCCAGCTCGCGGCGCAGCCGGCCGGACGACCCGCCGTCGTCGGCGACCGTCACCACGGCCGTCACGTCGGAGGTGATGCGGCTCAGCGCCGACAGCGTCGCCTGCAGGCCATGCCCGCCGCCCAGCGCGACCGCGCGCAGCGGGGCGCTCACTCGCGCCCCAGGTCCCGGTGCACCGTCTTGACCATCATCCCGTCGTCCTCGGCCAAGCGGCGGGCCAGTTCCTCGGCCAGCGCCACGCTGCGGTGCTTGCCGCCGGTGCAACCAAGCGCCAAGGTCAGGTACCGCTTGCCCTCCCGGTGGTAGCCGGCCCCGACCAGCCGCAGCAGCTGCTGGTAGCTCTGCAGGAACTCCTCCGCGCCCTCCTGGCCGAGCACGTAGTTGCGGACCTCGTCGTCGAGGCCGTTGAACTCGCGCAGCTCCGGGATCCAGAACGGGTTCGGCAGGAACCGGCAGTCCATCACCAGGTCGGCGTCCATCGGCAGCCCGTACTTGTAGCCGAAGGACAGCACGGTCAGCCGGGTGCGGGTGCTGGCCTCGGTGCCGAAGGCGTCCTCGATCTTGGACCGCAGCTGGTGCACCGACAGGCTCGTGGTGTCCAGCACCAGGTCCGCCTCGGAGCGCAACTTGGACAGCAGCGACCGCTCCGCGGCGATCCCGTCGGCCAGCCGGCCCTCGCCCTGCAGCGGGTGGCCGCGCCGCACCTGCTCGAACCGGCGGATCAGCACCTCGTCGGTGGCCTCCAGGAACAGCACCTTCGGCTTGTAGCCGCGGGCGTCCAAGTCTTTGATCACCGCCCCCAGGTCCTCGGTGAACGCCCGGCTGCGCACGTCCATCACGACCGCGACGCGGGTGACCGCGCCGCTGGAGCGCGCCCCAAGCTCCACCATCGTCGCGATCAGTTCCGGCGGCAGGTTGTCCACCACGAACCAGCCCAGGTCCTCCAGGCATTTGGCCGCGGTGCTGCGCCCCGCACCAGAAAGGCCGCTGACGACGGCGACCTCGATGCCCGACTGCTCCTCAGTCACTGCTCTCCCCTTCAGCGTTGTCGGCGCCGGGCGCTGCCCGGTCGTCCGGCACCGGGCGTCGCCCGGTTTCCGCGTCGGCCGCCAGCGCCGAGTGCACGGTCTCGGCGGTGCGGCGGCCGATCCCCGGGACCACGGCGATCTCCTCGACCTCGGCCTGGCGCAGTTTGCGCACCGAACCGAAGTGCTTGAGCAGCGCCGTGCGGCGGGTTTCGCCCAGTCCCGGAATCGCGTCCAATGTGGAGCTTGTCATGCGCTTGGCGCGCTTCTTGCGGTGGTAGCTGATGGCGAAGCGGTGCGCCTCGTCGCGGACCCGTTGCAGCAGGTAGAGCGCCTCGCTGGTGCGGGGCAGGATCACCGGGTCAGGGTCGGCGGGCAGCCAGACCTCCTCCAGCCGCTTGGCCAGCCCGATGACCGCGACGTCGGTAATGCCCAGCTCCGTCAGCGCGTCGGCGGCGGCGTTGGCCTGCGGCGCGCCGCCGTCGATCACCAGCAGGTTCGGCGGGTAGGCGAACTTGCGCGGGCGGCCGGTATCCGGGTCGATCGCCGCGCCGACAGGCCCCGATCCGGTCTGCTCAGCCGGGGTCTCGGCCTTGGCCGTTTCGCTGAGGTAGCGGTGGAAGCGGCGGCGCACCACCTCGTCGATGGAGCCGACGTCGCCGCCCTCGGCACCCTCCCGGACCTCGAAGCGGCGGTACTCGGACTTGCGCGGGACGCCGTCCTCGAACACCACCAGCGACGCCACCACATCGCTGCCCTGCACGTGGCTGACGTCGATGCACTCGATCCGCAGCGGCGCGGTGTCCAGCGCCAGCGCCTCCTGGAGCTCCTGCAGCGCCGCCGAGCGGGCGGTCAGGTCGCCGGCGCGGCGCAGCTTGTACTGCAGGAACGCCTCCTTGGCGTTGCGCTCGACGGTCTCCATCAACGCCCGCTTGTCACCGCGCTGCGGCACCCGGAGGCTGACGCGGCTGCCGCGCAGCTCGCTGAGCCAACCGGCGATCGCGTCCGCGTCGTCGGGCAGCTGCGGCACCAGCACCTCGCGCGGCACCGGGCTGCCCCCGGCGTCGGCCTGGTCGGCCAGCGATGCCTGTTCGCCGTAGAACTGAGTGAGGAACTGCGAGGTGAGTTCTGAGGTGTCGGTCTCCGTGCCATCAGCGTTGGCGACCTTGTCGATGACCCAGCCGCGCTGGCCGCGCACCCGGCCCCCGCGGATGTGGAAGACCTGCACGGCGGCGGCGAGCTCGTCCTCGGCGAAGGCCACCACGTCGGCGTCGGTGCCGTCGCCGAGGACCACCGCCTGCTTCTCCATCGCACGCCGCAGGGCCTCCAGGTCGTCGCGCAGCCGGGCGGCGCGCTCGAACTCCAGCTCCGCGGACGCCGCCTGCATCTCCTTGTCCAGCTTGCGCATCAGCTGGTCGGTGTGCCCGGCAAGGAAGTCGCAGAAGTCCCCGACGATTGACCGGTGCTCGTCGGCGGAAACCCGGCCGACGCACGGCGCCGAGCACTTGCCGATGTAGCCGAGCAGGCAGGGGCGGCCGATCTGCGAGTGCCGCTTGAACACCCCGCCGGAGCAGGTGCGCGCTGGGAACACCCGCAGCAGCAGGTCGAGCGTCTCGCGGATCGCCCACGCGTGCGCGTATGGGCCGAAGTAGCGGACGCCCTTGCGGCGCGGGCCGCGGTAGACGTGCAGCCGCGGGAACTCCTCGTGCAGGGTCACAGCCAGCACCGGATACGACTTGTCGTCGCGGTAGCGGACGTTGAACCTCGGGTCGTACTCCTTGATCCAGGAGTACTCCAGTTGCAACGCCTCGACCTCGGTGCCGACGACGGTCCACCGCACGCCGGTGGCCGTGGTGACCATCTGCCGGGTCCTAGGGTGCAGCCCAGCGAGGTCGGCGAAGTACGACGAGAGCCTGCCGCGCAGGCTTTTCGCCTTGCCGACGTAGATCACTCGGCCGTCGGCATCGTGGAACCGGTACACGCCGGGGGCGTCCGGGATCGTGCCTGGTGCTGGTCGGTAGGTGGACGGATCGGCCACGCCTCCACCCTACGTGCGCGGGCCGGCTGCCCGGATCTCGGTGCGCCGCTCACTTCGGGCGGCCCGGCAGGGCACACTGGGTGGGTCTGTCGATGATCGCACTTAGCCGGGATCCGCACCTTGCCGGGAGGTCAGCCGTGAACGACGAGAACGCCCGGTTTGTCAAGGTAGTCAGCACTCGTTAGACCTTCGAGATAGACGAACGTCGCGCTCGGTTCATCCAGGTGCAGCAACGTCCACTGTCTAGACGAGGACCGTCGGCTGTACGTAATCCGAACCTGTCCGATTGGTGCGGAGCTTGCGACATGGCAACAGCCATAACGGAGCGGCGCTACTGGCTGCCAATCGCAAACCCCAAAGAGCGCTACGGCGGAACACGGCACGCTTTCGACGGACGTCGATGGGACGGCGATAAGAGCGCGATATCGATTTGCGGCAAGAAGGCCAAGATGAGGAAAGCCACTGAGATTGAGTGGTTCAGCTTCCCCACGTGCACGTCTTGAAACAATCTTCCTAAGGAACGGTATGGATACGATGAGGTGGCCTGATGGCTCTCTCGTCGCTCCATATCCGGACGATCGATTCCCGGCAGAGGATCGACTACGGAATTTATACGTTCGCCGGTGGTCAACGGTAGATCATCAGTTAGCTGAACGAATTCGAGCGCGGATGCGCAGGTACCGGGTGGCGGCGAGTGCGCAGGGGGCACAGCGTACTAGGCTCGCATCTAGGCGAGGTCATCTGAAGAGACTACGAGATGGGGGTTCTGTCGTGCCCGCTGGTGATGACACAGACCGCGCAATCAGGGCTTTGCGCACCGGAGCGAGGCTCCCGGCAGACGCGTCACCCGTATTGGCGAACCTGGTTGACTCGGTTAGCACCATGCAGGTCGGACCTCACCTACCTAAGAACTGGCTGCATGCCTACATGTCAGTCCTTGACGTGGCCAGGTGCCTGGTGCCTGAACAAGGAACCCCTCGCGAGGATGAACAGCGGGCTATGACCCTGCTGAGGGGCGGCGCGCCGTTCCCGGTGGATTCCGGACCTGTGCTGGCGAAGATGCTCGAATGGTGCAGTCAGCTGGATCACGAGCCGAGACACCTGCCGAATGGGGAGCAGAGATCGACAAGGCAGCGAAGGACGTTGCTAAGGCCGTGGTCGTCGGAATGATGTGACCCTGAAACAAAAAAGACCCCTCCAGCCGAAGCTGGGTGGGGGTTCTTTTGTTCGCTGACAGTTCGAATGTACCGGTGATGCTTGGCGCTGTCCCAGAACAGCGACAGCTTACATTAAGGGATAATCCCGTTCCGTCGTTGCCAGTCAACCAAGGCGACCTGGTATCGATACCTAGCTTCCGAGTACCACTTAAGGTAAGCCTGGTTTTCTTGGTCCGCCAGGATCGCTAGAATCGGCCAAACCAGCCACCAGATACAGCAGGTAAAGAAGCCAAGGAAGAAGTGCGGCAGGTGGGTGCCCGGCGGGAGTCTGGACGCCCCGATACGTACAGGATCTCGTAACCCAGCCGACTGCCCGGATCTCGGTGCGCCGTTCACCGCGGGCGCCCGGCAGGGCACACTAGGTGGGGCTTTCGATGATCGCTCTAAGCCGGGATCCGCACCTTGCCGGGAGGTCAGCCGTGAACGACGAGAACGCCCACCCCGACCGCGCGATGCTGTCCGAGGTCAGCCCTGGTGTGCACGCGTGGGTCCAGCCAGACGGCTCGTGGTGGATCAACAACGCCGGGGCGGTGCTCGGCGACGACAGCATCGTGCTGGTCGACACCTGCGCGACCGCGCAGCGCACCCGCCGGTTCCTGGACGCGGTGCGCGCCGCAGGCGGGGACGCGCCGATCCGGTTCGCGGTGAACACCCACCTGCACGGCGACCACACGCACGGCAACGCCCTGCTACCCGATTCGACTGTCCTCATCGGACACTCCGCGACCCGCGCGGGCATCCTGTCGGACACGCTGCTCACGGATCTGCCGCCGGTGTGGGAACCGGTGCCGGAGTGGGGCATCGCCGAGCACCGCGCGCCGACGGTGGTGCTGGAGGATTCGCTGACCTTGCACAGCGGCGACCGCCGGATCGAGCTGCACCACCCCGGGTACGCCGCGCACACAGCCGGCGACGTGGTGGCGTGGGTGCCGGATGCCGCGGTGCTGTTCACCGGCGACCTGATCTTCCACGGCGTCACGCCGCTGGTGTTCATGGGGTCGGTCGAGGGCGCGCTGAAGTCGCTGGACTGGCTGGCCGGGTTCGCGGCGGCGAAGGTGGTGCCGGGCCACGGCTCGATCGTGCCCGGCCCGTCGTTCCCGCGGGTGCTGGAGGACCACGCCCGCTACTACCGGTTCGTCCTGGACACGGCCCGCCAGGCCCGCACCGACGGCCTCTCGCCGCTGGAGGCGGCCCGGCGCTGCGACCTCGGCGAGTTCGCGGCGTGGCCGGACCGCGAACGCATCGTCCTCAACCTGCACCGTGCCTACGCCGACGCCGACGACACCGATCTCGACATGGCGGCGGCGTTCGCCGACACGATCGCCTACAACGGCGGCCCCCTCCGCTGCGCGGTGTAGCGAGCTTTTCGGGGTGAACGGCATCTTCGAGCAACCGAGTCGCCGAAGATGCCCTTCACCCCTGGCCGAAGCCGCGCATTGGACAGGCACGAATCGGGGATCCCGCAGACCAGACCGCTTCTACGGTTCCGCCACGCACCGCCACGCAGAACGAGTCCGGAAACCGTCTCTACAAGGGGCGGACGAGGCGGTCACCGACTGGCGCGAGGGTCACCGGTAGCGCCGGGAGCGTCTGGTACCAGTAGGCGACCGACGAGACGTCGTCGGAGCGCTTGTTGGCGTGCCCGTGCTCGATGGTCACCTTGATGGACTTCCCGAACACCACCGGGTCTTCGACGTGGAAGCGGTAGTAGGACACCTGCCCGCTCCAGTTCGGCCCGCCCGGGATGGTCAGCCCGTGGTAGGGCGCCTGGTATTGCTGGGTCGGGCACCACGCGGTGTTGAAGTAGTCCTCGGTGCCGGTGCCGTGCAGGCGCGGCGGCCAGGGTTCGCCGTCGATGAAGAACATGTCGTCGCCCTCGCCGTACCAGTTCCAGTCGGTGGTCTGGCGGAGGTTGTGCACGTTGAGGACCGTTCCGACATAGTGCCCGCGCCCCTCGGCCTCCAGCAGCACGTAGTTGCCCGCGCCGTCGGTGTTGGTGCCGCCGAAGAGGAATTCCTCGTTGCTCTGGTTGCCTTGCTCGACGCCGTCAGTGGGGTTCTGCCGCCGCCACTGCGCATGGAAGTAGCCCAGCTCCGGGTCGGCCTCGCCGTAGGTCTCGTAGTCGATGTAGTAGTAGAACGTCACCGGTTTGACGCTCATCTCGCTGATCAGCTCGAACCTGGCGCGCCCGGCGAAGGGCATCGCGAACCAGCAGTTGAAGCCCTTGCCGTCCTGCGGGCTCATCTGCAGCGGCGCGGACGCGAAGTTGCCGCTGCGGCCGTGCCCCATGCCGAAGAAGTCCCCCAGCGGCACCAGCACGGCCGGGTGCCGCGAGTCGTCCCAGGTGATCTTCAGGACGAGTCGGCGCAGGTAGTCGCCTTCCAGCTCGGCCGGTTTGCCCACGTGGTCGACGGCGACGGTGCACCAGATGTGGGTGATCACGCCCGGCCCGGCGATGTCGGCCAGCTCCCTGCACTCGCCCGGCTCGACGCGCATGTTGTCGGTGTTGCCGCCGGTGCGGTCCCAGCTGGACACCCGGCCGCGCCGAGTTTGCCGCAGCCTGGGCAGATCCCGCAGGCTGCTGCCGAATTCCCCGTATCCGGACACGTTTCCTCCCCAGTGTTAGCGAATATGGTTCTGATCACGTTCTATCACGGAGTGGCGGCAGGACGGGCGTTTTCACCGATACGCTCGCGGATTCACGGCACCTCTTGGACTTCCCGTGACATCGGCGCGAAAGTGCCTCCCTGCCAGCGGAATTGGTCGATGACGAAGAGGCTCGGGCGATAGTAGTCGTCGGATTCCCGCCAGCTCCATGATTCGGCGGTGAGATCGTCGCCGCCCAGCATCACGGCCACCGGGAGCAGGCCCCGTCCCTCCGGACCGGGATCGCCGCCCAGCAGTTCCTGGATCAGGCGCGGCGATTCCGGCGGGGAGCCGCCGTCGTAGACCTGCACCGCGTTCAACTGGGCATCGCCGGTCAGGGAGCAGCTGACCACGAGCACCGCGTCGGGACGGCCGTCGCCGGTAAAGTCCTGGAACTGGGCGTGCTGGACCGGCTTGGGCAGTCCGGGGTCCGGGTCGCAGCCCCGTTCGGCCAGCACCTGCCGCCAGTCAGCCCCGCCGAGTGGACCGTAGGGATCCGGGCCGCACATCCGCGCCGCGGAAGGCATCGCCGTTGCGCAGTCGCGCACGTAGGCGTCCCAGGTGAGGAACTTGGCGCCTGGGGAGGACAACGTCGAGAACACCAGCGCGGAGTCGCCGAGCCGGTACTGCACCGCGCCGTTGCGGTAGACCCCGCGGGTCTCCAGGATTCGCGCGATCTCGCCGGGATCACCGATGTCCACCGACGTTCCGTCGTCGGTGCTGCCGTCGTCGACGACCAGCGGTGTCGACATCAACGACCGCACCTCGTCGGCCCGGTCCTGACAGGCCATGTCGTGCATGCCTTGCAGCGCCATGACCGCCTGATCGCTGAGCGCGCCCGGCGGCAGGTCGTGGATGACGAGATTCGCAGGCCGGCAACCGCCGCGCGACTCGCCCGGCCGCAGGAAGTGCGTGCCCACCTCCCGATCGAACCTCTCCAGCAGCGGCGGGTAGATCTCGGCAACCGTCTCCAGCGGGGCCGTGTAAGCGCCGACCGCCACCAACCACTCGTCCGACATCGTGAACGTCCACACTGGACCGCCGATCGCGTACACGTCCTGCTCGCCCGGTGTTACGTCGGTGGTGGTGAACAGCGCCGACACATCGCCGAACCACGGGCGCGCGATCTTCGTCCAGGCCTGTTCGCCGCCGTCGGCCGGGTGGTGGCAGTTGCCTGCCGAGCTCAGCGCGTCCTGCACCTGCGCCACGCGCTCCCGGTCCACCCGGACGACCGCCACCTGCACGGGCGTATCCCTGTCGAGAACGTAGCTCGCGAAACCGGCGGTGCTCGTCGTGCGGAACTGCTGGATGGCCGGTACCGGCGCGCAATCCTGCACCGCCGCGAGGAAGCTGTTCCGGTCCAAGGCGTCCTCCCGCGACCGGAAGCGGCCAACGCCTGCGGCGGGCAACAACTCGGCCAGCTGCCGCGACGAAAGCTCCGGTGCCTGATGGCGTTGCGGTGAGGTGTCTTTCGGCCAGCTCCACCAGATCCCCGCCGCCACGCCGAGCACGACGATGCCGACGAGGGCCAGCACCCGCAGTCCGTACCTCGCGCCGTTCATCCGCAGTTGCCCGCGGGATTCTGCGCCGGGTCCGGGAAGGTCCAGCTGTCCCGGCCGCTCCAGTTGAACACCGACCCGTAGTGGTCGCTGACGCCGCTCATCTCGAACTCGCCGTCGGCGGGCTTTGCGGTGTAGGTCTGCGGCTTCCCGTCGATGACCAGGTCGACGTCGATCACCCAGCGGTAATGGCCCCGGGCGGCGCGCGATTCGACCTGGAACACGACCGTTTCGCCGTCCGCGAGCTGCTGGGCCTGGTCGGCGAAATACGGCCCGCCGAGCTTCCCGCCGTCGAGAACCCGTGCTAACGGGCGGAATTCGTCCAGGTCGAACCCGATCTTCTCGGCCGGGAGACCGCCCTGCGGCGGGATGCAGAACAGAGTCCCGTCGATGTTCGGCTCGCGGCTGAGGATCCTGGCGTGCATGTTCGTGATCACCACGTCGCGGGAGCGAGCGCCCTCGATGGTCACGGTGGTGCCGTGCACGCGGACCTTCACGCTGCGCCGCAGCGCCGGCGAGTCGGACAGGAACTGCTCCGGGATCCCGATTTCCGCCGCCTGCTGCCGCGGGACCACCTCGGGCAGCGCGTAGCTGTGATCGTCCAGTTGGCCGCCGTCCGAGCTCGCCCACACCAGCACGGGCGGCCGGGACGCATCCCGCGCGGTGTTCCACAGCGCGGGCGCGGCGACCCCGGTCAGCGCGGCGACGAGCCCAACGACCACGAACGCCGGGCCGCGCAGAAGGCGCTGCCACCACCTGCGTCGCGGTGGCGGGGCCGGTGACTCAGGCTCCGCTGCTGATTCCGTCTCCACCAAGCGCCGCCTCCCCGGCTACGCCCAATAACTGCGAGATCACCGAGCGTACCGAGCACGCGCACACCTGTGGCTAGATTCGTCCGATCACCGTTGCTGCAGCGGCGAAAGTCGCCCGATGCGAGCAACGCGGCGGTCAGCGCTCCGGGGGCGTGTAGTTCTCGATGCGGCGCAGCAGGTTCCGGATCCGGGCCGCGTACAGCGGGGACAGGGCGTAGCCCGGGTAGCTGGCGAACCAGCTGGCGCTGCCCAGGCTGACCGCATCGGCGCCGGCCCAGAAGTACTCGCGGCAGTCGTCGAAGCTGCGGATGCCGCCGGTGGCGATGATCGGCAGCGTCACCTCGGCGTCGCGCAGTTCCTTGACCACGCGCAGGCCGATCGGCTTGATCGCGCGGCCGGAAAGCCCGCCGAAGCCGTTCTTCAGCAGCGGCTGCCCGGTGTTCGGGTCCAGCCGCAGGCCCTTGACGGTGTTGATCGCGGTCAGCGCCGACACCCCGTGCCGGGCGGCCAGCCGGGCGTGGCCCAGGTAGTCGTAGTCCGGCGACAGCTTCAGGATCACCGGGTGGTTGCTGCGCGGCACCGCCTCGGCCAGCACCGATTCGATGATCTGGTTGAAGTCGAAGTTGACGTTGTGGCAGGAGACGTTGAACTCGACCGCGGCGATCTCGCCCACCGGCACCGCGGCGTTGAGCTTGTCGATCAGCGTGACGAACTCCTCGGCGGAGAAGCCGCCGACGGAGATGATGGTGTTCTGCTCGCGGGTGCGCGGGTAGTAGTCGCGCAGGTAGGCGTCGATGCCGACGTTGCACCAGCCGAAGGCGTTGAGCCAGCCGCCGTCGACCTGCCGCAGCGCCTGCCCGTAGCGCTTGATCAGCGACGGCAGCTCGTGCAGCGGCCACACGTCGCGGGTGGTGAAGTGCCCCTCGCGGGGTTCGACGGTGACCGTGCGGGTGGTGACCGCGCCGAACCGGGCCAGCGACACGAACTGCGAGATCGGGCTCATGCCGTAGGGCACCAGCTTGGTGTTGGCCACGCCGTAGCCGAGCAGGCTGGACGAGGTCACCAGGCGGTTGCGCAGTCTGATGTCGCCGAGCCGCACGCCGAGCTCGGACGGGACGTCTCGCACCAACCGAAGGTTGCGCTCCTGGGCCACGCTCACGATCTCCTCCTACCCGACGTCTCCACGCCATCGAGTCCATTGTCCCTCACCCGGAGCAGTGCACGGCCCCGGGCTCGCACGTTCAGAACGCGCGAAGGGTTGCCATTTGAACATGAATCTTGTTCGATGAAACACGTGGAAGGTTCGGAACGCACGTTGATGATCATCGAACGGCTACGGCAGGCGGAGCGGGTGACCGTCGCGGAGCTGGCCGAGGCGACCATGTCGTCAGAGATGACCATCCGCCGCGACCTCGACCAACTCGCCGAACAGGGGGTTCTGCGCCGGGTCCGTGGCGGCGCGGTGAGCTTCCTGCGCGGGCACTCCGCGCCGTTCCCGGTCCGCGAGCGCGACGAGGCGGAGCTCAAGCAGCGGCTGGCCGCCGCCGTCGAGGAGCTGATCGCGGACTGCGAGTCGGTGATCATCGACTCCGGCACGACAACGCTGGAGGTCGCCAAACGGCTCGTTCACCGCCGGATCACCGCGATCCCGCTCGACCTGCACTCGGCGAACGCGCTGAGCAACGCGCCGCAGGTCGACCTGCTGATGCCGGGCGGGCGGGCGAAGCCGGGCGAGCTGTCGTTCACCGGCCACCTCGCCGAGGCCTCGCTGCGCGCATTGCGGGTGGACACCGCGATCCTCGGCGTCTGCGGCCTGTCCGCGAAGCACGGCCTGACCGCGCACGACCTCGAAGAGGTGCCGGTGAAGCAAGCCGCGGTATCCGGCGCCCAGCGCGTCGTCGCGGTCTGCCACGGCGCGAAGTTCGCCCGCACCGGCCTGGGATTCGTCTGCCCCATCACCGATCTCGACGTGGTCGTCACCGACCGGTCCGCCCCGGCGGACGCGCGCGCGGAACTAGCCGCGGCGGGCGTGGAGGTGCGCGTTGTCTGAGGCCACTGAGGAGACCGTCACGGTCCCACGGCAGGCCCGCTGGGCCGTCACGGCCTACTTCGTGATCACCGGAGCGTCGCTGGGCACCTGGACCGCGCGGATCCCGGCGATCAAGCAGGACCTGGGTCTCGACGACGCGCAGGTGACCCTGGCGCTGTTCGCGGTCGCGGCGGGTTCGGTGCTGGCGATGCAGATCGTCGGGCACCTGGCCGACCGCCTCGGCAGCGCGCGGGTGCTGGGCCCGGCGGGGATCGCGATGGCGGCGAGCATGCTGCTGCCCGGCTTCGCGGGAAGCCTGCCGGTGCTGGTGATCGGGCTGCTGGTGTTCGGCGCCGGGCACGGGACCGTCGACGTGGCCATGAACACCCACTCGCTGCAGGTCCAGCGGCGATACGGGCGACCGATCGTGAGCACCTTCCACGCGATGTTCAGCGTCGGCGGCCTGCTCGGCGCCGGAGCCGGCGCGCTCGCGGCGCACGCGGAAATCGGTGTGGGCGCGCATTTCGCGCTCGTCGCGGCCGCGCTGGGCGTGGTGTCGGTGATCGCGCGGCGCGGCCTGCTGCCGCCGGAGGAGCGCGTTCCCAGCAGTTCGGTGCGGCAACGCGGGATTTTGCCGGGGATCGTGTTCCTGGGCGTGCTGGCGTTCTTCTGTTCGCTGGGCGAGGGCTCGATGGCGGACTGGTCGCCGCTGTACCTGCACGACGTGCTGCTGACGAGCCCGGCGGTCGCGGCGACCGGCTACGCGGTCTTCTCCGCGATGATGGCCACCTTCCGCTTCCTCGGCGACTTCCTGGTCGCGCGGCTCGGGCCGGTCGTGCTGGTGCGGGGCTGCGGCGCGGTCGCGGGCGTCGGCTTGGGCGGTGCGCTGCTGCTGCACCACCCGGTGGCGGCGATCATCGGCTTCGCCCTGTTCGGCATCGGCCTGTCGTGCATCATCCCGCAGGTGTTCAACGCGGCGGGCAATCGCGATCCCAACCGCAGCGGTCGGGATCTGGCGCAGGTCAGCACGCTCGGCTACGGCGGTCTGCTCGCGGGTCCGGTGGTGATCGGCCTGATCTCCAGCTGGACGGACCTGACCATCGGCCTCGCGGTCCCGGCGGTCCTCGCGATCTTCGTCGCCCTCTCCGCCCCGGCGGTCCGCCCCCGCTGAGTCCCCAGTTTCAATCGAAACCGGGACACCACAACGGGGACCCACAGTTTCAATCGAAACCAGGACACCACACCCACGACCCCCCAGTTTCAATCGAAACTGGGGGGTCACGTGATGCAGCCCGTCTTCGCCGCGGATGGCGGCAGGTTCAGGTCACCAGCAGGCCGATCCCGAGCGTCACGACGCCGGCGGCCAGCGACAGCGCGCCGAGCCACAGCAGCGCGATCAGCGCGTTCGGCCGGTGCACGTCGCGGCCCGCCGAGGACGCGAAGAAACCCGCCGACATCAGCACCGCCGCAACCGGCACGCCGAGCCTGGCGACCCAGCCGAGCGCGCCCGTCAGCTGCGTGGCGTCCGCCAGCACCAGGCACACCAGGGCGAGCGTTACGAGCACGCCCGCGTGCGCGTGCCCGGCGCGGGCGAAGTTGCGCTGGAACTCGGTCATCGGCACCTGGCCGCGCACGATCTTGGTCAGGAACCAGCCGCCGAACTCGATGGTCACGATGGTCAGCAGCACGACGCCCGCTATGCACTGGCTGGGCGCGCTCAACGACAACACCTGCATGAAGCCCCCTGAAGTCTCACAACGCCGTTATAAAACACTGTTACAAAACCAGCGTCAAGACTCCAGGGGGCCCGCGCAGCGGCTCACCTGGCCGCGGCCACCGCCGCGTCGCACAGGGCGTGCGCCTTGTCGACCGCCTCGACGAGCGATGCCGCGGTCAGCCCGGCGACGACCCGGTCGATGTCGCGCAGTCCCGCCCTGGTCAGCAGGCGCTTCTCGTTCGTCACCCACTCGCCGCGGGCCGCGAGGACCGCGTGCGCCGCCTGGCAGGCGGCTTGCGTGATCATCCCGGCCGTCTCCGCGAGCCGACCGTGCGCCGCGTGGTTCGCGCGGGCGTAGGCCAACACCAGGGCCGCCTGCCCCCACCAGACCGGCGGCGCGGCCTCGCGGAGCGCGTCCGGGTATTCCGGGCGCGGCAATTCCCCGTGCAGCACCCGGTTTATGGCCAGCTCGGCGACCACCAGATAGCTGGGGATCCCGGCGAGGTGGAACATCAGCGGCTGCCACTCGAAGCGGCCGGCCCGCGCCTCGGCGAGCTCGCGCTCCACCACCTCCAGGTCGCGGTAGTGGACGTCGACGTGACGCCCCTCGATCTGCAGCCATGCGCCGCCGTTGAACACGCCGCCGCCCCAGTCGCCCAGTTCGGAGACCTCCCCGGGCCAACCGACGTCGCGCAGGTCCTGCGGCTCGAACCGGCCGCGGTAGTAGATCGCGAAGTCCCAGTCGCTTTCCGCGCGGTGAACTCCCTGGGCGCGCGAGCCCCCGAGGGTCACCGCCCGGACCCCGGGCAGCCCGGCCAACCGGTCCGCGACGAGGGCTTCGAATTCGGCATCTTCCAGCACAGGAATCAGACTCCTCCGGCAACGTAAGCAGGATCGGCGTGACGGGTCGGTTCTGCCCGTCACGCCGCGAAAAACGCCGGGGATGCGCCACCCGGCGAACCTTCGGTCGCCGTCAGAAGTCCATGATCACGAGACGAGCGGCCGTGCTCGCGGGCCTCCCGCCAGGGCGGACGACCGGGGATCCGGGCTCGGCGCATCCGCGCATCGGTGCGGCTTCGGGTCGGGCGCGTGCGCTCCGCTCGGGATTGTTCGAGAGAATCCACCGGCAGCCTTGCAAGACGCTGCGCACCATCGATCGAGGAGAACGCACGTGAGCATCGAGAAGCCGAAGGTCGAGCGGCCGACCGGGAACCCCCCGGCCGACCTGCAGATCGAGGACATCACGGTCGGCGACGGCCAGCAGGCCGTGGAAGGCACCGTGGTGGACGTCCACTACGTGGGTGTCTCGCACAGCACCGGCGCGGAGTTCGACGCGAGCTGGGACCGCGGCCAGCCGCTGCGCGTGCAGCTCGGCAAGGGCCAGGTCATCGCGGGCTGGGACAAGGGCCTGCAGGGCATGAAGGTCGGCGGCCGCCGCAAGCTCACCATCCCGCCGCACCTCGCATACGGTGAGCGCGGTGCCGGCAACGTCATCAAGCCCGGCGAGACGCTGGTCTTCGTCTGCGACCTGGTCGCGGCCAGCTGACGACCGCGGCCCGCGACCGGTGCTGCGCGATTTCGCGCGAAATCGCCGCCTCGTAAGTCGCGGGCCGCAGCCGGTCGGCGCCACTCCCCCGGCGATCAGCAGCGGAAGCACAACCGAGCTGGTCAGGCCGATGAGCACGCCGTTCAGGAGCGGCGAGATGATCCCGGCGATGTTCGCGGCAGTGTTCTGGATGCCGCCGAGCCGACGTGCCCCGGGGATCATCCGCCAGGGCGGGCACCCAGGACGAACACAGCAGTTCCCCAGGAGTCGATTTGAGCTTCCGCTTCCTGGTGCAGCGGTCGCTGGGCGACCGGGGCGCGCACGAAAGGACATGCTCGCAGAGCAGTTCTACCGGCTGTCCGGGCACCGGCGGCTGCTGTCGGTGTGGGAGCAGTGCCAGCCGGCTTTCGAAGCCGATCGTCAGTTGGCGGCGGAATCGGCCTGGCGGCGGAGTTCGCGGAGCCGGCGCATCGCGGTGATCGCCTGCTCGCCGTCGGCGGCCTGGATCGCCATGATCGGCACGTATTCGTCCTCCGGCAGCTCCAGCCGGGCCCACGAGGCGCCGTCCGGGAAGCTGACGGCCTGCACCAGCGGCCACGAGTAGCGCTGGGTACCGATGATGTTGCGGACCTCCACCCCATCGGCGTCGGCGCGCAACCGGGGCCGGGTCAGCAGCATCACGCCGGCCCCCAGCAGCACGCCCAGCAGCACCATCGACACCTGATCGGACGCCGAGAAGAACACGCCGGTCGGGGTGTTCCGCAGCAGGAGGCCAGCGACCGCGAACACCAGCACCAGCGCAACCGCGATCGGGATAGCCACCCGCCGCACCTTCCGCGGCCGGACCTCCACCCGCTGCGCACTCACAGGAATCCTCGCTCTCCGTCCCAGCCGCGCAGCTCCCGCAGCACCAGTGCCGTCTCCAGCGCCGCCGCGGTCGCCTCGAAGCCCTTGTCCTCCACCGAGTCGTCGAACCCGGCCCGCTCCTCGGCCTGCCGCATGGTGTCGCAGGTCAGCACGCCGTTGCCGATGGCCGTCGACTCGTCCAGCGCCACCCGGGTCAGGCCCTGGGTGACCGAGTCGCAGACGTACTCGAAGTGCGGGGTGCCGCCGCGGATCACCGCGCCGAGCGCGACCACCGCGTCGTGCTGGTGCGCCAGCTGCTGGCAGACCACCGGGAGCTCGATCGAGCCGGGCACCCGCACCACGGTCGGCTCGGCGATGCCCGCCTCCTTCGCCGCCGCCAGCGCGCGGGAGAGCATCTGCTCGACGAGCCGCTCGTGCCAGCGGATCGCGGCGATTCCCAACCGCAGGTCGCCCGCTTTCGGCACGCTGATCCGCGGCCGTCCGTCGCCACTCATGCCGTAACTCCAGTCTCGCCATTGATCGAGGAGTCCTCGCCATCGTCGAGATTGTCCAGCACGTGCCCCATCCGGTCGCGCTTGGTGCGCAGGTAGCGGATGTTTTCCGGGTTCGGGCGGATCGGCAGCGGCACGCGGTCCACGATCCGCAGCCCGTAGCCCTCCAGCCCGACGCGCTTGGCCGGGTTGTTGGTGAGCAGCCGCATCGACTTCACGCCCAGGTCGCACAGGATCTGCGCACCCTGCCCGTAGTCGCGGCTGTCGACCGGCATGCCCAACGCGACGTTGGCGTCCACGGTGTCCGCGCCGTCGTCCTGCAACTGGTAGGCCTGCAGCTTGTGGATCAGCCCGATGCCGCGGCCCTCGTGGCCGCGCATGTAGAGGACCACACCGCGACCGGCCTCGGCGACCTTGGCCATCGCCGCGTCCAGCTGCGGGCCGCAGTCGCAGCGCAGCGAGCCGAGCACATCGCCGGTCAGGCATTCGGAGTGCACCCGCACCAGGATGTCCTCGCCGTCGCCGATCTCGCCGTAGACCAGGGCCAGGTGCTCGATGCCGTCGATGGTGCTGTCGTAGCCGAAGGTGCGGAACGTGCCGAGCGCGGTGGGGATGCGGGCCTCGGCGACGCGCACCACCTGCTTCTCGAAGCGGCGGCGGTAGGCGATCAGGTCGGCGATGGTGATCAGCGCCAGGTCGTGCTCCTCGGCGAAGACCTCCAGCTCGTCGCGGCGGGCCATGTCGCCCTCGGACTTCTGGCTGACGATCTCGCACAGCGCACCGGCCGGGCGCAGCCCGGCGAGGCGGGAGAGGTCCACCGCGGCTTCGGTGTGCCCGGGGCGGCGCAGCACGCCGCCGTCGCGGGCGCGCAGCGGCACGACGTGGCCGGGCCGGGTGAGGTCCTTGGCGGTCGACTCCTCGACGGCCAGGATACGCAGCGTCTTCGCGCGGTCGGCGGCGGAGATGCCGGTGCTCACGCCCTCGGCGGCGTCGACCGTGACCGTGTAGGCCGTGCCCTTGCGGTCCTGGTTCCAGTAGTACATCGGGGGGAGGTCGAGTCGGTCGCAGTCCTCGCCGGGGAGACCGACGCAGATGTAGCCGGAGGTGTAGCGGACCATGAACGCCACAAGCTCGGGCGTCGCCTTCTCCGCGGCGAAGATCAGGTCGCCTTCGTTCTCGCGGTCCTCGTCGTCGACCACCACCACCGGCCGCCCGGCCGCGATATCGGCCAACGCGCGCTCGATGCTGTCGAACTTGTTCGTGCTCACCGTGTTCGCAACCTCGTCCTCGGGGTTCATCACCGCGCCTCCCTGACGCCGCCATTGTCCCCCGAACGGGCCTGTGCACCATGCTCCTGGTGGGCCAGTTGCGCTGCGGCGAGCCGTTCCAGGTGTTTGGCCAGCACATCAACCTCGATGTTCACTTCGTCACCCGGCTGGCGCCGACCCAGCGTGGTCAGCTCCTTGGTGGTGGGGATCAGCGCGATGCTGAACCCGGTTTCGCCGGCCTCCACCACGGTCAGCGATACCCCGTCGACGGTGATCGAGCCCTTCTCCACCAGGTAGCGGGACAGGCGTTGCGGCAGTTCGAAGCGGGTGAGCCCGTCGGCGTCGGTGCCGCGCAGCACCGCAGTGCCGTCGACGTGGCCCTGCACGATGTGCCCGCCGAGCCTGTCGCCGAGCGCCATCGCGCGCTCCAGGTTGACCCGGTCGCCCGGCGCGATGCGCTCCATCGAGGAGCGGCGCAGCGTTTCGGCCACCACGTCCACGGTGAACCGCCCGTCGCCCACCGTCACCACGGTGAGGCAGACGCCGTTGACCGCGATCGAATCGCCGTGCTTGGCATCTTCGGTCACCACCGGCCCCGCGATGGTCAACCGGCTGCCGTCGGCCAACGGTTCGACCGCTTCGATGGTGCCGAGTTCCTCGACGATCCCGGTGAACACCTGCTGCCTCCTACCAATACCCGCTCAGCGGTCCAGCGGAACCGCGCTGACCCGCACGTCCGGGCCACTCATAGTCGTCTCTTCGACATGCAACCGCCATGCCTCCGAGATGCTTCCCACTCCCGCTTCGCCGAGGGCGGCCGGTCCGGCTCCGAGCAGCAGCGGGGCGATGTAGGCGAGCACCCGGTGCAGGCACCTCGCCGCCACGAACGCCCCGGCCAGCCGCGGGCCGCCTTCCAGCAGGACGTCGACGATGCCACGGTCGGCGAGCGCGGCGAGCACCGCGGCCGGGTTGCCGCCGGGCAGCTGGATCGTTTCCGCCGCGTCGTCGAAGACCTTTGCGCCGCGCGGGATCTCGCGGTCGCCGACGACGACGCGCAGCGGCTGCCGGGCCAGCAGCGTGCCGTCCGGCGCGCGGGCGGTCAGGTGCGGGTCGTCGGCGAGGACCGTGCCGGTGCCCGCGACGATCGCGTCCACCTGCGCGCGCACCCGGTGCACCTCGGCCCGGGACTCGGCGGAGCTGATCCACTTGCTGGTGCCGTCGGCGGCGGCCGAGCGACCGTCCAATGTGGCCGCGTACTTCCAGGTCACGTGCGGCCGCCCGGTCCGGGCGAAGTGCAGCCAGGCCCGCAACGGCCCCCGCTCCACCTCGTCGGCCAGAAGTCCGCTGTGGACATCGATGCCCGCGCCGCGCAGCACTTCGGCGCCACCGGCGGCCTGCGGGTTGGGATCGGAAACCGCGTGCATTACGCGTGCGATCCCGGCCGCTCGCAGGGCATCCGTGCACGGTGGTGTCCGGCCGGTGTGCGAGCAGGGCTCCAGCGTGACCACGGCGGTGCCACCGGCAGCGCGCTCCCCCGCTGTGCGGAGCGCGACGACTTCCGCGTGCGGCCCTCCCGGCGGCTGCGTCGCACCGACGCCGGCGACCTCGCCACCGGCATCCAGCACCACGCAGCCCACCGGCGGGTTGGGGCTGGTCGTGCCGCGCACTTGCTCGCTCGCCGCGATCGCGGTGCGCATCGCCTGTTTCTCGGCACGAGCGACCATCGCTCCCCCTCCCATCCCCGCAATTTCAATGGAAATCAAACCTTCGATTTCAATGGAAATTGCGGGGGAACGTGGTCATTGACGCGCGTGCGCGAAGTTGGGGGCTGCCTTGGCGCGTAGCGCCTCGACTGCCTTGGCCGGGTCGTCGGCGTTGTACACCGCCGAGCCCGCCACGAAGCAGTCCACCCCGGCCTCAGCCGCCTGCTCGATGGTGTCGGCGTTGATGCCGCCGTCGATCTCCACCAGCAGGTTGAGGTGGCCGGTGTCGACCAGTTCGCGCGCCTTGCGGGCCTTGTCCAGCACCTCGGCCATGAACTTCTGGCCGCCGAAGCCCGGCTCCACCGACATCACCAGCAGCGTGTCGTAGTGCTTGAGGACCTCGACGTACGGGTCCAGCGGGGTGTTCGGCTTGATCGACAGGCCCGCCTTCGCGCCAGCGGCGCGCAGGTCCTTGGCGATGGCGATCGGGTCCTTGGCGGCTTCCACGTGCACCGTAACGTTGTGGGCGCCAGCCTCCGCGTAGCCGATGGCCCAGCGGTCCGGGTCCTCGATCATCAGGTGGCAGTCGATCGGGATGTCGGTCGCCTTCAGCAGCGACTCGACCACCGGCAGACCCAGGGTCAGGTTGGGCACGAAGTGCGCGTCCATCACGTCCACGTGCAGCCAGTCGGCGCGCTGGCCGGGGGCACCGTTCACGGCGGCCATCTCATCGGCGAGGTGGGCGAAGTCGGCGGAAAGGATGGAGGGCGCGATCATCGGCTGGTTCGACACATGCGCGAGTGTAAATCCCAGGTCTCGCGCCTCCCGGAGCGCCCTGGCGCTCCGCTCCTCACCCGATCGGTCCAAGGGTTGCGGGGCACCCGCGACCGGGCAACCGGGGCGCGGGTGCCCCTCGCTCACTCGGTTTCCGCGGGGGTCCGGCGGCGGATGATGTAGTACGCCGCGCAGAGGATCAACAGGAACGGCACGCCCGCCTTCCAGGCGGTGTTGAACTGCTCGGTGAACGGCGTGGTCAACAGCACGGCCGCGACGAACAGCATCGCCAGCAACGTGGTCACCGGCGCCCCCGGCAGCTGCACCGGCGAGGGCGGCAGGCCCTCCAGGGCCCGCCGACGCCGGAACGCCAGCTGGCTGGCGAAGATCATCAACCACACGACGAGAGCGCCGAACAGCGCCAGACCCAGCAGCATCGGGAACGCGGTGTCCTCGGCGACCACCGACAGCGACGCGGCCAGCGCCAACCCGACCGCGGAAAGCACCAGGGCCCGGCGCGGCACCCCGTTCGCGCTGACCTCGGCGAACCACTTCGGCGCGTAACCGTCCAGCGCGAGCGAGTGGGTCATCCGCGCAGTCAGGTAGAGGTTCGTGTTCATCGCCGACAGCGCCGCGGTGAGCACCACGAAGTTCATGATCCCGGCCGCGGCAGGAAGGCTGACCAGCCGCACGAACGGACTCTCCGTGATCTCGCCCGACGACGACGCCTGGTTCCACGGCAGGATCGAGACGACAACCAGCATGCCGAGCACGTAGAACAGCCCCAGCCGAAGCACCATCCGGCGCGCCGCCCGCGGCACGTCCCGGCCGGGGTTTCGGGATTCGGCCGCGGTCATCGAGACCGCCTCGGTGCCCAGGTACGAGAACGTGACGACGGTCAGCGCCAGCCAAACCGCGCCGATGCCGTTGGGCAGGAACCCGCCGTGCTCGGTCAGCGCGCCGACGCCGACGGGCTGCTGGCCGGGCAGGCCGAAAACGATGTAGACGACGCCGAGCACCACGAACACCACGATCGTGACGACCTTGATCATGGCGAACCAGTACTCGAACTCGCCGAAGAAGCGCACCGCCGCGACGTTGATCGCCAGCATCAGCACCGAGAAGCCCACCACCGGCATCCAGAGCGGCAGCTGCGGGTACCAGAACTGCAGGTAGAGCCCCGCTGCGATGACCTCGCTACCGATGTTGACCACCTGCGCGGCCCAGTAGATCCAGCGGGACACGAAACCCGCGAGCCCGCCGAGATAGCGCTGGATGACCGCCCCGAACCCACCGGCCTCGGGGTGCACCACGATCATCTCGGCCAGCGCGTAGGCCAGCGTCAGCGCGGCGAACGCGGCCACCGCGTAGGCGATGATCACTGCCGGTCCGGCGATCGAGATCGCCAGGCCGGAGCCGAGGAACAGCCCGGTGCCGATGGCGCCGCCGATGGCGATCATGCCGACCTGGCGTCCAGAGAGGTCCCTGCGCAAACCGGTCCGCCGTGCCGGTGCGGTCTCCTGTGCCACTTGTCCTTTGCCTCCCACTCATCGCGCACCAGGTGTCGGTGCGCGACGAGCAACCTTACGACGCGATCTCGGTCCTTGGATCGCCCATTTGCACACTCGTAGTGCGGTCAGCGCGGGAGCGACAACTCGATCGGGGTGCCCTCCTCGACCGAGCGGCTGACGGTGCAGTACTTCTCGATGGCGCGCTGCACGGCGTCGACGAGCTTGCCGTTGTCCTCGACCCCGCTGAGATCGACGTCGAAGCTGACCTGGACGGACGCGAACTTGTGCTTGTCCTCCGGGACCTTGGTCCGGTCGGCGTGCACCGTCACCTTCGCGTCCTCGCCGAGCCGACGGACCAGCAGGTTCTCGCTGGTGACCGCGGAGCAGGCGGCGATTGCGGCGAGCAGCAGCTCGCCGGGGGTGAAGGCGTCGGGAGCGTCCTCACGGCCGATCTTCACCTCGCCGCCGCGCGGGTTGGTAGCGGTGAAGGTGTGCTGACCGGTCCGGGTCACTTCGACCGGAGTGGAAGACATTCGTACCACCTGACGTTGGTTGCAGTTGTCAGTCCAGCCTCGGTGCGCAACTGTGGACGGTCAACCATTTCGGACGCCCCGTTGTTCCAATCAGGATTGGGGCAGTTCTATCTTGTTCATCGCCTTTGAAGCGTCGCGGCGGTGGTCACTGCGCGTCCTCGCCGATGTCCTCGTACCAGAGGCGGGGGTTGGCCTCGATGAAGTCGGCCATCAGCCGGGTGCACTCGGGGTCGTCGAGGAGCACGACCTCGACGCCGCTCTCGGCCAGCCAGTCGTGGCCGCCGTGGAAGTTCCGGGCCTCGCCGATGATGACCCGCCCGATCCCGAACTGGCGCACCAATCCGCTGCAGTACCAGCAGGGCGACAGCGTGGTCACCATTGTGGTCCCGGCGTAGGAGCGCTGCCGCCCGGCGTTGCGGAAGGCCGCCGTCTCGCCGTGCACCGACGGGTCGTCGTCCTGCACCCGGCGGTTGTGGCCACTGCCGAGCACTTGCCCGTCAGCGCCGATCAGCGCGGCACCGATGGGAATTCCGCCCTCGGCGAGCCCCGCCTTCGCCTCGTCGACCGCAACGGCCAACCAACGCCAGTAGTCCACTTCGGACACTTCCCACCTCGCACGTTCGCGGCTAGGCGAGGGCCACCCGCGCCCCCGGTTGCGGGCGCCCCCGCCTGCTTCGACTGGTCAGCTCGGCACCCGCAGCAGGGCGCAGAACATCGCGTCGGTCCCGTGGCGATGCGGCCAGAGCTGCACGCCCGGCCCGTCGCCCAGGTCCGGCACGTCCGGGAAGTACTGGCGCGCATCCAGCTGCTCGACCCCGGTGCGGCGCACGACGTCGGACACCACGCCGTCGGTCTCCGGCAGGTGGGGCGAGCACACGACGTACGCCACCACGCCGCCCGGGCGGGTCAGCTTGATCGCCGACAGCAGCAGCTCGCGCTGTAACTTCGTCAGATCCCCGACGTCCGACGGCTGCCGCCGCCACCGCGCCTCCGGGCGACGCCGCAGCGCTCCCAGGCCGGTGCACGGAGTGTCCACCAGCACGCGGGCGAAGCCGGGCTTAAGGCCGGGGTCGCGGCCGTCGGCCACGTGCACCGACACCGACAGTCCCTCGGTGGCCTTGCGCACCAGGTCAGCGCGGTGCGGCGCCTGCTCGACGGCGTCGAGCGAACCGCCGTCGAGGGTGACCAGCGAACCGAGCAGGTTGGCCTTGCCGCCGGGCCCGGCGCACAGGTCCAGCCAGCGCAGGTCCGAGCCCTCGACCTCCGGCCGGGTCAGCGCGAGCGCCACCAGCTGGCTGCCTTCGTCCTGAACCGAGGCGAAGCCCTCCTGCACCGGCTCCAGGTCGCCGGGGTCGCCCGCGCCCGCCTCCAGCCGAACCCCGTACGGCGAGTACGGCGCGGGGTCGCCGCCGGTGATCGCGGCGAGCTCATCGGCGCTGATCTCGCCAGGGCGCGCGGTCAGATGCACCGCCGGCCGGGCGTCGTCGGCGGCCAGCGCCGCCTCCAGCTCGTCGACGCCGAGCACATCCGCGAAGGCCTGCGCGATCCACCGCGGGTGCGCGTACCGCATCGCGAGGTGGCCGACCGGGTCCTCGGCGCGCGCCGGGGCGAGCTTGTCGACCCAGCTCTGCTCGTCGGACTCGGCGGCGCGGCGCATCACGGCGTTGGCGAAACCGGCCAGCTTGGAGCCGTTCTCGAACCGCACGATGTCCACAGTGGATGCGACGGCGGCGTGCGCCGGGATCCGGGTGCGCAGCAGCTGGTACACCCCGAGCCGCAGGGCGTCGAGCATCTTCGGGTCCAGCTCGGCCAGCGGCCGGTTGCTGCACTCGTCGATGACGGCGTCCAGCAGGCCCTGCGCCCGGCAGGCGCCGTAGGTCAGCTCGGTGGCCAGCGCGGCGTCCCGACCGGTGATGCGCCGTTGCTTGAGCAGCGGCGGGAGCGCCAGGTTGGCGTAGGCGTCGCGCTCCCGCACCGCCCGCAGCGTCTCCACCGCGGCGAGGCGCGCCGGGTCGATGTCCACCGGCCGGGCCGGGGTGGACTTGCGCTGCGGCGGGCGGGCCTTTGCCGGCCGGGAGGGCCGACGACGGCGATCGTTCACTTGAGCCGTTCTCCTTGCTCGATGCGGGTTCCGCGGGCCCAGTCGGTGGCGGCCATCCGCTTCTTCCCGGCCGCCTGTACTTCGCCCAGCGCGACCGCCGATGTCCCGGTGCCGACCAGCACACGCCGCCGCTCCACCCGGATCTCGCCGGGGGCCAGGCCGTCCTCCACGTCGTCCACGATGGACACCGGGCCAAGCTTGAATCGCTCGTCGCGCAGCAGCGCCCAGGCGCCGGGGTCCGGGGTGACCGACCGGATCAGCCGGTCCACCGCGGCGGCCGGGGCGGCGAAGTCGACCTTCGCGTCCTCGACGGTCACCTTAGACGCGTAGCTGACGCCGTCGTTCGGCTGCTCCTCGGCGCGCAGCGTACCGTCCTCGATGCCGTCCAGGGTGGCGGCCAGCAGGCCGGCACCGGAGACCGCGAGCCGGTCCAGCAGCTCACCGGCAGTGTCGGTGGCGCGCAGCTGCTCGGTCACCACGCCGTAAACCGGCCCGGCGTCCAGCTCGGGCACCAGGCGGAAGGTGCTGGCCCCGGTGAATTCGTCGCCGTGCTTGATGGCCGCCTGCACCGGGGCGGCGCCGCGCCACGCGGGCAGCAGCGAGAAGTGCAGGTTCACCCAGCCGAATTTCGGGATGGCCAGCGCCTTCTCCCGCAGCAGCGCGCCGTAGGCGACCACCGGGCAGCAGTCCGGGGCCAGCTCCGCCAGCCGCTGCAGGAAGTCCGGGGCGGAGGCGCGGGCCGGGGTGAGCACCTCGATGCCGTGCTCGTCGGCGAGGGCCCCCACGGGGGAACGCACTAGTTTGCGGCCGCGCCCGGCCGGGGCGTCCGGCCGGGTGATCACCGCGGCGACCTCGTGCCGGTCGGAATCCAGCAGCGCCTGCAGGGAGGGGACCGCGGGAGCGGGTGTGCCGGCGAAGACCACGCGCATGTCAGCGACCCCCGAACAGCGGATGCGGGCTTTCCTTGATCACCGGCGCGTTGCCATCGAACCATGCGGCCTGGCGGATCTCGCGCAACGCGGCCTTGCGGGTCTGCTCGTCGAGCCGGTCGACGAACAGCACGCCGTCCAGGTGGTCGGTTTCGTGCTGGATGCACCGGGCGAGCAGGTCGGTGCCCTCGACCTCGACCAGTTCGCCGTGCATGTTCCAGCCGCGGGCCACCACGTGCTTGGCGCGCAGGCAGTCCCAGTACATGCCTGGGATGGACAGGCAGCCCTCCTGACCGACCTGCTCCTCGTCGTCGACCGCCGTCCACGTGGGGTTGACCAGGTGCCCGGCGAACCCGTCGCAGTGGTAAGTGAAGACCCGCAGGCCGACGCCCAGCTGCGGCGCGGCCAGCCCGGCGCCGCCCTGGTCCTGCATGGTGTCCCACAGGTCCTGGACGAGGGTGCGCAGCTCCTTGTCGAAGTCGACCACCTCATCGGCCTTGGTGCGCAACACGGGGTCGCCGAAGAGTCTGATCGGCTGGACGGTCACTTGAACTCCCTGGGATGTCGACGACGACGATTGGCGACCCGACGAGTCTAGTCGTCGCCCGGTCCAGGTCGCCTGCGTGGGAGTTCCGCCGCAACGGCGCCGCGCCACCGGCCGCCGCGCACCGGTTTTCGCTGTTCAAACGCCGTGAGCACTTTTGGGTGCCATAGAAACTGACCTTTTGTTGCACCACTGTTATCCAGCGTGTTCGCTGCTCAGGCCGCCTTGATCTGCGGTGGTGGGTTGTGGGGGTCTCCACCTGATACCACCCGTGGAGGTCGGCGGGAAGAGGACAAGCACTAGCGGACCGCAGCGCGCGGGCTCCACCTCATTCCCGGAGACCTACCGGGGTCTGGGGGCGGCCGAGCGCCCCAGACCTTCTCCGAACGCAACGCACTGAGCTTGGGCCGGGCAGCTGGTGAATCGCGGCGACGGCCGCACGAAAGCGGGACGTCTCCCAGGTGTTCGCCATCACATCTCCGACACCCCGAACGCGGCACTATGGAGCACTCTCCGTGATATATCGCGATATGCCGCAACCGTCGGTTACTCCGCCCACGAACGTCGGAGGTGGCCAAATGTCCCGAATGGTTAAGACTGAGACTGGAGTTCGAACGACGGCCGTCACGGCGGGCGGGTGCTGGGCCCTGGATGGGTGACTGTCCTGCACCTGGGCATCTCCAGCGTCAGGCGCTGACGCTATACGCGCCGTTCCCCAGATATCCACTTTCGCGGTGTTAGCTTTTCCACCATTGCCCCTGATTTAGTTTGTATGCACATTTATCTAGCAGAGAAAATTCGGCAACAATCACGCTCACCGCCGCGTTGGCTTCACGCTCGACGCTTGTACGGTCCTGCTGGTCACGGCGGTTAACATGAAGCCTTGCTCCGGGCGCAAGCCGAGCCGAAGCAGAGCGAAGCGCAGTAATGGGTCAGGCGTCCTTGCCGTGGCCATCTTCCTGGTCGGGCTCCCAGAATTCCATCACCTCGGGGTCACCTTTCTTGTCCGGGTCCCAATATTCGATCACTTCGTCGAAATCGTAGACGAAATAGATCGGCTTGTATTTGAAGCCCATGAGTTTCTCGAAGATTTCTTGTGCGATTTGCTTATGGTTACTTTCGTCTCCGCGGGGGCCTCGCACAGTCAGCCCACGAGGCATTTCCCCGAGTGGTATTCCCGTGTCTTCGTCTACATCGTGCCCAAGTTCATGGGCGATGTCGAACTCGAAAATAACAAAGTGGTTCGAGTCGCGGTTGCGTATCGCGATGTAGTCTGCATATGACTCTTCGATGGGCTCGAAATTGAGCCCGATGATCTGCCCAATCCTCGTTACCGTAGAGTCCGGATTGCCGTGGTCGTTAAAGTAGATATCAAAATATCCCGGCATCAACCTTCTCGCTTCCAGTCGAGGATTTCGGCGAGCTGGTCCCGGAGGGTTTCGATGGCGTCGCACAGTGCGTTGGCGTCGGCCAGTGGTATGGCGTCAGCGGTCAGCCGGAGGTTTTCCGCCTGACCGCTGATTGTTTGGTCATTCATCACTGCTGGTGGTATATCGATCAGGCGATTGTTTCGGGGCGTGGTTCCGGTGCGGGTGCCGGTCGGGGGCACAGGACTGACGACACCCGCACCGGGGCTTACGGGGAGTGGGCGCGTGCGGCCACGCAGAAGCGGCAACCCACTGGGTATATGCGGGAGTGACTGGGAGCGTCGCTGCCGGGAATCCGCTTGCCGCAACGGGTCACGCCGTCGCGGGTCGGGTGCCGCTCGTGTGTGACGCGGTGGTGATCGGTCCACACCTCGGCGTGCTCGATGTCGTCGGCGGTATCGGGATCCTTGGGGAACCAATCAACCGGGGAGGAAGCAAGTTCGTGGAGCACGGCTGCGTGTGGGGTGCGGATCGGAAGTCCGGCCGTGGTGGCGGTCATCGGGCGGCTACTCTTCTGCGCAGTCGCGCGAGTTTCCCCGGGCAGGACGAGCAGGGTGTGGGCGCGGGACGTTGCGGGTCTTGCGGGAACAAGCTGGTGAGCGGAACACCGCACAGGGCGCGGGTCGCACCGCTCTGGATGGTGTGGGCGATGTTGTTCAGGCTGATCAGTGTCCGGAAAGACAGCGAACTCACTGCGGGCTCACCACCGCGGTGGCGGGCTGCGGCGGGGCCTGGTCGGCGGCCATCCACGCTGGGCCGTGGGCGTCGTACTCGTGCTGGCCGACCACGGCGGGGTCCGGGTCATTGAACAGGCATCGTTCGGCGGAACACCGCCACGTGGTGGCGCAGTCAGGCGCAAACGTTCGGTGCGGCATCGCAGCCTCACAGGTTCTGGTCAGAGGGTCTCGGTTGGAACACGAGGTGATCGGGCGGCCAGCACTGCCAGCAGTCCCCGGCGGTTGCGGTACCGGCATCGGGAAGCGCGATCACACGCCCGCGCCGGGTGGTGCGGGCGTCATTGCGGTAGTGGCGAACTCCCGTCCAGTCCAGCCACGTCCAAGTCACGGTCAATGTGAGTCACCGCCCGCCTGGAGATCGCACAGAAGGTACAGCCGTAGTCGTAGTGGCGGCTGATCGGTTTTTGTGGCATTAGACGCGTTGCCTTAGCGGACGGATGTTCACGGGCTTAGGCAGCCCAGGCGGGATCGCGCACTTCGGGCGCGGAGCTTCGATATTCATCGGGTGCCCCTGGTTTGCCTGGTTCTGCCAAAGCCAGAACCTCGCGCAGGGTCCAGGATGGTTTTCCGTGGTATTGCCACGCAACCACAGGCGGACAGAACACGGGGGAATCACCGATGATCGGGCATCGGTACGCGGTAGCGTCATCCTTATTGCGCAGAATGAACACGTCCGCGCTAGTGGCGCGATGGAACATCGCTGCGAGTAGCTCGGGGGCTTCCAATGGCCCCCAGCGAATCAGTGTCCAGCCTCGTGTCCGGAGTTCGGTTAGTAGGTCTTCCAGCGTCAGCGACGATTCTTCTTCGGCGACGGGGCGACTCATACCGAAATTATCGGATGAACTGGCTAGCAGGTGTGGTTTTAGTCGCGTGCTCGCATAAACTCGTGTGCGATCGATTCCAGGAATTCTCTCGCCTGGTCGCCGGTCTCGGATCGGCCGTGGAAGTGTTCGAACACGTTCAGGTGGTAGGTGATATCGCGGTAGTCGCGGAGCACCATTTTACCGGCGAATATCTCTGTCGTCACTAGTCGGTCATCGTAGACGACGAACACGTTTAGCGGCGCGGATCCGATGAGCGCACGACTGGGGAGAATAGACAGTGTTACGTTCAGGCGCTGAGATGCTTCGATCATGTGCCGTATCTGGCCGACCATGACAGTGTCCGCGGCTGTTTTCGTTCGTACGGCTTGCTCGGTGAGCAGGAAGTGGAACCGGCGTGATTCGTCGTTCAGGGTGTCTTGACTGTGTAAACATTCAGGTGCCTGAGTTGATCTCGGGCGCGAAGTGTGATGATCTTGGCTCGTGGCTGGGTTGGAGGAGCTCTCGCGTGAGGAGCTGATCGCGCTCGTTGAACGGCTCCTGGAGTCCAACGCCAAGTTGACCGAGCGGGTCAAGCAGCTGGAACGGCAGGTCAGCCGCAACAGCGCGAATAGTTCGATGCCTCCCTCCGCCGATGATTTGCCCGGCCGGGCCACGCCAGCGGCGAAACCGGCGAAGCGGGCCGACCGTAAACGAGGCAAGCAGAAAGGCGCGCCGGGCAGTGCGATGTCGTGGGCGGTGCCGGATACGACTGTGCCGCATCGCCCGAGCGGGAACTGTGGTTGCGGTGCTGATTTAGCCTTCGCCGAGGATCTGGGTGTCGAACGTTCCCACCAGGTTCACGACCTGCCCGAAGTGCGTCTCACAGTTTGGCAGCACGATGTGCACCGGGTGCGGTGTGCCTGCGGCACCGAACACCTCGGCTCCCTGCCCGATGAGGTGCCGGACTCGCCGTTGAGTTATGGGCCGAATCTGCGATCGCTGGTGGTGTATCTGCTTGTCTACCAACACGTTCCGGTGCAGCGCTGTGTCCAGCTGATCGCCGACCTCACAGGCGGAAAGGGCCCGTCGGGTGGGTTCGTGCACGGCATGCTGACCCGATGCGCCCGCGCGGTGAACGAGGTCGTGGCCGTGATCAGGTCGCTGATCACGATGGCGCACGTGGCCGGGTTCGACGAGACCACCCTGCGCGTCGGTCCCGCCGGGTCGAGGAGGCGATACGTGTTGTCGGCTTCCACCGAGACCGCCACGGTTTATCACTTGGGTGGACGGGATCTGGACTCGTTTGCCGATGCCGGGATCCTGCCCGGATTCGCCGGCATCGCGGTGCATGACCGCTACAGCAACTACTTTCACTCGCGCTGGGAGAACCTAGCCGGGCATCAGGCCTGTGTTGCTCACCTGCTGCGGGACTTCGCCGACGCGGCGGAAACCTACCCGGATGAGCACTGGCCGAAACAGGCCCAACGCGCTTTACGCGGTCTGATCAAAGCCTGGCACCAAGCCAGGGAGAAGCGCTTGGCCGAGATCGACCCACGGGTGTCCGGCCCGCTGATCACCGAGTTCGATAACGCGGTCAAGGTCGGGATTTCCCGGGTTCCGCGGGTGCCCGGGCCGCCTTCGTCGACGGCGCAACGCCCCGGGCGGGAACTGCTGGAGTTCTGCCGCGACCGCCAAGGCGATGTTCTCCGCTTCAGCGGCGACACCCGGGTCTGGCCGACCAACAACATCAGCGAACGCAACCTGCGGCCCACGAAAACACAGCAAAAGATCTCCGGGCGTTTGACCAGCGAAGACATCACCCAAGATCGGTTGAACATCCGCAGCTACATCGACACCGCCCGCAAACAGGGTGTCAACGTCATGACCGCACTACGCCAGGCCATCACAGGCAACCCCTGGCAACCAGCGCTGCCCCCACCGATCTAAACCACCGGCAGATTCATCACCACCACACCCGACCCGCAAGAGCCGGGGACTTCAGCATGCCCACAGCAAAGCACCTGAATGTTTACTTGACTGTCTAGCCGTGCTTGTACGGCACGGTCGATATCCCTAGCGGGTCGCCCTTCCACGGCTGGTGTAAGTATCGCACGTGCGTAGTCGCGTGTTTGGATCAGCCCGGAGGGGATAGCTGGAAGGAACTGGCGGATCGCTGAGGCTGACTCGGTGAGTGCCTTTATCTCAGCTTGACTTCGCCAAATTCCTAAACGAGCGGATGACCGTAGCGACGTGTATTCGACGTTCGCTGAACGAGTGAGCGCTAGGAGTTCTTCCCGCGCGTCGGGCGGCACGTCGAGTGCCGTCATGATCCGTTCAACGTCAGCAACGGTCGGCAGCGCTTTACCGGATTCAATCCGGCTGATTTTTGATTGACTCATGGCAGCACGAACGGCCAGCCTCTCGCCAGAGAGCCCGGCCGCTTTGCGTAGCTGTCTCAGCGTGTCAGCAAGGTTCTTGCGTTGCTGATCAGAGTCAGGTCCTAGCATTCCACTCGCTAAGCGTCACAGCGTGCGCTAGCGCTGTGTCTCGCCACTTGAGGTACTGGGTCAGGTCCGGGTTCTCAGCAGGGTTCCATCGGGGTTGAAGTTCAGGTCAACCACCAGCAACTCATCGAAGATCCAGAAATCGTGTGACGGTAGATCAAGGTCAAGGCTGGTCAGGTCAAGGATCCTGATGTCTTCCCCGGCCTCGATGTTGCCGGGGACAGCCCAATCGAGCTGGTACCTCTGGTACTCCGTGAGCGGCTGCCGGACGGTGCGGACGCGACCGATGGTCTTGCCTGCCGACACGAACGACCGAACCCGGTCGTGCCAGGCCGCGTTATGACCTTCCGGCACTGGTGCCGCGCTACGCCAGCGGTCCAGGTTGTCTTGCTCTCGCGGAATGCTGTAGGTCGGCTGGCACTCGAACCGCCACGCTGACCACTGGTAGTTCGTGAACCGTTCCCCGAACTGATCCCCGTCTAGGATCACTTGATTGTCTCCCTGAGCCGTTGAACCGGGTCCGGGCTAGCCGCCGGACTCGATGAGGGCTGTTACTGCGTCGAGGATGATTTCAGGGGGCAGTTCGACGGCTGTCTCACCGGCCGCTAGGGACAGCCCCTCAGCGCGGGTCACGTGTTCGCCCTGGACTACGGCCGTACCTCGGTCAGAGACGTAGACGGCGGGGCAATCACTGTCAGCACAGCCGGACACCTTGCGTAGCTTCATGGTCACAGACTTAGCGATCTGGCAAGGCGGATCAAGGCCCGACCGTGGTTTAGTCGCGATGTTGCATAACTTGGTCGTAGCCGCACAGATCAGGGAGTAGGCCCGTGGCCAGCGGAACAGCTAGGGTGAGTCGCCCCGCTGACCTGCGGACTTGACGAGTAACTACGTCATGTGGGAGATAGCACCCAAAAGTGCTCACGAGTAGCTGCCGGGTGTCTCGCCGTCTCAGCGGGTCGGGACCACCACGGCTGCCGCGCCGCCGCCGTGCCGTTCGCGCTCGGCCGCCGCGACCCAGCGGCCGTCGGGCAGCCGTTCGACGCCCGTCGCCGAGCCGATCTCGCCGGTCGGCTTGAACTGGTGGCCGATGGCCTTCAGCTTCTCCGCCTCCGGCTGGGCCAGGAATCCCGGCTCCGCCTGGGTCTGCGCGGCGTTGCGCTGCGAGGCGCGGGGCTCCGCGATGGCGTCCACCAGCGACAGCCCGCGGTCCAGTCGGCCGGTGAGCACCTGCAGGACCGTGGTGATGATCGTCGCGCCGCCCGGGCTGCCCGCCGCCAGCAGCGGCTTGCCGTCCTGCAGCACGATCGTCGGGCTCATCGAGCTGCGCGGGCGCTTGCCGGGCCCAGGCAGGTTCGGGTCCGGCTGGCCGGGGGTGCCGGGGGTGAAGTTGAAGTCGGTCAGCTCGTTGTTCAGAGCAGGAAGCCACGACCGGGCACCACGATCCCGCTACCGCCGGTCTGCTCGATGGTCAGCGTGTAGGCCACCACGTTGCCCTGTGCATCGGCCACGGTCAGGTGCGTCGTGTTCGGCCCCTCGTACGGCTCGACGCCGCCGGAGGTGCGCGCCTGGCAACCCTGCGGGTAGCGCGGATCGCCGGCCGCGACCGGGGTCTGCAGCACGGCGTCGTCGCTGATCAGGCAGGCGCGGGAGGCCGCGAACTCCTCGCTGAGCAGTTCGTCGGTGGGCACGTCGTTGAACTCCGGGTCGCCCACCCAGCGGTTGCGGTCGGCGAAGCCGATCTTGCTCGACTCCAGGAACCGGTGCAGGTACGCGGTCTTGTCGGCGCCGGCGAGGTCGGTGCGCTCCAGAATCTTCAGAGCTTCGCCGACGGTCGTGCCGCCCGAGCTGACCGGGGCCATGCCGTAGACGTCGAGCCCGCGGTAGGTCACGTGGGTCGGCGCCAGCTCGTTGGTCCGGTAGTCGCTCAGGTCGTCGGCCGTCATGCCACCGGGACGCACCTGGCGGTTCGCGGCCGGGTCGACCGGCGGCTGGTTCACCGCCTTGACCACGTCGGCGCCGATCTCGCCGTTGTACAGCGCGCGGATGCCTTGGGTGGCCAGGGCCCGGTAGGTGCGGGCGAGGTCGGGGTTGCGCAGCACGCTGCCGACCTCGGGGAGTTTCCCGCCCGGCAGGAACAGGTCGCGGGTCGCCGGGAAGGCGCTGAAGCGCTCCTGGTTCTCCTCGGTCTGCTGGCGGAACGTCTCGTCGACGACGAAGCCCTTGCGGGCCAGCTGCTCGGCCGGGCGCAGCACCTCGGCGAGGTCCTTGGTGCCCCAGCGGTCAAGCGCCGCCTGCCAGGTCATCGGGGTGCCGGGCACGCCGACGCCGAGCCCGCTGGTGACCGCCTGGTCGAACGGGATCGGCTGGCCGTTCTCCACGAACATGTTCTCGCGGGCGGCGGCGGGCGCGGTCTCCCGCCCGTCGATCGTCTCGACCGCGCCGGTCTTGGCGTCGTAGTGCACGAAGAAGCCGCCGCCGCCGACGCCGGCCGAGTAGGGCTCGGTGACGCCCAAGGCCGCAGCGACCGCGACCGCCGCGTCGGTGGCGGTACCACCGCGCCGAAGCACCTCGATCCCGGCTTGCGTCGCGTACGGGTCGACGCTGGAGACGGCGCCGCCGAAGCCGATCGCCTCAGCCTGTTTGGGCGGCTCAGGTGGCCCGCCCGGGGCCGCCTGAGCCAAGGGCGCGACGAGGACGAACGAGGTTATTACGCCCAGGGTGAGTCGGACGGGCCTCGCAGGCATCGCCACCTCCAATATCGACAACGTCGCATACTCTGCCCAGTCTGCGCCCGCAATACAACAGCGCCATGACAAGCTTTTGCCGCACAGAGGGCCGATTTCGCGATAAGTTTACGGCCTGCCGGTGGGGCGAGCACCGGCGATCAGCCCGCCGGGCCGAGGGCTGCGTCGTGGTAGCGGCAGTTCGGGGCCCACAGCAGGAACGAGTTCATGCCGTTGGCCCGCGCCGCGTTGATCTGCGCCGCCACCTCGCCCGGGCCGTAGCTGACGCCGAGGCTGAAGTCTTGCAGCCACGGGATGATCTGCACGTCCGTGCCCTCGACCGCCTTGGCGAACGCCGCCAGCGAACGGACCACGATGTCGTAGGGCCGGGAGTTGGGGTTGCCGACGCCGAACTCCCCCGGAGCCCAGTGCGACGGGTACACCATCGGCGAGATGTAGTCCACGTACCGCGAGATCTGCCGGATGTCCTGGGCGATCTCGGTCGGCCGGTCCACCGAGATGCCGAACACCGACGCGCCCAGCAGCGCGCCCCGCGACCGCACCTCGGTCTGGGTCTGCCGCAGGAAATCGGCGATCGCGGCCTCCGGCGTGGTGGTCAGGCCCGGGATGCGCATCTGCTCGATGTGTCCGTCGGGCCGCCGCACGTAGTCGTAGAGGACGTCGTCGAAGCCCAGCGCGGCGGCCTCGGCGGCGATGTCGATGTTGTACCGGACGACCACGGGATCGGAGAAGTTGGTGAACGCGTAACTGCCGTAGGCGCCGCTGGTCCAGGGCTGCCCGGCGGCGGTCTGCACGACCCGCTCCGGGTGCCCGCCGTTCCAGGACGCCGCGCCCAGCACCGGGTCCTTGAAGGCGACCAGCCGACCGACCACCCGCACGCCCATGCGGTGCAGCTGGTCGAGGACCTGCCTCGCGTTGTAGTAGCCCTTGACCGCGCCGATCTGGTGCGCCATCGGCACCGCGGAGTCGTAGACGACCTCGCCGCTCTCGTCCTTGAGGTCCAGCTCGATGGTGTCGATCTTGCCCAGCCGGGCCATCTCGAGGACGGATTCGCGCAGCGAGTCGCTGGTCCAGGCCAGCCCGGTCAGGTGCACCGCGCGCATCCCGGGGTGTCTGATGTGGACGGTCATGGTCCGCTCGGACCGGTTGCCCGCCGCGTCGGTCGCGACCACCTGGACCTCCCGGTCCGGCCGGTCGACGACCGCGCTGAACCCGCCCTGCGGATCGGGCACCACGGGTTTGCCGGCCACCTCCACCCGGGTGGCGTCCTTTACGGTTCCGGTGACCGCCACCGGCTCGCTCGGCCCGTCCGGCCGCAGCGAGTCCTCGACCTGCAGCGCAGGCGGCACACTGTCCACTGTGAACATCCGGGTGGTGGTGACCGAACCGAGCCAGGACGGGCTGCGCGGCACCACGACGCGCAGCTCGTGCGGCCCGTCCGGCACGCCCGCCGCCTGCACCGCTCGTGCGCCTCGCTGGTCGACCGTTGGGACTTCCCGGCCGTCGATCAGCACGCGCACCCCATCGGTGTCTCCGGCCCGGATCTGGATCGAACCCACCTCGGCGGGTGCGATCGGATGGTCCGGCAACCCTGCTATTTCAACGTCCTCTGCAGACATGGATCTCAGCAGCAGGAAGCCGAGGAGCAGCACCACCAGGCTGCCTACCACGACTACGACAGATTTGGGCATGTCGGCCAGCATCGACTTGGCGCGGGCTGTGCTGGAAGCAGCATCCGCCATCGCTTTCGCCTCCTCGAACTCAGGCGAACTCGCGCGGCTGCACGAAATTCGTGCTCGATCAAGTTGCGGCCGGCCCCGATGACCGGCAGTCCCACCTTCGCAGCCGGAGCGCGGAAGATCAATGACCACTTGGAGTATCCAAAACAGGAGCAGATCTCCTACGTTGGTGGGGATGCGGTCAGCAATGCGGAACGTTCGCGTCGGCGTCGTGGCGACGGCGGCGGTCCTGCTCGTGGTCTGCGCGGGGTGCGGCGGCGAAACCGGCCCGGCGCAACCCAACGCGGTTGTCCAACCGCCCGCTCCACCGCCCGTGCCACCGCCCGCTCCACCCCCGCTGCCGGCACCGGAATCGGTGCACGCTAACGAGCTCGGTGACGTCCCGGTGCTCATGTACCACCGGATCACCGCCACTCCGAACAGCGTTTACGACCGCACGCCAGAGGATTTCCGCGCGGAACTGGAACGGCTGGCCGCCGACGACTACGTGCCGGTGACGGCAACCGAGTACGCTACCGCCCGGGTCGACATCCCGGCAGGCAAGCACCCCGTGGTGCTCACCTTCGACGACGGCTCGATCAATCAGTTCACATTGGACGGTGCAAGCGAGCTGGTGGCGGGCACCGGCGTCGGAATCTTGCTCGACGTCGCCGCCGCGCATCCCGATTTCCGCCCGGTGGCGACCTGCTACGTCAACGACCCGCCATTCGAGGAACCCACCGGTCGGCGCACCCTGGCCTGGCTGCACGAGCACGGCTTCGAGATCGGCAACCACACGCTCGACCACGCCAACCTCGGCCGCACCTCGGATGCCGAGGTGCGGCACCAGATCGCCGGGATGCAGCGGTTCATCACCGATGCCGTGCCAGGCGTGCAGGTCCGGTCGATCGCGCTGCCGCTCGGCGTGCACCCGAAGAACGAGCGGCTGGCGGCGGACGGCTCGGCCGACGGGGGCGACTACCACCACGACAGCGTCATGCTGGTCGGCTCCAATCCCGCGCCGTCGCCGTGGTCGGCGGCCTTCGACCCGGCCAACGTGCCCCGGATCCGCTCGCAGGGCCCGACCGGCCAGGACGCGCAGTACGGCTCTGCGGCGTGGCTGGACAAGCTCGCCGCCGACCCGGGCCGCCGCTACACCTCGGACGGCGACCCGAACCGGATCTCCGCTCCTGCTGACCGGAAGACCGCGCCGTCGGCCGCGGTCGGCCCGCTGCTCTACGAGTACTGAGCCAGCCGCTCCTCGCGGGTCGCCGCGTATTCGACGTCGCCCCGCTCGGCACCTTCGATCGGGCCGCCCGGCCAGTCGCGGAAGAACGCCTGCACGTATCGCTGCCCGGCCTTCTCCATCACCCGCCAGGACCCCCGGTTGACGGTCATCGCCTGCGCGAACACCCGCTGCACGCCGAACTCGGTGAACGCCTTGCGCAGCAACGCGAATGAGCTCTCGGCGGCGTAGCCCTTGCCCCACGCGGCGCGGTGGAACCGGTAACCCAGTTCCAGGTCCTCGGGCGGACCGCTCTCGGTGGGGTGCAGTTTGAAGACGCCGACGAACCGGCCGGTGGCCTTCTCGACGGCGGCCCACTTCCCGAGCCCGCCGTGGCGCTCGTAGTAAGCGAGGTACCGGGGCAGCATCTGCTCTCGACCTCGGCCCGGGTGATCGGAATCCCGCCGTCTACGTACCACATGACCTGGGCGTCGCTGTTGGGCTCGACGAAATCGACGTCGTCGGGCCCGAACTCCCACAGCCGGGCCGCTCGGTCTCCAACAGGACCTGCCCCATCACGTCTCCCCTCGACCGCCGAATTCCAGCACAGGCGGAAATCCGGCCACTGATTTTCCAACCACCCCGGCAGAACCGCAGACACCCTGGCCACAGCCCGGCGAGGGTTGTGCGGTCGGGGCGGGTCGCTGACGATGGGGGCATGGTCGACTTGCGGGAAGCTCGTGCGACGGACGTCGCCGCGCTGGAGGATCTTGCGCGCCGGTCCTATTCGCTTTACGCCGAGCGCATGGACCGGCTTCCGGCTCCGATGACCGCCGACTACTCGGCTGCCGTGCGCACGCACCAGGTCTGGGTCGCCGAGGACGGCGACCGCATCCTGGGGATGCTGGTGCTCGTGCCGGAAGGCGAGGTGATGCTGCTGGAGAACATCGCGGTCCATCCCGACGCCCAAGGCCGGGGTCTCGGGCGCGACCTGCTGGCGCTGGCCGACCGGGAGGCGGCTAGGCAGCGGATGACCGAAATCCGGCTCTACACGAACGAAATGATGACGGAGAACCTCTCCTACTACCCGCGCCACGGCTACGCGGAAACGGGACGCGCCGAACAGGACGGCTACCACCGCGTCTTCTTCCGCAAGCCGGTAGCCGCACCCTGATGCAGCGCGGGGTCATCGTCTTGATGGTCCGCCAGAATCCGCGCTCGACGGCACGAACCCATCCCGAAGGCGTCACCGTTGGATTACACGTGCTTGGAGCGTGCGCGCGTTTGGATCTTGATTGGCCGCGCCGTCAATCCCGGCGTGCATCAGGTTCGCCCACGGGGCGGCAGATGGTCTCATGTGGACGATCGTGCTGTGTACTTGCATCTCGCGGTACTCGGTGAACTCGACAGCAGTGAATGATCGACTGGTCCTGGACGGGGCCTCCGTCAGGACCAAAAGGGGAACCCCGGACCGGTCCCAGCCCTGTGGACCGCGGGTAAGCCGCCTCCAAGATTCAAACGTCGTCCGACCGGGCGGGGCTGCCGTTGGCGGTCGCGGTCTCGGCCGCCAACACCAACGACGGTGCACGCTCTCAAGCCGCTGACGCTGGCGACTCACGCCGTAAAGTCCCGACGCAACTCACTCAATGAGACAGACACTTAGCCCATTCGAGTAAGCAGATTGATCCATTCGACTTGCAACCCTTCCCAGGCGGACACTGAACGTAATTAAATCTGGTCCCACTCGCCACCTGAAGCGACACAGAAATGGGGACTGGATGGCTCGGGAGCACGTAAGCGGATACGAGACACGCGACGGAAAAGTGGTTGGCAGCTACACCCGGCGCAAAAGATCCACGGGCGTGGTCATGGCCGGCGTTGTCGGCGGAGCGGTCGCGCTGGGTGGTGGCGGCACAGCATCTCTGGATGCGCTGTCCGCGCTGCGCAGCCGACCGGCTCAAACCTCGAAGAGCAGCGCCCGCAACGTTGAGGTCCGAACGTTCGCCCGGTTGAAGATCAAGGGGTACCAGGTCAAGCAAAACTCGCGATCGCAGTTCGGATCCTGCAAGGACAAGGCATACGGTCAGGTCGAGCGCTTCTTCGCCGCCCATCCATGCCGCTCGCTACACCGTTTCATGGCGGAGCTGGTTTCTCCGAGTGGCATCTCGGTGCTGGTGGCGGTTTCAGTTGTCGACATGCCCAATGCAGCAAGTGCTGCCGAATTCAAGGATCTCGTGGACGTGCACGGCACCGGAAACGTCCTTGAGCTACCGAAGGAGATGAGGCGTTACCGGACCGTGGAGTTCACCGGCTACCGCTACGGTTCGCGGCAAGACGACACGCTGGTGACGAACGTGCAAGTCGAGCCGTTCGGCCGAAGCCGCAGCGCTGCCATCGCCGCCGAGGTGCTGAGTCTGGCTCTTGAAGCCAAATGATCAGTCCTAGAGCATTTCCAGGGGATCCAGGCGGACTTGGAGTTCTGCGGCCTTCCGTGCCGCTCGGACCGCTTGGGCCGCGTGGAGGGAGCCCGCCAGGGCTCGGCCTTCGGACCGGTCGACGCGGACGATCAGGCGTTCCCGCTCCGAGCTGCCGTCCTCGTCGACCTCGCCCAGCGGCACCGGGCCGAGGACTTCAGCGGTCGCAGGCAGGTCCGCCGAGTCCAGCAGGGCCTCGATCGCCTCCGGCGTGCCGTCCACCGCGGCGACGCGGCGGGCCGGCGGGAAGCCGAGCTCCGTGCGCTCGGCGAGTTCCAGGGATGCGAACCATGCCGGATCCCAGCGCACCAGTGCTTGCACCGGTTGCAGCGACGAGTCGGCCATGACCACCACCCGCCCACCATCGCGGGCGGGCCGGACCAGCGCTGCCGCCGCGAACCACAGCCGCAGCGCCGTCTCGGCCGCGCGGAGCTCGGGGCGGCCCAGCAGGGTCCGGCCGTCCAGCAGCAGCGCCGCGCCGTAGCCGCCTTCGGCGACCGGCTCGGCGCCCGGCGTGCACACGATCAGCGCCGGCTTCGCCGGCACCTTCGCCAAGATCTCGCCCGCACCGGAGGTCCGCACCGACACGTTGCTGAACGCTCGCCCGAGCTCCTCCGCAGTGCGGCTGGCGCCGACCGCTATGGCGCGCAGCCGCCGCGAGCCGCAGGAGCCGCACTTGAACGCCGCTTCCGCGGCTCCGCACCAACTGCACGCCGCCGGCTTCGGCGCTCCGCCTTCGCTGCCTCCCGGCAGCGCCAGCGGCCCCGCGCACCGGCGGCACCTCGCTCGCTCGCGGCAGTCGCCGCACGCGAGCGCCGGCACGTAGCCGCGCCGCGGCACCTGCACCAGCACCGGCGCTCCCACATCTAGCGCGGCTCGCGCCGCTTCGAACGCCACCGATGGCAGCCGCGCCGCGCGCGCCGCCGGGTCGCGGGCCAGCTGGGTGTCGTCTTCGCCGATCGCGGTTACCCGCGGCGCCGCTGCCCGCACTTCCGTGCGGTGTGCGACCAGTTCGTTTGCCCAACCGGATTCGGCCAGCAGTGCCGCTTCGGCGGTTCGGGCGAATGCTCCGACGATCAGCGCCGCTCCCGCCGCGTGCGCGCGTTGGGTCAGCACGTCCCGGGTGTGCGGGTAGGGCACCTGCGGGTAGCTGTGCAGGTCGTCCCCGTCGTCCCAGACCGCCGCGAAGCCCAGGTCGTGGACCGGGGCGAACATCGCCGCGCGCGTTCCGATCACGACGCGCACCGCGCCGCGCAGCACGGCCAGCCAACGGCGGTAGCGCATCGACGGGGCGAGATCGGCGGCCAGAGCGACGACGCCTTCCTCGCCGAGGAGCGCCGTGCAGGCGTCTTGCAGTCGTTGCAGGTCTCGGTGGTCGGGTACGACGATCAGCGCGCCGCGGCCGGCCGCCGCCGCGGTGGCGGCGGCTTCGGCGAGGCGAGTGGGCCAGTCCTCGCCGGGTAGTGCCTGCCAGACCGCCCGAGCCGATCGCCCAGCATGCACGGCGTCCAAAAAGGACGTTCCGTGCTGGTAGCGGGCCCACGCTTCGGCCGTGGGCCTGGGCGGCGGTGGTCCGGGTTCACGAGGGGCGGATTTCTCCGCCGCGGCGTGCCGGGGCGGGATCGCCAGGCGCACCACGTCGGCGAGCATTCCGCCGTAGCGGGTGGCCACTGCGCGGGTCAACTCCAGCAGCTGCGGGGTCAGCACCGGTTCCGGGGAGGGGATCCGCTCGACCCAGGACAAGGTGCCCTGGAAGTCGGTGGTCTCGTTGCGCTCCAGCAGGTAGCCGTCGACCAGCTTGCCCCGGAAGCGCATCCGCACCCGACAGCCCGGCACCGCCTCGGCGTCCAGCCGGTCGGGCACCAGGTAGTCGAACGGGCGGTCCAGGTGCACCGGCAGCGGGACGTCGACCAGCACGCGGGCCACCGGTCGGGTCGCCGCCGCAGGCCGATCTGCCGTCGCCCCCTCCCGCTTCCGGGGTTGTGCACCTGCCATGCCTCTTCTCTACCAGAGCACCCGGGCCCGACCGTCAACAGCACGTCAGAACGGACTCGCCGGGCGTCAGGACCTCGTCCGGGACGTCGGTGGCGGGGGCCGCCCGGGCGTAGGCGGGGCCGCGCGGCTGATTAGCTGCCGGTCGGGGTCGTCATCGGGCCCCGGGCAGGCACGCAACTGCGTCACAAGGCCCAGACGGTTTCCGACCCCGCGTGCCGACCGGCTCAGCAAATCCCGATCGTCCGATCCGAGCATGCAGTGGCGGATCGGCTCATTCCTGCCCAGCTCGCCCGGCCACGACGGGAGAAAACCTCGTCGACACCCGCAGCTCCGCGCGTCCACACGATCACTGACGGCGGACATCCTCACCGGAAGCGATCACGGCCGTTCATCTGGTCACACCGACGACAGCGGAACCAACATCAAAACCCGAGCACCCGACCAGGACGTACCGAGCTAGGCGTTGTTCGTCCGGCCATTCCGGGATGCCAGGTCACGCCAGGTCTTCTCGAGCTCCCGCATCGCAGGCAATCTGTCTTCGACGGTCCGCAGATCTGTTGCGGTCCAGGCTCCCTGCCGGACCATGCGTTTCGCGCGCTCGACGTTGGCTGCGCGCTGACCGTCCGGATCGAATCCCGGCGGCATCGCCTCCAAATGCCGTTCCATCCGGCCCGCCAACTCCGCCAACTCCGCAATCCCCGCCAAGTTACCGAGCCGCTCCAGCCGCTCGGACTCCGGTAAATCAAGCAACTCCGCCACTCGCGGCAACCGGCCATCCAACCACGCCACCTGCTCCGGCCCACCCAGAACGATGTCGGCAGCGGCCGTTGGCTGCAAACCCTCTGCCCGCGACACAGTCGCTGCGGAACCACCACCACGGCTGCCTCCGGCAGGGGCGCGTAGTCCGCCATGCTGAAT
>NZ_GL877879.1:1521706-1523485 GCF_000194155.1 Saccharopolyspora spinosa NRRL 18395
TCGATGACCTCTCGCGCTTCGGGCCGCAGAGGCGGATCTGGGTTGTTCACCTTCTTCCACTGTGACAATGCGCCAGACGGGAACTCGCCCCCCTTTGTGGCATCGGCCCACGCCAGACGGCGCTCAGCCTCCCGTATCCCGTTCTCACTCCACACCACCCGCCTCAACGGCTGCGGCCACCGCAGGAGCCCCTCGGCAATAGCCCCCAGAACAGCCCGGCACAGCCTCGCAACATCCCCCGCGTAGGGCGCGCTCAACCCCCCCAGCCACGCCCATACCGCCGACTCGTCCTGAAGAAAGTAGACGCTGTCGGTCACCTCGAGTGCCCGGCCCGGGCCGAGGTAGCGCACCAACTCCTCAGACCTCGGGAGCCGGGCAGCCTCGCGCATTAACCGCAGATGGGCCGCGCTGGGCTGGCCTCTGCCGTCCAGCCATACCTGAGCCGTGGACTCGGAAACGCTAGTCAGCTCGGCCGCTCGGGCCGGGCCGAGGTAGCGCACCACTTCCTCGTCCGGGACTTCAGCGGGAACAGCCTTTCCGGCGACGTAGTCCACCACGTCGCCCAGAGTCCACGCCCACCACTCCTGCAGGCACTCATCCACCGGAGGCCTCAGCTCACCAAACGGCACCGGGGCGGACTCCACATCAGATCGCTGTGCTGGTCCCGCTCCAGCCTGGATTCGCAGCCCGCTGCCCTGCGTACCCAGCCTGTCCGCCAGCGCCCGGGAAAACACCACCAGATCCTGGCGATCATCACCGAGCTCGCGGCGCTTGGCCGCGACCAACGCCACCACATCCTCCAACGACACAACGGCATCCGCACGAGCCAACCCCCCGACGTCATGCGCACGCCGCACAACCAGCCCCGCCGCCTCCCTTTCACCACTGGACAAATCCAGCCTCTTCGCCCGGGCGATCTCACGATCCAGATCCGACCGCGACCACCGCCCCACCGGTATCCCACCGGTATCCCGCACCGTGCCCGCCCCGGCATCGGGTGCGACCCCCGCGGGCTGTCCCTCCGCAGCCACCGAGCTCTCCTGCGCAGACACCGTCCGGGCCGCCGGTGCCTCATCCCGGGCCACCGTCATCCCACCGGAGGCGACCGGGACCGGTGCCGAGGTCTCCGCCAGACCGGCCACGCCCCCACTCCCACCGGCCGGCACCACGGCACCAGGCCCGGCCAGCGGCCTGGGACGAGATCCATCCGCAGCGAACACCGCGAACTGCTGCCCGCGCCCGCCCTGTCTCTGCGTCATCGCGACAACGTCGCGCCCCATACCCTGCGCCAGTGCCGAACCCTGACCCGGCGTCACCACCACACCCACACCCGGATCCCCGGGGGACACCAGCAGCACAGGACCCGTGGAATCCGCGACACCACCCCGCACGAACTCCGCCAACCCACCACCAGCAACCACCTCCGCCGGCACCGGCACCCGCACCGTGTCCGCAGGCAAGCCCACCGGCAACACCGCCACCGGATCCCGATCCACAGACGGCGCCCGCGACCCCTCCCCCGAGGGCATCGCCGAATCCGGCGACACCGCAACCCCATCACGGCGATGCGAATCCCCACGCCCCCCGACCGAGTCCGCACCGCGATCCCCATCGCGGCCGGTCACCCCACTCGGCGACACCGGATGCCCCGCAGGCACACCACGACCGGAATCCACAACCGACCCAGACCCGACAGCCTCCGGTCGCCCGGCATCCGCAGGCACACCACGATCGGAATGCACAACAGACCCAGACCCGACAGCCTCCGGTCGCGCAGCA
>NZ_GL877879.1:1523549-1583724 GCF_000194155.1 Saccharopolyspora spinosa NRRL 18395
GACCACCTGCAACTCCTCCGCCGACCGTGTCACCGAATCCGCCGACACCGCAGCAACACCCAGACGATGCGAATCCCCACGCCCCGCAACCGAGTCCACACCGGAATCCCCATCGCGGCCGGTCACCCCACTCGACGACGTCGGCTGCCCCACAGGCACACCACCGTCGGAGTCCACGACAGACCCGGACCTGCCAGACTCCGCCAGCGCCGCATTCGCGGGCACACCAGAAACATTCGGGGTCACCGCCGGCGAGTCCGGCGTCTGCGAGGCATGCACCTCCAGCGGCCGGTTCCCAGGCACATCCACACCATCCACGCCCGCCACTGCCTGATCATCACCGGCAACCAGACTGTACGGCGGAGGCGATGTCACCGACCGGCCCGAACCAAAACCCGCTACCGCATCAGGATATGCAGGCGGCGGCGTACCCGGCCGTTCCTGCCCAGAACCCTGCATCACCTGAACACCACCCATCGCATCCCCGCCCCTCACACCGCCACCAGCACCCGCCTTACCACCGCCATCAGCACCCTCCTTACCGCCCTGAACATCCTTACTGTCCTTGCCATCCACAACAGCGGACACCACGGGGTCTTTGCCGGAAGGCACCGGCACCGCAGCCGAATCCACCGGCCCGACCGGGAAAACAGAGTCCACATCAGACTGTCTCGAGCCATCCGAGCCATCCGAGCCCTCCGAGGCATCGGAGGCATCGGAGGAGGTGAACGCGCCGTCCTTGTCCGGGGAGCCAGGGATGTGCCCTGTCTGCGACCCAGACCCTGTCCCCAGCAGCGGGGCCTTCTCGTCGCCGAACCCGCCACCATCGGTGGTGTCGGTGGCGGTGCCCTCACGCCGGCTGGTGTCGTCGAGGTAGGGGCTTGGGCCTTGCGGGTGCAGCTTGCCCCGCCACACCAACCCCGCCAGATTGCCCACACCGCTGAACACCGACTCGAACACACCCGCCGTCACCGAGAACGGGTTCCAGGTCACCTCCTGGCCCGTGGCCGCCAGATACCCCACCTCGCCGAACAACTCACCCAGGCCCTCGGACAACGCCTCCCCCACGCCATGCCCGAACCGTGCCGACCACATGCCCCGCACCGACATCCCCGCATACACATCCAGATGCTCTCCCACCACGTCGGCGAAGCGGGCCATCGCCGACACCGGATACAACTCCGCGTGCTTGTCCACCGCTTTCCTGGCCGCTGCCTCCAGAATCTTCTCGTCCACCTCATCGCCCAGTCCCCGCACCAGCACCTTCGTCAACGCGTTGCTCACCAGACCACCCACCGCCGACAACGGCAGCGACACCAACGCCGAAAACGCCCCCATCCCCGCCGCCTGCTCACTGAGCTTCCCATCCCACTTCATGATCCGTCCTTGTGCTCGTACAGATGATCTACCTGCTCGCTACCCGGACCTTCGCGTGGCTCGCTCTACTATGTCGGTCTACCCCGGCGAAGAACGCCGAGATACTCATCCTGCGGCACGAGGTCACAGTGCTACGCAGACAGGTCACCCCGCCGAAGCCTGCCTGGCCGGATCGCGCGCCGCTGGCCGCGCTCGCTCGGCTCCTGCCTCAACGACTCCGCGGCCACCGGATTGTCCCACCACGCACCTTGCTCGCCTGGCATCGGCGCCTGGTCAAACAGAAGTGGACCCAGCCACCCCCACCAGGACACCCGCCGGTACCCGACGAGCTCCACGACCTGATCACCCGACCCGGCACCGACAACCCCCTGGGGGTCCCGACGCGCACACGACGAACTACGCCGACTGGGATACAAAGTCAGCGCAGCCACCCCCGGCCGCGTCCTGCCAGCCACCGGGTTCCATCCCAGACAACGCCGACAGGCAGCGCACCACGAATGGACCACATTCCTCAAAGCCCAGGCAAACGGTCTTCTCGCCACGGACTTCTCTCACATCGACACCATCGGGCTCCAGCGGCTATACGCCCTGTTCGTCATGGAAGTCCGCACCCGCACCGTTCACATCCTCGGCGTCACCGCCCACCCCACCGCCGCCTGGGCCACTCAACACGCCCGGCAGCTGCTGTGGCAGCTCGGCGACCGCGCCGCCACATTCACGCACCTCATCCGCGACCGCGACCCGAAGTTCACCGCCGCCTTCGACACAATCTTCGCCAGCGAAGGCATCACGGTCACGAAGATCCCGCCGCACAGCCCCAACTGCAACCCGCACGCGGAACGATTCATACGCTCCGTTCGCGAAGAATGCACCAACCGAGTGCTGACCTTCGACAGAGGTCACGCGGAGAAGATCCGCCAGGAACACGCCTGCCACTTCAACACCCATCGGCCCCACCAAGCCCTGTCCTTGCCGAAAACATCATCCACCCTGGTGAGCGGCGTGTAGGGCGGTTGGGAGATCGACCGCTGTCGGTGAAGGGGCTCTCGCCTGACTGTCGAACGCTACGGTCCGCCGACGGCGAACTGGAGAAGCTGGACGAGTCGATGGAGATCGATGGCGTGATGGAGGCACTTGATACGCGGGTGGAGTGGCAGGAAGCAACTCCTTTGGGTGTGGGGGCCAGAACGCCGTGCTGGTGTTCACGACGCGGTGAGGGCCCGAATGTCCAAGACCTTGTGCCACTCTGCGGCATTTGCGCCGGTGAACGCCGGACAGACCAGCTCGGGCAGTGGTTGTCGATGTCAGTGCTTACGCAGTGTGCGAAGGTACTCGCGATTCATGTTGGTGATGCTGAAGAACGGGATCTCCTTCGGACAGGAGGCCACGCACTCACCGCTGTTGGTGCAGCCCCCGAAGCCCTCGGCGTCCATTGCGGCCACCATGTCCAAAACCCGCGACTCACGCTCGGGCTGCCCCTGCGGCAACAGGTTCAGATGCGTGACCTTCGCCGCCGTGAACAGCATCGCCGAGCCGTTGGGGCAGGCTGCCACGCAGGCGCCGCAGCCGATGCAGGTCGCGTTTTCGAAGGCGGCGTCGGCGTCGAGCTTCGCCACTCGCGTCGAGTGCGCCTCGGGAGCCGCACCAGTCGGGGCGGTGATGTAGCCGCCTGCCTGGATGACGCGGTCAAACGAGGACCGGTCGACCACCAGATCCTTGATCACCGGGAACGCCCTGGAACGCCAGGGTTCCACGTCGATCACGTCACCGTCCTGGAAGGCGCGCATGTGCAGTTGGCAAGTGGTCGTCTGCTCGGGACCGTGGGCACGTCCGTTAATGACCACACCGCACATGCCGCAGATACCCTCACGGCAGTCGTGGTCGAACGCCACCGGCTCCTCGCCGGCGAGGACGAGCGACTCGTTGAGGACGTCCAGCATCTCCAGGAACGACATTTCCGGGGTGATGTTGTCGACCGGATACCCGACCATCTTCCCCGGCGCGTCGGGACTCGCCTGGCGCCAGATACGCACGGTCAGTTTCATGCATAACTCCGCTGGGTTGGGTGAACGTGGTCGAACTGGAGGGCTTCCTTGTGCAAGATCGGGACGTCGGAGGTCCCGCCGTCGCCGTTGTACTGCCAAGCCGCGACGTGGCTGAAGTGTTCGTCGTCGCGCTGCGCCTCGCCGTTCGGCGTCTGGTGCTCTTCGCGGAAGTGGCCGCCGCATGATTCTTCGCGCAGGAGCGCGTCGAGGACCATGAGCTCGCCGAACTCGAAGAAATCCGCCACCCGGTTCGCCTTCTCGAGTTCCTTGTTCATCTCAGCACCCGAACCGGGCACCCTGACCGAACTCCAGAACTCATCGCGCAGCTGGGGAATCCGCTCCAGCGCCTTGCGGAGACCGCTCTCGCTGCGGGCCATCCCGCAGTGGTCCCAGAGCAGCATGCCCAGTTCACGGTGGAACGAGTCGACGGTGCGGTCGCCGTTGATCGACAGCAGCTTCTGGATACGTTCCTGCACCTCGTTCCGCACCTTCGTCACCTCGGGGCTCGCAGCGTCGATGGTGTCGAATTCGGTGCAGGCGATGTAGTGGTTCAGCGTGGTCGGCAGCACGAAGTACCCGTCGGCCAGACCTTGCATCAACGCTGAGGCGCCGAGGCGATTGGCTCCGTGGTCGCTGAAGTTCGCCTCGCCGATCACGAACAGTCCCGGGATCGTGCTCTGCAGGTCGTAGTCCACCCAGAGCCCACCCATGGTGTAGTGGACGGCGGGGTATATCCGCATCGGTACCCGATAAGGGTCCTCCGCGGTGATGCGGGCGTACATGTCGAAGAGATTGCCGTACTTGGCCTCGACCGCAGGGCCTCCCATGCGCGCGATGGCATCGGCGAAGTCGAGGTAGACGCCAAGGCCGCCCGGACCGACACCGCGCCCGGCATCGCACTGGTTCTTCGCTGCCCGCGAGGCGATGTCACGGGGCACTAAGTTGCCGAACGACGGGTAGATCCGCTCGAGGTAGTAGTCGCGTTCGTCCTCGGGGATCTGGTTCGGCGGGCGGGTGTCGTCGTTTCGCTTGGGCACCCAGATCCGTCCGTCGTTGCGCAGCGACTCGGACATGAGGGTGAGCTTCGACTGGTGCTCGCCCGAACGGGGGATGCAAGTCGGGTGGATCTGCGTGTAACAGGGGTTGGCGAGGTACGCGCCGCGCTTGTGCGCGCGCCAGATCGCTGAGCAATTGCTGCCCTTGGCGTTGGTCGACAGGTAGAAGACGTTGCTGTAGCCGCCAGTAGCCAGCACCACCGCGTCCGCGAGATGGATTTCGATCTTGCCGGTAACCAGGTCGCGGGCGACGATGCCGCGGGCGCGCCCGTCGATGACGATCAGATCGAGCATCTCGGTGCGCGGGTGCATCTCGATGTTCCCGGCGTCGATCTGGCGCGAAAGCGATTGGTAGGCACCGAGGAGCAGTTGCTGACCTGTTTGGCCACGGGCGTAAAAGGTGCGCCGGACCTGCACGCCACCGAACGAGCGGGTATCCAGCAGCCCGCCGTACTCGCGGGCGAATGGCACGCCCTGCGCGACACACTGGTCGATGATCTCCACCGACACCTGCGCCAGGCGATGGACGTTCGACTCACGCGAGCGGAAATCGCCGCCCTTCACCGTGTCGTAGAACAGGCGATAGATCGAATCACCGTCGTTGCGATAGTTCTTCGCGGCGTTGATGCCACCCTGTGCTGCGACCGAGTGGGCGCGACGCGGTGAGTCCTGGAAGCAAAACTGAATGACCTGATATCCCTGTTCGGCCAGAGTGGCACCCGCCGATCCGCCGGCCAGACCGGTACCGACCACGATGATCCGGTGCTTACGGCGGTTGGCTGGATTGACCAGCTTGGCGCTGAACCTGCGCTCGTCCCATCGGCGCTCGACAGGACCGCTGGGGACCGCGGTATCGGCGATCGGGTCGCCCACAGAATAATCGATCACGTCAGTTCACCAACCCAGTCATGACGCCGATGGGGACGAACACGAAACCCACGGTGAGGGCGACCGCCAGCGTCGAGCCGATCGCCTTGATGGCTTTGTCGCGGGTCGGCCGGTTGACGCCCAGCGTCTGCGAGGCACTCCAGAAGCCGTGGTTGATGTGGACGCCGAGCAGCACCACCGCCACGATATAGATCAGGTTGATCCACCAAACCTGGAAGTCCTTGACGACGTTGTGGTAAGGGCTGTTCGGATTGAAATCCGGGTTCACCACGCCCAGCGTCAGATCGAGCAGATGCCAGACAATGAACAGCGCCAGGATGACCCCGCCATAACGCATTGTTCGAGTAGCGAAAGTCGCTCGGAGACGTTGCCCATGCGCGTAGCTGACCGGACGAGCCCGGCGGTCGCGGAAGGACAACTGCGCCGCTGCTGTGATGTGCAACACCAAAGCGACCAACAGTATCGCTCGCTGGATCCATAGGAACCAGGAGTAGGGCAGCACGGGCTCGCCGATGATACGCAGCCAGGCCGCATAACGGTCGAAGTCGGAGGAGCCGAAGAAGACCTTCAAGTTGCCGAGCATGTGCAGGACCAGGAAAAACAACATGATCAGGCCCGTGGCCGCCATTACGGCCTTCTTCCCGATCGTGGTGCTCCATAGCGAGCGCGCGGACTGGGTGCGCGTCAGAGTGCTGATCACGGTCCGCACGTTAGATCGCTCGCCAGCATTGATCAAAGATAGGAAACCTCTCACCAGGATAGGCACTCGCTATCATGCCTCCATGCAGCTCCACCAGTTGCAATATTTCGTGGCGGTAGTTGACGCACGTCACTTCACGCGGGCGGCGGCACAGGTGGGCGTGGCCCAACCCTCGCTGTCGCAGCAGATCCGCGCACTTGAACAAAGCCTCGGTGCCCGCCTGTTCCACCGGACCCGCGGCAACATCGCGCTCACCGATGCCGGCGAGACCCTGCTACCCATCGCCCGGCGCATCCTGGCCGACGCCGACACGGCCCGGCGGGAGATACGCGCGCTGGACGAACTGCGCGCCGGACGGGTGCGATTGGGGGCGACGCCGTCCCTCTGCACCGGACTGTTGCCTCCCATGGTCGCGGCGTTCCGGCGCGAGCACCCGGGCATCGAGCTCATCATCCACGAGGGAGGTTCGCGCGACTTACAAACCGAACTGTCCGAGGGCGCCCTCGATCTCGCACTGGTGATCGACTCCCGCCTCGCAAATGACCCTGTACTGGAGACCATGCCGCTGTTCATCGAGGAACTGGTCGTGGTGTCGCCGCTTGGTGCACCACGACCGGTACGCCGCTCCCATATCAACATCCAGGAACTTCAAGGACGTCCGCTGGTGATGTTCCGGCGCGGCTACGACCTCAGAGAGTCGACCATCGCCGCCTGCCGCACCGCCGGTTTCGAACCCACCCTCGCCATCGAGGGAGGCGAGATGGACGCCGTGCTCGAATTCGTCAACGCCGGCATGGGACTGGCCGTCGTGCCAGCGACCGTAGTTCGAGACCGGTTCCGCGGAACGCCGATCGCCGACCCTGGCCTGACCCGCACCGTATACCTGGCACAACGGCGCGGCATGGCGCAACCACGCGCCGCACAAGCCCTACAGGATGAGATCATCCGCTTTCTCTACGAGACCTCCGCAACAGGACAGTTGCCGCCCGGCGTGCACACCGCTTGACCGGCGGCTTCTAGGGCCTGTTTCAGAAGTTGATCTCGGTTTGAGATGATCTTCGTGTGGGTCGAGGTGATCTGACGAACGAGCAGTGGGCGAAGATGGAACCGTTGCTGCCCAAGGGTAAGAAGTCGGGCCGCCCGCCCAAGCATCCGAAACGGCAGCTGATCAACGGTATCCGGTTCCGGGTGCGCACGGGTGTGCAGTGGCGTGACCTGCCGGAGCGATACGGCCCGTGGCAGACCGTGTATGGGCTGTTCCGGCGCTGGCAGCGCGACGGGACCTGGAAGCGAATCCTGACGCGGCTGCAAGCCCAGGCCGACGCCGAAGGCCTGATCACCTGGGATGTCAGCGTGGATTCCACTGTCGCTCGCGCGCACCAGCACGCCGCCGGTGCGCGAAAAAAGGGGCTGAACAGCGGGAACCGCCGGGCGGGGTTGACACCGAACCGGATGATCACGGAATCGGCCGGTCGCGGGGCGGGCTGACCACCAAGCTGCATATGGCCACTGAGCAGGGTCAGAAGCCGTTGTCGCTGGTGGTCACGGCGGGGCAGCGGGGTGACTCGCCGCAGTTCCAGCCGGTCTTGGAGCGGATCAGCGTGCCCCGCACTGGTCGGGGCCGGGCGCGGACACGTCCGGACCGGGTGCTGGGCGACAAGGCGTACGGTTCGCGCGCCAATCGCTCGTACCTGCGGCGACGGGGCATTCGGTGCACCATTCCCGAGAAAGCGGACCAGATCCGTCACCGCAAGAACCGAGGTTCGCGCGGTGGTCGCCGGCCGGCGTTCGACACGGAGATCTACAAGCAGCGTCATGCCGTGGAATGCGGAATCAACCGGCTCAAGCGGAACCGGGCCGTGGCCACCCGGTACGACAAACTCGCTGTCCGTTACGAGGCCACGGTGGTCATCGCGTCTATCAACGAGTGGCTCTGACATCTGAAACAGACCCTAACCTCATCCTCGCTTGTTCCCTGCGCTGCCACCCCAACCGTGCCTTCTCAAGGCCGAGCCCAGCGGCACCGGTGGTGAACAGATTCTTCCACCCAAAACCCATTCACCCCCGAACCACCTCGCAGGGCACGAAGTACTCCGCACGTCCCAACGCGCAGGTCTACCCAGCACACCGACCACGGCGGGTTCACGGCCGCGCGGTGGCCAGCCACCGTGCCGCGGTTCGCCGCACACGACCAAGTCATCCTCCTAGTCACCGAAGCCGGACAGTGTGCGCTGCTGGACTTCGAATTCACCGGCCTGTTCCTGCCCGGCTTCGACCTTGCGATCCTGCACACCCTCCTCGCCACCACTCCCGGCGCCCAGGACCGAATCGACACCCTCGTATGCGATGCGGGGATTCAGGTGCCGTTCGTGATCAACCAGGACATGGTGCTCTCCCGCGAACTGCGCCTGCACACCGAACTACCCGAGAGCGATCTCCGCACGAGCAGACTCGCGCTGCTGCGGGGGCAGTCGGCCCCTCTCCGGCAACGACTGCACGCCGCGCGGTGATCGGCGATGCGGATCGCACCGGTGCACCGAAACCTGCACGCCGTCACTTCGGTGGCATTCGTAGGGCGCCGTCGAGGCGGATTACCTCGCCGTTGATCATCTGGTTGTCGATGATGTGTGCGGCGAGCGAGGCGAACTCTTCCGGTGTGCCGAGCCTGGGCGGATGGGGTACGCGCTGTTCGAGGGTTTTCCGTGCTCTGTCGGGAAGGCCGAGCATGAGGGGTGTGGCGAAGATGCCCGGGGCGATGGTGTTCACGCGGATCCCGTGTTCGGCCAGGTCACGCGCGGCGCTGAGCGTCAGCGCGGCGATACCGCCTTTGCTGGCGGCATAAGCGGCTTGGCCGATCTGGCCGTCGTAGGCGGAGATCGAGGAGGTCATGATCACGGCGCCTCGGTCGCCGTCGACCGGTTCGTTCGCGGACATCCGCGCGGCGGCGAGTCTGAGCACGTTGACCGTGCCGACGAGGTTGATGTCCAGCACCTGTTTGAACTCGTCGAGCGAGAGCGGGCCGCCGCTTCCCAGGATCCGCCCCGGTGTCGCGATCCCGGCGCACGTGATGACCACTCGCAGCCCGCCGAATTCCTCAGCGGCATCGAGTGCACGTGACACTCCCGCTTCTTCTCGAACATCGGCGGGCACGAAAACCGCGCGTTCTCCAAGGGCGTCAGCTAGCGACTGACCTGAGGAGCAGGGCAGGTCGGCGATGACGACCGAAGCGCCTTCGCGGTACAGGCGCCGCACGGTCGCTTCGCCGAGACCAGAAGCACCTCCAGTCACCACAGCCGCCATTGTCGGATCAATGCGCATGTTTCTCCTGGAATCGCGTGGGTTTCGGAAGCTGGCGAGTGCGTTAGTCAGTCAGCGTGAAGCTCACGCAGTTTGAACCGCTGCACCTTCCCGCTGGGTGTCTTGGGCAGCGCGTCCACGAACCGGATCAGTCGGGGGTAGGCATGGGCCGAGTAACGCTCGCGCACGTGCGCCTGAAGCTCCCGAACGAGGTCGTCTCCGGGCTCGGCACCTTCGATGAGAACGGCATAGGCCACCACGATTTCGCCGCGCACACCGTCCGGGTCCTTCTGCCCCACCACGGCGACGTCGGCGACAGCGGGGTGGGTGATCAGCACGCTCTCCACGTCGAACGGTCCAATCCGGTATCCGGCGGCCAGGATGACGTCGTCGTCCCGTGCGGTGAAGAAGAAGTAGCCGTCCTCATCGACACGTCCGGTGTCGCCGGTGAGGTACCAGGCGCCGTCCCCGGTGAAGCGCTCGTCGGTGCGCTCGGGCTCTCCCCGGTACCCGGTGAACCAGAACAGCGGACTCTTGGTCGACACCGCGATCCGTCCGTCGACGACGTCGGCGACGATGCCCGGCAGCTGCTGTCCCATCGACGCGTCCTTGAGCGGACGTGCCACGTTCTCGTGCGCGCAGTTGCCGATGACCATGCCCAGTTCGGTCTGCCCGTAGTGGTCGCGGATCTCGACGTCGAGGGTCTCGCGCGCCCACCGCACGATGTCAGGTGTCAGTGGCTCTCCCGCCGAACACGCACGCCGCAGCCGCACGCCCTCGACGAGGCCTCTGCGGCCGATGGCCCGGTACATGGTGGGTGCACCGGCGAAGTTGGTCACCGCCTGCCGTCGCAGGACCTCCGTGGTGAGCTCGGGGGTGAATCCGGCGTCCACCAGCAGGTTGCGCCGGGCCGCGGCCAGTGGTGTGACGATGCCGTAGTAGAGGCCGTAGGCCCACCCGGGGTCGGCCGCGTTCCAGTACACGTCGTCCGCCGTGACGTCCATGGCGAAGTGCATGTACGACCGGAACCCGGCTATCGCCCGTACCGGCACCGGAACGCCCTTCGGCCGCCCCGTCGTGCCGCTGGTGTAGAGCTGCAGGAATGTGCCGTCGCCGCCAACCGTCTCCCGCCCGGTGTGGGGTTCACGGTCGGCAGCGGCCCGCTCCAACTGGTCGACGTCGAGTGCCGTGATCCCGGGAATCGGGTCGACCTTGGCACGCTGCGCGGGGTCGGTGATCACGAGCTCGGCGCCGGCCGCCTCGACGCGCAGCTGGACGGCTCCGGTGGCGAACGCGGTGAACAGCGGCACGTGGACCGCACCGAGGCGCCAGATCGCCACGAGCGTGACGATGAGTTCCGGTCGTTTTCCCATGAGCACCGGCACTCTGCTGCCGCGCCGCAATTCGTGGTCGGCGAGCACGGTGGCGAGTCGGCGGGAACGCTCGGCGAGCTCACCGAAGGTCAGGTCGTGCGTCCGCAGGTCGGCGTCGACGAAGGTGAAGGCGACCGCATTCGGGTCGTGCCGGTCGCACAGCAGCCACGCGACGTCGGCGTCCCGTGCGTCGTACTCGGCGAGCCAACCTTCGATGGTTGGACGGGTGTCGCTGGTCAACGCTGCCTCCCGCGGGCTGGTTCGGGATGGATTCGTCACGGCGCACGCTCCGGCGCCTGGCGGGACAGCGCCCGGATCGTGTCGACACCGCCGGGGTCGATGATGTCGCCGTGGCGAGAGAGGTTGTTGGCGTGCCCGGCGATGTGCAAGGCAAACGCCGACTCCAGCGCCACGTCCTGGCCTTGGGCGGCGAGGCTGTTGTTGACGCTGGACTTCGCCAGCCGCAACGCGTACTCGGGCATGCGTGCGATCCGCCGTGCGAGGTCGAGGGTGAAGTCCGCGAGGTCGTCGTCGGGGACCACGTGGTTGACCATGCCCAGCCGATGTGCGTCCGCAGCAGTCACAGGAGCGCCGGTGAACAGCATTTCCTTGGCCTTGCGCGCGCCCACCTCCCACACGTGGGTGAAGTACTCCGCACCGTTGAGCCCGAATGCCGCTACCGGATCGGAGAAGGTCGCCGATTCGCCGGCCACGATCAGGTCCATCGGCCACAACAGCATCAGCGCTCCGGCGATGCAACGCCCGTGGGCCTGGCCGATCGTGGGTTTGGGCAGATCGCGCCACCGGCGGCACATTCCCAGATAGGCCTCGCATTCGAACGCGTGCCTGCCCTCGACCCCGTCGGCGTCGAAAGCGCCCTCGAGGGTGGCCACGGACGGCCCGGGAATCCTCGAGTCGCGTTCGTCGAGATCATGTCCGGCGGAGAAGTCGGGGCCCGCACCAGCCAGGATGATCACCCGGACTGTGCGGTCCCGGACCGCGATCGCCAGCGCCTCGTCGAGGTCGTAGAGCATCTGGGGGTTCTGCGCGTTGCGACGCTCGGGCCGGTTCAGCACCACCCGCGCGATACCGGTCTCCGGGCTCTCGAGAAGCACGGACGAACTCATGCAACCCCCTCGTCCCCGTTGTGCCCCGCCGCCTCGAGGTACTGCTGCTTGAGACGGCGCTTGAACAGTTTTCCGGTGTCCTCGCGCGGCAGCTCGTCGGCGAGCACCACTTCCCGCGGCACCTTGTAGCGCGCCAGGCGGGAGCCGACGTAGGTCCGGATCTCGGCCGGGTGGAGGATCGCGCCGGGGATCGGCTGGATGTGGGCGGCGAGCACCTCTCCCAGGTCGGGGTCGGGGATGCCGAACACGGCCACATCGGCGACCCCCTCGAGGTCGAGCAGGCACGCCTCGACCTCGGCGGGGTAGATGTTCACGCCGCCCGAGACGACCATGTCGTTGAGCCGGTCGCTGAGGTAGAGATAGCCCTCGTCGTCGAGGTGGCCGATGTCGCCGAGGGTGAGGTAGCCGTCCCTTTCCATCCGACGGCGTTTGGGCTCGTCATCGATGTAGGTGAAGTCCGGCCAGCCGGTGAAGCAGCGCCCGTAGACAATGCCGTCCTCGCCCACCGGCTTGTCAGTTCCGTCCTCGCCGAGGATGCGCACATCGGCATCAAGGATCGGGCGCCCGACGGTGCCCGGACGGCTCAGGGCCTCCGCCGTGTCGCAGGCAGTGAAGGCACCCACCTCGGCGCCGCCGTAGTACTCGTGCACGATCGGACCCAACCAGCCGATCATGGCTTCCTTGACGTGCCGCGGGCACGGCGCGGCCGCGTGCACGATGGCCTTCAGCGAGGAGAGGTCGTAGGAACGCCGCACCTGCTCGGGCAGCTGCAGCAGCCGGTTGAACATCGTAGGAACCATCTGCACGCTGTTGACGCGGTGCTCCTGCACAAGCCGCAAGAACTCCTCGGCGTCGAAGCGAGGCATGATGTGCAAGTTCATGCCCAGCGCGACGGCGAAGGTGGCGTGCACGTTCGGAGCGGAGTGGTAGAGCGGCGCCGGGATGAGGGTCGTCTCGGCTGGAGCCAGGTGCCACAGCTTCGCGATGTTGGCCAGCAACGTCGGGCGGTCGGCCACCGCGACCGGGTCGCGGAGCACTCCCTTGGCCCGCCCGGTGGTGCCGGACGTGTAGATCACGCTCATCGGGGCGGCAGGTGAGGGTTCGGTGCGGGGTTCGTGGGTGTCGATGCGCTGCGACAGCGTCGGCCACCTTCCGGTGGACGGCTGTTCGGCCAGCCCGTAGGCGCACCGCACCCCGGGCGGTATCTCCGCCTCGATGATCGGCAGCCCGGGTGCGCTGGACTCCACGGCCGGCAGCAGGTCGGTGTGGACCACCGCGAGCCGGGAGCGGCTGTCGGCCAGCGCGTGTGCGAGGTCGTCCCCCGTCCAGTGCCAGTTGATCGGAACCGGGGCAGCCCCGACGAGCCCGACCGCGAGCGTCACCTCCACGAACGCGATGTCATTGCGCATGACAACGGCGACGCGGTCGCCCGGACCGATCCCGTCGGCGTTGAGGGCCGATGCCAGCCGCGCAGCACGGATGCGCAGCGTCTCCAGCGACTGAGAAGTTCCGCCTGAGTGGATTCGCGGTTCGCTCATGCCAGGTCCCTTCTCAGTGGAAGTCGGCCGGAACCGGAGTGAAGGACACCCGGCGCGTCCACTCCTGGATCGCCCGGCCAAGAACCTCGTCGTAACTCATGCCCTCGATGGGAGCCGCCTTCTCCACCTCGGCGAGCACCGCCGGCGGGACATCCGGGATGGACACGCCCGCGTGCTCGGCCCACTTCTGCGTCGAGTTGCGGAACTGGCGGGTGGTCACCGGCGAACCGATCACGTTGGCAGGGTCGGCCATCGCCCGTTCCGAGGTGACGAACACGACGCCTTCCTCGGTGAGCCGACCGAGGATCCGCTCGATGGTCGCACCGGCGACCGTCGTGCCGTGGATCAGCATGATGTGCGCCGGTGACCGGCCGAGCGCGGCAGTAGCCGCGGCTGCTTGGTTTTCCATCTGCTCGATCGCGGTGTCGACCAAGGTGTCCTCGATCCAGCGCTGCGCCGCCCGGTCCGTGAGCCGCAGGGCGCGGTCATAGGCGACCATGAACTGGGCGTCGTAGAACCAGAGCGTGACCGGGGAGGACAGGAACCCGTTTTGGCTCAGGTGAGTCCGGACTTGGCTCGTCTTGGTCGCGCTGTCGCCCTCCATGGCGAAGGCGTAGCGGAAGTAGCGCGACGGCGATGCCTCTATCCACCTGCTCAACAGCCGCTCGCTGGTCTCGATGTCGCGGAGGTAGGTGTCGACGTCCAGCCAGTTGAGGCTGATGTGCTGGTGCGTGTGGTTGCCGACGTAGTGCCCGGCGGCGCACCAGTCATCGAGGATGTCGAGCACGCGCGGATCTTCCTCCGTCGGCGCAGTGCTGTTGAAGGCGTAAACGCCGGGAACCCCATAGGCTTCAAAAGCCTTCATCATCTTCTTCGACACGGTGTGCGGACCATGCCCTTCGGGAAACGGGATCCCGGTCCACTGGAATTGGTCGTCCACGGTGACCGCGACTTCGAGGCCTGATAGCAGACCGCCAGAAGATTTCGACATCGGACTCTCCTTGGGTTCGAGCGAAACTCGTGCCATCGTTGCGACAGACTCAAGCAGTGCCAATGCCATTTGCTGATACACCGTTGTGTGGCGGGATCACATACGGAACGACCGGGGGTGGACGCCTCTCCCGGTGTCCTCCATAGTGTCGAAATGCTGGATGCGAAGGTGGGCGGCAACCCGCTACCGTTGGAGCCGTTCGTGAACTGGCTCGACCAGCACGGACGCCTGAAATTCTCCGGGCTCGCCGATCAGCTCCACGCCGAGATTCCCGAGCTCGGAGCGGCCGATCCGGACACGCTGGAGGCGTTGCGCGCGGCCATCGTCTCGCACCTGCCGGGCATGCGCGCCACCCTCATGGGTTCGAACCCGGACCCGCATCTTCCGAAACCGGCGCAGGATTTCGCGTACCTGATGGCTCGCTCGAACATTCCCCTGTCGGCCGTCCTTCGTTCCTACGAGCTGGGCCACGCCGCCATTTGGAACGAATTCACCAGCCATCTTCGCAAACAGCAGTCGTGGACCGTTGCGCGTCGCGCCGAGGCGCTCGAGTCGGGTTCCATCCGCATGTTCGAGTACGTGCAGTCCATGACCGGCGAGACGATCACCACCTACAACCGGGCTCGCGACAGCCTCATGCGGGCCACGAATTCGCGGCGCAACGAGATCGTCCGCGCCGTGCTGACGGGCAACGGGGGCGTTCGCGAGCTGAGAGAGCTCTTCGGTTATCACATCGATGAGGTGCACATCGGGTACGTGGCCTGGAGCGTCGACCCCATGAAACACGAGGACGTATCCGAACTCGCACGACGGGAGCTCCTCGGGTTCGCTCGGCAACACGTCTCCGTGACGACCGATTCCTCGGTCATCCACGGCTGGTTCACCCCGTGCAAGAACTCGACCTTCGACGACCTGGCCGCGGTTTCGCTGCCCAGGACCATCCGGCTGACTCTCGGAACCCCGCGCCGCGGAATCCGCGGGTTCCACCACACCCACCGGGAAGCCCTGTCGTGCGTCGACCTGACAGCGCTCCACACTCCCGCACCGACCCGGTTCCCCGACGTCGCGGTCACCGTGCTCGCCACGCAGAACCAGGAGATGGCCGCGCGGTTCGTCGATGACCACCTCGGGGCACTGCGCAGCCACGAAGACGGCGAACGTCTGATCAAGACGCTGCGGCACTACATGGACGCACACGCGAGCCCGACCCGGTGCGGTCAGCGCCTCGGCATCCATCCCAACACCGTGACCCAACGCGTTCAGCGCGCGGAGACGATCCTCGGCCGCCACCTCGACCCCGCCAGTCTGGCGCTACGCCTGGCCCTGGACCTCGAGCGCACGATGGAGTTGGAGTAAACGACGGCCCTTGCGCTACGCGGTCGACAGCACCCGTGGCAGACCCTATGAGACTCCACCCGCGAGCGCCGTGGAGTCGGTGACGTCCTTCCCTTCCGGCTCAATCCGATGGTTTCGTGATGAAAGCCGCGCCTCTGATGTTCCTTTTATGACGCAAGTTGGGGCTCCACACCGAGCAAGGTGACCGTAGGTCATGGCGGTAGTGACCAGGAGTTTGGCCAGGTCGTCGCCGACGGGCGCCAGCATTAGGGCGTCAAAGTCCACCACGACTGGACCTCGGTCAGGGGTAATGGCTTCGGCAGGCGGCGATGTCACTATGGGTGGACATCAACCCGGCGGCAGCGGTCGGGACGCCATGTGCGACGAGCGGGGCATCTGGCGGCCAGCTCGGTGACGATGCGGGCCCTGCTGGCCGTCATCGAGCTGGCCGCTTCATTGAGGATGAGCATGGTGGCGGTCATTGTCTGTCTGGGTGGCGAGTTCGAGGCGTCGTGCGATTCTGAACGATTCGGCACAGTTGGAGTCTGGTGGGAAGCGCTTCACGACGCGGTGGTGGATGTGCTGTCGGTGCGTCACGGTGGCGAGCTGGTGAAAGAGGCCCATGTCGAGCTGGTGTTGTGACGTAAAGCAGTTCAGGGCGCGGATCTTGGCGTCCAGGAGTTCGGGTGTGCCGATGAACAGCATCGTCGGTTCGAAGTCGAGACTGTAGGGCGAGCGGAAGTAGGAGAGGTTGGGCGCTTCGCGGAGCGCGACGTTCGTGACTTCCTCAGCGGTGACATTGTGGTCGCGATGCTGGTCGTTGGGGTGGTGGGTGTAGACCACGTCGGGGCAGGTCTCGCGGACGACGGCGACGACCTCGGAGTGGATGCGCCCGCGATGTTCGAGGAACTGTGTGTCGGGGATGGACGAGAAGCTGTATTGGTCGACTCCTAGCAGTGCGCCGGCAGCCAGACATTCATCCCGGCGTACGGGAGTGCCGTCTCCGGCTGGGGCGCCGGTGGTCAGGCAGTGCACCCGGACCCGCGCGCCGTTGAGTGCATACCAGCGCATCCGCATGGCCATGCCGATCTCGGCGTCGTCGGGATGGGCCACCACGACGAGAACGGTGTTCATTTCGGCTGTTCCTCGCCGATTCGCAGCAGGTGCTCCAGCGCTGTTCGGCCCCGTTCGGTCAGGACGAGGTCGGCCTTGGTGATCCCGGCGTGGAGGTAGTACGCGGCCGTCCGTGTCGTGAGCAGATGCAGCGCTCGCTGTTCTGTCCGGCTCAATGCACGTCCGTATCCGGTGAGGAAGGCGTGTGCAAGGTCAGGGCGGGTCGGCCAGATGGCGCCGTAGAGTCACGCCAGATCCTCGACGGCGGTGCCGTGGGCGGATTCTTCGAAGTCGATCAGCGAGAGCCGGCTGCTTTCGCTGCACCACAGCCAGTTGCGGGGGGAGTAATCGCCATGCCGGAACACGACGGGGAGGGCTTCTGCCAGGTCCGGCAGTTCGCTGGTGACCCGCTGAAGGAGACGGTGTTCAGCGGGGGCCAAGTGCGCGGCGAGATCCTCCAAGTACGTCTGGGCCTCGCTCGCCTGCTCGGTCACGGACTGCCGCGCTCTCGCACGCACCTGGGCCGGTGGTGGCTCCGTGGTGTCGTGCCATCGGCGCAGGAATTGCCCGGCGAGGTGGTGGACCCGCCGTTCGTCCAGGACTTCGAGCGAGTAGCCGCGCACGACTCGTCCCGGAAGTGATGAGGTCAGCAGAGCACGCAGGCTGGGGTCGCTTGCCAGCAAAGCCGGAGCCTCCCCGGTGGCAAGGGCGCGTGCCGCGTGGTCGTAGCCGTGCACCTCACACGAGTAGGCCGCGGACGTGGGGCTGCGCTTGACGTAGGCGTCGCGGGTGCCGACTGTCACCCGCCATACCTGTGAGTCGCCTCGGTCCCAGGAGACGTCGGTCGCGCTGACGGGGCCGTCCAGGCAGCGTGAGACCCACTGTTCGAGGTCGGTGGGCAGTGTCATGCGGTGGTCCTTGTCCTGCTCGGTGCGGTGCGACCGTACTCGCTGACCCGGCGATGGCTGGCGTCGCCGAGCCGGATGTCTCCTTATCGGACAGTCGCGTTCGCCGGAGTGAGGGTGCGTTGGTGGTGCAGCAAGCTCGTGAAGTCGTGTACTCGCGGATCGTCGAACGCAGCCAGGGCAGAGGCCACGCTGTGCAGAGCGCGGCCGGCACGGGCCGACGAAACCCGGGCCAGGGTGTACAGGGCCTGGTGCCCGCAGTCGAGGGCTCGGTCGAGATCTCGAGCTTGGCAGTGGGCGGTGGCCACGACGGCCAGGCGCAGTCCGACGGCGCGGGGGTTGCGGTCGGCGGTCATGTCGGTGGCCTGTTTGCTCCAGCGCAACGCCGCTGCCGGATTCCGGAGGTCACGGAAGATCTCCGTGGCGTCGGCGGCGAGACGTGAATGCGTGACGTAGGACAGCCAGGGTGGATCGCTGGTGGGCTGGACTGTGTCGAGCAACCGTTCTGCCCGGCTCAGCGCGGTAGAGGCTGAGTTGGCGTCGCCGAGGCAGCCATGTGCGCGGGCTTCGGCGAGTTTGGCGAACGCCAGCACGCGCCGCGACGCACGCCCCCGACCGTGGTGGAATGCCCCGTGCGCCATGTCGAGTGCCTGATCCGGTTCGCCTTCCAGCATGGAGTGCACGGCCATCGTCGACAGAATGTAGGAGCCCGCCTCCACGTCGCCGGATGCGCGGGCCAGTCGGAGCGCCTGGATGAAGTGCTGCTGGGCGGTGCCGCTGTGGCCGCTGTCGAAGGCAGCCCAGGCCACCACGCGGGAGAGCTCGGCGCTGATCACCAACAGCCGCCGCCCGACGCCATCGGTGTGTGAGCCGACCAGCAGCGGGATCGCGCGGTCGCGGAGGCACTGTGTCACCGACGACACGCGCCAGTCGCCGCCCCCGAACTGTGCATCCCATACGCGGGCTTGATCGGCGGCCTCGCCCAGCTCGCGCAGATCCTGCTGGCCCATCCGTCGCTGATCCCGAACCGCCACGGGGTGATCAGTGCCGTCGATGGGATCGGCGGGGACGGCGAGCCACCGTGTGACCGCGTGGGCGTACCCGCTGCGGATGAAGGCGTCGACATGGGGCTGCTCAGGAGGCTGCTCCCGCCAATGCGCCTGCACTCCGTCAAGCGCGTCGTCGCGGTCGCGGGGGAAGATCCAACCTGGCCAGCCGCAGTGCTGGCGGTTTTCGATCGGTCATCAGCCAGGTCGCGGGGGCGAGGCCTTTACCAGGTCGTCGAAGCTGATCCGATTACCCCGCTCATCCGGTCCAGGTGCGCAGTGATCACCGTGCCTCCGTGCACGCGGGCGTGCTCGATCACCCCAGTGATCGCCGCCTCGTCCTTGCTCGTGCGCAACGCGGCGGCGGCCTGCTGCCCGATAACCTCCAGTTCGTCGCGGTATGCCTCGGCTGCAGGGAACGGCAGCGATTGCTGCGCCGTCGCGAGCGACTGGATGAGGTCTTCGACGCTGGTCACTTGCCGTCTTCCTTCGGCCACCAGTCCCGCTCGCGGGACACGTCGGCCACGTAGCCGTCGACCGGCACGACCTTGCCCAGCTCGACGGCCTCCAGCGCCCGGCGAATGCCTTCCCAGGTGATCCGCTCCGCGTGGTGGAAGTCGCGGACCGACACCGCCTTGAAGAACGTCACCGTCGTCGCCTCGAGGTCGAAGGTCGCCAGCGCCGGGTACAGTCCAGAATGGACGAACCAGGCGTCGGAGATGTTCTCCAGCAGCTCCCGGTCCGCACCGGGGTAGCGCTGGGTCAGCATCACGAAGACCGCATCGCCGGGCGGGTTCTTCTCGTCCCGCGCAGGCACTCCATCGGTCGCGCTCGCCGTCGCGAAAGCAAGCAGCCGCGCGTCATCCAACGTCGGTTCACCGGTGATGATCGCAACCCAGTTCGACGGTTCGGGCTGCTCGGGCTGTTCGTGGTTTTCCTCGGTCACTTCTGCTTGCTCCGTTCAATCAGTTCGATCAACCTGCGTGCTCGCCACATGGTGGTCCCCGTGCTCGGGGTGCTCGGCAACCGCTCGACCTCTCCGTTCGGGCCGAGGAACGCGATTTGGTTGTTTCCCTGCTTCGCCACCACCCACGGCGACCCCGACGTCGCCGAGATCGCCGCGTTCACATCCCGGTTGTTGGTCCGGGGAAGCTTCTGCCCCTGCAACCGCTCGGCCTTCGGCCCGAGTGTGGGAGTTACGGGAGCCGGAGCCTCGCTCGCACGGTCCTGTGTGACCAACTCAGCCGCTTTGTCCTCAAGGGCTTGTTTCGCCATCCCTGACAGCTCGTTGAGTTCCCCGATCAGCGAGGTACGGAGCTGTCCCAGTTCCCCCAAGATCTCGTCGTGCCGGGTGCTGGTGGTCAGCACCTCCGACACCAGTGCCAGGCACGCTTCCAACTCGTCGTCGAGCAGGACGATCGTGCTGGGTGGGAGCTGGAGTGCCACGGCCCGCAGAGCGTGGGCAGCCTGCCGTAACCGGCTCACCGGTCGATCACCGCCCAAGGACGGTCCAGAACGGCTGCCATCGCCACGCCTTCGTCACTCCCGGCGATCAGTTGGCCAAGGGTGAGGCGGTTGGCGTGCCACAGTTTCATCAGCTCGTAGTGCTCGGTCGTGGTGTGCACCGGCAGGAGCAGGCGCGCATAGTCGCCGAGAAAGATCGGGCGCGGCAACCCCGTGTTCGCGCGGTGCTCTCCAATCCGGGCCGTGCGGCGCGCTCGCTGGTCGTGCTCGTCGCCGCTGATGACCATCGTCAGATACCGCACCGCTGCCGTCCGATGCCGCGCCACCGCGACCTTCTCGTAGGGGTCATCCACCACCGGGAGCCTCCAGCGATCGAGCCCAGCGGGCGTCGCAGTTCTTCTTGCGGCGTAGCAGCGCCACCAGGCGTCGGATCGTCGCGGCCCCCGGCACGAACGAAAGGTGCTTGACGAACGTGGGTGTTCCGGCACGCTCGAACGCCTCGGCAAACCGGATCGCGATGGCCACGCTGCGGTCGTGGCCGCTAAAGCAAAGCGATGTCCAGCGGCGTAGAGTCGACATGCCTTGGCGGGGCGCACGCAATGGATCAGGTATCCGATGAACAGCGCGGGCCACGCCTCCGCCGCGTCCGGCACTACCTCTCACCTGGCACCCACAGACCGCTCGGCCGTCGGAGGTTCGGTCCATGCTGGGCCGGATCGCGGCTATGTGCGGCGTGTGCCCGCCAGTGGATGTCACCTGCGTATCGCTTCCTCGGATTGAATCGACGGCCCTGCCAAAGGTCGGGGGGCAATGACAGGGCCGCCGAGCGCTATTCGAAGCACAGTAGATCGTCAGTCGGCCCGACTCACCAGAGCGCGCGTAGGGCGAAAATGAGGCGCTGACGCGGCGTCATCTCTCGCGAGCAGCACAAACCGGCCGTAACCGTCGACCGCGGGGTTCACTGGCGCTTCAAGCCGCATCAACGTTCAGCCACCGGAGCGATCGCGAGCACTTTCCTGGGAAAACGGACAGGGACGGTCTGGATTATTTCCCGACGTGTCCATCTACCAACCCTTTGACCGCTAAGAGTTATGACTTGCCCCGCGATACAGCGCCAGTAGGCCAAACGGGTGTCCACCCTAAAGGGAGTGAACCGCACTAATAGTGACCCGCTATGGTGGGGACGTTCATGCTCGGGGGAGGTAGCCGTGGCGAAGCGGCGTGAGGAATTTGCCGCCCGTCGCGAGGCGATGGGCTTTACGCAGGAAGGCTTCGCGACCAGGCTCGGTGTGGAGCTGTCCACCGTTGGTCGATGGGAACGAGGCACGCTGACACCTCAGCCGTGGCGCCGCTCCCAGATAGCAGGAGCACTCGGCGTCTCGCTGGAACGTTTGGAAGAGTTGCTGACAGCAACGGTCACAGACACTGGCAGTGCACGGCACCGCAACGCGGCTCAGCTCGGTGGGCTTGCCGGACGACTCGACGGCATCGCGGTCGTCGCCGACGCCCGTGATGCGGAGCGTTTCGCCCGTGAGGTCGCGGCGGCGACGATTAGCCAGCAGACCTTGGATCAGATCAGTGCGGAGATTGACCAATTTGCCGTAAATTACGTTTTCAAGCCTCTGGCAGAACTCTTCGTCGATATCCGCGAGCTGCGCTTTGAAGTCTTTCAACTTGCTCAGAACAACCGGTCCCCAACGCAATTGCGGCAGCTCTATCTGGACGCTAGCCGAGCGGCCGGACTGCACTCACACATCTGCCTGGACCTCGGGCACTATCACGCGGCACACACCCATGCCCTAACCGCTTTTCTCTGCGCAGACCTGGCTGGACACAACGGAATGCGCGCGTGGGTCCGCGGGCTGCAGAGCTTGATTTCCTACTGGGACGGCGATCTGGCTGCTGCCGTGGAGTTCGCCCGTGACGGTGCCGGCTACTGTGCCCACGGTTCGGTGGCGGCTCGACTACCAAGTCTTGAAGCACGGGCGTGTGCGGCACTGGGAGAAAAGGACAACACGCTGGCGGCTCTCGATCGAACCGATCGGGCCCGCGCCACCATAGACAAGGACGACGACGCGGGCGTGTTCACATTCCCCAGGGCCAAACAAGCCGTCTATACCGGAACCGCACTGCTTGCCCTAGGTGATCGAGCATCGGCGGCCAGGGCTGCGCATGAGTCGTCACAGGCGTTGGAGCTGTACGAAGCGGCAGCGCCATCTGATCGCTCGTCGGGAGACATACTCGCGGCCCGACTCGACCTTGGCACCGCCTACCTCTTGCAGGATGACCTGGACGGCCTTCGTGACCAACTCGACACGGTGTTGGATGTCCCGCCGGTTCGACGGACAGCCAGTATCGTCAAGCGTGCAGCCGACATTGGCCAGCGCCTCGATCGCTCTCGATACGCTAACGCTGCGCAGGGCCAGCAGATGCGGTCAGCGATCACAGCCTTCTGTGCAACCCAGCCAGCCTTGCCTACCGCCACGGGGATGGAGCAGGCGTGAACGGTCCCGATACCACCAGCCGCGCAGTCCTGGCCGGAAGCGCGTACAGCGACGAGCGGCATCTAGCCGCCCGCCAGTCCCTATACAGCTGGCAACACCCACGGCATGACTTGCCAGGCATCGTCTTGGAACACCTGCCGACCGAGGCTGGTGTGGTGCTCGACGTCGGCTGTGGAAATGGCAAGTACGTAAGCCGCATCCGCGCCCACCGTCCCGATCTCACCGTCGTCGGGATGGACATTTCTGCAGGCATCCTGGCAGGTCTAGCACAGCCCGTGGTCGTCGCGGATGCCGCAGCTCTCCCCGCAGCAGATGGCTGTGCCGCGGCGCTCTTAGCAATGCACATGCTCTACCACGTCGACGATCTCAACACGACCCTCTCCGAGATCGCCCGGGTGCTCGGCCCCGGAGGCACCTTCATCGCCTCGACCAACGCCCGCGACGACAAGAAGGAACTCGACGACCTCTGGGCATCCGCCGCAGCCGACGTCCTCGGCACTGACCAGGGACCACCACGGATCTCGTTAAGCAACCGCTTCGCACTGGACGATGCGCCGGACCGGTTGCAGCCCTACTTCACCGAGATCCGCGTGTTGGAGCTAAACGGCATGATCACCGTGACCGAGCCGGAACCAGTGATTGCCCACCTGGCGTCCTATCGCACCTGGGCCGACTCCGCTGGCGTGCCTTTCAATGCCACCCTGGAACGCGCACACCAGCGGCTCCACGAGTTGATCACTCGCAAGGGAGCCTTCCACATCCACTGCCGAGGCGGCATTCTCCTATGCACCAGGCGGTGACATCGCCTCGCGTCGAGCCCGGACGTGAGGAATCTCACTCACCGAACCTTGAAGGACACAGTAGGCAGGTCATCGGTTGGAGGCCATGCGAGACACGGCTGCCGAGATCGCGAAGACCACCTTGCACAACTTCCCAGAAACCATCTCCACTGCAGAGTTGTCCCCGGCTCGCTCGGAGAAGCCGACAGAAGCATGTCGAATCTCATCGGGCTGATTGCCGGGACACCACTAGGCAATCTTCTTATACCGCAAGTGACCCTCCACCGGGATGATCGAACGCGTACGAAATTCTTGTCCTACAGGCTTGGAAACTCACCCGTGCCCTTGCCTGCCCGTGTCCCTCGGCACTGGCGTGTCGGGAGAACTTGGTTGCGCCAAGGAGGCATGCCCAGTAATGGTGATCGCTGATAAGGGTTTCGCCGCGGGCCAGCACATCCTCGTGGAGTTGGATCACAACGGACAACCATGAATCCCGGGTCGACGCTGCCATCGGTGGTGCCCCCCGGGGGGACCGTGGGGTTCGCAGCCGGATTCCTTGAACTATGAGCTGCCGTGGTGGGTGTCGTGGTGTGCAGGATCTTCGTCCTTGGCAGTGGCGCTACCGGCGGTTAGCCGATCTGTTTCTCCCTGGCGACGTTGACCTCTGTGCGCCCAGGAACGTGGAGTCGTAGAGGCCGATCGCGCTCGTGTTGCGGATGCCGGTTTCGAGCCGGATCCTCTTCGCCCCGATCAACTCCGGATCCGCAGCGAACTTCTCCAGATCGGCCAGGATTCTGCGACCGATGCCGCTCCCGCGTTGGTCGGGGCGAACGAACATCTTGCGCACCTCGGCGACGCCGCGAGCGAAGGTACGGATCCCCCCGCAGCCGACAGGCTCCTTCTCGAAGTAGGCGAGCAGGAAGACCCCGTGAGGTGGAGTGAATTCAGCGATGACGGCCTCGGCAGGGTCGGCATGCCCGTACAGCTCGATCTGCTCAGTGTGGAGTGCCTGGAGCAGCCTCTGTGCAGGTGCACTGTCGGGACTGGCGGGCTCGATGGTGATCGTCACGGGCCTAACCCTGCCTCAGCAAGTGCCGAAATGGCAGTGCTGGCCCAGTCATTCCGGCGGTGACGCTCAAACGCCTTGCGGATTTGTCGCAGTAGTGCATGACAACGACCGGAGTCGACGACGGTGAGCCGTTGCCCGGCTGTGACCGTCGCTGCGGCTGCCTCTTCGAGCTCGGCGCGCGCGAGGTGCGCCAGTGCAAGGTAGGCGCCGTGCAGGGTAGCGCTGCGCTGGTGAGTGACGTCACGACCGGACGCGGCGAGCGGCCCGAGCGCGGCGGTGGCCTCACCGTGCAGACGGCGACTCCGTGCAGAACCCTTGCCGGCGAGTAGGACCAGTGCTTGCCCGATCTCCGCATCGAGCTGGGCGCCGGAGTAGTAGTACAGGTGAGTTGGTCCATCGGCGTGACCACGGTCCAGCAGGGATCGGGCTTCCTCCGCCGCACAGCGGTGACGGAGTTCGTCACCCGCGGCGGCATACGCGGTCGCGAGGCGCCCAGCGGCTCGTGACCGCACTAGCAGCGGCCGACCACGCGCGAGCAGGCACGCGTGCTCGGCAAGCTGCACTGCCTCCCGCTCCTGCCCGCTGCAAGCACAGATGTAAGCAAGCATGCCAAGCATGTTGATCAACGCGTCCTGGTCGCCGACCTCGGCCGCGGCACGCAGGCCACGGAAATACGCGTGCTGCGCAGCAACAGCGAAGCCGGCATCAAAGTTCAGCCACCCGTACAGCTGCGCCAGCTGCGCGGCGGCCTCCAGTAACGCTTGTCGTTCACCCGGGGTATAGCGCAGCGAGCCGTCCCGCAGCAGCGCCACGGGAACGCGTAGCTGCTCCTTCACCAGACGAAGCGCGACCAGACTTCCCCCGTGCCTGTCGTCCATCTCCCGTAGGTGGGATGTCATGGTCTGCAGGACAGAAACCTGCTGGCGTGGTGCTATCCACGCACTGGTCAAGGTATGCGGGGCCTGGGCTGGGCGAATCGCGTCGAGTGCGGTCGCCGTCAACGTAAGTCCGCTGACTTCGGGCCAGGAACGGCGCTGAGCAAGTTCATGCAGGAGCTCAGAGACAGCACACGATTGCACGTCCAGAGCGTCGTGATCACGAGTCACACTGCTGGCAGTCGGCCAAAGATCGTCCTCGGTGATCGTGCGGCCAAGCCGATCGCCTAAGCAGGTTGCCAGAAGTTGTGTCTGTAACTGATGTGAGTCCCTTATGAACGTGAAGAACCTCGTCGGGTTGGATCTGGTCACCACAACTGGATCGACCCGACGAGGCCACAACAAGTATGCGCGGGACCGGGTGAGGTGTCCGTGCAGTCCATCGGGAGCGGCGATGAGGACGATGACGGTCATCTCCGCTCCCGCGCCGCGCTCGGGTCATCGAACCCGGGACCGATGACGGTGATGTGCTGCTCTCCGTACCATCGTGTCTTCTCCCCGATCGGCTGGTCCACCTGCGTGTCTCGTTCACCTCCTCCGCTGGCCTCAGACCTCGGTGTCGCGCGCCTGGGGGCGCGAGGTCGCGGTGTCCCTGTGGCTGGTCGGGTCGCTCCCGGATCAGCCTGGCCGTCACGTCCTGGCGCACACCCCAGCCAGCATGCGTCCAGCACTCCGCCGTTCGTGCGAATGATCACCAACCGGCCGTGCCCCGTTCTCGGCGCGCCTAGCCGGAGTTTCCCCGCTAGTCCGTTCTTGAGTGGTGTTTGTGCTGGCCAGGATGGGTTTTCGGGTGAGGTGGACGTATTACCTAATCCGGCTGGTGGCCTGGTCAGCGGGTGGGCGCGTAGCGGTGGATGTCGAACAGTTCGGCGAGTTGTTTCTGGGTAGGGGTTGTCTCGGTGAGCATGCGCTGTGCGCGGGGGCGGCCTTTGCCGCCGTCGTGGTAGAGCAGGACGGTTTCCTGGATGCCGCCGAGTTCGTCGAGCAGTTCCCGCACGGACAGGTGCAGGCCCGCGTGTTCTGCTTGGCGACGCATCAGATGCGCGACAGCGAGGGCCAGCACACAGTAGAAGACATGTACCCGGATCTTGGAGTCGGTCCAGTGGTGCATCGGGGAAAACGACACCACGTGCGGGTCTTTCATCTGCCGGAACCCCGACTCGACCTCAGATTGCGACCGGTAGGCGGCGACCACCTCTGCGACGGTCCACTCAGTACGGTTGGTGAACAGGACCCGCTTGCCGAAGAACCGGTTCTCCAGACGTTTGCGGGCTTTCTGGTCGGTGCGCCACGCCAAGCGGAACTCGGCCGGGGTGTGGCCGGTCAGGGAGATGGTGAGGACCTCGCCGACCCAGCGAGGCCGGCAGATCGCGGCGATCTCGTCTTCCACGGCCGTGCGGTCCCGGCGGGTCCTGCCGCGTGCAAGCCTCGCTTGCAACTCAGCCAGGCGGCGGCGGGCCTTGGCGAGAGTCTGGTCGAACCCGCGGGACTGCTTGGCGTGCAGGGTCGGTGAGTACGTCACCACGGCACGCCGGGTCACGCCCAGTGCGGTGACTTCGGTGTCCACACACCGCACACCGGGATACCGGTCCTCGTCGACCGGGGTGTAGCGGGTCTTGGGGATCGCGAGCAGTCCCGGATGGTCGCTGGGCGGCAGCGACCCGACGAACCCGATCCCGGCGTCCTCGACCAGCGCGTGGTTGGCCGCTGAATTCTGCCCGGCGTCGTAGACCACGGTCAGCGACTCGACCTGTGCGGTCAGGTCCTGGTAGCGGGCCACCAGTTCGTCGATGACGGTGCTGAACTGGGTGACATCCGGGCGGTCCCCGCCGTAGGCGTGGGACACCACCGGGATCCCGGCGTCGCGGGTCACCACCAGGCCCAGCCCGACCAGGCGCAGGTCAGTGCGTTTCTGCTTGGCCTTGCCGCGCTGCGCGATCGGCGCCCGGTCGTTGCCGGTGTCGATGAACGTGGCGAAGTTGGTCATGTCCAGCACCAGACCGGACACATCCAGCTCGAACTCGGTGACCATCCGCCGCCCGAGTTCGGTCTCGATCCGGCGCAGGTCGTCCTCGCCAAGTCTGTCCATGGCCTTCCAGAACCGGCGATGGTCCAGCGCCGCGTGCGGGATCTTCACCCAGCGTGAACCGGCCGTAGTGGCCCACCAGTCAGCGAACGCGGCCTTGGAACACGGAGCCATGATCCGGTTCGCCGTGGCCAACGCCAGATAGGTCCCGACCGTGGCGGTGGCGTCCGAGCGGCGCGACACGACCTCATCAACCACCCCGGCCACATCCAGGCGCTCCAGCATCGACCAGACCCCGGCAAGGTCCCCGAACCGTTTGTGCTGGGTCCGGACCGGTTCACCCGCCGATGCCCCGGTCAGTTTGGCCATCACTTCCTCGGCGCTGCCCAGGTACTGCTGGGACACGATCCGTGGTTTGCCGTCCACCCTGGCGGACTCCACCAGGTAGTAGTAGGTCTTCCCACCCTGGCGTTTCCCCACGATCGAAGGCATATCTAGGTAATACATCAACCCGGTATGAAACCCAAGCACCACAACGCAAGACACGCCGATGAATCACGTAGCGGGGAAACTCAGGCTAGGGTGTGCCATGACCTGGAGACAAGCCGAGGACGGAGTTTGTTCGTGGACGGCTTTCGCGTCGACCTGACCGCCTTAACCCACGCATCGGAAGGCGTGCGCGACGCGATCAACGCCATGAACCGGAGCAAGGTCAGCGACATCGACAGCCCAGCGGACGCCTTCGTCCACGACCGGCTAGCCACGACCGTCGCAGAGTTCTGCGACCGCTGGAACGAGGGCGTCCGCAACCTGACCGAGGACGCTAAAGAGATCTCCGGGCGACTCGACCACTGCGTCCAGGCATACCGGCACACCGACGAAGCCACCCGAGCGCATTTCGAGGGCATCCTGCAGCGTGGTGGCGATGATCCGGCGGCGCAGTAGTGGCAGCCGAACTCGGAACCACCACTGACCCCAAGGCCCTCGTTCCCGGCTTTCCGGACGCAGTCGGCGAAACCGCCGCTGCGATGAAGGTGTACGGCGACAGCCTGCACGAGGCAGGCGACGGACTCAAACGCATCGACAGCTCCGAAGGCTGGGAAGGCGAGGCAGCCGAGCAGTTCCGGTCAGCGTTCGACGGTGAGCCAACGAAGTGGCTCGAAGCCGGAGACTGCTTTCACCAAGCTGCCCAGGCGTTGGAGCACTACAGCGGGGCCCTGACTTGGGCACAAGAGCAAGCCAGAGAAGCGATCGCGCTGTGGGATACAGGCGAGGCCCAAACCAACTACGCCAAGAAACAGCACGACCGCGCGGTCTCGCAGGCCGAGCAACAAGCGCCCCCGGGTTCCGGCCCGGTCAACATCCCCTTCCAAGACCCCGGCGAATCCAAACGGCAACAGGCCCGCAACATCCTCAACAACGCTCGCAGCCAGCTCGAGGTTGCGGCCGAACAAGCGGCCGACGTCGTCGGTAGCGCACGCGACAAGGCCCCAGGAAGAAGCTGGCTGGCACAAGCCGGGGAGATCATTGGCGACGCCGCCGGCGCCGCGGTCAACGCCGTTGCTTCCTTCGGCAACGCCGCGCTCAACCACCCCGAAATGGTCCTCGGCGTCGTGGGCGGTGCCGCGCTCACGGCTGTCAGCGCCGCCGGGGAGACCGCCGGTGTCGCACTCGACGCCACCGGAGTCGGCGCGGTCGCCGGAGTCCCACTGGGCGCCGTCTCCACAGCTGGAATCGCAACCGGCGTGGGGATGATCGGGGTCGCGATGGCCGGCTTGGGCGCCGAAGCGGCAGGCAACGATTACAGCGAAGTCGTCGACACCGACGACTCAGACGCGGCGGCGGAAGAAGCAACGCAGGACCCGTCAGAGCTATCGCAGTCAGACCGGCGTTCCGTCGAGTCATACGAACGACTCATCAAAGAACACGAAGACAAGCTGGACGCCTACAAGCACGATCCGGAAGCCTACGATAACAAAGGTATTCTCAAGAACGCCCCGAACGACGAGGTCCGCCAGCGGATCATCGACGGCCGTGTCAGGCATCTGGAGAAAGAGATCCAGACGTTCCGGGAGAACATCGACAAGATCTACAAAGGTGCACGATGAGCAACGACGAGTCCGTGGTGTCGGTCGAGGTCCTACGCCAGGTGCTCAACCAGGCACTGGACAACCTACAACAACAGGCAGGCGAGACCGTCGAACTCGACAAGGACTACTTCTGGTCGATCCCACCTGAAGCTGCCTACGACATCTACACCCAGCCGGACCCAGAACAGTTGACCATCGGCCAACTTTCCGAGTCCTGGAACAACCTCACGCAGCTGCTCTCTCGCGGAGAACCGGTTCCGCCCTACGCACTAGTGTGGATCTCCGATGTCCTCAAAGCTTTAGGACACCAGGCCCGTTAACGGGCTCGGTGCGTTGGCCCCCGAGCGCGTAGCCACTCCGATAGTTCCTCGAAGCTGCCCCTCCCGCAGTATCACTACGTTACCGAGCCGCCCTGCTCACGTGGTCAACGCCGCCGGCGGGGAGGTAGACACGTACGTCCGAGCAACCGCCGGAACGATCCCTACACTCGCGGGGCCGACACTCACTGAGGTCATGCTGTGGCTCTTCGGCCTGTCCCTCCGGCCGGTCATGGCGCCGTTCGTTGGCGGCCTCGTATCCTTTTCCGGACTAAGGACTCGCAGATCGTCGAGTGGCTCGTCCGGGGTGTCAGGTAGTCGCCGGATGATCGCCGTCCATGACCTTGGCGGCCTGGAAAAGACGTACGGTGCTCGGGCTGACTGCGAGGGCCGAGTCCTTCTGCATAGAGATCGTGTCCGGTGAGTAGCCGGGGAACGTGGTCACCCGGGGTGGCTTCGCTGAGGTCCACTGCCGCTCGGGCTGAGCGATGAGGTCTGGCTGGGACCTGCGCCTGATCCAGAGACTGGTGCAGGCGACCATGACGCCGACCACAGCGGCATTGATCGACCCGAGGACGCCCTCGAGTGTGGTGACCGCGTCCTCGGTGAGATGGACCTTGCGGACGTCGTTTGCCATGCGGAAGCCGAGAGTTTCGGCATGATCGGGCTGGCGCGGCATCGGACGGGCAACCTTGCGGTCACGGGTCATGATGCTTGTGCGGAGGCGGGAAGCGCGGTGAACTCGGTCGTTTCGGCTGTACTGTGTCCACTCCAGCCAGCTCTCCGGGCCTGCGTTCAGGAGGGACGACCGGGTGGCACGCAGGAGGTTTCCCTGCGGGTCGTCGGGGTCGAGGGCCTGCTTCGTGAGCTTGAGATTGCTGCGGACCTTCGGGCTTGGGTACTCGGCATCGGCGGTCATTGGCTGCATGCTGCGGAGGTCCACCATCATGATGTTGGTGTCGAAGCCTGCCCTTGCCGTAAACCTCATCCGCCCTGTTCAGAAGCGGCGGGCACGGGGGAGGGGGAGGTCGACCGTAGTCGCTCGAGCGGACGCTTTCGCTGCTGTCGAGCATCACGGCATGATGATCGACTGTGCTGTTGCGACTGGCCTACCTGGGCGTGACAAACACGTTCGCCATGCCGCGCCTGCTGCCGATGAGCGACCGGGACAAGGACGTCGAGATCCTGGCCTTGCGCCATCAGATCACGGTGCCAGAACGTCAACTCGGTCAAGCCAAGGTGCGGTTCACCCCAGCTGATCGAGCGATCATGGCGGCGCTTCTGTACCCGCTGCCAAGGAATCTTTTGCGCAGGCTGCGGTTGCTGGTACGCCCGGACACGGTGCTGCGCTGGCACCGCGACCTGGTCACACGCCGTCACGCGACCCTCTCCAAGCCGAAGCGCCCTGGACGACCACGCGTCGTTCGCTCTATCCGGGCTTTGATGCTGCGCCTGGCAAAAGACAACCCCAGCTGGGGATACCGCCGAATCCACGGCGAACTGCTCGTCCTGGAAGTGAAAGTGGCCGCCTCGACCGTCTGGGAAATCGTGCAGGCAGCCGGGATCGACCCCGCACCTGACCGGAACTCCAGCACATGGGCGGACTTCCTGCGTCCCAGGCCGACGCCTTGCCGGCCTGTGACTTCTTCGAAACCGTCACCCTATCCAGTACAAGGATGTACGTCCTCACCGTCATCGAACACGCCACCAGGCGGATCCGGATCCTGGGCACCACCGCACACCCGACGGCCGCGCGGGTCACCCAAACCGCACAGAATCTCGTCATGGACCTCGAAGACGCAGACTACCGGGCGCGATTCCTGATTCGCGACCGCGACGGCAAATTCCCCGCCCTATTCGATACCGTCCTGACAGAGACAGGGATCAAGGTCGTGCTCAGCGGCATCAAGATGCCGAGAATAACCTCAATCATGGAAAGATGGGTGCAGACCTGCCGCCGCGAACTCCTGGACCGCACACTGATCTGGAACCAGCGGCACCTGCTCCACGCCCTACGGGAATTCGAAGACTTCTACAACCCCCACCGACCTCACCAAGGCATCGCGAACGCCCGCCCGCTACGTCCCTTGCCTGCGCCGACCGCCAAACCGGAGCAACTCGATCCCCTCAACATCCGTCGACACGACCGGCTGGGTGGCATCCTTCACGAGTACCACCACGCAGCATGACCTGCACGGATATGGTTTTCGGCAAGCACAACCGTGAGAATGCGCGGCAGCTTCGTCGGCGTCTTCAACACGATCGCGCGGCGCGGCTGCGGTTTGCTCTTGGAGATGTGATGCAGGAAAGGCTTCCAGCCGCTGCGGTGCCCGCCGGGCGGCTGCCACGTGGTCAGCAACTCCCCGAGATCGACCCCGTGACGCACCTGATAGGCATAAAACGCCGCCAGCGCCGATAACTTTCGGTTGATCGTCGACGCGGTCACGTGCGGCTCAACCGATGGCAGCACGGCTACCTGCCCGTCCCGGCCAGTCGGAGGCAGCCGCAGCCAGGCGACGTACTCACCGATGTCCTCCAGCCGCACCTCCCGCCAATCCAACCGACGGACAGCGAGGAAAACCCAATAGTCCTTCAGGTCGTACGCATACGCCCTGATCGTGTTTGGGGACCGCTCAATGTCAGTCAAGTAAGCCAAATACCGCTCGATCGGCTCGACCGGGATGTCATCGTCTCCCAGAACCGTCCACGACGACTCCCGGGACGCGGGCATCGCCACGCCCTGAACGCGCACTTGCTCCTCCAACGTGATCTACGTACTGGACGAGCCGGAGATAACCACCTCCACCACGCGCATCACAGCGCGAACAACCCCCATGTCGCACGTCAAGGACACCCAGCAAAGAGCTTCAGATAATCCCCAGATCCCGGCCCACCTGCGCGACCGGTTTACCCGTCTCGGCCACGATACGCACCGCACCCGCACGGAAGTCCGGATCAAACCGGCGTCTCTTATCTCCCACAACCCAACCATCCCTCTTGGTTCAGGTCTCCACGCTACGAGGGGAAGCACAGTGAGGTGTTCCCCCGAGGCGCCCGTACCGGTACAGCCTCCGACAAGGGACGAAAGGTCACTTCTTCATGCCCGATCGAGCATACATGGCGGTCCTGCTCAGAGTCCCGATGCGACAGTGAACGCGCAGAACATCACCAGGACACCAGCAAGCGCAGGGAGCCCTGCCACATGGCTCTAAGGTGGCTGATCGACAGTCTCCGATCCCGGCCTCGCTGAATGCTGCCCAGAACCCGCCACTGGTCTGGATCAGCGACGGTGCTGGGCTGCAGCACTAACAGAACATGAGGAGCGTGTGCCGTGCACGGATTGGACTGGCCCCATGAGCGATGGAGCTTGACGGACTCCTTCGAATCCGACCCGCTTCTGACGACAACCAGTTCGCACACGGTTGACGAGGCCCCGTTTTCGGCGGGATCGCATGAACCAGCAACGCACGCGGCCATACGTTCGCATTACCCGGATCGGCCCACCTCAGTCGTGGCAGCGGTGCGAGCACTGCTCTCCAGAGGCTGGATCGAATCTGCGGTCATGTTGGCCGAGGCGACCCTGAATGACGGTGTGCCGGAAGGGTTAGCGGCAGAGCTCCGATGCACGCTGATCGCTCCGTTGATCACCAGCGGGCACACGGCCGAAGCGATCGCCATCGCCGACCGAGTGCTTGCTGTCCCCGACCTGGCGACCACCACGTTCGACGACACCGCAGCAGGTCGAATGCTGGCGTTAGTGCTGCAAGGCGACTTCGCCAGCGACCACGCCTCGAAAGTGTTGCAGGAACCGGACCGGACATGCCACGGCCAGGCACGGACTGCGATCGCCTTGACCGGATTGGCACATCTCGAGTGGTCGGCCGGCAATGTCGCTGGCGCGCTGTGTTGGGGGAGGCGGGCCGCGACCTGCGCGGCGTCCGTGAAATCTGCGGATTGGCGCTGGTATCCGCCGCTGATGATGGCCGAGATGTTGGGCGAGTTGGGCGAGTTCGACGACGCCGAGAAGATCCTGCGCCAGGCCCGCGCGGAAATCGACCAGTTTGGGTTGACCATGCACGCAGCACAAGCTGACCTGATACGTGCGCGCTTGCTGCTGCGGGCGGGACGGCAGACGGCGGCACGGTTGACTGCCGAGGCATGTTTGTCCAGCGCACTCGAATTGGGGACGTGGCGAGTGGTTCCTTCGGCGGAGTCTGTTCTCGCGCTGATCGCATTCCGTTCCGGCGATGCAGCGTTGGCTCGTTCCTATCTGCGACGTTGCCGGGAAACCTCGACATACGAGCAGGGTTCCGCCGCGCGGTCGGCGCGCGACGAGTGGATTCAGCTGCTGGTGCACACCTCGAAGGAAGATCCGTCGAGCATCGAAGCGCTACTGCATACCAACCTGCTGCACAGACCCGCCCTGTTCGTGGAGGAGCCGGGTGCTGCCGCGTGGTTCGTACGTGTCGCGATGGACGTGGGCGACGAGAAGATTGCGATCAAGGCGATCGAAGCTGCGCAGGCCGTAGCCAACGCGAACATCGGTACGCCTGCGGTTGCCACTGGTGCGCTGCATGCTCGCAGCCTTTTCGAACGGAATTTGGATGGACTGCTGGATGTCATCTCCGAATATGGAGACGCTTGGGCCAGGGAAACCGCGATAGAAGATCTAAGAGCCTTGTTGGGTGGTGGCGTTCGGTCCAGCGACTGGCCCGACTCCAGAAACGTTGCCGAAAGCGGACGAAACGACTCGGCCAACGCTAAGAATACTGACGGGTTGCCCGGCAAGGCGGAATTTATTCCGCCGGAGCTGACGGAAACCGAACGTGCCATTGCCGAGTTGGTCAGCCAAGGATTGACCAATCGTCAGATTGCACACCGCGTTTTCCTCTCCCCGCACACCGTCAACTACCATCTGAGGCGGATTTTCCGAAAACTCGGGATAAATTCCCGCGTGGAACTCGCGAGCCAAGAGCGCTACGCGGTGCGACGCGAAATCCGGTCATCCGGTCGGCACGGAAGCAGTTGATGTGAGTGCAGCAAGTACCTGATCTGTCGTCGGAACAGCTGCACAACGTTGCGCGGCGTACGACACAGCCATTCGATGCTCCTCCGGGGAGAAGTCCGCTACCGCGTCGCAGACCAGAAACGGTTGGATGTCGTGGGAGAACGCGTCGCAGGCTGTGATTAGGCAACCGACGTGAGCGTACACGCCGCAGACGATGAGCTGGTCGCGCCCGCAGTCACGAAGATAATCCAGTAACCCGGAATTGTGAAAGGCACTGTATCGCCACTTCGTGAATACGCGCTCGTGGTCGGCTGGCGCCAGTTCGGCCACGATTTCGCGGTCGGCCGAATCCACCGTCATTCCCGGCCCCCAGAAGTCTTTGAGCAGGCCGCGCTGCTTGCTGTTCATCCCGCCTGGCTGCGCCGTATATGCTACGGGAATGCCCAGATCTGCACAACACTCACGCAGGCGCGCGATGTTTCGCACCAAGTCCAGGGTCGGAGAATCGCCGGGGAACTTCGCCAAGAAGTAGTTCTGCATGTCGTGGATCAGCAACACTGCTCGGTACTGGCTAACGTTCCAATCGACCATGCTGCGCGGCACATCGTTAGTTGTTGGCATGGGGTATGCGCCGATCGGCGGTATGCTCACGGAAGCCTCCTCAACGGTGGGTTTCCCGGCCCCATCGCGCAGGTGCCGAGGATGTTCGGCGCGGTTTTCTCGATTCGCCCGGACAGCGATTCTCAATGTGAAAACTCACTGCGAACATAATTCATCTACGGGTGCGCGCAATGCCCTTTTCGGTTGCACTACTCGAACGGGTAGCCCGTGTCTTGGCGTCCGACGGGTTGCGATAGATACGAGCCTCGCAACACCGCTAAAACGAGTAGTTGTTTTTTTCGGCGTTGGTTCCGGTCGCCGAGCAATGTAGAGTCAAGACGCCGAAATCTTGCATGCCGTCAACGGAAGATTTGGATGCGGTAAGCAGTCGCTGGCGGCCCTGGAGGACTGGGTGCACGGTGCGAGTACGTGCTGCGCGCCGTTTCGCGTAGGACCGTAGTCAAGGAGTTTTCATGGCCAAACGCGTAGTCGCCGGGTTGAAAGAACTGCTCGTTTCGAACCCGCCCCCCTTCGCCGTGCTGCAGCGGCCGGAAATGGGGAACAGTCTCGAGATTCTGCTTGGCGAGGTCACCGAGGTCTGTTCGATCGAAGACTTGGGGATCCCACCATCTTCCACGGGGCCAGCGCGCCAGGAATTGCTCGTGCTCGTTCCGTATAGACAGCTAACCGAACGCGGCTTCGAATGCGTCGATGATGGCGCACCCATGCTGCAGATGGTGGTCCGGTCGCAAGGAACGGTCAACGTCACCGAAGCATTGGGCGCACTACCTGACGAGCCGGTGGAGTTGAAGGACGCCCGCTTCGACACCGACGACGAGACTTACGCAGAGGTCGTCCGGAGCGTCCTGCGCGACGAGATCGGCAGCGGCGCTGGCTCGAACTTCGTCATTAGGCGGTCGTTCACGGCCACTCTCGCCGACTTCTCGCCACGCGACGCGTTGAGTCTGTTCAGACGGTTGCTCGTTGCGGAGCAGGGTACGTACTGGACTTTCGTGGTCCACACGGGTTCCCGAACGTTCGTCGGAGCTAGCCCCGAAAAGCACGTCAGCCTGGATCGGGGCACGGTGGTGATGAATCCGATCAGCGGCACCTACCGGTATCCGCCGGAGGGGCCGTCGGCGCAGGACGTGCTGCGTTTTCTGGCGGATCGCAAGGAAGAAGACGAACTGCACATGGTTCTCGATGAAGAACTGAAGATGATGGCCAGGATTTGCGACCGGGGTGGCACCGTGGTCGGCCCGCGGTTGCGGGAGATGGCCCGTCTGGCGCACACCGAATACCTGATCGAGGGCCAGACGAAGCTGGACGTTCGGGACATTCTACGGGAAACGTTGTTCGCGCCAACGGTCACCGGAAGTCCGCTGGAAAACGCCTGCCGGGTGATCAAGCGGTACGAGCCGTCGGGACGCGGTTACTACAGCGGGGCAATCGCACTGATCGGTCACGATGGGGCGGGTTACCAGACACTGGACTCAGCGATCCTCATCCGCACCGCGGAGATCGAACGCGATGGTCGGTTGCGGGCTGGCGTCGGCGCGACGCTCGTCCGGCACTCCGACCCGGGTTCCGAAGTCGCTGAGACCCGAGCGAAGTTGGCCGGAATGCTCGCGGCGTTCGAGGGCGGAGTCGACGCGCCGCATCAGCGAGAACGCGGATTGTCCCTCGACGCGAATCCGTTGGTTCGAAAAGCGCTGGACGGACGCAACAAGAACTTGGCGCGGTTCTGGTTGACAACGGATCGCGGTCACGTGCGCACGGTGCCAGAACTGGTCGGCCGTCGCGTGCTCGTGATCGATGGCGAGGACACATTCACCGCTATGTTGGGTCACCAGCTGACCGCTTTGGGACTGACCGTCTCCATCCGCAGCTATGACGAGTCTTTCGAGATGGACGACGACGAGTTCATCGTGCTCGGCCCCGGGCCAGGCGATCCCCGGATGCTCGATGACCCGAAGATCGCCACGCTGCGCCGGATCACCCGGCGGCTCCTTCACGATCGACGTCGATTTCTCGCGGTGTGCCTAGGGCACCAGGTCCTCTGCGGACTGCTGGGCTTGGACGTGGTCCCCGAGGTAGTTCCGAACCAGGGTGAGCAGATCGACATCGACCTTCTCGGGGAACGAAGAACTGTCGCTTTCTACAACACATTCGTCGCCAAGTCCAGTAGCGACCACCTGTACCACCGGGATCTTCCGGGGCCGGTCGTCATCAGCCGGGAGCCCGATTCAGGGCGGGTGCATGCGTTGTGCGGGCCGGGTTTCCGGTCGATTCAGTTCCACCCGGAGTCGGTGTTGACCATCGACGGAATGAGTATTCTCGGCGATCTTCTCGGCACCCTGGTGCCGGCTACCGGGTCTGTGCCCGCACAACGTGGCTTGTCGGGCGTTTCTGGTCCTGCGCGGACCGGCGTGCGGACAAGCACGGGCTGAGAGGACGCGCAGCATGCAGTTGGAATCACGTCTCGGAGGCCGGTCATGCGTCCTGGCGTCATCGTGATCGGTTCCGGCGCGGCCGGCCTGTCCGCGGCCCTCGCCGCGCGGGCGGCTGGCGCCGACGTCACCGTCCTGGAGGCGACGTCGACCTTGGGCGGGACGACGGCGCTCTCCAGCGGTGCGGTGTGGGTGCCGAACAACCATGTAGAAGCAGCAGGGCGAGGCCGCGACTGCGCGGAGAAGGCGCACAGGTATCTGTGCTCGCTCGCGGTCGGCGACGTCGACCCCCGCCTCGTCAACCGGTTCCTCGACGCGGGACCACGAATACTACGGTGGTTGGAAGGCACGTCCCCGCTGCAATGGAGCCTGCTGCCATATCCGGATTGCCATTCCGAGCTGCCTGGCGGCATGGAAGGCGGTCGCTCCCTCGAACCGTGCGCGCTGCAGATCGAGCCCAGCCTCACCCACCAACTGCGGCCGCCGCTGCCGTGGCGCCTGCCTGCGATGCTCGCCGAATTGGCCGCTGGCCAGCTTTCGCTGGATGTGGTCAACCAACGACGGCGAACCGGTACGGTCACCGGAGGGCAGGCACTCGTGGCCGCGCTGCTGATCGCGGCCCACACGGCGGGTGTCAGCTTTCGGACTACAGCAAGGGCTACGAAACTCGTCTGCGACGATGGCACGGTGACCGGTGTCGACGCCCGTGGTCAGCGGCTGCGTGGTCGGGTGTTGTTGGCAAGCGGTGGTTTCGAGCGGGATACCGCACTCGTCAACGCGTTCTTGCGGATGCCGGTGCTTGGCTGTGTGGGCGCACCCGGCGCGCGTGGTGACGGCCTGCGAATGGCGATGTCCATGGGGGCCTCACTCGGCAACATGTCCGAGGCGTGGTGGTGTCCAACGACGCCTGACCCCGACGCGGAGATCGACGGGGAATCGCTGCACCGGATGCTGTTCGCCGAACGCGCGCGCCCTGGCACGCTCATGGTAGATCGGCGTGGCCGCAGGTTCATCAACGAAGCCCAGAACTACAACGACGTCGGCCGGGCGCTGCACGCGTTCGAGCCAACGGAATTCTGCTTCGAGCGGGACCCGTCATGGCTGATCTTCGACGCGATTCACCGGCGCGACTACACCGTCGGCCCGGTCCGGCGAGATGCTTATGCCCCGGACTGGCTTCCGTGCGGAGGTACTCTCGCCGAACTCGCCGATCTCATCGACGTCCACGCCGAGACGCTGATCCAGACCATCGAACGGTTCAATGCGGCGGCCAAGGACGGACTCGACCCGGAGTTCGGGCGCGGCACCAACGCGTACGACCGGGCGATGGGAGATCCACAGGCGACGCATCCCACCCTGCGGCCGCTCACCGAACCGCCTTTCTACGCCCTGCCGGTTCATGCCGGGGTTGGCGGGACGAAAGGCGGTCCCCGCACCGACCCGCACGGGCGGGTACTGCACGTCGAAGGTGGTGTGATTCGCGGGCTCTACGCTGCGGGCAATGTCGCGGCCAGTCCGTTCGGGTTCGCCTACCCGGGTACCGGTGGCACTCTCGGGCAAGCACTCGTTTTCGGCGCCCTGGCTGGCGAAGCCGCCGCAGGCGACTGAGGCATTGATGCGCAACTTCCGGACAACGCACGACGAGGAGAACGGTGCCGAACCACGCTTACGTAATCACCGACGTCTTTACCGCAACTCCGCTGGAGGGCAATCCGCTGGCTGTTTTCATCGACGCCGCCAGCCTGTCCACAGAGCAGATGCAACGCATCGCCAGGGAGATGAATTTGTCGGAAACCACGTTCGTGCTTCCCGCCCGCGAGGTTGCCGACGCGCGGGTCCGGATCTTCACACCGGTGAACGAGCTGCCCTTCGCCGGGCACCCCACGCTTGGGACTGCCATCGTGCTTGGTGCGGAGACGAACCAGGACACGATCCGACTGGAGACCGAAGTCGGGGTGATCACCTTTTGGTTCGAGCGCGCGAACGGGAAGATCGTCGCCGCCAGGATGCTGCAGCCGATCCCGAGTTGGCAACCGTACGAGCATGCTGACGAACTGCTGGAAGGTCTTGGCGTCCCGGCTTCCGAGCTACCGGTCGATGCCTACCGGAACGGGCCTCGGCACGTCTACGTCGGGCTCGGCAACGTGGCGGCGCTGGAGGCGATCCACCCGGACCTCCGGGTGCTCGCCAAATTCCCCGACATGGCCGCGCTCTGCTTCGCCGGCGCGGGCACCAATTGGCGGTTGCGGATGTTCTCACCCGCGTACGGGGTCGCCGAAGACCCGGCCACCGGCTCGGCCGCAGGTCCACTGGCGGTCCACCTAGCCCGGTACGGCCGGATCGCATTCGGCAGCCAGATCACGATTCGCCAGGGTGTCGAAATCGGCCGGCCCTCGACCATGTACGCGACGGTCGAGGGCGCAGGCGAGCTGATCGATCAGGTGGAGGTGGTCGGTGCGGCGGTCGTGGTCGCACACGGCACCCTCGTGTTGTAACCGCGATGTGGAGGTCTCATGCGGGTATACCACCTCGTTTGATCACCGGTACCTCGATCCCCAGCGCGCGCATCTGCTGGCACGGGTTCATGAATTCGCGGATCTCTTTGATCTTGCCGTTTTCCAGCAGGAACGAATGGATGAAATGGTTCTTGTAATGCCCTGGTGGGTAATCGGGGAAGAGAATTTGCCCCTCGCCGTCGCATTCGACCCAGAACCGGTTCGGATCCTGCGTCTCGTAGATCTCCACATTGATCCACTTCCAGTCCGGGAAGCACTCCAACGACCAGGCGGCCATGGAATACAGGTTGTCCTTCCCGGTCGCGAATACCGGCTCACCGGTGTCCGTCGTCCACAGGCCGCCGCGCTCGGTGCCGTCATCGGTGAACAAATGATGACGTTGCAAGCGAGGCTCACCTTCGGTAACTCGCAGATATTCTTCGACGGTGGCCCGATTGCGTCGTCTGAGCTCCGCTTCGTTGCGGAATGCTACTGCGTCCTGGGGCGCTTCTGTCATTTGTTAAACCTCTCCATCTGTGGTGATGCGGACGCATCCGTCGATGACCACATCCATTGGCGGCCATCCTCGTGCCCCAACGTCCATGTGAAGGTCGAAAGTTGCGCGAACGAGCTTCCACAGAAAGCCTCCGCCAGCGCCATTACGACTGCAACTACCCTTCCGAGTAGCCGGTCAGGGGTAGGCGGGTCGTCAACCCAGTGACACCCACTTGAATGAGTAGCTACCACACTATGACTGCAAGCGTCCTGTTAGCCCAGCTGTTTCGCGCGGGTTGGTGTGACATGGATCGGGAGTAGGGCGAAGTGCCTGTCTCGTAAGGGAAACTGGGACTTGTTGAGGGTCCAGTCCGCCGAACGGGAAGGCACTTCGCGGGTGAAGGGTAGCAAGCGGCCGAAGCGGGTCAGGGTCAGCGCCGATGGGCGTGGTGTGGTGTCGCATGCCGGGGTGGGGATGTCGGTTGAGTCGGCCTGGAGCGCGGTGCCGGTGTTGCCGCCGGTCCGTTTCTCCAGGCCGCTCGCCGAACCCGGCGTGCCCATTACTGAGCACCGGGCTCTCCACGGTTGCTGTGGTCGGGTGGTTGTCAGGTTGGCCAAGGGCTGGGGATCGTGTTGCCGCGGTAGCGGTACCGGGTGATCGGCGGTGTCCGCGACAAGTTGATCAACTCGATGTCGTCCGCGGTGATCGGCAACCAAGCCCCGTGCGGGCCGAGAAGCCGCTTGCGGATGTCCTTCCACGACCAGCGATGCATTTGTCTTGAGCCACATGATCACGCGACGCCAGAGGAAATCCCCGAGCATGTGGAAGGTGTATTTCGCGACTGCGTGCCGGAAGTAGTTGGCCCAGCCGTGCACGATCTGGTTGAGCCGGATCAGCACGTCCTTCGGGTCTGCCTGTGACGTCCTGCGGGTCAGGGCACGGATCTTGTCCTTCACCGATCGGATGGGCCGGTCGGCGATGAACGTGTAGACGTACCATTTGGTACTTCCTGGTTTGCGGCGCCACTGGATGTGGAACCCGAGGAAGCTGAACCCATCGGCCATGTTCACGATCCTGGTTTTCGCTTGTGACAGCTTCAATCCCAGGGGTTCGAGTACTTGGGCCACTTCGTCCTGGATGCTGCGGGTGTCCTCGGCGGAGCAGTGGACCAAGATCGCGAAATCGTCCGCGTAGCGGACGATCCGCCAGTTGGCCTGGCCGTGCCGACGACGTTTCCTGCGCTGGTACGGGCTTTCCATCCGCCCACCGGGCAACCAGTCGCGGTGCCAATGCTCATCGAGCGCAGACAGCGCGATGTTGGCCAGCAACGGCGAGAGGATGCCGCCTTGCGGCGTGCCGGTGTGCGTCTCTCGTGTACTGCCGGACTCGGTCATGATCCCGGCTTTGAGGAACGCTTTCACCAATGCCAGGACCCGCTTGTCCTTGACTCTGGCTCGCACCCGGTCCATGAGAGCGGGTTGCGAAATTTCGTCAAAGCACGCTTCGATGTCGGCGTCGAGCACCCAGAGATAGCCCTTGGTGCCGAAGCGTTGGATCTCGGCGATCGCGTCCTGAGCACGCCGCTTAGGCCGGAACCCGTAGGAGATCGGCAGGAAGTCGGCCTCGAAAATGGGCTCCAGCACCAGTTTCAGCGCAGACTGGACGATCCGGTCGGCCACGGTGGGAATACCGAGGTTTCTCAGTTTCCCTGACCCACCTGGTTTGGGGATCTTTCGCTCCTTCACCGGCAGGGGCCGGAATTCGCCGGACTTCACGTCCGAACGCAGACCGTCGAGGAATTCCAAGGCGCCGATGTCCCGTTCGACGTCGAAGGCCGTCAAGCCATCCACGCCGGCGGTCCGGGCTCCTTGGTTGCCCGCGACCCGGTTGAACGCCACGATCAGCGTCGCCGGGTCGTGCAACACCGGTAGGCCGCTGGCGAGGTGCCGTGTCGCCACGGTCCTGCTCCAGCGGCCCCCGGTCCGAACCACGCGGGCACCTTTCGGTGCACGTAGCTCTCCAGTGACTACTCCGTTAATAACGCGGTTGGTTGCCCCGTATGGATGTCCTCATGGCAGCGGGGGCAGACCACGAGGGTCTTTCTCCGCTTCTTGGCCATGTGTTGCGCCCACGGGGGCTGTGGTTGTCCAGGTTCGGTGAGGTCGGCGAGTTTTCGGACCTGATGGACTTCCACCTGGTCCTTCTGCTCGCATAGTTCACATCTGCCCATGCGGAGCCGTGTGATCAGCTCTTTGCGGGCAACGGGCCGGACTACCGGGCGGTCTTGCAGAACCGCCTTCTTCTGCCGTTTCAGCGGGATTTCGCCGAACCTTCCGACCAGTGGTTTTCTGCCTGCTCGTGGGACGCTGGCTTCGTAGCACGTCCGGGGTCCATCTGGTGTCGAGATCTTGGCCCTGTACTTGCGGGCCATCGCTGACACCGTCGAACGGTGCTTGGCGGCCAGCGTTTTGAGCATCGAGGTCTGTGCGACCCATTTCAGCCGGCTCAGTCTCCAGACGTCGCCGGCCAGCAGATAATACTGGGCGAGTCCCCTAAATTCCGCTCCGTACGTGCTGACGATCGTGAGGTCGTTACGATTCAGCAACTCGGTTCGGCGCTCGGGCTTTCCGTGCTTCAGATAAGGGGCACACTTGGCTTTGATCACTTGCCGTGGAACGCGCAGTGCGACACTGCCGTTGACGGACGGACGGGTCGCGCTGTGCTGGACAGTGATCTCGTAGCCGAGGAACGACGCAGCCTCGGTACGGGCGTGCGTGATCAGCGTCTTGTCCGGGTTCAGTTCCAGCTTGAGATCATCCCGCAGGAACTGCGCCAGGCACTGCTTGATTTGCTCGGCTTCGGCCTTCGGGCCAGCGAACCCGAGAAGGGTGTCATCGGCGTAACGGCAGTAGCGAAGCCGCCTGTAGCCCGGATCCTGAGGGTCCTTGCTAGGCGTGCCCCGCAACTGCTTACGCAACTCGCGTGCCGCGGGCGCGAAACCGCGTTTCCGAGCGCGCACCGCCGCCATTCTCACCCTTGCATATGCAGGGTTGGGTGCCCTGCTCTCTCCTCGGGTGTACTGCGGTACCAGAACTGTTTCGACGAACTTGTCTAACCGATCCAAGTACAGATTGGAGAGGATTGGTGAAACCACACCACCTTGCGGGGCCCCACTAAGCGTTTCGTTCCACACCCAATCCTCCAGATATCCGGCTTGCAGCATCTGTTTGATCAGCCGGAGGAACCGGTTATCGTGGATTCTTTCGGCCAGCGTAGAGAGCATGACCTCATGGTCGAAACTCCCGAAGCAGTCTGAGATATCACCCTCGATAAGCCAGGTCGTGCCAGTCCATAGATCCGCCACTTCACTGAGCGCGGTATGGCATCCCTTGCCTGGACGAAAACCGTGCGAACGGTCGGATAATCGCGGCTCGTAATATGCCTCAAGTAAGAGACGGATCACTTCGCCGACGAGTTTATCCGACCATGAAGGCAGGCCAAGTGGTCTCTGCTTCCCGTTCTTTTTTGGGATATAGATGCGCTTGGCTGGCTTGAATCGGAAGCGCTCGTGGCGCACCGCGTCGATGACGCGCTCGATCTTAGCCATTGACATGCCATCCGCGGTTTCTCCATCGACCCCAGGTGTCATGGCTCCGTGGTTAGAGTACAGGCGCCCGTAGGCCAATGACCCTTTCCGGGTAAGCATCTGTGGCTCTGGGTAGTCGTCGTGGCTGCGGCTGGTGCGTGTGGCGGTGACACGCCGAAGTTGTTGTGATGCAAAGTTAAAGCGCGGAACCCCGGGTATGAATTTGGTCCTACCACAGATCAACTTCATAGGAGTTCCGCGCCTGATGAGTGTGACATACACCGCGACGTTGCCGGTACGCGACCTGACCGTGCTGTACCTGTCGAGCTTGCTGCACACCCAACGCCTGCGGTGCGGCACCCGCAAGCACCGGAGATCGCTGAGCACATACAAGCAGGCGATCCTGGTGCTGCGCTGGTTTCTCGACGGCACTCGCGTGAAACAGCTGGCCGTCGATCACACGATCAGCTCCTCCACCGCATACACCTATCTCCATGAGGGATTCGCAGTGCTCGCCGCCCAGGCTCCAGCACTGGAATCAGCACTGCTGGCAGCGAAAATCGCAGGCCACGGCCACATCTCCATCGATGGCACCCTGATCGAAACCGATCGGGTCCGTACACCCGGCCCCACTCGTGGCGTGGACCTGTGGTGGTCGGGAAAACACTCCAACCACGGAGGCAACATCCAGGTCATCACCGCCCCCGACGGCTGGCCGCTATGGACCTCCCAGGTGCGCCCGGGCCGCGAGCACGACACCACCGCGCTCCGCGCCCACCCCGAAATCATGCCCGCCCTCACCGCCTGGACCAGCGATGACCTGCCCGTCCTGGGCGATTTAGGCTACGAAGGCGAATCCGGCACCATCACCGTCGCCTTCAAGAAACCGAAAGGCGGCGAACTCACCGACGACCAGAAAGCCCACAACAAGACCCACAACGGCAAACGAGCCATCGGGGAACGCGGAAACTCCGTGCTCAAAACGACCTTCAAAGCACTCCGCAACATAAGCCTGTGCCCCCGGAAAATCGGCACCATCGTCAAAGCCGCCCTCGTCATCCTTCACACCGAACACGACCGCACAACATGATCACCCACAGCGACCAACCGTTACCCGGAAAGGCTCAATAAGTACATCTGCGGGTTGAAAAGCTGTCGGAACAATTCATTGCACGGCAGGCCACGCCTACCGCGTTCACGGAGGACACCCAGCACTGTTTCGGCGCTCTGCAATTTCGCATACCTCCCAGCCTTCGAGTATCCGATCACCTGGCCCCCTTGGCCCTGCGGACGGCCTTCCCGTCCTCCTTGGTAGGGCGTTACTCCTACGACTACTGCGGGGCCTCTGTCACCTTAGGGCTCGCGCCCCTTAGGTGATCCCACGTTCGTCCCTGTCATACGTAATAGTGCGACTTAGGATCCTCACTTATCTCCTTGAATGCCCTCGTTGGGCATCGCTCCACATCCCGGAGGTTGCATCGGCCACCTCGTGATGCCGATGCAGGTTGCGGCACCGGTATCAGGCGTTATTTCCGGTGGGCGTGCTCTTGCACCTTCTGGAGATTGAGGTCTAGGCAGTTTAGCTTTATCCGTATCGCACGGGTCCCGCAACGCCTCGCTTCATACGCCTGAACGCGAGCGTTACTTTCCTGGCATGCTATTGTTCCCTGCACCTTTCGGATTCAGGTTAGCCATCGGACCCAGGAACCTCCCTCCGAGTTCCTCCCGGCTTGACCGGGGATATGACAAGGCGCTTTCGTGGCGCAGCGAGGTTGAACAGGTCGTCGAACCTGCGGCCAGGATCGGCCGCCGCCCAACGGTGAAGCTTGGTCTGCATCTCCAGTACCCGGCCCGACGCCCCCGCAGGGACCTCTCCAGCCGGAGCGCTGCCGTTCGGCGGCGCGTCTTCTGACATTGCAGTCTCCGTCCCTTCTCGAAACCGCTGCCGCCCTTCCCCACGTGCCAGGTTTTCCCTGGCTCCGAGTACTACAGCGGCTCCGCCCCGTTCCGGCCCGATCAGCCGGCGGTGGACCCAGCCACTCCGACCGCGCTGGCAGCACGGCAGGTGGCGAGGACCGGAACGGTTCCCGTGTTCACTGCTGACCGTTCATCGCAGTAGGTGCCCGACTCTGTCCCGGCGGCCTCGCCACGGTTACGCCGCAGGCTATTCACCGTGGCCTCCTGAGCCTGCAAACACAGACCTGCCCAGGAGTTCCCCGCTCCGCGATGAGGGAGCGGGTGCGCGCCGCGACCGGCCCAGATCCGCCAGATTTCGGGCCGGTGACTCATTACGGGACGTAAACGCCGGTTCCTCTCGTACACCTCTGCGTCGCGCTCGCCGGGCCCGATCCATCTGGCAGTACTGGACCGCCCCGGCTTTGTCACGGCTGCTCCCGCCCTCACCGACACCCCTCGGGTCGGGCTGCCGCCAGCTACGCGAGCCCTGCTGCGACGGGGCTCGCGGTGCAGGTCTTCCACCTCCACTCGGTCACGCAGCGCTTTCCACGGCGCACGTAGTTGTCAAGTCAAGTGAGACAGGGTGTGCCTACTCGATGGTTTGTTCTTGATCGACTGGCTGGTTGATCCAGGCGACCTCGGGTAACTGAGGTGGCCTGGGACGGCGGGCGAACCGCTCGGGGTGCGCCGCGTGGGCCCGATCGAGGGTGAGTTGCCGCTGGACATGGACCTGCTCGGCGGTGCCGAAATGCACCGAGGCCGGGGTGTGCATCCCGATGCCGGAATGCCGATGCTCGTGGTTGTAGGCAAGGAAGAACCCATCGCAGAAGGCGCGGGCGTCTTCCAGCGACCCGAACCGCTCAGGAAAATCCGGCACGTACTTCATGGTCTTGAACTGTGCTTCCGAGTACGGATTGTCATTCGACGTACGGGGTCGGGAATGCGACCGCAACACGCCTAATTCGACGAGCAGCTCGGACACGGGCTTGGACACCATCGCACCGCCCCGGTCAGCGTGGATCGTGTGCGGCTCGATCCCGTTGCAACGGACGGCATCGCAGAGAAAATCTCTCGCCACCACCGCATCCTCAGCCGCGGCCACCAACCACCCCGTAACATAGCGGGAGAAAATGTCGATGATGACGTAACATTTGTACCAAACTCCTTTCAGTGGTCCTTTCAACGCGGTGATATCCCAGGACCACACCTCGCTGGGACCGCGAGCGGCAAGCTCTGGGCGTACCCGGGGCGGATGCGTGGCCTGCTTGCGACGCTCGCGGACCTGGCCCGCGGCGCGGGCGATGCGATACATCGTGGACATCGAGCATCAGTAGCGGCCCTCGTCCAGCTCACGCGCCCAGACCTGCGGGATCGCAAGATCAAGGTAGGCGGGACTGGCCAGCAGGTTCAGCACCTGCGCCCGCTCGGAGTCGGTCAGCGCCTGCGGTGGTGGTGTGCGCGGCAACCACGGTCCGTGCGGCCGGCCTTGCGGGTGGGCGTGCCGATAGTGGGTGGCGCGGGATATTTCCGTCAGCACGCACGATTTCTTCACTGACACTCCGGCATCGCGGAGTTCGGCGAACGCGGTCGTCATGATGTCTTCGGCGGCCCGTCGTTGTCCGTGCTCTCGGAGAGTCCTTCCAAGAGCATGCGCGCTTTTCCCATGATATCGAGCGCTATCTGCGTCTTCGCCAGTTCCGCCTTCAATTTCTCGTTCTGGCGGCGAAGTTTCTCCAATTCGATCTGCTCGGCGGACTTCCTCCGTCGCGCCGGGCCCGACGGTGTGTCCGGTGCCACCGTGAGGACACCGGCGTCACGGGCTCGCGTCCATTCGATGACGTGGGAGGAATACAAGCCTTCCCGCCGCAGGAGCGCGCCTTTCTCCCCATTCGGGGCGTTCTCGTACTCAGCGACGATCGCCAGCTTGTACTCCGTGCTGAACACTCGCCGCGTGGGACGCGGTGCGGGGTCGGCCTGGTTGGCAGGGGTGGACGGCCGGGGCTGCTTGCCAGGTGGTGTGGACACGTGTTCAAGGATCTCCGATCCCGCCCTCGCTCAAGACCCCGGACTCACTCAGGGTGTCTCACACCAGCCTGACAAAGAGGGTGTTGCGGGAGTTGGCCGAGGACACCGGACTGATCGCAGGGGTGAATGAGGCGTTGGCCGATACCTATGCCGGTCCGTGGGTGCATGCGCCCGGGCGGGTGTTCACGGATATGGCGGTGGCCATCGCTGATGGCGCGGACTGTGTCTCGCATATTGAGGTCTTCGGTGACCAGCACCAAGTGTGCGGGCCGGTGGCCAGTATGCCGACCACCTGGCGAATGCTCGACCGGATCGACGAAGCGCATCTGCCGGGGGTGCTGTCCGCGAGAGCGGCGGCACGGGGGCGGGCGTGGGCGGCGGGTGCGGGCGGCGGACCTGAACGGGTTGCTGCAGATCGATTTCGACGCCACGGTCACGATTTCCCATTCATAGCCCACCGAAACGGCGGGCACGCCACCGCCGCCAATGCCAGCGGCGGCGGCGCGATCTTCACCCTAAACTTCCCCGCTGCCCAAAGATCCCCACATCCAGAGCAACAGGACTGACAGCGTGATACCCCGGCGCGCTCCGCACCGGGCCACAGACACCCACCTCCAGACAGACCGGAGCAGCCCAAGCCCTCGGACTTGTCACAGCGTTGTCACCGCGAGAAGCCCGCCCATCCCACCGCCCGGTGGACCGTCCAGCAGGCCAGGAATCTCTCCACGACGCTGGGGTGCCGCATGGACTCGCTGCGCTTCCTGCTCCGACCGGGATGCGAAGTGCACCAACGCCTGCGACGCCGTCTTCGCAGCCGACGAGGCCGGCGACGTCGTGATCGAACCCGATGCCGAGGTCCAGGCCGCGATCCGTGACCTGTTCACCGTGTTCGAGCGGACCGGCTCGGCCTACGGGGCAGTGGCCGCCTTCACCGAGCGGCGGTTCCCGCTGCGCGCCTACGGCGGGGTCTGGGCCGGGCAGCTGCGCTGGGGAAAACTCACCCACGCCCGCGTGTTGGGTGTGCTGAAGAACCCCGGCTACGCTGGGCCTACGTGCACGGCCGCTACACCTCCCGCCGCCGGGTCGACCCTGACGGAACGGTCCACACCGGACTCATCGAGCAGCCGCGCGCCGAGCGGCCGGTGCTGATCAAAGACCACCACCTCGGCTACACCGAACAAGACGACCCCACCAGCAGCGGCGGTGGGCATAGTGGGGCAGCCCTGTGCCAGTGGGGAGGGGGCGAAGCCGCGGATCGGGTGGCCAACTCCTACCTCCGCGCGATGCAACACCGGGAACACCTGTGGGGCTCGTTTAGTCATCGCTGCAGGTGAAAACAACAACTCGGCATTCACTGGGATCATTCCCGAGTGATCGTGTCGTTGCTGTACAAGGTGACCCGGAAGTTGCTGTCCGTCCCGGCCGTGCTCCTGCGTCGTGATACGGCCAAGGATGCCGAGCTGCTCGTCCTGCGGCACGAGAACTCGGTGCTGCGCCGACAGATCCAAGGGTCCGTCCGGTACGAGCCGGCAGACCGGCTCTGGTTTGCGGCGCTGTCCACACTCATACCGCGGCGCCGCTGGGCTCATGTCTTCCCCATCACCCCAGCAACCCTGCTCGGCTGGCACCGCAGGTTCGTCGCCGCCAAGTGGGACTACAGCGCCCAACGCAAGCGAACCGGCCGCCCGCCCACCGAGGCGACACTCAAAAAGCTCGTCGTCCGCCTGGCCCGGGAGAACCCGCGATGGGGCCACAGGAGAGTCCAAGGCGAACTGGCTCGGCTCGGACACCCGATCGCCGCCTCGACAGTGTGGAAGATCTTGCGCGCCGCTGGGGTCGACCCAGCCCCACGCCGATCCGGACCGACCTGGCGCGAATTCCTCACTGCCCAAGCCCACACCATCATCGCCTGCGACTTCCTCCACTTGGACACCGCGCTCGGCCAGGGGCTATACGCGCTGGCCTTCCTTGAGCACGGCACACGCCGCCTGCACATCGCCGGCGTCACCGCGCACCCGACCCGAGAGTGGACCGTGCAACAGGCGCGGAATCTCGCCGTCAACCTGGGCACGCGCGTCGAGTCGCTGCGCTTCCTCCTACGAGACCGCGACGACAAGTACTCCCCGTCCTTCGACACCGTCCTCAAGGCCGAGGACATAGAAGTGATCAAAAGCGCTCCACAGGCGCCGCGGATGAACGCGCACTGCGAGCGGATCATTAGAACCTTGCGCGACGAGATCCTCGACCAAATCCTCATCTTGAACGAGACCCACGCGCGAAAAGTCCTCGCCGAGTACCAGCGGCACTACAACGAGCACCGACCCCACAGGGCCCGCAACCAGCTACCACCGAACGCACACCAGCAGCCCGCCCCCATGCCCGACATCAACGCCCGCAAAGTCCTCCGCACGCGGGTCCTCGGCGGCATCATCAACGAATACCGATACGCCGCTTAACCTGCGGCGATGACTCTCCGAGGCCCACAGGATCCGGATCCTGGGCGCCACCGCACACCCGACGGCCCCGTGGGTCATCCAAGCCGCAAAGAATCTCGTCATGGACCTCGAGGACGGCGACTGCCGGGCGCGGTTCCTGGTCCGCGACGGCAAATTCCCAGCCCTGTTCGATACCGTCCTGTCGGATTCGAGGGTTGAGGTCGTGCTCAGCGGCGTCCAGATGCCGAGAATGAACTCAATCATGGAAAGATGGGTGCAGACCTGCCGCCGCGAACTCCTGGACCGCACCCTGATCTGGAACCAGCGGCATCTCCTCCATGCCCTGCGCGAGTTCGAAAACTTCTACAACTCCCACCGACCCCACCAAGGCATCGCGAACGCGCGCCCGCTACATCCTTTGCCTACGTCAGCCGCCAAACCGGAGCAACTCGCCCCCCCTCAACATCGGTCGACACGACCGGCTGAGTGGCATCCTTCACGAGTACCACCACGCAGCATGACCTGCACGGATATGGTTTTCGCCAAGCGCAGGGGTCGGCTGGGCCTGCGCTGGAGCGTGACCGGTGAGCATCAGCGCCACCGCTGCGGCGAGGATCAACACCAGGTTCTGGATCGAGGTGGCGGTGATGCGGCGACCGGCCGCCGAAACCCCTGCAGCGGGATGGGAGTGGGTCATGGGGCGCCCACCACCTGTTGCAGGGCCGAGAGGATCGGCCCGGCCAGCACCGCGACCGCATAGCCGATCAGCGAGTTCCGCAGGCTCTTCTTCGCCCGCTCGACCTGCCCCGGATCCCCATCCGCGGCGAGATACCGGACGCCGCCGATGGTGAGGAACAACGTCGCCAACGCCACCAGAAACCCCACCAGATAACCGCGCAGGTTCTCCACAACCTGATGCAGATCTCCCGGTGGTTTCGGCGCCTGGGCCCACGCCCATCCGGTCCCCGCACTCCAGATCACCGCGGCGACCACCACAACGATCACGCACCAGCGCACCCTTCCGCGCAGCACCGCGAAGAGAACGCGGCGGCGCGGTGACGGCAACAGCATGCTCACGTCCCCTTTCCACGACCCCCGGCACCACACACCCCAGTCGAAAAAACGACGCAGCGGCGACACGGAAGTTCCTCCCTCACTGGCAGGCAGAAAAAGCAGAGCCATGTCATTCCGCATCGCGATCGGCGGACTGGATTCGTGCACGGATCCCACGACCCCGCTTTTCCCTCACCCTTCTAAAGCGAGTCCTACGCCGCGGATTCACAATCGGCGGCGGAGATCTTTTCCACCGCGCCATCGGTGAGATACGCGACGAGCTTGCGTTCGGCCTTTTCCCGCAAATAACAGATCTGCCGATACGTCAACCCCAACGGGCCTGCCAGATCCCGCAAATACAGACCTTCCAACCTGCTCGCCCCGATAACCGCGGCCTCCCGCTCGGTGAGACATCCGTCCCGGACGGCTTCGGCCAGCACCAAATCGGGATGCCCACTCGTCGGCGGCGGTTCGATCGACTCCGGCAACGCCACCATGCGACCAGCGACATCCCACTCGGCCGCCCGCGTCTTCGCGCCCGCGCGCTGCGCGGCCCACACCAACCGGGCCGCCAGCATGCCCGCATCCGGATCGATCGTTTTGATCCGCTCGGTGAACCCGGCCAGCACCGCCGCATCCACCTCCGTGACATCACCGGTGTAGCCGGTGGCGAGCTGCCCGGCGATGTTGCGCAACCCCGGCAGCGCCACCCCCACCGCACCCACCACCCACGCCGCACCCCGCTCCTGAGCCGAGCACACCAGCTCGCGCCAAGCGGCCTCCCGCGCGGCATGCGAGGTCGCCGGATGCAGCAACACCGACCGCAACTCACCCAACGGAATCCGCCGAGCGGGCAGCCCACGCCCCAGCACAGCACCATCGACCGCCAGGGGATCCGGGCCGCTGGACAGCAGACGGAAGGCGTTCTCCGCGGCGTTCAGCACCGACAGCGGTGGTAGCGGTTCGTAGACCTCGTCGAGATCACACACCGTTTCCTCACCGCACTCCGGCGCCGCCCCGAAGTCAACGTCGAGGAAAGTCTGATCGGTCTCCACCAGGTCGAGATCTATCTCGGTCATGACGGCACGGCCCTCCCACGAACCGGCCACCAACACCCGGCGGCCGGGGCGAACAACGACACCGTCCATGCCGCCGAACCCGACCTACCCTTCCCTCACATGACGATCACCACCCGAACCGTGTAAGGACCGCTGTTGGTCATCCGTAAGCAGCACACCCAGCACCGCAAGAGGATGTAAGGGTGGGGTTGACCTGCGATGCAAGGACACCGTAAGGCGACAACAAGACCCCTGAGCCACAGCAACGATCTCCAGAGAAAAATCTTGAAAACCCGGCTCCGGGGCTTGACCGCCCCTGCCGGAGGCCCCTTGCCGACCCCGCCGGCGCCAACCGCGAACCACACCCGTACCCCGTGGCCGGGGCAACCGACAGAACCCCCTGCCAGGCCGCGACCAGGTGCGTCGTAGAGGCGCGCGTTCCGTCCCTGCCCACCCGACGCCCCACCAGACCCCTGTCTCGTTTCCTCCGTTCCAGACGCTCGAGAGATGTCCGGGTACCGAGACGCGCAGCGGGATCATCGAGACGCTGCGGGTTAGCCGCGAGACCTCAGTCGACGTCCAGGCTGCCCTTGGCATCGCACCGCACTGCCACCGCGCCGCGGAGACGGACCCGCTCCTCCGGCAAGGGCTGCCATTCGGTCTTCGACGCGTCATGTAGCACGGAACTCGATCACGTAGCTGCGTTTGTGGTTCACGAGTGTGGTGTGCGGCGGGACCACTCTCTCGTCTTGCCCGGAAGGGTCCAGCGCTCCGCCCGCGACGGCGCGAATGATCAGCCGCCCACACCGACGGGGCCAAGTTCGGTCGCGGTGCCGGCATCCGCAACGCACCACCAGCACATGGTCGGTGGTTGGTGATCAGACGCTGCTGGACGCAGAGATCCGAGAAGAGCGGGGCGCGCCAGCGCAGTATCGATCACGGCGTCGAAGACAGCACTCCAGACCATGCCCGCACCGGCATAGAGATACCGGACGTGGTCGTATTCAAAAAAAATATGGGCAGTGACCCTTTCCGGGTAAGCATCTGTGGCTCTGGGTAGTCGTCGTGGCTGCGGCTGGTGCGTGTGGCGGTGACACGCCGAAGTTGTTGTGATGCAAAGTTAAAGCGCGGAACCCCGGGTATGAATTTGGTCCTACCACAGATCAACTTCATAGGAGTTCCGCGCCTGATGAGTGTGACATACACCGCGACGTTGCCGGTACGCGACCTGACCGTGCTGTACCTGTCGAGCTTGCTGCACACCCAACGCCTGCGGTGCGGCACCCGCAAGCACCGGAGATCGCTGAGCACATACAAGCAGGCGATCCTGGTGCTGCGCTGGTTTCTCGACGGCACTCGCGTGAAACAGCTGGCCGTCGATCACACGATCAGCTCCTCCACCGCATACACCTATCTCCATGAGGGATTCGCAGTGCTCGCCGCCCAGGCTCCAGCACTGGAATCAGCACTGCTGGCAGCGAAAATCGCAGGCCACGGCCACATCTCCATCGATGGCACCCTGATCGAAACCGATCGGGTCCGTACACCCGGCCCCACTCGTGGCGTGGACCTGTGGTGGTCGGGAAAACACTCCAACCACGGAGGCAACATCCAGGTCATCACCGCCCCCGACGGCTGGCCGCTATGGACCTCCCAGGTGCGCCCGGGCCGCGAGCACGACACCACCGCGCTCCGCGCCCACCCCGAAATCATGCCCGCCCTCACCGCCTGGACCAGCGATGACCTGCCCGTCCTGGGCGATTTAGGCTACGAAGGCGAATCCGGCACCATCACCGTCGCCTTCAAGAAACCGAAAGGCGGCGAACTCACCGACGACCAGAAAGCCCACAACAAGACCCACAACGGCAAACGAGCCATCGGGGAACGCGGAAACTCCGTGCTCAAAACGACCTTCAAAGCACTCCGCAACATAAGCCTGTGCCCCCGGAAAATCGGCACCATCGTCAAAGCCGCCCTCGTCATCCTTCACACCGAACACGACCGCACAACATGATCACCCACAGCGACCAACCGTTACCCGGAAAGGCTCAGTGTGATGTGAATCCAGCGGCTCGGGTGCGCTTTAGAAGGGCGTCAGAACCTTTCGCCGTAGCCGATCACGGAGTAACCACGCATGACACCCATGCCCCCGAACTCCGCCACTCTCACGGGTCCGCCAGCGCCGCCACAGAACAGAGAGGAACCTCGGAGTCACGGTGCTCCCGTTCCCTTGGGCATTTGGCTGTGCGGCCCCCAGCCGAACACCTCACCCGGAGAAACCCGAAGTATTTCCCAGCGGCTGACCGATCGCGTAATCGAGGAATTCGGTCCCGACCGAGAAAGCATCGTCGTTACCTCGGCCGACACCGATGCGTATGCCTCCCACCTCGACTCCGCGACCGGCCGACACCTCCGCACCGCACCGATTCCCACCACATCCGCCGATGGCACCCCGCCGATCCGTCACCGGTCCCCCAGGTCTCGGCAACGCGCGGGGCACATGCCGCCGCAGGGGTCGGTGGATCTGGTGGTGGCCTGCCAGCTTCCCGCGCCGGTACTGACCTCGGCCGGCGAACCGTACGCGTCCTGGGCGCGGTGGCTGCGGCCCGGCGGAGCACTCGCCGTGATCACCGCCAACCCCGCTGGCCCGGGACGGTTCGCCAACCACACCGGCGCGATCATCACCGCCGCGGAAACCGCCGGCCTGGCCTACCTGCAGCACATCATCGCCGTCCTCGCCCACATCGAAGGCAACCGCCTCCTCATCCCCGACGACCACGGCGCGGCCACCGAGCGCGTGTCGGCGCGCAACCCGGTCCACGTTCCGGCGCACGCCGATGTCCTGATCTTCCTCGCCCAGGGTGACCCGACCGGAGGCCAGGCATGAACCACATCCACCCACCGTCCATGCCAACTCCCCGGAGCAGCACCGCGTTGCGCGAGCTGCCGCTGACGGTGTGGCCCACCGCCCAGCACGTCGCGCGAACCCAGCGGCGGGGACGCTACATTCCCGAATCCACCGCCCACCCCGCCAAGATGCTGCCCGCGATCGCCGCCCACGCCATCACCGCTTTCACCACCCCCGGCGACCACGTGCTCGATCCGATGTGCGGGATCGGGACCACCCTCGTCGAAGCCGTCCACCAAGGGCGCGACGCCCTCGGCGTCGAATACGAACAACGCTGGGTCGACGTCACCCAGGCCAACCTCGCCCTGGCCGCCCAATCCGGCGCCACCGGCACCGGACACGTCCTGCACGGCGACGCCCGCCACACCCTCACCCGCCTCGCCGGTGCCCACACCGCCCGCGTCGGGCTGCTGGTGACCTCTCCGCCCTACGGCGCCAGCCTCCACGGCCAGATCACCACCGCCTCGGGTGGAGTCCGTAAACGCGACTACCGCTACAGCCACGACCGCGGCAACCTCGCACACCGCAGCCTGCCGACCCTGCTGCGCGGCTTCACCGACATCCTCACCACCGCCCTCCCCCTGCTGAAACCCGGCGGGATCGTAGCGATCACCACCCGCCCTTTCCGCCACGACGGCACACTCATCGACTTCCCCTCACTCACCCTCGACGCCGCCATCAACGCCGGCCTCGAACCCATCCAGCGCTGCATCGCCCTGCTCGCCGGCGTCCGCGACGGCCGCCTCATCCCTCGGACTTCGTTCTTCCAACTCGACTACATCCGCAAGCTTCGCGCCCACGGCATCCCCGCCCACGCCATCGCCCACGAGGACGTCCTCATCCTCCGCCGCCCGCCCTTTCCCGGGAGTTCCGTAACCCCACAGGGTTCTGAACACTATCCCGCCGCAAGACCCCGCCCATTGTCCTTCGTGGACACTCCCAGCGAACTGGTCGCAGCGGCAGTGGGCAGTGAGCCGCAGGGCTGGGCCGCATGAGCACCCCGCCCGTACCCACATCCGCGGCGACGTTGTCCGTCACAGCCACCGCGGGGCCGGTCGTGGGATCGTTGTGCACCGGCTATGGAGGACTGGACCTCGGCGTCCTCGCCGCGCTCGGCGGGGGCAGCATCGCGTGGTGCGCCGACCCCGACCCCCACATCGCCGCGCTACTGGCGCACCGCATGCCCGCCTCCGTCAACCACGGAGACCTCCGCTCGATCAACTGGCGCACGGTGGAACGAGTCGACGTGGTCACCGCCGGATTCCCCTGCCAAGACATCTCCGCCGCCGGGCGGCGCAAAGGCATCGAGAAAGGCGAACGCAGTGGCCTGTGGACCGACATCATGGCGGGTCTTCGCCTACTACGACCACCGCTGCTCGTCGTGGAAAACGTCGCCGCGCTCCGCTGGAAAAACGGCGGCCTGCACCGCGTACTCGGCGACCTGGCCGAAGCAGGGTATGACGCGGCATGGCGAAGCATTCGCGCCAGCGACATCGGCGCCCCGCACCGACGAGAACGCGTCTTCCTCCTCGCCTGGCCCCACCATGACCACACCGATGATGCCCACACCCACCGCACACGACGGAACCTCCAACGGCATCAGCGCAGCCAGCAGACAGGGCGGCCCCTCCCTACTCGACCATCTACGGCAACTCCCGACACCAACGGCCTCGGACACCAAGAACTGCACCCAACGAACGCAGCAGAGCGGACCCACACTGCCCGACCAGACACTGCTTCTCCCCACCCCACGAGCCTCGGACACCGGAACACCCGGACGGCAAGCCGGAACCGGATTCCGACCACCGCTGTCGCAACAGATCCTGCCTTTGGTGGCCCCCGAGGCCTTGTTGCCGACACCGCGAGCGACCGACGGCACGAAGGGATGCCCGGCACAACGCGGCTCCAAAGGAGACCTGATGCTGCCCTCCGCAGTCATCCATCTCCTCACCAACCCTGGCAACAACCCCTGACCGAAGACGACGCCGCACGAAACGATGAGCTGCCGACCGCAGCCGGTGATCACGCGGTGGACTGGGGTGCCTACAGCACCGCGATCCACCGGTGGGAACGAATACTCAGACGCCGCACACCGTTTCCCACCCAACCGGGCAAGCACGGCCGCCCCGTCGTCTCACCACGCTTCGTCGAACACCTCATGGGACTCCCACCCGGCTGGGTCACCGACCTCCCCCTCCCCCGCACCGCCCAACTCCGGGCACTGGGCAACGGTGTAGTCCCCCAACAAGCCACCCACGCGATAACACTGCTCCTGGCCGACTTCGGCGTTTTCACCGACGCTCACACCGACAATGCGCGGCAGGTGAACGCCGCATGACTCACCGAACCACGGCCCCGACCCGAGATTCGTCCCCGGCCCTTCGATTGTTGTCCCTAGGTGCCGGTGTACAAAGCACGGCGGTACTGTTGCTGGCCTGCGAAGGGGCGATCCCACAGTTCGACTACGCACTGTTCGCCGACACAGGATGGGAACCGCGCGCGGTCTACGCGAACCTCAAGCGCCTGCGTGCCCACGCACGGCGATTCAGCATCCCGGTGCGCACGGTCTCAGCCGGGAACATCAAAACCGATGCACTCGACCCGAAACACCGGTTCGTGTCGATGCCGTTGCACGTGCTCAACACGGACGGCTCGAAAGGACTCGCCCGGCGCCAGTGCACCAGCGAGTACAAGATCGTCCCGCTGAAAAAGGCAGCACGCCAGCTTCTGGGCTATCCCCATCCCAAGCGAGTGCCGACAGGGGTCTACGCGGAACAGGCGATCGGGATCAGCACCGACGAGGTTCATCGGGCCAAGGACGCCGACGTACGCTATCTCCGCAACAGGTTCCCGCTGCTGGAACTCGGGTGGGACCGCGACACCTGCGTCGACTATCTCGCCACTCAAGGCTTCGGGCAGACAGTGAAATCGGCGTGCCTGGGTTGCCTTATGTGGAATCTGGAGGAGCTACGTTGCTTCTTCATGATCACAGTGCATTGGGAACACTTTCCACTGGTGAGCCAGCATCCGGAGGCTCGCCGGTGGCTCCAGTTCACCGCGAACCTGGGGCGATCGCCGAACACGGTGGACGCCTACGGCCGCAGCGTCGAGGACCATCTCGCGTTCTGCCTGACGTGGGGCGCCGACCCGGCGACAGCACGGCCCGATGTGGTGGCTGGGTGGATCGGCGACATGCTCCAGCGTCCCAACGTCCGCTCAGGCGGCATCGGGCTGGCAAACGCGACCATCCAGCAGCGCGTGATCGCGGTTCGCTCCTTCTACGACTTCCTGGTGGAGGAAGAACTCCGCGAACGCAACCCGGTCCGACGTGGCCAGTCGAGTCGCCACGGCGGGCGTGCGAAGCAGGGACTGGTGCGCCGGGTGGAAAAAGCACCGTGGATTCCCAACGAGCCTGCGTGGGACCGCATCCTGCGGGCGTGCGAGCACGAGCCGGTGCGCAACCGGCTGATGGTGACCTTCGCCTACGACGGCGCGCTGCGCCGCCAGGAACTGGTCTCGTTGGTGGCGGGCGATCTGGAGCCGGCCTGGTCATTGATCCACCTGCGGGCGGAGACGACGAAGTCCAAGCGTGCCCGCGAGGTGTCGTTCGGTACCACCTCCGCTCAGCTGCTGGTGTCCTACCTACGCCAGCGCGGTCAAGAGTTCGGCCGAGCCGACGGCGGGTTGTTCCTGAGCCACTCCCGACGCAACCGCGGCAACCCCCTGGGGCCGGCGAGCTGGTCGAAGATCGTCGCCGGAATCGCCTCCCAGGCAGGTGTACCCCAGCTCTCCACGCACACCTTCCGCCACCTGCGATTGACCGATCTTGCCCGCGCCGGATGGACGATCGACGAGATCGCCCAGTACGCCGGCCACCGGGATCTCTCGACCACACAGAAGTACATCCACCTGTCCGGCCGCGAGCTGGCCGCCAAGATGCACAAGGCCACCCGCTCATTGCAGGCCGACCGCGAGCGCAGGCTAGCCGCATTGGTGGAGCCGTGGTGAACACCCTGACCGATGCCGAGCGCCAAGCACTCGCCGAGACCTACGACAACGTCGCCCGCCCGCGGCTAGCCGGGCATTCCGCACATGAGGGTTGATCAACTCGGCCTGGTCGTCATGTTCTGG
>NZ_GL877879.1:1584578-1594883 GCF_000194155.1 Saccharopolyspora spinosa NRRL 18395
GTACGCCTTCGAGGCGGGGGCGATGAACCCGACACCGGCATCGATCATCGCCGAGACATTGGTGTAGGACACCAGTTTAGAGTCCCCGATCAGCAGGAACTCCTGGGGCTTGGCCATTTTTTGCAGTTCGGTCATAGCGCCCACTACCTGGGCCACTTCCCCGGCTCCGCCGTCGTAGGCTCGGTGGAAGACCGGCACGCCGCCGTCGCCGGTGGCCGCCAGCCCGGCCTGGATCTGTTTCAGGTCGAGGCGGCGGTCTTTGGGATGCCCGAACTTCGGCGCCGGGTGGTCGGCGTCGATCTGCTCGTAGGCCCCGTACAGCGAGATCGACGTCATGTCCCAATGAAGCCGGGAAGTGTCCAAACCGAACACGGAGATCGCTTGCGCTCCAACGGATCCCACGATCCGGTCGAGCTCGGGAGCGATCGCGTCCAGCGCGCGGCCGATCCGGTCGTCGTTGAGCAGTTCGGGGTCAGCGCCGAAGACTTCTTCCACTGCGTGTTCGCGTGCCCACTCGGTCACCCGGACCAGCGGTGCCGGTGAGGTCAACCGGTTGGCGACCAGTGCTTCGATCACCTGCCCGTGGGTCAGATGGGCAAGATCCCGTATCGGGCAGGCCCGATCGATAATGTCGGCCAGGTCCAGACGGTGACAGTAATCAGCGATCACGGGCAACGCGCCCAGCTGCTTCTCGATGCTCGCACCGACGTACCGGGCCCGTCGCCGTTCACGTTGATCCACGACCGAACACCCTGTCAGAGCCCTTGAACGGGAAGACACAGGCCCGGCCGATCAACTCACCTATGCCCATGTGCGGATGACGGGGCTAGCGCCAGCGCGTATGCACGTGCTGCACCGGCTCATCGAGCCTATCGAGCAGGCAACACCGCACTGGCCGGAGAAGACCACAGCCCGAGTACGCAGCACGCTGCTACGCCGTGTCCACCACGAACAGCTGCCCTATTGGGCGTGGGACGAGCAGACCTGGATCAACCTCGCCAAGGAAGCGGGAAGGGGCAGCGACCTCGGGTATCGCGGGCTCGTCGTGGCCATCGCCAACGCCTTGGGCTTGCATCGCCGACTGCACCACCACGTCAACGTCCTCCAGGTGCCGGTCGCCGAGCTGGTCTTCGGCGTCGAGCCCGTCCAGGCCGCGATCACCGATGTCGTCGACACACTGCGATCCTGGGATGCCTCCAAGCACACGGTCACCGGCCAGATTCCAGCTGCGCTGAGCGATCTTCTGCTCGTCACTGGCACCGCTCGCCTGGAAGACATCGCGGAGGAAGACGTGCGGGCACTGGCCCAGCAGTACCCGAAGAGCAACCGACGCAGCGGACTGATCAAGGTGTCCCGCGTGCTGGCGCACAAGGGAATCATCACCCAGCCGCTGCACAACAACGACGCACAACGCGGACCTCGCGCCGACACGCTCGCCACGGTGCCGCCGCAGTGGCTGGCCTGGGCGCAGCGCTGGCGGCAGCTGTCCACCCACGAGCCCGGCACGGTCCGCGGCATGTTCTCGGTCATCCTCATCGCCGGACGCTGGGCCGCCGAGAAGCACCCCGAAGCGCTGGAACCGTGCCTGTGGACCCGCGACATCGCCGCCGAGTACGTCGCCGACACTCTGCACGCCGTTCACGGCCAATGGGCCGGACACAACCGCAACACCAGCAAGAAGGGCCAACCGCTATCCGCGGTCGGCAAGGTCCAACGCATCGACAGCCTCCGGGCCTTCTTCCTGGACCTGATCGACTGGGAATGGATCAAGCCGAAGTTCGACCCACGCAAAGTGCTCGCCGGGCCGCTGTCGGTGCGCGCCCAGATCGGGCCGAACCCAAGGATCATCGACGAGGTCTCCTGGGCCAAGCTCATGGCCGCCGGCCTCACGCTGAACATCGAGGACGTCAACGAGTACGGCACCCCGCGGGCCAAAGCAGCCAGCGACGGCCGGCGGTCCTACTACCCGATCGAGATGGTCCGAGCGCTCGTCGGGGTGTGGCTGTTCGCCGGATGCCGCATCGACGAAATCCGCCGACTCGACGTCGACTGCATCCAGCGCGACGAGGGCCGCGACGAGCAGACCGGCGAGCCGTTCCCCATCTGCCTGCTACGCGTTCCGCAGAACAAGACCACCGGCGAGTTCACCAAACCGGTCGACCCTATCGTCGGCCAACTCGTCGAGGCGTGGCAACACGTCCGGCCGCCACAGCCCGACATCGAGGACCGCAAAACCGGGCAGCGCCGCCAGTTCCTGTTCTGCGTTCGTGGCCAACTGATCGGCCGGTCCTACCTCAACGACACAGTCCTTCCGGCCCTCTGCCGGAAAGCGGGCATCCCCGAGACGGACTCGCGCGGCGCGCTCACCAGCCACCGCGCCCGATCCACGATCGCCACTCAACTGCTTAACGCCCCCGAACCACTGTCCATAGTGGATCTCAAGGAATGGTTGGGCCACAAACATTTCTCCAGCACCCGCCACTACGCGGCGATCCTGCAACGCAAACTGACCTCCGCATACAAGAAGGCCGACTACTTCGCCCGCAACGTGCGCACCATCCAGGTCCTCATAGACCGCGAAAGCATCCTCACCGGCGCAGCCACCAGCGGCGAGCAACCGTGGAAGTACTACGACCTCGGCGACGGCTACTGCACCTACGACTTCTTCGCCAAATGCCCGCACCGCCTCGCCTGCGCACGCTGCCCCTTCTACCTCCCCAAAGAGTCGAGCGCCGGACGCCTACTCGAAGTCAAGGACGGCGTCGAGAACATGCTCGAACGCCTCGACCTCACCGACGACGAGCGCACGGCGCTCGAAGGCGACCGGGACGCTCTCGCCGGGCTCGCAAACCGACTCGCCAAGGTGCCCACACCCGCTGGGCCAACACCGGAAGAACTCGGCACCGACCGTGCCTTCATCGCGCTGACCGCCGTCCAGAACAGCATCACTGGAGCAAAGCCATGAACACCGTATGGCTACGCGGGATCGCTGCATTAGGAGCCATTTGGCGCGGTAGAGCCACCACGCCGATACCCCTGCATCAGACGACCACCGGCACGATTGATCACCGTCTCAGCAACGTGGCAAAACGTCGTTGCGTCCCCGCGTGTCACGAGATGCCGGTAACCACTCACCAGGCTCTCGCACGTCTCGAGTTCCGTCTCGCGGAGCCGACGCAACAGCCACTTGCCATTCCCAAGCCAACGACACCGCAGCAACAGCACGAGTTCGGCAACGGCCGTCAGCAGTCTGTTCGCGATGAAGACCAACTCATCTGGATCTTGGCATCCGGTGAGGTCGTCGAGCAGATCGCTGATCAGGTAACGGTGATTCTCCAGCTCCTCGACCGACAGCGGGGCCGGCCCCGCCCGCAGGCGAGCGCGCGAGTCGTCCCCCATCCGCTGCCCGGTCCCGTCACGGTCGAGCAATACCTCGCCGTGCCCGCACATGTGCAGCAGGGGCGAGCGCCGAGCTGCGATCTCGCGCTCGACGAAAGCCGCGAAGGACTCTCTGGTGTGGGCGAATACCTCGACCAGCCAGCCCTCGTGGTCGAGCGTCTCCCGAAACGGTGCCGGCGGCCCGTCGAGAACAACCACAACATCCAGATCCGACGTCGGAGTGCGGAGTGCGGTGCCCGCACTGCCACCGAGGAAAGCGGCCAGCGCCTCGGGGAAGCGAGCAGCGACGAACTCACGCGCAGTACATACAGGGTCCACCCATGCATGATGCCGCGCCCTCCAGACGATCGTTACCGGATATTCGCAATAACTTGCCCGTTTCATGGAAACGCGGGCTGGCGGTGGATTCGCGACCACGACCCGGATGGGTGGCGTGACGCGGTCGAGTTCGACAAGGCCATTCGCGACGGCTACCCGCACGCCACCGAACAAGGCCAGCCGTTGCGCGGGCAGTATTTCCTGCACCGCTCCTGCAGACCGCTTGACCAAGTCGACCTCGATCAGCCCGCCACGGCCACGCGGCACTCCCATCTCGTCGCCGTCCCCGATGAGGACGACGAGCCGGATGGCTGCTCGCCGTGGTCCTGCCGCTCCGGCACTCAGGTCTCCGGGGAGCGTGCGGCATGACGACGCAACATTGCGTGCCCGCGACAACACCGCACAACCGTCGCGAACCTTCCGAAGCGACTGCCCACCGGCACACCTGCCTGGGTTTCGTGGTGCTGGTCGCCTTCGCCACCACGGTCGTCATCGCGAACTGGGCCTCCACCCACTGGCCGGTCCTGCTCGTCGGTTCGATTGCCGTCCCAGCGGGCACGGCGTGGGCCGGAGTGACGCTGACCTTGCGAGACCTGCTGCACGAGGCTCTCGGAGGGCGAGGGGTCCTCGTCGCGATCATGCTCGGGGCAGGGGTGTCCTGGTTGCCGGCCACCCCGCAGATCGCCTTGGCAAGCGTGGTCGCGTTCGTCGTATCCGAGGCCGTCGATTCAGGCGTGTACGCCAGGCTCCGTACCCGGTCGCGGGTAGGCGCGGTATTGGGCTCGAACATCACCGGATTAGTCACCGACAGCGCGCTGTTCGTGCCGCTGGCGTTCGGTTCCTTCACCTCGGTACCTGGTCAGATCCTCGGCAAAACGGTCGCCACAACACTCACCGTCACGGTGCTGCTCGTCGCGAAGCCGACTCGGCGGGTGATGCGGTGATGAGATTCTTTCTCGGCACGCATCAGCCTTCGTGGCTCGCCCGCGACCTCGGCGTCCCTCTGCTGGTTTCTCACCGGCGCCTGGCCGGCCGCCGCACCCTTCCGCGCGCCACCGGACCGTGGGCACTGGACTCCGGTGGCTTCACCGAACTGTCCCTGCACGGCCGATGGCTCATCGACGAACGCACCTACACCGCAGCCGTGCGCCGCTACGCCACCGAGATCGGCCACCTCGCCTGGGCCGCACCGATGGACCACATGACCGAAGCGCACATCCTGGCTCGCACCGGGTCGACAGTGCGCACCCACCAACGTCGCACCGTCACCAATTACCTACGGTTACGCGAAATCGCACCCGATCTGCCGTTCATCGCCGTACTCCAGGGCCAGAGCATCAGCGACTACCACTGGTGCGCGGACCTGTATGAAAAGGAAGGTGTGGACCTAGCCACGCTACCTCTGCTCGGTGTGGGCAGCGTATGCCGCCGCCAGCACACAGCGGAGGTCGAGCAAATCATGCGGTCACTGGCCGTCCGCGGGTACCGGCTACACGCCTTCGGCGCGAAAGTCTTGGGACTGGGGCGTTATGCCGATGCGATCTCCAGCAGTGACTCCGCCGCCTGGAGTTTCCGGGGCCGGTATGTCCCCGGCTGCACACCCGGTCACCGCAGCGAGTCCAACTGCGTTCACTTCGCCTTGAGCTGGCACGCCCAACTCATGGAAACCCTGCGTACTCACCACGCTCGACAACACCGTCAAGACAACAGGCAACCCAGAATCTCCGCACACGCACCAGAATCTACCGATCGCCGCCCACCTGCCAGTCGCACCCGGACCCATTCGACGGCGCAGCACGCCCTCGGCGATACAAGCCACGCAACATCACCACGTAGTCGCCCCCGTAGCCAACCCCACAATCGATGTGCAGCAGCACGGAAAGCCAGTTCACCATGCCAGCGAACACCGATCGAAACACGACCGGCAACCACACCCCACACCGGCAGCAGTAGAGAATGCGCAAATCTCAGCAGCCACAGCCACACAGTCGGCAACATCGCCCACTACCACACACCTCTAGCGCGGACGACCGCGACCGCCTCACCGCACCTACATCAGGCGATGCTTCCCCAGACACTCCCGACGATGCACCGCTGCCGCTGTATACCCCGACCGAGGCCGCCGAGCTCTTGTCGGTGAAGGAAACATGGCTGCGCCGCAAAGCCGGCACCCGATCAATCCCTTGCACCTTCATCGGCCGACATCTGCGTTTCTCCGCAACAGACCTTCGCACCATCGTCGAGAACGGGACGCAACCTGTTCGCGCACGTCGAGGCCGACCACGCAAAGTGAATTGACCGCTGCCACGCAGGACCTATCAAGATCTACGCCGCCAGGTTGTGCACCCACTTGCCCTTTGTGCCCGCAGGAGCGTCCATCTGTCCGTCAAAACATCCACCGCAACGAGATACAGGGGAAACCTATGGCATGGGCGGAGAAACGAGGCGAGGACTCCTGGCGGGTCCGTTACCTCAAGGATGACGGCACACTGGGCTCCATCCCCGGATTCCCAACCAAAACGGCCGCTGAAGCCCACATCAGCACCATAAAATGCGAACAACGCAAGGGAACCTGGATCGACCCCGCAGCCGGCAAGATCACGCTCGCCGAGTGGAGCGCAACCTGGCTGGACGCGCTCGACGTCGCCGAAACCACCGAAGCCCAGTACCTCAGCCTGATCAACAACCACATCATGCCCCGCTGGGGGGACACCGCGCTCTCTGACATCACCGGAATCTCCGTCTCCGCCTGGCGCAAGAAAAAGCGAGCCACCGGCTACTCCGAATCCACCACCAAAACCATGATCAAGATACTGGCGATGATGCTCGCCGACGCAACGGACGAGAAACTCATCGCCGCCAACCCGATCCGCCCACAACGACGCGGCAAACGCTCACGCAGCAAGCGACGTGAACGCCTCTGGGCCACCCCCGAACAGGTCCTTCGCATCGCCATCCAAGCCGCAGCGCTCACCGGCCCCTGGGCCGGACTCCTGATCATCACCGCCGGATGGACCGGCGCGCGCTGGGGCGAAATCACCGGACTCCAACGACACAACACCCACCTCGACGACGGAAACATCGTCATCGACCCCGACAACGGAGCACTTCACGAAGTCAACGGCCACTTCAGCCTAGGCCCACCCAAAACCGCTGAATCCGCCCGCACCATCACCCTGCCCCCGTTCCTCCTCAGCCCCCTGCACACCCACTTGAACACGCACACCCACCCCCACGTATTCGTGACCACCGAAGGCGAACACCCCCGCCGAAGCAACTTCTCCCGCCGAGCCATGCGCCCCGCAACCGACGGCAACCTCGACCGCGTCAAGCCACGCATCCGCACCCAGCCCGTCAAATCAGGACTGACGTTTCACGGGCTACGCCACAGCCACAAAACCTGGCTCATCGACGCCGGCGTCCCTGAAATCGCGCAAGCACGCCGACTCGGCCACGCCCTCGACGACGACATCCAAGACATCTACTCCCACGTATCACAACAAGTCGAACAAGCCCTCATCAACGCGCTACAAGACCGCTGGAAACAAGCCCTCGCCCAGTTCACACCCCGACAACTCGCCCTGATCGGCCTACCATCCGCCAGCGCTCACTACTGACTTTGTGGCTTCAGGGTTCGGCGTGTCGCCGGGGTCTATTCTGGACTTTCGGAGAAGATCCTGATGTGCGATACGCGGATGGTGGCGGCACCGGCCCAACAGCGCGTGCCCGGCGTGAACAGGTTCGTCGGCACGGGCGTGGCGGCGAGCGTGGACTGCTGGCGGGGTCGAGGCCTTGGCGTCGAAAGGACGGCCCGGCCCGAAGACCAAGTTGAACCAGCAGCAGATCGCCCGCCTGGAACAAGCCCTACGAGACGGTCCAGCGGCGGCAGGCTGGACCGAGGACCAACGGTGGACCCTCGCCAGGGTGGCGAAACTGATCGGGCGGATGTTCCACGTCTCCTACAGCCTCAAAGGCGTGGCGTTACTACTGCACCGGATGGGCTGGAGCCCACAGGCGCCGATCCGCCGGGCCGTCGAACGCGACGAACAGGCGATCACCGAGTGGAAGAAGACGACCTGGCCAACGGTAAAAGGATCGCGCGCAGGCTGGGCGCGTGGATCTGCTTCGCCGACGAAGCCCGGATCCACCGAATTGGTTTTGGTTTGGGTTGTTGATCAAGGTTGGGGGGGTGTTGATCAATAATGCTGGTGGTGGGTGTGCGGGGTCCGCCGGCCTGGTGGTCCGGCTTATCCACTGCGGTCTCCGCCAACAAGGAGTCCCTTGCCGGGCCGGACTATTCCTCCAACTCCGCATCGGCCCGATTCCTCAACCCCCGCAATTTCCGATCCTTGGCACCACGACGCAACGAGCGCGCCAGGTCACGCCATTTCTCCGCGACCGCCCGCATCCCAGGCAACGTGTGCTTGACCCACTTCAGATCCTCTGCGGTCCAGGCTCCCTTCCGTACCATGCGTTTCGCAGCTTCGGCGTTCCGTGCATGCTTACGGTCCGGATCGAATCCCGGCAGGCTCTCTTCCAGATGTTCCATCCGGTCCGCCAACTGGGCCATCTCCGCGATCCCCGCCAGGTCACCGAGCCGCTCCAGCCGCACCGACTCCGGCACATCAAGCAACTCCGCCACTCGCAGCAACCGGCCATCCCGCCACGCCACCTGCTCCGGCCCACCCAGAATGATGTCGGCGGCCCAGGCCAAGCCTGACGACGACGCGCACCATTGTCACCAGTGGAGACAGCATCGCCGTCCACAACAGACCCCGTGGAGCGCGTTGAGCTCTCGGACGGCACCTCCTTTCCGCCCACACGCTCAAGCCGATCCAGCAAGCCTGGCTGTTCCTTCTCCATGAAGGTATCGAATTCGTCGCTCTCCGCTTTACCGATCGCCCGCGCACCACCGCACGATCGCCGGGACGGCCACGACGCCACTCCCGCACGTCTCTCTCAGAAACGCCGACCGCCCGGGCGACCTCAAAGGTTCCGCCGAAGAAGCGCGAGAGGTAGCCAAGCTCATCACCGTCCAGGGCCTGCGCCAACTCGTGCAACACGTTCAGCTGCCGCGGACTAGGCCGCCTGCCCAGCTCACCGGCATGCTGCGGTGCCGGACCGCCCAGGTCGCGCACTTCCACCTGGACGTCGGGCCTGCTCCCGGCACGCACCACCCGGTCCAGGCCACCTAGCCCGGCCACCTCTTCCCGCAGCTCGGCGCGGTACTCAGCCGCGCTGCGGGTGTCACGCCCTTCCTCGCCCCACTCCTCCAGCAGACGGCGATCGGTTTGGGGCATCATGAGCTCACCCAGAGCACGCAACCGCTGCTGATACCCCGCACCGTCCGGCACCAGCGCCTCGACCAGACCTTTGACCTCCGCCCGCCCACCGTAAGTGCTGACCACCGACCCGGTGACCGCCCGGCGCAACGAGCACCGTCCGCGCGGCGTTAGATGGCCCCTCCGGCTGCCCCTGCGAGGCCCACCGCATGCCCATCATGCGGCCCAGCACCCGCAATCGGTCAGCCAGCGCGACCGCTGCTTCCGGCCCGCCGAACGCCTCGACAATCGTGTCGAGCACGATCCCACGCACCACCGCACGATCGTCGGGACGGCCGCGACGCCACTCGCGCTCGGTGCCCCTCTCCCCGCCGACCGTCCAGTCATTCTCAATGAAGAAGCGCGTGAGGTAGTCCAGCTCACGACCGTCAAGGTCACGCGCCAACTCCTGCAGCACACGCAGCTCCCGCGGAGTGGCCTGCCTACCTCGCAGCCCGGTACGTGGCGGTGCCGGAACGTCGAAGTCCTGCACCTGCACCCGGATGCCGGGCTTGCTCTCGGCGATCCGCGTGACAGCAGTCACGTCCGCCTCAGCATCGGTCGCTCCTGCCTCGAAGGAGGCCACCAGCGAACCGCGCCGGATGTGGTACCACAACTGGCCGAGTCGGCGCACATGCCACGGAAGGCCGATGTACTTGCGGTAGCCGTCGCTGAGCGTTGCCACCTTTTCGGTCAGCTCCACTACCTTGTCCAGGCCACCGAACCTGGCCACCGCTTGCTGCAGCTCGTTGCGGTACCAGGCCGCGCTGGCGGTGTCACGCCTTTCTTCCTCCCACGTCCCCGACCAACGGTGATGATCGGCCGGGTACAGCATGAACTGCCCCAGAGCGCGCAACCGCTCCTGATACCGCGGACCGTCCGGCACCAGCGCCTCGACCAGATTCTTGACCTCTTCCCGCCCGCCGTAGGTGCTGACCACGGACCCGGTGATCGCCCGGCGCAACGCCTCCGCGTGCCCCCCTTCGGGCAGGTGGGACCACATCCGCCACACCTGCGCCGTGGTTTCGTCCACCCCCAACGCCTGAGCCAGATACTGGTTCCGGCGCGCCCCCGGGTTGACCAGATTCATCAACTCCGCGGGCCCGTCATCGTTCAGGGCCGCGAACAACTCACCCCATTCGGCCTCGCGGCCACGACGCCACAACCTCGGATCCGCCGGCCCGTACTCCACCCGGACACCAGCCGGGTCCACCACATGCACGAAGAACTCCACCGACTCACCGCTGTTCTCCAACCGGGTACTCGG
>NZ_GL877879.1:1594930-1596602 GCF_000194155.1 Saccharopolyspora spinosa NRRL 18395
CGGACTCCGGTAAATCAAGCAACTCCGCCACTCGCGGCAACCGGCCATCCCACCACGCCACCTGCTCCGGCCCACCCAGAATCTTCGCGATATCGGCGGCCCTCGACTGCGATTCCTCCCCCCGCGACACAGGCGCTGCGAAACCACCACCATCACTGCCCTGTGCAGAGGCGCGTAGTCCGCCATGCCGAGCCCACCAGGCCACGTCGGCGCCCGCGTCCGCCAGCACCTCCGGCCACACCGTCGAATCGGGATCGATCCTTCTGACATCACCCTGAACCGCGTCCAGGAAATAATGCGCCTGCCCACCTCCAAAAAAGCCACCAGAGGCCAGGAACACATCCGCGTCCTCGCCTTTCACATACTCTGCCCGCACCGCATCCTGCGAGGCCCCCGACGGCACCTTCAGCACAAGGAAATGAACGTCATCCGCCGCCGTCTGCTGCATGAACTTCCGCACGGTATCGGGGCCGCTGGTCAGCCGAAGCTGCGGGACAACACCCCCGGTGGCCGTGGCCGCCTGGAACCGTTCACTCGCCGCCCCCCCTCGCCGCAACACACCAGAGTCCAGCATTATTCCTCTCGGGGTGCGGCGGAGGTGGTCGGCGACCTGCTCCAGCAACCCCGTGGCCACGCCAGAACCCGGGCCAGGAATCACGATCCCCGAGCCCTCCAGCATGGCCCTCGCATCCTCATTGCCGAGCAGGACCTGAACAACGATGTAGTTGACCGAAGCCTTCAACGACTCCCCGAGCCCATCGATAACCTCTCGCGACGCGGGCCGCAGAGGCGGATCTGGGTTGTCCACCTTCAGCCACTGTGACCGCGCGTCGGACGGGAACTCGCCTCCGTTTGTGGCATCGGCCCACGCGAGACGGCGCTCAGCCTCCCGTATCCCGTTCTCGTTCCACACCACCCGCCTCAACGGCTTTGGCCGCTGCCTGAGCTCGTCCGAGATAGCCCGCAGAACAGCCCGGCGCAGCTTCCCAGCTTCGTCCTCGTCGAACTCGTCTCTGCCCGCCAGCACCTTCCATACATCCCACTCTCGCTTAGAAAACCCGAGGGGGTCGGTCAGGGTCACCTCCATTGCTCGGCCCGGGCCGAGATAGCGCACCAGCTCAGAGCTCGGAAGCAGGGCAGCCTCGCGCATCCTCCGAGAACACCCGCAGGCCCCGCAGGGAGCCCAGCTCCCGCAATCGGTCCGCCACCGCGACCGCCCTTTCCGGCCCGCCGAACGCCGCGACAACCATGTCCAGCACAAACCCACGCAGCACCGCTCGACCGCCGGGACGCGACTTATAAAGGTCGCCGATCGCTACGCCGGCCTCGGTGTCCTTACCTAAGAAGCGCGTGAGGTAGTCAACCTCACGTCCGTCCAGGGCCTGCACCAGCTCCTGCAGCACGTTCAGCTCCCGCGGACTGGGCCGCCTGCCCAGCTCACCGGCACGCTGCGGTGCCGGACCGCCGAGCTCGCGCACCGGCACCTGGATGTCGGGCCTGCTCCCCGTGAGCACCACCTGGTCCAGGCCACCGAGCCCGGCCACCTCTTCCCGCAGCTCGGCGCGGTACTCAGCCGCGCTGCGGATGTCACGCCCTTCCTCGCCCCACCTCTCCAGCAGACGGCGGCGATCGGCCAAGCGCATCATGATCTCACCCAGAACACGCACCCGCT
>NZ_GL877879.1:1598246-1600339 GCF_000194155.1 Saccharopolyspora spinosa NRRL 18395
GCCGAACCCTGACCCGGCGTCACCACCACACCCACACCCGGATCCCCGGGGGACACCAGCAGCACAGGACCCGTGGAATCCGCGACACCGCCCCGCACGAACTCCGCCAACCCACCACCAGCAACCACCTCCGCCGGCACCGGCACCCGCACCGTGTCCGCAGGCAAGCCCACCGGCAACACCACCACCGGATCCCGATCCACAGACGACGCCGCCCGCGACCCCTCCCCCGAGGGCATCGCCGAATCCGGCGACACCGCAGCCCCATCACGGCGATGCGAATCCCCACGCCCCCCGACCGAGTCCGCACCGGGATCCCCATCACGGCCGGTCACCCCACTCGGCGACACCGGATGCCCCGCAGGCACACCACGGTCGGAGTCCACAACAGGCCCAGACCCGACAGCCTCCGGCCGCCCGGCATCCGCAGACACACCACCACCAGGCTCGGAGCCGACCGCTGGGCCCGCAAGTCGTTTCTGGTAAAACGTAATCATGCCAGGGGCGCCGCAGTAGCCGTCGTCTGCCATCACCGGACGACGACCGGCCAGTTTCCCGGTGATGCCGGAGACCGCTCGCGAAGAGGCGGGGCGCGCTACCGCGTCTTCACTCTTGGACGAGCCCCCGGAGGTCAACGCGATCTACGCGACCGTCAATGCCTTCGCCGTGGACGTGGTGCCGGCGCTGACCGACCGAGGGCTGCGCGTCCCGGCGGATGTCATGGTGACGACCCGCTACGACGGTCTGCGCGCCCGCACCTGCACACCCGCGCTGACGGCCATCGACCTGCACCTCGACCAGTGCCGTCGCACTCCTGCCGGCCAATCTCAAGCAGGAGACCACTCCGCAGGTGATCACCAACCCGAAGCCCGTCCTAGCCGTTCGCCGTTCGGCGACGCGCTCACCCGGTGAACAGCAGCACGACGCCGAAGGCGATCGCGAACAGCAGCACCATTAGCCGCATCAGCGAACCGTCGAGGCGGTGGTGCACGAACCGGCTCAGCACCGCGCCGAGCGCCAGCGCGGGTAGCAAGAGCACCACATGCCACAGCTGGTCCAGCGCCACCAGCGCGACACCTTCCCGCACTGTCAAGACCACCCGCCGCGACTCACCACGGCGAGACGGATTCGGGCTGCTCAGGACCCGCGAGTACTTTTCGTTGCTATGAGCCCATTTTGGGACTCGTTCTGCCTGAAGGCTCCGCAGACAGCCCCAGCGGGAGCGACCTGGTTCCGCCTCGCCAATCGAGGTGAAGTGAACGGACCGTTCACCTCGTCTATCGAGGCGAATGGTCCGTTCACTTCACCTCGACGAGCCATGTCATCGGCGGCGCCCGCTGCACGACGACCTCCGCGGGCGCATGCACCCACACCCGCGCGCGATATGCCCACAACACCGCGTGACGTCCCGCGCGACGTTACGCGGCGAAGCCGCCTTCCGGCAGGCTCGCGGCGTGAAGCGCGGCCCCCGTCGGAATGCGCGACGACAGGCGATCGACGCGGAAGCTCCGCCAGTCGTCGCGGTCGCAGTGCCAGCCGACCAGGTGCCAACGACGCCCGGTACCAACGATGCCCGGTGCTGACGAGCCGATTCGGCTCGACGGTGCGCACGCTCGCGGCGTCGTCGCGCGCGGTAGCCGAACCGCAGGCGCCCTGTCCCGGCACGCCCGCGCGGTCGTCGTCAGCACATCGGCTTCGACGGCAGGCCCTCCCCTGGGCACCGGCACCGTGTACGTCTGCACGCGCGTTGACCCGCTGCCGCAGCCTCTCCGGCAGCACCTGCTCCAGCTTGGCCAGCGCCCGAACCGAGGTCTCCTCGATCCCGGACACCGTGCCGCTCGCGGCCGTGCGCAACCCGATCGCGACCGCGACGGCCTCGTCGTCGTCCAGCAGCAGCGGCGGCAGCGCCGCACCCTCGCCGAGCCGGTAACCACCCGCCACACCTGGAGTCGCGTGCACGGGCAACCGAGGCTGCGCAAGCAATCGCCGTCCGCGCGGACCATCCGCGTGCTCACCCCTAGACGAGTAAGTCTGAATACGGTCAGTGATCGTAGGCGGGGGGTGAGCGAGTGACTGGCTGGCCGGTGCGGAAG
>NZ_GL877879.1:1600397-1658589 GCF_000194155.1 Saccharopolyspora spinosa NRRL 18395
GTGTCGTTGACCGACTCGATGAGTTGGCGGACTTTCTTGAGCATCGGCTCGCCTGCTCGCAGGACCTCCTTCTTGCGCGACGGGCGCAGCAGCGTGATGCCCTGTTCGGACAGTGATCGTTCGAAGGTCTTCGAGGCGAACCCCTTGTCACTGATCAGCAGCAGCCCGGCCCGGTCCTTGATCATCTCGGCGTCGACCTCCAGCATCGCGGCCAGCACCTCGCGCTCGCCGAGCTTGGGATCTGCCAACGCCCACAGCATCGGCATCCCGGCCGGGGTGCACACCAGGTACAGGCGCAGACCCCAGAAGAACCGCGAGTGTGACGCGCAGTAGCCGTAGCCGGCGAAGCCGGCCAGGTCCGAACGCTTGACGGTGGGGCGGGACATGCCGCAGGGCACCGGGGTGGAGTCGGTGATCCACACGGTGTCATGCCAGAAGTCGGTGTCGCGGGCCAGTACCCGGATGATCCGTTTGATCCGCGGCAGTGCGGCACGCAGGCGCTTGTTGTACCCGGACTGTCCGGGCAGGTAGGGGAACAGATGCCGCAGGTGTGTGCGGGTGTAGCGCAGCCATCGGGCCTCATTGTGAAAGCCCAGCATCGCCTGCATGACGGCCAGGCACAGTAACTCGGAGTGGCTGAGCTTGGGTGGCCGACCAGGCAGCCGAGCCGAACCGGCCAGGTCATCGTCGATTTTGACGTAGAGTGCGATCACGAGGGTGTCCAGGTCTGTCGTCACAAACGGATCATGGACACCCTCGCCTCATGCTCGCAGGAATTTGGAATTACTCGTCTAGGCGCGCGGCGAGGTCCGCCCGACCAGTTTCGTCGTGCCTGCTCGGCGAGCTGAACGTCTTGGTCAACAACGCCGGAATCCCGTCCACCAAGCCGCTCATCGACACCTCCGACACCGACTACGACCGCGTCATGGCGGTCAACGCGAAGGGAACCTTCCTGTCGATGCAGCACGCGGTGCGGCGGATGCGCGACGGCGAGCGGATCGTCAGCATCTCCACGATGAGCACGGTGTGGGCCAGCCCGGGCGATCCGCTTACGTGGCAGGCAAAGCCGCCGTCGAGCAGTTCACCAGCGTCGCGGCGAAGGAGCTCGGACCGCGCGGCATCAGTCAACGCCGTCTCCCCCGGCCCGCCGACACCGACCTGCTGCACGGTGCCGTCGGCGACGAGTCTCTGGCCGCGACCGCGCACATGCTCCCGCTGGGCAGGCTCGGGCGACCGGCGGAGCCGACATGGGGGCGTTCCTGGCCGGCCCCGACGCACGATGGGTCACCGGCCAGAACGTCCGCGACAACGGCGGGCTGGTGTGGTCGACCGGCCCCCGCCACCGGCGGGGGCCTCCCCGGGCTGCCAATGCCCAACGCGGTGTGAAACGATTTCGGGTGTTTCACGTGGTCTTCTACCATCCCGAGATCCCGGGCAACGCCGGCAACGCGATCCGGATGGCGGCTGGTTCCAGCTGTGCGCTGCACCTGATCGAACCCCTCGGCTTCTCCGTCGAGGACTCGAAGCTGCGCCGGGCCGGTCTCGACTACCACGACCGCGCGGCCCTGCATTTGCACGCCGACCTCGAATCGGCTTGGCGAGCGCTGAACCCGCAGCGGGTCATCGCGTTCACCTCGAAGTCCGAGGTCTCCTACGAGACGGTGGCCTACCGGCCGGGCGACGTGCTGCTGTTCGGGCCCGAATCCACCGGGCTGCCCGAGGACGTGCTCGAAACGGCGACGTTGCAGGTCCGGATCCCGATGCTCCCCGGCATCCGCTCGATGAACCTCGCCAACTCGGCAGCGGTCGCGGTCTACGAGGCGTGGCGCCAGCAGGGCTTCGCGATGCCCTCGTAGCTACGCCCGCACGGCCCCGCGCGAGGTCCTGGTCCACGGCCAGGTCAGCAGGGCCCACGCGACCAGCCCGAGGACCAGCCCGACCACCAGGTACCAGGGCCAGCCGCCCATCACGTCCAGCAAGGACGGGTTGTTCGGCTTCCGGCTGACGAAGCCGTAGTTGGTGCCCGCCCAGGAGTTGAAGACCAGCATCGCCGCGACCCAGCCGACGGTCACGGCGGCGGCGAACCAGTAGCCGCGCCAGTTCGGCCGCAACCCGACGCCCCAGGTCAGGTAGGCCGCAGCCCAGATGACCAGCAGGTGCTGGCCCCAGAACTCGATGAAGTCGGGCGACGGGAAGTCCGGGGCGTCCAGCGCGGGCGTGATCATCGCCTGCGGGGTCAGCGTCAGCCCCCAGTAGTAGAGGAGCGCGTGGGCCAGCGGCCGATGGGTCCACAGCGCGACGGCACCGACGATCCAGGCTAGGTCGCAGAGCTGCAGCGGCAGCGATTCGCCGATGTTCCAATGCGCCGGCAGGAACCGGTACACCAGCATCGCCACGTTGAACGCCACGACCACCACGGCGAAGGTGCGGGTGAACACCACCTCGGTCCGCGGATCGCGGTTCCGGCGCCCGAGCACGACCAGCACGACGGCCCCGACGACGATCAGCACCATGAGCACCCAGTGCGACGGGCCGTAGGGAACGAAGCGATCCACCGGAGGCGACCCCACACCCCAAGCGTAGGCACCGGGCTCCCCGCAATTTCAATGGAAATCGGACCCTCGATTTCCATTGAAATTGCGGGGGTTGTCCACAACCACCAGCGCATCTCCCGCAGTTTCAATGGAAACTGCAGATACCGCTGGACGGCGAAGAGGCACCTCCGACGGGTGTCGGGGGTGCCTCCGCCAGACGATGCGACGCAGGATCAGACGTTCGCGGCGGCCTTCAGGGCTTCGGCGCGGTCCGTGCGCTCCCACGGCAGGTCGAGGTCGTTGCGGCCGAAGTGGCCGTAAGCCGCGGTCTGGGCGTAGATCGGCCGCAGCAGGTCGAGGTCGCGGATGATCGCGGCCGGGCGCAGGTCGAAGACCTCGTTGATCGCCGCCTGGATGCGCGCCGGGTCGACGTTCTCGGTACCGAAGGTCTCCACGAACAGGCCGACCGGGGCGGCCTTGCCGATCGCGTAGGCGACCTGCACCTCGATGCGCGATGGCGTTCTTGGCCACCCAGCGCATCGCGTAGGCGGCGGAGCGGTCGACCTTCGACGGGTCCTTGCCGGAGAACGCGCCGCCGCCGTGGCGGGCCATGCCGCCGTAGGTGTCGACGATGATCTTCCGGCCGGTCAGGCCCGCGTCGCCCATCGGGCCTCCGACGACGAACCGGCCGGTCGGGTTCACCAGGAGGCGGGTGTCGGAGGTGTCGAGGTCGAGCTTCTCCACCTCGGGGCCGACCACCTTCTCGCGGATGTCGACGGCCAGCATCGACTCCAGGTCGATGTCGGCGGCGTGCTGCGTCGACAGCACCACGGTGTCCAACCGCACCGGCTGGTCGCCCGCGTACTCGATGGTCACCTGGGTCTTGCCGTCCGGGCGCAGGTACGGCAGCACGCCGTCCTTGCGGACCTTGGTCAGCCGCCGCGACAGGCGGTGCGCCAGCGCGATCGGCAGCGGCATCAGCTCGTCGGTGTCGGTGCAGGCGTAGCCGAACATCAGACCCTGGTCACCGGCGCCCTGCTTGGCGATCTCGTCGATCACGCCCTCGACGCGGGACTCGTGCGCGACATCCACGCCCTGCGCGATGTCCGGCGACTGGGAGCCGATGGCGACGTTCACGCCGCAGGAGGCACCGTCGAAGCCTTTCGCGGAGGAGTCGTAGCCGATCTCCAGGATCTTCTCCCGCACGATCGTCGGGATGTCCGCGTAGGCGTCGGTGGTGACTTCGCCCGCGACGTGCACCTGACCGGTGGTCACGAGCGTCTCGACGGCGACCCGCGACCGTGGGTCCTGGGTCAGCAACGCGTCCAGGATCGAGTCGCTGATCGCGTCGCAGATCTTGTCCGGGTGGCCTTCGGTCACGGACTCACTGGTGAACAACCTGCGACCGGTGCGCAGGTCCGACTGCTGACTCACAACTCTCCCTGGATTTCTTCCTGGATTTCTTCGCGTAGAAAGCCCACAGCGGTGGCCCGACGTGCGAGGTCAGCCTACTGCTGGGGCAGCTGCCGGTTCACGGCATCCCACAATGTGGCCGCTAACCGCGACTTCGCGCCGAACGGGATCGGCTCCTCGGTGCCGTCGCCGCCCAGCAGCCAGCCCGCGTTGTCCTCGACCTCGAACGCCTGCCCGTCGCCGACGGTGTTGACCACCAGCAGGTCGCAGCCCTTGCGGGCGAGCTTGGCCCGGCCGTGCTCCAGGGCGCTGGTGGTCGGATCCCCGGTCTCGGCGGCGAACCCGACGATCATCGAAGCGGCCAGCTTGCCCGCGTTCCGCGCCTCGACGAGCTCGGCGAGGATGTCCGGGTTCCTGGTCAACGCCAGCGGTTCCGGGTCCTGACCGCTCTTCTTGATCTTGTGCCCGGCCTGCGACACGGGCCGGAAGTCGGCGACCGCCGCAGCCATCACGACGACGTCCGCGCCGTCGGACTCGGCCAGCATCACCGACCGCAGCTCCTCGGCGGTGCCCACCCGGATCACCCTGGTCCCGGCCGGATCGACCAGGTCGGCGGTGTGCGCGGCGACCAGCGTGACGTCCGCGCCGCGGTGCGCGGCGACCCGGGCCAGCGCGTAGCCCTGGCGGCCGGACGAGCGGTTGCCCAGGTAGCGCACCGGGTCCAGCGGCTCGCGCGTGCCGCCGGCGGAGACCACCACGCGGCGGCCTTCGAGGTCGCGCGGCAGCGCGCGCGGTTCGGCCAGCAGCAGCCGGGCCAGGTCGACGATCTCGGCGGGGTCGGGCAACCGGCCCTTGCCGGTGTCCGCGCCGGTCAGCCGCCCGCTGTCGGGCTCGGCGACCACCACGCCGCGGCTGCGCAGGAGCGCCACGTTGTCCCGCGTGGCCGGGTGCTCCCACATCTCGGTATGCATCGCCGGCACCATCAGCACCGGGCAGCGCGCGGTCAGCAGCGTCGAGGTGAGCAGGTCGTTCGCCTGCCCGTGCGCGGCACGGGCCAGCAGGTCAGCGGTGGCGGGCGCGACGACGACCAGGTCGGCCTGCTGCCCGAGCCGCACGTGCGGGACCTCTTCGACGTCGGCGAACACGCCGGTCTCCACCGGCTGCCCGGACAGCGCCTCGAACGTCGCCGAGCCGACGAACCGCAGCGCGGCCTCGGTCGGGATCACCCGGACGCTGTGCCCGGACTCGGTCAGCCGCCGCAGGACCTCGCACGCCTTGTAGGCGGCGATGCCACCGCTGACGCCGAGGACCACCCGCGGGCGGTCCTGCGGCGCGGCCGCACCGCTGTTAGCCGTCGTCACTCGCCTTCGGTGTGCTCGAGCACGCCCGCGTGGATCTCGCGGAGCGCGATCGACAGCGGCTTCTCCCGCGGGCCCGGCTCGACCAGCGGCCCGACGTACTCCAGCAGGCCCTCGCCGAGCTGCGCGTAGTAGTCGTTGATCTGCCGCGCCCGCTTCGCGGAGTAGATCACCAGGGCGTACTTGGAGCTGACCTGCTCGAGCAGGTCGTCGATCGGCGGGTAGGTGATGCCCTCGACGGTGTTGGTCGACGGGCTGCTGTTGAGCGCAGCCAGCGCGCTGGGGGTGCTCACGTGAGTGGCTCCTGCTCCTCGTGGATGTCTGCTGGGGCGGCAGTGGCGCGGTCGGCGCTAGCTCAACGCGAAAGGCGCGGTCACTGCTCGCGGCCAAGAATCAATCGTAGCAATTCGCTGGTCGCTACCTGTACATCGGCGTTGACGACCGTCGCGTCGAACTCCGATTCGGCCGCCAGCTCCTTGCGCGCGGTCGCCAACCGCCGCTCGACCACCTCGGCGGGCTCGGTGCCGCGACCGGTGAGCCGGTCCACCAGCACCTCCCAGGACGGCGGCAGCAGCATCACCAGCTGCGCCTCCGGCATCGCCTGCCGCACCTGGCGGGCGCCCTGGAGCTCGATCTCCAGCACGGCCGGCTGGCCGGCCGCCAGGGCCTCCTCGACCGGCTTGCGCGGGGTGCCGTAGAGGTTGCCCGCGTAGCGGGCGTGTTCGAGCATCTCGCCAGCGGCGATCATCCGCTCGAACTCGGCGGTGGAGACGAAGTGGTAGTGATCGCCGTCGACCTCGCCGGCGCGGGGTGCGCGGGTGGTCGCGGAAACGCTGAAGTAGATCTCCGGGGCCAGCCTGCGCACCTCGCTGAGCACGCTGGACTTGCCGACGCCGGAAGGCCCGGAAACGACGGTGAGCCGAGGCTCGCCCTGACGGACGGTCCTCGGCTCAGCGCCGGTTTTTGCGTCGATCACTCGCCGCTGAACTCGGAGAGCAGCGCCTTGCGCTGCCGCTCGCCCAGTCCGCGAAGCCGACGGCTGTTGGCGATCTCCAGCCGCTCCATGATCTGCGAAGCGCGGACCTTGCCGACACCGGGAAGGGCTTCGAGAAGGGCGGAGACCTTCATCTTGCCCAAGACCTCGTCGTTGTCGGCGGTCTCCAGGACCTCCGCCAGCGTGGTTCCGCCTCGCTTGAGGCGCTCCTTGAGCTCAGCTCGGGCGCGACGGGCGGCAGCCGCCTTTTCCAGAGCTGCTGCCCGCTGCTCCTCGGTCAGCTGGGGAAGGGCCACCATGTCCTCCGTGATGTGGGGTTTCTCTTGATCGGTGCGGGCGACGGTACCGAGTCCGCTCTGCCGGGTTCCACTTGGGTCCCCGTTTTCGTGAGCAGGATTCATCCGGCTCGCCGCCCAGGCCCGCCTGGTGCTGCTCGTACGAGGCGCGCACGAGCATGGGGCCGCTGCAAGTACTACCAACAAAGCCGCTGAAGTGCACTAATCTCGGCCAAAACTCTTCGAATGTGTCCGATTTCCGCACAGTTGAGCCACGCTGGGGGTGTCCTCGCAGGTCAAACCGGGGTGAAATGCCCCTCATCCGGGAAGTGATCAAGAACTCCAACAATTCCGCTACGCGGAAGTTCCGCAACGGCTAGGCGGGGCGCCGACCGCCGTGGTCGCGCCAGATCCAGAAGACGGCGCAGGCCGCCAGCGCCCACGCGCCCAGCACCAGGAACGGGAAGACGTGCTGGTAGCCGCCGAAGTAGACGGCGGTGTGCATCGCGTTCACCGACGCCCCGGGCGGCAGCCAGGCGCCGACCAGGCCCAGCGGGGACGGCAGCAGCGGCCAGGACACCGCGCCGCCGGACGAGGGGTTGCCGAGCAGCACCATCAGCCCCCAGGTCGGCACCATCGCCCACCGGCCCAGCAGCGTGTTGAACATCGTGAAGACCATCCCGGAGGTGAACATGGTCAGCGCCAGGATCAGCCAGGCCTCGACGACCGGGAAGTGGACCGCGCCCAGCAGCCAGTCCACCACGGCGATGATGGCGAAGCCGCCGAGCAGCGCATAGGCGACCGTGAGTCCGATCCGCTCGGCGGGGTTGAGCGCCTTGGCGTGCACGCTGAGCTGGATGGCACCGACGAAGCCGATGATGATCGAGGCCAGCGTGACGTAGAACAGCGCGAGCCCACGCGGGTCGCCGCGCTGCAACGGCTTGAGGTCGGTGACGACGACCGCCATGCCGAGGCTCACCCCGGCCTTCTGCCCCACCTGCTCCAGGAGCTGCGCGACGGACGCACCCGACGCACTGGTCACATCGAGCCGGAACACGTCGCCGCGCAGATCGAGCACGCCGAACACGCGCTGCTCCTCCACGGCCTGCAACGCCTCGTCGTAGTTGGAGTGGTGGAGCTCGAACGCGGTGCCCGCGGCCTGCTCCATCTCGGCGACGAGCGCGGGATCATGCCGGGTGCCGACGACAGCCAGCGGCACGCGGTGCGGCGTCGGATTGGCCATCGCGAAGGTGTAGGAGCCGGCGAACAGCGCAGCGGCTGCGGCGACGATGAGCACGAGCACGGTCGCCGGGAGGAACCGCGACTCCCGGAAGGCCCGCCACCACCCGCGCTGCACCTCAGCCGACACCATGCGATGACTGTAAGTCGTCAATCGAACACTGACCGGATTCCTGCGGTCGGCGGGATTCGCGCAGCGACGGCTCCCGGGTCAGATGGTTTTCATGAGGTCCTGGACCCGGGTGGCCATGCGCTGCTTGTCGACCGGGGCGACCGTGGTCCAGGCTTCAGCGCTGCGGCGGCTGTTCTCGATGAGGTACCAGCCCTTGGCACTGGCGAAGAAGTTGGTGACCATCGGGGCCCGGTGCCGCTTGCCCTGGCCGTCCATGACGGACGCACCGAACTGGGCCCACGCGATTCGCTCGCCCCCGGCCATCTCCACCAGCGTCCGCGCGTCGTCGCGCCGAATCCCCTGCCGCGCAAGGCCTTCCGCCATCGCGCGGTCGGACTTCCCGGCGGCCTTGGCGGCCTGTTCCATCGCCTCGCTGCGCAGCGACACGGCCCGCCCGGGCCCGGCCTTGACGTCGTCGGGCAGCACGCTGAGCGCGGCCCGGACCATGTCGTTGGCGGGCAGGGCCTGCAGCCGGAAACTCTGCTCGGTCTGCACCGCCAGTGTTGCGTTGTTCCGGACGTTGGCGACAAGCCCGGAAAGCTCGCGCTTCGCACCGTCGGGCTTGCGGTCGTTGAAGGTGACGTCGAAGGCCCGCTCGTAGCGCTGCAGCGGCAGGAACACGCCGTAGATGTCGTCTTCCCGTATCACGTTGCCGAACCCGAGCGCGCGCAGCTCCTCCCACGCCCGCCGTTCGGCCTCGCGGCGCTCGGACTGCAAGATGCCTTCCGGGAGCACGTTCAGCACCAACGGCTTGGTCCCCAGCTTGAAGTGCTTCCAAGCCTCGTAGAACGCCTGCTTCGACAGCTCGAATTTCACCGGTTTCTCCCCAGGCCAGTACGTGGGCGGCACCGAAACGGTGCCGCCCACGGCGTTTTCTGTTGTCGTCTACTGCTTACTTCTGGTCCCACTCGCCGAAGACGGGCGGCGCGACCTTAGGCAATTCGTCGTCGAAGAAGCCGTGGTCGCCCTTGAGGTAGTCGGGGATCTCGTGCTCCTGGTCCTCCTCGCCCTGCTTCCCTTGCGGGCGAGCACCAGCCGCACCGGCCCCCGCAGCACCGCCACGACCACCGGCACCACCGGGACCACCGGGACCGGACCCGGGAGCGCCGCTACCGGGTCCACCGATCCCGGCCCGGCCACCGGCACCAACGCCAGGACCGCCGGCCCCACGACCACCGGCACCGAAACCACCCCGGCCGCCAGCACCACCGGCACGGCCACCCCGGCCCCCAGCACCACCAGCACCGCCACCCCGGCCCCCAGCACCGCCGCCGAGCCCTGGCCGACCACCGCCGGGACCACCAGGCACGCCCGGGCCACCAGGCCCGCCGGAGTAGCCTCGCCCGCCGTCGCCGACCGGAACGCGCGGCTCCGGACCGGGAGTCCGGGGCGAGTCCGGCCGCTGCCACACGGGATTCGTGTTGCTGACATAGCCGCTGCTGCTGGTGTTCGCGATGCCGGTGGTCGTACCGGTGCCCGGCCCCGGCGGCCCCATCCTGTCCGCCACCACCGGAGTCGCCGACTGGCTGGAGGTGCTGTGCGGCGAAACCTGCGGAACGCTCCCGACGTGCGGATGCTGCGACCCCGTGACCGCGACGTTCATGCCCCCGTCCGGCGGCGGCGTGAACACAGCACTCGCGGCGACGGTGCTCTGGGATGCGCTGTCGTAGTTCTGGAAGGCCTGCACAGCCTCCTGGCGCAGCTTCTCATTATGCGCCTTGGCATCCTCGGCATCGGTCGAGCCGGTCCAGAACTTATCCCAGCCCTCTTCGAACCAGGAGTCGTCGGGAACTTCCTGCTCCTCGCCCTTACCCGGGACTGACGACTGCACCTTCGTGAACGCATCGCCCTGATCCGTCATCAGCTGCGACTGCGCGAGCGCGTTGTCGGCGGCAACCTCGGTCCAGAGCACCACTGGCACGGCCTGGTTCTTCATGGCCTCACCGGACTCAGACCGCATGATCGCGCCGACGCCCTTCAGCTTGTCCTCGACGCGGGTCTTGAGGTCTCGGAGGTACTTGTCTTGGTCTCTCCAACCGCCGGATGCGTCATAGAGTCCCTGAGGAGAGCCGTTCTCAACCCATGCCCGCATTTGTGAAAGCTGAACGCCTTCGAAATCGGATGGCTCAATCTGCCTGGTGTCAGTCATCTCCAAGCCTTCTCATGCATCGGGAAGATTTTGAACTGCAGCCTCGGCTATCTTGGCGGCTTTGTCACACGCTTGCGATTCCATCGGGGACCCGGGACGAACGATCAAGTTAATGAACAGAGATCCCGAGTCCGAAACGTCTATAGCCAGCATGCAACCGGACGAATTGTTCACCTGCGCAGTCGGGTAGCCCGCTAGCTCAATCTCCTGTGCCCCAGACCCAGAAGACGCAAACTGCTTCATCGTACGCCTGGGATCAGCTGCGACGAAGCCAGTCCATCCGTCGCTACTGCCAGCCTCGCCAGCAGCGAAGCCGCAGCCCGGCTTGCCGTTCGACTCTTCCGGCTCCGGCTGCTGATCAATTCCAAGCGACTGTCGCTGGGCCGCAGTCAAGATCGCGCAGGGGTCTGAAAGACCCAAGGACTTTGCTGGAGCTGACCGTGCGGACTGACTCGATGGCGGAGGAGATGAAGACTCAGCCTTGCCGCCCACCGGAGGGGCTTGTGTTCCCCCACCACTGCAGCCAGCAAGAACGAAGCTGGCCGCAACTGCGCCGATCACGAGCGCCTTACGCAAGATACCCTCCGAAACTCTCCGCCGAGTTCTGATCATTTGTACGAGTGTCCGAAGCATTATTGTGTAGTTTCTCCGCGGTTTCTCCGAAAAACTGCGCAAGCGTCATCAGATTTTCGTAGCAGGCGCGGTCGTCTCCAGCGGCAACCAGACCGTACTTCTCAGTGGCTCTAACGCTCACGGGATCGTCGCCAGGCGGCGAGAGGTAAGCCAGTTCTTGAACCTTCCGCGCTTGCTTTTCCAGCGCCTTAGCTTCGTCGGTGAAGAACCTCGCCAGTTCGTCGACCTTATCCGGGTCAATGCGCATCGACCCGTGCGCAGCCTGCGACTGCGCTAGGGCCGCCTTGTCCGCCGCGCGCGCGGCTGTTGTAACGAAAGCTCCAACCGGAGCGAGCAAACCGCCCTGCTGCGCCCGGTGCTGCAGATAAGCCTGGTCCGTTCCGTCGAACTGGACCTGGTTGTCTTCCCCCTCGGCAGTCACCGCTGAACTCCCCTCGTCCGCGTGCCGTCGCGACGAGGGCGACGGTCATCCACTTGCCAGCGTGGCAAACGTTAGCGCACGCGAGCGGCCGACCAGACAAGAGTTGATGAAGACAAACTGCGGCATCCGGGTGAATTCGCACCCGGATGCCGGTGAGGGGTTTCGGATCAAGGTCATCTATGCATCGAACCGCCCTGCGCGAAGACCATCGACGAAGGAAGCCCAGGTCGGAGCGGCGAATACCAGGCTTCCGCCGTCCGGGTCCTTCGAGTCCCTTGTCGCGACAACTGGGCCGTTGAAGGCCACCTCTACGCAGTTTCCTTGCAAACTGCTCCTACTACTCTTCCGCCACGGCACGAAAGCGACCTCGACACAGTTGCCGTAGTTGCTACTTCGGCTGCTCTTGCGCCAGTGAAGCGTTGAGAGATCCAGTGATGACACTGAGCTGCTCCTTGCCTGTCTTCACACCAACCCATCGGCGATGCAGTTGATGAGGTCCACTGAATCCTCGACCGACAGCGCCACCTCCTGCAAGGTTCTAAGGGCTTCTCTCGCCGCGGCCACGTGTTCGGACTCTTCAAGGAACGCGCTGCTTCCGCGATTCTCCAGGTACACGAGGCTTGCGTGCTTTTCGAAGTCGAGGATGGCGAAGGGACCCGCCATCCCCGGGTGCACGCCGACTGTCGATGGCAGCACACGCAAGGTGATGTTGTCCTGGCTAGTAGCGCTGACCAGGTGGCGGAGCTGGCGGAACATCACTCCCGCACCCCCAGCCGGGCGCTCCAAGATGTTCTGTTCGATGAGCACTTCGAGCAACGGTGCCGTTGGCCGGTTCAACAAGGTTTGTCGGCCGATGCGAGCCGTAACGAGAGTGTCGACCTCTGCCAGATTCAGATCCGGGTCGGTGCCCTGCACGATCGCGGTCGCGTACTCCGGGGTCTGCAACAGGCCCGGTATGAGCATGGTCTCGTAGTTGTAGATGGCCGTGGCTTCTTTCTCGAAGCGGATCACGTCCTCCCACATTGCTGGCAAGCGTCCATCCTGGACTTGCCACCAATTTGGGTTCGCACCGCTGCGAACAAGCTTCAGCAACTCTTCGCGGCGCTCTGCTGGGACCCGGTACAAGCCAAGCAGTGCCGCCACATCGTCGGCGTAGAGTCCCCGCTGGCCGTTCTCGATCCTACTGAGCTTGCTCATTGAAAACCCAAGTGCCCCAGCGACTTCTTCCGCTCCGAGGCCGCTTCGCAGTCTCAGCTCGCGGAGCTCGCTGGACACCCTTCGGACCCGGACCGGGACCCCGACTCGTCCGTTCATCTGCCCTCCCGCTTTCGGAATCGATCTGACCTCCCCTGATCACCATCACCGGTTGCCAGTGGGGCACGTAACCCAAGTCACTCGAAAGTATGTTTGCGTGCCCAAACGGGGACCCCAGAAAGTGTTGTCGCAAGCGAAATTCCGCTCCGGGAGGGCAGAAACATGTGCGCCAGCTGGAACATTCCGGCCGATGAGCGACGCGCCGAGGTCATCGTAAGGATGCTCGTCCGCGACGAAGTCTGGATCAGCCAGGACGGCGTCGAAGTCGTGGTCGCGCGGCGACAGCTCACCGACCTCGCCGACAAGCTCTACTTCCTCGACCAGGCCTTCACCGCCGACGCCCGCGATGTGGTGGAAGCCCTTTGCGGTCAGGAATGAACTCCAAGGTTCTCTCTCACATTTCGAGCAAAAGTGTCCGGTGCCCGATTTGGGCTCCATAAGATTGCTGCCGATCATGGGTACATAAGGCAGGGAGGGCTTGTGCCGACTCAATCGGGTTGGAATCCGAATCCGCAGTGGGGGCCGAACCAGGGGCCTGGGGGTGGGCGGTACGCACCACCACGGGGCCAACAACCACCACCTGTTCCGAAGTGGAGGAAGTGGCCGTACATCGTCATTCCCGCTGTCGCCTTGCTGTTGATCGTCGGTGGGTTCGTCGGACTTCGGGTCTACTACGTGCTCGCCGTCGAACCTCGCCAGCCGAGCGCTGAACCCACTCGCGAGGCAGTTCCGACAGCACCCAAAACCGCACCCACCAATGGCGAACCGAAACCACCCAAGCCAGGCGCCCCGGTTCCCTGCGCCCCGGAGCGTCCGGACTTTCAGCAATGCTTCCCGGAGGACTACAACCCCGACGCCGTGATGGACGGTATCGCCACGGAGGGATGGAACTGCCTGCGGAAGGGGGAACTAACGGAGGTTGGAAGCCCCGTGACCGAGCCGCGGCGATGTGAGACCAAGGACAACGTCGGTCAGCCCTACACCATCCGCGCATCGATCGATTACCAAACGCACGACTTTCGGCCAACCGGCAAGCTTTGGGAATTCAACTTGGACGTGAGCACCACGGCCGCAGCGCACAACGGTGAACGCACCACAGCGGAGGACCCGAACAAGAGCTTGATCACGGTTTTCGAGATCACAGCCAAGCACATCTGGCAGGGCAAGCCCGAACAGCTCAAGGAAGCCACCGAGGTCTTCGAGCAGCTCAAGCCCCATTGCGCATCCGCCGCAGGCAGGACGATCAAGGGCGTGAGCGCGACTACGCCATCCGGCTACGAAATCTCCTGCTGGGCCACAACACCGGTGGCGTCTGGAGACATCATAACGCACGGCCAGTCGTTGAAGATCCGACCTGCTTGATCCGGCACCTGCGGTCTGGCGATTTCGCGCGAAATCGGCGTTCCCCTTCGGGCGAGGTGTCGATTTCGCGAAATCGCAAGACTCCCCGCACCAGCGCTACGCGACGGAAAGCATCAGCCCTCGTTATCGCCGTTTTTATGGCGCTGCTTTTGCCACTGCTTCTGCTGCTTTTCCCAATCCTTCTGGTGCTTGCCCGGGTCGCCCTCGTCCGGCACGTCGGGCGGGGGATCTGGGGTGACCGTCACGATCACCGGCTGCGGGGGCTCGGGCAGCGGGATGGTGCGCACGTCCTCGGCGACGCGGTCTGTGGCGGTGAGGATCACCCGGGCGTTGTCCGGCGCGAGCTTGCCTTGCGCCTGCGCGGTGGCGATCCTCCGGTTCAGCTCGGCGAGAGCGGCCTCGGCGGCGGCGCGATCGTTGCCCAGCGCGGCGGCTTTCACCGCCTCTACCTGCGCGCTGAGCTGCTGGCGCACCTGCGGATCGGCCGATTCGGGCGCGCTGCCGCAGCCGGCGAGCAACAGCGCGAAAGCGGGCAGCAGAACGCGTTTCATCCTTGGACCAGCCTTTCCAAGTTGGCGAGATCGGCCGGCAAGCGCGCCACGCCCGCTGGGCCCGATGCCGGTGGCAGCGTCGGCGCGACAGGCGCTTCGGGCAACGAGAAATACGTGATCAGCGCGAACAGCAGCACCAGCAGTGCACCTCCGGCGAGCAGCAGCGGCCGCCGGTTCGGCCGCTCGGTGTGCGGTTCGGCGCGCAGTTCGGTGCGCAGTTCTTCCAACGGGAGGTGCTGCGTCATCGGCCGGTTCTCCGGCTGGGGCGGACGCTGCGGTTCGGTTGGCGGCTGGGGCTGGCGCGGCGGTTCGGTTGGCGGCGCGGCCGGAATCCGCGGGATCACCTCGGTGGCGCTGCCGCTGAACAGGTCGGCGCACTGCGCGGCGGTGGGCCGCCGATCCGGGGCCGCGGCGGTCATCGCCAGCAGCGCCCGGTGCACGTGTGCCGGGATGCCGATCGGCACTTCCGGCGCGCGTACCAGCCTCGCCACGGCGCTTTCCGCGCCCGCACCGGGGTACTCGACCTTGCCCGTGACGCATTCGAGCAGCACCAGGCCGAGCGCGTACACGTCCACCGGGTGGCCGACGTCACCGCCGCTGACCTGCTCCGGCGCCATGTAGGTGGCGGTGCCGACGATGATCCCGGAGCTGGTCATCCGCGCTACCGCGTCGGCCAGCCGGGAGATGCCGAAATCGGTCAGGAAGGCCGTGCCGTCGTTGGAGATCAGCACGTTCGACGGCTTCACGTCTCGGTGCACGATCCCGTTGTCGTGCACGTGCGCCAACACGGAGGCCAACTGGCCGCCGAGGTCGGCGACCTGCTCCGGCGGCAGCGGCCCCTCGGCGATCACGTCGGACAACGTCGGGCCCTCGACCAACTCCATGATCAGGTAGAGCTCGTCCTCACTGGCGCTGAAGTCGTGCACCGTGACCAGGCCGGGGTGGCTCAGCCCGGCCAGGATCCGGGCCTCCTCGGCGAACCGCTCCCGCCCGGCGGCATCCGTTCCGGAGCGGAAGCACTTGGCGGCGACCACGCGCTGCAACCGGGTGTCCATCGCCCGGTACACATCTGCCATGCCGCCGCTACCCAAGCGAGCGCCCAACCGGTAGCGCTCACCCAGCAGAGGCACGTCGTCCATCAGTCCTCCGAACCGTCAGCTGAGAGAACGACCCTAGACGACCGCCGGCCGCCCGAGTCATTCCGGGCGAGCGAGCAGGCCGGGTGAACAGCGACGACCAAATGTTCCCGATCGCAAATAATCTTCTCGGGCGCGTAAGCTGCGGCGTTCGCCCCGGTGGCAGTGGCGCGACCACTGGTCCGACCCCGACAGAAATCAACGTCATCCGGTGTCGCGACGAAAAAATCTGACAGCCGGGGCGTTTGACCACCAGGGGGACCGGAAAGCCCAGACACGGGCCCGAAAACGCTTGCCCGACAAGCGTTACCCCGGGGGATCGGGCCCGTTCATAACGAGAAACCCAACGAGAAACCACGACACACGAGGAGTTTTCATGGCTGTCTTCACCGGGCTCGCACCTGCTTGGGGCGGTTTTGGCGGTTTCAGCAGCCGTTGTTTCAGCAGGCGCTTCTGCAGTCGCAGATTCTTCAGCTTCAACAACGGGTGTTTCTGGTAACTAGATCCGTTCGGCGGCGGCATCTTCCGCATCACGCGCGCCAAGTGCCGCCGCCGGATGCCCTTCAACCATGACGAACACCAACTTCTTCGCCAGAATCCGTTACCCGTTCGGGGTCAACACCAGCAGCCCCGGAGAAACACCGGAAGCGGCACCGCCGGTCAGCGTCCGTGAGATCTTCCGCCGCTTCTGGCCGTATCTGCGCCCCTACCGAGGGTGGTTGTGCGTGGTGATGACGCTGATCCTGATCGCGCCCGTCCTGGACGCCGCCACCATCTGGTTCTTCAAGATCCTCGTCGACAAGGTCCTGGTGCCGCGCGACTTCAGCCTCTTCTTCGGGCTCGCGGCGGCCTACGTGGTCGTCACGCTGCTGTCCGGGCTGATCTCGTTCGGCGACCGGTACCTGTCCACCTGGTTGGCCGAGCGGTTCCTGCTCGAACTGCGCACCGACCTGTTCCGGCACCTCCACGAGCTCTCCGTGGAATTCCTGGAACGGCGCAAGATCGGCGACACCCTCTCCCGGATCACCGGCGACATCGCCGCGATCGAGAACCTGGTGCTGTCCGGGCTGACCCAGACGATCTCCTACGCGTTCAAGATCGTCCTGTTCACGGGCGCGCTGTTCGTGCTGAGCTGGCAGCTGGCCATCGCGTCCCTGGTGACCATTCCCGCTTTCTGGCTGACCGCGCGGTTCTTCTCGCACCGGATCAAAGCCGCCTCGCGCGAGAAGCGGCAGCGCACCGGATCGATCAGTTCGGTCGCGGAAGAGAGCCTGAGCAACGCCGCGCTGGTCAAGGCGTACGGGCGGGAGAACTCCGAAACCGACCGCCTGCACCGCGAAAACCTCGGCAGCTTCGCCGCCGAGCTGGTCGCCACCAGGCTCAAAGCGCTGTTCTCGCCGATGATCCAGCTCCTGGAGCTGGCCGGGGTGCTGATCATCGTGGGCCTGGGCACCTGGCAGCTGACCCAGAACGCCATCTCGCTGGGCGGTCTGCTGGTGTTCCTCGGCTTCCTCAGCCAGCTCTACTCGCCGGTGCGCGGATTCGGCCAGCTCAGCAACACCGTCTTCGCGGCCGCGGCGAGCGCCGAACGCGTCATCGAGCTGCTCGACCAGCAGCCGACCGTGCACGACCCCATCCGCCCGCGACGGCTGAACCGCGCGCGCGGCGTGGTCGCCTTCGACGACGTCACCTTCCGGTACCCACACGCGGAGCGCGACGTGCTGCACGGCATCAGCTTCACCGCGGCGCCCGGGCAGACGATCGCCCTCGTCGGCGCCAGCGGATCGGGCAAGTCCACCACCGGGAAGCTGCTGCTGCGGTTCTACGACCCGGACTCCGGCGCGATCACCCTCGACGGCGCGGATCTGCGCTCGATGCAGCAGAAATCGGTGCGGCACAACGTTTCGGTGGTCCTCCAAGACGTCCTCGCGCTCGACATGAGCATCCGGGAGAACATCCGCTGGGGGAAACCGGACGCCACCGACGACGAGGTCGTGTGCGCAGCCCGCGCCGCCGACGCGCACGAGTTCATCACCGGGTTGCCCGACGGCTACGAGACCCGGGTCGGCCCGCATGGGCGGCTGCTATCCGGCGGGCAGCGGCAGCGGATCGCCATCGCCCGCGCGATGATCCGCGACGCCCCGATCCTGCTGCTCGACGAGCCGACGGTCGGGCTCGACGCGGCCGCGACCGCACGCGTGCTCGCGCCACTGCGCCGCCTGATGGCGGGCCGCACCACGATCGTCGTGTCCCACAACCTGATCACCGTTCGGGACGCCGACCAGATCCTGCTGCTCGATCACGGCCGGATCGCCGAAGCCGGCACGCACCCCGAGCTGATGGGCCGCGGGGGCCGGTACGCCGAGCTCTACCGGCTGCACGAACGCGATCACGCCGCTCCGGACGCCGAACGGGAGACGGCTTGACCTCCGCCCCGCGGCCGAAGCGGGGCATCCACCGATGGGAGTTTCGATGACAGCGATCAGCACTGCCCCCGAGCCGACGGAATCCGCGCCGGAACCATACCCGCCGGGCGACGAGATCACTCCCGGTTACCGGGTCATCCAGCACATTCGCCGGGGACAGGAACTCGACACCTACGACGCCTGGAGCGAAAAGAGATACTGCCGGTGCTTCATCAAGTCCGTGCGCCCGGACCTGGCGCACCACGAGGGCGTTCGGGAGAGGTTGGAGCTCGAAGGTCGCCTGCTGCTGTCGTTCACCCACCCGCACATCGTCCGGGCGTACGACCTCGTCGGCGGGGAGCACGGTCCGGTAGTGGTGCTGGAAACCCTGTCCGGGGCGACGCTTTCGCACCTGGTCGAAACGCGGACCCGTCGACTCACCGCCGCCGAACTCGCCCACCTGGGCCAGCACCTGTGCTCGGCGATGGCGTACATGCACGACCACGGCTACCTGCACCTCGACCTGAACCCGGGCAACATCATCGCGGACATGGGCAGGGCGCGCGTCATCGACCTCAACTTCGCCCGCCAACCCGGCCCCAGCCGCGGCGGCGCGGGAACGCCCTGCGCCATGTCGCCCGAGCAGATCCGCGGCGGGATGCTGAGCCAGGAGACCGATGTTTGGGGAATCGGCCTGGTCCTCTACGGGGCGGCGACCGGAATCCAGCCGTTCGACGTCGGAACTTCCGGCGAACGACGCGACACCATCGTGCTCGACGAACCGACGAACTTCGAGTCGGAGTCGGTGTCTGCGTTGCAGGCGCGGTGTCCGCAGCTGACCGTTCCGGCGCCCCCGATCCGAACCCAGCGGCGGCTGCCCAAGGCGATGTCGACCGCGATCGATGCGTGCCTGCGCCAGGATCCGCAGCAGCGCCCGACGGTCGCCGAACTCGCCGAAGCGCTGTCCGCAGTTGCCGATCCCGTGCCGACGCCCGGGGCGGAGTCGAGCCGCCCGGTCCACCGCTAGGCGTCAACAGCCACTGCCACCCCCGGCTATTACTACTCCCTATGCATGGCTCACCGGAGGTTCAAGTAGATGGTTTCGACCAGATCTGGGGCGTTGATCAGGCGGAACTCCAGGCTCGAGTTGTCCCCGAACTGGATCGCGAAGAACTCCACGGGGTCGAGTCCCCTGCCACGCTCGGCCGAGGTGAACCGGCCGACGTGCCCGATCGGGATTTCCCACCACGTTTCGGTCGGACCGGCAGGTGCGGGCGGCTGCGGCTGGCCGCTGTCCTTCGACGCCTTGGCCTTGCCGAACAAACCACCCAGCATCCCGGCGGATTCCGCCGCCGGTTTCTGCTGCTCCGCGGCCTTCTGGAGGGCCTCGGCCCGCGCATCCGCCTCCACGACCACCGCCAGCCGGCGGTTGGTGCAAGCCAGCCACGAGAAGTGCTTCCCCCGGCTCAGCGCGTCGCCGCATTGCGCGGCTGCTCGCGCGGGGCCGGCGGTGTGGAACCAGCCCCACACCGCCGGGTCATGCACCCATTCGTCCGCCAGGAACTCACCCGCCGAAAGGCGGGCGTTCACCAGCGGCCACGGCGGCTGCACGCCGTCGTCCTGCTGCGGGAGGTAAGGAACCTGCCGGGTGTTGCCGAGCGTCGCGCCGAACCAACCGGGCTTGTGCTCACCACCCACGAGGAAGATGAGCTGCTCGCCGGGAGCGCACCAGCCGTCGTTGAGCAGGCGCAGAACTTTGGACCGATCCCTCATCGCTCGCCTTCGTCAGATCTGTCCGTGGGACATTGCCACCAGCCGCTGCACGGGTTTTTCCTGCGGCGAAGGGCTGAGCTCGATCCCCGAGCCGTCGGTGAACTGAACGCGCAGGTACCAGGGCTTTCCCGTTTGGTAGCCGCGGCCGAGTTTGCGCTGGTGCGAACCGATATCGGCGATCGCGGGCCGTTGGATCTCCAGGTGGGCGCGCGTTTCCGGCACCGGGACGGCAACCCCCGGCTCGTACTCGGGTTTCGATGCGACGATGTCCCGGACATCCCGGGCGAACTTCATCGCGCCCTTCCCGAACTTCAGCGCGCCGCCCAGGAGTCCCGCCGACTCCGCGGCTTCCCCCGCTGCCGGTTCGGCGACGTCCTGGAAGGTCAGCAAGCCCAACCGATGCGAGGTCAACACCCAGTAGGCGCTGTCCTCGCCGGTGGGGATGCGCGAGAGCTCCGTGACCGCCATGCAGTTCGGCCCCGGACCGAACAGCACGCTCGGCGGCGAATCCTTCAGGTCGGAATCGGTGTCCCCACCGGTGACCGCATCGAAAACACCGCCGAGGACACCTCCGACAGCATCGCCAGCGCCGAGGGCGGCGCGTGCGCCCCACCCCTTCTTCGGCTTCCCCTTCTCGTCGAGCCCTTCGACGTCGAACAGGTAGTTGCGGTGCGACCGGATGCACCAGAGGATGGGTTCCCCCGACCGGCACCACTGCTGGCGAGCCGCCAGAACTTCGATCACGAGAAGCCCTTCTCCTGAGCGGACTTCCGCTCTTGTTCGCTCATCTTCCCGGTGGCTTGATCTTCCCCTGCACCATACGCGAATTCGGCACCCTGCTCGATCGCCGCGTCCGTGGCCGTCGAGACACCTTCCTTGAAGATCGCGCCGCTCAACCGCGTCGAACCACCGAGCGTACTGGTCAAGAAGCGCTGGGAAAGGTTGCCCGCCAACGCCTCGGAACCGGTGACACCCTGCATGAAGCGGTTACCGGTCGTCGTGGCCAGCGTGCTCCCGTCGGCCCTCGTGAGCGTGCTGAACAGCGCGTTCGAGTCCAACTTGCGCGCCACGAACTGGGAGACCTTCCCGCCGTTGCGCAGGTCGTTCATCTTGTCGATGACCTTGCGGAGCTTGCCGACCTCGCGCAGCTTCTGCAGCAACTTCTCCAGCTTCTGGAAGAGCTGGTAGAGCTTGCCCTGGATCTGGGCGATCCGGCCGCCGATCCGCGCTCCCTGTCCGGCGACCTGAGCGGCCGTCCCGGCGCTGGCCGCGCCGACCGAAGCCCCGGCCGTGATCCAGGAAGCCGCCAGGGCCGCCAACCACTGCACGATCAGGCCGATGATCAGCTCGGTGACGACCGAGATGAAGAATTCGACGAACATGTCGAAGATGTCCGCGATCATGTCCAGCGTGCCTTTGAGGTCGCGGACATCCTCGGCCAGGGCCTTGGCACCGTCGCCGAATTCCGTCATCTGCTTCCGGAACGCGTCGCCGTCCTTGCCGACCCAGGTTTCGGCCGTGCCCTGCGCCCGCTGCGGCTCCTGCTCGGCGACCTGGTCGAGCCACTTCGCGACGTTCTCCCAGCCCTCGCCGGTGGCGCGCATCTGCTCGGGGTCGCCGATCGCGAACTCCGCGAGCTCGATCAGCGGGCTGAGCACGATCGACACTAGGAAGCCGAGACCGTTGTCCATCAACGCCTGGCCGGGACTGGTCAGCAATTGCAGCTGCTCGGCCCGCATCGACACCATAGCCACGCCCCACTCGGGCGGGGACGAGGCGTCCGCCAAGTCCTGGGAGGCACCCACGATCGAGGAGCCGCGGCCGGCAGCCTGCTCGAACCAGTTCTTCGAGTTTCCGTCGCCGTTGTTGAGGCTCTGGAAGTCACCCGGTCCCTGCGGCGCGCTCATCCGCCCAGCCCCTCTCCGGCCTTCTTCAGCATCTCGGATATCTGCTGTTCGGTGTCGGCGTAGTCCTTGACCGTCTCGTCCAGTGCTTCCTTCATGTGCTGCAGGAATTCCTGCGCCTTGGTCGCCAGTTCCTTGCAGGAGTCCAAGCTCTCGAAGTACTTGCTGCTCAATCCCACGGCGTCGCCGATGGGGCCGAAGCACTGGTCGTCGACCTTGGCCTGGTGGAGCAAGTCGGCCAGTTGGCCGAACTTGTCTGCCAGGCTCTCGCAGCCCTGGCCGTGGCCGGTCAGGGTTCCCGGCGTCATCCTCAAGTCAGTCAAAGCAGCACCCCTCAGCGAAGGAACGAGCCCGCAGAGAAGTCGTCGTCACCGTAGTCGGTGCTTCGCTGCGGCGGCCGCTTGGACGGCGCCTGACCCGCATTCGGTTCCCGCTGCGGGGAAGGTGTTGCCGCAGGTCCGGCCTGGTTGGGCGTTTCGTCCCCGGTGGTCGGTTTGATCGCCATGCTTTCGACGTTGAACGCTTCCTGGAACTTGTCGAACTGGTCGCCCAGGATCGGCGCCACCGTGTTGTTGAGCTGCTCGGCCGCGGACGCCGTCGCCTGCCGGATGGTCGCCATGATCTGCTGCTGCAGGTCGTTGGCCGACTGGCGGACCGCGTTCGGCGCCAGGCGCAGGTCCAGCACCGCCCCGGACGGCGCGACGGTCACCGTCACCGAGCGGTCCGGGCTGCTCGCCGTGGCCTGCATGCCCTGCATCGCGGACTGCAGTTCCGACGCCTTCTGCGCCTGCTCCTCGAACTTGCGCATCATCTCCTGGATACGCTCAGACGCGCTGCTCACCGTCTGTCCCCTTAGCTTCCGATCCGTTGGATCGAGACTATCCGACCGCCGATCGCGCCTCGGGCCGTTCCGCAATCCGTTCCCTTGCGCAAACAAACCTGCTAAACGCGGGCATGCAGACGGTTGCTGAAACGGACACGACGCGCTATTTGCCCGAGGACCACCACGATCATGAGGCTGGACGCGGTCATCAGGGCGTACAGCACGTTCAGGCCGGTCTTGTCGTAGCGCTCTGGCAGGAGCACCGTGGCGGGCCCGGTGCAGCGGACCTCGGCCGGGCCGGAGAACCACGCGGGTTCCGGCCCGGGCAGCCGCGAGCTGCGCAGGCTGTTGGCCGGGCGGTCGGGAATGAACTCGCGCGCCTCACCTGCCCGGGGGATCACCTGGCACTTCACGTACTCATCCCGTTGCGCGGCCAGGCCAAACGGCTGCCCCTGGTCCAGCTCCACGTGTGCGACCGGATCGGCCGTGGCCTCGCCCGAGCCGAAGGTCCGGGACCAGATGGTGACCTCGGTGGAAACCAGGAAATAGCCACCGGTGACCAGCCAGATCAGCAGGAGCACGATGATCCAGCGCAGCACGCGCGGCGGTTTTTTCTGCGCGGCAGCGCCGTTCGTTGCGGGACGCATGCGAACTTCGTATCAGTTCCCCGCCGGCACAAAGCTAGGGGGCATCCTCAGCCAGCTTGGCCGAGAATGCCCCCTAGCAAGGAAAAATCAGTCGCGGAGGAGGTCGTTCACCTCGTCGCGGACCCGGTGGGCCGCCGCCCGGAGACCGTCGACCGTCGGGCCGTGGCGGAGGACGTCGCGGGCCGTCGCCGGTAGGACGTTCGGCAGCGCCGCGCCGAACACCGCGCGGAGGCTGTGCACCGTCGCACCCTGCGCGCCCAGGCCGGGTGCCAGGATCGGGCCGTTGAGGCGGGAGAAGTCCAGCTCGTCGGCGCCGATGGTGGCTCCCGCCACCACTCCGACGTGCCCCATCGGCTCCGCGCCCGCATTGGTCTCCGCCGCCGAGTCCACGATGTACTGGGCGACCGAGTCGCCACTGCCGTGGATCGACCGCTGGAGGCCCGCGCCCTCCGGGTTGGAGGTGCGAGCCAGCACGAACACCCCGCGGCCCGTCTGCTCGGCGATGCCAATCGCCGCGGCGAGCGAGCCGTAGCCGAGGTACGGCGACACCGTGATCGCATCCGCCGCCAGCGGCGCGTGCTCGTCCAGGTAGGCCATCGCGTACGCCGTCATCGTGGAGCCGATGTCGCCGCGCTTGATGTCCAGCAGCACCAGCGCACCGGCCTGCCGCGCCTCCCGGATCGTCCTCTCCAGCACGGCGATCCCGGCCGAGCCGTACACCTCGAAGAACGCCGACTGCGGCTTGAGCACCGCGACCTCGCCGGCCAGCGCCTCCACCGCGGTCATCGCGAACCGCTCCAGCGACTGCGGGGTCTCGTCGAGATCCCACGCGTGCAGCAGCGACGGGTGCGGGTCGATACCGACGCACAGCGCACCGCGCGCCCGCACCGACTCCGCCAGCCGCTGGCCGAAGCCTGCCCGCAGCGGATCAGTCATCGCTGCGCACCGCCCTGCCGAAGGGCCGCCTGCAACGCCTGCAGGGGCCGGACCCCGATGTTGCGGTGGATGGCGGCCTCGATGCCCTGCACGGCCGCTGCCGCACCCTGCACGGTGGTGATGCACGGGATGTCGCGGGACACGGCGGCGGTGCGGATCTCGTAGCCGTCCACGCGCGGGCCCGGGTTGCCGTACGGGGTGTTGATCACCATGTCGACCTCGCCGGCCTTGATCAGGTCGACGATGTCACGCTCCTCGCCGTTCTTCTCGATGTGCTTGCGCACCACCGTGGACGGAATGCCGTTGCGGCGCAGCACCTCCGCGGTGCCGCTGGTGGCCAGGATCTCGAAGCCCAGGTCCGCCAGCCGCTTGACCGGGAACACCAGGGACCGCTTGTCCTTGTTGGCCACCGACACGAACACCCGGCCGCCGGTCGGCAGCGAACCGTAGGCGCCGGCCTGCGACTTGGCGAAGGCCTGCCCGAAGGAGGTGTCGATGCCCATGACCTCGCCGGTGGACTTCATCTCCGGCCCGAGCAGCGAGTCCACGCCGACGCCCTCGCGGGTGCGGAACCGGTGGAACGGCAGCACGGCTTCCTTCACCGCGACCGGCGCGTCGATCGGCAGTTCCGCGCCGTCGCCCTCCGGCGGCAGCAGGCCCTCCGCGCGCAGGTCCGCGATCTTGGCGCCGAGCATGATCCGGGCCGCCGCCTTGGCCAGCGGCGCGGCGGTCGCCTTGGACACGAACGGCACGGTCCGCGAGGCGCGCGGGTTGGCCTCCAGCACGTACAGCACGTCGTCCTTGAGCGCGTACTGCACGTTCAGCAGGCCGTGCACGCCGATGCCGCGCGCGATGGCCTCCGTGGACTTTCGCACCTGCTCGATGTCCTGACGCCCCAACGTGATCGGCGGCAGCGCGCACGCCGAGTCGCCGGAGTGAATACCGGCCTCCTCGATGTGCTCCATCACGCCACCGAGGTAGACGTCGGTGCCGTCGCAGAGCGCGTCCACGTCGATCTCGATCGCGTCGTCGAGGAAGTTGTCCACCAGCACCGGGTGTTCCGGGGTGACCTCGGTGGCGCGGGCGATGTAGTTCTCCAGCGACGCCTCGTCGTAGACGATCTCCATGCCCCGGCCGCCGAGCACGTAGGACGGCCGCACCAGCACCGGGTAGCCGATCTCGTCGGCGACCCGCTTGGCGCCCTCGAACGACGTCGCGGTGCCGTAGCGCGGCGCGGGCAGGCCCGCCCCGGCCAGCACGTCGCCGAACGCGCCGCGGTCCTCGGCGAGGTGGATCGCTTCCGGCGGCGTGCCCACGATCGGCACCCCGGCCTCGGCCAGCCGCTTCGCCAGGCCCAGCGGGGTCTGCCCGCCGAGCTGCACGATCACGCCCGCCACGGTGCCGGACTGCTGCTCGGAGTGCACGACCTCCAGGACGTCCTCGAAGGTCAGCGGCTCGAAGTAGAGCCGGTCCGAGGTGTCGTAGTCGGTGGAGACCGTCTCCGGGTTGCAGTTGATCATCACGGTCTCGTACCCGCGCCCAGCATTATCAGGGGCACCGCGCAGCGCCGTCGCGGCGTGCACGCAGGAGTAGTCGAACTCGATGCCCTGGCCAATGCGGTTGGGCCCGGAACCGAGGATGATCACCTTCGGCCGCTCGCGCTGCTCGGCGACCTCCGACTCGGCCGCCGGGTCGGACTCGTAGGCCGAGTAGTGGTACGGCGTCCGGGCCGCGAACTCCGCCGCGCAGGTGTCCACCGTCTTGTACACCGGCCGCACTCCCAGCCGGTGCCGCAGCGCGCGAACCCCGTCCTCGCCGGCCAGTTCCGGCCGCAGCGCGGCGATCTGCCGGTCCGAGAGCCCGGCCCGCTTCGCGCGCCGCAGCAGCAACGCGTCCAGCACCGGCGCCTCGACGAGTTCGCCGCGCAGCTCCACCCACGCCGCGATCTGGTCGACGAACCACGGGTCGATGCCCGACGCCTCGTGCACCTGCTCAACCGTGGCGCCCAGCCGGAGCGCGCGCTCCACGGTGTAGAGCCGCCCGTCGTGCGGGATACGCAGTTCGTCCAGAGTGGACTCGACGGTGACACCGCCAGGGTCCGGCTTGGTCCAGAAGCCCGCTGCTTTCGTCTCCATCGAGCGCAGCGCCTTGCCCAGCGCCTCGGAGAAGCTGCGGCCCACCGCCATCGCCTCGCCGACGCTGTCAGCTCCTGGTCCGCGCCCGGGAACTTCTCGAAGGCGAACCGCGGCACCTTCACCACGACGTAGTCCAGCGTCGGCTCGAAGCTCGCCGGGGTCTCGCCGGTGATGTCGTTGCGGATCTCGTCGAGGGTGTAGCCCACGGCCAGCTTCGCGGCGATCTTGGCGATCGGGAAGCCGGTGGCCTTCGACGCCAGCGCCGAGGACCGCGACACCCGCGGGTTCATCTCGATGACCACCATCCGGCCGGTGTCCGGGTGGATGGCGAACTGGATGTTGCAGCCACCGGTGTCCACCCCGACCTCGCGCAGCACCGCGATGCCCACGTTGCGCATGTGCTGGTACTCGCGGTCGGTCAGCGTCATCGACGGCGCCACCGTCACCGAGTCACCGGTGTGCACGCCCATCGCGTCGATGTTCTCGATCGAGCAGATGACCACCACGTTGTCGGCGTGGTCGCGCATCAGCTCGAGCTCGTACTCCTTCCAACCGAGGACGCTCTCCTCGATCAGGACCTCGTGCACCGGCGACTCGGCCAGCCCGAAGGAGGCCATCCGCTCCAGGTCTTCCTCGGTGTGCGCCATGCCCGACCCGAGGCCGCCCATAGTGAAGCTGGGCCGGATCACCACCGGCAGGCCCCGCTCTGCGACGAACGCGCGCACGTCCGCCATCGACTTGCACACCGCCGACTCCGGCACCTCGCCGTCGACGGCGCGCACGATGTCCTTGAACCGCTGCCGGTCCTCACCGCGCTGGATCGCCTCGAAGTCGGCGCCGATCAGCTCCACGCCGTAGCGCTCCAGCACCCCGCGCTCGTGCAGCGCGACCGCCGTGTTCAGCGCGGTCTGCCCGCCCAGCGTGGCCAGGATCGCGTCCGGCCGCTCGGCGTCGATCACCTTCTCCACGAACTCCGGGGTGATCGGCTCGATGTAGGTGGCATCGGCGAACTCCGGGTCCGTCATGATCGTCGCCGGGTTGGAGTTCACCAGCGAGACGCGGATGCCCTCCTCACGCAGCACCCGGCACGCCTGCGTGCCGGAGTAGTCGAACTCGCACGCCTGGCCGATCACGATCGGCCCGGAACCAATGACGAGTACGTGCTTGATATCGGTCCTCTTCGGCATCAGCGCGCCTCACTCATCAGATCAACGAACTTGTCGAACAGCGGCGCGGCGTCGTGCGGACCCGCCGCCGCTTCGGGGTGGTACTGGACGCTGAACGCCGGGCCGTCGAGTAGCCGCAGCCCCTCGACCGCACCGTCGTTCGCGCAGTGGTGGCTGACCATCGCGCGGCCGAAGTCGGTGTCGAACCGCTCGCCCGGCTCACCCTCGACGGCGAAGCCGTGGTTCTGCGCGGTGATCGCGACCTGGCCGGTCTCGGCGTCGATCACCGGGATGTTGATGCCCCGGTGCCCGTAGCGCAGCTTGTAGGTGCCGCGACCGAGCGCGCGACCCAGGATCTGGTTGCCGAAGCAGATGCCGAACAGCGGCAGCTTGCGGTCCAGGGCCTGGCGGGTCAGTTCGACCTGCTGGTCGGTGGTTGCCGGGTCGCCCGGCCCGTTGGACAGGAACAGCCCGTCCGGCTGCACCGACAGCACCTCGTCCAATGTGGACGACAGCGGCAGCACGTGGACCTCGATGCCGCGCTCGGCCATCATCCGCGGCGTGTTGGACTTGATGCCCAGGTCCAGCGCGGCCACGGTGAACCGCTTCTCGCCGACGGCCGGGACGAGGTAGGGCTCGTTGGTCGTGACGTCACCAGCCAGCGAGGCGCCGACCATCTCGGCGCCGGCCTTGACCGCGGCCACCATCTCGCCGTCGGAACCCAGTTCCGGGCCGGAGAAGATGCCGCCGCGCATCGCGCCCAGCTCGCGGACGTGCCGGGTCAGGGTGCGGGTGTCGATCCCGGCGATGCCGACGATCTCCTGCCGCTCCAGCTCCTCGACCAGCGACCGGCGGGAGCGCCAGTTCGACGGGATGCGGGCGGGGTCGCGCACGGCGTAGCCGGCGACCCAGATGCGCGAGGACTCGTCGTCCTCGTCGTTCCAGCCGGTGTTGCCGATCTGCGGCGCGGTCTGCACCACGATCTGGCGGTGGTACGAGGGGTCGGTCAGGGTCTCCTGGTAGCCGGTCATGCCCGTGGTGAACACGACCTCGCCGAGGGTGCGACCCACCTTGCCGTAAGCCTCCCCGCGGAAGATCCGGCCATCCTCCAGCACAAGTGCGGCCGGGATGTACTCGGTCATTTGTCCTCCTGCCGCGATTCAAAGAATTCGCGGGTCGTCTGCCGTGGTCGTTCTGCGCAGGTGGCGAATGCGGCTGACACCGCTTGCCTGACGCCGGTCGTGGTCGCGGTCATGTCGCTTCCGATCCACGTACCGGCTCAGCGGTTTCGTCCCGTGTCAGCTCGTCGGCGGGCGAGATCGCCCGGACCGCTTCGACCCAATCGGTCTGCGTTGTCTTGTCATCGCCGCGGAACCCGGTGTCCAGCAGCTGCTCGCCCAGCCGCCAGGTCACCACGACCAGGCCGGCTCCGGGCACCACCTTGTTGGCCAGCTTGTGGTCCAGACGGCTGTCCACGATGGACTCCGCCGGGATCCAGAGGTCGCTGGCGCCGGTTCGTCGCAGCAGCAGGCCCGAGGCGTGCAGGTGCGCGGTTCCGTTGGCTCGGTGGCCGATGTCGCCGACGGCGATGCGGTCCTGCCAGTCGGTCGCCCGGGTGGTGCCGACGTACATGCCGGTCGCGGCGGGCAGCAGCTCCTCGCCCGGTTCGGCCGGCGGCACCGGGAAGTCCGGCAGTTCGGCGGCCTGGCGGCGGACCCGGTTGCCCCAGCCGCGCCACATGCCGAAGAACACCAGCGCGACCATCGCGGCCATGCCGAGCACCCACAGGAAGCGTTCCATCAGCGCCTCACCTTGCCCTCATGCGCGGTGACCTTGCCGCGCAGCAGCGTCGCCACCACGCGGCCGGGTAGCTGCATGCCTTCGAACGGCGAGTTCTCACCGAGGCTGGCCAGCTCCGCGCCGCGCACCGTCCACTCGGCGTCCGGGTCGACCAGCACCAGGTTCGCGGGTTCGCCCACGGCGACCGGTCGGCCCTGGTCGGTCAGCCCGGCGATCTCGGCGGGCCGCTGGCTCATCACCCGGGCCACACCACGCCAGTCCAGCAGGCCGGTACGCACCATCGTCTGCACGACGATGCCGAGCGCGGTCTGCAGGCCGAGCATGCCGGGCTTCGCCGCGGACCACTCGCAGTCCTTGTCCTGCGCGGCGTGCGGGGCGTGGTCGGTGGCCACGCAGTCCACGGTGCCGTCGGCCAATGCCCGGCGCAGCGCCAGCACGTCGGCGTCGGTGCGCAGCGGCGGGTTGACCTTGTTCACCGGGTCGTAGGTCTCCAGCCGGTCGTCGGTCAGCAGCAGGTGGTGCGGCGTGACCTCGGCCGAAACCCGGCCAGCTGCCTCCCGGGACTTCCACCAGCGCAGGATCTCCGCGGTGCCCTCGGTGGAGACGTGGCAGATGTGCAGCGTGCCGCCGGTGTGCCCGGCCAGCAGGCAGTCGCGCGCGACGATCGCTTCCTCGGCCGGGGCGGGCCAGCCCGCCAAGCCCAGCCGGGCGGCGTTCGCGCCCTCGTGCGCCTGCGCGCCCACCGTCAGCCGCGGCTCCTCGGCGTGCTGCGCGACCACGCCGCCGAAGGACTTCGTGTACTCCAGCGCGCGGCGCATGATCAGCGGGTCGTGCACGCAGTGGCCGTCGTCGGAGAACACCCGGACCTCGGCGGCGCTGCGGCGCATGGTGCCCAGCTCGGCGAGCTTCTCCCCCTTCAGCCCCACCGTCACCGCGCCCACCGGGTGCACGTCGACCAGCCCGACCTCGCGGCCGCGCCGCCACACGTGCTCGACGATCACGGCGTTGTCCGCGACCGGATCGGTGTTGGCCATCGCGAAGACCGCGGTGTAGCCGCCGAGCGCGGCGGCCGCCGAACCGGTCTCGACGGTCTCGGCGTCCTCCCGGCCGGGCTCCCGCAGGTGCGTGTGCAGGTCCACGAAGCCCGGCAGCACCACGGCGCCCCCGGCGTGCACGATCTCGTCAACATTCGCGGCGGGGTCCAACTCCAGACCAGGACCGATCTCGGCGATCACCTCGCCGTCGACCAGCACGTCCACCGGATCGCCCACGCCGTACGGGCGGACGTCCTTCAGCAGCACCCGGCTCATGACTGCCCCGCCTCTCCGCGTTTCACAGTGGTGGTTACGTTCCGCTCAATCTCGCGTTTCGCGGTTTCCTGGGGCAGGCTTACGTCACGTTCCCCTGAGGTGCGGCTGAGCAGGACTCGCGTTGACACAGGACTCCTCATGCCGCGAGCTCCTCTCCGGCGAGCAGGTGGTACAGCACCGCCATCCGCACGTGCACGCCATTGCTGACCTGCTGGGTGATGGCGGCGCGCGGCGAATCGGCCACAGCCGGCGCGATCTCCATGCCGCGCAGCATCGGGCCGGGGTGCAGGACCACCGCGTGCTCGGGCAGCTTGCCCAGCCTCGCCTCGTTGAGGCCGTAGGCGATCGAGTACTCGCGCGCCGACGGGAAGAACCCGCCGTGCATCCGCTCCGCCTGGACCCGCAGCATCATCACCGCATCCAGCTTCGGCAGCTCCGGGTCCAGCTCGTGGCTCACCTCCGCGCCCCACTGCTGCGCCCCGGCGGGCACCAGCGTCGGCGGCGCGACCAGCACCACCTCGGCGCCGAGGGTGCGCAGCAGGTGCACATTCGAGCGCGCCACCCGGCTGTGCAGCAGGTCGCCGACGATGGCGATGCGGCGACCGGACAGCTCGCCCAGCCGCTCCCGCAGCGTCGCGGCGTCCAGCAGCGCCTGGGTGGGGTGCTCGTGCATGCCGTCGCCGGCGTTGACGACCTGGGTGCCGACCTCGTCCAGCCATCCAGCCAGCCGGTGCGCGGCACCCGAAGCGGGGTGCCGGATGATCACGCAGTCGGCCCCGGCGGCGGCCAGCGTCAGCGCGGTGTCGCGCAGCGACTCGCCCTTGTTCACCGAAGAACTGCTGGCCGAGACGTTGATCACGTCGGCGCTCATCCACTTCCCGGCGATCTCGAAAGACACCCGGGTCCGCGTGGAGTTCTCGTAGAACAAGGTCACCACGGTCCGGCCGCGCAGCGTCGGCAGCTTCTTGACCTCGCGCCCCAGCAGCGTCTGCTTGAGGGTGTCGGCGGTGTCGAGCACGCTCGTCGCGGTGGCGGCGTCCAGGCCCTCGGTGGAAAGCAGGTGGCGCATCAGGAGGTCACCTCCCCCGTGCCTTGCGGGACTCCCGCACCCGGGCGGCGCAGCACCACGCCGTCCTCGCCGTCGGTCTCGGCGAGCCGCACGGCGACGTCCTCGGAGCGCGACGTCGGGATGTTCTTGCCGACGTAGTCGGCGCGGATCGGCAGCTCGCGGTGGCCGCGGTCGACCAGCACGGCCAGCTGCACGGCCCGCGGTCGGCCCTGGTCGCGCAGGGCGTCGAGGGCGGCCCGCACGGTGCGGCCGGAGAACAGCACGTCGTCGACGAGCACGACCAGCGCATTGTCGATGCCCTGCTTGGGCAGGTTGGTGGGCTCCAGCGGACGGTTCGGGCGGTGCCGCAAGTCGTCGCGGAAGAGCGTGAGCCGTCACGCCGCTGAATTCGCTGATCTTCGCGGCGAGCCGCCGGGCGAGCGAGGTCCCCCTGGTGGGGATGCCCAGCAGCACCACGTCGCTGTTGCCGGTGTCCAGCGCGGTCTTCTCGATGATCTGGTGGGCGATCCGGGCTATCGTGCGCGCAACGTCACCGGCCGAAAGCAGCTCCCGCTGCCCGACCGGGTCCGCCGCGTCCGCCGGATGGCGTGACGCCACGGTGCGACCTCCTTCTCCGCCTCTCTGGACGGGTCCTTAAAGGATGGTGTACGACCTGCCCGGCAGTAGCGGGCTCGAAAACCGCTGCCGGCTACCGGGCTGCCTTGTACGCTATCAGCGCCGCGAGGTCAATCGACCGGGTGGTGTGGTGGCGTTCGCCGCATTGCCGAGAAAGACCAACTTGACCTGGTGACGCTGGCGAGCGAACATTACTCTCCGTATCGATCTGAGCTTTGCTCCCCGGCCGCCGTTATCGGCTGACGGGGCGAACGAAACGGAGAAACGCCACATGGGCGACTACGCCAAGGCGCTGGGCAGCAAGCTCCGCGCTATCCGCCAGCAGCAGGGTCTGTCGCTGCACGGCGTCGAGCAGAAGTCTGGCGGGCGGTGGAAGGCCGTGGTCGTCGGGTCCTATGAGCGAGGCGACCGTGCGGTGACCGTGCAGAAGCTGGCCGAACTGGCCGACTTCTACGGGGTTCCGGTCGCGGAACTGCTTCCCGAGGGTCGGGTGCCGTCCGGCGCCGAGCCCGCCACCAAAGTTGTGATCAACCTGGAGCGGCTGCAGCAGCTACCTGCGGAGAAGGTGGGCCCGCTGGCCCGCTACGCGGCCACCATCCAGAGCCAGCGGGGTGACTACAACGGCAAGGTGCTGTCCATCCGCACCGAGGACCTGCGATCCCTGGCCATCATCTACGACATGACGCCAGGTGAGCTCACCGAGCAGCTCATCGACTGGGGCGTGCTTCCCCCGGAGGCCCGCCCAGCCCGGGAGGAGTGACACCACACCCGGTCCACCCGTTCGGGCGAGTCCGGGCACGGGAAGGGGCACCCACCGCGACTCAGGAGTCGCAGACGGGTGCCCCTCCGCTATGTCCGAGTGAAGGGAGCGTTCGCCTGGCCATGCCAACCTTCACCTATCACCCGCACGGTGGCGCAGTTACGTACGAGGGGCACCCTTGTTCGATCAAGGATGCCTCTCATACGTAACTCGTTCGGGCTATTCTGCGGCGGTCTGCTCCGGGCGGACCGACTTGCGGAGGCGGTCACCGATGCCGGCGATGCGGCCCAGCACGCCGTTGACGAACCGCGGCGAGTCGTCCGTGGACAGCGCCTTGACCAGCTCCACCGCCTCGTCGATGGCCACCGCCGGCGGCACGTCGTCGCTCCACAGCAGCTCGTACAGGCCCAGCCGCAGCACCGAGCGGTCCACTGCGGGCATCCGCCCGAGCGACCAGCCCTCGGCGTGCTGCGTGAGCAGTTCGTCGATCCGCTCGCGGTTCGCCGTGACGCCCTCGACCAGGGTGACCGTGTAGTCGCCGACCGGCGGCACCTCCGGCGAGCCGACCCGATCGGCCAGCAGCGTCACCGCGTCGATGCCGCGCTGGTCCGCCTCGTACAGGAAGTCCACGGCACGCTTGCGTGCCTTGCTCCGAGACCCCACCTCACACCCTCTTTCCGGCCGGGCCGAGTCCTGCGGATGAGCAGGCGATCATTTGCTGCTGACGCGGCTGAGGTACCGGCCGTCGCGCGGGTCGACCTTCACCTTGTCACCGGTGTTGAGGAACAGCGGCACCTGGATCTCCGCGCCGGTCTCCAGGGTGGCGGGCTTGGTGCCACCGGTGGAGCGGTCGCCCTGCAGGCCCGGGTCAGTGTGCTGGACGACCAGCTCGACCGAGGCCGGCAGCTCGACGTACAGCGGGTTGCCGTCGTGGCGGGCGACCACCACGGCGCTGTTCTCCAGCATGTAGTTCGCCGCGTCACCGACCACGGCAGCCGAGACGTTGACCTGGTCGTAGGTGTCGGGTTCCATGAAGACGTAGTCGGGGCCGTCCTTGTAGAGGTAGGTCATCTCGCGGCGGTCGACGTTCGCGGTTTCCACCTTCACCCCGGCGTTGAAGGTCCTGTCCAGGGTCTTGCCGGAGAGCACGTTCTTCAGGGTGGTACGGACGAAGGCACCGCCCTTGCCGGGCTTGACGTGCTGGAAGTTCACGACGGTCCACAACTGGCCGTCGATGTTGAGCACCAGTCCGTTCTTCAGGTCGTTCGTGGTGGCCACGGTAGGGGTCTCTCCTGTGGTGATGGCTTGGGCGTGTTTCGTCTGCAACGCGAACCGGATTCCGGCGGGACCGGCGCACCTCGGTGCGTCAGACTTCGACGAGCTCCTTCGTCGTCAAGGTGAGGAGCTCCGGTGTGCTGGGACGCACGACCAGCGTGTCCTCGATGCGGACTCCGCCCCGCCCTGCCAGGTAGACGCCAGGCTCGACGGTGACCGCCATCCCGGCGCCGATTCTACCGTCCCCCCGCTGCGACAACGCCGGTGCCTCGTGGATCTCCAGGCCGACGCCGTGTCCCAGGCCGTGCAGGAACTGCTCGCCGAAGCCCGCGTCCTCGATCACCTTGCGGGCCGCCGCATCCACGTCCTTCACCTCGGTGCCGATGCTGAGCGCGGCCCGACCGGCGGCCTGCGAGGCGCGCACCAACTCGTAGATCTCGCGCTGCCAATCCGCGGGCTTGCCGAGCACCACGGTCCGGGTCATGTCCGAGTGGTAGCCGTCGACGAGGGCGCCGAAGTCCATCTTCACGAAGTCGCCGGCGGCCAGGACCGCGTCGGTCGGCCGGTGGTGCGGCACCGCGGAGTTCGGTCCGGCGGCGATGATCGTGTCGAACGACGGCCCGGCGGCGCCGTTGTCGAGCATCCGGGTCTCCAGTTCGCGGGCGACCTCCAGCTCGGTGCGGCCGGGGCGCAGCCCGCCGTGCTCGATGAGGTCGGCCAGCGCCCGGTCGGCGGCGGCGCAAGCCATCCGCAGCGCCTCGATCTCCGTTTCGTCCTTGATCAGCCGCAGCTGCTCGACGAGGCCCGGCGCGCGCACCAGCTCTGCCTTGCCCGCCGCGTCGGCGAGCGCGTCGCGGCCGTCGACGGTGACGTGCTGGCTCTCGAAGCCGACCCGGCGGTGCTCGGCGGCGGTGCCCCCGATCCGCTCGGCCAACGCCAGATCGCTCGCCCGCTCGATGACCCGCTCCAGGTCCGGCACCTGCGACTCGGCCTGGGTCAGGTACCGGCCATCGGTGCAGAACACGGTGCGCGGCTCGGTTCCCGGCTCGTCGGCGGCGTGCACCACCAACGCCGCGTTCGATCCGGTGAAGCCGGTCAGGTAGCGGATGTTGAGCAGATCGGTCACCAACATCGCGTCCAACTCCTGCTCGCGCAGGTGGTTACGGAGGGCGTGGCGTCGGTGGGAGTGCGTGTCGGACATGTTTCGGAGCCTAACCCGCGAATCCGCGAATGGGCCTGGTCACGCCAGCATCGGCGGGAAGCCGCCACGACCTTGCGCGGCCGGGTCGTCGGTGCCCGGCGCTACCCTGCCGGCATGTCGCTGTCGTGGAGCACGCTCGCCAGTCCCGTCGGGGAGCTGACGGTGGTCGCGACCGCATCCGGGGTTTGCCGGGTGGACTTCGCCGGGCCGGACCGGGCGCTCGGCGAGTTCGACGACGCCGCGTTGAGCCGGGACGCCGGCGTCGCGACCGAGGCCGCGCGGCAGCTCGGCGAGTACTTCGCGCGGCAGCGCCGGGAGTTCGACCTGCCGATCGAGTGGGAGCCGCTGGCGGGCTTGCGGTTGCACGTGCTACGCACGTTGCACGAAATGGTGCCCTTCGGCGAGACGGTGACCTACCAGAAGCTGGCGGAGCTGTCCGGGCGGCCGGAGGCTTCGCGGGCCGTCGGCACGATCATGGGCAGCAACCCGGTCCCGTTGCTCGTGCCGTGCCACCGGGTGCTGGCCAGCGGCGGCGGGCTCGGCGGTTTCGGCCCCGGGTTGGAGGCCAAGCGGCGGCTGCTGGTGCTGGAGAGCGTCCTGGAACCCAGCCTGCTGGAGCTGGACCTGCTGCCGTGAGTGATTGCGCCGGTAAGAAACTGCAACACATTCACCCACGACGGCGGCGGGCCAGGAACAGGTGGTAGGTCGTCTCCTTCTGGCCCAGGGTCACCGGAATCGGGATTTCCTCGCAGTTCCCGAAAACCGCGTGCAGCGCCGCGCCGAGATCCGGTGAGGTGTCGGCCGACCAGATCGCCAAAGTGCCTTCCAGGGCGAGCTTTTCCCCGCAACGGCTCAGGAATTCGGCCCGGTAGATCGCGGAGTTGCCGTCGTAGACGAGGAAATCCGGGCCGTTGTCCACATCGAGCAGCAGGACGTCGAAGCTGCCCGCTGGCTGTGCGTCGAGCATCTCGGCCACGTCGCCGACGCGGAACCGCACCCGGTCGTCCTGGATCGCATCGGCGGTTCCGGGGACCAGCCCGCCACGGTGCCAGTCGATCAGGTTCGGCTCGATCTCGACGACGTGCACTTCCCGCACCCGCAAATCCGCCAGCACTTCCCCTAGCGTGAAACCCAATCCGAGGCCACCGACCAGCACCCGGTCGGTTCGGGCGGCGGCCCGCAGGGTGGCGCTGGCGAGCAGCCGTTCGGTCTCGGTGTGCACAGTGTCCATCACGAAGACACCGTTGACCCGGAGCTCCAGAGCAGCACCGCGACGGAGCAGGACCAGTTCGCCACGCTCGGAACGGCTGTGCGCGACTTGTTCGGTCATCGCCGTCAACGTTAGCGAAATCAGTGGCGGAAAGCCGAACCGCTCATGCCCGCTCGACCGAGCTGGTCGAATGATCCGCTCGGTCGGTACGGTCGACTGGGCCGCGACAGAGGTCATTCCGCTGCTCGGGCTGGCAGGGAGCCGGGAGGCCCGGCTGGCTTCGGCGGTGTATCGGCGGACGCCACGGCGTGGTCCGGATTTGGGATCGGGCCGCTGATCACCTGATCGGGCGGGAGATCGCTCCGGCCCTGCGGTTCCCGACCAGTTGAGCGGGCTGTCCGCCACCTCCCGCGGACGGATCGCCGTGGCCTTCGAATCCGACATCGCGGTGTTGAGCCGCGTGCCGCTCACGCGAACTGCGGCGGGCAGATAGTGATCCGGGCGGCCGCCCAGCGGGCCGCTGTCGTCGCACCCGAATTACCACTATGGACACTGCCCGGACGGAGATGGCTTCGGCGACATCACGCCGAAGTCACCGGACCGTTGAATTCCGGGAAATTCGGGAACATTCCGGTGCTCGCGGTAAAACCGGTCCGCTTTTACCAGTCGGAGAATCCAGTTGTCCGGAAATGACTCATTCGCTGGACCGGATCGCGCAGTCGTCGGCAGCGCTTCGGAGTATTGGCGGTTGGTGAGGCCGCTCCCACAATTGTTGTGATCCCAAACTTATTCCCCCCACTCCGAAGGGATTTGCCGTGCTAAGCAGAAGATCCTTCCTAGGTGGCTGGTGTCGAACGGCCTCATTTTCACCGCAAGACCGATCCAGACAAATCGTGCAGGGCTGAGATCGTCATAGACGGCCGAAAAGACGGTCGTCGACCGAATCAGTCCACCCTGAGCCTCGAAGTTCGAGGCACTCACTTGGTACTCCCCGAAAAACACCAGCCACCTAGGCGGCGTCTCCGCCGCCGCCCTCGCCGTCCCGGCCATCGGCAGCCTCGGCTCCGTCCGGGCGACCCTCGCCGGGCCGCGCCGCCCCGACGTCCCGCTACCGCTGACGATCGTCAATCAAAGCGGCCAGTTCGACAACGCCTCGATCTGGGTCTACGTCGTCGGCGTGAACCTCGACTCCGGCGAGCAGTCCCGGGTCACCCCGGACGGCCAACTGGTGCCGGTTTCGCCTTCCGACAACGGCTCCGACGGCTTCGCCGATTACGCCATCCCGCTGCAGGGCAGCGGCGACACCACGCTGAACCTGCCGAGCATGTCCGGCCGGGTCTACTTCGCGCTGGACGGGAAACTGAAGTTCAAGGTCGTTGCGGGCGGCGACGGCAAGCCCGCGCTGCGGTACCCGGCTGGTTGGGGTGACACCGACCCGAACCACTCGATCCTGCACGACACCGTCGAGTTCACCTTCAAGTCCGACGGCATGTACTGCAACACCACGATGGTCGACATGTTCAGCGTGCCGCTGTCGATCCGGCTGCAAGGCGCGCAGGACCAGACCACCGGCACTATCGCCGTCGGCGGTCGCGAGCGAATCCTCAGCGGTGTCAAGGAGAACGCGGACTTCGCCGGCCTGCGCCAGGACGACCTGCGGGTGATCGCGCCGAGCCACGGGCTCGACCTCGGCACGTTCTCCAACACCTACTACGACCAGGACGGCGCGCCGAAGTCGATCACCGTGACGCTGACGCCGTGGTGACCGGTTCCGGCTCCCGTCGCGGCGCGGCGACCCGGATCGACACCGAGAAGGCCGTCGCCAGCAGGCACAGCAGGCCCGCGCCGTACCAGGCGGCGGCGTAGTCGCCGAACTGGTCGCGCACCACGCCCGCGATGCTGGCGATGGCCGCCGCGCCGATCTGGTGCGAGGCGAACACCCAGCCGAACACCACCGAGGCGCGAGGCCCGAAGTGCTCCCGGCACAGCGCCAGGGTCGGCGGCACGGTGGCCACCCAGTCCAGCCCGTAGAACACCACGAACAGCACCATGCTCGCCTCCACCGATGGGCCGAGCAGCTGCGGCAGGACGAACAGCGACAGGCCGCGCAGGGTGTAGTAGGCGGCGAGCAGCACACGCGGGTTGACCTTGTCGGTCAGCCAGCCGGAGAGCACCGTGCCGAGCACGTCGAAGACGCCGATCACCGCGAGCAGCCCGGCGGCGGTCGTGGTCGGCATGCCGTGGTCGTGCGCCGCCGACACGAAGTGCGTGTTCACCAGGCCGTTGGTGCTCGCCCCGCAGATCGCGAAACCACCGGCCAACAGCCAGAAAGCGGGCTTGCGGGCCGCGTCGCGCAGGGTGCGCAGCGCGATCGCGGCCGGGTTGCCCCGGTCGCGCACCTGCTCCGGTTCCTCACCCGTCGCGCCGTAGGCGGTTACGCCCGCGTCGCGGGGGTGATCGCGCATCACCAGCAGCACCAGCAGGCCGACCAGCAGTGCGGTCCCGGCGATGACCAGCGACGTGAACCGCCAGCCGTGACTCTCGACGAGCACGGCCGCTAGCGGCAGGAAGATCAGCTGCCCGGTCGCGCTACCGGCGGTCAGCACGCCGCTGACCAGCCCGCGCCGTTGCACGAACCACCGATCGACCACAGTGGACACGAATGCCAGTGCCATCGACCCGGTGCCCAGTCCCACCAGGAGACCCCAGCACACGATCAGCTGCCAGCTGGCCGTCATGAACACCGTCAGCCCGCTGCCGGCCGCGATGAGCAGCAGCGCCGCGACGGTGACCCGGCGGATACCGAAGCGGGCCATCAGCGCCGCCGCGAACGGCGCCGTGAGGCCGTAGAGCAGGAGGTTCAGCGACACGGCGGCCGAGATGACGCTGTGCGGCCAGCCGAACTCCTGGTGCAGCGGATTCATGAAGACGCCGGGCATCGACCGGAAGGCGGCGGCCCCGAGCAGGGCGATGAATGCGACGCCCGCCACCCACCAGGCGGGGTGGACGCGTCGCGCGGTCCCAGTGGTGATCACCCTGCCAGCCTCGCCGAGTCCGCCGCCCGGAACCAGTGGCCGGAGGGACAAGATGTGAGAAGATTCGGCCATGCCCTCCATCCCGCACCGGATCGCCGTGCTCGGCATCCCCGACGTCGTCGGCTTCGACCTGGCGATCCCCTCGCAGATATTCGCCGGCGCCCGCGACGAGGACGGCGAGCCGTTCTACGACGTGCAGGTCGGCAGCCTCGACGGCGGCCCGATCCGCACCACCAAGGGGTTCTCCATCCTGCCCGGGGCCAGCCCGGACTTCCTGACCGCGCCGGACACGCTGATCATCCCGGGCACCTACGTCGCGGGGCCGTGCACCGACGGCAGCATCGACGCGGAGCTGGCGGACTACCTGGCCGGGCTGCCGCGCGGCACTCGGATCATGTCGATCTGCACCGGAGCCTTCGTGCTCGCCGCGGCCGGGCTGCTGGACGAGCGCCCGGCGACCACGCACTGGGCGCACGTCCAGCGGTTCCAGCGGCTTTACCCGCAGGTGCGGCTGCGCCCGGACGTCCTGTTCGTCGACGACGGCGACCTGCTGACCTCGGCCGGGGTGGCCGCCGGGATCGACCTGTGCCTGCACGTGATCCGCCGCGACCACGGCAGCGAGGTCGCCAACCACGCGGCCCGGTCCAGCGTCGTGCCACCGTGGCGGGACGGCGGCCAGTCCCAGTTCATCGAGCGGCCGCTGCCGGAAACCGGCGGCAACGGCACCGCACCGACGCGCGCGTGGATGCTCGAACGCCTCGCCGAGCCCCTCACCCTGGACGACGTGGCGGTCCAGGCCGGGATGAGCGTGCGCACCTTCACCCGCAGGTTCCGGGAGGAGACCGGCACCAGCCCGCTGGACTGGCTGCTGCAGCAACGCATCGAACGCGCCCGCCACCTCCTGGAGGCGACCGACCTGCCGATCGACGCGGTCGCGGAGCAGTCCGGGCTGAACACCGCGGCATCGCTGCGAAAGCACCTGCGCCTGCGGCTCGGCACCAGCCCCGCCGCCTACCGCCGAACCTTCCGCCGGACCGCGTGACCTGGTTGCGCGGGTGCCGTGATCGTTCTTGGGCGCTATGGCAGCCGAGCGGGACGGTTCGAAGGAACCGGCGACCACCCTCGAACCCGGTGGTCGCGGGCGGCGTCGATGCTCACGTAGCCGTTGACGACATCGTCAAGGACCCGGCCACGGGGTGGGCCTCCGGGTGGGCCTCCGGGCGGCCGTAGCCGCCTCCGCCCGGGAAGTGCAGCCACACCGGGGAATCCGCGCGGAACCTGCCCGGCAGCCGAGCGCTGATCAGCGGCGGAGGTCACCGGCCGAGGCGTGCGCGTCCCACTGCTGCTGGGAGACGTCGGCGATCGTCGAACCGTTGGCGACGGCGGCCGCCGCGCTCACCGTCCACAGTTGACCGTTGTCGTCGAGCAGGCCGACCATCCCCTGCGGGGATCGCATCGCGGGCGCCGCGGCGAGGATGGTGCCGGCGACCGGGAGCCCGTCCAGCGCGGGCACCCTCACGTCGAGAACCCTGGTGACCAATTGCGCCGCGACGGAGCGGCGCTCGACGCGGACCCGCTGCCCGTTGCGCACCACATCGACCGTGCGAGCCGGAGATGGCACCGCGAAGCCGTCGAGGACCGCCACCACCTGCTGGGGCGTCCGGCACCCGTCGGCCCCGGTGACGTCGACGCCGAAGTGGCGGATGTCGGTCGGAGCCGGGAACAACGCGGTGGCGCGGAGAAGGTCCACCGGAACCGTCCCGCAAGGATCCGCTGTGGACACCGGCGCGTGCCCCTCGGGGCCGCGGACGAGACCTGGGCCTTCCTGCCAGGGGCCGGGCACGACCACCGGCAGGTAGGGGTGGCGGGTGAAATCCCGGTCCCAGAAGGTGATCGTGGTGCCCGTCGCGGTCTGGTGGGCGATCGCGAACGCGTCGAGCGCCGGAACCCACATCCAGTCTGCGCTGAACGCGTCCACCACCGAACGTGACCGCTTGGTGCCCACGGCGTCGAAACCCTTCTCGGTCAAGGCCTGCGGCTGTTCGGTGAACTCGGGATTGCGCGCACGGAGCACGAACTGGCCAGCACCGTTCCAGCCCGCCCCGGAAGCAGTGGTGTCGGTGAACATCAGGTAGAACCAGCCGTCCAGGTACAGCGCGGAGGGCTGGCCCGCACCGTAGACGTTCTCCCGGTTCACCTCGCCGGAAGCCGTGACGATCGGGCGGCCGCCGGCCTCCCGCCGCCAGGCGAGGCCGTCGGGGCTGCTGGCGACGCCGATGGCGTTGCCGTGCGCGTGATCCCCGGCCGCGCCCGTGTAGTAAAGGTAGTAGCGACCGTCCACTTTCGACACCGACGGGTCGCAGGTGTGCATGCCGTCGAACCCGCCGGGTTGGCCGCTGAAGGTGGGCACCGCAGGAGCGCCACCGGCAGCGGTGAAGGGCCCGTCGGGGCTGCCCGACGCGGCCGTCAGGATGTCGTCGCCCGGCGGGCCGATCCCGGGCAGCTGGCTGCACCACCAGGTGCGGTACTGCCCGCCGTCCTGCAGCACCGTCGGCCCGTAGTTGTAGGGCGCGGGCAACCCGCCGGCGACCACCACCCCGGCGCTGCCCCGCGCGCCACCGACGCCCAGCGCGATCGGTGCCTTGGGCTGCTCAACCGGCTGCTCGGGCTGCGGCTGGGGCCCGGGCGTGCCCTCGACCGGCGAACACCCGGCCAGCAGCACCACCACGGCCAACCCGGCCAATCGCCGCAACGGAATCCGATCCCTCACCGATGCTCCCCCCAGACCCGCGCCAACACCGAGGTGAAGGACACCTCCGCCCAATTTACTTGCAACGCGCGGGCCGCAGGACTCACTACAGTAGCGGTGTATTGCCGCTGGGCATGTGGCCCTGAGCCTGCTGGGTTGCTGTAGAGGCTGCTTTGGAAGTGATCGTCCGGAGTGCGGTAGGGCGGGGGGCTCATGCCTTTCAAGCGGCGAAACCGCTTAGCCCACCCTCGCAACTCGTACCGCCGCGGGTTCTCAGGCTGTGCCCACCCCGTCGGGGTTTTCGGCGAGGACAGTCCCCGACGCGGTGAATTGATCTTCATGAGTCGGGTATCCCGTAGTCCAGACGGCGGCTGAGGTTCCGCCACCCGCACCGCCACGCAGGACGAGAATGGAAACAGCCTCTACGGCGCCCCAAAAGACTCACGGCCCGGAAAGGGAACTAGCTGCGTGACTTGTCGGCCAGCCACCGGATCGCCAGCGGATAGCCCTCGACGCCGAGGCCGGCGATGACCGCGGTCGAGACGTCGGACAGGTAACTGGTGTGCCGGAACTCCTCGCGCTTGTGCACGTTGGAGATGTGCAGCTCGATCAGGTCCGCTTCGAGCTGCGCCGCCGCGTCGCGCACCGCGATGGAGTAGTGCGTCCACGCGCCCGCGTTGAGCACCACCGGCCACCGCTGGTCGGCGGCCTCGTGCAGCCACTGGACCATCTCGCCCTCGTGGTCGGTCTGCCGGACCTCCACCTCGACGCCCAGCTCCTTGCCGGCGCGCTCGCACATCCCCACCAGGTCGGCGTAGGTGGTGCTGCCGTAGACCGAGGGCTCGCGCTTGCCCAGGCGACCGAGGTTCGGCCCGTTGAGGACGAGGACCTTCACAGCAACACCTCCGAACCCGACTTGGCCCCGCCGCCGGTGACCGCCGAGTACGCGGCGGCGATCAGCGACGGGTCCGGTCCCTCCAGGCGACCGGGCTTGGCCAGGCCGTCCAGGACCACGAACCGCAGCACCCCGGAGCGGGTCTTCTTGTCCACCCGCATCGCCTCCAGCAGCTGGCCGAGCGCGTCCGGGTCGTAGCTGGTCGGCAGGCCCAGCAGGTCGAGGACCCGCTTGTGCCGGTCGGCGGTGTCGTCGTCCAGCCGCCCGGCCAGCCGCGCCAGCTCCGCGGCGAACACCAGCCCGACGCTGACCGCCGCGCCATGCCGCCAGCGGTAGCGCTCCCGGCGCTCGATGGCGTGGGCCAGCGTGTGGCCGTAGTTGAGCACCTCGCGCAGATGCGATTCCTTCAGGTCCGCGGCGACCACGTCGGCCTTGACCTGGATCGACCGGCGCACCAGCTCGCCCAGCACGTCACCGGCCGGATCGGTCGCTGCCGCCGGGTCGGCCTCGATGAGCCGCAGGATCTCCGGGTCGGCGATGAAGCCCGCCTTGACGATCTCGGCCATGCCGGCGACGAGCTCGTTGCGCGGCAGCCCCTCCAACGTCGCCAGGTCGGCCAGCACCAGGCTCGGCTCGTGGAACAGCCCGACCAGGTTCTTTCCCGCGTCGGTGTTGATGCCGGTCTTGCCGCCGACCGCGGCGTCCACCATGCCCAGCAGCGTGGTCGGCACGTGCACCACGCGGACCCCGCGCATCCACGTCCCGGCGACGAAACCGGCGACGTCGGTGACCGCGCCGCCGCCGAAGGACACCACCACGCCGTTGCGGTCCATGCCGATCTTGCCCAGGACCTCCCAGCAGAACCCGGCGACCTGCAGGCTCTTGCCGTCCTCGGCGTCCGGGATCTCCACCCGGTGCGCGTCCACCCCGGCCGAGGTCAGCTCCTCGCGGACCGCCTCCACGGTGCTGGTGATGGTGGGCTGGTGCACCAGCGCCACCACCGATGCGTCGCGCAGGAAGTCGACGAGCTCGCCGAGCAGTCCCCGGCCGACCACCACATCGTAGGGCTGCTGGCTGGCCACCCTGATCCGCACCGGTTCGGTCATCATCGTCCCTTCGGCTGAGCGAGTTCTCGGCTTGGCCCCACCCCTGGCCCGGCGGTGGGTGCGGTTGGAAGCATCCCACTCCCGACCGTCATGATCAGCTGGACGCCGTGCTGCGCGCGGACAGCGCGGCGACGACCTGCTCCACGACCTCGGTGATCGCCACGTGGTCGGTGACGATCTCGACAGCGGCCACCGAGCGGTAGATAGGCAGCCTCGCGTCCAGCAGCGCCTTGAAGGTGGCGCGGGGGTTCACCCCGGCCAGCAGCGGTCGAGCCGTGGACAGCCCGGCGCGCCGAGCGCCTTCGGCCAGCCCCACCGACAGGAAAACCACCGGGTGCCCGGCCAGTCGTTCGCGGGTGCGTTCCGACAGCACCGAGCCGCCGCCGAGCGCCAGAACACCGTCGTGTTCGCGCAGCGCCACGGCGACCGCGTCCTCCTCCATTGCCCGGAACGCCGGCTCGCCGTCATTGGCGAAGATGTCGGCGATGGGCCGACCCGCGGTCTGCACGATGTCGTCGTCGGTGTCCCGGAACGCTATGTCGAGGCGCTGCGCCAGCAACCGGCCGATCGTCGTCTTGCCCGCTCCCGGCGGGCCGATCACCACCGCGCGCGGGCCCATCACCGCACCTGCCGTTTCTCGGCGCGCTCGCGCAGCAAGGCGAGGTAGCCCTCGACGTTGCGCCGGGTCTCCGGCAGCGAGTCGCCGCCGAACTTCTCCAGCGCGGCCTCCGCGAGGACCAGCGCGACCATCGTCTCGGCCACCACGGCGGCGCGCGGCACGGCCGTGATGTCGGAGCGCTGGTGCATCGCCTGCGCCGGTTCGCCGGTCACCATGTCCACAGTGGCCAGTGCGCGCGGCAGGCTGGAGATCGGCTTCTTCGCGGCGCGGACGATCAGCGGCTCGCCGTTGGTGATGCCGCCTTCCAGGCCGCCCGCCCGGTTGCTGCCCCGCCGCACCCACTTGGCGCCCTGGTCCGGGTAGATCTCGTCGTGCGCCGCGCTGCCGCGCCGGTGCGCATTGGCGAAGCCCTCGCCGATCTCGACGCCCTTGATCGCCTGGATGCTCATCAGCGCACCGGCCAGCCGCGCGTCGAGCTTGCGGTCCCAGTGCACGTGGGAGCCGATGCCCGGGGGCAGCCCGTAGGCGATGACCTCGACGACCCCGCCGAGGGTGTCGCCGTCCTTCTTGGCCTCGTCGACCTCGGCCATCATCTTCTCGGTCGCCTCGTCGCCGAAGGCGCGCACCGGGTTGTCGTCGATGGTGCCCAGGTCGTCCGGGCCGGGCAGCACGTCGTGCGTGGCGTCGACGCCGCCCAGGCTGATGACGTGGCTGACGATCTCGACCCCGAGCAGCTGCCGCAGGAACTGCCGGGCGACCGTGCCGACGGCGACGCGGGCGGCGGTCTCGCGGGCGCTCGCGCGCTCCAGCACCGGCCGGGCCTCTTCGAAGCCGTACTTCTGCATCCCGGCGAGGTCGGCGTGCCCGGGCCGGGGACGGGTCAGCGGCGCGTTGCGGGCCAGCGACGACAGCACGTCCTCGTCGACCGGATCGGCGGCCATCACCTGCTCCCACTTGGGCCACTCGGTGTTGCCGATGCGGATCGCGATCGGGCCGCCCTGGGTCCGGCCGTGCCGGATGCCGCCGATCAACTCCAGCTCATCGGCCTCGAAGTTCATCCGCGGGCTGCGCCCGAAACCGAGCTTGCGCCGCTCCAACTGGGTCGCGATGTCGACGGAGGTCACCTCGACCCCGGCCACCATGCCTTCCAGCACCGCCACCAGGGCGGGACCATGCGATTCTCCAGCGGTCATCCAACGCAGCACAGCTATAGATCCTGCCACGTTCGGTCCCAGGTGAACCCGGCCGGGGGTCCTGCCCCGCGCTTTCATCCGAGGTGAGGGGCACCCTTGAGCGGCTGTACCACCCAAGGGTGCCCCTCACCCATCACGCGACCCGGTACCTCCCGGGACGCGGGCCGGACCAGCAGCAAAAGAAACGCCGTTCGGGATCGCCGCGCCTAGGGCCACGGCGCGAAGGCCGTGACGAGCCAGGCCGGGGCGAGCATGGCGGGGCCGTGCGGGACGCCGCCCAGTCGCGTCCACAACGCCGCCACCAGTGTCAACGCCGCCGCGGCGGCCATCACGAACAGCACCGCCGACAGCGACACCGCGCCCACCACGGCACCGAGGCTGCCCGCCAACTTCACATCGCCCGGGCCCATCGCACCCGGCGACACCACGCGCACCAACAGATACGTCCCGGCGAAGACCACCACACCGGCAACGGCACCGAGCAGCACATCCGCCCTGTGCAGCGCCGCGACGGTCAACAACACCGCCGCTACCGGATATGCGGGCAGCGTCAGCACATCCGGGAGCCGCTCGGCCAGCACGTCGCACACCGTCAGCAACACCGCGAACCAGCCGAGCGCCAACGGGATCGCCGCCCACCACAACGGCATCCCGGTCACCACGCGGACGAACACCACCACCCACAGCAGGCCCACCGCCACCTCGCACCACATCCGAGGCGGCCGAACTCCCCTGCGCATCGAGCAGAGCGCGAGCCGACCCAGCCGACCCGCCGCGAAACCCGCTGCACCACCAGCGATCCCGATCAACACGACCATCGCACCAGCATCGCCGCGACGTCCCGGAGCCCCGGGCAGCCGATCCGCGAAGCTGCGCGTGTCGGGAGGCATGCCCGGATCGGGCGGCAGGTGCGCAACCCCAGAACTCCTGGGCGCCGGCGGAGGGCGGAGCGAACGGCCTGTTCACGCCGCCTAATGAGACGAACGGGCCGTTCGCCCACCCCATTTCCAGCCGAGGAAGGAGCGAACGGCCTGTTCACCTCCTCTAACGAGGCGAACGGGCCGTTCGCTTCAAAATCAGGCGCGCGACATCCACGCCCCGGACTTCAAGCCCCCACCGCGAACAGCAGGTCGCCCGCGACGACCTGACCGTCCTCGCGGACATCGGTCAGGGCGTCCGGCGCGACGTCCAGGGCGACGACCGGGCAGATCGACGAGTAGCCGTGCGACTCCACCTCGGACTGATCCCAGGTGACGATGCGCTGGCCCGCCTCGACGACGTCGCCCTTCGCCACGTGCAGCTCGAAGCCCTCGCCCTTGAGCTTCACCGTGTCGATGCCCAGGTGCACCAGGATCGCGGCGCCGCCGGGCGAGGCGATGACGAAAGCGTGCGGGTGCAGGGTCGCGACCGTGCCGGCTACCGGCGCGACCGCGTCGGCCCGCCCGCCGGACGGCTGCACCGCCACGCCCGGACCCACCATGACCTGCGAGAACACCGGGTCGGGCACCTCGCTGATCGCGGTGGCCAGGCCCGCCACCGGACTGCCAACCTCGGTGCTCACCGCAGGTCCTCGATGTCCTCGGCCAGGGTGTCCGCTTCCGGGCCCACCACGACCTGCACGACCGAGCCCTGCACCATCACCCCGTGCGCCCCGGCGGCCTTCAGCGCAGCTTCGTCGATCTTGGAACCGTCCTCGAGTTCGCAGCGCAGCCGCGTGATGCACGGCTCGATCTCCACCACGTTGTCCCCGCCGCCAAGTGCGGCCAGGATTGCCGCGGCCTTGTCCTGAGCCACCCCGTGCTCCCTTCGTCCTCCTACGACGCAGGCGTTGCGCACCGCGCCGAGACGATCTTGCGCCACCGGGTGTCGATGCGGCAACGAATCGCGACCCGTCTTGACACCCGATCGCATGAAAGTGCATTGTTCGCAACCGACTGGTTTAGACCGGACAGTACCAACCCGGTAGGACCGGTGAACAGCACCGGATCCGATCCGCCCGCGTTCGACCGGTGCCAAGTGTCCACGGGGGCACCGGACGTCGATGTCCCGCAAGACCGATGGAGGCAGCGTGGCCGCACGGCGAACCGCAGACGGCTGTTCCCGCCCAGGAACGGCTGACGTGCTGCGCGACGGCCCGACGCCGAAGCACGCCCAGCTGCGCGAGATCCTGCGCGAGCTGGCGAGCGAGGAACTGCTGCCAGGTTCGCCGGTGCCGTCCGAACGCGACCTCGCGGTGCGCTACGGCGTGTCCCGGCTCACCGTCCGCGAGGCGGTTGGACAGCTCGTCGCCGAGGGCCTGCTGGTGCGGGTCCGCGGCAAGGGCACCTTCACCACCCGGCCCCGGGTGGACTCCCAACTGCACCTCGCCTCGTTCACCGAGGAAATGCGCCGCCGCGGCATGCAGCCGGAGACGGTGCTGCTCGATGCGGCGGAGGCGGTCCCGCCGACCGCCACCGCCGAAGCGCTCGACCTCCGGCCCGACCAGCACGCGTACTGGCTATGTCGGCTGCGCAAGGCCGATGGTGCGCCGATGGCAGTGGAACGCGGCTGGTACCACGCCGGGCCGCTGCCCGGCCTGCTCGACCACGACCTGACCGATTCGATGTACACCCTACTGGCCCGCAACTACGAGGTGCAGCTGGAAAACGGCACGCAGACCGTGCTCGCCGAGGGCGCCGACGCCGAAACCGCGCGGCTGCTCGGGGTCCGCACCGGCAGCCCGGTCCTGGTGTTCCGCCGGATCTCCACGGCGCAGGGCCGGCCGATCGAGGACATGACTTCCTGGTATCGCGGCGATCTGTACCAGGTGACCATGCAGCTGGACCGCAACCCGAGCGGCTCCGGCCACCACCGCCCGTCCAGGCGGCCCACCCGGCCGACCGGACGCCAACATCCCGCCCGACAACCCGGTCTCCACGACACAGGAGGTAACCGATGAGTGCCAGCGCCACCACGGCGAGCGGCAACAGGAAGGGTTTCGCCCTGCTGCAACGGCTCGGCCGGAGCCTGATGCTGCCGATCGCCGTCCTGCCCGCCGCCGCGCTGCTGATGCGCCTCGGCCAGGACGACCTGCTCGGCAAGGAGGGGCTCGGTGCGGTGCTGCCCTGGATGCAGCCCGTGGCCGGGGTGATCGGCTCGGCCGGTAACGCGCTGTTCAACTACCTACCGCTGCTGTTCGCCATCGGTGTGGCGATCGGTTTCGCGAAGAAGGCCGACGGCTCAACGGCGCTGGCCGGCGCGGTGGGCTACCTGGTGCTCTCCGGCGTGCTCTGGGAGATCACCGGCACCGAGTCGGACAAGGCGTTCAACAAGGGCCCGTACGGCGTGCTCGGCGGCATCATCGCCGGGTTGACCGCCGCCTGGCTGTGGCAGCGGTACCACCGCATCAAGCTGCCCGCCTACCTGGGCTTCTTCGGCGGACGGCGCTTCGTGCCGATCATCACCGCCTTCGCTATGGTGATCGCTGGCGTGGTCCTGGGCCTGGTGTTCCCGGTCTTCGACGCCGGTCTGACGGCCTTCAGCGACGCGGTCACCCAGAACGCGGTGCTCGGCGGCGGCATCTACGGCGTGATCAACCGGCTGCTGCTGCCGTTCGGCCTGCACCACATCCCGAACAACGTGGTCTGGTTCCTCTTCGGCGACTACCACGGTGAGAAGGGCGACATCGCCCGGTTCTTCGCAGGTGACCCGACCGCGGGCACCTTCATGACCGGCTTCTTCCCGATCTTCATGTTTGCCCTGCCCGCCGCGGCGCTGGCCATCTGGCAGTGCGCGAAGCCGTCGCAGCGCAAGATCGTCGGCGGCGTGATGATCTCGGTGGCGCTGACCGCGTTCATCACCGGCATCACCGAGCCGCTGGAGTTCTCGTTCATCTTCGTGGCCTGGCCGCTGCTGCTGGTCCACGCGGTGCTCACCGGCACCTCGATGGCGCTGGTCAACGCGCTGGACATCCACAGCGGGTTCGGGTTTTCCGCAGGCGCCATCGACTACGTGCTCAACTTCGGTATCTCGCAGAACTCGCTGTGGCTGATCCCGATCGGCCTGGGCTACGCGGTCATCTACTACTTCGTGTTCCGGTTCGTGATCACGAAGTGGAACCTGCGCACCCCGGGCCGTGACGAGGACGACACGGAAAACGCCGAGGTGGGCGCGGATAATGCAGGTGGGGACGCCAAGCCGGGCCCCGACAGGAGCTGACCCCGGCGATCGTTTCCCATTCCCCCGACGAACGGAGAATCATGTTCGAGCGACGGGTCACCGTAGCAAGCAAGGTTGGGCTGCACGCGCGGCCGGCGGCACTAGTGGCCAAAGCCGCCGCGGCGCAGCCCGTGAAGATCACGATCCGTAAGGACGACACTGATCCGGTGGAGGCGGGCAGCATCCTCGGACTGATGACCCTGGGCGCGGGCCACGGCGACGAGGTGGTGCTGGCGGCCGAGGGAGAAGGCGCGGAGGCGGCGCTGGACCACCTCGCCCAGCTGGTCGCCTCGGACCTCGACCACAACTGACCGGAACAACGCGAACGGCCCCGAGAACCCGCCGCAATGTGGGGAGGGGCCGTTCGACGTAGTCCGCAATTTCCATTGAGATTGCGGTCAGAGCGGGAGCGGGAGCTCGTTTCCCGTCGCTTCGGCGAGGGCATCGCGCATGGCTTCGCGCGGCGCCGGTAGCCCGGTGAACTGCTCGACCTGGCCGAACGCCTGGTGCAGCAGCATGTCCAGTCCAGTGGCGATCCGCCCGCCCGCCGCGGTCACCGCAGCGGCCAGCGGCGTCGGCCACGGGTGGTAGACGACGTCCAACACGCAACCCGCCGTCGCAAGCTCCGCCGCCTGCGCGTCCAACGCCCCTGCCGGGAGCGTCGACACCACGACGTCCGCCGCTGCCGCGGCGTCCGCGAGCGCGACGCTGTCCAGCCGCTCGACGCGCACTCGCAGGCCGACCCGCTCCGCGGTCTCGGCCGCGTCGCGCGCTCGCGCGGGCTCGCGCACCGCGAGCGTCGCTTCGCTCAGCCCGAGCTCCGCGAACGCGGCCAGGGTCGCGGCGGCGGTGCCGCCGGCTCCCAGGATCAGACCGCTGTGGCCGGTGGTGAATCCGCCCGCACTGCGCAGCGCTCCGACGACTCCGTCGACGTCGGTGCAGTCTGCGGCCCAGCTGCCGTCGGCCTGGTGCACCAGGGTGTTCGCCGCGCCGACCGCTGCGGCCCGCTCGCTGACCTCGGTCGCGACGCCCAGCGCCGCTCGCTTGCCGGGCATGGTGACCGATAGCCCGGCCCATTCCGGGCCGAGCCCGGCGACGAACTCGACGAGCCGGTCCGCGTCGGCCTCGACCCGCTCGTAGGTCCAGCTGTGCAGGCCGAGCGCGGCGTATGCGGCACCGTGCAGCACCGGCGACAGCGAGTGCTCGATCGGTGAGCCGAGCACCGCTGCCCGGCGGGGCTCAGAACGCGCCACGTGCCCTTGCCTCGTTGATGTAGGCGTCGTGCTGCGCCTGGGTGTCGGCGAAGCAGGAGGTGCCGTCCGGGTAGCACTTCACGAAGAACTTCCAAGTGCCGTCAGCGGGTTTCTCCGCTGCCTGCAGGGCTTCCTTGCTGACAGCCGAGATCGGCGTGGGCGGCAGGCCGTAGTTCCGGTACGTGTTGTACGGCCCATCGATCCCACGGTCCTCGGGCCTGGTCAGCAGGGACGGTTTGTCCAGCGGGTAGTTGATCGTGGAGTCGAGCTGGAGGTGCATGACCGGGTGGGTCAACCGGTTGTGGATCACCCGCGAGATCTGCCCGAAGTCCTTGGCGATGCCCTCGCTCTGCACCAGCGAAGCGATCTTGAGTAGCTCGTACGGGCTGTACCCGGTGCCCTCGGCCGCCTGCGGCAACCCCGCGATCTCAAGCTGCGCTGCGGACCGGGTGGCCACGTCACGCAGCACGTTCTCGGCGGTCTCGCCCGGCTTCACGTCGTAGAGACCGGGCTGGATCAGGCCCTCCAGCCGCCGATTCGGCTCGGCCTTGGAGGCGTCCGCGAGCGCCCACTGCGGCACGCCGAGCGAGGCCAGGTCGGCGGTCGCGGCGACCCGTTGCATCTCCTCGGCGGTGACGCAGGTGGGGTTTGCCCCGGCGCAGGTGGCCTCGGCGAGCCGGGTCAGGATGCCCGGGGTGTGCCCGTTGTCCGGCGCCAGTTGGTCCTCCAGCCGCATGCCGGCGCGGATGTCAACCCGGCCCACCTTCGCGGCCGCCGACAGGATGTGCGCGACGGCTGCCTCGCCGGACATCTTGTTGCGCATCAGGTAGTAGCCCGGCTGGATGCTGTTGATCTGCCGGTTCTCCTCGGCGGCCTTGGTGAACGCCTTGGTGCTGGCCACCACGTCCCTCTCGGCGAGGGTGCGACCGATGGCGCTGACGGTGTCACCGGGCTTGATCTCGACGACGATGTCGCCGGTGCCCTCGCCCTCGTAGTTCTCGTAGGAACCGATCTGCATGATCTGACTGGCCCCGTAGAGCACGCCGACGCCGACCAGCAGCAGCACGAACAAGCTCGCCACCGCCGTCACGATCCGGCGGCGCTTGCGGCGGCCCGCCGCCGCTCGCCGGGCTCGTCCGCGAACAGTCCAAGATCGTCGGTCACGAAAGGTCCTCTCGTGTCTTCCCCCGACTGTCAAGGAATGCCTGCAGGATCTCCACCGCCGCCGCCTGATCGACCACGGCGCGCTGCTTCTTCCCCCGCACGCCGCGTTGCGACAGCATCCGGCTGGCCGTCACGGTGGTCAGCCGCTCGTCGGCGAACCGCACCGGCACCGGTGCGATCCGTTCCGCGAGCGCCGCCCCGTAGGCCTGCGCCGTTTCCGCTGCAGTTCCGTGCCGGCCCGCCAACGTCTTCGGCAGACCGACCACGACTTCCACCACCTCGTGCTCGGCGACGAGCTCGGCCAGCTGCGCGAGATCGCTGCCGCCGGTGGCATCCCGCTGCAAGGTGACCAGCGGGGTCGCCAGCATCGGCGCGGGGTCGCTGAGTGCGACTCCGACCCGGACCGCGCCGACATCGACGCCTAACCGACGCCCCGCTCCGGGATCCGCCTGCCGGTGCTCGGTCACCCGCCAGCCACCACCTGGTCCAGAGCCTTGCGCAGCGCCTCGATCGCCGCCGTGATCCCGGCCGGGTTCGAGCCGCCGCCCTGCGCCATGTCCGGCTTGCCGCCGCCGCGCCCGCCGACCTCGGCCGCGAAGCCGGGCACCAGCTTGCCCGCGGCGATGCCCTTGTCGCGGGCCGCGTCGTTGACGCCGACCACGAAACTGACCTTGCCCTCGTCAGCGGCGAACAGCGCCACCACGGAGGGGCGGGAGCCGAGCCGGCCGCGGATCTCGCCAGCCAGCGCGCGCAGCGCGTTGCCGTCCACGCCGTCCGGCACCTGCTCGGCGACCAGCGTCACGCCGTGCACGTCGGTGCCCTTGTCGGCGAGCTCGCCGGCGGACTGCAGGATCTGGGCGATGCGCAGCTGCTGCAGCTCCTTCTCCGCGCTGCGCAGCCGGGACACGACGCCCTGGATGCGTTCCGGCAGCTCGTCGGCGGGCACCTTGAACTGCTCGGCAAGCTGGCTGACCAGCAGGTGTTCCTTGCTGATGTGGCGCATCGCGTCCATGCCGACCAGCGCTTCGACTCGGTGCACACCGGAGCCCACCGAGGAGTCGGCCACCAGCTTGACCACGCCGAGGCGGCCGATGCGCGGCACGTGGGTGCCACCGCACAGCTCGCGGGAGTAGTCGCCCATGTCGACGACCCGGACCTGGTCGCCGTACTTCTCGCCGAACAGCGCGATGGCGCCGAGCTGCATGGCCCGGTCCATCGTCGTGGTGTAGGACTGCACCTCGACGTCGCTCTGCAAGTAGTCGTTGACCTCTTCCTCCACCCCGGTGAGCACGCTCGAGGACACGGCCGTCGGGGCGGTGAAGTCGAAGCGCATCCGGCCCGGCGAGTTCAGCGAACCGGCCTGCGCGGCGCGCCTGCCGTAGGCGCTGCGCACCGCCGCGTGCACGAGGTGGGTGGCGGAGTGCGAGCGCTCGATGGCGTGGCGGCGCGCGACGTCGACGGCGGCTTCGAGCGTGGTGTCCACGCCGAGCTCGCCTTCGACGACCTTGGCGCGGTGCACGAACAGGCCCGGCACCGCGCGCTGCACGTCGTGCACTTCGACGGCCACACCGGGACCGACCAGCCGACCGGTGTCGGCGATCTGGCCACCGCCCTCGGCGTAGAACGGGGTGCGGTCCAGGACCAGCTCGACCTCGGTGCCCGCGGCGGCGGACTTCACCGGCTGCCCGTCGACCAGCAGGCCCAGCACGCGGCTGTGCGACTGCAGGTCGGTGTAGCCGATGAAATCGGTGGTGCCGTGCTGGTCGAGCAGGGTCCGGTAGGTCGACAGGTCGCCGTGGCCGGTCTTGCGGGCCTTGGCGTCCTCCTTGGCCCGGCGGCGCTGCTCGGACATCAGGTTCCGGAAGCCCTGCTCATCGACGGCCAGGCCCTGCTCGGAAGCCATCTCCAGGGTCAGGTCGATCGGGAACCCGTAGGTGTCGTGCAGCTGGAAGGCCTTCTCCCCGGCCAACTGCTTGCCACCGGCCTTCTTGGTGTCGGCCACCGCCGAGTCGAAGATCTTCGAGCCGGCGGTCAGGGTGGTCAGGAAGGCCTCTTCCTCGTTGCGCATCACCGAGTCGATGCGGTCGAACTCGGTGACCAGCTCGGGGTAGCTCGGTGCCATCGCGTCGCGCACGACCTTGCTGAACTCGCCGAGCACCGGCTCCTGCACGCCCAGCAGGCGGGTGGAGCGGATGATCCGGCGCAGCAAGCGCCGCAGCACGTAGCCGCGGGCCTCGTTGCCGGGGGTGACGCCGTCGCCGACGAGCATCACGCCGGAGCGGGCGTGGTCGGCGATGACGCGGAAGCGCACGTCGTCCTCGTGGTTCGCGCCGTAGCGGCGGCCGGAGAGCTCCTCGGCCTTGGCGATCACCGGGCGGACCAGGTCGGTCTCGTAGACGTTTTCCACGCCCTGCAGCAGGCACGCGACGCGCTCGACGCCCATGCCGGTGTCGATGTTCTTGGTCGGCAGCGAACCGATCGGCGGGTGCCCCAGCTTCGGCGACTGCTCACCCCTGATGTCCTGCATGAACACCAGGTTCCAGATCTCGATGTAGCGGTCCTCGTCGGCGACCGGTCCGCCCTCGCGGCCGTACTTCGGACCGCGGTCGTAGTAGATCTCCGAGCACGGGCCACCGGGACCGGGCACGCCCATGTCCCAATAGTTGTCCTTGCCGTCGCGGGCCTGGATCCGCTCGGCGGGGACGCCGGCGACCTTCTGCCACAGCTGAGCGGCTTCGTCGTCCTTCTCGTAGACGGTCACCCACAGCCGCTCCGGGTCGAAGCCGTAGCCGCCGTCGGCCTGGGAACCGGTGAGCAGCTCCCAGGCGTGCTGCATGGCGCCTTCCTTGAAGTAGTCGCCGAAGGAGAAGTTGCCGGCCATCTGGAAGAACGTGTTGTGCCGGGTGGTCTTGCCGACCTCGTCGATGTCGCCGGTGCGCACGCACTTCTGGATGCTGGTGGCCCGCGGGTAGGGCGCCGGGGCCTCACCCAGGAAGTAGGGCTTGAACTGCACCATGCCGGCGTTGACGAACAGCAGCGTCGGGTCGTCGAGGATCAGCGACGCGCTGGGCACAACGGTGTGGCCGCGGCTGCGGAAGTGCTCGGTGAACCGGTTGTTGATCTCGTGGGTCTGCACGGTGGTTCCTCAGGAAATTCGGGTGACGGACACGGCTGGTGGGGTCGGCGGGCGGCTGGCGGCGCGGAGCGCCGACGTCAGCGGCCCGCCCGGCGAGCTCGCCGACCGTTGACCATGCCCGCGCCGGAGTCCACGTCGATCCGGCGGAACTGCACCGTGTCCGAGGCGCTGCCGCGCTCCACCACGTCGTGCAGTTCCTGCTCCCGCTCCTGCATGCCCGCGCGGACCTCGGCGCCGAACGAGCCGACGGCTCCGGCGAGTTCCCGGACCGCGCCGCCCAGCTGCTCGGCCATGCCGCTCGGGGTCGCCTTCCGGGCGGTCTCGTTGAGCTTGCGCGTCAACGCGACCCCGGCCGCGACCCCGGCGCCGAACCAGAACAGGCGCCTCACTTGCGCCCCCCTTTGCCCTTGCGGCGGAAGTGCCGGCCGGCGGGCTCCTGCCGCCGCTTCCGGCGGGCCCGCAGCGCCTTGCTGACTCCGTAGGAGAACGCCGCCGTCTTCACCAACGGACCACCCAGTGTAGCCGTGAACAGCGAGGACAATGCCGATACGTTGCCGCTGATCGTCTTGGCGTTGGCGGTGATCCCGTCGACCCGCTCCAGCTGGGTGTTGACGTGAGTGATGGTCGAGTTCGCCCCGGTGAACAGCGGATCGGAGTTCTCGTGCGCCTTGCGGATCGCGATGGTCGCCTCGTCCAGCGTGCGGCCGAGCTTGATCAGCGGGATCGCCAGCAGCACGACCAGCAGCACGAACGCTCCGGCGGCGATCAGCGCGGCGATCTGCGTGGGCGTCACGTGCCCTCCCGTATGTCCACGTCATGTCGGTGGGACCGGGGCCAAGACCTCGGTCCGTTGATCGTCGTCAGGTTACCGGCCCCGCTCCCCCAGCCCAGCACCCGGTCGGCCGCGCCAGGCGAAAAGCACCATCGGGCGACGCACCCGCCCGCCGGCGCCCCAACCAGGCCCCGAACGAGTAAAGCGCGAGGGGGCCCGCAGCCGAACAACTCGGCTGGGGGCCCCACATCTCGAACTGATCGTGTTACGGCCGGACCTGGGTCGGAGGCTCAGCGCCGGTGAGGACCGCAGCGACGTTGCGGGCGGCGAGTTCGGCCATCGCGGTCCGGGTTTCGGTGGTCGCCGAGCCCAGGTGCGGGACCACCACGACATTGTCGAGGTCCAGCAGCGCCGGCTCCACCTCCGGCTCGCGCTCGAAGACGTCCAGGGCCGCACCACCGATCTGGCCCTCCTGGAGCGCCTTCGCGAGCGCTCGTTCGTCGACCACCGGACCGCGACTGGTGTTGATCAGGAACGCGGTCGGCTTCATGGCCGCGAGCGCCGCTTCGTCGATGAGGTGCCGGGTCTGCTCGGTCAGCGGGCAGTGCAGGGACACCACGTCGGCGGTGCGCAGCAGCTCGTCCTGGGGCAGGAAGCGGGCGTCGAGCTCCGCCTCCACCTCGGCGGCGGCGCGGCGGCGGCCGGTGTAGGCGACGCTCATCCCGAACGCGCGTGCCCGCCGGGCCACGGCCTGCCCGATGTCGCCGAGCCCGACGATGCCGAGCGTCTTGCCCTGCAACCCGGTGCCCACCATGAAGCCGAGGTGGAAGGTCCACGGCTGGCGGGCCCGCAACAGCCGTTCGCCCTCGCCGAGCCGCCGGGTCACCATCAGCAGCAGTCCGATGGCCAGGTCGGCGGTCGCGTCGACCAGCACGCCCGGCGTGTTGGCGACGATGACGCCGCGCCCGGTCACCGCCGGGACGTCGATGTTGTCGTAGCCGACCGCGACGTTCGCGACCACTTGCAGCTGCGGACCGGCCGCGGCCACCAGGTCGGCGTCGATCCGGTCGTGCAGCATCGCCACGATCGCGTGCGCACCGCGCACGGCCTCGCGCAGCTCGGGAGCGGTCAGCGGCCGGTCCTGCGGGCAGACGTGCACGTCCCCGACCTGGCGCAACACCTCCAGTGCCGACTCCGGCACCGTCCGGGTGACCACGATCCGCTTGTCCACTGCGACCTCCTCTCGACGAAATCCCCGCCGGAATCTACCCGCCGCCGCACGCGAAGATCACCCTCCGACCAGCAACGTCCCCGACTTCTCGGCCCCAGTTTCAATTGAAACTGGGGCCGACCGAGCACGTGTCCGGCGAGGTGTCCGCCCCGAGGTCCGCAGTTTCAATTGAAATGGGTGTGGCTCTTTTGAGGGGAGCTGTGGTCGGGGGGGTCGGTGGGTGGTGATCGTGGTCTGGGCTCCTTCTGGTTACGTTGTGGGT
>NZ_GL877879.1:1659991-1728302 GCF_000194155.1 Saccharopolyspora spinosa NRRL 18395
ACAACGCAACCACCCCACCCACAACGCCATCCCCCAGGCAGCATGACCTCACCTCAAAAGAGCCACACCCAATTGAAACTGCTGCCAGCCGGTGATCCGTTGGGAAGTCAGTCCTCCCCGCGGATGATGCCGCGGAGCTTCGGCACACGGTCGTTGAGCGTGCGCTCCGCGCCGCGGCCGGTCGGCTGGTAGTAGTCGCGACCCACCAGCTGGTCGGGCGGGTACTGCTGGGCGAGCACGCCTTCCGGCTTGCTGTGCGGGTACTGGTAGCCCTTGGCGTTGCCGAGCTTGCTCGCCCCGGCGTAATGCCCGTCGCGGAGGTGCGGCGGCACCGGGCCGCCCTTGCCCGCCCGCACGTCGCCCAGCGCCTCGTCGATAGCCATGATCACGGCGTTCGACTTGGGCGCGGTGGCGAGGTGGATGGTGGCCTGCGCCAACGCCAGCCGGCCCTCCGGCATCCCGATGAACTGCACCGCGTGCGCCGCCGCGACGGCGGACTGCAGCGCGGTCGGATCAGCCATGCCGATGTCCTCGCTGGCGTGCACGACGAGTCGGCGCGCGATGAACCTGGGGTCCTCCCCCGCCTCCACCATCCGGGCCAGGTAGTGCAGCGCGGCGTCCACATCGGACCCGCGGATGGACTTGATGAACGCGCTGGCGATGTCGTAGTGCTGGTCGCCGCCTCGGTCGTAGAGCACGGCGGCGCGGTTCACGGTGGCCTCCACCGTCGCCAGGTCGATCGCCTCCGCGCCGGTCGAGCTCGCCGACTCGGCCGCCGCCTCCAACGCGGTCAGTGCCCGCCGCGCGTCGCCGCCGGCGAGCGACACCAGATGCTCCTCCGCCGCCTCTTCCAGGCCCAGCGCCCCGCCCAGGCCACGTTCCTCGCCGACCGCCCGGCGCAGCAGCGTGCGGATGTCGTCGTCCTCCAGGCTGCGCAGTTGCAACACGAGGGATCGCGAGAGCAGCGGGGCCACCACGGAGAAGTACGGGTTCTCCGTGGTGGCCGCCACGAGCAGCACGGTGCGGTCCTCGACCGCACCCAGCAGGGCGTCCTGCTGGGTCTTAGAGAAGCGGTGCACCTCGTCGATGAACAGCACCGTCGACTCGCCGGACCGGCCGAGTCGGCGGCGCGCCTCCTCGATGACGGCACGCACCTCCTTGACGCCGGACGACAGCGCGGACAGCGCCGCGAACCGGCGGCCGGTGGCCAGCGAGACGAGGTTGGCCAGGGTGGTCTTGCCAGTGCCGGGCGGGCCGTAGAGCAGCACCGACGCCGGTGCGGCCCCTTCGACCAGGCGGCGCAGCGGAGCCCCCGCCCCCAGCAGGTGCTGCTGCCCGACGACCTCATCCAACGAGCGGGGCCGCATCCGCACCGCCAACGGCGCGTTCTCGGCCAGCTTCTCGCCCGCTCGCATCTCGGTGTCGGCGCCGAACAGCCCTTCGTCGAACAAGCCCTCGCTCACACCCCGACGCTACCGGTCACCCCTGACCGCTCAGCCCACCCGGGCGGGCAGGGCGACCTCGACTGTGCAGTCTCCTCGGCGCCGCTGGGCCGCCCAGTGCTCGACCGCTTGGTGGCAGGCGCGATCGAGGTGCCGGACCATCGTCAGGTCGAGGTGCACGTGCTTGCTCGTCGGCAGCTGTTCGAGGTGGTCCAGCAGCCGTGGCAGCCGCAGGAACGTCGCGTTGCCGCCCATCTCGACGCGCACGTGCTCATCACCGTGCTGGGCCGTCACCGACAGCCGCGAGACCTCGATCGCGGTCTTGACGATGGCGACCGCGAGACCGGCCAGGGTGCCGATCAGCAGGTCGGTGGCCACGATCATGGTCGCGGTCAGCACCAGCACGAAAGCCTCGGAGCGGTGTTCCCGCACCAGCGCGACGACCTGCCGCAGCTCCAGCAGCTTCCAGCCGGCCTGGATCAGCAGGGCCGCGAGCACGGCCGTCGGGATGAAGGCGAGCACGCCCGGCAGCAGCACCACGAACAGCAGCAGCCAGAACCCGTGCAGCACGCGGGAGAGCTTGGTCTTCGCGCCGGCCTGCACGTTCGCGGCGCTGCGCACGATGACCGCGGTCATTGGCAACGCCCCGAGCAGGCCGCAGAGCGCGTTGCCCGCGCCCTGCGCGACGAGTTCCTTGTTGTACTGCGTCTTCGGGCGGTCGTGCATGCGGTCCACGGCAGCGGCGCTGAACAGGCTTTCCGCCGAGGCGATCAGGGCGAAGGTCAGGATCGAACCCAGCACGGCGGGCGTGACGAGTTCGCCCCAAGCAGCGGCGGTGGGGATGTTCAGCGCCGCGAGCAGCGAGCCGACCTCCACCTTGTGCACCGGCATCGTGGCGATCGCCGCCAAGGCGCTGGTCGCCACGACGGCCACCAGTGCGCCGGGCACGAGCCGCAGCCTCGCTGGCACCTTCTTCCAGACGGTCATGATCACCAGGGCCAGTACCGCCAGCACCAGCCCGCTGCCGCCCTCCGGGCTGGTCACCGCGGTGACCAGCAGATCCGGGATACCGGCGACCTTCGTCCAGGTGGAGTCGGGCTGCGCGAGCCCGCCCACCGGGTAGATCTGGCCGAGGATCAGCACCAGCCCGATGCCGGCGAGCATGCCCTGCACCACCGACGGCGAGATCGCCCGGAACCAGGTGCCGAGCCTGCTCAGCCCGAGCACGATCTGGACCACGCCGGCGCCGAGCACGATCACGCCGAGCGCGCCAAGCCCGTGCTTGTCCACGGCCGAGGCCACCAGCACGGTCAGCCCCGCTGCGGGGCCGCTCACCTGCATCGTGCTGCCGGGCAGCAGGCCGACCACGAGCCCACCGACGATGCCGGTGACGATGCCCAGTTCGGCGGGGACGCCGGAGGCGACGGCCACGCCGACGCACAGCGGCACCGCCACCAGGAACACCACCAGCGAGGCCCCCAGGTCGGCACCGAAGGTGGCCTTCGGCCAGCGCGGCACGCCGAGGCTGCGGCGCGCCGGGCGAGGCGTTTCGAGTCGAGTCGTCACGATGCCCTCCAGGGCAGGTTGGAATGCGGGAAACGGGTATCGCGCCGCGCACCTGGCGGTGCGGGCGTCGACCCGGTGGACGGGAGTTAGAGCGGGAGGAAGTCCGGCACTTCCGGAGTTTGCGGGCAGGCGTAGACGAGACCGGTGTCGATCTCGTAGAACCAGCCGTGCAACCGCAGCTCACCGGCGTCGAGCCGGTCCCGGATGAACGGGTATTCGCGCAGCGTCTGCAGCTGCGCGTGGATGTGCCGCTTGCTCTCGGCGCGCACGCTCGGATCGTCCGGTTCGACACCGGCCAGCCCGTCGGTGCCGAGCCAGGTCCGCAGCGCCGGCAGTTCCTCCAAGCCGCGCCCGGCCAGGGCCAACGCCGTCACGGCACCGCAGTGCGAGTGCCCGCAGACGATGATCTCCGGGACGCGCAGCTGCAGCACGGCGTACTCGATTGTGGCCATTTCGCTGGACGCCGAGTTCGGCGCGTATTTCGGCACCACATTGCCGGCCGTCCGCAGTTCGAACAGATTCCCCGGTTCGGCGCCGGTGATCTGGGACGGGATCACCCGCGAATCGGAGCAACCGATGAACAGCGCGGCCGGTTTCTGACCTGCGGCGAGCTGCCTGCGGCGGTCAGCGGAAAGCATGCTCGGGTGTTGCCGAGCGTGTCGCACGAAATGTTCGAAGCTCATTGTCGCCTCTCTGATTGTCTGCTCGGAATATGCCGCGAGCATCGATCAGTGGCGGACCACCTGGAGGACGGCGGGGGAATGTCTGACCTTGGCGAAGGCGTCGTGCGGTTTGCTCCTCGCGTTCGGGAATTTCCCCGTCAGCACCTGCTTCCCGATATCGACGACGTGCTGCTGTCCCCGCGGCAGGAGCGGGCGGCGACCTTCCTGGCCGTCGCTGCAACGCCGGTACAACGCGATGCCCGGCACCCGTTCGCGCAGCTTCTCGCCGTCCCGGTGTTCGTTGGTCTCGGACTTCGTTTCCCCAGGCCCGGTGCGAAACTGCGGGCCGGCTTCGGCGTTGAGCGGCCCCAGCAAGGCGAGCACGACCGCCAAGAGCAGGAACAACCCCGCCCTCGTGATCCGCCATGCCTTGCCGCGCACGAATGCCTCCCGTAATAGAGCAGCCGATCCCCTTCCGGCGCCATCGACGGTAGCGGGGAGAAGTAGCGAGACGCTGAACCAAAGGTATCCGACAACTGCGGTACGAGCGCAAGTCACAGTTCCGGTCACGCCGCCCGGAAACAAATGAAGAGGTTCTAATGCAACCCGGTTCGACCTGCGAATTCACCCGTATGCCGGGTGGACAAGAGGCCCATCACTGCGCTGCGTAAACGATGTTCACTACGGACCGTATTCGAGATGTGACCAGCATTACCGCAACGAAGTAGTCGAGCAGCCGAAGCTTATTCAGCCATGCAACATGCCCGAAACACGAAATCCTAGCGAACCCGATAGCGGTACTCGTGCGAGGGCGCGAAGCCCAGTGCCTCGTAGCACCGCCGCGCACCGGGATTGTCCGCCTCGACCTGGAGGAAGAACCGCCCCGCCCCGGCACCCGACGCCCACCGAACTCCCGCGCGCAGGACCGCGCTGGCCACGCCACGCCGCCGCCAGTCGGGATGCGTGGCCATGCAGTAGATCCCGCACCAACCGTCCGAAACGGCGAACATCCCGACCCCGACCGGAACACCGCCGTGCAGGGCAATGGCGAACCGCACGGGCTACGGAACGCGGTCCAGGCTCGCCTCCGGCCTGCTGCCCACCGCCTCACCGGCGACGAGCCAGGACGGCCGCGGCCCGGACTCCAGCCGGACCTCGAACGGCGCACCCGGGGATTCGGCTAGCACCCGCTCGCCACCGGCGAACATGACGGCCGTGGAACCGACGATGCGGTAGTCCCGACCGGCCAGGAACGCATCCAGCTCGGCATGCCGGTCCAGCGGGCTGACCTGCACGACCGGCGCGGCGTCCCGAGCGGCGTAGAACTTCTCCACGCTCTCGACCGCCGTTTCGGGATCCGCCACGACCTCGGGCGGCAGCGCCGAGTTCGAGCGCCTGCGGTTCAGCAGCCCGCAGTGCCGCAGCAGCCAGCCGTCGACCCGTTCGATCGTCGAAGCGGGCCAGGTCGCGACGGCGGCCCGCTCGATCTCCGACTCGGCGAAACCCACCCGCGCTCCCGATGCATATGATGCACGACTCCGTATACACATCCAAGCATGGGACGCGAAGGCTCACAACTCAACTAGGAGGCCGCGCCCCGCCAGGCAGCGTCAGCCGCTTTCCCCCACCACACCAAAACGCCCGCGGCCGCGCGCAAGCTCTCGTAGGCGCCTACTCGGTCCGGAACGCCGGGTACGGCTGCAGGTGAAGCGCACCGGCACCGAAGCGGTCCACCAGCGCGTCGACCACGCGGTCCGCGAACTCCGCCACGTCGGCCATGTCCGCCCTGTCCGCGTCCGAACGCAGGTGCCGCCACCGGTCGACCAGCGCCGTGCTGCGGCGCGGTGAAGGCATGTGCAGGTCGATCGGCCGGTCGGTCTCCCCGGTCCGCGGCAGGAACCACCAGGTCGACACCCACACCCACAGCAGCTGGGCGTTGAACAACCGGGGCATCAGCACCGCGTCGTCGTCCAGCTCCGGCCAGACCTCGACGATCTCCGAACGCCACGTCGACAACATGCTCTCGGCCAGGTTGGCCGGCAGCGCGTACGAGCACCACGACGACGGGAACGGGTACTGCAGGTACGCGGCGTCCATCGCGACATCGCGCACGCAACCCCACTCGAAGTCCAGGAACCGCACACCGCTGCTACCGGTCACGAGGCTGTTGTCCGGGCAGATGTCCGACGGGCTGAACGCCCGGTACCGGCTCGACTCCAGCAGCTCGGCGGCGGCGGTCAGCCGCTCCACCATCAGCGGCGGGGTGTCCACGCCGAGGGTCTGCGACAGCAGCTCGGGCAGCTCGCCCACCGAACGCACGATGTCGTCGGCGACCGGGTCGGTCCACGACTTCGCGCCCAGTCGGCGCATCAGCGCGTCGAAGTCCGCCTCGCAGCCGGCAGTGGTGCAGTGCAGCCGCCCCAGCGCCCGAGCCCACGCCAGCAGCGCCCGCTCCGCCACCCGCGGGTCGTCGGCGAACAGCACGTCGGCCAAGGTGGAGCCCCGCCCGAGGTCCTCCAGCACCAGCAGGCGCTCGGCGGCATCGTGCGCGATGAGCTCCGGGCCGACCCGGGCCTCCGGCGGCAGGGCGGTGGTGAGCTGGCAGCTCGCCGCCTCGTGCGCGAACGGGTCGGAACGGGCCTCCACCGGGCACTCGCCGTAGTGCTTGACCACGACGGTGCGAGGCAGCTCGAACGGCGATGCGGCGATCCGCACCCGCATCACGACCGAACGGTCACTGCCGCCGAGGTCCTCCGCATCGGCAAGCCGGACCGGTGCTCCCGTCCGCTTGCTCAGCACAGCTTCCGCGGTCCCGACGGTGTCGGTCGCCTCGGCGCTGGCCGGGACGCGAACCTCCGGGGGGCCGGTGGTGATCTCCACGCTCATCGTCTCCAGACACTACCCCCACAACCTGAACCCAAAAGGGCATGACCGGTCAAGTGACACACGATCGGTCAGCACTCGTAACCGCAGCGTGTTCGCCCGACAGTCCTGCCTCCCACTCCTCGACCGGCCATCGGACGTAGTCTCCCCGTAGACGCTGACGGAACCAAGCGACGACGGCGTTGCACGGCCGCGAAAATTGCGGGACCGCGGCGCTGCACGCCTCACCGCATCTCCCGCATCGGCACCCGGCCGGCCAGGCTCGCCCGCCTGCCCACCGCAGCGCCAGGACCACGGACGCCGACGCGATGATGCCGACCAGGTTGACCACCAGCCGCCCGAACGAGCCAGCACATTGTGCCCAGTCGCCGAGCGTAGCCGCCACCACCGCGTAACGGGCGGCGAGCACCATCGCGACCGAGATGAACACGCCGACCAGGACTGCCGACATCGCCGAAGTCAGCGACAGCATCCCGGCGGCCCCGGCCAACAGCGACACGATCAGCGACGACCAGCCGACCTGGTGGACGAACGCCACCTGGCTGTTCTCCGGCAGGCCGAGCCGGTCGATCAGGCCGAGCCGCGGCGGGACACCACCCCGACGGTGATCGCGGCCAGCGGCCCGAACGCGGGGCCGACCACCATCGCGCCGACGATCGTCACCAGTTAGCCGGTTACCACCCCGACCGCCGAAAGCACGCAGACGATTGACCGGAACGCCAGGAACGTGCCGTTCAACCGACATTCCTCGCCGGTGCGGGCGATCAACTCGTCCCAGGCCACCGCGTCGCCGCCGGGCACGACCACCAGGTGCGCCGTGCCCGGGGTGCGCCCGGACCCCGGCCAGCACCCGAACGGTGCACTCGGCCGGACAGATGATCCGCAGGTACAGCACGCGGTGCCCACCGCGCCCAGGTCAGCCCTGCTTCTCCACCACACCGGGCGGGAACACCGAGATGCTCTGGTCGCCGACCTGCGCCGCGGGCTTGGCGTCGATCCCGGCTTCCTTGCGCTGCTCGATGGTGATCGGCGACGGCGCGCCGGTCAGCGGGTCGAAACCGCCGCCGCTCTTCGGGAAGGCGATGACGTCACGCAGCGAGTCGGCACCGGCCAGCAGCATGCAGATCCGGTCCCAGCCGAAGGCGATGCCGCCGTGCGGCGGCGGGCCGAACTTGAACGCGTCCAGCAGGAAGCCGAACTTGTCCTGCGCCTGCTCCTGCGAGATGCCGAGCAACTCGAACACCCGCTCCTGGATGTCGGAGCGGTGGATACGGATCGAGCCGCCGCCGATCTCGTTGCCGTTGCAGACGATGTCGTAGGCCCAGGCCAGCGCGTGCTCGGGATCCTGGTCGAAGTTGTCGATCCAGTCGGCGTTCGGCGAGGTGAACGGGTGGTGCACGGCGGTCCAGCGGCCGGTGCCGACGGCGACGTCGTCGGTCTCGTCGACCGGCTCGAACATCGGGGCGTCCACGACCCACACGAACGACCAGGCGTCGTGGTCTATCAGGCCGCAGCGCTCACCGATCTCCAGCCGCGCCGCGCCGAGCAGGCCACGGGCCGCCGAGCGCGGGCCGGCGGCGAAGAACACGCAGTCGCCCGGGGACGCGCCCACGGTCTTGGCGAGGCCTTCGCGCTCGGCGTCGGACAGGTTCTTCGCGACCGGGCCGGACAGCGTGCCGTCGGCCCCGACGAGCACGTAGGCCAAGCCCTTGTGCCCGCGCTGCTTGGCCCACTCCTGCCAGGCGTCGAGCTGCCGGCGCGGCTGGTCGGCACCGCCGGGCATCACGACGGCCCCGACGTAGGGCGCCTGGAACACCCGGAACGTGGTGTCCTTGAAGTACTCGGTCATCTCGGTGAGCTCGAGCCCGAAGCGGAGGTCCGGCTTGTCCGTGCCGTACTTGGCCATCGCCTCGGCGTAGGTCATCCGGGGGATCGGACGCGGGATCTCGTGGTCGGCCAGCTTGCCCCACAGCGCCGCCAGGACCGCCTCGCCAAGCTCGATCACGTCGTCCTGCTCGACGAAGCTCATCTCGATGTCGAGCTGGGTGAACTCCGGCTGCCGGTCGGCGCGGAAATCCTCGTCGCGGTAGCAGCGCGCGATCTGGAAGTAGCGTTCCAGGCCGCCGACCATCAGCAGCTGCTTGAACAGCTGCGGCGACTGCGGCAGGGCGTACCAGTTGCCGGGCTGCAACCGGGCCGGGATCAGGAAGTCCCGGGCACCCTCCGGCGTCGAACGGGTCATGGTGGGCGTCTCGACCTCGACGAAGTCGCGGCCGTGCAGCACCTCCCGGGCGAGCCGGTTGACCTCGCTGCGCATCCGCATGATCCGGGCCGGCTCGGCGCGCCGCAGGTCCAGGTAGCGGTGCTTGAGCCGGACCTCCTCGCCGACCTCCAGGTGCTCGTCCAGCGGGAACGGCAGCGGCGCGGCCTCCGAGAGCACCTCCAGCCCGGTGACGGTCACCTCGATTTCGCCGGTGGCGATCTCCGGGTTCTCGTTGCCCTCCGGGCGGCGGATCACCTCGCCGGTGACCCGGACGCAGAACTCGGCGCGCAACCGGTGAGCGCGCTCGGCCATCTCGCCTTCGCGGAAGACCACCTGGGCGACGCCCGATGCGTCGCGCAGATCGATGAAGATGACCCCGCCGTGATCGCGACGGCGCGCCACCCACCCGGCGAGGGTGACGGTCTGCCCTGCATGACCGGCGCGAAGCGACCCGGCCTCGTGCGTGCGCATCACGGGTATTGAGCTCCTTCTTCCGCTGTTCAGCGCTTGACGGTACTGACGTGTAGCTGGTCCCGGGCCTCGCCGCACCCGATCGTCGGGAAGCCTCCGATCACGGTGTTCAGCAGCCAGGACGCAAGACATTAAGGCTAGCCAACGGGCACCGGGGCGCAGCGCGCAGGTGCCGCGCGTCGGACCCGCCGACGCGGAGCGTGACCGCGCCCCGCTACGTCGCCGCCACCACCCTGCCAGTTCGCGGCGGCGGTGTCCGGTTCGCCCGTTCGCCGCAGCGACACCAAATGGTCGATACCAATTTCACCTCTGATGGTCCACAATTCAAGCGATTCGAGGCACCGGCGACGATCACGCGATGGCATTGTTAGGCACCCGCGAAGCGATGAAGGAGGCGATTTCCCACCTTTAGTACCTCCGGTTTCCTCCTTTGGTCGGAGGCGCCTACCGGAACTCGGTCGTTGCGCAACACTGACCCCACTGTTTAGCGTAAGTTCGGAATTCGGCGGACACGAGGAGTAACGATGACCGGTCCGAGAACCGAGGCTCGCCCGGCGACCCGCCCGGCCCTCCGCGGCACGCAGCAAGGAGTGAGCGCGTTGTCTGCCGAACTCTCCGAACTGCTCCGAACCGGTCCGTTCGAAGCCGCCCTGCGCACCGCGATCCGGGCGAGCCGGTTGAGCCTGGAACGCATCCAGCACCGGCTGCGAACCCGCGGCACCCCGGTCAGCATCACCGCGCTGAGCTACTGGCAGTCGGGCCGACGACGCCCGGAGCGCCCCGACTCATTGCTCGCGCTGCAACAGCTGGAGCAGGTGCTGGGCGTGCCGGAGAGCTCGCTGTCGGCGCTGCTGGGTCCGCCCCGACCGCGCGGCCGCTCCCGGCAGGCCCCCGCCGAAGCGCCGCCGCTGAGCGCGCTCTGGTCGGAGAACGAGTCGGCCGCCGAGCTGCTCACCAAGATCGACACCAGCCACGACAGCAAGCTCGCGCGGCTGAGCCACCACGACGTAGTGCACGTGGACCAGCACGGTGAGCTGCGCAAGATCCGGACCCGCAAGCTGGTCCGCGCCGAGACCAACGGCGTCGACCGCTGGGTGATCATGTTCGACGGTGCCTCGTCCGGCGAGACGCCGCCGATCATCCGCCCGATCCGGTCCTGCCGGCTCGGTCAGGTACTCACCGACCACGCCCGCGACCTGGTGGTGGCGGAGCTGCTGTTTGACCGGGCGCTGGCACGCGGCGAGACGCTGCTGCTGGAGTACGAGATCATCGACCCGCCGACCGGCCCGAACGAGGTCGAGCACAGCTTCTGCCGGCTCTTCCGGCTGCCCGTGCGGCAGTACGTGGTCGAGCTGCAATTCGACCCGGCGCACCCGCCCACCCGGTGCGAAAGCTATGTCGGCGACTCCACCACGCAGGAGGTGGAGCCCCCCAAGCCGCTGACGGTCGACCGGTTCGGCCGGACGCACGCGGTGGCTCTGGACTTCGGCATGGGCGTCTTCGGCGTCCGGTGGCAGCCCGAGGAGCACCTGGGCTCCAGCACGTCTTCGCGCACGACGACGCGCTGACCGGATCCGGGGGCGAGCGGCCCGACGACCAGCACGGAAGGTAACCGGAAATCGGCGCGTCTCCGAACCCCGGCCGAATCGCGAACAGCGCCGCCGCCTTTACATTCCGGAAACGAATGATCGACTTACCGAACTGCGCAGAGATCATTTTCCGCGACATTGTCCAACCCCAATCGAAAATGATATGCATTTGCTGAAGCGCTTTCACTACCCGACCGAGCTCATAACAGGCTGAGCTGACGCACCCCCACCTCGTCGGCCGCGGACCTGGCGGTGCCACCGGTTTCGACCTCGCGGAACTCCCCCGCCCGCGACGAGCCGATGCCGTGCCGCCGCTTCGCGTCGGCCACCCGGGCGAGGACCTCCCGCTGGTACGGCTTCGGCAGGTAGGAGCCTTCCCGGTAGAGCCTCGTGTAGCTCGGCACCAGCTCCGGGTGCTCGCGCTGCAGCCACTCCCGGAACCATTCCCGCGCCCCCGGCCGCAGATGCAGCAGCAGCGGCGTGACGTTCGCGGCGCCTGCCTCGGCCAGCGCCTGGACCGTCGCGTCGATCTGCTCGGGCGAGTCGCTGAGCCCGGGCAGGATCGGGGCCATCAGCACCGAGCAGCCGATCCCCTCGTCGGCGAACCGGCGCACCACGTCCAACCGCCGCCGGGGCGACGGCGCCCCCGGTTCGACGGCCCGCCAGAGCCGCTCGTCGACCGAGCCGACGGAGACCGCGACCGACACCGGGACCACCCCGGCGGCCTGCACGATCAGGTCGACGTCCCGCAGGATCAGCGTCCCCTTGGTGAGGATCGAGAACGGGTTGGCCCGGTCGCGCAGCGCGGCGAGGATCTCCCGCATCAGCCGGTAGCGCCCTTCGGCGCGCTGGTACGGGTCGGTGTTGGTGCCCATCGCGATCGCTTCGCCGGACCAGCGCGGACTGGCCAGCTCCTTGCGGACCAGCGATCCGGCGTTGACCTTGACCACGATCTTGCTGTCGAAGTCGTGCCCCGCATCCAGGTCCAAGTACGTGTGGGTGCGTCTCGCGAAGCAATACCGGCAAGCGTGGCCGCAACCTCGGTACGGGTTGATGGTCCACGCGAACGGGATCCTGGCCGGGCCCGGCACCCGGTTGATGATCGTTTTGGCGTGGATCTCGATCGCGTAGGCCTCAGCGGTGCCCGCCTCGATCGGCACCGGATCCGGCAGCCGCAGGCCCGCGCGCCCACCGGACCGCGCCTGCGGCTCCGGCAGCACGAGCGGCAGTTCCGGCGCATCCCCGGCCGGAGGCGTGACCCGTTGCTGTTCCCATCGCATGACCTGAATTCGAACATAGTTTCGAGATCGTGTCGAGTGCCTTGAACGGACACCCACCTTTCGTGTAAACGCCAACGCACGTGGCACGTCCGACCGGACAACGTCGGCGGAACGACGAACCCCATCGGAAACGCCCGCAACAACTGCCGCATCCGGTAGTTGCGAATGTCCATTGTGGATTCGTTCGCCTCGCGACAGCTCGAAGCCCAAGGCCCGGATTCGCCTTCAGCTGGGGAAACGGCGGCGACGGAGGGTCGTCGGGTACCTCTCCGGTGGTCGCTCGGTGGGCGGTCCGCATAATTGCCCGGTGACCGACCGCCGTCCCGCCGGAGAGCCTCCCGAGCTCGGAGGCGGCCACCGGGCACGCCACCGCCGAGCCGCCGATCGCGACCAGACGCCCCGGGCGCAGGCCGCCAGGGACCAAACACCTCAGCAGAAAGCGAGTCCCGAGCAGGCACAACGCGGTCGCAGCCCCAGCTCCGACAGCAGCACCGCGCACGGGCATGGCCACGGGCACGGGCACGGCCCCGCCGAGCCAGCGTCGAAGCAGGTCAAGAGGGTGCTCGCCATCGCGCTGGTGCCCTTCGCGCTGGCCACCATCGTCGGCGTCCTGCTGCTCTACCCGTTCGGCCACCAGCAACGCACCGGCGCCGATCTCGGGTTCGGCCAGGCCCCGGTCAACGCCGAGGTCGTCTCCGCCGTCGTCGGCTCCTGCACCCAAGACTCGCCCGACCAGGGCGGCTGCGTCGTGCTCGGGGTGCGGATGCAGGACGGCCCGCGGCCCGGTCAGACCATCCAGCAGGTGGTGCCGACCGACCCCGGCTCGCCACGCTTCGCCGTCGGTGACCGGGTGGTGCTCAGCTACGCCGGGGCCAACCCCGACGACCCGACGTCATTCCAGGTCGTCGACTTCCAGCGCGGCGCGCCGCTGCTGGTCCTGGCTCTGGTGTTCGCCGCGGCGGTGATCGTGCTCGGCCGCTGGCAGGGCCTGGCGGCGCTGGTCGCGCTCGGGCTGAGCTTCGTCGTGCTGGTCGGCTTCGTGCTGCCCGCCATCCTCGCCGGCCAGGACCCCCTGCTGGTGGCGGTGGTCGGGGCCGGGCTGATCATGTTCGTGGTGCTCTACCTGACGCACGGCTTCTCCGCGCGGACCTCGACCGCGGTGCTGGGCACCCTGCTGAGCCTCGCCCTGATCGGCGTGCTCAGCGCGGCCTTCTCGGCGGCGACCAGCCTGACCGGGCTGGACGAGGACACGTCCAGCCTGATGGGCGTGCTGGGCGCGCCGATCGACGCGCGCGGGCTGCTGCTGGCCGGGATCGTGATCGGTGCCCTGGGCGTGCTCGACGACGTGACGGTGACCCAGACCAGTGCCGTGTGGGAGCTGCGCAAGGCCAACCCGGCGCTGTCCTGGCGGCAGCTGTACAAGGCGGGGCAGCGAATCGGCCGCGACCACGTGTCATCGGCGGTGAACACCCTGGTCCTGGCCTACGCGGGCGCGGCCCTGCCGATGCTGCTGGCCTACGCGCTCTCCGGCCGGACCTTCGGCGAGGTGGTGAGCTCGCAGGCGGTGGCGCAGGAATTGGTGCGCACCCTCGTCGGCAGCATCGGCCTGGTGGCGGCGGTGCCGATCACGACGGCGATCGCCGCCGCGGTAGCGGTTCGGGAGCCCGCGAAGGCCGCAGCGGGCGGCACCGGGAGCTCGGTCACGGACCGCGTGGGGCGTGCGGCCGCTACCGGCTCGGAGACGGCGACGGTGTGGTGGCGTCCGCCGAACAGCAGGCCGGGACGCTGACCATCCGGCTGCGGGACGAAGCCGCAAACGCGCCCGACGCCGCATGCCAGCGCAATTTCAATGGAAATCGAAGGTCCGCACCAACACCCTTGGTCGGGGGAGGCTGCGCGGAACGAGCCGCTAGCCCAAGGCGGCTACGAACTTGGCGACCGCGTTGGGATGCAGGCGCTGCGCCATCCGGCCCGGCGGTGCGACCGATGCGAGCCGGTACAGCGGGCGGTCCGGGGCCGCGTCGCCACGAGCCTCCGCCCTCAGCTGGGCCACGATCAGCTGTGAGAGCACCAGCGCCCGGGTATCGGCCGAACCGGCCAGCGTGTCCGCCAGCCTGCGCAGCGCGAGAATCCCGAGCTCCCGGCCGCCGGTGCCCGCGTACAGCGCCAGCGAAACGCTGATCGCCTTGCCCTTTGGCGGCCCGCCGATCAGCAGGTTGATCGTCCGCGCGCCGCGCAGGTCGGTGACGAACAGGTCGAAGCGTTCCGCGGCCTTCACATCGACCACTCGGGTTCCCACCGCGCGCGCCACCAATTCGCTGCCGCGCAACGCGATGGTCTTGCGGGATTCCGCAAAAGCCAGCAGCAGCAACGGGATTCCCACGATCGCCGCGGTAATCGCGAAGCCCGTGGGGCCCGCGAACAGGCTCACGATGCCGCCCAGCGCGGCCGCGACGATCAACGCGGCGATCGCGACGTTCCGAGCCCGGGTCCGAATCGTCTTGCGATCCAGCAGATCCAGCGGAATCGTCTCGACTCCGGTCATCTCCGCTCCGCCACGGCGGCCCTGACCTCGTCCACCAGCGAATCCAGCGCAACCGCGCGCTGCTCGCCGCTGGCCAGCTCCTTGAGCTGCGCGGTGCCGGCTTCGAGGTCGCGTTCGCCGAGCACCAGCGCGAAGCGGGCACCCGAGCGGTCCGCCGCCTTCATCGCGCCCTTGAGGCCCTTGCCGCCGTAGGCGACGTCGACGCGGACCCCGGCGGCCCGCAGTCCGCCCGCAGCCGCCACCAGGCGGCGCTTGGCGGTCTCGCCCATCGGCACGCAGTACACGTCGCAGCGCGCCTGGTCGCCGACGGTCAGCCCCTCGGCCTGACAGGCCAGCAGGGTGCGGTCGACACCGAGTCCGAAGCCGACGCCGGAGTACTCCTGCCCGCCGAGCTCGGCCATCAAGCCGTCGTAGCGCCCGCCGCCGCCGATGCCGGACTGCGCGCCGAGCCCGTCGTGGACGAACTCGAAGGTGGTCTTGGTGTAGTAGTCCAGGCCACGCACCAGGCGCGGGTTCTCCACGAACTGCACGCCGAGGTCCACCAGGTGCGCCTTGACCTGCTCGTAGTGCTCCTTGGCCGCCACCGAGAGGTGGTCGACCATCAGCGGCGCGTCGGCGACCATTTCCTGCACCTCCGGCCGCTTGTCGTCAAGCACCCGCATCGGGTTGAGCTCGGCGCGGCGCCGGGTCTCCTCGTCCAGCGGCAGCCCGTGCAGGAACTCCTGCAGTTTCGCCCGGTAAGCGGGGCGGCAGGTGTTGTCGCCAAGCGAGGTGACCTCGATGCGGTGCCCGCTGAGCCCCAGCCGCCGGTAGCCCTCGTCGGCGATCGCGATGACCTCGGCGTCCAGCGCCGGGTCGTCGACGCCGATCGCCTCCACCCCGACCTGCTGCAGCTGCCGGTAGCGGCCGGCCTGCGGCCGCTCGTAGCGGAAGAAGGCGCCGTTGTAGTACAGCTTCACCGGCAGCTGGCCGCGGTCGAGGCCGTGTTCGATCACCGAGCGCATCACGCCCGCCGTGCCCTCGGGGCGCAGCGTCATGGACCGGCCGCCGCGGTCGGTGAAGGTGTACATCTCCTTGGTGACGACGTCGGTGGACTCCCCGACGCCGCGCGCGAACAGGGTGGTGTCCTCGAACAGCGGCAGCTCGATGTAGCCGTAGCCGGCGCGGCGCGCGGCGTCGGCCAGGGTGTCGCGGACCACCAGGAAGCCCGCCGACTCCGGCGGGAAGTACTCCGGGATGCCCTTGGGTGCGGTGAACGTGCTCATGAGTGGTGGTTCAGTCCTCGTCAGGAAGTGGCTTCGGACGCCGGCAGACCCTGCAGGAACGGGTTGCCCGCGCGTTCGCGCCCGATGGTGGTGGTCGGTCCGTGGCCCGGCAGCACGACGGTCTCGTCGTCCAGCGGCAGCACCTTGGTGCTCAGCGACTCAAGCATCCGGCCGTGGTCGCCGCCGGGCAGATCGGTGCGCCCGATGGCGCCGGCGAAGAGGGTGTCGCCGGACAGCAGCAGCCGCCCGCCCTCGTCGGTCCCGACGCCGAACAGCACCGATCCGCCGGTATGGCCCGGGGTGTGCGTGACGTCGAAGCGCAGTCCGGCGAGTTCCAGCACGTCGCCGTCGGCGAGGTCGCGGACGTCGGCTGGCGCGTCCATCACCGGGCCGTCGCCGAACAGCTGCCGGCCGGCCGGGCCGAGCGCGGCGCCCGGGTCGTCGAGCATGAACCGGTCGGCCGGGTGGACGTGGGCGGGCACGTCGTGCGCGGCGCACACCTGACCTGCGGAGAAGACGTGGTCGAAGTGCCCGTGGGTGAGCAGCACCGCGGCGGGCGCGAGCCGGTGCTTGCGCAGCTGTTCGTCCAGCGGCGGCACGGCGTCCTGACCGGGATCCACGACGACGCAGGGTTCGCCTTCCCCGCGCGCGAGCACGTAGCAGTTCGCCTGCAGCGGTCCGACCGGGAACCCGAGGACAAGCACGAAGTGCGACCTTTCGTTGCGGCGACACCCGACGGAGCGGGTCGGTTGTCCCAAGGTTATCGTCCCGCCCACGTGCGCCTTCGCGCGCGGCACGCACGATGCGCAGGCTCTCAGGAACGGTCCGCGACCGACCCCATAAACTCCCCGGACGACATCAGGTTCACCAAATCCGGGGAGTGAGCAGGTGCCCAGCAACGAGCAACGTCGCCAGGCGGCCAAGCGGAAGCTCGAACGCCAGTTGCAGCGCCGTGCGGAGCAGGCCAAGCGACGCCGGGTGATCACCATCGGCGCAACGATCGTCGTGGTCATCGCGGTCGTGGTGGGCGTCTTCTACTTCACCCGCACGGGAAGCGACACGGCGCAGCAGCAGCAGTCGCCGCAAGCGCAGCCAGAGATCCAGATCCCCACCCAGCTCGCACCACCGCCGGCTCGGCCGACGCCGCTACCGGACCCGGTCTCCTGCGAGTACAAGCCGGACAGCAAGGGTGCGAGCAAGCCGGTTCAGCCACCGGCCAACGGCGAGGTGTCGTCCAAGGGCACCGTGCAGGCCACCATCAACACCAACCACGGCGCGATCCCGCTGACGCTCGACCGCGCGTTGGCCCCGTGCACCGTCAACAGCTTCATCAACCTGGCCAAGCAGAGCTATTACGACGGCACGTCGTGCCACCGGATCGGCACCGAGGGTCTGCAGATGCTGCAGTGCGGCGACCCGACGGGCAAGGGTTCCGGCGGCCCCGGCTACACCTTCGACGACGAGACGTTCCCTGAGCTGCAGTACGGGCGCGGCTACCTCGCGATGGCCAACGCGGGGTCGAACACCAACGGCAGCCAGTTCTTCATGGTGTTCGGAGATGCTCCGCTGTCGCCGGACTACACCGTGTTCGGCACGATCTCCGAGCAAGGCCTGCAGGTCATCGACGGTATCGCCCGCGCGGGCCACGACGGCGCGTTCGAGCCGTCGCCGGGCGGCGGCCACCCGAAGGAGAACGTGACCTTCGAAAAGGTCGACGTCCAAGGCTGACCGAACGCGAAGAGGGGCGCAGCCTGCTCTTCCGCAAGTTCCATTGAAATCGAAGGTTCTTGCGGACCGCAGCCTGCTGCGCCCCTTCACATTTCTTTGTCCTTGAAGCGGTTCCGCTAACGGCACCGCCATGCAAAACGAGTCCGGAGAACAGGTCTCACGCCGCCGAGGTCACGCGGTAGACGTCGTAGACGCCCTCGATGTTGCGGACCGCCTTGAGGACATGGCCCAGGTGCTTCGGGTCGCCCATCTCGAAGGAGAAGCGGCTGACCGCCACCCGGTCCTTCGAGGTCGTCACCGATGCCGACAGGATGTTCACCCGCTCGTCCGCCAGCACCTTGGTGACGTCGGAGAGCAGCCGGTGCCGGTCCAGGGCTTCCACCTGGATCGCGACCAGGAACACCGACGACGCCGACGGCGCCCAGTACACCTCGACCAGCCGCTCGGGCGTGCGGCGCAGGTCGTCGGCGTTGGTGCAGTCCGTGCGGTGCACGCTCACCCAACCGCCGCGGGTCACGAAGCCCAGGATCTCGTCGCCCGGAACCGGCGTGCAGCAGCGCGCCAGCTTCGCCCACACGTCCCCGGCGTCCTTGACCACGACACCGGAGTCGCCGCTGCTGCGGCGCTTGCCGCGCAGGGTCGACGGCGTCGAACGCTCCGCGATCTCGTCGGCCGCCTGCTCTGGTCCGCCGATGAACGCCACCAGGCGCTGCACCAGGTGCTGCGCCGACAGCTGCTTCTCCCCCACCGCCGCGTAAAGCCCGGTGACGTCGACGTAGTGCAGCTCGCGGGCCACCGCGCCGAGCGTCTCGGCCGACACCAGGCGCTGCACCGGCAGGCCGAGCCGCCGGATCTCCTTGGCGATCAGCTCCTTGCCGGACTCGATCGCCTCCTCGCGGCGCTCCTTGGCGAACCACTGCTTGATCTTCGCCTTGGCGCGCGGCGAGGACACGAACGACAGCCAGTCCCGGCTCGGGCCGGAACCCTCCGCCTTGGACGTGAAGATCTCGACGACCTCGCCGTTCTCCAGCTTGCGCTCCAACGCCACCAGCCGGCCGTTGACGCGGGCGCCGATGCAGCGGTGACCGACCTCGGTGTGCACCGCGTACGCGAAGTCCACCGGGGTGGAGCCGGACGGCAACGTGATCACGTCGCCCTTCGGCGTGAAGACGAAGATCTCCCTGGTCGCGAGGTCGTAGCGCAGCGACTCCAGGAACTCGCCGGGGTCTGCGGCCTCCCGCTGCCAGTCGAGCAGCTGCCGCATCCACGCCATCTCGTCGACCTCGACGGCCGACTGCACACCGCTGCCGTTGCGGCCCTTGGTCTCCTTGTACCGCCAGTGCGCCGCGATGCCGTACTCGGCGGTGCGGTGCATCTCGTGGGTGCGGATCTGCACCTCCAGCGGCTTGCCCTCCGGGCCGATCACCGTGGTGTGCAGCGACTGGTAGACGCCGAAGCGGGGCTGGGCGATGTAGTCCTTGAACCGGCCGGGCATCGGCTGCCACAGCGCGTGCACCACGCCCATCGCGGCGTAGCAGTCGCGCACCTCGTCGACCAGGATCCGCACGCCCACCAGGTCGTGGATGTCGTCGAAGTCGCGGCCCCGCACGATCATCTTCTGGTGGATGGAGTAGTAGTGCTTCGGGCGGCCCTCCACCTTCGCGGCCAGCCGGGCCGTGTCGAGCTGGTGCGAGAGCTCGTGGATGACGGTGCGCAGGTAGGTGTCTCGGGACGGCGCGCGGTTGGCCACCAGGCGCACGATCTCGTCGTACTTCTTGGGCTGCAGGATGGCGAACGCCAGGTCCTCCAGCTCCCACTTGATGGTGGCCATGCCCAGCCGGTGCGCCAGCGGCGCCAGCACTTCCAGGGTTTCCCGTGCCTTTCGGGCCTGCTTCTCCGGTGGCAGGAAGCGCATGGTGCGCATGTTGTGCAGCCGGTCGGCGAGCTTGATCACCAGCACCCGCGGGTCACGCGCCATCGCGATGATCATCTTGCGGATGGTCTCGGCCTCGGCGGCGGCACCCAGCTTGACCTTGTCCAGCTTGGTGACCCCGTCGACTAGGTGCCCCACCTCTTCGCCGAACTCGGCGCCGAGCTTCTCCAGCGAGTAGTCGGTGTCCTCGACGGTGTCGTGCAGCAGCCCGGCCACCAGCGTGGTGGTGTCCATGCCGAGCTCGGCCAAGATCGTCGCGACCGCCAGCGGATGCGTGATGTAGGGGTCGCCGGACTTGCGCCGCTGGCTGCTGTGCTTCTCCTCGGCGACGTCGTAGGCGCGCTGCAGCAGCGCGAGGTCAGCCTGCGGGTGGAGTTCGCGGTGCACCGTGGCCAGCGGCTCCAGCACCTGCTTCACCGGGGTGGCCCGCTGCGCCGTGATCTTCCTGGCCAGCCGGGCGCGGACCCGACGCGTCGCGGAGGCCGCCCTCGGCTCGGCAACCGGATCGGTCGCCGCAGCAGAAGATTCGACGTGTTGGCTCACCGCACGCTCCCGGGCTCAGGCATTGCTCTCGTCCCAGGTCCGGGGGACCCGGACACTGAGAATAACGCCATCCGGGCTACGGACCTTCCCTGGTCCGGGTGTGATACGCCCAGCGGTCACCTGGCGCAGTCGACGGACCCGGGAACTTCAGCCCGACCGATCAGCACGGCAAAGGGCACCCGCGACCCGGCCAGCAGGTCACGAGTGCCCCTCACCTCGACGAATCAGGCCTTCAGCAGGGCCCGGACGGTCTCGCCCATGATCTTGTCCCGGCCTTCCAGCGCGGTCAGCTCGAGGACCACGGCCGCCGCCGCGACGTCGGCACCGGCCTGGCGGACCAGGCGGCACGCCGCGCCCAGGGTGCCACCGGTGGCCAGCACGTCATCCACGATCAGGACCCGCTGACCGGCGCGCAACGTGTCCGCCGGGAGCTCCAGCGTGGCGCGGCCGTACTCCAGGGTGTAGTCCACCCGGTCCGCGACCACCGGCAGCTTGCCGGGCTTGCGCAGCCCGATCACGCCGGTTCCGAACTCCTGCGCCACCGCCGCGCCGACCAGGAAGCCGCGCGCCTCGACACCGGCCACCACGTCGAACTCGAAGTCCCTGCCCAGCGCCGACACCACGGCGTTCAGCCCGGCACCGTCGGCCAGCAGCGGGCTGATATCGCGGAACAGCACCCCTGGTTCGGGGAAGTCCGGCACCTCCCGGATCAGCTCAGCCGCCTGCCGGAGCGCGTGATCGGTCGCATCGGTCACCTGGACGGAAATGGCGGTCTCCTCCGGCGCGGTCAACGCCGCCGCTTCCCCGACGGGCGTCCCGCCTTGCCACCGGGACGCCCACCGCGCGAACCCGAGCCCGCCGCGACGGCGCGCTTCGGCTCGGCCGCGCGCTTCGGCTCGGCCGGGACGTCGTCCCCGGCGGCGGCCTTGACAGCGGCGCGCTCGCGGCGTTGCTGCACCTTCGCCGCGTGCTCCCGGAACTTCGGCTCACGCATCTTGAAGTCCACCAGCAGCGGCGTGGCCAGGAAGATCGACGACACCACACCGGTGATCATGCCGACCATCTGCACCAGCGCCAGGTCCTGCAGCACGCCGACGCCGAGCAGCCCGGCGCCCACCACGAGCAGTCCGATCACCGGCAGCAGCGCGATCACCGAGGTGTTGATCGAGCGCATCAGGGTCTGGTTGACCGCGAGGTTCGCGGCCTCGCTGTAGGTGCGGCGGGTCAGCCCGAGCAGGCCGCGGGTGTTCTCCTTGACCTTGTCGAAGACCACCACCGTGTCGTACAGCGAGAACCCGAGGATGGTCAGCAGGCCGATGACCGTGCTCGGCGTGACCTCGAAGCCGACCAGCGAGTAGATCCCGGCGGTCACCACGACGTCGTGCAGCAGCGCGATCAGCGCCGCCACCGCCATCCACTTCTCGAAGTAGAACGCCAGGAAGATCGTGACCAGCACCAGGAACACGCCCAGCGCGATCAGCGCCTGCTGGGTGATCTCGCCACCCCAGGTGCCGCTGACCGCGCTGTCGCTGATCACCTGCTGGCTCGGGGCGCCCTGCGCGTTCAGCGGCTGCAGCTCGTTGAACAGCGACTGCTTGACGGCGGCCACCTGCTCGGTGGTCAGCGACGACGAGCGGATCTGGATGCTCTGGTTGCCCCCGGCCCCGGCGATCTGCACCGTCTCGGCCGGGTGGCCCAGCGCGTCCTGGAACGCGGCCTGCACCTGGTTGGCCTGGATCGGCCCCTGAACGCCGACCGCGGGCATCTGGATCTTGGTGCCGCCCTCGAAGTCGATGCCGAGGTTGAAGCCCTTGAACCCCATGCCGCCGATGCACACCAGCACCAGCAGGCCCAGCGAGATGTACCACCGGGAACGCTTGCCGACTATGTCGAAGGCACCGGTTCCGGTGTAGAGGCGGTGGAAGACGCTTCCTCGCTGGGCGCCTTCCGTTCCTGGAGTCGTCACCTTCACGCCTCCTTGGCGGTGGTCGCGGCGGCCTTGCGGGCGGCCCGGTACTGGTCACCGAGCCGTTGCACCGCCCCCAGGCCGGAGACCGAGGGCTTGGACAAGAACTTGTTCTTCGAAGCCATCGCCACCAGCGGATGCGTGACGAGGAAGACCACGACCAGGTCGAGCACCGTCGACATGCCCAGGGTGAAGGCGAAGCCCTTCACCTGGCCGACGGCGAGCACGTACAGCACCGCGGCGGCCAGGAAGCTGACCGCGTCGGCGGACAGGATCGTGCGCTGGGCCCGGGACCAAGCCCGCGGCACCGCCGAGCGGAAGGTGCGGCCCTCGCGGATCTCGTCCTTGAGCCGCTCGAAGAACACGATGAACGAGTCCGCGGTGATGCCGATCGCGACGATGAAACCGGCGATGCCGGCCAGGTCGAGGGTGAAGCCGACCCAGCGGCCGAGCAACACCAGCACCGCGTAGACCACGCCACCGGAGAGCGCCAGCGACAGGACGGTCAGGATGCCCAGCAGCCGGTAGTAGAGCAGGCAGTACACCGCGACCAGCACCAGGCCGATGCCGCCGGCGATCAGGCCCGCCTCCAGCGAGGCCACCCCGAGGGTCGCCGACACGGTCTCGGCCTCGGACTGGTCGAAGGCCAGCGGGAGCGACCCGTACTTGAGGACGTTGGCCAGGTCGGTGGCGCTCTCCTGGTTGAACTGCCCGTTGATGCTGGCGGTGCCGCCCAGCAGGGCCTGCTGGATCTGCGGCGCCGACACCACCTCGGTGTCCAGCACGAACGCGGCCTGCTGACCGACGTTGGCGGAAGTGAAGTCGGCCCAGACCTTGGCGCCCTCGCTCTTGAAGTCCAGCGACACCGTCCAGCCCGGCTGCCCGGCCTGCGGCTGCGGCGGCACGGCCTGCGCGTTCGCGACCTCCTTGCCCGGCAGGAACACCGGCTCCAGCTGGTACTTCTGCTGGCCCTCGCGGTCGCAGGTGACCAGCGGCAGCTTCGGATCGTCGTTGCCGCGCAGCGGATCCTCGGCGGCGCAGTTCAGCGACTGGAGCGCCTGCATCTGGACGTTCGGGTCGGTGCTCTGCCGGAGCGCCTTCGCCTCGTCGATCGCCTTCTGCTGGTCGCCCGGCCCGGGCGGCGGCGCGGCCTGCTGCGGGGTGGTCCCCGCCGGCGGCTGCCCCGCGGGCACCGAGTTGACGACCTTGCGGAAGTTCAGCTCGGCGGTCTGCCCCAGCTGCTTGGCTTCCTCACCGCCCGCGCCCGGCACGGTGATCACCAGGTTGTTGCCGTCCCGGGTCACCTCGGAACCGCTGATGCCCATGCCGTTGACGCGGGTCTCGATGATCTGCCGGGCCTGGTTCAGCGAGTCGTTCGTCGGCGGCTTGCCGTCCGGCGTCCGGGCCGTCAGCGTCACGCGGGTGCCGCCCTGCAGGTCGATCCCGAGTTTCGGCGTCGGCTTGCCGTCACCGGTGAAGAACACCAGTGCGTACAGCCCCACGACGATCAGCGCGAAGATCGCCAGATAACGCCCTGGGCGAATCTGCCCGGCCGGAGGTGCCACGGCGTCAGTTCTCCTGTCCACGGTCCGTATCGGGTGCGCGGTCGGTTCGCATAGGCGTCACCTACCGAACTGCGCGAGCCGCGGCGGACGGTTCCACCGCACGCCGCCAACCTACAGCCGGGTTCGCCAGGTTTCCCCGATCGGCGCGATCTCGTGGCAATCTTCGCCACCACTGAGTGGCGGATCACCGCATTCCTCTTCCCAGTCTGACAGGCCCGGTGCGGGCGCCACCGGCCCGGGTAGCAACTGTGCGTTGATCGACGATTACGCACAGACGCGGGCCCGGAGAACCGGTGCCCGCGTCGCGCCCCGGGCGGCGACGGCCCTGCCTACCGGGTGCCGAAGCGGCACCCGGTGGCGCGGGAACGTCCCGCCGGACGTCAGTTGATCTTCTGCTGTTCGATCGGCTCGGCGACCTCGGCCTTCGACTCCGTGATCACGGCGGCCTCGGCGCTGTCCGCCTCGGCCGGAGCCTCGTCCTTCTTCGCCTCCACGGCCTCCGCGGCGGTGTCGGTGTTGACCTTCTCGCGGACCGCGGCGCGCACCCAGGTGGTGGTCGTGCCCGGCGCGATTTCCAGGTCGATGCTGTCGTCGCTGGTGCTGACGACGGTGCCGAACACGCCGGAGGTGGTCATCACCTTGTCGCCGGGGGCGATCGAGTTCTGCAGCTTCTGCTGCTCGGCCATCGAGCGCTTCTGCTTGCGGGCCTGCAGGAACAGCGGCACCGCCAGCAGGACGATCAGCAGCGGAAGAATCAGGGATTGGAGGTCCATCGTGCTCCGTTCAGCGGACGCTTCGGGGCCCAGCCCTCGCAGTACTGCGCCCGAATTGTTCGGATGTTCTGCCCCAGTGTGCCAGGTCAACTCGGGTCGACGTCATCTCCCGCTGGGAACCAGGAGAGTTTCCACGGCCCGGACGAGCGGGCCGCGAGCTGTTCGCGGACACGCCTCCCCGCTCTCGCGCGGGACGCAGTTCGCGCTTGCCGCGCTGCACACCACCCGTCCGGCGGCGCCGCTTGACACGGCTCGTCGCCACCGGGCGGGACGTGAGGAGGATAACGTCACGCCGCAAACACGGACCAGCAGCCCGACGGCGAGCCGATGGCTGGGCGTGGGACACCGTATCGGTGATTTGTCACTATTCGATCACTCGCCGAAGAGGTCTGCCTGCGACTCGCCGAGCGCGTGCTGCGGCGGCGTCATGCCCAGGTGTTGCCACGCGGCCACCGTCGCGACCCGGCCGCGCGGGGTGCGGGCGAGCATGCCGGCCCGCACCAGGAACGGCTCGCAGACCTCCTCGACGGTGCTGGGCTCCTCGCCGACCGCGACCGCCAGCGTCGAAATCCCCACCGGGCCCCCGCGGAAGGATCTGATCAGCGCCCCGAGCACGGCCCGGTCCAGCCGGTCCAGGCCGATCTCGTCGACGTCGTAGACCTCCAGCGCGGCCCGCGCGATCTCGCGGGTCACCACTCCATCGGCCCGCACCTCCGCGAAGTCGCGGACCCGCCGCAGCAGCCGGTTGGCGATTCGCGGGGTACCCCGGGACCGGCCGGCGATCTCGACGGCCCCGTCGTCGCGCAGGTCCACGGCCAGGATCCCGGCCGAGCGGCGCACCACCTTCTCCAGCTCCACCGCGGTGTAGAACTCCATGTGCGCCGTGAAGCCGAACCGGTCGCGCAGCGGCCCGGTCAGAGCGCCGGACCGGGTGGTGGCCCCGACCAGTGTGAACGGGGCCAGCTCCAGCGGGATGCTGGTGGCCCCCGGGCCCTTGCCGACCACGATGTCCACCCGGTAGTCCTCCATCGCCAGGTAGAGCATCTCCTCGGCGGGCCGGGCGATCCGGTGGATCTCGTCGATGAACAGCACGTCGCCCTCGGCGAGGTTGGACAGCATCGCCGCGAGGTCGCCGGGGCGCTCCAGGGCCGGGCCGGAGGTGACCCGGATCGAGGCGCCGAGCTCGGTCGCGATGATCATCGACAGGCTGGTCTTGCCCAGCCCCGGCGGGCCGGAGAACAGCACGTGGTCGGGCTGTTCGCCGCGCTTGAGCGCGCCGTGCAGGACCAGTTCCAGCTGCTCGCGCACCCGGGCCTGGCCAACGAACTCGCTCAGCTTGCGCGGGCGCAGCGTCATCTCGACGTCCTGGTCGCCCGGATCCTGGTGCGGGGTCAGGGCGACCCCGTCATCGGATGGCCAGCCGTCGTTGTCCTCGTGCATCAGGCCGGCCTCACTTCGGGCCGAGGGTGGCCAGCGCCTTGCGCAGCACCGCCGAGGTGTCCAGGTCGCCGTTGCCCGAGGCCAGCACTGCCTCGACGCTCTGCTCGGCCTGCTTGGCCGAGAAGCCCAGGCCCACCAGCGCCTCGGACACCTCCGAGCGGACCTGGCCGCGGTCCACCGTCGCCGCCGGACCGGCCGCGGTCCCGGCTACCACCCCGACCTTGTCGCGCAGCTCCAGGATCAGCCGCTCGGCGCTCTTCTTCCCGATGCCGGGCACCTGCGTGAGCTTCGTCAGGTTGCCATCGGCCAGCGCCTGGCAGAGCTGGTCGGGCGCGAGTACCGCGAGCGTGGCCAGCGCGAGCCGGGGGCCGACCCCGGAGGCGGTCTGCAGCAGCACGAAGAGGTCGCGGGCCTCGGCGTCGGCGAAGCCGTAGAGCGTCAGCGAGTCCTCGCGCACGATCAGCGACGTCCACAGCAGCGCCTCCTCGCCGCGGCGCAGACCGGCCAGCGTGACCGGGGTGGCGTGCACCGCCATGCCCACGCCGCCGACTTCGATCACGGCGTGGGCCAGCCCGACGGACAGCACGGGACCTCGCACCGTGGAGATCATCGGGAAATCCCTCCTGTTCGAGCCCGGGTGGCCTGTTGTGCGGCCTTCAACCGGGCGCGGTGGTTTCGGGCGAGCTCGGCGGCCCGGGCCTCCGCCACGGCGAGCCGGGCCGCCATCGGGGCCCGCCACAGGTGGCAGACCGCCAGCGCCAGCGCGTCTGCGGCGTCGGCCGGTTTGGGCGTCGCGGCCAGCCCGAGGATCTTGGTGATCATCAGGGCGACCTGGCGCTTGTCGGCGCGGCCGGAACCGCTGACGGCGGCCTTGACCTCGCTCGGCGTGTGGAACGCCACCGGCAGGTTGCGCCGGGCGGCGGCCAGCGCAACGACGCCGGAGACCTGCGCGGTGCCCATCACGGTGCGCACGTTGTGCTGGCTGAAGACGCGCTCGATCGCCACCACCTCGGGGCGGTGCTCGTCCATCCACTGCTCTACCACGTCGGCGACCGACCGCAGTCGGCTGGCCAGCTCGTCCTCGGGCGGGGTGCGCGCCACGCCGACCGCGATGCAGGCGAGCTCCCGGCCGCGACCGCCGTCGACCACGCCGAGCCCGCAGCGAGTCAGCCCGGGGTCGACTCCCAGCACGCGCACGACGCCACCCGCCCTAGCCCTCGCCTGATGAACATTCGTTCGAATCCTATCGAACCGCCGAGCACCGACACCGCACCGACACGCACGCGCTCCCCCGATGCGGGGCGGCGTGGGCAATCAGGGGCCGTTGGCGCCGGGGGTCCAGCTCTCCGGCAGGCCGCTGTCGGTCAGGATCGGCTGGTACTCGCGGAAGCCGCCCGGCGCATCGGGCTGCCAGGGGAACTTGCCACCCTCCGGGCTCGACGCGATCAGCTGCACCGCCGGGAAGTCCGGCCCGTTGTAGACCAGGAACGCGCTGCCCAGGTACTCCGGGTAGTGCTGCAGCGCGACCTTCTCGAAGGTGATCGGGCAACCCTGCAGGAAGCCGTCGTAGAGCTGTCCCGGCTGGAACCGCTCGCCCCTGCCCACCCGCTCCACGTAGGTGTTGACCACCGCGTGCGCGACGTCCTGGGGCAGCCCGATCACGACGACCTCGGGCTTTCCGAAGCGCCGCCACGCGCCCACCGAGAACGCGTAGGCCGCGCCGCGGTCGTCACCCGCCACGTGCATCACCGCGGCGCCGTGCTCGTCTGCGGTGTTCACCATCCACTTGCGCAGAGCCTCATCAGTGTCGACCACGGCCGTCATTCTGCCCGTCTGCCCGCGAAGCAAAACCGCCCCCGCCGGCACCCGGGGCACTGGGCCACTGTGGACACCGACGGGAGCGGTCCGTGCACGGCTCGTGTCAGCCCACCTCGGCCATGATGTCGTCCGAGACGTCGAAGTTGGCGAAGACGTTCTGCACGTCGTCGCAGTCCTCGAGCGCGTCGATCAGCTTGAAGATCTTGCGGGCGCCCTCGGCGTCCAGCTCGACGTTGACCGAGGCCAGGAAGTTGGTCTCCGCCGAGTCGTACTCGATGCCCGCCGTCTGCAGCGCCTTGCGCACGTCGACCAGGTCGGTCGGGTCGGCCAGGATCTCGTAGCTCTCCCCGAGGTCGTTGATCTCCTCGGCGCCGGCCTCCAGCACCGCCGAGAGCACGTCGTCCTCGCTGAGGCCGTTCTTCGGCAGCAGCACGACGCCCTTGCGGTTGAACAGGTACGCCACCGAGCCCGCGTCGGCCATCGAGCCGCCATTGCGGGTCATCGCGGTGCGGACCTCGCCGGCCGCCCGGTTGCGGTTGTCGGTCAGGCACTCAACCAGCATCGCGACACCGTTGGGGCCGTAGCCCTCGTACATGATCGTCTGCCAGTCGGCGCCGCCGGCTTCTTCACCGGCACCGCGCTTGCGCGCCCGCTCGATGTTGTCCATCGGCACCGAGTTCTTACGCGCCTTCTGGATGGCGTCGTACAGGGTCGGGTTGCCCTCGGGGTCGCCCCCACCGGTCCGCGCGGCAACCTCGACGTTCTTGATCAGCTTCGCGAAGAGCTTGCCGCGCTTGGCGTCGAGGGCGGCCTTCTTGTGCTTGGTGGTGGCCCACTTTGAGTGGCCGCTCATCTCTCCTCCGTCGTTCTACGCCTGCGCTGCGGTATTCAGCCGCGCTTGGACGATCTTTACGAAATAGCGGTGCACGCGCTCGTCCCCGCCTACCAGCTCCGGGTGGAAGGAGGTGGCGAGCACCGGTCCCTGCTGAACCATCCTACCGGCGGCCTCGTTCCGCCCGGTGTTGTCCGGGTCGTCGGGCACGGTCGCCAGCACCTCCACGTCGGCGCCGACCTTCTCGACCCACGGTGCGCGGATGAAGACCGCATGCACCGGGCCGTCCGGAATGCCCGCGAAGTCCAGGTCGGTCTCGAAGGAGTCGACCTGCCGCCCGAAGGCGTTGCGGCGCACGACGATGTCGAGCGCACCCAGCGGGCGGACCGCCGGCGGCTTCCGGCCCTCATCGAGCACTTCGCCGGAGAGCATGATCATCCCGGCGCACGAGCCGTAGGCGGGCAACCCCGCCGCGAGCCGCTCGCGCAGCGGCTCGTAGAGCTCGAAGGTGTCCAGCAGGCGGGTCATCGTGGTCGACTCACCGCCCGGCACCACGATGCCGTGCACCGCGGCCAGTTCCTCGGGGCGGCGGACCGGCCGGGCGTCGGCCCCGCTGCGCTCCAGCGCGGCCAGGTGCTCTGCCACGCCGCCCTGCAGCGCGAGGACTCCGATCAGGGGTTTCGTCACGGTTCCGATTCTCCTGCACTTCCGCCCGCAGCCGAAGCCCGGGATGCGTCGCTCGCGAGCCCGCGCCCGGCGCTACCGCAATTTCAATGGAACTCGAAGGTCCGATTTCCATTGAAATCGAAGGTCCGATTTTGCGGCGAACCGAGGACCTACATCGCGATGCCGGTGAGCCGGAGCAGGGCCGTGGTGGCGGCTGCGGCGACCACTACGAGCACGAACGGGGCCCGGCGCCAGGCCAGCACACCGCCGACCGCGACACCCGCGAAGCGGGCCCACCCGGCGAAGCCACCGGACTCGAACGCGGTGCTGGTGGCGACGAACGCCGCGAGCAGCACGATCGCGGCGATCGACATCAGCTGCTCCCACTGGTCGGAGATCCGGATCCGGCCGCGCAGCAGCGGGCCGGCCAGGCGCATGGCGTAGGTGCCTGCGGCGAGCGCGAAGACCACTCCGAGCGTCATCGGGCCGCCTCCCCCGCCAGTCGCTTCGGCAGCGGCAGCGCGGCGGCCAGGCCGACCAGCCCGGCCATCACGGGCAGGCCTTCCGGCAACAGCGGGGTGGTGACCACGGCGACCAGCGCACCCACCGCGACCGCCCGCAGGGTCCGGAATTCACGCAGCGACGGCATGATCAGCGCGAGCAGGGCCGCGGGCATCGCGGCGTCCAGGCCGAACGCGCCCGGGTCGCCGACGCCCTGGCCGAGCAGCCCGCCGAGAAACACCGACGGGGCCCAGGCGCAGTACAGCGTGATGCCGGTCAGCCAGTACGCGCGCTTCTTCTCGGCAACGGTGTCCTGCGCGAGCGCGAACGCGACGGATTCGTCGACCATCAGGTGGCTGCCGATCAACCGGCTTGGCCAGCCGCGATCCAGCAGTCCACCGACCGCCACGCCGAACGGGAGGTGGCGGGCGTTGAGCATCAGCCCGCCGAGGATGGCGGTGATCGGGGCGGCACCGGCGGTGACCAGGCCGACCGTCATGAACTCCGAGCCGCCGGCGAACACGACCGCGCCCATCAGCGTGATCATCCACAGCGGCACGCCCTTGCTCACCGCGATGGCGCCGAGCGAGGCGCCGACGATGGCCATCGCCACCGCCATCGAAAGCACGTCGCGCAGCAGCGCATCCCGCCAGAATCCCGCTCGTGTTCGCTCTAACGTACCCACGTTCGCTATCCTGAACACCAAGGGCCGTGTTCGTCAAACCGAATTCAAGGACTGATAGAGCGAACAGCCATGAGTGAGACCGAGAACACCGCGGCCGCGCCGCCGCTGGAGACCATCGCCGCCTCCCTCCGCCGCGAACGCGACCGGGCCGGGCTGACCCTCACCGAACTCGCCCGGCGCGCCGGGATCGCGAAGTCCACCCTGTCGCAGCTCGAATCAGGCACCGGGAACCCCAGCGTGGAAACGCTGTGGGCGCTCGGCGTTGCGCTGGGAGTGCCGTTCAGCCGCCTCGTCGACCCGCCGACTCCGCAGGTGCGTGTCGTCCGAGCCGGCCAGGTCCCGCTCGTGCGCTCGGAGCAGTCGACCTACGCCGCGGCGCTGCTGTCCTCGGGCCGCTCCGGCGCCCGCCGCGACCTCTACGTCCTGGAACTGGAGCCGGGCGGAGTCCGCCACGCGGACGCCCACATCCCCGGCTCCGTCGAACACGTCGTCCTGACCTCGGGGCGCTTGCGAGCGGGCCCGAAAGAGAACCCGGTGGAGATGGCGGTGGGCGACTACATCTCCTTCTCCGGCGACGTCCCCCACGTCTACGAAGCCCTCGAACCGAGCACCAAAGCGGTCCTCGTCATGGAACACGCCTGACGGCGACCACGAATGACGCGAAGGGCGCCGCCGACCGACGTAGCCGGCCAGCGGCGCCCTTCGCCCTGCACACGATCGCGGTTACCAGCCGCGTTGGGCGTAGCGCTGCTGCTCGGTGAGGTCGTCGAGGTTGATGCCGACCATCGCCTCGCCGAGACCCCGGGAGATCTTCGCGATCACGTCCGGGTCGTCGTAGAACGTCGTCGCCTTGACGATCGCCTCGGCGCGCTTCGCGGGGTCGCCGGACTTGAAGATGCCCGAGCCGACGAAGACCCCTTCCGCGCCCAGCTGACGCATCATCGCCGCGTCGGCCGGGGTCGCGATGCCGCCCGCGGTGAACAACACGACCGGCAGCTTCCCGGTCTTGGCGATCTCCCGGACCAGTTGCACCGGGGCGCGCAGCTCCTTAGCCGCGACGTAGAGCTCGTCGTCGCCGAGCACCGAGAGCCGCCGCATCTCGGCGCGGATCTGCCGCATGTGCCGGGTCGCCTCGACGACGTTCCCGGTGCCGGCTTCGCCCTTGGAGCGGATCATCGCCGCGCCTTCGGAGATGCGCCGCAGGGCCTCGCCGAGGTTGGTCGCGCCGCACACGAACGGCACGGTGAACGCCCACTTGTCGATGTGGTTGACCTCATCGGCCGGGGTGAGCACCTCGGACTCGTCGATGTAGTCCACGCCCAGCGACTGCAGCACCTGCGCCTCGACGAAGTGGCCGATGCGCGCCTTGGCCATCACGGGGATGGACACGGCGTCGATGATGCCCTCGATCATGTCCGGGTCGGACATGCGGGCTACACCGCCCTGGACGCGGATGTCGGCGGGCACCCGCTCCAGCGCCATCACCGCGACCGCACCGGCGGCCTCGGCGATCTTGGCCTGCTCGGGCGTCACCACGTCCATGATCACGCCGCCCTTGAGCATTTCGGCCATGCCCCGCTTGACCCCGTCCGTACCGGTCTGGGCGTTGCCGGTGGTGTCCTTGGCGTCGACGGTCGTCACCTTCGGCCTTCCTGTTGTCGGTGCTCTGCCGCGACCAGGCTATTCCGGAACTGGACCATTTCCACGGTCCACTAACCCCGAATTCCGGTAGTCCACTTGCGGCCAGCGGAAACCACCCGCACGACGGGTGACCACCGGCCTTGCACGACCCGAAAACGAGGTGTGTGATCGGAGACACAGTCGGTCGCCGGGAGCGCGCAGGGAGTTGACTCATGGGTAGCAAACAAAGCGGCACGGTAGGAGGGTCGGCGATCCCGGCCCCCTCAGAACCCGCGAAGATCCGCAACGTCGTGCTGGTCGGCCCGTCGGCGGCCGGCAAAACAACGCTCGCCGAGGCGATGCTGGCCGCCACCTCGACTATCCCGAGAACCGGGCTGGTCACCGAGGGCACCACGGTGTGCGACCACGAGCCCGCCTCGGTCGAGCAGCAACGATCCATCGGCCTCGCCGTCGCGCCGATGCACCACGGCGACATCAAGATCAACCTGATCGACACGCCCGGCTACGCGGACTTCGTCGGCGAGCTGCGCGCCGGGCTGCGCGCCGCAGACGCCGCGTTGTTCGTGGTAGCGGCCGCGGAAGGCGTCGACCCCGCGACCCGTGCGATCTGGCAGGAGTGCGCGGCGGTCGGCATGCCGCGCGCGGTGGTCATCGCCCGGCTGGACCAGCCGCGCGCGGACTTCGAAACCGCGTTGCTGAGCTGCCAGGACGCCTTCGGCTCCGGGGTACTGCCGCTGTACCTGCCGCACTCCGACGCGGAAGGCGAACTCTTCGGGCTGGTCGGCCTGCTCACCGAGCAGGTCTACGAGCTCGGCGGCACCATCGCGGCCGACGAGCGGCTGCGCGAGCAGATCGACCAGCCGCGCGGCGAGCTCATTGAGGCGATCATCGCCGAGAGCGAAGACGAGTCGCTGATGGACCGCTACCTCAACGGCGAGCAGATCGACGAGGACACGTTGATCGCCGACCTGGAGAAGGCGGTGGCCCAGGGTGGCCTGCACCCGGTGCTGCCGGTGTGCTCGATGACCGGGGTCGGCATCCGCGAGGTGCTCGACGGCATCCGGCGCGGCTTCCCGTCGCCGCTGGAGCACCCGCTGCCGGAGTTCACCGACCCGCAGGGCCGCAATCCGCACACGCTCACTCCGGACCCGGACGGGCCGCTGGCGGCCGAGGTGGTGCACACCTCGGTCGACTCGTACGTGGGCCGCGTCTCGTTGGCACGCGTGTTCTCCGGCACGATGCGACCGGAGCGGCCGGTGCACGTCTCCGGTCACGGCATGGCCGAGCGCGGGCACCCCGACCACGACGAGGACGAGCGGGTGGCCCACCTGTACTCGCCGCTGGGCGTGAACCTGCGCGAGGTGCCGCACTGCATCGCCGGCGACCTGTGCGCGCTGACCAAGATCGGCTCGGCCGAGACCGGTGACACGCTGTCCGATCCGGCGGAGCCGCTGCTGCTCAAGCCGTGGCCGATGCCGGAGCCGCTGCTTCCGATCGCCGTCACCGCGCACACCCGCAGCGACGAGGACGCGTTGGCGCGCAACCTCAACCGGCTGATCGCCGCCGATCCGAGCCTGCGGTTGGAGCGCGACAGCGAGACGCACCAGCTGGTGCTGTGGTGCATGGGCGAAGCGCACGCGGAAGTGGTGTTGCAACGGCTGCGCGAAGGCGGCGCGGAGGTCGACACGGTGCCGGTTCGGGTGCCCCTGCGGCAGACCTTCGCCCAGCCCGCCAAGGGCCACGGGCGGCACGTCAAGCAGTCCGGCGGGCACGGCCAGTACGCGGTGTGCGACGTCGAGGTCGAGCCGCTGCCGCGCGGTTCGGGCTTCGAGTTCGCCGACCGGGTGGTCGGCGGCGCGGTGCCGCGGCAGTTCATCCCGAGCGTCGAGAAGGGCGTGCGGGCGCAGATCGAGAAGGGCATCAACGAGGGTGCCCCACTGGTGGACGTGCGGGTCACGCTGGTGGACGGCAAGGCGCACAGCGTCGATTCCTCCGATGCGGCGTTCCAGGCCGCCGGCGCGCTGGCGCTCAAGGCCGCCGCCGAGCAGGCGGGGCTGATCACGCTGGAGCCTGTCGACGAGGTCGCGGTGCGCATCCCCGACGAGCACCTCGGGGCGGTGCTCGGCGACTTGTCCAGCCGACGCGGCAAGGTGATCGGAACCGAGCCGGAGGACAGCGGGTGGACCGTGGTGCGCGCGCACGTGCCGGCGAGCGAACTCGTGCGCTACACCGTGAACGTGCGGTCGTTGAGCTCCGGCAGCGCGACCTACACGCGGCAGTTCGAGAGCTACGAGCCGATGCCCGAGTCCCTCGTCCCGCAGAAGTGACCACCGCCACGGTCCCGTGCGATTTCAATGGAAATCGAACCTTCGATTTCCATTGAAATCGCGGGGAACCCGGGGTGGGAGGGCGCGTCAGAGGTCGCGGTAGGAGGCGTGGACGGCGATCAGGCGTTGGGCGATCGTGATCAGCGACAGCACCACCAGCAGCCAGACCGCGACGTCCAGCACGTACGGCACGCCCAGGCCGTGGAGGCCGGTGCCGACCAGGACCACTAGGAACCGTTCGGCGCGCTCCGCGAGACCGCCGTCGGCGCTGAGGCCGTTGGCCTCCGCACGCGCCTTCACGTACGAGATCACCTGGGCGCCCACCAGGCAGATCAGCAACGCCAGGCCGCGCAGGTGGTTCACCTCGACGACCAGCGACCACCACACCAGCGCGCCGAACAGCGCGCCGTCGACCAGCCGGTCGCAACTCGCGTCCAGCACGCCGCCGAACTTCGTCGCCTTACCGCCGGACCGCGCCATCGCGCCGTCGAGGATGTCGAACATCAGGAACACCGCGACCACCACGGTGCCCACGAACAGCTGGTCGCGTGGGAAGAACCAGAGCGCCGCGGTGATGCTGGCGGCCGTGCCGGTCACCGTCACCGCGTTCGGTGACAGCCCGAGGCAGACCAGGCCCGCGCCGATCGGGTCGGTCAGTCGCGATATAGAAGCCCGCGCGAAGATGTTGAGCATTGCTTGTAGTGTCAGCCGCCTGTGCACCGAGTTGTCCTTTCCTGCAGATTAGCCGTCGGTGATCAGCGGCACCGGCAGACGCCCGAGAACTCGGGCGCAGTGAGCTCGGACACAGCGCGGAATGGTTGAAGTTTCAACCGCGTTTTACGGTTGAAACTCCCATCGCGTTCTTCTCTTGGAGGCAGCATGACGGCAACGGCGCAGATCCCCGGCTACGTCGCTGGTACCTGGGACATCGACACCGTCCACTCGGACATCACGTTCTCCGTTCGCCACATGGGCGTCGGCAAGTCCCGCGGCCGGTTCGGCAGCTTCCAGGGCGAGATCGTCACCTCTGCCGACCCGGTGGAGTCGACGGTCACCGCCACGATCGACGCCTCGTCGATCGACACCGGCAACGCCGACCGCGACGCGCACGTGCGCAACGCCGACTTCCTCGACGTAGAGCAGTTCCCCACCGCGGCCTTCCGCTCCACCGGCGTCCGCCAGGACGGCGACGAGTTCGTGATCGACGGCGAGTTCACCCTGCACGGCGTCACCAAGCCGGTGTCGCTGGAGACCGAGCTGGGCGGTTTCGCCGAGGGCCTGCTGGGGTTGTCCGCCAAGGTCGTCCTCAACCGCACCGACTTCGGTGTGGGCCCGGCCGGTGGCGCCATGCTTGGCGAGAAGATCACCATCACCCTCGACATCGAGGCCAAGCTCCGCAGCTGAGCTCACGACGTCGAAGCGGGCCGGGGACGACCACGTCCTCGGCCCGCTTCTGCCGGCCCGGCCCAGTTTCAATTGAAACTGGCGGTCACCCGGTCAGTCCACTTCGGACCAGGCGTCGGCCAGCAGCTGGCGGGTCTCGCCGAGCAGCTGCGGCAGCACTTTGGTGTGGCCGATGACCGGCATGAAGTTCGAGTCGCCACCCCAGCGGGGCACCACGTGCTGGTGCAGGTGCGCGGCGATGCCCGCCCCCGCCACCGGCCCCTGGTTGAGCCCGATGTTGAAGCCGTGCGGCGCGGAAACCCGCCGGATCACCCGCATCGCCCGCTGCGTGTACTCCGCGACCGCCACCGTCTCCGCCGCGCTGAGCTCGGTGTAGTCGGCCACGTGCCGGTACGGCAGCACCATCAGGTGCCCCGGGTTGTACGGGTACAGGTTGAGGATCGCGAAGACCAGCTCGTCGCGCGCGACGATCAGCGTCTCGTCGTCCGGCCGCCCCGACTCGAGCAGCCGGCAGAACGGGCATCCGTCGCTGTCGTCGCCCTCCGGCTTGTTCTCGCCCTGGATGTAGGCCATCCGGTGCGGGGTCCACAGCCGCTGCAACGCGTCCTGGACGCCGACGCCGTGCTGCTCGGTCAGCTCCACGCCCTCCGGGCCGCGAACTCCGCTCACGCCCGCTCCGCCTGGAAGTTCTCCGCGGTCGGCGACGCGTTCTCGCGGCGCCCGATCCAGTCCTCCAACGCGGCGACCGCGGTGTCCACCGGGACCCCGTTGATCTGGCTGCCGTCGCGGAACCGGAATGACACCGCGTCGGCCTCCACGTCCTTGCCGCCGGCCAGCAGCAGGAACGGCACCTTCTGCGTGGTGTGGGTGCGGATCTTCTTCTGCATCCGGTCGTCGCTGGTGTCGACGTCGATGCGGATCCCCTTGTCGCGCAACGCCTTCGCCACCTGCTGCAGGTGCTCGACGTGCTCGTCGGCGATCGGGATGCCGACCGCCTGCACCGGCGCCAGCCAGGCCGGGAAGGCACCCGCGTAGTGCTCGGTGAGCACCCCGAAGAACCGCTCGATCGAGCCGAACAGCGCGCGGTGGATCTTGATCGGCCGCTGCTTGCTGCCGTCCGGCGCGGTGTACTCCAGGTTGAACAGCTCCGGCAGGTGGTAGTCGACCTGGATGGTCGACATCTGCCAGCTGCGGCCCAGCGCGTCCTTGGCCTGCACGGAGATCTTCGGGCCGTAGAACGCCGCCCCGCCCGGGTCCGGCACCAGCTCCAGGCCGGAGTCCACGGCGGCGGTGCGCAGCGCCTCGGTGGCCACCGCCCAGCTCTCGTCGCTGCCGACGTACTTCTCGTCGTTGCGGGTGGACAGCTCCAGGTAGAAGTCGTCCAGGCCGTAGTCCCGCAGCAGGTCCAGCACGAAGCCCAGCAGCGACTTCAGCTCGTCCTGCAGCTGCTCGGGGGTGCAGTAGATGTGCGCGTCGTCCTGCGTCATGCCGCGCACCCGGGTCAGCCCGTGCACCACGCCGGACTTCTCGTACCGGTACACCGACCCGAACTCGAACAGCCGCAGCGGCAGCTCCCGGTAGGAGCGCCCGCGCGAGCGGAAGATCAGGTTGTGGAACGGGCAGTTCATCGGCTTGAGGTAGTAGTCAACGCCCGGCTTGCGCAGCTCACCGTTGGCGTCCCGCTCCTCGTCGAGGTGCATCGCCGGGAACATGCCGTCCTTGTACCAGTCCAGGTGCCCGGAGGTCTTGAACAGCGTGTCCTTTGTGATGTGCGGGGTGTTGACGAACTCGTAGCCCGCCTGCTCGTGCCGCTTGCGGGAGTAGTCCTCCAGCTCGCGGCGGATGATGCCGCCCTTGGGGTGGAACACCGGCAGCCCGGAGCCGATCTCGTCCGGGAAGGAAAACAGGTCCAGCTCGGCGCCGAGCCGCCGGTGGTCGCGGCGTTCGGCCTCGGCCAGCCACTCCAGGTGCTGGTCGAGCTTCTCCTTGGACTCCCAGGCCGTGCCGTAGACCCGCTGCAGCTGCGGGTTGTTCTGGTTGCCGCGCCAGTACGCGGCGGCCACCCGCATCAGCTTGACCGCCGGGATGAACCGGGTGTGCGGCACGTGCGGGCCGCGGCACAGGTCGCCCCAGACGACCTCGCCGTGCCGGTCGATGTTGTCGTAGACGGTCAGCTCGCCGCCGCCGACCTCCATCACCTCGCTGGTGTCCACATCGGACTTGATGTCCACCAGCTCCAGCTTGTACGGCTCGCCCGCCAGCTCCTTCTTGGCGGCGTCGACCGACTCCAGCCTGCGGCGGGAGAACTTCTGCCCGGACTTGATGATCTGCTTCATGCGCTTCTCCAGCGCCTGCAGGTCCTCCGGGGTGAACGGGCGGTCGACGTCGAAGTCGTAGTAAAAGCCGTCCCGGACCGGCGGGCCGATCCCGAGCTTCGCGTCGGGGAAGAGGTTCTGCACCGCCTGCGCGAGCACGTGCGCCGCGGAGTGCCGGATGACGCTGCGGCCGTCCTCGGTGTCGGCGGCGACCGCCTCCACCTCGACGTCGGCCTCCGGCGCCCACGCGAGGTCGCGCAGGTTGCCCTCGGCGTCGCGAACCACCACGACCGCCTCCGGCCCCTTCGACGGCAGCCCCGCCTCGGCGACCGCCTCGCCCGCAGTAGTGCCCGCCGGAACCTTCACCCGGAGAGCTTGTTGAGCTTGGGAAGGCTGTACGGACACGATCACTCCTAGGCTGGGCCGACCCACCGACCGGCGCGGATGCACTTCGCTTACCGATGCTATCGGCCTGTCGCCACCACATTTCCCCCGCTCCCCGCAGCGCTCGGAACAGGTGGTTGCTCAGCGAATCGCCGCGACGTACTGCTCGATCTCCAGCGCCGACGCGCGGTAGCCGGCGTAGGGGCCCTGGACCGTGCTGACGCCGAGCTCGCGCAGCCGGTCGGCCTGCAACTCGGTGCGCACCCCGGTGGCGAGCACCGGCAGCCCCAGCAGCCGCGCGCCCCCTACAGCGGCGACGACCAGGTGCTGGTCCAGCGGGTCCGGGTCGCCCGGGTCGGCCAGGCCAGCCACGTGCGGCCCGTCGATGCGCACCCCGGCCAGCGGCAGACCGCGCAGCCGGCCCAACAGCGCGCCGCCGTCGCCGAACTCGTTGACCACCAGCTTGATCCCCATGTCGGCGAAGATCTCCAGGGTGTCGACCGGGTCGCCCTGGTGGTCGAACAGGGCGGACCCCGGCAGCCCCAGCGCCAGCGCGCCCGGTGGCAGCCCGGTGCGCCGCAAGATGCCTTGCACGTCGGCGACGAGCTCGGGGTCGCGGCAGTGCCGCTGCGACAGGTTCACCGTCGGGACCGGGGCCGCCGGACCGAGCTGCCGCAACCAGCGCGCCGCATGCTCGCAGACCTGCTCCAGCGCCCAGCTGCCGAGCCGGACGATCAGCCCGGTCTCCTCCGCCAGCCCCAGGAACCGCTCCTCGCCCAGCTCGCCGAACTCCTGGTGGTCCCAGCGCACGGCGGCGATGGCGCCCGCGAGCGAGCCGGTGGCCAGGTCCTCGATCGGCTCGTACTCGACGAACAGCTCGTTCTGGTCCAGGGCCGCAGGCAGTGCCGCCGAGAGCTTGAACCGGTCGCGCGCCGCCGCGTTGCGTTCGGGGTCGAACAGCACCCACTGCGCGCGGCCGTCGCTCTTGGCCCGGTAGAGGGTGATGTCGGCGTCCCGCAGCAGCGCCTCGGCGTCGGTGCCGGCCACCTCGCGCTCCACGACGCCGACGCTGGCCGAAGCGCTGAGCTCGTGCGCGCCGATCAGCACCGGCCGCGTGATCTCCCGCAACAGGCGTTCCACCAGGTCGATCACCGGGCCTGCGCCGCTCGAGTCGGGAACCAGCACCAGGAACTCGTCGCCACCCATCCGCGCCGCGACCGCGCCCACTTCCGCGGCCGTCGCCTCCAGGCGTTGCGCGACCTGCCGCAACAACCGGTCGCCGATCGGATGACCGAGGCTGTCGTTGACCGCCTTGAACCCGTCGAGGTCGAAGAAACACAGCCCCACCCGGCGGCCCGGGTGCGTCGGCTCCAGCGCGGTGTCCAGGCTGGATCCCAGCTTGGTGCGGTTGGCCAGGCCGGTCAGCGGATCCCGGACGGCCTGCTGGCGGAAGTGCTCCTGGAGCATGTGCCGGTCGGTGATGTCCTCGTAGAGCAGCACCAGGTAGTCCGGTTCGCCGCGGGCGTCGCGGACCAGCGACGCGGACAGCTGGGTCCACACGTGCGCGCCATCGGGAACGGTGAAGCGGACGTCCAGGAAGCTCCGGTCCGCGACGCCGGCCGCCAGCTCGGCGATGGTGCCGGTCAGCTGCGCCTGCCACGTCTCGTCGGCGAGCTCGAACACGGTGCCGCCGACGAGCTGGGCCTCCGGGCGCCGGAAGATCCGCGCCAGCGCCCCGTTGGTCTCCTCCACCACCCCGTCCAGCGTGACGACCGCGATGCCCAGCGCCGAGGAGGTGAAGACCGCCCGCGAGCGCGCCTCGCTCGCCCGCAGCGCCTCCTCCGCCGCGTCCCGGGCGTCCGACACGGCGCGCTGGATCACTTCCTGTTCGCGCAGTGTCTGCTCCCGCAGCGCCCCGGCGAACCCGGCGGCCAGCTCGCTGAGCGCCTCGATCAGCCTGACCGGGTCGATCTCCCGGATCCTCGGCAGCTCCGTGGCGAGGATCCGCAGCGTGCGGGCCAGCGCCGCCGAGTTGGTGAGGTGCACCCCGACGAGCCGCTCGCCGATACCGCGCGCGGCACCGACCGGTCCGCCATCGAGGACCAGCAGCAGCTCGTCGACGCATTCGGCCAGGAAGGCCTCGACGTCGGGGCGGCCCATCGGGACGTAGCTGGTGTGGATGACCTCAGAGGTCCACTGCCTCACCACGTCCTCCGGTCCTAGCTCCCCGCTGTCGGCGGCCGATCCGCCCGTTCCTGGCATGCGCGTCACACCTTGCGGGCCACGGCCCCATAGACGATCGACCGCTCCGGCTTCTCCCAGACGTCCTCCGGGGTGTCGGGGCGCCAATCGGGCACGTAGACCACGCCCGGATCGACGATCTCGAAGTCGGACACCAGCTCGGCGACCTCGTCGCGGGTACGCAGCGTGACCGGGTTGGTGCTGCTCTTGTACAGGTCGACCAGGCCCTGGACGCCTTCCGGGTAATGGTCGCCGGTGACGTGGGAGAAGCCGAGGTAGCTGCCAGCCGGGAGTCGGTCGTGGTAGCTCCGGATCACCTCGCGGGGCTTGCTGCTGTCCGGGACGAAGTGCACCAGCGCGACCATCATGACCGCGACGGGCTGGGAGAAGTCGAGCATCCGCCGGGTCGCCGGGGCGTCCAGGACGGCATCGACGTTGACCAGGTCGGCTTGCACGATCGTGGCGTTCTCGTTGCCGTTGAGGATCGAGCGGCTGTGCGCCACGGCGACCGGCTCGTTGTCGACGTAGACCACGCGGGCCGCGGGGTCGACGGCCTGCGCGGTCTCGTGCACATTGCCCGCGGTGGGGATCCCGGAGCCGATGTCCAGGAACTGCCGCACGCCCTGGTCTAGGCAGTACCGAACCGCGCGGCGCAGGAAGGCCCGGTTGTTCCGGGCCACCTCCTGCACGTTCGGCACGACCTCCATGACCTTGCGGCCGAGTTCGCGGTCGACGGCGAAGTTGTGGGCCCCGCCGAGGTAGAAGTCGTAGCATCGGGCGGCGCTGGGGTTCTCCAGGTCGACGCCCTCAGGTATCCAGTCCGGCCGCTGCTCCATGCGCGTGACCTCCAGCGCTCGGTCTTCCGGCACCCCGGACCGCGGCTCCGACCAGAACCGTCTCGAACTGTCGAACGTCACCGCGCTCGGGAGCGTTGATCAAGCGGCGATCCTACTGTCACCCACCGCTTCGAGTCACCCACTCAGCGTCGCCCCCAGCTGCATGCGGATCGGATATGAGCATTGTCACCGTCCGCATCGCGGGATCCCGGGTAAGGGATACCTAAGCTGGTGGGGTCTTGGTGGACGCCCACCACGCCCAGTCGTCATGGGCCAGTCAGCGAGCGCCGCCATCCGGCCGATATCCGTTCGGGCCGGTGCGGGGCGTAGGAGGAGATGGAATGACTCGCCCTCTGCGGGTTGCGATCGTCGGGGCCGGTCCGGCCGGCGTGTACGCCGCCGACATCCTGACCAAGTCCGAGACCCCGGTCGAGATCGACCTGCTGGACCGGATGCCGGCCCCCTACGGCCTGATCCGCTACGGCGTGGCTCCCGACCACCCGCGCATCAAGGGCATCGTCAGCGCGCTGCACCGGGTGCTGGAGAAGCCGGAGATCAGGTTCCTCGGGCATGTGGACTACGGCGTGGACGTCAAGCTGGACGACCTTCGCCACCACTACGACGCGGTCATCTTCGCCACCGGCGCGGACCAGGACCGGGCGCTGGACATCCCCGGCATCGACCTGCCGCACAGCTTCGGCGCGGCCGACTTCGTCTACTGGTACGACGGCTACCCGGAGGCCCCGCGCGACTGGACGCTGGACGGCGAGGAGGTCGCGGTGATCGGCGCCGGCAACGTCGCGCTGGACGTGGCCCGGGTGCTGGCCAAGCAGGCCGACGACCTGGTGAGCACCGAGATCCCGGACAACGTGCACGCGGGCCTGAAGGACTCCCGCGTCACCGACGTGCACCTGTTCGCCCGGCGCGGCCCGGCGCAGGCCAAGTTCACCCCCCTGGAACTGCGCGAGCTCGACCACCAGGCGGACGTGGAGGTCATCGTGCACCCGGAGGGCTTCGAGCTCGACGCGGCCAGCGAGGAGGCGATCCGCACCAACAACCAGGTCAAGACGATCGTCAAGACGCTGCAGGACTGGGCGCTGCGGGATCCGAAGCACGACACCGCGCGGCGGCTGCACCTGCACTTCCTGCGCTCGCCGGTCGAGGTGCTGGGCACCGACCGGGTCGAGGGCTTCAAGGTCGAGGTCATGGAGCTCAGCGGCGACGGCAACGTGCGCGGCACCGGCGAGTACGAGACCTACCCGGTGCAGCAGGTCTACCGCGCGGTCGGGTACCTGAGCTCGCCGCTGGCGGACATCCCGTTCGACCACCAGACGGGCACCGTGACCAACGAGGGCGGCCGGGTGCTGGACCTCGACGGCGAGCACATCCCGGGCGTCTACACCACCGGCTGGATCAAGCGCGGCCCGGTGGGCCTGATCGGCCACACCAAGGGCGACGCGCTGGAGACGATCAACAACCTGCTAGCGGACCTGGCGACGATACCGAAGGCCGAGGAGCCGTCGGGCGAGAGCATCCTGCGGCTGCTGGAAGATCGCGGCGTCGAGTACACGACGTGGGAGGGCTGGGCCCGCCTGGACGCGCACGAGAAGGCGCTGGGCGAAGCCCAGGGCCGCGAGCGCATCAAGGTCGTCCCACGCGACGAGATGGTCCGAATCTCCCGCTCCGAGTGAACTTCTCCGGTGAGGGCACCTTCGGCCGAGCAAGCGGGTCGCGCAAGCCGGTCGAAGGTGCCCTCTGTATCGGGGCCTGTCGGGATCTGGGCGAATGTCCGCAAATTTGCTCTGAACAGCACGAATAGTGCTGAGGAGTACCGACGTGTTTGGACGGTTTTCGACCTCAGACGGCCTGGACACGGCCTGTTCCACCGTGAATCGAAGTCGTTCGCCATGTCCCCTACAGTGCGCAGCACACGCGACGCCATTCGTGATCTGATCTCAGTCTGAGCAACACGGGACGGAAGGGCCGAAATTGCCGCGCATCGGAATCACTGGACACTCAAACCTCAGCGCCGCGTGCGTCCCGCTCGTTCGCAAGGCGCTGGAATCCGAGCTTTCTGCCTACCGGGAGCAGGAACTCGTCGGCGTGAGTTGCCTTGCTCGGGGCGCCGATCAGCTCTTCGCTCACGTGGTGTTGAGCCTCGGAGGGTCGCTGGAGGCCGTACTGCCAGCCGCCGATTACCGCGAGCGGAAGGTCAAGCCGGACAATGCCGCCGAGTTCGACGAGCTGATCAGCAAGGCGGCAAAGGTTCACACGATGCCGTTTGCCGAATCGAATCGCGACGCCTACATGGGCGCCAGTGAACACATCCTCGGCTCTGTCGACGCGATGTTCGCGGTGTGGGACGGCCAACCAGCGGACGGGCGCGGCGGAACCGGCGACGTCGTACAGACAGCGCGTGAGCTCGGGATGCCCATCACTGTTGTGTGGCCGGATGGCGCCGAACGCGAGTAGAACGATGCGCCCCACCTTTTCGCGAAGAGACGGGGCGCCTCGCTGATGCGCCTCCGCTGGCCACGCGAGTTCCTTGTCCCTTCCCGCCGGAGGCAACGCGATGCCACCGTCTTGCTCGGGGTGGGTTGCGCCGAAGAGCCGAGGCGATTGCCGAGACACGGGCGGCTTCCACCGCACAGGGCCTGACAAGATCCACAAATCGTAAAACCGCTGGTCAGAGCGAATACGCTCCCAGATGGTGCCTTCACTTTCACTCATCCACGAATCGAGCCGGCAGCCGCCAGAGGCGTACGGCGTGGTCGTTCCAGCCCGCGGTAGCGAGCACGTCGCCGTGCCGGTTGAACGACAGGTCGTTGATCGTCCCGACGTGCCCGTAGAGCGGTTCCTGGGACTGGGTTTTCACGTCCCACAGCAGGGGCCGGTTCGCCCAGGACTCGTTGGCGTACCCGACCGAGGCCAGCAGCCCGTCGGACCGGAACGCCACGCGGTAGACGTGCAGCGGGTGGCCCTTCAGCGGCGGGTCGAGCGGCCGCCTGCGGCTGACATCCCACAACCACACCCGCGCGTCCCAGCACGCGGTCGCGAGCAGCGCCCCGTCGCCCGGGCTGAACGCCACGTCGTTGACGAATGCGGGATGCACCAGCGAATCGCCCACCTGGCGCTGGCTCGACGCGTCCCACAGCCGCGCGGTGCCGTCGTTGCCCGCAGTCGCGATGGTGTTGTCGTCCCTGGGGTGGAATGCGACGCCGTACACCGCTGCCCCGCCGTGACCAATGAGCGACCCGATCCGGCGCTGACCAGCCACATCCCACAGGTGCACCACGCTGTCGCGGCCGGAGGTCGCAAGCACCGTGCCGCGCCGGTCGAAGGCCAGGCCGTCAACCCATTCGCCGTGCCCGGCCGGGAGCGGCGCACCGATCGGCTGCCTGGTCCGCACGTCCCACAGCAGCACCTTCGAAACCGTCTCGCGCGAACCGATCGCCAGGATGCGGCCGTCCGGGCTGAACGCCGTGCTCCGGACCGACGCACCGGTGTCGAACCGGGCGACCTCCTGCCAGTTCCTGGTTTCCCACATCCGAAGCGTCCGGTCGTTGTACCCGGCGACGAGCACGTCCTCCGTCGGGCTGAACGCCAAGGTCTCGACCCGATCCGGCCCGGGAAGGCTTTCCGGAACCGTCGAGCACGCGGTCAGCTCGTAGGTTCCCCAGGCTCCCAACCCGAGGACGCCCGCGCCGATGGCGGCCTTGAGCATTTTCCGGCGGGGCAACCCGGTCCGCGCGGGCACCGGGTCCGACCACGGCGGCGCGGTCGGGTCCACGGCCCGGTTTCGGGTGAGCGCGAGGTTTCCAGCGCTGTCCGTGCTGCGCATCGTCGGGGTCGGCCTGCCCTGCTCGCGCATCGCGTGCTCCAGCAGGCCGAAGATGCGGTCCAGGGGCAGCATCTCGGGGCCGTCCGGAATTCCGCTCCCCAGCAGGCGGATCAGCTCACCGGTGAACGCGGTGTACTTCGCCGCCTTCGGCGCCAGCGACACCATGCCGCTCTGCGACGAGGCCAGGGTGACGGTGCCGCGGACGGTCGTCGCGGCCGCCACCGCCGACCCGACGGGTGTCATGAAGTCGCCCACCGCCCGGCCGCTGAAGCAGCAGTCCAGGATGAGGATCCGGTTCGACGCCATGCTGTTCTGCATGGCCATGCGCACGTGGTCGAAGTCCAGCGCGTTGATCCACGGCTTGTCCGTCGTGCTCCCGGGCAGCCCCAGGTACAGCTTGTCGGCCTCGGGCCCGACGAGGCCGTGACCGGCGAAGTAGACCAGCAGCGTGTTCGTGGCCGCCCGCGCCGCCTCGTCCAGCGGATCGTAGGCGGCCGAAGGGTTCTCGGGGTTCTCGACGATCGTGCAGTGCTCGGAGGCGAACCCGCCGGTGCGCGCGTCGGTGAGCACATCGTTCAGTGCGAGCAGATTTCGTTGCACGGCAGGCAGGTTCGGCAGTTCCTTGTAACTGCTCGTGCCGATCAGGACGACTCGTGAGCTCGCCGGTTCAGGAAGCCTCGTCGGCATCGTCGGACACCTCCGCGGACTCCAGCAGCTCCCCCAACTTCTCCAGCAGCGCCTCGGGATCCGCCACCCGGCTCGCGTCGACCTTGAGACGGCGGCCGTCGGGCGCGGTCACGGTCGCGCTCACGTCGGCGCGGCGGTGCGTCAACCAGACCTTCAGCACCCCGGCCAGCGCCGGGACCACCGTCGCGGCGGGCAGCGCGATCCACAGCTCGACGCCTGCCCCCATCGCGCCGTCGGCGGGTTGGTCCTGCGCCAGCGACACGCGCCCGCGCAGCTCGGCGCGCAGCAGCCGGAACAGCTGCTCGAAATCGCCGGGATCACCGTCGACCGAAACCTTGGCCCACACACCAGCCCCCTTTCGCAGTCGCGCACGGTAACGACGCGGGAGCCTATCGTGAGATCAACTCCCGCATCGCCCACCCGGAAACATCCGCACACGCCGTTTTCGAAAGCCGTCCGCCCGAGGCCCCGGACAGCGGATATCGCCGGTTTTAGACGAGTTCCACATCGCTCGGGCAACGGCCGACCCGCCTGCGCGCCTTCGCAAAATCCACGTTCTCAGCACCGGTACGTGATTTCGAACGTCGTCCGACCTGTCGGTTGGTAGGAGTACTACGGTGAGGGGGCAAGCACTCGTACCGCGCAAAGGATGGGCACGTTGACCGCGACCCGGATTCCGGACACCACCCAAGCCGAACTCGACACCGTCCTGCAGCGGGCCGCCGACGCCGCCGAGGCCTTCGGCGCGCAGCCGCCCGCCGCCCGCGCCCGCCAGCTCGTCGCCGCCGCCGACGCGCTCGACGCCGCCAGCAGCGAGCTGGTGCCGCTGGCGATGGCCGAGTCCAACCTGTCCGAGGGGCGGGTTGAGCTCAAGCGCACCACCTTCCAGCTGCGGGTGTTCGCCGAGGTCCTCGACGACGGCAGCTACCTGCAGGCCACTCTGGACCGCGCGGACGCCGCATTCCCGCTGGGCGCCAAGCCGGACCTGCGCCGGATCCTGCAGCCGATCGGCCCGGTGCTGGTGTTCGCGGCGAGCAACTTCCCGTTCGCGTTCTCCGTCGCCGGCGGCGACACCGCCTCGGCGCTCGCGGCGGGTTGCCCGGTGGTGCTCAAGGGCCACCCCGGACACCCGCGGCTCTCGGTGCGCACGGGCGAGATCATCGTGCAGTCGCTGGCCGAATCCGGTGCCCCGCACGGGGCTTTCCAGGTCGTGCTGGGCTTCGAGGTCGGCACCGCTGCGCTGCAGGACCCGCGGATCAAGGCGGCGGCGTTCACCGGCTCGGTCCCGGCGGGTCGCGCGCTGTTCGACATCGCCAACTCGCGACCCACGCCGATCCCGTTCTTCGGCGAGCTCGGCAGCCTGAACCCGGTCTTCGTCACGCCCAGCGCGGTACACGCCCGCGGCGAGGAGATCGCCAAGGGCTACGTGACGTCGTACTCGGGCAACGCCGGGCAGCTGTGCACCAAGCCGGGGCTGCTGTTCCTGCCTGCTGACCACGGCCTGGACGAGTTGCTCGCGGCGGAGTCGAAGGCCGTCGCGGCGCACAAGCTGCTCAACGAGCGCCTGCACGAGGGCTACCGCGGGCGGCGTGCCGCCGTCACGGAGGTGGCGGGCGTGCGGGTGCTGGCGGAAGGCAGCGTCGACGACGGCGCGGTGCCGACGCTGCTGGCCACCGACGTCGACACACTGCTGGCGAACCGCCAGGAGCTGTTGGAGGAAGTCTTCGGGCCGCTGTCCATTGTGGTCACCTACTCATCCGGGGACGAAGCCCGGCGCGCGGCCGAGGCGTTCGAAGGCAACCTCACCGCGACGCTGCACGCCGAATCCGACGACACGGAGTTTGCGGCAACCCTGGTGAGCCGCTTGCGCGAGCGCGCGGGCCGAGTGCTGTTCAACGGCTGGCCCACAGGTGTCGCGGTGTCCCCGGCGATGCAGCACGGCGGCCCGTACCCGGCGGCGACGGACGCCCGCTTCACGTCGGTGGGCACGGCGTCGATCGACCGCTTCCTGCGCCCGGTGACCTACCAGAACGTCCCGCAGGACCTCCTCCCGGAGGCGCTGCGCGACGAAAACCCCTGGGGAATCCCGCAAACCATCCACGAACCCAAGTAACCGGTCGCGCAGAACGGGCACGTCACCTCGAGTGGGCGGGGTGCCGATTTCGCGCGAAATCTGCTAGTGTCCTGCGCTGGAAGTTCGTTGGTTAGTTTGATATGGTCCGTGAATGGCGGATTCTGATGTCGAGTTCGTTTTGAGTGATGACGAGCGTGATCAGCTCCCGCTGATCTGGGTGTGACCGCGATGACCGTGGGTAAGTGGCGTAAGCGGTTTGCCGAGGCGAGGCTGGATGGGTTGGTCGACCGGCAACGGCCGGGGCGCCACAAGGCTGATCTGGTGCTCACCGATGAGGAGCGAGAGCAGCTGACGCGGTGGTCACGGCGAGCAAAGTCGTCCCAGGCGTTGGCGTTGCGGTCGCGGATCGTGCTGGCCTGCGCCCAGCCAGGCGTGACGAACAAACAGGTCGCAGCCGATCTGCGCATCGCTGCGAACACGGTGAACAAGTGGCGCCGACGGTTCGTGGCCAAGCGCCTGGAAGGACTGGTGGACGAGTCGCGGCCAGGGCGCCCGCCGTCGATCCTGCTGGATAAGGTGGAGGAGGTGATCACGGCGACATTGGAAGAGACGCCGAAGAACGCCACGCATTGGTCCCGGGCGTCGATGGCCGCCCGCAGCGAACTGTCGAAGTCCACCATCGGGCGCATCTGGCGAAAGTTCGAACTCAAACCGCACCTCGCCGACGGGTTCAAGCTGTCCAGAGACCCGTTGTTCGTGGAGAAGGTCGTCGATGTTGTTGGCCTGTACCACAACCCGCCGGAGAAGGCGGTGGTGTTGTGCGTGGATGAGAAATCCGGGATGCAAGCCCTGGACCGATCGCAACCGGTGTTGCCGATGATGCCCGGCATGCCCGAACGACGCAGTCATGACTACATCCGGCACGGGGTGAGTAGCCTGTTCGCCGCGTTCAACATCGCCGACGGCACCGTGATCTCCGCGATCCACCGCAAGCATCGCGCCGTGGAGTTCAAGAAGTTCCTCACCCGCATCGACAAAGCCGTCCCAGCCGAGCTGGACGTGCACCTGGTCTGCGACAACCTCGCCACCCACAAGACCCCGGCCATCAACGACTGGCTGGCCAAACATCCGCGCTTCAAGCTGCACTTCACCCCCACCGGCTCCTCGTGGATCAACCAGGTGGTGCGACATCGAAGTCGCATGAGTACAGCGGCACGCATCGAAGGAGGTTGGACGTGATGTCGACGGTGTAGTGCCCGGTCCAGTGCGTAAGGACTGTCCCTGCCTTGGCGTGCGTCGCGGGTAACTGCGGGGTGCGAAGCCCAGGGAAATGCCCAAGGGCCGCTGTTCCATCCGGTGGCTACAGGCTGGGGAAGACCGGACGGGTGAATCGCGTGAATCCTCGTTGACGCCTCGTCATGATCACTCCCGCCGATGGGATGTTGTAGTGGGAGATAGGGACTGGTCGCTGGAAAGCGACAGGTGCCGTCCGGACGAACTTGGCCGGGCGGGAGCGCACCACCGTCCCCGGGGTCCAGAGGGCACCCACCCCGGTCGTATCTGTCTCATGTGGAACGTGAAAACCCCGATGGGGTCCAAGCGAACGCTGCTTGGTAGGCCGACTGCGAGGAAGGCTGAATTCCCCAGCGGACGCAGGATGACCCGAGAAGCGAACGTCGGCAGCCGAAAGGCAACAGGAAACCGGGCACTACAAGCTGATTCCTCCATCAGTGTTGTCTGCATAACTGGCCGGATAGGGGCGCATGGCCCTGACCTGAAAGGGTGCTGACGCGGGTCGGGTGAGCCTGCGAAGACTCAGGTGATCGGCAACGCTGGAACCGAAGGGGCAAGTTGGACGCCATGACGAAACTGGAGACGACCATGGTCGCCTCCGGCGGCGGCACGGTGAACGGACCCGAGGACCGACTTCTTGGCTGGGACGTTGTGAGTTGGCGACGGGCCGAGGACGAGGTACGGCGGCTGCGGCAGCGGATCTTCGCGGCTTCACAGGCAGGGGACCTGAAGAGGGTCCGTAATTTGCAGAAGTTGATGCTCCGTTCGCGCAGCAACGCTCTGGTGAGTGTGCGGCGGGTGACGGAGGTCAACGCTGGCCGCAAGACTGCCGGGGTCGACGGCAAGGTCGTGGTGACACCGGAACAGAAGGCCGATCTGGCCGACTGGGTGCAGCACCAGGCCGAGCCGTGGTCACCGCGCCCGGTCAAGCGGGTGTATGTGCCGAAAAGCAACGGGCGCCGCCGCCCGCTCGGAATTCCCGTAATCGCCGACAGATGCCTCCAAGCACTGACGGTCAACGCGCTGGAACCCGAGTGGGAGGCCCGATTCGAACCGAAGTCCTATGGTTTCCGACCGGGTCGTGGTTGTCATGACGCGATCGTGGCAATCCACACGACGGCCAGCCGCACTGACGCGAAGCGTCTGTGGGTGCTAGACGCCGATTTGAAGGCGGCGTTCGACGGACTCAACCATGATCACATCTACCAGTCGCTGGGCACGTTCCCCGCACGAGGGCTGGTCAGGCAATGGATGACGGCCGGTGTGATCGAGGATGGCCGGTTCACCCCGACCGAGGATGGAGTTCCTCAGGGCGGGGTGATCAGCCCGTTGCTACTTAACGTTGCTCTGCACGGCATGGAGGCCGCCGCTGGGGTGCGGTACTACGTCACCGGCACCCGTGCCGGTAAGACGATGTCGAACTCTCCGGCGGTGATCCGCTACGCCGACGATCTCCTCGCTTTGTGTCAATCCCGTGAACAGGCCGAGCAGGTCAAGTCGCGGCTCGCCGAGTGGTTGGCTCCCAGGGGGTTGGTCTTCAACGAGGACAAGACCCGAATCACGCACCTTGAACAAGGCGACGTGAACTTTCTGGGGTTCGCCATTCGCCGTTACCCCAACGGAAAGCTGTTGACCAAGCCGAGTAACGACGCGGTGCGGCGGATCCGGAAGCGGCTGTCGGTCGAGGTGAAGGCCCTACGTGGGGCCAACGCCGACGCGGTGATCGCGAAACTCAACCCGGTCATTGCCGGGTGGGCTGCCTACTACCGGATCGGGGTGTCAAAACGGGTGTTCAATGCGTTGGACGCTCACGTGTGGAGAGTGGTCTATAAGTGGGCCCGCTTCTCCCACTCGAACAAGCCGACCCGCTGGGTGACTGCCCGGTATTTCGGCAAGTTCAACCCCGCCAGGCAGGACACGTGGATTTTCGGAAGCCACCAAACCGGCTTCTACCTGCGCAAGTTCGCCTGGACCACGATTGTCCGGCACCGGATGGTCGCAGGGATGGCGTCTCCGGATGATCCGTCCCTGACCGACTACTGGGCTACACGACGTCGCCGCGGCACACCCCCGTTGGGCGCGACCACGCTCCGGCTTTTACGGATCCAACAGGGTCGATGCCCGCTCTGCCAGGGGTTGTTGCTACACGCCGATCGCGAGCCGCACACCCCACGGGAGTGGGAACAATGGCTCGCGGCCACCCGCAAAGCGATCCGCAAACACGCGGTCACCGCTTGGGGCGTGGGCACGCCGGACGAACGCACCGCAGACCGTCTCATACACGCCCATTGCCAGCACCGGGTCATCAGCAATGGCAGTGGGCACAGCACTTCTGTCCACCTGTGAGCCGTGGTTCGCCTTCCTCACCGACCAACTCCTGCGCCGCGGCGTCCACAAAAGCGTTGTGGCACTGGAAAAAGACGTCCGCGAGTGGATCACAAACTGGAACGCCGACCCCAAACCCTTCGCCTGGACCAAGACCGCAGACGAGATCCTCAACTCCCTGCACAAATATATCTCACGAATTTCTGGCGCAGGACACTAGTAGGGCTTTGTTAGATCGTCATGGTGGTTTTTGGTGGCAGGTGGGGCATCGGCCTGTCCAGGTGGCCAGGAGTACCTGGAGTGTCGCGGTCACCGCTTGGGGCGTGGGCACGCCGGACGAACGCACCGCAGACCGTCTCATACACGCCCATTGCCAGCACCGGGTCATCAGCAATGGCAGTGGGCACAGCACTTCTGTCCACCTGTGAGCCTTCAGGGCTTGCTTGAGCCGGTTGCTCGGAAACGGGCATGGCCGGTTCTAAGGGGGCTCCGGCGCGGCAACGCGCTGGAGCTACCCGACGAGCGGTGGTTCGCCTTCCTCACCGACCAACTCCTGCGCCGCGGCGTCCACAAAAGCGTTGTGGCACTGGAAAAAGACGTCCGCGAGTGGATCACAAACCGAGATCCTCAACTCCCTGCACAAATATATCTCACGAATTTCTGGCGCAGGACACTAGTGAAGGGCACCTTCGACCCGATAGTCCTTCGGTCACGGATGCCCTTCACTCACTTCGCATCACTCACGACGCCTCGACGAGCTCGCCGACGCCGGACCAGCAGACGTGGGTTTCTATCGGCGCCAAGTCCTGCTCGATGAGGTCGTCGAGCCCGTCCTCGTCCGGTTGTCCGTGGTCGCCGACCGGGACGACGGCGGCGAGGTACAGCCCGAAGCGATGATCGCCTCGACGGAGCTTCGCCAGCGCCCAGTCGTGCAGGCATCCCTGCCACACGGCCAGCGATTCGTCCCCGGGCAACGGCTCGACGAGCAGCAACTTGTCCTAGGAGCCGATCGATTCGGGATGAATGACCTGGTACAGGGCAATCGCACAGCGCATGGAGCCTCCCCGGCACTCGTGGCATACCAATACGGTTGGCGACGTATTAGAAACAGACCGTAGCGTAGATCCTACTGAGTAGGTCCTACGATCACGTTCGGGTCATGGTCGCGAGCCATGACCACCTGATGGGATGTACCGGATTCGTGACACGAGAGAGGACGAGCGTGAGCGCTTCCGACCTGTCTTAGGTGCCGACGATCAGTCCCACAGTGGGACGGCGCTGGCTCGCTCAGGAAGTTCGTCGACTTCGCGAAGCTGCCGGGCTGAAGCAAAGCGAGGTCGCCAAACGTCTCCGATGCAACCCTTCGAAGATCGGCCACATGGAGAGCATGCGAAACACGATCAGCGGCCCTGACCTGGAAGTCATGCTCTCGTTCCTCGGCGTACCGCCGGAACGCATCGACTGGTACCTCCACCTCGCCGACGTGGCAATGGAAAAGGGCTGGTGGGACGGTAACCGCGCCATCCCCGACTGGTTCTCCCTCTACATCGGACTCGAATGGGGAGCCAGCGAGATCCACGAGTGGGACCTGGGATACGTGCCAGGTCTGCTTCAGACAAGGTCGTACGCGGCAGCGGTGATTCGCGATGGCCTAACGGCCACTGAGCGCCATTTTGAAGAGCAGACGGAACTTCGTTTGCACCGGCAGACGGCGCTTGATCGAGCGGAATACCCGTTGAAACTCCATGCGATCGTTGACGAGGCCGCTCTGCGACGCCGGGTCGGAAGTACGCAGGTGATGCGCGAGCAACTGGAGTTCCTCGTTACGGTCAGCCGTCACCGGCAGGTCACGTTGCAAGTCATCCCGTTCGAAGCAGGGCCGCATCGGGGCCAGCTGGGGTCATTTCAGTGGCTTGGTTTTCCGAGACCAGACGATCCTGGCGTCGTCTATGTCGAGAATCAGAAGGGCGGCCTGTACCTCGAAGAGTCCCACGAGGTCACCGGGTTCCACCAAGAGTTCGCGCAGCTGGAGCAAAGAGCGCTATCGCCCGCAGAATCTACGAAGTTCCTGACCAAGCTAGTGGAGGACACAGCATGAACACCCATGTCTCCGATGCCTCTGAGTTAGCCAACGTCACCTGGCGTCGGAGCAGCCGGAGCGGCTCAGGTGGCGGAGCGTGCGTCGAGGTCGGCGCTGTCTGGCGCAGGAGCAGCTACAGCGGACCGAACGGCGGAGCATGCGTCGAGGTTGGGGGGCTTGGGGCCTCGATGACCGGGGTTCGGGATTCGAAGGATCCGAGTGGTCCGGCGCTTTTGTTCGGGGCCGATGCTTGGGACGGGTTTCTCAGCGGCGTCAAAGCGGATCGATTCGACCGCTGAACAGCGCCAGGCCATCCTTCACCGGGCTCAGCCTCGGCGGGCGAAGCGGGCGACCGTGACGGATGCGGTCGGGGCGAGGGGCTTCGGAAGGTCGGCGATGCGGGCGCGGAGGTCTTCCGGGTCGGCGTGCCAGGCGCTGGGGCCCATCGCCACCACCGACTCCGCCTCCTCCGGGCTCAGGGACAGGCGGAACTCGCGGGCATCCTGCGAGACCAGATCGAAGTGGTCGGCCAGTTGTTCGGTCAGCCGCTCCTGCTTGCGCTCGTCCACTTGCAGGAGGCCGAGGGCGGACACCAGCTCCACGAGGTGGCCCGAGTTCGGGACGACCACCACCAGCTCGCCGCCGGGACGCAGCACCCGGTGCATCTCGGCGGCGTTGCGCGGCGCGAAGACGTTCAGCACCGCCGACGCCGCGCCGCTGCGCACCGGCAGCACCTGCCACGCATCGGCCACCACTGCTCCCAGGCGCGGGTGCGCCTTCGCCGCGCGGCGGCAGGCGTACTTGGAGACGTCCAGCGCGACCCCGACCCGGTTTGATTCCGCCAGGGCGCGGGCGAGGTAATAGCCCGTGCCGGCGCCGACATCCACGAGGCAGCCATCAAGCGAAGACACCGCCGAGGCCACCGCTTCGGCGATCGGGGCGTAGTGGCCGGCTTCGAGGAACTCCGCGCGCGCCGCGACCATCGCCGCCGTGTCACCGACGACCTTCGTGCCACCGGCCAGCAGGCTCACGTAGCCCTGGCGGGCGACGTCGAACACGTGGTTGGCCGGGCAGCGCAGGCTGTTACCGGCCCGGTCGAGGTCCGCACCGCAGTGCGGACAGGCCAGCACCGCCACCACGTCGTCCAGCAAGCTCGCCTCCACACCGTCGGTACGCGATTCTAGGAGCCGTCCACCGGCAGGGATGGGGAGGATGTGGGACTGGGTTTCGGCACCCGACTACTGGGCCGCGCGGTTCGCGGTGCAGCACCTGATCGCGATCGGATACCTGCTGGGTTTCACCAGCGCGCTGCGCCAGTTCCGGGGCCTGCTGGGCGAACGCGGCCTGACGCCGATCCCCCGGTTCCTGGCTCGGGTCGCGTTCCGCGGCTCGCCGAGCCTGTTCCACCTGCACTACTCCGACCGGTTCTGCGCGGGCGTCTGCTGGGTCGGGGTCGTCGGCAGCCTGTTGGCGCTGGTCGTCGACCTCGCGCCGTTGTGGGTGTGGATCGCGCTGTGGCTGGTGTTGTGGCTGCTGTACCTGTCCATCGTCAACGTCGGGCAGGTCTGGTACTCGTTCGGCTGGGAATCGCTGCTGCTGGAAGCGGGTTTCCTGGCGATCTTCCTCGGCCCGGGATCGGTCGCCCCACCCACACCGGTGCTGTGGCTGCTCACCTGGCTGCTGTTCCGCGTCGAGTTCGGTGCCGGGTTGATCAAGCTGCGCGGCGACTCCTGCTGGCGGGACTTCACCGCGCTGTACTACCACCACGAGACCCAACCGATGCCCGGCCCGTTCAGCCGCTGGTTCCACTGGTTGCCGCGCACACTGCACAAGGTCGAAGTCGCGGCCAACCACGGCACGCAGCTGGTGGTGCCTTTCATCCTGTTCGCCCCGCAGCCCGCCGCCACGGTGGCCGCGCTGATCGTCGTGGTGACTCAGGGCTGGCTGATGCTGAGCGGGAACTTCGCCTGGCTGAACTGGTTGACCATCACGCTGGCGTTCTCGGCGATGGGCTCGTGGCTGCTGCGCTGGGTGACGCCCGCCCCGCCGCCGCTGACCGCCCCGCCGCCGTGGTTCGTGGCGGCGGTGCTCGCCGTGACGGTGATCTTCGTGGTGCTCAGCTACTGGCCGCTGCGGAACATGCTGGGGCGGCGGCAGGTGATGAACCGCAGCTTCAACCGGCTGCACCTGGGCAACACCTACGGCGCCTTCGGCAGCGTCACGCGGACCCGCTACGAGGTGATCATCGAGGGCGCGGCCGGCTCGGACGGCGACTGGCTGGAGTACGAGTTCAAGGGCAAGCCCGGTGACCCGCGCAGGCGCCCGCCGCAGGTCGCGCCCTACCACCTCCGCCTGGACTGGCTGATGTGGTTCCTGGCGATCTCCCCCAGCTACGGCCGGACGTGGCTGCCGAACCTGGTGGCAGCATTGCTGCGCAACGAAGAGCACGTGCTGCGCCTGCTGCGCCACAACCCGTTCCCGGAGTCGCCGCCGATGTTCGTGCGGGCGCACCTGTACCGCTACCGCTTCGCGACCCGCGCCGAACGCCGCGAGACCGGCGCGTTCTGGATCCGCAGCCGCGTCGGCGACTTCATTCCGCCCCTGACGCTGGAGGACCTGGCCTAGTCAGCTGCGGCCGGAGAGCTCCCCGCGCGGGCCCTCGCTAAGCGATGCCGGTCGGGAGCGCACCTGCTCGTTGCGCCTACCCCCGTAACGCCCGGCGCCGAGGGTGACCTCACCGGTCGGCCCGGAGGAAACCTGGTGCAGGCTCGCGGAAAGATCGGCCTCCAGGCCGCCCGGTAGCTTCAGCCGGACCAGCAACGGCAGCAGAAAACCGATCGCCACCATCGCCACGAGCACGGGCGTCAAGGTGCCGAGCAGCACGGTCGGCACCTGGTACCGCAGGAAGAACGCGCCCCACATCAACGCCAGCATCACCAGCGACACGGTGATCAGCGCGGTGCTGCCGACCACGCTGGAGCGGGCCCTCCGGATGCGCTGCTGCGCGAGCACCCGAACCCGGTGCGCCTCGGAGTGCCGGCTGTCGAACTGCTCCACCCGGCGCAAGTAGCGCATCGCCCGGCGGAAATGCAGCGACGAGAGCTGCACATCGCCGCTCTCCCCGATCTTGTACGCCGCGACACCGGCCACGAAGTGCGGTTCGGCCTGGTCCGAGGCCGAACCGATCGCCTCCCGGGCGACCGCCAGCGCCTCCAGGTAGAGGTCCTCGCTGCCGGTCGCGTCGCCCCGCTGGACCAGCAGCCGGGCCAACTCGACCTGCAGGCGCCACTTCGGCAGGTCGCAGTCCGACCGGTCGAGCACGTAGCGCAGCGGCTCCTCCGCGCTCACCAGGTCCCCGGAGGACCGCACCACCGAGCGCGCCAGACCGATCGCGGCCGTCCCGTTGCCCGGATCCAGCACGGTCGCCTGGCGGAACTGCTGCGTCGCCCGCCCGGCCCACTCCCCCGGCTCCCCGCCGTCGACGTCCCGCTGGAGGTAGACGTTGCCCAGCTCGACGTGCGCCTGCACGTCGTACCAGTCCCGTTCGACGGCCTGGTCCAGCAGCTTCTCGGCCTCGTCGAACCGCCCGAGCTGGCTGTACAGCGCGGCGAGGTCGACGTGGGCACCGGCGTAGGGGTCGAGGTCGATGGCGGTGCGCAGGTGGTGCTCGGCGGCGGCGTGGTTGCCGCGCCGGAAGTTCAGCACGCCCAGCAGCGCATGCGCCTCGTCGTCGCACGGGTCGTCTTCGATGACGCCCAGGCACAGCCGTTCCACCTCGTCGTGCTGCGCCGTTCCCACGTCGCGCAGCAACGCGGCGGCCAGCGAGAGCCGGGTTTCGTCGTCGCGCGGGTCGATCTCCAGTGCTGCCCGGAAATGCCGTTGCGCCTTCGGGATGTCGTTGCTGCGCAACGTCACCCGGCCCAGGCCCACGAGCGCGTCGCCTCGCTCGTCCGGTCCGAACGCGTCGTCGAGCAGTGCCGAGAAGCGCTTCTCCGCCTCGGTGAACCGCTGCTGGGCGAGCTCGATCCAGCCCAGCTCGACCAGCAGCGACCGATCACCCGGGTATCGCCGCAGGTAACCGCGCACGACGAGCTCCGCTTCGCGATACCTGCGCTGCTTGCGCAGCACACCGGCCTTCAGCACGACGGCATTCAGGCTGAGCGGCCTGATCGCCAGGATCTTGCCCACACAGGTCAGCGCCTGATCTAGGCGGTAGGTGTCGACGTAGATCTCGCCAAGCAGACGCAAGAAGTCCAGGTCGTGGGGGAACCGCTCGATCGCGGCCAGCGTGGCTTCCTCAGCCTCCGCGGCCAGACGCATCCGCCGCAATGCGGCGATCTCGTCCCACATCGCCACCCGGGAATGCGGCTCCGCCCGCTTCGCCCGGCGCGCCAGCTGCAAAGCGTCCTCGAACCGGCCGGCCTGCCGGAACGTCCGGCTCAGTTCCACTAGGAGAAACCGCGAATCCGGGTCCCGCGCCAGCTCATCGCGCAGCAACGCGACGGCTTCGTCGTAACGATCGGCGATGCGCAGCGCCCGAACCTGGTCCTGCAAGGCGAGCATCGAATCATCGCTGCTGGAATTGCGACGGAAGTACTCGATCGCCGCGTCGATGCGGCCCAAGCGCACCTCCCGCCATCCGAGTTCGCGGATGACGTCCTCATCCGTACCGAACTCCTCGGCCATTCGGGCGGCAACGGCCTCGGCTTCGCCGAACCGGCGCAGCTCCACCAAGATGTCGTAGCGTTCCAGCAAGGCCGACACGTTCTGGGCGTCCGACCGCAGCGCATGATCGGTGGCCTGCAACGCCTCCTCGTAGCGGCCCTGGCGGACGTACTCCGCGATCAACGCCTGGCGCAGGTACCAAGTCTCGCCGCATGCCTCGAGCCCGCCTTCCAGCGCAGCGACCGCAGCGTCGTACTGTCCCTGGCAAGACAACGCCAGGGAGAGCTCCTCATGCAGTTCGGGGGCGAGCGGAGCTTCGCGTAGCCCCTCCCGGGCGGCCTGTTCGGCACGATCGAACCGGCTGGTCAGGCGGAGGACTATGGCCTTGGACTCCAACGCCTCGACGTGGCCCGGCGCCACGTCCAGGGTGCGTACCACCCACGGAAGTGCGGCGTCGTAGTCCGCCCGGGCCCGGTAGATTCGCCCTAACAGGGAGCGCAGCGCCGGTACGTCCGGGAACCGCCGCTGCGTTTCTTGCGCCACCGCCAGCTCTTCGTCGTAGCGGTACAACCCGTTGAGCAGGTTGCACCTGGCGAGGATCAGGTCGATGTCGTACGGGTCGTCGTCCAGGAAGCGGACGCATTCCCGCAACGCCTCATCGGTCCGGCCCCGGGCGTTGAGCGAGTTGAGCAATCCGATCCGCAGCGGTCTGTGGGTGGGGAACTGCCGCAGCGCGTCCCTGGCCGCTTTCTCGGCGTCTTCCGCCCGACCTGCACTGCGCAGCAAGATGACCTCCGTGCTGCGGGCTCGTGGCAGGTACTGATCAATCCGCGCTGCGGCCCGCGCCAGCTCGATCGCCTCGTCGAGGCGGCCCTGGGCGTCCCGCAGCCATGCCTGTTCCAGCAGCAGCCGGGGCGATTCCGGGTTCGCGGCCAGAGCCGCGTCAAGCACGGCTTCGGCGTCTTCGGGCCGCTTCGCGTCCCGGAGCAACGTCGCGTACCAGTCGGCGAGGAACGGGTTGTCCGGGTCCGATGCGGCGGCCCGCTCGATGCGCTCGACAGCCAGATCGTCCTGACCTCGCCGACTGGCGACCAGTGCGTGCTCGCAGACCAGATCCGGGGAATGCGGCAGCCGGGTGAGTGCCTCGGAGGCCGCCTGCTCGGCTTGCTCGAACCTGTCCAGCAGCCGAAAGAGGAAGATCTTGCGCTCATGGGCAAGCTCGTGCCACGGGTCCAGTTCGAGCGCGCGGTCCACGGTGCGCAACGCCGCCTCGTAGCGGAACTGCTCGACCTCCAGGAAGGCCAGCAGGTCCACGAGATCTGCCTCGTCCGGGAATCGGCGCAGCGCTTCGCGTGAAGTCGCCACGGCGGCGTCCAGGTCGCCAGCCGCGTGCAGCGCGAAGCATCGCCATTCGATGACATTGACGTCATCCGGGGCGACCGCGAGCGCTTTCTCCAGGTGGCGCATCGCATCGTCCGGTCGTTGCATCTCGATGAGCAGGCGCCCGATCGCCACGCGGACGAACACGCCTTCCGGGAACCGCTCAAGCGCGGACTCGGCGAACTCCAGCGCCTCGGCGTAGCGGTAGCTGCGCTCCAACGCGGCGATGCGCCATGCGTGCGCGCGTTCGGATGCCGGGTCGAGTTCGAGCGCGCGCTCGAACTCCTCCAGCGCGGTTCGGATGGCGATCCGGCCCAACGCCACCCTGCCCCGCAGGATGCGCAGTTCGGCGCCGTCCCCCCGGACTAGAGCCGCATCGGCGGCCTGCTTCGCCGCGCCGAAGTCGCAGCGGCGTCGGAGCAGGTCGATTTCGCTGAAGTCGCGCACTTCCCTGGAAATCTCGCTCACCTCACGCCTCGCGTTCGCTGCCAGCGGCAGTTTGCCAGCAGCGAACACCGGCCCGGGGAAGAACGCGCAGATCGTCGGCGCTGGGAGCCGCTCAGCCTTCGGCTGCTGCTTCAACGGTGGCGATGTCGATCTTGCTCATGCCGAGCATCGACTTCATCGCTCGCTGGGCCTTGGCCTCGTCCGCATCGGTGATCAGTTCGTACAGGCGGCGCGGGACGATCTGCCAGGACAGGCCGTACTTGTCCTTCAGCCAGCCGCAGGGGCCGGGCTCGCCGCCCTCGCCGAGCTGCTGCCACAGCCGGTCCACCTCGTCCTGCGAGTCGCACAGGACCTCCAGCGAGATGGCCTCGGTGAATTTGAACTCGGGCCCGCCGTTGATGCCCACGAACTGCTGCCCGGCCAGCTCGAACAGCACGGTCATGACCGTTCCCGGCTCGCCCGGCCCCGCCTCGCCGTAGCGCTGCACGTGCACGACGCGCGAGTCGTCGAAGATGCCGGCGTAGTACCGCGCGGCTTCCTCGGCCGCGGTGTCGAACCAGAGGTTGGTGATGATCTTCTGCTTGATCTCGTACATGCCCGTCTCCCGTCTCGTCGCCATTCATGCTGGCTGCAGACAGGTAGACCGGCCAACGCGGCAGAACTCATCGCGGGCACCGGAAACGCCCGTGAGCACTTAGAGCCGCTGCCGCGGCCGTTATGGATGCAGTGGTGGGTAGGTGCGGCTGCTGAAGCGAACGGCCTGTCCGCCTCGCCTATCGCGACAAACGGTCCGTTCGCTCCCCTCCCACGATGCCCACCGACACTGAGGGGAATGAGGCGAACGGACCGTTCACTTCACCTAACGCGACAAACGGACCGCTCGCTCCCCTCCCACGATGCCCACCGACACTGAGGGGAACGAACCGCCACAACACATGGCAGCAACGATGTACGCAGGAATCAGCTTTTTGATCCACCGGCGCGGTGACGTGCAAAAACTTGACAGCCGGGCAGCCTCAGCCGCCCGGCACCGAACCCAGGCCACACCTCTCACAACGAACACACGGCTCCTTCAAACAGCAAGGTTCACCACGCCACTCAAATCCATGAGGACGTCGCTTTCGACGGATATGCGCGCGAGCCAAAAGGGAATTACAGCACATATTCATGCCCACGAGCTAAAGCGCATGACCCGGAGTTCGACGGCGCGGTTTCGATAAGCGGCTGCGCACGCCCCTCCATCGGGTCAAAAAGCCGAACACTATCGGTATCGTTCACAGCCATCAACAGATGCCTGATACTCTCCCGTCCCCCGGGCATCCCTCCTGCGCAGCCACACCAGTACCTGGGTGTGCGCGGGAAAAGAAGCGATCTCCTCCAATATTCGAACAAATGCTCATGAACGCCAACCCCGACCACAGGTCCAAGCTCGGCCGCCATCGGGCCGAACCACGCAGCCTGCGCGGGTTCCGGCGGTGGCATCAACCCCAGCTTTCCCGTCCAGAAGCACGCAGATCTTCGCCACCAACATCGGCTCGTCAGACTCGACGTAGCGGCAACCGAAGAACGCAGCCCGCTCCGCCGAGAGGATCGCCTCCTCATCCGTCAACGCCACACACTGGCCATAAGTGTTCGTGTAACCAGGAACGTGCCCGCTCCGCGAGCTGGTTCATGCCGTCCGCCCCTCGCCCGCCAAACCATCTCCAGCGAAGTATGGGCCCGCTGTACTCCGTCTCCAAGCCGCTTACCCGAACGTCAGGCACAACCTGCCCGCCCGGTCAACTGTCTCCCTGGTGGTGTACGTCAGAGATGCCGTTCGTGACAGCCTTCGATGCCCGACCGGTGACCAGCTCTCGCACAACGCGAAGTAGCTGGTGCATGACCAGCACGTATGGCGTGTTCCTCGACCTGGACGTCGGCACGGGCGACCACCATGACCGCGGGCCGGGCCCCGACCGGAAAGAGCCTGCCCGATGCACCCCGGCCCACCTGCGAACCCAAGTTGCGGGCCGTGTTCGACAAACTCGCCGAACACGACCCCCTGTTGGTCGTGGTCGGGGCTTTAATTTTGCGGTAAAACTATCCACAGTGGAGGTGGTGCACATGACTGCTCAAGTAGGAACCCGTCGGAGCGGCAGGTTTCGCCGGCGGTGGATCGCAGGTGGTGACCGAACTGGTTAAGCGTGCTCAGCCTGATGGGGTGGCCATCAGTGGTGAGGGCGGGCTGATGCAGCAGTTGACCAAGATTGTGCTGGAGTCGTCGCTGGAGGGTGAGATGGACGCTCACCTGGGCTATGGCAAGCACGACCCGGCCAGCCGACACGACATCGGTCACCTGCGAGATCAACGCCGGGGACATATCCGCGCCATACACTTCCGACACAGTGCTCCGTGATGTCCCACGTCGTCATCCCCCGCGCATACAACGACAGAGTCATGTCATCAACGGAACCCAGCGGAATTCGTGATCACGCTCTTGCTGGTCCTGCCATTCATGGACCCGCTTCAGCACCGCCTTGGTCAACTGGTTCAGCAAGCCCTGCGCACCATCCAGACCGGCGGCATCAGCCACCAGGGAATCGATCGCCTCCAGTGACAGCAATGCCGCCACCCGCCGCGCTCTCTTCCTCACTGATCACGACTTAATCGGACGCGCCGACCGACTCCGCGACCGGTCAGGTCCGGTACGAGCCAGCGGACCGCTTCTGGTTCGCAGCGCTGTCCTCGCCGCTCACCCCGACGCCACTGGCACGAGACCTCCCCGTCCAACCCGCCACGATCCTGACCCGGCATCGCAGGTTCACCGCCAGGAACGGGACTACAACGCGCGCCGACGCCCCACCCGACACCCACCCACTCGAGGATCGAGATAGCTCGTCCTTCGCCTGGCCCACGAGAGCCCGCGCCGGACCCGCAGAAGGATCCACGGTGAACTAGCCGGCCTCGGACACCAGATTCGCCGCATCAACTGTGTGGGAGATCCGGAACTCAGCGGGCATCGCTCCCGCCCCACGCCGAACCGGTCCGACGTGGAAACAGTTCCTGGCCAGCCAGGCCCGCGGCATCATCACGCTTCTTCCACATCGACACCACGCTCGGCAAGCGCCTCTACGCCCTGGTGTTCCTCGAACACGGCACACAGCGGCCACACATCACCGGCGTCACCACCCACCCGCCCCAAGGGCTGGGCCAACAACAGGCCCGCAACCTCACCATCGATCTCGGTAAAGGACTAAGCGCGCTCCGCTTCCAGCTCCACGACCGCGACCGGAAGTAGCCAGCCGCCGTCGACGCCGTTTTCCAGGCCGAGAACATGGACATCCTCACCAGCGCGCCCCAGGCGTCGCGGATGAACGCACACGGCGAACGAGTCACCAGAACCCTCCGCAACGAAGTCTGCGATCACATCGTGATCCTCAACGAGGCACACGCTCGACAGATCCTCACCGAGTACCAACCGCACGAAGCCAACGCCCGCACGTTGCTACGCACCCGCGTCCTCGATCGACTTATCAACGAATACCGGTACGCGGCTTGACGTACAGCGATGACTTTACGAGCGGTACAGGTCCCGACGAAGACCACCGCCCGGCCGCGGAGCACTTCGACCGAACTCAGCTCATTTGTCGGGTGTGGACGGTATCTTTGATCAACACTTACAACCGGCTCGCCGTCACGATGATGCCCTGCTGACGCGAGCTCAGCAGTCACGCCTGTTCCGCGGTGGATTCTCGTGGTGTCGGCCGGTTCGCCAGTTCGTTGATGATCAGTAGCAGGACGGCGAGTGCGATCGGTGCGACCTGGGAGATCACCTGGAGTTGCACCGCGTTACCGGTCGCACCGTGGTGCTGGTGGTAGATCAGGTGCGGAACGTTGAAGACTAGTGAGGCGGCCAAGACCACGCGAACCAGCGTGCACCGCATCGACACCGCGGTGTATGCCACGACCAGCACGAACTGGAGCCCGATCAGCCCGAAGTCGCGCGTCATGTGCTCGTTGAAAGGCGGGAACCCGGTCAGCCACGCGAGCTCCGGAGTGGGGAAGCCGAGGTGAAACGACAACGGGAAGAGCGCGGCCCACAACGTGGGGATGCCTTCGGCCAGTGCGAGCAGCGCTAAGCCGATTCGCAGGAGCGGTTGCACGTGTCCTCCTCGCAACGACCGGCCGGGGATCCAGCCCCCTTGTCCCCGGTCGGTCGTCTCGTGTGCCATCTCAGAGACTGTTGGGTACAGGTGGGCACGCAGTGCCCTGATGTTGATCATGGTTGGCGTGCCCGGGCGACAAAAGATCATCCCCGCCGTGATCTGGTTGTGTGTGCAACTTCGATACCGGCGAGGATGATCGCCGCTCATGTTATCCGTCCAGCCTGACCGATCAGGTGTGGGCGGTCCTGGAACCGTTGATGCCGCTACGAGACCGTGAAAGGGCGGTACCGCACGCAAATACGACGATCTTCTGATGCTGGACGCGATCTTCTTCGTGGAGCGCTTTGGGTGTCAGTGGCGGATGATTCCCCGCGATCTGCTGCCCTGAGATGCGGCCTACCGCTGGTTTCGGGACTGGACCACAGAGGGCACCATCGACCGTGTTCACGACGCGCTGCGCGATCAGGTCCGTAGCCAGGCCGGGCACCAGGCGGACCCCAAGGCGGCGGTGCTGGATGCCAAACGGTTCGGACGGCGGGTACGAGACGACGTGCAGGCGGCGCAGTCCCCGTTCGGCCGAGCGTTCGCACAGGTCGTCGATGAGCAGGCCGCCCAGTCCTCTGCCCTGCTGGTCGTTGCCGACGAACAGGTAGTCGAGTTCGCCTTCACCGTCGGTGCCGCAGCCCGGAATCATCAGCAGGTAGAAGCCCACCTGCCGAGACCCGTCGCGCGCCACCCGCACCAGATGGGTCGCCAGGTCGTCGGCGGGGATGCTCACCCCTGCCACCAGCGTCTGGTATTCGCCCGGTAGGCGGTACTGGAACGAACCATCGCGGCCAGCGGTGGGAGGTCTTGGGCGGTGGCGTCGTCGACCGCATCGACCCCACCGATGAAATCGCCGGGAAATCCAAAGGAGTCTGGAGCTCGCGCTTGCTCAGCCGGAGTCGCGCGGCTCGAGCGGGGCCAGTCGTCGTCGAGAAGCTCATCGGTGTCCAGGGCTGGCGTACTCATCGCCGCGATCGGTGTTTTGCAACCAGGCCAGGAACATCCAGTCCCATTCGTCCCGATTGGCCACGCATGAGCGGATGTGGTCGAGAGATTCGTCGATAGGCTTCTCCCTGGCCTGGCCAACTCCTCCAACACCACAACCCGATCGGCTTTGGCCCTTCTCGCCCGGTACTCCGTCGTGCGCTTTGCCCTGTTTCCGCTGCGCACGCCGTTCGTCCTGTTGTGTTGCCCGATCGGTCGGGGTGAGCACCTCACTCTCGTCATTGCCCGGACTGCCGGGGCAATCCCAGCTGCGGCTGCTGTCACCTTCCGCCGCTTGGCCCCCGCGAACTCTGGTTGGCCTTCGCTCGCGAGCTCTCGCCAGCCTCCGCCCGCTCATCGGTCTCCCCCCGCACACTCTTCGCACTCTTCGGGCCGGTTTTCCCGGCCTCCGGCCCGGATGCGCCGGGCTGACGCGCAGGACCCGCCACCTCGGTGGGCAGCCCGGATCCCCAGCCCTGGCTACGCAACCCGAAACCACGCCCCGCCAACTCCTCCAACACCACAACACGGGCGGCAGCAGCCTTCCTCCCCTGGCGATATTTCGCATCATCTTCCCTCCTTTGCTGTTTCCACTGGGCCACCTTCGGCTGGAGCTCCGCCAGCTCCGCCGCCTGCTCCTCAGTCAACTCCCCCCGCGCCGCCCCCAACACCACAACACGGGCGGCAGCAGCCCTCCTCTCCCGGCTATGCTTGACGTCCCTTTCCGTGGTTTGCTGTTTCCACTGCACCGCCTTCGGCTGGAGCTCCGCCAGCTCCGCCGCCCGCTCCTCAGTCAACTCCCCCCGCCCCGCCAACTCCTCCAACACCACAACCCGATCAGCAGGGGCCTCACCCACCCCGGTCTCCATCACCTCCCGGTCCTTCTTCTTCCGCCCTCGCCCCCGCCCCGCTGCCTTCGGCCGGAGCGGCGCCAGCTCCGTCGCCTGCTCCTCAGGCAACTCCCCCCGCCCCGCCAACTCCTCCAACTCCGCAACACGATCGGCAGCATCCTTTAACCGCTGGTTATACTTCGCCTTCGTTTCCTTCCTTTGCTGCTTCTGCTGCTGCGACACCCAACACACCAGCCGCATCCGCACCCACCGCATCCGGCCACACCGCATCCCCCGGAGACGGGTCACCGAAAATGCCCTCGTCAGGTCCTTCGGCTCCGAACAACCCAACGGAGCCCTCCCCGTCGTGGTAGTCGGGGACGAAACCGGCGAAATCATCCGCTCCGGCATCCGGTCCCAGGAACCCGGAACGGGCGTCCCTGGGGAGGTCCTTGTGCGCACGGTCCAGCGTGTCGTGCAGATCGTGTGTGACGGGAGAGAAACCGGGCCCGGCGTGTGCCGTGTCATCGGATTGTGCCGTGTCATCGGTTTTTCTTCCGGGATCGCCATGCACCACATAGCGGGTGCGGGGCTCACCGGTCGCCCGCCCCGGGTCGTCAGCGGACTGCCGCAGCATGTCCCTCCCCGGCTGCGGCCCGGCTCCGGCGTGGATGGTCAGCCCGGTACCGAGCGTGTCCAGCCTGTCCGCCAGCGCCTGGGAAAACTCCACCACCCGGTCCAGGTGATCACCACCGAGTTCGTGGTGCCTGGCCGCGACCAGCGCCACCACCTCCTCCAGCGACACCGCAGCATCCCCACCCACCAACCCCGAAATGTCATGGGTGTCCTCCACAATCCGCCGCGCCGCCAGCTCATCCCCGCCAGAGCGGTCCAGCTTCCTCGCCCGGTCGATCTCCCCCCGCAGATCCGAGCGCGACCACTGCCCCGCCGGCGGCGGTCCCGACCCAGCCACGCCGCCCGGAACAGCCGCCGAAGACTCCACCAGACCGGCCAGACCCTCCGGCGCTCCGGCCAGATCCTCCGGCGCCCCGGGCACCGGTCTGGGAACAGAGCCATCGGCGGCGAATACCGTCCACTGCGGCCCGCGCCCGCCCTGTCCCGGTGTCAACGCGACAACATCACGCCCCATCCCCTGGGCCAGGGCCGAACCCTGCCCCGGCGAGACCACCACACCCGCACCCGGATTGCTCTGTGCGACCAGCAGCACAGGCCCGCCCGAGGAATCCGCGACACCACCCCGCACGAACTCCACCAACCCGCCATCAGCAACCACATTCGCGGGCACCGGCACCGGCACCGCGTCCACCTGCACACCCACCGGCACGGCCGCAGGCAAGGCCGCCGCCGGATCCTGCCGTGGATACGGGACCGCCCGTGACCCCACCGCCGAATCCGGCGGCACCGCAGCCTCACCCCACCGATGCGCATCCCCACGCCCCACAACCGGGTCCACACCGGAATCCCCATCGCGGCCGGTCCCGCCATCCACCGAGGACTCATCGCCCGGGGACACCGCTTCGCCGTTGAGATCCGCTACCGCCCCAGAGCCGGATCGGGGTGTGACAGTGTTCGGTAGCACGGCATCCGAGGGCGTACCAGGACCATCCACACCAGACACGCCAGACACCCCGGACACCGGATCGCCACCGGCAACGGGACTGTACTGCGGCGGCGGTGTCACCGACCTGCCCGAACCGAAATCTCCCGTCGCATAGCCATAAGACGGTGGCGGAGTACCCGGCCGGTCCTGCCCAAAATCTGACACGCCCGGGACACCGGCAGCTGGATTCCCGCCCGTCACGCTGCCACCCGCACCACCCCTACCGCTGCCATCGAACCCGCCCTTACCGTCCTTACCCGCCACGCCACCGGAGGCCGGACCGGAACCCGACACCACCAGGTCTCCACCGGAGGTCACCACCCCGGTATC
>NZ_GL877879.1:1728804-1804920 GCF_000194155.1 Saccharopolyspora spinosa NRRL 18395
AGGCCCCACCACACGCCCCGCACCCGGCCACACCGCAGCTTCCGGTGACGGGTCACCGAAAGTGCCCTCGGCGGACAGCCCGACCGAACCCATCCCGTGGTTGTCGCTGTACTCACCAAGGAAACCAGCGAAATCATCCCTCCTGGTGACCTGCCCGGTATTTTCCTGTGGCCTGATCGGAGCCGGCTCGCTGGGGATCTCACGGGCTTCCCGGGAAGCCCGTGAGATCGCGTGGGAGGAACCCGATGCGGTGGTGGGGGCGGTGTCGTCGGCCCGCCTACTACCAGGCCAGGCCAGGCGCCGTCGCGCGCCGTCTCGTTCCGGGCGTCGCCCCTGGATCGTGTCCGGTACCGGCTTCACCCCGTCGCCGCCCGCCTGGATCCAGACCTCCGCCCGTGCCGGTCCTTCGACATGCGGCTGCAGATCGTGCGCGACGGGAGCGAAACCGGGCCCGGCCTGTGCCGGGCCATCGACTTGTGCCGTGGCATCGGCGTGTGCCGTGGCATCGGTTTTTCTGCCGGGATCGCCGTGCACCACGTCCCGGGTGCCACAACCCGATCGGCTTCGGCCCTTCTCACTTGGTAACCCTTCGCGTTATTTTCCTTCGTTTGCTGTTTCCGTCGCGCCACCTTCGGCTGGAGCTCCGCCAGCTCCGCCGCCTGCTCCTCAGTCAACGGCGTGGCCGTGGCCGTGAAACACGACGACTCCACCGCGATACACCAGATCAACGAGGACAATCCTGACCGATGCCCGCCTCACGCAAAGCCCGGATGCGACGCCGCGCCCGCCAGGACGGCCCACGAACAGACTCGCGATGACCCGATCATTCTTCCGCCCCAAGATGATCACCCGTCCATTCCACTGTCCGACGAGGCCACAATTCCAGCATGACGGCACAACAAGAGGTACGAACATGAACACCAGCCACGACTGCCCCGAAAGCCAAAAACCACTGCCCCAAAGTCTGCGACGACAGACACACCACTCGACACCTCACACGCCCGTCACCTAACCCGAAACAAATCAACACCCGCAACGCCACCGCTCGAAAACCCACCCACATCGCCCGGCAAACCGCGAACCGACCATCACGTGCATTTTTCGGAAGACCCGGCCGGGGCAGGCAGGGCCGCACTGCTGATCTTCCACAGAGGTCACGCGGAGCAGACCCTCCAGGAAAACGCCTGCCACTTCAACAAATCATAAGCACCAAACCCGCGACCAGCGCGCACCCCTCCGCGACCCGAACGTCAAACCGCTGCCGACAGCTCGGAGCGAACACCAACAAACCGTGGCAGGACTCATCAACGAGTACCGTCAAACAGCCCGACAGGCCAACGAAACCCCACCTCACAGCCCGCCAACCCGTTTTGAAGCAATATGGGACCGGCTGAAACGGCATGCCGCTCTACGCGGCCTCGCGTGCCGGTGCCGAGGTCAGTCGAACCAGTTGGTCGGGATCGGGGCCTTGCGACGCCCGTCGACTGGTCGCCAGTTCTCCACGATGGCTTTCTGAAAGCAACGTTCCTCGGTTAGGTTGGAATGGTCGCACACTATGATCTGCAACATGCCTTCGTTGGGATCGGCCATATCTAGCAAGAGCTCGAAGTAGGCGGTGACCGTTGCCCAGTCGCGTCCTGAACGGTGGTGACGTCCGCGATCTTCGCGGGGAAGAATGCCTGAGTCGGCTGGTCCAGCATGAGAAAGCTCGACACCGGCCGGTCGTGGAGCCGGAAATAGTTATGCAGGGCGAGGTGTGCGACGAGGTGGTAGCCGATCCAGTTGTTGGCACTACCGATGCGAATCAGCGGAAGACGTCCCAGGGGACGGCGGACCATGACATTGAGCTGGCTGAGGCTGATGGCGACTTCGTCGGCCGCTGCGGCCTGTCCTAGGTTCAGGCGCTTGGCCCAGGTGGTCATGTTGGCGGCGACGTCGGTGAGCCGTCGTTGCGTCTCAGCGTTGATGTCGTCTTCGTCGAGCAGGGCTTGGAGTGTAGTGAGGTTTTCCTGGGCCAGAATCAGATCGTTGTGCAGCTGACCGATGCCACCGGCAGGTGATTCTGTGTCGGCGGTGAGCGCCTGTTCGATCCGTCCCTGGATCCGGGCGATGCGCACATGCTGCTCCTGGAGATTGCACATGCGTTCGTCGCTGGCGGCAAGTGCCCGCAGATGGACCCCGTTTACCCGCAGGCGTTTGACGACACCTTCCCGCTGGCTGAGGCATCGGGCTCGTCCAACGGACCTGTGCACATCGGACAGATAGCAACGTCGTGGTCCTGCTCGGGCCCGAGCAGGTCGAGGACTTGAGGCGGTCGAGCTGAAGAGGCAGCTCCCCGGTGACGGCCTGCTGCAGCTGCTCGCGCAGCGTCGTCGAGTTTGCGTTGAGCGGCGCGTTGGGCCGCTGGGGTCTCGTTCGCCGACAAGAAAGCCCTCTTCCACCGCGCACTATGACCTGCCAGGGCCCGGTCCAGCAGGCGATCCAGCGCTACGCGCTCGCTGCCACGGCCACGCAACCCGGCTCGCGGTGGTGGACATAGCCATGACCGATGGTCGAGACGGCGGCCACTCGACGCGCGACTACCAATGCAGACGGTGTCGACCGAGCCGCGCGGCGTGACAGTCGCGTTGCGCAGCGAGAACTCGCTACCGCGCCGCGATGCCGAGTGCAGGGGCTAGCTCGGTCAGGACGGGCAGCCGATCCGCGCTCGGAACTGCATTCACGACCAGGCGTGAGGCTCCGGCCTCCAGCTGGGTGCGCAGCTGATCTGCTGTCGTCGCCGCATCACCCTGCGCCACCACGGCGTCGACCAGGGCATCGCTGCCTCGGTCGGCCAGGTCGTCTTCGCCGGAACCCATCCGGGCCAGGTTGGCCTGGTAGTTCGCCAGCCCGAGGTGCACTTGGATGGCCTCACGGCCAGCGGCGCAGGTTCTTGGCCGAGTCACGGAGAGCCACCTTGTGCTTCACCGCCAGCAGCGCGTCCGGGCCGACAAGCTCGGGCGCCCGCCGCTGCTTCGGCACGCCGCTCTCGTCCAACACGTCCAGGTAGGTCGACCAGTGCCCGGTATGGCGGGAGCGGAAATCGGTCCCGAGCTCCCGGTGCCCCGCGCCGATACCGAGCAGGAACCGCCCGGGGTGGGCCGCCTCGAACCGCCCAGACGCTCGACTCATCTGCCACCTCCGGGGCACGCGCTCGCGCAACGGCGCTGGCGCGCACCTCGTCGGTTGCCGTGGCGATCGTGTCGAATGATGGCGTTCCACGGGGGTTGCCACAGCGCCAACTTCGCATGTCGATTGCCTCCGCCCCTTGACGTTTTTTCATTTCTGACAAAAACTCAACTCAGCTGCTGGCTCATACCGCCAAAAGGAGGTATTCATCGTGCACGACGCGGCCGTGGCGACAGTCCGCGTGGCGCTCCACGCCACGGACGAGCTCACCCGTGTCAGCCTGGCCAGCTGCATAATCCAGGACCGGCGACTCTCGCTGACCGAAACGGCCGACGCCGACGTCGTCGTGATAGTCCAGGAAACCACCGGCTCACACACGATGGAGGCTTTGCGTAGTTTGTCCTCCGGAGCCGCCAAGCACTTCCTGCTCATCGTGGACGGCAACTGGCGACCCTACGTCTCCACCGCCGTGCAGCACGGCGTCCGCGCCATCCTCTGGCGCGCCCGCTTCTCCCCCAGCTCCTTCCTGCACACCATCCACGCGGTCAGCAACGGCGACGGAGTCCTCCCGCTATCGCTGCAAGGCACGCTTTTGAACGAACTCCAGCGCGTCCAACGCGACGTTCTCCGCCCCCGCGACCTGACCATGTGTGGACTCTCCACCCGTGAGGTCGACGTCCTCCAGCTGATCTCCGAGGGCTTCGATCTCAAGGAGATCGCACAGAAACTGGCCTATTCCGAACGCACCATCAAGAACATCCTCTACCAGGTCATGGCGCGTTACGGGCTGCGAAACCGGACACACGCCGTCTCCTTCGCGATTCGCTCGGGGCTCATCTGAACACGCACCGCCCGGTACCCCGCAACCGGCCCCTCCCGAACCACAAAGCGGATGCCGGGAAAAGCGGGGACGTTCGACAAGGACGTCGACAAGCAGCGACACGCTGCCGGGCGCCAGTGCGCCCGCGCCCAGCAGGCGCCTCGGCCCGCGACCGCGCTTCCGATTCGGTAGGTTTCGCGCACGGTTTTCGTTCCCGGTAGTCGACCGCACCACTGGAATCTCGACGGGCTCGTTGATCGGCTGGAGGTGTTCGACTGCTGACGACGGATCAGTCGAACACCGGCTGCGGATCCGAGACCGGCCGGGAATCTCAAGCTCCCTCGGACGAAGACGACATTCGCATCGACTCCTGGCGCTTCTCCAACCGCTCGGCGAAGGTCTCCCAGGCTGCCGCGCACCGCCTAGCGGTGTTCACCACGCTGCGGACGCAGTGGCGGGGGACGCCCTCGACGTAGCGCTGCCACTCGTCGGGATCCAACGCGCCCACATCCAGCAGCCGCAGCACAGCGCGACCGATCTCGTTGAACCGCATGGACGGGTCACGCCGCAGCTGCTCCAGGTCGGAGACCTGCCGATCACCGGCCTCCGCGTCGGCGCAGACCCGCTGCTGGATCGCGGGCAAGGTGGATGCCTGCGCGCTGCGGCCCATCCGCTGCTGCTCGGGCACCAGATCCTGGCCGGCCCGCAGCCGGGCGCGAACGTCATTCGCGGTGCTCACCGAGACACCGCTCGCCTGCGCCACCTCCCGGAGGCTGGCATCCGGGCGCTTCGCCATCAGCTCCCCGGCGCGGGACCTCCCTTCCGCCGAGCTGAGCGGACGCACCCTGCCGTCCCGGCCGATCCGGCTGTCCAGCGGCGAGACGTTGCCCCCGACCCGCTTCCGGATCGCGGCGACCGTCCTGGCTGCTACCCCGGCGGCGGACGCGATCGCACGATCCGACCACTGCGGATGGGAAACGACGATGCGCGCCACCGCAGCCGATCTGTCGACCGGGGTGAGGCGGAGACCGTGCATGGCGTTCAGCTTGACCGCGATGACGAACGCGTCCTGCTCACTCCCGGCGAAGAAGACGGCTTTAATCGTTTCACGCCCTTGCGCCGCTGCGGCCCGCAACCGGTGCATGCCGTCCACGACCCGCATCGTTTCCCGATGGACCAGGATCGGCGGGAGATCCCCCTCCACCTCAACCAGCGCGTGGACGTGGCCCATGTCCTGGCCCGCCACACGCACGGGCGGAGCATGCAGGACGGACCCGATGGGAATGCATTCCATCCGGCAGCTTTCCAGCTTCTGCCGCAGCTCCGCCGTGCCACGGGAAATGTCCTCCGCGCTCAGCACCGGCCAAGCGCGCGACGAAGAAACCTCTGCCACGAACCCTCCCCCATGAACCTGACACCGGGACGCCGAACAATCCGCGTCCCGCCCCACAGCAACACCGAGTACACGGACTCGGCCCTCAAAAATAGCAGCGCACACCCCTACGCCCGCCGGAAATGTCGTTTTGATCACAGACAGCAAAGGGAAATTGCGCCGATCGGGTCAAATTTCGCACATCGAGACGAGCGGCCCCCGAATAACGAACACATAAGTAAGAACCATGCCGGAACGGCATGATTTCATTTCACCAAAGCTGTGATTCCGCCTTCCGACGTACCGGACGATTCGTCCGATAGGCGTATCAAGCGGGTTCAGGAACCGGCCGCGGGCACCGAGCAAATCGTCCGGGACCCGACGACCGCGCCCGGTTCCCACGGGCGTCCCGTCGGCCTCGATCCACGCGTGGGCCGAGAACGGTGCCGTGCGTACCCCGACGCACCAGGTCGGCTACGCACCCCGCAAGCGCGCGAGCAGGACGGCGGCGAGCGATCGTTGCAGGCGCCAGGTCAGCCCGTCGGGATCGCTCATCTCACACATCTGGCCCAGTTCCCGCGGTGGCGCCGATCAACGCTCGCTCGGACGACCGCAGGAGAACGGGCCGCCTTCCGGGAATCCGGCGCCGGCTCCGTGAGTCTCCGCGGCGAACCCGCCGACCTCCTCCACTTTGGGCGGCTCGTGTGCCACGCCCGATCTGCTAGGACATGGTTCCTCCTCGGGATTTCCTTTTCCAAGGATGGAATGAATCGTTTCCGGCGAGCACCGCGGCGTCAATACGACAATCGCGGCAAATAGTTGCCAACTTCGACAAACGATTCCTGTCGTGATGCTTTTCCAGCGGTCCGAGCCGCGCGGGAGTAGCATCGCGCCGCGAACTGTGATTGCATGGCAAGCGGTTCGTCACCGGGTTCCGAGCGCATCGCGTTCGCGGCAGTGCCGTTTCCGGGCGAGCACGCCGCAGATGTTCTCCGTCGAATTCGAGTAGGTCGCATGCGTTCATTCGCTGAAAAGCGTGAAAGCCTCCTCCCGAAGGGCCGGGAGGTCCGAGCCCTGGCACTGGCGACGCTGACGAGCAGATTCGGCCGCGGGCTGTTCTACACGACCTTGCCGATCTACCTCACCCGTTCGGTCGGGCTGAGCGTCCACGAGGTCGGTATCGGTCTCACCGCCGGTGCGCTGGTGGGACTGCTCGGCGGAGTGCCCGGTGGTCGCCTCGCGGACAGGGTCGGACCGCGGCTGGTGCGCACGGCGTGCCGCTTCGCGGAAGCGCTGATGATCTGCGGCTATCTCGCGATCGGAGGCCTGCCGGGATTCGTCGTCACGGCAGCGCTGGTCACCCTCTGCGAATCGGCCGGGCAAGCGGCCGAAGGCGCGCTCATCGCGCACGCGGTCGACCGGAACAGCCGGGTGCGAACTCGCGCTTATCTGCGGTCGGTCACCAATGCGGGCTGGATGGTGGGTTCCGCGCTCGCCGGAGTCGCGCTGCTGTCCGACACCGCTCTCGGCTATCAAGTCGTCATCGTCACCTCGGCGCTCTGCTACGCGCTCTCGGCCGTGGTCACGACGCAGGTTCCGCTTTCCGGAGCGGCACCGGAGAAGAAAGCTGCCGGTGGACGAGTGGCGGTCCTGCGGGACCGGCCTTATCTGGCGCTGACCGCGTTGAATGCCGTGCTGACCCTCAACATCGGGGTGTTCACCGTCGCCTTGCCGCTCTACATGGCGCAACGCACCCACGCGCCGGTCGCCTTGTACGCGGTGTTCTCCGTGATCAACACCGTCGTCGTGATGCTCTTCCAGGTACGCGCGAGCCGGCGGACCGAGACCGCGACGGGTGCCGCCCGCGCACAGCGCCGAGCAGGCTACTTCCTCCTCGCATGCTGCCTATGCTTCGCGGTCGCGGACGGGACACCCGCGTGGGTCGCCGTCGTCTTCCTCTTCCTCGGTGTGGGCGTGCACGTCGTCGGCGAACTCCTGCATGCCGCCGGCTCGTGGGGAATCTCCTTCGAACTTGCACCGGAACACGCTCAGGGCGAATACCAGGGGGTTTACGGCGTCGGGCGGGACCTGGCCCAGGTCGTCACCCCCCTTGTCGCGACCACCGCGATGGCCGGTTGGGGCTGGGCGGGATGCGTGCTCCTCGGTGTCGTCTTTCTCGCGGCGGGATGCGCGGTTCCCCCTACGACGCGATGGGCGATCGGCCATGACAGCCGTCCCGTGCCCACACCGACGTGAACCCGCGATCGAACCATTCAACTGTGCAGCCGCGACAACCCGAGGGGTTTCTGTGCGCAACGTTTCCGAAGATGCAGCTCCGGCACCGCCTACGAGGTGGAAGGTCCTGGTCGTGGACCCCATACACGACGAGGCCCTCGAACGTCTGCGCCGGACCTGCGACGTCGTCGTCCACCTTCGGCCGTCGGCGGACGAGATCCTGACGTTGTCCCGCGACGCCGATGTGATCGTCCTGCGCAGCGGCGTACAGCTGCCCGCCGAGCTATTCGCCGGGGCCCAGCGCCTGAAGCTCGTGGCGCGGGCGGGTGCCGGCACGGACAACATCGACCTGACCGCCGCGCGCCATGCGGGCGTCGTCGTGTTCAACGTCCCAGGAGAGTCCGCAGGCGCGGTCGCGGAGCTGACGATCGGACTGCTGCTGGCGCTGGCGCGCAAGATCTCGCTGGCCGACCGGCAGGCCCGCACGAACGTATGGAACAAGTCGGCGCTGGTCGGATCCGAGCTCGCGGGCAAGACGATGGGAATCGTCGGCCACGGCAACATCGGCGCGCGGGTCGCCCACCTGGCGCAGGGCTTCTCCATGCGGGTGCTGACCTGCGTCGAGCGAGAAGACGAGCCCCGACGCCGCGCGCTGGCAGCGAGAAACATCGAGCTCGTCGGCCTCCGGGCCATGCTCCGGGAAGCCGACGTGGTCTGCCTCGCGGTCCCGCTGACGCCACGCACTCGCGGGCTGATCTCGGAGCCGGAGCTCGCGATGATGAAGTACGGCGCTTACCTCGTGAACGTTTCCCGGGGTGAGATCGTCGACGAACGCGCCCTGCACGAGGCGCTGAAGCGAGGAACCCTCGCCGGTGCGGCGCTCGATGTCCGCACCGGTGAAGGCAGCCCAACGCAACTATCGACTCTGGACAACGTGGTGCTTACCCCGCACATCGGAGCCATGTCGTCGGACGCGCAGCGGCGGATCGGCCACATCGTGGTCGAGTCGATCCACAGCGCCATGACGGGCGCACCCGTCGCCAACCGGGTTTGCTGATCATGGGAGTCAATGGGCCGCGGCGAATGAAGGCGGCTGTTCTGGTGTCGGAGCGGTCGATCGAGTACCGCGATGTCGACGTGCCCGAACCAGGTGAGAACGAGTTGTTGGTCCGTGTGCATGCGACGGGGGTCTGCGGGTCGGACCTCGCGACATATCGAGGCACCCACCCGTACAAGCGACCACCGGTCATCCTCGGCCATGAGCTCTGCGGCGTCGTCGAACGCGTGGGGACGACGGTCGCCGGCTTCGCTCCTGGCGACAAGGTGTGCTCAGCGGCGTTCTCCCAGTGCGATGCCTGCGCGCCCTGCCATCGCGGCGCGGTGAACCTCTGTCGGAACCGGGCGAACCTGTGCCACGCGGGCTGGGAAGGATCGTTCGCCGAGTACGTCGTCCTCCGCGAGAACATGACGTACCTGCTTCCCCCTGACGTCGACGACGCGTCGGGAGCGCTGGCCGAACCCTTGTCGATCGGCCTGCACGCGGTACGGCTGGTCGAGAACACGCCACCCGCGAGCACCGTCGTACTCGGTTCGGGCACCATCGGACTGACCTGTCTGATCGCGGCGCGGAAACTCGGCTTCGGCTCGATCGGCTGCGTGGACCTCGGCCCGGCCAAAGGAGCACGGGCACGGCGGCTGGGGGCGGATTACTACGTCGACGCCCGCGCCGGCAACGTGGTCAAGGCACTCGCGGCCCAGGCGCCCGAAGGATCCGACGTCACGTTCGTCGCCTCCGGCCACGACACCGTCCTCGACGAAGCGTGCGCAATCACGCGGCCCGGCGGGCAGATCGTCGTCGTGAGCTACTTCGACCGTCCCCGCAAGATCGAGCTGAACCGCCTGGTCTCGCACGGGCTAAGCATGCGGTTCTCCGCCCTGTCCACGCCTCGGGACTTCGCCGAGGTCATCGACTGGTTGTCGCGCGGAGAAATAGACCCCGCGTCGTTGATCACTCACCGCCTCCCGCTCAGCGCGGCGCACGAGATCAGCTTGATGGACCACGCACCCGAGGACGTCGGCAAGATCGTGCTGTTACCGCCGTCCCTGTCCCGCAGCACGTCGAAACCACCGGCCGGCCTGGCACCAGAACGAAGGGGGACAGATGAACAACTCGACCGCTGACAAGCTGACGGTCGGCGTCGTCGGAGGGACCGGATACACCGGCGGTGAGCTGTGCCGCCTGCTGCTTGGCCATCCCGCCGTGGAGGTGATCCTGCCGACCTCCCGGGAGCCACGTCCGTTCGCTCACACCCACCCCAACCTCCGCGGCAGCGGACTGGAGTTCAGGCCCGTCGAGCGGCTGGAGGAGCAGGCCGACGAACTCGATGTGGTCTTCTTCTGCACGCCCTCCGGTGAGGCCATGAACCGAGTGGGTCACTTCCTGGACCACGGTGTCCGGGTGGTCGACCTCAGCGCGGACTTCCGATTCCGCGATGTCGACCGCTACCAACGCGTCTACGGACGGGAACACGCCGCCGCGCACCTCCTTCCCGAGGCGGTGTACGGGGTGACCGAGCTCAACCGGGACCGCGTCCGCGACGCCCGGCTGATCGCCAATCCGGGCTGTTACGCCATCACCGCGATCCTGGCTCTGACACCCTTGCTCAACGGAGGCTTCGTCGATCTCACCAGCCCCCTGTCAATCCACGCCACCAACGGGACGACGGGAGCGGGCACCACCCCGAAGAAGGCGATCATGCACGCCGAAGTGGCGGAATCGATGCTGGCCTACAGCCTTGAGGGTCACCGCCACGGGCCGGAGCTCGAAGCCTTCCTCGCCAACGCGATCCAGGGCCCGCCGGTCCGCGTGGACATCAACACCGCACACGGCAACTTCGCGCGCGGGATCCATTTGCAGGCCAACGCGGGCTTGCGGCAGCGGCTCGACCGCGACCAGCTGCTGGAGACCTTCACCGCGGCCTACGGGCCCGGGCACGAGGGAGAGCACTTCGTGCTCGTCAACGACGTTCCCAAGCAGGGTGGGGTGAACGAGAAGGAGTACGACGTGTACCCGAGCCTCGGGCACGTCGTCGGCTCCAACTTCTGCCACCTCGGAGTGGACGTCGACCGGGCGCGCGGCATCGCCAAGGTCGTCGCGGTGACCGACAACCTGGTCAAGGGTGCCGCCGGGTCGGCCATCCAGAACATGAACGTAATGTTCGGGCTGGACGAGACCCTGGGGCTGCGAACCTATGCGCTCTGAGGGGATGCGCGGAGTCAGGCTCCTCTCGCAGCAGGAGATCCGATGCGGGCAGCGGTGGATCTACTCCGCCGGCTTCAACGTCGGGCGCGCGCTTGCCGACACCGGCCGGATCGACGAGGAACTCCCGGCCATCGAACGCCTCCTGGACGCAGGAGCCCGGGTGGCCGTGCTCTCGCACCAGGGCAACGGCGTCGACGACGCGAACGAACTGGATTTCGTCGCCGACTACATTGCCGACCGGCTCGGTCGCACCGTGGGCTACTTCCCCGGAAACGCCACGCCGGACGCAGTCGACCGCGCGCACGCGCTCCGCGCCGGTGAAGCCGTGGTGTTCGGCAACACCCGCAAGCACGCCGGGGAGATGACCAACTCGGCCGAGCTCGCCGGCCGGTTCGCCGCTCTCGGCGATTGTGCGGCCATCGGCGGGTTCTCGAAGGCGCATCGGGCTCACGCGTCGAACGTCGGCCTGCTCGGTCACCGGCCGGCCTTCGCCGCGGACAGCCTCGTCCACGAGACCGGACTGCTCGCGCCCTGGGCCGGGAGCTCGGACGAGCTGTACTCGGTGGCCGTGCTCGGAGGGGTGAAGCCGGAGAAGACCGCCATCGGCCTGGAACACCTGACCGCGACCTACGATCTGGTCATCCCGGGGGGAGCCGTCCTCAACAACCTGCTCCGGGCTCTCGGCCACGACATCGGATCGTCCACAGTGGGTTCTCGTCCCGAGAAGTGCTTGCAGGTGAGCAGAAACGTGCTGAAAACGTGCTGAACCGGGCGAACCGAGCCGAGCTGCACATACCCGACGAGGTCGTGATCGCCCGCCCGACAGGGCGTGACTTCGCCGATGCCAGAACCATCCCGGTGTCACGGGGAGTGCCCTCGGACTACGCGATCGTCGACTTCGTGCTCGCCCCGTGGGTGTGCGCGAAGCTGGACCACCTCACGTCCCACGGCGGCCGGGCGTTCATCGCGGGAACACCCGCTCGCTACACCGAAGGATTCACGCGAGCCTCGGACGCGTTGCTCGGCGCTCTGGGCCACGATCGCGTCAACGCGCTGTTGCTGGGCGGGGACACGACCGCCGACCTGCCCTGGAACGGCACCAAATCCACTGGTGGCGGTTCCGCGCTGCACTACCTGGCGTACGGAACGTGCCCCGTGTTCGATGCGCTGCGCACCAATGCCCTGCGCTGGGAGGCCACACTGTGATCATCGACTTCTCGATCCCGACCCGGGTCGTGTTCGGCCGGGGACGGCTTGCCGAGCTCGGGCGCGAAACCCGCGCGCTCGGTGCCTCCGCGCTGCTCGTGTGCGGACGGAACGCTATGCGCAGCAACGGAATACTCGCTGCCGCGTTGTCCGTGCTCGGGCAGGCGGGAGTCCGCGCTGAAGTGTTCGACCAGGTGTCACCGGATCCCCGCTCGGTCGAGGTCGACGCTGCCGTCCGGATGGCGGTTCAGTCCTCGTGCGATGTGATCGTGGGACTGGGCGGAGGAAGCGCCCTCGACGCGGCGAAAGCGACGGCGATCGGAATGCGGCACGGCGAATCCGGACCGCTGGTGGGCCGCACCCTCCCGGCGACCGAGGATGCCGTGCCGGTCGTCGCGGTTCCGACGACGGCGGGCAGCGGCGCCGAGGTCACCAAGGGAGCGATCATCACCGATACCGAACGTGGCCTGAAATCCGGGATCCGGGGCGAGGACCTGTTCCCGCGCGTCGCCGTCGTCGACCCCGATCTGCTGCGCAGCGTGCCGGGCGGGCTCGCCGCCGAGACCGGGTTCGACGCGCTGGCGCACGCCGTCGAAGGCTACGTCGCACGTCGCGCGAATCGGCTGACCCGGTTGTTCGCCCTGGAGGCGTTGGACATCCTCGGCGGCTGCCTCACCCGCGTGGTGGCCGGCGAGACCGGCGCAGAGCTGCATGAGCGGATGGCGTTGGCCGCGCTGCTGGGCGGTCTGAACGTCGCCACGGCCAGCACGTGCCTGCCGCACAGGATGCAGCAAAGCATGGGCTCGGTGCCCGCCGTCGCAATCTCGCACGGCCGGGGACTCGCCACGATTTATCCGACCTGGCTCGCCCACGCGTACTCGCACGCCACGGCGGAGTTCGACACCATTGGGAGGCTCCTCGGCGACGACGACGTGCACACCGCCGTGTCGAGGCTGCTGTCCGAGCTGGGTCTGCCACGCAGGCTGTCCGAAGGCGGGTTTGGTCCCCAGCACATCGACCGACTGCTCGCCGGCGTGACCGGCAACGTCGACAACGATCCGGTTCCCGGGATCAACGGTGAGTTGATCCGGGAACTCTACGAGCGCGCACTTTGACTGTCCTCCCCATTGGCTCGCCCCGTCTCACATCAGCTCCAAAGGCATCGCCAGGAGTGCCAACGTCCAGTATCACGAGGATCTTGCCCGCGCAACGCGGTGTCGCCCGGCCCAATCGCCACCCAGATGACCGCCGAACACGGCTACGGCACAAGCGGAATCCCGGCAGGTCGACTGGGCACACCACGACCGAATCAGGGCGTCATGGTTCGCCCGCCGGATCCCGTGGTGTGGGGATGAGGTCCCGGAGGTACTCGCGGTGTTGAGCGGGTAGTGCGCTGCCACCTGGTCGTGGTATTCGTCTCGGGTCCACTGTGGGTGGTGGAATGAACACCGGTCGCTGGTCGCGTATCTCGGTTTCCCATCGCTGCGTGTGCAGGGTCCGGTGGTGGTGACCGCAGAGCATCACCATGTTGCCCAAATCGGTTGCCCCACCATCGACCCAGTGCTCGACATGGTGCGCTTCCGGAGTTCCCGGCGGCCGGTCGCACCCCGGGAACGCACACACCCCGTCGCGCTGCAGCAGTGCGGCGCGCAGAGGTGTCGGCGCGGTCCGCTTCGCCCGCCCCACGTCCAGCGGGAGGCTGTCCCCGTCAAGAACGATCGGCAGTACTTCGGCGTCGCAGGCGATGCGGCGGACGTTTTCGGCGGTGATGGACCGTTCGGTGTTCAGGGTGCCGGGCATGCCCGTTTCGGCGGCGAGGAACCCGAGCCCCTTCTTCAAGTCCTCGAAGTCGATGGAGACGGTGATGTGCGGGCGCTGCCCACCAGTGCGCGGAACCCCGTCATGATCCAGCGCCAGGTCCAGGATCGCGGCGAAGCCGTCGGCGTTGCGCTGCCCGACCGTGCGCGGGTCCTTCTCCCCCTCGATCTCCGGGCGGGGAGCGGCCAGGGGGTGCACGAGCGCGGCGAACTTCGCGCCGGTCTCGCGGTCGAGGCGGGCTTTGATGACCGTCATCCCATCCGAGGTCGTCGCGTAATGCAGCTCCCGCGACTCATGCTGGTCTTCCTCGTCGTCGTGGGCGCCGTCCTGGTCCAGGAGATAGCGGATGCGTTCGGCGAGCTTCTCCAGCTCACGAGGCGTCATCGTCCGCGCGTACCCGGCCAGGGTCGATTCGACCTCACCGACCTGGTGACAGCGGGCGTACTCCGGCAAGCGGCGGACCCCGTCGACGATGACGCGTGCGTGCTCCAACCCGATCGCACCCGCTGCCAACGCCGCCGCGGTCTCGGGGAGGTCGGCGGGCATGACCTCGCCATACAGGCTCTGCCGGTCTTCAACATTGCGGGCCACCGTGACACGGGTTTTCGCATCACGCGCATCGATGTTGAGCAGCCCCTGCAACCACACCTGCGCCGACCGGAACCCCAACTCGGCATACACACCGCGATGGTCGGCTTCGGCGATGCACTGCAACTGCTCCATCATCAACACCCGCATCCCCTCCTCCAGCTCACGGATTCGGGCGGCGAGTTCGGCATCCGTGCACGACACCGCCGACCGGGCACCAACGGTGCCCACGGTCGAATCCTGGGTGTTCAACAGCGGTGTCATATCAAATATTCTCCCGTATTCGAACGCCAGTTCGCACCTTCTTTATGGTCACTTGATCAGGTGAAAGCACCCGAGCGGAACCCCGAAAACCCAAGCCGCAGCACCGAAAAGCACGGCACCCCGAAAGCGACACCCCCAACCAAGCCACCCGCAAGAGCGTCGTTCAGGCGCTTCAACAAGCTGTTTGGAAAGGTTCTGGTTGAAGTGAACGGACCGTTCGCCTCGCTCTATGAGCCTGTTTCGTTTTCGGCGAAAACTGCGGAATCGTCCTATCAACTCAGCCTTGATCATCGGCGTTCGGCCGCCAGCGGCCATCTCAGCCGTGATCAGTTGATCATTGATCGTAGTGGGCGCGATTTTGCGACACGCTCCTATCGAAGTGAACGGTCCGTTCGCTCCACACCGACGACCCCAGCGGAACCAGGTCGCTCCCGCTGGGGTAGCCAGCGGAACTTCCAGGCACAACGAGTTCCAAGACAGGCGCTTCGCGCGAGGAACACGCACGGGCCAACCCGGAACGCAGCGATCACCACCACCCACACCCCCTGCGCGAATGATCGACCGAGACGAATCCCGCACTCGCCAGTGAAAAGCGACAACAGCCAAACCCGGCTACGGATCAACCCGAAACCGAACGGCGAACAGCCCCAGGCCACCCGGATTCCGCCGCTGGGCAACGTAAAAGCCCGCGACAGACCACTCCTGGCCATCCCCGTGGCACAAAGCAGAACCGGGGCTGCGGGCTGGATGTCAAGCCGTTCACCCCCGCAGGGGCGGCCGAAGGCCGGGCTTGACCTCCGGCCCGCAGCCCCCACACTCCACCCGCCACGGGGATGGCCCACCCACAACCGAACCCCCAAAAGCCCCAACCCCGTTAAGCCCAACCAAGAAAGCGCCGCCAGTCGCCCCGCCCCGCTCTGCCGTTGTCGCCGACGACGGCGAGCACCTCGGCGGGGACGACCTCGAAGTCGGCGCCGTCGATGGCGGTCACCTGGCCGTACCAGACCAGCAGGTACAGCAGCAACACCAGCGTCATGCCGTAGGTGATCTCGATGCCGCCGAAGAGGTAGCGGCGGGTGCCGAGCCAGGTCGGCAGCGCGTGGCTGGTCGGTACCGCCTCCCCGTCGGCGAACAGCTTCGCCACGACCGTGAGCATGGTGAGCATGCCCAGGGTGACGATGAACGGCGGCAGCTGCACCTGCGTCACCAGCTTTCCGGCCAGCGATGCCGCCGGTAAGGATGATCAGGATCTGGCCTAGCGCGAGCGTGGCGATCACCGGCGATGGCTGCACGTCACGTGTTTCCTCCCCACGGATAAATCCGGAGGCCGCCGCACTACATTCCTTCGGTGAATCACCGGGCCAGGGTCCTAGAGCGCCGCGAGTTCCGGGCCGCGGAACCGGGCTTGCCGTCCGTCGATGGTGCAAACGAAGGTCAGCGATTCGCTGACGGCGTCGATGATTCCGAGCATGTCCCGGTGGTCGGCGGCGTCACCTGTGATCACGTCCAGCTCGTAGGTATCGACCGCGCTGCCGTCCAGGACGGCTCCCGGCCGCACCAACGGCCGGTACCCGGTCAGGCCGGGAATCCGGCGGACCTGGTCCACGCCGTCGACGCCCTCGAAGCGGCACGGGCGCAGCGGCGGAAGGTTGTTGCACTTGAAGTACACCCGGTCCGGGGCGACCGGATCGACGCGCGCGCGCTCGCCCAGCGCCACCCTGCCGGCCAACTCGACGAGGTTCAGACCGGCCGCCCGCGTGCTCAGGTCGTTGATCCAGCCGCCGAGCCGTCCATTCACCTCGATGACCCGCGGGCCCTCGGCGCAGAGCTTGACCTCTGTGTGCACGAGGCCGGTGCGCATGCCCAACGCCCGCACTGCGGCCGCAGCCAGGCGCAGGACCGGCTCCCCCCCCCCCCCCCCCCCCCCCCCCCCCGTCCGACCTCGCGGAAGGGCCGGGACAGTGGAAGCTTTCCCGTGATGGCGATGTGCGAGACCACTCCGTCGCACACCAGGCTCTCGACCGAGACGTAATCCCCGAACGGAGCGCAGTCCCGGCCGGTCAGCAGTTCCTCGACGACGAGCCGGGTCTCCCCCGCTCCGCCGGTCCGGACCGGAGCCAGCAGGCGGGCCACGAGCTCCTCGCCCGCGCGCTCGTCCGCCACGACGTGGACGTTGCGGCTTCCAGCCCCGCGACTCGGCTTCACCACCACCGGGAACACGAGGCCGGCAGGCAACCGCCACCATTCGTCCACTGAGGACACCGCTGCGCACTCCACCGAGTCCACGCCGGCGTCTCGCAACGCACTCCGCTGAAGGAACTTGTCCGTCAGACGTCGGACCGACTCCTCGCTGTTGACCGGAAGCCCCAGCCCGGTTCCCAGCGCGCTGGTGATCGGCAGCGCTCGCTCGCTGAACGTCAGGATCGCGTCCGGCGATGCGCCGGCGACCTGCCGCACGGCTTCTCCCCGGTCGGAGGACAGCCGGATCACCTGCCCCATCTCCCGCAGCAGCGGGAGCAGGTCGCGGTTGTGGTCGGTCTCGGGGCACAGGAAGACGACCTCCCCCAGACCCCGCAACCCGCTGCTGATCTCGGCCGGGGACACCGCACCCCGGTCATAGACGACGGCCAGCCTCGTGCTCATCTGCATCCCACCACTCGTCCTGGAGTCGACGGCCGGACGGTGCGCGGCGCCTCCCGTGCCCAAACAGGAAGCGCCGCATGTTGCCCACTCACCACTGGAAGCCGTAAGCCAGCTCCCGCAGTTCAGGCAACTCCGACTCGCGGAAGGACTCCGTGAGCGGCCGTTCCGGCGGCAGGTCACCCGCGTTGTCGGTCCGCAGCCACGCGGGATCGCATCCGATGATGAGCAGGCGTCGCGATCCGCACGTCTCGCTGGTGGGCAGGGTCCGGTGCCACAGGTTCGCGTGGATGAGCACCATGTCCCCCGCCTTCGGCTCCACCACGACCTGACCCGGCAGGTCACGAGTCGTGGGGAACGGCAGGTCTACGGTGTGGTCCCGGTGCGAACCCGGCAGGTAGACCAGCGGCCCCTCGTCCGGGCCGACCTCGTCCAGGTAGATCAGGCAGTGCACGCCGTGCGGGTAGCAGAAGAACGGCGGCAACGGGTCGGGCACGACCCTCCGGTGGATGTGCCACGGCACCAGGTGGTCCGGCCTCCCGCGGTAGGCGATCCGCGCGTCGACCTCGAAGGCGATCTGCGGCCCCAGCACGGCGCGCGCGATCGAGACCATCGGGCTGTAGAGCATCAGGTCGCGGAAGGCCGGGTCCTTCTCCTGGAGCATCCGCAGGAATAGTCCGTTGCCCTCGCGGTGTTCCGCCACTCCCGCAGCGACCTCGGCCTCCTCGACCCTGGTGACCGCCTCGCGGAGCTTGGCGACGTGATCTGCGTCGAGCTGACCGGGGCGGATCAGGCACCCGCCCTCCGTCAGCTGCCGGATCTCCTCCGGGGAGGCTTCGACCTGCACCGGCCGGTGGTTCTGCTCGGTGCTCTTCTTGTTGTTGTTGATGCGGTAGTCGATCCGGTACTGCTGATCACTTTTCATCGGGGACGACCCTCGTTTCAGGAATCCGTTCGGTCACGGGCGTTTAGGAGTCAGGGCGGCGCACATGATCTCCGCCACCTCGGGGTGCTGCACCACCGAAAGCGTTCCCTCCACGTCGTAGTGGTGCACCGTCGCGGCGGGCAGGAACGGCAACCAGTTCTTCTCGACCCCGTCGAGCATCGCAGCCGACTCCAGCAGGAGCGCCGGCCCGTCGTAGCTCCGGGGACGGTAGTGGTCCTGCGCGAAGACCCCGCAGGCCCAGATCATCTGCAGCCGGTAGAAGTCGTTCTCGGAGATGTCCTCGTCGTACCAGGCCATGTGCAGCATCTCCTGCAACACGCGTGTGACGTCCTCCTCGCCTTCCAGCCCGAACTGGGCGCGCAGCGCGCCCAGCCGGAAGCCGTAGAGCTCGTCCAGCCCCCAGCCCCGGTCCGCGATGGGTTCGAGGTCCGGGAGGTTGACCAGCGCGAGCAGCCCGATGTCCGCGCCCCGCTCGCGGAGGCGCCGGGCCATCTCCAGGGCGACCAGACCGCCCTGGCACAGCCCCGCGAGGAAGTAGGGGCCTTCGGGCTGGTGTTCCCGCAATTCCGCTAGATACCGCTCCGCCATCTCACCGATCGAGGTGAGTCCGGAAACGTGGCCGCGGTAGCCAGCCGCCTCGAACCCGTATACGGGGCGGTCGGCCCGCCAGGAGTCGATGACCTGCGACGTGAACCGCACGTTGCCGTTTCCCCAGTGGACCACGAACAGCGGTGCGCCCTCCCCCTCCTCCCTGATGGGCACCAGGCATCTCGGGGCCGAGTCGCTCCACGGGTTCATCGCCTCGTTCCACAGGGTCTCGGCACCGCGCCGCTCGTCGTGCAGGCGCTGGTGATCCTGGTCGGGCGCGAGGATCGCGGCGATCGCCTGCGGGGTCTGGTGGTCGAACACGTGGGACGCCTTCAATCCGACACCGCGCAAGCGTGCGGCTCGCACCAGGTCCACCACCAGGAGCGAGTAACCACCGATGTCGAAGAAGCTGTCCTGTGGTCTCGCCTTCGTGTCGAGCATTTCACCCCACAACCCGCAGAGGACCTGCTCGATCGCGGGCCTGGACCAGAACAGTGCTGCCCTCTTCTTTTCTGACGGCACAACGGACTCCTAACAGCGGGTGGGGATCGTGACTCCGTCGTGGGTACGGATGTCGTGGGCTGCGGCGGGCCGCATCAGCTTCTGTCTGCTGTCGCAGATCACCTCGATCAGCGCCGGCCCCGGTGGTCCGAGGAGCGCGGCGAGGTCGTCGTCGAGCGCGTCGACGGCGCTCAGCCGGTGGTACGGAATCCGGAACGCCGCCGCGACGGCCCGGAAGTCCAGCGGTGCGGGTTCGTCGAGCACCCGGTCGGTGCAGAGCGCGTCCTGCGACTCCCTGATGGACGAGTAACCGCCGTTGTTCAACACGAACACCTTGATGTCGCGCTCGTAGTCACTGATCGTCGCGAGTTCCTGGATGTTGAGCTCGATCGCGCCGTCTCCGACGATGGTGATCACCCGCGCTCCGGCCGCGGCGAAGGACGCGCCCACCGCCATCGGCACGGCGGCGCCCATGTTGAGGAACGCCGCGGAGGTGACCTCGCGCTGGTCATCGTTGAACTCCAGCGTCTGGCCGGTGACGTAGTAGGCGCTTCCGGTATCGACCACGAACACCGCATCGCGGCCCGCCTGCGCTTCCAACCGGTTCACGAAGTAGTACGAGTTGATCGGCTCCGTGGCGAGCGTCGCGGCGGACGGGCTCTTCTCCTTTAGCTCGCGGCAGTGGTTTCGCCACTGTGGCCACTCCAGACCGGTCCGGTCGTGCTCGATCTGGCGGTTCATCTCGGTCAGGAGGCCGAGCAGGTCCATGCGCAGCCGGACGTCCACCGCGACGTTGGCCCGGTCGAACTGGTCCGCGTCGAGATCGACCATCACCACGCGGGCCTGCGGCGAGAAGGCGTCCCGGTGTTCACCGACCAGACCGGTGGACAGGCTCGCACCGAGACTGACGACCAGGTCGGCCTCCCGCATCACCCGCTCGACGTGCGGCCGACCTCGGATCCCGCCCTGCCCCATCACAGCTTCCGAGCGGTACGGAAGCAGGTCGTACCCGAGCCGGGTACACACGGTCGGAACGCCCAGGTGCTCGACCAGCGCCGCCAACTCCCCCTGGGCACGGGCCTGCCGGACGCCCTGGCCCACGACGAAGATGGGCCGCGACGCCCCGCGCAGCTCGTCGAGGACGACGGCGGCGGTTTCCGCGGGACCGTTGGACCACGGCTCCGGCGCGGGCGCCTCGAATCCGGCTAGCGCAGCAGGATCGATCTCCGCGGCCTGCACGTCCAGCGGCACGTCCAACCAGACCGGGCCGGGCCTGCCGGTGAGCGCCTCGTGGAAGGCGCGGTCCAGATGTGCCCTGATCTGGACGGGGTCGTCGACGACCACCGCGTACTTGGTCACCGGACGCACGCAGTCGACGACGTTGTAGCCCTGGATCCCGAACGAACGCGCTGACCGATCGATGTGGCGGCTCTCGACCTGTCCGGCGAGAACCAGCACCGGGACGGCGTCCGCCCACGCGTCGATCAGCCCGGCCATCGCGTTGGCCGCTCCTGGCCCACTGGTCACCACGGCGACGCCGATGTCGCCGGTCAGCTTCGACGCACCGGTACCCATCAGGGTCGCCGCGGCCTCGTGGCGCGCGCACACGCAGGTAAGCGCGTCCGCCTTCGCGATCGCCTCGTCGAGGAAGATCGAACCGGTACCCGAAAGCATGAAGACGGTCCGGACGTTCCGCTCGCGGATGTACTCGACGATGTAGTCAGCTACCCGCACGTCAGGCACGCCTCTGCTCGTGGCCGTCGAGCCAGTCCCGGACATCACGGGCGAGCAGTGGTCCCGTGAGCCGGAAGTGCTCGTGGAGGAACGCGGCGGGCCCGATCGGCGCGAAGGTGTTGGTGATGCCGAGCTGGAGCACGGGCACCGGCACCGTCCGGACGACGGTCTCGCTGACCGCTCCTCCCAGACCGCCGTTGAGCACGTGGTCTTCGGCCACCACCAGCCGGCCCGTCTCACGCGCCGCGCGCATGATGGCGGCCTCGTCGATCGGTGACACCGAATGCAGGTGCAGCACTCCGGCCCGAATGCCCTCGCGTTCCAGCAGTACGGCGGCTTCGACCAGTCTCGTAGTGGCCAGGCCAGTGCCGATGAGCGTGACGTCGCCGCCTTCCCGCAGCTGCGTCGAGGTCCCGAACGAGATCTCGTGCCCGGCGTCGAACAGCTCCGGCACCGGGGTCTTGCTGATGATCCGGAGGTAGACCGGACCTTCGTGTCGCCAGGCCAGGCGAGCGGCCGCCGCGGTCTCGGCCGGCGTCGCCGGGCAGAGCACCGGGAGGCCCGGGATCGACCGCATCCACGCGATGTCCTCGGTCGCGTGATGTGTTCCTCCCAGCGCCCCGTAGGCAAGACCGCTGACGAAGCCGCAGAACTTCACGTTGGCGCCGGCGTAGGCGGCGTTCTTGATCTGTTCGGTGGCCCGGGCCAGGAAGCACGCCGCAGAATGCACGAACGGCACCTTGCCCGCGTTGGCCAGACCCGCCGCCACACCGGCCATGTTCTGCTCGGCGATGCCGACATCGACGAACCGCGCGGGGAATCCGCGTTGGAAGTCGTTCGCCAAGTGGGTGTCGGCCGAGTCGTTGTTCACGATGCAGACGCGGTCGTCCTCGTCGGCGAGCCGCAGCAGTTCCCCGGCGAAGGCCTGCACGCAGTCCAGCAGTTGCGCGGATGTCATCGCACGTTCCCCTCGTCCAGTTCCGCCAGCGCCCGCTCGTACATCTCGCGGGTCAGCCGCCTGCTGTGCCAGCTGAGATCGGATTCCATGAAGGAAACCCCCTTCCCCTTCACCGTCGCCGCGATCAGGCACGACGGCCGCCCCTCGGCGAGCGGGAGCGACCGCAGCACCGAGAGCATGTCCGGGACGTCGTGCCCGTCGATGTGCCGAACCGCCCAGCCGAAGGAGCGGAGCTTGTCGTCGAGCGGTTCCAGCGCGTTGATGTCCTCCGTGCTCGCGCCCTTCTGCGCGAGGTTCCGGTCGACGATCAGCGTGAGGTTGCTCAGCCCGTGCGTGCCGGCGAGCATCAGCGCCTCCCAGTTGCTCCCCTCCTGGAGCTCGCCGTCGCCGCACAGCACCACGATCCGCCGAGCCGAGCTGTCCATCCGCCCGGCCAGCGCCGCACCGGTGGCCAGCGGCAGGCCGTGCCCCAGCGAGCCGGTGCTGAACTCCACGCCTGGGACGCGGGTGGACACCACAGTGCTCAGCCGGGAGTTCGCGCGCCCGAAGGTCTCCAGTTCTTCCTCCGGGATGAAGCCCTTCAAAGACAGGACGCTGTACATCGCGGTTGACGCGTGGGCCTTGCTGAGCACGAACCGGTCGCGGTCGGGGTCGGCGGCATCCTGGGCATCCACCCGCAGCACACCGAAGTAAAGGGTGCAAAGGATGTCCATCGCCGACATGTCGGCCCCGAGGTGGCCGTCCTGGGCGTGGAATGCCGTCCGCAGGGACAACGCTCGCGCGCGGCGGGCAATCCGCTCGATCTCGACGGCGTCGGCCGTCGCCGACGGGTCGCTGTTGTGGGTCAAGGCAGATCCTCTCCGGTGTGCGGGTGCTGGTCGCGATTCGGCTCCGGCGCGCCTCGAACGCGCAGCGCCGGACCGATCCGCCCCCTGCGGGAGCGCTCTCCCCGGCCTAGTCATCGGCGGCGCTCGTGCCCCGCAGCAGCAACCTGCGCTCGGTCTCCTCGATCTCGGCGTAGTCCATGAACTCGAATATCTCCTTAAGCGAAGCGATCTTCGCCTCCGCGCTCAGCACGCTCTCGCTGGCTTTGATCGACCGGCAGACGTCCCGCATCGCGGTCACTGCGGCGCGCATGCTGTGGTTCGCCCAGATCACCGCGGAGATCCCGAGCTCTCTGAAGGTGTCCGCGGACGTGCTCGCGTACGTCGTCGGTGCGATGACCAGCGGCGCCCGGTCGGCCCACGCCGCGGCGAACTGCTCGATCTCGTCGGCCACCTGCCGCCGCGAGTGCACGAAGATGGCGGTGGCGCCCGCTTTCCGGTAGGCCTCGGCACGTTTGAGCGCCTCATCCACACCGCGTCCGGCGATCAGCGCCTCGGTGCGCGCGATGATGCAGAAGTCCTCGTCGTTGCGCGCCTCGCTGCACGCAGCGATCTTCGCGGCGAACTCGTCGATGTCGGCCAGCCGGTGGGAGTCACCGACGAACGAGTTCATCTTCGGGAAAACCTTGTCCTCGAAGCACACCCCTGCGGCGCCCTGCCGCTCGGCGCTGACGAGGAAGCGCCGAGCCGTGTTGAAGTTGCCGTACCCGGTGTCCCCGTCGACGACGATGGGGACCGAGGTCCCGGCGACCATGTACTCGACCACCGAGAGCAACTGCGACCACGACGCCTCGTCGCTGTCGCGAAGGCCGAGGGATGTCGAGATCGAGAAACCGGAGGCCCACAACGCATCAAAGCCCTCGCTCTGCGCAATGCGCGCCGAAAGGCCGTCATGGGCCTCCATCAGGAACACCATTTCGGGTGAATCCAGCATTCGACGCATCTGCGCGGCCTTGCCGACCGGGCCGCCAGGTTGACGAGATGTATTCCTCATACGCTCACTTCCACATCGACACGCAGCGAGAAGAAAAACTCACACGCTCAGCCGTCCCCCAGGGATGTGCAGGGCGAACAGGACTCTTCCGTTCCCCCGACGCGACACGCGGACCCCGCAGCAGCGTGTGATCCTCATTGGAGCCCGTCCGCCACTCAGATCCGCCAGACGGACCCAGCAACCGAGAACGTACCCGGAGATCGACTGGAACGCCGACGCCGTGTCCGAAACTTTCCAAACCGGAAAAGCCGCTATACCAGCGTTCCGCGCGCTGCTAGCGTCGGCCGAACACCTGAAACCGGACTGGGGAGAATGTCGTGCCAGCGGCAAGTACTGATGGTCGGGCGACAGCGCATCTTATTGGAGTCACGTCGCTACCCGATCTGTTCACACGGGTCGCGCGCAATCAGAAAGACGCCGTCGCGATAACGGATGGTGGGAACGCGCACACTTACGGCTCGCTGGAATCCGCGGCGAACGGGCTCGCCCATCACCTTGTCGCCAGCGGTGTCAAGCCGGGTGATCTGGTCGGCGTTCTGATCGATGGCACCCTGAACGTTCCGGTGGCACTGCTGGCCATTCTCAAAGCGGGCGCCGCTTATGTCCCCTTCGACCCGTCCTATCCCGCGGACCGGCTGAATTACATGGTCGCCGACGCCCGGGTCGGCATCATCGTCGGAAATCCCGGCACAGCAGCCGACATCGGCCTCAGCGACGTTCGGACCATCGACGCCGCGCAGGTGGCGACCACCGAAGTGGCCGCTCCCGAGGTCGAACTGCGCGAACATTCGCCTGCCTACGTGATCTACACGTCCGGTTCGACCGGGAGACCGAAAGGCTGCGTGGTCTCCCACGGAAATGTGCTCTCACTGCTGCGCGGCACACTTCCCCTCTTCGAATTCTCCGCCGACGACCGGTGGACCGTGTTCCACTCCTTCAGCTTCGACTTCTCCGTCTGGGAGCTCTGGGGAGCTCTGGCCACGGGCGCCACCGCAGTACTCGTCCCCGCCCGCACCGCCGCTGCGCACGACGACTTCCTGCGCCTCCTGATGCAGGAGAAGATCACCGTGCTGAACCAGGTGCCCTCCTGCTTCCGCTCGATTGCCTTGTCGCACGCGGACGCGGGATGGCCGGCGCTCAGCCTGCGTTACCTGACCTTCGGCGGAGAGAACGTCGACCTGGACGTGGTGCGCGAGTTCGTGGACGGTCAGACCGGACCCAAACCCGTGGTGGCCAACATGTACGGCGTCACTGAGGCGACCGTCTTCGCCACCGCCAAGTTCATCCGCGACGAAGACCTCGACGGCCGGGTGGCATCTCCCATCGGCGTCGGGCTCCCGCACCTGGGAGTGCACGTGTGCGACTCACAGCTGCGCCCGGTGCCGAAGGGCGTCGCAGGCGAGATCTGCATCACCGGTGGCGGGGTCGCACTGGGCTATCTCAACCAGCCTTCGCTGACGGCTGAGAAGTTCGTCCACGTCGGAGCGAAGGCGGAGCGCTGCTACCGCACCGGCGACCTCGCCAAGGTTCTTCCCAACGGGGAGCTGGAATACCTCGGGCGCGCCGATCAGCAGGTCAAGCTCCGCGGCTACCGCATCGAACTGCGTGAGATCGAGGAGACGATCAGGCGACACCGCTCGGCGCGTGACGCCGCCGTGACCGTGGTAACGACGCGCAACGGCGCGGAACTGATCGCCGCGTACGTCGTGCCAGCCGACAGCGCCGACGGTATCGACCCCGACCTCCGCAGGTATCTCCGCGATCAACTGCCCCGGCAGATGGTTCCCGCGCGCTTCTACCTGCTGGATGGACTCCCACTCTCCCCGTCCGGAAAACTCGACCGGCAGGCGCTCGCCGATCTTGCTCAGGACCACCGCCCGGCCAAGGGCGCACCGAAACCGCCGGACGCCGCCCGCTGACCCACCACCCGCACTGACGTCACCAATTGCCGGAAATCCCTGCGAAGCAAGACAAACGCTGCAATGGCCGCCCTCGACGCCCGGCGGACGAGCAACCTGTTCCAATCGTCCACATCGGACAAACTCAGATAAACCCGGCGCTTATTGCGGGGTAGGGCAAGCGCCGACGCTACGACCACCTTTGGATCCGCCGCCCCTGGGTCGCTACCCAGGAGATCAGCACCCACTGGCTCCGGCATACGACACGACCTGGGTGGAACGTCACCTGTGAAGCACGCCGCTGGCGACTTGACGCTACCGGCCATACCGACGTTAGAGTTCCTCTCATCGCCTGCGACGGCCTGATGACACCGCTCGCCGGTGGATGCTTCTTCCGCCCATGACTAGCGCGCTGGCCGCGCGGTCCGGGGCTTCATCGCGCCACTGAGCGCCCGTCATCAGGAGCTTCAATGCTCGAGCGTCTCCCTGCTCTCGCCCTCGCTGATCGAGCCGCCGACCGCCCCGATCCCGTCCAGCTGGCCGGGGTGCCGGTGCTACCCATGCCCGAGCACGTCGTCGAGGCGGTGCGACGGGTGGCGGGCACGCCGTTCCCGCGGATCAGCCGCGGCTCGCCCACGTTGCGGGCGGCCCTCGGGGCTGCGGTCCACGCCGATCCGGACGAACTGCTGGTGACCCACGGCGCGCAGCACGGCATGAGCGTGGCGCTGCGGGCCCTGCTGGCGCCGGGTGACGAGGTGCTGGTCCCGACGCCGACGTACTTCTTCGACGGCATGGTCCGGATGGCCGGGGCCCGCCCCGTCCACGTCCGGACCCTGGCGGCGGACGGCTGGGCGGCCGATCCCGTGGCCTTGACCGCAGCGCTCACCCCTGCCACCCGGGCGCTGTTGCTGTGCAACCCGAACAACCCGACGGGACACACCCCGAGCCGGGAGCAACTCGGGGCGCTGGTGGACCTCGCCGCACGACACGGGCTGGTGGTGTTCTCGGACGAGTCGTACGAGCGCTACGTCCACGACCAGCCCAGTTACGTCCCGCTGCAGACCCTGCGGGACCGGCATCCGGACCTGGTCACGGTGACCAGCCTGAGCAAGAACTACGCGTTCACACACTGGCGAGTCGGTTACGTGCACGCCCCGACGCCCCTGCTCGACCGGATCCACACCGCGTTCGAGTGGGATGCGATCAACGTCGGGGACATCCCTCAGGTCGCCGCCGAGGCCGCCGTCACCGGCCCGCAGGACTGGTTGGACCGTGAGTTCGCACGGTTCCGCGGAAACCGGGACCTGCTGGTCCGGGTGCTCGGCGATGCCGGGGTCCCGGTGGTGTCGCCGGCGTCGGGGATCTTCGCGTTCGCCGACCTGAGCAGGCTCGGGATGGGCCGAGACCTCGAGGACGCGCTGCTCGCCCGTGGGATCTCCGCCCTGGCCGGCGACGCCTTCGGTGGCCCTGCAGATCACGTGCGCCTGCTCTACGGCGGCCCGGCATCTGGCCTGCGTGAACTCGGTCGCAGGCTGCGGGATGGCTAAGGGATGGCGATGGACGCGCTGGTCACCGCGGTGCTGGTGGTCAGCGCGTCCAGGACCTCGCGCCGGGCGGAGGCCGTCCGCCGCGCCATCGCCTCCCGGGCCGCCTCCGGGGCGCCGGCGATGATGGCCGCGACGATCGCCCGCCGCTCCTGGATCCGGCCCGGTGGCATGGACGGATCCAGCCGGATCGCCAACCGGACCACCCGCTCCATCTCGTCCAGCGCGTCCGCGGCCGCAGCGGCGAGCCGAGCGTTCCGGGATCCGTTCGCGATGATCGACTCGAACTCGTAGTTCCGCCGGAATCGCTCCTCGAAGTGCGGCCCGCCGAGCTGGCCGTCCTCGTCGTCGACGCACAGCTCGTCGAGCCTGGCGGCATGCGCCTCGGGCAGGCCGAACCGTGCGGTGAGCGCGGCGGACTCGGACTGGATCAGCGAGCGCATGTCGCACAGGTCGGAGACATCGCTCAAGGTCACCGGTGCGACCACGTAACCCGCCCGCGGCAGCGGCGTGACGAGGCCGTCGCGGTGCAGTCGGGCCAGCGCCTCGCGGACCGGGGTCTTGCTGAGCCCGAACTCGCGGGCCACCGACTGCTCGGTGAATTGCAGGCCGGGCGGGCGCTCCAGCTCGATGATCGACCGCTTCAACCGCCGGTAAGCCGTCTCCATCAGGCTGCCGATCGGCGGTGGCTCACGCAGTAGGTCTGGCTCTGAACGCCCAGGGACACGCACATCGGCGACTCTACCAGTGCATATCTGAGCCATGCCGATTGTAGATATCAATTATGCCTTGCTGATATCTCAACGGAGGTTTACTGTGCATCCCAACCTGATGCCGCCCGTCATCACGGCATCAGAGGTCGAACTCCTCGTAACTCACCTAAGGGAGGGTTCGTGTCCAAGACCCCCTGGCGTATCGGTGCCGACATCGGCGGCACGTTCACCGATGTCGTAGCCCTCGGTCCGCAGGGCCGCATCGTGCCAATGAAGGTGCTGTCCACACCGCCCGCGTTCGGTGAGGGCGTCGTGACCGCGACGACCGCCGCCCTCGCCGAGGGCGGGTCCGCGACCGCCGAGGTCGGCGCGATGCTGCACGGCACCACCGTTGCCACCAACGCCATCCTGGAGATGGCGGGCGCCCGCACGGCCGTCGTCACCACCCGCGGCTTCCGGGACGTCCTAGAGCTGGGCAGGCTCCGGCGTCCCACGCTCTACGACCTGTCCTGGGTCAAACCTGCCCCGCTGGCCGCGCGCCGCCATCGCTACGAACTCGACCAGCGGATCCACGCCGACGGCACCGTCATCCGTGCCGCGGACGCCGACGTGGCCGCCCTGGCAGCGAAGATCCGCGGTGCCGGGATCGCCGCGGTCGCGGTGTGCCTGATCAACTCGCATCTGCGGCCGGACGAGGAGCGCCGGGTGGCGGAGCTGCTGCGCGCCGCATTGCCCGGGCTGTACGTGACCGCATCGGTTGACCTCTCGCCCGAGATCGGTGAGTTCGAGCGGACCAGTACCGCCACCGTGAACTCCTACGTCGGGCCGGTCGTCCACGACTACCTGACCGCGCTGCAGGCCGATCTGCGCGGCGCCGGTGTCACCGCCCCGCTGCTGGTCATGCAGTCCGGCGGGGGTCTCCTCGACGCCGCCAAGGTCGTCGAGCGACCCGTGCAGATCATCGAGTCCGGCCCGGCTGCGGGCATCACCGCCGTGACCCGGCTGGCCCGGCTGATGAAGCTGGACGGTGTGGTCGCTTTCGACATGGGCGGCACCACTGCCAAGGCATCCCTGATCGAGCACGGCGAGCCGTTCGTGTCCGCGGACTACGAGGTCGGCGGCGGCATGAACGTCGCGCGCGGGCTGGGGTCCGGCGCCGGCTACCCGGTGCGCGCTCCCTCGATCGACATCGCCGAGGTCGGCGCGGGTGGCGGCTCCGTGATCAGCACGGACGTCGCGGGTGCCCTGCACGTCGGTCCCACCAGCGCGGGCTCGCGCCCCGGTCCCGCCTGCTATGGCAACGGCGGCGAGCGACCCACGCTGACCGACGCCAACGTCGCGCTGGGCTACCTCAGTCCGGAGTCGCTGGCCGGTGGTCGGGTCGCGATCCATCCCGAGCTGGCCCATAAGGCGATCAGCGGCGTGGCGGCCGAGCTGGGCACGGACGTGCCCACCGCCGCCCGCGGCGCCTACGAGGTCGCCGTGTCCGGTATGACGACCGCCGTCAAGGCCGTGACCAGCGAGCGCGGCCGCGATCCGCGCGAGACCACTATGGTCGCGTTCGGCGGTGCTGGCCCGCTCTACGCCGCGGCATTGGCCCGGGAGCTGGGCATCACCACCGTGCTGGTGCCGACCCACTGCGGGCTGTTCTCCAGCCTCGGCCTGCTCGTCGCGGACGTCGAGCGCTACGGGCTCACCCCCTATCGTGCAGACACCGACCCGGCCAGGGAGTTCGACCTGCTCGCGGCGGAGGTCACTGCCGCGCTGCAGACAGGCGACCCCGGCCGCGCGGTGACCGTCGACCGGTTCCTCGACGTCCGGTACCGCGGCCAGCGCTTCGAGCTGCGCATCGCCGTTCCCGACGGCCCCCTGGACGACACCGCGCTCGCCGAGGTCTGTGCCCGGTTCCACAGCGAGCACAGGCGCACCTACGGCCGCGCGGGCCAGGACGAGCTCGTCGAGTTCGTGACCCTGCGGGTGCGCGGGCGCGTCGCCGCGGGCGCCTCGCTCGAGTCGGTGCTCACCGCGCCGCTGCCGCAGGGTCGTCCCGAGGGCGTCCGCATCGTCCGGTTCGACGAGCACGTGGAGGCCACGGTCCTCAGCCGTGCCGCGCTCGGGGCGGACCCTCGCCCGGGCCCGCTGGTCATCGAGGACATGGACTCGACCACCCTCGTCCCGCCGGGCGCCACCGCCCACCGGGACCACCTGAACACCATCGTCATCCGCTGGGAGCAGTCGTGATCCGGGACGCCGCAACCTTCGAGGTCTTCCGCAACGCCGTCACCGGCGCCGCCGACGAGATGGCGATCACCGTGCTGCGCACCGCACACTCGCAGATCGTCGCGTCCAGCATGGACTTCTCGGCCGCGCTGTGCGACGCGCGCGGCCGGGTGATCGCCCAGGCCAACACCTGCCCGGTCCACCTGGGCTCCATCCCGGACGCCTTGGACGCGGTGCTGACCGAGTTTGGCGAGTCCCTAGCCGAGGGAGACGTCTATGTGCTCAATGACCCGTCCCTCGGCGGCATGCACCTGCCGGACGTGTTCGCCGTCGCGCCGGTGTTCATCGACGGCACGCTGCTCGGATTCGCGGTGTCCGTGGTCAACCACGCGGATGTCGGCGGATGGGCCGCCGGCTCGATGGCTGTGCAGTCGACCAGCATCTTCGCCGAAGGCGTGCAGATCCCGCCGTCCCGGCTGGTCGCGGGCGGGAAGCTGAACGAGACGTTCCTCAACCTCATCCTGCGCAACGTCCGCGAGCCCGAGCTGTTCCGCGGTGACCTCGAGTCGCAGCTGGCGGCCTGCCACACCGGCGGCGCGGGGCTGCGGGCCCTCGCCTCCAGGCACGGTGTCACGGGATTCGAGGTCCTGGTCGACGAGTTACTCGACTACGCCGAGACCCTGCTGCGCACCGAGCTCGCCGAGGCCGTGCCCGGCACCTACACCTTCCTCGACCACATCGACGACGACGGACTCGGCAGCGACCCGATCCCCTTCCAGGTGCGGGTGACGCTCGACGGCGACGGCGTGGAGTTCGACTTCACCGGCTCATCGCCGCAGGTCGCCTCGGCGCTCAACGCAACGGCGTCGTTCACCCGTTCCGCCTCGTACGCCGCGGTCCAGGGCCTGTTGGCCGGGGACCTCCCCGCCAACAGCGGCTTCTACCGCCCGTTCCGGTTCGTAATCCCCGAGGGCTCGATCCTCGACGCCCGGAGGCCCGCGGCGCGCGGTGCCCGCGGCCTCGTCGCCTACCGGATCATCGACGCCGTGCTCGGCGCCCTCGCTCCGGTGTTCCCGGACCGCGTCCCGGCCGCGGGCGACGGTGGCCCCGACTCGGTCGCCATCGGCGTGACCGAGGACAACGGCGGCTCGACCGTCCTGTGGGACATCCTCTGCGGGGCGTGGGGCGCCCGGCCCGACCGCGACGGCGTGGACGGGATCAGCCCGCTCGGCGCCAACCTCGCCAACACCCCGGTCGAGGAGATCGAGCACTCCGGGCACGTCCGCGTCGACGGCTACGGCTACCTCCCGGACACCGGCGGCGCGGGCTGCTTCCGTGGTGGACTCGCCACCTTCCGGGACATGACGATCCTGGCCCCGAGCGCGAGCGTGCAGATCCGCTCCGACCGACGCACCCACCTGCCCTACGGCCTCGCGGGCGGCGCCCAGGGCACCCCGTCGGCCAACCTGCTGGACCCTGGCCCCGACGAGACCCTGCTGCCCGCCAAGCCGCACCTCACGATGACTGCGGGCACCCGGCACCGGCACGTCACCGCGGGCGGCGGCGGGCACGGCGACCCGCTGACCCGCGATCCCCGGCTCGTCCTGGACGATGTCCTCGACGGCAAGGTCACCCCCGAAGGCGCCGCGCGCGACTACCGGGTGATCGTCACCGACTCCGGCGAGCTGGACCTCGCCGCCACCACCTCCGCACGAGAGGCGGCCCGGTCATGAGCAACAAGACCACCACCCCACCCGTCACCGACGAGCGCCGGCTCTGGCGCCGGGTCGCCTGGCGGATCATCCCGCTGGTCGGGCTCGCCTACGTGATGAGCTACATCGACCGGGCCAACCTGGGCTACGTCGCCCAACCGATGTCGCGCGAACTGGGCCTGACCGCCGCGCAGATCGGCCTGGCGGGCGGGCTGTTCTTCATTGGCTACATCCTCGTCGAGGTCCCGAGCAACATCGCCCTGCGCCGGTTCGGGGCCCGCAAGTGGATCTCCCGCATCCTGGTGTCCTGGGGCTTGGTCACTGCGGCCACGGCGGCGGTGCACTCCGCGACCACCCTCTATCTCGCCCGGCTCCTGCTCGGCTTCGCCGAGGCGGGCCTGGCCGCAGGCATCCTGCTCTACCTGACCTTCTGGTTCCCGCGTCGGCACCGGTCCTGGACGATGTCGGCGTTCTTCCTGATGATCCCGCTGTCCTCGATCGTCGGAGCGCCGCTGGCCGCCGGGTTGCTCACCTGGGGGCAAAACCTGTTCGACATGGCGGGCTGGCGGTCGCTGTTCCTGGTCGAGGGCGTGCTCACGGTCCTGGTCGGAGCGTTGATCTTCGTCCTGCTGCCGGACCGCCCGCGAGAGGCGAAGTGGCTCAGCCCTGCCGAACGCGAGCTCATCGAGGGCACCCTCGCCGCGGAGGCCGAGGAGCAGGCCGCGCACGGCGCGCTGACCGGGCTGAGGCAGGCGCTGACCAGCGGACGTGTCTGGGCTATGGCCGTCGCGTTCTTCGCGATCGTGTTCGGGCTCTACCCCCTGGCGTTCTTCCTGCCGACGATGATCTCGTCGTTGTCGTCGTCGCTGGGCGGAGACGTCAACAGCGTGCTGCTCTCCGCCATCCCGTCGGCCGTCGCGATCGTGGCGATGGTCGTGTGGTCCCGGTTCGCTGCACGGGTCAGCGCCGTCGTCGCCACAGCCGTGCCGATGGCGATCGGCGCGGCCGGACTCCTGCTGGCCACGTTCTCCGGCGACGGAATGCTGTTCATCGTCGCGGTCTGCGTGAGCGTGGCCGGCATCTACTCGGCCATGCCACAGTTCTGGCGGATCCCGGCGATCGGCCTGACCGGCGCCGCCGCGGCGTCCGGCATCGCGCTGATCAACTCGGTGAGCAACCTGAGCGGTTTCGTCGGCCCGTACCTCACCGGCGCGATAAAGGACGCGACCGGCGGCTATACCTGGGTGCTGCTACTCATCGCCGTCATCATGCTGCTAGGTCTGGGCGTACTGCTCACCGTCGGGCGCCGGATGGAGGGTGTGCCGGCACGACGATCGCGTTGATCGTCGGCGACCTCCAGGTCGGGATCATCCGCGATTTCCCGTTCGCGGCGGGCCTCGTCGCCTCGGTCTCGCAACAGTCCTGTCCGCGGCGCGGGCGGCGAGGGTGCTGCCCGCGCCACGGGCGGGAGGAATGATCAACCAGGGGCTGCATGTATGAGGCTTCCCGGAGCGCCGGTACCGGCTGCTCGAAGTCAGCCGTCGAGCTGGAAACGGAGACGGTAGGTTCCAATCCACACCGCATCGCCGTCGACGAGCTCCGCACGGTCGATCAGCTGCCCGTTGACGTACGTGCCGTTCAGCGAGCCGACGTCGGTCACCACGTAACAATTGTTGATCAGCAGGACCTCGGCGTGAAAACGGGACACAGTGGGATCATCGAGCACCAGGTCGCAGCTGTGATCACGTCCGAGCATGCACGGTGAGTTCACCTCATGCCCGACCCCGGCGTCGGGGCCACGCGTGTAGATCAGCTTTGGGGTCACCCCGCGGGAAACGGGCTCCCGGTCAGCCTGCGGGATGCGGACGTGCTTGGGCGGTTCGGTCGACGGGATGGTGGCTTCCGGTGAGCGTCTCACTTCCTTCGTTGGCGGCACATCATTTACGGGATGGCTCATAACATCTCCTGACGCGAAACCGGTCGAAGTGATCAGCCAGCTCGTGGGTTCGGGGAGCGAGATGACCAGTACTCCGGCACAGCGGCCCATGCTTCCGCGCACCCGACCGGGATCCACACCATAATGCGCCAGTGGCCCCGTGGGAAGAGAACCGCAGCGCAGCAGTGCGCCCGCCGTCTCCTGCGCCTCGCAGGATCTCGGACACCACTCCCGTCGCAGATGCGGTACGCGCACGGCATGCTCGCCGAGGTGATGCAGACGATGTCTTCTCGGCCTGCCGTCGCGTCGCCGGTCCAGGACCGGGCCGTAGAACTCCCGATCACCCTTGATCCGCACCAAGACCTGGGCGCGGTCGCCGGCCAGCTCGTGCGAGAGGACGATCGGGGCATACCCGGCGTGGAACACGAACAGCGGCACCGTCGCGGCCTGGCCAGGCGCTCCACGAGTTTGAACAGCATCACAATGCGCACCGGCCCCACCAGGCCATAAACCAGGCAGCACCGCTACACGCCGACCCTCAACCGATCACCGGCTCCGATCGGATAGCCGAGCTCAAGTTACGCCGACGACCGCCTGGCAGGAATCATCCACGAATATTAATATGCTGTTTGACCTGCACGGATGAAATCTTCGGCAGGTGCAAAGCTCTCCCGTTTGATTGTGGCGAGTTCACGGCCGTCATCCGGTGCGCTGCGCATCGGTCGGCCAGTCCAGCCAACCCAGTAGTGCCTTTCCCATAATCCACTGGATGTCCTCATCGGATAGGAAAGATAGTTCCTCTGTGAACAGCGAGATGTTGTCTCGGTACGGGCAGGGAAGCCGGGTCCAGTCGCTGCCCCAGAACAGTCGGCGTGGGCCGAACGCGTCGAACACCCGATGCAGCGCGTGATGCACGTCGCCGAATGGGTGGCCGAGCTCGGAATGGCACGGCAACGCGGATGCCTTTGCCGCGACGTTGGGAAACCGCGCCAAGGCAAGGAGTTCGGGCAGGTCCGCGAAGGACTCGACACCGGCCAGGTTCACCGGAAGCGCCAAGTGGTCCACGATCAGCCGCAGCGCGGGATGCCGTCGAGCGATCTCGCCCAGCAGTCTGGACATCCCCGGTGCGTACACCATCACCGGCAGTCCGGCGGCTTCCGCTGCGGCCCAGAACCAGTCCAACTCCCCTCGCCGGAACGCGGCGCGCAGGGGATCGAGATGCAGGGTAAGCCGGACCCCCAGCATGCCCTGCTGTTCCCGCCATCTGGCCAGCCGGTTGGTGGACGCTGTGTCGGTCAAAGAGATCCGGCCCATCACCGCGAACCGGTTCGGGTAGCGGGCGGCGGCGTCCAGCGCCAAGTCGTTGCGATCGCCTTCCCAGGACGGCGGCACCAGTACAGCCCGGTGCACTCCCGCTTCGTCCAGCACCCGCAGTGTCTCCTCGACGCCGACCGGCACCGGCCGGTGCGCGGCGTGCGCACTGCCGGATGGCCATCGGCGGGTGGGCGTGTCGGCGCCCCAGACGTGCATTTGAGCATCGACCAGAATCACGGGTGGACCAGCTCCAACTCGTCGATGATCGCGGTGGTGACCGCCGAAGTCGACGCGGCCACTTCCGGCCCTACCAGGTCATAGGTAAGCGTTTGCCCTTTGCTCACTACCGTGCGCACCGCCGCCTCGATCCGATCGCCGGCCGAGGACAGCGATCCGTCGGAAGCCTCCGCTGCGGCCAACACGGTCGCGATCGGGTTCACGCGGTTTCGTCCGACGTGTTTGGGTGCCGACCCGTGGATCGGTTCGAACATGCCGTGCCGGGTGCCGACATTGCAGCCCACTGACATGCCCATTCCGCCCTGCAACGCGGACGCGAGTTCGGTGATGATGTCGCCGAACATGTTCGGCGCGACTACCACGTCGTATTGCTCGGGCCGACGAACCAGCCACTGGGTGAACGCGTCCACCAGCACGACTTCTCGTTGCACCGTCGGGTATTCCGCGCCTAACTCTTCGAAGATCCGCACGAACATCCGGCAACCGTGCAGGATGTTGTCCTTCACCACACAAGTCACCCGGCGCTTCCCGTCGGTAGGTGCGCCGCCGCGTTTCAAAGCGGTCTCGAACGCCAGCCGGATGATGCGTTCCGTGGATCGCCGGGTGATGATCCGCGTGTCGATGGCTACCTGGGCGTCGCCGCCGGGTGCCAGGATCCCACCGGAACCGGAGTACAGATCCTCGGTGTTCTCCCGGATGAAGACCATGTCGACATTTTCAGGGGACCAGACCTGCTTGTGAGTTCCCGATATCAGGTGCCGGACACCGGGTAACAGCTTGACCGGGCGGATGTTGGCGTACAGGTCCAGCCCGATCCGGTTGCCGACGATCGCAGACCAGCCGGCCATTTTGCCATCGGGCCGCATCGCGGTGCCGTGGCCGTCCGACGACGGCCAGCCGATCGCGCCGAGGAGGATCGCGTCGGCGTCGGCGCAGCGCCGCTCGGCGTCCTCCGGCCAGTCGTGGCCGTGCTCGAGGAAGTATTGCGCGCCACCGGGAATCTCGTCGAAGCGCAGGTCGATGCGGTCATGGTGGGCGACGGCTTCGAGCACTCGCCGTGCCTGGGCGACGACCTCGACGCCCACCCCGTCTCCGGGCAACAGCGCGAGGGTGTAGGGACCGGACATGTGATCACTCCGTTACGAGGGAGGTGGCCAGGTGCTCACCGCTGTCGCGTGCGAGGCCGGTGGGGGAAAGCCAGTCGAATTCCTGGTAGGTCACGGACAACCCAAGTTCCTGGGCGACCAGTTCACGCAGCCGGTTGGAGGCGAACCCGCCGATCACGTTCATCGGCGCATCCCGGTACAGCCGCTCGACCTTATGGCCGGGTGTCAGTCCCCAGGAACCGTGGATCTGCACCGCATGCTGGGTGACCCGTACTGCCATCTCGGAGGCGTACGCCTTGAGCATGCCGACCAATTCCAACACCAGCCTGCCCTCGCCACGATGCCAAGCGCAGCGATGCGCCAACAGCCGGGCCGCGTCGATCTCGGTACGCATCTCGGCCAACGCAGCCTGCACACCCTCCATGTGAGCCAGTGGCCTGCCGAACGCGATCTGGGTGCCCGCGTGCTCGATCGATGCTTCCAGCGCCGACTCGGCGATGGCGATCGCTGCGATCGACATGAACAGCCAGCCCCACGACACGCCCTTTGGATACTCGTCGAGCCGGACCGGCACCACGTCTCTCGCGTCCACCCGTGCCTCGTCGAACACCAGCCCGCCCCACGACATCGCACGCAGCCCCATGCCCGGCATCGGATAGGTGCGAACCCTCTCCTGCCGCAGGTCGACAAAGGCGAAGCACCAACCATTCTCGACACCGTTCAAGCGAGCCATGACCACCGCGAGATCGGCGTCGGTGGCATTAGCGACCCGCGTTTTCTCGCCGCTGAGCACGTATCCGTCGCCGTCGCGGCGCGCCGTCGTGACGTAGGTTCCCGCGTCACTGCCCGAGGTACGCTCCACCACCGCGAAGCAGGCCAACCGTTCACCGCTGAGCAGTGGGTCGAGCAGCCTGCGGTGGTCGGCCAGGTTGCCGTAGGTGTGGATCAGCTTGCCACCCACCAGCGCGGACATGGTGGCCGACCAGTACGTGTTGGGGCAGGCCCGTGCCAGCGTCTCCATCGCCATCGCCTGGGTGACCCCGTCCGCGCCGAGGCCGCCGATCTCAGCGGGGTGGAACACACGCAGGTAACCGCTGTCAATGACATCCCGCCAGTTCTCCGGGGGGAGGCAGCCGTCCGCGTCGGCGGCCGCGGCGCGGTCGGCGATGCCGTTGGAGAACCGCCGGTCCAGATCGTCGATCAGCGACCTGCGATCGTCGAGTGAAAAGCCCATGTGAGTCTCCCTTGATATGCCGGGTTCAGCCCAGTCCCAGCAGCGCTCCGGCGACCACCGAGCGCAGGATCTCCTGGCCGCCGCCCGTCGCGGCGAGCAGCAGCGAGTCGCGCTGCGCTCGCTCCGCCAGGTGGTGCGGGGTGAGACCGGCGATCCCGGCGGCGGTACGGGCGATGTCCTGTGCGGCGCGGGTGATGAAAAGCTTGGCGGCCGCAGCGTCCTGCCGTGGCGCGGGCTCCGGCCGGTCGAGCTGCCCGGCCGCCCGGTAAAGCAGGTCGGAGCCCAGCTCCACCTTGGTCCGCATGTCCACGATGGCGGCACGGATTGCCTGGGATCGGACCAGCGGCGCGCCGAACAGGGTTGGTCTGGTTACTTCGCTGGCCGCCACGGGGCCGGTCGGCAACGTGGACCGAGGGTTCGGCACATGTGTCCCTCTCGAACGCTGTCCTGGCAGGATAGGACTGCCGTCTCCGTTGCTGGAGAGGCTTTCCTGGTGGAAAGGCTGATCCGTGACAAGCGCGACGGTCTGCCGGGTGATCTCACGAATGATGCCGAGCCACGGTGCAAGCAAACAGGTTCGGTCCAGCGCGGCGAGCAACGGTACCAGTTCGTCGGTGGCGGCACCGGGCCTGCCGAGCACTGCGTCCGCCGGGACCTGGCAGTCTTCCAGCACCAGGTCGGCGGACGGGCAGGTACGCATGGCGGTGGGCTCCGCGTTGGGCATTACCGCAAGGCCAGGCGTGTTGCGGTCGATCAGGAACGCGGACCTCTCGCCGGTCGCCGTGACCGCGGTAACCACGAAATGGTGCGCGTGGGGTGCATTGACCACGTGCGGCTTGCGTCCTCCGAGCAGCCAGCCTTCGCGCTGTTGAACCGCCGTGATTCCGGGACCTGTTTCCGTGGCACAACCATCCACTTCGGACAATGCGAGCCCGCCGAGCCACTCGCCGGAGGCCATCCTGGGGAGATAGTGCTCCCGCTGGGCGAAGCTGCCGAGCTTGGCGATCGGTACAGCGCACAGCACACCGTGTGTCCCCAGCGCAAGAGACAGCCCGGCGTCGCCGGAGCCTTCGCCGAAACCTTCGAGCATGGCGACGGCCTCCAGCACGGTGGCGCCGAGCCCGTTGTGGGCGGTAGGCAGCAAGGCGCCGACGATGCCCATCTCCGCGAGCCTGGTGAAAAGGGTCTGATCCCAACTCGCATTCCGGTCACGGGTCACAACGTTCGTTTGGACTTCTGCCTCTGCGACGCTGCGAGTTCGTTCGCGCAGTTGCTGGATCTTGTCGTCGACGGCGACGAATTCCATTGTCCCGCAACGCTCCCTTGCCTATTGAGGAGTGAGGTACTCCGGTCGTCCCGGGTGGTGGCATCCGGGACGACCGGGGTGAGTCAGACCTTGACCGGCACGCAGCGCTGCGGAGAGAGATCGCTGATGTACTTGGCCTCGATGCCGGACTTACTCAGATACTCCAGGCACAGTGCGACGCGCTGGACGCGCTGCCGGATGGTGTTCTCGTTCACCGGGTCGTGCGGGTGCGACTGGGCGCTGGCGCCGATCTTCAGCATCATCGGCGAGCAGATCTGCACCAGTTCGGCCACCTCATAAAAACGGATGAACCCGCCCTTGCTGCCGTAGACGTCGGTCGGCAAATCGATGGTCAGCTCCGGCGAACCCTTTCGGATGTCCTGCAGCACGGGCAGGCCAAGGTCGTGCACAGTCGTAATACTGTTTACGCCGTTCTCGTAGAACACCCGTGAGGTCATCGGGTTCGACACGATGCAGTGCGAAGATGATTTGATCATCAACTCGGCAGGCAGCACACCCGCCTTACGCATCTCCGACAGCATCCGGATGACACCGAGGTCGTAGGCGATCAGGCCGCGGCAACCCATCTCGGTCAGCCTCAGCGCCTCTTCCGCGGACTGCGCCAGCGCGTCATTGTTGTTGATCCGGCGGCCCTGGGAAGCACCGAACCCGCCGCGGTAGAAGGCAGCTTTGCGGTCGTACTCGGGACGAGGCCCCAGCGCGAACACCATGCCGACATTGCTCTCCCGGCACAGATCCAGCATGTCCCGAACCTCGCTGTCGGAGAGCAGGAACGCACCGAGGGTCTCGTTGAAACGAGTGACCGGCAGGCCCTCCTCCTTCAGCAGACCCAGCGTCGCCTCCAGCACCTTGAAACTGTTGACCACCGGGATCTCGACGCCGTAGTGGCCGCCATCGGCGAACTCACGGCCGGAAGCTTCGAGCGGAATCTCGTCACTGTAGGGCATGCCATTGTCCTTGAGCCACTGGCGTGCCCGGTGAGCTCCTCTTGCAACTTCCCCATTAACGTGGGATATCATAACGTCTCCAGGTGCGCTTTTAAGGAACGCCCGGACTCTATAGTTCGCCCAAACAGGTAGCCCATAGCGTTGCCCTTTCATACACGGCACATGCCCTTAAAGTTCCTTCCACAGGATCGCGGTGCCAGGCCACAGCAACGTAATAGAAAAGTTATCACTCAACGTGTTCGAGCTTTTATCAGGACCGGGCTCACCCTTTTGGCGTAAAGGACATCGGAAGGAACCTCTACAACTACCGCAACGGCTTGGCACGCGGAAAATAAGACCTGTTAGTCCAGGACTTCGGCGCAAATGTGGATCGATCGCTGCCGAACTTCCCCCTGCTGGTCTCAACTGCCGGTTGGCCGTTGAACGCTGCGAAGGAGGTGCAGTCGCGAACGTCGGCGAGTCAGCGACGACGGTTTCTTCGCGAGCACTTTTGATCGCCGCTCGGGTGGGTGGGGTCCGGTGCGCAAGCGTGCGGTGTAATACCACGTCGCGACGGGTATCAGCCCCGGCAGGACAGCGACCCAAGCCGGCCCGCTGGCTCGTAGCGGACCGAGCTGGCCAGCTGACGGCGCAGGATCGCGTTCTCGTGCCGCTGCACGAGCAGTCCCGCGTCCTTGGCAGTCTCGCGACGCAGCAATACCAACGGGACGAACAGCAACCTGCGGGTCACCTTTTACAGCCGGGACACGATCACGCGGGCATGATCCCGGCAAGCGAACTGCACCGCTGCCACGCACCGGCCCGAACCCACCGATCCGCTGGCTCATCGAAACTGTAGCGCTGGAGCCGCCGGATCATTCGAGGTCGCGTTGTTCGGTGATCCAGGATGCGATCTGGGCGCGGGAGGTGAAGCCGAGCTTGGTGAGGATGTGTTCGACATGCGCCTCGGCGGTGCGCCGGGCAATCACGAGGGCGGCGGCGATCTCTTTGTTGGACATGCCGTTGGCGACCAACTTGGCGACCTCGCTCTCGCGCCGGGTCAGCGGTAGCTCAGACGGCGCGGCGGGAGGGGAGACAGGTGGCGTGTGTGGTTGGTCGTCTAGTGCGTAGGCCACGGCCTCATCGAGTGTGAAGCGTTTGCCTTGCTGGAGGGCGGCTTCGCAGGCAAGGCTTCCGAGGGCATCGCGGGCCTTGGTCTGGTACTGCCTGGTCCACTCGCGCGCGGTCGTCCAAGGGGCCACCGATCCGCCGATTTGTTCCCACAATGCTTCGGCTATGCCGAACAGGACGGCGGCCCGCCGAAGGTCGTCCCGGGTCGCGGCCGCCCAGATCAGTATCTCGACACACCACGCCATGCCCAATGGGTCGCGTAGGGCGTGTTTGAGCCGGAGGGCTTCCTTCGCATACGCGGTCATCGGCAGCAGATCACGCTGAAGCCAGTGGGCGAGGGCCAGATGCCACAGCCCCCACGACCGCGCCCATCGCTCACCCGTGGCCTGGCAGAGCGTGATGCACTCCTGGGACAGCGCGACCGCGCGCTCGGTATCACCCAGCGCGCCTACGATCGTGCCCAGGCGGAACAACGCCATCGTCGGCATCCAGCCCTCTGCGCCGACGTTCCGGTAGTGGGCCAGTGCTTGCTCGTACAGCGCGGCGGCCGTCGGCAGGTCGTCATGAAACCATTTTGTCTTTCCAGCTTGTTGCAACGCATGCCCTAGTACCGTCTCGTCGTCGAACCTCCGGGCCAGGTCGACGCATTCGGGCAAGACAGTGAGAGTGTGTGCGGTGTCGCCCTGAACGAGGGCGATCGCGGAGAGAACCCACAGTGCCTTGGCCCGCTCGGGGCTGGGCTCGGTGTCGCAGGCCAGTGCCTGGTCCAGCCACCACCGGCCATCACGGACCGCACGTACGATCCAGTACCAATACAGCGCGCCGGCCATCCGCAGCCCGGTACGGGCCTGACCGGGTTCGGTGAGGCAGAACTCCAACGCCGCCCGCACGTTGGGCTGCTCGGACTCGAACCTCTCCAGCAACCCCGCCTGGTCGGGGCCGAACCAGTCCGCTTCCGCTTGTTCGGCCAGGTGCAGGTAGTAATCCCGATGCCGCCGACGGAGAGCTTTTTCCTCTTCATCGGAGAGTTGCTCCCGGCCGTACTGGCGGATCGTTTCCAGCATCCGGTACCGGGCGACCTGCCCTTCCTCCCGCTTGACCAACAGAGATTTGTAGACCAGCCCGGCCACCCCGGTGAACACATCCTCGGCCACCACGCCCTCGCCCGCGCACACGTCCTCGGCGGCGTCCAGGCAAAACTCGCCCGGGAACACCGACAACCTGGCCCACAGCGTGCGCTCGAGCTGCGTGCACAACTCGAAGCTCCACTCGATCGCCGCCCGCAGCGTCTGATGCCGAGCCGACCCGGCCCTGTCGCCGTGCGTGAGCAACTGGAAACGGTCTTGCAGCCGATCCAGAATCTCCTCAACGTCCAGCGTGCGCAGGGCAGCCGTGGCCAGCTCGATCGCCAGCGGCAGCCCATCCAGCCGCTGGCACAACCGGGCCACCGCCGCCGTGTTGCCGTCGGTCAGGGCGAACCCCGGCAGGGCGTCGGCTGCCCGCCGCTCAAACAACTCCAACGCCTCATACCGGTCGCCATCACGCGGTACCGAACCCTCCGGCGGCAGCGACAACGGGCCAACCTGCCACACGCGCTCACCGGAGACCTCCAGCGGCGCCCGGCTCGTGGCCAGTACCCGCAGCCCCGGCGCGGCCCGCAACAGGCCCGTCATCAACTGCGCGCAGGCGTCCAACAGGTGCTCGCAGTTGTCCAACACCAGCAACAACTGCTTCTCCGCCGCATAGTCGACCAGCACCGTTTCCGGATCCCGATTCGACACATCGGTCATTCCCAACGCCGATACGACCGTATCCCCCAACAACGCCGGATCCCGCAACGAGGCCAAACCCACCACCCACACACCATCAGCAAACGCCCGCCGCAACTCCCACGCGACATGCAACGCCAACCGCGACTTTCCGGTCCCCCCCGCACCGGTCAACGTCACCAACCGGGACGATCCCAGCACGCGCTTCACCTCGGCCGTCTCCCACACACGGCCAACAAAATCCGTCAACTCGGCCGGAAACCGACCCACACCCGGAATCGACACCGCTCGCTCTTTGCCACACCACCTCTACCAAAGCCATGCTAGTTGCGTGGGCAAGTGATCGTGTCTGCGGCTTGGCATGCTCGGCTCCAAGACTGATCTATCGGTGGCAACTGGATTCTGCGTGCATTTCTTGCTGGTCACATCTTCGCCCTGCCGACCGGCGCCCGCCAGAATTCCAGCACCGGCCTGCTGGCCCAGCGGGCGTGACGCCCACGACGGAGCCGGCCCGGCGGAACTCCGCCGGGCCGGTTCCGCGGAGCGGTAGCCAGCGAATTGCTCACCCGCTCCGCTCGGTGGCCACCTCGCAGGTGAGCTGGATGAGCCGTTGGACATAGTCGTCGTCGTAGCGGGTCAGGGGGACGACGACCGACAGCACGCCGACGAGCGTGCGCTGCCGGTACACCGGCGCCGCCACGGACCAGGACTCGTTCGTCGATTCGCGGGCGCTGTAGGCGTAACCTCGCGCCCTGACCTCGGCGCATTCGGCCCGAAGCGCGTCCAGCGTCCGGTGTTCGCCCCCGGACACGGCGAAGCCGTCCGTGCCGGCGGGCAGGCCGACGGGCTGGTTCTCGGCGTTGTTGAAGGCCAGCAACGCCTTTCCCGCCGCGCCGAGGTACACCGGGCCCCGTTCGCCGGGCAGGCAGACCCGCCGGACCAGCTTGCTGGATTCCGCGGACTCGATGCACAGCCGGTCGTCGCCGGCGCGGACGAAGAACGCGCTCGTCTCGTCCGCTCGCGCGTGCAGGTCCCGCACGGTGTCGACGGCGATCGACCGGATGCCGGCCCACATGTCGGTCGCGGAGATCATCGCGGTCAGCTCGGGGCCGGGAATGTAGGCGCCGTCGGTGTCCTGGCTGACATAGCCGGTGGCTTTCAAGGTACCGAGCAGGCGGGAGGCCGTGCTGAGGCTCACCCCGGAATGCCCGGCCAGCGCGGTGAGCGTCTTCGGCCCGCGGGCGACCGCGGAGAGCAGCGACAGCGCCCGCGTCACCGACCGGACCCCCTGTCCGTTCGCACCGCGACTACTGTCCATCGCAGACACACTCCTCGGGACGGAACCTACCGGTCAGCTCGTAGTCCTCCAGCACCTCCGCGTACGGGGCGAAGTCGATGCCGCGCGCCCGCAGCCAGCCGTCGTCGAAATACGTGCTGGCGTACCGCTCGCCGCCGTCGCAGAGCAGGGTGACGATACTGCCCCGCTCACCCCGCTCCGCCATCAGCCGGGCCACGTGCAGCGCCGCCCAGACGTTGGTGCCGGTCGACGCGCCGACCCGGCGGCCGAGCCGACTCGAAGCCCAGCGCATGGCGGCGATCGATGCCCCGTCCGGCACCAAGAGCATGTCGTCGACGACACCGGGGACGAACGATGGCTCGACCCGCGGGCGGCCGATCCCTTCGATACGCGAGGACGCGTCGGTCCGCACCGTCGGATCGTCACGAAGCCAGCTGTCGATGAACGCGGAGTTCTCGGGATCGGCGACGAGCATGCGCGTGGGGTGCCGCCGGTACCGCAGATAGCGGCCGATGGTGGCGCACGAACCACCGGTGCCCGCGCTCAGTACAATCCAGGACGGGACCGGATGTCGTTCCGCAGCTAACTGCGCGAAGATTGACTCGGCGATGTTGTTGTTGCCGCGCCAGTCCGTCGCACGCTCGGCGTACGTGAATTGGTCGAGATAGTGGCCGCCCTTCTCGCGTGCCAGTCGCCGCGCCTCCTCGTAGACTTCCGAAGACTGCTCGACGAAGTGGCACTGCCCGCCGAAGGACTCGATCAACGAGATCTTCTCGCGGCTGGTGGCTGCGGGCATCACAGCCACGAACGGCAGATCCAGCAGCCGCGCGAAATACGCCTCGCTGACCGCCGTCGATCCGCTGGAAGCCTCGACCACGGTGGTGTCGGGTCCGAGCCAGCCGTTGCACAGGGCGTACAGGAACAGCGACCGGGCGAGCCGGTGCTTGAGACTGCCGGTCGGATGCACCGACTCGTCCTTCAGGTACAGGTCCACCCCGGGCATGCCTGGGAGCTCGAAGACATGCAGGTGGGTGTCCGCGCTGCGGTTGGCGTCCGCCTCGACTCTGCGGACCGCCTCGGCGATCCAGGCTCGGCGCTCGGAAATCCGGCTATTTGGGCGTGCGAGATGGCTTGACTTCGGTTTGACCACATGCTCATACTACTGCCAAGCGGAAGCAATACAACCACCAGATGGAAGTTGCCCGATCCGGAGGAACCCCAGTTGCCCGGCATGCTCTCGCCCGACGACCAGGCGCAAATCCACCAACTGCTCGCCTCGGTCGCGTACGTCCTCGACGCGCACGACTACGACCGGCTCGGCGAGGTGTTCGCACCGGAGATCCGGTTCGACAACCCCGGCCGGCTCACCGCCGAGGGCCTGCTCTCGCTGATCGAAGCGTTCAAAGCCATCGCGACGCCCGCGCTGAGCCACCACATCACCAACGTGGTCGTCACCCCGGCCGGGCCGAACGAGGCCACCTGCGTGTCCAAGGCGCTCACGCTCCGCCAGACCGGGGTCGCCGCCGCCGAGTACCGCGACACGGTTCGCCGCTGCGCCGACGGGTGGCGGATCTCCTCGCGCACCATTCGGCCGCTCGGTTAGGGGTCACTCGTGCAAAACTACGACGCGATCGTGATAGGTACCGGCCACAGTGGACTCATCGGCGCCTTCTACCTCGCCCGTGCCGGATGGCGGGTGCTGATGCTGGAGCGGCGGGACATGGTCGGCGGCACCTGTGTCACCGAGGAGATCTTCCCGGGCTACCGCGGCAGCAGCGTGGCCAACGCCAGTCACAGCCTCGACCCGCAGATAATCCGGGACATGGAACTGGCCCGGTTCGGGCTAAGGTTCCGGCACCCCGCGCTCGGTTCACTCACGATGTTCTCCGACGGGCGCGCGCTGGCGCCGTGGCGCGACCGCAAGCGGCGGCACGCCGAGGTCGTGAAGTTCGCCCGCAGCGAGCGTGATCCCGACGGCTTCTACGGCGTGCTCGACTTCTTCCGCACGGTGGCGCGGCAGATGGACGTGTCGTTCTACGATCCGCCCCCCAGTTTCGCGTCCGTGGCCGCACGGTTCCGGACGCCCGCGCAGCAGCGGGCGTTCGAGCAGGTAATGTTCGGATCCGTCGCCGAAATCCTCGAAGAGCACCTCGACTCCCCTGAGCTGCAAGCGTTCTTCGCCGGCACCGCGGTGGCGACCAACCTCGTCGGCCCGCATACCCCGGGCAGCGCATATTTGCTCCTGCAGCGTCCACTGTGGGAGGAGTCGATGCGTCGCGCCGGCACCCAGGACGACAACGACCTGATGATGCGCAACAGCGCGCCCCTCGGCGGGATCGGCGCGGTCACCGGTGCGATGGCGGAGTCCTGCCGTGCCCTCGGAGTGGAGATCCGCACCGGCGCCGAGGTCACGAAGGTGCTGTGCGAGGACGGGCGGGCGACGGGCGTGGTGCTCACGGACGGCACCGAGTTCCGGGCCCGGCGCGTGTTGTCCAACGCCAGCGCCAAACTGACACTGACCCGGCTGCTCGGCCCGGCGGATCTTGGCGAGGAGCTGTACCGGCGGGCCGAAGCGATCTCGGTAAAGGGCTCGTCGGCGAAGGTGCACCTGGCGCTCGACGGCACCCCCCGGTTCGCGGCCGCGACCTCGGCCGAGGAGAACGAACTGTTCCTGGGCACCAACTTCCGGGTCGCGCCGAGCCTGGAGGTGTTGCAGCACGCCTATGCCACGGCGGTGGCCGGGAGGTGGACCGACCGCCCGACGATCACCGGGATCATCGACTCGGCGCACGACCCGTCACTCACCCCGCCGGGCTGCCATTTCGTCAGCCTCAGCGTCCGTGGCGTGCCGTACCACCTGGCGCACGGCACGTGGGACGAGCAGAAGGACGAGCTGGGCAAGGCCGTCGTCGCGACGCTGGAGGAGCACATTCCGAACCTGTCGCAGGTGCTGGCGGACTACCACGTGTACTCCCCGCTCGACCTAGAGCGAGAGTTCGGGCTTCCGGAAGGCAACGGCGCGCACGGGGACATCGTGCCCGGCCACATCTTCAACTCCCGGCCGATGCCCGGCTGCGCCGGATCGCGCACCCCCGTCCCCGGCCTGTACCTGTGCGGGGTCGGCACCTGGCCCGGGAACTTCATGAGCGGTGTCACCGGCTACAACGCCGCCCGGCACATGCTTGCCGACGCCTGAGTCCACTGCAGAGGGAGACAAACGACATGCACATCGGACGCGGCATCCCGCAGGGCAGGGAAACCGGGCTGCGGTCGTCGACGACCACCGGCCAGGTCTGGTCGGACATCGTGCTCAACGAAGCCGGAACCCGCGCACTTACCATGTATTTCGCGCCCGGCTCCCGCACGCACTGGCACCGGCACCAGGGTGGGCAGTTGCTGTACACGATCGCCGGGCAGGGTTGGATTCAGGAGCGCGACGGGGAATCGGCGACGCTCGGTCCTGGCGATGTGTGCTGGACCGAGCCCGGCGTGGAGCACTGGCACGGGTCCGCGCCGGACAGCCAGCTGATCCAGCTCGCCGTCCACTTCGGAGACGTCGAGTGGGGACCGGGTGTCGCGGACGAGGAGTACCGGTTGCCATGAGTGCCACCACCTCCCCCGGCCGTGCCGCCGTCGAGCGTCTCGTGGGCAGCGCACCCGATGGGGACTGTTTCGACGTGTTCGAACCCGCGACCGGCGAACACCTCGCCCGAGTCGCCGAAACGTCCATTGTGGACTTGGAGGCCGCGATCGTCGCGGCATCGGACGCATTGCCCAGCTGGGCGTCGATGCCGGGCTGGGAACGGTTCGAGGTGCTGCGGCGCTGCGTGGACGCGTTGCGCGAGGTGGCGGACGAGCTCGCGGACCTGATCTGCGCGGAGACCGGCAAACCGCTCGCGGAGGCCCACGGCGAGGCGGCCAACACGATCCGCTTCTTCGAATGGTTCAGCCACGAAACCCTGCGGCTGCACGGTGAGTACTGGCCGGGGATCACCGCCGATCGCGACGCGGCCGTGCTGCGCGAACCGGTCGGGGTCGTCGCTGCCATCACACCGTGGAATTTCTTCGCATTCCTGGTGGCGTGCAAGGTCGGCGCCGCCATCGCCGCCGGCTGCACCGTGGTGCACAAGCCCGCGGAACAGACCCCGTTGACCGCGCTCGCTCTCGCCGGGGTGTTCGAGCGGGCCGGGCTGCCTGCCGGGGTCTGGAACGTCGTGACCGCCAGCCGACCCGAGCAGGTCGGTGACGTGCTGCTGAGCGCGCCCGAGGTCGCGTGCGTGAGTTTCACCGGCTCGCGCACGGTCGGCGAACGGATCATGCGGGCCGCGGCCGGCACGATCAAACGGGTCCTGCTCGAACTCGGGGGGAACTCGCCCGCCGTGGTGCTGGCGGACGCCGATCTCGACCTCACCGCCGCCCAGCTCGTGCGGGCGAGGTTCCTCAACGCGGGCCAGGCTTGCATGGCCGCCAACCGCGTCTACGCCGTCGAGCCGGTCTACGACGCCCTGGTCGAAAAGCTCTGCGAGCAAACGGAAACCCTGCGCGTGGGCGACCCACGCGAGGCAGGCACGAACCTCGGACCGCTGATCGACCTGGCCGCAGTCAAGCGGCTCGAAGACCAGCTTGCCGCCGCCGTCGGCCAAGGCGGCGAGCTGCTCACCGGCGGCCGACGGTCAAGCGAGAACGCCGTGAGCGCGTTCCTCGAGCCTGCCTTGATCGCCGCCCCCGGGGACGCTCCGCCCGCGGTGTTCGGGGAGGAGATCTTCGGGCCCGCGCTGGCTGTCGTCCGTTGCCGGGATGAAGAGGATGCCGTCCGGCTGGCGAACGCGACCGAATACGGCCTCGCCGGGTACGTCTTCACGCGTGACCGCCAGCGGGCGCTCGCCGTCGCACGCCGGTTGGTGGTCGGCTCGGTCGCGGTGAACCGCGCGCTGATCAGCGAACCGCAACTGCCCTTCGGCGGGGCCAAGGCAAGCGGGCTGGGTCGCGAGCGCGGCCGTGCTGGGGTCGAGGAGTTCCTCGAATTCAAGACCGTCCACCTGGGATAGCAGAGGAGAACACGTTGCCCGACAACGATGTGTGCGTCGTCAATGCACGGGTGATCACGATGGACGACCGGCGCACGGTCGCGGACGCCTTCCGCTTCTGCGACGGCGTCGTGGTCTCGGTCGGCGACCGGGAAAGCGTGCTGCGCGTGCCCGGCGACCCCGAGATCGTCGATCTCCACGGCGCGACCGTCCTACCTGGACTCATCGATGCCCACTCACACCTGGAACTGCTCGCGTATGCGTGGGAGATCGCGGAGGACTGCCGCGCCGGCCGGGTTTCCTCGGTCGCCGAGATCGTGGACGTGTTGCGGGACAAGGCGAACAAGACCCCCACCGGGGAGTGGGTGCTCGGGCAGGGCGAGCACTACCAGCACCTCAAACTCACCGAAGGACGGTATCCCGACCGGCACGACCTCGACCAGGTCAGCATGAACCATCCGGTCATGTACCGCGCCAGCTACCACCTCAATGTCTTCAACTCCCGTGCGCTGCAGCTGCTCGGCGTCGACGACGACACCCCGGACGCGCCAGGCGGCCGGATCGAGCGGGACACGGACGGCACCGCGACCGGGCGCACCTACGACATGTTCGCCGCCCTCGGCGGACCCCAGCCGCCCCTCGGAGCTCTCGTCGACGGCATCAAGCGGGCACAGCAGCGGTATCTCAGCGTCGGCGTCACCGCGCTGGGCGACATCATGCTGCACACCGAGGGCCTCGACGCGCTGCTCGCGCTCGAAGACGATCTCCTGCTCCGCGTCGCCGTCTACCCGAAGCTGCCCACCATACTGTCCAAAGAGGACATCACGTCGGGCCGGCTCGGCGAGCACTTCGCCACGGCCGATCCGGCACGCCTGCGGCTCAAGGGCGTCAAGATATTCCTCGACGGTGGGCTCACCGCGGGCGCGGCCGCGCTCCACGACGACTACCCCGGTCAGCCCGGCTATCGTGGCGAACTCGCCTACACCGACGAGGAGGTCTGCGAGATCGTCCGCATCGTCGACGACGCCGACCTGCAGATCGCCATGCACGCCATCGGCGACCGCGCGCTCGACCAGGCCATCGACGCCGTTGAAGCGCTGCCCGAAGCCCGGCACGGCGTGCTGCGACACCGAATCGAGCATGCCGGCAACATGTTCATGACCAGCGAACGGGTCAAGCGACTCGCCCGGGCCGGGATCGTCCCGGTGCCACAGCCAGCGTTCCTGCTCACTACCGCGCCCGGCTACATCAAGCACCTCGGGCGGGATCGGATCGGCCCGGTGATGCCGTTCCGCACCTTGATCGACGCGGGCCTGCCCGTCCCGGGCAACTCGGACGCCATCGGCATCACCCCCGACCAGCATCACCCGTTCCCCGCGATGCAGGCCGCGATCTCGCGCCGCAGCCAGGACGGGGCGGTGCTCGACCCGCAGGAGGCGATCACGGTCGACGAGGCAATCGCGATGTACACCCGATGGGCGGCCCACTCGCTCGGCCGCGAGAACGAAATCGGCTCGATCGAAATCGGCAAGCACGCCGACTTCGTCGTAACCGGGGCCGACCCGCTGACCGCGCCGGACCTGGGTGCGATCACCGTCGAGGCGACGTGGCTGGGCGGCCGGAAGGTCTACTCGCGATGAACACCCGGGCCGCACTGCCGGAGGTCCCGCTCGCCACGAAGCCGGGCCTCGGCCGAACGCTGCGCGGGAGCTCGCTGTGGCTGTGCGTCCCGGCAGCCCTGTTCATCGTGCTCGTGTACGTCGTGCCGCTCGCCGTGCTGCTGGTCAGGAGCTTCACCGACCCGACTGTCGGGCTGCAGAACTACGGTGCGGTGTTCGATAACTTCGGGTATGTCCGGACGATCCTGCGCACCATCGGGATCTCCGCGATGGCCACCGCACTGAGCCTGTTGCTCGGGTACCCGCTGGCGCACGTCATGGTCACCGCCGGGCCGGGATGGCGGAAGTTCCTGATGCTCTGCGTGATCACCCCGTACGTCACGAGTGTCCTGGTGCGCAGCTTCGCCTGGCAGGTGATTCTCGGCCGCCAGGGACTGGTGAACAAGCTGACCGAGGTGCTAGGCCTGGGCACGCACGACCTGCTGTTCAGCCCGTTCGCCGTCGCGGTCGGGATGACGCACTACATGCTCCCGCTGATGATCCTGCCGCTGACCAGCGTGATGCGGCAGGTCCCGGCGAACCTCGTGCCCGCCGCGCAGAGCCTCGGCGCCGGGCCCGCCACGGCGTTCATACGGATCTACCTGCCACAGACCAAACCGGGGATCGAAGCCGGGGTCGTGCTGTGCTTCGTCTACGGCGTCGGCGCGTTCGTGATCCCGGCCATCCTCGGCGGCAACTCCGGCGCGATGCTCGGCGTGACGATCCAGGCGGCGATCGCCCAGCGAGCGGACTACGGTTTCGCCGCGGCCGCCGCCACCCTCCTCGCGCTGTGTGTGCTGGGGGTCGTGGCGCTGTACAAATGGCGCTTCGGAGGTTCTCTGGAAACCCTTGCAGCGCCACGTAACACGGCCCAGTCCGGCGCCGCCGTTCCCGGCCGGACATCGGCGGGCGTGCTCACGCGGATGCTGGCCGTGCTGGTCCGGCCGCTCGACACCAGCGGGATCTCGCGCGCGGGCTGGTTGCTCAAGGCGTACAGCCTGATGGTCGGGCTGCTGCTCCTGCTGCCCCAGTTCATCGCGATCCCGGTGTCGCTGTCGTCGTCGCGCGCGATGGTGGTGCCGCCGCCCGGCTGGTCGCTCCAGTGGTACCGCAACCTCGCCGACGCGGCGTGGAGTGAACCGATCGTCACGTCGCTTCAGGTCGCGGCCGTGGTCGCGGTGCTCGCCACCACGCTGGGCACGCTGGCCGCCCTCGGCGTGGTGCGCAGTGGCCTGAGCAGACTCGGCGGGCTGACCAACACGCTCATGCTGATACCGCTGCTGTTTCCCACGGTGGTCGCGGCGGCGGCGATGTTCGTCGCGTTCCTCCCGCTGTATCTCACCGACAGCCGCATCGGGCTGATTCTCGCCCACACCGCGCTTGCCATCCCGTTCGCGTTCATCGTCGTGCTGGCGAGCGCGCGCAAACTCGACCCGAAACTCGAACAGGCCGCGGCGAGCCTCGGCGCCCGGCCGTGGAAGCGGCTGACCCGGGTGCTGGTGCCGCTACTGCGACCGTCCATTGTGGTCGCCCTGTTCCTCGCGTTCATCACCTCGTTCGACGAGACGTCAATGGCGATCTTCCTCAGCGGCGTGCGGGTCAGCACGCTACCGGTTCAGATGTATGACTCGCTGACGATCCAGAGCGACCCGACGATCGCCGCGGCCGCGGTCGTGATCATGGCGCTGGCCGGGGCCGGCGTCGGGCTGGCGCCCCTGCTGGCCGCTTTGGGCTCCCGGAAGGGCAGGAAGAAATGAGCGTGGCCACCAAAGCGACGACGACCCGGCGCGGCTCAGTGAGCCTGCGCGGGCTGACCAAGGAGTACGCCGGCGCACGGGCGGTCGACGGGATCGACGTCGACATTCCGGCGGGCGAGTTCTTCACCCTGCTCGGTCCGTCGGGCTGCGGCAAGACAACGACGCTGATGATGCTCGCCGGGTTCGTGCAACCGTCCGGTGGCGACGTGCTCATCGACGGCCGGGACGTCGCGAACGTCCCGCCGACCCATCGCGACATCGGCATGGTGTTCCAGAACTACGCGCTGTTCCCGCATCTGACCGTGTTCCAGAACCTGGCTTTCCCGCTGGAGATGCGCCGGCTGCGGCGTCCGGAGATCGCCCGCCGGGTCAGCGAGGCACTCAAGCTGGTCCGGCTGGAACAGTGGGCGGACAGCTATCCAGGTCAGCTTTCGGGCGGTCAGCAGCAACGAGTCGCGGTCGCTCGCGCGGTCGTGTTCAACCCGCCGGTGCTGCTGATGGACGAACCGCTGGGCGCACTGGATCGCAAGCTGCGCCTCCAGCTACAGCTGCAAATCCGGAGCCTGCAACGGGAACTCGGGCTGACGGTGGTCTACGTGACGCACGACCAGGACGAGGCCATGTCCATGTCGGACCGCGTCGCGATCATGCGCCAGGGCAAGATCGAACAGGTCGGGACCCCCACGGAACTTTACGAGACCCCGGTGTCGGTCTTCGTCGCCGACTTTCTCGGCGACAACAACACGATCCCCGCCCGGATCGTGGACGACCGTCACGTCCGCGTGGGAGACGTCGTGCTTTCCGTGCCGACCCACGGGCTGGCCGAGGGCACGGACGGCGTCGTGCTGGTTCGGCCGGAGCGAATCCAGATCAGCGACCGGCCGGCCACGTTCTCCGGTGTCGTCCACGAAGCCGTCTATCTCGGCAGTACCAGCCAGTACGAGGTTGATGTGCCCGGAGCCGGGCGGCTCAGGTGCTCGGTCAGCCACAGCGGGAGTCACACGGTCTGGGAACCCGGCCGGCGCGTCGGCGTCGAGCTACCAGCCGGGTCTGTTCGCGTCATGCCTAGGTCGGAGAAGGAGTAACGGAAATGACCACACACGATCCGATCGGGCGCCGCCAATTCCTGCGCCTGGGTGCGATGGCCTCCGGCACGGTGCTAGGCGCCGGTTTCCTGTCCGCCTGCGGTGGTGGTGGCGGCGCGTCGAGCGAACTGGTCTACGCCGGGTACGGCGGTTCCTACCAGGACGGTATCAAGTCGGCGATGTTCGACCCCTTCACCCAGTCGACAGGGATCGGTGTCAAGTACACCGCAGACGCCAACGACGTCACGAAACTGATTTCGCTGGCCGACGCGGGCCGTTCACAGGACGACATCGCCGACGCGCAAGGCCCGGCGCTCGCCCAGCTGCGCGCCAGTGGCGCGCTGGAGAAGCTCGACCGGAACGTGGTGACCCACGAGGACGTGGTCAACCCCAGCCTGATCACCGAGTACAGCGTTCCGTATTACCAGTTCAGCCACAACATCTTCTGGAACGCCTCGATGATGTCCGGCCAGCTGAACTCGTGGGCCGACGTCTGGGACGTGCGTAAATTCCCGGGCAAGCGCGGTTTCCAGCGACTGCCGTGGTTCACCCTGGAAATCGCGCTGCTGGCGGACGGCGTGGCGATGGACAGTCTCTACCCGCTCGACGTCGACCGGGCCTTCCGCAGCCTTGACCGGATCAAACCGAACGCGGTGTTCCTGGACAACAACTCGCTCACCAACGCCGTGTCCACCGGCGAACTGGTCACCGCGGACCTGAACTTGTCGCGTGTGAAGACGATCATCAAAAGCGGGGTCAAACTGGAATACACGTGGAACCAGGCGATGGTCGACGTGGAACAACTGGTGGTGCTCCGCGGCGGCGCCCGCCGCGACGCCGCGATGAAGGCGGTCCAGTATTCACTCGAACCGGAGACCCAGCTGCGGATCATACGCACCCTCGGCTACACGCCCACGTCTAAGGCCGCCCTCGCCCAAATCCCGGCGGCCGACGCGAAAGACCTGCCGGGCACCCCCGAAACCGTGGGCACCAGCTTCTACCTCAACGCGTCCTGGTGGGCGGACAACTACAAGGCCGTGTCCACCAGGTTCCAGGGCTGGCTCACCTCCTGAGCCGCAGGCCACGTGCGCGAAGTCACCACGCCTCCTGGCGCTGGTGCTCCCCGCCGTGGACGATGCCAGAACACGGCTGTTCTGGTGTCCAGGAGATGTTGTAAGGGACGGTCCGTCAGACGGCGACAGCGCTGATACCGCCGGCCGCGAGTGCGGACACGTCGATCGCTCCGCGTGCCCGAAGTCGGACCTCGGCGAGCCCAAGGTCGGCCAGCACGGCTGCAGCCACCGCAGCGTGCATGTCCGAGCAGGCGACTTCGGCATCGTGGCTTCCCGACAGGATCCGCGCCCCGGTCGAAGCCGGGCGCAAGTAGACAACAGCGCCGCCGTTCCTCGCGACAGCGGTCAGCGAGGCCTCCAGCTCCCGGCGACAGTTGCACGCCTGGCTGCCGAATACATCGCCAGCAATGCATTCCACGTGTACCGCGATCAATGGCCGCGCGGCCGATGACGGGCGGACGAGCGCTACGTGTTCGGCACCGGTGACTTCGTCGCGGAACCCGACGGCGTCAAACCCTCCGTGCGCGATCGGCAAAGCCGCCCGAGCGCCCCGAGTGACCCGCCCGCGCACGCCGTCACCGAAATACAGCCGATACCGGACAAGGTCGGCGACATCCAGCAATGGGAGCCCGTGTTGTGCGCCCAGCGCGGCGACCTCTGACCGCTTGGCCGTGGCGCCAATACCGGGCTCGTCCGGCCCGGTAACCAGCTCAGCAATCACCCCGACTGGCGGAAGCCCGGCCAATCGGCACAGATCGACGGCGGCCTCGGTATGCCCGGGCCGCTCGACGACGCCACCGGGACGGGCACGCAACGGCAACACATGCCCTGGGCGGCGCAGGTCGCTGGCCACGGAGCGCGGGTCGGCCAACACCTGGGCGGTGCGCGCCCGGTCGGCGGCGCTGATCCCGGTCCCGACGCCTTCGGCTGCATCTACTGAGATGGTGTAAGCGGTGGCATGCGGGTCGGCGTTGCGCCACACCATCGGCGGCAGGTCCAAAGCGTCGGCGCGATCAGCTTCCATCGGCGCGCAGAGCAGGCCCGAGGTGTGCCGGACTGTCCAGGCCACCCACGCGGGATCGGCCAGCGCCGCCGGGAGCACGACATCGCCTTCGTCTTCCCGGCCGGCGTCGTCGACCACCAGCACTGGCCGGCCAGCTTGCAGAGCCGCTAATGCGGGACCGATCCCGGCCGCCGGACCGGAGTGGGAGACCGGTGGGTCGAGCTGGGCGGTCATGACGCCCGTTCCAGCCCGGCCAGCGTGTGGAAGGTGCTCGCGTGGAAGATCAGCGGCCCCAAATGCGGATGCGTGCATTGGCTCTGCACCCGGAACAGCACGAGTTCGTGGTCCCCGGCCGGGACGATGCGTTCCACCGAGCAGTCCAGCCACGCCGTCGCGCCGTGCAGCAGCAGGGCGCCCTCGTCGGTGGTGTACCAGTCGAGCCCGGCGAACCGGTCGCCGGTCTTGGAAGCGAGTTGGCGACACGTGCGGTCCTGAGCGTCGCCGAGAACCGACAGCCCGAGCCGAGGACGGTCGCCCAACAGCGGCCAGGTGGTCGAGGTTTTCTGCACGCAGAGCCCGACCAAAGGTGGCTCGAGGGACACACCGACGAATGCGCTGGCTGCGATCCCGATCGGCTCGCCGGTCTCCCCGAGCGCGCAAACTGCTGTGACCCCGCTGGGGAAACGGCCGAACGCCTCGCGCAGCCCGGTGGTGTCCACTGTGCCGTCCGCGGTGGTGGTGGGATTCAGTGTTGTCATGGTGCCTCCTCTCAGGACCGCAGGACGAACGGGTCGCCGGCGGGTTCGTCACTGGTGTTGACCCAGACGCTCTTGAGCCGGGTGTACTCGCGGATCACCTCGGTGCCGTGCTCGACTCCGAGCCCGGAGGTCTTGAACCCTGAGCGCGGCGACATGGGCGACATCGCGCGGTACATGTTCACCCAGATCGTGCCCGCGTCGAGTGCAGCGGCAGCGCGGTGCGCGCGGGAGAGGTCCTTGGTCCAAACTCCGGCGGCCAGGCCGTAGTCGGTGTCATTTGCGATCCGCAGGGCTTCGGCGTCGTCGTCGAACGGGATGATCGCCACGACCGGGCCGAAGATCTCTTCCCGGCACATCCGGGCTTCGTTGGTCAGGCCGGTGAACACGGTCGGTTCGTGAAACCAGCCGCCGAGCCCGACCTCCGGGCGGCTGCCGCCGTAGGCGACCACGCCGCCGTCCGCGCGGCCGGCGGCCACGTACTCCTCGACCTTTGCCAGCTGGGCTGGCATGGCCAACGGCCCGAGTTCGGTGTCGGCCTCGAGTGGGTCGCCGATCCGGATCGTGCTGGCCCGGGCCACGACCCGCTCGACCAACTCGTCGTAGACGGAGCGGTGGGCCAGCACTCTGCTGCCGGCGATGCAGGTCTGGCCGGCAGCCGCGAAGATCCCGGCGACGACGCCGTTGGCCGCGCTGAGGATGTCGGCGTCGGCGAAAACCAGTTGCGGCGACTTGCCGCCCAGTTCCAGCCCTGCTCGGACCAGTCGCCGTCCCGCCCGCTCGGCGATCCACGCCCCGGTCGCGGTGCTGCCCGTGAACGACAGCTTGGCCACGTCCGGATGGTCGACCAGTGGGGCCCCCGCCTCAGTACCGAGCCCGGTGACGACGTTGACCACTCCTGGCGGGAATCCTGCTTCCTCGAACAACGGTGCCAGGGCCAGCATCGAGGCACTGGTGTGCTCCGAGGGCTTGACGACCGCCGTATTGCCACAGGCGAGCAACGGGGCCAGCTTGGCAACTGTGAGGGTCAGCGGGGAGTTCCACGGCGTAATCGCGCCGACCACACCGACCGGCTCGCGCAACGTATAGTTGAGGATGTCAACGTTGCTGGCAGGGATCGTCTCACCGTGGATCTTGTCAGCTAGCCCGGCGTAGTAGAAAAAGTACTCTGGCAGCCCGGCGAGTTGCGTGGTCATCTCCCGCAGCAGTTTGCCGTTGTCAGTGGACTCGGTGCGGGCCAACACCTCCGCGTGCTCGCCGATCAGTTCACCGACCCGGCGCAACAACGCACCCCGCGAGGTCTGCGACATCCGCCGCCAGCTCAGGGATTCGAACGTGCGTCTCGCCGCGGCGACTGCTCGCTCGACGTCGGCCGCGGTGCCGCGGGCGGCCTCGTACCACGCGCGACTCGTGGTCGGATTGTCACTGGTGAAATAGGCGCCCTCGGCCGGCGGAACGGGCTCGCCGCCGATGTGGTGTTCCCATCGGGGCAGCCGATCGGCGTCCACAGTGGACGAAGACGTTGTGGGGGCTGCGGTGCTCATGGGGCCAACGCTCCTGGAAGATTGAATGGGCGGCCCTCGATCTGGGCGAGGACCGCGGCGACGAGCACGTCCGGACGTTCCAGCGGGAGCAGGTGGCGAGCCCCTGGGACTGCACACCACTCCCCCTGCGGGACGCGATCGGCGACTGCGGCCGCCATCCTCGGGGTGGAACCGGGATCGTCCTCTCCGGTGATAGCGAGCACCGGTGGGACCATTCGGGACAGCTCCGGCCAGAGTTCGGCATCGGCGTGCGCGAAAACTGCGTAACAGGCCAGGTATGACGGGGGCCGGTTGGCCCTCAACACGGTGCGGATCTGGTCGACCAGCTCCGGCTCGGCGTTCCGCCCGCGCGGCGAGAACCACCGGTCCACTGCGGCTTCGAACGCGCTCGCCAAGTCTTGTCGGGCTTTCTCCAGCCGGCCGGCGACCGCCTGCCGTTCGGACTCCGACCGGTTGGCCACGCCGCTGACCAAGGTCAGCGACGCGACCCGCTCCGGGTGGTCGAGAGCCACCCGGGTCGCGACCAACGCGCCGAGCGAGAACCCGACCAGGTGAACGGGAGCTGGTGCACCGGCAGCGATCCGGACCACCGGCTCGGCCAGGTCGGTCAGCGTCGTGCCCGCCGCTGCGTCCGGCGCCGCCCCGTGTCCGAGCAGGTCGGGTGCGTGGACCCGATGTCCTGCGGTCGTGACATCCGGGGCGACGCGGTGCCACATGGTGTGGTTCAGGCCGACACCATGCAGCAGGACCACATCGGCCGGCGCTGTCACTGCTCGCTCGCCAGCGGGGCCAGCCGGGCCTGCGGACGACCTTGGGCAGCTGCCGCGAGCCCGATGACGATCTCGTCCGCCCGAGGGGCATCCGGTACCCGTGCCTCGACGGTCTGGTGGTGCGACCGGATCGTGGCGTCGGTGACGTGCTTGAGCGGGATGTCGAACACGGTGCCAGCGGCGGCTCGCTTCTCCACGGCCGGCAGCAGGGTGGTCGCGGAGGCGGCGTCGCGGAAGTGGTTGCCGAACTTCAACGTGTGGATGAGCCCGGAACCGTGCTCGATCTCGCCGTCGAGTCCGACGATCGCGGCCTTGCCGTAAGCCTCGACCGGCGTGCCCAGCGCGCTGACCACCCGGTCGCTGAGCAGCTTGCCCAGTTCCGGGGCGACCGCGTCGATCGTCGGACCGAGGTCCTGGACGAAACCCTGCCCCGCCCAAGGGTTCTCAATGACTGCAAGCACGACGGCGACACGCGCTGCGGGCTCGACGGGGCGCCCGCCTTCGTTGTGGATCTCGTCGACGATGGTGTGGATGCTGCGGATGGTGGCGCTCACGGAACGAGCTCCCTCTCGGATGGGTTTCGGTTCAGGATGTGGTCGGCGAGCGCGGCGTCGGTGCGCCGGTCGCCGATGCGTGCGTTGGGGCGAGGGCCGTCGGAGGCCGCCGCGATGACTGCGATCTCGCCGGGGCGCGGAGCGTCCGGCACCCGGACCGGCACGGTCTGGTAGTGCGAGCGGGTCGATGCGTGGTTCTTGTGCCAGATCGGCACCGACAATGTCGTGCCTGCCGCCGCGCGCTGGTCCGAGAACACGATGATCGACTCGCCGTCGGTCCGGCGACGCAGCACATCCCCGAAGTACGGGGTGTGGATCAGCGCGCTGGCGTGCTCGATCTCCCCGTCCAGCCCCACGATGGCGGCCTTGCCGAAAGCCTCGACCCGCTCGGCGCCACCGAGCGCGTCGAGCAGCCGGTCCGACAATTCGTGCGCGATTTCCGGTGCCAGTGCGGCGACTTCGGCGGACAGGTCGTCTTGGAGCCCGCGGCCCAGCCACGGGTTGGTCACCACCGCGACGGCGGCCGCGCGGCGCACCGTTGCCCGCACCGGCTCGCCGATGTCGCGCAGGGTTTCCTCGACGACGGTGACGATGCGGCGGATGCTGGCACTCACGCCGTGACCCCGGAGAACTGCGGCATGACCTTGTCGGCGAACAGCTCGAAGCTGCGCATGGCCTTGCGGTGCTCCAAGCCCGGGTGGGTGGTCCACAGCAGCAGGTCCTGCAGGTTCAGCTCCTGCTGCAGCTCGTGCACCTTCTCGGCGACGTAGTCCGGCGTGCCGACGAGGAGGTTGCGTTCGGCGAGGAAGTCGTAGTCCAGCTCGCGGCCGGTGATGTCTTCGCCGACCTCACGCAGGTTGTTCAGCCCGCGCCAGTGGCAGATCCAGCGGTAGGAAGTCAGCAGCGCCTCCTCGAAGTCGGCTCTGGCCTGCTCCAGGGTGTCGGCGACATAAACGTCGCGGACCAGCGACAGCCCGGTACCCAGCTCCTGCTCGACGCCGGTCGCCTCGGAAAGGGTGTCGCGGTAGAGCGCGAACCGGCCCTTGAGCTCGGAGATCGGCGGCATCCAGAAGATGCCCTTCATCCCGGCGCGGGCGGCGCTCTGGATCGAGCGCGGGGTGTCGATGACCTGCGACAGCGGCGGGTGCGGCCGCTGGAACGAGCGCGGGACGACCTGCATGGCGGAGATCGTGCCGTCCTCGCCGACGAACTCCGGCGACGACGCGGAAAGCGGGTGGTTCCACTCGATTCCCGGGGCGGGGTACTGGTAGAACCTGCCCTGGTGGGAGATGAACTCGCCGCTCCACGCCTTGCGCAGGACCTCGACGGTCTCCTCGAACAGGGCCCGGTTCTGCTCCTGATCGCGGGGATCGGCCACCGGGTTGAGGTTCATCGCCTCGCGCCCGTAGAGGCCCCGGCCGATGCCGACCTCCACCCGTCCGCCGGAGAGCTGGTCGAGCAGGGCGATGTCCTCGGCGAGGCGCATCGGGTTCCAGAACGTCACGATGTTGGCGGCCTGCCCGATCCGGATCCGTGAGGTTCGAGCCGCGATGTCGCTGCCCATCAAGACAGGGTTGGGAACCAGTTCGTAGCCCTCGTGGCCGAAGTGGTGCTCGGTGTACCAGAGGGAGTGGTAGCCGGCGGTATCCGCAAAGGTTGCGACCTCGCGGATCTCGTCGAGCACTCCGGCGACATCGTCGAGTCGGCCTGGTGCGCCGACGTTGTGGAAAATCGAGAAACGCATCTTTCTAGAGTTCCTTCCGCAGGGGACGGCCACCGGTGAGCGGGTCGTCGGCGGCCATAGTGGCCCGCTCGCTGGAGCGGACGTGGTCACGCATGGCGAATTCGGCGCCGAAACCGTCCTTTTCCCGGATCAGTTCCAGCACGTACCGGTGCTCGGACAGCGAGGCGCCGAGCCGTCCCGGTCTGGTCAGCGACGCCGACACCAGCCGGTGGTAGGCGAGCTGGTTCATCAGCGTCCGGTAGTGGGATTCCAGCTGGGAGCTGTCCGCTCCGCGCACGAGCAGTTCGTGGAACTCGTGGACGAGGGTGGCATAGCCCTCGACGTCGTCCCGGGCCACCGCCTGGCCGGAAAGCTCGATGTTCTCCTCGAGCTCGTCCATGATCGGAATCGCCCCGCGGGCGGCCAGCAGCCGCGCGGCCATGCCTTCGAGCATCTCCTTGAGCTCGAACAGCTCGACGACCTCGCGCCGGCTGGGGGACCTCACGAACGTGCCGACCCGAGGCCGGACCTCGACCAGACCTTCGATCTGCAGCTGCTTGAGCGCCTCGCGGACCGGCGTGCGCGACACGTCGTACTCGGTGGCCAAAGCCAGCTCCGACAGTGGCTCACCCGGTAGGTGGCGCCCCTCGATGATGCCGCGCCGGACCCCGGCGAGCACCCGTTCCTGAGCGCCTCGTCGGCTGCCCCTAACCGCGTCTCCTTGCATGCAACAGAAGCTAAGTGGCGCGCTCTTCAATCGTCAAGAGATGTCTCGCGAAAGAGCAGCGGGACCGATAAAGTGCTGATCAAACCACCTGAATGCTCTCCCGTCCCCCGCATGCCAGTTCCAAGGCTTGGTATTGACCGTCGCCTTCTTGCATGCCACGGTTGCCTGCATCTCGCGCCCTGCCCCTGCGGGCACGTCGCACCGCACCGCCCTTCCAGCCAGCACATGGAGACAACGATGTCCGATTCCCCCACCGCGCCGCCGGATCGCCGGCGCCCCGGCCCCGTCCTGTACATCTCGCTGGCCTTGACCCTCGCGATCGTGGTCTGGGGGGCTGCCGCCGGGGACTCGCTGTCCAGGGTCGGCTCGGCGGCCCTCGACGGCATCACGCGCGGATTCGGCTGGGCCTACCTGCTGGTGTCGCTCGGATTCCTGGTCTTCCTCGTCGTCCTGGCCTGCAGCCGCTACGGCAGGGTGCGCTTGGGGCGCGACGACGAACGCCCGGCGTTTCGCCGGTCCACCTGGTACGCGATGATCCTCTCGGCGGTGATGGGCATCGGCTTGATCTCCTACGGCGTCGCCGAACCGATTTCCCACCTCGCTGAGCCTCCGCATGACCTGGCCGCACCAATGACACCGGGCGCCGCAGTCACCGCCATGCAGTTCTCGTTCTTCGACTGGGGTCTGCACGCCTGGGGCATCTTCGCCGTGTTCGGGCTGGCGATGGCCTGGTCCATGTTCCGCCGCGACAGGCGTGGCCTGGTCAGCGCGCTGTTTCGACCATTGCTCGGCCGCCGCGCCGACGGTCCGCTTGGCGGGGCCATCGACGTGTTCGCAATTCTCGCGACGCTCTTCGCTCTTCGGGACCACTACCTCACTCGGGCTCGGCGCGCTGCAGATCAACGGCGGCATCACCGCCCTGTTCGGGATCCCCAATTCCCGGAGCTTGCAGTTCGCGATCATCGGGGTCATCACGCTGCTGTTCACCGCCTCCGCGCTGACAGGTGTCGCCCGAGGGATCCGCTTCTTGTCCGAAACCAGCATGGGCCTCGGCGGCCTGCTCTTCTTGTTCGTCCTCGTCGTCGGCCCCACCATTTACCTGGCAGACCTCTACGTGCAGTCGGTCGGCCGCTACCTCAGCGAGTTGATTTCCACGAGCCTGATCACTCCGGCCAGTGGCGACCTCGGCTTCATGCAGTCCTGGACCTACTTCATGCTCGCCTGGTGGCTGTCGTGGGCCGCGTTCGTGGGCGTCTTCCTCGCCCGGATCTCCCGCGGGCGCACAGTGCGCGAATTCATCGTGGGCGTACTACTCGTGCCGAGCGTGGTCTTCTCGGTCTGGTTCACCGCTTTCGGTGGCACCGCGATCCACAGCGACCTGGCCGGCACCACCCGGATCGCGGCGGCGGCCGCGGACGACGCGAACTCGGCGTTCTTCGCCACCCTGCAATCGCTGCCGCTACCAGCGATCACCTCGGTGGTGACGATCGTCCTCGTCGTGCTGTTCTTCGTCTCGGGGGCCGACGCCAACACGTTCGTGCTCGGGATGCTGACCAGCCGCGGCACCGAACACCCACCGGGGTGGATTCTGGCGCTGTGGGGCGCGGTGACCGGCGCCGCGGCGATGGCCCTGCTGGCCGCCGGTGGCCTGGAGTCGCTACAGCAGATGGTGATCGTCAGCTCAGCGCCGTTCCTGCTCGTCGTCGTCGGGGTCGCTGTTTCCCTCTGGAAGGACCTGACCGCGGAACCGCTACAGCACACCATGCCCACGGCCAGCGCGATGCGCGGAGCCGCGGACCGAACCGGTGAGATCCCCGAACCGGCCCGCACCAAAACCCTTAGCGACGATGCCACGGAGGAGGCCGCCATCTATGGCGTTCCCGCATCCGTTCCGGCCGAACCGAAGCCCTGACCTACCGTTGCCCGATTTCCTCCGAATCGGGTAGTCCGCCAGAGTCGTGAGGCGGAAGGGACGCGTGGTACGTAAGAGTCTGGTGCGACCAGTGTATGGCGGGCTTGCTGTCCGATCTTCTGAACGGAGTCATCCAGGCCGGCGAGAAACTGCCGAACGAAGATCAGATCGCCCAGCGGTTCGATGTCTCCCTGGCAACGGTACGGGGACCCGTCGAGAGCAGCCATCTGTCGCGGATTCACGGTTCCGGCATGTATGGCACAGCCCAGACCCGAGCATTCGCTCAACGACACGCTCAGCTTTACCAGACCTCATCGCGCTGAGTAGGCCCGGGGCGCGGTGCCGGGATTACTCCCGGTCCGTTTCCCCGGACCTCTCGCCGAGTGAAGGCGGCCGCCGGCGAGGTGCCCGTAGTCCGGGACCTTTTCCGACAGCCCCTTCCCGAACGGGACACGCGAGTTTCGGCGGGATTGACCTCTTGTCGGAGTTCCGGCAGGAATTCCGCGCTAGGCCCGTGGTCGACGTCCGTCCATCGTGGACAGTTGAACCCACCATTGCGGAAAACTACTGAATACCGAAGTTATGAATCGCGTCGACACCACCCGAGCCGAGCGAGCCCCCGACAGCCCAGGGCGTGGTGTGGACGTGTCCGCCGCCGTCGAACTGGACCGAGTACTTGCCCTTCTGGGTGAGATCACCGAAGCGGTAGTACCCATTCTCGTCGGTGCGGACCGAGATCTCCGTATTATCGCTGGTCAAACGTAGCGATACCGTGAAGCCAGCCGCGCCGGGCTCGTCGGGTTGCTGCTGGCCATCTCCATTCAGGTCGAAGAAACCAACTCCGGACACCGAACTGGTTCGTTCTTCGGCATATGCCGGGAATCCGGTGGCAGTGACCAGCAATGGCGCCGCGACCAACACGACCAGGAGACCTCGCACAGCATCCTCCTCAGCAGTAGACGGCGAACGGCCGTCATGGACATGTCCCATCCGAAGACTGCCAGGATGCGGCCCGTCTTCATCCGTGCGACGCGCGTGACAGCCTGAGGTTGCCTGTATTGGTAGAAAATCTTCAACGCGTGCTCCCGGCTCTGGAGAAGTTGGCGTAGGCGAGGGGCGAGGCGGTCGTTCCGAGGGCGACGACGCAAGCATCCATCCGAGCGTGATCATCTCCCAGGTGTGCCCCTGGTTCCGGGAGTAGAGCTGTTCCTCTGCGCTCATCGCGGCGTCCTCTGTCGCCCAGCCTGTTTGCCAAAGCGAACACAGCTCACGAACCGGTAGCATCACCGCATGGTCACCCTCGCCGAACTCGAAGCCCGCGTCGCAGCCCTCGAAGCAGCACAAGCCGACTACCGGGCCGTGCTCGCCGCCGTCAACGCATTGGGTGCTAACCAGCGCGAACACTCCGAACGACTGCAGCGCCTCCATGACGGTCAGGACAAGCTCGCGCGCGGGCAGGACGACACAAATGCCCGCGTCCGGTCGATCGAAGAGGGCGTCGCCGAGATCAAGGATCTGCTCGTACCAGCACTCGACCGCTGAGCGGTAGCGGTTCCGTGCAGCGATCGGCTTTCGTCGCCCGGCCTGGCCACTGCGCTTTCACCCCTGCAGAAGCCGTGGCTGCCGTGGGCGCCATCACCACCCGCGCGGAAACCGTACGCTGGGCAGGTCTGACCACACCGGAAGCGCTCAACGCCGCCGCCAGCCACCTCGGCGACGAACAGCGCTTACCTGCCGGTCGTGAGGGGGACAATGGGTTTGAGTTCTGATCCTTCGGCTGGCGTGGGGCGCGGATGCGTGGAAAATTGCGGCACGGCAACGTTCCGCTGCGGGGAATCGCGGTCGTGGCCATCCTGCTCGTGATCGCCTGGGCGGCCACCGCCTCGGTGACCCTGCTGTTTCGTGGTGAGCAACCCCCGCCGCCGCAGCTGGCCGCCCCGCCCCTGATCCCCGCCCCGCCCCCGATCCCCGCGCCGGGGCCCGAGTCGGCAGGTGCGTTGCGCGACGGCCAGCCCGGCGAGGTGGGTCTGAACCCCGCGCCGATCGCGGCGGCACAAGGACAACTCGCTGCGGGGACTCAGACGTCGCCGGGGAATCCGATCCCGTCGTATGCAGGTGAGGTCAGCCTGCTCGCGCGCGACGGGGTGGTCGTCAGTCGGCAGGCAGCCGGATTCTCGCTGCGCTACGCCGACGCGCAGGGACCTGAGCTGCCGGCCGAGCAGCAGGAAAAGGTGCAGAACGACACGATCTTCGACCTGGCGTCGCTGACCAAGCTGTTCACCTCGATCGCCGTGCTGCAGCTCGCCGACGACGGCCGTGTGAACCTGAACGCGCCCGCCGCGGACTACGTCCCGGAATTCGCCGCCAGCGGCAAGCAGAAGATCACTGTTCAGGAGTTGCTCACGCACACCTCCGGCCTGCAGGCCAAGATCGAACTCTGGCGGTTGCCCCCGCCTGACCGCCTCCCGGCGGTTCTCGGGGCGACACCGCAGAACCCGCCCGGCACGGTCTACCGCTACTCCGACCTGAACATGATCACGCTCGGTGTGCTGGTCGAACGAGTGTCGGGCCAGCCGCTGGATGCGGTCGTGCACGACCGCATCACCGCGCCGCTGGGCATGACCGACACCGGATACCGGCCGCCCCGGGACAAGCTGCACCGCATTGCCGCCACCGAGTTCGAGACCGACCCGCCACGTGGCCTCGTGCGCGGCGAAGTTCAGGACGAAAACGCGTGGTCGCTGGGCGGTGTCGCGGGTCAGGCGGGGATCTTCTCCACCGCCGACGACCTGGCGGTGCTCGGGCAGGCCCTCCTCGATGGCGGTACCTACCGCAATCAGCGCATTCTCCGGCCGGAGACCGTGCGTGCCATGCTCACCAACTACAACACCGCGTTCCCCGGCGACGCGCACGGCCTCGGCTTCGAACTCGACCAGCCCTGGTACATGGCCGGTCTCAGCGGCCCGCATACCGCCGGGCACACCGGGTTCACCGGCACGTCCCTGGTGATCGACCCGGGTTCCCGATCGATCGTGGTGCTGCTGACCAACGCCGTGCACCCGTCGCGCACGTGGGGGTCGATCGGGTCCGCACGGCTGGAAATCGCCCAGGGCATGGCCTCGGCATTGAGACCGCCGGGCCACGACGGCTAGGCCCGGGAAGCCACGGCCCGAGGAGCCAACGATGAAACGACGCCGCGTGGTGCTCGCCGCGGGTGCGGCGGCGATCGGGGCAGGCGTCCTCGCCTGCGGCGGACCGCCGCAGGCAAATGCGCCGCGCCCAGCACCGCCGGTCGCCACGACGCCGGCCTCACCGCCAGCACCCGCCGAGTCTCCTCCCGCCGAAACCGCTGTTCACCCGGTCACCGCCGGCGCTCTGGGGGCGAGCTGGCATCCCGGCTGCCCAGTGCCGCCGGAGAACCTCCGCCTGGTCGACGTTCCATATCTGGGCATGGACGGAAAGCCGCACACCGGGCAGCTGATCGTCAACCAAGACCGGGTCGAGCAGACGATCACTGTCCTCGATGAGCTCTTCCGCCTGCGCTTCCCGATCCAGCGCGTCCAGACTCCGGATCACTACCCCGGAGCCGAGGACGAGTTGTCGATGGAAGACAACAACACCTCCGCCTTCAACTGCCGGGGCACTCCCGGAAGAAGCAAGTGGTCCCAGCACGCCTTGGGCAGGGCCATTGACATCAACCCACTGCTCAACCCCTCGGTGTACAAGACCGGCCGCTTCGTACCGACAACGGCAGCACAGGTTCTGGATCGCACACGCAAGGACGCCGGCCTGCTGCATGACGGTGACCCTGCGGTGCGCGTCTTCACCGACCGCGGCTGGACCTGGGGCGGCCACTGGGCGGACCCCAGCGATTACCAGCACTTCGAGCTGCGGCGATCAGCAACCGCCTCGCGGCAGCGCGAGTTACCGTTCCCATCACAGTCCACATCGGACTCCGCAGTGCCACCGCCGAGGGTAGTGCCACCGCCGAGGGTGCGGAAGTTCCGCTCACTCGCCTTGCGGTCGATCCCGTACCGCCGCTTCGCCTCCAGGGAAAGCAGACAGTGGTGCAGCGTGACTGACGTCACGTTTGCCGCTTCCGCTCGGTAAGTGCACCGTCCTTTACCCAGTATGAATAGACTTTGCTGGAACCCTGACCCGCGAGCCAGCGGTCCCTACCGCGATCAGTTCAGGTAACCGACAGTGGTGGGCGGAACCGCGAACAGTAGATCGGGACCAGTTGATTTCGTCGACGTGTTCGCAAACCAGCAGCGAAAACCATAATCGCGATTACTTGGTGTTCATATTTCCCGATCTCTTCGCTGAATTATCCTTCGATTAGGTGTGCATCGTGTGGCCGACTCGCGATGACCGCGCAGCCAAACCACGATGGACCCTACGGGGTGAAGTGCTCCGATCTCGGCAGTACGCAGAGAGAGGGAAAAGATGTCGAATCACACCAGAGAGTACCCACTGTCCACCAAAGGACACGGTGAGGAGATTACGACGAGCGACTGGAACGAGGCCGTCGTTCAGGTCAACCGTCTCCAAGACCAGCTTGATCGCATGAAGTACTTCGATACGCTAGAAAACAGAGTCGCAGAACTTGAAAACACCGTGCGGGAGATGCAGACGAAGTACCTGGAGGACAAGGACGGTGTGATTCAGACCCGCCATCTCGCGGAAGACTGCGTCACGACCACGAAGATCGGCAAGGATGCGGTCACATCGAAGAAACTCGCCGACAATGCAGTCGTGGCCACCAAGCTCGCCGACAACGCGGTCACGACCCCGAAGATCGCCGAAAACTCGGTTACCGACGTTGAACTCGCTCCAAATGCGGTCAAGTCCGAGCATATCTTCAAGGACGCCGTCCTACGAGACAAGATTGCCAACAACGCGGTGAACACCGACAAACTGGCGACGGACGCCGTCACGAGCGACAGGATCGCTCCGAATGCGATCACCGACAGGGAGATCGCGAACAACGCGGTTAAGTCCGGAAAGATCGACGAGAACGCCGTCACAAGCAGGGAACTCGCCAGCAGCGCTGTCAAGACTGAAAAGATCGCCGACAACGCGGTGCAGGAAACGAAGCTCATGGATGGCGCGGTCAGCTCTCAAAAGATCGCGATCGGAGCCGTCCAGAGTAGCCACATCGCACCCAATGCGGTGGGGACGGAGGCACTGGACGCCGGAGCCGTCACGACCACCAAGATGGCGGACAACTGCGTCACCGACCGGCAGCTCGCCCCGAACTGCGTGGCGGACGGAAAGATCGCGGACCACGCCATCGCGGGCCAGAAACTCATGTCCGGGGCCGTGACCACGGACAAGATCGCTCAGAACGCCGTTACGGGGAACGAACTCGCACCCACCTCGGTGAGCACCAACCATTTGGTTCCAGAGGCCGTGACGAGCGAGAAGCTCGCGGACAACGCTGTTTCGGAACTGAAGCTCGCGAAGGACGCGGTCACGACCGAGAAGATCAAGGACAGAAGCGTCACTCCCGCCAAGACCAGCTGGGCGTAGTCGTCACGTCCGCACTGCGCAACGCTGCCCTCGACTTGTGCGGGGGCAGCGTTCGTATTGTGACGCGGCAGCGTGACCTGTTCTCGCACTTGATTCGCGAACGGTTCACGATCGCCAACCCGGTTGCCTGCAGGTCACCCGATGCCACTCGGCGGCGGCTTCCTCCGTAAGCCACTCGGGCGGTTCGGAAGCGCTCCGCCGGAACGCCGGACCAGTGGAGACCTTCCGGCCGCCCGAGTCCGTGCCGTTGCCAAGCTTGTTGAGCAGCGACGGCGGCGCCGGCATCCCCTGCACACCCACAACTTCCCCGAGAGCGTCGCCATCGGCGGGGGCAACACCATCGTCGAGATCGACGGATTCGAACACGAGCTCACCACCTTCGGCACCACCTACGTCGAAGGTGGAGTCCCCACCGCTTCCACAACGCCTCCGACACCAAACCCATGCGAACGCTGTGGACCTATGCCTCGATCGACGCCACCCGTACCCTCGTCGAAACCCCATAAGCAAAGGGCTTTGGTGGACCAGGGCCGAGATCGCGACCGTGACTCAGCGGAACCGCGCGGCCAGCCGAGCGAGCGGTCCAGGTGCGACGAGCCGGTCGGCGACCAGGAACCCCGACGCGCCACCAAGTCCGGGCCCCGGGTGCGTGGAAGCCCCGATCTGCCACAAGCCCCGAACCGGGGTGGCGTGCGAACCGGCGTTGGGCAGCGGCCTCCACCAGAAGTTCTGGTCCAGCTCGGCCGATCCGCCGTAGGGATCCCCGCACAGCGCGTTCATGTTGCCGGCGGCGATCTCGACCGGGCTTAGCACGTCGATGCCGCGGACCAGCTCACGTAGCCCGGGCACGTGCGTGGCGACTCGGTCGAGGACCCGTTGGGCGTAGCCTTCGGCGAGCTTGCGATTCCAGCCGTTGGCGGTGTCCAGCTCGCCGGCCGCGTCGCCCACCGGCGCGAATGGTAGCTCCTGCAACTGCAGCCAGAGCACCGCCGCACCGTCCGGCACCCGTGAGGGGTCCAGGACGTACTGCTGCCCAACGACGACGGTCGGCCGCCGCGGGAGCAACCCGGCGTCGGCCTCGGCGCAGGCGATCGCCGTCGACGACGATCCGTCCGAGATGTGCACCAGCGGCACCTGCGCGAGGCGGGTGTCGGCCCACGGGATCGGACCGGACAGCGCCACGTGGATCTGCATCGCGGCCCGGCCGGGCCGGTAGCGGGCAGCGGCCTCGGAGACCTCGCGTGGCACCGCGCCGGAGGGCAGCAGCGAGCCATAAAGCGCCGGCGGGGTGACCGAGGCGAGCACCGCACGCCTGGCGAGGAATTCGAACCCATGCCCCGCGACACCCACAGCACCCCCGCCACGGAGCAGGATCCGCTCCACCTTCCGTCCAGTGTGGACCGCGACGCCCAACTCGTCGAGCAGTCGCTCCCAGGCGGTGACGAAGTTCCCCGCCCCGCCGACGACGATCGGCAGCCCAGCGCCGTGCATGGTCGCCGCGAAGACCGGCACCATCACCCCGCCCGACGCCGAGTCCGGCGCCAGCCCGCCGTGCAGCAGCCACGGCGCCCACAGCCGGTCGGTCTCCCAACCGGTGAACCGGGCCCGCATCCAGGCCCGGCCCGAGGTGAGCGTGTCGCGGACGTAGCTCTCCAGCCCGCTGCGCCCAGCCACCCGCGCCAGGGTCGCGACCGGCCCGAGCGACGACGGCGCGTGCAGCTCGGCGCCGAGCAACCCGCCGATCCCGGCGGCGTGCGCGCGGAAGCGGGCGATCATCGCGCGGTAGGCGTCCCGGTCGGCCGGTTCGGTGAATCCGGCAACCGTCTCCTCCACGTCCCGGTGTGCCAGCGCGACCGCGCCGTCGCCGCCGACCGTCGCGGTCAGCAGCCCGTCGGTGTTGGCGTACACCAGCCCGTGCCGGTGCAGGTCCGCGCCGAACGCAGCGTATGCCGGGCCGGTCACGAACAGTGGGTGCCAGCTCGACCAGGTGTCGTGGATCCAGCCGGGGAGGGTGCGCTCCCCGCCGCCGACGAAGCCGCCGACCCGTTCATGGTCGTCGACTAGAGCGACCGACCAGCCGGCCCGAGCGAGCCGCGCCGCGGCCGCGAGGCCGTTGATCCCGCCGCCGACGACGACCGCGTCGGTGGAGCTTCGGTGCGCGGCCACGGTTATTCCTCGACCAACGCGAGGACGCGCGCGGGGCTACCCGAGCCGCCGACGATCGGCAGCGGGCACACCACCAGCACGGCGCCGGTGGGTGGCAGCTGCTCGACGTTGCGCAGGCTGGTGAGGCCCCACTTGCCGGCCCCCATCAGCTCCGAGTGGCACGGGAACGCTGGCTTCAGTGCGGGCGCCTGCCCGGCGTCGGTGCCGACGGTCTCGACGCCGAATCCGACGATCGGGGTCTCGCGGGCCAGCCATTTAGCGCACGTTGGAGAAACGCCCGGGGTGTGCGGCCCGTTCTCGTCGGCGTTGGCGAAGGCGGCGGCGTCGTCGCTGCGGGCATCCCAGCCGGTGCGGTAGAGCAGCCAGCCGCCCTCGGGCAGCGGGCCGTGCTCGGCCACCCACTCCTCGACGTGCGAGCGCTCCAGCAGGAAGTCGGCGTCCTTGCCCGCCTCGGCCATCTTGTCGATCACAGCGACCGGCGCCACGAGAGTGGTCAGCGGTGCCTGCGAGACGTCGAGACCGTCGCGCCCGGTGACCCAGTGGTTCGGGGCGTCGAGGTGGGTGCCGGTGTGCTCGCCGGTGTGGATGTCGTTCCAGTACCAAGCGGGGCCGCGGTCGTCGTAGCGGGACAGCTCCTCCAGCCGGAACCGACTGGTGTTGGCGAACGGCGGCGGCAGCTCCAGGATCGGGGTCGACTCCTGCAGCGGCGTCGTCAGGTCGACGATCCGGACCGAACCTGAGCGGGCGGCGTCGAGCAGCATGCGCAGAACGGGCATGGTGGCCTCCAAGGCGGGTCGGGTGTGTGCTGGGCAGCTGCGCGGTCGGTGTCGTGTCCAGGTGCCGGCGGAAACCCTCCGGCAGGCTGCGCACCGACAGCGCGACGACTTCGGCGACGTCTTCGACGGTCGGCGGCTCGCGGGCGTGCCCGTCGATCAGCGCCTTCGCCCGGCGGATCACCTTCGGGACGGCCGGAGCGGGATCGTCGCTGGAGGCCAGCAATTCCTCCGACGATGAGTGCGGCACCGCCGCGAGTAGGTGGCACATCAGCAGCTGCTCGGGCTGGTTGTGCGCGAATTCACCCGCCGGAACCCGCTCAGCACCTCGGCCATGACATCGTTTCCTTCTCCCGGTTCTCCGGATGGGATCCCTGGGGGATTCCTTGCGCCTGGGGGGGAAAGCGACCGCGTAGTGAGGATAAGCACGCCGACTATATAGCCAAATCATGACTATGTTCACGAATCCGTTAGATGACTGTCGTAATTCGGAGGTTCGAGTGGCCATGTTGTCAGCCCTGCACGACCGCACGGTCCTGGTGACCGGCGGTTCCACCCTCGTCGGGCACGGGGTCGTCCGTGCCCTGCACGCGGCGGGTGCGACCGTCGCGGTCGCCGACATCGATGACGAGGGCGTCAAGCCGCTGCTCGACGAGCTCGGCGAGCGCGTCGCGTTCCATCACACTGACATCACCGTGACATCACCGACGACGTGGCGGTCGCCCCGACCGCGACCGTCGCCGCCGCTGCCGCGGACGGACTGCACGGCCTGGTCAACCTCGCCTGCTGCTACCTCGACAAAGGCGCCGACACGAACCGCGCCGACTGGCTGCGCGCGCTGGACGTCAACGTCGTCAGCACCGTGCAGGTCACGCGCGCGGCCCGGGCGCACCTCGCCGCGACCGGCGGCGCCGTCGTCAACTTCACCTCGATCTCGTCGAAGGTCGCTCAGACCGGACGCTGGGTCTATCCGGCCAGCAAGGCCGCCCTCGTTCAGATCACCCGCTCCATGTCGATGGACCTCGCCGCCGACGGCATCCGGGTCAACTCCGTCAGCCCCGGCTGGACCTGGTCGAAGATCATGGACGACCTCGCCGGCGGCGACCGCGCGAAGACCGACCGGGTTGCCGCGCCGTTCCACCTCACCCGCCGCGTCGGCGACCCGGAGGAGGTCGGCGCTGTCGTCGCGTTCCTGCTCTCGCCCGCCGCGTCCGCGGTCACCGGCGCCGACTGGGCCGTCGACGGCGGCTACTCCGTCATGGGCCCGGAGCAGGCCATCCCCGCCATCCCGCAGCTCGCCGACTGACCGATCGCCTCGCCCACAGGAGTCCCGTCATGCGCATCGCCATCATCGGGGCCGGGTTCGCCGGCCTTTCCGCCGCCAAGGTCCTGACCGGCTTCGGCCACGACGTCACCGCCTTCGAGAAGGCACCCGACGTCGGCGGCGTGTGGAGCCGCAGCCGCCGCTACCCCGGCCTGACCACGCAGAACGACAAGGGCACGTACTCGCTGTCGGACTTCCCGATGCCGAAGCACTACCCGGAGTGGCCGTCGGGACAGCAGGTGCAGGAGTACCTGGAGTCCTACGCTCGCCACTTCGCGATCCTGGACAAGGTCCGGACGTCGACCGAGGTGCTCTCGGCCGAACCGCGCGCCAACGGCGGGTGGTCCGTCACCAGCGCTGACGGATGCGAGGACTTCGAACACCTCGTCGTCGCGAACGGGATCTTCTCCGAACCGTTCATGCCGGCGCTCCCGGGTACCGACGAATTCCGCGCCGCTGGCGGCCGGTACTGCCCGCCGTCGGACTTCACGGAGGTCGGCGATGCCCGGGGGCGCGACGTCGTCGTGATCGGCTACGGAAAGTCCGCCTGCGACGTCGCCGTCGCCCTGAACGAGGTGTCGGCCTCGACCACCGTGGTCGCCCGAGAGCTGCTGTGGAAGATGCCGCGCATGATCGGCGGGGCGCTCAACTACAAGTATCTGCTGCTCACCCGCCTCGGCGAGGGCCTGTTCCGCTACGCCCACCTGGCGGGCTTCGAGAAGTTTCTGCACGGACCGGGCCGCCGGGTCCGCAATTGGATGATGGGGAGCCTGCAGGACCAGATCGTCCGCCAGCTGAACCTGAAGAAGCTCGGACTGGTACCAGGCGGGTCGCTGGAGGACATCGCCCGCTCAACCGTCAGCCTCGCCACCGAAGGGTTCCACGAAGGCGTCGCCGACGGCTCGATCACCGTCCACCGCGACATGCTGATCAGCTCGCTCGGGGCCCGGGCCGGCAAGCCCGTCGCGCGGCTGCAGGACGGGACCGAGATCCCGGCCGACGTGATCGTTGCAGCCACCGGGTTCCACCAGCGGGTGCCGTTCTTGTCGCAGGACATTCGCGACCGGCTGGTCGACGAGAGCGGCAACTTCGAGCTCTACCGCCAGATCCACCCGCACACGGTTCCGGACCTGAGCTTCTGCGGCTACAACTCCTCGTTCCTGTCGCCCCTATCCGCCGAGGTCGCAGCGTTGTGGATCGGCGTCCACCTGGACGGCGGGCTAGATCTGCCCCCGATCGAGCAGCGGCGCGCGTTCGTGCAGGAGCGGCTGCGGTGGATGGAAGAGCGCACCGACGGCAACCACGCCCGCGGCACCAACATCATCCCGTTCTCGCTGCACAACATCGACGAGATGCTGTCCGACCTGGGCACCGGCATTGGCCGCCGCCGCCGGTTTACCGAGTGGCTGCTACCGGTCGAACCGGGGGTGTACACGCGGGTGACCCGGGCGCTGATGGTGCGGCGCGCTCGGCTCACCACCGCCTTCGGCGGGCGCAGCTCCGGCACGTCCGCACCGCCGCTGGGGGGCGTCGGATGACCGGCGCCCACGGCCCCGGTCGACGCGCACCTGCCGCGTGGGCTGCGTACTGACACCCGCCCGTAAGATTTCCCCGTGACGACCGTCGCTAGGTGGCTGGTGTCGAACGGGGTTTGTGGGGGCTTGATCTGTTCTGTGTTTGTTGAGCGGGTCGGTGTGGTCGCGGGTTCTCATCGATCGGGTTCGGCGGTGTGGCGGGACTCGGGCGTGATCGTTGCCGGTATGCCCTGACCGGGGGGCTCGTGCGTGTCTTGGCGGGCCCGCTGGGGCCTGGTCAGGCGGGGGGGGGGGGGCATCCGGTCGCCGTGCGGGCGATCCCGAGGATGCCGAGGCGTGCGAGGTTGACCGCGGCGGCCAGCAGTGAAAAGTCGGCGGCTGTTTTCAGCAGTCCTCGGACGCGGGCCCGGCGCCCGCCGTGGCGGGGGGGGATGAGATGAGCGATTTTGCGTTCGACTTTGGGGCGGGTGGCGCGGTAGTCGGCCCGCCAGGCGGGGTCGGTTTGACGCGCCCGCCCGGCTTGCAGCGCGGCCTCGTGGGCACTGACGGTGATCGTGCGGCCGGTCTTCGCGGTGGTGCACTGTGCGGCCAGTGGGCAGGCCGCGCAGGCGGCGCCGAAGCTGGCCGCTCCGGCGTGACGCTCGCGGGCGCGGATGGGCGCGGTGTGCCCGGCGGGCAGGTCACGGTCTGCGCATCGAGGTCGATGTCGAAGCGGTCCTTCGGGAAATGACCTTTCACCGCCGCCGGCGGCTGCACCTTCAGTCCATTGTGGATGTCGGTCTCGTCCAGCCGTTCCAGCAACTCGCCCGCACCGTAGGCCGCATCCCCATACACCGCCGCCCGATCCTCATCCTTA
>NZ_GL877879.1:1805935-1823072 GCF_000194155.1 Saccharopolyspora spinosa NRRL 18395
CACGGTCGACCGCAGCAAGTCGGTCTGGCGAGGCGCACGTCCCAACGTCACCCGACCATCCTGCCAAAACGATCACCCCAACCGGGAGAGACACGAGGGCGACGAACGGATCTTCACCCGCCGCCGGGCCCAGCTCGGCGAGGGCTGGCTGCTGGTCGCGTTCTCGGTGCCGGAAAGCGCCCGCGACCAGCGCCACCGGCTGCGCAGCCGACTGATCCGGCTCGGCCTGGGCACTGTCGCGCCCGGGCTGTGGGTGGCTCCCGCGCACCTGGAGTCTGAGGTTTCGCACGCCCTGGAGCGGGCCGGCCTGCGCCGCTACACCGAGCTGTTCCGCAGCCGGCACGTCGCCGGTCCCACGCTGGCCGAGACCGTCGCGTCCTGGTGGGACCTGGATGCGTTGCACGCCCAGTACGCCGGGGCGCCTGGTAACCGGGGGATGCCGGTCAGGTAGATCCGCCCCGAGAGCAGATCTTCCGGTCCAGCGCCGGCCGCCAGCAGGGCCGTGAACACATTGGAAAGGGCCTGGCGGAGCTGGTCGACGATGTCGCCGTCGATGACCTTCCCACTGCCGTCCATCGCGGCCTGACCGGAGAGGTGGACGGTGTCGCTGTGCCGGACGGCATGGGTGAACCCGGACGGTTTCGCGAAGTTGTCCGGGTCCGCAGAATGGAATGCCGCGTGATGGTTGAGAAGCGCACATGCTGGTTGGCACATGTACCATTTAGACATTGTTGCGTCTAGCCAAATCAGCGTGGATGGGCATTCATGGCACTCGTCTCAGCAGAGGGCCTGCAAGAAGCCGCAGTGACGTCGTTCGTCGGGCGACGCACGGAGTTGGGCGAGATCAGGCGCGGATTGTCGGCTTCCCGGATGTTGACTCTCACCGGTGTGGGCGGGGTGGGCAAGACACGGCTGGCCATGCGCGCCGCATGGGAAATGCGGCGTTCGTTTCCCGACGGCGTCTACTGGGCGGAGCTTGCTAGCTTGGACGACGGACGCCTGCTGCCTCAGTCCGTCGCTACGGCGATGGCGATTCGGGACCAGTTCACGACATGGACCGCGGACACGCTGGCGGACCGGTTGAGGGAGCGCCGAGCGCTGCTGGTGCTGGACAATTTCGAACACCTGTTGGATTCGTGTGCCAAACTCGTGGCTACGTTGCTGACACGATGCCCTGGACTGCGGATTCTCGGCACCAGCCGCGAACCGTTGCGCACCCAGGGAGAGCGCGTGCTGCCCGTACTGGCTCTTGGTGTGCCCCCCGACGACATGCGATGTCCCGCCCAGGAACTGCGTCGATTCGAGGCCATCCGGCTCTTCGAGGACCGCGCGGCGGCAGCAGTACCGCACTTCGAAGTTGACGACCGCAACGGGCCAGCAGTGGCAAGGCTGTGTCGGCGGCTGGACGGGATCCCGCTGGCCGTTGAACTTGCCGCGGCGAGTCTGCGGGTGCTCTCGCCCGACGACCTCCTGCGGCGTCTCGACGACCGGTTCCGGGTGTTGATCTCGGGCAATCGGGGCTCGCTGCCGCGGCACCAGACCCTGCGAGCGTCGATCGATTGGAGTTTTGCTCTTTGCACCGAGCACGAACGAGCTCTGTGGGCTCGGATGTCGATCTTTGCGGCTAGTTGTGACGTGGCTGCGGTCGAAGCCGTGTGCGCGGATGCCGCATTGCCGCAAGGCGATATACTGACAGCACTGACTGGGTTGGTGGACAAGTCCATCGTTATCCGCGATGCGCGGGAAACCGGTGCTTGTTATCGGTTGCTGGAAACGATCCGGCAATATGGCCGCGAGGTGCTGCACACGGCCGGGCAAGAGCAGGAACTTCGGAAGCGGCATCGGGATTGGTACGTGAAATTCGCGGAGGAAACGCGGCGCCGGTGGTTCGGTCCCGCCCAACTGGATTTGGCCCAACAGGCACGTCTGAATGACGCCAACGTTCGCGCTGCGCTTGACTTCTGCCTCGCCGTATCCGATGAATCCCACCAAGGACTGCGCCTGGCCGACGCCTACCGCGACTTGTGGCGCGTCGGTGGACTCACCAGTGAGGGGCGAAGCTGGTTCGCCCGCCTGCTGGACAACGATGTCGAACCCAGCGTGCCGAGGATCCGCGCGCTCGCCAGCGCCAGCTACCTCGCGCTGATGCAAAACGACCTGGCCACGGCGAAGGGCATTCTTGAAGAAAGCCGGAAGCTGGCCGAGGACTTTGGCCAGGAGCAGTCCGCGACTCTGTACCAGGTGTGCGAAGCAGTCGCGGCCATGCAGAAACACGACTTTTCCAACGCCATTGTGCTGCTTGAGGAATTCGTGGCGCGGCACCAGGACTCCGACGAGCTCGACTGGCTCGCCTCTGCTCTGCTGAACCTCGGCATCTGTCACTCGGTCCTCGGCGACGGCGAACGCGCAATGGCCAACTGGACCAAGATGCGGGATCTGTGCGTGCACCACGGCGAGACTTGGCGCCGGACCTGGGCCCTGTGGGGCCTCGGATTCGCGGCATGGCGCGAAGGAGATTGGGACCGGGCAGAAGCTTTTGAGCTCCAGTGCATGGACGCACAACGCGTCTTCGACGACACGACTTGCGCGGCCAACTGCCTTGAGACGATGAGCTGGATCGCGGCGAGTACGGAGCGGAGTGAGCAAGCCGCCCAGCTGGCCGGGGCCGCCCACACCCTCCGCCGGGACCGCAGCGGCCCACTTTCACAATTCCCCTTCCTCACCGAGTACCAGGACCGCACGCAGGCGCAGGTGCGGCAATCCCTCGGCGAAGAGAGATACGCCCGGGCCTTCAAGAAAGGTACCCACCTGACGTTCGATCAGGTAACGACCCAACTCCTCGGAGAACCCGCCGCACGCAGGAAATCCGACCGAGAGGGAACGGCTGAACACCTACTGACGAAACGCGAACAGGAAGTCGCCGACCTCGTGGCGCAGGGAATGAGCAACAAGCAGATCGCGGAAACGCTCGTCATCTCGCAGCACACCGCCGAAACCCACGTCGAACATATCCTCACCAAGCTCGGCTTCACCTCGCGCAGCCAGATCGCCGCACTGGTGGCACAAGGCAAAAAATAACCAGGTTGTCTGCGGAGGGGCTGCTGTCGGCCTTGCCGCGCAAGAACTGCTGGACGATTTCGAACACGCCGGGGATGCCATGCCGGACGGGATGCAGCACCTGCTGTCGCGGGCGGTATGGGATGCCGATGCGGTACGCGACGATGTGCGGACTGGTGCCGCCGTCCTGGGAAGGCGATCACAACGACTTGGCGCTGGACGCCGCCGCCCGCTACCCAAACCGGTTCGCGGTGATGGGCCGGACCTCTTTGACCGACACAGCGTCCACCGACCGGCTGGCCAGATGGCGCGAACAGCAGGGCATGCTAGGGGTGCGGCACCGGAATAGCTTGTCCCGCGCCCAGTTCCCGATGTGGGTGGCCGTGGTGTAGCGGATGTTGTTCATGCCGAACAGGATCAGTGCGCCGATACCGGAATCGCGCAGCTTCTCCTGGACCCGTTCGAAGCGCTGGGTACGCAGCCGGGCGGGCCGTTGTGATCCGCCCCCCGATCACCCGTTGTTCGCTCGGTCTTCCATGAACGCGGCAGCGTCCCGAATTACGATGCGACAGGTGTCCAGTACCTCGTCTGGGTGGGTGAGGTGGACGCTGTGGGTTGAGTCCGGCCATTGCAGCAGGGGGACGTCGAGTGCGGTGGCCAAGCGGGCATGTGCCTGCCGTATCGGGGCGCCGGGTTCACGGTCGGCGGTCACGACAGCCGCCGGAACCCGGGGCAGTCGCGTTTCGTCGAAGGTCGCGGCGATGTCCGCCAGCCCGGCTGCGGCGCGGCTTGTCATGCCAAGATCGGCGGTGGCGTTCTTGAAGAGCGCCAGGCGGATTTCCGGACGCAGACCGTGGTCCTTCGCCATGCGTCTGCCTATCGACGTCAACTGGGCGGCGATGAGTCCCCGGACGATCGGGATTCGGGACAGCTTGGCGAGTCGACGTACCCCTTGCTCGGTCTTCTTCGCGAATGCGACATCGTTCACGGCGGACGGGTCCAGCAGAACCAGGCCGATAACGTCTTCGGGATGGTCGTGGGCCAGCAGTGCTGCAACGGCGCCGCCGAGGCTTTGGCCGATGACGACGACGGGACCGATCTCGTGTCGTCGCAGCGCTGCATGCAGCGCGTCGCTCGCCCCGGCGAGGGTTCCGGCGGTGGTGTTCGCGCCGGTGCCGGGACGATCGTGCAGGATCACCCGGCAGCCGGGGACGGCCGTGAGACCTTCGACGAGGCCGGGGAAGAACCCGTCCACCGATTCCGCGCCGCCGGGCAGCAGCAGTACGGCAGGGCCACCGGTCCCGATTACCTGGAACTCGGCACCGTCGGGGTGCTGACCGTACGTGTCGGACTGCGACGCGCCGGAGTCGGGGGTGGGTGCTGCGGTGGGGCCGAGGGGATCCGGGGTGGAAAGTGCTTCGTCAGGCATTGCGGCATCCTTGATCGGTTTCGGGATGAGGATTGCGATGGGGAGGCAGGGTGGCTCGCGGGTCCACGATGGGGTCTGTCGATGCGGAGTTTGAAGAATCCCCACGCGAGCAGGACCACGAGGCCGCCGATCAGGCATACGAGTGTGCGTGCATCTGCCCAGCCCCATGTCGATCTTCGCCGGGAGAGTGCGTGCTGGGTGGCACGACCAGCACACAGAGCACAAGGCACGCGGTGCCTATTGCGGCGGTGCCCCAGAACAGGACGTGCCAATCGGAGTTCTGCCGAGGGTCGCGCTGACCAGGCCGATCGATGGTGCCAACCGCTTCGGCGGCAGTGCGTCGCGGAGAGTCGAGATCCCCAACGCAATGATGCCAACGGCCGTTGCCTGCAGTGCGCGCGAGGATCGCCGGGACCAGGGTCGACGTGAGAGCTCCAATCACGGCACCAGCGACCAACAACACGAGCAATGCCAGGACGACGCGTCGTTTGCCGTAGATGTCGCCCAGCCTGCCTGCGATGGGCGTGATCACCCACGGTGTGCCGGCGCTCGATGTCCCAAGCAGCCGCAGGCGCTCCGCTTGAACGGGGATCACGATGGTTTGCACGAGAAGGATGCGCTGATGCCCGCGAGGACGAGAACGGCGACGATGAGGCCTCCTCGGGGTGAGCGAGGAACAGAAACCGGCACGACACTCCCTGCGAGACAACGTCGCACATACGAGTGACAGTATCACTAGATAGACTGCCTTCCGTGGGCCAGAACGTACGAGCACGAAGCCGCGAGATCTTGCGCGCGGAGCTCGCCGCCGCCGCTATGGACTATGTGGCTGAGGTCGGGTTCGATCACGCGACCGCGGAGCAGATCGCGCAAGGTATCGGCGTCTCTCGTGCCACGTTCTTCCGCTATTTCGGGTCGAAGGAGGACGCCCTCGTCTCCGCAGCGAGAGTGGTTCCGATGTCCGTCACGGATTGCTTTCGTGCGGTCGACGCCGAGGCGGGCTCCACCGCCTGGAGCACTCTTCGGCGCGCATTCGCCCCGTTGGCCGAGGCGGTCGACGCCAATCCGGCTGTGCTGCGCCGGCGTCGCCACCTGATCGCCGAGGCGGCCCCGCTCCGGGCCCGTCTCGTCTCGATGAATGTCAAAGAGTGGACAGAACTGGCGGACGCGCTTGGTGAACGGATCTCTGATCCTTTTGCGGCTCGCGCGGTTGCCGCCGCAGCAGGCGCGGCTTTGGAACTGGCCTGGCACGCCTGGTTAAGAGACGAGTCCGCCGAGTTCGCGCATGAGCTCGATCGCGCTTTCGAGGCCATGTCCACGGCATTCAGCATCACGCTGGGATGAGTTGGGAGTCGTCACGAACGGGCGCGTTCTGCCGATACCCAGCCCCTCCGCCTCACGCCCTCAACCCGACTCCCCAGCATCCGCCGCACCCTCCCCAGCATCCTGTCGCAGGAACGCGGTCAACGCGGTCGTGACTCCTCGTAAGCAGGATCCTCCGACCATCACGCCAGCATCCACCGCACCCTCCACCGCATCCGCCGTACCCTCATCAAACTCCCGCAACGCCCGATCAAGCCACCCATCGAGATCGACGTCAGCCGACCCCGCGTCCTGTTCGCCCTGCCCAGCCCCAGTCCACTCCCCCAACTCACCTAGCACCATTGCATCCTGCTGCCCACCTGCCACCACGCCCGCAATCGGACCCGACCTGCTCTGCCTTCGGCTGGAGCTCCGCCAGCTCCGCCGCCAGCTCCTCCGTCAGCAGCCCGCACCCCTTCAACTCCTCCAACACCACAACACGTTCGGCGGCAGCCCTTCTCGCCTGATACTGCTTCGCGTTAGTTTCCGTGTTTTGCTGCTTCTGCTGCGCCACCTTCAGCTGGAGCGCCGCCAACTCCGCCTCCTGCTCCTCAGTCAGCGGTCCCACTCCTCCAACACCACAACCCGATCGGCGACAGCCCTTCTCGCCGCGTACTGCTTCGCCTTAGCTTCCCTGTTTTGCTGTCTCTGCTTCGCCACTTTCGGCTGGAGCTCCGCCAACTCCGCCGCCTGCTCCTCAGTCAAAGACCCCTGCCCCGCCAACTCCTCCAACTCCGCAACCCGATCGGCGGCAGCCCTTAACCCCTGGCGATGCTTCGCGTTCTTTGCCACTCCGCAACCCGATCGGCTTCGGCCTTTATCGCCTGGTACCGCTTCGCGCTATCTGCCCTGTTTTTCTGTCTCCGTTCCGCCTCCCGTTCGTCCTGCTGTACTGGCTGATCGGTCGGGGTGAGCAGCTCACTCTCGTCATTGCCCGGACTGCCGGGGTCAATCCCAGCTGCGGCTGCTGTCACCTTCCGCCGCTTGGCCCCACTGGAACTCTCACCGGTCTCCGCTCGTGTCCTCTTCGCCCCTTTCGGGCCGGCTTTCCCCGTCACCTCGGTGGGCAGCCCGGATCCCCAGCCCTGGCTACGCACCTCGGTGGGCAACCCGGATCCCCAGCCCTGGCTGCGGCCGCCTGCTCCTCAGTCAACTCCCCCCGCCCCGCCAACTCCTCCAACACCACAACACGGCCGACGGCAGCCTTACTCGCCTGGCGATACTTCGCGTCCTTTTCCTTCTTTTGCTGCTTCCACTGCGCAGCCTTCGGCTGGAGTGCCGCCAGCTCCACCGCCTGCTCCTCAACCAACTCCCCCCGCCCCGCCAACTCCTCCAACACCACAACACGATCGGCAGCAGCCCTTAACCTCTGGCGATACTTCGCGCTTCTTTCCCGTTTTTCTGGCCACGGTGGTCATCGCGTCTATCAACGAGTGGCTCTGACATCTGAAACAGACCCTAGATGGAGTTCACCGTACATCGATCCTCCCAAAATGCTCCCAAGTTGTCGCTCCCACCGCGTACATCGGGGACCAAAGTCCCAGCTATGACCGGATGGGCAGTGCCGTTGCCTGCCCGCTGTGGCAGCAGTTCACACCAATTCTGAGGCGAGCCCAGGGGCGGGCAGGGCTTCGCACCGGCCGAGGTCGCGCGGTTGCTGGAAACCTCGCGACAGAATGTCCACCGCTGGCACAAGAAATGGACGCTCGGTGGGCGGGACGCGCTGGTCAGTGCAGTCGTGTTCTGTCCCGCGTCGTCGTCACCTCGGGTTGGTCGACCCCGTCATCCGTCACGCCCCTGATCCGCGTGTGGACCAGTACGGATAGACCTCCGCGGGTTCGCCAGAACGTCTGATGCGGGAATCCAACAACGCCTCGCCCATATCAGCTCGATCAGTAACCCGGCCGAACCGGTTTTCGGGGGTGAACTCCGTCCATCCGCTGATGCTGGGGCGGAATTGAACGCCACCAGTTTGATCCAACTCGTAAACGCCGGTGAGCAGACGCCCGTCGGGGGTCTTGTACAAGTCGTCCACAGTCACCAGTACCGGTCCTTCAACGACTCCGAGAACCAGTTCCAGCAGTTCACCGTGGCGAGCACCACCGGGAATCGCCAGCACCGTCCACTCGTCGTGTCGCCATCCGGCGTGGCGCATTTTGAGTAAATTGGCGAACTCCGCGAAGTCGATGACGTTATTCCGGAGGAGGATCCCGTCACCGTCCGGGCTCAACCAAGCCACGACAAGGCGCGTCTTCTTGTACAACTGGTACGAGTACGCTTGGGCGACGACCTGCGCCTTGGACATACCCGGGACCGGGAACAACACCGACCGTTCGGGCAGGCCCACGACCAGCGCCGAGTGGCCGGCAGTGTCACCAGTCAACTTCCACGGGCGTGTCCAGGCGAAAAGCTGCACCACCTGCGCCTGCCCGGCCTCGCTCAGCGGCAACAACTCCAGGAACTCCACCAGTTTCTCCAGCCAGGCCCCCTCGTCCCTGATCTGGTCGTCATAGCCCAGCAGATCCGGATCAGCCATCAGCCGATCCAGCTCCCGGTAGATCGTCGGATCGGTGCCGGCCAGCATGATCGCCGCGCTCAGCTCGGCCCGCACCTGCCACAACGCTGGATTCCCGGTCAGCTCACCCGCGTCCCCAGCCCAACCCCGGAACTCGAGCCGATCGCCCTCAAATCCGAGGCCGTCAAAACGCACCGCACGATTCCTGTCGTTCAGATTGGGAAGGGATCGGTACCCGTAGGCTCCGGTGTCGTCGTCCACTGTGTACGGATCCGACGGAAGCGGAATCGGCCCAGCGAACGTGACGTTGCGTTGCTTCGACCCGTCGCCGCCTGCAACGTTGCCCAACCAGTAAAGCACCGCCTCGAAGACCTTCGCGACCTGCGCCACCCGCACGTACTGCACAGGGGTCAACTGCCAGTCAAAACTGACATTGATGTGCCCCCCTGACTCCGAGCCATAACCGCCCTGCCGTTGTACCGCGCTCAGCAACTTCTCCATGCTGGGCCACACAGTGCCATGACCGTCATTACGCAGGATCGGTGACGTCGCCTCCACCTCGAACGGCGGCCCCTCCTTGATCAACGCCCACCTGCCACTGGCCGCCATCGCCTTGGCAGCCTCCTTACCAATCAGCTGCGAGCCTTGTGCCTTCCAGTCCACCAGCCCCTCTTGTTCGAGCACCGTCCCCAGACTGCTGGCCCGGTAACCGAAATCCCCGGCGGGGAGCTTGAATTCGACCTCGAATCCCAGGCGCACGTCCGGCCGGGAGCTCACCCCACCGGGCACGCCGTCGTTGAAATAGACGACCGGAACATACCCCTGCGCTATCGCCTGCTTGGCCTGCTCATACACCTCACGCACCTTCGCGAGGCGGATATCGTGCAACGCCCTCTCCGCTTTCCGCACCCCGGGCAACCTCGCCTCGGCGGTCTGCACATCGGCTAAAGTCCAGTATCCCTGCCGTACCATTCTCTTCGCGCGTTCGACGTTCTTACGCACGCCCCTAGGATCGACATCCGGCGGCATCGCGTTCAAATGCCGCTCCATCCGACCCGTCAGCTCGGCCAACGCCGCAATCGCAGGCGGCTCCAGCAGACCCACTTGCCCACCACGGTCTCCCGCAGACATCCCGCCAGGCCCATCGACTCCAAACAACGCAACGGAGCCCACCCCGTCGTGGTAGTCGGGGAGGAAACCGTGGCGACCGCCCCAGCACCTCCGGCACCCGCATTGTCCCCGGCATCCTGGCCCAGGAACGGGGGCAACGCGGTCACGGGAACGTCCCCGACAGCGCCCTCGCCCAACATCGCCCCGGCACCTCCCGCATCCGCATGCCGCGACACTGCTGAATCGGCCTCCGCCTGCTCAATCCGTGCACCGAGATCGAAGTCAGCCGAACACGCGTCCCGGCCGTCCTGATCAGTTTCAGTCCACTCCGATACCCCGTCGGGTGCGGCAATCCGCTCATCCCGCCCCGCCACCGGGGCCGCACCCGCCCCGGTCTCCATCACCTCCCGGTCCTTCTTCTTCCGTCCCCGCTGCGCCGCCTTCGGCTGAGTCAAAACTGACATTGATGTGCCCCCCTGACTCCGAGCCATAACCGCCCTGCCGTTGTACCGCGCTCAGCAACTTCTCCATGCTGGGCCACACAGTGCCATGACCGTCATTACGCAGGATCGGTGACGTCGCCTCCACCTCGAACGGCGGCCCCTCCTTGATCAACGCCCACCTGCCACTGGCCGCCATCGCCTTGGCAGCCTCCTTACCAATCAGCTGCGAGCCTTGTGCCTTCCAGTCCACCAGCCCCTCTTGTTCGAGCACCGTCCCCAGACTGCTGGCCCGGTAACCGAAATCCCCGGCGGGGAGCTTGAATTCGACCTCGAATCCCAGGCGCACGTCCGGCCGGGAGCTCACCCCACCGGGCACGCCGTCGTTGAAATAGACGACCGGAACATACCCCTGCGCTATCGCCTGCTTGGCCTGCTCATACACCTCACGCACCTTCGCGAGGCGGATATCGTGCACGTCCGGCCGGGAGCTCACCCCACCGGGCACGCCGTCGTTGAAATAGACGACCGGAACATACCCCTGCGCTATCGCCTGCTTGGCCTGCTCATACACCTCACGCACCTTCGCGAGGCGGATATCGTGCAACGCCCTCTCCGCTTTCCGCACCCCGGGCAACCTCGCGTCGGCGGTCTGCAGATCGGCTGAAGTCCAGTGTCCCTGCCGTACCATTCTCTTCGAGCGTTCGACGTTCTTACGCAGCCTTCGGATCGACCCGCCTCGAAGACCTTCGCGACCTGCGCCACCCGCACGTACTGCACAGGGGTCAACTGCCACTCAAAACTGACATTGATGTGCCCCCCTGACTCCGAGCCATAACCGCCCAGCCCCATCGCCGAATCGGTGCCTGCCAGCATCATCCCCGCGCTCACCCCGGCCCGCACCTGCCACAACGCGGGATTCCCGGTCAGCTCACCCGCGTCCCCAGCCCAACCCCGGAACTCGAGCCGATCACCCTCGGCCCCAGAGGCCTCCACACGCACCGCACGATACCTGTCCTCCGGGTCATGAACGGGATGGTACGAGTCGGAACTTTCACCATATTCGTCCACAGTGTACGGATCCGGTGGGAGCGGAACCGGCCCAGCATGCGCGATGCCGCGTTGCCTCGACCCGTCACCACCTGCAACATTGCCCAACCGGAAGAACAACGCCTCGAAGACCTTCACGATCTGCAACGCACGCACGAGCTGCCGAGGGGTCAACTGCCAGTCGAAACTGACATTGATATCCCCCCCTGCCCCCGAGCCATAACCGCCCTGCCGCCGCACCGCACTCAGCAACTTCGCCATGCCGGGCCACACACCGTCACCACGGTCATTACGCAGGATCGGCGATGTCGCCTCCACTTCGAAACGCTCCCCCTGCTTGATCAACGCCCACCTGCCACTGGCCACAATCGCCCCGGCAGCCTCCTTATCGACCACACCCAGCAGCTTCGAACCCTGAGCGGCCCGCCAATCCACCAGCCCCGCTTGTTCGAGCTCCGCCCCCAGACTGCCGACCCGCGCATCGAAATCATCGCCCGGGAGCTTGAACCCGACCTCGAATCCCAGACGCACGTCCGGCCGGGAACTCACCCCACCAGGCACACCGTGGAACACGCCCCTGCGCAATCGCCTGCCCCGCCTGCACATACACCTCACGCACCTTCGCCCGGCGAGCACTGCGCAACCTCCCCTCCACCCTCAGCATGTCGCCCAAACGCGACTCAACCGTCTGCAACTCCGCAGGAGTCCACCGTCCCTGGTGCACCCGCTGCTTCATAGTTTCGACGTACTCACGCACACCGTTCGGATCGAATTCCGGCGGCATCGTCCGCAAATGCCGCTCCAACCGACCCGCCACCTCAGCCAACCTCGCAATCCCAGCCGGCACGAACTTGGCCAACCCGGCCTGCAGCACCGCCAGCTCGGCACGCAACACCTTCACCGACTCCCGCAACGCCTGCCCATCCTCATCCCGCTCCCGCACCATCTCCAACCCTGCCTCCTGCGCCTCAATCAACTCCACCGCATCCTGCAGAGCCGCAATCCGCGCACGAATCTCAACCTCAGTCGGCGCAGCCTGCTCCCCCGGCCCCCGCTGACCCGCGACACCGCCCGCGGTGTCATCCACCGGCACCGCAGCACCCCACCCCGAAAGCCCACCGCTGGTGAACCGACCCGATCCCCACCCCGCCTCGGACTCCCCCAGACGCCCCACCTGACCCGCCGGCCCGGCCCCGGCCCGGATGCTCAGACCGCTCCCCTCCGTGCCCAGCCGCTCCGCCAACACCCGTGAAAACACCTGCCCATCCCCACCCAAAACGGACGACGACACCGCATCCCGCCCCTCCCCACCTGGATCCCCCACCACCTCATCAACCGACCCATCGACATCAACATCCCCAACCGACCACCCGTCCCATTCAGCCCCAGCCTGCTCCAATACCCCCTTCGGCCCTGCACTCCGATCAGCCACCGGGCCACCCGCCCCGGTCTCCGTCACCTCCTGGTCCTTCTTCTTCCGCCCCGCCACCTTCGACCGGAGCTCCGCCAGCTCCGCCTCCTGCTCCTCAGTCAGGCGCCCCTGCTCCGTCAACTTCTCCAACACAACAACCCGACACCACCGCTCGTCCCGACCCCGCCGGACCAACCGGAACAGCAGCCGAGGCATCCGCCAGACCAGCCACACCCCCATGCCCGCCGACCGGCACCGAAGCACCGGGCCCGGCCACCGGCCTCGCCGAACCATCCGCACCGAACACCGTCCACTGCGGCCCACGCCCGCCCTGTCCCGGCGTCACCGCGACAACATCACGCCCCACCCCACGCGGACCATAAGTGTCCTGCAACCAGGAGCGTGCCCGCTCCGCGAGCTCGTTCATGCCGCGCATCCTCACCCCGCCAGACCATTTCCAGCGCATTATGAGCCCGCCCGCACTCCCTCTCCAAGCCGCTTACCCGAAGGTCAGGCAAACCTGCCCGCCCGGACTACTAGGCCTCCCTCGAACCGTAGAGACGTCCCCGATGGCTGAACGTCAACGAAGGCACACCAGATCTGGAGGGCGAACCCGTAAGCGCGAGACTCCCGCGCTCTCAATGAGTGTGCGCGAGCACCGGTACGGAACCTCCTGATGACGTGCACAACCTTCTTCAGCATGAAAGCCCAGTCACCACATGGTGACTGGGCCTTCGGCCGGGTGGAAAACATATGCGATGTAGACGACCGCATCGAACTCTAAAACCGAATCATCCAGCGCCTTCCCACGCTCTGAAGCCCCGGCCCGATGCCGCGACCTCCCCCACCCACGGTGGCATCGAGCCGCGCGACCGGGCGGAACGGACGTCCCCCCGACACACCGCTCGGCCCCATCCCCAACAACACGGGTCTACGCATCCTGCGGGCGGGACAGATACTCCAGGACACGGTGCACGGCTACCGCATCCAGGGGCGCAGGCGGGGGGGGGGGGGGTGGGATGTGCGCCAGCAACTGTTCATCAGGAGCCAACCCGTACTGCTCCAGGTAGTAACAGACGATGTCCGGCCAGATCCACACCCCATCGGAACGGAAACTCATCGGCACCACAGACCCCCGCGACCGATCCACCACATCATCGATCGTGGAATCCGTATCCAGAACCACCGTCCCGGCACGAAGATAATCCAGCACCCGGTCCCGCTCCACCACATCAACCAGCCGCGGATGATCCTCCTCAAACACCGACTCCCCGGCCTCATCCACACCATCAAAGACACGCGCCAACTGCAACCCGACAGGTTCAGACGCCGCCCACACCAACCGGCCATAAGACCGCGCCGCCCGCTGATACACCGGCACCTCACCACCCGACACCACCACCTCCACCCGCGGCACACCCGAACCCGCCACCACCAACACCCGCTGAAGCCGACCCGTCAACCCCACCGGATCAACACCACCTCCCGCCTCCACCACATACACCGGCAACCACGGCCCCCGACCACTGACCGGACCACGCCACACACACCACAACCCCCGAGCACCAGCGGTACCCGACAACACCGCCACCAACCCCGCCACCCCCGCATCATCGACACCCACCGGCTCGCTTGGCGCGCCGGTGAAATGCCACGCCAGAACCCGCTGCTCATCACCGATCGGGATACGGCTGAACGTCGAAATCGCAGAACCCGGCAAGAACTCGGCCAGCACACCCATCTCCCGGAAACTCAGCGCCACACCACCCGCAGCCAACTCCTGACACACCGACTCAGCAACCTGGCCGGTCCCACCCTCCGCCAACCGCTGCCGAACCGTCGCGAGGAACTCATCCGGCACCCGGCCGGCAAGCCCCAGCAACACATCATGCATCCCGGCCACACGCTCATCACCAACGGACACGTCCGTACCCCTCATCGTCCCTCCAAGCTCATCGAACACACCATCCATCACGACCCCGATCCACGTACGGTCCAATACCGATAAACCTCAGCAGGATCGTCAGGAAAACGCCTGGTCCTGGAAACCATCAACGCCTCGCCCAGATCAGCCTTACCGGTAAACTCGCCGAGCGGGTTTTCCTCGGTGAATTCCATCCACCCACCGTTGCTGGGACGGAATTGCACGCGACCGGTTTGATCCGTTTCGTAAACGCCGGCGAGCAGACGCCCGTCCGGGGTCTTGTGCACCTGCTCCACCGTCGTCAATACCGGTCCTTCAACGACATCGACCACCTCTGCCGGCAGCGCAGCGGGAGCGCCGGGAATCGCCAGCACCGTCCACAAATCGCGATTCCGTCCGACACGGAGGTGCCCGAGCCAATTTGCGAACTCCCGATCGCCTGCCCATTCCGGAGGCGGATCCCGGAACCGTCTGACGTCATCCGGGCCATGACGAGGCTCGCGTCCTTGTACAACTGGTACGAATGCGCCTGGGCGACGACCTGCTTCTTCGAAGCACCCAAGGCCGGGGACAGCACCGACTGTTGGGGCAGGCTCACGACCAGCGCCGGGTAGCCTTCTACGGGATCGCTGAGCTTCCACGGGCGTGTCCAGGCGAAAAGCTGCACCACCTGCGCCTGCCCGGCCTCGCTCAGCGGCAACAACTCCAGGAACTCCGCCAGCTTCTCCAGCCAGACCTCCTCGTCCCTGGTCTGGTCGTCATAACCCAGCAGATCCGGATCACCCATCAACCGATCCAGCTCCCGGTAGATCCCCGGATCCGTGCCGGCCAGCATCATCGCCGCACTCAACTCGGCCCGCACCTGCCACAACGCAGGATTCCCGGTCAGCTCACCCGCGTCCCCAGCCCACACCCGAAACTCAAGCCGATCACCCTCGGCCCCAAAGACCTCAAAACGAACTGCGGTTTGCTTGTCACCCGGGTCGGGAACGGGGTCGTACGAGTCGTCATCCTCGCCGATATCGTCCACTGTGTACGGATCCGACGGGAACGAAACCGGCGCCGCATAGCCGACCTTGCGTTGCTGCGACCCGTCGCTGCCTGCAACGTTGCCCAACCGGAAAAGCAACGCCTCGAAGGCCTTCGCGACCTGCGCCACACGCACGTACTCCCGAGGGGTCAACGGCCAGTCGAAACTGACATTGATATGCCCCCCTGACTCCGAGCCAAAACCGCCCTGCCGCCGCACCGCGCTCAGCAACTTCTCCATACCGGGCCACACACCGTCACCACGGTCATTCCTCCACCTCGAAACGCTCCCCCTCCTTGATCAGCGCCCACCTACCATTGGCCGCAATCGCCGCGGCAGCAGCCTTATCGAACACGCCCAGCAGCTTCGAGCCGTGATCGGTCCGCCAATCCACGAGCCCCGCTTGTTCGAGCTCCGCACCCAGGCTGTTGACCCGCGCATCGAAATTTCCGTCTGGGAGCTTGAACTCGACCTCGAATCCCAGACGCACGTCCGACCGAGAGCTCACCCCACCAGGCACACCGCCCTCGAAATTAAACACCCGCGAGCAGACGCCCGTCCGGGGTCTTGAACACCTGCTCCACCGTCGCCAGTACCGGTCCCTCAACGGCATCGAGCACCTCTGCCAGCAACGCAGCCGGAGCACCAGGAATCGCCAGCAACGTCCACAGATCATTGCCCCGCCCGACCATGCGCTTCTTGAGCAACCCAGCGAAACTCTCGAAATCGATAACGTCATCCCGCAGGACAATCCCGTTACCGTCCGGCGCCAACCCGGCCACGACCAGGCTCGCGTACTTGTACAACTGATACGAGTGCGCCTCCGCGACGACCTGCGCCCTCGACACACCCGGACCCGGGAACAACACCGACTGCTCGGGCAGACCCACCACCAGCGCCGAGTGCCCGGCAGCGTCACCAGTCACCATCCACGGCCGTGTCCAGGCGAAAAGCTGCACCACCTGCGCCTGCCCGGCCTCGCTCAGCGGCAACAACTCCAAGAACTCCGCCAGCTTCTCCAGCCAGACCCCCTCGTCCCTCGTCTTGAATTCCATCCACCCACCGTTGCTGGGACGGAATTGCACGCGACCGGTTTGATCCGTTTCGTAAACGCCGGCGAGCAGACGCCCGTCCGGGGTCTTGTGCACCTGCTCCACCGTCGTCAATACCGGTCCTTCAACGACATCGACCACCTCTGCCGGCAGCGCAGCGGGAGCGCCGGGAATCGCCAGCACCGTCCACAAATCGCGATTCCGTCCGACACGGAGGTGCCCGAGCCAATTTGCGAACTCATCGAAACCGATCTCCTCACCGTTCAGGAGGAGAATCCCGTCACCGTCCGGCCCCATCCGGGCCACGACCAGGTTCGCGTCCTTGTACAACTGGTAGGAGTGTGCTTCGGCGACGACCTGCGCCTTCGAAGCACCCGGGGCCGGGAACAGCAGCGACTGTTCAGGCAGGCCCACGACCAGCGTCGGGAGGTCCTTAACGCTACCAGTCAACTTCCACGGGTGTGTCCAGGCGAAAAGCTGCACCACCTACGCCGGCCCGCCCTCGCTCAGCGGCAACAACGCCAGGAACTCCGCCAGCTTCTCCAGCCAGACCGTCTCGCTCCTGGTCTGGTCGTCATAACCCAGCAGATCCGGATCAGCCATCAGCCGATCCAGCTCCCGGTAGATCGCCGGATCGGTGCCTGCCAGCATCATCGCCGCACTCAACTCGGCCCGCACCTGCCACAACGCAGGATTCCCGGTCAGCTCACCCGCGTCCCCAGCCCACAACCGAAACTCAAGCCGATCGTCCTCAAAT
>NZ_GL877879.1:1823415-1836102 GCF_000194155.1 Saccharopolyspora spinosa NRRL 18395
GGGGTCAACTGCCACTCAAAACTGACATTGATGTGCCCCCCGGACTCCGAGCCATAACCGCCCTGCCCCCGTACCACGCTCAGCAACTTCTCCATACTGGGCCACACCTGCTCCCTGACGGGCCGCTTAGTGTCATTACGCAGGATCGGCGATGTCGCCTCCACCTCGAAAGGCTCCCACTCATCGAGCAACGCCCACTTACCGTTAGCCAAAATCTCCACAGCATCGCTCTTACGAACCAGTTTCGAGCCGTGGGCGGTCCGCCAATCCACCAGCCCCTCTCGTTCGAGCTCCGCCCCCAGACTTTCGACCCGCTCATCGAAATGATCGCCCGGGAGCTTGAACTCGACCTCGAATCCCAGACGCACGTCCGACCGAGAGCTCACCCCACCAGGCACACCGCCCTCGAAATACGTGACCGGAACACGCCCCTGCGCAATCGCCTGCCCCGCCTGCACATACACCTCACGCACCTTCGCCCACCGAGCTTTGTTCAACCTCCTCTCCTCCGCCTGTATCGCCCGCAAGCTCGACTCAACCGTCTGCAACTCCGCTGGAGTCCACTCCCCCTGCTGCACCCACTGCTTCGCATTTTCGACGTTCTCACGCGCATGATTCGGATTGAATTCCGGCGGCATCGCCCTCAAATGCCGCTCCATTCGACCCGTCACCTCGGCCAACGTCGCAATCTCGGCCGGCACGAATCCCGCAGCCCGTCCCTGCCCAGACTCACCCACCTGTTCCCCGGCCGGTTCGCCCTCGTCATCCACCATCCCGGCCAACTCCGCCCGCAACGCCTCGACACGCCCCCGCGCCTCCTCCCAATCCCTCCGCATAACCTGATCGAACATCGGCAACCTCTCGAACTCCGCCCGCGACATCTCGTCCCACCCCGGCAAACCCTCAAATGAAGCCAGGTCAGACTCAGCCTGCTCCAGCGACTCCCGCAACTCCGCAACCCGCAAACCCGGCCCCTCAGCCTCCTCCCTAGCCAGCTGCGCCCGCCCCGTCAACTCCGCACCAGACTGACGTTTCGGACCCGCCACCTCGGCGGGCAACCCAGCCCCCCAGCCCATGCTTCGCAGCCCGGAACCACCGGGCACCTCCGACACCGGAATCACCCACATCCCCGCCACCGCGGAAACATCGGCTTTCTCAGCGACCTCGCCCTTCTGCGGATCCAGCAGATCCACCACCCCACGCCCATCGCGGTATCCGCTATGCACCGCAGCGATCACATGCGCACTACCGTCCGCTCGCTGGTAAATCACCGGCACAGCCTGCCTCGCCCGCTCAATCTCCCCCCGCACATCCGAGTCCGCCCCCCCCCCCGCCGGTGCTGTTTCCGTCGTCGTCGCGCTCTCCGGCAGGTGCGGGTTTTCCGGTCCGCGTGTGGGCCAGTACCGATAAGCCTCCGCGGGTTCGTCATAAAGTCTGGTCCTGGAGTCCGTCAACGCCTCGCCCAGATCAGCCTTACCAGTAAACTGCCCGAACTGGTTGTCGTCGGTGAGTTCCATCCACCCACCGTTGCTGGGACGGAATTGCACACCAGATCCACACCCCATCGGAACGGAAACTCATCGGCACCACAGACCCCCGCGACCGATCCACCACATCATCCATCGTGGAATCCGTATCCAGAACCACCGTCCCGGCACGAAGATAATCCAGCACCCGGTCCCGCTCCACCACATCAACCAGCCGCGGATGATCCTCCTCAAACACCGACTCCCCGGCCTCATCCACACCATCAAAGACACGCGCCAACTGCAACCCGACAGGTTCAGACGCCGCCCACACCAACCGGCCATAAGACCGCGCCGCCCGCTGATACACCGGCACCTCACCACCCGACACCACCACCTCCACCCGCGGCACACCCGAACCCGCCACCACCAACACCCGCTGAAGCCGACCCGTCAACCCAACCAGATCAACACCACCTCCCGCCTCCACCACATACACCGGCAACCACGGCCCCCGACCACTGACCGGACCACGCCACACACACCACAACCCCCGAGCACCAGCGGTACCCGACAACACCGCCACCAACCCCGCCACCCCCGCATCATCGACACCCACCGGCTCGCTTGGCGCGCCGGTGAAATGCCACGCCAGAACCCGCTGCTCATCACCGATCGGGATACGGCTGAACGTCGAAATCGCAGAACCCGGCAACAACTCGGCCAGCACCCCCATCTCCCGGAAACTCAGCGCCACACCACCCGCAGCCAACTCCTGACACACCGACTCAGCAACCTGGCCGATCCCACCCTCCGCCAATTGCTGCCGAACCGTCGCGAGGAACTCATCCGGCACCCGGCCGGCAAGCCCCAGCAACACATCATGCATCCCGGCCACACGCTCATCACCAACGGACACGTCCGTACCCCTCATCGTCCCTCCAAGCTCATCGAACACACCATCCATCACGACCCCGATCCACGTACGGTCCAATACCGATAAACCTCAGCAGGATCGCCAGCCAAAAGCCTGGCCCTGGAATCCATCAACGCCTCGCCCAGATCATACTTACCAGTAGCCCGGCCGGGCACAGCCAGGCTGGGATTGTCTTCGTTGTTGGTGAACTCGATCCACCCATCTCTGACGGGACAGAATCGAACGCGACCATCGCTTTGCCGTTCGTAAACCCCAGTAAGCAGACGCCCGTCCGGGGTCTTGTACACGTCCGACATAGTCGCCAATACTGGCCCGTTAACTCCCGCCAGCACCTCTGTCAGCAGCGCACCGGGAGCGCGGGAAATCGCCAGCACCGTCCACTTTTCTTCGTCGTAGAATCCGTATCCGACTTGGTACTGCCCGAGAAACCAGGTGAACAGCCCAAAATCGATCACCTCCCCATTCCGGAGGCGGCACCACCGACAACCACGCGTCTACGCATCCTGCGGGCGGGACAGATACTCCAGGACACGGTGCACGGCTACCGCATCCAGGGGCGCGGGCGGGCGGTCGGCGTCGCGGATGTGCGCCAGCAACTGTTCATCAGGAGCCAACCCGTACTGCTCCAGGTAGTAACAGACGATATCCGGCCAGATCCACACCCCATCGGAACGGAAACTCATCGGCACCACAGACCCCCGCGACCGATCCACTCGAACATCAGCCTCAGTCGGCGCAGCCTGCTCCTCCGGCTCCCGCTGATCTGCACCGCTCGTGGTGTCCTCCACCGGCACCGCAGCACCCGACTGTGAAGGCCCACCACCGCTGGTGTGCTGACCCGACCCCAACCCCGCCGCCGACTCCCCCGAACGCCCAGCCTGACCCACCGGCCCGGCCCCGGCCTGGATACTCAGCCCGCTGCCCTGCGTGCCCAGCCGCCCCGCCAACGCCCGGGAAAACTCCACCACCCGGTCCCGCTGATCATCACCGAGTTCACGCTGCTTCGCCGCGACCAACGCCACCACCTCGTCCAGCGACACGACAGCGCCCCGACCAGCCAGCCTCCGAACGTCATGCGTGCCCTGCACAATCCGCCGCGCCACGTCCTTGTCCTCACTGGACAACTCCCCCCGCCTTGCCCGCTCAATCTCCCCCCGCACATCCGAATCCGACCACTCCCCCACCGGCGCTGAATCCGCCGCCGCACCAGCCGGAACACCAGCCGAGGCCTCCGCCAGACCGGTCAGCACCCCAGCAACGGACCCATCCACCGGCCCAGCCGAACCATCCGCCCCGAACACCGTCCACTGTGGCCTGCCCCCAACCCGCCCCGACGTCAGCGCGACCACAACACGCCCCAGACCCCGCGCCAGATCCGACCCCTGACCCGACGACACCACCACACCCACATTCGAATTGCCTAGAGACACCAACACCACCGGCCCACCCGTGGAACCCGCCACACCGCCCCGCACGAACTCCGCCAACCCGCGTCCAGCAACCACATCCACGGGCACCGGCACCCGCACCGCATCCACTGGCAACCCCACAGGCACGGGCACCGCGCGTGCGGGCCAGTACCGATAAACCTCCGCAGGATCGTCGGGCAAAGATCTGGTCCGGGAATCCATCAACGCCTCGCCCAGATCAAACTTACCAGTAAACCGGCCGGGCTCGTCTACGTTGTTGGCGAACTCGATCCACCCCTGTGTGCCGGGACGGAATCGAAGGCGACCACCGCTTTGCCGTTCGTAAACCCCAGTAAGCAGGCGCCCGTCCGGGGTCTTGCACACGTGTGAAATGGTCGCCAATACCGGCCCGTTAACGACCCTCAGCACCTCTGACAGCAGCGCATAGGACGCGCCGGGAATCGCCAGCAACGTCCACATTTCTTCGCCGTTCCATCCGCTACCGACCTTGTTAATCTCGAGCAAACGGGCGAAATCCCCAAAACCGATCGCCTGCCCATTCCGGAGGCGGATCCCGGAACCGTCTGACGTCACCCGGGCCACGACGAGGCTCGCGTCCTTGTACAACTGGTACGAATGCGCCTGGGCGACGACCTGCTTCTTCGAAGCACCCAAGGCCGGGGACAGCACCGACTGTTGGGGCAGGCTCACGACCAGCGCCGGGTAGCCTTCTACGGGATCGCTGAGCTTCCACGGGCGTGTCCAGGCGAAAAGCTGCACCACCTGCGCGGTGAACACCACCCGATGGTCATCCGGCGCGCCGAACACCGTCTTGTCGTCACGCAACTCGACCCAACGATCCCGACGGGCCACCCGTACGCAGTCCTGTCCGGGCGCTCCTGACGACGCACCACCGACAACCACGCGTCTACGCATCCTGCGGGCGGGACAGATACTCCAGGACACGGTGCACGGCTACCCCATCCAGGGGCGCAGGCGGGGGGGGGGGGGGTGGGATGTGCGCCAGCAACTGTTCATCAGGAGCCAACCCGTACTGCTCCAGGTAGTAACAGACGATGATTTCGACCTGGATACGGCGGAAGCAGTTTGCTCCGACGAGGTGCTGCTGCTGCCAGAGGACGTGCTGGAGCTGGTCGTCGGACTGGTGGACAAGTCCATCCTCAGCCGGCAGGACCGTGCCGGGTGCACGCGTTACCGGTTGCTCGACCCGACCCGTCAGTACGGGAGGCAGCGGCTTCACGAGTCAGGGGAGGGAGACCTCCTGCGGCGGCGGCACCGGGACCACTACAGCTGGTTGGCCGAGCGGGCCGAGGCGAAGTGGTTCGGTCCCGAGCAGGTGGCCTGGAATGAACGCATTTACGCCGAGCATGCGAACCTGCGAATGGCACTGGAGTTCTGCCTCATCGAGCCCGGAGAGGCGCGGACCGGCTTGAGGTTGGCCGGGGCGCTGTGGTTCTGCTGGGTCGGCGGCGGTCGGGTCGCGGAGGGTCGCTACTGGTTGGATCACCTGCTTGCGCGAGCGACGGAACCGAGCAGGGAGCGGGCGAAGGCGTTGTGGACCAACGCCTGGGTCGCCACCATGCAGGGGGATACCAGCCCTGCGCTGATCATGCTCGACGAGTGTCGTGATCTGGCACGCAGCATCGGAGACGATGTGGAGCTGACCTCCGCGTTGTGCGTGTCCGGCTACGCCGAGCACGTGCGCGACAACCAGCAACGTGCGGTGGCGTATCTGGAAGAAGCCCTGGCGAGGGAGGACGCCGCGGGGCAGCCCAGCGCAGTGACCGTGGTGAGCCGCCCGATTCTGGCCAGTACTGTGCTCCTTCTTGGTGACTGCGAGCGGGCTCGTGCTCTCTGCGAAGAATGCCTGGCGATGCGTGACGCGTACGGCGTTCCCTGGTCGGGCTCTTGGGCACTGTGGGTGCTGGGCCTCGTGGCTTGGACGGAAGGCAACGCAGAGCAGGCCAGCTCATACGCTCGGGAATGCCTACGGCTCAAGCAGCAGCTCAACGACCTGGTCGGAATGGCCATATCCATCGAGCTGCTCGCCTGGTCCGCGGTCGACCAGGACGCTGAAAGCGCCGCTCGGTTGCTGGGGGCCAGCCACACCTTGTGGCGCGAGATAGGCAGGCCGCTGTTCGGCTTCCCGCCGTACGTAGCCCGGCATCGGGCAAGCGAGGAACAGGCCCGCATGGTTCTCGGCTCGCGGGCGTTCGACGTTGCTTTCGAGGACGGGAACAGCCTCACCTGCGACCAGGCCATATCCTATGCGCTAGGGGAAAGCCGTGATTCGCGTGTCCTGACGGACCATCATCGCCAGCCCTGCAAGGGGTTTTCCCGAATCACATGTCAGGCATCCCCGGCTGATTGGGGAAATCCCGACACACTCGGGTGGCCATCGGTCAGGCTGCAACGAGCGAGGCACTGACCCCAGGGCGTGTGCAAGGTTGACCTATCCGGTTTAGGTAGTTTCGGGCGGGAAGGTGGGTGGCAGGTTGCCCAGGTGGGTGGCAGGTTGGCCAGGTGGTGGACCGTTTCGATACCGGCGGCTGTGCCGTTCGGTCGGCGCCAGCGCCATATCCGGTTCGCAAGTTTCCGTCCAGAACAAAGACCTTCCAGGCTGCGGGTCCTGGCACGTCCGTACCCGCCCGGTGCTGGCGGTGCTGGCGGTGACCGCCGGTGCGAAGACGTTCATCGAGTCCGCCTCGGCGGAGAGAATCCGCAAGTTCCATTGAAATCGAACCTTCGATTTCAATGGAACTTGCGGACCGTCGGCGTGTCGCACCCCGACACGCCGATGCCTGTGGACAACCTCCGCAATTTCAATGGAAATCGTGGGCGGGTACGGACGTGCCAGGGCCCGCAGCCTGGAAGGTCTTTGTTCTGGACGGAAACCTGCGAACCGGATATGGCGCTGGCGCCGACCGAACGGCAAAGCCGTCGGTATCGAAACGGTCCATCACCTGGGCAACCTGCCACCCACCTTCCCGCCCGAAACTACCTAAACCGGACAGGTCAACCTTGCACACGCCCTGGTGCTCGGTCTTCCACTGCCTCGGTCAGTTTCGTGATCACAGAGGCGGATAATCATTTGCTGCTGCAGATGAATTGTCCGAGTGCGGGCACGAAATCTCTGCTGGAGAGGCCGTGCAGGCACAACAGCGGCAGTCCTCGGTGATCTTCGGAATCTTGCGTTCCCACGGAGGAATGATCGCCGACGAAAAACCGGCGCCGTGCCCCGGTGCCCGGCAATGTCGGCCATGCTTGGAACCTTGCATCCGATCACTGGGAAAGTGCGCCCCTCCCAGCCGATCCACAGGTTTCAAGCATTCACTTATCGGCGGTGAACACCACCCGATGGTCATCCGGCGCGCCGAACACCGTCTTGTCGTCACGCAACTCGACCCAACGATCCCGACGGGCCACCCGTACGCAGTCCTGTCCGGGCGCTCCTGACGACGCACCACCGACAACCACGCGTCTACGCATCCTGCCAACCGGCAACCCCACAGGCACGGGCAGCGCGCGTGTGGGCCAGTAGGGATAAACCTCCGCAGGTTCGTCGGGGAAAAGCCTGGTCCGGGAATCCATCAACGCCTCGCCCAGATCAAACTTAAAAGTAACCCGGCTGGGCTCAGGCTGGTTGGGATCGTCTTCATTTTTGATGAACTCGATCCACCCATCTCTGCTGGGACGGAATCGAACGCGACCATCGCTTTGCCGTTCGTAATCGCCGGCAAGCAGACGCCCGTCCGGGGTTTTGTACACGTCCGAATTAGTCGCCAATACCGGTCCGTTAACGACCTGCAGCACCGCTGACAGCAGCGCTCCGGAGGCGCGGGGAATCGCCAGCAAAGTCCACATCTTGCCGAATCCGACTTGGCACGCCCCAAGTAAATTGGCAACACCACACGCGGACCATAGGTGTCCTGCAACCAGGAGCGTGCCCGCTCCGCGAGCTCGTTCATACCGCTCTGCCCCTCAGCCACCAGACCATTTCCAGCGCAGTATGAGCCCGCCACACCCAGTCTCCAAGCCCCTTACCCGAACGTCAGGCAAACCTGCCCGCCCGGACTACTAGGCCCCCCGCGAACCGTAGAGACATCCCCGATGAGCAGCGACGAGACCGGAACAACGGCATTTTGATCAACTGTTCAGGAAGAGCGCGGTCCGGAACCCCAGGAAACGAGCAAGCCGATCGCGCAGCTCGTCCAGGAACTGAACGTCAACGAAGGCAATGTGCACAACCTTCTTCAGCATGAAGGCCCAGTCACCACATGGTGACTGGGCCTTCGGCCGGGTGGAAAACCTATGCCGTGTAGACGACCGCATCGAACTCGTGGTTGGTGACGCCGTCCCGGAACGCCAGCAGCTCGGCTTCGGTGAACACCAACTCGACGGCTGCCCAACCGCGGCGGCGGAACACATACATACCGTCGTCTCGCGGCTGGTCATCTCCAGGCACAGCCCCTCGGTGCAGCCCTCCCGAGCACCGGCTGAATCCCAGCCGACACGAATACCGCAGCCTGCTTCTCCCGAGACGCACGCGTGTGTTCCCTGGCCGGTTCGCGCTGGTCATCCACAATCTCGTCCAACTCCGCCTGCGCCGCCCCCAACTTCGCGCGCAACTCCGCCTTCAAGTCCTCGATACGTCGCTGCGCCTCCTCCCAGTACCCACGCATCGAGATCGATCCCATCCGACGCGTCCGCTCATAGTGTTCGTTCCGATCAGGCCCAGCCTGCTCCGATACCCCGCTCGGCACCATTGCATCCTGCTCGTCCTGCTGCCCACTTTCCCCCACGCCCGCAATCCCCGGGGCCAGTCTCCCCCGGGCCAGCATCGACTCCAGCACCGCCTTATTTTCTTCAGCCTGTCCCTCATCTCCTCCAACTCCTTCTCAAGGCGAAGCAAGTCATCGTCCTTCTCCCGCAACGCCAGCAGCCTGCCCTGGTCGGCCTCGGTGCGGGTGCGCTCCTCCAACGCCACCAACGCCTCGATTTCCGCAACCCATTTGTTCCGTGTCCGCACTCGATTTCTCAGCTTCACTGCCCGGAACACCAGCCGAGGCCTCCGCCAGACCGGCCAGGCCCCCACGCCCCCCGGTCAGCACCCCAGCAACGGACCCATCCACCGGCCCAGCCGAACCATCCGCCGCGAACACCGTCCACTGTGGCGTGCCCCCAACCGGCCCTGGCGTCAACACGACCACAACACACCCCAGATCCCGCGCCAGATCCGACCCCTGCCCCGGCAACACCACCACACCCACACCCGGATCACCCTGCGACACCAACACCACCGGCCCACCCGTGGAACCCGCCACACCGCCCCGCACGAACTCCGCCAACCCACGCCCGGAAAGCACCCCCGCCGGCACCGGCACCCGCACCGCGTCCACCGGCAACCCCACAGGCACGGGCACCGCGCGTGCGGGCCAGTACCGATAAACCTCCGCAGGATCGTCGGGCAAAGATCTGGTCCGGGAATCCATCAACGCCTCGCCCAGATCAAACTTACCAGTAAACCGGCCGGGCTCGTCTACGTTGTTGGCGAACTCGATCCACCCCTGTGTGCCGGGACGGAATCGAAGGCGACCACCGCTTTGCCGTTCGTAAACCCCAGTAAGCAGGCGCCCGTCCGGGGTCTTGCACACGTGTGAAATGGTCGCCAATACCGGCCCGTTAACGACCCTCAGCACCTCTGACAGCAGCGCATAGGACGCGCCGGGAATCGCCAGCAACGTCCACATTTCTTCGCCGTTCCATCCGCTACCGACCTTGTTAATCTCGAGCAAACGGGCGAAATCCCCAAAACCGATCGCCTGCCCATTCCGGAGGCGGATCCCGGAACCGTCTGACGTCATCCGGGCCACGACGAGGCTCGCGTCCTTGTACAACTGGTACGAATGCGCCTGGGCGACGACCTGCTTCTTCGAAGCACCCAAGGCCGGGGACAGCACCGACTGTTGGGGCAGGCTCACGACCAGCGCCGGGTAGCCTTCTACGGGATCGCTGAGCTTCCACGGGCGTGTCCAGGCGAAAAGCTGCACCACCTGCGCCTGCCCGGCCTCGCTCAGCGGCAACAACTCCAGGAACTCCGCCAGCTTCTCCAGCCAGACCTCCTCGTCCCTGGTCTGGTCGTCATAACCCAGCAGATCCGGATCACCCATCAACCGATCCAGCTTCCGGTAGATCGCCGAATCGGTGCCTGCCAGCATCATCGCCGCGCTCAACTCGGCCCGCACCTGCCACAACGCGGGATTCCCGGTCAGCTCACCCGCGTCCCCAGCCCACACCCGGAACTCAAGCCGATCGTCCTCAAATCCGAGGACGTCAAAACGCACCGCACGATTCCTGTCCCTCGGATTGGGAAGAGATCGGTACCCGTCGGCGCCGGCATCTTCGTCCACTGTGTACGGATCCGACGGAAGCGGAATCGGCCCAGCGTACGTGACGTCGCGTTGCTTCGACCCGTCACCACCTGCAACGTTGCCCAGCCGGTAAAGCAGCGCCTCGGAGACCTTCGCGATCTGCGCCACCCGCACGTACTGCACAGGGGTCAACTGCCACTCAAAACTGACATTGATGTGCCCCCCTGACTCCGAGCCATAACCGCCCTGCCGCTGTACCGCGCTCAGCAACTTCTCCATACTGGGCCACAACTGCTCCCCGACGGGCCGCTTAGTGTCATTACGCAGGATCGGCGATGTCGCCTCCACCTCGAAACGCTCCGCCTCCTCGATCAACGCCCACCTACCGTCGGCCGCAATCGCCTCGGCTTCGTTCTTCGAAACCAGCTTCGAGCCGTGGCCGGTCCGCCAATCCACGAGCTCCTCTCGTTCGAGCTCCGCACCCAGGCTGTTGACCCGCGCATCGAAATTTTCGCCTGGGAGCTTGAACTCGACCTCGAATCCCAGACGCACGTCCGACCGAGAGCTCACCCCACCAGGCACACCGCCCTCGAAATCGTCAAAACGCACCGCACGATTCCTGTCCTTCGGATTGGGAAGGGATCGGTACCCGTCGGCGCCGGTGTCGTCGTCCACCGCGTACGGATCCGACGGAAGCGAAATCGTCCCAGCGACCGTGACGTCGCGTTGCTTCGACTCGTCGCCGCCTGCAACGTTGCCCAGCCGGTAAAGCACTGCCTCGGAGACCTTCGCGATCTGCGCCACCCGCACGTACTGCACAGGGGTCAACTGCCAGCCGAAGCTCCGCCAGCTCCGCCGCCTGCTCCTCAGTCAACGGCCCCCGCCCCGCTAACGCCTCCAACTCCGCAACCCGATCAGCAGCAGCCTTTCCCGGCTGGCGATACTTCGCCTTCGCTTCCCTCGCTTGCTGCTTCCGCTCCGCCACCTCCGGCTTGAGCGCCGCCAGCTCCGCCGCCTGCCCCTCAGTCAACGGCCCCTGCTCCGCCAACCCCTCCAACTCCGCAACCCGATCGGCTTCGGCCTTTCTCTCCTTGCGACGCTTCGCGCTCCTTTCCCTGCTCCGTTTCTGCTTCGCACTCCGCGGGTCCTGTGTTGTTGCCTGTTCCGTCGGGGTGAGCACCTCGCTCTCGTCACGTTGATTCCCGGAATCACTCCCAGCAGCGGGGTCTTCCACCATCCGCCGCTTGGACGCCCCAGACTCACCAGCCTCCTCCCACGTCCGCTTCGTGCCAGCCACCGGCCCAACGTGAGGCTGACGCTTCGGACCTGTCACCTCCGCGGGCAGCCCAACCCCCCAGCCCAGGCGCCGCAGCCCGGAACCACCGGCCGGCAACACCACACCCCGATCCGACGCCACCTCCCGCACCGGAATCACCCACACCCCGGTCGCAGCCAAAACATCAGCTTTCTCAGCGACCTCCCCCCTCTGCGGATCCAGCAGATCCACCACCTCACGCCCATCACGCTCTCCGGCATGCACCGCAATAATCTCGTGCGCACTACCATCAGCTCGCTGGTAAATCACCGGCACACCCACACCCACCGGCCCGCTCCGCACATACTGCTCAACCCCAGCAACACCCCCCACCCACCGAGCCTTCACCCCAAACGCCGCCTCCAACCCAGCCGGATCCCGATCAACACCAGCCGGACCCGCCACAAACTGCCGACCGAACCCGACAGAATTGTGAAGCGCCACCACCGCCTCCTGGCAGTTCACCTGATAACGCTCATCACCAGAACCAAAATTAGCCTGATTCACCCCCCGCAGAAACCGATACCAATCCCCAACCAACTCACCCCCCACTACCGGACCCGCAACCCCCCACACCCCAAACTCCGCCGCACCCCCCGCACCCGGCCACACCGCAGCCGCCCCCACGTCCAAGTCGTCCTGATCAGCACCAGCCTGCCCCGATACCTCATCCGGCCCCGCAACCCGATCGGCGGCAGCCTTTCCAGCCCGGGACCGGTTCGCGTCCCGTTCCTTCTGTTTCCGCCACTGCTGGGCCTTCGGCCGGAGCTCCGCCAGCTCGGCCTCCTGCTCCTCAGACAGCGGCCCCCGCTCCTTCAACGCCTCCAACTCCGCAACCCGATTAGCAGCCGCGTTTACCGCCCGGTGCCGCTCCGCGTCCCGTTCCTTCTGTTCCCGCCACTGCTGGGCCTTCGGCCGAATCTCCGCCAGCTCGGCCTCCTGTTCCTCAGTCAGCGGCCCCTGCTCCGCCAACGCCTCCAACACCCCAACACGATCGACAGCAGCCTTTCTCGCCTGGTAATGCTTCGCGCTCCTTGCCTTCTGTTTCCGTTTCCGCTCCGCACTCGGGTCCTGCGGTGCTGCCTGCTCCGTCGGCGCCCCACTCCCACCATCACCCGGACTCCCGGAAACAGCCCCAACAGCAGCGGCCGCGTCCACCTTCCGCCGC
>NZ_GL877879.1:1836813-1838222 GCF_000194155.1 Saccharopolyspora spinosa NRRL 18395
TCGCCTGGTACTGCTTCGCGCCTTTGCCGTTCTTCTTGCGCCCCCGCCTCGCCGCCTTCGACTGAAGTTCCGCCAGCTCCACCTCCTGCTCCTCAGTCAACGGCCCCTGCTCCGCCAACTCCTCCAACTCCGCAACCCGATCGGCTCCGGCCCTTCTCGCCTGGCGATGCTCCGCTCTACTTGCCTTCTTTTGTTGCTTCCGCCGAGCCACCTTCGGCTGAAGCTCAGCCAGCTCCGCCGCCTGCCCCTCAGTCAACGGCCCCTGCTCCGCCAACCGCTCCAACTCCGCAACCCGATCGGCTTCGGCCCCTCTCACCCGGCGATGGGTGAGCAGCTCACTCGTCATTGCCCGGACTACCGGGGTCAATCCCAGCTGCGGCTGCTGGCACCTTCCGCCGCTTCGCTCCCCCGGAACTCTCACCGGTCTCGCCCCGCGTCCTCTTCGCGCCTTTCGGGCCGGTTTTCCCGGCCTCCGGCCCGGACGCGCCGGGTTGACGCTTCGGGCCCGTCACCTCAGTGGGCAGCCCGGATCCCCAGCCCTGGCTACGCAACCCGGAACCACTGGACGGCAACAACCCGATCGGCAGCAGCCTTTCCCGCCCGGGACCGACCCACGGCCCCTTCCTTCTTTTTCCGTTTCCGCTCCGCACGCGGGTCCTGCTGCGCTGCCTGAGCCGTCGGCGTAAGCACCCCACTCCCGCCATCCCCCGGACCCCCGGAAACAAACCCAGCCGCAGCAGATACTTCCACCTTCCGCCGCTTAACCGCCCCGGAACCCTCGCCAACCTCACCCCACAAACTCCCCGCACCCGCGCCGACTCCCCCCACCTCCAGCCCAACGTGAGCCTGACGCTTCGGACCCGTCACCTCCGCGGGCAGCCCAACCCCCCAACCCAGGCGCCGCAGCCCGGACCCACCGGCCGGCCACACATCCGCCACCGCCCCAGCAAGCCACCCACCCAGATCGACCTCAGCCGACCACCCGTCCAAGTCGTCCTGATCAGCCCCAATCCACCCCGACACCTCCTCCGGCCCCGCACCTCGCCCGATCACCGGGCCAGCCACCCCGCTCTTCGTCACGTCCGGGGCTTTCTTCTCCCGCCCCACCTTCGACCGGAGCTCCGCCAACTCCATCTGCTGCGCCTCAGTCAGCGGCCCCCGCCCCGCCGACGCCTCCAACTCCGCAACCCGGGCGTCCGCCTTTCTCGCCCGGTACCAATCCGCTTCAGATTCCTTCTTTTTCTGCCACTGCTGCGCCTTCGGCTGGAGCTCCGCGAGCTCCGTCTCCTGCTCGGCAGTCAGCGGCCCCTGCTCCTTCAACTCCTCCAACACCGCAACCCGGGCGGCAGCCGCCTTTCCCGCCCGGTACCGATCCGTGAATCCTTTCTTCTGTTTCTGCCACTGCTGCG
>NZ_GL877879.1:1839952-1840577 GCF_000194155.1 Saccharopolyspora spinosa NRRL 18395
AAGCACCTCCAGCGGCCGGTTCGCAGACACATCCACACCAAGCACGCCCGCCACTGCCTGATCATCACCGGCAACCAGACTGTACGGCGGAGGCGATGTCACCGACCGGCCCGAACCAAAACCCGCTACCGCATCAGGATATGCAGGCGGCGGCGTACCCGGCCGTTCCTGCCCAGAACCCTGCATCACCTGAACACCACCCATCGCATCCCCGCCCCTCACACCGCCACCAGCACCCGCCTTACCACCGCCATCAGCACCCTCCTTACCGCCCTGAACATCCTTACTGTCCTTGCCATCCACAACAGCGGACACCACGGGGTCTTTACCGGAGGACACCGGCACCGCAGCCGAATTCACCGGCCGGGAAAACAGAGTCCACATCAGACTGTCTCGAGCCATCCGAGCCATCCGAGCCCTCCGAGGCATCGGAGGCATCGGAGGAGGTGAACGCGCCGTCCTTGTCCGGGGAGCCAGGGATGTGCCCTGTCTGCGACCCAGACCCTGTCCCCAGCAGCGGGGCCTTCTCGTCGCCGAACCCGCCACCATCGGCGGTCTCGGTGGCGGTGCCCTCACGTTGGCTGGTGTCGTCGAGGTACGGGCTTGGGCCTTCTGGGTGCAGCTT
>NZ_GL877879.1:1841312-1845302 GCF_000194155.1 Saccharopolyspora spinosa NRRL 18395
CAGCGGTCGCCCCCGCCCAATACACCGCCCACGCCATCTCGAACGTCAACAGCTCCAAACCATAGATCGTGACCAGCTTCAGATACCGCACCTGCTGCGCCAGTTCCCGCACGAACGCCGCCAACTCCCGCAACGCCCCATCACCCGAGGACAGCAACCCATCAAAGATCTCCAGCCCGTCCGCGAACCGGTCCGCCGCCTTCCCCGAGAACTCCGTCCGCACCTTCCCCACCAACTCCGCCACGAATCCCCCTACCTCGCCCACTCCCACCGCACCCGACTCCAACGCATCCGCCACCGCGAACAACACACCCTCATCCGCATCCGTCATATCCTCACCGGTCAACCCCTGAAAAATGCGCCTGTCCTCCTCCGGCACCATGATCGACGAAAACATCACACCCACCCGACCCCAACGCCGCCAACACCCAAGGCAGCAACGACGTATACCGGAATCAGTCCTGCCGCCCCGCTGGGCGCCAGCACAGCGACCCACCCGCGCGGAGAAGCACAAAAACCCGATAGCCGGGCGGCCTCAGCCACCCGGCACCGAACCCAGGCAACACCTCTCACAACGAACACACGGCTACTTCAAGTAACAAGGTTCACCACGCCACTCGAATCCATGAAGGCGTCGCTTTCGCGGATATGCTCACGAGCGAAAAGAACACTACGAAACGTATTCGTACTCACGAGCCAAAGCGCATGACCCGGAGTTCGAACGGTGCGCTCTCCCGGCCCCGGGCATCCCCGAACCAATGCTCATGAACGCTAGCCCAGGTGTTTCATGCGGGTTGGTTTGATATAAGAGCCGGAAATGAGGCGAAGCACCTGTCCGGTAGGGGAAACTGGGATTGTCTAGGGTCCAGGTTCGTCGCATGCCGGGTTGGAATGTTGCGGGAACTGGCGCACGACACCGCGCTCATGGCTGGCATGACGGCCGCGCTGGCGGACACTTATGACGGTCCGTAAGTGCATGCACCGGGCCGGTTGTTCACCGATTTGGCGGTGGCGATCGCCGACGGCGCGGACTGCGTCCCGCACATCGAGATGTTCGACGATCGGCACGCGGTGTGCGGTCCGGTGGCCAGCATGCCCAGTTGACATGGATGCCGTCCGCCCACAAATCCACATAGTCCACTTCGGAGAAATTGTGTTCGGCGAAAGCATGGTGCTCGGTCCAGGGCGTGTGCAAGGTTGATCTGAGGGTAGCGGCGGGTTTTGTCGGACGCGAGACGAGGGCGCGGTTTCCGGTAGGAGATCATCGGGATGTCCAAGCCGTGACGGCCTATCCAGGAACCGCGCTCTTGTGTTCTTGGCTTCCCTGATTCGGGTTGCGCTTGACCGGCCCACCCCACAGTCGAGTCCTCGCGGGGTCGCGTGGACGGACTCTGGCGGGCTCTGGAGGCGGGTCCGGCACCATGATCGACGAAAACATCACACCCACCCGACCCCAATGCCGCCAAAACCCAAGGCAGCAACGAGGTATACGGGAATCAGTCCTTCCGCCCTGCTGGGCGCCGGCACAGTGACCCACCCGCGCGGTGACGCGCAAAAATCCGATAGCCGGGTGGCTTCAGCCACCCGGCTACGGGGCCAAGCCACATCACTCACAACGAACACACGGTTTTATAAGCAGGAAGGTTCACCGCGCTACTCGAATTCGGGAAGATGTCACTTTTGGACAGGCTACGCTGAGCGAAAGGGAAGCTGCGGCACGGATCACACATCAAAACGCGTGGCTGGTGCACCCGCTGCTTCATAGTTTCGACGTACTCACGCACACCGTTCGGATCGAATTCTGGCGGCAACGTCCTCAAATGCCGCTCCATTCGCTCCGCCAACTCAGCCAACCTCGTGATCCCGGCCGGCACGAACTTGGCCAACTCGGCCTGCAGCACCGCCAGCTCGGCACGCAACACCCGCTCCGACTCCCACAACGCCTCCCGATCCTCATCCCGGTCTTGACCCACACCCCGGTCGCAGCCAAAACATCAGCTTTCTCAGCGACCTCCCCCCTCTGCGGATCCAGCAGATCCACCACCTCACGCCCATCACGCTCTCCGGCATGCACCGCAATAATCTCGTGCGCACTACCATCAGCTCGCTGGTAAATCACCGGCACACCCACACCCACCGGCCCGCTCCGCACATACTGCTCAACCCCAGCAACACCCCCCACCCACCGAGCCTTCACCCAACACGATCGGCAGCAGCCTTCATCGCCTGGTACCGCTTCGCGTCATTTTCCTTCCTTTTTCGTTTCCGCTCCGCACTAGAGTCCTGCTGTGCTGCCTGCTCCGTCGCAGTGAGCACCCCACTCCCGCCCGGACTCCCGGAAACAGCCCCAACAGCAACGGTTGCATCCACCTTTTGCCGCTTTTTCGGACCCGTCACCTCGGCCGGCAACCCAGAGCCCCCACCCTGGCCCGGCCACCGGGAACCACTAGGCCGCAACACTTCCTCCCTGGTAGACCTGATCGTCGTCCCGGGCTGTGCGTCCCCGACCACCGACGCCGCCTGGCCAGACGTCGTCTGGGCAGCCGGTGTCTCTTCCCTGGCCACCATCTTCTGACCAAAGACCGCAATCACAGCCGACGAATCCGCCAGACCTGCCATACCCTGACCGCCCCCAGCTGGCACCAGGCCACCGGGCCCGCCCACCGGCCTGGGCCGAGAACCATCCGCGGCGAACACCATCCACCGCGGCCCGCGCCCGCCCTGTCCCTGCGTCATCGCGACAACATCACGCCCCACGCCCCGCGCCAGAGCCGAACCCTGACCAGTCGAGACCACCACACCCGCACCCGGATTGCCCTGCGCGACCAGCAGCACAGGCCCACCCGTGGAATCCGCGACACCACCCCGCACGAACTCCACCAACCCGCCACCAGCAACCTCATCACCACCAGACCGGCGACCGTCCCTCGCCCGATCGATCTCCCCGCGCAGATCCGTACCCGACCACTGCCCCACCACCGCTCGTCCCGACCCCGCCGGACCAACCGGAACAGCCGCCGAGGCATCCGCCAGACCAGCCACACCCCCATGCCCGCCGACCGGCACCGGAGCACCGGGCCCGGCCACCGGCCTAGCCGAACCATCCGCACCGAATACCGTCCACGGCCCGAACTCCAACCCGCCGCAGACTCCCCTGAGCGACCCGCCTGATCCTCCGGCCCGGCTCCGGCGTGGATGCTCAGCCCACTGCCCCGCGTGCCCAGCTGCTGCGCCTTCGGCTGGAGCTCCGCCAGCTCCGCCTCCTGCTCCCCAGTCAACGGCCCCTGCTCCTTCAACTCCTCCAATTCCGACGCCAGTACATCCAGCGGCCGGTCCCCCAACACACCAGAACCATCCACACCAGGACTGTCCACATGAGAAACATTCGCACGATAAATCGCCACATTAGATACTCCGGTCATGCCAGGAGCGTCCACACCAGACTCTTCAGGCACGCCATGCAACCCGGGCACGGCCTGATCGCCACCCGCAACCGGACTGTACGGCGGCGGCGGTGAACCCGGCCGGTCCGAACCAAAAACCGTTACCACATAAGGATATTCAGGTGGCGGCGTACCCAGCCGGTGCACGCCGGAACCCGGCACCGCCGGAACACCACCGGTCGCGTCCCCGCCCGTCACACTGCCACCAGCATCGCCCTTACCGCTGCCGTCGACACCCTCCGTACCGCCCTCAACGTGCGTGCTGTCCTTGCTGTCCTTGCTGTCCTTGCTGTCCTTGCTGTCCTTGCTGTCCTTGACCACGGGGTCTTTACCGGAGGGCACCGGCACCGCAGCCGAATCCACCGGCCCGACCGGGAAAACAGTGTCCACTTCAGACGGTTTCGAGCCATCCCAGGCGTCGGAGGGGGTTGAGGGGGTAGACGTGTTGTCCTTGCCCGGGGAGCCAGGGATGTTCCCTGTCTGCGCCCCGGACCCTGTCCCCAGCAGCGGGGCCTTCTCCGCACCGAACCCGCCACCATCGGTGGTC
>NZ_GL877879.1:1846586-1847464 GCF_000194155.1 Saccharopolyspora spinosa NRRL 18395
CCCGGCATCAACGCAACAACATCACGCCTCACACCCTGGGCCAGGGCCGAACCCTGACCCGACGACACCACCACACCCGCATTCGAATTGCTCTGAGACACCAACAGCAGAGGCCCACCCGAGGAATCCGCGACACCACCCCGCACGAACTCCATCAACCCGCCACCAGCAACCACATCCGCCGGCACCGGCACCCGGACCGCGTCCACCGGCAGCTCCCAACGCGCCGCCACCACCCGGTCCTGCTGCAGAGACGGCACCGCCTGCGCCCCATCCACCGACAACACCGCCGATTCCGGCAGACCCGCTCCAGCGGTTTCGCGATGCGAAACCCCACGCCCCGCAACCGAATCCGCACCAGAATACCCCTCCCGGCCAGTCAAGCCACCCGGCGAGGACTCATGCCCCACAGACATAGCACCACTGTCCGGATCCGCCAACGCCCTAGACCCAGACCCGGGTGTGACAGTCTCCGGTAACGCGGCATCCAACGACACATCAGAACCACGGCCGGGATCGACCGGCCACATCGCTGACCGCGAAGTTCATTGCAGAACACCAAGACCCCCACGCCGCAGGCCGTCTTGTGCGCACAGCTGTCACGCGAGTAAAGGCCTCCGGCCCCACCTGGGCGATTCGTCTTGAGCGCGCTTGGCAACCCCAGCCAAGACACCTCGCCCGTGGCCTCCGCAACGGTGGAGCCGCCAGCAGAAACCAACGTTCCTGACCAGGCATCGCCCCTCACCGCTCTCGTCATGCGCGCAGTCGGTGTAGCGCACCCGAAACCGGAGCGACAATGCCAGCCAACGCGGCATTCCGCCACGGAAGCCCGACAAGTAAGCCCCTTTAACCCGGACAATAGAAGAAAAAGGGGCACC
>NZ_GL877879.1:1848636-2011538 GCF_000194155.1 Saccharopolyspora spinosa NRRL 18395
CACGCGGAACGATTCATACGCTCCGTTCGCGAAGAGAGCACCAACCGAGTGCTGACCTTCGACAGAGGTCACGCGGAGAAGATCCGCCAGGAACACGCCTGCCACTTCAACACCCATCGGCCCCACCAAGCCCACGACCAGCGGGCACCCCTCGACGACCCGAACGTCATACCGCTGCCGACAGCTCGGATCGAACGCCGAAAAGCCGTGGCGGGACTCATCAACGAGTACCGCCAAGCAGCCTGACGGCCCGACGAAACCCCAGCTCACAACCAGCGAACCCTTTTTGAAGCACTACGCGAGCCGCAGCGCCACCGCTGGCCGTGGCCTCATCCGGGAGTGGCGGGTGCGGCAGGCCGGATGCAGGCCGCTCGATACGAACGACGACAATCCTGGTAATGCGAACGTGCCGGAAGAGGGAGTGCGGAGATGTCCAGCTCGGTCAAAGCCGAATCGGCGCGGCCGAACTTCCAGCAGGGTCTAGCTCGTGTGAAAGCTGGCCTGGAGCTCCAGCGGAGCCGCATCCTCGCCTGGACCGAAGCCGCCCCCCAGCGGGTCCCGGGGCTCATGGACCTCAGGGGAACTCCGTCGCAGGACCTCGACTACTACGTCTACGAGCTTGCGCGGCTGCAGGACCTCACCCGCGCGGTACTCCGCGTCTTCGACGAACCCGAGCCGATCAAGATCGCCCTCGCCGCGTTCGACTCACAGATCCCTGATCTTCGGACCATCCGGAACCAACTCACCCACATCGACGGCCGTTCTCGGCTCGTCAACGTGATGTGGTTCGACTCAATCGTCGAGCTCGGCCCCAACGGAACAGTCAAATACCTAGTTGATCCTCGGTACAGGCACCATGACGCCGCGATCGCGCTCGCAGCCGCCCTGCAGGACTTCCTCGAGGCCCCGGCTAAGCCCGAGTCCTAGCTTACTTAGCCACTTTTCCGGGGCTGTCAAGTTTTCGGTGTAACTGTTGATTTCGGTTCTATCGGCGTCCGGCGGACAGGCGTCCGTCGAAGGTGATCTCGAAGGCGTTGAGGGCCTTCTTCCAGCGGTTGGACCAGCGCTTGCGGCCCGTCCCGGTGGGATCAAGACTCATGATTGCGAGATAGACGCACTTCAAGGCAGCCTGCTCGCTGGGGAAGTGGCCGCGAGCGTTCACCGCGCGGCGGATGCGCGCGTTGATGCTCTCGATGGCGTTGGTCGTGCAGATGATCGTGCGAATCTCCGGTGTCGAACTGCAAAAACGGCACGAACTCCGCCCACGCGTTGGTCCACAGCCGCACGATCGCCGGGTACCGGGCCTCCCACTTCTCGCTGAACTCGGCGAACCGGTCCAGCGCCGCTTGCTCCGAGGGCGCGGTGTAGACCGGCTTGAGGTCCTTGGCGATCGCGCTCCAGTCCTTACGGGAGGCATAACGGAAACTGTGGCGCAGCAAGTGTTCTCTGAACTAGCAATCTCGCATATTTGGCCTGGTCAAAGGATTTTGGTGTCGGTGGTGACGGTGCGGCCGACCAGGTCGGAAAAGTGGGGCATGCCGAGGTGGACGGTCACGGCGCGTGTGGTCATTTCGTCGAGTTGGGAGAGTTTCTGTTCGGCTCCGGCGAGGCTGATTTTGAGTCCCTCGACTTCGCCGAGCCATCCTTCGCGTTGGGCTTCTCAGGGATTCGTCAGTCTGTCGTGTGATGTTGCATTGACCGCCCGCGTGGCCGGTCCTGCGACGGTTCTTTGGGGGTGTAGCTCTGTGGCTCCTTGTTGCTGATCAAGAAGGAACAAAGGTACAGAGTGCGAGCGTTTCGAGTGCGGATGCCCTCGGGCAGCCGGTATTGGACAGTGATTGACGACGGGCTGAACGTCGAGCCGGTGGCCGATAGGTTCCTGCGGGAGCTGCGGTTCGGCCGGGACCGGGCCGAGTCGACGACCAAGGCGTACGCGGGCGGGATCGCGTTGTTCCTCCGCTGGTGCGTGCGCACCGGTCGGGACTGGACGACAGCGCTGCGGACATGGGTTTGTTCATGATCTGGCTGAAGTACACCCCGGTCGTTCCTCCGCCGCCACCTCCGCGCGTTCGGCGGCGTCGACGCCTCAAGTTCGTAGCGGCCGGGAACCATGGACTCGCACAACAACCGCAAGTTCGCCACCGCAGCCTGAGACCGCTCCGTCTGCCCCGCCACATACAACCTGAACGAGTACATAGTCACCCGAAACAGCACATCCGCCCCACACCGAAACCGAACCCGGGCTGCACCCCCCTTTTGTACCCCCGGACTGTCCACCTTGCCGCCCGCAATGCGGCCCGGTTACAGGTCTGTAGGCCTTCGCCCGCGTCCTCGCGCAGACCAGGTAACACCGCAGCGAAAGGATGTAAATGCCCGGCGCGCTGAGCTGCGCGGGAACCTCGACGTCCTTAGCCTGATCCTTGGACACGCCCGAGCCGAGCCCCAGGAGAAGATCTGTGGTGGTAGCGTCTGTGACCGCACTCGGGCGAGCATCGTTGCACCGGGTCGCGGTCCCACTACTTGAGGCGGTGACGGCACCGCATAGCCCGGACCGCTATCTCGAGATGCTCAACCCAATGTGGTCGCTGCGCGAGGTGCGGGCCAAGATCGTCGATGTGCGGCGCCCCGCTGTTGGCAGCGTCACGCTGTTGTTGCGGCCGAACGGAAACTGGCGGGGTTTCCGCGCTGGACAGCATGTTGCGGTCACCATCGAGATCGACGGGGTGCGTCGGACTCGCTGTTACTCACTGGCCTGTTCGGCGCACTGCCCCGACGGGCTGCTGGAACTCACCGTTGCCGCGGAGCCGGAAGGCCTGGTTTCCGGCTATCTGCACTCCGACGCCGGGCCCGGCACTGTGGTTCGGCTGTCGCAGGCGCAGGGCGGTTTCACGCTGCCGGACTACCGTCCTGAGCACATTCTGCTGATCAGCGGTGGCAGTGGGATCACACCGGTGATGTCGATGCTGCGCACGCTGTGCCAGGACGGTTTCTGCGCGGTGGACGGTGCCGGACGGGTCACCTTCCTGCATTACGCCCGCAGCGCTGCCCACGTCGCCTACCTCGACGAACTGGCGGCGCTGGCCGCCGCGCACCCCGGGCTGCGCCTGCTGCGCGCCTACACCCGCGACAGCGGCGGCGAGCTCGCCGGCCGGTTCGATGCAAGGCACCTGCCCAGTCTCGGCTCCGACTCGGCGGCGTGGGTGTGCGGGCCTGCCGGACTGGTCGACGCGGTCCGCGCGCACTGGGAGCGCACCGGGATCAGCGTGCCGCTGCAGACCGAGCAGTTCACCGCACCCACGCCTGCGCTGCCCGCCGACGACGGCGAGCCTTACGGCGAGGTGTGCTTCACCCGGAGCCGCCACCGGGTGGCCAACACCGGCGAGACCCTGCTCGAGCAGGCCGAGGCCGCTGGCCTCAACCCCGAGTTCGGCTGCCGGATGGGCATCTGCCTCACCTGCACCAGCCGCAAGACGACCGGCAGCGTCCGGCACCTGCACACCGGTGAGTTGTCCACCGATCCGGACTCCGAGATCCAGATCTGCTCCACCGTGCCCGTGGGTGACGTCGCCGTCGACCTGTAGCCGCCTACCGCCCTGAAAGGAGTCATTATGCCGCATAACACGCCTGCCCTCACACCCGAGCAGTGCGACGCCTTCGGCGCCGAGATGGACGCGCTGCGCCAACGCATCGTCGCCGACCTCGGCACCGAGGACGCCGAGTACATCCGCCAGGTCCTCCGCGCGCAGCGCGTGCTGGAGGTCACCGGCCGCAGCCTGCTCTTCGCCGGCTTCCTGCCACCCGCGTGGCTCGGCGGCGTCACGGCATTGTCCCTGTCCAAGATCCTCGACAACATGGAGATCGGCCACAACGTCCTGCACGGCCAATACGACTGGCTGCGCGACGAGGCACTCAACTCCCAAACCTTCGAAATGGATCTCGTCGCACCTGCCGAGCTGTGGAAACGCTCGCACAACTTCGGCCACCACACCTACACCAACATCGTCGGCAAGGACCGCGACATCGGCTACTGGATCCTGCGGGTCACCCCCGAGCAGCGCTGGACCCCCTACTACCTGGGCAACCCGGTCTACGCGGCGCTGCTGTCGGTGATCTTCCAGTGGGGCGTGATGCTGCACGACCTCGAGGCCGAACGGGTCGTCTCCGGGGAGAAGGGCTGGGACGAGGTCTCGGCCGACGCCAAGAAGATGGCCGCCAAGGCGCTGCGCCAAGTGGCCAAGGACTACCTGCTGTTCCCCGCACTGACCGGCCCGCTGGCCCCGCTCACCTTCGCCGGCAACGCCACGGCGAACCTGGTCCGTAACCTATGGGGCTTCTCGATCATCTTCTGCGGGCACTTCCCAGACGACGTCGCTACCTTCACCGAGGAAGAGGCCGCGAACGAAACCCGCGGGCAATGGTACGTACGCCAGCTGCTCGGCTCTGCGAACATCACCGGCAGCAGGCTGTTCCACCTGCTCTCCGGCAACCTCAGCCACCAGATCGAGCACCACCTGTTCCCCGACATCCCCGCACGGCGCTACCCCCAGATCGCCGAAGAGGTACGCGACGCCTGCCGCCGCTACGGACTGCCTTACAACACCGGACCCCTGCACCGACAGCTCGGGTCCGTCGCCCGCAAACTCATCAGACTCGCACTACCCGGCAGCGGACCAGACGACAAGCACACCGAAGAACGAGCCGCAAAACCCCAGGCGGCCTAACGAGTACAGCGGCATCGATCAGCCGTACGCGCCGGGCCACCGCTGGGACGGCTACGAAGTCAATTCGTCTTGCCACCAACGGGGTTCGAGTCGCCCGACGCGGGGAACGAACGGATGACACAAGATGCATAGCACCGGTCGGCATGGCCGTGCGTGGCCAGAAGACAGGCCTATTCGACGATGCGGACCTGGATTTCAATCGCGATGAGCAAGGGGGCTGCCAAGATGTTCATGGTGTCCAACCGCCTGAGGCTGGAGCCGTTGACGAGCTTGGTCGCCTGTTGGTACCGCGCGAGCGCTTCGCAGACGATCACGAAGGCGTCGGTGTCCCAAGGGGTCAGCACGCCGACCGCGATCAGGCTGGGCGTTAGCCGGTCCCAGACCGCTCGGGCATCCTCGGACAGGCTCTCGGGCGGCGGCACACCCCGGAACCGGTTCCTCGTTGTTGATCCGATCCGACCAGTCGCCGTGCAGCACCTTGAGCGCCGTCGGCTTCGTCTTCGTTCCGCGTGCGCCCACGGTTGCCTCCTCTGCAGTCGGGTGGAGACGACGAAGCCCTCGCCAGGTGAGCAGTCGCAGGGCGGGGAGGCTTCGGCGCGTCGGCGGGGATTAGGTACCGGAGCTGCGGCCACCAGCCGCGCCCGGTGAGCGGATGCCGAGCCGACGAGCGGCCCCGCGAATCATCGTGCCACTAACGGAGAACGCACGACGCATCGTGCTACCTCCTCTTCTTACTCCTCATCCATCGGCACACCGAGCACTCGGGCCACGGCGTAGCCGTCCATGTCCTTGTCGCCGATGCCCATGAGCTTCGCGTTGCGCAGGAACCGTTCCTTGTCCTCGCGCGACTTGACGCAGATCGCCAGCCAGTACTCCGAGTCCGTGGCGAGCCGAAACCGCTCGGCTTCCCGCTTCGCCCGATCGCGGAACCCCTAGTACTGACCCAGGCGCCGGTGTCACCGTGGCATGTCTTGGGCGAAGGTGATCGGGGCCTGTTCGGCGCTGGGGTGGCCCACACGGCAGCAGGCCACCCCAGCGATTTCCGACTGAAGCGGCTCCTCGCTAGGTGCAGACGTAGGCCTCGCCCACGAATGGTGTGCTGTTCGAACTGCTGCCACCAGGGCGGATAGACCAAGCGATATCCCAGTTGACACGCCGCATATACACGGTCACGGGCAGGTTGTTGACGTAAGAGTTGACGTGCTCATCGAGCCCAAAAGCGTTGAGCCCCCAACAACCGGCTCCGGTTCTCTCGGTCACGAAGTGCATGTCGGTGAATCCGGTGTTGTAGTACAGACACAGACCGTTAGATCTGCAGGCCTCAACGGCAGAAGCCTGCGGTCCGGCCACGGCACCGGTGGTCGCCAGTGTCACCGCGGCAGCGACGGCGAGCCCGCCTCGCGCTGCCCGTCGGGTGAATCTCATTGGCATTTCCCTCTCGTCCGATTGGTGCCCGGGCCGTTCCGGGCCCCGCACACACTGCCCGGATCGGAGACGTCGTTGTCTCAGAGCGAGCACATTCACCCGGACAGAGGCATGCGCGCCCACCGTCGTGTCGCGAATCCGCGCGGCCGCGGTCGACCCGGGCCGCACGCTCACCCTGATGGTCTGCGGTCCCGGCATGGCCGGATGGGGCTACATCCACCCGGCCGACTGGTCGTTCACGGCCGCCATACCCGGCGCGGTCTCTCGAACACCAGCGCGCGCTGAACCCGCACCGCCAGTGAACCCGGCCCGCTCGGACGTGGACGTCAGCGGACCGGGCGCAGTGCGGTCCGCTCGACGAACGACCGGAACTCGATCATGCCGATCTTGAGGACCGGGAGAATTGCGCAAGGTTGGAATATCTGCCCTTCCCCAGTTGCCAACGTCGACCCGGAAACCGGCCGCACCTACGTGGTCTTCGAGCCCCGCGTGAAGCACGCCAGCCCACAACGCACGCCGTCGCACACGCTGTAATCGCGGATATCAGAACCTGCGGAATGGGGCCACGGCTGCGGCGGCCGTCCTGCAATCCCTGCTGCAGGAGCGCCGGCGATCCCTGCCCCGGCAGGCATTCACGGTCTCAGCTGGGCGAAGGGGACAGGCGTTTCACATGGGATGACCGCCGCGTGCCGAAGGTATAAGTCGGCTGGCCTGCTTGCCAGCGGGTAGCAGCAGCTCGCAGCGTCCATTCCTACGGTGCGTCATGCTGTGGGTTGATCCGGTACATCCGGGTCCGGAAGCGCTCCTACTCGCCGGGGTCGCGCTGAAGCAGGACATCATCGCTCTACTCGACGTGGTCACCACCGTGCCAGACGTGGCGTCCTAACGACTGCGATCACCTGCTACGGCGGGCCAGGGCGTCGCGCATCCGGTCGATCAGCCCGAGGCCGGGGTCCAGGAGCATGTTCGCCGGCGGGCGGTCCGGTGTGGACGGGTCGGCGCGGAGTCCTTGGCCATGATGATCTGCGCGCCGAGCTCCCGCAACTGCTCAGCGCTGCACGTCTGCTGCAAACGCGGGAACAGATCGTTCTCTTCGTCGGAGACGTGGTGGCGGATGTCCTCGATGAGCTTGCGGGTGAGCTGATCGAACTCTGTTTCTGCGGGATCCATGCCCTCCAGCTGCTTCATGACATGCTCCGCCTCAGCGTGCTCATGGATCTCGTGGTCGGCGATCTGGTCGCCGTCCGGCAGTGCCTGCCTGACCGCGGGGTACAGGTATTGCTCCTCGGCGACGGAGTGACGGACGAGCTCAGTGATGATGTGGTCGACGAGGTCCCTCCGCTGCCGGTCGGACAGCCCGCCGTTTTCGTAATCACGGAACGCCTCATCGACATGTCGGTGGTCAGCGACCAAGACGTCGACGACATTGCCCTGTTGTGGCATGGTCATGCTCCTCTCTGCACCGTCATGCAGTCACGCCCATTCGTCTTTCCCCAGTCGGGTATCGCCACACCACGGTGCAGCTCATCGCCCCTGGCGAGAAACGACGATCTCCAGCAGCAACAGAGCTACTGCGGCGACCGAGATCGCGCCCAGCGCGCCAATCACCCTGAGCGAGCACTGACGAGTTCAGGCAATGGACGTCGGGTGTTGATGATCGCAGCAGCGGGTAGGACGTGGTTATGGCCAAGGACAAGAAGACCAGCAAGATCGTCACCGATCCAGACCAAGCCCTTGCCCGCGCGCGGGCGGCCGCCGAACAGATCAAACCGAAGGATGAGGCTTTGTACTGGGCGACGATCGCTCAAGCCCTACTCTTGAGCGAGATGCGCGACATGATTCGCGACACACGCACTCACCAAGGCGGGAGCGTGGAACTACCCGAGCACGCGCCGCCACGGGAAACCGCCAAGGTCACCGTCGTCGAGAAGTAGCACAACGTGGTGGTCGCCGAGGTGCCCAGCTGCTGCCGGTCCTCATCCGATGCCCCTATTTAGAACAGGAGGTCTGGGCCTTGCTCGTCCTCTACCAACTGTTGCGCATGGCCATGGTCACCGCCGTGGAAACCAGCCCCGGCACCGACCCCGACCGAGCCAGCTTCACCACCGCTCTGGAAACCGCCCGCGACCAGCTCACCGCAGCCTGCGGCATCTGCCCCGCCGGACCGGTCGACCTGCTCGGCGCGATCGGACGAGCCGTTCTCGACACCCTCCTGCCCACCCGCCGACCCCGCTACAGCGCCCGCAAACTCAAAAGCAGCACGTCCCGATACCACCACCGCGACGACGACCGCCCCGAGCACACCACCACGATCACCGCCATCGACATCGCCCTGCACGCCCCCAACAGCCACCCAGCCAAACGAAACCGCAGACAATCACCAACCCGCCGCGACCGAGTCACAGCGATCATGAACACCGGCCCCCACCGCGCCTGGCACGGCAGACAACTCGCCGAACCGGAGGTTGCGGGTCGATTCGTCGGTAGGTTGGTTCGACGCTTCGTCTGAGCGTGGCGCGGTAGTCCCGTGCTGGTGTCCGGTCATCCGGGTGAGGACAGCGCTGGACGTCTCCTGGGCCCGGTAGCCGACCTCGGCGACGATGCCGTGACGGTCCCGCCTGTGGTCTCAAATGAATGTTTCGCCGAGTTGCGAGGAGGCTGTCCGTCCAGAGTGGAGGAGAAGTGATGAAGGCGAGAAGACCCCACACCCTGCCACTTTCAACATATAGCGGACTGGGGGGCTTGCGGCAAGACCCGGGTCGTACCTCAGAATGACCGGCCGAATGCCAGAACCTGCGGAAATGGGGAGTTGCGAAGTGCGTGTGTTGTTGACGACGTGGGGATCGCGCGGGGACGTCGAACCGCTGGCAGGACTCGCGGTGGCGTTGCGGGAACTCGGCGCGGAGGCGCGGGTGTGCGCGCCGCCGGACAAGGAGTTCGCGAAGCTGCTGGAGCGTGTCGGCGTGCCGCTGGTACCGCTCGGTCCGACGGTGCACTCGGTCGTCGCCAACCCGAAGCCACCGAGGGCGCAAGACGCGTTCCAGCTCGCTCCCGCGCTGGTCGCCGCGCGGTTCGAAACGCTCACCGCGGCGGCCGAGGGATGTGACGCGCTGCTGGCGACCGGCCTGATGCCGGCTGGCGCACGGGACGTGGCCGAGAAACTGGGCATCCACTACGTGCTCGCGTGCTTCCACCGCCTCGGGCTGCCGTCGCGGCACTTCCCTCCGGGGAGACGGCCGGGCACACCGTCCCCGCAGGAGGAGACCGACAACCGGGTGCTGTGGGAGCAGGACGCCCAGAGGGTGAACGCCTTGTACGGCGAAGCGCTCAACAGCCATCGGGCGGCGATCGGCCTGCCACCGGTGGACAACGTCCGCGACCACGTCCTCACCGGCCAGCCGTGGCTGGCGGCGGACGCGACACTGTGTCCGTCGCAAGGCACGACGGACCTCGACGTCGTGCAGACCGGGGCGTGGATCCTGCCCGACGAACGCCCGCTCCCGGACGGGCTGAAGGCGTTCCTGGACACCGGCGCGCCACCGGTGTACGTGGGCTTCGGCAGCATGGCCGCGCACGCCCCGAAAGGCATCGCCCGGGTGGCCATCGAGGCGGTCCGCGCGCAGGGCCGCCGGGTCGTCCTCGCCCGCGGCTGGGCCGAGTTGACCCCGATCGACGACGCCGACGACTGCTTCGTCCTCGGCGAGGTCAACCAGCAGGCACTGTTCCGCAGGGTGGCCGCCGTCGTGCACCACGGCGGCGCGGGCACCACCACGACGGCAGCCCGAGCCGGTGCGCCCCAGGTGATCGTGCCCCAGATCGCGGACCAGCCGTACTGGGCCACCCGAGTGGCCGAGCTGGGCATCGGCGCGGCACACGAGGGCTCGACACCGACCGTCGACTCCCTGTCCGCCGCGCTCACCACGGCCCTGACCAGCGAGACCCAAACGCGAGCCAGGACCGTGGCCGGCACGATCCGAGCCGACGGGGCGACGGTGGCCGCGAAACTGCTCCTCGATGCAGCCAGCCGGAAAAAGCCGCCCGTAACCGTGTAAACCACACGGAATCGTCGAGCCGCGCCGCGCGCCGCACACGCTCAAGATCCAACTGGTAGAGCCGGGTATTCCCATGAGGCGGCTCGATTGTGGACAGTGGGCTGGCGCGCGGCCGGACAGGCAAACATCCTGAAACGCCGCGAAGCGGGTGCTCACCGATCTGGTTCGGCCGGCAACTCAGGTCATCGCGGCGCTGTGATGACGGGTATGCCGAGGTCGACCGGCGCGATGCGGGCCAGGCGCTTGGTCTCCCTTCGTTTCTGCCGGAGGAAGGTGAGGGTGAGGTCGATGCCTTCAACCTCACCGAACCATGCCTCGTGATCGGCGCGGGCTCGGCGGGCCACGTGGCGGTCTTCCAGATGGGCCACGAACACCGGCGGAAGCGGTTGGCGCGGTCCATTCACTCCTTGCACCGCCGTTGACGGAGATGCCCCTGTGCAGCGCGCCGTCCGGGATCGGGCATGGCGCCTCGCGCAACCGTCTGCAGAGGCGCTGATCCGCAGGTCCGGCTGGCCGGGGGCGAGGGCATCGATCTTGGCCCAGAACAGGCCGGCCAGCGAGCGGGACAGCTGTCCAAGGTCGAGTAGTCCATCTCGGGCTCCCGCTGGTGCAGCGAATCCAGCTTCTCTGCACTTGTCAAGCGAGCGGCTGTGAGTCCGCTGGATCTTGCCGGCTGGGCGTGGCCGCCTTCGCGGCGGGCCCTGGAGCCTCCGCAAAAACCTGTTGGCGGACTACGGCGACCACTGCTAATTTTCCGGAGGCCGTGCGAGAGAAAGAGGAGGTGGTACCCGTGAACGTATCGACATGGGTGCTCCCCTCCGGGGTCACGGTCGGGCGATAGGTCGTCCGGGAGCGCCGTTTGCGAGCACTCCCGAAAGGCACGACCATGCGATTCACTTCCGAACAGCGCCTCGACGACGGTGTCTTCGAGCGCGAATTCACCCTCGGCGAGATCCCCGGCATCCTGTGGACGCCCGGATCCGCATCCGCACCGGCCCCGCTGATCCTGCTCGGCCACCCCGGCGGACTGCACAAGATGTACCCCCGACTGGTGGCACGGGCCAGGCACTCCGCCGCGGAGGGCTTCGCCGCGGCCACCATCGAGCTCCCCGGGAGCGGTGACCGGCCCCGCTCTGCCGCCACCGAAAAGGCCCGCGCCGACCTGCACCGGGCGCTGGACGCCGGTGAGCGGGTCGACGACGAGATCGTCGACCGGCTCGTCCTCCCACTGGTCGAAAAGGCGGTCCCGGAATGGCGGGCCGTCCTGGATGCCCTCCTTTCGCTGCCCGAGATCGGCGGCCCGGTCGGGTACGCGGGAGGGGTGATCGCCATCGGCATCCGGCTGGTGGTGGTCGAGCCGCGCATCTCGGCCGCCCTTCTGTTCGCCGGGAGTTTCGTGCCCCGCACCATGTTCGAGGACGCCCGGCAGGTCACCATTCCGCTGCAGGTCCTGCTGCAGTGGGACGACGAAGGAAACGACCGGCAGCTGGCCCTGGACCTGTTCGATGCCTTCGGCTCCAAGGAGAAGACACTGCACGCCAATATGGGCGGGCACACCGGCGTCCCGCAGTTCGAGGGGGACGACGGGAACCGTTTCTTCGCCCGGCACCTGAAGTGAGGCCGAACCGTCAGGCCGGCAGCAGACGCTAGGAGCTGTCGGCCAGGCTGCCGCGGGTTCGTCGAGCCGCTCGAACGAACCCGCCTTCGGCACGCCCAAAGACCGGACGTCCCGTTCCTCGACCAGCGTCCAACGATCCGGTGACACAGCCGAAGAACATGCCACATCGCCCAGAGAAGATGATCAAGAGGCCGAGCTGCAGCGACGCGCCGGGAGGAGCGAAATCAGGCCGGCTCTGCGTGGGGCATCGGCGGCGCGGCAGGTACACCGTGTTGGCGGCGCCATGCATTGGGGGCGAGCACGCCGTCTGGCCACGCAGGGGCCGCGTGACCGGACGGGCTGGTATTTCTATACCGGGAACATGTACGGTACTGGTATAACTATACCGTCACCGACGACGCGAGGTATTTGTGATCGAACTGAAGACGCCTACGGAGATAGAACGTATGCACGTGGCCGGGCGTTTTGTCGCCGAGGTGCTCTCCGAGGTCGGCCGGCTCGCTGACGTGGGCGTCAACCTCTTGGACCTGGAGCACCACGTGCGCGGCATGATCAAACGGCACGGGGCGGAGTCGTGCTACTGGGACTACGCCCCGTCCTTCGGCAAGGGCCCGTTCCGCAACGTCATCTGCCTCTCGGTCAACGACGCCGTCCTGCACGGCTTGCCCCACAACTACACACTGCGCGACGGGGACGTGCTCAGCGCGGACCTCGCGGTCAGCATCGACGGCTGGGTGGCCGACTCGGCGCGCACGGTCGTCGTTGGCACTGCTGCCGAGGAGGACCTGCGGATCATCCGTGCCACCGAGGAAGCGTTGGAGGCGGCGATCGAGGTGGCACGTCCGGGCAACCGCCTGGGTGACATCTCGGCGGCGATCTGGGCGGTGGCCCGCGACTACGGCTATCCGGTCAACACCGAGTTCGGTGGTCACGGTCTTGGCCGCACCATGCACGAGGAACCCCACGTTTGCAACAAGGGCTGGGCAGGCCGCGGCCTGACGCTTCGGCCGGGGCTGACGCTCGCGCTCGAACCCTGGTTCGCGCGTACGACCGACCGGATCGTTTACGACACCGACGGTTGGACCATCCGGTCGGCCGACGGCTCGCGTACGGCGCACTCCGAGCACACGGTTGCCATCACCGAGGACGCCCCCTTGGTGCTCACCCGGCGCGACGCAGCGTGCCGACAGCGCCGTTAGTGCGGTCTACGAAACCGACCACGGTGACGCTGGTTTCGCCTGCCACGTCAGACTCCTTCATGCGGTCGGCGTAGAGGTAGTAGCCGGGATCGGCTGGCGTCCACGGCAGCGTTTGCCCGTGCTGCAGAGCGGTTGGCCAGCTGCGTCTTCGCGGGAGCCGCGCCAGGCCACGACGTCGACCTTCACGGGGGCGTTCCCAGTCACCTCAGCTGCAACACCGCAAACCCCGCCCGTGTGCCTAGAAACTCCGGCCCCGGCGCAGGACGCCCCACAGGCTCCCAGACCGGCCCCGCACCACGCCAAACCGCCAAACCGCCAAAGAAGCAGAAGAACCAGAAAGGTTAAATATCGGGTTCAGCAGCGGAAACGGTGCGCCTCGCCAGTACGACTTCGGCGAGGGCTACGACCAGGGCGACCGTGACGAAGCCGACCGAGACGATCAGGCCGTCCGAGATCGCCGCGTCGAAGCCGCTCGTCATTAGGGTGCCGAAGAACAGGCCCGAGGCCGCCGCCGTGCCCACAGCCGAGCCTATGCGCTGGCCCGTCTGCTGGACTCCCGCCGCCGTCCCGCCGTGGGCGGCGTCGATCTCGCTCAGCGTCACCGTCTGGTTCGGCGAGATCACCAGGCCGCTGCCGATTCCGGCGATCAGCAGCGGCAGCGCCGTTACCAGTCCGGCCGCCTCTCCCGGGTGCGTGGCCAGCAGCAGGTCCGTCGCCAGCAGGCCGAGCAGCGCCGCCGCTAAGCCGATGATCACCAGTCGTCGGCCCATCCGGTGCACGATCCGGCCGCCGAGGGCCGACGCCACCGCCGAGCCGACCGCGAACGGCGTCAGCGCCAGTCCGGCCTGTAGCGCCGAATAGCCGAGGCCGCGCTGGAAGTACACCGCCAGCACGAAAAAGATGCTGGTGAATCCGGCGAAGTACAGCAGCCCCAGCATTGCGCCGAACGAGTAGCTCTACACCAGCCGCAGGTTCACCAGCGGAGCGAGCCCCCTCGCCCGATACCAGTACTCCCACGCCACGAACAGCGCCAGGAGGACCACGGCGACGAGACGCTCCCCAGCCGCCTTCCTGCTCGACCAGCGGCAACAACAGGCACAGCAGGCCACCGCCGAGCAGCAGCACCCCGACCAGGTCGAGGCTGCGGGACTGTTCGCGCGCGCCGTCGCGCGGCAGCACCCGCAGCCCGTAGAGCACCGCCGCGATACCGATGGGCAGGTTCACGAAGAACACCCAGCGCCAGCCGTGCTCCTGCCCGGCGAGCTGGATGATCAAGCCGCCCAGCAGCGGGCCGATCGCCGTCGAGATGCCGACCACCGCGCCGAACAGGCCAAAAGCCTTGCCGCGCTCGCGGCCGTGGAACAACTGCTGCATAAGGCCGAGCACCTGCGGGTTGAGCAACCCGCCAGCCACCCCCTGCAACAGGCGGGCGATGACCAGCCACAGCGGGGTCAACGCGAATCCGGCCAGCGCGCTGGCCAGCGTGAAAGCCGCCAGCGCCAGCAGGAACATCCGGCTCCGGCCCCGGTCGTCGCCGAGCCGACCGGCCGGCACCAGGACCAGCCCGAAGGTCAGGGCGTAGCCGGAGACCACCCACGACAGCGCCGCCGCCGGCGCGTCCAACCCCTGCTGGATCGACGGCAGCGCGACGTTGACGATGCTGACGTCGAGCAGGGTCATGAATCCGGCGACTAAGCAGATGGCCAGCACTCGCCAGCGCCGCGCGCTCTCCTGCTCCTCGGCGGTCTTCGCCACTGGCCTGGTGCTGTTCACGAGTTCAGCTCAGCACGTTCGTTCTACGCTCGCACCATCCGAGACTCGCACCGGCATTGCGACCGACTGACTTATCAATCACAACCCACTCCATGCGCGATCGTCGCCACGGGCCGCGTTAATGCGATTAGCTAGGAATGTTGCTCCACTGAGAGGCATCCCACGGCAAACAGCCGGGATCGCAACACGCACAGTTCATTGCGATTATCGCAATGAACTGTTAGCGTTCCGTCCCGTGCAGGACACGACGGCTGCGTTGCGCCAGCGGGTGCGCGACGTGTTGCGCAAGTATCCGGGGAGCCAGCGTGCCTTCGCCGAGCGGATCGGACTGGATCCGACGAAGCTCTCCAAGTCGCTGACCGGGATCCGCCGGTTCACCCCGGTCGAGCTCACCCGGATCGCCGGGCTCACCGGTGTCACGGTGAACTGGCTGATCTACGGCGGCGACAACGTCGAGACGGCTGCTGCCGCGCCGCAGCGCACCGCACGGCCCGAGCGCGAACCGGGCGACCTCCGCGAAGCGGGCCGGTACCAGCAGATCCTCGACGCCGCCTGGACGCTGATCGCCGAGCGCGGCTACCACTCGGTGCGGGTCGCCGACGTCGCCAAGGCCTGCGGCACCAGCGCCGCGACCATCCACTACTACTTCCCCGGCCGCAACGACCTGCTCACCGAGACCCTGCGCTACTCGGTGCGGCTGGCCTTCGACCGGCAGGTCGCCGAACTGCAGAGCATCCAGGACGCCTACGAACGCCTGCTGCGGCTGGTGGAGCTCCAACTGCCCACGCCGGGCCTGCTGCGCGCGGAGTGGTCGATCTGGCTGCAGGTGTGGACCGAGAGCGCCCTGAACCCGGATCTCCAGGTGCTGCACAGCGATTCCTACACGCGCTGGCACGACACGATCGCCCGCACCATCCGGCAGGGCCAGCAGCAGGGCGCGTTCACCGACACCGACGCGGAAGAGCTCACCGTGACGCTGACCGCGCTCATCGACGGGCTGGGCATCCAGGTGCTCGCCGGGCGGCCCGGCCGGTCGGTGGAGCGGATGCGCCGGGTGCTGCGCGAGTTCGTCGAGCGCGAGATCGTCCGGCATTGAAGTGAAAAATCCACCGTGCGTGGATTCCGGCGCACCCGGGCGATCGGCCACACCCACGGAAAGGAGAGCCCGATGGGCGACGAAGTGATCATCACGCCGCGCTCACCGGCGCCGGTGACACCACCGGCAAGAGCGAGTTCGTCCCGGTCACCCTCGGAACAGATCGCCAAGTCCGCGGTGGAGGCCGCCGCGGCCAGCGCGGCCGTGGCGCAAATCCACGTCCGCAACATCGAGACCGGGCAGGGCTCCCGCGACGTGTCGCTCTACCGCGAGGTGGTGGAGCGGATTAAGGAGACCGGCATCGACGTGGTCATCAACCTGACCGCAGGGATGGGCGGCGACCTGGTCATCGACGTCGACGACCCGCTCAAGCCGGTGGACGGCCCCGACCGCGCTGGGCGGTAACGTCCGCGTCGGCCTGGAGGACAACCTCTATCTGAGCCGGGGCGTCAAGGCCACCAACGGACAGCTGGTCGAACGCGCGGTGACGATCGTCGAGGGCATGGGCACGAAGGTCGCCACCCCCGGACCAGGCCCGCGAACAGTTCGGCCTCGAGAAGCGTTGATCCGAACGGCTGGGCTGTCCTCCCGAGGAGACGTCTGAGAACCCGCCGCGGTGCGAGCTGAGTCCCCACGCCGCAAGCGGCTACGCCGCTTGCACAGCCCCGGCGCTGGAAGAAGCCGTCGCCGAGGCCGACTTCGTGCAGGAGAGCGCGCCGGAAGACCTTGCGCTCAAACGGGATCTGCTGGCTCGCATCGACGCGGCGACCCCGGTGGGCGTCGTGGTCTCGTCTTGCACCTCCGGCTACGGCATGACCGAGATGCAGGTGGACTGCCCGACGCCGCAGCGGCTCGTGGTCGCGCACCCGTTCAACCCGCCGTACATCATCCCGCTGGTCGAGGTCGTCGGCGGCGAGCGGACCGAGCCGTGGGCGGTGCAGTGGGCAGCGGAGTTCTTCGAGGTCGCGCATTGGTGGCGACCGAGGAGATCATGGCGCTGCACGTGGACGGTCAGAAGGGCGGCACGACGCCGTTCCCGACGGCTGTGGCGGAGCGGTTCGCCGGCCTGGCCGAGCCCGCGCCGGAGTACGCGGACCGATCCATCGGCTGAACGCCACAGGTGAGCGGGCCCCTGTTGCCGGCATAACGGCGGTACCGAAGGAGATCCCGTAGTGGATCGGAAGTGCGGGCGCGAAGAAGAACACCAGGAACCAGCCAACAACACTCAGACCGCCGTGATCCCCGGCCCGCACGCGCAACAGGCTCCACGACGGCAGTTCCGGACGCGGCCACGCCTCGGCCAGCCACTTGATCAGCGGGTTGTCGTCGGCCAGGTCGAGCCAGCCGGTGGGCAAGCAGCGCGCGATGAAGGTCGGATCGTCGTGCCACACCCGCATCAGGTAGACCGTGCACAACACCTGGTTCAGGTAGATCGCGCCGACACCGCGAGCAGCCAGAAACCCGGATGCCGCAACGAGGTTGTGCGCTCTGCGCCGTGCGGACGGGACCACCGCCAGCTGGCCAAGACGGCCCTTGCGGACAAGACGATCAGGGTGCCCAGGACGTCCAACACATTTCTCCCACAACGCGCGTTCGAGGCAGATGCCATCCGATGGGAGGCGGCCGGCGGGCGAAGTTGACCACGTCCGTTCCCCCGCGCTGGGCGTACCGTTGACACAAACAACCTGTGTCCTCGGGAGGTCGCGGGTGAACTCGACCGGTCCCGCGTCGGCGCACGAACGCGCCCGCGGGTTGTTCACAGGAGTCGGACTCGGCGACGCAATGGGCGCCCCGTTCGAAGGCAAGCCATCGGTCAGCGAGCTGACCTTGCGGGAGTTCGAGCACTCCAACCTCCAGCTGCGCTACACCGACGACACCGCGCTGACCATCGCCGTGGCCGAACATCTTCTGGAGCGTGCCCGCCTCGGTGGGCATCTGCTGAACGAGGGCGAGCTCGCCGCCGCCCTCGCCTGCGCCTGGAACCGAGAACCGTGGCGCGGATTCGCCACGTCGGCGGCGGATCTGTTCGGGCGGCTCAACTCGGGCGTGCCGTGGCGGGATGCGGCCGTGTCGATGTTCCACGGGCAGGGTTCGTTCGGCAACGGCGCCGCGATGCGATGCGCGCCGGTGGCGTTGGCCGCGCAAAGCGCCCACCACGCCGCAGAACTGGGCCGCCGCGCGGCATCGGTGACGCATGGCCACCCCGACGGGCAGGAAGGCGCGGCGGTGCAGGCCTGCAGCGCATACCTGGCCCTGCACACCCGCGGGTCGCTCGACCCGGAATCTTTCCTGGGCAAGCTGGCCCACGTCATCCACGAACCGGAGTGGGTGCGGCGGCTGCAAGCGGTCGCCGCACTGCTCGGGCACCGGGATCCGCACCGCGCCGCCGAGGAACTCGGCAACGACGTGCGGGCCACGCATTCGGTGCCGCTGGCGCTGTGGGCATTCCTCGGCCACGCCGAAAGCCCGGTCGACGTGGTACGACAATGCATCCGGGCCGGGGGCGACACGGACACCATCGCCAGCATGGCGGCGGCGCTCGCCGGGGCCGTGCGCGGCGCCGCTGGCTGGCCGCAGTCATGGCTGCGCCGCTTGGAGAACCTCCCCCGGCTGCACGACCTGGGCGACCAGCTTGCGCGGTTGTCGCCGTGAGCCGCGCGCCGCGCGGCCGGGCTCGTTACCGTTGCGGTTGATCCGACCAGCAACCGACTGGAGGAATCGATGAACCCCGAAACCCCGGAAGCCGACGCCGCCGAACAGGCGCGCCAAGCCGAGGAAGTGCCCGACGAGGAAGAGCCGGAAGAGATCGAGGTCCCCCTCGACGCCGACCCCGCAGACCTCGCCGACCAGCACCGCCCGGTCCCGGTGGACGACTCCTACGACCACGACTGACCGGCCCACCGACGTAGCGGTGGCGGGTAGCGGAACCTCAGCGGCCTTCTCCGCTGTGGGAGCCCGGACACGCGTACGAACGTGCGTCCGGGCTGTCCTCTCGAGAAGGCCGCTGAGAACCCGCGGTGGTGCCAGTTACGAGGTGGGCCAAGGCGGGCTACGCCGCTCGCGACTACCCCGAACCGATGGGGCTTCCAGCATCGCGGCTGCGGATCGGCCAGAACGGGCTCAATGGAAATCGGCGCGCTGATTTTCATTGAAATCGCCTCACGCCGGGTCGGGGAGGACTCGGCCGGGGTTGAGGATGCCGTGGGGATCGAGGGCGTTCTTGATCGTTCGCTGGGTCCACAGGCTCGCATCGTCGAGCTCCTCCCCCAGCCAGCGCCGCTTGAGGTGGCCGACGCCGTGCTCACCGGTGATAGTGCCGCCGAGCTCCAGACCCAGTTCCATGATCGCGTCGAACGCGTGCTGCGCGCGGACCGCCTCGCCCGGGGCGTCGGCGTCGAAGGCGACGACGGGATGCATGTTGCCATCGCCGGCGTGCCCGGCGCACAGCACCTGAACCCGGTGCTGCTCCGCGATCCTCCCCAGTCCCTCGACCAGGTCCACCAGCCGCCGCCGGGGCACGCAAACGTCGTCGACCAGCATCGACAGGCCGAGCTTCTCGTGGGCGTCCCCGACCAGCCGCCGGGCCTGCATCAGCAGCTCGCCCTCGGCCGGGTCGTCCGCGACGACCACCTCGGTGGCGGCGAAGGAACGAGCCACGCGCTCGAAGGCCGCCAGGTCGGCCGGTGCGGCCTCGCCGCGGTCGGACTGTGCGAGGAGCATTCCTGCCACGCCGTCCGGGAAGCCGAGGTCTGCGATGCGCTGCACCGCGCGCACCGTCGGGGCGTCCATGAACTCCAGCACCGACGGCCGGTAGCCCTCCCCCAGGTATCCGGCGACGGTGCGGGCCGCGTCGGCGATCGTCGGGAAGAACGCGACCGCGGTCAGCGGCTGCGCTGCGGCTGGCCGCAGCGCGACGGTCACCTCGGTGACCACGCCGAGGGTTCCCTCGGAGCCGACCATCAGCCGGGTCAGGTCGTAGCCGGCGACGCCCTTGGCGGTGCGGCGGCCGGTGCGCATCACCCGGCCGTCGGCGAGCACCACCTCCAGGCCGCGCACGAAGTCGCCGGTCACGCCGTACTTCACGCAGCACATGCCCCCGGCGTTGGTCGCCACGTTGCCGCCGATGGTCGAGATGCTGCGGGAACCCGGGTCGGGCGGGTAGAACAGCCCGTGCTCGGCGACCTTCGCCGCGAACACGCCGTTGACCACACCGGGCTGCACGACGGCGATCTGCTCGTCGGTGTCGATCTCGACGATCTGGTCCATCTTCTCCAGCGAGAGCAGGATGCAGCCGTCGATGGCGTTGGCCGCGCCGGACAGCCCGGAGCGCGCGCCCTGCGGCACCACCGGAACCCGGTTCTCGTGCGCCCACTTCAGCGTCGTCGCGACGTCCTCAGTGGACCGCGAACGGACCAGCACCGATGGTTTTCCGGCCGGGCAGAAGGTGGCCCGGTCCCTGCGGTGGGCCTCCAGCACGTCGACGTCGTCGAACACGCTGCCTTCCGGCAACAGCTCCTGCAGCGGGTGCACGTCAGTGGCGGTCATCGGCTGCTCTCGTCTCCGGCATCGAGGGGGCATGATCTTACTTCTGAACCTAACCCGTGCCAGCCCGGATCTCCCAGCCACCGGACCGGAGTGTGCGCTTGCTCGCGCGCTGGAACGATCATGGGCCCGCCGGACGACGCCGCGGTTTCCTCACGACTAGCCGGGCCAAAGTCCGAACAACGCGGCAAATCCCTCGCGCCAGCTCGGCCACATCGGCCGCCAGCCCAGTGTTTCGCGTAATCGGAAGTTGGTGGCACCGCGCTGCTCGGTCAGCTGGTGCACGGTCAACCAGTCCAGCTGCGCCCTGGCCTGGTCCACCGTCAGCGAAACCGGGGCCGGGCCGCCCGCCATCCGCGCGTAGGCCGGTAACCATTCCATCGATTCGGCGGGCTCGTTGTCCACGACGTTGTAGATGCCGGGCTCACCGCCGGTGACCAACGCGAGCACTGCCCCGGCCGCGTCGTCGACGTGGGTGAACGACGTCAGGCCGACACCGTCGTCCACCAGCGGCAGCGCGCTGCCGCAGACCCGCGCGTGGATCGCCCCGCCCGGCGCGTAGTGGGTGTTCGGGCCATAAAGCGCGCCGTAGCGCAGCGCGACGCCCTCAATGTCCGGACAGGTCAGCACCGCTTCTTCCATCGCTGCAAGGGCTCGGACCGCGTCGCCCCAGCAGCCCGGCGCGTCTGTCCACAGTGGCGATTCCTCGTCCAGCACGTCGTGTCCGTGCGGACGGTAGGCGGCGGTCATGCTCTGACCGATGATGCGCCGCGCGCCCACCTCGACGGCGGCCTCGACCAGGTTCCGGGACCCGCACTCGCGCAACTGCGCGGTACGGCGCAGGCCCTCGTCCTGGTCTGCTCTTCTCTGCTCTTCCGAAGCCGGACGTCTGGTCGATGACCACGTCCGGCCCGACGCGGCGCAATTCGCGGCGCAATCCGGCCGAATCCAACAGGTCGGCGACTGCGACGTCGTCGGCCGCAGCCGCGCCGTCCAGCCGGTCCACGTGGCGGACGAGCGCGGTCACGTGATGACCGCGGTCCCGTAGCAGCGGAAGCAGTGTTCTCCCGACCACGCCGGTCGCACCGGCGACAACCACACGCAGGGGCACATCGACCTCGCACCGGGTTAAACGTCAGCGGGCTGGAAGCGTACCCCGGCGGCGTACCCCTTGATGAGTGAAAAAGGTTGTCCTCCTCGGCGGCAGACCGGCACCGCAGGCGGCCCGGATCTGCCGCCCATCGGAGGCGGCATCAGAGCTTTCTCCGATGCGTCGTCATGCCTGTCCGGCACGACCTGGTTCAGATCACACGGATCTCCGCGGCCTGCGGACCCTTCGGCCCCTGAGCGATCTCGAACTCCACCCGCTGCTCTTCCTCCAGCGTGCGGAAACCGGTGGATTGGATCGCGGAGTAGTGGGCGAAGACGTCAGCGCCACCGCCGTCGGGGGTGATGAACCCGTAGCCCTTCTCCGCGTTGAACCACTTAACCTTACCGGTAGCCATTCCTTGTTTCTCCTGATTCTGCTGGCCAGGGTCAACACTGCGCAGACCCCCGGTCGCCGAGCTGATCACCCGGTGCCCGACGCAGCTGCGGAGCACCACGGCACAAAAAAAGTGCCTGCGTTCTGGCAGGCACTTTCCAGTACTGCTGTGACCAAAACTGCAACCACCGCAACGCTAGCACTCCGACTGCGGGTTGTCACACATCGATTGCACCATGTCAGCAACGTGGCAACCCGCAGCCGCAGCAACTCGAAACCGCTGTCGTCAGGGGATGCTCAGCAGCCCGCGACCGGCCGCTTCGGCGGCCCGATTCTCCTCGTTCCGACGCTCGGCGAGCAGCAAGGCCGCGGTCCGCGGCGTGTGCCCTTCGGTGTCCCAGGCCGCCAGCAGCGGCGGGATCTTCGCCAGCATCTCCTCGCGCAACACCTGGAACGAGAGCACCGGATCGGCGTCGACCCGCCCAAGCAGCAACCACCACGCCCAAGCCACCGCACCGGCGTTGGCGACGAAGTCCGGGATCACCGGAATGCCGCGCGTCGCGAGCATTTCCTCCGCATCCGGGGTGATCGGGGTGTTGGCCGCCTCGATGATCACCTTCGCGGCGACCTCCGGCACCTGCGGCGCCTTGATCGTGAACGAGACCGCGGCCGGGATCAGCACGTCCACCTCGGCGGAGAGGACGGCTTCGCGCGGCAGCCGCTGGACGTCCGGCGGCACCTGGGCCCGGTCGATCTCGCCGAAGCGGTCGCGGGTTTCCAGCAGCGCTGGGACATCCAGCCCGTCTGGGTGGAACAGGGTGCCCGCCGCGTCGGCAAGCGCAACGACCTTGAGTCCCGCCTCGTGCAGGTAGTAGGCCGTGCCGCCGCCCATCGTGCCGACGCCTTGCACGGCCACTGTGGTCTCCTCCTGCGCCCAGCCGCGGGCGTGCACGACGCCCAGGCAGCTCTGCGCGACGCCGTAGCCGCCGACCACGTCGCCGAGCAGCAAGCCGCCCGGCACAGGCGCGTTGAGCCCGGCGCGAACCCGGCGAAGCGTGCGCTCCGCGTCCGGCGCCCGGCGGATCGCCGCGTGGTAGGACTGGTGCAGTCCGACCTCGGCGAACACCTCGTCGATCAGGTGCTGCGGCACCCCGAGGTCCTCGGCCGTCACCCAGTGCGCATCCAGCCACGGCCGCATCGCCTGCACGAAACGGCTCAGCACACCGCGAGCGGCGGGATCCTTCGGATCGCAGTCGATGCCGCCCTTGGCGCCGCCGACCGGCAGGTCGAACACGGCAGTCTTGCGCGCCATGCCTCGGGCCAGTGCCTCCACCTCGGACAGCGTGCAGCCGGCACGCATCCGAGTCCCGCCGGTGGCGAGACCGGACACGAGGCTGTGCACGACCAAGTAACCGTTGCAGCCGGTCACCGAGTCCGTCCAGATCACCCTCATCAGCGGGTCGCGGTCGACGAGTGCCACGGGCCGAACCTCCTCTCAGAGCGCATACCTGACTCGGGCGCGCACGCCCGGGATCCATCAGTGATCGATGTTGCGACGACCTGCGGGGCACCCGCGGCGGTCACCGGCACTGCCGAAGACTTCGGTCAGTGATGTCGCAGCCAAAGCGAGGAAGAAGACAACCATCGAGCCGGGCGGGGATTGCGGTAAGACTCGGTTCGCATAGCCCACCTCCCATGTCCGGCCGGAATGGCTCGAAATTAAACGGCGGCTCGTCAGATTGTCAACAATCTGCGCTCAGTACTCTCGTTACGTCGCCGGAACGGGTGCGTGTCCCCCGGTTACCTGGGAGTTCGAGGGTGCGCAAGTTGTGGCGAAACGTGATCAACTCGGCCGCGACCGATCACCCGGACGGAGTCTTAAGCTTCCGGTCAAGACGTACGAAGGTGCCGCGCGAACCGGACCGGAACTTGGCCGAAACGGCTCCCACGGTTCCCGCGCTACTGGGAGGATGCAGGCATGAGCCAACCGGGACCCCATGACCGACCGGGATCGCTGGACGAGGTCGCGCAGCAGCAGCTGATCCAGGAGATCGGCCGCGTCATCGTGCGCTCCCTCCCTCCCGGCTGGCAGGAGGCCACCGTCGAATACCGCGAACTCGGCGACCACCACGAACTCGTCGCGCAACTGCTCGCCCCCAACGGCACGGTCGTCCCGCTGGCCGTGCCCACCGAAGTCGCTGGTCTGTTCGTGCAGCTGCGCCACGGCATGTACCAGCCCGACCGCGGCACCTGGATCAGCGCGCTCTACCGGCTGCAGCGACCGGGTAGCTACACCGTCGACTTCAACGGCGACTACGAGCCGAACTGGCGCGTCGCTCCCCCACCCGAAGCCTTCGCCGAAGAGCTGCGCCGCTACCCGCGCCCCGCAGCGGGCACGCCGGACTGGCTGGCGCCGCCGAGTACCGGGCCGGGGCTGCGCACCGCGGAGGTCTTCGACGACGGCGGACGGCCGATCACCGAGCGGCCGGGGCTCGACCCGGCCGAGCTCGACCAGGTGGCGGAGTACCTGGAGCGGGCCCCGGTCGTGCTGGCCGCGCGCAGCTACGACACGGACCGGCTGGACCCGAACCGCAGCCCGGCGGTGCCGATGACCTTCCACACCGACGGCAGCTGGATCTGGCCCGGCGCGGTCGGCTACTACCTGCGCCAGCACGGCGTCGCGCCGGAGGCGGGGCTGGTGGCCCACATTCGCAGCCGCAGCTTCCAGATCCCCGAGGTCGACGAGTCCGCCCGCGAGCAGGCCGTCGCGGTCATCACCGGCGACGGCCGCTGACAACCCGCTCGGCTCGGCACGATTTCGCGCGAGATCGACAGCGCCTCGTGCGCTGAGGGGACGCCTTCGGGCGGAGTAGCGCGGCGAGCCAGACTTCTGGTTCGGGAAGAAGGGGCTGCTCCTAGGCGTGATGCTGCGACAATTTCGGCATGCGCGAGGTGGCCTTCAAGGGCGGACCGGTGGCCACAATGGACGCCGCCCGCTCGTTCACCGACGCCGTCACGGTGCGTGGCGGCCGGGTCGCGGCCGTCGGGGACGCCGCCGTGCGAGCCCGGTTGAACCCGTCGACCGAGGTGATCGACCTCGGCGGCCGGCTGCTGCTGCCCGGGTTCCACGACGCCCACGTGCACCCGGTGTACGGCGGCATCGAGCGGCTGCGCTGCGACCTCACCGAATGCCTCGACGCCACCGACTGCCTGCGGCTCATCGCCGAGTTCCGGCCGGATGCGGGCTGGGTGCTCGGCGGCGGCTGGGACATGGGGCAGTTCCCGCACGGCACGCCCGACCGCGCCGCCCTGGACGCGGTGACCGGCGACCGCCCGGCGTACCTGCTCAACCGCGATCACCACGGCGCGTGGGTGAATTCCGCGGCGCTGCGGCTGGCCGGGATCGACCGGGACACCCCGGATCCGCCGGACGGCCGGATCGAACGCGACACCGCCGGCGAACCCGCCGGGATCCTGCACGAGGGCGCCACCCGCATGGTCGAGCACGTGCTGCCGCCAGCCAGCGCGCAGGAGTACCTCGCGGGGCTGTTGGAGGGGCAGCGCTACCTGCATTCGTGCGGGGTGACGTCTTGGCACGACGCGATCATCGGCCCGTACCTCGGCTACGACGACACGCTGGAGACCTACCTGACCGCCGACCGGCAGAGCCTGCTGACCGGCAAGGTCCGCGGCGCGCTTTGGTGGGACCGCGCTCGCGGCCGGGAACAGATCGAGGAGCTCCGCCACCGGCGCAGTCGGGCGCGCGGGCGGCGGTTCCGTGCCGACGCGGTGAAGATCATGCAGGACGGGGTGTGCGAGAACTTCACCGCCGCGCTGCAACTGCCCTACCTCGGCAACCACGGCCGCGGCATGTCCTTCGTGGACCCCGATGTCCTCTCGGCCGTGGTGCCCGAGCTCGCAGCCGACGGTTTCCAGCTGCACTTCCACGCCATCGGCGACCAAGCGGTGCGCGACGTGCTGGACGCGCTCGCCGCGGCCACCACCGGCCGGGACCTGCGCCACCAGATCGCCCACGTGCAGGTGGTGCACCCCAGCGATGTCCCGCGGTTCCACGAACTCGGCGTCACCGCGACGATCCAGCCCCGCTGGGCAGTCAACGACGCCGCCATGACCGAGCTGACCGTGCCGCACCTGGGCCACCGGCGAGCCGGTTGGCAGTACCCGTTCCGGTCGCTGCGCGCCGCCGGAGCGGTGCTCGCCGCCGGCAGCGACTGGCCGGTGTCCGACGCAGATCCGATGCAGGCGGTGCATGTTGCGGTCAACCGGCGCGAACCTGACACCGACGATGCGCCCTTCTTGCCGGAACAAGCACTGGACCTGGTGGATGCGCTCGCCGCCTACACCGCTGGCAGTGCCTGGGTGAACCACGTGGACGGCGACACCGGCACCGTCGAAGTGGGCAAGGCCGCCGATCTCGTCGTGCTCGACCGGGACCCGTTCTCGTTGCCACCGGAGGAAATCGGGCAGTGCCGGGTGGACCTGACGATGGTCGACGGCGTGGTCGTGCACGAGCGTTAGAGAATGAAACCTGCGTGTTTGCGCAGCGGTGCGGGTGGCGGAACCTCAGAGGCCAAAACGGCGGAAGGGTGACCTACCGCAGCGCCGCGCTGGGCTGGTCGGGCGATGCCGAATCCCGATCGTGTACAACCCGTTCCGGGGGCATTGGCCGTCGCGGTCTTCGCTGGTTTTGTGCCCAGGGTCGGCGACCATCGCAGAGAGGCCAGGTGCGCGAACCAATGCAGCCCTTTCGACTGCCGGATTTCTACCTGTCCTACCCGGCACGGCTGAACCCGAACCTCGGACGGGCGCGCGAGCACAGCAAGGCGTGGGCCTACGGGATGGACATAATCGACGTGCCGCAAGAAGGCAGGCCGATCTGGGACGAAGCGGACTTCGACCGCCACGACTACGCGCTGCTGTGCGCGTACACGCATCCGGACGCGGACGGTCCGGAGCTGGACCTGATCACCGACTGGTACGTGTGGGTGTTCTACTTCGACGACCACTTCGTCGAGCTCTACAAGCGGAATCCGGACCTGGCCGGGGCGCGCGAGCACCTCGAACGGCTGCCCGCCTTCATGCCGGTCGAAGGCCCGATCACGGCGGAACCGACGAACCCGGTGGAGCGCGGCCTGGCCGACCTGTGGGCCCGCACGGTGCCGGCGATGAGCCCGGACTGGCGGCGGCGGTTCGCCGAGAACACCAAGCACCTGCTGGACGAATCGCGTTGGGAACTGGCCAACATCAGCGAGGCCCGGCTGTCCAATCCCATCGAATACGTGGAGATGCGCCGCAAGGTGGGCGGCGCGCCGTGGTCGGCGAACCTGGTCGAGCACGCCGTCGGTGCGGAGGTTCCGGCCGAGATCGCCGCGACCCGCCCGATGGAGGTGCTGCGCGACACCTTCTCCGACGCCGTGCACCTGCGCAACGACCTGTTCTCCTACGAGCGCGAGGTGCAGGACGAGGGCGAGTTGAGCAACGGCGTGCTGGTCTTCGAGAAATTCCTCGGCTGCACGACGCAGGAAGCCGCGAACGCGGTCAACGACCTGCTCACCTCCCGCCTGCACCAGTTCGAGCACACCGCGGTGACGGAGGTGCCGCGGCTGCTCGACGAGCACGGCGTCGACCCGGCCGCACGGCTGGCGGTGCTCGGCTACGTGAAGGGGCTGCAGGACTGGCAGTCCGGCGGCCACGAATGGCACGTGCAGTCTGGCCGCTACCCGGACGGCTCCGCCACGCCGACCGTGCTGACCGGCCCGACGGGGCTGGGCACCTCGGCGGCGCGCATCGCCTCGTCGCTGATTTCGACCGCGCCGCAACGATTGCGTAGCTTCACCCGGGCCCCGTTCCAGCCGGTGAGCGAGATCCGGCGGCGGGAGATCTACATGCCGTACGCGGTTTCGATGTGCCCGCACCTCGACGTCTCTCGGGAGCACACCGTCGAATGGGCCCGCGTCATGGGGATGTTCGACGAGGCGCCGCAGGTCTGGAACGAGCAGATGCTGCGGATCAACGACCTCCCGCACTGCTCCGCCGGGCTCGCCCCGGACGCCACCGTCGAGGAACTCGACCTTTCCTCGGCCTGGCTGACGTGGGGCACCTACGGCGACGACTACTACCCGCAGGTCTTCGGCCGCACCGGCGACATCTCGGGGGCGAAGGCGCTCAACGCCCGGCTGAAGGAGCTGATGCCCGTCGAGGGCATCAGCCCGATCACCCCGGTGAACATGATGGAGCGCGGCCTGGCCGACCTGTGGGAGCGCACCACCGGCCCGATGTCGCTCGAAGCGCGGCGGACCTTCCGGAAGACACTGGAAGTCATGCTCGACTCCTGGCTCTGGGAGCTGGACAACCACCGTCAGAACCGGATTCCGGACCCGATCGACTACATCGAGATGCGGCGCCGAACCTTCGTCTTGGACCTCACCATGAGCCTGTCCCGCTTCTCCCACAAGCAGGCCGTTCCGCCGGAGATCTACCGGACCCGCACGATCCGCAGCATGGAGAATTCGGCGACCGACTACGCGACGCTACTCAACGACGTCTTCTCGTACCGCAAGGAGATCGAGTACGAGGGCGAGGTGCACAACGCGGTGCTGGTGGTGCAGAACTTCCTGGACTGCGACCAGGATCGGGCCTTCGACATCGTGCACGAGTTGATGACCGCGCGGATGCAGCAGTTCCAGCACACCGTGGAAGTGGAGCTGCCGGCGTTGTTCGACGAGTACGACCTGGACACCGAGTCCCGCGCGGCGCTCGAACGCTATGCCTCCGAGCTGCAGGACTGGATGGCGGGAATCCTGAACTGGCACCAGGAATGCCGGCGGTACTTCGACTCCGAGCTGCGCCACAACGTCCCGCTCGCCCCGGCACCGAGCGTCCTCCGGGGTCCCAACGGCCTCGGCACCTCGCTGGCCCGCCTGGCATCGGCCTGGGATCCGGTGCTCGGCTGAGCCGGCGCGAACGGACCGTTCACTCCGGTAGACGGAAGGAACGGTCCGTTCGCCCCAGACACCTCACACCCGTGGTTTGAAGCGAACGGCCTGTTCACGTCAATAGATGACGCGGACGGGCCGTTCGCTCACACCAGAGCGCCGTGCTGGACGACGTAGCGGATGTGCGCGGGGTCTGCGAGGTTGGCGATGTCGGCAGGAACTGCGGGCGCGCTACCTGTCTTCGCTGAGCGCCCCGGACGTCGCCGCCGCGCAGCCCACCGAGGGCGAGTTGGGGGCCGCGTCGCTGCGCCGCGACCTGGAGTGCTGGCCGTGCTGAACCGACGATTGGACGAGCAGCAGATCCGGACCATCACCGAGGCTGTCGCGTAGGCCCGGCGGGTGCTGATCATCGCCAACGGCAGCTACGTCGCGGTCGGTTCGGCGCTCGGGCACAACGTGCGGCTGGCCGGGTACGACGCGACGGTGGTGCGAGACGACGCCGACCTGGCCAACTCGGTATCCCGGATCGAGCCTGGCGACGTGCTGGTGGCGATCAGCTTCTGGCGGCTGTACCAGAGCACGGTGACGGCGGCCGAAGAGGCGAGCCGCGGCACCCGGGTCTTCGCCCTCACCGACGCGGCCAGCCCTGCGCTGGCCGCCGCAGCCGAGCAGGTCGTGCTGATCCCCGCCGAGGGCGTGGCGTTCTTCCCCTCGCTCGCACCGGGATTGGCGGTCGCCCAGGGCCATCGTCGCCCGGCTGTCGACCGTGGATCCCAAGCGGATTCGCCGGTCCATCGAGGCAGCCGAGACCCAGTGGTCCCGCTTCGGCCTGATGCACCGCCAGCCCCGCCGCAGTTGACACCGAAGGCAGTTCCGGGAGCGGCTTTGCACGGCGGCGCGGTTAGCATTCCTTGCGGGAACTACAGTCCTCGTCCCGCCGCAGGTCGCGTGAATACCCGATTCAGCACGCCGAAACAGGCAATCACCGCGGTTGGGACCCCGAAAATCCAGGGCCCCAACCCGCGAGCAGTTGACACAGCTCCCGCAACCCCTAGATACCGGCCGCCCGCGAACTCCCCGACACCAGCCCCGGCCGGAACACCACGTCACTCGACGCGGCCGGCGCTCCGGCGACGGCCGTCCAGTGCGCGAGGTACTTGGCCGCCTCGGCAGCCAGCAGTGCGTCCAGCTCGACCCGGTTCGCGTTCTTGCGCAGCCGCAACGGTTTGCCGCGACGCACGTCGAGCACCATCGGCGTCGCACCCGGGCGCAGGGCCGGCATCGCGCGCTCCAGGACCCGCAACGCGAGGTTCGCGGAATCCGTGCCCAGCTGCGGCTCCTTCAGGTACGGCAGCACGACCTCGGTCCGACCGTCCCGGTGGCGCAACGCCAGCGAGCTGCGCTCCGAGATCGTGATCGCGAGCCCGCTGATCTCCCAACGCGTGGCGACGGTCGGGAGGCCAGTGGCCTTGGCGCGCCCCCACCAGCGCTCGAATCCCGCGTGCAGCTGCCGGAAGTGCGGTTGTTGCACCGGACGCGCCTGCCGCACCGCCGCCGCGACGATCTCCACCGCGTCCGGCGAGGTCACCGCCCGCTGCAGCGCCAGCCGGAACGGCCCGTAGAACGCCCACGCCATGCTCGTCTCATCGAGGTAGATCTCGCGCTGGTCCCGAACAATGCCCGCGCAACCGCGCGGCGTGCTGCGCATGTAGTCGAGGAACGACCCGAGACTGATCTGCACACCGTCCACGAGTACCCCTTCCCGCGGTCGAGGGCAGCATCCAACGCCACAGCGAACCGCCCATCGAAGCGACAGTCCACAGTGGTCAAATGTGCCCAATCCCCCTGCCCGATAACAATATTCTAGCACTCCAGAGGCCGTTTTAGAACACATATTCGAGTGCTTTCGGATCTTGCCGGATGGGGCCGAGTGCAGGCGACGACCAGACGAGGAACTCACCGACGGCGCATCAGGCCGCGCGTGACGATCGCGACCGGCACCGAGGCTCCGCCCATCGGATTGGCCGTCAGGTCGCGGTCGGCCGGGGTCCGAGTCGGCGTCGCCACCTACCAGACGCTCGGCGAGCGTTCCATCCCACGAGGCCGCGACGACGCCGTTGCGGCCTTCGCTCGTGCCGCGGAGTCAGGTTGCGGAAGCAGGAGCGGGCGGCAGCTGGACCGTCATGATCAGGTTGCAGGTTTCGGTACCCGAGCCGCGGTAGACATGAGGGGCATCGCCGTCGAAGGTGGCGGTCTGCCCGGCTTCGACGACGTGCTCGGCGCCGTCTACGACGATGGTCATCCGGCCAGCGGTGACGCTGATCGTTTCCACGACTCCGGCCCGATGGGGTTGACTGGGGTATTCCTCGTCCGGCTCCAGACGCCACCGCCAGACCTCAACGGGAGCCGCCCCGGATGTCGTCAGCATGAGCCGGGCCTCGCCGCCCCGCTCTCCGGTCCACAGTGGCGTCACGGCGTCGGCGGCCACGATGCGGACACGACCTTCGGGCGAGCCCTGCATCAGGGCGGACACCGAGATGCCGAGGGTGTCGGCCAGCCGGACCAGGGTGGCAAGGTTGGGGTTGCCCTGGGCTTTCTCCAACCCCACCAGAGCCCCCTTGCTCACCTGGGCGCGCCTGCTGAGCTCCTCCAGGGAAAGGCCCGCGCGGATGCGGGCCGCCCGGACGTTGTGCGCGACCGTCCGCAGGGCCGCGGCTGTCTCGGCCATCTGATCACCACCCTCGCAACTTGACCATTTGAATGCACGGTTCGGTCGTTTGGTTGAGCTACCCGGTCGTTCTGCTGTACTGTTTGGTCGTTCGAATGAATAATAGGGGATGTGCTGTGATCGCTCTGGTGCTGGCCCTCGGCAGCTCGCTCGCTTACGGGTGCGCCGATTTCCTCGGCGGCCTTGGCGCCCGTCGGGCTCACGTGCTGCGCACCGTGATGATCGCGGCCCCGGCCAGTCTCGTGGTCGAGCTGCTGCTGTGGCCGTTGCTCGGCGCCTCGTTCAGCGCCGCGACCCTCGGCTGGGGTGCCGCATCGGGCGTCGCCTCGGCCGCCGCGTTCGCCTTGCTCTACCGCACCCTGGCGATCGGTCCCATGAACGTGCTCTCGCCCGTGACCGCGCTGGTGTCCGCCGCGCTGCCCATTTGCGCGGGTCTGCTGCAGGGCGAACACCTGGCCACCGCCGGACTGGTCGGTCTGCCGCTCGCACTGGTGGCGGTGGTGCTGGTCAGCGCCGGACATGGCGCGGGCTCGGCGCGCCCGTCCCGTACAGCTCTGCTGCTGGCATTCGGTGCGGGCGCCGCCATCGCCCTCCAGCTGATCTTCTTGCACCAGGCGCCGTCCGGCAGCGGGGTGGCTCCGCTGATCATCGGCCGGGCGGTCTCCTCGGCTGCCACGCTTGCCGCGGCGGGACTGCTGCACCGCAAGCTGGGCTCCGGGAGGCCCAGGTACGCGATGTCGGCGGCCGCCGGTGCGCTGGACTCGGTGGCGAACCTGCTGTTTCTGCTCGCCGCCCGCAGCGGGGACCTCGCCGTCGCCGCCGTGATCGTCGCCCTCTACCCGGCCGGCACGGTCCTGCTCGCCCGCAGCGTGCTCGCCGAACGCATCCACCGTGGCCAGCTCGTCGGCCTGGGCACCGCCGCCGTCGCCGTCAGCCTCCTCGCCCTGACCTGAACGAACCCGCCAGATCACCCAACGCCCGGCAATCACTCACGCACGCAGGAAGCGGAAACCCGCATGCCTGTCCTCGGCCTCGCCCCCGCTGTCGCGGACGCCTTCCCCAGCGCCCTCGTCACCCTGGTCACCGCCACGACCTGCGCGGCCGCGAACCCTGGCCCGCCACCGCCGCTGCCCTGGGGGAACTGGAGCAACAGCCGCCCGAACCACGTCACGCCAGCGCGCGGTATGCCGCAGCTCCCAGGGCGGCGATGACGTCGCAGGCAGGGCCTCCCCGGTAGCCGGTGCGGGAGCGTTCGTCGGTGAGCTCGTCGACCAGCACCGCGACCACCGCTTGCGGCCGGTCGGCGCCGATCAGCCCCACGTCGTGGCGCAGCCCGAGCAGCTCGCCGGTCTTGTTCCAGCACTGCGCCCCGTCCGGCAGCAGCGCGGGCAACCGGTCCCGAACCTGCTGTTTGGACAGGACTTCCAGCGCGTGCTCGGTCAGGTCCGGCGGCAGCGCCGCTCCCCTGGCCAACGCGTCGAGCACGCGCGCCTGGTCTAGCGCGGTGGTCTCGTTGCGGCCGTGGGCGTTGGGGTCCATCAGACGGCGTTCGACGCGGGTCGCCGTGCACCCCAGGTCGGCGGCGCAGTCCCGGATCGCCTCGAACCCGACCGCGTCGATCACGGCGTTCGTGGCGGCGTTGTCGCTGATCACGATCATCAGCGTGATCACGTCGCGCAGCGAAATCCGCGTCACGCTGAGGAGTTCCCGCAGGATGCCGAACCCGCCGACCCGCTCGGCGGGCAACTCGACGTATTCGTCCAGCCCGATCCGCCCCTCCTGCACGGCGCGCAGCGCGGCGATCATGATCAGCACCTTGATCGTGCTGGCGGCGTGCACCACCTGCTCCGCATCGACCAGCACGGGCTCCTGCTCGTCGAGGTCCCAGGCCGCGAACCCAGCCCGCCCAGGGAGGCCGTCGAACGCCAACTCGGCCCGCAACCGCTCCGCAAACCCCACCACTCGCCTCCCGTCGGGTGAAATTCGGCCTGGTGGGAAGCCTTCGAGCGGCTGCGCCGATCGAAGTTTCCCCACTCATCAGCTGCCCGGGTCGGATCAGGACGATGAACAGGACCGTGAACAGGGCCAGGGCTGACGACCGGCCCACCCGTTGAACATCATCACCCACGGGTTGAGGAACCCAGCAGCACCGCAGTCCCGGTTCCCGGCGGTATGCCGAGGCCAGCCCGGGCCGGGCCGAACAGCTTCTGCAGCAGCACCACCTGCGCTACCGCCGCGCCGGAGACACCAAACCAGCCGACGACCAGCACGATAACGCAGAACAGCCACGGCCCGACCCCTTGCCCCAAACGCCGAAACGCTGCCCCCAGCTACGCCGATCTGGACTTACGCGACGCGGGGGGATGTTCGTCTATGGAGCCCGCGGGCGAAACTCTGAAACCGCTCGGATGACTTCCGGCTACCCCAAGCCGACCTTCTGCTCACTGCCGTCACCAGTAGCAGTCCGATGTGCGGGGTTCGTGGAGCCACGCGACCAGACCGCTTGGTCACGAGTGTCCTTCACCTGTCAGAGGGTGCCGAGGACTGCGTGTGCTGCGGCGGCGTCCTGGACGCCGAGGCCGACGCTGTTGTAGAAGACGACCTCCCCGCGCTCCGCGCGCCCCGGCGCTTCGCCCAGCAGCACCGCGCCGAGCGCACGCAACTGCGCGCGCTCGATATCGCTGCGCTCCAACGCGCGCACGATCGGTCCCGCGTGCGTCGCGGCCGCGTCGACTTCGTCGACCACGACCGCTCCGGCGCGTCGGATCAGCTCCGCGTCCACCTCGCACCGGTGGTGCTCGAAGCTGCCGACGCTGATCACCGTCGCTCCCGCCGCTACCGCGTCGGTCGGGACGACCGGCTCCGTGCTGAGGGTGCACGCCGCGATCAGCGGCGCTCCGCGGACCGCTTCTTCGGCGCTCGCCACGGCTCGCACCGGGATGCCCAGTTCGGCCGCCAGCTCCGCTGCCGCGGCCTCGCGGCGCGCCGCGTCGCGGCCGTGGATCCGGACTTCCCGCAGTTTCCGCACGCGCACTATCGCGCGGGCGTGGGCGCGGGCCTGCACGCCGGATCCGAGGATCGCGAGTTCGTCCGCGTCGGGCAGGGCGAGCGCGTCGGCGGCGACGGCGCTGCCCGCCGCAGTGCGGATTTCGGTGAGCGCGGCGGCCTGCATGGTGGCCACCAGTTGGCCGGTGGCCGGGTCTAGGACCAGCACTGTCGCCGAGATCGCCGGGAGTCCTCGGTCGGCATTGCCGGGGTGGATCGCGACGAGCTTGCTGACCGCTCCGTGCCTCGGCGACAGGCGGCTGAGGTAGCACAGCGTGGTGTCGTTTCCCGTTCGGACGGCGACCTTTTCGGCGAGCTGCGCTTCGCCTCTCCCCAGCGATTCGAAGGCCACTCGCTGCGAGGCGATGGCGGTGTCCAGGTCCAGCGCCGCGGTGACGTCGGCGTCGCTCCACACGCTCATGCGCGGCACGCTGCCACACCGGTTGCCGCAGCGGTAGTGATCCACATGTCGCCGCGGAAGGCGGGGAGAAGCACGGGTATCCCCCTATCCCTTCGAGCGCAAGCTGTGCTGTCGCTCAGGGGGTACAGAAATCACTCTTCTGATTCTCCGCGAACGCGCCTCCGGGGACTTACGGTGATCCCGGCGGCGGAGGTGTCCCACAGCACACCTGCGCACTGGTACCCCAACGAGCTGGAAGAGGTGCATGTCGGTGCAGTCGACGTTGAACTCCGTGATCGGTCCGGACGCCCCCGCCCGGGTCGACGGCGGAGGCGAGTACATCTCGCGCAACCCGGCGAACCTGGACGACGTCGTCGCCGAGGTCTCCCTCGGCGGACCCGAGACGCTGCTGGCCGCGACCGAACAGGCGCAGCGGGCGCAGCGCGAATGGGCGCAGGTGCCCGCGCCGGTGCGCGGGCGGGTGGTGGCCGGGCTGGGCCGGTTGGTCGAGGCGAACAAGGAGTCACTGGCGCGGCTGGTGACCCGGGAGATCGGCAAGCCCTACGCCGAGGCGCTCGGCGAGGTGCAGGAGATCATCGACACCTGCGACTTCTTCCTCGGCGAAGGCCGCAGGCTCTACGGGCAGACGGTGCCCTCGGAGATGCCGGACAAGCAGCTGTTCACCTTCCGCGTGCCGGTGGGCGTCGCCGTGGTGATCACCGCGGGCAACTTCCCGGTCGCCGTGCCGTCCTGGTACATGGTGCCCGCGCTGCTGTGCGGCAACGCCGTGGTGTGGAAGCCCGCCGAGTACGCCGCGGGCGCGGCGCGGGCGCTGGCCGAGCTGGCCTGGCGCGCCGGGGTGCCCAAGGGCGTGCTCAACCTCGTCTACACCGACGGCGAGGCGACCTTCGAGGGACTGGCGTCCGCGCTGGCGGCGGGCACCGTCAACAAGGTCGGGTTCACCGGTTCCAGCGCGGTCGGCGCGCGGGTCGGCGAGCTGTGCGGCCGGTACCTGCAGAGCCCGTGTCTGGAGCTGGGCGGCAAGAACCCGATGGTCGTCGCCCCGGACGCGGAGCTCGACCTCGCAGTGGAGGGCGCGCTGTTCTCCGGATGGGGTACGGCCGGGCAGCGCTGCACCTCGCTGGGCAACCTGATCGTGCACCGCGACGTGCACGACGAGTTCGTGCGCCGGCTCGACGCGGCGCTGCGCGCGGCCACCATCGGCGACCCGACCGGTGACGTGCTCTACGGCCCACTGCTGGACCAGAAGTTCGCGGACAACTTCGAGAACATCCTGGGCAACATCGCCGAGCACCACACCGTGCTGGGTTCGGAGTCGGTCGGGCGGATCGGGGATTCCGCGCCGCGCAAGGGCTTCCAGGGCGATGCCTCGACCGGGCTGTACTACCACCCGGTGCTGCTGGACGGGCTGCGGCCGGACGACCACGTGTTCCGCAACGAGACCTTCGGCCCGATCGTCGGCGTCACCACCTACGACGCGCCGGACGAGGCCATCGAGCTGGGCAACGCCCCCGGCTACGGGTTGTCCGCGGCGATCTACACCACCGACCCGGCCACCGCGTTCCGGTTCCGGCAGGGCATCGGCGCGGGCATGGTCAGCGTGAACAACTCGACCTCCGGCGCGGAGGCGCACCTGCCCTTCGGCGGAAACGGCAAGTCCGGCAACGGCAGCCGCCAGTCCGGCATCTGGGTGCTCGACCAGTTCACCCGTTGGCAGTCGTTGAACTGGGACTTCTCCGGAAAGCTGCAGAAGGCCCAGATGGACGTCGACACCGTCGAGCCGGAGCTGGACTTCCGGCTGCCCCCGGACCTCGGCGGTGCCCGGTGATGCTGCCGGGCCGGGCCGAGGTCGTCGTGATCGGCGGCGGGGTGGTGGGCGTCAGCACCGCCTTCCACCTCGCCGAGGCCGGCGTGGACGTGCTGTTGCTGGAGCGAGACGAGCTCGGCGAAGGCAGCACGAGCAGGGCCGCCGGCGGGGTGCGCGCGCAGTTCTCCGACCCGGTCAACATCGAGCTTGGGCAGCGCAGCCTGAGCGCGTTCGAGGACTTCGCGCGGCGGCCCGGCGGCGAGATCGACCTCAAGCAGTTCGGCTACCTGTTCCTGCTGTCGGATCCCGAGGACGTCACGACGTTCGAGCGGAGCGTGCGGCTGCAGAACGAGTTCGGCGTGCCGAGCCGGATGCTGACCGTCGCCGAGGCCTGCGAGCTCTCGTCGTACGTGGTGCCGGACGGGCTGCTGGCGGCCGCCTTCTCCCCCACCGACGGGCACTGCACACCGGAGGCGGTGGTGCAGGGTTACGCGCAGGCCGCCCGGCAGCACGGCGCCCTGCTGCGGCGGCACTGCCCAGTGACCGGCATCGAGGTCACCGGCGGTGAGATCACCGCGGTGCACACCGATTTCGGTTCCGTCGAGACGTCCACCGTGGTCTGCGCGGCGGGCGCGTGGTCGGCGTCGGTCGGCGAGTTCGCCGGCGTCAAGCTGCCGGTCCGGCCGCTGCGGCGGCAGGTCCTGGTCACCGAGCCCGTGCCGGACCTGCCACCCCGGCTGCCGTTCACCATCGACTTCAGCACCAGCTTCTACTTCCACGACGAAGGACCGGGTCTGCTCATCGGCATGTCCGACCCCGACGAGGAGTACGGGTTCCGGCTCAACACCGACGACCGCTGGCTCGGGAGGCTCGCCGACACCTTGGCGCGGCGCGCACCGAGGCTGGCCGACATCGGCGTCGCGCACGGCTGGGCGGGGCTCTACGAGGTCACGCCCGACCACAACGCCCTGGTCGGGGAGGCGGCGGGACCGAGCCGGTTCCTCTACGCCACCGGCTTCTCCGGTCACGGCTTCCTGCAGGGACCGGCCATCGGCGAAGTCATGCGCGACCTCGTGCTCGGCCAACCGCCGGTCGTCGACGTCACCGGCCTCGACGTCCGCCGTTTCGCCGACGCCGGGGTCCGGCCCGAGCACAACTGCGTCTGAAAGGCGGAACCCGGGCTCATCCGCGGCCCTTTCGAACGGATCCCCCGACACGCAGTGTGGCAAGACCGCTTCGAGGACGAAGAACTTCGTAAGACACGAGCAAAATCCCCGATATCCGGGCTGTGCTCGGCACAGCCGACGAAGGAGCGCGAACCGTGCGTGATCTGTTGCAGGAGATCGACGAGTGGGGCCCGGAGAAGGTGGTGTGCGTCTCGGACGCGCGCACCAGCATGCGGGGCGTGCTGGTCATCGACAACACCGCCCGCGGCACCGGCAAGGGCGGCACCCGGATGAGCCCGACCGTCACCGTCGGCGAGATCGCCCGGCTGGCCCGCGTGATGACCTGGAAGTGGGCCGCGGTCGACCTGTTCCACGGCGGCGCGAAAGCGGGCATTTTCGCCGACCCGGACGCGCCGGACAAAGAGCTGATCGTGCGGGCCTTCGCGCGGCGGCTGGCCGACCAGATCCCGGCCAGCTACGTCGCGGGGCTGGACATGGGGATGACCGAGCACGACGCGGCGATCATCCAGGACGAGCTCGGCGACCGCGGCGCGGCGGTCGGCGTCCCCGAATCGCTGGGCGGCGTGCCCTACGACCAGTTGGGCGTGACCGGTCACGGCGTCGCCGAGGCCGTGGACGCGGCGCTGGCCCACCAGGGCCGCAGCGTGGCTGGGGCGCGGGTGGCGTTGCAGGGCTTCGGCGCCGTCGGGGCGGCCGCCGCGAAGCGGCTGCACGAGCTCGGCGCCCAGCTGGTCGCGCTGTCCACGATCGACGGTTCGGTGCACGACCCGGCGGGGCTCGACGTGCCGCAGTGGCTGGACGCCCGCGCCGAGTTCGGCGACGGGTGTGTGGCCAAGGCCCCGGCGCAGCACCGGATACCGCGCGGCGAGGAGTTTCAGGTGGACTGCGACGTGCTGATCCCGGCCGCCGGGCAGGACATCATCGACGAATCCGTCGCCGCGGAGATCCGGGCCGGGTTGATTGTGGAGGGAGCGAACCTGCCGACCACGCCCAGGGCCCGCCACCTGCTGGCGGCCCGGAAGGTCACCATCGTGCCGGACTTCATCGCCAACGCGGGCGGTGCCATCGCAGCCGGTTTCGCGATGGACGCGCGGCATTCCGCGTTCCGGCCCGAACCGGCGGCGATCCTGCGGACGGTGGCGGAACGGACCCGCAAAAACACCGTGCTGGTCCTGGACACCGCGCAGGCCGGTGGCGTACTACCTCACCAGGCGGCGCAGGACCTGGCCAAGGAACGCGTCCGGACTGCGATGCAGCTGCGAGGTCGATTGCCCAGAGCCGCGACCGCGTGAGGACTGCGTTGAACTCGCATCGCGCGGCGCTGCCGACACTCGGGGCGAGCCGGCCCCGGGTGCGCGGCTTGGCAAACGAGAGCAGAGGGGGTCAGGCGTGCTCAACCCGATCCACTTGAGAACCCTGCAGGAATGCGTTCGCACCGGTTCGTTCGCCGAGGCCGGGCGGGTGCTCGGCTACACGGCATCGGCGGTGTCGCAGCAGATGGTGCTGCTGGAACGCACGGTCGGCGCGCCGCTGTTCGAGCGTTCCGCGCGCAGCGCCCGCAGCACCGCGCTGGCGATCCGGCTCGCCGGCCGCAGCCGCGATGCGCTCGGGGCGCTCGACGCGCTGGAGCGCGAGGTCCGGGCGATGGTCGCCGGGGAGGAAGGCAGTCTGCGGCTGGCCAGCTTCGCCACCGCCAACGCTCGGGTGCTGCCGGACGTGCTCGCCGCCGTGGTCTCCCAGCGGCCGAGCTCCGAGGTGCAGCTCGACGAGGGCGAGCCGGACGAGGTGCTCGGCGACGTGCTGGACGGCGTCCTGGACGCGGCCGTGGTCTTCGAGTACGACCTCGATCCGCGGCAGTGGCCGATCGAGCTGTGTGTGGAAGAGCTGATGGCCGAGCCGCTGCGGCTGGCGCTGCCCGAGACGCACCGGCTGGCCGGGGCCGCGGAGGTGGACTTGCGCGAGCTCGCCGGGGACGCCTGGATCTGTACCCGGCAGGACACCGCGGGAGCGCGGGCGCTGGTGCGGCTGGCCGCCGCGGCCGGGTTCGTGCCGCGGATCACCTTCCGCAGCAACGACTACTCGGTGATCCGGGACCTGGTGGCCCGCAACCTCGGGGTGGCGGTGCTGCCCGGGCTGGCGATTCCCGACGACCACGTGCGCATCTCCCGGATCGCCGGCTGGCAGCCGCACCGCCGGGTGAAGGCCTTGTACCGGAAGCAGAACACGAACCCGCTGCTGCCGATCGCGCTGGAATGCCTGGCCAAGTCCTGTGCTCAGGTGGCCAACGACTGGCACGCGGTACCGGGCGCGTAGTGGGTGCCGTGAGTCTTTCGAATCGCTGTAGCGGCCACAAATCGCTGCAGCGGCCCGAAGGTCTCACGGCACCGAGCGCACCGAGCCCGGCGCTTCACAGCCGGTCGCCCAGTTCGGGAGGATCCGCGTTGAGATCTGACACCAGCTCCACAGGCCGACACCGCCAGCCCGGCGGCCACAATATTCTTCGCCGCGTTCACATGACGGTCATGGATGCACGCGCACCCCTCACGCTTCCACTCGCGCACTGTCAACGGCAGCGCCTCAGCGAGCGTGCCGCATTCCGAGTATTTCTTGGACGAGGGAAACCACCGGTCGATCACGACCAGCTCACGCCCGTACCATCTGCACTTGCTTTCCAGCATGGCCCGCAGCTCCTACCACGCGGCATCCGAAATCGCACGGGCCAGCGTGTGGTTGCCCAACATTCCGCGCCCGTTCAGATCCTCGATCACGACCACTCGGTTGTCGCGGACGAGCAGAGTCGTCACGTTGGGCAGATGATCCCGGCGACGGTCAAAGACCCGTGCAAACACGCGTGCCACCTGCCGGCAAGCCTTCTCCCGGTTCGCCGAATCCGTGACGCCGATTATCACGGCGGGGGTCGGCTGTCCCCAGGAGCGGCCCCTTCCCGCCGTGAACGGCGTGGTGTCCGCCGAATGGAGCTTCGATGAGCGACAAGACCGAACCTGTTGACGAGTTCTTCCGGGCCGCCGTGGCCGGTTGGTCCGCCCGGTCGTCGACCGCGTCGGGGCAGGACGACGAACTGCTGGTGCTGTTCGACTCGCAGGCCGGTAGCAGGCATCTGGACTTCCAGGCGCGCCAACTGGGCTCGCTAGGCAAGGGCTTCTACAGCATCGGCTCGTCCGGGCACGAGTCCAACGCCGCGGTCGCCGCCGCGCTGCGGCCCACGGATCCGGCGCTGCTGCACTACCGCTCCGGCGGCTTCTACGTCCGCCGCGGCCGGCAGGTACCGGGCCAGCACCCGCTGCGCGACGTCCTGCTGGGCATCGTCGCCTCGTCCGACGAGCCGATCTCCGCCGGTCGGCACAAGGTGTTCGGCAACGCCGAGCTGTCGGTCATCCCGCAGACCTCGACCATCGCCTCGCAACTGCCGCGCGCGGTGGGCCTGGCGTTCTCGCTCGGTCGGGCCGCCAAGCTCGGCGTCCCGACCGCCTGGCCAGCAGATTCCGTGGTGGTGTGCAGCTTCGGCGACGCCTCGGCGAACCACTCCACCGCGACCGGCGCGATCAACTCTGCGCTGCACTGCGCCTTCCAGGGCCTGCCGATGCCGCTGCTGCTGGTGTGCGAGGACAACGGCATCGGGATCAGCGTGCGCACGCCGCAAGGTTGGATCGAATCCACCTACGGCAGCCGCAACGGCCTGCGGTACTTCACGGTCGACGGCGACGACCCGGTGCGCTGCCTGGCGGTCGCGCGGGAGGCCGCGGACTGGGTCCGCGAGCACCGCGCCCCGGCGTTCCTGCACCTGCGGACGGTGCGGTTGTTGGGGCACGCCGGGTCGGACGTGGAGTCCGGTTACCGGTCGCGCACCGAGATCACCGCGGACTACCAGCGCGATCCGCTGCGCGCCACCGCGAAAGCACTGGTGGACAAGGGGATTCTGCGCCCCGATGAGGTGCTCGCGCGCTACGAGGACAAGCGGGCCGAGGTCGCGCGCATCGCCGAAGAGGCGCTCGGCCGCCGGAAGCTGGGCAGCGCTGCCGAAGTGATGGCCTCGATCTGCCAGGACCGGCCGGACGTCGTCGCGCGCCGGGCGGGTGAGGTTCCACCGCGACGCGCGGAGTTCTTCGGCGATCAGCTCCCGGAGTCAGAGGGGCCGCTGAGCCTGGCGCAGGCGATCAACCGCTCGCTGGCTGACGAGCTGGCCCGCGATCCGCGCGTCGTGGTCTTCGGCGAGGACGTCGCCCGCAAGGGCGGGGTGTACGGGGTGACGCGCGGATTGCGCAAGAAGTTCGGCGGCACCAAGGTGTTCGATACGCTCCTGGACGAGCAGAGCATCCTGGGCACGGCGCTGGGCGCGGGGCTCGCCGGGCTGCTGCCGATCCCCGAGATCCAGTACCTCGCCTACGTGCACAACGCGGCCGACCAGCTGCGCGGCGAAGGCAGCACGCTGAGCTTCTTCTCCAACGGCCAGTACCGGAACCCGATGGTGGTGCGCATCGCGGGTTACGGCTATCAGAAGGGCTTCGGCGGCCATTTCCACAACGACAACAGCGTCGCCGCGCTGCGCGACCTGCCGGGCGTTGTGGTCGCGTCGCCTTCCCGGCCAGACGACGCCGCCGCGATGATGCGCACCTGCGTCGCGGCCGCGCACGAGGACGGCCGGCTGTGCGTGTTCCTGGAGCCGATCGCGCTGTACCACACGCGCGACCTGCACGAATCCGGCGACGGCGAGTGGCTGGCGCCGTACCCGGTACCGGGCGAGCACCACGTGCCGATCGGCCGCGGCCGGGAGTACGGCGACGGAGAAGATCTGACGCTGATCAGCTTCGGCAACGGCGTGCCGATGAGCCTGCGGGTCGCGAAGCGGCTTCAGGAGCGCGGCATCGGGGCCCGGGTGCTGGACCTGCGCTGGTTGGCGCCGCTGCCGGTCGAGGACCTGCTCGCGTCGGCGCGCGCGACCGGGCGGGTGCTGGTGGTGGACGAAACCCGCCGCAGCGGCGGCGTTTCCGAGCCGGTGGTGACGGCGCTGGTCGATGGCGGGTTCGGCGGCCAGATCCGCCGCGTCACCAGCGAGGACAGCTTCATCCCGCTGGGCGCGGCGGCCTACCACGTCCTGCTCGACGAGTACACCGTCGAGATGGCGGCGCTGGAACTGGCGAAGAGGTGACCCTTCGCCAGGGGCCCGCGAGTGTTTTTGGGCTCAGCCAGGACGACTGCGAACTCACCGACATCGTCGAGGGGTTCGCTTGACGCTCAGCTGTCCGGATCGCCGAAGACCTTGCCTGGGTTGAAGATCCCGGCGGGGTCGAGGGCGTTCTTGACCGCGCGGTGCATGCCGATCACCGCCGGGCTGAGCTCGGCGTGCAGGCCCTTGCGCTTGAGCAGGCCCACGCCGTGCTCCCCGGTCACCGTACCGCCCAGAGCGATGGCGTCCGCGACGATGTCGTCGAAGGCCCGCTGCGCGCGCAGCCGGGCCGCCTCGTCGCCGGGCGGCGTGATGATCAACGGGTGCAGGTTGCCGTCGCCGGCGTGCGCGATGTTGGCGATCTGGGTGTCGTGCCGCTGCGCCGCAGCCTCGATGCGGCCCAGCATCTCCGGCACCTTCGCCCGCGGCACGCAGACGTCTTCGGTCAGCACCGGACCGAGGCGTTCCAGCGCCGGGTAGGCCAGTCGGCGCGCGGCGAACAGGGCATCCGCCTCGTGCTCGTCGGTGGAGCGGGCGCTCCAGGTGGCACCGGCCTCCTCGAAGCAGCGCAGCAGCGCGTCAACTTCCTGTTCCCCTGCGGCGCCCGGGGTGTCGGAACGGCCGAGCAGCAGCACATTCGCCTCCGCGCTGAGGCCCATGTTCTTCCACTCGTCGACCGCCTTCAGGCAGTGCTGGTCGAGCAGTTCCAGCGCCGACGGCACGATCCCGGCCGCGGCGACCGCAGCAACCGCCTGCCCGGCGGCGACGAGGGAATCGAAGTAACCGACCACGGTGCGCTCCGGGGCGCGCAGGCCGGGCAGCAGCTTGACGGTGATCTCGGTGATCACGCCGAGCGTGCCCTCCGAGCCGACGAACAGCCCGCACAGGTCGTAACCGGCGACGCCCTTGGCCGTGCGCCGACCCAGCCGCACGACCTCGCCGCTGCCGACGACGGCCGCCAAGCCCAGCACGTAGTCGCGGGTCACGCCGTACTTAACGCAGCACACGCCGCCGGCGTTGGTGGCGACGTTGCCGCCGATGGTGGACCACGGCGAGCTGGCCGGGTCCGGCGGGTACCAGGCGCCCTGCTCGCGGCATGCGGCGCGCAGATCGTCGTTGACCACGCCCGGCTGGACCACCGCGAGCTGCTCACGCGGGTTGATCTCCAGGATCTCGTTCATGCCTTCGAAAGAGATCAGCACGCAGCCGTCGATCGCGTTCGCGCCGCCCGACAGGCCGGTCCCGGCGCCTCGCGGCACCACCGGAACCCCCAGCTCAGCGCAGACCCGAACCACCGCGACCACGTCATCGGTACTGGTCGCGCGCACCACTGCCAGCGGCTTGCCGTACGGAGCCCACTCGGCTTCGTCGTGCGCGAACCGGGCGACGGAGTCGGGGTCGGTCAGCAGCACCGGCTCGGGAAGTTCCGCTCGCAGCGCCGCAAGCGCCTTCTCCGCCGTGCCCGACATGCCGTCCTCCGTCCGCCGCAATCCACCCCCACGTTAACCACCTCGAACCTGGTTTCGGCCACCGCCTGCGGCGGGCCCGACCGCATGTCAGCGCGCGAGGGCGTCCAGGGTGAACTGCTCGGGGAAAGGTGAGCGCGCCACCGCCTGCTCTGCGGTGAGCGTCCCCGCCGCCACCGCCCGGCACAGCTCGGCCACGGCCGCCAGGTCGGCGCGCTGGCGCCGCACGAACTCGCGATCCACCGGTTCGCCATGCCCGGGCAGCACGATCGGCGCGTCCAACGCGAGGATGGCGTCCAGCGCGGCCGGCCACTCCTGCGGGTATGCGTCACCGAACTGCGGTGGTGCACCGTGCTCGACCAAGTCACCCGCGAAAACGACACCCGCGTCCGGCACGTGCACGACCAGATCGTGGTCGGAGTGCGCCGGTCCGAAGTGGAGCAGCGCCACCTCACGCCCGCCGAGGTCGAGCACCGCCCGGTCATCGACCAGGTTGTCGGGCGGCACGATCCGCACGGCGTCGATGCGGTCTGCGACTCCGTGCTCACCCCGCTCGCGGTAGTGCCGCGCCCACTTCGCACGCTGATCCGCCCCCGTGGCCATGAGTTGGGTGCGGCACCTGTCGTGTGCCCAGACCGGGCACGGGGTGAACGCCTCGGTGCCGAAGCCGTGGTCGAAGTGCGCGTGGGTCAGGACCACCGACCAGGGCAGCGGCGTGACCTCGCGGACCGCCGCCGCGAGCTCGGCACCCTGCCCGGCATCCCCACCCGTGTCGACGACCAGGCAGCGTGCGCTTCCCACGACGAGGCCGACCGAGAGGTCCAGTTCCTCGTACCGGCGCACCAGCACGCCGTCGGCCACGTCGATCCAGCGTCCCACTTCACACCCACCTCGGAGTCACGGCGAACCGGTAAGAGCTCCGCCCCTGCGAGTGCATTCTCCGCCGTGCCTGGCACCGCGCAGGCCACGCCCCTCCCCGGTGTCGGAGCTCAGCGCGCGTTCTTCGCGATGATGGCGTTCACCAGTTCGCCGCCCGGGAAATCCATCATGATCACACCGGTGCGCGGCAGGTCGTTGCCGGTGAGGTGTTCCAGGGCGTAGTCGTTGACGCCGCGGAAACCGGCGGCGCCGCAGGCGACCGCGTTCGGGAAGGCGCCCGGACTGGAGCCGCTGGAGAAGTTCAAGAACATCCGTCCCGGATCGGCGGCCACCGTCTTGTCCAGGTGGTCCCGCACCTTGAACCACTTGTCGTCGACGTCGAACAAGGTCGGCACGTTGTACTCGTCCTGAACGTACTCGCCCCAGGATTCGCCGTTGAACTGCCCGAGCCCGCGTCCCTCGTACAGCGCGCCGTGCGCGCCCTGCAGGCTGGCCAGCACGATCTTGCCGCGCACCTGACCGAGCGTCGGCATCTCGCCGCCGGCGGGGTCATGCAGGTACTTGCCGTTGGGGTCGTTGTCCCGGTACCAATCGAGAATCTGCGCGGTGTCGAGTTGGCTGTTCTCGTCGGTGCACGAGCGGACTTCGCCGGTGCACTCGGCCTTCAGCCTCATGAGCACCGTTTCACCGGGATGCGCGGCCAGGAACTCGCCCGCCTTCCGCAGCACGTCGGAGAAGTTGGCGTTCTGGTAGAACGGCCCGTGGTGCAGGGTGAACAGGTCGTCGTAGCGCCGCACCCGGATGTCGATGGCCCGGATTCCCGACTGCAGCTGCACGGCCAGCGTTTCGGCGCTGTCGCCGTGGTTCTCCTGCGTCTGGGTCAGCGAACCGCCGTGCAGCGACAGGGTCTGGTGGGTGCCGGGGATCGACAGCTGGGCGAGGCTGGCGTCGTCGGGCAGGCCCGCCATCCAGTCCGGGTTCGACGCCTCGGTGATGCTCTGGCAGTACGGCGCCGCGGAGGCCGTTGCGGGCAGGACGGCGACGGCCAGCGCCATCGCCAGGACCGCTGCCGCGCGAGTCGATCTTCCAGGCATGCGCCCAAGAATCCCGTGCCCGCCGCGACAACGGCGCGAATGGCGGAAACTCGCCAGTCCGTGCTGAACGCGTCGATGCGACGCCGTTGCCCCGCTGGTCCGGGCGCCCCTGGTGCCGCCGATCTGGCCCGGGTCCGCCCTGAACGTGTTGCTGCCCCGTCTGCGGCTTCAGGGAAGAGCACCCCGTCAACCGCTCTCGTACGTCGACTCCGCTTTACGCCGGAGGCCAGCGGGGTGCGGGCCTAGAGCTTCCAGAGCTTGGCGTACTTCTTGCGGTACTTGTCGTCGGTCTCGCTGTCGATCAGCTCTTGCGCCTTCGCTGCTGGTCCAGATGGTATCTGCGGCGCTCGCCTCCCCAGACCTCGAAGCACCCACGGGTCTCACGCCTGGAAGCGGTGTTGCCAGATCTCCCGGGATACCTTGATCGGATCGGCCACCACTGTCGGCGGCACGTTCCACACCCGGGCCGAGCGGTCGGCGACGGTGTAGGCAGGCCAACCCGGATCACCCGTCGTCGCGAAGGAAACCCACGCCTCGCGCAGCTCTGCCGACAGGTCTTCGAAATCCGGCGGGACCTCGCCGCCGAACATCGCCTTACCGAGCGCGTCCGCTACGGTTCCGAAGGTGAACGGAACGTCCAGCCCGTGGTGCGCGCCGAACGCACCGCCGCGCACCGGGCTCGACCAGGCGAACTCGTAGGCGTAGCTGCGGCCCCCGGCTAGGGCGTGCGCTTCAGCGCTCCACAGCGACGGCATCCGGAACAGCTGATCGCTGAGAATCAGCGAGAACAGCTCGGCATCCTCGATCCCCGGATATCCGGCGCGGTACCGGCCCACCACTGACGGATCCAGCCGCAGCCGCTGCGCCATCAGCACCGGGTCCTTGTCCTCCGCGGGAAGGTCCACTGTGAACATTCGGGCTTCGTCGGCGGTGTAGCCGCTGATCAGGTCCACGTCGCGGCCCGCGCCGGTGCGCAGCGCGACCCACGGCAGGTCGTCGAGCACCGCGCCGTCGAGGATCACCGCGTACGGCGTGGAATTCGTCCAGTCCGCGCGGTTCTCGTTCTGCTCCGCCATCACGGGCAGCTGCGCCGAGTGGATCGCCTCCGACGGCACCGCCGCCAGCTCCTCGGCGGTGGCCGGGACACCGAGCGGACCGACGATGAGCTCGCTGAGCTTGCGCGCCTCGTCCTCGGCGCAGTACAGCGAGCCGACGCTCTGCGCGATCGCGCGGCGGAACAACCCGCTCCGGGTCGATCCCCCGATTAGCGTGGCCACCGAGGTCGCGCCCGCGGACTCGCCGAAGATCGTCACATTGCCCGGGTCGCCGCCGAACGCGGCGATGTTGTCGCGCACCCAGCGCAACGCCGCGAGCTGGTCCAGGATGCCGCGGTTGGACGGCGCATCCGCAACCCAGCCGAAACCCTCATAACCGACCCGGTAGTTCACCGTCACCGCGACGACCCCGGCCTGCGCGAACAACGCCGGATCGTAGTCGGCGGCCGTACCGCCCAGATAGGCCCCGCCGTGGAACCAGACCATGACCGGCAGGCCGCCGCCGCGATCCGGGGTCCACACGTTGACGCTCAGGCAGTCGGTGCTGTCACCGGGGTTCCACGACGGCGGAAACCCGGGGATCACCGCCGGTTGCGGCACCGACCCGCTGAACTCCAACGCGTCCCGCACCCCTTCCCACCGCTCCGGGGCAACAGGGGCCTGAAACCGACGCGCCCCGTCCAGCGGTGCCGCATACGGAATTCCCCTGAATATGCTCAACTCGTCGTTCGCGGTTCCCCGCACCGCGCCGTGCTCGGTCCGCACCACAAGATCCATGCCCCCATACAACCAGCGAAAGCGTGGCCGCGTCATCCGATCGACGTTGTGCATGCCTCACGACCGGTCGTCGAGTTCGGCCACCGCGAACGGCAGCGCTTCGCTGAGCTTCTCCAGGTCCGGCAACGCCGCGCGATTGGCATGCACGCCCACGTGCACGGTGTCGCGGTACTGCGAAACCGCAATCGCCAGCGCGTGCCTGGCCGCCAGCGGGGCCACCGGGTACAGCTCCACCAACTCCGCCCCTCCCAGGGCCGCCCGGAAACCCGGCAGCGGCACGTTGGTGATCACGGTGTCGAACAGCAGCGCGGCACCGTGCCCGGCCAGTGGGGCGGCCACCTGGTGCACGATCTGCGGAACCCGCCCGGCAAGCACCGGGAACGCACCAGGCCCGCGCAGCGGCCCCGCGCTCTTGTTGCGACCCATCGCGGCCCGGATCGCCTGCAGCCGCGCCACCGGGTCCGGCTCCCCCACCGGCAGATCGCACAGGTAGCCGGACAGCTGGTTGTTCCCTCGCGCGTTGTCGCCGCGACGACGACTGACCGGGATCAGCGCCCGCAGCGGCAGCTCGTCGACCGGGTGCCCGCGCGCGGCCAGCCACCGGCGGAACGCCCCGGTGAGCACCGCGAGCACGACGTCGTTGGTGGTGCCGCCGTGCCGGGCACGGATCCGCCGCAGGTCAGCGAGGCCGATCGGGATCAGCGCCACCCGCCGCGCCGCGGAAACGGAAGCGCGCAACGGCGAATCCGGAATCGGCACCCGCATGCTGCGCACCACCGACGAGGCGATGCCGAGCGTTTCACCGGACTTCGACAGGGTTCCGCGAACCGCATCGAACAGCTGCTGCGGTTTGCGGAGCAGGTCCAGCGGGCTGCCGTCGGGATCGGGCAACGGTTCCGGCGCCTCGGGCGTGAAGCCGTCGAGCAGCCCCAAACCCATCTCGACCGCTTCCCGGCCATCGGCGAGGGCGTGATGGAACTTCACCAGCACCGCGAACCGGTCCCCGTCCAGCCCGGTGATCAGGTGCAGTTCCCACAGCGGACGGCCCCGGTCCAGCGGGTCCGCGATGAGCTCCGCGACCAGCTCGGCCAATTCCTCCCGCCCGCCCGGCGAGGGCACCTGGTGGCTGCGCACCTGCTCGGCCGCGTCGAATTCCGGCGCTTCCGCCCAACGGGCCTGGCCGGGCAGCCATGACTGGCCGATCCGCAGCCGCAGCCGCGCGATCCGCTGGGCCCGCTCGGCCAGCAGCGCCAGCAGCCGCACCCGGTCCGCCGGTTCCGACGGCCGGAACACCGCGACCGCACCGATGTGCATCGGCGCGGTTTCCTGCTCCAGGCACAGGAACGCCCAGTCGAGCGCACTGACCTCGGTCGTCATCATCGCCGCACCTCACCACGCGATTCGAGAACAGCTTGCCGGAAACAATCCGGGCGGAATCGGAATAGTTCGCCGGGCTGGTTACGGAATTGTTTCCACCCGGGAAATATCCAGCGATCGGCAGACCCGGGAGGTGATCTGATCCGCGAGCGAATCGAATGACCGCCCCGACGAAGCGGAAAATGATTCGTCTTCTACGGGCGGCCCCGACTCGAAACCGGGGCCACCGCCGACGGGGCGGGCAGGGCCTGGAGGTGCTGGCGACAACGGCACTGACGTGGTCCTTCCTGTCACGGCGGGCGACGCCGGGCGCCGCCGGGCGCCGCCGCGGCAACGCTTGCGGCTTAGCTCCTGACGGCGCTTTCCATCCGGTGCACCGTTGCACTTCCGTCCAAATAGACCGATTGCGGCCGGATCGACTGAATTGAGCCGACCAAGCCGCGAATGCGTCGACTTTAAACCAAAACGAGGACGGATGAAAACGAGGACCGCCGGCAGCGACGAGCACGATGCAGGCCTTGATCGCTCCGATAGGTATTGATCAAACGCTCCGAGTCACCCACAAGTAGGCACGGCAGTCGCCCGCGACGGCGCGGCCGACCGGATTCGGTGACACCGCGCACCCGCCGCGCGCGGAGCTCGACGTCGCGCGGTGAGCGAACTCACCCGGCTGTCGGGCCGTACAACGCGAAAACCGCCGCCCAGCTCGGGGCGGCGGTTTTCGGTCGCGCGAGGTCAGCTCACGGCGCCCAGTGGTCGAGCATGGTCGCGAAGGTCTCGAAGGCCGGCTTGTTGTAGCCGTAGGGCGCTTCCAGGTGGACGCTGAGTGGGAAGCCGAGACCGTGCACCCCGTCAATAACCCGCTTGTAAAGGTCCACGACCCGCTGCTTGCGCTGCTCGAAGCCCAGCTCCGCGGTCTGCGCCACGAATTCCTGCTCGCCGGCCACGGCCGGGTTGCCCGGGTCCTGGATGAGCCACTGGATCAACTTCTTCCTGCTCTCCACACCCGGGATGAACCCGAAGGACAGCAGGATCTCCGGGCGGTGCGGCGTGGTCCGGGCGAACTCAGCGAGGAACCGTACGATCGCGTCGGAGTAGAGCAACTGGGTCATGCCGTAGGTGGCGCCGCGCTCGCACTTGAAGCCGAACCGGCCTTGCTCGCCGTGCCGGGTCGGGATAAGGATCGAACCGCGGTGCGGCACCACGTCCTGGAACTTGGCCAGGGCGTCGGTGGGCGCGACGCCGGGGCCCTCGCCGTCGGCCATGTTGCGCGGCACCCCGACGAACGCGATGCCGTCCATGCCCGCGTCGCGCAGGTTCTGCAGGCGCTCGGTCAGCTCCTGCTCGTCGTGGAACGCGGTGACCTGCGTGCACAGCCCGCGCATGCCGCCCAGTTCGGGCTCGATCGTCCGCCAGAAGTCGATGGTGTCCATCTTCTCCCGGAAGCCGACCGGCCGGTCCCCGTCCTCCTGGATGATGCCGGGGATCATCACGTGCTTGATGTGGCCGGCCAGCCCGGAGGCGCGGCTGAGCTCGGTGACCTTGCGACCTTCCGCGACGGCCATCTGCACGCCACCGTCGAGATTGGGCGGTACCAGTTCGAGTGCGATGGTGTTCATGTCGGCCTCAGGTTTTCCTTCTGTCGGCTTTCGGTCACCATAGCGCCCGATCGAGATGCACTCCTGCGACTGCTCTTCTCGACGAGCAGGGACCATTTTTCCTCTGATGACTGGGAATTCGTTCGCCGAAATGCGAATTTCGGTTATCCTGAAAGGATCGTCGTTCAGCCACGCGCAGAAAAGGCTGTGCATTCGGATCAGCGACGCGGCCGGGCCCCGGTCGGGTACGCGCTTTCACCCGGTCGGCGTATTTATGGCGAAACCGGTTGCGCGGAGCGCGGTTTCAGCGCCGGATGTCCGGCGGCTCTCCCGGCCGAGGAGAGCCGCCGTTGCGACCCGGTACCGCCGCGCGAAAGCGAAGCGGTACCGGGGAGTTCGGTCAGTAGCGGTAGTGGTCGGGCTTGTAGGGGCCGTCGACGTCGACACCGATGTAGGCGGCCTGCTCCTTGGAGAGCTTGGTCAGCTTCACACCCAGAGCGTCCAGATGCAGACGAGCCACCTTCTCATCTCAGTAGCGGTAGTGGTCGGGCTTGTAGGGGCCGTCGACGTCGACACCGATGTAGGCGGCCTGCTCCTTGGAGAGCTTGGTCAGCTTCACACCCAGAGCGTCCAGATGCAGACGAGCCACCTTCTCATCCAGGTGCTTGGGCAGCACATACACCTGCTTGTCGTACTCACCCGGCTTGGTGAACAACTCGATCTGCGCGATCGTCTGGTTGGTGAAGGAGTTCGACATCACGAAACTGGGATGCCCCGTAGCATTGCCCAGGTTCAGCAACCGGCCCTCAGACAACACGATGATCGAATGCCCATCCGCGAACACGTACTCATGGACCTGCGGCTTGATCTCCTGCTTACGGACACCAGGCGTTTTCTCCAACCCCGCCATGTCGATCTCGTTGTCGAAATGACCGATGTTGCCCACGATCGCCTGGTGCTTCATCCGCGACATGTGCTCCGCGGTGATGATGTCGAAGTTCCCCGTCGTCGTGACGAAGATGTCAGCGATCTCCACGACATCATCCAGCGTGGTCACCTGATAACCGTCCATCACCGCCTGCAACGCGCAGATCGGGTCGATCTCGGTCACGATCACCCGCGCACCCTGACCCCGCAACGACTCCGCCGAACCCTTACCGACATCACCATAACCACACACCACCGCGACCTTGCCGCCAATGAGCACATCCGTGGCACGGTTGATGCCGTCAACCAGCGAGTGCCGGCACCCGTACTTGTTATCGAACTTCGACTTCGTCACCGAGTCGTTGACATTGATCGCCGGGAACAACAAATCCCCCGTCTTGGCCAGCTCATACAGCCGGTGCACACCGGTCGTGGTCTCCTCCGTCACACCCCTGACCTCACCCGCGATCCTCGTGAACCGCTTGCCATCCGCGGCAACGCTGGCGCGCAGCGTCTCCAGAATGACCCTGTACTCCTCCGGGTCATCCTCGCCAGCCTGCGGCACCACCCCAGCCGCCTCGAACTCCACACCCTTGTGCACCAACAACGTGGCGTCACCACCATCATCGAGGATCATATTCGGACCCTCACCACCACCGAACTGGAACAACTGGTCCGTGCACCACCAGTACTCCTCCAGCGACTCACCCTTCCACGCGAACACCGACACACCCGCAGGCGCCTCCGGCGTCCCATCCGCGCCCACCACAACCGCAGCGGCAGCCTCGTCCTGGGTCGAGAAGATGTTGCACGACACCCACCGGACCTCAGCACCCAACGCGACCAGCGTCTCGATCAACACCGCCGTCTGCACCGTCATATGCAACGAACCCGCAATCCGCGCACCCCTCAACGGCTGCGAAGACGCATACTCCCCACGCGTCGCCATCAAACCCGGCATCTCATGCTCAGCCAACCGGATCTGATGCCGCCCGGCCTCAGCCAACCCCAAATCCCGGACAGCGAACTCCAGGCCGTTGACCTTCTGCAACTCGACGCTCATAACTACCTTTCTCTACTTTCCGGATTCAGACAGGCAGGAATCAGGTGTTGAAGTACTTCGCCTCTGGATGGTGGGCGACGATCGCGTCGGTGGACTGCTCGGGGTGCAGCTGGAACTCTTCGGAGAGCACCACGCCGATGCGCTCGGCCTCCAGCAGGTCGACGATCTTCGCCCGGTCCTCGATGTCCGGGCAGGCGCCGTAGCCGAAGGAGTACCGCGCTCCGCGGTAGCCGAGTTTGAAGAACTCCTGCACGTCGGCCGGGTCCTCCTCGGCCACCGAACCGCCCGAGGACCACAGAAGCTCCCGCCGGATGCGGCGGTGCCAGTACTCGGCCAGCGCTTCGGTGAGCTGCACGCCCATGCCGTGCACCTCCAGGTAGTCCCGGTAGGCGTTCTTGGCGAACAGCTCGTTGGCGAAGTCGGCGATCGGCTGACCCATGCTGACCAGCTGCATCGGCAGCACGTCCACCTGGCCTGTCTGCTCGGCCTGCTCCCGCGACCGGAAGAAGTCCGCCAGGCACAGCCGCCGGTCGCGCTTCTGCCGCGGGAAGAAGAACCGGTGCCGCTCCGGGGCGTCCGGCTCTTCCTTGTCCAGCACGACGAGGTGGTTCCCCTCGGTCACGCACGGGAAGTAGCCGTAGACCACGGCCGCGTGCTGCAGGATGCCCGCGGTGGACAGCTCGTCGATCCAGTGCCGCAGCCGCGGCCGGCCCTCGGACTCGACGAGTTCCTCGTAGGACGGTCCCTCGCCCTTCTTCGCGCCGCGCAGGCCCCACTGGCCGAAGAACGTGGCCCGCTCGTCCAGCAGCGCCAGGTAGTCGGCGACCGCGATGCCCTTGACCACTTTCGAGCCCCAGAACGGCGGCGCCGGCACCTGCGCGTTCGCGTCCACATCGGACCGCGTGGTGTCGGTGTACTCCGGCTCCGGCCCCTGCTCGGCCTTGCGCTTCTCGGCGATGCGCAGCGACCGCTCACGACGAGCCTTGCGTTCGGCCTTCTTCTCCCGCTCGGCCGCATCGTCGGCAGGCGCGTCACCGCGCTTGACGGCCATGATGCGGTCCATCAGGTGCAGGCCTTCGAAGGCGTCCTTCGCATAGCGCACATCGCCCTGGTAGACCTCGTCCAGGTCGTTCTCCACGTAGGACCTGGTGAGCGCCGCCCCGCCCAGCATCACCGGGTACTTCCCGGACATCCCCCTGGAGTTGAGCTCCTCCAGGTTCTCCTTCATGATCACGGTCGACTTCACCAGCAGCCCGGACATGCCGATGGCGTCGACCTTGTGCTCCTCGGCGGCTTCCAGGATGGCGCTGATCGGCTGCTTGATGCCGATGTTGACCACGTCGTAGCCGTTGTTGGACACGATGATGTCGACCAGGTTCTTGCCGATGTCGTGCACATCGCCCTTGACCGTGGCCAGCAGCAGCTTGCCCTTCCCACCGGAGTCGTCCTTCTCCATGTGCGGTTCGAGGTTGGCGACAGCCGCTTTCATCACCTCGGCGGACTGCAGCACGAACGGCAGCTGCATCTGCCCGGAACCGAACAGCTCGCCCACGACCTTCATGCCGGCCAGCAGGTTCTCGTTGATGATCTCCAGCGGCGGCTTCTCCGCCATCGCCGCGGCCAGATCCGCTTCGAGCCCGTTGCGCTCACCGTCGACGATCCGCCGCTCCAGGCGTTCGAACAGCGGCAGCTTCGCCAGCTCCTCGGCGCGCGAGGCGCTGCTGGACTTCGCGGTCTTGCCCTCGAAGAGCTCCATCAACTTCTGCAGCGGGTCGTATCCCTCGCGGCGCCGGTCGTAGACCAGGTCTAGCGCGGCCTGCCGCTGCTCCTCATCGATCTTGTTCATCGGCAGGATCTTCGAAGCGTTCAGGATCGCGGTGTCCAGGCCAGCTTCCCGGCATTCGTTGAGGAACACCGAGTTCAGCACCTGCCGCGCCGCCGGGTTGAGCCCGAACGAGACGTTCGACAAGCCGAGCGTCGTCTGGACGTCTGGGTGGCGCTTCTTGAGCTCCCGGATCGCGTTGATCGTCTCGACGGCGTCCTTGCGGACCTCTTCCTGACCCGTGGTGATCGGGAAGACCAGGCAGTCGATGATGATCGAGGACTTCTCCAGGCCCCAGTTGGTGGTCATGTCCTCGATCAGCCGCTCGGCGACCCGCAGTTTCCACTCGGCGGTGCGCGCCTGGCCTTCCTCGTCGATGCAGGTCACCACGACGGTGGCACCGTGCTCAACCACGAGCCTCATCACGCGCTCGTACCGCGAGCCCGGCTCGTGACCGTCCTCGTAGTTCACCGAGTTGACCGCGCACCGGCCGCCCAGGTGATCCAGACCGGCCTCGATCACGTCCGGCTCCGTGGAGTCCACCATGATCGGCAGGGTCGAGGAGGTCGCCAGGCGCGACGCCAGTTCCCGCATGTCGACCGTGCCGTCGCGGCCGACGTAGTCCACGCACAGGTCCAGCATGTGGGCGCCCTCGCGGGTCTGGGCCTTGGCGATCTCCACGCAGTCGTCGTATCGGCCGTCCAGCATCGCCTCGCGGAACGCCTTGGAACCGTTGGTGTTCGTGCGCTCACCGATGTTGAGGATCGACGCGTCCTGTTCGAACGGCACCGACTGGTACATCGACGAGATCGCCGGGATGTGCTCGGGCTGGCGCACCTTCGGCGGCAGCGACGCGACGGCCTCGGCCACCGCGCGCACGTGCTCGGTGGTGGTGCCGCAGCAGCCGCCGACCAGCCGGGCGCCGAAGTCGTCGACGAACCCGACCAGCGCCTCGGCCAGCTCGTCCGGCTGCAGCGGGTAAACAGCACCGTTGGGGCCAAGCTGGGGCAGACCGGCGTTGGGCATCACCGACAGCGGGATCCGGGAGTTCTGCGCCAGCACCCGCAGGTGCTCGCTCATCTCCGCCGGACCGGTCGCGCAGTTCATCCCGATCAGGTCGATGCCCAGCGGCTCCAGCGCGGTCAGCGCCGCGCCGATCTCGGAGCCGACCAGCATCGTGCCGGTGGTCTCCACGGTGACCTGAGCGATGATCGGCAGCTGACGACCGACCTGGGCCATCGCCCGCTTCGCGGCCACGATCGCGGCCTTGGTCTGCAGCAGGTCCTGCGAGGTCTCCACCAGCACCACGTCGATGCCGCCGTCGAGCATGCCCAGCACCTGCTCGATGTAGGCGTCGCGCAGCACGGTGTAGGGCGCATGGCCCAGCGTCGGCAGCTTGGTGCCCGGACCGACCGAACCGAGCACGTACCGCGGCCGCTCCGGCGTCGAGTACTCGTCGGCGGCCTCGCGGGCCAGTGCCGAGCCCTTCTCCGCCAGCTCCCGGATCCGTTCCGGGATGTCGTACTCGGCGAGGTTGGCCAGGTTCGCCCCGAACGTGTTGGTCTCGATCGCGTCCGAGCCGGCCTCGAGGTAGCCCCGGTAGATCGAGGACACCACGTCGGGCCGGGTCACGTTCAGGATCTCGTTGCAGCCCTCCAGGTTGGCGAAGTCGTCCAACGTCAGGTCGAACGCCTGCAGCGCGGTGCCCATGCCACCGTCGGCGACGAGGACGCGTTCGCCGAGGGCGGTGAGGAACCCGCTCGGATCGTTCTGCCGGTCTGCCATGCCCCTGCTACTCCCGTCCTCAGCGAAGCTTCGGCTGGACCTCGGCCGCGGCGGCGTCGCCGTACGCCTCAGCGATGCGGGCGGCGAACGAGTCGCGCTCGACCTCGTACTCCTGGGGGCCGTCGGTCTCCAGCGAAACTGTCGCCAGCGTGCAGCCGAGCTGCAGCGAGCGCTCCAGGCCGAAGTCGTGGGTCAACCCGGCCAGGAACCCGGCGCGCAACGCGTCGCCGACGCCGGTGGGGTCGCCCTTCTGCTTCTCCTTCGGCGGCGCGACCTCGATGGTCGGCTCGGACTTGGACTCCACCTGAACGCCCTTGGGCCCGAGCGAGGTCACCCAGATGCCGACGCGCTCCAGCACCTCGGTGTGGGTCCAACCGGTGCTCTGCAGCAGCAGGCCGTGCTCGTACTCGTTGGTGAACAGGTACTCCGCGCCCTCGACGAGGTTGCGGATGTCGTCGCCTTCCATCCGGGCGAGCTGCTGGCCCGGGTCGGCGAGGAACCGGTAGCCGCGGTCCCGGCACTCCTGGGTGTGCCGCAGCATCGCGTCCGGGTCGTTGGCGGAGATCACCACGACGTCGAGGCCACCGAGCCGGTCGGCGACCGGCTTGAGCTCGATCTCGCGGGCCTCGGCCATCGCGCCCGCGTAGAACGAGGCGATCTGGTTGTGGTCGGTGTCGGTGGTGCAGAGGAACCGAGCGGTGTGCTTGGTCCCGGAGACGTGCACCGAGTCGGTGTCCACGCCGTGGCGATCCAGCCACGCGCGGTACTCGTCGAAGTCCCGGCCGACGGCGCCCACGAGGGCCGAGCCGACGCCGAGCTGGCCGAGGCCGAAGGTGATGTTGGCCGCGATCCCGCCGCGGCGCACCTCCAGCTCGTCGACCAGGAACGACAGCGACACCTGATGGAGGCGATCAGCGACGAGCTGATCGGTGAACCTACCGGGGTAGGACATCAGATGGTCGGTGGCGATCGAACCGGTCACCGCAATCCGCACTGCATTACTCCTTCACCAGGGTAGTCGGCTGCCGCTGCGGCACCGACCACGAAGCTCTACTGAACCCGGGCCGTCACAACGGACTGCGGGGCGCGCGCCACGCCCCGCAGTACGCCGCCACGGCTTCGGTCATTGTCAGATGCCGGCGGCGCTCTTCAGCGCCTCGGCCCGGTCGGTGCGCTCCCACGGCAGGTCGACGTCGCTGCGCCCGAAGTGACCGTACGCTGCCGTCTGGGCGTAGATCGGCCGCAGGAGGTCCAGGTCACGCACGATGGCCGCGGGGCGCAGGTCGAAGACCTCGTTGATCGCCGCCTGGATCTTGACCGGGTCGACGTTCTCGGTGCCGAAGGTCTCCACGAACAGGCCCACTGGGGCGGCCTTGCCGATCGCGTAGGCGACCTGCACCTCGATGCTCGCGTAGGCGGCGGAGCGGTCGACCTTCGACGGGTCCTTGCCGGAGAACGCGCCGCCGCCGTGGCGGGCCATGCCGCCGTAGGTGTCGACGATGATCTTCCGGCCGGTCAGGCCCGCGTCGCCCATCGGGCCTCCGACGACGAACCGGCCGGTCGGGTTCACCAGCAGCCGGGTGTCGGCGGACTCCAGGCCGACCCGCTGGATCTCCGGGTCGATGACCTTCTCCTTGATGTCCCCGGTCAGCATGCCTTCGAGGTCGATGTCGGCGGCGTGCTGGGTGGAGAGCACCACGGTGTCCAGGCGCACCGGCTGGTCGCCGGCGTACTCGATGGTCACCTGGGTCTTGCCATCCGGGCGCAGGTACGGCAGCACGCCGTCCTTGCGGACCTTGGTCAGCCGCCGCGACAGGCGGGGGGGCCGCGGCAGCGGCATGAACTCCGGCGTGTCATCGCAGGCGTAACCGAACATCAGGCCCTGGTCACCGGCGCCCTGCTTGGCGATCTCGTCGATCACGCCCTCGACGCGGGACTCGTGCGCGACATCCACGCCCTGCGCGATGTCCGGCGACTGGGAGCCGATGGCGACGTTCACGCCGCAGGAGGCACCGTCGAAGCCTTTCGCGGAGGAGTCGTAGCCGATCTCCAGGATCTTCTCCCGCACGATCGTCGGGATGTCCGCGTAGGCGTCAGTGGTCACCTCGCCGGCCACATGCACCTGACCGGTGGTCACCATCGTCTCCACCGCGACCCGCGACCGCGGGTCCTGGGACAACAACGCGTCCAGCACAGCGTCGCTGATCGCATCGCAGATCTTGTCCGGGTGTCCCTCGGTCACCGACTCACTGGTGAACAACCTGCGGTTGATCTCACTCACGACTGCTCCTCACCTCACAGCTGATGCAGCTCTAGATCTTTGCGTACAGTAGTGGCGATTTACGGCACCGGGGGGTCCGATACTGTTCTTGCTCGTCTTGCGGGGCGGTGCCGATTGCGTGCGCGGGCTTAACGGCTGCGCCGCTTCAAGCACGAAGACCAAACCCACCTCGGACACCTCTCATGCTCGAGCGTGGATGATTCCCCAGGCCAAGTTGCCCGCTTTGCCGCCGGCGACCCAGTTCTTCAGACCGGCCTTCATCTTGGTGCGGTACTCGTCGCTTATCCGGTCGGCGAGCTCCGCTTCCTTGCCCTCCAGGACTTCCAGGACCCGCGCGTAGTGCGTCGGCAGGTATTCGGTCAGGTCCTCGAAGTCGAAGTCCTGCAGGCCGAGGCGGGCCAGCTCGCGGCGGTAGAAGCCAGGCGAGCCCATCGTCTCCAGGTTGAGCCGGTCCAGGATCGGCCCGAGGTCCCGCAGCCTGGCGTCGACGGCGGCCATCGGATCGGTGAAGATGAAGGAACCCCCGCCCTTGAGCACGCGGGTCACCTCCTCCAGGACCCGCTCCCGGTCGCCGCTGTGCAGGATCGCATCCTGCGACCAGACGATGTCGAAGGCATTGTCCTGGAACGGAATGTCCTCGAAGGAACCGTCCTTGACCTCGATCAACTCGTCCAGCCCGGCGGCGCGGTTGAACTCGACGTTGCGGGCGTTCTCGACCTCGCTGAGATTCAGGCAGGACACCTTGCAGCCGTAGGTCTCGGCCAGGTAGCGGGCCGCGCCGCCGTAGCCGGAGCCGATGTCCAGGATGCGGGTGTCCGGACTGATCCGGACCTTGGCGGCCATCCGCTCCACGGTGCGCCGCGAGGCGGCGTCGATGTTGTCGTCCGGGGTCTCGTAGAGGCCGATGTGGATGTCGTTGCCGCCCCAGACGTGGTAGTAGAAGTTGTCCGCATCCTCGGAGTTGTAGTAGTCCCGCGCGGTGTGCACCGCGGTCGAGTACACGTCGGAGAGTTCCTCGTCCGGGCGGTACTTCTTCTCGGCCACGTGAATGAAGAAGTCCGGCTCGGTGTCGTGGTAGGTCTCCTGGAAGTCACCGTAGGTGTCGATCCGCTGGAAACCGACTTCGCGCATGAGCCGCCGCATGTAGTTCTTCCGCAGCGGATACATGTTCAGGAAGAATTCAGATCGATCCGGGAACGTGTACTTGAATCGCGCCAGGCCCTCATCGATGTAATCGGGTTCCGCGGAGACGTCTTCGCCGGCGTAGTAATAGGTGTGCTTCGTGGAGAATCCGCTGTCCAGAATCGAATCGTAATTGCGCTGATCGATGATCAGCACGCCGTCGTGCTTGAGCATCGCGTAGAACTCGGCCAGCGCTTTGCGCCGATCCCGTTCGGAGAACAGGTGGGTGAAGGAGTTACCCAGGCAGACGATCGCGTCGTATTCGCCGTGGACGTCACGATTCAGCCAGCGCCAGTCGGCGTGCACCACGCGCAGGATGTGGCCGCCGTAGGTCAACCCGTTGCTGAACGCCTTGGCCAGCATCTGCGGGCTGCCGTCGGCGCTGACCGCCTCGAAGCCCTCCTCCAGCAGTCGCACGGAGTGGAACCCGGTGCCGGTGGCCACGTCGAGGACGGAGCGGACGCCGCGCGCCTTGAGCTGGTCGATGAAGAACGAGCCCTCGCTCTGGTAGCGCTTCTTCCAGTCGATCAGCTCATCCCACTTCTCGACGAAACCGCCGACGTACTCGTGCGTGTAGTGGTCCGATTCGCGCACTTCCAAGGGATTCTCGCCGAACACCTGCTCTTCACGGGCCACCAGATCAGCGGTATCCGGCGATCCTTGGTGCTCGCTCGAAGCAAGGTCGTCCACGCTCTTGGCCATTCTTCACTCCCACCACTCACGTTGGTCATGCGCCGCCGCAAACTCGGATACGCGCAAAAATCCGTGCCCCGAGCTCCTCCCGTGGCCGTGCCGGGTCGCCGCTGCGAAAAAGGCAACACCTGGACCGGCGTGGGCAGCCGAGAAACGCTCAAGGCCGCAACACCTACGCCGATCACCGTCCAGTCGGCACCTTTGCCAACCGGCGCTGACGCGATATTTCTGCGTCGGTTAACCAAACTAGGCGAACGAGATCGCAAAGCAAGCGTACAAACGTGTGACGCTAATCACTAGAATGCGATGATAGCGTGAATCGGATTGTCACCCTGGGTGAATGAATGCGCCGCCACCTGCGCCGATTCAGCGCATTTTGGATAGGTAAAACGATCACGCAAGTGCAAGTCGGCAACGATCTGTGTATACTGGCGCGCGCATCGCGTACCACAACAACTGCAAATTGCACAACCGCGACCGTCGACAAAAGCCTTAAAATTAGGCATCGCGCGGTTGACTTTCTCTTTCGGTCATTCCATCGCGGGATCGAGCACGGATGTTACGGTGCGCGCATCCCGGAAGCGAGCCATTTTCGGCGCCGCCGGAAATCTCGCTCGTCGGCCACCACCCACCGCCCTCCCCCATCAGGCTTGCTCCACGTTCCCCGGTCGAGGCGTCGGCGGAAGAAGCATCGCCGCACCAGCCCCAGGGAAGTGTGGCACGCACCATTGGCGCGTGCCACCGGAGCCCCGCCCGGGCTCAGCCCGTCAGCTCGGGGAAGTCCTCCTCGCGGAATTCCCGGTTTTCACCGGCGGAGCCGCCGTCCGCTTGGTGGAGCTCGTTCTCTCTGCTGCGCAGTTCCACGCGGCGGATCTTGCCGGAGATTGTCTTCGGCAGCTCGTAGAACTCCAGCCGCCGCACCCGCTTGTACGGGGCGAGGTGCTCGCGCGCGAACCGCAGGATGGACAGCGCCGTCGCCCGCGTCGGCTCGTGCCGCCCGGCCAGCACCACGTACGCCTTCGGCACCGCTAGCCGGATCGGATCCGGCGGCGGGACCACCGCCGCCTCGGCCACCGCCTCGTGCTCCAGCAGGACGCTCTCCAGCTCGAACGGCGAGATCCGGTAGTCGGAGGCCTTGAACACGTCGTCGGTGCGGCCGACGTAGGTGATGTAGCCGTCGGCGTCCCTAGATCCGACGTCACCGGTGTGGTAGTGGCCGCCGCGCGTCACCTCGGTGGTCCGGTCGGTGTCGTCGGCGTAGCCGGTCATCAGGCCCACCGGCCGCGGTTGCAGCGCCAGGCAGATCTCGCCCTCTTCGGCCGGCTCCCCGGTGACCGGGTCGAGCAGCGCCACCTCGAAACCGGGCAACGGGCGGCCCATCGAGCCTGGCCGGACGGGTTGGCCGGGGGTGTTGGCCACCTGCACGCTGGTCTCGGTCTGGCCGAAGCCGTCCCGGATGGTCACCGACCACGCGCGCCGCACCTGCTCGATGATCTCCGGGTTCAGCGGCTCCCCGGCACCGACCACTTTGGATGGCGGAGTGGCCAGCGTGCCGAGGTCGGCCTGGATGAGCATCCGCCAAACCGTCGGCGGCGCGCAGAAACTGGTGATCCCGCAACGCTGCATCTGCGCCATCAGCCCGGCGGCGTCGAACCGGGTGTAGTTGTAGATGAACACCGTCGCCTCGGCGTTCCACGGCGCGAAGACGTTGCTCCACGCGTGTTTCGCCCACCCCGGCGAGGAGATGTTTAGGTGCACATCGCCCGGCTCAAGGCCGATCCAATACATCGTGGACAAATGGCCGACCGGATAGGACACCTGGGTGTGCTCGACCAATTTCGGTTGCGCCGTGGTACCGGAGGTGAAGTAGAGCAGCATCGGATCTTCGGCGCGGGTGGGACCGTCCGGGGCGAACTCATCGTCGGCACCGGCACTGTCCGCATAGGACTCCCAACCGGCCACCGGCTCGCCGACGGCGACGCGCGTGTAGCCGCCGGGCACGTCGGCGAACTTCGCCGCGTCGGCCGCCGTGGTGACCACGTGCCGGGCCCGGCCGCGGTCGATGCGGTCGCGCAGGTCCGCCGGGCCGAGCAGCGGGGTCGCGGGGATGATCACCGCGCCCAGCTTCATCGCGGCCAAAATCGTCTCCCACAGCTCGACCTGGTTGCCGAGCATCAGCACCACCCGGTCACCGCGGGACACGCCCAGCCCGCGCAGCCAGTTGGCGACCTGGTTGGAACGGCGCGTCATGGCGCGGAAGGAGACCTGGTGCTCGCTGCCGTAGGCGTCGACGATCCACAGCGCGATAGCGTCCCGCCGTTCGCCGATCGTGTCGAACCAGTCCAACGCCCAGTTGAACTCCGCCGGCCGCGGCCATTCGAATTCGCGGCGCGCGGTGTCGTAGTCCTCGCGGTGTCGCAGCAGGAAGTCCCGGGCGGTGCGGAACACCCCGGTCGCGGCGCCTTCCTGTGCTGTGGAATAACCGGTCACGTGCACACCCTCCTGGACTCGGCAGCTCGCGCCCATTGCTTGAGCGGGCCAACAACGTAACCTCGCGAGCCCTACCGATCCATGCCGGTTGCTCCGATTTGCGGGCGCTCTTTCGGCCGCGTTGACTGTGCGTGCGTTCATGGTCATTGTTGTCGGCTGATGGTGATTGCTCTTCGCCTTCTTCGGCAAGTCGGTCTGGAGGCAATCGTGTTGCTGCGAGCCCTGCTGCTCACCACGCTGTTGGCCACCGCCTCCGGGACCCCCGCGCCCGCCGCCGATTCCGCCGCGGCCCCCGACCCGTGGCGCCCCAAGCCCCCGCCGCTGACCACGCCGTGGACCGACCAGGTCGGCCCGGACAACGCCCTCCCCGAATACCCGCGCCCGCAGCTGACCCGCGAGCGCTGGCTGAACCTCAACGGATTGTGGTCCTACGGCGGCGGATCCACCCCGCCGACCGCGGCGACCGAGCAGATATTGGTGCCCTATCCCCCGGAGTCCGGGCTTTCCGGCATCCAGCGCCACGACGACCACATGCTCTACCGGCGGACCTTCGAGGTGCCGCGGGACTGGTCCGGGCAGCGGCTGCTGCTGCACTTCGGCGCGGTGGACCAGAAGGCCGAGGTGTCGGTCAACGGCCGGACCGTGGCGATTCACGAGGGCGGCTACACCGAGTTCAGCGCCGACATCACCGACGCGCTCCGCCCCGGCGCCAAGCAGGAACTGGTGGTGGCCGTCGAGGACCGCAACGACGCCAACCCCTACCCGGTGGGCAAGCAGCGCAACAAGGCGGGCGGGATCCTCTACACCGGCGCATCGGGGATCTGGCAGACGGTCTGGTTGGAGCCGGTGCCCGACGCGCACATCGCCAAGCTCGACATCAACCCGGATCTGCGCGGTTTCGACCTGACCGCCCGGACTTCGGCGCGCGCCGGAGAACGGGTCGAGGCGGTCGTCTTCGACGCCGGGGGCAACGAGGTGTCGCGCGCCAGCGGCCCGGCCGACACGGCCCTGCGGCTGCCGGTGGCGGATCCGCACCTGTGGACCCCCGACGACCCCTACCTCTACGACATCGCGGTCCGGCTGGTCGGCGCCGACGGCCGCACCCTGGACGAGGTCGGCAGCTACGGCGGGCTGCGCACCGTCGAGCTGGTCGACGACTCGCAGGGGCGACCGCGGATGGCGCTCAACGGCCGGATCCTGTTCCAGCACGGGCCGTTGGACCAGGGATTCTGGCCGGACGGGATCTACACCGCGCCGACCGACGAGGCGCTGCGGTTCGACGTCGCCGAGACCAAGCGGCTCGGGTTCAACATGGTCCGCAAGCACGTGAAGGTCGAACCGGCCCGCTGGTACTACTGGACCGACCAGCTGGGCCTGCTGGTGTGGCAGGACATGCCATCGCTGCCGATCGACCTCGCCGACCCGCCGGGCAGCAACCCGCCGCCGGGCGAGGAGGCCCGCGCGAACTTCCGCGACGAGCTCACCGCGATGATCGACCAGCTGCGCAGCGTCCCCTCGATCGTGGCGTGGGTGCCGTTCAACGAGGGCTGGGGCGAGTTCGAGACCGCCGAGGTCGCCGAGCTGGTCCGGCGCACCGACCCGACCCGGCTGGTCAACGCCAACAGCGGCGTGAACTGCTGCTACTCGCTGCCGGACACCGGCTCGGGCGACATCTACGACGACCACACCTACGTCGGTCCGGGCAGCCCGGAGGTGCGCGGCGAGCGGGCGTCGGTGGACGGCGAGTACGGCGGGCTGGGGCTGGTCGAGGAAGGCCACCTGTGGCCCGGCCAGCCGGGCGCGTACGAGATGACCAACAGCCGCGCCGAGCTGACCGACCGCTACGCCGAGGTCAGCCGCGACCTCGCCCGCATCGTCGAGATTAGCGGGCTGTCCGCGGCGATCTACACCCAGACCACGGACGTGGAGAACGAGGTCAACGGGTTCTTCACCTACGACCGGCGGATCCTCAAGCCCAACCCGGACGTCGTCCGCGCTCACAACCTCGCGGTGATCGACGCGGGTACGCCGTGACGACTGGCGGACGGGATCGCCACCGACCAGCGTGGAAAGCGATCATGACGCTCGGCCACGTTCCACGGAGGAACGCCCGCCACCCGGGGTGAATTACCGCGTAATCACGCACCTTCCAGGAGGTTCAGGATGCGACGCTTCACCCGGCGGGCCGCGCTCGCCACCGCTGCGGGCGCGACGACCGCCGCCGCCCTCGCCGGCCACGCCACGGCGCAGCCATCCGGTTCCGGTGGAGCGGGAGGCCGGCAGACCGCGAACGGGCGGCTGTACGAGATCCGCTCCGGGCGGCAGCGGGCGACGATAGCCGGGGTGTCGGCGACGCTGCTGTCGTGGCAGGTCGACGGCGTGGAGATGCTCCTGACGCACCCCGCCGACGAGGTCGGCGAGGGCTACCAGGGCAAGACGATCCTGCCGTGGCCGAACCGCATCGACCACGGCCGCTACACCTTCGGCGGCGAGGAGTTGCAGGTCGCGATCAACGAACCGAAGCGCGATGCGGCTCTGCACGGGCTGATGAGCTTCGTGGAGTGGCAGCCGGTGCGGCACCGCGCCGACGGCGTGGTCCTGGAGTACCTGCTCCCGCCGGACTACGGCTACCCGTTCCGGCTGGCGTTCCGCATCGAGTACGCCGTGGACGATTCCGGGGTGCGCAGCACGCTCAGCGCGATGAACGTCGGCGACGGTGCCGCGCCGTTCGGCACCGCCAACCACACCTACCTCGCTGCTGGCGGGGACCGCATTGACGGCATCGTCTTCGAGCTGCCCGCGGACGCCTACTACGTGGTCAACGACCGGCTGATCCCGACCGGTACCGCCCCGGTCGAGGGCACCGAGTACGACTACCAGTCGCCGCGACGAATCGGACCGACCGAAATGGACACGGCCTTCACCGGGCTGCGCCGCGGATCCGACGGCAACGCCGTGGTGCGGTTCGCCCGCCCGGACGGCGTGACTGCCGAGCTCTGGGTCGACCGCACGCACGGCTACCTGCAGGTCTACACCGACGACAGCCCGTCGACCGACCGCCCGGCGCGGGCCGGGATCACCGTGGAGCCGATGACGTGCGCGCCGAACGCGTTCGTCACGGGCGATGGCCTGATCACCCTGCGGCCGGGCGAAACCCACCGCGGTACCTGGGGTTACCGCATCGCGGGCTGACGGAGCGCCGGCTCCTACCGGCCGTCCACGCCGTGGGCCTCGCGCCTCCGGCGTTGACCGGTGAACCGGAGAAGCTGAACTTATCTGTTCAAGCGGCCGGGTCCGCGTCGCTTGGCAGGCCGTGATCGGCCGATTCACCGGCCAGTACAGTGGACGGGTGGCCGAGTACATCCAGATTCCGACTCCTGCCGGGAAGTTCGACGCGCTGACCGCCGGTCCCGAGGACGGCCGCCCGGTACTGCTACTGCACGGTTTCCCGGAGGCGGCGGTGCAGTGGAGTGAACAGCTGTCGGTGCTCGGCGGCGCGGAGTGCTTCGCGGTGGCGCCTGATCAGCGCGGCTACTCCCCTGATGTGCGCCCGGAGCAGGTCGCCGACTACCGGTTGGAGTTGCTCGTCGACGACGTGCTGGCGATCGCCGAACACTTCGGCTGGCAGCGCTTCGACCTGGTCGGCCACGACTGGGGTGCCGCCGTGGCGTGGGCGACCGCCGCCGAGCACCCGGACCGGGTCCGCACCCTGACCGCGGTGTCGGTGCCGCACCTGGACGCATTCGGCGAGGCGATGCGTACCGACGAGGACCAGCACCAGCGCTCGGCGTACATCCAGGCGTACCGGTCCTCCGCCGCGGAGAAGGCCCTGCTGGCGGACAACGCCAAGAAGTTGCGGCAGATCTACTATCCGGGCGTGCCCCAGCACCACGTCGACGACTACGTGCGGCGGTTCATCGAGCCGGGCGCGTTGCAGGCGGCGCTGAACTGGTACCGCGCGCACCGCTTCGACAACCACAAGATCGGCCCGATCACCGTGCCGACGCTGTACGTGTGGAGCACCGAGGACGTAGCGATCGGCTCAACGGCGGCGCTGGCCACCGCCGAGCACGTCACGGGCCCCTACCGCTTCGAGATGTTGGAAGAGGTCTCGCACTGGATTCCGGAAGAAGCCCCGGAAACCCTCACCCGGCTCCTCCTCCAACACCTGGTCACTCACCAAGTGTGAGTCGTGAACCTGGGACGACGGAGGCAGGCCGCAAGCCGGGCGTCACATCGCTCGTCTGATCGGTTGATATGACGAGCGACTTGATTCGCCGCCGGGATCCGCATGGCCGCAGTCGCCACCGAGACCGTTATCGCCATCAGCGGTGCCGTCACTACCATCGCCACCGAAGCGCAGCATTCTTTCATCCAGGGTCTGGATCAGTACGCCCGTTCAATGCCGACGGAGCAAGCGGCGAGGCGTTCAGTGGAGGCCGGGTAGCGCGTCGGCGAGGAAGGTGACGAATTCGGGGCCGATGACCTCGAAGACCGACGGGTCGTGACCGCCCGGGAGGACCGAGACCACCGGGGTGTTGGGGTATTCGTCGACCAGGCGGTTGATGCCGTCCAGGAACGGGTCCTCGTCTCCGGTCCACACACCGACCGGCACGCCGCCGAGATCTCCCAGGCGGCGCAGCGGGTCCACTGCGGACCAGTCCTCCTCGGTGGCGAAGGCTTCCTTCTCCCGCATGGCTTCCCAGCTCACCTGCAGGGCCGGGGCGACCTCCGCGACCGCCGCGACCGGGTGACCGGCCAGGTTGCGGTCGGCGGCGTAGTTCAGCGCGCCGAAGCCGCCGGTGGAGATGCCCGCGACCGCGAAGGGCCGGCCGCCGGCGTCGCCCATGCCGTGCTCCCGCAGCCAGCGCGGGAGTTCGTCGTGGAGCAGGGCGGCCAGGTCGCCGTTGGCCGATCCGTCGTTCCAGTACGGGTTGTAGCCGCCGTCGACGACGGCGAAGCCGAAGGCGGGGATGGAGCCCTCGCGGTACAGCCGTTCCAGCGACGCGAGCGTGTCGTACGGGATCGGGGTCGGCCAGACGCCGTCGCGGCCGTGCAGGTAGAGCACCATCGGGAGGTCCGCTGTGGACTCCAGCCCATCCGGGTACGCGAGGTAGAGCCGCACTGGAGCCCGGCGGTGCTCGGAGTACACGTGCTCGGTGCGGATCACCGGCATGTCGTGTTCGGACAGTGCCGGCTCCACCACCGGGGCCGGTGACGACGCGTCGTGAAGTGGCGGCGCTGCGCAACCGGCCAGGCCTGCGACCAGCAGCACCGCAATCAGCAGGCGGCGGGAGATCCGTTCGCGCACCACGTCTCCTCCACGGTCCGGTTGGTCCAGTTCGACACCTTAGGACCTGTTTCCGAAAACGTTTCGCGTGGGTGGTCGCTCAGCGGAGGCTCGGGCGATGTCCGGGCGGACGCGCCTGACCAGGGCCGTTGTCGGCGAAGGACGTCCGAGAACCGGTGGCCGCGCCAGTTGGCGGCGGCTTCGCCGCCTCGGAGGCAGTGCCCTCGAGCAGTCTTCGTGCCCCCGCTCGGCGTTTGCTCGGACTGCGGGTGGCGGCGAGCATGGCAGCGAGATACGTCCATGCGGACGGCATCGGAGCGAGATGCTTAGGAGCGGCACGTGAAGGGTTCCGAGAGCCTGCTGGCCACGGCGACCGCGGCCGGCGTCCAGGCCTGCTTCGCAAACCCCGGCACCACCGAGATCCCCCTCGTCGAGGCGTTCGACCAGGTCCCCGGTGTGCGCGCGGTGCTGGCCCTGTCCGAAGGCGTGGTGACCGGCGCTGCCGACGCCTATGCGCGCATGACGGGCATCCCCGCGATGACCCTGCTGCACCTGGGCCCCGGATTCGCCAACGGCATCGCGAACCTGCACAACGCGCGGCGCGCCCGCACCCCGATGATCAACATCGTCGGCGAGCACGCCACCTGGCACCAGCCCGCCGACGCCCCGCTGAACAGCGACATCGAGTCCCTGGCCCGGCCAGTGTCCGGCTGGGTCGGCCGCACCACCTCGGCGGCCAGCACCGCCGTCGAGTTCGTCGAGGCCTACCAGGCAACGCTCCAGCAGCGGCTGCCCGCCACCCTCATCGCCGCCGCCGACCACATGTGGGGCCAGGGCGGAATGCCCGCGGAGGTCCCTGCCCCACCGGGTCGGCCGGTGGTCGACGACCAGCAGGTCGCCGCGATCGCGAAGCTGTTGTCCAGCGGCCGCAGGCGACCGGCCCTGCTGTTGGGCGGGCACGCGCTGAGCGCCGAAGGCATCCGCACCGCCGCGCGCATCGCGTCGACCGTCGGCGCCGAGGTCCTGGCCGAACGCTCCTTCGCACGCATCGAACGCGGCCCGCAGATCCCGCCAGTGCGGTCGCTGCCGCACCTCCCGGCGGACGTGATCAAGGCCCTCGACGGGTTCTCGCACCTGGTCCTGGTCGGCGCGCGGACGCCGGTGGCGTACTTCGGGTACCGCGGCATGCCGAGCTTCCCGCTACCCAACGACCTCAAGGTGCACACGCTGGCCGACACCGACCAGGACGCCGTCGAAGCACTGCGCGCGCTGGCGGATGCGACCGGCAGCACGGCGGCCGATCTGCCGAGCGCCGAGCGGCCGCAGGTGCAGTCCCCGGAAGGGCCGCTGACGGCGGCGAGCATCGCGTCGGCGATCGTGCTGACCCAGCCCGAGCACGCGATCGTGGTCAACGAAGGGGTGTCCTCCGGGGCGGCGTACCCGGCGATCGCCGCTGCCGCGCCACCGCACACCGAGCTGACCAACACCGGCGGCGCGATCGGCATGGGCATTCCAGCGGCCACGGGCGCCGCGATCGCCTGCCCGGACCGCGCGGTGATCAACTTCCAGGCCGACGGCAGCGCCGCCTACACCGTCCAGGCGCTGTGGACGCAGGCCCGCGAGAGCCTCGACGTCGCCACGGTGATCTGCGCGAATTCCCGCTACCGGATCCTGGAAGCCGAGCTCCAGCGGGCGGGCGCCGACGAGCTGGGCACGGTGGCGGCGAGCCTGACCAGCCTGGCGGATCCCGCAGTGGACTGGACGGCGGTCGCGCGAGGCTTCGGCGTGCCCGGCAGCCGAGCCACCACCGGCGAGGAGCTGCTCGACGCACTCCGCAGGGCGCACGCCGAACCAGGCCCCCACCTGATCCAAGCCGTGCTGTAGCGCCTGGCGATTTCGCGCGAAATCGCCAGGGCACCAGGTGCTCGGGGCCTGGGTGGGAGCCGACCGTGAGTCCCTTCGGACGCGGGTCCAAAGGGACTCACGGACCCCCAGTCATCAACCCGCGACGAGCATCCGCTCGTCGTCGAGCAAGCCGTGGCGTATCGCGAACGACGCCGCCTCCAGCCTGGAGTGCACCCCGAGCTTGGTCAGCACCGACTGCACGTGCGTTCGCACCGTCGTCGGCGCCACCCCCAGTTGCTTGGCCATCGCCATCGTGTGCGCACCGTCGACGAGCAGCCGCAGGCATTGCCGCTCCCGCGCGGTCAGGTGCGACGCCAGCCGCAGGGCGTCCGTTGTACCGGCCAGGCGGGGCGCCCGCGAGGCCGCCAGCTCGACGACGGCCTCGCCGTCCATGACCCCGCGGATCGCCCCGGCCAGCACCGACAGCCCGCACATCTTGTGCACGTACCCCGCCGCCCCCTTGGCCAGCGCATCGCGCATGCCCCGGACATCACCGTCGGCGGTGAGCACCAGAAGCCTCGTTCTCCCGCCTGCGTTGAGGATCTCGCCGATCGCGTCCAGCCCGTCGTCATCGCCGAAGTAGCGGTCCAGCAGGCAGACGTCGGGCTGATGCTCCCGGACCGCCTCGACGACGCCTGCCACGTCGTGTGCGGTTCCCACGACGTGGCAACCGTGCCGTGGCAGCGTCGCGACCAGCGCATCGACGAAAATCACGTGATCGTCGCCGAGTACCAGATCGACCATGTTCTCGTTCCCCCCGCTCAGGCCGCGCAGCCGGACGGGAACACCAGCACGGCACACGTGCCCCGGCATGGCTCCGAGTCGATCTGCAGGTCGGCCCCGCAGCGCTGCGCCAGCGCCAGCACGATGCCCAACCCGAGCGATGACGCGCCCTGCGGTCCGTCCCCGAAACCCGGCCCGTCGTCGGTGATCTCGATGCGCACCTCGCCGAGCTCGCCGCGGCGAACCGCCACGGCGACCCGGCCGCCGCGCCCGGCGGCGCGCACCGCGTTGTCCAGCAGGTTCGACACCATCCGCCACAGCAGCGTCTGGTCGGTGCGCATCCAGACGTCCTCGTCGGTGTGCAGCGAAATCTCGGCCTGCCCGGCCAACGATTTCACCGCGACGAGCTGGGTCAGCAGTTCGCGCGGCGCGAAGAGCTCCTCGCTCGGCTGCCCGGCCCGCAGGGCCACCAGCTCAAGCAGCCGGTCCAGCTCCAGTTCCATCAGTTGCAGCCGGTGCGCCGCATCGCCGGGCAGCGCCGGGTCGCCGCGCAACCCGTCCGCGAGATAGGACAGCGTCGCAAGACCGTGCCCGAGATCGTGCAGCAGGCTGTGCAACTCCGCGCCACCTCGCGAACCTGGGCCCCGCGTCCGCTGGTGTCCAGGCGCCCTCGCCGAATCGGTAATCGTGTGCACCGCGACTCCTCTCCCCCAAAACAGCAGTCTGTGCCTACCCGGCAAATCGGATGCAGCGGGCGCGGCGTTGCACCTGCTACCCGAAGGGGACCTCGACTACTCCACGTGCAGCAGGCGTCCACACGACAGGCGCGGGGAAGTACTGTTCCTGCGGTAACCCCGCTACCGTCGGTCACTGACGGGCTACGCAGGATGTTCCGAAACCCGTTTTCAGGAACGGGTTCCGTACACCCCGACGAGTGCGTCGGCCAGGGTCGAGGTCCGGTAGCGGTCGCCCAACCGGGAGCGGGCCGTCGTGGCGAGCCGGCCAGCGACGTCGGGTGAGTCCAGCAGGTGCGCCACCGCCGCGGCCAGCAGTTCGGGGCGCCGTGGCGGCACCAGCAGCCCGGTCTCACCGGGAGCGACCACATCGCTGACCGCGTTGACGGTGGTGGCCACCACCGGCACGCCGCACACCATCGCCTCGACGACGGCCAGCGGCAGGCCCTCGTACCGGCTGGGCAGCGCGAACACGTCGAATGCGGGCAGCAGTTCCGCGACGTCGTCGCGCTCGCCCGCGAGCACGACGCGAGCCCCGCTCGCGGCTATGCGCGAACGCATCCGCTCGGTCAGCTCTCCGCCGCCGATCCACACCCCGACCACGCCAGGTCGGTCCAGCAGGCACAGCGCCGTGACGAAGTCCTCCGGCGACTTCTGGAAGGTCAGCCGCCCCACCGCACCGACCACGACGTCCGTCGGTGCCAGCCCGAGCTCCTGCCGGGCGCGCTGCCTGGTCCGCTCGGTGCGCATCGGCACCTCGTGCTCGACGGCCACGCCGATGGTGCGGATGCGATCCGGGGCGATCAGCCCGCGCCGCAGCGCCTCGACCGCCACTCCGGTGCCCACGCACAGGGCGAGGTCGGTGATCCGCCCGAGGCCGCGTTCGATCTCGACGTAGCCGCGGCGACGCAACCCGCTCTGGAACTGGTGGAACGGAAACCCGTGGTAGGTGTGCACGATCCGGTCGACGCCAGCCCGGCGCGCAGAGATCCGGCCAACCGCACCCGCTTTCGAGCAGTGGGTGTGCACGACGTCGAAGCGGCGCCGTTTCAGCAACGCCGTCAGGCGGTGCAGGGCGAGCAGGTCGTGGCCCGGCGAGATGGGCGCGCGCAGCGCGGGCTCCACGATCACCTCCAGCCCGGCGGCTTCGGCTTCGGCCAGCAGCCGGCCGGACCCGGTGATCACCGCGACCTGGTGCGTGGCCGGATCAAGCGCCTTGGCCCCGCGCAGGGCCATCACCCCGGCGCCGCCTTCCAGGCGCGTGATCACCGTGGCCACCCGCAACGGCTCCGCGCTCACCGCTCGCCGGTCCCGTCCGCTTCGCCGTCCGCGCGCAGTCCGGCGGCGCAAGCAACGCTGACCGCCTCCAGCTGGCTGTGCACCCGGAGCTTGGCGAGGATGCTGCGGGTGTGCGTGCGGACGGTCTCGGTGGAGATCAGCAGTTCCTCGGCGATCTGCGCACCCCTCTTACCGGCGACCATGCCGGCGAGCACGTCCCGCTCGCGGTCGCTGAGCACGTCCAGCGGCCCGTTGCGCTGCCCCGCCCGCACGGCGTCCTCGCGCAGTCCGCGCAGCACGGCGCCGAGCAGTTCCGGCGGGTACCAGCTGTGCCCGCGGGGCACCCCGCGCAGCACCTCGGTGAGACCCTCGACGCCGCGTTCCTTCGGTACCCAGGCCGCCGCACCGGCCCGTGCGGCGTCGACGGCCTGCCGAGCATCGCGGCTCCCGGTCAGCACCACGATTCCAGCGGCGGGGCGGACTTCCTGCAAGCGCCGCACCATGCGAGCGGCACCCACCGGTTCCACGTCGACCGTGATCACGTCCGGTCGGGACTGCCGCACCACGTCGGACAGTCGCGGGTCGCTGGTCTGGCAGTGCCCCACGACCCACAGGTCGGGCACCTCCGCCAGCCGAGCGCTGAGAGCCTCAGCCAGCATGAGGTGGTCGTCCACCATGAGCAGCCGCACCACGTCCACAGCCCCAGCTTGAGGCCATCGGGTCGACGAGACCTCCCCCAGCTGCACGAGAACACCCTCCCGCGTGAAGCGCACCTTTGCCCCGTCTGCGTCTGCCTCCACGGATTTCCGCAATTTCCATTGAAATCGAATCTTCGATTTCAATGGAAATTGCGACACCACTGCTCCGGGCGGCCTTGGAATGAGGCGTTGAGGAACTCCGTGGAACTCCGTGGAACTTCGTGGATGCCCTCTCCCACTAGGTCGGGCCCCCACTCGGTCGGGCCCTCACTCGGTCGGGCCTTCACTTGGTCGGGGTCGTGCGCGGGGTGACGGGCGCGTCGATGGTGCGGCGGCCGGGGCTGCGCCACCGTCCAGAGGACTTCGACAGCCACGCCGCCGGTATCGCGTACAGCGCGATACCCGCGTCAAGCACTCGTAGCGCCAGGAAGAAGCATGCGAACAGCAGGAACCTCGGCTGCCGCTGCAACACCGCGACTATGCACGTCAGCACCAGATCCGGGACCACCACACCGAAGAACAGCGCTGGCAGCGTCGCGAAACCGGCGACGAAGTCGTGTACGTCGTCCACGACCGGCACCGCGAGCAACCCGTCGAACAGCAGGGGCACGATCAGCGCCAGCGCCACGAAGGGCAACAGCACCAGCATGAAGCTGCTCGCCAGCATCTCCAACAGCAGCAACGCCAGCATCAGGCTGAACAGGTTGGCCCGCGGCGGGTGCAGCCGGACCGTCTGCCACAGGCCGAGCGACCAGCGCTTGCACTGCTTCACGTAGTCCTTGAAGTTGCCCGGGTCCTGGGTGGCCGCCACCGCCGACGGCGTGAAACCGACCTTCCCGAGCCGTTTCTGGTACACCTCGAAGGTCATGTTGAAGTCCTCGATGACCAGCCCCGGCGGGTTGACCTCGATGCGTGGCAGCACCTCGGCGCGGTACATGCTGGCGAAGCCGGGCACGATGTGGGTGGCGTTGATCCGCCGCCACGTCTGGCCGAACTTCATCAGGTACTGAGTCATGGTGTAGATCCGCTGCCGGTGGAAGGCCACCAGCTTGCCGATCGGCCCGAGCGCGCGGTCCCGCCATGACGTCCTGACGCAGCCCGCCACCGCGACGACCGCGGGATCGTCGAACAGCGGCAGCGCCGCCCGGAAGTAGCCGGGCTCGACGTGCGTGTCGGCGTCCAGCAGCATCACGACCTCGAAGCGATCGACGAGACCGAACCGGCGGATCGCCTCCTGCAGCGCGCCGGCCTTGCCGACGTTGCGCGCCGTGCTGATCACGTGCACCCCGCACGCTTCCGCGAGTTCCACCGTGCGGTCGGTCGAGCCGTCGGAGACCACGTGCACGTTCTCCGGCGGCACGAGGGCGGTGATCGCCTGGATGCTGTCGACGATGACGCGTTCCTCGTTGTGGGCCGGCATCAGCACCGCCACGTCCTCGACGCCCACCCGCGTAGTTCGGTCGTGGCCGTGCTGCCGGTCCCGGCCGACCACGACGCGCTGGCCGGACACCGACGTCGCGCCCCGTTGCTGCCACCAGCGCCGCGTCGAGGAGTCGAGCAGGCGCATCAGCCCGATCAAGCCCCATAGTGTGAAGTTGGTGCCGAACACGGCGATGGCCAGCACCCACCAAGGAATCATCCCGCTCTCCAAAGTAGACGAGTCGCTTACGGTGTCATTGCGCGTCGTCGAGCGGCAGGGTCTGCCGCAGCTCCCGCCACGTTTCGGTGTCTTCGTAGCCGAACATCCACAGGTAGACGCCGCGGATGCCGGAGCCGCGCGCCGCCTCGAACTTCGCCTTGGAGCTGGCGGCGTTCTCGAACCACACCTCGTGCTCCCGCCCCTGCTCGTCGGTGTAGCGGAACCACGGCGACTGCGTCAGCCCGTCGTAGTTGGCCTTCGCCCGGTGCTGGGTGGACAGGCGGAACGCCTGCAGCCAGGTCACCGCGGTGCCGTTGCCATCCACCCAGTCGTAGCCGTACAGCGGCACGCCGAGCACGATTCGCTCCGGCGGGATCTGGGTCTTGGCGTAGTTCAGCGTTTCCCGGACCCAGGTGATCGGCGCGACCGGGCCGGGCGGCGAGGTGCCCCAGTGGTAGTCGTAGCCCATCAGCCGGACCTCGTCGGCCGCCCTGCCGATCGCGGCGTAGTCCTGCGCCACGTTGCGCTCGTCGTATCCGGCGTCGGAGGCCTTCGCGAACACCGCCACCGCCAGCGTCTTCCCCTCATCATCCAGGGCCTTTCCCAGTTCGGTGATGAAGTCGGTGAAGACCTGCCGGTCGCCGGCGCGCAGGTTCTCGTAGTCGATGTCGATGCCCGAGTAGTCCTCGCGCTTGACGAGCTCGACGATCTCGTCGATGTGGGAGCGCCGCTTCGCCGGGTCGTGCAGCATCTTGGCAACCGGTTCGTAAGCCCATTTGCCGTCGGTGATGTTCGCCAGCGACGGCACGATCGGGATGCCCGCCGCGCGCAGCTGCCCGATCTGCCTGCCGACCTCGGCGGCCTGCTCATGCGGGTACTGGTTGGCCAGCCGGCCGTCCTGGCTCAGCCCGTAGATCCAGGGCGAGACCTCGTTGACCGCCTGCCGGTTCTGGGCCACCATCGACGTGCCGTTGTTGAGGTTCCAGAACGGTAGTGATGCGACGGCCAGCGAACCGGGCTGCGGTGGTCCCCCGCCGCGCGGCATCAGCGTCATCACGACGAGCACCACCGCCACCGCGATCAGCGCCAGGAACCAGATCGACCCGCCCAGCCGGCTGACGGTCCGGACCCGGCCCGCGGGGGTGTCCGATGTGGATGGTCGGGATCCGCGGGGCGATCGCGCGGTCGCCGCGGGCCGAGCCCAGTCCATGAGCCGGCGCATCGTATCGGTCTTCTGCCCCATGTCGCCCTCCGCACCTCAAGCCGTCACGGGTTGTCCGGCTCGCACCTGCTCGTCGATCACATCGCGGATGATGTCGTCGAGCGTGCGCTCCGGCCGGAAATCGATCAGCTCGCGCGCGCGGGAGCAGTCCGGGACGCGACGTTGCAGGTCCTCGTACCCCGGCCCGTACGCCTCCTCGTAGGGGACCTGGATGGTGCCGCTGGACGAGTCGGTCATCGCGATGATCCGGGCGGCGAGCTCCTCGATGGACACCTGCTCGGTGTTGCCGAGGTTGACCGCCATGCCCTGCGCCCGGTCCAGCAGCGCCAGCCGCACCAGCGCGGGCACCGCGTCGGCGACGTGGCAGAAGCAGCGGATCTGCTTGCCGGTGCCGAAGATCGTCACCGGCCGGCCCTGCAGCGCCTGCGCGACCAGCCGCGGGATGACCATGCCGTACCGGCCGCTCTGCCGCGGCCCGACGGTGTTGAACAACCGCACGATGACCGCCCTGAGGCCGAGCTCCCGCACGTAGTTGTGGGTGATGCTCTCGTCGATGGCCTTGGCCTCGGAATAGGTCCAGCGCGATTTCAGCGGCGAGCCGATGATCCGGTCGTCGCCCTCGGAAAGCCCGACCTTGTCGTTCTTGCCGTAGATCTCGCTGGTGGAGGCGACCAGCACCCGCGCGTCGTGCCGCAGGGCGGCGTCCAGCACGTTCTCGGTGCCGTGGATGTTTGTCAGCAGCCCCTGCAGGGTGTGTTCCTGGATGACGAACGCGCCGACGGCGGCGGCCAGGTGGAACACCACGTCCGCGTCGGCCATCACCTCGTCGACCAGGGCCCCGTCCAGGATGCTGCCCTGCACCATCCGCAGGTTCCGATCGCTGACCGGGAGGTTCTCGACACGCCCGGTGCTCAGGTCGTCGAGCCCGACCACCTGGTGGCCGTCCGCGAGCAGCCGTTCGACCAGGTGGGATCCGATGAAACCGGCTGCGCCGGTGACCATTGCGCGCATCACGACCTCCCCACCGGCACGGCGCCGCCGCGCCGCTGCCACAGCCGCGCGTACAGGTCGTCGATGCGGTCGGTGACCGCCTCGATACCGTAGGCCCGGCGGATCGCGGGCTCGTCGGCGCGCGGCCGGGCGGCCAGGATCTCGGAGGCGATCTCCGCGCGCATCCGCTCCGCGTTACCGGCCACCTGGCGGGCCCGGTCGGTCTCGATGCCGATCAGCGCCGGGCAGGTGGTGTAGAGCACCGGGATGCCGTTGGCCATCGCCTCCAGCACGGACAGGCCGAAGGTCTCCTGCTCGGAGGAGGCGATGAACAGGTCCAGCGCGGACAGCATCGCGGCGACGTCGTGCCGCTGCCCGGCGAAGATCACGTGCTCGGCGACGCCGTGCTCGCGGGCCACCGCCTCCAGCCGCGCCCGGTCCGGCCCGTCGCCGACGATCAGCAGCTTGGTCTCCTGGCCCAGCATCGGGGCCATCGAGTCGATCACCAGGTTGAAGCGCTTGTTCGGGTCCAGGCGACCGAGCACGCCGACCACGTAGGCCTGGTCGCTGATCCCGTGCTCGCGGCGCACCCGGGCGCGCGCGGCCCCGTCGAACTCGACCCGGCCGAAGTCGACGCCGTTGGGGATGACGGTGATCTTGCGCGCGGGCATGCCCCAATTGCGCAACCGCTCCGCGACGGTTTCGGAAACCGCGATGGTGGCGTCCGAGCACAGGTCGGTGCCCAGGTAGAGCGCCCGGACTCCGAGGGTCATGCGCCGGCGCTCCAGGTGGGTTTCGCCGATGGAGTGCTCGGTGGAGACCACCACCTTGGTGCCGGCCAGCCGGGCCGCGAGCCGCCCGTACACGCAAGCCCGGTACAGGTGGGTGTGCACCACGTCGTAGCGGCCTTCGCGGATCACGTCACGCAGCCGCAGCATGGCGCCGACCTGGGTGTTGCGGGTCATGCCGAGGTCGCGCACCCGCACCCCGTCGCCGTTGATCATCTGGGCCACGTCACCTGGGTTGTACAGCGAAACCACGTCGGAGTCGTGCTTGGTGTGCTGCAGGATCGACCGCAGCTGCAGCTCGGCGCCGCCGACACCGAGCCCGGTGATCACGTGCAATACCTTCATTGCTTCCCCCATTTGGTCTTCCGGGTCATTTCTCGCAGCGGCGCGGGCGTTGGCGTCGGGTTCCGGCCGCCCGCAGGACGATCGCGGCCGTGCGGGCCACGATCACGGCGTCCCACCACGGCGACCAGTACTCGATGTACTGGTTGTCGAACCGCGCCCGGTCCGGGATGGACGTGTCGCCGTGCAGGCCCTGCACCTGCGCCCAGCCGGTCATTCCGCCGCGCATCCGGTGCCGGTCGGCGTAGCGCGGGATCTCCCGCCCGAACCGCACCGCGTAGTACGGCCGCTCCGGGCGGGGCCCGACCAGCGACATGTCGCCGCGCAGTACGTTGACCAGCTGCGGCAGCTCGTCGAGGTGCGTGCCGCGCAGCCAGCGTCCGAGCGCGGTGCACTGGTCGGCGGTCACCGACCAGTGCTGCCCCAGGTCGCCGTTGACGGTGCGGAGCTTGACGACCTCGCTGGTCCGCCCGGTCCGCGTCACGCGCAGCTGGCGGAAGAACGTCCTGCCGCCACCGCTGAGCGCGACCAGCGCGGCCAGTACCAGCAGCAGCGGTCCCGACACCAACAACATCAGTCCGCTGAGGACTACATCGGAAGCGCGCTTGACCAGCGCGCCCGCGCGACTGTGACCGAAGCGGCGCAGCGGGATCAGCGGCACGCCCCAGATCTCGTCCATGCTGGCGCGCGGCAACGCCATGCCCAGCTCGTGCAGCCGGGGCACGACGCAGACATCCGCCAGCAGCGGGCGGCAAACGCGGACCAAGGCGACCAGGTACGAGTCGTCTGAGCACACGATCACCCGGGTGATGCGCTGCGCGGCAAGGATTTCCGCCAACCCGCTCGGCTGGGTGAGCAACCGGGGCCGCAGCCCGAACTCGGGATGGTCGGCCGCCAGCTCGGCGACTTCCCCGGCCAGCGCGTCGGATCCGACGATCAGCGTCGGCTCGTTGAGCAGCCCGCGCCGATACCCGCCGCGCAGCACCGAGTACAGGCCACCGCGAGCCACGAGCAGGCCGGCCAACCCTGAGACGCCCATCAGGAGCAGCGCATCGCCGGAGTGCCACGGCAGCAGCAGCACCAGCGGTGCACCGGCCGCGACCGCGAGCTGCGGCAGCTGGTCCGACACCCGCAGGCAAATCCGCAGCCGGTGCTGGCCCTGCGCGGCCAGCACCACGAGCGCCGCCAGCGCGAAACCCGCGCCGAACAGCCAGTGCACGCCGACCACCGGGATCAGCACCACCAGCACTGCGATGTCGACGGCTGGCAGCAACCAGCCCCCGACCTGCCGCCGCACCCGCAGCCCGTGGCCGCTCGCGGCGAGCGGCCACGGCTGCGCCACGGCGGGTTCGGTCACGCTCATCCGGCACCCCCGACGACCACCGGCCGCGCCGTGGTCGCGTCGATCCGGGCGGTCATCATCCGAACCGCGTAGTCGGCGCCGTAGACGAACCGCATGACCGGCCCGTGGCTCGGTGCCACCAGCGGCCCGGCGAAGTACAGGCCCGGCACCGACGACTCGAAGTCCTTGCCGACGCGCGGCGTTCCGTCGATCGTGCGGATGGCCGACCGCAGCCCGGCCGACAGCATCGGCAGCCGGGTGATCTCCGGCGGGTAGCCGGTGGCGCAGATGACGTGGTCCGCGGTGAACTCGCGGACCTCGCCGCCGACGTGCACCCCGAGCCGCACCTGATCGCCGGTGGCCTTTGCCCAGTCCAGCCGGTGCCCGACGTGCACCGGGAAGCGGCCCTCGACCCGCTCACGCAGCCACCAGCCTCCGGCCGGTCCGAGCGCGGTGCGCGCCCGGTAGATCCTGGTCGCCCTGGGCAGGTGCCGGAACACCTTCGGGTGCTCGGAGTAGAACCAGGTGGACAGCCCCGAACCGAGCCCGGCCTCCGGCTCGCGCATCCGGCTCCACAGCGGACGATCCGGGAGCAGCGGTTTCCCGTTCCACGCGATGCTCGGCGCGCGCGCAACCAGCCGCGCGTTGGCGCCGTTCTCGTACAGCAGCGCCGCAGTCTCCAGCGCGGACTGCCCGGCACCCACGACGATCACGTCCTGACCGTCGAAGGAGCTCAGGTCGTCGTGCACCGAGCTGTGTGTGCAAAGCTCGGCAGGCAGTTCGGAGAACACCCCCGGGATCCGCGCGAAGTACTCGACACCGACCGCGACCACCACCTGGCTCGCCTCGACGCGCTCCCCGCTGCTCAACGTCAGCTCGAACCGGCCCGGCCGCTGCTCGATGTCGGAGACCAGCTCCTCCTCCACGTCGAGGCCGCGGCCCTGCTGGAACCACTCGCCGTAGTCAACGAAGTTCTCCAGCGACACCGGCACGCCGTAGTCCGCGTAGCGGCGCCCGGTCTCCAGGCAGAAGTTGCGCAGCGTGTGCGTGCCGTCCGGGTCGGACAGGTTCGAGGCGAAGCCCTGCGACTTCAGGTACATGCCGCGCGGCATGTGGGCGCGCCACAGGTTCATCGGCAACCCGAACTGCCGGTAGGACAGGCCGGCCCGGCGCAGGTGCGCCGCCAGCGACAGGCCGTAGGGCCCGGCACCGACGATGGCAACGTCAACGAGATCGCTCATCTGCACTCCTCGAACAGCCGCTTGCGGCGGCGTCTGATCGGTTTCCCCAGGGCGTGATTGCGCCCCGGGACGTACTGGGGCTCGGCGAGCGCTGGATGTCGGGTGCGGCGGTGCAACGGCAACGGCCGGGCAACCGCGCGGCAGACCATCCAGAGGCACATCAGGACGAACGGCAGCAGGTCGTCGCGGGCGAACCAGGCAGTCTCGTCCACGCCGCGCATCGACGACGCCCAGGACCGCAACCCCAGTTCGCCGCGGCACAAATACCGCAGCGCCGCGATCGGGTCGTAGTTCTCCACCAGGAACCGCCGGCCAACCGGTTGCCGGCCCGCCGGGACCTCCTGCCCCGTGAGGTCCAGGTAGGACGCGAGCGCGACGTCCACGCCCGCGTCGTCGCGGAACAACCGGAACTGGGCGCCCAGCCGCGGGTTGAAGTCCAGCAGCTTGTAGCGCCGGTCGCGGGCGTCCCACCGGAAATCGAGGTCCACGATGCCGCTGAACGCCAACTGCTCCAGCAGCTTCGCGGATTCCTTCAGCAGAGCCTCGTTCTCCACGCAGCGCCCGAGGCTGGTCAGCCCCGCGTGCGCGGGATAGGAGCGCTCCTTGACGCCGGTGAAGGCCGGGCGACACACCGACGCGGCGTCGCAGTAGCCGTGGAAGAACCAGTCGTGCCCCGGCCCGCCCGGGATGAACTCCTGCAGCATCAGGCCACCGACGGCGGCGTCCCCGCAGCGGCCGTAGAGCTCGGCCAGCTCCTCCTCATCGCGGACGATCGTGGTGCTGCGCACCCCGCCCGGCGCCCCGAGCCACGGCGCGGAAAGCTTCGCCACCAGCGGATACCCCACCTCGTCCGCGAATTCCAACGCCTCGTCCCACGCGCCGATCAGCGTCGCCTCCGCGCACGGCACGTCCAGTCGGCGGCACAACTGGAACATCGAGTACTTCCCGGCCAATTGGCGCGGAAGATCGCGGGCCGGCTGGGCGAACCGGAAGTACGGCCGCAGCGGGTCACCGTGCTCGGCCAGGAAGATCGCGGCCGCGTCGTCGGTGGGGATCAGCACCGACGGCCGGCCGATCCGATCGGCCAGCTGCGCGAGCCCGTCGCGGATCCGGTCGGTCTCCGCCGGATCCGGGCTCCACAGCCAACGCCCGCGCAGGTAGCGGGAATGCGCGGCCGGGGCCAGGGAATCCTCTTGCACGGCGTACACCGGCACCCCGACCCGGCCGAGGCTGCGGATCACCCCGAGTCCGCCGTGGTGCATGACATTTGGATCGAGTTTGAACACCACCGCGGGCGTGGACGTGTCGAAGGGGAGCATCGGCGCCATCCCCTCACAGCACGCGCCGGTGCGGCACGGCGTCGAACTGGTAGGTCGCGTCGAGCACCTGCGGGCAGTCCCGCGCCCAGCCGTAGTCGACGCCGGGGTGCAAGGTGTGCAGCACGGTGACGTCCCAGTCCCGGCCGCGCGGCGCCGGCTCGCTGACCATCCGGGTGCCGTCGGCCAGGGTGATCTCCGGCAGCAGCGGGTCGAAGTAGTGCACGGCGATCCCGATCCGGCGCAGCCCGGCGAGGATCGGCAGCGCCGGGGACTCACGGAGGTCCCGCACACCCGCCTTGTAGCTGACCCCGGCGACCACCACCCGGGCCCCGGAGTGGTCGATACCCGCGTCGCCGAGCATCTCCACCACGCGCTGCACCACCTGGCCGGGCCGCTGGTCGATCGAGCGCATCGCCTGTTCGATGACCGGCGCCGAGACGCCTTCCCGCCGCAGCTGCCACAACAGGTAGTACGGGTCGCACGGGATGCAGTGCCCGCCAACCCCGGGCCCCGGGAAGCTGCCCAGGAACCCGTACGGCTTGGTCCCGGCCGCGATGGTCACCTCGATCGGGTCCAGTCCGAGCACCGAGCACGCGTCGGCCATCTCGTTGGCCAGTGCAAGGTTCACCGCGCGGAAGATGTTCTCGTAGAGCTTGGTCAGTTCGGCAGCCTCCGGCGAGCTCACCAGGTACACCGAATCGGTCATCCGCGACACGACCTCGGCGGCCCGATCGGCGCACCGCGGTGTGACGCCTCCGACGACGCGCGGAGTCTCCCGTTGCACGTGGTCGAAGTTGCCGGGGTCGATGCGCTCCGGGCTGAACGCGACGTGCACGTCGGTGCCCACTCGCATGCCCCGCTGCTCCAGCGGCTCGACCAGCAGCTGCCGGGTGGTGCCCGCGAAAGTCGTCGAGGTCAGGATGATCGTCTGACCGCGGCGGGCGAACGCGACGACGGTCTCGCAGGCCGCCCGCAAGGCGGTCAGGTCCGGCTGGTGCGCGGTGTCGACCGGCGTCGGCACGCACACGATCACCGCGTCCGCGCCGGCGAGCACCGACGGATCGCAGGACAGCTGTAGGTCGCCGGCGGCCAGTGAAGCAGTCAATGCGCGCCGCTCCAGCTCGGGCATGTCCACCTCGCCGGCCTTGATGGCCTGCAAGCGGTCCTCGCTGATGTCGAAGCCGATGACCTGAGCCGTCGGCGACTGCAGCGCGCACGCGGTGGGCAATCCCACGTAGCCCAACCCGACGACGACCACCGATTCGGTGCGTTCGGGCATCCTCGGCTCGAACGCGATCAGCCGGTCCGCCAACAGGCGTTCCCGGCCGTTGACCGCCAACGCAAGCGGATGTTCAGTCACGGTTCCTCCCCCAGTTCGCCGTGCTCAAAGCACTCTCGCACCTTGTTACCGACCGGTTCTCCCACAGCGGGGGGAGCGCGCTTACCGAATCCTGACGAGTCCCGCGGATCAGTCCGGCGCAGCGGCGCGGAAACATGACGAATTCGCGCGAAATCGCAGTACCCGTCACCGGATTGGGGGCGATTTCACGCGAATTCGACGTTTCGCGCGCGAACCTCTAGCGCTTGATCTTCAGCTCGTGGCGCAGTCGCTTGGCCAGCAGTCGCAGCGAGCCGTCCCGGTCCCCCACGTAGGTGCGTGGCAGGGCGTGCCGACTGGACAGCGGCGAACGCCAGATCGCGCAGGCGTAGTCGTACCCGGCCGCCTCGACCGTGTTCATCACCCGCAGGTCGACATCGCCGTACGGGTAGCAGAATCCGCTCACGTCCTGGCCGGTGAGTTCGCTCAGCAGCTCCCGGCTCTCGGCCACCTCTACGATCAGCTCGCCATCGTCCAATTCGGACATCCGCTGGTGCAGCATCCCGTGCGAGCCGACCTCCATCCCCGCGTCGGCGACCTCGCGGATCTCCTCGGAAGTCAACAACCGCTTGCGCGGGCCATCGGCGTCCCAGGCATTGTGCCCGCCGGGCCGCCCGGCGATCACGAAAACGGTCGCGGTGCAGCCGTGCTTCAACAGCGCTGGCTGTACATTGTGGACGAAATCCGTGTAGCCGTCATCGAAGGTCAAGCCGACCAAACCACGTCCACCCCCGGTCCGGCGCGCCTGCATCAGCTCGCGCATCGACACCCCGCGCAGCCCGTTGCGGCGCAACCAGCGCAGCTGGCGGTCGAAGCGCTGCGGATCGACGGTCACCAGGTACGGATCGCGGGCATAGGTGGCCACCGAGTGGTACATCAACACGTACGGGAACGGACGTTCGGTACCGGTCCGGACCCAATTGCTAACGGTCTGCGTCATGACGTGGCCGCTTTCCTCGGCAGCAGGTGCCGCAAACGCTAGGCGCGCGGCAGCGCACCAGGATCCGGCCACTGCGGTAAGCCCACTACCGCATCGGCAGGATTTTCACCTGGAAGGGGCCCGATTTCGCAAAGAACTGACCGCCACCCGGGTGAGCCTCGGCAGATCAGAGCGCTCCGTACTCGCCGACGCGGCGGCCGCCCACCCAGGTCTGCAGGGTCTTGGTCTGCCAGCGAGCCCTGCCGGGCGGCGGGTCCAGCGGGTCCTGGTCGAGGATGACGAAGTCCGCCCACTTGCCCGGCTCCAGACCGCCGAGCACCCGTTCCTGGTGCGCGGCGAACGCGGCGTCGAGGGTGAACGAGCGCAACGCCTCCTCCGGGCTCATCGACTGCTCCGGGTACCACCCGCCGACGGGCTGACCGTCGCGGTCGGTGCGGGTGACCGCCGCGTGCAGGCCGTCGAAGGGATTTTCCGAGGACACCGGGAAATCCGAGCCGGAGGCGATGGTGATGCCCTGGTCGAGCATGGTCCGCCACGCGTAGGCACCCGCGATGCGGCCGTGTCCGACGCGCTTCTCCGCCATGTTCATGTCGTCGGTGGCGTGCACCGGCTGCATCGAGGCGATGATGCCGCGCGCCCGAAGTCGCGGAATGTCTTCCACCGCAAGGACTTGCGCATGCTCGATGCGGTGCCGCATGCCGCCGCCGACTTCGGCCATGACCGCTTCGTAGGCGTCGAGCACCATTCGGTTCCCAGCGTCGCCAATGGCGTGCGTGGCGACCTGGAAGCCGGCCCGCATCACCTGTGTGACACGGTTCTTCAGCTCGGCGGTGTCCAGCTGCGGCAGCCCGGAGTTGCCCGGATCGTCGGCGTAGGGCTGGAGCATGGCCGCGCCGTGGCTGCCGAGCGCGCCGTCGATGTAGAGCTTGACGGTGCGAACGCGCAGCATGTCGTTGGCGGCGGAGTCGGTGCGCGCCTTCGTGCCGAGCTCGTGGAAGGCGTCGTAGGTCAGGAACGAGTTGGTGCGGATGGTCAGCTCGCCGGAGTTCGCGAGCTGGTGCAGCACCGCGAGTTCGGCGGCGCTGGTGCCCGCATCGCTGACCGAGGTGAGCCCGACCTCGTTGAGCTTGCGCTGCGCGGCGAGGAAGTTCTGCTTGATGTTCTCGACCGTCGGCTTCGGCAGGTGCTGTTCGACGAGGCCCTGCGCCGCATCGACGAAGGCCCCGGTCGGGGTGCCATCGGGCCCGCGCACGATCTCGCCGCCGGGCGGGGTCTGGGTGTCGCGGGTGACGCCGACCTGCCGCAACGCGGCCGAGTTCGCCACCCCGGCGTGCTCGTCGACCCGGACCAGCCACACCGGCCGGTCGGGCACAACCGCGTCCAGGTCCGCCGCCGACGGCAGCCGGCCGAGTCCCCAGATCACGTCGTTCCAGCCGCGCCCGAGGATCCACTGCCGCTCCGGGTGCTGCGCGGCGAAGATCTTGAGCGCCTGCATCGCCTCTTGCAGGGACTTCGTCCCGGCGAGGTTGAGCTGCGAGACGTTGGCACCGAGCTGCCCGAAGTGCCCGTGCGCGTCGTGCAGACCGGGGATCAGCACGCGACCGCGCCCGTCGATGCGCTCCGCACCACCGGCGCTACCGACGTCGAGCCCGCCGACTCGGCCGTCCGCCTCGATCAGGAGGCTGCCGAACGCGCGCGGCCCGTCCGCGGTCAGGGTGAAGCCCCGCACGTTGTCGATCAGCTTCCGCCCGCCCGGAGACCCCGCGCCGGTATCACCGCTCGCGCAACCAGCGGAGACCGCCGCTCCGGCGGCGGTCAGCCCGGCCAGCTTCAGGAACTGCGCGCGGGAGATCCGGAGCTGTGGGGAAGGCCGACAGCACTCCTGACACATCGCCGAACCTCCGTTGGCCGCGCTCGGTTGATCATCTGCCAGGCGAACGTAATTCGAAGCCCTTGGGCAGTCAATGAACCGGTGGAGGGGCGATGCACCACCGATCCTCGTGCCCAGCCCCGGCTGGCGGTTCCGGAAATCGGGTGTGCGGTGGGCGGCGGCTGCGATAGCCTGGCGGCACTCTGATCAGGTTCCCCAGGAGTGCGCCGCAGAACGGGAACGCGCTTGCGCGAAACGAGGGGGCGGCACAGGCGTTCACCCTGCCCTTTTGGAGGCGCAAATCATGCGGATCGGCCTCGGCCTGCCCATCGCCGACCCCACCGCCCTGCTGACGTGGGCGCAACGGGCGGATGACGGCCCGTTCAGCACGCTCGGCCTGCTGGACCGCCTGGTGTACGACAACCCCGAACCCCTGGTGACACTCGCGACTCTGGCCGGTGCGACGCGGCGCATCCGGGTCCAGACCGAGGTGCTGCTGGCGCCGCTGCGCCAGACCCCGCTGCTGGCGAAGCAGAGCGCAACTCTCGCCCAGCTGAGCGGAAATCGCTTCACCCTCGGCATCGGTGTCGGGGGCCGCGAGGACGACCACGCCGCCGCCGGTGCGGACATCAGGCGCCGCGGCCGGATTCTCGACGCCCAGTTGGAGGTCATGCACCGGCTCTGGGCGGGCGAGCCCCACAGCGACGAGGCCGGCCCGATCGGCCCGGCTGTCCGGCCGGAGGTCCTGTTCGGCGGCTTCGTCCCGGCGGCGATCGACCGGGTCGGCCGCTGGGGCGACGGTTTCCTGGCGGCCGGCCCGCTGGAGCACGTGGAAACGACCTTCCGCCTCGCCGAAAAGTCTTGGCAGACCTACGAGCGCCCGGGCAAGCCCCGCCTGGTCGGTCAGCTCAACGCGGCTATCGGCCCGGACTCGGTGGCCGACGAAGCCCGGTCCGAAATGACGGAGTACTACGGCAATACGAACTTCGCGAACGCCTTGGTCACCACCCCGGACGACCTGAAGGCCCAACTTCAACGCCTCGAGGACCTCGGCGCCGACGAGGCGATGCTCTACTGCTGGTCCCCCGACCCGGACCAGGTCGACCGCTTCGCCGACGTCACGGCGTGACGCCGAGGAGTCGTGCGTGGCAAGAACCGGCATTGCCGCACGACCCCGTCGGACCCGGATCACCAGGCGACGGGCAGGGACTCGGGGCCCCGGTTGATCGTTCCGCGACGCCAGCGCATCTCCTCCGAACCGCACGCCAGGCGCAGTTGTGGGAAGTGCCGCAGCAGGCTGGAGATCACGACCTGCGCTTCCATCCTGGCGAGTGCGGCTCCGGCGCAGAAGTGGGTGCCGTGCCCGAATGCGACGTGCGGGTTGTCGCCGCGTTCGATGTCCAACCGGTGCGGGTCGGCGAAGATCCCCGGATCGCGGTTGGCCGCGAGGTATGAGACGTACACGGCCTCGCCCTCCGCGACGGTGACATCGCCGAGGCGGATGTCCTCCGTGGCGATGCGCGGCAGGCCGACGCCGTTCCGGTGCGGCACATACCGGAACAGCTCTTCGATCGCCTGCTGCACCCGGCCATCGCCGAGCAGCGCGTGCTGCTCGGGGTGGGTGAGCAGCGCGTAGATCATGCTCGAACTGTTGTTGCGGACCGCGTCCATGCCGTTGAGCTGCAGGATGACGGCCAGGGAGATCAGCTCGGCCTGGCTGAGCTCGCCCGCCGTCCGCGCGGCGACCAGACCGCTGAACACGTCATCGCCCGGCTTCCTCCGGGACCGCTCGGCCAGGTCGGTGAAGTACTGGCGGAGCTCGGACTTGACGGCGTCCGCTTCGACGCGGGAATGTCTGCTGGACAACAAGATCTGCCGCCAGGAGTGCATCTGCGGCCAGTCCAGGCGGGGCACGCCCATGAGCTCGCTGATGACCTGTGTGGACAGTGGTCCCGTGAAGGAGCCGACGAGGTCCGCGGGCGGGCCTTGCGCGGCCACGCGCTGGAGCAGGTCGTCCGCGATCCGCTCCGCCCGCGGCCGGATCGCTTCCACCCGGCGCGGGGTGAAGCTCTGCGAGAGCAGCCGCCGTAGGCGGGTGTGATCGGGAGGATCGGTGCGCCCGATGCCGCCGGGGAGCCCGACGACGTGCGGAGTCATGCTGGTGACGGGTCTGTCGACGGTGGCGGCGCGGCTGAGCCCGGGATGCGAGGCGACGGTCCTGACGTCCTCGTGCCGGGTGACCAGCCAAGCGTCGCCCTCGCCAAAGCGGAGCCGGATCCGAGCGACCGGCTCCTCCCCGAGAAGCCTGGTGAGGAACGGATCGAAGTCAAGCCCATCGAGGTCGTCGACGGCCCACAAGTGCGCGACACGATCGGAGCCCGGCTGCACACCGCTCATGCGTGGCCTCCTCCACAAGGCAGCCGTACCAGCACGAATGACCGCCACACGGTTCCCAACACGACGACCTCCAGCGTCGCGCCAGCTCCCCCGGACCGCCTCCCAAAGCCCCCGATCCAGTGGCCGCACCGAAGCCGCGAGCGAAAGTTGCAACTCCTGGGCTGCTACGGCCACCCCACGGGCTCACGTGAGCTCACCTAGATGATTGATTCCGTGAAGATCATGTGAAGTGGGGCCGGGATGTGGACATGGGAGGAGGGCGTCCAAGATCAATGTGTGAGCAATGACCTAGACACCCTCCTGACCGCACTGTACGTGCTGGTCGACGACCATGTGGCGCCAGCCCGTACCGGCCGTGGTCGCCGACCCGAACTGACCGACAGCGAACTCGTGTGCCTGGCGGTGGCCCAGGTACTGCTGGGTTACCACAGCGAACGCCGCTGGATTCGGCATATCCACAGCACTCCGCAGTGGCGGGCGATGTTCCGCTTCCTGCCGAAACAGTCCGGCTATCACAAACGGCTCAAATCTGCGGAACCGTTGCTGTGCAAAACCATTCTCATACTGGCCTCGTGCTGCCCGTCCTGGTTCGACGATCTGTGGATCACCGATGCCACCCCCGTGCCCTGCGGCATGTCCCGGGAAACCGTCAAACGGTCCGATCTGGCCGGGCACGCCGGCTACGGCTACTGCGCCTCCCACTCCCGGTTCTACTGGGGCCTCAAGCTCTACCTCGTCTGCACCGGCGACGGCATGCCGATCATGTGGTGCCTGGCCCACCCCAAAATCGGCGAACGCCAGGTCCTCGCCGCGCTGCTCGACCACAACCACCCACTCATCCGAGACGGCCAAGTCCTCTTGGCAGACAAGGGATTCTCCGGCAAATCCTTCAAGGAACTCACCGAGGAAAAGGCTGTGCGTCTGCTGCGCCCGGACCGCAAGGACGAGACCTATCGCAACGGCAACCTCGGTGGCGTACGCCAGTGGATCGAGTCAGTCAACCAGACCCTCAAAGGCCAACTCGGCCTCGAACATCACGGAGGCCGCACCCCAGCCGGCGTATTCACCCGCGTCGCCCAACGCCTGCTCGCCATGGCAGCCGGCATCTGGCACAACTGGACCACCGGCGTGACCAGCAAACGATCACTCATTGCCTACGACCACTAACACCAACTTCACGGAATCAATCATCTAGGCAAACGCCACCGGGTTCAGGAGACAACCGTGATCCCCGTGTCCGTTCGGGTGCAGAGCGCGCCATCGGCGACGAGCAACGGTCCGCTTCCCTCTTGCAGCGCGTCGTCCTCTTCCGACTCCCAAATGATCAGCCCGGTCTGCATTGAGATCATCCCACGATCGGACTAAGGGGCCGGTTGCGTCGTCCAGGTGTCCTGGCGCCGTGGGCTACTCGCGCGAGTTCTGCCGCGAACGCCAGGTTGTCCTCGGCCGTGAGCGCTCCATCCGAGCGGCTTTAGGAATGCAGATTGCCGATCTCCACGGCGTCGAACCCCGCCGCCGAACATGCCTCGATCGTTTGGCCCCGGATTTCGCTCAGCCGGCGGCGCTGGTCCGCCGTCGAGGTGTCGACGGTGCGCCCTGCGCCTAGCTGGATGGGGCCGAGCTGGGCGAGGGGCACTCGGTGACCGATCCAGTTGGTCACCGAGTGCCCCTCATGCCGTCAGATCGTCCAGGTGTCGCTGCCCGTCAGGAGGGACTGGAGGTCGGCGGGCTTCGCCTGCACCGCCTCCGCCACCTGGGCTCGGGCCAGGTCGTCGTAGGTCGGGCGGTTCACCGCTCGGAAGATGCCCGTTACCGCCGGGTTGAGGTCCTGGCCGCCCAAGCGGGACAGCGCGAAGGCGTAGGACGGGTCTTCGCGGTTGACGTCGTGGACCACCACGTCCGATTCGTCTACTTCGGACAGCTTGGTGACCCGGAAGCCGTCCCGGTCCTGGACCACCCCGTAGCGCTCGTCCTCCGGGCCGAACACGATCGGATCGCCGTGCTTGAGCGCGACGATCCGGCGCTGCTTCTCGTCGTTGTCCTTCAACACGTCGAACGCGCCGTCGTTGAAGATCGGGCAGTTCTGGTAGATCTCCACCAGCGCGCTGCCGCGGTGCTCCGCCGCCGCCTTCAGCGTTTCCGTCACGCTCGCGCGGTCCGAGTCGATCACCCGCGCCACGAACGACGCCTCCGCGCCCAGCGCCAGCGACACCGGGTTGAACGGGTGGTCCAGCGAGCCGACCGGGGTCGACTTGGTGACCTTGCCGACCTCGCTGGTCGGCGAGTACTGGCCCTTGGTCAGGCCGTAGATCCGGTTGTTGAACAGCAGGATCTTCAGGTTCACGTTGCGGCGCAGGGCGTGGATGAGGTGGTTGCCGCCGATGGACAACGCGTCGCCGTCACCAGTCACCACCCACACCGACAGGTCCGGTCGGCTGGTGGCCAGGCCGGTGGCGATCGCCGGCGCGCGGCCGTGGATGGAGTGCATCCCGTAGGTGTTCATGTAGTACGGGAACCGGGACGAGCACCCGATACCCGAGATGAACACGATGTTCTCGCGCTTGAGCCCCAGCGACGGCAGGAAGCCCTGCACCGCGTTGAGCACGACGTAGTCGCCGCACCCCGGGCACCAGCGGACTTCCTGGTCGGACTTGAAGTCCTTCGCCTTCTGCGGCTCGTCAGCGGTCGGCACGCCGGCCAACCCGCCGAGGACCGGGATTCCCAGATCGGTGGTGGTCACGCGGGCACCCCCTGCACAACTTCGGTGAGCACGTTCTGCAGTTCCTCGGCCCGGAACGGGAGTCCGGCGACCTTCGTGTAGGACTGCACATCGACCAGGTAGCGGGCGCGCAGCAGCATCGCCAGCTGGCCGAGGTTCATCTCCGGGATGATCACCTTGTCGTAGCTCCGCAAGACGTCACCGAGGTTTCCCGGCATCGGGTTGAGATAGCGCAGGTGGGCTTGTGCGATCGACATGCCCTGCGCGCGCACCCGGCGGCAGGCGGCGCCGATCGGCCCGAACGACGAGCCCCAGCCGAGCACCAGCACGCGGGCGTCGCCGTCGGGGTCGTCGACGGTGATGTCCGGGACCTGCACGCCGTCGATCTTGGCTTCGCGCAGCCGGACCATCTTGTCGTGGTTGTCCGGGTCGTAGGAGATGTTGCCCTTGCCGTCGGCCTTCTCCAGGCCGCCGACGCGGTGCTCCAACCCGGGCGTGCCCGGCACGGCCCACTCGCGGGCCAGGGTCTCGGGGTCGCGCACGTAGGGCCAGAACTCCCCGGAGCCGTCCGGTGCGTTGGGTTCGGTGGCGAACTCGACCCGCAGGTCGGGCAGCTGATCGACATTCGGGATGAGCCACGGCTCGGAGCCGTTGGCGATCGCGCCGTCGGACAGCAGCAGCACCGGGGTCCGGTAGGCCAGCGCGATTCGCGCGGCCTCCAGAGCGGCCTCGAAGCAGTCCGCTGGCGAGCACGGGGCGATCACCGGTACCGGCGATTCGCCGTTGCGGCCGTAGAGCGCCTGCAGCAGGTCCGCCTGCTCGGTCTTGGTGGGCAGCCCGGTGGACGGCCCGCCGCGCTGGATGTCGCACACCAGCAGCGGCAGTTCCAGCGTCACCGCCAGGCCGATGGTCTCGGACTTCAGCGCCAGCCCCGGCCCGGACGTGGTGGTCACGCCCAGCGCACCGCCGAAGGAGGCGCCCAGTGCCGCGCCGACACCGGCGATCTCGTCCTCCGCTTGGAAGGTCGTGACGCCGAAGTTCTTGTGCTTGGCCAGCTCGTGCAGCACGTCCGAGGCGGGCGTGATCGGGTAGGTGCCGAGGAACACCGGCAGCCCGCTGCGCTGCCCCGCGGCGACGATGCCGTAGGCGAGCGCGGTGTTGCCGGTGATCTGCCGGTAGGTCCCGGTGGGCAGCTTGGCGGGCGCGACCTCGTAGGTGACCGCGAAGGCCTCGGTGGTCTCGCCGTAGTTCCAGCCCGCCCGGAACGCGAGGATGTTGGCCTCGGCGATCTGCGGCTTCTTCGCGAACTTCTCCCGCAGGAACCGCTCGGTGCCCTCGGTGGGCCGGTGGTACATCCACGACAGCAGGCCGAGGGCGAACATGTTCTTGCAGCGCTCGGCGTCCTTCTTGCCCAGCCCGCTGCCTTCGAGCGCGCCCTGGGTGATGGTGGCCATCGCGACCTGGTGCACCGCGTAGCGCTCCAGCTCGCCGTTTTCCAGCGGGTTGGCGTCGTAGCCGACCTTCGAGAGGTTGCGCTTGCTGAACTCGTCGGTGTTGACGATCAGGATGCCGCCGTGCGGCAGATCGCCGATGTTGGCCTTCAGCGCCGCCGGGTTCATCGCCACCAGCACGTCCGGCCGGTCGCCGGGGGTGAGGATGTCGTAATCGGCGAAGTGCAGCTGGAAGCTGGACACACCAGGCAGGGTTCCGGCAGGGGCCCGGATCTCGGCCGGGAAGTTCGGCAGCGTTGCCAGGTCGTTCCCGAAGGCCGCGGCCTCCGAGGTGAACCGGTCCCCGGTCAGCTGCATGCCGTCGCCGGAGTCACCAGCGAACCGGATCACGACCCGGTTCAGCTTCCGGGTGCCGTTCGACCGGTGCCCGTTCGTCGTACTCAATTGGCCCGTTCCCCTTCACCTGCAGGCAACGCTCATCCTGTGGCGAACGATACAGCCCCGGATCTTATTCCGATCACAACCAAGGGCCCACCCCATCACTTTCCGCACGTGCCCGCACGAAACCCCCGAACCACCGCGATCTTCACCGAAACGATCCCGTTCCACATTCGACCGCAGGTGGCGACACCTGTATCGAACTACCCGGAACACGGTGCCCACAACCAGCACGACGCGAAAACTCGGGCGTGTGAGCTCGGCCATACCGATCAACGGGAAATTCATGTGATCCATGACACTTTTCCCGGTTTCTCATGATGTGGGAGCACGTTTCCCCGGAACGGCCGATACCTTCCGCGCGGCATCCTCGGTTTACATCACTGCGATGATCCACTGCACTGGAGGAAGCATGCCGTTGCATCCGGATGCCGAGCCGTTCGTCGCGCTCATACAGGAGTACTTCCCCGACCTCGGCGGCGCGGTCACCGACGCCGCGCAAGCCCGCGCGATGATGTCCGAGGGCGTGGCCGCGCGGCCCTGCCAACCGGTGGCGAAGGTCGAGGACCGACTCATCCCCGGCCCGCCCGGCGTGCAGATCCCGGTGCGCATCTACTGGTCACGAGCCAGCGGCGAGCCAATGCCGGTGATCGTGTACTTCCACGGCGGCGGCTGGGTTCTCGGCGATCTGGAGAGCCACGCCGGCGTCGCCCGCTCGATGGCCAACGGCACCGGGGCGATCGTCATCGCCGTGCACTACCGGCTCGCCCCGGAGCACCGCTACCCGGCGGCCGCCGATGATGCTTACGCCGCAACGCAATGGGCCGCCGAACACGCCGCGGAGCTCGGCGGCGACCCGGCCCGCCTCGCGGTCGCCGGGGACAGCGCCGGCGGCAACCTGGCCGCGGTGACGTCGCTGCGGGCCCACGAGAACGGCGGCCCGGACATCGCCTTCCAGCTGCTGGTCTACCCGGTCACCGACCACGACTTCACCACAGAATCCTATCTGGACAGCGGCCCGGACTGCCTGCTCATGACGAGCCACATGATGTGGTTCTGGGACCAGTACGTGCCCGACGCCGCCGACCGCGACCACCCACACGCCTCCCCACTGCGCGCCGCCGACCTCTCCGGGCTGCCGCCCGCGCACGTCCTGACCGCCAGCCACGACCCGCTGCGCACCGAAGGCCAGCGCTACGCCGAGCGGCTGCAAGCGGCGGGCGTGCCCACCAGCACGCAGCACTGCCCGGGCCTGTTCCACGGCTTCGCCGGCGGCGCCGATCTGCTGCCGCCCGCCGGTGAAGCGATGGCCGAGGCACACCGCGTGCTGCGGGAAGCCCTGAAAACGGAGGAGAAGTGACCGCGCGTTCGCCGTGCGCACTCCCATCCGGCAGAGAAGCTGTTCGAACACCTCGACGCCCGGCGCAGCGTGCGGTTCTTCACCTCCGACCCGGTGCCGCGCGAGGCGATCTAGCTGTCCGTGCGCACCGCCGACACCCCTCCCAGCGGCGCGCACCGGCAGCCGCGGACCTTCGCCGCTGTGCAGGATCCGGCCCTCAAGCACCAGATCGGGTTGGCCGCGGAAGCCGAGGAGAAGGCGTTCTACGACCGCGCGTACCTCCCGCAGTGGCACGTCGCGCTTTCCCCGCTGGAGACCGACGCGAACAAGGACTACCTCGACGTGGTGCCGTGGATCATCGCCGCCTTAGCCCAGAAGTTCCGCGTGACCTGCACCGGCCGGCAGAAGCATTACTACGTCAACGACAGCGTCGGAATCGCCTGCGGCATGTTCGTCACCGCGCTGCACACGATGGACTTGGCGCCCCTGACGCACACGCCCAATCCGATGGGCTTCCTCACCAAGATCCCTGACCGGCCGTCGAGCGAACCCCCTACATCGTGTTCCCGATCGGCTACCCGGCGGCCGACTGCGAGGTCCCTGACCTGACCCGCAAGCCCATCGGCGAGGCGCTGATCTGGCGCTGACACCCGCGGTTCGTCCAAATCGGATCATCCCCACTCGGCCCGGGGCCCGTCCGTTCGGTATTCGAGGTGCGCGCCCCGACCTGCGGTGCTGGGCTGGTAGTCGACAGCGAACGAGGAGGTGGGCGCGGTGGTCGAAGAGGTCGACGTCGTGGTCATCGGTATGGGGCCGGGCGGCGAGGACGTGGCGGGACGGCTGGCGAGCGCGGGCCTGGACGTGGTCGGGGTCGAATCGCGGCTGGTCGGCGGCGAGTGCCCATACTTCGCCTGCATCCCGACCAAGATGATGGTGCGGGCCGCCGACGCCATCGGCGAGGCCCGCCGGGTGCCTGAACTCGCCGGGCAGGCGACCGTGCAGCCGGACTGGACGCCGGTCGCGAAGCGGATCCGCGACGAGGCGACCACCAACTGGAACGACGAGATCGCGGTGCAGCGCTTCGAGGACACCGGCGGCCGGCTGGTGCGCGGCGTCGGCCGGGTCAGCGCGCCCGGCGAGGTCACCGTCGACGGCCAGGTGTTCCGGGCCCGCCGCGGCATCGTGCTCAACCCCGGCACCGATCCGGTGGTCCCGCCGATCGACGGGCTCGCCGAGAGCCCGTACTGGACCAACCGCGACGCGGTGCCCACGACCAGCGCGCCGGAGTCACTGCTGGTGCTCGGCGGCGGCCCGGTCGGGCTGGAGTTCACGCATGTCTTCGCCCGGTTCGGCACCGCGGTGACGGTTCTGGAGATGCATCCGCGGCTGCTGTCGGTGGCCGAACCAGAGGCCTCCGAGGTGGTCACGGAGGCGCTGCGCGCCGACGGTGTCCAGGTACGCACCGGCTGCGCGGTCGACCGCGTCAAGTACGACGACCAGTTCCAGGTGCACCTGGATTCGGGAGAGGTGCTGACCGCCGAGCGCCTGCTGGTCGCCACCGGTCGGCGCACCGACCTGCGCGCGCTGGGGGTCGCGGCCGCCGGGTTGGACGACCAGGCCAGGAGCATCCCGGTCGACGGCCGCATGCGGGCCGCCGACGGCGTTTGGGCGATCGGCGACATCACCGGTCGAGGCGCCTTCACACACACCTCGGTCTACCAGTCCCGGATCGCGGCGGCCGACATCCTCGGCCAGGGCAGCGAGGTCGCCGACTACCGCGCGATGCCCTCCGTCATCTTCACGGACCCCGAGGTCGCCACCGTCGGGCTGACCGAATCCCGGGCCCGGAAGCAGGAAATTCCGGTGCGCACCGCCACCACCCAGATCTCCGCGTCGACGCGCGGCTGGATCCACAAGATCGACAAAGAGGGGATCATCAAGCTCGTCGCCGACGCCGAACGGGGCGTGCTGGTCGGTGCCACCGTGGTCGCGCCCGCCGGCGGCGAGATCATCGGCGCGCTGGCCGTGGCCGTGCACGCCGAGGTCCCGGTGCAGCGCCTACGCGAGATGATCTTCGCCTACCCGACGTTCCACCGGGCGATCGAGGCGACCCTCGCCGAACTGGACGCCTGACGGGCCGGTCAGCGGCCGCCGCCGTGCGCCTCCCGCCGTCGGCGCTTGCTGACGTACATGTCGCGGTCGGCGCTGTGCAGCAGCACGTCCGGCGGGACAGCAGGGTCGGAAGTGGTGGCGTAGCCGACGCTGGCGCGCAGCCGCATTCGGGCCCCGTGGATCTTCACATCAGTGTTCAGGTGCTGCTCCACGCGGTCCCGCAGCGACCGCGCGGCGTCCTCGTCCGGCAGCAGGCTGACCACGACGAACTCGTCGCCACCGATGCGGGCGACGGTGTCACCGGCCCGCACCGCCTGCTGCAGCTCGCGCGCGGTGGCGATCAGCAGCTGGTCGCCCAGCGCGTGCCCGAAACGGTCGTTGACCGGCTTGAGTTGGTCCAGATCGGCCAGCACCACCACCAGCACCCCGTCGCCACGCGCCAGCTGCTGCAGCCCGTGGTCGAGCCGGTCGGCCAGCAGCGCCCGGTTCGCCAGCCCGGTCAGCGGGTCGTGCAGCGCCAGGTGCGCGAGGTGCGCGTCCACCAGGCGCTGCTCGCCGATGTCCTCGTACTGGCTGACGACGAACGCCGGCGCGCCGTCTGCGCCCGGCACGGCGGTCGCCCGGATCAGCATCCAGATCGGGTGGCCGTTCTCGTGCCGGTAGCGCTTCTCGATGCTGATGCTGTCCCGGTTGCCCTCGATGAGTTCGGCGAGAGCGACCATGCCCTGCTCCTCGTCGTCCTCGTAAGTGACGTCGGCGAAAGACATCGACAGCAGCTCCTCGCGCGTGTAGCCGAGCATGCCGCAGAGCGTGTCGTTGACCGCCGTCCACGCGCCCTTTAGGTCCAGCACCGCCATGCCGATCGGCGCGTTGGCGAAGCTGCGCTGCCAGAGCAGCTCCGCCTCCCGGCGCCGGGTGATGTCCTGGAACTGGGACAGGAAGTGGATGGCCCGGCCGTGGCTGTCCCGGATGAACGACCGCGCCACCAACGCCCAGATGACGCTGCCGTCGGAGCGGATGTAACGCTTCTCCAGGAGGTCCGGGGACTCGATCGGCCCGTCCGGATCGATGTCGTCGGGGTGCGTGATGGCCCGGTAGTCCAGGCCCTCCAACTCCTCCCGGCGGTAGCCGAGCATCCGGCACATGGCTTCGTTGACGTACAGGTAGTACCCCTGCAAGTCGAGGATCGCCATCGCACACGCCGCCTGGTCGAAGACGCGCTGCCAGGGCACGCCAGCGGCGAAGTTCGGCTCCGAGGGGGACATGAGAACCGAACCATAGCGGGCCGGACCCCGGCACGCATCGGCGTGGTGGTCCGCCTCGCGTGTCAGGCGTCGCCGCGGTTCATCGCCAGGAGCCGGTCCAGCACCACCGGCGAGGCCTTGACGCCGTCGTGCTCGTACTCGTTGGTGACCCACGTGCGCGCGCCGCGCACCTGCTCCGCCGACTCCAGCGCCTGGTCACGATCGACGAACATGTCGTCGTGGTACACCGCTGAGGCGACCGGAACATCGTTGTGCGCCAACCGGTCGAGGTCGTAGAGGTGCGGCCAGTCCGCCTTGGCGGCCAGCAGCTCGGCTGCCTCCCGGAGTGGCACCAGCGACGGGTCCTGCTCGAACAGCCAGGGGTAGATCATCTCGCCGGTGAAGTTGACCCGCCCGGACCGAGTCCAGTCGAACTCGTCGAACTCCGCGCGCACCCGGTGGGCGGACCACTGCGACGCGGCACCCTGGCAGTAGATGGCCTCGTGCAGCGCGGCGTACAAGGGGCACTCGGCGAAGGAGACCGCAGCGTCCACCCCGCGCAGGAACGTGTCCGAGAGTACGTCGCCGACGAACGCCTCCTCCAGCAGGTAGTGCAGCGCGTCGAACCGCGACGCCTGGCCGAACTGGATGCCTAGCGTCTGGAAGCGCTCCGGCGTCAGCTGCTCCCCCGTCGGCATGATCACCTCACGCTCGGCGAGGTGTTCGACGACGCGCCGCGCGATGGCGGCGTCCTCCGGGTAGCGGGCGAAGTAGGCGTCGTTCTTGCGCAGCGTGCGCGGGTACGCGGCGCGGTAGACGTCGTCGGCGTGCCCGGTCAGGGTCGGGATCCCGCCGGTGATCATCACCTGGCGCAATCCCTCCGGCCCCAGCGACAGGTAGGTCAGCGCGCAGAAGCCACCGAAGCTCTGCCCCAGCACCGACCACGGCTCGTCGCCGATCAGCCGTTTGCGCAGCACCTCGGCGTCCCGAACGATCGAATCGGCCCGCAGCAGGGCCAGGTGCTCGGCCTGCTCGGCCGCCGACAGGCCCGCCAGCGTCTGGCGGTTGGCCGGGGTGCTACGCCCGGTGCCCCGTTGGTCCAGCAACAGCACCCGGTAGTCCTGCAGGGCGCGGCGCAGCCAGGCGCTGGTGCTCAGCGGCCGTTCCGCCTTGCCGCCCGGTCCACCCTGGAAGTAGACCAGCCACGGCAGTGCCCGGTCCTCGTTGCCGGGGGCCACCACCTCCCTCCCGAAGACCTCGATCTGCCCGGCGGCCGGCTCGTCATGGCGCAACGGCACCTGGAAAACGTGGTCCCGGGCCACCAAACCCGGACGGCGATACGTGACGGCGGACATCCGCCCTACCTTCCAACGTGGGCTGGCGTTTCATGGTTCGAGGTTTGCGCTGATCACGGCGGTGAGCCACTCGGCGCGGAGCGAACGGACCGTTCACCTCCATAGACGAGACAAACGGGCCATTCACCTCAAACACCCCTCACCAGCACGCAATGGTGGTGTGGGGCGAACGGACCGTTCGCTCCGATAGACGCGGCGAACAGGCCATTCGCTCCGCTCACGACACCTTGCACCGTCGCGGGTTCCATCGGTACCCGGGGCGCCGATCTCGCGGCAGATCCGCACCAGCTCGGGGTGCACGTGCGGCACGGCTCGCCGCCGATCCACGCGCCCTTGGTGCCGATACCGATCTCGACGCAGCCGAACACCCGCTCATCCTCGGCGATGCGGCCGGTGGAGACCAGCACGCCCGGGTTGAAGCCCAGCGACCAGTGTGTCGACCGGAACATGTTCGGGTCGTCGAAGGACTCAGTCCAGTCGCGGAACACCTCGGCGTCGCGGTCGCCGGTGATCTCGGTGACCATCCCGTTCTCGACCTTGCAGCGCACCGGGGAGCGCAGCAGCCCGATCTCGGCCGGTGGCCACAGCGCGCCGTCGAAAACCAGGGTGCTGTTCTGCCAGATCACGGTCGGCGTGGCGCCTGCGGCGGCGACGGCCTGCGCGGTCAACTCCACGACGCGGCGGTCGGTCGAGGTGTCGCCGGTGGGCACCACCTGCTCGCCCGGCTTGACCAGCATGACCTGCTCGACGAGTTTGCGGGCGCCGATCGCGGCCTCCCACGACAGGTACTCCGGCCGGGATTCGACTCGACTCACATCTTCCACAACTCCGCTTATCTCGCCGCGGGCGAGCCGGTTGGACAGGTCCGTGCCCGCGGCGCGCAGCGGGGCGGGCAGGTCGTCGATCCGGTTGATCGCGCGTTCGGCCGCCAACACCTCCGTCATCGGCGCGCGGGCCGATCAGCGTCAGCGACGCAACTGTCGCACCGGAGAGCAGCAGCGGCACCGCGACGGCGCCGACATTGGCGTCGACCTCACCGTCCGAAACGGACACTCCGGTGTCCCGGACCTCCTGCCGCCGCTGCGCCAGCTCGGCATTGGTGGTGGGGGTGTTCGGGGTGTAGCGGGTGAGCGGTTCGGGTCCGAAGAGCCGCAAGATCTGGACCAGCCAGGCCCACCGCGCGGCGCACGCCTACCTGCTGGCGGGCACCGAGAAGTCCGAGGCCAAGCACGCCGGGTTGACCGAGTTCGTGCTGGACATGAGCTAACCCGGGGTGTCAGTTTCGCCGATCGTCGACATGGCCGGCTCGCACCACTTCAACGAGGTGGTGTTCGAGACCGCATTCGTGCCCGAGGGCCGGGTGATCGGTGTCGAGGGCACGCCTGGCGGTAGGTGACCGAGCAGCTCGCCGACGAACGCGGCGGGCCCGAGCGGGTGCTGTCCACGTATCCCGTGTTGGAGAAGCTGCAGGGCAGCGGCGACGAAAGCCTGCTCGCCGAGATCGGCGAACAGGTAGCCCGTTTGGCGACGCTTCGGGCGTTGGGCGTGCAGGTCGCCGAGGCGGGCGAGGCTCCGGTGCGGGCCGCCGCGACGTTGAAGTACCTCGGCGCGAACTTCGTACGCGACGTGCTCGAATGTGCCCGCCAGGCAACGGATTCCGGTCTCGTCTCGCCCGAGAGCGCGCTGGGCGAGGCCATCCTCGCATCGCCCGGTTTCAGCATCCGCGGCGGCTCCTCCGAGGTGCTGCTGTCCATCCTCGCCAAGCAGGAGGCCCGACGTTGAGCAACTCGCTGATTCACTGAGGTCGCCGCGGACGTGCTGTCCGGGGTTTCGCCGGAGGCTCCGGAGGGTGCGCTGCACCCGTTGTGGCCGACGCTGGTCGAGTTGCGCTGGCCGCAGGTCGGCATCGCTGAGGAGCGCGGCGGAGCCGGCGGGACGCTGGAAGACCTGGCGGAGCTGATCGCCGCGACGGCGGCGAGCGGCGTGAGCGTGCCCCTGCTGGGAATGGCGTTGTCGCAGTGGATTCTCGGCGGGCAGCTCCCGGTCTCCCCCGTACGATGCCGTGCTCGCCCGCGCCGCTGTGCCCAACGCGGCCGCGCTGCTCGGCGCCGCGCGTGCCGCATACGCGCGCACCCGCGAACACGTCACGCAGCGGGAGCAGTTCGGCCGTCCGCTCGTCGCGCTCAAGGCGGTCGCCAACGGTCTGGCCGAGATCCGCATGCACCTCGTCGCCACCGAAGCCGCGGTGGTGCGTGCGGTGCGAATCCACGAAGAAGACTCGGCGGAACGCGCCTTCACCGCTTCGGCAGCCGCGAAGGTCGCGGGTGCGCGGGCGGCCACCAGCATCGCTCGTGCCGCACACCAGCTGCACGGGGCGATGGGCGTGACGTGAGCACGCGCTGCACCACGTCACGCGGAAGTTGTGGGCGTAGCACGATGAATGTGGCAGCGAGCGCCGCTGGTAGACAGAGCTGGGGCGGGCGGCGCTCACCGCAGGCGAAACCGACCTCCAGGTGCGCCTCACAGCCTGAGCTGCCGCCAACCGCGTCGGGCACAGTGCCGATGTCGCGATGCGAGGCCGCGACGGGCAGACGCCGTGACGGAACCACTGGCACGTACCGTCCAGCCTCATCTCGGCGTGAAACATCGGCGGGGTTTTGCGCAACGGCATGCTGAAGGGGCAACCTGGCTGCCCGAATATCCCGTTCCCGCACATGCCCGATCCTGGGCAGCACCCCGTATTCTGTCGGTGTGACGGCGGCATCCGAATCCTCGGCCCACAGCGGCTCCGCCATTCCGCGCGGCCAGGGCGGCGACGCGCTCTCCGTCGCGGCGCGCGAGATCTTCGCCGAGCGCGGATACCACGGCGCATCCATCCGCGACATCGCCAAGCGGGCCGGTTTGAGCCTGTCCGCGCTGTACTACTGGCATTCCAGCAAGCAGGAGCTGTTCGCCGGACTGCTCGAGGACAGCGTCAACGACTACGTGCAGGCCTGCGACGCGGCTCTTCGCGACTGCGGCGACGATCCGGTCGAGCAGCTGCGCGCGATCGTGCGCGCCACGGTGGACTACCGGGTCCGGCGGCGGGTGGAAAGCACCATCGCGGCGCGGGAGATCCGGAACCTCGAGGACGAGCACGCGCGGCGACTCGCCGCGCTGCGCGAGTCGGCGACCCGGCTGTTCCAGGACATCATCGACGATGGCGTGCGGCGCGGGGCCTTCTCCTGCGAGCACCCCGTCGAGGCCCGCCTCGCGATCCAGTCCGCCTGCAACGCGATCCCGCAGTGGTACGACCCGGAAAGCGATGTGGGGCCGGCCGAACTGGCCGACCGCTACGTCACCATCGCGCTGCGCATCGTGGGCGCCTAGCTCCGGCGCGGGACAGCAAACCTGGCCGTTCCTTGTCGACTTCCAGCTTCGTCGAAGTTCTAGCGTCGTGGTCGATGTTTTCCAGCCCGATGGTGCTGTGGGGGACGCTGTTGCAGCCTTCGCGTCGTTGACCCACACCCCGCGTTGCTGTTGCCGCCCTTGTCGCCGCAGCGCGCGTGCGCGAGGTGGCCGACCGGGACGCGTCGCGTTTCGACGGCCGGGTTGGCTCGGGGTCGGGATGCATCGGCTGGACCGGCTGCTCGGTTGCGGTGGCGGGGCGATGGCGATGGCGATGCGGGTGCCGTCGTCGAGCACCGCTTCGTGCGGCAACGCGTCCATCGCCAGCAGCGACGGCCAGTAATCGATGCGCGGTTTGGGCGTGCGACCATGCCTGGCGCCTCGGAGAACCCGGAGAAGTTGCCGCCGACGGCTTGCGGCCCGCCCTCGATGATGTGCCCCGCCACCACCGCTGCGGCGAGGTGTTTCAATCCGTGTGGCACCAGTCGTGCCACCGCGCGGCCGGGCCGACGGTCAGCGAAGCGTCGGTGACCCGCCCGCAGACGACGATGTCGGCGCCTTCGCGCAGCGCGGCGATGCCGCAGCCACCGAGGTAGGCGTTGGCCGCGATCGGCCGCACTCCCCAAGTCCGGCAGCGGTGCCCCGCTGTCGAGGCTCTGCAAGGTTTGCCCGGTGTCCTGCCGGTCGTCCAATGAGGACACGACGTTGTCACCTTCGACGTGCGCGACGCGGAGTTCCACGCCGGCTTCCCGAGCTGGTCGAGGAAGTACTCGACGTAGCCCGGACGGGTGGTCAGCCGCCATGCGTCATCGCGCCCACACTCGTCACCAGCAAGCTCTGCCGATCATCAACTCGAACACCTCCCGCGAAGACTCAAACGCATCCACCGCTTCGTCGTTCGCGTACCCTGACACCGGGCTCCTTCTTGCCGTTTATGGACTTCAGTACCCACAAAATAGCGAGAAGGATCACCACTTGGCAAAACCCCGTGCCGCTGGAAGTCCCACGACGCGGGGTGGTCGCATGCGCCGAAGGCGCATAGCCCAACCTCGCAACCGGCAATGCCGCGGGTTCTCAGCGACCTTCTCACGAGACCCGCACGCCGCGTATTGGTCATACACAAGTCCAGGATCTCGATCTCCCCGGCCGCCCAACGGGTCTTCGCGCGCTCCTCGTCGGCGTTGAAGGCGTCCGAACCGGCGCCGAGGTCCGCGCCGGAGCAGAAACCCCGACCGCGCCCGTGACGATCACGCGCACCGAGTCGTCGGCATCGGCGGCGTCGAACGCGTCGATCAGCTCGGCCGCGAATGACGTACGTGAACGCGTTGAGCTTGTCCGGCCGGTTCAGGGTGATGGCGCGATGCCGTCGGAGACCTCGTAGGCGATCTGCTCGTAGGTCATCGCACCAGCCACTCGCCGGTGAACTTCGGTTCCGCCTTGTTCACGAACGCCTCCCGCGCGGCCAGGTCGCCGGCGGTGGCGAAGTTGATCGTCTGGGCGCGGGCCTCGGTTCTCCAGCGCCTCCCGGAAGCTCTGGTACGAACCGGCGTGCAGCATCGCCTTGCTCTGCGCCACCGCGATCGACGGGCCCTGCGCCAGCCGCCCGGCGAGGTCCGCGACGAACTCGTCGAGCTCGCCGTCCTCCTTCACCCAGGTCACCAGGCCCAGTTCCCGGGCCTCCTCTACGCCGATGATCTCGCCGAGCAGCGCCAGCCGCTTGGCCTGCTGCATCCCGACGATCCGCGGCAGCAGCCAGGATCCGCCGAAGTCCAGCGACAGCCCGCGCTTCGCGAAGATCTGCGAGAACCTCGTATCGGGGGTGGACACCACGAAGTCGTACCCCAGCGCCAGGTTCCAGCCCGCGCCGACGGCTACTCCGCGCACCTTCGTCACTACCGGCTTGGGCAGCTCGTAGAGCGCCAGCGCGATGTCGTTGATCCCGTGCATCCGGTGGAGCGGGCAATACCCGCCGGCGGCCAAGCGGATGCTGCGCGACAACGGCACCTGGCCCGCCACGCTGCGGCGGGAGTACATGCACCTCGTGACCGAACCGATCCAGGGGATCACGGCCACCGGCGTGCGCACCGCCGACGGACAGGTGCACGAGGCCGACGTGCTGATCGTCGCCACCGGCTTCCAGGCCTCGAACTTCCTCATGTCGATGCGGATCACCGGCCACGGCGGCATCGACCTGCACGAGCGGCGGGGGCGGCGACGCACGCGCCTACCTCAGCATCACGGTCCCCGGTTTCCCGATCCTCTTGCTGGTCTACGGGCCGAACACCAACATCGTGGTCAACGGCAGCATCATCTTATTCTCCGAATGCGCCGTGACCTACATCGTCGGCTGCCTGCGGCTGCTGCTGGAGCGCGGCGAGGGCACCCTCGACTGCCGCGAGGAAGCGCACGACGCCTTCAACGTCGACGTCGACCGCACCAACCTGCTGACGAGCTGGGTAAAGTCCATAGTGCACAGCTGGTACGAGCACGGCCGGGTGGTCAGAACTGGCCGTGCTCCCTCATGGAGTACTGGAAACACACGAAACAGCCCAATCCGGCTGACTTCCGGCTACTGGGCGGGAAAGCGAGTGAGCATGCCCGAAGTGGAGTACCGGCAGTCGCGCTTCTCGGCACCTGCCGGGTCCACCGACATCCTGCTGATCCGGCACGGGGAATCCGCCCCGGCGCGCCCGGACCAGCCGTTCCAGCTGGTGGACGGCCAGGGCGACCCGGAGCTCGCCCCAGCGGGCCGGGAGCACGCCGAGCGGGTCGCGGAGCGCCTCGCCGACGTGCAGCTGGACGCGATCTACGTGACCACCCTGCAGCGGACCGCGCAGACCGCCGCGCCGCTGGCGGCCCGCCTCGGCCTGACCCCGCTGGTCGAGTCCGACCTGCGCGAAGTGCACCTGGGCGACTGGGAAGGTGGGCTGTTCCGGCAGAAGGTCGCGCAGAACGACCCGGTGATCCAGCAGATGCACACCGAGCAGCGCTGGGATGTCATCCCGGGCGCGGAGTCCACCGAGGCGCTGACCACGCGGGTGCACGGCGCGATCGAACGCCTCACCGCCGCGCACCCCGACCAGCGCATCGCGGTGTTCACCCACGGCGGCGTCATCGGCCAGGTGATGGCCATTGCTACGGGCTCGCGGCCACTAGCATTCCTGGGAGCGAACAACGGCTCGATCTCGCAGATCGTGGTCACCGGGGGCCGCTGGATCGTCCGCCGCTTCAACGACTCCGCCCACATCGACGACGGCCTGACCAAGACGGCCTCCGCCCTGAGCTGAACGTTTTCCTCAATCCCAGTAGTTGAGAAGCACCTCCCCGAGGTTGGCAGGCCGCCAGTGCTCGAGGTCCCTCGACCGGACATCGGGCCAGGCTGCGGCATCGAGCGGTGCTAGCTGCCGCGTTGCAGGCACGCAGGAACTCACGGATATCCGTCATGTCCGCAAAGTCCTGATCGGGCGGACACTCCGGGGCCGGCGGCGACCTCGAAGATGACTTCGAGACCGTCCTCGCCGTCCCACTGCTCCCCGACCTCGACGTAACCGAACCCGGCGATCGTGGCCAGCGACGCCGCGTTGTCCGGGACGATCGTAGCCCGCATGTTCGGGACCGCGGGGTCGGCGGCCGCGCGGCGCAGCAGCTCGATCAGCATTGCTCACGCGTACCCCCGGCTGCGCGCTCCCCCGGCTGCGCGCTCCCCCGGCTGCGCGCTCCCCCGGCTGCGCGCTTCCCCGGCCGGCTGCGCGCTTCCCCGGCTGCGCGCTCCCGGCAGTATTCGGCCGGGCCGTGCACGACCAGGTCGTCAAGCACGCTGTCCGGGATCGCCGCCAGCGTCGCCGCGCTCATCGCCAGCGTCACCTGGCCCCGGGTGTGGACCGGCACGATCGCGGGGGCCCGCCGCAGCTGCGGCGCACACGCGCTGGCCAGCACCAACGGGGTGAACGCATCGGTGGCGTTCGACTCCGCCGACCACACATCGGTGTAGCCCAAGTCCGGCAGTTCGGCGATCAGCTTCCGCTAGGCGGCCAGCGGTAGCCACTGCAGCCGGACCGTGATCCCCAACGTCGTTCCACGACAATTTCTTTCCGTTGTTGCCTCACGGACGCGCGTAGCGCGCCTTGAGCTTTCCTTTGACCAGCTTGCCGGTGGGGGTGCGCGGCAGCTCGTCGAGGAAGTCCACGCTGCGCGGCGCTTTGTAGTGCGCCACCCGCTCCCTCGCGTAGGCGAGGATCTCCTGCTCCAGCTTCGGGCCGGGCTCGGCGCCGGGCGCCGGTTGCACCACGGCCTTGACCGACTCACCCATCTCGTCGTCGGGCACCCCGAACACCGCGACGTCGAGGATGGCCGGGTGCGGCGCGAGCACGTTCTCCACCTCCTGCGGGTAGATGTTCACCCCGCCGGAGATGATCACGAACGCCTTGCGGTCGGTGAGGAACAGGTAGCCGTCCTCGTCGAGGTAGCCGAGATCGCTCATGGTTGCCCAGTTCTCGTGCGCGTCGTGCTTGACCGACCGAGTCTGGTCCGGATCTCCCAGGTATTCGAAGAGGATCTCGTCGCGTTCGAAGTAGATGGTGCCGACCTCGCCGGGCGGCAGCACGCGGCCCTCGTCGTCGCAGATGCGGACCTCGCCGAGCACCGCGACACCCACCGAACCGGGTTTTTCCAGCCACTGCACGGAATCGATCATCGTCATGCCGATGCCTTCGGTGGCGGCGTAGTACTCCCGCAGGATCGGTCCCCACCACTCGATCATCTGCCGCTTGACCTCGATCGGGCAAGGCGCGGCGGCGTGCACCGCGACCCGGTGGCTGGACAGGTCGTAGCGCCGCCGGATCGCCGGCTCGAGCTTGAGCATCCGGATGAACATGGTAGGCACCCATTGGCTGTGCGTGACGCCGTGGCGTTCGATCGCCCGGAGCGCGCCTTCGGCGTCGAAGCGCTCCATCATCACCACGGTTCCGCCGAGCATGTGCACCGAGGCGCAGTACCGCAGCGGCGCCGCGTGGTACACCGGCGCTGGCGAGAGGTAGACGGTGTCCTCGCCGAATCCGTACATGGCGCGCAGGACTTCGGCGAGCGTGTCCCCGGGTTCGTGCACCTCGCGGTCCGGCAGCCTCGGCTTGATCCCCTTGGGACGCCCGGTGGTTCCGGAGGAGTACAGCAGGTCCGCGCCTCTCGGCTGTACCGCGGGCACCTCGGTGGACGCCGCAGCCAGGGCCTGCTCGTAGTCCTCGTAGCCGCGCACCTCGCCGCCGTAGGCCATCCGCAGGCGCACCCCGGGAACCTGGCCCGCGACTTCCTCCGCGAGGTCCTCCAGAGCCGCCGACACCACCAGCGCGCTGGCGCCGGAATCATTGACTATGTAAGCGACTTCGGCCGCCTGCAGGTGGTTGTTGACCGCGCACAAGTACATCCCGGAACGCACCGCCGCCCAGTAGACCTCGTAGGCGTGGACCGAGTTGTCGGTGAGCAGGGCGACGACGGTGCCCTTGGCCAGCCCGGCGGAGCGCAGCAGGTTCGCCAGCCGCAGAGATCGGTCGTCGAGCTCCCGGTAGGTCAACCGCTCCCCCGAGCCGGCCATGATCAGGGCCGGTTTGTCGGGGTTCGCCGCGGCGTGGATTCCTGGGTACACGCGGCTCCTCCTTGAACCTCATGCGACGGTCACACGATGCGCTCCAGCTCTCCGAACAGTCGCTTGTTCTGCTCGGCGTTGGGCACCATGAAGGCGCCTTCAGCTTCCACCAGCACGGTGTTGGGGTCGTCTGCGGTGCTGATCGTGCCCACCGGGTACGTACACCGCCCGTCGCGCCGCACCACCCGGCCGACGATGCGCAGCGGCGTCGTCAGCGGCACCGGACGCCGGTAGCGCAGCGACAGCTTCACGGTCATGCCGGGCTTGCCGTTCGCCGCCGCGTGCGCGTGCCCGAGGATCTGGTCCAGCAGCATCGCGCTGATGCCGCCGTGCACGTAGCTGGGCGGGCCCTCGTAGGCCAGGCCCAGCGTGCAGGTGCCGATCGCGATCCCGTCGACGATCTCCACCCGCATCGGCGGCGCGATCGGGTTGCCCGGCCCGGCCGCCGGGTTGTAGAGCCGCCGGGGCTGCTCACAATCGTCCACAGTGGGCGGTTGGCCGCGCTCGCGGCGCGCGGAGGACAGCGCTGGCACCAGGCCGCGGACCTGCTCCGCGGCCTCGACGAGGGTCTCGGCGTCGACCTCCGTCGACACCGCAGCCTCCGTCAGCTCGCGCAGCGCGGCGCCGAGCTCGCGCACCGCGCGGCGTCGGTCCCGAAGGTCGGATTCGGCGTCGTACGACAAGGCGCTCACTCACCTCGCCAAACCGGTGCGCGCTTCTCGGCGAACGCCCGCGCGCCCTCCTGGGCGTCGGCGGAGGTGAACACCGGCGCGGTGATCTCGGCCTGGTTAGCGAAGGCCTCCGCGTCGGTCCAGCGGACCACCCCCGCCACGATCTGCTTGGTGGCGCGGACCGCCAGCGGTCCGTTGGCGGCGACCCGGGCGGCCAGCGCCTTAGCTCCGGCCAGCGCCCCGCCGGGCTCGGTGAGCTCGTTGACCAGGCCGTGCGCGTGGGCGACCTCGGCGGTCAGCGGGTCGCCCGTCAACGCGACCTGCATGGCCAGCTGGTACGGCAGCGTCTTCGGCAGCCGCAGCAAACCGCCCGCAGCCGCGACCAGGCCGCGCTTGACCTCGGGCAGACCGAACTTGGCCTCGCGCGAGGCGACGATCAGGTCGCAGCTCAGCGCCAGCTCGCAGCCACCGGCCAGGGCCCAGCCCTCGACGGCCGCGATCAGCGGCTTCGACGGCGGGCGTTCGGTGACCCCGCCGAAACCGCGGCCGGGGATCGACGGCCGCTCGCCGCGGGTGAAGGCCTTGAGGTCCATGCCCGCGCAGAAGGTGCCGCCAGCGCCGGTGAGGATCCCGATGACTGCGTCCGACCGCTCTTCGAGCTCGTCGATCGCGGCGGCCAGCCCCTCGGCCACCGTGCGGTCTACCGCGTTGCGGGCTTCGGGCCGGTCGATCGTGATCACGGCAACGCCGCCGACGATCTCGGTCAGGACGCTGTCACCCACGCTATCTCCTCCGGTTGCAGGCAAAGAGCGACTTCCAGTCTTACCCGCCGGCCACCAGCAGTCCAGACCGACCGTCCGGTCTGAGACAGATCCAACACCGCACAGAGCCATAACCACGACCCAATACAGCCGCATATCCTGCGGTGATGGATCAGCGGTTGGTTGAATACTTCGTGGCGGACATTGACGACAGGAGCTTCACGAAGGCCGCGCAGGCCGCTACATCGCGCAGCCTTCGCGGCCGCAGGCGATCCGGAGCTTGGAGCTCGGGGCAACTGTTCCACCGCACCGGCCGCCAACTGGTGCTCAGCCCCGACTGCGAGGCGTTCGTCGAACCGGCCCGCGACCAGAGCGCGGCCAGCGCGAACAGCACCCGTTTCGTCCCACCCGGCTGCCCACGAATCCGACGGTGAGCCCGGCGACTCTGAACAGGACGAAGAAGGCGCTGCCGATGAAGCCGATCTGCGCCGACTTCAGGCCCGGGTCCTCCGTCAACGGCTGCGCAGTGATGCGAACACCGTCTTGTCGGCCCAGTTGACCACGATGAACAGCACCAGCAGGCCGGTGATGACCCAGGCCATGACCGGCCGGTAACCCGATGGCGAAGTGGCGCCAGGGGTGGCTTAGTGCACTCTGTCGACAGACATGCGCGCGTGGCCCCCTCGGCGGAAGCGGATTGCGGTGCGAATGCCCGGTCGAGTCCTGGGCCAGCACCGGAGGATCAATGTCCACCATTGAACAAGACTCAGGTCACAGTGCCCAAGGGCGAAGCGCTAACGCACCGTTAGGTAGCCCGGCCATCGGTCGTGAGCCTTCCGATGGCCATCGCAACCCGGAGGACTAACACCCTGATCGACAGCCGGACGCCGCAACCGGCACATCAGTCGCCGATCCCTTGCGCATCAACAAGTCCCCCGAACGATAGATCCAGATATCATCGAACAGCCGCGCCGGACGGACGCCAATGCACAAGATGTCCATATCGGACATTTGCGCGGGCTACGGAAATCAGCGGTCGGTGACTGCCCCGGCCCGACGAGGACGCCCGCCCTGGTTGAAATCCTCCGCAGCTCGACATATGGTCGTGCGACTTCGTGGTCGGCAGCCCATGCCCGAACGGCCTCCAGCAACACATTCCCGCGATCAGCCTCCGATCGGTCGTCGTGCCGCTGAGCCGTTCGCCGCAACCTTCTGGTCGCTTGGCGTTCGCGGTTCCGACCGCTTGTGGTGGTTCACAACGCCGTCACCTTCCGGAAAGGTCGGGACTCGACATGGCCAAACCGGCATGGAGGTGACGGGAAGTTGGGTCCGGACGGCCAGTTCAGCCGTGGCGAGCGGTTCGAGCGGTTCACCGCAGTGACGACCGGCCTAATGGTCGCGTTGTTGCCGGTGCTGGCGCTTCGTGGCGACTCCCCGATCGAACCCGCCGACCAGTCGGCGCAGGCCGCGCCGGAACTCCCGCCGGGCGTGGCCGCCGACGGAAAGCTGCCCGTCGACGATCGGATGAGCCCGGAATTCCTGGAAGAGGTGAGCACCGAGCCGGACCTGTCCGCGCACGCCGAGCCCGCCGACCAGGTGCCACCCGGCCCGCTGGGCATCCCGGCACCGGTGCTGGCCGCCTATCAGCGCGCCGAGCGGACGTTGGCACGTACCGATCCGGGGTGTGGCCTGCGCTGGACGGTGCTGGCCGGGATCGGGCGCATCGAGTCGAACCACGCGCGGTCCGGCCGGGTGGACGTGAACGGCCGAACTCTGTCGCCGATCCTGGGGCCGCAGTTGTCCGGTGGACCAGGTATGGCCACCATCCGCGACACCGACGGCGGCCGACTGGACGGCGACCGAACGTGGGATCGCGCGGTCGGTCCGATGCAGTTCATCCCGTCCACCTGGCGCAACCACGCCGCCGACGGCAACGGTGACGGCGTCAGCGATCCCCACAACGTCTTCGACGCGACGCTCGCATCCGGCCAATACCTGTGCAGCGGCAACGGGAATCTCCGCGACCGCGCGCAGCTGGCGGCGGCGGTGTTCCGCTACAACCACTCCGAGTCCTACGTCCGCTCGGTGCTCACCTGGGCCGACGCCTACGCCCGCGGCGCCATGCCCACTCCCAGCGACACTTCGATTCCTGGCGATCCAACCCTTCTCGCGTTCGCCCCGCCACCACCGGGTGTCGCCCCAGTGCCCGCCGCAGGCGCAATGGCCGCTCCCCCGCCCGGCGCGGCTCCACCACCCGCCGCCGCTTCGCCTGCCGCCGCCGCCCCGGCGCCCGCCGCCGCTCCACCTCCCGGCGGAGCTCCGCCACCTCCCCCACCAGGCGCGACCACACCGCCGCCCCCACCGCCGGTAACGACAACGCTTTCCCCGCCACCACCATCGTCCGAGCCGCCACCACCACCATCGTCGTCAGAACCCCCTCCGTCGTCAGAACCCCCTTTGTCGTCCGAGCCACCGCCTCCGGCAAGCTCGGCTCCGCCGCCGAGCAGCTCACAACCACCACCCAGCGGCGCATCGACCAGTTCGCCCAGCACATAGCAGCAGCCATTCTTGGACGCATGGGAATCCCACTGGAATCCCACTGCGGGCCGCCGCATTGGACGGGACCGGCGGGTGAAACCCACCGAGGGCAAGGTCGTGGTGGACGGCTGGAACACCCGCCGACCACACGAACGCCCAACTCGCGACGAAGGCCGGCTACCTGTTCCCGAACCCGGACCAGCAGCTGTTCCCCCGAACGGTCCGCCAAGACGTCGAATTCGGTCCCAGCAACCTCGGCCACCCGGAACCCGCCGAACAGAGCTGGTGTCTGGGCCTATGAAAGCCACCGGCCTCACGAACCGCGCCGAAGCCCACCCGTACGAACTATCCCTGTCGGACCGAAAACGCGCGACCCTCGCGGCGGTCCTGGCGTGGACACCCTGATCGTGGCCCTCGACGAACTGACAACGCGCCAAGACCACGAGGCAGTCAAAACATCGCAGCGCTCTTCGAAACCCTGCGCACCCAAGGCAAAACGCTCGCGGCGATCACCACGACATGCACTTCTACGCGGAGACTTTCGACCGCGTGATCTCAATGTCAAAGGGCCAAGTCCCGGAAGACGCCCCACCAGAAGAAGCATTCGCCGACAAAGAAGGGTCCGCGAAGCGTAAACATTCAGGTGCTTTGCTGTGGGCATGCTGAAGTCCCCGGCTCTTGCGGGTCGGGTGTGGGGGTGGTAAATATGCCGGTGGTTTAGATCGGTGGGGGCAGCGCTGGTTGCCAGGGGTTGCCTGTGATGGCCTGGCGTAGTGCGGTCATGACGTTGACACCCTGTTTGCGGGCGGTGTCGATGTAGCTGCGGATGTTCAACCGATCTTGGGTGATGTCTTCGCTGGTCAAACGCCCGGAGATCTTTTGCTGTGTTTTCGTGGGCCGCAGGTTGCGTTCGCTGATGTTGTTGGTCGGCCAGACCCGGGTGTCGCCGCTGAAGCGGAGAACATCGCCTTGGCGGTCGCGGCAGAACTCCAGCAGTTCCCGCCCGGGGCGTTGCGCCGTCGACGAAGGCGGCCCGGGCACCCGCGGAACCCGGGAAATCCCGACCTTGACCGCGTTATCGAACTCGGTGATCAGCGGGCCGGACACCCGTGGGTCGATCTCGGCCAAGCGCTTCTCCCTGGCTTGGTGCCAGGCTTTGATCAGACCGCGTAAAGCGCGTTGGGCCTGTTTCGGCCAGTGCTCATCCGGGTAGGTTTCCGCCGCGTCGGCGAAGTCCCGCAGCAGGTGAGCAACACAGGCCTGATGCCCGGCTAGGTTCTCCCAGCGCGAGTGAAAGTAGTTGCTGTAGCGGTCATGCACCGCGATGCCGGCGAATCCGGGCAGGATCCCGGCATCGGCAAACGAGTCCAGATCCCGTCCACCCAAGTGATAAACCGTGGCGGTCTCGGTGGAAGCCGACAACACGTATCGCCTCCTCGACCCGGCGGGACCGACGCGCAGGGTGGTCTCGTCGAACCCGGCCACGTGCGCCATCGTGATCAGCGACCTGATCACGGCCACGACCTCGTTCACCGCGCGGGCGCATCGGGTCAGCATGCCGTGCACGAACCCACCCGACGGGCCCTTTCCGCCTGTGAGGTCGGCGATCAGCTGGACACAGCGCTGCACCGGAACGTGTTGGTAGACAAGCAGATACACCACCAGCGATCGCAGATTCGGCCCATAACTCAACGGCGAGTCCGGCACCTCATCGGGCAGGGAGCCGAGGTGTTCGGTGCCGCAGGCACACCGCACCCGGTGCACATCGTGCTGCCAAACTGTGAGACGCACTTCGGGCAGGTCGTGAACCTGGTGGGAACGTTCGACACCCAGATCCTCGGCGAAGGCTAAATCAGCACCGCAACCACAGTTCCCGCTCGGGCGATGCGGCACAGTCGTATCCGGCACCGCCCACGACATCGCACTGCCCGGCGCGCCTTTCTGCTTGCCTCGTTTACGGTCGGCCCGCTTCGCCGGTTTCGCCGCTGGCGTGGCCCGGCCGGGCAAATCATCGGCGGAGGGAGGCATCGAACTATTCGCGCTGTTGCGGCTGACCTGCCGTTCCAGCTGCTTGACCCGCTCGGTCAACTTGGCGTTGGACTCCAGGAGCCGTTCAACGAGCGCGATCAGCTCCTCACGCGAGAGCTCCTCCAACCCAGCCACGAGCCAAGATCATCACACTTCGCGCCCGAGATCAACTCAGGCACCTGAATGTTTACCGCGAAGCGGCCCTGGAATCCCCACAAATCCCCCGCCGAACCCAAGCCCTGAACCGCCCGATATCCACCAAAGTCCCCACCCCCCATCGAAGGCCTCTGAGGTGAGGGGCACCCTTGGGCGGGTGAACCGCTCAAGGGTGCCCCTCACCTCTCCCCCTTTCGGCTGACTTGAGTTATCCACAGCGGATAGGTCTATCCACAAATTGCCGAAATGACGTGGAGCGCAACCGAAGTATTGGCAATCGTTGAAGGCATGTCTCGAAAGACGCCAATTGACTGGGATGCAATCGCGACCGTCGCGAAGAACAGGATCATCACCACGCGAGAACTTGACGACCTGGGGGTGCCACGAAAAACGGTGTCCGACCGAACAGATCCTGGTGGACCGTGGCGACGACTGTTGCCCGGCGTAATCCAGCTTTCTACCGGACACTTGACAACCGAGCAACGCTACGACGCCGCGCTGCGCTACGGCGGACCGGAGGCGGTGCTGACAGGAATCAGTGCGGCACGTCTCGGCGGGCTGCAACACCTGCCTGAAGCAGCCGGCGTCCACATCCTCATCCCGCACAGGTCCCGATGCCTCAGCTCGAGGTTCGTCACCATTGAGCGAACGAGGCGCCTCCCGGCACCCGACTGCCGCGCGGGCTTCGCAGTGGCGCCGTTGGTTCGCGCAGTGCTCGATGCTGCGCGAAGGTTCAGGGAACTGGACGAGGTTCGCGCACTGCTGGCCGAGGCCGTACAACGTGGCTTGGTAAAACCGGAGCTACTCAAGAAGGAGCTGGAAGAGGGTTCCGGCCGGGGAACACGGCTACCTCGGATGGTGCTGGACGAAATGCTCGCCAACGTCCACTCCGCTGCCGAAGGCTGGGCCTTCCGCTTGGCCGAACGCAGCGGGCTGCCGCCAATGCAGTGGAACGTCCGCCTGCTCGATAGCTCCGGAAAGCTACTTGGTATTCCCGATGGCTGGATCGACGAAGTGGGCCTTGCTTGGCAGATTGATTCACGCGCATACCATCTGTCGCCGACGAGCTACGACGCTACCGTGCAGCGACACTCGATGATGACGGCCGCTGGAATCATCGTCGTCCACACCCTGCCAACGCAGTTGCGCACCGATCCGGACACCGTTCTAGAGCAACTTCGTGGTGCATACCGGCTAGCCGGGCATTCCGCACATGAGGGTTGATCAACTCGGCCTGGTCGTCATGTTCTGGATCCACGACCGAACACCCTGTCAGAGCCCTTGAACGGGAAGACACAGGCCCGGCCGATCAACTCACCTATGCCCATGTGCGGATGACGGGGCTAGCGATGCAACGCCCACGCCCTCCAGTCACTGCCGTAACCAGATCGACCAAAGCGTGAAGCGCACCTTTCCCCAAGCACACCCAAGCACACCCAAGCAAATTGACAGAAGGCATCCTTCACTCGGGCCGCATCGACAGCGCCACTCCAGCGCATCTCTCAAGGGTGCCCCTCACCTCGAAAAAATTACGTTAGTGGGTGGTCTGTTGGGGTGATTGGGGCTGGAAGGACGACTCGGCCGGTCAGGTAGTTGTCGACTCCTGCCGCCGCCGAGCGGCCCTCGGCTATCGCCCAGACGATCAGGGACTGGCCTCGGCCCATGTCCCCGGCCGTGAAGATCCCGTCCACACTGGACATGAAGTTCTCGTCGCGGGCGACGTTGCCGCGCGCGTCCAGGGTGACGCCCAGGTGTTCCAGCAGGCCTGCTCGTTCCGGGCCTACGAAGCCCATCGCGAGCAGTACCAGCTGCGCCGGGAGTTCCCGCTCCGTGCCCGCCACCGGCTCGAAGCCGGCGTCGGTGCGCCGCACCTCCACTAGGCGCAGCGCTCGCACCTCGCCTTGGTCGTCGCCCAGGAACTCCTGGGTGTTGACCGAATACAGGCGCTCGCCGCCCTCCTCGTGCGCCGACGAGACCCGGTAGATCATCGGGTAGGTCGGCCACGGGTGCGCCTCGGATCGGGACGCCGGCGGCATCGGCATGATCTCCAGCTGCGTGACCGATGCCGCGCCCTGCCGGTGCGCCGTGCCCACGCAGTCCGCTCCCGTGTCACCGCCGCCGATGACCACCACGTGCTTGCCCTCGGCGTGGATCGGCGAGCGCGCCAGGTCGCCCTCCTGCACCTTGTTCGCCAGCGGCAGGTACTCCATCGCCTGGTGCACACCGTCGAGCTCGCGCCCCGGCGCCGGCAGGTCGCGGGCTTGCGTCGCACCGCCCGCGAGCACCACCGCGTCGTACCCGGAGCGCAGCTGCTCGACCGTCACGTCCACGCCGACGTTCACGCCGGTGCGGAATTCGGTGCCTTCGGCCCGCATCTGGCCCAGGCGCCGGTCCAGCCGGCGCTTCTCCAGCTTGAACTCCGGGATGCCGTAGCGCAGCAGCCCGCCGATGCGGTCCGCCCGCTCGTAGACCACCACGCTGTGGCCCACGCGGGTCAGTTGCTGCGCCGCCGCGAGTCCGGCGGGCCCGGAGCCGACCACGGCGACCTTCTTACCCGTGACGGCGCGAGGCAGCTGCGGCCGGACCAAGCCGGCGTCCCAGGCCTTGTCGATGATCGTGATCTCGACCTGCTTGATGCTGACCGGGTCGGAGTTGATCCCGACGACGCAGGCCGTCTCGCACGGCGCGGGGCACAACGTCCCGGTGAACTCCGGGAAGTTGTTCGTGGCGTGCAACCGCTGCGCGGCTTCCTGCCAGTCGTCCCGCCACACCAGGTCGTTCCACTCCGGGATCAGGTTGCCCAGCGGACAGCCCTGGTGGCAGAACGGGATCCCGCAGTCCATGCAGCGGCTGGCCTGCTTCTGCAGCTTGGGCTGTTCGAACTCCAGGTAGACCTCGCGCCAGTCCTTGATGCGCACGTCCACCGGGCGACGCTGCGGCGTTTCCCGCGGCGTCGTCATGAATCCCTTGGGGTCAGCCATGTGCGGCCTCCATGATCGCCTCGTTGACGTCGCGCCCGTCGCGTTCGGCGGCGCTTCGGGCCGCGAGCACCCGCTTGAAGTCCTTCGGCATTACCTTCCCGAAGCGCTCGACCGCGGTGTCCCAGTCGGCCAGCAGTTCCCGCGCCACGGCCGACTCGGTCTGCTCGTAGTGCCGCCGCACCCGGTCGTGCAGGAACTCGCGGTCCGCGTCGTCCAGCGGGTCCAAGTCGACCATCTCGGGGTTGATCCGTTTGGGGTTCAGGTCCAGCAGGTACGCGATGCCGCCGGACATGCCGGCCGCGAAGTTGCGGCCGGTGCTGCCGAGGATCACCACGCGACCACCGGTCATGTACTCGCAACCGTGGTCACCGACGCCTTCGACGACGGCCACGGCACCCGAGTTGCGCACCGCGAACCGCTCGCCGACCACGCCGCGCACGAACATCTCGCCACCGGTCGCGCCGTAGAGCAGCACGTTTCCGGCGATGATGTTCTGCTCGGCCGCGAACGGCGCCGAAGCGTCCGGGCGAACCACGATTCGCCCGCCGGACAAGCCCTTTCCGACGTAGTCGTTGGCGTCGCCCAGCAAACGCAGGGTGATGCCCTGCGGCAGGAACGCGCCGAAGGACTGCCCGGCCGATCCGGTGAACGTCACGTCGATGGTGTCGTCCGCCAGGCCTTCGCCGCCCCACCGCCTGGTCAGCTCCGAGCCGAGCATGGTTCCGACCGTGCGGTTGACGTTGCGCACCGGCATGTCCAGCCGAACCGAGGTGCCTTCCTTCAGCGCCCCCTCGCACAGCTGGATCAGCGTGTTGTCCAGCGCCTTCTCCAGACCGTGGTCCTGCTCGGCGGTCTGGTGCCGTGCGGCGCCGCGCGGCAGTTCCGGCACGTGCGTGATCGGCGCCAGGTCGAGGCCCTGGGCCTTCCAGTACCCCACTGCCTCGGAGGTGTCCAGCAGGTCGGCGTGCCCGATCGCCTCGGCGAGTGTCCGGAATCCCAGCGCCGCCAGGTATTCCCGCACTTCCTGCGCGATGAACTCGAAGAAGTTCACCACGTACTCGGCCTTGCCGGTGAACTTCTCGCGCAGCTGCGGGTTCTGGGTGGCCACGCCCACCGGGCAGGTGTCGAGGTGGCAGACCCGCATCATGATGCAGCCGGAGACCACCAGCGGCGCGGTGGCGAAACCGTACTCCTCGGCACCCAGCAGAGCCGCGATCACCACGTCGCGTCCGGTCTTGAGCTGACCGTCGGTCTGCACGACGATCCGGTCGCGCAGGTCGTTGGCCAGCAGCGTCTGCTGCGTCTCGGCCAACCCGAGCTCCCACGGACCACCCGCGTGCTTGATCGACGACAGCGGCGAAGCACCGGTGCCGCCGTCGTGCCCGGAGATCAGCACGACATCGGCGTGCGCCTTGGACACACCTGCGGCTACCGTGCCGACACCGACCTCGGACACCAGCTTGACGTGGATCCGCGCCCTGGGGTTGGCGTTCTTCAGGTCGTGGATGAGCTGCGCCAGGTCCTCGATCGAGTAGATGTCGTGGTGCGGTGGCGGGGAGATCAGGCCCACGCCCGGCGTGGAGTGCCGGGTCTTGGCCACCCACGGGTACACCTTGTGGCCGGGCAGCTGCCCGCCCTCGCCGGGCTTCGCGCCCTGCGCCATCTTGATCTGGATGTCGTCGGAGTTGACAAGGTATTCGCTGGTCACGCCGAACCTGCCGCTCGCGACCTGCTTGATCGCCGAGCGCCGCGAATCGCCGCTGGCGTCCCGGGTGAAGCGCTCGGCGTCCTCGCCGCCCTCGCCGGTGTTGGACTTGCCGCCCAACCGGTTCATCGCGATGGCCAGCACCTCGTGCATCTCCTGCGAGATGGACCCGTAGGAGATGGCGCCGGTGGCGAACCGCTTCACGATGGACGAGACCGGCTCGACCTGCTCGATCGGCACCGGCTTTCGCGCGCCCTCGCGGAGCTTGAACAGCCCGCGCAGGGTCATCAGCTCCCGCGACTGGTCGTCGACGGCCCTGGTGTACTCCTTGAACACCTCGTAGCGGCCGCTGCGGGTGGAGTGCTGGAGCTTGAACACCGTCTGCGGGTTGAACAGGTGCGGCTCGCCTTCGCGCCGCCACTGGTACTCGCCGCCGACCTGCAGCTTCCGGTGCGGCGCCGCCACGCCGTCGGACGGGTATGCCCGGCGGTGGCGTTCGGCGATCTCCTGCGCGAGCACGTCGAATCCGACGCCGCCGAGCCGCGAAGTGGTGCCGGTGAAGCACTGCTGCACGACCTCTTCGCCGAGCCCGATGGCCTCGAAGATCTGCGCGCCGGTGTAGGAGGCCACAGTGGACACGCCCATCTTGGACATGGTCTTGCGAACGCCCTTGCCCAGCGCCTTGATGAGGTTCGCGGTCGCTTGCTTGGCGTCCACGTCCTGGATGACTCCGCCGCGAACCAGGTCCTCGACGGTGGCCATCGCCACATACGGGTTAACGGCCGCGGCGCCGTAACCGATGAGCAAAGCGACATGGTGCACTTCGCGGACGTCGCCGGCTTCGACGATCAGGCCCACCTGGGTGCGCTTCTTCTCACGCACCAGGTGGTGGTGCACGGCACCGGTGGCCAGCAGCGACGGGATCGGCGCGTGCTCGGCGTCGGCCGAGCGGTCCGAGAGCACCAGCACGTGCGCCCCGTCGGCGACGGCGGCCGAGACCTCTTCGCGGATCTCGTCGAGCCGCGTGCGCAGCGCCTCGCCACCACCTGCGACGTGGTAGGTCATCTGGATCACCGCGGGTTTGAGGCCCGGGCGGTCGCCGTCATCGTTGAGGTGCACGATCTTGGCGAGCTCGTCGTTGTCCAGTACCGGGAACGGCAGCGCCAAGTTCCGGCAGGCCCGCGGGTCGTGGTCGAGCAGGTTGTGTTCAGGCCCGACGTGGGTGCGCAGCGAGGTGACCAGCTCTTCCCGGATCGCGTCCAGCGGCGGGTTGGTGACCTGCGCGAACAACTGCGTGAAGTAGTCGAACAGCTGCCGCGGGCGTTCGGAGAAGGCGGCGAAGGGCACGTCGTTGCCCATCGAGCCGATCGGCTCGGCGCCGGTGGTGGCCATCGGCTTGAGCAGGACGCCCAGCTCTTCCTGCGAGTAGCCGAAGACCTGCTGCCGGTGCACCAGCGAGTCGTGCGAGGGCAGCTCGCGCTCACGGTCCGGCAGGTCCGCGAGGTGCACTACGCCTGCGTCCAGCCATTCCTGGTAGGGGAATTCGGCGGCGAGTTCGCCCTTGGTCTCGTCGTCGTCGACGATGCGGCCCTTGCCGGTGTCGACCAGGAACATCCGGCCGGGTTGCAGGCGGCCCTTGCGGACGATCTTGTCCGCGTCGACTTCCAGCACGCCGACTTCGCTGGCGAGCACCACGAGCCCGTCCTCGGTGACCCAGTAGCGCCCCGGCCGCAGGCCGTTGCGGTCGAGCACCGCGCCGATCTGGGTGCCGTCGGTGAAGGCCACCAGCGCCGGGCCATCCCAGGGTTCCATCAGGTAGTTGTGGAACTCGTAGAACGCGCGGCGGGCGGGGTCCATCTCGGCGTGGTTCTCCCACGCCTCCGGGATCATCATCAGCACCGCGTGCGGCAGCGACCGGCCGCCCAGGTGCAGCAACTCCAGCACTTCGTCGAAGGTCGCCGAGTCGCTGGCGTCCGGGGTGGCGATCGGGAACAGCCGCCGCAGGTCACCGGGGATCAGGTCGGTGGCCAGCATGCTCTCCCGGGTCCGCATCCAATTGCGGTTGCCCTTGAGGGTGTTGATCTCGCCGTTGTGCGCGATGAACCGGTACGGGTGGGCCAGCGGCCACGACGGGAACGTGTTGGTGGAGAACCGGCTGTGCACCAGGCCGATCGCGCTGGTGAAGCGTTCGTCACGCAGGTCGGGGTAGAACGCGCCGAGCTGGGCCTCGGTCAGCATCCCCTTGTAGACGATGGTGCGCGCCGACAGGCTCGGGAAGTACACGTCGGCTTCGTGCTCGGCCCGCTTGCGGACGCAGAACGCCCGCCGCTCGAACTCCAGCGCCGTCTCGCCCTGCGCGGCATCGGTGCCGTGGCCGACGAAGAGCTGCCGGAAGCCGGGCATCGTTTCGCGCGCCGAACTGCCGGCGCAGCCGGTTTCCACCGGCAGTTCGCGCCAGCCGAGCAGCCGCAGGCCCTCCTCCGCCACGATCCGCTCGATGGTCGCCACCGCGTGCGCCGCTTCATCGGGGTCGGCGGGCAGGAACGCGGTTCCCGCCGCGTAACCGCCGCGTTCGGGCAGCTCGAAGGGTACGACGGCGCGGAAGAACTCGTCCGGGATCTGGGTCAGCAGACCGACGCCGTCCCCGGTCTCGGGGTCGGCGCCCTTGGCACCGCGGTGCTCCAGGTTGCGCAGTGCCGTCAGCGCTTTCGCGACCAGGTCGTGGCTGCGCCTACCGCGCAGGTCGGCGACGAAGGCGACCCCGCACGCGTCGTGTTCGTTGGCCGGGTCGTAGAGACCTTGGGCGGCGGCGCTACGCTGCGCCGATTTTCTTGCATGGTGGGAAAGGGGCATCAGACCTCCCGTCGTCAGGCCGCGGGCTGCAGCAGGGCATGACTCACCCACCGCGATCCCGCAAGAGCCTTTGGGGGCACTGACAAAAGGATGCGCCGTTGCACTCTTGGTCAGTTTGAGGCACTCTACATAGCGAGCGGCCAGAAAGCTACCGTTAAGTAACACGAAGTTAAGCGAAGATTACGGGGCTCCCAGCCATTGGGACATCGTTGTCGCAATCCCGGTGGGCTCGGGAATTCTGCACCACGGCAATGTCCATACGCGACTGTTCGGCGCTCCGAGTGGCGTTGTTCACGATCTTCTTGCGGATCAGCGAATCACTGCTCAACATCTTCGGATTCGGTTCAGAACCAAGCATTTTCCGTAATCGACCGCACACCGAGCGTGCAGCACGGCAGAATCACCCGATCGCCAACGAATTCGTCCCGTTGACCGTCCAATATCAAACAAATGCCGGAAAACCTGGCGCCGAAGGGGCGCTGGACAGCCGAATCAACTCCGGATCGCGGGCTTCGCGAATGGTTCTTCCGGCGCAACCACCAACGGACGATTTCGGGCAAAAAGACCGAGGAGTGCGAGCAAAACCAAACCGAGCAGCAGATAGGGGTTGCCGAACAGGTGCTGCAGCGGCGTCCACGGCGGGCCGGTGGGCAGCATCCGGAACGATGCGACGAGCACGGTCACCAGGGTCACCCCGGCGACCACGAGCCAACGCGGGCTGCGCAGCCGGGCGGCGTAGGCGAGCAGCACCAGCAGTCCGGGCGCGCACCAGACCCAGTGATCCGACCACGACGTCGGCGACACCAGCAGCGCCAGCAGGCCGTTGGCGGTCACGGCGAGCGCCGGCTCGGACCGGCGGATCGCGAACGCCACGACGGCCACGCAGGCCAGCGAGATCACCAGCCACAGCCCGTTCTGCGCCACCGCGGGCAGTTCCAGCCGGGCCAGGCCGCCCATGATCGACTGGTTGGTGTGGAAGGCGGAGCCGCTGACGCCATGCGCCGGGCCCTTGCCGAACCAGTACTCCACGGCCGCTTGGTAATTCAGCGCGAAGCCCACCAGGGTGCCGAGCGCGGCGGTCGCCACCGCGGCCACCACCGCCCGGAAGTCCTTGCGGAACACGAAGAACAACAGAAATCCCGCAGGGGTGAGCTTGATCGCCGCGGCGATGCCGATCAGCAGGCCGCGCGGCCAGCGCGGGTTGCGCGCCAGGCAGTCGACGATCACCAGGCCCATCAGGGCGATGTTGATCTGGCCGAGCCCGAACGAGGCGTAGACAGGCTCCAGGAACAGCGTCCACGGCAGCAGCGCCATCGCCACCGCGAACGCGCCGCGCTTGCCGACCACCGGCCACAGGTGCCGGGTGACCAGGTACAGCGCGGCGCCGATGGCGAGCAGGTCAACGACGTAGAGCGCGACCAGCCCGGCGACGAACGGCAGCAGCGCGAACGGCAGCAGCGGCAGCAACGCGAACGGCGGGTACACCCAGGGCAGCACCCGGCCGATGCTGACGGTGGGGGCGGTGTTCATGATGTCGCCACCGGTCAGCCAGGTGTGCACCGCCCAGCGGTACACCTGGTAGTCGATGCCGGATCCCTGGTCCAGCCCGGCCCGGCGCATCAGCACCAGCAGCGTGAAGGACGCGATCAGCAGCGGCACCGAGAGCGCGATGACGGCGCGGGAGTGGTTCACGACGATTCCGCGAAGCCGGCCCGGCAGGCCGCCGAGGTTCAGGACAGCATGGCCGGACTCGAACTGCACCGTGGCCAACTGGGTCCTCTCGATCAGGCGACCGGCGTCTACCACCGTCGCGTGATCACCCGATCACGCCGAGTTCGCCAGGTCGCGGGAAACACCCGTGAACAACCGAGGAACTTTAACCCACCGCCGATCTCGACCGGCACACGCCTCGCCGCAGGACGGCAAGTCGCCTGGCGGTTCAACCGAGTGATTCCAGCACCTTGGCCAGCAGTTCGCCCAGTTTCTCCCGTTCGTCCGCCGCCAGCGGCGCGAGCAGGGCGCGTTCGCGTTCCAGCTGCTGCGGGAACAGCCGATCGATCAGCTCCAGTCCCTCGCCGGTGAGCCGCACGTCGATCTCCCGGCGGTCGCGCCGGGACAAGGTGCGGGTGATCAGGCCCTCCGCCTCCAGCCGGGCCAGCCGCTTGGTGGTGGCCGCCCCGGAGGACAGCGTCTCCTTGGTGAGCTGGCTGGGCCGCAGGCCGCCGCCGGCCCGCCGCAGCGCGCTGAGCACCTCGAACTCCATCCGCGACAGCCCGGCGTCGGTGAACGCGGACTCGTCGAGTTGATTGGTCAGCGCCCCCAGCCGCCGCACCCGGCCGATCACGTCGATCGGGGACACGTCCAGGTCCGGGCGCTGCTCGCGCCATTGCGCGCAGATCCGTCCGACCACGTCGCCCAACGCCACTCCTTCATGAGTAAACTATCTGAAAATATTTTACTAGTGAACGTTTTTCGCACGCCCCTCTCACCCGCCTCCGTCGAACCCTGCGCACCCGCGAGACGCTGCGGTTCGGCTGGACGGCCGACGGCGTGGTGGTACCCGCGGTGCGCATCGGGGTGTCGTTCGCCACGCCGATGGTCGTGCTGGTCGTGCTGGTCGTGCTGGTCGCCCTGGGCCGGCCCCCAACCCCAGGAACCGCAGTGTCAATTGAAACTGCGGACGAGGACCCACGGTTCGCAGTTTCAATTGACACTGCGAACCACCCGGCTGCTGCGGCGGACCGCGCCGTTCTTGCCCCTGCAGTCGGCGAACGCAACGGCCACCTGGCACCGGACGGTTCAACGCACGACCGGGACCATCGCCGCAGCCCCGCTGGCCCTGGTGATGTTCGGCCTCCACCCCAGCCCGATCGCGATCCTCGCCCTGGTGGTGATCTGCCAGTTGGCCGCCGAGCTCGTGGTGCAAGCCAACTACGCCCTCAGCCTGATGTTCGTGACTCCCCTGGCCCTCGGCCTCAGCTCGCTCGGCAACCCGGCGGCGCAGAACGTCTTGGTTCGCCGAGCGGATCGTCAAGGTCGAGCCGTTGGACGGCGCGATGGGCCGCCGGGCACCGGGGTATGCGGCGAACACCCAGGTGAGCCCGCATTTCGACCCGCTGCTGGCCAAGATCGTGGTGCACGGCGACCACCGCGCGGATGCGCTGGCCCGCGCGCGGCGGGTGGTCGAGGAGTTCGCCGTGCAGGGTCCGACGTGCAACCTGTCGTTTCTGGCCGAAGTGCTTGATTCACCGGAATTCTCCGCCGGAAACTACGACACGGGCGTCGTCGACCGGATCATCGCCGCCCGCTGACCAAAGCCGAAGGGAACAACATGGAGATCAAGGCCGAGATGGTCGCCAACGTCTGGAAGGTGCTGGTCACCGAGGGTGCAACGGTCAAGGCCGACGAAGAGTTGGCCGTCCTCGAGTCGATGAAGATGGAGATCCCGGTCCTGAGCGAAACCGACGGGGTGGTGACGCGCCTGGCGGTCTCCGAAGGCGACACGGTGGCCGAAGGCGATCTGATCGCGGTCGTCTCCGCGGAGTGATTCCGGGTGAGGGGCATCCTTGACCGGGCAACTCGGTCAAGGATGCCCCTCACCAGAGCCACTCGAGAGCACGCACGGCCGCCGCATTCCCGTGGGAAGATCGCCGAAATGGCGATAGATGTGCGCAAGATTCGGGTCCTGTTCTTCGACGTGCTCGGGACGGTGGTGGATGAGGCAGGTTCGGTAGCGGACGAGTTCGAACAGGCGGTACACGACGCGACCGGTCAGAGCGGACACGGCAAGCCGCTGGCCGCAACGTGGTTGGACGAGTGCACCCGGCGGCTGAACTCGATTGTCGCAGGTGAGTCGTGGGCGCCGCTGGAGGAGATCAACCGCCTCGCCCTGGCCACAGCGGTCGAACAACAAGGACTCACCGTTGACGCCTCGGCCCTGGACCGGCTCGCACTGGTCACCCACCGGCTACGCCCGTGGCCGGATGCGGCGTCTGCTCTCCGCGTCCTGTCAGAACGCTTCACCCTGGTGGCGCTGTCCAACGCGACCACGGCGATACTCGCCGACATCGGCCGCCGGGGCGCTCTACCGTGGCACTGTGTCCTTTCCAGCGAACTCGTACGCGCCTACAAGCCCGACCCCGTGGTGTACGAGATGGCGCTGGATCTTCTCCGCGTCGAGCCCGAGCAGAGCATGCTCGTGGCGGCACATCCCTGGGACCTGCGCGCCGCAGCGCAGCAAGGCATCCGAACGGCATACGTGGCCCGAGCCGGAGAGGGCACCCCAGAACCCACCGACGTCTTCGACGTCGAAGTCGACGACCTCGCCCACCTCGCGCGCACCCTGATCGACTGAGCGCGATACGCAGCGACGGCGTCCTGATCGTCCACGCAGCGAGCTTCTCCCAACAGGTCGGGATAAACCAGACTCGGATGGCCCTGCAACGATGGCGGAAACGTCATCAACGTCCAGATGTGCCCTGCCCCCGATGCGCGCCGGCCTTGAGGGGTAGTACTTGCAGATCGACAGTTCAGCACGATGATCGTCTACATAGGACGTCGCGCAGCGCCCGGCGGCGAACTCATCCGACCGCAGGTTCGTTTGCTGCAGCGGGAGGTTCGTGGCCACCCCGGCGATCTGCAGTGCGTCGAGCGCCTGGATCGCCAGCCGGCGCGCGGCGGTGAAACCGGCCGTGTCAAATCGGATTCCGCGCCCCACGGCGTCTCGAACCTGTCGAGCACGCCCGACGGCGGCAGCACCTGGCCGTCTGCGGCCATCGTCTCGGCGTTGATCCGGACCTGGATCGCGCTTCCGCGCGGGAACCAGGCAGGTGTCAACACTGGGCGCCAGGACAGACCGGCGGCGCACCCGCGAGGTCAGGTGTGGCCGGAGCACTGGTCACCGGCGAGGAGTCCCGCCATCGCGGAACTGATCTCCATGCCGGTCAGGATCTCGATGTAGAGGAACTGGCCCTGCGGGTTCACCTCGAAGAAGACGTACTCGCCCCGCTCCGTGATCTTCAGGTCTACCGCGCCGTAGCAAAGACCAAGCGCGCGCATCATGCGGAGCAGCCGTGCACGCGTGTCCGCCGGCAGGCTGTGCGGGTAGCACGGAGCGTCCAGATCGAGCCTGGAGTCCAGTTCCGCTCGCCCCTCGGCCGTGTCGATTCGGGCGGCGAAGACTTCCTCGCCGACGACGGTGGCGCGCACGTCGCCCGGTCCGGCGATCTCCTCTTGGAAGATCGCCGGCGCGAGCGGCAGATCGGCCAGCGCCGCGCGGTCCGCATCGGACCAGCGCCGAGTATCGATGAAATGACTCGTCGGAGCGCTCATGGCCTTGTGCACGACCCGCCCGCGATGGCGTTCGATGAAGACCTCGACCTGATCCGGATCGTTCGTGATCAGCGTAGCGGGAACCCGGAGGCCCGTTCGCCGCGCCATTTCCAGCTGGCGTGGTTTCGTCGCAGAAATTTGTCCGGGAAGAGGGTTGACGCTACGACAATTCAGCCCGAAGAAAATACCGTTCAGAACGTCCTGCCACTCGTGCCGCACAAATACCCGATCATCTGCGACATCGACTTCCGGCGGTACGGCGATCTCGTGGAACCGCCGATACCAAACCGCCTCGACCTCGCCGAAATCGACCATTCCCCCATCGGCCGCAGTAATTCGAGGAGCAACCCCTGCGCGACCTATCGGACAGGAGATGCTTCCGCTGACCGCCAGGTTTCCCATGTCGAGAACGGCGACCGCCTTCCCCCGCCTCCGGAGAGCATCCGCGATCACACGTGCGTGTAAGTCGTGCGGACTGGAAACGATGAGTATCACCGGAGGCGATCCAGGCCATGTCGACGGAGGAATTCCCCTTCCATGCGGCGAAAACGGGTGGCTGGCACGTCTTCGACCGAGTCCCTGCAGGAAATGGCGAACGGCCGGCGTCGCGGGAACAGCCAGCTCAGGTAGACCTGGCCCGGCGACACGCCCCACAGCCCCGCACCTCGACGCAGTTCGAGTCGAACGCGGATGCCGAATCGAGGCGAGGCCCCTTCCGGCGCCGGAACCTCGGTGATGCTCACCAGATCGGCAGGATCTAGGTCAAGGCACAGCTCGCCGACCAGGATCTTCAGCATGCCCGACGGTGCCCCGAGCAGGATCCCCTCCAACTGGCACAGGTTTCGCCGGTCCGCGCTCGAACGTGGCACGCGTTCGAGCCACCGCCGCAACGATGCCGACGAGGGATTCATACCGGCCTGCAGCAGTAGTCATCCGTGGCGTCACACCCTTGCGCTGACGTGCGGGTTGCCGTATCGCCGCAGCTCATCGCCCGCTGAACCACATTGCTCTCGGCATCAACCGCGGCAACGTCGGCGTCCTGCACGAAATCCTCCGCTCGCCGCAAGTACTGGATGTGATCGCTGTTGCGGACCACTACCTCCACCGCTTCCGACCTACCGAAGATCGTGCGGACACCCTCGATCTCCGTTACCGGGATGGCGACGAGCCCCGAAGCGATTGCGAGGTGCAGATTGCCGTCATCCCGGCTCACCGGGTGTCCTTCCAATACGACGCGTTTCCACAAATCCGAAGACTGCTTGTCGAGTCGCTCCAGCAGATCCGAAAGCTCGTTTGATTTCTGCGCACTCATGACGATCCCCCTGCGAGACGCATTCGCGAATCTCGGTTCCCGGCTCCACGGGCGTGGACTCGGCCGAACTCCGGGTTAAAACCCATCCTAAACCTGGACCGCAGACACGACACTCCCGAAGCGTCCGAAAGCACGAGTTTGCACAAGAGAAGAATTGCCACTTCGATGCCGACCACCGCACGTGACGACTCGCGCCGATCCTTGGGCCGATTCGGCGGCCGCTCAACACACTGCGTCATGAAAGTCCGGGACCGGGGTGCCGGACCTGGGTCCTGATCGCCCCGGTCCTCAGCTCTCCCCCGGGTCCAGGTGGTACAGCTCGGCGAGGTTGACCACGATCGCCTCCTGGGTGCTGCGGGCGATCACCACCACCGCCGCGTCGTTCGGGTCCGGGTTCTCCTCGCGGTGCGGCACGAACGGCGGCACGAAGATGTAGTCGCCCGGCCCGGTCTTGATCCGGACCTCCTCGACGCCGTCGTGGAAGACGAATTCCGGGTGGCCGCCAACCACGTAGATCGCCGTCTCCGACTCGCCGTGGTGGTGGTTGTCCGACGACGTCGACGGGCCGACGTGCGTCTCCCCCATCCAGATCCGCTCCGAACCGACCAGGTCGCCGCTGATCGCCGCGAGCCGCCGCATGCCCTCGGTCTGCGCGGTCTTGTTGTCGAGGTCGGCGGCCCGGACGTGGTGCAGCCGGGTGCGCAGCGAGCGGCGCTGCTCCTCGGGCACCGAGGCCGAGAGATCCGGGTGGAACGCGTCGTGCTGGGTCATCAGTTTCCTTTCTTGCTCACCGATCGCCGACCAGCGGCACCCCGTCGAGGAACGCGCTGACCTGAAGGCCGAGCTCGCGCCACACCTCGGTGCCGGGTGAACCGTTGTGCACCGAGGTAACCCCACCTTCGACCGCTCGCACAACCTCGCCGATGGTGATCCTCTCGGCTGGCCGCGCCAGTGAGTAGCCGCCGTCGCAGCCGCGCTGGCTGGTCACCAGCCCGGCCCGCCGCAGCTCGACCATCAGGTTGACCAGCGAATTCAGCGGGATGCGCTGCCGGCGGGCGATGACCTCGCATTTGACCGGTTCGCTGCCGCTCCCGACTAGGTCGCGCAGCGCTCGCACCGAGTAGTCGGTGCGGGCCGAGATGTGCACCGGAGCGGATCGGCGGGGGCGCGGCGCGGCCGGTATCTCGGGCAGCAACACCGCACCCTTGCCGATCTCCTCGCAGAACAGCACGATGCGCGCGGCCACGCTCCGGTGGAACTTGTCGTTGAGGATGTCGTGCACGCCGTCCTTGAACACCGCCAGCGAACTCTGCGGGTGCTTCGCCGCCAGCGAGGTCACCGGGGCGACCGGGGCGAGCGTGTCCGCGTCGCCGTGCAGCAGCAGGATCGGCACGTCGGGCAGCTGCATAGGCGGCTCAGGGACGTCCTCGGTCAACCGGCCCCACCCGAACTCGGGATCGTTCTCGAGCAGTTCGCGGTGCACCGGGCACGACGTGCGCGCCCCGATCTCGTCGTCCCGGTCGACGGGACTCTGCCCCCGGGCGAACGGGGTGCCCGCGAGGATCAGGCCGTCCACCTCCATCTCCAGCGCGAGCGCCCACGCGCGCAGTGCCCCGACGTCCGTGCCGACCAGGAACCGAGCCGCGCCGGGCTGGAACCAGGTCTCGGCATCGGTATCCGGCTCGGGCACCACCACGGCGTAGCCGTCGACGGACAGCCTCCGGCCGAAGCGCTGGTAAACGGCCGGGTTCTCGCCTCTGCCGGGCAGCACCACCAAGGTGCCGCGGCAGGCCCCCTCAGGAGCCCAGGTCCGGCTCATGTCAACTCCTCACGAAACGGTTCCGGAAGCAGGTTGCGCGGCGGAGAAGGCGGCGGAACCTCGGACGCCGCCTCGGCCCGGGATCCCCGGCGCAGGTACGCCAAATACGCCACATAGGGCTGTCCTTCCAGAGAACCCCGGCGGCGGCACAGCCTGCGGAACCCGCAGCGGCGCAAGCAGAGTCCCGCACCCCAGGCGGCTGCCGTCGCTTGCAAAGCAGAACATTTACTCACTTGCCGGGGTACAGTTCCCGGTCGCAGGCCTTGGTCACGTCCACCTGCTCGCGCAGCACGCCCGCCTCGTAGTAGCGGTCGGCCACGGCCTGCAGGTCGGCGACCACGTCATCGGTCAGCGGCCGGACCTCCTGCTTGGTCCGGGTCAGGATCTGGTGCGCCACCTGCGGTTCCAGCGAGGTCAGCTTCTCATAGACGCGCTGGTACTCCTCGGGGTGCTCGTCGCTCCACCGCCACGCCGCCTCGAACCGGCGCATCGCGTCGGCCAGCGCCGCCCGCTTGAGCGGGTCTGCGGCGGACGCGGTGGAAACCGACAGGATGCCGTTGCGGCCGTTGATGCCTTGGCCGTCGCGGATCACCCGGGCTCCGGCGTTCTCCGCGATCGACAGGTACGGGTCGAAGGTCGCCCAGGCATCGATGTGCCCGGCGCTGAAGCCCGCCTGCGCGTCTGTCGGCAGGCTGAAGGTGATCTGCACGTCCTGCTGCGTCAGCCCGGCCTCCTCCAGCGCGCCGAGCGCGGTGTAGTGCGAGACGCTGCCGGGCGCGGTGGAGACCACGAGGTGCTTGCCGCGCAGGTCGGCCACGGTGCGGATCGGCGATCCCGGCGGCACGATGATCGCCGTCGATGACGGGGACGCCGCAGTGGCCACGGCGGGCCGGGCCGGCACGCCACCGGCAATGGCCTGCACCGTGGGCGCGTCGGCTGCGGTCGCGGTGTCCACGTCGCCGGAGCGCATGGCCTCGAAAAGCGGTGCCGCGCCTTGGAAGTTGGCCCAGCGGATCTTGTAGGGGGCGTCCTTGAACGCTCCGGACGCTTCGACCCTGGCGCGCAGTCCACCGGCCTGGTCGCCGAGCACCAGGGTCACGTCGGACAGCGACTTGGGCGAGTTGCCTCCGGCGCAGCCGACCACGGCGAGAAGCACCGCGGACAGCACCGTCACCAGGGTTCTGGTCGTTCGCACTCTGTTGTCTCCAGTCTCAGTCGAGCAGATCCGGCTGCTCGTGCACGATCTCCTCGAAGTGCGGGGCGAAGGTCACCCAGCCCGGATCGCGGTGCTGCTGGTACTGCTGCCTGGTGTGCTGCGCGATCTCGTGCGGGATCAGCTGCAACGGCGCCGCGGCCAGCCGCTGCTTGCGGAACTGGCGCTCGTCCTCGATGTCGTCGAGGACGGGTCGGGCCGGGAAGCCGTTCTGCCGCTGGGAAAGCGACCGGGCGAACTCGGATCGCCCAGGTGCGACGGTGGTCATGGTGTTCTCCTCTTGGTGTCTCCGCGCGCTGGCCGATGGCGATTTCGCGCGAAATCGCGACACTCGCGTCAGGCTGCGGTGCGGCGGGCGATTTCCTGGCGTACCAGCGGAATCAGCTCGCGGCCGTAGTCGACCGCGTCGTCGAACGGGTCGTAGCCGCGGATCAGCAGCGTCGTCACGCCGATGTCGACGTAGTCCAGCAGCGCCGCCGCCACCGTCTCCGGAGTTCCCACGAGCGCGGTCGAGTTGCCCGCCGCGTTCGTGGCCGCCGCCGTGGGCGTCCACAGTGCACGGTCGTGCAGCTCCCCAGCCTCGGCGGCGGCGAGGAGGCGTTGCGAGCCGATGTTGGCGACCTTCTGGCCCTGGTTGAGGGTCTTCGGCCCGGTGAACGACGCCAATCCGCCGCGCGCGGCGTTGATCCGGTCGAGGATGCGGTGCGCCCGCTCCCACGCCTGCGCCTCGGTCGCGCCCAGGATCGGCCGGAACGACACGCTGATCCGCGGCGGCTCGGAGCGCCCGGCATCGGCTGCGGCGTTGCGGACCGCGGCGATCTGCTCGGCGGTCTGCGCCAGCGGCTCGCCCCACATCGCGTAGACGTCGGCGTGCTTGCCCCCGACGCGAAGCGCGGCTTCCGACGAGCCGCCGAAGTACAGCGGTATCCCGGACTGCCGCACCGGGCGGACGACCGCGTTGTAGTCGTCGAAGCGGTAGTGCGCGCCCTCGTGGCTCACGGGCCCTTCGGCGGTCCACACCCGGCGGAGAACATCCAGGTACTCGTCGGTGCGCGCGTACCGCTTCTCCTTGCCCAGGTAGTCGCCGTCGCGGCGCTGGTCCGCGTCGTTGCCGCCGGTGATGATGTGCACCGCGATCCGGCCGTCGGTGAGGTGGTCGGCGGTGGCGAAGGTGCGGGCCGCCAGCGTCGGGGCCACGAAGCCGGGCCGGTGCGCGACCAGGAAGCCCAGCCGCTCGGTGTGCGCCGCCGCGTAGGCGGCCAGCTGGGTGTTCTCCGGGCTGCTCGCCCCGTAGCCGATCAGCACCCGGTCGAACCCGGCCGCCTCGTGGGCCTGGGCGAACTTGCGCAGGAACGCCGGGTTGACCGCGGGTCCGTCGGCGGCGTGGATTTCCGAGACGTGCTGCGCCCCGATCATCCCGATGAACTCGACGGTCATGACGAACTCCCTTCTCCGATCCCGACGCCCAGCCCGGACAGCAATTCCGCGCGCAGCGCCAGGAAAGCCGGATCGGTCACATCGCGCGGGCGGTCCAGGTCCAGCACCCGGTCGTAGCCGATGCGGCCGTCGCGCATCACCAGCACCCGGTCGGCGAGCAGCAGCGCCTCCTCCACGTCGTGCGTGACGAGCAAGATCGCGCAGCCGTGGCGTTGCCACAGCTCGCCGACCAACTGCTGGGCCTTGATGCGGGTCAGCGCGTCCAGCGCCGAGAACGGCTCATCCAGCAGCAGCAGGTCTGGTTCGCGCACCAGTGCACGCGCCAGCGACGCCCGCTGCGCCTCCCCGCCGGAAAGCACCTTCGGCCACACGTCCACGCGGTGGCCGAGACCGACCTCTTCCAGCGCCGCCACCGCCTGCTCCTTGTCCGGGCGGCCGGACAGTCCGAGGATCACGTTGCGCCACACGCGTTTCCACGGCATCAGTCGCGGCGCCTGGAACGCCACCGCGCGCCGGACTGCCACCTCGACCTCGCCGGTCACCTCTCGGTCGAGGTCGGCCAGGATCCGCAGCAGCGTGCTCTTGCCGCAGCCACTTGGGCCGAGCAGCGCCACGAACTGGCCGGGTTCGATCTCCAGGTCCAGGTCGTCGAGCACGGTGCGGTCGCCGAAGCGTCGGCTCAGGCCGCGCACCGACGCGGGTTTCACTACGCTCCGCTGAACGCCGGTCGCCATGCCAGCACGGTCCTTTCCAGCAGTCGGACGATGAAGTCGGCAACGAGGCCGAGCAGTGCGTACAGCACCAGGCAGACCACGATCACGTCGGTCTGGAAGAACTCGCGGGCCATGTTCATCTCGTAGCCGATGCCCGCGGTGGCGTTGATCGTCTCGCCGAAGACCAGCGCCAGCCACGCCGAACCCAGCGAATACCGCAGTCCCACGAGGGCGTTGGGCATCGCGGCGGGCAGGATGATGTGCCGCACCTGGGCGAACCAGCCGAGCCCGAGCGTCTTGGCCGCCTCCACCAGGCCCGCATCGACGTTGCGGATGCCGCCGTAGATGTTCATGTACAGGGGGAATGTCACGGCCAGCGCGATCAGCACGATCTTGGGCTGCTCGCCGATGCCGAACCAGATGATCAGCAGCGGGATAAGGCCGATCACCGGCACCGTGCGCAGCATCTGCATCGGTGCGTCGATGATGTCCTCGCCGCGCCGGAACAGCCCGGACAGCGTCGCCAGCACGATGGCGACGACGACGCCGATCACCAGCCCGGCGCCGACCCGTTGCAGCGAGGCCACGATCGCATCCTGCAGCCGCCCTTCGTCCCAGAGCTCCACCGCCGTGCCGGCGACCGTCGCGGGCGAGGCGAGGGTGTCGTCGCTGAGCACCCCGGTGCTGGTGAGGACCTGCCAGAGCACCACCAGCGCAATCGGGCTGATCAGCTTAAAAAGCCAACGGGGAAAGCGGTTTTCACGCTCGGCTGTGCGGGTTTGCACGGTGGTGACGGGGATTGGGTCTCGTTCGGTCGGTGCGCCGGTGGGCGCGCGTTCGGTGGATACAGTCATCTGCACTCTCCGGAGGGCGTGAGGGCACAGCGCGGCCACGACGGATCGGCCACGCTCGGGAATCACATCGCACCGAAGCCCCATTTCCACTGGTCAAGTGCCGCGAGTGCGGTAGGTGCGATGGCACCCGGAAACGCGCGCGGATGTTACCCAGCGAAGTTTGCCGTGCGAGGAGGCTCCGGTGGAGCTGAAGGTGGTCGCGCTACGACGCGCGTGAAGCAGCGGAGAAAGCCTTTACCAGCAACAGAGTGCGGAGGACACGCGCACGAAGTCCACGTAACCTCGTGTCGTCAGGGCCGCTGTCCGGATCATGCCCAAGACCGTAACCGGACACCCAAGTCGTGTAAACCCAACTCCACAGATTGGGATTGTGGTCGGATCCACGCGTTCAGCTGCCGGGCAAGATCCCGTCTTGGCCTTCGGTGGACCGCTCGGGCCGAAGCGCCTTCACCTGGACGCACATGCTTCCCCCCGACGACCGGAGCGGATGCTCCACGATGTTCGCCCGGCGCTACCGTGGGCGGATGCAGCCGGAACTTTCTAGCGAGTCGGGCCGACCCGCCATCGCGATGCGCGCGGACGGCGGGCTCGCCGCCGTCCCGCGCGGCTCGGGACGCCGTTCGTGATCGAAGAACTGCTACCCGCCGAGGTCAGCTCCGCCGAGGCCTTCACCGATCCGCCCGATGCGCTTCTGTTCCCGGAAGAAGAAGCGCTGATCGCACGCGCACGGGACAAGCGCCGCCGGGAGTTCACGACCGGGCGGTGGTGTGCACACCAAGCACTGAGCCGACTCGGCGTGCCACCCGCGCCACTGCTGCGCGGCGAGCGCGGCGCGCCCCAGTGGCCGGCCGGGATCATCGGCAGCATCACGCACTGCGCCGGCTACCGGGCCGCAGTCGTGGCCCGCGCCGAGCAGGTACACACCGTCGGCATCGACGCCGAGCCGCACGCTCCCCTTCCCGACGGCGTGCTGAACGTCGTATCGCTGGAAGCAGAACGCGCACACCTGGCGGAGCTGTCCACAGTGCACCCCGACACGCATTGGGATCGGATCCTGTTCAGTTGCAAGGAAAGCGTCTACAAAGCCTGGTACCCGATCACCCACCAGTGGCTGGGTTTCGAAGACGCCCGGCTCGAACTCGCCCCGGGCACCTTCACCGCGCACCTCCGCAAGGAAGGCGCGGAACTGGCGGGCCGACCGCTGACGACCTTCACCGGCCGCTGGCTGGTCGGTGGCGGCCTCGTCGTCTCCACCATCACCCGCATCCGAGCGAACGACGAGTGAGGGGCACCTCCCGCCAAGAGTGAACTGCTCCCCGGAGATCGGAACTGAATTTCTCAGTCCAACTTCCGGGGAGCAGTTCACAAGTTGGTCGGCAAGAGGTGCCCTTCACCCCGATCTCAATCGGTCGGGTCAGGCATTGGCGCCGTTCTTGAGGGCCTGGGCGACCGCGACCACGCGCTTGGCCTGGACCGCCGCCGCCGCGCGCGTGACGTCGTCGACCTTGTTCGCACCCTGGGCGTCAACGTGGCTGGTGCCGTACGGGTTGCCGTCGGCGAACTTCGCGCCGTCGGTGTAGCCCGGGGCCACCACGATGCCGCCAAAGTGATGGAACGTGTTGTACAGCGCCAGCAGTGTCGACTCCTGGCCGCCGTGCGCGGTGGAGCTGGAGGTGAAGCCGCTGTAGACCTTGTCGGCCAACTGCCCCTGCGCCCACTGGCCGCCGAGGGTGTCGATGAACTGCTTGAGCTGCGACGCGATGTTGCCGAAGCGGGTCGGCGAGCCGAACAGCACCGCGTCGGCCCACACCACGTCCTCCGGGGTGGCCTCGGGGATGGACTTGGTGGCCTCGACGTTGGCGCGCCACGCCGGGTTGCTGTCGATCGCCGCGTCGGGGGCGAGCTCTGGGGCGCGCCGCAGCCGAACCTCGGCGCCGGCCGCTTCGGCCTCGGCGACCAGGGTGTTGGCGATCTCGGTGCCGGTTCCGGTGGCCGAGTAGTAGATGACGCTGACCTTGACGGGGGTGCTCACTGTCTGACTCCTGTTCGCGGGGCTGGGCGGCTGCGCCGGAACCAGTCGCCTTATCTCTTTCGAGGAAAACAATACCCAGGAGAAATCTTCTTTGCAAGAGATTTCCTGGCGAGCTGTTTCAGGTAGACTGGTGGGGCCGCAAACGCAGGAAGGAGCATCCCGGTGAGCAGCAAGACTGGCCCGGACCCGTGCACCGACGATGACGAGATCATCACCTGGTGGGGGCTGGTGATCGAGGGCTACCACGTCACGCAGGAGCACATCGCGGCCGAGATCAGCGAGCGCTTCGGACTCCCCCAGGCGTCCTTCGACATCCTGCTCCGCCTGGTCCGCACCCCCGAGCACCGAATGCCCATGACCAAGCTCGCCCACGAGGCGGCGCTCAGCAGCGGCGGCTTCACCAAGGTCGCCGACCGCCTCGCCAAGGCCGACCTGATCCGCCGCGAGCCGTGCGACACCGACCGACGGGTCACCTACGCGGTGCTCACCGAGCACGGCCGCGACATCGCCGAACGCTCCCGCGCAGCGTGCGCCGAAATCCTGCGCAAGCGCGTCCTGGCGCCACTCGGCAAGGCCGACTCCGCCGCGCTCGCCGATGCCATGCGTACCCTCCGCGCCGCCAACAGCCTGGACTGACCGAGTCCACATTGGATGCTGATTCTTAAGTGGATTTCCTAGCAATTTACCAGAATTCGAATTCTTGAACATCAATCACATACTTGGTGAGCCCGATCGACTGCCCTAGTTTTGGGCTACGGTCCGGGACACGACACGGAATCCGGTTCCACCAGACGGGGTTTCGCTCATGCCTGGCGGCGGGAGCGGACCCCCACCCGGCCACGTCCCGTATAGAGTTCGACGCGAGAAGTCCGCTGTCGATGGGAGGAAAGCCATGTCGCCCCAGCGCATTCTGGTCACCGGTGCCGCCGGACGCATCGGCATCATGCTGCGGACCAGGCTGCGTCGGCCCGGCCGGGCTCTCCGGCTGCTGGACATCCACGCACCCGCCGCGGCCGAGCCAGGCGAGAACGTCGAAACCGTCACGGCGGCCATCACCGACCTCGACGCGATGACCCACGCCTGCCAGGACGTCGACGCCGTCATCCACCTCGCCGGGCACAGCAGGGAGAACACCTGGGAGGAAATCCTCTCGGCCAATGTGGACGGCACCCGCACCGTGCTGGAGGCTGCGCTTCGAGCAGGTGCGGGACGGGTGATCCTGGCCTCCAGCAATCACGCCGTAGGTTTCATCCCGGTCGCCGACGCGAATCCCGACGGCATCCCGGGCGACGCACCGCCCCGGCCGGACTCCTACTACGGCTTCAGCAAGGCCGCCACCGAGGCGCTGGGCAGCCTCTACCACTCGCGGTTCGGCATCGACGTGATCTGCCTGCGCATCGGTGCCTGCGCCGAACGTCCCTCCGACGAGCGTGACCTGTCGATCTGGCTCTCCCCAGACGACGCCGGGCGGTTGTTCGAGGCCTGTCTGTCCGCCCCCTCGCCCGGATTCCACGTGGTGTGGGGAGTTTCGAACAACACCCGGCGCCTCGTGTCCCTGGCCGAGGCCGAACAGCTCGGCTACCACCCGGAGGACGACGCGGAGAGCTTCGCCGCCGGGGTGACGCCGAACAAGCCCGGCACCGAGCGAGACTACCTGGGCGCCTCTTTCACCACCCTCCCGCTCGGCCAGCCCGACTGAACGGCGGCTGTGAGTCTTTTGGGTTGCGATAGTTAGCCGAGGGACCAAGACCGTAGTCGCACAGCCGTCAGCCTGCCGCGTCTTCGTACGACGTGCCGACCTTGGCATCGGCCAGGTAGGCCGTGGCCTCGCCGTTGATGCCGTCGGATCGGTACACGGCCCCGCCTGCCGGTCACGAAGTCGGGGCGCAACGTCGCCGCTGGCACCAGATCAGCCTCCTCGCGGCGGTCCCATTCGCGCACGTGCGGCACCATCTCGGCGTCGACGAACTGCACCGCCATTTCCCGGAAAGCGACCTGCGTGTCGGCGAGTCCAAAGTCCACAGTCGTTCTCTTGCATCTCGCGCTTCGTGCTTTTCTGCCGCACACCCGCCTAATAGCGGTTCGATGCGAACGGACCGCCGGCCCCCACCAGAAGGGGCGAACGGTCCACTCGCTCCCGAGCGAACGGACCCTTCGCTTCGCAAGATGAGGCGAACGGCCCATTCGTGCCGATAGGCGAGGCGAACAGGCCGTTCGCTTCAGCCCGCAGACCCGGACCCACCCACCGAACAGCGTCGCTCTGATCGTCGTTCGAGGCGAACGGCCCATTCGTGCCGATAGGCGAGGCGAACAGGCCGTTCACTTCAGCCGTCGGCGAGCCGCAGGTCAGGCGAGCAGGTCCTTCGGCGTGGTGCCGGTTCCGGTGAGTTCGAGGCCGAGTTCGGCGCGTTCGACCAGCCAGCGGCTGGGCCGATAGCGCGGGTCGCCGGTGGCCGAGTGCAGGGCGCGCAGCACGTTCAGTACGCGGCGCGGGCCGATGTGCTGACCCCACTCCAGCGGACCGCGCGGGTAGCCGAGCGCTAGCCGCACCGCAGTGTCGATATCAGTGGGTGTGGCGAGCCGCTGCTCGGCGATGAAGCAGCTGGTGTTCACGATCGACGCCAGCAGCCGCTGCGCGATCATGCCCGCACCGTCGCGGACAACCGTCACCGCCCGGCCGGTCGCGGCCAGCGCCGCCCAGGCCGAGCGCGCGAATTCCGGATCGGTCGCCGGATGCACCGTCAACGTGAACCGCTTCTCCAGGTTCAGCGGGTCCACCCCACAGACCCGCGACAGCGGCAGATCCGCCGAAAGCGCAGCGGTCGCGGCGCTGTGGCCGTACGGAGTGACGAGGACGACCGCCACATTGGAGGGCTCATCGCCGCGCTCCACCGGCACGCCCGCCGCTTCCAGCACGCCGAGCAGCTCCGGGTTGTCCGACCAGACCGGGCGCGTTTCCGCCGGCGGTGCCTGCGGCTCGGGCTGCTCCTGCTTCACCCCATCGACGTAGGCGTAGAAGCCTTCGCCGACCTTGCGGCCGAGCAGCCCCGCTTCCAGGCGGGCGCGGGTGATCGGCGACGGCCGCAGCCGGGGGTCGCCGTAGTAGCCGGACCAGATGCTCTCCGTCGCCGGGTGCGTGACGTCCAGGCCCGTGAGGTCCATCAGCTCGAACGGGCCCATCCGCAGGCCCAGCACGTCGCGGCAGATCCGGTCGACGTCGGCGGGCGCGGCCAGGTCTTCGCCCAGGATCTGCAGCGCCTCGGTGATCAGCCCGCGACCGGCGTGGTTGACCAGGAAACCCGGGGTGTCGGTGGCTAGCACCGGCTGGTGCCCCAGCCGCTGCACCAGCTCGACGAGCGCGTCCGGGAGCCATTCCGCGGTCCGGGCTCCGGGGATGACCTCGACCAGGCGCATCAGCGGGACCGGGTTGAAGAAGTGCAGCCCCACCAGCCGGCTCGGGTCGGCCAGCGCGGTGGCGATCGAGGTCACCGCCAGCGAGCTGGTGTTGGTGGCGAACACGGTGTGCGGCGGGCAGATCTTCTCCAGCTCGGCGAAAAGCTCACGCTTGGTCTGCAGGTCCTCGCGGACCGCCTCGATCACCAGGTCACACTCGGTCGGCGTGTGCGGCCCGTCGACCAGCCGTAGCCGGTCCCGCGCCGCGGCGGCCTCCTCGGTGGTCATCCGGCCCTTGCTCGCGAGCTTGTCGAACATCTGCCCGACATGGTCCACCGCGGCCGACACGGCCTCCGGGCGGGCATCGGCGAGCTCCACGGTCAGTCCGGCGGCCGCGGCCAGTTGGGCGATGCCGCGCCCCATCACGCCGGTGCCGATCACCCGCACGGTGTTGACCCGCTGCGCCCACTGCATGGTCGACCTCCCAAGATTTCTACGAAGCACCATCGCACGCCACGCCGATACCGTCCAATACTGAATTGGCCTATCAGTGAGACGCCGCACTACATAATCCCGGACTATTTCGTCTGCTCGCGGCGCTGTGCTACGAACGAAACGGCGGCGCAGCGGCCGCCATCGGGACTCGAAGGAGCAAGCGATGCGCGAAGCGGTGATCTGCGAACCGCTGCGGACCCCGATCGGCCGGTTCGGCGGAGTGTTCAAGACCGTGCCCGCCGTCGAGCTGGCATCGACGGTGATCAAGGCTCTGGTGGAGCGCACCGGGCTGCCCGGTGGGGCGATCGACGAGGTGATCCTCGGCCAGTGCTACCCGAACTCCGACGCCCCGGCGATCGGTCGAGTCGCCGCGCTGGACGCGGGCCTGCCCGTCGAGGTCGGCGGCACCCAGGTGGACCGGCGTTGCGGGTCCGGTCTGCAGGCCGTGCTGGACGCGGCGATGCAGGTGCAGACCGGCGTCAGTGACGTGGTGCTGGCTGGCGGCGCGGAAAGCATGAGCAGCGCGCCGTTCTACACCACTGAGGCGCGGTGGGGCATCCGCGGCAGCGGGCTGGAGCTGCACGACGCGCTGGCACGCGGGCGGGTGACCGCAGGCGGCAAGAACTTCCCGGTGCCGGGCGGGATGCTGGAAACAGCCGAGAACCTGCGCCGCGAGTACGAGATCTCGCGTACCGAGCAGGACGAGCTCTCGGTCCGCTCGCAGCAGCGCGCCGCCGCCGCGCAGCAGGCCGGGCGGTACGACGACGAGATCGTGCCGGTGACGGTGCGTTCCCGCAAGGGCGACACCGTTGTCGACGTGGACGAACACCCGCGCCCGGATACCACGATGGAAAGCCTGTCGGCGCTGAAGCCGGTGCTCGGCAAGTCCGACCCGGAGGCGACGGTCACCGCAGGCAACGCCAGCGGGCAGAACGACGCCGCCGCCGTTTGCGTGGTGACGACGCCGGAGCGCGCGGCGGAGCTCGGACTGCGCCCGCTGGTGCGGCTGGTGTCCTGGGCGCGGGCTGGCGTGCCGCCGCGCACGATGGGCATCGGCCCGGTCCCAGCGACCGCGAAGGCCTTGCAGCGCGCCGGAATCGGCCTGGCCGACGTCGATCTGATCGAGCTCAACGAGGCATTCGCGGCGCAGGTGCTGGCCTGCACCCGCGAGTGGGAGTTCAAGCCCGCAGACTTCGACCGGCTCAACGTCAACGGCTCGGGAATCTCGCTGGGCCACCCGCTGGGCGCCACCGGCGGCCGCATCCTCGCGACATTGTCCCGCGAGATGCACCGCCGCGAAGCCCGCTACGGCCTGGAAACGATGTGCATCGGAGGCGGCCAGGGCCTCGCCGCTGTCTTCGAACGCATCTGAATCCCGTTTCCAGACGCATTCTGCGTGTCACGGCGGTGCTGCGCCGAACACCCGTGAGGCGTTTGGGTTGCTATAGCCATAGCTATCCAAAAGGCTCACGGGTTCGTGCGACAGTTCCGTCTCCGCGGGTCTGCCGTGAGCGTTTTGGGGCTGTTAGAGGCTGTTTGCTGTTTGGGAACTCGCGCTGCCTGGAAGTTCCGGAAGCAGTGCCAACCGGGACGGCCTGGTCCCGCCTCGCCGAGCAGTGTGAAGCGAACGGACCATCCACCCCCACAGACGGCACAAACGGTCCGTTCGCTTCACACCTTGACATCCAAACTGCTTCTACAACAACGAAAACGCTCACGGGACCTATCCGGGCACGCACCCTGGTTCCGGCGAGTTCAGTCGTAGATGGCCGCGATTTGTTCGGCGGCCTTGAGGCCCGAGCCGGTTAGGATCACGACGGTCGTGTCGTCCTCGCCGATGGTGCCGTCGGCGATGAACCGGTCCAGCGCCGCCGCAGCGACCGCACTTGTCGGCTCGGCGTACAAGCCTCGCGCCGCCAATGCTCGGACGGCGGCGCGGATCGAGTCGTCGTCGATCGTGATGGCCGTGCCGTTCGAGCGGCGGATCGCCTCGACGTTCTCGGGTAAGCGAACGGGCACAGCGATAGAGGCACCCTCGGCGATGGTGGGCTTGCGCTCGACCGTAGCCGGGCCGCTCGTCCCGTTGACCCCGTGCGCGATTGTCGCCCAGTCCTCGGGCTGCGCGACCAGCAGCCGCGGGCGGGTTTCGATCTGCCCGGCTTCGAGCAGTTCGGTGAAAGCGATGTCGCAGCCGAGGACGTTGCTGCCGGCGCCCGCCACTACCACCACGTTGTCGGGCGCGCGGAAACCGAGCGCCTCCCACATCTCGTATCCGATGGTTTTCGTGCCCTGCAAGAAGAACGGGTGCCAGTTGTGGCTGGCGTAGGTGATCCGCGCCGACTGCCGGATGGCTTCCGCCGCGACGTCGTCCCTGGTGCCCGGCACCAGCTCGACCTCCGCGCCGTAGGCCCGCACCTGCCGGATCTTGGCCGCGGAGGTCGCTGCCGGGGCGAGGATCTTGGCGTCGATCCCCGCAGCCGCGCAGAACGCGGCCACCGATGCGCCGCCGTTGCCGGAGCTGTCCTCCAGCAGCTGCATCACACCCAGGCTGGCGAGATGCGAGACCATCACCGCGGAGCCGCGATCCTTGAAGCTCGACGTGGGGTTGAACCATTCGAGTTTGAAGTGGACGCGCCGACCGCTCCAGTCGAGCGGCACCAGCGGCGTGCATCCCTCGCCGAGGCTCACCCGCGCGCCCGGATCGACCGGGATGGCCGCGCCGTACCGCCACAACGAGCGTTCCGCGGTCTCGATCTGCTCCGGGGTGATCCCGGAAAGGGCGCTGACCATCAGCGGCGATCCGTCGTCCCCGCGCCAGCGCGGCTCCAACAGGTCGTACCGCCGCCCGGACCGGTCGATCAGGTAACCCGACAACGCACACCTCCACTTCTGACGTCACCGGCAAACTATCCAGGACGGGAGTCCAGATCGCCCGAACCGGAAATCGGCACGGCCGCGCCGGTGACGGTCACCTGGGGATCATCGGGGTCGATGCTGACGACGAGTTCGCTGCGCCGCCCCATGTCCTGCCCTTGCACAATGGTGATCCGGCTGGGGCTCGACATCTTCCCCAGGGTCCGGAGGTAGCCGCCGAACGCGGCCGCGGCCGCGCCGGTCGCCGGGTCCTCGACGACGCCTCCGATCGGGAACGGGTTGCGGGCGTGCACGATCTCGGCGTCCTGCTGCCAGAAGATGTGCACCGTGGTCCAGCCGTGCTCCCGCATCACGTCGGCGAGCCTGTCGAAGTCGTAGTCGAGGCAGGCCAGTCGTTCGCGGGACCGCGTGGCCAGCACGAGGTGGGCGTTGCCGCCGAACGCGACGTGCGGCGGCCAGGCGGGATCGAGGTCGCCGCAAGACCAGCCCAGGGCGTCCAGGGTGCGGTCGAGTTCCGCGTCGGTCGCCGGCCGCGACCTGGTGGGCACGCTGGTGAGGCTGGCGACGATGTTGTCCTGCTTGTCGGTCCGCACCTCGATGGTGCCCGCTGGGGTTTCGAAGACCAGGTCGCCGACCCCGTCGCGTTCGGCGAGCGCGACGGCGGTGGCGATCGTGGCGTGACCGCAGAAGGCGACTTCGGCCAGCGGGCTGAAGAAGCGAAGCCCGTAGCGGCGCGCGGCCGGATCGATCGGGCTGAGGAACGCGGTCTCGGAGTAGCCGACGTCGGCGGCGATCCGCTGCATGGTGGGTTCGTCGAGCTCCTCGGCGTCGAGCACGACGCCAGCGGGGTTCCCGCCGCTGGGGTCGGTGGTGAAAGCGGCATAGCGCTGGACATCGGTCATACCCGAACACTGCCCGCGACGCGCTAGCGTGTCCAACGATAGTTACCGATCAGCACCATTTCAGAAATCAATACCGTTGACCGTTTTCATCCTGGCCGGTGCGTGACCGCGGCGGAACTGCGCGTCGTGCAGTCCACCGTGACCAACCCCATCGAGGCGTTGGAAGCCGAACTCGACGTGCGGCTCGGTGCTGCCCCGGCTCGCGGTGGCCGACCAGCTGGCAGACGGATCATTGTGCCGGGTCGACGGTCCCGGAATCGCCGCAATTCCTCGGCAGCTGGTGACCAACCAGCGCCGATGGGCTTCAGCGCCGTGACCATGACGGCCGAGGCGATAGCCCGGCGCACTCCGCTGGGTGAGCGCGCACTGGCCGGAAAACCCGGCCAGGACTTGCGATTCGACGCGCCGGTCGTCACTGGCACGAACGGCGCTCCGACTCCCGCAGTGCCTCCTGCCGTTGGCGCGCGAGGTCGTTGATCATGGACTCGGCGTGGGCCGTGGCGCGGGTGCCTTCCCTGACGAGGAGGGTCCGCGACCCGTCGGGGTTGGATGCCAACTCCCACACGTGGTCCATGTCCTTGACCACGCGCATCAGCGGATACTCCGTCACTGATCGCCTCCTCCACCCTGGTGGCGCGATGGCGTGCGACTTCCCGCGCTCACGCTGCTCCGGTCAGCAACCTAGCGACTGGATCAGGCCTTTCCGCCCGTTATCACGGATCGGCGCATTTCCTCACCCGATTGCCGCAGGGATCGCCATGCCCCATTCAATCCCCGGGATCCGCGCTCTCATTGCGCGTGGCCCGCTCGGCGGCCATCGCGATGCAGTCGAACATGAGGGACTTCACCGGCTCGGACAGCGCGCGGTAGTTCGCGAGGAGATCTAGTTCTTCCTGGTTGAGGTTGTGGTTCAGGTCGATGCCCCGTTCCGCCGCGAAGGCCCGGCTGACGTCGGTCACCGACACGTCGAGCGCGGCGGCGAAGCGTTCGATCACCGCCAGGTTCGGCCAAGCGCCGCGCTGGGACGGCTTGAGCCAGTGGGCGAGCGAGCCCTCCCGCAGGCCGTTGGCGCGCTCGATCTCCCGGACGCTGCGGCCGCCGGAGTGCCGCCGCACCAGAGCCACGATGCGCGAGACGCCTTGCACCTGTCCAGGCACGTCGTCAATGCCCCCTCACCCCAGGAACCAGTCGGCACGCGCTCGATCCTATGAGGGATTCACCTGCGTGTTCGGGGAACCCGCGAAGCCTCGGCCGAGATCGACTTCTCCCGGGCGGGCAGCCTCCAAACGTGTCAGATTTTCACACAAATCTTACTTTTGTGGTAATCATCTAACACAGGCGGGTTGCTCGGCCGCGCCGCGCAAACCAGTTCGCCACCACGAACTGACATCTCCGCTCCTGGATGACTCCGGGTGCGGACAGGACACCGCGTGCGGATCAACGTCAAGCGCGGGGAGGACGAGAGTGCCAGCGAACCGAGAAGTCGCGGCCGGTCGGTTCCGGCTGCTGAGCCCCATCGGCGAGGGAAGCACGAGCGAGGTCCACCGCGCCGAGGACCTGCACGCCCAGGAGTCCTCTTCGGACCGATTGGTCGTTCTGAAGCTCATCCTGCCGAACGCCGGAGCCGAAACGGCCGAGCACTTCGACCGCGAGATGCGCATCATGCGCCGGCTCAACCACCCCAACCTCGCTCGCACGATCGCCGGCAGCGCGGACTCCGATGTGACTTACCTGGCCGTGGAATTCCTCGACGGGCACACCCTCGATCGTCTCGGCCGCACGCGACTGCCGATTCCCTGGGTGGCGGCGTTGGGCGCGCAGATCGCCAACGGCCTGTCCGCAGCGCATTCCGCCGGTGTCGTGCACCGCGACCTCAAGCCGTCCAACGTGATGGTGCTGCGGGGCGGCGTGGTCAAGGTCCTGGACTTCGGCATGGGCCGGATCGTCGAGAGTGGCAGGGGCACCGGGATGACGGTCGACGCGGCCCGATACCTGGCGCCCGAGCAGTTCGGCTCGTCGGCCGTTTTCCAGGCGGCCGACCTGTACTCGCTCGGTTGCGTGTTGTTCGAACTCCTCACCGGTGTCCCGCCGTTCCGCGGTGGGACACCGTTCGAGCTCGGCCACAAGCACCGCCATGAAACGCTGCCACCGTTGCGACCGCTGCGTCCCGACCTGCCGGACGGCATGGCGCGGCTGGTCGAGAGCCTGCTCGCGAAGAGACCGGTGGACCGGCCGGTCGACGCGGTCGCGGTCCGGGAGGCGCTGCTGCCGTTCGCCGTGGCAGACGACCCGGTTCCCGGGTGGGAGCACCTGAACCCGGTTTCGTGGCTCGCCGAGACGCACGCGGCGAAACCGGTAGGACCAGAACGTGAAGTGCAGGCGTCCGATGTGGACTCGCCCGCCGCGTTCGTAGAAGCCGACCTGGATGCGGAGTTGTCCGTGCCGGGCGACACCGTGCTGGACCTGGCCGGGACCGGCGTGCTGCACCGGGAGTGCTCGCGCATCTTCCAGGTGGACAAGACTGCCGGCGGCAATGTGTGCGACGGGCGACCGCTCCCCCTCCACCAGCACCAGCGCGAGGCGATCGACATCGCGCAGTCCGGCGAGTCCTACGTCCTCACCACCGATCCCGGCGCAAGCGAGTCGCTGTCCTACCTCGTGCCGATCGTGGACAAAGTTCTCAAGGATCGCGCGACAGCAGAACCCGACGCACGCAAGCGGATTCGCGCGATCATCGTTCACCCGGTGAACGCCCCGGCCAGCGAGCTCGGGGAACTCGACAAGTACCTCCTGGACGGCTACAACGCCGGTCGCGAACCGGTCACCTTCACCCACTGCACGGGTCGGGACGGCGACGAACGCCGCGAGGAGATCCACGCCAACCCGCCGGACATCCTGCTCACCGACCCCGTGATGCTGGAGCTGATGCTGACCCGGCCAGGCGACCGGGGTTCGCCGATGGAACTGGCCGAGGGCCTGGAGTTCCTCGTCCTCGACGACCTGCACACCTACCGCGGCCGCCGAGGCTCGGATGTCGCCCTGCTCATCCGCCGGATCCGCGAGGCCTGCCGAGCCGAGCGGATGCAGTGCATCGGTACCTCCGCCGCCATGTCCGTCGAAGGCACCGGCGAAGACCGGCGGGAAATCGTTGCCCGCGTCGCGTCCGCCCTCTTCGGAACTGCCGTGGACCCCCGCAACGTGATCGGCGAAACCAGCACGCCTACCAGCGAAACGTCTTCCCGCAGATCCGCTCCCGCGGTCGCACCGCCGCGCCACGAACTCGGCGGCGAAGCCCTGATGCGCTCCCACCTACAAGCCATCTGGCTGGCGGAATCTAGGCTCGAACTGGGTCGCACCATGCCGGAGGTCATCGACATCGGCGATGCCCGCCGCCCCGATCCGGAACTCCCGCTGCGCGACCACATCGCGGCGGCCCTCCACACCCCCGAGGCGCTGGGGCGCGCCGTCGCGGCCGCCCGCCAGGTGTTCGACGGCCTGCTGGAAGAACTGCTGAACACCGACTGGTGGCACGACCAGTGGATCGAGGACGCGGTCCTGGACGCCGGCATCCGGTTCGACCTGGCCTTCAAGCCCTGGCGCGACCTGTTCAGGACCGCGCTGCTGGAGAAGGACAGCCCGGATAGCCACCCGGTGCTGGCCGACTTCAACCCGTACCACTACCTCATGAACGTGGGCTTCCTGCCGGGCTACGCACTCCCCTACCTTCCGCTGGCGGCCGACCATCCGGACGAACGAGGCGGAGTGTGTCTGCTGACCGAACGGTGCTCACGATATGCGTGACCCCGATCTCGTGTGCCCTTCCGCCTGCTGGAAGGAGCCATCCCCGCTCTGCTGTGGCCCGGTCGAGCAACTCGATCGCCTTCCAGCTCATCTCGGCGCCGCGGGCCTCGTCACCCTCCTGCGGGCCGATTGCGGAACAGGCGACCGGTGTTGCGCAGCTAACGCCGCTGGCTGCGGCTGGTGCGTCGCGGCCACTTCGTCCGGTAGCGTGATCCCGCAGGGACCAACCCGGATTATGGGGTGAATGCAATGCTTTGGACGGTCATCGGCTGGCTCGTTTTCGGGCTCATCGCGGGCTTCATCGCCCGAGCGGTCGTGCCGGGCAAGGACGACATCGGCCTCCTGATGACGATCGTGATCGGCGTCGCGGGATCGGTCGTTGGCGGTTTCCTGTTCGGCCTGCTCACCGTCGGTTTCCGCGGATTCCAGCCCGCCGGGTGGATCGGCTCCGTAATCGGCGCCGTCATCGTCCTGGTCATCTACAACAAGGTCACCGGGCGCAAGCGACTCCGCCGCTGACCTGCGCACCCGGTGGGCGGACGAGCGCCCGGCCCACCGGAGCGAGCCCGGCCTCAGTCGTCGTAGGGGTCGTCGTTGCCCGCCGTGCCGTACTCGCTGGCCTGGCTGGGATCGACGATCGCGAAGCGCGCCCCGGTCGGATCCCGCAGGACGGCGACGCGGCCGAGGCTGGAGTCGTAGGGATCGACCCGGATCCGGCCGTCCAGGGCGACCACCCGGTGCACCAGTTCGTCGGTGCCCACCTCTTCGTCCACGCCGAGATAGAGCAGCCAGTGCGGTCGGGCTTCGGCGCTCATGTGCTCTCGGATCATGCTGACCCGGGCGAGCACGGAATCCTCGTCGAGGTACCACACCTCGTATCCGGTGCGGTGTTCGGTGCCGAACTGCTCGGCGGTGTAGCCGAAGAGTTCGGCGTAGAAGTGGTCTGCGGTCTGGGCCTTGATGGTCACCAGTTCGGCCCAGACCAGGGTGCCCGGCAGGCCGACGTCGAACTGCCAGGACGGATCCGGTTCCAGCAGCCCGAATTCGTCACCGGCGGGGCTGGTCAGCACCAGTTTCACGCCCAGCTCTGGCACGCGGCTGCGGGGCACGATGATCTGTGCACCGAGCTTGCCGGCTTCGGCGGCCGTTCTCGCGCTGTCCGCAGCGGCGAGGAACAGCCGCCACTGGGACCGTCCGTCGGCGGAATCCCGGATGCTGGCCACCGGAAAGCCCTCGTGGGCGGCGATCACGTGCAAGCCGGCGCGCGGGTCGTGGTGGGTCTCGTACTCCCAGCCGAACAACCCGGCGTAGAACTCGCAGGCCTTGTCGACGTTGGTGGTGACGAGTTCGATCCAGCACGGCGTCCCGTCGAGGAGGTTCCCGCGCGACGCATCCAATCCAGTTCCCACGACGAACGCACCCCCAGCGGCCCAGTCCATGATCATAACCATTATCCCCCGCCGGTCACCGGTCAACCGATCGGCGAGATCACGATCCGGCCAAATATCCGGATACTTCGGGCATTTCCGAGCGAACGCCAGGGAGTACTAACTGGACTTTGACGCTGCAGCGCTGGGCCTGCGACGCGCCCCCACGACATGGCTACGGGATCACCGCGATGCGGTCCGCAGCCGGCGGCGCGACCCGGGGTGCGCGCTCAGGTATCCGATGAGCGTGTCGAGGTCCACCGGACCGCCGACGATGTCCGTGCCCTGGGCGAACTCGGCGATTGGGCAGACGACGGAAACGCGGAGTCCGGGAAACCGCCAGCACCCGGAGTACCGCCGCCCGCACCGCAGCGCACAGCGAACCGGAAACAGCCTCTTGTTGCCGCCGCGTTCAGCGTTCTCGGTGCAGGCCTCTGCTGATGCCCGCCGCGACCGTCGTGGCCAACGTCCAGCCGACGGCGATGAGGACGACGGTGACCCACTGCGAAGCGCCGCGCGCCTGCCACATGTCGTCGTGGCCGAGCGTGACCACCGGCAGCATCTGGTCCAATGTGTACAACAGTGGGTTCCAGACCGGGTGGTCCTGCTCGTTGATCGGGGTCAGCGGGTGGAAGGCGAACCACGTCGTGCCACCGGTTGCGAACAGGAGCATCCAGGCCAGCGCCCGCAGCGGCCGGTAGCCGTAGCCGACCGTGATCCGCTGGAGGAGGCTCCACAGCTGCACCGGCCATCGCAGGCCCGGACGGGCGGCGGCGCTGATCGCCGCATAGCGGTGAGCGTCGTGACCGCGTGCTCTTCAAGCCCGTTGGCCCGGAACACCTTGGCGAGCTGGTCGTACGGGCCCGGCTGGTACACGCCGTCCGAGGTGGCGCGCAGCAGGCCGAGCCGTCGCCGCACCCGCTCCTGGTCGGCGAGCTCGTAGGACTCGGAGAAGTTCTCGTAGGCGAACTCCTCGAAGTCGAGGCCACCGGTGGCCGCCCAGAGCGCGGCGTTGTCGGCGAGCAGTTCGCACTGCGCCTGCCGCAGCGTGATCCGCCCCTGCGGCGCGGTGCGCGGGAAAAGGGTCATCTCCTGCGTCACCACGCCGAATGCGTTCAGCGCCGCTGGTGAAGCACCGTCGCCGAGCTCGCAGCCCCAGAAGTTGAGGTGCCGGCCGACGGCGGCCCACCGCAGTTGCACCGCGCCCTCGGCGCGGAACGGCCGGCCGCCCTCCGCGCACACCAGGTCGCGTTCGATCCGGGCGGCTCGCAGGTCCAGCGATGGCTTGTACTCGTTTCGGTGCTGGTGCCAAGCGGGCTTGGTCAGGTGGGCCGAACGCAGGTCGACGTTCGCCCCGACCCGCACGCCCTGCAGCTGGAGCGATCCGGCGATCTCGGTGTCGCGGCATTCGAGGTTGCTGCCCACGACCGCCCTGCTGGCCCGCAGGACGTCGGTGCGCGGCCCCACCAGCTGCGCGTCGTTGAGCTGGATGCTGCCGCTGACCTGGATGTCGGTCATCCGGAACTGCCCACGCACGACGATCTTGCGCGCGTCGATGTTGCCGAGGATCTGCGTGCCGTCGAGGTGCGCCGCGCGCAGCGGATGCTCCACCGAAGCTGCTGGTGAGCGCAACCAGCTCAGGTCGAGCCGGGCCCCTGCCATCCGCAGGTTGCCGCCGACGGTGGCGCTGACGAGCCGAAGCGTGCCGCCGCTGCGGAAGTTCTGGTCGAGCTGGATATCACCGCGGATCTCGGCGCGGTCGGCGATCAGGGTCGCGGCCGGGTCGTCGTGCTGCGAGTCGCCGTGGCGGGGCGGCTGGACGCCGGGTTCGAGCACCGCGTCTCGCAGCCGCAGATCACCTGAGATGCGTGCGCTCGGCAGCAGCAGCCGTCCGGCCGCCGTGAACGGCCTGTCGGTGCCCGGGTCGACGTCCAGTCGCAGCGAGCCGCCGATCTGGATCCCGGTGGCGTTGAGCGCATTGCGGCCGCGGTTGCGCAGAACTCCGCCGGACAGCGTCAGGTTCCCGCCGACCTGCGCACCGGGGATGCGGATCTCCCCCGCGGCCTGCAGGCGGAGGCCCAGCAACGCACCGGACACCTTCAGCCGGTCGCCGTAGATCGCGCGGTGTCCGGGATTGCGCAGTTCGCTGTCGTTGAGCAGCAGCGAGCCGCCAAGATCTGCGTCTGCCAGATCCAGGACTCCGCCGATGCTCCGGCAGCCGCGCAGGACCGTGTCGTTGCTGACGCAGAGGTTGCGCGCGTTGAGGCCGGGGAACCGGCATTGCCACATCACCAGCCCGGCCAGCCGGGCCTGCCGCAGGTCTGGGGCGTTCTCGAACCGGCAGCCGACGAATTCCAGCAGGTAGGGCAGTTCGGCGTTGCGCAGCTCGACCCGGCCGGTGATCACCGCGTCCTCGATCTGGATCACCAGCGGTTGGGCGCCGCGGCGGTTGAACAGCCGCCAGCCGCCGTCCTCCAGGGAGTCGATCAGCCGACGGACGAGGTACTCGCCGCGGATCTCCCGTTCCGCCGCCTCGCCGTGCCCGTCCACCGGCGGCGCGGCCTCGTCGGCCGACACCCTGCCCGGCCTGAGCAGGTCGTCGAAGCGCCGCTCGGCGACGCTCTGCGGTCCACCGTTGTCCCACGGTCTGCCCGGCACGGCGTGCTCTCCATCGCTGTTCGGCCAAGTGATCCACACTTACGGTAGCCGATCGACCACGGCGGCATGAGACGTTCGGCCGGACCCGCAGGTCACGCGCACCCCGGGAACCTCGTCCACATTGGACAATGCCGGCCCCGGGCGGAGGTCGGGCTGAGATCAACGTCACGACTCCGCAAGCGGGGGCGTGTCCTGACACGGGGATCTGGGATGCTGCGCCCGCTAGGCCAAGGTCGAAACGCCAACGCAGGGAGGATGCCCATGAGCATCATCGGCTGGATCGTGCTGGGACTGCTCGCCGGCGGTATCGCGAAGGTGCTCATGCCGGGCCGGGATCCCGGCGGCTGCATCGTCACGATCCTGCTCGGCGTCGCCGGAGCCTTCGTGGGTGGCTGGGTCGGCAAGACTCTCTTCCACGTCGAACTCGGCACGTTCTTCGACCCGCGCACCTGGGGTCTGGCGATCCTGGGCGCGCTGATCCTGCTGATCGGCTACCGCCTGATCTTCGGCAAGCCCCGCGGCTAGGACGACCCGCGGCCCGGTGCTGAAGCACGAGCCCGCGGCCCGCGTTCGCACCAACCGGCTGGCGGCGCGGGCGTTCGCGCTGGTGGTGGAGAATGCGGGTATGCGCATTTCGGCCAAGGTGGATTACTCGGTACGTGCTCTCGTCGAGCTCGCGCGCCTGTCGCCGGGAAAAGTGGCAAGGGCCGAAGATGTGGCCGTCGCCCAGGACATCCCGCGCAACTTCCTGCTGGCGGTGTTGGCCGACCTGCGCCGGAGCGGGATCGTCGCCAGTCGGCGCGGCCAGGCCGGGGGCTGGGTGCTGGCCCGCCCGGCGGAAGCGGTGTCCGTGGCGGACGTGATCCGGGCCGTGGACGGGCCGCTGGTGAGCGTGCACGGAGTGCGGCCGGAGGATGTCCGCTACGAACCTTCGGTGGCCGTTCTGCAGCGGGTATGGATCGCCGTTCGCAGCAGCCTGCGGGAAGTGCTGGAGGAGGTCACCCTGGCCGACCTGGTGCACGACGACCTCCCGGTCGCCGTGGCCGGACGCACCCACAGCCCGGAGGTGTGGCAGAGCCGGTCCAATACTCGGCCATGAAGGACCGAGCGGTTGGGACATGTTTGACAAATACCCACGCCGGGCGTGCGCGGTCGCGCACGTTGACCCCGGCGACGACGTCGGCTGGTCCAGCGAGACCGCACCGACGACACAGGAAGTCATCCCGAGTGGTCCGGTTGGCCCTCTCGGTGTCACGACAGCGAGGACAGTGCTGCGAGGTATTGGCCGCATCGACGTCGATCACGGCCAGGACGATTGTCGGGCCTGCTGGCCGCGTCGAACCGTGACCAGCTCACGGATGCCCTGGAGCTGCTCCAGAGCAATGCCGCGTTCGGTGCGTTGGGCGACGGCCACAACGTCATTCGAAATCCGGTCTCACTCACCGCTTACGATCACTGATCGTATTCAGACTTACTCGTTCTAGAGGCGACGCTGCGCTGCCGACACTCGCGATCGCATTCCACCCGGCCCGGAAGGACCGGGGTTCCTGCGATTAGTGCGCTGAACGCGGCTGAGCCCAGCTCCGCGTCCTACCACGTGAGACTCCGTGCTCAACTGGCGGATCAAACTGTACTGTCCCTATCGACTTTGTCGGCAATATGACGAAAGAGCAGGTCGGAACGGGTCTGGTGGGCCGAAGCAAGGCCCCGGCACCGGTTCTGCTGCCTTCGTGCGAAGGGACCGCAACGTGAGCATCGCGCCGCGCAAACCACGGGCACTGGCCGTGGCGGCCGCCGTACTCTCCTTGTTCGCCGCCGTGGCCGGGTGCTCGCGCGCCGACCGCACCACCTCCGGTGCCGAGGCGCCGCCGGCGAACACCGCCCCGGCCGCCGAGGTGCGCCTGGGCTACTTCCCCAACGTCACCCACGCTTCGGCGCTGATCGGCCTGGACAAGGGCCTGTTCGGCAAGGAGCTGGGCGCCACCAAGCTCACGCCGGTGCAGTTCAGCGCCGGGCCAGAGGAGGTCTCGGCGCTGCTGGGCGGCTCGCTGGACATCGGTTTCATCGGCTCCGGGCCGGCGATCAACGCCTTCGCCAAGTCCGGCGGGGAGACGGTCCGCCTGGTCTCCGGGGCCACCTCCGGCGGCGCCCAGCTCGTCGTCGCGCCGCAGATCAACAGCCCGCAGGACCTCCGGGGCAAGACCGTCGCGGCGCCGCAGTTCGGCAACACCCAGGACGTCGCGCTGAAGAAGTGGCTCGCCGACAACCAGCTCGGCGACGTCCAGGTACAGAACATCGAGAACTCCCAGACCCTCGACCAGTTCCGGCAGGGCCGCCTGGCCGGTGCTTGGCTGCCCGAGCCGTGGGCGTCGCGCCTGGTGCACGACGCGGGCGCCAAGGTCCTTCTCGACGAGAAGCAGCTGTGGCCGGAGGGGAAGTTCCCGACCACGGTCGTCCTGGTGCGCACCGAGTTCCTCAAGCAGCATCCGCAGACCGTGCAGGCCGTCCTGCGCGGCTTGCTCGCCGCCAACGACCTCGCCGCCGCGAACCCGGCCGAAGCCAAATCCGCCGTCAACGCGCAGCTCAAGAAGCTGACCGGCAAGGATCTGTCGTCCGAGGTCATCGACCGGGCGTTCACCGGGATCGAGCTGACCGCCGACCCGCTGGCCTCCCGGTTCCCGCAGCTGGCCCAGGACCAGGTGACCGCGGGGATCGAGCGGCAGGCCCCCGACCTGAAAGGCCTGGTCGACGTCACTGCGATCAACGCCGTGCTCGAAGCGGCCGGCAAGCCGAAGGTCGCCGACGGCGGACTGTCCGGATGATCGACCACGTCGCGAGGAAGGCAACCGAGTCATGACCGCCGTCCTGCACGCCCCCGCCAACGCCGACCACGTGGTCCGGATGACCGGGGTGCACAAGAGCTTCGGCGATGCACGCCGCAGCATCACGGCGCTGCACGGCATCGATCTGACAGTCCGGCCGGGCGAGTTCGTCTGCCTGCTCGGCGCGTCGGGGTGCGGCAAGACGACGCTGCTCAACCTGATCGCCGGGTTGGACAAGCCGTCGCAGGGCACGATCGAGCTGAGCGGCTCCCGGCCCGCCGTGATGTTCCAGGAAGCCGCGCTGATGCCCTGGCTGACCGCGGCGGGCAACGTCGAACTGCCGCTGCGCCTGGCCGGAGTCGACCGCGCCACCCGCCGCGAACGCGGTCGCGAGCTGCTGGACCTGGTCCGGTTGGGGAACGTGGGTGGCAAGCGCCCGCACGAACTCTCCGGTGGGATGCGCCAGCGGGTGGCGCTGGCCCGCGCGCTGGCGTCCGCTCTCGGCGCCTCCGACGACGACGCGTCCGCGTCGCTGCTGCTGATGGATGAGCCGTTCTCCGCGCTGGACGCGATAACGCGGGACGTGTTGCAGTCCGAACTGCTGCGCGTGTGGGAGTCCACCGGGGCCGCGGTGGTGTTCGTGACCCACGACGTCCGGGAAGCGGTCCGGCTCGGACAGCGCGTGGTGCTGCTGTCGTCCCGGCCGGGACGGGTCGTGCAGGAATGGACCACCGATCAGTCTACTTCGGACGGTTCGGGTCTCGTCGAGGCGATCAACCGTCGGCTTCGGGAGGTGATCAGCGACCATGCCTCGGCCTGACAGCATCCGCACCACCACGCCGGACACCGATCTCGATGCCGCGGTAGAAGCCGGTCTCGACGCCTTGGACACCCCGCCCGCCCCGCAGCCGGACACCCGCAACCGCTGGCGCCGGTTCGCGGGCGCCGTCCTGCCTCCGCTGGTCGCGCTCGCCTTGGCGCTCACCACCTGGCAGGCGCTGTGGGCATCCGCGCTGTGGCCGGAGTTCAAGCTGCCGGAGCCGCGGGCGGTCGGCCTGGAACTGTGGGACGAGATCACCAGTGGCAACGCGCTGAGCTTCGTCTGGACCTCGGTGCACCGCGCCGTGATCGGGTTCCTCATCGGCATCGCCATCGCGACCCCGTTGGGACTCCTGGTGGCCAAGGTCCGGGTGGTCCGCTCGGCGATCGGCCCGCTGTTGTCCGGTCTGCAGAGCCTGCCGTCGGTGGCCTGGGTTCCGGCCGCTGTGCTCTGGTTCGGCGTCACCCCCGCGACGATGTACACGGTGCTGCTGCTGGGTTGCGTCCCGTCGATCGCCAACGGCCTGGTAGCCGGGATCGACCAGATCCCGCCGATCCTGCCGAGGGTCGGCAAGGCGCTTGGCGCGGGCCGACTCGCGACGGCCCGGCACATCCTGCTGCCCGCCGCGCTGCCCGGCTACCTGGCCGGATTGAAGCAGGGGTGGGCGTTCTCCTGGCGCTCCCTGATGGCCGCCGAGATCATCGCCACGTCTCCCGAACTGGGCAAGGGCCTCGGGGCCTACCTGGAAGACGGCCGCCTGCTGTCCGATATGCCCACCGTCATCGCCGCCATCGCGCTGATCCTGCTGGTGGGCGTGGGCATCGAACTGCTGGTTTTCCGTCCGCTGGAACGCGGTATCTTGCGGGCCCGCGGCCTCGGGACCGCGTGAGAGTGCCAATCCCGTTCGAAACTCGTTCTGTGTGGCGGTGCGGGTGGCGGCCCCCCTGCGGGAGTTCCTGACGCCGTAAGGACTTCGCCGATCCCCGATTCCTGCACGACCCCGTCCCGCGCAGAGCGAAGCCCGCTGCCCCGCTCAAGGTCCGCCCGCCCTCGTCCAGCACTCCGCTGCTCGCTTCGTCTCGGTGGCGACGGTTGATGTTCACCTGGTCTTCGGCTGCGAGTGGGGCTGTGGCATGCGCGGCTGGCGATAGTTCGCACGAGCCGGCGAAATGCCGCCGGACCAGGTCGGAGCGGGTGTCGGGGCCTTCGACCGCTATGTCCTCCTTGAACGAACGACGGGATTTGTCATGTCGCACGGGCACCACGACCACAGCCACCACCACGAGCACGAGCCGGTCGAAGGCAGCTGGGTCGATCCGGCGGATGACCGACCGCTGTCGATCGCGCGGCGCCAGTTCCTCGCAGGCATCGGAGTGGCCGCCGGAGCGTTCACGCTCGGCGCGCGGCCTCCGGCCGCGACTGCCGCAGGCACGCCCGCAGCGGTGGTGAATCCGTGGAGCGGCTCGCAGCGGTGGTTGGCCGGTGACCACCACATCCACACCCAGTACTCCCCCGACGCGCAGTACGAGGTCGCCACGCAGGTCGCCAACGCCCGCAAGTACGGGCTGGACTGGATGGTCATCACCGACCACGGCGGCGTCGCGCACCAGAAGTTCTCGATCGACCAGGTCACCCCGGACATCGAACGCGCTCGCCAGGCCAACCGGGACATCCTCGTCTACCAGGGCCTGGAGTGGAACATCCCCGGTGCCGAACACGCCACCGTCTTCCTGCCCCCGGGCGGCAACACCGTCGACATCCTGCGCGCCTTCGAAGCCGGCTACGACGGCGGCATCCTGTCCACGCCCGTCGACAAGGGCGGCAAGGGCCTGATCGCCCGCGCCACGTCCGCCGATGGGGAGCGCTACGCGCTGGAGGCGCTGGAATTCCTGCAGCGGCAGGTGTCCTCCGGGCGCACCGAGATCGCGTTGATGTTCGCCAACCACCCCGCGCGACGCGGTGTGGACAGCCCCCACGAACTTCGCGGCTGGCGCAACACCGCCCCGCAGGTCGCCGTCGGCATGGAGGGTGCGCCGGGCCACCAAGCCGCCGGGATCCCGAACTCGGCGGGCGGTGCCGGGGACGCCCGCGGCTACTACGACAAAGCCCCCGACCAGGACAGTTTTCCCGGCTACAACCCCACCGCCGCGGAGAACCCCTACCGCACCTACGGCGGATTCGACTGGATGACCGCGAAGGTCGGCGGCCTGTGGGACTCCCTGCTGGCCGAAGGCAAGCCGTGGTGGATCACCTCCACCTCCGACAGCCACCAGGTCTTCGGCGACACCTTCGAGCCCGGCACCCAGGACCACAATGCGACCGGCAGCCGCGGCACCCCGATCGACACCGCGAAACCCCAGCCGTACGGGGACTTCTGGCCCGGCTTCTACAGCGCCACGCTGGTGGGCGCCCACACCAGGTCCTATGTGGACGTCATGCGGGCCCTGCAGGCGGGAAAGGTCGTCGCGGTGCACGGGCGACTCATCGACGGGCTGGACCTGCGCGTGCGCGCGCTGACCGATGGTGATCGGCGCGGCGCGACGACCGGAGGCCGCACCTTCGTCCGCCGGGGAACCGACGTCGAGGTGACCATCGAGGCAACCCTGGCGGGCGGCCCGAACTTCCACGACGTCGTTCCGAAGCTGGCCAAGATCGACCTCATCGCGGGCCCGGTCACCGGGCCCGCCGCCGATCTCGACGCTCTGGCCGCGCCCGCCACCAAGGTCGTCAAGACCTTCGAGGTTGCCAGCAGCGCGCGTCGCCAGGTGCGGTTCACCCACGTCTTCAAGGGCGTGGACCGCCCGTTCTACCTGCGGCTGCGCGGCAGCGACGGCAACCGGCTCACCGCTGACGGCGGACCCGTGATGGACGTCCTCGGCGATGCCGATCCCTGGTCGGACCTGTGGTTCTACGCCAACCCGGTTTTCGTCGACGTCGTATGACCACGACCAACAGCTACTGGGTCGCCGCCGCTCTCGGTCCCGAGGCCGGTAGCGGCGGCCTCGCTCACGTCGACGGGCACGTCCTGTCCGCTGTGGACGGCAGCGGACTGGCAGCCGACCTGGTCTGCACCCACATCGACCACAGCGGCCCGATCGCCGCCATCACCGCCTCGGCGCGCGTTCATTCCCCGGTCCGCACCGACGCTCTCAAAGCGCTGGCCCATTCCTTGGGCGGCTCCGCCACCGCTATCGGGCCTTCCGGCGAGCGCCTCGCCGCATCGCCAGGTTCAGCTGGCCGGGATGTCGCCGAGCGGGCCGCGCTCGCCGCGCGGGTAGGACTGGAAGGGCGGTGCGTGCGCTTCCCCGGACAGCACGCGCTCACCGGTGTGCACCCGGTAGCCCACCTCACAGCCAGTTCGGCCATCGATGACGTCCTCGGAGTCGGAACCACGTTGGCCCCGGACATGCTCGTGGACACCCGCGGCTTCCTGCGCCCGCAGTTCCAAGAACGCCGACTCGTTCTGCTCGTCGAACCGGCCGCGGGCGGAGCACTACGACCGGTAGAACTCGAAAACCCCCACGAGTGCTGCGGCGGGCACTGAAAGCGTTCAGCCGCAGCGAGCCTCCGACGCGGGCGGCGGTGGGCGTTATGGCCGTCCTGGCACAGCGCCCACCCCGGTCAGCTGCTGGTGCCCGCCAGGGCTCGGGCTTCGGCTTCGGTTCCGACCGCTGGCGTCGAGCCCTGCAGCGGGCGGGCGGCCGCCTCCGTCGCGAACCAGATGCCGATCCCGCCGATCACCCCCGCGCCGATCAGGTAGTACGCGGGCCACATCAGGTCGCCGGTGGCCGCGATCAAGGCGGTCATGACGGTGGCGACCGTGCCGCCGAACAGCGACACCGAGATGTTGAACGAGATCGACAGCGCGCCCTGCCGGATGCTGGTCGGGAACAGCGCGGGCAGCGTCGATGGCATGGTGGCGCTGAAGATCACCAGCATCAACCCCATGATCATCAGCCCGGCGAACACCGTCGCCGTGGTGTTCTGCTGGATCAGCAGCACCGAGGGCACCGACAGCACCACGAGCGCGGTGCACCCGGTCATGATCACGGGCTTGCGCCCGAGTCGGTCGGAGAGGCCACCGATGAACGTGATCACCAGCAGCATCACCGCCATGACCACGATCTGCAGCACGTAGGACTCGGTGTCGCCGATCCGGGGCGGCAGCACGTCCGAGAGGTAGGTCGGCATGTAGGCGGTGAGCATGTAGTTCGTCACGTTGAACACCAGCACCAACGCCCCGCAGATCAGCATGGCAGGCCAGTGCTCGATGAAGATCGCGCGGATCTCGGTCTTCGCCGACTCGACTTCCCGCGCTTCGTGCTCCTCGACGAGCTTGGCGAACGCCGGCGTCTCCTCCAGCTTCAGCCGCAGGTACATGCCCACGATCCCGAGCGGTCCAGCGATGAGGAATGGGATGCGCCAGCCCCACGACAGCAGGTCGTGCTCGGACAGCGCCGCCGAGAGCACGGCCACGATCACCGCGCCCAGGATGTAGCCGACCAGCGTCCCGAACTCCAAGAAACTGCCCAGGAATCCGGCTCTTGTGACGTATGTGTGGGTTAAGTGCGCCCGGGGAGGGTGAGTGTCGGGCCGCCGAGGTTGAGCATGACGAGGGCGATCAGGGCCTGGGGCGTGTGGAACCCGAAGGCCATGCGGGTGAAGAGTCTGATCTTGGTGTTAGTGGACTCGATCAGGCCCTGAGACAGCCCGTGCTCCAGGCTGGCCTCGATGGACGCGCGGATGCGGACCACGGACTTGCAGAGCTTCTGGATGGGTTCCAGGGTGCTGCGCCCGGCCTCTTTGATCCAGGCGTCGAGGATGCGTTTGCCCTGCTTACCCCTGGCTTGGAAGACGATGCGGAGTTTCTCTTTGAACGCGTAGGCCTCGTGGAGGCGGGGGCTGGAAGCCGTGATCCACTTCAGGGTGAGGCTTTGGTCCTGGGTGAGGTTGTCGGGATTTTTCAGCAGGGAGTAGCGGGCGTTTTTGAACTCCCTGGCCAGGTCCTGCCGTGGGGTTTCCGGCTTCGGATCATCGGCAGTGGGGCGGCCGACACGACGGTCCTGTTCTGCGCGTTCGGTGTCGGCGAGTGCTTTGAGGGCACGCCATTCCTGGCGGCGGACGGTATCGATGGCGTCGGTGGCCCAGGCCACGATGTGAAACGGGTCGGCGCACAAGATCGCTTGCGGGGCGCGTTGTGTGACCGTCGAGGCGATCCAGTGCGCCGCGTCAGCGCTGACGTGGGTCAAGGCCGCGGTGCGTTCGGGTCCGAGTTCGTCGAAGAACGTGCTCAACGTGGCGGCGCCCAGGCCCGGCGCGGCCCAGATGACCCGACCGGTGTCGTGGTCGACCACGATCGTCAGATAGCGATGGTTCTTCTTATAGGAAACCTCGTCGATCCCGATCTTGCGGACCCCGTCGAGCAGGTCGATCTCAGCGGAGATGTCGGCCCAGACCCGGTCGATGACCGACCCGACCGTTTTCCATGCGATTCGCAGCAACTCCCGCACGGTTGACTTCGAGGTTCGCACCGCCAGCCACGCCACCTGGGCGTCAAAGACAAGCGTGTGCCCGGCACCATGCCGAGCCCAGGGCACCCGAGCCACAGTCACCCCGTGCTCGGCACAGCGCACCCTGGGCGCGTCGGCTGCCAGCCACATCTGCGTCAGCCCGCAATCCACACTCCGCCACTCACGGCGCCTCCCGCCGTCGTATCCAGGGCTTCTCCGACCGCACCGGCCGCACCGGTCATGCTCGCCCTTACGGCGGCTGGGCCGCACATGCAGCACTACCCGCTCAG
>NZ_GL877879.1:2011577-2034183 GCF_000194155.1 Saccharopolyspora spinosa NRRL 18395
TGCGGCCAGGACGGCCTTCTTCGAAAGCCACACGCTCGATCACGGTCCTGTCGTCCAGACCCGCCATCGCGCGCCATACACTGACATCCGGCACGTCGTTCGCTCCCTGATCAGCTTGTTGATCTCGCAACCAACAACCTAGCCCAAAGCGACGGCGTGCCTTCATCTTCCGGACCCAACCCCAGGCCACACGCCCACTAATCGATCACAAGAGCCAGGAATCCACGCCGCTTGTCCGGGGCGTACTCCGCGATGAACGTCATCGCGCCGCCGTACTCACCGCCGGTGGAGAAGCCCTGGACCAGCCGGGCCAGCAGCAGGAGGATTGGCGCCGCCAGCCCCAGCGTGTCGTGGCTGGGGATCAGGCCGATGCAGAACGTGCCCGCCGCCATCATGATCATCGTGGCGGCCAGCACCTTGGTGCGGCCGATCCGGTCTCCCAACGGCCCGAAGAACATCCCGCCGATGGGGCGCACCAGGAATGCGGCGGCGAAGGTCCCGAAGGTCGCCAGCAGCTGGGCGGTCGGGCTCGACTCCGGGTAGAAGACCTTTCCGATCGTGGTCGCCAGGTAGGCGAAAACGCCGAAATCGAACCATTCGGTCACATTCCCGACGGCCGCCGCGACGGCCCGGCGGACCAGGCCCGGATCGACGACGGTGATGCCCTCGACCGAATGCACACCGGAACCGGGGTGCGACACCTCCTCCTGGCCGGTCATCGCGACCACCACCCGATCCTATTGCGGACCGGATTCGCGGCGCGACGATCTTGCGGCGTCATCCCTCGGAAAGCGAACATGCGGGAGAACAATAGCGACGTGAATGGGAAAAGGTAACCCCGGGCAGCCGGAACCGATATCGATCACGAGAACTCCGGACATTTCATGCATAGAGCGCTATTCTAGCGACTTGATCACCTAAAAATAGGGCAACGGCCCCAATCGAGTAAGATCGTTTTCTTCTCACAGAACACGACTTACAGGTGGAGCCGTTGCGTTACCAGTCTACTACGGGGCTTGTTGCTGACCAGATTGAGGAGCTTGTTGCCCGGATCTGGCAGATCGTCCAGTGCCGTAAAGAACAAGTGTGGCCTCCGACGGTGGGGCTGTATCGCGCGGTCACGCTCACCCTGGTGTATGTCCGACAGAATTTAAACCAGGCGGCCGTGGGTGATCTGTTCGGCGTCAGTCAGCCGACCGTATCGCGGGTCTATCGAGGCATACTGCCGCTGATCGGAGAGGCGTTGTGTCTGCATGTGCCAGACCTCGAGGAGGCCATTCGTGGCCGGCTCGTCCTGGTCGATGGCACCGATGTGCCGACCGGTAACCGTGCTGGTCACGAGGACAACTACTCCGGCAAACGTCGCCGTGCTGGGCTGAACATCCAGGTCGCCGCCGATACGGAGGGAGGTCTGCTGGGAATATCGACGCCTCTATGCGGATCCATGCACGACCGAAAGGCGTTCACCGAGTCCGGCTGGGAAGATCTTCTAGTCGAGACCTCATTCATCGGAGACCCTGCCTATCAGGGAACTCGCGCGATTACGCCTCGCAAGAAGCCGAAAGGCGGCGAACTCTCGGCGGCAGATAAGAAAAACAACAAAACGATCTCATCGCTACGATCTGCCGTCGAGCGATGCATCGCACATTTAAAGAATTGGAAGATACTTGCCACCGGGTACCGAGGGCGGCTCGCTGAACTCTCCAACATCATCCGCATCGTCACGGCGCTCGAATTCTATCGACTCGGCTGGTAACTCACGTGAATAACGCTCATAGTCCGCATTCGCCCCAGCGGAGAATTCACCGGAAGATTTCGAAGAATATTCGCAACCCGCTCGTATCATTCGGATCGAGCCGAAAGGGCGGGAATTCCGGTGGTGCCGCCCGGCGCCGGAGCGGCACCACCGGGGGTCAGCCCAGGCTGACCTTGGGGTCGAAGGTGTTGCAAGCGTTCGGGTTTCCGGTGCGCAGTCCGGTGGTGAACCACTTCTCCCGCTGCGCCGAGCTGCCGTGGGTGAACTTGCTCTCATCGACGTGCCCGCCGCCGAGCTTGGCCTGGATGTAGTCGTCGCCGATCCGCCCGGCGGCATCCACGGCGCGGCGGATGTCGTCGTCGGAGATCTCCTGGATCAGCGGCTTCCCGGAGGGGGTTGGCACCGTCGTGGCGTGATTCGCCCACACCCCGGCGTAGCAATCGGCCTGCAGCTCGAGGCGCACCGCCCCGGAGGTCGGCCCGGTCTGCCGGGGGTTGACCTTCGAATTGATGCCGAGCAGGTTCTGCACATGGTGGCCGTACTCGTGGGCGAGCACGTATGCCTCCACGAAGCTGCCGCCCTGGGCACCGAACCGCGTCTTCAGCTCCTTGAAGAAGTCCAGGTCGATGTAGACGTCGGCGTCGGCCGGGCAGTAGAACGGGCCGACGTCGGAGGTCGCGCCCCCGCAAGCGGTGTTCACCGCGCCGCGGAAGAACTTCGTCGGTGCGGCCTGGTACTTCACGCCGGAACGCTCGAACTGCTCGGTCCAGTACCCCTGGATCGAGTTGATCGACGCGACCAGCGCGCACTCCTCCCGTTTGTTGGCATCCGCGCCGGTCATTCCTGCGCCAGGCGCTGGTCGTCCGCCTGCTGACCGACGGGCAGCTGGTCGAGGCTCAGCGGTGGCAGCGCCGGTTGTCCGCCACCCCCGACGAAGTTGCTGAGCAGGAAGTAGAGCACCGCCCCGACGAGAGCCAGTCCCCCGCCGCCCACCGCGATGGTCCCGCCGCCGAAACCACCGCCGCCGGAACCGCCGACTTCCTCGACCTGCGATGCGTCCAGCTCCGCATCGTCGTTGAACCGCACAACGTCCTCCTGGGACTGATCACACCTGCCGGCATCCCCGGCACCGACCCCGACGTGGCCACGGAACAAGATATCGGGCCCACGCCGACGGCCCGACGGCCCGGGGATTGACCGAAATCCGCACCACAGTCGGGAAAGAGCCGGGACGACGGCGACAATCCACGCCGACCGCACAGCATTCCAGTCGAAGGCCCCGCGGATCGCGTGCGCGGGACGCCGTTTTCGCAATTCAGTGCCAATTCAGTGCCAATTCGGCGTCAATTCGGCGCGCGACACGGCGATGCGGCTCACGACAATTCCCCGGAAAATGCCGCAGCACGAGATGATCTCGCTGGACCACCGAGATCTTGCTGCGCTGACCGGCAATCCGGTGCCAGGGCGTGTGCAAGGTTGATCTGAGGGTTGCGGCGGGTTTTTGTCCAGGTGGGACGCGAGGTGAGTGCGCGGTTTCCGGTGGGAGATCATCGGGTTGTCCAAGCCGTGACGGTCTGTCCAGGAGCCGCGCTCTTGTGTTGTTGGCTTCCCTGGTTCGGGTTGTGCTTGACCGGCACACCCTCACAGTCGAGTCCTTGCGGGGTCGTGTGGACGGGCTCTGGCGGGCTCTGGAGGCGGTGGGCGGGGAATCCTGTATGGGTTGCGGTTGCTGCCGGCCTGGCGGTGCTGCCGGCCCTGACGGTGCTGGCGTTGACCGCCGGGTCTGGGGGTGGCCGCCGGTGCTGGCGGTGCTGGCGGTGACCGCCGGTGCGAAGACGTTCATCGAGTCCGCCTCGGCGGAGAGAATCCGCAAGTTCCATTGAAATCGAACCTTCGATTTCAATGGAACTTGCGGACCGTCGGCGTGTCGCACCCCGACACGCCGACGCCTGTGGACAACCTCCGCAATTTCAATGGAAATCGTGGGCGGGTACGGACGTGCCAGGGCCCGCAGCCTGGAAGGTCCTTGTTCTGGACGGAAACCTGCGAACCGGATATGGCGCTGGCGCCGACCGAACGGCACAGCCGCCGGCTTCGAAACGGTCCACCACCTGGGCAACCTGCCGCCCACCTGGGCAACCTGCCCCCCACCTGGCCAACCTGCCACCCGCCTTCCCGCCCGAAACTACCTAAACCGGATAACTCAACCTTGCACACGCCCTGAATCCGGTGCCTTGGTTCCGGCCGAAGACGGGTCATCGCGGACGTTGAACTGGGCAAGGGCGTCTTCGGGCGGCTGTACCGTCCGAAGACACCCTTGCCGTCCAGTGATCAGGCGTCGACTCGGTCTGCCCGTTCCGTCGGCTTCGGGGAGCGGCGGACGAAGCGGCTCCACAACGGATAGCTGAGCAGGACCGCCGTGATCACGTAGACCGCGATCGCCAACGGCGAGTTCACCAGACCCGTCAGGTCGCCATCGCTGATCTGCAGCGCTCGGCGCATCTGCAGTTCCGCCGCCGGCCCGAGGATCACTCCGATGATCGCCGGCAGCACCGGCAGGCCGAAGCGGCGCATCATGAAGCCGATCGCCCCGATGATGAACAGCACCAGCAGATCCACCGGCTGGCCGCCGACCGCGTAGGCCCCGACGCTGGCGAAGAACAGGATGCCTGCGTAGAGGTACGGCCGCGGCACCTGCAGCAGCTTGGCCCACACCGGCGCCATCGGCAGGTTGATCACCAGCAGCAGCACCAGACCGACGAACATGCTCGCGATCAGCGCCCACACCAGGTTCGACTCGCGCTGGAACAGCAGCGGGCCGGGTTGGATGCCGTACTGCTGGAACGCCGCCAGCATCACCGCGGCCACGGAGGTGGTCGGCAGCCCGAGGGTGAGCATCGTGACCATCGTGCCCGCCGCGCTGGACAGCGAGGTCGCCTCCGGTCCGGCCACGCCCTCGATCGCGCCCTTGCTGCCCCAGCCTCCGTTCCGCCGGGACAACTGCTTCTCGACGGTGTAGGACAGGAAGGTGGGCACCTCCGCCCCACCGACCGGGATCGCGCCGAAGGGGAAGCCGATCAGCGGGCCGCGCAGCCACGGCTTCCACGCCCGCCGCAGGTCCTGCCGGGACATCCACGGCCTGCCGACCGGGATGGGCTTCTCCTGGGTGTGCCGCAGGTGCGCGGCGACCCAGAGCGTCTCGCCGACGGCGAAGAGCCCGACCGCGACGAGCACCACGTCGATGCCGTCGACCAGCTGCAGGGTGCCGAACGTCAGGCGGGCCTGACCGCTCATCTGGTCGAGCCCGATCAGCCCGATGGTCAACCCGATCAGCAGCGAGGCGAACCCGCGGATCCGCGAACTGCCCAGCACGGTCGAGGTCGCCGCGAACGCCAGCACCATGAACGCGAAGTAGTCGGGCGCGCCGATGTTGACCGCGTATCCAGCGATGACCGGTGCCAGCAGCACCAGCAGGGTGAGGCCGACCAGGCCGCCGAAGAAGTGGCCGACGGCCGCCGCGGCCAGGGCTTGCGCCCCTCTGCCGTTCTTGGCCATCTTGTTGCCTTCGATCGCCACCACGACGGCGGCGCTCTCACCTGGCGTGTTGAGCAGGATCGAGGTGGTCGATCCGCCGAACATCCCGCCGAAGTAGATGCCGGCGAACATGATGAACGCCCCGGTGGGGTCCAGCGCGTAGGTCACCGGCAGCAGCAGCGCCACCGCCATCGCCGGGCCGATGCCCGGCAGCACGCCGACCGCGGTGCCCAGTACCACGCCGATCGCTGCGAACAGCAGGTGCTGCGGGGTCAGGGCGGTGGCGAAACCGTCCATGAGGTTCGACAGGTCCATCGGTTACAGCACCCCCATCAGCGGGCCACCGGGCAGCGGGACGCCGAGAAGTTCGTTGAAAGTCAGCCACGTCAGCACCGAGAGGGCAGTGGCGATCAGCGGATCCCGCACGAGATTGCGGCTGCCCAGCGCGTAGGCCGCGCCCCAGAACATGATCGCCGCCGACGCCGGGAACCCGATGATGTTGATCAGTGCCGCGTTGAGCAGGAAGAAACCGGACAGCAGCAGCAGGGTGCGCCAGTCGGTCGGCGCGTCGAGGTCGACGTCTTCGCCTGCCTCGGCCTCACCGCGACCGCCGCGGAGCACGTCCCGCGCCAGCAGCACCGACACCAGCAACAGCAGCGAACCGACTACCACCGGCACCGCCTTCGGCCCGACCGGGCCGCGCTGGGCGAAATCGGTGGGGATCAGGGCCGCGTCGACGAGCACAAGCAGGCCCACCGCGAGCAGCAGCACGCAGATGCCCAGCTCGGAATGCGCGCGCAACCAGCCGCCACGCTCCGAACCGGCCGGAGCCACGGTCTTGTCCACAGTGGAACTCATGCGGCACCCAACTCCTTCAGCACCGACGCGACGCGGTCGTTCTCGGACTTCAGGAACGCCCCGAAGTCATCTCCGGTCTGGAAGGCGTCGGTCCACCCGTTGAGCCGCATCGCCTGCTGCCACTGCTCGCTGGTGTGCAGCTTGCTGAACAGCGCGATCAGCTTTGCCCGCTCCTGCTCGCTGATCCCCGGCGGTGCGACGACGCCGCGCCAGTTCGTGAAGCTGACGTTCACACCGGATTCCTGCAGCGTCGGGGCGTCGATGCCGGGCACGCGCTCCGGGCTGGTCACCGCCAGCGCCCGCAGCTCACCGGCCGCGATCTGGTCGCGGGTCTCGCCGATCCCGGAGACGCCGAAGGCGACCTTGTTACCGAGCACCGAGGCCATCAGTTCGCCGCCACCATCGAACGGCACGTAGTTGACCTGCGTGGCGGACAGGCCGATCGCTTTCGCGGTCAGCATCGGCGCCAGGTGGTCCGGTCCGCCGGGCGAGGAGCCGCCGCCGACGGGAACAGCGCCGGGGTTGGCCTTCCACGCCTCGATCAGCTGGGCGATGTTCTGGTACGGGGAGTCCTTGGCCACGACGATGACGTCGGATTCCTCGGTCAGCTTCGCGATCGGCGTGGTGTCGTTCAGCGACACCGGTGAGTGGTTGGTGTACACCGAGCCCACCACGCCTAGGCCCATCGACATCACCAGCGCGCCGTTGCCGGCCTCGTTGACCAACCGGCCCAAGCCGACCGTGCCGCCCGCACCGGGCAGGTTGAACACCTCGGCCGGACCGTTGAGGCCGGCGTCCTCGATCGCCTTGACCGCCGTGCGCGCGGTGATGTCGTAACCACCACCCGGCGTGTTGGGCACCATGACCCGCAGGCCGCGGATCTGCGTGCCCGGCTCGTCGCCTCCCGAACCGACCAGGGGAGGCACCAGCAGCACCAGAAGCGCGGCACCCAGCACCGCCAGTCCGACTTTCAACTTCCGCATCATCACCTCACTGTGACCCCGGCCTCTCGACCGGACGGTGGGTGATCCTCCCCCACGATCTGGCGCACAGTCTCGCTTGCGCGCGTATCGGAAGTTGTGGAAGTTCTGTCACCAGTCGTTCGGGCGGTGGCGCGTTGCGGGCTGTGGCATCGACTCTCAGGTGGCCTCGACGTCGAAGGGCGGCCGCTCGCCCGGGCGCAGGAAATCAGGCCGTTCAACGGAATTCGCCGCGGGATTCGTCGGCTGGCCGGCGAGGGTTGTGGTGGGGCGAGCGTCGTCGAGCAGGTAGTTCGCGACCGCGCGCCGCGGGTCGAGGCCGCGCAGCTCGTTGAGCTGCCGCAGGGGCTCGCGCAGATCGCGGTACTCGTCGCCCAGTTCCGACCGGAGCTGCTGCTGCGCATCTGCGGCGAACCCGCGCACCTGCCGCATCGTCCGGCCCGCCCACGCGGCGGCCTCGGGCAGCTTCTCCGGGCCGAGGATGAACAAGCCTGCGAGCAGCAGGACGGCGAGGTGTTCCAAGCTCATGCTGACCTTCTCCGCAGAAGGACCGTCGCAGTCACGGTACACCCGCGTCCGCGACGGGCCGCCTCGCACATCAGTTGCGCAAGGCACGCCACCAGCGGTGTTGGCGCCCCCGCTCGGTGTCGCGGGCGCTTGCGTACGCGGCGCCGTCCAGCCGGAGTGCCGGGGTGGGCAAGCCGTCGTTGACCCGCCGGATGGTCATCTGCACCTTGCGGGGGTGACCTTGATGGCCTTGCCACGACCGTCGCTGAGTTGATCTTGTGCTGGCCGAAGCCGCCGGGAATCGACACGTAGGAGTCGCGGGGACCAAAGGCGACCCGAACCTCCTCGTCTCCCCGACGAGCGCCAGCTGCCACGGCCAGGCCACCCGGCGCCGTGGACGCCCCCGGCGCCGAACCGGGGCAACGATCACGACCGGAATCCCCCCGGAGCAAGAAAATCGCTGGAGGACGCCGGAAGTCGTTGCACGGTGGGCAATTTCACCCACTTCGTCCGGGTTTCATCCCTGGACACCGAAAAAGGTGATATGAAAATGCTGGCGATGCCCCCTTTCCAGGCTCACTCCCCGGGGTGTCGTTAGATCATCCACAGTGGATCCGTCGACGAATCGGCGGGCAGGAGATCTTCATCTCCGGTCCGTCCGTCGTCGCTGTCGCGGCGGATCGCCGTGCCACCAGCGGAATCCGGCCTGCCCCGATGCCGACCACTGTGGGTGGACTCGACTCGGCGCAGATGCGGGTGCATTCGCCGGACGAGCCCGTCCTACCAGCGCTACTCGTCGGTCGCGCCATCACGACTCGGCTGTTCGGCGTCGAACACCGGCCTGTGAACCGCACGACTCCCCGGCCGCTCGAACCGGACCTCCGGGTCGGCGCGGAAGATGCCCGGCGCCGCCGGAGCAAGATCAAGATCGCGGATTTGTCCTGGTCAGGTATCGAGCGGGATCCTGGGACCGGCCGGGATCGGGTATACACTGCACCCTGTTGAGAAACGACGGGTCACCTGATCTCACGGGGCCGGTACGCCGCGGATCCCCGCTCCGGTCGCCAGCTCAGCCGACGGCATCGTCGCAGGGCTCAGGTGTCCACGACAGCGAATGGAAGTGCACTCATGGGTTCGCTCAGTGCCTGGCACTGGCTGATCGTGCTCGCCGCGGTCCTGCTGCTGTTCGGATCGGCGAAGCTGCCGCAGATGGCCCGCTCGCTCGGCCAGTCCGCCCGCGTGCTCAAGGCCGAGGCGCGCGGCTTGAAGGAAGACGAGAAGTCCGCCACCGACCAGGGGCAGGACAAGCTGGAACCCGGTAAGCCCAGCCCGCAGCAGGTCGACGACAAGCAGCGCGACGACCCCAAGAACTGACGGCTCCCGCGCGAGCTCGACCCAACGCGCGAGGAGCCCCGGCCCCGGCCGCCGCACGGCGACCGGGGCCTTTCTGCGTCAGCAGCGGCGCTGGTCGCATCGGTGGGTGGCCCGGCGTAGGTGCCGATGGGCCCATCGGCCCTAGCGGGTGTTGTTCGCGCTCGCGACCCTCTTCCTCAGCGGGCTTCAGGTTCGCCGGTAGCACCGAACGCGGGTGGTGGGCACGCGCGACGACCGCAGGGAGGCACCGGATGCGCCAGGAGAGACCCAAGCGGCATGAACGGTCCGAAGACGAGGCACCTGAGCCGACGACCAGCGGCCAGGACCGGCGCGACGAGCTCGACGACACCACCGATGCCATGTTGGACGAAATCGACGACGTCCTCGAGGAGAACGCCGCCGAGTTCGTGCGCTCGTACATCCAGAAAGGCGGCGAGTGACCGCACCGGCATCGGCTCGTCCCGGAATCGTTGCGCCATGCGCCTCGTACGTCTGGGCGATATGGGCAGATCCCGGTGCCAGTCCACACTGTCCTGTCCGCGACCCGCCGTGATGCCCGCGGGCAAGCCTCCTGCCGGAAGTCACCGTCACCGGGCGGTCGCCGGGGAGGCACACTGGAGGAAAGGCTGAATCCGGCAGGTTGCGGGGTGCGGTCATGCGCGGAACGGTCCCGGTGGGGCGATTAGCTGGGATACGGATCGGCCTGCACTGGAGCGTGCTCGGCATCGTCGTCCTGGTCGCCGCCGGATTGGCCGTCTACCAGCTGCCGCTGGCGTTTCCCGGGCACTCTTCGTTCGCCTACGCGCTGGCCGGGGTCGCCGCCGCGGTCCTCCTGGTCTGCTCGCTGCTGGCGCACGAACTCGCGCACGCGATCGTGGCCCTCCGCAACGGCGTCGCCGTCGAGGGCATCACGCTGTGGCTGCTGGGCGGTATCGCCCGGCTGCGGGGCGAAGCGCGCAGCCCCGGCGCTGACCTGCGCATATCTATCGTCGGGCCGGCAACCAGCGCGGCCGTGGGCGTGATCTTCGGCGCGCTGGCCTGGGGCGCGGCCCGGTCGGATGCGAGCGACCTGATCGTCGGGGTGCTGACCTACCTGGCTCTGCTGAACCTCGTGCTGGCGGTGTTCAACCTCGTTCCGGCGGCTCCGCTGGACGGTGGCCGCGTGCTGCGCGCGGCGCTGTGGCGGTGGCGCGGGGACCGGTTCAAGGCGGCCGTGTGGTCGGCGCGCGCCGGGCTCGGGCTCGGCTACCTGCTCATCGCCGCCGGATTCGCGCAGTTGATCACTCAGGGGGCCGCCGGACTGTGGTGGGTCCTGCTGGGGTTGTTCATCACGAACGTGGCCTTCGCCGAGGAGCGCCAAGCCCGCGTGGGGTTGGCCCTCGCCGGAGTGCGGGTGCGGGATGTGATGTCGCATCCGGTCGAGGCGGTGGACGGCCGGCTGACGGTCGGCGATCTGCTGGGCAGCGAACGCGGGCACGCCAGCTTCCCGGTGCTGCGCGAGGACGGCAGCGTCGGCGGATTGGTCTCCCTCCGCCGCGTCCGCTCCCTAGCCGCGCACGACCGACCGACGACCGCGCTGCGCGACGCCGCCTGCCCGATGGACCGCGTGCCCACCGCGGCACCGGACGAGCCCCTGGCAGCGGTCCTGCCCCGGCTGTCCGAGTCCACCGACGGCCGCATCCTGGTCTTCGACGACAGCAGGTTGGTGGGCATCGTGTCGCCGTCGGACATCAGCAGGACCGTCGTGGCCCACGGTCTCGAAGTCGCCCTGCCCGCAGCCGTTGAACGCGAAGCGAACCGGAAAGCCCCGCCGTCGAACTGGTGGTATCCCGGCCAACCGCACTCCCGCTGACCGGCGGTGTTCACAGTGCCTGTTCGAGTCGGTGCCGGACGGCTTCGGCGGACCGCACCAGTACCTGCGTCGAGAGCACGTCCACCGGTGTGGGGCCGGTGAGCAGGCGAGCCGATTCGGGTAGCCACCGCAGGTCGCGCGCGAACCGGCGCTGCGCGGTCTGGACCGGCTCCGGCTGAGCGGCCCGCACGCCACCGCACATGACGGGCTGCAGGAGCGGCTCGCGCCCAGCTGGGGACGCTTCGGAGCGCAGCGCGAGCAGATCGGGTTGGCCGGGTTCGCCGCGGTAGACCTGCTTGGCACCGGGTGCGGTCAGCTTGCCCGCGGACAGCTTCATCACCGGCGCTCCGCCGTACTCGACCAGCTTGTAGGCGCTGTCCAGGGACGGCGCGTCAGCGGACACCCCCATGCGGGTGCCCACGCCGAACAGGTCGATCGGCACCGTGGCGAGTTCCGCGAGCGCGTGTTCGTCGAGCCCGCCGCTGGCCATGATCCGAGCGCTGGTCAGCCCGGCGTCGTCGAGCAGCTGGCGCGCTTGCACCGCCAGGCCGCCGAGGTCGCCGGAGTCCAGCCTGATTCCTATCCGGCTACCGGCCGGCAGGTCCTTGGCGACCTCAATCGCCGTGCGCACGCCGCGCAGGGTGTCATAGGTGTCGACCAGGAACACCGTGGCATCCGGGAAATCGGCGGCGAACGCCCGGAACGCGGTGCGCTCGTCGGGGAACGCTTCGACGTAGGAGTGCGCCATCGTGCCAGCGGCCACCAGTCCGAACTCGCGTGCGGCGGCCACGTAGCTGGTGCCCGCGAATCCAGCGATGGCCGAGGCACGAGCGACCGCCCGGGCGGCCTCCAGACCGTGGGTTCGGCGGGCGGCGAAATCGACCAGGTCCGCCTGCGGTGCGGCGATCCGGCACCGCGCCGCCTTGGCCGCCACCGACGACTGGAACGTCACGAAATTCAGCAGCGCCGTCTCAACCAGCTGCGCCTGCGGCAGCGGCGCCGTCACTTCCAGGAAGGGCTCACCGGCGAAGACCACCCGCCCTTCGGGCACGGCCCACACGTCACCGGTGAAGCGCAGCTCCGCCAACGCCGCCAGGTCGCTGTCCTTCAGGTGCACGACGTCGCCGAGGTACGTCAGGTCGTCGGCGCTGAAATGCAGCCGCGCCAGGAAGTCCAGGCAGTCGGCGAGTCCGGCCGCTACGAGAAAACCGCGTTCACGCGGGAGTTTCCGCGCGAACAAGCTGAAGGTCGCCGGGGCTGTCATGTCCCGGCGCAGATAGCTGGCCGCCATCCTGAGTTCGTACAGATCGGTGCGCAGACCCGTCATGGCCGTCGTCACCTCTCAGCCATGAGCCAACGGGGTCCTCCGACCCTCGCGCGGCCCGCACGCCGGCTGCAAGGGGAGATGGTCACCGGACGCGAGTTGCTCGTGGGAGCCGTGTGGGCGGCGTTCGTGGTGAGGCGCAACGGCGGTGGTAAAAGAGGACCTTCGGCCGCATGACTGCATGCCCTCCGCCCGCAAAGCTCGACGAACATCCCGTTCAACGAGGTCGCCGGGAGGAATCGATGAGTGAAGGCCACGAGATGCGCTGGGGCGGGCTGGCCGGCCTCGCTTCGCTCGTGCTCGCCGTCGTGGCGGGCACCCTGCTCCGCGGCGCTCCCAGGATCACCGCCTCCAGCGACACCATCGCCTTGTACCTGACCAACTCGCGCGACGTGATCATGGCCGCGGCCGTGCTCTACGCCGCCGCGGTGGCCTTGTTCGTGTGGTTCGGCGCCACGCTCGCCACCGCGTTCAGGCTGCCCGATCCGAACAGCGACGCCCCCGCGGTCATGCTGGCAGGCTTCGTGCTCACCGGCACCATCGGGTTCCTCGGGGCATCGATCCTCGGCGGTGCGGCCTACGCGTTGACCGCGCATCCCATGCTGATCGGTCTCGCCTCCGCGCCCTACAGCGCCGTGGCCGTCGTGACCACGCTCGCGGGAATGGCCGTCGCCCTGCCGCTGGCGGCATGCGCCGCCGCCATCGCGCGGACCGGGGTTCTCCCGCAATGGGCGGCGTGGTTTTCCGGATTCGTCGCCGTCATCCGGATCCTCGGCGCGCTCACCGTCCTCGGCGGAGCCGGCGCGATCGCTCCCGGCGGCGTGCTGGCCACCTACCTGCCCGGTGGGCTGACCGCGCTGTGGATCGTGGTGCTCAGCGGTTTGCTCGTGCGCGAGCACCTGCCCGTGATCCAACCACAACGGCGGCGGACGCCCGGCCCGGCATGAGTCCACTGTGGAGGCGCTCGGGAACGGGTGGAACCGGCGACAGCTGACCTCGCAGGGCGACTCGGAGTGCGGGACACCGCCCGCATGACAACGACATCCGCGACCAGGAGTCTCGGGATGCGGTTGCTCGGTACCACCGCGCCAAGGCCGTCGTGCCGGTCCACTTCGTGGTGGGCTCGAACTTCCTGACCGAGAGAATTCTGAAGTTCTGGCAGCCCGGCGGGCTGGGGCGGCCCGGACGCTTCGTCAAGACTGCCCTGCCCGCCCCGGGGTTCGCCTACCTCGACAGCGTGTTCGAATTCTCTGCGGTCCCCTGCTCATCCTCGGCCTGCTGGACCGGTTCGCTGCCATCGTCGAACTTGCTGTCCGGGGTGTTGCGGGTGGCGGCCACGAAGAGCGGGCATCGATCCGCTGCTTGCCACCGCCAACGGCTCCGGGGGCGTGCTCGGCAAGATGATCTCACCACAGAACCTGGCCATCGCCGCCGGGGCGGTCCGCATGGCGGGCCGGAAAGGCGACATTTTCCGCCGGGTGCTGCCGTGGAGCATCGGTATCTTGGCGCTGATGTGCGTGCTCGTCTACCTTCAGTCCCTGCCGGTCCCGGCTTGGATGGTCATCTGACCGAGATCGCCGCCGATCGACCGGATCCGCTGTGGACGTTCGCGGGCCGATTGGATACGACGGCGGAACGGAAGTCGAACAATCCCTGAACAACGGGCGAGAAGATGTCGCCCGCCGGTCCGCGAGCACGACCTGGTGCCGGGGGGCTTCCATAGGATGGGCGAGCCAGCGACTCCGCCGATGGCGGTGTCGGCTGCTGCCCGAATGTGATTGGTGCGCTGGGGTGAGGATGGAAGAGCAGGCCACGACGACCAGGACGCGCGCGGCCGAGCGGGTCGGCGACCTGCTCACCTCGTGGGTCGACCGGCTCCCGTCCTGGCTTCGCCGCGTGGTCTCCCGCGAACTCGTCGGCTTCGCGATCCTGGGCGCGTTCACCTTCCTGATCGACCTCGCCATCCTGGCGTCGCTGCGCGCTTGGACCCCGCTGCCGCTGCCGGTCGCCGTGACCGTGTCGTACGTGTTCGCCTTCGGGCTGAACTTCGTGCTCAACCGAACGGTCAACTTCCGGTCGCACGCCCCGGTCGGCGGCCAGGTCCTCCGCTACGCGATGGTCGTCGTCTGCGACTACGGGCTCACCATTGCCGTGACAACGGGGGTTTCCGCGCTGGGCGTCGACTTCCGGCTGGCCAGGCTGTCCGCCGGGGCGTGCGTAGCGCTGTTCACCTACACGGCCTCCCGCTGGTGGGTGTTCCGCCAGGAGCCACACGACCGGCCTGCCTCGACGCCCGAACCAGACGAGGTCCGGCCTGGCTCGACGCCCGAACCAGACGAGGTCCGCTGACCAACGTCCACTGAGGACGATGGCGCGAAGGCCCAGCGCCAGAGGAGCACACGCGCTCCGAATCGACCATCAGCCCTGCATCGCGTCAGGTCGCCGTTCTCCCCCGATTCCCAGCACCCACACCACCTGACTACCTACTGTTTTCGGGGCCACGGTCACGTAATCGTCACACGCGCATTGCACTTGCAGCTCGAACTCGACGCGGATGCCCGCCGACCAAAGCCGGTGGCCCACTCGTCACGTTTCATTGATGGACGATCGGCCACGCGACGAAGACGATCGGCACACGCCTGGCGAGCGGCGGGTTCCCGAGCGGGGCCACGACGATTACACCGAAGGGACCGACATGCACCTCCAAGGGGAATCGGCCGTCACGGCCGGGGCCCACCGCCCGGGCACTCCGTACCACCTGCTCGCGCGCAGCGCTGCGCACCGCTGGTGGCGACCGCTGGTGGGACTTCTGCTGTTCCCCGTGCTCGCGATGGCGTTGATGCTGCTGGTCTACGGCGCCACCGTGGTCCTGGCCTTCGCGGTGGGCGTCGGGATGGATGCGGAGCTGGGCTTCGCGAATCCGTTGTGGAACTTCGCGTTAGGCTTCGTCTCCATCGCCGTCGCCCTGCCCGTCCTCCTCCTGATCGCGAGGACGACGCAGCGCCGACCGGTGGGCACGTTGTCCAGTGTGGAGGGACGACTGCGGTGGCGGTGGATGGGCTACTGCGCCAGGTGGGCCTTCCTGGGCTTCGTCCTCGTCACCGCCGTCGACCTCGTCCTCAACGGATGGGACGCCGCGTTGTGGCCGGGGTGGCTAACGTTCCTGGCGGTGGTCGCCATCTCGGTGGCGGTCATCCCTGTGCAGGCCGCCACCGAGGAATACGTCTGCCGCGGCTGGCTCGTGCAGACCTTCGCGTCCTGGACCCGCACGCCGTGGCCCGGTGCGGTGGCCAGCTCGTTGCTGTTCGTCGTGCTGCACGACTACACCGATCCGCTCGTGGTGGTCGACCTCTTCGTCTTCGCGATGGCCATGTGCTGGCTGACCATCCGCACCGGAGGGCTGGAGGCGGCGATCGCCCTGCACGTGGCGAACAACCTCACCTTTGCCCTGGCCGCCGCGCCCCACGGGGTGCCGAGCCTGGACCAGGGCGGCTCCTACGACGTGTGGGAGGTCTTGCCGAGCACGCTCATCACCGTGGTCTACACGTGGTGGATCGACCGGCGTGCCCGGCGCCTCGGGATCACCTCGACGGCTCCGAAGCCCGTCACGTACGAGCACCCGCCGGGAACGCCTCCCGGGCACTCGGGCACTGGCGCGGCCTGACGGGCTCAGGCCCCGGTGGTGAGCACCACCGAGCCAGCGGTGGCACGGTGCATGTGCTCATGACGTCCGCGCTCGCCGGGCGGTCCGGCCGCCCAGGGCTCGCATGGCCAGTGCGCCGAGGATCGGTCCCGGCGCGAGCACGAGGAAGGCGTAGCGCCAGCCGACGAGCGCGGCGAGCACCGGTACGAAGTTGATCGTGAGCAGGAACCCGATCGCGGTCTGCGCGGTTAACGCGGTGCCGATGTAGCGGGAGTCGGCGACCTCGCTGAGCGCCGTGGAGAACACCCCGGAGTCGGCGATCACGGCGGCGCCCCAGACCACGAGCAGCACCATGAGCAGCGGCCACGGCGCGCCGAACAGCAGCGGCGACAGCAGGCAGCACGCGCCGCTGACGACGAGGGCCACCCCGGCGGCGGGCGCCCGCCCGAAGCGGTCGGCTCCCCATCCGCCCAGCAGGCAGCCGACCACCCCGGCTATGCCGATGGCCACGAACGAGACCAGCCCGACGGTCGCATCCCCGCTGGCGGTGCTCGCGGTCACGAAGGCGGGCAGCCACGTCCACAGCGCGTACAGCTCCCACATGTGGCCGAAGTAACCGAGGTTCGCCAGTCTCGGGCCGCGTTCCCGGAACATCTCCAGCGCGTATCTCGGCCGGTGTTGCGCGCCGCCGCGCGACAGGTGCGGTCCCGGTCGCACGAGCGTCGCCACCAGCACTGCGGCCCCTACCCCGATGGCGGCTGCGGTGACGAGCACTCCCTGCCAGGGCAGGCTGCCGAGCCCCTTGATCAGGTGCGGCAGCGCCGAGCCGACGGTGAGTGCGCCGATGAGCACGCCGAGCGCGAGCCCGCGCCCTGCGGCACCGAACCACGAGGCCATGAGCTTCATACCGACCGGGTAGACCCCGGCGAGGAAGAACCCCGTGCACAACCGGCACAGCACCGCCGGGCCGAATCCGTCGGCGAACAGCGGTACCGAGACCGTCGCGGCCGCCGCGCCGAGCGCGGAACAGGCGGCCACCAGCTGGGGTGGGAACCGGTCGGGCAGGTTGAGTGCCGCCGAAACGACCGCGCCGACGACGAACCCGACCTGCACTGACGCGGTCAGCCAGACGGCCTGCATGTCGCTGATGTCCCAAGCGCCACGCAACGCCGGCACGACCGCGGAAGCGGAGAACCACATCGACATGGCCAGCACCTGCACGGCGGCGATCAGCCCGAGCTGGACATACCGGTTTTCACTCGCCATACCACGACCCAGCCGTTTCCAAAAGCCTCCACCGGTACTCCGGCAACCAACCGTGCACCCGGGAGAACCACACCGGTCAGCGTCCCGACCCACCACGAGCAGGGCGCAGCTGAAGCGTACGTCGACTCGCCCCGCCGTCCCGCGTCAGGATTCGGTCGCTGCGGTGATGCCGAACTCCAGCAGCATGCGCCCGCCGGAAACACGCCGGATGTCCGCAGCGATGCGCAGGACACCCACCTGTACTCGGTCACGACCTCCGACGCGCCCGCGGGGCACGTGCTCGGGGCCGAATCCGAGCACGACCACCGGTACTTGGGCCCCACCGGCTACCGGCAGGCGTGATGATCCCTGGTCGTCAGGCGTCCTCGGCGAGGACTTGGCAAAGCACGCGCGCGAAAGCCTCCGGGCCGTCGCCCGGCTCCAGGAAACCACCGTGACCGCCGGGGAATTCGACCAGTGGACCGCCCAGCGCATCGGCGAGCGCACTGGCCGTTCGGTGCGCCAGCTGACCGTCCGACGTCGCGCCGCCGGCGATCACGACCCTGGAGGGTGCGGCCTTCAAAGCCGCGATGCCGGGGCGGTAGCTGGTGACGGGCAGCAGGCTGTGCGCAAGCATCCGCTCGCCGTCGGCCTGATCCTGTTCAGACGGTGGTGCGGGCGGCGACGCCGGATCGGGCTCCGGCACTTCGAACCCGGCCATGACCATGAACTTCCCGAACGCCGCATCAGCGCCCGCGGCCAGGTACGTGTCGTACACGTCCCGAACCTGGGCGCGGACCTGTTCGGCATCCGGCAGCATCTCGATCACCGGGGGCTCGTGGGCGACGAGCGTCCGAACCCGCTCCGGGTGCAGGGCGGCGAGCGCAAGACCGGTGACGGCACCACCGCTGCTGCCGAAAACCAGGGCCGGCTCATCGGTGACGGCCTCCAGCACGCGGCGGACGTCGTCGGCTGTCAGTTCGGGCGTCACATCCAGCTCCGGGTCCTCGATCGTGCTGCACCCAAAGCCACGCGGGTCGTACGTCACCACCGTGTAGTCGGCGGCGAGCAGCGCCACGAGGCGAGCGAACCCGGAGCCGGTCATGGGTAGGCCGATCACGGCCAGGACCGGCCCCGAACCGACGGTTTCGTAGTGCAGGCGTGCTCCGGGCACGTCCAGGATGTGACTCGACATGACGCCCTCCCGTCCGCGCGGCCGATCCACCCGACCGCGTCATCGCTGTAGACAGCCCCGGCGGTGGAAACTCATCGATTCCAGGATCGACCACACCCGCGGTCCGGGCCGCTCAGCGCACCAGGGTTCTGCGAATGGTCTCGACGAGGGCGGTGCGCTGAGCACGGGGACGCACACGGCGCGTGTGGCGCACCGGTGATGTGGGCCGAACCGGGCCAGCCCACCACCTTCCGTGACCGGTGCCCCGACTGCCTAGCGAAAGCGGGGAAAGCATGCCCCAACCTCGCTGCCGCTGAAAACCCTCCCAGGACAGCGACGGCGCAGGACGGCCGGTGCGGATCCCCCGTAAAGCACCGACCGGCCAAAACCTGCTGGAGAAAGCGGGTGATGACGTTGCAGCACAAGGATTTTCACAGGTACTGGACCCAGATGCATGGCGCAAGAAAGACATGCATCTGGCACGGCTACGCCGAAATCTACGGCAGCACGGCCGTCTACTGCACCACCCGGGCACAACGGCTGACCGGAAAGCCTCGCACCGTGCTCCCCGCACCTGAAGACGCTGCCAACTGGATCGCCTCCATGCCCGCAGACACGCACACCCGAGCGCGGTCCGGTCGCTCGATACCGAAACGGGCATCGGGCGCGTAGGCGACGACCGGCACATCGACTACGCCTTCGTCACCACCCTGGACGCACTGTGCCAAGGAAACAGCGTGTACCAGTACGTCCCCCGGCAAACCGGCCGCCTGCACGTGCGGGTCGAAGCGGTCACAACCGACCAAAGCCCGGAGGCGCACCACATCCAGGAGAACCGCTGAGCAAACAGACACACACGCGTTGCTCTGCCCGGGCTCCTGCCCCTGCGGCCTGCCGGCCGACTGCGCACTCCGATAGCCACCATTGGACGTTGGGGTCGGCTCTCTTGTGCTATGGCGTCAGCAGCAGTGTTCGCCATCCCAGGCTTCACAGCCTTCCTTCACCGCCACGACAACGATCATCAGCGCGGCGATGTGGACTGCGCCAACCGCAGCTCACTCACCAAATCCGCGACCCGCGCCGCATCCAGTCCACTCGTCGCCGATTCCGACGTGTGGACTGGAGGTGTCCTTCGTGCGGTCAGCGTCGCTGCGCCTCGACCAGCCAGTTGGCCGAGTCGTAGAGCACACCGCGATCGGTGGAGTGCTCGGTCATGCTCGCCCGCAGGTCGTCGAGAGCTCGTTCCCTGCCATCCGCATCGAGGCTGTCGAGCAGGCCGGCGAACTGGCCGGAGACGAAATCGCAGGCGTCGTCGACGTCGCGGCCGAAGTACATCGGCTCGTTGAGACCGCGCAACCGAACGTCGGAGAGCCCCGTCGAGGTCAGCAGCGTCCGCACCCGGTCGGGGTCGCCGAAGGAGAACGGCGGCGGCTCCGGCAGATCCCGACCGGCGGCCAGCGCCGTCCGGAAGGCACTGATCCACTCGTTGCGCTCGATGGGTTGCCAGACCAGCAGGACCATTCGACCGCCCCGGCGAATGGCGCGCACGACGTTCTCGAAAGCCGCTGCGGGATCGCCGAAGAACATCACGCCGTGCCGGCTGATGGCGACGTCGAAGTGCGCCTCGGGGAACTCGTGGATCTGGGCGTCTGCCTGCAGGAAGGTCGCATTCGCCACCTGCTCCCGCTCCGCCCGCGCGCGGGCGAGTTCGACCATCTGTGAGGAGAGGTCAACGCCCAGCGCAGCGCCGGTGGCCGCTCGGCGGGCGGCGTCCCGGGTCGTCTGCCCGGTCCCGCACCCGATGTCCAGCACGTTCGAAGCTGGACCTATCTCCGCCGCGTCGAGGAATTGGTCGCGGTAGCGGGCGACGCCTTCGTCGATGCGGTCGGCACGGGCGGTCCAGTGGTCACCCTGGGCACCGTCCCAGGCGCGAAGCTGCTCGACGTTGGACGAATCGACCTGCACTGCGACACGCTCGTTCACCAGACCCCCAAGTCCGAATCAACGCTGGATGAGAAGCGACCAATCACTGTACCTGGTGCGCTACGGCGAGTGGTGGCGGTGCGACTCGGTGTCCTCGACCGACACCCGCAGCATCAGCGTGCAGCCGCCGACCGAAACCTGCTGCCACGAAACGGCGAACGCCCGCCGACCGGGTGTGGTGGCCGCCACCAGGAACGCCGAGGACAAGCCGAACTCGCCATCGGCCGAGAAGCCCTGCACCAGTCGCGCCACAAGCAGGATGACCGAGGCGAAGAGGCCGATCGTGTCGTAGTTCGGCGTCAGGGCGATCACGAATGACGAGCCGGCCATCAGGCCGATGGTCAGCGTCAGGCCCTTCTTGCGGCCGTTCCGGTCGGCGTAAGCACCGAGCACCGCCGCGCCCACCGGCCGCATCACGAACCCGACCGCCGGATGCCCACCGGCCGGACGCCCGACACCGAGCACGCCACCACGGAACCTTCGGCAGGCATGACCGGGGCGGCCGCGCACCGGGCCGTCGCTCCCGGCGCCTCCCCTTCGGACTGTTCGGCGACTCTCGGGCGCGGCCACTACGCTGGTGGCCCGCCAAACCACCAGAACTCAGGGAGCAAGTCCAATGGCGATCGCCCGCGCCGATCGAGTCGACCGCGATGCCCTGCTGGAGTTCCTGCGGCCCCGGCACCGGGGCCTGCTGGTCACCAACCGTTCCGACGGCGGCCCGCAGATGTCCCCGCTCACGTGCGGGGTCGACGACGAGGGCCGGATTGTGGTGTCGACCTATCCGGAGCGGGCCAAGACCCGCAACGCCCGCCGCGATCCGCAGGTGTCGATCTGCGTGCTCTCCGACGAGTGGAACGGGCCGTACGTGCAGGTCGACGGCCGCGCCGAGGTGCTGGACATGCCCGCGGCGCTCGACGGGCTCATCGAGTACTTCCGCTGCATCTCCGGCGAGCACCCGGACTGGGACGAGTACCGGGAGGCGATGGCCCGGCAGAACAAGTCCCTGATCCGCATCCACATCGAACGCTGGGGCCCGATCGCCACCGGCGGCTTCCCGCCCCGCCTCGCCTAGCTGCCCGGGGGAATTTGCCGATCACCCGGCATCGTTGTCGTTCCCCGCGAAACCGGCACCCCGCATCACGCGCGGGGACCGGCCACAGGGTCCGGTCGCTCCGGGAAGCGCGGGAGGGAGATCGCGAGGGCTGCGAGCCAGCCGAATCCGACGACGAGAGTCAGGCGTTGGAGGAGTCCGCCGACCGGCATGAGCACCGGATTCTGGGCGAACCCGACGCCGGCCAGCACGAAACCGATCAGGAACACGACCGCCGTGCCGATCGAGTAGGCAGCCCAAGCCCGATGACCGGTGCGGGCGAGACGGTAGCCGACCACGCAGGAAGCTGCGGGCAGCGCCGTGAACACCGGTGTCGAGAAGAGGTCGTGCAACACACCGTGAGTGGTTCGCACTGGGGACACCGGCGGCGTACCCAGCGGGTAGCCGCTGATCGGGTCCGTCGCGAAGAACCCGGCACCGATCAGCCCGACGCCCACCAGCCCGATCAGCACCGGCACCCAGGGTCCACCACCGAGCCGCCGCAGCGCGGGCCGCAGCCCGACAGCGCACGCGAGGAACAGCAGGCCGGTGACGATGAAGTTCGCCGCCTGCATCCAACCGGACTCCCCGATCGACAGGGCGCTCACCGGATGCCGAAGCGGGCTGTAGTCCACCCGCAATGCACCGTCCACCACGAACAGCACGACGAACAGCACTGCGCCGATCGCCCCGCAAACGAGCAACACCCGCTCAAAGCGTCCAACCCCCACCATGCACCGCAGCCTACGTTGATGATCGAACAATTTGACAGGCACCGATTCGCCCCCTGCTAGTACTCCAGCCGCACTTCGTAGTTTTTGGTCTGTCTGCGCTGGTAGTGGGCTTGTCGGGCGCGGTATTGGTGACGTCGGCGCCAGTGCGACCAGGCCCAGGTCACGACACGGTCGGGCAGGGTGGTGATCAGGTGTGCCAGGAGACGCTTGACCTCGCCCAGCGTGATTGGGATGAGGCCGTTGCCAGGGCTTTTGGGGCGATCACCGCGGTGATGGCCAGGTAGGTGTGGGCAAGCATCGCGAGGGTGATGTGTCGGTACCAGGCGTCGTAGCGGCGGACCTGATAGTGGTCCAGGCCGACTTCGGTCTTGGCGGTCTGGAAACAGTCCTCGATCGCCCACCGTGCCCCGGCCACCCGGATGAGGTCCTCATCGGTCGTTCCTGTTGGGGCGCAACACAAGTAGTAGGCGATCTCGTAGTCGCCCTTGCTGTTGCGGGTCAGCGAGCGACGTGCCAGCAGCCACCGTCCCCAGCCGGGCGGGGTGGTGTCGG
>NZ_GL877879.1:2034993-2035989 GCF_000194155.1 Saccharopolyspora spinosa NRRL 18395
GTGGCTGGTGTCGAACGGCCTCATTTTCACCGCAAGACCGATCCGGACAAATCGTGCAGGTCTGAGATCGTCATAGACGGCCGAAAAGACGGTCGTCGACCGAATCAGTCCACCCTGATCCTCGAAGTTCGAGGCACTCACTTGGTACTCCCCGAAAAACACCAGCCACCTAGCAGCTCACGGCCCCTGTAGCGGATTAGTGAGAACTCCTTGTCACTGTAGAAGATCTACCGCCCCCCGGTCGTCGGCTGCGTAGCCTCGCGTAATCCGCGACGTGGGAGGTAGTGATGACTGTGCCGGATCCGGATCGAGCAGAACTGCAAGCCGCAGCGGCGGAACTGGGGCTCGAGCTTGACGATGCGACGACCGACTCCTGCCTGGCGCTCATCGCCGCGAACGTCGATGCGTACCGGGCGGTCGACGCGCTTTCCAAGCGTGCGGCGGAGATCCCGCAACGGAGGTGACGCGAGCGAGACGATGACTCGTTGGGCGCGTGGTACGCGCGCACGGAGTTGCGCACCCGCGACGACGGACCGCTGGCGGGTCGCACCGTTGCGCTCAAGGACAACGTGTGCCTCGCCGGGGTTCCGATGATGAACGGCTCGTCGACGCTGAAGGGGTTACGTCCCGGACAGCGACGCGACCGTGGTGACGCGGCTGCTCGACGCTGGCGCGACCATCGCGGCCCTGCTGCCGGACCGCAAGGGCGGATCCTTCCAGTAGCGTCCGGAACTCGTTCGAGCGTGGCCGGAAGGGCACCTTCGAGCAGCTTTGCTCGCTCAGGGAGGCTGTTGCGGTTTCGGCGAAAACGGCTGAACCGAGATACCGAATCAGTCTCGATCGCCGCCGTTCGTCCGCCAGTGGCCATCTAACAGTGGCCATATAAGCCGTGATAAATCAATCACGGTCCGTGGTGGTCGTAATTTTGCAACAGGCTCTAGTACTCCAGCCGCACTTGGTGATCTTCGTCGTGTAGCTTGTCGATCTTGTGATGGT
>NZ_GL877879.1:2036013-2230441 GCF_000194155.1 Saccharopolyspora spinosa NRRL 18395
CCCCCCCCCCCCCCCCCCCCCCCCCCCCCCACCCCACCGCCGTGAAGCGAACGGACCATTCACGCCAATAGACGCTACAAACGGGCCGTTCGCTTGCACCCATCACTTGATTTGCGTGGGTAGTTTGAGCGTCTCGGCGCTTCAGAGACGCGCGCGGCCGCACCACAACGCCGCCTGCCGAACAGCCTTGGTGACGGCTCTAGCGACTTGTGGTCCTGTTCAGCGGCGGTGGTGAGCGACCAGGTCGTGGTCGGCGGTTGCCTGCGGGCCCGCCGGGTGGGTGTGGATCATCGCTCCGCCGAGTCGAGGCAGGGCGTGCCACAGCCGGTGTTCGGCGTCGTGCGCGATGCGGTGCGCATCCGCCAGGCTGAGCTCCGGGGCGACGTCCAGTTCGGCCTCGGCGTGCAGCGCGTGACCGATCCAGCGCATCCGCAGCCCGTCGACCCTGCGCACCCCGGGCGCGCTGGTCAACGCCAGTTCCGCACGGCCGACCAATTCGGGGTCCACCGCGTCGAGCACCCGGCCGAGGACTTCCTTCGACGAGCCCCAAAGGACCGCAACGATCGCCGCCGTGATCAGCAGGCCGATCACCGGGTCGGCCCAACGCCAGCCCAGCGCGGCGCCGCCGGCCGAGCCGAGCACCGCGAGGCTGGTGAACCCGTCGGTGCGCGCGTGCAGTCCGTCGGCGACCAGGGCAGCCGAGCCGATCTCCCGGCCGACCCGGATGCGGTAGCGGGCGACCAACTCGTTCCCGGCGAAACCCAGCAGCCCGGCGGCCGCGAGCCAGCCCAGGTGATCGACCTGCTGCGGGTCGATCAGCCGCCGGATCGCCTCCCAGCCCGCCATCGCCGCCGAAGCCGCGACCACCGCGAGAATAACCAGCCCGGCCAGGTCCTCGGACCGGCCGAGCCCGTAGGTGAAGCGGCGGGTCGCCGCGCGCCGGGCCAGCAGGAACGCGATCGCGAGCGGCACCGCGGTCAGCGCGTCGGCGAAGTTGTGCAGCGTGTCGCCGAGCAGTGCGACGGACCCGGTGAATGCCACCAGGTACGCCTGGCCGATGGCAGTGACCAGCAGCGCCGCGAAGGAGATCCACAACGCCCGCATCCCCTTGCGGCTGGCTTCCAACACCCCGTCGACGACCTCGGCGGCGTTGTGGCTGTGCGGCGTCACCGCATGCTTCAGCCGCGCCCACACGCCGCCGCGGCGGTGCGTGTGGCCGTGACCGCGTCCGCGTTGCGGAGTTCGACTTCCGGAAGCCACCGGTCCTCCTCGGGTTCGGTGACCGGAACACCCCGAACGATAGGCCGCTGACCAGGCACGCGACAACGCTGCTACTGAGAGTAAATCGCAACTGGAGGCCATTTGCGAAACCGCTTGAAGTCCGAAGTGGACGAATCGGCCCGACTAGCCTGCGACTGGTTTGGCTCGCCATCGCGACCAGAACCGCTCATGGGTAGGTAACAGCGGAAACGTCGGTCTCAGCGAAGGCGGCGCACTGCGGCGCTGCCGCCGATCAACAGGAGCAACATCGCCAGGGCCCAGCGCCGCTTCTCCTTGGTGTCATGCCCAGCGTGATCAGCGCCAGGTTCCTGCGTCGGCGGAGCGTAGGCGCCGGGCTCCGGAGGCGGTGCGGGGGACGGTCGGGAGGACGTCGGCAGTGTCGATGGCGGAACCCGGCTCGGCGCTGGCGGAGTGAAGCTTTGGCTGGGGAGCGCCGAGGTCGGTTCTGGGGTCGTCGAATGCGAAGTCGTGGTCGGCGAAGTCGTGGTCGATGGGGTCGTGGTCGGCGAAGTCGTGGTCGGCGGCTGGGGCGGCGGAGCGCTGGGCGGTGGGGTCTGGCGCAGGCACCCGGCGGCGTCGGAACTCGTCACCGGTGGCACCACGGCCAGCCTCGTCACCGAACCGTCGCGGCTGACCCGGTACAGCCCGCCGACCTGGTTGGCCGTGACGTAGAGGGCCCGGTCAGGACCGATCACCACTGATCCGTAGCCACTCGGCGGCAACCCCGGCGCATCCGCCAGCTTGCTGACGCGCCCGGTGCCCCGGTCGATTCGCACGACCGCCGGCAGGCCGTGGTAGGTCATCGAAACCCCGTACAGCTCGCCGTCCACCGGATCGACGTCGAAGTCGTCCAGCGCGAACGGCCCGTGCCAAGGCTGGATCTCCGTCATCGATAGCACGCTCAGGTACGTCGCACTCGTCGGATCGATGTCCACTGCGTACAGGAATCCGCCATCCCCGACGTACCAGCGGTTCCCTTTGATCGCACCGGCTTTCGGGGCGGTCAGCGGACGCGCGGCGGCTCGCACCGGGCCCAGGTCATCCGCCAGTCCGGCCCGGTCCAGCGCCACCACGTGGGCGCCGTCGGGGAACCGCCCGAACGGGCCCCGCTCGGCCATGCCGTACACCAGGTCCTGCGAACTGGAATAGCCGAGCGCGTTCATCCGGTACTCCAGCATGCCGAGCCCGGTGCTGTCCGCAGCCGGTAGCAACACTCGGTACAGCGCGGAAACCGAGCCCGGCCCGATGTTGCGGACCTGCAGCACCGTGCATCCCGGTGCCTCTCCCGCGGACACCCCCCGGCCCGCTGGGGCCGCCAGCACCGCCGCAAGGGCCGCTGGCACCGCCACGAAACGCCAACGCATCAACTTCGACCGAGCCGTTCGAGCGCCCACCGGAATGCGTCCGGACCGATCCGCGCTCCGCCGCTGAACGGGTTCTGCAACTGGAAGATCGCGAACAGCAGCAACGCCAACGCACCGGCCAATGTGGACACCAGCACGATGTGCGGGAACAGCCTGGTGCCGCCGAAGAGGTTCGGCAGCAGCACGCACACCACGCTGCCCAGGATCAGCACGAACCACACGACCGCGACCACGCCGCGGTCGAACGCCCTGGTGAGCCGCTCGTGCCGCTCTTGGTAGACCTGGCCGAGCTGGGTGATCGCCTCGGTCTTGCGGCCCTCCTGGAACTCCCCGTCGGCGGGCGCCTCCAGCACCGTCGCCCGCAACTGGTCGAGCTGCGCCCAACCTGGGCCGTCCACCTGGCCGCTCTGCTGCATGACGGGCCATTCCCCGCCGATGACCGTCCGCACATACTGCGCGCTGAGCTCGCGCGCCTCGTCGCCGGTCGCCCCGGGCAGCGATTCCGCCGCCCAGGAAACCGAAACCAGGGCCTGCGCCTCCCGGTAGACGCCTTCACGCGCGTCGGCCACGGTGTCGAACAACGTCACCAGCACGAAGGCCAGCACCACCGCCTGCAGACCGCTGACGATGGTGAACACCTGGCCGGCCGCGTCGTTGTTGCTCGGCCACCCCTCGTCCTGACCGAGCCGGCGCACCAGGTAGCCGATCACCGCGGCGGCTACCGACGCGCTCAACACCCAGATCAGGCCGTTGAGGTAGATGCTCATTCCGCGCCTCCGGCGACGGATTCGCCGCGCACCACGACCTGCCGGGGCTCAGGCACCAGCAGGTCGCCGACGCCGCACCCGAGCACCGCGCAGATGATGTCGAGGTCGTCCAGTTTCAGGCTGGCCGGGGTCTTGGACCACAGACCGGACATCTTCCCGGCGGAGATGACCAGGCCACGCTCGGCGAGCTGCCGCTGCATCTCGGTGGCCTTCCAGATGCCGCGCTGCGCCGCGACCAACCGCAGGTTCCACTTCATGCCGACATCTCCCCCCGAGTCGCTCCGATCGACTGGACCCCACATTCGCACACGCTCCCCCGCCTCCCAAACCCAAGCTGCGGGCGCCGACAACGTCTGGTCGACGCGATTTCAGACGTTCCGAAGAAGAACCGGGCAGAACTCGGTTTCAACGTGGATCGAACAGTACTCCTCGATCACCAGAACTCGGATAACCCGATTCGTGGAATCCGAGATCACACACTTCGTCGCCCACCCGGAGCAATCGCCCCAGGGAATATTCCCGAAATTGCGCATTTGATTGACGTGAACGGAAGCCATTCGGCCGAATACCGGAATTTGATCGCGTCGAAGATCACGCTGCGTTCCGTGCAAGCCGCGATTCAGGTGATCTTGACGATACGACATTCGCGCCGGTCCGGGCCATCACACGCAGCACGTTCGGGTGACTGTACGGCCGAGATCGCTAGTGCTAACGTCGCCGTCGGCAGCAGGAAGGCACGCTGCGGAACCGGCGGCATTCCCGCCTCGGGACATTTCCATTCGGACACCTCGAATTCCCTGAACAATCACTGTTCAAGATTTCCTGGCCGCCCCTTCACGAACAGAGATGATTGGTGGTATTGGCGTGACTGTGACGGATCCGCTCAACACCGGCGACGCCGAAGCGTCGCCGTTGAGCCTGAGTACGGCGGCGGCGCGGAACCTGGCCACGACGACGAAATCCGTCCCGCAGATGCAGGGCATCACATCGCGGTGGCTGCTGCGGATGTTGCCGTGGGTGCAGGCCTCGGGCGGCGCGTACCGGGTCAACCGGCGGCTGAGCTACACCCTCGGCGACGGACGGGTCACCTTCACCAACACCGGCGCCGACATCCGGGTCATCCCGCAAGAACTGCGGGAACTGCCGCTGCTGCGCGGATTCGACGACGATACGGTGCTGGCCGCCCTGGCCGACCGCTTCGGGCAGGGTGGGCTCGAGCCGGGCCAGGTCATCGCCACCGCCGGGCAACCGGCGGACCAGGTCGTGCTCATCGCACACGGCAAGATCAACAAGATCGGCACCGGCGAGTACGGCGACGACACCGTCCTCGGCGTGCTCGCCGACGGCGAGTACTTCGGCGCGCACATCCTCGGCCGCGAAACGACCACCTGGAACCACACCTACAAGGCGGTCACGCCCTGTACCGTGCTTTCCTTGCGGCAGCAATCCTTCCACGACATGAACGGCAGTTCCGAGGCGCTGCGCGAACACATCCGGTCCGCGCTGTCCGGACCGAAGGGCGCGCACAACGTGCACGGCGAGGCGGACATCGAGGTCGCCTCCGGGCACTCCGGCGAACCGACGCTGGCCGGCACCTACGTCGACTACGAACTCGCGCCCCGCGAATACGAACTCAGCGTCGCGCAAACGGTTCTGCGCGTACACAGCCGCGTCGCGGACCTCTACAACCTCATCGCACACGGCAAGATCAACAAGATTGGCACCGGCGAATACGGCGACGACACCGTGCTGAAAGTACTCGCCGACGGCGAGTTCTTCGGCGCACACGCGCTGGCCGCCGATCAGGCGATTTGGAACCACACGTACAAGGCGGTGACACCGTGCATCGCACTGACGCTGAGCACTCGGGCGTTGCAGGAGGTGAACAACCAGTTCGAGCGACTTCGGACGCACATCGCCAACAACCGCGACAACCCGGCGCCGGCCCAGAACAAGCACGGCGAGGCGGCCATCGAGGTCGCGTCCGGGCACTCCGGCGAACCGACGCTGGCCGGCACCTACGTCGACTACGAACTCGCGCCCCGCGAATACGAACTCAGCGTCGCGCAAACGGTTCTGCGCGTACACAGCCGCGTCGCGGACACCGGCCCGCCCACCCCCGACGACCTCGACGAACTGCTGGCGCTCGTGTGGAAGGACCCGGGGTTCTTCCTCGCCCACCCGCGCACGATCGCGGCGTTCGGGCAGGAGTGCAGCAAGCGCGGCATCTACCCGCAGAGCGTCGACCTCGGTGGCCACCAGGTGCCGGCGTGGCGCGGGGTACCGATCCTGCCGTGCAACAAGCTGCACGTCAGCGACACCCGCACCAGCTCCATCCTGCTCGTCCGCACCGGTGAGGAGAACCAGGGCGTCGTCGGCCTGCACCAGACCGGCATCCCGGACGAGTACCGGCCCGGCCTGTCGGTGCGCTTCATGGGCATCAACGACCAAGCCGTCATCTCCTACCTGGTCAGCGCCTACTACTCCGCGGCGATCCTGGTCCCCGACGCGATCGGGGTGCTCGAACACGTCGAACTCGGCCGGGAGAGCTGATCCCGCGTCCGTCCACATCGGAATGCCTTGGGAGTTCAAGGAAAACGCTCCGGAGCGGGTGGCCGCGACCCGCCCGCTCCGGTCCCCGATGCGCATCCGACCGACACCGCCATGAACCCGGCACCAGCTTCGCGCCTCAAGGAGAAAAGACATCGTGACCGTGACAGAGCCGGACCTCGGCGTCGAGGAGCAGAACGCGCAAAGCCTCAGCACGGCGGCAGCGCGGAACCTGGCGACGACGACCAAGTCCCAGCCGCAGATGCAAGGCACCACCTCGCGGTGGTTGCTGCGCATGCTGCCGTGGGTGGACGTGTCGGCGGGAACCTACCGGGTCAATAGGCGGTTGACCTACGCCGTCGGGGACGGGCGGATCACCTTCACCAACACCGGCGCCGACGTGCGGGTCATTCCGCAGGAACTCGGCGAACTGCCGCTGCTGCGCGGATTCGACGACGATTCGGTGCTGGGTGCGCTGGCCGACCGCTTCGAGCAGCGTGAGTTCGAGCCGGGCCAGGTCATCAACGTGCACGGCGAGGCGGACATCGAGGTCGCCTCCGGGCACTCCGGCGAACCGACGCTGGCCGGCACCTACGTCGACTACGAACTCGCGCCCCGCGAATACGAACTCAGCGTCGCGCAAACGGTTCTGCGCGTACACAGCCGCGTCGCGGACCTCTACAACCAGCCGATGAACCAGACCGAGCAGCAGCTGCGGCTGACCATCGAAGCACTGCGCGAACGGCAAGAAATGGAGTTGATCAACAACCGCGACTTCGGCCTGCTGCACAACGCGGACCTCCGCCAGCGGATCCACACCCGCACCGGCCCGCCCACCCCCGACGACCTCGACGAACTGCTCTCCCGCCGCCGCAAGACCCGGTTCTTCCTGGCCCACCCGCAGACCATCGCCGCCTTCGGCCGGGAGTGCAACCGCCGTGGCATCTCCCGCACCGGCCCGCCCACCCCCGACGACCTCGACGAACTGCTCTCCCGCCGCCGCAAGACCCGGTTCTTCCTGGCCCACCCGCAGACCATCGCCGCCTTCGGCCGGGAGTGCAACCGCCGTGGCATCTACCCGCGGCCGACCGAGGTGCAGGGCCGCCAGGTGCACGCCTGGCGGGGCGTGCCGCTCCTGCCCAGCGACAAGATCCCGATCAGCGACCGTGGCACCAGCTCCATCCTGGCGATGCGCACCGGCGAGGACGACCAGGGCGTCGTCGGCCTCCAGCAGACCGGCGTCCCCGACGAGTACCGGCCCGGCCTGTCGGTGCGCTTCATGGGCATCAACGACCAAGCCGTCATCTCCTACCTGGTCAGTACCTACTTCTCGACCGCCGTCCTGGTCCCGGATGCCCTCGGCGTCCTCGAACGCGTCGAGATAGCCCGCTGACAGCGCTTCTTCTTCCCAGCACAGCAAGATCGGTCGAAGGGAAATCGGATGACCACCATTCACCAGGATGCCGACAAGGCGGGTATGGCCTACGAGGCGCTGACGCGCAGCCGCGCGATGGTCGAGCCCGCCCTGCGGGCAGCGGTCGACCGGTTGCCCACCCGCATGCAGCAGATCTCCGGCTACCACCTCGGTTGGCTCGACGAGCGCGGCAATCCGGTCCGCGCCGACCGGGGAAAGGCGTTGCGCCCCACGATGGTGCTGCTCGCCGCCGCCGCCGTCGGCGGAGATCCGGCCGACGCGGTACCCGCAGCCGTCGCGGTGGAGCTGGCGCACAACTTCTCGCTGCTGCACGACGACGTGATGGACGGCGATGTCACCCGGAGGCACCGCCCGACGGCGTGGACCGTGTTCGGCAGCGGTCCCGCCATCCTCACCGGCGATGCCCTGCACTCACTCGCCGCCGACGTGCTGTCCTCGTGCCGGCATCCCGAGGCGGCCACGGCGATGCGGACGCTGAGCACCGCTGTGCTGAACCTGATCAACGGCCAGATCGCGGACCTCGCCTTCGAGGACCGGCGCAACGTGGAACTGTCCGAATGCCAGCGGATGGCCCGGGACAAAACGGGGGCGCTGCTGGGCTGCGCCTGCGCTCTTGGCGCGATGTTCGGCGGTGGCAAGGCCGACCAGATCGCCCGGCTCCGCAGCTTCGGCGAGCGGCTGGGGCTGGCTTTCCAGCACGTCGACGACTTGCTGGGCATCTGGGGAGATCCGGCGGTCACCGGCAAACCGGTGTTCTCCGACCTGCGCACCCGCAAGAAGACCCTGCCGGTGGTTTCCGCGCTGACCTCCGGCACGCAGGCCGGTCGGCGGCTGGCGGCCCTCTACCTCCGCGACCAGCCGCTGTCCGGCAGCGACTTGGCCCAAGCCGCCGAGCTGATCGCGCTGGCCGGTGGGCGCGCCTGGAGCCAGAACCAAGCGGACGACCTGCTCGCATCTGCGCTGAGCGACCTGCACCGCTGCGACCCGGCCGCGCGCGCGGCCGAGGAGCTCAGCGCCCTCGCCCACCTGATGACCCGCCGCGACCACTGACGACGCCGACCACCGACCCCGGCCGCCGCCCGGATCCCGGAACATCGCCTCCGGGCGACGGCCGGGGTTCGGCAACAGCCGACCGAGTTTGGAGTGCAGTCATGCCGAGTCAACAGCGCACGGTGCTGCTCGCCGCACCGCGCTCGTTCTGCGCCGGGGTCGACCGCGCCATCGAGATCGTGGAGCAGACGCTCGCGCTCCGCGGCGGCCCGATCTACGTGCGCAAGCAGATCGTGCACAACACGCACGTGGTGGCCGATCTGGAAAGCCGGGGCGCGGTGTTCGTCGACGAGCTCGACGCGGTGCCCGACGGCGCCACCGTGGTCTTCTCGGCGCACGGGGTTTCCCCTGCCGTGCGGGAGGAAGCGGGGCGCCGGGGCTTGGCGGTCATCGACGCGACCTGCCCGCTGGTGGCGAAGGTGCACGCCGAGGCTCGGCGGTTCGCAGGGCGCGGCGACACCTTGGTGCTCATCGGCCACAGTGGACACGAGGAGGTGGAGGGGACGCTCGGCGAGGCGCCCGACCAGACGGTGCTGGTGGAATCCGTCGAGGACGTCGGCGAGATCGAGGTGCCGGACCCGAAGCAGGTGTCCTACCTGACGCAGACCACCCTCGCCGTGGACGAGACGGCTGACATCGTCGCCGCGCTGCGGCGCCGCTTCCCGGCCGTCCGCGGGCCGTCCTCGAAGGACATCTGCTACGCCAGCACCAATCGGCAGGACGCGCTGTCGGCGATCGCCGGCGAATGCGACCTGGTGCTGGTGATCGGCTCGGCGAACTCGTCGAACTCGAAGCGCCTCGTGGAGCTGGCCCGCCGCCAGGGCACCGCAGCCCACCTGATCGACGACGTCACCGACATCCAACCCGCATGGCTCACCGGCGCCGAAACCATCGGCCTCACTGCGGGAGCCTCGGCTCCGCCGGGCCTGGTCGAGGACGTCATCGACCACCTCGAACCGGCCACGGTCATCGAGCACGAGACGACCCGCGAGGAGATCCACTTCGGCCTACCAGCCACGCTCCGCTGAGCGGATTGCCCGGAGGATCGCCAGGCGAACTCGTCGATGCAGGTCGGGCGGGTAGCGGTTGCCCTCCTCAGTGTTCGTGCCGACGACGAGGGCGACCGCTGCACCAGCACGCGCGGCCACGGCTTCGGCGAGCTGGCGGTCCAGCACCAAGCTGAACGCGCTGAGCCCGAGCAGCGTGTCGAACCGGGTGCCGGTCCTCAGGTCCAGGCCGTCGAGCTTTGGCACGACGTCGACCAGCTGCTCGTCCGGCACCCGGGCGAAGTCCGTGACAATAGGCTCGATGCCGAGCGCGCCCGCCGCCGCATGCGCGACTCGCGCCGCCTGCTCCTCGTAAAACGCGCCCAGTCCGCTGCCGCTTTGCACGATGGTGGGGTGGAAAGCCCCGCCGCGTGGGCACGCTCGCGGTCGCGCGGCAGATCCTCGCGCCCGCCCGCTCGCCGGAGCAGTCCGTGGTCGTCGTCACCACCGCGGAAAATTCCAGCTCGGAGAACACGATCAAGCTGCTCGGCCGGTCAGCGCGTGCCGCCCAGCACGCGGACCCGCTGGGAGACGGACCAGCAGTTGGTTGAGGGGCACCCACGACCTCCGCTACGGATGCCGCTGCGCTCAGCTCCCCTCGGGGCGGCGGAAGGCTCCGATGATCGCAGCCGCGAGGGCCGCCACGACGAACGAGGTGAGGGCAGCGCTCATCCACGTCGGTACCGTGAAGCCGAGCGCGTCCCGCACACCCGTCCACAGCTGGCTCCACCAGCCGAGCTCGCCCGGGTTGATCAGCTGGAACGCCGAGAAGCCGAGCAGCCAGGCCAGCAGCATGCCCCAGCGGGATGGGGCCTGCGCGGACAGGTCCCAGTCGCGGCGGCGGGCGTGCACGAAGTAGTCCACCGCCAGCACCCCGAACATCGGCACGAACACCGAGCCGATCAGCAGCAGGAAGTTCGAGAACTGGGCGATGTCCAAGGTCAGCGCGAACAGCGTGATCACCGCGCCGATGACCAGGCACAACACCCGGCGGTCCGCGCTGGGCCGCAGGTTCTGGATGGAGACCGCGGTCGAGTAGGTGTTGGCGAAGGACTGGTCGACCTCGCGCAGCACCAGGATCCCGAAGAAGATCACCCCGAGCGGCACCGCCAGCAGCGGGTCGAACGCCTTGTCGGCATCGCCGGCGACCAGCGCCAATCCGAGCAGCCCCAGCAGGTAGCAGGCGATCTGGGTAACCGAGTAGCCCACCGTCGCGGCGGTGAACGCGCCGGTCGCCGACTTCGAATGCCGCGAGTAGTCCGAGGCGACCGGGATCCAGGACACCGCGACCGCCAGCGCGGCGTCCGCGCCCGGCCAGAACCCCTGCCAGGAACCGGCGTTCATGTCCGGCAGCGGGTGGCTAACCAGCAGCTGGACGAAGAAGTACACCATCGCGATCGCCACCGCGATGCTGACGTAGCGCCGCAGCAGGCGGAGCGCGCCGAGCGGGCGCAGCGTGAGCGCGGTGGTCAGCGCCCCGGCCAGCACCACGTACAACCAGCGCGGGCCGCCCCCGAACAGCGCCTCCGCGCCCTGCGCGATCACCAGCAACTCGAAGGTGCCCCAGCCGACCAACTGCAGGGCGTTCAGCACGGTCGGCAGGTACGACAGCCTGGTGCCGAAAAGGCCGCGCAGCAACATCATCGCGGGCGCCCCGGTGCGCGCCCCGGGGATCGCCGAAATGCCGACCATGATGCTGCCGATCACGGTGCCCACCACGCACGCGGTGACGGCGGCCGTGAAGGACAGCTGCGGCACTCCGCTCGGCGCGAGCACGGCCAGCGCCCCGCTGAACCCGAGCAGGCTCACCCCCAGGTTGCCCCAGAACGCGCCCTGGTCGAGCACGCGCAGCGTCTTGGGCGCCGGTTCGTCCAGGGTGTGCGGAACTTCGGCACGATCGACATCAAGCGCCATCAACAGCTCCCTACGCCGGCATTATCCGGACAGGTTCTGCGGTCGGTGGCGCGTGCGGTGCCACCCTCTCAGCCCGGTGCGCCCGAGCTCCCGCGTGGATAAGTCGGAGGGACCATACCCCGATAAGGTGACCTATGTCAGGTGGGCCCGATCACCTGCGGCGGTTGCCGAACAATCCCCTGGTGATCTCCCGGCCGAGCGCGCTCGCCGCAGATCGGAAGAACGACCGCACCGCGGGGTTGTCCAAAGAACGACCGCACCGCGGGGTTGTCCATCGTTTTCTCGAACAACCCCGGCTCCTCCCGACGCTCCGGCGCCTCCGGCGCTTCGGGCGGCCCCGGCGCGGCGAACTTCTTCGCCAGCAGTTCGTAGGCGGATTCCCGATCGACGGCCTGCTCGTACTTTCCGTGCAAATCGGACGACGCTGCGGCGGCCCGTACCTCGCCCTCGCCGATCGCGCCCATCAGCGAGCGGGGCGCCCGCAGCCTGGTCCACGCGACGGGCGTCGGCGCGCCGACCTCCGAGAGCACCGTCACGATCGCCTCGCCGATGCCCAGCGACGTCAGCGCCTTTTCCAGCTCGTAGTGCTCGGTCGTCGGATAGGTCTTCACGGTGCGCGCCAAGGCTTTCTGGTCTTCCGGGGTGAACGCGCGGATGGCGTGCTGGACGCGGGCGCCCAGCTGCGAGAGCACCGCGTTGGGCACGTCGGTGGGCAGCTGCGTGCAGAAGAACACGCCCACCGCCTTGGACCGGATCAGCTTGACGGTCTGCTCGATGCGTTCCAGGAATGCCTTGGACGCGTCGTTGAACAGCAGGTGCGCCTCGTCGAAGAAGAACACCAACTTCGGCCGGTCCAGATCGCCCGCCTCCGGCAGTTCCTCGAACAGCTCGGCCAGCAGCCACATCAGGAAGGTGGCGAACAGCACCGGGTTGGCCTGCACGTCGTCGAGTTCCAGCAGGTTCACCACGCCCTTGCCGTCGACCTGCCGGAGCAGGTCGGCGACGTCGAGTTCGGGTTCACCGAAGAACTCGTCCCCGCCCTGGGCCTCCAAATTGGACAGTGCACGCAGGATCACGCCCGCGCTGGCGGGCGAAACACCGCCGATGCCCTTGAGGTCGGCCTTCCCCTCGTCACTGGTCAGATACTGGATGACCGAGCGCAGGTCCTTGGCGTCCAGCAGCGCCAGACCACGCTGATCGGCCCAGTGGAAGATCAGTCCCAGCGTCGATTCCTGCGTCGCGTTCAGGCCCAGCACCTTCGACAGCAGCAGCGGTCCGAAGCTGGTGATGGTCGCGCGGATCGGCACGCCGCGGCCACCGTTGCCCAGCGACAGGAACTGCACGGGGAATGCCGCAGGCTGCCAGTCATCGCTGAGCTCGGCGCTGCGGGAGGTCACCTTTTCGCCGCCAGCGCCCGGCCGGGCCAGCCCAGACAGGTCGCCCTTGACGTCGGCAAGCAGCACCGGGACACCCGCGTCGGACAGCTGTTCGGCGAGCAGCTGCAGCGTCTTCGTCTTGCCGGTGCCGGTCGCGCCCGCAACCAGGCCGTGCCGGTTCATCGTCGCCAGGGGGATCCGCACGGCGGCAGCTGCGTCGACCGAGCCGTCGACGACCACCGCGCCGAGCTCAACCGCATCCCCATCGGTCGCGTAGCCCGAAGCGATCTCCCGTGCCGCGTTGTCCGCCACCGTGCTCTCCGCTCCTCGCCGGTTCCCGACTGCTCGACGGTAGGCCGCCGCACCCGCGCCGGCGAATCGCCACCCGGACGAGCGATGCCTAGGCGGGTCCGGCTGCCGCTCCCATTGACCTCGACCTTGGTCGAACTCCTAGTCTCAGGAGTACCGCAGCACGACGAGGAAAGCGAGCAAACTCATGGCCGTTCAGCTCAACCACACGATCGTCGCCACCACCGACAAGATCGCCAATGCGCGGTTCGTCGCCGATCTGCTCGGGCTGCCCGATCCGCAACCCTTCGGGCCGTTCATGTGCGTCCAGACCAGCAACGACGTCACGCTGGACTACCTGGAGACCGGCGAGGAGATCACCCCGCAGCACTACGCGTTCCTGATCAGCGAAGGCGAATTCGACGAGATCTTTGCGCGGATCCAGGCGCGGGGACTGCCCTACTGGGCGGACCCCGGGCACCACGAGGCGGGGCGGATCAACACCCGGGACGGCGGCCGCGGCGTCTACTTCGACGACCCCGACGGCCACGTCCTGGAGATCCTCACCCGCCCCTACGGCAGCGGCGACCAATCCAGCTGACCCACTACCTGGCCATGTCAGGGCCCGTGCGCGTTTTGGCCGCTACTGAGGCTGCTTTAGAAGGTGCGGGTGAAGCGAACGGACCGTTCGTGCCGCCTACGGAAGCGAACGGATGCTCCTATAGATGTCAAGCGGCGGGTGCAAGGTCGTTTTGGGTGACTTGTGTGGTGGTCAGGGCGTGGTAGACCTCGCGGGCGACGAATCGTTTGAGGCAGCGCATGATCTCTTTCTTCGAGAGTCCTTCCTTGGTGCGGCGTTGGACGTAGGCGCGGGTGCGTTCGTCGTGGCGCATGCGGACCAGGACGATGGTGTGCAGGGCGTTGTTGGCGGCGCGGTCGCCGCCGCGGTTGAGGCGGTGGCGGTGGGTGCGGCCGGAGGACGCGGGGATCGGTGCGGCCAAACCCCCCTCCCCGGCCTCCGGAACCCGCCGTGGGGCCGCCAGCAGAAACCAACGTTCCTAGCCAAACATCGCCCCTCACGGATTCTCGTCATGCGCGCGTTCGGCGTCGCACCCGCGACATCAGAGCGACACTGCCAGCAAAACACGACATTCCACCGGGGAAGCCCGGCAAGTGTGCCCCCTTAACCCTGCCAATAGAAGAAAAGGGGCATCGGTCTCTCTCCGGCTCCAAAGCTCGGAGCCGACCGCTCGGCCCGTGAGTCGTTTCTGGTAAAACGTGATCGCGTCAGGTTGCCGCAGTAACCTCCGTCGGCCATCACCCTACGACCAGCGAGTTTCCCAGTGATGCCGGAGACCGGTAGACGGTTGTGCCTTTTGGCGGAGATCTGCGAGCGGACGGATTCAAGCGGTCGTGGCAACACCGCTTGTTTGGGGCGATTGTAGGTGATGTTCGAGGATCTCGGCAGGGGTTTTCCATCCGCCGCGGATCTGGTTCATCGCCTTGAGGGTGGTGGCGATCGCACTGCGGCGCGCGATCCGCAGCGCCCGCACCGCCTCGACCGCCCCGTCCCGGCTCTTGGGGATACCGGTGGCCCGCCCGGAAAGCACGGCCGTTGCGGCGGCGTAGGCGTCGATCGGGTCGGACTTGCCCTTCATCCGCCGCGTTGTGCGGTCCGGCCGGTCCACGTCCACGACCGCGACCCCGGCCGCGGTGAGGACCCGGGTCAGCTCGGCGCCGTAGGCGCCGGTGCCTTCCACCCCCACCGCGACCAGGTCGCCGTGGGAGCGCGTCCAGTCCAGCAGGTCCCGGTAGCCGCGGATGGTGGCCGGGAACTCCTGGTCGGCCAGGTGCCGGCCGATCGAGTCGATCACTGCGGCGTGGTGGGTCAGGCCGTGGGTGTCGACTCCACCGGTGATCTGCGGGGCGTTGTGCGTCATGCTGGTCATGTCCGTCCTTGCCAGTCCGTTCCGAGGGCGGCACGCGCCGGTCGGGCGGGTGGACAAGACAGTGACGGGGCTTCTTGGCCAAGCTCCTATGAGGTCACAAACGCCCGTCCGGCCGCGTGCGTAGCAACGCCCGGTAAGGCCGACGGATCCGTTCAAGGACAGGCAAGCCGTCAGTCCGTTCGAGGGTCAGACCCACCAGCGGCGTCACTACACACATCATCACTGTCCGTTCTAAGTATCCGTGGTCTGCGTCGGATGGGTGGAGCGAACGGACCGTTTGTGCCGTCTATCGAAGTGAAGAGTCCGTTCGCTTCACCCTCATGGGAACCGACCGGGCAAGACGTCTGCTAGGCGATCAAAGCGGGCGGACCGAGCGGCGGTCGACGATCTCCGGTGCCGCCGGCACCAGCACGTCGTGCGGCGCTTCGCCGCGCAGCTGCTCGACACCCACCGTAACCCCCCGAGAACATCGGCACGGCCCTGTTCGACGCGGGCTACTTCAGCGAGGACAACCTCACCCATCCCGGACCGGACCGGCTGATCGCACCAGGGAAATCCCGCCATATCCCGCGCGAGGCCGCCACCAAACCCGCCAGCGGCCCACCCCCATCGAGGCCATGCGGCACCGGCTACGCACCCCCGAAGCAGCGAAGCTCTACAAGAAACGCGGCGCCACCGTCGAATCCGTCAACGGCATGATCAAAGACCGCCACCGACTCCGGCGGTTCAGCCTGCGCGGCCTGACCGCTCGCCTCGGCGAACTCAACCTCACCGCCACAACCCACAACCTCCGCCGCCTGTTCACCACCCTCCACACCACCACACCCTGAACAAAGGGGGGCCGGCCTCCAGCCCACCCCCTTGTCCAGCAACCACAACACCCAAAACCAAAACCGCAACAGGCTCCTATCGAGGCGAACAGGCCGTTCAGTCCAAAACATCCATTGGGGTGACGCGAATTATCCACAGGCCGTCTGTTCATCCACGGATATGAAAAGGGGTCTGGCGGTGATGATCCACCGTCTACCACAGTGATTCGCATGCCAAAGCGAGCTCTGATCGACTGGGATGCGGTGTCGACCCTTGCCAGCCATAAGATCATCACGGCGAGAGAACTGGACCTGCTTGGCGTCCCGCGACGAACAGTTCACCGACGAGCAAGCAGGGACGGCCCCTGGACCCGCCTGCTCCCGGGCGTGCTGTTGCTGAGCAACGGGACACCCACGAACCGTCAGCGGCTGGAGTCGGCGCTGCGCTACGCAGGAGAAGGCGCGCAGTTGACCGGCCTTCCAGCTGCCGAACTGCACGGCCTCCAGCGAATGCCGCCTTTCTCGGAGGTGCACGTGCTGATACCGGAAGCACGCAAGCGGACGTCCACCGGCTACGTGGTCGTCGAGCGAACTTCGCGTCTTCCCGAACCGCATATCCGCTCCGGATTTCCGACAGCTCCGCTTGCGCGAGCCGTCCTCGATGCGGCGCGGCGGTTCACCAACATCGACCAGATTCGCGCGCTGCTGGCCGAGCCGGTTCAACGAGGATTGGTCGATCCGTCGGCCCTCGCCGAAGAGTTGGAAGGGGGCTCATGCCGAGGCACGGCGCGGTGCCGGGAAGTCATGCGCGAAATGCTCGCCGACGTCCACTCACCAGCGGAAGGATGGGCGTACCGACTGCTGAAGCGCAGTGATCTTCCACAGATGCAGTGGAATGTCCGCCTACTCGACCCCACCGGAAAACTGCTGGGCATCCCCGACGGCTGGCTGGACGATGTCGCGTTGGCGTGGCAGATCGATTCACTCGAATACCACCTGTCGCCGGCCGACTACGCGCTCACCGTGCGTCGGCACACGGCTATGACGGCAGCCGGGATCGTCGTGGTACACACGCTCCCATCACAGCTCCGGACCGAGCCGCAAGAAGTGTTGGCGGAGTTGCGCAACGCGTACCAACAGGCGCTGCGCCGTCCACGCCCACCCGTCACCGCCGTCACCCGAATCAAATGAGGAGAAGCGAACGGCCTGTTCACTCCACCTATCGAGGCGAACGGCCCGTTCGCACCACCACTCCCGGCACGCTCGGCTGAGGCGAACGGACCGTTTGCGCCGTCTATCGAGGCGAACGGGCCGTTCGCTTCCGCAGCTGCGAACGGTGCGCTACTGGGGTTTCCGGAGCCTGCGCTTGCGCGTTGCGGGTGTCAGACTGTTCGGACCATGAACTGGGAGCGAGTGCTTGAGTGGGTTGGCGGGTACGAGCGGGCGTGGCGGACGCCCGGGGTTGACGTGCTCGCCGAGATCTTCACCTTGGACGCGACGTACCAGCAGGCCCCGTACCTCGAGCCCGTTGTGGGGCTCGACGCCATCGGGCGGATGTGGGAGGCCGAGCGCGTCGGGCCCGGCGAGGAGTTCCGGCTGACGAGCAGCCCGGTGGCGCTCGAAGGCGACACCGCCGTCGTCCGGGTGGAGGTCCGCTACGGCGGCCCGGTGCCCCAGGAGTACCGGGACCTGTGGATCGTGCGGTTCGCCCTGGACGGGAAGTGCCTGGCCTTCGAGGAATGGCCGTTCTGGCCCGACAAGGACTACCGCGCCGAACCCCGCTGACACGCCGATTCTTCGCCAAGCGGTCGCCGGATAGTCACCGCCGCCTCACCGCCGCAGGAGGCTCGGCGATCACCATGCTCACGTGCAGGACGCGATCACGGCGGGCCCGCCCGGCCCGCGACGAACACGGACCCTGGCGGTGCTCGGCGATTCGGTTGCCGTGGGCATGGGCGATCCGGTGGTCGGCGGGTGGCGCGGGTTCGCGCCGCTGCTGGCCGAAGCGCTCGGCGCCGGGGAGCTGACGAACGTGGCATCGAGCGGGGCGCGCGTCGCAGCCGTGCACGACGCCCAGTTGCCCGCCGCCCTCAGTGCCACGCCGGATGCGGCCGTGGTGATGGTCGGCATGAACGACACGATGCGCTCCGACTTCGACGCCCGACGCCTGCTGCGGCAGCTCAACGACGTCGTGCGCACGCTCACCGCCGCCGGCGCGACGGTCGTGACGATCCGGTACCACGACCACGGCCGGGTCTTCCGGTTGCCCGGGCCGCTGCGGAGGGCACTGGCCAGGCGCATCGGCGAGCTCAACCGGATCTTGGACGCCGTCGCCGAGACGCATGCCATCGGTGTGGTGGACCTGGACCGGTTGCCGGGCACCTATAGCCCGGCAACGTGGAGCATCGACCGCTTGCACCCGTCCGAACTCGGGCACCGGATGCTCGCGGCAGCCTTCGCCGACCGGTTCGCGGCAGCCGGGTTGGCCGTGTCCGGCGAGGTCTCGCTGGAATGCTCCGGGGGCGCGCGGGTCAGCGGCTTCGACCACCTGCGGTGGCTGCTCGCCAAGGGTCTGCCGTGGCTGCTCGGACGCGGTCACGACCTGCTCTGGTTTTCCTTGCGGACCCTGCTGGACGCCGCGCTGGGCAAGCGGCGAACCGGACCACATCTGTCCGTTGAGGACATTCGGAGCTCGGAGGGGGAAACGGCTGAGCACCTTCGCGATGTCGGACGAGGATGCACCCGGCCGACTCCGAACGGAGATGCATGTTAAGTCATCCGCTCGCCGAAGACGCCGTGCTGACCGAAGATGCCGTGCTGACACCGCTCGAATCCCGGCAGGCGGCGGAATTCGCCGCGCATGCCGACCGCTACCGCGAAGACTTCGCGCCGTGGCTCCCGTGGGCCGGACTCGTCGCAGACGAAACCGCGGCCAGGAACTTCCTCCAGCGCTACGCCGACGGGCAGGCCAGCGACCCGAAGGCCAGCGACCCGAAGGCCGCCGATGACGGCCGGATCTACGGGACAAGGCTGCACGGCGAGCTCGTCGGCGGGAGCCTTTTGCGGATCTTCGACGTGCCCGCCGGGGTGTGCGAACTCGGCGTCTGGCTCGCGCCGGAGGCGCAGGGCCGCGGCCTGATCACCCGCGCCGCGACGCACCTGATCGGTTCGGTGTTCGACGTGCGGGGCATGAGCCGGGTGGAAATGGCGCAACGACGCGGACAACCACCCGAGCAAAGCGGTCGCCGGGCGCCTGGGTACGACGCTTGGACGGAGTGCTGCGCGAGCAGTTCCCCCACCAGGGCCGTCGCCGCGACACCGAGGTCTGGTCCCTCCGCGCCGCAGAGTGGCGCGCAAGATGAGCGCTTAGCCGGTTTCATCGGGCGGGTTCTCGCTACCGATCGACCGGTTGGCGCATGCCGTGATCTGGGTCGGGTCGCAGGTGCCGTCCGGGCGGGCCGAACGCATTGGACATACCCAAATCGGGGATCCCGGAGTCCAGACGGCGTCTGAGGTCCCGCACCGCCACGCAGGACGAGCCTGGCAACAGCCGCCACAACAGGGTCAGGTGAGGAACCTGTCCAGGGTGATGGGCAGGTCCCGGACCCGGATTCCGGTTGCGTGGTGGCCGGCGTTGGCTATCGCCGCCGCCGTGCCCACGATGCCGAGCTCGCCGATCCCCTTTGCACCCATCGGATTCACGTACGGGTCGTGCTCGTCGATCCAGTCCGCCTCGATGCTGCCGATGTCGGCGTTGACCGGGATGTGGTACCCGGCGAAGTCGTGGTTGACCACGTGGCCGAACCGGTGGTCTACCACGCTGTGCTCGTGCAGCGCCATCGACAGCCCCATAGTCATCCCGCCGATCAGCTGCGACCGCCCGGTCTTGGCGTTGATCATCCGGCCGACCGCGAAGATCCCCAGCAGCCGCGGCACCCGCACCTCCCCGGTGCTGGTGTGCACCCGTACCTCGGCGAACTGCGCGCCGAAGCTGTGCATCGACATCTGCCCGGCGTACGGGTTGTCCGGGATCGCCCCGGTGACCTCGACGCCCTCGTCGGGGATCGGGCTGCTGCTGGGCAGCTCCGCGCGCAGCCGGCGGGCCGCGTCCACGATCGCCGAGCCCCAGCACAGGATCCCGGTCGAGCCGCCGGCACCGGAGGCGTACGGCAGATCGGTGTCGCCGATGCTCAGCACCACCTCGGACATCTCGACGCCCAGCGCGTCCGCAGCTATCTGGGTGAGCGAGGTCCACGCCCCGGTGCCGATGTCGGCGGCCCCGATGAGGACCCGGTACCGGCCGTCCGGCCTGGCCTGGATTGTGGCCCGCGAGCCCGGCATGCTGAACACCGGATACGTCGAGGCGGCCACCCCGGTGCCGACCAGCCAGGGCCCGTCGCGGTGCGCGCGCGGCGCCGGGTCGCGCTCCGCCCAACCGAACCGCTGGGCGCCCTCGCGCAGGCACGCGACCAGGTTCCGGCTGGAGAACGGCCGCCCCGTCTCAGGGTCGGTCTCCGGTTCGTTGCGGATGCGGAACTCGACGGGGTCCAGGCCGCAGGCGATCGCCATCTCGTCCATCGCGACCTCCAGGCCGAACATGCCCGGGGCTTCGCCGGGCGCGCGCATCCATGACGGCACCGGGACGTCGAGCTCGACGAGCCGGTGCGTGGTGCGGCGGGTTGGGGACATGAGGCGGGTCGGCACGGCGGTCTGCTCGGCGAACTCCTTGATCCGGGAGGTCTGCTCGACCACGTCGTGGCTGATCGCGGTCAGCCGGCCGGACGCATCGCTGCCCATGCGGATCCGCTGGATGGTGCCGGTGCGGTAGCCGACCACCGAGAACATCTGCTGCCGGGTCAGCACGAGCTTCGCCGGGCGCGGGGCGACGAGCTGCGCCGCCATCGCGGCCAGCACCACGTGCGCGTGCGGCAGCCCCTTCGAACCGAAGCCGCCGCCGGTGTGCGGGCAGACCACGTGGATCCGTTGCGGGTCCATGCCGAACAGTGCCGCGATGGAGTCGCGCACCCAGTGCACACCCTGCGTGGAGTCGTAGAGGGTGAGTTCGTTGTCGGACCAGATCGCGATGGTGGCGTGCGGCTCCAACGGGTTGTTGTGCTCCTGCGGCGTGGTGTAGGTGGCGTCGAGGAGCACTGCCGCCGAGGCGAGGGCGTCGTCCACGTCACCGTCGGTGGTGTCGGTCTGGAAGCCGCCGTTGACCTCGTCGGGTTTGACCAGGTCGGCGCGGGCGGCGTGGAACGAGACGTCGTGCTCGCGCGGTTCGTAGCTCAGCCGCACCAGGTTCGCCGCGCGCCGCGCGGCTTCCGCGCTCTCGGCCAGCACACCGCCGATGAACTGCCCTCGGAAGGCGACCTCTGGCGATTGCAGGATCGCCAGTTCGGCGTCCTGCGTCGAGGCCAGCCGTGGCGCGTTCTCGTGGGTCAGCACGTCCACCACGCCCTGTTCGGCCATCGCCTCCGTGGCGTCGATGCCGGTGATGCGGCCAAGCGCGATGCGGGACTGCAGCGGGAACACGTACACCGGCCGGTCGACCGGGTGCTCGGCGGCGTACAGGGCTGCGCCCCGGACCTTCTCGGCACCCTCGATGCGGTCGATCGGCGCGCCTATCAAGGGGGTCGTGACGGTCATCGCCGCACCTCCAGGAGCTCGGTGAGGATTCCGACGATCATGTTGTGCGCCAACGGGATCTTGAACTCGTTGCCGGGAAGCGGGCGGGCGTCGGCGAGCTCCGCAGCGGCTGCCTCACGGAACTCCTCCTCCGTCGCGGCGGCACCGCGCAGCACCGCCTCGGCCCGCGTCGCCCGCCACGGCTTGTGCGCGACACCGCCCAACGCCAGCCGGACGTCGCGCACCTCGCCGTCGGCGACGTCCAGCGCAGCGGCCACCGATACCAGCGCGAACGCGTAGGAAGCGCGGTCGCGGGCCTTGCGGTACTGGGAGTTCGCCGCGAAGTCCAGCGACGGGATGTCGATGGAGGTGATCAGCTCACCGTGCTCCAGGACCGTGTCCCGCTCGGGCTCGTCCTCGGGCAGCCGATGCAGCCCGACCAGCGGAATCGCCCGCTGCCCGTGCGGCCCCTGGGTGTTGGCCACCGCATCGAGCGCGACCATCGCCACCGCCATGTCCGACGGGTGCGTGGCGGCGCACGACTCGGAGGCGCCGAGGATCGCGTGCTCGCGGTGGAAGCCGTCCCTCGCCGAGCAGCCCGTCCCGGGATCCCGTTTGTTGCAGGGCGTCGTGACGTCTTGGAAGTACACGCATCTGGTGCGCTGCAACAGGTTCCCACCAGCCGTCGCGAGGTTGCGCAGCTGGCCGGAAGCGCCCGCCAGTACCGCCTGCGACAACATCGGGAAGCGGTCGCGGATCACCGGATCGGCCGCCAGGGCGCTGTTGGTGACCGCGGCGCCGATGCGCACGAACTCGGGGTGCTGCGCGACCCGGTCGGAGGTCAGCTGCCGGACGTCGACCAGCACGTCCGGCTGCTCGACCTCCAGCTTCATCAGATCGACCAGGTTCGTGCCGCCCGCCAAGAACTCCGCGTTGGGCATTGCGGCGAGGGTGCTCACCGCGGTACCGACGTCGGGGGCGAGCTGGTAGCGGAACGGCTTCATCGCTGCGCCACCTCCGCGATGGCGGGGACGATGTTGGCGTACGCGCCGCAGCGGCAGAGGTTTCCGCTCATCCGCTCGCGGATCTCGTCGTCGAGCCCGGCACCGTCTGGGGTGACTGCGCTCGGCTCACCGTCGTGCATCTCGCACAGCACGCCGACGGCCGACACGACCTGGCCGGGCGTGCAATATCCACATTGGAACGCGTCGTGCTCGATGAAGGCCCGCTGCACCGGGTGCAGATCCGCGCCGGCCAGGCCGTCCGCGGTGCGGAACTCCGCGCCGTCGAAGGCGACCGCCAGCATCAGGCAGCTGTTGACCCTCCGGTCCCCCAGCAGCAGGGTGCACGCGCCGCACTGGCCGTGGTCGCAGCCCTTCTTCGGGCTCGTGATCCCCAACCGCTCCCGCAGGGCGTCGAGCACGGTCGTCCGCGTGTCGACGGTGAGGCGGTGCTCGATCCCGTCCACGACGAGGGTGATTTCGGCTTCCACGGTGCCCTCACCTCCAACCTGTTACCAGGCTTACCCGCGAGGCTGCCGCGTCACGCACGCCGCTTCAGAGATCTTCCTCGTCCGCAGCTCGCTCGTCGGTGGTCTCGTCGAGGTCGTCGGGGGTCTCGTCGAGGTTGTAGATGCGGGATCGCGGCTGATCCGGCTTGATGTCGGGCACCTCCTCGGCCAGGTGTTCGTCGAGCGACTCGCCTCCCGCAGCCGCCCGAGGGGCCGGGCGGCTGCGGGTCTCCGCGCAACCAGTGCTCGGGCAGCTCGACTCCCCGTTCCACCGGGTCACCGCCGAGTTCGTCCGCGTCGAGGCGCTCCGCGCCCTGCAACGTCGTCGGTTCCTGCACCTCGGCTCTGCGCTGCGGCTCCGACAAGCTCGTCACCCCCCTTCCGGCTGACCCTGATTGTCGGGATGCGGAAAGTCGCTCCCGGATCGCGCATCCTCCAGGCCCGTCCAGGGGTCGTCCTGCTGCGCCAGCCGCCGCCCCATGTTTGCCAGGCCGTACGACTGCGGCGTCACGCGGCCGAGCTCGCCGAGGTCGAGCGGGGTCGCGGCTGGGGCTCCCGCACGGGCGCGCAGCGAGTAGGGCGCGATCATCGTCTGGCCGTAGGCGTTGCGGTTGGTGTCCAGGAAGATCCGGTCGCCACGCTTGTCCTTGCGCTGTTCGACGGTGAGCCGGTCCGGCTCACCGCGCGCCATTGCCTCGGCGAGCTCCCGGATGGCCGCCCTAACCTCGTCGAATCCCCGTTCGCCGCGCAGCGGGGCGGCGACGTGGAATCCCTTGCCGCCGGTTGCCTGCACGTGCGGCGACAGCCCGGAACCCGGAACCGCTCGCACACCAATCGCACCACGTAGCGGAGTCCCGCCAGGTCCGCTCCCTCCGGCGGGTCCAGGTCCAGCACCGCGAGGATCGGCCGGTCCAGATCATCCACTGTGGACAAGCCGACGTGGAACTCCAGGCACGCCAGGTTTGCCAGGTAGAGCAGTGTCGCCGCGTCGTCGACGACTGCGTGGTGCACCACGCCCTGGCCGCCTCGCTGCGGCACGGACGCCACGCGCACCCATTCCGGGAAGTGGTTCGACGCCTCCTTCTGGAAGAACCCGCCGGATCCGATGCCGTCCGGGAAACGGCGCAGCGTCAGCGGTTTGCCGCGCGTGTGCGCGACCATCACCGCCGCCACCGACCGGAAGTACTCGACCACGTCATGCTTCCGGTAGCCGTCATCGGGGTACAGGACCTTCGCCGGGTTGGACAGCTCGATCCGCCGCCCCTCGACCTCGATCTGCGCGGCCACGGGCGATCACCACAACTCGTCGTGGGTCCGGCCGGTCAGCACTGATTCGGGCTGCGCGCGGACCAGGTTGCGCCGCCGGTCGGCGCCCTCGTCGTCCACCTTCAACAGCAACCACTGCTCACGGCCGCGGAAGTCGGTGCGGGACAGGGTGAAAGCCCCGCGCAGCTTCTCGCCGTCCAGCCAGACCTTGACGTGCCCGGCGGAGAGCCCGTCTGCCATCGCGACCGGCTCGCCGCCCCGCTCGGTGTCGTTGCGGTGCGTTCCGGTGTCCCAGACGACGACCGTGGCCGCGCCGTAGCCCCCCGGGATCTCGCCCTCGCCCTCGACGTAGTCGAGCGGGTGGTCCTCGTTCGGGGTGGCCAGCCGCTTCTCGCGCGGGTCCAGCGACGGGCCTTTGGGCACCACCCACGACTTGAGCACGCCGTCGACCTCCAGCCGGAAGTCGTAGCCCAGGCTCGACCTTTCGTCCTTCTGCACCACGAACCGGGGCTCGTCGCCCGGCTCGCCACCGGAGGGTTTCCCGGAGCGTTCGAGATCGCTTTTGTGGTGGTAGGTGGACAGCTTCTTCCCGGACATTCTGTCGGCGTACCCGACGCGCGGCCGGGTTTAACCGGCACCCGATCGATCAGGAACCGGACGGGCCGGCAGGAGGCGGGTGAAGCGAACGGACCGTTCGTGCCGCCTACCGAAGCGAACAGTCCGTTCACTTCAAACCCCGAGACCGACCACCGCACTCACCGCGCTACCCGGAACGGGATCGGGAAGCCCCCGAGGGGCGCTCACGAGGAGTTCGGTGGCGGGTGTGCCGTCAGCGGAGTCCGGAAAGCACGTTCCCGGGTTCGGTGACCAGGTTCGCCAGCACCTCCGCGACCGTGGTGGGCCGGTCGAAGTAGCCGATGGACTGGCCCGTTGTCAGGGACGGCGTAGCGGGACCCGCAGGTCGGCGACGAAATCCCGGTCCTCGTCCGGGATTTCCGCCTCGATCGCGGCCCGGTCGTCGCGCTCGGGCATGCCCTTGGGCAGGACGAGGTCGATGCCGAACGGGCGGCCGCGGATGCGGTCGCGGATGCAGTCGCGGATGTCGGAGGGTCCGGCTTCGATCTCCGTCGGCGTGGACCGCGTCGCGCCACACACGCCGAGCCCTCCGCTGGCGCACACGATGGCGACCACCTCGGTGCTGTGGGTGAAGCCGAACACGGGTGTTCGACGTCGATGAGCCGGGAGAACGCCTCGCTGACGGGAAGGCTCTTGCTGTCCAATTCCAGAACCGCTGCGCGCGTTGGCTTCCGGCACGACCATCACCGCTCCGGTGCTGAGCGCCGACGAGGTGCGTGCAGAACGCTCCGGATCCGGCTGGACGTTGCACGGCATCGCGGAGTTCGTGCCGGACGGGCAGGTCGCCGACCGGCTGCCGGTCGCCGCGCGAACCCCTGACGGCAACGCGCTTTTCGCCGTCGCCGCGCCGAAGCCGGGCGTGACCCGCCGACGGCTCGACATGATCGACCTGACACGCCCGATGTCGATGGTCGTCCTCGAGTCCGCCGCGGGCCGGGCGCTCTGCGAACCTGATGCGCAGCCGCGGATCGCGCGGGTGCTGGACGCGGCCGCCATCGCCCTGGCAGTCGAGCAGGTCGGCGGCGCGGCGCGATGCCTGGAGCTGACCGTCGCGCACGCGCAGACGCGCGGAAACTCAGCCGATGTGTACTGCGTTCCGCGTGAGTGTCGCGCACGCGCGGACGCGCGAGCAGTTCGGCCGTCCGATCGGATCGTTCCAGGCGGTCAAGCACATGTGCGCGGACATGCTGCGAGCGATCGAACCAGCCCGGTCGGCCGTGTACTACGCGGCCCGCGCGGCGGCCGACGGCTCACCGGAGGCACCGATGCTGGCCAGCTTGGTCAAAGCGCCTTGCGCCGATTTGTACACCGACGCCGCCAGCGCCACCGCCCAGATCCACGGCGGGCTCGGCTACAGCTGGGAGCACGACGCGCACCTCCACTTCAAGCGGGCGAAGACCAGCGAGCTGCTGTTCAGCGACCCAGCTCAGCACCGCGCGAGGCTGGCCGACCTGGCAGGACTGTGCGGAGCACTGGCGTGCCCGGAAACTGGGAAGAGGACGTGGACGGGAAACCGGGAAGAGGACGTGACCGGAAACCTGGAAGAGGAACTGCGCAGAAGTGCGTCACTGGATCGCCGCCCACCGGGCCGAGGCGATGCACGCGGTCGGCGCGCACCCGCCGCACGAACACCGCGCCGACGAACGTGAGGATCGCTGGCTGGACCTGCTGCGCGAGGGCCGCTGGGTGTGCCTGTCCTGGACCCAGGAGTACGGCGGACGTGCCCTGGGAGAGCTCGAATGCCTCGCGGTCGGGGAGGAATTCGCCCGCGCCGGAGTTCGCCGCCCGCACCTTGGAATGGGCGAGTCGCTCGTGGCCCCGGTGCTGCTGGCGCGCGGCACGGAGGAGCAGAAACGCCGCTTCCTGCCTCGCATCCTGTCCGGGGAGGACGGGTACTCCCGAGGGGTCTCCGAACCCGGCGCGGGATCGGACCTCGCGAGCCTGCGCACCACGGGCGTCGTCGACGGCGACGAACTGGTCGTCCACGGGCACAAGATCTGGACGTCCGGCGCGACCGAGGCGAACATGATGTTCCTGCTCTGCCGCACCGACCCGGACGCCGAGCGGCACCGCGCCCTGACTTACGAGCTCGTGCCGATGTCCGGCCACGGCATCGGAGTCCGCCCGATCCGGCAGATGGCTGGCGGGGCGGGTTACTGCGAGGAGTTCATCGACGGTGCCCGCGCCCCGCTGTCCAACGTGATCCGGCGGTCTCGGCAACGGCCGGCTCGTCGCGATGACCACGCTCGGCGCCGAGCAAGCGGGCGAGATCACCGCGCGGTACCTGGTTACCGCGCGGAGTTCGACCACTTGGTGGCGCGGCTGCGCGACCTCGGCAGGCTGGCCGATCCGCTGGTGCGCGACGAGCTCGCCCGGCTGCTGATCCGCGTCGAGCTGATGCGCTACACGGGCCGCCGCGTCGCCGTTGAGCTGCACGCGGGAACGCGGTCCGGGAGCTGCTGGCGATCGACAAGATCAACTGGTCGGAGCTGCACTGCGACCTCGTTGCCGCCGCGTTGTCCCTGCGGGGGCTCGGCGGCCTGGTCCACCCGGGCGGCGGCTACCGGGGCGACGAGTTCCAGCGCGCCTTCCTGGGAGCCGCGGGCGCCGGATCGCCCGCGGCACCAACCATATCCAGCGCAACATCATCGCCGAGCGCGTCCTCGGCCCGCCGAAGTGGTCACGCGGCGCACGGCACCCCGGCTTGGCGCCGCTGTGAGCGGAGTGGGGTGGTCGCGTTGAGACGATCGGGTGAAGTCTGGAACCGGGCGCAGCAGATTTTGTTCCCATGAGAAGAGAAACCGACAGGCGGTGCGGCCGACCCCAGGGAGACGAACCATGCAGCAGCACGTGCACGCCGAGCTGATCGGCGGCCCCGAAGACGGCCGCTCGTTCATCATCCCCGCCCCGGAGACGGATTTACCGATCGGGCAGTTCACCTTCCCGGCGCCCCGCGACGGCGAGGCACCGTACGCCCGCTACGACCGGCAAGACCGCCGCGCGGACGGCGTGTGGCGCTACCAGTACGCGGGTGAGCAAGCCATCTTCCGCTGACCGGGCTCTCGTGCCCACAACGGGAATCACCGCGCCGTGACCGCTTCCGGTGTGGGCTTGGGCTCTTCCCCGGCGATCCGCGAATCCGCGTTCCTGATGTCGGGGATCTCCCGAGGTTCCGTCACCCACACCGGTCATGGCACTTTCGCCCGGCGACATCCATCACCTCATCTGCCCCAGCCAAGCGTCGCGGACCAGGTCCGCATGACGGAAACACCGGGCGCCTACCGCCACGTCCTGCTCCCCGCGGGGCCAGCAGACCACAATGGCTCCCCCGTGACCTCCACCAGGTGGCGCTCGCGTTCCGCTGTGTGAAGCGAACGGACTGTTCGCGTCAATAGAAGCGGTGAACAGTCCGTTCGCCCCACCGATCCAGCTTCGCGCACGATGGGTGCCCCTCACCTAGGTGACGGGGTGGTGTGACAAGGTTCGGGTCATGCGGATCGCTTCCTGGAACGTCAACTCCGTCGGTGCCCGGTTGCCCAAGCTGCTCGACTGGCTGGGCACCGCTGAGCCGGACGTGCTGTGCGTGCAGGAGCTAAAGTGCGCCGCCGACGCCTTCCCCTTCGACGAGGTCGGCGAGCTCGGCTACGAGGTCGCCGCGCACGGCACCGGCCGCTGGAACGGCGTGGCCGTGCTGTCCCGGGTGGGCATCGACGAGGTGCGCCACGGGCTGCTCGACGAGCCGGGATTCCAGGTCGACGGTGCGATGTTCGAGACCCAGGAGCCCCGGGCGATCGGCGCGACCTGCGGCGGCGTCCGGGTGTGGTCCGTGTACGTCCCCAACGGCCGCGAAGTCGGCCATCCGCACTACGCCTACAAGCTGCGGTGGCTCGACGCACTGCGCGCCACCGTCATCGAGGAGATGGCCGCCGACCGGCCGTTCGCCGTGCTCGGCGACTTCAACATCGCCCCGACCGACGCCGATGTCTGGGACATCGCGGCCTTCGCCGACAGCACCCACGTCACGGAGGACGAGCGCAAAGCGCTTGCCGCGCTCGCGGAAACCGGCCTCGCCGAGGTCTATCCGCGGGCTCTGAAGTACGACATCCCGTTCACCTACTGGGACTACCGGGCGCTGCGCTTCCCGAACAACCAGGGCATGCGCATCGACCTGGTCTACGGCAACGAGAAGTTCACCGGCGCGGTCACCGATTCCTACGTGGACCGCGAAGCCCGCAAGGGCAAGGGCACCTCCGACCACGCCCCGGTGGTCGTCGACCTCGACGTGCCGTGATCGATCCCCAGCGCGATCCTCGATTGTCCGGTCCGCACAAGCCTGGACCCGAGCTCTCCACCGGCCCGCGCAGCGGAGCAGCTTGACGCCGAGTCCGCCGTCACCGGCGACGTGCTGGAGGCCGACGTCGGGCGACGGCATCGGCCTCCAGGTATTCGATCAGCGGTTGTAGACGGCCACGTAGTCGACCAGCATCGGGTGGCCGGGTTCGGTGGCCGGGTTGGGAGTCGTCGTACCCGAGTCGCCGTTCGGGAACGCTCCCCCCATCGCCACGTTGAGCAGCAGGAAGTAGCCCTCGTGCGAGGTCATGTTCTGCCAGGCCGCCGGGCTGATCTGGGACTCGCTCACCGAGTGGAACTGCTTGCCGTCGACGTACCAGCGCAGTTCCTCGGTGGGGCTGGTCCGGTCCCACTCGAAGCGGTAGGTGTGGAACCTCGCCTGGCAGGCCACGTCGGGGCAGGGGCGGCTGCCGCCGAGACCGGTCATCTCGTTGCACGACCCGCCGGGGGCGACATCGCAGTGCAGGACGCCGTGCGTCTCGTTCTTGCCGTTGACGTTCTCCATCACGTCGAACTCGCCGATGCTGGGCCAGTTCTGGTAGTTGCCGCGGTACGGCGACCCCAGCGCCCAGAACGCGGGCCAGTAGCCGAGCGCCGCCTCTCCGGCGACGTTGGACACCTGGAGGCGGGCCTCGATGCGGAGGACGCCGCCCGCAGCTGCTTTGAAGTCGGTCCGCTGCGTTTCGATCCGCGCCGAGGTCCAGTTCCCCGCGGCGTCGCGTCGCGGCGTGATCTTCAGGTTCCCGTCGCCGTCGTGGGCGAGGTTGGCCGGGTCGGAGGTGTAGGTCTGGATCTCCCCGGTGCCCCAGTTGGGCGGCCCGCCCGGGTAGGAGGTTCCGGTGTCGGTGATCCACTCTGATGACGGCCCCGCGCCGGCGGCCCCGGTGAAGTCGTCGCTGAAGGTCAGCGTCCAGCCTGCCTCCGGCGGCGGCACGTCGGCCGAAGCGGAGGGGACGGAGAATCCGACGATTGCCAGCCCGGCGGAAAGGGCAGCGGCGGCGATGCGGCGTCGTGTCAACCTGGTTCTCAAGTGTTCCTCCCGACGGTCCTTTACCTTCCAGTGAGCACCCCCCGAGGGACCTGTGATCTCGATCACGGTATCCGCTACCATGAAAACGTTTGGGCTCACAACAAACAACCGGCAAACGCACCATTCCCCTGCGAAGGGCAGAGCAACGCTTTCTCGGCGTTCCCAGATTCCCAGGCGCGCCAGAAACCCGTCCGACGCCTCGCACCTCCGGCGATTCAGGGGTGTTCGGGTTCGAATTCGTCGAAGATCAGCCACGTGTGGCAGGTCCGGACGCCTGGCAGCGACTGGATGTGGTCGAAGACCAGGTTCCGCAGGGACAGGTTGTCCTCGGTGCGGACCAGGACCACGAAGTCGAAATCCCCCGCCACCAGAGCCACGTGTTCGACGCCGGCGATCGCGGCTAGCCGCCTGGACACCTCGGGCCAGGTGCCCTGCTCGATCGACAGGCCGATGAACGCCGCGGTGCCCCGGCCCGTCTTTGCCGGGTCGACCCGGGCGTGGAAGCCCGTGATCACGCCGTCGTCGATCAGCCGCTCTACCCGGCTGTGCGCGCTGGTGCGGGAGATGTTCACCTGCTCCGCCAGGGTGCGGATGGACATCCGCCCGTCGCGGCCGAGCTCCGCGACGATGCGCGCGTCGATCTCGTCCAGCGCCGGAGCCGATCGTCCGGCCCGGCCGCCACGCGAATCGATCCTGATGGACGTTTGGTCAGCCATTGTGCTTCCTCGATGCCATTCGTTCCGATTATCTCTGGATGACTTGTATCACGTGACCACCCTGGCCGACCATCTCAAGCCATACGTCCTGAGGAGGTGTCGGCCGTGGAATGGCTTCCGTCGAGCAGCCCGGTGCGACTGCTGGAGCAACCCGATCCGAACTACGCGCTGCCGGAGCCGTCCCGGCTGCTGGCCACGTACCGGGCGATGGTGATCGGCCGCCGGTTCGATGCGCAGGCCACCACGCTCACCAAACAGGGCCGGCTCGCGGTCTACCCCTCCTCGCGAGGCCAGGAGGCCTGCCAGGTCGGCGCGGCGCTGAGCATCGGCACCGATGACTGGCTGTTCCCGACCTACCGGGATTCGGTCTCGCTGGTGAGCCGGGGAATCGACCCGGTCGAGGTGCTGACGCTGCTACGCGGGGACTGGCACTGCGGATATGACGTGCCGTCCACCCGGACCGCGCCGCAGTGCACCCCGCTGGCCACGCAGACCCTGCACGCGGTCGGCCTGGCCCACGGCGAGTCCCGCAAGGGCAACGACACGGTGGCGATGGCGCTGCTCGGCGACGGCGCCACCAGTGAAGGCGATTTCCACGAGGCGCTCAACTTCGCCGCGGTGTTCCGCGCCCCGGTGGTCTTCTTCGTGCAGAACAACGGCTACGCCATCAGCGTCCCGCTCGCCAAGCAGTCCGCCGCACCTTCCCTGGCGCACAAGGGCATCGGCTACGGCGTCCGCAGCGAGCAGGTCGACGGCAACGACGCCGCCGCAGTCCTGTCCGTTTTGGACAGTGCGGTGGCGCACGCCCGCGCGGGGAACGGGCCTTTCCTGGTCGAGGCGCACACGTACCGGATGGAGCCGCACACCAACGCCGACGACGCGGCGAGGTACCGATCGCCTGAGGAAGTCGAGCATTGGCAGCAGCGGGACCCGATCAGCCTCCTGGAACGCCATCTGCGCGCAGGCGGCCACCTCGACGATGCGACGGCAGAGCGGATCGCCGGGGAAGCCGAGGAGTTCGCGGCGCGGGTGCGCACGCGTATGCAGGAGGAGCCGGAGGTCGATCCCGAGGACCTCTTCCGGCACGTCTATGCCGAACCGACCCCGCAGCTGCTAGAGCAGCTCGCCCAGCTCCGGACCGAACAGGAGGCGCTGTAGTGGCACCGACCAGCATGGCGCAGGCGCTCAACGCCGCGTTGCGCGACGCCATCGCAGAGGACGAGCGGGTGATGGTCTTCGGCGAGGACGTCGGGCGGCTCGGCGGCGTCTTCCGGATCACCGACGGCCTGCAGGCCTCGTTCGGCGAGGACCGCTGCTTCGACACCCCGCTGGCCGAATCGGGCATCGCCGGGTTCGCGGTGGGGATGGCCATGTCCGGGTTCCGCCCGGTGGTAGAGATGCAGTTCGACGCGTTCGCCTTCCCCGCATTCGAGCAGGTCGTCTCGCATATCGCGAAGATGCGCAACCGGACGCGGGGCGCGGTCGGCCTGCCGATCGTCATCCGGGTTCCGTTCGCGGGCGGCATCGGCGGCGTCGAGCACCACTGCGACTCCAGCGAGGCGTACTACGCGCACACCCCGGGGCTCAAGGTCGTCGCCCCGGCGACCGCCGCCGACGCCTACTCGATGTTGCGCGAGGCCATCGACGATCCCGACCCGGTGGTCTTCCTGGAAGCCAAGAAGCTCTACTGGTCCAAGCAGGACATCGAGCTGCCGACGACCACTGAGCCCATCGGGCGGGCCGCGATCCGCCGACCGGGCCGCGACGCCACGCTGATCGCCTACGGCCCCACCGTGCCGTTGGCCGTGTCGGCCGCCGAGGCGGCCGAGGAGGAGGGGTGGGACGTCCAGGTCGTCGACGCGCGGAGCCTGGTGCCGTTCGACGACGAGACGATCGCCGAAGCCGTGCGCGCCACCGGGCGCTGCGTGGTGCTGCAGGAAGCGCCGGGATTCGCCGGAGTAGCAGCGGAAATCGCCGCGCGGGTGCAGGAGCGCTGCTTCCACTCGCTGGCCTCGCCCGTGCTGCGCGTCGCGGGCTTCGACGTGCCGTACCCGCCGCCGAAGCTGGAGCACGTGCACCTGCCGGGTGTCGACCGGGTGCTCGACGCGCTGGCCCGGCTGCAGTGGGACGACCAGCCGGACACGAAGTGGCTCGACGGAGTCCGGAACCAGGAGGATGCCGCATGACCCGCTCCGCGGAGTTCGCGCTGCCCGACCTCGGCGAGGGCCTGACCGAGGCGGAGATCGTCCGCTGGCACGTCGAGGTCGGTGACCGGGTCGAGGCGGACCAGGTGGTCGTCGAGGTGGAGACCGCCAAAGCCGTCGTCGACGTGCCCTGCCCGCACGCGGGCGTGGTCGAGGCGCTGCACGGCGCGGCCGGTGAGGTGCTGGCCGTGGGTGCGCCGTTGACCACGATCGCCTGCGAAGATTCGGCTTACGAGGAGCACCGGACCGAGGAGCGTGCCGGTTCGGGCAACGTGCTCATCGGCTACGGCACCTCCAGCGCGCCGCCGCGCCGACGCCGACGCGCCCATCACACGTCGCGCACGGCGTCAGGTGCGGCGCACGATGGGTCACGCACTGCGCATGGCTCTTCGGCTGTCGTTTCCCACCCCGTGACCAGTGCGCCTGCTGCCGTGTCGCTCAACGACGGGCGCACGGAGCCATGCCCGAACCGCACCGGAGCTCCGCGCGTGCTCTCGCCGATCGTGCGTCGGCTCGCCCGGCAGCACGGCATTGATCTGTCCAATGTGGTCGGAACTGGACCGGGCGGCGTCATCCTGCGCCGCGACGTGGATTCCGCCGCGCGGCCCCAACCAGCCCAGCCGACGCAGCAGGAAGGCGAGCTCCGCACGCCGCTGCGCGGCCTGCGCGGGGTCGTCGCCGACAAGCTCACCCGCAGTCGCCGGGAGATCCCGGACGCCAGCACCTGGGTGGATGTCGACGCGACCCGCCTGCTGGAGGCCCGCGCGCTGCTCAAGCAGCGCAGCGGCATCAGCCTGCTGGCGCTGATCGCCCGCTTCTGCGTCGCTGGCCTGCAGCGGTTCCCGGAGCTCAACGCCTCGGTGGACACCGAACGCGACGAGATCGTCCAGTTCGGGCACATCAACCTCGGCTTCGCCGCGCAGACCCCGCGCGGACTGATGGTCCCGGTGGTCCGCGACGCCCACCGGATGAGCACGGCGCAGCTGTCCGAAGCGTTCGCGCACCGCACCGGACTGGCCCGCGAGGGCGACCTCGAGCCCAAGCACCTCACCGGCGGAACGTTCACGCTCAACAACTACGGCGTGTTCGGCGTGGACGGCTCCACCCCGATCATCAACCACCCGGAGGCCGCGATCCTGGGCGTCGGCCGGATCATCGACAAGCCGTGGGCCTTCGAGGGCGAACTGGCTCTGCGCAAGGTGACCCAGTTGTCCCTGACCTTCGACCACCGGGTCTGCGACGGAGGCACCGCAGGAGGCTTCCTCCGCTACGTCGCCGACTGCGTCGAGAACCCGATCACGGCACTGGCCGACCTCTGACAGTGAGCGCTTTGGGTGCGGTAGGGCGGGCTTTTGAACCCCGAAGACGCTTAGCCCACCCTCGCGGCTCGCACCGCCACGGGTTCCGAGACGTCGTCCGGCGACGACAGTCCCAGCGTGGCGGATTGGCACACAGAAGCCGGGGATCCCGGAGACCAGGCGGCGTCCGAGGTTCCGCTACCCGCACCGCCGCCCAGGAAGAGCCTGAAACAGCCCCTACGGCGCCCAAAAAGGTTCACCGGTCCATCACCCCTCTGCGGATTCAGCCGTGGCGTGGTCGTAGTAGGTGAGGGTGCCGCGGGCTCCGTGGAGGGCGAAGTCGGCCTCCGGGGTTGCCGGTTTCCCCGCCATCTCGATGATTTCGCGCATCGTCACGTTCACCAGGTCGTCGAGGGCTCGCCAGCGGGCCGCCGGGTCGGTGCGTTCCTGGGTCTCCGGGGCGAAGTCCGCCTCACACCGCCGCAGGCCCTCGCGCAGTTGCCGGATCAGCTTCATGAACGTGCCGTGACCTCGGCTGGGCACCAGGTCGTCGGCGCGGGACGCCAGCTGGCCGGCCATGTAGGCGATGTCATCGACGTGGTTGCCGAGCCACTTGCGGCGGCGGTAGATGCTGCCCAGCTCCGGCCACCGCTTGCGGGCCGCCTGCCGCGACCGGCCGGTGATCGCACTCAGGTCCGCGAGGCTCGCGCCCAGCCACACCGTCTCCTCCGCAGCCGAGGCAGCCTGCCGCCACGCCGCATCGGACATCAACTCCTCCGCCTCCAGCGCGGCGCGGAGCCTGCCGAGCGCGGCCACCCGGCGCTCCTGCTCGTCGCCGACGTCGCTGCCCTTCGGGCCCGGATCGATCGCCTCCACCGGTACCGCTACCGCCAGCTGGCGAACCAGCCGCTCGGCCTCTTCCGCTGACATGTCCAACCTCCTTGTGAACCTCGGGTTCACAGTACCACTGTAAACCTTTGGTTTACAGTCAAATTCCTTCGACGAATTCCCGAAATGTCCGCTGAACTGCGCATTCGTCCACGTGAAATCGTCCCGACGAGCCCGACTCGCTTAGAGTTTTCGCAGGTCAGAGCAAACATGAATGCGATGTTCACGTTTGACTGCCGGGCTTTCCCAGGCAAGGATCAGCCCATCTCCCAAAAGAACCCCTGACCTGGGGTTTCTTCGTCGTGCCCGCGCGCAGCGGGAACCCGGACAGCAAGGAGCCGATGATGATCCACGCCCGCGGACTGACCCGCCGGTTCATGGTCAAACGCCGACCGGTCGAGGCCGTGCGGGGCCTCGACCTCGACGTCGAACCCGGCCAGCTGGTCGCGTTCCTCGGGCCGAACGGAGCCGGGAAGTCGACCAGCCTGCGGATGCTGACCACGCTGCTGCCGCCGACCTCCGGAACGGCCGCCGTCGCCGGGCACGACATCGCCACCTCCCCCGGCGCGGTCCGCGCCCGCATCGGCTACGTCGGCCAGAAGAACAGCGCCGGCGACAACTACCGGGTCCGCGACGAACTGATCACCCAGGGCCGCGGCTACGGCATGACCCGCCACGACGCCCGACGCCGCGCCGACGAGGTCCTCGACCTGCTCGACCTGACCCCGCTGGCCGACCGCAAGCCCAACACGCTCTCCGGCGGGCAGCGCCGTCGCCTCGACATCGCGATGGGGCTGGTGAACCGCCCGGCACTGCTGTTCCTGGACGAGCCGTCCACCGGCCTCGACCCGCACAGCCGTGCCAACATCTGGGAACACGTGCTGCGGCTACGCGCGGAGCACCGCACGACGCTGCTGTTCACCACGCACTACCTCGACGAGGCCGACAGCATGGCCGAGCGGGTGGTGGTCATCGACCACGGCCGAGTCATCGCCGACGGCACGGCGCAGCAGCTCAAGGCGGATCTGGCCGGCGACCACATCAACATCACCGTCGCGCAGCCCGACGCGGCACCGGCAGCGGAGGCGGCGGCCCGGATCGCCTCCCCCGACGCCGTCACCCTCGACGGCCCGTCGATCAAGGTCCGGGTGCCGCGCGCCGACTCCGCGCTGCCGGAATACCTGCGCGCCTTCGAGGAAGCCGGGATCAAGGCAATCGCGGCCGAAACCGCACGCCCCACCTTGGACGACGTCTTCCTCGCACTCACCGGCCGAAGCCTCCGCGAAGCCGAAGAATCCTGAAATCCCAATGAAAAGGACCGATCGATGCACTTCTTCCGCGACACCGCAACGGTTTTCAGCCGGGAGATCACCCCGACGCTGCGCGCGCCGGTGGCGATCCTGTTCAGCATGGCTCAGCCGCTGCTGTTCCTGTTCCTGTTCGGCCCGCTGCTGGCCGGCACCTCCGGGCTCGACACCTCGCCGTGGCAGTGGTTCGTGCCGGGCATCCTGGTGATGATGTGCCTGTTCGGCCCGATGATGGCCGGCTACCACCTGCTGGTCGAGCTCGGCGGCGGTTCGATGGAGCGCATGCTGGTGACGCCGATGAACCGCTCCGTCGGCCGCACTCTGAAGGAGTTCGCCCTGCTGCTGGTGCAGGCGGTGCTGCTCATCGCCCTGTCCGTACCGCTGGGTTTCCAGCTGCACGCCACCGGGGTGCTGGCCGGGCTGGCGCTGCTGCTGTTGTTCGGCGTCGGACTCGGCTCGCTATCGTACGTGCTGGCGATCGCCTCGCACCCGGGCGGCGAGCTGTTCTACGCGGTCACGCAACTCGTGCTGTTCCCGTTGATGCTGCTGTCCGGTGTGCTGCTGCCGATGGACTTCGGCCCGGCGTGGTTGCAGGTCGCCGCGCAGTTCAACCCGGTCTCGCACATCGCCGAAGCCGAGCGGGCGCTGTTCTCCGGCCAACTCCTGGACCCGTCGGTGCTGCACGGGATCATCGCGGCCGCAGCGATCGCCGCGGTCGGCCTCTGGTCTGGCACTCGTGCGATGAGGTGCGGCATCTGAGCCCTCCTCGCATAGGCTGGGGGCAGCGACCTCAGGAGGAGGAAACGTGTCGGTCACCGATGAGCAAGCCGCGGATGCCCGCGTTCCCCTGCGCGACCAGGTGCGCGAGGAGTTGCAGGCCCGCATCTCCGACGGCCGGCTTCGCCCCGGTGACCGGATCTTCGAGCAGGACCTCGCCGCCGAACTCGGGATCTCCCGGGTTCCGGTGCGCGAGGCCATCCGGATGCTGCAGAGCGAGGGCTTCGTCGACGTGCTGCCGCGCCGACGTGGTGTGTTCGTCCGCGGGCTGGACCGCCAGCAAGCCAAGGAGCTGTTCGAGGTGCGCGAGGCCCTTGAGGTCTACGCCGCGCGCCTGGCCGCTGAGCGGGCCGAGCCCGCGGAGGTGGCACAGCTGGCCGATCTGGCCCGCCGGGCGCGGGAGGCGCACGAAGCCGGCGACGTCGACACGATGTCCAGCTCCAACGCGTCCTTCCACGACAAGCTGGTCTCGCTCGCGGGCAACGAATTGATGGCATCGATCCTGGAACCGCTGCACGGTCGGCTGGCGTGGTTGTTCCGGATGAACCTCGAGCCCGAGCGGGTCTGCACCGAGCACGAGCAGCTCCAGTCCGCGATCGCCGCCGGCGACGTCGACCAGGCCGCCGCGGTCGCGCGACAGCACGTCCTGTCCAGCCAGCGAATGGTCCTGGAACGGATGCTGCCCTGACCGCTCGGGCTTTGCGGCGCCTTGATCGGCGCGCCACATTCGCGGAGCTCAGTGCGCGGACAACCCGCGCGGCGGCAAGCGATCCGCCCTGGAGCGCGCAACCGGGTTGGAGCCCGGTTGCGCGCCTACGAACCCGATGTCAGGCCTTGGGGACGTGCAGGATCAGGGCATCGCCCTGGCCCCCGCCGCCGCACAGCGCCGCCGCACCGATGCCACCACCACGCCGCTTGAGCTCCAACGCCAGATGCAACCCCAACCGCGCACCCGACATGCCGATCGGGTGACCCAACGCGATCGCACCACCGTTGACGTTGACCCTCTCCTCACCCACACCCAACGCACGAGCGGACACGATCCCCACCGCCGCGAACGCCTCGTTGATCTCCACCAGATCCAGACCCGCCACGTCGACCCCCTCCTTCACACACGCGGCCTTGATCGCATTCGACGGCTGCTCGTGCAAGCTCGCATCCGGACCCGCGACGACACCATGCGCACCGATCTCGGCCAACCAGCTCAACCCCAGCTCCTCAGCCCGGGCCTTGCTCATCACCACGACCGCCGCCGCACCATCGGAAATCTGCGACGCCGAACCCGCCGTGATCGTGCCATCCGCAGCAAACGCCGGACGCAACTTCGCCAACGTCTCAACCGTGGTACCGGCACGAATGCCCTCATCGGCATCCACCACCAACGGATCACCCTTACGACGCGGCACCTCAACCCGCGCACCCGCCACGATCACAGAACTACCGGTCGTTCGTGCTCTTTCCATTGGTCCACTCCCAAAATCTGTACGTCGCGTCCGAAAGCTGCTACGTCTGCTCGGGATTGACGCCCGGGTCACCGGCGAGACCGACGCCGATGCTCGTGAGCATCACCGCGTCGCAACCGGTTCCAGGATCGGGGCGGCGGTCTTGTCCCGGACCTCGCTTTCGGTGATGCCGGGGGCGAGTGAAACCAGGCGGAGCCCCTCCGCGGTCACGTCGAGCACCGCCAGGTCCGTGACGATCCGGTCGACCACGCCGGCACCGGTCAGCGGCAGCGTGCACCGCTGGACTATCTTCGGGGTGCCGTCCTTGGCCACGTGATCGGTGAGCACGACGATCTTGCGGGCACCGACGACCAGGTCCATCGCACCGCCCATGCCCTTCACCAGGGCACCGGGGATCGTCCAGTTCGCCAGATCGCCGTCCTCGCTCACCTGGAGGGCGCCCAGGATGGCGATGTCGATGTGCCCGCCGCGCATCATCGCGAACGACTCCGCCGAATCGAAGTAGCTCGCGCCGGGATTGACCGTGACGGTCTGCTTCCCGGCGTTGATGAGGTCGGCGTCTTCCTCCCCCTCGAAGGGGAAGGGCCCCAGGCCCAGGATGCCGTTCTCGCTCTGCAGCGTCACCTGCACGCCGTCCGGGATGTGGTTGGCGACCAGCGTCGGGATGCCGATCCCGAGGTTGACGTAGTCGCCGTCGTGGAGTTCGGCGGCGGCGATCGCCGCCATGTCGTCGCGAGTCCAGGTCATGGGTTGCTCCTAGTCGGCCAGGGCGGGGACGCGGGGCCGCACCGTGCGCTTCTCGATGTCCTTGATTCGGGGCCGGGCAAGGACCAGGCGGTCGACGTAGATGCCCGGGGTGATGACCCGTTCCGGGTCGAGGTACTCCTCGCTCAGGTGCTCGACCTCGACCACCGTCACCTTCCCGCTGGTCGCGACGACCGGGTTGAAGTTCCGCGCGCTCGCCCGGTAGACGAGGTTGCCGGCCGGGTCTGCGGTGTGGGCGTGCACGAGCGCCACGTCAGCGACGATCCCCCGCTCCTGGACGTAGGTCTGCCCATCGAACTCCGCCAACGGCTTGCCGTCGGCCACCGGGGTTCCGACGCCCGCGCGGGTGTAGAACGCCGCGATTCCCGCGCCGCCGGCCCGCAACCGCTCGGACAGCGTCCCCTGCGGCGCGAACTCCACGACCAGCGCCTTGTCCAGGTACTGCTGCGCGAACAGCTTGTTCTCACCCACGTAGGACGCGATCACCTTGGCCACCTGGCGGTTCTCGAGCAGCAGCCCGAGTCCCTTGCCGTCGACACCCATGTTGTTGGAGACCACCGTCAAGCCGGTGACCCTGCTGTCGCGGACGACCTCGATGAGGTCGCTCGGGATACCGCACAAGCCGAAGCCGCCGACGGCGATCGTCATTCCGTCTTCGAGCACATCGGCCAGTGCCTCCGCCGCACTCGAACGCAGCTTTGACAACTCATCACCTCTTCATCGGTCCGCTGGACGAACAGCAGCAGTAAAGGAGCAACCTCGTGTTCACCGCAACAAACAGGGACGAACGACGGCCGAACTGTTCGTCGGGTGACCATTGATCGACCTTGGGGTCCACTCAGTGGACGCTAGAGTGGAGGCATGAGCGCTAGCCCCAACGCCCATTTGATCGGCCGGGTCGGCTCGGTGCTCCGGGCGCTGTCCGCCGCCAACGAGGCGGGGGCGGCCACCAGCGAACTCGCCCGGGCCACCGACCTCCCCCGGCCGACCGTGCACCGCCTGCTCAGCTCCCTGGCGGATGAGGGGTTCGTCGACCGGGACCGGCGCACCGGCCGGTGGTTCCTGGGCCCCGAGTTGTACCTGCTGGGGCAGACGGCCGGCACCCGCTACGACGTGACGCATCACGCCCGCGCGAGCGTGCACCGGCTGGCGGCCAAGACCGGTGAAAGCGCGTTCTTCTCGGCTCTGCGAGGAGAGGAAACGGTGTGCCTGCTCCGCGAGGACGGCGACTTCCCGATCCGGTCCTTCGTGCTCTATGAGGGCGCCCGGTTCCCGCTCGGAGTCGTCTCCGCTGGCCTGGTCATCCTCGCCTTCCTCGACGACGCTGAGATCGACGCTTACCTGGAGCGGACCGACTTGACCAGCCGATGGGGCCAGACGCACGCCCCCGAGGAAGTGCACGCCCGCATCGCCCGCACCCGGCGCGACGGCTACTCCGTAAACCCTGGTCTGGTGGTCGAGGGGAGCTGGGGCATGGCGGCGGCGGTGTTCGACCGCGCGGGGCAGCCCGCGTGGGCCCTGACGCTGACCGGGATCGAGCCCCGCTTCCGCCCGGACCGGCAACCCGAACTCGGCGCCCTCCTCCTGCACGAGGCCCACACCCTCAGCCGAACGCTGGACGCCTCTCACCGCAAGACGCACCTTTGATCCGGAAACAGTAGAAGCCAGCACGGAACTCCGGCCCACTCGGCGCGCCCACCCCAATGGTCATGGCGTCAGATGGCACGTGTTGGTGGCAGGTGGTGGCCATATGTGTGTCCACGGGACACACGGTGTGGCCGGGTGGTGCCGGTGCCTGCCGTCTTGGGCCCGCTTGGCCGGTCTGGCACGGCAGTCTGGCACGGGCGCGTTTGCGGCTTCACTGTTGCTGGACGTAGACCGCGCTGGGCTGGTTGGACCGGAGGGCGGTGAGCCGGTCGGCTACGTCGGGGTGTAGCAGGCTCAACGCGTCGTCTGGGGTTGACCACTGCCAGGAGTCCAGTTCGGTCGCCCGCAAGCGAATCCGGCGTGACAAGATCCCGTCCGGCCGCGTCGAAGATCAGCCCGCGTGCCGTAGCTGGGTGCGCGGGCGGAATGCGCCTCACTTGCGGGTGGCGGTGATCAGGCGTCGCGCGCCTTGACGCAACAGGTCCCCAGCGACCCACGCGCCCAGGCTGGCCGGGTCGTCGGTCGGTCCCCAGCCGTGCGAGCGGACCCATTGGGAGCCATCCCGGTTGAACACCATCCCGAACAGCGAGAGTTGGCCGTCCGCCGTGGTGTGCGCATGCCCGGCAATGGGGCTGTTGCAGTGCCCGCGCAGCATGTGCAGCATGGTCCGCTCGGCGGTGATGTGGCGGGCGGTGTCCGGGTGGTTGATTTCGTCGAGTAGTCGCATGACCGGTTCGTCTGCTGTGCGGGCTTGTATCCCGATCACGGCCGAGCCCACGGCGGGCACCATCGCCGGGGTGTCTCCGTCGGCCCACGTGGTCGGCAACACTTCGGTGATCCGGTCGTCCAGGTTGATCCGCTGCAATCCCGTACGTGCCAACAGGATGGCGTCGTAGTCCCCGGCGTCCAGTTTCTTGATCCGGCTGTCAATGCCACCCCGCACCCGTTCGATGACCAGATCGGGCCGGTACAGGGCCAGTTGTGCGCGGCGGCGCACGGCGGACGTGCCGATTTTCGAGCCGGGTGGAAGGTCGGTCAGTTGACGGCTGTCGCAGGAGATCACGACATCGTGCACGTCGAATTCGCCCCACGCGTAGGACCCAACGATCACGGCCACATCGCCGCGATCGTCTTTCACGTGCTGAAACCGGAAACCTCGTGTGATCAAGGCTCGTAGTCCGTCGTCGATACTGTTCATCGGTGATCCTTACGCGTTTGTGGAACCAAGGGCACGGGCACATAGCGGCGGCGAGCCAACGGCAGGACAATGATTTCCGTCTTGTCCCGCTGAACAGGGATAGGGATTTCGTCCGTGGCGAATTCCCCGACGGCGTCCCGACCGGTATGCGGACGCTCGGTGTCCCGGCTGTGTACGGCATGCCGCCCTTCACGATCGCCGCTGGTTTCCTTCGCTATTCGCTGTATCAGCTCCGCCACGGTCAGCCGGTCCGGCGCGTCCGCCCCGCTGCCTCGGGTTCGCGCGCGGTGCGCGAGGAACACCAGGCCAAGCGCGCCGGCCATACCGAGTAGCACGAGTGCAGTCACCACCGCGGCCACCTGCCGTCGCATCGGGCCGGTGTCCGGCGTGAGTGGCTGATTCGCAAGCGCATCACGTACCGCCTTCCGTGCCGTGAGCTGAGAAGCGGGACTGGTGACCGGTAGGGACAACCACCTGTCCCGCCTACGGAGAAGGCAACCGTGTTGGCGTCGTGTTGGTAACCGTGTGTGTCGCACTGCCACACTGGCAGTCATGTGTGGCTACGCTGCGGGACCACAGTCAGCAGGTCGGGGACGGGAGCTGTATGGCACGGGAATCGACCGCGATTGTCGAACTACGTCACGCGCTTGGACAGCGTCTCGCCGCGTTCCGCAAGGCAGCCGAGCTAACGCAGTCCGACGTGGCTCGGCAGACGGCCTACCATCGTTCGACCATCGCTCATATCGAGACCGGTCGTGCGCGAGCTGACGAGCGGTTCTGGCAGGCAGCGGACGATTTGACCAGCGCGGACGGTGCGCTGGTCGCGGCATATCGTCACCTCGAAGCCAAGACCCATGAGCACGAGATACGCGCTCGACGGGCCGCGCTCACGCAGGCCTGTCGCCAGGCAGAGACGGCACCAGTACCCGTGCGCCGAGCGTCCGATGCCGGTCTTGTCTACTCCGCGTCGCTGGCCGCTACGGTGGATGCCGTAGCGGATCTAGGGAGGCACGATATGGAACGGCGACGTTTCCTCAGTGGCGCACTGTTCACCGTGGCCGCGTCGATCGCGCCTAGCCGTGACTGGCTGCTCGCGACGTTGGATGAGGCGGGCCAGACGGCACGCAAGATCGGCAGCAATCAGGTCGACGCTATCCGCCGCACGTTCGGCGTTTTTCAAGAGCTTGACGTGATGCGAGGCGGTGGCCATGCGCGTCACCAGCTCGCCGGGTACTTCACGTCACACCTCGTGCCCCTGCTGCGCTCGAACGACCCGAGTACGGGGAACGGGCGTGCCTTGTACGAATCAGCTGCCGAACAGCTTTACCTACTCGGGTGGATGGCGTTCGACAACGGCGAGCATTCCCTAGCCCAGCGATACCTGATCCAGTCGCTACGACTCGCGCAGGAGTGCGGACGGCCAGAGCTCGGCGCACACGTGCTCGCCGGTATGTCTGATCAGGCGACACTCACCGGAAGCCCCGACCAAGGCGCGCAACTCGCGAAGGCGGGACGCGCCGGTCTCGCCCGTGGGCACTCGCCCGCGTGCCTCGCCGATCTCTACGCGCTCGAAGCCCGTGCTGAAGCCGCGATGGGCAACGCGGAAGCGACCGCACGGAACGTAAGCCACTCCGAAAAGGCGTTCGCCAACGTCAACCATGATGAAGAACCGGCATGGGCGCGCTTCATTGACGTGGCGTACCTCAACGGCGAATACGCACACGCCTTCCGTGACCTACAGCGCCCGCGCGAGGCATCCGAGTTTGCCGGTCGGTCGATCGCAGACGCGAAACGGCAGGGCCGCGCCCGCCGTGGCTCGCTCGCGCACGCCGCGCAGGCTCGGGCGGCCTTGGACGCACACGACCTACAGGCGACCGCGTCAGCCGCAATCACGGCGGCCACACTCGGCGCAACCGTCCAGTCTTCGCGCTCGCTGGATGCCGTGAACGATCTCCGTATCCGGCTGCGCAAGCACCGCAAATCCCCGGCCGTCCGTGAATTCATGGAAGTGTCCAGCGTGCTCATGCCATCACTAGCGCCGGTCGGCGTCTAACCACCATCGCCGGCAACTGCTCGTGAGCTTTCGACGCCGTCGGAGGTCGTCGTCGAACGAGGCGGCTGCCAGCTTCTCCACTGGCGGCAACATCATCAGCGGCCGGTATGCCGCATGCCGGGCAGCCGCCGGGCGACTCAGCGTCCGAAGTCCTGCGTCCAGTAGTAGCCGTCGGTGTCGACGGCGACGCCGATGGTCTTGTTGGAGCAGTTGAGGATGTTGGCCTTGTGACCGTCGGACTTCATCCAGCCGTCCATGACCTCTTGTGCGGTCTGGTAGCCCATTGCGATGTTCTCGGCGCCCGGCGACGGGTAGCCGGCCTTCGAGATGCGCTGCGAGAAGGTCACACCGTCGGGGGTGGTGTGATCGAAGTAGGCCCGTTTGGCCATGTCGGCGCTGTGGGCCTTGGCGGACGCGGAGAGCCGGGAGTCCACCGAAACGGACTTGCAGCCGGCGTCGGCGCGCTTGTCATTCACGAGGTTGACGACCTGGTCTTCGACCGAGGAAGCCGCGCCCGCTGCGGGTGCCCATGCGGCGGCGGTTCCGATACCGATCAAGAGAGCAGTCAGGGCAGTTACGGAGCGTCGATAATTCGGGGGTTTCATGCCGTCGCAATGTACCCCATTAGATTGAGATCAAACTGTAACCTGTGGAAACAGTCACGCAACGTAGCACGGACAGTAATGGTGCAACCACTGAGCGGTTCAATCGCAGCCCACAGCCGCTCGACCGGTAGCAGAGTTCTCGATATATAGTCATACGCGCATATTTACATGCTTTTCGCGATGCCCTTCGCCATCGGAGCGGGGATCGGAACCACCGTGCTCTACAAAGCCAGGCTCGCCGACGTCGTCGTGACCGCTCCCGCTGCCCGCACGAGACGTCATCGCGCAAGCAGCCGCTCGGGGTGACGCGCGGCTCGCACTGGAACTCGCGCGTGTTGAAGCCCGCGACGGCCTGTAGTGGGTCTTCGATCAGGCTTTTGCCACGAACGCCCCGGCCGCGCTGTTCGCCTCGGCCGCGCTGTTCGCCTCGGCCGCGCTGTTCGCCTCGGCCGCGCTGTTCGCCTCGGCCGCGCTGTTCGCCTCGGCGATGTTGGCGACTTTCACCTTGGCCGTCGCATCGATGCTGATCCACAAGCGGAATCTGCCAGCATCACAGCGGAAACCCGGCAGGTGCGGACGTCCGAACGGGAGGCACCCACGGAAGACTTCCCGGCCGGTTGCCGATGCACTACTGGTCCGCAGGAGACATCGAGCGGCGGAAGTCGGGGAACCGTCTGGAGAGCGTCAGTCCGACGTTGCTTCGATTTCGGAAGTGCAGCGGCCCCTCCCAACCGATGCCGCCCCGTAGCAACCCGTGTCGGGGTCGGTGCGGAAGACGTCCGCGACCGCGGCGTGCTCCAATTCCAGCAGCGTGGCGTCCGAGCCTTCCGGCACCAAGCGGATCTCGACCTGGTCGTGGCGCCCACCGCCGGGCGGAATCCATTGCAGCCCCAGCAGTCTCGGCGGCTCGCAACGGAGGATCTCGCCGTTCGCGTTGCCCTCCAGACCGTAGTGCCCGCCTTCGCGCAGGTCACCAGACACGGGCGGAATTATCAAGATTGAATTATATAAGCTGGTCGCATAGACTTTGTCCGTGCACGCGTTCGACGTACTCGGCGATCCGGTTCGTCGCCGGATCTTGGATCTGCTGGCCGACGGCGAGCTGGCCGCGGGTCAGATCAGCACTGTCGTGCAGGAGGAGTTCGGCATTTCCCAGCCGGGGGTGTCGCAGCATCTGCGTGTCCTGCGTGAGAACGGGTTCGCCACAGTCCGGGCGGAGGGGACGCGGCGCCTGTACGCCGTTGACGCCACTCCGCTGAAGGATGTCGACATGTGGCTGGAGCGGTACCGAGGGTTCTGGAACGAACGGCTCGACACTCTCGGGACCGAGCTCACACAGGGCGCGCGCCAGCGCCGCATGCAGCAGGAACGCGAAACCGAGGCCGCAGCCGAGGCCGCGGATGACGGCGGTGATCAGTCCTCCCGTAAGCCCGGCAAGTCCGGTGTGTCTGGTGACGCCGAGCCGCGCCGACGCACGCCAAGTCGTCGCCCCGGACGAACGGAATCCCGCAAGCCACGCTGACCGGTCAGGAGTGGGCGTCCGGGATGTAGTCGTTGCTGGCCGTACCAGTCGCCCCGGCCGCCGGGGAGGTCCAGCACCTGCCACACCGGCGACAGCAGATCGATGCCGCGCTCGGACTGGCGCGGCGAGAGGTCCGGGCGACCGCTGTAGAAGTAGCGCACCAGCGCATCCTCCCGGACGAACACCGACACCCCCGGAGCCTGCGCGCGCTCCTCGTTCTCGGCTCCGAAGTCGCGGTTGAATGTCGTGCCAGCTGACGCCGACCGTGCCAGTCCCGGCGGCGCCACCACGAGCGCGGGTCCGCCAGCGGCGCCTTGAGGCGACCACCTCAAACGCGGTGTGCTGCGCCAAGTGCGCGGCCACACCCCGAAACGCTCCCTATCCTGATCAGGTGTACGCCTATCCCCTTCCGCTGCGCGGGGCAGACGGAGGGGTCTCAACGACGTCGCTATCCGCTGGTGAAGCGAGATCGCCTGCCACCACTGCATGAGGCGTCATGATGTTGATTCCTCCTCCTCACAGGAAAGCCGCGTGGTGTTTCGACCGTGCGGCCGAGAATTGGCTCGCCTGGCAGCAAACGCCGTGGGCACGCAGGCGGAGCCTTGTCGCTCATCGCGCCCGATCCCGCGATGGACGTCCTCGCTGCGGCAGTCCGGGACGCCGAAACCGCTGGCAGGGACTGGAAATGCTCGAGGCGCCAACCCGCCGTTCGGTCGCGGTCGGCGAGTTGATGCATCGGCACGAAGCGCGCCGAGTGGGGCTTCCTGGCCGTGCAGTCGATGATCACCGAGTCCGAGATCCCCGATGCCGACCAGCGCTACGAGTTCCGGGCGGCGACGAGACGGTCACGATCGAGGTCCAGGACGGGTAGGTGTCGTTCCAGCAAGTCAGCGGCGCCGAACCGGATCTCGTCGTCAAATGCGCCGACATGTTCATCTGGGTCGGCGCCCGGATGCTGGCCCTGCTCGAAGCGATTGCCACCGGGCGACGTCTCGATCAAGGGCGAGTCGGACGCGATCAACCGCTGCATCCGCATGCTCGGCCTCGACTGGCTGGCACGAATCACGAAGCGGGCGGCCAGTTCCGGAGGACGGCGTCGAGGGCGTCCAAGGCCCTGGACCAGGAGGCGTCCGCCTCGCGCGGGTGGTGGCGGAACCCGCCCGCCGCCTCCAAGCTCACGTACCCGCTGAAGACGCTGCCCAGCAGCCGCACGGCATCCGTCTGGTCGGGCTCCGACAGGTCGTAGCCGCGCAGGATCGCCCGCGTCATCTCCGAGTGCCGACGCGCCGCACTGGCTGCCGCCGTCTCCGCGTCGAGCTCGATCTGCGCTGCCGCGAACCTCCCCGGGTGCTCGTTGGCGTAATCGCGGTAGGCGTTGGCGAAGGCGACGAGGGCGTCCTTGCCCGCGCGACCGGCCAGCGCGCCGGCGGCCCGGTCGGCGAGCTCCGCCAGGGCGAGCGCCGCCACCCCGGCCTTCAGATCCTGCACGTTCCTGATGTGCGAATACAGGCTCGCGTCCTGGACGCCGAATCGGCGCGCGAGCGCCGAAACGGTCACGTTCGCGAAGCCGACCTCGTCGGCCAGTTCCGCCGCAGCCCGGGTCAGGCGTTCGGCGTTCAACCCCGCGCGTGCCATCCGCACCCCTTTCCTAGGGCTCCTAGGTTACAACTAAATGATTCGTGGTAAAACTCTAGAAGGGGTAGCTTCATATTTATGAGGCCTGCTACCGAGCGCGACATCCGCGCATCGTTCGTCAACTGCACCAAAGGCGAGGCCAAACGCCTGCCCGTCCCCCGGGACCTGGCCGCGCAACCGTGGGACGACCTGGACTTCTTCGGGTGGCGGGATCCCGCCGCGCCGCAGCGGGCCTACCTCGTCACCGAGTCCGGCGACGGGTTGGTGGGCGTCGCGCTGCGGCTGGCTGCGCCGCATGCCAGACATCTGCGGCGCAGCATGTGCTCGCTGTGCCTGACCACGCACACCGGAGACGGCGTCTCGCTGATGACCGCCCGCAGGGCTGGGCGGGCCGGGCAACAGGGCAACTCCGTCGGCTCCTACATCTGCACCGACCTGGCCTGCTCGCTCTACCTGCGCGGAAAGAAGGAAGTCGCCTCCGGCGAGCGGCTCCACGAGTCGCTCACGTTGGCGGAGAAGGTCGAGCGGACCACGGCCAACCTGACCGGATTCCTGAACAAAGTGGTCGGGTGACCGCGTTCCGGGCTTCGGCACCCCGTCGGACCGGGCCGTAGGGCGGCTGACGCTCAACGTCATCCGGGACGGACTCTCCCGAATCACCGCACAACGAGCGACCGACGACCCGAACCTCCATTACCTGGACGGTCGCGCCCGCTACGGAGAACCGGACTTCGAGGAACTACCGCTGCCCGACCAGCTCGACCCGGACGCGGCGGGCCAACGCCGCATGGGAGAGCGCTTAGCCGGACACGCCTTCAACAACAACGGCCCCTTCGCGCCGAAGAACGCCTGCCCGCAATCGACCTGGTAGGCGCCCAGACCGTTGCGCAAGCGCCCAGGGCTACTGCACGGCTGAGCGGCTGCCACGCGGCCGGCCAGGTCGGCTCCGTGATCTTCTTCGACCAGCGCGAGCGCCAGATCGATACCGGCGGTGACCCCGGCCGACGTGGTGACGTTGCCGTCGCGAACGAACACCGGATCTGCCTCGCCCCGCACCTCCGGGAAGGCCTTGGCCAGTTTCCGGGTGAGTTCTCAGTGTGTTGCGGCTCGTCGGCCGTCCAGCGCGCCGGTCGCGGCCAGCACGAACGCCCCGGCGCACACGGAGGTCAGGCGTGCGGTTCGACGCGCGAGACCTGCCGCGAGGGCGACCAGTTCCCGGTTGGCAACTGCCTGCGGCCAGTCGCGTCGCCCGGGCACGACGACGGTCCCGATCCGCCGGGGCAGGGTTTCCGGCCCGCCGTCCACATGACCACAACGGCATATAACCTACAGATTCGGACATGAGATCCACCGCCGAGGATCCCCGCCCCCGATACCGATCGAGAACTCCGGCGTATCACCCATAAGGGCGGCAGGTAGCGACGCGCCATCGGATCTGCTACCCAGACGCCCGAACGTCACGAAAGATGCCGATCCGTGACCAGCATCGACGAGGCCCTGCAGCTCTACCCGGAGCTCGCTGTCCTGATCGGGCTCTCGCACGCCCTGTGGACCTTCTGGTACCTGACCGACACGGCCGGGCGCCCGGAGTGGCTCGTCGGTGTGCTGAACTGGCCGGAGTACAGCGATGCGCTGTGGATCGTCGATCGCCGCGAGGCCCTCGCGGTTCGGCTGCGCGTCGACTCGCCGGGCACGCGCGGAGGGGTCGTCTGGCAATCCTCGGGCTCGTTGACCGCCGCCATCGACGCGCTTCGCGCCCTCCCCGCGCCCGATGAGCCCGGTGCGCCGAGCCGGGTGATCCGGTCCGGACCGTTCTGGCCGCCGCGCGGTTTCTGCTGACGCTCGCCAGCCGGCTCTTCGATCGGCGTCACGGGTAGCGCACCCGCGGATGCGCGGGATCGAAGGCCTGCCTGGCGCGATCACGACGTTCGAGGTCGGCGAAGAACCGGACCATGCCGGCCTGGCCGTGCAGGCCCGCCGCCAGCTCACGTCGGCTGCACTCCTCGGTCGGTCGGTTGTCGAGCAGGTCTCGCGCGGCCCGGTCCAGTTCGGCGGCGAGCCTCTCCAGCAGGGCGGCCCGTTCGGCGTGGTCGTGGGTGATCGCGCATCGTCGCATCAGATCTCGGATGCGCACGGCGGTGGTCCGTGGATACATCGAGAAGGGCACGTCCGCGGCTGTCATGCGCTTTCTCCCTGCGAATCCGGCGACACGCCGAGTACTACCGCATTCGCCAGACCTGGGCAGCGCGCCCAGGGCCCACAACCCCGCAGTCGCGGCGTCCAACACCGCCAGCGGAGCGCATTCCCCCAGCGTGGCAAGGTCTTGCCACTCAACCGAGCGGATTTTCGGTCGACGGCCGTCGGCAGCACCCGAGTGACCTCGCGCACTCCGCGCGGGAACTTCGCCGGATACCGATGAGTTCGCGGATCTGCTTCAGTCACTATCGGCCAAACCGGAACAACAGGATGATCGGCTGCGGGGGTCGGCACCGGGCGAGGAGCGCTCGGCCCGGACCTGCGCGTCGTCGCCGAGACAGGAGTCCACCGATGGGCAAGATCCGCGTTCAAGAGTTCGTCAGCCTCGACGGCGTGTTCGAGAACCCGAGCTGGACCGCCGAATACGGCTTCACCGACGAAATGGGCGAGTCGATCGGCCACCTGACGGAGTCCAGCTCGGCGATCCTGTTGGGACGCACCACCTACGAGATGTTCGCCCCGGCCTGGTCCGGCCGCACTGCCGAGGACGATCCGGGCGCGCCGTTCTTCAACGACTCCCCGAAGCACGTGGTGTCGTCCACCCTGACCTCCGCCGGCGAATGGCAGAACTCGACGGTGTTCGGGGCCTACGACCTGCAGGCGATCCGCAAGCTGAAGGAGGAGACCGACGGCATCTACATCAGCGGCAGCGGCACCCTGGTGCGCGCGCTGCTGGCCGATGGCCTGATCGACGAACTGCACCTGCTGGTCTACCCGGTCGTCCTGGGCTCGGGGGCGAAGCTGTTCCCCGAGGGCACGCAGCGCATCCCGCTGGCACTGGCCGCGCAGGAAGCGTTCCAGAACGGGGTTGTGCACCTGACCTACGGCCCCGCCAAGTCCTGAGCCGCTCCGCCGAGGGGGTCCGTGCGTGCTTTTCGTCGGCTACAGCGCCGAAAAGCACTCGCGGACCACCCTGGCTGCAGGTCGGCGGCGTGGTAGGTCGGTCGTTCGTCGAGGACACTGAGCTGCGGCAGATCCGCCTCCGGAACTGCGAGCGCATCGTCCGCGAATGCGATGAGATCGGCCCGGAATCCCACCGCCAGGCTGGCTCGAGCGTGACCACCTGCAGCGCTCACAACGGGCGAGTGCTTGGTCCGGTCCGTGCGGAGGCCGGCTCAGATCCCGGCAGCGCCAAGCACGATCAGCGAGCTCTTCGCCGCAGTGTCCGGCAGCACCGGTTTACGACCAAGCCAGGGTTCCCTCCCAAAGCGAGGAGAGGTCCAGCTCCGGGCTTGTGTGCTCGCCGTCGTCGTCCACGCCGTCCACGGTCGGAGCGGACTGCGCCTTCGGAATCGTGACCAGATCCACCCGCACCGAGCGGGCTTTGCCGCTGCCCAACCTCAGGACCGGCTTGTTCAGGAAGGCGCGAAACTCCTTGATAAATAACAACTATGTCCACCCTGATCCACTGTGGACATTGCTATAGGGGCGCCCCCTCCGAGCCGGAAGCCGGGCCCCGCGCTACGCGCCTATCACTCGGCGACGTCGGCACGAACCTTCGCGGCCTCCGTCGTCTGGCCGAGCTTTTCCAGCAGTTCCCCGAATTCGAGGGACACGCCGGTGTGCGCCGGGGTTCCCACCGGCAGCCACCGCAGCGACGCCCGGTACAAACCCACGGCCTCGGCGGACCGACCGGCTTCGGCGAGGACCCGGCCCGCCAGTAGCTCGGCCAGCGCCGCCGAACCCTCGTCACCAACCGCCGCGTAGCCGTCGGCTGCGGTCAGCGCGTGCGAGACCGCCTCCTCCACCCGCTCCAGCGCGGCCAACACTCGCGCCTTCGTATCGGTCACGTCGGCGATGAACCAGTCCAGCTCCGCCTCCCGGCCGACCGCGATCGCGGCATCGAGATCGGCCAGCCCCGTCTCGTCACCGAACTTCATCTTGGCCTGGCCGAGGTGGTGCAGGGCCTCGGCGATCAGCTCGCGCCGTTCGTGCTTCCGGGCCAGCTGGAGCGCGGTCTCGTAGTTGCCCACCGCGTCGGCTTCCTCGACGGCGAGCAGCAGGTTGCCCAGCTCCAGGTAGGACCGGACCGCCAGCTCGACCAGCGACTCCTCCGCCGACTCTTCGGCCCCGGTCGCCACCTGGACGAGCGCCTGGTACGAGGTGCGGAAGTCCTGGGCCCGGCCGGCAGCGATGCCCAGCCAGTACCGCGCCTCCAGGCCGGCGGCCTCCTCGGCTTCGCCGCGGTCGTAACCCGCGACCGCATCGCCCAGTGATTCCACCGCCAGATCCGGCTGTCCGGACTGCAGCTGGAAGCGGCCGAGCCAGAACCGGTGCCCGTTGAGGCCTTCGGTGTCGCCGAGCTCCGCGTGCCGCACCGCGACCTGCGCGCGGTTCACCGCCTCGTCCGGTTGCCCGCCGTCGGCCAGCAGGTGGGCGGCCAGCATGGCCGCGGCAGAAGCACCGTCGCGGTATCCGGCCGTGGTCAGCAGGTCCAGCAGCTCATCGGCCAATCGGGCACCGGCGTCGAACTGGCCGAGGCCGCCGGCGAGCCGCGCCCGCATGTCGAGCACCCGGATCCGCCAGACCCGTTCCGCCTCGACCGCCAACACGGCGTCCAGGGCCTCGGCCGCGGTCTCCGGCTGACCGGCCTGCAGCAGCAGTTGGGCCAGCAGGTAGCGCGCCCCCGACAGCTGGTCCAGCTCCGCGGATTCGGCGAGCCCGACCGCTTCCCGCGCCAGCTCCAGCGCTTCGTCCGGATGCTCGGTGGAGCCCAGCAACCCGGCCAACGAGACCAGGACCTCGACCCACGTCGCCGCTTCCAGGTCGGCGCGGTCCAGCACTGCGCGGAGCCTCGCTTCCTCATCGGTGTTGAACGGCGGGTACAGCGCTAACCCGAGCTCGTCCTCGACGTCCGCTAGCTGCACCAGGCCTTGCGCCCGCAGGGCCTCGGTGCGGGCCTTGACGGCTTCCAACGCCCCGTCCCGGTCGTCCCGGGCGCGGCAGATCGTCAGGACGGTGCGGTAGAGCCGGGGCTGCAGCTCGGGCTCGGGCAGGTCGTCGAATTCCCCCAGCAGCGCCAGCGCGGCATCCGGATCGTTCTTGACGATGATCGCTTCCCGCGCCAGTTCCAGGCCTTCTGCCGCGGTCTGCGGCTGAGGCGGCTCGGTCATCTCCGTCGGCACGAACGTCTGGTGCTCGATCGGCAGGTCGTGGTGCTCGTCCGCGAAGGCGCGGGCGCGCTCGATCTCCGACGCGAAGTACTGGTTCCCGTTGCGCGCGTCGAAGCACTCGGCGATTTCTGCGGCTAACCGCCACGAGCCCGCGGCCAGTTCGGCGACGGTGCGCCGCCGGGTCTCGGTACCGAAAATCGCCGCCACATCCGGGATATCGCTGCCCCGGACCTCGATCTCGCCGTGCCCGGTCCGGGCCACCGCGTCCAGCAGCACGCCGTAGGACACCAGCGCGTAGAAGCGCCGGGCCACGTCCAGCGGATCCTTCGGCAGGTCGCCGATGTGCCGCTCCAGCAGCGAAAGACCGCGTTCCGCGTTTCCCGTCACCGCGAGGAAGACCAGGTGGCTGGCCAGGATTCCGAACCCGTCAGGGTCGGCCGCCGCCGCGCGGTAGCTTCGGAAGTGGTGCCACCTGGCCTCGTCGAACCGGCCGGCGCGCAGCAGCGGCAGCAACGCCGCGCCCTGCGCCCGAGCCGGCTCCGAACCGCACGACACGTTCTTCCCGATGATCTCGTCGAACAACTTCAACGCGGTCGCCTCATCGCCGGAGCGACGGAAGAAGTCGGCGTCGTCGCTGCGGACGCACGCGTCGCAGTGGCTGTAGTCGTCCCGCGGGAGCTCCTCGCGAGCCGCCCGGAACCGTGCCGCGTCGTCGAACCGCCCCGCGGCGGCGGCATTGGACATCTTCGCCTGCCAGACGCCGGACAGCCCGAGACCGGCCCTGCGGTAACGCCGCTCCATGTCGTCGAGCACCTGGTCGACCTGGCTCTGCGGGAAGGCCGGGTTCAGGGCGACCGCCTCGGACGTCCACTTGTAGTACCAGAGCAGGTCCATGTCGTCGATCTCGCTCGGGAACCTGGCCGGGTCGGAGTCGTGCTGCCCCAGGCACCAGGAGAACGCGGTGAACATAGTGTCGCTGTCGCCGGTCATCGACGCGCTGGCGATCTGCCGCATCCGCGCCACGTAGAGCAGATCGTCCTCACCCGCGTCCTGCGCGAGCCGGACGGCATCGGCGACCATCGCCGACTCCTCCGGGCCGTACGGAATCACCTCGCTCTCCTCCAGCAACCGCTCGATCTCGGTCACGGCGTCAGACAACGGTGCCACCTCTCGTGCTCGAAACGTTGGGAATATTGGCAATCGTCAGCCCGTGACGCCGACGCTGAGCTGGATCAGGTCGCTCATCGCTGTGGTCATCACGGTCCGGTCGCTCCTCGACAGCGGCCGGTGGCCGGCCAGCAGGGACTGGATGTAGACCAGCCGGATGCTGCGGTCGAAGACGAGCTGGTCGTCCACCTTGGACAACTGCCGGATCAGCGGATTCAGCCAGTTCAGGCAGAGCTGCGCGGTGGTGCTGCGCGGGGCGAGGGCTGCCTTGCCGGTCATGATCTCGTCCACCCCGCCGAGCACGTCCGCCCACACCGAGGGCGCCGAGTCGCGCACTTCGGTGCGCTCGATCCGGCGGATGGCGGCGGAATCGGCCACGTACAACGCCGTCACGTTGTCCGGCCGGAAGGAACGGACCAGCGCATCGCAGCCGAGCCCGGCAAGCACCGCAGCGGCGCGCCGCTCCAGGGCGCTCGTCCGGTCGCGGTCGTCCAGCGGCGGCGGGCCGAGCTCGTCCAGGATCGAGCTGGCGTGGATCTGCTCCACGGTGACGTCGGTGATCAGGTGCGGCAGGCGCCGCAGCAGGTCCGACTCGTAGGTGTAGCCACCGTTGATCACCGGCTGGTCGGCGGAGACCACCGCCGCGATCTGCCGGAACTCGTCGACCGTCTCCACATAGCGGACGTGCCGGGACTGCTCGAGGTAGTCGCGGACGGTCCTCCGGCCGGCCGAGGTCTCGACGGTCAGCCAGGGCAGCACCGCCGCCGCCAGGCCGTCGTCGTGGACGGCCATCGACTTCAGCCCCAGTTGGTGCACCGCCACGAACCGCTGGAACCGGGCCGGCCGGGTGGTGGCCTGCCGCACGATCCACCGCCGCAGGGCCTTCCCCAGCTCCTCGCGGGTGTACTCCAGCGCCTCGTCGGCGACCAGCTGCTCGCGGGACGCCGTCGGGCGCAGCCCATCGGTGTTGATGATGCAGCGCACGAAATACGCCCAGTCGGGCAGCAGCTCCGACATGTCCTCGCCCAGCAGCATCCGGCCGAGGTAGAGCCGACCGCTGCGGCGGTAACCGGGCGGCGGCGCATACGGCAGCACATACGCCACGCCGTGCGTTCCGGTAGCAGGCACGGACAGCTCGATCGTCTCAAGTGGACGGTTGCCGATCAGCCGCGCGCCGAGGTCTTCCAATGCCTCGACGGCCGACCGCTCGTCCGACGGCCGGTCCGGTGGCAAGAACAGCGCCGGTTCGTTGACCGACTCCCAACTGCGGTCCGCGCGCCAGACCCGCACCTCCACCGGCAGGTACCGGCCGAACCGCCGGGCCAGCTCCGCAACCCGGTCGCTCGCCAGCAAGGCCGCGTCGTCCGGCCGCGGCGTGAGCCGCACCTCGGTCCCGATCGGCAACCCGTCCGCCTCGTCCTCGGACAGCTCCCGGATGGAGAAGGTCCCGTCGGCAGATCCCGCCCACTCCACCGGCGGATGCCCGTGCACCGAACGACTCCGGACGACGATCCGGTCGCAGACCATGAAGCAACTCAGCAGGCCGATGCCGAACTGCCCCAGGTAGTTCTCGTCGCGGAGGCTCAGCACATCGTCGCGCTTGGAGCTCTTCCCCACCGTAGCCAGCAGCTCGCCGGCCTCGGCGGCGCTCAACCCGAGCCCGGCATCGCGGAAGACGAACGCCTCCGGCGCATCCGGGGCCGTGCCGACCGGGTAGATCTCGAGAGAGCCCCCGTCGGGCTGCCCGGGGAGCTTGGCGCGAGCGGCGACGGCATCGCGCCCGTTCTGCAGCAGCTCGCGCAGATAGATTTGCGCGCCGGAGTAAATGTGCCGGCTGAGCAGATCGACAACCCCACCAAGTTCCACCTGGAACGGGCGCACAAGCGAATTCTCGGCGGAATCCATCGAAAAGCCTCCTCCTGAACATATCCGCAGCGAGCACGCGGGACACCCGGACGACAACCGCCATTGGAAATGCGCCAACGGTCGGCCGCGGAACGGAATTCGTCGACGCCTCCCGGTCGACGACACCCCAGCTGAACAGACTAGAACGCCCGCACAAGCGACCGTGTCGGCAAAAATGACGCTACTGCCGCCACCCGAGCTCTCCCCGCCCTTCAAGGGTCTCGCTGATCCCGACGCCCCTGCGGACCGGCGCAAACGGAGAACCCGGTTCTCGACGAACTCACCCCACGCCTACGACTCGACCGCAGGAAGCGTCGGTCCGAACCGTACCACGCGGTCCACAATGGAAAGGACGGAGCCGGTCACGATGAGCGTTTTCCAGCATCTTCTTGCGTTGCGGTGCGGGTAGCGGAACCCCAACGGCGTTCTCGACTCCGGGATCCCGGCTTGTGAATGACCAGCGGCGTCCGGGCAGTCCTCGCGAGAAGACCGCTGAGAACCCGAGGCGGTCCCGGTTGCGCGGATGGGCTAAGGCGACTACGCCGCTTGCGGCAGCCCCGAGTGGTGCCCCTCCGCTGATGGCGGATTGCGCGCGACTTCGTGATCGGCGCGGACAGCGCGCACTCCGCCGTGGGCCGCCGGGCTTTCGGGCCGGAGCAGCAGTTCAGCAAGCACCTCGGCCAGTACATGGCGATCTTCCCGACGACCAACTTCCTGGGCCTCGACAACTGGCGGAGTTGAGCCGATCTGTCGTCGATCACGCCGCCGCGTTCGCCGCCTACGAGCGGCGGATGCGCTCGTTCGTCGCCCTCAACCGGGCGCTGGCCACCGAGAACCCCGGCCGACCTGCTCCGAGGAGTCGGTGGACCGCGCCAAGAACGGCATCTCGCCGGACATCGACGCGCCCGCCAGCGGATAAGCCACCGACGATCTTGAGGGTTGCCCGCTGATGGCGCGATGCCCATTCCCCCACCCTTCAAGGTACATCGCGGGGTCAGCGCTGGTTCGCCTGTAGGTCATCTGGCGGAACTACCGTTCGTCCGAATTTCCGATCCTGTGTGGACGCCCTCCGCGCGGACGCGCACTTCCGAACAGGTGGCACATGTCAGAGAATCCTGGCCTCAGCGAAGCGACCCCGTCCCGTCGCAAGGTCCTGTTAGCCGGCACGGCAGCCCTCGGCGCGGCAGCGCTGGGCAGCACCGGTCTTGGTGCCGTCGCCAGCGCCGCCCCCGGCGCGGGCGCCGGGCCGATCCGCGAGCCGTTCTTGCTCGGCGTCGCCTCCGGTGACCCAATGCCCTCCGGCGTCGTGCTGTGGACCCGGTTGGCCCCGAACCCCTCGCCGAAGACGGGCTCGGCGGCATGCCCAACCGGGTCGTGCCGGTGCATTGGCAGGTCGCCACCGACGAGCGGTTCCGCCGCATCGTGGCCGCCGGAACCGAACTGGCCCGGCCGGAATCGGCGCACTCGGTACACGTCGAGCTCGACCACCTGGAACCCGGCACCGAGTACTTCTACCGCTTCCGGGTCGGGGACGAGCTCAGCCGGGTCGGCCGCACGAAGACCGCGCCGCGCTTCGGCGCGCGGCTCGACCGCTTCGCGTTCGCCTTCGCCAGCTGCCAGAACTACCCCGTCGGCCACTTCAGCGCCTACTCCCACATGATCGAGGAAGACCTCGACCTGGTCGCCTTCCTCGGCGACTACATCTACGAGGGCCCGGCCAAGGGCAGCATCGGCCGCCCGCACGTGCCCGCGCGCGAGATCTTCGGCCTCGCCGATTACCGCACGCGGCTCGCCCAGTACAAGACCGACCCGGATCTGCAGGCCGCGCACGCCGCCTTCCCGTGGGCGGTCGTCTTCGACGACCACGAGGTGGAGAACAACTGGGCCGGCGACCGCTCCCAGCCGGACAACGAGCCCGACCAGGATCCGGCGGTCTTCCGCCAGCGCCGCGCCGAGGCGTTCCAGGCCTACTACGAGAACATGCCGCTGCGCGCGACGCAGCGCCCGTCGGGCGCGAACATCCGCATCCACCGCCGGCTGACCTTCGGCGACCTCGTTGACTTCCACCTGCTGGACACGCGCCAGTACCGCGACTTCCAGGACCAGGCCAAGCGCCTGGATCCCGCACGCACGATCCTGGGGACCGACCAGCGCGACTGGCTGTTCGGGAACCTGGGCGGCCAGACCGCCAGCTGGAACGTGCTGGCGCAGCAGGTCTTCTTCTCGCAGCGCGACTTCACCGCGGGCGACGCCGATTCCTTCAGCGATGATGCCTGGGACAACTACGTCGTGGAGCGCAACCTCGTGCGCGACCAGTTGGCCAAGGCTTCCAACCCGGTCGTGATCACCGGCGACGTGCACGCCAACTATGTCGCCGACGTCAAGGCCGACTTCGACGACCCGGCCTCGGTGACCGTGGCCACCGAGTTGGTCGGCACCTCGATCACCTCGAACGGCAACGGCGTCGACCAGAACCCCACCGACGCGGTCCAGCTCCAGGAGAACCCGCACATCAAGTTCATCAACCGCAATCGCGGCTACGTCCGCAACACCATCACCCACTCGGAGTGGACGGCCGACTTCCGCGTCATCGACTACGTCGAGACGCCCGGTTCGCCCGTGCGCGACCGCGCCCGTTTCGTCATCGAGAACGGCCGGCGCGGCGCCGAGCAGGTCTGACCGCCCCGGGCGCGGGTACGGGATTTCCGCACCCGCGCCCGGCTTTCGGCCCGGGGGTCGGTCAGCGGCCCGGAGAGCGGGAGGACCTCGCCGGTGCAGTGGCCGTCCGGGTGCATCAGCCGACCCACTCGCTTGCGGGTCCGCAGGATCACCGAGCGGTTCACGATTCCGCCTGGCGGCAGCTGGCGTTCGAGGCTGTGCTGGCGTCGCCGAGTCCGTCACCGACATGCACAACCCCGGAAATCGCTAGCGCGCGAGCACCGGGACCAGTTCGCGGAGCAGGTAGGCACCGCACCACCGCGCCTCAGCATCCTTGACGTCAACGGCATCCTTGGCCAGGCGCTTGGCGAGACGTACCGGATCAGGAGCGGAGCCGGGCTCGCGGGCGATACTCCGGCAGGTCTTCCAGTCGTACTGCATCAGCCGCGACACCGTCGATGCCAGGCTCAACATTCGGACTCGCTCGTCGGATTCCAGCACTTCAATGATCTTCAGTGCATCTCCGCGGTCACTCCTGCGGGCGAGAATGCTAAGTGAGTTGACCCGAAGCGTCGCGGTCTTCCCTTCGGACATCCAGTTCCGCAGGTGTTCCACGCCTTTGGGAGACACCTGCGCCGCCAGCAGTTCATCAGCGGCAAGCGATGTGGGTGTGTCGAGCAACGAACCCGGATGCCCCTGATCCACCGAGTGGAGAAGCTCCGCGAGGCCAGCTCTCTTGGTCTGCATTACCCGTGGGTGCGTGATGTTCCTCCGGCGCCACATATCGTCCCCAATCGGACCAAAAACTCTTTCCTATGCGAGCACGATATCCGGCGAGCACGGCCACTGTCCCGTCTCCACCATGCCCAGATATGACTTCGAGAAACTGGTTAGTTGGGCCATCCGAGTGAGGCTTACGTCAGCTTCTTCCCGCGCCGCGCGCAGCCACCTGCCTGGTCCGTCGATTGTGGACACCTGGCAGTCCCCACAGGTAGGCGTCGTCGGCGCTCCCGTGGACCGTCGAGATCGACACCACCTGGGACCCCACCGCGCTCACCGAACGCGCCAGGAAATGGGTCCGCGACCACTGCGCCCAATTCGAGAAGAAGAAACGAGACTGACATGCTCGGCGACGACCGCTGGACCGACGGACAGGGCACCGTTCACATCGTCCGCCCCAAGACCGGACCGGTGCTGACCATGTGCCGACAACTCGTCGGAGGCGACCCCTCCCGCCCCCGCATCGGCTGCGAAACCTGCGTCCTGACCACTGCGGTCGAACTAGCGAAGGAGCATGACGGCTTCGCAAGCATCGTTGCGGCTGGTCAGCCATGCAGGAGTGGGGCCGGTCAAGTTCTTGATCGGGTCACCGCCCGCAATCGGATGGGCGGTGACACTCGTGATCATGCGGTTCCGGCTGGCCTCGGTCAGCATGGGACGGGGGTGCGACCCGCTGACGTCGAGGAGGCGAGGTCAGGATGAGGATCGTCGTCGATCTGAACCCAGTGCGTGTTCATGGCACCAGAGGTTTTCGCGCTGCACGGCGAAGAAGCGTTGCTGTACCAACCGCGCGTCGACGACATGCACCGCGACGACGTGCTGCGCGCGGCTGCCGCCTGCCCGGTCCAGGCGATTCTGGTGGACCGCCTCGACACGTCCCGGGAGACGAGCGGCGATGACCGCTGAAAGCTTCCTGAAGGCGCTCCGCGAAGAAGGCCGCATCGTGATCGTCGGCGCTTCGCTGGCCGGGCTGCGCGCCGCCGAACAACTGCGCGAGGAGGGCTTCACCGGTTCCCTCACCTTGATCGGGGACGAGCCGCACGAGCCGTACGACCGGCCCCCGCTGTCCAAGCAGGTGCTGATCGGCCGGGCGCTGCCGGAGGACACCGCGCTTCCCCGGCGGCGCGCCATCGATGCGCAGTGGCGGCTGGGCGTCGCCGCGACCGGACTCGATCGCGACCGCAGGCGGGTCCGGCTGGCCGACGGGGAGGACGTCGAGTACGACCGCCTCCTGATCGCCACCGGCGTGCGCTCCCGGCCGTGGCCGCACGAGACCGAGGCCGCGCTGGACGGTGTGTGCGTGCTGCGCACGAGGGAAGACACCGACCGGCTCGACCGGCTGCTGTCCAGGAGGCCGAGCCGGGTGCTGATCATCGGCGCCGGTTTCACCGGCTCGGAGATCGCCTCGGCCTGCCGGGAGCGGGGGCTCCAGGTCACCGTCGCGGAGCGCGGCGAATCGCCGCTGGTGGGGGCGCTCGGCGGGGTGGTCGGCGACGTGGCCGCGCAACTGCAGCGCGAACACGGGGTCGACCTCCGCTGCGGGGTCATGGTGACCGCGCTGGAAGGCGACCCCGGCGGTCGGCTCAAGCGCGCTCACCTGTCCGACGGCACCGTGCTCGACGTGGAAGTGGCCGTGGTGGCGTTGGGCGCGGTGCGCAACACGGCGTGGCTGGAGGGATCCGGCCTGGCGGCGGGCCCGAGGGGGGTCGCCTGCGACACGGGGTGCCGCGCCTTCGACGTCCACGGCATCGTCACCGACGACGTGTTCGCGGCGGGCGATGTGGCCCGGACCCCGCACCCGCTGTTCGGGTACCAGTTCCTCTCGCTGGAGCACTGGGGCAACGCCGTGGCGCAGGCCGAGATCGCCGCGCACAACATGATCAGCGCCGGATCGCAGCGGCGACCGCACCTGTGGACGCCGTCGTTCTGGTCGGCCCAGTTCGGCGTGAACATCAAGTCCGTCGGGGCGCCGTCGATGGCCGACGAACTCATCGTGACCCAGGGCGCGCTCACGGAACGCAGCTTCGTCGCCGCCTACGGGTACCAAGGCCGCGTGATCGCCGCGGTCGGCTTCGACCAGGCGAAGTGGATGGACTTCTACCGGCGGCTGATCGAGCAGGCGGCCCCGTTCCCGCCCGAATTCACCGGCGTGGACCGGCGCTCCGCTGGACTGCGGCCGGTGCCCGCCGGGTTCCCGGACCCGGCGCTGCCCACCCACGGCCCCACCGTCACCCTGACCGGCCACTCGCCCAGCGAGCGGCGGGTCGTCTTCACCCCGGCCCGCGCCTGACCGACACATCGAGGAGCCCGTCCCATGCCGTCGACCAGCCCGGCGCAGATGATCACCGATTTCTCCGTCCGCGCCGACCCCTACCCGATCTACGCCGAGCTCCGCCGGCAACCGGTGGTGCGGGACGAGAGCGGCGTCCACCTCGTCACCACCTACTGGGAGATCCGCGACCTGCTCCAGGACCCGCGGATCAGCTCCGACGCCCGCAACCTCGCCCCGGGCAACTACCCGATGTCCGCCGCGCAGGACGACGAGGGCACGCTGCCGCCGAGCTTCATCCGGCTGGACCCGCCCGAACACGACCGGCTGCGGCGCCTGGCGATGCGGCCGTTCGGCCCGCCGCACAGCCCGCGGCGCATCCACGACATGCACGGCGAGCTCGCCAGGATCGTGACCGACCTGATCGACGGGCTCGTGGGCCGGGACCGGTTCGACGTGGTCGACGACTTCGCATACCCGTTCCCCGTCGCGGTGATCTGCCAGCTGCTGGGCGTACCCCAGGAGGACGAGCCGCGCTTCCGGACCCTCGTCGACGCGGTGGTGGCGGGCCTCAGCCCGGCCGAGGACGCGGCCGAGCAGCGGCGCCGGGCGCAGCAGAGCCGCCTCGAACTCGGGCAGTACCTGGCCGGGCTGATCGAGGAGCACCGCCGCCACCCCGGAGACGACATGCTCTCCGTCTGGGCCACCGACGATGGCCCGGAGGGGCGGATGTCCCTGGTGGAACTGATCACCAACGCTGTTCTGCTGCTCATCGCCGGCCACGAGACCACCGTCAACCTGATCACCAACGGGGTGCTCACCCTGCTGCGCGAGCCGGCGGCCCTCGAACGGCTGCGGGACGATCCGTCGACGGCTGCTGCCACCGTGGAGGAACTGCTTCGCTACGAGCCTCCGGTGCAGATGCTCCCCCAGCGAAACACGTTGGCGGACATCGAGATCGCGGGCGCGGTCATCCCCAAGGGCGCTCCGGTGTGGCTGCTGCTCGCCTCGGGCAACCGCGACCCGCGGCGCTTCGCCGACCCGGACCGCTTCGACCCGATGCGCCAGGACAACCAGCACCTCGGTTTCGGCTTCGGCGTGCACGCCTGCTTCGGAGCGCCGCTGGCGCGCCTGGAAACGCAGCTCGCGCTCACGGAACTCACCCGCAGGCTGCACGGCCCACAACTGGAGGCGGACCCGCCGCCGTACCGGCCGAGCCCGATCCTGCGCGGCCCCCGCCACTTGCAGGTGACGGTCGAGGGCATCACCGACTGACGCGCCAGCACGCGAATTCGGTTGTCGTGAAAGCGACTTCCGGTTCGTCGCGCTCGGCCCAGCCGTTGGCGTTCGTCGCGCATCTGGCCACCGACGGCCATGACCCTGGCGGAAGGAGCAGGCCGATCGCGGAAAGCACCGCAGTGATGTTGAACAACGATCTGGCCACGCCCGCGATTGGCTCCAGCGGGTTCTGCTGCTTCTTCGAATCCATGTCCCAACGCCCCCGAGCTTCGGCTCCGCAGGTGGGAGTACCTGACGGCCGCCGCACCCAGCTCGGGCCGAAGCCAGTGGATCACCTTCGGAACCTTTTCCGTTATGGGCAAAGTGAATCCCGCGCTATCGGCGAGGATGTGCGACCGCCTGCAAACCGCGATCGTGTTCCGCGCCGGAAAGCCGCCGCTGCTTCGCGATTGCCACAGCGTGATCATTCGTCTCCGGCCCGCGAGGCATTAAGCGATCTGAGTGCTGAATGGCAGTGCTAATGAGCGTTGGACTCGATGACCGTTCGGCGGAACACTTGGTTGGTGCTCGATGGATGTCAGCCCCTTTGGCAACGAGAACCGCAGGATGAGCGGAACGTGGACACGTCGTCAGCCGACGTGGACCGGCTGTTGCGGGTTCTCGCCGTGCGCACCCTGGCTCTCGCGTTCATCGCCGGGATCGTGGGCGAGGAGATCCTGGCGATGCTCTTCGCGATCGCCGGAGTCGGGCTGCTCATGGCTCCGATCGGCGCCGGGGCGGCGCACCGGCGGGACGTCAATTAGCGAGGTGCTCCAGCAGTGCTCGCGCCGCCGGGTTCGTCGGTTCCGGCACCCGCCCAGCCAGGTAGATCGTCCTGTTGAAGTCCACCTGTTCGATCCTGGCGAATGGCAGCCTCGCCCGCTCGGCGACCGATTGTGGCACGATCGTGACGCCCAGACCCATCGCCACCAGCTCGATCAGCAGCGGGACGTGCGTGGCCTCGCACACGGGGTTGTGGCGGAGCCCGGCTTCGGCGAACCGCTGGCGAACCATCGACTGCGTCACGCTCCCGCTGAAGTCCACGAACGGTTCGTCGTCGATCTCGGCGAGGCGAACGCGCCGCCGGTGTTCGAGCCGATGTCCCGGATAGGTGACCAGGACCAGCCGCTGGCTCCACTGCGCGTAGCTGGTCAGCTCGCCCGGCAGCGGTCCATCGGCGGCCAGGTAGGCCAGGTCGAGTTCGCCGTCGCGGATCGCCGCCGCGAGTTCGGGGACCATGCCGTCGCGGACGTGGATCTGGATCCCGGGGTGGCGCCGTTGGAACACGCCGATCTCCCGGGGCAGGTCGACGACCGTCAGCGTCTGGATCGTGCCGATGGAAACCCTGCCGCGGGACAGGCCGACGACCGCGGACACCTCGCCGCGCGCCGCGACTACGTCGGCCGCGAGCCTGCGCGCGACCGGGAGCAGGGCGCGGCCAGCTTCGGTCAGCGCCACCCGGCGGGTGGTCCGCTCGAACAGCGGCGCGCCCAGTTCGGCTTCGAGCTTGCGGACCGAGGCGCTCAACGCCGATTGGACGATGTGGGTCTCGCGCGCGGCGGCGGTGAAGCTGCCGGTGCGGGCCACGGCGAGGAAGTGCTCGACCTGCCTCAGCTCCATCCAGCGATCCTATCGCTGGATGGGGCGCGTTCGAGCGGCAGGACAGAACGCTGAGCGGATCGGGCGAGGAGCTGCCGCACGCACCGCAACCGATCGCGTCCCAATCGCGTTCCAGCTCGCTGAACCGGATCGCTCCCACCATCCGTTTCGGTGACCAGCCGGGTACGCACCGATTCTCGTGTTCATAGTTGGGAACGGATTCCCACCGCGAGGAATTTCCGCTTCTACGTGAACAGAATTCGTCTCCAGGAGGTCAACGATGGCAGCGCTGTCCGAATTGGACCACGCAGTTACCGACTACCAACTCCCGCACGCCTACTGGCTGGCCAAGGCGGCAAAACTCGCCTACGCCGACGAGGCCGAAATCCGCGAGACCACGCGGCAGTGGGGCTTCGACGACTGCGACTACTTCTACGCCGAACTCGACGCGTCCTTCCCCATCGAGGACACCCAGGGCTTCGTCGCCCGCAGCGATAAGATGATCATCGTCGCATTCCGCGGAACCGAGCCGAAGAAGATCAAGGACTGGCTCACCGACACCAACACCCTCGCCGCCCCCGGCCCCGCCGGCAAGGGGCTCGTGCACCTGGGCTTCAGCCGTGCCCTGGACTCGATCTACCCGCGGGTCCGCGACGCCATCAAGCGCTTCAAGGACAACGGCCAGACCCTGTGGTTCACCGGGCACAGCCTCGGCGGCGCGCTGGCCATGCTCGCCTCCGCCCGAATGCACTTCGAGGACCCCAACTTGCTGGCCGACGGCGTCTACACCTTCGGCCAGCCGCGGACCTGCGACCGGTTGCTGGCCACGCCCTACAACCAGGCGCTCACCTCGCGGGTGTTCCGGTTCGTAAACAACAACGACATCGTTCCCCACCTCCCGCCGGAACCGGTCTTCCACCACGTCGACCAGATCCGCTACATCGACAGCAAGGGCAAGCTGCACGAGAAGATGACCGTCAATAACGGCCTCGCGGACCGCTTCAAGGGCTTTACCGCCGACGTGTTCGCCCCTGCCTCCGACGGGGTGCGCGACCACATGATCGACCGCTACCTCGAAGCGATCGAGAAGAACATCACCTGACCAGCAATCAGTTCGCTGGCAGCCCGCAGCCCGCAGCACTCGGCGCGCGGGCTGCCGGCGACGACCTGAGCCCGCCAAGGCGGTGAAGCGTTCAACCTGCCTCTAGCGCAGGCCGCGATCGCTGGACTCACGACCGATCGCCCGCGCGATGGTTGTCCACATCGGACTGTTGCGTGCCGTAGTGGCCGAACCGCTCGTCCGGCGCTTGCGAAGGGAGTCGAGCGACTCCCGCGCGATTCCCGGCTATGAACGCTTGGCATGACAGGTCTTCCAGCGGCGCGCCCAGCCGGTTCAAACATGCCAACATCAAAGCACGACGGCCAACGCGGTTCCGGACCACGGGGCATCGCGGTCACGTCGGAAGGCCACAGCGTCACTTCACGACGCGCATCAGCATGTTCGGACCCGTCATGTCCAGGACTTCGAGCTTGATGTTGGTCCCGCCCGGGTGGTCGAACAGCCGAACGCCGTCGCCGAGCAGCACGGGCGTGATCCAGACCAGGATCTCGTCGAGCAGCCCCGCCTCGATCAACTGCTTGGCAACGTTGGCTCCGAGCACGCTGACCACCTTGCCGCCGGCGGCTTCCTTCGCCGCAGCGACCGCGGTTTCGAGGTCGCTGACGAACGTTACGTCGGGGACCGGTGTGTCCGGGATGCGGTGGGTGAGCACGAAGCTCGGTCCCGTCCACTGCCCGCCGTAGGCGCCCTCGCTCTCGGTCCCCTTGTTCGGATCGTCGCCACGGAAGGTGTTGTTGCCGATCAGGAGGGCACCAACCTGGTGCACGATGGCAGCCGTGGCCGGATCGGACTCCAGCTCCAGCTCGCCCAGCCAGGACATGTCACCGCCCGGTCCCGCGATGAAACCGTCCAACGACATGCTGCACTGGTATTGCACCTTGCTCATGACCACCTCCGCACGGCTTTCCGCCGATCCACACCGCCGGGCTCGGTTCACGCACGCTACCAGCAGAATCGCCGGCCGCATCGCCGATTCCGGAACCGCGGACCTGCACAGGCGAAGATGCCGCGAAGCAGGGCTGCGCGGCATCTTCGAATTTGTCCGATGTGGACCGCGATCCGGTCAGTCGGTGCCGAACTCCATCGCGGCGCGGTCGAGCGTCTCGCCTTCGCCGGAGACCGGAGCCTCGCCGCGCGCGGCGATGGCCTCGGCTCCGCCCTGCGGCATCGCACCGATCAGCCCGGTCGAGGCCGCCTGGGCGGCACCGATGAACGCGGGGCTGGTGCCAACCATGCCGAGCCCGGCGTACTGCTCCAGCTTGGCGCGCGAGTCGGCGATGTCCAGGTTGCGCATGGTGAGCTGACCGATCCGGTCCACCGGGCCGAACGCCGCGTCCTCAGTGCGCTCCATCGACAGCTTGTCCGGGTGATAGCTGAAGGCGGGACCGGAGGTGTTCAGGATCGAGTAGTCCTCACCGCGCCGCAGCCGCAGCACGACCTCGCCGGTGACCGCCATTCCGACCCAGCGCTGCAGCGACTCGCGCAGCATCAGCGCCTGCGGGTCGAGCCAGCGGCCCTCGTACATCAGCCGACCGAGCCGCCGGCCCTCGTTGTGGTAGGCCGCCAGGGTGTCCTCGTTGTGGATCGCGTTGACCAGCCGCTCGTACGCGGCGTGCAGCAGCGCCATGCCGGGAGCCTCGTAGATGCCGCGGCTCTTGGCCTCGATCACTCGGTTCTCGATCTGGTCCGACATGCCCAGGCCGTGCCGGCCACCGATCGCGTTCGCCTCCATCACCAGGTCGACCGGGGTGGCGAACTCCTTGCCGTTGATCGTCACCGGGCGGCCCTGCTGGAAGCCGATGGTCACGTCCTCGGTGGCGATCTCGACCTCGGGATCCCAGAACCGCACGCCCATGATCGGGTCCACGGTCTCGATGCCGGTGTCGAGGTGCTCCAGGGTTTTGGCCTCGTGGGTGGCACCCCAGATGTTGGCGTCGGTCGAGTAGGCCTTCTCGGTGCTGTCGCGGTAGGGCAGGTCGTGCGCGAGCAGCCACTCCGACATCTCCTTGCGGCCGCCGAGCTCGGAGACGAAGTCCGCGTCGAGCCAGGGCTTGTAGATGCGCAGGTGCGGGTTCGCGAGCAGGCCGTACCGGTAGAACCGCTCGATGTCGTTGCCCTTGAACGTCGATCCGTCGCCCCAGATCTGCACGTTGTCCTCGAGCATCGCCCGGACCAGCAGGGTTCCAGTGACGGCGCGACCGAGCGGCGTGGTGTTGAAGTACGGTCGCCCGCCGGAGCGGATGTGGAACGCACCGCAGGTCAGCGCGGCCAGGCCCTCTTCGACCAGCGCCGCGCGGCAGTCGACCAAGCGCGCGATCTCGGCACCGTAGGTCAACGCGCGGCCGGGCACCGAGGCGATGTCGGGCTCGTCGTACTGGCCGATGTCGGCGGTGTAGGTGCACGGGACGGCACCCTTGTCGCGCATCCACGCGACCGCGACCGAAGTGTCGAGGCCGCCGGAGAAGGCGATGCCGACGCGCTCGCCGACGGGCAGGGAGGTGAGAACCTTGGACATGAGAGAAAGTATGCACCGCGATGAATGACCATGCAAATCCGGGGGTCATTCAGGACCGGACACACGCGGCCGACCACCAGAAGCATTCACCACACCCCCAGCCAGCCAAGTTCCAGGCCGAGAACTCAATCGATACAGATCCATCGAGGCAGAGACCTCGATTTCCGCACTCTCGACATGAGCGTGCGCTGGACGGTGATGTTCTGTCTCGCTACTGGCCACGTGCTGCGACTACGGCATGGTCCGAGGTCGTGGCCGTTCGACGTTGGCACACCACCGGTTTGCCGTGTCAGTTGGGGATGACCGGAACGTACAGGTGTGAGGCGTGGTCGCCGCCGAGGTGGATGGTGGCACCGTGTCCGCTCTTGCGGTCGTCTGGGTCGTTGTGAGCGAGCAGTCCCATGTTGTCGTCGTCGGCTTGGACGCGCAGTTGGAGGCGTTGCCCGGGTTCGAGTGTGATCGAGGTGGGCCAGATCTCCACTTCGAGCAGGGTTGGCACGCCGGGTTCGAGGGGCTGGATCTCGTCGTGGCTGTGCCACGGGCGGTGCGCAAGGGTGCGTTCGGGGTCGAGTCTGCGGTGGGAGGCGCGCAGCCAGCCGATGCCCATCGGCACCGGTGTCGCTGCCCCGCCGGGACCGATCGCGGGGATGCGCTGGCCGTCGACGTCGTACTGTTCGAGTTGGACGAAGACGTCCAGGTCGTCGGCGACGCACGAGACCCACAGCCGCAGGGCGAGCGGGCCGGTGAGTTCCAGCCGTTCGGTGGCGGTGAAGTCGAAGGTGGCCGGGTACGGCGTCCGGCCCCCGGCCGGCTGGTACCAGCTGAGTTCGTTCTGCCCCAGGTAAAGCTGGCGCCATTGGGTGCGGGGAAGCGGCCAGTTCTGTTCGTCGCGCCATTCGACGTCATGGCCGCGGCGGATCGCGAGCCGGACGGGCGCGACGCCGTCCATCGCGGTCTGGTCGCCGCCGAGGAAGCGTTGCAGGAACCGCAACTGGAGGTCCTTGGCCCAGTCCGCGTAGTAGGGGTCGATGTGGGAGCCGACGTGAACCACGAGCCATTTGTGCTCGGAGGCGGCGTCGAGCCACCCTTCGATGTTGCCGCGCAGGTGCAGGTGGATCGAGCCCCAGTTCCCCGCCGACAGCACGGGCACCCGCACTTGGGCGAGGTCGACGGTTCGCTCGCGGTACCAGTCGTCGAGCAACTCGTGTGCTTTGAGGTCGTCGGGCATGCTGGCGTGGTCGCCGCCGCCCAACTGCGGGATGATCTGCCGCTGCCACCAACTCTCGGTGGCGTTGGTGTAGATGCCGCCTTGGCGGCCCCAGTCACGGTAGAAGTCGGTGCAGCCTTCCCAGGCGACGACCGCGGCCAGGTGCGGCGGCTGGAGCGCGGCGACGCGCCAGCCCATCATCGCGTACCAGGAGATACCGCTGCTGGCGACCTTGCCGGTTGACCACGGCTGCACCCCGCACCATTCGATGACGTCGTAGAAGTCTTCGGCGTCCTTGCGGCTGAAGACGTCGAGGCGACCGGCGGACTTGCCGGTGCCGCGCGCGTCGGCGCGGACGACGGCGTACCCGCGTTCGGTCCACCACTGCGGGTTCGGGGTCTCCCACACCATGTGGTCGCCCTGGTCGACGAGCTCGTACATCGGGTAGCGCTCCGGCCAGTGGACGTCTTTGCCGTAGGGGCTCATCGAAGCGATCACGGGCACCGGTTGCTCGTCGTCGGGCCGGAACACGTCGATGGCGATCGGTGTGCTGTCTCTGGTCGGGACGGTCACGTCGCGGTCGATTCGCATGGGTATCCCCTCTTTTGGGCGCCGCCGCCGGGAGACGGTGCCACCCGCGATATGTGAACGTAAATTATCGTTCGCACCTGGGGTGTCGGCCACCCACCCCTCGGTGGGCAGTAACGTCAGACCGGTGAGCCAGCAGCACGCCGACCCCGCCTTCCGCCCTCCGCAGCAAGCCCGCAGCCGGATGTCCCTGCAGAAGGTGCTGGCCGCAACCGAGCACGTGCTGGCCACCGGCGGCATCGAGGAGTTCACGGTCGCAGCGGTCGCCAAGCAGGCCGGCGTGTCCGTTGGCGCGATCTACCGGCGGTTCACCGGCAAGGAGCAACTGCTCCACGCGGTCAAGGACCAGCTGCTCGGCCAGCTGGAAACCGGTGTCGCGGAGGCACTCCGTTCAGCGGAGTCCGGACTGGACGGCGTGGTCGCCGCGTTCACCCACGCGATGGCGCGCACGTTCTCCCACCACGACCGGATCTTCCCCGACCTGCTCAGCGGACAACGCACGGAAGGGGTCGAGCGCGGCCTGCAGGCGCTCGCGGCCATCCAGGACGCCCTCGCCGAGGCCGCCGAGCCGTACGGGGACGACATCCGCAGGGCGGACCGCAGGCTGGCCCTGCGGGCGGCAGCTCGTGCGTGCACCGGGCCGCCACCTGCCACTCCTGGCCGGATGGGCTGACCTGGACCAGCTGGGCCGACGAGACCACCGAGATGGCCGTGGCCTACCTGACCTCCCCATAACGCACTACGCACCAGTGATCCTGTCCACATCGCGTACCCGACCCGAAAGCCGGTTCAAGCCGACATCACCCATGAATCGTGCCGACCTGGTCGGCGACCCGACCCCTGAACAATTCCCTGATTGGCGGTCAGCGCTTCTCGGCGTAGACGGCGGTTTCGAGTGCAGCCACGGGCATGCTCCGACCGGCCGGTGCAAGATAGCGGTCGGCGTACTCCTGCGGGCCCAACTGCTCGACCTGCCGCCAGCCGTAGCCCGCGAGGAAGTCTCCGATCCGCTCGGGGTCGAGCCCGAACCGCCAGAGCTTGCGCCTGACCACGTATTCCTCGTGCAGCGCCTCCCCACCGCGCAGCGATGTCCCGTCGAGGAAGCTTTCGCGGAGGAAGGTGCACACGAGCCGGCTGCCGGCGGCTGCCGACGCCAGGAACTCGAACATCGCGCGCACCGATTCCCCGGCCATGTAGGGCGTGACGGCTTCCGCGATGAACAACGTCGGCTGCTCGGGCCGGTAACCGTGCGCCGAGAGCGCCGCCGGCAGCTCACCGGATTCGAGGTCGACCGGCACCAGCGCCACGGATTCGCCGAGCCTTCCGCGCAGCAGCTTCCGCTTGCGGTCGATGTTCTCGGGCAGGTCCACCTCGTAGACCCGGGTGCGGTGCGGATCGGGTCGCCGGTGGGCGCGGGTGTCGAAGCCCGCGCCGAGGATCACCACGGCCTCGACGCCCGCGCGCACGGCGTCCGCGAACCTGTCGTCGATGTAGCACTTCCGGCACAGCGTGCTCGCCCAGATTCCCGGCATCTTCCGCTCGGTCGCGTTGATCAGCCATCGGCGGACCGGCCGGAACCTGGTCAGCGCCACAAGCGGTCGCACCCCGGCGGGCAGGAACCGGTGGGCCAGTTCGTCCCGCACCAGCGGGTTGCCGTCGCGCTGATCGACCGCGACGAACGCGATCGGGCCTACCGCGGTCCGGGTCGCACCGTTGCCCACGTCACTCCACTCCATCGGAAAAGATGTATCCCACGCGAGTCTTTCAGTCTGATTCGCGACACTGCAATTAAAATTATCGTGGTCTACCCAGAAGTGTCCAATGTAGATGTCGAGGTCCGCTCGCTTCGCTATGTTCGCGACGAGCCCCCGGCAGAAGGAGATGCGGTGCAACGCTCGCAGGAAATCCCGATCCACATGCAGCGGACCGGGTTCGACCCGGTTCCCGAACTCAGCTCGCTCCGGCAGCACGACGGAATCATCCGGATCACCAGCGGTTTCGGCCTGGACACCTGGCTGATCACCCGCTACGCGGACGTCCGCAGCGTGCTTTCCGACTGGGGAAGCTTCAGCAACACCATGCAGGCTGGCATTCAGGAGTCCGAAGCACCGGAACCCGGCGACGATACGAGCGCCGTTCTCGGAACGCTCAACCTGCTCGCTTCCGACCCGCCCGAGCACACCCGGCTGCGCCGGACCATCGCACCGGAATTCACGGCCCGTCGGCTGCGCCGACTGGAGCCGCGGATCACCGGGATCGTCAACGATCACCTCGACGTCCTGGAGCGCTCCGGGGAGCCAGGCGACCTCGTTCCCGCCTTCACCAGCCCGATTCCGGTGCTGGTCATCTGCGAGCTCCTGGGCGTCCCGCACGAGGACCGCGAGGACTTCCAGAAGCGCACCGACGGCTTCCTCGACATCACCACGTCCAATGCGGAACGTGCCGCGCTGCAGGCCGAATCGCACGCCTACATGGCAAAGCTCGTCGCCCGCAACAGGGTTGAGCCCGGCGACGGGCTGCTGGGACGGCTGGTGAGTCGGCACGGTACGGAGCTCGACAACGCCGAACTCGTCGGCCTGGCCAGCCTGCTCCTGCTGGCCGGGGCCGAGACCACGTCGAACATGCTCGCGCTGGGTATGTTCGCCCTGCTGCGGCACCCCGAGCAGCTCGACGTGCTGCGGCGGGACCCAGAGCTGGTCGACGCCGCGATCGAAGAGCTGCTGCGCTGGTTGTCCATCGTTCACAACACCACCGCCAAGGTCGCCACCCGGCAGGTGCAGATCGCCGGGCGAACGATCAACGCCGGTGACCTCGTGATGTGCTCGCTGCCCGCTGCCAACCGCGACCCGGACTTCGTGGTGCGGCCGGACGAGCTGGACATCACCCGCCCGGCGTCGCGGCACGTCGCGTTCGGCCACGGACCGCATCACTGCATCGGTGCGCCGCTGGCCCGCTTGCAGATGCGGATCGCGCTTCCCGCGCTGCTCGGCCGGTTCCCCGGGCTGCGGCTGGCCGCCGAGCCCGAGTTCCGCTCCGGCTACCTGACCCACGGCCTGGATTCGCTGCCGGTCATGTGGTGATCCGATATGGCGGACGCGCCCCCTGCTGGGGGCGCGCTGTCAAGTCATGGCCCCGGTGCGCTGGTGCTCCGCCGACCGCGCGGCGGCGTCGGGCCCCACCGGGATCACCAGGTGGGTCGGTGCGGGGGCGCTGTCGTCGATGCTCGCGGTGAACTCCCTGCCGTCGTCTCGGCAGACGAACTGCATCACCTGCCGACCCGCCGCCGCGGCCCGGATGAGCCCGCCGGTGGTGGCCCACACCCCGGACAAGTAGAAGTTCTCCAGCCCGGGCAGTCGCGGCCCGTGCTTCTTGATCACCTTCTCCATCGTCTCGCCGCCCTCGACGAACGGCTGCCAGCCGAGCACCGTGCCGTCGTAGTTGCCGGTGTAGCGGACCTGGGTCAGCGGCGTGGAGATGTCGCGGACGACCACCGCGTCCTTCAGGCCCGGGTAGCGCTCGTCCAGGAAGTCCACGATCGCGTTCTTCACCTGGCGCTTCGCCGCGTAGTACGAGGTTCCGCGGCGCACCGAGAGGGTGTACCGCGGCTCCCCCTTGCGCATCCGGGTGGCCTGCTCCGGGCCGGTGGACAGCGCGCGCCACGGCTCGATGTCGCAGAAGTACGTGGCATAGACGATGGTCTTCCCGCGCGGTGCCAGCTCCGGGTAGTGCGAGCTGCGGAACTGGACGTTGATGCTGGGGTGCCGGATGCCGATCAGCTCGCTGGCCATCTCCCCGTCGAGCAGGTGGGTGGTGCACGGCTCGCCGTCCGGGAAGGGCCGGTCCAGGCCGAGGAAAAGCGCGAAGTACCCTGGGAAGATCATGCCCGGCTCGTTGATCGTGCTGGTGTAGAGCTCGCGGTGGGTGTCGGTCAGGTAGCGGCCACCGAGCAGCTTCATCGTCGTGGTGTGGCCGTCGCAGGCCGACACCACGATGTCGGCCCGGAACTCGGACCCGTCGCTGAGCCGCACCCCCACCGCTCGGTCGTCTTCGACCAGCACCTCCTCGACCTTCGCGTTGTAGGTAATCTCGCCGCCAAGTCGGCGGTAGCGCCGCTCGATCGACTCCGCGAGGCCCAGCGATCCGCCCTCGGGCACCCCGGCCGACCCGTTCGCGTGCGCCGCCAGCTGGAAGTAGAACGGCAGCACCGGGAACGCCGGGTGCTTCTCGTAGAGGATGAAGTTGAACGCCTCCCGCAGCAGCGGATCGCGGAACTTCGTGGAGTAGTCCGTCATCAGCGTGCCGATCGACTTGCGGATGAGGTTGAAGTAGGGCGCGAAGGACGCCAGCATCCGCCAGCGTTCGAAGGTCCCCATCAGACCGACCGGCTTCAGGAAGGGGTAGACCGACAGCAGCTTGCGGAACTTGCGCAGCCCGTTGCAGAAGTCCCGGATCAGCCGCGCGTCGACCGGCGAGAGGTCGAGCAGGTGCTCCTGCAACCGGTCTGGGTCGGAGTAGAAGTAGACGGCGCGGCCGTCGCGGCCGCGCACGATGTTGAAGACGTCGAAGTGGCGCATCTGCTTGCCCTGCAGGGCACCGAGTTCCAGCCAGATCTGGTGCATCTCGTTGCCCGGACCGTTGCCGAGCAGCCAGCTCACGCAGCAGTCGAACGTGAAATCGCCCTTGTCCCAGGCGGTGCAGCAGCCCCCTGGGATCTCGTGCATCTCGAAGATCCGGCTGCGGTAGCCGTTCATCTGCGCGTAGCAGCCGGTGGACAGGCCGCCGAGCCCGCCGCCGATGATGATCACGCTTCGCCGCGACATGTTCAGGCCTCCTCGGTCAACTGCATGGGTCGGACGTCGAGTTGGGGCAGGTGGCCGAGCATGTCCGGGCGCCAGGCCTGGCCACCGGTGCTTTCCCATGCCTGGAAAGGGATGCCGAGCTCCTCGCACAGGTACTGGGTGACGAATCGTCCGCTGGCGGCGGCCTTGATCAGACCGCCACCGCTGACCCATTGGCCCGCCATCGAGAAACCGGCCAGCCCCGGCAGCCGCATCCGCTGCTTTTCGACCAGGGCGGTTGCCAGGTCGTCGGCTTCGGTGAAGCCCATCCAGCCGAGGATGCTGCCGTTGTGGTTGCCGGTGTAGCGGTGGTTGGTCGTCGGGGTGGCCACGTCGACGACCTCGATGCGCCCGCCGACGCCGGGATAGCGCTTCTCCAAGAACGCCCGCACGAACTCGGCCACCTTGCGCTTCTCCGACCAGTACTCGCGGCGGTTGCGGGTGCGCAGCTCGCGCCAGTATCCGAATTCGCTGAAGTAGGTGCAGTGGAACAGTGATTTGCCCGGCGGGGCGCACCCGGGCCAGTAGCGGGAGCGCAACTGCACCACGAGGCTGTCCTGCAGGACGCACGGCAGTACTGCGGAGTCCTGTTCGGACAGCAGGTAGGTGGTGCTGTGCGGGGCTTCCGGCGACAAATCCCCGTCGACGCCGACGAAAGCCGAAACCATGCTCGGGTACACGACGCCTGGTTTGCCGAGCATCTCGGTGTAGAGCTCGTCGATGGCCGGGCTGGTGTACTTGCCGTCCAGGAAGCGGTAGATCGTGGTGTTCCCGTCGCAGGCCGAGATGACGTGATCGGCGTAGAGCCGGTCGCCGTTCTTCAGTTCCACGCCGACGGCCCGGTCGTCCTCGACCAGAACGCGCTCCACGCGGGCGCGGTAGCTGATCTCGCCGCCGAGCTCGGTGTAGCGGCTCTCGACGGACCGTGCCAGCCCCAGCGAGCCGCCCTGCGGGAAGCCCGCGTTTCCGTGGTAGGCGCAGGCCATGTTGTACAGGTACGGCAGCAGCGGGAAGCATTCGTGGTCCTGGAAGAAGACGTTGGGCAACGCCCGCCGCAGCAGCGGATCCCGGAACTTCGCGGTGAAGTCATCCATTTGTGTCGCTGAGGTGCGCCAGAAGAGGAAGAACGCCGGGAGCACCTTCCGCAGCACGTCGAGTTTCTCGGGCAGCGTCTTCAGCGGCGGCGGCTTCAGGAACGGGAAGAGGTCGAGCCGCAGGAAGCGCCGCAGGTCCCGGCAGAACGATTTGATCAGCTGCGCGTCGGCGGGCGAGATCTCCAGGAGGTGCTGCTGGAGCCGGTCCGGGTCGTTGTAGAAGGTCACCTCGCGTTCGTTCTCGTCCACGACGCGGTTGAACATCTCGAAGTTGGTGATCGCCTTGCCGTCGAGCGCGCCGAGCTCGCGCCAGACCTGGTTGGCCTCGTTGCCGGGCGCGGTGCCGATCAGCCACTCGATGCAGTAGTCGAAGATGTAGCCCTCGCGCGACCACGCGGTGCAGCAACCTCCGGGCAGCACGTGCTTCTCCAGGATGCGGGTGTCCATCCCGCTCATCTGCGCGTAGCAGCCGGCCGCCAGGCCCGCGATTCCCCCACCGATGATGATGACGCTCGGCTTGCCGCCCGCACTGTTGTCACGCGTCATTGCCCGCACCTCCCGCCAGGATCTCGCGCACCAGGCCAGCGTTCGCCGGGAGGTGCGCCTCGTCGAGCATGTCCGCGTGGCTGCCGGAGCCTCGGTGCACGTCGCTGCGCGTGGCGGAGCTGCCGTGCCAGCTGCCCGGGGCGTCGGCGGCGTAGTACTCGGCCTTGTCGTGGTCGGAGATCACGCTCACCGCGGCCCGGACCGTCCCGGTGTTCGGTGTCCGGCTGCAGTAGTGCAGGTAATCCCTGGCTTGTTCTCTGGTTTCCGCGGCGACCACCTCGGATCCGGTGTGCTTGCGAAGGTGTTCGGTGAGCTCGTGCTCGAACGCTTCGAGGTGTTCCTCGCCGAACTGGAAGGACTCGCCGATCCGGTAGGAGTCCATGATGACCACATCGGACACCTCGCGGCCGCGCCGCTCCAGCTCCCCGGCCACCTCGAAGGCGAGGTTGCCGCCCAGCGAGTAGCCGAGCAGGACGCACCTGCCGCCGGGCTGGCCGTCCTCGACCAGGTCCGCGTAGCGGAGCACCTTGTCGTCGCCGGTCAGGTAGTTGAACGCGACGATGCGGCGAGCCGGCAGGTGCGCGGCGAACCGCCGGTAGACCAGCCCGTGCCCGCCGGCCGGTGGGAAGCAGAACAGCGGGTCACCGCCGTTGTTGAACGTCAGGTAGGGCTGGGCCTCGCCGATCCGGCCGTTGATGATGTGCTCCAGCGTGGTGGCCATGCCGTGCAGCGTGGTGCCCTTGAACAGCTGGCTGACCGGGATGCTGATGTTGAACTCGGCCTGGAGGTGGTGGATGAGCTCGATCAGCCTGATCGAACTGCCGCCGACTTCGAAGAAGTCGTCCCGAAGCCCCACTTGCTCCAGGCCCAGCACCGACTTCCAGTGCTCGGCCATGCGCTCCTCGAACAGGGTCACGGGTTCGTCGTCGGTTTCGTCCTGGGTGGGTCGGGGCTCGGGCAGCGCGGCGATGTCGACCTTGCCGTTGGGGGTGAGCGGCAAGGCGGCGACCTCGACGAGGTGCGACGGGATCATGAACGTCGGCAGGTATTCGGCGAGGTGCCTGCGCAGCGCCCGGCGGTCCAGCGTCGCGCCGTCGGCGGGCACGTAGTAGGCGCACAGCACGCTGTTCCCGTCGGCGTCCGGCCGTGCCGTGACGACCGACTGCGCGAGTTCCGGCCAGGCCACCAGCCGTGCCTCGATCTCGCCGGTCTCGATGCGGTGGCCGTGCACCTTGATCTGCGCGTCGGCGCGCCCGAGCAGGTGCACGGTGCCGTCGGCGTCCCAGCGGGCTAGATCGCCGGTGCGGTAGAGCCGTACCGGTTCCGGCCCGAAGGTGTGGGTGACGAAACGCTGCGCGGTCTGCCCGTCGTCGCCGAGGTAGCCGACGGCCACGCCGTCGCCGCCGACCCACAGCTCACCCGGCACGCCCGGCGGCACCGGCTGGTCGTGCCGGTCGAGGATGTAGAGCCTGCTGTTGGGCAGCGGCCGGCCGATGGGGACCAGTTGGCTCGGCGCGAGGTGGTCGGCCGGGCCTTCGAAGAAGGCGCTGTCGATGGTCGCCTCGCTGAGCCCGTAGGAGTTGATCACGCGGGTGGCCGGGCCGCACAGCTCGCGCAACCGCTGGTACTCCTCGACCTTCCACGCGTCGGAGCCGACGACCAGCAGGCGCATGAAGTCGAGGCGTTCGCCGGTCCGCTGGCAGTGCCCCATCAGGCCGCGCACGACGGCGGGCACGAATTCGGCGCAGTCGACGCGCTCCGCGCGCATCGTCTGGTGCAGCCGGGCGGTGTTGAACAGCAGTTCGCGGTTGATCAGCACCAGGGTTCCGCCGGAGCACAGCGCTCGCACCAGATCGCCGGTGAACACGTCGAAAGCGAAGCTCGCCAGCTGCAGGTGCACGTGGACGTCGTCGAGGCGGTATTCCGCGTGCCACGCCCGGTACGCCGAGGACAGGTTGCGGTGGCTGACCCGAACGGCCTTCGGGCGGCCGGTCGAGCCGGAGGTGTAGATGACGTACGCGGTCGAATCGAGGTTGGTCGGGCCGTCCGGGACTTCCGCCCCGGCCTCGCAACGCAGCTCTGCCGGTGTCAGCACGACGTCCACTCCGGCCAGCCGGTCCCGGTGAGCGTCGTCGACGACGGCCAGGCCGACGCCCGCACCGCGCACCATGTCGGCGAGCCGCTCCGCCGGGTAGCCGGGATCCAGCGGCAGATACGCGGCGCCGGCGCGCAGCACCGCGAGCAGCGTGATGATCAGCTCGGGTGATTTTTCCATGCACAGCGCCACGATCGCGCCGTCGGAGACGCCGAGTTCGCGCAATCGGTGCGCGATGCCCCGGGACTCGCGTTCGAGCTCCGCGTAGCTGAGTCGCCGTACCTCTCCGCTTTCCGACGGCACCGAAACGGCGATCTCATCGGGCCGCTCGGCGGCCACCTCGCTGATCAGCCGGTGCACCGGCACATCACCGGTCACCGCCCGGTCGCAGCCGCTGAACTTCTCCAGCAGTTGCTCGGATTCGGCGGCGTCGAGCATCCGCACGTGCGCGATGGGTTCGGCGGCGGGAGCGCGGGTCAGCGAGTCGACCAGGTTGCGGTAGTGCGCGGCCAGCCGCCGGATCGTCTCGGGGCGGAACAGGTCGGAGTTGTACTTGAAGACGCAGTGGAAGCGCCGGTCCGCCTCGTCCTCGTAGGCGGACAGCGTGATGTCGAACTGCCCTTCCTCCTCCGGCAGTTCGATGTACTCCAGCCGGTAGCCGTACTTCTCGGTGGCAACCTTGTGGGTGAGCAGGATGAACATGGCCTGGAACAGTGCCGACCGGCTCGGGTCGTGCGCCCCGCCCAGCTCGTCGACCAGCAACACGAACGGGTACTCCTGGTTGTCCAGCCCGTTGAGGACGGTGTCGCGGGTGCGCGCCAGCAGTTCTCCGACGGTCGGCTCCCCGGACAGGCTCACGTGCAACGGCAGCGGGTTGATGAAGTAGCCGTACACCGAGGCGAACTCGTCCTGCGTCCGGCCGCTCACCGGGCTGCCGACGATCACGTCGTCCTGTCCCGAGTAGCCGTGCAGCAGCAGGTAGTAGGCGGCGAGCAGGACCATGAACACGGTCACGTCGTGTTCGCGCGCTAGGGCGTGCACCCGCGCGGTCAGCTCCTCGTCGAGGACGAAGAACTCGGAGGCGCCGTTGTTGGTCTGCACGGCCGGGCGCGGCCTGTCGGTGGGCAGGTTCAGCACTGGTGGCTCGGCGGGCAGCGCCTGCCGCCAGTAGTCGAGCATCCGCTGCGCGTCCTGGCTGGCCAGGAACCGGTTCTGCCAGTTGAGGAAGTCCAGGTAGGTGGCGGTCGCCGGGGGCAGTTCGGCGCGGCGGCCGGCCCGCAGCGCCTCGTAGACCGCGAGCAGTTCTTCGATGAAGGTGAACGTCGAGATCGCATCGGAGACGATGTGGTGCACGGCCTTGGTGATCACCCAGCGGTCCGGGCCGCGCCGGAACAGCCGGAAGCGCACCAGCGGGTCGTTCTCGAGGTCGTAGGGCTTGCGGTACTCGCGGATGATCAGCTGGTAGATGTCGTTCCAGGACTCGTCGCGGACGTCGAACAGCTCGATGTCCGGGGTGATCGCCGAGGAGATCCGCTGCACTGGTTCGCCGTCGACCAGGACGAAGTTCGCCCGCAGGCTGGGGTGCCGTTCCAGCATCGCCCGGTAAGCCTCGAACATCAGGTCCGGGTCGAGTTCGGCGCGCACCTCCACCGCGCCGCCGATGTTGTAGGCGAAGCCGTCCGGGTTGAGCTGCTTGAGGAACCACAGGGCCTGCTGGTTCTGCGTCAACGGGTATTGCCGCTGGTCGTGGAACTCCTCGACCTCCGCGCCGGTGCCCGCGTCGTTGCCCGCGGCGGCCAGCTGGTCGTGCAGCCGGTCGACCAGTTCGCCGACCGGCGCGCTACCCAGCAGCGCCACCACCGGCAGCGCGACGCCGAACTCGGTTTGCATGCGGGCGCGGAGTTCCATCGCCAGCAGCGAGTCCAGTCCCAGCGCGTTGAGGCTCGCCGTCTCGTCGACCTGGGCGGGCTGAACCCGGAGCACGGCGGCGACCAGCTCGCAGAAGTGCCCGGCGAGCAGCTGCCGGCGCCGGTCCGGCGCGGTGCCGTGGAACTCCTCCAGGAAACTGCCGTCCACATCGGACCCGGAGGCCGCCTCGGCGGCGAGATCGGCGACCAGCAGCGGCGGCGCGGGGTACCAGGACAGGAACGTCGGCCAGTCGACGATCGTGGCCACCAGCAGCTGAGCGCGGTCCTCGCCGATGACCCGTTCGAGCACCGCCATTCCGGCCTCCGGCGACAGCGAGCTCATGCCCCGGCTGTTGCGGTAGTGCTCGACCAGGCCGAGTTCGGCGATCATGCCGGTCGCCCACGGGCCCCAGTCGATGCTCAGCGCCGGGAGTCCGAGCGACCGCCGGTGGTGGGCAAGTGCGTCGAGAAACGCGTTGCCCGCCGCGTAGTTCGTCTGGCCAGCCGTGGTCAGCACCGAGGCGATCGAGGCGAACAGCACGAAGTGGTCGAGCGGTTCGTCGCGCAGCTGCCGGTGCAGCACGGCGGCACCGACGGTCTTCGGATCGTGCACGGTGTCGAAGGTCTGCCTGTCCATCTCCGGCAGCAGCACGTCTTCGACGTTGCCCGCGAGGTGGAAAACCCCGCGGATGGGCGGCATGCCCTGGCTCCGGTGCTCGGCGAGCCAGGCGCCGAAGGCAGTCTCGTCGGCGACGTCCAGTGCCACCGGGATCGGCTGCGCACCCAGCGTCTCCAACTCTTTGACCAGGGCCACCTTCCGGCCGGTCGGGTTGTCCGGGCCAATGTCGCGCCACCGGTCCCGGGCGGGCAGTTCGGTGCGGCCGACCAGGATCAGGCGGCGGGCTCCGCGCTTGGCCAGCATCCGGCACACGAGCCGACCGAGCGCGCCGAACGCGCCGGTGACCAGGTAGCTGCCGTCGGCCCGCAGGCGCAGCGGAAGCGGGTTGAGCAGGTCGTCGGGCCGGGCGAGGCGGCTGGTGTGCCTGCGGTCGCCGCGAAGCGCGATCTCCTCCTCGTCATCGGCGGCGGCGATCTCACGCAGGAGCGCGGCCGCGTCGGCGACCACGTCCGTTCCGGCGAGGTCGAGATCGATCAGCTTGCCCCGGTTCGCGGTGAGTTCCTGCTGCCACAGCACCCGGCCGATGCCCCAGGCCGGTGCACCCAGCGGCTCGACCTCGGCACCGCCGGACACCGCCTGGGCACCGCGCGTGACGACGTGCAGCCTGGCCGGGGCCCGTTCGGCGAGCAGGGCTTGTGCGAGGGCGAGCAGCGAGTGGGTTCCCGTCGTGTGCTGCCGCGCGCGTTCGGAGCCGTCGGCGGACTCGAAGGCCGGGCGGTCCAGGTTCCACAGGTGCACCACGGCATCGAAGGAACTGGGCAGTTCGGTGAGCAGGCGCCGCAGGTCGCCTGCATTGCCCGGCACGACAGTCGATTCACGCTCGCCTCGCCGGTACTCCTCCCCCACGCGCACCAGGTGGCAGCGCCCTCCCCGGGCGCGCGCCTGCTCGGCGAGTTCGTCACCGATGCCCTGCGAATCGGCGAGGATCAGCAGGTCGCCGGGCGCATCGGCCCGCCCGGGCAAGTCCCGGGCGGGCACCCAGGTCGGCGCGAGCAGCCAATTGTCCATTGTGGTTGGTGCGACGCCCGCCGACACCTGCTCGATGTCGGCGGCGCGGAATCCCTCGATGCGGCCGAGCACTGTTCCGTCATCGGCGTGCACGGCGAGATCGCCGACGAGTTCCTCGCCGTCGCGGCGCACGATCGTGGCGTGCGCCCAGATCGGCTGGTCGCCGATCGGCTCGGTCCGCACATCGGCGATGGACAGCGGCAGCCGGATGCCTGTTCCCGGGACGTCTTCGGCGATCAACGGGGTCAGCAACGTCTGGAAGCACGCGTCCAGAAGTGCCGGGTGGAAGTGGTGGCCCGCGGTTTCGCCGAGCGCTTCGGTCGGCCGGATGCGGGCGAGCGCTTCGTCCGGCCCGATCCAGACCTGCTCGATGGCCTGGAACGCCGGGCCGTAGTGGTAGCCGAGCCCGGCCAAAGCCGCGTAGCAGTCCGGGCCGTCGAGGTGCCGCGGGCATCGGGCGCGGATCGCGTCCGCGTCCAGCGTCGCACCCGGCGGGCTCGGTTGGACGGCGCGCAACACCCCGGTGGCGTGCACAGCATGGCGGTCCGCGCCGTTCACCGTCGCGATGGTGAACGCGGCGTCATCGGAGTAGGACAGCTGCACCCGTTTCGCCTCGTTCTCCGGCAGGAACAGCGCCTTCCGCAGTTCGATGTCGGCCAACGCGACCGCGGTGCCGCCGGTCATGGCCCGCACCGCTTGCGCCGCCATCTCCAGGTAGCCGGCTGCGGGGAACACCACGTCACCCTGGATGCGGTGGTCGCGCAGGTAAGGCGTCGACTCGATGTCGAGGCTCGCTTCCCAGCCGGGGTTCACGGTGGGCAGGCGCCGCCCGAGCAGCGGGTGGTCGACGCGGCCGAGCCGAACCTGCGCGACCGGCGCGGGCTCCACCCAGTAGCGGTCGCGACGCCACGGGTAGGTCGGCAACGAAACCGCCCGGCCAGCGGGTTCGAGCACGTCCCAGGCGATGTCGACACCAAGGTTGTGCAGGGTCGCCAGGGACGCTACGAACCGCTCGGCCTCGTCTTCCCCGCGGCGGATGGACGGCACCACGGTACCTTCGACCTGCTTGTCCAGCAGGCATTCCCGGATCGAGTGCGCCAGTACCGGATGCGGGCCGATCTCCAGGAACAGCCGGTACCCGTCGTCGGCGAGGCGGTCCACCGCCGCCCGGAAGCGGACGCTGTCGCGGACGTTGCGCCACCAGTAGCCGGCATCCAGCTCGGAGCCGTGCGCGATGCCCTCCTGGCCGGTCAGGTAGAGCGGGACCAGCGCCGGATTCGGCCGCAGCTCATCCAAAGAGGACAGCAGCTCGTCCTTGATCAGCTCCATGCGCGCGCTGTGGTAGGGCACGCGGACATCCAGGAATTTCGCGAAGATCTGCTCCTCCCTCAGCTCGTCGGCGAGCTGCGCGAGCGCATCCTCGTCCCCGGCGACGGTGCACGAGGTGGGACCGTTGATCGCCGCCACCGACACCCGGTCTTCGAAGGGCCGCACCCGCCGCTGCGCATCGGCCTCGGTGAGGCCCACGGCGAGCATCGTGCCCGTGCCGACGAGCTTCTGCTGGAGCCGGCTGCGGTGGACGATGATCCGCACCGCGTCGGCCAGGCTGTAGACCCCGGCCTCGTAGAACGCCGCAACTTCGCCGGTGCTGTGCCCGACGATCGCGTCCGGCCGCACTCCGCAGTGCCGCCACAGCGCGGCCAACCCGACCTGCACGGCGAAGTTCGCCGGCTGCGCCAGCCACGTCTCGGCCATCTGCGAGTCCACCTCGTCGGCGGTGAGTTCGGTGAGCAGCGACCAGCCTGCGATGCGGTTGATCTCCCGGTCGCAGCGTTCGACCGCCTCCCGGAAGACGGGCTCGCTTGCCAACAGCTGCCGTCCCATAGCCCACCACTGCGGCCCCATGCCGGTGAACACCCACACCAGCCGCCGTTCCTCGCGCAGCTGGCCGGAAAGCACGCTCGGATGCGCATCACCCCGCGCGCAGTCGGCCAGCCGCCGGGCAAGTTCCTCCTTCGAATGGTACATAATGGACACTCGATGTTCGTGGTGCTGGCGGCGGTGCGCCAGGGTGTGTCCGAGGTCGGTCAGGTCGACCTCGTCGAGCCGGTCAGCGATGCGCGCCGCCAGTTCGGGGAGTGCCGCCGGATCCTGCGCCGTCAGCGGCAGGATGCGATGCGTGCGGTGCGCGGGCGGACGCTCGGCCTCTGATCGTGGGGGCGCTTCCTCCAGCACGACGTGGGCGTTCGTGCCTCCGAAGCCGAACGAGTTCACACCGGCGCGGGCCGGGCCTTCGTGCTCGGGCCAGTCGATCAGCCGATCTGGAATCTCATACGGCTGGGCCGCCAGGTCGATGCCGGGATTGATGCGCGTGAGGTTGATGTGCGGCGCGATCTTGCGGTTCTTCAGCGACAGCGCGGTTTTGATCAGCCCGGCCATCCCGGCCGCCGACTCGGTGTGCCCGATGTTCGTCTTGACCGAGCCGATGTAGCACTTCTCCCCCGGTTTCCGCCCGATCGACAGCGCCTGCCCGAGCGCGTTGGCCTCGATCGGATCGCCCACCGGGGTGGAAGTCCCGTGCGCCTCGATGTACTGGAGCGCACCGGGGCTGACGCCTGCCTCGGCGCAGACCTGCGCGATCAGCTCGAGCTGCGCGTCCGCGTTCGGCACCGTGATGCCGTTGGTACGGCCGTCCTGGTTGACCCCGCTGGCGGTGATCACCGCGTGGATCGGGTCGCCGTCGCGCAGCGCGTCGTCGAGGAGTTTCAGCGCGACCACCGCGACCCCTTCGGCCCGCACGTAACCGTTCGCCGAAGCGTCGAAGGTGCGGGAACGGCCATCCGGGGAGAGGAAACCGCCCTTCGTCTCCGCGATCGTGTACTGCGGCGCCATGTGCAGCAGCGTGCCGCCGGCCAGCGCGAGGCTGCTCTCACCACGGCGCAGGCTCTGGCACGCCAGGTGCAAAGCCACCAGCGAGGAACTGCAGGCGGTGTCGATGGAGACGCTCGGCCCGCGCAGGTCCAGGCAGTAGGAGATGCGGTTGGACGCCATCGTCATCATCGTGCCAGTGGCGGTGTGCGCGGCCAGCGTTTCGAAACCGAGATCGGCGAACTGGAGGATCTTGTAGTCCAGTGTGAACGCACCGACGAAGACACCGACGTCACGGCCGGCCAGTTCCGAGGGCTTCTGCCCGCCGTCCTCCAGGGCCTCCCACGCGACCTCCAGCAGCTTGCGCTGCTGCGGGTCCATGTGCTCTGCCTCGCGCGGGCTGATCCCGAAAAACGCCGGGTCGAACTCGTCGAACCCGTCGATGTACCCGCCGCGCCCACCGACCAGCCTCCCCGGCTTGGTCTTATCCCGGCTGCCGAGCGTCCCCACGTCGTACCGATCGACCGGGGTCGGCACGATGCAGTCCTTGCCGTCGGCCAGGTTCTGCCAGAAGGTCCGGTGATCTGAGGCGCCGCCGGGAAACCGGCAGCCGATGCCGATGAGCGCGACCTTTTTTCCGGAAGCAGGATTCTGCGAGTTCACCATCGTCGATTCCTCGGGTAGGGCGCAGTGGCGCGAACTTGGCATGATCGCTCGAATTGGCAAGGGGTCGAAAGGGATCGGCAAATCATCTGGCGTGCGAATGCGCGGAGGCGCCACGGCATGCTGGCATGCCGTCGGTGCGCAGCGCGGGAACGAGCCGATAGCTCGTTCCCCCGAGATCTGGCGCAGCGGTGTCGTCAGCCAGAGCAGACCAGCGGCACTCCGCCACACGTACCGGCGCACCAGGGCGAAACATCAAGCACGGCAACGAAGTCACATCCACCGCGCAGGCCCTGACCGATCCGCATCACGCACTCCCCCAATTCACACCCGAATGATCTTAGCTCACATCAATACCGGGGACCGCTGCCGGTCACCACCCGACTCCTACTACCAGGTGGCGATGCGGAATATTCCTATTGATAGGTGGCAATATGGAATATGCCAACAAGTGGAAATGGCGGGAAAGACCTCGCGATCAACGTCGATTCCGCGCATCGCGGCGCGGACCGATTCGGTACTGTCCGAACGGGACGGAAGGATGTGGATGCGCGACCCGACGAGGATCGGACGGTTCACGGCGCCCGCGGACCGCGACATCGTGGTCTTCCTGCTCGGTGCGCGGATCAACACCTCGACCGCGGTGCGCAGCTGGGTCCGGTGATCGCAGGCTTCCGCCGGATGATGAGGGAGCTCAGGACGGATCCGGACACCGGCTTCCTCGGACACCTGGTCCTGCCTCGCCCACCCCGGCTACTGACGGTGGTGCAGTACTGGGAGTCTCCCGAGAAGCTGTACGCCTACGCGGTGGATCCGGTCCAGCAACACCGTCCCATATGGACCGATTTCTACCGGCGGACCAAGGCCGCGGGCGACCACATCGGAAGCTGGCACGAGACCTACATCGTCCCGGCCCGGTCGCACGAGAGCGTCTACGCGAACATGCTTCGGTTCGGACTGGGCAAGGCGATCGGGAGCACCCGGATCGACCGCCACACCGACCGCGCCGCCGACCGGCTGCGCGGCGCCCGGCCGAACCGGGGCCAGCAGATCACGTCCAGTCGACCGGGAGGCAGCGGACACCGTAGATGATGGTGTCGTCGCGCATCGGGATCTGCTCTGGCGGCACCGCCAGCCTCAGCTTCGGGAATTCCCTCAGCAGCCCGGAGAAACCGATGCGCAGCTCGATTCGGGCAAGTTGCGCACCTAGGCAGTGGTGGACGCCGTGGCCGAACGACATGTGGCCGCCCGCCGGGCGGGCGAGGTTCAGCCGATCGGGGTCCGGGAATTGCGCCGGGTCGCGGTTGGCGGCCGACAGCGACAGCGTCATCAGGTCGCCGTAGCGGATGGATTCGCCGTGGAACTCGAAGTCGGCCAGGGCGGCGCGGGTCGCACCGAAGTGGTTGATCGTCAGGTAGCGCAACAATTCCTCCACCGCTCCGTCGATCAGCGACGGATCGCCGCGCAGCGCGGCGAGCTGGTCCGGGTGGCTCAGCAGCGCGTAGGTGCCCAGCGCGAGCATGCTCGTGGTCGTGTCCTGGGCAGCGGTGACCAGCATCGCGGCCATCGTGGTGATCTCGTCGTCGGTCAGCTCGTCGTCGGCGGTCAGCACGCTGAGCAGGTCATCGCCCGGCCGCTGCCGCTTGTCGCGCACGAACTCCCCCAGCACGGCGCACACCTCCCGCCACCCGGCGCTCACCCGTTCTTCGTCGTCGCCGAGGGCCAGCACCTGTTCGGTGGCCTTGCGGAACCCGGCCTCGTCGGCGATGCGGACGCCGAGCAGCTCGCCGATCACCCGTCCGGACACCGGGGCCGCGAAGGACGCCACCAGGTCGGCGGGGCCGCCAGCGCGCCGCATGGCCGTCAGGTGCGCGGTGACGACCCGCTCGATCTGCGGTTCCAGCGCCCGCATCCGGCGCGGGCTGAACCCGCCCGCGAGCTTCCGCCGGTACCAGGTGTGCTCCGGCGGGTCCAGCACGCTGAACATCCCCGGTGGGACTTGCAAATTCGCGTCGACAGGCATCGGGAACCGCTGCAGGTCCAGGCGCGAGCCGAAGCGCGGGTCGACCAGCACCTCCCGGACCAGCGCGTGGCCGGTCACCAGCCAGCCGTTGCGCCCGTCGGGGCAGTGCATCCTGGCCAGCGGCCGCTGCTCCCGCAGCTCCCTGAGCCCGTCGTACGGGTCGAACGGGCAGCTGCGCACATCCGGATGCCGCACCGGCTCCGGTTGGGACTTCGTCATCTTCCACTCCCCTGGAAATCCGCCGGAATCGGCGTGCTCGGTTGGCATGATCGGGTAGCCGATGCCGCCCGGCACTGCGAGTCACTCGACCGATTCAGGCGGTCGAGGACTACCAGGCCGCCGCCAGAAGCCGGGTGACCTCGTCGATTTCCAGGGCGCCCGGATTGGGGTACGGCTTGGCTACAACCGTTCGGCGATCGAGCGCAGTCGGTCTCGCGGTACGCCGAGCGCGCCGAGGGGGGTCGGGCCGACCTCCGCGGAGGCGCGCCGCGTCGTCGACCGGGACGAATTCGCAGCTCAGGCTGGCCCTGACCCGAAAACCGCGTCGCGGACCGTAGCTCGTGATCAGGCAGAAGGCGTCGTTTCGGCGAGATCGGCCAGTTCCGCCGCGACGGAGGTGAGCTTGCCGTTGATGCGGGCGACGGCGTCGGTACCCAGCGGCAACCGCAACGGAGGATTCGTCCGTTCGGTGACAGCGACGATCTGGGCGGCGGCCCACGCCGGGTCACCACCGGGCTCGCCGTCGTCGTACTCGGCGAGGGTGTCGCTCACCCGGCGGTAGTCGTCGATGGAGCGGCTGGCCTGCTCCGAGCCTGTCGACGCGAAGTCGGTCTGGAAAACCCCGGGTTCGACGATCGTGACCGTGATCCCGAACGGCGTGATCTCTCGCACAACGCTTCGGCCAGTCCCTCGACCGCGAACTTGCTGGCCGCGTAGACGCCGAATCCCGCCCCGGAGGCGAACCCACCCATTGAACTCATCATCAGCACGTGCCCCGACCGCTGGGCGCGCATCACCGGCAGCACCGCGTTCGTCACCGACAGCACCCCGAAGACGTTGGTGTCGAACAGGGTCTTCGCCTCGTCCACTGACGTTTCCTCGACGGCACCGAACAGTCCACGTCCGGCATTGTTGACCAGTACATCGATCCGGCCGAACCGCTCGACCGCAGCCGCAACCGCCGTCCGCACGGTGTCCGGATCGGTGACGTCAAGACGGCACCTGAGCAGCCGCTGCTCATTTCCCGGCGAGGTAGCGGCGATGTGCTCGGGAACTCGGGCTGTGGCTACCACCGCGTCCCCTCCCGCCAGCACCGCGTGAACGAGCGCCGACCCCAACCCGCGCGACGCGCCGGTTACCAGCCAAATGCGCATGTTCCACCTTTCAAATCAAGCCACTCGCCGGCCACCGGCAATCATGCTAGGCCGCCCGCGAGATGCCTCGCCGACGACGCCCCGGGCCCTCGCGAGAGCGCCCGGGGCGTGTGCTGCTGGCGCGGGACGGCATTGGCCGTCCCAGCCAGGTAATCGTTTCTTATTATCCGAACTGGCCGACCTGGTAGTCGCCGGCGGGCTGCTGGACGACCACGTTCAGGCGGTTGAAGGCGTTGATGAGGGCGATGTTCGACACCAAGGCGGCGAGCTGGTCCTCGTCGTAGTGCTTGGCGGCGTTCGCCCACGCCTCATCCGTGACGCCACCGGTCGCGTCGGCGATGCGGGTGCCCTGCTCCGCCAACTCCAGAGCCGCGCGCTCGGCTTCGGTGAACACCGTGGCCTCCCGCCAAGTGGCGATCAGGTTGAGGCGCACCGAGGTCTCCCCGGCATGCGCGGCGTCCTTGGTGTGCATGTCGGTGCAGAAGCTGCAGCCATTGATCTGGCTGGCGCGGATATTCACCAGTTCCCGCGTCGCGGCTGGCAGCGTCGAGTCCGCGACCACCTTGCCCGCCGACACGATGTGCTTCAGGAACTTGGCGGCGACCGGGTTGCCGAAGAGGTTCAAGCGAGCGTCCATGAAAGCTCCTCTGCCGTTACTGGTGCTTACACACATCTGACGGGATAGCTCCGCTAGATGTGACAGGCAGGAATGTGACGCGCATCTCCCCCGCCTGAAGCACGCAATTGTCCGCAGAGGACGATTTCGACGAAATGACCCCTTGGACGAGTCCGCCCTGCGGCAACAGCAATCCCGTGGCAGCACTACGGTCAGCAACAGTGCTCGCCGCGCCAGGCTTCACGCCCTTCCTTCACCGCGACGGCCGCGATCACGAGTGCGACCACCGGGTCCGCCCAGTACCAGCCGAACAGGCTGTTGAGCAGCAGGCCGACCAGCAGCACGCCGGAAAGGTAGGTGCACAACAAGGTTTGCTTGGAATCGGCCACGGCGCTGTTGGAGCCCAGCTCCCGGCCGGCGCGCCGTTGGGCGTAGGACAGCACCGGCATGACCGCCAGGCTCAGTACCGCCAGGACGATTCCGACCGTCGAGTGCTCGGCTTCCGAACCACCGAGCAGCCCACGCACCGATTCGACCGCGACGTACGCGGCCAGCGCGAAGAACGACGCGCCGATGACCTGCAACGTGATCCGCTCTCGCGCTTCCGGGTCCGGTCCGCTGAACTGCCAGGCCACCGCCGTCGCCGAGGCCACCTCGATCGCCGAGTCCAGCCCGAAACCGATCAGCGCCGTGGACGACGAAGCCGAACCGGCCGTGATCGCTACGACCGCTTCGATGACGTTGTAGGTGATCGTCGCCGCGACGAACCACCGGATGCGCCGCCCCAGCACCGCCCGACGCTCATCGCTTAGGCCGGCATTCGTCTCCGCCGATGCCGGGCAGCACCCGTCACCGCAGCCGTCCGGCGACTTCTCCGCCTCACTCACCAGGCACCTCGGCGACCTGCGCAACTCGGCCGGGACCGCTGTCGGTGCCGTAGTTCGGGCATAGGGCCACGGCCCGACCAGTCGCGGCCAGCAGCGTCTCGGCCGATGCCAGCAGTTCCAGCAACTCCGGTCGCGCGAGCGAGTAGTACACTTGCCGCCCCTCGGGCCGTCCGACCACCAGTCCGCAGTCCCGCAGGCACGCCACGTGCGCCGACACCGTGGACTGGGCCAACCCCAGCTCGCCCACCAGGTCCGCCACCCGGGCTTCGCCGTCGGCCAGTCGAAGCGTGATCGCCAACCGGGTGCCGTCCGACAAGCTGTGGAACAACGCCACCGCCGCATCCAACCCGTCCGCCGCCGGCCTGGACGACGGGCACTCCTCCGGACCATTCATCGTCATACCACGATGATAGCGGATTCCATCGATAACCACTCGCCCCGGCACCGCCCGGCGCACACCGCCCGGTGGGCCACAGTTTCAATTGAAACCGCGACCCAGGCATAGTGCAGATATACGTGTAGGGGGTATATGCGCCCGAGCGCGTGACCCCGCGCCATGAACGCCGGTCGGCAGCGGTAACTGAGCACCGACCCCCACAAGATAAGACGCCCGACCAGGGCACATGTCCTCCCCCTGCGACAAAGCGGGGTCTCGGCACAAGTGGACAGACGACCCCGGAAAGATGGGATCGGTATTTGACCCAAGTACCCCCCAGGGGTATAAATCACGGTGCGTGGATACAGCAACCCCCTAGGGGTACGGATCCGCAACACACCGTACGACACGACACCGAGGAGCATCTGATGGCCGAGTCCAACTACACCGTTGTCGGCATGACCTGCGGGCACTGCGTGCAGTCGGTGACCGAAGAGGTCGGCAAGATCGGCGGCGTCTCCGACGTGGCCGTCGACCTGACAACCGGCGCGATCACCGTGACCAGCACCGAGGCGATCAGCGACGCCGACGTCCGGGCCGCCGTCGAAGAGGCCGGCTACGAGCTGGCCGCCAGCTGACCTCCACCCCCGACCGGGCCGGGAACCCGCCCGGGCTCCCGGCCCGGCCAGCACAGTGAGGAAATGTCATGAACACAGCAGGCAAGCTCTCGGCCTACGGTGCGGCGCTCGCCCTGGTCGCCGGCGGCGCCTGGGCAGCCGGTACCGCTGTCGGTCCCTTCTTCGCCATGTCGGCCCCGAGCGGCCACGGCGACATGCCCGGCGGTGAGGTCGCCGGACACGGGGATGCCCACAGCGGCACCGTCGCGGAGACCGACCTGCCCGGCGGACTGGCGTCGTCCAGGGGCGGCTACACCCTCGCGCCCACCGACACGACGCAGGCCACCGGCATTACCGAGCCCTTCTCCTTCCGAATCCTCGGACCGGACGGCAACGCGGTCACCGGCTTCGACGTCGAGCACGACAAGCGGATGCACCTAATCGTGGTGCGCCGCGACACCGCGGGATTCCAGCACCTGCACCCGGAAATGGCTGCCGACGGCACCTGGACCGTCCCGCTGAACCTGCCCGAAGCCGGCAGCTACCGGGTCTTCACCGGCTTCGTCCCGACCGGCGCCGCTTCGACCACCCTCGGCACCGACATCGCGGCAGGCGGCGCGTTCGAGCCCCGCACCTTCGCCCCCTCGCGGGTGTCCGAAGTAGATGGTTACCAGGTGCGGCTGGACGGTGAACTCGTTCCGGGCCAGGCGTCCCCGGTGCGGCTCACGGTGACCAAGGACGGCGTTCCCGTCACCGACCTGCAGCCCTACCTGTCCGCCTACGGGCACCTGGTGTCCCTGCGCACCGGCGATCTCGCCTACCTGCACGTGCACCCGGAGGGAGCGCCCGGCGACGGCCGCACCGCGCCCGGTCCGCAGATCGACTTCGTCGCGGAAGTGCCCACCGCCGGCAACTACCGGCTGGTCCTGGGCCTGTTCCTGGACTTCCAGCACAACGGCGTAGTGCGCACCGCCGAGTTCACTGTGGACACTGAGGAAAACGCCACACCGGCGACCGACCACGGCACCGGAAGCGGCCACGCCGGTCACTGAGTCGGACCCGGCAGAGCAGCGAGGAGGATTCGGGCATGACTGCCACTGAGCAGAACCACGGGCAAGCGATCGGCGAGGTTGAGCTCTCGATCTCAGGTATGACCTGCGCGTCCTGCGCCGCGCGCATCGAACGCAAGCTGAACAAGCTCGACGGCGTCGCGGCCACGGTCAACTACGCCACGGAGAAGGCGAAGGTCAGCGTCCCGGAAGGCCTCGACCCGCAACGGCTCATCGCGGAGGTCGAGGCCGCGGGCTACGGCGCCAGCCTGCCCGCGAAGGAGGAGGCCAAGACCACGGCGGTCGACGAAGAACCCGACGACCCGACGCGGTCCCTGCGGCAGCGGCTGACCGGCTCGACCGTGCTGTCCGTGCCCGTGATCGCATTGGCGATGATCCCGGCCCTGCAGTTCACCTACTGGCAGTGGATCTCGCTGACGCTGGCCGCACCGGTGCTGGTGTGGGGCGCCTGGCCGTTCCACAAGGCGGCGTGGACGAACCTGCGCCACGGCGCGGCCACGATGGACACCCTGGTCTCCGTGGGCACCATCGCGGCGTTCCTGTGGTCCCTGTACGCGCTGCTGTTCGGCACCGCGGGCACTCCCGGCATGACGCACCCGTTCGAGCTGACGATCCAGCGCATGAGCGGGGACGGCTCGATCTACCTCGAGGTGGCGGCCGGTGTCACCACCTTCATCCTGGCCGGGCGCTACTTCGAGGCCCGCTCGAAGCGCCGCGCCGGAGCCGCCCTGCGCGCGCTGCTTGAACTCGGCGCGAAGGACGTCGCAGTGCTCCGCGACGGCCGCGAGGTCCGCATCCCCACCAGCGAACTCGCCGTCGGGGACCGGTTCGTCGTCCGGCCGGGCGAGAAGATCGCCACCGACGGCGTGGTCGAGGAAGGCAGCTCGGCGGTCGACGCGAGCATGCTCACCGGCGAATCCGTCCCGGTCGAGGTCGGACCCGGCGACAACATCGTCGGTGCCACCGTCAACGCCGGCGGTCGGCTGGTGGTGCGGGCGATCCGGGTCGGTTCGGACACCCAGCTCGCCCAGATGGCCAAACTCGTCGAGGACGCGCAGACCGGCAAGGCCGCCGTGCAGCGGCTGGCCGACCGGATCTCGGCAGTGTTCGTCCCCATCGTCATCGCCCTGTCGATCGGCACGCTCGCGTTCTGGCTCGGCGCCGGGGGCGGCGTGGCGGCCGCCTTCACCGCCGCCGTCGCAGTGCTTATCATCGCCTGCCCGTGCGCCCTGGGCCTGGCCACGCCGACCGCGCTGCTGGTCGGCACTGGTCGGGGTGCTCAGCTCGGCATCCTGATCAAGGGCCCGGAAGTGCTGGAGTCAACCCGGCGCATCGACACCGTCGTCCTGGACAAGACCGGCACCGTCACCACCGGCCAGATGGAACTGATCGACGTCCACCTCGACGCCGGAGCCGACCTCGACGAGGTCCTGCGGATCGCCGGGGCGCTGGAGAACGCCTCCGAACATCCCATCGCCCGCGCCATCGCACGCGGCGCGGAGCAGGCGGTGGGCGAGCTGCCCGCCGTGGAGGGCTTCACCAGCGTGGAGGGCCTGGGCGTGCAGGGCATCGTCGACGGACGCGCCGTCCTGGTCGGCCGCTCGGCGCTGCTGGCGGAGTGGAGCCAGCCGCTGACCGCGGAGCTCGCCGCGGCGAAGGCAGGTGCGGAAGCAGAAGGCCGCACTGCGGTGGCGGTCGCGTGGGACGGGCAGGCGCGGGCGGTGCTGGTCGTCGCCGACACGGTCAAGCCCACCTCGGCGCAGGCCATCGCGCAGCTGCGGGAGCTCGGCCTGACCCCAATGCTGCTCACCGGCGACAACGAGGCCGTCGCCAAGTCCGTGGCCAAGCAGGTCGGCATCGACGAGATCATCGCCGAGGTGCTGCCGAAGGACAAGGTCGAGGTGGTCACGCGCCTGCAGGGCGAGGGCAAGGTCGTGGCGATGGTCGGCGACGGTGTCAACGACGCCGCCGCCCTGGCCCAGGCCGACCTCGGCCTGGCCCTGGGAACGGGCACCGACGTGGCCATCGAGGCCAGCGACCTGACCCTGGTCCGCGGCGACCTCCGGGCCGCTGTCGACGCGATCCGGTTGTCCCGCCGCACCCTGCGGACCATCAAGGGCAACCTGTTCTGGGCCTTTCAACCCGATGATCGCCGGTGCCGCGATGGCGTTCAGCTCGGTGTTCGTGGTCAGCAACAGCCTGCGGCTGCGCGGTTTCCGCAGCACCGCAGGCGGCCTGGCCGAACCCACCCGGGTCATCGACCGGCGGGAACCGGTGCCCATGCACGGCAACTGACCGGAGCCGCTTCGACGGGCAGCCGCACGAGTTTCCGCGTGGCTGCCCGTTCTGCTGCACGCAGTCGCCCCTTGCAAGCCCCGCCTTCCTGGTGTCCGCCTTCTCCTCGCTGCGGGTAGCGCCGAGTCCACATTGGTCGTGTTCCAGCCCTGGATCGCTTGCGGGACAGTGGTTTCGATCTTCCCGCCGCAGCCTGGAGGATGCTCCGCCCCAGAAGCGAAGCCATCTCACGTTGACGGGTTTCTCGTTGCGACCATGTGCCTTGTACGGGGCATGGGAGCGCGGGACAGTGGAAGCTGCGATGGGGCTCGCCGAACTGCGGGTGACCGCTGATGGCCCCTGCTTCCGGCGATCGGAAGGGGCGACGGATGTTCCTGTTCCGGTATCGCCGCGGACCACCGGCCGAACGGGAAGCGGTCGAACCGGTGGTGGAGCGGCTGCGCATCGCGGTCCTGCACATCGACAAGGACGTCTGGTGCGACATGTGCGGCGTGCCGTGCGCCGTCACGGTCACCTACGCGACCGAGCGCGACGAGCGGACCCCGTTGGCCGTGCACCGGCTGATCTGGTGCGAGACCTGCGAGGGCCGGTGAGCGGTCGCACGCAGTGGTCGATGCGAACCGGAGGAGGAATGCACGATGAGTGACGACGCCACTCTCGACGACCTGCTGCACGAGACGCGACGCTTCCCACCGCCGGAGGATCTCGCCGCCAACGCCAACGTGACGGCCGACGTCTACGAAACCGCCGCGCACGGTCCGCTGGCGTTCTGGGAGCAAGCCGCACGACGCCTCACGTGGGCTCAGGAGTGGGAGCAGGTCCTCGACTGGCAGCCGCCGTTCGCGCGCTGGTTCGCCGGGGGACGCATCAACGTCGCGCACAACTGCGTCGACCGGCACGTGGAAGCGGGCCGGGGCGACCGGGTCGCGCTGCACTGGGAGGGCGAACCGGGCGACAGCCGCACGATCACCTACGCCCAGTTGCGCCGCGAGGTCTGCCAAGCGGCGAACGCGCTCGCCGGGCTCGGCGTTTCCGCAGGTGACCGGGTGGCCATCTACCTGCCGATGATTCCCGAGACCGTAGTCGCGATGCTGGCCTGCGCGCGGCTGGGCGCCCCGCACACCGTGGTCTTCGGCGGGTTCTCCGCAGACTCCCTGCGCAGCCGGATCCTGGACTGCGACGCGCGGATCGTGATCACCGCCGACGGCGGCTACCGCCGAGGCGCGGCCAGCGGGCTCAAGACCAACGTGGACGAGGCGCTGAAGGGCTGCCCGGACGTCCGCAACGTGCTCGTCGTGCAGCGCACCGGGCAGGACGTCGCCTGGCAGGACGGCCGGGACATCTGGTGGCACGACCTGGTCGAGTCGCAGAGCACCGAACACGCCGCGGATTCCTTCGACTCCGACCACCCGCTGTTCGTGCTCTACACCAGCGGCACCACCGCCAAACCGAAAGGAATCCTGCACACCACCGGCGGCTACCTCGCCTTCGCGGCCTGGACGCACTGGGCGGTGTTCGACCTCAAGCCGGCGAACGACGTCTACTGGTGCACCGCGGACGTCGGCTGGGTCACCGGGCATTCCTACATCGTCTACGGGCCGCTGGCCAACGGCGCCACCTCGCTGATGTACGAGGGCACGCCCGACACCCCGCACCGCGGCCGGTGGTGGGAACTCGTCGAGAAGTACCGGGTGTCGATCATCTACACCGCGCCCACCGCGATCCGCACCTGCATGAAGTGGGGCGACGACGTGCCGGCCGAGTTCGACCTGACCTCGCTGCGCCTGCTCGGCACCGTCGGCGAACCCATCAACCCCGAGGCGTGGATGTGGTACCGGGAGCACATCGGCGGCGACCGCTGCCCCATCGTCGACACCTGGTGGCAGACCGAGACCGGCGGCATCCTCATCTCCCCGCTGCCCGGCGTGCACGCCTGCAAACCAGGCTCCGCGATGCGGCCGCTGCCCGGGATCGCGGCCGAGATCTACGACGACCACGGCGAAGTCCTGCCGCGCCGGGATGCCGGCGGATACCTGGTGCTGACGGCACCCTGGCCCGGCATGATGAAGACCATCTGGGGCGACGACGAGCGCTACCGGGAGGTCTACTGGTCCCGGTTCCCGGGCGCGTACTTCGCCGGCGATGGCGCGAAGTGGGACTCCGACGGCGACATCTGGCTGCTCGGGCGGGTCGATGACGTCATGAACATCTCCGGGCACCGGATCTCCACCACCGAGGTGGAGTCGGCGCTGGTGTCGCATCCCCAGGTCGCCGAGGCCGCCGTGGTCGGTGCGCCCGACCCGACGACCGGTCAGGCGATCGTCGCCTTCGTCATCCCCCGCATCGCCGACGGCGGCACCGAGGAAGCCGGGCTCGCCGCGCACCTGCGGGACCACGTCGCCAAGGAGATCGGGCCGATCGCCAAACCGCGGCAGATCCTCGTCGTGCCCGAACTCCCCAAGACCCGGTCCGGCAAGATCATGCGCCGCCTGCTGCGCGACATCTCGGCCAACCGCGAACCCGGCGACGTCACCACTCTCACCGACAGCTCCGTCATGGACCAGATCAAGGAGAAGATCCCCACCGAGGACTAGGCAGTCCACAGTGGCGCCGGGCGCTCCGCCCACCGATGGGTTCGCGGATTCGGCAGGTGGTCCTGGTCCCGGCGTGATATCCCGTTCGAAGCAACCGAAACCGGACGACGCAGTCGGTTTCCATCCGGCGGCGGGCGGCCCAGCCCGGTCACCTCACGACACGGAAGAACGCGATGAACCTTCGCATCCTTGACTCCGGCACCCGATCCGAAGTGATCGTCCGCCCGCGCCCGGGCAGCCTGTTCCGGATGTGCCTGCGACTGCCCGAGCGCGGCCCAGCCGGAGCCGACGGGCTGCGCGTGCTGCTCGTCGCCGACGCGATCCGGCGCGTGCTGGAGGAGATCTACGGCATCCAGGTGCAGACCGCGGCGGCAATCGAGACCGCGTCGAACAGCTGGGAACGCGCCCTCGACGCGCTGTGGATTCCGCCGCCCATTCGCGCCGCGTCGATCGACGACGCCGCGCAGCTGCTCGGCGGACCGGCCGATGCGGTGCTGGAAAGCGGCCACGAAAGCAGTCCGCGCGGCCAGTGGTCGTGCGCCCTGCACCTCCCGCTGCGGCTCTGGATCGGGCCGGTGCTCACGGACCTCGGCCACGGCACGCCCGACTTCGTGGCAGCGCTGACCGACGACGGGCACGACCCGCTCGCCCTGCGGCTCGCGCTGCTCCGCGAGCGCTACGACCAACCGCTGCCCCTCACGCGCACGCGCCTGGACCGCGCTGATGTCGTCCTGGATCGGTGGCGTCGCCTCGTGGCGGAATGGGCCGACCACCCGTCGGCACCGATGCCCGCCCACGTCGTCGAACGGGCGTACGTCGCGCTGGACGAACACCTCGACATCGGCGCGCTCGTCGAGATCCTGCAAGATCTCGCCGACGATGCCACCGTGCGGCCCGGCGCCAAGTTCGAGACGTTCGTGCATTTCGATCGGATCCTGGCGCTGGAGCTCGTCCGCTACCTCGCCCACCCGCATGCGTGAGCACCCACTAGCCCCCGGACTTACCGTGGAGGCGTCCCTGGTGTTGTCACCGCGGCCGGCGTCGGCGCTGGTGGTTTCCCCGTTCGGCCCGGGTTCCGCGGAGCGCCATCCATCCTCGCACCGGGAGCTGACATGCAACTGGAGATGGTCGTCGAGATCCCGGAGGGTTCGCGGAACAAGTACGAGATGGACCACGCCATCGGCCGGATCCGCTTGGACCGCACGCTGTTCACCGCCGCCCAGTACCCCGCCGACTACGGCTACATCCCGGGCACTGTCGCCGAGAACGGAGACCCGCTCGACGCGCTCGTCCCGCTGGGCCAGCCCACCTTCCCCGGCTGCACAGTCCGGGTGCGGCCGGTGGCGGTGTTCTGGATGCACGACGAGAATGGTCCGGACGCCAAGATCCTTTGCGTGGCCACCGATGATCCGCGCATGGACCACATCCGCGATCTCAACGACGTCCCCCAGCACCAGCTCAACGAGATCAGCCACTTCTTCGACATCTACAAGGAGCTGGAACCGTGCAAGAGCGGCGAAGCACGTGGCTGGCAGGGCCTCGCCGACGCCGAAAGGCTCGTCAACGACGCCCGCAGACGCGCTGACGCCGGCGAGGGGCTTCCCGGCCTACCGGCCCCGGCGCTGGGCGCGAGACACTTCGACGACGGGCGCGAACACCGGACTGCCTGACCTGACCTCAGCCGACCGGACGCGCTGCCGTGCCGCACGGCGCGGTGCGCAGCTCGTTCTCGATCACATCGACCGGTTGCAATTCGCGAGCCACACAACACGAAACGCGCACTGGAACGCGGTGTCATTTCGAGCAGCGGGCTTCGCGTGCGCCCCTGCGCCTGACGGCAGCCAACTAGGAAAGGCCCGCTGACCTGCTCTTCCGCGCCAGGCCAGCGGGCCCCTTCCGATCACCGTGTCCGTTGCGGACGGTCACCTGCGCAACGCGAGGATCCGCAGAGCGGAACGCTGCATTTCAGCCCCGCACGCTCAAGACCTGGAAGCCGCTCCGCTCGGGTCGCGCCCGACACCGGCGACGCCCTCCTGCTCGGACTCGGCGGATCCCGAGGACCGGCTGACGAACAGCGATGTGATGAACGCGAGCACACCGATGCCGGCAGCGATGAAGAACGCGGTGCGCAGGCCCGCGGCATCGGGAGCGCTTGCCGTGGCGGCGCTTCCCAGCGACGCCACCGTGACGAACACCGCAGTGCCGAACGCGCCCGCGACCTGCTGGAGGGTCGCCAGGATCGCGCTGCCGTGCGAGTAGAGGTGGTCGGGCAGCGAGCTGAGGGACTCGGTCATCAGTGGCGTCATCATCAGCCCGAGCCCGGCCATCAGCAGGACGTGGGCGGCGATGACGGCGGCAAGCGGCGCGCCCGGCCCGAGGATGGCGAACAGCAGCAGCGACACGACCATCGCCAGCGCGCCCGGGATCACCAGCGGGCGCGCGCCGTAGCGGTCGAACAGCCGCCCGACCGGGCGCCCGAGCAGCCCCAGGACCAACCCGCCGGGCAGCACCGCCAACCCGGTGACGAACGTGCTGACGTGCAGGACGGTCTGGAGGTACAGCGGCAGCAAGATCGCCCCGGCACCCAGCAGGCACATGAACAGCAGGGCGGCGAGGACCAAAGCCACGACGAACGAGCGACTGCTGAACGGGCGCAGGTCGAGCAGGGCTCGGTCCTGGCGCTGCAGGCGAATCTGGCGCGCGACGAACGCGCCGAGCGCCACGACGCCGACCACGATGGGGATCCACGCCGGAACCGGGTGCTCCCCGCCGGACTCCCCGATGGCCGACAGGCCGTAGAGGAGACCGCCGAAGCCGATGGCCGACAGCAGCACCGAGACCACGTCCAGCGGCACCGAGCGGGTCTCGCTGTCCAACCGCATCCAGACTGCTCCGATCGCCAGCGCTAAGACCGCCAGCGGCAACACGATCCAGAACATCCAGCGCCAACCCAAGGAGGCCAGCACCGCACCGCCGATCGTCGGCCCCACGGCGGGAGCGACGGCGATGACGATGGTGATCGTGCCCATCGTCGCGCCGCGCTTATCGGACGGCACGAGGCGCATCACCGAGGTCATCAGCAGCGGCAGCATGACCGCGGTGCCGCACGCCTGCACCACGCGCCCGACCAGCAGCACCGCGAAACCGGGGGCTAGCCCGCTGAGCAGCGTGCCCACGCTGAACAGCGTCAGCGAGGCCAGGAAGATCTGGCGCGGCGTGAAGCGCTCCAGCAGGAAGCCGGTGGTGGGGATGACCACGGCCATCGTCAGCAGGAAGCCGCTGGTCAGCCATTGCACCGTCGTGGTCGAGACCTCGAGGCCGACGGTGAGGTCGCGCAGTGCGACGCTCAGGATCGTCTCGTTTAGGATCATCACGAACGCCGAGGCGACGAGCACGGCGATCAGCACGGGAGCTTGCGGCGGCGCTGGGCCGCGTTCAGAGTCCGCGGTCGCGGTACTCGCGGAGTCGATCATGGTTTGGGGACACCTCGCAGATGTTGGTCGAGCCCGACCGCCGGCACGGCCCAGGTGGAGCCGCTGCTCGTCATCGAGCATCAAGATCGGAATTCCGAGTCTGCACGCGCGCCGAGGCGTCGGAACGCGTGTTCGCGGAGAGCACGTGCGGCGCCGTCGGGCTGGGTCCTGGCGCTGCTGCCACCGCGCCTCGGTGACCAGCTTGCTCCGCCGGGGAAGAGTGTCCCCGATACCACCGACAAACGCAGGGATCGGGGCCGTGACGTCCTCGACCAACGGTCCAGTCCTCGCCCCAGGAGGAAACGACCGCATCAGTCAGGCGATCACAACTGCCTGCAGACTTCGACATCTGGCGGACGAGACGAGCTCATCAATGCTGCTGGTGACTCCATGACGACGTTCCTCGCACTCGGATCGTGACCAATCCAGTCTGCCCACGCGACCCGCGGATGTTCCACCGAATTACCGCCACGCGAACACCTGACTCGATCACCGAACGCCCTCCGGAGGCGTCGCCGCAGGCGCGCACCGGCAGCCTGCGCAGCATCTCCCATCCGGAGCCGCGAAGCGTTTGGTCAGCTATAACCGCCCAAAAGACCAAGGAACCGCGACGAAGCCGACGATCGTCATCGCACCCACTCCGAACTCCGCCACTTCGGACGGATGTGGCCGGTCTCACCAGTTTCCTCGCAGTTCCCGGCATGGCAATGATGGTTTCAGCCTCGTTGCTCCGCGTAATCGATCGAATTCGCTGCGCTGAAGGGACTTTCGCCACCACCACAGTCCTCGGCCAGCGACGAGCCGTGCTTATTCCCGTCATTCGACGCGGGCGCTCCCGTCTGGTCCCGAATCCTGCGCCATGTCCGCACAGGACGAGTGGGTGTCCAGACCACTGACCCACCGTGTCAGGACAGGCGGCAGGATCCCCGAAAATGCCTGCTTTGACTTCTGCCGCGTCCGGCAGGGTCCGCAGCCGCAAGACTCCCACGCGTTCGGCGCACACCCCGACGCCAGGCAGCACCGCCCACCACCAGTGCGGCGATCTATCCGTTATAGACGAAATGGGCGGCTGCGAGTTGGCTCTTGAGCAGCTGCCCCGACGTGGGCAGGGTCTCCGGTTCGGGCCAGGTCGCGGGATCCCATACACCGGAGCGGAGGAACGCCCTTCCGCAGTGCACGAACAGCTCCTCGACCTCGACGACCACCGCCAGCGCGGGTTCGAGACCGCGTGCGGCGAACTCGGCGAAGAACGGCGCCGAGCGCACGATCGTCGCTCGCCCGTTGACGCGCAGCGCGTGGTCGACGCCCGGCACCACGAAGAGCATGCCCACGCGGGGATGCCGGAGGACGTTGCGGAAGCTGTCCAGGCGCCGGTTGCCGTTGCGGTCGGCGAAGGCCAGCGTGCGGTTGTCGTCGAAGACCAGCACGCTGCCGGTCTCGTCGCCGCGGGGCGACAGATCCAGGCTGCCGTCCGGGCCGGTGGTGGCGATGAAGAACAGCCGCGCCGCGTCGATGAAAGCACGGCTGAGCGCGTCGATGCCGGCGATTCCCTTGGCCGCGATCGCCGGCACCGGTGGTTCGACCACCTCGCGGAGTTCCTCCTCCGAGGTCACCAGCTCGGCCTGGTCCGGTTCCCACGTGGTCATGTGCGCCTCTCCCGGTTGCTGATGGCCAACAGGTAAAGCAGGTACGGCGCGCCGACCGCTCCGGTGACCACTCCCACCGGCAACTGCGCGCCGCCGAACAGGTGCTGGGCCGCGAGGTCCGCGACGAGGGTCACCAGCGCCCCGGTCATGGCCGCCGGGAGCAGGCTCGGGCGCCCGGTCCGCAGCAGCCGCACCGAAATCGGCCCGGACACGAACGCCACGAATGCCACCGGACCGGCCACCGCGGTTGCGGCAGCGGCCAGCCCGACGGCCACGGCCAGCAGTGCCAGGCGGCACCACTCCACCCGCAGCCCCAGCCCCAGGGCGATCTCGTCGCCGAGCTGCATTACGACCAGCACGCGTCCGAGCACTAGGGCTACCGGTCCGAGAACCCCCAGGAGCGCGGCCGCGGTGCCCACATCGGTCCAGTCGACGCCGTTGAGGCTGCCGGTCAACCAGAACAGCGCGACCGTCGCGATCTTCGTATCGCTGCGCGTCATCAGGTACGACACGATGCTGGACAGCACCGCGGCGACGCCGATGCCGATCAGCGCGAGGCGGTGCCCGGTGATGCCCCGCCGCCACGCCAACAGGTAGATCAGCCCGGCCGTGGCCAGCCCGCCCACCAGCGCCGCCGCCGACAGCACGAACCCGGAGGCACCGAACACGGTGATGCACAGCAGGGCTGCCAGGCTCGACCCCGACGTCACGCCGATCACGTCCGGGCTCGCCAGCGGGTTCCGCAGCAGGTGCTGGAAGACGGCACCGGCCAGGCCAAGCGCCAACCCCACCAGCAGACCCGTCAACGCCCGGGGCAACCGCAGCCGCAGGACGACGTAATCCACACGCGGACTGCCCTGCCCGAGCAGCGAACCGACCACATCGGACACCCCGATCGGATAGCGGCCGAGGCACAGGACCGCGAGCAGCACCCCGACCACGGTAAGCACGAGTCCCGCCATGACGACCGCGTACCGGAATCCGTTGCGGCGGCGGACCGCGACCAGCGCCGTCATGCGGCCCTGCCTTTCAGGCGTGCGCCCGGTCGTCCGGAAAGATCGGGATTTGCAGACGGGGCAGGGATGGCCTGCCGGGCAACTTGCCGGATTGCTGCCCCACAGGGACGAGACTGGCGGCCGCGACGAGTTGGTCGGCGGTGGCGGATCTGGTGAGATCTTCTTTCTCCGCGAGGAATTCCGCGGTCAAGGTGGCTCCCATTCCAGCCACCATCAGCAGCAAGCCCCTGAAGCTCGGCTGCTACCAGTCCGCGTTCTGCGCCATCCGCACCGACCCGGCCAGCAACGCCTTCCACCGGCGCAAACGCACCGAAGGCAAACGACACCACCAAGCCCTCATCGCGCTCGCACGACGCCGCAGCAACGTCCCGTTCGCACCACTGCGCACCCGCCAGCCCTACTAACCCGACAACAGGACCAACACCGCTACCGCTGCGGCTTGACAAAAACATCAGGCAGGCACCTTCCTGCCACGTCGAACCAGGTGGATGAACGCCGGTGCCCCGATCATCGCCGTGACGACACCGACCTGCACCTCTTCGGGCTGGGCAATGACGCGGCCGACGATGTCGGCGAGCAGCAACAGCAGCGGGGCGAGAAGCATCGACAACGGCAGGAGCCACCGGTAGTCCGGGCCGGTCAGCAGCCGCGCGGCATGCGGGACGACCAGACCGACGAATGCGATCGGACCGGCCATCGCGGTCGCGGTCCCGCACAGCACCACCACCGCCAACGCACAGACCGCCCGGCCCGCCGCCACGTTGTGCCCCAACGCGAGAGCGACGTCGTCTCCCATCGATAGTCCATTGAGGATTCTCGTGCACGCGAGGGCCAGCACGAATCCGACGGCGAGGAAGGGCAACGCCTGCCAGACGATGTCCGCCTCCCGCCCCCAGAGCGAGCCCACCTGCCAGAACCGGAACTGCTCGAAGGTCGCATTGTCCGTGACGAGGATTCCCGTGGTCAGCGAACCAAAAGCGGCCGTGCAGGCCGCCCCGGCCAGCGCGATCCGCAACGGCGCTCCGCCGCCCCCGCCCAAACTGCTCACGCCGTACACCAGGCCCGCCGCGAGCGCCGCGCCCAGGAAGGCGAACCACACGTACCCGGACATGGACTGCACGCCGAGCACGCTGATCGCCAGCACGACGCACAGCGAGGCGCCCGAGTTGACGCCCATGATCCCCGGGTCCGCCAGCGGATTGCGCGTCACGCCCTGGATGATGGCCCCGGCCAGGCCCAGTGCCGCCCCGGCGAGCAACCCCACGAGGGTCCGCGGGATGCGCACCTGCCAGATGATCAGGTGGTCCGGGTCGCCGGGGCTGCCGCGGAGCAGGGCGTCCAGCACTTCCGCCGGCGTCAGCCCCTTGGCGCCCACCGCAACGCTCGCGACGACTGCCAGCGCCAGCGCCACCCCGACAACTCCCAGGACGAGACCGAGGCGAGCCGGGCGCCGCACCGCACCTCGACTGTCCACAGTGATCAGTTCGCCATCGCCTGCGCGATCAGCGGCACGACCTTTTCCACCGCGTGCGACATGCCCAGCGCAGTGCCGCTGGCGAAGGCCTGCGCGACCTCCGCGTCCGACAGCACGACCGAATGCCCGGCCTGGACCGCGGGCACCGCCCGGAACAGCGGATCGCCGGCGATGTCGCCGGGGCTCACGCCGATCGGGGACATCAACACGAAGTCGGCGTTAAGCAGGTCCATCCGCTCCGGCGAGATCTTGACCGAGAAGCTGTCGCCGGCGAGGGACTGCACCTGCGGCGACTGCACGAAACCGAGGCGTTCCATGAACTCGATGCGAGAACCACCGTTGACGTAGGCGCCGTAGGAGCCGACCGTCTTGGAGCCGACGACCGTGGTCTTGCCCGCGAACTCCGGGTGCGCGGCCGCCGCCTTGCGGAAGGACTCCTCCACACCGGCACGGACCTCCTGCGCCTCGGCCGACTTGCCAAGCGCCTTGGCGATCATGTCGAGCTGGTCTTCCCAGTCCGTTCGGTACGCCTTGCCATCGGGCGGGATGCTCACCACCGGCACCCCCAGCCCGGACAGCAGGTCGTAGCGGCTGCGCTCGCCACTGGCCCGGGTGTCCAGGATCAAGTCGGGTTCGAGCGCCGCCACGGCTTCCATGTCGACCTCCAGGGTGCCGAGCATCGCCGGCCGCTTCGCGTACCGCTTGTCCGCCGGCATCCACACCGGAACCCCGTCGCCACCCACCGGCAGCCAGTCCGCCGCGCCCACCGGCTGCACGCCCAGCGTCAGGGCGACCTCCGCGTCTCCCCACCCGAGGGCGACCACGCGCTGCGGCCGCTTGGGCACGGTGACGTCGCCGAACGCCGTCGGAATGGTCACCGGGAACTGCCCGGCGGCCTCCTCGGAACCCGTCGTCTCGCGCTCCGCCGCCGGCGCCCCGCAGCCGGTGAGCGCCAACACCACACCCAGCAGGACCGTCATGACTAAGCCGCGCGTCCGCAGACCAGATGAACGCATCAACACCCCATCTTCGAAGTTAAGCAAACCTAACCTAAGCTAGCCAATTGATCCGCCGAGGTCCAGCACTGGGGTCGGCCAAACGACCACACCGCACCCCGCGAGAGCCCTACGAAGGCGTAGGACACGTCGGGCGAGTGACGGGTCGGGATGCGGCTGCCCGGCGAGCACGAGCCCGTGGAGACCTTCGCCGCGAGCCGCGCCACGAGCCGCGAGGCTGCTGGGCCTGGTCCACGCGGGCCTCCTGCGAGCTCGCTGGACGTCATCGGCGCGATCCACGACGCCAGCGGCGGGACGAACCGCACGACCGGGACGGCGAGGAGCACTATCAGTGGTGCCGTCCAGCCCCGCCGCCTGGAACGCGGCCGCCCCCGCTTCCTCGATTGACTATCTCGGCTACAAATCCGTCTCGGTCAAGCGGGATTTCGTCAGGAGTTGAGGATCGCCGCGAGGTGGCGGTGCGCGGCGACCAGTTCGGACGCGCACTGGTCGGGCCGACCCGTTCCCGCGTATTCGAAGGCGCAACGCAAGGCGGCCAGCGTTCTGGGTGCGGCGGCGGTGAGCATCCGCCACTTGTCGTCGATGGTCCTCCGCAGGTCATCGAGCATCATGCGCACCTCGTCGCTGTCCGGCGCGACGACCAGCGATGGAACAGCGATCCGGAGCTGGGCGTGCAGGTGGCGCAGCACGGCGATCCGCTCTGCGTCGTTCGCGGGTTGTATTTCCACGACACCGTCCTCTTGAGACTGATGTAGGCTGACACGAGCTGTGGACGTTGCGCCACAACGCCCTCGACTCGCGCTTCGGTCAACTTCGACTACCGGTCTGGCGTCGTCCGATCACGACTGCGATTCCGGATGGGTGATCTCGATTGTTGCGGCCGAGAAGTTCCCCGCGCCTGAATGCGACACCGCGCTAGCCTCCGGCGGGCCTGTCAGGCGGAAAAACTCCTTGCACCCAAGGAAAACCAGCCCGGTGCCGCAGCCGCGAGATTGCCGAGGACACGGGACGAGCCCCCGACCGATCAACAACAACGCACGCGCCGGTGCCGCACGGGGGTTCTTGCCGAGAGGGGATGCTCGATATGAATTGGAAGCGCTTTGCCGCGAATGACATCTGCCCCGTCCATCCGATGCCGGACATGCCCTCCATTCCTCCAGTCCATTGCAGACCGTGATCCACCCGCTACGAACAGCCACCCAGCCCACCTGAAACGATTCATCGCGGCCAAAGCCAGAACTACCCCAAGTTCACCGGTCGGGCGCGAACCGGGCTGCCAACACCCCCGCTAGATGCTGCTCGCCCAAAACCACGACGCCGTCCTGGCCGGTCTCGCGAGGCTGCGGGCGATCCGCAACACCCTGTCCAGGTGGCGGCGCTCAGCCCTGCCGCTGGTTCAGCGCGCGGATCTCGGCAAGCACCTCCCGCGTCACCGGATCTGCGATATCGGCGAAGTCGTCGTGCTTCCCGAGGTACTTCGCGACGAACGGACAGACCGGGACGATCCGCTTGCCCTCGGCGCGGGTGTCGCTCAACGCATCGGAGATCAGCGCGGTGGCCAGCCCGCGTCCGGCGAACCGGTCGTCGATTTCGGTGTGGTAGAACACCCGCTGCCCGTCGCGGTCGACGTACTCGGTGAACCCCGCGAGCTCGTCATCGACGCTGATCTCGTAGCGATGGCGTTCGACCGCGTTCCGCACGAGCTGCCCAGTGCCCATCTCATCCTCCCCGTCGATCACCCCGCCATTATGCCCGCGGCCCTGGCGTATAAACGTTTACGTGAAACCGCAACGGAGGTGGCGGCTGCGATGAGCAACCTCGAAACCGCGCCCGCCGAACTGACCTGCGAGAACACCGGCGAGGCCCCGACCGTGCGCGGCCGGGTCCTGGAGCCGCGACTGGTCCCCCTCGGCGGTCCACGTGCGATGACGGTGCGCCGCACGCTGCCGCAGCGGGCGCAGTCGCTGATCGGAGCCTGGTGCTTCGTCGACCACTACGGGCCCGACGAGGTCTCCTCGACCGGAGGCATGCGCGTCGACGGACACCCGCACACCGGCTTGCAGACGGTGTCGTGGCTCTTCAGCGGCGAAATCGAGCACCGCGACACCGTCGGCAGCCACGCCTTCGTCCGGCCCGGCGAGCTGAACCTGATGACCGCGGGCTCCGGCATCGCCCACTCCGAGCACTCGACGCAGAAGACGACGGTGCTGCACGGAGCGCAGCTGTGGGTGGCGCTGCCAGAACAGCACCGCTTCGTCGCCCCCGACTTCGAGAGCTACGCACCGCCGGCACTGGACGTGGACGGCGCCCGCGTGCTCGTCTTCCTTGGCAGCCTGCTCGGCCAAACCTCTCCCGTGCAGACCTACACGCCGCTGCTCGGGGCGGAGATCACACTGCGCGCGGGCCAGTCGTTGCGGCTGGACGTCGCTCCCGAGTTCGAGCACGGCGTACTCGTCGACACCGGCGAGGTGACCGCCGCCGGGGTCGACGCGACCGAAGGGCAGCTCGTCCACCAGCAGACCGGTGCCGATCACCTCGACCTGGTGGCGGCGGGTCGGGACGTGCGCGTCGTGCTGCTCGGCGGGCAACCACTCGGCGAGCAGATCGTGATGTGGTGGAACTTCATCGGACGCAGCCACGAGGAGATCGCGGCGTTCCGCGCGCAGTGGCAGCACGAACGCGAGCGGCGGGACAGCGACGAGAAGACCCAGTACGGGCCGTTCCCCGACCAGTGGCGCGAAACCCTGCCCGCCCCCGAACTCCCCAACGCCCGCCTCAAACTCCGCGGGTAGCCACGGGATTCAGATCTGGGCATGGTCAGGCTCGCCGCACGAAGAACAGCTCGAGCGCGTCTCAAGCGCGTCCTCACCTCGCCGGCGAACGGAACTCGTCGGCCTCGGTGAGGAACGCCGCCCCGACCTACCCGCGTTCCGGCACCCGGAACCACGTTTGCGGGAGCATGTCGGATGCCGCCCGCCCACACCTTCCCCAGGTCAAGGCATCGTCGGCGCTGCCGGCCCGGACCGCCAGGAAGCTGAAGGCCGGTGAACCGACCTCCTGCGTTAATCGCCCGGTGCCTGGTAGTCGAACTCCTTCGACACCGCGTCGTCTACCTCGGCAGGTGTCAGCAGGACTACCGTTCCCGTGCGTGCGCCACCGGAGCCGCTGACCGCTAGGCCGAGCGACGCCGCCGAGGCGTTGTCCGGCAGGTCGACCACGACGTAGGTGTCGTAGTCGCCGAATGCGAAGTAGAACGATTCCACCTCGCCACCGAGCTTGGCGACCGCGTTTCGCACCGCCTCCACCCGGGCCGTGCCGCCTTTCTTCTGCAGGCCCCTGACACCCTCGGCGGTGTAGGTCGCCCGCACCAGGTACTTGGACACTTCGATCACACCCTCGATTGGTCGCGCACGGACCGTACGCTCTCTCCCTGCTTCGTGAAGGCCCCGAAGTGCACGGTCCGTCGTCGATGCGTGCTGGGAAAGCGCCCAAGGCTGGGAAAGAGTCCAAGGGCCTTCGCACATTGAATTCATTCAATACTGAAAATACTAATCAAAAGAAGAACATTGGTGCCGGGACTCGACGCCGAGCCTTCCAAGCCGCCGGAACTCGAACCAGGCCAGCTCCGATCCCACAATGTCCATTGAGGACACTCAACGGCCAAGTCAAGGCGCGCGCAGCCAGCTGGTCGCCGACTTCATCGCGGCCAGCTGAGCCGTACCCGGCTCTCGCGGTACCGCATTTTCCATTGAAATCGAACCGCTGAGGTTCCGCCACCCGCACCACAACGCAAGACGAGGCTGGAAACGCTCATTTCAATATAAATTGCGGAAATCATCCACCGGGGACGCGGTAGATCCACAGCAGTACCGATCCCAAGCGCCAGCCGGTCTGTGCCGGATCACCTGCGATTGATCCGACACAGACCTTTGTGGACAGCTGGCGGTGACGCGGCTGCCGACCCCAGCGGCTCAAGCTGGCATGTTTTCCCTTGCTGGGATGCCATTTCGATTGCCACATCGATGATCAGGTCCTCCTGCCCACCGACCTAGCCAGCATCGCCGACCTGCCGCAGGATCGCGTGGAGGGGTCGCCGTAGCGCCCCTCGGCGCGCCGGGCGTGCAGCAGGAACGACACATACACGGAGCCGCCCTGTTCAACAACCGGACCCGCCGGTAGTGGTGCACGTCACCGCGGACGGGGCCGGCAGGACTGGCACGTCGCGGACCACTTCGGCGATTCCGATCCCACAGACCGGCATGTCACGCTCGCCGCGACGCTGCTGCCCGAATGCCGGAACGCGGCAATTACGAGAAAACTCGACGCAACCCACTCGATACAGGGCGCGAACAGGCACGCACCAAGGTCGCCTCGGTTCTTCACATTCCCAAGCGGAAGAACTAGAGTCGTCCCTCGACGAGAAGACACCTGGAGCCCAGATCCCAAGCTGCCATTTGCCTATCCTATGCGCTAGTTTCCCGCACAACCGAAGGATCACGTATGGAGTTGGCAGCACGGATGTCTGACGAAACCACCGGCCGACTGCTCGCGGTGAGCGACCTGCACGTCAGGTACGACGAGAACAAGTCCGTCGTGGACCGCATCCGGCCGACGACGGACTCCGACTGGCTGATCGTGGCAGGCGACGTGGCCGAATTCGTCGCCGAGATCGAAGGCACCCTCGACCTGCTCAGCCAGCGGTTCGCCCAGGTCATCTGGGTCCCCGGCAACCACGAGCTGTGGACTCCCGAACAGGACGAGGTCAAGGCCCGTGGTGAGGAGCGCTACCGCCTGCTCGTGGAGAGCTGCCGGAAGCTGGGCGTGCTGACCCCGGAGGACCCGTACCCGATCTGGCGCGGCATCGGCGGGCCGGTACGGATCGTGCCGCTCTTCCTGCTCTACGACTACTCGTTCCGGCCGTCTGGCACGCAGAACAAGGACGAGGCCCTGCGCCTGGCTTACAAGGCAGGAGTGGTGTGCAGCGACGAGTTCCTGCTGCATCCCGACCCGCACCCCAGTCGGGAGGCGTGGTGCCACGCCCGCATCACCGAGACCGAGGCCCGACTCACCGCGCTCGACGACGATCTGCCGACCGTGCTGGTCAACCACTACCCGCTGGTCCGGACGCCGACGGACGTGCTCTACCACCCGGAGTTCGCCCAGTGGTGCGGCACCGAGCGCACCGCCGACTGGCACTTGCGATTCCGCGCCCGTTGCGTGGTGTACGGGCACCTGCACATCCCCCGGATAACGCACCACGACGGAGTTCCCTTCCACGAGGTCTCCATCGGCTATCCCAGGGAATGGCGCCGGCACGGCCACCCGCACGGCCTGCTGCGGCAGGTCCTTTCCCCCGAGACCGCGGGTGTCGTGCGGTGATCGAGGAGATCCTGGCGCCCGGGGTGGTGACCGAGGAGACCTTCTCCGACGACAGCGCTTCACCGTTGTTCCCCGAGGAGCTCGCGCTCGTGGCCAGCGCCGTGCCCAAGCGCCGCAACGAGTTCACCACCACGCGGGGGTGCGCTCGGAAGGCGCTGGGTTCGCTGGGGTTTCCACCGGCACCGCTACTGACCGGCGAGCGCGGGGCACCGATCTGGCCCGACGGCGTCGTCGGCAGCATGACGCACTGCGACGGTTACCGGGCGGCCGTGGTGGCCCACCAGTCCGACTTCCTGGCCCTCGGCATCGATGCCGAACCCGCCGGACCGCTGCCCGACGGGGTCTTGGACGCCATAGCCCGCCCGGAAGAACTCGTCCGACTCAAGGACCTCGCGGACACCCGGGAGGAGGTCTGCTGGGACAGGATCCTCTTCAGCGCCAAGGAATCCGTCTACAAGACCTGGTTCCCGGTGACGCGGCAATGGCTGGGGTTCGAGGACGCCTCGATCGACATCGACCCGGACACGGGCGCATTCCGGGCCCGTTTGCTCGTGTCGGCGGAGACGTTCGGGCCGCGCACCGAGTTCCACGGCCGCTGGATGCTCCGCGACGGACTCGTCCTCACCGCGATCTCCCACCCTCGGTGAGAACCAGAACGCGGGCCTGGGGGGCTCGCTGGGAGAGCGTGGTCGACCACGCACCGCCGCGATTCGCCCGACTCGGGGCTGCTACGGCTCGATGAGCCCGTTTCGGATGGCATAGCGGGTGAGTTCGAGGCGGTCCCGGAGCCCGAGCTTCTGCAGCAGGTTGGCCCGGTGCCGCTCGACCGTCTTGGTGCTGATGACGAGCATGTCGGCGATTTTCCTCGATGAGTGACCTTCGGCGACGAGCTTGAGGATCTCCTCCTCGCGACAGGTGATGGCCTTGGCGGTCGACTCGCCGTCGCCGGCGTGGTCCAGGTAGTTGCGGATGAGTGCGGTGACCGCGCCGGGGTAGAGGAAGGGTTCGCCTCGCATGGCGGCACGGCACGCTTCGACTAGATCCCGATCCGCGACCGATTTCAGGACGTACCCGGATGCGCCGGCGCGGAGCGCTTCGAAGAAGTACTGCTCGTTGTCGTACATGGTCAGCATGAGGATGCGCAGATCTGGCTGGAGCCTGGAGAGCTTGACCGCCGCCTGCAGGCCGGTCAGCCGGGGCATGGCGATGTCGAGGATGGCGAGGTCGGGTGCGTCACGTCGGGCTTTCTCGATCGCCTCCGTGCCATCGCCCGCCTCTGCGACGACGACCAGATCCGGTTCGCTGTCAAGGATCAGCCGAACCCCGCGGCGGACCAAGGCGTGATCGTCGGCGAGCAGGATGCGGGTCTTCTTCGCGTCAGGCATGCTCGGCTGCTTTCGTCGCGGTGGGCACGCGAAGGCGCACCTCGGTTCCGCCCCCGGAGCCGGGGCCGAGTGCGAGCTGGGCTCCGATGAGCAGCGCCCGTTCGCGCATGCCCCGGATGCCAGCGCCTTCGGGGGCGCCGCCGAGCCCGCAGCCGTTGTCGCGGATCAGCAACTCCACCCCGGACGGGCGGCACAGCAGCGAAAGCTCGAGGCGGGTCGCTCCGGCGTGGCGGACGGTGTTGGTGAGGCCTTCTTGCGCGACCCGGTACAGGACGAGTTCGGCGGCGTCCCCCAGGTCGGGCAGATCGCTGTCGAGGTGGCAGCGGGCGACCAGCCCAGTGTGCGGAGGGACCTCGGTGGTGAGCGCTTTGAGGGCGCTGACCAGTCCGAGCTCCTCCAGGACACCGGGCCGCAGCCGGCGGGCGATGCGGCGGATCTCGTCCAGGCTGTCGCGGGTGGTTTCTTGGACGTGGTGCAACGCGGTCGCGACGCGGTCGGGCGCTTGGTCGGCGACCCGCTTCAGTTCGAGCAGGACCGCCGTCAGTGTTTGACCTACTTCGTCGTGGAGTTCCTGGGCGATGCGGTGGCGCTCGGCTTCTTGCGCCGACAGGGCGACTGCGCTGCTGGTCGCGCGCTCGTCCTCGAGCCGGTCGAGCATGGTGTTGAACGCCTTGATCAGGTCGGCGATCTCCCCGTGCCCGGTGACCGCGGGCCGGGCGCCGGGGCGCAGCGGGTCAATCGTGGTCATCACCCGAGCGAGCCGCTGCAGCGGCGCCAGCCCGACCCGGAGCAGGATCGCGTTGACGACCAGCATGGCAATGAGCCCAGCGGCCAGGATCAACGCCTCGGCGATGAAGAACGGGGTGGAGACGGTAGCCGGCCCCAGCAGGAGCACGGCGGCGCCCGCGACGAGCACCGCGGCGTTGAACAGGAAGAGCCGCCAGAACAGAGACATGCGCACGTCCTCCCCGGCTGTAGCTGCCCGCACTGTCCCTCACATCCTTTCGTTCATCATGCCCGCGGACCAGCCGGCCTCCCCGCGCCCCTTCGCGCCAGCTTGTCGGTGGTTCGGGGTCGCCGTCCATCCGTGGGCTCACTCGCGTCGAGCAGTGCGTCGCGTCGTTGCCCGGTCCTGACTGCAGGATCGCTACCCCGGGAAATGGGTGCCAGCCCGGATGGCGGTCAGGCGGGTGACCGGGGATCCTCTGAACGTATCCACTAGGACACGTTGCGTGACCCTCGTGCATCCAGGGCGCTCATCGGGAGAGGAGCAGTCATGGCGCCCAACGGCCCGCAGCAGCCCGGAATCCCCTCGGAGCGGACCGGGGTGCAGCCCACGGGGCAGATCCCCCGGCGAACAGCCGATTGGTTCGTGCTGGTCATCGCGCTCGCAGCGATCGTGGCGGGACTCGTCCTCGGACACGCCCTCCTCGTCGCGGGCGGCCTAGTCTTAGCGGCCTCCATCCGGCGCCTCTTCCGGTGGCCGCGCAGTGCCAGTAGGAGTCGCAAACGGCTCCACGAGCCCTGATGATCACCGCCCTGACGGTCGTCGTCTTCGTGGTCGCATTCGTGCTGATCGCAACCGAACGCGTCCACCGGGTCGCCGCCGCGCTCGGCGGCGTCGCTGTCATGGTGCTGCTGGGCGCCGTAGATTCCCACTCCGCGTTCTTCAACGAGAAGACCGGGGTCGACTGGAACGTGATCTTCCTGCTGCTGGGCATGATGATCACGGTCAGCGTGCTCAAGCACACCGGCGTCTTCGACTACCTCGCCATCTGGGCAGCGAGGCGAAGCCGGGGCCGGGGCTTCCGGCTGATGATCATCCTCGTGGTGCTGACCGCCGTCGTCTCGGCGTTCCTCGACAGCGTCACGGTCATGCTCCTGGTCGCACCGGTCACCCTCGCGGTCTGCCAGCGGCTCCGGCTACCGGTCGTGCCTTTCCTCATCGCCGAGGTCCTCGCCGCGAACATCGGCGGCACCGCCACCCTGATCGGCGACCCGCCAAACATCATGATCGGCAGCAGAGCCGGACTGTCCTTCGTGGACTTCCTGCTCAACCTCGCACCCATCACCGTCGTGCTGCTCGCCGTGTTCATCGCGCTGTGCCGAGTGCTGTTCCGAAAGGCGTTCCTCAACGCGGAAAAACACATGGCCGAGGTCATGGAGCTGGACGGCAAGGACACCATTCACGACCACCGCCTGCTGCGGCGGTGCCTGATCGTCACCGGCGCGGTTGTGATCGCGTTCGTCCTGCACGGCTCGATCGGGATCGCCCCCGCCTTCGTGGGACTGCTCGGTGCCGGGCTCGTGGTGCTCGTCTCGGGCACCACCACCAAGCAGTTCCTCCAGGAGGTCGACTGGTCCACCCTCGTGTTCTTCATGGGGTTGTTCGTCATGGTGGGTGGACTTGTCGACGTCGGAGTGATCGACGCGCTCGGGCGCGCCGCGATCGACCTGGTCGGCGACGACTACCTCCTGGCCGCGATGGGACTCCTGATCGGTTCCGCGGTCATCGGCGGCATGATCGACACCATTCCCTTCGTGGCCACGACGATGCCCATCGTCGAAGAACTCGTGGCCACCGTGCCCGACCCGGAAACCAGCCGAGCGTTGTGGTGGTCACTCGCGCTCGGCGCCGACCTCGGCGGCAACGCCACCGCGATCGGCGCAAGCGCCAACGTCGTCGCCATCGGATGGGCCGCCCGCAACGGTCATCCGATCAGCTTCTGGGAATTCACCAAGTACGGCCTCGCCGTCACAACGGTGACCATCTCCCTGTCCGCCCTCTACATCTGGCTGAGGTACTTCGCGATGTAGCGCCGGGAGAAAACAGGTGCTGGAAGAGGCATGCGCGGTGCTCGGGGCGGCGGCCCCGAACCGCACCGTCATCACCAAGGGCGGCGATGTCGTGGCCGAAAGTCCCAACAAGGTCGCCCAGACCAAAGATCCCTCCGCGCACGCACCGAGCACCTCACCGGCACCACGATCTACCTCCTGGCCCACCCGTGCCCGATGTGCCTGGGCTCGCTGTACTACTGCAGCCCCGACGAGGTCGTCTTCCTCACCACCCGCGATGCGTACGAGCCGCACTACGTGGACGACCGCAAGTTCTTCGAGCGCGACACCTTCTACGGCGAGTTCGCCAGGAACTGGGACGAGCGCCGGCTGCCGATGCGCTATTAGCCCCACGAAGCCGCCGTCGGCGTCTGCCAGGAGTGGCAGCGGCGCAACGGCGGCCAGCGCCGCGTCGCCGACACCCCAACCGCTTGACCGCCGCGGAATCCCGCGCCCAGTTCCGCCGGGCGAGCGGCGGATCGCGAGGCACTCGCGGCAAACACCCGACCAGTCCCCGACTTAACGGGGGCCGGCCACCGAGACGGGACGATGATCCGGTGGACGAACAACTGCTGCACGCCGCCCACACCGGCGACATCGACGGGGTGCGCGCCGCCCTCGCCGCCGGAGACGACGTCGAGGCCCACGGCGAGCAACAGCGCACGCCGCTGCTGCTCGCCGCGCTCAACGTGGGGTGGCCAGCGAGTTGGTGAAGGCCGGGGCCGACCCGAACGCCCAGGACGGCCGCAGGGACAGCGCCTTCCTCGCGACCGGCGTTACGGGCAGTGTCGGCATGCTGGAAGCGCTGCTACCCGCAAACCCGGACTTAACCGTGACCAACCGCTTCGGCGGCGTCGCCTTCATCCCCGCCAGCGAACGCGGCCACGGCGACTACGTGCGTGCAGCGGTTCGGACCGGAATCGACGTCAACCACGTCGACGACCTGGGCTGGACGGCGCTGCTCGAAGCCGTCATCCTTGGCGACGGCAGCTGGCCGTACCAGGAAATCGTGCAGGTCCTCCTCGACGCCGGAGCAGACCCCGCCCTCGCGGACCGCGACGGAGTCACCGCCCTCCAGCACGCGGAGAACGACTGCCACGCCAAGATCGCCGAAATCCTCCGGGAAGCATCCTGAACGCGGGTTGGGCGAGCCCCCTGCCTCGCCCAACCTGGTCGGATGCGCCATGTAGGGCACTCACCGAGTAACTCGGCACCCGGTGTACCCCTCTTGCAGAACCACTCTTGACCGAGCAGATAAGGCCGCCTATCGTTTTCGTATCTTAAACGTATACTTCCATATTATGGAAATTATGCGAGCCGCTTTTCAGCAATGCTCGCTCCTGGTTCACTGGAGAACCCAATGCGTCGAACGAGCGCTGCCCCACCGGCCGTGAAGCAGCTCCAACAGGAGGGCTCGGCCACCGGCTCCCCGCGGACCGCGATCAGCCCGTTCCACATCGCCCCCCAAGCGAATGGAAGGCTCCCGGCCCGCCCCGGCGAGGACGCCAGCACCATCGGGTTCGAGGAACTCTCCAACGTCGCCGGCCACACCCCCGCCGCGATCACATCGTCCCTCGGCTAAGCGGCCGGACCGTTTGCCCGGCACCCGGATCCGACCGGCGCGACGGGCATTCCCCACATCACAAGGAAGCCGACAGTTGCAGAGTGAAAGCTTGGGAGGCAGCTCGATGACTGCCACGAAGAAACAACCCGCTGTGGACACCGCCGGAACCAGTTCCCGCCTGTACAGCTACGACCTCGCCCCGACGAAGAAGGAAGGGCGCCGCTGGGGCGCCTACAACGTCTTCACGCTCTGGGCCAACGATGTGCACAGCCTCGGGAACTACGCGTTCGCGATCGGCCTTTTCGCGTTGGGGCTGAGCGCGTGGGGAATCCTGCTGGCCTTCGCCCTGGCCTCGGTGTTCCTGTTCCTGCTGCTGACGCTGTCCGGCTACATGGGGCACAAGGCGGGCGTGCCGTTCCCCGTCATGAGCCGCATCGCGTTCGGAACGAAGGGCGCGCAGATCCCGGCCGCTGTTCGCGGTCTGGTCGCCATCGCCTGGTTCGGCATCCAGACCTACCTCGCGTCCGCCGTGCTGAACACCCTCCTGGTGGCCATGTTTCCCTCGCTGCAGGCGCTGGAGCAGACGCACGCGCTAGGTCTGTCGACGCTCGGCTGGATCACCTTCCTCTCGCTCTGGATCATCCAGGTCCTGATCGTCAGCTACGGCATGCACGTGATCCGCAAGTACATGGCGGTCGCCGCGCCGACCACCCTCATCACCATGTGCGCGCTGGCGGTCTGGATGTTCATCCGCGCGGACGGCTCGATCTCCTGGTCCACGACGCACCCGCTCACCGGCGGCGCGATGTGGCTGCAGATCCTGCAGGGCGCCGCCCTCTGGGTGGTCATCTACGGGACGTTCGTGCTGAACTTCTGCGACTTCACGCGCTCGGCCAAGAACCGCCAGTCGATCGTCCGCGGCAACCTGATCGGGATCCCGGTCAACATGCTCTTCTTCGCCGGCATCGTCATCGTCCTCAGCGGCGCGCAGTTCAAGCTGGACGGGAAGATCATCACCAGCCCAACCGACATCGTCCAGACAATCCCCAACATGTTCCTGCTGGCGATGGCCTCGCTCTCGCTCATCGCCCTGACGATCGCGGTGAACCTGCTCGCCAACTTCGTGGCACCGATCTACGTGCTCGTGAACCTCTTCCCGCAGCGCCTGAACTTCCGACGGGCAGCCCTCGTAAGCGCCATCATCGGCCTCGTCATCCTGCCCTGGAACCTCTACAACAGCCCGGTGGTGGTGAACTACTTCCTCGGCGGCCTCGGTGCGCTGCTCGGTCCGCTCTTCGGCGTCATCATGGCCGACTACTGGCTGCTGCGCAGGACCCGCGTGAACGTCCCGGACCTCTACACCGAGGACGAAAACGGCGACTACCACTACCGGCGCGGGTACAACCCCAAGGCCATCATGGCGTTCGTGCCGGCCGCCGCGATCGCCGTCATCATGGCGCTGACGCCCACCTTCAGCACCGTCGCCGGATTCTCCTGGTTCATCGGGGCGATCCTCGGCGCAGTCATCTACGCCATGATCGGGGACCGCAAGCCCGACGCGGCCGACGTGGACGGCGAGGCTATCGCCGTCGCCGCCGAGTAAGACCGCCGGACCGGCCCGCGGTGGTCACCGCTGCGGGCCGGTCCGGCACCCACGTGAATCCCGGGCTTTCCAAGAGAGTTGAGCAATGCGCATTCTGGTCGTGAACGTCAACACCACCGCGTCCATCACCGGATCCATCGGCGAACAGGCGGCCGGTGCGGCGTCCCCCGGCACCGAGATCGTCCCGCTGACACCGATCTTCGGTGCGGAATCCGTCGAGGGCAACTACGAGAGCTACCTCGCGGCGATCGCCGTCATGGAAACGGTCAAGGCCTACCCGGGACCGTTCGACGCCATCATCCAGGCCGGGTACGGCGAGCACGGCAGGGAAGGCCTGCAGGAGCTGTTCGACGTCCCGGTCGTCGACATCACCGAAGCGGCCGCGAGCACCGCCCAGTTTCTTGGCCGCACCTACTCGGTGGTGACCAGCCTGGACCGCACGGTCCCGCTGATCGAGGAACGGCTGCACCTCGCCGGCCTCAGCGCCCGGTGCGCGTCGGTCCGCGCCAGCGGCATGCCCGTGCTGGACCTCGAACGCGACCCGCAGGCCGCCGTGGACGCCATTGCCGAAGAAGCGGCCCGCGCGGTGCGGGACGACCGGGCGGAGGTCATCTGCCTGGGCTGCGGCGGCATGTCGGGACTCACCGAGCGCGTGGCCGAACGCACCGGGGTTCCGGTCGTCGACGGCGTGACGGCGGCCGTGACGATCGCGGAGTCCCTCGTGCGCCTGGGCCTGACCACCTCGAAGGTTCGCACCTACGCACACCCGCGCCCCAAGGCGATGACCAACTGGCCCCCGCCGGTGCGCTGATTTCCCTTCAACAGCAACGCGAAAGGCCCGCCGATCGCACTCAGGTACCGGCTCGGCGGGCCTTCCGTTTTGTCATAGACATCAGATCCACGCAGTCCACTGTCGATGGATTACCGGGGCCAATTTCTGAACGTCGCTGTCGTCCGGCGGAACGGTAGATCCACAGTGGAACGGATAGCTGGGAGCAACCGATCACGGCCTCTGCAACAGCCCCAAGAGGACGTGCTTTTCGCGGGTAGCCGTGGTCGTGTCGATGCCGCGCGACGTCCAGTTCCACATCCAGGACTTCGCGGAGCTGTTCCAGACCGCCGCGGGTTCGTCGCAGCGCGACGAGCCGGAAGGCCAGAGCTTCGAACGCCGCTCAGACCTCGTTGAGGTCTGCGATGTCCGCGGCGGTGAACTCGCGGACCACCGCCCAGGAGCGGGCGTCGGGGTGACACCAGCCCCGCCGCCACGAGCGCCCGAAGCGCATCCCGCACCGGGCACCGGGCACCGCGCATCCCGCACCGCGCACCGCGCACCCCGCACCGCGCACCCCGCACCCCGCACCGCGCACCCCGCACCGCACCGCGCACCCCGCACCCCGCACCCCGCATCCCGCACCGCGCATCCCGCATCCCGCACCGCGCATCCCGCACCGGGCACCGGGCACCGGGCACCGGGCACCGGACAGCCGACAGCCGGCAGCCGGCTCACGCCCAGCTCGGCCGCCAAATCCCGCTCCACGAGCCTGCTACCCGGCGCGCGGACGCCGTCGAGGATCTCGTCGCTGAGCTGCCGCGTGACCCGTTCCGACTCCGGCTCAAAGCTCGCCGCCTGCGTCATGAGTCCAAATCCCCGCTGAAGCCCCCGCCCTGTTTGGTCCACCAAATCCATAACCAGGCCGAGCTCCCGCACCGCCGCGACGCTCACGGCAGGTAGTCGAGCGATGCGAACCACTCGCCCCGGCCCTTCGGGGTGAGGTCGAGAACGTGCCAGACCGGGCTGAGCAGGTCGATGCCTCGTTGGTCGATGTCGTCGGACATCCGCGGGTGCGTCGTGTAGACGTGGCGCACCGCGCCGCTGTCGTCGCGCGCGAAGACCGACACCGTCGAATCCTGGTTGCCTTCGGCGTCCTCGCTGGCGAGGTCGTACTTGAAAGTGCCCGAACCCGCGCTGAGCAGTCGCACGTTCGTCCACCCCCGATTCCTGCCGTGTTGCCGCAGGGCAGGCAGGTCGGCCGCGGCGACGACGGCGAAGTCGACCTTCTGCGCGAGGTGCTGGGCGACTCCGTTGAGCCCGTCGATCCACATCGTGCACATCGGGCACGGCCGGGCCTGCTGCTTCCCGTACATGAGGTGGTAGATGACGAGGTCCCGACCGGGTGCGGTGAACAGTTCGCTCAGCCGCACCTTCCGGGTCGGGGTGTCACCGGCGTCGAGGTCCGCGGGTCCTTCCTCCAACGTGTAGTCGTCGACGACGGGGCCGAGCGGTAGTCCGCGCCGCAACTCGGCGACCCGTTCGCGGTGGCGCATCAGCTCGATCTCGGCATGGCACAGGTCTTCGCGGGCCTGGAGGTACTCGGCGGACTCCGCGGTGAGGTTGGTGTGGTGCATTGCTACCTCCGTGGCTGCTTCGACCCGGGGCAGCCAGGCGGCCCGCTGACGCCCCTTGGACGGCCCACTTCGTACCCGGTGCGGTCCGGTGTGAAACCAACTGGCTCACAGTGCCAGGGTCCCTCCAGCTTCCCGGTGGTACAACGACGGCCAACGCGAGCACCAGCGCCCGCAACGTGCTACCGCCCCAGACAGCAGGACAGAGGTCCACTGCCACAGCCCGTGATGGGTGTGAGGCGAACGGACCGTTTGTGACACCTATCGGCGCGAAGGATCCATTCACCTCACCCTCGTGATCCTGCAGTTCCACGCTAGGCGAATGAGGCGAACGGCCCGTTTGTGACACCTATCGGCGCGAAGGGTCCATTCGCTTCACGCTCGTCGTCCTGGAGGTCCAGGCTCGGTGGGTGAGGTGAGCGGACCGTTTGTGACACCTATCGGCGCGAAGGGTCCGTTCGCTTCACCGTCGTCGCGGGATATCTTCGCTTGCACCACGTGGCTGGATCCGGAAACCACCATCAGGTGAAAGTTGCCACGGGGTGGGCCGCTGCCTCGGCGATGAAGCCGAGCCGTATTCGGCGTTCTTGGTGGCTTTGCTGGACATAATTGCGACGACGAGCGGCGCGGCGTTCCGGGTGCCGCGCGACGGCGATGTCGTTGAGCGTTCCGTAGTCGCCGGTACCGGTCTTGTCGGCCACGATCCGCCCCTGCGGCACACCTGCCCGGATGCGCTGGGCGCTGGTGGCGTTGCGTTCCAGCAGGTCGCGGAGGACGTCGCGCTGTTCGGTCGGCAGGGCGTTCCCCAGCACGATCTTCTGGAAAGTGTTGCCGAACGCCGAGGCGAAGTCGTGTCGCGGGGTTGCCCGGGGTGGCTTCCCCGATGTCCGGCTCGCTCCGATTTATCCGGGTGACGAGGTCGCCTAGCCGGAGTTTCCCCGCTAGTCCGTTCTTGAGTGGTGTTTGTGCTGGCCAGGATGGGTTTTCGGGTGAGGTGGACGTATTACCTAATCCGGCTGGTGGCCTGGTCAGCGGGTGGGCGCGTAGCGGTGGATGTCGAACAGTTCGGCGAGTTGTTTCTGGGTAGGGGTTGTCTCGGTGAGCATGCGCTGTGCGCGGGGGCGGCCTTTGCCGCCGTCGTGGTAGAGCAGGACGGTTTCCTGGATGCCGCCGAGTTCGTCGAGCAGTTCCCGCACGGACAGGTGCAGGCCCGCGTGTTCTGCTTGGCGACGCATCAGATGCGCGACAGCGAGGGCCAGCACACAGTAGAAGACATGTACCCGGATCTTGGAGTCGGTCCAGTGGTGCATCGGGGAAAACGACACCACGTGCGGGTCTTTCATCTGCCGGAACCCCGACTCGACCTCAGATTGCGACCGGTAGGCGGCGACCACCTCTGCGACGGTCCACTCAGTACGGTTGGTGAACAGGACCCGCTTGCCGAAGAACCGGTTCTCCAGACGTTTGCGGGCTTTCTGGTCGGTGCGCCACGCCAAGCGGAACTCGGCCGGGGTGTGGCCGGTCAGGGAGATGGTGAGGACCTCGCCGACCCAGCGAGGCCGGCAGATCGCGGCGATCTCGTCTTCCACGGCCGTGCGGTCCCGGCGGGTCCTGCCGCGTGCAAGCCTCGCTTGCAACTCAGCCAGGCGGCGGCGGGCCTTGGCGAGAGTCTGGTCGAACCCGCGGGACTGCTTGGCGTGCAGGGTCGGTGAGTACGTCACCACGGCACGCCGGGTCACGCCCAGTGCGGTGACTTCGGTGTCCACACACCGCACACCGGGATACCGGTCCTCGTCGACCGGGGTGTAGCGGGTCTTGGGGATCGCGAGCAGTCCCGGATGGTCGCTGGGCGGCAGCGACCCGACGAACCCGATCCCGGCGTCCTCGACCAGCGCGTGGTTGGCCGCTGAATTCTGCCCGGCGTCGTAGACCACGGTCAGCGACTCGACCTGTGCGGTCAGGTCCTGGTAGCGGGCCACCAGTTCGTCGATGACGGTGCTGAACTGGGTGACATCCGGGCGGTCCCCGCCGTAGGCGTGGGACACCACCGGGATCCCGGCGTCGCGGGTCACCACCAGGCCCAGCCCGACCAGGCGCAGGTCAGTGCGTTTCTGCTTGGCCTTGCCGCGCTGCGCGATCGGCGCCCGGTCGTTGCCGGTGTCGATGAACGTGGCGAAGTTGGTCATGTCCAGCACCAGACCGGACACATCCAGCTCGAACTCGGTGACCATCCGCCGCCCGAGTTCGGTCTCGATCCGGCGCAGGTCGTCCTCGCCAAGTCTGTCCATGGCCTTCCAGAACCGGCGATGGTCCAGCGCCGCGTGCGGGATCTTCACCCAGCGTGAACCGGCCGTAGTGGCCCACCAGTCAGCGAACGCGGCCTTGGAACACGGAGCCATGATCCGGTTCGCCGTGGCCAACGCCAGATAGGTCCCGACCGTGGCGGTGGCGTCCGAGCGGCGCGACACGACCTCATCAACCACCCCGGCCACATCCAGGCGCTCCAGCATCGACCAGACCCCGGCAAGGTCCCCGAACCGTTTGTGCTGGGTCCGGACCGGTTCACCCGCCGATGCCCCGGTCAGTTTGGCCATCACTTCCTCGGCGCTGCCCAGGTACTGCTGGGACACGATCCGTGGTTTGCCGTCCACCCTGGCGGACTCCACCAGGTAGTAGTAGGTCTTCCCACCCTGGCGTTTCCCCACGATCGAAGGCATATCTAGGTAATACATCAACCCGGTATGAAACCCAAGCACCACAACGCAAGACACGCCGATGAATCACGTAGCGGGGAAACTCAGGCTAGGCTGCGCTCGTAAGCCGTCAGCCGGGCCAGGCCGGGCCGGACCGGCGAGCTCGCGGAGGAGGAGGTTTCCCGCCGTGCCGTCGCTGTAGCGGACTGTGGCGTCGCACAGCTCGCGGATCGTCATCCCCGTGTCCACGTGCGGCTCGGCGACGACGGAGCTCTTCATGAGATCGCCCTTGCTGTACCTGACGACCTCATCCAGGTGCGACATCGGCTTGTGGCGCAGGACCGCTGCTGCCGCCAGCGCCTTGAACGCCGAGCAGAACGCGAATCGTTCATCCGCCCGGTGGGCGATGGTGGCGCCTGTGCCCGTGTTGAGGGCGTAAACCCCCAGGCGCGCGGCGAACTTCCGCTCCAGCTCGACAAGCGATCACCGCCCGGGGCGACGGGAGCGGAGGTAAGCGGCGGTGTGCTCGACCCGGCCGGATCGCACGCCGCCACCACGGGAAGCGGCCAGCAGCGCACCAGGATCGCCCGACGTCCGATGCGGATTTCCCGGTGTTGCAACGAAGTTCTCCGTTCGAGTCGACGACCGGGATTCCGGCCCGACGCCAATCAAGCAGCACTCCGCTCGATAGCGCCAATCCGAGACGCACTGCTGCGCGATAGCCGTTCGATATGGCCGCGGTTGCAGCTTGGTCGCCGCGCTCGGACGGCGCGCGAAGTTCGCCCACACCCCGCCGGAGCGCAGTCCGGTGACGAAGTCCGCGATCGCAGCGCGGTACTCCGCCCGGCACCATCCGACTCGAGCAAGATGATCTGCAACACATCTGACCACGCAGCGGCAGATCATGCCGACTGACCGGAAATCACCTGCACGACATCAACTTCAGAATTTGCGAAAAAATAGCAGGAAATAAGCCGTCTAATTCGTTTTCCGCGAACCATCGCCGACCACGTACCGACCACCCATTTAGCCGTATTGACGCGGCTAAACAGACTCATAGACTCGTGCACCGATCCAGTTCACGTCCCAGAGCATCAGGTGTGGAAGCACTTCACGACCGCGCAGTACGAAGCCACGCCAGCTGATCCGACTTCCTCTGCACAGCAACAAATCCAGCATTCGCGAAAGAGAGCAAGAATTCGTCGTCGAGCGCGCCCGCAACCGGCAAGCGTCTCGACATGCACCCAATCCGGAGGTTCGTGACGTGTCGTCACCCGGTGCCGAACCGTTCTTGTCCCTGCAAACCCAAGCGGCGCGGCTGCTCGCCACCACGACGAAGACGCCGCCGCAGATGCAGTCCATCAGCTCCCGGAACCTGCTCAAACGGCTCCCGTGGATCACCGTCTCCAGCGGCACGTACCGGGTCAACCGGCGCTTGCAGATCAAGGTGGGCCGAGGTCGCGTGTCCTTCGTCCAGGACGGCGCCGACGTCCGCATCATCCCGCACACGCTCACCGAACTCGCCGCGCTGAGGGGCTACAGCGGCACCGGCGTCCTGGAACGCCTCGCGGGCTTGTTCACGGTCCGCCAGGTCACGCAGGGAGAGGTGCTGGCGGAAGAAGGCCAGCCGATCCGGGAAGTGTTCGTCGTCGCCCACGGCCGGGTCGAGCGCCTCGTGACCGGCGAGTACGGCACCGTCGACCACCTCGGGGTGATCACCGACGGAGACCAGGTCGGTGACGAAGCCGTCGGAGTCGAAGACCCCACGTGGTCGGCGACACTGCGGTGCTCCACCGCGGGCACGATCATGGTCCTGAACTGGGACTCCCTGCTCGAGCTCCTCAACGGCGAGGAGGGCCTGCGCACGCACTTGGAGGGCTTCGCCCGGCGTCGCGCGCTGCCGCAGAACCGCAGGGGCGAAGCCGAAATCGCGCTCTCCGCGGGCCACGAAGGCGAAGCGCTGGTCCCGGGGACCTTCGTCGACTACGAGCTCTCGCCGCGTGAGTACGAGCTGTCGCTGACCCAGACGATCCTGCGGATCCACACCCGAGTCGCCGACCTCTACAACGACCCGATGAACCAGGTCGAGGAACAGCTCCGGCTCACGGTGGAGGAGATCCGCGAAACCCAGGAGCGCGAGCTGCTGCACAACCCGGATTTCGGGCTGCTGCACAACACCTCCTACGACCAGCGCATCTCCACCCGCACCGGCCCGCCGACGCCCGACGACATGGACGACCTGCTGTCGATGCGCCGGTCGACGGACGCGTTCTTCGCGCACCCGAAGGCGATCACGGGGTTCCTGCGGGAGTGCAACCGGCGCGGGCTGGCGGTGGATGCGACCACGCTCGACGACGGGTCGAAGGCCCTGTCTTGGCGCGGCGTCCCGGTCTTCCCGCTGGGCAAGATCGGCATCAGCGACCACAACACCACAGCGATCATCGCCATGCGGCGCGGTGAAGACCGGCAGGGAGTCGTGGGCCTGCTGCCGGCCGCGCTGCCAGATGAAACGCAGCCCGGTTTGAACGTCCGCTTCATGGGCATCAGCGACCAGGCCATCCTGCGTTACCTCGTGACCGCTTACTACAGCGTCGCTCCCCTGGTCCCGGATGCGATCGGGCTGCTGGAGCACGTGGAAATCGGCCGGGAGTCCTGATGATCGAGCTCGTCGAGCACGAAACCCCCGTCCCGTTCCAGCAACCGCACAGCGGGGGCGTCCAGGGAACGAGCGCGTGCGTTCCACCGGGACGGCAGCGGAAGACGACCGTCCTGCACTGTCCGCCGCCACCACCCGAACGCCCGGAGATCGCGGCGGAGATCAACCACCGCACCGTCGCGTGGCTCATCGAGCTCGGCCTGGGCAGCGAGGAGAACATCGCCGGCGTCGACAAGCACGATCCGGGACGCGGCATCACGTTGTGCCACCCGGGAAGCGAGGACGTCGAACGCATGACGGTCGCGGCGAAGATGATTGTGGCCGAAACGGCGGTGGACGACTACTTCTGCGAAACCAACAGCCGCCGCGATGCCCACGACCAGTCGATCGGGCCGAACCTGTCGCTGACGCAGTCCGCGATCGACGCGCCGTGCCTGACTCCCACCTACCAGGCGTTGTGGGAGAAGCGCCGCGACAACCACCCGGTGCTGCGCGCCCAACACGAGGCGTTCAACGACATCAAGCAGATCAGCAGCCCGGCGCAGGCCCAACGCGTCCGCCACGACATCGCCCAGCTCTACCTGGGCTACAACGCCGAGAACGGGTGGCGCACGATCAACCGGCTTCCGCCGGTCTGGCAGTACCTCGCCAACCGGCAGATGAACTCGTTCCGCCCCTGCCTCAACCTCACCGACGTCCTCGACGGCTACGAAATCCCGTCGGAGCTGTTCACCCACCCCCTGGTGCAGGACTGCATCGCGCGGGCATCGCTGATCGCCACCCTCTACAACGACCTGGCCGGCTGCGAGCGGGAGATCCGCGATCACGGCCTGCCATTCAACCTGCCGGCCGTGATCGCCGCGGAAGAGCACATCCCGCTCGACGAGGCGTTCATCAAGGCCTGCGACATCCACAACGAGCTGATCCGGGCGTTTGAGGAGGACACCGCGCGCGCCGCAGCCGCGCTCCCGGCCCCGGCAGTCGCCCGCTACCTGACCGGACTGTGGTCATGGCTCGCGGGAAGCCGCCACTGGCATTTCACCACCGCACGGCACGCCTGACGAAGGGAACACTGACAATGACCGAGACGACCTACCGGACCACCCCCGCCACCAGCGTGTACCAAGGCAGCATCGCGAACTACTGGAACCAGGAGGCCAACCCGGTCAACCTCGAACTCGGCGAGGTCAGCGGCTACTTCCACCACCACTACGGCATCGGTGAGCCCAACTGGTCGGTCGCCGAAGGCGACCCCGGAACCATCCGCGAACGCATCACCCGGGAACTGCACCGCCTGGAAGGCCAGCAAGCCGAATTCCTGCTCGACCATCTGGGGAAGGTCTCCCCGGGGCAGCGGATCATGGACGCCGGGTGCGGGCGCGGCGGCTCCAGCTTCCTGGCCCACGAACGGTTCGGCTGCGCGGTGGACGGCATCTCGATCTCGCGCAAGCAGGTCGACTTCGCAAATGCCCAAGCGCGGCAACGCGAAGTCGCCGACAAGGTCGCGTTCCACCAGCTGAACATGCTCGACACCGGGTTCGAAACCGGCAGCATGCAGGCGATCTGGAACAACGAGTCCACGATGTACACCGACCTGAACGACCTCTTCAGCGAGCACTCCCGGCTGCTGGCGCGCGGCGGTCGGTACGTGACGATCACCGGCTGCTACAACGACGTCTACGGCCTGCCGTCCCGCGCGGTCTCCACGATCAACGCGCACTACATCTGCGACATCCACCCCCGCTCCGGCTACTTCCGCGCGATGGCCGCGAACCGGCTGGTGCCCGCCGCCGTGGTGGACCTGACCGAGGCGACCCTGCCCTACTGGCGCCTGCGCGCCCAATCACCCCTGGTGACGGGGATCGAGGAGGCGTTCATCGAGGCGTACGAGAACGGCAGCTTCCAGTACATGCTCATCGCCGCCGATCGCGTGTAACCCGACGCCGCCTGCTGTGCCGTTCGCCGGCCGTGCGTCTTTTGGGCTGCCATAGCTGCCCAGTAGACGCACGGCCGGCGGGGTTACCGGCACCGCTCGTGAAGTCCGCACGGCGTAGGGCAGTTCGATGGGCGCCGGCCAGATTGCGGCGACGGACGAGACGTTGACGATCGAGCCACCGTCGCCCTCGGCAATTCGGGTGCCGATCAGCGCGGCGAGCCGGAACGGTCCCGAGGTCACTGCGAGCACCCTGTCCCACAACGCTTCGCTGACCTGGTCGAGACTCGGGTAGAGCGACGAGAGACCGGCGTTGTTGATCAGCCTCGCCCCTGCCGAATTCGCCGTAGGCGCGTTCGACGAGGGTGCCGCGCTGGTCCCAGTGACTTACGTTGCAGGCCACGGGGAGTGCGCGCACGCCACGGTGTCGCTGCTGATGCAGGCGGCGTCGTTCATCACAGGCGCGGTGCGGGCCGTGGACGGTGGACTGACGATCCGCAACGCCTGACGCCCCTACGAGCGGCGGCGGGGTTTCCCGCGCTTGCCACCCTTGGGCGCGCCGGAACGCCGGTTCCCGCCGGTCGGCTTGCGGGTGGCGGGCTTCTTCGCGTCGCCAGCGGGACGCTTGGACTTCGGCAGGGTCGGCGGACGCCCGCGTGTGCTGTTGACCGTTCGCCCACGGACGATTCCGATGAACTGCTCCATCAAGTCGGTGGTCTCGCCTTCCAGCCACGACAGCGCGACGCTCGACTGCGGGACGTCCGCGAGCGGCCGGTGGGTGAGGTCCTTGCGGTGGTGCAGGCGGGCGAGCGACTGCGGGACGACGAGCAGCCCCACTCCGGCCGCCACCAGTTCGATGGCAGCCGCGGTCGTTGCCGGGCGCTCGATCGCCGGCCGTCCGGGCGGCTGTTCCCAGTCGAGGGTGTCGTCGAGCGGGTGCAGGACGATGTCGTCGGCTAGGTCGTCTGGCGACACCTCTTCGGCCGCGGCCACGACGTGGTCCTTCGGGACCACGACCACCGTCGTCTCGGTGTAGAGGGGGATCGCGTGCAGCCCCGTCCGGTCCGTCGGGAACCGGAGGAGGGCCGCGTCGGCGTCGCCGTCACGCACCACGCCGGCGGCTTCGGCGGCGGACACCTGGACGAGGTTCAGCGGGACCTCTGGCGATCGTTCGTCCCAGATCCGCGCCCACTTGCCGGGTGTCACCCCCGGGACGTACGCGAGCGTGAACGACGGAGATCCGTCCGAGGCTGTCACGAGGCCAGATTACCGGGCGTGACCGCAGGCAGCGCACGCGCGGTCGATACCCTTGAGGGCATGACGTCGCACAAGACCCCTCAGACGATGAAGCCCGCGACCGCGGCGAGGAAGCTGAACGTGTACCTCGAAGCCACCCCCGGGGAGTTCCAGGAGGGTGTCGTCTCGCGCGACGAGTTGAACGCCCTGCAGGCCAACCCGCCGGAGTGGCTGCGGGATCTGCGCCGCAACGGCCCGCACCCGCGGCAGGTCGTCGCGGCGAAGCTGCGCATCTCCATCGGCGGTCTCGCGCGTGGCGGCATCACCGACCCGCTCACCACTGAGCAGATCGAAGCGCTGAAGACAGCAGACCCGGAGTGGCTCCAGCAGGAACGTGCCACTCAGGCCGAGGCCCAGAAGGAAGCCGAGCGCATCAAGGAGAAGAAGGCGGCCCGCCGCCCGCGTTCCTGGTAGCAGCACCAGACCCGCTCAACGCGGCGCGCCGGCGAGCAGGCCCCGGCGCGCCAGCGTGCCGATCAACGCTGGTCACCGCGCCGAGACAGCGCAGGGCCAAGCCGCTGGGCGGGAGCTGCCCAGCGGTCACCACGATCGCTGAAAGCGCGAACAGCCAGCCCGATGCGCTGTCGTCCCCGGTCGCGCGAACGACTTCGCGGGGTAACGCCAGGTACCGCTGGTTGTAGGCGACGAGCTGCCCGCTGTAGCTGGCGGCGAACCAGCAGAAGATCCGGTTCGCCACGACCTCCCGCCACCCGGAGAACAACGGACCGGCGCGATTAGCAACGACGCGTTCTTCTTCGGAGTGCTGCCAGGGCTCAACGAGACCGCAAGCCATTTCGGCGAGCCTCGTCGGACTCAGCATGCGCGCCGTCGGCGACCTGACCGGTGCCTACCCGATCTGATCCTGCCCACCGAAGCATTTCCAGCACTCCGCACAAATCACTCCGGTCACGGTCCGCTACGACGGTGTGCGCCGCCGCGCAGGTACTTCAAGGCTCGGGCCGCGGCTTGGGCGCCGCAGATGCCGTGAGCGCCCGGCCCGGGAGGTGTGGCCGCCGAGCACAGAAAGTGCCCGGGCACGCCGACGTCGTAGGGGGTGAAGGTGGTGCGGGGCCCGAACACGAGTTGGGGGACGTTCTTCGCCCCCGTGACGACGTTGCCGCCGATGTAGTTCGGGTTGTGCTCGGCCAGATCGTGCGTGGTGCGCACAGCAGTGCCGACAATCCGCTCCCGGAAGCCGGGGGCGAAGCGCTCGAGCTGCGCGATGATCGCTTCGGTCGCGTCGGCGGTGTATCCGCGAGGCACGTGGGCGTAGCTCCACACCGGATGCACGTTTCCGACCGAGCGTTGCGGGTCGGCCAGGTACTGCTGCCCGACGAGCACGAACGGCCGCTGCGGCATCCGTCCGGCGTGGATCTCCCGCTCGGTCGCGGCGATCTCGGCGAACGATCCTCCGATGTGGACGGTGCCCGCCCGGCGCGCCCACTCGGCCGTCCAGGGCACGCCGCCCTCGACCGCGAAGTCGACCTTGAACGCGCCCGGCCCGTACCTGAACCGCCGGTAGGCCCGGGCGATGCGCGGCGGCAGCCGATCCCCCAGGATGCGGGCCACTCCGGTCGGCGCGAGGTCGAACATCGTCACGTCGGCGTCCGGCAGGCCGGAAGTGGACCGCACCCGGACGCCGGTCTCGATCTTGCCGCCAAGATCGAGCAGCAGCGCCGCCATCGCATGGGCGATCGACCGGGAGCCACCGGCCGCGACCGCCCAGCCATGCCGATGCCCCGCGGTCAGGATCCCCAGCCCGATGCTGGAGCTCAGCGGGCGGTCCAGCGGGCGGAAGGCGTGCAATGCGGCCCCGCCGAACAGGGCCTTCGCCTTCTCCCCCGCGAAGGCCTTCGCCAGCACCGATGCCGGCATCAGGGCCGGAATCCCGAAGCGGGCGAGCCGCAACGGGTGGTGCGGGATGCGCAGCAGCGGTCCGAGGATGTCCTCCGACAGCGCGTCGTAACCCGCCGAAGGGCCAGCGAACAGGCGCGACCAGCGGGCACCGTCCTTGCCGAGTCCAGCAGCGGTCTCGGCGACAGAGCGGTGCAGCACCCCGGCAGTGCCGTCGTCGAGCGGATGCGCGCAGTCGATTTCCGGCAGCCGCCACTCCAAGCCGTAGCGGGCCAGATCGAGGCTCGCCAAGAAGCTAGACCCGACGGCCAGCGGGTGAACTGCCGAGCACTGGTCGTGGATCAGCCCGGGCAGGATCGCTTCGGCGGAACGGGTGCCACCGCCTCCCCGGCGGCCTCCAGCACGGTGACCTGCACCCCCGCCCGGGCCAGGGCGACGGCGGCGGCGAGCCCGTTGGGGCCGCTGCCCACCACAACCGCCGTGCTCATGCCCAGCTCCCAACCGTGGAGTCGCCGCTGCGGATCGAACGGTAGCCGGGCCACGCGGGTTCAGCCGACCCCCAACGGAACGGGGCCGTTGGCCACCACTGGGAGCGCAACGACTTCGTGAGCCACAAAACGCCAGCGGCGCTGCCCGGCCATTCCTGCGCGAAACGGCGACGGAGTCTCGCCCACTCTCGCCCACCGTTCACAACCAGTGCGCGAATGAATACTCCACGTCTGCGATCCGCCCCGGAGTAATTGCATCGATCTCGCGAATTCGCCGATCCGCATTTCGAGCGCGAGCGGATCGTCCGACCGGGAGTCCAAAGTAGAGCAGCAGGGAGGTTCCAGGCGGAACAGCACCAAATATTCAGCTCTTGGCAGCGGTGCGCAGCAATCTCCACGGAGGCGGCAGCCGGGAGGACTTCGCCTGAGAGACTCGGGGAAGTGCGAGTTGTCGATGAGGTCCAGCACTGCGGTCGGTGCGGACGGGCTTGAAGACGCCGTATCCGCACGCGTGCGATGTCGTGTTGCGGTGGACCGGCGACCGTCTTGCAGCGTCAACTGAACGGCCGGTAGCGTCGATTGCCAGCCGTCGAGCAGGCGGTTGGAAACGTGAGACGCCTTCCCCCAAAGCGAGCTGATAACGCCCAAGAGCTGCAAGCAGAGTCGCCTCGTCCGCTTGGATTTCCTCGACCGGGTGACGTCGTTCCTTCGCAGAACGAATGGAGTTTCGGTGAACACGCAAAAGGAAGAGGCTGCGTGTAACTTGAGTGGTCGGTGGGAGCCGAGCCGCCGGTTCCACCAGTCGGAAGCACAGATCGACACCGAGCGGTTGATCGGAGACGTCGCCGCGGGCCTCAGTGATTGCGCCATCTTCGCCATCGACCAGGACGGCCTGGTGACCAGCTGGAACGAGGGTGCGCAGCGGATCAAGGGGTTCGCCAGCGACGAGATCATCGGGCAACACTTCTCGAGGTTCTACCCGCGTGAGCAGGTCGAGGCGGGATTCCCGTCCTGGGAGCTGCGCCAGGCCGCCGCGCGCGGCTTCTTCATCGACCGGGGCTGGCGCGTGCGCAAGAACGGCACGCGCTTCTGGGCGCACGTCGTGATAACCGCGCAGCGGGCCCCGGACGGCAGCTTGACCGGCTTCATCAAGGTGACCCGCGACGAGTCCGAGGGACGCACGCAGCGCGAGCGGTCGGCTCGGCGGTTCACCGACCTCTTCCAGCTCGCACCGGTGGGCATTGCTCTGCTCGACGAATCCGACCAGGTCCTCGACGCCAACGCGGCGCTGTGCGATCTGCTGGGCTACCGGTTGCACGGCAAGGCCGCGTCAGAGTTGATGCACCCCGACGACGCTGGGTCCGGGTTGGTCCCGCACCCAGCGAGGGCGGGCGGCGAGAGGATGTCGCACCGGGTCCTCGCCCGCGCAGATGGTGAGCCGGTGTACTGCCACGTGCGGTGCGCAGCCTCGGTGCAGGACGACGGGGACCGGTTCTGGTTGGCCGTGTTCCAGGACGTCACGGAGCAGATCCGCCGCGCAGAGGTCCTGCACCACCAGGCCACACACGACCCGACGACCGGGCTGCTCAACCGGCAGGGCGTCGACGAACTGCTCGTCGCCATGCTCAACAGCAGCAGCGACCAGATAGCCGTGCTGTTCTGCGACATCGACAACTTCAAGCGCGTAAACGACTCGCTCGGCCACGATGCGGGCGACGAACTGCTCGTAGCGCTCGCCCGCCGCCTGCGCAGCGAGCTCCCGGCGTGCTGCACGCCCGCGCGGCTCTACGGGGACGAGTTCCTGATCATCTGCTCGAACGTGCAAGCCTGCGGCGGGCTCGACGCACTCACCAGCAAGGCGGCCGACCTGCTCCGCGCGGTCGTCCCGTTGCAGGGTCGGTTGGTCAGCGTCACCGCCTCCATCGGCGCGACCACACCCGGCGAGCACACCACCACTGAGAACGTGATCCGCGACGCCGACGCGGCGATGTTCAACGCCAAGAGGGGCCGCGGACGCGCGCGGACCGGTCCAGGCACTCCCACCGCGCAGCTGACCTTGGAAGAAGATCTCCGCGCCGCGCTGCGCCACGATCGCCTGCAGCTGCACTACCAGCCGATCGTGGCTAGGGATGGAACCATCACCTTGGCCGAAGCGCTCGTGCGGTGGCCGCATCCGGAACGCGGACTCCTCACACCGGACACGATCTTGTCCGTCGCCGAGAACGGCGGTCTCATGCACGACCTGGACAGCTGGGTACTGCGCACCGCCCTGCGGGAGGCGGTCACCTGGCAGCGGCCCATCGGAGTCACGGTCAACGTCTCCGGAATCCGTCCCGACGCCCCGAACTTCAGCGACGAGGTCTCCACTGCGATCACCGCCAGCGGCATCGCCCCCGACCGCATCGTCCTGGAGATGGTCGAAACGCTGCTCGTGGACCTGCCCGCGAGACCGCGCCAAGCGATGCGGGAACTCGCTCGGACGGGAGTCCGGTTCGCGATGGACGACTTCGGCACCGGCTATTCCTCGCTGGCTCGGCTCAAGGACCTGCCGACCCAGATCGTCAAGCTCGACCGGCGGTTCGTCTCCGGCATGGGGTCGGACCCGGCCGATCTCGGGATCGCGCGTGCTGTGGTGGAACTGGCCCGGGCGATGGACCGCACCTGCATCGCCGAAGGCGTCGAGAACACCACCCAGCACGCGCTGCTGAACAGCCTCGGCATCGACGCCTGCCAAGGCTTCCTGTTCTCCCGCCCGCTGCCCGCAGCGGAGTTCCACGCCCTCCTCAAGTCCCCGGAGTCCGCCGGCCCCCGGAAACACGACTCGGGGAAAGGCAAGCCCCGAACGCGATCGTCCACAATGGCGCTGCGTAGTACTGGTACGAAACAAGCTCGGGGTTGAAGACACCTGTGTCAGCCACCGTGGGAGCCCGGTAGGCGGTCGCTTTGTGTTCGTTGCGCTGTACTCCGGTGAGATGGCGGTTGCCCGCGATCTCACCGGCCCGTTCGCGCCCGACGTCGTAGTTCGTCCGGGGAACGCCCCGCCGCAGTCGCGTCCTAGCATTTTGATTCCACATCGCAAACTCATAACTCCGCTATGCGAAATTAGGTGTCAGCATTTTCGTATCCCGGATGCCGTCTGTTTCACACCCGCCCGCGAGCGGAGACATCGCGTTAATCAGCCGAAACAAAGCGAGAATCTACGCCGGACGCGATCTTCTGTTACGTTCAAGAACACGATTCGAGCACGTAGGTACGCCTCGCAACGACGCCGCTCGGACTGTGGTCATGCGACGGGGTTCAGACCCCGCCGGAGCGCGTCGAGGGTTTCGGCGGCCTGACGCCGGGATACGGTCGCGCTCGCGACGACGGCCGACCGGTGAAATGTGCCGGGGAACAGGTGCAACTCGACCGATACGCCGTCGTCGAGCAGGCCGGACGCGTAGGCCAATCCCTCATCGCGCAGCGGGTCGTTCTCGTAAACCGACACGTACGCCGGGGGAAGGCCGGAGAAATCGCTGGCGCGAGCCGGTGCGGCGTAAGGAGGAACGGCCCCGTCGCAGCCCTCCAGATAGTACCGCCAGCTCAGCACCGCGTCGGCTTGGTTCCACAATGGAGTGTCGTCGAACGTCCGCATCGAGGTGGTGTCCAGCCGGTCGTCGACCTCGGGGGCATCGAGCAGTTGGAAGCACAGAGGTGGTCCGCCGCGGTCGCGGATGAGCAGGGTGAGCGCGGCGGCGAGACCGCCGCCGGCGCTCATCCCGTACACGCCGATCCGCGCAGCGTCGACCCCGATCGCTCCACTTCCAGCGGCGATCCAGCGCAGCGCTGACTCGCAGTCCTGCAGGGCAGCCGGATACGGATGTTCCGGGGCCAGCCGGTAGTCGACAGCCACGACGACCGCAGGCACCCGAGTGCACAGATCCGCGGCTTGCGCGGTGACCGCGTCCAGCCCGCCCATCACGAATCCACCGCCGTGCAACAAGAGCAGAGCGGGAAGCGGGCCGGCGGCATCGGGCGGCTTGCAGACCCTGACCTGCACGGAGCCACCATCCACACCGGGCACCGCGCGGTCGGTCATGACGACCTCGTCGGGCTGCGCCGCGCCCGCAGCCATTTGCTGCATCCGGGCACGGGCCCCAGCGAGGTCCTGGATGTGCAGGTCGGGCAGCGCGGGCAGGGCTGCTGCCAGCTCGGGATCCAGGTACACGTGGCCACCCCCTTGCCGAGGTACCACCATTGTCCGGCCAGTGCGACCGACCCGGCCACCGCTGCGACGGTCCCGCCCATTCGCACCCGAAAGGCGGTTCGACGGCGGGAGCCGGGCGAGCCGGACGAAATCGGCACCCTCAGCGACTTTTCGGTGAGCGGTGGGCGCTGATCGATCCGGTGGTCGCGGTGTGCGGCAGGCGGTGGGGCTTCGACTCAGCGCTTGCCCGCGCGCACCGCGCCCGCGCTCGCCGTGACCACCATCGCGATCGCGGCGCATTGCAGCAGCGACAGCCCCTGGTCCAGCACCAGATAACCCGCCGTCGCGGCAATGGCCGGCGACAGGCTCGTCAGCACCGCGAACGTCGCCGCCTGCAGGCGGCGCAGGGCGAGCAGTTCGAGGGCGTAGGGCACGCCCGAGCTCATCACCGCTATCGCCAGGCCCAGACCGAGCACCTCCGGTTCCAGCAGCGTCCCGCCCGATGCCCCGATGCCCAGCGGCAGGCTGACCAGCGCGGCGACGGACATCGCGATCGTCAGGCCGTCCAGCCGTGGGAAGCGGGCACCCGCGCGGGCGTTGAGCACGATGTACGCCGCCCACATCGTCCCTGCCCCCAGCGCGAAGGCCACACCCGCGACGTCGAGTTGGTCGAAGCCGCCGCTGCCCAGCAGATAGACCCCGGCCAGCGCGAGACCGGCCCACAGCAGGCTGGCGACGCGACGCGAGGCGACGACCGACAGCAGCAGCGGCCCGAGCACTTCCAGGGTGACCGCCGGCCCCAGCGGAATGCGGTCGATCGCCTGGTAGAAGAGGATGTTCATGCCACCGAGAGCCAGGCCGAACCCGCCGGCCACAGCCCAGTCGGCGCGCGAGTACCCGCGCAGTCGGGGCCGGGTGATGACCAGCAGCAGCACCGCGGCGAACGCCACCCGCAGTGCGACCGCCCCGAGCGCCCCGGCCCGGGGGAACAGCAGCGCGGCGAAGGCCGACCCGAACTGCACGGACACCGCCCCTGCCAGCACCAGTCCGACGCCACTGAGGGTGCCGTGGCCCGCGGCGGGACAGGTGGGAGCGGGCGCAGCCGTCGTCGCGGATGAATTTTGCACCGTGGATTTCATGCGCTTCACGCTAGGAATCCGGCCGCGCCTGGTGAAATGCCGAGTCGGCCGCGGTTATGCTCATGACGCATGACCATCGAGCTGCGACACCTGCGCGCTTTCCTCGTCATCGCCGAGGAAGGCAACATCACCCGCGCCGCCGCTCGCCTCCACCTGAGCCAGCCCGCGCTCTCCCGCACCCTGCGCCAACTCGAAGTCCACCTGAGCGCCCGCCTCGTCGACCGCTCCACGCACCACCTGGAGCTGACCGCCGAAGGCCGCACGTTCCGCGACAAGGCAGCCGCCGCCATCGCCGCCGTCGAGACCGCTCTCGACCCCCGAGGGCTGACGAGCTGGCCGCTGCGCCTGGGCCACACCTGGGCGGCGCTCGGCGACCACACCGTCCCGCTGCTGCGCCGCTGGGACGAGACGCACCCCGGCATTCCGCTGGAGCTGCTCCGAATCGACGACCGGACGGCGGGCCTCACGCAGGGCAAGGTCGACGCGGCCGTTCTGCGCGGCACAGTCACCTCGACCGGGCTCCGCACGGAGTTGCTGCTGTCGGAGGAGCGGGTGGTGGTCATGCCGACGGACAGCCCGCTGACGGCGCTCCCCCAGATCACCCTGGCGGACCTCGCCGCCCACCCGATCGCCCTCAACACCGTCTCGGGCACCACGACGCTGGACCTGTGGCCGCCGACGGCCCGCCCCGCCGCGACCATCGAGGTGACCAACACCGACGAATGGCTCATCGCGATAGCGGCGGGCAGAGCCGTGGGGGTCTCGACGTCGGCCACCCCGAGCAGCCACGCACACCCCTCGCTGGTCTACTGCCCGCTCGCGGACGCCCCAGCGGTCCCGGTCGTCCTCGCCTGGCGCGAGGGCGTGGGACACCCGGCGATCCCGGACCTGCTGGCACTCGCACACGAAGTTCTCACGCCCGGAAAACCCTGAGCCACGAAGCGAATCCGAGCGAACTCGGCATTACCTTCGTGCGTCCCGACCGCCGGGACGAGAACCGCCGTTATGGCAACCTCGCCCTCATCCGGCAACGCATCGAATCGGTCATCAACACCACCAAGGACCAGCTGCCTCTGGATGATGGGGCTTGCGGGGTGTGTGATCTCCCGCGTCTGCTCAGCAGTGCACTTCGCCGGGGTGAGGCTCCTCAAGTCGCGTGTCGTCGCCTTCGGCTCCCCAGGTGATCGTGGCGGCGTAGCGGTAGCGCGGCGCGTCGCATTCGCCGCCGTTCTGCCGCCAGCCGTGGCAGAAGGCCACGGTCCGGCCGTCAGCGAGCCTCACCAGCTCGGCGCTCGCGGGGCCGGCGATGCTGGTGTTCTCCTTGGTGAGGAGGTTGTGGGCGCGGCTGGCCGGATACGGGCCGGTGACCCTGTCCGCCCAGTTCACGGTGGTCGCGTATTCGGCGCTGCGGTACTCGTCCCGCGACATGAAGAGAAAGTACTTACCCTTCTGGTAAATGATCTGCGGGTTCTCGTGTTTGAAGTCGCGCTCGCCGAGCAGCGTCCGGTCGCCGCTGATGGACAGCCCGTCGGCCGTCAGGCCCCGGAGGTAGATGCGGCGAATCGCGTTCGGGCCGTTGGCTGGGCCGCCTACCGCGGACGGGCCGGTCTCATGGGCACATGAAAACGCGACCAACGGAACCGTTCTCCACGGTCCCCCTCCCGACATACTGCTGACAGCAGGCCACTGGCCACCGTGGGGTGGCCAGCCCGCAACCCAGTCGGCGCGCATGGGCAGTTCTCACCGTATCCCGGCGGTTCCAAACTAGTCGGTGCCGTCGGGCCGCCCGGCCAAGCGTTTTCCCAGTCGGAAGGAGGCTTTCTGCGCAGCGCATGGTCAGGAAGAAATCGGGTCAGTAGTTGAACGACACGATCGCGTCGCGCGAGCAGAAGTCCGGGAGGATGTTGCGGTCGACGCACACGTGAATCGCGGCGCGTGCTGCGGTCGCTTCATGCCGCAGCCTGCGGGACAGGGGCCCGCTGGCGTGTGTGTGGGTTCGGGCGGACTCGCTGCTGCCCGCGCTTTCCCACTTGCCCTCTACGAGGAAGAAGAACTCCACCCTTACGAACGTGGGCATGCCATCGTTGCGCAGGTCACGCCAATTGGCGCCGACTGTCGCGTAGACACCCCCGTTGTTGGCGAAGTCTCCATCTGCGGAGCCGATGGCCGTTTGGCCGCTCTTGGCGTAGATCGGCCCCCACAGCTTGCCGGCCGCATTGGCACCAGGCGTCACCACCATCGACGCGAGCAGTGACGCGGCGACCATCGCGGACGCCGTGAGACCGCTCCGGAAACCAGCTCGTGCCATGATTCCTCCCAGATCAGCAAGGCGCATCGTCCGAATGCGCGAGCGGAGTCTGGCACGGACTCGGCTTGGCCGTGACGCGAATGAACCCGTTTAACCCGGTCGGACATCGAGTCGATTGTTGCCAGACCGGATATCTCCAATGACTGTCAGATGTCGCTCGCATGACGACCCGCGAGCGGGCCGGGAGATCGCCGGACCCCTTGCTCCGTCACGCGCTGCGCGCCTCGTGGGCGGTTCGAGTCGTTGGGCGAGGGAGTGGGCGTCGCGGCGGTCGGCGACCGCCAGGGCGGGGCGAGCTCGTCCCAGATGACGACTTGGCGGCGGGCCTGGTCGATCAGCTGCGCCAGGGGACAGTACTGGTGACCTTGCGAAATCAACTGTCGCGTGTTCGTCGCTTCACCAGCTCGTTGCGCAAGCACCGGCGCCCGTGGTCGATCGACCGTGCCCGGAAACGGGTTGCTGCTTGGCAATTGTCCCAGCGCAGCGACGAAGGCCCCGGCCGTGCGCCGGTACACCTTGGGCAGGGGCGTTGATCAGCCGTCGGTCCGCAGCGGTCGGACGGTGAGGATCTGCTGTGCTTGCCCGACCGGGCCGTTGATGTCGTGCAGGACGGTGCTGGTGCTGCCTTGGCCGGTGCTGCCGAAGACGACGGTGGTGTCCAGGCCGGTCCAGCTGCCTTCGGGCTGCCGGTGGAGGTGGATCGTCAGGTCGACGTTGGGCCACATCCAGTCGGTGGGCGACTGGCGCGGGGCGATGCCGTTGGCAGTGTCGACGAGCGCGATGTAGGACGCCAGCGGGCTGCTGGACTCACCGGCGACGAGGTCGAGCTCGGTCGAGATCCAGGCCGTCGTGCGGCCGGGCTGCGACGGCGCGAGCGGGCGGGCGTTCAAGGAGGCGATGTACCCGCCGGGCCACACCGAGTCCATCGACCAGGGGGCGACCTCTTCGGGCGGGGTGAGCGGGTCGGCGCCGCCGCCCGCGACGGCTTCGGTATCCAGTACTGCGAGGCGCCATGCGCGGGCCTTCACGACCGGGCGGTCGGCGACGAGCACGGTGGCTTCGATCAGTTCGATGGTGCGGCCGGGCCGGATGGTCTCCACCCGGATCTCGCATTCGTCGAGGGCAAGACGCCCGAGGATGTCGAAGCTGATGCGGCCGAGGACCAAGCCGTCGTCCGGACGTGCGGCCAGCTGCTGGTCGATCGCGTGGACTATGAGCCCGCCCAGTGGGCTGAAGTGCTGCTCGTCCGGGTTCCACGCGCCGCTGGCGTGGCAGGTGGGCTTGTAGCGGTGTTCGTCGATCCGCTCGTAGTAGCTGTTCGTGGCAGGTGTGCCTGCGTTCACAGGGTTTCTCCAGGGACTGCGGGCGGGTGCGGCGGTGCCGCTCTCAACGCTCAGGATCGTAAGACGGCGCAACGCAAGGTGGACCCCAAGCGTTGGGAGCGTCATACCGGCACCCCGACCGAGCAGTCGACCGGCGGTCCGCTCCACCACGGGCTCCGACGGGGTCCGGGAGCCCAGAACTTGCCACCAAGACGATTGGTTATACCAAAAATGGATCAGGTGCGGCTGACGATCCCCATCGGCGGCACCACCCGGCGGCGCCGGGTGGTGCCGGTACACGTGTCATCCGTCTGGTTTGAAGGGCTGATCGGCGGTCGGCCGACGGGCCGGTATGGCGTCCCCAGCCTGAGCGTTGCTGCGGCCGTAGTGGTGTGTGGTGAACATGTAGACCAGGCCGATGGCGACGACGACACCACCGGAGAGCAGGACGATGTAGTTGTCGTGCCAGGCGGCTTCCGGCGTTCGCGGCCACGAGATGTTCACCATCGCGCCGACTCCGTAGGCCAGTGCCAGGACGTTCACCGGCAGGCCCCACCTGCCGAGGGTGAACTCCCCCGTCGGCCGCCAGCCCTTCAGCCGGGCGCGAAGGGCGGCGAAGACGACCATCTGGAACGCCAGGTAGATTCCCAGGATCGCGAACGAGACGATCTTGGTGAGCGCGTCGGTGGACACCAGCGAACCAAAGGCGATCAGCACCGGCACGACCCCGGCCAGCAGCAGTGCGTACGGTGGCACGTGGCGGGCGTGGGAGAAGCGGCGCAGCAGCTTGTAGCCGATGATCATCTCGTCGCGGGCGTACGAGTAGGTCAGCCGGCCGGCCGCCGCCTGTAGGCTGATCGTGCAGGACAGGAACGAGATCAGCACCACGGCCATCACGGCCCGCGCGCCCAGGGCGCCGAAGGCGCTGTTGAGCACGTTGATGAGCGGGTCGGAGTCTTCGCCGGAGATGACCTTGCCGTAGTCCGGCACCGCCAGGAGCAGCGTCAGGCATGCGAACGTCGCCGCGGCTCCGCCGATGTAGATGGTGCGCCGCATCGCCTTCGGCACGTTTCGGCCCGGGTGCGGGACTTCCTCGGCGGTGTCGCCGCACGCCTCGAAGCCGTAGTACTGGTAGAAACCGATGATCGCGGCGGCGAGGAACACCGGCAGGTAGGAGCCGGTCCCACCGGCGCCGAAGTTGTCGAACAGCACGCCCAGGCCGTGGAAGCGATGGGTCGTCAGCAGCCAGATGCCCACGAACAAGGCACCCAGCAGTTCGGCGGTGAACCCGATGATCGCGGCCATCGACAGCACCTTCGTGCCGCCGTAGTTGATCAGGGTGGCCACCACGATCAGGGCGATCGTGCACAGCACGTTGTTGATCACGGTCGGCTGGAAGCCGAACAGCAAGGCGATGTAGGGCCCGGCGCCGTAGGCGACGCTCGTGATCGTCACCAGCAAGGCCATCAGGTAGACCCAGCCGGACATCCACGCCCAACGCTTGCCCCACAACCGCCGGGACCACGGGTAGATCCCGCCGGCCAGCGGGAACTGCGCGACGATCTCGCCGAAGACCAGGGCGACCAGGAACTGCCCGGCTCCGGCGAGCAGGAAGCTCCAGATCATCGGCGGACCACCGGTGGCCAGCGCGACCCCGAACAACGTGTAGGTGCTCACCACCGGCGACAGGTAGGTGAACCCGAGGGCGAAGTTCGCCCACAGGCTCATTTCCCGGCGGAATTCGGAGGTGTAGCCGAGTTCGCTCAGCCGCACGTCGTCGCCGCCGGTGCTGCGGTCCGAAGTGGACATCACGGCCCCCTCGGTCGCTCAGGTCCGGATCAGGTCGACCGCGTTCGGCGGCCACGAGCACCATGCATGGCCACGGCGTCGATGCGACCTCAGGTTCGTTCGCCTCGTCGACCGCACTGGTCACGCTCGCATCGAACGGGTTGACGGCCTCGCGGCTGTCGCCTCGCACCAGCAACTCGGGCACCCGTACCACCCCCGCGAACGCGGATACCGGAATAGTCCTCTGGCACCCGTTGTCCGGCGACTCGAACGCCGCAGGTCACCCAGCGTGCCGATCAGCAGAGGCCGGCCGGCGGTCGTAGGCGCACTCTGCGTCGCATAAACGATCTACCTGCGTGCTACCGCAGTCGAGATCCCAGTGGGCTGGTGTCACCGGGCGACGAACTCGGCCTTCGTGTCCTTGCGGTACGCGTCGCGCAGCACCTCGCGGAAGACGCGCGAGCCGCCTCCGGGGTCGACCCAGAAGTTGAACTCCGCCGCAGGAGTCACGTTGCCCCCGGAGGTGGGCTCGGCCCGTGATCACGAGCTCGCCGATCCCGCCGCGAACCGCGGTTCGGCGATCAGCGCGAGGTCGGTCAACGGACCGGTCGCGACGATGACGACATCATCGTTCGCCGCCGTGAGGAAGGTGTCGATCAGCATCTGGACCGATCCGGCCGGACCTCCGTCGTCGCTGGCGCGAGATCCAGGTACTCGATCTGGAAGTCCGGGGTATCGGCGTTCAAGATGTGCCGGGGGACGGGGAAGTCGGACCGCACCAGCGGACGGGCGGCGCTGGCGCGGACGGGCAGGTGTACGCCGATGTGGTCGAGCGCCCCAGGGTGTTCTCCGTGTTAGGCAGTGCGACGTTGCCGTTGACGGTCGAAATGGCGAGCAGCTCCAGACCCGGGTGCAGTGCCGCGGCCATGATCGTGACGGCATCGTCGGACCCGGTGTCGCGATCGAGCACAAGCCTCGTGGTCACGGGAAGGTCCTTGTCATCGGGGAGTCGGTGCGGGCAGGACTTCCCAACATAATGAGACATCGTCCCCAAACGCAGACGTTTCAGCTGCCCGGATCACCGCCCCTTTGCACGATGATCCGGGCTAGCTCCGCCGCGATCGACTGCCGTTCGGGCCCCTATTGCGGTCCACATTGGACGGTTCCCTGCTCTCCTTTGAGCATGGCGGCGAAATCGTCGTCCGGGGTTCACGATGCGGCGCTGAACCGCCTTCGGTGGATTCTTGCTCGGGCATGCCCTCTCCCCGCTGGTGGGCGCGCTCTGCTGGACCCTTCGCGGAGGAACCGAGAAAGGGCTGTTTCCTTTTGCTCAAACGCGATTTACTCCCGAAGGTCTTTGATCAGCACGTCGAAGATCGGGGAGCCGGGCAGCGGATTCCGCTTCTGCGCGACCTTTCGCCAGCCCCAGCCCGCGTATGCGTGCTGGGCAGGGCCAGCAGCGGGTTGAACCGTCAGCGTCGCTCGTTCCTCGGGCCGATCTTCAAGGAGAAGATCGTGGAGTTGTGCGGCCACGCCTGTGCGCCTCCAGGGTTTACGCACGAGAAGTTCGATCAGAACGAAGGTGCGGCCGGGCGGTTCATCCGTGACTCCTGGTTCGACGTCGGTGGTGAGGTCGGTCCACCACGGAGCCGACGGCGACAAGGTGAGACCGAAGCTGAAGCCAGCCATTGTTCCGCCCGAGCTGCGGGCGACGACCAGACCCGCGCCTGGCCGCTGGTGCTGTACGTCGAAGCGGTCCTTGAACAGGCGCACGTGCTCGTCTCCGTACTCGTAGGGCGGCTCCGAGAAGACCTCGCGGTAAACCTCGCCCAGCTCGTCGCGGAGTTGGCCTGCTTCCTCGAAGGGCACGCAGTGGAACTCGACATCACTCACGCCAGATCGTTCTCTCTTCCTGGGGCGACTTTGTGCACGTAGTCGGCTAAGTTGGCTCGGAAGTCAACGACGGCCACCACGTCACCGTAGCGGGCTGTGAGGCTCTGCGAGTGGGCCACGAGCCGGTTGATCGCGTTGGAAGAACTGGTCTCCGCAGCCCGGGCCAAGGCACGTTGGGCGAGCTTGCCCGACTCGTCCGGCTCCTGCTGCGCGAGCCGAACCTTGCTGAGGCGGAGGTCATCGAACAGTCGGCTGCGTAGGCGGTGCTGCTGGCGGTTGGCCGCCGCGTTAAGTGCGTGGTCCTCTGCGTGCCTTGTGTATGTAGTCGCTTGTCCTGATGTGGGGTCTTCGAGCACGAGCTGGGTGTAAGCCGCTGACGCGAGGCTCTCAACCTCGGCGCGGTCCATGTACTGGTTCCAGGTCTGCTGCGCGTCGGGTGTGGCCCGGTCGAAAGCCTCCAACGAAGCTTCGACGGCCCGGCGAGTATTCGTTACCTCGTCCCGGCCAAATCTCGCATAGGTACACGCCTCATGGCCATGAAGCTCCGATCGGACCAACGGGTTGGCGTTTCTAGGCAAAGTCGCTAGCGCCGTCCGCACCATCGCCAGGCTGTCTTCGTACTTGCCGAGGGCCTTGGACAGCTGCGCCATGTCGCCAACGATCTTGGCTCCTAGGTCGAGCGCGCCAGCGCGTTTGCACGCACTCAAGGCGTAGAGGAAGTAGCGTTGAGCTGCGACCGGGAGACCGGCGTCCCACGTCATGAAGCCCGCGAGCTGAGCAAGTTCGCCAGCTACCTGGAACAAGCCACGTTGCTCTGCGTCGGGATACCTGTGCTGAAGGGTTTCGACCACGGCGTTGAGCTGCCCGAGCACCGCCTTGCGGTGCAAGCCGCCCTGGCCAGACTCATCCCACCGCCGAAACAGCTCTACCGCGCGTTCAAGGCCGTGAATTTCGTCCCAACCTACCTTCCCGGGCTTGATCGGTACGACCGGGGCGCAGGCGGACCACTGCCGGACTGGAACGATCAGAGCTGCACCTGCCAGCAGCGACAGCTCCAAGAATTCTCGACGCGTTGCCATGTCGCTCCCGATGAATTCAACGATGTTGCCGACAGCGGCCAACTCTGGGCCCATCGGCTCAATTCCGGGGACTAGTTGGGCACGATCAGCCGAGCTTGCTTCTGTGGCGGCGGAGGCGCATTGCGTCAGTTGGACGAACCGCTCGCGAGCGTCACCGGCAGCCTTCTGAAGTGCAGTATCGAGAGCAGCCTGCATTTCGGGAAGCGGTGTGATCTCGGCTTGCCGCTTCTCCCACTTGTTGATCGTCCTGGGATGCACACCGAGCAAAGCCGCGAAGTCATCAACCGTAAGACGTAGTGCGCTGCGAAACAGCTTGGCCTCGAACCCCGTCCAACGAGCGATAGGCGGCATTGGCCAATGATCGCACGCCCCAGACCACCACATCCAGCAATCCGCGCACAAGTACGTCAGCAGTGCGTCTTGGGTGTGTCCTCAGGGCGTTCCGCGAAGCAGTGGGGAGCGCGAGGCTCTTTGCATGGCAGCTCCACCGGTTCTTGGGATCACTCCCGGCAACAGCCGTCCGGACTGCCGGGCCAGCGGAGCGCGCCGTCTGGCGACAGGCGCCCGGTCCGACGTTGTGCCCCGAACTCGACGTCCGACCGGGGTTCCACCTCCGGGCGGTGCGGAAGCCCCCCGACGCACCGCCCGGAGCCTTTAACCGGCAGGAAGGAGCCAATATTGCCGAATTGGATTGAGATTCAGGGCGAGGGCATCCGGCGGGACGGGGTCAAGCTCTGCTTGGGGCGCACCGGGCGTGGCGTCATGCTTTTCGCCCGGCCTTCCGATGTCACCCACGTCGTCGGCGAACATGTCGAGGCCTTGCTGACGCAGCTGTCCAATCTCGCGGGCAAGTCAACGGACGAGCCGCCTTCACCGCCGGCTGGACACTGATGACGTGTACCGGTGTGGGCAAGCACCCCGCCGATCGAACCACAGACGGCTACGTAACCGCCTGGTCCGGCGATCTAGGCTGGGACTTGCCACCGGACATGCGCACGATGCTGCTTCCGCTCCCGGCTATTCCGCCGTTCGACGACCCGGTGGAGGCGGCGAAGGACCCGAACTTCCTGCGCATCGTCCTGCACGCCTTGAAACGGATGAAGACGCGACCCGATGTCGAAGACCGCGACATCCTCCGCGGCACCGAGCCGTAACGAGGTCGGCCGTAGCCGGTTAAAGACGCCGCTACGGCCGGCCTCACCTGCCCGAGCGCACTGGAAGAGACCGCCGTGGAAACGAAGATCTGATGGATCGGTGGACGAAATACCGACCTTTCTGAGGAATAGAACGCTACGCGCGAAGATCATCGATGCGTGTGGGACGACGTGCACGTTCTGCCACAACGAGGGCACACCCGTCTCGGTGGACAACCGCCGTCGGGAGGCAGGATCGTTCGTCACCGCCAGGTCCTCCGACCGCGTGTCGATCTACGCTGCCAGCAAGGGAACAACTTCCTTCCCACGCCAATGTCCGCGGACGACGAATACTTGCGTGCCCTGCTCGTACTCCGCTTCGCGCTAGGGCTTTCCGAGCTGCACCTGACCGTGGCGCTCGTGGAACCGGCTCCACGTGGTGCTCGCTCCGCCGCCGTTCGTCCACTGTGGTCAGACACTGCGGCACCCACGTAGCGCTGGCCGGGCCCGGCCAGCTCCACTTCCTCCGACCAGCCATCCAAGCCCACGGCGACGGGTCTGAGCGGAGGTTCATCGCCACCTGCACCCAGAACGGGCGGCCGACCGGCGTCCTCGGCTGGAACATGTCACGACAGCTCCGCCTAGCACGAGCCTCGTCGAGGAGGCGACGGGCACCGGGCGAACTGCCAGGTCCTGAACGCGCGGAATTCCGGAAGGCTGTCCCGTGATTGCGGGATGGCCTTCGGGCACAACACCGATGCAGGAGCAGTGGGTGAGCGTAGGCAAGACCGCTTTCGCCGCCTCAGTGTTCGCGGTAGTAGCCGGCTAGCGCGGTGAACGCGGCTTTCGGTTCCCATGTCATATCGGGGTAGGTGGTTCCGCGGCGGTCTTCGTAGACCTTGACGATGCCGTAGCTGGCCAGGTCCAGGTCGTCGCGAGGGTCGCCGTCGGGGCGGTGCGGGTGGTCCGGCAGCGCGAAGGTGAACACGAAGGTGCTGTCGATGCCTCCAGCATCGAACGCCTCCAGCAACTCGCGCAGATACGCGGCCTGTCCGCCCTCGTCCCGGGCGTACTCACCCTTCAAGCGGACAGGCGCACGGGTTTCGCCGTCGTACTCGACTATTTCCAGGCCGCGAGCGCCCCTTTCGCCAGCACCTCGGTAGCTGGCCGCGCCGAACTCCGTGATCGCGACGGGCTTTCCCTGCGCGACCAGGCCGTGGACGCCTTCGGCGAAGCGGTCAGCGATCTCGGCCGACCGGTAGAGATCCACGGACATGATGTCGAAGGGTGCCCAGTCGACGCGCTCCAGCGGCACGGAGGCGTAGGTCACCTCGCCGCCGAAGTGCTCGCGGACGAGTGCCACGGCCTTGTCTAGGAAGTCGTTGACGCGCGCGCTGATCTCGCCGATCTGCTCGCGCACGAGATGCGGCTGGCTCAGCAGCGCCACCCGCTCGTCCGTGCTGTCGCCGGGCAGGAATCCCTTGTTCATGAGGCTGAGCTCGGCACCGGTGACGAACACGACCTCGGCGCCCCGCAGCCGCAGCCGCTCCGCACGCGCGGCGCAGTCGGCGAACAGCGACAGCATCTCGCCGGTGGTCAGCTCCAGCGGGTACGGCGAGAACCAGACTTCGAGACCGAGGTCGGCCGCGTGCGCCGCCGCGATCTCCATCCGTTCCGGATCGCCACCCATAACACGGACCGCGGTGCAGTGCAGGTCGTCGCGGATGATGCGCAGCTCGCGCTCGACCACCTCGGAGTCGAAGTGCTTGTGCCCGATCGCTGCGCCGTGGACGAAACCGGTGTCGTAGCTGATGCCCTTGGCCCGCATGTCGCGCCTTCTTCCAAACGTCAAGATTACGGTACTGTCAGTACCCTAATAGTTTGACATACAGGAGCGGCAACCGACATTCGAAGGTACTACCAGTGCCGATATCCGGGGAAGGGCGCATGGCGAGCGCGGTCACCCGGCTCGTACTGGGCCTTGCCGAACCTATCGAGCAACCGCTTGCCCAGCCGGGAACGGTCTTAGATCCGCTCCAGTCCCCCGAGCACGGCCACGTAGCTTCGAACGACAGCCTGCCACAGCGGCGAGTGCGGAACCTTGAGCCAGTTGGCCAACGTCCTTGCCGACCAGCCTGCGCAGTAGCGCGGGGACGACACCGTTGAAGACCTTCGCCGGCACGGCCCGCAGGCGCCGTCGATCGCTGCCGCTCGCATCGCCGCCACGTGCGATTTCGGCCTCAACAGAGCCGACGACGTGCGCCGCGCCGCCCGCGATCTGGTCGCCTCCTATCGCGCCGTAGGCCGCCACATCCCGGGATTCGGCCACCACTTCCACCTCCGCGACCCGCGCCGCGATCCGCTCCTCGAACTCGTCGCAGAAGCGGTCGAAGCCGGAGAAGTGCCGGGCCGCGCCTTGGAAGCAGGCCCCGCTCTGGAAGCAGCGTTCGCGGAAGGCCGCTCCCGACCGGTACCCATGAACATCGACGGAGCCACCGCCATCGTCTACTCCGAACTCGGGTTTCCCCCAGAACTGCGCCGAGGGCTGTTCGTCCTCTCCCGCAGCGTCGGCGTCCTCGCCCACACCTCGGAAGAGACCAAACCGGCGCCCCACGGCAAATCCGGTGATGGGTTTGGGCGAACGGCCCGCTCGTCACACCTATCGACGCGAACAGTCCGTTCGCTTCACACCAGCAACGCCAGGTACACCACTGGGTCGTTGCTCTGAGATGGAAATCCGTTCCTCGATCGTTGGTGGTGGCGCAGTCAAGCCCGAGCGACATCCGTCAAGACTGCCTTTCCTCGGGATGGAGCACGAGGTGCTCGTGGTGGAGCACTCCGTCGCGGACGTCGCCCGTCGCGGTGAACCTGGTGTCGTCGGCGTAGTCGAGGTGGTTGCCGGCTTGGAATGACTTGCTGCTGGTAGCGACCTGTTCGGGCGCGGCGCACGTCCACGATCACCCCGCGCGAACGGGTGGTGATCGTTGTGTCGGCGGGGACGCGTTTGTACCTTTCGTCTTGCTAACTGCATGCCACGGCATCAGGAGGACGAATGTCCCTGCACGCACCGCATCGACGCGGTAGGTGGTTGTTCGGTTCGGCGGCGTTGGCCGCGACGCTCGTCGCCGGGCTCGCGGTGCAGCCCTCCCCCGCGACCGCGCAGGACGCAAACGCCCACCTTCGCTTCTGGGAGCGCGCGCTGCAGAAGGAGGTCGACGCGGATAGCGCGGCGCGCATGAGCGAAGCGATGTCCACCTACACCGGCAGGGTCGGAACCAGCGGCGCCATGCGCAGGGCCCAGTACTCGATGGACAAGCTGGCCGATTGGGGTTTGCACCCGAGGTTGGAGAGCTACGGCGTCCACGCCTCGGTGCCGCGCGACATCTCGGTGACCATGACCGGGCCCGAGCAGCGGGAACTGGAAGTGAAGGAACCGCCTTTCCCGTGGCACGGGGGGTTCGACGACGTGGTCGTCGGGTACAACGCCTATTCACCGCCTGGAAACGTCACCGCGGACGTGGTTTACGTGAACTACGGCCTGCCGGACGACTACGCCGAGCTGGCGAAGATGGGCGTCGACGCCCGGGGCAAGATTGTGCTCGCCCGCTACGGGCAGAGCTTCCGCGGCGTGAAGTCGAAGGTGGCCGAAGAGCACGGCGCCGCAGCGTTGATCCTGTACTCCGACCCGGCGGACGACGGCTTCGCCAAGGGCGCCGTCTACCCGGACGGGCCGTGGCGCAACGCCGACAGCATCCAGCGCGGGAGCGTGCAGTACATCTTCCAGCACCCGGGCGACCCGCTCACGCCCGGAGAACCGTCCACACCGGACACGCCCCGCATCGATCCGTCCGAAGCGGACAACGTGACGAGCGTGCCGACCACGCCGATCTCCTACGGCCAAGCCCAGCACCTGTTGGCAGCGCTGCAAGGACCACCCGCGCCCGAGGGGTGGCAGGGCGGCTTGGACCTGGACTACCGGGTGGGCCCCGGGCCGACCCGGGTCGACCTCGACCTGGACATCGACTACCAGCAGATCCCGGTCAACGATGTGATCGTGGAGATCCCCGGTTCCAAGCACCCGGAGCAGAAGGTGGTCCTCGGGGCGCACTTCGACTCGTGGGCCTACGGCACCAAGGACGACGTCGCCGGGTGGTCCACGCTGATGGAAACGGCTCGGGCGCTGGCCGAACTGCGGGATCGCGGTTGGCAACCGGAGCGGACCATCGTCCTCGCTGGCTGGGACGGCGAGGAGTACGGGCTGCTGGGGTCGACCGAATGGGTCGAGCAGCACCGGGCCGATCTGCTCAAGAACGCGTTGGTGTACCTCAACATGGACGGCGCGGGCGGCGGCGAGAACTTCTCCGCAGGCTCCGTCCCGGCACTCGACCACGTGCTGACCGACATCGCCAAGGACATCCCAGACCCCGAACACGGCACGCTGTACCGGAACTGGCAGCAGTCGTCGGGCGAGCAGAAACCGGTGCCGGAGCGGTTGGGCAGCGGATCGGACTACACCGCGTTCCTGGACCATCTCGGCATCGCCTCGGCCGAGTTCGGCACGTCGACACCGGGCGGCGAGTATCACAGCGCCTACGACGACCTGCACCTCATGCGCAACTCCCTCGATCCCGGTTACCGGTACCACGAGGTAGCCGCCGCGTACGCGGGCACTTTCGCGCTGCGCCTGGCCGGTTCGGACACCGCACCACTGGTCTACTCCGACTACGCGGCCGCGGTCGCCGGTCACCTACGGGATCTCGACGCGAAGCAGGCCGACCACCAGGTCGTCGATCTCGCCCCCGCCTACCTCGCCGCTCGGCAGTGGGAGGAGGCGGCCAAGCGGTTGGAGACCCGACGGCACGCCGACGCGGATGCCGTCAACGACGCGCTGATCGCTCAGGAACGTGCGTTGACCCACCGGGAAGGTCTGCCCGGCCGGGACTGGTACAAGCACATGGTCTACGCACCGGGCCTGTACACGGGTTACGCGGTGCAGCCGTTGCCAGCGATCGATGACGCCATCACCGACCGCGACACCGCAACGGCCGAGAAGTACCGCGATCTGCTGATCGATTCCCTGCACAAAGCGGCCGAAGCGGCCCGTGGAGCCTAGCCAGTGGCCCGGTCGCCACGGTCCCGGCGGAGGCAGCAGCTGCTAAACGTCGTAGTACAGCTCGAACTCGTACGGGTTCGGGCGCAGTCGCAGCGGGTCGATCTCGCGCTCTCGCTTGAAGGCGATCCAGGTCTCGATAACGTCCGTGGTGAAGACGTCACCGCGCAGCAGGAAATCCTGGTCGGCCACGAGGCTTTCCAGCACGGCGTCCAGTGAGGACGGAACCTGGACGACGTCGGTGGACTCCTCCGGCGGTAGCTCGTAGAGGTCCTTGTCGATCGGGTCTGGCGGCTCGATCTTGTTCGCGACGCCGTCCAGGCCGGCGAGCATCATCGCCGCGAAGGCCAGGTACGGGTTCCCGGAAGAGTCCGGGCAGCGGAACTCGATGCGCTTGGCCTTCGGGCTGGCGCCGGTCACCGGGATGCGGATGCAGGCCGAGCGGTTGCGCTGGGAGTAGACCAGGTTCACCGGCGCCTCGAAGCCGGGCACCATGCGGTGATACGAGTTCACCGTCGGATTGGTGAATGCCAGCAGGCTCGGCGCGTGGTGCAGGATGCCGCCGATGTAGTGCCGCGCGAGCTCGGAGAGCCCTGCGTAGCCCGCCTCGTCGTAGAACAGCGGCTTGCCGCTCTTCCACAACGACTGGTGGGTGTGCATGCCGGAACCGTTGTCGCCGAAAAGCGGCTTGGGCATGAACGTGGCCGTCTTGCCGTGCTGCCAGGCGGTGTTCTTCACGATGTACTTGTAGAGCTGGAGGTCGTCCGCGGCGTGCAGCAGCGTGTTGAACCGGTAGTTGATCTCGGCCTGCCCCGCGGTGCCGACCTCGTGGTGGGCCTTCTCAACGGTGAAACCCGCATCGATCAGGTTCAGCACGATCTCGTCGCGCAGGTCCGCCAGGTGGTCGGTGGGCGGCACCGGGAAGTACCCCGCCTTGTACTTGATCTTGTACCCCTGGTTGCCCCCGTCCTCGGCGCGACCGGTGTTCCACCAGCCCTCGATGGCATCGATCTCGTGGAACGAGGTGTTCTCCGCGTTCGAGAACCGCACCGAGTCGAAGAGGTAGAACTCGGCTTCCGGCCCGAAGTAGGCGAGGTCGGCGATGCCGGAGCCGGCGAGGTACTGCTCGGCCTTGCGCGCGATGTTTCGCGGATCGCGGCAGTAAGGTTGCAACGTGAACGGATCGTGCACGAAGAAGTTGAGGCTCAACGTCTTCTTATTGCGGAACGGATCCAGTCGCGCGGTATAGGGGTCGGGCAGCAGGAGCATGTCCGACTCGTGGATCGCCTGGAATCCGCGCACCGACGACCCGTCGAAGGCGATGCCTTCGTCGAAGATCTCGGCGGCGAACGACTTGGCGGGCACCGCGAAGTGCTGCATGATGCCCGGGAGATCGCAGAACCGGACATCGATGAACTTCACGTCCTCATCGGAGACGAACCGCAGGACCTCCTCCGGGCTGTTGAACATCGCTACCTCCGAAATTCTCGATCTGGTTTCAGGAAGCGAGCGCCCGGCGCAGGAACTGCCCGGTGTAGCTGGTCTCGTCGCCGGCGACCGCTTCGGGAGTGCCCGTGGCGACCACCCGACCACCGGCGGATCCGGCCTCGGGCCCCAGGTCGATGATCCAGTCGGCGGTCTTGACGACCTCGATGTTGTGCTCGATGACGATGACCGTGTTGCCGACGTCCACCAGCCGTTGCAGCACGTCGAGCAGCTTGTGGACGTCGTCGAAGTGCAGTCCCGTGGTGGGCTCGTCCAGGATGTACGCGGTGCCGCCGTTCGAGCGCCGGGTGAGCTCCGTCGCGAGCTTCACCCGCTGCGCTTCACCACCGGACAGCGTCGGCGCGGGCTGCCCCAGCCGCACGTACCCCAGCCCGACGTCGACCAGCGTGCGCAGGCGGCGGGCGATGCCCGGCAACGCCCCGAAGAACTCCAGCGCCTGTTCGATGGGCATGTCCAGGATCTCCGCGATCGTCTTCCCCTTGTAGCTCACGTCCAGGGTTTCGCGGTTGTAGCGGGCCCCACCGCACTCCTCGCACGGCACGTACACGTCGGGGAGGAACTGCATCTCGATCCGGATGGTTCCGGCGCCGGCGCATGCTTCGCAGCGTCCGCCGGGCACGTTGAAGGAGAACCGACCCGGCCGGTAGCCGCGGACCTTTGCCGTGGTGGTGGCGGCGAACAGGTTGCGGATGGGATCGAACGCCCCGGTGTAGGTCGCGGGGTTGGAACGCGGCGTGCGGCCGATCGGCGACTGGTCGACGTGGACGACCTTGTCGATGCTGTCGATTCCGGTGATGGAGCCGTGCTTTCCCGGTACCGCGCGGGCGCCGTGCAGCTTCCGGGCCAGCCCGTTGTAGAGGACATCATTGACCAAAGTGGACTTCCCCGAGCCGGAAACGCCGGTCACGGCGATCATGCAGCCCAGCGGGAAGGACACGTCGATGCTGCGCAGGTTGTGCTCGCGTGCCGCGTGGACCGTCAGTACGCGGTTGCGGTCGACCGCACGCCGCACGGCCGGTACCGGGATCTTGCGGCGACCGGTCAGGTATTCGGCGGTCAGCGACTTCTGGTTGGCGAGCAAGGTGTCCAGCGGACCGCTGTGCACGATCGTCCCGCCGTGCTCACCCGCGCCGGGACCGATGTCCACGACCCAGTCGGCAGCACGGATGGTGTCCTCGTCGTGTTCGACGACGATCAGCGTGTTGCCGAGGTCGCGCAGCCGGGTCAGCGTTGCGAGCAAGCGGTGGTTGTCGCGCGGGTGCAGGCCGATCGAAGGTTCATCCAGCACGTAGAGGACCCCGGCCAGCCCGGAGCCGATCTGCGTGGCCAAACGGATCCGCTGGGCCTCTCCCCCGGCGAGCGTGCCCGCCGCCCGATCCAGCGACAGGTAGTCCAGCCCGACATCCAGCAGGAAACCCAGGCGCGCCTGGGTTTCCGAGAGCACCCGGCCGGCGATCGCGCGTTCGCGGCGGCCGAGCACCAAGCCGCGCAGGAACTCCGCGCAGCCCGCCACCGACAACGCGGACACCTCGGCGATCGAGCGCTTCCCCAGCGTCTTGTGCTCCAGCGTGACGGCGAGGACTTCCGGTTTCAAGCGGGTGCCCGCGCATTCCGGGCAGGGCACTTCCCGCAGGTAGCCCTCGTACCGCTGGCGCACGTAGTCCGACTCGGTCTGCTCCAAGCGGCGCTCCAGGAACGGAATCACACCTTCGAAGCGGGCGTAGTAGGACCGCCGCCGGCCGTAGCGGTTGCGGTACTGCACGTGGATCTGGTCGTCGGAGCCGTAGAGCACCGCCTTCTGGACCCTCGCGGGCAGCCGTCGCCACGGGATGTCCACCGAGAAGCCCCGGGCGTCGGCCAGGGAGCTCAGCAGGCGCTGGAAGTACTCGCTGGTCTGACCGCCCTGCCACGGTGCCACGGCACCATCCGCCAGCGACAACTCGGGATTCGCGATCACCAGTTCCGGGTCGACCTCGCGGCGCACCCCGATCCCGGTGCACACCGGACATGCGCCGTACGGGGAGTTGAAGGAGAAGGACCGCGGCTCGAAGTCCTGCACGCCGATCGGATGGCCGCGGGAGCAGGCGAGATTCTGCGAGAACGGCCACTGCCGGTCCCGCGCCTGCGGCGGCTGGTCGACGAACTCCACGATCACGACGCCGTCCGCCAGTGCCAGCGCCGCCTCCACCGACTCCGTCAAGCGCTGCCTCGCCGCCGGTTTGACCACGAGCCGGTCGACGACCACCTCGACGGAGTGCTTCTCCTGCTTCTTCAGCTTCGGCACGTCGTCGAGGTGGTGCACCTCGCCGTCCACCGACACCCGCGCGTACCCCTGCGATCGCAGGCGGGCGAACAGTTCCGCGTACTCGCCCTTGCGTCCGCGCACCACCGGCGCCAGCACCTGGAACCGGGTGCGCTCGGGCAGGGCCAGCACCTGGTCGACGATCTGCTGGGGGGTCTGCCTGCTGATCCGCTCGCCGCAGACCGGGCAGTGCGGCTCGCCCACGCGGGCGTACAGCAGCCGCAGGTAGTCGTAGACCTCGGTGACGGTGCCCACCGTCGACCGCGGGTTGTGGCTGGTCGCCTTCTGATCGATCGACACCGCGGGCGAGAGTCCTTCGATGACTTCCACGTCCGGCTTGTCCATCTGACCCAGGAACTGCCGCGCGTACGCCGACAACGACTCCACGTATCGGCGCTGGCCTTCCGCGAAGATCGTGTCGAACGCCAGGGAGGACTTCCCGGAACCGGACAGACCCGTGAACACGATCAAGCTGTCCCGGGGCAGGTCGACACCCACGCCGCGCAAGTTGTGCTCACGCGCGCCACGCACGACCAGTCGGTCAGCCACGGCTCAAGAACCAGACCACGTCAGGACAACACAGCCAGTTTGGCACAGGACCGCGCCGTGGCGCACCGCGGCGGCAGGTCCAGGCCCTCCGGCAAGGCCCCTGGCGCACCCAGGCCTGAGTTGTCCAGTTGACCGCACCAACCATCTGCGAAGGCAGCTGGTGGCAGGCCGGGCGAAGAACTGCCGGAAGCGGCGCCCGTCGTGTCGCAACCTACCGACTCATTCACTTGCTGCCGGTGGCCTCGTGGTCGTGTTCGGCGCGCTCCGCATCGGTGGCGGCCATCGAGCGTCCCGGCCAGATGCGGATCGCCGCCGCGACCGGTCCCGGCGACCAACGCGGCCAGCCAGATGATCCCCGAGGCCGTGACCGCGCAACAGCCGGACAGATCGACGGCCCGCGCTGGGGCGGCGTACGGCGAGGCACGAGCCGAGCCCAGGTAGTGCCGCCACGCCGCGGTGACTTTGTCGCGATTCATCCAGGGCGTGCCGGTGGAGTGCCGCGCCGACCACGTCTCCTGCCTGTCGTCGAGCCCGGGCTGGTTGAGCAGCTGGAAGCCGATCGGCGGTCCCCTGCTGGTCACGTGCCCGCAACGCCACCCAGCGCGATCCGCCCCGGGTCGACGCCCAGCTCGGCTGCGTGCTCGGCCGTCCAGGCCAGCACAACGTAGGCGTCGTGCAGCGCGGCCGGGAAGCGGTGTTCGAGGGGCCAGGCGGTAACCCGCCGAGATCACCACCGCCGGAGCGCTCCGCGATCTGAGCGGCCCACGGGTGCTCGGTGAGCAGCCGGAAGTCGACGAAGGCCCGGTACTCGCCCGCCTCGGCCAACGCCAGCGGCGCCGACCAGACCCCGTGGCCGACCTCGACCGGGTGCAGGTGCCAGAGACACGGGTAGTCGCCGGCCTCGCCCGCAGCCAGCCGCGCCGTCTCCGGAGCGAAGGTGTAGCGGTCCTTCTTGAACTGCGGGCCTTCCGGCGCAGCGCCCCCGCGTGCTCCGATTCGTGGTGCGCGGCAGCTTGCCCGTGGTGACCGGCGTGCATCGACTCGTTCATCACCGCCTCTTTCGTCATACCCCCTACGCGTATATCTTTCTTGTTCTTGCTCGGGGTGCTGGTAGAAACGCGTGGGGATGAATGTCGATCGATGCCTCGACGACGTTCAGCGATCTCGACGTCGAAAAGAGAGACCGGATGTCAGTCCACGTCGTAGTCGGCAAGGGGCCGGTCGGTGCGGCCACGGCGAATCTGCTCGCCGAACAGGGCCAGGAGGTCCGCTTGATCAGCCTTTCAGGCGGCCCTTCCGAAAGCCCGATCAAGCACGTCGCACTGGATGCCGGTGACGCGGACCGGCTTGCCGAGGCCAGCGCCGACGCGGTGGCCATCTACGGCTGCGCGGCCCCGCCCTACCACCGCTGGACCCAGGACTGGCCGCGACTGTCGACCGCCTTGCTCGATGTTGCCGAACGCACCAATGCGGTTCTGGTCCTCACCGGCAACCTCTACGCATACGGTCCGACGGACGTTCCGATGACCGAAGACCTCCCGCTGAATGCCGGATTCCGCAAGGGCAAAGTTCGAACACGCGTCTGGCAGGACGCCCTGGCGCGTCACCAGGAGGGGCGCGTCCGCGTGACGGAAGCACGCGCGTCCGACTTCATCGGCCCCGGCGTGACTGCGGGCGGTCACCTGGCTGCACGCGTCGTGCCCAAGCTGCTCAAGGGACGGCCGGTCCAGGTTCTCGGTAACCCGGATGCAACGCACAGCTGGACCTACGTGCCCGACATCGCGCGCACCCTGGTCCGACTGGCCCGGGAAGAGCAGGCATGGGGCCGCGCATGGCATGTTCCCACCGCGCCACCCTTTTCGGCACGCCAGGCCATCGAGCAGATGTCCCGAATCGCCGGTGTCGCGGTGCCTCGCGTGTCTGCCATGCCGTGGTGGGCGCTGCAGGCGATCGGCCTGGTTTCCCCGCTGGTGCGCGAGCTGTCCGAGATCCGCTACCAGTTCGACTCCCCATTCGTGATCGACTCCAGCGGCTACACGAAAACGTTCGACGAGGAACCAACCCCAACCGAAGAAGCGCTCGCGGCGACCATCAACTGGTGGCAGCAGAAACTCACCGCCCAAAGCTGAAGCCGCACACTCGGCCTCTTTCACGTAACAAGTAACGTTTCGCGTCCTGCGGTCGCCTCGCGGCGCTGGGATGTCGGCGGTGGTCGGCACACCGGCACCGACCAGAACGGCGACGGGATAGGGGACGTATGTACGCACTCGATGACGTTCAGCAGCGAAGGCGGCCTGCAACCATTGGGACACCGACGGTGCGGAGCCTGCCGGAAGGCGCAAGCGGCCTTCCCCTCCGGGCCAACGGTTCCCAACATGGCAAGGATGGACCGGAGGCTTGCAGGCGCTCAGGCCGTACCCGTGAAGATTCGCTCCAGGTAGGGGTTGATCAGGATTCCTTTCGGATCGAGAGATTGGCGAATCCGCTGCACGTCGTTCCAGCGTGGATAGCGGGGCGCGAGGCTGCTTGCGGTTTGGGAATGCAGCTTCGCCCAGTGCGGGCGACCATCAAAATCGCTAAGAACCCTTTCGGCGACCTGATATATCTTGTCGTGCGGGCTGCGCCCATCGGTCGCCAAATTGACGTAACCCGTTCGGCGCCCGTAAGCCGGGCTGAGCGGGATGTCATTGCCGGCTGCCACCCGTATCTCCAGGGGCAGCGAAACCACCTCGCCGGAGGACGGTAGTGCTCGACGCAATTCCTGCAACGCCTGTCCCAACGCCTCGAGCGGCACGGCGTACTCCATCGACACCACACGGACGTGTTGTGGAAACGTGAAAACCCGATGGCTCACGTCAACGAACGACCGAAGAGGTCGGCGCGTCAGGACTTTGGAGGCAAATGGCACGAGCGCAGCATCGCGCCGGTGGGCCCAGAGCACACCTTGCAGTCCGACATGGCCCGCCAGGTAGTGATCTCGCCAGGCCTGCCACCGTGACGAAGGCCGCCGTGGCGCCGTCGTGCGCGACAAGGCACGGATGTGTACCCGGTCGCTCCACATAGGCCAGAAGAAGACGGGATGGTCAATGCTCTCGGCGTGTTCGGGCAGGCGCTCGATTAGCTGGGAAAATGACTCTGTTCTCTCCTCGAGGCCGAGCGAAAATGCCGGTACGCAACGAAATGTGACCGTAGAGATCACTCCCAAAGCGCCCAAGCCCAGACGAGCAGCCGAGAAAACGTCTGGTTCGGACGTCGCCGAGCACTCCACGACGTCCCCGCGTCCCGTGACGAGCCGCATACTCGCGATCTGACTCGACAGGCAGCCATAGCGGGTGCCCGAACCGTGTGTCCCCGTCGAGACCAGGCCGGCCGCGGTTTGAACGTTGATGGACCCCATGTTCTCGAGCGCGAGTCCGTACCGGTCCAACTCGGCGTTGATGCGCCAGAGCGGTGTGCCGGCCTGGACCGTGACCGTCATGGCGGCGGGGTTCACTGCGACGACATCATCGTACTCAAGCAGATCAACGAGGACGCTGTCCGTGCTGACCAGTGGCGCGAAGGAGTGCCCATTTCCGGCAATGCGTAGCGGCTGACCCGTGGTATATGCGTCCCGGACTTGCTGAACCAGCTCGTCCTCACTGCGCAGGCTGACGCGACGGGCCGGGAAGCACCGGGCGGACCCTGCCCAGTTCGTCCAGTCCCCTCTGGCGCCAGCGTGCTCTGCGACGCCAGTCATGGCAGGAACCTGTGCGAGGCGTAGCCGACTTCCTTGTAAATCCACTTGTACGTCTCGGAAATTCCCTCGCGCAGCGATACGGCTGGTGCCCAGCCGAGCTGTTCACGGATGAGCGTGTTGTCGCTGTTTCGTCCCCGCACACCTTGCGCAGCGGAAAGGTTGTGGTGCCGGGTTAGTGAGCAGCCAGCAAGTTCCTGGACCAGATCGACGAGCTGGTTGATGGTGACGAGCTCCTCGCTGCCCAGGTTGAGTGGCTGGTCGCAGTCGCTGCGCATGATGCGGAGAATGCCCTCGACACAGTCGTCGATGTAGGTGAAACTCCTGCTCTGCTCCCCGTCGCCCCAGATCTCGATCTGGTCGTCGCCGTTAATGACCGCAGCAGCGATTTTCCGGCAGATCGCGGCCGGGGCTTTCTCGCGTCCGCCGTCCCACGTCCCATGCGGGCCGTAGATGTTGTGGAAGCGGGCTACCCGGGTGCGCAGGCCGAAGTCCTCGGAGAAATGCCGGCACATGCGCTCGTCGAAGAGCTTCTCCCACCCGTAACCGTCTTCGGGCATCGCAGGATAAGCCATCTCTTCCCGTAACGGTTCAAGATCCGGGGCGGTCTGGTGCGCAGCGGCGTAGACACAGGCGGACGAGGAGAAGAAGAATCGGTCCACGCCGGCATCGCGGCTGGCCATCAGCAGGTGCGTGTTGATCAGCACTGACAACATGCAGCGGGCCTTGTTGCCTTCGATGAAACCAATGCCACCCATGTCGGCGGCTAGGTTGTAAACCTCGTCCATCCCGTCGGCCGCCGCGCGTGCTGCGTCGAGAAGTGACAGATCGGCCACCACGTTCTCCGCGTCGGGATGTACCTGGTACCACTCGTCAACCGGTTTGCAGTCGACCACGCGAACGCGGTAGCCCTCGCGCAGCAGGCGAGCGGCCAAGTGCCCGCCGATGAAGCCCCCGCCGCCGGCTACGAGAGCTGAACTGCTACTGTAGTCACTCACGGCAATCAACTCCTCTAGGTATCTACGATCAATCCGGAAAGCGCCGATTTTCGACGTTTTGCAAGGCAATCCGCAGTCCTGGCTGTTAGGGTTTTCCCTAGTCATCGATACGTCGCGTTGCACACGGACTGCTGTGCGATCAGGTACTCCGGGGTGTCAGGGCACGAGGATCTCCTCGAAGCGGTCGGCTATCGGTTCGATCGCAAAAGCGCGTCGGGCGTACTGCCGTCCTGCGCTTCCCATGCGCAGACGACGTGCGGGGTCAGCGAGCAGGGCGAACGCCGCTTCCACGTATTTATCCGGGTCGTCTGGGCTGACTACTTGCCCCGCTCCGATTTCCGCAAGCAACTGCGCGGCACGATTCGTCGAGGGGATGGCAGCGAGCACCGGGCGTCCGGCGCATAGATAGGCCAGTACCTTGGAGGGAACCGACATCTGACCCGCTTCGGTGCTCAGCCCAGCGAGTAGCACGTCGGCCGCCGCGAACATGCGCGGAACGTGTTCGTAGGGCTGAAAGTCGTATAACTGCAGCCGACGTATTCCTAGCGCGCGTGCACTTTCCAGTGCACGGCGGCCGCTTCCCTCGCTGACGACGATCAGGACGCCGGTGTTCCGGGCATCGCAGGCCTTCGCCAACCGCACCAGCAGGTCTGCGCCGTGACGGTCGTCCAGCGTGCCAGAGTAGAGGAAAATGGGCTCTCCGGAGCTGTGGTAGGAGCTCGCCGGTGCCCAGTCGTCGCTGTCGCATTCCATTTCTGCCAGCGGCGCCCAGTTCTCTATCACGGTGATGTGCTCCGGCTGGACCCCACACTGACGAACGAAATCCGCGAACGGCTCTGCGATGGCAACAACCGCATCGCTGCTCAGCAAGGTGGCCTTCTCGCACCGTGCGGTGCGTTCCCAGTCGTCGGGGCGGGTCTTCACGCTGGGTGCACGCGCGGAGTAGACATCCTGCAACCAGTACACAAACCGGATTCGCCACTGAGCGCAGGTTTGCTGGATGTCCCGCTGAACCGGGACCGGGCTATTTCCCGAAATCACCACGTGGGGTGCGAAGTCTCCGATGAGGCTGCCGACGTCTTGGCCGTATGTGTCAGGACCCGAAATCGGGTTTTGTTGCTGAGGCACACCAATGATCGACAGGCGACCGGAATCTGGTTCTCCGACCTGCAGCTTCCCTTGTCCGACTGCGATGGTCGAGCAGTGCACGTGACGGACATCGTGTCCTCGCCGTGCCAATTCGCGGCTGAGTTCGATTTGGAACGGATGCCCCAGGTAATCGTGGACAACTATGCGCGCGGGACGTTGACTGGCAATGATGACCTCCAGATGCCGTATCCGGCTACACCTGCGCCGCTTGCCGGATCGCCGCAGGGCCGTGGACGCCGTGCTTGGCGCACTCCAATGGATCCGGTTTGCCCGTAGCTCGGTCCAGCATGAAAATGTTCGGGATGTTTGCGGAATGTTCGTTGAAATGTGGTGGCGCTCCGGGAAAGCGGTTCGCCCGGCGAGGCTGACCAAAGCCTGCGAGGTCGGTCTGCGCTCGACCAGTGACCTTGGCCTGCGGCACCCCATGCCGGAACCTCCTTTCGCTGTCCCAGAGCCCACCACGCTCCTGCTTGAGCAATCAGCACCCAAGGCACCGTTGCTGTAGGCCGTACGCCCCGAGGTTGCTGTGGTTGGCGCGGTCACTTCCTATCCGAACGGAGCATCAAGCTCGGTGAACTAGAGGAAGAAGTGCACTATGGGTGCCCGTTCAGACTGTTCTTCGCTGCGTCTGATTCATGTCACGCGATTCCCAGACGAGCATGGGGAGCCTTGAACGGACCGCGCAGTGTGATGCCACGGTCAGCGCCGGCGCTCGTGAGCGGATCGAGGCGTGGTGGACGTTCGCTATCCCATAAATTCACGCCGTGAGGACTCGGACAGCCATGATCGACGCGCGCCACCGGAATACCGCGTTCCTGGTCGCCGGCTGCTTCTTCATGGAGAACTTGGACAGCACAATCGTCACCACGGCCGCCCCTGACATCGGCGAGTCGTTCGGCGTACCACCGACTGCGGTCGGTCTCGTGATGACGGCTTACCTCGTCACCTTCTCCGTGCTGATCCCACTTAGCGCCTGGCTGACCAGCAGGCTGGGTGTCCGGCCGGTGTTTCTGGCCGCAATCGTGATTTTCACCCTGGCCTCGCTCGGTTGTGCAGCCAGCGGCAGCCTTCCGATGCTGGTGGCCATGCGTGTGATGCAGGGCGTCGGCGCCGCGATGATGGTGCCCGTCGGGCGGATGGCAGTGCTGTCCAGGACGGAGAAACCGGACCTGTTGCGGATGATGGCCTACATCGTGTGGCCCGGTCTGCTGGCACCCGTCGTCGCACCGCTAGCCGGTGCACTGATCACCACGTATGCGTCCTGGCAGTGGCTGTTCCTGATCAACGTGCCGCTCGGCGTGTTCGCCTCTGTGGCGGCATGGAAACTGGTCAGGGAAGCCGACAGCGGCACCGCCCAGCGACCACTGGACTGGCTCGGCCTGGTGCTCACTTGCGGCGGGCTCGGCGGGCTCACCTTTACCGCGCACCTGATTTCGGACAGCGACACGAGCTGGCCGGTGACCACCACGCTGACCGCGCTATGTGTCGCCTGCCTCGCCGTGGCAGGCTGGCACCTGCTGCGCACCCCGAACCCGCTGGTCACCCTGCACACGCTGCGCGTGCCGACCTTCCGTCTCTCCCAGTCCAGCGGGTTCCTGTTCTGGATCGTGGTCGGAGCCGCACCGTTCTTGTGCCCGCTGATGTGGCAGAACGTGTTCGGCTACAGCGCGATCACCTCGGGCACGCTGGTGCTGTTCATCTTCGTCGGCAACCTGGCGATCAAGCCGGCGACCACCCCCATGCTCAACCACTTCGGCTTCCGGCCGGTGCTGCTCGTCTCCACGATCACCCTCGCGCTGTCCATGATCGGTCTCGGCTTCACCACCGCCTCCACCCCGCTACCCGTGCTCGCCGCGCTGGCCTTGCTGTCCGGGGTTGCCCGCTCGGTGGGGCTGACCGCGTACGCCACGATCGGGCTCAGCGATGTCCCGCCCGAGCAGATGCGCGACGCCAACACGCTGGCTGCCACCACGCAGCAGTTGTCCACCGGGCTGGCGATCGCGCTGGCTACGGTGGCTCTGCGTCTCGGCGCGCCCTTGGGTGAGATGGTGTTCGGCGCGCGCAGCGGGGCGGCCTACACCGTGGCCTTCACCCTGCTCGGGCTGGCCGCGCTGATCGCCACCGCCGGGGCGTTACGCCTCCACCCACAGGCCGGCAACGCCGTGCGCACGCAGGCAAGCGCCGCCTCCACCCCGCAACCAAGCTGATAGCGCCGTCGTGATTGGTGGCTGATGGTCCTTGACGGGCACAAACTGCGCGCGTTCGTGCTCAACCCTGCGCACGAGGCTTGGGTTCTCGCCCGCATCATGCTTGGGTCCAGCGGGAGCCAATTCAGTGATCACACCTGGGAGAAAGCGATGCCGGAGAAGCTGACCGTGGATCTTCACCCGATCTTCCGCAGCGACAGGGACATCGACAACGCGGTGCGCAACGCGATCTTCCGTGCCGCCGGCGAGAAGGTGCCGCTCGTCGAAATCATTCCGGGCAAGGGCTCCGGCAAGCTCAAGAACCGCGTTCTCGCGATGCTGAAGCAGCCCCACATCAAGAAGCTGTACCGACGTGTGGAGGTGGTCCCCGGCAACGACGGGATGGTGCTGGTGCACTTGAGGTAGCGCGGCTGGTGCATTAGGCCCGCCGAAAAGTACTTCATCGCCCAGCAGGGCGGTCTCAGGCACAGGTCGGTGACCGCCTGACGCAAGGTCGCCGACCGCGTCGTCTTCGTCGACGACGGGAAGATCGTCGCCGACCTCCCACCGCCGGAGTTCTTTCCCGACAGCAACACAATCCCCGCTTTCGCACATCCCTGGACAAGGTCCTCTGACCGGTTCCACAACGACCCCGGCCTGGGCAAGCCCGCGCAGGGCCTTGCCCAGGCCGGGACTGACGCTGAGCCCGAGCGTCGACTCCTGCGGGGATCACCGACGCGCCTGCCGTGACGGTCGAGAGGAACAGGGCGAATAGCCCGATGGTCGCGAGGCCCGCCAGCACCAGGGGGCGGGTACCGATGCGGTCGGCGAGACGACCGATCAACGGCGAGAGGGCGGGTGTCACGGCGGATCGCCCCGTGCTCGACCTTCGACCTCGGCATCGGCACTTCTCCATTCAGAGCAACGCCGATCGTCCCATCGGACCATGCTGGTGACGTCACTTCGCCGACATGGCCCAACCCACCCCCGAGGCCGGTGTAAACATTCACGCCCAAACGACGTCACATCACCCTCAAACCCAATCGTGCCGGTGCCAGGGAAACAGGACCGAGCTCGATAGCTCAGATTCCACAGAATGATGTGGTTGCCCCGTCCTTCGACGGGTCGGAGTTCCAGCGGGTGGCCAGGCCCGCAGTGCCGGCGTGTAAATGCGGAGGATCACCTGCGGGATTCGCAGGAGGTGCCTGCTTAGCCTCCACCACCCGTGAACGGCTGAGACCATTTCGCCCCTATGACGCGGAATCCGCTGATATCCCCGACTCGCAGGACTTTCGTGCAATGCGAGATGCACCTTCGCGCAAGTAGGCAGGTGAACCACCGCGTTGTCCTATTTAATCCCTCACAGACGAGACACAAGCCATCACACAGGGAGATCATCCCAGGTCAATACGGAATAATCCGCGTGCTGAACGACTGGAGTGGCGACGGGCCCCCTTTCGCTATGCCCTGAATACCTTCTCGTTTACCTCGGCTCATAGACGGACCCACCCGGTTCGACAAACCCCTGTAGAAAGCCGATGGAGCAGCAATCCTGCCCATTCAAGATCGACCCCACCGGCGCCGACGTCTACGCGGAGGCGGCCAGCATCCGGCGACAAGGCCCCGCAACGCTGGTGGAACTTCCTGGTGGAGTGGTGGCGTGGGCGGTAACCAGCCACGATCTGCTCAAACGGCTGCTGAGTGATCCACGCGTTTCCAAGGACGCCCGACAGCACTGGCCTGCCTTCATCAACGGTGAGATAACCGAGGAGTGGCCGCTGTATGTCTACGTCTCGGTGCCTAGCCTGTTCACCGCCTACGGCAATGAGCACCGGCGGTTGCGTTCGCTGATGTCCAAGGCGTTCACCCCGCCCCACGTCGAGAAACTCCGGCCGGGTGTCGAGCAGATCACCGACAAGTTGCTCGACGGACTGGCCATGACACCGCGTGGAGAGCCGGTAGACCTCCGCAAGAAGTTCGCCTATCCGCTGCCGGCCGAGGTTATCTGCGAACTGTTTGGTGTTCCCGACGCCGCGCGTCCTGCCCTGCGCCAGTGCATCGACGGTGTCGTCGCCACCTCGGCCAGTCCAGAAGAAGCTGAGGCCAATCGACAGGGGCTGTACAGCGGGTTAGCTGACCTCGTTGCCACCAAACGGAAAGATCCCGGCGACGATATGGCCACCGCGCTCATCGCCGCCCGCGACGACGACGGTTCACGGCTCAACGAAAGGAGTTGGTGGGCACTCTTATGTCGATGCTTGCGGCGGCACACGAAACCTCCGCCAATCTCATCGACCACGCCGTCACGGCTCTGCTCACTCACCCCGAGCAGCTCGCCCTCGTCCGGGCCGGCGAAGTTTCCTGGGCGGACGTGGTCGAAGAGACATTGCGCTGGCAAGCGCCTATCGTGAGTATGCCGCTGCGTTACGCCGTCGAGGACATCGAGATCGACGGCGTGGTCATTCGGCAAGGCGAGGCAATCGTCGCCGCCTACGGCGCGGCTGGCCGCGACCCCGCCGCGCACGGCGCGGACGCCGATCACTTCGATATCACCCGCCCGGGCAAGAACCATGTCTCTTTCGGTTACGGTGCCCACTATTGTGTCGGCGCTCCCCTGGCCCGATTGGAAGCGTTGGTCGCCCTTTCTGCTCTGTTCGCCCGCTTCCCCGATCTCCAGCTCGCCGTGCCGGCAACCGAGCTACGGCCGGTGCAGTCCTTCATCACCAACGGCCACCGGGCGCTACCGATCGTGCTCCAGCCGACGGCGGCCTGACGCTGCGCAACGTCGTGCTGCCCCAGATGAACGTGCTGAAGAGATCGAAGGCCGAGGCGAAGGCGCACGACCTGCTGCAGCGCGTGGTGTGCCGCAGGACGGTACTTCGCCACACGGCCTGTGATCGCATTGGTGCGAACGGGACGTCGAGCCGTCGTCGCACATGCACGACGACGCTGCGACCTCCCGTTCGCAATGCCCCGCAAGAAGACCTCTACCAGCCAGCCCACCAACACAACCAACCCACAGCAGCACCAGCCGCGGCTTGGGATGTCCTGGGGGGAATCCGGCCACCGGGTGAGCAGCATTTCCTGACCGAACTTGGCTTTGTCACGGCGGTTTCCACTAACGGTGTGGATGTGCGCATCCTCCTGCGCGTCCCCGAAGCCATGTGCTGGACGGAAGGGCAAAGTCAGTTGCTGGCCGACCTCGAAAAGGCCATCCGCGGGATGCTGCCGCTTGGTAAGGTCGAACTGACGGTGAAACCGTACAACGGCGTTCTGGGCATCTCAGCTCCTTTCCATGCACGACCAGGATCGTTGGCCACGGGAGCGGCGCGTCCGCTTACCACACGGCCGCACAGGCCACCGCGTCCGTTGATCACAACACTTGCCTCGCCGATGCCGTCGACTCTGGCTGGATCATCGACGACGTCGAACCGACCAGGGACCGGTGCGGGTCGCGCAACCAAGACGTCCACACTGCCAGCGTGCGTGTGTTCATCCGGGCACGCGTTGAACAGTGAGTTGATCTCAGTGACTGGCTGCGCGGCGTGCCGCGTAGTCCTGGCAGCGGGGATCGTGGCTGCGTCAGTTGGTAGCGATTGTCCATAGTGCACTGATAGCTGCATGATCGCCCCCACGATTGATTCTGCGGCGCTGGGTTTTGCCACTTCAGCGCTCGACTGGGCTGAAACCACAGAGCACGGCGAGGGCGGCCTCTCTGCAATTACACGCTTGTTCCGTCGGTTCCTCGCAGATGTGCGCATGCCGCAGTGAGATCGGCCATGCGCCGCCGGCTGACCTGGGCTCGCGCCACATCATCGAGTTCGAGGACGAGGCAACGCAGCGGCAGCCCGGCTTGGACGCGGGACTTGACGGCGCAGCGTCGTGCTACGAGCAACGCCCGTGACTGCCCTGCGGGGGCCGTGCGCGCTTTGGGGCGGCGGTCGCATCACCGGAAAGTACCGTGCGAGCGGCATTTCCCGCGTCCACCGGAACGGATTTGCCAGTGCGTCCCACTTGCGCCGGTATGTTTCCCGGCGCGGCTTGCATCGGCCCCTCGCAGGCGTGCAGGCTGCCGCCTGTGCTGGGCAGGAGCGTCCCGAGCGGATACAGCCCCACGGCCTGCAGATCCAGCCCAGCCCGTTCGGCGACTGTCCGCGCCGCGGACAGAATGCGGGACTCGGACGGATCCTCCACGCATATCAGCAATCGCCCAGATCGTCCGTGCAGCTCTGGGCAACCGGCACGCAGCACCTGCACCACATAGGCCAACCGGACCAGCTCGGAGTAACTGGTGACCGGCTCGGTCGCAGCGATGCGGTGCCAGACCGGATCGGCCTCGGCTAGAAACCGCAGTGCCTGGCGGGGCGAGGTACCTGGCAACCGGCCGCGGGCAATGTCCGCAATACCGGCCAGCCCTTCGACGCCGACAGCATGCAGGCCCTCGGCGAGACATCGCCGCACCACCAGAGCCTGGACCCGGGCGTTGCGCTGACGCACCAAATCCTGCCAGTAGTGCCATAATTCCGGTGTCAGCATCGGCGCACCCCGCTCGTCCAGCAACGCGGCCAAGTAGTGCAGCCCGGGTATGTCCCAGTCCATTGCCGGAGGCACTCGGATCGCCGCCCACCGCGCCAACGCGCCCGCGAGTCCGGCCAGTGCCGCTGAGGTCGTGGTCTCATAGGCGGAGAGCTCCGCGTGAGACCGCAGAGTGTGCAGAGTGCGAACCTGCTCAGGTTGCGGTGCCCGCGTCAATTCCACTGCTCCCGCCGCTCCCACCGCACTCAACGCTCCGGTCCCCCACAGACACAGTCCCGAGGACAGCACCACCTCGTCGACCGCGACCTGGCGCGAACGCAAATGCGACAGCCCGGCTGCACGCACCCAGTGCCGGTCATCCTCCCCGCCGAGAGCCACGAACCAGCTGCCGCCCGCTGGTGACGACTCCTCCACCGCTGCTCCACCCAGCGCCACATCGTGCGCGCCGAGCAAGCTCAGCAGGTACTCCAATCCGCGCCGCGCCCGCCTCAATGACTTGCTCTCCGGTGCCTTGGAGTGCAAGGTGAATCGCTCGGTCAATCGCACGTTCCCAACGGCGGTCGGGCACCACGGCACCGGAACACCAATCGTCTGCGGTGACGGCTCGAGCCGCAGCATGCGAAACCTCCTGGCGAGAAGAACTCGGGGAGAATGGAAAGCGTGTGACATCACCACCGAGCCGGGATGTCGTCGCCTGTCGTCTCTGAAAGAACGGGCGTTATTGATATAGAGCCCGCGAAACACTACTGACCCGCCGAAAATTATCAACCCGCCCCCCCAGAAGACAAGTAGTTGGGTTTTTCAGAACACGGCGTCAGTCGCCCGGTAGGGCCACTACTACGACGGTAGGTTGCGATGTGGCCCGATCGGGCAAATTGTGCCTCTATGTACGGCTTTTCGTGCACCTTTTTCCGTCGGTCGATGTCCGCATGCATTGCCACCCGACCTGGTGTCTGTCACGACGCCCGCCCCAAAGACGTCGGCGGCACACCGCACCGTCCACAGTTGATCACGCCGAAACCGGGCCGAGCGGCTCGATCGGCGCCAGCTGGCAGCGCACACCAACACCGAGCGCGTTGATCGAGTTGCGCGCGGAAGCACCGGCGGCATTAGCCCAGGTGTTTCATGCGGGTGTTGTGATATGGGCCGGGAATGAGGCGAAGTGCCTGTCCTGCACGGGGAAACTAGGACTTGGCCCGGGTCCAGGTTCTCCTGCGGAAAAGCACTTCGCTGATGAAGCGGAGCAAGCGGCTGCGACGGGCCAAGGTCAGTGTGGACGGTGTCGGGGCCGTGTCGGGTGCCGGGGTTGGAATGTTGCGGAAAATGGCGCGCGACACCGGGCTCATGGCTGGCGTGACGGCCGCGCTGGCGGACACTTATATAGCGGCGAGTCCCGGCCTCGTACCGTATCTGCGCCGACTCGATCTCGAACACACCTTCAGGTTCATCGGACTCAAGAGACACTCGTCGAGCCGGAACTACAAAGGGGCAACGCAAGATGTAAAAACGGGCAGTCGCGCGCCACTGGTGTGAGTTTTGCGGCAGCATGCGGTGCATGATCATAGCCAGAACGGGTGTATGCCATCGCTACCGCCAGATTCCGGTCGCGATACCTGTTGCCACACGCAGGTCGTTACTGCAGTAGGAGGGACGTGAGCCGGTGCCGCGTCGAGCAACGTTGACCCGGTAACCGAGGACGTGGCGATTTCGCGCGAAATCGCTGACGGTCGGCCATTCTCATCGGACGGTCTCGCGATCAACTGGACGTGGGACGGCAGAATCACCATTTATCGGCTTTCAGTTTTTTGCATCTGTCATGCGTGGAGGTCATTGTGTCCCAGCGTTACCCTGCCGAGCCGTGGAGAATCAAGATGGTGGAACCCATCACCATCCCGACCCGAGAAGAACGTGAACACGCGATACGCAACGCCGGTTACAACACCTGCCTGCTTCGTTCGGAGGACGTCTACATCGACCTGTACACGGACTCCGGCATAAACGCGATGTCGGACCGCTTCAGGAATATTACGGCTATCCGCACGTGGTGCCCGTACACCAGGGACGCGGCGCGGAGAACATTTTATCGCGAAGCCTGATCCGCCCTGGCAGCCACATTCCTGGCAACATGTATTTCACCACGACCCGCATCCACCAGGAACTCAATGGGGGAACATTCCACGATGTAATTATCAGTGAGGCGCATGACCCATTCAGCGATCATCCCTTCAAGGGGAACGTCGACATCGACGCGTTGGAGAACCTCATCCAAGAGGTCGGCGCCGACGCGATTCCCTACGTCAGTGTGGCAGCCACGGTCAACCTGGCCGGCGGACAGCCCATCAGTTTGGCCAACCTCGCCGAAGTCAGGGAACTCACCAACCGCTATGGCATCTCGATAATCCTGGACGCCGCTCGAGCCGTTGAAAACGCCTGGTTCATCAAGCAGCGTGAGCCGGGTTGGTCCGGCCACAGTGTGGCGCAGATTCTCAAGGAGATGTGTGCGCTCACCGATGGCGCCGCCATGTCGGCCAAGAAGGACAGTTATGCGAATGTTGGCGGTTGGCTGGCCATGCGGGATCCCGAGCTAGCTGAGAAGGCACGCAACCTGGTTGTCGTCTACGAAGGACTCCACACCTACGGGGGGATGGCAGGTAGGGACCTGGCGGCAGTCGCGCAGGGCATTGTGGATTCGGTACAAGAAGACAACATTCGTGCGCGAGTTGAGCAGGTCGCCTACCTCGCCGGGTGCCTCCAGGATGCGGGGGTCCCCGTTGTTCAACCGGTAGGCGGTCATGCGGTCTTCTTGGACGCGACCGCCGTACTTCCGGAAATACCACGAGCCGAATTTCCTGCGCAGACCCTCGCCGCGGTGCTGTACCTGGACTCTGGTATCCGATCGATCGAGCGCGGAGCGGTCTCCGCCGGACGAGATCCCGCCACGGGCGAAAACCGTTATCCCAAGCTCGAACTGGTTCGGCTGACCATCCCACGACGGGTGTACACCCAGAGTCATATGGACATCGTTGCCGACAGCGTCATTCGAGTGGCAAAGCAAGGAAAGGCTATTACGAACGGTTTGCGGTTCGTGCACGAGCCCGAGGCACTTCGATTCTTCCAGGGGCGTTTCGAGCCAGTCGCCCAATGGCAGCACGGCGTCCCGGCGCCGCGCCCCGGCGCGAGTGACCTAATACTGCAAGAACTCAGCTAAACCGGTCTGGGCGACACCTCGCACCAAGCCCAGTCACGAATGAAGGCCTGGCAGGCTACCGCGAAGCCTGCCAGGCCGCTTCGGTTGTCGGTCAGAAGTCGAAGGCCACCGAGGTGGGTGTTCTTGATGCAGTCGTTGTCGAAGGTCCGCGAGTAGCTGACCGGCCTGCCCTCCCGCGTACCGGTGGCGGTCACCTCCACCGGGCGTCGCCTCCACCGGGCGCGAGATCATCGGGCAGGGGGCGTCCGGGGATTGCATGGGAATGCTGTCGGAATTCCCCCGAACCCCCGGCAGCAGCACGCAGGCGCCAGCCGCGTCCGGGTACGAGCCACCAGCAGCGTCGCAGGTGAGCGTCACGCTCGACCGCGCACTCTGCCCCCTTCGTGGTGGTCACCCCGGAGTAAAACCGCAGCTTCCGGGTGATTTGCACTCCCCCCACCCCGGCTATCCACCCCGCCGGATGTACTCGTCCACACTGGACTTCTCTACGGAAAACCCCGCCCGTGATGGCAAGTTCGGCGGTTGACCCCCGGGGCGATCGACCTGCTGAAGATGGACATCGAGGGCGCCGAGGCCGACGCGCTCGCCGGAATCGGCGATCACGACTGGGCCAGGACCCGGCAGGTCGTACTCGAAGTACATGACTTCGCCGGTGCCCCGGCGGCCGTGCGCACCACGCTGGCGGAACGCGGCTTCACCATCACCGCGGACCGGCCGGAGGGCATGCTAGGCGGGCTGGGTACCAAGACCGTTTACGCACGGCGGTGAACGCGGCAAGATGCGGATCATCCTGACCAGCCTGCCCTACTACTCCCACCTGGTGCCGGTTGTGGTCCCGGTGGCCCACGCCCTGCGGCGCGCCGGGCACACCGTCGCCGTCGCGACCGCACCGTACATGGCCTCGGAACTCTCGCGGCACTGCGTCGAACACCTGCCGCTGCCGAACGTCCAAACCCTCGAACAGCTGCTCGCCGCCCCGCGTTCGTCACCAGCCCCGGCATGCCCGGAGCGGAAGGGGAAGCCGCCGAGGACACCGCGCGCACCCGCGAGAATCCCGGTCCGCTGATGAAGGCGTTCGCCGGGCCGCTGGCCGGGATCTTCGCCCGGGATCTGATCGCTGCGGCGGCGGACTGGCGGCCGGACGTGGTCGTCCGGGTGTGCAATGAATTCGGTGGCTACCTCGCCGCGGAACGGCTCGACCTGCCGCGCGCGGTGCTCGACATCGCGCCGCGCTCGTCCGCGCATCTGCCGTTCCTGTGGGACACGCTCAACGGTCAGTTGGTCAATCTCAGGCTTGCTCCATCGGACGATCCGTGGCAGCCGAACGACGGTCTGCTGGCCGCCGTCGTGCCCGTCACGTGGTACCCGCGGCGCCTGCGCACGCCATCCCTCCGCGCCTTCCGGCCGAATTCCGTTGCGCCACAAGCAGTTACGACTTTACTCCGAACGGCCGCTGATTCTCGCCGGGCTCGGTACGGTCGCGCACACCGTTTGCCCGTGGCCCCGCAACTGCTCGCCGCGACGGTCGCCGCGCTCGGTGAGCTGCCGTGCACCGGCGTGGTGTCGCTGGGGCCGGCACTGGAGAGCTGGACCGGGCCGCGACCGGCGAACGTCCGCCTGGTTTCCTTCGCGCCGCAACGAGAGCTGCTCGGCAGGGCTGTGATTTTCCTTTCGCACGGCGGCTTCGGGGGCGTCCACGATGCAGTGCAGGCCGGGACGCCGATGGTGAACCTGCCGTTGTTCGCGGACCAACCGGACAACGCACGTCGCGTCACCGAGCTGGGCCTGGGCCTGGGCCTGGGCCTGGGCCTGCACGTCAACCCCGCTGCGGCGACGCCGGACGTGCTGGCCGACGCGACCGGCCGCGTGCTCGCCGACGGCGGATTCCGGTGCCGCGCCGCAGATCTGGCTCGCTGGGCAGGTGCGGGAAGCGCCCGGCTTCGACGTGCTGGCCGAGGATCTCGCCGCCTTGACTTGAGCCGCCGACGGAAACACCTTCGTCACGGCCCGGAAACCGGAATGCGCTCAATCTCGCACGCGAGCCTACGGAATTGTCGGCCTACCGTCGATCCGCAATCGGGAATGGTGCCCGAAATTCCGGCGACCGTGCCCGGGAAAGCAAAACCGAATGTCACAGTTTTGTTCTGGTGGACAATTTACTTTCAGCTGCTTGACAATCGATCACGACGACACGCAGTCTAACGGAGGCTCTGATCTAGAATGTGGTGACAGGCGATGGAAAGCCCGTGTGCGGCAACGGAAAGGCCTTCATTCACGTGACTCAGATCATTCATCAGCTGTCCCTGAACGAAAACACTTCCCGGCCATTGCCGGGCGTGCTCGAAGCGGCCGAAAGTAGCCTCGGCCGCATGCACCTCACGCTCGACGCGCTGGCCTCCGGACTCACCAACGCGATCGCGGAGCGGTTCGCGATCGGGCCGGAGCGGGTGGTCGCCGGCGCCGGTTCAGGGGCCCTGCTCCAGCAGTTCCTCACCGCGCACTCCGTTGCCGGCGCGTCCGTCGTGCACGCCTGGCCGTCGTTCGAGCTGTACCCGCTGCTGATCCGCAACGCGCTGGCCGAACCGGTCGCGGTGCCCTCGGACGGGGACGGCCAGGACCTAGCGGCGCTGGCCGCCGCCGTCACTGCGAAGACGAAGGTCGTGCTGCTGTGCAACCCGAACAACCCGACCGGCGAGGTGCTCGGCCACGCTGAACTGGCGGACTTCCTCGCCGCGCTGCCCCCGCACGTGCTGGTGCTGATCGACGAGGCGTACCGCGAGTTCGCCGACCCGGCGCAGATCGCCGACGGGCTCGCCCTCGCGGCGGCCGACGACCGGGTCGCGGTCGTGCGCACGTTCTCCAAGTCCCACGGCCTGCTCGGTCTCCGCGCCGGATACCTGGTGGCGGCCGAACCGGTGGCCGCGGCGCTGCGGCCGATGCTGCCGTTCTACCGGGTGCCGACCGTCGCGCAGGCCGCGGCGCTGGCGGCGCTCGATGCGGAGGACGCGATGCGCGAACGCTGTCGCGAGGTGGCGGCAGAGCGCGACCGCGTGCGGACCGGGCTGCTCGAACTGGGCTGGGACGTGCCGCCCAGCGGCGGGAACTTCCTTTGGCTGCGACTCGGGGAACGGAACAAGTCCTTTGTGGACTACCTAGCCGCGCGCGGCGTCGCGGTGCGCGAGATCGCCAGCGCCGGGGTGCGCGTGAGCACCGGGACACCGGAGGCGAACGACGCGTTGCTGGTGCTGGCCAAGGAGTTCAACCAATGACCGCCGCGCACTCCCTGATCCACGAGGTCACCTCGTCCGCTGTCGCGACGGACATCCGGCGCGCGCTCACCGCGCGTTGGCCCGCCACCGGTGAACGCCTCGACGAGGTCGCCCGCTACGCGCTGCTGTCGCCGGGCAAGCTGCTGCGGCCGCTGGTGCTGGCAGCCTCGGCCGAGGCCGTCGGCGGCGATCGCGAAGCGGTGATGCCCGCAGCGCTGGCCGTGGAGTACCTGCACGCGGCGTCGCTGGTGCACGACGACATCATCGACGGCGACGACACCCGCCGTGGCCGGGCGTCGGTGCACGCCCGCTACAGCGTGTCCGACGCGATCGTCACCGGGGATGCGTTGATCATCAAGCTGTTCGGCGCGCTTGCCGAATGCACGGTGCCGGAGACGAACATCCTGTCCGCAGTGCGCATACTCGCGCGAGCGGGCGAAGACCTGTGCCGCGGCCAGGTGCAGGAGGCATTGCTGGTGCCGCCTGCGCACGACACGCCGGGCAGCGGTCTCGCGGCCTACCTCCAGGTGGCAGCGCTCAAGACCGGTGCGCTGTTCCGCGGCTCGTGCCAGGCCGGCGCGGTGCTCGGCGGCGGATCGCCCGATGAGGTCGGCGTCGTAACGGAGTTCGCCGAGCACGCGGGCCTCGCGTTCCAGATGTACGACGACCTGCTGCCGTTCCTGGGTGATCCCGAGATCACCGGGAAACCGGGCACGAGTGACGTGGCGAACCTCCGCCCGACGTTCCCGGTGTTGCTGGCCCACCGCGAGGGAGGACCGGCCGAGCGCAGTCGGATCGAGCAGGTGCTGGCCGGCGGGCTCCGACCGGATGCGGCGCTGGCCGCCTTGCGCGAGGTCGTGGTGGCGACGGGCGCGCTTGACCTCGCACTGGCGCAAGCGCGCGAGGAGGTGCGGCTGGCCAAGTCCGGGCTCGGCGTGCTCCCCGTCGCCGAGGCCGCCGGGCTACTCGGCGCCGTGGCCGAACTCGCGGCGCGGAGGGACCGCTGACCGTGGCGCCGACGATCACGGGACTGTGCCGGCGGATCGGCTGGTCGGTCCTCGCTCACGTGCAGACCTGGCGCCCCTACACCTCCTGCTACCCCGCGCTGCTCGGGCTCGCGGGGACCGCGGTGGCCGGGGGCGCGGGCCGTGCGGACGCGCTGGTCGTCGCGGCGCTGGCCCCGACGCTGGGTTGGCTGTCCGGGCACTACCTCGGCGACTACTTCGACCGCAACCTCGATGCGATCGGCAAACCGCATCGGCCGATCCCATCGGGACGCCTGTCCACCGAGGCCGCGCTGTTCGGGGGCCTGGCGTGCGCGGCACTTTCGGCCGTGCTGGTGGTGTGGGCGAACTGGCGGATCGTGCCGCTGTTCGTCGTCGCGGTAGCCGGGATCGTCGCCTACAGCAAGGTGTTCAAGCGGCGCGGCATCGCCGGCAACGTCACGCGCGGCTCGCTCACCGCGCTCACCCTCGTGATCGGCGCAATGGTGGCAGCGGCATGGCCCCCGTGGCCGCTGCTGCCGGTGGCGGCGGGTTTCCTCCTGCACGACACCGCGTCGAATCTGGTGGGAACGGTCCGCGACGTCGACGGCGACCGTGCCGGTGGCTACCGCTCGGTGCCGGTGCGCCGCGGCGTCCGGCACGCGGTCCTGCTCGCCCTGCGCCTGTACAGCGGTGGCGTCGCGCTGGTCGTGCTCGGCGCGGTGTGGGCGACAACGGATCCGGCCGCCCAGCTCGCTATCACCGCAGTCGCCGCCATCATCGGGGCCTGCGCGTTCACCCCGTTGGTGCGCGCCGGTGACGTCGTGAGCGCGCGGACCGCGCTGCGCGCCCACGAACTGCTGGTGGCCGAACGCCTCGTGCTCGCCGCCGCGATCATCGCAGGTGCCGCCGGCGGCCGCTTCGCGCTCGCAATCGTGCTGCCCGTACTGCTGTTCTCGCTACTCACCCAAGCGCTGATGCGCGCCCGCCACGAGTTCCCGCCCGCCCCTGCGGTGGCCGGGAGAAAGGACCCTGCGTGACGTTCCTGCGTCCCGACCAGATCAACGAGGCGATCACCGAGGGCGCCGAGGCGCTGTTCGCCGCACAACGCGAGGACGGGGTGTTCGACTACGGCGGAGCAAGCCTGACGTCGACGCTCGGCACGGTTGGCGCCGTGTGCGCGCTGCACTTCGCCGATCCTGGAGGGGCTGCGGACCTGATCGAGGCAGGCGTCGGCTGGCTCAAGCGCACGCAGGCCGCCGAAGGCGGCTGGGCGATGGTGCCCGGCGAGGCGTCCGAGGCCGGGCCGACGGCAGTGGCGTCGGCCGTGCTGCACCTGGCAGATCCGCGCGGCAATGCCGCCGCCGTCGAGTCCGGTCAGGAGTGGATGCGGGAATTCGGCGGCTTGGAGGCGATCCCGCACGCCGAGGTCGTTGCGTGGTGCCGGCAGTTCTACGGCTTCGCGGGCTGGCTCGACGCGCGCGAGATGCGGCGGTTCCCGCTTGAGCTGGCACTGCTGCCCGGGCTGTACCGGCGGCTGTTCGACCTGCGCGCGCCGATGGTCTCCGCGCTCGGCCTGGCCCAGACGCGGCACAAACCGCTGACCCGGCTGCAGCAGTCGTTGGCGAAGCTCGCGGAGCCGAACGCGCTCGCGGTGATCCGGCAGGTCTACGAGCACGAGGGCAGCACCGGCGGATGGTGTGAGGACGCCTGGGTGACCGGGCTGATCTGCACCGGGCTCGCACGCGCCGGGCTGGGCGGTGACATGGTCGACGGTGCCGTCGGCTGGTTCCGCCGGACGGCCGCTCCCGACGGCTCGTGGTCGAGCGGACCGCTGGACCTGACCTGGTCGATGTACGCCACCGCCGGTCTGCTCGAAGCCGGGTACGCGGACGACCCCCGACTGGCCGCCGTCAAGGAGCTCTTCCTTCGCCTGCAACAGGACCAGCCGTTCACCGCGTTCGGCTGCGCGCCCGGGTTCTGGGGCTGGTCGGGAACTCGCGGCTGGCCCGCGACGCTGGAGACCGGTGAGATCCTGTCCGCGCTGAACCACCTGCCCGGCACGGACCAGGCCGATGCCGTGCGCCGCGGCGTCACCTGGCTGACGCTGCAGCAGGACACCCGCGGGTCGTGGGGCTTGTGCGTGCGAAACACGAAGGTCGCCAACAGCGGACCGTGCCCGCACATGACCGCGCAGGCCGTGGACGGGCTGCTGGACTCGGGTGTGCCCGCCGAAGACCGCCGCGTGCGCCGCGCGCTGCGCTGGCTGGCCAAGGCGCAGAAGCCGGACGGGAGCTTCGAGTCCGTCTGGTACCGCATGCACACCGCAGGAACCTCGGCCGTGCTTCAGACCTTCGCCAAAGCCGGTGCGGCAGAAGGCGAACCGGCACGGCGCGCGAGGGCGTGGCTCGAACGCACGCGGCTGACCGACGGCTCATGGGGCACCGGTGCCGGCGAGCCCGGGACCGTCGAGGAGACCGGCTGGGCGGTGTCGGCACTGCTGGCCGCCGGTGCCGAGCCGGATTCCGCGCGGTCCGGTGTGGACTGGCTGCTGGCGCACCGGCTGCCCGGCGGCGGCTGGCCTGCCGCGAACGTCAACGAATACGTGCGGCACGTCTGCCGGTACCCGAATCCCGCGTTGGCGCACGGTCTCGCGCTGAAAGCCCTCGCCCGCTACCGGAAGGCGGTGGCGCGATGACCTACGACGTCGTGGTGTGCGGGGCCGGCGTCGCCGGGCTGGCGGCGGCATGCGCGCTGGGCCGGCTGGGTCGGCGCGTGCTGCTGGTGGACAAGCAGGAGCGGGTGCGGCCGGTCGCCAAGGGCGAGGTGTTCCAACCGGGGGCGCTGGCGATCCTGCACGAGTGGGGCGTCGCGACGCGGCTGGAAGCGGCCGGGGCCCTGCGGCTCGGGATGCTGGTCGCTCGCGACGCCGAAGGCCGCGCGCAAATGGCCCTCGACTACGCGCGCCTGCCCGCGCAGCGCAACTGGCTGCTCGCCCAGGATTACCCGGCGATCCTCGAAGCGCTAACGAAATCCCTGCCGGACAACGTCGAGTTCAGCCGCGGCAAGCTGATCACCGGCCTGCTTTCCAGCGGCGGTCGGATCACGGGCGTCCGGATCGGCGACGACGTCGTCGAGGCAGCGCTCGTGGTCGCCGCCGACGGCATGTCGTCCCGCCTGCGCCGCGAGGCCGGCATCGAGATCCGCCGTGACGACTACCCGCACCGGCTGGTCGCGCTGGAGCTGCACGACGCACCGGAGGTCGAACCCGACTTCTCCGCTTACGTCACGCCGCGCGGGCTGCGCCTGCGCTACCCGTTGCCGGACGGCCGGATCCGGCTCTATGCGCAGACCGGAACGCACGAGATGCGCGGTCTCAGCGCCGACGGACTGGACCGCTGGGCCACCGATCTGGTCCGGGAAACTCCCGCGCTCGCACCGCTGGAGGAGTCGATCCGCACGAACCTCGCCGCCCGGCAGTTGCTGCCGGTGTCCCGGTTCCTCGCGCCATCGCTTGCCGTCCCGGGCCTGGCGCTGGTCGGGGACAGCGGGCACACCGTGCACCCGATGGCCGCGCAGGGCATGAACAGCGCGATCGCCGACGCCCACGAGCTCGCCACGATGCTGCGGCAGGGCGGCTCGCTCGCCCCGTCCGCCGTCGATCACGCGCTGACGCGGTATTCGGCCGCGCGCCGGGAGAATCTGGCGCACATCGGCCGGACGAGCCACAACGCGGCGAGGATGATCACGGACCTGTCATGGGTGGGCCGGTTCGCCGGCCGCCGGGCGCTGCGCGGCACCGGGGGCAACGACCGGATCCGCTACACCGTGATGCACACGATGTCCGGGCTGGGCGTGCACCCGCTGACCCCGCTGGACCGGCTGCACCAGCTGGGGTTGCTGCCGGACCCGCGGGCCCGGCAGCTCCCGTCCTGGGCGTGAGCGCGGTGTCAGCCCGTGCACTCCACGACGACCAGCCCGCTCGGCCAGCGGTGCGTGGCGTACACCGACAGGCCCGCAGCCGCGGAAAGCTTGTGGAAGTCGGCGATGGTGCGCTCACGACCGCCCAGCAGCGTCAGCGACTGCAGGTCGAACGAGGAGTTGTTCTTCGCGTGCTCCTCGCCAGCGAGCACCTCGACGATCGCGACGCGTCCGTCAGGCCCCGCGGCCTCGCCGCAGCGGCGCAGGATCTTCGTGGCGTTCTCGTCGTTCCAGTCGGTCAGCACCCGCGACACCAGCAGCACGTCGTAGCCGACCGGCAGCGGATCGAAGAAGCTGCCGCCGACGAACTCCGCGCGTCCGGAAAGCCCGGCCTCGGCGAACGCCTGCTCGGCTTCGGGACGCACCGGTGGCAGGTCCAGCACGGCGCCCGTCAGGTGCTGGTGCTTGAGCAGCACCTCCGAGAGCAGTGCCCCCGTCCCACCACCGACGTCGAGCACCCGTCGCACCCCGGACCAGTCGTACTCTGCGGCCACGGCCGGGCCGGTCTGCCAGGCGTGCGCGGCCATGATCGCGCCGAAGAACAGCCGCAGCCGTTCATCGCGCTGGTAGTCAGCCCAGAACTCGACGCCGTGCACCCGACCGTACGCGGATTCGCCGGTGCGCACCGAATGCAGCATCCCGGTGTAGGCGAGGTCCATCTTCGCGCCCGGGCCGCCGATGTCGAGCCAGCCGCGCTGCCAGCGGTGTTCCTCGCCAAGCAGTTCGCGCGACAACGGTGTGAGCCCGTAGGCGCCCGGCGCTGTTTCGGCGAACAGGCCGACGGACACCAGGTGCCGCAGCAGCCGCGCGAGCGAGTCCTCGTCGCACTCGCTCGCGGCGGCCAGCTCCGCCAGGCCGGTGGTGCCGGCCTCGACCAACTCCGGCAGCCGCAGGGCGACCGCGGTGCGGATCGCAAACGGGGTCGCCAGGTCCACGAGGCGGGCGAGCTCGGCAGCGGCATCGTGCGGCATGAGCGTCCTTTCGACGAAGGGGTTCGAGGGCCGCCGGAAACTATATCCGGCACGACCAGAATGCCAATTCAGAACAATTCTCGTCAACCATTGCTCGAATGTTTTTCCCGGGTGACGAAAGGGCATTTCTCCCTGCCCGAAAAACGTAAGCGAAAGGAGAAAGATGACCAAGAACCGTTTCGACGTGCGCCCGGTTTCCGGGGCTCTCGGCGCGGAAGTGCGCGGGGTACCGCTCGACGCGCTGACCGACTCCGATTTCACCACGGTGCGGGAACTGCTGCTGGACTGCGGGAACTGCTGCTGAACCACCTCGTGCTGTTCTTCCCGGACGCGGCCGGACTCGAACCGGAAGCGCACAAGGCGTTCGGCCGCCGGTTCGGCGAACTGGAGGTGCACCCGTTCCTGCCGAAGCTTTCCGGGCACGACGAGCTGGTGGTGCTGGACTCGGATCAGGGCGCGCGCGCCGACGTCTGGCACACCGATGTCACGTTCAGCCCCTCGCCGCCGATCGCGTCGGTCCTGCAGCTCGTGGAATGCCCGGCGGCTGGCGGGGACACGATGTGGAGCAACCAGTACCTGGCGTTCGAAGCGCTGTCCGCGCCGGTGTCCGAGCTGCTCGAAGGGCTCACCGCAGTGCACGTCTTCGAGCACCCGAACGGCTCGTTCCGCAGCGAGGCCGAGCATCCCGTGGTGCGCACGCACCCGGAAACCGGCCGCCGCTCGCTGTACGTCAACCGCATGTTCACCCGCCGAATCCCGCAGCTGACCTCGGGTGAGAGCGACGCGCTGCTGAACCACCTGTTCGAAGTCTCCGAAAGCCCCCAACGGGTTTGCCGCTACCGCTGGGTCCCCGGCGCGGTCGCGGTCTGGGACAACCGAGCGACCCAGCACTACGCCGTGAACGACTACACCGGCCGCCGGGTCGGCCGCCGCGTCACAGTGCTCGGCGACAAGCCCGTCGGCGAACCGGCCCGCTGGCCCCACCACGAGGAGAGCGCGCTCAGCGCGTCGACCAGTAAGTAATCCTTGTGATGTGGTCCGCCGACGAGCACGTCGGCGGACCACATCGAGGCAAGCGATCCGCCTCGCTCCTCGGATTCGTCCACAGAGGACTAACGGCGAGCCCGAACCGGACCGGCAGCGCGAACGCACGCCGAGCCGGTGACGTTCGGGGACCTCGACGATGCGCGCGCACTGCGCGCGGCGCGGCGGCCGGTTGGCGACCGCTGCGCGTCACGCGGCGGCCGGTTGCCGACCGCTGCGCGTCACGCGGCGGCCGGTTGCCGACCGAGGACGAGTGGCAACTCGCCAGCGAGACCGGTCGGCTGCGAGGCGGCAAGCCCGCCATCTGGAACTGGACCGAGAGCGAGCACTCCGACACGGGCGGACCCGGTTCGTCATGCTCAAGGGCGGCAGCGACATCCAGGCCGAGGGCTCGAGTGGTACCTCGACGGCGGACGCCAGGCACCGGAATTCAGCATGAAGCTGCTCCTGCCCGGACTGGGATGCGGGCGCAGCGCAACAGTCGGCTTCCGCTGCGCCTGGGATCTGCCCGCCGCGGAAACCGCACCACCAAGCTCGTTTGCGCAGTGGCGCATCAACACTGGCCAGTATGAAGCGAACGGCCCGTCCACTCCGATAGACGACACAAACGGTCCGTTCGCCCCAACCACCCAACCCCACCACCAACTATGAAGCGAACGGCCCGTCCGCCCCGATAGACGACACAAACGGTCCGTTCGCCCCAACCCCACCACCCCACCACCCCACCACCGACTATGAAGCGAACGGCCCGTCCGCCCCGATAGATGACGTAAACGGTCCGTTCGCTCCAACTGCTCCACACCGGCCTTGCGCTGACTTGGCGCGAGGTGAGGACTGTTCGCCCTCACTAGCTGCGGGTGTGGACAGGTGCCTAGCCGTATCGTTGCTGAAGACGTCTGACGCGAGTGGAAGCGCCCTTCAACAACACGAGTTAACAAGGCACTACTTGTGAACAGCGGGCCTGCGTTACGTTCTCGCGGCTGCTGCGACCATGTAGATGATCAGGCACGGGGCAGGGCTCGGCCTACCCCGTGCTGCAACTGACCGTCGTGTCTTGAGCACCGATCTGCCGACCGTTGCCCTGGCCGGTGCTTGCTGCCGCCGGGCCGGTGTGGCGTGTCCCGAAACGGGCCTTCGCGACAGGCACCGTCACAGTCTTGACCGCTTGCACCGACCCGGCGTTGGCCATAGTGGCCCGTCTGCTTCACCGCTCCTACGAGACGTCCGCCCTGTGCCGCGCACCGGTACTCAGCCCCTCGGAGCTCATCAACCTTTGGAGATCTCCCGCTCGCCCCGACCGACCGCGGGGGCACAGTTACGCCCCGCAGACGAAGCCCGATCAGACGGCTGATGTTGCTCGGCTGGCAACGCCTACTCGGGGGTGGACAGCAGGTTGAGCAAGTCCGACACGGTGGTCGCCGCGAACACCTGATCGTCGTCGATGGGCTGCTGGAATTCCTTCTTCAGCGCCAGGCAAAGCTCCAGCCGGGTCAACGAGTCGATGTCCAGCCCTGCATCGATCTCCATCTCCGGCGTGATTTCTGGGCTTGCCACCTTCGACCACCCGCTCAGCACATCGGTCAAACGGCGATATGTGTCGCTCATCGAGATTCTCCTTGCCTCTTCGACAGGTCAGTCAACCGGTTCGACCGCGAGGTCCGGCCATCGGACTGTCGTGGATCCCCAGGTGAATCCGGCTCCGAACGCGGTCATCAGGACGAGATGTCCAGGCTGCAAGGCTCCGCTGGTCACGCCATCGACGAGCGCGAGCGGAATCGACGCCGCCGAGGTGTTACCGAACCGCTCGATGTTGGTGACGAGGCGGTCCTGCGGGAGGTCCAACTGCTTTGCCACCGCATGCAGGATGCGGATGTTGGCCTGGTGACCGACGACTCGATCGACGTCACCAATAACGTGTCCTGCTCGGGCAAGCGCAGTCCTGGACGACGACGACATGTTGGCGACCGCGGCGAGGAAAACTTCCTTGCCCGCCATGTATATGTACCTGTCGGTCTCCTCGGCGACCGCGTCAGGCATCGAATACGTTCGAATCCCGGCCGGGACATTGATCAGGTCCGCGTGCTCACCGGAGCTGTGCAAGTCGAACCCCGCGAATACGCCCGGTTCTCCCTGCTCGCCTGCCCGCAGCACGACAGCACCTGCGCCATCCCCGAAAAGTGGGGCCGTCATGCGGTCGTTGGGGTTCGTGATCGTCGACAAGACGTCCACGGCGATCAGCAGGACGCTGTCTGCCACACCCGACGTGATCAATCCCGTGGCGACCCCCAGCCCGTACACGAACCCGGCACACGCCGCATTGAGGTCGAAGGCCGCGACACCGGTCAACCCCATCTCGGTCGCCACCGAAGGCGCGGTGGCCGGGATGACCTGGTCGGGCGTCGTGGTCGCGAGCACCAAATGGTCTACGGTGGTCAGCTTGGACGACCGCAACGCCCGTGTACCGGCCTGCACAGCGATGTCCCTAGTCGACATCTCCGGTGCGGCCACCCGCCGGGCCCCGATACCTGTTCGTGTTCTGATCCACTCATCGGTCTCCGCGATCCGCGAAGCTACCTCGTCGTTGGTGACCACCCGGGGTGGTGCCCACGCCCCGAGCCCCGCGAGGACCGCTGTCCTGGTCATGGGGTCACCGCCACGTTCACGCTGTCGAGCCAATATCTGCGGGTCTGCCACGGGTACGTGGGCAATTCCACGTAATGGGCGGCGGGATCCAGAACATCGCTCCAATCGGGCTTGCCACCGGCAAGGTAGTGGTCCACGACTGCGGCGAAGGCAGGATCCGCTGTGTGGCCCGCACCAGCTCCGTCGAGGTGCCTACGCAGCTTGGTGACGAGCTCGCTGGCGGAGGACGCCGTGCACGCGAGACGGCAAGTGTGGTGGTCGCGGCGGGTGGCCGCGGTAAAGCAGATGTCGCGCAGTTCGAGGCCTTCGCCGGCCCCGCCTGGTTGCAGGTGTTGCACATACCGGCGCACCAGGTCATCGAGCGCGGCAGGGGTGCGTGCGGAAACTGCGAACACGGACGCGGCGCGGGTTGCTGGCGGCCGCTCGGTGTCGCGCCAAGCCGGGTCGGACTCGCCGACGACAAGGTGGGTGTTGACCGAGGAAATGCCCTGCCCGCTGATGCCCGCCACAGCGAGGCGCCCACGGTCATGCAGCTGGTGCACACCGGTCGGCACTTCAACCGGGAGTTCGTCCCACGCCACCTTCGGATTGGGGACGTTGTAGTGCAAGCTTGGCACGACCTCGCGGTGTTCCAGGCACAGGATGGTCTTGATCAGGGCGGCGACGCCTGCTGCGCCTTCGGTGTGCCCGAGGTTGGACTTGACCGAGCCGACGTACAGCGGGTGGTCCTCCGCCCGGCCGGCACCGAGCACTTCACCAAGTCCGGCGAATTCGATCGGGTCGATCATCGGTGTACCGGTGCCGTGCGCTTCGACGAAGTCGACGTCGGACGGCGTTACGCCCGCGTCCTCGTATGCCCAACGCAGCATCTGCACGTGTCCCTCGATCGACGGTGCGAGCAGCGAGCCGCTGCTCGCACCGTCATTGGTAACCGCGCTGCCGAGAATGACGCCACGGACGCGGTCGCCGTCGGCGAGGGCCTGGTCGAGGCGCTTCAGAACGACCACGCCGACCCCCTCGGAGGGGGCGAAGCCGTTGGCAGACGCGTCGCCGAACTTGCATCTGCCGTCGGGCGCGAGCATCCCGATCTGGGACAGGAGCACGTCCTCGTCGGCAGTCAGCTTCAGGTTGACCCCGGCCGCCAGCGCCAGACCTGTTTCGCCCGCACGCAGGCTCTGACATGCCAGGTGCACGGCGACCAGTGACGACGAGCAGGCAGTGTCCAGCGGGATGCTCGGACCTCGCAGATCAAACGTGTAGGACAGTCTGCCGGACAGCACGGACCGGTAGTTGTAGATCGTCCCTGGGCTGATCGCCTCCGCACCCCGCTTGGCGACCAGATCCCAGTAGTCCAGGTGCATGTTGCCCACGTAGACGCCGGTGCGGCTGCCGGCGATGGCCGAGGGCGCCTGCCCGGCATCTTCTAGCGCCTCCCAAGCGGTCATGAGCAGCAGCCGCTGCTGCGGGTCGAGGTTTTTCGCCTCGTTGGTGGACATCCCGAAGAATTCGGCGTCGAATTGGTCGATGCCGTCCAGGTATCCCGACCGGCGGCTGACTACCTTGCCCGGTGCCGGGTCCGGCGAGTACATCGCTTCGATGTCGTATCGCTCGATCGGCGTGTTCCCGGTCGCATCCGCACCGGCGCGCAACAGTTCCCACAGTTCCGCGACACCAGCTGCGCCAGGAAAACGACACGCCATGCCAACCACGGCAATCGCGTTGCGCCCGTCGGTGCGGCCCCATCGGCCGCTTCGGGTCCGCGAAATGTTCATGCGTTGAGCCCTTTGTCGTCTGGAATCGGATTCGTGTTCGTGTTCGTGTTCGTGTTCACCCAGTCAATGGAAAACCGGCCGGTGTGCGCGTAATTCTGGGAGACTGCGGCGAGCTCGTTCGGCGTGAACACCTCGCTGACGTCGGAGAACCCGTCCGGCGCCCGTTGGTGGGCGACCGTGATCACGGACTCCGGCCCCATGTTTCGGTTGCTGATCTGCAACTGCGTGGTGATCGGCCTGCGCTCGGCCTCGTAAGCGAACAGCGCTTCGTCGATGGAGTCGTATTCCACCAGCGCATTCCCCAGCGCCCGGGCATCCGTGATCGCTTGGGTGGCCCCGTTGGAACCCATTGGGTACATCGCGTGGGCGGCGTCGCCGAGCAGCGTGACCCGGCCGAATGTCCACCTTGACAAGGGGTCTCGATCGAACATGGGATACTCGTACATCTCCGGGGCGGCGGCGATGATGCCGGGAATGTCGAGCCAGTCGAACCGCCAACTGTCGAAGGATTCGCGGAACCGCGCCAGGTCAACCCGCCGACCGGATACCGGGAGTTCCCCGTGCGCTGGCTGCGCTGCCACCCAGTTGACGAGAACCTCACCCGTGTCACGGGCTCGCCGGATCGGATAGAGCACGATCCGCCTGACGTCGTCGCCCGACACGACCATCGTGCGGCCGTCGAGGAATGGCTGCACCCAGGAAGTACCCCGCCACATCACCATTCCGTTGCCTGGTGCACTTTCCTCGTCCGGGTACAACGCGCCGCGGACTGCGGAGTCAATACCGTCCGCGCCGATCACGAGGTCGCCCTCCAGAACAGCGCTGGTGCCGTCGGTGCGAGTCACCTCGACGCTCGCGCGACCATTGGCACCGTGAACTGCGCCAACGGGCGAGCCCGTGATCACGGCCTGCTCGCCGAGGCGGTCCCGCACAGCTTCCAGCAGCGTCATCTGCAGATCGCCGCGGTGCACGGACAACTGCGGCCAGCTGTACCCGGCCGTGGAGCCGCGCGGCTCGCTCCAGATGAGATTGCCGTGACAGTTGTAGTAGCGCAGCTCGCTGGTGCGGATGGCTTTGGTGGCGAGCTGCTCGAATACACCAAGTTCACTGAGCACCCGGACCGCGTTGGGCAGAATGTTCAACCCGACTCCGAGCGGATCGATGGACTCGGCAGCCTCCAAAATGACGACGTCGTCGACACCCGCGTGATGCAAGCACAGCGCGGCTGCGAGTCCGCCTATGCCCGCACCGACGATCAGTGTCCGCACGTAGCTTCTCCTTGGTCGATTAATGTGGTCATGTCGCGCTCCTGGTGTTCCGGGGGGCAGGCCCGCGCAGCATGTGCCACATTCCTTTGACCAGGCTCGTGATGTTGGTCAGGAGACCGATGCTCCCCCCACCGCTGCCGAGTTCGTACAGCCGTACCTCGTCCGCATACGCCTTGCGCGCGACCGTCAGGTGCTTTCCGCGAAAGACCATGAGCGAGCGGAGTGTTCGGCACAGCGCCTCCACGCTCGCGTGCATCGCGAGCGGGACTTCACCCTTCGGGCCTCGCTCGAGAGCGCCAATCACGCGCGCCGCGAGCGACGGAGCATTCCCCCACTCCTGGTACAAAGGCCGCCAGTGCTCCAGGCCATAGATGGCGGACTCGTGCACGAACTTCAGGTATTCGCTGTCGCTGTGGTCGCTCGCCCACAGCAGCAGATCGACCAGCGCGAGCGGTACATGCGCGGCCGCCGGACCGAGGAAGGTATCTTCACCGATTCGGATGTCCTCGAAGTACGGGCGAATCGTGCGAGCGAAGAACTCTGGGGTCACATCGGCGATCACCGTGTCGATCGAGTCCTCCATTGCCCCCACCAAGGCGGCGAGTTCGTTGGCAGCCAAGGCGAAGTCGAGATCACCGGCCTCGGCGGTGTGCAGAGCGGTGCACACATCGACAGCAGCGCTCAGCCTGGGCAAACTGATGCGCACAGAGGCCATGAGCAACTTCTCCATCGGCTCGCCCGTGTACATGCGCTCACGCCGCCCCGTCGGATTCCACCGTATGTAGTGATGGATGGTGTCCCGTGGGATCATGCCGGTGCGTTCGCCTATGGCACGCAACGGCGCTTCCAGTTCGGGAATCGCGACCACTGGTTCAACGCCGTGCCTCTTGACGGAGCCCATTACGATGCCGAGGTCCCGTATTGTAGCCACACTTTCGGGCAGCGACATCGCCTTCGTCGTTTCCAGTGACGGAAGAATGTCGTTGAGTATGGCGAGCAGAGCTCTCACATCACCCGCAGCATTCGCCTCCCACAGGGAGGGAAGCCGGATATCGAAGTCCAGCGGGTCAAGATGTCGTATATGTTCGTCATCGACGAACCCGCGCAGTGAATTTGCTGTTTTCACCTGCATTTGCACTCCCCAGCGCCCCTTGCTCAGTCTACTAAGGACAATGCGTGCAAGACGATGATCGCGATGCACAGCAATCCGCACACAGCGGCCGGAGCGGTCTTGCCGACAGGGTCCTTAGCCCGGACATGCGCTACGACTGCGCCCGCCATCAACAGCGCCAAGCCCGCCGCGGCGGCCAGACCGATCGGCTTCAGCAACAGACCGGCGGCGACGCCGATACCGCCCAGCAGTTCGAGCGCGCCGATCAGCCGATACAGGCGGTAGGAAAACCCGAAGTGCTCAGCGTCTTTCCGCATCACCCCGACCCCCGCCAGTTTGGCCACGCCACCGATGGCGTAAGCAACTCCAACCAACCAGGAAAGAGCGATCAAGGTCACTAGCATCTCCAAAATTCGGGCCGTGGGCTCGTCGTACGCAGAAGAACCAAATTGGCAGGCATTCGAACAGCAGTACAACTGTGATCCGGGACGGTGCCTCTCTGCGCGTGCACTTTTGCCCGAAGGTCCATAGGTCTCGAAGGCTGGCTCTCCTTCCGTTTCCCGGATATTCACGCCAGATCGGACAACTTTTCCGGAAAACGAGCGGCCGGTGGTATCGGCGCCCGACTGGTGGCCGTGCGCCAATAGCCGCTAGGTCGGGCCGCTGACGTGACGGCCCGGCCGAAGTGCCGGGCGAAGAAAAGGACGGCGCTGTCGGCCTCGAACCTGGGCAACTCCTTGTGCTTGCCCGCGTTGGCGTGCAACGTCTTCTCTTTCGAGGCGAAGGCGTCGAACAACGCGAGATCGGATTCGCGCGGGATGTGCTCGTCGTCCCACTGGAGCACGAACTACACCGGAATGGTGACCGGTTCGACCGCCGCCAACGGCACCCCGATCGCGGTGCCCATGTTCGGGCCAAAGTAGCCGACCGTCCCTTCGGCGCTGATCTCCGGCAGCTCCTGGAGGCGTCAAGGATCGTCTGCCACTCCAGCACGGCACGCTCCGCCAAGTGGGCGTTGTAGCGGACGACGATCGGACCAACCGGCTCGCCCGCTGCCATTTCCTGCTGTGTGCGGCGATCTCCTGCTCGTCGTGTGCCGTGCGGCCGCCGTGACCGGGCGCGTCGATGGTGGCGACGTTGCAACCGCAGTTGGTTCCGATACGAATTTCTTCATTCCCGCCGAGAAACGGGCGGGCCGGACGTCGGAAATCTTGCTGGCGCGACGGAGTCCACGTCAACACACGTGCTCTGTCCCGGGATGTCCGAGTCGATAACGACTGGTCACCACCTTGTCCGGATGCGCAGCTGGCCTCGCACCGAGTATCGGACAGCTCGAACGGACGATGCCGAGTGATGCGCAACCGACGAAGATGGCAGGTATGGAAATCCTGGGGGTAAAGCCGCGCGACGTTGTGGAGTTCGTAACGCTGATGCGACGGCTCAAGCAAGAGTCACAGCTGACCTACCGGCAATTGGAGGAGCGCGCAGCCGCGCGTGGTGAGATTTTGGCGCGCAGCACGTTGGCCGACGTTCTAGGTGGAAAGAGGCTGCCGCGTCCGGAATTGCTGACTGCCTTCGTACACGCCTGCGGACGCGGAAGCGAAGCGACAGCATGGCTTGATGCGTTGGACGTGATCGCTCGCAGGGAAGCACTCGAACATGGGTTGGGCAAAGCTGACAGCACCGGCTGACGCCGCGCCAACAGAACCGGTCAGGTACGGACAGCCGCGCGACAGAAGGTTCAAAGGGCATCTCCTACCGCTGACAATGGCCGTCGCGTTCGGAGCTGTTACCGCATCGATGGCCTGGATGCTGATCCCGTTCGGCCGACTGGCCGGGGACGTCCGGCGCGTGGAGTTCACCACTCCGGGCGCCTGGTCAACACTGCGCCAGCACCAGTATTATCAGATCATTCTCGAGCGGACCACGTAGGCCACGGCATCCAGCCAGTTGCGCAACTTCAGCCTGCGGGTCATCCCGTAGGTGGTGTTCTTTACAGTGCGCCGTGGTCGACGATCAAGAGGTTGCGCGGCGAAGGAGGAGCATGCCCGAAATGCCCGCCGTCACCGACATGAGACCTCGCTCTTCTCCGCCCCGCCGGCGCGGAGTAGAGCGAGCGAACAATAAACGGTCGCTGCAAGAATGATCCAGCTTCCGCCGGAATTTTTACGATGTGCGCTGGATTGCATTCTCCGGATTGACTCGCAGCGGCTACTGTCGTTGGTGGCCACGTACCGTCGCCGGACGCGGCGGCATGTGACCCGCCCGGCGGTTATCGGCTGGGCAACGAGCTGCTCTATGGTTGAGTACGAGACAACTGTGCCGCAGCGTGCTACAACGTGGTTAAGGCTCGCAGTAGTCTTACCTGCAAGTGTCGCGGATCGAGGCGGGGCACGTTCCCGAGACAGGTGATCATGGCCGAGCGGATTCAGGTCGAACTCGTCGATGATGTCGACGGGTCCCCGGCCAACCACACCGTCACCTTCGCGTTGGATGGTGTGACGTATGAAATTGACCTGAACGATGAGAACGCCCAACAACTCCGGGCCGTCCTCAACCGCTACGTCAAGGCCGCACGCTCCCCGAAGCCCGAGCCGACGAGCAGCACGCGCCAGCAGGAGCGCGAGGAGGAGCAGGCCCGGCAGGCCAACAAGCAGTTGACCGAGCAGATCCGCGGCGCCGCGCAGCGCACCCGCGAGCACCTCAGCAAGAAGGCCGCCGAGCCGGTCGCCCCGGAGCCGGTCGAGCAGCCCGAGCCCGTCGAGGAAGCGCTCTTCGACGCGACTCCGGTCGAAGAGCCGAAGCCGGAATCGGCCCGCATTCGGGCGGTTTCGATGCCGCAGTTCTCCTCCGCAGTCGACTGAGCTTGAGGACGCCTCTGCGGCTGATAAACACCTCGATGCGCCGCCAGTGAAAGTTCATCGCGCCGCCCGAAAATCTTTTCCGGCCGGCCGAAGCTGCCTGAGCCAGCCAAGCGGGGTCTCGGCTCAGGAACGGCCCTGCTCCGCCGAGGTCCACGTAATCGAGCCGACTGTGGCCACCTCAATCCGCTGGCGGTGATGGCTGCTGCTCCCCCGCGCCGCACCGCCGGCGGCCGCGACGAAACTGGCAATCCGATCTCCCGACGTATGCGATTCACATTTTCCCCCAAGCGCTTTCAGCGGTTCCTTCGTTGCGGTGAGAACGTCACCGACCACCGCCTTCGGCTCGTGTAGCACCGACATATCGTCGAAGAGAATGGGCACGGCCGGAAAAGCTTTCACGATGCGGCTACTTCCGCCGGGCTCGGGCGCGTCAGGTTGATCGACGCTTCCTCTCCGCTCTGGCACGTGGAACTTCGCAGCCTCTCCGCTAGCCCCGTCATCCGCACATGGGCATAGGTGAGTTGATCGGCCGGGCCTGTGTCTTCCCGTTCAAGGGCTCTGACAGGGTGTTCGGTCGTGGATCAACGTGAACGGCGACGGGCCCGGTACGTCGGTGCGAGCATCGAGAAGCAGCTGGGCGCGTTGCCCGTGATCGCTGATTACTGTCACCGTCTGGACCTGGCCGACATTATCGATCGGGCCTGCCCGATACGGGATCTTGCCCATCTGACCCACGGGCAGGTGATCGAAGCACTGGTCGCCAACCGGTTGACCTCACCGGCACCGCTGGTCCGGGTGACCGAGTGGGCACGCGAACACGCAGTGGAAGAAGTCTTCGGCGCTGACCCCGAACTGCTCAACGACGACCGGATCGGCCGCGCGCTGGACGCGATCGCTCCCGAGCTCGACCGGATCGTGGGATCCGTTGGAGCGCAAGCGATCTCCGTGTTCGGTTTGGACACTTCCCGGCTTCATTGGGACATGACGTCGATCTCGCTGTACGGGGCCTACGAGCAGATCGACGCCGACCACCCGGCGCCGAAGTTCGGGCATCCCAAAGACCGCCGCCTCGACCTGAAACAGATCCAGGCCGGGCTGGCGGCCACCGGCGACGGCGGCGTGCCGGTCTTCCACCGAGCCTACGACGGCGGAGCCGGGGAAGTGGCCCAGGTAGTGGGCGCTATGACCGAACTGCAAAAAATGGCCAAGCCCCAGGAGTTCCTGCTGATCGGGGACTCCAAACTGGTGTCCTACACCAATGTCTCGGCGATGATCGATGCCGGTGTCGGGTTCATCGCCCCCGCCTCGAAGGCGTACACCCCCGCCGCGAGACTGGCCGCACTGGACCTCGACTC
>NZ_GL877879.1:2231347-2262296 GCF_000194155.1 Saccharopolyspora spinosa NRRL 18395
CCAGAACATGACGACCAGGCCGAGTTGATCAACCCTCATGTGCGGAATGCCCGGCTAGCCAGTTCGCATGCTGCGCTGTTGGCGGGTGGCCACGGCGCTCAGTGCCGGCATCAGGATGAGCTTGTCGGAGACCGCAACAAGACCTGTCGCGATTCGGCGAATCGCTCGCAGCGCGACGACCAGAAAACGAATCTCCGGCCCTGCGTGTCGACATGCGGGGAGAAGAGACCTCCTCCTTCGCACGCGGGCCTTCGTCTTCGTCATGACAGCTCGCACGGCGCCTCGTGGCGTGACGATGTTGGCAGGCGCGCGTCTCTTCGGCCAGCGGTGGCCGGTCCCAGCCGACGTCGCTTCTAGCGGACCAAGTCAATTGCCCAAATAGGCAGACTGGTGTGCCCGAAGGGGAATGAACAACGTTCGGCCAACGACCGCTCGTCGCAACGGACGAGCAGAAAGCGGAATTCATGAGATCTCGGACACGCCACGACGGGCCCCATGTCCGCGCCGACCATTTTCCCTGAAAGGAGGTCTTGTTACTGTACAAGCGGGTGAATCTTACTCGAGCCGAGGTCACGTAAAGTGACTCTCTGCCGAGAAACACGCCTTTGGTATACACTCGTTCGGCCTACGGTGATCACCGAAACGGCGTCTTGGCGATTCCGGAAAAACGTGGCGCAATTTATCGGCGGCCCGGCACCGGAATTTCCTGCGCTTGCCGAGGCGGTTTCCACTAACTTGAACGCATGCTCACGTCCGCACACCGAGAGGGCTGGAATGGATCTTCGATACGAGGCTTTCTGCTTCGCAGATCCGCTCTTTTTTGACGAGCAACACCGACCCTCCGGTCTGCACGACGATTACGCAGCCCTGCTTTCCGAACCGGAAAAAGACTGGATCGAGAGTACTCTCGGGACGTGGCGGATGCTGCGGCCGAACGACGTCGATCTACCCGATCAGGGCTGGAAGGTGCACGTTTCGGCCACGCTGGACAACGCGGAGAGGGTGCTGTCGACCGTCCACGAGTACTGCCTGCGGGAGCGTGTCGCGTTCAAACACTTGCACAGCCCCAATGCTCTCCTGACCCGCAACACCAAATACGCGCCGCGCTCCGCGAGCGGCAAGTTCGTCACAATTTATCCGCTTGACGAGAATCAGCTGGAGCTGGTGCTGGCTGAATTGTCCCAGCAATTGCGTGGCGAAGATGGTCCATACATCCTCAGCGACCTTCGCTATGGGACGGGTCCATTATACGTCCGTTACGGCGGGTTCGTGGAGCGGTCGGTGGAGCTGGACGGAGCTCGCGTGCTCGCCATACAGGGCCCGGACGGAGCTCTGGTTCCCGACAAACGCGGGGCCAGTTTCTCCCTCCCCGACTGGGTTAAAGTGCCCGACTGCCTGAGTGCATCGCTGAACGCGCGCAAAAGTGGTGATCCCGCTGCGCTTCCCTACCGCGTGACGTCATCACTGCACTTCTCCAACGGCGGCGGCGTCTACCGCGCCGTGCGCGACGCCGACGGTGAGCAGGTCGTGCTCAAGGAGGCCCGCCCGCACGCAGGCCTGGACCGCGACGGTACCGATGCGGTAGCCCGGCTGCGTCGTGAGAGCGACATCCTGCGCCGCCTCGCAGACATCGACGGCATTCCCACCGCGCACGAGCTTTTCCAAGTGTGGGAGCACACCTTCCTCGACATGGACCTGGTGCCCGGCATTCCGCTCGGCTCGTGGTTGGCGCGTCGGTATCCACTCACACGGCAGCATCCGGACGAGCACGAAATCGCCGATTACACGGACCGCGCCGTTGCCCTGCTGGAAAAAGTGGAGCGACTGATGGACCGCGTGCACGAACGGGGGGTGGTCTTCGGTGATCTGCACGCGCTCAACGTGCTGGTCGACGAGGACGACGGTGTCTCCTTGATCGACTTCGAGATGGCCTCCGCCGACGACGACGCGCCACGTCCCGCGCTCGGAGCGCCCGGATTCCGCCCGCCCAAGGGCCGCACTGGCGTCGCCATCGACCGGTATGCGCTCGCCGCGCTGAAACTCTGGATGTTTCTACCGCTGAATCCGGTGCTGGAACTCGCCCCGGGCAAACTGTCCGGATTCGTCGAAGTGATCGAGCGCAGGTTCCCGCTCCCGAACGGCTACGGCGACTCGATCCGCAGTGAGCTGAGTCCTGCTGACGCCGACTCCTCCGCGACCGAGCTCGACCAGCCGAATCCGGACTGGGGCGTGGTGCGCAAAGGCCTCGCCGAAGCGATCCTCTGCTCCGCGACGCCCGAACGCGACGACCGGTTGTTCCCCGGCGACATCGAGCAGTTTCGTCTCGGTGGCACCGGTTTCGCCTATGGCGCGGCGGGTGTCCTGCACGCATTGGATGTCGCAGGAACGGGCCGCTACCCGGAGCACGAACGCTGGCTGGTCGACGCCGTCCGCCGGACACCGCCTGCTCGTCCTGGCTTCTTCGACGGAGCGCACGGAATCGCCTACGTGCTGGAGAACCTCGGTCATCACGACGAAGCGGACGCGCTGCTTGACGGTGCCGAGCTTCTCGTCACGCAAACCCGCGACCACGGTTTCGCTGCAGGCCTGTCCGGAATCGCACTGAACCTCTTGCATTTTGCCGGTAGCAGGGAGGACCGCGAGTTCCGCGAACACGCCTACAACCTGGGTGACCACCTCGCCGACGCACTGACCCACGCTCTGCCCCCGGGAGAGGTCGGCCGGGCGGGGCTGCTCGACGGTTGGTCCGGCCCGGCACTGCTGTTCACCCACCTCTATGACGACACCGGCGACCGCGGCTGGCTCGAACTCGCCGACCGCGCGCTCAGCCGGGATCTGGACGAGTGCGTGACCACCGACGACGGTGTCCTCCAGGTCCGCGACGGCCACGCCCGCACCCTGCCATATCTGGCGGTGGGCAGCGCGGGAATCGCGCTGGTGGCGGAGGAACTCGCCGCGCGGCACCCGGACGCTTCATGCCTACGCCGGCAATCCGATCTGCTCCGCGGCTGCGTTGGGGAGTTCGTTATCCATCCCGGCCTGCTGTTCGGCCGCTGTGGGCTGCTCGCGGCGCTGGCCGCGGCTCACCGGCGTGCACCCGACCCTATTTGGGCCGAAGCTATCGCCCGACACCTGTCCGCCCTGGGCTGGCACGCAATCCCTTATGGCGACGGTGGAATCGCGATCCCCGGTAACCAGTTGCTAAGGCTGTCAATGGACCTCGGTACCGGAGGTGCCGGGATGCTGACGACCGTCGCCGCAACCCTGGACGGTCATGGCCGTGTGCTGCCCTTCTTCGGCGCACTCACCTGATCCGTCCCACAAAGACGCCGACCGAATCACGGTCGGTTAGCGAAATGGATATGAAGGGAACAAAAATCATGGGAACGATCCTGGAGCTGCAGGAACTCGACGCCCCGAACGAGCTCGCCTACAGCGACTCCAACTACGGCGGCTCGAGCAACCTGAGCCTGCTCGCGGCGTGCGCGCACAGCACGGTCAGCCTGCTGACCTGCCAGTAAGGTCGTAGGTGTGGGAGCGGCGCAGGACAGGTGCGCCGCTCCCGCACCGCCCAGTGTGGCCGCAGGCAACTCGAACGACAAGGAGCAGGCCCATGATGGCCGGTGGGGGCGATCGCGTGCTGCGCTCGGTAGTTGTACAGGACCGGGGTGCCGCCGCCTTGCTCGTGCTCACCGCCCTTCTGACGGCCACCGCCGGTCTCCTGCTGCCTAGTGCCCTCGCGGGTGCCGTCGACGCCGTCATCACCGGACATGACGGACCTGCCCGGGTGATGTGGCTGGTTTCGCTGGGTTCGATCCAAATCCTCGGCGAGGTCATGGGAGTGGCACTGACCGCGCGAGTCACCGCTTCGGCTACCGCCCGCCTGCGGGCCCGCCTCGTCGCCGGGCTGATCCGCGGCGGTCACCGGTCTGGACTTGCCAACGGCGACGCGGTCAGCAGAATCTCCAGCGACTGCACAGGCGCCGGGCAGATCACTGCGAACGTGGTCCAGTTGGGCACGGCTCTGGTGTTGTCGGCGGGAGCGGTGACCGCGCTCGTACTGCTCGACTGGCGAATCGCCGTCGTGTTCCTGTGTGCCACACCGCTCGCGATCCTGCTGGCGCGCTCCCACCTGCGCCATACCGCCACGGATTTGCTGGCTTACCAGGAAAGTTCCAGCGAACTTGGCGCCCGGTTGTTCGACGCCGTTGGTGGCCTTCGCACCATCGCCGCCGCAGGTGTGGCTGACCAGGAGACAGCACGCGTGCTACGCCCTCTGCCCAAGCTGAGCGCGGCGGGCGCGGGAGTGTGGCGGACACAGGCGCGGATGATGTGGCGGTCTGGTCTGCTGCAGCCTTGTGTTCAAGTGGCGGTGCTCGGCACAGCTGGGGTCGGGGTTCTGACCGGGGACATCAGCGTCGGTGACGTGCTCGCCGCGCTCGGTTACACGACTCTCGGACTGGGATTGGTGCGGCAGATGCCGCTGTTCACCGCGTTGGCCCGCGCGCGGTCGTGCGCCACGCGGATCGCGGAGGTGGTCGACGGCGTTCCTGAACCCGCACCGCATCGGCTTCCGCCGCGCGGACCGGGCAGGCTCGAGCTGAGCGGAGTCGGGGTAGACGGTGCGCTCTCAGACGTCGACCTCGTGGTGTCCGGCGGGGACACTGTGGCCGTGGTCGGGCGGTCGGGCTCGGGCAAGTCGGTCTTGGCCGAACTTCTGGGTGGCTTGCGCCGACCGGACCGAGGTGACGTCCTGCTCGATGGGCTCGCCACCCATGTGGTTGCCCGATCCGCCATCGGATACGGCTTCGAACGGCCCACGCTGCTCGGCGACACGGTCGGCGCAGCGGTGGCATACGGCACCGGCGCGGACGCGGACGACGTCCGCTCGGCCTGCCGCATGGCCGATGTCCACGATCTCATCAACCGCCTGCCTGCGAGGTACCGCACTCCGCTCGCGCAAGCCCCGCTCTCCGGTGGCGAGGCGCAGCGCATCGGACTGGCCAGGGCCCTGGTGCGACGGCCCCGGCTGCTGGTGCTCGACGACGCGACCGCCAGCCTTGACACGGTGACGGAAGCGCGGGTGGAGGCCGCCATCTCCACCGAATTACCGGATCTGACCCGCATCGTCGTCACACACCGGGCCGGCACCGCGCGCCGCGCGGACGCGGTTTTGTGGTTGGAGGACGGCCGGGTTCGCGCCGTCGCCCCGCACGACGTCCTTTGGATCGATCCTGCCTACCGCGCAGTGTTCACCGAGGAGGGCCAGCCGTGACGGTCACAGCTGGATACTGGCGCTCTCTTGCCGGGCGCTGGCGGGACTGGTCAGTCCTGCTGGCATGCTCTGCGCTGGAGGCGCTGCCGGCTTTCCTGTCCGGTGGACTCGTGCAAAGAGCCGTCGATGAGGGTTTCGCCGCGGGTCGGGTCGCGGTGGGGTTTGCTTGGCTGGCCACGTTCGCCGCCGCCGCAGTGGCAGGCACGGTCGGAGTGCGGCTGGTATGGCAACGGCTCGGCACGATCGTCGAGCCGCTACGCGACACCTTGGTGCGCACGGTGGTACAAGGCGTGCTGCATGAAACCGCGCCGCCACGTGGCGGTCCGGATGCCGCCGGCGTCGCACGGATCACCCAGCATGTGGAGATCGTCCGGGACGCGACGGCCGGATTGCTCGTGCAAGCTAGAGGGCTCGTGGTGATGGTGGTCGGCGCCCTCGCTGGAGTGGCAACGGTGTCGGGACCGTTGATTTGGCTCATCGGCCCGCCGGTCGTGGTCGCAGTAGGGGTGTTCCTCTGCCTGCTGCCTGCCCTGGCCCACAGGCAACGAGGAGTGGCCCTGGCCGACGAGCACACCGCCACAACTGCGGGAGCGGTGCTTGCCGGCACGCGAGACGTGGTCGCATGCGGCGCCCAGAACATCGCCGACGCGACGGTTCGAGCGGCGATCACCGCCCAGGCCAACGCCACCGTCCGAATGTCCAACGCTGCAGCCCTGCGCACCGCAGTGGTTGCGGTCGGTAGCTTTCTCCCAATTGTCCTCGTGCTCGCAGCAGCGCCCGGTATGAACACCGACGGACGGCTCAGTGCGGGAGCCGTGGTCGGAGTGCTGGTGTACCTGACGGGGACACTGCAGCCGGCCTTGCACGGATTCGCCGCGACCATGAGCACAGTGGTGCTGCGGCTGCTCGTCACGCTTAATCGGCTCGGGGAGGCTCAGCCACCGGTGCGACGAAACGGTGGGGCCGAGCCGAGCGACGGCACAATCACGGTGCGGACGCTGACGCATCGCTGGGGCGGCCACGCCGAACCCGTGCTGCGCGACTTCGAACTCCAGCTACGTCCCGGCGACCACCTGGCGGTGGTCGGCCCTAGCGGGATCGGCAAATCCACCCTCGCCGGGCTTCTGACCGGAACCGTCACGCCATGCCAAGGCGAGGTCCTGCTCGGCGGAGTACCGATCAACGCCGTCGATCCCGCGCACCGCGCCCGGATCATCACGTTCACTCCCCAGGAGACCTACCTGTTCGCCGGCAGTGTCCGGGAGAATCTCGCCTTGCTGGCGCCCGACGCCGACGACACCCACCTGCTGACGGCGGCCGGCGCGGTCGGCGCCGGCGGTCTGGTCGAGAGGCTCGGCGGATTGTCCGGTGCGCTCGCGCACGGAGGCATCGGACTGTCCTCGGGGGAACGCCAGTTGTTGGCTCTCGCCAGGGTTTATGCGAGCCCGGCTCGGATCATTGTCCTGGATGAAGCCACCACGCACCTCGACGGTGCTGCCGAGGCGCGAGCAGAGCGGGTTTTCGCCGAACGTGGCGGAATCCTCGTGATCATCGCCCACCGGCTCGCCTCCGCGCGGCGCGCGCGCCAGGTGCTGGTCATGGACGGCAGACAGGCCCTGCTCGGTGAGCACGACGATCTACTTGTCCGGTCACCGCACTACGGTGAGCTCATGCAGGCGTGGACCGGGATGCCGAAAACCGTTGCGGCAAAGCGTGAACCAGCACCAGGCAGTTTGCTCTGACGCACGCGGTAGTGCGGTGCAACCGAACCACAACGATTGGAGTACGCCGAATCTGCACGAGACTGCGCGTCGGGCCACTTCCTGCCAAACCAAGGGAACGGCGGCAGCTACCGGTTTCAGCCGCCGTAGGAGGCATCCTTGGCCGAGGAGCCGTACTCGGTGACAACGTGGCCGCCCTGATCATGCGCCCCCGCCGCGCCGCCGACTATTCGCGGTGAAGGGCACCTTCACCGCGTCAACCCCGCAATTTCAATTGAAATTGGACCCCCGGTTTCAATTGAAACTGCAGACCCGGTGGCGTGTTTGTCGCCGTACATGCGGTCATCGGCGATCGCCAGGAGCGTGGAGAGGTTCGGCATGGTGGTCGGTGCGGTAACCACGCCCAGTGCCATCGAGACTTCGATCGGCTGGCCGTCGACTTCGGTCAACCGGGACACTGCGGTCTGTACACAGCGGACGGCGCGGTCAGCCTCGGGGTGGCCGGCCACATCCGGCAGCGGGAGCGCGAACTCGTCGCCGTGCAGCCGGAACGGGATCATGTTCACTTCAGGAGCCCAGTGCCGCAGTACCGCCGCGACTTCGAGCAGCACCCGATCCCCAAAGCGGTGTCCGTGGGTGTCATTGAGCACTTTGAACCCGTTGAGGTCACCGAGCGCCACCCCGAGCAGGCCTGGCGACCGTCGAGCCCGTTCGAACGCGGCCACCAGCGCCGCCCGGTTGCCCAAGCCCGTCAGCGAGTCGCTCCGCAGCCGATGCCCGAGCCGAGAGCAGCGCCGCCCGAGCCGGTATGAACGCAGCCCGTACAGGGCGGTCGTGGCGGTGGTGAAGCAAAGCATCGCTTCTGCGAACATGGGTAACGCCTCCATTGCGAGGTAGGACCCGCCCGGGTTGCTCTTGTTCGGGAGCCCGGGCGGGCCGCATGAAACAGGGGAATGATCAGGCGATCTCTTCGTCACCCTCGTCGTCTTCGAAGTAGCCGATCTCCTCGATCTCGTCATCGGCATCTTCGATCGACTCGAAGTCGAAGCTGTAGATGTCCTTTTCGGCCTGCCCGGCGTGTTCGTCGTCGGTGGCCTCGCGCCGGATCGGGGTGACGGTCGCGCCCCGGTCGGTGCAGTACTTCACGAGCTCGGTGATGTCGTCGTCGGTGGTGTAGGCGGCACGGACCCGCAGGGGTTCCCGTCGGCCGTCTTTCTTCACGTAGGCGACGCCCGCGAGGTACTCGGGGATCTTGTCTGCGAACGCGCCCGCATCGCGCATGCCCTCGCCGAGGCACATGTCCACATACGACGCGGAATCCAGCCGTAGCGCGATCTTCGTGGGGAACAGACCGCGCATCGGGATGACGTCCTTGGTCGGTTCCTGCGACGCGGCCACGGTCCGGCCACCCACCGCCCGGTACTGCGTGAGCGCCTTGCTGAGATCCAGCTCGAACGGTGCCCGAATCGCCTTGTCCGCGTAGGCGGTCATCGCGGCGAGCTCATCGCAGATCAGCAACTCCAGCGGCGTCTCCAGCGACGGCGTGAACGTCCTGACCCCTTGGCGGCCGAGCTCCAGCTTCCGGGCGTCGAGAATGCTGGTGTACTTCGTGATCAGCTTCTGCCCGGCCTGGTCGCTTTCGGCGAACTCGTAATACATCTCCTCGCCGATGCCGAACTCCATGCCGCCCTTGGGGTCGATCACCCACAACCGCACGTAACCGGCCCGGATCAACGGGGCCAGGGCGCGCAGAAGCGCCCACATGAACGAGCCCTTCCCGGCCGCGTCCCCGCAGGAGCCGCCGAGATGGAGATCCGAACCTCGGATGTCCTGACTCCACTGGTCGCCTGGGCGAGCCATTGAGAAACGGTGCTGGGCACGCTGCAAGGGTGGTCGCCTTGGCCGCTCCAGCTGACACCGAAACCGTTTTGCCACGTACGGGGTTGCCTGCTTGCGGTCCCGTGCCAGTGATCAAAACGGATCGTGTTGCGCACTTGTTCGAGGTGGAACTGTTCGTATTAGCCATGCGGTGTCGGCCCGGCGGCGTTAACGTCATTCGAGGCGAGACGCATTTCTGGCGTGCTCCGGCTCCGAGAGGTGTTCCCGCTCTAGGAGGGGGTACGTCTCCATCCATCGCCAAAGGCGGGGGCGGACGCAAGTCCTGGTCGTCCGCCCCCGCGCTCTGCCGCCTGGTGTCACTCGCGGCGCGCAACTTAAATTTAGGTGCGCAGTCCAGGGGCAAGATCAAGACATCATCCCTAGATCACTTCCGCAAGCGGTGACCCACAACTAGGTGATGCACCTCAAGGCGGCAGGCCCGTTGCCTTGTGTGGCGGTAGCGTTCGTAGCGGTGGGGCCACAACAGGGGATCCTCGCCGCGGTGCCCCCGAGGGATGACGAGTCTCGGGGGCACCATTGCACAGCATGGCGGCAGTGCGTGCTACCTGCTTAGGTTGCCAATATATTGCCAACAATCACCCGCAAACGATGGCAAACAACCGCAGCCAAAGGGAAACCAGTGCCTCGCGTTCGCACAGGTAACCAAAGGTGTTGACAGACAACGGCAAGCGTTGTCGATCCTGGAAACCAGATCCGCGGGTTCTGGGTTCGATCCCCAGGCGACCCACCAAAACCCCAGGTCACACGGCCTGGGGTTTCTTGTTTGGTGATCGTCCGGTGCACCTTTGGTGCACCTTTCGAGCGGGCTTAGCTATCCAGGGCGCGTTCCGGGGCGTCCGCCGTCTGCCTGCTGACCGCCTTCCGGCCCATGTACGCGTCCTGCGTCATCGACACCCGGGAGTGCCCAGGCTGGTCGGCGATCACGCGAGGCGTCAGCCCGGCCTCGTCGAGGATGGTCGCGGCGCGGTCTTGTAGAAGGAAAACAGGGCAATCAGGGTATTGTGTGCCTATCGAGGCAAGCAAGGCAGCGACAGTCGTTCGGGGCATCGACGATGAGGCCGTGACCGATGATGCGTCGCCGCTGATTTCCAGTACCGAGCTGGCCAAGAAGTTGGGCCTGGCGCGGCGGACGATCTCGCACTACGCCAAGGAGGGCTTGATCACCCCTGCCCTGGTGACGCCCGGCGGTCAATACCGATGGCGCTACGACGACGTTGTTGCCGAGATGCGCGCCCTCGCCGAGAAGCGTCGCCACGAGCGCGACTAGCGGCCGCCAGAACGGACAGCCTTCCCCTCCGCCACACAACCACTTTCCACAATGATGATCGTGTCCGCAGAGATGCAGTCCTAGACCCCACCTAGCGCTGAAGTCACCCGCACTTGGGTACAGCGCTGGTTCAGTGGCGAGGGTGCGAAGTGGGAGGCTGCCAGGCATGGAACTGAATGGCGCCGCTGTCAGCATCGATCAGATCAAAGCGCTGGCGCTTACGAACTACGGGCACTTCACGTCGATGCTCGTGGAGGACAACCGCGTCCGTGGCCTGTCGCTCCACATGGAGCGGTTGGCGCGTGACTGTCGGCACCTCTTCAACGTGGAACTCGACACCGATCGCGTCCGTGCGTATGTCTTGAACGCCCTGAAGGGCAGCGCGCAACCCACGGTGGCAAGGGTGACCGTCTACGATCCGGCTTTCGATCTGGGCACCATCGGGTCGGACGCTGATCCATGCGTCGTGGTGACCACACGCTCTGCGGATCAGGGGCAGCCGAAGCCGTGGCGGCTCCAAACGGTTTCCTACCGCCGGGATGCCCCGGCTGTGAAGCACATCGGCCTGTTCGGGGCGATGATGCATCGGCGTTCAGCGCAACGCGAAGGGTTCGACGATGTGCTGTTCATGAACGCTGACGGCACCATTTCGGAAATTGTCACCTCGAACATTGGGTTTGTGCGAGGCGATCAGATCATTTGGCCACGTACGGAGTGCCTGCCCGGAGTCACGATGGCCTTGCTGCGTCAGGTGCTTGCCGAGCCAGGCATCACAGAACCGCTCGCGCCCGCCGACCTGCACAACATGGACGCTGCGTTCGCGACCAACGCGGCAACCGGCGTCAGGCCAGTGAAGTCTGTGGATAGTGCCGAGTGGCCGGTTGACCACAAGATGCTGCGCGAGTTGAGAGAGCTCTACGCGGAGATTCCACCGGAGCACCTGTAACAACCCCGCCGCAACAACCCCGCCGCGTCCGGTAACGCTCACAACGGACGATCACACTTGGCGAGCCGATTGATGCACCTAGGCTGGCCCAACCGTTGCCGGATCACGGCCTGCATGTCCTCCAGAGGCACGGCATCGGGATTCTGGCCAGCACCGGTGATCTGCTCGGACTTGGCCAGCAGCCGAAGGTAGATGCCTGGGGCAACATGCTCGGCATGGGTGAGGTGCCGCCACTTGGGCAGCAGCTCAAACACCTCGGTCAGATCGGGTGGCTGCTTCGCGCGGTAGAGAACGTGCTCCCATTCCACGTCAAACTCGGCAGCCACTCATGGCGGCAGGCATGCCCGGATACCCGGAGCGACCGTTGGCGGCGGGACCGGAAGCTGGATGGGGAGCAGCGACGCGAGCACCGAGCCCGGTGGTCAGGGCTGAGCAGCAGGTTCGTGGTGATGCTGCGTCAGCATCGCGAGGGCGCGCATGAGCTCGCCCGCGGTGGGGTACCCGAGGCCAAAAGGAGGCGTCACCGCCGGGACGATGTTGGCTTCTCGGCAAGCTACTTGGGAGGAATCATGGCTACTAAGCAGCGGAGGCCGGCGGATAGCGAGGTGACGGCGACGACGGGTCGCGAGGCGATGACGGTGAATCTGCCTGGCATGAGCGCCGAGTTCCACAAGCCCGATCACTACATTCCTACGCGTGATGATCTCGCGGGCGCGGTCAACACCGTGCGGGAGAATCTGCCTTCCCCACAGATGATGGCCTTTTACGGCGGACTGGGGGCGTTGGCGGCATTGTCGGTGATTGAGTGGCCGGTGGCAGCGGTGATCGGCGTGGGTACCGCGATCACCCAGCGTGCAGGCGCCGGGGCCCGCGAGGGGAAGTCTGGCTCCTCGAGCTGACAGCGAGCGACTGGGCAGTCGAGCTAGGCGATAGGGCTCTCGGCCTGGGGACAATCTGGTTGTCCGTCGATCTTGTCGCGTGGAAGTGGGGCGTGCGGCATGGACAACATCGATCACGAATGGCTCGGGCGTGAGCTCGGCCTGGTGTACGAGGAACTGTCCCGCATGTTTCCGGCAACACCCCAGGCGCAGGTGTCAGCGGCGTTGGACGCCGCGGCAGCCGAATTCATCCCATCGGCACGGGTGGCGAATTACCTGCCGATCCCCATTCGACGCCGCGCACAGCACAACCTGACGAGGGCAACGCCGACCAGCGGCACCGGGCATCGAACGCTCGCCTGATGATCCCAGGGCACACGTGCCTCCGGATGAAAGCGGGGAAGCAGGATCGATGCCATCTCCGAATTTGCTGGTTTTGGTGTGTTTGATCGGGTGAGGCTCCGGTGCTGGCGGGCCGTGCGAGCCGCGCCGTTGGACGTCCTGCCCCTGAGTTCTCAGGTGGTCGCGGGCCGTTGTAGGGCCGAATAGCGCCGATGGTGCGAGCCTCGGGCGCGCCGTACCCTGCTTCCATGTCGGCTAGATCGCGCCGAGCGCGGGTCGAGGACGTGCACGAGCTGGCGTTAGGGATGCCCCACGTCACGGTCGTCCACGGCTCCGGTGGCAACCCGGTCTACCAGGTTGGAAAGAAATCGTTCGTGTTCTTTCGCAATCCCCGCCCCGATGCCGTCGACCCCGAAACCGGCGAACGCTACCCGGACGTGATCGTGTTCTGGGTGCCGTCCGAATCCGACAAGCAGGCCCTGATTCAGGATCAAGGGTCGCCTTTCTTCACCACGCCTCATTTCGACGGCCACCTGTCGGTACTGGCCCGGGCCAGCCGGATCGGGGAACTCACCCTGCGGGAACTGACCGAAGTCGTCCAGGACGCATGGCTCTCTCGAGCCTCGCCGACCAGGGCTGCTACCTGGCTTCATGCCCGACGAGGGCTATGACCAGTCGGCGTTCAGCGCTGCAACCGATAGGGAATCGACAATCCGACCGTTGACTGGTTCGGGGCGGATCATCGCGAAGTTGTGGCCGCGGCTTACGCACGTTGCCACGCCGCGTCCGGTTTTCACGCCGCCGACAGCCTTCCCCTCCAGATGGCACCGTCCCGCTGAGTATCTGGTGGCCGACGTGCGGGAGGCAGCCGCAAGACGACTGCCTTGCCCTGACGCGAGCCTTGACGAGTTCTGCTCGCCATCTGGAAGACCGGCTCCGTGCCGAGTGTGAGCCGGGGATGTTGCCAATTCATCGCCAACGATCACCCGCAAGCGACGGCCAAAGGCGGCAGACAGGGCGAAATAGGAAACCTGGTCTCATGCAGGTGGCGAAAGGTGTTGTCAGACAACGCTAAACGTAGTCGATCACGAAACCGGATCAGAGGGTTCGGGGTTCCGCTACGGCGATAGGTCGCCTCGCCAAAGGTGGTGGGACGGAGCCACGAGCTCGATCACGTCGACAAGCCCGAGCCGAACCGCGCTGTGGGTCAAGGTCGGGCCGCTACCGTTTTCGATCCACAACGGACATACAAGCGGGATTTGCCCTGAACTCAGCGAGTTCTGAGCGACAGTGGCCGTCCCCGTGCCGCAGTGGCCCGGCAGAGCCAAAAGTCACCGGCGTTCGATCGGCGGGATCAGTTCGGCGCAGCCGAAGTCGGCGGGTGCGACGTCAGCAACGGCTATTGATCGACACCGAACCGAGGGGGCCTCGTTGCCGATCAGGCTTTCCCGTTCAAAACGTTCAGAGGCTCGTCGGCGCAGTCTCCCGATCCGCGGCGGTCACCGGTCGTCGTCCTCGGTGCTGGGGGTCAGTTCGGCGAGGAGGTCTCGGACGCGGCGGTCGATGTCGTCGCGGATCTTTCGGACTTCGTCGACGCCTTTTCCGGCGGGGTCTTCGAGTTGCCAGTCCAGGTAGCGCTTGCCGGGGAAGACGGGGCAGGCGTCACCGCAACTCATGGTGATCACCACGTCCGCGGCTTCCACGGCGTCGGTGGTGAGCTTCTTCGGGAACTCCGCCGAAAGGTCGAGGCCGAGCTCGCCCAGCACTGCGAGGACAGCGGGATTGATGGTCTCGGCCGGGGTGGATCCGGCCGAACGCACGGCTACTTTGCCCCGGGCGTGGTGCTGCAGCAGGGCGGCGGCCATTTGGGAGCGTCCGGCGTTGTGCACGCAGACGAACAGGACTTCGGGGGTGCGGGACACGATCACTCCAGGGGGGCTCACGAGGTGGTGCGGGGCGTGCTCGGTGCCGACCGCCGCGGTGGGGTGGTGAACCAGCGGCGGGCGGCCAGGGAGACGTAGACGAGGGCAACCAGCACGGGCACTTCGATCAGGGGGCCGACGACCCCGGCGAGGGCTTGGCCGCTGGTGACGCCGAAGGTGGCGATGGCGACCGCGATGGCGAGTTCGAAGTTGTTGCCTGCTGCGGTGAACGACAGCGTCACCGACCGCTCGTAGCTCAGCCCGATGACCTTGCCCAGCGCGAACGAGCTGGCCCAGATGATCGCGAAGTAGGCCAGCAACGGCAAGGCGATCCGGATGACGTCGACAGGTTGGCTGGTGATCTGGTCGCCTTGCAGCGCGAAGAGGATCACGATGGTGAACAGCAGTCCGTAGAGGGCGACCGGCCCGATCTTGGGCAGGAAGCGGGTTTCGTACCAGTTCCGTCCCTTGACGCGTTCGCCGAGTTCGCGGGTCAGGTATCCGGTGATCAGCGGGATACCGAGGAAGATCAGGACGGACTTGGCGATCTGCCACGCCGAGACCTCCAGTCCGACCTGCGGCAGGCCGAGCCAGCCGGGCAGCACCGAGAGGTAGAACCAGCCGAGACCGGCGAACGCGATCACCTGGAACACCGAGTTCAGCGCCACCAGGACGGCGGCGGCTTCCCGGTCGCCGCAGGCGAGATCGTTCCAGATGATCACCATTGCGATGCAGCGCGCCAGGCCCACGACGATCAGTCCGGTGCGGTACTCGGGCAGGTCGGGCAGGAACACCCAGGCCAGCGCGAACATCACCGCCGGGCCCACGACCCAGTTGAGCACCAGCGAGGAGACCATGAGCCGCTTGTCGGTGGTGACGGTGTCCAGCCGGTTGTAGCGGACCTTGGCCAGCACCGGGTACATCATCACCAGCAGGCCCAGCGCGATCGGCAACGAGATCCCATCGACTTGCACCGCGTCCAGAGCCAGGCCGAGACCGGGGATCCAGCGCCCGGCCAGCAGACCGGCCGTCATGGCTGCGCCGATCCACACCGGCAGCAGCCGGTCCAGCGTCGACAAGCGCGCGACCACCGGTGCTTCTGCCGCCCGGGTCACGCGGTGACCGTTCCGGCGTCGGCGGGCACGAGCGCGGACGAGACGGCCCGCAGGGTCTCGGGGCGCACGCGGTAGTAGATCCAGGTCGCGCGTCGTTCGCCCTCGATCACCCCGGCCTCTCGCAGCACCTTGAGGTGGTGCGAGATCGTCGGCCCGGACAGCTCGAACGCCCCGGTCAAATCGCACACGCACGCCTCCCCGCCCGCGTGCGAGGCGATCAGCGACAGCAGCCGCAGCCGCACCGGCTCGCCGATCGCCTTGAACACCCGCGCCAGCTCGGCCGACTGCTCCGCGGTCAACGGCTCCCGCATCACCGGCGAACAGCACAGGGCCGCGTCGTCGGCCGGCGCCTCTTGTTTCGACATTCATCTATCTTGACAGTCATCGAATCAAGCGGGCAAGCTGCGGCCGACATCTGATCCCCTGCCGAGACGGGAGCGTAGTGCTGCGCCAGCAATGAGGAAACGACTGCTGCCAACACGTGAACGCCCGATCGGCACGCCTATCACCGGGCGAGGCGGTCGAACGGTGCGAATTGCGCCGCACGGGCCGGTTTCTGCTGGCCGGCCGGGGATTCGTTGGAGACGACGCGGACCTCGCGCGATGTCGGCCGCGTGGGCTGGAGCCTGGGGAGTGATCTCCAACGGGGATCATCTTGGCCACCGGCTTTTCTGAAGATCGTGCGTGCACTTCACGTGCATAAAACGATCGGGCCTAGCTTTCCAGGACGCGCTCAACGGCGTCGGTGGCCTCCCGGCTCCACGTCCTGAGCAGTCGACTGCTCAACCAGCCCCAGCGATGACCTCCGCCTCTGTCTTCGCCACCGGGCGCGATGCTGCACTTCAGCCAGGGCACCTCGCGGCGAAGGAGGTGGTGGCGACGGCACCCGCGCCGCGCCGGGGCGGGGTAGCTGACCTTTCCTCATCTGGAGGTCCGTGCGGGCCTTTCCGAAGCCTCGTTCCCCATCAGGGAGGTCTTTCCATGTCGGACATCGAGTCGACGACCGCCGGGCAGAAGCCACGATCGGACGAGTGGCAGTCGGCGATCACCGTGGTGCAGGAGGCGGAGCCGCCCTTCATCCCGTCGGGTGCGCACGCGATGACCATCGTCGTCGAGTTCCCTCCGGGCGACCCCGGCAACCCTCCGCATCGGCACGCCGGTCCGGCCTTCGGCTACGTGCTGGAGGGCGAGATGGTGTTCGAGCTCGAGGGGGAGCCGGCGCGCGTCGTCCGGGCTGGCGAGGCGTTCTGGGAGCCGGGCGGCGACGTCATCCACTACCAGGACGGCAACAACCGCGCCGATATCCCGGTGCGCTTCACCGTCACCATGCTCTGCGAACCGGACCAACCCATGCTCACCTTCGTGGACGAGGAAGAGCTCCGCCGGCGCGAAGACCGTCGGGCACAGCGCACGGACTGACCTCGCACTCAGCCGCATCCGGGAGAACAGGGAAGGTCGGAGAAATGAAAATCGCTGTCATCGGTGGGACGGGGCTCATCGGATCGCAGGTGGTCAAGATCCTGAACACGAGCGGGCACGAGGCGGTGCCGCACTCACCGTCCACCGGTCTGGACCTGCTCAGCGGGCAGGGCCTGCCCGAGGCGCTGGACGGGGCCGACGTCGTCGTCAACCTGACGAACTCGCCGACCTTCGACGACGCCTCGCTCGAGTTCTTCCAGAAGACCATGCACAACCTGATGGCGTCTGCCAAGGCAGCCGGGGTCGGCCACGCGGTCGTCCTCTCGATCGTGGGTGCCGATCAGGTGCCGGACCTGGTCTACTACCGCGCCAAGGTGCTGCAGGAGGAAATCCTCAAGGCTGGCCCCGTGCCTTACTCGATCGTGCGCGCCACGCAGTTCTTCGAGTTCATCGACGCAGCGCTGTCCTGGACCGCCGACGAGAACACGGTCCGCCTGCCCACCACACGCGTCCAGCCCATGTCTGCGGCCGACGTCGCCCATGCCGTGGCCGACGTCGCCGTGGGCACCCCGCTGCTGAGCACCCGCAACGTCGCCGGGCCCGAGGTCTTCGCGCTCGACGAGCTGGGCACGATCACCCTCGCCGCCCGTGGTGACCACCGCACCGTCGTCACCGACGACAGCGCCGGCATGTTCGCCGCCGCCTCGGGCGACGCCTTGATCGCCAAGGACGACACCGTCATCGCCAAGACCACCTACCGGGACTGGCTCGCGCGCTGACCCGGCTCGATGGCGACGCAGATGGGTTCCTCGAGTTTCCGAGGGTGCGGGTGCTGACGCGGCGGCCAGCCGACTGTTCTTCGCGCCCGCCTGAACTTTGAGCGGAATCGCGTTGGAGCGGCCGCTCACCTCGCAGTTGCCGCGCGAACCCAACCGGACCGGGGCCGATCTGCTGCGGGCGACCGTCGACACCGTGCTCTGCGGGGCGATCCCTTCGGCACACCCCGGCATCGGCGATGAGCAACCCGGGCGGTCATGCCGACGGCCCGCGATGATGAGCAGGAGGTGGGCACGTGACTGGGGAAACCGGCAGGGTCGCATTGGTGACAGGGGCCAGCAGCGGAATCGGAGCGGCCACCGCGCGCCTCCTGGCCGCGCGAGGGATGCGCGTGGTGGTCAACTACCTCCGCAGCAGCACGGCAGCCGAGGAGGTCGTGGCCGGCATCGAGGCCGCGGGCGGTCAGGCGATGGCTGCGCAGGCCGACGTGCGCGAGGCAACGGCGGTTGAGCGCATGATCGAGCAGATCCAGGCGGCATGGGGCGGCACCGACGTGCTCGTGCACAACGCGCTCACCCCGTACGCGATCAAGCCGTTCCAGGACATGACGTGGGAAGAACTGAGCGGCAAGCTCGACGACGAGATGCGCGCGGCGTTCACTGTCACCAAAGCCGTCCTGCCCGCCATGACCGAACAAGGCTGGGGGCGCATCATCTATCTCGGTACCGGCCTCAGCCGCCGGCCCCGGGCGGGCATGATCGCACTGGGCACGGCGAAGGCCGCACTGGCGCAGTTCGCGCGGTACCTCGCCCAGGAACTGGGCCCCCGGGGCATCACGGTCAACGTCGTCGAGCCCGGCCCGGTGGAGGACACCCGGATGGTGGGTGTGTTCGACGAGGAGCTCAAGCAGCGGCAGGTGGCCGCGACCCCCCTGGGCCGCTTGGCGCGCACGGGCGACGTCGCCCAAGCGGTCGCCTTCTACGCCAGCGAGGACAACTCCTTCATGACCGGTACCACGGCCGCGGTCAACGGCGGGATGTCCATGTACTGACTGACGGCCCCGTTGTCCCTTGCCCCGCAGCAGCCAGGCGGCACACGCGGGCGGATGGCGGCGACACGTTCACGGGAAGGCGTTCATGCACACGATCGATCTCGCCTACGTCGGGCGGGGCCTGCACGAGGAACTGGTCGCCTACATCGCCGACCAGCAGGACTACTACGCCGACGAGGGCGTCCACGTCGCGCTGCGCGACGGCTGCTCCTGGGACGAGGAGCGGCTGCGCCACGGCGCCACCATCGGGCTCGGCCGGGCACTGCTGTCCCGGCTGACCGATGGCATCCCCTGGGTCGCGCTCAACGTCAACACCCACCGCCCGCTGTTCTGGTTCCTCGCCGGCCCCGGCCTGCCCTCCCTGGCCGACCTGGCCGGCCGACGGCTGGCCGTGCACGCTCCCCGCACCGCACCCGGGGTCTTCGCCCGGATCGTGCTGCGGCAGGGCGGTCTCGACCCGGACCGCGACATCCGCAGCATCGTCCGCCCGCCCGGCGACTACGGCATGGACCTGCGCTGGCTGCACGACGGCAAGATCGACGCCGCCCTGGTCGGCAGCACGATGGCACCGGAGGCGATAGCCGCCGAGCACGGCTGGCAGGTGCCGGCCTGGGTCGGCGACCACTTCCAGATCCCCACCGTGGGTGTGGCCGTCGACCCCACCCGCATCGACCCGGACGCCCCCGCCGTTCAGGCCGTCGTACGAGCCCACCGGCGCGCGCTGCAGGTGATCCACGACGAACCCGACACCACGGTGCGGCACCTCCAGGCGTTCCTCGGCCGGCACACCGCAGCCGAAGCCCGAGCACACTACGAGACGTTCATCGCACCGCACTTCACCACCGACGGCCAAGCCGACCTCGCCGTCGGCGCCACCGCGATCACCGCGGTAGCCGCCGAACTCGGCGTCCCCGCCACCGTCACCGCGGCCGAGTTCTACCGCACCGCAACCACCGCACCCCAGGAACCCGGCGGCGCTGGCGCTGCCGAAGGGCACGCAGCACCTCAAGACGCTCCTTCGCCGGAGCAAGATCGGCAATGATCCGCCAGAACCCGCTGCTCGCGCTCGCAGGTGGAGCTCGGATCCGGGGTGCGGCTCTGAGAGTCGCCCGAGGAGCTGCTCGACCGGTTCCACCTCGAGGTCGTGCCCAGCCCGAGCGGGGTGACCCACCACCTGCGATGGCGAAGGTGACACGAGCGCCCGTCTGGGCCAAACCCGGCGTCCGCAACCGGAATCCGTCGAGGTCACGGCGAAGACCCCGGAAATGGCCAGGAAGCGAGGTCTCCCAGAGCGGGCTCGAATCCTGCCGTGGTGCGAAGCTGGCGGACGAGCGGGGCTGGCCCAGTTCGAGGTCGTGCGCCGCTGGTGGTGAGGCTTCCATTCGTTCAAGGCACGTAATGAGCGCGGCGACGATGATGTGGTGATGATCAGGAGAATCCTTTCCTACGCCGACGGGGACGATCTCGCCGCGTCGCGCGATTTCTACGTCGGGGTGTTCGGTCTCGAGATCGCGATGGAAGATCCCGTCCTCTGCCTGAGGTCGCCGAACAACCCCACGGCTCAAGTCATCATCTCGCCACGCGGAATGGAAGCCCCCGCGCCGCGCTTCGGGATCGACGTCGGCGAACCGGCGGCGGTTGATGCGGCCCACGCCGAGTCCGTCCGCCGCGGTTTGCGCGTCGTATATCCGCTCACCGACGAGCCGTGGGGCGTACGTCGCTTCTTCGTGGAGGACCCCGGCGGCACGGTGGTCAACGTGCTCGCGCACCTGCCCTGACCCGGCGGGCATCCGACACCGTTCGAGCCTCGGCCAGCGCGCTGGTCATGGCGGACGTCGACAACGGTCGTCGCGCAAGCGTGGCCCCAGAGACCCGAAGTCAGGTTCGCGCACATGTGTTCTGAGGGCGAAGGGCCATGTGACCGTGGCTCGGGCACGGGGAGCATCGGCGGGGGAGGGATGTCTCATGGGGCAGCTCGAAGGGAAGGTTGCCGTGGTCACCGGCGGTTCGGCGGGAATTGGGGCGGCGACCGCGAGGCGTTTCGCCTTGGAAGGGGCGACCGTGTTCGTCACCGGTCGACGCCAGGCCGAGTTGGACACCGTGGTGAAGGCGATCAACGCGCAGAATGCCCGCGGGCAAGCCATCGCTGTGCGCAGCGACGTGTCCTCGCTCGAAGATCTCGACCGCCTCTACACCCGGGTCGGGGACCACAGCGGCCGCATCGACGTGCTGTTCGCGAACGCGGGTGTGGCCGAGCTCGCGCGGCTTGAAGACGTCAGCCAGGACCATTTCGACCGCGTCTTCGGCATCAACGTCCGGGGGCTGCTGTTCACGGTGCAGAAGGCGCTGCCGCTGCTGTCGGATGGCGCGTCGGTCATCCTGACGTCGTCCATCGCCGCATCCAAGGGCGTCGAGGCGTCGAGCGTCTACAGCGCCGCCAAGGCCGCCGTCCGCAACTTCGCGCGGACCTGGGCGGTGGAGCTGGCGGGGCGCCGCATCCGGGTCAATGCCGTCAGCCCAGGTCCGATCGAGACCCCCTTGTTCTCCGGCATCGTGGCCGATCCGGCTCAGGGGACCGACTTCAGGGATGCTCTCCTGGCCGGCATGCCCCTCGGCCGGTTGGGAGACCCGGACGAGGTAGCCGCAGCGGCGCTCGTCCTGGCAACCGATGCCAGCAGCTTCACCACCGGTGCCGAGTTCTTCGTCGACGGAGGACTCGCCCAGGTCTGAGCTGGGCAGCGCCACTCGTCATCCGAGGCCGGTCTGTCGCGCATCACGGGCCAGGCCCGCCCCGGGAGTAGTCGCCGCATTCCTGCCAGCGCGTACCGGTGGAGATCCGACCCCGCTGTCGGGCGTTCTCGCGATCATCGGTCACATGGCATCGAGTGAAGGGGCTGGCGTGCGAACGCTGGTGGATGACGAGGCGTGGGTCCACTACGGGCAGATCTACGTCCAGGGCGAGCAGGACTTCGGGGGGCTCTCCGAGTGCTTCGGCGGGCAGGACAACGGACTGTGCGGTGCAGCGTCGCCGGGCACCCTCTACCTGATCACCGGCCTGCACACCGGCCGGGTCGGCTTCACCGTGGAGCTCCACGACCAGGCCCCGCCGCTGGACGACACTTGGGAGGAAATCGTCGAGGTCTCCTTCCACCCCGAGGGCGATACCGCGCTCGTCGGTTGGGGCGGGGAGGGGTTCTGGCCGCTCGACCTGCGCGAGAGCGACTACCGGGTCAGGTACTGCGCGATCCGGATGGACGAAGCGCGCGAACTGGACACCAGGATGGACGAGGAAACGCAGGTAGACCGCTACCTCCTCCAGTTCTGGCCCGCCCCGCCGGGGCCGGACCGGGTGCTCAGGCAGACCAGTGCGGCCGCCAACTACTGGCACGGGTTCGCCCGTGAGCAACCGCCGCCTCCGACACCGGAGGAGAAGGCCGAGGTCGAGCGACGTGTGGCTCTCGAACGAGAAAGGGAGCGCGAGCAGGCGCGCATCAGGTACGAGGAGTGGGAGTGGGGAGGGCACCTGCCCGGTGAACGCCTGCGGCGGGTGGGGGGAGCGTCGCGAAGCTCGACCGGCCCCTCGTCGACACGCTCGCCGAGGTGGATCCCGCTACCCAGCGGGAGATCGCCCGTTGGGTGACCCGGCGGGTGTTCGTGGAAGCCCAGCTCGACGACGTCGGGTGGATCGCACCCGCACTGGAAGCGATGGACCGGGGTGAGCCGCTGCCCGAGCCCTTCGACGACGACAGGAAGGCATGGGAGCGGCTGCTGTCCGACGAGCGAGTCCCACGGACGACGACGACTTCGCTCGACGGCAGGCACGACAACTACCTGCAGCAAGCGATGGCGTTTCCCGCGCTGTTCTCGGCCCGTGACGAGGATCCGCTGTGCGCTACCTTCGGCGCGCTGTGGGCGGGCGCGGTCGCGTTCGGCTACGGACGGCACGGCGTGCTGTTCGGGGAGGTGCGACAAGCGTTCCCGGCCATCGCCGAACACGAGTCCTGATCGCGTCGTCAGGTCGGCAGGCGATTCGCTCAGCGCTGCGGCGCGGATAGCGTCCAGGAGTGGGAGCGAGCCGACGTCGCGCACCAGGTCCGGAAGGCTGGGGGCGTTGAGGATGTCGGCTCCGCCGCGGAGTTCGCCGCCCACCGCGGCGAAGTCTATTGCCAGCGAGGTGACGTCGGAGCTGTACAGCGCGATCCGCGCCAGGTGGTGCGGTGTTCTAGGCTTCGCCGCTCGACACCGACAGCTTGGTCACGCCGAAGAACTCCGGCTTGGCGCCGCGTGCTCCGTCCAGCGCGCGAACCCCGCCAGCTCCGTCTCTGCGACGGAATCCGGGCTCGGGCCCGTCTCCTCGCAGAGCTCGCGTTTCATGCGCGCCCGCACGGCGTCGTGCATCGTGCTGCGCGCTCCACCGCCGGGTTCGACGAGGTCGCGCGGCTCCAGCGAGCCGCTGCCGGAAGGTGCCAGCAGCAGCGGGCAAGACGCGTTGCGGGCGAAGATCCTGTCGCGCACGGCGAAGGTCCTGTCGCGCACGGCCCGGTCGATGTCATCGCTGAGCAGCGCGGTCCCACGGTTGGGCAGGAGCTGTACCCAGCGCCGGAGCAGGCGGCCGGAGCGGGAATCTCCTGGCGCGGGAATCTCCTGGCGCGGGAACGGGGCGGCGATCAGCGACAACTCGTAGGCGGACCACCGCTTGCGCGGGTGCCACAGACCGCGGATTCTGCCGCGTCGAGGATCTGGAGCCAGGGGATCTCCCGCTTCTCCCTGGGATCATGCAGGGGCCAGTAGTCGTCGCCGGTCAGGAGTTCCACCCCGGCTTCGCGCAGGGTTTCGGTGTGGGACTTCCACGCCGGGTGGCGGACCTGGGTAATGTTGATCTTCGGGAAGATCACCACCGGGGTCTCCGGGGTTCCGATCGCCTCGCCGAGCGTGGTCAGGGCCTGGTTGTCGGCGATGCCGAGGGCGAGCTTGACGACCGTGTTGGCAGTCGCCGGACATGCCAGGTAGCAGTCGATCGGCGGGTGCGGGCGGCCGTCGCTGGGCAAGCGGGACTCGACGCGGCACGGCAGGCCGGTCACCTGCTCGATCCGCTCGGTCTCGCCGAACTCCCGCAGCCACCAGCCCGCCGTCGGAGTCAGCGTCACGGCGACCCGCCAGCCCCGGGCGATCGCGGGTTCGATCAGCGCCGGGCGGATCTTCTCCACGCCACCGGCCGCCGATCCGATCAGTCCCAGGGTCCACTCGCTCATCCCGCCAGTATGTCGTGGAAGGGGCGGATTGCCGCCAGAGCATTCGAGAAGTCGCCGCTTTCCCGCAGGTCAGGTCTCGTGTGTTCGGGGCCGCCCTGGCAGCCCAGAACACCCGGAGCCTTCACCGGCGGAAACCCCGCCTCAGGGAGGTGTGAAGATGCTCCATAGTGGACGGAGAAAGCGAAGTGCCCTGCTGCGGACAGGGCGCTTCGCGCTTTCCGGGTCGTCAGGCCGCCTTCAGCGCCGATTCCTTGACATAGACATAGCGGTGGTCGTACGAGATCGAGACGTAGGTCTAGTCACTAACGATCACCTTGTGGTGCGGGCCGTAGCCGCCCGCATGCTCTGCTCGCCCTCGTGGTCTTCCCGCCTGGTGAGCTGGAGCGCGGTCGGCCGGCGGCTCAACGGTTTCACGGATGTAGCGGTAGGCCGTGACGATCCCGACACCGAACCCGGCGGCCAGTCGGGCATAGATGCCGCCGTGGCGCAGGTACACCAGCACCAGTAGTGCCTGCTCATGCGCTGGGAGCTTGCGCTACGGCGAACTCATCCTCCGGCGATGTCCCGCAGTAGATCAGCGACATACCGCAGGGTGGTACTGGACAGGTCAATCGCCGCTTCATCTACCAGGAGCGTCACCACTTCGCCTCGCGACACGCCCTCCGCACCACACCCGCACAGATCAAAATGAAAAGACTCAAGGAGTGTTTTCAACCTCTTCTTGCGTTGCGGTGCGGGGAGCGGAACCTCAGCGGTCTTCTCGGCTCCAGGATCCCGGACTTGTGCCCAGTGGTTCCACAACGTCAGCGCGGATCCCTCGGTGCGGGTGTGGAACGGCCGCCGCGTACCGGAGTCGCCCGCTGCGCCGCCCCAGTGTTCCAGCATCATGATCCGGGTGCCGAGCAGCGAACCCAGGCCGCGCCGGTACAGCGTGATCGGGGCGCGGGCCAATCAGCGGGGGATGCGCCGAACCATCGCCGCCTCCTCGGTCGATCAGACTTCGGTTCCCGCCATCGCACACCGGGGAAGCCTGTCGCCGGGCGTCGCCCGCCAGGTGGGCGCTCACACTTTGTCGGTGCCCGCGCGTACTTTTGGGCGCGATAGAGGCTGTTTGGTATGTGCTGGTGTGAAGCGAACGGACCGTTCGTGCCGTCTAGTGACGTGAACAGTCCGTTCGCTTCACCCTGGTTGTCCGGGGTTTGCGGCAGAGGTATGGGGCGACCGGACCGTTTGTGCCGTCTAGTGACGTGATCAGGCCGTTCGCTTCACACCGCTAAGCGAGGCGGCACCAGACCGCTCCCGACGGGGCTGCCGCCGGAACCGCCCGAGTGAGGGTGCCGTCTAGTGAGGTGATCGGGCCGTTCGCTTCACACTAGTAGTCCGGGGTTTGCGGCAGAGGTATGGGGCGAACGGACCGTTCGTGCCGTCTAGTGACGTGATCAGGCCGTTCGCTTCATGCCAGTAGTCCGGGGTTTGCGGCAGAGGTATGGGGCGACCGGACCGTTTGTGCCGTCTAGTGACGTGATCAGGCCGTTCGCTTCACACCGCTAAGCGAGGCGGCACCAGACCGCTCCCGACGGGGCTGCCGCCGGAACCGCCGGGCAGCACGAGCCCCCAACCAGCCTCTGCACCAACAGGACTGCTCACGGCAGCTGACCGGCGGAGTTGTAGGAGGAGCAATGGGTTTCGCGAAGCAGCGCTTGGCGCGCTTGCACGAGGTGATGAACGGCTACGTGGTCCGGGGCGAGCTGCCGGGCGCGGTGGCCGCGGTGAGCCGAGGCGGCGAGACGCACATCGAGGCGTTCGGCACGCAGGCGGTTGGCGGGACCGAGCCGATGCGCCGGGACACGATCTTCCGAATTGCCTCGAACACCAAGCCGATTACCGCGGCGGCGGCGTTGATCCTGGTGGAGGAGTGCGTGCTGCGGCTGGACGACCCGGTCGACGAGCTGCTGCCCGAGCTGGCCGACCGCCGGGTGCTGGCCCGGCCCGACGGGCCGCTCGACGAGACGGTGCCCGCGAACCGGCCGATCACCCTGCGCGACCTGCTGACCTTCCGGTTCGGCTTGGGTGTCGTCCTGGGCGACCCGCCGATCTTCCGGGCGCTGCTGGAGGCCGGTCTGGCACCAGGAGTGGACGTCGTCGACCTGTCGATCGACGAGTGGATGCGCCGCCTCGGCGAGCTGCCGCTGGCCTACCAGCCGGGCGAGCAGTGGCTCTACCACACCGGATCCGACGTGCTGGGCGTGCTGATCGCCCGGGCCTCCGGGAAGTCGTTGCCGGACTTCCTGCGGGAGCGGATCTTCGAGCCGCTCGGCATGCGCGACACCGGCTTCCATGTGCCCGCCGACCAACTGCACCGGCTCGCGCCGAGCTACCTGGCTGGGCCGGGCGGCGAGCTCGTCCGCCGCGACGATCCCGTGGACAGCCCGCCGAAGTTCCCCGTCGGCGGTGGCGGCCTCGTCTCGACCGTCGACGACTACCTGGCCTTCTACCGGATGCTGCTGGACGGTGGGCGCTACGGGCGCGAGCGGATCCTGTCCCGGCCGGCCGTCGCGCTGATGTGCACCGACCAGCTCACCGACCAGCAGAAGGCGGATGCGCGGGCGATCCTCGGCGAGAGCGCAGGCTGGGCGTTCGGCCAAGCCGTCGTCACCCGCCGCGTCGACCTGTCGACGACGCCGGGCCAGTTCGGCTGGTCGGGAGGCCTCGGCACGACCGCCTTCGGCGACCCGGCGGAGGACCTGATCGGCATCCTGCTCAGCCAGCGCGCGATGGACTCCGCCGCGCCGCCGAAGCACTTCAGCGACTTCCGCACCACGGTCTACCAGGCCCTTTCCGACTGATCCGCGCGGTCCGCGCGATCCGCCGACCGTCCAGAGATTGACCACTGTGGACGGTCGGCGGACAGCTCCGGCCGGGTGCGCGGTCCCGCAACGGGCGCTGCCCGGCACAAGTCAGTCGGGAGATCAGTCCTGGCGCCGCCATTCGGATCGCAGGATCGCGTAGACGAACTCCTCGCGCCAGGCACCCCTGATGATCGAGCTCTGGACGAAGTGGGCCTCGCGGCGCATACCGAGGCGTTCCATCAGCTTCGCCGAGGCGGTGTTCAGGGCGTTGCACCTGCCGACGATCCGGTGCAGGTCGAGCTCCTCGAAGCCCAGGCGGAGGACTGCGCGGGCAGCCTCGGTGGCCAGGCCCTTGCCCTGGTGGTCGGGGTTGAAGATGTAGCCGATCTCGCCCTGCCGATGCTCCTCGCTGAGCCAGACGAGCTCGACCTGCCCCACGATCACGTCGAGCGTCGGCAAGACCACCGCGAGGCTGAGGCAGTCGCCTTCGGCGCGGAGTTCGGTCTCGGTGGCCATCCCCTTGACCGCGTCCTGCGTCTGCTGGAGGTCTCGCGAATCCCACCTGAGGTAGCGGGCAACTTCGGGTTGGCGCTGGTAGGCCCAGACGTCCGCCACGTCGGCGGTGGTGAAGGGGCGCAGCACCAAGCGATCGGTCGAGATCGGGTAGTCAGGTCGCAGCACCGGCCGACGGTACCGCCCGGGCGTCAGTCGGTGGCTTGGTCCGGCACGGTGCGGCGGGCGACGAGGTTGAGCAGCGTCATCGCGTCGTGGTCCGGGGTGCCCGGTTCGGCTTGGTATATGACGATCCGCTGGTCGGCGCCGCGCACCGCCAGCACCTCGTAGTCCAGGTCCATCCGGCCCACCGCCGGGTGGTCGAACCGCTTCACCCCGGTGGACTTGGGCTGCACCTCGTGCCGCGCCCACATCGCCGGGAACTCCTCGCTCTTCGTCGTCAGCTCGTCGACGAGCGCGGTGAGCCCCGGGTCCTGGGGGTTGTCGCCGACGGTCGCGCGCAGGTCGGCGGCCGAATCCTGCGCCACTCCGCGCCAACCCACGAACACCGTCCGGGCCGCCGGGTGCAGGAACAGGTAGCGGGTCGTGTTACGGCGCTCCGCCGGCCACTGGTCGATACCCGCGAGCAGGGCCAACCCCGCCGGGTTGGCCCCGACCACGTCGTTGCTGCGGTTCAGGATGTAGGCCGGTGATTCGCCGACCACGTCGAGCAGCCGCAGCACCGTCGGCCGGACCGAGTCGACCTCCGGCAGCGCCTGGCGGCTGCCCGAGGAGTGCCTGGCCAGGTTGCCCACGTACTGCCGCTCGGTGGCGTCCAGCAGCAGGGCCCGCGCCAGCGCGTCCAGTACCGCCTCGCTCGGGTGCCGCTCGCGGCCCTGCTCCAGCCGCGTGTAGTAGTCCACGCTGATCCCGGCCACCGCCGCGACCTCTTCGCGCCGCAGGCCAGGCGTCCGCCGCACCCCGGGCCCAGCCGGGATGCCGACCTCGGTCGGCTTGCGGCGCGCCCGGCAGGCCTTCAGGAAGCTGCCCAGCTCGTTGCTCACCCCATCGATGCTGCCACGCCAGCCTGGGTGTGCCACACCCATGAGAAACGCGCCCTGCCGCGCGCCCGCGATCGGGCCGAACATGGGTGGCAGCCGATTCGAAGGGGAACGAGATGACGTTGCGGCAGGTTCAGCTGGGGTCCGGCCCGGTGGTGGGCGCGCAGGGCCTGGGCTGCATGGGGATGAGCGAGTTCTACGGCCCGACCGACCAGGACGAGGTGCGGCGCACGCTGGAGCAGGCCCTGGAGCGGGGAGTGACTCTGTTCGACACCGCCGACATCTACGGCTCGGGCGCCAACGAGGAGTTCCTCGCCCCGTTCGTGAACGCACACCGCGAGCAGGTGGTGCTGGCCACCAAGTTCGGCCTGGTCCGCAAGGCCGACGACCCGAACTACCGGGGCTTCCGTGGTGACGCGGCCTACGTGCGGGAGGCGGCCGAGGGGAGCCTGCGGCGGCTCGACATCGACGTGATCGACCTCTACTACATGCACCGGCGCGACCTGACGGTGCCGATCGAGGAGACCGTCGGGGCGATGGCGGAGCTGGTGGCGGAGGGCAAGGTGCGCCACCTCGGGCTGTCCGAGGTGACCGGCGACGAGCTGCGGGCCGCACACGCCGTGCACCCGATCGCGGCGGTGCAGAGCGAGTGGTCGGTGTTCAACCGCGACGTGGAGAACACCGTGGTGCCTGCGGCCAAGGAGCTCGGCGTGGCGCTCGTGCCGTACTCCCCGCTGGGACGCGGGTTCCTGACCGGGGCGTTCGCGGACGCCGCGAAGCTGTCGGACGGCGACTTCCGGCGGAACTTCCCGCAGTACTCCGGGGAGAACGCAGCCCGCAACGCCGAACTCCTGGTGCCGCTCCGGGAGATCGCGCAGCGGCACGGCGCGACGCTCGCGCAGGTGGCGCTGGCCTGGCTGTACGCGCAGCAGGACGGCCTGGCGTTGGTGCCGATCCCGGGCACCCGACGCCGGACCAGGCTCGACGAGAACCTCGGCGCCGTCGACGTCGCGCTCACGGCGGCCGACCTCGCCCTCCTGGATCCGATCTCGTCGAAGGTCGCGGGCACCCGCTACGCCGACATGAGCTTCACCTCGGCAGCCCGCGAATAGCTCGGAGATGTTTCCGTGCTCGTCCTGCATGGCGGTGCGGGTAGCGGAACCTCAGACGTCGTCGGGTCTGCGGGATCCCCGCGGGGTCTGCGGCACGGTGTTGTGGATGGCGGGCGCTTCGCTCGCCATCCTCCGGACGACGCAATCCTGGCTTCGCGGCCTACGACGACTTTCCGGCCCGGACAGCGGCTCGGTGCTCGCCGACGTCCGGTAATTCGCCGGGCAGAACAAGGCATGCCACGCGAAGCGCGCCCCACTATCCGGCATCGGTAAGTACGCGCCGGATGGATAGCGCACCCAAGCCCCGGTTAGTCACTCCGTCCTGGGGCACCTCGGTCGCTCCGCCGGTTCGAGGAGCTGACGGACCTGACCGAGCAGGTCGCAGGAGCTGTGCCAGTCGCCGTCTACGGCGAACGCGATCTTCTCGACACCCGCCTCGGCGTAGGCGGCGAGCTGCTCCGCGACCTGCTCCGGCGTCCCGGCGACGACGTAGTCGCGGGCCACGTCGACCGGAATCCCGAAGAGCCCCGCCAGATTCCCCGCGCAACGGTCGAGCAGACCGGCGTCCGGACGTTTGACCAGGCTGCCCTGGATCGCGAGACCCAGGCGCGGAGCCGGGCGACCGCGCTCCTCGGCGAGCTCGCGCAGCCGCGCGGCCTTGGCGCGGATCCCGTCCGGCGTGTGCATCTCGGCGATCCAGCCGTCGCCGAAGCGAGCCGCGCGGTGCAGGGCGGGAGGCGCGGAGCCGCCGATCCACAGCGGCGGCACGGCGGCAGCCGGGGCGAGCTGCGCGGTAGCGCCGTGCGGCAGCACGGTTGGCTCGCCGGCCAGCAGTGACGGCAGGAGCTGCAGGAACTCGTCGGTGCGCCGGCCGCGCGTAGCGGCGTCGAGGCCCACGGCGGCGTAGCCGCTGTCGTGGCCGCCGACGCCGATGCCGAGGTGCAGGCGGTCGCCGCCGGTGAGGTTTTGTAGCGTCGCGATCTGCTTGGCCGCGCACATGAGCGGTCGCAGCGCGGGGAGGTAGACGGCGAAGCCGATGTCGATGCACTCGGTTACGGCAGCCGCCGTGGTCAGGGCCAGCATGCCGTCCAGCGCCGGAACCCCGTTGGCGAGGTGGTCGCCGCTCCAGATGGCGTCCAGCTCGGCGTCCACGGCGTGGTAGGCCGCCTCGCGGATCTCGGCCTCCGCCGTGCTGGGCAAGAAGATTCCGACTTCGACCGGCATGGTTCGCTCCCGAGGTCTGCGGGATCAGTGCTGGTCCCAAGCATCGAACCTCCAGCGCGCTGGAGGTCAAGCCGCCGCAGGCGGTGTTGACCTCCAGTTAAATCGAACTCTTAGCGTTCGTGCCAGTCGAACGAAGGTGCTGGCGGTAAGCGGCGACAAGGTTCTCGTGGCCACAACGGGGCGGCGGGCCACCGACCAAGAACCTTCCGGGAATGGGTAGAGGACACGCCACCGCCTTCCACTGACCCGCCGCAGACATCCGCTGAACCCCTCCGTCTTCCGCTGACCACTCCGATTTCAATGGAAATCGAGCCTCGGATTTCCATTGAAATTGGGCTCTTGTGATC
>NZ_GL877879.1:2262519-2392754 GCF_000194155.1 Saccharopolyspora spinosa NRRL 18395
CTGAGCGGGTAGTGCTGCATGTGCGGCCCAGCCGCCGTAAGGGCGAGCATGACCGGTGCGGCCGGTGCGGTCGGAGAAGCCCTGGATACGACGGCGGGAGGCGCCGTGAGTGGCGGAGTGTGGATTGCGGGCTGACGCAGATGTGGCTGGCAGCCGACGCGCCCAGGGTGCGCTGTGCCGAGCACGGGGTGACTGTGGCTCGGGTGCCCTGGGCTCGGCATGGTGCCGGGCACACGCTTGTCTTTGACGCCCAGGTGGCGTGGCTGGCGGTGCGAACCTCGAAGTCAACCGTGCGGGAGTTGCTGCGAATCGCATGGAAAACGGTCGGGTCGGTCATCGACCGGGTCTGGGCCGACATCTCCGCTGAGATCGACCTGCTCGACGGGGTCCGCAAGATCGGGATCGACGAGGTTTCCTATAAGAAGAACCATCGCTATCTGACGATCGTGGTCGACCACGACACCGGTCGGGTCATCTGGGCCGCGCCGGGCCTGGGCGCCGCCACGTTGAGCACGTTCTTCGACGAACTCGGACCCGAACGCACCGCGGCCTTGACCCACGTCAGCGCTGACGCGGCGCACTGGATCGCCTCGACGGTCACACAACGCGCCCCGCAAGCGATCTTGTGCGCCGACCCGTTTCACATCGTGGCCTGGGCCACCGACGCCATCGATACCGTCCGCCGCCAGGAATGGCGTGCCCTCAAAGCACTCGCCGACACCGAACGCGCAGAACAGGACCGTCGTGTCGGCCGCCCCACTGCCGATGATCCGAAGCCGGAAACCCCACGGCAGGACCTGGCCAGGGAGTTCAAAAACGCCCGCTACTCCCTGCTGAAAAATCCCGACAACCTCACCCAGGACCAAAGCCTCACCCTGAAGTGGATCACGGCTTCCAGCCCCCGCCTCCACGAGGCCTACGCGTTCAAAGAGAAACTCCGCATCGTCTTCCAAGCCAGGGGTAAGCAGGGCAAACGCATCCTCGACGCCTGGATCAAAGAGGCCGGGCGCAGCACCCTGGAACCCATCCAGAAGCTCTGCAAGTCCGTGGTCCGCATCCGCGCGTCCATCGAGGCCAGCCTGGAGCACGGGCTGTCTCAGGGCCTGATCGAGTCCACTAACACCAAGATCAGACTCTTCACCCGCATGGCCTTCGGGTTCCACACGCCCCAGGCCCTGATCGCCCTCGTCATGCTCAACCTCGGCGGCCCGACACTCACCCTCCCCGGGCGCACTTAACCCACACATACGTCAGGAGAGCCTGAAATTGCGGTCATAGCACCGGGACCAGGCACCGGGACCAGGCACTGGACCAGGTGTTGGGACCAGGCGCCGGGAGCAGGTGTTGGGGTCAGGGGCGGGTGCAGATCGACGGGATCGCCCGGGTCAGGCCGAGTTGGTGCAGGCAGTTCAGCCGCAGGTCGGTCCGGGCGTGCTGGAAGGCGCTGGTCAGCTGACCGTCGCAGGCCGGACGTTCGCGCAGTTGCCGGGTATCGCGCAGTTCCAGCAGAATCTCGTCGTTCAGCCGGTCGATGATCGGCCGGATCTCGCCCAGGTCGGGGCGTTCGGCCGGCCGTTCGTCGGGGTGCGCCGCCCAGCGTTCGTGCAGGGCGCGTTGGACGAGCTTGCTGGCCTCGATCTGGTCCCGGAAGACCCGCTTCGCTTCCTCCGGGTCGATGCCCAGCTCCAGCGACTTGCGGGCGACGGCGTCGAGTACCTGCTGCTCCCGCGCCGGGTCGTCGATCGGCTGGCCGGTGCCCCACTTGGCCTCCGCCACCGTGTCCGATGTGGTGACGCGCTCGGCGGCCGACCGGAGTAGCGGATCCAGCGACTCCCGTTCGCTGGTGTGGGCCGGGGATGCGAGCGTGGCGATGATGGTGCTGACGAGGAGAAGTGAACGCACGACCACCTCCTAGTCGACTACCCAGCCGAGTCAGGGTAAGGCACACCAACCGTCGGAAAGCAGGCGAAGACAGCAACTTTCAACCGTCTCACCGAACATGTCCACACCGTCGCGCAATCCTTATCATGATCCGTAGCCAACGGGGCGGCCGCCGGTCGGTAATGTCGGATTGGTGCGGAGTCTGCTGGAACTGAGCGCGGAGTGGTACCTGGCGATCGCGGAGTGGGCGACTTCGACACCGCACTGGGTGCACGCCCTCGCGCTGTTCGGCACCCAGGCGCTGCTGGCGGTGTTCGCGCTGCTGACGCTGGTCGCGTGGTGGCGAGCGGACCGGCGGCTGGCGGTCCTGGTCGCGCCGCTGCTGGCGGGCGGGGCCGCCTGGGTGGCCGCCGGGTTGGTCAAGGACGTCTTTCAGCAGGCAGGACCGGCCGTGCCGGGCGATGACGATCCCGGGCGGCACGGTCGAGAACTGCGCCGACGTTAGCATCTGGTCCTTGCCGAGCGGCCACTCGGCGACGGCCGCAGCCGTCGCCGTGGCGCTGGCGATGCTGTGGCGCCGCATCACGGCGATCGTGGTGCTTCTCGCGCTGCTCGAAGGGTTTTCGCGGATCTTCGTCGGCGTCCACTACCCGCACGACGTCTTGGCGGGGTACCTCCTTGGTGCGGTCCTGGGAGCCGCGAGCGTCTTCGCCTGCAATGCCCTGCGATTCCAACGGAAGTCCCCGGAGCTGTGACGATGCTGGTCGGCAGCGCCACGGCGCAAGGTGGACCTGGCCACCCCGGTCTTGGTCTTTTGGGTTGCTAGGAGTTCGTCCGGGGCAACGCGAACATATATGTCGGGGCGCACAACTCAGGATTGCTGCTGAACGAGCCTGCCGAAGACCCCCCCGTTCCGAGCGACAATCAGCAAGCTCGGAGACGTAGCGATGAGCCCGGAGCAGTCGGCGCGGCTCATCGCTAACTACGCGGTGAGGTTCGAAAGCGAGACGGCATGACATACCCGTTAGCAAGCTGGCGCAAGAGCACCTACAACGGCCGCAACACGGGTTGCGTCGAGGTCGGCTTCGCCCCGGGGCTGGTGGGCGTCAGGGACACGAAGGATCGGGACGGTGGGACGTTAGCCGTGTCTCGGGGGCTTGGGCGCGGTTCCTCGCTGTTGTGAAGGCGGATCACTTCCGCAGGTGACGGACGTTTTGGCCGGTCAAAAGCCGTGAGTCTGTTGGTCAGCCATAGCTGCCTGCTATGGCTGACCAAGACTCACGGCCCCGTGGTCACCGTTGGGGGAGCTTGTAGGCCCAGTTCCAGGCCGCTTCGAGGGGGCCTCGTTCGAAGTGCCGGAGCCACCACGTCGACAGGGCCATGAACGTTGCGCAGATCGCCGCCCAGATCACCAGGACCCACCACGGGCGGGCCCAGTCGAAGCGCGTTGCCAGGCCGAATCCCCAGCCGTAGCACAGGATCGTCGCCACGAGGTTCTGGAAGACGTAGCAGGACAACGCCGTTCGGCCGACCGAGGTCAGTCCCCGGTGCAGCGGCCCGGGGGCACCGCGCATAGCGCCGACCACCGAGGGGATCAGGCCGAGCAGGCCCAGCGCGATGATCGGCGGCAGGATGTAGCGGTCCACCATGAACCAGCCGTGCCCCGCGTAAACGGTGACCAGGTTCAACGGCACGCCGAGGCCGAACCCGAACAGCATCAGCCGGTTCCGCAGCCGTTGCCCCTCGGGCGCGAACACACCTGCGCGGTACAGCCGGGCGCCGATCAGGAACAGCGCCGTGGACATCGGGATGATGAAGATCGCTTCGCTCCGGTAGGTCCCCCAGTCGGCGATCCGCGACGAGAGTTGGTCGAGGTAGCTGCCGGAGGCGTACAGCTGCGACGGCTCGCCGCCACCGCCGGTTGATGCGTGTCCGCTCAGGAGGCCGAACGTGCACACGCCGATGAACGCGACGTGCAGCGAGGCCATCGTGATCGTCCAGCCCCTGATCGCCCGCTCGCTGCGGCCGATCAGGTACGCGACCAGCATCGACGTCACCGCGTAGCTCATCAGCACGTCGAACTCGAAGATCAGCACGTAGTGCAGCAGGCCCTCGGTGAACAGCAGCGCCGCCCGCCACAGGTACCAGCCGGGCCAGCGCCCGCGCCGCCGCAGCGCCGACCGGTACTGCAGTTCCAGGCCGATGCCGAACAGCAGCGTGAGCAGCGCCAGGAACTTGCCGTTGGCGAGGAAGCGGATGGCCGCCTCGATGTTCGCGGGGATCGTCCCGGTGGCCACCGCGGTCAGCGAGCCGGCGGGTCCTTCTGGGTCGGTGAAGATCCAGATGTTGGTACCCAGCGTGCCTAGGATGGCGACGCCGCGGATGACGTCTATCGCGGTGATCCTTCTGGAGGTGGGTGCTTGCTGTAGGTCGGTCATGGATTCCCCAGTCGTACGAACTCGCCTCCGCTGTTACGGAGCGTTACGATGCAAGTGCATGGTAAACCGTTGATCGGTCGGTTTGCAATGCGGTCGCATTGGAAAGGTGCAGGAGCGTGCCCAAGCAGGTGGACCACGAGGCCCGGCGGATCCAGATCGCCGAGGCGCTGATGCGGCTGGCCAGCCGAGGCGGCCTGGAAGCGGTGAGCCTGCGTGACGTCGCGGCGGAAGCAGGCGTCTCGATGGGCGCGGTGCAGCACTACTTCAAGTCGAAGGACGAGATGCTGACCTTCGCGATGAACCACGTGAACAAACGCGCCGAGCAGCGGATCGTGGGGCAGCTGACGAGCATGCCGACGCGGCCGGAGGCGCGGGTGGTGATGCGGACGCTGATGCTCGAGATGCTGGCGTTGTCCGACGACAGCCGCATGGAGTACCTGACGCACGTGGCGTTCTTCCTGCGAGCACTGGCGTCGCCGGAATTGGCGGAGCACTACCGCGAGCAGTGGCCGCGACTGGAAGCATGGGTGGCTGGCGAGCTCCGGTTCGCGCAGGAAGCCGGAGAACTGCCGGCCGACCGGAACCCGGAAAGAGAAGCCGAAGCCCTGCTCCTGATCCCGGACGGCCTATCGGTGGGCCTGCTCCTGGGGCAACGCACTAGCGAAGAAGCGATCAGATCGATCGACTATCACCTGGACCGCCTCTTCGGAACGTACACAGTGGACTGAGCGACTTGCTGGGTTTCGCGCTCAGATCGAGGGGCCGTAACGTTCATGACTACGCAACTCTGTCTCCGGTTTCGACGGCCACGATCAGCCTGCGGGCACAGCACCAGATCGCGAATCATGATCTCGAGTAACAGCGGTGGCCGACGGCGACGATCGCAATGAACAACTTGCGCTGTTCGAGGCGTTGAACGCTGCGTTTCAGCTTGCGCGAGTTCGGGGTGTTCTTCCCGCAGCCGAGCCACGCTTTCTTCGAACGGGCCCCGGTACGCGTCGCCAAAATATTAGGCCGAACGGCGGTACGGGATCAGGGTTCCATTTCGGCGTAGGTGAGGTCGCCCAGCTCTCCTTCGGCGGCCCCGCCCGTGGCTTCCGCCAGCCAGGTCCGGAAGGTGTCCACTTCGGACTCCGGGACGTTGATGCGGAAGCGGACCTCGGCTTGGTAGTCCGTGTCCGCCACCTGGTATCCCGCCGAGCGCAGGTCGTTGTCCAGCCTTCCGGCCAGCAGGTAGTCCACCGTGGTCGTCACGGTGCGGACCGGGCGGCGTTCGAGCAGGCCCACGTGGTCCAGCGCGGCCGACACCGCGCCGCCGTAGGCGCGCACCAGGCCGCCCGCGCCGAGCAGCATCCCGCCGAAGTAGCGGGTCACCACCGCGACCGCGTTGGTGATCTCGTTGCGGCGCAGCACTTCCAGCATCGGCACACCCGCCGTGCCCGCCGGCTCGCCGTCGTCGCTGGACTTCTGAAACTCCCCGGAGTCGCCGAGGACGAACGCGGAGCAGTGGTGCCGCGCGTCGTGGTGCAGCCGGCGGCGCTGCTGGATGAATTCCCGCGCTTCCGCCTCGGTGGTCACCCGCGCGAGCGCGCACAGGAAACGAGACTTCTTCACCTCCAGCTCGTGCTCACCCGGCCGCTTGATCGTCCGCATCGGTCTCCCTTGTCCAGTGACGCCCGCCACGGCGGCGCAGCGCGCTCCGGGGCATCCTCCCATTCCGGAAACTGTGCAGGTCAGCGCGGTGATCCGGGCTCGAGGAGGTGGCGATTTCCGTTGTGGGCCGCGGCCACGTAACGTCCCCCCTCATGGAGCAATCATCGAGCCCGTTTGAACCAGGCACGCGGGTGCGCGCCACGTTCGGCCGGTTCCGTGATCAGGTCGGCACGGTGGTGGAGACCGCCACCGGTCTCCCTGAAGTCTTCGGCGGTCCGGTCCTCTGGGTGCGGTTCGACGGAGCCGACGATCCCGGCCTGGTCGCAGGCAGATTTCTGGAAGCCGCCTGACGCCCGCGCCGGCCGCGGGTGGTCCCCAGTTTCAATTGAAACCTCGCGGACCACCCCGGGGTCCACAGTTTCAATTGAAACTGTGGAGTGCCCCCTGCCGGTCCGAGCGGGCTCAGCCCCAAACCTCGGCGGCGGTTTCCACGACCAGTCGCAACTTCGCCACTTCCTCCTCGTAGCTCAGCGCGTTGCCGTCCTTGGTGGAGGCGAAGCCGCACTGCGGCGAGAGGCACAGCTGGTCGAGGTCGACGTACTTGGCGGCCTCCTCGATCCGGCGCTTTAGCGCGTCCTTCGACTCCAGCTCGCCGCGCTTGGTGGTGATCAGCCCGAGCACCACGGCCTTGCCCTTCGGCACGAACCGCAGCGGCGCGAAGCCGCCGGAGCGCGCGTCGTCGAACTCCAGGAAGAACCCGTCCACCTCGAGTTCGCTGAACAGCGCCTCGGCGACGAAGTCGTAGCCGCCCTCGGCGACCCACGAGGACCGGAAGTTCCCGCGGCACAGGTGGGTGGTGACCGACAGCGTGTCCGGCCGGCCACGCAGCGAGTCGTTGATCAGCGCGATGGTCTGCAGGTGCGCGTGCTCGGCGTCGTCGCCGCGCGCGGCCAGCTGCGCGCGCTGCTTCGGGTCGTTCAGGTACGCCAGGCTCGTGTCGTCGAGCTGCAGGTAGTGGCAGCCGAGATCGGCCAGCGCGCGCACCTCGGCGCGGTAGGCCGCGGCGAGGTCGGCGCGGAACTCGGCCAGGCCCGGGTACGCGGTCTCGTCGATGGCCGCCCGGCCGCCGCGGTAGTGCAGCATGCCCGGGGACGGGATGGTCAGCTTCGGTGTTGCGGTGGTCACGCGCTCGGCGAGCGCGGTGAACGCGTCCGCGAAGATCGTCGAGCTCAGCCCGATCCGGTCGGTCACCCGCAGGCCGGGGGTGGCGAACTCGATGTCGCCCTGCTCGTTGTGGAACTGCACCTTGAGGTCGGAGTCCGCCACCTTCTCGACGCCGTCGAGCTGGTAGAGGAAGTCCATGTGCCACGAGCTGCGGCGGAACTCGCCGTCGGTGGCGCCGTGCAGGCCGACCTCTTCCTGCATGGCGACGACTTCGGTGATCGCCTCGTCCTCGATCCGGCGCAGTTCGGCGTCGTCGATGCGGCCTGCTGCGTGTTCGTCACGGGCGTCGAGAAGACGCTGCGGGCGGAGCAGGCTGCCGACGTGGTCGGCGCGGAACGGGGGTGCGACGCGCGGGCTCATGCACGCAACATAGTTTGCGAATGCGATCGTGCCTAGTCGTGATTTCAACCATCTTCGCTGGCCAGGCAATCGGGATGTTCGCTGTGTGTGAGCAAGGACAATTCGGTATTTCCGGTCGAGTGGATAAACTCGAGCTCGATAACCGACGTCGGGGATGACGGATGGAGACGATGCGGGTTCTCGTGATCGGGGCCGGAGTCGGGGGACTCGCCATCGCCAACGGATTGATCGACAAGGGCCACCACGTGCAGGTCTTCGAGCACGCGGACGCCCTGCGGACCACCGGTGCGGGCATCACGGTGTGGAGCAACGGAACCGCTGCGCTGCGCGAACTCGGCGTCGACATCGAGGCGGCGGGCCGTCCGCTGCACAGCCTCCGGTCGGTCACCGAAACCGGTCGGCTGCTCTGGGAGGCCGACCTCGGCGAGGTCACCGAGCGCTTGGGCTCGCCGACGGTGCAGATCCCCCGCCGCACGCTGATCGCGGAGATGGCCGCCGCACTGCCGCCGGGTGTGCTGCACTTCGGCCGCCGATGCGTCGGCGTCACCGAGCACCCGGACCACGTCGTCGTCGAGTTCGCTGACGGCGGCTCGGCCGCCGGGGACGTGTTGATCGGCGCCGACGGCCAGGGTTCGGTGGTGCGCCGCGAGGTGCTGGGCGGTGACCCGGCGCGGCCGACCGGCTGGGCCAGCTGGCAGGGCCTGACCCGCAGCGACCTGCCGATCGCGCATGGTCACCAGACGCTCAACATCGCTGGCCGCAACGCGCACTGCGGCCTCATCCCGACCAGCGACGGGCTGCTCCACTGGTGGTTCGACATGCCCTGGAAGGACGGCGACCCGGTGCTGTCCGTCGCCGATCTGCGGCAGGTCTTCGGCGGCTGGCCGGACCCGGTTGAGGAACTGCTGGCCTCGGTCACCGACGACGACCTCGGGTTCTTCCCGCACATCCGGCACAAGGTGCCGCAGGTCTGGGGCGGCCCGCGCAGCACGCTGCTGGGCGACGCGGTGCACGCGATGCCGCCCGCCGTGGCGCAGGCGGCCAACCAGACGTTGGAGGACGCCTGGTTGCTCACCCAGTTCTTGTCCAATGTGGACCGCGAACCGGCGGAGCTGCTGCGGGCCTACGAGCAGGAGCGGCGACCGCGCGCGCTGAAGGTGTCGCGCACCGCGGCGCTGACTTCGGCGCAGCGCAGCACCCCGTTGCAGCGCCTGGCGAGGTTCCCGAGGTGGCTGGCGACGCGCAGCCAGGTGGCCTCGCTGCGCTCCGGCAGCGATGTCCTTCGCCTCGCCCGGCAACCCCAGGTCCAGGTCGCCTGAACCTGTCGGCGATTTCGCGGCAGTAAGAAGCCCTTCCCGCCCGGTCGGCGAGGAGGGCTTCCGGGCTGCAGGTCAGCCGCCGAAGACGTCCGGGTCGGGGCCGATGCGGACGCCGGTCTTCAGCCCCGTGATGGCCGCGACGTCATCATCGGCGAGCTCGAAGTCGAAGACCTCGATGTTCTCCTTGATCCGCGAGGGCGTGACGGACTTCGGTATCGCGATGTTGCCCAGCTGGACCTGCCAGCGCAGCACGATCTGCGCCGGGCTCTTGTCGTACTTCTCGGCCAGCGCACCCAGCGACGCATCGTCGAGCAGGCCCTTGCCCCGACCCAGCGGGCTCCACGCCTCGGTGGCGATGCCGTGCTCGGCGTGGAATGCGCGCAGCTCGGCCTGCGGCAGGTTCGGGTGCAGTTCGATCTGGTTGACCGCGGGCACCTCGTCGGTCTCCTCGAACAACCGGCGCAGGTGCGGGATCTGGAAGTTCGATACCCCGATCGCCTTGGCGCGGCCGTCGGCGTGCAGCTGCTGGAACGCCTTCCAAGTCTCGACGTAGCGGTCCTTGGCCGGGACCGGCCAGTGGATCAGGTAGAGGTCGACGTAGTCGAGCCCGAGCTTGGTGAGGCTCTCGTCGAAGGCCGTCAGCGTGCTTTCGTAGCCCTGCGAGTCGTTCCAGAGCTTGGTGGTGACGAACAGTTCCTCGCGCTTGAGACCCGATTCGGCGATCGCCTTGCCCACGCCCTCCTCGTTGCCGTACATCGCGGCCGTGTCAATGCTGCGGTACCCGGCCTCCAGTGCCGCCAGCACCTGCTCGACGACCTGGTCGGCCGGGACCTGGAAGACGCCGTAGCCCAGCTGCGGCATCGCTGCGCCGGTGTTGAGCGTGATGTTCGGAACCTGTGTCATGAGGGTGTCTTCCTCCACCGATGTCGGATTGTTCGTCCCGAGAATCGCGGGCTGGTGTTCGCCTTGCGGTCACCGTATTCGGTGCGGTAAGCCCCGGCTAGCGGATCTGCCCAGCGGGAAGCCCTCAGCCGACCTCGATCGACTTGGTGGACTGCACGGCGCGGTGCGAGACCAGGACCTCGGACCGCTGGGGCCGCCGGTCAAGCCAGCCGGACACCAGCGCGAAGCCCAGGCCGACCACCGCCAGCAGGGCTCCCACCCAGCTCGGCGCGGTCAACCCCAGGCCCGCGGCGATCACCACGCCGCCGAGGTAGGCGCCCAGCGAGTTGGCGATGTTAAAGGTCGACTGGATGCTCGCCGAGCCCAGCGCCGGGGCCTCCTTGGCCTGGTCCAGGATCCGCGCCTGGATGCTGGGGATCGCCGCGAACCCGGTCGCGCCGATCAGGAACACCGTGATCGGCGCCAGCGCCGCGCTGTGCGAGGTGACCACGAACAGCGCCAGGCAGGCCGCGAGCGCGCCGAGGAAGATGTAAAGCGTCTTCATCGGAGCCCGGTCGGCGAGCCGCCCGCCGACCGCGGTGCCGACGGTCATCCCGACGCCGAACAGCGCCAGCAGCAGGGTGACCGCGGTCGGCGTGTAGCCGGTGACGTCGGTCAGCACCGGCTTGATGTAGCTGTAGAAGGAGAAGGTCGCGGCGAAGCCGAAGACGACGACGGCGAACGCCAGCCAGACCTGCGGGCGGCGGAACGCGCGCAGCTCGCCGCGCACGCTGACGTCGGTGGGCTTGGGCTGGTCGGGCACCAGCGCCGCGACCGCGGCCAGCGCGATGACGCCGATCACCGCGACCAGGCCGAATGCCCAGCGCCAGCCGAGTGCCTGGCCGAGCAGTGTGCCGACCGGGACGCCGACGATGTTCGCCACGGTGAGCCCGATGAACATCATCGAGATGGCCTGGGCGCGCTTGTCGGTGGCGACCAGGCTCGCGGCGACCACGGCACCGATGCCGAAGAACACGCCGTGCGGCAGGCCCGCGAGGAACCGGGCGCCGAGCAGCAGGTCGTGCGTCGGCGCGAACGCCGAGCAGAGGTTCCCGGCGGTGAACAGCACCAGCATGCTGAGCAGCAACGTCTTGCGCTTGAACCGCATGCCCAGCATGGTCAGCAGCGGTGCGCCGATGACAACGCCGAGCGCGTACAGCGAGATGTAGCCTCCGGCGTCCGGGATCGACACCTGCAGGTCGGTGGCGACTTCGGGCAGCAGGCCCATCATCACGAACTCGGTCGTTCCAATCCCGAATGCGGCGATGGCCAGGGCCAACAGGGCAATGGGCAAGGAAGTCTCCCCTTGAAACGAACGTGCCGGACGGTTTGTCGCGTTCTCGTCGGCCGGGCGCACAGCGGTGCGCGTCACATTCCGGTGTTCGAGAACGATTCAGGAAGCGGTTGTCACTGGCGCTCCCCAGACGGGTTCAACAGTAGTCCGGAGCCCCGCTGTTCCCGAAGTGGATATGAACCGCGCCACGTCGGGAACCGCTCATTTGGCCTAGCAGGCAGGGGAAAACGTTCGTCCACAATGGAATTTATCTGTGCGTGGTGCACAACCGCGAGGCGGTTCCGCTGTGCCCCGTGGCGTCTGTGGAGACCTCCAGTCGTAGGGCGGGTCTATGCAGCAGGAACCCCGGCGCCGGGGAGCAGCCAACTAGCGTTGCTAGTTGGAATCCGACGGATAACTCCAGCCGCCCGGAGGATGGCAAAGCTCGCGGACCGATCCCGCCCTTGGCCCGAGGCCCGCTCCGAACGCTCCGAACCCGTCTCCGCTGGGTGACCTGCCGTGCGCCGGGTCGCGCCCGGCGCACGGCATCGCGATCACTTCTCCTGCGGGCGGAGCCCTTCGAGTTCCTTCGTCAGCCGCACGGAGTCCTGCTTCAGCGATTCGTTGCTCTGGCGGAGCTCGGCGTTCTCCCGCTCGAGCTGCGCCAGCAGCACGGCCGCCGGCTCGGCAGCGCCGTTCGCCGCGGCACGGGCCCGCCGCTGCTCGCGGCGGTGCCGCGCGTTCTCCTTGACCGTCTCGACCACGGTGTACAGCGTCGGCACCAGCACCAGGGTCAGCAGCGTGGAGCTGACCAGCCCGCCGATGACGACGATGGCCAGCGGCTTGCCGATGAACCCGCCGTCGCCGCCGGTGATCCCGATGGCCATCGGGAGCAGGGCGAAGATGGTGGCCGCCGCGGTCATCAGGATGGGGCGCAGCCGCCGCCGACCACCGTCGATCACGGCCTGCCGGATGCTCGCCCCGTCCGCCCGGTACTGGTTGATCAGGTCCACCAGCACGATCGCGTTGGTGACCACGATGCCCACCAGCATCAGCATGCCGATCAGCGCGGGCACGCCCAGCGGGGTTCCGGTGACCAGCAGCAACCCGATCGCGCCGGTCGCCGCGAAGGGCACCGACACCAGCAGTACCAGCGGTTGGACCAGGCTGCGGAAAGTGCCGACCATGATCAGGAAGACGATCGCGATGGCCGCCGCCAGGGCCAGGCCGAGCTGCCCGAACGCCTCCTCCTGGTCGGCGCTGACGCCGCCCATCTCGTAGGTCGCCCCGGCTGGCAGGTCGAGGCCGGCGAGCCGTTCCCGGAGGTCGGCGGTGGTCGCGCCGAGGTCCGCTCCGGTCACGTTGCCGCTGACGGTGACGCTGCGGTCGCGGTCGGTGCGGGTGAGCTCCTGCGGCCCGTCGACCTGGCCGACATCGGCGACCCGGTCGAGTCGCACCGTGCCGGTGGCGGTAGGCAGCGGGAGCGCCCGCAGCTCATCGAGCCCGGCAGGCGCGTCGCCGCCCCGGAGAACCACGTCGTGCGGCGTGCCGTCGATCGTCAGCTGCGTCAGCGTGGTGCCCTGCATCGCCTGCGCGACCGCCTGCCCGATGGTCGCCTCGGTCAGCCCGTAGCGCGCGGCGTCGGCGTCCCGGACGTTGACGTCGATGCGCGGCGCGCTGTCGCCGAGGTTGTTGCTGACATCGCTGACGCCCGGGGTTTGGCTCATCGCGCGCTGCACCGCGTCCGCCGCCGCAGCCAGTTCGGTCTGGTCGGAGCCCTGCACGATGACCTGCAGCTTGGTGCCTCCGACGCCGCCGCCGTCCTGGTCGAGGGTGATCTTGCCCGCGTCGGTCAGCCCGGCGAGCCGGTTCCGGATCTCGTCGGACAGTTCGGTCGAGTCGGCGTCCTCGGCGAGCGTCAGCGAGAAACTGGCCGTCGAGGCGCCGCTGCCGCCGCCCATGAGGCTGGCGATCGCGCCGAACGGTCCGCCCGCGCCGCCGATGCTGACCTGGTAGGACTCGATCTCCGGGAAGTCGGCGAGCACGTTCTCCAGCTGCTGCGCCGCCGCATCGGTGGCTTCCAGGCTGCTCCCGGCGGGCAGCTGCTGGCTGATGCGCAGCGTGTTCTGGTTGGCGGGGCTGAGGAAGTTGGTCTGCAGCAGCGGAACCAACCCGAGCGTGCCGATCAGGATCACCACGGCGATCGCGACTGTGCTCCAGCGGAAACGGGTGGCGAAGGCGATCACCGGGACGTAGACGCGTTGCAGCAGGCTGCGCTGCTCGCGCTCCTCGGCCTCGCGGCGAACGGCTTCGGCGTCGACGTGCCGCGCGGGCGTTGGGAGGAACCAGTACGCCAGCACCGGGATCACCGTCAGCGACACCAGCAGCGACGCCAGCAGCGCCACGGTGACGGTGATCGCGAACGAGTTGAACAGCTGGCCGACCATGCCCCCGACCAGCGCTATCGGCAGGAAGACGGCGACCGTGGTCAGGGTCGAGGCGGTCACCGCCCCGGCCACCTCGCGCACCGCGCCGAGCACGGCCCGGCGCTTGTCCTCGCCGTAGGAGAGGTGCCGCTTGATGTTCTCCAGCACCACGATCGAGTCGTCCACCACGCGGCCGACGGCGATGGTCAGTGCGCCGAGCGTGAGCATGTTCAGCGACAGGTCGCCGGTCCACAGCGCGATCAGCGCGATCAGCACCGACAGCGGGATCGACACCGCGGTGACCAGCGTGGATCGGATCGACAACAGGAACACCAGGATCACGACGACCGCCATGACCAGCCCGAGCAGGCCCTCGGTGGTCACGCTCTCGATCGACTTCTCGATCGCCGGGGCCTGGTCGAAGACGACGGTCAGGGCGGCACCCGGACCGAGCGCGGTGGTCAGCTCCGGCAGCCGGTCGCGCACCTCGTGCGAAATGGTGACCGCATTGCCGTCGGGCTTCATGGTCACCGACACACCCAGGCTCGGCTGGCCATTTGTCCTGGTCAGCGACGTCGGGGCGGCGAGTTCGGCGGTTACCTCCGCGACGTCGCCCAGCCGCACGGGTTGCTGTCTGGGCCCGGCCTGGCTGGGGCTGAGGTAGAGGTTCCGCAGGTCCTCGACGGTGCTCGGCGCGTGTCCGGTCTGCACGATCAGCGTCTGCCCCTGCTCGGTCAACGTGCCGCCGGGCACCGGCGAACCGGCCGCGCGCAGAGCGGTGCTGAGCGCGCTGGGGGACAGCCCCGCGGCGGCGAGCTTCGCATTGTCCGGGGCGATCGTGACGATCTGCTGCCGGGTTCCGGACACGGAGGCGTCCCGGACCCCGTCGATGCCCTCCAGCTCCGGCACGACCCGCCCGTCCAACCGGGCAGCGAGTTGCTGCTGGTCACCGGGCGAGGTGGCGGCCAGCGTCACGACCGGCAGGTCCGCTGTGCTGCCCGCGACGACCTGCGGCTCGACGCCTTCCGGCAGCTGCGACTCGATCCGCGACACCGAACGCTGCAGCTGCCCCAGCGCAGCGTCGATGTCGGTGCCGTACTCGAACTCCACCCGCACCGAGGCGGACGACTCGCGGGAGGTCGACGTCGTGCCGGTGATGCCGGGAACGCCGCGCAGGCTGTCCTCCAGCGGCACGGTGACCTGCTGCTCGACCACTTCGGGGGAGGCGCCCGGATAGGCGGCCACCACCGAGGCCATCGGGAGTTCGATCGGCGGCAGCAGCTGCTGCTTGAGCGCGGGTACGGCGACCGCCCCGAACCCGGCCACCACGAGCGCGATAAGCGCCACGAGGCTCCGGTGGACGAGGCTCAGCCTGGCCAGTGCGGACATGTCGGGGGTGTTCCTTCAGTCGGCGGGCGCGCGGACCGGTTCGCCCGCCGCCAAACCGCTGGGCAGGCCGAACCACCGAATCCGCGCAGGTTCGGTTCCGGGAGCGGCGTCGTCCGCTCGCGGTGTGGGACTCACTCCGCGCCGCCGCAGCGCTCGCTACCGCTCGGCGTCGGTCCGCGGCATGCGCAGCACGGGTGACCAGGCGGCAGTGGCCGGTCGCCCGGTGTCCACGATGGTCGTTCCGAACGAAGTTCGCGTCCGCCCAACGCGGACACCTCGACGTACTGCGAACGCAGTACCCCTGGTAGTCGGCGTGTCGCACACGACACCCCGACACTTGTGGACAACTTCTGCAATTTCAGGCTCTCCTGACGTATGTGTGGGTTAAGTGCGCCCGGGGAGGGTGAGTGTCGGGCCGCCGAGGTTGAGCATGACGAGGGCGATCAGGGCCTGGGGCGTGTGGAACCCGAAGGCCATGCGGGTGAAGAGTCTGATCTTGGTGTTAGTGGACTCGATCAGGCCCTGAGACAGCCCGTGCTCCAGGCTGGCCTCGATGGACGCGCGGATGCGGACCACGGACTTGCAGAGCTTCTGGATGGGTTCCAGGGTGCTGCGCCCGGCCTCTTTGATCCAGGCGTCGAGGATGCGTTTGCCCTGCTTACCCCTGGCTTGGAAGACGATGCGGAGTTTCTCTTTGAACGCGTAGGCCTCGTGGAGGCGGGGGCTGGAAGCCGTGATCCACTTCAGGGTGAGGCTTTGGTCCTGGGTGAGGTTGTCGGGATTTTTCAGCAGGGAGTAGCGGGCGTTTTTGAACTCCCTGGCCAGGTCCTGCCGTGGGGTTTCCGGCTTCGGATCATCGGCAGTGGGGCGGCCGACACGACGGTCCTGTTCTGCGCGTTCGGTGTCGGCGAGTGCTTTGAGGGCACGCCATTCCTGGCGGCGGACGGTATCGATGGCGTCGGTGGCCCAGGCCACGATGTGAAACGGGTCGGCGCACAAGATCGCTTGCGGGGCGCGTTGTGTGACCGTCGAGGCGATCCAGTGCGCCGCGTCAGCGCTGACGTGGGTCAAGGCCGCGGTGCGTTCGGGTCCGAGTTCGTCGAAGAACGTGCTCAACGTGGCGGCGCCCAGGCCCGGCGCGGCCCAGATGACCCGACCGGTGTCGTGGTCGACCACGATCGTCAGATAGCGATGGTTCTTCTTATAGGAAACCTCGTCGATCCCGATCTTGCGGACCCCGTCGAGCAGGTCGATCTCAGCGGAGATGTCGGCCCAGACCCGGTCGATGACCGACCCGACCGTTTTCCATGCGATTCGCAGCAACTCCCGCACGGTTGACTTCGAGGTTCGCACCGCCAGCCACGCCACCTGGGCGTCAAAGACAAGCGTGTGCCCGGCACCATGCCGAGCCCAGGGCACCCGAGCCACAGTCACCCCGTGCTCGGCACAGCGCACCCTGGGCGCGTCGGCTGCCAGCCACATCTGCGTCAGCCCGCAATCCACACTCCGCCACTCACGGCGCCTCCCGCCGTCGTATCCAGGGCTTCTCCGACCGCACCGGCCGCACCGGTCATGCTCGCCCTTACGGCGGCTGGGCCGCACATGCAGCACTACCCGCTCAGTGCGGCCAGGACGGCCTTCTTCGAAAGCCACACGCTCGATCACGGTCCTGTCGTCCAGACCCGCCATCGCGCGCCATACACTGACATCCGGCACGTCGTTCGCTCCCTGATCAGCTTGTTGATCTCGCAACCAACAACCTAGCCCAAAGCGACGGCGTGCCTTCATCTTCCGGACCCAACCCCAGGCCACACGCCCACTAATCGATCACAAGAGCCCAATTTCAATGGAAATTCGACATCCAGTTTCCATTGAAATCGCGGACTTCCGGGTCAGGTCCCGCCTGGTCCGGCGCCGCCGGGGCGGACCAGGCCGGTTTCGTAGGCGATCACCACCAGTTGGGCGCGATCCCGCGCACCGAGCTTCATCATCGACCGGTTGACGTGGGTCTTCGCGGTCAGCGGGCTGACGAAAAGGCGCTCCGCGATCTCCTCGTTGGACAGCCCGGCGGCGACCAGCGCCAGCACTTCGCGTTCCCGGGCGGTCAGCACCGCGAGCCGTTGCGGATCGGCATCGACCAGCCGCTCCGGCTGCGCCAGGAACCGGGCGATCAGGCTGCGCACCGCCAGCGGCGAGAGCAGGGCGTCGCCGCCCGCGACGACGCGGACCGCGTCGATGAGCGCCTCGGGTTCCACGCCCTTGCCGAGGAAGCCGCTCGCGCCCGCCCGCAACGCGGCGAACACGTAATCGTCGATCTCGAAGGTCGTCAGGACCAGCACCCGGACCCCGGCCAGGTCCTCGTCGGCGGTGATCTCGCGGGTCGCGGCGAGCCCATCCAGGTCGGGCATCCGGATGTCCATCAGCACCACGTCGGCGCGGGTGCTGCGGGCCAGCGAGACCGCTTCCCGCCCGGTGGCTGCCTCGCCGACGACCGCCAGGTCGGGTGCCGAATCGATGAGCACCCGGAACCCGGCCCGCACCAGCGACTGGTCGTCGGCGAGCAGCACGCGGATGGTCACGACCGGCCGCCGTTCGACAACGGCAGGCATGCCTGCACTTGGAAACCTCCTGCGCTGCGCGGACCGGCGGCCAGCCGACCGCCGAGCGCGGTCACCCTCTCCCGCATGCCGATGATGCCGTGTCCCGCCCCGGCGCTCGCCTCGGACGTCCCGCAGCCGTCGTCGACGATGGACAGCCGCAGCTCGGTGCCGAGGTAGCCGAGGCGCACGGTGGCGGTCGCCGGCCCGGCGTGCTTGCGCACGTTGGTGAGCGATTCCTGGATCACCCGGTAAGCAGCCAGGTCGACCGCGTCCGGCAGCGTCGCGGCGGCGCCTTCGACGGTGGTCTCGACGACCAGCCCGGCGCTGCGGAAAGCGTCGATCAGGTCGTCGAGCTGCGCGAGCCCCGCGGTCGGTGCCGTCGGCGCGGCCGACTCGCCGTCCTGCCGGAGCAGGCCGACCGTCGTGCGCAGGCCCTCCAGCGCCGAGCGGCTCGCGGTCCGGATGTGCGCCAGCGCCGTCCGGCTCTGCTGCGGCTCGCTGTCGAGCATGTGCGCGGCCACGCCTGCTTGGACGTTGATCAACGCGATGTGGTGGGCGAGCACGTCGTGCAGCTCGCGTGCGATGCGCAGCCGCTCCTCCACGACCCGCCGTCGCGCTTCGTCGTCCCGGCTCTGCTCCGCGCGCCGCGCCCGTTCCTCGATCTCCGCCACGTAAGCCCGGCGGCTGCGCACTGCGTCCCCGGCAGCGGTGGCCATGCCCGACCAGGCGAGCATGCCCAGCACGTCCGGGAGCAGCCAAGGCCACGAGGCGGACAGCAGCGAGGTACCGGCGAGCACCGCCGCGGTGATCGCCCCCGCCGTCCAAGCCGTTCGCCGTTCGGACAACGTCGCCACTGTGAACAGCGCCACCAAGGCGGTGAGCAGGAGCGGCCTGGGCGACGCGCCGAACGCCAGGTAGACCGCCGAGCTGAGGCCGGTGCACACCAGGACCGGGATCGGCCAACGCCGCCGGAAGACGAGCAGGCCGCACAGGACAGCGCCGAACCCGGCGGTCCACGGCAGCTCTGCCGGCCGGTTCACGATCGACGTGCCCACGATGATCGCGTACACGATCGCCGCGGGCAGGACGTCCAGCCACACCTGCCTGGGCCGCGCGTGCTGGTTCACGCACTCACGGTACGGATGAGTCCTCGCCGACGCGTCTGCCCTGGGGCGTACTGGTCGGTACCGCGCTGGTAGTACGTCAGCGGATGGTGCGGTAACCGGGGTGGACACCCGGGGTCAGGCCGTGGCTCTCGGTCAAGCGTTCAAGGAGCGACTGGAGCCGGGCGCGTTCGTCGGCGTCGAGGGCCTCGCAGAAGTCGGCCTCGTGCGCGGCAGCCACGGCGCGGATCTTGTCCAGCAGCTCGGCGCCCTCCTCGGTGAGGGTCAGCTCGTGGACGCGGCGGTCGCGGGTGCTGCGGGTGCGGGTGACCAGGCCGCGGCCCTCTAGGTCGTCGACGAACGTGACGACCTTGCTGGGCAGCATCCCGAGATTCCCGGCCAGCGTCTGCTGGCTCAGCCCCGGATGCGCGGCGATCATCCGCAGCATGCCGACCTGGGGCGGGGTCAGGTCGAGCGCGCTGACACGCTCGGCGAACTTCGTTGCGGCCTGCGTGCCCAGCTGGGTGAGGAGGAACGCGACGCCTGCCTTGGGGATCTCTGCTGCCACACCGAATACTCTACCAACCATGAATCGTTCAAATTACGAATGATTTGTGTCGCGGCGCAGGCTGGCGTGCGCCTCGATGTCCATGCGCTCGGTCATATGCGGGTAGTGCAGCTCGAACGCCGGCCGGACCGACCGGACGCGCGGAAGCGCGGTGAAGTTGTGCCGCGGAGGCGGGCACGACGTGGCCCATTCCAGCGAGTTCCCGTGTCCCCACGGGTCGTCCACGGTCACCACCGCGCCGAAGCGGTAGCTGGTGAAGACGTTGTACAGGAACGGCAGGATCGAGGCTCCCAAGATGAACGAGCCGATGGTCGACACCACGTTCAGCGTGGTGAAGCCGTCGGAGGTCAGGTAGTCGGCGTAGCGCCGCGGCATGCCCTCGTTGCCCAGCCAGTGCTGCACCAGGAATGTGCCGTGGAACCCGATGAAGGTCAGCCAGAAGTGCAGCTTGCCGAGCCGCTCGTCCATCATCCGGCCGGTCATCTTCGGGAACCAGAAGTACATCCCGGCGAACACCGCGAACACGATCGTCCCGAACAGCACGTAGTGGAAGTGCGCGACCACGAAGTAGGTGTCGGTGATGTGGAAGTCCAGCGGCGGTGACGCGAGGATGACGCCCGTCAGCCCGCCCAGCAGGAACGTCACCATGAACCCCACCGCGAACAGCATCGGTGATTCGAAGGTCAGGTGGCCGCGCCACATGGTGCCGATCCAGTTGAAGAACTTGATCCCGGTCGGGATCGCGATGAGGAACGTGGCGAACGAGAAGAACGGCAGCAGCACCGCACCGGTGGCGAACATGTGGTGCGCCCACACGAGCATCGACAGGCCCATGATCAGCAGCGTGGCGAACACCAGACCGGTGTAGCCGAACAGCGGTTTCCGGCTGAACACCGGGAATATCTCGGTCACGATGCCGAAGAACGGCAGCGCGACGATGTAGACCTCCGGATGGCCGAAGAACCAGAACAGGTGCTGGAAGAGGATGGCCCCGCCGTTGGCCGGGTCGAACACGTGCCCGCCCAGGTGCCGGTCGATCAGGAGCCCGAACAGCGCGGCAGCCAGGATCGGGAACGCCATCAGCACCAGCAGGCTGGTGGCCAGGATGTTCCAGCAGAAGATCGGCATCCGCCACATCGTCATACCGGGACAGCGCAGGCACACCAGCGTGGTGATCATGTTGACCGCGCCCAGGATCGTGCCCAGACCGCTGAGGATCAGCCCCGCCGCCCACACGTCCCCACCCAGGCCCTGGCTGAACATCCCGCGCGACAGCGGCGCGTAGGCGGTCCAGCCGAAGTCGGCCGCGCCGTCCGGCAGCAGGAACCCGCTGAGCACGATCAACCCGCCGAACAGGACCCACACGTCCCCACCCAGGCCCTGGCTGAACATCCCGCGCGACAGCGGCGCGTAGGCGGTCCAGCCGAAGTCGGCCGCGCCGTCCGGCAGCAGGAACCCGCTGAGCACGATCAACCCGCCGAACAGGAACAGCCAGAACGACAGCGCGTTCAACCGCGGGAACGCCACGTCCGGCGCCCCGATCTGCAGCGGCAGCACGACGTTGGCGAAGCCGAACACGATCGGTGTGGCGAACAGCAGCAGCATGACAGTGCCGTGCATGGTGAACAGCTGGTTGTACTGCTCCTGCGACAGGAACTGCAGGCCCGGTTGCGCCAGCTCGCCGCGGATCAGCAGCGCCATCGAGCCACCGACGATGAAGAAGAAGAACGAGGCGATCAGGTAGAGGATCCCGATGTCCTTGGGATCCGTGGTGCGCAGCCACGGGATCAGGCGCTGACCTTTTAGCGGGCGCCTGGCGGTCCGGGACCGCGTCGGAACCTGGGTGGGTTCGATCCTGACAGTTGCCATGCCAGTCTCCTGCGGCATCGCGAGGGCATCAGAGCCGGAATCCACCCAGTCTCAACCCGGCCCCGGTGGGCCGCAATCGACGGAACCGCCGGTCAGGCCGTGCTGTCGATGGCGCCGAGCGCCATCTGGCGCAACAGCAGGGACATCGCTTCGACGTCCAGGTGGGCGCTGTAGGGGGTCGAGTTGATCAGGCCGAACACCGCGTGCGCGGCGGCGCGGGCGGTCGGGCGGTCCAGGTCCGGCCGGATCTGGCACAGCACGTCCACCCAGACCTCGACGTAGCTGCGCTGCAGCTCGCGGACCTTGTGCCGGTCGGTGTCGGCCAGGCTGTCCAGGTCGCGCATGTGCACGGTGATCAGCGCCGGGTTGGACAGCGCGAACTCGACGTGCCAGCGCACCAGCCGGTCCAGCGCGTCGCGCGCGTCCTCGGCGGTGCCCACCCGGTCCTGGCCGCCAAGCAGCAGCCGGTCGCTGATCCCGGTGAGCAGTTCCGCGAGCATCGCGTCTTTGCTGCGGAAGTGCCGGTACAGCGCGGGCCCGGAGATGCCCACGGCCGCGCCGATGTCGTCGATGCCGACCCCGTGGAAGCCGAAGCGTGCGAACTTCTCCGCCGCGGCGGTGAGGATCTGCTCGCGGCGGGACGGCTTGGCTGCATCGGTGGACATCGACGTCGATGCTAGACGAAACGCGTTAGTTGTCGTTAACATCGGTCGCGTTAACGATGACTAACTCCGGTGGAAGGTGTGCCCGCATGGATGCGCCCGCCCTGCGCACGGCGGTGGACCCGGACTCGGCGGACTTCGCCCGTTACGCCGAGCAGCATGCGAAACTCGTCGACGACCTCAACACCCAGCTTCGTCGCGCCCGGCTGGGCGGGCCCGAGAAGGCCCGCATCCGGCACGTCGAACGGGGCAAGCTCCTGCCTCGTGACCGGGTGGACGCGCTGCTCGACCGAGGCTCGCCGTTTCTGGAGCTCTCGCCGTTGGCCGCGCATGGCCTGTATGACGGCGAGGCACCGTCGGCGGGCATGATCACCGGCATCGGCCGGGTGTCCGGGCGGGAATGCGTGATTGTCGCCAACGACGCAACCGTCAAGGGCGGCACGTATTACCCGATCACGGTCAAGAAGCACCTGCGCGCGCAGGAAGTCGCGCTGCACAACAACCTGCCCTGTCTGTACCTGGTGGACTCCGGCGGTGCCTTCCTGCCCAGGCAAGACGACGTGTTCCCGGACCGGGAGCATTTCGGCCGGATCTTCTTCAACCAGGCGACGATGTCCGCTCGTGGTATCCCGCAGATCGCCGCCGTGCTGGGCTCGTGCACCGCGGGTGGTGCCTACGTCCCGGCGATGAGCGACGAGGCCGTGATCGTCCGTGAGCAGGGGACCATTTTCCTGGGCGGTCCGCCGCTGGTGAAGGCCGCGACCGGGGCCGAGGTGACCGCCGAGGAGCTTGGCGGCGGCGAGCTGCACTCGCGCACCTCCGGCGTCACCGACCACCTGGCTGCCGACGACGCGGACGCGCTGCGCATCGTCCGCTCGATCGTCAGCACGCTCGGGCCCCGCGAGGCCAGGCCGTGGGACGTCGCGCCGGTGGAGGCGCCGGCGGTCGACCCCGACGAGCTTTACGGCGCGGTCCCGACCGACAGCCGCACCCCCTATGACGTGCGGGAAGTCATCGCGCGGATCGTGGACGGCAGCCGGTTCGCGGAGTTCAAGCACGACTACGGCCAGACACTGGTGACCGGCTTCGCCCGCATCCACGGGCACCCGGTCGGCGTCATCGCCAACAACGGCATCCTGTTCAGCGAGTCGGCGCTCAAGGGCGCGCATTTCATCGAACTGTGCGACAAGCGGTCCATCCCGCTGGTGTTCCTGCAGAACATCTCCGGGTTCATGGTCGGCAAGGAGTACGAGGCGGGTGGCATCGCCAAGCACGGCGCGAAGATGGTCACCGCGGTGGCCTGCGCCCGTGTCCCGAAGTTCACCGTCGTCATCGGCGGTTCGTTCGGGGCGGGCAACTACTCGATGTGCGGCCGGGCGTACTCGCCGCGGTTCCTGTGGATGTGGCCGAACGCCCGCATCTCGGTGATGGGTGGCGAGCAGGCGGCGTCGGTGCTGGCGACGGTGCGCCGCGACCAGCTGGACGCCCGCGGCGAGCACTGGTCGGTCGAGGACGAAGAGGCGTTCAAGCAGCCGATCCGGGACCAGTACGAGCACCAGGGCCACCCGTACTACGCGACGGCCCGGCTGTGGGACGACGGCGTGATCGACCCGAAGCAGACCCGGACGGTCCTGGGCCTCGCGATCTCGGCGGCGGCCAACGCCCCGCTGGAACCAGTCTCCTACGGCGTGTTCCGGATGTGATTTCTGAGAACCCGCGGCGGTGCACGTTGGGTAGGTGGGCCAAGTGCCTTCGGTGCTTGGAAGACGAAGAAAAGCAGGCCGTGTGTGCTTTGGGTCGCTGGGGCGACCGAACGTGTTCACGGGTGTTGACCAGGCGAAACGTTGTGATCCTGCCGTTCGGCAATGCGAAGGGGTGACGATGCAGCACTTCGACACGGTGCTGGTGGCGAACCGGGGCGAGATCGCGGTGCGCGTGATCCGGACGCTGCGGCGGCTGGGCATCCGCTCCGTCGCGGTGTTCAGCGACGCCGACCGCGGCGCGCGGCACGTCGCCGAGGCCGACACCGCCGTCCACATCGGACCGAGTCCGGCCACCGAAAGCTACCTCGACGGCAAGCGCATCCTGGGCGCCGCGCGCGGCACCGGAGCCCAGGCGATCCACCCCGGCTACGGGTTCCTCGCCGAGAACGCCGGCTTCGCCGAGGCGTGCGCGCAGGCGGGCGTCGTCTTCATCGGCCCGCCGGCGACCGCGATCGAGTCGATGGGCGACAAGATCCGCGCGAAGCAAACGGTGTCCGCCGCCGGCGTCCCGGTGGTGCCCGGCCGCAGCGAGCCGGACATGACCGACGCCGATCTGCACGCGGCGGCGATCGAGATCGGTTTCCCGGTACTGCTGAAGCCATCCGCCGGTGGCGGCGGCAAGGGCATGCGGCTGATCCACGACGAGTCGGCCTTGGACGACCAGATCGTCTCCGCGCGCCGCGAAGCCCGCTCGGCGTTCGGCGACGACACGCTGTTCGTCGAGCGCTTCGTGACCCGCCCGCGGCACATCGAGGTCCAAGTGCTGGCGGACGCGCACGGCAATGTGGTGCACCTCGGCGAGCGCGAGTGCAGCCTGCAGCGGCGGCACCAGAAGATCGTCGAGGAGGCCCCTTCGCCGCTGCTGGACGCCGAAACGCGCGCCGGTATCGGTGCCGCCGCGGTGGACGCGGCGCGTTCGGTCGGTTACGTCGGGGCGGGGACCGTCGAGTTCATCGTCTCCGCCGACCGCCCGGACGAGTTCTTCTTCATGGAGATGAACACCCGCCTGCAGGTCGAGCACCCGGTCACCGAACTCGTCACCTCCGTCGGCGGGGAACGCGGCGTCGACCTCGTCGAACAGCAGGTCCGGGTGGCCGGGGGAGAGCCGTTGCCCTGGGCGCAGGAGGACCTGTCGATCGACGGTCACGCCGTCGAGGCCCGCGTCTACGCCGAGGACCCGACCCGCAACTTCCTCCCGACGGGCGGCGACGTCATGGCGGTGCACGAGCCGTCCGGCCCCGGCGTCCGGGTCGATTCCGGGGTGCGCGCGGGCGGGCGTGTGGGATCGGACTACGACCCGATGCTGGCCAAGGTCATCGCGTGGGCGCCGAGCCGGGCCGATGCGCTACGCCGACTGGACGCCGCCCTCGCCGACACGGCGGTCCTGGGCCTGCACACCAACGTCGCGTTCCTCCGCGCACTGCTGAGGCACGACGACGTCCTGGCGGGCCGCCTGGACACCGGCCTGGTCGAGCGCGATCTCGACTCGCTCATCGCCGAGAGCAACACGACACCGGAGGACGCCTACGTCGCCGCGGCCCTGGAGCGGCTGCTCGCAGCCGAACCGACCGAGCCGGTCGTCGACCCGTGGGACATCCCCGCCGGCTGGCGGCTCGGCGAACCGGCCTGGAGCACCTGGCGCTTCGCCGGCCCGGCAGAGGAGGTCCGCGTCCGGTTGCGAGGCCGTGCCCAAGACGCCGCAGTTTCAATTGAAACTGGGCCCGGGGGTGCTCCATCAACGGCAGTTTCAATTGAAACTGGGCCCAGAGGTGCCCCGGCGACGGCAGTTTCAATTGAAACTGCGGTCCACCGGGCCTCGGTCGAAGCGCACGGCGACACCCTGACCGTCACCTACCAGGGCCGCACCCGCAGGTACCGCTACGCGCACGTCGACGGCACCACCTGGCTCGCCGCAGACGGCCACGCCTGGGCGCTCACCGAGCACCGCCTCCTCGCCGAGCGCGGCGGCGCCGCCGGTCGGTCGGACGGCGTGGTGACCAGCCCCATGCCGGGCACTGTGCTGGTCGCCGATGTGAGCCCCGGCCAGGAAGTCCACAGCGGACAGAGGTTGTTCGTCGTCGAGGCGATGAAGATGGAACACACCGTCACCGCGCCGATCGACGGCGTCGTCACCGAAGTGCACGCCAGGAAGGGGCAGTCGGTCGGACTCGACCAGCCGCTGGCTGTCCTCGCCGCTCAAGAGGAGGCCTGAACGATGGTGGATCACCGGCTCAGCGAAGAGCACGAAGCCCTGCGCGAGAGCGTGCAGACCTTCGCCCGCAAGGAAGTCGCCCCGGTCATCGGCGACTACTACGAACGCGAGGAGTTCCCATACCCGCTGGTGCAGGTCATGGGGCGGATGGGTCTGTTCGGGCTGCCGATCCCCGAGGAGCACGGCGGCATGGGCGGCGACTACTTCGCGTTGTGCCTGGCGCTGGAGGAGTTGGCGCGCGTCGACTCGTCCGTCGCGATCACCCTGGAGGCCGGGGTCTCGCTGGGCGTCATGCCGATCTACCGGTTCGGCAGCGACGAGCAGCGGCGCACCTGGCTGCCCCGCCTGGCGGCCGGTGAGATCCTCGGCGCGTTCGGCCTGACCGAGCCCGGCGGCGGCTCCGACGCGGGCAGCACCCGCACCACGGCGGTGCTCGACGGCGACGAGTGGGTGATCAACGGCTCCAAGGCGTTCATCACCAACTCCGGCACGGACCTCACCGGCCTCGTCACGGTCACCGCCGTCACCGGGCAGAAGCCCAACGGCGGCAAGGAGATCTCCACGATCATCGTGCCCGCCGGAACCCCGGGCTTCACTGTCGCGAAGAAGTACTCGAAGGTCGGTTGGAACGCCTCCGACACCCATGCGTTGTCCTTCGATGACTGCCGGGTGCCCGCCGCGAATCTTCTCGGCGAGCGCGGCCGCGGCTACGCCCAGTTCCTCGCGACGCTCACCGAGGGCCGGGTCGCGATCGCCGCTCTCGGCGTCGGCCTCGCTCAGGGCTGCGTCGACGAATGCCTGCGCTACCTGGGTGAACGAGAGGCCTTCGGCCGCAAGATCGGCGAGTACCAGGCCATGCAGTTCAAGGTAGCCGACATGGAGCTGCGCGCGCACACCGCGCGGCTGGCCTACTACGACGCGGCATCGCGGATGCTGCGCGGCGAGCCGTACAAGAAGGAGGCCGCGATCGCCAAGCTCGTCTCGTCGAACGCGGCGATGGACAACGCCCGGGACGCCACGCAGATCTTCGGCGGCTACGGGTTCATGAACGAGACGCCGGTCGGGCGTTTTTACCGGGACGCCAAGATCCTGGAGATCGGCGAGGGCACCAGCGAGGTCCAGCGCATGCTGATCGCCCGGGAACTCGGCCTGCCGACCTGAGAGAAAAGGCCGCCGGAGGCCTCGGGGGCGGCCTCCGCCAGCCATCAGGTCAGTGGTCGGGGGTTGGGTCGGGTTTCGGGGGGATCAGCGCCGGAACCGCTTCTGCGGCACGGTGATCTCGTCGGTCTGCTCGATGCCGGGGTAACCGGTCGGCACGTCGTAATCGGCGTGCGCGTCGTTATCGCCGTGCGCGTCGTAATCGGCGTGCGTGTCGTAATCTGCCTGCGCGTCGTAGCCTGCCTGCGCGTCGTACTCCGGCGCGGGCCGGAGGCCCTGCTGCGTGTCCTCGCCGGGCCACACCGGCCCCTGGCCGCTCGGTGCAGGGCCGCTCTGCACCGGCTCCTCGTCGGCGTCCGCCAGGTGCTGCATCACCCAGTCACGGGCCAGCGCTGCCGGCGAGGTGCCCTGCTTGAACGCGAGCTCCCGCAGGCGCTCGTTGGCCATCAGGGGCAGCCGCAGCTGGTAGACCTGTGAGGCACCGAAGCGGCGTCCGGACCCGGTGGATTCGACGCTCTCCTCCGGGGCCAGCGCAGCCAGGTACGACTCGAACTCATGATCCGGTTCGGCCGGCTGGGCAGACTTCTGCTGCCGTCGGCCGGTCTTGGTTCGTCCTAGAGCCACCGGCACACGATAACGGTTGTGTTGCGACCCGCGAGTCGCTGTGAGCCCTATCACCGCTCGCCGAGTCGCAGAAAAGTGCTCACACCTGCGCTTTCGCGATCGTGCTGAGAAAGCGGAGGGCCCCCGCGCCAGGGGGAGGAACGCGGGGGCCGGAGGGGATCTCCACAGATGCTGACCGGGGGTCTGTCAGCCGACCGATTGTGGCACGTCGCAGGCCGTTGTGGGGAGCTTTCGGCGCAGGATTGCGGCATCCCGGTCGGCCGCTCAGTTCGCGCTGGGCCACTCCGCGATCGTGTACCCGGACTCGGTGATGGCCGCCGCCACTGCGTCCCGGCTGAGCTCCTGCTCACTGGTCACCGAGACCTGCCCGCTCTCCACCGAGACCTGCACGTCGCTGACGCCGGGCAGCTCCGAGAGCTCCTCGGTGACCGACTTGGCGCAGTGGCCACACGTCATGCCGCCTACGACGAACGTTTGACTGCTCATGAAAGTTCCTTCCTGGCAGATTTCTGCCACGACTCGATGCGGATTCCGCCGCAAACTGTCCCGAACGTCCAGTGTGGACGATCGTGGCGGGGGTGGCTCCGAGGGGTGTGACCAGGGCAATATCCGAAGTGGATCGAGTTCCCCCACGTGATTACTCTGCGTCGACGTCAAATCACTCTCTGGGGGGCTGCGGGTGTTGACAACCTGTGGATAAATTGCGCCCGGAACCCGAGGCCGGGGAGGCGTCATGTACGGGTCACTGGACGTACGGAAGTTCTTGTGGCAACAAGAAGACGGGTCCTCGCGGCCGCCGTCAGCGGTGCCCGCGCCGCGCACCGGCGAGCCCTCGCGGATCTCGTCGGAGCAGGTGCACCGGGCCAGGATGGCGGTCGCCCGCAGCGCGGAGAACGCCGAGGACTGCAAGCTCCTGCTGGACATGCTGGGATTGGCGCCCGACGACGACGGACAGCCGCCGGTCGCGCGCTGACCGGGAGTCCGCCGTGCCGCCGAGGTGCGCTTTCGGGGCGTTCGTCGAGCGGTGTCGGCAAGTCGGCGCCGGCTCGAACCCGGTGGGTGGGATGGTCGGATTCGCGGTAACTTCCGGTGGCGTAGTTGATCATCCGTTCGTGGACCGCGTCGCTCGGGCGGCGGATCGCGGACGACTTCTTCGTGCCGGAGTCGTGTCATGCCGCAGCAGCACCGGGCCAAGCTCACCCGTCGCGCCATACTGGCCGCCGCGGCGGAGGAGTTCGACCTGATCGGCTACGGGGCCGCCACGCTGAGCTCGATCCTGCGGCGCTCCGGCATCACCAAGGGCGCCTTCTATTTCCACTTCACGGCCAAGGAGGCGGTGGCTGAGGCGCTGGCCCGGCAGTACCTGGTGAGCCTGGCCGAGATGCGGCAGCGGTGGCTCGGCCGAAGCCTGGACCCGCTGTCGACGCTGGTCGGCCTGAGCGGTGAGGCTGCCCGCAGGCTGGAGCACGACGTGGTCCTGCGCGTCGGCCAGCGGCTGGCCGGTCAGCGCATCGGGGCGGAGTCCGACGGCTGGTACGCGGTGCTCGACGAGCTGGTGCGGAAATCCGCGGCGGCGGGGCAGCTGCGCCCCGGCACCGATCCGGCCGAGGCGGCGAGGGTGCTCTACACGGCGTTGGTGGGCGCGTACGCGGTCGGCGACGAACCGGTGGGGCTGGCCGACCGCTTCGACGAGATCTGGCGCGTGGTGCTCGCCGGGGTTGCCCGGGAGGACTGGCGCGCGAACCCCGAACCGACGGATCGATCTTGAGGCGCGGATCACAAAATCGCGATCTGTCCGATTTGCTCGGTTTTCGGGTTCGAGCCTCGCCTCGCGGGGTGCTGGGTGTTGGTCGCCTCGCGTGGGCGATGGCGTGCCAAGATCTAACAAAGCGGCAGGTCAACTGGCTATCATCGACGGCGGGCCCGCGTCGGATCGACGTCGTGAGGGGGTGCCGTGCGACTTAAAGGACCCCCCGCCTTGGGGGCCCTGGAGGCATGTCGTAAGCTTTCATCACTGCCAACGGGGCGCTCCGAAAAGGGGAAAGCCGGTTGGAGGCAAGGCCGGGTCGGTTTCGAATCGGCCAAGCCCCCATCGTCTAGCGGCCTAGGACGCCGCCCTTTCAAGGCGGTAGCGCGGGTTCGAATCCCGTTGGGGGTACGACAACTGAAGATAGAAGCATGGCCCAGTGGCGCAGTTGGTTAGCGCGCCGCCCTGTCACGGCGGAGGTCGCGGGTTCGAGTCCCGTCTGGGTCGCCAAGGCGAACGGCATTGAGCCGACGCTATCGGCCAGGTAGCTCAGTTGGTACGAGCGTCCGCCTGAAAAGCGGAAGGTCGGCGGTTCGACCCCGCCCCTGGCCACCGCTCAGACCAGCCAAAACGCCCCTGCCGAGATCGGCGGGGGCGTTTTGGGTCTCAGTTGGTGCCCCAGAAGTAGGTGTTCAGTCGGTCAGCCACGTCGTTCCGGACGGAGTCGATGACGTGCATGTACCGCTGCTTCATGGTGACGGACGACCAACCCATCAGCTCCATCACGACGCGGTCGGGCACGCCGAGGACCAATAGCACGGTGGCGGCGGTGTGCCGTGCGTCGTGCAGCCGCGCCTTGCGGACCCCGGCCTCCGTAAGGATCGCCTTCCATTCGTCGAGGTCTTGACGTGGATCGATCGGCTTGCCGTTGGGCTGGGTGAACATCCACTCGCCGTCGTGCCACTCCGTGCCCGCACGCTCCCGCTCGGCGGCCTGAGCCTTCTCGTGCCTGATGATCAGCCGCCGGTTCGTCGCGGGCACCACCGGGCATGGTCGGTGCAGTCCGGCAGGCACTGCGGCGGACAAGCTCAAGCCTCGCCGAAAGCCGTTCGTGCGGTCCGGTGCACCTGGTGAGCCGTCGCGGGCTTCAGCCCTGACTCAATCCTGCGCCGGTAGAATTTCTCGAAGCGTCCGGCCACGGCACACCTTTGGCGGTGGCGATGGCGTGCAGGGCGCCCAACCCGTTGGTGACGAGCTCGGGCACGTCGTGCGCGGCGGGCGCGGGGTTTGGGCTTGCGATCAAGCTCGAGCACCACGAGCCCGGACGGGACGGTGGCGATGCCGTCGTTGGCGCGTGGCGTCCGCACCCACCACCGCCGGATCTGGGCGGTGTTGGTGGTGGCGGACTTGTAGCCGTGGCTTTCGGCGGCCTTACGATCGGCGGTCATCTGCCGCTCGCCGAGCACCTTGGCCAGCTTCCGGTCCCGGTTGCTGGCGGCCGGGCCGACCCCGTGCCGGTCAAGTGCGCTAATCAAGTCGTACGACGCGAACGAGTCTGCTGACAGGAAGACAAACGCGTCAACTGCGACAGTCGAACGTGTGACGCGGAATCGGCTGGTCGCCTCGGGTGAGGTGGCGCGGGAGCTTGGAATCAGCCCGCGCACCGTGGCCCGCTATGTCCGCGAAGGTCTGCTCAAGCCGACGGAGACGACGCTTGGCGGACACTACCGCTGGGATGTCGAACAGGTTCGCGAGCAGATCCGCGAGCTGCGGGCCAAGCCGGAGGAATGACCCCGCCATCGACATCAATCCGGCGTTGCTTCAACGGTCATTGTGGGCTCGATCGACGTGATTCGGCCTGTTGGGGCGACCCGTCGGAACCGTTGCCGTCGAGCTACCGCCCCGGGAGCTCATTGTCCGAGGTATCCCGCTCTTGCGGACGGTTGAAAGCTTTGAAGAATTTGCGAATGCGATGGTGCGCGCCGGAGGCTGGGGGCATGCTGCGAGTTGGCAAGAAGGGTCTTTCGGCCATTTCGTACGGGGTGGCCTCCTGATAGTTTTTTGGTTGCGGTACTCGTCGAGGGGGTGATGGTGTTACCGCAAGATATTTAGGAACCCTGTCGCCTGGCAGGGTTGGTTCGTATGCACGTTGCGCAGTTTGACGGGCGAAACCCCGGATCACGGCGATTCGAATTACTGGCCGTGCACGAATGGCAGCCGGGGGTTGTGGTGTGCCCACGAGTTGTGCGGGTAATTTGATAGTACCTAATCTCGATTACGCAGCTACTGCCCGGGATCCGTCTAAGTTGTCGGGATCCGTGACGTTCGCCATGCGCAAATATTGTGATCAGGAATCCCGGCTAAAGTCCCTAAGCTCATTCATAAGGAGAAACAATGACTACTACGACTCCAGTGGTCAACAACCGCGCAACGTCGCAGCGCGGCATTGCTGCTCTCTCGCGTCGTCCCGACCATATGGAGATCTGGCGGGTGACGCCGAACGGTGCGGTCAAGGGTGCGTACCACTATGATGGTGGAGGGCTTTGGAAGACCTATGACATTGCACCCGACGCAAATTCGGCCAACGCGGAGACTGGTATTGCTGCTCTCTCGCGTCGTCCCGACCATATGGAGATCTGGTGGGTGACGCCGGACGGTGCCGTCAAGGGTGCGTACTGGTACGAAGAGCCGAAGGCCCCTTGGAAACTCTACGAGATTGCGCCCGTAGGATCCGCATCCCTGAAGGGGCACATTGCTGCTCTCTCGCGTCGTCCCGATACTATGGAGATCTGGTGGGTGGCGCCGGACGGTGCGGTCAAAGGTGCCTGCTGGTACCAAGAGCCGAAGGACCACGATTGGACGACCTATAACCACATTCTAGGAACGGCCAACGTGGAGACTGGGATTACTGCACTCTCGCGTATTCCTACGAGTATGGAGATCTGGTGTGTGGCCAACGGTGCGGTCAAGGGTTCCTACTACGATGATGGGAATCCTTGGAAGACCTACGATGTGTGACGTGCCCCGGGAGTTGTAGCCACCGCGGTACGCGGTGCGCTGGACTAGCGGGGCCAGGTATCCGGGGCGGGAGAACAGTGGTTTGTGCTCCCGCCCCGGCCCGGTGCTCCGAAGGGCGAGGAACCGCGCGATCAACTCCGCGGCCGGTGACTAAATCCAAGGTGTCGAGACACCTCCCGCTTGAACTTGGCGGGGCGGTCTTCACGCTGACCCGAACGGGGCTCGTGTCCGTCACATGCTGGCGCTGCGGTCCAGCTCCCGGCTCTAGCCGGGCTCCCTCTCGCTGCGTTCGTGCAGCGAAGACATCTGAGCGTCGAGTCCGGCAGCGGCCTCGGCCGCCGCTTTTAGCTCGGCGGTGAAGCTCTCCGGCACCTCGCCCCCGCTCTTGTAGAGCAGCTCGTGCTCTACGGCGGCCCAGAAGTCCATCGCGATGGTTCGCAGCTGGAGTTCGACGGCCACTTGCTCGGTGCGGTCGGACAGGTGCACCGGCACGTTGATGATCAGGTGCAGGCTTCGGTAGCCGTTCGGCTTCGGCGCGGCGATGTAGTCCTTGGTTTGCACGATCTCAATCTGGTGCTGGCGGATGAGATCGCGGACGAGGTAGACGTCGGAGATGAACGGGCACACGACGCGCACGCCGGCGATGTCGGTGAGGTGTTCGCGGGCCGACACCGGGTCGACCGGCAGCCCGCGCCGGGCGAGCTTGGCCGCGATGGCCTCGGGGCGCTTGATCCGCGAGGTGATGTGCTCGATCGGATCGTGCTCGTGGGCGTAGTCGAATTCCTCGCTCCAGATCCGCAGCTTGGTCATGAGCTCGTCGACGCCGAACTTGTGCACCATTAGCAGGTCGCCGGTCCGGCGCATGAAGGCGAGGGCGTCGTCGCGGTCCATGTCGCCGAGCTGCTCGATGGCGCTGCGCTGCGGATAGGGCCACCTGCGCGAGCCGCCGCGCGGTGATCTGTCCCCGGAACCCATCGACGCTCCTCCCACCGCTGCCCGATTCCAGCCTAGGCCCGGCCGAACGACCGGGCCCGCGCTCAGGAGCGGGGCGGGAGAACGAAGACGTGGATCTCCCGGTCTCCGGCGCGTTCGGCACAGGTGTCGTGGAAAGGCGGGGGGCGGCGCTTCGACTCCGCCCCTGGCCACCGCGAAGACCTGTCAATTCGGCCCCTGCCGGGACTGGTAGGGGCCGGTTTGCTTTCCGCGGGGGCTTCCGGGGCTGTTGTTATTCTCGGCGGTCTGATGTCTGCGACTCTCGTTGCCTCTGATCTCGCCGCCGGGCACGGCGACCGCTCCCTGTTCACCGGGCTCGACCTCGTCGTCGCCCCCGGCGATGTGATCGGGCTCGTCGGCGCCAACGGCGCCGGAAAGTCCACGCTGCTGAAACTGCTGGCCGGGCTCGACGCGCCGGAGCGCGGCGAGCTGCGCCTTTCCCCCGCCACTGCGATCGTCGGCTACCTGCCGCAGGAGCCAGATCGCAGGCCCGGGGAGACGGTGAGCCAGTTCCTCGCCCGCCGCACCGGCGTCGCTGCGGCGCAGCGCGCGATGGACGAGGCGACGCAGGCCCTCACGGAGGGCACGCCAGGGGCCGACGACGCGTACGCCGCGAGCCTGGATCGCTGGCTGAGCCTGGGCGGTGCCGACCTGGAGGAACGCGCCGAAGGCGTCGTGGATTCGCTTGGCCTGTTCGTCGAGCTCGACCAGGCCATGACTTCGCTTTCGGGGGGTCAGGCCGCCCGCGCGGGCCTCGCCTCGCTTCTGCTGTCCCGCTACGACGTGTTCCTACTGGACGAGCCGACCAACGACCTCGACCTGGAGGGCCTCGAACTCCTGGAAAGGTTCGTGCGCGGACTGCGCGCTGGCACCGTCGTCGTCAGCCACGACCGCGAGTTCCTCACCCGCACGGTCAACAAGGTCCTCGAACTCGACCTGGTCCAGCAGCAGATCAACCTCTACGGCGGCGGCTACGACGCTTACCTGGAGGAGCGCGCGGTCGCGCGCAGGCACGCGCGGGAGGCGTACGAGGAGTACGCGGACAAGCGGTCCGGGCTGGAGGCGCGTGCGCACATGCAGCGCGCCTGGATGGACAAGGGCGTGAAGAACGCCCGCCGCAAGGGCACCGACAACGACAAGCTCGGCCGCAAGGCCCGTTCGGAGACGACCGAGAAGCAGGCCTCCAAAGCACGGCAGACCGAGCGTCTCATCGAGCGGCTCGAGGTCGTCGAGGAGCCGCGCAAGGAGTGGGAACTGCGCATGGAGATCGCGGCGGCGCCCCGCTCCGGGGCGGTCGTCGCTACCTTGCGCGAAGCGGAGGTGCGGCGCGGCGACTTCACCTTCGGACCGGTGACGCTGCAGGTCGACTGGGCCGACCGCGTGGCGATCACCGGCGCCAACGGTTCAGGCAAGTCGACGCTGCTCGGGGCGCTGCTGGGGCGCGTCCCGCTGGATGCGGGGTCCGCGGCGCTCGGCTCCGGCGTCGTCGTCGGTGAGGTCGACCAGGCCCGCGCGCTCTTCCACGGTTCGGAGTCGCTGCTCGACGCGTTCTGCGCAGCCGTGCCCGACACCGAGTCCGCTGAGGTCCGCACGCTGCTCGCCAAGTTCGGCCTCAGGGCCGACCACGTGCTGCGCTCGGCCGCCACGCTGTCGCCCGGCGAGCGCACCCGGGCCGCACTCGCCCTGCTCCAGGGGCGCGGGGTCAACCTCTTGGTGCTGGACGAGCCGACGAACCACCTCGACCTGCCCGCCATCGAACAGCTGGAGTCGGCCCTCGATTCCTATGCGGGCACGCTCCTGCTGGTGACTCACGACCGCCGCATGCTCGACGCGGTGCGAACCACCCGCCGCCTGGAGATGTCGGGTGGCAAGCTCGCCGAGACCTCGCTGTGAGTGCTCCCGCCCGTCGGCAGCCTGCGACGTTGGAGCACTGGTCCGGAAACGTTCGCCGTCACCGGGCTCGAGACGGCGTTCGACCGACCTGATGCCTGTCGTGCCTAGGCGGTAGCTTGATCGACGGCAGCGACACGGGATGGTGGCCGAATGAGCGCAATCCGAGACGCTTACCTACAGGCGGCAGCTTCGACTGCGGAGCTGGTGCGCGATCCGGCGGTCGCGGCGGCGTGGGACCGGCCCAGCGCGTTGGCGGAGTTCAGCGTTCGCGGGCTGACCGGGCACCTGGCCTTCCAGGTCCTCGTCGTTCCACGGGTGCTGGCCGCTGCCGCGCCGCAGGCAGCCCCCTCGGCCCTCGCCGACTACTACGCCAAGAGCGCGTGGCTCGGTGCCGACGTCGACGCGGAGGTTAACGTCCGGCTCCGCGAGTTCAGCGAGGGTATCGCGGCCAAGGGCGCGCCGGCGCTGATCGAGGAGATCGACTCGGCCCTGCGGGAGCTCCGTTCCGCGTTGCGTGCTGTGCCGGCGGATCGGGAGGTGGGCTTCTCCGGTCGGACGCTGCTCGTCGACGACTTCCTGATCACCCGGATGATGGAGATGGCGGTGCACTCCGACGACCTGGCGACGAGCGTGGGCATCGCCACACCGGAGCTGCCGCCGGAGGTCTACGATCCGGTGCTCGCGCTGCTTTCGCAGCTGGCCGTGCGCCGGCACGGGCAGACGGCCGTGCTGCGGGCGCTGAGCCGGGCCGAACGCGCACCCGGCACGATCGCCGCGATCTGACCGAGAGCCGGTCGCGTTCGCGACCGTGGAAGGGTTCCTGGAGTTCAGGCGGCGTCTGAGGTTCCGCCACCTGCATCGCTGCGCAAGACGAGGCGGATACCAATTAGGGACGCCCCCGCGCTCAACCGGCCTGGGGGTTACCGGGAGTGCGGGGGCGTCAAGGTCCACCCCTGGGGGTCAGGTGGACGGCGTCCATGCTACTTCGTGGTATCCCGGATGTCTCTAGGGGCAGAGATCTTTTTTCTCCCGGACCGCCGCGAATCGCAGGAAGAACTGGGCCAGCGGCCCGATAGTGAGCGCGTAGAGCACGGTTCCGACGCCCACCGTGCCGCCCAGCAGCCACCCGGCAGCGAGGACGCTGAGCTCGATCAAGGTGCGGACCGAGCGCACCGACCAGCCAGTTCGGTTGTGCAGGCCGGTCATCAGCCCGTCCCTCGGGCCTGGGCCGAGCCGCGCGCCGACGTAAACTGCCGTCGCGAAGCCGTTGAGCACGATGGCGCCGATCATCAGCGAGATCTGCCCCGGTAGCGCGTCGATCGGTGGGGTGAGGGCCAGAGTTAGGTCCACCGCGATGGCGATGACGACAACGTTGGCGACCGTCCCGATGCCGGGCCGCTGTCGCAGCGGCAGCCAGGCGAGCAGGACCGCGACACCGGTCAGCGCGGTGACCGCCCCGAAGCTCCAGCCGAGGCGTTGTGCCAGGCCCTGGTGCAGCACGTCCCACGGGTCCAGGCCGAGTTGCGCCCGCACCATGAATCCCATGCTGGCGCCGTAGAGCACCAGACCGCCGATGAGCTGCCCGAGCCGGAGCAGCGGGCGGGTCCGGATGGAGAGCGGTGACAGGTCCACAGGAGTCGAGATCGAGGCCATGACGACTTTCTAGAACAGGATTGGCCTTAAAGTCGATAGCCAATGACCTACAATTGGCCTTATGGTCTTCGCCCCGTCTGCGCATATCCACGGCCGCAAGCTCGTCGAGCTGCTCGGGGCCTGGGAGGGAACAGCACGCCCGTCGTCCCAGGCGTTGGCTGCGGCGCTGCGGCAGCTGGCGTTGGACGGCCGACTGCCGCCGGGGACTCGACTTCCGGCGGAACGCGAGCTCGCCGATGCTCTCGGGGTCAGCCGGACCCTGATCGCGCGGACGTTCGACCGGCTCCGGGAAGACGGTTTCGCAGCCAGTCGGCGCGGCGCCGGGTCGTGGGTGAAGCTGCCGGACCAGGTGCGCGACAACGAATCCCACGGCGGCTGGTTCCCGACCGCGGGCACCGAGGTGCTGAACCTCGCGCAGGCCACGCCGGGCGGGCCGCCGGAACTGTGCGCTGCGGTGGATCGGGCGCGCTTGCGGTTCGTCGAGCAGCTGTCCGGTCACGGCTACCAGCCGCAAGGCCTGCCGATGCTGCGCGAGCGGATCGCCGAGCGCTACGCGAAGCGGGGCCTACCGACCGGCCCGGAGCAGATCCTCGTTACCAACGGAGCGCAGCACGGTTTCGCGCTCCTGCTGCGGATGCTGGTGTCGCCGGGCGAACGTGTGCTCGTCGAGCACCCGACTTACCCGAACGCGCTGGAGGCGATCCGCGGCCTCAACGCGACCCCCGTCGCGGTGCCGATGGTCGAGGATGGCTGGGACGTGGAGCTGCTCGCCGCGAACCTGCGGCAGACATCACCGCGGCTGGCGTACCTGATCCCGGACTTCCACAACCCGACCGGCGTCCGGCTGGATGCGGGCGGCCGGGCCCAGCTCGCCAGGGCGCTGGCCCGCACCTGCACGACAGCGGTCATCGACGAGACGCTCGCCGAGATCGACCTCACCGGCGCCGAAGCGCCGCTACCGATGGCCGGATTCACCGATCGGGCGATCCTCGTCGGGTCGGCCAGCAAGTCGTTCTGGGGTGGCCTCCGGCTCGGCTGGATCCGCGCGTCCGAGGACTTCGTGCAGCGCATGGTGATCGGCCGCGCCGCAGTGGACCTCGGCAGCCCGATCCTCGAACAGCTGGCGCTGGCGGAGCTGCTGCAGGACGCCGACCAGGTGCTGGAGCGTCGGCGCGTCGAGTCGATCGAGCGCCGCGACTGCCTCATCGCGGCATTGCGCGAGCACCTGCCGCACTGGCGCTACCGCGTCCCTGACGGCGGACTGGCCCTGTGGTGCGACATCGGAGCACCGGTCAGCAGCCGGCTTTCGGTGGCCGCGGAACAGCACGGTGTGCGGGTGGCACCGGGGGCGCGTTTCTCGGTGTACGGGTCGCTGGAGCGCTGGATGCGAGTGCCGTACACGTTGCCGGGCGATCAGCTGGAAGAGGCGGTCCGCCGCCTCGCCGCGGCGACGGCATCGGTGCCCGAAGGTCCCGGCAACACCATCCTGACGGCGCCGATCGCCTGAGAACAGGTGTGCGGCAAATTTGCTTGCGTGGCGGTGCGGGTGGCGGAACCTCGGACGCTGTCTGGACTCCGGGATCCCCGACTCATGAATGTGCAATACGCGGCATCGGGGATTGGCCTCGCCAAAAACCCCGCGACGCGGGGTGGGCACAGCCTGAGAACCTGCGGCGGCGCAAGTTGTGAGGGGGCGGGAAGCGGCTTCGCCGCTTGCCTGACGCCCACCTCACCACATGATTTGCGCGACCTCTGAACGGCGAGCCGCCCGTCGGCACGGCCCCTCGTCGTGCCGACGGGCGGTTTCGGGCGCCGCCCCGGTGCCGCAGGGGCATTGCGGCACCGGGGCTTTGGGGACCGGGCCCGGTCCTCGGCGTTGCGTCTGGTCACTGACGATGCCGGGATGGGCCGGGGCGCCCCGATTCCGATCCGGCCGGGCGCAGACGGCCGGCTCGGAGCTGGTGGGTGCGGATGTTTCCCAGGATTGCCGCCGCAGCGGCTCGGCGCAGCGTCAGTCGGGCGACTTCGATGGTTCGAAGGACAAGATGCCGGTCGTCGGCCGGGTTTGCCGGTTGTCGACGCCGGTGGACACCGGTCCGGACTGGCTCGGATCGGCCGGCAGGATCACCAGCAGGCCGCGCAGCCCACCGCCCCAGGAGGTCGATCCTGCGGACAGCGTGGTGGCCGGTGCGGGGGACACCGGAGGCTCCGGTGCCGGTTCGGTTGGCGGGGTGACGTGGGACGGGGCTGACGCGTCCGGGCCCCGTGGCTTCGGGATGATCCGAACGGTCGCATCGGGGACCGGGGACTGCTTCGGCCGCGGCGCGGCCTGGTCGTCACTGGTCGGCGCGGCGGTGCGCTGCTGGACCGGCAGCGGGGGTGGCGGCGGCACCGGCGGGGCGCTGTTGGTTTCGTCGGCGACCGCGGCGGGCTGGTCGGGGTCGGTGTTCGGCTGCGCCGGGGCGTCGATGCGGGGCGGTTCGATCTCGGGTTTCTCGACCAGGGCCCGCACCGGGTCGAGTTCGGGCGATGCGAGTTCGGGCGACGCGGGGACGGGGTTCGCGGGGGCGGGGCTGCCCACCGGGTCGAGGACGATTTGCTCCACCTCGACCCGGAGGTGGTCGTTCTCGGGCAGTTCGACGGCATCGGCCACGGCAGCCGCACCGAGCCATCCGGAGATGCTCAGGCCACCGATGAACGCGGCCCGAACCGCGAGCGCGCTGAGCCGCGACCAGGGACCGCGCTTCGCGCAGGTTCCCGTCACGGTTACCACCGCCTGTCGGTCGGGTCCGCGCGGCAGGGCGCGGCGTCGGCGTCGGGCGCGCCGGGGGTGATCGGCGCTGTATGGGCATTCAACCACCTGCGGTGGCCTTTTCGGGCCACCAACAGCGACGAGATCGGTGGTCGGTCGTGCATTCTCCACGCAATCGGGCTAGTGGGAAAGATCTCACGCGCCGTCGGACGGGTGAGTCGGCTACCGACGGCGGCGTGTCCGCTGTGGACGGACGGGCCGCCCGGCACAGTGTCCGCTGTGGATCAAGAAGCTGAAATTCGGCTCAGCGTAGGCGAACTCCAGCAGGTGTGGGCTGCCTACGGGCATGATCTGCTGCTGCACGATCCCGGTGGGAGCGGCGAGTGCCTGGTGCGGCGGGGCGAGCTGATCGCGCCAGCGAGCGTCCTGGAACCGGTGCTCGACCGGTACCGCCGTTGGGTCGACGACGTGCAGCACGACGACGAGTTGCTGCTGGCGAGGGTTCGGCTGCGCGGCGCGGAGCGGGACCGGTGCGTCGAGCTCGCCCGGGAGGCCAACGTCGCCGTCAACCACGTGCACTTCGGTTGTCCGGTCATGTTTGGCACGCCGGTGATGTTTGGGACCGGGGCGGATGCGCTGCCCGCGCCGGTGCTCCCGGAACCGCCGGTGCGGCAGTGGGATCCGCCGGTCGTGGTCGGCGTGCTCGACACGGGGTTCGATCCGCATCCGTGGTTCCGGGATCGGCCCTGGTTCGAGGCCGTGCCGGAGGAATTGGACGCCGACGGCGACGCCGGTCAGGACCGCCAGGCGGGGCACGGCACGTTCGTCAGCGGCGTTGTGCTGCAACATGCACCGGGTGTGGTGATCCGGGCGCGCCGGGTGCTTTCTTCGCTCGGGTTCACCGACGACTACACCGTCGCGGCAGGGCTGCGTTCGTTGCGACGTTCGGCCGAGGCCCGCGGCGAACGCATCGGTGTCGTCGTGCTGACGGCCGGATGCCACACCGCGGATGACGAGTGCCCTCCGATCTTGCGCGGCGAACTGCGCAACTGGCGTGGCACCGTCGTGGTCGCGGCGGCCGGGAATCACGCGCAGACCAGGCCTTTCTGGCCTGCCGCGCTGCCGTCGGTGATCGCGGTGGCGGCGACCGGTGACGACGGCGCGGTCGCCGGGTTCTCCAATTCCGGGACTTGGGTCGATGCCGCCGCGACCGGGGTGGACGTGACGAGCAGCTTCGTGCGGCTGGCACCCGGCGGCGGGCGTCGGTTCGGCTATGCGCGTTGGAGCGGAACGTCCTTCGCCGCGCCGCAGGTGGCTGCCGCCGCTGCGAATGCTTTGCGCGAGGGCCGCGATCCGAACGAGGCACGCGATCTTGCCCGTCGGCATTACCCGTTCGAGCGGTAATTGGCGCGAAGTGAATCTGTTCGCACCCCTCGTTCCTCTTATTACGCGGGAGGACGAAGATCGCGAACGGTGAGAGGTGCTTGGTCGTGCACGAGATCGGGGAGGACGGGACGTCCGCGGTGCTGCTTCGCCGTGCGGCGGCCGGTGATCAGGGGGCGTGGCGGGAACTGGTGGATCGCAACGCGCCGGTGGTCTGGGGCGTGTCGCGGGCGTTCACCGCGAACACCGCGGACGCCGAGGACATCTACCAGGCAACCTGGTTGCTGCTGGCGGAGAACCTGGGGCGGCTGCGCGAACCGGAGTCGTTGTCCGGGTGGCTGGTGACCACCGCGCGGCGGGAGTCGATGCGATTGCGCCGGGCGCGGCAACGGGAATCGCCGGTCGGGCTGGATTCCGGTGACCTCGGGCCGCCGGACTACGCCGAGGATCCGGAGCACAAGGTGCTGCGGGCGATGACGAATTCGCGGCTGGCGCAGTCGTTCGCCCAGTTGCCGCAGCGCTGCCAGCAGTTGCTGCGGGTGCTGGCGGTCGCGCCGGAGGCGAGTTATGCGCAGGTCAGCCAGGCCCTGGGGATGCCGCGCGGGACGATCGGGCCGAAGAAGAGCCGCTGCCTGGCGGAGTTGCGGCGACGCATGCTGGCCGCCGAGGTGCCGGAGGAGGTGGCGGGATGATCCAGCGGATTCCTGCGGAGCTGCGGGGGTTGCGCGACCTGTTCGAGTCCTGCGACCCCATTCCTGAGCAGGCCCTTGCGGGCGCGTACGCGGCCGTGGCCCGGCGCTCGCAGATCGAGGACCCGGTGGTGTTGAAGCTCGTCGGCGACTCGGCGGAGTCGCTGGCCAGGGTCCGGTCCGGGCAGCCGGAGCCGCGGGTGCTGACCTTCGCGATGCCCGGACGGGTGCTGGAGGTCGACCTGGTCCCGACCGTGGACGGTCTGTACCGGGCGTCCGGGATGGTGCTCAACCGGGCGGGTCAGGCACCGCCGGTAGGCGAGGTCGCGCTTCGCCATCCCGCCGGGGAATGCGCGGGTTCCCTGGACGAGCACGGCGCTTTCCGGGTGGCCGACGTGCCTCGCGGTCCGCTCAGCGTGGTGTTCCGACCGGTTCGGTCGGCGCCCGCCGTTGCCGATTGGTTGGTCTGTTGAGCGCCGGGACGGCGGTGGCACCGCCGGATGCGATCACTGCGGCGCTGTGGTGGCGGGATAACGCCGACGCAGCTCCGGAGACGGCCATGCGCAAGGCAGAGCAACTGCTGTCGGACACCGGTGACGCCGAACTCCGGGTGCTTGCCCGGCACATCGCGGCGGTGGCATCGGTGGAGCGCGGCCGGGTCCGGCAGGCGCGGCGGCACGCCCGCCTCGGGCTGGCCGCAGCGAACCGCGCTGGGAAACCGGAGCGGGCCGCGCAGCTGCGGCTGACGCTCGCGTGGATCGAGTTGGAGCGAGGCGCGACGGGTGAGAGCTGGGCGCACCTGGTGGCTGCCGAGCCGCTGCTGCCCGCGGCGGACCGGGCGCGGGCGGCTTGCCTGCGCGGACTCCTGCACTGCCAGGGCGGTCAGCACCGCGAGGCGCGAGCGGAGCTGACCCGGTCATTGCGGAGCCTGCCGGCGGATGACGATCGGCGCTGGATGGCGAACGCCTTGCTGGGGCGAGGGCTGGCGAACCTGTACACGAACAGGTTGACCGCTGCGGAGGCGGATCTGGCCGCCGCAGAAGAGGTTTTCGCCTCGGACGGCCGAACCGCGCGGGCGGCGGCCTGTCGGCACAACCGCGGTTGCGTCGCGTTCCGGGCCGGTGATCTGCCGCGGGCGCTGCGGCTGTTCGAGGAGGCGGTTGCCGCCGGGCTGGACGTCAAGTCGAACCCGGAAGCGCTGGTGGACCGCGCGGAGGCACTGGCGGCGGCCGGGTTGATCGGCGAGGCGCGGGCGACGATGGAGCAGGCGGCCGACCGGCTGGTCGCCTGCGGCCGGGCCGGTCAGCTCGCCGAAACCAGGTTGGCGCTGGCCGGTTGCGCGCTCCGGGCTGGCGACGTGGTCGCCGCTGCGGAGGCCGCCGGTAGCGCACGGCAGCTGTTCCGCGTGCAGCGACGGCCAGCATGGGCGGCGTTGGCGACGGCCATCGGGTGGCAGGCGAAGCTGCGCGGGGGGCAGTGCTCGCGCTACGCGCTCGGAGCAGCGCGGCGAGCGGCTGCCGCGTGCGAAGAGTTCGGGTGGATCGGGCCTGCGGCGGAGTTGCGGCTCACGGCTGGTCGGTGCGCTGCACAAGCCGGGATGCGCACGTTGTCCCGCAAGCTCCTCGCGTTGTGCGTTCCGCTGCGCGACGAGGTCGCGGCGCCTCCGCAGCACCGTGCGTTGGGGTGGTTGGCCGCGGCCTTGCTGGCCGATCATGACGGGGATCCGGATCGGGTGTTCGAGGCGTGCCGGGGCGGGTTGCAGGCCGTGGACGGCCAGGCGGCTGGCATGGCGGCCTTCGAATTGCGCGTGCATGCGCTCGGTTTGGCGGGCGAACTGGGTGACACCGCGATTGGGGCCGCACTGCGAATCGGTGATCCGCGATTGGTGCTGCGCTGGACGGAGCGGTCGCGGTGTAGCGCGCTGCACCGTCGGGTGCTGCAGCCATCGGCGGATCCGAGGCTGAACTCGGCATTGGTGCGGCTGCGCGCTGCGGTGCTGGAAGCGCAGGGCAGCCGTGATCCGAAGCGGGCGTTGGGGACGATCGCCGAGCTGGAAGAGCAGGTGCGCCACCGCGCGATGCTGGTGGGAGGTCGCACCAGCGGGCTGCGGGTCCCGGGAGGCGTCGACGACGTCATAGCGGAGCTCGGCGATTCCGTGCTGCTCAGCCTCTTCGCCCGCGGCGATCGAATGTTCGCGATATCCATTGTGGACGGTGATGTTCGGCTGCACGTGCTGGGCCCGGTGGCGAACGCGGAGGCTCACACGGCCCGCCTTCGGCACCTGCTCGCGCGGCAGGCGATGGGCGTCGCGCGGCACGCAGTGCCGATCTTCGAGACCGGTGTCCGCCGCGCGGCCGAGGAGTTGCAGGCGCAGCTGCTTGCGCCGGTGCTGCCGGCGCTCGAACGAGGCCGGTCGCTCGTCGTGATCCCGACGGGGTGCCTGCATGTGCTGCCGTGGGCGGCGTTGCCCGCGTGCCGTGGGCGCAGCGTGACCGTGAGCCCGTCGCTGCGGTGCTGGCTGCGCGGTGCATCGGATGCCCGGTCCGCGGATGGGGTCGGTGCACCGGTGTGGGTGGCAGGCCCCGGGCTGGACCACGCCGAGCGGGAGGTCCAAGGGCTGCACGCGGTCGCGGGCGGGCGGCTGCTGGTCGGCGCCGACGCAATCTCGAAGCGAGTGCTATCCACTGTGGACGGGGCGGGGGTCGTGCACATCGCCGCGCACGGCCGGTTCCGGGACGACCAACCGCTGCTGTCCTGCCTCGACCTCGCCGACGGTCCGCTGTACGCCTACGACCTGGACCGGCTGCACCGCGGCCCGACGACGGTGGTGCTCTCGGCCTGCGACGTGGGTCGGTCGGCGGTCAGCCGAGGTGATCAGCTCAGCGGCCTGGCGACGACCTTCCTCGGGCGCGGCACCGCGACGGTGATCGCCAGCGTGGTGCCGGTCCCGGACGAGCGCACGGCCAGCGTGATGGTGTCGCTGCACCAAGCGCTCCGCGAGGGCCGCCCGGCGGCTGCTGCGCTGGCCGGGGCTCAAGCGGAACACGGCGAAGCCGGATTCGTCTGCCTCGGATACGGAGGTGATCGATGACAGCAACCGACCACCTGAGCTGAGGCGCTCACCCAACTCGCCTGATCGGGAAGCCTGCTACGCACTGCGAATCGGAGCCGCGCCCCGGCACCGCCCCAGGACGTCGGGCGACCCCTCCCATGCCGCGTGGCTACGGCCCAGGGAGCCGGGAGGTACTTCGGTCGCGTCAACGGAGCTTGTGGAGGCGGCGGATCGCTTCGTTCAGGACCTCGTCGCGCTTGCAGAAGGCGAACCGCACCAGGTGCTTGGCGTCTTCCGGGTTGTCGCAGAAGACCTGCACCGGGATCGCGGCGAGCCCGATCCGCTCCGGCAGCGAACGGCACAGTTCCGCGCCGTCCTCGAAGCCGAGTGGCCGGACGTCGGTGCAGACGAAGTAGGTGCCCTCGCTGGCGAGCACGTCGAAGCCAGCCTCGGCCAAGCCCTCGGCGAGCCGGTCCCGCTTGCGCTGCAGGTCCTTGCGCAACCGCTCGACCCAGTCGAGCTCGTTGCGCAGGGCGTGCGCGACCGCAGGTTGGAACGGTGCGCCGCCGACGAAGGTCATGAACTGCTTCGCTGCGCGCACGGCGGCGACGAGTTCGGCCGGACCGCAGATCCAGCCGATCTTCCAGCCGGTAGCGCTGAAGCTCTTGCCGACGCTGGAGATCGACAGCGTCCGCTCGGCCATGCCGGGCAGGTTGGCCAGTGGGTGGTGCTCGCGGCCGTCGAAGATCAGGTGTTCGTAGACCTCGTCGGTGATGGCGATCACGTCGTTCTCGCGGCAAACCTCGGCGATCACGGCGAGCTCGGCATCGGTGAACACGGTGCCGGTCGGGTTGTGCGGCGAGTTCAGCACCAGGGCGCGGGTCTGCGGCCCGACGGCGGCGCGCAGCGCCTCGACGTCGAGCTCGAAGCGGTGGTCGGGGCCTTGCCGCAGCGAGACGGTCCGGCGCACGCCGCTGGCCATCGCGACGGCGACCGGATAGGAGTCGTAGTACGGCTCGATGAGCACGACCTCGTCGCCGGGCTCGACCAGGGCGAGCATCGCGGCGGTCAGCGCCTCGGTCGCACCGACGGTGACCAGCACCTCGTCCTCGGGCCGGTGCTCGACGCCGTAGCGCGCCAGGCGGTGCTCGGAGATCGCGGCCCGCAGATCCGGTTCACCGGCGCCCGGCGGGTACTGGTTGACGCCGTTTGCGATCGCCTCCTGCGCGACGCGCAGCATGCCCTCGGGGCCATCGGTGTCCGGGAAGCCTTGACCGAGGTTGACCGCCCCGGTCCGCCTGGCGAGCTCGGTGATCTCGGCGAAGATCGTGGACGTGAAGGGCCGCAACCGGCTGGTGAGGGCAGGACTACGCACGCCTCCAGAGGGTAGTCGATTCTTGGCCATGTCCAGACCTCTTTGGCCGATGCCGGTAGCGGAACCTCACAGCGCGGGCTTGTGCGTGGACCGGGGCTGTCCTCGCCAGGCGACCTCTGAGAACCCGCTGACGGTGCGAGTTGCGAGGACGGGCCAAGCGGCCGTGCCGCTTGCGGCTGCCTCTGACGTGCCGCGTTCCGCGTCGCGGTGGCGGTCATGCGCGTGTTGGAAGGGACTGCTGATCGCGTCCTCCCAGCTGCGCATCGCTCGTCTCCGTGTGCCGGTGCGAGGTGATCGGGGCGGACGGTTTCCGGCGTGTCCGGTTCGGGCGGCTTCGGTGGTTTCCGGACACTGCCACAATCGGTATGTGCAGCCGACAAGCCGTTTCCGACAGTGACAAGCGCCGTGGTCTGCGGCGGATGAAGGCGGTGGCCGGCGGATTCCTGCTGGAGGAGAGCGCCGGCGCCGGAGCCTGGGCGGGGTACGTGCAGGCCGCCGCCGAGGCGGGCATGGTCGGCGCGCTGGCGGACTGGTTCGCGGTCACCGCGCTGTTCCGGCGGCCGCTGGGCCTGCCGATCCCGCACACCGCGATCATCCCGACCCGCAAGGACATGATCGGCCGCAGTCTCGGTGACTTCGTCGGCTCGAACTTCCTGGCCGAGCAGGTGGTGCGGGACAAGCTGCGCCGCGCGGAGGTCAGCCGTCGACTCGGCGGCTGGCTCGACGACGCCGACCACGCGGAGCGGGTCACCTCGGAGCTGGCCACCGCGGTGCGCGGCGCCGTGCAGGTGCTGCGGGACGAGGACGTGCAGGCCGTGCTTGAACAGGCGGTCGTGCGCAAGGTGCTTTCGCAGCCCTGGGGGCCGCCGCTGGGCCGGCTCCTCTCGCAGGTCTTCGTCGACGGCGCGCACCACAAGCTCGTCGACCTGATCTGCGACCGGGCCTACGACTGGGTGCGGGACAACCACGAAACGGTGCTGCGGGTGGTCAGCCAGCGCGCGCCGTCGTGGTCGCCGAAGTTCTTCGACACCATCGTGGCCGACAAGATCTACGCCGAGGTGCTGTCGTTCGCGTGGGCGGTCAAGACCGACCCGGAGCACTCGATGCGCAAGGCCGTCGACCGGTTCCTGGTGGAGTTCGCGGCGGACCTCCAGCACGACCCGAAGACGATGGCCAAGGCCGAGCAGATCCAGCAGCAGGTGCTGGAGCACCCGGAGGTGCAGAACCTCGTCTCCTCGGCGTGGGGCACGGCGAAGAAGATGCTGTTGGACGCCGCGGAGGACCCGTCGAGCGAGCTCCGGGTCCGGGTGCGCGAAGGACTGCGCTCGCTCGGCCGCCGGTTGGTCGAGGAGCGGGAACTGCAGTCCAAGGTCGACGGTTGGCTGGAGGGCGCCGTGGTCTATGTGGTGTCCAACTACCGCGACGAGCTGACCACGCTGATCACGGAGACCGTGGAGCGTTGGGACGGGCAGGAGACGTCCCGCAAGATCGAGCTCCAGGTCGGCCGGGACCTGCAGTTCATCCGCATCAACGGCACCGTCGTCGGTGCCCTCGCCGGCCTGCTGATCTACACCTTCTCCCAGCTGATGCTCTGAGAACCGACCTCAGCCGAGGAAAACGGCCCGTTCGCCCTACGGCGAGCGGGCCGTTTTCGCTGTTCAGGCGGTGGTGTGGCGTTCCCGCCAGGAGCGGGCCTTCTCGCGGTTGCCGCACACGCGCATCGAGCACCAGGTCCGGGAGCGGTTGCGGGAACGGTCGTAGAACGCCCAGAGGCAGTCGTCGGCCGGGCAGATCTTGATCCGATCCCACCGCCCGGTGTGCACCAGGCGGGCCGCCGCGACGAGCACGCTGCCGATTGCATCGCCGCCGGTCAACGTCGGAATGCCGTTGTGCAACCGGACCTGCACGGGCCAAGCCGTTTCGAACACCGCATGCGGTCGGACGCCGCAGGACACCGCTGTGCGCATAGCGTTGCGGATCTCGCGCGCCGCATCTACGCCGGGGGCTTTGCCGAGATCCTGGTCGATGCACCACTGCTGCCACTGCCCGGGATCGTCGAGGATCTCGGTGCACTTCTCGGCGTCGCAGGTGTTCAGGAAGGCCAGGACCAGCGCGATGTCGTGGTCGAAGTCGAGTTCGACGCCGTCCGGATACGACGGGCGATCCACCTCCGGAGCGACAGCTCTGCTGTTCACGAACACCATCGTAAGCCAATAGGGGGTTGTGCCGGGTCGCTATAACCAACATAATCACGACACCGGTTAGTAACCTGTAAACGTGTTTGAGAGGTTAGCAATGTGGCGATGAATCCGATCCAGGTCGATCCGTTCGGGTATTCCGCGAGCAGCCGAGAGCTGACCGCGAGGGCTGTCCGGGGTGCCGAGATCGACCGGGCGCTGCGCGAAAGGGGCAGGCGCCGCCCGGAGTGGCTCGACCGTTCGCCAACCGGTGGGCCTCGGCGACGGAGGCGCTGCGGTCCGGCGCTGCGGTGGACCCCGGTCCGGCTCCGCGCGGTTGTTTCAACTGATCACGAGAGGGATGACGATGACGACGACCTTGCGATTGGCGGCCTTCGCGATCGACTGCCCGGACCCGCGGGCGCTGGCCGGCTTCTACGGGCGGTTGCTGGGCTGGGAGCTCGCCCCCGGGGCCGGTGACGACTGGGTCGAGCTCGTGGATCCGGCCGGCGGCGCGGCACTGGCCTTTCAGCGCGACCCGGGCTACCGCCCGCCGACCTGGCCGAGTCGGGATGTGCCGCAGATGATGCACCTGGACATCAGGGTGCAGGCGCTGGCGGAGGGGCACGAGCGGGCGATCGCAGCGGGTGCGACGCCGCTGCCGCAGCCGCCCGACCAGCAGGGCGCGAGCTTCCGCGTCTACGCCGACCCCGATGGTCACCCGTTCTGCATGTGCGCCTGCGAGGAGTGAGCGCGCTCTCCGGTCAGGGGCGCAAGCAGTCTGCTTGCAGGAGCTAGCACTTGTGGTTATCGTCGTTGGTGACCGGAGAGGTGCTAGCCCGATGGAACGTGTGGACAAAGCCGTCAACAAGGCCGTGAACCAAGCGGTCAGCGACCTCGGCAGCTACATCCGGACGCAACGCAACAACGCTCAGATCTCGTTGCGGCAGCTGGCGAAGCTCGCCGGCGTGTCGAACCCGTATCTGAGCCAGGTGGAACGCGGGCTGCGCAAGCCGAGCGCGGAGATCTTGCAGCAGATCGCCAAAGGGCTGCGGATCTCCGCCGAAGCGCTCTACGTGCAGGCCGGGATCTTGGAGCGCCGCGAGAGCGGGCCGGTGGTGGACGCGATCCTCGCCGACCAAGAGCTCAGCGAGCGGCAGAAACAAGTGCTTCTGGACATCTACGCCTCGTTCCGGCGGGAACACGAAACCGCGGCGGACGGGGACACCGAGCAACCCGAGGAGTAACCGCCATGCCGGCATTCCCGAAGACCGAAGACGTGACCAAGGTGCGCGAGCAGGCCGCGCAGGCCCTCGGCGAAGCCGTCGAGCAGGCCCGCACCCCGCTGCTCGCCGCGCTCGGCGCCGGCGACCTCGCCGCCCACGCCCTGCTGGAGGCGGTCAACAAGGTCCGCAGCCAGCTCAACGATCGCGCCGAGGCCGCGCGCCAGGAACTGCCGGGCGACCTCGGCGAACTGCGCGACAAGCTCGACCCGGCCGAGTTGCGCAAGCGCGTCGACGCCTACAGCCAGACCGCGAAGCAGCTCTACGAGTACCTGGCCGAGCGCGGCGAGGAGACGCTGCACCGGCTGCAGGACCAGCCGCAGGTCAAGAAGGTCTGGGACCAGGTCGGGACCGCGCAGGGCAAGGTCGAGGAGACCGTCGACGAGGTCCGCGACCTGGCCGACGACGTGCTCGGCAAGGTCAGCCGCCCATTCGGCAAGGCCGAGGAAGCGCCCGCCAAGGAGCCCAACGCCGCCCCCAAGGCCGCGGAGGGGCCCGCGGCGAAGAGCACCACGGCCACGAGGACCACTGCGCGCAAGACCACGACCAAGTCGACCGCCGCGAAGAAGTCCTCAACCAGCGAGCCCACCAAGAGCTGACCGTCCGACCGGGTGCCCGCGGCCCCGGCGACCACGTAGGGTAGACGGCGTGGAGCTGGCGCTTTGGATCCTGACGATCATCTGGATTGCGGGCATCCCGGTCGGGGTATTCGCTTTCGTGCACGCGGCGTTGCAGCGCGCGGACGCTTTCACCGCCGTTGACAAGCTGAACAAGCTGGCCTGGATGGGCATCACGGGTGCCGCCGCGCTGGTGCTGATCTTCAGCGTGCAGGGCCCGTACACGATCATCTGGATCGCTGGGCTAATCGCTTCACTGGTCTACCTCGTCGACGTCCGGCCCAAGGTGAAGGAAATCCAGGGACGGTCCTGGTAGTGGGGGCTCGCTGGGCGGCGCACGGCCGCGGTGCCCCGGTGACGCTCGTCGTGCACGGGCTGGGCGCGACCGAAGGCGAAGCGCGCATCCCGGCCTCCGGTCTTCCGGGGACGCGCGTCGTGATCACGCTGCCGGGCCACGGCAACGCTTCCGATGCGCCCCCGGGCTACTGGAACTACGCCTCGGTCGCGGCAGACGTCCTCGCCGTGGCTAATGAGGTCGAGGCGACCCGTGCCGTCGGTGTCTCGCTCGGCGCGGGCGCATTGACCCGCATCGCCGCGGATCATCCGGGCCGTTTCGAGCGGTTGGCGCTGCTGCTGCCCGCCGCGTTGGACCGGCCTCGTGAAGTGGCGGCGACCTGGGCGTTCGAGCGGCTTGCGGCCGCGGTCGCCGATGGACCTGAGGCGCTGCGCGAGATCGTGGCCGCTGACATCCCCGCAGGTATTGAAGTCGGCGACTACGTCGACCGCCGGGCCGAAGCGTTGCTGCGGCTCGAAGACGCGCTTCACGAACTGCCGGAGCAGGTCCCGGTCCCGGACCCCGCCGCGCTGGCCGCCGTCCGGTCGGAGGTGCTGGTCATCGGCGCCACCGACGATCCGCTGCACCCGGCCGAGGTCGCCAAGGCGGTAGCCGCGGCCTTCGTCCGGGCCCGGCTGGAGATCCTGCCCTCGCCCGCGCCGATGCTCACGCATCGCCGGGAGCTGCGCCGCCTGCTGGCGGACTTCCTGCGCTGAACCCGCGTCCGACGGGTTCGGGCGGGTTCGTATTGTCGGGGCATGGGTGTTGATTGGTCTGTGGCGGCCGGAACGCTGGACGTGAGCTCGGCGCTGGAGCACCTCGAACTGCTCGCCGAGCCGGTTGCGGCGGCGGTGCGCGAGCTCGACGACGAACGGGTCGGGGTCACCGAGATCGACCCGGAGCTGGCGGACACCGCCGCGTTCTGCGAGCAGTACGGCTCGCCCCTGGAGCTGTCGGCGAACTGCGTGGTCGTCGCGGGCAAGCGGGCCGGCGAGGTGCGCTACGCCGGGTGCGTCGTGCTGGCCACCACCCGCGCCGACGTCAACGGCGTGGTCAAGCGACGGCTCGACGTGCGCAAGGCGTCGTTCGCGTCGATGGACGACGCGGTTCGTCTCAGCGGCATGGAGTACGGCGGGATCACGCCGTTCGGGCTGCCCGCCGACTGGCCGATCCTGGTGGATCCCGAGGTGGCCAAGGCCCCGGCGGTGGTCGTCGGCAGCGGGCTGCGCCGCAGCAAGATCATCACGCCGGGCGAGATCCTGGCCCGGCTCCCGGGAGCGGAGATCCTGGTGGGCCTAGGGCGGTGACGCTCGTGAGTGGTAATTCCGGTTCTTACCGGAATTACCACTCACGCCCCCTGGAAGCCCCGCCCTTGACGGCGGCGACGAAGTCGGCCCACCGAGCCCGGGAAGCGGTCAGCACGGGACTGTCGTCCCCAAGCTTCGAATCCCGCATTCCGACGACAACCTGCCCGACCTCGACGCAGCTCCCGTTCGCCGCCGAGCAGCTCGACTTGTGCCAGCCCACTTCGACGCAGTCCTGGGCCCCGTTGCTGCGGCTAGATTTCGCGCCAGATCATCTCGTCCGAGCCACGCAACTTTGATCACTCCTTGGTAAGTGCTTCGATCTCGCGGTTGACCAGGGCCAGTGTGTCTCTGTCACTGAGCGCAGTTCCGCGCAACCGGTCGAAAACCAGGCTATATGCGCGGAGAGTGGCCGTCACCGCCTACTGCGGGGTGGAAGCCGGCGCGGGGGAGTTGCACGATCGGTCCGAAGTGGACTGGATACGCGAGGAGTCGTGCATGCGTTGCTGGCGAATCCTCGCCGACCGCGACAGGGCTGGATTTTCCTTATATCGCAATCGATTTCGGAAGAAAACTCTCATTTTCTGGCTTCAGCTGGCCACTTTCGTCCTCTTCAACCTGCTGATCCTGGCCATGCTGGCTGGTCAGTCGCGTTCCGGTGCCCAGGTTCTCGCTGTCCGCAGCCCAACACGCCGGAGGCGGCGAAGGTGGGTACACCGTCTGGCACCTGATCGCTGACGTCGAAGCCGAACGCCGCGCCGAGCGGGAGCCTCCGCCCATACCGGCGTTCTTGACGCGCGACCCCGACGAGCCCACCGGCCGACACCACCTGCGCACCTGACCAACGCCCCCCCAGACCGGGCCGCTACGGCGGCCCCATCCCCCGACCCCGCCGTAGCGGCCCAACCCCGGTGGCCGGGCGCCGGCCTCCCCTCCCAGGGCGCCCGGTCACCGGATCAGAAGACGACGGTGCGGCGGCCGTGGACCAGGACCCGGTCTTCGAGGTGCGCGCGCAAACCCCGGGCCAGCACGAGTTTTTCGGCGTCGCGGCCCTTGCGGACCATGTCGGCCACGTCGTCGGTGTGGTCGACGCGGATCACGTCCTGCTCGACGATCGGCCCGGCGTCGAGCTCTGCGGTCACGTAGTGGCAGGTCGCGCCGATGAGCTTCACGCCGCGCTCGTAGGCCTGGTGGTACGGGCGGGCTCCGGCGAACGACGGCAGGAAGCTGTGGTGGATGTTCAGCGCCCGACCGGCCCACGCCCCGCACAGCTCGGGCGGCAGCACCTGCATGAAGCGGGCGAGCACGATCGCGTTCGGGTCGTGGTCGTCCACCAGCTTCCGGACCTCCTGGAACGCCGCGACCTTCGCCTCGGGGGCCTTGGGGAACGGCACGTGGTGGAACGGGATGCCGTGCGCCTCGGTGATCGGGCCGAGGTCCGGGTGGTTGCCGATCACCGCGCGCAGGTCAACGTCGAGCTCGCCGGAGCCGATGCGGCCGAGCAGGTCGTGCAGGCAGTGGCCTTCCTTCGACACCAGGATCACCACGCGCCGCCGCTCGCCGGTGTCGGCGACCCGCCAGTCGGTGCGGCTGCCGAGTTCGTCGGCGACGGTGGCGAAGCGGCGCCGCAGCTCGTCGATGCCGAACGGCAGCGAGTTCGCCAAGACCTCCTGCCGCGTGAAGAACCAGCCGGTGTTGATGTCGGTGTGGTAGCCGGCCTCGACGATCCAACCGCCGTGCTCGGCGATGAAGGTCGCGATGCGGGCGACGATCCCGGTGCGGTCCGGGCACCCCAGGCTGATGACGAAACGACGCTCGGAAGGACTCACGGTCGGTCATTATCGCAGGTAGCAAAGGCCGTACCGGCAACCGGCCGAACCGTGGCACACCCACTGGGATGCACTGTTTCACCTGGTCAGGTGCTATGAGCGCGTTCGGGTGCCCGAGCACTTGACAGCACTCGCGGCGCCAGCGGCGGAGATGGTGCTCCGATGTCAGAGACCGGTGGTGAGGGCTGCGAGGGCGGCGTCACCGGTGACCAGGGCCGTGCTCGGGCGGCCCCAGACCCGCCGGTACACCGCGTCCGCGGTGCCCGCCACCGTCGCGTCGACCTCCAGTGCGGCGTCCGTCGGCGCCCCGGCCAGCGGCGGCAGGCCCGGCCGGTACTCGACCAACCACGCGCGGCCAGCGTCGGGAGCGTGGTAGAGCACCCTCCCCTTGCTCTCCCGCTCCGCCCAGCTGGACACCTGCAGCAACACGGTCAGCAGCTCGTCGATGCCGTCGGCGGCCAGCTCCGGATCGAAGATCAGCTCGTGCACGTGGTCCGGGCCGAGCCCGGCGAGCGCGTGCTCCGCGTCGAGCCGGTGGATCGCCGTCTCGTGCGCCATCCGCCGGGCCCAGGCACGGGGGGTGCCGCCGGGGAAGAACGCCCGCACCGGGCGATCGGGGTCCGAAGTGGACAGTTCGTGGAGCAGGGCCGCCAGCTGGTCTTCCCACCAGGCCAGCGCGTCGTCGAACTCGGCGGGCGGACGTGGGGGTTGCGGCCAGTCGCTGTCCGGTCCCAGCGCCAGCGAGAGGCGCGCCATCGCGTACGGCCGGGCGAGGTGCCGCACGAGCTTCCGGACGTCCCAGCCCGGGCAGGTCGGCACCTCGGCGTCGGGACCGGCCTGCATGACGGCGCTGCGGAACGCGGCCGCCTGGTCCTGGAACGCGCGAATGTGGAAGTCGCTATCCATGCCCCAACCGTAAGAGCTCCGAGCGTGATCGGATCGAGAAATTTCAGGGCGCGATCGCGGCCCAGCCGACGGTGAGCTCCCCCAACCGCCACCGCCGCCGCCGGTCCAGCACCGGCCAGCCCAGCTCGGCGAACAACTGCGCTGCGTGCGCCCATCGGGCGCGCGGCCCGAACGGGGCCATCGGGGCCGCCTTCGCCCAGCACACGTCGAGCTCGCCCAGCATCGCGTGCACCTTCTCGCCCGGCACGTTGCGGTGGATCAAGGTCTTGGGCAGCCGCTCGGCGAGGTCCGAAGGCCGTTCGATGTCGGCCGGCCGGCAGGCGAGCGTCAGGGTCCGCGGCCCGCCCCGGTCCAACGTCACCCAGCAGCAGCGCCGCCCGATCTCGTCGCAGGTGCCCTCCACCAGCAACCCGTCCGGCGCGAGCCGGGAGCACAGCTCGTCCCACGCCTTCCACGCCTCGGGCTCGGTGTACTGGCGCAGCACGTTCAGCGCCCGCACCAGCGCGGGGCCCGGGAAGTCGCGCACCCCGGCGGCCAGCCCGGCCAGCTCGAACCCGCCGCGGCGGAACTCCAGCGCGGGAGGATCGGCGACGAGTTTGCCGGCCGCGACCCGGTCCGGGTCGATCTCCAGCCCCACCACCCGCGCGTCCGGGCGCAGCGGCCTGAGCCGGGCCGCCAGCTCCACGGTGGTCACCGGGGTGGCGCCGTAGCCGAGGTCGATGACGACCGGCTCGGCGGCCTCGCGCAGCGCCCGAGCGACCCACGGGGTGCCGGCGATCCACCGGTCGATGCGCCGCAGCCGGTTCGGGTTGGTGGTGCCCCGGGTGGGCATGCCCAAGGCGCGGGCCCGACCGGCCGCGAGCCGGGGCGCCCGCTTCTTCGGGGCCGAATTCATCCCCGGCGGGCCAGCCACTCGGTGGTGAACTTCTCCTCGTCGGACAGCAACTTCTGCACCTGGTCGACGATCAGGTCCTCCAGCTTCCCGCCCAGGAACGGCACGTTGACCCGGACACTGCCGGACACCACGAACTCGCTGACCGCCGACCGGGTCGGTTCGGCCAGGTCGCGCAGCCACATCGAGCCGGTGATCGAGCAGGGCGCCCCGGCGATCTCAGCGGCGATCTCGCCGGTGTAGTGCCCGTCCTCCTTCCGCCGCCACGACTCGCTGCGGTCGATCTTCAGATCACCACCGACGACGGTGCGGGCCACCGACGGCAACGCGTCGGCATGCACCCCCTGGCGCACCTGGAACCGGGCGCCGTCCTCGGTGGCGACGTGCTGGAGCAGCGCCGCGTTCGCCCCGCCGATCTCCGCCAGCCGGTCGGTGAGGTAATCGATGTCGATCAGCGCCTCGTACACCCGGGCGGCGGGCCACTCGGAGGTGCTCCGGTGCTCGATGCGGCGTGCCATGCAGCGGAGGTTACCGTTGGCAACCGTGAAACCCTCCACTTCCGGTGCCGAAGAAGTGCGCGACGACACTCTGTTGTCGGGCGCGCACGCCGGTGAACGCGGTGGTGACCTGCCGCTGGCCGACTACACCACACTGCGGCTGGGCGGCCCGGCGACGGAACTGGTGATCGCCCGCCGCCCCGAAGAGCTGACCGCCGCGGTGCGGGCCGCCGATTCGGCCGGGCAGCGGCTGCTGGTGCTCGGCGGAGGTTCGAACGTCGTGGTGGCGGACGAAGGTTTCGCCGGGCACGCGGTGCGGATCGCGACCAAGGGACGCCAGTACGACAGCGTCGGCGACGGGCTGGTGCAGCTCACCGCGGAGGCCGGCGAGGACTGGGACGAGGTCGTGGCCGACACGGTCCGCCACGGCCTGGGCGGGCTCGAATGCCTGTCCGGCATCCCCGGCCTGACCGGTGCGACGCCGGTGCAGAACGTCGGCGCCTACGGCGTCGAGGTCTCCGAGCTGCTGGTCTCGGTCGATCTGCTGGACCGCAGCACCGGACGCGTGCGCACGGTCCCCGCCAGCGAGCTCGGGCTGACCTACCGGAACAGCGTGCTCAAGCACAGCGACGCCGCGGTCGTGCTGCGCGCGCGGTTCCTGCTGCGCGACGGCGGCCGGTCGGCCCCGATCCGCTACGCCGAGCTCGCACGTACGCTCGACGCTGAACCCGGCGGGCAGGTCGACGTGGCCAGCGCCCGCGAAGCGGTCCTGGCGCTGCGGCGCGGCAAGGGCATGGTGCTCGACCCGGCCGACCACGACACCTGGAGCGCCGGCTCGTTCTTCACGAACCCGATCGTCGGCGCCGACGAGCTGCCCGAGGTGGTGGCCCGCATCGTCGCCGAGGTCGGTCCCGACCAGCGGATCCCGCAGTACCCGGGGGCCGACGGCGGGACCAAGCTGTCCGCGGCGTGGTTGATCGAGCGGGCCGGGTTCGCCAAGGGGCATCCGGGCCCCGGCGGTCGGGTGAGGTTGTCCACCAAGCACACCCTCGCGCTGACCAACCGCGGTGCCGCGACGACCCGCGACTTGCTACTTCTTGCGCGTGAAGTTCGGGACGGAGTACGCGTGGCCTTCGGCGTTTCGCTGGCACCCGAGCCTGTGTTGGTGGACTGTTCGCTGTAGCAGCCGAAGAGCTGAACGGCCGTAAGAGTGACTCTTCGTGACTGTGACGTAACCCTGAGTGTTAAATGGTGTAGGTGGAGGGGGCCACCATGCTGAGCATCAGGGAGCTTAGAGACCGGGCGGTCATACGCCCGATCAAGCGGGCGGTCGAGGACCAGCTCCTGGACCTACCCGGGGTGACTGCCGTGGACATCGGTGTGCAGCACCGCGCGGGAGAGCCCACCGGTCAGCAGGTCATCGTGGTGTCGGTGATCCGCAAGATTCCGCGCGAGCAGCTGGTCGCGGGCACCTGCGTCCCGAGCGACATCTTCGGCATCCCGACGGACGTCATCGAGGAGCAGCCGGTCCTGCAGCACATCCACTGCGCCCGGGACAAGCCGCTGGCGTCGTGCCAGCAGCGCAGCGAGCGCGCCGGGGTGGTGCGTGGCGGCAGCGGGATCGTGCCGTGCCGCGCCGTCCACCTGTCGCCGCCGACGGTGCCGAACGCCGGCGAGTACCGCCGGATCGGCACGCTCGGGGCGATCGTCACCGGCACCTCGCCGACGGTGGTGCCGATGGGGCTGACCACCTTCGACGTGGGTTGCCTGGACGACGCCTGGGCGGTGGGCGACCGGATGATCGACCCGGCGGGCGGCCGGGTGCACACCGAGCTGGCGCGGGCGGCGCTGTCCGGCCGGGTCGACGCGGCCGCGGTCGCCATCGCGCCCGGTTCGGAGACGTCGTGCGTGGTCGACGGCATCGGGCCGGTCACCGGGCACGCCACGGCCTACCCGGGCGAGCGGGTCCGCAAGAACGGCTTCGGCACCGGCGTGACGGTCGGCATCATCACCTCGGTCGATGCGACCGTGCGGCTTGACCACGGCGAAGCCCTGGGCGTCCGGGTGCTGCGGGAGCAGATCCGCATCACCGCCGCGGACCTGCGGTTCTGCGGTCCGGGGGACGCCGGGGCGGCGGTGATCGATCCGGGCGGGCGGATCATCGGCCTGCACGTGGCGTGCAGCCGGGGCGGGGCGTTCGGTTTCGCCAGCCCGATCGCCGACGTGCTGGCGGAGCTCGACGTGGAACTCTGCACCGAATCCCAACGCATCCGCGTCTGAGGCCGGACGGGTGAAGAGCACCTCCGACCGGCCAAGTCGTCGGCAATCGGCCGGTAAGAGTGGAGGCGGCCCAAGCTAGCCCCAGTCGACGACGGCATCCTGCGACGAGCGATTCGCTGGGGGTTACCTCAGACATGGGTCCGTTGGGCGAACAGGAAGGCCATAGGCGCAGGTCGAGTGCGTACCGCACTGGCAGCCCCATGTCTACCGTGCGCTTCAACCACGCCAGAATCCCTTGTCAAGCGAATCCGCGTGGATTCACCCTCAACTTGAAATCCAAGAAGCCGCTGGCCTGGGCCAATAAGAATGTTACGCAATCTTTGTCACAGTTCTCCCAGTCGTCGATACAAGCAAATTAGATTGCGTATCTACTATGTATTAACGCGGATAGCGGTACCCGGGTCGATAAATTGATCGATACCGTCTTCGCTCATGAGTAAAACTGGGTGGATTAGTTCAACTCGTCCAGACGCCGAAAAATTCGGCGAAGTTACTCCTGGGCGAATTCCGAGACACAAATTCTCCAAGGAAATTCAAGAAGAGCTGACTCGGCTGCGTAAGTTAGACAACTGGCATGGCCTGGCTGCATTGGTTACAGACTGGACAGTGATCATTTTAGCGGCGCTGTGCGGCGAAGTTTTGAATGACTTGAGTTCATGGGCGTCTTGGATCTTCTATCTAGGTGTGGCGCTTCCGGTTATCGGTACTCGGCAGCGGGCGCTTGCGACACTACTTCATGAGTCGGCTCATGACATTCTAGCAAAGAATAAGCGCCTTAACAGGTTCTTGGGAACCTGCTTTTCCGGTTATATGATCTTTCAGTCATATAACGCGTACAGGCGAAGCCACGTACGTGATCATCATGGGTCTTTTGGCGATCCTAGAATTGACCCCGACCTACGGGCGCACATTTCTGCCGGTCTCTACGAGCCGCAGTCAGGCGCCAAGTTCAGGTGGCGATATCTGATTTCGCCGCTGTTTGGGCGTCAGACTCCATCTGTCGTTAAGGAACTGGTCACTGCGCGATTGTCCGGAACCAGAAAGGAGGCAATACGTGGAATTTCCGTCGTGGCTTACGTGGCTTGTATCGGTGGCGCTTTTGCCGTCTTTGGACTGTTTGATCTCTTCCTCTATTACTGGATAGTTCCGCTCTTTGTCGTCTTCCCAATGGTTAACTGGTATATCGAGATGCTGGAGCATTTTCCTCTTGTAGGCAGTGCTGCTATCGATGTACGGACCACCCGCCACAGAGCACTGGGATACATCTCCCGGCACTTCCTCGGGATTCACAATGAGGGTTACCACTTAGACCATCACCTATCCCCAAAGATCCCTTATTGGAATCTTCCTGCTGCGCACGGGGCTCGCCTCAAAGATCCTGTGTTTGCCCAGGCAATTGCAGAGACGGCACCAGTCGGGGAGGGTGTGATTTGGCAGTTCCAGGATATGGTTCGACGTGTGGATGCCGATCAAGCCAGTGAACGGCTGGGGCGCTTCACGGATATCGATACGATCGATGCGGAGTTGGCGCCGAGCAAATGAGTACTTTCGACGGGCAGGACGTGTAACTGAGTCCTGCCCGTCCAAAATGGTTGCTAACTGCCGGACTCAAGCTAGGGCCGGCTCGGTACGTTGACCGCGACGCACAGCCCCCACACCAGCAATTACGACCAATGCTATTCCGGCGAACTGTAGGAAAGACAGCTGCTGGCCCAGCAGCACGAACCCGATCACGCAGGCAAAGCCAGGTTCGAAACTCATTAGGGTAGAGAAGGAGGATGTTGTCATTCCCCTGAGCGCCTGCATTTCAAGCGCGTAGGGCAACAGCGGGAGGAGGATCGCCGATACTGCGGAAATGATTAGGATAGTGATCGTGATTCCGTTAATGGAGCTTTTGGCGCCAAAGAAGCTCGCAGTTATCGCGGCCACCGTCAACGATATCGCTAGTCCCTGCATTCCGGAAAAACTATCCCCGACCCGTTGACTGAGCACAACATAGCCGCCCAAACTTGCGCCCGCCGCTAGGCCGTACGCGATCCCGACCGGATTGAATTCTCCGGCCCAGGGCGTTGTAAGCATCACCACTCCTGCGAGTGCAAGAACGGGCCAGACTAGATCTCGGCGTTTCTTGAGGCCAATGACCGCAATGGTGAACGGCCCGAGGTATTCGAGTGTGCTGGCGGTGCCCAGTGGGATCAAATTGATGGCCTGGAAGTAGAACAGTGTCATGCAGCAGCTTACGAGCCCGAGTCCTATTGCCGAAAGCATCGACGATTTGGAAAATTTGAATGGATTCGGCCGGCAAATTGCAAGCAAGAACGCTGCGGCTAGCGCGAGTCGAAGAAAAGCCGCACCGACGGGACCAACGGCTGCGAACATCCAAGTGGAAACAGCTGCGCCTGTCTGGACAGACATCATCGCACCGATTGCCATCGCTACGCACACGCCTACGCGCGGTCGCCGTGCCGTCAACGGCAAGGAACTCTCCATAGTCGTGGATGGAACCACAAGGAAGCGAAAGCGTCCAGGAAATAACCATTGGTGTCCCGGGTCACAAGTTTGGTGACCCGTTCAGCGGGTCGTGAATCACTTAAATAGGCGATTGTTTTGTCTGAGCCTCGGGGGCTATGCCCGCTGATCTCGAGAGAGATGAATGCGTGCCCGTTCGCGTACTGGACTATGGATGGCTCGACGTGAATTCAATATCCGTATTCAATCTGGAAATCGGACCTCGATCTCCAGATTGAAATCACGGCCGGTCTGGTGGGGTCACTCGTGGCGGTGCATTCGGGTCGCCGAGTGCTGGTCGCGGGGCATGACCTCGATGTAGTCCAGGTTGACGTGCGACGGGCGGGTCACCACGAAGGTGATGATGTCCGCGATGTCATCGCCGGTTAGGGGCGTGATGCCCTGGTAGACCGCCGCCGCGCGCTCCTTGTCGCCGCCGAAGCGCACCTCGGAGAACTCCGTCTCCACCGCACCCGGCGCGACCTCGGTGAACCGCACCGGCTCCCCTAGGTGCTCGCCGCGGAGCGTGCGGTGTAGCGCACCCTGGGCGTGCTTGGCCGAGGTGTAGCCCGCGCCGTTGTCGTAGACCTGCGAGGAGGCCACCGAGGTCACCGTCACCACGTGCCCGTCGCCGGAGGCGATCAGCTTGGGCAGCAGCGCCTTGGTGACCCGCAGCGTGCCGAGCACGTTGGTCTCCCACATCCAGCGCCAGTCGTCCTCGTCGGCATCGGCGATCTTGGCCAGGCCCTTCGCACCACCGGCGTTGTTGATCAGCACGTGGCATTCCGGAACCTGCGCGACGAACGCTGCCACCGAGTCCGCGTCCGTGATGTCCAGCGGCAGCGCGGTGCCGCCGATCTCGTCGGCAAGCTCGGTCAGCCGGTCGAGCCGCCGGGCGCCGAGCACCACGCGGAAACCGGCGGTGGCGAGTTGGCGCGCGGTGGCCGCGCCGATGCCGGAGCTCGCCCCGGTGACCACGGCCCAGCGACCTGCAGAGTTTGTGCTCACGTCTTCTTCCTCCCGGGAAACGGCCGATTGCCCGCCCCACATCCGACCACGCCCGGCAGGCGCGCGCGGACGGCGGTTCGGCGGGGGGTTCTCGTTCGCCTCACGATGTGACACGCCACACTGGAGCCTCAGGACATCTTTTCCACCCCTCGAGCGTCTACTGGGTACGAGGGGTCACTTTTCGACGACCGTCCTTGCGTTCGGGGCAAAGGGACGGTCGTGCGGCAATTTCAGAAGGGATCGGGGGCAGAAGGTGAGTGGTTCCAAGCTGCGGTCGCTGTGGGCTGCGCTGGCGGGGGCTTTGGTGGCACTGCTGCTGATTTCGGGCTGCGGTTCGCCTGCGCCGCAGGATCAGAAGCCCGCGGACCCGGTCGCCGAGGTGGCCTTCGAACCGGGCGCCGCTGCGGGCGAGGTCAACCCGACGGCGCCGATCAAGGTCACCGTGGACCGCGGCAAGTTCGACTCCATCGCGCTGACCAACGCCGACGGCAAGCAGGTCGCCGGCGAGCTGTCCAAGGACGGCAGGACCTGGCAGGCCACCGAGGCGCTCGGCTACGGCAAGAGCTACTCCTGGTCCGGCCAGGCCATCGGCGAGGACGGCCTGCAGGTGCCGGTGCAGGGCCAGTTCAGCACGCTGCAGCCGAAGAAGGTGATCCGCGCCACGATCAACCCGACGGACAACGCCGAGGTCGGCATCGCGATGCCGATCAGCGTGAAGTTCGACGAGCCGGTCAAGGACAAGGCGGCGATCCAGCGCGCGCTGACCATGCAGACTTCGGTGCCGGTGGACGGCTCCTGGGCGTGGCTGTCGGACCGGCAGGTCGACTGGCGGCCGAAGGAGTACTGGCCGGCGCACACCCACATCAGCGTGAACGCCAAGCTCTACGGCCAGTCCTACGGCGACGGCGCGTACGGGATGGCGGACCTGAGCACCGACTTCGACATCGGCCGGTCGCAGATCGTGAAGGCGGCAGTGGGCACCCACCGGCTGGTCGTGATGCGCAACGGCCAGCAGGTGGCCAACTACGCGGCGAGCTACGGCGAGGAGTACGACCCGGGCCGGAACACCCCCAACGGCATCTTCATGGTCATGCAGAAGAACCCGGTGGAGATCATGGACAACCCCCGGTACGGCTACCACGACGTGCGCAAGACCTGGGCGGCCCGGTTCTCGAACCACGGCGAGTTCATCCACGAGAACCAGGAGAACGCGGCCGCGCTCGGCAAGGTCAACAACTCGCACGGCTGCATCAACCTCAGCGCGGCGGATGCGAAGGCGTACTACGACAGCGCGCTGATCGGCGACCCGATCGAGGTGACGGGTTCGGCCAGTTCGATGCCGCCGCAGTTCGACGTCTACGACTGGCTTCTCAGCTGGGACCAGTGGACCAAGAAGTCAGCGCTCTGACGCGATCGGGTCCTGTTTCGAGGCCCCGTTTTGGGCAGCGGCGTCGGTGGCGGATCCTCAGACGCCGTCTGGTCTCCGGGGATCCCGGACTCGTGAATGCCAATTCACGACGCCGGGGCTGTCCTCACGGAACGACGTCTGAGAACCCGCGGCGGAGCTCCCGGAAGTGCTTTCGGGCCGTAGGAGCGGCGGGGGGCCTGCCGCTTTTCGCTTTCCTGGTTCGGTCCTCGGGCTATTCGTCGGGGACTGAGCAGGCTCGGCGTCGAGGTCGTCGCAGCGGAGGGGCAGGAAGATCTCGCGGCCCGCCGGGTGTGGGTAGATCACGCCGCTCTCCCGGAGACCCCGCCCCAGGCTCAGCAGCACGAACCCCGGCAGCGGGGCCGGTAGTCGCTCTCCGCGGACATCACCAGCGGCACCGCCCCCATGCCGATCGCGCCCACGAGCAGCCCGGCCACCAGCGTCGAGTGCAGCCCGGACCAGGCGGCAGCCGCTCGCCGACGAGGCCGCCGATGGCTGCGCATCGCGGTCGTCGTGTAGCGGTGATCGCGGTCGGCGAAATGCTCCTGGCGATGCGTTCTGGCCGGTCGACGGCGGTGTGACTAGCGCCACCCGGGGCCGTCGGACCGTCCGGCTCGGCGGCCCCGGGGCGGTAGCGTCGAACGTCGGCCTGGATGGGGTCGTGAGCGGTGTGACCACCACCGCCCGCGAATGCCGTGGTTTCGGCACCGTGACGGGAATGTTTTCGCCACGGCAGGTGTAGGGGTTGACATGCGTCCGAAAACTTCGGGCCGACCGGCTTGCGATGGGCAGCAGATGACCTCCAGAACGTTACGCATGCGGCCACGCCGCGCCGCCGTCTTCTCGTTGCACACCTCCCCGCTGGAGCAGCCGGGCACCGGCGACGCCGGGGGCATGAACGTCTACATCGCGCAGACCGCCAAGCGGCTGGCCGATGCGGGTACCGAGGTCGAGATCTTCACCAGGGCGACCTCGTCGGACATCCCGCCGATCGCGGAGCTGGCCCCCGGCGTCCTGGTCCGGAACGTGGTCGCCGGTCCGTTCGAAGGGCTCGACAAGAACGACCTGCCGTCGCAGCTGTGCGCCTTCGCCGCCGGTGCGCTGCGGGTGGAAGCCCGCCACGAACCCGGCTACTACGACATCGTGCACTCGCACTACTGGCTGTCCGGGCAGGTCGGCTGGCTGGCTCGGGAGCGCTGGGGCGTCCCGCTGGTGCACACCGCGCACACTCTCGCCAAGGTCAAGAACGCCAACCTCGCCGCGGGCGACAGCCCTGAGCCGCGAGTCCGGGTGCTCGGCGAGGAGCAGGTGGTCGCCGAGGCGGACGTGCTGGTGGCGAACACCGAGTTCGAGGCCGCCGACCTGATCACCCGCTACGGTGCCGATCCGGACGAGGTCGTGACGATCCCGCCCGGCGTCGACCTCGAATGCTTCACCCCCGGCGACCGCCAGGCCGTCCGAGCCGGGCTGGACCTTCCGCCGGACGCCGTGGTGCTCGCCTTCGTTGGCCGCATCCAGCCGCTGAAGGCCCCGGACGTGCTGCTGCGGGCCACGGCGGAACTGCTCGCGAGGCACCCGGAGATCCGCTGCCGCCTGGTGGTGCTGGTGGTCGGCGGGCCGTCCGGCAGCGGGCTGGAGCGCCCTCGGGCGTTGCAGGAGCTCGCGGTGCAGCTGGGCATCTCCGACGTGGTGCGGTTCCTCCCGCCGCGCAACGGTGCCGCGTTGGCCGACGTGTACCGGGCGGCAGACGTTGTGGCGGTGCCGAGCCACAATGAGTCCTTCGGGATGGTCGCGCTGGAGGCGCAGGCCTGCGGCACGCCGGTGGTGGCGGCCGCCGTCGGCGGCCTGCCGGTCGCGGTCGACGACGGGGTTTCCGGGCTGCTGGTGGACGGGCACGGCACCGGGCAGTGGGCGGACGCCCTCGGCTCGCTGGTGTTGACGCCGCAGCTCCGCGCCCGGCTGACGGCGAACGCCCCCGCGCACGCCGCGCGGTTCTCGTGGGAACGCACCACCGAGTCGCTGCTCGACACCTACGTGCGGGCGAAGATGGCCTTCCACGCGCAGTTGCGCATCCGGGAGGTGACGGCGTGAGCGCCGACGGGATAATCAAGTCCACATTGGACGCCAGCGGGCTGGAGTACGTCCCGAAGGGTGCGGGGCGGTTCTTCGTGACCTTGCCCGGCAGCAAGAAGCTGCAGACCAACTGCTGGCTCATCGTCGCCGAGCACGCCTTGGTCGTCGAGGCGTTCGTGTGCCGGCAGCCGGACGAGGCGCACGAGGACGTGTACCGGTTCCTGCTTCGCCGCAACGCCCGGCTCTACGGCGTGCACTACACGATCGACGCCAACGGCGATATCTACCTGGTGGGCCGGATCGGCCTGCACGCGGTGACCGCCGACGAGCTCGACAGGGTGCTCGGCCAGGTCTTGGAGGCCGCCGACGGAGACTTCAACACCCTGCTGGAGCTCGGGTTCGCCACCGCCATCCGGCGCGAGTGGGGCTGGCGCGAGTCGCGCGGCGAGTCCCTGGCGAACCTCCAGCCGTTCCGGCAGCTGGTGGCACGCGACGGCCCGGTCCAGCCCCTCCACGACCGGCCGTAGGGCTAGGCATCGCAGTTGATCCGCGTGTGCTGACCGGGTTTGTCGCCATCGGTGCAACCCGGAGATCGTTCGCCTCCGTCTCCGCCGTGTTCACAACGATACGGAGGAGAACGGAATGGGCAAGCGGCGATTATCCGGGCCGCTCGTGGCGGTGGTCGCGCTCGGCCTGCTGGGCGGATGTTCATCGGGGGCGGCGGATTCGGCGCTCTCGGCCGGAGATTCGCGCGCCGTGGCGCCTGCCGCCCCGCAGGAGCGCAGCGCCTCGGGCAACGCCGACGCGACGTCCGACGACACGCAGCGCAAGGCGATCGGCCAGCGCGAGGTGATCCGCACTGCAGAGCTGGACCTCGAGGTCGACGACGTCGAGCGGGTCGGCGGCGAGGTGCGGCGACGCAGCGAAGGTGCGGGCGGCTACCTGCAGCAGGAGGACGCCTACCGGTCGGGCACGACGATGACGGTGCGGGTTCCGGCGGAGCGGCTGGACCAGGTGCTGGGCGAGTTGTCCGGCCTGGGGCGGGTCACGGCGCGCAGCCAGCAGACCCAGGACGTCACCGACCAGCTCGTCGACACCCGGAGCCGGATCGATTCGCAGCGCGCGAGCGTGCAGCGGCTGCGCGTGCTGATGGACCGCGCGGCGACGGTCGGCGAGATCGTGTCGATCGAGAGCGAGCTGACCTCGCGGGAAACCGAACTGGACTCCCTCGAACGGCGCGCGGCGGCGCTTTCCGGCCAGGTCGAGCTGGCCACGGTCACGGTGCGGCTGGTGCGCCCGAACGCGGTCGCCGTCGATGACACGGGCTTCCTGGCGGGACTCTTCGGCGGCTGGCGGACCTTGTCGTCGATCGGAGCGTTCCTGCTAACGGCCTTCGGAGCGATCCTGCCGTTCGCCGCCGTGCTCGCGGTACCGGGAACGGCGGCCTGGCTGCTGCGCCGCCGCCGAAAGGCCCTCCGCAGCCCCAGCATCTGACCAGAGCAGGGCCCGCGCTGACCGCTGGTTCGCTGACCACTGCGGACGAGCTGGACATGGGCAGGGCGATGCCATGAATCCGGGATGGCGTCAGGCAAGCGGCGGAGCGGCTTTCGCTTCCTCGACGATCAAAACCGCCGCCGCGAGATCAAAATTCGTGTTGCGGGAGTTGTCGCTGCGGCAAGCGCAAAACGCGGCTGGAAAACAGAGAAGGGACCGCGCGGGGCGGCTCGGGAGAGAGGGGAGTCACGAGCACGAGCCGCCCCGCGTGGGGTCCCGCTGCGGGCCGGTGGGCGGGGGGCACCCTGGGCCCGGCGGGGCGCGGCTCTTGGGGGAGGTGAGCCGCGCGGACGCTCTCGCGAGATCGGGGAGTGCGTGGGAGCCGATCAAGGAGAGCGTTGTCAACTTCGCAGAGTCCGGCAGCGGCCACAAGGCCGCCGCATTGCTCCATTAGTGTGATGTTTTCAACGAAAAGTAACGCATAGGAGTCGAAGTGCCTTCGTTTCGCGAACGGGGGTGATTGCTGCCACTTTCGTGTCACGGACCTGCGGTGATCACATAACTGTCGGGTGAAGCACACAACCAAAACTGCGGGTCGCTGCGCGCTGCGGGAGGGTGTACGCGGCGGAGGGGAGCGGCCTCCGCGCACCCGATGAGGAGCGGCGAGATGACCGATCGCAACGCCACCACGCAGTGGACTGGAGACCTCAAGAACGGTTCCGGCACCGTCACCCTCGACTCGTCCAACGTCGGTGAGTTCCCGGTCACCTGGGCGTCCCGCGCCGAGGACCCCGACGGCCGCACCAGCCCCGAGGAGTTGATCGCCGCGGCCCACTCGGCCTGCTACTCGATGCAGTTGTCCGGTCTGCTCACCGCGGCGGGCACTCCACCGGAGCGGATCGACACCAGCGCCGAAGTCGGCTTCGGTCCGCGCGGCGAAGGCTTCGCCATCACCGGGATCGCGCTCACCGTGCGGGCGAAGGTACCGGGCATCGACGCGGATGTGTTCCATCAGACGGCCCTGAAGGCCAAGGAGATCTGCCCGGTCTCGGCGGCCCTCACCGGGACCACGATCACCCTCGACGCCGTCCTGGACTGAGGCAGCCGCCACGCAGGACAAGTCTGGAAACAGGGCTTATATAGCCTGGGGTTATGACTGCGACCCTGGTGCTGCTGCGGCACGGTGAGAGCACGTGGAACGCCGAGAACCTGTTCACCGGCTGGGTGGACGTCCCGCTGTCGGAGAAGGGCGAGACCGAGGCCAAGCGCGGCGGTGAGCTGCTGCGCGAGAGCGGGGTGCTGCCGGACGTGCTGCACACTTCGCTGCTGCGGCGAGCCATCTCGACGGCGAACATCGCCCTCGACGTCGCGGACCGGCACTGGATCCCGGTTCGCCGTGACTGGCGGCTCAACGAGCGCCACTACGGCGCGCTGCAGGGCAAGAACAAGAAGCAAACCCTGGAGGCCTACGGCGAGGAGCAGTTCATGCTCTGGCGCCGCTCCTACGACACGCCGCCGCCGGAGATCGAGCTCGGCAGCGAGTTCAGCCAGGACGCCGACCCGCGCTACGCCGACCTCGGCGCCGACCTCCCGCGCACCGAGTGCCTGAAGGACGTGGTGGCCCGGCTGCTGCCGTACTGGGACTCCGCGATCGTGCCGGACCTGCGGGCCGGCCGGACGGTGCTGGTCGCCGCGCACGGCAACTCGCTGCGCGCCCTGGTCAAGCACCTGGACGGCATCTCCGACAACGACATCGCGGGCCTGAACATCCCCACCGGCATCCCGCTGCGCTACGACCTCGACGCCGACCTGAAGCCCACCAACCCGGGCGGCACCTACCTCGACCCGGAGGCCGCCGCCACCGCCGCGGCAGCCGTCGCCAGCCAGGGCCGCTGACCCGAGCGGTTATGAGACGAGGAGCACCCGCGACCGATCAACCGGATCGCGGGTGCCCTCCTCTGTCACCTAGATGGTTGGTGGGTGGCGAGAATTCGCCGGGGTGGCGAACGGAGCGCGACGGTCGACCGGTCGGTACGTGAACTGGCTCCCAGCAGGGAGTGAAGCAGAGGTGAAGAAGCCCCCTTTTCGTGTCACGGGTATCACGGAACGCCCTCGTAGACTGGCCTTTCCCCACCCCGGCTTGCTTACGATGCAGACGTGACCGCATTGGGCTACACCGCCCTGATCATTGGCGCGCTCGTACTGGGCGCGGTCGGCGGCTTCGTCGCAGCTCGGGAATCCCGGCGCCGCGCCAGGCCCGAAGGCCCAACCGTCGCCGAACTGCTCCAGCGGCTGGTGCACACCAGCGACAGCGGGGTGGTCGTGCTCAACAAGTTCGGCGACGTGGTGCTGCACAATCCGCGGGCCGACGAGCTCGGCCTCATCCGCGACCACCAGGCCGACCCCCGGGCCCGCAAGGCCGCCGAACGGGCCCTGCTGGCCGGTGAGTCGGTGCCCGTCGACCTCTCCCCGCTCAACCGAGCAGGCACTGCGCTGCGTGGTCGCGGTCCGGCCGCCGTGCTCGGCGAGGTGCGCCCGCTCGGCGACGGCTTCGCCGCCGTCGACGCCGCCGACGAGTCCGATTCGGTGCGCCTGGAGGCCACCCGCCGCGACTTCGTGGCGAACGTCAGCCACGAGCTGAAGACCCCGGTCGGGGCGCTCGCGCTGCTCGCCGAGGCGGTGCTGGACGCCGCCGACGACGCCGGAGAGGTGCGGCGGTTCTCCGCCAAGATCCTGCACGAGTCGACCCGGCTCGGGACGCTGGTATCCGAGCTGATCGCGCTGTCCCGTTTGCAGGGCGCCGAACGGCTGCCCGAGCTGACCACGGTCGACGTCGACGCCGTGGTCGAGGAGGCACTAGGCCGCTGCCGGCTGGCCGCCGAGTCGGCCGGGATCGAAATCACCATCGACGAGCCCACCAGCTACCTGCTGGACGGTGATCGGACCCTGCTGGTGACCGCGCTTAGCAACCTGATCAACAACGCGGTGTCGTACTCGCCGCCGGGCAGCCCGGTGTCGATCAGCCGTCGGCTGTCCGGCGACTTCGTGGAGATCGCGGTCACCGACCGGGGCATCGGGATCGAACCCGATTACCACGAGCGGGTCTTCGAGCGGTTCTTCCGGGTGGATCCGGCGAGGTCCCGCGCCACCGGTGGCACCGGGTTGGGCCTTGCCATCGTCAAGCACGTCGCCGCGAACCACGGCGGCGAGGTCAAGCTGTGGAGTCGCACCGGTACTGGCTCCACCTTCACGCTTCGGGTGCCCAGGCACGGCACGACCGACGGCCAGCCGGCCACTGCAGAGCCGGTGACATCAGCGGACCGCGCGGGCGGTGCCGCCCGCTCCGGGACCGAAAGTGCGGACGGGGTCACAACCGTCGAAACGGGAGGAGTCCGGTGACCAGGGTGCTGATCGTGGAGGACGAGGAGTCCTTCGCCGACCCGCTTGCTTTCCTGCTGCGCAAGGAGGGCTTCACGGCGGCAGTCGCCGCGAACGGGCCGGAGGCGTTGGACGAGTTCGACCGCAACGGCGCGGACATCGTGCTGCTCGACCTGATGCTGCCTGGTATGAGCGGCACCGATGTGTGCAAGCAGCTCCGCCAGCGCTCGTCGGTGCCGGTGATCATGGTGACTGCCAGGGACAGCGAGATCGACAAGGTCGTGGGCCTGGAGCTCGGTGCCGACGACTACGTCACGAAGCCGTACTCGGCGCGGGAGCTGATCGCGCGGGTGCGCGCGGTGCTGCGCCGCCGCGGTGAGGCGGAGGAGCTGCAGCCGCAGGTGCTGGCGGCTGGGCCGGTGCGGATGGACGTGGAGCGCCACGTGGTGACCGTCGACGGGGCGGACGTCAACCTCCCGCTCAAGGAGTTCGACCTGTTGGAGTACCTGCTGCGCAACGTCGGCCGGGTGCTGACCCGCGGGCAGCTCATCGACCGGGTGTGGGGCGCGGACTACGTCGGCGACACCAAGACGCTGGACGTGCACGTCAAGCGGCTGCGCTCGAAGGTCGAGCCCGATCCGGCGGACCCGCGCTACCTGATCACGGTCCGCGGCCTCGGCTACAAGTTCGAGGGATAGCTGGGCCGACAGCGGCGAGGAAATCGCGCAGTCGGAACGAGCCCCCAGGGACGACCTTGGGGGCTCTTCTGCGCTCCGAGGTGCTTGTCAGGCAGCTGCTGCGCGCCCTGACTCCGGTACCGCCGGACGTTCGGCCCGAGTGTGGAACGTCGATGATCAGCCGATCGGCCGATGTCGGCGAGCTGATCGGCCGATGGGTGGATTCGGGCGGAACGGGCAATCTTGCTGCCGTGAACCAGCCGATCTCGAACGCCACCGCAAGCGTTCCGGACCCGACTCAGCTCCCCGCCGCCAGATCGGCGCGGAGCCCGCCCGCCGTGCCCACCGGGAGGCGCATCGGCGAGATCGACGCCCTGCGGGCCTGGTCCTGTGCGGGATTCTCCTCGTCAACATCCCGCCGGTCGGGCAGTTGCGGTTGCGGTCGGGGCGTCGTCCAGTCCCGAAGATGAAGATCGATTGGCTTTCGCGCCGACCGGAGCTCCGCCGCCGGACGACGTGCACGCAGAGTGACCGAAGGTTCCGACACGGGTTCGAGGAGGTGATGTTGGCCGCGTGACGTGGCGCACTACGGCGGTGGTCGGCCAGGTCTGCGGCGTGCGCGGGGGCATCGAATAGGCCGTTTTGCTGCCCACCTCGCCCCAGGCCACGTGCGCAGCCGGTAATTTGTCGGGCATGCGCCTAGGGGTGCTCGACGTCGGATCCAACACGGTCCACCTGCTGGTGGTGGACGCGCATCGTGGTGCCCATCCGACCCCGATGACATCGGAGAAGACTGTGCTGCGGCTGGCCGAGCGGATCGGTTCGCACGGTGGCCGGCTCGCGGAGGAGGACGCTGCGGAGCTCATCCGCACCGTCGCCGACGCGCAGGAGGCGGCGATAGCGGCCGGTTGCGAGGAGCTGATGGCGTTCGCGACGTCGGCGATCCGCGATGCGGACAACGCCGCCGAGGTGCTGGCTCGGGTGCGCGCCGAGACCGGCATCGAGCTGGAGGTGCTGCCCGGCGAGGACGAGGCCCAGTTCACGTTCCTGGCGGCCCGCCGGTGGTATGGCTGGTCGGCGGGCAACCTGCTGATGCTCGACATCGGCGGCGGTTCGCTGGAGATGGCGGTCGGCATCGACGAGCAGCCCGACCTGGCGGTGTCGCTCCCGCTGGGGGCCGGTCGGCTGGCCCGCACGATGCTGCACGACCCGCCGACGCAGGACGAGGTGAAGAAGCTGCGCGAATGGCTGCAGGGGCAACTGGCGCCCACTGCGAAGCGGTTCCGCAAACTGGGGCGCCCGGACCGCGCGGTGGCCAGCTCCAAGACGTTCCGGTCGCTGGCCAGGCTGACCGGCGCGGCGCCGGCTTCCGCGGGACCGCGGATGCCGCGCACCCTCACCGAGACCGGCCTGCGGCAGCTGCTGGCGTTCATCACCCGGATGTCGTCATCCGATCTGGCCGCGCTCGACGGGGTGAGTGGCGCGCGGGCACACCAGTTGGTGGGCGGCGCGCTGGTGGCTGAGGCCGCCATGCGGGCGCTGGAGCTGAAGGAGCTGGACATCTGCCCCTGGGCGTTGCGGGAGGGTGTGATCCTGCGGCGACTGGACCACACCAATGGAGACGGTCACACTGCCATCCAGGCCCGCGAAACTCTCGGGCTCGCGGAGGTGGGGTCCGCGAACGGAACTGGACGCCAGACGCAGCACGGGGCACGGTGGGAGCGATGAGTCGGGACAGCGGGGCCGATCAGCCCACCCAGCGCACCGTTGCGGAGCTGCTGGCCGAATACGGCGGCAGCTCGCAGAAGAGTTCCCGGCGTCGGCGTCGGCGTGCCGAGGACCCGACCGAAACCGCGCCGCAGGCGATTATCGACCGGGTGCTGTCGGACAGCGGTCAGCTGCGCGCCGTGCCGCCGGACGGCGAGCCGCCGCAGCGCCGCAGCCACCGCCCAGGGGCGCCCAACACGCCGGGTCCGCAACCCTCAGCATCGCAGCCTTCAGCACCGCAGCCTTCGGCATCGCAGCCTTCAGCATCGCAGCCTTCAGCATCGCAGCCTTCAGCATCGCAGCCTTCAGCATCGCAGCCTTCAGCATCGCAGCCTTCAGCACCGCAGCCTTCAGCACCGCAGCCTTCAGCACCGCAGCCTCCAGCCGCTCAGCCGCCGACCGCACAAGCACCACAATCGGCGCCGCCGCCTGCTGCGCCACCCGCTCCGGAGCCCGTGCCTGCCGAACCGGCGGTCGCGCAGGAGTCCTCCGGCGCGAGCTACTGGGCACAGCGGTTCGTCGGCGCGGGCAAGGGCAAGACACCGACCCCGCCGACCCCCGCCGCCCAGCCGGAAGGCGACGCCGAGGCGACGATCCAGCAGCCCGCCCTGCGACGCCCGGCGCCGCAGCAGGACGTGCCGCCTCCGGTGCCGCCCGCTCCGCCTGCGGCTCCGCCGAAGCCCACCCCGCCAGAGGGCGTCACGGAGCAGCTGCCGCGGGTTCCGGTCCCGGCCGAGCCCGACCCGGAAGGCACGGCTGTGCTGGCCTACCCGCAGCCGCAGCAGGCCCAAGCGCAGTCGCAGCAGGAGGACCAGCAGGCCGAGCCGGCGGACCCGTACGACTTCGATTCCTACGACGAGCCCGAGGCCGAGTTCGTCGAGGACGAGGACTACGACCCGGAGCTGCCCGCTGGCCTGGACGTGGACGACTACAGCGAGGACGAGGAGAAGCCCGCCTCTGCGGGCAAGGTGTGGGGCACGCTGATCCTGCAGGGCGTCGCGGGCCTGGTCGGCGGCGGGCTGATCTGGGTCGGCTTCCGCTGGTTGTGGGGTACGAACGCGCTGGCCGCGCTGGGTGCCGCGCTGGTGATCACCGGTCTGCTGGTGTTCATCGCGTGGAAGTTCTTGCGTACCAACGATCTGCAGACGATCCTGCTGGCGGTGCTGGTCGGCTTGTTCTGCACGGTGTCCCCAGCAGCATTGCTGCTGTTCAGCCACTCGTGAGCCACCAGCGCGCCACCACCCACCCACCGTCGGTCATGCTTGGCAGGCGATGACTGTGCAACCGCCACCGCGCGAAGACGTTCCCGGCCGGATCCCGGTCGGGTTGTCCAGCGCGTCGGTGTGGCCGCAACCGGCGAGGGCGGCGTTCGAGATGGCCGCGGACCTCGGCTTCGACGGTGTCGAGGTGATGGTCTGGGCGGACGCGGTCAGCCAGGACGTCTCGGCGCTGCATCGGCTTTCCGAGCGGCACGGCGTGCCGATCCTGGCGATCCACGCGCCGTGTCTGCTGATCACGCAACGGGTTTGGTCGCCGGAGCCGGAGGAGCGGTTGCGGCGGGCCGTGGTGGTGGCCAGCGAGCTGGGCGCGTCGACGGTCGTCGTGCACCCGCCGTTCCGCTGGCAGAAGCGCTACGCCGAGCGGTTCGGCGAGCTGGTCGCGGAGCTGGAGGAGACCAGCGGGATCGCGGTCGCGGTGGAGAACATGTTCCCGCTCCGCCCGCCGAGCACCCTGAATCGGCTGCGCGGCGGCAAGAGCAGCGGGTTGTCGGCGTTCAAGCCTTCGCCGGACCCGACGGAGGTCGGCTACCGCAACTACACGCTCGACCTGTCGCACGCCGCCGCCGCGCACGTGGACGCAATCGAGCTGCTGAAGCGGATGAAAGACGGCCTGGCGCACGTGCACCTGGCGGACGGGACCGGAGTGCCCCGGGACGAGCATCTGGTGCCGGGGCAGGGCAACCAGCCGTGCGCGGAGGTATGCGAGGAGCTGGCCGCCGACGGGTACAGCGGCGCGGTCGTCCTGGAGATCAACACCCGCAAGGCGCGGAATCCCCAGCAGCGCGCGGCGTTGCTGTCCGAGGCCCTGCTGTTCGCCCGGCTCCACCTGGAACCGCTCCGCGCGACCTGAGATTTCACCTGCTCAAGGCCCGTGGGCACTTTTCGGCGCGGTAGCACCCGAAAGTGCTCGCGGCGGTCGGATTCCCGTTCCGCGCGCACGCTTTCCGGCGGTTGGACCGGCTAACCGATGCCTAGTGATCAACTTCTCCGAAGGTCACTAGAATCGGTGACCATGAACCCGTTGCGCGCATCGGCTGCCGAGCGCTTCCGTCCGCTGGACCGTACGTGACCGAGGTCCTGGATCCCTTCGCGGCGGCCACTTCGGTGCGCTCGCTCGGCGACGGCACCTTCGTCGCCAACCTGCATCCGGAGTGGGCCGTCGGAGAACGCCCGCACGGCGGTTACCTGCTCGCGCTGCTGGCCCGCGCCCTCGGCGACACGACCGGGCTTGCGCCGTTGTCGGTCAGCGCGCAGTTCCTGCGCCCGCCCCGGGTCGGTCCGGTGCTGGTCCGGACCGAGGTGCTCAAGGTGGGCAAGACGGTTACGTCGGCCCGCGCGCTGCTGGAGCAGAGCGGCCAGGTCTGCGTGGACGCCACGGCCGCCCTCGGCAAGGTGCCCGAGACGGAGCCGGAGTGGTCGGATCTCCCGGACATGCCGGTGAATCCGCCGTCGACCGCGGTCGACCTCGCCGCGACGGAGGCCCGGAAGTTCTTCGCGCTTTCGCGGGTCTGCGACCTGCGGCTGGACGCGAACACCGCGGACTTCCTCAACGGCGGCATCGGCGAGCCGCGGCTGCGGCTGTGGGTCAAGCCCCGCGAGGCGCAGCCGGACCTGCTGTTCGGGCTCGTCGCCGGGGACCTGACGGTGCCGGTGACGCTAAACCTCGGTCGGTTCGGCTGGGCGCCGACCGTGCAGCTCACCGCCCTGCTGCGGGCGCACCCGGCGAACGGCTGGCTGCGGCTGCTGGTGGACTGCCGCGCGGTGCACGGCCAGTGGTTCGACGAGGACATCACGGTGGTCGACTCGGTGGGCCGCCTGATTTGCCAGGCCCGCCAACTGGCGATCGCCCCCTGAACCCCGCGATTTCAATTGGGAAACCGGACCCCTGATTTCCAGCGAGCTGGTCATGCACAAGTCCGGGGATCCCTGAGTCGAGAAGGCCGCCGAGGATCCGCCACTCGCACCGCAATGCAAGAAGCGGTTGGAAAAACGCTCATTGAAATTGCGGGTCGGGTTCAGGTGAGGTGGGTGACGTCGAGCTGGCCGTCGGCGTGCTGCTTGCGGAGGCGCTTCTTGTCGAACTTGCCGACACTCGTCTTCGGAGCCTCCGGGATGAACGTCCAGTACTCCGGCAGCTGCCAATGCGCGACCTCGCCGGCGAGGAAGTCGCGCAGTTCGGCCGCGTCGACCTGGTGGCCGTCGCGCAGCACCACGGCCACCAGCGGTCGCTCCGACCACTTCTCGTCCGGGACGCCAATGACCATCGCCTCGGCAACCGCCGGGTGCCCCATCACCTTGTTCTCCAGGTCGACCGACGAGATCCACTCGCCGCCGGACTTGATCACGTCCTTGGCCCGGTCGGTCAGCTGCAGAAACCCGTCGGGCGTGATGTACCCGACGTCGCCGGTGCGCAGCCAGCCATCGCGGAACTTCTCCGGGTCGTCGTCGCCGTAGTACGCCCCGGCGATCCAGGGCCCGCGAACCTCCAGCTCACCGACGCTCTCGCCGTCGCACGGCAGCACCGCACCGTTGTCGCCGACCAGCCGGCCCTGCACCCCGGTCGGCAGCCGTCCCTGGCTCGAGCGGTAGGTCCAGCGCTGTTCTTCGGTGGCGTCCACCGGCGGTCGGGCCACGCTGCCCAGCGGCGATGTCTCGGTCATGCCCCACGCGTGCAGCACGGCGATGCCGTACTTCTCATGGAACGCCTTCATCAGCGACGGGGGGCACGCCGCCCCGCCGACCACGACCTCTCGCAGGGAGGACACGTCGTGCGGGTCGGACTCCAGGTGCTGCAGTACGCCCTGCCAGATCGTCGGCACGGCTGCGGCCATAGTCGGGCGCTCCGCGGCGATCATCTTCAGCAGCGGTTCCGGCTGCAAGAACCGGTCCGGCATGATCATCGTCGCGCCGACCATGAACGCCGCATACGGCAGACCCCACGACATCGCGTGGAACATCGGCACGACGGCAAGCGACCGGTCCGACTGCGAGAGGGCCATGCCGTCGGTCATGCACACCTGCATCGAGTGCAGGTAGATCGACCGGTGCGAGTAGACGACGCCCTTCGGGTTGGCGGTGGTGCCGGAGGTGTAGCACATGGCGGCTGCCGAGCGTTCGTCGAGCTCCGGCCAGTCGAACTCGTCCGGCTGCCCGGCCAGCAGCTCCTCGTAGCCGTGCACCGCCACCCCGGCCGGTGCCTCCAGCGCGGCCTTGTCGCCGCCCACGACGATCACGTGCCGCACCGTCTTCAGCTCCGGCAGCAGCTTCTGGAACAGCGGCAGCAGCGTCGAGTCGACGAGCACGACGTGGTCCTCGGCGTGGTTCGCGACGTAGATCAGCTGCTCCGGGAACAGCCGGATGTTCAGGGTGTGCAGCACCCCGCCCATCGTCGGCACCGCGAAGTACGCCTCAAGGTGTTCGGCGTTGTTCCACATGAACGTGCCGACCCGCTGGTCGCCGGTGACGCCGAGGCCGCGCAGCGCGTGCGCCAGCTGCGCGGTCCGGCGGCCGACCTCCGCGTAGCTGCTGCGCCGCGCCCCGTCGCCGGTCCAGGTCACGACCTCGGCTGACGCGCCGTGCGGTCCGCTGCCCTGCTGGAGAATCCGGGCGATCGAGAGGGGGCCGTCCTGCATCGTGCTGAACATGATCGGAGCTCCTTCAGGCTGGTCGCTCAGGCGCGAAAGATCGCTCGGCCGTGGCGGGCGCTGGTGGCAGACACAGTAGCGGCTGAAAACGACCTTTGGCAGGGCTCGCCACGCAGCGTGCACAGGCGGTTCGTGCCGCATGCGCTGCGTGGTCTGGCACCCTGAGCGGCATGACGACGATCGCCGTACTCGGAGCCGGAAAGATCGGTGAGTCCCTGCTGTCGGGGCTGCTGAAGGCGGGGCGCGCCCCGTCAGACCTGCTGTTCACCGAGCGGTTCCCGACGCGTGCCGCGGAGCTGACCAAGACCTACGGCATCACGCACGCCGACGTGGCCGACGCGGTGCAGAGTGCGGACGTCATCGTCGTCGCAGTCAAGCCACAGGACATCGAGCCGCTGCTGGACGAGATGGCACCAAACCTGCCCAGCGGCAAGCTCGTGGTGTCGCTGTGCGCGGGCCTGCCGACGAAGCTGTTCGAGCGCCGGCTGCCCGAAAGCACCGCGGTGGTCCGGGTCATGCCGAACACCCCGATGCTGGTCGGCGAGGCGATGAGCGCGATCTCCGGCGGCGCGCACGCCTCGGACGCGGACCTGGCGCTGGTCGAGGAGCTGCTCGGCAGCGTCGGCATGGTCGTGCGGGTGCCGGAGAGCCAGCAGGACGCGGTGACCGCGCTGTCCGGCTCGGGCCCGGCGTACTTCTTCTACCTGGTCGAGGCCATGATCGACGCGGGCATCCTGCTGGGCATCCCGCGGGCCACCGCCGCGGACCTGATCGTCCAGTCCGCGGTCGGGGCGGCGGCGATGCTCCGCGAGGGCGGTGGCCACCCGGTGATGCTGCGCGAGGCGGTCACCTCGCCGGCGGGCACGACCATCGCGGGCATCCGCGAGCTGGAGAAGCACGGCGTGCGCGCGGCGCTCATCGACGCCATCGAGGCGGCTCGCGACCGCTCCGTCGAGCTCGGCAAGGCCCACGAGGACGACGAACCCGCCTGAGCGGCCAGAACCTTCTCTGAACTCGTCTTGCGTGGCGGTGCGGGTGGCCGCCCGGTCTGCAATGCGCGGCTTCGGGGACCTGCCCTCGCCAAGAGCCCCGACGGGGCACGGTCTGAGAACCCGCGGCTGGGGTGGGCCAAGCGGCTGGCGCCGCGGGTCGTCGGAGATGGTGCGAACTACTCAGGAGCAAGGGGGACGTTCGACCATCGCAGGTGTCCCGCGTGTCCCGCTACTCTCGATAGAGCACGTGCGTGAGATTTCCGTCGGAGGGGAAGCCGACGGCGCGACACGTGCCGAAGGGCACGGTGAAGCATGTCTGCGAACTCCGAACCCAGCCAACAGGCGCCACCGAGCATGGGGCAGGTGCGGTTCCTCACCGTCGCGGAAGTCGCCAAGTTGATGCGGGTGTCGAAGATGACGGTCTATCGGCTCGTGCACGCTGGCGAACTCCCCGCCGCACGGGTGGGGCGATCGTTCCGCGTCGCGGAGAAGGACGTACACGCGTACCTGGAGAGCGCCTACTACAACGCCGGCTGAGACCGCCCGGCTGAGCTGAATGCCCAGGTCATCGGCCGTGGGCCCGTCGGCTTGCCGACGTGGCCCGAACGTCGCGGGCCGAACCGGGGCACCGCGCGGCGGCGGGTGGAAGGTGCCCGCAGGCGTTTCGAGGACACGGCGGAAGGGCCGAAGACCTGGGCAGGTAAAGTTTTGGGTTGGTCGTGCCAGGTGTGCGCGTTCATGCGGCTGCACCGGTGCGGGAGACGTTCGAACTGCCGTCAAGAGTGAAGGAGTCCGCATGGGCTCGGTCATCAAGAAGCGCCGCAAGCGCATGTCCAAGAAGAAGCACCGCAAGCTGCTCCGCAAGACGCGCGTCCAGCGTCGCAAGTTGGGCAAGTGACCTGAGCACCGCCGTCGACCGCTGGGTCGGCGGCGGTTGTGTTTTCGCGGCCGGTTCGAGCCGGATGCGCAACCGACCCAGTCCCGTAACTCCGGATGCCCGGTGACCGGCGCATTCGGCGGTAGCATCGCATTCGGCGGCCGTGCCGGAGAAGGCTGGGGAGACAGATGGGCCCGAATGTCGTGCTGGTGACAGGGGTCAGCCGTTTCCTGGGCGGATATCTCGCCGCGCGCCTGGCGGCCGACCCGGCCGTGGAGCGCGTTCTCGGCGTGGACACCGTGCAGCCCGGTCGCGATCTGCTGCGCCGGATGGGCCGCACCGAGTTTGTTCGCGCCGACATCCGCAACCCGCTGATCGGCAAGGTGATCGCGAACGCCAAGGTCGACACCGTGGTGCACGCGGCGGTCAACTCCCATTCCGGGCCCGGTGGGCGGGCCACGATGAAGGAGATGAACGTCATCGGCACCATGCAGCTGCTGGCCGCCTGCCAGCAGTCGCCGCTGGTGCGCAAGGTGGTGGTCCGGTCGACCTGCGCGGTCTACGGGTCGAGCTCGCGGGATCCGGCGGTGTTCACCGAGGACATCGAACCGAAGGACCTGCCGTCGTCCGGGTACGCCCAGGACGCGGTGGAGATCGAGGGCTACGTGCGCGGTTTCGGCCGGCGGCGGCCCGACGTGGACATCACGACTCTGCGGTTCAGCAACCTGATCGGCCCACGCATAGACGCGAGCCTGACCCGCTACTTCGCGCTGCCGGTCGTGCCGACCGTGCTCGGCTTCGACGCCCGGCTGCAGATGGTGCACTCGGAGGATGCGCTGGCGGTGCTGGAGCGGTCGACGATGGCGGATCGGCCCGGCGTGTTCAACGTGGCCGGTGCGGGCGTTCTGATGCTTTCGCAGGCGATCCGGCGCGCCGGTCGCATCGCGATGCCGCTGCCGAGCATCGCCGTGTCGCCGCTGGCCGGGTTCTTCCGCAACGCCCGGCTGGTCGACTTCTCACCGGAGCAGTTGCGGTACCTCAACTTCGGCCGGGTACTGGACACCACGAAGCTCCGCGAGGAGTTCGGGTTCACCCCGCGCTGGACCACTCAGCAGGCCTTCGACGACTTCGTTCGTGGCCGGGGCCTGCGGCCGGTGGTCGACCCGGAGAACATCATGGCGTTGGAACGCAGCGTCAGAGACCTGCTGGCGAGGCATCGGTAACGGAGGCGGCATGAGCGGCAGTCGTGTGTTCTGCGCTTGTGCCCGGCCGGGTGTGGGGGCGTAAATGGCGGATGCGCAGGTGATCCCGCTGCGTGCGGCGGACCGGGAGCGGCTCGATGCGTCCGAGCCGTCGGTGCCGGACGAGCCCGGGTGGGAAGACGCCGTCATCGACGTGCTGGCGTTCGCCCGGCGGCGGTTGCTCGGTGACTACAAGGTCGACGAGTTCGGCTTCGACCAGGAGCTGACCGACGAGGTGTTCCTCCGCTTCCTGCGGCCCTTCTACGAGAAGTGGTTCCGCGTCGAGGTGATCGGCGGCCACCACGTGCCCGCCGAACGCGGCGCGCTGGTGGTGGCTAATCACTCCGGCACGGTGCCGTGGGACGCGTTGATGACCACGGTCGCGCTGCACGACCACCTCCCAGCGGCCCGGCACCTGCGGATGCTCGGCGCCGATCTGGTGTTCCGGATGCCGGTGCTCGGCCCGCTGGCCCGCAAGGCCGGCCACACGCTGGCCTGCAACCTGGACGCGGAGCGGCTGCTGACCAACGGCGAACTGGTCGGGGTGTGGCCGGAGGGCTTCAAGGGCATCGGGAAGCCGTTCAAGGACCGGTACAAGCTACAGCGCTTCGGGCGCGGCGGGTTCGTTTCGGCGGCGCTGCGCACCGGGACGCCGATCGTGCCCTGCTCGATCGTGGGCGCGGAGGAGATCTACCCGAAGCTGGCGGACATCAAGCCGCTGGCGCGGTTGCTGGGGGTGCCATACTTCCCGGTCACGCCGCTGTTCCCGCACTTCGGGCTGCTGGGGGCGGTGCCGTTGCCGTCGAAGTGGTACATCGAGTTCGGGGAGCCGATCGAGACCTCGTCGTACCCGGAGGGCGCGGCGGACGACCCGATGCTGGTGTTCAGCCTCAGCGACCAGGTCCGGGAGAATATCCAGCAAACCCTGTACCGACTCCTCGCCCAACGGACCAACGTCTTCCTGGGCTGACAACAGTTTCAATTGAAACTGTGTTCCCGGTTTGTCGGGTGGGTTGAGTGGTGTGCCAGTTTCAATTGAAACTGTGTTCCCGCTCTGTGCATCGTGGGGATTGTAAGGCGGGGGTCGGGTCGGTGCCGCGTTGCGGCGGAGGCCGTCCGGGGGTCTATTTGTGCTGGTAAACGTGCTTCTCCCCGCGCGCTCGAACGCGGAAATCCGGGCAGAGCGACCAGACATGACGGACGGTGCGTGATGAGCTACCCCTCGGCCTTCGGATCCCAAGATCCATTCGCGGATCTGCTCAACCGGTTCTTCGGCATGTCGCCGATGACGTCGCCGCCCGCGATGCAGCGAGTGCCCATCGGCCGGCTGCTCAGCGAGTCCGCCACCGAACTGATCGCCAAGGCGTCCGAGCGCGCGAAGCAGGACGGCAGCGCCGATCTCGACACCGAGCACCTGCTGTGGGCGGCGACGCAGGTGGAGCCCGCGCGCACCCTGCTGGTCCAGGCCGGGGCGGAGCCGGACCACCTCGCGTTGCGGATCGCCGCGATGCTGCCGGGAGCCAGCGCCGAGCCCTCGGCGAGCCCGGGCCTCACACCCGCCGCCAAGCGCGCGCTGATCGGGGCGCACGCCCGGTCCCAGGCCGCGGGGAAGTCCTACATCGGGCCCGAGCACATCCTGGCCGCGCTGCTGGACGACCCGGACTCCGCGGCGGTCAAGCTGCTGGAGTCGCAGGAGGTCAACTCCGGCAAGCTGCGCGATCGGGTCGACCAAGCCGCCGCCACCGAAAACATCCCGACCACCGCCGGCAGCGACACCCCGACGCTGGACGAGTACAGCCGGGACCTCACCGGCGAGGCCCGCTCCGGCAAGCTGGACCTGGTCGTCGGGCGCGCCGACGAGATCGAGCAGACCGTGGAGATCCTGTCCCGGCGCAGCAAGAACAACCCGGTTCTCATCGGCGAACCCGGCGTCGGCAAGACCGCGATCGTCGAGGGCCTGGCGCAGCGCATCGTCGCCGGCGACGTGCCGGAAACCTTGCAGGACAAGCGGGTTCTCGCCCTCGACCTGACCGGGCTGGTGGCCGGTTCGCAGTACCGCGGCGAGTTCGAGCAGCGGCTGAAGAAGGTCATCGACGAGGTCCGCGCGGCCAAGGGCTCGGTGATCCTGTTCATCGACGAGATGCACACCATCGTCGGCGCCGGGGCCGGTGGCGACAGCAGCATGGACGCGGGCAACATCCTCAAGCCCGCGCTGTCCCGGGGCGAACTGCACGTCGTCGGGGCCACCACGATCGACGAGTACCGCAAGCACATCGAGAAGGACGCCGCGCTGGAACGCCGGTTCCAGCCGGTCATGATCGCCGAGCCCACGGTCGAGGAGACCATCCAGATCCTCCAGGGGCTGCGCGACGCCTACGAGGCGCACCACGGGGTCCGTTTCACCGATGAGGCGCTGACCGCGGCCGCCGGCCTCTCCGACCGCTACATCAGCGACCGCTACCTGCCGGACAAGGCCATCGACCTGATGGACCAGGCGGGCGCGCGGGTCCGGTTGCGGTCGCTGAGCCGCAGCGGCGACGTCCGCGGACGCGAGGACGAGGTGGCCAAGCTCCGCCGCGAGAAGGACCAGGCCGTCGACGCCGAGGACTACGAGCGGGCCCACGAGCTGAAGGAGCGGATCGAGACGCTGGAAGGCGAGATCGCCGGGATCACCGAGCGGCGCGAAGGCGTCGCGGACGTGACCAAGCAGGACATCGCGGAGGTGCTGTCGAAGCGCACCGGCATCCCGGTCGCTCAGCTGACCGAGGACGAGAAGCACCGGCTGCTGCGGCTCGAAGAGGCCCTGCACGAGCGGGTCGTCGGTCAGGACGAGGCGGTCCTGGCGGTGGCGGAGGCGGTTCGGCGCAACCGGGCCGGGATGGCGCACCCGGACCGGCCCATCGGGTCGTTCCTGTTCCTGGGCCCGACCGGGGTCGGCAAGACCGAGCTGGGCAAGGCGTTGGCGGAGCTGATGTTCGGCGACGAGCACAAGCTGATCCGCTTCGACATGAGCGAGTTCCAGGAGAAGCACACCGTGTCCCGGCTGGTCGGCGCCCCACCCGGCTACGTCGGCTACGAGGAGGCAGGGCAGCTGACCGAGAAGGTGCGCCGCCAGCCCTACAGCGTGCTGCTGTTCGACGAGATCGAGAAGGCGCACCGGGACGTGTTCAACACGCTGCTGCAGGTGCTCGACGACGGGCGGCTGACCGACGCCCAGGGCCGCACCGTGGACTTCCGCAACACCGTGGTGATCATGACGAGCAACATCGGCGCGCAGCGCATCCTGGCCCACCAAGGCGATGTGGACAGCATTCGCGATGAGCTGATGGACGACCTGCACGCGCGGTTCGCGCCGGAGTTCCTCAACCGCATCGACGAGACGATCGTCTTCCACCGGCTGACCGAGGAAAACCTGTTGCGGATCGTCGATCTGATGCTGGACCGCAGCCGTCGCCTGCTGCGTGCCCAGGAGATCGACCTGGAGGTCACCGAAGCCGCCAAGAAGTGGCTGACCAAGCGCGGTTTCAAGCCGGAGTTCGGGGCGCGCCCGCTGCTGCGGACCATCTACACCGAACTGGACAACCGGATCTCCAAGCTGCTGCTGCGCGGCGAGGCGCAGCCGGGCGACACCATCGTCGCCTCGATCGAGGGCGACGAACTGGTCTGCGCCCTGGCCCAGCCGCACGCGGCGGACGTGCCGGCGCAGTCCGGGGACAAGGCGCCGGACTCGAGCCGGGTTTGAAAGCTCGGCTCCCGCGCGGCGCCTCGGAGACGGGGACTCCCACTCGGATCGGTGATGCGAGCGGTTCGGGAATGCGCTGATCCGGGTCCCGTGGGAAGGATGGATCATGAGTCACCTTCAGGATGATCCAGGCCGATTGGTGGCCGGTCGGTTGGCGAAGATGGCGTGGCAGTCGGTCCTCGTGGTGGGTGTCTGCTCGCTCGTCGTCGGTGTACTGGCGCTGGCCTGGCCCCGCGCCACGCTGATCGTCCTCGGGGTGCTGTTCGGCATCTACCTGCTGGTCAGCGGCGTGCTGCAGATCGTCGCGGCGTTCGGCACGCACGTGGCGGCGGCGATCCGGGTACTGGCGTTCATCAGCGGCGCGCTGTCGATCCTGCTGGGGTTGCTGTGCTTCCGGGGTGAGATGCAGTCGATCCTGCTGCTGGGCCTGTGGATCGGCATCGGCTGGCTGTTCCGCGGGGTCACCCAGACGATCGCGTCGGTCGCCGACCGGGCGATGCCCGCGCGCGGCTGGCAGATCTTCATGGGCATCGTCACGGCTCTGGCGGGCATCGTGCTGATCGTCTCGCCGTTGGCGTCGGTGGCGCTGCTGGTCCTGCTCGGCGGGATCTGGCTGATCGTCCTGGGAGTGGTGGAGATCATCACGGCGTTCCGGATTGACCACGCCGCGAAGCAGCTGGCGATGTCCGGATGACGCCGATGTCCGGGCGCACGCGCGGGAGGGGTGCGCCCGGCCTTCGGTTGGGCCGGTGCGGTGGGCGGGGATGCCACCGCACCGGCCCGGTTTTCGCGTGGCCGCTGTCGGTGGGGGCAGTCATGCTTTCGCGCAGACCCGATTCCGCTACCGGTAGGAGGTTCCGATGAGTTCCCGGCTCAACCCGTACATCAGCTTCGACGGCAACGCTCGCGAGGCGATGGAGTTCTACAAGGACGTGTTCGGCGGCAACCTGACGATGAGCACCTTCGGCGAGTTCGGTGCCTCGGATCCGGGGATGACCGACAAGATCATGCATTCAATGCTGACGAGCGGCAGCGGCTTCATGCTGATGGCCTCCGACACCCCGCCGGGCATGGAGCTCAAGCCGGGCAACAACATCACGGTGAGCCTCAGCGGAGACGCCGCCTCCGGCGACGAGCTGCGCGGCTACTGGACGAAGCTGTCCGAATCGGGCACCGTGTCGGTCCCGCTGGAGAAGCAGATGTGGGGCGACGTGTTCGGCATGTGCGTGGACCGGTTCGGCATCGGCTGGATGGTCAACATCTCCGGATCGTGACCGCAGCGCAGGTGGTTCTCGGGGTCGTGGGTCTTTTGGGTCGCTGCAGCAGCCCGGAAGACTCACGACCCCCGCGCTGTCCGGAGCCCCGCTGCCGCGGTGGCGTCAGGAGCGGTCGCGGCGGCGGTAGGCGAGGCCCGCGGCCACCGCGCCCGCGATGGCGCTGGCTCCCATGATCGAGTTCAGGCCGATCCGGGCCGCCTTCCGGCCCGTCCGGAAGTCCCGGACCTCCCAGCTCCGGGCCCGTGCGATGTCGCGTAGCCGCTGGTCCGGGTTGACCGCCACCGCCGTGCCCACCGCCGACAGCATCGGGATGTCGTTGGCCGAGTCGGAGTACGCCGTGCAGCGCCGCAGGTCCAGGCCTTCGCTGGCGGCCAGCGCCCGGACCGCGTGCGCCTTCGCTCGGCCGTGCAGCATCTCGCCGACCAGCCGACCCGTGTACACGCCGTCGGAGCTCTCCGCGACCGTGCCCAGCGCGCCGGTCAGCCCCAGCCGCCGCGCGATGATCTGCGCCAGCTCCACCGGGGTCGCCGTCACCAGCCACACCCGCTGGCCCGCATCGAGGTGCATCTGGGCCAGCGCCCGGGTGCCCGCCCAGATCCGGTCCGCCATCAGCTCGTCGTAGATCTCCTCGCTGAGCTCCACCAGCTCCGAGACCTTGCGGCCGGCCACGAACGACAGCGCCTGCTCCCGGCTGGCCTGCATGTCCTGCGGGTTCTCCTGGCCGCCGACCCGGAACTTCAGCTGTTGCCAGGCGAACCCGGCCAGATCGGTGGCGGTGAGGAACTTGCGGGCGGCCAGGCCGCGGGCGAAGTGGAACAGCGAGGCGCCCATCATCATCGTGTTGTCGACGTCGAAGAACGCTGCGGCGGTGAGGTCGGGTGGGGTGGCCAGCGAGCCGTCCGGGCCGGGCGCGGCGGCGACGGCGGCCTCCGCGGACGCGCGGCCCGCCACCTTCGCGCTGTCGATCGTATCGGCGCCGGGCGCGCGCAAGCCGTTGTGGTCCGCGCCACCGGCTGAGCCTTGACGTGTCGGCACCGCCGCGCCTCCCGGGGGTCCTCCGGTGTTGTCGTGCGAAGTTCCAGGTCTTGCCGCCCCGGGCCGACCCGGCTCAGCAGGCTTCTAGCTTAAGACCTGGCCGCAACCGAACTTGCGCACCTCCACCGGGGTGCGGCAACGGTCCGGTAACTGCTTCGGGGTGACTCGGCGCGCGCCTAGCGGAGATCCTCGGGGAGGAGTTGCGCCAGCCGCCGGATCGCGCGGTGCTGCAGCGCCTTCACCGCGCCCTCGTTGCGCTGCATCGCGACCGCCGTCTCGGTCACGGTCAGGCCCCGCAGGAACCGCAGCCGGATGCACTCCCGCTGGTCGGGGTTCAGCTGCCGGACGCAGCGCCGCAGCTCGCGGTGGGTGGCCTCGGTGAGCGCGTGCTGTTCGGGGCCCAAGTGCGTCCGGCCGACGGGCGGGTTGTCGGTGATGTCGGGGGTGGGGATCTCCAGCCGGTTCCGGCTGGACTTGATGTGGTCGAGGATGAGGTTCTTGGCGATGGTGATGAACCAGGCCGCCACGTCGCGGCCCTGGTAGCTGATCGAGGCGATCCGGCGCAGCGCCCGGAGGAACGTCTCGCTGGTGATGTCCTCCGCCAGGCAGTGGTCGCTGACCCGGAACAGCACGTAGCGGTAGACGATCTGCGCGTACTCGTCGTAGAGGTGGCCGAAGGCGTCGTTATCGCCCTGCTGGGCGGCGCTGACGTACGCCCAGCTCCCGGTGCGGGGCCGGGGGACCCGCGGGGTGACCGGGGCGTCGACGCTGCGGATGGGCGCGGCCGGGGCGGGGGGTGCGAGCGTCTTCGGGCTGCTCATCTCTTGCGACCTCCTGCCGTCGTTGGCTCCACCGGCGTGGTGCGGGTGGGACGCATCGGTGCCGGTGTCATGTCGCGGTGTCCGGAGGACATCCGCCTCCGGCGGCCGGCCAATGGCTCGGGCGGCCTCCAGGTCCGTCCTGGTGACGCCGGGGGCGTGGCGTTAAGGCAGGAGCATACGCGTTGTTACTCAGAAGTAGGTAGTGCGAATCGGTGATGGTTGGTTGCACAGCGTGTTCAAAGGCGGGCCCTGTATCAATCGGGCAGGTGATTTTGGACACTTGACCAGTGTGGTCAGTGCTGCGGCACGTGTCCGCCCGCTGGGTACGTTGGAACCCGCGAAATCAGGCCCGAATACCACCCTGGAGCGAAGGCATGCACGAGGTGACGGTGATGACCCGCGAGGGTTGCCACGCATGCGCGGACGCGATCTCCGACGTGCGGCGGATCTGCGCGGAGCTCGGCGTGTCCTGGTCCGAGCAGGACGTGGACGCCGACCCGGAACTGCGCGCCGAGTACGGCGACCGGATCCCGGTGTTCTTGATCGATGGAGTCGAGCACGGCTACTGGAAGATCGAGGAGGACCGCTTCCGCCGGGCCCTGGCCCGCTGACCGGTGATCTTGCCCCCGCGCCGCGCGGGTTGCGCCCGTCACGTGCGCCAGACCACGCGTTTTGGCACGTCGGGGGGCCATCGGCAATGATGGCGGGGAAGGTTTGCGCCTCCGGTGGAGTCCGGCCCTGCGACTTTGTGCATGCGTTCACAAATTGGTTACGGTGTACGGGTCGGGTCGCCGGATTCTCGGTGTGGATCAGCGGATCAGGTGTCAGCCGCCGGATGTCGGCGACGCTCGCGGACGACGCCGAGGCCGCCGGGTGGCAGACCGGTCGACGTCGGTGCTCCCCGCCTGAGGAACGAAGTCGGGAAGTGGGCGACGACCATCGCGTGCGGCCGCGCCCCAATCGGGTGTGGACGGGCGGGCAGGCCAGAGTAGTAGGTAAGGCGAGGGAGATCCAGCGTGACGGCCCACGGAGCGGACGTGCAGGACGGTGACGGGCAGACAACGGCCGCTTCCCGGACCGACTCCAAGCGGTCGCCGGCGATCGAGGTGCCCGCGGCGCGGGAGCGCGCCAGGGCAATCCCGGAAGCCGCTGTTGCCCGGCTCGCGGTCTACCTGCGGGCGCTGTCCGCACTCGCCGACCAGAACGTGAACACCGTTTCCAGCGACGAACTGGCCGTGGTCGCCGGGGTCAACTCCGCGAAGCTGCGCAAGGACCTGTCCTACATCGGCTCTTACGGCACCCGCGGCGTCGGCTACGAGGTGGCGGTGCTCATCGGCCAGATCGAGCGCACCCTCGGCCTGACCCGCAAGCACAGCGTCGCGGTCGTCGGCATCGGTAACCTCGGCCACGCGCTGGCCAACTACGGCGGCTTCCCGAGCCGCGGCTTTCCGGTCTCCGCGCTGTTCGACCTCGACCCGGACCTGGTGGGGGTGCCGGTCGGCGGCATCCCGGTCAGCCACCTCGACGACATCGTGCAGGTGTGTTCCGAGCGCGAGGTCACCATCGGCGTCATCGCCACGCCCGCGCAGGGCGCCCAGGAAGTCTGCGACGGTTTGGTCGCCGGGGGCGTTACGTGCATCCTGAACTTCGCACCCGTCGTGCTGCAGGTCCCCGAGGACGTCGAGGTGCGCAAGGTCGACCTGGCGGTGGAGATGCAGATCCTGTCGTTTCACGTGGCCCGACGCCAGCAGGAAGCGGCGGCGGAAGCCGATCGATCCGATGTGGACGGTGCGGACATCGGTCCGCCGGGCGACGGCGGTCGGGTGCCAGGCGAGGTCGAATCGGCGAACAGGATGGTGGAACGGCTGTGAACCTGCTCACCGTCGGGATTTCCCACCACAGCGCCCCGGTGAGGATGCTGGAGCGGGTCTCGATCAGCGGAGCGGACGTCCCGAAGCTCCTCGACGAGCTGTTGCAGCGCGAGCGCATCTGCGAGGCGTTCATCGTCTCGACCTGCAACCGGGTCGAGATCTACACGGTCGCGGAGACCTTCCACGGCGGCCTGGACGACGTGACGTCGGTGCTCGCCCAGCACGCCGGTGCGGAGGTCGCTGACCTCGCCGACCACCTCTACGTCTACTACGCGGGCGCCGCGGTGGAGCACCTGTTCTCGGTCTCCGCCGGCCTGGACTCGATGGTCGTCGGTGAGGCACAGATCCTCGGCCAGCTGCGGCAGGCCTACGGCACGGCCGACGAGAACGGCAGCGTCGGCAAAACCCTGCACGAACTCGCGCAGCAGGCCCTCCGGGTCGGCAAGCGGGTGCACTCCGAGACCGGCATCGACGGCGAAGGCGCGTCGGTGGTGTCCGAGGCGCTCGCCGACGCCGAGGTCGCGCTCGACGGCTTGGCCGGGCGCAGCGCGCTGGTGGTCGGCGCGGGCTCGATGGGTGGCCTGGCAGCCGCGCAGCTGAAGCGCGCCGGCATCGGCGAGGTCGTGATCGCCAACCGCACCGCGGCCAACGGCGAGCGGCTGGCCGAGTCGCTGCGCGCCGACGGCATCGCCTCGCGCACCGCAGACCTCACGGACCTGAGCAGCGCAATCGCCGCAGCCGACCTGGTCGTGGCCTGCACCGGCGCGATCGGCGCGGTGGTGACCGAAGATGTGGTCGCGTCGGCGCTGACGGTCCGCGACGACCGTCCGCTGCTGTGCTGCGACCTCGGCCTGCCCCGGGACATCGCACCCGAGGTGGCCGGACTGCCCGGCGTGACCGTCGTCGACCTGGAAAGTCTGCAGCAGCGGCTGTCCGAGAAGCAGGGCGGCAACGAGTCCGAGCGGGCCGCGCAGATCGTCGCCGAGGAACTGCGCAACTACCTCGCCGCGCAACGCTCGGCCGAGGTGACCCCGACCGTGACCGCGCTGCGCAAGCGCGCCGCCGAGGTGGTGGACAGCGAGCTGCTGCGGCTCGACTCGCGGCTGCCCGAACTGGACGGCGACGTGCGGGACGAACTGGCGCGCACGGTCCGCCGCGTGGTGGACAAGCTCCTGCACGCGCCGACGGTCCGGGTCAAGCAACTCGCGTCGGTGCCGGGCGGTGCCGGTTACGCCGACGCACTCCGAGAGCTCTTCGAGCTCGATCCGCAGACGCCCGCGGTGCTCGGCACCCCGCAGGCCGACGAGGGCCTGCCCGGCGGGGCCTCCGTCGCCCAGGCGCGGCTGCGCGATCGAGCAGGACAGGACGGTGAGGACCGTTGAACAAGACCCTCCGCATCGGCACCCGCGGCAGCGCCCTGGCGATGGCGCAGAGCTCGCAGGTCGCCGAGGAGCTGGAGAAGGCGGGTTACCAGACCCAGCTGGTCACCGTGTCGACCCCCGGTGACCGCTCGATGGCGCCGATCGCCGAGATCGGCGTCGGCGTGTTCACCTCGGCGCTGCGCGAGGCGCTCGCCGCCGGCGAGGTGGACGTCGCCGTGCACTCCTACAAAGATCTGCCGACCGAACCGGACCCCCGGTTGTCGCTGGCTGCTGTCCCGGTCCGGGAGGACCCGCGGGACGCGCTGGTGGCACGGGACGGTCTGACGCTCGGCGAACTGCCCCCGGGGTCCGTTGTGGGCACCGGTTCGCCGCGCCGCGCCAGTCAGCTCCGGGCCCTGGGCCTGGGGCTGGAGGTGCGCAGCATCCGCGGCAATGTGGACACCCGCCTGCGGAAGGTGACCGACGGTGAGCTGGACGCCGTCGTGCTCGCCCGAGCCGGGCTGGCCCGAGTGGGCCGGCTTGCGGTGATCACGGAAACGCTCGATCCACTGCAGATGCTGCCCGCGCCCGCCCAGGGCGCGCTGGCAGTGGAATGCCGCGTCGATGACGTGGACACCGAGCACTTGCTGCAGTCCGTTTTGGACGATCAGGCCAGCCGCGCCGCGGTGGCCGCCGAGCGCGCCATGTTGTCCGCGCTCGAAGCGGGCTGTAGCGCGCCCGTCGGCGCGCTGGCCGAAGTGGTGGATGACCTCGACGAGGACGGGCGCGTGGCGCTGCGGCTGTCCGTGCGCGGGGTGGTGGCGACCGACGACGATCAGTTGGTCCGCGCCTCCATCACTGGTGAGACGACCGCCGCCGATCAGCTGGGCCGGGAATTGGCCGCCCAGCTGCTCGAAGCCCGGGCCGCTTTGCTCAGCGGCCCCGGCAGTAGTTGATGGGGAGCGCCCTTATGACCCGAGCACGTAAGACCCACGGACGGATCGCTTTCGTGGGCTCCGGTCCCGGTGACGCCGGACTGCTCACCGTCCGGGGCCGGGATGCGATCACCCGCGCCGCCTTGCTGGTGACAGACCCGGACGTACCCGCCGATATCATCGGCCAGGCCGCTGACGGCGCCGAGGTCCGCCCCGCCGTGGGAGACCCGGCGGACGTCGCCAAGGACCTGGCGAACGAGGCCGCGACCGGTCGCACCGTGGTGCGGTTGGTCGCCGGTGACCCGCTGACCGCCGACGCGGTGGTCCGAGAGGTCCAGGAGGTCGCCAAGACCGGCGCCGCCTTCGACATCATCCCCGGCGTCGCCGGCGGCAGCGCGGTCCCGGCCTACGCCGGCGTCGCGCTCGGCGCGGTGCACACCGAGGTCGATGTCCGAGGCGACGTGGACTGGGCTCCGCTGGCCGCGGTGCCCGGTGCGCTGGTGCTGCACACCACCGGCAGCCACCTGGCCGAGGCCGCTTCGCGGCTGGTGGAGCACGGCAGGCCCGCGACGACTCCCGTCACGGTGACCGCCTCCGGCACCACCGTGCAGCAGCGCACCATCGACACGACGCTGGCCTCGCTGGCCGCCGACGCCGGTGAGCTGCAGGGCCACCTGGTGGTGACCATCGGCGACGTGGTGTCCGAGCGCAGCAAGCTCTCCTGGTGGGAGTCGCGCGCCCTGTACGGCTGGAAGGTCCTGGTGCCGCGCACCAAGGAGCAGGCCGGCGCAATGAGCGACCGGCTGTGGTCGCACGGTGCCGTCTCGCACGAGGTGCCGACGATCTCGGTCGAACCGCCGCGCAGCCCCGCGCAGATGGAGCGCGCGGTCAAGGGCCTGGTCGACGGCCGCTACCAGTGGGTGGTGTTCACCTCCGCCAACGCGGTTCGCGCGGTGTGGGAGAAGTTCGGCGAGTTCGGGCTGGACGCCCGGGCGTTCTCCGGCGTGAAGATCGCCTGCGTCGGCGAGGCCACCGCGGAGAAGGTCCGCTCGTTCGGGATCATCCCGGAGCTGCTGCCGTCGGGCGACCAGTCCAGCGAGGGCCTGCTGCAGGAGTTCCCGCCGCACGACGACATCCTGGACCCGGTGGACCGGGTGCTGCTGCCGCGCGCGGACATCGCCACCGAGACGCTGTCGGCAGGGCTGCGCGAGCGCGGTTGGGAGGTCGACGACGTGACGGCCTACCGCACCGTCCGCGCCGCGCCGCCGCCGGCCGAGACCCGCGAGATGATCAAGACCGGTGGGTTCGACGCGGTGTGCTTCACCTCGTCGTCGACCGTCCGGAACCTGGTGGGCATCGCGGGCAAGCCGCACGCCCGGACACTGGTGGCCTGCATCGGCCCGAACACGGCGGAGACGGCCAAGGAGTTCGGCCTGCGGGTCGACGTGCAGCCGGATGTCCCGCGCGTGGAGGACCTGGTGGACGCCCTGGCCGAGCACGCGGCCCGGCTCCGCGCCGAAGGCGCGCTCCCGCCGCCCCGCAAGGCGAAGCGGGCTCGCCGCAGCTGAAACCCGTTGACGAAGGGCACCTTCCGGCCACCGGTCGGAAGGTGCCCTTCGTGGTTCATCCGACGGGGTAGATCCCGTCCCGTCGAGGCTGATCGGTTTGTGCTCTGTCTTGGTGAAATCTGTCTTGGTGAAAAGCGTTGCCGGTCAGGGGGAAGAAGCCCTTTTTGGTTCTGGGATCCCATACTGTCGCCAAGAGCAGGACGGCGGAGAGGAGATTCCTGGTGGTCGACAACAGGCATTCGGTGGAGGACGACAAGCAGACCGGCAAGACCGCCGACGACCTTGACCCCACGGACTTTGAGAAAGATGAGGACGACAGCTAGGGGCGGGGACTCCGCGCTTATCGCGGAGTTGCAGTCGGCTGGGCAGTTGTCCACCAGGTGCGGCTCGGCGTTTCGGGCGGTGGCGCGGGAGTGGTTCGTTCCGGACCGGATGTGGGTTCAGGAGGTCGACGGCGGTCCATACGAGCCGATGGACCGGTCTGCGGAGCCGCAACGCTGGCTGCACAACGTCCACTCGAACCGCGTGATCGTGACGCAGTTCGACGATGGTGCGACATCTTGGCCCGAGGTCGGTTGTCGGCCCACATGTTCGGCATCCATGCCGTCAGCGGTGGCAGGAATGCTCGATGCTCTCGATATCAGCTCTGGACAGTCGGTTCTGGAGATCGGGACCGGCACCGGATACAACGCCGCGCTGCTCGCCGAACTCGTCGGCGTGCAAGGAAAAGTGACGACGATCGAAATTGACGCCGACCTCGCGGCAACCGCCCGGGCACGGCTCGAGGCGGTTGGGTACGGCCACGTCGCCGTCGTCGTCGGTGACGCCGCGGCGATGGCCGTGATCGAGAAGTTCGACCGGGTCATCGCCACCGCCGGGGTGCGTCTCGGGCAGCTTCCCGTTGGGTGGCTCGAGAACGCGCGGATCGGCGGCGTGATCCTGGCACCGATGCGGGCCGATCTCGCCTCGGGCCCGTTGGTCCGGTTCGAGGTCGAGCGGGACGGCGTGGGCTGCGGGCACGCTGTGCAGGGACTGCGGGTCGGCTTCATGGAGCTCCGCTCGCACCGCGTCGCCGCGCTTCCATTCGATGGGCTGCGCTGGGACGACCCGGCCGCCGACCGGTCGATCACTGAGGTCAGCCCGTTCAAGATGCTGATCGACGAAGCGTCCAGGTGGGCGGTGGCGGTGGCGGTTCCCTCCTGCCGGTACAGCCTGGAGAAGAAGACCCCGGAACGTGACCACGGCGTAGCGTGGCTGAGCGATCCGGTATCCGGTTCGTGGGCCAGCGTCGTCCCAGACAACCGGAGCCGCTACACCGTTCGGCAGTCGGGGCCTCGTCGGTTGTGGGACGAGGCGGAAGCCGCGTTCCGGTGGTGGCAGTGTCACGGAGAGCCGTCGCTGGAAGCCTGGCGCTGGACTGTTGCTCCTGACCGCCAGACCGTCGCACTGGCCTGACCGCCAGAACAAGGGTGGCCGCTCTCCGGGAAAAGGATGGCCGGTCGGTGCGTGGGGAGAGGACCGCACCGACCGGCCCGCGAGGGCCGGGGGACTTCGGGGTGTCTACCGCTCGGCCCGGGGCTTGATCAGCTGCGGCAGAGAGAGTCCAGGACTCGTCGTTGCAGCTCCAGCGGCGGTATCGCCGGGGCGTCGTTGTCGGGCCAGCACGGCTCGGGCTCCCGGAGCTGGTGCCTGCCCTGGCGTTCCCACTGTTGTCGCTCTTTCTCGACGTGCGCGATCAACTGCCACACGGTCAAAGCCCCTTCGCCGCCCCCTGAGTGCTGCCCGTAGGCGGCGAAGGCGCGCCACCCCCACCCGGAGGCGGTCAGGACGGTGACCGCAGCGCCAAAGCAGGTGGTGAGAACGAGCAGCGAGGTCATCAGCATTCCCTTTCGGTGGTCGGGTCAGTTCACGGAGTCGCTGGGAATCCACAGCTCGCTCGGGCGGGAGAGGGTGAGCGCCGGGGCTCCCGGCGAGCCGTGCGACGGCAGGCCGAGCAGTTCCATCACCACGTCGGCAACCGCGCCTCGGGCGTGCCACAGCGGCGGCGGCGAGGCATGGAACTCCAGGTCATCGACCCGGACCCGAGCCGCCAAGGCGTCGAAGGCCGACCGAGCCAGGTACATGTCGATCGCGCCGTGCCGCACCCGGATCCCTTGCACCGCAAGGACACCGTCGAGCGTCGGCAGGTACGAGAACCGGAACCCCGCGCGCACGCTCGCCTCAACGGCCCCCAGATGCGGCCGCAACCAAGCCTCCGGCTGCTCAACCATCCCGTTTCTCCTAGTCACTGGAGTAACTCTCGTTGTCGTCACGCTACAACTGTCACGTGATAAGACGAAAGATCCCGATCGGATGACATCGCTGGCCGTGAGTTGTCGTGGGATAGTGCGGTGCCCTGATGGTCGATCTTGAGAGGACGAGACGATGGCAAACCCGCCTCCACCGCTTGCGCGACGGATCGAACTCGGTGCGCTTCTGCGGACGTACCGCGAACGCGCGAGCCTGGAGGTCGGGGAAGTCGCAGAGGCTCTCGGCTGGAGCTATGTCCAGAAGGTCGGGCTCATGGAGTCCGGAAAGAGGAAGCTCGCGCCCTTGGAACTCAACGCTCTGCTGGATCTCTACAAGCTGAGCGCACACGAACGAGAAAGAGTTATCGCTCTCGGCAAGGAAGCCCGCAAGCGTGATACCGGCCCCGCGTTCGTTGCGGACTGGGCACAAACGTACGTCGCGCTCGAATCCGCAGCGTCGCACCTGAAGCTCTACCGGGAGGAGCTCGTCCCGGGCCTTCTGCAAACCGAGGAGTACGCGCGCACCATCCTCGAAGAAGGTGACGCCCTGACGGCACGTGAAATTGACCGCGCAGTCGCGCGTCGAGCCCAACGTCAGGAGAGGCTCGCCGAGTCCGACGCTCCGCGCGTCACCGTTGTCTTGAGTGAATCAGTGCTGCGTCGAGCTGTGGGTAGGGCAGCGGTGATGCGGGGGCAGATCGACTACATCCACAAGCTGGCGAACCTGCCGAACTTCGACGTTCGCATCCTCCCGTTCTCGGTGGGCGCGCACCTGGCGCTCGGGACCTCGTTCACGCTGCTTCACCTGGGCGACCCAATGGTGACGTTCGCGTATGTCGAAGCCCTGACTGATTCCGATTTCTTTGATGGACCACCGCACACCGAGTTCTATACGCTGGCATTCGATCGGGCGCAGCGGGCGTCGCTGTCTTCCGCTGAGTCGCTGGGAATGCTCGATCGAGTCAAGTTCGAGCCCGATCCTCTGGAGTGATCGAAGTGGTGCGTGCGTCCGAGCTTTCCGTCACATGGCGCAAGAGCAGCCGCAGCCAGAACGGGGCTGACAACTGCGTCGAGGTTGCGCGCTTATCCACCGCCACCGCTGTTCGGGACTCCAAGGACCCTGATGGTCCGGCGTTGGTCTTCGGGGCCGGTGTTTTCGGCGGTTTCCTCGACCGGATCAAGGCCGAGCGCTTCTCGAGCTGATCCCTCGGCTCGTGCGTTCTGTCGGGTCGTTACGCTCGTGGTGTCACCCCGCCGAGCCTGTTTGGGGAGCCGCCGTCATGTACCCCTCGCACCGTCCGCGTCGACTTCGCCGCAACGCCGCGCTGCGCAGACTGGTTTCCGAGACTTCTGTGGAGCCCCGGCACTTGGTGCTGCCGATGTTCGTTCGCGAGGGCGTGACCGAGCCGGTGCCGATCCAGTCGATGCCCGGCGTCGTGCAGCACAGCCGCGACTCGCTGCGCAAGGCCGCCGTCGACGCCGTCAGAGCTGGTGTCGGCGGCCTGATGCTGTTCGGCGTGCCGACTACGCACGACGCCGAGGGTTCCGGCGCGGTCGACCCCGACGGCATCCTCAACGTCGCGCTGCGCGACCTGCGCCGCGAGCTCGGCGACGACACCGTGCTGATGGCCGACCTGTGCCTGGACGAGTTCACCGACCACGGGCACTGCGGCGTGCTGGACGAAGACGGCAACGTCGACAACGACCGCACGCTGCAGATCTACGGCGAGATGGCCGTCGTGCAGGCCCAGTCCGGGGCGCACGTGGCCGCCCCCAGCGGCATGATGGACGGCCAGGTCGGCGTGATCCGCGATTCGCTGGACGCGACCGGCTTCGGCGACACCTCGATCCTGGCTTACTCCGCTAAGTACGCCTCCGCCTTCTACGGGCCGTTCCGCGACGCGGTGGACTCGCAGCTCAAGGGCGACCGCAAGACCTACCAGCAGGACCCGGGCAACGGCCGGGAAGCGCTGCGCGAGGCGGACCTGGACCTCGCCGAGGGCGCCGACATGGTGATGGTCAAGCCCGCGATGTCCTACCTCGACGTGCTGCGGGACATCGCGGGCGTCGCCGACGTGCCGGTGGCCGCCTACCAGGTGTCCGGCGAGTACTCGATGATCGAGGCCGCCGTCGCCAACGGCTGGCTGGACCGGCAGCGCACCGTGCTGGAAACCCTGACCTCGATCCGGCGGGCCGGTGCCGACATCGTCCTGACCTACTGGGCGGTCGAGGCCGCGCGCTGGCTGCAGGGCGTGCGGGCATGACGGACCTGGGGCAACGGGTGGACGCGTTCGGCCGACCGGTACCCGAGCCGGCTCCCACATCACCGCAGGCGCTGCTGGTGGCGCGGTGGCTGTGGATCGGGTCGGTGCTGATCGGCGTCGTGCAGGCGTTCATCCAGCTCGTCGACCGGCCCCAGCTGATCGCCGAGCTGCGCCAGCTTCAGCCGGGCATGTCGCAGATGGACCTGGAGGCCGCGGCCAACAGCGGGATCATGGTCACGTTCCTGCTCAAGGCGATGATCCTGTTGCTGTACGTGGTGCTGTCCCGGCGGATGCTGGAAGGCCGGAACTGGGCGCGCATCGTGCTCACCGTCTTCGGCGGCTTCGGGATCTTCAACGCCGTGCTCACCGTGCTCACCGTTTCGCTGGTCGGCACCGCGCTGATCCGCGAGCTCAGCGGTGTCGCCATCACCGGCGTGGACGTCGTGTTCTCGTTGGTCGTGATGCTCGTCGAGATCGCCGCGATCGTTTTCATGTACCGCCCGGACTCGAACCGGTTCTTCCGGGCGGTGCGGAACCGGCGATCCGGTAACCCACCGGCAACGACCGGTAACGGTTGGTAATAATTCCTGGACAATGGGCGTTGCGGTTCCTAACCTGGGCCAGGTGACGCCGCCGCAGGAACCCGAGCGCGACCCGTACTCCGCTCCGCAGGTGCCCGGCCACGGGCCGTGGCGGCCGAGCTCGATCAACAACGCCTTCTGGGCGGGGATCGCCAGCGTGGTGGTGGGCTTCGCGATGCTGGCGGCGGCTTTCCTGCTGGTGTCGGACGCCGAGCTGCAGTTGGTGCTGGAGGAGACCGCGGCGCAGGGCCAGCGGTTGACGATGGAGCAGGCACGCGGCATCTACTCCGTGGTGCTGGTGATGTTGACCGTCATCGTGGCCATCATCGCGGCGCTGTGGATCATGTTCCTGTTCTTCATGCGGCGCGGGCGGAACTGGGCGCGGATCGTGATCACGGTGGTCGGGGCCGTGTGGATCCTGCTCACCCTCCCGTCGATCGCCGGTGGCACGGCGGGCGGCATCGCGAGTGCGCTGCTCTCGGTGCTGCAGGTGCTGACCGTCGCGGCGACCATCGTCTTCGCCTATCTCGCACCGTCGAACCAGTACTTCCAAACCGGTCGGCACCGGTGACCGCGGCCCCTTCTTCGGCCGGATGTCGGGCATTACGGCGAGTCGGAATGCTCCGCTGTACTACGGTTTCCGGGTGACAGTGCCCCAGAACCCCTGGCAGCAGGGCCAGAATCCCCAGCAGTTCGCGCCGCACGCGGGCTATCCGCAGCAGGTTCCCGCCGGGAAGCCGCGCGTGCCCGGCACCGTGGGTTTCGCCAGCGTCGTCGGGCTCGTGATGCCGCCGCTGTCCGCGGCGCTGAGCGTTCTCAACTTCGTGATCATGATCGTCATGTTCGGCAAGTACATCTCGGACATTTGGTCCGCCCTCCTCACCAACATGATCTTCGTCGGCATCGCAGTGGTGTCCGCGGTCCTCTGGATCGTTTTCTCGCTGCTGATGCGGCGCGGGCGCGGTTGGGCCCGGACCGTGCTGGTGGTCATGTCTGCGATCTGGCTGATCTACACCATCTACTCGATCGCCTCGTTCCTGGTCGCCGTCGGCGGGAACTTCGGGCCCGTCTTCAGTAGTCCCTCGGCGATCATCGGCCTGGTCCAGATGTTCATCATCGTCCCGATCACGACGGTGCTCTTCATCGTCCTCGTGTTCCTGAAGCCGTCGAACGACTACTTCAAGGCCGCGCGGGGCAGGTGAGTTCGCGCAAACCGAGGCGGTGCCCGGACGTCGGCTATGTCGGCCAGCCGAGCCGATCACTCGTGGTCCGGTCGGCGGGTGACTTCGTCCCGGAACCCTTGGCAGCGGGGGCCGAATCCGCAGCTTCTCCCGTCGCAGCGCGGCTACCAGGTCACGATCCAGGTGTTCCTGGAACCGTTGAACGACTACATCGAACTGTGCGGTGCAGGTGAGTTTGCGCAACCAAGTAGACAGCGACTCCGCCCTGTTCATACTGTTTGCCGCGTGACTTCACCGCAAAATCCTTGGCAACAAGGTGGGTACCCGCAGGGCGGGACTCCATCCGGCGGTTTTCCGCAGCAATACCCGCAGGGCGGGTATTCGCAGTATCCGCAGTCGAATCCGTTCGCGGCGCCGCCGGTTCCGGCGCAGGAGCTGAGCGCGTTCCAGCGGCCGATCACCGTGGAGATCGCGTTCTGGATCGCGATCGTCGTGCCGCTGCTGGCCACGGTGCTGTCCGTGGTGAGCTACCTGCTGCTGCAGGGCTTTGTGAACGACTCCATCGCCGGCAGCATGGGCGACCCGGATCTCGACCAGCAGATCTCGTCCGTCGCCAACGGGGTCATGCTGTTCTTCTTCGTCTTCATCACGATCATCTACCTGGTCCTGACCGGGTTGTGGATCCTCTTCGGCTTCAAGATGCGGGCCGGGAAGAACTGGGCGCGGATCACGCTCACGGTGCTCGCGGGCCTCTGGATGCTGTCCGGCGTCATCGCGCTGATCCAGGGCGGCAGCATGACGATGTCCGGTGACCTGGAAGGCGCGAACCTGCCCAGCTCGTACTTCGCGTTGTCCTACAGCCAGACCGGGCTGGGCCTGGTGGGGATGATCGTGTTCCTCGCGTTGGCCTACCTGAAGCCGTCGAACTGGTACTTCAAGGCGGCGAGCCGGTTCTGATGGATTCGCCGCGACCGCTGCGCTACGCCATCGTCCTGTGGTGGGTGGTGGCGCTCGTGCTCGCGTGGCAGACGGCGTTGATGTGGTTCGGGCGCACCGAACTGGCGGGACGGATGATCGAGCGGCGCCAGGCCACACCGGCGGACGCGGTCGAGCGCACGCAGCAACTACTCGTGATGAACACCGGGATCGCCGCGGTGTTGGTGGCGGCCTACCTGGTGTTGGGGGCGCTGCTGTTCAAACGGCGCCCCTGGGCCCGCGCCGTGCTGTCGGCGTTCGCACTGCTGCACCTGGTGATGCTGCTGGGCACCGGGGCGGTGCTCAGCGTGAACGTGGTCCTGCTCATCCTGGGCGCCTTCGCCGCGGTGCTGATGTGGTGGCGTTCGAGCACGGACTGGCTGACGGGTGAGCATGACTGAACTGGTGCTGTATTCGGAGCGCGGCAGCAGCTGGTGGCCGGTGCTGTGGGGACCGGTGTTCGCGCTGCTCGGGTTCGGCGTCGAGGCGTTGACACCGGGCCCGGTGAACGCGGCGACGTGGCTGCTAGTCGGCGGTGTGCTCGCGGCCGCCGCCGCGATCTGGGTGTACGGCCGCCGCCGACTGGTTTCGGTGCGGCTGACGCCGGCGGAGCTGGTGCAGGGGCGGGAAGAGCTCGCGGTCAGCCGCATCGCGGCGGTCACCGATGTAGGAGCGTCCGTGGGGGCCCGAGTGCTCGGCGGGAGCTGGACGATCCCGAAGGGAACGGGTGAGGTGCCGTTGCGGCTCGAACCCGACGAAGTGGTCCTGGCCTGGGCGAAGGACCCCGAAGCCCTGTCGGCGGCCCTGGCCCGCCTGGTGGAGGAGTAGTCGCTCACGGCTCTGCTCGGTGGTTGGAGTAGTGCTTGCTCGGTTGTATGCGGTGTGCACGGTGAGTCGTGAGACGCTTCTTCGCGTGACGACTCCGGAACCGTGGCCTGCCGACGGGCCGAAACTCACCGTCGACACCGAAAGCGCCGAGCACGCCGACGAACCAATCCGTTCGGCCGGACTGAACCAGCCGTGGCGGGCCGCCGTGGCCGGGATCGAGCTCGTCGTTGCCGTGGTGCTGCTGCTCGTAGGTTGGTGGGCGTGGCAGCGCGGGACGGTGACGATCTACCTGCCGGGTCCGCAAGGCGCCGTCGACGTCGTCACCAGGTCGATCGGGAGCTGGCTGGGCACCTCCGTGGGCGCGGTGACAATGGCCGGGTTGCTGCTGCTCGACGCGATCCGGCAGTTGGTGCTGGCGTCGCGGGCCCGTCGCCGGGAGTCCAACGGGGTGTGACCGGTCACTGCGCCGCGCCTGTCAGACTGGGGACGTGACAGCTCCTGCGAACCCCGCATCGAATTCGAACGACGATCCGGCTCCGCGGTCGCGGAAGCTGTTCGAGCGCGCACTCGCGGTGACGCCGGGCGGCGTGAACTCGCCGGTCCGGGCGTTCCACTCGGTAGGCGGCACACCGCGCTTCATGGTCCGCGGCGAAGGCGCCTACCTGTGGGACGCCGACGACAACCGGTACGTCGACCTGGTGTCCTCCTGGGGGCCGATGATCAACGGCCACGCGCACCCCGACGTGGTTCGGGCGGCGCAGGAGGCCGCTTCGCACGGGCTTTCCTTCGGCACGCCGGGCGCCGGTGAGATCGACCTCGCCCAGGAGATCATCGACCGCGTCGAACCGGTCCAGCAGGTCCGGCTGGTCAACTCCGGCACCGAGGCGACGATGAGCGCCGTCCGGCTGGCCCGCGGGTTCACCGGCCGCCAGAAGATCGTCAAGTTCGCTGGCTGCTACCACGGCCACGTCGACGCGCTGCTGGCCAGCGCCGGCTCCGGGGTCGCCACCCTTGGGCTGCCGACGTCGCCGGGCGTCACCGGTGCCCAGGCGGCGGACACCATCGTGCTGCCCTACAACGACCTCGAAGCCGTGCGGCAGGTCTTCGCCGAGCAGGGCGACCAGATCGCCTGCGTGATCACCGAGGCCGCGGCGGGCAACATGGGCGCGGTCGCGCCGCTGCCCGGTTTCAACGCTGGGCTGCGGGAGCTCACCAGCGCCGCCGGGGCGCTGCTGATCATGGACGAGGTCATGACCGGTTTCCGCGTTTCCGCGGCCGGTTGGTTCGGCATCGACGGCATCGCCGGTGACCTCTACACGTTCGGCAAGGTGATGTCCGGCGGGCTGCCCGCGGCGGCCTTCGGCGGACGTGCCGACGTCATGGCCCGTCTCGCCCCGTCCGGGCCGGTGTACCAGGCGGGAACGCTGTCCGGGAACCCGGTCGCTGTCGCCGCCGGGCTGGCCAACCTGCGTGCCGCCGACGCCGAGGTCTATGCGGCGCTGGACCGCAACAGCAAACGGCTCGGCGAACTGCTCGGCGCGGCGCTGACTGCGGAAGGCGTGCCGCACCAGGTCGGATACGCCGCGAACATGGTCAGTGTCTTCTTCAGCGAGACCCCGGTGCACAACTACGAACAGGCGCAGGCCCAGCAGGTCTGGCGGTTCCCCGCCTTCTTCCACGAGCTGCTCCGGCGCGGTGTGTACGCGCCGCCGAGCGCGTTCGAGTCCTGGTTCGTCAACGCGGCGATGGACGAGGCGGCATTCGGGGCGATTGCCGAAGCTCTGCCGCACGCCGCCCGGGCCGCCGCCGCGGCCACCGCCCCGGAGGCACGCGCATGACCGGCGAGAAGACCGTGGTGCACTTCCTGCGCCACGGCGAAGTGCACAACCCCGACGGAGTCCTCTACGGCCGCCTGCCGGGCTACCGGTTGTCGGACCGGGGAGAACAGCAGGCCAAGATCGTCGCGGAGTTCCTGACCGGGCGCGAGGTCACGCACGTCGGCGCTTCGCCGCTGCAGCGCGCGCAGCAGACGGCAATGCCGATCAGCGCGGCGTTCCAGCTCGACGTGGCCACCGACGAGCGGCTCATCGAGGCCGGCAACCGCTTCGAAGGCCTGAAGGTGTCGGTCGGGGACGGCGCGCTGCGGTCGCCGAAGCACTGGCCGAAGCTGTGGAACCCGCTGCGTCCGTCGTGGGGCGAGCCGTACCTGCAGATCGCGCACCGCATGCTGGGCGCGGCGCACCGGGCCCGGGCGGCCGCCGCCGGTCACGAGGCGGTGTGCGTTTCTCACCAGCTGCCGATCTGGACGCTGCGCCGCTTCCTGGAAGGCAAGCCGATGTGGCACGACCCGCGGCGGCGGCAGTGCTCGCTGGCATCGCTGACGAGCCTGGTGTTCCGCGGCGAAGAACTGGTGCGGATCGCTTACGTCGAACCGGCCGGGGAAACCGATCCGAAGGTGACGGGGGCATGAAACGACTGTTGGTGCGGTTCGCGCTGGTCGCGGCGGCGTTTGCGCTGGTCGCCGGCTGCGCGACCCAAGGCGACGATGCCGTCTCGCAGGGCGGCGGCGGTGAGTTCACCTTCGTCTCGCCCGGCGGGCAGACCCGCCTCTTCTACCCGCCGGAGCAGCGCGGCCGGGTTTCCGGCATGTCCGGCGAGAGCCTCCTGGAACCGAACAAGCAGATCGGGCTGGACGACTTCAAGGACAAGGTCGTCGTCCTGAACATCTGGGGCTCGTGGTGCGGGCCGTGCCGGTCCGAGGCGGACGACCTGCAGGCGGTGCAGGACAAGACCGCCGCCCAGGGCGTCCAGGTGCTCGGCATCAACGTGCGGGACAGCCAGACGGCCGCCGCGGACTTCAACCGCGACCGGAAGCTGACCTACCCGTCGATCTTCGACCCCTCGGGTCGCACGCTGCTGGCGCTGCGGCAGTTCCCGCGCAGCACCGTCCCGGCCACGATCGTCCTCGACCGGCAGCACCGCGTCGCGGCGGTCTTCCTGACGGAGATGTTGGAGAGCGAGCTGCTCCCCGAAGTCCAGAAGGTCGCCGCCGAACAGAGCTGAGGGTTCCAGGCCCGTGCCGGTGGTGAGCGGCGATTTCACGTGAAATCGCCGTTCCGGACACCTCCGTACGTGCAGGTGGTGGCCCGTTCGGAAGCGGGCGCGCGGCTGGGCTCCGGCCCGGTGTGATGCTCGTCTCCTGGCCGTCCGGAGGAGTGTGCGGTGGTCCCGAAAACGCGGGACCTAAGGCCCTGGCAGGAACGCGTCGTGCCTGCACAAGGCGTTCACCAGGAAAAATGTGGGCCGGTTCACCGAGCCCGGTGGTAGATCGCCCTCTTGACTTTCCTACCCTCGAAGTGTGAACCCCACCGAGCTCGCCGCGACCGGTCCGCTGCTGTTCGCGGCGGCGATCGCAGCGCTCGCCGGGGCGATCAGCTTCGCCTCGCCCTGCGTGGTGCCGCTGGTGCCCGGATACCTGGCCTACCTGGCCGGTGTCGTCGGCGCCGAGGCGCCGCCGGTGGACGTCGCGGAGGCCGAGCAAGGCCGCCGCGGGCGCTGGCGGGTCGCCGGAGCCGCCCTGCTCTTCGTAGCCGGGTTCACCGTTGTCTTCGCCTCGGGAACGCTCATCCTCCTCGGGCTGTCAGACGTGCTGTTGGCCAATGAGCTGCTGCTGCAGCGCATCGGCGGGGTCGTCACGGTCGCGATGGGGCTGGTCTTCCTCGGTTTCGTGCCCGCCCTGCAGCGCGACGTTCGGCTGCACCGGGTGCCACGCGCCGGGGTGTGGGGTGCGCCGCTGCTGGGGGCCGTGTTCGGGCTCGGTTGGACGCCGTGCCTGGGCCCGACGCTGGCCGGGGTCACGTCGGTGGCGATCGCCACCGACGCCGGTACCGGCATGGCGGTCCGCGGCGTACTGCTCGTCCTGGCCTACTGCGTGGGCCTGGGGTTGCCGTTCGTGGTGCTGGCGATCGGGGCCCGGTGGGCGATCCGAAGCGCCGGCTGGTTGCGTCGGCGTGCCCGCGCCATCCAGATCGCGGGTGGCGTGCTGCTGGTGGTGGTGGGCCTGCTGCTCGTCACCGGTTTGTGGGGAGAGCTGATCGCGGTGCTGCGTGGTCCGATCGCTGGTTTCGAGACGCCGATCTGATGCCCGGATTCCTCAACGCGACCCTGGCGTTCCTGCGCAACACCTGGCGCGGGCTGACCTCGATGCGCACCGCGCTGGTGCTGCTGTTCCTGCTCGCGCTCGCCGCGCTGCCCGGTGCGCTGATCCCGCAGCGCTCGCTGAACCAGAGCGAAGTGGACCGGTACTTCAGGGATTACCCGAATCTCGCGCCGATCCTGGACAAGCTCGGTGCGTTCGAGGTGTTCAGTTCGGTCTGGTTCGCCTCCATCTACGTGCTGCTGTTCATCTCGCTGATCGGTTGCCTGCTGCCGCGCTGCTGGGAGTACTACAAGCAGTGGCGCAGCAAGCCGGTCCGGACGCCGCGCAACCTCGGCCGGATGCCGCACTACGAGCAGGCCACCCTCGACGCCTCGGTCGACGAGGTGATGACCTCCGCACGCAAGCGGCTGCGCGGCTGGCGCATGGTCGAACGCGAAGAGGCCGATGGCGCGCTTTCGATCAGCGCCGAGCGGGGTTTCCTGCGGGAGATCGGCAACCTCGTCTTCCACTTCGCCCTGGTGGGCATGCTCATCGGCGTCGCAGGCGGCAAGCTGTACGGCTACGAGGGCCAGGTCATCGTGGTCGCCGACGGCTCCGAGTTCTGCAACTCCGGGACCTACAACTACGACTCCTTCCGCGCCGGGCTCACCGTCGACGGCACCCAGCTCAACCCGTTCTGCGTGCGCCTCAACGACTTCGAGGTGAAGTACCAGCCGACGGGGCAGGTCGAGAGCTACCGCGTCGACATGCAGTACCAGGCCGGTGGCGACCTCGACACCAACACCTGGCAGCCCTACCTGCTGCAGGTCAACCACCCGCTGCGCATCGTCGGCGACCGCGTCTACCTGTCCGGCAACGGCTACGCCCCGAAGTTCACGGTCACCTTCCCCGACGGCCAGCAGCGCACCGGGCTCATCCAGTGGCAGCCGGTTTCCATTCAGACGATGCTGTCGCAGGGCGCCACCAAGTTCGACCCGCCGGGCGTGCAGGACGAGGCGCAGCGGCGGCAGAGCCAGCTCGCGATCACCGGCCTGTTCGCGCCGACCGCCACCTTCGACGGCAAAGTCCTGAGCTCCGGCTTCCCGGACCTGCTCGATCCGGCCGTGGCCGTGGACGTGCTGCGCGGCGACCTCGGCCTCGACTCCGGACGCGGCCAGTCGATCTTCAGCGTCGACCAGTCGATGGTGGACCAGGGCAGGCTCAAGCGGGTCGCCCGGCAGAACCTGCGCCCCGGCGAGGAGATCCGCCTCGACGACGGCACCAGGGTCCACTTCGACGGTGTCGAGCGCTGGGCCAACCTGCAGGTCTCGCACGACCCGTTCCAGCCGTGGGTGCTCGGCTTCGCCATCGCGATCATCTTCGGCATCGGCACCTCGCTGACCATCAAGCGCCGCCGGGTGTGGGTCCGTGCGGTGCCGAGCCCGGAACCGGATGATTCCCGTTCCGCGCGTACCGTTGTCGAAGTCGGCGGACTCGCCCGGACCGATCAGGCCGGTTATGGCGAGGAGTTCACCAGGCTTACCGCCGACCTGCTCGGCACGGGTGTCGATCACTCGCCGCAGTCACGCGCGGTCGCCGGGTCCGCGCGCGAAAGGAAGAGCTGATGCCGGTCAATCAGACGCTGTCGACTTACAGCGACATGGCGTACGCGACCTCCGTGGTCGTCTACATCGCCGCGATGTTGCTGTACTTCGGGGAATTCGCTTACGGCAGGACCGGGGCGGGAGTCCGCAAGCGCGAGTCGGCGCTGGTCAACGCCGGTGGAGGGGCCACCTCGACCCCGGTGATCGGGCACGTTGAGACCCCGCAGAAGCGCCCGCTGAGCGAGCGCCTCGGCGGCATGGCCGTCGCCATGACCGTGCTCGGCGCGTTGGTGCACGCTGCTTCCCTTCTGCTGCGCGGTTTCGCCACCGGCCGGGTGCCGTGGGGCAACATGTACGAGTTCGGTTCGGCGATCTGCCTGGCCGCGGTGGTCGCCTGGGGCATCGTGCTGTTCCGGCAGCTGCGCGCCGAGCGCCGCGAGGCCACCCCGACGCAGCTGCGTGGACTCGGTGGCTTCCTGATGCTGCCGGTGATCCTGCTGCTGTTCCTGTCCGGCACGGTGCTCTACGCCAAGGCCGCCCCGCTGCAGCCGGCGCTGCAGTCCTACTGGATCGTGATCCACGTCGCGGCGGCTATCGTCTCCAGCGGTGTCCTGCTCTTCGCTGGTGTGGCCAGCGTGCTTTACCTGCTGCGGTGCCGTTTCGAGAACAACCCGCTGAAGCTGGCCAAGTTCGGCTCCCGGCTCCCGACCAGCCAGGCGCTGGACCGGATGGCCTACCGCGCCACCGTGATCATCTTCCCGGTCTGGACATTCGCGATCGTTGCCGGCGCGATCTGGGCGGAGGCCGCCTGGGGCCGGTTCTGGGGCTGGGACCCGAAGGAGACCTGCTCGTTCGTCGCGTGGGTCGTCTACGCCGCGTACCTGCACGCCCGCGCGACCGCCGGCTGGCGGGGCGTCCGGGCCGCGTGGATCAACATCTTCGGTCTGGCCGTCATGATCTTCAACCTGTTTTTCATCAACATCGTCGTCGCCGGGCTTCACTCGTACGCTGGACTGTGAGTTCGTGATCTGCGTCGACCGGTGCGCCGCCGCGAATCGGCCGCAACGGCCGCATTTCCCGGCGCGCCGTCCGCCACCTGCGCAGTTCGGGCTTCCCGTGCGGGAACCGTCGGCGGAAATGACCTGCCACCCCCGGTGACTTGTAGGTATATCTGGGACTACCGTGCCTTGCGGAGGACGGGGAGATCTCGATTCGGTCCGGCAGGGCCCGACTCGATTGTCTGGAGGGACGGCAACGGTGACCGGTCAGTACGAAGAGCCCGGAGCGCGGCGCGAGACGGGTATCGCCTCGACGCAGGCCGACGGTGCGGTCGCCGAGCCGCAAACCACGGGCAACGGCGCCGCGTCGGCTCCGGACGGTCAGTACGTCGAGCCCACGACGTCGCCGGGGCAACCGCACCCGGCCCCCGAGCACCCGACACCGTCCTACACGGACCCGGCGCAGCCAGGGCAGTCCGGCGCTTACTCGATGGGCGACGCGCCGCAGCCGTACTACCCGGGAGGTGCGCCGAGCGGCGCCGCAGCACCGCCGCCGTACGCCGACCCGAACCAGTCCGGCCCGCGGCAGTTCCCGCCGGGGCCAGCCGCCGGTCCGCAGCAGCAGCCGAACACCTCGGGTCCGCACCCGGTGCCCGGAGCGCAGTCGGGTCCCTACTCGGTTTCCGGCGGACCCTCCGGACCGTTGCCGCCAGTTTCCGGTGGGCAGTCCGGGCCGTACGCGCCGGTGTCCGGTGGGCAGTCCGGGCCGTACCCGACCGCGGGCGAGCAGCCTGTCCCCGCGCACCCGTACGCGCCGCAGAACCCGCAGGGCGGGCCGCAACCGGGCCCGCAGCAGTCGTTTTCGTCATACACCCAGGCTGCCCCGTCCGGCGGCACCGGGGATCAGCCATTCGGCCAGGACCTCTCGTCCGCTCAGCTGCTCCGGCCGACCAAACGGTCACCCCAATCGGGCTGGCGCAAAGCCGTCTTCCTGGCCAGCGGCAAGACCGTGAACCTCGGTGAGGGGCCGGCCGATCGGCGGCGCCGCGAGCTGATCGCCCGGATCAACCAGCCGCTGCAGGGCTGCTACAAGATCGCGATGCTGAGCCTCAAGGGCGGTGTCGGCAAGACCACGACCACCGCGACGCTCGGCTCCACCTTCTCGTCGCTGCGCGGTGACCGGGTGATCGCCGTCGACGCGAACCCGGACCGCGGCACGCTGAGCCAGAAGATCCCGCTGGAAACCACCGCGACCGTGCGGCACCTGCTGCGCGACGCGCACCGGATCCGCAAGTACAGCGACGTCCGCTCCTACACCTCGCAGGGGCCGAGCCGACTGGAGATCCTCGCCAGCGAACAGGATCCGGCCGTTTCCGAAGCGTTCAGCGAAGACGATTACCGGCGCACTGTCACGCTGCTGGAGCACTTCTACAACGTCGTGCTGACCGACTGCGGCACCGGCCTGATGCACTCCGCGATGAAGGGCGTGCTGGACCTGGCGGACTCGCTGGTCATCGTGTCGCCCAGCTCGATCGACGGGGCGCGCAGCGCTTCGGCCACATTGGACTGGCTGGAGGCGCACGGCTACGGCGACCTGGTGTCCCGGTCCGTCGCGGTGATCAACTCGGTGCGCCCGGGGTCCGGCAAGGTCGACGTGGACAAGTTGGCCGCGCACTTCGGGGCTCGCTGCCGCGCGGTTTCGAAGATCCCGTTCGACCCGCACCTGGAAGAAGGCGCGGAGGTGGAGCTGGATCGGCTCGACGCGCCTACCCGGATGGCGCTGCTGGAACTGGCCGCGATCGTGGCCGACGACTTCCCGCACGCCCCCGGCCGCAACCGGGGCTGATGTCGCGTTAGTGTGGGCGCTGCCGCCCCACCAACGGCACGCTCAGTCGTCCTCTCCGGATCGCGGCTTGCGCTGCTGCTCGCCGAGCCGGCGCAGGAACTCGGGGTCGTCGTCCGGAGCGATGGGGGCCTGCCGGGGACGTCGCCCTGCCACCCCAGTCGCCTGGGGGCCGAAGGCCTTCCACATCAGCACGACGACGGTGAGCGCGCCGATCGCTGCCAGGACGTAGATCATCGTGGCCACCTCCAACTGTTCCGCTTTCGAGATTAGCCAATCCCGGGTGCGGTTGTCGTAGTCGCAGGTGGCACTGCCGATGGCGGATCCAGGTGGCGCCTCGCGTGGTGGGCGAGGAGCCACCTGGATCGGCGGTCGCCGGGACCGCCGGCGATTCTTCAGATCTTCGGTGGCGGGGTGCTCTCCGGCGGTCGAGGCGCCGGGTCGCACCGATCGCCGCTCAGGACGACCGGTCGACGTCGTTGGTCAGCTCGGCCAGCAGGGTGCGGACCTCGGACTCGCGGAAGCGGCGGTGGCCGCCGGGGGTCCGGATGGAGCCGATCCGGCCGGCCGTCGCCCACCGGGTCACGGTCTTGGGATCGACCCGGAAGAGCGCGGGGGTGAGGAGCTGCTCCTGACCGTTCTGGCGAGGCTGTTGGGTCGTCGCGGTCACAGGTGACCTCCACGTTGCGAGTAGTGGTTTTTCGGGCATTCCGGTCGCATCCTGGCACCTCGATGGTCAGGTACTCGAACATTTGGGTTTAGGTAAAGGGAAGGTAAGGGACGAAAACGGCGCTTCGGGCGGGGCCCCACTGGGCGCAGCTCTGTTTGCTCTAACCTGGATGACGTGCAGGAACAGCAAGGAGTCGGAACTGTGGACCAGGGCTCGAAGCCGAACCTCGCGCGCGACATCGTGCTCTACACCGCCGCCAGGTTTGGCATGGTGGCTGCGGTGGCCGCGGTGTTGATGCTGGTGCACGTCCCCGCCCTGGTCGCGCTCGCGGTGTCCGTAGTGGTCGTGATGCCGTTGTCGATGCTCGTGTTCGGTCCGCTGCGCCGCAGGGTCGCCGTCGGCATGGCGGAACGTGCGGCCGAACGCCGGGAGCGCCGAGAAGAGCTCCGCGCGCAGCTGCGCGGCGAGAGAACTTCGGAAGCCCAGTGATCGACAGCACCCAACTCGACCGTTCCTGCACCCGAACGCGCAGCTGGACCAGCGAAGCGGTCCGCATCATCGAGGCCGACGCGAACCGCAGCGCGGACACCCACCTGCTGCGCTTTTCGCTGCCCGCGGAGTGGGGCGTCGAGCTTTACCTCAAGGATGAGTCAACACATCCGACTGGTTCGCTCAAGCACCGGTTGGCCAGATCGCTGTTCCTGTACGCGATCTGCAACGGTTGGGTGACGGAAAACACGCCGGTCATCGAGGCATCGTCGGGCTCCACGGCGGTTTCCGAGGCCTACTTCGCTCGCCTGCTGGGTTTGCCATTCATTGCGGTGATGCCCCGATCCACCAGCCGCGAGAAGGTGTCGCTCATCGAGTGGCAGGGCGGCCGCTGCCACTTCGTGGACGAGCCGGGCGCGATCTACACCGAGTCCCGCAGGTTGGCCACCGAGCTCGGCGGCCACTTCATGGACCAGTTCACTAACGCCGAGCGGGCCACCGACTGGCGTGGCAACAACAACATCGCCGAGTCGATCTTCGAGCAGCTCGCGCTGGAACCGCACGCCGAACCGGCGTGGGTGGTGGTCGGTGCGGGCACCGGCGGCACCAGCGCGACGATCGGGCGCTATCTGCGTTACCGCAGGCACAACACGCAACTGGCCGTCGTGGACCCCGAGCACTCGGTGTTCTTCGACGCCTGGCGGGACGGCGACCCGACGCGCACCAGCGACTCCGGGTCGCTGATCGAGGGCATCGGGCGGCCGCGGGTGGAGCCGTCGTTCGTCGGACAGGCGATCGACCGGATGATCAAGGTGCCGGACGCGGCATCGATCGCCACGATCCGCTGGGTCGAAAAAGTTCTGGGGCGGCGCGTCGGCGGCTCCACCGGGACGAGCCTGTGGGGCGTGTTCGGCCTGGTGTCGGAGATGATCCGGCAGGGCCGCAGCGGCAGCATCGTGACGCTGCTCTGCGACGGCGGGGAACGCTACACGCACACTTATTACGACGACGAATGGGTCGCCGAGCGCGGCCTGGACCTGACCGTGCCGACCAAGATCCTGGAGCACTTCCACGCCACCGGCGAGTTCCGGGCAGACTGAGTGCGGAGCCCATGCGGAAAGGTTGGTGTGTCGGTGAGGCGTTGGGGTTGGCTTTCCGCGGTCGCACTGCTCGGAATGGTGGCCGGCTGCACGCCCGGCGAGCAGACTCCGCCGGCCGCCGCGCCGACGACGCAGACCACTTCGGCGGAGGAGTCCACGACGGAATCCGCGGCGCCGTCGATCACCCGGAACGTGCCGCCCGAACAGCGGAAACGGCTGGCAGACCTGCCTGTCGACCAGCTCTGCGGGCTGGTCGACCAGGACGAGCTGAGCGTGCTGGCGTTCCCGATGGAAAGCGGCGCCGCGCGGGAGGTCGGGTTCGATCCGCCGGTCCGCGGCTGCACCTTCCAGGCCCGGTCCGGCGGGCGTTCCGTGGTGATCGGCGCCCAACCGGTGGGTTTCGCGAAGCTCGGTCGCGACCAGGTGGATCTGGGCACCGTCCGCGGGACGCGGACTATACACGCGAACGACTGCACCGTCTTCGCAGGTGTGGCGGGCGCAACGCTGCAGGTCGCGGTGACGGCGAGCGAAGTGGGTACCGACCAGTGCGAGAAAGCACAGCACATCGCGCAATACGTGCTCGCCGCCGTCGTGGTGTGACCTGGTTTCGGAGCGTGTGGCTCCGTTGGGCGTGCGGAAATGCCGATACGGCTCGATGACGGTCGCGCGCATCGCTGTCGGTGACTTGAGTTGTGCCCCGCATCGTCCGGCGGGGCACAGCCGCAATCAGCCGAAGGCCACGGCGAGGGCGGTGAGGATCGACCAGGCCAGCATGGCGAAGCCGGTGTCGCGCAGCGCCGGGATCAAGGCGCGTCCCTGCGAGCCGCCGACCACCGCGCGCAGCGGGACGATGAGCAGCGGCAGGGCCAGGAACCCGAGCAGCGCCCAGGAATTGCGCAGCCCGATCAGGACCGTGATCAGGAACGGGATGAGCGTCAGCGCGACGTAGAGCGTGCGGGTGTCGCGGTCGCCCAGCATCACCGCGAGGGTGCGTTTGCCGGTGACCCGGTCGGACGGGATGTCACGGAGGTTGTTGGCGACCAGGACCGCGCTGGACAGCGAGCCGATACCCACCGCGGTGCCGATGCCGGAGCCGGAGATCGTGTCGGCCTGCACGTACATGGTGCCCAGGACGGCGACCAGGCCGAAGAAGACGAACACGGCGATCTCGCCCAGGCCCGCGTAGCCGTAGGGGCGCTTGCCGCCGGTGTAGTACCAGGCCCCGGCGATGCAGAGCGCGCCGATGGCCAGCAGCCACCATTGTCCACTTAGGACCACAATGCCGAGGCCCGCGAACGCCGCGAGCCCGAAGCAGGTCCAGGCCGCAATGCGCACCGTGGTCGGCCTCGCCGAACCCGAGCCGACGAGGCGGAACGGCCCGACCCGGTCGTCGTCGGTGCCGCGGATGCCGTCGGAGTAGTCGTTGGCGAAGTTCACCCCGATGATCAGCAGCATGGCGAGGATGAGCGCTAGAACCGCGGTCACGGGGTCGAACTTGTCGATCCCCGCCGCTGCGCCGGTGCCGCCGAGCACTGGTGCGATCGCATTCGGGAAGGTGCGGATGCGAGCGCCTTCGATCCATTGAGCGACAGTCGCCATGTAAGCCATCTTCGCGCACCCGTGAGGGCCGTCGGCGAGAGCCTCCCCGCCGGAGTCAGGAATCGAGCTGGGCGGCCAACGCGCGTCGGTCCGGCTTTCCGGGCCCACGCAGCGGCAACTCCGCGAGGAAAGCGACGCGCTTCGGCGTGGCGGCCGCGCCGAGGCGCTCGCGGACCGCGGTGCGGAGGGTGTCCGGAGCCGGCGGATCAGCCAGGTCCGCCGGCACGACCGCCGCGATCACTGCCTGGCCCCATTCCTGGTCCGGCACGCCGAGCACGCATGCCTCGCGGACCCCGTCCTGCTCGGTGAGGACCCGCTCGACCGCCAGCGGCGCGACGTTCACTCCGCCGGTGATGATCATGTCGTCGGTGCGGCCCAGCACCTCCAGCCGGTCGCCCTGCCAGCGGCCCAGGTCGCCGGTGCGGAACCAGCCGTCGGTGAACGCCACCGCGTCCGGCTGGTGCCGATAGCCCCTGGCCAGCATGGGTCCGGCCAGGCGGATCGGCCCGGTCTCGCCGTCGATGTGGACCTTCGCGACGTCCAGCGGCCGCCCGTCGTAAACGCAGCCACCCGAGGTCTCGCTCATCCCGTACGTCGTGGTGACGCCGATTCCGTAGTCCCGGGCCCGCCGCAGCAAGGCTGGTGGGGTGGCAGCGCCGCCGAGCAGCACCGCGTCGAATTTCCGCAGCGTGGCAAGGCCATCGCCGCCCGCGTCGAGCAGCCGGGACAGCTGGGTGGGCACCAGGGCCGTGTAGTGCGGGCCGTCCGCGGCGAGCACCGGGCTGGCGGCCTCGGCGAACCGGTCGGGGCGGAACCCGGCGGAGGTGTCGGTGGCGTGCGGTCTGGTTCCCGCCAGCAGTGCCCGGACCAGGACCTGGATGCCCGCGACGTGGTGTGCGGGCATCGCCAGCAGCCAGTGGCCGGGGCCGCCGAGGCGGCGGTGGGTGGCTTCGGCGGAGGCGCGCAGCGCCGATGCCGGGAGCAGCACGCCCTTCGGCGTGCCGGTGGAGCCTGAAGTGGCGATGACCAGCGCGGTTGGGTCGTCGGGGTGGTCTTCGGCACCGGCCAGCGGCGAGCCGTCGGCAAGGGCTGCGACGAGCCGCTGGGCTCCCTCCACGTTTCCTGCGGCGACCGGCAGCAGGGCCGGGCCGTCGCCGTCCAGTGCCCGCGTCAACGCAGGTAGCACGCCCAAAGCGCCGGTTCCGGGCGGCACGGGAAGCGGCTGCAGGTCGCGGGCTTTCGGCATCTGCCCATTGTCGGTGAGCGACGGCCCCGCAGGCTGCGCCGCCTCGGCGAGAACTTCGACACTCGATCACCTGTTCTAGCGATCAAGTGTTCGAATTTCCGGCCGATGAAATTGGTACGCGCTTGGAAGGGAGCCGAAAATGATGGTTTTGATCGTGCTGGTGTGCCCGGCCGACCTGCTGGTGGACCTCTTAGGCCGACGGCTGGCAGGCGATGGCGGGCAGGACCGGTTCCGTGCCGGGGAAAGCGGTGTGAGCCCGCCCGGAACCGATCCCGACGACTCAGAAGTACCAGGGGAAGGCGGACCAGTCCGGGTTCCGCTTCTGCAGGAACGAGTCGCGCCCTTCGACGGCTTCGTCGGTCATGTAGGCGAGGCGGGTGGTCTCACCGGCGAACAGCTGCTGGCCGACCAGTCCGTCGTCGATGGCGTTGAACGCGTACTTGAGCATGCGCTGCGCAGTCGGCGACTTGCCGTTGATCTCGTGGGCCCACTGCAGCGCGGTGGCCTCCAGCTCGTCGTGCGGGACGACGGCGTTGACCATGCCCATCTGGTAAGCCTGCTCGGCGGTGTAGGGGCGCCCGAGGAAGAAGATCTCCCGGGCGAACTTCTGGCCTACCTGGCGGGCGAGGTAGGCCGAGCCGAAGCCGCCGTCGAAGCTGCCGACGTCGGCGTCGGTCTGCTTGAAGCGGGCGTGCTCGGCGCTGGCGATGGTGAGATCGCACACGACGTGCAGGCTGTGTCCGCCGCCGGCGGCCCAGCCCGGTACGACCGCGATGACGATCTTCGGCATGAACCGGATCAGCCGCTGCACTTCGAGGATGTGCAGCCGCCCGGCGCGGGCCGGGTCGACCGACTCGGCGGTCTCGCCGTCGGCGTACTGATACCCGGAACGACCGCGGATCCGCTGATCGCCGCCGGAGCAGAAGGCCCAGCCGCCGTCCTTGGTGGACGGGCCGTTTCCGGTGATCAGCACGCAGCCGACGTCGCTGGTCATGCGTGCGTGGTCCAGGGCTCGGTACAGCTCGTCGACGGTGTGCGGGCGGAAAGCGTTGCGGACGCCCGGGCGGTCGAACGCGATGCGCACGGTGCCTTTCCCGGGGCCGTCCTCGACGCAACGGTGATACGTGATGTCGGTGAAGTCGAAGCCTGCCACGGGCTCCCACGAAGCCGGATCGAACAGCTCAGAGACACGGGGATTCTGCACACCTGGGACAATAGGCGCAGCAAGCGCTCGGGGCGGGGGCCTCCCCGCAGCAACCTGGCGCTTGCGGGGACGACGCCGAGGGGGCCCGAGGCTCCCTCGGCCGGCGTTCGCCAAGCGATGTTCAGAGGTGATCGGTTGAATCCGTCCACGGCCCAGGCTGAGGTCATCGTCGACGAGCTCGTCCGCAACGGGGTGCGGCAGGTGGTGCTCTCCCCGGGATCACGCAACGCACCTCTGTCTTACGCGCTGCACCGAGCCGCACACGCAGCGCGGTTGCGGCTGCACGTACGCATCGACGAGCGCAGCGCGGGTTTTCTCGCGTTGGGGTTGGCGGCGCGGACGCAGTTGCCGGTGGCGGTCGTCTGCACATCGGGGACCGCGACGAATCTGCACCCGGCGGTGAGTGAGGCATACCACTCGGGTGTCCCGCTGATCGTGCTGACCGCGGATCGCCCGCCGGAGCTGCGCGCAGCGGGCGCCAACCAGACCATCGATCAGCACCGGCTGTTCGGTGCCGAGGTCCGGATGTTCGACGAGCTCGCGGTCGCCGAGAGCCGCCCGGGACAGAACGCGTACTGGCGAAGCCAGGTGTGTCGCGCCTGGCACGCCGCGGCCGATGGCACGCGGGGCGGCCCGGTGCACCTGAACATCCCGTTCCGGGAGCCGCTGGTGCCCGACGGCGACGACCAGTGGTGCGAGCCGCTGACCGGACGCCCGGGCGACGCCCGGTGGACGGAAGTCTCCCAACGAGGCTGCGCGCCGAGTGAACTGTCGCAAGTGCACGCTCGACGCGGCCTCGTGCTGGTCACCGACTGGGGTGTCGAGAGCGCCAACGAATGGGGCGATCGTCACGGCTGGCCGGTGCTGTCCGAGTCCGGCGGTGTGGGCTTAGCCGGCTCGGCAGCGATCAGCACCGGGATGTGGCTGCTGAACCTGCCCGAGTTCATGCGGGAGCACCGGCCAGAACAGGTGTTGTGCGTCGGCCGCCCGACGGTGTTCCGGCAGGTCCAGCGATTACTGGCGGACACCGACGTGGAAGTGCTGCTCGCGCACGGTGGGGTGGACTGGGCTGCTCCGGCGCACAACTTGCGGGAGGTCGCGGCGACTTTCGGCGCCGCGCCGGGATACGCCGATCCCGACTGGCTCACCGCGTGGCAGCACGCCGACCAGAAGGCGTCCGAGGCGCTGCACGCGGCTCTTGACCTGGAGCGTTGGCCGAGCGGTGCCGCCGTGGCGCGCGAGGTCGTGGATATGTTGCCTGAGCACGCACTGCTGGTTCTGGGTTCGTCGAACCCGAGCCGCGACGTGGCGTTGGCCGCGCGCCAACGGCCCGATGTGGTCGTGCACCGCAACCGGGGTGTGGCTGGGATCGACGGCACGGTGTCGACGGCGATCGGCGCCGCGGTCGCGCACGGCCGCCCGGCCTACGCGCTCCTGGGTGACCTGACTTTCCTGCACGACAGCAACGGCCTGATGCTCGGACCGTACGAACAGCGGCCCGATCTGACGATCGTGGTGTTGAACGACGACGGCGGCGGCATCTTCGCCCTGCTGGAACAGGGAAGCCCCGAGCACCGGGAGGCCTTCGAGCGGGTCTTCGCGACACCGCACGGAACCGACATCGGCAAGCTCTGTGCGGCGCACGGCGTCGAGCACGTGCTGGTGCGGGAGCGTGCCGAGTTCACCGCTGCTCTGCAGTGGCGGCCGGGATTGCGGGTCGTCGAGGTGCCGGCGGATCGCACCAAACTGCGTGCGGTGCACCAGCGGTTGCTGACTGCGGTTCGGTCTGCCCTGGTCGGCTGACAGCTCGGCATGCCGCCTGACCGCGGGATGTCGTGACCGGGTGCTGAGCTCCTCGTGAACCACTGGTGTCCGCAAGGCACACACCTATGTTGATCACGAACGGACACTCTTGGGTGAGCCTTCTCTTGGAGCGGTAGGAAGATCGATCCGGAGCCGCCTTGGTCAGAAGCTGTCGTTGGTGTCCAATGCCGCTTCGAGAACGAAGGCCGGATCGACTTCCCAAACACCCGACTAGCGCGGCCTTTTCGGCTCTGCCCGGTTGATCTCAACGTTCGGGAATTCCGTCGGTCCCGCCGTTCGGGCGGGTGGCGTCACACGTTGGTTTGGCGTCACCGGTGCGCCGATGTCGCTCGAAAGGGGGTTGTTTCCCCACAAATCGGGGTGGTCGTGCGGGCAGCCTCCGGTGTTTTCGGTGCCTGCGTTCGCGGTTTTCCGCTGCACAGTGGGAAAAACCGGTGATCCGAAAACATGCCTGGTAGATAGGAGCTTCTTTATTCTCCTACCGGACCAAGAAGTTCGGAGGAGGTGGCAGGTGTTTCGACGACACGGCCTGCGAGCCACGGCGGCGGCGTGCTGCGCGACGGCTTTGCTCGCCACACCGGCGTTGGCCGGCAGCGACGGACCGGGGGCGCCGGGCGCGGGCGACGAATACTTCCCGGGTTACGGCAACGGTGGGTACGACGTCTCTCACTACGACATCCAGGTGCGTTACCAGCCTGCGGACGACCATCTGCAGGGCACCACGACGATCGTCGCGAAACCGACGCAGAACCTGACCGCGTTCAACCTGGACTTCGCGCTGACCACCAAGTCGGTGCGGGTCAACGGGGTGCCCGCGCAGTTCTCGCAGGCCGGCATGGAACTGACGGTGACGCCGCCGGTGACGTTGCCCGAGGGAAGCCTCGCGACCTTCGTCGTCGAGTACGAGGGCGTGCCGTCGACGGTCGAGGTGGACGGCCTCACGCCGTGGATCCGCACTTCCGACGGTGCGCTCGCGGTTGGCGAACCGGAGATCGCGGCCTGGTGGTTCCCGAGCAACGACCACCCCAGGGACAAGGCGACCTTCGACGTCTCGGTCGCCGTTCCGGACGGCACCGAGGTGGTGTCCAACGGTGTGAACACCAAGAACTCCAGCCTGGCGGGCTGGACGACCTGGCAGTGGCGCACGACAAAACCAACCGCCACCTACCTGGCGTTCATCGGCGTCGGGCAGTACGGGATCAGCACCAAGACCGGCGCGTTCGGGCAGCCGTTCGTCAGCGCGTACTCCGACAACCTCGGCGAGTTGGAGGGCGCGGCGAAGGCCAGCGTCGAACGCACCCCGGAGGTCGTGGAGTTCCTGAGCGGGTTGCTCGGCGAGTACCCGTTCGAGGCGCAGGGCGGACTGGTCTCTTCCGAGGGGATGAACTTCGCGCTGGAGAACCAGACCCGGCCGACCTACAGCCACAAGTTCTTCCGGAACGGCGCCAACACCTCAGTGGTGGTGCACGAGAACGCGCACCAGTGGTTCGGCGACTCGGTTTCGGTGGACACCTGGCGCAACATCTGGCTGAACGAAGGCTTCGCGTCCTACGCGGAGTGGCTCTGGTCGGAGAAGCAGGGCACCGGCACCGCGCAGGAACTCTTCGACTACTACTACGGGCGGCACCCGGCCGACGACCCGTTCTGGCAGGTCCTGCCGGGTGATCCCGGTGCGGGGGCCGTGTTCGACGCTGCGGTGTACGACCGCGGCGCGATGACCGTGCAAGCCTTGCGCAACGTGGTCGGAGACGCGGTTCTGCAGGACATCGTCCGGACCTGGGGGTCGGAGAAGCGCTACTCCACCGGCACGATCGAGGAGTTCATCGCGCTCGCCGAGCAGCGCTCCGGCAAGCAGCTCGACGAGCTGTTCAACACCTGGTTGTTCACCAAAGGCAAGCCGCCGGTCGGCGAAGCGACCGGGGTACCGCCGCGTGTGAATCACGTCATGGTGGCGCCGCCGAAGGCCGTGGCGGAGCTCGACCGCACGCACGCCCTGCTGCACGAGCACTAGTGCGCGGTTCGCGCTAGCGGACGCCTTCGAGGGCTTCGCGGATCGGGAGCAGCTTCGCTTCCGCCTCCGCGACCTCGAGGTCGGGGTCGGAATCAGGGACGATTCCGCACCCCGCGAACAGCCGCACCTTGCCGCCGCCACGTCCGGCCCCGACGCCGGGCGTGGCGGTCGCTTCAACTTGGGCGCAGCGGAGGGCTATGGCGAACTCGCCGTTGCCGCTGCCGTCCAGCCAGCCGACCGGGCCCGCGTAGCGCCCCCGGTCCATCCCTTCCAGCTCGTCGATCGCCAGCACCGCGTCATCGGTCGGTGTTCCCCCGACGGCAGCCGTGGGGTGCACTGCGGCGACCATGCGCAGCAGCGTTGCCGGGCCGGTGGTCGCGTTGCTTTCGCTGAGCTTGCCCTCGACGTTCGTCGCGAGGTGCAGGACGTTGCGCAGCCGGATGACCTCCGGCTCGTCCGGCACTGTGAGATCACTGCAGAAGGGACGGAGTCGGACCGCCAACGACTCCGCCGCGTAGGCGTGTTCGCTTCGGTTCTTTGCGGACGCCAGAAGTTCGGCCGCGAGCTGTTCGGCGGTGTGCCCCCCGCGCGGCCAGACCGTGCCGGCGAGCACCCGGGACCGCACTTCGTATCCCATGCGTTCGAGCAGCAACTCCGGGGTGGCGCCGACGAGCCCGTCCACCGCGAACGTCCAGCAGGTCGGGTACCGGGCGGCAAGGTTGTGCAGCAGGTACCGCGTGTCGAGCGGTTCAGACCAGCAGGTCGTGGGAGAGCACGATTTTGTCGAGATCGCCGGTTTCCCGCATGCGGCGCACTGCCTCGGCCACGGACTGGCGGGAAACCACGGACTGGCGGTAACCGGTCGCGGAGAGTTGTCCGTCGCTGTAGGACACCGTGCCGGGCGGGTGCACGGGCTCGGGCTGCTGTGGCTCGGCGGAGCCGTCGCCGATCGTGGTGATCCAGCGCACCCCGTCGCGTTGCCCGATGATGACCTCGGGGACGATCAGCACCGAATCCCCGGGCTCGTCGGCGAAGGCCAGGCTGGCGAACGCCACCGGCCCGCAGCCGGGCAGCCCCACCGAGTCTTCGACCTCGAACTGGTGACAAAGCTCTCGCCACCAGGCGTCGGCCTGGCTGAAGCGGTCGCGCCCGGAAACATCGAGGCGAGCCGCGCAGCCCCAGCCGACGAGCCCGGAGCTGTCGCGGACCCAGCTGAGCACGCCGTCTGCGGGGAGTAACTCCAACAGGGGACGGTCGTATCGAGGGTCGCCTGGTTCGAGCCGTCGGGTTCGCGCCGTCAGCAGCCGGGGTGTAGTCGCCACTCCTGGAGGGTATGCGCCGCTTCCGAAGCGGTGGGCGGCACCGAAGGCCTGCGACTCGCCGATGGCGGGATGCCTACAATCGGTCACCGTGGCGAGCGAAGCGGTGGCGCGGAACGCGGCCGACTCGGTGACCGATTCCAGCACGGACGGTGACCAGCCGGTGGCGGTGCCGACCCGTGGCCGGGGGCGGACGCGTGCCCGCCGGGGCGTTCTGGTGCTCGGCCTGCTGCTGACCGTGATGGGGCTGTCCATCATCGGGGCGTGCTTCATCAACGATCGGACCATCGAGGAGTCCAAGGGCGAAGCGGTGGCCGAGGTGGTGGACACCTCGCTGACCCGGACCGTGGTGCGCTTCAACACCGAGGAGGGCCGCGTCTACATCCCGCCGAACGGCGTGCTGTACCCCGCAGACCTGCAGGCCGGCCAGCTGGTCCGGGTCGAGTACGACTCGCGGAACCCGGATCTGGTCCGGGTCGCCGGGCGCAACGCGGTCTTGTCGCTGCTGCCGGTGTCCAGTTCGCTCGCCGTGGTGTGGGCGGTTCTGCTGCCGGTGTACTGGCTGCTGCGGCGGCCGACTGCGCGATGAGTCGTTGTGCCCTTGTACCGCTGATCAGGCTTCCCTAACTCGGTCGGGTGGTGTGACACTGGATTCCCGCCGGAAGGGGGCTGGCGGCGGATTCGCACGACCCATGTGGACCCGTGGGTGGGGATAGCGGCCCATCCGTTCCTGCCGACCGCCGACTCGCGTCTGCGAGGTCGCCATGAACATGCCTGAAGTGCAGCCCGGTGCGTCGGATGTGCAGCAGTGGGTGCTCGGCGCACCTTCGATGTCCACTGTGGATCGATCGGTTCCGGGTGGCGTGGCCACTTCGGACCTCTCGCAGTACTGCCTGATGCTCGGCGACGATGCGCTGATCCTGTCGCACCGGTTGTCCGAGTGGGGAATTCGCGCCCCGGAACTGGAAGAGGCTGCCGCGATCGGCGCGATCGCGCTGGACCTGTTGGGGCAGGCCAGGATCCTGTTGCACCGCGCGGGCGAGGTGGAAGGCGCGGGGCGGGACGAGGACAGCCTCGCGTACCTGCGGACGGCCGAGGAATTCCGCAACGTCCGCCTGGTCGAGATCGACTGTGGCCCCGGCCAGGTCGGGGATTTCTCGGCGACAGTCGCGCGGCTGCTGCTGTTCGCCGCATGGCGGGTCGCGGTGTTCGAACGGCTGGCGCGGAGCCGGGACGCGGTGCTGGCCACCTTGGCGGCGCGGTCGCTCGCGGGGCTGACGCGGCACCGGGACCACGCCGCCCAGTGGGTGATCCGCCTTGGCGATGGCGGCACCAGTTCGTCCCGGCTCATGGCGGCCGGGTTCCAGCGGGTGTGGCCGATGACCGGCGAGCTGTTCGTCCCGCACCCGGCCGAGGCGCGGTTGGCGGACGCCGGCTGTGGGGTGGATCCGGCGGACGTGCGCGGCGACGTTCGCGGGGTGCTCGACGAGGTGTTCTCGGTGGCCCGCCTGGAACGGCCGGATCCTGCGGAGTTCGGTGGGTTCGTCCGACCCGGTGGCCGGGACGGGGTGCACACCGGCGGGCTGGAGTTCCTGCTCGCCGAGATGCAGTACCTGGCAAGATCCGCCGCACAGCCGTGATCGGCCGGGCCGAACGGGCAAGAGTCGCGGCACACGCGATCAGATTGAGTACTTTCCCCCAAGAACTTAGGGGCCCGGCGGGCGCAGAGTGATTCCTGGGGGCGCTCGGGAACTTCGGTCCGGTCGACATCGTCGGATCGGTGCCCACGGGCGGGACACCGGTTTCGAATGCCTCTGCGGCCAAGTGGAAGGACACAACTCGACATGGACGGAATCTGGGTGCAAGTTCTGGTCGCGCTGATCGCCGGGGCGTGCGGGGCAGGAGTGATGTTGGCCGTTGTCTGCGCCCGGAGAGTGATAACCGCGCCCGCCGCCGCGTCCCCTGCTGCGCCGCCCGTTCTGTCTCCGTCGCCCTTGCCTGACAAGTGGTTGCACGAGGTCCAGCGGTGCGAGCAGGCGGTGTACCGAGCCGCCCGCGCCGTCGACGCGGTGTCCTCCACGCAGGCCCGCCACCAGTTGCAGACGGTCGTTCGGCGGATGGACGCGGAATTGCCGAACATTCGCGCGCTTTCCGAGGTGGGGCGAGGTCTGGCTGGCAGCGAGCCGCGGGACGACGCAGTTGTGCGCCGGGTGCAGAGCCAGCTCGATGACGCCGCGACCAGGTTCAGCATGATCACCGATCACGTGTTGGAGACGGTCGTGGAGCTGGTCGCAGCACCCGATCTCAGCCGGGTCCACGAGCAAGTGACGGTGCTGCGCGAGCAGTTCCCCCTGCTGCGGCCGATGTCGGCGGTGTTCGGTCCGAAGCCGGGTTCGGCTCCGGCCCGCGCGCTGGCTCGGGCCGCCTGTGAGGGTCAGCTCGGCCCGGTCGTCTGCCGCCACCAGTCGTGCACGTCGGCGGCGACGCCGGGGGCGGCCACCAGCAGCCCGTCCAGCGGGAGAGCGGTTGCGTTGCCCCGGCGGTCCAGCACGGTGGCACCGGCTTCGGTGGCCAGCGCGAGCGCTCCGGCGACGTCCCATTCCTGATACGAGTCCAGCACCGCCGCGACCGCGTGGCCGAGGGCGACCTGGGTGATCGCCAGCGCCGGCGAGCCCAGTAATCGAACCCCGACCTGGGCGCTCGCGGCATTGGTGATGAACCGGTCCATGCCGTGCCACGGCCCGTCCTTGGTCAGTTCCGTGCACACGATGCCCCCGCGCGCCTCGCCCGGTACGGGCAACCGCACCGGCGTGCCGTTGGCGCGCATGCCGCGGCCGCGCGCCGCGGCGTAGATCTGCGTGCGGTACGGGTCGGCGACCACCCCGACCACCGGGCCGTGCTCGTCGAGCATGGCGAGGCTGTAGGCACACCAGGGCAGGCCCGCGACGTAGTTGGCGGTGCCGTCGACCGGGTCGACCGACCAGCGGAATCTCGCCGAACCGGCGCGGGCGGCCCAGTGCTCGGCGACCGTGGTGGGCGCGGCGTCGAATTCCTCGCCGAACACCGGGATTCCGGGGAATTCGTCGGCGAGGATCCGCCGGGTGTGGCGTTCCAGGGTGCGGCCGGTGTCGGTGACCCAGTCGAACGGCGACTCGGTGGGCTCGGGGCGCGCTCCCCGGCCCGCGGTCGCGATGATCACGTCTGCGGCGTCGTTCGCGAGTCGGCCGGCGACCTCGAACGCCCGCGACACCAGGGCAGGATCGATCTGCGCGGGTGGGGAAGGCAGGACCGTCATGCCGTCCCAGGCTCCGTGCGGTGGGTGACCGGAGCGCAACACTCAGGTGGCCGGTTGTGGAGGGGCAGGTCACGATTGCGCGCCGCTTGGCGAGTTGGCGGGGTCTTCGGTTGGCGTTGGCGATGCTGTCACGTTGTGGTCGACTGTTCGCCGGGCCGGGGCGTCACCGTTTTCGGCGTGCGCATAGCGATCGTGACCGAGAGCTTCCTGCCGCAGATCAACGGGGTTACGAATTCCGTGCTCCGGGTGCTGGAGCACTTGCGCCGTCGGGGCGACGCGGCACTGGTGATCGCCCCAGGAGCGGGCCCGGTGGAGTACGCGGGCTTCCCGGTGATCCGGCTGCCCGCGGTGGATCTGCCGCTGGTGTCGTCGTTGCCGATCGGCTTCCCGACGCGGCGGTTGCTACGCGGGTTGCAGGAATTCCGCCCGGATGTCGTGCACCTCGCGTCGCCGTTCATCGTCGGGGCGCGCGGCCTGGCCGCCGCGAGGCGGCTCGGTGTCCCGACCGTCGCGGTGTACCAGACCGACGTCGCGGGCTTCGCCGAGTCGTACGGCTTGGGCCTGACCGCGCGAGCCGCGTGGCGCTGGATCCGCCGCCTGCACGGTGCCGCCGACCGGACGCTCGCGCCGTCGACTTGGGCCGTGGACATGCTGCTGGAGCACGGCGTTCCGCGGGTGCACCGGTGGGGTCGGGGCGTGGACACAACGCGTTTCTCGCCGCAGCACCGGGATTCGGGCCTGCGCGGCGAGTTGGCGCCGAACGGTGAGTTGCTCGTCGGGTACGTGGGGCGGTTGGCTCCGGAGAAGCGCATCGAGAGGTTGGCGGCGCTGGGCGGGATGCCGGGCGTGCGGCTTGTCGTCGTGGGTGACGGGCCTGAACGCCAGAACCTCAGCGCGGCGTTGCCGGGCGCGGTGTTCCTGGGGCAGCGGACCGGGGATGAGCTGGCGCGGATCTACGCGAGCCTCGACGTTTTCGTGCACACCGGGCCGCACGAGACGTTCTGCCAGGCTGTGCAGGAGGCAATGGCTTCGGGCGTCCCGGTCATCGCCCCGGACGCGGGCGGCCCCCGGGATCTCGTCGACCACGGTCGTACCGGTTATCTGCTGCCCGCAGACGATCCCGCTGTGCACGCGAATGCCCTGCACGCCGCTGTCACGGCGTTGCGCGACCCGGCGCTGCGGGAGCGGTTCGGCGAAGCGGCGCGTGTAGCGGTCGCTGGGCGAACCTGGCCCGCGCTGTGCCAACAGCTGATCGGACACTACGCCGAGGTGACGGCGCGCGTGGAGCCGTTGGCCGCTTGACCCCTTCGCGCTGCGCCGCGGGCGGAGTTACGGCTTCGTGGGCTCCTGCGGTGTCGGTTGCGAGGGTGGGCGGGTGCGCCGCTTCAAACAGAGATCAGGCGACTTCGGGACAGCTACCGCCGCTCACCGGATCGATCCCTGGAACCACGTGCGCGTCGGGCGGACTTGCTTCCCCGCAAGGAAAAATTCGTTGTGTTGGAAAGCTTCTCCCGCTCATCATGGGTTCCGTGGTCTTGGTGCGGCGAGTGATGGACAGCGAGCTGACCGCTTTGCGGGAGGCGAGGCTGCGCGCACTCGCGGCCGACCCGGATGCGTTCGGATCCACTTTGGACCGGGAGCGGGCGGAGCCGATGGAGTTCTGGCGGGAGCGGCTCGCCGGCGGCCCGTGGTTCCTGGCTTGGTCCGGGAGAGCGGCGGTGGGGGTGGTCGCTGCGGTGCCGGCTCGGACCCCGGCGGAGTACCAGCTCGAAGCGATGTGGGTCGCCCCCGAGTGGCGCGGCAAGGGAGTCGCGGAAGCCCTGGTCGATGCGGTCCTTTCGTGGTCCCGGACAACTGGCGCCATTTCTGTGACGCTGCGCGTCTTCGACGCGAACCTGGCTGCCCGACGCTTCTACGAGCGCGTCGGATTCCGCCGGACGGGACAGTGGGAGCCCCACCCTGGGAAGGGAGCGTTGCGGGAACGCCTGCGAATCCACTTGCCACCCGACCTGCCCGAAGTGTGATCCGGGGCGGTCGAAGAGGAACATGACTTCCGCGATGCGGATTCGACGGGCGTGATGGTGATCTCGCTGGTCCTGCCACGTACGCTTCGGGTGTGTCTAGGGCTGGTTTGGACAAGAACCCCCGCGAGGTCGCCGCGATGTTCGACGGCGTCGCGCGCAGGTACGACCTGACCAACACGGTGCTGTCCTTCGGGCAGGACCGGCGGTGGCGGGATGTGACCCGGCGGGCCCTGGCACCCAAGCCCGGCGAGCGGGTGCTGGACCTGGCGGCCGGCAGCGGTGTGTCGACGGTGGAGTTCGCCCGCTCCGGCGCGTGGTGCGTGGCCGCGGACTTCTCGCTGGGCATGCTGTCGGTTGGTCGGCACCGAGGGGTGCCGATGGTGGCGGCGGACGCGCTCCGGCTGCCGTTCGCCGACGCAGCCTTCGACGCCGCGACGATTTCGTTCGGGCTGCGGAACCTGGTCGACACGGCCGCGGGCCTGCGGGAGATGCTCAGGGTGGTGCGCCCCGGAGGTCGGCTGGTGGTGTGCGAGTTCTCCACCCCCACCTGGCAGCCGTTCCAGACGATCTACCTGAACTACCTGATGCGGGCGCTACCGCCGATCGCCCGCGCGGTGTCATCGAACCCGGACGCCTACGTGTACCTCGCGGAGTCCATCCGCGAGTGGCCGGACCAGCGCGAGCTGGCGGAGCTGATCGCCGAGTCCGGTTGGGCCGACGTGCAGTGGCGCAACCTCACCAGCGGGGTCGCGGCGGTCCACCGCGCGGTCAAGCCCTCCTGACCCGCACTACGCCAAGGACAGCGAAGCGATCGCCGCTGCCGCGCACAACGGGCCAGGAGCTGTGCGCGGGTGGTGTGTTCGCCGAGCAGCAGTAGCGCCCGACGCGAACGGCCGGGTAGATCGCAACGGTTGCCGACGGCGCCGCCCGCCAGCGCAGTTGCGGCCGGTTTCGCGGACAGCAGCCGCACCTCCGCAGTGCTGACGGCCAACACGCCGCTGACCAAGACCGAGACGATTCGGCTGGCGATGACCGGATACCACCCGGCGTCGCCAGTGACCTGGCCCATTCCGATGAACTGCCCGGCGAAGCCGACTCGGGCGACCAACTCCTCCGGCGCACCACGTCCTCGCGGTGCGCGCTCTCCGCCGGATGACAACCAGATCGCTGGCAGGCTGGCCCACAATTCCGCCCAGCGCCAACGGGGATGGTCGCTCGCCGAGCAGCGCGATGCCGAACACGGCCGGAAGTGCCAGCGCCCCGACGTCGCTGATCGGTGCCACCACGCTCATCGGCCCGCGCCGCATCGCCCGGTACCGGAAGGCCACGCCGATCCCAGCGCCCAAGCCGGAGAGAGCACCCCACCACATGGCCGACGCGGTGGGGGATCCGGCCGGGGTGAAAAGAAGCAGCAAGCTGACCAGCGTTCCACCGACTTGCGCGTGAGCCGCCACGACGATGCCCGAGTGGCGGCGCGACACCAGGCCGTTCACGAAGTGGATCACACCGAAGCAAAGCGCCGAGCTCAACGCCAGGAGCTCCCCCACCGGCCGACCTCCGAAGCCTTCCGGGAGCTATTCGCCCCAGGTCAGCCGCACCGAGCAAGTTCGCAAGCCGCGTCTCATGCCCGCCCTAGCTCAGACACAAGAGCTGTGACCTCTTAGGTCGTGCGGCGGTTGGAGCGTCCGGGTCAGAGCCAGGTCGTTTCCGGGGCCAGGGGGTCCGTGGAGCGCAAAGTCCGGCCGATCGCGGTCATGAACGCCTCCGATGCCGGCGAGTGGGCGGTTCGGTTCGCGGACCACCGCGATGCGCCGGCTGATCTCGGGCCCGCCCAACGCCTGGTGCTCTAGGCCGGCGAACTGGACGAGCGGCAGCACCAGCCCGGGCATCACCGCCACGCCGAGCCCGGCCGCGACGAGCCCGGCGACGGTGGTGATGTTGCGCGATTCCAGCGCCAGGTTCGGTCGAACCTGGGCCGTCGCGAAAGCCCGTTCGGCGATCGGCCGGACCTGCAGGTCCGGCAGCGGTTCGGGCACCACTGCGACGGCCAGGTCGACCACGCCGGTGCGGACCCGCCGCAGCACCTCGTCGGACATCTCATCGTCGATGGACAGCTCGACCCCGGGGTACTCCGCGCGGTAGACGGAAACCACGGGCGGCAGCAGGACCGCCGCCAGCGACGGCAGCGCCGCGATCCGCACCCGGCCGCGGCTGCCGGCCAGGAACCCCTCGAAGTGGTTGATCCCGGCGTCGAAGGCTTCGACCATGCGCCGCGCCACCCGGCAGAACTCGTGGCCTTCCGGCGTGGTGATCAGGTTCCGCGTGGTGCGCTCGAACAGCGTGATGCCGAGCTTGCGCTCCACTTCGCGGACCGTGCGGCTCATCGAGGACTGCGCCAGGTGCAGCTGCTCGCTGGCGAGCGTGAAGCTCCCGGCGTCATGCACCGCGAGCACCAGTCGGAGCTGTTGAAGCGTCAGATCCATGCCCACAGGGCATTAATTAGCGGTTCATCTTCGGGTGGGCGTTCGGCACGACACTGGTGATGACCGCGGTCGCACTGGTCACTGGGGTGCTGTGATGCGCATCGGGAGTGGAGCCGGATTCGCCGGGGACCGGATCGAACCGGCGGTGGACCTCACGGCGCGGGCCGGACTGGACGACTTGGTCCTGGAATGCCTGGCGGAACGCACGATCGCGCTCGGCCAGCAGGGGAAACCGCGCGACTCGGCGCTCGGCTACGACCTGCGGCTTCGCGCGCGGTCCGAGCGGTTGCTGCCGGTCGCCTGCGAGCACGGCGTGCGGATCGTGACGAATATGGGCGCGGCGAATCCCCTCGCGGCGGGGATGCTCACCCGTGACCTGCTGGCGGAACTCGGGCTGTGCGGCAAGATCGCGTGGTCACCGGCGACGACGTCCCGGACCGGCTCGACCTGCGGATCCCCGCGCCGGAGGACGGGGTTCCGCTCGCCGACCACGGCGCGGCCGTGTCGGCGAACGCGTACCTGGGCGCCGAGGCGCTGCTACCGGCGCTGGACACCGGGGCGGACGTGGTGCTGACCGGGCGGGTCGCGGACCCGTCGCTGTTCGTCGCGCCGCTGGCGCACCGGCTTGGCTGGGAACTCGACGACTTGCCGCGAATCGCGGCGGGAACGCTCGTCGGGCACGTCCTGGAATGCGCGGGACAGGTCGCGGCTACTTCGCCGAGCCCGCGACGGTGCTGCTGCATGACATCGCGCACTGCCGGGCCGGGGACAAGGGCGACACCTCGACGCTGTCGCTGTTCCCCTACCGGGACGAGGACTTCGACCTGCTGCTCCGGGAGGTCACGGCCGAGCGGGTCCGCGTGCACCTCGCCGACCACGTCCGAGGCAAGGTGCTGCGCTACGAACTCCGGAACCTGTGCGCACTGCAGTTCACCTGCCGCCAAGCCCTCGACGGCGGGGTGACGACCTCCCTCGCCCTCGACACCCACGGCAAAGCGCTCAGCTCCCGACTCCTGTCCTGGACCTCCCGCGACCGGATAGATAGTGATTTACGCAGGTGAATGGCCGTGAGTGTTTTGGGTTGCGATAGCCGCCCAAAACACTCACGGCCCCCTCGCCGACGCTTAAGGGGGGGTGGTTGTTGGGGGTGTTTCGGGG
>NZ_GL877880.1:0-7019 GCF_000194155.1 Saccharopolyspora spinosa NRRL 18395
CGCCCCCGCCGCCCCTTCCGCTTGCGCCCGGCCCGCCGACCGCCGGCCGGGTCGGCGTGCCGATCCCGGTCGGCGGTCGGCTTGGGCCGGGCTCGCATACAGCGGGGCGGCGGTCGCGGTTGGGCTCGCATACAGCAGGCAGGCGGCCCCGGTTTAAACACACGTGGGCTGGGGCCTGGTGGGGCTTGGCCGATAGCCTCGGGATATGAGCGTCACGCGGCACGAGTCGCACTACTCGTGTGCCTGGTCGTGAAACCCGTCCAGGTCCTCGCCATGTGAGTTCTGCTCGCGAAGTTTCTTGATCTGTTCGCGAACTTCGTCAAGGTCCCACCTGTAGTGGCCACCGAGTGTGGTCTCGGTTGGCGTCAGCAGGTTCAAGCGGACGTAACGCGCCACAGTGCGTGGACTGATGCCCAGCTCACGAGCCAGTTCGCCCGACGTCAACAGTCGATTGCGCGTCACACCTTCGACTGTCGCAGTTGACGCGTTTGGCTACCTTTCGGCAGACTCGTTCAGACCGCTTGGCTTCAATGTCTCGTTTGGCGCGTTAGGAGACGAGTATGGCAACAGACACTCGGCTTGCGGTGCTGGCGCGTTCGGTTCAGTGGGAGCTTGACGAGGCGGCTTTCGAGCTGGGCGGAGGACGGTATACGCGAGAGCAGCGTCACGAGCTTGCCGACCGGCTGACCGCCCTTGCTTCAGAGCTCCGCGCCGATGCGGATGTGCCGCTGATCATCGACGCGGCGGATTGAGCATGACGGATCGCGAGGCGTGGCGGTTCGCTGTCGGCGGGTGGACGTACCTCTGGCCACGCGGTCAGCTGGTTCAGGTCTTCGACTCCGTGGCTTATACCCGGCGGCTTGCTGGCGAGACACTCGACGCTCGGCCGTTCAAGGCAGAGTTCGTTCCAATCTGCGGTTTCGAGTCCGTCGAGGACTTCGAGGGTTGGTGCCGCAAGGACCGGAACCGATGATAGAAAACCGGCGGTGCCTGGCTTCAGCCGAACCGAACCGATCCTCTGGCGCTTGAGCGAGCAGACCCGGTGCCGTCCGGTGCAGAATGCGGGTTGATGGCAGAAACAGACGATCTCGACCAACGGACTGCTAACCACTCGGCGTTGGACCACCCTGCGGAGCGCCACTGGTGGCCTGAAGGTGTCGACGTTGCCTCGGTCGATGCTGCTAGCAAGGTGACTGAAGCGCTGGAGACGGTCGAGCGGGCACGTGGCCACCTCTACGAGTGGCACCAGCTGATCGGCTCAGCCAACGATAAGCTCAACGTGGCTGTGCAGGCCCTACGCAGCACCGGGCACACCGAACTTGCCGACGCCATCGAGCGTGACCTCGTGGGCCGTAACGTCCTTCCCGGCCGCTGGACGTTCCAAGCAATCGAGGAGTTTGACGAGGGCTACTACGAACCTTTCCGCAGTCAGGAGAAGCACGTTCGTCAGGCCTTGCTCGGCGGTCGACGGCATGTTTACGAGGCTGCGATGAAGGAGGCTGCGCGTAGCGTTGACAAGTCCGGCGCACCCTTGCCGTGGCATGCGGCAACGCCAGAGTCAGGAACCTGACCCATAAAGATCGGCGCTGCCTGGTTGCAGCCAAGCAGCGCCGTCGTCCTACGTCGTCTTCTAGTTTGAGCTAGTTCACATCTCGGTCCTGCTCGCCGTCCAGCGCCATCCAAGCTCCCGCAGGGCGTCTGCTCGCGAGAGGATCGCCGTGTTCCGAAGATGACCTTCGTCGGGTCGGTAGTCAGCCGTTTGAGCCGTAGTCGCTCCTGGCCACTTGCGGTAGTACAGCCCGGGATCGGGCAACATCACACCTGGTGCCACGGCTTCAACTGCGAGCATCAGCGCCACATCTTCATCAGCGAACAGTGCTGGCCACCCGCCAAGAGCACGCACAAGCGCCGTATAGGTGCACATCGTCGTGCCGACAACTTGAAGCTCACCGGCCGCTTGGCCCTCGTACAAGATGCCGGGGGACAGCGGTCCCGGTTCCGGGTCACATGGACCTGGCAGCAGCGAACCGTCCGGCATGAGATCGAGTGTCGGGGACACACACCACCCGACTTCTGGGGAACCGATTAGGGCTTTGACGTCCTGCGCGAGTGCCCCCGCCGGGAGGACGTCGTCGGCGTCGAGCGTGCGCATGAGTTCGCCCTCGGCGCGATTAAGCCCGATCGTGCGCGCCATCGAGGCCCGGCCGTGCTGGCTGGCACCGGGCGAGATGCGCGGGTCTTTCGGTAGGAGATCGTCAAGGAGGCCGGTTTGGCCGTCTTCCTGAACAATCCACTGCCAGTCCCATCCGTCCGGAAGTTCCTGCGAGGCAAGGGATTCGTAGGTGTCAAGCAGATGTTGATGCTTGTCGCGGACGACGGCCGTCACGATCGAGATCTTGTGCATGCGTCACCACCTGTCCAGGCGCTCGACGTAGCACACCTCGGTCCGATCGGCGGGGTAGACAGCTTCGGAAAGCTCGACTACTCGCCCCTCGATGTCGATGGACTTCGAGCGGCCGTGAAGCAGCGGAACGCCTTCGTTCATCCCCCACTGCTGGCGCTCGATGGTTGTCGGGGTGACGGACCAAAGAGTCGTCTCGAAGCGGTCCAGCTCGATACCGACGGTGTAGAGCTGGTGTTGGTGTCCTCCGGGCCAGGGTTCGTTGCTCTCGTCGAGAAGTGCCGGGTTGGACTCGATTAGCGCGCGCGGAATGTAGCTGACAGACCATGACGTGTAGGTGCCGCTGCGCTTATCGACCATCGAATACTCGCGCTTGATCAATGGCGCTCCGGCTTCGATGCCGAACTCCTGCGCAAGTTCCTCGGTCGCCTCAACCTCGGTGTAGTTGGCCGAGAATTCCACATCTTGGACACTGTCGCCGGTCGTCATCTCAAGAGCGCCGCTTGCCGCCCGCACATCTTCGGACTCGCGAACGAGGTTCTTCATGGCCTGGCCCATCTCGGCCGGCAACTTGATACGCGTCGGAGGCTTCCGAACCTGCGCAGGTTTACCGCGCCCGCCTGGGGCGATAAGACCTTCCTCTCGGAGGAGGCCGAGCGCGGCGTCTGCTGTCGCCTTCGCAACCCCCCACTCCTTGGAGATCTCGCTCAGGGTCGGCAAGCTGTCGCCAGGCTGGAGCTCGCCGGACTGGATCGCCGCGCGAAGCTTGTTCGCGATCTGGTCCCTGATCGGAACAAAACCGCTGGTAGCTGTGGTCATACCCCCATTAGATCACAACAGTTCATAGTTTCCTAGTACAACCCCTTGACTCTTCGACGATCACTCGCTAGATTGATCTCATCGGTCCTAGTTGGCTAGGAAACTGAGAAACTAACCCAGTGGAGAACCAAGATGCTGAAGAACGTTCCGGTTGTGCTTGAGGGTTACAAGGTGCGCGTGGTCGAGGAGCCGGTGGTGAAGATGTACAAGAACCGCGACACGGGCAAGCAGGAGATCGCCACCAACCAGGACGGTGCGCCGCTGTACGAGATGTCAATCTTCATGAAGGCGATCCCGACCGAGGAGGGCAAGCGGGCTCCGAAGGGCTTCGAGATGAAGGTGACGCTGGAGACGGAGCCGCCGTCCGGGATCGAGGAGGGTGATCTGGTCGCGCTGCACCACCCGCGCCTCTCCCAGTTTCTTCTGGACAACGGAACCCAGGGTGTCACGCTGAAGGCCCTCGGCGTGCTGGCCCCGAACGCGGGCTGAGTCCCCGCGCTTTCAGATTCTTTTCTCTGCCAATTCTGGCATGTTCTTTGAGAATTACATAGTGGGCCGAGCTATGCCTTTTTCGGCGCGGATTCGCGTCGGGGAGGCCATATTGACCCCCGGAATCGGGACGGCAGGGAATTCCTGCTCATGCCGGGGGTCTTCATGGTTTCCTGCAACAACAAGGTGGTGTCAGTTATGCAGTACGGCAAATTGGGATCTTTGCAGCCGTCGACGTTCGCTCAGCCGGTCGCCTACTACAACGGGGGATTGGAGAACTCGGACGAGAAAGCGACTGTGGCGCGTTGCATCTGCGATCACACGATTTACCGGAACGTACGCAATGAATGGGTTCACAGGGGCGGTCCGAACGGCGAAAGCTGCTATGAGGGCTATGCGCCTCGGTGGTAGTCGTCGTGGGCCGAGCTATGCCTTCTTTCGGCGCGATTTGGATGCGTCGGGGAGGCCATATTGACCCCCGGAATCGGGACGGCAGGGAATTCCTGCTCATGCCGGGGGTCTTCATGGTCTCCAGGCCAAAGAAAGCGGGTGGCGATGATGAGTGAACGTCCGGCGATTCCTGGCGAGCTGTGTACGTGTGGCCGTCAGGCGTCGGTGGTGTACGTGTTCGAGGACGAGGACAAGGTCCGGGAGATCGGCTGGTGCGGATTAAGCAACGTCTCGACGCTGCTGCCGTGCCGGTTCTGCGGTTCGGAGGTTCCGCACCGGAGTTCTTGGGGTGACTCGGAGAAGTGCCCTGATTATCAGCCGGTTCCGGCTGGGGAAAGGAAGGGTTAGATGTCGCTGAAGTACTGCCCGGCTTGCGACTGCGACAAGTGGCTTTATTCGCACTCGCAGGATGCGTTCTGCAAGCGCTTCGTGAAGGTGAAGCGGTCCTAGTAAGGGGTTCCTGATGAACGGTTTTCACGGTTCGGGATGCATCGGAGAAGGTGCGAGCAAGTGAGGATCAACGCGCAGTGCGGGTGCTGCGGAGTTCGGCGGCCGGTCCAGCAAGCGCAGGGCTCGGTGGTCGCAGCCCGGTTCGAGAAGGGCTCAGAGCGAGACTCCGGGCGTGGTCAATCTGAACTTCGGGCAGGTGGGGACGCACGTGGCGGTCTCCGGCGACATCCACGGGGACCTGAACTTTTCGTAGCCCGAAACGGGCACGGACACGACTATCGAGAAAGGGGAATTGGTTCGTGAATGCGAATTTGCCGGTCGGGATGCGGAAGAACACGCCCGCTGTCGCCCGGCTGAAGAAGATCGGGGAGTTGCTGGACGCGTTGTTCCGGGAACTGTCGCGGGTGGAGTTCCTGGAAGACGACATCATGCAGAAGAAGGATCTCCAGGAAGTCGAGGATTTGGCGGGCGCGGCGCAGGCGGGCGCGTTCGGGGTGGCGCTGGTGAACCACTTGAAGCGGTTCGGGGTCCCGAAGGGTATGGGGACCCCGCTGAACAAGATGCGGAACTCGGTCGGCGATTTGGTCGCCAAGCTGGAGATGACCCAGCGCCGGAACTGATACCGCTCGACTCGGCACAGGGGGCGTTGATCTCTATCGAGAATCAGCGCCCCCTTTTCTTCTGCTCGTAGAAAGGTAAGGCGGCAATGCGGGACACGCGGGTGGCCACGGAAAGGACCCCGGTTCGGGCGGCGGCACGGTTCGTCGCGCGGCATCCGCGTTCGGTGGGCTCGGTGGTGGTGCTGGACGCCGCGGTGCTGTGGGTGGGGTATCAGACCGTGCTCATGGCCGCCGGGATTGCCGTGGTGGCCGGCGCTTCCTGGCGGCTGCTGGACCGGCCGACCTTCGACAGGTTCGCCGGTCGCCTGCTGCGGGCGTGGTGGAGACGGTGGTGGTCCTACCGGCGGCAATGGCTTCGGATCATGACCGCCTGCAACCTCACCACCATCGATCACAAGGGAAACACGCTGGCTCCGCGCGTGACGCGGGTGAAAAGCACGTGGTCATGGGACACCGTGCACGTCCGAATGGCCAAGGGCCAAGAACCGGAGGACTTCGAGAAAGTGATCAACCGACTGGCGAACTCGTTTAAGGCACGTTCGACCAACGTGCGCCACCTCAAGCCCGGTCGGATCGCGCTGGACTTCCAGCGCCGGGAACCGTTCGACGACATGTTCGTTCCCCTACCGGACCTGGCGGAGTCGGTCGAGGCGGTGGATCTGCGGCGGCTACCGATCGGCAGGGACGAATACGGCCGGGACTTCACCCTCGACCTACTGGGCCGGGACCTGCACATCCTCCTGGGTGGAGCGACCGGGGCCGGGAAGGGCTCGTTCATGTGGGCGCTTCTGCGCGCCCTGGCCCCGTTGATCCGGGCCGGTTACGTGCGGTTGTGGGTGATCGACCCCAAGGGCGGCATGGAGTTCGGCATCGGCGAGGAGATGTATTACGAGTTCGCCGAAAGCGACCAGGCCGGGCAGAAGCTGATCACGAAGTACACCAGCATTCTCGACGCCCGGAAGCTGGAGCTCGGCCGCCAAGGGGTCAGGACGTTCACCCCGTCGCTGGAAACACCGCTGGAGTTGCTGATCTGCGATGAGCTCGCCGCAATGACCGCCTACGCGGACAAGGCGATTCGGGCACCGTTCGAGCTGGATCTCAGCAAGGCGCTCACGCAGTACCGGGCGGTGGGTGGCCGGACCGTGGCCGCGTCGCAGGAACCGACCAAGGACGTCATCCCGATGCGCGGTCTGTTCCCCACGAAGATCGCGCTGCGGCTGGATTCCGCGTCGTATGTGGACATGTGCCTCGGCGAGGGCATGCGCGATGCGGGCGCGTTCGCAGACAAGATCCCCGAGTACCTCGCGGGCGTCGCCTACGTGAAGAAAGACGGTCGACGGGAACCCCTGCGGGTTCGTGCCGCCTACACCACCGACGACGACATCACCGAGCTGGTGAAGTACTGCACCGACCGGGGCGCGACAGTCACCCCGATCCGGCGCGAGGCCACCGACGACGAACACGCCGGGCAGGCCGAAAAGGACATCTACAGCTTCGACTTCGAGTCGATCGAAGATGCCGATGACGAGATCGAGGAGATCGGCTACTTCGAAGACGACGAGGGCGACGAAGAGATCGCCTGATCATTCCCCTGTTTCATGCGGCCCGCCCGGGCTCCCGAACAAGAGCAACCCGGGCGGGTCCTACCTCGCAATGGAGGCGTTACCCATGTTCGCAGAAGCGATGCTTTGCTTCACCACCGCCACGACCGCCCTGTACGGGCTGCGTTCATACCGGCTCGGGCGGGCGCGCTCTCGGCTCGGGCATCGGCTGCGGAGCGACTCGCTGAC
>NZ_GL877880.1:7029-170500 GCF_000194155.1 Saccharopolyspora spinosa NRRL 18395
AACGGGCTCGACGGTCGCCAGGCCTGCTCGGGGTGGCGCTCGGTGACCTCAACGGGTTCAAAGTGCTCAATGACACCCACGGACACCGCTTTGGGGATCGGGTGCTGCTCGAAGTCGCGGCGGTACTGCGGCACTGGGCTCCTGAAGTGAACATGATCCCGTTCCGGCTGCACGGCGACGAGTTCGCGCTCCCGCTGCCGGATGTGGCCGGCCACCCCGAGGCCGACCGCGCCGTCCGCTGTGTACAGACCGCAGTGTCCCGGTTGACCGAAGTCGACGGCCAGCCGATCGAAGTCTCGATGGCACTGGGCGTGGTTACCGCACCGACCACCATCACAAACCCCCCCACCCCCCGGGCGATCGCCGATGACCGCATGTACGGCGACAAACACGCCACACGCACCCACCACACCAAGAACACGGTTTCCGTTTCACAGTAAGGAGTTTCGAAGTGCAGAGCATCAACATTCACCTCACCGGCCGCAGCGTCCTGACCGGGCTACTGCTGCTCGCGGTCGTCCTCGGCGTGCTGGCGCTGGTGTGGCTGCTGGTCACCCCGGCCTGGGCGATCGGGATCGGCGCGGGCCTGGTCCTGCTCATCCGGGGCCTGGTCTGGCTGTTCAAGCCCAGCGAGTAGGAAGGAAACGCATCGTGGGCCTGCTGCGCCGTAAACACGACAACAACGCCCCCGCCAAGACCGGGGACACCCGGCGGGTACGCAAGCTCGGATTCCGCATCTCCGAGGCTCGGAAGCTGCGGGGCCTGACCCGTGATCCGGACCTGTGCGCGGTGGAGATGGAACGGCGCGGGCGGCGGACACTGATCGGCCTGTGGTTCTTCCTCGCGCTGGGCCTGGTGTTCACCACCGCCGGGGTTCAGAAGTTCCTGGCCGGGGACACGGACAAGGCCGACCCGCTGTGGTGGGCCGCGTGGACGGTGGAGCCGATGTTCGCCGGGCTGCTGATCGTGATCCTCAACTTCGAAGCCGTGATCCTCTCCTACGGGATCGAACCCGATAGCGAGTGGTGGCACCGGTTGAAGCGGGTCCTGCTGTCGGCCACGCTCGCGATGAACGTCATCCCCCAACTCCTCCCGCTCGTGCGAGGTAACTGGGACGGGTTCAATCCCGGTTCGGCGGCCGTACACGCGATCATCCCGGTCATCGTCTACGGCATCGCCGAAGTCATTCCCGTCATCCAGGCCCGGCAACGTCAGGTCATGCTTCTGATCTACGAAACCACGGAGCACGCCGACGACACCGAAGAACCCGGACCCGAACCGGCGCGGCCGACCACCGAACCGGCCCCGGCTCCGACCCCGGCACCGGTTCCCGAACCAGCCCCGGCACCGGTTCCCGAACCTGTACCGGCTCCGGTGGTGCCTGCGATCCGGCGAGCTCCCCAGCTCCCGGCTCCGATCATCCAGATGATCAAGGATGCCCAGGCTCAAGCCCTGGCCAACGGACGAGAGTTCACCGCCGTCGACATCCAGCGCGTTGCGAAGCTGCCTGCGCCGATGGCTGAACAGGTCGCGGCCGAGTTCACCACCCACAACGGCCACGCGTTCAACTGAAACCCGTTGCGGGACAACTGAAAACAGATACAGCACAACCATGCTCGGCGGGCAGCACCGCGCGGGGGATGGACCTGGTGGTGATGCCCGCCGGGCTCTATCCCTCGAAAGGTCACCACATGGTGTTGCCCACGCTCCCGGACGTCGACCGCATCAAGCAACGCATCCAAGCCCCCGACTACCGAGACTGGCGCAAGAAGGTCGAAGACGTCTACGGCTGCCTCCACCCGGTCCGCCTCTCCGGCAGCTGGCAGATCACCGACAAAACCACCGGCCACGTACTCACCCGCCCAGACGGGCGCCCGGCCGAGACCAGCGGACACATCCTGTCCCCCTGCGGCAACCGCCGCGAGAGCGTCTGCCCGGCCTGCTCGGACCGCTACGCCGCCGACGCCTTCCAGCTCATGCGCGCGGGCCTCTCCGGCGGCTCCAAGGGCGTCCCGGTCACCGTGTCCGACAAACCCCGCCTGTTCGTGACCCTCACCGCCCCGAGCTTCGGGCCGGTGCACAACCGACGGACCAAAAACGGCAAGGTCCTGCCGTGCCGCTGCGGGCGCTACCACCACGAACACGACCCGCTGATCGGCCAACCGATCGACCCCGACGGCTACGACTACACCGGACACGTCCTGTGGCAGGCACACTCCGGCAAGCTCTGGAACCGCTTCACCCAGAAGCTGCGGCGGCACCTCGCCCGCGCGGCCGGGCTCACCGTCCGCGACTTCACCGACCACGCCCGGCTGTCCTACGCCAAGGTCGCCGAGTTCCAGCGGCGAGGCATCATCCACTTCCACGCCGTGATCCGCCTCGACGGCCCCGACGGCGCGATCGACGCCACCCCGGCCTGGGGCACGGTCGACCTGCTCTCCGACGCTGTGCGGGCCGCTCACGCCGACACCGCGGTCACCTCACCGAAGTTCAACGGCCAGGCGCTGACGTTCGCGTGGGGTGAACAAGTCGACATCCGGCCGATCCGCCCCGCCGAGGCGCGCCGGTTCGAGGACGAGCACGGCACGATCAGCGATGACCGGATCTCCTCCTACGTGGCCAAGTACGCCACCAAGGGCACCGGCAAGTCCGAAGCCGCTGACCGGCCGATCCGCTCCCGCACGGTGATCGAGCTCCTGCGCACCACCGAGCACCACAAACAGATCATGCGCACCGCCTGGGACCTCGGCGCACCCATCGTGTGCCCCGACTGCCACCCCCACGGCGAACACCAAACCGGGCCGGGTGGCTGCGCCTGCAAGACGATCGGCCACTGCGGCACCTGCGACAACGGCGGCTGGATCCCCGGGCCGCTCGACGAACTCAACCTCCGGCGCTGGACGCACATGCTCGCCTTCCGTGGGCACTTCCTGTCCAAATCGCGGGCCTACTCCACCACGTTCAAGCAGCTCCGCGAAGACCGGCAGATCTGGCGCTTTGAACAGAACCTCGCCGAACTCGGCGTCGAAGCCGACACCGTCGCCGTGGTCAACCACTGGGACATGACCAGCGTCGGCCACCGCACCGACGAAGAACGCGAACTCGCCGCCGCCATCGCCGAACGCACCCGCCAAGCACGCAAACACCGCTACGCCACCGAAAGGAAAGACTGACATGAGCAAGTTGTGGGGTATCGAAGAGGTCTCCGGCTACCTCGGCGTTCCCGTCGGAACGCTCTACCAGTGGCGTTCTCGGGGCTATGGTCCGGTCGGCCGCAAGATCGGCAAGTACATCCGGTTCAAGCCCGATGAAGTCGAGCGCTGGTTCGACTCCCAGGCTGGGGGGGCGGCCTGATGGCGGGTCGGCTGCCGCTGCCGCTGGGCAGCATGGGCGAGATCTCCGTAAAGCGGGTTGGCAAGTCATGGGCGGCCCGTGCCTGGTACCGGCGAGAGGATGGCACCTACGCCGATGTACGCCGCCGGGGAAGGACCAAGGAGTTAGCCAAGCAGGCGGTCCGCGACGCGATCAAGGACCTCGCGCCGTCTTCGTCTGCTGGTGCTGCGCTGACGGCTGCGTCTTCCTTCGGCGATGCCGCTGATCTGTGGTTGGCGCAGTTCCAGGCCGATGCTGAGGCCGGGGTCTACTCCCTGACTTCGCTGGACACCTACTACAACGTGTATGTGAACCACGTGAAGCCCGCCTTGGCGCGGCTCCGGCTTTTCGAGGTGAAGACCCCAGTGGTCAACAAGCTGTGCCAGGCGAAACTCAAAGCGCACAGCTTGACCCTCGCCAAGCTCGTCAAGGCCGTGATCAGCAACATCATGACTTTCGCGATCCAGGCCGGAGCGGTGGACGCGAACCCGACGAAGGGGATCGCCCCCTTGACCGAGCGGCGGGCCAAGATCAAGCGCAAGAAGCCACGTTCACTCACCAAGAACGAGTTGCACGATCTGTTGGCAAAGCTCGACGCTGATGAGGAAGCGAAGAAGCGGGACTTGCCCGACCTGGTGCGCTTCTTCGTTGCCACAGCGGAACGGGCGGGTGAGGCTCTGGGCGCTCACTGGGAGGACCTGGACGCTGAGGCGAAGATGCTGAAGATGAGCGGCAACCTGATCCGAGCACGTGGCAAGGGCGCACTCCGCAATGATGGCAAGACCGATGGTTCAGCACGCGATATCGCCTTGCCTGACTGGGCAGTGAAGATGCTCTTGGAGCGAGAATCCCAGCTCGGGGGCGTTGATCCGACCAAGCCCATCTTCACCAACACGAAGGGCGGTTACCTCAACGCATCGAACGTCGCTAATCGGACGTGGGTCCCCTTCCGTCAACGTGCAGGGTATGAGTGGGTGACCTTTCACACACTGCGGAAGACGGTCGCCACGCTGCTGGACGAGGCCGGTCTGACCGCTCGGCAGGTGGCGGACCTGCTGGGCCACTCGCGCGTGTCGATGACGCAGGATGTCTACTTCGGCCGAGGGCAGGAGTCCCGCGCGAGCGCCGAGGCGTTGGCGTTCGTGGTCCCCACCGAGTAGCTGGGAAAAGTTGGCAATTTGTTGGCAACCGGCTCGGCCAACAAGAAACCCCAGGCCGTGTGACCTGGGGTTTTGGTGGGTCGCCTGGGGATCGAACCCAGAACCCGCGGATTAAAAGTCCGCTGCTCTGCCAGTTGAGCTAACGACCCGCGTGCCCAAGGTTACAAGGTCCGGGCGATCTTGTGCGGTGATGGTCGCAGCTTCTTCGTCGATGAAGATCACACTGCGGGCGGATCACCCGTCGGCTAGTGAGGGGTTCCCCCCTCCTTCCGCCTAATCCGCAGGTCAGAACATGGGGGAATTTTTTTCACATCGCTCGGAGCAACCCCGGCACCAGACGCACGTCTTCAGGACAAAAGCGAGAAACGCTCAAGGGCAAGACGAAAGGGAACAGCATGTTGGTCAACCGGACTCGGACGTTGGGCGCGATCGCTGGACTGCTCGGCGGTGCTCTTCTGCTCGCCGGATGCGGTCAGCCGGCAGCGGCCCCGGCCGCGCAGGACGGCGCCACCCAGGCCGCCGGGGTCGCACCCGGTCGATCACCGATCCAGGCCAGCGGCTCCACCAGCACCCACAGCGATCAGCAGCACACCGACGGCGACGACAGCCGCCAGACCGCGAGCACCGACGCCAACCAGAAGTCCACCAGCACCAACGTCGCACGTCAGCCCACCGGCACCGAGTGCTCGGCCAAGGACTTCAAGGTGGACCTCAACGTTCAGCCCAGCCAGCCCGGCGTCCTCCTGATGGCCGTGTCGAACACGTCCCAGAAGGTCTGCAAGCTCAACGGCTGGGCGGACGTCGCGCCCGTGGACATGTCCGGCGCCCCGCACACCAACGTGCCGGTCCAGAAGGTCAAGATCCCGGGCGGTCCGACGGAGTTCAGCCTCGACCCGGGCGAGACCGGCTTCGCCGGGGTGCGCGTCGAGCGGGGCGACAAGGCGGACCCGGACACCGTGGTCGCGACCGGCTTCAACGTCACCCTGCCGGGCACCGGCGGGCCGGTGAACGCGAACATCATCGGCACCGACGGCACCCAGACCGGCAACGGCAGCCTCTACGCCGAGTTCCCGGTCAAGGCGATGAAGATCGGCACCCTCCAGCCCGTCTCCCAGGGCGTCACCGTCTTCGACTGATCCGAACGGTTCGAGACGCCCCCGGTCGAGTTGCTCGGCCGGGGGCGTCTCACTTCAGTAGGCGGCCGTGCAGGTGGCGCGGATCTGGGAGGCCGCGATGTGGGCGCCCTCGCCGCCGGCTCAGCCCGCCCAGTCCTCGCCGCGGCTGTGCAGCTTGACCGACAACCTTACTGCTGGAACCGGTCGGCCTTGACGGCAGCGACGAACGTCGACCACTGCGCGCGATCGGCGGTGAAGTGCCCGGCGGCGCGGTCCTTGCTGTCCCGGACCGCCGCTCCGTCGGCTAACGCACCGACCTCGACACATGCATTGCCCGTTGCGCTCCGGCTGGACTTACGCCAGTTCTGCGGAGTCGTCATGGGAGGAGCCTCCTTCTGCTGCAGCGGCTAGCTCGGCGATGAACTTCGCGGAGTCCGAAGCGTCCATCGCGACATCTCGAAGAGTAGTGACCGCGTCCTGAAACGCCTTCACTTCCTTCGGGCTATGCAGCAACGTCAGGGAGCTGAAGTGCTCGATGTAAACGATCGGCTCGCCCTTGGTGAACGCGAAATGGATGAAGCTGCCCGCGTGGCTCGGGTTCCACTCGGTTGCTCTGCTCGGCACGACAAGAATCTCGATGTTGTCGACTTCCACGGCAGCGACGAGGTGCCGAAGTTGTTCAGCGTGAACGGCGGGACCCCCGATGGGCTCCCGGAGCGCGTTCTCCGTGATGATCGCAGTGAAGGTAGGCGCGTTCTGCTTGGTGAGAACGTCTCGTCTGCCGACGCGCGTCGCGGTGCGGACGCCTGCGTCGTGCGGTGACCATCTGGAAATGATCTCGTGCGCGTAGTCGTAGGTCTGCAGCAACCCGGGGATGACCGTGGTGGCTACCTCGACGATTGCTCGCGCCGTCCGTTCGTACTCGATGAGCGTGGTCATGTCGCGGTGCGATGAGTCGCCCACCGCAACCCAGTTCGCATCTCCCGCGACGCGAGCAAGCTCGACGATTCGGGAACGTTCGCTGGGCGACGCATCGAGCGCTGTCATGATCGCAGCGACAGTCTCGGGTTCCGGACGCTTCTCGCCAGTCTCGTATCTCGCGAGCACGCTGTGGTGCTTCCCGAGCTTTGTCGCGAGCTTTCGCAAGGTGACCCCAGCGGCTTCGCGATGTTCCCGCAGTTCAGCACCCAATGCGCGAACCTTCGGAGTCCCTTTTCCGTCGCCAGCCACGCGACAAACCTAGCCGACGCAAGCAAAACGGCGTGGTCATCCGATGTGATGATCGGCGCTATGTCGCTAGCGACATACTCAATAGCTAGCGACACTTTTTTCACTGCGGTACTCGAAACAGCGACCGAGCGATTACCGAGGTGATGGCGATGTACCCCTTCCACTGGGTTCCGGCTGCTGGGCGGCGGCATGCGAGTACCGATCGGCGGCCGGAGGGCGCTTTGGCCTATCCGACCGGCACTTCCGTGTCGACGTTGTGCCGGCAGGAGCTGTCGGCGGACAACTGGGAATTGGCTTGGCTGTGGTCGGCATGCGGCGACTGTGACTCCGAGGCGCACCGGATCGCGCGAGATCTCCTCGCCACTGCTACCGAAAGAACCAAGTGACGTGTTGACCATGCTTCCCGGAATTGCCGGGATCACCGGTGCTGCCGCGCTCTGCCTGCTCCTCACCTGCTGGAAGTCCTACCGGCCGCAGCACGATGGCGGCGGCGAAGGCACCCTGACGGTTTTGGCAGCTCATCGCCCACGTCGAGGCCGAACGACAACAACAGGACCGAGGCGGCCGACACCGGCTCCGCGAACCGCAACCACCACCGTAATCCACATTGGACGTTGCGGAGCCGCGCTCTCAAGAACTCCAGCGGCGCATCCTGGAAGCTCTCCGCCACCTCTAGCGGCAACAGACCCGGGCCCGACCGCCGATGCCCCCGACCTGCGGCGGACGGCCCTGCGGGCCGGTCGGCGCGACTCCCCTCCCCACGCACCGACCGGCCACCCCATCCACCGACTCAGCGCCGGGACAGCACACACCACGCCTGCACGGGACTACGCTCCACCCAAGACACCCCACGTGTCCACAATGGACCACTCGTGGTCAGCGACCAACAGACCGCGAACCATGAACATCACAAACCGCCTTCCGCGTCCCGCACTTGCCCGAAAGGGCAAGTCCATATGTTGATTCGCAACCCCGCTATGGCATGCACGTCTTCAGGAGTGAGAGATTGCAAAGCGCTCGGTGCGTGCTACGAAGGGATTCACAATGATGCTCAACCAGACTCGGACGCTCGGTGCAATCGCCGGATTGTTCACCGGGGCGCTCCTGCTCGCCGGGTGTGGTCAGTCGACGCCGGCTCCCGTGCCTTCTTCGGGCGGCGTCAGCACGCCCGCTCCGGCTGCTGGAATCGCCGCCGGCGATTCCAGCAGCACGCCGGTGAACGAGCCGGCTCCCTGGACCCACGCGGGCGGCCAGCAGATCGACAACCCCGACTGCACGGCGTCGGACATAAAGGTCGACCTGCAGGCCCAGCCGGATCGCCCCGGCGTCCTTCTGATGGCCGCGACGAACAAGTCGGAGAAGACCTGCAACGTCAGCGGCTGGGCGGACATCACCGCCACCGACATGTCCGGCGCGGACTCCAAGATCCCGGTGGAGAAGGTCAAGATCCCGGGCGGCCCGACGAAGTTCGAGCTCGCCCCGGGCAAGACGGCGTTCGCCGGAGTGCGTCTCAACCTCGGCGACAAGGGCGGCGACGTGACCGTCACCGGCTTCCAGGTCAAGGTGCCGGGTGTCAACGGCCCGGTGAACGCCAACTTCCTCGACACCAAGGGCAAGAGCTCCGTGCCCCAGATCCCGCTGAAGTCGTTGAAGGTCGGCACCCTCCAGCCCGTCGCCCAGGGCGTCACCGTGTTCTGATTCGATGACACCAGCGAGAGGCACCCGCGACCGGGCGATCGGTCGCGGGTGCCTCGTTATGTCCGTCGGATCAGGCGGCTGAGGGTGCGGGCGACGCAGGGCGAAATGCGCGGCCGCACCGCACACTCTGGGCGCAGAAAGGAGTGCGCGGTGCAGCGCGGTTCCCGGTCAGGGGGTGAAACCGGGAAATCTGGTTACCGGTGGCGGTCGGCGCGGGTGCTGCGGGGCCGGATAACCGACGGCAGGGCGGTCTGCCCTTGCTCCCGAACGAACACGGTCTTCCTCCTGAACTCGGACCGACCCAGCGCCGAAGACTGCCAACGCCAATACTGGCGGTAACTCATCGAATACATGGACAACCGACGGGGCTGCGAGTCCTTCGGGAAGTCATAGCTACCCGAAGGACTCACGGCTGCGTGCCCTCACCAGCCCAGGACGCAGTCCCCGGCTGGGCGCGCGCCCTCTGGCTCAGCGCTCGAAGCAGTCCCGGAACTAGCGTGATCGCCAGTGGCGATCCGTGAGCGTCGAAGTCCACATCGGACACTACGGAACCGCCTTCCCAAGAACTCCAGGGCCGCATCCTCGAAGCCGTCCGCCACCTCTAGCGGCACCAGACCCGGGCCCGAACGCCGATGCCCCCGACCTGCGGCGGACGAGCCCTGCGGGCCGGTCGGTGCGCCCCCTCCCCACGCACCGACCGGCGACCCGACACGGCGTCAGCGCCGGGACAGCACCCACCACGCCTGCACGGCGGCGAAGACCAGGATCGCGGCTCCGACCACGCTGGTGACGTGCACGCCGAAGGTGAAGGCATGCGCCGCCGACTCCCGCAGCGCGACACCCTGCTCCACCGGCAGCTCGTTCGCCACCGAGAACGCTCCGCCCAAGGTGTCCCGCACGGTGTCCACTATGGATTCCGGGATCCCGGCGAGATCCACATTCCTGCGGTAGGCGGCGGTCAGTACGCTCCCGAGGATCGCGATGCCCATCGCGGCGCCCAGCTCGTAGCCGGTCTCCGAGATCGCCGACGCCGCGCCCGCGTTCTCGGGGGCGACGCTGTTCATGATCGTGTCGTTGGTCGCCGTCTCGGTGACACCCGCACCCAGGCCGACGACCATGAACGCCACGACCACCAGCCAGGCGCCGTCCTGCGCCGGGAGCAGCACCATCAGCAGGTAGCCAAGCGACGTCGCGAGGATCGCCGCACCCAGCAGCTCGGCCAGCCGGACGCGGCGGATCAGCCGGACGGCCAGCAGCGACCCGACCACCGACAGTGCGATGCCCGGCAGCAGCGCGAGCCCCGCGCGCAGCGGGCTCATGCCCAGCACGAGCTGCAGGTACTGGGTCATGAAGAACAGTCCGCCGACCATCACGAACACCGCCAGCAGGTTGCTGGCGACCGCGACGCTGAACCGCGCGTTGCGGAACAGGCTCAGGTCCAGCATCGGCGCGTCCAGCCTGCGCTGCCTGCGCACGAACGCGTAGCCGGCGATCATTGCGACCGCCACCGCAGGCAGCGCCAGCGCACCGCCGCCGGCGAACTCCTTGATGCCGAGGACCAACGCCAGCATCGCCAGCAGCGACAGACCAGCGCTGGGCAGGTCGTAGCGGCCGGGCGCCGGGTTGCGCGACTCCGGGATCAGCAGCGGGCCGACGATCAGCAGCAGGACCATCACCGGCAGGTTGATCAGGAACACCGAACCCCACCAGAAGTGCTCCAGCAGCACCCCGCCGAGCAGCGGGCCGAAGGCGGAGCCGCCAGCGAAGGTCGCCGTCCAGGCCGCGATCGCGGTGGTCCGGGCGCGGGAGTCTGTGAAGATGTTGCGGATCAGCGACAGCGTCGAGGGCATCAGCGTCGCCCCGGCCACGCCCAGCAGCGCGCGGGCCGCGATGAGCAGCTCGGCACTGGGCGCGAAGGCCGCCAGCGCGGAGGCGAGGCCGAAGCCGGTCGCGCCGATCAGCAGCAGTTGACGGCGGCCGATCCGGTCGCCGAGCGTGCCCACCGTCACCAGCAGCCCGGCCAGCATCACGGAGTAGATGTCGACGATCCACAGCAGTTGCCCGCCGGTTGGCCGCAGCTCCTCGCTGATGTGCGGCAGGGCGAAGCTCAGCACCGTGTTGTCGACCGAGATCAGCAGCACGGGGAGCAGGAGGGCACCGAGCGCCGCCCATTGCTTGCGGGTAATCAGAGGCGAATTCAGCTTGATCATTTTCTACTCGAGTTTTCTGTACCGTCCAGACGGTATAGTAACCGTCCGGACGGTACAGTGCCACCCATGTCAGCCACCAACACCCGCGACCGCATCCTCGACGCGCTCCAGCGGATCCTGGTCCGGCAGGGCACGGCGGCGGTGACACTCGAATCGGTCGCCGCCGAGGCAGGCGTGTCCAAGGGCGGCCTGCTCTACCACTTCCGCTCCAAGCAGACGATGCTGCAGGGGCTCGTGCAGCGGCTCGGCGAATCCGCCGAAGCCGAATTCGAGCAGGCCGACAGGGCCGGCGTGGACGTCGTCCGGTACTTCCTGGAGACCTCGCAGCCCGCCTCGGACGAGGAGATGGCGCTGTACTGGTCGGTCATCGCGGCTCTGCGCAGCACCGAAGAGCTCAGCGAGGCGGACACCGAGGTGCTGGCCAGGGTCTTCGCCCACTGGTCGAAGCTGCTCACGGACTACATCGGCGACCCGGTGCTCGCCGAGACCATCCGCCTGGTCGGCGACGGCCTGTACCTGAGCGCGCTGTCCGGCCTGCCAAGCCCTGAGCCGAAACTGCTGCAACAGGTCTTCGACCGCCTGCTGGAACAAGCAGCCGAAACCCGCCGAACCCGAGCCTGAACCGAGGTGAGGGGCACCCTTGAGCGGCTGAGCCGCTCAAGGGTGCCCCTCACCTCGGAAGGTTCACCGGGATTTGGCGGGGAAGGCGTTGGTGCGAGCCGCGATCGTGGTTGCCAGGACCGGCAGTAGGAGGAGCAGGAGCGCCAAGGGGAAGGCTGTCGGGCCCGGCCCGGCCCGGCCAGGATGAGGCCGCCGATCACGCCGCCTGCTGCCCTGGCCGCGTTCCAGAAGGTCACCAGCATCGCTTGGGCCGTGTCCGCCGCTTCCCCGCCCGCGTTTCCCACCGCCGTTTGGAGCAGGGTCGGGACGCCTCCCCAGCCCAGGCCCCACAGCGTCACCGCGACGTAGACCAGGGGTTGGGTTTTCCGCCAGGAGCGCCAGGAACGTGGCCGCGAGCGCAACCAAGATCGTGCTGGCGATCGTCAGCGTTCGCAGCCGGCGGTCGATGTGGGCGCCCACGATCCAGATGCTCACCATCGATGCGATGCCGAAGAACAGCAGGACCAGGTCGACGGAGCCGCCCATTCCCAGCCCTGCGAGGAAAGCGGCGATGTAGGTGTAGAGGATCGTGTGGGCCTGGTCGCGGAAAGCGGGATCGCCGCGACGGCCGCGACTACGACGAGTACAACGTGGACCGCGTGCTGCAGATCCGCGGGCTGCTCGACGCCGGGCTGCCGACCCGCATCATCAAGCAGATCCTGCCGTGCCTGGACAAACCCCGCGTCATCTACTTCCCAGACGCGACACCGGAGATGATCGCCATCCTGGAACTCGAACGTGACAGAATGACCGACCGAATCAGGTGCCTGACCCGGAACAGGGACGCCGTAACGGAATACCTCGACGCGGTCCTGAAATATCGCCACACCGGCGAAATCCCGCCCCCAGCCCGGTCGGGTCAAGGGTGAGGGGCGCCTGTGAGGCAGTCAGGGATATGGTGAGGCCGGGATGTGTTTGGGGCGAGCCGATCCTGTCGAGGCGGCGAAACGGCGTGACGGTCGTATGGCTGGGGCGATTTCCCGCGAAATCGTCACCTTGCCGACGTGGCGAGCGGCGATTTCGCGCCAAATCGCCGCCACTGCCGTAGGGCCGCCGTCTTGCTGGCACGCGGAACGAGTTCTCAAACAGCCTCTACAGCTACCCAAGCACTCACGAGGCACCCGTACACAGCGTCGTCCGCCGCCTTCAGCCTCACACGCGGTGGCAATCCAAAAGAGACGGTTGCTCGCGAAAGCGGTTAAGCCGCGCGAGAAAAGTGCTCCGCATCGAACTGCCAACGACCGCTGCTGGCGGAGTCCGGGTGGCAGTCACCTCTTGGACTCCGCCAGCGATACTGCACGGCCTGCGCGCATTTCCGTGTCAGGCGAAGGCGCAGTTCACGGTAGGCGCGGCCACGGTGCCTCCCGCGTTGCAGACCAGCGTGCGGTCAGCCTCGAGCGGGCCGAATGCGTTCACGGGCTTGCCGTTCACGGAGAACTGCACCGTCGTGAAGGCCTCGGCCTGCACCTCGCGGGAGGAGTTCGGCTCCAGGACAGCGGAGAAGCCGTCGCCGTTGCCGTTTACCACGGAGTACTCCAGTGCGTAGTCGGCCGAGCTGATCCGCAGTTCCGGCGCATTCGCGGCGGGCGCGGCGGCGGCGAATGCGCCCGTGCCGACCAGCGCTCCCGCAGCCAGCAGTCCAGCGATCACTCCGCGCTTGCCGAAGGTGAAGTCCATGTCCGCTACTCCTTAAGGTCTTTCACTAGTTATCTAGTGGAATACCTAAAAGGTAGCAGTGATGCGGATCGCTCGCAAGGCCGGGGGTCTAGGAAAACGGCAACGAAAGATGCATCGACGGGACGGTCACGCCGGCAGACGCCTCACCAAGAGCAGAACGAGCCGATTCGCGCCAGCAGCGCGGAAGGGCTCCCGCGCGGGGCGACGCGGCAACACACGTGCGAAGCTGCCGCCGGATGCCGGAAAACAGCAAAACCCCGCTAACCGCCGGTTTGTCGACGGGGATCAGCGGGGTTGGCGAGTGGTAATCAGGCTCCCGCGCGCACGCGATCGGCGCGCAGGTATCCGGTCACGAGCGATTCCAGGTCGAGCTGTTGCGACTCCCATCCCGGGGCGAGCGCCCCGGGGTCGCGCACCAGCAACCGCTGCTGCCGACCGGATTTCCTCACATGCACGACCGTCCCGGCCTCCGGGGGCCCCGCATCGGCGGGCCCCACCAGGTCGCGGTGCTCCTCGAGAAGTTCGTCGACGTCGCCGTCCAGTTCCACGCCTCCGCCCTGCAGCAGCAGGAGGTGGTCGCACACCTCGCGCAATTCGCCGAGCAGGTGCGAGGAGATCACCACGGTCATCCCGCGGTCCGCGACGTCGGCCATCACCAGCCTGATGGTCTCGTCCCGGGCCAGCGGATCGAGGTCCGCGAGCGGTTCGTCCAGCATCAGCAACCGCGGCAACCGCCCCAGGCACAGCGCCAGTGCGAGCTTGGAGCGCATGCCCGGGGACAGCGAGTCGACCCGGGTGCCGACGTCCAGCCCGCCGAATGCGGCCAGCGCCTCCTCGACGCGCTCCTGCGACCAGCGGCGGTTCATCTTCGCCGCCGCGCGGACCATCTCCGCGACCGTGAAGGTGCCGTACAACGGGCGACGCTGCGACAGGTAGGCCGCGTCAGGGTGGATGCGGCCGCGCACCTTGTCGCCGAACACGCGCACGGCACCCGACGACGGCTCAACCAGGCCCGCCGCCAACGCCAAGAACGTGCTCTTGCCCGCACCGTTGGCACCGACCAGCGCGACCACCTTGCCTTCGGGGAGCTTGACCGTGCAGTCCTCGATCCCCCGACGGTCTCCGTAGCGCTTGGACAAACCGATGGTGCTCAGGGCGCTCATGATTGGCGTTCCAGTCCTCCGGTCGGGAAGTGCTCGTCACGGACGGCAACGAAGAGCGCATCGACCTCTTCGACCGTGAGCCCGCCGCTCCTCGCGCGGCTCATCCAGTCCGCCAGGTCGCGCCGCATCGGGGCCTCGACCGAAGTGCGGTCGCTGGCCAGCGAGCGAGTCACGAAAGTACCCACTCCGCGCCGAGCCTCCACCAGGCCGTCCCGCTCCAACTCGCGATACGCCTTCAACACCGTGTTCGGATTGACCGCCGTGGCCTCCACCACCTCGCGCGCGGTGGGCAACCGGTCACCGGGCCCCAGCAGCCCCAACCGCATGGCCTGCGTGACCTGCTGGACGATCTGCATGTACGTGGAGACCCCGGAGCGACGGTCGATCCGGAACTCGATCATACCGCCCAGCATAAGGGCCGCCATCACCGAAGTCGCAAGCTACGCAGCGTTATCAATGCTGCCTGCGGAGCGTCCACGCGGTTCCTGCGAGTAGCAGGACCGCGACCGCACCAAGAACGCCGAACTCGATCAGCTGCAGCATCGGGGCGTACGAGGCCGGAACGACTTCAGCGTATTTGCCGATCACCCCGTGTTGCGCATAGCACTGAGCCAGGTCGGAGGTCGAGCCTGAACCGCCGCCCCGCACACCGCACACCGCGGGATCGAAGCCGCCTTCCGGTATTGCCCGCCCGTCGGCACCCAGGTAACCCACCTGGACAACTTCGTCCAAACCGGACGCGGGAGCATTCATCGGGTCGTCCGAGGTCCGCAGCTGCGACGGCACCAGCGACGGTCCCACCACTGCGACGACCCCGCGCACCGCCACCAGCCCGGCCAGGGTGCTGATCATCGCCGGCAGCGACCGCCCCACTACCGCCCCCAGCAGGGCGCCCGCCGCGTAGCTGAGAAGCAGGTGTGCGGTCGGAATCCAGCCCGTGCTCTCGAAGTTCAGGAACGCGAACGGGCCGTTAACCAGGGGCCCCATCAGCCCGGCATCCGCGACCCAGGAACTCACCAGCAGCTGCAGGACCACCAGTACGACCAACGAGGGCACCAGAAGCATCACCAGCTTGACCGCCATCCAGCGGACCCGGCTGACCGACTGCGTGAACGCGAGCACGTGGGTGCCGTGCTCGATCTCGCGGGCGAACAGCGGCGCAGCGCTGAACACACCCAGCAGCACCGGGAGGACCACGATCACGAGTTGGCCGGCTTTGAGCAGGTCAAACCACTCGTCGCGGAAATCACTCGCCTCGGTCGCGCAGCCCGCACCGCGGACTCCCATCGCGAGGCACCGCTGCAGGCCCTGTTCCTGGATCTGCTGCGACATGCTCGTGTGCAGCACAAATACCGCGACCGCGCCTAGCAGCAACACCGCTGCCATCAGCAACACCTGCACGCGGTGCTGTCGCCATGCCAGCCAGGTCATACCTCTACCTCCATGTCATCCCTGCGCATGTATGCAAGCGCGATGTCTTTGAGCTGCGGTTCCTGCTCGTGCCACCCCGGCGCCCGCACGGGTTCGCGGTGCCTGGCGACCACAGCCCGGCCCTGCGGAAGTGCGACGTCGTCGATGACGTCCTCCGCGCGCACCGGAACGGTTGCATGCACCGGCCCGCGCAAGATCCGGTGTCCCGCCTTGAGAGCGCCGATATCGCCGGCCACCCGGACCTTGCCGCGCCCGAGCAGCAGCAGGTGATCGCAGACCTCGTCCAGTTCGCCCAAGACGTGGGAGGACAGCAGGACCGTGATGCCGTTCTGCCGGGACTCTTCGCGCAGCGTGCGCAACGTCGCCTGCCTGGCCACCGGATCCAGGTCTGCGAGGGGTTCGTCGAGCATGAGCAGGCCGGGGCGCTTCCCGAGTACCAGGGCGAGCGCAACCCTGGTGCGCTGACCACCAGAGAGGTGCCGGATCTTGGCCTCCAGCGGCACTGCGGCCTCGCGCACGAGCCGCTCCGCGTAGCCCTGGTCCCAGCGGGGGTTCGTCCGCGCCCCCAACCGCAGCGTCTCGGCGACCGTCAGGCCCGGATAAAGAGGCTTCCCCTGCGCCAAATATGAGACGCCTACTGGGACACCTGCACCGGTCGGACGCTGCCCCAACACCTCTACCGCACCTTCGCTGGGCGCGAGCAGCCCGGCCAGCAGCCCCATCAGGGTGCTCTTGCCCGCACCGTTGTGCCCCACCAGCGCAACCATCCGCGCCCCGGGCAGCTGCACCGAACAGTGCCGCAGTGCCCAGCCCCGCCGGTACCGCTTGCCGAGCTCACGTGCGTTGACCGCGACGTGCCCCGGCGGATCAGTGGACGGCATCAGGCCTCCCATCGAATGCAGAATGTTTCACTAGTTATATAGTGTTTTGCGGTAGAAGTCCAGCCCAGGAGGGCTCCCGCCCCTGGAAATCCGAGGCACCGCACCGCCCGACGGCGCACGGGCAGGATGCACCAACGGGCATGGCTCGCCTACGTGGTCAACAAGAGCCGTGCCCGTCTGCACCCAGGGTGAAGAACTTTGGGCTGGCAGATTTCCAGCTCGCCGATACGACGTCATCGGGGATGGTGATGCCTGCTGCACGGGCACGGGCACGGCCGCCCGAGGGCACAACGTGGAACTCCAGGGAACGGATGCCCTTGATGTCCTTCGGACGCACGCCGTCCCGCAGGGCAGCCGCCTCCCAGTTCACACCCCGGTGTTCCTCGACCTGGAACTGGATGGCCTCGTCGTCGGCGATGTCCAAGTCGTCCCCGTCGTGCGGGACGAGGCCGGTGTGCTGCACGTTTGCGGAGCCGACCGACTCGGCCGGATTGCCGGCCACGTCGGCCGGATTGCCGGCCACGTCGTAGCCGGCGAGGTTCCAGGAATTCGCCGTGCCGCGCGAGCCACCGCCGAACGCCGGTTTCGACGAATCGTCGAAACCGGGCAGAATCAGCGCCGAAACAGACAGTCGTTCACGAAGGACAGATAACCATGCTTCACCAGCGCACCCGACTGACCGGTTCGATGTTCGGCCTGTGCACGGCCGCAGCTCTGCTCGCCGGTTGTGGTGGTGGCCAGGCCCCAGCCCCCGGCCAGCAGAGCCCGCAGCCGCCGGCTTCCCAGGAGCACGGCCAGCACGCCGCAGCCAAGCAGACGTCGGCGACCTTCGAGCCCTACAAGGAGGGTGCCACGGCGATCACCTACGACCCCGCGCAGGTGCCGCCCGGGGCTCACATCGACCTATCCTCGGAGCGTGCCAACGGCCACACCAAGATCACCGTCAAGGTCGAGGGCCTGCAGCCGAACCGCGACTACGGCGCCCACGTGCACACCAAGCCCTGCGGCCCCAAGGGCGACGACGCGGGCCCGCACTTCCAGGAGAAGGCCGACCCGGTCAAGCCGTCGGTCGACCCGGCCTACGCGAACCCGCAGAACGAGGTGTGGCTGGACTTCCACACCGACGCCGCGGGCAACGGCATGGCCACCGCCGAGGGCACCTGGTCGTTCGACTCCCGGCAGGACGCGAAGTCCTTCGTGATCCATGCGAGCCACACGCACACCGAGCCCGGCAAGGCGGGCACGGCGGGTGACCGCCTCGCCTGCACCAACGCCACGTTCTGACCAAGCCGAAGGGCGCCTCCGACCGCACGGGCCGGGGACGCCCTTCGTGCTCCCGATTTTTTAACTGACCAGTCAATTAATTTGCTAGGCTGATCGTCATGGCACGAAAGGCCGACCCGGAACGGTCAGCAGCGCGACGCGAGGCGATCACGCAAGCGGCCGCGAAGCTGTTCGCGGAACGCGGCTTCGAGAACACCTCCGCGGCGGAGATCGCGAAAGCCGCGGGCCTCAGCTCGGGCAGCGTTTTCTACTACTTCACCGACAAGCGAGCGCTGTTCCGCTCAGTCTTCGAGCGCGACCTGCCGATGTCCCGCGAGCTGGTGCAGCGCTGCACCGCCGGCGAAGACCCGGTGGCATCGATTCTGGCGATGGTGGACGAGCTGGCGGTCGAGGCGATGGACCCGATCGCCCCGGGAATCCTCGTCGAGGTCCTGCGGCAAGCGGGCAAGGATCCCGACTTGATGCGGGTGATCGCCGAGAACACCGCGATCCTGCACGAGGGATTCGCGACGCTGGTCGAGCGCGGCATTCGCACCGGAGCCATCGACCCGGCACTGGACCCACGCGAAACAGCGGAGTGGATCCAGGTCGTCATCGACGGCGCCTTCCTCAGCGCCGACCCCGACCGGGATCCGCGTCCGATGCTGCGCCGGCTCATCACAAGGTTCCTCTCCCGACCGTGCGACCCCGCTGGAAAACCCGCATGACAACCACCGAAACGTCCGTGACCCTCCGCATGCCCAACGTCATCCTGTGGCTGCTGGGGATCGGCGGCGGCGCAGCGGGCTTCGGCCTGGGATTCCTGGCCAAGCCGCTGGTGCAGTGGATCCTCGACGCCGTGGGCGACGCCCCCGGCCCGCTGCGGGTGGCAGCTGCCCTGCCAACGGTCTGGGCGGTGCCCGCGCTCACCGTCGTCGGCCTTCTGGCGGGTGTTTGGCTGGCGGCCACCGCGCGGCAGGAAAGCCTGGTGCTGACGGTCGGCACCGGGGGCATCGGGCTGCGCCAGGACGGGGCCGACCGCTACGCGCCGCGCGATTCGATCGCGGCGGTGTTCCTGGACGGCAAGGAACTCGTCCTCCTCGACGGGGAAACTAAGCAGATCACCCGGAACAAGGCATCCGACCTCTCGAAAAGGGAACTGCAAGCGGCGTTCGAAAGCTACGGCTACCCGTGGACGGGCTTCGGCGACCCCCGCGAGCCGGAGTTCCAGCGCTGGACGGACAGCCACCCGAACCTCGACGAAGAAGCCAACCAACTGCTGCGAACCAGAGCCCGAGCGCTGCAGGACAAACAACCAGGTGCGGCTGCGGACCTGGCCGACCGGCTCCAATCCATCGGGGTGGTCCTCCGGGACAGGGACGGAACCCAGCAATACCGCCGAATCCCGCCCACCGGCTGACTGGGCGATCGCGATCACACGCGGGACGAGCCCCCAACGCCCCGCCGCGGCGTGGCAGCCCGCAACAACCGGAGGACCGCGAGAGCCCGTTCGCCTCGCTTCCCCGGAATCAGCACCGCGACGACCCCGGCGAGCAGGAAAACCAGCGCCGACGGCCCATACCGGAGCAGCAGGGCCACTGTCGCGATGGGTAGCGGAGCGCTGAGAAGCGCTTGGATGAGTGGTGACATGGCGCGTTCTCCCTCGAAGGACGAGGAGAAACGCCCGCAGCATGTGACACGCGCCCTCCTTCGCCACGTAGAAGAAGGAACGCCTGCACCTCCACGGCCAGCCGACCCCCGTTTCCGGCCACCGAGTCAGGGACAGACGATCTCGGACGACGACAGTCTGGCACCCGGACACCAACCACGCCTATACGCCGTCCGGAGCACCGCAGCGAGAAAGTCTGCGACGCGGGGTAGCCGTCGCTCCGCCAGTGCCGCCGGACTCAGTTCTGTTCACCGGTGCCATCAAAATTGAACTCGCCCCTGTTCGCCGCAGGGCGAGCAGCCGAGCGGTCGAGCGGCCGACGATGATCGTATGCGATGGGGGTCACAGTTCTTCGGCACCCGGATCGTGCCCGCTACGCAGGTCACGGCAGATCGGAACCCGGCGTCGGGGACAATGGGCGGCGATGACCGCGCTCGATTCGCCTCCCGCCGCGGCCCCCGAGGCCGGGCCCGCCCTGAAGATCGGTCCCTACGCCGTCGATCCGCCGGTGGTGCTCGCGCCGATGGCCGGGATCACCAACGTCGCCTTCCGGCGGCTCTGCCGGGAGTACGGCGCCGGGTTGTACGTCTGCGAGATGATCACCAGCCGGGCCCTGGTCGAGCGGCACCCGAAGACGCTGGAGATGATCACCTTCGACGCGGACGAGCACCCGCGCTCGATGCAGCTCTACGGCGTCGACCCCGTGACTATGGGCAAAGCCGTGCAAATGATCGTCGACGAGAACCTCGCCGACCACGTCGACATGAACTTCGGCTGCCCCGTCCCCAAGGTGACCCGCAAGGGCGGTGGCTCCGCGCTGCCGTACAAGCGGCGGCTGTTCGCCGACATCGTCTCGGCCGCCGTCCGCGCCGCCGAGCCGGCGGGCATCCCGGTCACGGTGAAGTTCCGCATCGGCATCGACGACGACCACATCACCTACCTCGACGCGGGCCGCCTCGCCGAGGAGAACGGCGCCGCCGCGGTCGCGCTGCACGGCCGCACCGCCGCCCAGCGCTACTCGGGTACCGCGGACTGGTCCGCCATCGCCCGGCTCAAGGAGCACGTCCGCACCATCCCGGTGCTCGGCAACGGCGACATCTTCAGCGCCGACGACGCACTGCGGATGATGGCCGAGACGGGCTGCGACGGCGTCGTCGTCGGCCGCGGCTGCCTCGGCCGTCCGTGGCTGTTCCGCGACCTGCAGGCCGCCTTCGCCGGTGAGCCCATCCCGGCCGGTCCGGCGCTGGGCGAGGTCGCCGCGGTGCTGCGGCGGCACGCCGAGCTGCTGGCCGACCACATGGGCGAGGAGAAGGGGCTGCGCGACCTGCGCAAGCACATGGCGCAGTACCTGCGCGGCTTCCCCGCCGGCTCCGACCTGCGCCACCAGTTCGGCCTGGTGTCCAGCCTGGCCCAGCTCGACGACCTGCTGGCCCAGCTCGACCCCGACGTGCCGTTCCCGGCGGACGGCGAGGGCCCGCGCGGACGCCAGGGCTCGGCCGGTCGGGTCGTGCTGCCGGAGGGCTGGCTGGACGACCCGGACGACGTCACGGTGCCCGCCGGCGCGGAGATCGACAGCAGCGGCGGCTGAGTGGCCGCGGGACCGCAATCCGCTGCGACGGGCCGAATTCGCCACCGCTGGGCCGTCCTCGTCGGCGTGTCGACGGTGCTGTTCGCTGCCGGATGTGCCGCGCAGGCAACCGAATCCGAACCGCTGCGACTGTCCAGGCAGTACTTCGCGGACAACAACATCGCTGCTGCACAAGGACCTCAGGCGCAACAGGAGTTCTTCCGCCGCACGCAACATCCCGATTTCCTCGGCCAGAACTGCGAACTCGGGGAGACGACCGTCGAAATCGATCCGGCATCGTCGACGCTGCGGCCGGATCCGGAATTCGCCCCGGACGGCATCCGACCGCGCGGCGATATATGGGCCATCGGAGTGGAGGTGACCACCCGAATGGCGGACAGCATCACAGGACATCAGATCGGTTCGCTACATCTGGTGCTGCTGGACGGTCGAATGCACGGGTTCGCGCCTTGCCCGGCCAGATAATTGGTTGCGCGATCAAAGGCTCGTAACGCGAAGCGCGGGGGAACCGATGAAGTTGTCATGCAGTGATGCGGAACACACCCTGGTTTGCTCGTCCGTGCGGGTGGGTCCGATCCGTTTCGCTTCCACACCCGCCCCTCCGCCCGGTACACATCCTAGGCAGCTGAAGATTCGAGCGGCGCTCGTCAATTTCAGGCCAGGCCAGGGTCAGCCGGTTGAGCGAATTAGGGCGGCGCGCGAGTCAGACCAGCTCAAGCGATCCGTCCCACCCGACGACACCACGGACGGGAGGTGAGTGCGATGACCGGACTGCGCAACGGTTTCGCCGGGCCGGAGCCACTTCGTGACGACGACCCGCCAACCGTGCTGCCTCCTGGCCGCCGCACCCGCCAGGACCTGGCCAACGGGACCGGGATGGCGGAGCTGCACGAGTCGATCGCGAGCCTGCTGGCGTCGCAGGGCCAGTGGCGGCAGGCGTACCACCACCTGCGGTCGGCCTTGAACCTGATGTCCACAACGGACACCCCGCGAGTGCCGGAGCAGTTGCGGCACGAGGTCAACCGGCTGCGCCGCGAACACGCCGAGGCCCGCGAGCAAAGCCTGCGGGACACGCTGACCGCCAGCTACAACCGCCGCTACCTCGACGAACGACTGGCCGACCTGCTGGCCGAGCACGCCGGGACGAACGACGGGCTGGCCGTGGCGCTGGTCGACCTGGACTGGTTCAAGCAGGTCAACGACACCTACGGGCACCTGCTCGGCGATCGGGTGCTACAGCGCGTCGTCGACCTGCTGCAGGAGGCGCTGCCGACCGGCGCGTTCTGCGCCCGCTACGGCGGGGAGGAGTTCGTCCTGGTCCTGCCGAACATCAAGCCAGCGGCCGCGGTTGCGGTGTGCGAGACGGCCCGCTCCCGGGTGGAGCGGTTCCCGTGGGCGCAGATGGCACCGGGGCTGCTGGTGACGATCAGCGCCGGGGTCGCGCATGAGCACACCACGGCCGATTCCGCGCCGGTTTCGGCCGAGCAGCAGTTGATCAGCGCGGATGCGCTGCTCTACGCCGCGAAGCAGTCGGGGCGCAACGCGGTCGCGTACCGATCGGGGTCCGAAGTCCGATTGGCCGGAATTGCGGCCGGGCGGCGCGACACTATCCCGCGGAGGGTCGCCGGTTACTGATCGCGATCACCTAGGAGCACTGGGTGTATTTAAGTTCGTTTATGCCGGTCATCCGGCTTAGCACAGATGGTCGTATTGGACGAGACATCGGGTAGGATCGTGCACTGATTGTGAAGAAATTGTCGCCCACTATCGTCAATTCGGGCGATCGGCCGTACTATCTCGGAGGCGCCGACCGATACACGTCGGGGGGTATCGAACGCGTCGGCTTCTTGTAGACCGTTGGCTTTCGCAGGTGGGAGGGAAAACGCGTGCCGCAAGACCCCCGGCATGGTGAATTCGGGCACCGGCGTTCCCGCCCAGACGAGGACGCCGCCGACAGCGGCACCACCGCATCGACCGGTCGGCGTCGGCGCGCGTTGGGCGACGACGGCACCGGCGGCACCCGCGTCATAGACCTGCTCTCCAAGCACGGCAAGGCCCCGAGCCGCGGCACCAGCCGCCGACGCGCCGCCGAACCGGAACCACCGCAGGCCCCGCAGCCCCCCCAGCCCCCGCAAGCCTCTCCAGCACCGCAGCCGCCGCAGGCGTCGCAAGCCTCTCCGGCCCCAGCCGCCGCAGGCGTCGAAACCCCGCCCCGCCGCGCCGCCGAACCGCCCAAGCACCCCGCCAGCCCGGCCACCCGCCCCGAGCCGCTGGCTTCGCCGCCGGGCTGGACCGCGCCGGAGGGCGCTCCGCGCCGCTCTCGCTCCGCACCACCGAATCACCCAAGCACCCCGCCGGCTACGCCGCCGGGCTGGGCGCCGCCTGTGGCGGGCCCTCCCTCCGCTCAAGCGCCGAACGGCGGGCCGCGGCAGGGCCGCCGCCCCGCTCGCCCCAACGGGCCTGCACTGCCCGCCGACACCCCCGCTGGCCGCGCTCGACCGAATCCCGGCGGTGCCGCCGCAGCCTTCGCCGGTGGCACCGCCGCGCGCAACGGCGCCCCCACCGAGCCGCCCGCGCGCAACGGCGCTCCGGCTGTGAACCGCCCGTACGCAACGGCGCTCCAGCGGAACCGCCCGTACGCAACGGCGCTCCGGCTGAGCCGCCGATGCGCAACGGCGCTCCCGCCCAGCCGCCCCGCAACGGCGTCCCGGGCGAGCTGCCCGTGCGCAACGGCGCTGAACCGCCCGCTGCCGAGCCGACCAGGATCACGCAGGCGCTGACCGGCGAGCCCGCCCCGGCGAAGCCGCCGCGACCGCCAGTGGCGCGCCCGGTGCCACCGGCCGTCGACCAGGACCTGGAAGCCACCACCCAGCACCCGGCCGTCCCCGCCGAGCCGCCGAAGGCCGAGCAGACGGCGATGGTCGCGCGGCCGAAGCAGGCCGAGCAGACGGCGATGGTGGCGCGGCCCAAGCGCAATCCCGCCGGCGACGAGAAGACCACCTTGGCCAAGCCGGTGGCTCCGCCGGTCGCGGACGCCGAAGAGACCGCCATCGTCGCGCCCGCGGTCTCCGCCGACGCCTACGACGAGTTCGACGAGTTCGACGAGTTCGAGGACGGCGCCGAAGACGCCGAGGTCGACGTCGAGGAGCGCAAGAACGACATCAAGGAGATCGACGCCACCCTGGCGCGGTTCTCCGCCGTGCACGACGAGATTGCCGCCGAGGAGGCGGCCCGGCGCAAGAAGTACGCCTGGCTGCTGGGCAAGCGCCGGGAGCCGGAGCTCGGCACCGACATCCCGTTCGACTTCGTCGAGGGCCGGGACGGCCAGTCCCGGATGGAGTGGAAGAAGAAGCAGCGCAAGCGCCGCACGAACCTGATCGTGATGGCCGTGGCGATGGCTGCGTCGCTGACCGTGTTCCTGACCCTCGGCATCGCCTGGGGCGCGACCACGATCTGGGGCCCGCCGTCCGTCCAGGCGCTGGATCCGAACTCGGACTCCATCAAGGACATCGCCAAGCAGACCGGTGACCAGAACTTCCTGCTGGTCGGCTCGGACACCCGGGCCGGGGCCAGCGCGGACGACGGCGTCGGCAGCGAGCAGGACGAGCCCGGGGCCCGCGCGGACACCACGATCATCGCGCACATCCCGGCCGACCGCAGCCGCGTGGTCCTGGTGTCGTTCCCGCGCGACCTCAAGGTCGACATGCCCGCCTGCGAGCGCTGGGACTCGACCACCGGCAAGTACACGGGCGAGCAGGTTCCGGCGCGCAAGGACGTGCGGCTGAACTCGGCCTACGCCGTCGGCGGCCCGCTGTGCACGACGAAGGTCGTCCAGCAGATCTCCGGGTTGCGCGTGAACAGCTTCCTGGGCATCGACTTCCAGGGCTTCAAGTCGATGGTGGACGCGGTGCAGGGCGTCGAGATCTGCACCGAGAAGCCGATCGTCGACGCCACCCTCGGCACCGTGCTGCCCCAGGCGGGTCGGCAGACCCTCACCGGCGAGCAGGCGCTGAACTACGTGCGCGCCCGGCACGTCAAGGGCGACCCCACCTCGGACTACGGCCGGATGCAGCGCCAGCAGCTGTTCCTCTCGGCGCTGCTGCGCAAGGCGATGTCCAGTCAGGTGCTGCTCGACCCGGGCAAGCTGGGCGACTTCGTCAACGCGGTCAGCGCGAACACCTTCGGCGAGAACATCGGCGTGGACCGGCTGATGGACCTGGGCCAGCAGATGCAGGGCCTGGACGCCAGCCGCGTCACCTTCATCACCGTGCCGACCACCGGCTACGCCGACCAGAACGGCATGGAGATCCTGCGGGACGCCGACACCAAGGCGCTGTTCCAGGCGATCCTCGACGACGCCCCGATCATGTCGGGCAGCGGCGGACCCGCAGCCCTCACCACGCCCAGCGGCGGGGGTGCCGCGGCGACGGTGAACGACGTTCGGCAGCAGCCTGCGGACCCGAACCAGCCGCCTGCCGTCCCGGACGGTCTGTCCACGGTGAACGCGGGAACCGACATCTGCGGCTGACCGTGGGGCAGCCGAACAAGTTTCATAAGGGGCCGTTCACCCTTGATTCACCAAGGGTCATTCTGTCCGATTCCGGCTCGAAGTACCCTGGACGGCATGCGTGAGGTCTACCAGGAACAGCTCGGCGAGCTCGCCGATGAACTCGCTTCGATGTCGACCATGGTCGGCACAGCTATGGAGCGCGCCACGAAGGCTCTCCTGGAGACCGACCTAGAGCTCGCAGAGCAGGTCATCGAGGACGACGTCCAGGTCGACGAGGCGCGCGCCCGGGCCGAGGAGCACGCCTTCGGGCTGCTGGCCCTGCAGGCGCCGGTGGCCGGCGACCTGCGCACGGTGATCTCCACCATCCACGCCGCCGAGGACCTGGAGCGGATGGGCGACCTGGCGCTGCACGTGGCCAAGACCGCGCGCCGCCGCCACCCGAACGCGGTGCTGCCGCAGGACGTGCAGCCGTACTTCGCCGAGATGGGCCGGGTCGCCGTCAAGCTGGCCGGGCGGGCTGGCATCGTGATCCGCACGCAGGACGTCGAGGCCGCGCGCGGGCTCGAAGAGGACGACGACGAGATGGACGACCTGCACCGGCACCTGTTCACCGTGCTGATGAGCCCGGAGTGGTCGTACGGGGTGGCGGCCGCGGTGGACGTGACGCTGCTTGGCCGGTTCTACGAGCGGTTCGCCGACCACGCGGTCTCGGTGGCCCGCCGGGTCGTGTTCATCGTGACCGGAAAGATGCCGACCGGCTGAGCCGTTTTCGCAGGTGACGGGCGGTTCGACCGGCGAAGTATTAATACTCGGTCTCAGTACTCGATGTTGCGATCATCGTGTGCGATCCTCGTTCGGGTGAGAAGGTTCCGAACCGCGTCCGGCGGGGTGTGCGGTGCGTAAGAGTCCTACCGTGCATCGACGGCGACTGGGCAGCGAGTTGCGGCGGCTGCGCGAATCCGCGGGCCGCACGCATCGCGAAGTCGCCGCCCACCTGGACTGCTCCCAAGGCAAGATCAGCCAGATCGAACTCGGCCGGGTGCCGGTGCGCACCTCCGACGTGCGATTGATGGCCGAGTTCTACGGCGCCACCAGCGACCAGCTCTCGGCACTGGTGGACCTCGCGCAGGATTCCAAGCAGCGCGGCTGGTGGCAGCAGTACCCGAGCACCGCCCAGCGGCCCGGCCTGCAGACCTACCTCGGCCTGGAGACCTCGGCGAAGGCGGTGAGCTGCTACGGCGCGGATCCGCTGCCGGAGCTGCTGCAGACCGCCGAGTACAGCCGGGCGCTGTTGACCGCGGGCGCGCAGGTCTACGACCCGGACGAGCTGCAGGAGCGGCTGGCGGTGATCTCAACGCGTCAGCAGCGGCTGCTAGGGGAGAACCCGCTGGAGCTGTGGGCGGTGCTCGACGAGTCCGCACTTCGGCGCGCGGTCGGCGGCCCGGGGGTGATGCGCCAGCAGCTGGAGCACCTGGTGCTGCTGGGCTACCGGCGCAACGTGACCATCCAGGTGCTGCCGTTCCGCAGCGGCGGGCACCCGCTGATGGGCGACCGGATCGCGGTGTTCTCGTTCCCGGACGACGCCGACCCGCAGGTCGTGCACCTGGGCGACTCGGTGAACTCCCGGTTCCTGGACAAGGCCGAGGACACGGCGGACTACCTCAAGTCCTTCGAACAGGTCTGCACCCAGGCCCTAAACCCTAAGGACTCCAGCGCCTTCATCTCGGCCATCGCCGACGAATCCCTGGCGTAACACCGCAATTTCAATTTGAAACTGCACACCCACCAACGCCCAGAACGCCGTGCGCTGAGTCGGACCCAGTTTCAATGGAAATCAGAGGTCCGATTTCCATTGAAATTGAAGTTCGAGAAGACCGCTGAGGTTTCGCCACCCGCACCGCCACGCAACACGAGCCTGGAAACCGCCTCCAACTTCCGAAACGATGAAGGGTACCTCTTGCCGACCAAGAGGTACCCTTCACGCTTCGAACGATCAGCCGAAGCGGCCGGAGATGTAATCCTCCGTCGCCTTCTGGGTCGGGTTGGAGAAGATCTTGCCCGTCTCGTCGATCTCCACCAGCTGGCCCGGCTCGCCGACCGCGCGCAGGTTGAAGAACGCCGTCTGGTCACTCACCCGCGCCGCCTGCTGCATGTTGTGGGTGACGATGACGATCGTGTAGTCCTGCTTCAGCTGCGAGATCAGGTCCTCGATCGCCAGCGTCGAGATCGGGTCCAGCGCCGAGCACGGCTCGTCCATCAGCAGCACGTCCGGGCGCACCGCGATAGCCCGGGCGATGCACAGGCGCTGCTGCTGACCACCGGAGAGCCCGCCGCCTGGTTTGCCGAGCCGGTCCTTGACCTCGTCCCACAGGTTCGCGCCGCGCAGCGCCCGCTCGGCGATGTCGTCGAGGCTCTTCTTGTTCTTCTCACCCGCCAGCTTCAGCCCGGCCACCACGTTGTCCCGGATGGACATCGTCGGGAACGGGTTGGCCCGCTGGAAGACCATGCCGATGGTCTTGCGGACCTGCACCGGGTCCACGTCGCTGGCGTAGATGTCCTCGCCGTCGAGCAGCACCTTGCCCTCGACCCGCGAGCCCGGGATGACCTCGTGCATGCGGTTCAGCGAGCGCAGCACGGTCGACTTGCCGCAACCGGACGGGCCGATGAACGCGGTGACGCTTCGGGCTGGGACCTGCAGGGTCACGTCCTGCACGGCGTGGAACTTGCCGTAGAACAGGTTCAGGTCCTTGATGTCGAGACGCTTGGCCATTAGTTCGGTCCCTACTTGGTCTTGATCGCGAACAGCTTGGACAGCAGCGACGCGACAAGGTTGATCAGCATGATGACGAGCACGAGGGTCAGCGCGGCGCCCCACATCCGGTAGTCACCGGCCACGGTTCCGGTGCTGCGCTCCATGTAGATCGTCAGCGGCAGCGACGCCATCTCGCCGCCGAAGAGGTTGAAGCTGATGGAACTGGAGTAACCCACCAGGATCAGCAGCGGCGCGGTCTCGCCCAGCACGCGGGCGAGACCGAGCATCACGCCGGTGAGGATGCCGGACAGCGCGGTCGGCAGCACGATGCGCACGATGGTCTTCCACTTGGGCACCCCGAGCGCGTAGGACGCCTCGCGCAGCTCGTCCGGCACGATCAGCAGCATCGTCTCGGTGACCCGCACGACCACCGGCAGCATCAGCAGCATCAGCGCCAACGCCACCGCGAAGCCGCTGCGGCTGAAGCCGAAGGTGGTGATCCACAGCGCGTAGATGAACAGACCAGCCACGATCGACGGCAACCCGCTGAGGATGTCGACCATGAAGGTGGCGATCCGGGCGAACCGGGACTCCCGGCCGTACTCGATCAGGTAGACGCCGACCATGATGCCCAGCGGCACCGCGATGACCGCGCACACCAGTCCCTGCAGCAGGGTGCCCATCAGTGCGTGGTAGATGCCGCCGCCGAAGTCGTTGGGCAGCAGGCCGTTGAAGGAGTGCGTCCACCAGCCGACGTCGAGCAGCGGCTTGAGTCCGCGCTCCAGCAGCGTCCACAGCACCCACAGCAGCGGGACCACCGCGATCACGAACGCCGCGGCGAACAGCGTGGTGGCCAGGTTGTTCTTGAACTTCCGCCCGAAGCTGATCCGCTGGAACGCCGGTGGGGTGGCGAGCTGCTCCACGTCAGCGGTGTCGGTCCTCATGCTTTCCCCTTACCGCTGGTGCTCTCGATCCAGCGGGCGATCGCGTTCACCGCGAAGGTGATGACGAACAGCACCAGCCCGGCCGAGATGTAGGCGCCGACCTGCAGGTTGTTGTTGAACTCCCCGGAACCGAGCGCGATCTTGGAGGCGAAGGTGGCACCGGCGTCGAAGACGCTGTAGTTCGGCGGGGCGGTGCTCATGCTCAGGATGATCGTCAGCGCGACGGTTTCGCCGAGCGCGCGCCCCAGACCGAGCATGGAACCGCCGATGAAGCCGTTGCGGCCGAACGGGAACACAGTCGTGCGCACCACTTCCCACTGCGTGGCGCCGAGCGCCAGGGCGCCCTCGATCTGCGTGGTGGGGGTGCGCGAGAAGACTTCGCGGCTCACCCCGGTGATGGTCGGCAGGATCATCACGGCCAGCACGATGCCGGCGGTTAAGACGTTGGCGCCGGAGTCGGTTGGCGCGTTGCCGTTGGCGAAGATCGGGATCCAGCCGAGGTTCTCGTTCAGCCACACCGCGACCGGCTTGAGCACCGGCCCCAGCACCAGGTAGCCCCACAGGCCGTAGATCACCGACGGCACGGCGGCCAGCAGGTCGACGATGTAGGCGAACGGGCGGGCCAGGGTGCGCGGCGCGTACTGGGTGAGGAACAGCGCAATGCCGCAGGCCACCGGCATCGCGATGGCCAGTGCGACGATCGAGCTGGCCACCGTGATCCAGGCCAGGTCGATGATGCCGAAGCTCAGGTGGCTCGGGTTCGCGGTGTTCCACTCCCGGCTGAACAGGAAGTTCACCTGGTTGACCTGCAGCGCCGGGACGGCACGGATCAGTCAGCAGGAACACGCCGATGGCGGCGATGAGTGCGACCACGAAGGCGCCGGAGGCGGTCGCGACCGAGGAGAAGACCCGGTCGCCGATGCGGACCTTCTTGCCTGCGAAGGTGTCGGGAGCGGAAATGGGAGCCTCCGGTCCGGAACTGGGCGCCGAAGCGCCCCGCGGGGCACCGGGTTCGGTGTCCGCGGGGCGCAGATCGGCTCTCGTCGAGTCGGTCACTGCTATTTGCAGCCTCTCACTTCGTCCGTTCGACTCTTGGCTCGCCTTGGGTAGGTGCGACCCGGCTTACTCACGAGATGGCGTTGACGGCAGTCAGGACCTTGCCCTTGAAGGATTCCGGCAGCGGGACGTAACCGGCCTTCTCCAGCTCCTGCGGGTTGGCGTTGGCGGCGACGGTCAGAAACGCCTTGACGGCCTTCGCGGTCTCCGCGTCGTAGCCCTTGGAGCAGACGATCTCGTAGGTGTTCAGGACGATCGGGTAGACGCCCGCGGCCTTGTTGCCGTAGATCGAGTCGAGGTTGACGCGCAGGTCGTTGCCCTCGCCCTTGATCTCGGCGTCCTCAATGGCCTTGCCGACGTTGGCGGTGGTCAGCTCGACCGGGCCGGCGCCGCTGTCGATCTTGGCGATGCCCAGGCCGAGGTTCTTCGGGAAGGACCACTCGACGTAGGTGACGCTGCCCTCGGTGGCCTTCACCGACTGCGCGACCTGGTCGCTGCCGTCGCGGCCCTGGCCGATGCCCGGCCCGCCCTGGAACTGCTTGCCCTTGCCGGTCCAGGCGCCGCCGGTGGCGGTGGCCAGGTACTTCTGGAAGTTCTCGGTGGTGCCCGACTCGTCGGAGCGGAAGAACGGCACGATGTCCTTGGCGGGCAGCTGCGCGTTCGGGTTCAGCGCCTTGATAGCCGGGTCGTCCCACTTCTTGATCTTGCCCTGGTAGATCTTGCCGATCACGTCGGCGTTGAGGGTCAGGTCGGTGACGCCGGGCAGGTTGTAGGAAATCGCGACCGGGCCGAAGACCATCGGCAGGTTCCAGGCCGGGTTGCCCTGGCAGCGCTCGGCGGCCTTGGCGACCTCGCCCTTCTCCTCGCTCAGCGGCGAGTCAGAACCGCCGAAGTCGATCTGGCCAGCGGTGAAAGCGGCAACGCCCTTGCCAGAGCCGGACTTCGTGTAGTTGAGCTGCTGGCCCTGGCACTTCTGGCCGTAGTCCCGGGCGAAGACGTCCATCGCGTTCTTCTGCGCCGAGGAGCCTTCCGCAGAAACCGGCTTGGTGCCGCATTCGACCTGGACACCGCCGAGGGCGGGGTTGCCGCCGCCCTGCGGTGCGTTCTGGTCGGAGCCGCAGCCGGCGAGCACGAGCGAGCCCGCGGCGAGAACGGCGAATGCAGCGCTGTGCCGCTTGATCTTCACTTCGTTCCTCCAGTTGGAAACCCTGCGGTTGCGCGGCCGAGCCTCGCGCAGGCTCGTGCTTTGGCCGCTCGACACGGACGCTAAGGAGTCGGAGTGGACGATCGCCGCCATCGAAGTGAACGAGAGGTGAACAAGGCACGCTAAGTAAGCAGGCACACATTCCGGCAGGGGAAAAGTGACCCGATTCCTAGGTGATCCAATAACTTACGGCTGCATTCAGTCAGCGCCCAAATTGCACATCCGTGTCCCATTTCTCGAATCCCAACCGCTGGTAGACCCTGATGGCGGGCGCGTTGTCACCCTCGACATAGAGCATCACCTGGCGGCAACCAGTATCGCGGAGATGGCGCAATCCGGCCACCGTGAGTGACCGGCCCAATCCGCCGCCCTGCGCGTCCGGGTCGACACCGACGACGTAGACCTCGCCCACGCCGCCCGGGTGGACCTTGGTCCAGTGGAAGCCCAGCAGTTCGTCGGCGCGGGTCACGGCGAGAAAGAACCCGGCGGGGTCGAACCACTCCTCACGTTCCTTGGCACGCAACTCCTGCTCGGTCATGCCGCCCTGCTCCGGGTGCCAGGAGAAGGCCCGGTGGTTGACCTCGACCACGGCGGCCTCGTCGCGGCTCGGCCGGAAGGCGCGGATCCGCACGCCCTCGGCGGTCGCCACCTCGGGCAGCTCCGGCTCGGCGAGCGCCCGCCCCATCCGCCACAGCTCGCGGGGGCGGCTGAAGCCGTAGCGCTCGGCCAGCCGCACCGCGCCCACGTGCTCGCCGTGCGACCAGATCCGCAGGCGGCCCAGGTCGGACGCGGGTTCCGGGGAGAGCTCGGCGCGGTCCAGCAGCGCCTCGACCAAGCGGGCGCCGGCGCCCTTGCGGCGGTGGTCGGGGTGCACCGCCAGCTCGGCGACGAGCTGCCCGGCGTCCTTCTCATGCTCGGTGTCGAGGTGCGCGTACCCGATGAGGACGCTGCCGGCGTCGCGCACCACGAAGTGCTCGGAGCGCACGTCGGCCTGCACCGGCTCGATCTGGTGGATGACGTCCCGATGCGCCTTCAGCCGCAAGATCACGTGCTCACCGACCGGGGCCACCCCATCGGCCTGCTCGGTCTTTTCGAGCAGGGCCATGACCTCGGCCGCTTCACTGCTGTCCAGTCCATTTCGCCAAGTCAGCTGCACGTCCACGACGTTACCCACGAACCTTGCGGTTGACGCGATCGGAACGCTAAGACTTGTCCTCGAACTCCGTCCTTGGAACCGGCAGTACCGGTTGCACACGTGGGCTTCGACAGCGGACACCTCCAGGAGCAACGTGTGACTGAACTCCGCCGGCGGCTCACCACCGCCGACGCCGTGGTGATCGGCCTCTCCGCCATGATCGGCGCAGGCCTGTTCAGCGCCTTCGCCCCGGCCGCCGCAGCGGCCGGATCGGCCCTGATCATCGGCCTGGGCGTCGCAGCGATCATCGCCTTCTGCAACGCAAGCAGCTCTGCGGCGCTCGCGGCGAAATACCCGGCGGCGGGCGGCACCTACGTCTACGGCCGCGAACGCCTCGGTCCGTTCTGGGGCTACCTCGCGGGCTGGGGCTTCGTGCTCGGAAAAACGGCCTCGTGCGCGGCGATGGCCCTGACCGCCGCCGAGTACCTCGCCCCCGCCGCCCCCAAGCCCGTCGCCGCGGCGTTCGCCGCGGCTCTGGGCGCGGTGAACTACGTCGGGGTCACCCGCACCGCCAAGCTCGCTCGCATCCTGCTCGCGCTGACGCTCGCGGCGCTCGCGTGCACGCTGCTCGCGGTGTGGCTCGGTGGCGCCTCGGCTGCCGCCTCAGCGTCCTCGCCGCCTGCGCCGCTGGGCGTCCTGCAGTCCGCCGGGCTGCTGTTCTTCGCGTTCGCGGGCTACGCCCGCATCGCGACGCTCGGCGAAGAGGTCCGCGACCCGCAGCGCACCATCCCCCGCGCGATCCCGATCGCGCTCGGGATCGTGGTGTGCCTCTACGTCGTGGTGGCCGTCTCGCTGCTGGTGGCGCTCGGCCCGGCGGGCCTCGCGGCGTCGTCTGCTCCGCTGGCCGATGCGGTGCGGGCCGGCGGGTTGTCTCAGCTGGCACCGGTTGCGGTGTTCGGTGCCGGCATTGCTGCGCTGGGCGCGTTGCTCGCGCTGCTCGCAGGTGTGGGCCGGACGGCGTTGGCGATGGCCCGGGAGCGCGATCTACCGGCCCCGTTGGCGGCGGTGCATCCGCGCTTCGCGACTCCGCACCGCGCGGAGCTGGTGGTCATCGTGGCGGTCGTGGTGCTGGTGCTCGTCACGGATCTGCGGGGTGCGATCGGGTTCTCGTCGTTCGGGGTGCTGGTGTACTACGCGATCGCCAACGCCTCGGCGTTCACCCTGTCCCGCGACCAGCGCTGGTTCCCGCGCGCGCTGCCGGTGCTCGGGTTCGTCGGCTGCGTGGTCCTCGCGTTCGCGCTGCCCTGGGCCTCGGTGCTCAGCGGCATCGCGTGCTTCGCCATCGGCGCCGCCGTCTGGGCCTGGCGCCACCGCTCCAGGTCTTGACGCGGCGACCAGTACCCGGGGTTTAGTACCCGGGGTTCGGCACGAATGATCCCAGATGAGTCTCGAATTCACCCGAATCGGGAATAGGACCACACGAAGATCGTTCGCTAGTTTTTCCGGGCAAGATCGGAAAAGCTCTCACCTCAGACGAAGATCAACAATTCGCCGCGGAATCTCCCGGAATGCGCAAAGGCACCCCGCCACGTGGTGGCCGGAGGTGCCTCGCAAGTGGATCAGTACGCGTCGGCCGTCTCGTATTCGGCGGCCTCGAACTCCGCCCCCTCCAGCTCGGCCGGCTCCGCGGCCAGCCGACCGGCGTTGCGGTTCGGGCGGACGAACTTGTAGCCGACGTTGCGGACCGTGCCGATCATCGAGTCGTGCTCCGGGCCGAGCTTCGCGCGCAGCCGCCGCACGTGAACGTCGACGGTGCGGGTGCCGCCGAAGAAGTCGTAACCCCACACCTCCTGGAGCAGCTGGGCCCGGGTGAACACCCGGCCCGCGTGCTGGGCGAGGTACTTGAGCAGCTCGAACTCCTTGTAAGTGAGCTCCAGCGCCCGCCCCTTCAGCCGCGCGGTGTAGGTCGCTTCCTCGATCACCAGGCCACCAACGCTCAGCGAACCGTCGCCGCTGGTACCGGCACTGCTGCGGCGCGAGACCAGCAGCCGCAGGCGGGCGTCGATCTCGGCCGGGCCGGTGGTCGGCAGCAGGATGTCGTCGACCCCCCACTCGGCACTGATCGTGACCAGCCCGCCCTCGTTCACCAGCGCCACCACCGGCGCGTCCCCGGCCGCCAGCAAGCGGCACAGGTCGCGCGCACCAGCCAGGTCGTTGCGGGCATCGACGACGATCACGTCGTGCGCGCCGCCGGAGAGGATCGCGCCGGGGTCGGCGGGCAGGATGCGGACCCGGTGCGGCAGCAGGGCCAGCGAGGGCAACACCGCCTCGCAGCCTTCTTCGCTGGTCAGCAGCAGCAGCTCGGAGCTCATCTGAAGGGCCTCCGTCCCAAGGCGAGAAACACCGACGACCGGTGGGAGAGTGGCATCCGCGCGGATGCGGATGACTCGGCGTCGTTGCCTGTGGATGGCAAGGAGAATAACCGAAATGCGGCGGAAAAACCCAGTTCTAACCGGCGGCATCACATTTGTGAACGGCAGGCGACCATTTGTTACGGGCATGTGTCACGTGCGCCGGGTCACTCTTGCCGCCGCCGACGGCACGCCGTTGCGCGGGCTGCTCTACCCCGGCCCCGGGCTCCCAGCGGACCTCGGTTTCGTTGTGGGCCACGGCTTCACCAGCCACGTTCGCAAACCCTACGTGCGGCGGGTGCTGGAGCGGCTGGCCGCTCACGCCCCGGTGCTCGCGGTCGACTTCCGCGGCCACGGCCGTTCCGGTGGCCGCACCACCGTCGGCCCGGCGGAGGCGCTGGACATCGCCGCAGCCGTCGCGCGCCTCCGCGAGCTCGGCTGCCACAAGGTCGTCACCGTCGGGTTCTCGCTGGGCGGCTCGGTGGCGCTCCGCCACGCAGCGCTGTCCGCACCGCCGGACGCGGTGATCTCGGTAAGCAGCCCGGCGCGTTGGTGGGTCCGCGACACGCCCGCGATGCGCAGGGTGCACTGGCTGCTCGAGCAGCCGCACGGCCGGTGGAGCGCCCGGCTGCTCGGCGTCCGCCTCGCCCCGCCGTGGCCGGACGTGCCGGTCTCGCCGATCGAGCTGGTTCCGCGCATCCAGGTTCCGCTGCTGATCGTGCACGGTGACGAGGACCACTACTTCCCGGTGGCCGACGCCGTCGCGCTCAGCGAGGCAGGCGGGGGCGAGTTGTGGCTGGAACCGGGCATGCGACACGCCGAGAGCGCGACCAGCCCCGAACTGGTTGACCGCATCGCCGGGTGGGCGGCCGATACAGTGGGACCACCCGATCGTGGTGGTCGCTAGCGTTCTGCGGACAACCGCCGGCCATCCTGCCCTGCCCCGACCAGAACGGACCGCTCGGTGAAAAAGCTCGCCATCGCCCTCGTGATCATCGTCGGCCTCCTGGTGGGTGCCGACTTCGGCGCCGCAGCGATCGCCGAGTACCAGGTGTCGAAGAAGGTCGCCGAGCAGCTCAAGCTGCGCGAGAACCCCGACGTGCGGATCAACGGCTTTCCGTTCCTCACCCAGGCCATCGCCGGGAACTACCGCGATGTGCAGCTGGCGGCCAACGCCGTGCAGGTCGGGAAGCTCAACGAGGTCGGCGTCGAAGCGGACCTGCACGGCGCCCGGGTGTCCACCGCCGACGTGCTGTCCGGGACCGCCGACCACTTCACCGTCGACCAGCTGGTCGCCCGGGTGAAGCTGAAGGCCTCCGACATCGCCCGGCTGATCGGCATCCAGGACCTGACGATCGAGCCGGCGCAGAAGGACGCGCTGGCCGACGACGACGGCAACGTCAGCAGCGCGGACGAGCAGCTCACCGCGGGCACCGACGACACGAAGGCCGTGGTCCAGCTGGACGGCACCGTGAACATCGCCGGCTCCGACAACAAGGTGCGGGTGATCGCGGTGTTGTCGCTGGTCAACGGCAAGATGCAGATCGAGCCGCGCAAGCTGGACCTGAACAACAGCGCGCTGGGCCGGATCGAGCTGCCGAAGCTGTTCGAGCAGTCGGTGCTCAAGCAGTTCAGCACCACCCTCGACCCCGGCGTGCTGCCGTTCGAGATCAACCCGACCGCGGTGCGCGTCGAGCGGGGCGCGCTGGTCCTCGAGGGCACCGCTGAAAACGTGACCATCAGCGCCAGCGGGGTGAGCACGGGGTGAATACGGGGTGAATACGGGCACCTGGGCACTGCTGATCGCCGTCGTCGTCGCGTTGGTCTTCGGCGTGGTGTGGCAGGCCCGGGACGGCAAGGTCCACGCGAAGACCGGGAAGGGGAACGTGTTGGACAAGCTTCCCGAGGGCCTGCGGCAGCGGCTCGCCGACGCCCCGGGCGACGACGCAAAGGTGACGCTGCTGCAGCTGTCGACGACCTTCTGCGCGCCGTGCCGGCACACCCGCATCCTGTTGGCCGACTTCGTCCAGCGCACGGACGGCGTACGCCACGTGGATGTCGACCTCACAGATCACCCGGAGTGGTCGACACCGCTGCGGGTGCACCGCACCCCGACGACGCTCGTGCTGGACGGCGCGGGCCACGAGCTGTTCCGCATCGGCGGCGTCCCGCGCCGCGACGAACTCGCCACCGCCCTCCTACCGCACCTGGCATGAGGGTTCGGGGCGAACGGACCGTTCACGCCAATAGAAGAAGCAAACAGGCCGTTCACACCACACACCCCCACCCCACCGACATGAAGCGAACGGACCGTTCGCGCCAATAGGGGAGGTGAACAGGCCGTTCGCTCCGCCTGCACCCCGACCGGCGTCTCACCTAGTGAACGACCTTCCCGCCGATCGGTCTAGCCGGTAACCTCCGACCCGTGCATGTACTGCTGACCCGGAGGCGCGCGGTGGATCTTTGCCGCGTGGGTAGCAGCCTGTGTTGCGGGCACTGACCAGGCGGTAGTACGTCTTGCACCTTGCGCGGCTCATGCCCCGGTCTGGGTGCGTCCGAACCCGCCTGACGGACTCGGCAGTCGAAGTCCACTTGTCAGGAGGCCCCATGTCTGCCGCAACGCTCGACCCGCGCGGCGTCCGCTTCACCGCCGCTATGACCAGCGCGATCCTCGCGCTCGGGCTGGTCACCGCCAGCTGGCGGGTGCTCGCCGCGCAGATGGTGTTGTTCGGGATGTGCGCATTCATCGGAATGCGGCTCAACCCGTGGGGTTTCGTGTACCGGCAGGCAGTGCAACCGCGCCTCGCGCCGATCGACCCGGCCGAGCGGGAAGATCCGGCGCCGGTCCGGTTCTCGCAGGGCGTCGGCTTCGCCTTCGCCCTGCTGGCCACCATCGGCTACGCCGCCGAGTGGACCGCCCTGGGCATCGTCGCGAACGGTTTCGCCCTGGTGGCGGCGCTGCTCAACGCGGTGTTCGGATACTGCCTCGGCTGCCAGATGTACCTGTTGCTCCGGCGCGCCGCCCCTGTCGGAGCGTCCACATCAGACACCCGCTGAACCACCGAAGATCAACAAAGGAGTCGCTCGATGAGCCGCGCAGAGGTCCTGGTTTCCACCGAGTGGGCCGAACAGAACCTGAACACCGCGGGCGTGGTGTTCGCCGAGGTGGACGAGGACACCACCGCCTACGACGGCGGGCACATCCCGGGCGCCATCAAGCTGGACTGGAAGAACGAGCTCCAGGACCACGTCCGCCGCGACTTCGTCAACCGCGAGGGCTTCGAGAAGCTGCTGTCCGCCAAGGGGATCAGCAACGACGACACGGTGATCCTGTACGGCGGCAACAACAACTGGTTCGCCGCGTACGCCTACTGGTACTTCAAGCTGTACGGGCACGGCGACGTCAAGCTGCTCGACGGCGGCCGCAAGAAGTGGGAGCTCGACGGCCGCGAGCTCACCAAGGACGAGCCGAACAAGACCGCCACCACCTACCAGGCTTCGGAGCCGGACACCTCGATCCGGGCGTTCCGGGACGAGGTCCTGGACGCGATCGGCAACAAGAACCTGGTCGACGTCCGCTCGCCCGACGAGTTCGCGGGCAAGCTGCTGGCCCCGGCGCACCTGCCGCAGGAGTCGGCGCAGCGCGCCGGCCACATCCCGTCGGCGATCAACGTGCCGTGGAGCAAGGCCGCGAACGAGGACGGCACCTTCAAGTCCGACGACGAACTCGCGGAGATTTACGGGGCAGCCGGGCTCGACACGGCGAAGGACACCATCGCCTACTGCCGCATCGGCGAGCGTGACATGAAGCGAACGGACCGTTCGCGCCAATAGGGGAGGTGAACAGGCCGTTCGCTCCGCCTGCACCCCGACCGGCGTCTCACCTAGTGAACGACCTTCCCGCCGATCGGTCTAGCCGGTAACCTCCGACCCGTGCATGTACTGCTGACCCGGAGGCGCGCGGTGGATCTTTGCCGCGTGGGTAGCAGCCTGTGTTGCGGGCACTGACCAGGCGGTAGTACGTCTTGCACCTTGCGCGGCTCATGCCCCGGTCTGGGTGCGTCCGAACCCGCCTGACGGACTCGGCAGTCGAAGTCCACTTGTCAGGAGGCCCCATGTCTGCCGCAACGCTCGACCCGCGCGGCGTCCGCTTCACCGCCGCTATGACCAGCGCGATCCTCGCGCTCGGGCTGGTCACCGCCAGCTGGCGGGTGCTCGCCGCGCAGATGGTGTTGTTCGGGATGTGCGCATTCATCGGAATGCGGCTCAACCCGTGGGGTTTCGTGTACCGGCAGGCAGTGCAACCGCGCCTCGCGCCGATCGACCCGGCCGAGCGGGAAGATCCGGCGCCGGTCCGGTTCTCGCAGGGCGTCGGCTTCGCCTTCGCCCTGCTGGCCACCATCGGCTACGCCGCCGAGTGGACCGCCCTGGGCATCGTCGCGAACGGTTTCGCCCTGGTGGCGGCGCTGCTCAACGCGGTGTTCGGATACTGCCTCGGCTGCCAGATGTACCTGTTGCTCCGGCGCGCCGCCCCTGTCGGAGCGTCCACATCAGACACCCGCTGAACCACCGAAGATCAACAAAGGAGTCGCTCGATGAGCCGCGCAGAGGTCCTGGTTTCCACCGAGTGGGCCGAACAGAACCTGAACACCGCGGGCGTGGTGTTCGCCGAGGTGGACGAGGACACCACCGCCTACGACGGCGGGCACATCCCGGGCGCCATCAAGCTGGACTGGAAGAACGAGCTCCAGGACCACGTCCGCCGCGACTTCGTCAACCGCGAGGGCTTCGAGAAGCTGCTGTCCGCCAAGGGGATCAGCAACGACGACACGGTGATCCTGTACGGCGGCAACAACAACTGGTTCGCCGCGTACGCCTACTGGTACTTCAAGCTGTACGGGCACGGCGACGTCAAGCTGCTCGACGGCGGCCGCAAGAAGTGGGAGCTCGACGGCCGCGAGCTCACCAAGGACGAGCCGAACAAGACCGCCACCACCTACCAGGCTTCGGAGCCGGACACCTCGATCCGGGCGTTCCGGGACGAGGTCCTGGACGCGATCGGCAACAAGAACCTGGTCGACGTCCGCTCGCCCGACGAGTTCGCGGGCAAGCTGCTGGCCCCGGCGCACCTGCCGCAGGAGTCGGCGCAGCGCGCCGGCCACATCCCGTCGGCGATCAACGTGCCGTGGAGCAAGGCCGCGAACGAGGACGGCACCTTCAAGTCCGACGACGAACTCGCGGAGATTTACGGGGCAGCCGGGCTCGACACGGCGAAGGACACCATCGCCTACTGCCGCATCGGCGAGCGTTCCTCGCACACCTGGTTCGTGCTTCGCGAACTGCTGGGCAACACCAACGTCAAGAACTACGACGGATCGTGGACCGAGTACGGCTCGCTGGTCGGCGTCCCGATCGAGAACCCGGCCGAAGAGGCCAAGAACTGACGAATCTGCAGCTGGCAAGGACCGAAGAACGAGAGATCGAGGAGCGTTGAGCATGAGCGGATGCGGAGCGCCGCAGCAGTCGGGCACGGCGGTCGCCGAGGAAACCGACCAGGTCGTCGTGACGGGCAAGGTACGTGCCGGAGACCAGCCGGTCGGCGGGGCGTTCGTCCGCCTGCTGGACTCCTCCGGCGAGTTCACCGCGGAGGTCGTGTCCTCCCCGGAGGGTGACTTCACCTTCTACGCGGCCCCCGGCGCCTGGACGGTCCGAGCCCTCCACCGCGACGGCAAGGGCCAGGCAGACGTCACCACTTCCGGCCCGGGCGTCCACGCGGTGGACATCGCGGTCGCCTGATCAAACCGGATTTTTCGAGCTGAAGGGCACCTCTGGGCGACTTGCTCGCTCAGCGGTGCCCTTCGCGCTTCCGCGTGATCGGGACCGCTTCGGTCAGTTGGTGGTCTTGGCGCGGAGGAGGGCGAAGGCCCGCTCGTCGCGGTCCTGGGAGCGCGGGTCGGAATCCTCCCGGCAGCCGACCGTCGTGAAGTCCACGACCTCCCAGCCGGTGCGGTCGAACAGCCGCCGCAGGCCCGTCTCGCTGAAGATCCAGAAGTTCGTCGCGTCGTTGTTGGCCTCCGCCGGGTCCAGCAGGTACGCCACCGGCTGCTGCTGGATCCGGGTGCCGTCCGGCGCTACCTGCGCGATCCGGGTCGACACGAAGCACAGGTCGGCATGCTTGGCCAGCTGCTCCAGCACGAAGAACGGGTTCTTCAGGTGGTAGAGCAGCCCGAGGAAGAACACCGCGCCGTAGCGCTCGGCGGGCATCCGGAACTGCGAGTCCAGGTCGATCTCGTGCACCTGCACGCCGGAGTCCAGTTCCTCGACGAGCCGCCGCGCGCCGCGCAGCCCGTTGAAGTTCGTCGGACCGTTGTCGATCACGTCCACCTGGCAGCCCAGCTCGGCCTCCAGGAAGAACCCGAAGTCGCCGTCGGCCGCGCCGATGTCCGCGACGCGGGTGCCGGCGATCCGGTCGAACACCGACCGCTGCTCGCTGGTCAGCAGCGCGTCCAGGTGGAAGATGTTCGCCATCGTGTCGTACGGGTACCAACCGAAGCCGGCCGGCGCGATCTTGTCCTTGCGCGCCAGCAGGTCCTCGCGGAAGGTCAGCGCGCGCTCGCGCAACGTCTCGAAGTCCATGTGATCCCCGTCCCTGCTGTCGGTTCGGCGCAGTTCGGCGCGGTACCCGCCGCAGATCATGCCCGACGCCACACTCCGCGCGGGCGTCGCGGTGGTTATCCTTTGCGCGTGGAACTTATCGACTTCCTGCACTACGGCCTCGTCACCCTCGTCGGGCTCGCCGCGGTCGCCACCGTCTGGTTCGCCTGCTACGTGATGTACCGCCTGTACAGCGACTGATCCGGGGCGACCGGTAATCTCGGCCTGATGACTGCTACGCCGAACGAACCACAGCGCGGCAGCGGCGATGCCGCGGTCGCCGCGGCTGCGGAGCGCGCCAAGCACACCAAGCACCGCAATGTGCCGGAGTTCGACGACCTGCCCGGGACCGGCGACACCGCCAACCTGCGAATGGGCCCGTCGCTGAACGACGGCTGTCTCGCACTGCTGCCGCTGGTCGGCGTGTGGCGCGGCGAGGGCGAGGCATCGCACCCTTCGCTCGACGAGCCGTACCGCTTCATCCAGCAGGTCACCATCGCGCACGACGGCCGCCCGTTCCTGACCTACGAGAGCCGCGCGTGGCGGCTGGACGGCGAGGGCGGCAAGGTCGTCGCGGCCGCGTTCCGCGAGGTCGGCTTCTGGCGTCCGCAGGCGGACGAGACGATCGAACTGCTGATCCTGCACGAGACCGGCGTCGCCGAGATGTTCTTCGGCAAGCCGCAGGGCCAGACGACCTGGCAGTTCGGCACCGACGCGGTGCTGCGCACGCCGACCAGCGAGGATGTCGCCGCGGCCAGTCGGCTGTACGGCGTCGTCGAAGGCTCGCTGGCTTACGTCGAAGAGCGCGCCACCTCGGAGCACGAGCTACAGCCTCGCCTTTCCGCGAAGCTCGACCGCATCGTTGGCTGAGCCAGGCGCCGATCCGCCGTTCCTGTCAGGCCCCCCGGCTAAGTTTCTACGTAATCGAGCTACGGAACCTGAGGTGGGCGAATCATGACTAGCACCCTGACCGGCGAGCGCGCCGACATCCTGGAACTCCTGCAAGCGCACCGCGGCTTCCTGCGGCACACGGTGAAGGACCTGACCGACGAGCAGGCCCGCCTGCGGCCCACCAAGAGCGAGCTGTGCCTCGGTGGGCTGATCAAGCATGTGACCTCGGTCGAGCGGAGCTGGGCCGACTTCATCCGCAACGGCCGCGCGTTCGACGCCTACGACGAGGCGGCGTTCGCCGAGCAGGCGGCGACCTTCCACCCGACCGACGAGGAAACGCTGGACGTGCTGCTGGCGGAGTACAAGAAGGTGGCGACGCGGACCGACGAGCTCGTCGCGTCCGTGCCGGACCTGGACCTCTCCCACCAGCTGCCGGACGCCCCGTGGCAGGAGGAGAAGGGCAAGCGCTGGACGGTGCGGCGGGTGCTGCTGCACATCGCGGCGGAGACCGCGCAGCACGCGGGCCACGCCGACATCATCCGCGAGACCATCGACGGCCAGAAGACGATGGGCTGATCAGGGGCCGGGTCCGATTTCAATGGAAATTGCGGCCGGAGGCAGTAACGGGTGATCAGTAGTTGGACTCGTAGAGGTGGTTGATCTCGGCGTGCAGGTCGGCGTCCGCCTTGATCTCGGTGCCGTCGATGGTGTGCACCTGGCTGACCAGCCGGACGCTCGAAGCCAGCCACACGCCGTCGCTCTCGAACAGCGCCGACGCCGGGAACTTCGTGACCTCGGTCTCCCAGCTCGCCTTCTCCGCGGCCCGGAACAGCGCCCCCTGGGTGGTGCCCTTGAGGATGCCCGAGCTGGGCGGCGTGGTCAGCAGCTTGCGCCCCTGCGCGATCACGACCGTCGAGGTCGGCCCCTCCAGCACCGAACCGTCGGTGGCGGTGAAGATGACCTCGTCGGCACCGCGCGCCTCGGCCTCCCGCATCGCGGCCATGTTCACCGCGTACGACAGGGTCTTCGCGGAAAGCAGCAGCCAGGGCGCCCGCTCCATCAGGTCCGGGGCGTAGCCCCGCTCCAGCGTCACGGCCGCAACGCCCTCGGCGCGCTTGCGCAGGGTGTCGGCGCCGATCTGCATGCCCATCGCGAAGCCGTTCGGCGTGCCGTCGCCGCCGTCGACGCCGCGGGTGCAGACGAGCTTCAGCGCCATCTGCGGGACGGTGTCCCACGACCAGTTGTCGATGACTGCCTGCGCGGCCCGCTCCCATGCGTCGCGCTCGGGCAACCGCATCTGCATCAGGTCGGCGGATCGCTCCAGCCGATCGAGGTGCGGCCCGAGTTCCCGCGGCTTCCGGTCGACGACCAGGATCGTCTCGAAGATGCCATCTCCCCGCATCACACCGAGGTCGTCCGCGCGGAACAGCGGCGCCTGCGGATCAACGATCGTCCCGTCCAAGAGTGCCAGTACGCGCATGCCGGAAGCCTAGAACCTCGACCCCCGCAACCGCTGGTGGGCCGCGCGCATGACCGGCGCGTTCTCGCTCGGAGTTACGATCGGAGTACCGACCTTCAAGCGCGCCGAGCACAGGAGCGGGCATTGAGCGACCAGGGATCGCTGCGCAGCACCTTGCACCAACGGGGCATGCGGATGACACCGCAGCGCCAACTGGTGCTGGACGCGGTGCGCGAGCTGGGGCATGCGACGCCCGAGCAGGTCTGCCGCAAGGTGCAGGGCACCGCCTCGACGGTCAACATCACGACGGTTTACCGCGCCCTCGACCTGCTCGAAGAGCTGGGCCTGGTGCGGCACACGCACCTGGGGCACGGCGCGCCGACCTACTCGGTCGAGGAGCACGAGCACGTCCACCTGGCGTGCCACCGCTGCGGCACGATCGACGAGGTCTCGACCGAACTGCTGGACGACCTGTCCCGCGAGCTGCTCACGCGGTTCGGGTTCGCCCTGGACGCCACCCACCTGGCCCTGTCCGGCCTGTGCCGGAACTGCTGCAGCAACGCCGACGCCGCCGAGGAGCGCCGATGAGTTCACCCCTGTTGGACCTGCCGGGTGCGGTACCCGCACCGGAGGATGCAGTGGATGCGGGCGTGCCCTGGCACTTCGGCGACCCGTTCGCCGAGCAACGGTCGGCGACCCGCTCGGCGGTGCTGGTGGACCGCTCGCACCGGGAGGTCATCGCGGTGACCGGCGAGGAGCGGCTGAGCTGGTTGCACCTGGTGCTCTCGCAGCACATGACGGAGCTGCCGGACGGGCAGGGCACCGAGGCGCTCGTGCTGGACAGCCAGGGCCGCGTCGACTGCCACATGCTGGTCGCGCACCACGAGGGCGTCGTCTACCTGGACACCGACGCGGGCGCGCAAGCCACCAGCGCGCTGCCGACGATGGGCGTGGACGGCAGGCAGTCGCTGCTGGAGTACCTCGACGCCATGCGGTTCTGGTCCAAAGTGGAGACTCGGGACGCCACCTCGGAGTTCGCGGTGCTGACCGCGGTCGGCCCGGACGCGGGCGGCATCCTCGCCCAGTTCGCGCCGGTGCCGTCGAAGCCGTACGGGGTGAAGGCCCTGCCCGGCGGGGGATTCAGCCGGTTCGTACCGTTCCGCGCGCTGCCCACCATCGACCTCGTGGTGCCGCGGGCGGCGCTGGTGGAGTGGTGGACGAAGCTGACCGACGCGGGCATCCGCCCCTCCGGCACCCTCGCGTTCGAGGCGCTGCGGGTGGAGGCGCTGCGGCCCCGAGTCGGGTTGGAGACCGACGAGCGCGCGATCCCGCACGAGCTCGGCTGGGTGCACGTGGCGGCGCACGTGGCCAAGGGCTGCTACCGCGGCCAGGAGACCGTCGCCAAGGTGCACAACGTGGGCAAGCCGCCGCGGCGCATGGTGCTGCTGCACCTGGACGGCTCGGCGGAGATCCTGCCGGAGACCGGCGATCCGGTTTGGCTTGGCGAGCGAAAGATCGGCCGGGTGGGCAGCGTGGTGCAGCACCACGAACTCGGGCCGGTGGCGCTCGCGCTGCTCAAGCGGTCGGCACCGGTGGACGGCGAGCTGGTCGCCGGCGACCCGGAGCAGGACCGCGCGGTGGCCGCGGCGGTGGACCCGGACTCGGTGCCGCCGGACACCGGCGAGCCGCCGGGGCGGGTCGCGGCCCAGGGCCTGCGCGGCCGGTAGTTGACGAGGCGGGTATGCCTGTAGGCGTGCGCATCCGCCCCGTTGGCCGCGCGTGCCGCAACACGCCGGGAATACGAGCGGTCTCGCACCGTTGTTGAAAAAACATCACCCGAACTGTTGGCGAGTTGTACCTGATTGCCGGAGGATGGCCACGTGATCGAAGTCCGCCCGGGTGGACGACGCCGCATCGACAGGGTCCTGTCCCCGGGCTACACCAGTGGCATCGAAGACCGCACCCTCGGCGAGGTGCGGGAGTTGCGCGACGAGGCGGCGCAGGAGGAAACGGACCTCTCGTACCTGCGCCGCGTGCTGCACGCGCGGATCGACATCGTGCGAGCCGAGCAGCGGCGACGCCGGGAGGGCGGGTCCGCGTCGGTCGTCGAGCAGCTGGTGAACATCCTGTCGGACAACGCCGTCGGTCCGGCGACCGGTTCCGGCCGGCACCAGACGACCGAGCCGTCGCGGGCCGAGGCGCACCGCAGGCACGTCGAGGCGCTGGTCTCCGACGTCGACCTGTCGGACGTGATGTCGCTGTCGGAGGCCAAGCTCGACCAGGCCCTCGCCGCCTACACCGAGGAAGAGGACTCGGTGTCGCAGCGCCGCCACGAGGTCCAGGACGTGGTGGACCGGCTGAACGCGGAGATCGCCCGCCGCTACCGCGAGGGCGCCGCATCGGTGGACGACCGCCTCGCGGAGGAACGCGACCGGCGCTGACCGGTTTCGCCCCGCGCGCCCGAACCATCCGAAGTGGACTCGGGCAGTGCGCGGCACGGCTCGTCGCCGCGCCAACGAGCCCGCAATCGCCGCTGAAACCCGCTCAGGCGACCGGAAAGCTGCGGGCCAACCCTTGGAACCGCCAACGCCCGATCTCGCCCGCACAGCGGCGAGGGCGTAGCGCGTCCTGTCGCGGTGCGGGCCGACCACAGAGGCGCCGCGGTGCCAATTCCATCCCCAGTGGACATTTTCATTGCGATCCGGCCACCCGCGACCACCTCCCCCTGCTCGAACGCAAGGTGCCAGGTCCACAGTTTCGATTGAAACTGCGCTTTCCCCGACGGCGGCTGGCACCTGAAGACCTGGAAGAACTCGCGACGGCCTGGCACCGCTGGATCGAAGCCGAAGGCGGCTGGTTCGCCGTCCACAACGGCGAGATCACCTACCGCCCCCGAAGCCCACCAAGACCGGCATCCGTCCAGGTCCGGGGCCAACGCGGGCAAAACCGGCTTCCTCGTCCCGCCGGACGAGGCTGGAAAGCTTCCGCTCAGTTGTGGCGTTCTCGAGCGGCGAATTCCGACCAGAAGTCGCGCAGGGTCTCATAGCGGGTCGCGACCTCTTCCGCATCGTCGGCTTCCATCGCATCGACGATCGCGTGCACGTCCTCGGCCGAGGTGTCCGCGTCCAGGTCGCTGGACGTCATCAGCTGCACCAGGCCGCCGTAGTCCAACTCCACCGCCGAATGCGGGTGGAAGCGCTCCAGCCAGCGGCCGGTCTCCCGCAGGATCCGCGTCGGCCCTTCCTCGCCGATGGACTTGCGCCCGATCGCGTGCGCCCGGGCGACCCGGCGCCGCGCGTCGGCCATCGCCATCCGCCAGCACACCCGGCGCCGGCCCGGCTCGGTGAACACGCACCGCTCCTCCGGGTCGACCAGCACGAACCAGGGCAGCGGGACGGTCCAGGTGGACGAGAGCACGTGCACCGCGCCGCCCGCTAGCTCGCTGACTACCGCGCTCGCCCGCATCTTGGCCTTCTCCACCGGCACCTGCAGGGCCGCGGTCCGCAGCGGGATCTCCGCGTCCCCTAAGAAGCCGACCAGCGCAGCGGCGGACCGCCCGCGCAGGTCCAGCGGGCACACCAGTGGGCCAGGCCCGACCGTGGCCGCCGGAGCGCTGGGCACGTCCGCCGGGTCGAGCACCAGCACGTCACCAACGCCCGTGACGGCGCCGTCAACGGTCTCGCCGGGCAGCAGCCGGGGCGGCGCGGCGAGCTGGCTGCGCAACCAGACGTCCTGCTCCCGCGATCCGGCGTCGAACGGGTCGACTGGCCCGCGGTCGACGGCCGCCGCCAGTTCCTCGCGCAGCGGTGGGTCGAACGACGACAAGGGCTCGTACACCCTCAGGTAGGCGACGAACGGCTCTGGCACAGCCAGCATGGTGTCATGCGGCCCGCGGGGGCCTGCGGCTGCCTCGCTTAGCACCGAAAACAGCTGCCAGACGGGCCTTCGGCGGGGGAGAGTTCGACGTCACCCAAGACACGGCCACTCAGTCATGGCACCACGTCGCGTTCAACCGCCTCGACACGGTACGGTAGTTACAGGAAAAGTTGTCGAGATCATGCGGGGCCGACATTCCCCTGTCCGCCCCGCAACCCTGTGCGAGGGGGTCGAGCCATGGGGCGCGGCCGGGCTAAGGCCAAGCAGACGAAGGTGGCCCGCGAGCTTAAATACAGTTCCCCCGCCATGGACATCGAGGCGTTGCAGCGCGAGCTGTCCGTCTCGGAGTCCGGCGAGTGGTCCAGTGAGGACCGCGATGACTCGCGCGACGACGGGTACGACGACTACGACTACGACCGACGTTGAAGCACATCTCCACGAGGACGGCGGATGAACGCTGTTCGCTCGATGGCGAGGTGCGTCGGAGTCGTTCGTCTGACCCGATGTGCATGAGCGGGTGGGGTTGACGAGTTTCGCAAGTCCCACATAGGAGGAGCACCGTGAGTGGCGTTGTCGGTGGACCGGCGACGCCACTCGCGTCTGTCTGCTGCCTCCGAAAACATGCGCTGACCGAAGAAGTGTCCGGCGCGATAGCGCCCGACCCGGGATAGCCGACGGGCGGATGCGGCCCGGGGTTGAAGAGCGCTGGCGCGCGCGGGCCGCCTCTCGGCGGGTGGCACTGCAGGGCTCCAGCCGGACGGTATTCCCAGCAGGCGGTAGTTGGAGCCCGGGGGCACGCGCGCACGCCAGCTATTGGTTCAACGACCGGGAACCCATCAGGATTCCCGGTCGCGATCAGAGATTTCACCTGCGCGGTTCGATCTTCGCCTTCGACGCGGGGCAGCCGCTCGGCCAACCCGCGACCGGCACCGCCGCAGGTTCTCGGGCTGTGCCCGCCCGGCGGCGCCCGGCGACGCGTGTCCGACGTGGTGAATTGGCATTCATGACGTCGGGGATCCCGCAGCGAGACGGCGCCTGTGAGGTTCCGCTACCCGGATCAGAAGCGCGGATGGTTGCCCCGGAGGACCACGCGGTCTTCCTCGCTGGCGCCTTCGACGGAGGGCTGCTTGGCAATCTCGCCGAGCACCCAGGCCGGCACGTGGCGGGCCGTGAGCACCGCGAGGGCGCGGTCCACGTCTTCGGCGGTAACCACGGCGACCATGCCGATGCCCATGTTGAAGGTGCGCTCCATCTCGTCGACCTCGACCCGGCCGCGCTGGGCGATCAACCCGAACACCGGCGCTGGCGTCCAGCTGCCCCGGTCCAGCACCGCCGTCAGCCCCGACGGGATCACCCGCGCCAGGTTCTGCGCCAGGCCACCGCCGGTGACGTGCGCGAACGTCCGCACGCCTGCCTCTGCGGCCAGCGCCAGGCAGTCCTTGGCGTAGACCCGGGTAGGCTCCAGCAGCTCCTCGCCGAGGGTGCGGCCGAACTCCTCGACGTGGCCCTCCAGCGGCATCCGGGCGATGTCCAGCAGCACGTGCCGGGCCAGCGAGTAACCGTTGGAGTGCAGGCCGGAGGAGCCCATCGCGATCACCACGTCGCCCGGGCGGACCTTGTCCGGGCCGAGCATCGCGTCCGCCTCGACGACCCCTACGCCGGTGGCCGAGATGTCGTACTCGCCGGGCGCCATCATGCCGGGGTGCTCGGCGGTCTCCCCGCCAAGCAGCGCGCAGCCGGCCTGCACGCAGCCCTCCGAGATGCCCTTGACCAGGTCGGCGATCCGGTCCGGCACGACCTTGCCGACTGCGATGTAGTCCTGCAGGAACAGCGGCTCGGCACCGCAGACCACCAGGTCGTCGACCACCATCGCGACCAGGTCGATGCCGACGGTGTCGTGCACGTCCAGCGCCTGCGCGACGGCGAGCTTGGTGCCGACCCCGTCCGTCGAGGACGCCAGCACCGGCTCCTTCCAGCGGTCGAGCTTAAGCTGGAACAGCCCGGCGAACCCGCCCAGGGAGCCGATCACCTCGGGCCGGGTCGCTCGCTGCGCCCACGGGCGCATCTTCTCGACCGCCTCGTCACCGGCCTCGATGCTCACGCCCGCTGCGGCGTAGGTGGCTTTCGGACTCGCGGTCTGGGCAGACCCTGCGAGCAGGTCTTCGGACACGACTGGCTCCACATCTTGGTGCGAGTTTGCGATTCGCCGGACGCGCATGAGTAGCAGCTTCAACGCTACGCGCCGACGGCGAACCTCGGGGGCAGGAACGGTGCGGTCGTCAGGGCCGCTGCAGCGCGTCGGCCGCGCCGTAGCTGCTCGGCAGCACCGGTTCGGCCGGTCCCGCGACACCGCGTTCTGCCTGGTTGAGACCCTCCAGCAGGTATTTGCCGATACGGGAGTCCTCCGGCAGCGGGATCGGGTAGTCGCCGTCGAAGCAGGCCGCGCACAGCCTGGTGCGGGGCTGCTCGGTCGCGGCGACCAGGCTGTCCAGCGACACGTGGCCGAGGCTGTCCGCGCCAATCGAGCGGCGTACCCCGTCCGTGTCCAAGCCGTTGGCGATCAGCTCGGCGCGGGAGGCGAAGTCGATGCCGTAGAAGCACGGCCACTTCACCGGCGGCGAGGCGATCCGGACGTGCACCTCGATCGCGCCGGCCTCGCGCAGCATCCGGACCAGGGCGCGCTGGGTGTTGCCACGGACGATCGAGTCGTCCACCACGACCAGGCGCTTGCCGCGGATCACCTCGCGCAGCGGGTTCAGCTTCAGCCGGATGCCGAGCTGGCGGATCGTCTGCGACGGCTGGATGAAGGTCCGGCCGACGTAGGAGTTCTTGACCAGGCCGTTGCCGTAAGGGATGCCGGAGGCCTGGGCGTAGCCGATCGCGGCGGGCGTGCCCGATTCCGGAACGGGGATCACCAGGTCGGCGTCCACCGGGTGTTCCTTGGCGAGCCGGCGGCCGATCTCCACGCGGGTGCCGTGCACCGAGCGGCCCGAGATCGTGGTGTCCGGGCGGGCCAGGTAGACGTACTCGAAGACGCAGCCCTTGGGCTTCGGGCTGGCGAAGTGCTGGGAGCGCAGTCCGTCGCCGTCGATGGCCAGCAGCTCGCCGGGCTCGACCTCGCGGACGAACGACGCGCCGACGATGTCCAGCGCGGCCGTCTCGCTGGCCACCACCCAGCCGCGTTCCAGCCGGCCGAGCACCAGTGGGCGCACGCCGTGCGGATCGCGCACCGCGTAGAGGGTCTGCTCGTCGCAGAAGACCATCGAGAAAGCGCCGCGCACCGTGGGGAAGAGTTCCATCGCGGCCTGTTCGAGGCCCTTGTCGGCGGCGTGCGCCGCAAGCAGGCCGGTCACCAGGTCGGAGTCGCTGGTGGCGCGCTCGCAGCCGTTGGCAGGCGAAGACGCGTTGGCCGTGGTGTCGGCGCCCTCCGCGGCGAGGCGGTCCAGCAGTTCCGCCGTGTTGACCAGGTTGCCGTTGTGGCCCAGGGCCACCACGCTGCCGGTGGCCGTGGTGCGGAATGTCGGCTGGGCGTTCTCCCAACTGCCGCCGCCAGTGGTCGAGTACCGGGCGTGCCCGACGGCGACGTGGCCGCGCAGCGACGCCAGGGTCTGCTCGGTGAACACCTGGCTGACCAGGCCTAGATCCTTGTATACGAGCACCTGCGAGCCGTCGCCGACAGCGATGCCGGCGGCTTCCTGGCCGCGGTGCTGGAGGGCGAAGATGCCGTAGAAGCTCAGCTTCGCGACTTCCTCGCCGGGAGCCCAAACACCGAAGACGCCGCATTCCTCGCGGGGTATGTCGCGTTCGAGAGCAGAGCCGGAGAGGTCTGTAGGGGAACTTGCGTTAGCCGGTTCAGGCCGGTCGGTGACCACCGAGAACTCCCTGAAGGACGGAGCCGGAGTTACACCTCAGTGTAAGGCTCCCGTGTCCAAGATTTTTCTTCCGGTCAGTTGAGCCTGGTCACAGCATCTCTGTTTGTCCAGCTGGTCCACACGGTCCCCGCATTCGACGCAGGTAACGACCACCAGATTCAGGAGCGCAGCTCACGGCGTCGCGCGTCGGCTGACCGGCGTACCAAGCAGGCCATGCGGGCTGTCAGGCGGCGCACCGAACGCGCCAGGCGGCGGGCCCACCAGCTGGTCGATCATTGGACGCAGACCGGCTACCGGAAGTTGATCTTGCTCGGGATTCTCCGGCTTGGGAGGGGCTCGGTGAGCGTGGGTGGGCTACCGGGAGTAGGTCTGGCGCGGTGTGCGGCCGCCGATCAGGGGCAGCGGCTCGCGAGGACGCAGAACTCGTTCCCCTCCGGGTCGGCAAGTACGACCCAGCTCACATCGCCCTGGCCGACGTCGGCGTGTCGAGCACCTAGGTCGAGCAGGCGACGGACCTCTTCGTCCTGCTCCCTGTCGGTTGGATTGACGTCGATGTGGAGCCTGTTCTTGATGGTCTTGCCCTCGGGCACGCGCGCGAATGTCAACGTCGGTGGCACTGGGCCAAGGCGGTTCTTGCCCTCAGGCACCATAGGGGAGCCAATTGTGACAATTCCGTCGTCTTCGTCTTGCACCTCGTAGCCAAGGACGGCGCACCAGAACCGGGCGAGACCGTTGGGATCGGCACAGGCGATCGCAAGCTCGGTGAACTTACTGGCCATGTCAGGACCTCCCAGTCCAGTAGCGCGTCCGCCAAGGGCCACACGCTAGTCGCAGTGTTCGACGGCGAGGCCGTTGCCGTCGCCGATGGCGGCGACGCGGTAGCGATGTTCGTAAGGGGGAGGAGGACCACGAGCACGAGCGTCCCGGCTGGTTGATGGAGAACGAGGACGTCTTCACCAACGACATGGAAAAGACCGCACCCCCGGTCTTCGGAGACTGGTCCAACGACGGATGCCGAACAGAGGCTCCCAAATTTGCCCAAATTTGCGAGCCTCCACCACACCCCGCCTGGCGCGCCTAACTCGAAGCTAGGCGGTGGCGGCCAACGTATTCCTCGGTCGGCCACTCGATGGGCTCCGGCGGTTGACGGGCAGGCGGCTCGGGATGCGGGGTTGCGACCGATATCGCATCGACGAGTTGCCACACCATCACCGCCCCTGGACCGGGGTGGGCATGCTGACCATTCCCGCTGCGCAACGGCAGTAGTGCGGATATTGCGAATACCGCTGCAACGAAGCCCAGAAAAACCAGCAGGTTGCCCGGCTCGTGCACGATGGCAAGGACGGTTGTCATCACTGCGCACCTGCCTCTCGTGCCGCCGCATCGCGGCGAGCCCGGGCCTCGTCCCAGCAAGCAGCGCAGGTCGGGGAGAGCCATGTCATGCATCGCTTCTCCTTGCTACTGAAGGGGAACGCGGTGGCCCCGGGTCGGGGGAAGGGGAAGCGCCGGGGCCACCGCCACGCGGTGACGCAATGTGCTGATAACGTCACCGACAGCAGCGACGCTAGCGAAACTTGCGGTTATATAGCCAGCTCGTAAACCCAAAGGTGTGATCAGAAGGAGTCCGAGCATGCCGCCAATCTCCCCGACAGTCGCCAACTGGGCGCTGGGGCGTCGCCTTCGGGAAATTCGCGAGGAAGCCGGGCTGACCAGCGGCGCAGCATCCAAGTTCATCGGCGTGACCTCTGCATACCTGTCCGAGGCCGAGCACGGCAAGAAGACGCTCGTCCCAGAGAAGCTGGACACTCTCATGGCGGAGTACAACGTCGAGGACGCTGAGGCTCAGGAACTTCGAACTCTGCGGGAGCAAGCGGTCCAGCGTGGCTGGTGGGCCAAGTACTCCGGCATCTTCGGCAATGACCTGCTGCGCTTCTTCGGCTTCGAGCACGGCGCTGAAGCGGTGCACGCCTACGACAGTGGCCTCATGAACGGTCTGCTGCAGACCGAGGACTACGCACGAGCGATCAGCGACACAAGCACCGGAAATCTCCGGATGGCAGAAGTTGATCGCCGAATCGCCTGCCGGATGAACAGACAGCTGAGGCTTACCCGGGACGACCCGCTCCGATTCAACGCCGTCATGTCAGAAGCCGTGCTGCACCAGGAAATCGGCGGGCCGAAGGTGCTCAAGGCTCAACTTGAGCACCTCCTTGCCCTCATCGACGGTCTGCCCGACACCCTGGATTTGCGCATCGTCCCGTTCTCGTCGAGAGGACACGAGGCGTTGGGCGGCTCCGCGTTCTATCTCATGACCTTCCCGAACGGCCGGTTGCCCACCGTGCTCTGGCAGGAGACTGTGACGTCAACCCACCTGATCATCGATCCCATGACCGTCCGGGAATACTCCATCGCCCACACGGCCGCTACCCAGGCAGCGCTCAACCGCGAGGATTCCCGTGCACTCATCAAGAAGATCTCGACAGAGCTGCCACGATAGCTACAGTTAGAAGATGAGCATTTTCCACGCCTACCAGCGCTTGAGCGACGCACGCTGGCGAAAGTCCCGTCGTAGCGCCAGCAACGCCCACTGTGTGGAGGTCGCGGTGATGACGCGAGCGGTCGGCGTGCGAGACACGAAGGACCGCGACGGGGGCATGCTCCTGTTCACCCCCGAGCAGTGGACATCGTTCACCGCACGCCTGAAGCAGGGCTGAGGGGTCATGTCCTTCGCACGGTCAACGCCGGTTAAGGCAGGACCTAGCGGCCGAGGCGGCCTTGATAGTTCGATCACTAACACCAACTTCACGGAATCAGTCATCTCAGTTGGAGTGGGGCTTGGTGCCGTGGCGGGACGGGAAGTCCGGTGGGCGGCGTTCGGCGAAGGCGCTGAGGCCTTCGCGGGCGTCGGGTGAGGTGAAGGCCTTCTGGCCGTAGCGGGCTTCGCTGTGGAATGCCTGGTCCTGCGGGAGGTCGCCGAGGCGAAGGACGGCCTCCTTGATCGTCGCGAGCGCGGTACCGCTCTTGCCCACCAGCCGGTGAGCGCGGTCGAGCGCGGCCTCGAGCAGCTGCGGCGCGGGGACGACGTCGTTGAGCAGGCCGTACCGCAGAGCTTGGGTAGCCGGGATCCGGTCACCGTGGAGCATCAGCTCCATCGCCCAGACGTACGGGATCTGCCGCGTCAGCCTGGTGAGCGTGCCGCCGGCGGGCACGACGCCGACGCCGCTTTCGGGTAGCCCGAACTCGGCGGTGTCGGCACTGATGCGGATGTCGGTGGACAGCATGATCTCGAACCCGCCGCCGAGGCACAGGCCGTTGATGGCGGCGATCACCGGCTTGAACAGCGTGGTGTGCTTCTGGTGGGCGGCATCCCATGCCGAGATGTCGAAACGGCCTTCGGACAGGGCGGGGATGGACTCGGTGAGGTCGGCGCCGACGCAGAAGGCTCGGTCCCCGCTGCCGGTGAGGATCGCGACGGCGAGCGAGTCGTCGTCGCGAACCTCGGCGAAGGCCGCACCGAGTTCTTCGTACATCGCGAGTGTGAGTGCGTTGAGCTTGTCCGGACGGTTGAACCGGATGATCGCGACCGCGCCATCGCGCTCGAGGGCGATGCCGCTCATCAGATCACCCCCTTCTCGCGCAGCTCGGCGATGCGCTCGTCGTCGAGATCGGCGAGTGCCCGCAGGACCGTGTCGGCGTGCTCACCGATCTTCGGCGCGAGCCCACGCGGCTGGGTGGGCGTGCCGGCGAGCTTGATCGGCGAGCCGAACATGCGCAGCTGCCCGAACTCGGGGTACTCGACGTCGACGATCATGTCGCGCGCGACGATCTGCGGGTCCTCGACGACCTCACCGATGTTCTTGATCGCGCTCAACGGCACGGCGTCGCCGACGATCTCCTCCAACTCGGACTTAGTCTTGTCCGCGAACCACTTCTGCAGCAGCGTCCGGACCCGTCGTTCGTAGACCTCGGGTACGAATCGCTTGGTCATGGTGTCGATTTCGGGGTCGTCCGCAAGCTCGGGCTGTCCGAACAGGTGGCAGGACAAGCGCCAGAACTTGTCGGTATAGCCGCCGAAGAACACGAACCCGTCCTTGCACGGGTAGAGCTCGTAGGGCTTGACGAAGGGATGTTCGTTGCCCAGCGGTCCGGGGACCTTGCCGTCGACGGTGTAGGAAACGACAGCGTTCTCCGTGAGGCTGAGCACCGAGTCCTGTTGGGACACATCGACCAGCTGTCCCTCGCCTGCCTTTTCGGCGTGCCGCAGTGCGGCCAGGGTGCCGATGACGGCGTACAGCGTCGCGGACAGGTCGCCAATGATGGTGCCGACGCGGGCGGGGGGCCGGTCCTGGAATCCGTTCATCGACCACAGGCCGCCGGTGGCCTGCGCGTTGTTGTCGTAAGCGGGCCGGCGCCGGTACGGTCCGGTCTGGCCGTAGCCGGAGATCGCCGTGTACACCAGGCGCGGGTTCTCCCCGCGCAGCACGTCGTAGCCGACGCCGAGCTTGTCCATCGTGCCCGGCCGGAAGTTCTCGACCAGGACGTCGGCGCGCCGCGCCAGCTTCTTGAGCAGGTCCTTACCGTCCTCAGTGGATAGATCGATGGTGAGGCCGAACTTGTTCCGGTTGTACTGCGCGAAGAACGCGCTGAACTCCTCGTCCGGTCCGCCCGGCTCACCGGACGAGGAGGTCAGCTTCGGCGGGAAGTCCCGGGTGTAGTCCGGTTCCTTCGGGTTCTCGATCTTGATCACGGTCGCGCCGAGGTCGGCCAGCAGCATCGAGCAGAACGGGCCCGCCACCACCCGGGTGATGTCCAGGACCACGATGCCGCGCAGCGCGCCCCGAGACAGCCCGCCAGGCAGCATGCCCACGATCGTGTCGTCGTTGATGGTCATGTTCGTCCCTGTCCGTAGGTGACTAGTCAGCTCGTGGCCGCAGCCACCCGAACGCGGGCCTCCAGGAGGGTGCCGCACGAGGGACTGTAGAACTCGTCGATCAGCACGCGGCGGCCCTCGGTGCGCGGGCGGACGCGGACTCCGTACCCGGCCAGCCGCTCGGCGGCGACGTAGGTGACCTTCCGCGCCTCGCCGCGCCAGTCTTCGCCGGTGCCCAGGCGGGCGCCGCTGGCGGGCACGTACCAGCCGCCGGCGTCGCGGCGTGGCGCCGAAGACCCGGCCGGCGAGTTCGGCGGGACCTGCTGGGCGGGGGTGCTGCCGAGGCGTTCCTGGCGCATCTCGGTGCGGGCTCGCCGGGTGGCGGCCTCGTCGACGGTGCCATCGGTGACGATCACGCCGTAGGTGCGCTGCGCGGTCTCGCCGGTCACGTAGCCGTCGCGGACGTCCGCGGCGACGAGCTGCGGGGCGCGCAGCAGCGGGTCGCCGTAGCCGCCTCCGCCGGCGATCCACTGCACGAACACGTCTCCGGCGCGGACCATGACCGACTGCTGGTTGATCTCCAGCAACTCCCGGTCCGCCACGCTCAGCGTGTCCGGGGCGGGCACCAGGCCATCGGCGAGCAGCCGGGCGACATCGGTCTGGCGCCAGACCTCGTGGCCGCTGCCGCCGCCGGGCAAGCCGCCGCCGAAACCGTCGGCGACGACCTGGGCGTTCGGGGCGAACACCGTCTGCGTGACCTCCCCGGCGCCGTGCAGCGTCCACGCGAAGCGCAGGCCCAGCCCGCCGCGGTGGGCGCCGTGCCCGGCGCTTTCGGTGTTGAGCTGCTTCCACAGGTAGAGCACCGGGTACAGCATCTCGTTCATCTCGACGTCGGGCAGCATGTTGTTGACCTGCGTCATCATCCCCGCACAGTCGAGCCCGTCGCGGTCCGGCTGGGCGCCGGCCCCCATGCCACCGCCGTCCATGTTGAACAGCACGAAGTACTCGCCGTCATCGGTGGTGCCCGCGGAGATCCCGCCGGTCCACGAGTCGCCCCACACGCCCTGGGTCCGGTCGCGGATGGTGTCGTCGTCGCTGCGACGGCAGGCGTCGTTCATCAGCTTCGTGACGACGCGGCTGACCCGGGCGCCGGTGGTGAGGTGCCCGTTGCTGATCGGTGCCGGGGGCCGGGGATTCACGATCGACCCGGGTTCGGCGACGATGTCGAACGCGGTCATGACGCCTTCGTTGAACGGGACGTCCCAGGCGAGGATCGGCACGATGGCGGTCGCCACGCTGCCGACCAGCGCACCGTAGCTGCAGTTGACGAAACCGTCGGTCTGCTCGCTGGAGCCGGTGAAGTCGAAGGTGATCTGGTCGTCGCGTTTGGTCATGGTGCACGCGACGCGGTACAACTCGTCGACGTGTCCGTTGTGCTCGGTCCACTCCTCGGCGGTGTAGGTTCCGTCGGGGATGCGGGCAATCCGGTCGCGCACGACCTGCTCGGCCAGCTCGAACGACAGCCTCGTGTAGTCGCGGAACCGCTCGAGCCCGAACTCCTCGATCGTGCTCAGCAGACGCCGGATGCCGGTGTTGTTGCTCGCCACCAGGCTGCGCACGTCGTTCCAGAACAGCGCGGGCACGCGGACGTTGTTGAGCAGGATCCGGCGCACCCACTCCACGGGCTCGCCCCGCTCGAAGATCTTGACGCCGGGCGGCAGCCGCAGCGCCTCGGCGTAGCAGTCGTGGGCGCCAGGCGCGAACCCGCCAGGCGTCATGCCACCGACGTCGACCAGGTGCGCTTGCGACTGAGCCCAGCCGATCAGCTCGTCGCCGTGGAAGATCGGCGAGATCACGTTGGTGTCCGGCGGGTGGCTCGCGCCTGCGGTGTGCGGGTCGTTGCAGATGAACGCGTCGCCGGGCGCGAGCGGCTCGCCCTCGATCGCCTTGACCAGGTTCTGCACAGCGACGCTGCCAGAGCCGATGTGGAACTGGACGTAGTCCGAGTAGGCGTAGATGCGGCCGGTGGGGTCGAACAGCGCGGTGTTGAAGTCACCGGCCTCGGTGATCACCGGGGAGCCCGACGAGCGGATCATCGCGATGCCCATTTCCTCCACAATGGAGTCCAGGCGCATGCGGATCACTTCGAGGGTGACGGGGTCGAACCCGCCGGGCAGCGTGCGCGGGGTGCTGGTCATGGTCGTCTCCTTTGACGGGCGGGGGTCAGCGGTCGGCGAGGCGCAGCAGGAAGTCGCCGCTGTCGGTGAGTTCGACGGTGGCGCCAGTGGGCACGTAAACCGTGGTGTCGGGCTCCTCCAGCAGGCACGGACCGGTCGCTTGACCGAGCGCACCGAACCCGCGGTGCACGTCGATCTCGACGCGCTCGCCGGTGAGCGGCTCGATCACGTCGCGGCGAGTGAGCTCGTGGCGCTCCTCGCCGGTGCCCGCGACCTGCTCCACCGTCTGCACCTCGCTGCGGCCGATGGCCCGGACCCTCGAGTTGACCAGCAGGATCTCGGCCTCGGTCCAGGCCGTACCGGCGCCGAACTCTTCCTCGTAGTCGGCGATGAACTGGGCACGCAGCGCGTCCTTGTCCGCCTCGCCGAAGGTGCCCGCCGCCAAGCGGGTGGTGACCTCGAAGATCTGGCCCACGAACTTCATGTCCGCCTCGCGGTGCAGCTCGCGTCGGGCCTCAGGGATCCCCTCGGCCTCGAACCATGCTCGTGCGCGTTCCTCGAGGGCGGCGAACTCCTTGTCGAGCGCCGCCGCGGGCTGGTCCATCGTCCACGGGCTCGTCTGCACCGCGGAGAACACCGAGTCGGCGTGCATGAGGCCGTGCGCTGAGAACACCGCAGCGTCGCGCGGGATCACGACCTCGCGGACCCCTGCCTCGGCGGCGATGCTAGCGGCGAACAGCCCGCACGCGCCGCCGAAGCCGACGAGGGTGAACTCGCGCGGATCGTGGCCGCGGTTCACGGTGATCTTGCGCAGCGCGTTGGCCATCTGCGACGTCGCCAGCCGGTACATGCCTTCGGCCGCCGCGTCCTCGGTGATGCCCAGCGGCTCGGCCACGTGCTTGCGCAGGGCAGCCCGCGCCTGGTCCTCGTACAGCGGGACGGTGCCGCCGAGGTAGTAGTCCGGGTTGATCAGCCCGAGCACGAGCGCGGCGTCGGTGACTGCGGGCCGGGCGCCGCCTTTTCCGTAACATGCCGGGCCCGGCACGGAGCCCGCGCTGTGGGGGCCGACGCGCAGCAGGTTCCGTCCGTCCACCCAGGCGAGGCTGCCGCCGCCGGCGCCGATGGTCTCGATGTCCACGGCGGTCAGGCTGGTGGGCAGGCCGCCGATCTCGGCGCGGGGCAGCAGCCGGAACTCGTCGTCGATGATGGCGGCCGCGTCGAGGCTCGTGCCGCCCATGTCCGCGGTCAGCACCCGCCGGCGGCCGAGCTGCTTGGCCAGCAGCCGGGCGCCGGTGACGCCGCCGACCGGACCGGAGTTGAACATCGAGATCGGGGCCTTGCCGGTCTCCTCCACCGACAGGAAACCGCCGTGCACCTGCATGATCTGCACCCGAGCTCGCAGCCCCCTGCTCCACAGCTCATCGGCGAGGTGGTCGAAGTGCGACGCCACGATCGGCTTCACTGCGGCGTCCAGTGCGGTGGTGACCATGCGCTCGTACTCGCGGTAGACCGGCGTCAGCCTGCTGGAGAGCGTGTACGGGATGCCCGGGTGATGCTTGTCGAGGTACTCGCCGATCGCATTTTCGTGGGCGGCATTGCGGAACGACCACAGCAGGCAGACCGCGATGGCCTCGGCGCCGGTCGCCAGCACCGCGTCCACGGTCGTGGCGATCGTGTCCTCGGTGAGCGGGACGAGTACGTTGCCGTGCGCGTCGACCCGCTCGGCGACCTCGACGATGCGGCGACGCTCCACGATGTCTGGCGGCGGCGACATCTTGTGCGGGTCGCGCTCGTCTGTGCGGGCCGACCGGGCGATGCGCAGGGTGTCGCGGAAGCCCTGGGTGGTCAGCAGCCCTACGGCGGCGTACTTCTGCTCATCCACGGCGTTCGTGACGATGGTGTTGCCCAGGACGAATCGGTCGACCGCGGCGAAGAACTCGGCCTCGGTCATCCCTGCGCGCTCCCGCAACACGCCCAGCGCGCTGAGGATCCCTGTGGTCACATCCTTGGTCGAGAACGCCTTGCCACGTATCGCGTGCCCGTCGACGATCGCCACGGCGTCGGTGAACGTGCCACCGACGTCGATGCCCACGTGAAGCGTCATGGTCGCTGTCTCCTTTGACTGCGTCGGTGCGGATCGTTCCGGGCTGACGGATGGTATGCACGAAAGGTTCGTTTCAGGGAGACACCGTCTAACCCGCGGTGTGGACAGTACGAGCGCGAACCCGCCTAAACTATGTATCGTTGGCCCAGGATTCCCAGGACGCCCTGGGCGATCGGCACAGCGGATCGAGGTGAACCCGTGACGGAGACGCTCCCAGGCGACGTTATTGTCAGTCTGCTGCAAGCGGCCTCGGCTGAGCAGGAAGTCGATGTGGACAGCCTGCTCGCCGACGTGCCCCTGTCGGAACAGGACACCACGCGGATCCGCTACGAAATCCGCCGCCTGCGCGCCACCTCGGAGCGCTGGCGACGCCGCGGTCAGGAACTCGCGGCGCTGTTCTCCTCCGCGCGCGAGCTTGCCCAGCTTCGCGACGTCGATGAACTGCTCGGTCGGCTCGTCGAACGAGCGCACGACCTCGTCGGCACGGACGTCACCTACCTATCCGAGTTCGACGCGAAGAGCCGCGAACTCCGCGTGCGAACCACGCTCGGGACGGTCGCACCGTCGTTCCTCGGCTTGCGGGTGCCGCCCGGCGCGGGCCTGGCCAGCCAGGTGGTCGAAGGACGCCGTCCCTACTGGACGTCCAAGTACGCCGCGATGACCGAGGCCCCGCACGACTCCGCGATCGACGCCGCCGTGGCCGCGGAAGGCCTCGTGTCGCTGCTCGGCGTCCCGCTACTCGCCGGCGACGAGGTGATCGGGGTGCTGTTCGCCGCCAACCGCGTCGAGCACGCTTTCTCCCCTGAGGAGATCTCCCTGCTGTCAGCCTTTGCCGACCACGCCGCCATCGTCCTGCAGACCGCTCGCCTGCTCGCCCGTACCCAGGACTCGGCCGACGACGCCCGCCGCGCCTACGGCGAGCTCGCCCGCCACGTCGAAGCGATGGAACGGGCCAGCGACGTGCACAGCGACCTCACCAACCTCGTGCTCCAAGGCGGTCAAGCACCAGACGTCGCAACCGCGCTCGGTCGCGCCTTGCGCTGCGACGTCACGCTTCGCTCCCCCGAACACCTCGACGGCCCCGTCGCCGACGCGGTCGACCGCAGCCGCCGCAGTGGTCGGTGCACGCCCGCGAGCGACGGCACGCACGCCGTCGCAGTCCTCGCCGGGCCGACCCTTCTGGGCGCGCTGCTGCTAGAACAGGGCGAGGTCGAGTTCGGCCCCGTCGAATTGCGCACCGCCGAACGCGCCGCTCAGATCACCGCGCTGCTCAATCTCAAGCAGGACGCCATGTTCGAGGCCGAACAGCGCGTCCGCGACGACTTGCTGGCCGACATGCTCTCCGACGACCCCGACCGCCGCGCCAACATCGCCACCCGTGCCCACGCACGGGGCATCCGGCTCGACGAGCTGCGGTCAGTGGTCGTGATCTCGGTGCCGGCCGAACTGCGCCGCGAGGCCGTCCGCGCCCTGCGCCGGACCGGCGGCCCGGTCGGCGAACATGCCGACCGAGTCGTGGCCATCACCTCCTACCCCGACCCAGCCACCGCGAGCGCACTCATCCACACCGCGGTGCGCCGCGCCGTACGGGCACCCGTTCTGGCGGTCGGCGCAGGCATCGCCGACGCCACCGCCGACCTACACACCCAGGTCGACGCGGCCTCGGCGTGCGTGCGGATCCTGCCCGCACTCGGGCTGAACGACACCGCCGTCACCACCGACGAGTACCTCCCGTACACGGCCCTGTTCGGCCCAGGGGAAGCGCGCGTGACGACGTATGTGCGGCGCGTCATCGGGCCCGTGCTGGACTGGGACGCCAAACACGCGGGCAAGCTCCTGCCCACCCTCGCCGCCTACCTCGGCAACCGGATGAGCCCAGTCGCCACCGCCCGTGCACTCCACCTGCACAAGAACACCGTCCTCCAACGCCTGGAACGCACGACCGAGCTACTCGGCGAGGAATGGCAGGAGCCCGATCGGCTCTTCCGGATCACCGTCGCGGTCCGCCTCGCCACCCTAGCCAAAAGCCCATAGTCCTACCGCCATCAGTGGATGATCGGCCCATTCCCGGCCGATGCGCAGCGAACTAGCGTCCTCCTCCGTACCGCAGCCACACCGAGGTGGGAGGGGCGCCATGCCGCGCACCAGTCGTATCCAGGGTCTCAGGAACCTCTCCGTCGAGGCCCGGCGCAAGTTCGTCGCCGATGCCGCCGGCATCGACCCCGCGTCGATCGCCGCCTTCGACCCCGCGCACGGCCTCGGCACCGAGCTGGCGGACCACATGATCGAGAACGTGACCGGGATCCTCGGCATCCCGCTGGGTGTCGCGACGAACTTCGTGATCAACGGCGCCGACGTGTTGGTACCGATGGCGACCGAGGAAGCCTCCGTCGTCGCGGCGGCGAGCAACGCCGCCAAGATCGCGCGCGTGCGCGGCGGGTTCACCACGTCCTCGACCCCACCCGTCATGCAGGCCCAGGTTCAGATCGTCGGCGTCGCTGACCCCGAGGCCGGGCGAGTACGGCTACTCGAAGCCCGCGACGAGCTGATCGCGCTCGCCAACGACCAGGACCCCAAGCTCGTCGAGTTCGGGGGTGGCGTCCGGGACATCGCGGTCCGGCTGGTCCCCTCGCGCGCCGGCACCTACGTGGTCGCGCACCTTCGGGTCGACGTTCGCGACGCTATGGGCGCCAACGCGGTCAACACGATGGCTGAGGCCGTCGCCGCCCGGGCGGCCGAGATCGCGCGCGGGAGCAGCTTGCTGCGGATCCTCACCAACAAAGCCGATCTCCGGCTCTCCCGTGCCCGCGCGGTGTTCGACGCGGACGCGCTCGGCGGCCCCGAGGTCGTCGACAACATCATCCACGCCGCCGCCCTCGCCGAAGCCGACCCCTACCGGGCCGCCACCCACAACAAGGGGATCATGAACGGCATCACCGCCGTCGTGCTCGCCACCGGCAACGACACCCGCGCCGTCGAAGCCGGCGCCCACTCCCACGCCGTCTCGCCCGCCGGGCTCTACACCTCGTTGTCCCGGTTCGAAAAGGATGCCGACGGCAATGTCGCCGGCACCCTCGAGCTGCCCATGCCCGTCGGTCTCGTCGGTGGCGCCACCAAGGTCCACCCGGCCGCGCAGGCCGCGATCACCCTGCTCGGCGTCCGCACCGCCGCCGAACTCGCGGAGATCATCACGGCCGTCGGCCTCGCCCAGAACCTCGCCGCCGTCCGAGCGCTGGCCACCGAAGGGATCCAGCGTGGCCACATGTCCCTGCACGCCCGCAACATCGCATCAGCCGTCGGTGCGACCGCCGAGGAGGTCCCGGCCGTCGTCGCCCGGCTCATCGCGGACAAGAAGGTCCGGGCCGACCACGCCGCGCAGGTCCTCGCCGAGCTCCGGGCCGGACGATGACCGACTACGGGACCGAACGGCTCCCTGGCCTCCCCGAAGCCGTCACCATCTGCGAGGTCGGCCCCCGCGACGGGCTCCAGAACGAGTCCACGCCGGTGCCCGCCGACGTGAAGGTCGAGTTCATCGAACGTCTTGCCGATGCCGGGCACACCGTCATCGAGACGACGAGCATGGTCCATCCCAGGTGGGTGCCACAGCTCGCCGACGCCGAAGAGGTCCTCCGTCGCCTCGACCGCCGCCCCGCGGTCCGCTACCCCGTACTCGTGCCCAACCTGCGAGGCCTGCAACGGGCGCTCGACCTCGGCGTCACCGACATCGCCGTGTTCGCCTCGGCAACCGAAAGCTTCGCCAAGACCAACCTCAACCGCACGGTCGCCGAGTCGCTCGAGATGTTCGCCCCCGTCATCACTCAAGCCCGCGAAACCGGGCTGCAGGTGCGCGGCTACGTGTCCATGTGCTGGGGCGACCCTTGGGAAGGCGCGGTTCCTGCGCCACAAGTCGTCGACGTCGCGACCAAACTGATCTCCCTCGGCTGCACCGAACTAAGCCTCGGTGACACCATTGGCGTCGCCACCCCCGGCCGCGTCGTCGCGCTGCTCAACGCCCTCACCGCCGCCAGTGTCCCGATTGGCTCGATCGCCGTTCACTTCCACGACACTTACGGCCAGGGGCTCGCCAACGCCCTCGCCGCCCTTCAGCATGGAGTGACCACAGTGGACACTTCGGCAGGCGGCCTGGGCGGCTGCCCCTACGCCAACAGCGCCACCGGCAACCTCGCCACCGAAGACATCCTCTGGCAGCTCGAAGGTCTCGGCATCCGCACCGGCCTCAACCTCACCAAGCTGGTCGAAACGAGTAGCTGGCTGGCCGGTCACCTCGGCCGCGAAAGTCCCTCTTCGGTCGTGCGCGCGCTACGGAAAAGCTGAGACCAGCCGTCGCTCCGGCCTCGCGCATTCCGCTACCGCTACCGCCCAAGTCGGCCAACGAACGGGCAGACCAGCAAGGCATTCCGCCAGTTCTATATCTGACGTTGCCATTTTCATCTGGTGCCCGATATCGCCACCGAGATCGGCGAAGTCATCGGCGCGGCGTTCGATGGCGTACAGCGCCCTGGCGTTCCCGGACGCGACCGCATCACGACCACTGCGGAGGATTTGGGCCGCCGGGCAGGGCACCGAAGAGCCTGAAGCGGCCGCTTGACGGCATCGAAAACGCAGCCGAGAGGAGGTGAACGAAATGCAGCCACCAACCTATGACCGATCAACGTTTGAACCGCATCAGGTTTACCCACAGCGTAAACAGTGGGCAACCCGGCGAACGCCGCCGCGATGCGTGTCCGCCATCTCGTCCCGGAACCGGCCGTAGACGCGAGGTGCCGGAAACGCTCACGGGTTGTCGACCCGGACCAGCGGCAACCATTGCGAAACGTCCGAGCGGGAGCCGGACGCGGTGAGCTCGCCGCGTTCGAGGGCCTCGGCCCAGCCGAGGCGGCCGGTCGCCAGCAGCAGCCAGGTCCGGGGATTGGTCTCGACGACGTTGGGCGGGGTGCCACGGGTGTGCCGAGGGCCGGCGACGCACTGGACCGCCGCGAAGGGCGGCACCCGCACCTCGACGCTGTTGCCCGGAGCGACCTGCTCCAAGGTGCGCAGGCTCAACCGCACTGCGTCGGCGAGCTCGGCACGCGCGGGCTGCGGCGCTTCGCCGTCCAGCCAAGGCCGCACGGCTGCGACGGCCTCGCGCATCTCCCCGGGATCAACGGCACGGCGACTGGGCATGCCCGAAGCCTACGAACGCAACCCAACCCCCAACCCCCTACCCCAGTACCGGGGCAACGAGACTCGGCACCGGTACCTGGGCGTTCAGAGCCAGCCGAGCTTGACGGCTTGCATGCCCGCCTGGAAGCGGGTTTCCACTCCTAACCGGGAGATCAGCTCGCGGACCCTGCGGTGCGCGGTTCGGGCGCTGAAGCCCATCAACCGGCCGATCGTGTCGTCCGTGGCACCGGAGGCGAGCAGCGACAGGATCCACCGCTCCTCCTCGGTCGGCTGTAGCTCGATGCCCGCCAGGTCCTGGTCCGCGGTGAACGGCGCGGCGAAGCGCCACAGGTCCTCGAAGATCCTCGCGATCGCGGCCAGCATCGCCGAGCTGCGCACCACCACGGCGCTTTCAACCGAGGTCTCGCTCACGGTCAACGGCAGCAGCGCGATCTCGCTGTCGACCATGATCAACTTGGTCGGCGCCACGTGGATCACCCGCGCCTGCTCGCCCATCGCGACCAGCTTGGTGGTGATGTCCAGCTGCGGCGGTCGCGCCAGCGCGGACCGGTCGTAGAGCACCTGGTACTGGACACCTTCGGCGAGCTTGCGGGACTCCAACGAGTCCAGTGGCCCCGTCGTCACGTACGGCGGCTTCGCCACGCCCTGGACCAGCTGCGTCGCATTGCGCTGCAGCTCGTACGCGGCCCAACCGACTCGCCTCGCCCCATGCACGACCTGCAACACGCCGCCGTTGCCGAACTGCGCCCGGGCGGCGCGCGCCACCGACGCGACCTGCGCCTGCACGGCCCGCTCGGTCAGCGGCTCCGTCGCGGCGGTGTCCCTGGCCGGCTCGTCGACCACAGTCTGCGACTGCGTCAGCTCCTCGGTGTATCCGGGTAGCACGGCACACCCCCCTCCTCGACGTGCCCTGGCGGCACCGATTCGGCTGGCACCGCGATGGACACTGACACCCCCGTCGGTTGGCAACGTATCCACCGGGAACGACCGCTGGAACCGACTTTTGCACGATCCAGCGGATCGACCTTTTGATTTCCACCGTTCGGCGGCATCCCCGCTTCCCCCGAGTGCAGCAATCACAGCAAGCAAAACGGACCCTCCCCGCGATTCGGGGAGGGCCCGCGTGTCGCACTGCGCTATCGGATCAGAGGTCGCCGATCTGCAGCAGGTCGGCGATGGTGCCCTTCGGAGCGCTCTGGATCACGCCCTTGGCGGCCTGGCCCTGCAGCGCGGTGATCACATCCGCCGGCTTGGCGTCCGGGTTGGCCTGCAGGTACAGCGCACCGACGCCGGCCACGTGCGGGCTGGCCATCGAGGTGCCGCTCATCGTCTCGGTGCCGCCACCAGGGACCGTCGACACGATGTCCACGCCGGGGGCGTAGCCCTCGACCGTGGCGCCGAAGTTGGTGAACTCGGCCGAGGTGTCGGTGTTGTCCGACGCGGCGGTGGTGAACACGCCCGCCGCGCTGGCCGGGGAGACGTTCTCGGCGTCCTGGCTTTCATTACCGGCCGCCACCGCGAGGAAGACGCCGCTGTCGACCAGCTTGGTCGCGGCCTCGTCCAGCGCCGGGTCCTTCGGGCCGCCCAGCGACATGTTCGCCACCGAAGCGCCCTGGTGGTTCTCGGCCACCCACTCGATGCCCGAGACGACCTGCTCGGTCGTGCCGCTGCCCTGGTCGTTGAGGACCCGGACGCCGACCAGCTTCACGCCCTTGGCGACGCCGTAGGTGTCGCTGCCGATGGTGCCGGCGACGTGGGTGCCGTGGCCCTGCTTGTCCGTGCCGTCGCCACCGGTGGCGTCGAAGCCGATCTCGGCGCGCCCGCCGAAGTCGGGGTGGGACGGGTCGATGCCGGTGTCGATGATGTAGGCGGTGACGCCCTCACCGGCGCCCTTGGGGGCGTAGCTGTCGTCCAGCGGCAGGGCCGGCTGGTCGATCCGGTCCAGGCCCCACGAGCCAACCGCCTGCTTCTTCGAAGGCTCGACCGCGATGTGGTAGCTCTGCGAGACGTTCTCGACCTTGCCGCTGGCGCGGACCGCGTCGAGCTGCGCCGGGGTCAGCTTCGCCGAGAACCCGTTGAGCGCCTTGTCGTAGACGTTGCGGGCCTGCACGCCGAGCTCTTCGGCGACGCCCTGCGGCGCGATGCCTTCCTTCAGGTTGACGATGTAGACGTCCGAGTCCGCGTCCTGCACCGCCGCCTGCGGGTGCAGGGTAAGCGGCGCCAACTCGATGTGCGGCTGCGCGCCTGCCGGTGCCCCGGCGAACACGAGCGCCGCCGCAGCAACCCCTGCCCCGGTGCCGTAAAGCAGCTTCCTCATGCGTCCCCTCCTCCGTTCATTCGCTCGAGTGGGGCCGAGCGAAAGGTGGCTCACGCCGGAACGTAACCAGGGAAAACACACGTTCGGGTGCAGTTGGCGAAATGTCGCCACACAATCGGGCGGTGGGGTGAACGAATTCCCAGCTCTGGGTTTCTTATCGGGAATAAGCAGGCAAAACCGCGCCCGCCGGGGTTTCCCGACGGGCGTGGTGGTTCGTCCTGTTAATGCCGTTTTGCGCGTTTCAGGTCGCGGCTACCCACCGTCGCAATCGGAGCCGAACGGCTTCCACGTACTCGGGCGCGACCTCGGAAACCTCGTCGATCGACGCGGCGCCATCGGGGGCGACGCCGTAGGTCATCCCGTAGTACAGGTACAGCGCGCTCTCCTGCTCCAACGGGAGATCGCCCTGGAGCAGGCTGACCCGGGGGGCCTGCCGGACCGCGTCCTTTCCGACCGCGACGGTGAGCGTGTCGCCGTCGAAGGCCGCGCCCTCCAGCGGCACGAAGCTCTCATTCGTGCCGAACAGTCCAGTTTGGACGGTGATCCAGGCGGGCTGCTCCGTGTCGTCGTCGATGAACAGCTGGCCGACGATGCCGATCCGAGATCCTCCCGGATCGAAGACCTCGCACCCGAACATCCGCAACGCTTCCCGCTGGCCGATCATCGCCGCCTCCTCCCCCTGGCCCTTCTAGTCAGTCTGCCCCTGGACCCGTCCGACCGGCACCTCGGAACGGCTGGTTCGGGACCGTCCGTTAGCGCGTTACCCGGTGCTGGCACCCTCGGAAGCGCGCCCGGCATCCACGCCGGCGCCCAGATCAACAGGTACGGAGTTCCCGATGTCCCAGCCCGTCGACCGTCCCGCCCCGCCGATCAGCGCGGAAATGCGGGAGCACGCCAAGCAGAACCCCGACAGCTGGCTGTACATCGCCGACCCCGGCTACGCCGCCGACGGCGAGGAGGTGCCGCCGGAAGGCATCGTCGGCGCCTACCGCATCGACGCCGACGGCGAGATCGACGAGCGCTTCCAGTTCAACGACGCGTACCAGCCGTCCGAGCTCGCGGCGAACCAGCAGGAACCGACCAACGAGCTGGAGCACGTGCTGGCCCGGATCGCGGCCGGCGAGCTCCCGGAGTCCGAGCTGCCTGCGGCGGTGCTCGCCGCCGAGGTGCTGCTCTACGCGCCGAGCGCGGACGACCCGATGATCTACACCGCGGAGATGTCCGACGGCAGCCAGCTGGTCCCGGCCTGCACCTCGGCCTCCCGGGTTCCGGCGGACTGGCCGGGATTCCGCCGGGTGCCAGGGCGGGCGGTGCCGGAACTGCTCAACGGCCTCGACCTGGGCCTGAATCTGAACGACGCGATCCAAGCGGTCATCCCGCACGCAGTTCTCGCCCAAGCCGCAGCACAACACGGCTGATCGCGGATCCCAGTTTCAATTGAATCTGCGGGCACCGCGTGCTGCGGCACCTGGCGGTCCTCTTCGGCGGCATGACCCGCGACCGCAAGAGCCGCCGCAACGGCACCTGATCAAAGCCCACAAGCACTTTCCAACGTCATGGCCCCCACCCATTCACGACCCCTGATCTGCGGAAACCTCGTCCCAGGGAGGAGGTCTTCGAACGACTTCCGCACCGCAAGCGCCGAAGGCGTTAGCCCACCCTCGCAACCTGCACCGCCGCAGGTTCTCAGACGTCGCTTGGCGAGGACAGCCCCGATGCCGCGTATTGGTGCGCAAGTCGGGGATCCCGGAGCCAGGCGGCGTCTGCGGTTCCGCCACCCGCACCGCCAAGCAAGGCGAGCCTGGAACACCTCAATCCAGGTGTTCGGCGATGAAAGTTGTTATTTCTTCGGGTGATCCGGGGCGGGCGAAGAGGTAGCCCTGGCCGGTCTCGCAGCCGATGTCCGCCATCCGGCGGGCCTGCGCCTGGGTCTCCACGCCTTCTGCCGTGACGGTCAGGCCTAAGGCGTGCGCGAGGTCCACCAGCGTGCCGACGATGCGCGCGTCGACCGGGTCGGCCCGCTCCGCGTCCCGCAGGCCCTCCATGAACGAGCCCGCGATCTTGAGCTCGTGCACCGGGAGATGCCGCAGGTAGGCCAGGTTCGAGTACCCGGTGCCGAAGTCGTCGATGGCGATCCGCACGCCCATCCGGGACAGCGCGCGCAGGGCGTCCAGCGGCTCGTCGGCGGTGCCCATGATCGCGCTCTCGGTGAGCTCCAGCTGCAGCCGGGACGACCCCAGCCCGGTCTCGGCCAGGATCTCCGCGACGTCGGCCACCAGGTTCGGGTCCCGCGACTGCCGCACCGCCAGGTTGACGCTGACGAACGGCGCCGCCGCCCCGAAGTCGTCCTGCCACTGCTTCGCCTGCCGGCACGCCTCCCGCAGCACCCAGCGCCCGAGCGCCACGATCAGCCCGGTCTCCTCGGCCAGCCCGATGAACCGGTCCGGTCCCAACCGTCCCAGCTCCGGATGCGCCCAGCGGACCAGCGCCTCGACGCCGACCACTCTGAAGTCGCGCAACCCGATCAGCGGCTGGTAGTCCACGTAGAACTCTTCGCGCTCCAGCGCGGCGGGCATCTTCGCCGAGAGGTGGAACTGCGCGACCTCGGTGGCGTTGCGGTCCGGGTCGAACAGCGCCCACCGGCTCTTGCCCTCGGACTTCGCCCAGTACAGCGTCACGTCGGCGTCGCGCATCAGCTCGGCCGGGGTCTGCCCGGACACCGGACGCTCGACGATGCCGATGCTGGCCGACACGGAGAGCTCGTGGCCACCGATGCGGATCGGCTCGTCCAGCGCGTTCAGCACGGTGTCGGCGATCTCGACGGCCTGCTCGGTGCCGAGCGAGTTCTGGATCAGTATCACGAACTCGTCGCCGCCCATGCGCGCGACCAGCCGGTCGGCTCCGTGCACCACGGCGGCGAGCCGGTCGGCGACCGCCCGCAGCAGGTCGTCGCCGACGTGATGGCCGAGGCTGTCGTTGATGACCTTGAAGCCGTCGAGGTCCATGTAGCACAGCGCGACCCGCACGCCGGACTCGTGCGCGTGCAGCACCCCGGTGAGCCGTTCCAGGAAAAGCGCCCGGTTGGGCAGTCCGGTCAGCGGATCGTGCATCGCCTGGTGGCGCAGGCGTTCCTGCAGCATCCGCTGGTCGGTGACGTCTTCGATCAGCGCCACCTGGTACAGCGGCAGGCCGTCCTCGCCGCGGACCAGGGACACGATCAGCTCGGTCCACACGGTGGCACCGTCGGGGCGCTTGAACTGCTTCTCCGCCCGGAACTGGTCGCGTTCGCCGTGCACCAGCTCCTCGTACATCCGCCAGGTGCTGTCGAGGTCGTCCGGGTGCATCATGTCCTGCACCATCATCCGGCGGAGTTCCTCCGTGGTCCGCCCCATGATCCGCGTCAGCGAGTCGTTCACCTCGAGTATCCGGCCGTCCATGTCGCCGATGCCGATGCCGATCGCGGCCTCGGCGAAGATCGCGCGGAACCTGGCCTCGCTGGTGCGCAGCGCCTGCTCGACCGCGTCGCGCGCGTCCAGCACGGCCTGCCGGATCGCCTCCTGCTCGTCCAGGGTCCGCTTGCGGGCGGCCTGCAGGAAGCCGGAGCACAGCTCGCCCTGCAGCGCGGCCACACGCCTGCGCCAGCCGGGACTGCTGCCCAGCCGCAGGATGTCCAGGATCTCGTCGCCGATCAGGTCGACGGTGCGGGCCAGCGACTCCGCGCTGGTGAAGTGCACCGCGACCAGGTCCACTCCGACCGACCGCGCGGCGGACGGGTCGAACGGATCGTTGAGCAGCGCGTCGACCAGGCGGTCCGTGTAGCCGTACAGCCGACCTTCGACCTCGGCGCTGGTCATCGGCACGTAGCTGGTGCCCATCAGGGCCTGCGCCCAGACAGCCGCGAAGCGTCGTCGGTCGGCTCGGTTCACCTCGGCGACCACCTCGTGAGCGCTGGGCACCGGCGCTGTCCAGCCAGTCATGCCTGGGCGCCCTCCACTCGTCCTACTCGCCTGGGCCGTTCGTTCGGAGCATACGACCGGACCGGTCCGGCGGTCGAACATCATGTACGGCACCCGAGGTAGCTGTACACCTCGTTCGAGCAGGCCATCCGGGTGACCAAGCCCCGTTCTGCAGCTACCGTCCGCAACCAGTTGATCGCGCGCAGCGCCGCATTCCTAATACATCTGATGTTTTCGACGCACAGCCAGCCCAAGAGGTTGTGCGCGGCCCAGAACTATGCCCGGGAGGACCCGCGGTTCACACACGGTGTCCGGATTGAGCCATTCTGGTCAAAAACTAACACAGGAACTACATCCCGCGAAAACCCTTCGCCACACTTTCGGGGTACGACGCGCGGCCCCCAACGACGCACCGCAACTACACCCCCGAGAGGCATCGATGAACCTTCCGAGTGGACGTGGTCGCCGATTACACCTGATCTCCTTAATATCGGTTGTCTGCGCAGGCGTTCTTCTCCTGTGCTCGCCCGCGCAAGCCAGCACACCCTTTCCGGGAAGGGAAAGCGCGATGAGCACGCAGGTGACCGAAGAACCGCCGAGCGGAACCGAGACCAACGCCACGATGGGCTCGCAGATCCGCATACACGAGGGCGGCGGCGATGACCCGCTGCTGACCCCGGACATCGATCCGCTGGCCACAGTGGCCGGCATGGACGTCGCCAGCTACCAGGGCAACGTGAACTGGAAGTCCTGGTGGGATCAGGGCATGCGGTTCGCCTACGTCAAGGCGACCGAGGGCACGAGCTACAAGAACCCGTACTTCGCCCAGCAGTACAACGGTTCCTACAACGTGGGCATGATCCGCGGGGCGTACCACTTCGCGCTGCCGGACCGCTCCAGCGGCGCCGCGCAGGCCAACTACTTCGTGGACAACGGCGGCGGCTGGTCCAAGGACGGCAAGACCGTGCCGGGCGCGCTGGACATGGAGTACAACCCGTACGGCGCCACCTGCTACGGCAAGTCCAAGAGCGGGATGACCGCCTGGATCAAGGACTTCAGCGACACCTACCACTCGCGGACCGGGCGCTGGCCGGTCATCTACACCAGCACCAGTTGGTGGAACCATTGCGTGGGCGGGGACTTCAGCTCGACCAACCCCCTGTGGGTCGCCCGCTACGCGAGCAACGTCGGACAGCTGCCCTACAAATGGGGTATCTGGACGATCTGGCAGTACACGTCGTCGCCACTGGACAAGAACACGTTCAACGGCGCGTACGACCGCCTCCAAGCGCTGGCCAACGGCTGACGCGAGAACGGCGCGGTGCCGGGTCATCCGGCACCGCGCAGTGCCGTCCCCGCCGGACCGCCGCCGGACCCCGATCTCCTTCTCGCACCGCTTCGGCGATCGCTCCCCTAGTTCGGGACCTGCCGTTGCAGAATCCCTCGCATGGGTGACCGCAAGATCGGGTTGGTGGCGACGATCGCCGTCGCCGTCGTGGTGCTCGTCGGCGTCAGCGTCGCCTTGCTGGCCTTCGACCCGCGGACGAGCGGCGCCGACGCGCTGCGAACCGGTGGACTGGCCGCAGGCTCGGTCGTCGCGCTGTACGCGCTCTGGCTCAACGACCGGCGCCGACGCGTCGAGGAGAAGCGGCAGGAGCTCGAAACCCAGCGGCAGGAGCTGGATCGGCAGCGCTACGCGCTCGAACAGCAACGGCAGGCCCTGGAGGACCGGCGGACCGACCAGGACCGGGACCGCGCGGCCGACGAGCGCTTCGCCCGGGCGGTGGAGCTGCTCGGCAACGAAGCCGACCAGGTCCGGGTCGGTGCGCTGCACTCGCTGGCGGGGCTGGCCCGCAGTCACCCCGAGCACACGCAGACCGTGCTCGACGTGCTGTGCTCGTACCTGCGGCGCCCTTTCCGCCATCCGAAGTGGACGACCCCGGAGGAGCTGTCGCCCGACCCCGAGGAGTGGTCGGAAATCACCCCGGAGCTGGAGGGCGAGCGGCACGTCCGGCAGACCGCGCAGCGGCTGATCCGGGACCTGCTGCCGAACACCACCGACCCGGACCCCGTGATCTACGACCTGGATCTGACGCGCGCCTTGCTTGAGCGGTTCAATCTGAGCGATCGGGTGGTGGGTCGGGTCGCCGCCTACCGGTGCCGGTTCCGGCACACCACGAACCTCAACCGCGCCGTCTTTCACGGTTCGGTGCACTTCCGGGACAGCGTCTTCCTCGCCCGGATCAGAGCAGAGGACGTGCAGTTCAGGGGGAAGCTGGAGCTGCGCGGGATGCTCGCCCACGGCCCGTGCGGATTCGAACGCACCCGGTTCGACGGGGACGTGGACGTCAAGCACGTCGTCTGCCGGGACGGTGCGTACTTCGGCGGCGCGATATGCGGAGCCGCGCTGGATCTCCGCCACGCACGCTTCCTCGGGACCGCCGACCTCAACTTCGCCGATCCCGTCCCGATGCCGTTGCTGGACGACGTCGAGTTCGACGACAAGTCGCGATTGCCGTCAGCCTGGCCGGTTCCGGGAACCGCCACGCGCAATTGATCGCACCCCGGCAGAATCCCTCGAATGAGTGAGCGCAAGATCGGGTTGGTCGCGACTGTCAGCATCGCCGTCGTGGTGCTGGTCGGCGTCAGCATCGCGCTGCTGATTTTCGACTCGCGGACCACCGGCGCCGATGCATTGCGCACCGGCGGCCTCGCCGCGGGCTCCGTCGTCGCGCTTTACGCGCTCTGGCTCAACGACCGGCGCCGGCGCGTCGAAGAACAGCGCCAGGAGGTCGAACGGGCCCGGCACGAACTGGAGACCCGGCGCGCCGACCTCGACCGGGACCGGGTCGCCGACGAACGCTTCGCGCGAGCCGTGGAGCTGCTCGGGCACGAGGCGGATCAGGTCCGGGTCGGCGCGCTGCACGCCCTCGCCGGCCTCGCCCGCAGCAACCCCGGCTACATCCAGACCGTGCTGGACGTGCTGTGCTCGTACCTGCGGCGGCCGTTCCTGCATCCTCGTTACGGCAACGCCGAAGACAACGACTGGTCGCAGCGTGAAGCGCATCTCGCCGAGCGCAAGCTCGTTATCCGGCTCACGGCGCAACGCTTGATCGCCGACCTCTTACCGCGTGCGGATGACCAGGACGCACCGCAATACGACCTCGATCTCACTGGTGCCCTGCTGGAGTACTTCGACCTGAGCGACCGGAAGGTCGGCACGCTGATCCTGCGCTACGGACAACTGTTCAGCAGCAACAACTTCAGCCGCAGCGAGTTCCACGGCCCGGTGTGGTTCACCGGGACCTCCCTCGGGTCGGGCCGGATATCGGGCCGGTTCTACTGCGACGACGCGGTTTTCCACGACCGCGCCTGGTTCAGCGGCGTCAAGTTCCACGGTCGGGTAAGCGTGGAGCGAACCCGCTTCAAGGGCCCCGTGAAGTTCTCCGACAGCCGCTTCACCGACCGGACATCCCCCGCCTGGGCGGGTTCGGTCTTCGAAGGCCCGGCCGACTTCCGCACGGTCCACTTCGAGCACGACGTCGACCTCTCCGGCGCGACCTTCCACGGCGAAGTCCAGAACACCGGCATCACGACCAACGCGGACCGCGAAGCCACCCTCCCCGACGGCTGGAAAGCCGGACGCGCGTAACCCGAGAACGGTGGTCGGGGGTGCGGAGCGCCCGGCAACCATGAGGTTCGGCGAGCGGAGGGGGATGCACCGGACCAGGTCTCACGGTCAGATACGCAGGCGCGCAAGGGTCTCGGCGCTGAGATGATGCCGCCCGGTGGCCAGGACTTCCCGTTGTCGTTCGGCTTCGATCTTTCTGATCAGCTGCCACACACTGAGCGCGCCATCACCGGCCCCGGCGTGCTGCGCGCGCGGAGCGCGGACCAGCAGCATCCTCGCGATCAGCACGTTGACCAGGACCAGAGTGCCCACCTGAAGCCAGAACATGAGAGGTGCAACGATGGAATCTGGCGGACGTCCAGCTATAGCGGGCCAAACAACACCTGCGTCGAGGTGGGCTGGCGGAAGTCCACCCACTCTCAAGAACAGGGCACATGCGTCGAGGTCAGGCTCGGGGCCGACGCTGGTGGGATCCGCGACCCGAAAGACCGCGACGGCGAGCACTTAACCGTGCCGGGGCGGACCTGGCACCGGTTCATCGGCGCCGTCAAGTGCGGCGTCTTCGACTAGCCGATGCAGCGAACGGCCCGTTCGCCTCGATAGACGAGGTGAACGGGCCGTTCGCATCAGCTCAGGACAGCTCGGGATCAGCCGAACAGCGCTGGGAGGGTTCCTTCCCAGGCTTCACGGAGTTCCGCCAGGGGGATATCCGCGACGTCCTGGATGTCCAGGCTCTGGGAGCCCGCGTCCGCGACACCGACCTTGGCCCACGGGAGGCCCCGGGCCGTGCACATGTCCGTGAAGCGGAGCTCCTCGGTGCGCGGGACCGCCACCAGGATCCGGCCCGCCGACTCGGAGAACAGCCAGACGAACGGGTCCGCGCCCTCCGGCAGGACCACCCGCGCACCGCACTCGCCGACCAGCGCCGTCTCCACCAGCGCCTGCGCCAGGCCGCCCTCGGAGAGGTCATGCGCCGCCGAGATCATGCCGTCGCGGGAGCCCGCGACCACGATCTCCGCCAACAGCTTCTCGCGCGCCAAGTCGACCTTCGGCGGCACGCCGCCGAGGTGGTCGTGGGTGACGAGCGCCCACTCCGAGCCGCCGAACTCCTCGCGGGTCTCGCCGAGCAGCAGCAGCGTTTCGCCTTCCTCGCCACCGATTCCGGTGGGGATGCGGCGGGTCACGTCGTCGATCGTGCCCAGCACGCCGACCACCGGCGTCGGCAGGATCGGCTTCGCGCCGGTCTGGTTGTAGAAGCTGACGTTGCCACCGGTCACCGGGATTCCCAGCTCCTGGCAGGCGTCGGCAAGGCCGCGCACCGCCTGCTGGAACTGCCACATCACGCCCGGGTCCTCCGGCGAACCGAAGTTCAGGCAGTTGGTGACCGCCACCGGCGTCGCACCGGTGGTCGCCACGTTGCGGTAGGCCTCGGCCAGCGCCAGCTGCGCGCCCGCGTACGGGTCGAGCCGGGTGTAGCGGGCGTTGCAGTCGGTGGCGACCGCGATGCCGCGCCCGGTCTCCTCGTCGATGCGCAGCACGCCGCCGTCCGACGGCTGGGCCAGCACGGTGTTGCCGCGCACGTACCGGTCGTACTGGTCGGTGACCCACGCCCGGGAGCACAGGTTCGGCGACGCCACCATCCGCAGGATGGTCTCCCGCAGCTCGGCCGGAGTGGACGGGCGGGCCAGCGTGTTCGCGTTGTCCGCGACGACCAGGTCCTGCTCGGCGGGCCGCTCGACCGGGCGCTCGTACACCGGGCCCTGGTGCGCGACGGTGCGCGGCGGCACGTCCACCACGAGCTCGCCGTGCCAGTAGATCTCCAGGTTCTCGCCGTCGGTGACCTCGCCGATGACCGTCGCGGTGACGTCCCAGCGGCGGCAGACCGCCATGAAGGCGTCCACGTTGGCCGGCTCCACGACGGCACACATCCGCTCCTGCGACTCGCTGGAGAGGATCTCCGCGGGGTTCATCCCGGTCGCGCGCAGCGGGACCTGGTCCAGGTCCACCCGCATGCCGCCGTCACCGGCCGACGCCAGCTCCGAGGTGGCGCAGGACAGGCCCGCACCGCCGAGGTCCTGGATGCCCACGACCAGGCCCGCGTGGTACAGCTCCAGGCAGCACTCGATGAGTACCTTCTCGGCGAACGGGTCGCCGACCTGCACGCTGGGCAGCTTCTTGCGACCGGTGCCGCTCTCGTCGCCGTCAAACGTCTCCGACGCCAGCACCGACACGCCGCCGATGCCGTCCAGGCCGGTGCGCGCGCCGAACAGGATGATCTTGTTGCCCTTGCCGCTGGCGTGCGCGAGATGCAGGTCCTCGACCTTCATCACGCCGACGCACATGGCGTTGACCAGTGGGTTGCCCGCGTAGCACTCGTCGAAGACGACCTCGCCGCCGATGTTCGGCAGCCCCAGGCAGTTGCCATAGCCGCCGACCCCGGCGACCACGCCAGGCAGCACGCGCTTGGTGTCCGGGGCGTCGGCCGGGCCGAAGCGAAGCGGGTCGGCGACCGCGACCGGCCGGGCGCCCATAGCCATGATGTCGCGGACGATGCCGCCGACGCCGGTAGCCGCGCCCTGGTAGGGCTCCACGTAGGACGGGTGGTTGTGGCTTTCCAGCTTGAACGTGACCGCCCAGCCGTCGCCGATGTCGACCACGCCGGCGTTCTCGCCGATGCCCGCGAGCATCTTCTCGCGCATCTCGTCCGTGGTGGTCTCGCCGAAGTACTTGAGGTGCACCTTCGACGACTTGTAGGAGCAGTGCTCGCTCCACATCACCGAGTACATGGCCAGCTCGGCCTCGGTGGGCCGGCGGCCCAGGATCTCCCTGATCCGGGCGTACTCGTCGTCCTTCAGCCCGAGCTCGCGGAACGGCTGGGCGGTGTCCGGTGTGGACTTCGCGTGGTCGACGCTGTCCACCTTTGCCAAGTTGCTCACGCTGCCACCAGTGCATCCAGAACGGACAGGAACATGCCGAGGCCGTCGTCGGTGGGGCCGGTCAGGGCGTCGATCGCGTGCTCGGGGTGCGGCATCATGCCCGCGACCCGCCCGCGCGCGTCGGTGATACCCGCGATGTCGCGCTGCGAACCGTTCGGGTTCTCGCCTGCGTAGCGGAACAGCACCCGGCCTTCGCCTTCGAGCTCGTCGAGGACGGCCTCATCGGCCATGTAGTTGCCCTCGCCGTGCTTGATCGGGATCAGCAGCTCGGCGCCCGCGTCGTAGCGGGTGGTCCAGGCGCTGCCGTTGTTCTCCACCTTCAACCACTGGTCGCGGCAGACGTAGTGCAGGCCCGAGTTGCGGGTCAGCACTCCGGGCAGCAGCCCGGACTCGCACAGGATCTGGAAGCCGTTGCACACCCCGAGCACCGGCATGCCCTTGCGCGCGGCCTCGACGACCTCGGTCATCACCGGGGCGAACTTCGCGATCGCGCCGCAGCGCAGGTAGTCGCCGTAGGAGAAACCGCCGGGCACGACCACCGCGTCCACGCCCTTCAGGTCGTGGTCGGCGTGCCAGAGGGCGACCGATTCGGCACCGGCGCGGCGCACCGCGCGAGCGGCGTCGACGTCGTCGAGGGTGCCGGGGAAGGTGATCACGCCGATCTTCGCGCTCATGCTTCCACCCGGCGGACGGTCCAGTCCTCGATGACCGGGTTGGCCAGCAACGTCTCGGCGATCTTGGCGAGCGTGTCGTCGTCGACGTCGTCGGCGACCTCCAGCTCGAACCGCTTCCCCTGGCGGACTTCGGTGATGCCGTCGAAACCGAGACGGGGCAGCGCGTTGGCCACCGCCTGTCCCTGCGGATCGAGGATTTCCTGCTTCGGCATGACGTCGACAACGACTCGGGCCACGGGTGCTGCTCCCGGTTTCCGTGCAGATCCGCCGGGACCCCGGCGGATGGCCAGCAGTACCGCCAAAGGGTAACTGAGCTGGGAGTTCACTCTTCGCAGCAGGGGCCACGGGTGCGGCGTGGCTCACCACCGACGCATTCACGCGTGTCTTGCGTCACATTTACGTCGATTGTCTAAACCTTTGGGTCGTTCCGCCGTCTATATGTCCGGGGAAACCAAAACCCCTGCGTTGATCGCAGGTTATCTAGGGGGAACGCATACCCATGCGCACATTCAAGACGCTGCTGGCGGCCGGTCTGCTCACCGGCCTCGCGCTGACCACCACCGTTCCGGCGATGGCCGCTCCGAGCTTCGCGCCGGTGGCCGCGGCGCCGGCGGATCCGCTGCTGACCGCCGACAAGGCGCAGGTCCGGGCGGGCAACACGCTGGTCCTGCGGCTGGAGCACGGTGCCGAGGGGGTCAACTGGATCTCGTCGGCGGCGTTCGTGCGCAACGAGGCCCACCCGTTCGGCGCGGACGAGGGCCTGGCCCAGATCGTGAACGACCGCGACGGCCGGGCCGAGGCAGTGGCCACCATCGCGGACGTCCCGCCGGGCGAGTACGACGTGCACACCCGCATCGGCGGCGGCGCCGGACCGACGATGAAGATCACCGTCACCAAGTGACCCGCCCCTCCGGGGGTTGAGCGAGGGGCACCCAACACCCGGCAACCGGGCAACCGGGCACGGGTGCCCCTCACCCGTGGAAGTTCAGCTGATCGCGTAAGGCATTCACCGGTAGCGAGAACGATCGCGATGCCAGGTCCGGTGGGGGGGCGGGGTTCCGGCATGCGGATCTTGGTACTGGGCGGGACGGTCTTCCTCGGTCACGCGGTGGCGGCCGAGGCGGTTCGACGTGGGCACGACGTCATCTGCGCGGCCCGCGGCACGAGCGGCGGCATTCCCGACGGCGCGACGCTCGCGCCGGTGGATCGGGATCAGGGCCTCGGCGCGCTCGCCGGGGAGCGGTTCGACGCGGTCGTCGACGTGGCGCGGAACTACCGGTGGGTGCGGGAGGCGCTCCATGTCCTGAGCGCGAAGGCCGGGCACTGGACGTTCGTGTCCACCATCAACGCCTACGCGGACACCAGAACGACCCGCCAGAGCACCGACGCCCCGCTGCAGGAGCCGATCACCGACTCCGACGACGTGAGCACCCCCGAGTCGTACGGCGGCGTCAAGGTGGCCTGCGAGAACGCGGTGCGTGCCGAGGTCGGGGACCGGGCCTTCGTGCTGCGTCCGGGCCTGATCACCGGGCCGAACGACACCTCGGACCGGTTCGGCTACTGGCCCGCGCGGCTGGCGCGCGGCGGCCGGGTGCTCGTGCCGGACGAACGCGACCACCCGGCTCAGCACGCCGACGTCCGCGACCTGGCGAACTGGATCCTCGACGCGGCGGCGAACGGCAGCACCGGGACCTTCGACGGCTCCAGCCCGGTCATGCCGCTGGGCACGCTGCTGAAGGAGATCGCCGAGGCCGTCGCGCCGCCGGGCACCGAGCTCGTGGCCGTCCCGCCGGAAGACCTGACCGAGGCGGGCGTGCAGCCGTGGATGGGCCCGAAATCGCTGCCGCTCTGGCTGCCGCAGAGCTGGCAAGGCCTCGTCTCGCGCGACATCAGCCCGAGCCTGGACGCCGGGCTGCGCATCCGGCCGATCGCCGAGACGGCATTGGCGACACTGGAAACCGAACGCGAACTCGGCCTGGACCGGGAGCGCCGCGCCGGGCTCACCCCGGCCGAGGAGGCCGAACTCCTCGCCAACCTCCCACACCGCACCTGGTGACGCGCGGCGGTGCAAGCTGCGGGGGTCGGCTAAGCACCTTCGGCGCATGCGACGACCTGGCGTCGTGAGACTTCAAGCGTCGCGGCGGCGGATCGACCAGGATGAAAAAGATTTCAAAGGAAATCGCGGATTGTCGGCGTGTTGCACCCCGACACGCCGACGGCCGTGGACAACCTCCACAATTTCAATGGAAATCGGACCTCTGATTTCCATTGAAATCGCGGTCCCCTTGGGGGGACGTGGCCGGGTGGTCGCGGGTGACCAGTCGGAATCGTGGGGTTCGTCGGGCTTCCGCCGGGGGGCGGGTAGGTCGTGGAAGAGTGGGGTTGCTGGCACAGCTAGGAAGGAAACACCGTGCAGATCACCCACTTCGGACATGCCTGCGTGCTGATCGAGACCGACTCGGCGCGGCTGCTCATCGACCCCGGCAAGTTCGCCGCCGACTTCGAGGACCTCCGGGACCTCGACGCCGTGCTGATCACGCACCAGCACTTCGACCACCTGGACCTCGACCGGCTGCCCGCCCTGCTCTCGGCCAACCCGGACACCCGCCTGGTCGTCGACCCGGGTTCGGCGTCGGCGGTCGCCGAGAAGGGGCTGGCGGCGACCACCGCGCGGCCCGGCGAGTCGCTGGAGCTGGGTGGCGCGGCGATCAACGTCGTCGGCGGCACCCACGCCGTGATCCACCCGGACATCCCGGTCATCGACAACATCGGGTATGTCGTCGACCACGGCGCCTTCTACCACCCCGGCGACTCGTTCTTCGTGCCCGAGCAGCGGATCGACGTGCTCGGCGTGCCGACCGGGGCACCGTGGCTGAAGCTCTCCGAAGCGGTCGACTTCCTGCGCGCGGTGGCGCCGCGTGTGGCGGTGCCGATCCACGAAGCGGTGCTGGCGATGCCGCAGATGCACTACCGCATGTTCGAGCAGCTCGGCCCGAAGGACACCGCCGTCGAGGTCCTGCCCAAGGGCACCCAGACCGCGCTGTGACCCACGTGCGGCCGAACTCCCCCGCCGACTGACGGCGCACGCGGACCGCTCGCTCCAGGTGGGGCGCCTGGTCCTCGCAGGTTCGGAAGCTGCGCACCGGAGACGACCGGCCCGCTACGCCTGTGGCGGGACGGGTGGTGTCAGTCGTCGCGGTCGTCCTGGTCGTCGACGCCGTGCTGGTGATCGTCGTGCTGGTCGTCCGCCGACACCGGCGCGGCCGATCCCGCGTCGTTCGCTGGGATCGCTTCCCTGACGAGGACCAGCATCGGGGGCTCGCCATGAGGCGGCCCTGAAGGTCGGATGAAGGGCTTCTCATCCGCTTCCGAGGTGCACCGACCCGCGGGCGAACGAGGCATAGGTGACCGGTCGGGCACCGTGGTGCAGCGCCAGATCGATGGCGTCCAGCACCGCCTGCCGAGCACCCGGTTTCCGCAGTTCAGCGGCGTCCAGCGCGAGCCGGACCAACTGGCCGCGCCTGGCCGCCCGCCCCACCCCCAGCACGAGCGCGCGGCACCACCACGGCTCGACCCGCTCGCCCGGTCCCAGCATCCGGATCCGCGCCCGGTGCACCCTTCCGGTCGCGAGTTCGCGGACCGCCATCGCGTCCGCGCAGACCGAGAAGCCGCGCCGCTGCAACGCGGTGACCGTGCCGGGCGAGCTGAGCCAGCGCGGCGGGATGAAGGTGTTCGTCCGCAACCCGGATTGCTCCAGCACGGCCGACGCCGCAGCCAGCCGGAGCCCGGCTTCGTGCGCCGGAAGGCGAGCGGGCGCGAGGCGGGCGCGCAGGCCCGGCGACACCCGGGCGAAGCCGTGCAGGCTGACGGCATCGCGCCGCGCCAGGCGCTCGGCCACCCAGTGCAGCACCGGGGACTGCGGGCTACGGGCTTCGCGATGATCGGGGTGCGGCGAGATCAGCAGGGACAACGGGACCTGGCGGCTGTCCAGTGCGGCGGCGAAATCCGCGCACTGGTCCAGCACCCGGAGACCGAGGCCGGACAACGACACGACGAGCGGCGTGCTCACGGTCCCTCATTCGGCCTGGCCAGGGTGTCCGCGACCTGACCGCCAGGTGTCGCCCCGGCGCAAATCCGGCGAACCTCCACATCGCCCACTTTCGGCACGCCCCGGCATGTGGGGACGCCGACACGCCGGGGCATTCCCCTGCTGGGCGAAAGCAGCCGACCGCCGAAGGCCCGACGGCCGCGATTTCGCGAGAAGTCACGCCCGGGTCGGGTGGCTCCGGCTTACTCCGCAGGGGCGAGCCAGTCGGCGAAGGACTGGCCGGTGATCCGCTCGTAGGCCTCGACGTATCGGGCGCGGGTGGCGTCGACGACGTCGTCCGGCAGCGGAGGCGGCGGGGTGTCGGCCGCGCGGTCCCACCCGGACGCGGGCGAGGTCAGCCAGTTGCGCACGAACTGCTTGTCGAACGACGGCTGAACCTTGCCGGGCTCGTACCCGTCCGCCGGCCAGTACCTCGACGAATCGGGCGTGAGCACCTCGTCGCCGAGCACCAGCGAACCGTCGCCGGCGAGGCCGAACTCGAACTTCGTGTCCGCCAGGATCACCCCGCGCCCGCGCGCGTGCTCCGCCGCCCGGCGGTACACCCGCAGCGTCAGGTCGCGCAGCTCCGCGGCACGCTCCGCGCCCAGCTGCGCGGCGACCGCTTCGAAGCTCACGTTCTCGTCGTGCTCGCCGATCTCGGCCTTGGTCGCCGGGGTGAAGATCGGCTCAGGCAGCTCGGACGCCTCGGTGAGCCCGGCTGGCAGCTGCACCCCGCACACCGCGCCGGTGCGCTCGTAGTCGGCGAGCCCGGAGCCGGTCAGGTAGCCGCGCGCCACGCACTCCACCGGCAGCATCTCCAGCCGCTTTACCAGCAGGGCCCGGCCGCGCACCTCGGCGGGGATGCGCGGGTCGTCGGCGGCGACCAGGTGGTTCGGCGTCACGTCGGCGAGCAGCTCGAACCAGAAGACGCTCATCGCGGTCAGCACCCGGCCCTTGTCCGGGATGGGCGTGTCGAGCACGTGGTCGTACGCCGAGATGCGGTCGGAGGCGACCAGCAGCAGGTGTTCGTCGTCCACGGCGTGCAGCTGGCGAACCTTGCCTGCCGCGATCTGAGGGTAATCGGCGATTGCAACCACGTGCGGATTGTCTCGCACCGGGCCCCGGGTGCTCGCACACGGGCGGTGGTAAGAACCCGACGTGGGTCGTCCGGACCAGCCCGAGCACAGGAGGACTTCGTGACCGAGACATTCACCGACTGGCTCCGCCAGCGCAGCGAGCCCGACTGGACCGCGGTCGTCACGCACCCGTTCACCCAGGGCCTGTTCGACGGGCTGGTGCCGGTCACGTCGATGCGCTCCTACCTCGTGCAGGACTACCAGTTCGTCGACGACTTCCTGGCGCTGCTCGGTTCCGCGCTGGCGAAGGCGGACCGGTACTCGTCGCGGCTGGCGATCGCGGGCAGCATCGCCGTGGTCACCAGCGAGGAGAACACCTACTTCCAGCGCGCTTTCGACGCGTTGGGTGTCGGCGAGGCGGACCGGGTGCGTCCGAAGCTGGACGAGGCGACCGTGGCGTTCCGGGAGCTGATAAGTGACACCAACGCGCGCGGCAGCTACGCCGAGGTGTTGACGGTGCTGACTGTCGCGGAGTGGACCTACCTGGAGTGGGCGATGCGCGCGCCAGCCGCGCTGCCGGAGAACTTCGTGCACGCCGAGTGGATCACGCTGCACAACAACCCGGACTTCCAGTCCTGGGTCCGGTGGCTGTGCCGAGAACTGGACCGGGTGGGTGCGGACCTCGACGAGCGCGACCGGGCCCGCTGCCTGCGCCTGTTCCAGCACGCGACCCGCTGCGAACTCGACTTCTTCAACACCCACTCGCCGTGACGGCAGGCTTTCGGAAGCTCGTCTTGCCCAGTGGCGCATCCTCGCCGGCCGGTGTGGGGCGAACGGCCTGTTCGTCCCCTTCGCAATTTCCATTGAAATCGAAGGATCGATTTCAATGGAAATTGCGGATCTAGGGCGACGTCAGAGGATGTCGGCAGGGCGGTACGCCGCGGCCTCCGGGTGGCGGGCCGTGATCTTCTCGATCTGCCCGACGATGTCGCCGACCTGGGCGGCTGCCGCGCCGGTGAAGGCGAGGCGATCCGCCAGCAGGGCGTCCAGCTGGGCGCGGTCCAGCGGCAGCCGGTCGTCGGCCGCGAGCCGGTCCAGCAGGTCGTTGCGCTCCGCGCCTTGCTCGCGCATGGCCAGCGCGACCGCGACCGCGTTCTCCTTGATCGCCTCGTGCGCGGTCTCCCGGCCAACACCGGCCCGCACCGCCGCCATCAGCACCTTCGTGGTGGCCAGGAACGGCAGGTAGCGGTCGAGCTCGCGGGCGACCACCGCAGGGAACGCGCCGAACTCTTCGAGCACGGTCAGGAACGTCTCCAGCAAGCCGTCGAAAGCGAAGAACGCATCCTGCAGCGCCACTCGACGCACCACGGAGCAGGACACATCGCCCTCGTTCCACTGGTCGCCAGCCAGCTCGCCGACCATCGACACATAGCCGCGCAGCACCACCGCGAGGCCGTTGACCCGCTCGCAGGACCGCGTGTTCATCTTGTGGGGCATCGCGCTGGAGCCGACCTGCCCCGGCTTGAAGCCCTCGGTCACCAGCTCGTGCCCGGCCATCAACCGGATCGTGGTGGCCACGTTGGACGGTGCGGCGGCGAGCTGGGCGAGCGCGGTGAGCACCTCGAAGTCCAGCGAGCGCGGGTAGACCTGGCCGACGCTGGTCAGCGTGCTGCCGAAGCCTAGGTGGCCGGCCACGCGGCGCTCCAGCTCGGTGAGCTTCGCCGGGTCGCCGCCGAGCAGGTCGAGCATGTCCTGCGCGGTGCCGACCGGGCCCTTGATGCCGCGCAGCGGGTAGCGCGCGAGCAGCTCGTCCACGCGGTGGAAGGCGACGAGCAGCTCGTCGGCGGCGGTGGCGAAGCGCTTGCCGAGCGTGGTCGCCTGCGCGGCGACGTTGTGCGAGCGACCGGCCATGACGAGCTCGCCGTACTCGCCGGCGAGCTTGCCCAGCCGCGCCAGGACGGCGACCGTGCGGTCGCGGACGAGCTCCAGGCTGCGGCGGACCTGCAGCTGCTCGACGTTCTCGGTCAGGTCCCGGGAGGTCATGCCCTTGTGGATCTGCTCGTGGCCAGCGAGGGCGTTGAACTCTTCGATGCGGGCCTTGACGTCGTGGCGGGTGACGCGCTCGCGGGCGGCGATGGAGTCGAGGTCGACCTGCTCCAGGACCCGCTCGTAGTCGGCGACCGCCTGCGCGGGGACGTCGATGCCGAGGTCGGCTTGGGCGCGTAGTACTGCGAGCCAGAGCTTGCGCTCCAGGACGATCTTGTGCTGCGGGGACCACAGCTCGACCAGTTCGGGCGAGGCGTAGCGGGCGGCGAGGACGTTCGGGATGCTGGGCTTGACCGTCACGAACAGCCAGGATACCGGCGTGGTGTGGCCGTTCGACTCCCCCGGTCACGCCATGCCGGAAGCCGCAACCGACGCGACGGGTGGGACGCGCGGGAGACGCGCGGGCCAGGTGAACGGCACCTCGGCAGACGGCAGTTTCAATTGAAACTGCGGTCCCCCGGTCCACCAGCACCGGTTTCAATTGAAACTGCGGGACACCTGGTGCCCATCGCCCTTCACCTCGTCCGGGTCAGTGCGGGCGTGAGCTCAGGGTTGGCAGGGTGGCCGCCAAAGTGGTAACCACGATTGGCCGAGGTGCGCATTTCTGCTTTTCCTTCGACCCGCATGCAGTTGGTGCCCTTTGCGCGCTACCTCCGCTATTTACGGGGCGGGCCGGACGGGGTTGCATCGCTTCAAGGGCTGTTTCCGAACTCGTCCCGAGTGGCGGTGCGGGTAGCGGATCCCCAGACGCCGCCGGGAATCCGGGATCCCCGACTTGTGCATGACCAGGTATCGGGCCTGTCCTCGCCGGGCGACGTCTGAGAACCCGCAGCGGCGCAAGTTACGAGGGCGGGCTGAACGGCTGCGCCGCTGCAAAAGCGCCCTAACGCATCCCGGACCATCGCCTCCGAAACGGCCGCCTAGAGGCCGGATTCCCAGAGCGGGGAGTCGGCGGCGATGCGGGGCAGGTCGACGGGAACGAAGTCCGGGTACTTCTGCCCCGCGCCGGTGTTGAACAGCACGACGCGGTCCGCCTCCCGCACCGCTCCGCTGCTGCGCAGCCGTCGCAGCGCGGCCAGCGTCGCGGCGCCCTCCGGCGCCGGGTAGACGCCTTCGGCTGCCGCCATCTCGCGCGTCGCCGCGCGCATCTCCTCCTCGGACACCGCCACCGCGGTGCCGCCGGAGCCGCGCACCGCGTCGAGGATCAGGTAGTCGCCCACCGCCACCGGAACCCGAAGGCCGCTGGCGTCGGTCGCCGCGCCCGTCCACCGTGGAGCATGCCGGTCCCCGGCGTCGTGGGCGCGGACGATCGGCGCGCAACCTTCGGCCTGGACGACGACCATGCGGGGCCGGTTCCCGCCGATCCAGCCGAGTTCTTCCAGCTCCGCGAACGCCTTCCACATGCCGACCAGGCCGGTGCCGCCGCCGGTCGGGTAGATCACCACGTCCGGCAGTTCCCAGCCGAACTGCTCGGCGAGCTCGTAGCCGAGCGTCTTCTTTCCCTCGACGCGGTAGGGCTCCTTCAGGGTGGACACGTCGAACCAGCCGCGGGCCGGGGCGCTGGCCTTGACCAGCCGGCCGGCGTCGTCGATCAGCCCCTCGACCAGCCAGGTGTCGGCGCCGGAGACCCGGGCCTCGACCTGGTTGATGCGTGGGCAGTCGAACGGCATCACGACCGCGGCGCCCAGCCCGGCGCGGGCCGCGTAGGCGGCGAGCGCGCCACCGGCGTTGCCCGCGGACGGCGCGGCGACGACCTTCGCGCCGAGTTCCCGCGCGCGCGACACCGCGGCCGCCATGCCGCGCGCTTTGAAACTGCCGGTCGGGTTCTGGGCTTCGTCCTTGATGCGCAGGTCGGTGATGCCGAGCTCGGCGGCGAGCCGCGGCGCGGCCAGCAGCGGGGTGAAGCCTTCGCCGAGGCTGACGATGTTCTCCTCGTGGCGGATCGGCAGGACCTCTCGATACCGCCACATGGTGGGTTCGCGCCCCTGGAGGTCGTCCGGATGGAGGGGCACCTTCGCCAGGTCGTAGCGCGCGTAGAGCACTTTCCCGCATTTCGCGCACAACCCGCGCAGTACGTCCGGGTCGCAGGTCTGTCCGCAGTCGGTGCATTCGAGGTGGGTGAGCGTGCTACCGGTGGGAGTCACCATGACCGCATCCTTCTCGGCACCCACCCATTCGGTCCAGCCCTGCACGCGCAGCTGGCCGCCGCTTCTGCACGTGGGCCGAACATTTCGGCAGGTAATCCCCGGAGCGAGTCCGGAAATACCCGAACGACGGCGGGCGGTACATTAATCCAGAGCTAAATAATTCGGCCCGCGCTGGACGGCGAGAAATTCCGACCATATCGTTGGGCCACCGAGTTGGCGCGAAAAAAGGACTCGAACGGATGGTCATCGACGTGTTCGGCGACGAACGGCAGGATGTCTTCTGGATCGTCGGCATGGGCCTGACCGTGCGGCATGCCACCACCCTTCGCCCCGGCGCGGTGTACGCCGGGCAATCGATACCGTCCCTCTGCGGGGTTTCGATGAAGGTTCCGCAGCCCACCCCGAGCGGCCGCGTGCCGAGCTCGAAACCGGTCACCGACAAATGCCCGGAATGCTCGGGGGAAGCGACCGAGGCGAATTTCGTGGAAACGACCTGGGACTTCTGACCCCGGCGGGCGGAAAATCGATCGCCACGGAGCCGCGCGCGCACTAGCGTTGAACGCGCCATGACTCCGAACAGTGCCAGTTCGCTCCGATTCCTTTGGTCTCTGCTGGTGCAGCGGCCGGGCTTGCTGACGCTCGCGACAATTTCCGGCGCGTCGTGGATGCTGCCGACCGCCCTGATGCCGCTGGTCGTCGGCCAGGCGATCGACACCGGGATCCGCGGCGCCGACGGCGGCGCGCTGCTGCGCTGGGTGCTGGTCGTGCTGGCGCTCGGCGTCACGCTGATGGTCGCGGCCGGCGTGCTGACCTGGGCGGCGCACACGCTCTGGCTGCACGGCACGGCGGGCGCCCAGCGGATCGCGCTCGGCCATGTGGTGGGCCTCGGCGGCACGCTGACCCGCAAGGTCCGGGCCGGTGAGGTGGTCACGGTCGGTGCGTCGGACGTCTTCCGCGTCGGCGGGCTGTTCGAGGTGATCGGTCGGGCGACCGGGTCGCTGGTTTCCTTCGCGGTCGCCGCGATCATGGTGCTGTGGATCTCGCCCGTAATGGGCGTCGTCGTGTTGATCGGCGTGCCGCTGGCGACCGTGGGCATCGGGCCGCTGCTGAACCCGCTGCGCCGCCGCAACGAGGCGCAACGGGAACAGTTGGCGCAGGTCAGCGCCCAGGCGTCGGACATCGTGTCGGGCCTGCGGATCCTGCGCGGCGTCGGCGGCGAGTCCCGATTCCACGTGCGGTTCGTCGACGCCTCCCGGCGGGTCCGGGACGCCGGGATCGCCGCCGGGCGGCTCGAGGCGCTGCTGGCCGGTGCGGAGATCCTGCTGCCCGGCCTGGTCACGGTGCTGGTGACTTGGCTCGGCGCGCGGCTGGCGCTGGACGGCACCATCAGCGTCGGCGAACTGGTCGCGTTCTACGGCGTGTCGGCGTTCCTGGTGATCCCGGTCCGCACCGCCACCGAGGCGGCCTACGCGTTTTCGGCCGGGCACGTCGCGGCTGGTCGCATTCGTGCGCTGTTGCGGCTGGAGCCCGAACTGCCGTCGCCGAAGCACCCGAAGTCGCTGCCGCCGGGCCCGCTGGACCTGTTCGACGAAGCGACCGGGCTGCGGATCCCGGCGGGCGAGCTGACCGTGATCGACGCTGGCGAGCAGGCGGAAGCCCTCGCCGAGCGCCTGGCCGACGAGGCGATCGCCGGTAGCGTGCCGCTGCGCGAGGTCGATCGGGACGAGGCGCGTCACCGAATCGTGTTGGCGCACAACCAAGACCTGCTGTTCGCCGGACCGGCGCGGGCCGAACTTGACCTCGAGTCCGATGTGGATGTCGACAGCGCGTTGCACGCGGCCGATGCGCACGACGTGATGTCCGCGCTGCCGGCCGACGGGCTGCTGGACGAGCGCGCCCGCTCGCTGTCCGGCGGCCAGCGCCAGCGCTTGCTGCTCGCCCGCGCGTTGTGCACGGACGCCGACGTGCTGATCCTCGACGAGCCGACCTCGGCGGTCGACGCGCACACCGAGGCGCGGATCGCCGAGCGGGTCAGCGAATTCCGCCGGGGCCGCACCACGGTCGTGCTCAGCCAAAGTCCACTATGGACAGCGGTGGCGGATCAGGTGAGGCGCACGGGGGTCGGCGCATGACGACGAAGCTCCCGCTGGCGGACGGGACGGCGGTTCGCCGCTGGGTCTGGCGAACCCTCCTGGTGCACCGCCGCCGGTTCGCCGCGATGATGCTGCTGTTCGGCCTGGCGACGCTGGTCGGGCTGATCGGCCCGCAGGTCCTCGGCAACCTCGTCGACTCGGTGATCACCGGCACCACCACCGGGCACGTCGACCTGCTCGCCGCGGGCTGCTGGCGCGCTCGGCTCGGCTGCGCGCGACGATGCTCGGCGAGCACCTGCTGGCGGAATCGCGCGAGAGCATGGTCGGCCACGCGCTGCGGCTGCCGCTGGGCACCGTCGAGGCGGCCGGCACCGGCGACCTGCTCAGCCGTGCCACCACGGACGTCGACCGGCTCGACTACACGATCCGCAACGCCGCGCCCGAGATCACCACCGCGCTGATCACGATCCTGCTGACCGGTGCCGCGATGATCGTCACCTCGCCGCTGCTCGCCTGCGGGATGCTGGTCGCCGTGCCGCTGATGGTCCTCAGCACGCGGTGGTACCTGCCGCGATCGCTGCCGAACATCCAGCAGATCGCGGAGTCCTGGTCGGAAGTCCAGTCGAGCACGCACGAATCTGTCGAGGGCGCGCGGACCATCGCGGCCCTGCGGCTGGCCGGGCGCCGCACCGCGCGCAACGAGCAGGTGCTGGGCCGGGCCCTGGACGCCGAGAAGCGGCACCGGTTCCTGCTCACCGCGTGGCTGCCGTGCCTGGAGCTGTCGTACGTGCTGCCGATCGGCGCGATCCTGCTGATCGGCGGCTGGGCCTACCAATCCGGGTTCGCCGAGCTCGGCACCATCATCACTGTCGTGCTCTACGCCCAGGCGATGTCGAACCCGTTCGACGAGCTGTTCATGTGGCTCGAAGAGCTGCAGACCGGGCACACGGCGCTGCAGCGCATCCTCGGTGTCCGCGAGGTCCCGGCGGCCGACGATGGCGACGCCCCGCGCCGCAACGGCGAGACGACGGGCCGCGACCTGTTGATCCGCGACGCGCGCTTCTCCTACCGGCAGGACCGGGAGGTGCTGCACGGCGTCGACCTCACGGTGCCTGCCGGGCAGCGGTTGGTCATCGTCGGCCCGTCCGGGGCCGGGAAGTCCACGCTCGGCCGGTTGATCGCCGGGATCAGCCGCCCGGACTCCGGGTCGGTCGCGTTCGGCAGCACCGAGATCACCGAGCTGCCCGCCGAGCAGCTGCGCCGCGAAGTGGTGCTGCTGACCCAGGAACAGCACGTGTTCGCCTGCACGCTGCGGGACAACCTCACCCTGCCGGACGGCGAGGCGTCCGAGGACCAGCTGACCGACGCGCTCAAGTCGGTCGGGCTGCTGGAATGGGTGGAAGCGCTGCCGGACGGGCTCGACACGGTCCTGGGCGCCGGCGGTCACGCGGTTCCGGCAGCCCGCGCGCAGCAGCTCGCGCTGGCCCGGGTGTTGCTGGCCGACCCGCACACCGTGGTCCTCGACGAAGCGACGTCCCTGCTGGACAACGCCACTTCGCGGGAACTGGAGCGGGCGCTTTCGACGCTGCTGGCCGGGCGCACGGTGATCGCGATCGCGCACCGCCTGCACACCGCGCGCAACGCCGACCAGGTGGCCGTGATGGCAGACGGCCGCATCGTCGAGCTCGGTAGCCACGCGGAACTGCTCGCCGCCGACGGTTCGTACGCGCGGCTGTACCGGGTGGCTCAAAGAAGGTTTTGAAAGTGGTTTTCGCAGCGCTGCGGGGCGCGTCGGTCCTGCAGGAGTTACGTCGCCGTCTCCGCTGAGGAATACCCGACATGTTGTATGTCCACCACGCGCGTCGAGGCTGTCCTCGCGAGCGACGTTCGGAGAACCCGCGGTGGTGAAAGCTGAGCCTCGCGCCGCAAGCGGCAGCCGCCGCTTGCGGGAGAGCATCTCAGCCCAGCTGAGAACGCAGCATCCGGCGCGCCGCCGCGCGTGGATCGGGGTCGCTCTCGATCAGCGCATTCACCACCGCGCCGTCCACCAGCGCGATCAGTTCGAGCAGCCGCTCGCGGCTGACCTCCATGCCGCTGCGGCCGAAGATCTCCGCCAGCAGCTGGTGCAATTCGGCGCTGAGCTCGCGCATCAGCGGAGCGAGGTAGGGGCGGCGCGGCGAGCCGACCAGCCGCTCGTACCGCAGCAGCACCGGTTCCGCGCCACCGTCGCGCGACCCGGTGCCCAGCAGCAGGTCCAGCAGCAGCTCGATCACGGCTTCGGTGCTGCGGGGGCCTTCGGCGAGTTCGTCGAGCTGGGCCCGGCCGGTGGCCAGTTCCTGCCGCGACTCGTACTCGACGGCGGCGCTGATCAGGTCGTCCAGTGACGAGAAATAGTAGGTGGTGGATGCCAGCGGGAGGCCGGCGCGTTCGGCGACCGCGCGGTGCCGCACCGCGTCGAAGCCGCCCTCGGCCAGCAGCTGCGCGGCAGCCACCACCAAGGCCTGCCGCCGCCGCTCGCCCTTCGGAGTACTGGCCGATGTCATGTCTGCCGATCCTATGCGCCGCCGGGCATGGCCCGGACATTTCGGAGAGCCGGTCCCGGCCTCACTCTCGTGGCGAGCAGTTTGCCCGAGACTGCCCGCGAAACCTCGGGTACCCGGCCCTGAAATCGGTTTCGGTCCTCGTTCGTGGCGGATCTCGAGGCTGTCGCCTCGGAGCCCACCCGGGCCGGGTCGCGTTTTAGCGCGAAATCGCCGCCCGTTCCCGGGTGGGCGCTTGGTTGGCGTCCACGAGCCCGGTCAGTGGCCGACGCCGGCGAGGTTCAGGCCGATCACACCCGCGACGATCAGCACGATCGAGACCAGCTTCATCACCGAGAAGCCGTCGCCCAGCCAGACCATGCCCACGATGGCCGTCAGCGCGGCGCCGATGCCGGTCCACACCGCGTAGGCGGGGCCCGCGGGCAGCTCGCGCATCGCATACGCCAGGCCCGCGAGGCTGACGGCGGCCAGCACGAAGAAGGACACGGTCGGGATCAGGCGGCTGAAGCCGTGCGAGAGCTTCAGCGAGATCGCCCAACCCGCTTCGAACACTCCCGACACCATCAGAATGATCCAGGCCATCATCGCTGGTCGCCCTTCCCTCGGTCCTGCAGCGGAACCACCCGCCGAATTTCTGGCACCAACGTACCGATAATCTGGTACGAACGTACCGTTCTGGTGATGGAAGACACCACAACCCGAACACACCACCCTCGGGGAGAACCGTTTCCACAGGTCATCGCGCTTTTGAAACGGAGCGCCGCACCTGCGCAGCTTGCACCGCGGCGGGTTCTCAGACTGTGCCCACCCCGTCAGGGTTCATGGCGAGGCCGATCCCCAGCGCCGCGTATTGGTCATACACAAGTCGGGGATCCCGGAGCCCAGACGGCGTCTGAGGTTCTGCCACCCGCGCCCCTACGCAAACCACGCTGACAAGAACCTCAATCCGAAACCCCTCACGGGCGGTGAGCAGGCGGAACAAGTCAGTACTGGGCGGCGAGGTCTCCCGCGATCGACGCGATCCGAGCGCCGTACGGCGCAGCAGGGGAACCGGCGTCCGGGTCGCTGAGCACGACGACCAACTTGCCGCTGCGCGCCTGGCGCACCGACAGCTCGGTGCCGTCCGGGCGCCGCACGTCACCGGGCGTGGTCTGGTCCGGCGGTATCGTGCCCACCGGGCCGACGATCACCGTGACGCTGCCCGTCGCAGCCCCGTCGCGCAGCACGAACAAAGCCGTCTTCGACCCGGACGGGCAGGGCTTGGCGGCGACCGGAGCCGTCTCGGCCGCCTCGGGCAGCTGCCTGGTCACCGCGGCCGCGAGCTGCGCGTCCGGCCCGCACCCCGAGCGGTCGCCCAGGACGCCGGGCCCATCGAAGCGCGGGGAGCTCGACGCTGTCTCCGGCACCGATTTGCTCGCGACGTGGCTGGTCTCCGACTGCCCGAACAGGCCGGTCCCCAGGCCCACGCCGCCCACCAGCACCGCTGCCGCGACGACCGTGCCCCCCACCGCCGCCATCCGGCGCCGCGCCGTGATCCGCCGCGAGGCCCGCGCCACGTCGTGCTCGTCGAACGACGACGGAGGAACGGACTGCACCGAATCGCGAAACAGCTCTTCAAGCTTGCGCTCGTCCACCTACCCGCACCTCCTCACGCCGACCGCAGGTCGCCGAGCTCGTCGCCCAGCGCTTCCCGCAACGCCGCCAGCCCCCGGGCGCACTGGCTCTTCACAGTTCCCTCGCTGCACCGCATGACGGCCGCCACCCCCGCGACGTCCAACCCCTCCAGGAATCGCAGCACCAGCACCGCGCGCTGCTTCGGCGGCACCTTCTGCAGGCCCACGAGCAGCGTCTGCCTGGTCGCCACCGCGTTGTCCACGTCCGGCGAATCCACCGGGCGGTCCGGCAGCACCTCCGCAGCGCGCTCCCGCCGCCACGGCCGCCGGGACTCGTCGATCACCGCGCGGGTCAAGGTGCGGCGCACATACGCGTCCAACGCGCCCTTGTCGCGAACCTTGCGCCAATGCCGGTGCAACGCGATGAAGGCGGTCTGGGCGAGATCGTCCGCGCGGTGCCAGTCACCGCACATCATGTACGCCATTCGACGCACCGCCTCCCGCCGAGCCACGAAGTACTCCGCGAACTCCTGCTCTTCGCGCTGGTCCACGCGGAACTCTCCGCTCGTTTCGTGCCTGCACCTGTAGGACGGGATCGCCGACCCCAACCGTTGCACGCCCCGGTGCCGTCGATCCACCCCGTGATTGATACCGCAGTCGCCGCATCCGTGTCCGCAGGATTCTTGCCCTAACCCGGTGTGGATGTGATGTGATCTGCTTGTGACCAACACGGCACCGATCGACCTCCGCTCCGACACGGTCACGCGTCCCGACGAGCAGATGTCTGCGGCGATGGCCGCCGCGGAAGTCGGCGACGACGTGCTCGACCACGACCCGACGATGCGCGCGCTGGAAGAACGTGCCGCGCAGCTGCTCGGCACCACCGCAGCGCTGTGGGTGCCGAGCGGCACGATGGGCAACCTGATCGCGCTGATGCTGCACCTGAAACGCGGCGATCGGTTCCTCGCGCCGCGCGGCTCGCACGTGCTGCACCACGAGCTCGGCTCCGCCGCCTGGCTGGCCGGCGGCATGCCGGACCCGCTGGAGTGGAGCGCCGGTCCGACGCTGTTGTGCCTGGAGAACACGCACAACAGCGCGGGCGGCACGGTGATCCCGCTGCACGAGCACGCCCAGCTGGCGGCGGCTGCGCGTGACAGCGGGCTGCGGGTCCACCTCGACGGGGCCAGGGTCTGGAACGCCTCGGTGGCGCTTGGTGTGCCGCCAGCCGCGCTGACCGTCGGCGTCGACACCGTGCAGGCTTGCCTGAGCAAAGGGCTCGGCGCCCCGGTTGGTTCCGTCGTCGCAGGTAGCGACGACTTCGTCAGGGAAGCCCGCCGGGTGCGCAAGATGCTCGGCGGCGGGGTCCGGCAAGGCGGCGTGCTGGCGGCGGCCGGACTCGTCGCGCTGGACCGGATCGACGCGCTCGCCGAGGACCACGAGAACGCCCGCGCGCTCGCCGCAGGACTGGCCGAGATCGGCTGGGAAGTCACCCGTCCGCAGACCAACATCGTTCTTGCGGCCGTTCCCGATGTGCGGCTGACCCTGGAACGCTTGGACGTGGCCGGAGTGCGAGCGGTGCCGATGAGCGGGCAGGTCCGGTTCGTGACGCACCGCGACGTGTCGACGGCCGACATCAAGGAAGCGCTGCACAGGATCAGCGAAGCGCGCATTTGATATGACTTATGCCACATCAAGGACTGGCGTCGTCGGACGAGTCTGAGAACCCGCGACGGTGCAAGCCGCGTAGGTGGACCAAACGACTGCGCTTCAAAGATCAAGAACGGGTACTGAGCTCCAGTCTGGAGGACACATGGTGCGCTGGGTCGTGTTCGACTACGGCGAGGTGATCAGCCGACGCACGACGGCGCTGCCCGCGATCGCGGCGCTGCTCGACGCAGATCCGCCGGAGTTCGAGAAGGCCTACTTCGCCGAGCGCGTCGCCTACGACTGGGGTCTCCCCGACCTGGAGTACTGGCAAGCGGTGGCGGCGAGGCTGGGCAAGAGCGTCGATGCCGAGCTGTCCGAGCGGCTGACCCGCGCCGACGTCGCTGGCTGGTCGGAAACCGAGCCGGAATCCGTGCAACTGCTGGAAGACCTGCACCGGCAGGGCGTCACGATGGCGGTGCTGTCCAACGCGTCGTCGACGTTCGGGCGAGCGGCGGAGCAGACGAACTGGGCGCGGCTGTTCAAGCACCTGATCTTCTCGGGCGACCTGCGACTGGCGAAGCCGGACGCGGGGATCTACCGGGTCCTGCTCGAAACGCTCGACGCCCCGGCGGATGAGTGCCTGTTCTTCGACGACCGCCAGGAGAACGTGGACGGAGCTCGCGAAGCGGGCCTCCACGCGGAGCGCTGGCAGACCGCGGAAGAGGCCCGAGCCACCCTCCGAACCCACGGCGTCCTCCCCTAACCAGCCCCCTTTCCCCAGCCAAGGGCGCTTCGCCCCCTTGATACCGCAGCGCGAAGCGCCTGCTTGGGGGGTGGCGGTCCGGCGACGGGTAGGTGCCCCTCACTCATCACTTGATTGGGTGGAACGGGTGAGGTGAGGGGCACCCTTGAGCGGCTGTGCCGCTCAAGGGTGCCCCTCACCTCGTTCCAATCGAGGGTCAGGGTTTGATCTGCTTGCGGTCCCGGGCCCAGCCGATCGCGGCGGTGGCGACGAAGAGCACGCCGCCGATCACGGCGAGCCAGAACAGCCCCTTGATGACGAAGCCCGCCACCGAGATCACCAGCCACAACAGCAACAGGCCGCCGATCACCTTCCACAACATCGCAAGCACCTCAGCTCGACCGCGCCGGATCCCGTCCTGCCTCCAGCGTGCCAGACAACCAGCCCGCAGCGGCCTCCCGAAAGCCCATACCAGGGAAAACTCAGGGAACCCCGAGAACAGCCGCCACCGGTCAGAACCCGTGAGCATTTCTGCGCGCCACAGCGTCTAGCGCGAAGCGAACGGCTCGTTCACCTCGGTAGACGGCGCAAACGGTCCGTTCGCTTCAACCACCAGCCCGCCAACCCCACGAGACACATGCGAAGCGAACGGCTCGTTCACCTCGGTAGACGGCGCAAACGGTCCGTTCGCTTCAACCAACGTCTTCCGGAACTGTCGTTGACAGCCCCCGGAGCATTCATGGGTCAGGAGGCGCCTGGGAGCCAGCGGGACAGGCGGTCCAGGGCTTCGGCGATGTCTTCGGTGCTCCCGGCGAAGGACATCCTCAGGAAGCGGTTGCCCAGCACCGGGTCGAAGTCGACACCCGGCACCACCGCGACACCGGTTTCGTCCAGCAGCCGCCGGCAGAATCCCGTCGCGTCGTCGGTGAGGTGCCCGATGTCCGCCCAGGCGTAGAACGCCCCGTCGGCCGGGGCGACCCGGGTGATGCCGAGGTCCGCGAGGCGCTTCAGCAGCAGCTCCCGATTCGTCCGGTAGCGCTCGACGTGCGCGCCGACCTCGGCGTAGGCGTCCTCGGAGAACGCCGCGACCGCCCCGTGTTGCGACAGCGCGGGCGGGCAGAGCGTGAAGTTCCCGGTCAGCGAGTCCACCGCGCGGCGCAGCCGCGGCGGCACCAGCATCCAGCCCAGCCGCCAGCCCGTCATGGACCAGAACTTGGAGAACGAGTTCACCACGACCGCTTCGCGGGCGAACTCCCACGCCGAGTGCAGTGAATCTCCGTAGCTGAGCCCGTGGTAGATCTCGTCGCTGATCAGCTGCACGCCGTTGGTCTCGCACCACCGCGCGAGCCCGGCTAGCTCATCGCGGGAGAGCACCGTGCCGGTCGGGTTCGCGGGGCTCGCCACGATGAGCCCGCGCACCGGCTCGTCGAGCGCGTCCAGCATCGCCACGGTCGGCTGGAAGCGGGTCGTCTCGTCGCACGGCAGCTCCACGACTTCGCAGCCCAGTGCCGCCAGGATGTTCCGGTAGGCCGGGTAGCCGGGGCGAGCCAGGGCGACCCGGTCCCCGGCGTCGAAAGCGCTGAGGAACGCGAGCAGGAAGGCGCCGGAGGCGCCGGTCGTCACCACGACGTCGTCGGCCTGGACCGCCAGTCCGTAAGACCGGTCGTAGTGCCCGGCGATCGATTCGCGCAGTTCAGGAAGGCCGAGCTGCTCGGTGTAGCCGAGCGCGTGGTGGTTCAACGCCCGCGCGGCGGCTTCGCGGACGGCGTTCGGCGCGGGCGTGGCGGGCTGGCCGGCGGCCAGCGAGACCACGTCGCCCTTCGACCGCTGCCGCGCTGCGGCCGCGGACAGAACCTCCATCACCTGGAACGGCTCGACGGCCGCCCGCTCGGCGACCCGTAATGCAGTGGCGCTGTCGAACATGCCCCCAGCCTGCCAGGTGCCTGGTCAACCCCGGACACCTGGCCGCCTCCCGCTGGCACCTCTCCTTCGAATGCAAGCTCAGACACGGCCTTTGAACGCGGGCTTTGTCCTTGAAGCGGCGAAGCCGCCTAGCTGTGGTGTCCGGGGAGATTGTCCTGGGTTGAGGGTGAGGAAGACCTCCGGTTGTGAAGTGGAGATGTCGAGTAACCACGTTCACGACCAGGATGCCTGCGGGGACACCCCGCACCCCGGGCTATCTCGCGAGGACAGCCCCGACACGACGTATTGGACGTAACGCGCGCGGGGATCCGGGAGTCGAGAAGTCCTCTGAGGTTCCGCCGTCGGCACCGCCATGCAAAACGGGCCTGGAAACAGGTGCCCGTCAGTAGCCCTGGTAGCCGCCGCCCTGGGACATGGACTTCAGGCCCGGGTGCCCTCCGAAGCCGCCGTAGCGGTCGAAGGTGTAGCGGACCCCGGCGATGATGTTGTCCACCGGATTCCAGATGTCGCCGTGCCCGGGGAGCTTGTGCGCCTGGAACGTCGGGTCGATGCACTGCATCAGGCCCTTCGACGGCGTTCCCTTCGCTGCGTTGGAGTCCCAGTCGTTGATCGCGTGCGGGTTGCCGCCCGACTCCTTCTGGATGATCGTCCAGATCTCGTCGATGTTGTCCTCGGTGACCGGGATGCCGTTGGCTTGCAAGATCTTGATGGCCTCCCGGATCCACTGCTCGACGTTGCCGGGCGGCGGACCGCTGCTGGGCGGGCCACCGCTGGGCCCGAGGCCACCGCCGCCACCGCCGCCTCCGCCACCGGAGCCGCCGGAGCCGCCGGATTCACCGCCCCCGCCACCACCGGCACCACCAGAACCGCCAGAACCGCCGGACCCGCCGGATGAGCTCGACTCGGCGCCGGGCGTGGCGGACTGCTGGTTGGTCTGCGAGGGCGGGGTCACGTCCCAGTCGACCTGCCGCCCCGGGGTCGGCGTGAACGGTTGCTCGCCGGCCTTCGGCAGTGAGGACAACGCTCCGGTGAGCCCTGCCGCGGCGCCGCGCAACTCGCCCAGCGCGGCGTCGAGCTTCGAGTTCGCCTCGTCGATCTTCCCCTTGGCCTCCTGGGCGTGGTCCTGCATGGCCTTCCTGATGGCCTCGTCGCGCCGTCCCGCCGCCTCCTCCTTGGCGGCCTGGTCGGTCGTTCCGGCGATCTCCTTCTGGTAGGCGTCCTCGGCGCGCCGCGCATCGGCCAGCGCCCGCTCGCCGATCGCGTTGGCCTGGTCTTTGGCGGCCTGCACCGCCTCCGCCGCTCGGTCCAGCACGTCGGCCGAGCTCTGCAACGCCTCGCGGGCCTTGTCGAACCCGCCGGTCATCTTGCCCATGTAGGCGACGAAGGCGTCCGCGGAGGCACCCTCCCACGCCCCGTCGAGACTGCGCACGGACTGGTCTAGATCGTGCCCGTGGTCGCCGGTCGTACCGGCCGCCTCGCGCCAGCGGTTGCCGATCGCGCGGATGTCCTCCGGTTTGCTGTCCTCGATCTTGCGCAGCTGCTCGGCGAGCTCGCCCCCACCGGGCTTGCTCGCCACCTCTCCTGAAATCCCCATCTGGTCCCCAGTTCAGCGGAACGATTCGACGTTCGCCTGGTCGATGTCCTCGACGGTGGTCCGCACCGCGTCGAGCGCGCTGCTCGCGCTGCGCAGCAACTGCTCCCCGGCGTCCAGCTCCCGCTTGCCCGTGGCGTCGAGCTCGGTGATCGCGGACGCGAACGATCCCGCCGCCTCCAGCTCGCCGAAGATCGCGCCGTCGACGTGCTGGCCTTCGAAGCCGTCTCCGACCGCCCCGACCGGCCCGGCCTTGCCGTCCAACACCGCTCGGCAGTCCTCCAGGGCTTGTATGTTGTAGCCCGCCTGGGTCACGGCTCCTCCTCGCGCTCAACCCCGCACATTCGACGGCGGGCACTGCGGCCCGGTTCCGCGGGCCAGAGCAAGAACATCAGAAAAACCCGCCCGGTGTCGGGGAATTCCCAATCATCGGGCGGGTTTCAGCGAAGTTTCGAGCCAGTCAGGCGGTCGGAAGCGATATTTCGCCCTGCACCGCACGGAGTGCGATGTCGGTGCGGTAGTGCGAGCCAGGCAGGTGCACGCCCTCGACCCGGCGGTACGCCTCCTCGCGGGCCGTCGCCAGGTCCGCGCCGGTGGCCACCACCGACAGCACGCGGCCGCCAGCGGAAAGTACCGCGCCGTCCTCCCGGCGACGGGTGCCGGAGTGCAGGACGCCCTGGACGTCGCCGCCCTGGATCACGTCGTCGACGCGCGGCCGCCCGGGGTAGCCCTCCGCGGCAACCACGACGGTCACCGCGGCACCCGACTCCCACTCAAGCGGCGGCTGCTCGGCCAGCTCGCCGCGCGCGACGGCGTTGAACAGCGACGCCAGCGGCGTGTGCAGCAGCGCCAGCACGGCCTGGGTCTCGGGGTCGCCGAAGCGGCAGTTGAACTCGATCACCTGCGGGCCGCTAGAGGTCAACGCGAGACCGGCGTACAGCAGTCCGGAGAACGGCGTGCCGCGTCGCGCCAGCTCGTCGACCGTCGGCTGCACGATGGTGCGCACCACTGTCTCGACCAGGTCGTCCGGTGCCCACGGCAGCGGCGCGTAGGCACCCATGCCGCCGGTGTTCGGGCCCGCGTCGCCGTCGCCGACCCGCTTGAAGTCCTGCGCGGGCAGCAGCGGGACCACCGTGGTGCCGTCGACCAGGCAGAACAGCGACGCCTCGGGGCCGTCCAGGAACGACTCCAGCAGCACCGGGTGCCCGCCGTCGAGCAGCTTGAGCGCGTGCACCCGAGCCGCGTCGAAGTCGCCGGTCACCAGCACGCCCTTGCCTGCCGCCAGTCCGTCGTCCTTGACCACCCAGGTGGGGCCGAAGTGCGTCAGCGCGGCGTCCAGCTTCGCCGGGTTGTCCACCACTTCGCTGTGCGCCGTCGGCACACCAGCCGCGAGCATGACGTCCTTGGCGAACGCCTTGGAGCCTTCGATGCGCGCGGCGTCCTTCGACGGGCCGAAGCAGGGGATGCCAGCCGCCCGGACCGCGTCGGAGGCGCCCGCGACCAGCGGGGTCTCTGGGCCGAACACGACGAGGTCCGCCTGCCACTTGGTGGCCAGCCCGGCCACCTCGTCCGGCTTCGCGACGTCGACGCCGTAGGTCTCGGCGAGGGCAGCGGTGCCCGCGTTGCCCGGCGCGCAGGCCAGCGCGGTCACGGACGGGTCGTGGGACAGCGCCAGGACGATCGCGTGTTCCCGGCCACCGCCACCGATCACGAGGATTCGCACAAACCGTGAGGGTAGAGCGTGCGGCACGCCACGTCCGCAATGCCCCCGCCAATCCTCGCGCGGATGCCTCACGTGGCTAGATCATCCGGCCGGTCCCGGTAGTTCACCTGGCCGTTGTCGCCGGGTCTCCGCGCCTTGCGCGAATGGTCGATTACGGCGGTCAGTGTTTTGCCCGAATGTGCAGCGTTGATCGACATGCTGCGCGAGACACAGGAGGGCAAATGACGATCCGGGTACGCATGACGGCTCTGTCCGTCGCGGGCGCAGCGGCGTTGGGGCTCATCACCGCGCCCGCCATCGCCGCACCGAACGGGCCGCAGGACAACGACCAGGTGGCGGTCTTCGGGCACCGAGGTGCCTCCGGGTACCGGCCGGAGCACACGCTGGCCTCGTATGAGCTGGCGGCCCGGATGGGTGCCGACTACATCGAGCCGGACCTGGTGCCCACCAAGGACGGCGTGCTGGTCGCGCGGCACGAGAACGAGATCGGCGGCACCACCGACGTCGCCGCGCATCCCGAGTTCACCGCCCGCAAGACCACCAAGGTCATCGACGGCACCTCGATCACCGGGTGGTTCACCGAGGACTTCACCCTCGCCGAGCTCAAGACGCTGCGCGCCAAGGAGCGCATCCCGGCAATCCGGCCGAACAACACGATCTACAACGGCCGCTACGAGGTGCCGACGTTCCAGGAGGTCCTGGACCTGCGCGAGCGGCTGTCCCGGGAGCTGCACCGCGAGATCGGCGTCGCCCCGGAGACCAAACACCCCAGCTACTTCGCCAAGCTCGGCCTGCCGCTGGAGCCCGGCGTGGTCAAGGCGCTGACCCGCAGCGGCCTGAACCGGCCGAAGGCCAAGGTCGCCGTGCAGTCGTTCGAGGTGGGCAACCTCAAGGAGCTCGACCGGGTGCTGCGGGTGCAGCTCGTGCAGCTGATCAGCAACTCCGGCGCGCCGCAGGACTTCATCGAGTCCGGTGACCCGCGCACCTACGCCGACCTGGTCAAGCCGGAGGGCCTGCGGGAGATCGCCGGGTATGCGGACGTGATCGGCCCGGACACGAAGGTGATCCTGCCGGTGAACGCCGACGGCTTCCTCACCAAGCCGACCAACGTCGTCGCCGACGCGCACGCGGCCGGGCTCGACGTGGTGCCGTACACGGTCCGCGCGGAGAACAACTTCCTGCCGGCCGACTTCCGGTCCTCGGCCGACCCGGCCGCTTTCGGCGACGTCTTCGGGTTCTTCCGGGCGCTGTTCGACCAGGGCATCGACGGAATCTTCAGCGACCAGCCGGACATCGCCGTCACCGCCCGCGACGACTTCGCTGCGACGCACCGCTGAGCCAGCTCCTAGCGGTCCCCGGGAACCGCAGTTTCAATTGAAACTGTGGTTCCCGGTGTTTCGTGCACAGTTTCAATTGAAACTGTGGTCGACATCTGGGCGCGAGTCACCGGCCGCGCCGAGTCACCGGCCGCGCCGAGCAATTGGGCCATCGGGCCGCCTAACCTGCCCATGATGGACGGAGGTGCTCGGTGGCCCAACTGCTGCTCGTCCTGATCGGTGCGCTGCTGGTCACCGCTGTCGCGCGGAGCCGCGAGATCGCCTCCCCGCTGCTGCTGGTCCTCGTCGGCCTCGTCGCGTCGCTGATCCCCGGCACGGCGCAGCTGGAGATCGATCCCGAGCTGCTGCTGACCGTCGTGCTCCCGCCGCTGCTCTACGCCGCCGCGCTGGAGAGCTCCTACACCAACTTCCGGGCGCGGATCGCGCCGATCGTGCACCACGGCGTGCTGCAGGTCGTGGCCACGTCGTTCCTGATCGGCTGGCTGGCCTACACGCTCATCCCGGAACTGCCGCTGGACTCGGCGATCGTGCTCGGCGCGGTCATCGCGCCGCCGGACGCGGTCACCGCCGCCGCGATCGGCCGCCAGCTGAAGCTGCCGCGCGGCGTGATGACGGTCCTCGGCGGGGAAAGCCTGATCAACGACGCCGCGGCGCTGACCATCTACCGGGTGGCGATCGCCGCGGTCGTCGGCACCACGCCGACCCTGGCCCAGGGGGCGCTGGTGTTCGTGCTGGCCGTGGTGGACGGCATCGTCGTCGGGCTGGTGTTCGGGATACTCGCGCAGATCGCCCGGACCCGCGTGCCGGACGTGCAGGTGGCGACCGTGCTGGGGGTGCTCGTGCCGTTCATCGCCTACCTCACCGCCGAGCAGCTGCACGGTTCCGGCGTGCTCGCGGTGGTGACCGCCGGGCTGTACGTCGGCCACAACCAGCCGCGTGCCCGGGCCGCGGGGCGGCTCCAGGAGCACACCGTCTGGGCGTCGATCAACCTCCTGCTGGAAAGCCTGGTGTTCGCTTACATCGGGCTGCAGCTGCACTCCGTCGTCGCAGCGCTCGTCGCTTCCGGGCGCAACATCGGCGCGGTGCTGGTGCACGCGCTGATCATCCTGGCCGCGACGATCGGCATCCGGATCGTGTGGATGTTCTGCTCCAACTACCTGCCAGGTCTGTCGCAGCTGCTGGCCACCACCATGAAGCTCGGCAGCCGGTGGCGGCGCACCGCCGTGCTCTCGTGGGCCGGGATGCGCGGCGTGGTCACCCTCGCGGCCGCGGGCGCGATCCCGCACACCACCGGCACCGGTGAGCCGTTCCCGGCGCGGGAACTGATCCAGTTCATGGCGTTCGTGATCGCGGTCGGCACGATCCTGGTGCAGGGGACGACGCTGCCGTGGCTGATCCGCAAGCTCGGCGTCACCGACCCGGACGAGGCCGCGCGCGACGACCAGGCCGAGTCGGAGGCCCGCGTGACCGCGACCAACGCCGCCCTGCACTACCTGGACGGGCTCACGCCCGACGACCTGCACACCAGCCCGGAGCACTTCGACCGGATCATCGGCCGGATGCGGGACCTGGTGGAGCACCAGGGGATGGCGGCGGCGGAGCAGGTCGGGCGCACGCCCGACGAGCGGGCGGACACCGCGAGCAAGGTGTTCTCCGACCTGCGCCGCGACCTGATCGAGGTACAGCGCTCGGCGATGGCCGACGAACGGGACGCGGGCAACGTCGACGACGAGGTGCTGCGCCGCGTCCTGCGCGAACTGGACCTACAGGAAGCCGCCCTGGACAGCTCCTGGCGAAACCGCTGACCGCAGTTGCCGAACGGCCGGGGACGATCTGATTGCGCCTTTTTCATCCTGGCCGATCCGCGGCCGCCTTGCCCCACCCTCGCAACCGGCACCGCCGCGGGTTCTCAGTGGCCCTCTCGCGAGGACAGCCCCGGACACGACGTACGGACATACGTGTCCGGGATCCCACCGCCGAGAAGGCCGCTGAGGTTCCGCCACCTGGAAACGCTCGTTGAAATTGCGGTTCAACTCACGCCATGCTGTGGCGGACGATGGTCTGGTCGCGGCCGGGGCCGACGCCGATCGCCGAGATCCGCGCCCCGGCGAGCTCCTCGATCCGCTCGATGTAGGCCTGGGCGTTGGCCGGCAGGTCCTCGAAGGTGCGCGCCCCGCTGAGGTCCTCCCACCAGCCCGGCATCTCCTCGTACACCGGCACCGCGTGGTGCACGCCGGTCTGCGTCATCGGCATCTGGTCGACCCGCTCGCCGTCCACGTCGTAGGCGACGCAGATCGGGATCGTCTCCAGCCCGGACAGCACGTCCAGCTTGGTGAGGAAGTAGTCGGTGATCCCGTTGACGCGGGTCGCGTAGCGCGCGATCACCGCGTCGAACCAGCCGGTGCGCCGCGACCGGCCGGTGGTCACGCCGAACTCGCCGCCCTGCTTGCGCAGGTTCTCGCCGGCCTCGTCGGTCAGCTCGGTCGGGAACGGACCGGAGCCGACGCGGGTGGTGTAGGCCTTCAGGATGCCGATCACCGCGTTGACCTTCGTCGGGCCGATGCCGGAACCGGCGCAGGCACCACCGGAGGTCGGGTTCGACGAGGTCACGAACGGGTAGGTGCCGTGGTCGACGTCCAGCAGGGTGCCCTGCGAGCCCTCCAGCAGCACGGTCTCGCCGCGCTCCAGCGCCTCGTTGATCAGCAGCTTGGTGTCGGCGATACGGCTGGCGAACTGCTCGCCCTGGGACAGCACGGTGTCCACGACCTCATCGACGTCCAGCCCGCGGCGGTTGTAGACCTTGACCAGGATCTGGTTCTTTATGTCCAGCGCGGCTTCGACCTTCTGCCGCAGGATCTTCTCGTCCAGCAGGTCCTGCACCCGCACGCCGACCCGGGCGATCTTGTCCTGGTAGCAGGGCCCGATGCCGCGCCCGGTGGTGCCGATCTGCTTCTTGCCGAGGTACCGCTCGGTGACCCGGTCGATGGCCACGTGGTACGGCATGATCAGGTGCGCGTCGGCCGACACCAGCAGCCGCGAGGTGTCCACGCCGCGGCCTTCCAGCCCGGCCAGCTCCTCCAGCAGCACGCCGGGGTCGACGACGACACCGTTGCCGATCACGTTGGTCACGCCAGGGGTGAGGATCCCCGACGGGATGAGGTGCAGCGCGAAGTCCTGCCCGTCCGGCAGCACCACGGTGTGACCCGCGTTGTTGCCGCCCTGGTAGCGGACGACCCACTGCGCCTGCTCACCGAGCAGGTCGGTCGCCTTACCCTTGCCCTCGTCGCCCCACTGGGCGCCGATCAGCACGATCGCCGGCATGTGAAACTCCAACCTGGATTGGGTGGTCGCCAGCGTGACCGCACGCTTCGCCCGCTCCCACCACGGGGTATGCCGGTCGATCAGGGTAAACCAGGAGCGAAACGTGAGTACCACCGCATTGTCCTGCGGAAACGTCGAGCGCGCAGCGCGCCCGTCCGGTGACGGAGTGCAATGGTTCGACGTCCCGGCCACGCCGGGCCGCGACGACGTGGACCCGCTGGTCGCCGGCACCGAGGAGCGGCTGGTGGTGCACGGCACCGACGCCGACCTCGCGGCGGTGGTGCTGCGCCTGCTCCGCAAGAGCCGGCTGACCGACCTGGTCGTCGGCTACGTCCCGGTCGCCGACTCGCCGGCCGCGCGGCTGTGGGGCCTCCGGGTCGGCGACTTCGACCGCGCGCTCATCGCGGCGCCGCGTCCGGCGGCGTTGATCAGGGACGATTCGGGCGGCGTGCTGCTCGGCGAGGGGACGATCGAGCCGATCACCGGCCAGGTGTACTGCGACGACGAGCAGGTGCTCAACGGCGCCGCGGTCAGCATCACCATCTCGCCGGACCCGGCCGCCACACCGTTGCCGGAGCCCACCGCGGATCCGCTGAGCGCCATGCTCGAGCCGGCCGCCGACGGCCTGCTGGTCACCACCGTCCGCCGCGGCCTGCTGCGCCGCCGGCGCGACGTCACGCGCGGTCGCGCGGTGCAGGCGTCGTTCCGCTCGGCGACGGTGCGTCGCGACGGCGTGGCCCATCCGCGCCCGATGGAGAAATGGGTCTGGTACCGGCACACCGAGGACCTCCAACTGGCCTACTGAAAGCAGAACTCCGCATTTCGACCAAATAGGATCCGATTCCACCCGAATTGGGATCCCCGACGCGCAACGCCCTGACCTGCGCCAATCCGGGCCGGATTGGTCCGAAATCACCCATTCCAAAACGGGACGAGTGCCGGCGGAACCAACTCGGCGGGCCGCAATTCCGATGACTTCCGGAACAGGTGTGCCGGATGGTGCGAAATTAACCAAGAGGTGGCACGATCGTGGCGGTTTCACGCCAAGTCATCCATTGGTCACGCTCCGGCATTGTCTCGGCCACCCGCGTGGGCAATGGTCAACACGGACACCGGCGAGACGCCCATGCGGAGGGAAGCCATGAGAGGCCACCGATCGTTGCGCGCCACCCTGACCGCCCTGCCCCTGGCGGGTGCCCTCGGCCTCGCGCTGGCCGTTCCGGCCAGCGCCGAGCCGCCCGGCATTCCCAGCCCGGAGACGGCGAAGACCGAACTCACTGAGCTGACCGTCGCGCCGGAGGGCCCGATGGACGGCTACAGCCGGGAGAAGTTCCCGCACTGGATCGAAGGCCCGGACGGCTGCAACACCCGCGAGGCGGTGCTCAAGCGCGACGGGAAGGACGTGGCGGTCGGCTCGGACTGCTACCCGACTTCCGGCAGCTGGTTCAGCCCCTACGACGGTGCGACCTGGACCAAACCGTCCGATTTGGACATCGACCACGTCGTGCCGCTGGCCGCCGCGTGGCGCTCCGGCGCCGCGAAGTGGACCCAGGACCAGCGCCAGGCGTTCGCCAACGACCTGGAAGGCCCGCAGCTGATCGCGGTCACCGACAACGTCAACCAGTCCAAGGGCGACCAAACTCCGGACGAGTGGATGCCGCCGGAGGCCGGCTACCACTGCAAGTACGCGTCGATGTGGGTCGGCACCAAGCACAAGTACCAGCTGACCGTCACCGACGCGGAGAAGTCCGCGCTGCAGAAGGCCCTCAACGGCTGCTGATCACCGGTGCCCCGCCTGACCGGCGGGGCACCACCCCGCCAGGACCTGGCCGACGCGGCGGTTTCGCGCGAAATCGCCGTCCGGACGCGCCAGGTCCTGACAGGACATACTGGGGGCATCCGAGGCGTCGTGAAGAGGACGGTTCGATGTCAGACCACGCAGAGCACGCAGCGATGCTGCGTTCCGAGGTGACCGCGCCGCCGGGTGGGGTGATGACCGACGAGGTCGGGGTGATCACCGGCGACCTGGAGCTGGCCACCGAATGCACCGACGGCGACGTGACGGTGTGGGTGCGCTACGCGGGCGCCGCCGAGTGGTACCGGCTCTCGGCCGCCGACTGCCACCTCCACGACCCGCGCGATCACGGCGCGCTGCACACCGCCCTGGTAGCGGTCCTGCACCGCCCCAATGCCGACCTACGTGGTTGACCGAGGGGCCATCACCCGGACTTCTCCTCGGGGTGCAGGGGCGGTAGGGCGGCAATCGCTTCGATTCGGCTGAGGCCCGTGGCTTGCAGGAGGTCCACCGCGATCGAGCGGACCTGCATAACCACCACCTGCATCGAGAAGTCCCCCTCGCCGAGGAGCTCCACTGTGGACTTCTTGGCAACCGACCGGGCCCCCTCGCGGGTCTGCAGCGGATCCACACCGCTGGCCAGCTCGTCACGCAGCAGCACCACGGCGCCCGCCAACTCCTCCAGGAGGCCCGGCAGCGGGCGGGGCACCGGCTCGCCGTCCCGCAGCGCGGCGAGCGCCCGTCGCGCCAGCACACGGGTGTTGCGCAGCGCGCGGTCGATCGGCGTCGCCGCCGTCTCGTAGCGCTCCAAGTCGCCGCGCCGCCGCCACCGGATGGGCGCGAACCGCGCGATCTCCTGCCCAGCCTCCAGCGCGGTGCGGAGTTCTTCCACGTGCTTCTGGCTCTTGCGCGCCTTCGCGAGCACATCAGTGGCGAGATCGAGATCCTGCCGCGCCACCGCGTTCCCGACACCGCGCAGCGCGTCGGCGAGGGCACCGAGCACGAGGCGCCCGTTGCGGTGCGCCACGGCGAGCGGGTTCGCCGGCAGCAGTGCGGCGACGATGAAGCCGACCAGGCCGCCGATCGCCGCGTCGATCATGCGGGTCAGCCCGCCCGCGCTGGCCGGTGGCAGCAGCGTCGCGACCAGCACCGACGACGACGCGGCCTGCAGCACGATCACGCCTCCGCTGTCCAGCAGCACCGCGGTGCTCATGGCCAACGCGACGACCAGCGCGATCTGCCAGGCGCCGGTGCCGATGAACGAGATCAGGATGTCGCCGACGCCGATCCCGATGCTGACGCCGACCACCAGCTCCAGGGCCCGCCGCATCCGCTGGCCCAGCGTGACGCCGAGCGAGATGACGGCGGCGATCGGCGCGAAGAACGGGGCCGGGTGCCCGAACAAGTGGCGCGCCAGGAACCACGCGAGGCCGGCCGCGATCGCGCACTGGGCGATCGGAACGCCGGTGCGCATGAGGCGACGCAAGCGGCGGACGAGCTCCTCGCGCAATCGATGCACGGTGGACATTGTCCGACAGATCCCGGCGCAATCCGAGCGTCACCGAAGTGATCCTCGCTTGATCTTCGGGTGCGCGACCGGACCGGTCGCGCACCCGAGGACTCCGCTCAGGCCAGGCCGGTCGCGTCCAGGGACGCCGGGTCGCTGTCGGCGAGCAGCTGGCGGCAGCGGCCGAACTCGTCGGCTTCGCCGATCGCTCTCGCGGCCTTCGCCAGCGCCGCGATCGAGCGGAGCACGCCCTGGTTCGGGGCGTGCCGCCACGGCACCGGCCCGAAGCCCTTCCAGCCCGCCTTGCGCAGGGCGTCCAGGCCGCGGTGGTAGCCCGTGCGGGCGTAGGCGTATGCGGCGATGTTCTCGCCCGCGTCCAGCGCCGACTCCGCGAGCGTGGCCCAAGCGGCGCTGAACGTGGGGTGGTGCGCGGCGACCTCGGCCGGGTCGGTACCCGCGGCCAGTTCGCCTTGCGCGGCCTCGTTCTCCGGCAGCAGGGTTTCCGGCGGTTCCAACAGGTTCCTCGTCATGGCCCAATCCTCCCAGGCGCGAAGACGGCCCGTCCGCCACCAGGCGAACGGGCCGTCCTTTCGAGCTTCGGTTCAATCGCGATCGCGACGTGCCAAGCTCCGCGTCAGCCGGCGAGCATGCGGCCGGCGGACTTGAGGTTCTCGCAGGCGTGGGCCACGCGGGCGGCCATCGCCTGCTCCGCCACCTTCAGGTAGCTGCGCGGGTCGTAGGCCTTCTTGTTGCCGACCTCGCCGTCGATCTTCAGCACGCCGTCGTAGTTCTTGAACATGTGGTCCGCGACGGGCCGGGTGAAGGCGTACTGGGTGTCGGTGTCGATGTTCATCTTCACCACGCCGTAGGAGACCGCCTCGTGGATCTCCTCCAGCAGCGAACCGGAGCCGCCGTGGAAGACCAGGTCGAACGGCTTCGAGCCGGCCGGCAGGCCCAGCTTCTCGGTCACCACGTCCTGACCCTGCTTGAGGATCTCCGGGCGCAGCTTGACGTTGCCCGGCTTGTAGACGCCGTGCACGTTGCCGAACGTGGCGGCCAGCAGGTAGCGGCCCTTCTCGCCGGCGCCGAGGGCGTCCACGGTCTTCTCGTAGTCGCCGGGCGCGGTGTAGAGCTTCTCGTTGATGTCGTTGGCGACGCCGTCTTCTTCGCCGCCGACGACGCCGACCTCCAACTCCAGGATGATCTTGGCCTGGGCGGCGGCGGCCAGCAGTTCCTGGGCGATCTCCAGGTTCTCGTCCAGGTCGATCGCGGAGCCGTCCCACATGTGCGACTGGAACAGCGGGTTCTCGCCGCGGTTGACCCGCTCCTGGCTGATCTGGATCAGCGGCCGGACGAAGCCGTCCAGCTTGTCCTTCGGGCAGTGGTCGGTGTGCAGCGCGATGTTCACCGGGTACTTCGCGGCCACCACGTGCGCGAACTCGGCCAGTGCGGTCGCGCCGGTGACCATGTCCTTGACCTTGGTGCCGGAGGCGAACTCGGCGCCGCCGGTCGAGAACTGGATGATGCCGTCACTCTCGGCCTCGGCGAACCCGCGCAGCGCCGCGTTGAGCGTCTCCGACGAGGTCACGTTGATGGCCGGGTAGGCGAATTCGCCCGCCTTCGCCCGGTCCAGCATCTCCGCGTAGACCTCGGGGGTCGCGATGGGCATCGGTCGTCCTCCTCGGGTGGGGTCTTGTCATGGGTGACGGGATCGCGCAGCATCCTACGAGCTCGTGCCCGCTACCAGCGGGCACTTCCGGCCCGGTGCCACACTTTCGCGTCACAGTGCCCCAGCGGGGGCTGTTTTGGAAAGCCGGTGACAGGATTCAGAACGGGACGAATCCTGTGGATATCCTCACACGCTGCAGGTTCGGCGGCCAGGGGGCCCACCGATTTGATCTTGAAGCTGTTACGCCCATGCCCCGGTGAGCAGGTTCCACTCGCGGACGGTGGTCTTGGCGATCACGCCGGCCTCCGTGTAGGGGTCCGCGTCGAGGACTTTCTGGAGCTCATCGGCGTCGGCCGCCTCGTAGATCAGCTGCGCGCCTAGGTTGTCGGCGAACGGGCCGCCCGCCAGCAGCACGCCGCGGTCAGCGAGCTCGCGGCAGTACTCCCGGTGCGCGGGACGCACCCCCAGGCGGCGCTCCTCGTCCTCGCCGTACACCAGATCGACCACGAACTTGGCCATCCCGACACCTCCGTTGCGGATCACCGATCGATATCGACGCTACCCGGTCGTGGTACACGCGCCAGTGGCCAGCCGGTAGGTTGTCCGATCATGGCCGGTGATTCGCACAGCGCCGAACGGAGCGTCGAACGGACCCTCGGGCATCTGCGCGCGTTGGACAGCCCGTCCGCGCAGATCCCGGCGCAGCCGCTGACCCTGGAAGACCTGTACCGCCAGCAGCGCATGCGGATGGTGCGCCTAGCGATCCTGCTGGTCGACGACCCGGCGACGGCCGAGGACGTGGTGCAGGAGGCGTTCACCGGGCTGTACCGCAACTGGTCCGGGCTGCGCGACGCCAAGGCCGCGATCGGCTACCTGCGGACCGCAGTCGTCAATGGCAGCCGCTCGGTGCTGCGGCGCCGCAAGACGGCCCGCGAGTACCAGCCGCCGCACCAGACCGACGCACGGTCGGCGGAGTCGCTGGCGATGTTGACCTCCGAGCACCAGGCGGTCGTGGTCGCGCTGGGGCAGCTGCCACGCCGGCAGCGCGAGGTGCTGGTGCTTCGCTACTACGGGGACCTCTCGGAGGCGGAGATTGCCGACGCCACGGGGGTGTCGCGGGGGACCGTGAAGTCGACCGCGAGCCGCGGGCTGGAGGCCCTGCAGAAGCTGATGGGCAACTGATCGAGAGGGAAGTCCGCGAAATCCGGGGCGAACAACACACCGATTTGGTGTAGACCACTGGGTGGCTGGTAGCGGAGGATCGTCGGCGTGACCGCACACGCCATCGCCGTAGACGTCGGCGGTACCGAGATGAAGGCAGCCCTGGTGACCGTCGACCGCGATACCGCGCGGCCGTTGCGCCACACGCGGCGCCCGACCCCGCGCGGCGCGGACGGTGCCGCGACCGCCGATCTCGTCGTCGAGGCCGTCGCCGAGGCGGTGTCCGACCTGCGTTCCGGCGCGGACGTGGTGGACGCCGTCGGGGTGGTGGTGCCCGGCGTGGTCGACGAGGTCCGCGGCGTCGGGGTGTTCTCCGCCAACCTCGGTTGGCGGGATGTGCCGCTGCGCGACCGGCTCGCCGCCCGCATCGGACTGCCGCTGGGTTTCGGCCACGACGTCCGCGCCAGCGGGCTCGCCGAGGTGCGCTTCGGCGCCGCCCGCGGGATGCGCGACGTGGTCGTGCTGCCGATCGGCACCGGGATCGCCGCCGCGATGGTGCTCGACGGCCAGCCCTACGCCGGGGGCGGCTTCGCCGGCGAGATCGGGCACGTCGACATCGGGCACGGCGAACCATGCGGGTGCGGGAGCAGCGGATGCGTCGAGGCCGTGGCCTCGTCGGCGGCGGTGGCCAGGCGCTACCGGGCGCGGACCGGCCGGGACGTCTCGGGGGCAGACGTCGCCGCCGCGGTGCGGGCAGGCGATCCGGACGCGCAGGCGGTGTGGCAGGACGCGATCGATGCGCTGGCCAAGGGCCTGCTGGTGCTCGTGACGGTCGCGGCGCCCGAGTGCATCGTGCTCGGTGGCGGATTCGCGCAGGCCGGGGAGCTGCTCGTCGCGCCGCTGCGCGCCCGGTTGGACGGCATGCTGGCGGCGTACCACCGCCGCCCCCACCTCAAACTGGCCGAGCTCGGCGACACCGCGGGCTGCCTCGGCGCAGCTCTGCTGGCGACGGAAGGGTTGAAAACAACGTGAACGATCCCGAACTGATCCTCGCCGGTGGGCAGGTCGTCACCGCCGACGGAGTGCTGGACGGAGGCTGGGTCCGCGTCTCCGGCGGGAAGATCGCCGCGGTCGGCACCGGCCCGGCGCCGACCGGCCCCGCCGTCGACCTGGCCGGGCGGTGGCTGGTGCCCGGCTTCGTGGACATCCACTGCCACGGCGGTGGCGGCGGCTCGTTCACGGGCATCGAGGTCGACCAGTCGCACGCCGCGATCAACACCCACCGCGCGCACGGCACGACGACGATGCTGGCCAGCCTCGTGTCGGCGCCGCTGCCCGACCTGACCAAGCAGATCAGCGCGCTCAGCGAACTGGTCACCGACGGCTCGCTGGCGGGCATCCACCTGGAGGGGCCGTTCCTGTCCGCGGCGCGCTGCGGCGCGCACGACCCGGCGATCCTCCGGCCGCCGGAGAAGACGGCCGTCCAGCAGCTGCTGGACGCCGGGCGGGGCGCGGTGCGGATGATCACCTTGGCACCGGAGCTGCCGGAATCGCTGAACGCCATCCGGCAGCTCGTGGACTACGACGTGATCGCGGCAGTCGGGCACACCGACGCGGTGCTGGACCAGGTGGTTCCCGCAGTGGAGGCGGGCGCGACGGTGGCCACGCACCTGTTCAACGCCATGCGGCCGCTGCACCACCGGGAGCCGGGCCCGATCGGGGTTCTGCTCGAGGACGAGCGGGTGACCGTCGAGCTCATCTGCGACCTGGTGCACCTGCACCCGGCGGTCGTGAAACTCGCCGCCTCGCACGCGGGCACCGGGCGGACGGTGCTGGTCACGGACGCGATCAGCGCCACGGAGGGGGGCGACGGCACCTACGAGCTGGGTAGTCTGCCGGTCACCGTGATCGACGGCGAACCGCGCCTGGCGGACGGCTCGCTGGCAGGCAGCACGCTGACGATGGACGTGGCGTTCCGGAACGTGGTCGAGTCCTGCGGGCTGACGGTGCCTGCGGCGGTCGCGGCCTCGTCGACGAAACCGGCCCGCCTGCTCGGCCTCGGCGACCGCATCGGCGAGATCCGGCAGGGGCTAGCGGCGGACCTGGTCGTCCTGGACGCCGACCTGGAGCTGGACGCGGTCATGAAGGACGGCACCTGGGTGACCGAACCGAACTGAGACCACCGGCCACGCCCGGTGCTCCGGTTCGACCGCAGTTTCAATTGAAACTGCACGGTCACCAACCCCCAGAACGCTGTGCGCTAGGTCGAACCCAGTTTCAATTGAAACTGCACACCCACCAACGTCCGGAACGCTTTGGGATGGGTTGGTCGCCGCTCGCTACGCTCGGGGTGTGACCCGACCTGACCCCGCCCACCTCTTGTCGGCGGCGCTTCGCGCCCAGGCCGGGGGTAGCCCGGGCCCGGCTGCGCCGCCTGCCCCGCCCGCTCCGCCCCGCAAGCGCCTCCCGGTGGTCGGCGTGCTGCTGTTCGCGCTGGTCCTCGGTCTCCTGGCCGGCGGCATCGTCGGGGCGCTGACGCTGCTCCATCCCGTGTGGTGAAGGCCATGTTCACGCGACCGAGTGACCCGCGGGGTTGTCCGGCATAGTCGGCGGGTTGCTCGCCCGGAGGCTGCGCCGGGGGCGGTCACGGTACCGTTGGCAAGCGTGACGACCGAACTGCCCGCGATTGTCGACGCCGCCGCGAACACTCCCGCGCTCGCTCTGCTGCCGGACTGGCTGGATCCGGAGCACATCATCCAGTCGATGGGGCCGTTCGCCCTGATCGGCGTGTGCCTGATCATCTTCGCCGAATGCGGCCTGCTCATCGGCTTCTTCCTGCCCGGTGACTCGCTGCTGTTCGTGACCGGCCTGTTCGTCGCGACCGGCGCGATCAACACCCCGATCTGGCTGGTCTGCCTGCTGTTGGCCGTGTGCGCGTTCGTGGGCAACGTGACCGGTTATTGGATCGGCCGCAAGGTCGGGCCGTCGATGTTCAACAAGCCGGACTCGAAGCTGTTCAAGCGGGAGCACGTGGACAAGACCCACGAGTTCTTCGATAAGTACGGGGCGCGCGCGATCATCCTGGCCCGGTTCGTGCCGATCGTGCGGACGTTCATCACCGCGGTCGCGGGCGTCGCGCAGATGGACCAGAAGAAGTTCTTCAGCTTCTCCGCGATCGGCGGCATCGCGTGGACCGTGAGCATGACGGTGCTCGGTTTCTTCCTGGGCAACATCCCGTGGATCAAGAGCAACCTCGAAGCGATGGCGATTCTGATCGTGCTGGTCTCGATCATCCCGATCATCATCGAGTACCTGAAGAGCCGTCGCGAGAAGGCCCGCAACACCGCAGGCTGACCAGTCGTCACGTTCGCGCGGATCCGATTCGTCGGGTCCGCGCGAACTGCTTTCCGGGTCAGTTCTGGGAAAATCGCCACCCAACACGGCAGAAAGCGAACCAGATGGAGCTCTCCCAGGTCCGCCTCCTCGTCACGGACTTCCCAAGTTGCTACCGCTTCTACCGGGAGGTGCTGCGGCTGGAACCGCAGTTCGAGGCACCGGACGGGCCGTACGCGAAGTTCAGCCCGGACGGCGGCACGGCGGCCATCGCCTTGCAGGACCGTGCGCAGATGGCCGAGGTCCTCGGCGAACTCGGCGAGCCGCCTACGGCATACCGGTCGCTGGTCGTGCTGCATCTAGACGACCTCGACGGCTACTGCGCGGAGATCACCGCGCGTGGCGCCGAACTGCTCAACGGCCCGGCACCGATGACGGACCGGATGCGCGTCGCGCACCTGAAGGACCCCGCCGGGAACCTGATCGAGCTGCAGGAGTGGCTGGCCACCCGCGGTTGATCACCAGGCTCCGGCGAGGTCCGCGTGCTGCTCGATCCAGGTGTGCATCACGATGCCCGCGGCGACCCCGGCGTTGATCGAGCGGGTCGAACCGAACTGCGCGATGGACACCACCAGGTCCGCGTCCTGCCGCGAGTCGTCCCGCAGGCCCGGGCCTTCCTGGCCGAACAGCAGCACGCAGCGGCGCGGCAGCGCAGTCCGCTCGATCGGCACCGCGCCGACGGTGTTGTCCACCGCCACCAGCGCGAGGTCATGCTCGGTCGCATAGCCGCGCAGCGACTCCACGTCGGGGTGGTGGTGGATGTGCTGGTACCGGTCGGTGACCATCGCGCCGCGCCGGTTCCAGCGCCGCCGCCCCACGATGTGCACGGCCTTCGCCGCGAACGCGTTCGCGGTGCGCACCACCGTGCCGATGTTGTGGTCGTGCTGGAAGTTCTCGATGGCCACGTGGAAGTCGTGCCGCCGCAGGTCCAGGTCGGCGACGATCGCCTCGCGCCGCCAGTACCGGTAGTGGTCCACGACATTGCGCCGGTCGCCGTGCTCCAGCAGCTCCGGGTCGTAGCGCTCGTCGGTCGGCCACGGCCCCATCCAGGGACCGACGCCGACCGTGGTGCCCCACTCGGTGGGACCGACTTCCTCGCTCACGCCAACCCGAGGTCGGCCAGGCCGAGCAGCGAGCGGTAGGGCAGCCCGGCGGCTTCGATCGCCTCGCGCGCGCCGGTGTCGCGGTCGACCACGGTGGCCACCCCGACGATCTCGGCGTCTGCCGCGCGCAGCGCCTCGACGGCGGTTAGGACGCTGCCGCCGGTGGTGGAGGTGTCCTCAACCGCGAGCACCCGGCGACCGGTGACGCCCGGGCCTTCGATCAGCCGCTGCATGCCGTGCGCCTTGGTGCTCTTGCGGACCACGAACGAGTCCAGCGCGGGGCCTTCGGCGTGCATCATCGCAGTGGCGACGGGGTCGGCACCGAGCGTGAGGCCGCCGACGGCGACGTAGTCCCAGTCGTCGGTGAGCTGGCGCAGCAGGCTGCCGATCAGCGGCGCCGCCTGGTGATGCAGCGTCGCGCGGCGGAGGTCGACGTAGTAGTCGGCTTCCTTCCCGGAGGACAGGGTGACCCGACCGTGCACGACGGCGATTTCCCGGATTAGGCGGGCAAGCTCGGTGCGCTGCTGTTCATCCACTTTGACCACGAGTTTTCAGCATACCGGCCGGGTTGCCGGGGCCCGTGGGCGGCGGCTCAGGTGCGGTCGGGGACGGTGCGCGTGACGATCATGCGCTGGAGCTTCTGCGGCACCAACCGGCCGAGGGCGACCAGCGCCTTGTACTGCACGCCGGGCACCGACACGATCTTGCCGCGGCGCAGGTCGGCCAGGGCCTCGTGCACCACCTGGTCGGCCTGCAGCCAGAAAGCCCTGGGCAGGTGCCCCATATCCAGCCCGGCCCGCTGGTGGAACTCGGTCTGGGTGAAGCCCGGGCACAGTGCCATGACCCGCACCCCGGTTCCGGCCAGCGACACCGACAGACCCTCGGAGAAGGCGGTCACGTAGGCCTTGGTCGCCCCGTAGGTGGAGCCGGCGACCGGGAAGAACCCGGCGACGCTGGACACGTTGATCACGTCGCCGCGGCCGCGCTCCCGCATCCCGCGCACCGCCGCGTGCGTCAGCGCGAGCACCGCGGCCACGTTGACGTTCAGCTGCCGCTGCAGCTCGGCACCGGTGGTTTCCCAGAACGAGCCGGCCGTGCCGAATCCGGCGTTGTTGACCAGCAGGTCGACCGGGCGCTCGGCGTCGGCGAGACGCTCCTCGACCCTGGCGCGCTGCTCCGCGTCGGCAAGGTCGGCAGAAAGCACCTCGACCCGGACCCCGTGCCGGGCCTCCAGGCGATCGGCGAATTCGGCGAGCCGTTCGGCGTCGCGGGCCACCAGGACCATGTCGTGGCCTTCGGCGGCGAGCCGGCGGGAGAAGGCGCGCCCGATGCCCGCGGTGGCGCCGGTGACGAGTGCGATAGCCATGAGCCGAACCTACCGAAGAGTTCGCCTGCCCCGCCCACCCGCCGGGGGCACCGCGCTTTCAATGAGCGTTTCCAACCTCTTCTTGCGCAACGGTGCGGGTAGCGGAACCTCAGCAGCCTTCCAGACTCCGGGATCCGGCTTTGTGTACGACCAGCCCGATTTCCATTGAAATTGCGGACTCCGAGGGGGTCAGCGCGAGCGGTCTGCCGACGGCTCCGCCTCGGCGTCGACGAGTTCGGTCTCCTCGGCCGCGTCGTTCGCGCCGTCGGTCACGTTCGGGTCGGTGTCGAACGGGTCGATCAGGTCGGCGAGGTCGCCGAGGTCGCGCAGCAGGCGCTCTAGGCGCGCCGGGTCGGCGTCGTCGGGGTGCAAGGCCGCGAGCACCCAGTCGTTCTCCAGCCACACCACCGTGACGTCGTGCCCGATCTCCTCGGTCGCATCCACCAGGTCCGGCGTCACCAGCGGCCGGGCCGCCGCCACCTCGGTGACGAAGGCGTACCGCGAGCCGACCGGGCCGAGCAGGTCCAGCCCGGAGTCCTGCGGCACCGGCACGTCGGGCAGCCACAGCTCAATGGTGGCCGGACAGCTCCGCCGGCAGCGGATGGCGACCAGCACCGCGGCGATCTTGCCGTTGACGTCGAGGTCGAGGACGTACACCTGGCGGCGCCCGTCGGTGGTGAAGGTCGAGCCGGCCACCACGTCGGTGGCCGTCACGCCGTTGCACTGGGCGAGCACGCCGCGCTCCCACCTGGTCGGCAGGACCTGGTCGGCCTCGGCGAACTGCCAGCCGCGCAATGCGGCCCAGCGGCGTCGCTCCCGGTTGTTCGACGCGCGCTGGGATCGGTCGGCGATCAGCAGCGCGACGCCCGCACCGATAGCGACGACGGCGATGACGAACCAGAGCCACGCAGGTATGCCCACACTGCGCAGGGTAGTCCGATCATCGCCGAACACGAAGATCACCTGGACATCCGGTGCGGAACCGCCCCATCGGTTGAACCTGACCTGGGAAAACACATCACGGAGAGGTGCGGTCGGGGCGATGTGCTTCGACCGCACCGCCGATCAGGTGGTTCAGCCGCCGATCGTCTGGCCGATCAAGTCCCGGACCGCCACCGGGTCGGCGAAGATGTCGGGCTCGTCGCCGCACACCTGGACGTCCTCGGTGCCGCCGAACCGGCTAGTGACGCCGATCTGGCTCCCAGCGCCGGGCCGAGTCGCGGATCAGCGCCGGACCGCCGGAGTCGCCCTGGCAGGCCGACACATGGTCACCGGGGCGGCGCAACAGCCAGCAGGTCGGCGCGCAGCTCGGCCCGCTGTTCGGCGGGCAGCCCGGTCAGGCCCCTCTCGATGGACTCAAGCCGAACCCCGAAATCCCCTGAACCGCAAAAAGCCCCAGGCGCCCGGCGCTGACCTGCGAAAACCAGCCCTAGGCTGGCCGGTCAGGAAGAGGCGAAGTTGTCGCAGAGGGTCTGCCACTCGTCCCGCTCCGGGGCGGGCCCGGGCAGCTCCGCGCCTCCCGAGCGCAGGCCTTCGAGCACCAGCCCCAGGTAGCGGGCGCGGAGCTCGGCACGGCGGGACTCGCTGGTCGGCAGTGCCGGATTGAGGTGCTTGAACAGCATCAGGATGTCCGTCCAGTCCACGTCCGAGCGCAGCTCGCCCGCCCGCTTGGCGGCGTCGACCAGGGCCTCGATCTCCGTCGCGACGCGCTGCTGCAGCTCCCGGAACTCCCCGGAGTAGGTGTGCTGCTGGTCCATCGGCGGCAGCACGGTACCGATACCGGCGCCTTCCCGCAGGCAGCGGCGCATGAACCGGACGAGGGCCTGCCACGGATCGGCTTCCTCGGTGCGGGCCGACTCCGCCTCGTCGACGATCCGCCGGAACGCGGTGATGCGGACCTGCTCGATCAGTTCCTGCTTGCTCGGGTAACGCCGGTACACGCTCGCCACACCGACCCCCGCGCGCTTGGCGACCTCGGCCATCGGCGCCGCGAAGCTCTGCTCGGCGAACACCTCGCGAGCTGCGGCGATGACCTGGTCGTCGTACCGCGCGGATCTGTTCGGTGTGGCCATTGCCACAGCATACGCCGGACCGGAATGATCCGTTCCGCTGCCGGGTTGGACCGGACCGGAATCATCCGTTCCGCTCCGGCGGACTGCGCTAGCAGGCCGCAGCGGCCGTTGGAAGCTGAGGAAAGGCATGACCACCACGGAGCTCGTCCAGCCCCGCAGCGGCACCCGAGCGCTCCTCCACCGCGGCACCCTGTCCCGGCCAGCCTCGTTCTGGTTCATCGGCGCGCTGTACACCCTGTTCCTGATGGCCTCCACCGCGCCGTCCCCGATGTACTCGATCTACCAGCAGCGCTGGCACTTCACGACCACGGTTCTCACCGAGGTCTTCGCCGTCTACGCGGTGGCCATCCTGCTCTCGCTGGTGCTGTTCGGTTCCCTGTCCGACCACCTAGGTCGAAGGCCGGTGCTGCTGGCCGGGCTCGTGCTGGAGATCGCCTCGATGCTGGTGCTCGCGGTCGCGCCGGGCGTCGGCTGGCTGCTGGTGGGCCGGGCGCTGCAGGGCCTGGCCACCGGGTTGGCGACCAGCGCGATCAGCGGCGCCCTGCTCGACTTCCAACGCCCGGGCTCGAACCACGGATCGCTGATCAACGGAGTTTCCGCAGGCCTGGGCATGGCGCTCGGCTCGCTGCTGGCGGGTGCCCTGGTGCAGTTCGTGCCCGGACCGACGCTGACCAGCTACCTGCTTCTCATCCTCGGTTTCGTGCTCGCGATCCCCGGTGTGCTGCTGATGCCCGAACCGGTCGCGCGACGCGGCGCGCTGCGCGAGGTGCTGCGCCCGCAGCGGCCGACGGTGCCAGCGGGCAAGGGCTGGACGTTCGCGCTGATGGCGACGACGCTGCTCGCCTCGTGGATCGTCGGCGGGATGTTCATGTCCCTCGGACCGTCGGTGGCCAAGGGCCTGGTCAGCGGAAACCCCTACCTGGTGGGCGGTTTGGCGGTCGCGGTGCTGGCCGGGTTCGGCGGGCTGGCGCAGCTGCTGCTGTCCGGGTGGGCGGCCCGGCGCGCGGTTCGGTTCGGCGCGCCACTGATGCTCGTCGGGCTGGCCGGGATGGCGGCCGCCGCACTGGAGCAGGGCGCTGCGTTGTTCTTCGTCAGCTCGGCGGTGCTCGGCACGGGCTGGGGCCTGGTGTTCATGGGCGGTTTCCGGATGCTGACCGGCCTGGCGGCCCCGGAACACCGAGCGGCGACCGCGGCGCTGATCTACGTCGTGGCATACCTTTCGGCCAGCGTCCCCAGCGTCGCCCTGGGATTCCTCAGCACGGTCTTCGGCCTGACCACGGCAACGCTGGCCTTCACCGCGACGGCGGCGATCTTCGTGACGACGGCGGGCCTCTCCACCTTCGCCCGCCACTGACCGCCACCCCGGCGCGTCCGCCGCGGTCGCGCGCGTGAAGGGCGCCCTGACCGACTTGGTCGGCAAAGGTGTCCTTCACCCGCCATGACTCCACTGTGGACAGTCTCAGCGATCTCGAAGAACTGCTCGACGAGGAGCTCGACGACGAAGCGGACGAGGATTCGGAGGATGCGGCGATCGATGTGGAGTTCCACGTCGGCGGAGCCCATCGCCTGCTGCTGACCATCGCGGTCAGAATGAGGAGCACCCGTGACCCGGTTCGCCGGGCGCGGGTGCCCCTCGCCTGTCCAGGTCAGGCCGGGGTGACCACGAGGGATTCGTTGTCGTCCGTGGTGTCGACCCGGATCTTGTCACCCTCCCGGATTTCTCCCGCCAGGAGCTTCCGGGCCAGTTGGTCGCCGATCGCCGACTGGACCAGGCGGCGCAGCGGTCGGGCCCCGAAGACCGGGTCGAAACCGTTGAGCGCCAACCAGTCCCGGGCCGCCGGTTGCACATCGAGGGTCAACCGGCGCTGCGCCAGGCGCTGGGCCAGGCGCTCCACCTGGATGTCCACGATGGACGTCAGTTCGTCCGTGGACAGCGAGTGGAACACCACCACGTCGTCCAGCCGGTTCAGGAACTCCGGCTTGAAGTGCCTGCGCACCACCGAGCGCACCGCCTCCTCGCGCTCCTGCTCGCTGAGGTTCGGGTCCGCGATCGCCTGCGAGCCGAGGTTCGAGGTCAGCACCAGGATCGTGTTGCGGAAGTCCACCGTGCGGCCCTGGCCGTCGGTGAGCCGCCCGTCGTCGAGCACCTGCAGCAGCACGTCGAAGACGTCCGAATGGGCCTTCTCCACCTCGTCGAACAGCACCACCGAGTACGGCCGCCGCCGCACCGATTCGGTCAGCTGCCCGCCCTGGTCGTAGCCGACGTAGCCGGGCGGGGCGCCGACCAGCCGGGCCACCGAGTGCTTCTCGGCGTACTCGCTCATGTCGATGCGGATCATCGCCCGCTCGTCGTCGAACAGGAACCCGGCCAGCGCCTTGGCCAGCTCGGTCTTGCCGACGCCGGTCGGCCCGAGGAACAGGAAGGAGCCGGTCGGCCGGTCCGGGTCGGCGACCCCGGCGCGCGTCCGGCGCACCGCGTCGGACACCGCCCGGACCGCCTCGGACTGCCCGACGACGTGCCTCTCCAGCTCGTCCTCCATCCGCAGCAGCTTGGCGGTCTCGCCCTCCAGCAGGCGGCCAGCCGGGATCCCGGTCCACGCGCTGACCACGTCCGCGACGTCGTCCGCGGTGACCTCTTCCTGCAGCATCGCCTTGCGCTCGGATTGCGTCTGCGCGGCGCCTTCGAGTTCCTTCTCCAGCACCGGAATGCGGCCGTAGCGCAGCTCGGCGGCCTTGCCGAGGTCGCCGTCGCGCTCGGCGCGCTCGGACTCGCCGCGCAGCTGCTCCAGCTGCGTCTTCAGGTCGCGGACCGTTTCGATGGACTCCTTCTCCTGCTGCCACCGCGCGGTCAGCTCGGACAGCTTCTCGCGTCGGTCGGCGAGTTCGGCGCGCAGCGCGGCCAGCCGCTCCAGCGAGGCCGGGTCGTCCTCCTTGGACAGCGCCATCTCCTCGATCTCCAGCCGCCGCACGGCGCGTTCGACCTCGTCGATCTCCACCGGTCGGGAGTCGATCTCCATGCGCAGCCGGGACGCGGCCTCGTCGACCAGGTCGATGGCCTTGTCCGGCAGGAACCGGGCGGTGATGTAGCGGTCGGACAGGGTGGCCGCGGCGACCAGCGCGCCGTCGGTGATCCGCACGCCGTGGTGCACCTCGTAGCGCTCCTTGAGGCCGCGCAGGATCGCGACGGTGTCCGCCGGGCTCGGCTCGCCGACCAGCACCTGCTGGAAGCGTCGCTCCAGGGCGGCATCGGTCTCGATGTGCTTGCGGTACTCGTCGAGCGTGGTCGCGCCGACCATGCGCAGCTCGCCGCGCGCCAGCATCGGCTTGATCATGTTGCCGGCGTCCATCGCGCCCTCGCCGGCGGCACCGGCGCCGACGATGGTGTGCAGCTCATCGATGAAGGTGATGACCTGACCGGCCGATTCGGTGATCTCCTTGAGCACCGCCTTGAGCCGCTCCTCGAACTCGCCGCGGTACTTCGCGCCGGCCACCATCGAGCCGAGGTCCAGCGCGACGACGCGCTTGCCGCGCAACAATTCCGGCACGTCACCGGCGACGATGCGCTGGGCCAGGCCCTCCACGATGGCGGTCTTGCCGACGCCGGGCTCACCGATGAGCACCGGGTTGTTCTTGGTGCGGCGAGACAGCACCTGCACGACGCGCCGGATCTCGGCGTCGCGGCCGATCACCGGGTCGAGCTCGCCCTTGCGGGCGCGGTCGGTGAGGTCTTGGCCGTACTTCTCCAGCGCCTTGTAGGTGCCTTCGGGATCCGGGCTGGTCACCCGCGCCGACCCGCGCACCTTGCTGAAGGCCTCGGTCAGCGCTTCCGGCGTCGCGCCGTGCTTTCGCAGCAGGTCGGCGACCCGGCCGCCGTCGGCGGCGAGCCCGACCAGCAGGTGCTCGGTGGAGACGTACTCGTCGCCCATCTCGGTGGCGAGCCGCTGGCTGTGCGTCAGCGCCCTGACCGCGTCGCGGGAGAGCTGCGGCGCGGACACCGTGCTGCCGCTGGCCGTCGGCAGCTTGTTGATGAGCTGCTCCAGCTCGCGGCGCACTTCCGTCGGGTCGGCGCCGACAGCGGTCAGCAGCGGCGCGGTCAGCCCGTCGCCCTGGGCGAGCAGCGCGCCGAGCAGGTGTCCGGGGTCGACGTCCGGGTTGCCTGCCACGGTCGCGGCCTGCACCGCGGACGAGATCGCCTGCTGGGTCTTGGTCGTCGGGTTGAACGCGTCCATTCCTCACCTCGTCGCCGGGCGGCTGGTACGAGTCCGTCATCGCTCGCACCCATCATCTTATACATCGTCAACGTGAGAAAAGTTGAGCGAGTTCCACTCAAGGCAGGTGAGCTCAGGCACGCGGGTTCGGGAGAGGTGTCGAGTTGGGCGGAACGCCCCAGGCTGGTCGTCATCATCGGCGGCAGCAAGACCATCGGTGCCGTCACCAGCCGCCCGCTCCCGGCGATGGCCATCAACCGCCAGCCTGATCGTCATCGACGTGAACTCCGACGCCGTGCCCGCCGTGCCCGCCGCGATCGGCGAGATCGGAGGGATCGGCGGGATCATCTCCGGCGCGTTCACCCCGGAAGCAGGGTTCGGCGGCATGATCGGCGTGCTGATCGCCACGGTGCTGCCGTGGTTCCCTTACGGCCGCACGCCGGCCGTCGCGATGTTCGCCATCTAAACGATCATCGCCTGGGGCTACTACGGCGTCCGGCCAGCGCGCGTGGCTGTTCGTCTTCGGTGGGGGCAAGACAGCGAGCGCACCTACCACGTGGTGTGCAGCCTGTTCACCGTGGTCGGCTCGGCGCTGACACCAGGCAGCGTGCTCAACTCCGCCGGCGCGGTGCTGCGCGCGCTGCCACTGTTCAACATCCTCGGCCCATACATCATGGTCCCAGCTGTGGAGCGGGAGTTGGCTTCGTACTGGAGAAGCTTCGCACCGGCGAGGTCCGGAAGTTCGAAAAGGTCTGACGCGCAGGGATTTCCGCCGGTTCGGTCCGCGATTTCATTGGAGATCGAGGGTCCGATTTCCAATGAGCCGTTTTCATCCTGGCCGATCCGCCGCCACGACGCTGGAAATCCCACGGTCCGGGGCTGCCGCAAGCGGCGCAGCCGCCGCCGGCACCGCCGCGGGTTCTCAGCGGCCTTCTCGCGAGGACAGCCCGGATGCCGCGTATTGGTCTCATACGCAGGTCCGGGATCCCACAGCCGAGAAGACCGCTGAGGTTCCCTACCCGCACCGCAAGAAGAGGTTGGAAAACGCCCATTGAAATTGGGGAAACCTCAGTCCTCGCGGACGGCTTGGATGTCGATCTCCACCTTCAGCGTCGTGCCGATCGCGGCGATACCCGTTTGCAGGGCCTGGTTGAACGTCATCGCGAAGTCCTCGCGACGCAGCTGCGTCGTCGCCGTCGCCGAGGCCCGGGTGCCGCCCCACGGATCCGGGCCGACCCCGGCGAACCGGGTGTCCAGCCGCACCGGCCGGGTCAGCCCGCACAGCGTCAGCTCGCCGTCCAGGTCCCAGCGGTCGCTGCCGCGCGGGCGCAGCCCTGTGGACCGGAAGGTGATCTCAGGGTGCCGCTCGACGTCCAGGAAGTCCGGGTTCCGCAGGTGGTCATCGCGCATCCCGTTGGCCGTGTCGATGCTGGCAGCCACGATCTGGACATCCACTGCGGACGATTCCACCGGGTTGCCGATGCGGACCTCGCCGGCGAACTCGTTGAACCGACCGTGGATGCTGCTGATCCCCAGGTGCTTGGCGGTGACCTGGATCGACGAGTGCACCGGGTCGATCCGCCACAGTCCGGGCGCCGGCAGGTCGGCCCCGCCGGCCCGGCGCAGCTCGACCTCACCGAGGGTGGCCGCCGTGCCGTCGTGCACCAGCGTGGTCCGGCCCCCCCCCCCCCCGCCGTGACGATGGCGGTGTAGGTGCCGGACTTCAGCCCGGCGGCGACCACCGAGCCCTGCGCGTCGCCCTGCACCCTGGCGACCTGGGTGCCGGTGCCGTCGATGACGGTCAGCACCGCCTCCGGCACCGGCCAGCCGTCGCCGCCGCGCACCGTCGCGGTGACCGCCCCCGAACCGGCCGGTGCGGTTCCGGGCTCCACGGCCTGCCGTTGGCCGAGATCCATTTCGAACATCCCCTCTGCGAGTTGAAGGTTTTTGGTGGGCGGCCCCGTCCGCCCGAGTGGTGGGGCGAACGGACCGTTGACGCTCGTCAACGACGCGAACGGTCCGTTCGCTTCATCCCACCCGCTACCGCTGCTCAGTCGGCGTGCGGGTAGCCGAGCTCGACGTCGTGCGTGCTCTGCTCATCCGAGAGCCGCAGCGAGGTGGCGGCCGGCGGATATCCGGTAGCGATCACCGTGTACTCGCCGTCCGGCAGGTCGGTGAAGGTGTAGTTGCCGTCGATGTCGGTGGTCGCCGCGGCCACGACCGCGCCGCCGGTGTCCAGCAGCGTCACCCGCGCATCCGGCACCGCGACCCCGAGGTTAGCCGACCGGACCACGCCGCTGAGCTGCGTGCCGGACTGCAACGCGACGTCCAGTGTGGACTGGTCGCCGTCGGCGACGGTGACCGAGTTCGCCACCGGCCGGTAGCCGGGCGCGGTGACGGTCAGCGCGTAGGCCCCACCGACCAGGTCGGGGAACAGGTAGTGCCCGTCCGGTCCGGTGGCAGCGCTGGCCACGACCTCGCCGCGGACGTCGGTGAGCACCACCATCGCCCCGGCAACGCCCTGCCCGCCGACGTGCACAAGCCCGGTGAGCCGCCCGGCACCGAGCAGCTGAACGTCGTGGCGCACCGGGCGGTCGCCGACCACGACCATCGACGCGGTCGGCTGGTAGCTGCCGCCGGAGGCGATCAGCACGTAGGTGCCGCCGTGGTCGACCACGAGCCGGAACTGCCCGTCGTGCGCGGTCCGGGCGCGCTCAACCTGCCGGCCGTTGGCGTCGGTCAGGGTGAGCACCACCCCGGCGACCGGAGTGCCGACGGAGTCCTGGACGGTGCCGTGCACGAACAGCCCGCCACCGCCGCCCGGGGCTGTCAGGTCGCCGGCCAGGTGCTTGCCGTTGGTCGCGTAGCGACGCGGCGCGACCGGCTCTGACCAGGCATCCGAGCGACCATCCACAAAGTTATCCACAGGTTCGGCGGCCAGTCGCGCCGAGTGCGCCCCCACGCCCCCAACCTGGGCAGAGCCGTTCGCAGCGGGACGCGCCACGGCCGAGTTGTCCACAGGTCGGGTGAGGTTGTCCACAGCGTCGTCGTGCGCGGCCACGGCAGCCGCCTCCTTCTCCTCGTGACTGTCGATCGTGGTACGCAGGGGAGTCTCGCGGATGAAGATCACCGCGAGGAAGGTGACCACCGCGATGCAGGCGGAGACGAAGAAGATGTCGCCGATCGCGTCGCCGTAGGCCGCCCGCACGATGGTCTGCACCGGCTCCGGCAGGTGGTTGACGTCCAGCGAGCCACCGCCGCCCGAGCCTTCTGCCTGCGCCGCGCCGGGGATCTTCGACAGGCCGCGCATGATGTAGTCGGAGACCTGGGTGGCCAGCACCGCGCCAAGGACCGAGACGCCGGCCGAACCGCCGAGGGTCCGGAAGAACGTCACGACCGAGGTCACCGACCCCATGTCCTTGCCGCTGGTGGAGTTCTGCACCGCCAGCACCAGGTTCTGCATCAGCATGCCGACGCCGACGCCCATCAGGAACAGGTAGACCCCGACGAGCACCAGGTCCGTTTCGTGGTCGATGGTACTCAGCAACGACATCGACGCGATCATCACGATCGAGCCGATCACCAGGAACGGTTTGATCTTGCCGGTGACCCGGGAGATGATCTGGCCGGACACGGTCGAGGAGATGAACAGGCCGCCGACCATCGGCAGCGTCATCAGACCCGCGGTCGTCGGGGTGAAGCTCCGCGCGATCTGGAAGTACTGGCCCAGGAACACCGCGCCGCCGAACATCGCGGTGCCGACCGCGACGGTGCCGATGGTGGCCAGCGTGACCGTCGGGTTGCGGAACATCCGCAGCGGCACGATCGGCTCGCTCACCTTGGTCTCGATGATCACTGCGATGATCATCGAGAGGAGGCCGCCACCGACGAAGGACGCGGTCTCCACCGACCACCATTCGAACTGCTTGCCGGCCAACGAAACCCACACCAGCAGCAGGCTCACGCCGCCGACCAGGAACAGCGCGCCGAACCAGTCGATCTTGACCGGGCGCTTGATCACCGGCAGCTTCAGCGTCCGGCCCAGCACGATGAAGGCGATCACCGCGATCGGCACGGTCACCCAGAAGCACCAGCGCCAACCCAGCCACGAGGTGTCCACGATCAGGCCGCCGGCCAGCGGCCCGCTGACCGTCGCGACCGCGAAGGTGGCGCCGATGTAGCCGCTGTAGCGGCCGCGGTCGCGCGGCGAGACCATCGCCGCGATCACGACCTGGATCAGCGCCTGCAGGCCGCCCATGCCGATGCCCTGCAGGGCGCGGAAGCCGATGAGCGTCTCCATCGACTGCGCGAACCCGCCGAGCACCGAACCGATCGTGAAGATCGTGATGGCCAGCTGGTAGAGCAGCTTCTTGCTGAACAGGTCGGAGAGCTTGCCCCAGATCGGGGTGGATGCGGTCGAGGTGAGCAGCATCGCCGTGACCACCCAGGTGTACTGGCCCTGGGTGCCGTTGAGGTCGGCGATGATCCGGGGCAGCGCGTTCGAGACGATCGTCGAGCTGAGGATGGCGACCAGCAGCGCCAACATCAGACCCGACATCGCCTCCAGGATCTGCCGATGCGTCATCGACGATCCCGCGGCGGGGTCGTCGCGTCCGTCCCGGCGGGCCGGCGCTGTCGCGTCCGGCGCCGTCTCCGTCGAGCTGGTCATCGAGTTCCTTCCTTGGTCACGGAGTCGGCAGCGCAGACTCCGTCGTTGATCGTGTAGCGACGGATGTCGTCCATCGCTTCCCCCAGCAGTCCGGCGAGTTCGCGGACCTTGTCGTCGTCCCAGTGGGCCAGCGCTTCGCCGATCCACTCCGCCTTCCGGCGTTCCAGCTCGGCCACGGCGCGTTCGCCGTCGGGTGTGGCGCGCAGCAGCGCTACTCGCCGGTCCGCCGGGTCGGGCCGACGGGTGATGAGGCCGGCGTGTTCGAGCTGGCCGACCTGGCGGCTCACCACGGACGCGTCGACGATCCGGTGGTGGGCGAGGTCGGAGGCCCGGCATTCGCCGCGGAAGACGAGTTCGGTGAGCAACCCGGCGGCGGCGTACGGCATGTGCTCTGCCGTGAACTGACCCCGCTGCATGGCCACCTGTTTGAGCCCGAGCATCGCTCGAAGCGGTCGGAGCAGCTCGGCGCAGGTCTCGTGTGTCGGTCCCATGAGCCCAATCCTTTAGTTGCTGCACGCAACTATAAACCCACTTAGTTGCGCAACACAACTTGTCGGACTGTGACCCCACCCACCGGAAGGATCATGAACCGGGCGAAGGGCATCCGGTCGGGAAATGCGAGCGGGGCACCCGTGCCCCGGTTACCGGGTCACGGGTGCCCCGCACCTCGTGAAACGCGCTCACATCATGGCGTTGAGCTTGCCCAGGAGCCGGGCTAGGTCCTTGAGGTCCTGGGTGGACCAGCTGGCGAACTGGCCGTGCAGGTGCTTGCGGCGCTCGGCGCGCACCTGCGCCAGCCGCTCGCGCCCGAGGTCGGAGAGCTGGATGCGGCGGGCCCGGCCGTCGTCGGGATCCGGCACCCGCTCCAGCAGGTCCAGGTCCACCAGGGTCGCGATCTGCCTGCTCACCGTGGACTTGTCCAGCCCGGTGCGGTCCGCGACGTCCATGCCGCGCAGCGGCCCCGCGTCGTCGACCATCAGCAGCAGGCTGTACGAGGCGGGATCCAGGTCCGGGTGCACGTGCGCGGCCACGGCGGTCGACAGGTTCCGGGCGCGGCGGAACATCAGCACCAACTCGCGCTCGACGGACTCAGCCGCTGAACGCCGGTCGACGCCTTCCTCGCGCACCCCGCCGGTCGAACCCCGCGCGTCGTCCTCGATCACAGCTCTCCAACCCGCACCGCCGACGACCACGGCGGCACCAACCGCCGACTCGCAAGCCAACGCTCGTCCGTTTCGCCCTACTCTAAGCGCCTGTCCCGAGTAGCGGAACCTCAGACGCCGCCTGGACTGCGGGATCCCCAACTCATGTATGGACCCAATACGCGGCATCTGAGCTGTCCTCACCAGACGACGCCCGAGAGCCCGCAGCGGTGCCGGTTGCGAGGGTGGGCTCAGCTGTCGTGGCCGCCCACCGGTTCGGGCCGGTGCCACGGCCGGGGCATGCCCTTGGACTCGAAGTAGTCGCCGCCCTTTCGCTTGACGTCGTCGGTGCCCCAGGTGCGCTGGCGCAGCATCGGCACCATCCGCGGGATGTGCTTGCGGCAGTGGATGTAGGCCTCCTCGATCTGCACCACGACCCAGCGCTCGGGCGTGCGGCCGCGGTCGAACTCGGCGGGCAGCGCGGGGTGGATGGCGCGCAGGTCGGCGTCCTCGGCGATGCGGGCCTTGCCGTTGACGTGCAGGCCGATCAGGTCGGTCACGAAGTCCACCAGCAGGATCCCGATGTGGGGGTTCTCACTGATGTTGCCCAAGCTGGCCAGCACGCCGTTGCCCCGGTACTCCGGGTAGCAGAGGTGCCGGTCGTCGAGGACCTCCATGAAGCCGGCCGGGCCGGCACGCAGGCTGGAGTCGCACGCGCCGCGCCGGTCGGAGGTGGCCACGAATGCGATCTCCATCCGCCCGATGAACTCCTTCATCAGCGGGTTCAGGTGGTCCAGCACCTGGTCGTCGTAGAACTTCCGGGCGCGCTTCTCGGTGCCGTAGGCGCGCTGGAGCAGGTGTTCACCCGCCGAGCCGGGCAGCGGGACCGGACCGTCCTCGACGAACGGATCGCTCAGTGGCGCGTCGGGCTCCTGGCCGCGCTGCTGAATCGGGGCCGTGAGCTGCCAGGACTCGTTCGGGGTGGTGGGCGGCCCTGAGAGCTCCAGCGCCAAGAGTGCCGCGTCGGCGGTACCGGTCGGGGGTAGGTGGTCGGGGATCACACGCATCACCGTGTCACGTCCACCTCTCTGCTAACAGCGGCAGAGACTAGGTTCCCCCGGTAGATCCATGCATTATCTACGTGAAGTAGTTATGAAACCCTCAAAAGTGGCATCAAGGCAGACGCGTCACGAGGCACGAGTTAGGGTCCACCCTGTGTCGGGGGACGCTTGCAAGTAGTGGTGTGCCTGCCTGGGTACGACCGCCAACGTGGAGAAGACTGCCCCGAACCATGACAGCGAACGCCGTACTGAGCCCCGGACCCCCGAACCACGAGCCGTCGAACTCCGGTGTGAGCAAGATGGTTCGCCTCATCCGCGAGAGCTTCGCAGTCGTCGAGCCGCACACCGACGATGTGGCGAGGTTCTTCTACGGCATGCTCTTCAGCCTCGCACCGGCCACCCGCGACCTGTTCGCGGTGAACATGGAAGTGCAGCGCAGCAGGCTACTGCGGGCGCTCGTGCACGTGATCCAGATGGTCGACAGGCCAGACGAGCTATTGCCGTTCCTGCACCAGCTCGGCCGCGACCACCGCAAGTTCGGCGTGGTCACGGCGCACTACGAGGCGGTGGGCACCGCGCTGCTCGCCTCGATCAAGAGGTACGCCGGCGACGCCTGGACCGACAGCGTGGAGCGCGCCTGGGCCGAGGCCTACACCGTGATGGCCTCCGCGATGACCGAGGCGGCCGCCGCCGACGACGGCCCCGCCTGGTACACCGGCCAGATCGTGCACCACGAGCGGCTCAGCTGGGACGTCGCGGTGATCCGCGTCCAGCCCGACCACCCGGTGCCGTACCAGCCGGGCCAGTACGTGAGCGTGGAGGTGCCGCAACGGCCCCGGCTGTGGCGCTACCTGAGCCCCGCCAACGCGCCGAGCGACGACGGGATCCTGGAGTTCCACATCAGGTCAGTGGAAGGCGGCTGGGTCAGCCGCGCGATGGTCGGGCACGCCCGCCCCGGCGACCAGTGGCGGATCGGCTCGCCAATGGGTCGGCTGACCGTGGACCGGGAGACCTCACCGGACGTCCTGATGATCGCCGGCGGTACTGGACTGACCCCGATGCGCGCGATCATCGACGACCTCGCGCAGTACGGCGAGAACCCGCGCGTGCAGCTGTTCTACGGCGGCCGGACCCGCGAGGACCTCTACGACCTGGAGAACCTGCAGCGCGTCGCGATGCACAACCCGTGGCTGACGATCACACCGGTGGTGGAGGACGACCCGGGCGTCTCGGGTGCGGAGCACAGCACGCTCGCCGAGGCGGTGACCCGCTACGGCGCGTGGCAGGACTGGGACGTCCTGGTCAGCGGCTCGCCGGGGATGATCCGGGCCACGGTCTCCCAGATGCTCGTCGCGCGCACGCCCCTCGACTACATCCGCTACGACCCGTTCACTCTGGACTGAGCACCGCCTGACGACCGAGCGACCGAGGGGCGTCTTCGACCGATCTGGTCGAAGACGCCCCTCATTCGTCGGCAGCGCGCGGTTCGAGCAGCAAGTCGGCGGCTCGGGCCAGGACCTCGCGGCGGGTGCGCTCGCCGTGGTCCACGACGAGGTAGTGGTGGCCGGTCACCAAGCAGAAGAGCAGCATGCTGCGGGCTTCGACCTCCTCGGGGTCCGAGCAGTAGCTGCCGAACAGCTCCCGCAGGTAGGCCATGCGCTTGTCGTCGACGCGGCGGAGGCGCTCGGCGACGGTTTCGTCCCACCGCGCCCAGTCTCGGACAGCGAGGTCGATCGGTAGCAGGCGGTCGTCGGAGAAGGTGAGCATGCCCGCCCGCCAGATCTTGGTCCGCGCGTCTCCGCCTTCGCCCTCCACCTGGTCGATGACCTCGCGGGTGCTTTCCCGTTCCCAGGTGTCGAGCATCTCCTCCAGCAGCGCGTTCCTGTCGGCGAAGTGCCCGTAGAAACCGCCTTTGGTGACGCCGAGCGCCCGCGCGAGGTTTTCGATGCGCACCGCGTCCGGACCGCCCGCCGCGAGCGCCTGCAGCCCCTGCTCGATCCAGCTGCTGCGTGGGGTGCGTGTGACGGCGGCCATGTCCTCAGTATCACCGACAGCGTTGACACCGCGCCGGGTCGGGCCAGTACGCTCCATCTATACGGAGCCGTATAGATGGAATTTCGTTGGGACAGAACGAAGGAGGCGGCGGGATGACCGTCGGCATGATCGCCTTCCACTATCCGAGGCCCGCGCATTTCGACGAGTTCGTCGCCCGGGTGCACCGGGTCCGCGACGCCTTCCTCGGAACTCCGGGATGCATGTCCGCCGACGTGTGGACCACCCCGGACGACGAGGCCGTGGTCTCGACGGTCACGTGGGAGTCCGACGAGGCGTTCGCGGCGTCGTTCGCCGCCGTCAAGGAGTCGGCGGGTGACGACATCGTGTTCGACGAACGCGAAAGCCGCGCCCGCGAAATCACCACGCTCCGCTCCAGGTAACGCGCCAGGACGCGGGCGGAGCCAGCCGACAGGCGGCACTAACGCGAAAGGCGCCTGATGGCCTGCTCGCGGCCATCAGGCGCCTTTCCAGCGTTGCTGTCGCCAGCGGTCAGCGCCGTTTGCGGTCTGGTTTCCAGACGACCAGGGCCGTTTCCTGGCGGATCGGCACCAGGTCCCGGCGGTAGGAGGCGTGCACCGCGGCCGCCGCCTGTTCGGCCGCCGCATGCGCCGCCGCCACCTCTTCGGCCAGTTCCTGGACCTTGGCGCGGAGCGCGTCGACCTCGTTCTCAAGATCGATGATCCGCTTGATGCCCGCCAGGTTCACGCCCTCCTCCTGGGAGAGGCGCTGCACCTCGCGGAGCAGGGCGATGTCTCGCAGGGAGTAGCGGCGGCCGCCCGCAGGGGTGCGCCCGGGCGAGACCAGACCCAGCCGGTCGTAGCTGCGCAGGGTCTGCGCGTGCAGCCCGGACAGCTGCGCGGCCACCGAGATCACGAACATCGGCGTGTCCTCGTTGGCCCCCGGCGGGAACCCGAAGCCCGGATCCATTGGGCGACCGGCCATGACTACCTCCCGAGCAGCTCGTTCAGGTCGCGGCGCGGATCGTGGTCGGCGGTCGCCTTCGCATAGTCCGCCAGCGCCTCGGCCGCCTTGTCGTCCAATTTGGACGGAACCACGACCTGCAGCGTCACCAGGAGATCCCCGCTGCTGCCGTCCTTCTTGCCCACGCCCTTGCCGCGCACCCGGAAGGTGCGGCCGCTGCCGGTCCCGGCCGGGACCTTCAGCGACACCTTCCCGTCCAGGGTCGGCACGGTCAACGTAGTGCCCAGCGCCAGTTCGGGGAAGGTGACCTGAACCGTGATCGTCAGGTCATCACCGGAACGTCCGAACACCCGGTGCGGGCTGACGTGCACCACGACGTACAGATCGCCCGCGGCGGCGCCCTGCCGACCGGGTTCGCCCTGTCCCGCCAACCTGATCCGCTGCCCGTCGGAAACCCCGGCCGGGATCCGCACCGTCAGCGTCCGGCTGCGGGTGCTGACCCCTTCGCCGCGGCAGTCCGGGCACGGGTCGTCGATCAGCTGGCCGCGACCCCGGCAGTCCGGGCACGGCTCGCTGAACGCGAACGCACCCTGGTTGCGGGTCACCAGCCCGGAACCAGAGCAGGTTGTGCAGGAGCGCGGCCGGGTGCCCGGCTTGGCACCCGAACCGTGGCAGGTCGGGCAGCTCACCGGGCTGGACAACCGGAGCGGAACCGTGGCCCCGCGCACCGCCTCGACGAAGTCGATGCGCACCTCGGTCTCCACGTCGGCGCCGCGCTTCGGGCGGTTCGCCGTGGTGGCACCGGGGCGGCGACCGCCGAACAGGCCGCCGAAGATGTCGCCGAGCCCGCCGCCGCCACCACCGCCCCCGGCACCGCCGAAGAGGTCACCGATGTCGAAGCCGCCGGTGCCACCCGGACCGCCGAAACCACCGAAACCGCCCTGGCCGCCGCCGAAACCGCCAGCGCCGAACAGCTTCCGGGCCTCGTCGTACTGCTTTCGCTTGTCCGGGTCGGAGAGCACCCCGTAGGCCTCGGAGACGGCCTTGAACTTGGCTTCGGCCTGGGCGTTTCCGGGGTTGGCGTCGGGGTGGTTCTCCCGCGCCAGCTTCCGGTACGCTTTCTTGATCTCGTCGGCCGAAGCCGCGGAGGAGACGCCCAGCTCGGCGTAGAAATCCTTGTCAAGCCATTCCCTGGCGCTCACCGGGCGCTCCTCCCTCCGTTCCTCATCAACCCTGCTCGGACTGGTTCTCGCCGGTCGCCGGTTCGGCGGGCTCGGCGGCCGGCTCGTGGTCGGTCACCGCGACCATCGCCGGCCGCAGCACCCGGTCGCCGAACCGGTAGCCGCGGCGCAGAACGGTCGTCACAGTCGGCCCGTCCACGTCCGGGGAGGTGCTGTGCTGCACCGCCTCGTGCATCGACGGGTCGAACTCGTCGCCTTCCGCGCCGAAGGGCTCCAGCCCGGCCGAGTTCAGCGTCGCGACCAGCTTGTCCGCCACGGCCTTGAACGCGCCGTTGAGGTCGCCGTGGGCCTCGGCGCGGTCGAGGTCGTCGAGCACCGTCAGCAGGTCGGCGGCCACCGACGCCTTCGCGCCGGCGATCACCGCTTCGCGGTCGCGTTCCACCCGCTTGCGGTAGTTCGCGTACTCCGCGGTGACCCGCTTGAGGTCGGCGGTGAGCTCGTCGACCTGCTGCTGCAGCCCGACCGAGCCGCCCGCCGCCTCTTCGGGCTCGGGCTGCTCGGCCGCAGGCTGCGCGGCCTCCTGCTCGGCGTTCCCGACGATGTCCTCGTCGAGGGTGCCGGACATGCTTTCGGCCACCTGCGCCTCTTCTCCGTTCGGAGCGGGCACCCGGCGCTGGCCGGTCACGGGGTCGATGCGCCGCCGATCCCGGACCACCACCGGCTCCTGCTCGCCTTCGTTGCGCGACATTTCCGGCCTGTCCGCAGTCACTTCTTCTTCTCGTCCTCGTCGTCGACGATCTCCGCGTCCACCACGTCGTCGTCCTTCGACGAGCTCGCCCCGGCGGCACCGGCGTCACCCGCACCGGCCGTCGCGGTGGCACCCGCGTCGGCGTACAGCGCCTGGCCGAGGGCCTGCGACTCGGTGGCGAGCTTCTCCACGGCTGCGGAGATGGCGGGCACGTCGTCGCCCTTGAGTGCCTCGTTCACCTCGCCGACGGCGGCCTTGACCTTGTCCTTGACGTCGGCCGGCAGCTTCTCGTCGTTCTCCTTGAGGACCTTCTCGGTCTGGTAGACCAGCGTCTCGGCCTGGTTGCGGGCCTCGGCCTCCTCGCGACGCTTCTTGTCCTCGTCGGCGTGCGCCTCGGCGTCCTTGACCATCCGGTCGATGTCGTCCTTCGGCAGCGCGGAGCCGCCGGTGATCGTCATCGACTGCTCCTTGCCGGTGCCCAGGTCCTTGGCGGACACGTGCACGATGCCGTTGGCGTCGATGTCGAAGGTGACCTCGATCTGCGGCAAGCCGCGCGGCGCCGGCGGGAGACCGGTGAGCTCGAACATGCCGAGCTTCTTGTTGTGCGCGGCGATCTCGCGCTCGCCCTGGAAGACCTGGATCTGCACCGACGGCTGGTTGTCGTCGGCGGTGGTGAAGGTCTCGGAGCGCTTGGTCGGGATCGTGGTGTTGCGCTCGATGAGCTTGGACCTCACCGCGCAGCACACCGGCCTGCAGGCTGGCGCCGACGGCGACGACCTCGTCGGGGTTGACGCCCTTGTTCGGCTCGCGGCCGCCGGTCAGGTCCTTGACCAGGTCGGAGACCGCGGGCATCCGGGTGGAACCGCCGACCAGCACCACGTGGTCGATGTCGTCGAGCTTGACGCCGGCGTCGCGGATGACCGCCTCGAACGGCTTGCGGCAGCGCTCCAGCAGGTCAGAGGTGATCCGCTGGAACTCGGCGCGGGACAACGTCTCGTCCAGGAACAGCGGGGTCTTGTCCGCGTCGACGGTGATGTACGGCAGGTTGATGTTCGCCGTGGACGAGCTGGACAGTTCGATCTTGGCCTTCTCGGCGGCTTCCTTGATCCGCTGCATGGCCATCCGGTCCTTGGTCAGGTCGATGCCCGACGAGGACTTGAACTTGTCCACCAGCCACTCGACGATGCGCTCGTCCCAGTCGTCGCCACCGAGGTGGTTGTCGCCGCTGGTGGCCCGCACCTCGACGACGCCCTCGCCGATCTCCAGCAGCGAGACGTCGAAGGTGCCGCCACCGAGGTCGAAGACCAGGATGGTCTGTTCCTTCTCGCCCTTGTCAAGGCCGTACGCCAGCGCGGCGGCGGTCGGCTCGTTGACGATGCGCAGCACGTTGAGGCCGGCGATCTGGCCGGCTTCCTTGGTGGCCTGCCGCTGGGCGTCCTCGAAGTAAGCCGGCACGGTGATCACCGCGTCGGTGACGTCCTCGCCCAGGTACGCCTCGGCGTCCCGCTTGAGCTTCATCAGCACGCGGGCGCTGATCTCCTGCGGCGTGTAGGGCTTGTCGTCGATCTGGACCTTCCAGTCGGTGCCCATGTGCCGCTTGACGGACCGGATGGTGCGGTCCACGTTCGTGACGGCCTGGTTCTTCGCTGGCTGCCCGGTGAGGATCTCGCCGTTCTTCGCGAAGGCCACGACGGACGGCGTGGTCCGCGAGCCCTCGGAGTTGGCGATCACCGTCGGTTCACCGCCCTCCAGGACGGAAACGACGGAGTTGGTCGTCCCCAGGTCGATGCCGACCGCTCGCGCCATGCTGCTTTCCTCCCGACTTGTTGCCTGTACGCCCAAGCGCCATCCCCGGCCCTTGAGCTTTGCTCACTCAAGTTTTACCCACTGCCCATCATCATCGTCAATCCGGATTGAGCGCGGGCCACTCAAGCTTTCTGCCAGAACAACGGCTGACCAGCGACGGAAGTTCCGGCGGCAACGCGCGACGTGACATTGCCGACAGGCGGCGGGTCGCGGCCAGGACCGCTTTCGCGGATGCCAACGCCCCGGAGCAGCTTCGTTTCGGGGCCTTCATCCTCGCCGCGGCCACAGCGCGCACAGCCCTGCAGAGTCGGCCCAGTCCTCCGCCCCGCAGCCCGGTTCGCTGAGCTCAGTCGAGACCGGTGGGGCACCGGTCGAGAACGGCGGCGGCTCCGCCGGATCCTCGGGACCACGGCCAGCCGATACGTCGGCTTGTCGACATGCCGGCGTCGGAGCGGGGTCAGGCCTCCTTGACGCGGATCTCGCCGCTGCCGCTGGACAGCGTCAGACGCTTCACGGCGGCCGGGTCCTGCGCCACGTCCACATCGACGCCGCCGGAGCCGCTGTCCGTGTCGACGCGGTAGCGGTCGCCGGGCACCGTCAACTCGATGCCGCCGCTCCCGGTGGACACCTCGACGGTCTGCGGGCTGACCAGTTCCAACTCGACGTCGCCGGACTGGGCCTTCGCGACGACGCCCGGGCCGCGCAGGCCGCGCCCGCTGATCCCGCCGCTGCCGGTCTCGACGCCGACCCGGCCGCCGATCTCGTGCAGCGTGATCTCCCCGGAACCCGTGTCCGCATCGACCGGACCGTCGACGTCGCTCACCGACACGCCACCGGAACCGGTGTGCGCCCTGACATCGCCGCCGATCTCGGCCAGCGTGATCTCCCCGGAGCCGGTTTCCGCGTCGACCGGACCGCGGACCCGGGTCACCGACACGCCGCCGGAACCCGTGCGAACGTCAACCGGACCACCGATCTCGCTCAGCAGCACCTCGCCGGAACCCATCTCGGCCTGCACCGACTGCATGCCCACCGCGTCCAGCCGACCGGAGTCGAGCTTGCCGCGAACCGGCACCGAGGTCGGCAGCGTGACCTGGTAGTCGACGGTGCAGTTCCAGCCGCAGTCGGTGGGTAGCACCAGCGCGCCGCCCTCGACGCGGTGCTTGATCTCGGTGGCGTCGCCCCCGCCGCCGCCCCCCAAGAAGGCGCTTTCCCAGCGGTGGACCCGCTGCACGATCTCGGCGCGAGCGCCCGGTGCGTGGCGCACCTCGACGTCGCCGGCACCGCCGGCGAGTTCGACGCGGTCGATCCCGTCCAGTCCGGTGGAGCGCTCCTGCATGGATGAGGAGGGCCACCCGAACAGCGCTGCTCCCCCGATCAGCACCAGCGCCGCCCCGCCCACCGCGAGCCCAACCCGAGCCATCGCCATCCCCCAAGTTTGCCGACTTCCGCGGACGAAGTTACGCACCGCGTCCAGCCCGGACCTCAGGGATACCCCCGAAACACCCCGGGAGTTTCCCCGAAACCGACCTCCGGCGTAGTCCCCGCAACCTTCGACTCAGCCATCTGGCGGCATTTCCGGCACGCTGCCAGGGGAAGATCGCGGCTTGTGCCGCACCCGACGCAACCCCGCTCTCGCCGGGATGTCTCCTGATCGGGCGCAACGAACAGGGCTAGGAGACGCACCAATGTTCAAGAATTCTCGGGGGATTCGAATCGGCATGTTCGTCGTCGCGGGGGTCGCCGCCCGCGACGCGACGGCGGACATCCACCTCGGACCTGTCGAGTTTCCCGCCGCAGCCGGGAGTTTCACGCTCCGAAGACGTCGTCGTAGGCGGCTTCGAACGCCGCCAGCGACTTCGCGTCGAAGAGCACGAAGCGCACCTCGTCGACATCGGTCGGGGTCTCGCGCACCGCGCGCATCGCGATCCGCGCCGCCTCGTCGAGCGGATACCGGTAGACGCCGGTGGAGATCGCGGGGAAGGCAACCACTTTCGCGCCGAGTTCGTCGGCGATCCGCAGGGATTCCCGGAAGCAGGAAGCCAGCAGCCCGGACCGGTCCTCGGCGGCGACGTAGGTGGGGCCGACGGTGTGGATCACCCAGCGCGCCGGGAGTTCGCCGGCGGTATTCCTGGAGGATCGCCGGCCCGCCGCGCCGGTGGATCGCGCCGTCCACGCCACCGCCGCCCAGCAGCGAGGAGTTCGCCGCGTTCACGACTGCGTCGACTTCCTGCTCGGTGATGTCGCCCTGGACCAGCGTGACCCGCATGCGGGGAGTGTGCGCCCACGCTCCCGGCCCCGCTCGATATGACCCGCATCACAACGTCCTGCGCAAACCCGCGGCCTTCAGCTGATCAGCCGATCGAATCCCGCAGGTAGTCCACGGGTTGCATGAGGAAGCGCAGCGTAGGTTCGAGGTCGTCGGCGGTGGGCGGCTCGTCGGCGATGAGCGCCTGCATGAGCAGCCCGTCGATGGCGGCGAACAGCGCCCGGATCACCGGCTCGTCCCCGCCCGCGCCGTCGTTGATGAAGCCGGTGGCGACCTCGATCCAGCGGCGGGCGGCCGGGCGCAGCGCCGGGCGGCGGGCAGCGAGTAGGTAGAGCTCGTATTCGCCCAGGGTGCGTTCGCGCTGGTCGCGCACCATCGACGCCAGCGCCTCGGCGATCACCCGCGGCCAGTCGGAGTTCTCCCGGGCCTGCCCGCGCAGCCGGTCGACCTCGACGATCAGGGTTTCGCAGCTCTCCAGCAGCGTGGCCACCAGCAGGTCGTCGATGCCCGCGAAGTAGTAGGCGATCGACGCCGGGGGCACCTCGGCCTCGCGGGCGATGTTGCGGTGGCTCACCGCTCCCACGCCGTCGCGGGCGACCACCCGAAGCGTCGCGTCGATGATCGCGCGACGGCGGCGTTCACCCTTGGCGCGGCGGCCGTCGGTCTCCGCCTCGTCGGAGTTTCGCCGCGCCGCCGTCAATGCGCGCCGCCCAGTTCGAGCGCGACGACGCCGCCGATGATGAGCACGATGCCGCCGATCTGCACCGCGGTGATCCCCTCTCCGAGGAACACCGCACCGATGATCGCCACCAACGCGACCCCGGCTCCGGCCCAGATCGCGTAGGCGACGCCGACCGGCAGGCCGAGCTTGAGCACGGCGCTGAGCGCGCTGAAGGCCACCCCGTAGCCGACCAGGACCAGGATCGACGGGACGGTCTTGCTGAACCCGTCGGACAGCTTCAGCGACACCGTGCCGAGCACCTCGCTCAGGATCGCCACCGCCAGCAGCAGGTAGGCCACATTTCCTCCCAGAAACTTGAACGACCGCCCTACTTGTTCAGGATACGGGTGGCCGACGGCGCGGGTACGCGGGTTTCTAGTGGTCGAAGTGGGACTTCTCGTCCTTCTTGTCGTCGCTGCCGCCGGAGATCATCGAGGCCACGTTGACCGCCGCCCAGATGCCCATCGGGATCATCGGCCAGAAGAAGTGCGGCTCACCGGAGGCGATGGAGGTCACCGCCCAGATCGCGACCAGGATGAAGGTGACGCTCGCCCAGTCCCGCCACTCCTTGACCATCTTCTTCTTGTCCCGGTCCTGCTTGACGATCTCGGGGGACGGCTTCGCGGGCACCGGCTCCGGCAGATCAGCGACCAACGACTGCAGCTCGCCGAACGTCGTCGACGCGTAAGCGCGCTGCAGGCGCTCGTCGAACTCGACGATGGAGAGCCGGCCCTCGTCCAGCCCCGTGCGCAGCCGCTGCGCGATCGCCTGCCGGTCCGCGTCCGACGCGCGCATCGATCCGCTGCCCGATTCGGTCATGCCAAACCCCCTGATCCGCGCCCACCTGATGACATAACTGAACAGACCGTTCGCCCAAACGAATACGTGGCGAAAATCGCACAATCGATCCCGATTTTGCCGTGACCGACGTCGGAAACGTCCGGCGCTCGGCAAAATCCCGCCGTCGCGTCGCACTCGTCTAACAGGAACAACTCGCGAAACGCCAGCAACATCACCACGTCCCCCGCGGCGGGCGGACCATCTGCGGAGACCAGGATAGCGGAAAAACTTGTACGACTGCACAACTAGTTTTTCGTCCAGCGGTCTCGCAGAATCACCGACTGTTCCCAACAACGGCGACGCCCGTATAGTTACCGACGGGTAACACGGCGTACGCTGCTTGCACCACCACCGCACCCGGAGGAAAGGCACCCGACCTATGGGCGCTGTACAGATCACGCTCGGCGGGATCGCTGTCGTGCTCGGCATCGTCGCTTGGGGCATGTTCGCCGCGACGATCGCCAAATTCGTGCGCATCATCCGCCTCGGGCAGCCGGACGGTACCCGCAACGGCCCCGCCCTGGCCCGCCTGGCCACCGTGGTCAAGGAATTCGCCGCGCACACGCGGATGAACAAGTTCCGCAACGTCGGCATCTGGCACTGGCTGGTCATGTGGGGCTTCCTGATCGGCTCCCTGGCGCTGTTCGAGGCCTACGGCGAGGTCTTCGTGCCGACCTGGGGTTGGCCGATCCTGGGCGACCTGGCGATCTTCCACCTCCTGATGGAGGTTCTCGGCGTCGGCACGGTCGTCGGCATCCTGGTCCTGATCGCGATCCGCCGGCGCAACCACCCGCGCCGCGCCGGCCGCGTCTCGCGCTTCCAGGGATCCAACTTCGCCTGGGCCTACTTCATCGAGGCGGTCGTCCTCATCGAGGGCGTGGGCATCCTCGGCGTCCGCGCCGCGAAGTCCGCGCTGGGCGTGCACGAGATGCCGCTGTGGGCCGAGTTCATCTCCGGCCCCACCGGATCCCTGCTGCCGGCCAGCCCGAACCTGGTGTCGTTGTTCGCCTTCGTCAAGCTGATGAGCGCCACCGTCTGGCTGATCGTGATCTCCAGGACCATGACGATGGGCATCGCGTGGCACCGGTTCAGCGCGTTCTTCAACATCTACTTCAAGCGCGAGGCCGATGGGAATGTGGCGCTGGGTGCGGTGAAGCCGATGATGTCGGCGGGCAAGCCGCTGGACTTCGAGGAGGCGGATCCGGACACGGATGTGTTCGGTGCGGGCAAGATCGAGGACTTCTCGTGGAAGGGCTGGCTGGACTTCACCACGTGCACGGAGTGCGGTCGGTGCCAGTCGCAGTGCCCGGCGTGGAACACCGGCAAGCCCTTGTCGCCAAAGCTGCTGATCACGTCGCTGCGCGACCACGCCTACGCCAAGGCCCCGTACTTGTTGGCGGGCGGCCGCAAGGACATGGCCGGTGACGAGGTCGGCATCACCGGTGACAACGCCGAAGCGCGGTTGGCGAAGGTCGACGTGCTGGCGTTGGCGGAGGCGGAGAAGCCGCTGATCGGCGGACCCGAGGAAATGGGTGTCATCGACCCGGATGTGTTGTGGTCGTGCACGTCGTGCGGTGCCTGCGTGGAGCAGTGCCCGGTGGACATCGAGCACGTCGACCACATCGTGGACATGCGCCGGTACCAGGTGATGATCGAGTCGAACTTCCCGACCGAGCTGGGCGGGATGTTCAAGAACCTGGAGAACAAGGGCAACCCGTGGGGCCAGAACGCCAAGGACCGCCTGGCGTGGACCGAGGACCTGGACTTCGAGGTGCCGGTCTTCGACGGCGAACTCGCCGACGACGTGGAGTACCTGTTCTGGGTCGGTTGTGCGGGCGCGTTCGAGGACCGGGCGAAGAAGACGACCCGCGCGGTGGCGGAGCTGCTGCACATGGCGGGTGTGAAGTACACGGTGCTTGGCCCGGAGGAGACCTGCACCGGTGACCCGGCGCGGCGCGCAGGCAACGAGTTCATCTTCCAGATGCTGGCCCAGCAGAACGTCGAGGTCCTCAACAGCGTTTTCGAGGGCCGGGAGCCGGGCAAGCGCAAGATCGTCGCGACGTGCGCGCACTGCTTCAACAGCCTGGCGAATGAGTACTCACAGCTGGGTGGTGACTTCGAGGTGGTGCACCACACCCAGCTGCTGAACAAGCTGGTGCGGGAGAAGCGCCTGGTCCCGGTCGCCCCGGTGGCGGAGGACGTGACCTACCACGACCCCTGCTACCTGGGTCGGCACAACAAGGTCTACACCCCGCCGCGGGACCTGGTCGGGGCCTCGGGTGCGACGTTCCGGGAGATGCCGAGGCACGCGGACCGCTCGATGTGCTGCGGCGCGGGTGGCGCGCGGATGTGGATGGAAGAACGCATCGGCAAGCGCATCAACGTCGAACGCGTCGACGAGGCACTGGGCACGGCGCCGACGAAGATCGCGACCGGCTGCCCGTTCTGCAAGGTCATGCTCTCCGATGGCCTGACGGCCCGCCAAAGCGAAAAGGTCGCCTCGGAGTCGGTCGAGGTCGTCGACGTGGCCCAGCTGCTGCTGTCGGCGGTCAAGCGAGGCGAGAAGTCCGCGGAGGACACAGCCGCACCTGCGGGCAGCTGACGCCAGAAACACCGAGGGGCGCCTCCCACACGGGAGGCGTCCCTCGTCTTGTCACGAGACTTTCCAAGGCCCGAGCCACCACGGACTTCCGCTTCGGCCCGCTTCTGCTCACCGCGATCCCGCAGCGCCCCTGCCACATTGGCCCGTGTGACAAACGTCGCCGTGGATACGGCCGGGTTGCACCGCCACGCGGATCATCCCGTCGTCCAGCGGGTTTTCGATGTTGGCGGGTTACTAGGCGATCGCACCCCACAAGATCGAACCCACGGTATCCGGTCGCGCACAGCGAGTTGCCGATTCCGGCGTCATATGCCAGTGGTGTGTCAGTCCCGGTATCGACCGGTACCGGATGCGGAGGAACGATGGGCGAGCTCAGCGATTGCGAATTGGTCGAACTGGTTCGTTCCGGCGAGAAGGGGGCCTACGGGCAGCTCTACCAGCGGCACGTCACCGCGGCCTACAGAACGGCATGGCAGCTCTCGCGATCCGAAGCCGAAGCCGACGACCTCGTGTCCGAGGCATTCGCCAACGTCCTCGACAGCCTGGCCACCGGCGGCGGGCCCACCACGGCGTTCCGCGCGTACCTCCTGACCACGCTGCGGAATCTCGCCTACGACCGCTCCCGAACCGCCCGGAAGGTCCAGCTGGTGGCGGACGCCCGGAACTTGGCAGTGCACGACTCGGTGGCTCCCGTCGAGGACTCCTCGGTGGACGCGGCGGAGCGCACGCTCGCCGCGACGGCCTTCGCCCGACTGCCGAAGAACTGGCAGAAGGTGCTCTGGCACACCGAGATCGAGGGGCGGACCCCCGCCGAAGCGGCCCCGCTGCTCGGGTTGCGCCCCAACGCGGTGTCGGCGCTGTCCTACCGCGCGCGCGAAGGTCTGCGCCGGGAGTACCTGAACGCGCACTTGGCCGAGGTGTCCGACCAGCGCTGCCGGACGGTGATCGACCGCCTTGGCGGCTGGGCCCGCAACGCGCTGTCGAAGCGCGACGAGATCATCGTGGAAACCCACCTGAACGGCTGCGATCGGTGCCGGTCGCTGGCCGACGAGGTCGCCGAGGTCAACAGCGGCATCCGAGCGATCATCGGGCCACTGGCGCTGAACCAGCCGCCCGACACCCCCGCCCTCGGCCGACGACCGCACGGCGGAAAGCCGCAGAGCCTCCCACCCTGACTGCTCCTCCTGCTCAGCGCCCTGGTCCTGGCCATCGCGATGGCCTTCGCACTGTCCAACCCCGTGCCGCCCAACGGCATGCCCACCCAGCCGCAAACCGCATCCACAGTGGACGATCATTTCGAGGGCAGGCCGGTGGAGATGCGTTGATCCCGGAGGTCAGAGGCATGCTGCATGAAGTCGATCTGCTGGGTGAGGCGTGCGTACGGTCGTGAGCGCGAAAGCCGGTAAGAGCCGGTTTTCGCACTCACGACCTCAGCGCCCCGCAACCCGCGCGAGGAACGCCGCCCAGGACGAGGCCGGGAAGGCCAGCACCGGACCACCCGGATCCTTCGAGTCCCGCACCGCAACAGCAGGGCCAGCGAACGCCACCTCGACGCAGGCGTTTCCCGTACCGCTTCCGCTACGGCCGCTCTTACGCCACTTGGCTTCTGCGGATGCAACCTCGACGCAGGCGCCATTATTTCCGCCGCCGCTGCGGCTGGTCTTGCGCCACCTGACGTCGATCAGGTCTACCGCGTACATGCGTCTCGCCTCGCTCACTCCGAGCTCATAGAGTCCGAGCGACCTGCTCGATCCGCTCCATCGACTTCTCACGAGACAGCGCAATCTTGCGCAGGTGCTCAAACACCAGACTAGCTTCCTGCACCTCAGGCTCTTTCTCGACATGGATCGAGCCGGTGGGATAGGCGATGTACAGCAGGTCTTGATCCTCTGGCTCTGGGAAGCTGAGGATGATGAACGAACCCTCCATTCCTGGATGAGGTCCGGTTTCCCGCCCAATCACACGGAGCTCCACCTGCCTGTACTCGGCCGTCTGCAGCACGTGCTTCAGCTGGTCGCGCATCACGTCTGGGCCGCCGATCGGGCGCCCGAGCGCAACCTCGTCCAATACGGCAACCAGCCTCAACGGCTGCTCGCCATCCAAGATCCTCTGCTGTCTGATCAACCGGACCGAAACCTGGTTCTCGAAAACCTTTTTCGTGCGCCGCACCCGGTCGGCCTTGAAGATCGCCCGCATGTACTCCTCGGTCTGGAGCAGGCCTGGGATGTACATCAGCGACAGCTCGCGCACCGTGCAGGCTTCGGTCTCCAGGTCGACGTAACCCCGGTCCTCCACTCCGTAGGCGCGCCACCAGCCGCGTTCCCGCGCCGCTCTCGCGAGGTCGAGCAGGTCCGGGTCGTAGGCGTCGTAGAGGTCCATCATCGAGCGGATCTCGTGCACCGATGTCGCTACCTCGCCGGTTTCCTTGCGGCTCAAGGCGCTCGTCGACATGTCCAGGCCTGCTGCGGCCTTCTCCTGCGTCATACCGGCTTCTTCACGCAGCTGGCGAACTCGGCGCGCGAGTCGACGGCGACGGAAAGTGGGGCTCGTGCGTGCCAACGGGACCTCCCCGACCGGATCCTGATCGATCCATGATCCCAGCGGGAACCCGGAATCGGGATTCCCGCATCCGGTAATCCCGATCCCGGATTCCCGTGTGGACGCTGGTGGCACACCCAATCAACCGGGAGGTGCAGCCATGACACCGAAAATCTTCGGCCTGGCCGAGAAGACCGACACCGGCGAACCCGACCCGACCCGCGTCCGCATCTGGGGCATGCAGCTCCCGGACCGCGCGATCATGTACTGGCGCGAGGACCACCGGAACCAGTTCGCGGTCTTCGAGGACGCGGCCAGCGCCGAATCCCGCTTCGGCACCCTCTTCGACCTCACCCTCATCTGGCCATGACGCCGGTCGGGGATGGAGCGAACGGACCGTTCGCGTCGCTAGACGGAGTCAGCAGGCCGTTCGCTCCACCCACCAAGCACGCACCCAAGCGGGCCGAACCTGTCACCCGCGCAACGACGCGAAGAACGCCGTGACGTCGTTGGCGAACAGGTCGGGTTCCTCCATCGCCGGGAAGGTTCCGCCACGGTCGTACTCCGTCCAGCGCACGATGTTGTTGATGCGTTCCGCGAACGGGCGGACCGGCGCGAGGATGTCCTTGGGGAACACCGCGACACCGTGCGGGACGGTACCGTTCTGCAGCTCCGCGATGACACCTTCCTCCTCCGCCTTGGCGGAATTGTCCGGAGTCTCCACAAAGGACCGAGCGGCCGAACCCGCCGTGTTGGTGAGCCAGTACAGCATCACCGTGGTCAGGATCCGGTCGCGGTCGATCGCGTCTTCCGGCGTGTCCTCGCAGTCGGTCCACTCCTTGAGCACGCCGACGATCCAGCCGAGCAGCCCGATCGGCGAGTCCGCCAGCGAGTACGCCAACGCCTGCGGCTTCGTGGACTGGATCAGCTTGTACCCGTACAGCTCGTCGGTGTAGCGCTGCCACGCGCCCATCCGAGCGTGGTCGGCGTCGCTGAGCCCGGCCATCTCGTCCGGGTCACCGCCCGGGAAGGTGATCATCCCGTTGGTGTGCACGCCGATCACGTTGTCCGGCGCGAGAATCGCGAGCTCGCGGGAGATCCACGTGCCCCAGTCGCCGCCCTGCGCCCCGTAACGCTCGTAGCCGAGACGGCTCATCAGTTCCGCCCAGGCCCGGGCGACCCGGTTGGCGCCCCAACCGGTGGCGCGGGTCGGCCCGGACAGGCCGTAGCCCGGCAGCGACGGGATGACCAGGTGGAACGACTCGCTGAGCGGCCCGATGACATCCAGGTACTCGGCGATGGAACTCGGCCAGCCGTGCGTGAGGATCAGCGGCAGGGCGTCCGGCCGGGGCGAGCGGACGTGCAGGAAGTGGATGTTCTCGCCGTCGATTTCGGTGGTGTACTGCGGGAATTCGTTCAGTCGTGCCTCCTGCGCCCGCCAGTCGTAGCCGCTGCGCCAGTACTCCGCCAGCTCCCGCAGGTAGCCCAGCGGCGGGCCGTAGCTCCAGCCCAGCCCCGGCACATCGTCGGTCCAGCGGGCCCGGGCCAGCCGTTCCCGGAGGTCGTCCAGGTCGCGCTGCGGGATGTCGAGGCGGAACGGGGTGATGTCACGAGAGGCCATGCACACTCCTTCGTACGTTGTACGGTACTTAATACGCGCAAGGCTCCCGCGTTGTTCCCGAACCGGGAAAACAATTCGAGGGGCGCCCCCAAGCGGGACGCCCCTAGGGCATCGGACCAGGTCAGTCGCCCATTTCCGCCAGGGAACGGCCCTTAGTCTCCTTCAGGTACTCCACCACGAACGCGACCGGCACGACCAGGGGAAATGCCACCCGGAGGGCGGCGCAACACTACCGAAAGTAGTCGTCGTGTCAGGAAACACCCGCCGCCGGCGCTGCCCCCCGGGGCGCGCGATCTGGCCGAAATCGGCGAGGCGGGAGACTGGCGATCATGTCGGGAATCGGAGCGCCGCAGAATTCGGCCGCGAAGCTGCACGCCTGGCGGATCGAGGATCGCGAATACGCCCGGCACGAGGCGCGCCGTGGCCGGCGCTTCGCGTTCCCCAGCCTCGCCCCGACCAGGACCGCGCTGGTGGTCATCGACATGGTGCCGTTCTTCGTGACCGGCAACCCCTACTGCCGCGGCATCGTGCCCAACATCGACCGCCTGGCCCAGGTCCTCCGCGCGGCCGGCGGCACAGTGACATGGGTCCTTCCGGCGGTCACCGACCGGACGCCGGCAGCAGAGGAGTTCTACGGCCCGGAAGCGGCAGAGGCGTTCCGCACCGCGGGCGGCACAGGTCCGCTGGCGCAACGCGTGTGGCGGGAGTTCACGATCCACGACGACGTGCTGGTCGAGAATTCCGCGCCCAGCGCTTTCTTCCCCGGCCGGTGCGCGCTACCGGAGCTGCTGGTGCGGCGCGGAATCGACACGGTCCTGATCACGGGAACGGTCACGAACGTCTGCTGCGAATCCTCGGCCCGCGACGCGAGCACCCTGGGCTTCCGCGTGATCATGATCGCGGACGCCAACGCGGCCAGGCGCGACGAGGACCACAACGCCACGCTGCACACCATCTACCGATCATTCGGCGATGTTCGCCCCACCGCTGAGGTGGTGGCGATGCTCTAAGGAACCGGAGTCAGCGACGGGTGTCGGTGCGCCGGAAGTTGAGGTAGGCACGCGACGGCGTCGGCCCGCGCTGCCCCTGGTAGCGCGACCCGGCCTCCTTCGAGCCGTACGGGAAGTCCGCGGGGCTCGACAACCGGAACAGGCAGAGCTGACCGATCTTCATCCCCGGCCACAAGGTGATCGGCAGATTGGCCACATTGGAAAGTTCCAGGGTGATGTGACCGGCGAACCCAGGGTCGATGAACCCGGCGGTCGAGTGCGTGAGCAACCCCAGCCGCCCCAGCGACGACTTGCCCTCCAGCCGACCGGCCAGGTCGTCCGGCAACCGCACCGACTCGAAGGTCGACCCGAGCACGAACTCGCCCGGGTGCAGCACGAACGGATCGTCGTCGGGCGTTTCCACCAACGACGTCAGCTCGTCCTGCTGCTTCGACGGGTCGATGTGGGTGTACCGGGTGTTGTCGAAGACCCGGAAGAAGCGATCCAGCCGGACGTCGATGCTCGACGGCTGGATCATGGCGGCGTCGAACGGATCAAGTTCGAGCCGACCGTCATCGAGCTCTTTACGCAGGTCCCGGTCACTCAGCAACACGCCCCAAGCGTATCGGGAGCCCGATTACGATCTTCGCCCACCACCGTGTTAGGCTGATAACGCCTCAAAGCAAGCTGAAGAGGTACGCGGATGTAGTTCAATGGTAGAACATCAGCTTCCCAAGCTGAATACGCGGGTTCGATTCCCGTCATCCGCTCCAACAGAGTTTTAGCACGTCAGGAGGGGTGCTCCCGATCTTCGGGAGCACCCCTTCTGACGTCTCAGACCCGCTTCATGCTGCCCGCGTGCGGTCAGCTCGCGGGAGCCATGTGCCGACCGGAGACGCCGAGCTTTGTCACGGTTTCAGTCCACTTGATCATTTGATTGAGGTTTCCGCGCGCCGAGCCCTTCGGGCCGGTGAACACCAGCGATTCGGGAGCAGCCTTGACGTACTTCTCCAGTGCTCCATTCGCTCCCGCCGAATCGCCGTCGGTCCGGTGATCGTCCCGACCCCGGCACCGACTTCGGCGGGCCGACGACGATCACCCTTCACTTCCGTGTGCGCCACCCGCACATGGATCGAGCTGGCATCTTGTCGCCGAGGAGGCGCGAACGCCACTCTCGCTGCATGGGGCTGGATCCGGCCAACAAGCGACCCGCCTATCGTCAGGTTGCCGACAACCTGCGACGCGCGATCGTCTCCGGCGCGCTTGAGCCGGGCGACCAGCTGCCGTCGGTCTCCGCACTGACCTCGGAGTACGGCATTGCAGCGATGACCGCGCGGCGATCAAAGAGCTGAGCACCGCCGGGCTCACCGTGGTCGGCAGGGCCAAGGCGCGTTCGTACTCGAAGGCGCGGCAGCCAATGCCGACATCACCGTCGACGACTTGGCCGGCCTGTTCCAACAGCTCAGTTCGGTTGTCGAGCTCACCGAGCGGGTTGCCTCCCTTGAGGCGAATCTTCCTGCTGAGCAGTCGAAAGACGATTCTCCAGCGCGGAAACGCGGTCGCTGAGGTCTGCCACCTGACCCACGATCTTCAGCACCATTGCGCGTAGTCCTGCCAAGTTTGTGTTGTGGTTTCTACCCATGTGGTGATCCCGTCCTTGGGTGGTTGGCGGGGCAAGCCGGGGGAATGCCGCCCCGCCAACCGTGATCAGCCCGTTGAACATTCGGGAGGGCGGGCTGACCAAGCCTGACGACCCGCACGCCGCCATTCGCGGTTCTTCCGCCAGCGCCGCAGGAACTTCACGAACACGTCAACGTCCGCCCTCCCGCTCGTCGAACCTCTCGAACCCGGCCACTGCGGCGGCAATCGTTTCGTTGAGCCGCAACAGATTCCGCCGAGCCATCGTGTAAACGATCGGAGTCGCGCAGTCGATGAGCACATCAACCGTGTTGAAATCCGGCCACACCTGCGCCTCGATCCCAGTGCGGTCCACGACCAACAAGCGCTTCGGCTTGCCGACCGGCAACGCCACGCCGTTCAGGAACTCCGCAGGCAACGGCCGTCCAAGCGGATCAGTCATGACAGGTCCTCACGCGGCCACATACTTGCCGGGGCCTCCGTATCGAGCGGCACCGTGTTCGGCGAGCCCGCAGCCGTGATGCCAGTGAAAGCAGCGCACCGCCGCGCCTCATGCTCGAACTGCTGACCAGCACGAACCAACTGCGCCGCAAACTGCGCAGCCCGCAACACCGATCCCGTGTCCTGGCCGATCGTGACCATCACGCTTGCCGACGGATCATGAATCGCCAACATCGGTGTCCCTGTCGCGTAGATCAGGCACTCGGCGTACGTGCCGTCGTCCGGCTGCACCGTGACAAAGATTGGCATCTCGGTCCTCACGCCTTCCCCGGCCGTCCATCGGTTGCGGCCAACGCGTCCATTCCGTCCTTGAGTGCCTGCCGCAGCGTGTCCACCGCGCCCCGGTCGACCAGCAATGCAACCGGAAACGCCTTGCCGAACCTGACCTCGACCCGATCGGCAAACGCCAGAGCGCGAGCCCGGATAGGAAGCTCCGTCGTGACGTGCACATGCACCATGTCTCGCATCTCCCGACCTATTTCTCCGCTTCGCAAACGTGGGGCGGGTAGCCGTCCGGGGTATTCATCGTGCTCCTTGGTCCTCCCTGCGTTACGCCGAGTCGTTCTCGGCGTCTGACCACCACTTTCGGCGAAATCACGGGACACGAGCACCACATAGCGGGACTTCTAGGGACGTCCTTGCTAGCGTTCAAGAAGTCCCTATTCGTCCCTTTGGGGTTGAAATGCCTAACGAGCGGCTACGTGATGCTCTGCTGCGCAACGGAATCAAACCTGCAGAGGTAGCCGAGGCGACCAAGGTCGACCCCAAGACGGTCGAACGGTGGATCACACGGTCCAGGACCCCCTACCCCAAGCACCGTCATGCCGTGGCCGCGATGGTGCGCGAGTCCGAGACCTATCTCTGGCCCGATGCCATCGAGCCAGAACGCAGTTCGGAAGTCAGCGGTTCAGAGATCGTCAAGGTCTACCCGCACCGCCACGCCGTACCCCGCGACCTCTGGACGCAGCTACTCGACCGCGCCACCAGCGAAGTCGAAATTCTCGTCTACGTCGGCATGTTCCTCACCGAGGACCGCGCCATCCTTCGGAAGCTCACCGACAAGGCCAACAACGGCGCCCGCATTCGGCTCCTGTTCGGCGAACCGACAAGCGCGGCGATCACCCGCCGCAGCGCCGAAGAGAACATCGGGAAGAGCACCATCTCGGCGAAGATCCGCCAAGCCCTCGCGTTCTTCAAGCCGATCTCCACTGTTGCTGGGATCGAGGTCCGGTGCCACGGGACGACTCTGTACAACTCGATCTACCGCTACGACGACGACATGATCGTCAACCCGCACGTCTACGGCTTCCAGGCCCCGCACGCCCCGGCCCTGCACCTGCGGCGACTGTCAGCGGGGGACCTGTTCGAGACCTACTCCGAGAGCTTCGAAGCAGTCTGGAACGCAGCCAAACCGCCGAAGTGGTAGACACGCTGACGTGCCCAAACGCGACTACTACAACGACCCCGACGCCCCGCCGGCCAACAGCATCGTCGTCGCGGTCGCTGCGTTCGTCCAAGACGACGCAGGCCGCGTCCTGATGATCCGCCGAACCGACAACGACCAGTACGCCATCCCAGGAGGCGCACAAGACATCGGCGAGACCGTCGCCCAGGCTGCCATCCGCGAGACCGTCGAAGAAACCGGAATCGACATCGAAATCACCGGCCTAATCGGCGTCTACTCCGACCCCGGCCACGTCATCGCCTACGACGACGGAGAGGTCCGCCAAGAGTTCTCCCTCTGCTTCCGCGCCCGACCCATCGACGGCACACCCCGCACCAGCAGCGAAAGCAAAGAAGTCCACTGGGTAGACCCCGCCGACATCGCCATGCTCAACATCGGCCGCGCTAACCGCCTACGCATCGAGCACGGTCTCCAACAGCGCCAAGAGCCCTACATCGGCTGATCAGCCGCGACCAGGCCCGCAGCAGCGAGCCGTCGAGTCGTCCGCTGCACCGCGGCCTCAAGTTCGTCATGGCCCTCGGTCAGGAACCGCCGCGTCACCGAGCCCGGCTCGTACCGCCGCTCGATCTCAGCGATCCGCTCCGAGAACGTCAACCGCTCCCCATCCCGCGCCACAGTGCACACAACCGCTCATCGGCACCGACTGACCGCAGGAACCGCGCGCGATCCACTGGATGGAATCCAGTGTCTACGAGCTGCGCTGCATAACCGACGTCGTGCAGGACCGCCGCAGCCACCAGCAGCTCGGAATCAGGCTCGTAGCACCCAGAGATCCGAACCGCCGCACTACCAACGCCCTGCACATGCTGCCAACGGCGCGGCAACGATGCCGCCAAATGATCTTCGGCCGATCCACGCGCCAAGCAACGAGACCCATCTCGTGCACCTTACGGCCTAACCGCATGCGAGGACACCAATCCGGCTGACCTGCCGCTCACCTCGTTCAACCTTGCTGACCCAGTTCTCAGATTTCTCCATCAGCCCAGCAAGAACGGCCCGCGACAACCCACGACGACGCCGGTAGAACGCAACCCGTTCCCCGATGCTCAGCTCCTCACCAGCGCCCCGCACGTTTCCAACCCTAGCAGAAATTCTGGAACACGAGATCGACTCCTAGTTGACGGCCAGATAGTATTTGTTTCGCAACGCCTCAACTATCTGTGTATATATGGCCTCGCAGAGCTTAATAGTGCCGTTAACCGCTTCTTCTATATCATTCTCGCCAATAGGCTGGAGTCCACCGTGTGCAATTCGGTGCCGTCGACCACACAGGACCTCACTGATCCAATTCTCCCGATTTAGATAGACATCAAGATATTCAAGTCCGCTGATATTTAACAAAAAGCGGAGCTCTTTTCCGCCAATGTTTCCTACTTTGAGAAGTTTGTCGATATCAACATCAAAGCAATCTTCATCCCTCCAATTAGATTCGAACAAGACCGTTAAAGCGCGAGAAAACCCCTTATCTTGAGGCTGTGGTTTATCCAGCACCGAGATGAGGGTAAGCGCCTTTAGTTCATCCTTAAGGAGGAGCGTACGCTGCTTTGTGCTCTTCAGATAATTCAAATACTCGCTGATTGCCTCCTTTACAAACCCTTCCCAGTGAGCGTAAATGAGCACGTGGCCAGAGCGGCGCAACATACCGCCCTCTTTCCCCTTAACCAGATCACACAGCAGTTGGAGATCAGTGATCTCCTTCTTCCTGTGTGCAAGACTATTATCGAGGCCTTCGGTCAACAGGTCTAATCTGGTCCCCACAGTAGCTACTCCGGTTTAAGCAGATCGCGTCCTGTTGGAACTGTAATCCTCATTCGCTCGTCAGCTCGCTTGCCGGTGGCGAAGCCGCTTCCGAGCCCACCCCTTGTCCAGAAGTCGATGATTGTCTTCCTGATGTCGGGCGTCACTCCGCTATTCCGATAGGCGTCAATATGATATCCAATCCCCAAGCCAAAGACCTCGAACCCCGTGTTCTGAAATGCTGCCGTGAACCGTCCCTTACTAGCGTCGTATTTACGGAAGGATTCATCCTGCGCAGCGTTCGCCAGCATGTCGAACGTGACACGGAAACGCTCGCCAATTTCCTCGAGGTCTACATCGGAATTAGCAAGCTCCAAAGATTCGGAAGTTAGAAACTCGCCAATATATCCCATAGAGTGAAGGCGTTCCGGCGCAAGATTACTAATCAAAAGGAAACGCAGAGCCAATTCAAAGTCGTACTGCTCCTCGAGTTGGCGATCTGTCAAAGCGCATGTTTCAACAAAGCTCGGATATTTCCTGATGGAGTTGAGCCAGGCATAGAACTCCCTATTTGTGGCGATCAGAAGACAGCTGCGAATTTCCTGGGCAGTCAGCGCAGTACCAAGCGAGTTCAAACGCTGAAATAGATCGTATTTCGCGTCAGCCGAGGACTCTCGCTTAATAATCTTTAGGTCGATTTTTGATCGCTTAATGTCCAGCCTTTGAGCCTGAGTAAGAGATCGAGATGGGTCACTATCCTTCCAGCGCTTGCCATCTAGAGCTGGCAAATATCGCGTACCCTCAAGCACTAGAGGATCAAAGCGAGTTCCTTGATCGTCAATTAAGGCACCCTGCAACTGCAGCAAAGTCGAGATCCGTTGAACACCATCCACAACATCCCAGGTACCATCCTGGTTTTGCGCAACGAAAACCGAGGGAATTGGAATACCTAGCAAGATACTTTCAACAAGACTGCTTTTTTGAACATCTGTCCAGCGATAAACACGCTGAAACTCAGGATGAACGTCTAGCTCGCCATCGTTGTAAAGGTTGGTGATTTCCCCAACAGACATGCTGTAGCCATCTGTCGAGATCTCCCTTCGCCGGGCGTCGATTTCTTGTTGCAGATCCCTCAAGGCCCCTCCTGTCCGTGTACCAGTCAGAGATCATACTTGGCCATCCCATTGTCGTTGCCGAATTGCGCTCTAATGGATCAAGGCGCCGCCTGCGGCGGCGCGGGCCGGGCGGCTTGGCTCGGCGCTTGCGCGTGCGGCCTGGCGTCCGTTCGCGCGCCGGCCACCGCCCGGCCGCCGACCGAAAACGGAGATGATCCACGAGCTCATCGGCCACGGATTCCAGCGGCAGATGTCGGACGACCGCCGAGCCTGCCGGGGCTTGGTGCCGCTGGTCCTGGCGCTCGCTGCCGCGCCGCTTCCGGTCCTCGCTTCGCTCCGGTCCGAGTCGGCTTGCCAACAAGGGGTGTGGTCGCCTTCCAATCGGTGCCAGCCATCCGGCCCCGTTCGCGGATGCCATGTCCGGCCCGACAGCGGTCATCTCGCCGCCCCAAAAGCCGAACCGTCACCCAGGCCTATCGACCGTCTGCGCGTGCTGTCCGCGTGCTACAAGCCGAGGCAACGAGGGGACAATAGCGGTCACTCGGGGCCGGACTCCAACCCAGGTGAAGCGCCATCACCCACGATGTTGTTCTGCTTGCCAAGCTGAACACGCGGGTTCGATTCCCGTCATCCGCTCCAACAGAGTTTTAGCACGTCAGGAGGGGTGCTCCCGATCTTCGGGAGCACCCCTCCTGACGTTTCAGACCCGCTTCGTGCTGCCCACGTGCGGTTAGCTCGCGGGAGCCATGTGCAGACCGAAGACGCCGAGCTTTGTCACGGTTTCAGTCCACTTGATCATTTGATTGAGGTTTCCGCGCGCCGAGCCCTTCGGGCCGGTGAACACCAGCGATTCGGGAGCAGCCTTGACGTACTTCTCCAGTGCTCCATTCGCTCCCGCCGAATCGCCGTCGGTCCGGTGATCGTCCCGACCCCGGCACCGACTTCGGCGGGCCGACGACGATCGCCCTTCACTTCCGTATGCGCCACCCGCACATGGATCGAAGGTCAGGTTGCCGACAACCTGCGACGCGCGATCGTCTCCGGCGCGCTTGAGCCGGGCGACCAGCTGCCGTCGGTCTCCGCACTGACCTCGGAGTACGGCATTTCAGCGATGACCGCGCGCGGCGATCAAAGAGCTGAGCACCGCCGGGCTCACCGTGGTCGGCAGGGCCAAGGCGCGTTCGTACTCGAAGGCGCGGCAGCCAAGTCCAACATCACCGCCGACGACTTGGCCGGCATGTTCCAACAGCTCAGTTCGGCTGTCTAGCTCACCGAGCGGATTGCCTCCCTTAAGGCGAATCGTCCTGCTGAGCAGTCGAAAGACGATTCTCCAGCGCGGAAACGCGGTCGCTGAGGTCTGCACCTGACCCACGATCTTCAGCGCCATTACACGTCGCTCTGCCAAGTTTGTGTTGTGGTTTCTACCCATGTGGTGATCCCGTCCTTGGGTGGTTGGCGGGGCAAGCCGGGGGAATGCCGCCCCGCCAACCGTGATCAGCCCGTTGAACATTCGGGAGGGCGGGCTGACCAAGCCTTTACAGGTAGACCCGCACTCGGCGACGACCCGCACGCCGCCATTCGCGGTTCTTCCGCCAGCGCCGCAGGAACTTCACGAACACGTCAACGTCCGCCCTCCCGCTCGTCGAACCTCTCGAACCCGGCCACTGCGGCGGCAATCGTTTCGTTGAGCCGCAACAGATTCCGCCGAGCCATCGTGTAAACGATCGGAGTCGCGCAGTCGATGAGCACATCAACCGTGTTGAAATCCGGCCACACCTGCGCCTCGATCCCAGTGCGGTCCACGACCAACAAGCGCTTCGGCTTGCCGACCGGCAACGCCACGCCGTTCAAAAAACTCCGCAGGGCAGAGGTCGCCGTTCTCTGGGACTTCGGGAGGCACCGCACCTGGCTGTTCTCCAAACAGGTCAACAGACACGCCTTGTCGGGGGACCAGAGGATCATCACGGACCGTCAATCTCTCATCGCCCACCGCAAGGGAGTCCGTGTGAGTCGCATCGAAGAACTTCGGCACCAGCTCGCCGGAATTGCAGATGACCTTTACGCCGACCAACTTGCCGAGACTGCCAGACGGCTAGCCGAGATCTCTGCCGATCTCGTCGACACGCTCACAGCCACGGCCAATGACCACGCCAGCGCCGCCAGCGATGCCGTGACCAGCGCAGCCGACGAAACCGTGAAATGCGCCCGAACCGCCGCCGAGGCAGCCGCAGACCTCCGCACCTACGCCGAACACCTCTAGGCAGGCCCGATGTCTCGACTCGAAGACCTCGCCGCGCGCCTAACTGCCATCCTCGCCGCCCTGCCGACCACCCAACTCACCCACGCCCACGAAAAGCTCACCGCAGCGGCCAACCGCTTAACTAGCATCGGCACAGGAAGCCAAAACGAGCTGCTTCACCGATCCCAACAACGCCTCGCCGACGCCGCGCACCACGCCGACCAGGCCGCCGCCAACCTGCGTACCACTGCCGAACACCTCACCTCCTACCTTGCAGATCCTGTCGGCATTAGCGCGCCCGACACAACGAGCTGGAAGCCACCGAGCTACCGGCCAACCATGAACGCACCCGCCAGACCCGCACCACTGCACCGCCGACACCTCGCTGCCCTGCCGGAACGCTCCAACCGACGCAGTCCCACAACCGGAATCCTCACCACCGCCGACGGCACAAAGCTCGACATAGTGCGAAGCGGCCGACATGGCCCAGGAACCGGAGGACCTGGCCTGATTGGAAGATGGCAGCACATGGCCTCCGCAAACGACCACGCCGAAGGACACGCTGCCGCCCTGCTGAGGGAGCACGCCTTCACCGAAGCCACTCTGTACGTCAACAACCGCCCCTGTCCGGGCGAACTCGGATGCGACGCCACACTGCCCGCACAACTGCCCGCGGGAGCCCGCCTTACGGTCTACTGGCCGGGCGGATACCAGGTCTACGAGGGAACAGGAGAAGGACTCCAGCGATGACGTTCACCGTGATGTACCACCCCGATGAACTCCCCGCCGAGATCACCACGGTTGCCGAACTCGATGATCTCCTTGACCGAGTAACGGCCGACGCGATCGAAGAAGACGTACCCACCTACGCCGAAATTGTCACCGCTGACCGCCTGCGCATCCTGCAAATCGGACTCGGCCAACGTGACTACAGCTCGCTGATCTACTGCAATAAGCCCGCCGACATCCTTGAAGCCAGCAAGGGCACACTGCCCATGCCGGACGACGCCGGGTTCGACTACGGCGGCACCTGGACCGACGCACCTATCAATTCCGCAATCCCGATCACCACAGCCCGCCAAGCCGCGCGAGACTTCCTCTCCAGCGACGGCCACCGCCCGGCCAACCTTGAATGGCATGAACCCCAGTACGGCCGACCTGAACCAGGTATACCCGGCAGCGTGACCTGATGTTGAAACCCCAAATACAGACCGGACGCCCGTAGGCCGAGGCCAACCACCCCTTCCCGGACTTTCCTGCCGCTTCCCGCTCTGTGAGTGCGGATTCGATTCACGTCATCGGCTCAGGATGCTGCTCATCTGCCAGCACGCCCAGGCCAAGGCCCGCTGCCACGGCAACGGCAAGGGAAGCGAGCCGACCGCAATTCCGCTGGGCGGCGTGGTCCCGATCCTGGGCCACTCCCCAGGTCATGTCTGCGACAGGGGGAACAGTCGTGCCGGACCGGAGGCCAGCGGTCGTCTTGCAGGACCACGAAGAACATAGCGGAGGCCAGCAGGGGAGTCGGCCAACAACATGCCAACAACATCGGGAGGTCAACAGGGGGGCAAAACCAGGCACCACGGGCACCTCCGTACCGAAGGTCGGAGCCGATTTCCTGGGCTGTCCGCCTGCTTCCCAAGCTGAATACGCGGGTTCGATTCCCGCTGCCGACAATCCGCTCGTAACGAGGAGTCCCGTGTCTGCTTGAGCAGACCGGGGCTCCTCGCCTTTTGAATGGCCGAGCCCCCAAGCACCCGCCAACGGGGTGGTGGCTGCCTCCCGCTGGCTCCTAACGATGGGTGCCGTACCCGGCCTGCTCATCGACCAGCCCCCTCTAACGGAGCGAAGCTCCGCAGTGCAGAGGTCGCCGTTCTCTGGGGCTTTGGGGGCACCGCACCCACCCCGGCAACACCGGTGCCCCGGGGCTCACGGTTGTCCCGCCACCGCGACGGCCACGACCCCACCGCGGCCCTGCGGGCGTTTCAGGTCCCCACCGCCGACCGCCCCCACAACGACTCCAGGGCCTCGCCGACCTCGTCGGCCACCGTCACCAACGGCCGGGGCTCGCCGACCTTCACCGCGGTCTTGCCGAACGCGGTGGCGTAGCTGTCGTGACTAATGACTGTCGTGGTTACGGTATGCCGATTCCCAGGATTGGAGTTTGCGGCGAATCTCGTTATCGAGAGACGTACGTTCGCTTGGTCGGTCCTCGTAACGAGTGCGCAGCGTGCGCATCGTCGTGAGCAGGTCGCGTTCTTGCGCTGGCTCGTAGAAGCCGACACCGCAGATCAGGGTGACCGCCTGATACGGGGTGATGGCCTCCTCCCGCAGAGATCCCGCGGCGTTGAGGCACGCCATCGGGAAGTAGGCGTCAAGCGTGGCGCGACCGACCAGAACCGTGGGCGGGATCCGCAGCAGCGCTGGCGCGGCGATCTCCTCGTCGCGCGCGGCGTGCCGCTGCGGATCCGCAGCGACCTCGGCCAGTGGCTCCCGGAGTTGGGCGAGACATTCCAATCCCGCCTGCTCCCACACGCTGGTGCTCCGGCGCTGGATCGGGTTGTCCAGAAAAACCAGCACGGACCGATAAGACTCCACGACGCCGCTAGGTGGCTGGTGTTTTGGGTGGCTAAGGATCGGTGTGTCTCTCCCGGTTGGGGTGATCGTTTTGGCAGGATGGTCGGGTGACGTTGGGACGTGCGCCTCGCCAGACCGACTTGCTGCGGTCGACCGTGGACTACTGCCAGGACCGCGTCCCGGCGGATTCGATCTACGGTGTGCTGCACCGGGAGTGCTTCGCGTTGTTCCCGGATGAGATGTTCGCTGACCTGTTCACCGATGTGGGTCGCCGGTCGGTGCCGCCGATGATCGTGGCGGTGGTGATGGTGCTGCAGCGTATCGAGGGTTTGTCGGACCGGGAGGCGGTCGAGCGGTTCGCTTTCGACGCCCGCTGGAAGTACGCCGCTGGTGGCCTGCATTTCGACTATCCCGGGTTCGTGCACACCGTGCTGGTGGACATGCGGGCCAGGCTGGCCCGCTCTGCACGGCCGGACCGGGTCTTCGAGGCAGTTCTGGACGTGGCCCGGCAGGCCGGGCTGGTGGGCCGCAAGCGTGTGCTGGACTCGACCCCGTTGTATGACGCGGTGGCCACGATGGACACCATCACGTTGATCCGCTCGGCGATCCGCGGCCTGCTGGCTGCCGCCGATGCCGGACAGGCCGCCCGGCTGCGGGCGGTGATCACCTCCGGGGATGACTACGCCAGCACGGCGAAACCACAGATCGACTGGGACGACCACGACGCCCGGGAGGAATTGATCGACTCCCGGGCCCGGGACGGGTTCGCGATGCTGACCCTGCTCAACGACCATGAGCTGGGCGAGGGCGTGGACAAGGCCGTGCGGCTGCTGGCCACCGTGCTGGGCCAGGACTTGGCCGATGACGGCGACGGGGTGTTCCGCATCGCCCGCAAGGTCGCCCCGGACCGGATCATCTCCACCGTGGACCCCGAGGCCCGTCACGGGCACAAGACCAGTGCTCGCGGTTTCGACGGTTACAAAGGGCATGTCGCGATCGACCCCGATGCCGAGATCATCACCGCCACCGAGGTCACGGCCGGAAACAGCGGTGACGCCGAGGCCGCCGAGACCCTGCTCACCGACATCCTGCCCTCTGAAGCTGAAGCTGAAGCTGAAGCTGAAGCTGAAGCTGAAGCTGAAGCTGAAG
>NZ_GL877880.1:170640-239250 GCF_000194155.1 Saccharopolyspora spinosa NRRL 18395
TAAGGATGAGGATCGGGCGGCGGTGTATGGGGATGCGGCCTACGGTGCGGGCGAGTTGCTGGAACGGCTGGACGAGACCGACATCCACAATGGACTGAAGGTGCAGCCGCCGGCGGCGGTGAAAGGTCATTTCCCGAAGGACCGCTTCGACATCGACCTCGATGCGCAGACCGTGACCTGCCCGCCGGGCACACCGCGCCCATCCGCGCCCGCGAGCGTCACGCCGGAGCGGCCAGCTTCGGCGCCGCCTGCGCGGCCTGCCCACTGGCCGCACAGTGCACCACCGCGAAGACCGGCCGCACGATCACCGTCAGTGCCCACGAGGCCGCGCTGCAAGCCGGGCGGGCGCGTCAAACCGACCCCGCCTGGCGGGCCGACTACCGCGCCACCCGCCCCAAAGTCGAACGCAAAATCGCTCATCTCATCCCCCCCCGCCACGGCGGGCGCCGGGCCCGCGTCCGAGGACTGCTGAAAACAGCCGCCGACTTTTCACTGCTGGCCGCCGCGGTCAACCTCGCACGCCTCGGCATCCTCGGGATCGCCCGCACGGCGACCGGATGCCCCCCCCCCCCCGCCTGACCAGGCCCCAGCGGGCCCGCCAAGACACGCACGAGCCCCCCGGTCAGGGCATACCGGCAACGATCACGCCCGAGTCCCGCCACACCGCCGAACCCGATCGATGAGAACCCGCGACCACACCGACCCGCTCAACAAACACAGAACAGATCAAGCCCCCACAAACCCCCGTTCGACACCAGCCACCTATAGGACTGGACGTCTTCGGTATCGACCTGTCACCGGTGCTGATCGACCTTGCCCGCAAGACATACCCCGATCTGCGATTCGACGTCGGTTCGATGGACGCACTGGACCTCCCCGACGACAAACTGGACGGGATCGTGTCCTGGTACTCCGTCATCCACGCCCCACCACAGGACCTGCCCTCCTACCTCACCGAGTTCCAGCGAGTACTCGCACCTGGCGGACACCTCTTGCTCGCCTTCTTCGAAGCAGAGGACGGACCGGTCACCGCGTTCGACCACAAGGTCACGACCGCCTACCGATGGCCGATCGACGACCTCGCAGGACTAGCAAGCGAAGCCGGATTCATCGAAACCGGCCGGATGCTACGCCAACCACGCGAGAACGAACGACACCGCCGAGGCCACCTCCTCATGCGCCTCGGCGAGCGACTCGGTTGATCGCCTTCCCGGTGAAGGATTGGGCGTACGGCCGCAACGGTCGCAGTGCCGTGGAAGATGCGCGCCCGTTTGTCGAAGCGCGCGGCCAAGCCCTCGACGACATTGACCGTTCGCTCGACTTCGTTGCAGCGCTGGTAAATCGCCCGCTCGAAGCCGGTCCGCCAGCCGCCCGCGCTGCCGCGGCGCTGGCGGTTGGCCTGCCTGAATCTTCAGTCCACACAGGACTGTTATCGCAGGCTCTTCGCCCGGAAGACCGTGTCGTGGGCGTGGTGAGTGCCGGGCAGCGGCGGGACGGTTCGCGGGCGGGTTTCGTCGACCAGGACGGCCCAGTCGTCGTCGAGGAGACCGGCGATCTCGTGCGGGTGGTAGTAGTCGCTCGGGTCGAAACCGTGGACGGTGCCCGGCCGGAGGTCGCCAGGATCGTGGCCGACAAACAGGAACGTGCCGCCCGGGGCGACGGCGGCCAGCAACCCGCGCGCAGCGGTGTGATCGGGCTCGTTCAGGAGTGGGGAAATACTGGGCCGACACCAGGTCGAACGCGGCGGCGGGCGGCGCAGTGACGCTCAGGCCCGCGCGCGTCCAGGCGTTTCCGACCGTCGGCGAGCGCATCGACGAGGCGGGCACGGAACTTTATTCGCTCGCGCTGGAGACCAACGACACCGAGTTGGCTGAGTCGATCGCGGCGTTGGCCAGCGTGCGGGACGAGATCGACCAGGCGTGGCAGATCTGCCGGAAGGTGCGGATGCGTGCGCGGACTATCCCAAAGCATTGGTGCGGCAGAGCTCAGCGCTCAAGCTCCCAGTGGAGGGCGTTCCGGTGGTCAGCCGTGGCATGTGGCAGCGAAGGACGGATCCCAGTACCCGCCGGAGGCCGGGCCTGTGGTCGATGTCCTGCCTCGACGGGTACGACGGGATGAAGAGGAAAGAACTGTCGGTTATGTAGATGGCCACTTTAGCCCTTACATGCACGGGCCGGTGCGATCCGGCTACGCGGGCGAGAAGTGGTTGACTGCCCGCCCACTTCAACCGGGAGACCTCGCCATGCCAGAGCTGGAGATCGATGCCCTCGTGTTCGACGTGCTCGGCACGCTCGTCGACGAACCCGCTGGCATCCGCGCCGGCCTCCGCGAACTCGACCCGTCGCTCGACGATCCCAGGATCGAGCAGCTCCTGTTGCTGTGGCAGCAGCACATCGACCGCGAGCAGCGTCGCATCCTAGGCGGTGCCCGGCCCTACGTCACCAGCGACGACCTCGACCGGGAAGCCGCCCGGATCGTCGCCGACACCGCCGGAGTCGACGACCCGACAGCGGTAGCGGCGCTGGCCACGTCAGCTCGCCAACTCCCGCCGTGGCCCGACACCGTGGCTGGGCTCGCCCGACTCGCGAAACGGTTCCCGCTGATCGGACTCTCCAACGCGAGCCGGACCGCGCTGCTGGGACTCAACGCCCACGCGGGACTGCGCTGGCACCAAGCCCTGTCCGCCGAAGACACCCGGACCTACAAGCCGGACCCGGCGGTCTACCAGCTGGCCGTCACCGTCTCCGGACGACCCCCGGAGCGGCTGCTGATGGTCGCCGCCCACGCCTGGGACCTGCGCGCTGCGCAAGCCCTCGGCCTGCGCACCGCCTACGTCGCCCGCCCCGTCGGCGACCCGCCCAACCGCTCGGACCGGTTCGACCTGCACGCCGACGGCCTGACCGACCTGACCGACCAACTCGACAAGGCCTAGCGAGCAACCGGCAACCCGATTCCCCGCCCACCAGGGCGGGTCGTGGCTGTCCGCGCGGAGCCCAGCTCGCACAAGCGCCGCTTGTCGTTCCGATGATCGTCAGATGCCTTGTCGTGCGCTGGACGCGCGATTGCTACCCGCTACCTGCGCGGAGAGCTCTTCAACCTGCTCGATTGAGCGTGCCCGGTTTCGGGTACCGCTTTGACAACGAGAACGGCACCGACCTGCACGAGAAGCGCGGGCGCCTGCCGTGCCGATTTCCCTCGTGGCGTAACCGATTCCCGGCACGCGGCGGTCGACCTACCGTGGCTGCATGCGCTCACCAATCACCGGCATGGCCGCTGGCGTGCCGTTCACCGCTCTACCACCGGTCGGCAACGGCCCCGCGCCGCTGATCGTCACCTGGCACATGCTGGACGCGCCGAGGTCGGACGCCGCGTTCGCTGCCGCGCTGCCGATGAACGACCTGCCCGCGTGGCGGGTGCACCTCGGCATGCCGATGTGCGGCGCGCGCATGGTCGACGGCAGCATGGCCGCCGGCTTGGAGCTGATCCGCAAGGACGTCCTGATGTCCGCTCTGCACCCGTTCGTCCAGCAGGCGTCGGAGGAGTTCCCGGCCGCACTGGCGTCGATCCGTGCACAGCTGCCGGTCGATGACGGCCCGATCGGCGTGCTCGGCGGCTCGCTGGGCGGGGCCGTCGCGCTGCGGATCCTCGCCGGCACCGAGATACCGGTCTTCGCCGGCGCCATCGTGAACGCCGCCATCCGGATGCGGTCCGTCGTGGACCTGTTCCCAGGCGACTACCCGTATGACGCCGAGTCCGAGAAAACCGTCGACAGCTTGGACTTCGTCGCCGCGGCGGGCACCATCGCCGGTCGGGCGCCGCTGCTGGTCGTCAGCGGCGAGCTGGATCACCCGGCGCTGCGGGCCGACGCGTTGGATCTCGTCGACGCGTTGGGCGAACGGTCCGAACTGCTGTCGATCCCCGGGCTGGCCCACCCGCTCGCCGACGAGCCCGGCATCGAGCCCGCACCACAGCTGCCACTGGCCCGCGAGGTGGACGCCGGCCTGACCACGTGGTTCCGACGCCACCTCGCGGATGCAGGTAGGCGGAGCCGGTGACCTGCTTGGTCGCGACGTCCAACCGTGAGCTGCGCCCGCGCAGCAAGTCGGGCTGAGCCCTCGCGGCGGCGCGGTGCGCATCAGCCGTGAAACCCGCAAAACGCCCTGTAAGGTCTCAAACCTCGCGACATCTTGATCTCGTTTGAACTGCGTGTTTGTTGTTTTCTCACCGGTCGACAGGTCAAGGTCAGTCTCAGTTTCGTGGCATTTCTTCGGAAGCGGGCCAAGCGGTGTCGACCGCTGCGTCGGGCTCACTCCTCCCAAACCGGCACGAGGGGCAGGCCGCGGGCGGCACGCTCGTGGTCGACTGCGCGTTGGATCAGCTCCGTCTTGCGCTTGGTGTAGGCGAGTCCGTTTTCTTCCTCGGCAGCGACGCGCCGCTTCAGCTCTCCGTACTCGGCCGCCACCTCCGGATGCATCCGCAGGTGGTCGCGGAACAGCCGCTCGTTACGAGTGCCCCAGGTGTTGGCGGTAACGATATGCAGGTGGTGGCTGCGCCGCCCGAGGTCAGTGTTCCGGTAGTAGAAAAGCCGCTCGGGCATCGCGGTCTCCTGTGGCCGGTAGCCCAGCCGCTCCAACACGGCTTCCCGGTCGGCAGTAACGTCGGCCAGCCGCGTAACCGACGCCATCAAATCGATCACCGGCTTGGCTGCCAGCCCCGGTACGGAGGTGCCGCCCACGTGCTCGACGTTCAGGAACAGCCCGGGCAGTGCGGCGATCAGCTCCGCACTAGCCCGGGCTCCCTGTTCGGGCCAGGAAGCGTCGTACTCCGCTATATCAATGGCCATCTGCGCATTTTAAGAGCCGCGCCGCAACTGCTGGTCAAGTTGTAGATGATCTTGCCCGGTTCGCCGCTCATGTGGGGGGCCGGGCCTTCTTTTCCGGGGCGGCTCATGCACGTGGTACAACGCCGAGTGCAGGCGCTCATTGTTGCACCACCCGCCCTCCAGACGGCCTCAGCTCGCTCGACCCCGGCGAAGTCACGTCAGGGACCTTGCGTTCGATCAACTCGGCCTTGAACATGCCGTTGAGGCCCCGGTCATAGCTGATACAACCCCCAGTTTCTTCAGAAAGACGCCACTGGGGTGCCGAAAAGGCCTTCATCGGGCGTGATGCCCAGGCCAGGACCTTGCGGTCGCTTGATATGGCCGCCTTCGATGCGGATCCCGTTTTCCTGATCGTAATGACCTTCGATGTGGGGGGCCGCCAACCAGACGCCTTCGAACAGCTCAGGTGCCACCGTCGCGCCGATATGGGTGCAGGCGGCGGCGATGATGTCTCCGCCCCAGGAATCGTCGCAGGTATGCGGCAGGTTCCGTGCCGCACAGATGTCGCGGAACGCGCGCATCGGATGCAGCCCGCCGATCCGGGTGACCTTCATGCTGAAGCCATCGACCAGTCCGGTGCCGGCGGCGGTGATCGCCGTATTCAGGCTGGTGCCGTTTTCGTCCATGTAGATGCCGTGGCTGACCTGCGAGCGGATCTTCTGCAGGTCCTCGATGGTGTTGCAGGGCTGTTCCATGACGAAGGGGACGTCAGGGCATTCCCGGCTGAGCCGCAGCGCATCGCGAGTGGTCAGGCTGCGGTTGCCATCCACCGCCAGACGCACCCCCGACCCGCGGGTGACCTCCCAGACCTTGCGGATGGTCTCGATGTCTTCCTCGACAGGCCGTCCGCCGATCTTGACTTGCAGGCGCGGGTATCCCTCGGCACGTTTTTCCGCTGCGACGCGGGCGGTTTCATCCGGCGGGCCGACAATGGTGGAGTAGTAGGACGGCACGCGATCGGTCATCGCGCCACCAAGTAGGTCGGACACGCTTACGCCGAGATGCTTGCCCAGAAGGTCATGGGCGGCGATGTCGATGGCGGCCTTGGCGTAGTTGTGGCCATTGAGCAGACCGTCCATGCGCCGGTGCAACGGTACCGGCAGCACCTCGGCGCCGCTCAGCCCCGGCGCCATTTCGCTCAGTGCCGCCACGGCCCCGGCGGGGTGGGATTCGGCATAGGTGGGGCCGACCGGGCAGGTCTCGCCCCAGCCGACAAGCCCGTTATCGGCCACCAGCTTGACCAGCGTCGTGGACAGAAACCGGACCTCTGAATGGGACATCTTGTAGGGGCCGTTATGGACCGGCAGACCGTGCCGATAGATGTGGATTTCAGCGATCCTCATTGTCCGACCTCCGGAATGGTGAGCACGAGCTTGCCCGTGAACGTCTTGCTGAGAAATTCTTCCAGTGCCCGGCCGATCGCCTTCGGCGGGAAGACCTTGGCGACGCAAGCCCGGATCTCTCCCGCCTCGACGTGCGAGACCAGGTTCCCGAAGACCTCGTCCTCCTGAAAGGTGCAATCCAGCAGAGTCAGGTCTTTGAGGTAGCGCGTCCGCAGTCGATCTGCGCGATCGGCCCGGCGATTCGCCCCGGCCTCACGTAGCGCCCGCCTCGGCGCAGGATGCCGAGGAAGGCGGGCCATTGCTCGCCCCCCACCCACACAAACGAGGTCAACCACGACGTCGTTCGAGGCTTCGCCGAGCGCCGCGACCAGTTCGGCACTGCGGTCGACAACGTGGTCGGCGCCCCTGAGTGTGCGCCTCTCATCGGCCTTGGCGGAGGAGGAGGAGAGCGTGATGACGGTCGCGCCGCGCCGGTTGGCAAGCTGGACGACGGCCGATCCCACGCCTCCCGAGGCGCCGGTGATTGCGTGTGGGCCAGGACGTGTTGCGTGATGGCAGCGTCCTTGTGGCCGGTCACACCGCAACACTGGCACCAAGGCTGTGGCTCGTGAACAGACAGCGATCGACGTTCACTCGATCTAGCGGTGAAATGTTGATCTTGTGCGACCTGCGGTGTTCTCCGCGGTCAGACCGCGGACGGACGTCACTGGTCTGGAACGTTGCTGTCGTCAGCGGGCGAGCCTTGCGCGGGCCTGTTCGGTAAGTGGTGCGAAGAAGTTGACCAGGTTGCCGTCGGGGTCGCGGAACAGCAGGGAGCGGTTTCCCCACGGCATCGTGGTCGGCTTCTGCACGATCTCGGGGACGACAGCTAGCCTCGTCAGCCGTTCGTACTCCCGGTCGACGTCCTCGACGAGGAACTCGAAGATCGCGGTCCGGTTCGACTCGGGTACGGCCGCCCCGGCGCTGAACAGCGCCATCGTCTCGGCACTGCCGATTGCCAAGGTGCACGACGAGCCCACGAGCTCAGCGAACTGCTCGGCGAGCCACCGCGACTCAAAGCCGGTCGCCTGTTCGTAGAACTTGACAAGGCGGGCGACGTCGCTGCTGATGACGCGGACAGAGACAAACTGCACGGTGGATCCCTTTCTGCACTGGAGGACGGCTCTGACTCGCCCTCCGAGGACACCGGACACGCTAGAGGCAATAGTCGACAGGATCCGCCCGGTATTGGGAGCATCTTGCGTGTGACTCGGCCGATCGCCCGTGTACTGGCCTTGCTGGAGATCCTCCAGAGCATGACCTGCGGGTTTCGAGTTGTCTCACTTCGACGTCACCCAAGCTCAGTCTCAGCTTTACCGCGCTTCTTCATCGGTAGCGCGCTTGGCCGCGACTGCGTTCCCGGCGAGCGTTCAGATCCGTACATCGAGCAAAGCTTGGAATAGCAGTCATTTCAGGAACGTCACTGTCTCGGCGAGGGGAGGTCGAGATTGGTAGCGGTGCGCCGGAGCAGAGTGTGCAATGCACGAATCGACGGTCTGCTCTGTACCGCGTCGTAGACATCCACGTGATCAGCTTCTCCTGAGCCGGTCGGCTTGATCCTCCAGCAGTGAACGCACGAACTCCAGGTGCGCAGGCAGCGCCCGATCCCATACGGTTCGCGCTCCTGAGTCGTGAAACTGGAACGAAAGTCGCCAACAGCACGCCACTTTGCACATCAGATTTGAGACCCTGCGCCCGGACTACTCCTGGGCCATGTCGACGAAGCGGCTGTAGTGCAACTGGTGGGCGACGGTGATCGTGGCCGTCGGACCGGCACGGTGCTTGGCCAGGATCAGGTCCGCCTCGCCCATCCGTGGGTCGTCCCGCTCGAACGCGTCCGGCCGGTGGATCAGGATCACCATGTCGGCGTCCTGTTCCAGCGAACCACTCTCACGCAGGTCCGACAGCTGCGGCCGCTTGTCCGTTCGCTGTTCCGGGCCTCGGTTCAGCTGGGAGATCGCGATCAGCGGGACTTCGAGTTCCTTCGCCAGCAGCTTGAGGTTTCGGGAGAACTCCGAGACCTCCTGCTGGCGGGACTCGACACGCTTGCCGGACGTCATCAGCTGCATGTAGTCCAGGACGATCAGCTGGATGTCGTGGCGCTGCTTCAGCCGCCGCGCCTTCGCGCGGATCTCCATCATCGTCAGGTTCGGCGAGTCGTCGACGAACAGCGGCGCCTCGCTGATCTCGCTCATCCGCCGCGCCAGCCGCGTCCAGTCGTCGTCGGTCATCCGACCGCCGCGCATGTCGCCAAGCCGGATCCGGGCCTCCGCGGAGAGCATGCGCATGACGATCTCCGTGCGCCCCATCTCCAGCGAGAAGATGACGCTCCCAAGCCCATGTTTCACCGACACTGACCTGGCAATATCCAGTCCCAGTGTGGAGTTGTGGGTGGGAATCATCGAGTGCCCGGCCAGGTAGAGGTGATCTGGTGCGTCGACCTCGACGCACCGTACTGGCACGCTCGATACGGGGCGCACGTCGATGATGTAGCGCACGCTGGTGCGCTGGGTATTGCTGGCGGTACGCCGCTGCTGGTGGGCCAGGTTCTTGCGGTCGAGCCGGAATACTTCGTCTTCGGTTGTGAAGTTCAGTCGGTAGAAGGTTGAGGTTTCCTCACTGCGGCCACGTACCCGCTTGGTGGTGAGGGAGCACCTGTAACCGAGGCTGACGATGAGCTCACGGACGTCCAGCGCGAGACGTTCGTTTGTCACGCCGAAGGAAACCGAACCGGCGTGTTCAACGGTTCCGTCAGCGTCGAGCAAACCCGCGAGCAAGGCACGTCGCTGTTGCTCGGAGGCACGCAAGTACTCGGTGGGGATGTGTTTTTTTCCCAACACGCCGAGCGTGCGCAAGCATGCGGCGAAAGTTCCGTGCCGGTCCTGGCAGTCCTGGCAACGTGGGCTGATGCCTCGTGCCGGATTGTCACAGTCAATGCAGGTCAGCGGCGGTGGCTCGGTGCCGCGAGATCGTGCTTTCCGCGCGCAGGTGTAGGAGCACGCCCGGACGCTGAAGTAGCGGGGGGAGAAGATCGTGCCACAAACGAAGCACTCTCGGATGCGGGGCGGTTCGGGCATCCTCATCGAGTAACTAGTTCGTCCACGTTGGTCTGCTTCGAGACCTTCGTTGCCGATGTTGGCCAGGACCTGCGGGTCTGCGGAGGTGACCGGCGTACCGTTCGCATGTCCGTCGCCAAGCCAAGCGCCCAACATGTACGGCGGCACTGGGAGATCGGCGTGAGGTAGATCCAGGGGGGCGGCGTTGGGGACCGCGTAGTTCAGGCGTCCGTCTGAGCAACGGAGGCGCTTGTGGATCTCCTCAGTAGTGGCGATCTCGCTGTGCTGGATCGTCGTCGACGCGTTCGAAGGCCGAGTGATCCACTGGTCCAGCCGGTCGGGGAACCTCTGTTTGGAGAACGCGGCGATGCACCGGGTTCCGCTGCGTTTCGGCCTGGAGAAGGGATGGAAGGCTTTCTCGCCGTCCCACACCTTGGTGACGATGCGGTGCATCGTGTTGGCAAACTCGTCGCCTGGGGCGTGTGCTTCCTGGGAACTGATGAACTGGTCTTGCTCCGTCATCGAGTGCTTGTAGGAGGCTTTTACTCGATCGATTGACTCCTGCGACCAGTACAGCGAAGTTTTCGTTTCCGTGATCTGGCGGCGGTGGGCTCGTGTTGTGACCTTCCACTGATGTTCTGCGTCCGCGACGACCACAGACCCGTCGGAAAACACCACTTCGTAGCAGGGCCGGTTTTGCATGACGTCGGTAGTCGCGACCACCTTCGTCGGGTTGCCGTCTGCGCCGATCAGGTAGTCGCCGACCCCGACCTGGCCCATCGTCGTCCAGCCGCCCGGGGTGGGCAGCGGCGTGTCCAGCCCCAACGCCTTTCCAACACCGGGACGCGCCGCAATGATGATCATCTGGCCGGGGTGGAGGCCGTTGGTCAGGGCGTCGAGGTCGGCGAATCCCGTCGGGATGCCCTGAGACTCCCCGCCGCGGGAGGCGATGGCGTCGATCTCGTCCATCGTCGGCTGGAGGAGCTCTTCGAGGACGTGGTAGTCCTCGCTGGCCCGGCGTTCCGTCACGTCGTAGATCGCGGACTGGGCCCGGTCGACGACCTCTTCGACCGCCGCACCCTCGGAGCCGTGGTAGCCGAGCTGCACGATCCGGGTGCCCGCCTCCACCAGGCGGCGCAGGATCGCCTTCTCCGAGACGATCTCCGCGTAGTAGCCGGCGTTCGCGGCCGTGGGTACCGTGGCGATCAGGGTGTGCAGGTACGGCGCGCCGCCGACCTTGAGCAGCTCCTGGCGGCGCTCCAGCTCGGCCGACACGGTGATGGCGTCCGCCGGTTCGCCGCGGCCGTAGAGATCGAGGACGCAGTCGTAGATCGCCTGGTGCGCCGGCCGGTAGAAGTCGTTGGGGCTGAGCACCTCGACGACGTCCGCGATGGCGTCCTTGCTCAGCATCATGCCGCCGAGCACGGACTGCTCCGCGGCGAGGTCCTGCGGGGGCTGCCGCTCGAAGGTTCCGCCGCTGGACCCGCCGTCGTCGGCGAAGTACGGATCCACCCGCTCGTCGGGCACCGCCACCGGACCCGTCACCTCCTCCGGCGCCAAGACGATCACACGTGGTCGGCGCGACCGCCCGCGCGCGAAGCTAGATCGCCCGCTCGGAGCAAGCAAATCAAGCTGTGGACAAAGCTCGGGACAACCTGTGGATAGATTGAATCGAGCTGGGGATAACTCGCGTCAGCCTTCCGCGCGGCTGGGGACAACTTGGGGACAAGTGGGCATGATCGACAACAAACCCCAGGTCAACCGCTGTGCGCAGGCTGTGGAAGAAATCCGTGGAAAAGTCCCGGTGTGTCGCGCTCGTCGGCGTGTCGGAAATGGCGTGACTCGGCCACCACCATGACCGCCGGGCACGCACCGGACGCAGCATCGTCCACCCGTCACACGAATGTCGGAGTGGACGATGCCGCGTTGTGGAAACCGGTACTACCGGGTCACTGCTCGCTAGCGACCTGGACGCTGACGTTGGCCGTCACGTCCGGGTGCAGCTGCACGTCGACGACGTGCTTGCCCAGCGACTTGATGTGGCCGCGCAGCGAGACCGAACGCTTGTCCAGGCTCGGGCCACCGGCCTTGCGCACCGCGGTGACGACGTCGCCGCTGGTGATCGAGCCGAACAGCTTGCCCTGCGAGGACACCTTCGCGGTCAGTGTGACCGAGCCCAGGTCCTTCAGCTGCTGCTTGAGCTCGTGGGCGTGCTCCAGGTTGCGCACCCGGCGGTTCTCCTGCACGCGGCGGATCGTTTCGATCTGCTTCTGCGCGCCCTTGGTGGCCACGATGGCCAGGCTGCGGGGCAGCAGGTAGTTGCGCGCGTAACCGTCCTTGACCTCGACGATGTCGCCAGACTCGCCGAGACCGGTCACGTCAGCGGTGAGGATGATCTTCACGACGTGTCTCCTTCCGGATCAGCGAGCGGTCGAGGTGTAGGGCAGCAGAGCCATCTCGCGGGCGTTCTTCACCGCAATGGCGACGTCGCGCTGGTGCTGGCTGCAGTTGCCGGTCACGCGACGGGCACGGATCTAGCAGCGTCGTGTCCTTGTAGTCGATCTGCGCCGCCTTGTCCTTGCAGAACACGCAGACCTTCTTCTTCGGCTTGCGCACGGGCGCCTTGGCCATCGGTCTTCCTCCTGAACGAAAACTTCGTAAGCGTTGCTGCGCCGTTTAGAACGGCGGCTCGTCGCTGAACCCACCACCGGAACCGGCGGGCGGCGCGGAACCCCACGGGTCGTCGGCCGGGGGACCGGACGGGCCCCCGCCACCGCTGAAGCCACTGCCGCCGCGGCTGACCTTGTTCACCTTGGCGGTCGCGTAGCGCAGGGACGGCCCGATCTCGTCGACCTCGAGTTCGACGACGGTGCGCTTCTCGCCTTCCTTCGTCTCGAAGGAACGCTGCCGCAGCCTGCCCTGCACGACGACCCGCATGCCGCGGGTCAGCGACTCGGCCACGTTCTCCGCGGCCTGCCGCCAGATGTTGCAGCGCAGGAACAGGGCCTCGCCGTCCTTCCACTCGCCGGTCTGGCGGTCGAAGGTCCGGGGCGTGGAGGCCACCGTGAAGTTCGCGACTGCGGCACCGGACGGGGTGAAGCGCAGCTCCGGATCAGCGGTCAGGTTGCCGACCACCGTGATTACCGTTTCACCAGCCATGACCTGGGACTCCAGTCTGGTCGTTAGCGGAATCTAGCCGGTCAGGCGGACGCCTGAGCGGCGCGGGCCTTGGCGGCGCGCGCGGCCTTGCGGGGCTCGACGATCTTGCGGATGACCTTCGTCCGCAGGATCGACTCGTTGAGGTTCAGCTGCCGGTCCAGTTCCTTGATGGTGGCCGGCTCGCTGTTGAGGTCCAGGACGACGTAGATGCCCTCGGCGTTCTTCTCGATCTCGAACGAGAGACGCCGGCGGCCCCAGACGTCGACCTTCTCGACGGTGCCACCGTCGTTGCGGACAACGTTGAGGAAGTTCTCCAAGGACGGAGCGACGGTGCGCTCGTCCAGGCTCGGGTCCAGGATGACCATGAGCTCGTAGTGACGCATGAAGACCATTCACCTCCTGTGGACTCACGGCCACGGGCTCTCCGTGGCAGGAGGGTCGTTCGCGTCGACGAACTGGACAAGGCTAGCAAGCGGCACCGACGGCACCGGCATCACCCCTGCTCCGGCACCCGCCGCTCGTGGTTCCGTATTTCCGCTGAAATCGAAGGTCCGATTTACATTCAAGTTGCGGGACCGGGACCGGGACCGGGTGGGATGGTCGCCGCAGCCAGGGGGTCAGTTGCGGCGGAGGACCCAGCTTCGGGCGAGGGCCGCCGTGACCACCGCCAGCGAGATCGCCGCGAGCAGCACCGGGGCCGCGACCCGCTCGGTCACCTCGGTCGGCAGCGCCTCCGCCTTGCCCGCGGCGCGGATCTCCTCCTGCTGCTCGCGGGTCTTCTGCTGATCCTGGGCCCGCTGCTTCGCCAGGTCGCCGACTTTCGGGGTCAGGCCGGGGACCTGACCGTAGCTGGTCTCGGCCCACGGCAGCGATCCTCCCTGGAGGTCCCACAGGCTGGGCGGCAGGACACTGATCGCGCCCGGCACCCCGCTGCTGGGGGTCAGGGTCGGTGCCGGCGTCGTGACGACCGGTGGCGTCGTGACGACCGGTGGCGGCGTGGTCGGGCTCGGCAGCTGCGTCGCGCTGGGTTTGGGCGTCGGTGTCGGCTTCGCCTTCTCGGGGGTCGGCTGCTCGGACGACAGTGGCGGCTGTTCCTCCGGGCGCTTCGCCTTGACCGTGAGGGCGTTGCCGAGGCTGACCAGGTTGGTGAAGTGCCAGGTCACCGCGTCGACCTGGTCGGCGGGCAGGCCGATCTCGGCGAGCCGCGGCGCGGCAGCCTTGGCGATGTCCTTGCCGGAATAGAAGGTGTGGCCCTCGGGCGCGGCGCCGAGCGAGATCGGCGCGAGCTCCTTGAAACGTTCCGCAGCGTCGGCGGCCTGGCCTAAGGCCAGCGGCATGGCGAGCAGCACGGCTTCGCGGACCTTGAAGTCCAGCGTCGATGGCGCGATGGTGATCTGCTGCCCTGGTTCCGCCTCGACCGTCGCCAGGGGCTGGTCGACGAGCAGCGGATCGGCGGCGTTCGCGATTCCCGCGCCGAGGAAGGTGCTGGCGGTGATGACGAGGCCCACGAGTCCGGCGGACACGGTCCGGCCGAGCACGTTCGACCGGTACTGCGGATTGGGTTTCCCCCGTGCGCCCATCTCTCGCCTCCCCAAGGCAGTGCGAATCCCGATCACTCTCTCAAGATTAATAACGCGCGCACACCGCCGTTGGTGACGTCCGGCCGGCGAAAGGAACGAGTTCTCGCGCTGCGGGATCGGGGTGGGCGATCCGCTGGTCAAGCCGACGGGAGGCGAACCCGCCCGCCGCCTAGACTTCGGGTATGCGTATCGGCGCCCACGTTCGCGATGATGACCCGTTGGCCGCCGCCGCCGAGCGCGGCGCGGAGGTCGTGCAGTTCTTCCTGTCGGACCCGCAGGGCTGGAAGGCCCCGAAGCCGCACCCGCAGGCCGAGCAGTTGCGAGACAGCGACGTGGCGGTGTTCATCCACGCGCCGTACGTCATCAACGTGGCTTCGCTGAACAACCGGATCCGGATTCCGTCCCGCAAGGCGGTGGGGCAGCAGGCCAAGGCGGCGGCCGCGGTGGGCGCGCAGGGCCTGATCGTGCACGGCGGGCACGTGACGAAGGACGACGAGCCGGCCGAGGGCGTGTCGAACTGGCGCAAACTGTTCGAGCGGCAGGCCACGGAGGGCGGCTTCGAGGTGCCGATCCTGATCGAGAACACCGCCGGCGGGGCGAATGCGATGGCTCGGCGGTTCGACGCGCTGGCGCGGCTGTGGGATGCGGTCGGCGAGTTCGGGGCGGGGTTCTGCCTGGACACCTGCCACGCGCACGCGGCGGGCGAGGAGCTGCTGGACGTCGTGGACCGGGTGAAGGCGATCACCGGGCGGATCGACCTGGTGCACCTCAACGATTCGCGGGACGAGTTCGGATCGTCGCGGGACCGGCACGCGAACATCGGCGCGGGCAACATCGACCCGGACCTGCTGGTCGCGGTGTGCGCGAACGCGGGGGCGCCGGTGGTGGTGGAGACCCCGGACGAGGGCCAGGCCGACGACATCGCGTTCCTCCGCAGCAAGGTCGCCTGAACACATTGACTTCTCCGGGTGAGGGGCACCCTTGGGCGGCTATGGCACTCAAGGGTGCCCCTCACCCCGGTATCGAACGGGTGGAGTGATCGGCATCAGCGCTAGGACGACCCGCGGGTTGACGATCTCCGGTTTGGTCGCGCTGTGCATGTTCACCGCGTTGGCGTTGGCGTTGGGCTACGCGAACAAGGCGCGCTGCACCGGCCCGCTCTACGACGAGTGGGGGCGTTCGGAGCCCGCCTACCAGGAGCGGGCCTACGGCGATGTGTGCTACTCGGACATCCAGAACCTGTGGATCGGCCGGGACATCGATCGGCACGTCTTCCCCTACGTGAACGGGGGGATCGCGGCCGACGGGACGTTGTACGGCGGGGTGGTCGAGTACCCGGTGCTGACCGGGGTGCTGATCTGGTTGGGCGCGATGTTCGCCCACACGGACGCGGGTTTCCTGGCCGCGTCGGCGTTGTTGATGACGCCGTTCGGGTTGGCCGTCGCGTGGTGGTTGGGCAGGTTGAGCGGCTGGCGGGCGTTGTTGTGGGCGCTCAGCCCGCCGCTGGTGCTTTATGCCTTCCACAACTGGGATTTGCCTGTCGTGGCGTGCGCGGCCGGCGCGGTGTTCGTCGTGCATCGGTGGACGTCGGCGTCGTTGCGCCGTCGCGCGACGGCGGCCGCGGTGTTGTTCGGCCTGGGTTTCGCGCTGAAGTTGTATCCGGCGCTTTTCGTGCTGCCGTTGGCGTTGTACGTGCTGACCGAGGGCCGGGGCGAGGCGCGGCGGTTCGACGTGCGCGGCGCGTTGCAGGTCGTGGGGGCGGCGGTCGGGACGGCGGTGCTGGCGAACCTGCCGTTCATGTTGGCCGGGTTCGGCGGTTGGCTGGCGTCGTTCGACTTCCAGTCGCGCCGGCAGGTGGACATCAGCACGAACTCGGTCTGGTACTGGGGCTTTCGGCACTGGACCGACTCCGAGGGCTTCCAGTCGGCGATGGGTGTGGTGTCGCCGCTGCTGATCTTGTTGTCGTTCGCGGTCGCCTGCGCGGTGGGTTGGTTGCGGTACGAGCGTGCCGGGACCTATCCGTGGATCCAGGTGTCGGCGGCGATGCTGTGCGGTTTCCTGCTGCTGCACAAGGTGCATTCGCCGCAGTACACGTTGTGGCTGCTGCCGTTCTTCGTGCTGGTGTCGGTGCGTTGGGGCTGGATCGTGGCGTACCTGGTGGCGGACGTGGCGATGGGCATCAGCATCTTCCGCTGGTTCTACCTGAACATGTCGGGTCTGCCCGGCGGCATCCACGACGGTTTCACCGCGCAGGCGTTGATGATCGGGGTTTGGGGTCGGGCGGCGCTGCTGGTCGGCCTGTTCGTGGCGTTCCTCGCCGCCCGTTCCACTGTGGACGATCTCGGCCCCGGTGGACCGAGCGGCGCAGCACGTGCGCTGCCGGACCTCGCCGACCACGACGTTCCAATCAGTACGCCCGGCAACGGTGATCAGCGAGGTCGAAGCCGGTGGGCTAGGTGACGGGTCGTTCACCGGGATGCAGCTGATCAACGGCGTTCTCGACGGACGCAAGGGCGCTTTCGCGATCGAGGAGCGCGGCTAACTTCGGCGACGACGGGTCGATCCACGCCACGTTCGAGGTGGTGCCGGGTTCGGCCACCGGCGAGCTGGCCGGGCTGCGCGGCAAGGGCCGCTACACGGCCAGCAGCGGCGAGCCGCGGTGCCCTACACCTTCGAGTACGACCTGGGCTGATGCGTGGGTGGCGGCGATTTCGGGCGCAATCGCCGCCACCCACGGACGTCAGAAGACGGACTCGTCGAGGTCCATCAGGGAGTTGTCCGCCGCCTCGACGATCTTGCGGCGACCGGTGAGCTCCGGCAGCACGTTCTTGGCGAAGAACCGGGCCGCCGCCACCTTGCCCCGGTAGAACGGCTGGTCCTTGGCCGACGCGCCCGCGTCCAGCGCAGCGAGGGCGACCTCGGCCTGCCGCAGCAGCAGCCAGCCGACCAGCTCAGCAGGAACGACACGGCGTGCTGGCCGACCTTGTAGATGTTCTCGACGTCCTCCTGCGAAGAGGTCAGGAACTCGATCAGCGTGCCGAGCATGCCCTGGGCGTCCTGCAGCGCGCGGGCCACCAGCGCGCGCTCCTCCTTGAGCCGCTCGTCGGCGCCCTCGGCCTCCAGCGTCGCCTGGATCTCCGCGGCGACGTGGCCGACGGCCGCGCCGTTGTTGCGGACGATCTTGCGGAAGAAGAAGTCCTGGGCCTGGATCGCGGTGGTGCCCTCGTACAGGCTGTCGATCTTGGAGTCCCGGATGTACTGCTCGATCGGGTAGTCCTGCAGGAAGCCGGAGCCGCCCAGGGTCTGCAGCGACAGGGTCAGCATCTCGTAGGCGCGCTCCGAACCGACGCCCTTGACGATGGGCAGCAGCAGGTCGTTGACCTGCTCGGCGGTGCTGAAGTCGGTGCCGTCCTGCTGGCCCTGCGCCACCTGGTCCTGGAAGCTCGCGGTGTACAGGTACACCGCGCGCAGCCCCTCCGCGTAGGCCTTCTGCAGCATCAGGATGCGGCGCACGTCCGGGTGGTGGGTGATGGTCACCCGCGGCGCGGCCTTGTCTGCTGCCTTGGTCAGATCGGCGCCCTGCACGCGCTCCTTGGCGTAGTCGAGCGCGTTGAGGTAGCCGGTGGAGAGGGTGCCGATGGCCTTGGTGCCGACCATCATCCGGGCGTACTCGATGACCTGGAACATCTGCGCGATGCCGTCGTGCACCTCGCCGAGCAGCCAGCCCTGGGCCGGGGTGCCGTGCTGGCCGAAGGTCAGCTCGCAGGTGGCCGAGGCGTTCAGGCCCATCTTGTGCTCGACGTTCGTGACGAAGGCACCGTTGCGCTCGCCGGGCTCACCGGTTTCGGGGTCGAAGTGGAACTTCGGCACCAGGAACAGGCTCAGGCCCTTGGTGCCGGGCTTGGACTCGATGCCGGGCCCCTCGGGGCGGGCCAGCACCAGGTGCATGATGTTCTCGGTCATGTCCTGGTCGGCGGAGGTGATGAACCGCTTCACGCCGTCCAGGTGCCAGGAGCCGTCCTCCTGTTTGATGGCCTTGGTGCGTCCGGCGCCGACGTCGGAGCCCGCGTCCGGCTCGGTGAGCACCATTGTGGAGCCCCAGTAGCGCTCGATCATCAACTGGGCCCAGCGGCGCTGCTCCTCGGTGCCGTTGCGCCAGAGGATCGTCGCGGAGCTAGGGCCCGACATGTACATGTAGATCGCCGGGTTCGCGCCGAGCATGAGTTCGGCGGCCGACCAGATGACGCTGGGCGGGGTGCCGTAGCCACCGAGCTCGTCCGGCAGGCTCAGCCGCCACCACTCGCCGTCCACCACCTGCTGGTACGACTTCTTGAAGGCCTCGGGCAGGGTTACCGAGTGGGTGGCCGGGTCGAACTTGGCGGGGGTGCGGTCGCCTTCGACGAAGGAGTCGGCCAGCGGGCCGGTCGCCAGCTCGTTGAGCTCGGCGAGTACGCCCCGCACGGTGTCCTCGTCGGACTGCTCGAAGGCACCCTTGCCCAGGCGCTCCTGCACCTTGAAGACCTCGAAGAGGTTGAATTCGAGGTCGCGGACGTTGCTCTTGTAGTGGCCCATCGAAAGGCTCCCTCTTGCGCGCTTCTGCGGGGCGGGCCCGACTCGGCTCTTACTCGTCGGTAACAAAAGGATATTACCTGACAGTAACTTCTGCCAAGGTGACATTTCCCGCGCCACCACCTACCCCGCTCGCGACCAGGTCGTTCACCGGGAAAATCCCGGCCCGCTACGCCCCCAGAAGGCCGGCGAGGAATTCGGCGACGAGCCCGTCCCGGTCGATCTCGGTAGCTACGTCGATCAGTGGGACATTGTGCTCCGCGAACTCGCGGCGGTCCACTACGAGCATGCCCCGGGTCTGCTCGCCGCGGAGCTCCACCCGCACCGGCACCTCCTCGCAGCTCGCCAGGTCCGGACGCACCGCCAGCACCGCGGCACTCGGGTCGTGCAGCGGGCAGCCGGGCCGGGCGTGCCTGCCCCGGTAGAACTTCAGGTAGTGCCGGAGGATCGAGTGCGCGAACTCGGCCTTCGGGCCGGGCGCCGCCGCGATCCGGTGCACGTCGGACTCGTCGAGCCAGGTGCGCATCGTGACGTCCAGGCCGACCAGGGTCAGCGGCCAGCCCGCACCGAGCACCAGCGCGGCGGCCTCCGGGTCGTGCCAGATGTTCGCCTCGGCGAACGGGCTGAAGTTGCCGGGCTCCCGCATCGTGCCGCCCATGACGACGACGTTCCGCACGAGCCCCGGCAGCCGGGGTTCGAGCAGCAGCGCCAGCGCCAGGTTCGTCAGCGGCCCGGTCGCGACGACGGTGCATTCGCCGGGCTGCTCCCGGGCGATCCGCACAAGCTGCTCGGCGGCCGACACCGGCTCCGGGTGCAGCCCGGGCACCGGTCGCGCCTGCCCACCGAGGCCGTCCTCGCCGTGCACGAGCGCGGAGATGTCCAACGGCTGGGCCAGCGGGCGTTGCGCGCCGACCGCCACCGGGATGTCACGCCGACCAGCGACGTCGAGCACCTGCAGGGCGTTGGCGGCGGCAGCGTCCGACGGCGCGTTGCCGTGCACCGTGCCGACCGCGACGAGTTCGACGTCCGCCCGGCCCAGGAGGAACAGCGTCGCGAGCGCGTCATCGATCCCGTAGTCGCCGTCGCAAATGATCCTGACCATTCGCCACCTCGTTCCGAACGCCGTACGACAACCGTTATCCGCACAATCAGATCTAGCTCTAACAGCTGTTTCAACAAAAGGCTGGCTGGTCTGCGCGGCGTTCGCCGGGCTCGGCATCGGCTACAACGGCCGGGTCGTGACCACGCTCAGCGGCCTCGGCGTAATGCTCTCGCCGAAGGAGAGCCCAGGGCACTGCCCACCGCTGTTGCCATGCTCACCGAGGAATTCCGGTTGACCCTCACGTGGCGTGAGGCCGCAAGCTCGGTTCCGAGGAGGTGAGGGCCATGAGCTACTCGGTCGGTGAAGCCGCCCGGCTCGCCGGGGTGACGGTGCGGACGCTGCACCACTACGACGAGGTGGGACTGCTGACCCCGAGCGGTCGGACGGCGGCGGGCTACCGCAACTACTCCGACGCGGACCTGGACCGGCTGCGCCGGATCCTGTTATACCGGGAGCTGGACCTCGGCCTCGACGACATCGCGAGCATCCTCGCCGACGGTGACGCCAACGCGCACCTGAAGCGGCAGCACGAACTGCTGCTGACCCGCATCGAGCGGTTGCAGCGGATGGTCGCGGCGGTGGAAAGCGAGCTGGAGGCGAACACGATGGGCATCGACCTGACGCAGGAGGAGAAGTTCGAGCTGTTCGGGGACTTCGACCCGGACGACTACGTCGCGGAGGCCGAGCAGCGTTGGGGCAGCACCGACGCGTACCGGCAGTCCCAGCAGAAGATGTCCTCGTTCACCAAGGAGGACTGGAAGCGATTCATGGCCTCACAGGAGGACATCGGCCGCCGCCTGGCCGAGGCGATGCGGGCCGGATGCGCCCCGGACGGCGAGCAGGCGATGGACCTCGCCGAGGAGCACCGCCAGCACATCACGCGCTGGTGCTACGACTGCACCTACGAGATCCACCGCGGTCTCGGCGAGATGTACGTGGCGGACGAACGCTTCGCGGCGAACTACGAGAAGCTGCTGCCCGGCCTCGCCGAGTACATCCGGACGGCGATCAACGCCAACGCCACCAGGGCTGGGGCGTAACGACTCGTGGGTGCGAACCCGGTGCGCACCGGGTTCGCACCCACGACACCTGGTTCGCACCCACGACACCTGGCTCGCGGCCGCGACCCGGCGGGGTAACGTGCTTCACCCGAGATGGGAGGGGTCATGGCATTCCCGGTGGAGCTGCAACCGCGGCGCAAGCCCCGGGCCGGCGCCGCGTGGGACGTTCTCGCGGTGGTCGCCGTAGGTGGCACGCTGGGGGCGCTGCTGCGCTACGGCGCATCTCTGGCGTGGCCGGGACCGTGGTCGACGCTGCTGGTCAACGTGGTCGGTTGCGTGGCCATCGGGGTGCTGATGCACGTGATCACCGAGCTCGTGGTCGCGCACCGGCTGGTCCGGCCGTTCCTCGGCGTGGGCGTACTGGGCGGGTTCACCACCTTCTCGACCTACGTCGCCGACGCGGTGCACCTGGTGTTCGACCGCCAGCCCGCGCTCGCCCTCGCTTACCTGGTAGCAACCGTCGTGTGCTGCTTACTCGCGGTCCTGGTCGGGGTTCTCGCGGCACGCTCGGCGGCGCGCCTGGCCCGGCGAGGTGATCGGTGATGCGGCTGAACGGCCAGGCGTACCGGCTCACCGCGATCGTCGGCGAGACCGCCACCTACCAGCACAAACCGCTGTACCACGAGATCGTGCTGCGGGCCCGGCGCGCCGGTTTGGCGGGCGCTTCGGTGTTCCGCGGCGTCGAGGGTTTCGGCGCGTCCTCCGCGATCCACACCGCTCGGCTGCTGTCGCTGAGCGAGGACCTGCCGGTGGCGGTGGTGATCGTCGACGACGAGCAGCGGCTGCGGGACTTCCTACCGGAGCTCGACGAACTGGTCACCAAGGGCTTGGTACTGCTCGACGAGGTCGAAGTGATCCGCTACGTCGGGCAGGAGCCGCGGTGACAATCGTCTTGGTCGCGGTCGGCGGGGCGCTGGGTGCGTGCATGCGGTTCCTCACCGACCGCTGGGTGCAGGCGCGGCACGACACCGGGTTTCCGTGGGGCACGGTGGTGGTCAACTCGATCGGCTCGCTGATCCTCGGGTTCATCACCGGCGCCGCGCTGTTCGGCGTACCCATGCCGGTGGTCCAGTCGCTGGTCGGCGTCGGGTTCTGCGGCGCGCTCACCACTTTCAGCACGTTCAGCTACGAAACCGTTCGCCTGCTGCTCGACGGCGCGCGGCTGTTCGCGGTGCTCAACGTCGTCGGCACGGTGCTCGCCGGGATCGGTTCGGGCGTGGTCGGCGTGGTGCTGGCCGCCTCGATCTGGGCCTGAGAAGTCGCGCTGCCCGACCGCCCGGGCGGCGGGAGAATCGAGGCGGAACGGGCACGAGGAGGGGATCCGATGAGTGACACCACGATCATCAAAGTGGACGGCGCGCACTCGCCGCGCGGTTCCCTCGGGCAGTACTACCTCGCCGAAGGAGTCGGCCTGGCGATGCGGCTGTGGCGCGAGGAGCCGCCGGGAATCGACAAGCAGACGGCGGCTCGGGACTACGAGACAGCCGGATACGTGATCAGCGGCCGCGCGGAGCTGCACAGCGAAGGCCAGACGGTGCTGCTCGAACCGGGCGATTCGTGGGTGATCCCCAAGGGCGCCGAGCACCGCTACAAGATCCTGGAAACGTTCACGGCCGTCGAGGCCACGCACCCGCCGGCCCAGGTCCACGGCCGCGACGAATGACCGGTCATGGTCGCGGTCGAAGTCGTCGAGACCTCGTCGCTTGGCGACCGCAGCTACCTGGTCACCGACGGCGCGGTGGCGGCCGTCGTGGATCCGCAGCGCGACGTCGACCGGGTGCTCGCGCTCGCCGGTCACCATGACGTCAGCATCACCCACGTGCTGGAGACGCACATCCACAACGACTACATCTCCGGCGGCGTGGAGCTGTGCCGGCTGACCGGCGCGCAGTACGGGGTGGCCGCGGCGGATGTGGTGTCGTTCGCGCGGCGTCCGCTGGCCGAGGGCGACGTGGTGGCGGTGTCGCCGGGGCTTCGGTTGCGCGTGCTGGCGACGCCCGGCCACACCTTCCACCACCTGTCCTACGTGCTCGAAGATCCCGACGGCGCGGTCGGCGTGTTCACCGGCGGATCGCTGCTGTTCGGTTCGACCGGGCGCACCGACCTGCTCGGCCAGCAGCACAGCGAGGAGCTCGCCCGGCATCAGCACGCGTCGGTCCGCAAGCTCGCCGATGTGCTGCCGGACGGCGCGGCGATCTGGCCGACGCACGGCTTCGGCAGCTACTGCTCGACCGGTGGCGTGTCCGGCAGCTCCGCGACCGTCGGCCAGCAGAAGAAGGTCAACGCCGCGTTCCGGCTCGGCGAGGACGAATTCGTCGAGCACACCCTCTTCGCGTTGGACGCGTTCCCGGCCTACTACGCACAGATGGGTCCGCGAAACTTGGCCGGGCCGGAGCCGGTCGACCTGCGGGGACCGGCCCGGGTCCGGCCGGCGGAGCTGGCCCGGCGGTTGCGCGTCGGGGACTGGGTGGTCGACCTTCGGTCCCGCCAGGCGTTCTCGCAGGCCCACCTCGCGGGCACGATCAGCCTCGGTCTGGACGGCCCGCTGGCCACCTGGCTCGGCTGGCTGATCGAGTGGGGCTCCCCGCTGACGCTGATCGGCGAGGCACCGGAGCAGGTGGCGGCGGCGCAGCGCGAGCTGGCGCGCATCGGGGTCGACCGCCCGACGGCTGCGGTCGGTCGCCCGCAGGAACTCGCCATTGACGTGAACCTGGTGCGCCGCTTGCCGTCCGCGACGTTCGGCGACCTCGCCGAAGTGGGCCCGGGAACCGTCGTGCTGGACGTGCGGATGCGCAGCGAATGGCGGGCCTGCCACCTGAAGAACGCCGTGCACATCCCGCTCTTCGAGCTGCGGTACCGGACCCACGAGCTGCCCGACGGGGTGGTGTGGGTGCACTGCAGCGCCGGGTACCGCGCGGCCGCGGCTGCCTCGCTGCTGGCGCGGGAGGGCCGCGAAGTCGTGTTCGTCGACGAGGAGTTCGCCGCCGCGCACCGGGCCGGGCTGCCGCTGGTTTCCGACCGTTGAGCCGGAAACGGGCCACCATGTGGGAAAACACCTTGCCCGGCGGAAGTATCGTCGAAGCATGTCGTTGACGCTGCTGGGTTTCCTGACCGTGCTGGTCCTCACCTACGTCGTTCCCGGTCCGGATTTCGCGGTGGTGCTCCGCAATGCGACCCGCAGCACGAAAGCCGGGTACCTGGCGTCGGCCGGGGTGTTGAGCGGGCTGTGCGTGCACATCACCGCCGCAGCGCTCGGGTTGTCCGCGCTGCTGGCGCAGTCCGCGGTTGCGTTCATGGTGGTGAAGGTCATCGGCGCGGGCTACCTGGTGTTCCTCGGTGTCCAGGCGCTTTGGGCGTCGCGGCACAAGACCGTCACCGAGGCTCCCGCCGAGCCCGCCCGGACGTCCCGGTTGGCGTTCGTGCAGGGCTTCCTGAGCAACGTCTCGAACCCGAAGGCCGTGCTGTTCTTCGTCAGCCTCATGCCGCAGTTCATCGACCGCACGGCCCCGTTGCTGCCGCAGACCCTGCTGCTCGGTCTGCTCACCCTCGGATTCGGGGTGGTGTGGTGGCCGCTGCTGGTCAGCGTCGCCAACCGGATTCGCGGGGTCTTCGCGAGGCCGCGCGTGCGGCGGGTCCTGGACCGCGTGACCGGTGTGGTCTTCATCGGCCTGGGCGTCCGCCTGCTCCGCACCCCCATCGCCGCGGCCACCTGACGTGATCGGCGAGACCACCAGCCGGGCCCGCAGGGCATGACCCGGCACCACGCGGTGGTCCGCTGGACGGCGCCCACCGGCGAGGTGCTGGAGGCGCCCAGCGGCCGGGGCCGGCTGCTCCGCCGCATCCCGGTGGGCACCGAGATTACGTGCGCCAACACCCCCACGACCCGTACCGGATCCTGCTGGCCGGCGACCGGCCGGAGATGGTCAACTTCGCGCTCCTGCTGTTCGGCGCGCTCTTCAGCACCGTCGAAACGCTCGTGACCTGGGCCGCCCTGAGCAACTGATGCGACGGTTCGGGTGAATCCGGGCATACACTCGGGTGCAACGAGGCGTTCGGAGAGTGCGGGTGGTCGGAATGACAACCCGGCGGGTGGGCAAGCTCCCCGACGACCTGACGAGCTTCGTTGGCCGCCGCGGAGCGATTACGCAGGTCAAACGGCTGCTGTCCACCTCTCGACTGGTGACCCTGACCGGTGTGGCCGGGGTCGGCAAGTCGCGGCTGGCCGTCCGCGTCGCGCGCGATCTCCGACGCGCCTTCCCGGACGGCGTCTGGCTGGTGGAGCTGGCCCGCGTCCCGCCCCGCGACGACGTCGCCCGGGTCCTGCTGACCAACCTCGGCCTCGGCGACCGGGGTGCGCTGCCGGCTGCGCGACAGCTCGCCGAGCAGCTCGCCGACAAGCGGATGCTGATCGTGCTCGACGGCTGCGAGCACCTGCTGGAGGAGTGCGGACCGCTGGTCGGCGACCTGCTCGCCGCCGCCCCCGAGCTGCGCATCCTGGTCACGTCCCGCGCTCCGCTGGCAATCGCCGCCGAGCAGGTGTGGCCGGTGCCGCCGATGGTCATGCCCCGGCTAGACCGGCAGGGCCGCGTGGTGCAGAAGGCCATCGGTTACGAGGCGCTGGAGCTGTTCGCCGACCGGGCCGCCGCGGTGCTACCGGGATTCGCCATCGGACCGGGCAACGAGGCGCTGGTGGTCCGGGTGTGCCAGCAGCTGGACGGCCTGCCGCTGGCGATCGAGCTGGCCGCGGTATGGATGCGGTCGCTTTCGGTGGAGGAGATCCTGGACCGGCTCGCCGACCGGTACCGGCTGCTGACCCTGGGCGATCGCAGCGGCCTGCCGCACCACCGCACGCTGCGGGCGGCGATCGAGCGGAGCTTCGACCTGTGCTCGCCGACCGAGCAGGTGGTTTGGGCGCGGCTGTCGGTGTTCTCCGGCGGTTTCGAGCTCGACGCCGCGGAGGAAGTCTGCGTCGGCGACGGCGTGACCTTGGAGGACGTGTTCGTCGGAGTCGCGGGCCTGGTGGAGCAATCGGTGCTGTTCAAGGAAGATCAGCGCGACACCCGCACCCGCTACCGGCTGCTGAAGACGATCCAGGAGTTCGGGCGGGAGCGGCTCGGCGGCGGCACGCGGCAGTTCGCGCTGCGGCGGCGGCACCGCGATCACTTCCTGCTGCTCGCCGAGCACGTCGACGCGGAATGGCTCGGCCCGGAGCAGGTGGACTGGCTGACCCGGCTCCGGCACGACCGGGCGAACCTGCGCGCCGCGCTGGACTTCTGTCGCACCGAGCCCGGCGAGGGGCCCGAGGGCCTGCGGATGTCGACCGCCCTGCGGTACTACTGGGTGGCCGACGGCGCGCTGCGGGAGGGCCGGTACTGGCTGGACGAAATGCTCCGCGTGGTGTCGGATCCCGACGAGCAGCGCGCCCGGGCGCTGGCTGTCAACGGCCTGATCAGCTGCTTGCTGGGGGACGTCGACGCCGCCCGGTCGCTGCTGGCCGAGGCGCGGGATGTGGCGCGGCGGATCGGGGCCGACACGGCGCTGGCGCTGACCTGGCACATCACCGGGACCCTCGACCTGCTGCGCAACGAACACGAGACGGCGGCGGCCCGGTTCGCCGAAGCGTTAGAGCGCAAGGAGATGCTGCGGCACGACGGGATCGCGCTGATGAGCCTGCCGAGCCTGGCGTTGCTGGCGACCTTCCGGGGCGACTTCGAGCGAGCCGTCGAGCTGTGCGAGCAGTGCCAGGAGATCTGCGAGGAGCACGGCGAGTTGTGGAACCGCTCGTGGTGCGAGCTGACGCTCGGGCTGGTGCGCTGGCGGCAGGGCGACTACCCGGCTGCGCAGGAGCACCTGCACGAAGGCCTGCGGATCAAGCAGCTCTTCAACGACTTCACCGGGATCCTGCTGGCGGTCGAGATGGAGGCATGGGTGTCCGCGGCGCAGGGGCACGTGGACCGGGCAGCCCGGCTGAGCTCGGCGGTGGCGCACCTGTGGCGGCCGCTGGGCCGCTACCTGTTCGGCATCGACCGTTACCTCGGCTGGCACACCGAGACCGATGCGCGGATCCGGAACGCCCTGCCGACGTCGGAACTCCGCGCGGAGCGGCGCCGCGGCTCGGAGTACACGGTGGACGAACTGGTCCAGTTCACGCTCGGGGTGCGCCGCCCGGAGCCGTCGGCCGACGCGCCGGTGCGGCTGACGCCGCGGGAGCGCGAGGTGGCGAAGCTGGTCGCGCAGGGCATGTCGAACCGGCAGATCGCGGAGCAGCTGGTGATCTCGAAACGGACCTCGGACAGCCACATCGAGCACATACTCGCCAAGCTCGGAGCCACCTCGCGCGCACAAATAGCGGTCTGGGTGGCCGAGCAGCGTTGAAGCCCACTTCCAGACCCACCCCGAGTCGCGGTGCGGGTAGCGGAACCTCAGGCGCCGTCTGGACTGCGGGATCTCCGACTCATGAATGCCAATTCACCACGCCGGGGACTGGCCTCGCCAAGAACCCCGACGGGGTGGGCACAGTCTGAGAACCCGCGGCGGTGCTTGCTGCAAACGTGAGCTGAGCAGCTGACGCCGCTTCAAAGGAGACAAACCCGTGAGTACTTTTGGGGGTTGTAGCAGGGGGGTTGTAACTCCCAAAAGTACTCACGGCCCCTGGGGAGCGGGTCAGGCGGTGACGAGCGGTCGTGCTTCGGCTCTGGCGCGGCGGACGGCCGAGAAGATGACCTGGCGGGACGGCACCGGGCGGTCCGCGCGGGGCGGGGTGATCCAGCCCGGGTCGTCCAGCGGCGGCAGGTCCATCCGGCTGCCGGTCGGCACGGCGGTGACCTCGTCGAGGTCTTCCGGGAGGTCGCCGCGGCCGTCGGGCTGGGTGAACAGCACCCAGTCATCGCCGTCGACCAGAGCGGGTCCGGCTTGGAGGTGGATCGCGAGCACCCGGTGCACGCGGGCGGCGATCGGGGCTGGCATTCGCAGCACGCTGATGCGGCCGCCGATGATGAGCGTGGTGTGGTCGGAGTTCGGGTCGTTCTGGACCCACCAACCATAGGATCGGTATTCGGACGTGCTGTTCATGTCGGGTGTTCGCGAGCCTTCGCGGAATCGGGAGCATGGGTCGGCGAGGTGGGCGCGGCGGCCCCTTTGCCGCCTTGTCGGACGGGTGGCACCCACCTCGCCGAATGGGAGGGCCGAACAACAGGCAGCTGGGGAAAGTAGCTGCTGTCCGGTCACGCAGTACCTCCTCCCTGTTGGGAACGCCGCTGACGAATCCGGGGGTCGACCCAAGACCGGAACGACCGGGTGGGCCGCGGTCACCCCGGCGGGTTGTCGCCGTTCGACCACCGGGTTCGCCAGGCGGTCGTTGATCCGTCCAAATCAGGACGTGTGGAAAGCATGTGACCAAAGCCCCTGGTGGCGAAGCGGGACAAGTACCGAGAGCCATACCGAGATGTCCGCATTTCCGGGTTCGAGCACCCGTTCGAGGGATCACGACACGCGGGCCTTGATCGCCTCGCTGCCCGGGACTTCCCGACGTGCTACCTACGCTGATCCGCACACCTTAGCGAAAGGAGCACGTGATGCGAACTGCCTTCATCCACGGCGAGGTCGACCGGTTCGAAGCGGCGCGCGAAGAGTTGATCGACGCGTTCGCACGCAGCCACCCGGAGCTGGATGCCGGGTGGCTGGCGGGGTGCCTGCTCGACCACAAGTTCACCAGGGACGGCCTGCTGGCCTGCTGGACCGAAGAGGACCTGGTGCGGTTCCTGGTCGAAGTGGTGCCCCGCAAGCTGATCGTGGCGCGGTGGTCGCTGGTGCCGGATTTCCTGCACCAGTGGCTCGGTTTCCTCTCCGAGGAGGGGCTGCTGACCTCGCCGAGCCCGCTCGACGAGCTGCACGAGGCGGTCGAGCGGGCCGTGCCGGACTACCTGGCGGCGATGGCCGAGCCGACCGAGTGGGGTGTGGAGAAGTTCTGGGGCACGACGATGCGCGAGCTCGGCGTGGACGCCGAAGATCCGCAGGCAGTGGCCGGGTTCTTCGACGCGGTGGACGCCGAGGAGATCGACTTCGACAGCGAGGTGTTCGAGGAGATCGAGCGCCGGGACGCGCTGGAGTCGCCATCCCAGCCCGCGCTCTGGTTGCCGCCGATCGATCTCGTCCACGTCGAGCCGCACCGGGCCATCGCGGCGGGATCGCCGATCATGCAGCGTATCCGCACGGTCCTGGAGTGGGTCGGCGACGGCCGGGGTCCGTCCGATGTGGACGAGCTCGTCGCGGCCCTCGCGGAACCTTCCGGCGGTGACGCCGGGGACGCCGACCTGCTGCTGGAGTGGGCCGAGCGGGCGGGTCTGGTCCGGTGGGCCGGGGACCTGCTGGCGCCGACCCTGATCGCGGTACCCCTGCTGGCGGAACCGGAACTGCTGTGGACCCGGCTCTGGCAGCGGTTCGTGCTCATCGAAGACGTCTTCCACGCCGAGCTCGACGGGCTCTCCGACGACGAGGACGCGCTGCTGGAGATCGTCCAGGCCGCGTTGAGCGTGCTGTACTCGCGGACCGAGGCGGTGCCGCTGGAACTGATCGTCATGATGGCCTGCGACCTCCTGGACGCGGATGAGCCGGACGATCGCGAGGCGGTGCGCGGCATCGTCCGCCGGATGCTCGCCCAGTGGGAGGCGATGCAGGCGGTCCGCTGCCACGTGACCACCGCGCCGGAGGAGATCGAGGCGCTGGAAGAGATCGTGCCCGACGGCGTCGATGCCGATCACACCGTGGCCGAGCTGCTGCCACCGGGTCTCTGGGCCGCGCGGGAGTCGTTGCGCGCCTTCGGCTTCCAGGTGCCCGCTGTGGACGATCTGGTTGCGTGCCCGGCGGAGCTGCTGACACTGGTGGTGGCGGATGCCCCGGCGGAGGTGCAGCAGGTGTTGATCCCGCAGTGGATCGAGCGGCGCGGCGCGGCGCAGGCCAGCGCCGAGCTGGCGGCCTTGCTGCGACGGGTGGACGACCCGACGATCCGGCTGGCGGCGCTGGGCTTGCTGGAGCACACCCGCGACGACGGTGTGTCGGCGGTGCGCGAGCTGACCGAGGATGCGGTCGCCGGGCCGGCGGCGCGGATGTGGCTGCAGGCCCGGCCGACCAGCACCGAGAACACGGCCCGCCCCGGCGATGAGTTGCTGTTCTCGCTCGACGGCATGGCGGCGGCCCTGGACGAGGACGTCGATTTGTTCCTCGCGGAGTTCGCCCAGCAGCCGGAGCCGGAGCAGGTCGAGTTGGTCAAGGAGATCGCCGCGACCGCGCACCGCAGCGCCGGCGAGATCCTCGCGGTTCTCGCCGAGCACCACGCGGAGGAGGTGGTCGCGGCAGCCGCCCAAGCCGCACTTAGCCGCTGAAAGGCTCTTTCCAGGCTCGTTCTGCGTGGCGGTGCGAGTTGCGGAACCTCAGACGCCGCCTGAACTCCGGGATCCCCGATTGTGCATAAGCCCACGCGGCATCGGGGCTGTCCTCGCCAGACGACGCCTGAGAACCCGCGGCGGTGCGAGGGTGGGCTACGCGTGGCGCCGCTTAGCAACGAAACCCGCCCTTGCACACCGTGACGCAACCCTTCCACACCAACCTCAAGGCGGCATTGATCGCCACCTTCTCCGCCGGTCGGAGCAAATCCGCGTGAGTTCTCTCATGTCCGTTTGGTTGCTGACCAAAATTTGTTAGCCTTGCAAACGACTTGCTTCCGTCCATGAGGGGTGGCGACCGATGAGCGCCGCGCACGACGTTCGGTTTCTCGACGTTTTCAAGGGACAACCGAAGGCGGTGTGGATCACCGCGTTCGCGGCCGTGATCGCCTTCATGGGCATCGGCTTGGTCGACCCGATCCTGCTCTCCATCGCCGAAGCGCTGCGCGCCGGCCCCGAACAGGTCACCCTGCTGTTCTCGTCCTACCTGGGCGTGCAGGTCGTGGCGATGCTCATCACCGGCGCGTTCAGCGCCCGCTTCGGCGCGAAGCGGACCGTGGTCACCGGCCTGGTGCTGATCGTGGTGGCGACCCTGGTGTGCGCGATGGCCAGCTCGATCGGCCAGCTCGTCGCGCTGCGCGCGGTGTGGGGCCTCGGCAACGCCTTCTTCATCGCCACCGCGCTGGCGGTGATCGTCGGCGCCGCCAGCGGCGGCCAGCAGGCCGCCATCCTGCTCTACGAGGCGGCGCTGGGCATCGGTCTGTCCACCGGCCCGCTGCTGGGCGCCCTGCTGGGCAACATCTCCTGGCGCGGACCGTTCGCCGGCACCGCGGCGCTGATGGCGATCGCGCTGATCCTCTCCGCCGGCTTCCTGCCCAAGGACGGCAACCGCGCCGACCGGCCCAAGGTCCGGCTGCTCGACCCGATCCGCGCGCTCGGCCACAGCGGCCTGCTGCGGACCGCGCTCGGCTCCGCCTTCTACACCGCCGCGTTCTTCATCGTGCTGGCCTGGTCGCCGTTCGTCCTGGAGTTCGGCGCGATCGCGGTCGGTCTGGTGTTCTTCGGCTGGGGCCTGTGCGTCGCCCTTGCCGGCGTGTTCCTGGCCCCCAAGCTCGCGGCCCGGTTCGGCGAGGTCGGCGGCACCATCATCGCGGTGCTGTTCTTCGCGGTCCTGCTCGCCGTCATGGCGATCGGCTCCAAGCCCGTCGTGGTCGTCGCAGTGATCGTCAGCGGCGTCGCCTCCGGCCTGCTCAACACCCTGTTCACCGGTACCGCGATGAGCATCAGCGCCGCGCCACGCCCGGTCGCGAGCGCCGGTTACAACTTCTGCCGCTGGCTCGGCGGCGCGGTCGCGGCCACCCTGGTCGGGCACGTGGCCACCTGGTTCGGTTCGCAGCACGCTCCGTTCGCGGTCGGTGCGGTGCTGTGCGTGATCGCGGCGGGCCTGCTGTCTCTGGAACTGCGCACCAAGGCCGACGCCCATCAGGTTCCCGCCGAGGCCGTCCTGGTCGGCGAGGAGTTCTGAGACCAGCAGCCCCCAACTGGACGAACCCGATCGAGCAAACGCTCTGCGAGAATTCGCCGAATTCTCGCAGAGCGTTTGCCATTTTTTCGGTTTGCCATACGCTCCAAGCCATTTCTCGATCAATTGATCAGCATGGGAGGTCGTGGTGGCACAGCCGGGCGAACGTCGATTCCTACCGCTGTTGTCGACCGGTCGGGCGCGGGTGACCTGCCGGTACCGCTGCGGTGACCAGTGCGCCGAGCACCCACCGAACCCCACCGCGAACCAGTACTTCGGCGACCTGGTGCAGAACGTGCTGTCCCGGCGGGGTTTGCTGCGCGCGGGTGCCGTGGTGGTGGCCTCCGCGGCGGCGCTGCCTACCGCGTTGTCCGTCAGTCGACCCGCGGCCGCCGCAGCCGGCCGGCCGCCGGGCCTGGACTTCACCCCGGTGCAGCCCAACAGCGAAGACGCCGTGGTCGTGCCGGAGGGCTTCCAGCAGCAGGTCGTGCTCCGGTGGGGCGACCCGATCCTGCCCGGCGCCCCGGAATTCGACTTCGACAACCAGACGCCGGAAGCCCAGGAACGGCAGTTCGGCTACAACAACGACTTCTGCGCACTGCTGGAGCTGGACGGCGACCGGCGGCTGATGGTGAACAACCACGAGTACACCTCCGAGGAGTTCCTGTTCCGCGGCTACGACCCGGAAAACCCCACCGAGCAGCAGGTTCGGGTCGCGTGGGCGGCGCACGGGCTGTCGGTCGTGGTGCTCGAAACCGGCGACGGCGCGCCGAAACCGGTGCTCGACCCGCTGAACCGGCGGATCACCCTGAACACCCCGTTCGAGCTGCGCGGCCCGGCGGCGGGCAGCGAACTGCTGAAGACACCGGCCGACCCGACCGGCACACGCTCTTTCGGCACGATGAACAACTGCTCCGGCGGGGTGACGCCGTGGGGCACGATCCTCTCCGGCGAGGAGAACATCCACTTCTACTTCGGCAACGCCGACTCGATCACCGACCCGGCCACCCAGGAGCGGCTGGCGCGCTACGGGATCAAGGGCGCCGCCAGCGAACGCAAGTGGGAGCGCTTCGACTCCCGCTGGGACCTCGCTGAGCAGGTCAACGAGCCGAACCGGTTCGGCTGGATCATCGAGATCGACCCGCACGACCCCAACTCGACGCCGGTCAAGCACACCGCGCTCGGCCGCTTCAAGCACGAGGGTGCCAACATCCGCGTCGCCGACGACGGCCGGGTCGTGGCGTACATGGGCGACGACGAGAAGTTCGAGTACATCTACCGCTTCGTCTCCGACGGCAAGATGAAGCGCGGCAACAGCGGCCACGCGCGGCGGCACAACATGTCGCTGCTGGATTCCGGCACGCTCTACGTCGCGAAGTTCACCGGCGACAGCCCCGGTGAGATCGACGGAACCGGGAAGCTGCCGGCGGACGGCGAGTTCGACGGTGTCGGCGAGTGGATTCCGTTGGCGCACAACGACACCAGCTTCGTGCCCGGCATTAGCGCCGAAGAGGTATACGTCTTCGCCCGCTTGGCCGCCGACGAGGCGGGCGCGACGAAAATGGACCGCCCGGAAGACGTCCAGCCGCACCCGCATACCGGCCGCGTCTACGCCGCGCTGACCAACAACTCGGACCGCGGCACCGAAGGCAACGCGGGCGCCGACGAGCCCAACCCGCGCAACATCAACAAGCACGGCCAGGTCCTGGAACTCGACGACGACCCGGCGGGCACTCGCTTCGCCTGGCGTCTGCTTCTGGTCTGCGGCGACCCCGCCGACCCGAGCACCTACTTCGCTGGCTTCGACAAGTCCCAGGTCAGCCCGATCGCCTGCCCGGACAACGTGGCCTTCGACAGCCGCGGAAACCTCTGGATCACCACGGATTCCTCAAAGGCTCTCGGAGCCAACGACGGCCTCTACTCGGTGCCGCTGAAAGGCCCGGAACGGGGCCACGTCATGCAGTTCCTCTCCGTCCCGCGCGGCGCGGAAGCCTGCGGCCCGATCATCGAAGACGACCTGATCCTGGTCTCGGCCCAACATCCGGGAGAGGTCGACGGTGCCAGCGCCGACAACCCGATCTCCCACTGGCCCGACGGCGGCAACTCCCAACCCCGCCCATCGGTGGTGGCCGTATGGCGCTGATTTTCCCGGGTGGAGGGCACCTCTGGTGTCCTCCACCCTGATCTCGCGTCCTACGACTAGGCCCATCCGGAGCGAGTGTGCCGCAATTTCCATAGAGCGTTTTCCAACCTCTTCTTGGGTTGCGGTGCGGGTGGCGGAACCTCAGCGGCCTTCTCGACTCCGGAGCCCGGACTTGTGTATGGCCAAGACGCGGCGTCCGGGCTGTCCTCGTGAGAAGGCCGCTGACAACCCGCGGCGGTGCAAGCTACGAGGGTGGGCCATGCGCCTTCGGCGCATACGACGACCTCGCGTCGTAGGACGTCAGGCGTCGCGGCTGCGGATCGACCAGCGGGGCCAACAGAGCCCGAACCGGTCAGAGTCAGGCTGGGAAGCCAGGGCGGAGCACCGCGCTACAGCAGCACGAATGGCATGAACATCAAAATTGCCAGATAGCCGAAGGCGAATGCGGTACCCGCCACCGTCAGCTTCACCAGAAGCGCCGGGGTGCCAACGCGCAGTCCAGGTAGCGGCCGTCTGTGAAGTCTTCGACGTAGACGAACTCAAGCGGTCCAGCCTTACCTGGCGACGGCACCCTGAACAGGTTGAAGTCATGGGTGGTACGCGGCGCAGTAGCTGAGTCGAAGAGCAGGATCTGGATCTGCACTTCGCGCAGTCTGAAAGCACGAGTTACACGCGCAGAGCGCCTGCGCTCTAGGAGCACAGCTTGGCGTTCCAGCCGTGCCTCAAGCGCGCTCGCCGCCGAAGTCTGCCAGGGCACGACGGTCGCCGACATCGCCGAGGAGACCGGCATCGGCCAACTCGTCCACAGCTCCGTCGGCGGCGCCGAACGCAACTCCGGCGTCGCCCATTTCGAGAGCAAGACCGCCATCGAGGCGTACACCCATCGCATCGGCGTGCCCGCCACCGTGCTGCGACCGGTGTTCTTCATGACCAACCTGCTCTTCCTCGCCAACATCTCCGATTCGGGCGAGCGCGTGCTCTCCATGCCGCTGGACCCAGCGACACCGGTGCAGATGGTCTCCGCGAACAACATCGGCCTCTTCGCCGCGACCGCGTAGGACGCGCCGCAGGAATTCATCGGCGAGCAGATCGAGATCGCCGGCGACGAGCTAAGCAGGCAGCAGGTCGCGGAGAACTTCCAGCGCGTCAAGGGCACCCCGACCCGCTACGAAGTCGCCCGGATCGAAGGCCGGGACCGGATGTTCGAGTGGTTCGAGGAAGGCGGCCACCAGGCCGACATTCCGGCCCTCCGCCGCCTGCACCCGGCGCTGCTAGACGACGAGGAATTCCCGCAGCGCCAGCCCTGACAGATGCCCGTTGGGAACTCGCTGTGCGGCGTTGCTTTACCTGCGCATCGCAGGTACGAAGCGAACGGACCGTCCAGACGGCACAAACGGTCCGTTCACCCCACCCATCACCGGCAGCGCTCCGGACAGCTCAAGGCTCCCCGCTCCCCGACCCCGCGAGAGCGCGTTACGAACCTCGGCGCCTCGACGAGCGACACCACCACATCAGCGCATTGGGTTGTAATGGCGACGAGGAATTCCCGCAGCGCCAGCCCTGACAGACGCCCGTTGGGAACTCGCTGTGCGGCGTTGCTTTACCTGCGCATCGCAGGTACGAAGCGAACGGACCGTCCACCCCAATAGACGGCACAAACGGTCCGTTCACCCCACCCATCACCGGCAGCGCTCCGGACAGCTCAAGGCTCCCCGCTCCCCGACCCCGCGAGAGCGCGTTACGAACCTCGGCGCCTCGACGAGCGACACCACCACATCAGCGCATTGGGTTGTAATGGCGACGAGGAATTCCCGCAGCGCCAGCCCTGACAGACGCCCGTTGGGAACTCGCTGTGCGGCGTTGCTTTACCTGCGCATCGCAGGTACGAAGCGAACGGACCGTCCACCCCAATAGACGGCACAAACGGTCCGTTCACCCCACCTATCACCGGCAGTGCTCCGGACGGCTCGGGGCTCCCCGGCCCCGCGAGGGCGCGTTACGGGCCTCGGCGCTTCGGCGAGCGGCACCACCACATCAGCGCATTGGTTGTTATGGCCGCCCAAAGCGCTCGCGAGTCTTGGGGCAGGTGGTTTCGGCGTAGAGGTGGGTCCAGGCCTCTGCGGTCAGATCCCGGGGGAGCGCGGGCAGGTTCCGGATCCGGCAGCCCGTCACGTTGCGGACGGTTTCGGCCAGGCCTCGGCCGCGCCCCGTGAACACCGCCTCGACGAACCGCTGGTAACGCCGCAGGTCGCCGAGCGGCATCAGCGGGTGCGGTCTGCGCTGCACCTTCAGGATGCCGCCGTCGACCGCGGGAACCGGGCGGAACGATCGTGCGGAAACCCTGCCGTGGAGCCGGAATTCGTACCACGGCGCCCACTGGGCATTCAGCAGGCTGCCGCCCGAAGCGCGTTTCCGGGCCACGTCCCACTGCACCAGGAGCATCGCCTCCGACCAGCTCCGCTCGCCCAGCAGCCGGCGGGTCATCGCCGTCGTGATGCCGAACGGGAGGTTGCCGACCACCGCGTACGGCGCGGTAGGGAAACGGAAATCGAGCATGTCGCACCTGATCACGCTCACTCGTGGACAGCTGTCGCGGAGCTCGTCCGACCAGTGGCGGTCCAGTTCCACGGCGGTGACCGTTCGTCCAGCGTGGACGAGTTCGCGGGTGAGGGCACCGCGCCCTGCCCCGAGTTCGACCACCGGAAGCGGTGATGGATCGAGGAGATCGACCAGGTGCCGGGCGACGCTCCGGTCGATCAAGAAGTTCTGGCCGAGTTCGCGGCGCGCACGATCGCGCGCCGAATTCCGGCGGGTAGACATATCGGCTGCTCCTGTGTTCGCGGACCGGTCGGAACCGGGCTCTCGCGAGCGCAGGTAAGCGTGGTGTTTCAGGGCACGACGAACCGCGCGTCAGGAAACGGGAGCCCGGACGCGTACGGCGGCGCGAATTCGGATCCTGCGCCGCCTAGGCGGAACGCAGCCGCATGAAAAAGGCAACAGCAAAACACGACATGCTGGGAAGGTACAACGCGGGCCACGCCGAGGACACCGATTTTTCCGCTCGGGTTGACCCTGCACCCGGGGGCAGGGTTTAGCGTTTGTCGAGTTTGACGGGAATGCTGATCGGCGAACTGGCCCGGCGGGCAGGAACGACGACCAAAGCGGTGCGCAACTACGAATCGCTGGGGTTGATCACGCCCGGGCGGCTGCCCAAACGGCTAGCGGGACTACGACGAGGACGGCCTGCGGCTCGTGCGGGAGATCAGGACGCTTAGCAATCTGGGCATCCCCGTCGAGCGCACCCAGCCGTTCCTAGATTGCCTCGCGGACGGTCGGCACCACGCGGACCACTGCCCGGCCTCGCTCGCCGGGTACCGGGCGGCCATCGACGAGCTCACCGAGCGGATCGACGCGCTCACCTCCCGCCGCCCCGGTGTTTATCGCGCACCTGCGCGAAGCTGCCCATCGCAACAGTCGCGCCGCCCGTGAAGAGGACCAGTGAACGACTACCTGAACCTGCCAGCCGACCTGCCCGTGTCCGAGGACGACGGCGCAGCGAACCACCTGCCCGGGAGGCGGATGCCGCACCTGGAACTCCCGAGCACAGCAGGTGAAGCGGTCCACGTCGAGTAGCTCGGCCGGGGCCACGCAGTGCTCTACAGCTACCTGCTCACCGGTCGTCCCGGCACCGACCGCCCGGAGGGCTGGGACTCGATCCCCGGAGCGCGCACCCACCGCAAGCCTGATCGGGGAACTCCCGAGCCCCGGGACCGCGCCGGACACCACCGCGCTCGCCGTGCGCTGGCAGCCGGCTTCGGTGGCCGACACCCTGCGGAAACTCCCGGCGTCACCTCCCGCGACGACCGCACCGTCGCGAACAGCGGCCGCATGCCCGACGTCTACGAGCAATTCCGCGTCTGGCTGACCGACCGCGCTCACCAACCAGCCGCCCTACTGCTGATTCGGTGTTCGGTCGGACACGCAGCGTCGGTCAATTCGGGTCTCTCGCCTGCGGTTTCGATAACTCTGCGTCGCACGTTTAGCCCCCGTTCACATTTACGTCCAGGAACCATCGCCTGATCGACCTAACTTCCAGTTGTTCCCCTGACGAGCATCTGGAGGTCCGCTTGTCTTCCCGACCGGACAGCGGGCGGGTCATCCCGCTCCCCCTGCTTCCCCACCACTCGGCCAACCGCTCCTCGGTGACCTGCAAGTACCGCTGCGGCAACGCCTGCGCGCATGAAGCCCCCAACACCTCCGACAACGCCTACTTCGGCGACATCGTCGAGAGCGTGCTCAGCCGACGCGGCGCGCTCAAGGCCAGCGGCGTGCTCGCGCTGACCGTCGGCGGCGCGACGGCCCTCGCGGGCACCGCGACGGCGGCGACCCCCGCACCCGCTCCGCTCGCCCGCCCGCGCCAGGGCAACGTGCCGGGAACCGACTACACCCCGGTCGCCCCGAACACCGAAGACCGGGTCGTCATCCCCGAAGGCTACGAGCAGGGCATCGTGATCCGCTGGGGCGACCCGGTGCTGCCCGGCGCGCCCGAGTTCGACTTCAACAACCAGACCGCGGCCGCGCAGGAGAAGCAGTTCGGCTACAACAACGACTTCGCCGAGCTGGTCCCGCTGGACGGCAGCGGCAAGCGCAGCCTGCTGGTGGTGAACCACGAGTACACCACCGAGACGCACATGTTCGTCGGCTACGACGAGAACAACCCGACCGAAGAGCAGGTCCGCATCGCCTGGGCCGCGCACGGCCTCTCGGTGGTGTACGTCGAGCAGCAGGGCGGCCGGCTCAAGCCGCTGCCGAGCAAGTACAACCGGCGCATCACCCTGAGCACGCCGTTCGAGCTGCGTGGGCCGGCCGCGGGTAGCGACTACCTCAAGACCTCCGCCGACCCAACCGGCACGAAGGTCCTCGGCACGCAGAACAACTGTGCGGGCAGCATGACGCCGTGGGGAACGATCCTCTCGGGCGAGGAGAACTTCAACCAGTACTTCGCCAACGCCGACTCGGTCACCGAGCCGACGGCCAAGAAGCGCCTCGCCCGCTACGGCCTCAAGGGCACCGCGAGCACCCGCAAGTGGGAGCGGTTCGACAAGCGCTGGGACCTCGCCAAGGAGTCCAACGAGGCGAACCGCTTCGGCTGGATCGTCGAGATCGACCCGCACGACCCGAACTCGACGCCGGTCAAGCACACCGGGCTCGGCCGCTTCAAGCACGAGACCGCGACCATCAAGATCGCCGAGGATGGCCGGGTCGTGGCCTACTCCGGTGACGACGAGCGCTTCGACTACATCTACAAGTTCGTCTCCAACGGCAAGGTGAAGCAGGGCAACAGCGCCCACGCCCGCCGGCACAACATGTCGCTGCTCGACGACGGCACCCTGTACGTCGCGAAGTTCAGCGGCAACAGCCCGGCCAGCGAGATCGACGGCACCGGCAAGCTGCCGTCGGACGGCCACTTCGACGGCACCGGCGAGTGGATTCCGCTGGCCAGCGGCAAGAAGTCGTTCGTGCCCGGGTACACCGCCGAAGAGGTCTACATCTTCACCCGCCTCGCCGCCGACGAGGTCGGGGCGACCAAGATGGACCGGCCGGAGGACATCGAGCCGAACCCGGTCAACGGGCGCATCTACTGCGCGCTGACCAACAACAGCAACCGCGGCTCGACCGGCAATGCCGCGCCGGACGAGGCCAACCCGCGGGTCGGCAACAAGCACGGCCACATCCTGGAGATCGACGACGACGCGGTCGGCACCAAGCTCCGCTGGAACCTGCTGCTGGTGTGTGGCGACCCGAACGACGCGGGAACCTACTTCGGCGGGTTCGACAAGTCGCAGGTTAGCCCGATCTCTTGCCCGGACAACGTGGCCTTCGACCGGCACGGCAACCTGTGGATCTCCACCGACGGCAACGCGCTGAAGAGCAACGACGGCCTGTTCTCGGTGCCGGTGGACGGCCCGGAGCGCGGTCACGTCAAGCAGTTCCTGACGGTGCCGCACGGCGCGGAGACCTGCGGCCCGGTGATCCGGGACAAGTTCGTGACCGTGTGCGTGCAGCACCCGGGCGAGCTCGACGGGGCGAGCGCGGACAAGCCGGCCTCGCACTGGCCCGACGGCGGCAACTCGCAGCCGCGCCCGTCGGTCGTGGCGGTCTGGCGCAAGGACGGCGGTGAGATCGGCGCAAGCTGATCCACCTTGCGAGCGCGGGGGTCTTCGGCTTTTTCCGGAGGCCCTCGTTGCGCTTCCCGGGTAGTTTCGGCTGGTGGCGTTTGCGGATCAAGCAACGTTCGCGCGGGCCCGGCGAGCGCTTTGAGCGGCGCTGCGCCGGGATCGCGGGTGTCTGATCGGTTCGCTGCGAGCCGGAACCGCTGACGAGTACAGCGATATCGACCTGGCCTGGGTGGTGCCGGACGGCGCGGTGCCGCGGTGCGCCGAGCGGTTGGGGAGTGCTCGGCGCGGTGGCCGAAATCGCGTCCGTGCGGTCGGTGCGGCGGGCGGAACCCGTCCTGCTCGACGAGGTAACCGCTGCACGCCTGCCCCGCACCCGGCCATGCCCGCAGCCTCCGAGGACCGCGAGGCGCATCAGGTTGCTTGCTCCGTGCTCACTACTTGCTTCTCCGCCCGCGGTGCCGCGCGGAGGGCGATCACCGTGATCGCAGCCGCGACCATCACGAAGCCGACCACCCACAGGCCGGTCTTCTGGGAACCGGTCGCGTCCTTGAGCGCACCAGTGATGTACGGCGCTGCGAAGCCGCTGATGTTGCCCAGCGAGTTGATCAGCGCGATGCCACCCGCCGCCGCGGCACCGGACAAGAAGTTGCTCGGCAGCGCCCAGAAGGTCGGCAGCGCGGCGCAGACGCCGACCGCGCAGACCGTCACGGCGGCCATCGCGCTGAGCGGATTACCCAGGTACAGCGCGATCGGGATGCACACGCCGCCGAGCAGCATCGGCAGTGCGACGTGCCACACCCGCTCCCGCTTCCGGTCGCCGTGCACGGCCCAGAACACCATAGCCACCGCGCCGACCACGTACGGCACCGCGGTGACCAGTCCGGTTTCCATAGTGGACAGATCAGTGCCGTACTGCTGCTCGAAGCCCTTGATGATGGTGGGCAGGAAGAAGCCCAGCGCGTACAGGCCGTACGCGATGCCGAAGTACACGAACGCCAGCGCCAGGATCCGGGGGTGGGTCAGCGCCTTCCGCAGCGGCCAGCCGTGCGCCGTCTCGGTCTGCGCGCGCTCGGCCTCCAGCCGGTCGCTCAGCCAGGCCCTTTCTTCCGCCGACAGCCACTTCGCCTCCGACGGCCGGTCGGTCAGGTAGAACCAGGTCGCCACCGCGAGCAGCATCGCCGGAATGCCCTCGACGAGGAACATGAACCGCCACCCGGACAGCCCGAAGATCCCGTGCCCGGCGCTGATCAGTGCGCTCGAAACCGTCGCTCCGATGGCGCTGGACACCGGGATCGCGGTCATGAACAGCGCGACCGCCTTCGCCCGCTGCGCCGCCTGGAACCAGTAGGTCAGGTACAGGATGATGCCCGGGAAGAACCCGGCCTCGGCCACGCCGAGCAGGAACCGCAGCACGACCAGGGCGGTGGGGCTCGGCACGAACGCCATCACCGTGGCCACCACGCCCCAGCTGATCATGATTCGGGCGAGCCACTTCCGCGCCCCGAAGCGGTGCAGGGCGAGGTTGCTCGGCACCTCCAGCACCAGGTAGCCGATGAAGAAGATGCCCGACGCGAAGCCGAAGGCCGTCGCGGTCAGCCCCAGCTCGTCGTTCATCCCGTTCGGGCCGGCGAAACCGATGTTGACCCTATCCAGGTAGTTCACGAAATAGAGCAAGATCAGGAACGGCATCAGCCGGACCGCGACCTTACGCAGGATCCGGTTCTGGACTTCGGCAGGGGCTGCGTCGGCACTGCTCACTGGAGTGACCTAAGCCCCAACACCCCAACGGGTCAAGAGACAGCCGCTCGTTGGGACGGCCGGTAGCCGCCCCGGAACCGCCCGACGATACCGTTGTGGCATGCTCGAACGCCCAATTGCCCTGGTCACCGGCGCCTCAAGAGGCATCGGGGCCGCCGTCGCTCGCTCGCTTTCCGATACGCACGATCTGCTGTTGGGCGGGCGCGACGCCACCGCGCTACAAACCCTCGTCGACGAACTCCCCGGTGCCAAAGCGTGGCCCGTGGAACTCACCGACCACAATGCCGTCGCCGCCGCGGTCGCCGACATCGATCGGCTCGACGTTGTGGTGCACAGCGCCGGTCTCGTCGAGCTGGCCCCCGTCGCCGAGGCCGCCAGCGACTCCTGGCGGCGCACCTTCGAGCTGAACCTCTTCGCCGTCACCGAGCTGACGCGGCTGCTGCTGCCCGCGCTGCGCGCCGCGAAGGGCCACGTCGTGCTCGTCAACTCCGGCGCCGGCCTGTCCGCGAAGCCGAACTGGGGTTCCTACGCCGCGAGCAAGTTCGCGCTGCGCGCCTTCGCCGACGTGCTCCGCGCCGAAGAAGCGACCAACGGCGTTCGAGTCACCTCGGTGTTCCCGGGTCGCACCGTCACCGACATGCAGCGCAGCGTCCGCGAGCAGGAAGGCCAGGCGTTCGACCCGGACCATTACCTGCGCCCCGAATCGGTGGCGGCGCCGATCGTGTCGGCGGTGCGCGCCAGCGCCGACGCACACCTCACCGAGATCGTCATCCGGCCGTCCTGACCTGGGGCCTGTCCGGGCATCGCGATTCGGGCAGGCAGTCCGGACGACCGGCGGCCGGTGCGGTCGGGTCCATCGCCGATTCAGCGCCGGTTGGCAGCGGTGGCGTGCCGGGCGATACGCACGCCGCCGCACGTCTCGGTGCGCTCCGTCAGGCCATCCGGCCGTCAGCCCCGGATGTGCTGCGACGCTGTGCGGGCTGCGGCCTGCACGTTGCCCCGGTCCACGCGCGTGGGCTCGCGGTCGTGCAGCACCGCTTCACCCGCGACCCAGACGTCCCGGACGCACCGGGATCCGGCCGCCCACACCACGTTCGCCAGCACCTGATCGTCCGGCGCGTCCAGGCCCGTGGCGAACGCAGGGTCGTCGACGTCCAGGTGCACGATGTCGGCCCAGCGCCCCGGCTCCAGGGTGCCGATGTCGTCCCGGTGCAGCGCCTCCGCGCCGCCCCGCGTCGCGGCGAGCAGCGCCGCACCCGCGCTCAGCGCCGTCGCATCGCCCGTCACGGTCCGCGCGAACAGCCCCGCCAACTGCACCTCCTCCCACAGATCCAGATCGTCATTGCTGGACGGCCCGTCGGTGCCCAGCCCCACCGGAATCCCCGCGGCGAGCAGGTCGACCAACCGCGCGGTCCCCGAGGCGAGCTTCGCGTTGGACCCCGGGCAGTGCGCCACGCCCACCCCGCGACGCACGAACAGCTCGATGTCGTCGTCCGACAGGTGCACGCCGTGCGCGGCGAGCACACGGCCGTCGAGCACACCGAGCTTCTCCAACAACGCGGGCACCGAACCGAACTGCGCGCGCTGTTCGGTGTCCTCGGCGAGGGTCTCCGCCACATGCGTGTGGACCAGCGCGGCACGCTGCTGCGCGGACTCGCCGATCGCCTGCAACGCCTCCGGCGGCAGGGTGTACGCCGAGTGCGGCCCGTAGGCCAGCTCCACCCGATCACCGGGCCCGAACCGCAGGCCGTCGGCGTCGATCCACCGGTTGATCCCGTCGACCATGCCCTGCCAGCCGCCGAGCTTGTCCAGCGCCGGGGTGGAGATGACCGCCGAGGCGAACACCACCCTCGACCCGACCGCCAGCGTGGCGTCGACCACCGCCTCGCCCATGAAGTACATCTCGGCGCTCGTCGTGACCCCGGCCCGGAGCATCTCGACGCACCCGAGCTCCATCCCGGCACGGACGTCTGCCGGCCGCAGCCGCGCCTCGGCCGGCCAGATCACCTCGTGCAGCCAACGCAGCAACGGCAGGTCTCCGCCCATCCCCCGCAGCAGCGTCATCGGGCTGTGCGCATGCGCGTTGATCAACCCAGGCAGCAGGATTCCGCTGCATTCCCGGACATTCGCGCCGTGCGGACGTTCCGGCGCCCCGGCGCGCGGCCCGCAGTACACGATGCGCCCCTTGCCGTCGACGTCCACCACGGCGTCCCGGATCACCGAACAACCGGGATCGCATGGCAGGACTACGGGCGCGTGCAGGCGTAGCGCGATCGACATGCCCCGCATTCTGCCCGACGCTTATCCGCCGCCACCTGTGCTTATGACGAGCAACATGATCACCCCCGCCAACCCCGCGATCCCGGCCAGCACTGCCACGAGAACGATGTCCTGCATCCGCTGTGTCATGACTCCAGCATCGCCGGGTCCGAGGCCCCGGACCTCGGCTGATCGGTCAGTCGACCTCGTTCGATCGGCCAGTCCCAACCAGCCTGTCGGCCGACCCCGAACGGGTAGGACAACGGTTGCCGACACCTTGGGCAACGCCTCGATCGGCAGCACGCCAACAGCATCCGCCACGGACACCACGCTGCGCTCCACCGAACTCCTTGCGAAACAAGGGAGACCACGACTCGATGCGCATAGGGACTCTGTGGCGCGGACCGTCCCGCAGCGCTACTCCCGAACCACTGGTGCAGGGCGAGGAATCACGCGTCGTCCATCAACCCGCTGCGCCACGCCCACGCCGCAGTCTCCACTCGGTTGCGGGCCTTGATCTTGCCCTGCGCGGCGGCGAGATGGGTCTTCACCGTGGACAGCGACATGTACAGCTCCTGGCCGATCTCGCCGTTGGTCAGACCGCGCGCGGTCGCCCGCACGACATCGAGTTCGCGCTCAGTCAGCTCCACGGTCGGCTTCGGCACAGCGCGGCGTTGCACCTGCGGCTGCGCGAAGTGCTTGAGCGGGCGCACCGTGATCTGCGGCGAGACCAGCGCGTCGCCGCGCTCCGCCGCCCGGATCGCCTCCAGCAGCAGCGTCGGACCGGCGTCCTTGAGCAGGAAGCCGCTCGCCCCGTTGCGCAACGCGCGGTCGACGTACTCGTCCAGGTCGAAGGTGGTCACGACGACCACCTTGATCGGGTCGGCGACGTCGGGACCGGCCAGCTGCTTGGTCGCCTCCAGCCCGTCGATCCCGGGCATCCGGATGTCCATCAGGCACACGTCCGGCCGCTTCTCCCGCGCGACCCGGACCGCATCCAACCCGGTCGCCACGTCGGCCACCACTTCGATGTCGTCCTGGGACTCCAGGATCATCCGGAAACCGGCGCGCACCAGCTCCTGGTCGTCGGCGATCAACACCCGGATCATCGTCGTCCCACTTCCCCGTTCTGCTCCGCCAACGGCAGCACTGCCTCGACGCACCAACCAACGTGCTCTCCCGGACCGGCCTGGAACCGGCCGCCCAGCAGCTCGATCCGCTCCCGCATCCCCACCAGACCGTATCCGCCCGACCCGCCGACCGGTTTGTGACGCACCGCCGTGCCGTCGTCGGTGATCCGCGCGTACACGTTTATCGGGTCGGCGCGGACGTCGATCTGCACGTAACTCGCGTTGAGCGCGTGCTTCTCGGCGTTGGTCAGGGATTCCTGCACCACGCGGAGTGTGGATCGGGCGACCTCCGGCGGGATCTCCCGACCGAGGTCCACTCGGAGGTCCACAGTGGTCGCTGCGTGGTAGCCGACCGGGACGCGTCGAGTGGCTTCCACGAGAGCTTCCAGATCCGCTTCGAGGTCGGTCGTGGCCTGCTCGGTTGCCGCCGAAGCGCCAGCCGGCTCCGCACCTCGCATGCTCGCGACCAGCCGCCGCATCGCGGTCAGCGCTTCGGTGCCGCTGTCGGCGATGCGCGCCAACGCGTCAGTCGCCGCCTTCGGGTTCTTCTCCGCGACCATCTGGGCGGCCTGGGCCTGCACCACGATGCCGGTGACGTGGTGCGCCACCACGTCGTGCAGCTCCCGCGCCAGCGCCATCCGCTCGGCCTGCTGCGCATCCGACACCGCGCTGTGCACGGTCTTCGCGCGTTCCGAGTCCCGGGCGCGGAAGTACATCCCGGTACCGACGGAGATGACCAGCAACAAGCCACCCGTGAACACCGGTTGCAGGAAGCCGTCCCAGTCGTCGAGCGACGACGAGTCGACCGGCATCACGAACAGGGCGAACAGCGCCGAACCAACCAGCGCGGCACCCGCCCACACCGCGCGCTGCGGCTCCGCGTGCCGCGTCGCGTAGGTCACCAGCAGCATCCCCGCCCCGGTGGAGGCCAAGGGCACCCCGCCAATCATGCTCACCGAGGCTTCCAGTCCCCAGAAGCGCATCACCAGCGCGGTCAGCACCAGCGCCGTCGACCCAAGCACCGCCGCCTCGAACGGCCGGATCGGCCCGAAGACGGCCAGCACCGACAGCACGACACCGCACAGCAGCAAGATCAGGCCGGCCAGCAGCGAGTTGTCCCCCTTCTTCGTGAACTCCAGGAAGACCAGCACACTCAGCACCGCGATCACCGGCCACTGCCGGCGCACCAGCGCGCGCAACGGGGTGTCCCGGACCTCTTCCTGCGCGGGCTGCCAGCTGCGCAGGTACATTCCGGTGCCCACGGTGAGCATCAGCTGAAGGAAGCCGAAGCTGAGCGTCTGGCCGATCTCGTTCGACGGGAAGACGACCGACGAGCCGGTGCGCACCAGCACCGATGCGACGCAGGCCACCACGAGCACGGCGGTGACCGGAACGGCCTTGCGCAGCGGGTGGTAGCGGAACAGGTAGAGCACCAGCAGCAGACCCGCCAGGTTCTCGGTCGGGGTGATATTCGCCAGCCCCAGCGAGAGGAAGTACGCGCCGGTCAACCGGCCGACCATCGTTGTGCCGCACAGCACGACGGCGGCCGCGAGTCCACACCGGAGCGGAGCACGTCGGCCCGCGATCGCCAGCAGCGCCATCGCGGTGACGCCCGGGATCAGCGCAGCGCTCCGGTTGGAGAGCAGCCCGAGCGTGTCGCCGCACCAGAGCAACCCGAGCAGCCCGGCGAAGATCCACTGCTCGCGCAGAAACTCGCCGAGCCGACGCCACCACGGGGCGACCGGCTCGGCTGCGGGGCTTGTCGCGAAACTGCTCACGGTCCGACCGTAGCCGGTGCTCCGATTCGAACACCTTGGCCGAATGGTTCGAAAGCCCTGTCCGATCGGCCGACCTTCGCCCGTCGATCAACGGCCCCGCGGCCGATCCGAAATCCGCCGCCGCACGCCAATCTCGAATCGAGCGAGCCCCGCACCAGGCGGGGCACCGAGATCTTGACCGCAGCAGCCCGAACGCGAGCAACCGCGGGCACGGCGAGCACGGGCCCGCACCGGCGACGAACGGCGTTAGCGGCGCGAAACGAGCAGGAGGAAGGAAGATGTCGGCTTCAACCGTCGATCGGCGGCCCGGGGGACCGTTCCTGGTGGGGCGCGGGTTGCTCAAGAACTACGGCCCGTACCAGGCGCTGGCCGGGGTGGACCTGGCGATCCACACCGGCGAGGTGATGGCGATCGTCGGTCCGTCGGGCTCCGGCAAGACGACGCTGCTGCACGTGCTGGCCGGGATCCTGCGCCCGGACGGTGGCGAGGTGCTGCTGGACGGGCACCGCATAGACCAGCTCGGGGAGGCCAAGCGCAGCGCGCTGCGGCGGCACGAGTTCGGCTTCGTCTTCCAGCAGGGCATGCTGGTCGGCGAGTTGACGGCGGAGGAGAACACGGCGCTGCCGCTGCTGCTGGCCGGGGCGAACCGCAAGCAGGCGCTGGCGGGCGCGCGGGACTGGTTGGCCCGGCTCGGCCTGGGCGGGCTGGAGAAGCGCCTGCCCGGCGAGCTCTCCGGCGGCCAAGCGCAGCGGGTTGCGATCGCGCGGGCCCTCGCACACAGCCCGAAGGTGATCTTCGCCGACGAGCCGACCGGCGCGCTGGACACCCGCACCGGGGAGGAGACCACGCAGGCGTTGTTCGCCGCCGCAGCAGCCACCCAAGCGGCGGTGGTCATCGTGACGCACGACCGGGAGCTGGCCGCCAAGGCCGGGCGGATCGTGGAGATCCGCGACGGGCTGATCACCGGCGGGGTGATGGTCGGATGAATCCCGTGCAGCTGGCGCTGCGGGTGTTGCGGGTGGACTCCCGCAGTCGCCTGTCGGCGGTGCTCACCGCGGCCGGGGTCGCGGTCGCCACCGCGCTGATCCTGTTCCTGGCGACCCTGCCGAACGCGACGGATGCCCGGATGGAACGGGCGTCGTGGCAACGCGGCGCCGTGGATCCCTCCGGCGCGATCTCGGTGGCGAGCCAGGATTTCTTCCAGAACGAGCGGATCATCCGGCTCGACGTCTCGGGCGATCGGGCTCCGGTGGGCAGCGCGCCGCACTTCCCCAGGCCGGGCGAGGTGCTGCTGTCGCCGCGGCTGGCCGAGCTGACCGAGAAGTATCCGCGTGAAGAGCTCGCCAACCGGTTCGCCGGCCAGGTGGTCGGCGTGCTGGACGAGACGTCGCTGAAGTTCCCGGAGCAGCTCGTCGCGCTGGTCGGGCACCCGCCGGGCACGTTGGACGCAGCGAAGGCTGAAGAATCGGGCTGGGTCGCGGCCGGCACCGACGACCTGCTGAAGTTCTTGGCCGGGGTGGGGATCGTGCTGCTGGCCATTCCCAGCCTCGTGCTCGTCGCGTCGGCCGCCAGGCTGACCGCCGCACGTCGGGAACGCCGGCTCGCGGCGCTGCGGTTGGCCGGCGCAACGCCGGGGCAGGTGGTCGGCACGGTCACCGCGGAGACCACGGTCGCCGCGGTGGCGGGCACCGTCGTCGGGCTCGTGCTTAGCTGGCCGCTGCGGTACCTGGGGGCGCAGATCCCGTGGGGTGGCGGCACCTGGTTACCCGGCGACTTCACGCCGTCGTTGCCGACGCTCGTCGCGGTGGCGGTCGTGATCCCGCTGCTGGTGGTGCTGGCGGCGGTGCTGGGCCTGCGCCGAGTGGTGCGGGCGCCCGTCGGCGCGGCGATGAGCCAGTCGAGAAAGGCGCCCAAGGCGTGGCGGCTGCTTGCACTGCCCGCGGCAGCGGGGTTCTTCGCGTTCGGGCTCTACACGGCCGATGAAACCGGCGGCTTGACGTTCCTGCTCGCGGCGCTCGCGGCGGTGCTGGTGTCCGCCTCGGTGGTCGGGCCGTGGTTCACCGGGGCGCTCGGCAAGTTGTTCGCCACCGTCTGGCGACGCCCGGCGATGCTGCTCGCGGGTCGGCGGTTACGCAGCGATCCGAAGGCCGCCTACCGGTCCGTGTCCGGCATCGTCCTCGCGGTTTTCGTCGGGTCGATGGCGCTGACCCTGCTGCCCAGCTTCGAGACCTTCGCGGGCGGCGGCCGGTCCTTCAAGGACTCCGTGCTGTACCTCGACGTACCGGCCGCGCAGGCAGCTGACCAGCAGAATCGCATCGTCGACGAGTTGGACCGCAGCGGCGCGAAGGCCACCGTCGTCCGAGCGGAACCGGTCGCGCTCGACACCTCCGAAGGCGCCACGTACGCCGGTCTGGTCATCAGCTGCCCGGATGCCGCGGCGGTGACCCGGATGGCGGTTGGCTGGTGCGCGGGGCCACCGGCCATCCGCGTCGACCCGGGCACGCAGCTGCCCCCTTCGGGTCTGCGGGTCTCGCCCATCCCGGAGTCGGGTACCGCGGAGGTGCCACCGGAGTTCGGACTGCCCGCGAACGTCGTGACGCGCCCGCTCGGCGGCCAGGACCCCGAGCTGAGCGATTCGGTGCTGATCGATCCCGCGCTGGTGCCCGGCGAGATCGGCAACACCGGGGAATCGACGCTGGCCGTGAACCCAGCGACCGACGCCGACCGGGAGAAGGTTCGGACCGCGCTAGGCATGGCGCTTCCCGGCGCCAGCTTCAACAGCCACGAGCTGCGGCTGGAGGGGCAGCAGACGATGCTCAGCGATCTCAAGCGGGTGACCGCCATCGGGCTCTCGCTCACGGCCCTGCTCGCAGGCAGCAGCGCCGCGATCACCGCCGCGTCGTCGGTGGTCGACCGCCGACGCACCTTCGGCGCGTTGATCGCGGCGGGGACCCCGGTGCGCATGTTGGGCCGTGCGCTGCGGACCGAGGCGGCGCTGCCCGCACTGGTCGCGACGCTGGGCGCCGGCGCGGGTGGCATCGCGGTCGGCATGTCGATGCTGACCTTGTTCGGCTCGGACACGCCGGTGGTGATCAGTGGCTGGCTCTTCACCCCCGTCGCGATCGGGGTGGCCGTCGCGGTGCTCGCCGCCTCCACCAGCGGCCCGATGCTGCGCCGGATCAGCACCGAACCCATCACCGACGAGTAGTGGGCGAGTAGCCCCGCCAGTCGCAAGTGACCATCCGGCCAGTTCCGCAGCGCGCGGGACTGGCCGGTCGGCCATCCCGGGCCGACCACATGACCGATCCGAAACACCCGGCCGGAAGTGATGATCGAGGTGTCAGAAGGAAGATCCTGGGAGGTCAGAAATGTTCGTCACCCTCGTTTCCGCCATCGGCGCGATCATCGCTCTCGCGCTGCTGGTGCTCATGTCGCTCAGCTCGGTTCTCCCCGAAGTCGTGGACCGCTTCGCGACAGCCCGTCGTTCGACGAGCGACCGTGCGCAGCAGTCGCAGGTCAGTCCTCGGACGAGCCCGTACCCAAGCAGCGGCGGTTCATCCGCGACAGCACGTCGTACCGGAGTTGCGGCGGTTCGGGGGACTGGGAGCCGGGCGGTTTTCCAGGCCGGATCCGCTGGGCCGCTTCCTTGGTGACGGTGAAGGCAGGTAGTCGAAGCGGCTGCGCTGGCTCGGTGGCTCCCACCCCCGGGCGCTGGAGCGCGGCGGTGAATCGCTGGTACCGGGGTTTGCCGAGCACGCCACCGCCGGAGGGCGCATACCCCGCGTACCGGACGACCTGTTCGTTCCAGATGCGCAGGCAAGCGATCCGGTGCGTCCGGGGCGGGCGAAACTCGACGTCCGATCGCCGCCAGCAACCGGCCGGCCCCTCGACAAAGCTGATGCCGTGACTGCAACGAACGCGACCAAGTCCGTGTTGGAAGGCATGTACGCGGCGGAGGCCGGGTACGTGGCGGCGGGCGGCCCCGGCGAAGCGAGTTTCGCACCGCTCGCCGAGTTCTTCTCTCCCGACGTCGTCCTGCACCAAGCCGAGGCGATGCCCTACGGCGGCACCTGGCACGGCCACCAGGCATGGAACGGTTCTTCCTCGCGATGAGCCGGACCTGGGAATCCTGCGAAATGCTGGAGCAAGACTTCCTCGCGTCGGACGACGCCACGGGCACGATCGTGGTACTCACGCACGTCCGGGTCCGAGCCCGCGCAACCGGACGAGAACTCGAATTCCCCATCGTGCAGACGATCGCGATCCGCAACGAGCTGATCACCGAGATCCACCCGTTCTACTGGGACACCGCGGCGATCGCCGACATCTGCGCGAACCCAGCGCCAACGCAACACCAATCGCACTGACAGCCGCGACTCTGACGAGCCGCCCGGTGCGCATGCCCTGCAATGGCCCGGAAATCGTTGGACTCGGCGACGAAGTGCTTGCGTGATAGCGGTATGAGCTCCTTCTGGACAGGCCGGCTCGTACGGCGAGGCATCGAAGGCGAGGACTGGCAAGCGTTCATGCGGGAGCGCTGTGTCGGCGCGTACGCCCAACCGAACCAGTTGATCTCGCGGCAACCGCATCCCGCAGGCAGTCGCGGAAGCCCAGCAGTGTCGTCTTCTCATCGGCGTTGAGGCTCGGCGGGCGGAGATCACCACGCGGCCCGGTATCCGTCACACCGCGACATCGCACAGCCGATCACCGAATCACGGACGCGCAAGAACCGTTTTCAGCCAAGCAGATCGGGCATCAGAGCGCGCTTCACGGCACGGGTGCTGTCAGCCGCTTCCTCTTCCCGCACAGACAACTCGCACGATCCGACGTTGGCGGCCGCAAGCCCGATCCGCCTGAACTCACCGCAGGCTGGGCTGGTCGATGCCCCACAGCCAGGTGTCGTCGGGCTGTCGGCGTGCCACCTCGACGGTGACGCCACCACCGGCCAACCGAACCGAGGTGAGCGCCAGATCGCCGTTGCGGATCGCGGGCTGCGTCTCACCCGCCGCGAACTCGGGCTTGGCCGCGACGAACTGCTCGTACGCCGCACGGATCTCGCGGTGCCCGACGGCCCTGATGGTCGGCACGATCAGGACCTCATCGGGCCCGTACAACGCCACCAGCCCATCGACGTCACCGGCGTTGAGCCGTTCCAGCACGAACCGGTTGAGGTCCGCCGGCTGCGTCGCGCGCTGGCACCCATTCCGCATCGCCTTCATCTCGCATCTGCTCGGGCAGATCCCGTTCAGACGATGGAGACGGCAGTGACAGGCCGTCCCGATCGAACCGGGCTAGATGCGTTCGAAGATCAGGTCGTGAATCTCGCGGCCCTCTTCGTGCGCCCGGTTCTCGAACTTCGTGACCGGCCGCCACTCCGGCCGCGGCGCCCAACCACCCGGCTCGTCGGCGTACCGGTTGCGCAGCTGCGGTTCCGCCTGGCAGACCTCCAGCATCTGCTCGGCGTAGTTCTCCCAGTCCGTCGCGAGGTGCAGCACACCGCCCGGCGCGAGCCGGGAAGCGATCAGCGCCACCGAGCCGGGCTGCACGAGACGGCGCTTGTGGTGGCGCTTCTTCGGCCACGGGTCCGGGAAGTAGATGCGCACCTCGGCCAGCGACGCGGGCTCGATGTGGTCGCGCAGCAGCACGATCGCGTCGCCGCGGAGCAGCCGGAGGTTGGTGACCTCCAGCTTCTCCGCCCGCAGCATCAACTGGGCCAGGCCCGGCTTGTAGACCTCGACCGCCAGGTAGTTGGCGTCGGGTCGGGCGGCCACGAGCTGGGAGGTCGTCTCACCCATACCGGAACCGATCTCCAGCACGACCGGGGCGGAGCGGCCGAACCAGGTCGCGAGGCCCAACCGGCCTTCGGGCAGCGCGGTCACATCGGAACCCAACTCGGGCCAATGCCGGTCCCAGGCGCGCTGCTGACCCACCGTCATCCGCTCGCCGCGTTGGACGTAGCTGACGACGGTACGACGGAACGGAACCTGCTGGTCAGAGGCATTCACGGGAACCCAGTATCGCAAACGGGCGGCAAGCCCCGGCGACCGAACCCCGCCCCGCCCGAAGGCGGGGCCGGCGGGTCACCAGGCTTCGATCTGCGGGAACATCGCCACCAGGCCGGTGGCCCGCTTGACCTGCACCGGAACCGGCTCGTTGTCGCCGTGCACCGGCACCACGTTCAGCCATCCCCGGTGCCTGTCGGTCATCACCACGGTGGTGGGCTCCCGCATCGACGCGCGGTCCGACGGCGCGTACTCCCAGTACCCGGCCTCGCCGACCCCGGCCCAGGGCACGAAAACCCAACCTGGTCGGGAACCGAGCACCGCATGCGTCTCGTCCTCGATCTCGAACGCGGCGCCCCGCGACTCGATCTCGCCGCGGTCCAAGGCCCGCAGCCACCACGGGGCGGGCAGTCGGCGCTTGGCGCCGTGCAACTTGCGAAACAGTCCGAGCACCTGGTGTTCGGGTGCGGTGTGGATCCAGCTCCGACGCAGCGATGCGGGTGTCGCGGCCTCCAGCGCGGGCGGGTGCGCTTCCGTTGCCAGCGACCATTCCAGCCTGGGCACCGGCTCCAGCTGGACGTCGTTCACAGACCGCCACGCTGGCGCACCGCCCTCCTGCGCCTGGACTACCGACCGTTCCTTCGGCTGCATGATTCGGCCCCACCCTTCTGCTGTTGAGAAAGTTGCGAGCCCAAACTCGCCCTCGACCAGCGCATGTCCCCAAGCGACGCTGGTTCGGGACATCCCTACTCATGCCTTACCACAGCAAATATCCAGAATGAAACAGGCATGTTAATTGTGCCTAAAATCACATATATACAACGTCTTGGGCTGATGCAACGCTGATCGGCTCGACAACTCGACCTCGTGCGGATGGAGTGAACAGGTGCCAGATCAGACGATCCAACAGGTGGAGATCGACGGCGGCGTCGTCGTCGGCGTGGACAGTTCCGCATCGTCACTGCGTGCCCTGCTCGTGGCGGCCGAAGAAGCCAGACGCCGCAACACCGCTCTGCACGTGGTGCGAGCCTGGAGCTTCCGGACAGCGCCGCGACCGGCGGACTGCCCGCCGAATGTCGTGCCGAGCCTGGACCAGTTCCAGCAGACGGTGGTGGAGGACACGGAACGGATCGTGTCCAAGAAGCTCGGCGACCACGCCGACCTCCCGGTCCAGATCCACGTGGTCCATTCACCGTCGCCGCAGGCGCTGCTGTCGGCGTCGAAGGGAGCGGACCTGCTCGTCGTCGGCCATCGGGGCCGCGGTGGGTTCGCGGGCCTGATGCTGGGGTCGGTGGCCGAGCAGTGCGTTCGCCACGCGGCCTGCCCGGTGCTGGTGGTCCGCCCCAACGTCTAACGGGAACAGGCAGCCCGCCCGTTCTTCTGCCCGCACCGGATGGGCGATTTCGCGCAGTGATGAATCGCTGCGGCACCTCGGGGCGTGCGGGCTCTCGTGCGGAGGCGTCGCCAGTGCGGAGGAAGGACTGCAGTTGCGAAGCGTCAGCGCAGCCTGCGCGATAAGGCATGTGAGCAGCCGGAAACCCGCTGCCGCTCAGTCGCCCATGCGCCCGGTGTGGGACAGCGCCCTGCGCAACGGTTCCCTCGCACCAGGCGTCAACGAGCACCCGCACCGCGCAGGTCGATAAGCGGCACGAATCCGAAGGCTTTAGCCATCTCGTCGAGGAACGAGACCACGGTCCCATCCGCCTCCGTCACCACGTGCCGGTCCTCGTCGAGAAGAGCATTCAGAAACTGCACTGGACCGGAGAGGATGCCTCCGCTCATAAGGCGCAACTCGCCCTCGACTTCGGGATCGTCCTGCCATCGCCGCGCCGGGTTGAGGCATTCGCACTCGCGTCGCCGCGAAGATCACCTGGAAGTTCAGAAAGCACAGGGCCCGGGCCATCCCCCGAATGACAGCCCGGGCCCTCCCCCGTCCCGACCGCCGGCGCCCCCGAGCGCTGTTGCAGTCGGTCGAATTTGGTCGTGCCTGCCGGCCCCGACGTCAGCCCTCGCACGATGTCCAATGCGGACACTGCGTGCTGTAATGGGCGCGGCGCACCGAGTAGGCGACGTCTGCGGCTCGATCTTTCCCCACCGATCTTATCCTTTGACGTGATCAGACTCTCGGCCGGGCCGGGTAACGTTTTGCTTTCCCTCGCCCAACTGGGCCTTCGTTCAGTTGATCATGAAAGGTTAACTCAAGATCAGTTCTCGCAGGTCATGCGTCTCGTCGCTGGACGATGATCAAAGCGATCACCCACACCGCCACCGCGACGGCCGCGAAGTAGGCGAGCGCGCCCCACGGACCGAACGGCATCTCGCCGACCCCGGCGGTGCCCGAGAGGAAGTGCTCGGCCGCGTTGAACGGCATCCACTTCCGCACGTCGTCGCCGACCTTCGGGACCAGGCCGACCAGGCTCTCCACCAGCAGCGGCCAGAGCAGCAGCAGGGCGACCGCGCCGGCCGTCTGCCGCAGCAGGGCGCCGACCGCGACCGCCAGCACCGCGCTGACGGCGAACACCAGGCCGACCCCGGCGACGTTGCGCCAGTCGTCAGCGGTGGCGAACGAGAGGTCGGAGCCCGGTGCCAGCAGCTTCGCGACGCCCCAGGAACCGAACGCGGCCAACTCGCCGATGATCAGGGAAACCACCGCGACGACCACCGTTTTGGCCAGCAGGGCGGCGGTCCGGTTCGGCACCGCCTGGAAGGTCGCCCGGATCGTGCCGAACCGGTACTCGGTGGTGATCGACAGCGCGGCGAGCACCAGCACCACCATCAGCCCGAACCTATAGCCGGCCTGCGTCATCGCCACCGACATCTGGCCGTCGGACACGGCCGCGAACAGCATCGCGAACCCGATGGTCATCGCCAGCGCGAGGAATGTGCACCACCAAGGGGACTTGGTGGAGAAGAGCTTGATCCGTTCAACGGCGAGCAGGGTCATCGGGCCACCTCCGAGGCCGTCGGCTCGGACGAGGCGGCGCCGAGACCGGTCTGGTATTCGACTGCGTTGCTGGTCATCTGGATGAAAGCGTCTTCCAACGAGCTCCGTTGCGCGGTGAGCTCGTGCAGCACGATCCCGTGCTGCGCGGCGAGTTCGCCGATCTGCTCGGTGCCGACCTCGTCGACCAAGAGCGTGTCCGCGGCCGTCGACCGCGCGCTCAGCCCCTGCGCGCTCAGCAGCTGTTGCAACTGCGCCGAGCTAGGCGAGCGCACCAGTACACCCTGTGTGCCGGCGTTGTCCACGAACTGCTGGGTGCTGCACTGCGCGATGAGCTCGCCGCGGCCGATCACCACCAGTTCCTCGGCGGTAAGTGCCATTTCGGACAGCAGGTGGCTGGAGACGAAGACGGTGCGCCCCTCCGCGGCCAGGCCCTGCATAAACCGCCGGATCCAGTGGATGCCCTCCGGGTCGAGCCCGTTCACCGGCTCGTCGAACAGCAGGATCTTGGGGTCGCCGAGCAGCGCGGTGGCGATCCCGAGCCGCTGCGACATGCCCAGCGAGAACCCGCCCGCCTTGCGGCGCGCGACGTCCTCCAAGCCGACCATGCCGAGCACCTCGTCGACCCGCTTCGCGGGGATGCTGTTGGACTTCGCCATCCACTGCAGGTGGGTGCGCGCGGACCGGTTGGGGTGCACCCACTTCGCGTCGAGCAGCGCCCCCACGGTGCGCAGCGGGTGCTTCAGCTCGCGGTAGGGCTTGCCGTCGATGCGCACCTCACCCGCGGTCGGCCGGTCCAGGCCGAGCATCATGCGCATGGTGGTGGACTTGCCGGCTCCGTTGGGACCGAGAAAACCCGTTACCCGGCCGGGTTTCACGGTGAACGACAGATCGTTCACCGCGACTTTCGAGCCGTAGCGCTTGGTGAGGCCGATCGCCTCGATCATGATCACTCCTGTCTGGCCGACAATGCCGCGGCCCACTTGGGCCACACCGCTAAGCCTGCCCGGTCGACCCTCGCACCGGCATCGCCCCAGCGTCTGGACCTGGGGTCAGACTGGAGTCGTAGTCGACCCCCACCAGCAGGATGACCTCACCGGGTTCTCCCTGAGCTTGGTGGACATGCGCGAAACAGCTATCCCGGAGTCCGGGCATCCGAGGTTCCGCCACCCGCACCGCCACGCAAGACGAGTTTGGGCCGAGGCCAGGCCGTCCGCGGCGACCGGCCCGGTGACCTCGTGAGCCGCGGCGCGCACGGCCGCCGGAGCCTGCCCCATCGCGACGCCGCGCGCCGCCCAGCGCAGCATCTCGATGTCGTTGTCCCCGTCACCGGCGGCAAACGTGTCCTCACTCGCGATGCCCAGTTCGGTGCGCAGCTTCTCCAGCGCCGAGCCCTTGGTCACGCCCTCCGGGACCACCGTGACCCACGGCTCGTAGTGGTCCAACGTGAAAGTGCAGCCGGGCAACCGAATCCCGGCCAGCTCCTCGACGACCTCGGCGGGCTCGTGATCCACCCAGTTCGCGATCAGCCGTGGCACCGGAACGCTGACGAGTTCGTCCAGCGACGCCAGCTGTTGCGGGCCGTGCAGTTCGTGCTCGTGGAACCTGGAGGTCACCAGGCTGCCCGCGCCGACGTCCTCGGCCGCGAAGATCGCGCCGGGCAGCCGCCTGGCCAGCTCGGCGAGCACCGGCCCCGGCTCGAAGGTCTCGACGGACAGCACTTCCCGCGCCGCCGCGTCCACCCGCACCGCGCCGTTGGAGCACAACGCGATTCCGCTGATCAGCTCCAGGTCGTCGAGGATCGGCAGGGTTCCGAGCATGCTCCGGCCGGTCGACACCACGACCTGGGCGCCCGCCTCGACCACGCGCCGCACGGCCGCCCGGACCATCGCGGAAATCTCCTGGGTGGCCGGATCGAGCAGCGTCCCGTCGACGTCGAGGGCGATGAGTCGGGGCTTCCACGCGGCGTCGGTCACCACCGCAGGCTAGCCGCCGATGCGCCCCGAAGTGGCTGGTTGGAGGCGCAATTCACGCCTCGCCGGGCTTGACCAGACCGGTTTCGTAGGCCAGCACCACCGCCTGTACCCGATCCCGGACGTCCAATTTGGACAGGACGCGTCCGAGGTGCGTCTTCACGGTGGCCTCGGACAGGAAAAGCTTGCCCGCGATCTCGGCGTTCGACAGCCCCTTCGCCACCAGCACCAGCACCTCGCGCTCCCGGTCCGTCAACACGTCCAGCACCGACGCGTCCCGCAGCTGGCCGCCGCGCTCGCCCAGGAAGCGGTCGAGCAACCGCTTCGTCACGCTGGGCGCGACCACCGCGTCACCGCTGGCGACCGACCGCACCGCGGTGACCAGGCTCTCCGGCGGCGCATCCTTGAGCAGGAAGCCGCTGGCCCCGTTGCGCAACGCGGACAGGGCGTATTCGTCCAGGTCGAAGGTGGTCATCACCAGGACCTTCGCGCTGTCGGCCGCGACGATCCGGCGCGTCGCCTCGACACCGTCGAGAACCGGCATCCGGACGTCCATCAGGACCACGTCCGGCAGCAACCGCTCGGCGAACTCGACCGCCTCCGCGCCGTTGCCGGCCTCGCCGACGATCTCCAGGTCGTCCTGCGCGTCGAGCACCATCCGGAACCCCATGCGCATCAGTTCCTGGTCGTCGACCAGCAGCACCCGCACCATGTGGCACACCCTATCCAAGCTGCGCTTTCAGGACTTTACTTTCCAACCACTTGGCCCAGGCGCCCGGATTCGTGCGTGACCACGTCAAGAAATCGGGCCCGGCTGGTCGAGCGGCAGGATTGCGTGCACCCGCCAGCCGCCGCCGGTTCGCGGACCGGCCGCGAGCGTGCCGCCGTAGACCGCGGCGCGCTCCCGCATGCCGATGAGCCCGTTGCCGCCCGAGGTCATCTCGGTCGGTTCCCGCCGCATCCCGTCGTCCACCACCTCGATCTCGATGCGCCGCCCGTCGTTGACGGCCCGGATCGATGCCTTGGTGCCGGTGCCGCCGTGCTTGACCACGTTGGTCAGCGACTCCTGCACGATCCGGTACACGCTCAGCCCGATCCCGGTCGGCAGCCCGGTGAAGTCGCCGGTGAGCTCCATCGACACGGTGAGCCCGAGCCCGCGCACCCGGTCCACCAGTTCGTTCAGGTCGGCTGCGGTGGGCTGCGGGATGCGGGCGGGGTCGTGCTCCGTGCCGTCGCGGAGCACACCGAGCAGGCTTCGCAGTTCGCCGAGCGCCTCGCGGCCGGTGCTGCCGATCGCGTGCAACGCCCGTTCGGCGAGGTCCGGGTTGCTGCGCAGGGCGTAACCGGCGCCGTCGGCCTGCGTCACCATCACGCTCACCGAATGCGCCAGCACGTCGTGGATTTCCAGGGCGATCCGGTTGCGCTCCTCGGCGACCGCGATGCGGGCCTGCTGGTCGCGCTCGAATTCCAGGTTGTGCAGCCGCCTTTCCACCTCCGCGTGGTACGCGCGGCGGGCCCCGATGAACTCGCCCAGCACCCAGCAGAAACCGACCAGCATGACGAAGAAGAGGACCTGGACGAAGACCAGCGCGGGCAGGTCCTCCGGCGCTTCATCGCCGGTGAACAGCCGCAGCAGCAAGAAACCGCCGGTCAGCGCGGTGTAGACCGCCGCCTTCCAGCGCCCCACGTAGGCGACCAGGGTGTAGATCATCATGCTCGGCACCACGGTCGTCGTGGTGACGTCCGGCCCCTCGTTGAGGACCGCCATGATCGCCAGGCCGAGCAGCGCGACATACGCCGACTGCACCGGCCAGATGCGTCGCACCGACACCGGCACGGTCAGCAGCAACCCGGCCAATACGAACAGCGCGGTGGGCATGCCGACCGCGAGATCGCCTTCGCCGCCGAGCTCACCCAGGTGCAGGAGCAGCATGAAGGTGGCGATCCCGCTGTCGCCGACCAGCGGGCGCGCCCGCAACCAGAGGCTCAGTTTCCGCACCGAGCGAGGTTATGCGGTCGGCAGGCGAGCCGACGTCATCCCACGGGCTCGAATCGCGTCAGCCCCTGGTCGCATCCGCCCTGGCCCGGGCTGCCCCGCGGGCCGCAGCGGCGGATACGGGGGTGGTGATCGCGTGACTCGGCCCGGCCCATCAGATCTGCGTGGCAGGATGTAGCGCGCAGCGAGTCGCACATCCCGGAAAGGTCGGCGTTGAGTACGGCAACCGAGCAGCAGCACTGGCCCGGCCCGCTATCGGCGGCGGTCGCCCGGCTGTGCACCGGGTTGCGGCCGCAGGTGTCCGAGCGGACCGCGGCCGGCTTCGCCGAGGTGCTGCGCAGGCTGTCCGCGCCGCTGCAGGTGGCCGTCGCCGGCCGGATCAAGTCCGGCAAGTCCACGCTGGTCAACGCGCTGATCGGGCGCCGGGTCGCGCCGACCGACGTCGGCGAATGCACCCGGCTGGTCACCCGCTTCCAATACGGCACGGTGGACCGCGTCGAGGTCATCTTCCACGACGGCAAGAAGCAGGCCGTGCCGTTCGACCCCGACGGCGGCATCCCCGCCGACCTGGGCGTGAACATCGACGAGGTCTCGCACCTGGAGGCCTACCTGACCAACGCCGTGCTTCGCGACCTGACCGTGATCGACACCCCCGGGCTCGGCTCGCTGGACGCCGCATCCGTCGCGCGCACCGAAGAGCTGCTCGGCACCCGCAAGGAAGAACAAGGCGAGGAGGACACCGAACTGGACCCGGTGTCGCGCAACGCGGTCGCCGGGGCCGAAGCCGTCCTCTACGTGGTGACGCAGGGCGTCCGCGCCGACGACGAGCAGGCGCTGGCCGCGTTCACCGCCGCCACCGCAAGCCGGGAAGCGGGGCCGGTCAACGCGATCGCGGTGCTGAACAAGGCCGACACCATCGAGCCGAGCTCCGTCGAGGACTCCGGCGGCGAGGTGTGGAAGGCCGCCTCGCTGCTCGCTGAGAAGCAGGCGCAGCTGCTCAAGCCGAAGGTCGCCGACGTGCTGCCGGTGATCGGCCTGCTCGCGGAGACCGCCGAATCCGGCGGGTTCACCGCCGCCGACGCGGAGGCGCTGCGCGGCCTGGCCCAGCTGGACGAGGCGACCCGCGAAACCCTGCTGATGTCCGCGGACCTGTTCACCAGCTGGGAATGCGACGTGCCCGCCGGCACCCGCAGCCGGCTGCTGGAGCGGATGGACCTCTACGGGATCCGGTGCGCGCTGGCGGCGATCGACGCCGAACCTGAGATCACCGCGGGCGCGCTGCGGCGGCGGCTGCTGGACTCCTCCGGGCTGGCTTCGGTGCTGAACCGGCTGGACTCGGTGTTCCGGGCGCGGGCCGACGGCATCAAGGCCGCTGCGGCGCTTGCCTCGGTGACCGCGCTCGCGCACGCCGCCGGCGACCAGGGCGAGCGGCAGCGGGTGCACGACGCGATCGAGGTTCTGCTGGCCAAGCCGGAGGCGCACCAGCTGCGGGTGCTGGAGGCGTTGACGCTGGTCGCGGCCGGGGCGGTGGCGATGCCGGCGGACCTGGCCGAGGAAGTGATGCGGGTCGGCAGCAGCAACGACGCCGGCGAGCAGCTCGGCCTGCCGGGACGGCACCGCATCGAGCTGACCGACTACGCGCTGGAGCGGGCGAACTGGTGGCGCTCGTTCTCGTCGTTCGGCGCCACACCCGCGCAGAGCCGCATCGCGCACGTGGTGCACCGGGCGTACTTCCTGATCTGGCAGCAGCTGCGGTCCGGGTGATGGCGGTGCGGGGCTGGCGACGCAACAAACCACCCGAACGTGGAACCGGTGGTGTGCCGGAGGCGTCCGATCCGGGTGAGGGCACGGCCGTTGCCCCGGACGTCGACGCAGGGTTGGGGATCGACATGACCGCCGTGACCAGCGATATCGGCATAGACCCGCTGGAGAAGGCACTGGCCGAACGAGCAACGCTGATCCAGCTGTGCGTGTACGCGATGGACCGGGCCCGCAGCGCAGGAGTGGTGGAGCGGCTGTCCGAGGGCCTGCGCAGGGTCGGCGTCTCGGCGCTGCGCCCGGACGGTACCCGTTTCGACCCGGCGCACCACGAGGCGGGCGGCACGACGCCGACCGACGACCCGGAGCTGGACGGGGTGATCGCCGAGACCGAGGTGCTCGGGTTCTCCGACCGGGACCGCGTGCTGCGCGCCCCGGTGGTGACCGTCTACCAGCTCCGGGCGCAGTGATCCGCCTTCCGCTGATCACCGCGGCCGGGGACAATTCCCGAGTTCGAGCGCGGTCCAGGCAGGTAACGAGAGGAGCGGGGCGGACATGACGCCGACTGCACCGGGTGTCGCGGTCGCCGCGACCCTGCCGCAGCAGGTCAAGCAGGCCAGGGAGAAGCTGCACGCGGTGCTGCGGGAAGCCGACCCGAGCGCCGCCGAGTGGGTCGAGCAGGTCCGGCGCGGCCGCCCGAAGACGCCCAGCGTCGTGGTGGTCGGCGAGACCAACCGGGGCAAGAGCTCACTGGTCAACGCCCTGCTCGGGCATCCGGGTCTGTCCCCTGTGGACGCCGATGTGGCCACCGCCACGTACCTGCAGTTCACGCACGGCGAGCAGTGGGCGGCGCACGCCTGCTACCCCGGCCAGCAGGAGCCGGTGCCGTTCGACCTGGCGCAGCTGCCGAGCTGGGCGGGCGCCGGCCGCGACCTGCCCGAGGGGCAGCTGCCGCCGCGCTACGTTCAGATCACCGCGCCGATCGAGACGCTGGCCCGGGTGATCGTGGTCGACACCCCCGGCGTCGGCGGGCTGGACGCCCTGCACGGTGAGCTGGCGATGGAGGCGGCCGCCTCGGCGACGGCGCTGCTGTTCGTCGTCGACGCGTCGGCCCCGTTCACCAGGGGTGAGCTGGAGTTCCTGCAGAGGGTCGCCGAGCGCGTCGAGACCGTGGTGTTCGCGCTGGCCAAGACCGACCAGCACCGCGGCTGGCGGCAAGTCCTGGAAGCGGACCGGAGACTGCTGGTGGAGCACGCGCCGCGGTTCGCCGACGTGCCGATCTTCCCGGTGTCCGCGCGGATGCAGGAACTCGCCGCGAAGGCACCCAGCGAACAGGCCGCGGAAATGCTGCGCGAGAAGTCCGGCATCACCGAGCTGCGCACCGAGCTGGAACGGCTGATCGGCGGCCGGTCCGCGATGCTCGGCGAGGCCAACACGATGCGCGCGCTGTCCACTGTGCTCGGTGAGCTGGCCGCGCGGCTGGAGGCGGAGAAGCGCGCGCTGACCGTCGGCGAGGACGAGGCGGAGTCGCTGCGCGCGCGGCGAGACGAGCTGACCACCGCGCGGCGCTCGTCGACCCGCGGCTGGCAGGTCAAGCTGCGCGGCGAGATCCAGCGCACCCGCGTCGAGACCAGCCACGAGGTGACCCGCCAGGTACGGGAGGTGCAGAACTGGTTCCGGCGAGCGATCGACGGTGCCAACCGCAACCAGCTCGCCGAATTGCCGCGGCAGGTCGACGTGGCGTTGCAGATGGCGTCGAGCCGGGTCGCGGCCATGCTGTCCGCGCGGCTGGCCACGGTCGCCGAACAGTCGTTGAAGGAGCTGTTCTCCGCTGAGGAGCTCGACGTGATCCGCTCGCAGTTCGCGCGCGGGTTGCAGGCGCCGATCACGTTGCGCCCCCCGGACAAGCGACCACCGACCGCCGAGGACAAGCTACTGGTGTTCATGGGCGTCTCCGGCGGGCTCGGCGTCGGCCGGGCGGCGGCGATGCCGTTGGCGGGCTTGGGGATCGCAGCGCTGAACCCGGTGGTGCTGCCGGTGACGATCGTGCTCGGCCTCGGGGCGGGCTGGTGGATGGCGCGGACCCGCAAACACGCGGCCGACAAGCAGCACTTGAAGCAGTGGCTGACCGAGGCCATCGCAGACGCCCGCTCGGCGCTGGACCAGCTGGTCGCGGAGCAGTTGATCGAGGCGGAGCAGCAGCTGTCGCTGGCCCTCGACGACGCCCTGACCAGGCGCATCGAGGCGATCGAGGGGGAGCTGCGGGAGGTGGACAAGGCCCTGAAGATGGACGCCGCCGAACGCAGCCGCCAACTCCAGACGGTCAACCGCCGCCTCACCGAAGCGACCACCGGACGGGAGCGCGCGGAGAACCTCCTCGCCAGCATCCGCAACCTCCGCGACACCGCAAGCTGATCCGAACGAACCGACCGGGCCTAAAGCCCGGTTGCGGGGCGCCGGTGACCGAGCGCGCGGGGAGGCGCGTGGGGAGGGCGCGTTCGCGCCCGGTCACCGGGCAAGGGCCGATGCGGCGGAGTTCGGGGAGGACACCGCACCAACCCAGCTGGGTGATTTTTTTCGAGGTGAGGGGCACCCTTGGGCACCTCTCACCTGACGGTGTGGTTCAGGTGTGGAGGTGGTGGCGTCCAGTGGGCTCGTCTGGGCTTTCGGGTTTTTCGGGGGCGTCTGGGTCTGTGGTGGGGAATTTCGTTGGTATGTGGGGATGTTCTTGTTCCGCGCGGTGTTCTTCAGGCACGACGCGGGTTTCGGCTTCGATGTCGGCTATGAGGTGCCAGACCGTATAGGCGCCTTCGCCGCCTCCGGCGTGCTGGGCTGTTGAGAACGCGATGGCTCTCGCGGGCAACTGGGTGGTGAGCAGGGCGAGGATCAGCAGGTTGAACAGGACGAACGTGCTGAGCTGAATCCAGAACATCGGTGGTTTTCCTTCGGTTGGGCGAGGGGTGTCAATTTCGCGAGAAATTGGCGTTCATCCGGGGTGACGGTCAATTTCTCGCGAAATTGCGCCGTCCTCGGGTGGTCACAGGCGGGTGGTGAGGGTGTGCCAGCAGCGCATGCAGGTGTCTTAGGATCAGCAGGTTGAACAGGACGAACGTGCTGAGCTGAATCCAGAACATCGGTGGTTCTCCTTCGGTTGGGCGAGGGGTGTCAATTTCGCGAGAAATTGGCGTTCATCCGGGGTGACGGTCAATTTCTCGCGAAATTGCGCCGTCCTCGGGTGGTCACAGGCGGGTGGTGAGGGTGTGCCAGCAGCGCATGCAGGTGTCTTCGCGGATCCAGTCCACTTCGGACCGATCATGCAGGTCTGCCGCGCCCGCTTCCTTCCCGCAGAACGCCTTCACCCGCTCCTCGCGCGGAGCTTTCGTTGCTGCGATGGGAAACGCGTGGCGACCACCCGTGACCGGGCGCCAGACGTAGGTCAAGTAGTCAGACATCGGGATCTCCCCTCGAAGATGTTGAGGCAAGTTTGCCCGAGCTCGGGCAAACTGATCAACTACACGAAAGAGCGAGATCAAACGGGTGGTCGGTCACTCGTAAGCTGTGCCCATGTCGGACACCCCACGAGCACGCGCTCTGGCGAAGGAACTTCGAGCCGCCCGCAGTGCGGCGGGCTTGACCGCACGGGAGCTTGCTCGCGCGCTGGGCTGGTCCGAGGCAAAGGTCAGCCGGATCGAGACTGCGCGGCGCGGAATCCTGGTGCAGAACGTCGAAGCGATCCTCGACGTCCTCGGCATGAAAGGCGGAGATCGCGAACGCCTGCTGAAGATGGCCCGCGACATCCGCGAACCGGCATGGTGGGAGCTCGGCCGCGAGCTACCTCAGCAGCTGACGGCTCTGATCGATGCGGAGCAACGCGCTAAGACGATCACTGACGTAACGCTCAACGTACTGCCCGGATTGCTTCAAACCAGGACATACACACGGACAGTGATGGAAGCGTCCGGTGTTCCCGAGGATCGGATCGACGACCACGTGTCGATTCGATAAGTCAGGCAAGGGATTCTGAGCAAACGAAATCCAGCAACGCTGCGTTGCTTCATCGATGAAACCGCCATGACGAGGCCAATCGGCGGTGCCAAAGTGATGGCCGATCAACTGCAAAAGATCATCTCTGCCGTCAAGGAGCCGAACGTCACGGTCCGGGTAATCCCGCTGTCCATTGGTGCGCATGCGGGTTTGAGCGGCACTTTCGTGCTCTTCGAGTTCGGCAAGCCTCGTCCCGTCGTGTACCTCGAAGCGCGGCGGTCGGGTGCGTTCATCGACGAGCCAGATGACGTAGCGCTGTTCTTCGATGCAGTGGAGAGATTGGAAGATCACGCTTCCGACCTGGAGGCCTCGCAGGAGATACTGCAGAAGTACCTGGAGCAGTACGAGAGCGAGGCGAAATGACGCCTGAGTTAACCGGCTGGCGCAAGTCCAGCCGTAGCGCGGCCGAGGGCAACTGCGTCGAGGTGGCTTTGACGCCGCAGGTGGTTGGCGTTCGGGATACGAAGGACCGGGATGGCGCTGTGTTGGTGTTTCCCCGGTCGCAGTGGGCGACATTCGTCTCAGGATTGCGGGCTCGCCGCTGGTGAATTGGGCCGTCCGGGGGTTTCGTGGAGACGTTTCGCGAATGTTGTCCGGGCCGGGACCTAGCGCTTGTACTCTCTGCGTTCGTGATCACACCACTGTGTAACCAACGGTGATCAGGGACGCGGAGGGGGCTGCGTTGACCACGGGGATGGAAGGCTTAGCCGCAGGAGTAAGCGCGCTGGCCGGACAGGCGGAGGGGCTACGCGCAGCGGTCGACAGCGGCCAGCTCGTCATGGACCCGGAGGCGGCTGAACGGGTCGCCAAGGTCTACGACGAGAAGGCCGAAGCGCTGTTCGGCCTCCGAAGGAACACTCGCCAGCTTCTCGCGAACGGAGCCTACGGCAACTGCTTCATCGGTCGCGCCATGAACCAGAAGTTCAGCGACAAGGTCAACGCGCCTGAAGTGGGCTTAGTTGCCATCTTGACCAAGGTCGAACAGATCTTGCGGGACATGGCAAAGGCATACCGAGATTCGGCAAGAGACATGCGCGACAAGGACGAAGAGCATGCCCGCAACCTGAAACGGAATTTCTGATCTGATGGTGGTTATGCGTACGACACGATTCACGGCTGTGGCTGTCGGTGCTGCGGCGGGCCTGCTCCTCGCAGGGTGTTCTGCCAGCGATAACACCGCCGGTCAGACACCAAGCACGCAGAATGCTGCGCAGTCTTCATTTGCCGGATTCGATCCCTGCTCTGTCCTATCGCAGCCAGAACTGCAGCACTACGGCGTCAGCGAACCGGGCGAAGCCGTAGACCAGGGAATCGGAGAGCCTGGCTGCTCGTTCAAGGCCGACGGCGGTGATTACCTTCTCACGATCTACACGGCTGAAAAGTCTGACCGCACGTACTGGGAGCAGCGGCGGGGCAACTTCGGTGTCTTCGAGTCGAACCAGGTCGGCTCCCACCAGGGAATCAAGGCAATTGAACAGGGTGCGGGCGGGCAGGGTGGCTGCCGCCAGATCATCGAGTCCGGTGGCGGCTCGGTCTCGGTAGATATCACTTTCCGCTCCGACAAGATCCAGGGTGACGACGTGACTTGTGCGAAGGCGATGGAGATCGCGCAGGTTGTTGAGCCGAAGTTGCCGGGGTAGGCCGGTCGAGGGGAACGACATGGGGAACTGGTTCACCGATGGGGCCAGGGAGTTAGGGGGCTCCGCCTCCGATCTGTGGGCCGGTATGACCGGTGGCGAAACGCGGGCTCAGGAGCAGCAGCGGATTCGCCAGCAGCTCTCCACCGCAGCCGGTGAGAAGCAGCGCGCCGACTTGGCCCAGCAGCAACAGGGTCTCCAGATCGACGGTACTGACCCGGCGTCGATCGGCCAGCACGACAACTGGAACGACTGGGACCAGGCGCGGCTGGCCAACCAGCTCAAGCCTTCGTTGCAGGTCGACCAGATCAACGCCTCCGGCCGTGCGTGGGTGACGCTCGGCGAGCAGATCGCCGAGATCTTCGCCGACCTGGACTCCAAGGCTCGCGACGCTGCTCGTGACGGGATGCGGGGGAAGGCCGCCGATGCCGGGCTCGATGCTGCCAAGCCGCTGCAGGATTGGGGGCAGCAGTTCGGTGACTCGGTTCGCGGGACTGGCTTGAAGATCCAGGAGGCTGGGGTCGCCGCCGGGCAGACCAAGGCGCAGCTACAGCCGCCCGAGGACTACAACGGCACCCGCACCGCGTTGGCGACGGTGCTCAGCCCTGCTGGCGGAATCATGGACGCCGGCGCGCAGATCCGGGAGCGTGCCGAGGCCGACAAGCAGGCTCGGCAGATCGTGCAGAACGTCTACACCCCCGGCTACACCGCCGTGGACTCCAGCACCCCGACGTTCCCGCCGCCGGTCGACCCACTGAACCCACCACCACCACCGCCACCCGACCAGGACCGCAACACGCAGAGCATTTCCAGCAACACCCCGACCAGCGCCGACCGAACCGGCACGAGAACCGGCACGAGAACCCGCAGCACGCCGGACATCCCGAACGGCCCCGGACCGTCCAGTGTGGACCCGCGTGGCATCGGTGACGGTTACCGCCCGCCCGCGCAAAGCGGCTCCCAGTGGACGAATCCGCCCACACCGACGATGCCCGGCCCCGGCCTGGGTCTCACTCCATCCGGCGCACAACCGCCCGGCGGCGGCTTCATCGGCGCCATGCCGCCCGGCGGCGGCGCGGGCGGCCTTGGCCCGGGCGGTCGCGGTGCCGGTGGCATGGGTGCAGGCGGTCGCGGCGCAGGAGATTTGGGCGCTGGTGGCCGGGCCGGTGCTGGCGGTCCCGGCCTTGGCGCGGGCGGCCGGGCCGGTGTCGGCGGTCCCGGCCTTGGCGCGGGCGGCCGGGCCGGTGCTGGCGGTCCCG
>NZ_GL877880.1:239303-322112 GCF_000194155.1 Saccharopolyspora spinosa NRRL 18395
GGGGCGGGCGGCCGGGCCGGTGTCGGCGGTCCCGGCCTTGGCGCGGGCGGCCGGGCCGGTGTCGGCGGACTCGTTGCTGGCGCGGGCGCTGGCTCCGGTGGCGCCAGTGCGGCGGGTGCTCGCGGCGCGGCTGGTGGCGGCATGGGCGCTGGTTCCGGTCAGCGCGGCAAAGGCAGCGAAGACCAGGAACACGAGCGGCCGAGCTGGCTCGAAGAACAAGACGACATCTGGCTCGACGACATGCCGAGGACGGCGCCGCCCGTCTTCGGCGAATAACACCAACCCGGGGGTAACGGTGTCCGAGCGATGGTTGCTGCCACCGCTGTGGTTCGACTTGTGCTGGGAAATCGGGAGATTCGACGAATACCCGTTCCCCATCGCGGTGCGCTCGCACGGCGCGACGCTCGAAGAGCGCGCTGTGCTACGCCAGCGGGCGCTGCCCGAGCTGCAAACCGTCGGCCTGCTCGCCGGTGACGGACTCGCCCCGCGCTTCGCTCGGGTGCTCGCCCAACTCGCCAAGCCAGGCCTGTGGATCGAAGGGCTCTGGATGCCCGACGACATCAACGAATCCCCGACCCGGCTGCTGGCAATAGCCACCGAGGAAGGCGCGGTGCTACTCGTCCAGGACCCGGGCGAATCCGAACTGCATGGGGGTGACCTGCGGATCTCCGTGCATCCGCGGACCTCGGTCGGCGCCGCGGCGGTCCAGGGCATGCCGCCGTCTCCGCCCGGGAAACGCCCGCGCTTGGCGGTTCCGGTCGCCGATCTCGCACCGCGCGACAACGCCGACGAAAGCTTCGAAAACGTCGACATGATGCAGTCCGCCGGTCCGAAGCGAGCCGCCCCGGCGGCCACGACGCTGCGCGCGATGACCGAGGAAAGCCATTTCCGCGACGGCCAGTTCACCGCGAACCTCCGCGACCAGTTGGGCCGCACGCACCGCTCCCAAGTGCTGAAGTGGTTCGACGCCGTCGAACCCGACGGCCGCTACGGCCTGACCCAACAACACCGCCCAGGCGTCGGCACGGAACTCGTCCTCGCCCCACTAGTGTCCTGCGCCGGAAATGCGTGAGATATATTTGTGCAGGGAGTTGAGGATCTCGTCTGCGGTCTTGGTCCAGGCGAATGATCTTGGACGCCCTCCTCCCATGTCCGCATCGCGGCCCCACTTCACATGATCTTCACGGAATCAATCATCTAGGCGCAGCAGAACTCGGCGCGGCGCTGGAAAACCGGATCGCCGAGATCCGCGCCGCCGGCTGAACACCACCCGGGTGCCCGGTGTGCAGCGAGACCGCTGGGGCGGCTGTTCTTCCTGGGGCCTCGGCTGGTCCTGATCGGCATCGCCGCAGGTCGCGGGGTGTGGTATCAGGTAGCGGTCAGGGCGCGTTGATGCCGGGATTCGCGGCGTTCGGGCCTTCCGCGGCACCGGGAGGAGGCCGTGCTCATGAGGACTCGTTTCGGGCTGGCGATCTCGTTGGTCGGCGTCGCCGTGCTGGCGGTTGCCGGACCTGCAGCCGGGGCTGCCGCGGCAGGACATTCCTGGGCCGCGGCATCCAGCGCGGCCGTGCATCCCGGGGTGCAGACCGTGACCAACTCCGCTCAGTGCACCGCCAACTTCGTGTTCCAGGGCGGGTCGAAGGTGTACATCGGGCAGGCCGCGCACTGCGCCGCGAAGGGCGATGCCACCCAGACCAACGGCTGCACCTCGGAGTCGCTGCCCATCGGCACCCACGTCCAGGTCAGCGGGGCGAGCAAGCCCGGGGTGCTCGCCTACAGCTCGTGGGTAACCATGCAGCGGATCAAGGAGAAGGACGCCAACTCCTGCGCCTACAACGACCTCGCGCTGGTCGAACTCGATCCGGCGGACGTCGGGAAGGTCAACCCGAGCATGCCGGTCTGGGGTGGCCCCAACGGCCTGAACACCTCGGGACTGCAGCAGGGCGACGTGGTCGTGACCTACGGCAATTCGAAGCTGCGGGCCGAAGCCAGCGAGCTGAACGCCAAGCAGGGCACGTCCCTGGGCGACAGCGGCGGCGGTTGGAGTCACACCATCCGCACCTCCACGCCGGGCATCCCTGGCGATTCCGGCAGTGCCGTCCTGGATGCCACGGGCCGCGCGGTGGGCGTTCTGTCCACTTTGAACATCACGACCAACATCGGGACCAACAATGCCGGCGACCTCTCCCGTGAACTTGGTTACATGCACGCCCACTCGTCGTTGCGGAACGTCTCACTGGTGACGGGCACGCAGGACTTCCGCGGCACCACGGCCATGCCATGATGCTCGACCTGCTCGCGATCCCGGCGTCCGGCGAAGACGCCAACGGCTGGCAGCGCAGCAGGACCGCGCTGCTGCGCGGGGTAACGGGCGGGCCGTGGCGTGGGGCGGCCGCCAGATCACGCTGATGGTCTCGGACGGTTGGGGCCGGGTCCTCGCGGAAACGCCGACCGGCGTCCCGGACCCGTTCACCGCGGTCGTCGCCGACGTGCCCATCGGCCCGGGTGCCACCACGCCTTGCACGCATACGGGCGACTGGTTCCCGGCTCGTTGTCTACGCCGTATACCTGGCGGGTCTACGGCGTACCCGAAAATCGCCGCCGAGGTCGTGGACATGACGGACAATTTTGCCTGGTCAGATACCTTGAGCCGGGTTGGGTGCAATAGGGCCCGAAACCGCTCACGGGCGCTGCGCTGCGCCGATCCAACGCCCTCAGGGGGTTTTGCGATCGCGATGTGGAAAAAGCCAGGTCCTTCATCTCGGGAACCCTCGGCCTCTACCCTGCGTCCTAGGCGTTGCAGGTGATCGGCGGCTGAGAGGTTGCGGACGTGTACATCGAGGAGCAAGGCGCGGGAGACGGCGACATCAAGGTCACCGTCGAGGGCGATGAGTACACCGCCGAGGCCAACTACGACTTCGATGGCGATGGCATCGACGAGACGGTCGCGGTGATGACCGACGACGGCTTCGTCGCCTACATCGACGACGACGGCGACGGCCAGGCCGACGTGATGCAGACGATCAACGCCGACGGCGTGGTGGTCGAGCAGGCCCGCTTCGACGCCGGCACCGGCCACTGGACCGGCGAGGCCCCGCAACAGCACCCCGGCGGCGCCGACCCGCATGACCAGGACCACGGCCGGTCGATGGTCATCGACACACCGCAGGGCGACATGCAGGTCGGCCCGGCCACCGAGGACACCAACCAGGACGGGATCGCCGACACCGCGGTCGTGGAGACCCAAACCGGCGGCACCATGCTGGTCACCGACGTCGACGGCGACGGATCGGCCGACCAGGTGGTGGAGATCAGCCAGACCGGCGACGTGACGATCTCGCACCACACCGGTGACGGCCAGTGGACCGTGGTCGAGCAGGGCAGGATGAGCGATGACGGGCAGTACGCCCCGAACCCCGCGATCGGCGCGACCGACGACGCGGCCTGGACCTTCGACGACACCGCCCAGCCGCACGCGGCCACCGTCGACACCGGGGCGCACGGCGAGCAGCAAGGCCATCGCGGCGGGGGCGCGGCCGGCAAGGCCGACTCCGACGACGCCTGGGTCTGACCTCTAGACCGCAAATCCTTTCCCCGCCCGATGCGCCTGCTCCAGGCCGTCGGGCGGGTTTTCTTCGCCCGCAGCACCGAACAACCGCCATTCGGACGACGCCCGCGCGTAACCCGACGTTCGCACAACCGTCCGGTTCGCCGGAAATTCTGGGACGCAGCGATCCCCAGGCGGCGAGATTTTCGTCCAGACCACCTCCAAGATCGCTTCTGAATCGATTCCCTTATCGTTCTTGTGAGAGAACGAACAACGCTGATCTCCATTCAGCGGCCATTCCGCCGTTAGCCTCGGTGCATCCCTTTTTCACTTCGCCCGGTCTTCGGGGCGGGCGAAGCTTTCCCTGCAAAGGCCGACGACCCCGTCGGCAAATCCGGGCTGTGGCGCCCAGTCAGGAGACACGACGCGATGACCGCATTGACCATCCCAGGTCTCGACCAGGCACCGACCACGCACGAGCGCCTGTTGTCGTGGGTGCGCGAAGTCGCCGAGCTGACCACCCCCGACCAGGTGGTGTGGTGCGACGGTTCGCAGCAGGAATGGCAGCGGATGACCGACCGCCTCGTCGAGGCCGGCACCTTCACCCGCCTGGCGAAGAAGCCGAACTCGTTCTACGCGGCTTCGGACCCCTCGGACGTGGCGCGTGTCGAGGAGCGGACCTACATCTGTTCCGCCGAGGAGAAGGACGCCGGGGTCACCAACAACTGGATGGACCCCAACGAGATGAAGGCGACCATGACGGAGCTCTACCGGGGCTGCATGCGTGGTCGCACGATGTACGTGATCCCGTTCTGCATGGGGCCGCTGGACGCCGAGCCGCCGAAACTGGGCGTCGAGATCACCGACTCCGAGTACGTCGTGGTGTCGATGCACATCATGACCCGGATGGGCGCGAAGGTCCTGGAGCGGCTGGGCGCCGCGGGCGACTTCGTACCCGCGCTGCACTCGGTGGGCGCGCCGCTGGAGCCGGGGCAGCAGGACGTGCCGTGGCCGTGCAACGACATCAAGTACATCACCCACTTCCCCGAGGAGCGGATGATCTGGAGCTTCGGCTCCGGCTACGGCGGCAACGCGCTGCTGGGCAAGAAGTGTTACTCGCTGCGGATCGCCTCGGCGATGGCCCGCGACGAGGGCTGGCTGGCCGAGCACATGCTGATCCTGAAGCTGATCTCGCCGGAGGAGAAGGTCTACTACGTCGCGGCCGCGTTCCCGTCGGCCTGCGGCAAGACCAACCTCGCGATGCTGCAGCCCACCATCCCGGGCTGGCGGGTCGAGACCCTCGGTGACGACATCGCGTGGATGCGATTCGGCGAGGACGGCCGGCTCTACGCGGTGAACCCGGAGGCCGGGTTCTTCGGCGTCGCGCCGGGCACCAACTGGAATACCAACCCGAACGCGATGCGCACCATCGAGCAGGGCAACTCGCTGTTCACCAACGTGGCCCTCACCGACGACGCCGACGTCTGGTGGGAGGACATGGAGGGCGAGCCGCAGCACCTCACCGACTGGAAGGGCCGCGACTGGACCCCGGACAACGGGGAGAACGCCGCGCACCCGAATTCGCGGTACTGCACGCCGATGTCGCAGTGCCCGATCCTGGCGCCGGAGTGGGACGACCCGAAGGGCGTGCCGATCTCGGCGATTCTCTTCGGCGGTCGCCGCAAGACGACCGTTCCGCTGGTGAACGAGGCGTTCGACTGGCAGCACGGCGTGTTCATGGGCGCCACGCTCTCGTCGGAGAAGACCGCCGCGGCGGCCGGCAAGGTCGGCGACGTGCGGCGCGACCCGATGGCGATGCTGCCGTTCATCGGCTACAACGTCGGCGACTACTTCCAGCACTGGGTGAACGTCGGCAAGTCCGCCGACGCCGCCAAGCTGCCGCGGATCTTCTACGTGAACTGGTTCCGCCGCGGTGAGGACAAGCGCTTCCTGTGGCCGGGCTTCGGGGAGAACTCCCGCGTGCTCAAGTGGATCGTGGACCGGCTGGAGGGCAACGCGGCCGCCGCCGACACCGCCATCGGGCGGGTGCCGACGGCCGACGAGCTGGACCTGGGCGGGCTGGACACGCCTAAGGCCGACGTCGACGAGGCGCTGAAGGTTGACGTCGAGGAGTGGAAGGCCGAACTGCCGCTCATCGAGGAGTGGTTCGACACCGTCGGCGACTCGTTGCCGAGCTCGATGCGCGATGAGCTGGTGGCCTTGAAACAGCGTCTCGGTCACTGACCGAGCGACCCCCGGACGGGTGGACTTACCGAAGCGACGTGGGAAGCTTCGCGTCCACCCGTCCGGCGCGGAGCTCCGCCAACCTGTGCGCATTCGTGCGGCGTTTCCCCAAGAGAGCTGAAGCTCTTTCGGGGAAACGCCGTTTTCATTTTCGCCCCCGGTGGATCTACGCAGCTCGAGGGAGCAGATCCAGGGATTCCAAACGATCAGCAACCCGGCGGACACTGTCTGCGTCCCAGTGATTACCGCCGAAAACGGCGCGCCGATACGAGGGGGTGTGTCATGGCTGATCTGGCCATGTTGGCGTTGTCCCTGATCGCGGTCGCTGCGGTGTTCGTTTCGCTGCGCAGGGAGGACCACGAAGTCGACGAGCAGTCGGAAGCCGGTGAGATCGACCGTATTCACCGGGACACGGTTCCGATCCGGAGGAGGCCACAACTGCGATGACTGCAAGGCGTCTCCAAAGGCCCGCGGGCGGCGAGCGGATCAGATCCACTCACCGCCCGCGAGCTTTCCGGGCAGTGCCGCGCCATCCGGGATATCAGCCGAGCGTGCCCGCCAGTCGCTCTAGCGCATCCAGCAAGGGGCGTCCAGCGCGTTGTGGTCGACAGGTGGCCCGTCGGGCGTCGGCAGCGGATTCGCCTTGAGGTCCGCGCGCAACTGATCCACAGTGGACTGGATTTGCCGCGGACCGGTTCCGAGGTGGTAGTTGGCTCCGTGCGCGGCCAGCGAGGGCAGGACGTCATCGCGCCAGCGGCGTTCGAAGGACTTCGTGGTCCGGCTGCTCGCCGACCACCTGGGCGCGGTCATGCAGCAGATCACCGCCGGATCCCTCAGTGCTTGATGGCTCCGGCGAGGCTGAAGGCGCCGCCGAGGGTTCGGGCGACGACCAGGTACAGGACGATCACTGGTGCCGTGTAGAGGATCGAGTACGCCGCCAGCTGGCCGTAGGCGATCAGGCCGCCCTGGCCGAAGAAGGTGAACACGCCCACCGATGCGGGCTGCGCGGCCGGGTCCAGCAGCAGGACGAACGGCACGAAGAAGTTGCCCCACGCCGTGATGAACGTGAAGATCGCGACCACCGCCATGCCCGGCATGATCAGCGGCAGCACGACCGAGCGCAGCGCCTGCATCGCCGACGCGCCGTCCACCCACGCCGCCTCTTCGAGGCTGATCGGAACGCCGTCCATGAAGTTCTTGGTCATCCAGATCGCGATCGGCAACGAGGTGGCGGCCAGGAACAGGGCGGTGCCGAACATCGAGTCGATCAGCTCCAGCTGCACGAACATGCTGTACACCGGCACCATCACCGCGGTCATCGGCAGCCCGGACGCGAACAACACGACGTACAGGAACGGCCGCCGGAACCGGAGCTGGTAGCGCGACAGCGGATACGCGCACAGCACCGCGGCGACCACCGCAATCAGCGCCGCGCCGCCGCTCAGCAGCAGACCGTTCCACAGTGGACGACCGCTGACCTCCCAGCTCAGCACCTGGCCGAAGTTGTCCAGGGTGAACTCGGTCGGCAGTCGTGCCGCCAGCGGCGCGTCCACGTCGAACGCGGCCGTGACCAGCCAGAGCAGCGGAGCCAGGAACACCAAGGCGATGACCGCGAGGACCAGGTTGACCACAGTGGACACCGAACGCCGCCGAGCTGAGGTCACCGAAGCCATCAGACCTCCTCCCGCAGGCTCTTCGCGTACACCACCGCGAACAGGCCGCCAATCAGCAGCAGCACCAGGGAGATCGCGGCGCCGTAACCGATCTCGTCGAACTCGAACGCCGAGTCGTACATCAGCAGCGGCAACGTCTGCGTCTCCGCGCCCGGACCACCGGCGGTCAGCACGTAGATCAGCGTGAACAGCCCAATCGTCTGCAACGTGATCAGCATCAGGTTGGTCAGCACCGAACGCCGGATGATCGGCAGCGTGACGTGCCAGAACCGGCGGAAGACCCCGGCGCCGTCGACGTCGGCGGCCTCCACCAGATCGGTGGGCACCTCGGACAGCGACGCCTGGTAGACCAGCATCGAGAACGCGGTGCCGCGCCAGACGTTACCCAGGATCACCGCCACCATCGGCGCGCTGTAGAGCCAGTCCTGCGGGTCGAGCCCCAGCCCGGCCAGCAGGTTGTTCAGCGTGCCATCGGTGTTCAGGAACGCGTAGACGGCGAACGCGGCGACGAGCTCCGGCAGCACCCACGCCGACACCACGACGATGCCGATCGCGCTGCGCAGCCAGCGCCTGCGGTGCTGGGTCAGCACGGCGATCAGCATGCCCAGGCAGTTCTGTCCGATGACCGCCGAGCCGACCGTGAAAACCACGGTCAGCCACGCCGAATGCCACAGCCCGGGTCGGTGAACAGCCGCCGGTAGTTCTCCAGCCCGACGAACTCGGGCGCGGTGGCCGCCGCACCGGTCAGGGCCGCGTTGGTGAACGAGACGTAACCGCTCCACAGAATCGGCCCGGCGACGAACAAGCCGAGCAGCAGCAGCGCGGGCGCCATCGGCACCAGCCACCGCCCGACCCGCGCCACCATCATCCTGCCCGGGTGTTCGCCGGCTGCACGATGCGCGAAACCTGTTGCGCCCACTGGTCGGCGACCTCGGCCGGCGGCTTGCCCGCCATCATGTCGAGCACCGACTGCTGGATCTGCTCGGACACCTTCGGGTACTCCGGCAGCGCGGGCCGGTAGTGCGTGGTGCCCAGCAGACCGATCCAGAACGGGTTGAGCGGGTTCGCGTCGATCACCCGCGGGTCGGCGGCGGCGTCCGCGCGGGCCGGGAGGTTGCCGCTGGCCGCCGCGTACTCCACGACGTTGTCCTTGGCCATCGCCTGCTTGATGAACTCGAACGCGTCGTCCTGCTTCCTGCTGGACGAGCTGATCGCCAGCGTCCAACCGCCGGAGAGGGTGACCGTGCCCGGTGCCTGCCCGTGCTGGGTGGGCATCGGCGTCGCCGCCATCGTCCGGTTCCAGTCCTGCCAACCGGAATCCACCCAGTTGCCGGAGGCGAAGCTGCCGTCCAACCGGATCGCGACCCTGCCCTCGCGGGTCAGGTCGTCGCGGAACACCTTGTCGTACTGCGCATCGGCGATCTGCGCCTTGCTCTGCGTCAGGTCCTCCGACAGCGCGGTGGACAGGAAGCCCAGCGCATCGACGAAGCCCTTGCTGGGCGCGATCCACTTCTGCTGCTGTTCGTCGTAGAGAGTGCCGGTACCGGTGCCGTACAACAGCATTTCGACGGTCTGCATGCTGACCGACTCGCCCTCGGCCTTGCCCAGCGCGAGGTCCAGCGCGATGGCGTCCGGACGGCGCTGCTTGGCCTGCCGGGCGGCGTCGAGGATGTCGTCCCAGGTCCGCGGCCGCCACTCGGCGGGCAGGCCGACCTCGGCGAACAGCTCGCGGTTGTACCAGAGGCCGCGGGTGTCGGTGTCCAGCGGAACGCCGTAGGTCTTGCCCTCGGCCTTCCCGGCCTGCTTGGTGGTGTCGATGTACTGGCCCCAGTCCGGCCACTGCGCGAGGCGATCGTCCAGCGGCGCCAGGTAACCGGCCGCGACGTCGGAGTTCACGTTGAAGCTGTCCTCGTAGAGCACGTCCGGTGCGGTGGACGGCGAACGCATCCGCAGCTGGAGTTTCGACAGGTACTCGCCCTCCGGCGCGACCACCGGGTCCAGCTTGACCGTCTTGCCCGGGTGCGCCTGCTCGTACTGCTGCTTGACCCGCTGCATCCACTGGTCGACCTGCAGCGTGTTGCCGTACCGGTGGTAGGCGACGCTGATCGTGTTCGGATCGTCCGCGGCGCTGCCGCCGCACGCGGCCAATGTGACCGCCAGCGTTGTGGTGATGAGCACGGACATCGCTTTTCTTCGGCGCATCGCGGTCCTCCCGCCAGCAGTGGTTGCGCCCGACCTGAGATCCGGATCACACTCTGGGCAAGATAATTCCATTCGATGGAACAAGTCAACGATCTTGCCGTCCCCGGGTGAGGAGCGCCGATGGCGAAAGCGTCCTGGCAGGGCACGAATCTTCCGCGGGTGGGCGGATTCAATCGCGCGGTGGTGCTCGACGCGATCCGCCAACAAGGTGAAGTCAGCCGCGTCGAACTCGCGCAGCGCACCGGGCTGACCGCGCAAACGATGTCCAACATCGTGCGTGCGCTGATCGACGACGGGCTGGTCACCGAGAACGGGCATGCGCCGTCCACCGGCGGCAAGCGCCGAGTGCTGCTGAAGGTGGTGCCGGACGCGTACTCGGCGGTGGGCCTGCACCTCGATCCGGAACGGATCACCGGGGTCCTGCTGGACATGGCCGGCGGGGTGCGGATGCGCAGCAGCCGCCGCGTCCCCGCCGACGCCTCGCCCGCGGCGGTCGGGGCCGCGCTGGCCCGCACCTTCCACCAGCTGGTGCGGCGTTCCGGCATCGCCGACGGCCGGGTGCTCGGCGTCGGGCTCGCGGTGCCCGGCCCGCTGGACGCGGCGAACCGCCGGGTGCTAGCGCCGCCGAACCTGGCTGGCTGGGCGGAGGTTCCGCTCGCCGACATCGTCGAGGAGCGCGCCGGGCAGCCGGTGGTGATGGACAACGACGCGACGGCGGCGGCGATCGGCGAACGGTGGGCGGGGCGGGGGGACCGCGCTGGGTCGTTCGTGTACGTCTACCTGGGTTCCGGGGTGGGCATCGGCGTGGTGCTGGACGATCAGGTGCATCGCGGGATCAGCAACAACGCCGGCGAGATCGGCCACGTGCACAGCGGCGGCGGACGCGAATGCCATTGCGGCAGAAGAGGATGCCTGGAGGCGTACTGCTCGATGCGCGCGATCGTCGCCGACTGGCGGGCTGCGAGCCGGGCGGAGCCCGACGGGGAACCGGCCGCGGCGGCGTACGAGCGGCTGTGCCGCCTCGCGGCGGAGGGCGATGCCACGGCCGGTCGGGTGCTGCGCGTGGCGGCGACCCGGTTGGGCCAGGCGTTGGCGTCGGTGGTGAGCGTGTTGGACGTCGACCGCGTGGTACTCGGCGGACCCGCGCTGCGGCATGTGGCGGAACTGGTGCGGACGCGGGTGGCGAAGGTCGTCGACGCGCAGGTGTGGGCGCCGGAGGTGCGCCCGGTGCGGGTGGAGACTGCGCTGATCGGCGAAGACGCCGGAGCGGTCGGCGCGGCCTCGCTGGTGTTGGACCACGTCTACTCGCCCCGGCTGGCCACGCTCCTCGGCTCCTGATCGGCCCCCGGGCTCAGCGGCGGACGACTAGAAATTCTTGAACATGTCGCCGTACTGGTCGTCCCAAACCGACTGCTTTTTGGTGCCCGGGTAGCAGTGGTAGCTCACGTCGTTGGAACCGCCGGTGAAGTCGCCCGACACCTGGTAGCGGACACCATCGACGCTCTGCGCCGGATTGGCGCCCTCGTAGATCGATCCGTCCGGGCGCCTGAAGCCATCGTGGCTGATTTTCTCAAGATTCTTGTACGCCGCGTCGTCCTTCTTCACGGCTTCCTGGTAGCGGTCGTTCGCAGCCTTGTACTCGGCGTAGTCCTTCTCGCCCGACCGGAGGTCGTGCCAGGCCTGATCCCGCTCCCGCTTCGCCTCGAAGCGAGCGTCGGCGGTGCCCCCGTCCTTGTATGCCTCCAACTTCTCCTGGCGTTTGAGGTCCGCGATCTCCGCGGCGTTCTTGCCGAAGTAATCCCTGTGCGCCTGATCGCCGATGTTCTCCGGGAACTTGTTGGCACCCGCGGACTTGACGTTCGTGTTGTCCATCCCGGTGATGTTCGTGGTCTGGTGCTTGTTCTGGTGGGCTTCGACGTCGACGTTGTACTTCTTGCCGTCTACCTCGTACGTCCCCACGGGCTTCTGCTTGAGCGCCCTGGTCTCCGGCTGGTCCGTGTTGCTGCCGCCCTGGTTCGAAGGGCCTTGCCCGTTGTTCCCGGTCTCCGGCGTGTTCGGTGCCCCATGCTTGCGCCCGGTCTTGTCCTTCGACCCCGCAGTGGCCTCCTGCCCCTGCTGGCCCTGCGTGTTCTTCCCGCCGCCCTTCTTAGGCTTCGGCATCAGCCCCAGCGGGTCCTTGGCGCTGTGCGGGTTGCTGACGTAGGCGACGGGGTTCGGTGCCGGGGCGAGTCCCAGCGGGTCCTGGCTGAGGTAACGACCGGTGGCCGGGTTGTAGTAGCGGTAGACGTTGTAGTTCAGACCGGTTTCGAGGTCGGCGTACTGGCCGGGGAACCGCAGCGGCGTGCTGGCTGCGGTCGGCTGCGCGGGCAGTGCCCTGCCCCACAGGCTGTTTCGGCCGTGCCAGGTGAGCATTCCGCTGGGATCGACCAGATCGGTCGTCGTCCCCACCGGGTCGGTGATGACCGAGTGGAACCGCTCCGGCGCATCCGCGCCGCGCTCGAGCTGGGCGACGGGTGCGTCATCGTCGGGATGATGCGCCCAGGTCGTCACCGTGCGGCGGCCGTTGGCATCGGTGTGCACCTGCTCGATCAGCGTCCCGCCGTCCCAGGTGAAGTCGGTCTGCTCGGCCACCGCGGACATGTCGGGAGTGAGTTGCTGCTTGGCGATCCGCCGGCCGACCGGGTCGTACCGGTACCGCCAGACGACACCCTCCGGGGTCGTCACAGCGATCAGCCGGTCGTAGGAATCCCACGCATAGCGCCAATTCCGGCCAGCGTTGTCGGCGCGGACGACCAGCCTCCCCTGCGCGTCATGCTGGAAGGCGACCGCCCCGGCGGCGATCAGGCTGTTGCCCGCATAGCGCCGTGGACCGGTCTCAGCATCGTTGAGGCCGTTCGACGCGACGACGTTGCCCGAACCGTCGTACCGGTAGCTCTCCTGCCGGTCCGGTGCGATGACTTCGACCACCCGGCCGGACGGGTCGATCTGGTAGCGAATGCTCCCGGAGAGCCCGTCGTCGGTACCGATCAGCTTGCCGTCGGGTCGGTAGCGGAACCGTCGCCGCAGCACGTGCTGGCCCGAGCGTCCCGCAACCACCTGCGAGGTGAGCCGCTGCTCGCCGTCGTACGACTGCACCAGAGTCACCGCGCCGTCGACCGAACGGTTGATCTGCTGACCGGCGGCGTCGTAGCCGAAGTTCAGCGAATGCCCGGCGAAGGACAGGCCGGTCGGCCGACCCGCGGCGTCGTAGTTCCAGGAACTGGTCACCCCGGACGGCGTCTGCCGCCGGATCACGCCATGCTGGCTGTCGTAATCGAACGTGACCGACCGGCCGTTGATGGTCTCCGCGGTGATCCGCCCCTGGTCGTCCCGCTCGAACTCGAGGACGGCGTCGTCGTTGGTCGCCCGGATCAGGTGGCCGACGGGTGAAAAGGCGTACTTGGTGACGCCCGACGGAGCCCGCCACTCGATCAGGTTGCCGAGCGCGTCGTAGACGTATTCGGTCTCCTCGCCCACACCGTTGACCGAGCGGACGAGCTGTCCCGCCAGGTCGTAGACGTAGCGCAGCACCCGGCCGTCGAAATCGTGTTCCTCGATCACCCTGCCCGCGAGGTCGTAGACGTAGCGCCAGGTCTGGCCCTGCGGATTCGTGACGGAGGTCAGCCTCCGCTCGGTGTCGTAGGTTCGCGTGGTGCGTGCCCCGGTCTGGTCGACGCTGGCCAGCTCGACCTCGAACGGGCCGTACTCGGTGGCGGTCACTCGGCCCATCTCGTCGGTCTGCGCGATCTGGTTGCCCTCGGGGTCGTAGCCCCATTGCACCCTGTTGCCCAGCGAGTCGACGCGCCAGGAACGACGGCCTTCCACGGTCCAGCCGAGCTGGATCCGCCCGCCAGCCGGCGTCGTCGTCTCCCGGGGGCGTCCGAACAGGTCCAGCAGCCGGGGGCCGGGCTCGTTGAGTTCCGGTTCGGTGGTCTCGGCACGTCCAGAACGGATGCTTTCGACGCTGAGTTGCGGTGCTACGCCCACCTTTCCGCACAACGGGTCCAACGCCTCGTCGTCGTAGGCACGGGTCCAGGCGCGTTCATCACCCTTCACCTCGATCGACTCGACGGTGCCGTCGTCGGCGAGGTTCAGCCGGACGGTGCTTCCGTCCGGGCGCGCGATCCACCTCGGCTTGCCCAGGCTGTCGTACTGGTAGTACGTGGTTCGGCCCAGCGGATCGGTCCGGTAGAGCAACCGGTCGTAGCGATCCCACGTCGACAGCGTGGTGTTGCCGAGCGCATCGGACTCCCGCACGAGCTGCTTCGCGTCGTTGAACTCGAACTCTTTGATACCGCCCAGGGAATCGGTGTACCGGGTGATCGACCCATCGTAAGCGAAGGTGGAGTCGAAGAAGCCCTTGTCGCCCACCGTCCGGACGCAGCGGCCGTGCTCGTCGTAGATGTAGCGGAACCAGAACCCGTTGCGGTCCTGCCACTCCGTCAGCCTGCCCGCGCTGTCGTACTGGAACAACAGCGCCTTGCCCGAGGAGTTGACCACCTCGCTCAGGCGTCCCCGGTCGTCATAGCCGTACCGCATCACCAGCACGTTGAGATCGTTTTCGCGGTCGACCACGCGAACGGCCGTGACCCGTTCCCGGGCGCTGTCGATCTCCACCCGGTACCCGTCGGAATGCCATGTCGATCCGCCGACCGCCGGCGTCCTCGACCGCCAGCAACGGCAGGACCCGGTCGCGCTCGCCCAGCGGACCGAAGTGAAGGATCTCCTCCTGCTGCGGCTTCTCCAGGCTGTAACCGCCGCCGTCCCGCACGCTCAACGGCCACCGCGGTCCTTCGATAGGCAGCATCTCGCAATCCGCTGGCGGCAGTGGGTAGACCAGGATCATGCCGTCCGGGGAGAAGTAGCAGACGTTCTCCGAGTCGACCTCCAACCGCTGGTCCAGCGTCGAGGTCCACGACGGACCGAACCACCGCCCCGCGCGGTACGACGAGATGTACATCCTCTTCAGCACCAGGCTCAGCGGGCCTTGGATTTCCAGGTCGATCTCGGTCATCACCACGTGACCGGTGGCCAGGTCGACCGGTTCGGAGCCGCCCGTACAGATGTCCTCCCCCGGAATCGAACGGTCCCTGGGATTGCCCGGCTTGTTGCCGGAGCCGTTCGGTTTGCTGTTCGACGGCGTCGTCGGAGAGCTGCCGCCATCGGGATCGCTCGGCTTCGTCGGCGTACCGGGCGCGCTGCTGCCCGGTCCGGCGCCGGATGGCTTGGTCTGCGCCGGACCGCCCTCGGGCGTGGGCTTCGACGTCGAACCGTCGTCGGACGACGGCTTGGTCGAGGCCGGACCGTTGTCCGGGGACGACCTCGGCCTCTGACCGTCGGCGGACGACGGCTTGGTCGGGGCCGGGCTATTCGGGCCTTCGGCCTTCCCGTCATTGGACTTGATCTTGTTCAGGGCCTTCTTGGCGTCGCCGAAGGAAGTGCCGAGCTTCTTCAGCAACGGCGACAGCGCCTTCATCGCCTTGATCAGCTTGGTGGTGATATCGGCAATCTTGGCAACGGTCTTCGCCACGGCCGCGACCACCTGCGGCACTACCCAGGCCATCGCGATGCCCAGCGTGGCGAGGACCTGCAGCGCCCAGGAGATCAGGCGGCCGACGAGTTCGGCGATGATGTCGCGGACGAGGGTTCGAACCGTCGCGACGACCTCGCCCGCGGTGCTGATCCCGCCCGAGGCCCCTTCGGCCGCTTTCTGGGCGGCCTCGATGAGCTTCGCCGTGTCCTCGCTGCGCGCCCGGTAAGCATCCGCGGCCTCGCCGGTCCAACCGGCGGTGTCGCTGTTGACCAGGTTGGCCATCTCCGTGTTGATCTCGCCCAGTTCGGTGGCGATGTTCTGCCAGGTTTCCGAGTGGGCCTTGATCTCGTCGGCGTCGCCGGTCAGGGCGTCAAGCGCGTCGGACAACGGGCCGATGTGCTCCATGAGCCAGCCGACCCCGGCGGCGAGGATCGAGCCGAAGGGGTCCATCGCCATGCTGACCGCGTCCATCGCTGTGCCCGCCACGCCAAGCACACCGGAAGCCCAGTCACCGCTTTCGATGGCCTGCTTCGTGTCGTTCACCGACTCCAGGATCGGCACACCGCTGAACGCCTGCGTCGAGTCCTGTCGCTCAGCGACCAACGGATTCGTCACTGCATCACTCCGGGGTTGGAAGAACGGGCAAGGTCAGGTGGCGTCAGTCCCGCAGCGGGTCGAAGTCGGGGCCGAAGTCGTCCTCGTCTTCGAAGCGGGGCCGCTTCGGCGGTGCCGCAGGCGGCGTCGGCCCGGCAGCCGGGGGCGCGGGCGGCGGCTTCGGGGTTTCCTCGTCGGCCGGAAGTTGCCACTTCGACGGGGTTTCCGGCTGCTCTGGCTCCTGATCCTCGGGCTGCTCGGGGAACCGCTCGCGCAGGTTGTCCAACATCATCGAGCGCGTCTGCGGGTCCTCGTCCCCGAGATGCGCGGACATCGTCTCGCCGACCCGGCTCGCGATGTCGGACTGCGCACGGTGCATCGTGGACAGGATTTGCGCGGCGAGCTCGGACGGCGCCATCGTGCGGACCTTGTCGGTGAACTCCAGGTCCGTGACGCTGCCGTCGGCGCGAACCGTCACCTTGATGCGGCCGTCCGGGCTGGCCGCGGTCAGCCGCAACTGCTCGGTCTCCGCCTGCATTTCCTGGTAGCGCCGGGCCTTGTCGGCAAAACCCTGCGCCCACTCCTGGATCCGCTGCTCGGCATCGTCGGGGTCGGCCCCGATCGCAGCGAACCCACCCCGGCTCTCGCCCGGCATCGCACAACCTCCAAAAAGCTTCTACTCCGCGATCTGCCTGCTGCCCTGGAACGGCGCCGAAGGCACCTCACCACGGCTTAACCCCATGGGTTCCGCCGCTGCCTGACGCTGCACGGGCTCAACCGGATTCGAACGACCTACGGTATGTCGCGAACGGCTCGACCTGCTCCGCCTGGCGATACGACGCCGGCTCACCCTGCTCCGCCGGGGTGTACGACGCCGCGTACGACGCCGGCTCACCCCGCTCCGCCGGGGTGTACGACGCCGGCTCACCATGCTCCATCGGGCGATAGGCCGCCGTTGCCTCCACAGGCGACGACGCGCGGCTGAACCCCGTGGTCTCACCAACCGGCTCGCGCAGCGCGACTGCCGATTCCTTCACCCGGACGGCCTCGTCGAACTGCGAGAAGTTATCCGCACCCGCCTCGTCGATTTCCTGGTACGCCTTGGACGTCTGGCGCACGTTGTCCGCCGTGACGCTGATGCCTTCCTTCGCGGCCTTCAACGCGTCCATGCCCTCCTGCTCCATCGGGTTGATGATGGGCGGTAGGAACGAGCACAGGAGTCCGTACGCTTCGTCGGACATGCTCACGGCCTCGGCAGCCGAGATCGCGGTGTCCATTCGATCGGTCAAGCCATCCAGGTGGCTGGCGTGCGCGGTCAGCTCCTCGGTGACGACCTCGAACGTCATGGCGCTTCCCCTCGGTACTTCAGTCCAGCTTGGACAGGACTTCGGCCAGTCGGCGCTCGACGCGCCGGTTGTCGGCCGGGCTGATGCTGAGCCAGGAATCCTGGCTGACCATCAGGTAACGGCCCTGGGGCGTGTCGAACCAGGTGACCAGCGTCGACGCCCGCGCCGAGCGGTGCGTGACGCCGAACTGCCCACCGGCGCAACGGGTGTTCGCCAGCTCGGCCAGCGTCGCGGCGTCCTGCGCGGACAGACCGGCCCTGGCCAGCGCTGTCTCGTCGTCGTAGTCCCCGCCGAACGGGTCGTCCTCGTCCTCTTCGAGCGCGCTGGTCAGCTGCTCCTGGCGCAGGGACAGCGACCGCAACGGTCCGGGTTCGGCGGGCGGCAGCACGCTCACGGCCGACATCGCCAACGAGGTCGGGCGGATCTCCGTCAGGTGCAGCTCGTCGGCCACCAGCTGCGCGAGCACGCCGGTGCGCCCGGCGACGGCGGCCAGGGCCTGCACCGGACCCCCGAGGTGGCCCACCACGTCGACCGAGGTGTCGTGCTCGTCGAGCAACAGCAGCAAATCCGCCAGCCGCGGGTCGAGCTGGTCGCCCGTCGCGTACCCGCGGCCGGACAGCGACCGGAACGCATCGGCGGCGAGCTCGGCGCGCTCCTCCATCGTCGCGCCGAGGCTCGGCACCTCCAGCGGGAACGGGACGCGGCCCAGCCCGAGCGCGCCGTGGACGAGGTCGAATTCGGCGGCGGATAGCACGAAGTCCGGCGCTGTTGTCGCGGTCATCGCTGGTCCTGCTGCTTCTTCCGCTTGCCCTCGCCGATCACCGGCGGCGGCAGGTCGGCGCCAGGCACCTCGACTACCGGGCCGCCCTCGACGTACTTGCTGGTGCGTTCCTTCTCCTGGTCTTCGTTCTGGCCGCGCTTGCCGCCCATCGGCCCCATCCCGGCGCCCGCCATGCCGGACTGACCGGGCATGCCTGATGCTCCGCGACCGCCGAACCCGCCGTCGGGACCGCGGCCGGTGCCCGACCCGCCGCCGGAGCCGACGCCCGACGATCCGCCCGGGCCCACACCGGAACCGCCGCCCGCACCCGGCATGCCGCCCGGTCCACCGCGAAAGCCCGAACCGCCCGAGCCGCCCGAGCCGGAACCCGTGCTGGGCAGCGCGGGCCCGCCCCCACCGCCGGGGCGGGGGATCGGCGGGATCGGCCCGCGCCACCCGCCGCGCGGATCGCCGGGTCCGGGGTTCACGCGCGGTCCGGTCGGGTAGGGGCCGTCCGGTCCCTGGAACGGCCGTGGCTGGTGCCGCCGATCGTCGCCGATCGGCGGCAGGTTGCCCGGCGGGTAGGGCCCGTTAATGCCCTGGGGGGTCGTGGTCTTGGGCTGGTAGTCCCCGGGGGGCGGAATGGCCGGCGGCCGAAACGACTGCGTCGGGCCATCAAATGATGTGGGGCCGCCCGGCGCCGGGGCCGGGAAGGACGGCGCCGGCGCATCCATCGGCCCGGTACTGCTGGGGTTCGGCGCATGGAACGGCGTCGGGTCGAGCGGCACCTTCGCGGTCAGGGGCTGGGTTGCCGAGACGTCGCCCGGCAGAGGCTCGACCGGCACCGCAGCGGTCAGGCGCTGGGTTGCCAGAACGTCGCCTGGCGCCGAGTTCGGGAGGGTCGAGTCCGGCGCTTCCGGAGCCCTGTCCACGTTCCAGGGCTTCAGCTTGGCGCGCTCGCCCAGGAGCTGCCGCGTCCGGTGCACCGGCTCGTCGTTCCCCATTGGGTTCGGCGGGGGAGTGAACTTCGGGGTGTCGCCGTCGATGTTGCGGGACTGGTCCTCCATCCAGGTCATAACCTGGACCGCCTGCTGGTGAGCGGAGTCGGATCGGTCGCGGTGGGCCTTCAAATCGACGCAGGCCTTCTTGAAGGCCTCCAAGTTGCCGGTGGTGTAGCTCACGAGCGCCACCGCGTTGAGCGTCTCGCCGCCCCCGACCGGCTCGGGCATCTCGGCCCTGGCCGTTTCCATGATCCGCCCCTGCACCGCGATCCGCTCCCCCAGCGCACCTGCCGTCGTGCCCGCGTCGTGGTTCCAGTCGGCCAGCTGCTGGATCGCCGACCGCGCCGCGTCGGCGGCCTCGCCCTGCCAGCCCGCTTCGGTGGCTCGCAGCCGCTCGCCCATGCGCGTAGCGGATTCGGCCAGATCGCGGCTCAGCCGGTTCCATTCATCGGCCAGCTGGCCGACGCGACCGGGATCGTTGCCGGCGTGCACCGCCTCGTAGAGCTCGCGGTGGCTGCGCGAGGCCCAGTTCTGCGTCTCGGTCAACGCGAAGTCGGCGTCCGGCCCAGTGGTCTCCTGAGTCATGTCCGATCTTTCCCCCTCGACTACGGATCGGTGCGCCCGGCCGAAACCCGGTCCCATCAAACGAGCTTCCGGAAGGAGTCCGACGCGTTCTCCTCGATCTCCCGGTACACGCGCATCGCGTCGACGATGGCGTCGCGGGCAGCCTCCAGGACCTCGCGGTATCTCGTGAGCACTGCGTTGAAGGAGTTCTCGTGGCCGTCGGCACGGGTCGCGAACTTCGCCGACATGGCCTCGCCGACCGGGTTCTGCCCCAACGGCGCGTGCTGGTTGAGCGAAGCGGACTTGGCCAACCAGTCGTCCACTGCGGACAACTGATCCTCCAGTGCAGCGAGGATCTCCGCACCCGCCACTGGATCCAGGCGCAAACCTTGCGCTTTCACCGCCCGGCGCAAGTGCCTGACGCCGGAGACGGACCGAGCGAGCGCAAGCTTTGCCGGTTCTTCGACGTCTTCGCTCATGAATCCCCCAGACAAGACATCACCTGGCTATGATCGCACAAACCGCCAATGCCGGACCAACGCCAGACCAACGCGCGCGTTGGCCGGTGCACTCGCCGGCGAACGACTCGATCGGGGAACAGATGTCTTCTCCGAGAACCCGACCACAACTGCAGATTCGCTTGCTGGGCCCGGTTGAATTGCTGCGGGCGGACGGGAGGACGGCGGCCATCGGTGCCGCCAAACGGCGCAATATCCTTGCCGCACTGGCAATCGAGCTCAACCGCGTCGTCTCCGTCGACCGGCTGATGGACATCGCCTGGAACGGCGATCCACCGCCCACGGCCAGAGCCTCGCTGCAAGGCCACATCGCCCAGCTGCGCAAAGACCTCGGCGACGGCGTGAAACTTGTTACCCGTTTCCCCGGCTACCTGCTGCTCGCGCCCCGCGCACTGCTCGACGTGACGCGGTTCGAGGACCTGATCACGGACGCCAGGGACGCGTCCGACGACGAGGCCGTCGACCTGCTGCGCGCCGCGCTGGCCCTGCGCCGCGGCCCGCCCCTAGCCGACGTCGAGGCAGAGGGCCTGCGCCGCGACGCCTCGGACCGGCTGGACGAGTCGGTGGTCACTGCGGTGCACGAGCTGGCCCGGCGGCTGAACCGGCTCGGTCGCGCCGCCGAGGCGATCGACCAACTCCGGGAAGCCGTCGCGATGCGGCCGCTGCGCGAGCCCCTGGTGGAGCTGCTGGCGCTGAGCCTGCATCAGGCCGGTCGACAGGCCGAGGCGCTCGACGTCTTCCGCGACACGCGGATCCGCCTCGCCGACGAGCTCGGCGTCGACCCCGGAGTCGGCCTGCAGGAGGCATTCCGCACCGTGCTCGGCGCCGACGACGAACGGCCGCAGGCTCGCGTTCCCTCGCAATTACCAAGGGAGAACCGGGGTTTCGTGGGCCGCGGCACCGAACTCGCGCAGCTGGACGCGGCGCTGGACGACGACGGCCCGATCCGGATCCTCACCGGTCCTGCGGGCGTCGGCAAGACCGCGCTCGCGCTGCGCTGGGCGCACCAGGTGGCCGCGGACTTCGAGGACGGCTGCCTGTTCGTCGACCTCCGCGGGTTCGACGATGCGGATCCGGTGGCGCCGGAGCAGGCGCTCAGCGGTTTCCTCCGCGCGCTCGGGGTGCCTGCCGCGCGGATCCCCGACGACCTCGACGAACGCGCCGCGCTATACCGCTCGGTGCTGGCGGACCGTCGGCTGCTGGTGGTCCTCGACAACGCGCGTTCGGCCGCGCAGATCCGCCCGCTGCTGCCGGGCAACTCGGGTTGCGTGGTGCTGGTGTCCAGCCGGAGCCGCTTGGACGACCTGGTGGCCACCGAAGGAGCGGTCCGGCTGTCGCTGCCGGTGCTGGACCGGGAGGCGGCGGTCGCCGTTCTGCGGCTGCTGCTCGGCGCCGAGCGGGTCGCCGCCGAACCCACCGCCGCTGCCGAGCTGGCGGAGCTGTGCGACCGGCTCCCGCTGGCGCTGCGGATCGTCGCCACCCGCGGCTCCAGCCATCCGCACTTCACGATCCGCTCGGTGGTCGACAGCTACTCCGACGAGCGCTACCGGCTGACCAGGCTTTCGCTGCCGGATTCCGGCGGGAGTATCCGCACCGCCCTGACCACCAGCTACCGACTGCTCGACGCCGCGTCGGCGCGGCTGTTCCGGCTGCTGGGCGAGCACCCTGGCGCCGAGGTCGACTACTTCGCGGCCGCCGCGCTCGCGGGCACCACGCTCCGGGACAACCAGGCCCGGCTGGAGAGCCTGGTGGCGGTCAACCTGCTGCACGTGACCGGCCCCGGCCGGTACGGGCGGCACGCCCTGGTCCGGCTGCACGCGGCGGCCCTCGCCGCGGCGGAGCCCGCAGCCGACCGAGAGGCCGCGATCACCCGGCTGCTCGACTACTACCTGCACGCCGCCGAAAGCGGCTTGCGCGCGGTCGAAGGTTCGGCGCGGCGGCCCGGGCAGCACGCCGCGCACCCGCTCGCCGAGCTGCCCGACCTGCCAACGGCGCAGGCGGCGCGGAGCTGGTTCCGGGCCGAAGAAAACAACATCCAGCACGCGCTCGCGCTGGCGACCGCGCGCGGCCGCAACGACCGGGGGTGCCGGCTCTGGCTGTACCTGGACCGCTTCCGCCGCCACCTCGGCGGGCCCGACCCCCGCGAGCTGGGTGAAGCGGTGGCGCAGGCGTTCTTCCCCGGGCACATCCGCACGAGCTCGATCGCGTAACAACAGAAGGCCCCCGCAGCTGGTGGCGGATTCCAGGGATCATTGCAACCCAAGGCTGCGGGGCCTTCTGGGTCGTGTCAGGACCGGGTGTGCTGTACGGCTTCCGCGACGGCTCGGCCGAAGGCGAGCATGCCCTTTGCGTTCGGGTGCAGCGGGGCCGCCACAGAGGTCGGGATGACGCCCTCGTAGTACTTGTCCGCCGGGGCGGCGCAGACGTCGTGGCCCACGCTGACCGGGCCGAGGTCGACGAATTCCGCGCCGTGCGCCGCCGCCCGCGAACCGAGCATGGCGCTCAGTTTGTCCACACTGGACTGAATGTAGTCCGCGTCGCGCGCCCACATCGGTTCCTTCGGGTAGCAGCCGCCCGGCCGGAGGTAGGTGCCGTAGCCGACGACCACGATCTCGGCTTTCGGGGCCCGGCGGCTGATCTGCGCGAGCGCCTCGTCGAAGCGCGGTTCGAGCGCCGCGATCCGCTCCGCCAGTTCGTCCCGGCCGCCCGCGGTGAACTCGTCCGCGCACGACGAGCCGACCGGTTCCGGCAGCAGGTTCATGCAGGAAACCGCCGCTTGCACCAGGCCGACGTCGTTGCCGCCGATGGTGACGGTCACCAGGTCGGTCCGGTCGTTGAGCGCGTCGTACTGCGGGGCCATGATGCCGTGCTGCCTGCCGGAGAAGTCCTCGATCTTCGCGCCCGAGCAGGAGACGTCGGTAAGCTTCGCGCCGATCAGCCTGGCCGCCACCCGCGGGTAGTTTTCCCTGGAGCGGAAGCAGAGCAGGTTCGGGTCGGGGTTCGGAGTGAGCGGCCCGGCGGCCGCCGAATCGCCCACGGCCACGTATTCGAACTCGTCGGCCGCGTGCGCGGTGGGCGCAAGCAGCGCCCCCGCCACGGCGAGGGCAGAACCTAGTTGGGCGAGACGACCGAGATGAGATCCCACGTGGGCCTCCTGCATGAGCTGGGCGTTGGCCAGCTTGATCTAGCACGACAAGATCCCAACGGCGCGAGAATTCACCCGATCGTCGAGCGACGCGACGTGCTCCGCCGCAATTTCAATGGAAGTCGAAGGCCCGTATTCCTTTGAGCGTTTTTCATCCTGGCCGATCCGCAGCCGCGCCACGACTGCGAGGACAGTCCGGACGCCGCGTCATGCACAAGTCCGGGATCCCGGAGCCGAGACGGCTTCTGAGGTTCCGCTACCCGCACCGCCACGAAAAACGAGTTTTGATCGATATTTCCCTAGAGTTCTCGGTGGAGGGCTCTGGTGATGCCCGCGGCGACCGTGGTCGCGAGGATCCAGCCCGAGGCGATCAGGACCACCGTGATCCACTGCGAATTGCCGTGGGCCTGCCACATCACGTCGTGGCCGAGGTTGATGATCGGCACCAGCTGGTCCACTGTGTACAGGAGGGGGCTCCACACCGGGTGGTCCTCCTCGTTGATCGGCTCCAGCTTGTGGGACTCGAACCAGGTGGTGCCCGCCGCGGTCAGCAACACCAACCAGATCAGGGCGCGCAGCGGGCGGTAGCCGTAGCTGACCGTGATCAGCTGCAGCGCGCTCCACAACCGCACCGGTAACCGGAACGCCGGGCGGGTCGCCGCCGTGATCGCCTGGTAGCGGCGCTTCTGCTTCTCGATCAGCACCTCCGCCGCGTGTTCCTCGTTGCCGTTGCCGCGAAACACCCGCGCCAGCTGGTCGTACGGCCCAGGCTGGTAGCGGCCGCCGGAGTTGGCGCGCAGCCAGTCGAGCCGCTCCCGGACCGCGGCCCGGTCGGTCGGCTCGATGGTGGTGGTGAAGTTGTCGTACGCGAAGTCCTCGACGTCGACGCCGCCGGATGCCGCCCACAGCTGCGAGTTGTCCGCGAGCAGTTCGCACTGCGCCTGCCGCAGCATGATCCGGCCCTGCGGCGCGATCTCCGGAAGCAGCGTGAGCTCCTGCACTACCAAGCCGAAGGCGTTGATCGCGTTGCGGCTCGAGCCGTCGCCGAGGCGGCAGCCGTGGAAGTTCGCCTGCCGCCCGATCTCGGCCCGCCGCAACTGCACCTCGCCTTCGGCGACGAACGGCCTGCTGCCCGCCGCGCACACCAGGTCTCGCGCGATGTTGGCCGCGCGCAAGTCCACAGAGGACTTGTAGGCCATCCGGTGGCGGTGCCACGCGGGCTTGGTCAGGTGCGCCGAGCGCAGGTCGACGTTGGCGCCGATCTGGGCGCCCTGCAGTTGGATCGAGCCGACGACGTCGGAGTCCCGGCAGTCCATGTTGCTGCCGACCACGATCCGGCTGGCCTGCAGCACATCGATGCGCGGGCCGTGCAGCTTCGCCCGGTTCAGCTGGAAGCTGCCGTGCACCCGGACGTCGATCATCCGCACCTGGCCGTGCAGGTCGACCCGCGACGCCTCCAGGTTGCCGAGGATCTCGGTGCCGTCGATGTGCACCGCGCGCAGCGGCTGCTCGACCGAGGCCTTCGCCGAGCGCGACCAGCTCAGGTCGATGTGCGCGCCGGACATCCGCAGGTCGCCGCCGACCTTCGCGCTCACCATCCGGATCGTGCCGCCGCTGCGGAAGCCCTGGTCGATCTGCACGTCACCGCGGATGTCGCCGCGGTCGACGACCAGCGTGCTGGTCGGGTCGTCGTACTGGGACTCGCCTCGGCGCGGGGGAGCGACGCCCGGCTCCAGCACCGCGTCGCGCAACCGCAGGTCGCCGGCGATGTGCGCGCTGGGCAGGAACAGGATCCCGGCGACGGTGAACGGCTGGCGGGTGAGCGGGTCGACGTCGCAGCGCAGGCTGCCGCCGATCTGGATCCCGTTCGCGTTCAGCGCGTAGTAGCCCCGGTTGCGCAGCGACCCGCCGGAGAAGTTCAGGTTGCCGCCGACCTTCGCGCCGGGGATGCGGATCTCGCCGGACGTCCGCAGCCGCAACCCGAGCAGCGCGCCGTTGACCGTCAGGCGGTCACCGTAGACGGCGCGGCCGCCGGGGTTGCGCAGCTCGCTGTCGTTGAGCAGCAGGGAACCGCCGAGCTGGGCGTCGGCGAGGTCGACGATGCCGCCGACGCTCGTGCAGTTGCGCAGCACGGTGTCGTTGCTGGTGTTGAGGTTGCGGGCGTCGATGCCGGGGAACCGGCAGTGCCAGAGCACCAGGCCGGCGATGTTGGCCTGCCGCAGGTCGGGGGCCTGCTCGAACCGGCAGCGGACGAACTCCAGCAGGTACGGCAGGTCGGTGGCGCGCAGGTCCAGGTGGCCGGTGATCACGGCGTCCTCGATCGCGATCACCTGCTGCTGGCCGCCGCTGCGCCGGGCGAAGGGCCGCCAGCCGGGCTCTTCCAAGGACTCGGCCAGGCGGCGGGCGAGGTATTCGCCGCGGATCTCCTGGTCCTGGAGGTGCCACGGGGCATGCACGTCCAGCGGCGGAGCGGCGTCCTGGGGCGCGCGATCCGCTCTGCCCTGCCGGAGCAAATCCTCGAACCGCTGCTCCGCAGTGGTGAGCGGACCGTTGTTGTCCCACGGCTTGACGACCGGCACCCTCGCCCCCGAACTTGTCCCAACGTGTCGATCACACGAAACGTAGCTGATCGACCAGCTGTGGAATTAGCCCGTTTGGAATCGATTTGATCTTCCTCGCCCGACGCGGCCACCCGCGCCGCGCAGAACGGGCCTGGAAACGGGTTCCACAGAGCTCGGACGTTCGACCTCGACACCTGGTTGCGACATCCCGGCGCAGTGCACCGGGATGGCCTAGTGCCGGTTCCACGTGAAACCCCCGGCGATCCGCCCTGGTTCGGGCGGTGCCGGGGGTTCGCAGCAGTGCGGTACGGGCGGGATCACTCCGGAGTCGGGTGGGCGTGGGTCGGGTCGAGGACGCGGGCCAGGAAGGTGCGGGTGCGCTCCTCCTTCGGCGCGCCGATGACCTCGGCGGGCGGCCCCTGCTCGACGATCCCGCCGCCGTCCATGAACAGCACCCGGTCGGCCACCTCGCGGGCGAACTGCATCTCGTGGGTGACCACGAGCATCGTCATGCCCTCGTCGGCGAGCTCCCGGATCACGCCGAGCACATCGCCGACCAGTTCCGGGTCCAGCGCCGAGGTCGGCTCGTCGAACAGCATCACCTTCGGGTTCATCGACAGCGCTCGCGCGATCGCGACCCGCTGCTGCTGACCGCCGGAGAGCTGGGCCGGCATGGCGTCGGCCTTCTCCAGGAGCCCGACGCGGGCCAGGTTCTCCCGCGCGATCTTCTCGGCCGCCACCCTGTCCCGGCCCAGCACCTTCCGCTGCGCCACGGTCAGGTTGTCCAGCACGTGCAGGTGCGAGAACAGGTTGAACTGCTGGAACACCATGCCGACGTGCCGGCGGGCGCCGTCGAGGTCGGTGTCCGGGTCGGTGAGGTCGGTGCCGCCCACCACGACCTTGCCCGCGCTCGGCTCCTCCAGCAGGTTCACGCAGCGCAGCAGGGTGGACTTGCCGGACCCGGACGGGCCGATGATGCACACCACCTCGCCGCGCTCGACCTGCAGGTCGACGCCGCGGAGCACCTCCAACGAGCCGAACGACTTGCCCAGCCCGGAGATGTCGATCATCACGTCGCTCACGCCGTGGCCCCCTTCGTCCGCACCCCGCCGTACTTGCGCTCCAGCAAGACGGAAACCCGGGAGAGCGGGATCGTGATGATCAGATAGCACAGGCCCGCCACCAGCAGCGGCGTCAGCGACGCGTACTCGTTCAGCGCCGCCCGGCCGAACTTCGCCAGCTCGTACTGGTCGCTGGCCAGGCCGAGCAGGTAGATCAGCGACGAGTCCTTGGTGAGCAGGATCAGCTCGTTGGTCAGCGGCGGCAGGATGATCCGGAACGCCTGCGGCATCACCACGGTGATCATGGTGCGGGTCGGCGACATGCCCAGCGAGCGCGCCGCCTCGATCTGGCCGCGCGGCACCGCCTGCACGCCCGCCCGGATGGTCTCGGCCATGTAGGCCGCGCCGACCAGGCCGAGCGCGAGCATCGCGGTGGAGTAGATGTCGAACCGCAGCTGGAAAGCGATCGGCACGCCGAAGCCCAGCGCGATGAACACCAGCAGCGCGGGCAGGCCGCGGAACAGCTCGATGTAGCCGGTGGCGATCCACCGGTACGGCCCGACCGGCGACATCTTCATCAACGCCAGCAGGATGCCCAGTCCCAGGCCGAAGCCGAAGCCAAGCGCGGTGTAGATGATGGTGTTCACCAGCGCCGTGGTGATCACGCCCGGGAACTGCGCGACCGCCACGTCGACGTTGAAGAACGCGCGAGCGATGGAACCCCAGTCGGCGACCACGGCCGCGACCACGATGACCACGATCAGCACGGCGTACTGGATGCCGCGGTTCAGCCGCGCCCGCTGTCGTCGGCCCAGCCCCGACTTGGGCCGCTCGGTGTCGGTTGTCATGAAGTCTCCTGATCAGTGTTCGGGGCCGGCGGTGGAGCGCCCGCCGGCCCCGCTGCTGGCGGGCCGGATCGCGGTCGGCGATCGGGCCACGCGGATCGGCAGGAGTCCGGCGCGGCCGGCCGCGGTCGCGGTCCGGCGATGCCTGCTGCGGCCTGCGGCCGATCGCTCGCCGTCACTGCGGCTTCTTGCCGAACCACTTCTCGTAGATCTTGTCGTACTCGCCGTTCTCCTTGAGCTTCTTCAGCGCCGCGTTGACCCGGTCCTTCAGCGCCGTGTTGCCGGTGGCCATGCCGATGCCGTACTGGTCGCCGGTGGTGAACTCGTTGGTGATCTCGACGTTGGGGTTGGTCTTGACGAAGTCGCCGAAGACGCTGTTGTCGTTGATCGCCGCGTCGACCTGGCCGGTCTCCACCGCGGTCACCGACAGGGGCAGGTCTTCGAACTGGACGACCTCGTAGCCGTTGGCGTCCTTGTTGTCGTTCGCGTACTTCTCGCCGGTGGTGGCGAGCTGCACGCCGAGCTTCTTGCCGCGCAGGTCCGCGAGGCTGTGGACGCCCGAGCCCTTCCTCGTCATCAGTGCCTGGGTGGCGTCGAAGTACGGGTCGGAGAAGTCGAAGTTCTCCTCGCGCGCGGGCGTGATGCTCATGGCTGCGGCCGCGACGTCGCAACGCCGGGTGTTGAGGTCCTCGCCGGACTGGATGCCCTCGAACGGGGTGTCGACGATCTCCTGCCTCAGCCCCAGGTCCTTGGCGATCGCGTCGACGAGGTCGACGTCGAAGCCGACGATCTTGCCCTGGTCGTGGAACTGGAAGGGCTTGTAGTCCATGTGCGTGCAGGTCGTGAGCACCCCGGGCTTGATCACCTCCACGCCGCCGCCGGCCGTGCCGCCCCCGCCGGTGGTGGATTCGGCACAGCCCGCCGCCGCGGCGGTGGCCAGGGCGAGAGCGGGCAGCAGAGCCAACGCTCGTAGTGTTCTGCGACGCGCCACGATGTCACTCCTAGTGGTGAGAACGCGAGTGTTCGAATGGTGCCACTCGTTCAGACGTAATCCCAATGCTGAATATTGCGAACACATCAAGTTTTCGTCCGAGGCCCAGCCGCGATCCGGCCCACGATCGGAAAACTGCCAGCCGAGCACCGGGAACGCGAAAGGAACTCCGCCGAACCTCCCCTGTTCGTGCGGGTTGTCGCCCGCGGTTGCCGAGTGGCACTCAGTTTCATGTGGTATCTGCGACTGGTCAACAGGGAGCCACCGACCAGCTCCGGAGGACGTTCGCGTGCCCGTCCAGACGATCACTGCTCGTACACGGAACGTGATCCAGACGGGTGGATTTGTCGACAAGTCGCTAATACGCCATCCGGCGGTGGAGCGGATATTCGCTGGTTAGGAGACTTCGACGGGGTGCCGAGCCCGCGGCGCCGCGAGCCCCGAGGAGGTCCCGATGAAGCTTCCCGGCCTGCGACGATCAGCCGCGATGTGGGTGGCAGCCGCACTCACCGTGCTCGCTGCCGTCGCCGTACCGGTCGCCCAGGCGCAGGCCCCAGCGGCCAAGCCCTTCGACGTGCTCCAGCTCAACCTCTGCAACAGCGGCTTCGCCGACTGCTACTCGGCGGGCAAGGCGGTCAACTCCGCTATCGCGCTGATCCAGCAGCGCCAGCCGGACGTGGTGACGCTAAACGAGATCTGCGCGCAGGACATCACCCGCATGACGCGCGAGACCGGCTACCTGTGGGAGTTCACGCCGGTCGGCGACAAGTCCACCGGCGGCCCGTACACCTGCAAGGACTGGCGCGGCGACTACGGGATCGCGATCCTGACGCACCCCGACCTCGGGGCCGCCGGCGAACCGGTCGAGCGGCAGTACGCCGCCCAGGACGGCAGCAACGAGCAGCGGGTGCTGCTCTGCGTCCCGTACTCGAAGGTCTCCGCGTGCACCACGCACCTGTCTGCGGCCGACGGCCGGATCGCGGCCGAGCAGTGCCGGGAGCTGTCCGGCGTCGCGGCCGCCCTCGGCGCCGAATCGGTGATCGGCGGTGACCTAAACCTGGTCTCCGGCGGCAACCCGGACGTGCAGGGCTGCGTGCCCGACGGCTGGTACCGCAAGGACGACGGCAGCGTGCAGCACGTGCTGGCGATGGACGTGTTCCGGTTCGAGAACGCCGAGACGATCCCGGTCGACGGCACCGACCACCCCGGCCTGCTCGTCAAGACCACCCGCTGAAACGCGGGAGCGCTGGTCAGCCAGGCGGCGGTGGCGGAGCCCCGCAGTGGATGATCGGTTGCGGGTTGTAGACCGTGTGCTGGGTCTCGGTGCGCACCTTCCCGGTGGACAGGTCCTTGGTGGTCCGGGTGTCGTTCACCGAGAAGCCCGGCGTGCCTTTGCTCGGGCTGCACGGCTCGCCCGGCGGCACGACCTTCTCCTGCGGCTCCGTGGGATTGGTCCGTTCGCCGGTCTGCGAGGTCACGTCGAACTGCTTGGTGCCCCACAGCGTCACCGTGATCGACGACGACGTCCAGCGGGTGGTGATCATGATGCCGCTCTTGGCGACGTTCTTGAACTTGACGTCGATGATGCTCGCGCCGGTGGGGCCCTGGAACACGGTGGCCTCGCGGCCCGCCGGATAGCGGCTGATGTAGTAGCTGTGCGCCTTGTGCTCGACGTTCTGCATGCCCGCGAAGTACGAGGCGTTGTAGAGCGTCGTGATGCCGCCGCCGACGGCCCGGCCCGGCCGGCCGTTCTCGATGATCCCGGACTCGACGTAGCCCTGCGCGATCCCGCGCGGCCCGGTGTGCCCGTTGAGGCTGAAGGTCTCGCCCGGCTTGATGATCGCGCCGTTGACCTGCTCGGCGACCCGCCGGATGTTCACACCCGATGCGGCCTCGAACCCGTTGGTGGTGAACTCGCCGACCACCTCGCGGATGCCCATCTGGTTGGCCTGGTCGGTGGTGAACTTGGCCGGCTCGTGCACGTAGATCGCCTGCACGGTTCGGTCCTGCGGGCGGCGGAGCACCTCGTCGATCCGCTCGAAGCTCTTGTTCCAGTCGACGCCGATGCCGTCGACGGACGGCCGGACCACGGGGGCGCCGCCCGCCATGACGATCTCGGCGTCCTTGCTGCGCTTGATCGTGTCCGCCAGCTGCGGCTCGACGCCGCCGATCGCGGTTGGCAGGTCCACGCTGGACTTCAGCCCACCCGCGCCGTCCGGTTCGAACCGCAGCGCGGCGCCGATCGTCTCCGGCGAGAGGACCGCGTTCTTGCCCTCACCGCGCACCGTCACCGGCGCGGCCACCGCCGGCTGCGCGACCTCGGTCAGCGCCCGCTGCACGCCTTCGCGGGTCGTGCTCACGGGCTGCTCGGTGTACGGCAGCCGCACGGCGCCATCCTCGGCCCAGTGGGCGAGCACCTCGTCGGTGGCCGCCTGCATGTCGATGGCCTGGCCGGTGACCGGGTCGACCGCGACCGGCTTGGCGTCCTCGAACCGGATGATGCCCTCGGTGGGCGCCCGGTCCAGCTGCGGCCGGATCTGCTCCAGTGCCTGCACCAGCTGCTCGCGGTCGCCGTGGCTGACCGGGGCAACGTCGTGCGTGGTGAACAGCGAGGCGATCCGGGTGAACGGGTTCAGCGGCTGGCTGCCCGCCTGCTGATCCATCTGCAACCCGGCCTGCTCCGGGTTGATCGTGGTGGCGCGGTCGCCGACCCGCAGCTCGACGGGCTCGTTCACGCCGGGGCCGAGCTTCTCGCGCAGCTGCGTCTCGGCGGCGGCCTCGTCCAGGCCGCCGATGTCGACGCCAGCCACCACTGTGCCACGCGGCACGGTGCCGCTGGTCAAAGCCAGGTCGCCGACGTAGAGCAGCGTCAACGCGCCGACTGCGGCACCGGCGGCGACACCGGCCCGGATCAGGCTGCGCCGCTTCTTGTCGGGCTCAGTGGGCTGCGAGGCGGACGGCAGGGCGCCGCTCCAGCCGCTGGGTTCGGCGGGAACCCGCGGGATCGCTTGGGTATCGCCGATGGGTAAGGCGGGGAAGTCCGCGGGCAGCGCCGCGATCTGGGCGGTGCGCTCGGCGTCGGACTCCGGTTCCGGCTTCGGGAGTTCGGGCTTATGGCCGTTGGCCGGCAGGTTGGGCCGAGTGCCCGCTTCCAGGTCGGCCTGCACCAGGGGGATCCGCGTGGTCTGCTCGACGCTGCTCTCCGGCTGGGCTCCGCCGGTGGAGCGCTCGAGCTCGGTGCGGAACCGCTCGGTAGACGGCTCCGCACCGCTTGGCTGATCGTGGTTCTCCGGCACCGCTTCCCCTTCTCGTGTCGGTCCTGCGGTGGGGCACGTGGAACTGTCAGCGGCCGGTGGGGCACCGACCCAGGGGCGACCACCCTCGCACGCACAGCGAAACGACCGGTAAGCCGGGCCCGCTGCCGCCTCGGGCGCCGATCTACAGGTACAGCCCGGTGCCCTGTTCGGTGCGTTCGCTGGCCACGGCGTGCAGGTCCCGCTCCCGCATCACCAGGTACGCCTGGCCCTGGACCTCGAACTCGAACTGCTCGTCTGGGTTGAACAGCACCTGGTCGCCGACCTTCACCGTGCGCACGTGACTGCCCACACCGAAGACCTCGCCCCACAGCAGCCGCTTGGCAACCTGGGCGGTCGCCGGAATCACGATGCCGCCGCTGCTGCGGCGTTCCCCGGATTCCGGAGAGATGCGCACCATGACCCGGTCGTGCAGCATCTGGATTTCGAGCTTGGCATCGGTCACCCGAAAAGTTTACTTGCCGCCACCGGGCGACCAACCGGCCAGGGCCCGGTCCGTTGCACGACTTTCCCCGGCCACACCACGGCGAATCCCCCCAGTGGGTACCGCCGGTCTCCGCTGCTCAGGACCCGTGAGCACTTTCGGGGGCCGTCACGCCCGACCCGACTCACGGGCATCTACCAGCGGAAACACCAAGGCCCTGCCGAGTACGAGGCGTACTCGGCAGGGCCTGTCAACACCCGGTGCGGTGATCTTGGCGGGACGCTCACGCCTCGGTGTCGAGGCCGCCCATCACCAGGGGCAGCCGCTTCGGCCCGGCGGCGGTGATCTTGATCGGCACGCCCCAGTCCTGCCTGGTCAGACGGCAGGCCGGGTGCTCAACCGCCGGGTCGTCATCGCAGCTGGCGGCCTGCGCCACCACGTGCAGCACGCCCTGCTCGATGCCATCGGCCAGCACCAGGCGGCGGGTCAGGTCGGTGCCCACGCCAGCGCCTTCGACCAGCAGCTCAGCCGGCGACGAGGTGATCTCCAGCCGCGTCGACGGCCCGTAGCGCTCGTCCAGCCTGGTGCCCGGCGGCGGCGTGAACACCACCGCGAGCTCGACCCCGCCGCTGCCGATCTCCGTGGCGGGCCGCTTGACCTGCTGCGACGCCCCCTCGACGAGGCGGGCCGCGACGCCGGGCGGCACCGGCCGCTCGAGGCGGTGCGCGGCGGAGGCGACCACCACCAGCTCACCGTCCACCACGGTCGCACCAGACGGCTCCGCGACATCGGTGGCCAGCGTGGAAACCTCGCCGGTCGCCGGCTCGTAGCGCCGGACGGCGCCGTTGTAGGTGTCGCAAACCGCGACCGAACCGTCGGGCAGCACCGCGACGCCGAGCGGGTGCTGGAACAACGCCTTGTCGGCGGTGCCGTCGGCGTGGCCGAAGTCGAACAGCCCGGTGCCGACGGCGGTCCGCACCGCGAAGCCCCGGTCGGCGGCCTCGACCCAGCGCAGCGCCGACGTCTCGGAGTCGGCCAGCCAGAGCCGGTCACCGCCGTCGGCTAGCCCGGACGTCTGGGCGAAGAATGCCTCGTCCGCCGCGCCGTCGCGCAGGCCCTCGACCGTCGTCCCGGCGAACCGCCGGACCCCGCCGGTGACCGGGTCGAACAGGCCGAGCGTGTGGTTGCCCGCCATCGCGATCACGACACCGCCGGCCGGTTCCCACCAGGCGAGGTCCCAGGGGCTGGTCAGCGGCGTCTCCAGCGCGGGCCCGCTGTCCGAGCCGTCGCGCCACTGCTCGCCGGTCCCGGCCAGCGTGGTGACCTGGCCGTCCACGAGCCGCACACCGCGCAGCAGGTGGTTGACGGTGTCGGCGACCACCACGTCGTAGCCGACCTGCTCGGCGACGCGCTGCGGCAGCAGCGCGAGACCGGCGGGCTCGGCGAACTCGGCGGCAACGCCGTCGGCGCGACCGCGCTGACCGGTGCCGATGCGGCGCACGACCGTCTCGCCGTCGGCGGCGAACTCCACCAGCGAGTGGTTCGCGGAGTCGGAGACGAGCAGGTTGCCGCCGGGCAGGGCGATGACCTTGCCGGGGAAGCGGAGCGTCGTCGCGGGTGCCTCCGGCGGCACGTACGGGCCGTCGCCGCGGTGCAGCGTGCCCTTGGCCGCGTGCTCGGCGACAACCTCGGTGATCACGCTGCGCAGCGCCTCGACGTGCCCCTCACCTGCGGCGACGTGCGCGACGTAGCCCTCCGGGTCGACCACGACAAGCGTCGGCCAGGCCTTGACGGCGTAGTTCTGCCAGGTGATCAGCTCCGGGTCGTCGAGCACGGGGTGGTGCACGGCGTAGCGCTCGACGGCGGCGATCAGCGCATCGGGATCGGCCTCGTGCTCGAACTTCGGCGAGTGCACGCCGACGATGACGACCTCATCGGCGAGCTCGGCCTCCAGAGGCCGGAGTTCGTCGAGCACGTGCAAGCAGTTGATGCAGCAGAAGGTCCAGAAGTCGAGGACGAGCACCTTGCCGCGGAAGTCGGCGAGCCGGAGCTCCTTGCCACCGGTGTTCAACCACTGGCGGCCCACCAGTTCGGGGGCGCGCACACGGGCACGGCGTTTCTGCTGCTGAGCACTCACGCCCGGAGTCAACAACACCACCTGCGAGAACTGTTCCAACTGGGTGGCGTTCCGAGTCGCTTCTCACTTCCCGGGACGGCTGCGATCTCCGCGCGCGAGGTCGTCCCGTTCCACTAGATGGCCCCCGGTCCCGAGCACTTCGGAGCAGAACCGGCGCGCCTGCTCGACTTCGGCGGGTGTGCAGTCCAAGAGAATCTTGAGCTCGACATCGCGCTTCCGCGGATCAGCGGTCAGCAGAACACTGATCACACCCGCGCCGCGAGCAGTACCGACGAAGACGTCGACTTCGGCGCCGTCGCTGGAACGCGAGTTGTCGAGGTGGCCGTAGTCCAGGGGGTAGACCACGTCCGGAAAGCGCGGATGGGCATGGCCGCGCCAGCGGTCGATCGTCACCGTGGACGTGGCAACCAGGTCATCAAGGTTTGCGAAGAAGTCAGCCACTGTGGGAACGCTGTTCGTGCGCGCCGAAGCGGCTCCGGTGAGCGGCAACCCCGGTCCGGCACTGCCGAAGGGCATGGCTCAAGTCGCGGTGCTGCTACCGCGGCCGTGGTGCGGGTGATCACCGGCTGGCTCGGTCTCGGACGTAGTAGGCGGTCGCCGCCAGGGTGGGGACCAGGGCTCCGATCAGGACGATGGCAATTTGCACCCGAGACTCCTTTCGCGGATCGACGGATCATCGGCGCACCCGGGAATAACGCCCGGGCCGTCGGGTTATCAAGTGCGGATGGGCGAAGTGCCCGATGCCGGCAGGCGCGCCGGAATTGGAAAGCCCCGCGATGCTGCCAGGTCGGGGGTCCGACAGCACCGCGGGGTCATCCTGCATATCGACGCCCGGCGGCTACTCGTTACACACACATCCACGTGTGTCTTAGGTCACCTCCAAGTCGACCTGAACCAGCGACCCCATCGATATCTATATGCACGTCTAGCAACAGCGCTAGACAGCACTAGATGCTTGTAGAGGCCGGGGCGACCACTCGGGGAGATCTCCGGTAGAACGCCGGATGAGCTGGGCTTATCGATGCAGCAGCTGATCACTTCTCGGAAAGGCGTGCCATGCCCAGCCGCCGGTCGCGGTCCGCAACCGGTTCTTCCGGGCTATTCCTGTGTGAGCAGGTAGCGGCCGAAGTGCGGGACGGTGAACGCGATCAGGCCGCGTTCGCCCGAGTACACCAGGCCCTTCTTGATCAGGCTGTCGCGCGCCGGGGACAACGAGGACGGGCGGCGCTCCAGGTACTCCGCGATGGACGCCGTCGGCGCGGGCTCGTCGCGACCCTCGACGAGCTCCGCCATCGCGCGCAGGTACTCGCGCTCGGCGGGCGTGGCCCGCTCGTAGCGGGAGCCGAAGAAGCCGACCGCGAGTTCCGTCTCCGCCTCCGGTGCCGCCAGCCGCACATCCTCGTCGCTGATCTGCGCGCGCACCGCCGCGTCCCAGGTCGCCTTGCCGTAGGCCTGCACGAAGTACGGGTAGCCGCCGGAGATCGTGAACAGGGCGTCCAGGGCTGCCGGGGAGATCTCGGCCTCCTCGCGCTCGATGGGGGCGACGACGGCGTGGTCGGCGTCCGAGCGGGCCAGCCGGTCGATCCGCACGTAGCGGAAGAGCCGCTCGGAGTAGGACTTGCTCGCCGACAGCACGGCAGGCAGGTGCGGCAGCCCCGCGCCGACGACCACCAGCGGCGCGCCGGACTGGGAGAGCTCGTGGCAGGCGGCGCACAACGCCGAGACGTCGGCGGGCTGCACGTCCTGCATCTCGTCGATCAACAGCGCGACCCCGGTGCCGACGTCCGCGGCCAGCTCGGCGACCTCGGTGAACAGCTCGACCAGGTCGATCTCGATGTCCCCGGAGTCGGCCCGGCCCTGGGCGGCGGGCACGTCGATGCCCGGTTGCCAGCGGTCCCGGAGCTTGGCCCCGTCCGGATTGGCCTTCAGCGCGAACGCCTTCAGGACGGCGAGCACTTCTTCGACGCGGTCCGGGGCGCGGTGCCGGACCGCGAGGTCGCGGATCGCGCGGTGCAGCGCAGCGGACAGCGGGCGGCGCAATCCGGCCTCGGGGCGGGCCTCCACCTTGCCCGCGCCCCAGCCGCGCCGGACCGCCATCGACCGCAGCTCGCCCAGCAGCACCGTCTTGCCGACGCCGCGCAACCCCGTGAGCACGAGACTGCGTTCCGGACGGCTGCGCGCGACACGTTCGAGCACGACTTCGAAGGCGTCGACCTCGCGATCCCGACCGGCCAGTTCGGGGGGCCGCTGTCCGGCGCCGGGGGCGAAGGGGTTGCGGACCGGGTCCATTCCTCGGACTGTATCCAGTCGTCTAGCGCTGATTCGATATTCGGCGAGAAACCGCGATGGGTGTGTTCCCGGCAACTCGGTGCGTATTCGCTCGTCTAGGAAAATCGCTATACCGATCGATACTCCGGAATCGAGCCGGTTGGGGATCTGCGATCTTCGGCCGGTACTGGTGCGGCGGCCGCTTCGGGCACCGAGGATCTGGCCATGCATGGCGACGGAGTCCTGGCGAAAGCCGCTGTCCGAGGCCACCGCTATCCCTTCAGGACGCGGTGCCGGTTGCGAGGGTGGACAAAGCAACTGCGCCGCTTAAGCCCGCCCACCACGCTCCAGACGACCAGAACAGCCCCTCACGCGACCCGACCGCACTCACAACACCTGAGCTGCTGGAACGGGACTCTTGCGGGTCTGCCGCCGGTCAGCGTTCGAGGATGGCCGTCATGCCCTGACCGCCCGCCGCGCAGATGGAGATCAGGCCCCGGCCGGAGCCCTTCTCCGCGAGCAGCTTCGCCAGGGTCGCGACGATGCGGCCGCCCGTCGCCGCGAAGGGATGGCCCGCCGCCAGGGACGAGCCGTTGACGTTGAGCTTCGCCGGGTCGATCTCGCCCACCGGCTCGTCGCGGCCGAGCCGGTCCTTGCAGAACTCGGGGTCCTGCCAGGCCTTCAGGGTCGCCAGCACCTGCGAGGCGAACGCCTCGTGCACCTCGTAGAAGTCGAAGTCGCCCAGCCCCAGACCGACCCGGTCGAGCAGCTTCGGCACCGCGTAGGCCGGGGCCATCAGCAGGCCTTCGTCGCCGCTGACGTGGTCGACCGCGCCGGACACCACCTCGCCGAGGTAGGCCAGCACCGGCAGCCGCCGCTGCGCGGCCCACTCCTCGCTGGCCAGCAGCACGGTGGACGCGCCGTCGGTCAGCGGCGTCGAGTTTCCGGCCGTCATGGTCGCGCCCTCGCCGCGGCCGAACACCGGCTTCAGCTTGGCGAGCTTCTCCACCGAGCTGTCCGCCCGCAGGTTCTGGTCCCGCGCCTGGCCCAGGTACGAGGTGATCAGGTCGTCGAAGAAGCCGCGGTCGTAGGCGGCGGCGAGCCGCTGGTGGCTGCGCGCGGCCAGCTCATCCTGCTCCTCGCGGCCGATCTCCCAGGCCAGCGCGGTCTTCGCCGCATGCTCGCCCATCGACAGCCCGGTGCGGGGTTCGGCGTTGCGAGGGATCTCCGGCACGAGGTGCCGGGGCCGGACCCCGGTCAGCGTCTTCAGCCGCGCGGCCGCGGACTTGGCGTGGTTGGCCCGCAGCAGGACGCGGCGCAGGTCGTCGTTGACCGCGATCGGCGCGTCGCTGGCCGAGTCGACGCCGCCGGCGATGCCGACGTCGAGCTGGCCGAGGGTGATCTTGTTCGCCAGCGACACGACGCCGACGCTCTCCAGCCCCGTCGCGCAGGCCATCTGCACGTCGTGGGCGGGGGTACGGGGGTCGAGCCGGGAGCCCAGAACGGTCTCGCGCGCCAGGTTGAAGTCGCGGCTGTGTTTGAGCACCGCACCGGCGACGAACTCGCCGAGCCGTTCGCCCTGCAGCCCGAACCGCGCGATCAACCCGTCGAGGGCCGCGGTGAGCATGTCCTGGTTGGACGCGCGGGCGTAGGGGCCGCCGGACCGACCGAACGGAATCCGGTTGCCGCCGATGATCGCTACTCGCCGAACGGTGGCCATGACCTGACTCCCTAGTTGATGCGGTGTCTCTGGCACCTTAACCTACCCGTGGGTAGGTTAGACGTCGAGCGAACTTCGCACCCCAGACCCGCGGGAGTGTCCAATGGCCGACCGGTACCAGCAGTTCACCCTGTCCCCGATCGGGCGGCAGGTCGTCAAGCGGCTCGGCCTGCCCCAGCCGACGCCGCTGCGGCGCCACCGCCCCGGCGATCCCACGGTGAACGGCCCTGTACTGGTCGGCGCCGCCCCCGGCGGTCGGCTCGGTGACGCGGTCGCGGCCACCCTCAAGGACGTCCGGGCCCAGGTCCACCGCGCGCCCGTGGAGCGCGAGCGCTGTTCGGCGCTGATCTTCGACGCGACCGGCATCGGCAGCAGCGAGCAGCTGCGCGAGCTGTACGAGTTCTTCGGCCCGACGATCCGGCAGACCGATCGCTGCGGCCGGGTGATCGTGCTCGGCACCCCGCCCGAGGCCCACCAGGACCCACGCGCGCACACGGCGCAACGCGCACTTGAGGGCTTCGTACGCACCGCGGGCAAGGAACTCAAGCGCGGCGCGACCGCGCAACTGGTCTACGTCGCCGAAGGCGCCGAGAACGCGCTCGGCTCCACGCTGCGGTTCCTGCTCTCCGCGAAGTCCGCGTACGTGTCCGGTCAGGTGGTCCGGGTCGGCCCGGCCGAAGTCCCCGAGCTCGACTGGGAAAGCCCGCTGCGCGGCAAGATCGCGCTGGTCACCGGCGCATCACGGGGCATCGGCGAAGCCATCGCGGAGACCCTCGCCCGCGACGGCGCCCACGTGGTCTGCCTCGACGTGCCCGCGCAGGGCGGCGACCTCGCCGAGGTCGCCAACCGCATCGGCGGTTCGACGCTGCAGCTGGACATCACCACCGAAAACGCCGGCGACCGGATCGCCGAACACTTCGCGCAGCGCCACGACGGCCTCGACGTCGTCGTGCACAACGCCGGGATCACCCGCGACAAGACGATCGGCCGGATGACGCCGCAGCAGTGGGACGCGGTGCTCGCGGTGAACCTGACCGCGCAGGAGCGGATCAACGAGCGCCTGCTCGCCGTGGACTCCCCGCTGCGCCCCGGTGGGCGGATCATCGGCGTCGCCTCGATCAGCGGCATCGCGGGCAACGTCGGGCAGGCCAACTACGCGGCGTCCAAGGCCGGGGTGATCGGGCACGTGCAGGCCACCGCCGGGGCCGCCGCACGTCGCGGGGCCACCATCAACGCGGTCGCGCCCGGCTTCATCGAGACCAAGATGACCGCGGCCATCCCGCTGTTCGTGCGCGAGGCCGGGCGGCGGATGAACAGCATGTCCCAGGGCGGCCTGCCGGTGGACGTCGCGGAGACCATCGCCTGGTTCGCCAACCCCGCGTCGGCCGGGGTGAACGGCAACGTCGTCCGGGTCTGCGGGCAGAGCCTGCTGGGCGCCTGACCAGTTGCGATCCCCGACGGAACGGATCCCGCGATGCCGGAACTGAGCACTGCGCCGAAGCTTTCCTCGCTGTACCTCAAGGCCGTCGCCACCGGACCGAGCCGGCGCGGCGACCGGCTGCCGGACACCGAGTACCTGCGGCGCGACATCGAGATCGACCGCGACCAGCTCGCCGAGTACAACCATGTGTGCGGGTTCGGGCTGCGCGACGAACTGCCGATCACCTACCCGCACGTGCTGTCCTTCCCGCTTTCGGTGCAGCTGATGACGGACCCGGGTTTCCCGTACCCGCTGGTCGGGCTGGTGCACGTGGCCAACAGGATCCGGCAGGAGCGCCCGCTGCTGGCGACCGAGCCGCTGACGCAGCGGGTCGGCGTGGCCGACCTCCGCCCGCACCCGAAAGGCCGGCAGTTCGACGTGATCACCGAGACCGCCGCAGGCGGCGAGGTGGTGTGGCGGGAGATCAGCACCTACCTGCGCCGCGGCGCAGCCGCCGGCGAGCAGCGCGGAGAGGCGTCGGAGCCGCCGGGGCTCGGCGCGGCCTGGGAGCCGACGGCGACCTGGCGGGTGCCCGGCGGCACCGGGCGGCGGTACGCGGCCGTTTCCGGTGACCGCAACCCGATCCACCTGCACCCGTTGGCGGCAAAGGCGTTCGGCTTCCCTCGGGCGATTGCACACGGCATGTGGTCGAAGGCCCGCTGCCTGGCGGCGTTCGCCGAGCGGCTGCCGGACGCGTACGAGGTGGACGTCGAGTTCCGCACACCGCTACTGCTGCCGTCCACAGTGGACTTCACGATGCGCCGGCAGGACTCCGGCTGGGGATTCGCCCTGCATGCCCGCTCCGGCAAGCCCCACCTGCTGGGCTCCGTGCGCTGACCCTAGGTCACCGCAATTTCAATGGAAATTGCGCCCCTTCGGCGTGTCGTCCCCCGACACGCCGAATGCGGTGGACAACTTCCAAGTTCTCAATCGAAGCCAGGGCACTGGTTTCCATTGAGCGTCCTTCGTCGTGGCCGATCCGCAGCCGCGACGCTGAAAGCCCCACCGGGCTGCCGCAAGCGGCGTAGGCAGCCTTGGCCTGCCGTCGCAACCGACGCCGCTGAGGTTCCGCCACCCGCACCGCAACGCAAAAGGCGACTGGAAAACGCGCAATGGAAATTGCGGACGGTCACTGGTCCGGTGTCCAGGAGCGGCCTTCGACGAGATCGCTGAAGCCCATCCAGACCATGTTCATCAGGCGCATCGCCATCCCGTCGGCGGTGTGCTCGGGGTGCTGGAACCACCACTCGACGAGCGACTCGCAGGCCCCGACCAGGGCCACCGCGAACGGCTCGGTCTGCTCGGGCTGCATCGGCTGCGCCGATTCCTCGGTCGCCTGCGCCAGCAGCGCGGCGATCACGCTCGTCGCCCGCTGCCGCCACTCCACCAGCTCCGAGACGGAAGGCTCGCCCTGGTTGACCTGCCGGTGCAGCACCGCCCAGCCCGCCTGGTTGCGGCTGACGTACTCGAAGAACACCCGCAGGCCGCGCCACAGCTGTTCGGCCGGACTCAACCCGGCTTCCACCGCCACGCTGATCGCGTCGATCAGCCGGTTGGCCTCACGCCGGATGCAGGCGACGAAGAGCTCGTCCTTGGCGCCCAGGTAGGCGTAGAGCATCGGCTTGGAGATGCCGGCGACCTCGGCGATCTCATCCATCGAGGCGGTGTGGAAGCCGCGCGTGGCGAACACCTCGACCGCGGCGTCCAGGATCTGCCGCTCGCGAACCGCCCGCGGCAGGCGCCGCGACCGGGGGCGGCCGTTGTCCTGACGATCGACCATCTCACCTCTTACGCTGGCCTTTTCGGCCAGGCTAGATCAGATCAGATCGATTGCGCCCACTTGCCTTCGAACCTACTCGAACGTAGACTTACTCACGAGTAGGTAATGGAGGTTGCATTGATGGCCCAACCCGAGATCGACCCGATCACGACCCTCGGCGAGGTCGACCCCAAGAAGGTCGGCAAGGACGAGTTCGTCGCGCTATTCGAAGCCGCCGCCGAGATCGCCAGCAGCGGCGCCCCGGTGGACCTGAGCGCGCTGCGACCGGACCAGTTCGCGCGGCTGATCTCACGCGCCTCCGACAAGCAGCTCGAAGCCGTGGTGGCCCGCCCCGAACTCCGCGAACGCATCCTCGACGAGGTGTTCCGGCGGATGGGCGAGCACTACAAGTCCGAGAAAGCGAACTCGACCGAGGCCGTGGTGCGGTGGCGCATCGGCAGCGACGAGGACCTGCTGCGCTACGAGTGCGTGCTCGCCGACGGCAAGTGCACCGTCAGCAAGGACTCGCAGCACGAGCCCACGGTGACGATCACGACTCCTCCTGCCGAATTCCTGAAGCTGGCCTCCGGCAACGCCTCGGCGCCCATGCTGTTCATGAAGGGAAAGTTGAAGGTCGCCGGGGACCTCGGCTTCGCCGCAGGACTGGCGAAGCTCTTCCAAATCCCCAAGGCCTGAGTGCTTGTCCCCGAACCGGTTTCGCGGGACGGCGCGCTTCAACGATGACCACTGACAGGACGGCGATGACTTTTTCCCTGGAACTGAGCGATGAACAGCAGGAGCTGCGCGACTGGGTACACGGCTTCGCCGAGCAGACCATCCGCCCCGCCGCGCGCGAATGGGACGAGCGCGAGGAAACCCCCTGGCCGATCATCCAGGAGGCGGCGAAGATCGGGCTCTACAGCTTCGAAACGCTCGCCACGTTCTGGGCCGACGACACCGGTCTGTCGCTACCGATCGCCAACGAGGAGCTGTTCTGGGGCGATGGCGGCATCGGCATGGCGATCTTCGGCACCACCCTCGCCGTCGCCGGGATCTTCGCCGCAGGCACGCCCGACCAGGTGGCCGAGTGGGTGCCGCAGTGCTACGGCGACGCGGACGACCCGAAGGTCGCGGCGTTCTGCTCGTCGGAGCCCGGCGCCGGTTCCGACGTCGCGGCGATGCGCACCCGCGCGGTGTACGACGAGGCCACCGACGAGTGGGTGCTCAACGGCCAGAAGGCGTGGGCGACCAACGGCGGCATCGCGAACGTGCACGTCGTGCAGGCGGTCGTCGACCCCGTGCTGGGGTCCCGCGGCCAGGCCGCGTTCGTGGTGCCGCCGGGCACCAAGGGCCTGGAGTCGCCGAGCAAGATCCGCAAGCACGGGCTGCGCGCCTCGCACACCGCCGACGTGTTCCTGGACGACGCGCGGGTGCCCGGCACCTGCCTGCTGGGCGGCAAGGAGAAGCTGGACGAGCGGCTGGCCCGCGCCCGCGAGGGCGGCAAGTCCAGCGCGCAGGCGGCGATGAAAACCTTCGAGCTGTCCCGCCCGACCGTCGGCGCGCAGGCCGTCGGCATCGCGCGGGCGGCCTACGAGACCGCCCTGGAGTACGCGCAGCAACGGGAGACCTTCGGGCGGCCGATCATCGAGAACCAGTCGATCGCGTTTACCCTGGCCGACATGCGGATGGAGATCGACGCCGCTCGGCTGCTGGTGTGGCGGGCGGCGTGGCTGGGCCGCAACGGCGGCTTCACCGCGGGCGAGGGCTCGATGTCGAAGCTAAAGGCGGGCCGGGTGGCGACCTGGGCAACCGAGCGGGCGATCCAGATCCTCGGCGGCAACGGCTACACCCGGGAGTTCCCGGTGGAACGGATGCACCGGGACGCCAAGATCTACGACATCTTCGAAGGCACCGAGCAGATCCAGCAGCTGGTGGTGGCCAGGGCCATTTCAGGCCGCCACATCGCCTAACCCGAACACCTCTGTTCCGTCTATGTTCCGTCCGAGGCGCCCGAAACGGCCCTCGGGCGGAACATCCGCGCGTCGATCGCCCGCCGAGCTCGCTCGTGCGAGGACAGCAGCATGTGCGCGTAGGTCCGCAACGTGAAGCCCGGATCGTGGTGACCGAGGTATTCGCCTAATTCCTTGATGTTCACGCAATCTGCGAGCGTCACGCTCGCGTAGAAGTGCCGCAGCGCGTGCATGCCGGACTCCCGATCGGTGGCGTACCGCTTCCGGCCGCGCTTGCCTTTGACCGGCTTCGGAATGACACCCACTGCGGACAGGGCTGGTTTCCACACGAGTTCGTTGTAGCCGCGGGCTCGGATGTGCAGTTCATCGGTCCAGCGGAACAGCAGGTTGACCGTGCGCAGCTTGCCCTCTGGCTTCTCCCACGGCAGGGAGTAGGGCCGCGGCGGGTGCCCTGGCTGTGTGCACGCGGACGGTCTGTGCCGCCTATATGGGTAGGGAAACGGTGCGTTCCCGGTCGTTCTTCGGCAGCGCGAACACATAGTGCGCGCCGAGCTTCTTGACCTGCCGACGGACCCAGAGCACCTGCTCGTCGGTGTCGAAGTCTTCGAGACCGAGGCCGAACAATTCGCCTTGCCGTAGGCCGCGAATGCGACGAGGGAATCGGCCACGGCTGGACCGACCACCCGTCCACGTGGCTCAACCCCCAATTGCGCGTGCTCGCCTGCCCCCTAGGGCATGACCACCGACTGGCGCGCCGAAATCGAAGCCCTACGCGCCGAGCAGCCGACATGGACCGTCGACGTGCAGCCATCCGGCTGGTATGGGTACGGCACCCACCAAGTCACCATCTGACGCCCCGCAGCTGAACTCACCAATATGCGCCCCCGGTCCTCAAACCGAGGGCGCGTTTCCGTTCACCCCTATACGTCCGCAATATCGTGCCCCAGTTCACCCGAATGGACGGCAACCAAACCCGCCCATTCGGCGATACATGGATCGCTGGTCCAACCAAGCCACAACAGAAAAACGGAGTATCCATGACAACGCAGCAGCCCATTTACCAGCCAGCATCCCCGCCCAAGCGCGGCGCCGGGCTGGCCATCACTGGGCTCGTGCTCGGCCTCTGCGCCCTGCTGTTCAGCCTGATTCCGCTCATCGGCGTCATCGCGTGGGTACTCGCCCCGCTCGGCCTGATCTTCGGGATCATCGGGCTGCGCTCCCACAAGGGCATGGCGATCACCGGTATCGCCACCAGCGCCGTCGCCCTGATCATCTGCGTCGCATGGCTCGGCTCGTTCGCGTCGTCGGTGTCGGAACTCCCTAAGCCGCCCACGGTTCCGGCCGGAGAGGCCGCACCAACAGGCGTTCCTGGCGTGGCCGACGGAAACGCCCTCGCCGACGTCAAGGTCACTTCGTGCAAGGTCGACTCCAACCCGTACTTCCCGAGCGTCAAGGCGCAGGTGGAGATCGTCAACAGCAGCAAGGACCTGGCGTCCTACACCGCCACCATCGCCGCGGACGCCGCCGACGGCTCCCGACTCGGCGAAGGCCCGGTGTACTCGTCGAAGCTCCAGCCCGGCCAGAAAACCACGCAAGAATCCGTGATCATGCTCAACGGCAAGCAGTCTGGCAACGTGACGTGCTCGGTGGTGTCGGCGAACCAACTGCCGTTCTGACGCCCCTAGACCACGCACCGTGTGAAGGCGCCCCTTCGGTACCCGCCGAAGCGGCGCCGTCACGTATCACGACCGATCCGTCAGCCCCCCGAGCTACATTTGTTACCTCCAGACGGCTTATTACGGTAACAACCACACAGAGAAAGACATGGATCACGTGACGCCGATGTCACGGGGTGATGATCCGTTTGACCCGCAGAATGTGCGTCCGGCGCATCGGTATCGGCCGTCCGACGTGCGGGCGACGTTGCAACGCGATCCGTAGGGCTGGGGGGCGTCGTCCGCGTGCTGGTGAGCCGGTGGTGGTGTGTCCGCCGCATCAAGCGGTGACGCACCGGTGAGCCTGTGGGTGCAGGTCGCGGCGGACCTGGAATCGCAGATGGACGCCGGGGACCTGTCGCCGGGTAGCCCTCTCCCGAGCAACGTGGAGCTTGCACAGCTGTGCGGGGTGGCGCGGGTGACTGTGCAGCGGGCAGTGCTTGAACTGCGAAAACAGGGTCGACTGATCGTGGTGACGGGGCGCGACACGTTCGTAACGCAGCAGAACGGCCGCCAAGATCACCCCTGACGGCCGTTCCAGTCACCGATCATTCTGAGCGGCCGCCGCCCACTCGCCGAGGTGCCGCTGTTCATCGGCGGGCCTACTCCTTCGAGAACATGGAGACGCAGAACCTCCAGGTCCGGTGGGGCACCCACAGCCAGATCCTCGGTCAGCTCCGCTAAGTCCACCGCGGGGTGTCGCGGGCCGGGGGAGGGTTCCGGCCCGCGACACCGGGGATCACTGCAAGTCGGCCGTCGTGCGGCGCCCCACGGATCCGCGAACGCGGCGGCGACGGCAGCCCGCCCGACGCCGTTTCCCGTGATCGTGTTCCCCTTCGAAGGGGCTCGATGCCCCGACGCTTCGATGGTCAGCGCCACCTCACGCCCGATGCCGCCCCGGATAGTCCGATCAGGCGGGTCAATCCCGGTGGCGGCAGCCGTCGCAGGCCGTGGCCGCGGACCTCGCAACGGGACTCGATCGGAGGGTTCTGGCCAAGCGAACCGTGGTACCGGCCCACTCGCGTGTACGCCGATCTCGGCACGCCGTGCCCGCCGCCCAGCCGCCGGGAGGATCCCGAATTCACCCTCCGCCGGACCGCCCGGGATGCACGGTTGACCATGTATTGCCCGGATTCGCGGAGTGGCACTCGCCACTGTGCAGAATTGCACAAACCTCGCTCGGGTTCGTGTTCGAAGGTGCACGATTTCGTGGGTCCCGGCATCAACCACGACTCGGCAGGTGCACCATTGGCGTTGGTCCGAACGAATGAACGTCGTCGGCGGCGAAGTCATCGTCCGCTCCGGTGCGCGTCACACCCACGTGGGAGGGGTGCCCAGCGGTGCCCGGCACCGCGCCGGGCGAGCGCCGCGGGGAGGGATCGGAACGGGACGTGGTGGGCGACGATGCCGCGCGCGGCGGCCCGGCCACAGCTTCGAGAGTGAACGGGAGGGCGAAGCGGTGAAGAAGACCACCCCTGACCTGGAGACACCGATCTTCCGGGAACTGAACAAGGAGCTCGGCGAGCTGCCTGAGCTCGACATCCACGACTTCGACCAGCACGCTTTCGACTTCCTCCGCGAGTACGACGAGCAGAAGTCGGCGGCGGCGGACGAACCCGCGGAGGCGGCCGAGCCGGTCGCGGCATCGGCGGGCAGCGGTTCCCGGCGCCGCGGGCGGCGGCGCAAGGGAGACTGATCTGACGTGCGCTGTCGGTGACGCCTGCCACGATGGCGCGCATGACGACGTGGCAGGAATTCGCTGAACAGGCCCCCGAACTGGCGAAGACCGCCCGGGCGCAGCTGGAGGCTGCCAAGCACCACGTGCTGGCCACCCTGCGCCGGGACGGTTCGCCGCGGGTCAGCTGCACGGAGGTCGGCTGGCGCGGCCCGGACCTGACCCTGGGTTCGATGCCGGGCTCCAGGAAGGCCCTGGACCTGCGCCGGGATCCTCGGTTCGCGCTGCATGCCAACCCCGGCGACGGCTTGATGGCGAGCCCGGACGTGAAGATCGCCGGCCAGGCGGTCGAGGTCACCGGTGATGAGCAGCACGCTTGGGTCGAAGAGGTCAGCCCGCCGAGCGAGGACTCGCACCTCTTCCGCCTCGAAGTCACCGAGGTGACGACGACGGGTGTCTCCGATGACCAGACCCACCTGGTCATCCAGCACTGGACGCCCGCCGAAGGCGCCCGCACCTTCAAACGCCGGTGAACGACCAAAGGGCACCTCCGACCGACTTGGCCGGTCGGAGGTGCCCTTTGGCTCGGTCAGCTCGGTCAGTACGTGATGGCCATGCTGGGGTCCGCCAGGAGGGCCCCGACGTCCGCCAGGAACTGGGAACCCTGCTGGCCGTCCACGACCCGGTGGTCGAAGCTCAGCGCCAGCTGGCACACCTTGCGGGGCACCACCTGGCCGTCCACCACCCACGGCATGTCGCGGATCGCGCCGAGCGCGAGGATCGCCGACTCGCCCGGGTTGAGGATCGGCGTCCCGGTGTCGACGCCGAACACGCCGACGTTCGTGATCGTGATCGTGCCGCCCACCATCTCCGCCGGGGTCGTCTTGCCCTCCCGCGCGGTCGTTGCGAGCCGCTCCAGCGCCTCCGCCAGTTCCTTCAGGGACAGCTGGTCGGCGTCGCGGACCTTGGGCACCACCAGGCCGCGCGGCGTGGCCGCCGCGATGCCCAGGTGCACGTAGTCCTTGTAGACGATGTCGCCAGCCGCCTCGTCCCAGGTGGCGTTCACGTCCGGGGTGCGGCGGGCGGCGAGGCACACGGCCTTCGCCGCGAATGCCAACGGCGTGATCTTGACCCCGCGGAACTCCGGGTGCGACTTCAGGCGCTCCCGCAGCTCCATCATCGGCGTGACGTCGATGGTGAGGAACTCGGTGACGTGCGGCGCGGTGAACGCGCTGTCCACCACGGCCTGCGCGGTCGCCTTGCGGACGCCCCTGATCGGTACCCGCCGCTCCCGCCCGGCCGGTGCTGCGGTGGTTGGCACGGCCGCGCCACCCGCGGCGGACTGCACGTCCGCGCGGGTGATCACGCCGCCGGACCCGGACCCGGCCAGCGCGAGCAGGTCCACCCCGAGGTCCTTGGCCAGCTTGCGCACCGGCGGCTTCGCCAGCGGCACGTAGCCGCCCTGCTGCGACACCCCGGGAGCTGCCGCGACCGGTTCGGGAGCCGGTGCCGGAACCTCCACGACCTGCGCCGCAACGGGCTGCGTCCCGGCCCGGCCCTTGCGCGGGCGGCGCTTCGCGCTAGCCGTTCGCGGTCCGTAGCCGACCAGCGTGGCGATGCGGCCGTTGGACTCCTCGCCGATCTTGCCGGACTCCGCGGCCGGGGCCGATTCGCCGGCCGATCCTTCGAGGTCGATCGCGATGATCGGCGACCCGACCTCGACTGTCTGGCCCGGCTCGACGAGCAGCTCGCGGACCGTGCCGGCCCACGGGCAGGGCAGCTCGACGGACGCCTTGGCCGTCTCGATCTCGACGATCACCTGGTTGACGGTGACGGTGTCACCGGGCCGGACGCGCCAGCCGAGGATTTCCGCTTCGGTCAGCCCCTCACCGACGTCGGGTAGCGGGAAGTGCTTCAGTGCCATCGAACGACTCCCTCAGAGCCTGTTGGCGAACTTTGTTGGTTTTGTCTTCGAAGCGCCGAAGGCGCTTGGCCCACCCTCACAACCGGCACCGCCGCGGGTTCTCAGACGTCGTTAGTGGACACCCGCGCAAATCGGGGATCCCGCAGATCAGACGGAGTCTGAGGTTCCGCCACCGGCACCGCCGCTCAAAACGAGTTCGGAGACCAGGCTCTCAGTACGCCAGCGAGCGGTCGACCGCGTCCAACACCCGGTCGAGGTCGGGCAGGTAGCCCTCCTCCAGCTTGCTGGGCGGGTAGGGCGTGTCGAAGCCCGTCACGCGCAGCACCGGCGCTTCCAGCGAGTAGAAGCACTCCTGCTGCACCCGGGTGGCGATCTCCGAGGTGACGGAAGCCTCTGCGGGCGCCTCGCTGACCAGCACCAACCGACCGGTGCGGCGCACCGAGTCGAACACCGGGTCCAGGTCCAGCGGGGACAGCGTGCGCAGGTCGATGACCTCCAGCTCCAGGCCGTCCTCGGCGGCGGCGGTCGCCGCGTCGAGGCAGGTGCGCACCATCGGCCCGTACGCGGCGACGGTCACCGCCGAACCCGCGCGCACCACGCGCGAGCTGAACAGCGGGACCGGCGGCGTGCTCGGGTCGAGCTCGGCCTTCTCGTAGTAGCGGCGCTTCGGCTCGAAGAACAGCACCGGATCGTCGCACTCGATGGCCTGCTGCAGCATCCAGTAGGCGTCCACCGGGTTCGAACAGGAGACCACCTTCAGGCCGCCGATGTGCGCGAACAGCGATTCCGGCGACTCCGAGTGGTGTTCCACGGCGCCGATGCCGCCGCCGAAGGGCACCCGCACCACGACCGGCATCTTCAGCTTGCCCTGGCTGCGGAAGTGCAGCTTGGCCAGCTGGGAGACGATCTGGTCGAAGCCGGGGAAGATGAACCCGTCGAACTGGATCTCGCACACCGGCCGGTAGCCGCGGATGGCCAGCCCGATCGCGGTGCCGATGATGCCGGACTCCGCCAGCGGGGTGTCCAGCACGCGGTGCTCGCCGAAGTCCTTCTGCAGGCCGTCGGTGATCCGGAAGACGCCGCCAAGCTTGCCGACGTCCTCGCCCATCACCAGGACCTTCGGGTCGCGTTCCAGCGACGCGCGCAGGCCCATGTTCAGCGCCTTGGCGATCGTGACGGTCTGGGCGCCGGCCGTTGCGGTCGGGCGCTCCAATGCGGGCGCGGCCATCAGCGCACACCTCCTGCCTTCGCCTCGTCGGCGAAACCGGCCAGGTACTGGAGGTAATCCTCGCGCTGGGCGGCCAACTGCCGGGTGTCCTCCACATAAACCTCGGTGAACATTCGCTCCGGTGGTGGTTCGGGAATGTTGAAGCAGTAGTCGCGCAGCCGGGCGGCGAGCTCGTCGGCCTCGGCGTCGATGCCGTCGAAGAAGCCCTGGTCGGCGATCTGCTCGCGGACCAGGTGCACCCGCAGCCGTTCGATCGGGTCCTTGAGCTTCCAGGCCTCCTGCTCGTCGGCCAGCCGGTAGCGGGTCGGGTCGTCGGAGGTGGTGTGCGCGTCCATCCGGTAGGTGAACGCCTCGATCAGCACCGGCCCGTTGCCCTGGCGGCACTCGTCCAGCGCCCACTTGGTGACCGCGAGGCTGGCCAGCACGTCGTTGCCGTCCACCCGGATACCGGGGAAGCCGTACCCGCTGGCGCGGCGGTAGAGCGGCACGCGGGTCTGGCGTTCCAGCGGCTCGGAGATCGCCCACTGGTTGTTCTGGCAGAAGAACACCACCGGGGCGTCGTAGACCGCCGACCAAACCATAGCCTCGTGCACGTCGCCCTGGCTGGTGGCGCCGTCGCCGAAGAAGACCACGGTGGCCTCGCCGTTCGGGTCGCCGACCTTGCCGTCGAAGCGTTGGCCCATCGCGTAGCCGGTGGCGTTCAGGCACTGGTTGCCGATGACGATCGTGTAGAGGTGGAACCGCATGCTGTTCGGGTCCCAGCTGCCGTGGTCGGTACCGCGGAAGATGCCCAGCACCTCGGTCGGGTCGATGCCGCGACACCAGGCGACGCCGTGCTCCCGGTAGCTGGGGAAAGCCATGTCCTGCGGCTGCATCGCCCGGCCGGCGCCGATCTGGGCGGCTTCCTGGCCGAGCAGCGGAACCCAGATGCCCAGCTGGCCCTGCCGCTGCAGGGCGTTGCCCTCCCGATCGGCGCGGCGGACCAGCACCATGTCCCGGTACAGGTCGCGCAGCTGCGCGTCGGAAACGTCGATGTCGAAGTCGGGGTGTGTTACCCGCTGGCCTTCCGGGGTGAGTAGCTGAACCAGGTCAGCTCCACCTTCGCTCGTGGCGCGCAAACCGGCGATCACCTGCTCCCGTGTGGGTTTCGCTGCGATAGCGGCAGGGGGGCCGGCGGCACCTTCGGCTTCGGGTCGCGTCCATTGCTCGGGGGACATGCGTGATCTCCTCGTGTCGCGCCGGTCCATCCGCTTGTGGCGGTGTGGCCCGACAGCCCCGACCGAAGCGCCGGTGACCTGGTGGGTCACCCGATTGCTCTAGCCGGAGCGGTTGGATCGCTCCCCGCCATCCTGGCACGAAACCGGCCGATTCCGTGAGCCCTGCCACAGGGATTCGGCGCGGCCGCGGCCCGGCCGGCGTCTTCCCACGAGATCACCGTAGTTCGCCCCCGATCAGGCGAAAATCGCAGGTCATCGAAGTAATGGAGATCCGACTAATGCTTTGTGGACCATCGCGGTACCGATATTGCGACGGCAGTCCTCCCGCCGTGATCGTCTCGTTTGCACCATTGCACCCTTTCGCCGGATCGGTCGCCGAAGTCGACGAGCGGGTGGGCCGAGTTCTCCGCAGCCGCCCGCCCGGAAATGGGACAGACTGGACTCGTGGCCGAGTTCGCCAACCCGCTTGCGCTGCCCGACGAGTTGGCCCTGCTGATGTGCAAGGACAACGGGACGTACTTCGTCAGCGCAAACCCGAACACGGCGACCGCCGCCGCCGAGATCGGCGAGCTGGCCCTGCGGGACCGCGTCGAGCTGGCGGGCACGGCGGTGCGCCTGGTCGACACCGCTTCGAGCGGGCTGCCGTGGATGGACCGGTTGCTCGCGGACCTCCAGCAGCGGGCGGGGCGGGCGAACCGCCCGGCCGAGCTGAGCGGGTGGTTGCAGGGCCGCACCGGCGCGTTCGCGACGCATCGGATGGTGCTGGTCGAGCACGGGTTGCTGCGGCGCGAGCACCGGAAGTTCCTGGGCCTGCTGCCCGACGACCGCTACTACCCGGAACGTGCCGTTCGCGGGGCGCTGCTTACCGAGTTGCGCGAGGTCGCTGTCGACGAACGGCCGGTGGACGGGCGGTTGGCGCTGCTCAGCGCGCTGGTCTACCGCAGTGGGCTGCTCTACCTGCTCGGTTTCGACCGGGCCCAGCGGGCGCGGCTGAAGACCATCGCCGAGGCCGAGGACCTAGGCAACACCGTCGGCACCGCGGTCACTGCGGCGGTGGTGGCCATCACGGCGGTTCCGGCGGTGATCGTGGTTGCGGGCGGATGAAGCGCTCCTCCCCGCCAGCTCCGGATAAGGTCGACGTCTTCGACCGCTGGACGGCCAGGACGGCTTCTCATGACTGAGCCCCCACGACACCGAGGACCTGGTGCGCCTGGTACGCCAGGAGCAGGGCTGGACACCCGTTCAGCTCGCCCAGGCCGCCGAGGTGCCGGAGACCAAGGTCGCCCGCTTGAAGCTCATGAGATCGTGCCCGTGGAGCCGCTGGCGATGCGCTTCCTCGCGGCGATGGGTCGCGTCTGACCTGCACTTGGCGGATTCAGCCACGTGAAGCCGGTTTCGCTGGGAGAATGGGTGCATGACCGCGCTGACCCTGCCCGAAGAGTTCGTACTGCTGCTCCAGAAGGACAACGGCTCGCACTACTCGACGTCCGATCACACCGGGGCGGCGGAGCTCGGCGAGCTCGTGCTGCGGCACCGGGTCGAGTTCGCCGGCAAGAAGGTGCAGGTCGTCGATGCCAGTCCGAGCGGCATCGGCTGGCTCGACGAGTGCATTGCGTTCCTGGTGCGGAAGGCCGGCGCGGCGAACAAGCCGGTGGCCGCGACGAGCTTCATCCAGCACCGGCGCAGCGTGCGCAAGGTGCACTGCGCCGCGCTGGCGGAGCGGGGTTTGATGCGCTGCGAGCAGAAGTCGGTGCTGTTCATCCCGTACAACAAGTACTTCCCGGACCCCGGGGCGCGGCAGGCGTTGATCGAGGAGATCCGCAAGGTCGCCCGCGACGAGGTCGAACTCGACAACCGGCAGGCGCTGCTCGCGGCGATGGTGCACGCGACCGGCCTAGTCCGATCGCTCGGCCTGGAGCGGGCCGAACGCAAGCGGTTGAAGGAGATCAGCAAGGGCGAGCAGCTCGGCAAGGCCGTTGAAGCCGTGGTCGCCGCCGCGACCGCTGCGATCGCCGCCAGCGCTGCGGCCGCGACCACCGCCGCCACGACGGCCGGCAGCTGAGGACTCGATCGTGGAACTGATCCTGCCCGAGGAACTGATGTTGATCGGCCGCACCGCTGCCGGACACGAGCACGGCTCCTCGACCAGACTCGCCGTCGCCGCAGGTGTGATCGGCGAGCTGGCCCTGCAACGCCGCATCATGATCGACGGCAGCTACGCCTTCGTCACCGATCCGACCGCGACGCGGCACCCGCTCCTGGACAAGCTGTTCGGCGAGCTGGTGCAGCGGCGCACGGCGATCCGGCTGACCAGTTTCTTGAGGGAGCAGGCTCGCCTGTACGAGATGTGGCTGAACCAGCTCATCGCTGGCGGGCTCCTCCGGCCCGAAGCGGCCAGCGGGTCGTTCGCCAGCACGCGCTACGTACCGGACCCGAAGGTCCGCAATTCGGTGCTCTCGCGACTTTGGTACCTGCTGACCGTCGCGCTCGCCGGGATCGTGCACGGCAGCGACCTCGGCGACGACCTGATCCCGTTCCCGGCGGACCGGGCGACGCTGGCGGTCTTCGGACAGCGGGATCCGGTCGGGCAGGCGATCGGGGCGGTCCACGTCGAAGACCGGTCCGCCGCGGCAGGCATGCCCTTCATGGTCCTTTCTGTGCCCGCTACCCCAGCGGGCTGCACGCCTCTCGGGGGCTGCTGAGAGGTCCCGGCCATCCACGACGACCAGGTCGGAACGGGCATAGGATCGCGGCGTGGATCGTGCAGCCCTAGCGAAGAACGTTGACCAGGCGTGGGACGAATCTGTTCTGCCGAGCCTCTCCGAGCTGGTGAAGATCCCGGCGATCTCGCCCGCCTTCGACGCCGGGTGGGCCGCCGCCGGGCACCTCGACGCCGCCATCGAGCACCTGCGGACGTGGATCGCGGCGCGGGACATCGCCGGCGCGAACATCAAGGTCGTGCGGCTGCCGGAACGCACCCCGCTGCTGGTGGTGGACATCCCGGCCACCGAGGGCGCCCCGGACGAGACGGTGCTGCTCTACGGCCACCTCGACAAGCAGCCGCCGCTGGGCGGCTGGTCCGAAGGGCTCGGGCCGTGGACCCCGGTGATCCGCGACGGCCGGCTGTACGGGCGCGGCGCCGCCGATGACGGCTACGCCGGGTACGCGGCGATCACCGCGATCGAGGCGGTCCGAGCGCACGGCGGCGCGCACGCGCGCTGCGTGGTGCTGCTGGAGACCGGCGAGGAGTCCGGCAGCCCCGACCTACCCGCCTACCTCTCGCTCCTGTCCGACCGGCTCGGCAACGTGTCGCTGGTGGTGTGCCTGGACTCCGGCGCGGGCGACTACGAGCGGCTCTGGCTGACGAACTCGCTGCGCGGCATGGTGTCGCTGGAGGTCAAGGTGCAGGTGCTCGAGAGCGGCCTGCACTCCGGCATCGCCAGCGGCATCGCGCCCAGCTCGTTCCGGGTGCTGCGGCAGCTGCTCGATCGGCTGGAGGACTCCGCGACCGGCGAGATCCTGGTGCCCGAGCTGAATGTGCAGATCCCGGAGAACCGGGTCGCCGAGGCGCGGGCGGCGATCGAGGCCGTGCCCGGCCTGGTGCGCAACGTCGTGCCGTGGCCGGAGGGTTTGCGGCCGGTCGACGAGGACGAGGTCGAGCTCGCCCTGAACAGCACCTGGCGGCCGACGCTGTCCGTGATCGGCGCCGACGGACTGCCCAAGCCCGCGGACGCGGGCAACGTGCTGCGGCCCTTCACGACGTTGGTGCTGAGCTTCCGGCTGCCGCCGACGGCCGACCCGGAGGCGGCGCTGCGCGCGGTTGAGCAGCGGCTGACCACCGACGTGCCGTACGGCGCGAAGGTGACCTTCGGGGCCTCCGAGGCTGGGCTGGGCTGGAACGCGCCCGACCCCGCGCCGTGGCTGACGGAGGCGCTGGACCAGGCCAGTAACGAGGTGTTCGGTGCCGACTGGCGGACGATAGGGCTCGGCGGCTCGATCCCGTTCATGGGCCTGCTGCACAACGCCTACCCGGACGCGCAGTTCCTCGTGACCGGGGCGCTCGGGCCGGACAGCAACGCGCACGTGCCGGACGAGTCGCTGCACCTCGCGTTCGCGGCCAAGGTCACCTCGGCCGTGGCCTACGTCCTCGACGCCCACTCCCGCCGCTGACCACCGCAGTTTCAATTGAAACTGGACATCCGATTTCAATTGAAACTGGACCATTCCGGCGTGTCGGATCACGACACACCGCATGTTGTGGACAACTCGTGTGATGGAGGCTGGGGTGGCCGTTCGAGAGCTTTCGGGGGTTACCAAGCGCCACGGGGCCCGGCCGGTGCTCCGGGGCGTTGATCTTGCCGTGCAGGACGGTGAGTCCGTCGGGATCCTGGGCTCCAACGGGTCCGGGAAGTCCACGCTGCTGCGGATCCTCGCCGGCGTTTCCCGGCCGTCCGGCGGAACCGTCACCGGGCGGCCGCGCACCGGGTACGTGCCGGACCGGTTTCCCGCCCGGCAGCGGATGAGCGCCCGCGCCTACCTTCGCCACCTCGGCCGGATCGGCGGATTGTCCACTGCGGAAGCTTCGGCTCGGGCCGACCGGTGGCTCGACCGGTTCGCGCTCGCCGGTGGCCCGGGTACGCCGCTGCGCGAGCTCTCGAAGGGCAACGCGCAAAAGGTCGGGCTCGCGCAGGCGCTGCTGTGCGAGCCGGAGCTCCTGGTGCTGGACGAACCGTGGTCCGGCCTGGACCCCGATGCCCGCACCGTGCTCACCGAGGTGATTCACGAGGTCTCGGCGGCCGGCGCTGCCGTCGTGTTCACCGATCACCGGCCGGAAATGGTCCACGCGGTCGCCACGCGCTCGCACCGGCTCGCCGACGGGCAGCTCGAACTCCTCGAGGCCGAGGTCGAGACCTGCCGAATCGTGCTGTGCGGCGGCGAAGCCGTGGACTGGGCCGCCCGGCCCGGCGTGCAGGCAGTCCGATTAAGACGGTCGGAGCACGAACTGGTGGTGGCCGTGTCCGAGCGGGAATCCTTGCTGCTTGAGGCGATCCAGCAGGGCTGCGCGGTGCGCGCGGTGGATTCGCGGGTGCGGGCGGGCAGCCGATGATCCCGCTGGTCCGCTACCAGCTGGCCGTGCTGGGCCACTCGCAGCGCTACCTGCCGCCGGTGCTGCTCTACGTCGGGCTGCTCGCGATCCTCTACAGCAACAACGACGGCCCCGCGCTGCCCGGTTTCGCGGTTACCGCGGCCGGGCTGCTGATCGTGGCCGGTTGGTTGACGATCGCGCTCGTCGACGTGGAGGACGCCGTGCAACGCACGATCACCCAAACCCACGTCGGCTCGACGACCCGGATGCTGCTCGGCACGGTGCTCGCAGTGCTGCTGTGCTCGGTCGGGCTCGCGTTGCTCACCGTCGCCTGGGCTGAGGTCTCGTTCGGGCTCGGCTATTCGCCGGGTGAACTCGGCGTCGGGCTGCTGGCGCACGTCGTGTGCGCGTCGTTCGGCGTCGCCGTCGCCCTGCCGTGCTCCGGGCTGGTCGTCCGGCGCATCGGCTACACGGTGATCGCGGCGGCAGCGCTGTTCGCGATCGCGTTGCTGGCGAAGTGGATTCCGCTTGCCTTCCCGCTGCTCCAAGCGCTGAGCTCGGGAGCGGTGAGCGCGGCGCTGCTCATCCGCTCCGCGCTCGTCGCCGCGGGCATCCTGATCGCCAGCACGCTCCTGGTCACGACCTGGTACGTCCGCCGTTCCTAGCGGCACGTGGTCGGTTCCGGCCCCTGCGCGCAGCCAGTTCAGCGCTTCGGGATCAGGATCCAGAGCACGATGTAGATGATGAACTGCGGTCCCGGCAGCAGGCAGGACAGCAGGAATAGCAGGCGCATGGTGAACGGCTTCATGCCGAACCGCTCGGCCAGACCGGCGCACACGCCCGCGATCATCGCCTTCTCGCTCGGCCGGGAAAGGGGCATTCGGTACGTCATCATGTCTCCATGTTCGCCGCTGCGGCGGCGCGACGCGTCAGGGAGCGACCCCGAGATTCCCCTGACCCAGGTCAACCCGCAGACGTAGTCCCACGGGCTTGCTCCGAACATGTCGGTGCCCGCTCGGCCGGGGGATCGAGCGGGCACCTCGCACTGCGGACTCGGTCAGCACCTGGACTGGTAGGTGCGGCTCGCGAGGACCCGGTCGCCGGAGGTCACCCGGACTTCGGCCGCCCCCGCGCCAGCCAGCGCGACCTGCGCGGACACCAGACCCCCGGGGCCGACGCCCCCGACGCCCCGCCGCTCGCCGTCGACGGCCACCTCGAACGGCACGAACCCCTGGCCCTCCGGCAGCCCGCGGATTTCGTAGCGCACCAACGGCGTCCGGCTCAAGTCGCCGGGGAAGAACATGCTCAGCAACGGGAACGCGGTGGCCAGCGGGTACAGGTCGTGGCACCCGGTCTCGCCCAGCCGGATGTCCAGCCCGCCGGATTCCTGGGCCGATGCGGATGCTGCGCACGCGGCCAGCGCGGCTGCCGCAGTGAGCACGATGGTCAGGGATCGACGGGCGAGCATCGGCGGAGCACCTCCAGGGCGGGGGAAGATCACCGCCTCGACGCTAGGGGCTGCTCCCCGGATGCGGACCGTTCCTTAGCCCAACGGGCGATACCGGGTAACACGAACTGGTCGCGTGTTCCGTCCAGAATTCCGCCGCTGGGGTCGTCGAAGGCGCCCGGTTCACGCCCGCCCCGCATCGCGAGGGCCGCGCGGACCTTGTCCCGCTCCGGCCGAACGATCTCGAAGATGATCAGCACGCACAGCGCGACCACTACCGCGTCGCGGATCACCACGGCGCCGAGGAACCAGCCCTCCGGCAGCCCCTTGTTGCCGGTGCCGAGGTAGTAGTACATCCGCGGCGCCCACACCGCGGCGTCGATGATCATCCAGCTCAGCAGCAGCCGCCAGCGCGGGATCGCCAGCCCCCCACCCCCGCCAGCGGCACCAGCCACAGCGAGTACTGCGGGCTCCACACCTTGTTGGTCAGCAGGAACGCCGCAGGAACGCCGCCACCACCAGGAAGCACAGCTGCGCCAACCGCGGCCGGGTCGGCGCGGCCAGCGCCAACCACCCGATGCCGAGGCACGCGACCAGGAACAGGGCAATGCTGACCGAGTTCAGCACCGTCGGCGTGGCGCCGTCGCGCAGCGGGCCGTCGAAGCCCACCCAGCCGGTGAAATGCATCAGCACGTTGTAGAGCGAGTCCGGATCGGCCGGTCGTTCGTTGTTGAGCCGGAAGAACTCCCGCCACCCCGCCGGGTAGAGCACGAGGATCGGCACATTGATCACCAGCCAGGCCACTGCGGCGGCCAGCACCGAGCGCAGCGCGTCCGCCAGCTTCCCGGCCCGCCAGGCCAGCACCAGTAGCGGGCCAAGGAAGAACAGCGGATAGAGCTTCGCCGCGCCGCCGATCCCGATCAGCACCCCGGCCAGCACTGGCCTGCGCCGCGCCCAAGCGAGCAACCCAGCAGTACCGAAAGCCGTGGCCAGGACGTCGAAGTTGGTGAATGCGTGCACGAAGACCAGCGGTGACACCGCCGCCAGCGCGGCGTCCCAAACGCGTCGGCGGCACAGCAGCACCAGTGCCCAGATCGTCACCAACCAGGCCGCGGCCAGCCAGAACGTCGAGATGTTGAAATACAGCACGCTCGTCAGGGCGGATGGCAACCACCCGAAGCTCGCCAGGGTCGCCCAACCATCCGCGGCCCGCGCGTTGACCCACTGGAACAACCCGGTCAGCACCGGGTACTCCATGTACCGGACCTGCTGCTGCGGCGTGCCGGGGTTCTCCAACCACGAGGTCTTGTACGGGAACGCGGTGTCCGGCGCGAGATCACCCAGGCCGTAGCGCGGGATGATGTCGGTGTAGCACATCGCGGTGTACTGCTTGCTGTTCCGCCAGTCCAGCTGCGGGCCGCTGTCGGTCTCGTAGGTGACCTGGCAGGGTGCCTTGAACAGCCACGCGGCGGCCAGCACCAGCACCGCGAGCAGCAGGATCACCCGCAGCGGCGTCCAGAACCACTGCCGCCCGACCTGTGCGTGCCGCCCGAGCCGGCCGCCGAAGGGGCGGCTGAGCTTCTGCGCCAGCGGCTCGGTCCAGGTCGGCGAGACGCGATCGGCCGGCCCTAGGGAATCGCTGTCCACCGCCGAGCTCACGCGGCCGCCGGGGGACGGCCGAGGTTCGGTGCTGGCGGGCTCGGTTGAGGTGGACACGACCGGATGCTACTTGGGGCCGAACAACGCGGAGGGGCACCCGCCGACTCACTCTCGCGGGTGCCCCTCCTTGGTTCAACAGGTGCTCAGCCGGACCGCCTCGTCGGGGTCGGCGCCATGTTGTTGTTCGGCGGTCCGTCGCCGGGGTCGCTGCCTCCGCCGCCGGTGTTGTTGCAGTTCGGGTCCAGCCAGCCGCAGTGGTTCGGCTTCTCCTTGCTGGTGGTCGGCTTGTCCGGTTCGCTGGTGTCGCTCGGCTTCGACGTCGGCGGCGCCGATGTCTGGGACGTCGGCGGCGCCTGCGACGTCGGCGGGGGCGGCGGCGGGATGTCTGCGAACTGCCCGATCTTGTCGCCCTCGCGGAACTGCATGACCTTCTTGCCCTGGAGGTAGGAGTCCATGAACTCCTTCCACACCTTGGCGGGCAGGCCACCGCCGTAGAAGCTCTGGCCGTTCGCGTTCTCCAACGGCTTCGGGCCGCCGTCGTCGTTCTGCATCGCCACCGCGGTGGAGATCTGCGGCACGGCACCGATCATCCAGGCGTTCTTGTTCTTCGTGGTGTTGAGCCACTGGTGGGTACCGGTCTTGGACACCACCGGCCGGTTGCCCGCCAACGGGACCTTCGAGTGCGTGGCGACGTCCAGCATCGATTGCGAGACGTTGTAGGCGATGTCCTTGCTGGTCGACGCGTCACCGAAGGCTGGCTCCGGCTTCGCGGTCGCGAGCGGGAACACGCCCTGCTCCGGGCTGACGGCCTGCTGGACGAAGTGCGCCGGAACCTTGTTACCCCCGTTGACGAACGAGGAGTACGAGGCGGCCATGTCCGCCGGGAGCACCGGGTACATGCCCAGCGCGATACCAGCGGCCACGCTGCCATCGGGGCTTTCCAGCTTCGTCGATTCCGGGATGCCGGCCTGGTGCGCGGCCTCGGCCACCTTCTTGGGGCCGAAGTCGGCGGCCATGTTGACGAACACCGTGTTGACCGAGTTGGTCATCGCCTCTCGGACACCGCAGTGCGTCGGGATCTCGCATTTCACACCGGGCGAGTTGTTGAACTCGTGCCCGGCGATCACCTGCGGACCGCTGCCGTCGTAGAACTCGCCGATGCCCTTGCCCTTCTCAAGCCCGGCGATCACCGCGAACGGCTTGAACGACGAACCCGGCTCCTGCGGGGTGCTGGCCCAGTCCAGGTCGCCGATCTGGTTCTTGGACCCGTAGTACGCCCGGATCTCGCCGTTGTTGGGGTCGACCGCGACCAGCGAAGTGCGCAGCGTCTCCGGCTCCGAAGCCATCACCTTCTTCACAGCGGCCTCGGCCTTCTGCTGCGTGTCCGGATCGATGGTGGTTTTGATCGTGTAGCCACCGCGGGACAGGTCGCTCTCGGACAGGCCCTGGGCTTCCAGCTCGCGCTTGATGGCCTCCCAGATGGCGTCCTGCTCGGGGGAGAGCCTGTTGTTCTTCTTCCACTCCCCGCGAGGCAGGGTCTTGGGAAGCGTCATGGTCTCCCGCTCGCCCGGCTGCAGGAAGCCGTTCTCCTCCATCTGCCCGACGACGTACTCCCAGCGTTTCTTGCCCTTCTCCGGGTTCTGGCCGGGGTCGTTGCCGCCGTAGGGGCTCTGCACCACACCGGCCAGCACGGCCGCCTCGGCGGCGTTGAGCTCGCTGGGCTTCTTGTTGTAGTAGGCCCGCGCCGCGGCGCTGATGCCGTTCGCGCCGCGCCCGTAGTCCGCTGTGTTCATGTAGGCGAGCAGGATGTCGTCCTTGCTCTGCTCGTTCGTGATCTTGAACGCCAGCACGACTTCCTTGATCTTGCGGATGTACGTCGGGTCCTTCTTGAGGTCCTGGTCCAGCTTCAGGAACTGCTGGGTGATCGTGGAACCACCGCCGACGCCGGAACCGGACACCAGGTAGTAGGCCGACCGCAGGATGCCCTGGAAGTCGAAGCCCGGGTTGGTGCGGAAAGTGGAGTCCTCGGCCGCGATGGTGGCGTTCTGCATCGCCAACGACACGTCGTTGATGCTGTGCAGGACCTCCCGCGAGCCCTGCACGTCCATGCGGCCCATCGAGCTGCCGTCGGAGTACTGCAGCTCGATCGGCCGGTCCATGCTCATCACCTTCGCCTCGTTAGGCGCGTCCCAGAAGATGTAGCCGTAGATGAACACGACGGCCGGAACCACGACGGCTAAGGCCGCGGCCACGTAGCAGGACCGGCGGATCCGCCGCCAGAGCCGACTGCGTTTTGCTCGGGCGGCGCTCATGTCGTCGTCCAGATCCGCGAAGTCGTCCGGGCCGTCGTCGAAGTCGTCGTCCCGGTACCGGTCATGGCCATTGCGGCTGTCGAGGTCGTCGCCATCCCGATCATTCCCGTCGTACCCGCTGCTGTACGGGTCGTCGTAGTCGTCGGCGTAGTAGTTGTAACTGCCCTGTTCCTGATGCGTGAGCAACTGCGGCTCGGGGGCTACGCCACCACCGCCACCACCGCCACCCGCGGCTCCCGCCGCTGCGCCCATAGCTCCGCCGGCCGCGCCTCCGGCTCCGCCCTGTTCCTGATGCGTGAGCAACTGCGGCTGGGGGCCCCCCCCCCCCCCCGCGTGACCGCCACCCGCGGCTCCCGCCGCTGCGCCCATAGCTCCGCCGGCCGCGCCTCCGGCTCCGGCGGCGCCCGCCCCGGCGGCGCCTGCGGCACCCGCCATCCCGGCGCCTGCGGCAGCACCTGCGATCCCGCCTGCGGCGGCGCCGGCTGCGGCGGCACCACCCAGGCGGCGGCGATCGCTGTCGCGATCGTTGGCCGGGGTCTGCGGGATGTTCTGCGTCGGCTGGTCGGCGCTGGACGGCTGCGGCGGACGCCCGGGCGGCGGTCCTTGCGGCGGGGGCGGCGGCCCCTGCCTGGTCTGCTGCGCGCCGGGCGGTGCTGGGGGTGGTCCCTGCCGTCCCGTGTTCGGCGGCGGGGGAACCGCCGAGTAGCTGGTGGGCAGGTCGAGCTTGCGCCCGCCGTTCTTCTCCGGTTCGCCCGAGTCGCCGCTGAGCCGCTTGCCCAGCGCCGAGTCGTCGTCATCGTCGTCGAACGACGGCGTCCACGCGCCGGTCTGCTCCTGCGGCGGCTCCGCGTCCGGCCACTTCATGGGCTGGCCGGGCGGTGGCACCGGGGTGTTCTGCTGCGTTTCCTCCGCGCTGCGGTCCGACCCGCTCGGCCACTGGGCGTTCGGCTGGTTCGGCGGCGCCGACCGCGGGCCCGGGCGCGGCTCTTCGCCGGGCCACGCCGGTCCGCCCGCACCAGGCGGCCCCGGTGGGCCTTGAGTGGCGCCCTCGGGTGGGGTCGTCACGCTCGTCGTTCACGAGTGGGCCTCCAGGACAGGCGTCGTCGGACGCCGTGTGATGCGTTCACGTCGGGGATGCGCCGCACCGGGCGCGCGGTCGTGTTCGGGGGCACGACCGTTGTCACTCCGCTGCAGTCTTGCGCCGGGACCGGTTGTCGTTCAACCCACCGGTTCCGGTCACGTACGACAGCACGAGGTGGTTCCAGTTACATGTGCGGCATACCTCTACGACGTAGACGTTGAACTCCTCGAACATGGCCGCCATCCGGTCGAGCTCCTCGGGGGCCCGGGCCGTTCCCGACGCGTGCTTGAGGGCGTCGCCGAAGACCCAGGACACCAGGGTCAACGGTTCCTTCCGGCACACCGGGCAGGTCACCCCGCTCGGCTCACCATGAAATTTTGCCGCCCGAAGCAGGTACGGATCGGCGTCGCAGACCTCCATCACCCCGACCCGGCCAGCGTGGACTTGCGCGAGCAGCGCTCGGCGCTGCAACGCGTAGTCGACCACTTGCCGTTGGGTCTGCACGACCACAGGGTACGTGTCGACACCGTCTGCCCCATGCACCGTTCAGGGCACGCGACACGACCGACCAGTACCAGGCGTGACGACCGCCACCTCAGGCCCCTACTGGGCCGCCTCGCAACTCGACCTGCCCGCTTTGGCCGATGGCGCCTACGACGGCGTCGGCATCGGGGTACACACCCTGGTCAAACAACCCGTCGGCGAGCAGATCCTCGACGCCGACAACCGCAACTACAACAGCCCGCTTCTAGCACTACGCCGCCTCGGCGAACGCGGCTTCGCACTCCTGACCGGCCGCTGGCGATCCCTACGCCACATCACCACCAGCCCCCGCCGCATCGGCGCCATCGTCGAAGCCGCACTCGACACGCCTCCGCGGGCGCGCTGGGGGTGTGGTCCTGTTGTGGTCGTGGCATGCATCGGTCGCGATGGGCCGAGTGGACCACATGGACCACAAAAGCCGCTGTGACCAGCTAAAACAGGACGGGATTGACGAGGTTGACGGGACGGGCAGCCTAAAATCGTCGGCCGATATATCGGCGCGATATAATCTGCGGGGTGGTCTGCCTCGCCGCAGCACCGCCAGTGGAATCGGGCGGAGAACTCGTCGGGCGGAGGAGGTGCGGATGCTCGAACTCGCCGTGCTTGGGCTACTACATGAGGCCCCGATGCACGGCTACGAGCTGCGGAAACGGTTGCACGACACGGTCGGTGCCTTCCGCGCGCTGTCCTGCGGAACGTTGTACCCGACGTTGCGGAGGCTGCTACGCGCCGGGTTGATCGAGGAGGAACCCGAATCGCCCGGTTCGCGCGCGTGGGGTCGGCGAGCGCGCCGCGTGTACCGGATCACAGCCGCCGGGCAGCAGCGGTTCGCCGAGCTGGTCGGCGACTGCGGGCCGCAGGCCTGCGACGACAATGCATTCGGCGTGCACATGGTGTTCTTCTCCCGCACCCCGGCCGAGGCCCGGCTGCGGATCCTGGAAGGACGCCGGCGCCGCGTCGAAGAGCGCCGGGACGGCCTGCGCAGCGCACTGGCGCGCTCCGAGGAACGGTTCGACCGCTACACCCGCGAACTGCACCGACTCCGGCTGGACCACAGCGAGCACGAGGTCCGCTGGCTCGACGAAATCATCGAACACGAACGCGCCGAGCAGTCTGCTGCGGCGCCGGGCCGACCCAGCGTCGGCGGGCAAGAACTGCAAGGACACGACAGATGAGCAAGAAGGAGGGCCCTGCCATGGGCGGAGATCGTCGAGCGGTGCGGGTGGCGATCGTCGGCGTCGGGAACTGCGCGGCGTCGCTGGTGCAGGGCGTCCACTACTACGCCGACGCGGACCCGGGCACCAGGGTGCCCGGCCTGATGCACGTCAACTTCGGTGAGTACCACGTGAGCGACGTGAAGTTCGTCGCCGCCTTCGACGTGGACGCGAAGAAGGTCGGCCGCGACCTCTCCGAGGCGATCGTCGCCAGCGAGAACAACACCATCAAGATCGCGGAAGTGCCGCCGCTGGGCGTCACCGTGCAGCGCGGCCACACCTTCGACGGCCTCGGCCGCTTCTACCGGGAGACCATCGAGGAGTCCGACGACCATCCGGTGGACGTCGTGCAGGCGCTCAAGGACGCCGAGGTCGACGTCCTGGTGGCCTACCTGCCGGTGGGTTCCGAGGAGGCGGACAAGTTCTACGCGCAGTGCGCGCTGGACGCCGGGGTGGCCTTCGTCAACGCGCTGCCGGTGTTCATCGCCTCCGACCCGGAGTGGGCGCAGAAGTTCACCGACGCGGGCGTGCCGATCGTCGGCGACGACATCAAGTCGCAGGTCGGGGCGACCATCACGCACCGGGTGCTGGCCAAGCTGTTCGAGGACCGCGGCGTGCACCTGGACCGCACGATGCAGCTGAACGTCGGCGGCAACATGGACTTCCTGAACATGAAGGAACTGGAGCGGCTGGAGTCGAAGAAGACCTCCAAGACGCAGTCGGTGACCTCGCAGGTGGACCGCGACCTCGGCAAGCGCAACGTGCACATCGGGCCGTCGGACTACGTGCCGTGGCTGGACGACCGAAAGTGGGCCTACATCCGGCTGGAGGGCCGCGCGTTCGGCGACGTACCGCTGAACCTGGAGTACAAGCTGGAGGTGTGGGACTCGCCGAACTCGGCGGGGATCATCATCGACGCCATCCGGGCCGCCAAGATCGCCAAGGACCGGGGCATCGGCGGGCCGATCCTGTCGGCGTCGTCGTACTTCATGAAGTCGCCACCGGAGCAGTATTCCGACTCCGCCGCCTACCAAGCGGTCGAAGACTTCATCGCGGGCGAACGGGAGCGCTGATCGGCTGTTCGGGGTTGTCGCAAGACCGGCAACCCCGAACAGCACGAGTGGCAGTTCGGAAACTCGCACGTTGCACGCACCGCGACAGGTGACGAGGGGTTCGCCGGAGTTGTCGCAAGCGGCGAAGCCGCTTTGCCCACGCTCACGACTTGCACCGCCGCGGGTTCTCAGCGGCCTTCCAGCGAGGGCAGCCCGACTTGGTTACGTGTGTGGGGATTCCGGCGTCGAGAAGGCCGCTGAGAACCCGCCACCCGCACTCAAGCAAAACGAGCCTGGAATTCCAACGAAGAAAGGGCACCCGCTTCGGCGCGGATGCCCGTTTTTCCTGCTCGGCGTCTGATCGGGCTCCACGCGGTGCCTCCTTCCTCAGTGTTGGAGCTGCTGCTCAGCACGGGCCAGGACCGAGTGCACCGAGGCCTGGCCGTCGGTGGTCACCCACGACACCCGCAACCCGGGGCGAACGCGCTTGCGGCCGATGCGCACCGGCCAGCCCGCAACTTCCCGCGCCTGCTCGGCGATCTCCTCGCCGGTGCCGTTCGGGTGCTCCGCGACCACCGCGAACTCGTCGCCGCCGTAGCGGGCGACGGTGTGCTCGTCGCTGAGCCCTTCCCGGAGCCGGCCGGCCAGCGTGGTCAGCAGGTCGTCGCCGCGGTCGAAGCCGTGCTCGGCGTTGAAGGCCGCCAGCCGCTGCACGTCGATCAGCACCAGCGTGGACAGCGTGCCGCGACTGCGGGCGCGGACCAACGACTGCTCCAGCCGGTCCAGCAGGAGCACGCGGCCCGGCAACCCGGTCAGCGGGTCGAGCAGGCCGCGGCTGTGCGAGACGTCGGTGTGCACCGACTGCAGCAGCATCAGCACCCGGCTGCGGCCCTGCACCTGCACCGCGTGGTAATCCGCCCAGATGCGGCTCAGCGGTTGGCCGGGGCGGGCGATCACCATCGGGATGGACAGCGGCGAGCCGGCCCGCAGCACCTGCCCGGCCAGCTCTGCCCAGTCCGGCATCGGTGCACCGGTGTCGTCGCGCACCTGCCAGCCGGCCGGCCGGGTGCCGGTGAGCAGATCGGACTTGACCAGCTGCATCAGTTCGGCGGCGACGTCGTTGGTGGCCAGCACCTGGCCGCGTTCGTCGGTCAGGAGCACGCCGACCGTGAGCCCGCTGATGAGTTCGTCCCAGACTGGCGCCAACTGGCTGGGTGCTGCCACTTCGAGGACACTCATTCGGCCCCCTCCTCCCCACCGAACGGAGCAGTCCGTCTGAGCCTCCCCTTCGGGCAGGGCGAAATTCAAGGTCTCGGCGACTACCCGTATTGGTGGTATTCACGCTCCGCACATGACGGTGAGTCAGCTGTTCGCGGTGCGTTCCCCCCAGGTCACCACGGGCCGGGGCTTGATGAATCAGGCAGGTGAAACATCGGCCGGTGGCCCGGGACTCAAAATCGCCCTGCGGCGCCCACTTGACCCGATCGAATATCTACGCTGGTCGAGGTGCCGCAGGCGAGAGGATGGTGCATGCCCGTGCACGGGACCGGGGGTCGACTGCCGCTGCAGGAGCGGTTGCGCGACCATCGATCACTGCTGGTCATGATCGCAGTCGCGGAGCTGATCGCGGTGATGGTGGTCTCCACCGTCAACACGCACGACCACATCGACGGTGAGGTCTACCGGCTCGGCGCGAAAGCGTTGCTCGGCGGACGCGATCTTTACCACAACCTCCCGGCCACCGAGTCCGGGCTGCTGCTGCCGTTCATCTACCCGCCGTTCGCGGCGATCGTGTTCGCGCCGCTGGCACTGATCCCGAAGGCCGCGTCGACTGCGGTGATCATGCTGGTCAGCCACGCCGCGCTCATCGTCACGCTGTACGTCGTGCTCAGCGCCTCGACGTTCCTGCGCGCGCACCGGGAGAAGGTGCTGCTGGTGACGGCCGCGGTGCTTCCGCTAGCCACGATCAGCGAACCGGTTCTGGAGACGATCACCTACGCCCAGATCAACATCGCGCTGATGGCGCTGGTCGCGGTGGACCTCCTGTGGCGGACGGACGGCGCGAAGAAGCTGCCGTACCCACGCGGCCTGCTGATCGGCCTGGCCGCCGGCATCAAGCTCACGCCGCTGGTGTTCCTGCTGCTGCCGCTGCTGCGCCGGGACGTCCGCACGATCATGGCCTCGCTGCTGACCTTCCTGGGCACCGTGCTGCTGGGGTTCGCCCTGACCTTCGACAACGCCCGCCGATTCTGGCTGCACGAGATGCTGGCCAGCAGCAACGTGTCCTTCGGCCCGAAGTTCACCGGCGACGCGTCGACGTACGCGGGCAACCAGTCGCTGCGGTCGTTGCTGAGCAAGATGTCGACGCCGAGCCTGACCATCGTCTTCGCCCTGCTCGCGGCGATCGTGCTGGTGCTCGCGGTGCTGGGGATGGTGCACGCGATCCGGCAGCGGGACCTGCCGATGGCGGTGACGATCAACGGCATCCTCGGGCTGCTGGTGTCGCCGATCTCCTGGTCGCACCACTGGGTTTGGGCGATCCCGGGGTTGGTGCTGCTGATCGGCGCGGCGCAGGCCAAGCGCGACTGGGCGCTGCTGCTGGCGACCACGTTGACGGCCGGGTTCTTCATGATGGGCCCGCACTGGAAGATGCCCCAGGGCCGCGGTCTGGAGCTGCGCTGGAACTTCTTCGAGCAGCTGATCGGCAACTCCTACGTCTACTTCGGACTGGCGTTCCTGCTCTACAACGCGGTGCGCTGGTGGCGCTCCCGCCGAACGCCGATCAAGCCCGTCAAGGACGATCCGGCCCCCGAAGCCCCGCTCACCGCACAGGTCCCGTAAAAAAAGCGCTCACCGTTCCTGGGCTGCGGCTTCGTTCGGGCCATGCATGGGCATGAAAAAACCGGGGCGAGCTTGGTGCTCGCCCCGGTTTTCGGTTTTCGGGTCAGATGCGGTTGAAGACCACCGTGTCCGCGTTCTCCAGGGTGCGCAGCGCGGCCTGCGGGTTCAAGCCCGGCGTCGGCAGCGTCTCGCCCTGCACGGCCGTGATGTCCGGGACACCGCCGCCGAGCACCGGCAGCGCCACGCCACCGGTCCGCGGCGCGGGCATCTGCCGGAACGGGTTCCGGGTGACGACCTGCTCCGGCGGCACCGCCGCGGCCAGTTCGTCCACCACCTTGACCGCGACGTTCGACTGCAGCGGCGCTTCGGTGAACTCCGGGTGCGCGGTGCGCGGCGCGGTGCCGTCCAGCGCGGAGGTGATCCGGCTGACCTGCGGCACCGAGGTCTGGCCGCCGCCGAACGCGTTGAGGTCGCCCACCACCGGCAGCGGCGCCGTCACGCCGGGGGACTCGCTGCGCTCCACGGTGCCCGGCGTCTTGGACACGTTGAGCAGGGGGAGGCCGACTAGGTCCGGAACCTCGTTGGCCCTCATCTGGTACTCGCCCGGCACCTCCAGCGGCATCAGGTCCGCGCGCGGCGTCGGCTCGGCGGCGACCGCGGACAGCGCGCCAGCCAAGATCTCGCCCGGCACGGTGTGCAGGTCGCTGCGCAGCCCGGGCAGTTCCGCGGACGTGAGGTCCACCTGCTCCGGCGTCACCAGGCCGCCCGGGCCGTGCGTGAGCACGTCCTCCCAGAGCTCGACGATGCCGCCTGCCGGACCGGTGAAGCCGTCGAAGTACACCAGGTCGTCGTGCGGGATCATGAGGTCTGCAGGGACATCCAGGAGCGCACCCGTTCGAAATGCACCCTCGTCGAGGGTGTTGGCACCTCCTTGGATCACCTCACCGATGGGGCCGGCCCAGCTCAGCGAGCGGTGGAAGCCCTCGGCGGGGGTGACCGGGCGGTCCCCGTCGAACGGCGACAAGCCCGGCACGATGTCCAGCGGACGGGCGTCGGCCGGGTCGGCGACCCACCCCGCCAGGTGCAGCGGGCTGGTCTGCGACGGGGCGTGCCAGTGCAGGTCGCGCAGCGCCGGCATCTCCTGGGTCAGTTCGTTCTCGACGGCTGGCAGCAGGTCGCGCACGGGGTCCAGGGTGCCCGTCAGCGCGGTGACCGAGTGGCTGGCCCGCGATTCCACCAGCGGGGCGTTGTACCGCGTGCCGGAGTTCGCGGCGAACAGCTCGCCCGCGAAGCACCGATCGGCAGGCACCTCATCGTCGCCGAGGTCGTCGAGCACGGGGGGCAGCGCCGATTTCCCCAGCGGCGGGGCCGGACGCTCCGGGCAGGTCCCGGCGGCGGACGCTACTCCCGTACCGACGGCCAGCATTCCACCGGTGACCAGCGCGGCCTGCACGCCGCGCTTCGCCCAAGTCTGCATGGACTTTCTCCTTCACGAGGCTTCCCCAGTCGGGGGAGGAAAATCAACTGTGGGCGCCACACCGTCATCGGAATTTGATCATCGATTGACGGTGGGCCTTCAGGAACTGCGATCTGGGTTGCGCGCGGCGGATTTCCTTTCGCCGGCAACGAGATCGGTCGTCGGCACGCCGCGCGGGGGATCTAGTCGGGGGTGGTGCCCGGCTGCGGTTCTGGCACGCTGATCAGCGTGCCGGCGCGGGTGCGGGCCGGTGCCCCGGCGAGAGCGGGGGTGCGATCCGGTTCTGCCGGGTAGCAGCCGACCGGCGCGTTGTTGAGCTGCGGCCCGTCGCCGGTTCCGCCGCAGCTGGGCGCGCCGGAGGGCGCGGGCAAGGCGAAAGGCCTTGACCAGTCGCGGTTTCCGGGGGTCTCGCCGGGTTCCGGCGCCCGCCGTTGGACGACCGACTCGGGTTGCTCGACCGAGTGCCGGTGCTCGACCAGCTGCGTCGGCAGCGGGACGACGGGTGCGGCGGCCGGTGCCGACGCGGGCGGTGCGGGCGGCGAGTAGGCCGACTGCTGGCCGGTTTCCCCGGACAGCAGCGGGCCCGCGAGGCCGTCCAGTCCATTGTCGACGGACGTGGACAGGGCGGCGGCCTGGGTTCCGGTGGTCGACAGCGCGTCGTCGGCTACGTGTCCGACCCCTGTCGCGGACTCCTGCAGCACGCCGGTCACCGGCCGCGCCGCGTCGAGCAGCCGCCCGGCCGGATCGGACCGGACCAGTGCGACCGGGTCCAGGCGGGCCAGCGAGAACCCCGCCGGGCCGGACCGACCCGTAGCCGAACCGTCCACTGTCGACTCCGGCGGCTCGACCGGTCGCGGCGCCGATTGGTCGGCGGGCGCGGCCGACGGGAGGTCTGCGGCGTCCGCGTGGAGCCCGCAGCCGATGAGCCAAGCCGCGGAGGTCCCGGCGACCGTTGCGCCCGTCACGACCAGCGCACGGGTGAGCAGGCGCCATCGTCGGGCGGCTGCTGTCCTGCGGTCGCGGCGGGACATCTCGGTGCCAGAACCTCCTCGGCTTCGGGCGACTCCCCGTTGGAGCTCCTCCTCGCCGCCGCGCACTCTTTCAAAACATCCGCCACTTTCGTAAGCGCATAGCGATACCTTCGCTACATCGTGTTACTGGAGATCGGATCCTGTTGCGCCTAGTGGTCGTTCCGCCCCTGGATTCCGGAGTCGGCGCTACGGTGACAGGGTGAACGACTTCAAGATCACCACGCGAGACGATGCCGCGGCGTCGATCCCCCGCGTGCTACGGGTCTCGGCGGCGCTGAGCTGGCGGCTGCTGGTGGTCGTCGGCGCCTTGTACGTGGTGGGGCTGGCCGTCGGCCAGATCTACGTGGTCGTGATCCCGGTCGCCATCGCGCTGCTGCTGTCAGCGCTGCTGGCGCCGATCGTGTCGTGGCTGGCCAGGCGCGGCGTGCCGCGCGCGGTGGCCACCGCGATGGTGCTGATCGGCGGGCTCGCGGTCGTCGGCGGCGTCCTCACATTCGTCATCAACGCGTTCATCGAGGGCTTCCCGGACTTGCAGCGCCAAGTCGTCGCGAGCCTCAACCAGCTCAAGAACTCGCTGGCGCAGGGCCCGCTGCACATCAACGAGGAGCAGATCGGCCACTACCTGACGCAGGCCCAGGATTGGTTGGCGGCCAACCAGGCAGCGCTGACCAGCGGCGCGCTGTCCACCGCGGGCACCTTCGGAAACTTCCTGACCGGGCTGGTGCTGGCGCTGTTCACGCTGATCTACTTCCTGCACGACGGCCGCGGCGTGTGGCTGTTCGTGACGAAGCTCGCGCCTAAGCACGTGCGGCACCGGGTCGACGTCGCCGGCTGCCGGGGCTTCGCCTCGCTGGTCGGATTCGTGCGGGCGACCGCGCTCGTCGCGGTGGTCGACGCGCTCGGCATCGGGACGGGGCTGATGATCCTCGGCGTGCCGCTGGCGATTCCGCTGGCAGCGCTGGTGTTCCTCGGTGGCTTCGTGCCGATCGTCGGCGCGGTGGCCTCCGGCGCGGTCGCGGTGCTGGTGGCGCTGGTGACCAAGGGCTGGATCGTCGCGCTGATCGTGGTCGGCATCGTGCTCGCGGTGCAGCAGATCGAGGGCAACGTGCTGCAGCCGCTGATCCTGGGGCGGGCGGTGCAGATCCACGCGCTGGGCGTGGTGCTGGCGATCAGCATCGGGATGGTGGTCTCGGGCATCGTCGGCGCGCTGCTCGCGGTGCCGTTGGTCGCGGTGCTGAACTCGGCGATCCGCTCGCTGGTCGAGGTGGAGGAACCGGCCGAACCGCCGGAACCCGCCGACCGCGCCGAGGCCGAACCCCCACCGGACGAAACCCCAGACGAGAAAACCCCGACCGGCTCGACCTCCAACTCGGAGGTCTGACGGATCGGATGGTGGGGATCAGGCGAGGGTGACCGCGTTCCGGCCGGCTGACTTGGCCGTCAGGAGGGCCGCGTCGGCGGCCACCAGGAGATCCGTGAGGTCGTAGCCGAAGCGGGACGTGGTGGCCACGCCGATGCTGACCGTGAGATCGTTGAGCTCCCGGTGGTGGCCCCGGGTGTCGCGGGTCGGCACGGACAGCGCCGCGGTCGAGGTCCTGATCCGGTCCGCCGCGTCGCACGCGACGTCGGTGTCCTTGCCCGGCAGCAGCACCACGAACTCCTCGCCGCCGAAGCGGCCGACCGCGTCTTCGCGCCGCACGCTGCTGCGCAGCATCATCGCGACGGCCGCCAGCACTGTGTCGCCCGCCAGGTGCCCGATCTCGTCGTTGACCCGCTTGAAATGGTCCAGGTCCAGCAACAGCAGCGACACGGGTTGGCCGCGGGCCTGTGCACGGTGGAGTTCGTTGCGCGCCAACCGCTCCCAGTGCGCCGCATTGGCCAGGCCCGTCTTGGCGTCCCGCTGCGCGGACCGCCGCCACTGCGGCAGCTGGCTGGCGAGGTCAAGCAGCACCAGCGGCGGCCCGGCCAGCGGCGCGCTGCCCGGCTCGATGCTCACCGCCACCGCCAGCAGCCCGCCCAGGCTCGCGGCGACGATGCCGAGCAGCACGTCGATCGGTTCGCCCAGCACGTCCGCCCGCGCCGCCCCGGGGTTGCGCAGCCGGATGCCCACCGCGACCAGGAAGGCCCGCACCACCAGCAGCACGGCCCCGGCGAGCACGAACAGCACCGGGCTCCAATGGGGTTCCGACCAGCCGATGAGGAACCGCGCGGACAGCGTGGCGATCGTGGTCGCGGCCGTGGTGAACAGCCAGCGGTGCAGCTCCGGGCGGCCGTCCAGCACCCCGTGCAGGGTCGGCCCGAGCAGCAGGAGCACCAGCAGGTTCGGCGGCAGCGTGAGGATTCCGGCGGCCAGGTAGGCGATGTGCAGCGTCCAGGGGTTGCGCCGGATCTGCCGCCGCACGTTGATCGACACCGAGGTGATCACGATGACCGTCCCGGCGGTGGCCGCCAGCATCGTGAAGGTCAGCAGCTCGTTCGACAGCGGCGACCGGCTCGTCACGAAGACCAGCACCACCAGCGCCAGGGCGACGGCCTGCACCGCGAGCACGTAGGCGATGGCCGCCGGCCGCAGGCGCCACAGCAGCCATCCGCCCACCAAGCCGATCACCTCCCCCGATGAGCCTGTCACAGGGAACCGTCCAGCCGCAGCTCGCCACTCGGGCATTTCACGTCGATGCGGGGTCGTGATCACAAACACGCGGAGTGCTCGGTGCGGCGACCTCCGCACATGCGGACGTACGGCAGGATGGGCCGCTGGGAAGGAGCGAATGTGGGCAGTCCGCAATCGCCGTCGCAACCGCAGGTGGCCGACGGTCGCTCGCCGCTTTGGCGCGGGCACAACGTGTTCCGCGTCGTCACGTTCCTGTACGCCTGCTACGGGGTCATCGACCAGTACGGCGACTACCAGCGGCCGTGGTTGGCGTTGGTGGTCATCAGCCTGATGGCCGTGTGGACGGTGTTCACCATCTGGCGCTACCGGACCCGGCGGGGGCGCACCAACCGCATGGTCCTGCTCGACTGCATCGTGGTGACGGTGCTGTTCCTCAGCAGCGAATTCATCCTCACCGAGGAGCAGATGCTCTCGGCCAAGCCGTCGGTGGCGACGGTGTGGCACTCGACGATGGTCACGGTCGCGGCCGCGCAGTGGGGCATGTTCGGCGGTCTGGCCAGCGGGATCATCGCTACTGCCTGCAACTACCTGATCCGCGGCTACAGCGCTGCGGACACCTCGCTGGACACCCTGCTGCTGGTCGGCAGCGGCCTGGTGCTCGGCCTGGCCTCGGACACCGCGCGCAAGTCCACCGAACGGCTGGCCCGCGCGCTGCGCGCGGAGGCCGCGACCGCGGAGCGGGAACGGCTGGCGCGCGACATCCACGACAGCGTTCTGCAGGTGCTCGCGCGGGTGCGGCGACGCGGCGCGGAGCTCGGCGGCGAGGCGTCCGAGCTGGCGAAACTCGCGGGAGAGCAGGAGATCGCGCTACGCGCGCTGGTCGCCACCTCGCCGCAGGAGACCACGGAGGACGGCGAGACCGACCTCGCCGCACGGTTGCAGGTGCTGCGCACCGGCCGGATCCACGTGTCGATCCCGGGCAATCCGGTGCGGCTGCCGGAGCCGCTGAGCGCCGACCTGTTCGCGGTGGTGCGGGAGGCGCTGGCGAACGTCGAGAAGCACGCCGGCGAGGACGCCCAGGGGTGGGTCCTGCTGGAGGAGCTGCCGGACGCGATCGTGCTCAGCGTCCGCGACGACGGCCCGGGCATCCCCGAAGGCCGGCTGGAGCAGGCCGCCGCCGAGGGTCGACTGGGCGTGGCGAAGTCGATCCGGGGCCGCGTGGAGAGCCTGGGTGGCACGATCACGCTCGAGACCGCGCTCGGCGAGGGAACCGAGTGGGAGGTCCGGGTTCCCCATCCGGGTGCGACCCAGGGCAAGCGGCGCAGAGGAGGAGACCGATGAGCGAGCCGCCCGTCACCGTGATGGTCGTCGATGACCACCCGATGTGGCGCGACGGGGTCGCGCGCGACCTGATGGAGCGCGGCTTCGAGGTGCGGGCCACCGCGAGCGACGGCGCGTCCGCGCTGCGCATCGCGCGGACCGTCACGCCCGACGTGGTGCTGATGGACCTGAACCTGGGCAACACCTCCGGCGTCAGCGCCACCCTGCAGATCACCCAAGAGATCCCCGGCACGCGAGTCCTGGTGCTGTCCGCCAGCGGCGAGCACAGCGACGTGTTGGAGGCGGTCAAGGCCGGTGCCTCCGGCTACCTGGTCAAGTCGGCGTCGGTCGAGGAGCTGGTGGACGCGGTGCAGCGCACCGCCGCCGGCGACGCGGTGTTCACCGCAGGGCTGGCCGGACTGGTGCTCGGGGAGTACCGGCGGATGGCGATCACCCCTGATTCGGAGTCGCAGGCGCCGCAGCTCACCGACCGGGAGACCGAGGTGCTGCGGCTGGTCGCCAAGGGGATGACCGCCCGGCAGATCGCCAAGAAGCTGGTGATCTCGCACCGCACGGTGGAGAACCACGTCCAGTCGACGCTGCGCAAGCTGCAGCTCCACAACCGGGTCGAGCTGGCCCGCTACGCCATCGAGCACGGCCTGGACCAAGAAGAGGCCGAACCCGAAGAAGCCTGAGAACCCGCTGTTCGAGGCCCGCGAGCCAGCCCGGCTCCCGGGCCTTTTTTTCATTGGGTGACCGCCATCCGTGTGGGATTTTCGCAGTTCACCCGATCCACTGACGAAAACTCTTGTCGAGCCCGAGGTATTCGCTGCTCACACCCTACGCACGGAACGTAACCGGAGGGCCTCGCGACGACCGGCGCAGCAGCGCGTGACGGTCTTGTGACGGTCGGGTGACGGACCTCTGGCGTACTCGTCACCAGCGGCACGAAGCCGCAGTCGAAATTCCGTCAATGCGAACAGGAGCATGATCATGGAGTTTTCGAACGAGTTCGCCGAGATGCTGCCCGAGCGTGAGGCCCTCGGCGGGTGGTTCGGCCCCGACATCAACGTCGCCAACGCGGCGAACACCGCTGTGGCGCTCTTCGGGTCGGTGGCAACGGCCGCCCAGGTCATCAACCAGACCTCGCTCTGAACGGTCTGCAGTTAATAACGCCCCCGGCCGCCCACTGCCGCTGCGCGTGGTGGGCGGCCGGGTTCCACCATCAGGAGATGAAATATGGAAAGTCTTGAGCTTTCGAGCCAATCCGCGGAACTGCTCCCGCAGCGCGAAGCCCTGGGCGGCTGCGGCTGCAACTTGTTCCCTGACATCAACGTCGTCACTGCCGTCAACACGGCCGTGGCGCTCTTCGGGTCGCAGGCCACGGCCGCCCAGATCATCAGCCAGGTCTGAGGGTCCTGTCTGGCCGGGAGCGAAGCGGTCGCTCCCGGCCAGGCTCCCATGCCCACCACAGCGCTCAACCAGTGCAGGCCCACCCGCGCGTGAACGGGTTCGCAGGAGGAAGCCATGTCAGAAGTCACCCAGACCGACCGCGTGGAAGAGACCGACGAGCAGGCGGTTGCGCGGCTGGCCAACGGAGTGTCGCTGTGCGGGGAGTACGAGGGCGGCGGCTTCGAAGAACCGCGTTACCTGATCTCCCGCGGCGACGGCCAGATGGTGCTGGTGTCACCGCTGCTATACCAGATCGCGACCGCGATCGACGGCAGCCGGGGCCTGGCCGAGGTGGCGGCACGAGCATCGCAGGCGACCGGCAAGAAACTGTCAGCTGCCAATGCGGAATTCCTCATCAACGAGAAACTGCATCCGCTCGGCATCGCCACCCTGTCCCAGGCGATCGCCGAGCCGCCGAAGGCGGATCCACTGCTGGCGTTGGCGATGCACGGCACGCTCGCACCGCCACGGGTGGTGCAGGTGGCGGCCGCAGTTCTCGCTCCGCTCTACACGCCCGTGGTCGTCGTGCTCGTGCTGTGCGGGTTGCTCGCATTCGACGGGTGGCTGATCGGCTCCGGCTACCTCGACCTGGCGTTCCAGCAGTCCTTGGGCGAACCGGCGCGGGTGCTCCTGCTGCTCGGGCTGATGGTCGCCAGCACGTTGTTCCACGAGCTCGGGCATGCCGCCGGATGTCATTACGGCGGGGCCAAGCCGGGCGCGATCGGCGTCGGCATCATGCTGATCATCCCGTGCTTCTACACCAACGTCACCGACGCCTACCGCCTCGACCGGCGGGGCCGGCTGCGCACCGATCTGGGCGGCATCTACTTCAACGCGGTGTTCATCGTGGTGATGTACGGGATCTACGGCTGGACCCAGTTCGCGCCGCTGCTGGTCTTCATCGCGCTGAGCCACATCCAGATCCTGCAGCAGCTGCTGCCGCTGCTGCGCATGGACGGGTACTACATCCTCGGCGACCTGGTCGGGGTGCCGAACCTGTTCTCGCAGATCCGCCCGTTCCTGCTGCGCCTCGTCGGGCGCGGCGACGGCCAGACTGACGCGCACACCGGGCTGCGACCGCGGGTGCGGATCATGGTCACCGCCTGGGTGCTGATCGTGGTGCCCACGCTGTTGTTCGCGCTCGGGATGCTGCTCTGGCGGCTCCCGGTCTACCTGTCCAGGGCGTTCACCAGGGGGCAGGACTACTGGAACATGCTGGTGACCGGTATCGGGCAGGGACAGCTCTGGGGCCCGCTGCTGGCGGTGATCTCGATGCTCATCCTGCTGCTGCCGTGGCTCGGCGCGGGCGCGTTCGCCGTGCGCACCTACCGGCGGGCATCACGGGCCATCTCGCGCCGCCTCAAGCAACGGAGCAAGGGCGGGCGGCACCGCACTGTGCGCGCCTGACTTGCTCCTTCATGGGGCTCCCACGGGGGGTGTGGGAGCCCCACACTTGTGTATCCAGAGTTGGAAAGTCACCGTCCGTAGTCCCGTAACAGCTGACTGGAGTCGCCCCGATAGAGGATGTGGGCCCTGGTTCCGGCGTCCACGCCGGTGCTCGGAAGCTTCTGGGGGTGTGACACGAGCCGCGTCGCTTCCCTCGCGAAGCACCCGTTTCAGGCCTGTCGAGGGGGGAACTATGACCGGTGGAACAGTGCGTCCGGTGAAACGCCTGCGGGTACGCACTCCTGCGCAGCCCGACCAACCGTTCCGGCTGTCGCTGCTCGGCGGATGGGACTTGCACGCGGACGGTGAGGCCGTGGCGATGTCCAGCAGCGGGCAGCGCCTGCTCGCTTTCCTGGCGCTACGCGGACGCACGCAGCGTGACCGCCTGGCTGGCGTCCTGTGGCCGGAGAGCGACGAGCATAGCGCCCTGGCGAATCTCCGCACCACGTTGTGGCGGGTGCGCCAGCGGGTGCAGGGCGCGGTGATCAGCACATCGCACGAACTGCAGCTCGCGCCGCTTGTGACGCTGGACGTCGACGGCCTGCTCGCGGCCGGGCGCTACCTGGCGCACCAGGACTCGACCGAGTCGCCCGCGGACTGCGCGGAGATCGGCCGCGACCTGGCGCGGCACGCGCCACTGCTGCCGGGCTGGTACGACGACTGGGTGCTGACCGAACGCGAGCGCCTGCAGCAGTTGCAGGTGCATGCGCTGGAGGTGGCCGCGGAGCGGCTGGTGCAGTCCCGGCACCTGGCGGCGGCCCTGGAGATCGCGCAAGCCGCGACCGAGGTCGAGCCGTTCCGGGAGACGGCGCACTGCGCGGTGGTCAAGGTGCTGCTACAGCAGGCCAACCCTGCGCAGGCGGTCCGCCACTACCAGCGCTACGAGCGCCTGCTGGATCGAGAGCTGGGCATCGAGCCGTCGCCCAACCTGCGTGACCTCGTCCGCCCGGTCCTCGCCCGCTCCCGCGCCTGACGCCGAGGAGTGGACCTCGCCGCGCATAGGGCATCTTTGACCCGACAGAGGTGCCCTTTGCGCGGCGATTGCTGTTGTCCAGGGCCTTTGGTCGCGACATTCCGTGCGCGTTTTACCAATTCCGCGCCGACAGAACACGATTTCGGCTTTTCGGCCTGAAAATCATGACCGGGCGGGTTCTCGCACGCCCTCCCGGTTCCTACCCTGAAAAGTACCTCCTCATCACTTCTTCGGTGATTCTCCGCGACGCGCTTCGTGGACCTCGTCGAAATCAACTGGAGGAGCAGCCGTGATGCATTGCGTATTGCGCAGCTCGCTCGGCGTCGCGCTGGCGCTACCGCTACTGCTGGGGACTTCCGGTCTCGCCGCGTCCGAGGCGTTGGCCACGAGCCAGGCACCGACCGTGGTAGCCCAGATCGCCCCGCAGCAGAAGCACGACATCCACTGCCACGACACGGACCAGGGTCGGATCTGCCACGAGCACGAAAGCGGGCACCAGCCGCACCACCACTCGCACTAGCAATCTGGTGCGCAGCAGCGGGAAACCGCCCAGCCGAAGCACATTTGCGACCCCCTGGCGCTAGACCGGCTGTTCCTCGAACTCAGCCGATCAGCGGTGCCGCGATCTCCTTACCCCGGAAAGCACGTCTCGCGAGCCGTCTCGACTCCGCGCACACCAACGATCGCGAGTAGCGGCATCGGCCGCTCGACCCGAGTCGGCTGCCATTCCAGCCCGGTCTTTCTCCCCAGGAACCCCGTTATGCGCAGCCATGAACGGATTGGGCGGAAAGCGGGAGACACCCGTACCCAAGCAATTGGGCACGGGTGCCCCTCGGTTGGATCAGGCGAGGGCGGACTTGGCCGCTTCTCGGGCGTGGGCCGCGGTCGGAGCCGCCAGCGCCGCTTCGGCGGCCTGCTCGAACGCCGCGAGCGGGTGCTTGGCGAGCGTCGCGCCGACCGCCGGGACTGCCGCGGCCGCCATCGACAGGCTGGTCACGCCGAGACCCGCGAGGACGCCACCCAGCAGCGGGTCGGACGCCGCCTCACCGCACACGCCGACCGGCTTGTCGAGCTCCCGACCGGCGCGGCCGACCTCGGCGATCAGCCGCAGCAGCGCGGGCTGCCAGGGGTCGTTGAGCTCGGCAAGCGCACCCATCATCCGGTCCGCGGCGAAGACGTACTGGGCGAGGTCGTTTGTGCCGATGCTGACGAAGTCGACGGCACCGAGGATGTCAGCCGCGCTCAACGCCGCGGCCGGGATCTCGATCATCACCCCGGCGCGCGGCAGTCCTGCGGCCCGCACCCGGGCGGCGAACCAGGCGGCCTCGTCGACAGTCGCGACCATCGGGGCCATCACGGACACCTCGGCGCCGGAGTCGGCGGCGGCCACGGCGATCGCCTCGAGCTGCCGGTCCAGCACGTCCGGGCGGTCGAAGGCCACCCGCAGACCGCGCACGCCGAGCGCTGGGTTCGGCTCCACGCCCATGTCGAGGAACGCCAGCGGCTTGTCCGCGCCGGCGTCGAGCGTCCGGACGATGACCGGCTTGCCCGCGAACGGCGCGATGACCTCGTGGTATGCGGCCCGCTGCGTTTCGACTGTCGGCTCTTCGCCAGCCGCGAGGTAGCAGAACTCGGTGCGGAACAGGCCGACGCCCTGCGCCCCGGCCGCGACGGCGGCCCGCGCATCGGCGCCCGATCCGACGTTGGCGACGACCTTGACCGGCTTGCCGTCGGCGGTGGCGCCGACGCCGTTCCACTCGCTGGGCGCGACCCGCTCTGCGGCCTGGACGGGCACCTCCTGACCGGAGGTCTCCACCTCGCCGCTGTCGCCGTCCACGACCGCGCCGACCACGTCGGGCACCGCGAGCACACCGCGGACCGCCACCACCGCCGGAATGCCCAGCGCCCGCGCCAGGATCGCGGTGTGGCTGGTCGGGCCGCCTTCCTCGGTGACCAGCGCGAGCACCATGCTCGGGTCGAGATCGGCGGTGTCGGCGGGGGCTAGGTCGCGGGCCAGCAGGACGCTCTGCTGGTCGAGCTCGGGTACGCCGGGCGGGGTCACGCCGACGAGTTCGGCGATGATCCGGTCCCGGACGTCCTGCACGTCGCGGGCGCGTTCGGCCATGTAGCCGCCAGTGGCCCGCAGCGCCTCGGCGAAGCCGTTGGCCGCCTCGTACACTGCGCGCGGCGCGGGCAGCGAGCGGCCGGTGACGAGTTGTTCGGCCTGCGAGCTCAGCGCCGGGTCCATCGCCATCGCGGCGGTCGTCTCCAGCACAGCCTTGGCGTCGCCCTCGACCCGGCTGGCTCGTTCGAACAGCCGCTCGGCGACGGCTTCGGCGGCCGGTCGGATGCGGGCCGCCTCAGCGGCCGGTTCGGCGGGCGCGGGAGTGGCGGACGGTTCGGGCAGGGGATCGGCGACCCGGGCGACCGGCCCCGAGGCGCGGCCGGAGCTGACTCCGACACCAGTCAAACGCGACATGGTCTAGACCATACCCTTCTAATTCGGCCCTTGGGGCGATCGTAGGCACGAGTACACCGTTCGGCCCGAATGTCGCGGCCAGCGTGAACACGCCCCGTGGCCACAGTGGTTCTTACGTCGCCCGAATGTCGTAGTGTCCCGACTACTCATGAGTAACATCTGAGTAGCCGTACGGATCCGACCGGAACCCCGAAACAGCAGGCTGTGGGCATGGCATTGAGCACTCAGATCACCGAAACGAACCCACGCCTCGACTGGTTCGCCGAGCCGCTGACCGCGATGGTGGACCTCTTCGCCAACCAGTTCTCGGCCGGCTCCCACACCGGGCGGGAGGACGCGGACCCCACCCCCGGGACCGCCCCCGTCAGACTCCCGCCGCCGACGAGCGAGCTGCCCGCGAGGCCCATGCCCATCCCGGGCGAGCCCGTCGACACCAGCCACGCCCGTCCAGCGCAGTCCCCGGCCGCTTCGGCCGGGGCTGCCCCGTATTCGGAGTGATTCCGCGTCCATGCCACCAAGACACCGCCGCCGAGCACGCGAACGGCCCGTTCACCCCGATGACAGGGGCGAACGGGCCGTTCACTTCACCGACCCGCGTCGCGAGACACAGCGGAAGATCCCGTTCGGGGGATCCACCGTTCGAGCTAATTACGGGTGATATATGGATCTTTTCGGCGTAGTCGAGCGGCAGACTGAAGAGGTTGTTGCTCGTCGGTATCGCGCCACCGACGATCACAACCTGCTGAGGGCCGGCCGCAACGCCCCCCGTGCGGTCGGCCCTCGGTGAAAGCTCCAGCCGCGCTCAGTCGCGGGACTTGCGCAGCCCCAATGCCTTCAGCGCCCCGTCCACCGGACCGGGCTTGCGCTCCGGCAAAAGGTGCGGCGCGTGCTCGGCGACCGCGGAAAGCACGCTGCTCGCCGAGGGGTTGACTGCCTGCCAGCCACCCACGACCACGGTCGGCACCGTCTCATTGCCATCGGCGACGGAGCGCACCACCGCCGCCGCGTCCGGGTCCTCCCAGATGTCGACCTCGTTGAAATCCAAGCCCTGGCGCCGCAATCCGGCGCGCAGCGAGGCGCAGAACGGGCAGCCGGGCCGGGTGTAGACGACGACTTCCTGCACAGCGGCGGTCATCTTGCCTCCTGAGTCGTAGAGCCGTTCCCGAACCTAACGTGCACAACGCCCGCGAACGGCCACCGCCGACGAAGAACACATCCCGCTTTTGGGGCGGTATAGAGCCGGGTTTGGGAAGGTGCCGGTTGAAGCGAACGGACAGTGATGATGTGTGTAGTGACGCCGCTGGTGGGTCTGACCCTCGAACGGACTGAC
>NZ_GL877880.1:322974-409464 GCF_000194155.1 Saccharopolyspora spinosa NRRL 18395
ACTGCTGGAGCTGTTCGGCGTCGGCCCCGAAACCGCCGGCCAGCTGCTGACCTCCGCCGGGGACAACCCCGAACGCATGCGCTCCGAAGCAGCGTTCGCGCACCTGACCGCGGCCGCACCGATCCCCGCGTCCTCCGGCCGCACCCACCGCCACCGCCTCAACCGCGGCGGCGACCGCGCCGCCAACAACGCCCTGCACACCATCGTCCTGGTCCGCATGCGCCACGACGAACGCACCCGCGCCTACGTCCAACGCCGCACCAAGGAAGGACTCTCGAAGAAAGAGATCATGCGCTGCCTCAAACGATTCGTCGCCCGCGAGGTCTACCCCGCCCTGGCCCCCACACAAGTCACCCAAAACGACCTTGCACCCGCCGCTTGACATCTATAGGAGCATCCGTTCGCGCCTTCTACCAACGTGAACAGGCCGTTCGCCGCACACCAACAACCCACGGCCAACGTCAGGAGAATGAAGCGAACGGACCGTTCGCGCCTTCAACCGACGTGAACAGGCCGTTCGCCGCACACCGATCGGCGCGGAAGCAGACCGCTCCCGCCCGCTGGGGCCGCCACGGGGAACCGCCCGGCAGAACGAGTTCCCAAACAGCCTCTACCGCGCCGAAAATTGCTCATTAAGCCTCCTCGTGGATCCCGGCTGGCGTGGAACAGACCAGTGCGCAAGAGCGTCCCCTGCGGACGACCTGACGGCGCGCCTCCCAAGGCGGCACGATCCGGCAGAGGCTGGTAATGGGCGTCGGCGACCGGTTACCGTTGGGTGAACACCGTTTACTGACTGTCGCCGACGTGGCGAATTCGGCCTCGCTCGCCCGATGGAAACAGAGCGGCTGGATGGGCCACAATCACGGGCGGCCGATCGGGGAGGCAGGGTCGTCCACGGAAACACTGGAGTGGCACATGACCGAGGTGACTCGGCGCGAGCGGCTTCGCGCGGCCACCGAACTGGAGATCCGCCAGCATGCGCGGGCGCTGCTCGTCGGGCATGGGCGCGACGCGGTGACGCTGCGGGCGATCGCGCGGGAACTGGGCATCACCGCGCCCGCGCTGTACCGGTACTACGAGTCCCGCGAAGACCTGCTCCGCCAGCTCTGCGACGACATCTGCGCCGACCTGGCGACCGAGCTGCACACGGCGCTGGAACCGGCGGGCGGCGAGTTCCTGGAAAAGATCTTCGCGGTCTGCCACCGGTTCCGGCGCTGGGCGCTGGCGCACCCGGAGGAGTTCGCGCTGGTATTCGCCACCCCGCAGGGCGAGGAGGGGAAGCGTCAGCAGGACCAGTTCGCCGGGGTCTTCCTGGGCATCGTCGGGCCGTTCCTGGTCGAAGGCGCGATGAAGATCAACTCCGAACCGGCGCTGCCGTTCGAGTTGCCGGACCTGTCGGAGCAGCAGGAAGCGCTGGCGGCGGCCTTGTCCACCGAGGGCATCGAGGTCCCGCCGGGAGCCCTGCGCCCTGACGCGGTGTACTTCCTGCTGCGCTGGTGGGTCCGCCTGTACGGCTACGTGGCGCTGGAGGTCTTCGGCCGCTTCCCGTTCAACCTGAAGTACGCCGACCGGCTGTTCGACTCGATGCTCAACGAGCTGACCCACGAGCTCGGCCTCGCCTGAACCTGGCTTCCGGACGGCGCATCCACCTGAGTCCGATCAGAGCAAAGTCGATCTGTTCGCGCAGTCCCGATCAACCCGGGGTGCTTTCGGGTCGCGGACGGATCATCGTGTCGGGGCCCAGCGCCCCGTTCGGCGTCGTGGGTTCCGCGATCGGGTCGAATCCGCGCAGGTTGACGTTGCAGTTCGCCGTCCGGGAACCGGTCCCGCATCCGGTGCGCCCAGTGCACCGCGAGCGTCGACTTGCCGCCGGCGGTGCCATCGATGGTCGACAACAAGACCACGCCGTCGCCCGCGCCTCGCGCCGAGCCAGGCCTAACCCGGCGGTCTGGCATGCTCGTCCGAGCTAGCTCGGGGCTTCGCCCGCCTGGAACTCAGCCCGTACAACAGCTTTTTCATGCTGGCCGCGTTTGTGCACGCCACCGGCCTGGCCCGTTCGCTGCCGCTGACCAACCGCGATCGGCAAACGCACTGCCAGGGGCGGGAAAGTCCGAGGTGTCATCAACTCGCAGTAGCGCGTCGTCGACGTGACCGAAGTGCGGCGCGCGACGCCGCTGAACGCCCAGGCCGTCACTTTGCCCGGCTGCGGCGGAAACCCGGGGAGCAGAAACGGCGGCTCGTCTGAGACAGTCCACCGTTTCGCTGGCCCGGGATCAGAAACCGGTGATGGCGGAGATGTTGCCCTTGTGCAGGTTCTCGATCACGTTGCGGGCGTCGCGGTACTTGTAGGAGCCCGACTCGAACAGCAGGTAGGCGTCGCCCTTGTACTCAGTGATGCCCTCGGCCATGCTCGGCGCGCGGAAGCACTTGGTGGACGGCTTGTCGATGTCGGTCGCGCCCTTGTCCACCACGAAGATGTTGCTGCGCTTGTCGCGGCCGTAGGACGTGCTGAAGATGAACTTGTCCTTCGTGACCATCAGGCCCTGAGTCTTGGTGGGCACCTCGTAGCCGTGCTCAGTGGTCAGCGAGCCGTTCGCGTTGATCTTGTATGAGAACATCTTGCCGCGGCCGCCGTCGTTGAACTTGCCCGCGTACAGGGTGTCGCCGTAGCTGGAGATGAACGACGCCGCATACACCCGGCGCGCCTCGCCGTCCTGCTTGACGTACGGGACGCCGCCCTTCTTCATCGCGGCCCGGAGGTCGGCCAGCTTGTACTTGCGGATCGTGTCCCATTTGCCGGAGTCGCGGCCCTGCACGAACGCCCAGCCCCGGCTAACCGTGATGCCACCGACGTGCGCCTCGGCGATGGCGACCGTGCCGGCGTGCTTGCCGGTCTTCGGGTCGATGCCGACGATGTGCGCGTCCTGGCCCTTCTCCCCGTACTCCGTCACGAGCAGCAGGTCGTTGTTGGGGCCGTCCCAGTTGTACCAGGGCGAAATGCCCTGCGGCGTCAGCTTGTCGAGACCCGGGACCGCCGGCCCCTTGGCGAAGGCCTTGTCGTAGACGTGCGACGCGGACGGGCCGCTGTAGAACGGGCCGTCGCCGCTGGCGTCCGACTCGCACTTGATGCCCTGGTCGGTGACGCCTTCTTCGGGCGCAGCGACACCCGTCGCCGCGGTACCGACGAAGAACGCACCGCTGAGAACGGTGATCGCAGCTTTCCGGAGCAGGCTGTTCATCGTGCCTCTCAACATCTCGGCATCAGGTCGTACACCGGTGAGACGCACCTCGGCCGCATCGGTTCCAACCGAGATCCACTTATCGTTCACCGTCTGGTCACGCAGTCACGGACGCCGGTCGAGGACTTCGGTCGAACACCCCAACGCCGCATAGGCCATCCCGTGCAAGGCGCATATCCGCCAGTTCTGCGGGGCGAAATATGGTGGACTGCGGACATGACGATCCCTCAGCAGGACAAGGCAAAGACTTTCCACTCACTGCACGCCGAACGGGCGCCGCTGGTCCTGCCCAACGCCTGGGACTCGGCCAGCGCACGGCTCATCGAGGACGCCGGGGCGACGGCGGTGGCGACCACGAGCGCGGGCGTCGCGTGGAGCCTCGGTGCCGCCGACGGCAACGCGCTCGACCGACGGCTCGCCATCGAGCTGATCGCACGCGTCGCCGCCACCGTCGACCTGCCGGTCACCGCCGACATCGAGAGCGGTTTCGCCGAAGACCCCGCCGGTGTCGGGGAAACCATCCGCCTGGTGCTGGACGCCGGCGCGATCGGCGTCAACATCGAAGACGGTGTCGGACCGTCGCTTCGCCCGGTCGAAGAGCAGGTCGCGCGCATCGCAGCTGCTCGCGCGGCGGCCGACGCCGCGCAAATCCCGCTGTTCATCAACGCACGCACCGATCCCTTCCTCCGTCCCGTGCACGACGATCCGGCAGAGCGGTTGCGCGATGCCATCGCCCGCGCGGCCGCCTATGCGGAGGCCGGCGCGGACGGGATCTTCGTTCCCGGAACGACCGATGTCGCGGTGATCTCCGAGCTGGCGACGAACATCGAACGGCCGTTGAACGTCCTGGCCAGTCCTGGCGCGCCCACCGTCGCGGAACTGGCCGAGGCCGGAGCCGCTCGCATCAGCCTCGGCGCAGCAGTCGCGCAGGCCGCATATGCCGTGGCGCGCCGGGGGATTCGGGAAGCGCTGGAGCACGGCAGCTACGACACGATCGCCGACACCGTGGACTTCTCGGACTTCAACGCCCTGTTTCGCAATTGACCTGTCCGGGCAGGGCACTGGCACGTTCGACGCAAACCTACCGCCGACGCGAATTTTCGCGCGGTTCGAGTGAACCTAGGCCGCCGACAGGCGTCCAATGAACAAGCGGACGTTGCACTAGTGTCCTGCGCTGGAAGTTCGTTGGTTAGTTTGATATGGTCCGTGAATGGCGGATTCTGATGTCGAGTTCGTTTTGAGTGATGACGAGCGTGATCCGAGATCCTCAACTCCCTGCACAAATATATCTCACGAATTTCTGGCGCAGGACACTAGGAGGTCAAGTCGTGTTGCACAGGTCGGTGCGAGTGCTCGGTTCGGCGGTGGCGATCGGCGCCGCGCTGCTGCTTTCGGCTTGCGGTCAGCAACCACCGCCGCCGAACCTGGCCCAAACCGGTGACATCGGCCACCGTCCCATCGTGATGGACAGCCCGCCCCCGTCCGCCATCGCGTCCACAGTGGAGCCATCCGCACCGGAAACCAAGATCGCGACCACGACGAAGACCACCGAAAGACAACCGGCGCCCCAGCAGCCGGCACCTGAGAAGCAGTTCTACGCGGCCACGTACGTTGACGGCACCAACCAGAAGCTGGTGCAGCAGCCGAGTGAATTCATCCACCCCAACGTCACCGGCGAGCACGCCAGCGAAGTGAAGCTGATGAACCTCGACTGGTCGAAGTGGGGCGAGAACGGCGCCGTGGGCTACGGCAGCGCGTACATCACCGGCGGTGGCGGCCCACCCGAAACCGTGAACGGCGTGCAGTTGATCCTGGACAACCCGAAGATGCACAACGGGAAGATGCAGTACACGCACTACCTGGTCGTCTGGCCGCAACAAGACGCCCCTGACGAAGGCCAACTCCACACCCTCTGAGCCCGTTGCACGACAGGTGGAGGGCGCCTCCGAGCGAGTTGCTCGAAGGCGCCCTCCATCCAGTTCGAACCGCCGGGGCGGTCACGATGTTTCGTGGGCATGCTGGGCATGCTGGGCTTCCTGCCGACGGGCCTCGGCGCCGGTGGCGATCGGGGCTGTGAGCCACTGGCGGGGCAGGCCGAAGGCCGTCACCAGGTCCACCGCGTGCGGGCGGAGCTGGCCGCACAGCGCGTTGATCGCCTCGGTGATCGCCTTCGAGCGACGCGGCGTGATCCGCTCGTGCTCCAGGAACCAGCCGCTATCAGCCTCGATGTTGGACAGCACGTACAGGTCGCACAACTTGTTCAGCAACGCAGCGGTGCGCCGGTCGCGGCAACGTTCGATCGCCGCTACGAACGCCTCCAGCACGATGCGGTCCACGTGCACGCGGGCCGCGCGCAGCACGTGGTCCTGCGCGTTGTTGAAGACCTCGAAGGCGTTTTCGCGGTTGGCCTTCCGCAGCCGGCGGCCGAGCCCGTCGAGGACGTGCCGCTCGCGGTCGTCGAACAGCTTCAGCTGCCAGCCGCGGTCGAGGATGTCGTCCTTGCCCGAGCCGTCGATGATCCGCTGCACCAGGGAACGCGTCGCGGTCCGCTCGATCACCGCACCGACGAACTGGTCGGCGACGAACTTCGCCATGCCCAGCGTGCCAAGGTCGTCAAACTGGTCCTTGTAATTCGTCAGCAGGCCCTTGGCGACCAGCTGCAGCAGCACCGTGTTGTCGCCCTCGAACGTGGTGAAGACGTCGGTGTCGGCTTTGAGCTGGGCCAGCTGGTTCTCCGCTAGGTAACCCGCGCCGCCGCAGGCCTCGCGGCAGGTCTGGATGGTCTGCGTCGCGTGCCAGGTCGACATCGCCTTCAGGCCCGCGGCGCGGGATTCCAGCTCGCGCTGCTCCCGCTCGCCGCCCGGCGCATCGTGCAAAGTGGACACCAGCTCTTCCTGCGCGAAGTGCAGGGCGAAGGTCTTCGCCAGCGCGGGCAGGAGCTTCCGCTGGTGCGCCAGGTAATCCAGTACCACGGTCTCCCGGCCGGTGCCGGGGCGCTCGAACTGGCGGCGGGCGTCGCCGTAGCGCAGGGCAATCTCCAGCGCCAGCTTCGTCGCGCTGCCGGCGGTGCCGGCGACCGAGATCCGGCCGCGGATCAGGGTGCCGAGCATGGTGAAGAACCGTTTGCTCTGGCTGGCGATCGGGCTGCGGTAGGTGCCGTCCGGATCGACGTCGGCGTAGCGGTTGAGCAGCGCCTCGCGCGGGATCCGCACCTGGTCGAAGGTGAGCCGGCCGTTGTCGACGCCGTTGAGCCCGGCCTTGCGCCCGCAGTCCTCGATCCGCACGCCCGGCAGGGCCTGCCCGGCCTCGTCGCGGATCGGCACCAGCAGCGCGTGCACGCCGTGGCTCTTGTCGCCGGTGATCAGCTGGGCGAACACGACCGCCAGCCGGCCGTCCCGGGCGGCGTTGCCGATGTACTCCTTGCGGGCCGCTTCGTGCGGCGTATGCACCACGAACTCCTGCGTCGCCGCGTCGTACGTCGCGGTGGTGCGCAGGTGCTGGACGTCGGAGCCGTGGCCGGTCTCGGTCATCGCGAAGCAGCCCGGCAGGTCCAGGCTGATGATGTCGCGCAGGTAGCGCTCGTGGTGGCGCTCGGTGCCCAGCGCGACGACCGCGCCGCCGAACAGTCCCCATTGGACGCCGGCCTTGACCATCAGGGACAGGTTGCCAGCCAGCATCTCCAGCGAGACCACCGCACCGCCGGTGTCGCCGCGGCCGCCGTAGGCGACCGGGAAGCCGAGGTCGGTGATGCCGGACTTGGCCAGCAGGCGCAGCTGTTCGAGGGTCTGCGCGCGGTGGCTCTCGGTGTCGAGGTCGTCGCCCGGCTGGAGCGGGACACCATCGAGTGCGTCGCGGACTTGCTTGCGGATGCCGGCCCAGCGGCCGTCCAGCAGGGTAGCGAGCTCGCCTGCGTCGAATCCGGTGGTTCCCATCGCGGCCTCCACTCGTCGGTACCGGCCACTCCGAGCTTAGTTACCGACGAGTAACACCGCCATGTGACCTACCTCGCCGGGCCCCGTCATACGGCTCTTGCCGTCCTGGTCATGCACCGGACACACCTGGCGACGCTGATCGGCGCGGCCCGGCCCGAGCTCGACGCGGAGTACCTGGCCAACGCGCTGCTTGCGGCCACCGGCGTCAAGCTCGTCGTCCACCAGCTGCGAGACCTCAGTATGGCTCGCGACCGAATCCTGGCGGGCATCGACACCCTCGTCACCGGCCTCGGCCTCTGACCCCGCAAGCTCCCCCTCGAAACGAGCGAGGCGTGACCTCGGCCGAAATGCCCGGTCAGGGGCGCCACCACGCGCTCGACCTGCTGAAGAGCGAAGGGCGCCGCTGACCGGCTATGCCGGGTCAGCGGCGCCCTTCGCCCGAAACTCGCCAGGGTCAGGCGACGACGTTGACCAGGCGACCCGGGACGACGATGACCTTGCGCGGGTCCTTGCCGTCCAGCGCCGCGACGATCTTCTCGTCCGCCAGCGCCGCCGCCTTCACCGCGTCCTGGTCCGCCGAGGCCGACACCACGACCCGGGACCGCACCTTGCCGTTGACCTGGATCGGGTACTCCGCGGTGTCCTCGACCAGGTACTCCTCCTCGGCCTCCGGGAACGGGCCGTGCGCCAGGCTCCCGCCGTGGCCCAGCCGGGCCCACAGCTCCTCGGCCAGATGCGGCGTCAGCGGCGCGACCATCAGCACCAGCTGCTCCACCAGCGACCGCGGAGTGCCCGCCGCCGAAGAATAGGTCTTGGTCAGCCGGTTGTTGAACTCGATCAGCTTCGCCACCGCGGTGTTGAACCGCAGCTCCGCGTAGTCCTCCCGAACCCCGGCGATGGTCTTGTGCAGCGCCCGCAGCGCCTCGACGTCCGGCTGTTCATCGGTTACCCGCAGCTCACCGGTGTTCTCGTCGACGACGTTGCGCCACAGCCGCTGCAGGAACCGGTGCGAGCCCACGACGTCCTTGGTCGACCACGGACGCGAAGCCTCCAGCGGCCCCATCGACATCTCGTACAGCCGCAAGGTGTCCGCGCCGTAGGCGTCTGCCATCTCGTCCGGGGAAACGGAGTTCTTCAGGCTCTTGCCCATCTTCCCGTACTCGCGGTTGACCTCCTGGCCCTGGAAGTAGAACTTCCCCTCCCGCTCCTCCACTTCCTCGGCGGGGACGTAGACCCCGCGCGAGTCGGTGAAGGCATAGGCCTGGATGTAGCCCTGGTTGAACAGCCGCCGGTACGGCTCCTCCGACTCCAGGTAGCCCAAATCGTGCAGCACCTTGTGCCAGAACCGGGAGTACAGCAGGTGCAGCACCGCGTGCTCCACGCCGCCGACGTACAGGTCCACGCCGCCCGGGTCGTTCGCGCCGTGCAGCTCCGGGTGCTTGCCCATCCAGTAGCGCTCGTTGGCCGGGTCGACGAACCGCTCGGAGTTGTCCGGGTCGATGTAGCGCAGCTGGTACCAGCAGGAACCGGCCCACTGCGGCATCACGTTGGTGTCGCGCTTGTAGTGCTTCAGCCCGTCGCCCAGGTCCAGCTCCACCTCGGCCCAGTCGGTGGCCTTGGCCAGCGGCGGCTCGGGCTTGCTGTCGGCGTCCTCCGGCTCGAAGGTGCGCGGCGAGTAGTCCTCCACCTCGGGAAGCTCGACCGGCAGCTGGTCCTCCGGCAGCCCCAGCGGTACGCCGTCCTCGCCGTAGACGATCGGGAACGGTTCGCCCCAGTAACGCTGCCGCGCGAACAGCCAGTCGCGCAGCTTGTACTGGACGGTGCCGCGGCCGTGGCCGTGCTCCTCCACCCAGACGATGATGGTCTTCTTCGCGTCGTCTAGGCCCAGCCCGTTCAGGTCCAGGCCGACGTCCGGGTTCGCGGAGTTGATCCGCGGCCCCTCACCGGTGTAGGCGCCGCCCTCGAAGTCCTCCGACGGCTGCACGGTGCGGACGACCGGCAGGCCGAAGACCTCCGCGAACTCGTGGTCGCGGGTGTCCTCACCGGGCACCGCCATGATCGCGCCGGTGCCGTAGCCCATCAGCACGTAGTCCGCGATGAACACCGGGATCTGCTTGCCGTTGACCGGGTTGGTCGCCCAGGCACCGGTGAAGACGCCGGTCTTCTCCTTGTTCTCCTGGCGGTCCAGGTCGGACTTCATCGACGCGGCCCGCCGGTACTGCGCGACCGCCTCCGCCGGGGTCGCCGCGCCGCCGGTCCAGCGGTCGTCGACCTCGGCCAGCCACGCGGCCGCGGTCAGCTCGTCGACCAGCGGGTGCTCCGGGGCCAGCACCATGTAGGTAACGCCGAACAGGGTGTCCGGGCGGGTGGTGAAGACCTCGATGTGGTGTGCCGAACCGTCCAGCGGGAACACCACGTTCGCGCCTTGCGAACGGCCGATCCAGTTCCGCTGCATGGTCTTGACCTGGTCCGACCAGTCCAGCCGGTCCAGGTCGTTTACCAGGCGGTCGGCGTACGCGGTGATCCGCATCATCCACTGCTTCAGGTTGCGGCGGAACACCGGGAAGTTGCCGCGCTCGGTCAGCCCGTCGGCGGTGACCTCCTCGTTCGCGACCACGGTGCCCAGGCCGGGCGCCCAGTTCACCGGCGCCTCCGACAGGTAGGCCAACCGGTAGGAGTCGATGGTCTTGCGCTGCTCGGCGGGGGTCAGCTCGGCCCACGGGCGGCCGTCCGGCGTGGCGCGCTCACCGGTGGCGAACTGCTCTTCCAGCTCGCTGATCGGCCGGGCGCGGCCCTTGCCGCCGTTGGCATCGGTGTCGTACCAGGCGTTGAAGATCTGCAGGAAGATCCACTGCGTCCACCGGTAGAACTCGATGTCGGTGGTGGCGACCCGGCGGCGCTCGTCGTGGCCCAGGCCCAGCCGGCGGATCTGGCCCAGATAGCGCTCGATGTTGGCTTCGGTGGTGGTCCGCGGGTGGGTCCCGGTCTGCACCGCGTACTGCTCGGCGGGCAGGCCGAACGCGTCGAAGCCCATCGTGTGCAGCACGTTGCGGCCCAGCATCCGGTGGTAGCGGGCGTAGACGTCGGTGCCGATGAAGCCCAGCGGGTGGCCGACGTGCAGTCCGGCACCGGACGGGTACGGGAACATGTCCTGGACGAACAGCTTGTCCGCCGGAACGTCGCCCTGGAGTGGGCCGGCCGGGTTCGGCGCGTGGAACGTGCCGTGCTCGTCCCAGAGGCGCTGCCACCGCTGCTCGATCGCGGTCGCCGTGTCCGCCGTGTAGCGGAACTGCGGGACCTCTTCGGAAACCCCGGTCGTCGAGCCCTCTGCCTGGCCACTCATCGTGTTGCGTCCTTCCCTGCCTTCTCGCCCGAACCGCGCGGGTCGTGCCGCCTAAGTGTGCCGCCTGCGGAAAATGGAAAACCCCCCAGGCCCTACCGGGCATGAGGGGTCGCCGCGTTGACGCCTGCTAACGGACGGTCAACGCGGCCTCTCAAGAAGCAGCCTCGCACTCACGGACTCCAGGGTAGCCGAGATCACCTCACGGCCGACGTGATTTTGTCCGCGACGGGTGCTGGCCACCGAAGGATGTTCACAGAGTCAAGCGCGCAGCACACTGCGCGCCTGACTCTTGGGATGCTTGATGATCTACTGGTGAAGCACGGCAACTCTCGGCCGATGATTTCAGGGCACCGCGAACCGCGGAAATGGAAAGCCCCGGGCGGCATGCGCACTAGCGCAGAGGCGGACCCGGGGCGTACGTGTCCGAGGCTAACACATACCGACCGCTACACCTGGGGGAAACGATGTCGGGCGACTCCGCCGAATGGGTGCTCAAAACGCTGTCGCCCGCTCGGATGGCGCCGTATCTCGCAGCGACCGCCAACGACGTGGAAGCGGCGTTCCGCCTGTACCAGTGGAACCTGGCAGCCTGTGCCGCCTTCTACAGTCCACTGCACTGGCTTGAGGTCGCGCTTCGCAACGCCATGCACGAAACGCTGCGGGACCACTTCGGCCGCGAATGCTGGTGGGAAGTCGCCTCTCTCGACCGCAATGGACATGCGAAGATCCAGGAGGCCGAAGCCAAGCTCAAGAAACGGCTCGACCTGGCGGGCCGTGCCACGACGGCGGATGACATCGTGGCGTCGTTGACCTTCGGCTTCTGGGTTTCCCTGGTCAGCCGTGGCGCCGGTTACGACCGCAAGCTGTGGGTGCCCGCGCTGCACCGCGCATTTCCGGACTTCTCCGACCGGCGCAGGAAGTTGCACGACGAACTGAACCCGGTGCGGCACTTCCGGAACCGGATCATGCACTACGAGCCGATCTTCAACAGGCGCCTCACGGACTACCACAGCCACATCTACCGGCTGCTCGGCTACCTGTCGATCACGCTCAAGGTGGAGACCAGGCAATTCGACCGCGTTCCGCAGGTGCTCGCCCAGCGGCCCGATATCGGTGGTGCGCAATGACCGATCGGCTGTCCGCCAGCGAAATCGCCCGCGCCGCAGGGGTCGGGCGCGCCGCCGTGAGCAACTGGCGCGAACGCAACTCCGACTTCCCAGCGGCGCAGGGCGGGAGCTTCTCCACGACGGAAGTCGCCACCTGGCTCGACAAGCGCCGCATCCCGCGCAATGCGCTGCGAAAGGACGAGCCGGGAGGCACCAGCTACGGCGATCGCTTCCGCCGTGCGCTGGGTCTTGCAGACCGCGAGTCGGCACCTACACGCCGCCGCGAGCAGGCTCGACACGGTCTCACCGCAAAGGCGTGGCAGCTGATCGGCGAAGGACTTCGAGATCAACGCGGCGCCGCTACGACCGCCAACTACCAAGAACTCATCCTCGCCTTGCTGTATGCGCGGGAAAGCGGTGCATGGCAGTCGATTCACGAGGAAGCCGAACCCGCTGATCACAAAGCGCTGCCAGCGCTACTCGACAAGCTCTCGAATACCGATCCGCTGCTCGCCGGGCTCCGCTTCAGCCGCGAAGTCAATCCTCTCTTCCTAATCGGGCTAGTCGACGGCCTGAACGAACTCGGCGGCCATGAGCAGTCGGCTGGCAACCGAAGAGCTGCGGGGCTACTCGACGACTTGCTCAACGAGTTCTCGTCGTTTCGGATGACGAGCGAGTTCCACACACCACGGTCCATCGTCGAAGTCGCCGTCGAGATCCTCGATCCGGCCAGCACTGACACCGTCTACGACCCGTGCTGCGGCAATGGGGCACTGCTGGTAGGCGCTGTTGAACATGCCATTCGGCGAAACCCGAACGAACCGCTCACGGAAATCACCGGACGCGCCCTTTCCCCGGTTTCCTGGCGGCTCGCGAGCATGAACCTCGCCCTGCGCGGGATGGAGCCCGACCTGGGCGATGGTGCTCGTGACGTGCTCCGGCAGGACGTGGATCGTGACCGAACGTTCGACGTGATCATGACCAACCCGCCTTTCGCCATGCGGGACTGGACGGATCAGCCGCACGATCCGCGCTGGCGTTACGGCACACCACCGCGTAGCAGCGCCAACTTCGCGTGGATCCAGCACGTTCTCGACAAGCTGGCGCCGGGCGGTCGGGCAGCCGTGGTGATGCCACCTGCCGCGACCTTTGCTGGCGGAGCGGAAGCCAAGATCCGACGGCAGCTGATCGACGCACGAACGGTAGCGGCGGTGATCGAGCTACCCTCGGGTCTCTTTCGCGCCACCGGGATCCCCGTGCACCTGTGGCTGCTGCGCGCTGCGGGCGAATCCGATGATCGTGTGCTCCTCGTCAGCGCCAAGGATCGTGGCCACGCCAAAAGCAGAAACCTGCAGGAGTTGGCAAACGCGGACATCGACGAAATCGTCGCGGTCCACCAGCAGCACTTCCAGGGGGAGAACGTTCTCAAACCGGGGTTCGCCCGCTCCGTCAACATCGCGGAGATCGGTTATCAGGACTACCAGCTGCAGCCGGGGACCTATCTGGCCAGCCCGCAGGCCCGGTTCCAGCCGCCGAAGCTCGCTGCCGCCGTTTCTGAACAACAGCAGCAGCTCTCGACCTTGACACACCGCGCGGCAGCGCTGAAGGACCTGGTCACTCGCCAGCTCGAGCGCGTCGACCTCGCGAGCCTGGCATCGAGAAACAGCCATCCGACTTTGCCAACGGTGTCGCTCGGCGAGATCTGCGACGTGTTGGCCGGGCCGAGCGGCATGCTCCGCGAAATCCCCGCGCATGAGCACGGGGTACCAGTGCTGACTCCCCGCAGCCTGCGCAGGAACCGGCTGGTCCCCGGCGGGTCGGAGCGTGTCGACCCGGTTGCGCGTGAGAAGTTGGCCCGCTATCTACTCAAGGCCGACGACGTGCTGTGCGTGCGCACCGGCACCATCGGCCGGACCGCACTCGTCACCGCCGAGCACGAGGGGTCGCTGTTCGGTCCCGGGTTCCTCCGGCTGCGGCCCCGTTCGCCGGAATTGAGCAATCGCTACCTGCTCCACTACCTCGCGACGGAAGGGGTGCAGGACTGGCTGAGCCAGCACTGCGCGAGAACCACCGTCCCGAGCTTGAGTGCCAAGACCATGCGGCAATTGCCGGTCTGGCTGCCTCCGCTGGATCAACAGGAGTCGATCATCGAAATCATGTCCAGCCTCGACGAACAGCTGGCGCTTCAGGACGAAGTAACCGACACCACAGAACGGCTCAAGCACTACCTCGGGCAGCTCATCGGCACCGGCTACTTCCCCCTACGCGACTGAACCCAGGCCTACTTCACGGCCAGCGTGATTACCTGCGTGGTCTGGTTCGGGGCGAAGTTGTCGTCGCTGACCAGCACCAAGCTTCGCCGACCGCCCGGCAGGCGCGGGCCCCAGGCCATGCCCTCGACGTTGTCGATCTTGCTCAGGCCGACGTTGGCGAGGTCCACCAGCAGCTCCTTGCGCACCGGCTGCACCGAGGCGTCCCGCAGCGACGGGACGTGCTGCACGTCGGTCGCGTGCTTCGTGGTGATCCGGTAGATCCGGATCGAGTTGCCGACGCCGGCCACGAACGCGCGCTCCATCACCAGGAACCCGTCGCGGTCGGCCAGCACGGCGGTCACCCCGTTGTTGGCCGAGCCGCCGGTCGGCGACTTCGCGAACACCGGGTCCAGCGGGTAGGCGTACTGCGCGAGCACTCGGCCGGACCGGGACTGCACGGTGATCCGGGACAGCGCCCCGTGCTCGGCGGTCGGCGACTCGCCGTCCTGGAGCAGCGGGCCTTCCATCGCCGTGACGACCTGGGAGCCGCCCGCGGCGAAGGTGAGGCCTTCCAGCACCTCGTTCCGCTTCGGTCCGGTCTCCGGCAGCATCCGCAGGTTCTCCGGCAGCGGCAGCTCCTCGGCGAATGCGCCGTCGCGCGTCGACCGGTTGATCGCCGGGTCGATCAGCTGCTCAGCCCGGTCGCCCTCGCTGACCCACCAGATGTCGCCGGTTCGTGGATCCCAGCGCACGTCCTCCGGGTCCACCTCGCCCTTCGGGTACGTCGAGCCGTCCGGGCGCAGCAGCGGCGCGGTGCCGGTCAGCCGCACCTCGTTCGGGGTCAGCCGGGCCGTGTAGATCCGCGCCGGTGCCCGCTCCGACCGGTCGTCGCTGATCAGCACCCACTCGCCGGTCCGCGGGTCGTAGTCCAATCCGGACAGCCCGCCGACCGTGGTGCCGCCGAAAGGCAGGCCGTGCGGCAGCGTCGCTGCACCGACCAGCTGCACGTCCCCGCCGGGCGCCGCAACGGCGGGCGCGGCCGGTAGGACCACCGCGAGCGCGGCCGCCAGCAGTCCGGTTGAGACAGGAATCTTTGTCATGGCCGACAGCACACCTGACCTGGGTGTCGGCCAGGTAGCGAGCAGGTGAGGCTTACGCTGTCGGAGTGCTCGCTGTACAGGTGATTCTCTGCGCTGTCCTGGTCCTCGGCGGAGCGGCGCTGCTGTTCCTGGGCTTCCGGGGGCTGCGGGGCCAACTGACCCGCAACCGCTACGTCGGTGTTCGCACCCCCGCCGCCATGCGCAGCGAGGACGCGTTCGAGCTCGCCAACCGGGCCGCGGCACCCGCGATGCTGGCCGGCGGCGGGATCGCGGTGCTCGCCGGTGTCTCGCTGCCGATGCTGGCCGCCACCTCCAGCGTCGTGATGGTCGCGGTGTTCGGGTTGATCGGCGCCTTCGCGTTGATGACCGTCGGCGGAGTGGTCGGCAATCGCGCCGCCGAGTCGATGCCCGCGCCGGCGCCCGCCGCCGGATGCGGTGGCTGCGCCGGCGGCTGCTGCGGCGTGCTCAAGCAGAACTGACCTGCCCGGGGACACGGCCCGGCAATGCGCCGCGCTGTCACACGTTCGTGGCAACGTGGCCGCCATGCTGAGGTGCACCCGCTTCCGCGACGGCCGCCCCGAGGACATCCCGAGCGGCGAGGCGCTCGATGCTCTGCGCACCGTGCCGGACGACGCCTTCGTCTGGCTCGAGGTTCCGCCCGCGCGGCTCGACCTGCTGCACGAAGTGGCGCAGCTGCTGGAGCTGCCCGCGCTGGCCGTCGAAGACGCGGTCCGGGCACACCAGCGCGCCAAGTTCGAGCGCTACCCGGGCTGCGCGTTCATCGTCCTGAAGATGCTCGACTACGCCCAGCACGCGTCGGCGGTCAGCACCTCGGAGCTGATGCTGTTCCTGACCGACCGGGTGCTGGTCACGGTGCGGCATGGCGATCAGGACCCGGCTACCGAGGCCCACCGGCGCGCCGCCGATCGGCCGGACCTCCTGGCCCTCGGGCCGCATGCCGCGGTGTACCTGCTCGCGGACGCCGTGGTCGATTCCTACCTGGCCATCGCGGCGGAACTCGGCAAGGACCTCGTCGCGCTGGAGCGCCGGGTCTTCGCCCCGAACCGGGACGATCCGACCGAGGACCTGTACTCGCTGAAGCGGGAGGTGCTGGAGTTCCGCGACGCCGTCGAGCCGCTGGTGCCGGTCGCGCAGCACTTGATCCTGCCGGGCAACGGCGAGCCCGGACTGCTCGGCCAGCACTTCCGCGATGTTGCCGACCACCTGCTCCGGGTGGGGCGCGAGGTCCGGTCCTACGACGAGCTGCTCAACTCGGTGCTCGCCGCTCAGTTCTCGCGGGCCGGGCTGTGGCAGAACGAGGACATGCGCAAGATCTCCGCATGGGCGGCGATCGCGCTGGTACCGACCATCGTCGGCGCGATCTACGGGATGAACTTCGAGAACATGCCGGAGCTGCACTGGTCCTTCGGCTACCCGGCGACACTGTTGCTGATCATCGCCCTCTGCTGCGCCATCTACGCGGGCTTCCGCCGCAACGGCTGGCTCTGACCTGTCCACATGAACCTGTCCACAACTTTGTGGATAACTCCCAGATCTGGGGATAACTAACCCGCCCATCCACAGAGCCCGCAGCACCGCGCCCTTTGAACAGGCCGAACAAGCAGGCAAACGGCGCCGGTTTCTCCTTCCACCACCCTCGCAACTTGAACCGCCTCGACTCCTCAAGGCATGCATGAGTCGGGGATCCGGGCCGAGAAGGCGTCCGAGGTTCCGCTACCCGCACCGCTTCGCAAACCGAGCCGAGTGGCTCATCAGTTGAGCTTCACGTCGCCCGGGTGGGTCGCGAGGAATGCCAGTGGGGGGCCTTGGCGGCGCAGGACCCGCCCCCAGAGCTCGGCGCCCGGGTCGGCGATGACGTCGTCCGGCAGGGCCGGGACGACGATCCAGTCGCCGCGTTCGATCTCGTCGGCGAGCTGGCCCGGCTCCCAGCCGGCGTAGCCCGCGAAGAAGCGGAGGCCGCGGGCCCGGGGGACCAGATCGTTGGGGTCGCCGTCGAGGTCGACCAGGCCGACCGGGCCGCGGACCCCGACCATGCCCGCGATCGCGCCGACGCTCTCACCCGCGCGCAGCGTCGCCAGGCAGATCGCCGTGCGCTGTTCCACCGGCCCGCCGACGAACAGCGACTGCGGTTCGCTCGCGTGCTGGCCCCACTTCGGCAGCACGTCGTGCACCGCCACCTCGCTCGGCCGGCGGTTCAGCACGACGCCCAGGGTGCCCTCGGCGCGGTGGTGGATCACGTAGACCACCGTCCGCCGGAAGTTCCGGTCCAGCAGCTGTGGGGCAGCGACGAGCAGCGTCCCCGGTTCCACGTCCGCATCTGATCCCACCATCGCATGATCTCACTGGTTGCCCGGGCACGAACCACCCTGAGCGAAACCGCGTCCGGCAGCGCCCGGCCGGACCGAGGAGCAGTATCAACGACTGCTCACCACCAGAGGATCACAGCAGGAAATACTATTCAATATTATTAGAACCTTCTGACCTGGGGTGGAATAACTCACAACTGAAGCGAGCCAGCACCGGCGCAAGGGCTCAGGGCACGTCGATGCCCTGTTCGCGGGCCCAGCGGAAGAGCTCCTCGACGGCCTCGTCGTGGGACATCGGGCCGCGGTCCAGGCGTAGCTCTTTCAGGTGCTTCCAGGCCCGGCCCACGACCGGGCCCGGCTCGACGCCGAGCAGCCGAATGATCTCGTTGCCGTCCAGATCGGGCCGGACCTTCGCCAGGTCCTCCGCCTCGGCGATCCGCGCGATGCGCTCTTCGAGCTCGTCGTACGCCCGTTGCAGGGCCGTCGCCTTGCGCTTGTTGCGGGTCGTGCAGTCCGCGCGCACCAGCTTGTGCAGCCGGGGCAGCAGCGGGCCCGCGTCGTTGACGTAGCGGCGGACCGCCGAGTCGGTCCACTGGCCGTCGCTGTAGCCGTGGAAGCGCAGGTGCAGGAACACCAGGTCGGCGACGTCCTTGATGACGTCCTTCGGGTACCGCAGCGCGCGCAGCCGCTTGCGGACCATCTTCGCGCCGACGACCTCGTGGTGATGGAAGCTCACCCCGCCGCCCGACTCGAACCGGCGGGTGGCCGGTTTGCCGATGTCGTGCAGCAGCGCGGCCAGCCGCAGCACCAGGTCCGGCTCGCCCGCCGGATCGGCCGACCGTTCCAGGCCTATCGCCTGGTCCAGGACCGTCAGCGAGTGCCGGTAGACGTCCTTGTGCTGGTGGTGCTCGTCGATCTCCAGCTTCATGGCCGGCACCTCGGGCAGCACGTGGTCGGCCAGCCCGGTCTCCACCAGCAGCTCGATGCCGCGCCGCGGGAACTCGCCGCACAGCAGCTTGGACAGCTCGACCTGCACCCTCTCCGGGGTGACCCGGGCGATCTCGGTGGCCATGTCGGTCATCGCCGTCACGACCCGGTCGGCGGCGGTGAAGCCGAGCTGGGAGACGAAGCGGGCGGCGCGCAGCATCCGCAGCGGGTCGTCCGCGAAGGAGTCCTCCGGCGCGGCCGGGGTGTCCAGCCGCCGGTCCACCAGGTCGGCCATCCCGCCGTGCAGGTCGACGAACGAGCGGCCGGGCAGCTCGATGGCCATCGCGTTCACGGTGAAGTCGCGGCGCACCAGGTCGCCCTCGATGGTGTCGCCGAAGGCGACGTCGGGGTTGCGGCCCACGCGGTCGTAGGTGTCCGCGCGGAACGTGGTGATCTCCACCGTCGTGCCGTGCCGGTACGCGCCGAGCGTGCCGAACTGGATCCCGGTGTCCCAGATCGTCTCCGCCCAGCCGGTCAGCAGCTCGCGGACCTGCTCCGGTCGTGCCTCGGTGGTGAAGTCCAGGTCGGTGCCCAACCGGCCCAGCAGGGCGTCGCGCACGCTGCCGCCGACCAGGTACAGCTTGTGGCCCGCAGTGGCGAATCGCTGCGCGAGCTCCTCGGCGACCGGTGCGACCTTCACCAACTCCACGACGGCGTTGCGCTGCGCTTGGCGCTCCCGGGCCTGTAGTTGCTCGGCGGGCGTGGCGGAGTCGTGGTGTGAAGGAGAGGACACGATTTATCAGGATATCGGCCGCTCGGCCCAACGAGTCACCCATATGCGGCCGCAACCCGACCGACGCAGGACGAGGTGTGTTTTCCGGGGCCATCGACGCCCCGGTTTTCCCGGAATCGCGTCCGGCCCCAGGTGGGAGCGGGGATCGGCGACTCCACGGCAGCCACCAGACCGTCGAACCAGCTCCCCCCTGAAACAGCTGATCGCACTACCATCGGCGGCATGCCCCCGTCGCCCGGCCGCTCCGGCGGTGCCCAGCCGGGGCGTCGGAACCGGCGCCGGCGGCGCAGGCTGCGGACCGTCGACGAGACCTCGGCCGGTGGGCTGGTGGTCGACGGCGCCGAAGGTCTCGCTGCGATCATCGGAAGGCTGGACCGCAAGGGGCGACTGCTGTGGTCGCTACCGAAGGGGCACATCGAGGCGGACGAGAGCGCGGAGCAGACCGCGGTGCGCGAGGTCGCCGAGGAGACCGGCATCATCGGCCGGGTGGTCGCCCCGATCGGCACGATCGACTACTGGTTCGTCGCGGGCAACCGGCGCATACACAAGACCGTGCACCACTTCCTGCTGGATGCGGTGGGCGGACAGCTTTCCGACGAGGACGTGGAGGTCACCGAGGTGGCGTGGGTGCCGCTTGGTGAACTGGACGAGATATTGGCCTACGCCGACGAGCGTCGGCTGGTGCGCCGCGCGCTGAGCCTGCGCGACGGCGGAGCGGGTGGCGCGAGTGAACGGCTCGGAGCCCGGCCAGCACGAGGTAGCGGAACGGAGCCGGGGTGAGGTTTCTGCTTGCCGCGCTGGTCGCGGTGCTGTTGTGCGCGATAGTTCCGCTGGTCCCGGCACCGCAGGCGGCTGCGCAGGGCGAGACCCCGACCCAGTTGGATGTGATCAATATCACGCCATCTGCGGTCGGTGTCGGCTCACCCGACGAAATGGTCGTCACCGGCCGGTTGACCAACACCAGCGATCACCAGATCAACAACGTCGAGGCCCGAATCCAGCGCGGCAACGCGACCAGCGCCGAACCGGCCGTCCAGCGCGCGCTGCGCGAGGACCCGGCCACCGTCACGGAGCCCGCGTTCACCGCGATCGCCGCCCGGCTCGCGCCCGGCCAGCAGATCCCGGTCGAGCTCCACATCCCGCTGACCGGCGCGAACTCGCTGCAGATCAGCCAGCCCGGCGTGTACCCGCTGCTGGTCAACGTCAACGGCGCGCCGAGCGGCGGCGGCCGCGCCCGGATCGCGCAGGCCCAGTTCCTGCTGCCGGTGCTCGCCCCGCCGGGCGGTGCGCCAGTGCGGCCCGAGAAACCGACCGAGACCAGCATGCTGGTGCCGCTGGTGGACTACCCGCGGTTGGAGCGGGAGGCCATCGGCGGCATGCGCACGGTGCTGGCGGACGACCAGCTGTCCACCTCGCTGGCGCCCGGCGGTCGGCTCTACGACCTGGTGCAGGCGGTGAGCGACCGCGTGACGCCCGGATCGCCGCTGGGCAGCGCGTTGTGCTTCGCCGTCGACCCGGACCTGCTGATCACCGTCCAGTCGATGCAGCGCGGCTACCTGGTGCGCCAGCCCAACGGCTCGCTGGTCGAGGGCATCGGCGCCGGTGCCGCCGACCTGTGGCTGTCCAAGCTCCGCCAGGCCACGTCGGGGCGCTGCGTGATCGCGCTGCCCTACGCGGACGCGGACATCGTGGCCCTGGGCCGGGCCGGGCTGCCGGACCTGGTGGACGGCGCGCTCGACGGCACCGACCTCGTGCGCAACATCCTGCGCGTCGAACCGCGCAACGTGCTCTGGCCGATCGAGGGCGCGCTGAACGATCCGGCGATCGGCCAGAAGATGCCCCACACCGCGCTGCTGGAGCCCCGGGCGCTGAACCTCCCCGCCGGGTCGCTGTCCCCGGTCCGGGTGCGCAACCGCGACATGACCGCGGTCCCCATCGACCCGCTGCTGACCAGCGCGCTCGACCCGCAGCACGACACGGAGCAGAAGGTCACCGCGCTGTCGCCGCCGCAGAACGGACTGCTGTCCGTCCAGGACGCGCTCGGCGCTCTGGCGTTCCGCGCGACGCAGGGCCAAGTGCCGGGCACCACCTCGGTGCTGGCACCGCCGCGCCGCTGGAACCTCCGCGGTGACGACCTGCGCGCCCTGCTCGACGGCATGCAGCAACTGGCGGACGCGGGGCTCATCCGGCCCACCCCGATGCCCGACCCGTCCCCGAGCGCCCTGCCGGAAGCCGACCTCGACTACCCGGTGGACGCCGGTTCGGCCGAGATCTCGCAGCCGGTGCTCGCCGAGCTCGCCGCGCAGAACTTCAAGGTCGGCGACCTGTACGGGTCCATCCGGGAGGAGCGGTCCAGCACCGTCCGGAAGGGCGACATCACCACGCCGCTGCGCAACGGCCTGCTGCACGGCGCGTCCAGCGCGTGGCGTGGCAGCCCGGACGCCGCCCGCCGGTGGGTGGACCGAACGACCCTCACGATCGACGACGTGCTCTCGCAGGTCCACATCGAGGAGTTCGCCGGCCAGGTCACGCGGATGGACACGGCCACCAGCCCGATCCCTTTGACCGTGGTCAACGACCTGCCGATCACGGTGGTCGTCGTGTTCCGCATCCCGCGGGTGCCCGGCGTCGAGATCAAGCAGGACTTCGACGGCCCGGTCACCATCCCGGCGAACAGCCGACGCGGGTTCCAGCTACCGGCCACGACGCAGCGGGCCGGCAAGTTCACCATCGACGTGACCCTGACCACAGAGGCGGGCACCCAGTTCGGCACCACCAAGCGGATGCAGCTCGAATCCAACAACTTCGGTGCCCTGATCCCGATCCTCACCGTGACCGCAGCCGCGCTGTTGGTGCTGATGTCGGGGCTGCGGATCGCCAAGAGGGCCCTGGCCAGGCGCCGGCGGAAGGCCGCCGGTTCGACCGACCCGGACGACTTGTCGGAGCCGTCGAACCAAACCGAACCGGACGCGGAGGCGGACACCGCCTCGAAGGGCCCGGCGGCCGCGAACGGCACGCAGCAGGACAGCACGCCCGGAACCGCCCAGATCGCCACCACCGACGGTGATCGGAACCTGAACTGAGATCCTGAGCGGGGTCCCACCTTCACTCTTAGGTGTGGACCTCGACTGCAAGACAGGACCGGGCCGTGCACTCGGCGTGCCGACGGGCGAAGGATTTGAGGCAGTGAACCGAGACAGGGATGCCGGGCGGATGAGCGGTAACCCCGGGCCACCCAGGCCCGCGCCACGCCCGGCGCCACGCCCCGAAGCAGCGGGCCCGACCGTGCCGATCCGCCGACCTGACGCTGTGCCCCTGGCGCCGAGCGTGCCGCGCGGCTGGCACGTCGCGGAGACCCAGCCGATCCCGGTGGTGCCGCCGGAACCCGGCATGAGCCAGGCCGCGGAGCAGGCCACCGAGCAGACCCAGGTCATCCGCCCGGTCTCGCCGGGCAAGCCGTCGCTGCTCAAGGCCAGCGGCTCGATGGCCATCGCCACCCTGACCAGCCGGATCACCGGCTTCCTGTGGAAGCTGATGCTGGCCGGGGTGATCGGCTTCGCAGTCGAGAACGACTCGTTCAACGTGGCCAACACGATGCCGAACATGCTCTTCGAGCTGCTCATCGGTGGCGTGTTGACCAGCGTCGTGGTGCCGGTGTTGGTGCGGGCCAAGAAGTCCGACGCCGACGGCGGTGAGCGGTTCGTCCAGAAGCTGATGACGCTGGCCACGGTGGTCCTGGCGCTCGGCACGCTGCTGGCGATGGTCTGCACGCCGATCCTGACCTGGGCGCTGGTCACCGAGTCCGACGCCTCCAACCGGGACCTGGTCAGCGCCTTCGCCTACCTGCTGCTGCCGCAGATCTTCTTCTACGGCATCAGCGCGCTGGTCGGCGCGATCCTGCAGGCGAAGCAGATCTTCAGCCCGCCGGCCTGGGCGCCGGTGGTGAACAACCTCGTCGTGATCGCCACCATCGGCGTCTACGTGCTGCTGCCGGGCAAGATCACCCTCGACCCGGTGTCGATGACCGATACGCACCTGCTCGTGCTGGGCATCGGTGTCACCTTCGGCGTGGTCTGCCAGGCCGCGGTGCAGGTGCCCGCGCTGCGCAAGACCGGGTTCCGCTTCCGCTGGCAGTGGGGCTGGGACTCGCGGTTGTCGGAATTCGGCGGACTCGCGCTGTGGATGCTCGGCTACGTGGCGGTCAGCCAGGTGGGGCTTTGGGCGCTCACCCGGGTGGCCACCGGGGCCGCCGGGGGCGCCCTGTCGACCTATAACTACGTGTGGATGCTGCTCCAGCTGCCCTACGGCGTGATCGGCTTCTCGATCATGACCGCGATCCTGCCGCGGATGAGCGCCGCTGCCGCGGACGGCGACCACGCCAAGGTGATCGACGACCTGTCCCTGGGCAACCGACTATCCACTGTGACCTTGTTGCCGATCAGCGCGGTCATGACCGCGCTCGGCGTCCCGCTGGCGGTGGCCCTGTTCACGACGGTCAAGCCCGAACTGCTCGAGCAGGCCAACACCCTCGGTCTCGGATTGGCCGTCTCCGCGTTCGGCGTGCTGCCCTACGCGCTGACGATGATGCAGATGCGGACGTTCAACTCGTTGAACGACGCCCGCACCCCGACCCTGATCATGGTCGTGATGACCGTCGCGAAGGTGCTGATGGCGTTCGCGTTGCCCGCGGTGTTGGCACCCGAGCAGGTGGTGTTCGGCCTGTGCTTCGTCAACTCGTTCACGTTCGTGGTCGGCTGGTTGGTCGGTGAAGCCTGGCTGCGGCACCGGCTCGGCCCGCTGGGCAGCCGACGTTTCCTTGTCACGCTCGCGAAAACGTTGACGGCTTCGGTGCTGGGTGGACTCCTCGCCTGGGCGGGCACGCTCGGCGTGGACGCGCTGATCCCCGGAACCGCCGGTGCCGGAACGGGTTGGCTGCAGTTGATCATCGGCTGCGTAATCGGGTTGGCCGCGATCTTCGGGCTGATGTCTGTGCTGCGGGTGGCGGAACTGCAACCCGCCATCGGGCGGCTCACCGGTTTGCTGCGTCGTCGCTGACTTCCGCGTCACGTACCCTCGTTGGCGAAGTCTCCTTCCGCGGGGGAATCGGGGTGGCACGCAACCCCTGGCGGACCGGAAGGAGCGGGAGAGGGAAGGTGACCAGCAAACCCACCGAGCAGATCGCTGCGGAACGCGACGAGTCCGGCGACGAGGGTTCGACCGAGCAGGCGCTGACACCTGGCCGGGTACTGGATCACGGCCGGTACCGACTGCTCTCCCAAGTCGGTGCGGACAAACGCTGCAACGTGCAGCTGTGGCGGGCCAAGGACGGTGTGCTCGGCCGAGACGTCGCACTGACGATCCTGGTCGGCGACCGTTCGGACGCCGAGGCGGCGTCGGGCGCGCGCCGGACCCTGGAACGTGCGATGCACGCCAGCACTTTCAACCACGTCGGCGTCGCGCGGGTGCTCGACGTCGTCACGCAATCGTCCAGCGATCCGACCGGCGTGCTCGGCCTCGTGATCGCCGAGTGGACGCACGGAACCGATCTGCTCGACCTGGTCGCCGAGGGCCCGATGCCGCCCGGCACCGCGGCGCGGCTGCTGCAGCCGCTGGCCGCCGCCGTCGAGGCCGCGCATCACGCCGGCCTGGTGCTCGGTGCCGACCACCCGCAGCGGATCCGGGTCACCCCGGACGGCGAGATCCGGATGGCCTTCCCGGGCCCGATGGCGCAGGCCACGTCCAGCGACGACGTGCGCGGCCTCGGCGCCGCGCTGTACCTGCTGCTCACCGGCCGGTGGGCGCTCGGCGACGCGCCCGAGGGCCTGCCCGCCGCGCCGACTGGGCCCGATGGCAACCTGGTCGCGCCGCGCACGCTGCGGCCGACCGTGCCGCTGGAGCTGTCCACGGTCGCGGTGCGCGCGCTGGGCAACCCGGACTCCACCGGCACCACCGGCGGGGTCCGCACCGGCGCGGCGGTGCTCCGCGTGCTGGAGCAGCACGCGACGTTCGAGAACAGCAGCGCGTCGGCGCAGGGCGCGCAGTCGACCGAGAGCAACGAGGTCTGGCGGCGAGAAGACCCCAAGCCGGACAAGCAGAAGCGCAAGAAGCTGATGATCAGCGTCGGCGTACTCGCGGTGGCCACGCTGCTGGTGATCGGCTGGATCGCGGCATCCCTGATCGGCATGTTCACCGAGACCAACAGCGGCCACAACACCGGCCAGGTCATCGGGGAAACCGGCAACCACCCCGGCGGCCAGCAGCCACCCAGCGAACAGCCGCAGGCGCCCGCGACCCCGGTGAAGATCACCGCTGGCACCTCGTTCAACACCAGCGGCGATGCGGACGCCCCGCAGCGCATCCCGAACCTGTTCGACGGCAACCCGGGCACCTGGTGGTCGACGTTCGACTACAAGCAGCAGCTCGGCCCCGGCGGTATCAGCAACGGCACCGGCGCGGTACTGACGCTGGACCACGCCGCCGTGCTGCGGGAAGTGGTGATCAACTCGCAGAGCGCGGGTACCAAGGTGGAGATCCGGCAGGTCAACGGCACGCCGAGCATGGAAGGCAAACTGCTCGGGTCCGCGGTACTCAACGCCGGCGACACCTTGATCCCGATCCAAGCCGACTCGCCGACCCATCAGGTTCTGTTGGTGATCACCCAGCTGGTCCCCAGCAACGGCGGGTTCGCCTCGCAGATCAACGAGGTGAAGGTCAGCGGGAGCGCGGCCTGACGGTCGTGGTGCGGACTCGGGCGGCGCCCGGCTCCCGCCACGACCACTGACCTCGCCAGATCCGCCGCTGGTCAATGTGGCGGGTGTGCCGTTTCACAGGAACAGTAAAGTTCTGTTCCGTGTCTGTCCCCGTCAGCTCGGACGCCGAACTCATAGCGGCGCATACCAACGGAGATCCACATGCGTTCTCCGAGCTCTTCCGCCGACATCGGGATCGGCTGTGGGCAGTGGCGCTGCGAACCATGCGCGACCACGAAGACGCCGCCGATGCGCTTCAGGACGCCATGATCTCGGCCTTCCGCAACGCTTCGTCGTTCCGCGCCGAATCCCAGGTGACCACCTGGCTGCACCGGATCGTGGTGAACGCCTGCCTGGACCGGATACGCCGCCGCCAGGCCCGGCCGACCGTGCCGCTGCCGGAAACCGGCCCGACCGAACCGGCGGTTCTCCGCGACGCCATCGATGAGCAGGACACCAAGATGGCCGTCCAGGAGGCGCTCGCCGAACTCCCCGAAGATCAACGTTCCGCGATCGTGCTGGTGGACGTGGAGGGATACTCCGTGGCCGAGACAGCGACGATCTTGGGGGTTGCGGAGGGAACTATCAAGAGCCGGTGCGCGCGCGGGCGGGCCAAACTCGCCAAACTTCTGGGACACCTGCGGAACCCAAGTGCAGATGCGAACGTCCCAGATGACGCGATGGCCATGCGTCGACGGGAGGGACGATGAGTGGTGAACAACGGCGCACGGGGGCGCCGCAGGGGCCACCGTGGTCCCTGGACCTGCTGGCCGATCTCCACGCCGGAGTGCTGGACCAGCAGACCGCCGATCAACTGCGCGTCCAGGTCCAGGACGACCCGGAGGCCAGAGAGATCTTGGCGGCGTTGGACGCCACTAGCGCAGACCTGGCGGCGCTGCCGCCGCTGACGATTCCCGACGACGTTTCGGCCCGCATCGACGCCGCGTTGGAGAACGAGGTCCGGGCCTGGGCGCAGCAGCAGGCCGCTGCTGCGCCGCCAGCCGAGCTCGTCGCACCGCCCGCCGAGCAGGGCGGGCAGGTGATCGACTTCGCCGCGGCCAAGCAGCGCCGCCGGAGGCGGTTCACGCTGGGCGCCGGACTGGCCGGGGTGGCCGCTGCGGCCGCCGCCGTGGTGTTCTCGGTCCTGCCCAGCAACACGGACACCTCGGGCAGTAACCAGGCGCAGCCGCAGCCGCAGCCGACCGCGACCGGCGGGGCATCGGCGCCGCTGGCGCTGCGGGGGGAGCAGGTCACGCTGAACGGCGAGCAGTTCGGCGAGATCATGAGGTCCGAGCAGTACAGCAGCGCACTGGTGGACCCGCAGCGGCTCATCGGCTGTCTGCAGGCCAACGGCGTCAACAGCGGCAAACCGCTGGGCGCGCGGGAGATAACGCTCAACGGGAAACCCGCCCAGCTGCTCGTCCTGCAAGGCGGCGCCATCGGCAAGTTCCGCCTTTTAGCGGTAGGACCCGAGTGCGGCCCGGGCAACCCGGCCAAGATCTCTGACTCCACCTTCGGCGGCTAGGGCTCGTCCTGTGGTGCGGGTGCGAACCGCACCCGCACCACAGCACCACCGCACCACCGCGCCGCACCGACTCCCGATCCGTGGGACGGGGTCGGCTCCGCTGTGCCCTCCGGCACGGCGTCTCCGTGATCGGGAACAGACCCGAATAGGATCGCGTTGAGCCGGATACGGTCGCGCGCCGAGCGCGGCGGAGACGCTACGACGGAAGGGGCGCGGTGACTGGCGACGTCCGCAACGTGATCATCGTGGGCTCTGGCCCTGCCGGGTACACCGCTGCGGTGTACGCCGCGCGGGCGGAGCTCGAACCACTCGTCTTCGAGGGCACCCAGTTCGGTGGCGCGTTGATGACCACCACCGACGTGGAGAACTTCCCGGGCTTCAAAGACGGGATCATGGGCCCGGATCTGATGGAGCAGATGCGGTCTCAGGCGGAACGCTTCGGTGCCGAGTTGCGAGCCGAGGACGTCGAGCGCCTCGACCTGACCCCGGGGGAACAAACCGCCGGCGTGAAGTCCGTGTTCGCGAACGGCGTGGAGTACCGCGCCAAGGCGGTCATCCTCGCGATGGGCGCCGCCGCCCGCTACCTCGGCGTCCCGGGTGAGGAGCGCCTGCTCGGCCACGGCGTGTCCGCCTGCGCCACCTGCGACGGCTTCTTCTTCCGCGAGCAGGACATCGCCGTGATCGGCGGCGGTGACTCGGCGATGGAGGAGGCCACCTTCCTGACCCGCTTCGCCCGGTCGGTGACGATCATCCACCGCCGCGAGGAGTTCCGCGCCTCCAAGATCATGCTGGAGCGGGCCCGGGCCAACGAGAAGATCAAGTGGCTGACCAACAAGGCGGTCACCGAGGTCGTCGGTGACAACGCCGTCAGCGCCCTGAAGCTGCGCGACACGGTCACCGGCGAGGCCTCCGAGCTGGACGTGACCGGCATGTTCGTCGCCATCGGCCACGACCCGCGCAGCCAGTTGGTGCGCGACCAGGTCACCGTCGACGCCGCGGGCTACGTGCAGGTCCAGCAGCCCACCACGCACACCGGCATCCCCGGCGTGTTCGCCGCGGGCGACCTGGTGGACCACACCTACCGGCAGGCGATCACCGCGGCCGGTTCCGGATGCTCCGCCGCGATGGATGCCGAGCGCTGGCTCGCTGAGCACGACGTGCCCGAGGCCGAGGTGGCCGCCGAGCTCGTCGGTGGCGGCTACGGGCCCGGCTCGGCGAACTGACTCCAGGCAGCACCAAACCGATAGGGAGAAGGAACATGGCCGACACCAACACGGTGGTCGTTGACGAGAAGACGTTCAAGGAAAAGGTCCTGGACAGCGACAAGCCGGTCCTGGTCGACTTCTGGGCCACCTGGTGCGGCCCGTGCAAGATGGTCGCCCCGGTGCTGGAGCAGATCGCCGACGAACACAAGGACAAGATCACCGTCGCGAAGCTGGACATCGACGCCAACCCCAGCCTGCAGCGCGACTACCAGGTGATGTCCGTGCCGACCCTGCTGCTGTTCAAGGACGGCCAGCCGGTCAAGCAGATCGTCGGCGCCAAGCCGAAGGCGGCGCTGGAGTCGGACCTGTCCGAATATCTGTGAAATCGGACTCCATCTGACGCAACCGATTAACGCGGTCCCGCCGTCTCGTCGATAGGACAATGACGGCGGGATCGTGTTTTAGCGCACCGAACAAGATCACCCACCACGGACCGTTGTCGCACGTCCACCCCTGTGGTCGTGGGCCGCAGCGCCGGGTCCCGGTGCACAAGGCACAATGACCCGACGGGTCCGCCTTCCGGACCCGGCACGCAGAACGGGAATCCGGGGCACACCCGGCCATCCTTCGCGTCGGTGCCAGTACCGGCGCCTGAATCGAGCGAGGAGTGCATGCAGCTGCTCCACCGCGGTGACGTCGGTCCGGCCGTTGCCGAGATCAAGAACACTCTTGCGGCGTTGGGTCTGCTTCCGGCCAACACCCGGACGGGACCGTCGATCTTCGACGATGCGGTGGAACAAGCGGTTCGGGTCTTCCAACAGCAACGCGGGTTGATCACCGACGGCGTCGTGGGCCCGGCGACCTACCGGGCGCTGACGGACGCGCGCTGGCGGCTCGGCGACCGGTCGCTGGCCTTCCTGGTGTCCAAACCGATCAGCGGCGACGACGTCTTCGCGCTGCAGGAGCGGCTGCTGGAGCTGGGATTCGACGCGGGCCGCCCGGACGGCATCTTCGGCCGGGAGACCGAGCAGGCGCTGCGCAGCTTCCAGCGCGACTACGGGCTGAACTCCGACGGCATCTGCGGGCCGGGCACGCTGCGGGCGCTCAAGCAGCTCGCGCCGAAGGTCCGCGGCGGGCGGCCGGTGTTCCTGCGCGAGCAGGAGAAGGTGCGGCGCGCGGGGCCCCGGCTGCGCGGCAAGCGGATCGTGATCGACCCGGGCCACGGCGGCGCGGACCGCGGGGTGTACATCGATGACGTGCACGAGGCCGACCTGACCTGGGACCTGGCCCGCCGGCTGGAGGGCCGGATGGTAGCCACCGGGATGGAGGCCCTGATCACCCGCGGGCCCAACGCCAGCCCGCCGGACGCCGACCGGGCCAGCTTCGCCAACGAGGCAGGCGCCGACATGTTCCTGTCGCTGCACATCGACGCCAACCAGTCGCCGCTGGCGGAGGGCGTGGCGAGCTTCCACTTCGGCACCGGCAACGGCACCACGTCGACCGTGGGGGAGGCGCTGGCGGGCTTCCTGCAGCGCGAGATCGTGGCCCGGACGGGGCTGCGCGACTGCCACACCCACCCCAAGACCTGGGACGTGCTGCGGCTGACCCGGATGCCTGCAGTGCGGATGGAGATCGGCTACCTGACCAACGCCCGGGACCGCAGTCGGCTGCTGGATCCGGCGTTCCGGGATGTCGTCGCGGAAGGCCTGCTGGTCGCGGTGAAGCGGCTGTACCTGCTGGGCAAGGACGACCAGCCGACGGGCACGTTCACCTTCGACGACCTGCTGCGCCACGAACTAGCCCGCGCAGAGGGCGCCTGACCGCACTTGGTCCGCCGCGATTTCAATGGAAATCGAAGCTCCAATTTCCATTGAAATCGCGCGGGAGAGTTGTCGACTTGGTGACTTCTCGACTCGGCCGCCTGCCGGGCCGGTCAGGCTCCGCCTACGACCGGTTCGGCCGTCTTGATCGTCACCGAGCTCAGCAGCCGCTCCAGCGCCGCCTCCACGTCTTCCTTCCAGGAGATCGCGGTGCGCAGCTCAAGCCGCATCCTGGGCCACTTGGGGTGCGGGCGGACCGTCTTGAAGCCAACCTGCTGCAGGAAGCCCGCCGGGATCACGCAGCTCTCAGCGGATCCCGCCAGGTCGCCGAAGGCCTCCACGGCCTTCACCCCGCGCCGGGTCAGGTCCTTCGCCACGTTCTGCACCAGGATCCGCCCCAGCCCACCGTGCTCGAACTCCGGCAGCACGCGCAGCGCGGTCAGCAACACCGCGTCCGCGCTCACCGGGGCTGTGGGGAAGGCGCTGGAGCGCGGCACAGCCGCGGGCGGCGCGTACATCGCGTACCCGGCCGGGACACCGTCCACGTAGACGATGCGGCCGCAGGAGCCCCACTCCAGCAGCACGCTGGAGACCCAAGCCTCCTTCTCCAGTTCGGTCTCGCCGAACTCCTCGGCCTGCTCCCGGACGTGCGGCGCCAACTCCCAGAAAACGCATCGGCGACACCGCTGGGGCAGGTGGTCGAGGTTGTCCAGCGTGACGCCGACGACGCGTCGCGACACCTGACCTCCTGGAAAACCCGCACGAACCCGCGCACATGCGGCGGGATGCCGCCAGGATAAGCCGCCGCAGCCCGGCACCGGAACCCACAGCGCACACCATCAGCAACCCGATGGGGTGAGATCGCTTACTGCCGACCAACCGATCACAAGGGAGCTGCCACCACAATCGCCACCGGGACAACCGCCACGGCGACACCTGAACGGGATGCGCTCTCAAAGCTGCCGCAAGCGGCGAAGCCGCTTGGCCCACCTATGCAACCTGCACCCGCTGGTTCTCAGGAGCTATCTCGCGAGGACAGACAGTCCCAACGCGAGTCGGGGATCCCGGAGTCGAGAAAGCCCCTGCGGTTCCGCCACCCGTACCGCCACGCAGAACGAGATCGGAGACCCACTTTGCGAGGTGCTCGTTACATGTCGGGTGGGTTGTGACGATAGGCCCTATAGAATCGCCCGATCGTCCCCACGGGATGAGCAGAGCGCACAACCGAACCCGGAGCGCGATATGTCGGACCACGGAAGCCAGCCGGCCACGCCGGAACAGCCCAGCCCGCCCGAGAAGCCCGCACGCAACCTGGACGCGTACCGGGCGCACTACGCGGAGCGGACCACCGGGATGACTGCCTCCGAGATCCGAGCTCTCTTCGCCGTTGCCAGCCGCCCCGAGGTGGTTTCGCTGGCCGGCGGCATGCCGAACCTCGCCGCGCTGCCGCTGGACTCGCTGGCAGCCGAGGTCGCCCGCCTCATCTCCGTCGACGGCCAGATCGCGCTGCAGTACGGCTCCGCGCACGGGGTGCCGGAGCTGCGCGAGCAGATCTGCGAGGTCATGGCGCTGGAGGGGATCACCGCCCACCCCGACGACGTGATGGTCACCGCGGGCTCCCAGATGGCCCTGGACATGGTCACGCGCATCTTCTGCGACCCGGGCGACGTCATCCTCGCCGAGGGCCCGTCCTACGTCGGCGCGCTCGGCTCGTTCGCCGCGTACCAGGCCGAGGTCGTACACGTCGCGATGGACGAGGACGGCCTGCAGCCCGACGCGCTGCGCCAGGCCATCGCCGACGTGACAGCGCAGGGCAAGCGGATCAAGTTCCTCTACACCATTCCGAACTTCCACAACCCGGGCGGCATCACGCTGGCGCTGCCTCGGCGCTCCGAGATCCTGGAGATCTGCGCCCAGCACGGCATCCTCGTAGTAGAGGACAACCCGTACGGCCTGCTCGGCTTCGACGGCCAGCCGCACCCCGCGCTGCGCAGCATGGATGCGGACAACGTCGTGTACCTCGGCTCGTTCTCCAAGACGTTCGCCTCCGGCCTGCGCGTCGGCTGGGTACTGGCGCCGCACGCGATCCGGGAGAAGCTGGTGCTGACCGCCGAGTCGGCCACGCTGTGCCCGCCCACGCTGAACCAGATGATCGTGTCCCGCTACCTGAGCACGCACGACTGGCAGGGGCAGATCAAGATCTTCCAGGAGCAGTACCGGGAGCGGCGCGACGCGATGCTCAGCGCGCTGGAGCAGTACATGCCGGCGGGTTGCACGTGGACGCGCCCCGACGGCGGCTTCTTCGTCTGGCTCACCGTGCCGGAGGGCGTGGACACCAAGGCGATGCTGCCCCGCGCGGTGACCCAGCGGGTCGCGTACGTGTCGGGCACCGGGTTCTATCGCGACGGGTTCGGCAGCCGGCAGATGCGCTTGTCGTTCTGCTACCCGACGCCGGAGCGGATCCGCGAGGGCGTCCGACGGCTGGCCAACACGCTGACCGAGGAGATGGAGCTGGTCCGCACCTTCGGCACGGTGCCCCAGCGCAGCGTCCCGGGCCCGCAGGCTCCGTCGCCCGACACCGCGTAGAGTTTTTGCCGAATCCTGGCAGGAAAGGGTTCGCTGGCTGGTTTGCGCAGGTGGTCCCGTAGCGGAACCTCAGACGCCGCCTCGACTGCGGGAGCCCCGACTCTTGTGTATGACCAAATACGCGGCATCGGGACTGTCCTCGCGAGGCGACGTCTGAGAACCCGCCGCGGTGCCGGTTGCGTGCGTGACGAAAGGCGGCTTCGCCACCCTGACGTCACAGTGCGGTTGGGCAGGCTCGCGTTCCAGTCCGCGTGGTCTGCAACGAGAAACAGTCCACTGTGCACCGGGCCTCCTCCTGCGCACAGTGGACTACTACTTTCCAGGGGTGTGTTGAGTGTCTGATCGCTGGGTTGCCGTGCTCGCAGGGGGGCTGTCGCACGAGCGCGAGGTGTCGCTGCGCTCCGGGCGCCGATTGTCCGCCGCACTGCGTTCGGTCGGCGTGACCGTGGCGGAGTGGGATGCCGACGCCCGGCTGCTGTCCCGCCTCGAACAGGAGCGCCCCGACGCGGTCGTGGTCGCCCTGCACGGCGGGGAAGGGGAGAACGGCGCCGTGCAAGCCGTGCTGGACATGGTCGGTGTCCCGTACGTCGGCACCGGCCCGCATGCTTGCCGCCGGGCTTGGGACAAGCCGACCGCCAAGGCCGAGCTGGCGCGCTCCGGGCTTGCCACGCCGGACTGGGTTGCGTTGCCGCATGCAACGTTCCGCGAGCTCGGCGCGCAGGCCGTGCTGGACGCGCTCGTGGCCAAGCTCGGGCTGCCGTTGATGCTCAAGCCGGACCAGGGCGGGTCGGCGCTGGGCGCGCACGTGGTGCGCGACGCCGCCGAGCTCCCCGCGGCGATGGTGGGTGCGCTGTCCTACGGCGACGCAGTGCTTGTCGAGCAGCTCGTCGAGGGGACCGAGGTGGCGATCACCGTCATCGACGGGCCGGATGGGCCGGAGGCGTTGCCCGCGGTGCAGATCGAGCCGGCGGACGGCGTTTACGACTACACCGCCCGCTACACCGCCGGGCTCACCAGCTACCACGCACCCGCCGAGGTCCCGGCCGAAGCCGCCGCCGCTGCGGGCGAGCTGGCGATCGCCGCACACCGACTTCTCGGGCTCCGCGACGTCTCGCGGACGGACGCGATCATCGACCGTGACGGCACACCGCACTTCCTGGAAGTCAACGTGTCACCCGGACTGACCGAGACCTCGCTGCTGCCGATGGCGGTCGAGGCCGCCGGACGGTCGTTGGGGGAGGTCTTCGCGACGCTCGTCGAGCGGGCGATCGCGCGATCGCGGTAATCCGCCGTTTCACGTGAAACAAGAGGGCCGGTCTCCGTCGGAGACCGGCCCTCTTCTGTACCGCGACCAGTGGTGACATTTTGCATTTTTCGACTACCGAAAGTAACTGTCACCGTGACGAAAGGTCTCGGTGTCATTGCTCGCGGATCTGTAACGCTTGATTACCCAAGATCAACTCTGCGAGGCGCTCGAGGTCGTCGACAGACCCGAACTCGACGACGATCCGCCCTTTCCGCCGACCACGCTCCACCTTGACCCTGGTGTCGAAGTGGTTCGACAGCCGGTCTGCCAACCGGTCGAAGCCGGGGGCCTGGATCGGCTTCTTCGCCGCCGCCTTCTCCTTTCCCGGGCCCTCCGACTTCCGGAGCGTCACCGCCTCCTCCGTCGCCCGGACCGACATGCCCTCCGCGACGATCCGCTTGGCCAGATCCTCCTGGGCCCCGGCGTCGTCCAGGCCGAGCAGCGCGCGGGCGTGCCCGGCCGAGAGCACCCCGGCCGCGACCCGCCGCTGCACCACCATCGGCAGCCGCAGCAGCCGGATGGTGTTGGTGATGACCGGGCGGCTGCGGCCGATCCGGTCGGCCAGCTCGTCGTGCGTCACGCCGAACTCCTCCAGCAGCTGCTGGTAAGCCGACGCCTCTTCGAGCGGGTTGAGCTGAACCCGGTGGATGTTCTCCAGCAGCGCGTCCCGGAGCAGCTCGTCGTCCTGCGTCTTGCGGACGATCGCCGGGATGAACTCCAGCCCGGCCAGCTGGGAAGCGCGCCACCGGCGCTCGCCCATGATCAGCTCGAACTGGTCGGTCTCCAGCTCGCGCACCACGATGGGCTGCATCAGGCCGAACTCGCGGATGGAGTGCTGCAGCTCCTGCAGCGCCTCCTCGTCGAAGACCTGACGCGGCTGCTTGGGGTTCGGCGTGATCGAGGAGATGGCGATCTCGCGGTAGACCGCGCCGGCCACGGTCCCGCTGGTTTCACGTGAAACCGGCTCCGCCGCGGGTTCGGCGGGCTTCGGTCCGCGCGGCACCGGGTTGCGCAGAGCAGCGCCGTCGGCGCCCGCTGGGGGAGCGCCCGCTGGGGGAGCGCCTGCCGGGGGACCGCTGGGGATCAGCGCGGCGATGCCGCGGCCAAGACCACCTCGACGCTCGGTCATGCTGTCTTCCTCTCGGCACCCCGCTCGGCGATCTCCCGAGCGGCGTCCAGGTAGCTCATCGACCCGCGCGAGCCCGGGTCGTACGTCAGGACTGTCTGGCCGAAGCCGGGCGCCTCGGAGATCTTCACGCTCCGCGGAATTACCGTCCGCAGCGCCAGCTCCCCGAAGTGGCCGCGAACCTCGGCGGCCACCTGGTCCGCCAGCTTGGTGCGCCCGTCGTACATGGTCAACAGGATCGTCGACACCCAGAGCGCGGGGTTGAGGTGCGCCTGCACCAGCTCGATGTTGCGCAGCAGCTGCCCCAGCCCCTCCAGCGCGTAGTACTCGCACTGGATCGGGATCAGCACCTCGTGCGCGGCGACCAACGCGTTCACCGTGAGCAGCCCCAGCGACGGCGGGCAGTCGATGAAGACGTAGTCAGGCGCGAGCTGGTCCACCGCCTCGGAGTTCAGCGCCTCCTTCAGCCGGCCCTCGCGCGCCACCATAGTGACGAGCTCGATCTCCGAGCCCGCCAGGTCGATCGTCGCCGGCACGCACCACAGGTTCTTCGACTGGGTGCTTTGCGCCGCCGCGTCGGCGATGCTGATCTCACCTAGCAGCACCTCGTACACCGACGGGACGCCGGAGCGGTGCTCGACGCCCAGCGCGGTGCTCGCGTTGCCCTGCGGGTCGAGGTCGATGACCAACACGTTGAGCCCGTGCAGCGCCAGCCCGGCCGCGAGGTTCACCGTGCTCGTCGTCTTGCCGACGCCGCCCTTCTGGTTGGCCACGGTGATGATCCGCCGATGGGTGGGGCGGGGGAGTTCCAGGGCCTCCGGGTGCAGCACCCGGGTCGCCCGCTGGGCCTCCTCCATGATCGGGGTCCAGCCGATGTCGTCCTTGCCGAAGTTGCTCATCGACGACTCGCCTGCCGGCGCGGAGGGGAACCGAAGCCCGCCCACTGCACGCCCCTTCGTTTCACGTGAAACACGACCCGCTCCGTTTGAATCCGGATTCACCGTCCACGATCCTTTCTCGTTCGACGTGCACCGTCACGACGCCGACCGGACGCATTCCGGGTCGCCGCGACCCGCTCAACCACGACGACGGTCGTCGGCACCTCGATCACACCGACACCACACGAAACCACTTCGCCGCGACCGCCGCCGACCGCAGCGATCGCCGCCGCATCCCGTTCGAGTTCCTCCGCCGCACTCTCGCCCTTCATAGCGAGCAGTCGGCCCCCGGACCGAAGCAGCGGGAGGCACCACTTCGCGAGCCGTTCCATCGGCGCCACGGCACGCGCGGTCACGACGTCCTGATCGGCCAGCCGTTCGCGCACCGGGCCCTCCTCGGCACGTCCACGCATCACCTCGACGGTGAGCGCCAACTCGGTGATGACTTCCTGCAACCACGTCACCCGTCGAGCCATCGGCTCCAACAGGGTCAGATTCAGATCCGGGCGGGCAATCGCCAACGGGATGCCCGGCAACCCCGCCCCAGAGCCTACGTCCAACACCCGGCAATTCGGTGGCAGCAACTCCGCAATCACCGCAGAGTTCAACAAATGTCTTTCCCAGAGCCGGTCCAGTTCGCGCGGACCGATCAGACCGCGGCGGATTCCGTGCTCCTGGAGCAACTCGACGAAGCGTTCCGCCAACGCCAACCGCTCGCCGAATACGACCCGCGCCGCAGATGGCGCACCTCCGGTCAAAGCATTCACCCCGTGTCGAAGTTTCACGTGGAACCAGTTGTGTTCACCTAAGCCTGCCGGATCGCAATCCGCAGTCACACGGCAACCCGCGTTTCACGTGAAACTTCCTTGGGGGAATCGACTCAACTCGCGTCGCGATGCGGGTGGCGGAACCTCAGGCGCCGCCCGGACTCCAGATCCCCGATTCGCGCAATTACAACTCAGCGTGAGGCCTTCCTCGCGACGCCTGAGAACCCTCGACAGCGCAGGCGCTACTTCAAAGAAGCGCTCGAGGTCTCGTCCAAGCTCCGCGTTTCACGTGAAACACGGGCCCGAATACGACGGTGCCCCCGCCGGATCCCAGTCCTGCGCGGTACGCACGTGAACACCCACCTGCGCGGCAGCAGCACGCCGCGACACACCCGAGGCACGAAGCCGCTCGTAGGCCGCACGCCCCGGGTGCCTGGCAGGACCGGCCTTTCCCCGCCCTCGGATACCAGCCTTGGGCGCCCACCCATAAGCCGTGTTCCGGTTCACTCCCACCACACGGGCAGCGGCCAGAACACTGCCCGACTCCCGGTCGAGCGCCTCGAAGAACCGAGCCCTCAACTCCCCAGAAACCACGATCCTCGCAACTCCCTGAAATCCAGGGTGTTGCGAGGATCGCTAGAACCCGCCAATCGTCGGGGGCACCGGTGGGGGAGGGGTCAGCTCTTGAAGACGACAACCTTGCGGTTGGGCTCTTCTCCTTCGCTCTCGCTGTGCACGCCGTCGACGGCCGCAACAGCGTCGTGGATGATCTTCCGCTCGAACGGCGTCATCGGGCGCAGCCGGGTCTCTTTGCCGGTCTCCAGCACGGTCTCCGCGGTCGACCGCCCGAGCTCGGTCAGCTCCTGCCGGCGGCCCGCCCGCCAGCCCGCGACGTCCAGCATCAGCCGGCTGCGGACGCCGGTCTCCTGCTGCACCGCCAGCCGGGTCAGCTCCTGCAGCGCCTCCAGCACCTGGCCGCGTACGCCGACCAGCTTCTCCAGATCGTCGCCGCCGTCGATGCTCACCACCGCGCGACCCGCCTCGACGTCCAGGTCGATGTCCCCGTCGTAGTCCAGCAGGTCGAGCAGCCGCTCCAGGTAGTCACCCGCGATGTCGCCCTCCTGCACCAGGAGAGCTTCGGTGTTCGACACCTCGGGCTTGGCGGTCTCGTTGTTCTCGGTGCTGTCGGTCTGGAGCTCGGCCGGGGACGGGCTCGACTCCTGCACGGTTTCGGACACTGGGTGTCTCCTCTCCAGGGTTCGCGACGGACTCAGCGGGACTCGCCCGGCTTGTCCGCGTCGCGAGAACGGTCTTCGATCACCCCGGGGATCTCACCGGGTTGGTCCTTGGCCGCCGGGTCCGCGGCCCGCGTGGTGTCCGTCTCCACCGCAGTGGATTCGACGACCACGGGCGCGCCGGCCAGCGCAGCCTCCTCGCGGTCGATCCGGCGGTACACCACGCGCTGCTGACCCAGCGTCCAGAAGTTGTTGGCCAGCCAGTAGATGAGGATGGCCAGCGGCAGGAACGGACCACCGATGATCGCGAACATCGGGAAGATCCACAGCGTCATCCGGTTCATGATCGCCGTCTGCGGGTTGGCCGCCGCGTCGGCGGTCTGCCGCTGCACCGAGTGGCGCGCGGTGAAGTGCGTGGCGATCGCGGCGGCGATCATCAACGGCACACCGACCAGCATCATTTCCACGCGGTCGGTGCCGAACGTCGCGAGCACCTCGGGGGCCTGGCTAATGGTGTTCGACAGCTTCGCGCCGAACAGATCGGCCGCCACGAACGAGGCCACGTCGTCTGCGTTGAAGATGTAGTTCGACGGTGCGCCCGGCTTGAACCCGTTGAGCACGTGGAAGAGCCCGATGAACACCGGGATCTGCACCAGCATCGGCAGGCAGCCGCTGAGCGGGTTGAAGCCCTGCTCGGCCTGCATCTTCTGCATCTCGGCGGCCAGCTTCTGCCGGTCGTCGCCGTACTTGGCTTGCAGCTCTCGGATCTGCGGCGCGAATTCCTGCATCTTCTTCATCGACCGCACCTGGTGCACGAACGGCTTGAACAACAGCGCGCGCAGCGTGAAAACGAGGAAGATCACCGCAAGCGCCCAGGCGTAGCCGCTGGCCGGATCCAACACGAAGCCGAACACCTTGTGCCAGAACCAGAGGATGGCCGACACCGGGTAGTAGATGAAGTCCAGCACGCGGGCTACTCCTCGGCAGGTTTCTCGGGTACGCGGCCACCAACGGGGTCGCCCGCCGCGGACCGCTCACGGGGCGGTGGAACCGGGTCCAGGCCTCCAGGGTGCCAGGGGCCGCAGCGCAGCAACCTGCGCAGGGTCAACCAGCCACCGCGGAACAGACCGTGGACGGTGAGGGCCTCGACCGCGTAGGTGCTGCAACTCGGGTAGAACCGGCACGACGGCGGCAGCAGTGGGGAGATCACCTTGCGGTAGACGTGCACCGGACCGAGCAGCACCCAGGCGAGCGGGCTCGGGCGCCGAGCAGGGGCGCGGAGCCTGTCGTCGTGGCGCTCGTCCGAAGCCATCACCTGGAACCCGTCGCCGGAACATCGGGGGAGAGGACGCGGAGCTTGCGCAGCACCACGTCGAGGTCCGCACCGAGTTCGCGGCTGGACGCACCTGCTGCGGGAGGCAAAGCACGGACCACCACCAGTGTGCCAGCGGGCAACGCCGGCAGGAGGTCGCGCATCAGGTGCCGGAGACGGCGGGTGACCCGGTGCCGGACCACGGCCGTCCCCACGGCCTTGCTCACGACAAAACCCACCCGGGTCGTGACATCCGAATTCCGGGTGGGTGCCGTTTTCGCCTCGGCTTCCGGCAAGGCCTCGCCGGTGTGGTGCGGGCCGAGGTCCCGAGCCTGGTCCGGACGCAGCACGTGGACCACCAGGCGGGACCGGCCGACCCGGCGACCACGACGGACCACCAGGCGGAACTCCTGATTCTTGGTCAGCCTGGCTGCCGCGGGAAGCACGGCCGGACGCGATCAGGCAGTCAGCTGCGCGCGACCCCGGCGACGGCGCGAGGCCACGATGGCCCGGCCGGCCCGAGTGCGCATGCGCAGCCGGAACCCGTGCTTCCTGGCACGGCGGCGGTTGTTCGGCTGGAAAGTACGCTTGCCCTTGCTCACGGTCGGATCTCCCGGTTACTACAGGCACCGATGGCCACGGTGAACCACGGTTCGGTCAAGGTGTCCCTGTTTCGCAAGCCGCAGTCGCTGGCCGTGCGGCGATCGGCGAACACCGAGCGGTGCACGGCGCCGGAATCTCGGCGCAGCGACATGCCCGCTCAGGAAGCGGGGGACTGTACGAGGGTACGCAGTGGCAGCTGAGGACGCTGAACCGGGGTCGCCATCCGGCGACGATCACCGGGCACAACCGCCGCACCGGCGGCGACCAGGCTGTCACATCCCGATCTCCGCGGCATCCGGGGAGTCGCTTGTGACGCGGGCGCGACCTTGTTAGCGTGCCCCCCTGCGATGCGCGGGCCGGTGTGTGGGAGCACTGGTCTTCGGTGGGCACCTGACCTCGATCGCAGCGGTACAGCCGCCCCAGGGGGGATCACCGGAGCGGCCTGCCGTACCTTCATACACAAGTTGTGGACAACTCTGTGGACACCTGCTCGAACAGGTGTCCACTTGAGTCTGGCCCCACCGTCCCGTGACACCGCCCGCGCCCGAGCACCGTGGGAGCCTGGCCCGGGACCGCACCGGGGGCTGCGCGAGCGAGGGGAGGGGAGCAAGGCGGTGTCCGACCACCAAGCCGATCTCGTTCGAGTTTGGGATGAGGTGGTGCAGGAGCTGTCCTCGGGCACGCTCTCGCCTCAGCAACGCGCCTGGATGCGGGTGACCCGACCGATCGGGCTGCTGGACGGTACCGCGCTGCTCGCCGCGCCGAGCGACTTCGCCAAGGAAGCCATCGAGCGCGCGCTGCGCGATCCGATCACCGACGCGCTTTCCCGCCGGCTCGGCCGCGCCGTGTCGCTGGCCGTGAAGGTGGACACCGCCGTTCCCGCGCCCACCCGCCCGGTCGCGGCGCCCGCGGCGGCCGATTCCTGGTCCGGCCGCGGTACCGGTACTCCGACCGGTGCCGATCATTCCGGGCCTCCGTTCGTCTCCGCGCCTGGCTTCGGGCGGGGGCCTGAAGCTTTCGGGAACACCGCGCACACCGGTTCGATCAGCGGGTCCGTCACAGGTCCGGTGCCTGGTTCGGTGCCCGACCCCGGAGGGCGGCACGCGGCACCGGACAAGCGCTCCGAGATCGACTTCCCGACGGCCGAGTTCAAATGGCCCAACGGCGAGGTTCCGTCGTCGTTGGAGGCCGACGGCGAAACCGACGAGCCGGAGACCGCGGCGACGGAGCCGGAAGCCGACGAGTCCGCCAACGAGATCTGGCCGACCTTCGGCCGCGCCGGACAACCGGGCGAGCCGCACCAGGGCCAGCCGTTCACCGCGCCGAAGCACGCGCCGCCGACGTCGCAGACCCGGCTGAACGCGAAGTACACCTTCGACACGTTCGTCATCGGCTCCTCGAACCGCTTCGCGCACGCCGCCGCGGTCGCCGCGGCGGAAGCACCGGCCCGCGCGTACAACCCACTGTTCATCTGGGGCGAGTCCGGGCTCGGCAAGACGCACCTGCTGCACGCGGTCGGCCATTACACCCAGCGGCTCTTCCCCGGGATGCGCGTCCGCTACGTGTCCACCGAGGAATTCACCAACGACTTCATCAACTCGCTGCGCGACGACCGGCAGGTGGCGTTCCAGCGCCGGTACCGCGACGTCGACGTGCTGCTGGTTGACGACATCCAGTTCTTGGAGGGCAAGGAAGGAACCCAGGAGGAGTTCTTCCACACCTTCAACACGCTGCACAACTCGAACAAGCAGATCGTGGTGTCCTCGGACCGTCCGCCGAAGGGGCTGCGCACCCTGGAGGACCGGCTGCGCACCCGGTTCGAGTGGGGCCTGATCACCGACATCCAGCCGCCGGAGCTGGAGACGCGGATCGCGATCCTGCGCAAGAAGGCCGCCCAGGACCGGATGAACGCGCCGGCCGACGTGCTGGAGTTCATCGCGTCCCGGATCGAACGCAACATCCGCGAGCTGGAGGGGGCGCTGATCCGGGTCACCGCGTTCGCGTCGCTGAACCGGCAGCCGGTCGACCTGCAGCTCGCCGAGATCGTGCTGCGCGACCTGATCCCGGACTCGCAGACCCCGGAGATCACCCCGCCGACGATCATGGCGGTGACTGCGGACTACTTCAGCGTGACCATCGACGACCTGTGCGGCCCGGGCAAGACGAAGGCGCTGGCGCAGGCCCGGCAGATCGCGATGTACCTGTGCCGGGAGCTGACCGACTCGTCGCTGCCGAAGATCGGCCAGTACTTCGGCGGCCGCGACCACACGACGGTGATGTACGCGGACAAGAAGATCCGCAAGGAGATGGCCGAGCGGCGCCGCGTCTACGAGCACGTCCAAGAGCTCACGGCACGCATCAAGCAGCAGTCCCGCTGACCTTTTCCCGGATTCCCGGGCCGATCGCCCGTTTCGCGCTCACGACACCTGCGCACGCGCCTCCTTGCCTGGAAAACATGCTCGTCAGAAGGCTCAACCCGCTCAGATGGCCGCTACGGGGCTATTTCGGGGGCCTCGGTGTGATTCCCTTCGCCTCTCCCGGCGAATCTTTCTGCTGACCCAGCCCGGCGCGAGCCACCCCCTTCAACAGAAAGCTCTCCCGTCGCGGCCCGTGGGGAATCAGTCCGGTGGCGAGCCGTCAGGCCCGGAGCGGGGCTCCGTCTGATCGTTGATCGCTGCGCGCTTCGTGGCGCGCGCCGGACGTCTCGGGGTCCGCCGGGGACGTCGAGATGTTTCTGTTGGGCCACCCGGCTCGGATCCGACCGCTCCGACAGAAAACTTCGGGCCGCTTCGCGGGCCGCCGGAGCCCGGGATGCGCGCGCATCGAGCCCTTCGAGCCGGCCGCAGGGCACGCGCCCGGACAGCAAACCACCACGTTCCGAGGTTGATCAAGCGCGCTCCGCAGTCGCGAAGCGAGTCGGCGCGCCGAACTTTTCTGAGGACTGGGGTGGCCTTCGCCTCACCCCCTCGGCAAAAAAGTCCGCCAAGGCTCGAGCTGTCCACAGATTATTCATCCCCAGGCCTGACCTGGAGTTTTCCCCAATTCATCCACAAGCTGTGCACAAGCTGGAGCGGGCTGCCCACAGAGAGGAGCCGGTTGACCACAACGCTCTCACAGCTTTGCCCACAACCTGATCGGTGGAGGTGCCAAAAACCAACAGGGGTGGGTACAACCGAGCCGACAACTGTGGATGGAACTGTGGACAACTCGGGATGGTTGTGGATTAACCGCGATGGGCCAGAAGTTGTCCACCACCCGGACGTCGTAGTCCCCGGTTACATCCCGTGTTCATCCACAACCGACCACGCCACGCGACCAGCCCAAACGACACTTGTCCCCACAACTCACAGCCCTTACTACTACTACGGTCATTTCTTCTCTTTGAAGAAAAAAGAAAAAGAGAAGAAGGCTCGGTGGATAAGTGGACAACTCGGCCTGGACCGCCAGGACGGCAGCGCGAACAGCTCGGACCCGGATGCGGAGATCGCGGCGCACGCTCTACGGTGGAACTCCTGCGGAGGCCGCTGGCGTGAACTCCCGGCGAGCTCGGGTCGAACTTCGCGTGCACGGCGCTCGTAGGGATCGCTTCGTCCTCGTTGCGAGGGGCGCGGAGCACACCGACTACACCGACCCGACGAGCTGCTCTCCAGCTCTACACAGTTCTCCGGCAGCCGAGCCACGGCTGGAACCGAAAGGACACCCATGAAGATCCGCGTGGAACGTGACGGTCTCGCCGACGCCGTCGCCTGGGTCGCGCGCAGCCTGCCGTCACGGCCACCGGTTCCGGTGCTGGGCGGAGTGCTGCTCGACGCGAGCTCAGGGGAGGCGCTGACCATCTCCGGGTTCGACTACGAGGTCTCGGCCCAGGTCACCATCGACGCCTCGATCGACGCCAGCGGACGCACCCTCGTTTCCGGGCGGTTGCTGGCGGACATCACCAAGGCGCTCCCGGCCCGTCCGGTCGAGATCACGGTCGATGGCTCTCGCGTCACCATCACCTGCGGCAGCTCGCGGTTCAGCCTGCCGACCATGCCGGTCGAGGACTACCCGGAACTGCCCGCGATGCCCGAGCACGCCGGTTCGGTTCCCGGCGATCTGTTCAGCGAGGCCGTCGGCCAGGTCGCGGTGGCGGCCGGCAAGGACGACACGCTGCCGATGCTCACCGGCATCCGGATGGAGATCAACAACGACAAGCTGACAATGGTCGCCACCGACCGGTTCCGCTTGGCGATGCGCGAGATCACCTGGGAGCCGGGCACCTCGATGGAGGACACCGCGGTGCTCGTCCCGGCCAAGACCCTCGCCGATTCGGCGAAGACGCTGGGCACCGGCGGCAGCAAGGTGGAGATCTCGCTGGCCTCCGGCGACGGCCTGCTCGGACTTTCCGGGACGGCGCGCCGCAACACCACGCGGTTGCTGGACGCGGAGTTCCCGAAGTACCGCCAGCTGCTGCCCGCCGAGAGTGCCGTGACCGCCAACGTCGACGTCGCCCCGTTCGTCGAGGCGATCAAGCGCGTCTCGCTGGTCGCCGAGCGCGGCACCCAGGTGCGACTGGAGTTCTCCGATCGGCTGCTGCGGCTGACCGCCGGCGGCGACGACGAGGGCAGCGCCGAGGAAGAGCTCGCGGTCGAGTTGGTCGGCGAGCCGCTGACCATCGCGTTCAATCCGGCCTACCTGCTCGACGGGCTCGGCGCGATGAAGACCGAGCGCGCCCAGCTGCAGTTCACCACCGCCAACCGCCCGGCCCTCGTCAAGCCGGTCGGGGAGGATGGCGAAGTGGCGGAGGGTTACCTCTACCTCCTGATGCCGGTCCGCCTCCCGGGCTGACCTCGGTCACATCCGGGGCACTGTCCGACCGGAGCCGCGAACGCCGATGGCTAGGCTCCGGTCGGATCGATTCAGCTGGTGAGGTCCTCACCCCGCGGCCGGCCATCCGCGCCGACCAACCAGTCGATACACAGCTCGCAGAGGGAGATCCGGTGCAACTCGGACTTGTCGGTCTCGGCCGAATGGGTTTCAACATGCGTGAGCGGCTGCGGGCCGCCGGTCACGACGTCGTCGGTTACGACCGCAACCCGGACGTCAGCGATGTCGCTTCCATCGCGGAGCTGGTGCAGAAGCTGGCCGGCTCGCGGATCGTCTGGATCATGGTGCCGCACGGCGACCCGACCCGGCAGACCGTCGAGGAGCTGGGCGGGCTGCTGTCGACCGGCGACCTGGTGATCGAGGGCGGCAACTCGAAGTTCACCGATGACCAGGCCAACGCGGCCCTGCTCGCCGAGCGCGGGATCAAGTACGTCGACGTCGGGGTTTCCGGCGGCGTGTGGGGTGCCAAGAACGGTTACGGCCTGATGGCCGGTGGCGACGCCGAGGACATCGAGCGCGCCATGCCGATCTTCGACGCACTGCGCCCGGAAGGCCCGCGCGAGGAGGGCTTCGCGCACTCTGGTCCGGTCGGTGCCGGGCACTACGCGAAGATGGTGCACAACGGCATCGAGTACGGCCTGATGCAGGCCTACGCCGAGGGCTTCGAGCTGCTGTCGGCGTCGGACGTGGTCACCAACGTGCCGGAGACGATCAAGGCGTGGAGCCGCGGCACGGTGGTCCGCTCCTGGCTGCTGGACCTGCTGGTCCGCGCGTTGGAGGAGGACCCGGACCTGACCGAACTGCGCGGCTACGTCAACGACTCCGGCGAGGGGCGGTGGACCGTCGAGGAATCGATCAACAACGCCGTGCCCACGCCGGTGATCACCGCGTCGCTGTTCGCGCGGTTCGCCTCGCGCCAGGAGGACTCCCCGGCCATGAAGGCGGTCGCGGCGCTGCGCAACCAATTCGGCGGCCACGCCGTGCAGAAAACCGAGGACTGACCGAGACCTGGAAGTGGTGTTGATTTGTCGACAAATCAACACCGCCGACCGCCCTCGCTGTTTCCGCAGGTCGGGTGTCTTGAGTACGTTGAGGTACTGGAGCGCCTCAACGCACGAGGCAGCTACCAGGGAAAACCCCGCCCCAGGGAGCACCGCCGTCCGCAACCCTGGCGATTTGTGGCTCTTGTGATCGATTAGTGGGCGTGTGGCCTGGGGTTGGGTCCGGAAGATGAAGGCACGCCGTCGCTTTGGGCTAGGTTGTTGGTTGCGAGATCAACAAGCTGATCAGGGAGCGAACGACGTGCCGGATGTCAGTGTATGGCGCGCGATGGCGGGTCTGGACGACAGGACCGTGATCGAGCGTGTGGCTTTCGAAGAAGGCCGTCCTGGCCGCAGTCGGAGAAGCCCTGGATACGACGGCGGGAGGCGCCGTGAGTGGCGGAGTGTGGATTGCGGGCTGACGCAGATGTGGCTGGCAGCCGACGCGCCCAGGGTGCGCTGTGCCGAGCACGGGGTGACTGTGGCTCGGGTGCCCTGGGCTCGGCATGGTGCCGGGCACACGCTTGTCTTTGACGCCCAGGTGGCGTGGCTGGCGGTGCGAACCTCGAAGTCAACCGTGCGGGAGTTGCTGCGAATCGCATGGAAAACGGTCGGGTCGGTCATCGACCGGGTCTGGGCCGACATCTCCGCTGAGATCGACCTGCTCGACGGGGTCCGCAAGATCGGGATCGACGAGGTTTCCTATAAGAAGAACCATCGCTATCTGACGATCGTGGTCGACCACGACACCGGTCGGGTCATCTGGGCCGCGCCGGGCCTGGGCGCCGCCACGTTGAGCACGTTCTTCGACGAACTCGGACCCGAACGCACCGCGGCCTTGACCCACGTCAGCGCTGACGCGGCGCACTGGATCGCCTCGACGGTCACACAACGCGCCCCGCAAGCGATCTTGTGCGCCGACCCGTTTCACATCGTGGCCTGGGCCACCGACGCCATCGATACCGTCCGCCGCCAGGAATGGCGTGCCCTCAAAGCACTCGCCGACACCGAACGCGCAGAACAGGACCGTCGTGTCGGCCGCCCCACTGCCGATGATCCGAAGCCGGAAACCCCACGGCAGGACCTGGCCAGGGAGTTCAAAAACGCCCGCTACTCCCTGCTGAAAAATCCCGACAACCTCACCCAGGACCAAAGCCTCACCCTGAAGTGGATCACGGCTTCCAGCCCCCGCCTCCACGAGGCCTACGCGTTCAAAGAGAAACTCCGCATCGTCTTCCAAGCCAGGGGTAAGCAGGGCAAACGCATCCTCGACGCCTGGATCAAAGAGGCCGGGCGCAGCACCCTGGAACCCATCCAGAAGCTCTGCAAGTCCGTGGTCCGCATCCGCGCGTCCATCGAGGCCAGCCTGGAGCACGGGCTGTCTCAGGGCCTGATCGAGTCCACTAACACCAAGATCAGACTCTTCACCCGCATGGCCTTCGGGTTCCACACGCCCCAGGCCCTGATCGCCCTCGTCATGCTCAACCTCGGCGGCCCGACACTCACCCTCCCCGGGCGCACTTAACCCACACATACGTCAGGAGAGCCCGATTTGTCGACAAATCGCCAGGATGACGAAGGCGTCGAATCCGCGAATTCGGCGACCGGGCGGACGACCTAACAAAGCTGCGAATAAGTTGGATCGCCGTGTACGTCCGTCATCTGCAAGTGACCGACTTCCGGTCGTGGCCGCACGCCGACCTGGCCCTGGAGCCGGGCGTCACCGTGCTGGTCGGGGCCAACGGGCAGGGCAAGACGAACCTCGTCGAGGCGATCGGTTACGCCGCGACCCTCGGTTCGCACCGCGTCTCCACCGATGCCCCGCTGGTCCGCGACGGCGCGCCGCGCGCGGTCGTGCGGACCGCCGTGGTCAACAGCGGGCGCGAGCTGCTGGTCGAGCTGGAGATCACGCCAGGCAAGGCAAACCGGGCGCGGATCAACCGCGGTGCCGTCGCCAGGCCTCGCGACGTGCTCGGCATCCTGCGCACCGTGCTGTTCGCACCGGAGGACCTCGCGATCGTGCGCGGTGATCCGGGTGAGCGCCGCCGGTTCCTCGACGACCTGCTGGTCGCGCGGTCACCCCGGTACGCGGGTATCCGCTCGGACTACGACCGGGTGCTCAAACAGCGCAGCGCACTGCTCAAGTCCGCAGGCGCGGCGCGCAAGGGCGGCGGCTCGGCGGACCTGCGCACGCTGGAGGCGTGGGACGGCCACCTGGCCCGCTTCGGCGCCGAGCTGCTGGCGGGTCGGCTCGACCTGGTCGCCGCCATCGCACCCCACGTGGCCAGCGCATATGCCAACGTCGCGGCGACCGATGAGGCGACCGCGCCGTCCGGTCGGGTGGCCGACGTCCGCTACCGCAGCAGCCTCGGCGAGTCGCTGCCCGAGGGCTACGGCGTGCCGCTGGGCAAGGCAGCCGACCCGGCCGAACTCGAAGCGGCCTTGCTCGCCGAGCTGGAGCGGGTCCGGCCGCAGGAGATCGACCGCGGCGTGTCGCTGGTCGGGCCGCACCGCGACGACCTGGAACTGCTGCTCGGCGACCTGCCTGCGAAGGGCTACGCGAGCCACGGCGAATCTTGGTCGTTCGTGCTGGCGTTGCGGCTGGCTTCCTACCACCTGCTCACCGAGGATGGCGCCGAGCCGGTGTTGATCCTGGACGACGTCTTCGCCGAACTCGACCGCCGCCGTCGGTCCCGGCTAGCCGACCTGGTGGTCGGGGCCGAGCAGGTGCTGGTGACCGCGGCGGTGCCGGAGGACGTTCCGCCGGAGCTCACCGGTGTCCGATTCGAAGTCCGGGAAGGCGAGGTGCGACGTGCCGTATAACCGTTCGCAGTCGTCAAGTAAACGCAGAGTGATCGCCGGGGCGGGGAAGACCGCGGATTTGCCCACATCTGGGGATAACTCTGTGGATGGTGTGGATAACTCGGCGCCATCAACAGGACCATCAACAGCCGTCCCGGTCGATACCGGGACGTCGCCGGTCGGGTCCGACGGGGCCACGCTGTCCGGTCCCGACCTCGCCCGGGCCGCCCTGCAGGCCGCCCGGGAGCAGTCCGCGGCCCGTCGGCGCGACGGCAAGAAGAAGGGTGGCGCGGTCCGGACACGCCGCCGCCGTGGCTGGTCCGGGCCCCGCCCGGACGACCGCGATCCGCAGCCGCTGGGTCGGCTGGCCGCCCGGATCGCCAGCGAGCGCGGCTGGACCGAACACCTCTCCGGCGGCCAGGTCTTCGCGAAGTGGGCGTCCCTGGTCGGCGGCGATGTGGCCGAACACACCAAGCCGGTGGCGCTGAAGGACGGCGAGCTCACCGTTCAGGCCCAGTCCACCGCGTGGGCCACGCAGCTGCGCTTGCTCCAGCGCCAGATTCTGAAGCGGATCAGCGATGGCGTCGGCCGCGACGTGGTGCGCCGCATCAAGGTGCAGGGCCCGGCCGCGCCGAGCTGGCGGCACGGCCCCAGGCATATTCCCGGGCGCGGCCCGCGCGACACCTACGGCTAGTAGCCTGCCGATACGCGCTCATCCGTCGGCCCGCGCGGGCCACGGCCCGCAGGCGAGGTGGGGCGAATGGCCGCGTCGCGCCGGGGAGCAGACCCGCCGGCTGGCCCGCCGCCGGGGTGGCAACCGGCCGATCGCCACCGAGATCCCCCGGCGACCTCTCGAGGCTCTCGGATGGTGGATTGATTCGAGTTCTCCGCTCTGTGAGGAAGTCAGGGGTGTCCTTGCCCTACTTCTGTCGCGGGGGGCCAGTAGAATCAGTGCAGGGTGTGGCCGACGCCTTCGACCGATGTGATCGTCGAGGCGCTGGGCGACGGCGCGCATCAGGGTGCGGCGCCGACAGACAAGTCGCCCCGAAGTGGTCTGCGGTGCGGGAAGGGCGTGTTTTCGAACCGGCACCGGCCAACCTGACAGCACAGTCGGCTCAAGGAGAAATCGAGGCCCGTGGCACCGAAGAAGAGCGAATACAACGCTTCATCCATCACCGTTCTTGAGGGCCTTGAGGCCGTCCGCAAGCGTCCCGGCATGTACATCGGTTCGACCGGCGAACGCGGCCTGCACCACCTGGTGCAGGAGGTCGTGGACAACTCGGTCGACGAGGCAATGGCCGGCTACGCCTCCAGGGTCGAGGTCACCCTGCTCGCCGACGGCGGCGTGCGCGTGGTCGACGACGGCCGCGGCATCCCCGTCGGCATCCACCCGGTGGAGAAGAAGCCGACCCTCGAAGTCGTGCTCACCGTGCTGCACGCGGGCGGCAAGTTCGACAGCGACTCCTACGCGGTCTCCGGCGGTCTGCACGGCGTGGGTGTGTCGGTGGTCAACGCGCTGTCCACGGCGCTGGAGGCGGAGATCCACCTAGACGGCTACGTGTGGCGGCAGCGCTACGAGGACTCCAAGCCCGTCGCCGACGTCGAGCGTGGCGAGCGCACCGACAAGACCGGCACCACCATCACCTTCTGGGCCGATCCGACGATCTTCGAAACCACCAGGTACAACGCCGAAACCATCTCGCGTCGCCTGCAGGAGATGGCGTTCCTGAACAAGGGCCTGACCATCGTCCTGCGCGACGAGCGGGCCGCCGAAGAGGACGAGGCCGGCGAGGACGCCAGCGGCACCACCGCCCGCGCCACCGAGCGCACCTTCCACTACCCGGGCGGCCTGGAAGACTTCGTCCGCCACATCAACGCCACCAAGGAACCCATCCACAAGAAGGTGGTGTCCTTCAACGCCTCCAGCAAGGACTACGAGCTGGAGATCGCGATGCAGTGGAACTCCGGCTACAACCAGTCGGTCTACACCTTCGCGAACACCATCAACACGCACGAGGGCGGCACCCACGAGGAAGGCTTCCGGTCGGCGCTGACCCGCGTGGTCAACAGCTACGCCAAGGACAAGAAGCTGCTCAAGGAGAAGGACGGCAGCCTCACCGGCGACGACGTCCGCGAGGGCTTGGCCGCGATCGTGTCCGTGAAGGTCCGCGAGCCCCAGTTCGAGGGCCAGACCAAGACCAAGCTGGGCAACACCGAGGTCAAGTCGTTTGTGCAGACCACCGCCTTCGAGTGGCTCACCGACTGGTTCGAGCGCAACCCCGCCGAGGCCAAGGTGATCGTCAACAAGGCGGTGTCCTCGGCGCAGGCGCGGATGGCTGCGCGCAAGGCCAAGGAGCTGGTGCGCCGCAAGAGCGCGATGGACATCGGCGGCCTGCCGGGCAAGCTGAAGGACTGCCAGTCCAACAACCCGGAGGAGTGCGAGCTCTACGTCGTGGAGGGCGACTCCGCGGGCGGCTCCGCGAAGGAAGGCCGCGAGTCGCGGTTCCAGGCGATCCTGCCGCTGCGCGGCAAGATCATCAACGTGGAGAAGTCGCGGATCGACAAGGTCCTCAAGAACAACGAGGTCCAGGCGATCATCACCGCGCTGGGCACCGGCATCCACGACGAATTCGACCTGTCCAAGCTGCGCTACCACAAGATCGTGCTGATGGCCGACGCCGACGTCGACGGCCAGCACATCCGCACCCTGCTGCTGACCCTGCTGTTCCGGTTCATGCGGCCGCTGATCGAGAACGGCCACGTGTTCCTCGCGCAGCCACCGCTGTACAAGATCAAGTGGCCGCGGTCGGAGCCGGAGTACGCCTACAGCGACAAGGAACGCGACGCGCTGCTGGCGCAGGGCGCGGCAGCCGGCCGCAAGCTGCCCAAGGACGACGGCATCCAGCGCTACAAGGGTCTCGGCGAGATGAACGCCGACGAGCTGTGGGACACCACCATGAACCCGGAGACCCGGCTGCTGCTGCAGGTCTCGCTGGACGACGCGGCGACCGCGGACGAGCTGTTCAGCGTGCTGATGGGCGAGGACGTCGAAGCCCGGCGCTCGTTCATCACCCGCAACGCCAAGGACGTCCGCTTCCTCGACGTGTGACGCACCGCGCCGCTAAGCCCCCGAACTTCCCGGAAAGCGAAGGACGAGCATGACGGAAATCCTGCCGCCGGAACACGGCCGGATCGAGCCGGTCGACATCCAGCAGGAGATGCAACGCTCATACATCGACTACGCGATGAGCGTGATCGTGGCCCGTGCGCTGCCAGACGTGCGTGACGGCCTCAAGCCGGTGCACCGGCGCGTGCTGTACGCGATGTACGACTCCGGCTTCCGCCCGGACCGTGGGTACGTGAAGTGCTCCCGCGTCGTCGGCGACGTGATGGGCAACTACCACCCGCACGGCGACTCGGCGATCTACGACACCCTGGTCCGCCTGGCCCAGCCGTGGTCGATGCGCCACCCCCTGATCGACGGCCAGGGCAACTTCGGTTCGCCCGGCAACGACCCGGCCGCGGCGATGCGGTACACCGAGTCACGGCTGGCCCCGTTGGCGATGCACATGCTCGCCGACATCGAAGAGGACACCGTCGACTTCGCCGACAACTACGACGGGCGCACCCAGGAACCCACGGTGCTGCCGTCGCGATTCCCGAACCTCCTGGTCAACGGCGGTGGCGGGATCGCGGTCGGAATGGCCACCAACATCCCGTCGCACAACCTGCGCGAGGTTTCCGACGGGGTCGTCTGGGCGTTGGAGAACCCGGAGGCCACCGACGAAGAGCTGCTCGACGCGCTCATGGCGCGGATCAAGGGCCCGGACTTCCCGACCCACGGCCTCATCCTCGGTACCAATGCGATCGCGGACGCCTACCGCACCGGCCGCGGCTCCATCAAGATGCGGGCCGTCGTCACGATCGAAGAGGACACCAAGGGCCGCACCACACTGGTCGTCACCGAGCTGCCCTACCAGGTCAACCCGGACAACCTGATCGAGAACATCGCCGCGATGCACCGGGAGGGCAAACTCACCGGCATCTCGGATATCGCGGACGAGTCCAACAGCCGACGCGGCATGCGGATCGTGGTCACGCTGAAGCGCGACTCGATCCCCAAGGTGGTGCTGAACAACCTCTACAAGCACACCCAGCTGCAGACCACCTTCGGCGTCAACATGCTGGCGCTGGTCGACGGGGTGCCGCGCACCCTGCGGCTGGACCAGGTGATCCGGTACTACGTCAAGCACCAGATCGAGGTCATCGTCCGGCGCACCAAGTTCCGGTTGCGGAAGGCCGAGGAACGCGCCCACATCCTGCGCGGTCTGGTCAAGGCGCTGGACATGCTCGACGAGGTGATCGCGCTGATCCGCCGGTCGCCCACGGTGGACGACGCGCGCACCGGGCTGATCGAGCTGCTCGACGTCGACGAGATCCAGGCCAACGCGATCCTGGAGATGCAGCTGCGCCGCCTGGCCGCCCTGGAGCGGCAGAAGATCATCGACCAGTTGGCCGAGATCGAGCGGGAGATCGAGGACCTCAAGGACATCCTCGCCAAGCCGGAGCGGCAGCGGCAGATCATCCGCGACGAGCTGATGGAGATCGTCGACAAGTACGGCCAGGACCGGCGCACGAAGATCGTCCCGTTCGAGGGCGAGGTCTCGATGGAGGACCTCATCGCGGACGAGGACGTGGTCGTCACGATCACCCGCACCGGCTACGCCAAGCGGACGCGCACCGACCTGTACCGGGCGCAGAAGCGCGGCGGCAAGGGCGTGCAGGGCGCGCAGCTGAAGCAGGACGACATCGTGTCGCACTTCTTCGTGTGCTCCACGCACGACTGGATCCTGTTCTTCACCAACAAGGGGCGCGTCTACCGGGCGAAGGCCTACGAGCTGCCGGAGGCCAACCGCACCGCGCGCGGCCAGCACGTGGCGAACCTGCTGGCGTTCCAGCCGGACGAGCAGATCGCCCAGGTCATGCAGATCAAGGACTACACCGCAGCGCCGTACCTGGTGCTGGCCACCCGCAACGGGTTGGTCAAGAAGTCCCGCCTGACCGACTTCGATTCCAACCGATCGGGTGGTCTCATCGGGATCAACCTGAAGGACGAGGACGAGCTGGTCGGCGCGGTGCTGTGCTCCGCCGATGACGACCTGCTGCTGGTGTCCGCGGAGGGCCAGTCGATCCGGTTCCACGCCACCGACGACGCGCTGCGGCCGATGGGCCGGGCCACCTCGGGCGTGCTGGGCATGCGGTTCAACAACGGCGATGAGCTGCTGGCGATGGGTGTCGTCCGCGCCGACCGGTACGTGCTGGTGGCCACCGACGGCGGTTATGCGAAGCGCACCCCGATCGACGACTACCCGGTGCAGGGCCGCGGCGGCAAGGGCGTGCTGACTCTCCAGTACGACAACAAGCGTGGCAGGCTGGTGGGGGCGCTCATCGTCGAGATCGACGACGAGCTCTACGCGATCACCTCGACCGGTGGGGTCATCCGGACCACCGCCAAGGAGGTACGCAAGGCCGGCAGGCAGACGAAGGGGGTTCGTCTGATGAACCTGGACGAGGGGTCCGCGCTGGTGGCGATCGCGCGCAACGCCGACGAAGCCGCCGACCCGGACGCTGCGAGGCCGGAACAGCAGCAGTAAAACCGTGGGAGACCACGTCGCACACCGCCGCCGACGATCAACGAAGGATCGCTCGTGACACCTTCCGAGAAGCCGGAGCAGTCGGACCCGCAGCAGGATGCGGACCGGGCTTCGGTCAGCACCCAGACAGCCGACGACAGTGCCGCCCACGACGGCACGGAATCCGGCTCGGCTCCCGCCCAGCCGACCGCCGGAGGCAGTGGGGAAGACCTGCACGGCACCGAGACGCCGCCCCCGTGGCAACGCGCCTCGGCGACCGCGTCCGGCTCGTCCGACACACCGGTGGCCGCGGCAGCCGCCTCCGGTCCGGATGTCGCTGACACGCAGCACATCCCGAAGCAGGTGCAGGACCAGGAAACGGTGCGCACCAAACTGCCGCCGTCCACGCGGACGACCGTGTCGTTCACCGGCGGCGCTGCCGGTGTGGGCGGGACGACCCGCGGCACGACGGCGACCTCGGCGCGGCGGCCGAGCCGAGGCCCGCGGCGGGCCAGCCTGCAGGTGAAGCGGCTGGACCCGTGGTCGGTGCTGAAGCTCGCCCTGGTGCTCAGCGTCGCGTTGTTCTTCGTGTGGATGATCGCCGTCGCGGTGCTCTACGGGGTGCTCGACGGCATGGGCGTGTGGGACCAGCTCAACGGCACCTTCACCGAGCTGACCCAGCCCGACAACGCGGCCAGCGAACCGCTGATCAGCGCGGGACGCGTGTTCGGGGTCGCCTCGATCATCGGCGCGATCAACATCGTGCTGGTGACCGCACTGGCGACGGTGGCCGCGTTCATCTACAACGTGGCGGCCGACTTCGCCGGCGGCATCGAGGTCACCCTCTCCGAGCGGGAATGAACCGCTGACGTGGCGATTCCGGTCCAGCACCGGGATCGCCACGTCCCGGGAGATCCGCAACGCCGACCCCTGTTTCGAGCCCCGGAAGGCGTCCTGTAGGGTTTGAACCACACCAAGGGCCTATAGCTCAGGCGGTTAGAGCGCTTCGCTGATAACGAAGAGGTCGAAGGTTCAAGTCCTTCTAGGCCCACTGGTAATCTTTCGTAAATCCGAGGACTTCTCGGGCTGCACGCCATGCTAGGAGGCGACCGGAAGTGAAGAAGCTGCTCGCACTTGCCGCAGTTGCTGGGGTCGTTCTGTTCGTCATCCGGCGCAACCGGGCCGCGAAGGCCGAGGCCGACCTGTGGCGCGAGGCCACTGCCGAGGCCTGATCGATCCTCACCGCTCTTGATCCGGCTCGCGGAGTCGGCAGCCATCGTGAGCGTCACCGGTCAGCGGACCTGAGTGGGGCTGGCGGTAGCCGGGGACGTAGCTCAATTGGCAGAGCACCGCCTTTGCAAGGCGGGGGTTAGGGGTTCGATTCCCCTCGTCTCCACCGTAAAAGACCAGGTTAAAGTGCCTGGTCTTTTTGCGTGATCATGTACGGGCCACACCCCGTCGAGGTAGTCGGGTAGGAAACCGGCGAAATCATCCGCTCCAGCATCCGGCCCGAGGAACGCGGGCAACCCGGTCGCGACAACATCCCCGACAGCGCCCTCGCCCAGCATCGCCCCGGCATCTCCCGCACCCGCATCCCCCGACCCAGCTGAACCCGCCTCTGACAGCTCAAGCCACGCACCGAGATCGAAGTCGGCCGACCAACGTGTGTTTAAACTTTCTCTACTTCATCAAGGGCGGCCCCTGCGGGGCCGCCTGCCTGCTGTATGCAAGCCATGACGAGGCCGCCGACCTTGCTGTATGCGAGCCCGGTCAAGCCGCCGATGGCCGGCCGGGCGTGCGGCTCGCTGCGCTCACCGGTCCCGGCCGGCCATCGGCGGCGACCGGGCGCGAGCGGAAAGGTCGGCGGCCTCGTCATGGCGCGAGCGGAAGGCAGGCGTCCCCGCAGGAGCCGCCGAGATGGAGATCCGAACCTCGGATGTCCTGACTCCACTGGTCGCCTGGGCGAGCCATTGAGAAACGGTGCTGGGCACGCTGCAAGGGTGGTCGCCTTGGCCGCTCCAGCTGACACCGAACCTGTCCCGCTGCGTGCGTGGTCGCCCGCTTGTGGTTACGCGCGAAGAGTGAGGCAGTCAGTCCATCTGCAAGTCGAGCAGCGCAATGTGCCCCGGACGCGCATGGAGCACATCCGGGGCACACGAGGACCAACACCAACGAAGAACAACCGCAACTGACCGAAACCACGCGGCACGTCGACCAGCGAAGTTCGATCAGCGGCCGAGGTAGACGAGGCCCCTTGATCGCCTTTGCAAGGCGGGGGTTAGGGGTTCGATTCCCCTCGTCTCCACACATCAGGTCGGCGGAGTGTGCCCACGGAAAGCGTGGCCATTACTGCCGCGCCATTATTTTGCCGGGGGCCGAGCTCCCGCAAACCCCCACTGTGTGGGGGTTTCTTTTTTGCCCGATCCTTGGTCTTCGTAGCATTCCCAGCCTGCTCTCTGACCAGCTCTCCGGGGGTTCTTGAGCTCCAGCCTTCCGCTGTCGGAGCATTCCGGGCCTCGTCGTCCACAGAGGTTCCGGGGCAGCGTTTGTCGTGCCTTCGTTCGTGGTGGGCCCTCCCCCTGGGGCACTTTGTCGGCCTTCGGCCGTGTTTTGCCTGGTGGCGGCCTTCGACCGTGCCTGTGGGGGTTGTCAGCCTTCGGCTGTCCGTGTTGGCGGGTGCAGCCTTCGGCGGTCGGCGGGTTTCTGGGGGCTCTGTTCCAACCGCTCGGGTTGCTGCGTCGGGGGGTGGTTTTGGCTGCTGTGTTGTTATTCGGGGTGGGGGTTGCTCCGGTTTGGGCTTGGTCGGGCTCGTCCTCTTTGGATATTTGGTTTCGTTGGCTTCGGTTTCGTTGCGGGTTAGGTTTTGGTTTCGGCGTGCTTGGGGGTGTGGTTTGCGTTTGGCCTTGCGGTGACGTTTTTGGTTCTCGGTCGGTGCTTTGCCGTGTTGGGGTTTCGTCCAGTGGAAGGGGCCTCTTGGGCGGGCTCTTCAACGGGCAGCATGCCCGCACTCCGGTTCTGCGACGGTGCCGTGGACGTGGCATGTCTGAGCAGGTTGCGGCCGGGCGGGCCAAATGAGTTCTGCCCTGTGTTGGACCGCCGTGCTCTTGGACGTTCGACCTCGTGGTGCTCTGGCGGCGTGCTGCCGGTTCTGCTGGACGCGAAGCATTGGGGGCTCACCGCCGCTAGCGCTTCGTCGTGTGCACTGCCGGGTTGGTGGGCATGACCATCGGTGCGCTGGCCATCGGGACCATCGCCGGCAGGCGCAAGGCGCTGATCTTCGCCGTCGCCAGCTTCTCCGCGTTCACCACGTTCACCACGTTCACCGCGTTGTGCGCGCTCGCGCCTTCGGTCTTCGTGTTCGGGTTGCTGCGCTTCCTAGCCCGGCTCGGGCTCTGCGGGCGCTTGCCGGTGACGCAGCGGCTTCAGCAGGTCATGCCGCGTTGACCAGCGACGCGCGGACGCTGCGGTAGGTAATGCCGCGTCGTTCGAGGAGCTCGGCGGCGACTCCCCCGCCGATCAGCAGCGCGAGCAGGAGGTGTTCGGCGCCGATGCGGCGGTCGCCGAGCTCCACGGCCTCGCGGAGCGTGGCTTCGAGCAGGCGCTTGCCGTTGGTGCTGAACGGGATGTGAGATTTGAAGAAGCGCCGCCGTCGGCGGGGCCGGTCGGCGAGAGCATCCGCGCCGAGGGATCGCTCGATGTTGGCGACGACGTCGCGCACGTCAATGCCCAGTTCGCGAAGCGATTCCGCATCGGATTCGCTCAGGCCGCCGAGCCGCCGCGCCTGCTGGTAAGCCGTCGTGACCGCATCGCGCCGCACTTCGTGCGCGGCCAGCAGGCGCCCCGCCGCGGTGGTCGGGTCGTCGACGAGGGCGAGCAGCAGGTGTTCCTCGGTGATCTCCGGGGCACCGTGCTGCTCTGCCTCGCGCACCGCGCGGACCACCGCCTGCCGGGTGGCCGAGGTGAACTTTTCGAACATGATCAGGACCTCCCGTGTTTCTTGTGCACGGCCTGCCGCGACACGCCGAGCTCGGCGGCGATCTCCTGCCACGACCAGCCCTGGTTGCGGGCGTGGCGGACTTGGACGGATTCCAGTTGTTCGAGCAGCTTCCGCAGCGCCGCCACAGCTCGCAGGCCGATCCGCGGATCGCGGCTGCTCGCTGCGGAGGCGAGTTCCGTCGCTTCTGCCATGCAGTCAACTTATGTTGACAATCGGAGAGATGTCAACCCCGGTTGACGTCAGGGCTGGACGGCGTCCCGGATCGCGTCGATGGTCTGCTGCATGGCAGCCTGCAGCCGCGATCGGCGGAACTCCAAGAAGGTGGCGGCCCGGTCGGCGGGCAGGCTGTCCCTGATCGACAGCAGTCGGCTGGGCGGCTGCTTCATCTGGAAGCGCTGGGTGAGCGTGCAGCCGTCGCCGTCGGGTTCGACGTCGAAGGACCACACCGCGTTGTCGGGTGTCGCCGAATAGCTCAGCACCGCCCAGGCGAACCGGCGGCCCGGCTCGGCCGCGATCACCTCGCACTCGGTCGTCCAGAGGTCGTCGCGGAACCGGTTGTGGCCCTTGAAGATGGCGCCGATGGTGCCCGGTTCGCCGGATGCCCACTCGCCGCCGATGCACTCTGGGCTCCACTCGCCCATCCGGGTGATGTCGCTGACGACCCGGTACACCTCGTCCGGGGCGGCGGCCACGTGCGTCGACGCGTGCAGGTCGTACCTCGTCGGTTCGCTCATCCCTGCATCGTGGCCATCGATCTGGCGAGATCGGATGTGATGTGTGACACCCAGAGATGTCGGAGGCCGGACCCGACGGGTCCGGCCTCCGAGAAGTTCACGGGGTCAGCGGGATCGTTCCGGCGCGGCGTGCGCCTGGCCGTCGGGCTGCGCCGGCACGTCGGGGCGGCTCGCGCGGTGACGGGCCTGGGTGTCGCGCCTTGTGAAGCCGTCGTCGGCCTCAGCCACCGGCAGCTCCTCCGGGCGGCGGGAGAACGCCACCGCCACGGCCGCGCCGAGGGCAGTCAGCGCCAGCAGCACCCACGGCCACTTGCGCCGCGGCTTCGGCTTGCCCGGGTCGATGCGAGCGGCCAGCTCCTTGCGGGCGGCGGCCGTGTTCTTGGCCAGCTGCTTTCGGGACTTCGCGGTCGTCTTCTCCCACTGCTTACGCGCCTTGCGGCCGCGCTTGGCGAGCTCCTTGCGCGACATCCCGGTGGCGCGCTGCGCGATGAGCTCCTGCAACTCGTCGGTCGAGTACCCGTGGTTGGCCAGCTCTTGCTCGGCGAGGGCAGCGGCCTGCTTGGACAGCGCCACGCCGACCTCACCTGCGCGTCTCGCGCCGTGGCGGGCGGACTTGATGCCCGTCCCGACCGCCTTGCCCACGCTTTCGCCAGCTCGGGCCATCGCCTTCACCTCGTCCATCGTGTGCCTCCTCGGCCCGGCGTTCGCCGGTCGACTTCGTCGGCCCACACCTGCGGCGTGGGCACCGCCCAGCAGGCGGCGATCAGCCCCATATTGCACCCAGACTCCGGGTTCGGCCTCTTCGATGGCAGGATGGTCTGGTGGCTGAAGACAACGGATCGCTCGTTGGGACTACGGTGACCGCGACCCTGCACACTTCGCAGGGCGACATCCGGATCAACCTGTTCCCCGACAAGGCGCCCAAGACAGTGGCCAATTTCGTGGGCCTCGCCGAAGGAACCAAGGAGTACACCGAGCCCAACGCGAAGGGCGAACGCTCCGGGCCGTTCTACGACGGGGTGATTTTCCACCGCGTCATCTCCGGCTTCATGATCCAGACCGGGGACCCGACCGGGACCGGGCGTGGTGGCCCGGGCTACAAGTTCGGCGACGAGTTCCACCCCGAGCTGCAGTTCACCAAGCCGTACTTGCTGGCGATGGCGAACGCCGGACCGAACACCAACGGCTCGCAGTTCTTCATCACGGTGGGCGCCACGGACTGGCTGAATTACAAGCACTCCATCTTCGGGGAGGTCGCTGACCAGCAGTCCCGCGACGTCATCGACTCGATCGCGAACGCCGCGACCGGTGTGGGGGACCGCCCGGTCAACGACATCATCATCGAGAAGGTCTCGATCGAACGCGGCTGAACCTCGGCCGACCAGGTTCGGTTCCGAGACAGTCCCAAGCGAAGAGCAGGTCCTGACGTGACTGTTCCGCCCGGATCCCAGCCCGGCGCGGACGGGGCTCCGCCGCAGCTGCCGACCTGTGTCCGGCACCCCGACCGCCCCACCGGGCTGCGCTGCACGCGGTGTGAGCGGCCGGCGTGTCCGGAGTGCCTGCGCAATGCTGCCGTCGGCCAGCAATGCGTCGACTGCGTCGCGCAGGGACAACGCAGCATGCGGCAACCGGTGACGGTAGCTGGCGCGCGGCTGGCCAAGAAACCCATCTTGGTCCCCGCGCTGGTGGCGATCAACGTGGTGGCCTTCGCGCTCACCGCGGTGCAGGCCGGCAGCATCGGCGGGAACTACACCTCCGCGCTGTTCGACGACTTCGCGCTGTGGCCGGTCGTGGGCGCCGGCGGGCAGTGGTGGCGCCTGATCAGTGCCGGGTTCCTGCACATCGGCCTGCTGCACCTGGCGATGAACATGATCGCGCTGTGGGTGATCGGCCGGGACCTGGAGCTTCTGCTGGGGCGGCTGCGGTTCGGCGCGGTGTACCTCCTGTCGCTGCTCGGCGGCAGCACCGCGGTGTTCATGTTCGGCGACCCGGCGCAGATGGTGGCCGGTGCGTCCGGCGCGGTGTACGGCTTGATGGGCGGCATCGCGATCGCCGCGCTGCGTTTGAAGATCAGCCTGCGGCCCGTTCTGGTGGTGATCGGGCTGAACATCGCGGCCAGCGTGCTGATCCCAGGCCTCTCGCTGCTGGGGCACCTCGGCGGGCTCGTCGTCGGTGTGCTCGCGACTGGTGCGCTCGTCTATGCGCCACGCGAACGACGGACGCTGGTCCAGGTGGGTGCGCTGACCGCGCTGCTGGTGGTCCTGATCGCCGTGCTGGTGACCCGTGATCTGCAGTTCGGCAACGTGGTGTGCATCGGGTCCGGAGCGGAAACCCGCTGCGGCCTGTTGAGGTCCTGACGCTCAGCAGCGCAGGGCGCGCAGTTCGTCCGCGACTTCCTGCGGGTCGGCGCCGAGGTCGAGCCTGGTCAGCACGACTAGCTCCGGCTCGGCATCGAGTTCGAGCGCCTGCACGGTGCGGCCGAACCGGCGGTCGTGCCGGACCCGGATCGTCACCGCAGGCCAGGGCCAGTGCCGAGGGCCGCGCAAGCCCCGCACCGTGACACCGTCGAGGTCCGCGCGCAGCCGTGGTCGGCAGATGCTGCCGTGCGCGGCGGTGGCGGCCAGCGCCAGCACGAGCACGCCGATGAACAGCCGGTCGACGGGGCTCTCCGCGAGCAGCCACCACGCCGCGGCCGCGGCGGCGAGCGCCCATCCGCAGGTGATCAGCCCGACGGGCGTCGACCACTGCCGAGATCCGCTCTCATCCACCGTTATCCACCTGCTACCGATGAGTTATCCACAGGAGTTATCCCCACTGGGGATTAGTTACACCTGTGTTGTTCGCTGACCGAACGTCAAAAGGTCGACGAGATGAGTGAGGTCCGAAGGATTGACCCCTTCGGACCTCGACCACATTCCGCTTACGTGCTAAGGGTCAGCGCCAGCGCATCGTCATCAGCAGGCCGATGATCATGAACGCGAACCCGACGGCGAAGTTCCATCCGCCCAGGTCGCTCATGAACGGGATCTTGTCGCTGGCGATGTAGTTGATCACCAGCCAGAGCAGGCCGATCACCATCATCGCCAACATCACGATGACGTAGATCGGGTGCGATGGGCCGACCGCCTTCGCCTTCACCGGCGTGCGGCGATCGGTCACCGGGGTGGGGGCGTCCTTCTTGCGGACCTTGGACTTCGGCATGGTGTCCTCGCCAGGTGGTGCGGCATCGTGCGCCGCGTGCTCGGGCGGTGGCCGCACCCCGGGCGTCAGCGCGCCGAGGCGCGCGCAACTTCTCGCGGTGCAGCTCGTTTTCCAGCTACCACGTTAACGTAATCACAACGTTGATCTACCCCGTGGTCCAGGCCGTAACAAGAGCGGACCCTCACGGCTTCGCCGGAGCTGGTGGTGGTCCTGCCACCGGACCGCCGGCCAGGTCGGCTGCGCACGTTGCTGCACGTGCTGGGCGAGCTGTTGATCACTGCGGAGCTCGTGCTGCTGTTCGTTTTCTACTCGGTGTGGGTCACCGACTGGTTCACCACGCGAAATCAGGCCGAGGCCAGCGACCAACTGCAAGTCCAGTGGCAGCACCGCCGCCGGTCGAGGCACCGCCCGCGCCGGAAGCCGGGGGCGGATTCGCGCCCGCTGCACATCCCGGCGTTGGGGCTGGCCTTCCGGTTCGCCGAGTTGTGGAGGGCACCGACCCGAAGACGCTGGCCGCCGGGTTCTCGCTGGTGAAGCCGATGCTGCCGTTCAACGACGTCACCACCAGGTGAAAAACTCCATCCCTTTTGAAGCGCCGAAGGCGCTTGGACCACGCTCGAAGCCCGCACCCCGCGGGTTCTCAAGCGGCGTCTGAGGTTCCGCTACCTGCAACGAGCCTGGAAACACGTTTTGCGCTCCGCGTAGTCTGGCGGGGTGCGCGTACTCGTCGTCGACAACTACGACAGCTTCGTCTACAACCTCGTGCAGTACCTCGCTCAGCTGGGCGCGGACTGCGTCGTGCGCCGCAACGACGTCGTCACCGACGACGACGTTGCCGCCGCCGACGGTGTTCTGCTCAGCCCCGGTCCCGGTACGCCGGACCGCGCGGGCCGCACGATGGAGTTGATCGAGCGCTGCGCCGCGGAGCGCAGGCCGGTGTTCGGCGTGTGCCTCGGGCACCAGGCCGTCGGTGCGGTGTGGGGCGGGATCGTCGAGCGGGCGCCGGAGCTGCTGCACGGCAAGGTCAGCGAGATCCACCACTCCGGGACCGGGGTGTTCGCCGGACTGCCAGCGCCGTTCATCGCGACGCGCTACCACTCGTTGATCGTCCGCGCGGACACCATCCCGGACGACTTCGAGATCACCGCGCGGACCGCGTCCGGCATCGTGATGGGCATGCGGCACCGGGAGCTGCCGGTGGAGAGCGTCCAGTTCCACCCCGAGTCGGTGCTCACCGACGGCGGCCACCGGATGCTGGCGAACTGGATGGCCTCGGCCGGTTACCCGGTGGACGAGCACCTGGTCGCCGAGCTCGAACTCGGCATGCGCAAGGTCGCCGCCGCCGCAAAGCGCTGAGCCGGAACGGTTGAAGGGCACCTCTGACCGGCCAAATCGGTCAGAGGTGCCCTCCTTCAGGCATAACTAGATGCGGTGATGTGTGCGGGGCACCCGCGACCCGGTTGTTCGGTCACGGGTGCCCCGCACACAGAACAGGTCAGCGGAACGGCGGGAAGAGGGAGCCATTTGAGGGTGGACTGGTGGTCGGGTTGCTGTTGCTGTAGTTGCCCACCATCAGCGTCACCGCCTGGTTCTTGCCCAGCTTCTGCCCGCTGCTCGGCGACGAGCCGACCACCTTGCCGTCCTGGCTCTTGTCCGAGGTCGGCTGGTTGACCTCGTTTATCTCGCCGTCCCAGCCGCGGGACCGCAGGGCGTCCTCGGCTTGGCTGGGCGACATGCCCAGCAGCGACGGCATGGTGATCTGCTGGCCGTTGGAGACCACCAGGGTGATCTCGGTGTTCGGCCGTGCCTTGCTACCGCCAGACGGGCTCTGGTCGAGCACGGTGCCCGGTGCCTGGTCGGAGTCGCGGTCCTGCCTGCTGACCTTGAACCCGGCACCCTCCAGGTAGGCCTTCGCGGTGTCGTAGGGCATGCCGCGCACGTCCTTGATCTCGACCGTCGGGATCGCCTTACCCACCGTCACCGAAATCGTGGTGCCCTGGGTGACGGACTGGCCCTTCTTGTCCCAGTCGATGATCTTGTCGACCTGCTTGGGGTCGCTGGTCTCCTCGTAGGACGGCGTCAGCCCCAGCTTGAGTCCGGCCTCCTCCAACTTCTGCGATGCCTCGGCGATGGACAGCCCGCTCAGGTCCGGCACCTGCACGCTCGCCGGCCCGGTGCCGGAGCAAAGCTCGATCTTCTGGGTCTCCTTGGCCACCGCCACGCCCGGCGCCGGCTTCTGGCTGACGACCTTGTCGATGTTGTCGACGCTGGACGGGGACACACACCAGGCGAGCTTCCACCCACGGGCGTCGGCCTCGGCCTGGGCCGAGGCCCGGGTCATGCTGACGAAGTTCGGCGGGACCTCAGTCTTCGGCGAGCTGTTGAAGATCCAGGTCGCCAGCCAGGCGACGAGCGCGAACACGATCACGCAGGCCGTGGTGACCAGCGCGATGGTCCGGTGCTTGCGCTTCTTGCGCTCCCGCTCGACATCGGCTTCGTCCGGCTCCCGGTCGACCGACCGGTGACGGCCGGGCGGCAGCATCTCGGTCGCCGAGGCCTGCGAGAGCATCGCCGTCCGCTCGTCCTCGGACATGATCATCGGCGCCTTCGGGCGCTGCCCGGAGAGCACCCGCACCAGGTCGGCCCGCATCTCCGCGGCCGACTGGTAGCGGTTGGCCGGGTTCTTGCTCAACGCCTTGAGCACCACGGCGTCCAGCGAGGCCGGCGTCGTCGGATTGACGTCGGAGGGCTTGCGCGGCTCCTCCCGAACGTGCTGGTAGGCGACCGCGACCGGCGAGTCGCCGGTGAACGGCGGCTCCCCGGTGAGCAGCTCGAACAGCACGCAGCCGGAGGCGTAGACGTCGCTTCGCGCGTCCACCGCCTCGCCACGCGCCTGTTCTGGCGAGAGGTACTGCGCGGTCCCGATCACCGCCGCTGTCTGCGTCACCGCAGCCTGCCCGTCGGCCAGCGCCCGCGCGATGCCGAAGTCCATCACCTTCACGGCGCCGCCGCGGGTGATCATGATGTTGGCGGGCTTGACGTCCCGATGTATGATCCCGTGCCGGTGGCTGAAGTCCAGCGCAGCCGACGCGTCCGCCATGACCTCCATAGCCCGGCGCGGCGACAGCGGGCCCTCGGTCTTGACGATGTCGCGCAGCGTCCGGCCGTCGACGTACTCCATCACGATGTACGGCAGCGGCCCGCTCTCGGATTCCGTCTCGCCGGTGTCGTATACGGCCACGATGGCCGGGTGGTTCAGCGCGGCGGCATTCTGCGCCTCGCGGCGGAACCGCAGCTGGAACGTGGGGTCGCGGGCGAGGTCGGCGCGCAGGATCTTCACCGCCACGTCGCGACTCAGCCGGGTGTCGCGGCCGCGGTGCACCTCGGACATACCGCCGTAGCCGAGAGTCTCACCGAGCTCGTAGCGGTTGGACAGAAGTCGAGGTGAACTCATCGAAGTGTCGTTCCGATCCTTGTCAACGATCGTCCCATCATGCCGATTCGCCCTGTGCGGCCGGTGCCAGCAGGACGACCGGCGGCGGTCCCCCGAATTCCGTGTCAGGCCAACTCGCGGGGTCCGCCCCGATCAAGGGCGTGCGCTGTAGCGAAGTCTGGCCCAAAGCAGTTGCCGAATCCAGGTTGTGAGATGTCACATGGCCGGATCCGACCAATCCCTGGTCCCGGTTGACCACCCAGTAAGTGGCCACACCGACAGCGACCAGCAAGGCTACCGCGAGCACCGCGACGAGCACCCAGACGATGACCTTGTTCGTGCGCGGCGAGGACGGCACCTGCTGCGGTGCCAGCTGTGCGGCAGGCACCTGTGGGGCCGGTGCCTGCGGCGGGATCAGCCCAGGCGGGTACGTGTTGCCCATCGGCGGCAGTTGCCCGGGCATCTGGTGCACCCCGGTGCTCGTCGGCACGGCGACGTTCAGCTGCTGCCGCTGCTGCGGCATGACCAGCGAGGACGGGGTGGGCAGCGGCATGCCTGCGCGCACGGCGGCGACGGCGTGGGCGAACTCGCCGCCGTCGGCGTAGCGGCGTCGCGGGTCCTTCGCCAGCGTCGCCTCGATCAGCGCCCGCACCCCCGGCGGCACGTCCGGCGGCAGCGGCGGCGGGATCTCCCGGATGTGCATCATCGCGACCGTGACCGCGTTCTCGGACAGGAACGGGCGGTGGCCCATCAGGCACTCGTAGCCGACCACGGCCAGCGAGTACACGTCGCTGGACGGCGTCGCGTCGTCGCCGAGGGCTTGTTCCGGCGCGATGTAGTGCGCGGTGCCCATCACCATTCCCGAGCGGGTCACCGGTGCCGCGTCGGCTGCCTTCGCGATGCCGAAGTCGGTCAGCTTCACCTTGCCCTCGGGCGTGATCAGGATGTTGCCCGGCTTGACGTCCCGGTGCACCAGGCCCCGCTCGTGCGCGGCCTGCAACGCCCGACCGGCCTGCTCCAGCATGTCCAGCGTGTGGTCGGTGTTGATGCGGCGCTCGCGGGCCAGGATCGCTGCCAGTGGCTCGCCCTCGACCAGCTCCATCACCAGGTACGCGGTGTCCTCCGGGCCGTCCGGGATGGCTGCGGTCTCGCCGTAGTCGTGCACCGCGGCGATGCCCGGGTGGTTCAGCGACGCGGTCGTCCGCGCCTCGGTGCGGAAGCGGTGCAGGAACTCGGCGTCACCGCACAGTTCCGCCTTGAGCACCTTTATGGCGACGGTCCGGTCCAGCCGGACGTCCACCGCCTGCCAGACCTCGCCCATCCCGCCGACGGCGATGCGCTGGCCGAGCCGGTACCGGTCGGCGAGTAACTGGCCGGAGGTCAGCACGGGTCAGCCACCCCCCTGCAGACCGGCCCGGATGACCTCCCGGCCGATCGGGGCGGCGATCGAGCCACCCGTGGCCTCCGTGCCCTCGTCACCACCGTTCTCCACGATCACCGCCACCGCGATGGTCGGGTTCTCCGCTGGCGCGAACGCGACGTACCAACCGTGCGGCTGGTCCTTGGCGTCGCCGTGCTGGGCGGTACCGGTCTTCGAGGCGATCTCGATGCCGGAGATCTTGCCGCCGCCCTTGGTGTTCTTCTCCGACTGGATCATCATGTCGCGGATCATCCGCGCGATGTCCGGCGAGACGGCCTGGTTCATCTCCTCCGACTGGAAGGAGCTCAGCTCCGCCATGTCCGGCGACCGGGTCGCCTCGACCAGCTGCGGCTTCATCAGCTTGCCGTCGTTGGCGATGGCCGCGGCCATCATCGCGTTCTGCAGCGGCGTCACCCGCACGTCGCGCTGGCCGATCCCGCTCTGGTAAAGCGACGGGGCGTCGGCCATCGGACCCAGGTCCGACTTGGCGACGTTCATCGGGATCGCCAGGTCCTGCCCGAAGCCGAACGCGGCGGCGGTCTCCCGCATCTTCTCCGGGCCGACCTCACCGGCGATCTTGGCGAACGCGGTGTTGCACGAGTGTGCCAGTGCCTGCGTCAGGGTGTTGCCCGCGCAGGTCTTCGTGCCGTAGTTCGGCAGCTGCGTGTTGGTGCCGGGCAGCGTGATCGACGCAGCCGCTTCCACTTGGCTGTTCGGGGTGTACCCGTTCTTCAGCGCGGCGGCGGCGGTGATCAGCTTGAACGTCGAGCCCGGCGGGTAGATCTCGGAGACCGCCCGGTTGGCCATCGGCGCATCCGAGTTGTCGTTGAGCTTCTCCCACTCCGCCGCGGCGTCGTTGTTGTTCGTGGTGGCCAGCACGTTCGGGTCGTACGAGGGCGCATTGACCATCGCCAGGACCTTGCCGGTCTTCGGGTCGAGCGCCACCACGGAGCCGTGGAAGCCCTGCTTGGTCAGCTGCTCGTAGGCCACCTGCTGGATCGCCGGTTTGATGGTCAGCTCGACGCTGCCACCGCGCGGCTTGTTACCGGTGATCATGTCGGAGAGCCGGCCGAAGGCCAAGCTGTCGTCGGTGCCGTTGAGGATCTTGTCCTCGGCGCGCTCGACCCCGTTGGAGCCGTAGAAGAACGAGTAGAACCCGGTGACCGGGGCGTACATCGGCCCGTTCGGGTAGGTGCGCTGGAACGCGTAGCGGTCGTGCTCGATGGGCATCGAGCTCGCCAGCGACTGGCCGCCGGCGATGATCTGCCCGCGCTCCCGCGAGTTCTCCTCGTACTTGATCCGCACGTTGCGGGCGTCGTCGTTGAGCTCGTCGGCCTTGATTACCTGGACGTACGTCGCGTTGCCCATCAGCAGCACGATCATCGCCATCATGGCCAGCGCCACCCGGCGCAACGGCTTGTTCATCGGGGACGCTCCACCAACTCCGTATGTGCCTCCGCGATCGGCGCCTGCTTCGGCTTCGGCTTCGCTGGCGCCTGCGGACGGCGGGCCGCGTCGGAGACCCGCAGCAGCAGCGCGACCAACATGTAGTTGGCCAGCATCGAGGAACCACCGGCGGCCAGGAACGGAGCCGTCAGACCGGTCATCGGGATCAGCCCGGTGACACCGCCGGCGACCACGAACAGCTGCAGCGCCATCGTGAACGACAGACCGCCAGCGAACAGCTTGCCGAAGGAGTCGCGCACCGCGAGGGCGCTGCGCAGCCCGCGCATCATCAGCATCAGGTACACCGTGAGCAGGGCCATCAGCCCGACCAGGCCGAGTTCCTCGCCCAGCGCCGGGATGATGAAGTCGCTGAAGGCCAGCGGGGTGATCTGCGGCATGCCGCCACCCAAACCGGAGCCGCCGATGCCGCCGTGCGCCATCCCGAACAGGCCGGTGCGCAGCTGGTAGCCGGGGTCCCACTCACCATCGGGCACCCGCACCATCGGGTCCAGCCAGGTGTTCACCCGGTCCTGGACGTGGTCGAACAGGTTGAACGCGATGATGCAGCCGACGGCGAACATCGACAGGCCCAGGAACACCCACACCGCACGTTCGGTGGCGATGTAGATCATCACCAGCACGATGCCGAAGAACAGCAGCGACGTGCCCAGGTCCTTCTCCAGCACGACGATGCCGATGGACAGGGCCCAAGCGGCGATGACCGGCATCAGGTCTCGCGGCCGCGGCCAGTCGATGCCGAGGAACCGCTTGCCCGCGGTGGTGAACAGCTCCCGCTTGGACACCAGGAACGAGGCGAAGAAGATCAGCAGCAGGATCTTCGCGAACTCGTTGGGCTGGATGGACACGAAGCCCAGGTTGATCCACAGCTTGGAGCCGTTGACCTCGGAGATGCTCGACGGCAGCAGGCCGGGCAGCGCCAGCAGCGCCAGCCCGACGAAACCGCAGGTGTAGCCGTACTGGGCCAGCGTCCGGTGGTCCTTGATGAACACCAGCACCAGGATGAACAGCACCACGCCGGCCGTGGTGAAGACGATCTGCTTCGCGGTGAACGGGTAGCCCACCGCCTCGGCGAGGTCGAGCCGGTGCAGCATGACCAGCCCGAGCCCGTTGATCAAGGACACCAGCGGCAGGACCAACGGGTCGGCGTACGGGGCCCACCGGCGGACGCCGAGGTGCGCCGCGCCGAAGAGCACCAGGAACGCCAAGCCGTAGAAGAACAGCTCCCGGGTAATGGTCTGTTCCTGGGAGACCTCCACCACGATCAGCGCGAACGTGACGATCACTGCCGAGCAAACCAGCATGAACAGCTCGGTGCCCCGCCGAGTGTCGACTCGGGGGGCCCCGCTGGCAGCTCCGGTCGTAACGGCCGGTTGCGCCATCAACTCACCATCCGGCAGGTCACGCCCGGCTGCTGCTCCTCCGTCTGCAGCGGGGTGGCGTCCGACGGCTGCTCAGGCTGCTGGCCCTGAAACGGCGGCCGCGACGGCTGCTGGCCAGCCGGGGGCTGCTGTGCCGGGGGCTGTTGCGCCGGAGGCTGCTGTGCCGGCGGCGGCTCGGGCTTCTGGCATTCCGGCAGCAGCGCGGTCATCCGGAGCCGCCGCATCGCGTCGCGGGCCTCCTGCAGCCCGTTGACCTCGGCGATGCCGTTGCGGACGTCCGGCCGCTGCGCTTCCTGGAGGTCGACCACCTTGACCGGGGTACAGTCCGGCGCTGAGTCCGGCGGACAGGACGTTTCGACCTGCCAATTCAACGAGACACCGAGCACGCTGCCCTGCACTCCCTGGAAGATCACCACCTCATCGGCGCGGTTCGCGCCGATGTAGTACTGGTTGAGCACCCACCAACGCCCAACCAGCGCAATTCCGGCCAGCACGATGAGCACGCCGCACGTCACCAGCAGCGAACGCAGCCAGCGGCGCTTGCGCGGCTGCTCCGGTGGAGGTGAGGTGGGCTCGAAACGCTGCGGCTGCGGCCGCGGCATGGTCACCGCGGATGCGCGTGCCGCAGACGAATCGGGTTGCGGATGCTCATCGCCATTTCCCGCCGCGCCCCCGACGATCGGGGCGTCGTCGCCGAACTCGACGTCGACGACGTCGGCGATGATCACGGTGACGTTGTCCGGACCACCGCCCTTGAGGGCGAGCTCGATCATCCGGTCCGCGCACTGCTGCGGATCCGGGATGCGCAGCGCTTCCGCCATCGTCTCCGTGCTCACCGGGCCGGTCAGGCCGTCCGAGCAGAGCAGGTAGCGGTCGCCGGCCCGGGCTTCCCGGATCGCCAGGCTCGGTTCCACCTCGTGGCCGGTCAACGCGTGCAGCAGCAGCGAGCGCTGCGGGTGGTTGGCGGCCTCCTCCTCGGTGATCCGGCCTTCGTCGATCAGCGACTGCACGAAGGTGTCGTCGTGGGTTATCTGGGTCAGTTCGCCGTCGCGGACCAGATAGGCCCGGGAGTCGCCGATGTGCACCAAGCCCAGTTTGCTGCCTGCGAACAGCACAGCGGTGAGCGTGGTGCCCATCCCCTCCAGGTCCGGGTCGTTGGCCACCAGCTCGGCGATCGCGCCGTTGCCGGCCAGCACCGCACCGCGGAGCTGCCCGAGCAGGTCGTCGCTCGGCTCGTCGTCGTCCAACGGCGCCAACGCCGCGATGACGACCTTGCTGGCGACCTCACCGGCGGCATGTCCACCCATGCCGTCCGCGAGGGCGAGTAGTCGTGGGCCGGCATAGACCGAGTCCTGGTTGTTGGAGCGCACCAGGCCGCGGTCGCTGCGGGCTGCGTAGTGAAGGACGAGGGTCATGAGCGCAGCTCGATCACCGTCTTGCCGATTCTGATCGGAACGCCGAGCGGGACCTTGGTCGGCCCCGTGACCTTCGCCCGATCGAGGTATGTGCCGTTTGTGGAGCCTAGATCCTCCACGTACCAATCGGAGCCTCGAAGCGACAATCTCGCGTGTCGTGTCGACGCGTAGTCGTCGTCGAGTACCAACGTGGAGTCATCGGCACGACCGATCAGGATCGGTCGGCCGTCCAGGGAGATGCGTGTGCCGGCGAGAGCGCCGTGCGTTACCACCATCTGGCGGGGCACCTTGCTCTTGCCCCGGGACTGCTTGCCCGGTAGCCGACTCGCACCTGGCATCGGGACCCGCATCCCGGACGCCGAGTAAAGATCCGAGCGAACCACGCGAAGCGCAGCCAGCACGAACAACCAGAGCAGGGCGAGAAACCCTGCTCTGGTCAGCTGAATCACCAGCTCTGGCACTTGTTGTGAACGCTCCTACTCGTGTCTGGACGCGGGGTTCCGCGGTCTCAGGCCTGCTGAGCGCGGAAGACCAGGGACGAGTGGCCCACCCTGATCACGTCGCCGTCTGCCAACTGCCAAGTCTGCACCGGCGTGCCGTTCACCGTGGTGCCATTGGTCGAACCGAGATCGGCCAACATCGCGCTCTGGCCGTCCCAGGTGATCTCGATGTGCTTGCGCGAGACCCCGGTGTCCGGCAGGCGGAACTGACCCTCCTGACCCCGGCCGATGATGTTCGAGCCGTGTTGCAGCGTGTACGACCGGTTCGAACCGTCGTCGAGGTGCAGCGTCGCGGTCATCTGCGCGCGCGGGCCACCCCCGGCGAAGCCGCCGCTCTGCGGGAAGGCACCGCCGGGCTGCTGGCCGTAGCCCTGGTCGGGGAAGCCACCGGACTGCGGGTACGCCCCGCCCGGCTGTTGACCGTAGCCCTGGTCGTAACCGGCGGGCTGGCCGTAACCACCCTGGTCGTAACCGGCTTGCTGCGGCTGCTGGCCGTAACCCTGGTCGTAGCCGCCCGGATGTTGACCGTAGCCCTGGTCGTAACCGGCGGGCTGGCCGTAACCCTGGTCGTAGCCGGCGGCAGGCTGGCCGTAGCCGCCCTGGTCGTAACCCGGCGGCTGCTGGCCGTAACCGCCCTGGTCGTAACCAGGTTGCTGCGGCTGCTGGCCGTAGCCGTAGTTGGGGTCTTGGCCTTGGCCGTAACCCTGCTCGTGGCCGTACTGCCCCTGCTGGTTGTACGGATCTCCCTGGGGGTAGTGGCCTGGTGGCTGGCTCATGGGTCGGTCTCCTGCGGTACGCGGTTGTGCCGGCCGTCGAGTCACGTCGGGGTCGACGGTCGAGCTGATTCGAAACTGTCCCGTGTGCAGCGTCTCAGAGCGCTCCAGGGAGACTACGACGTCACCATATGTGTCCCACCCCTGCTCGGTGAGATGCTCCTGAACGCAGTCGGCGAGGAGGTCGGTCACCCGGGCCTCATCGTCGGTGAGCCGATCGTGATCGGACGGGCTCAGTTGCACAACGTAATGGTTGCAAGCGAGCAACCGTCCCCCGGCGAGCTCCCGGACCTGCAGCTCGGCTTCCCGCTGCAGAGCCTGGGCGACCTCCTGGGGAACGACCTTTCCGCCGAAAACGCGCGCAAAGCCGTTACCAACGATGCCTTCGAGTCGGCGCTCAAAGCGCTGCACGAGGCCCACGGCAAAATCCCTTCACGCGTACGACTCCTGGCGACCATCGTATCTGGGCCAACGGGCCGAGACACCGCCCTGTTCCCAACTCGTCCAACCCCCCGCCGAACCCCCTCGTCAGCCGTGCTAATCTTCTCTCGCCAACAGGGCAGCGGACGCGAAAGCGCCCCCGATGCCAAGGGTCGGAAGACAGCAGGATAAGCTTCCAGCCAAGCCACGGGCGAGTGGCGGAATGGCAGACGCGCACGGTTCAGGTCCGTGTGTCCGAAAGGACGTGAGGGTTCAACTCCCTCCTCGCCCACGTACGTTCGTAAGAGGGCCCCCGCGAAGCATGAGCCGGGGGCCCTCTTCTTATTTCCATACGGGGCCAAGCCCCCGTAGACCACGGTGCGATCGTCGCTTCTCTCGCGCTCCTTGCCTTCTCGGGCGTTCGCCGACTGCTCACCGACCAGCCTCCGTTCATTCCCCCTGGTCTTGCTGGTGGGCGGGTGGGTTGTGTGGCCCTGTTTTCCCTGGTCTGGTTGGTTGTTGCTGGGGGCGTGCTTTCGCTGGGCTGGGCCTGTTGGCCGGTTGTGGTTTGTGTCTCTGATTCGGGGCGTTCTACCTACTCCGGCTGGGGTTCTGCCGGGGCTCTTGGGGGCTTGTGAGTTATATCCCGTCATTCCTGGGTCTTTGGTTGTGGCGAAGGTCGCCTTCGGCGTTCGGGGTCGGCTGTTCCTCGGGTTCTCTTCAGCGGACAGCGAACAGGTTTGGTTGCGGTTTGGGTGTTTTCGGGGTTTCGGCTGGGTAGATGTGCTTGGTTTCGCCTGCCGTGCGGATCTCGTGGGAGGGCTGGCTGGTGGTCGTCGCTGTCTTGGTCGCCGGTGTTGTCGCCGCCGGGTTGATGGCGGGGTTGTTCGCCGGGTTCGCGTACGCCGTCATGCCCGGGCTTCGGGGCGTTGCGGACCGGGCCTTCGTCGATGTGATGCAGCGCATCAATGTGGCCATCGTCAACTGGTTGTTCTTGGCGCTGTTCCTCGGCGGGTTGCTGGTCAGCGGGTTGGGCGCCGCGCTGCTGTGGTTCGGCGGTGGTGCTGGCTCCGGGTGGAGCGCTGCCGGGTTCTTGCTCTACCTGGCGATGTTCGTCGTCACCGCTGCCGTGAACGTGCCGTTGAACAACGAGCTCGCCGCCGGGGAAGGTGCCGACCCCGCCGCTCTGCGCGCTCGGTTCGAGGTGCGTTGGGTGCGGTGGAATCTGGTTCGGGCGTTCGCTGCTACCGGTTCCTTCGGTTGTCTCCTGGCGGCGTTGGTCGTCGAGGTGCTCTGACCCGGCCCTCGGTGGTCGCGGGGTTGTACGGTTTCGTCGTGGGTGGTCGGGTTCTGGGGATTGAAGAGGTTGCTTCTCTTGCCGCTCGGGCTCATGGTGGGCAGGTCGACAAGGCTGGTCGGCCCTACGTCGAGCACTTGGCCGCCGTTGCCGCCGGGGTGCGGGCCAGGGGTGGGAGCGAGGCCCAGGTCGCCGCTGCTTGGTTGCACGATGCCGTTGAGGACGGGGCTGTTTCCGAGGCTTGGTTGTCGGGGGCGCCGCTCCCGTCGGAGACCAAGGACATCGTGCTGGCCGTGACAAGGCGGGCCGGTGAAGAACCCGCCGACTACGCCGCCCGGATCTTGGGGACGCCGGGCGCGCTGCTGGTGAAAGAGGCCGACCTGGCGCACAACGCCGACCCCGCACGGTTGGCCGTGCTGGACGAGGCGACGCGGGAGAGGCTGACCAGGAAGTACGCGCGGATGCGCGCACTGCTGGGACTGTGAGCCGGTCGGCCGATGACGGAGGGTTTCCCGTGACCAGGTGGGAACAACTCGGCTTGGAGTGGCAGGAGACTGGGCATGCCGACGCTCCTGTCCTGGTGCTGTCCAACGCCCTCGGTTGCACCTGGGAGATGTGGGAACCGCAGCTCGACGCCCTCAACAGCGCTTACCACGTGCTCCGGTACAACCAGCGTGGGCACGGCCGATCGCCAGTGCTGCCCGGCCCGTACACCCTGGCCGACCTCGGCGCGGACGTGCTCGCGCTGCTGGACTACCTGGAGGTTCCGCGGGCCTCGTTCATGGGCTCCTCGCTCGGCGGGATGATCGGGTTGTGGCTGGGGGCGCATGCCGGCGAGCGAATCGAAGGGTTGACCGTCTGCTGCAGTTCCGCCTGGTTGGGGCAGGAGCAGGTCGAGCTCGACCGGGCCGCCACGGCTCGTGAGCACGGGACCAACGAGTTGGTCTCGCCGACCATCGAGCGCTGGTTCACACCGCACTTCCGCGAGTGGCACGCCGAAACCGCCATCTACTCCGCGATGATCGCCAGCACCGACGACGAGGCGTACGCGCTGTGTTCGGAGCTGACCGGCCGCGTTGACCTGCGAGCCGACCTGCCCACCATCACCGCGCCGACACTGGTCGTCGCCGGGGCCGACGATCCCGCCACGCCGCCGGAGCACAGTGCCGCGATCGTCGACGGAATCGGCGCCAACGCCCGGCTGGAAGTTCTGCCGCACGCCGCCCATCTGGCCAACGTCGAGCAGGCGGAGGCGTTCACCGCGCTCCTCGGGCTCGACTGAGCCGGATTTAGTGATCACCACCACTTTTCGCCGCGGGATTGCGAACGGGGCTGCCGCCCCCGACAGATCAGACCTCGATGATCGGCTTCTCGGTCTTGGCGACAGCCGCGGACTGTGCTGGGCTTGAGCCATCGTTCGGGTGAACACTGGAGTCGGTGCGGGCGGAATCGGAGTCCGCTCGGGCCGGGCGACCGGGGATCCCGCGGTCTCGGACCGCGTGCACGGGAGGAAGCGATGGCGGGCAACAGCCGGGATCCTGGCCGGTCGGTCACTGCGCGAGCGCTCAGCGTCCTCACCGCCTTCGACATCGAACACGTCCGGCTCACCCTCACCGCCATCGCCCGCCGCGCGGAGATCCCGCTGGCCACCGCGCACCGGCTGGTCCGCGAGCTGGAGATGTGGGGTGCCCTGGAGCGCGACGGCGAAGGCCGCTACGCGATCGGCCTGCGGCTGTGGGAGATCGGGCTGCTGGCCCCGGTGAACAGCCGACTCCGCGAGATCGCCCTGCCTCTCATGCAGGACCTGTGCCAGAGCACGCACGACAACGTCCACCTCGCGGTGCGCGACGGGATGGAGGTCGTGTACGTCGAGAAGCTCACCACGCCGCGCGCCGTGCCGATCACCTCACGCATCGGCGGCCGCCTGCCGCTGCACTCGACCAGCGTCGGCAAGGTGCTCCTGGCGCACGCCCCGAGCGTGGTGATGCACCAGTACTGCGAGCGCGGGCTGTCCCGGTTCACCGTGTACACCATCACCGAACCCGGTCGCCTGGGGCGCGAGCTGCAGACCGTGCGCAGTCGCGGCTTCGCGCAGGCCAACGAGGAGATGACGCTCGGGAACTGCTCCGTCGCGGTGCCGGTGCATGACGCCAACGGAGTAGTCGTCGCGGCGCTCGGGGTAGTGGCGCACAGCGTTCGCGCCGAGGTCTCGAAGATAGTGAAGCCGCTGCTGCCTGCCGCGGAAGCGATCCACCAGCGGCTCGTCGAGCAGGATCGGGCCAACCTCGACCTGCTGTCGCACTGACGTCCCGCCCGCCGCCCGGCGGGCGGTCGTTTTGCGGAGGTGGCGAAATTCGGTTCTGCTGGTTGGGGAAACCTGAACGCCACGTGCCGTACCGGTTCACCTGAATGGCCGCATCGCTGGGCTGAAGTCCCGATGTCATTCATCGACCAGTCACCGACCGATGCCCGCCGCCGGTCGCAGGAACCCCTGTTGAGCAGCGCAAAACCAGCTCCGAGCTGTTTAAGTCAGCAGTGGCCCCGTTGTCGGTGGCCGCGGAGTGCAAGCGCAGTGCATGAGGGAGGCGGAACGCCGTGACCGGAATGCCGGGACGTGCCTGGACCGAGGACGAGCTCCGAGCCTGCTCGACGACGCAGCTCCGGTCCCCGCTGGGGCTCGCAGCCTCAATGGGTCGGCTCGCCCAGCGGACGGTGGACACGTTGGGGTGGGCGGGCAGCGTGCTGCCGCCCGTGAAGCTGCTCGGTCGGCAGATCATCGCGACCGCCGAGCTACTCCCCGACGCGCATGCCGAGCGGCTGTGCTTCGGCAGCGGGCCGGTGCTGGACCGAGCCGAGATCGCCACCTGGGTGTGGCCCGAGATGGACGGGCGGGTGCCGCCGCCCGCAGCCCGGATCACCGGTGTGCTCGCCCCGGCCCGGCACTGGCGCAGCGCGTTGACCGCCGCGGTGCCGTTCGCCCGGTTCGTCAGTTCCGCGATCGTGGTGCCGCGCAACGTCGCCGTGGCCCCCGACTTCGCCGCCACCTGCCTGATCCGCGCCCGCCAGTTCGGCATTGCGGTGCTCAGCGCCAACGGCGACGACGTGCAGGTGGAACTGGTCGGGCGGTGTTTCGACGACGCTCCGCCGGTGGAGCACACCGCGGTGTCCCGCTGGGTGAACGAGGTCGTCTACCAGCAGCTGCTCGCGACGGAGGCCCCCGCCCCATCCCGCAACTGACCCACGAGCCAGCCCCTGGGGCCTGGTCGTGAGTGCGTAGTCGGGCGCGCCACTCGATTACGCACTCACGACCGATGGCTTGGCAGCCGCGCCACCGGGGAGCGCGCAGACGCGGCCCGCCCCAGTTGTCCACAGGATGTGGCTAGTTGTCCACAGGCTAGGCGGGCGGCCTGGAAACGCGGGTTGTCCTACGTTGGATGGCATGCGAATCGTGATTGCCGGCGCCCACGGGAAGATCGCGCGACACCTGGGGGCGATGCTCGTCGAGCGCGGCGTTGCAGTGCTCGGACTGATCCGGAACCCGGACCACGCCGAGGACCTCCGCGCCGACGGCGTCGAGCCGCAGCTGGCCGATCTGGAGCAGGTCGACGCCGCCCAGCTCGCCGCCCTGCTGTCCGGTGTGGACGCTGCTGTGTTCGCCGCCGGAGCCGGTCCCGGAAGTGGCGCGCCACGCAAGGACACTGTGGACCGCGCCGCCTCGGCACTGCTCGCGGACGCGTCCGAGAGGGCGGGGATTCGTCGTTTCCTGCAAGTGAGTTCGATGGGTACGACGCGGCCGAACCCGCCCGATGTGGACCCGGTGTTCGGCGCGTACCTGGACGCCAAGCGGGCTGCCGAGGAGGACTTGCGGTCGCGGGATCTGGACTGGACGATCCTGCGGCCGGGGAGGCTGACCGACGACCAGCCCACCGGTCGCGTGACGCTGGCCGAGTCGGTCGGCCGGGCGGAGGTGACCCGCGCCGACGTCGCCGCCGTGCTGCTCGCCCTGCTCGACGAGCCGGCCGCGTCCCGGCGAGCCCTGGAGCTCGTCAACGGCGAAATCCCGATCTCCGAAGCCCTCCGCGTAGCGCTGGTCTGACGGCCGGGATTTCGGCGGAGAGCGACACGCCGTTTTCCACCGAAATCGTGAGTTATCCACAGGGGCCGAGGACACGATCGAGGTACGGGTTGCGGAAGACACCGTCGGGGTCGACCTCGGCGCGCACCCGGCGGAAGTCGTCGAAGCGCGAGTAGCGCTCGCGCAGCGACGAGGCGTCGAGGCGGTGCATCTTGCCCCAGTGCGGTCGCCCGCCCGCCGCGCCGACGATGTCCTCGAAGGCGTCGAACCAGCGCCGGTGCGGCATCCCCTGGAACTGGTGGATCGCGATGTAGGCCGACGGACGCTGGTAGGCGGTCGACAGCCACACGTCGTCGGCCGCCGCGACCCGCACCTCCACCGGGAACATCACCGGGTCGGCGAGCCGCCCGACCGCGGCGCGCAGCTCGGTGAGCGCGTCGCGCAGCGTCTCCCGTGGCACGGCGTACTCGGATTCTACGAACCGGACTTTCCGCTGCGTCGTGAAGACCCGGTGCGAACGATCGCTGTACGAACGCGCGGACCAGGTCGAGGCGCAGAGCCGGTTGAGCGGTCGTACCGACGCGGGGAACGCGCGCCCCAGTCGGCAGATCGTGCCGAACAGCCGGTTCTCCACCACCTCGTACTCCAGGAAGTGCCGGAGCGGGTGCAGCGGCCGCGGTGAGTCCTCGGCGGGGAGCCGGTTGTTCCGCTTGACCAGCGTGTTCGAGGCGTGCGGGAACCAGTAGAACTCGACGTGGTCGTTGTCGGTGGTGAGCTGGTCGAAGCGGTCCAGCACGTCATCCAGGCGGGCGGGTCGTTCGTCGGCGACCAGCGCGAACGCAGGCACGCAGCGCAACGTCACCGTCGTGATCACCCCGAGCGCGCCCAGCCCGACACGGGCGGCGGCGAACAGCTCCGGGTTCTCCTCGGCGGAGCAGCGCCGCTCGGTGCCGTCCGCGAGCAGCATTTCCAGTTCCTCGACCTGCGTCGCCAGCCCGCCCAGACCGGCGCCGGTGCCGTGGGTGCCGGTGGAGATCGCCCCGGCGATGGTCTGCCGGTCGATGTCGCCGAGGTTCGCCATCGCCAGGCCGAGCCCGTCGAGCTCGGCGTTGAGCCGGTTCAGGGGCGTGCCGGCGCGCACCTTGACCAGCCCGCTGTGCGGGTCCGCCTGCACGATCCCGGACCAGTGCGAGAGGTCCAGGGCGCAGCCGGTGTTGGGCGAGCCGATGCCGGAAAACGAGTGGCCGGTGCCCAGCGGGCGGACTGTGCCGCCGTCGCGCGCTGCGGCGCGGATCGTCGCAGCGGCCTCCTCGGTGTCGCGCGGCGCCACCAGGGCGCTGGGTGTGGCGGTGGCAGTGCCCGCCCAGTTGGTCCAACGCTGCATCGCCAACCCTCCTTCGGGTATCGTCGCGGTGAAATTATGTGAATGAGATTCACATAACAAGGGTTTTCGGCCTACTGTTATGGCCGTGCGCCGGTTCGAAGAGATCACCAGGGAGCTCGACCCGCCCTTCGCGGTGGCCGACCTCGACGCGTTCGACAGCAACGCGGCAGACCTGGCGCGCCGTGCCGCCGGGCGGCCCATCCGGGTGGCCACCAAGTCCGTGCGCTGCCGTGACCTCCTGCAACGGGTGCTGTGCACCCCAGGCTTCGCCGGGCTGATGTGCTACACCCTGGCCGAAGCGCTCTGGCTGCACCGCGAAGGCCTGAGCGACGACATCCTCGTCGCCTACCCGACCGCAGACCGCTCGGCGCTGCGCGAGCTCGCGGCCGACCCGGTGGCCGCCGCGTCGATCGCGCTCATGGTCGACTCCGTCGACCACCTCGACCTCATCGACGCCGCCACCTGCTCCGACCGGCCCGAGATCCGGCTCTGCCTCGAAGTCGACGCGTCCTGGCGGCCGCTGCCCGGCCTGCACGTCGGCACCCGCCGCTCCCCGGTGCACACCGCCGCGCAGGCCCGGCGGCTCGCCGAATCCGTGGTGCGCCGCAAGGCTTTTCACCTGGTCGGGCTGATGGCGTACGAAGGCCAGATCGCCGGACTCGGCGACGCGCCGTCCGGCCGGCCGCTGAAGGCCGCCGCGCTGCGTTGGATGCAGCGCCGTTCGGCCGCCGAACTGGCCGAACGCCGGGCCGCGGTGGTGCGGGCGGTGCGAGCGCTGGCGCCGCTGGAGTACGTCAACGGCGGTGGCACCGGCAGCTTGGAGGGCACCGCCGCGGAACGCGCCGTCACCGAGGTGGCCGCCGGCTCCGGGCTGATCGGCCCGACGCTGTTCGATGGCTACCGCGCCTTCGGCCCCCGACCGGCTGTCCTCTACGCACTGCCCGTCGTGCACCGCCCCGCCGCGCGCATCGCGACGGTGTTCGGCGGTGGCTACCTCGCTTCCGGCCCGCCCGGCGCGGACCGGGTGCCGACGCCGCACTGGCCGGCTGGCCTCCAGCTGCTCGCGACCGAGGGCGCCGGCGAGGTGCAGACGCCCGTGGTCGGCGACGCGGCCCGGCGGCTCCGGCTCGGCGACCGTGTCTGGTTCCGGCACGCCAAGGAGCGGTTCACCCACTACCACCTGGTGGCGGCCGACCGGCTGACCGGCACCGCGCCGACCTACCGGGGCGAGGGCAAGTCCTTCGGCTGATCTGCGGGCATCCGGTTCGACAGGTAGCCGCGCACCAGTTCCTTCGCCTCCGCGACGAGCGTGGGCTCCCCGGCAGGGTCACGCCGGAACGCCAGGTGCAGCACCGCGTCCGCTGCCTCGACCGCGACCGCCAGCGGAAGCAGCAGGTCCGCCGGGGCGAGCCCGAACTCCTCGCCGATCAGCCCGGTGAGCTTCTCGGCGATCACTGCGTTGTTGTCCTTGCTGGGGTCCAGCAGCCGCAGGTCGACCACGTCGCCGAAGTGCAGCCGGCTGAACGCGGGGACTTCGCGGTGCATCGTCAGGTAGACGTCGAAGACCGCGTCCACCGCGTCCCACCAGTGCTCCAGCTCCAGCTGGTCGAAACGCGCTGACACGGTGCGCACGAAGCGGTCGAGATTGCGCAGCGTTAGTTCCTGGACGACGGCGCGCTTGTCGGGGAAGAACTGGTAGAGCGATCCGACCGCCACGCCGGCGCGCTCGGCGATGAGAGTGGTTGTTAACCCGTCATAGCCCACCTCGTCGATCAGCTCGGCACACGCCGAGAGCATCTTCTCCACACGTTGTGCACTGCGCTGCTGGACCGGCTTTCGGCGCAGCGGGGCTACTTCGGCAGGCAAGGCAACTCCTTGATCAAGTTCTAACTGACCATCTTGCCGACCACGACCATGATTCTCTTTCAGGGGACGGAGCCCTGGGAGATGGTGCCGAGCTCGACTCGGCGGTCTGGTTCACCGACGTGGGGCGAGGGTTTCGCCTGGCGCCGGCGATGTCCACAGTTTCCCGGCCCGCGGGCGGTGTTGCGCTCCGGACATGCCGGGGACGGTATCAGTCGATCGGGTGATTTCTCTGTTGACGCCTTGACCGAACCCCGGTGTCTGGTCATTTGGGGGTTCCGAGGCGCGGCTCTGACCTGCGGCTCCGGTCGCGTTACATCGTTGTCATATGCATTGAGTCATGTTGTCAGCGCGCAAGGTCGCTATCTAGTGTGATCCGAGTCGTCATTCTCAGTGACAGAAGGATCATCGTGGGTTACTGCCCGGCCGCCCCTCGTTTTCCCGCCGTGCCTCGTGCTGTGCTTTCCAGGTGGACATCGACCGGGGGAACAAACGGGTGCTGTGGTGCCCGTGCCGCCGGCTTCCATGTCTGCTCGGCTCCCACGCGCGCGAAGCTCACCGCAGCCCTGTGACCGCGCGGCTGGCCCCGGAGCTCGCGGCCCCGGCGGAGCCGCCCCGCACGGCCGCGGCGGACGCCCCGCCCGCCCCCGGCCTGTGGCACCCGTTGACCATCGCGGACGCGAACGCAATGCTCTCCGACGGCGGCTACGGCCTGCGAGTCGAGCGGTCAGCGCAGGGCGCGCTGCGGCTCAGCGGCTTCGGTGCCGGTGCCGGGTTGCCGCTGGGCGCCGCACCGAACTGGTCCGATCTCTACCGCGCCCTGGTCCGGTTGCGCCGCACCCGCCGCGTCTTCGACCCGGCCTGGCTGCACCGGCTGACCCGGTCGCTGGCCTCGGACGTCAACACCGGCGGATCGGTCCCGCTGCCCGCCGACCGCGTCGACCTGCTGACCTCGGAACGGCGGCAGCTCGCCGAGGACTGCCTCGCCGCGGTGCTAGGCCCGAACCGCAGCGTGCCGTTCCCTGCGGAGCGGATCATCGTCAGTGGTCCGGCGCGCATCGTTGAGCTGCGAGCCGTCGGATCCCGCGAGCGTGCCCAGCGTCAGCTCCGCGGCTGGGAACGGATTTCGTCCATTGTGGAATCCGACCCCGACCTGCGGATGCACTGCGCCACCCAGCCGGTGCCGGCCGCCGTGGTGGACACCGCCACCGGTTCGGCCGCCCTGACCCGCATCGCCGAGCCCGCGCCGGCGCATCCCACGCACCCGGGCGGCACCATCGCGGCCGACCTGGCCACGCTGCTGCACCCGGCCGGCGACGGCGCGCCGGGACTGCTGCGCGTGGTGCTGGACAACCGCTTCGAGCGGCGCGAGGACGAACTCGACTACTTCCTAGAGCACTTCGTCCGTCCGCTGCTGCGGACCTTCCGGCTGGCCCTCGACTCGCACGGGGTCGGGCTGTTCGCGCTGGGCGGGGCCGAGGTCGCCTTCGAGCTCTCGCCGGAAATGCAGGCCACCGGCCGGATCGTGGTGACCGACTACCTGCGGGTGAGTCACGAGCCGACCCGGGCCGAGGTCGCGGCGGGAGCGCGTGCGCTGGTCGAGACCCTCGACGAGCTCGGCGCCGGGTTCAGCCGACTCGATTCCGGGCGGCGGGAGAGCCGGGTGCGACGGGCCGTCAACCGGGTGATCGCTGAGGAACTGCGCTTCCTGGCACCGAGCACCGCGGAACTGCTCTCCGGCGAGCAACCGCTGCAGTGCTACGTCCACACCGTGCCGGAAACCCAGGACGCGGTGCTGAAATCGGTGCTGGACCGGGTCCAGCAGCGCACCCGGCAACGCCGCTGGGACGACCGGTTGCCGCAGCCGGCCGTCGTGATCGACGTGGACCTGTGCGGACTCGTGCCACTGCAGCGGATCCTGGACGCCGCGCGGTCGGTCTCGGGCCCCCGCCCTGGTGCGCCGGACGGCATCCTGGAGCTGGCCGGCCCCGGCACGCTGCCGGTGCTGCCGACCCACACCGCTGCTACCTGGTGGAACTTCGTGGAGCTCAGCGGCCTGCGCGACCGCTACCCGTCGGTGGACTGGGACGAGGTGCGTGCCGACTTCACGCGCGCTTTCCTGGCCAGGCCGCGGGAAAGGCTGCGCACCGACAGCGCGAATGCCGGGCTCGCCCGGTTCGTTTGGGACGTGCAGGACGCCGGCGGGCGGGTGGTGTTCTGCACCGGGCGTCGCGAGCGGTTCCGCGAGCACACCGAGGAGGCGCTCGCCGCCGGCGGAGTGCTGGACGCGACGCTGTTGTGCCTGCCCGAGGACGGCGGGTGCCCGCGTTCCGAGCTGAATGTGGAGAAGCTCCGAGAACTCGGCGACGTCGACGTCGTGGCGGTCTTCGACGACGAACTGGCGAACCGCATCGCAGTGACCAAGGAGTTCGGCGGGGCGATCCCGGTCGCCGTCGAGATCCCCGGCCTGGCCGCCGAACGCCTACCGGACCAGCCGGTGGCCGACACCGCGGCCGTGATCGCCACCTTCGAGACCACGCCCCGCCTCGGGGCGCGCAGCGGTCCCCGTCTGTCCAACACGCATTCGCTGGAAGAGCTGCAGATCGGCGCACTGCGCAAGAACCGCTTGGCGCAGCAGTGGGCGGTGCACCTCACCGAGCAAGAATCGCGGTCCATTGTGGATTCGGTGCTCGCCGACGTGGACCGGGCGGCGGCGCGGACCGGGCGCCGCGCGGTCGCGAAGTTCGGCATCGACGAGCGCAGCGAGCCGGAGCAGGTCCTGGCGGCGGTGCACCACGTTTTTACCCGCAAGCAGTTCATCAAGGGATCGCGGTCCAACTACCAGCCGGCTGACCTGCGGCGGGACGCCGAACCGTTCGTGCGCCGAGGCGAACCCATCGAGGTGGTGCTGCTCGGTTTCCCGGTCAAGCAGTGCCTGAACCGGCTGAAGGCGGGCGGCCCGCTGCCGGACTTCGCCGAACTCGGCGCGATGGCGCGGCTGCGGGAGCTCCAGCGGGTGGTCAGCGCGGTGCATGCGCCCGGCCTGCACTTCAACATCCTCACCGACGGCAGGCACTTCCGCAGTCGGCCGCACGCGATCACCGACGCCTACCAGCGGAAGCTGCGCGAGTACATCGACCTGGTCGGCATCGGCGACCGGACCAACGTCGAGGAGATCGACGAGGTCGCGGAGCGGCGGCTGGGCCCCGGGCTCCCGGCCGTGCGCGCCACCCGGATCGCCGGTTACCGGCGACTGCTCGCCGACTCGTTGCGGCACTTCGACATCACCGACAACCCGCTGCGGACCCTGGAGCAGGTGCACTCGCGCACCGCCACGATGGACGAGTTCGCGCCGCACGTCATCGGGCTGTTCCGGGAAATCCTGATGTCGCTGGTGTATTCGGTGCCGGTCGCGGTGCCGCCCGGGACGGACCGGTTGGAGTGGTCCACCGCGGTCTACGCGGACATCTACAACGTGACCGACCAGAGCGTGCCGGGCGACGTGCGGCAGGCACGGTGCGCGGTGCTTCGCCGGGCGTGGCACACGGTGCTCCGCTACATGGCGACGATGCAGGCGGACGAGGAGTTCGGCTACGAGCGGATGTTCCCGAACCGCGTGCGGCTGACCCTCAGCGCAGTCCGCAAGGGCTGCCTCGGGTTCACCTACCTCGGCGGATCGGGCCTGCTGCCCTGGCAGGGCACCGGCGTGCTCGACACCCGCGGCCACGTGGCGGTCGACTTCGCGATCTCGCTGCTGGACCAGGGATTCGTGCCGGTGTACTCGCCGCTGCTCGGCTCCCGCCAACCGTGGCTGATGGTGCCGGCGCAGCACACCCACCTGGCGGAAGCCCCGGGTGTCGCGGTACCGGCCCAAAGAGGAGCGGCAACACCACCGGGAATCCGCCTGGACCAGGACTTCGCAACCAGAGCCCGCCTCCGCCGGAAGTAGCCCTCCCACAGCTCACCCCGTGAGTGCTTTTCGGTGCTGCGGAGACTGTTTGGGAACTTGGTCCTGCCTGGAGGTTCCGGTGGCAGCCCAAGCGGGAGCGGTCCGGTTCTGCCTGCCAACCAGTGTGAAGCGAACGGCCTGTTCACGTCGGTAGGTGGCACGAACGGTCCGTTCACTCCAGGCACCTTGATACAGATACCGGGCTGTTGGTGTGAAGCGAACGGCCTGTTCGCTTCGATAGGTGGCACGAACGGATGCTCCTATAGATGTCAAGCGGCGGGTGCAAGGTCGTTTTGGGTGACTTGTGTGGTGGTCAGGGCGTGGTAGACCTCGCGGGCGACGAATCGTTTGAGGCAGCGCATGATCTCTTTCTTCGAGAGTCCTTCCTTGGTGCGGCGTTGGACGTAGGCGCGGGTGCGTTCGTCGTGGCGCATGCGGACCAGGACGATGGTGTGCAGGGCGTTGTTGGCGGCGCGGTCGCCGCCGCGGTTGAGGCGGTGGCGGTGGGTGCGGCCGGAGGACGCGGGGATCGGTGCGGCCGCGGTCAGGTGCGCGAACGCTGCTTCGGAGCGCATGCGTTCGGGGTTGTCCCCGGCGGAGGTCAGCAGCTGGCCGGCGGTTTCGGGGCCGACGCCGAACAGCTCCAGCAGT
>NZ_GL877880.1:410201-494923 GCF_000194155.1 Saccharopolyspora spinosa NRRL 18395
TTCCGAGGGCGGCACGCGCCGGTCGGGCGGGTGGACAAGACAGTGACGGGGCTTCTTGGCCAAGCTCCTATGAGGTCACAAACGCCCGTCCGGCCGCGTGCGTAGCAACGCCCGGTAAGGCCGACGGATCCGTTCAAGGACAGGCAAGCCGTCAGTCCGTTCGAGGGTCAGACCCACCAGCGGCGTCACTACACACATCATCACTGTCCGTTCACGCCAGGCAGCACATTCCAAAACGGCCTCTATAGGGCCAACCCACTCACGGGTTCTGGCCAGAAGAACGGTGCCGTGGTTCGGTAGTCGATCAACGACGGAGGCGTGTTCTCTTTCCGAACCCGCAGTAGGGCATACGTAAGTTGGGGATCACGCAGTCCAGGTGTCGTCTGAGGTTCCGCTGCGCGCACCGCTACGCAAGCGCACCACGCTCCGCAAAAAATATGGAAAGGCCCTGGGCTCGGTCGGGGAATCGAGCTCCAGGGCCTTTCCAGACTCCGGCTCCGTCCGGGGAAACGGGTTGCCGGAGTGGTTGGAGTCCGCGGACCGGCACCGGTCGGGGGGAGGGGAGTGCGTCAGCACCGGCCCGCGGAACTTGTGGCGACCGCGCTGGTGTCCAGCCGGTCCGATGTGGAGTTTTTCGCGGCGGCGGCCGGTGAACGTCGGCCGAGGTCGGGGATTCACGACCGCGCCGTTCATCGGCCGCCGCCTGGCGGTTTCTCGGTGATCCGGGTCGGGGAGGGGGTAGTGCTATCCGGGCCGAGTCCGCCTGCTTACGGCACCGGCGTCACCGGGCGCAGTGCGTGCGCCGGACGCAGGTGCCGTGCGGGACGGGGTGCTAAGGCTCCTGCTACCAGGTGCTCGTACGCCGTGCGCCACACCGAGCATGGTGCTTTCTGCGGGCGCCAGCGGCTTGAGCACTCCGGGCAGTTGCCCTTCTCGTCGGCGTCGTGCGCGGTGAGCAGCGTTCGCCACCCCTCGGTCAGCCGGGGAAGTTCGGAACGCGCCACGGAGAGCAGGGAAGGGGCGTCCGCGCGGTTCGCGAGCTCGGTCAGCACATCGAGCCGCTCCCGCACCGCACTGCGCAGCACCTGTCCCAGGATCTCGTCCACCGAAACGTCACCGTCACTTTCTCGCCTGCACAGCGGCATCCCGCAGCGCGTCCGACAACTGGCCGAGGCCGTTGACCGACAACGCGGCGGAATGGCCGGGCGGTCCGACGAGTACCACCCTGTCCCGGTTTACCAGCACGTCCAAGAACCGGTGCGAGTTCGCCACGTCTCGGCAGTCCACTCGCCACCAACGGCGCCGATCCGCGGGCGTGTTGGGGAACTCGGCCGACTGGCCGTTTCCGCCCTGTGCTTCCCGCATCTCGTCACCGTTCCCGTCCGTGCTCGGTTTGCCTGTGCTGACTAGATTGGAACGGAACGGGTCCTCGCGCCTAGGGGTGCGGCGATAACCGGGCAAACGGCAACGACGAGCGGTCGGTGGACTTCACCGCCGCCGATCACCTCTACCGATATGCGCTTCACCGGGATGCAGCAGTGCCCTTACTCTGCGACCAACGCCCGAGCAGAGCGTCAGGGGGTCTAAATGAACATCATCGGTTCTGGCGGCTCTCCCGTTACACCCGACGTCTGGAACGAGCGGGAGATGCGGGATGCGCTGGCTCGACGGGACGTCAGCGAGATCTACCGGCAACTGCGCCGGCATGGCGTTTCGCAGCGGCAGATCGCAGCCACGACGGGGCAGTCGCAGTCCGAGGTGTCCGAGATCCTCAAGGGGCGGCAGGTCATGGCCTATGACGTGCTTGTCCGGATCGCTGACGGGCTGAGAATCCCGCGGGGCTACATGGGCCTCGCCTACGACGGGGCGACCGCTATACGGGTCGCGCAGGCGGCCAACGCCCCTGACGCTGAGGAGGAGGAGTCGGTGAAGCGCAGGAAGTTCCTGTCCCACGCCGCAGCGGTGACCATGGGGGCGGCCGTATTCGGCGCCGAGACCAGTACCTGGTTGCCCGCCAGCGCGCAGACGCCGGCACCGGCACGCATCGGCATGACCGACGTGCAGCAGATCCACGCCGCGACCAAGGCATTGCGCGATCTCGACTACCGCTACGGCGGTGGGACCTGCCGGGACGCCGTCGTCGCCCAGCTGTCCTGGGCGCAGCAGCTGCTCGAGTCCAGCGCCACCGATCCCGTTCGAAAGCAGCTCTTCGTGGCCCTGGCGGACATGCACAGCCTGGCCGGTTGGACCTCGTTCGACGTGGGCCTGCTCGACCCCGCTCGCGGGCACTTCGGCAAGGCGCTGGAATTCGCGAAGCAGGCCGACGACGACGGCCTGGTGGCCAGCGTGCTGTACCGGATGGGCCGCGTCTACCTGCATCACGAGGAGCCGAACGAGGCGCTGAAGCTGTTCCAGCTGGGCCAGATCGCCGCGCAAGACTCCGGTTCCTCGCTGACCGTGGCCGTGCTGTGCGCCAACGAGGCCTGGGCCTACGGCATGTTGAACAAGCCGGAGCAGGTGCAGAAGATGGTGGGCCGCACGAAGGACGAATTCGCCCGCGCCCGCGCCGACGAGGCGCCGGACTGGGTGCGCTTCTTCACCGAGAACGACCTGCACGGCATGATCGGCTCCGCGCACGACGCGCTGGCCGTCTTCGAGCCGAGAAAGCACGCCTCGATCGCCGTCGCCGAGACCATCAAGTGCAACGAGGCCTACGGCGCGGACATGGCGCGTACCCACGTCTTCGGCCTGAGCCTGCAGGCCACCAACCACATCCGGGCCGGCGACCTGCAGGAGGGCGTAAAGGTCGGGCGGCGGGCGCTGGAGTTCGGCGAGCGGGTCAAATCCGCGCGCGTCGCCGACCGGCTCAAGCCGTTGGAGCTGGAGGCCGGCAAGCACCGGATGAATTCGGATGTCCGCGACCTGTTCGAGGCGGTCCGGCGGTTCCGCCGGGTGTGATCGGGCCGCGTCAGGCAGCCGTGCCGGTGCCGTCGGCTTGAAACGATGAGCATGAAGACACAACCAGTGGAAGAGAGTCGGTGCGTTCCGCCTGAGCTGGATCTGGCACTGACCGAAATCTGCGCGGCCGTCGGCCTCGATTCGACCGGCGCGCGTTTGATCCGAATCGTCAACAACGGGGTTTTCCTGCTCCGCGACCAGCAAGTCGTCGTCCGCTTGGTGCTTTCCCCGTCCTTCACCTATCGAGCTTTCAACGCCGTGGAAGCCGCGCGTTGGCTGGCGGTGCACGGGGTTCCCGCCGTGCGCTTGCTGCCGGGTGTCGAGCAGCCGGTCCAGGTGGGCGAACACCTGGCGACCCTCTGGCAGTACGTGCCGGAGGCCGGCCCGATGCCCAGCGGCGCGGACCTCGGCGAACTGCTGCGCCAGATGCATTCGAAGCCGGCCTCACCGACTTTCCTGGACTGGCAGCCGATGGCGGACATCCGGCGCCGGTTGACCGATGCGGTCGACACCGATCCGGCCGATCACCGGTTTCTGGAACAGCGCTGCGACGCGTTGGAAGAACGGCTGGAAACGCTGCACTTCCCGTTATCGCGCAGCGTGATCCACGCGGATGCACACCTGGGCAACGTGATCGGCGGGGCGGATGGTCCGTTGCTGTGCGACCTGGATTCGCTGTGCATCGGGCCGCCGGAGTGGGACCTGATCCCGATCGCGGTGGGTCGGCTGCGGATGGGGCACCCGCCGTGCTGGCACGACGACCTAATCCGGGCCTACGGTTTCGACATCACGTGCTGGGAAGGCTTTCCCGTGCTGCGCGAACTGCGCGAACTGAAGATCACCACCGGGGTGCTCCCGATCCTGCGCAGCAATCCCGGGGTTCGCGAGCAACTGCACCAGCGGTTGCGCACGATCAGGGACGGAGATCTCGCCACGCAATGGGTGCCGTACAGCTGATCCGGTCTACTGCTAGGCCGAACGGGCGATCTTGGGTCGATTGCCGGGGCGGTTTTACAGTTTCTGGTGACGTACCTTCGGGCGAAGGGGTAAACTATACGGGCGAACTGGTGCATCGGTGCGTTGCTACGGGACGGGCTGTCGATGAGGAACGCGAAGTTCTTGCCGCGGATGCCGCGCTGGCGCCGGAAGCGCGCGTTGCGGGCCGCTCAGGTGCTCGACGACGTGGTGGACAGCCAGGTCGCATCGTTGCCCAGGTTGCCCGAGGAACTCAGGATCCGCCACGCCGACCACTTGGCGGAGCTGGTGCTGCTCGCCCAGGCGTATCGGCATTACGCCGCGGGTTGGATCACTTGGCGCCAATTGGAGTGCCGTGGCCGGTTCGCGTTGCAGCGCTTGGACGGGGACTGCTGCGCCCCGCTCGTGCAGCTCGCCGACGGCGAGTGACCACTCGGCGACCGGCGCGTCAGCGTTGCGCCGCAGCCGTGTCTGCCTGCCGGTGCGCCTGTTGAGCTCGGGTTTCGACGATCGGTGGGGGGCCGTTCGGTCGGGGTGAATTCGGCATTTGCGCCGGTGGTGGCCGCTGCGCGGAGAAGTGGCGCCGCTTGGACCTCCGGTATTGCGGAATTTGCCGCCATATTCCCAGTTTTCGCTCGCGAGGTCGTTCGGTAGAACCGCGCGAGCCTTCGGGTACGCAGTTTCTGGAATTTCGAAAACTCGTCGGCCGGATGAGCGGGCGGGTTCTGCTTTGGTGCCTTCTCGGCGGATTCGTGCAGCAAGCGGCGGACAGATCGATTGGAGATGGTTTTGCGCGGTCCGGATGGCCGGTCAGAGCGGCCTGGATTGCTGGACGACGACCCGCTGCTGCGCTTGTACTGCGTGGTGGCGTCCGCGGCCAGTGCGCATCGAGAACTGGGAACGCTACCGGTGGCGCGGAATGCGGTCGGCCTGGGTGATTTGGCGAGCAGCGGTTTCCCCGGTGATGTGCTGTCGTTGAAACGGCTGGTGGAGGGCAGGCCGACGGACTGGGGAGCGCCGGACCACCTCGCCGAGTTCGTGGTCCGGCCGTTGCTGATCACCTTCCGCGGGCTGCTGGCGCGGGGGTGTCTGCCGGTCGGCGATATCGGTGTCGAACTCGACTCGGAGTCGGCGGCCACCGGGCGGATCGTGCTCGCCGGGATCTGCAGCGCGCGGTCGGCGGTTCCGGGGGTGGCGGACGTGATCGTCGCGTTGGACGCGCAGTTGGACGAGTTGGCGGCGGCCTGCACGCTCGTCACTGGCGACGAGCGGGTTCGGGCTGCCTTCGACGCCGTCATCGCCCAGGAACTGCGCAACCTCTCCGAGGGGACTGCGGCCGCTTTCGCCGGCGAGCACCCGTGGCGCCGCTTCGTGCATGCCGTCGCCGCGGAGCAGCACGAGATCCTCAGCCGGGTCGTCCGGCTGGTGAGGGAACGAAGCGTGCGGTGCCGCCGCGAGCCCGGCCTGCCGCGTCCGTTGGTCGCCGTGGACCTCGACTTCTGCGCGCTGCACCCGAAGCACCGGGTCCGCGATGCGTTGCGCCGTCTTGGCGAGGCGCACGGCATCCAGGAGTTGGCCGCGCAGCTCGACGTGCTGCCCGGGCTGTACCAACCAGGCTGGCGGCCGTTCTTGGTGCGCAGCGGTTTGCTGGAGCGCTATCCCGAACTCGATTGGGACGCGCTGTACCCCGAGTACCGCCGGAACGTCGCGTGGGACTGGGAGGCGCTGCGGACCGATGGTCCGGCGCCGGGATTGATCGGGTTCGTCCGGGACCTGGAGCAAGCCGGTGGCCGGGTCGTCTGGTTGACCGGTCGCCGGCACCGGATGCGGGCCGCCACCGGAGAAGTCCTGGCCCGCCATGGGCTCGGCCACCTCGAGCTGCGCACCACCGACGACGGGCCGGTCGCGGACCAGAAGGTCGCGGCGCTGCACGAGATGCCGGGGTACGAGCTCGTCGCGGCCTTCGACGACTCGGCCGCCAATCGCCGTGCGCTGCAAGCGGCTTTCCCCGCTGCCGTCGTGGTCGCTGTGCGCCCACCGGAGTTCACAGTGGACGGTGCGGGGCGCACCGTCGATGGCATCGCAACCTTCGAGTCGCTGCCGCATCCGATCCCGCTGGGGCGCGGGCACAGGCAAAACGCGCAGTTGTCGCATGTGACGTCGCTCGGCGGGCTGCGGATCGGGGACCTCAGCACGCGCCCCACGATCTGGTCGCGCGGCGTGGAACTGGCCGAGGAGGAGCAGGCGCGGATCGTCGCGTCGCTGGCGGACGCCGCGCTGGCGAGCGGGCAGCGGCTCGGCGGTCAGGTCGGCGCCGGGATGGATCCGGGCCCGGTGGGGATCGCCCGCGCCGTGTGGCAGGTGATCACGGCGAAACCGTTCGGTGCGGCGCGGTCGGCTTATCCCCTCGCGGCAGCCGAACGGGACGTGCTCGCCTCGGTCGAGGCCGGTGACCGCATCCGGTTCATCATGGTGGGGCCGTCGCTGAAGCAGGACGGTTCGCGGCTCAAGGCGCTCGGCGGGCTGCCGGACCTCTCCGAGCTGGCGATGCTGGTCCGGCTGCGGGAACTCGACGCGGCCGTCCGGCAGGTGCACCCACCGGGGATCGAGGTGCTGGCGCTCACCGATGCCAGCCACTTCAGGTTCCGCGAACCGCACCGGTATGCCGGGTACCACGAGCAGTTCGTGCAGCAGGTGGAACTCGCCGGAGCACAGGGCGTGGTGACGGTCGAGGACTTCGACAGCGCCGCCGACGCGCACCCGCTCTGCGGCGACCGGGCGCAGCGACCGGGACTGCTGGCGAAGCACCGCGACAGGTACACCGCGGCGTTCGCGGGTCTCGACATCCGCCGAAACCCGCGGTCGGTGCTGGCGGCGGCCGACGACAGAGATCCGGCCGGCCCCGGCCAACCGCGGTTCGTCGAGCTGTTCCACTCCGTGCTGCAGGCCGTGGACGTGCCCTTCCCCGGCGGAGATCCGTTCGCCTGGTCGCAGCGGATCTACGCGGACCCGTTCGACCTGACCGATCCGACGTCCCCGCCCGGGATCCGCCGAGCCCGCGGCGACCTGCTCGCGCTGACCTGGCGCGAGACGATCACCTACCTCGCGAACAAGCATGTCGACGAGGAACTCGACTATTCGGTGCTTTGGCGGGAGAACTGCGTGCGGCTGAGCCTGTCGATCCGCCCGGCCCCGGGGAGACTGCGCTTCGTCCCCCTCGGCGGTTCGGGCGTGATTCCGTGGCATGGCACGGCTACCCTCAACGCCCAGCACGAGGTCTCGGTCGATTACGCGATCTCCCTGGCAGACCAGGGATTCCGACCGGTCCACGCCCCGGGAACCGGCGACCGCCGCCAACCGTGGTTCATGGCCCCACCCCAAGCCCTGACCCGCACCGGAGTGCTGGATCCGGAGATCTTCGAACGCATCCGGTTGCGCAGCAAGTAACCGAGGTGCGGGCAGAGCAGCGTCCGCAGCCGGGGGCGAACCGCGGAGCGTGGCAGCGGGCGGGCATTGGGGAGGGAACTACCTGCCCGCGAGTTCGGCTCCTCTGCGGAAGGAGACGGCGCAGTGCTCGGTCGAGTGGAGCGGGGTCGGCCTTCGTCGCCGCCATCAAGACCGGCAAGTTCGACGCCTGAACGAAGTGAAGGGCGCACCTCCTGCCGGCCAATCTGGCAAGAGGTGCCCTTCTATCGGGTTGTCAGGCCTTGGGCTTGCCGAGGCGGAGGGCGAGGACCAGGCCGAGGACGACCAGGAGCACCGCTCCCGCGATCCACGGCCATATCGGCATGCCGCCCGACTCCCCGGACTGCGCCTGCTGGCCCGGCTGATCCGCGTTCTGCGGGGCCGGGGCCGGGGTGCCCCCACCCGGGGTGGTCAGCGTGAAGGTGACCTTGCCAGACACCGGGTGGCCGTCGTTGGACAGCACCCGGTAGCCGACGGTGTAGGCACCCGCCGGGCCCAGCTCGCGGACCGGCGCGATGACCGAGGTGCCCTCGACCCGCACCTCACCGTCGGCCCAGTACGTCCCGTCCGAGCCGACCACGTTGACCGTGTTGTAGCCCGCGCGCACCGGCTGGTCGAAGGTCAACCGGACCTCCCGGGGCCCGGTGGCGACCTGCGCGCCGTCCGGCGGATCGCTGCTGACCAGCACGTTGTGCGCCAGCGCCGTACCGGCGCCGCCGAACAGGGCGGCCAGCGCCAGCACCGCGACAGCCAGCAACCGCTTCACGAGTCGTCCTTCCCGGAATCCTGCTTCGCCGCAGCCTGCCCGGCATTGCGGCTGCGCGCCAGGGCACCGGCCCCGACACCCAGGCCGAGCGCGCCCACCACGAGCCCGGCGCCGCCCAGCCAGCGGGCCGTGTTGTCACCGGAACCGGCCTTCGCTTCGTCGGCGGGCGCCTGGTGCGAGGCGCCGCCGTGGGAGTGCTCGCCCTCGGCCTCCTCGACCAGCTTCAGCGCCGGAGCGGGGTGCTCGGGCTCCTCCGCGCCCTCGGCCGGCGGCGGAGCGTCCCAGTTCACGACCTCGCCGTTGTCGTAGGTCTGCGTGGTGGGCATCACGAGTTCATCGGTGTTGGTCGGCAGGGCGCCGAGGGACACCTCGAACTCGTTGAACTCGTTCGGCCCGATCCGGTTGCCCGGCTGCGCCGTCCAGGTGATGGTGCGCACAGCTTCGGCAACCTGCGCGCCGGCCACCTCGACCGGCGCGATCTGGACCCGCTCGACCTGGACGTTCCAGCCCGGCATCGGCTTGGTGCGCACCGAGCTCAGCGGGTACTGCTCTGGAAGGGTCACCTTGACCTGCACGGTCCCGGCGTTCGGCCGCTCGTTCGGCACCCGGAAGGCGACCTTGGCGTAACCGCCCTTGGCGGCCTCGCCTGGCTGTGCGGTGACGTGCGCGGACGCCGTTCCCGCTCCCATTAGCGCGACAATCCCGCAAGCAGCGGCCAGTGCCGCGGATCGAACCGCGAATCGCTTTGTCGACATGTTTGCTTGAAATCTCCTGTGCGTATGAGTTATTCGCGCGCGAAAGCGGCGAAATGACGAATGCGCAAACGATCAGATGGCATATTCCACTTGATCGACAAGAGATTCCGGAGGCCCGCGACGGGCATGTATTCGCTGGTAGATCAGCAGCGCCAGGGCACGCACCGTGACGACGGCGACGCACACCGTGCGCGGCTCCGTGACGATCGGTGACGGAGTCGACCTACGGGGCAGGATTGACTCGAGCAGGCGGGCGACTACGAAGAGTGCCCGCTCCGCGTGCGCCATCACGAGTCCGGTCAGCAGCACCACCGCGATGTGCCCGAGGGCCATTGCCAGCGGTGAGAATGGCATCCCTGGGTACCCGGCACCGTCCTGATGACTCGCCACGACCTGCAGAAATATGTGAAGAGTCAGCTGGGTGACGCTCAAGGCCCCTAGAATGCCCCACGACCCGCGCTTGCGATCAGCGAGCGCCACACCGGCACCGGCCAGCAGGGCGGTGATCACCACGGTTGTTCCCGGATCGGGTAACGACCCGCCAGCGGCCGCGTGCGCGGCCACGGACAGTGACGCCGACGTGGTGGCCAAACCGGCACCGCGCAGGACGCGTAGTGCGCCCTGCGTAGGTGTGAGTCTGGCTGCCACAGCAGGCAAGTCTAGGTGTCGGTTCGGCCACGCTGACCGCAGGTGAGCTTGCCTTGTTCACCCGATTAGGTCACGGTTTACGGGTTGCAGACGGTCCGGAGCTACCACCTGCATACATGCCGGCTCGATTAGTTCCAGATCGTCGTAACTGACGACGGAGAGGAGGGGGCGTCGCCGAAAGTGGCGCCGAAACCTGTGTCGACCGAAACAAAACGAAGTGGTGACCCCGCTGAGGGCCACCATACAACTGCATTGACCGGAATCCCTGAGTTCCTTGGGAAGCCGAGAACAGACTGGGTCGTTTTCGGCATCACCGCGGCCATCATGTTCGCCGTGGTCTTCTGGGGAGCATTGGGGACTGACACGCTGAGCGCTGCCTCGTCGGCAGCGCTGAACTGGTTGCTCGCCAACACGGGCTGGGGCTTCGTGCTGGCGGCCACCGGGTTCGTCATCTTCGCCCTGTTCCTGGCCTTCAGTAAGTACGGTCGGATCCCGCTCGGGAAGGACGGCGAGCAGCCGGAGTTCCGGACGGTGTCCTGGATCGCCATGATGTTCAGCGCCGGTATGGGCATCGGTTTGATGTTCTTCGGCGTTAGCGAACCGCTCGGCCACTTCGTCTCGCCACCGCCGGGGACGGTGCCCGGCGAGAGCGAAGAGGCCATCAAGACGGCCATGGCGACCTCGCTGTTCCACTGGACGCTGCACCCGTGGGCGATCTACGCGGTCGCGGGTCTGGCGATCGCCTACAGCGCCTTCCGCCGCGGCCGCCGCCAGACGATCAGCGGCGTGTTCGTCCCGCTGATCGGCAAGAAGAACGCGGAGGGGTGGGTCGGCAAGCTGATCGACATCCTCGCGCTGTTCGCGACGCTGTTCGGTTCCGCCGCCTCGCTGGGCGTCGGCACCCTGCAGATCCGCAGCGGCTTGGAGAGCGCCGAATGGCTCCCCAAGGACTCGGCCAGCAGCGCCGTGCTGGTTGGGATCATCGCGATCCTGACGATCTGCTTCATCCTGTCTGCGGTGTCGGGTGTCGAGAAGGGCATCCAGTGGCTGTCCAACATCAACATGGTGCTGGCGGCCCTGCTCGCGCTCTTCGTATTCGTCCTGGGCCCGACGGTGTTCATCCTCGACCTGCTGCCCACCTCGGTGGGGTCCTACATCAGCGAGTTCGGCGAGATGGCCTCGCGCGCCGGGGCCACCGGCGGCGACGAGATGCAGAACTGGCTGGCGAGCTGGACCGTCTTCTACTGGGCGTGGTGGATCTCGTGGACGCCGTTCGTCGGCATGTTCATCGCGCGGATCAGCCGCGGCCGCACCATCCGGCAGTTCGTCGCCGGCGTGCTGCTGGTGCCCAGCGGGGTCAGCCTGATCTGGTTCGCGATCTTCGGCGGTGCCTCGATCGACGCCCAGAAGGCGGGCGCCAACGTCTACGGCGACGGCTCCGCGGAGGCGCAGACCTTCGACGTGTTGGGGACCATGCCGTGGGCCACCGTCACCTCGGTGCTGGTGATGATCCTGGTGGCGATCTTCTTCGTCTCCGGGGCCGACGCCGCGTCGATCGTGATGGGCACCCTGTCCCAGCGGGGCGCCATCGAACCCAGTAAGTGGGTGGTCATCTTCTGGGGTGCCGCGACCGGCGCCGTGGCCGCGATCATGCTGGTCATCGGCACCGCCGGCGGTGATGAGGAGAAGGCGCTGGACGGCATCCAGAACCTGACCTTCATCGGGGCGCTCCCGTTCGCCATCGTCATGGTGCTCATGTGCCTGGCACTGCTCAAGGACCTGCGCAGCGATGACATGACGTTGCGCGACGCAAAGGGCGCCGAAGTGCTGGAGCAGGCCGTCATCTTGGGCACCGAGGAGCACGACGGCGAGTTCCAGCTGGTGACCACGCCGGCCGAGGCCGAGGAGGCCACCGCGGCGACTGCGGGTGGAAAAGAGTAAGCAAGCGTGAACTTCCTGGAGTACGTCGCATCCAGGTGGCAATCGCTGCTGGTGGACTCCTACCAGCACGCCAGCATGATGGTGCAGTGCATCGTGCTGGCGACGATCATCGGCGTCCTGGTCGGGGTTGTGGTCTATCGCAGCCCCGCCGGGGCGGCGATCGCGACCGCTGCATCCAGCGATCCTGACCATCCCGTCGTTCGCCCTGTTTGCCCTGGATGGTCCAGCAGGGCCTGGTGAAGCTCCCGGACGGCCAAGCCGGCAGTTAGCGGCACCGGAAGGAAGAGGCGAAGGGCGCCTTCTGACGGCTTGCGGCGTGCTCGACGACGGGTGGCGTGCTCGGCTGAAGGTGTCCTTCACCCACATCCAATGCCTCCGACACACCGTTGCGTGTCGGGAAACCCGCCGTGCGGTGGGGTCCTAGTGCCTGACCCGGGCGACGCCGAAGCGGGTGAGCAGGTCGTCCTCGATCCGCCCCAGCTCCGCGTCGACGGCGCGGTGCGCCGACCTCCGCCGCTGCGCGGGCATCCGCTCCGCGGCCCGCACCGCGCTGGTCAGCTGCACCAGCCGCTTCGCGGTCCGCTCCGCGTACTGCTCCGCGACGACCGCCTCCTCGGTACTCGCCGACTGCTCGCGCAGCTCGCCCAGCGCACCGGCGTCGCCGGCGATCCGCGCGTGCAGCGCCGCGCCCCGGCCGGTGAAGCTACCCAGCTCGTCCACCGGTACCCCGAGCTGTCGCGCACGCATCCGCTCGTAGCGCTCGCGCGCCACCGACACCGCGTGGAGCGCGAACGGTGCGACCACCGGGCCGACCACCTTGGCCACTCCGATGATCTTCTTGGCGTTGCCCGGGGTGATGCGCCCGTGCTCGCCCTTCTTGATCGCTTTGGCGGCCTTCTTGTCCGCCTTCTTCGCCTGCTTGATCGCCTTGCGGGAGCCAGTCGTGTCCTTCGTCCGGATCTTTCGTCCGGGAGTGCGTTTCCTCACCGCGGCCAACACCTTCCCGTCCAGCAGTTCCACTGCGATCACCTTAAGTCCGGCCGCCGTGCGGTACGACATCTGCCGGTGCTCCAACGGGTACGGTGCGTAGTCGTTATCACCGGGGTGATGGGCGCGCCTGTCAGAGCGACGGCATACCCTTCACACGTGAAGGACAAGGTGCTGCTCGATGCGGGCGTCGTAACACGGTGCCGTCGACGCGTGCACCTGGAGAACGATCCCGCGCAGGACGAACCGCCAGCGCAGCTGGATCTGGGTATCGAACAGCGCATCGCCGACGCCGCGGAACACCGCCGGTACGTCGCGAAACTGCTGTACAACACGCTCGGCGAGGACTGGGCGGAGATCCCGCGTGGCGTTGCGGCCGGCCGCGAGGAGCTGACGCTCGCCGCGATGCGCGCGGGCACGCCCTACATCTCCGCTGCGCAGCTGCCCGCCGACGTGCCTGGCGGTCGCCGCGGTTCGGTCGACCTGCTGGTGCGCTGCGGCGACGGTTACGTACCGGTGCTGGTGGTGCGGCACAAGATCACCGATCCGGGGAATGGCGCCCGGGTGTCGCCGATCGATCGGCCGGTGCCGGAGGCCGCCCGGAACGACCAGGCCCGCAAGGTTCGTGCGCAGCCGCGCGACCAGCTGCGCCTGGCGCACGCCGTGCGGTTGCTGCAGGCGTGCGGGATGGGCGCGGCGACGCACGTCGGTGGCGTGATCGGCGTCGAGGCCGACGTGGTGCTGTGGCACGACCTGGACGTGCCGAACTGGCCCGGCGGCCGGACCGCGCTCGCCGAGTACGAGGTGCGGTTCGCCGATCGGTTGGCGGTGGCCACGGCGGCCGCAGAAGGGGCCGAGCCGCTCGCGCTGCCGTCCCGGATCACCGAGTGCAAGGGCTGCCCGTGGTGGCCGACCTGCGAATCGCAGCTGCGCGAGAAACGCGACGTCAGCCTGGTGGTGCGCGGCGAGGACGCGGTGGCGCTGCGCGACGTCGGGGTGTCCACAGTGGATGAATTGGCCGCGACGCCGCTGGCGGAGGCGGAAGCGCTGCCGATGACGGGGGTCCGCAACGCTGACGCGATCCTGCTCGCCAAGGCCTGGCTGCAGAATCTGCCGCTGGTGCGGCGGGTCCGCGATCTGGTGGTGCCGCGCGCGGACGTGGAAGTCGACGTGGACATGGAGAGCTACGCCGACGCCGGGGCTTACCTGTGGGGCTGCTGGCTGTCCGGCGCGGACATCGACGAGGAGCCCGGCTACCGGGCGTTCGTCAGCTGGGAGCCGCTGCCGTCCGACGACGAGGGGCGGTCCTTCGCGGAGTTCTGGACGTGGTTCGGCTCGGTGCGCCGCCGCGCGTACGAGCGGGGCCTGAGCTTCCGCGCCTACTGCTACAACGAGCTCGCGGAGAACCGCTGGATGCTCGCCTCGGCCGAGCGGTTCGCCGGGAAGCCGGGGGTGCCGTCGGTGGCGGAGGTCCGCGAGTTCATCAACTCGGCCGAGTGGGTCGACCTGTTCGCCTCGGTGCGGGAGCAGTTCCTGTGCCCGAACGGCAAGGGCCTGAAGGTGATCGCGCCGAGCGCCGGGTTCGGCTGGCGGGACGCCGAGGCCAGCGGCGAGAACTCGATGCGCTGGTACCGCGACGCAGTGGGCTTGGGCGGCGGCGAGCCGGAGCTGTCCCAACGGGACCGGATCCTCCGCTACAACGAGGACGACGTCCGAGCGACCTGGACGATCCGCGGCTGGATGACCTCCGAAGCGGCCGACGAGATCCCCTACGCGGCCGACCTCTGACACCTGTACCGCATCGGTTTCCGGGCGGTCGAGCGGTGATCTCCGCCCGCGCCGGGCGCGCACGGTGACCATTGTGGACTATCTTTTTCGCCCGATCTAGTTAATATCTTCGTGGTCGCTGCTTCCCTCGCGACTTTCCGTGACCGTTCGGTTAGGGAGTAGCGTGATTCGTCGATGTCTTGCTGCGCTGATCGTGGTCCTGTCCGCGGGTGTCGCAGCGCCTTCCGCAACCGCCGAGCCGCCCTCGAAGAAGGCGTCCGTCGAGCGCGTGCCGCTCGCCGACGCCGCGCCTGAAGTCCCCGGCAAGGGAAGGGAAATCCGCCGGTCCAAGCCGTTCGCGATGGCCGCCCTGCGGTGGAACGGCAAGAACCCGGACCTCGTCGAAGTGCAGGCGCAGCACCTCGACGGCACCTGGGGCGAGTGGGTGCGGCTGCCCGCCGTGGACGGCCAGGACCGCGGCCGACCGGGTAAGAACCAGGCGAGCGAAGCGGCCTGGCTCGGCGACTCGACGGCGATCCGGGTGCGCGCCGAATCCGGCGGCGCCCCGGTCGACGCGAAAACCGCGTCCGTGCTGCTGATCGACCCCGGAACTGCGCAGGCCGCGAGCACCGCCGCGAAGCCCGGCGTGATCAGCCGCGCCGAATGGGGCGCCGATGAGTCGCTGCGCACCCAGTGCTTCCAGCAGCAGGCCGTCGGAGTCGAGTACGGCGACACGGTCAAGGCCGCGATCGTCCACCACACCGCGGGCACCAACGACTACACCGCGGCCGACTCCGCGCGCATCGTGCGCGGCATCTACGCCTACCACGCGAGCGAACTGCAGTGGTGCGACATCGGCTACAACGTGCTGGTGGACAAGTTCGGGCAGGTCTTCGAAGGCCGCTACGGCGGCCTGGAACTCCCGGTGTGGGGCGCGCACGCGCAGGGCTTCAACAAGGACACGGTTGGCGTGTCGATGCTCGGCGAGTTCACCTCGGTGTCGCCCAGCGCGACGCAGCTCGAATCCGTGGCTCAGGTCCTGGCGTGGAAGCTCGCCGGCAACTACCGCGATCCGCTCGGCAAGGTCACGATGGTGTCCGGGTTCGGGGGAACGTCCGCGAAGTACCCGCTCGGCACCGAGGTGACCCTGCCGGTTATCCACGGTCACCGCGACGTCGGCTACACCGACTGCCCCGGCAACCTGGCCTACCAGGAACTCCCGGCCCTGCGGCAGCGGGTGGCCGAGTTGATGGGCGACTGGACCGCAGGCGCGATCTACCAGAAGTGGCAGGCCACCGGCGCCGACGCGGGCCCGCTGGGCGGCGTCTACGAGTTGGAGCGGGACGCCGCCGGCGGCGGGCGCCAGGCCACCTTCGCGGCCGGTGCCAAGTCCGCGTACTGGTCCCCGGCCACCGAAGCATCGCTGATCGAAGGCATGATCCGGGACAAGTGGCGGGAGCTCCGCGCGGAGACCGGGGTGCTGGGTTATCCGCGCACCGACGAACTGTCCACACCGGACGGCTCCGGCCGCTACAACCACTTCGCCGGTGCCGACGGTTCGATCTACTGGACGCCGTGGACCGGGGCACACGAGATCCGGGGCCTCATCCGGGCGAAGTGGGCGCAGCTCGGGTGGGAGAAGGGCCCGCTGGGCTACCCGCGTACCGACGAGCTGGGCACGCCCGACGGGGTGGGGCGCTACAACCACTTCGACCGCGCGAACGGCTCGATCTACTGGACGCCGGGCACCGGCGCGCACGAGGTCCGCGGGGCGATCAAGGACCGGTGGGCGCAACTGGGCTGGGAGCGGTCGTACCTGGGCTACCCGACCAGCGACGAGTACGCGGTCCCGGGCGGCCGCCGAAGCGACTTCCAACGCGGCTACGTCGTCTGGAACGCCGCGACCGGCAGCGTCACCGACCGGCCGTACTGACGCGAAACGCGCACCGGTGCCCCGAACCGCAACCGGTTCGGGGCACGGGGGCATCCTCCGGGGGATCAGCTCCCGGCGAAGCATCGCGCCGCACGCGAACTGCCGCGAAGCCGGGCACGCGCGGATGGGGCGGCGATTTCGCGCCAAATCGCCGCCGCTGCCCAGCGTTACCGCGGTGCCATCCGGAGTGCGCCGTCCATCCGGATGACCTCGCCGTTGAGGTAGTCGTGCTCGACGATGTTCACCGCGAGCTGGGCGAAGTCATCGGGCGTCCCCAGCCGCTTCGGGAACGGCACGCTCTCGGCCAGCCCGGCGCGGAACTCCTCGCTGATGGTGGCCAGCATCGGCGTGTCCACGATGCCCGGCGCGATGGTCATCACCCGGATGCCGGAAGAGGACAGGTCGCGTGCGGCCGGCAGCGTCAGGCTCGCCACGCCGCCCTTGGATGCGGCGTACGCGGCCTGCCCGATCTGCCCGTCGAAGGCGGCGACCGAGGCGGTGTTGATCACCACGCCGCGCTGGCCCTGCTGGTCGGGTTCCGTCTGGCCGATGGCGGCCGCAGCCAGCCGCAGCACGTTGAAGGTGCCGATCAGGTTGATTTCGATGACCTTGCGGAACAGGTCGAAATCGTGCGGGCCCTTGCGCCCGACGATCCGCGCCGACGGCGCGATGCCCGCGCAGTTCACCACGATCCGCAGCGGGTTCCGGGCGCCGGCGGCCTGCTCGACGGCGGTCTGCACTTGGTCCGCGTCGGTGACGTCGGCGACCGTGTAGGTGACGCCGTCAACGACCGGCGCCTTGGCCACCGCGTCCGGCAGGTCCACCGCGAACACGTGCGCGCCGCGCGACGCGAGTGCTCGGGCGGCGGCCGCGCCAAGGCCGGAAGCCCCGCCGGTGACGATCGCCGCGGTGTCGGTGATCAGCATCTGCTTGTTCCTTTGCGTCCGTTGCTGGTGTCCCGGCATGTCTAACACCTCGGAACGGTCGCAACCAGCATCGGATGCGGAACGGGCAGGCGGCGAAACGGCGGTCAGCGATGGCGGTGCACCCGTCGCTGCGAGGTCGCCTCGACGAACGCCAGCAGCGCGACCAGCGGCAGCGCGGCCAGTAACGCGAGGCCGGCGAACATTGCGGCGATCCCGATCAGTTCCATGTGAAGAGCGTGGTCCGCGTGCCCGGCCCGGCGCTTCTGCCACCGGTGGAATTCTGCGATCCGTCCGAGCGAAACCCGCGATCACCGACCGTCGCCGCATCGCCCGCAACGCCGTGCTGCGAGCGTGATCCGTCTCGGTGCCGTGTGACGGACGATTCTCACGAAATCCACTGCCACCTGCGGGAATGCGGGTGCGGAGGACTCGCCATCGTCATCCGGGATTGGCTCCAACTCCTCGCCGAACCGACCGCATGCTAACGCTGCGTGGGCGGGCAGATCGCGTCGATGGCGTCCAGATCGGCCTGGGAAGGCCGCCACTCGCCGGCCGCGGCGTTCGCCCGGACCTGGTCCGGGGTGGTAGCGCCGCCGATCACCGAACCGACCACCTCCTGCGCCGCCAGCCAGCCGACCGCCACCGCCGTCATCGGGAGACCCCGCTGGCCGGCGAAGCCGCGCAGCTGCTCGATGTGCTCCCACGGCGCGTCCGCCAGCATCTGGTTCCGGTTCGCCAACCGGCTGCCCGCGGGCGGCTCCTGGTCTTGCCGGTACTTGCCGGTGAGCAGCCCGTTGGCCAGCGGGAAGTACGGGATGATCCCGACGCCGAACCGCTTGCAGGCCGGGATCACCTCGCGCTCGGCCTCCCGCGCCAGCAGCGAGTAGTGGTTCTGCGCCGACACCGGCGTGGTCAGCCCGGCCGAGGACGCCGTCCACGACGCGTCGGCGAGCTCCCAACCCGCGAGGTTGCAGTGCCCGAGGTAGCGGATCTTGCCCTCGCGGATCAGGTCGTCGAGCACCGAGAGGGTTTCCTCCATCGGTGTCAACCGGTCCGGCCGGTGCAGCTGATAGAGGTCGATCCAGTCGGTGCCCAGCCGCCGCAGCGACGACTCGACGGCGCGCCGCACGTAGCGCCGGGAACCGCGCGCGGTGAAGTCGGGGCCGTTGCCGCCCTGCATGTCCATGCCGAACTTGGTGGCGATGATCGCGTGCTCGCGACGGCCGGACAGCGCCTGCCCGAGCAGTTCCTCGCTGCGTCCGCGCGGCGAGCCGTACACGTCGGCCACGTCGAAGAAGGTGATCCCGGCGTCGAGCGCGGCGTCCACCACGGCTCGCGCGCCGGACAGGGACTCGGTGGCCGTTCCGGGGCGGCCTAGGTTGTTGCAACCGAGACCGACCGCGCTTACCACCAGACCGGATTCGCCCAGGCGTCGCTGTTCCACGGCTGGTGAGCCTAAACGCCGTTCACCGCCGCGTCATGCAGGACGTACGGCGCGTGAACGTTTGGCGAAGCAGGTTCCGCTGAGCGGGGGATGTGCCACGATTCGTCTTGCGGGGATCGTACGAAGGGGTGTGGGGCTGGTGTTCGCCCGTCGAATCGTCGTTGTTGGCACCGGGTATGTCGGGTTGACGACCGGGGCGTGTCTGGCGTCGCTGGGGCACCGCGTGGTATGCAGCGACGTCAACGCCACCAAGGTCGAGCAGCTCTCCCGCGGTGAGGTGCGGATCCACGAGCCAGGCCTGACTGAACTGGTGCAGGAGGGCATCGCGGCAGGCCGGCTGGAGTTCGTGGTCGGTTCGGCCGGTGCCGTCGCCGAGGCCGAAGTCGTCTTCCTGTGCGTGCCGACCCCGATGGGGGCCGGGGGCGAGGCGGACCTGGCGGTGGTGGAGGCGGTGGCGCACGAGGTGCGCGAGCTGCTGCCCGCAGGATGCGTGCTGGTCACGAAGTCGACGGTGCCGGTGGGCACCTCGGCGCGGCTGCGCGAGCTGGTCGGCCGCGAGGACGTCCCGGTGGTCAGCAACCCGGAGTTCCTGCGCGAAGGCTCGGCGGTGCACGACTTCCTGAACCCGGACCGGATCGTGGTCGGCTCGGACAGCCAGGACGCGGCGGAACGGGTCGCCGCCCTGTACGCGCGGCTCGGTGCGCCGACGGTGCTCACGGACGCGGCGAGCGCGGAGATGGTGAAGTACGCGGCGAACTGCTTCCTGGCGACCAAGCTCTCCTACGTCAACGCGATCGCGGAGCTCTGCGAGCGGTTGGGCGCCGACATCTCCGACGTGACGGAGGGGATGGGCTACGACCGCCGGATCGGCCAGTCGTTCCTGCAGCCGGGTCCGGGCTGGGGTGGCTCCTGCCTGCCCAAGGACACTGCGGCGCTGCTGCAGGTGGCGGGGGCGGTGGACTTCGACTTCCCGCTGCTGCAGGCGACGATCTCGTCCAACGCGCGGCAGCGCGAGCGGATGGTGGCGAAGGTCGTCGAGGCATGCGGCGGTTCCCTCGACGGGGTGCGGCTCGGGCTGCTGGGGCTGACCTTCAAGGCAGGCACCGACGACCTGCGCGATTCGCCCGCCTTGGAGGTGGCACGGCTGCTGGCGGCGCGCGGTGCGGAGCTGGTCGCCTACGACCCGGGGCTGCGCGGCGACGAGGCGGCGCTGCCGCCCGAGGTGGAGCTGGTGGACGACCCATACCAGGCGGCGAAGGAAGCCGCGGTGCTGGTGCTGCTGACGGAGTGGCAGGAATTCCGGGCGCTGGACTGGAACCGGGTGGCCGAGGCGCTGCAGGGCCCGGTGGTGGTCGACACCCGGAACCACCTGGACCCGGACGTCCTGCGCCGAGCGGGCCTGTCCTGGCGAGGCGTCGGCCGAACCCCCGTCGCGGGCGGCCCTGCCTGATCGCCTGTTTCCGAACTCGTTCAGCACGGCGGTGCGGGTAACGGCTCCCATGCGGGAGTTGTCCGGCTTGGGCTGGGCGCGGCAGATGCTTTCGCTTCAGGTGTCGATCGAGAGGGTGGCGGCGGCCTAAGGTGGTTGACGTGTTTACGACTCGCCCGGAACTCGTCGGCACGCACGGGATGGTCGCCGCCACGCACTGGCTCGCCTCCGCGGCGGGCATGGCGGTGCTGGAGGACGACGGGAACGCCTTCGACGCCGCCGTCGCCGCCGGGTTCGTCCTGCAGGTCGTCGAACCACACCTCAACGGCCCGGGCGGCGAGGTCCCCGCGCTGTTCACCACCGCCGACGATCCGCGTCCCCGCGCGCTCTGCGGCCAGGGGCCGGCCCCCGCCGCCGCGACCATCGGCCACTACCGCGACGAGCTGGGCCTCGATCTGGTGCCCGGCACCGGATTCCTGGCCACCACCGTGCCGGGCGCCTGGGACGGCTGGCTGCTGTTGCTGCGCGATCACGGCACGAAGACGCTGCGCGAGGTCCTGAAGTACGCGATCGGATACGCCCGCGGCGGCTTTCCGATCGTGGACCGGATCAGCACCACCATCGACATGGTCCGCGACATGTTCGCCGAGCACTGGCCCACCTCCGCCCAGCTCTGGCTGACCGGCGGCGCTGCACCGAAGCCGGGCAGCGTGCTCAAGAACCCGGCGCTGGCCGACACGTGGGAGCGGCTGCTGACCGAGGGCGAGGCGGCAGGCCCCGGCCGCGAGGCGCAGATCGACGCGGCCCGCCGCGCCTGGTCGCACGGCTTCGTCGCCGAAGCGGTCGAGAAGTTCGTGCGCACGCCGCACCGGGACAACTCCGGGCGGGATCATGCGGGCGTCATCACCGCGCAGGACATGGCCGAATTCGAGGCGGGCTACGAGACGCCGCTGACCGTCGACCTGCCCGGCGGCTGGACCCTGGCGAAGTTCGGCATCTGGACCCAGGGGCCCGCGCTGGCGCAGCAGCTACGCATCCTGGAGGGTCTGGCCGACCGGATCAACTACGTCGACGGCGTCGCCGACGCGGACACCGTGCACGTCGCGGTCGAGGCGGCCAAGCTCGCCTTCGCCGACCGCGAAGCCTGGTACGGCGACTCCGCCGATCCCGGTGTCCTCGACGACCTGGTGTCCCGCGAGTACGCCGCCGCCCGCCGCGCGCTGATCGGCGACCGCGCCTCGCTGGAGCTGCACCCCGGCTCGCCGGGTGGTCGCAACCCGATCCTGGCCGCGCACGTCGCCGAAGGTCGCGGGGTGGACGGCCTGAAGGATCCGAGCGGCGTCGGCATCGGCGAGCCCACGGTGTCGCCGACCGGGGAAAGCCGTGGCGACACGGTGCACGTCGATGTGGTCGACCGGTGGGGGAACCTGATCTCGGCGACGCCGTCCGGTGGTTGGCTGCAGTCCTCGCCGACCATCCCCGAGCTGGGCTTCTGCCTCGGCAGCCGAGCCCAGATGTTCTGGCTGGACCGGGACCTGCCGAACTCGCTGGCCCCGGGCAAGCGGCCCCGGATCACGCTGAGCCCGTCGCTGGCGCTGCGCGGCGGCGTCCCGACTATGGCGTTCGGCACGCCGGGCGGCGACCAGCAGGACCAGTGGCAGCTGTGCTTCTGGCTGGCGCACGTCCACGGTGGACTGAACCTGCAGGAGGCGATCGACGCACCCGCCTGGCACACCGGAGCGTTCCCGGGGTCGTTCTACCCGCGGGCCTGGGAGCCTGGCCGGGTCGTCGCGGAGTCCCGGCTCGGCGCGGAGACCCTCGTCGAGCTGGGCCGCCGGGGCCACGACGTGCTCGACGCGGGCCCCTGGGCCCTCGGCCGCCTGTCGGCGGTCTCCCAGGACCCGGACACGGGTCTGTTGCGAGCGGCGGCAAACGCCCGAGGAGCTCAGGGCTATGCCGCCGGCCGCTGATCCGCAATTTCCATTGAAACCGAAGGTTCGATTTCAATGGAAATTGCGGGGGACGGAGTCACGCGACTCGTAACGTCCGGCCGACGAGGAGCATGCGGAGGGTGCGCGCGGTGGCGTCCGCCAGGTCCACCGGGCCCGTCAGGATTCCCGTGATCGCGTCGATCCCGTGGTCGTAGCTCGTGTCCGCGAGAAGCTTTTCATCTTTGGGGACGCGGTTGTCCACAGCTTGTGGACAACCGTGTCAACAGGGGTTTCAACTGCGAAAACACCTGTTCGTGCGACTAGTTGTGCACAGCTGTGGAGAAAGTTGTCCACAGCTGTGCAGAAGTCCTCAGCGACGGGTGCTGACCAGCACCAGCCCGACGCCGATGAGCCCGACCCCGCACCACGACGCGACGCCTAGCCGTTCCCCGACGACGAGCACGCTCAGCAGCGCCGCCACCACCGGCTCCAACAGGCTCAGCGTCGTCGCGACGCTGGTCGACGTTTGGCGCAGCCCCGCGCCGAACAGCATGTACGCCAAGCCCATCGGGATCACCGCGAGGTAGCCCGCGACCACCAGCCCCGACGCGGAACCGAACAGCGAGCCGCCGGTGAACACGAGAACCGGCAGCAGCACCACAGCGCCGGTGCCGAACATCGCGCCCATCACCGCGCGCGACCCTTGCCCGCCGCGCATCATCCGCGCGGCCGCCCACGAGTACACGACGTATGCGGCGCCGCCGACCAAGCCGAGCAGCGCACCGAGCACGGCATCAGTGCCAACACCAGTCTCGCCGCCGCCCGTGATCAACAGCAGGCCAAGCACCGAAACACCAAACCCGCCGCAGCCAGCGCCCATCGGCGGTCCAGCCGGACACCGTCGACGACGCGTTCCAGGATCGCGGCGAACACCGGCGCCGAGCCGAGCGTGACAACGGTGCCGATGGCGACCCCGGCGAGCGCCATCGACGAGTAGAACGCCAGCGGGTAGACCGCCACCGCCAGGGCACCCACGACCAGCAGCCCGGTCCGCCCGGACCGCAGCACGGGCAGCGCGGACCGCCCGGCTACGGCGAGCAGCAGGATGCCGCCGATGCCCACGGTGGCGGCCCCGATCGACAGCGGACTCGCGCCGGCCGGGGCGAAGCTGGCGGCCGTTCCGGTGGTGCCCCACAGGACGGCCGCGAGCAGCACCGGCAGCGGGCCGGAGAGGAAGCTCCGGGCAGGAGCAGGAGCGGGTGCGGTGAGCAATTGATCGGACACAGTGAACTCTTCCGTTCGCGAAACCAGCAGGACTCGTCGAACGGGCGCGCGTCAGAACGACCCCGGGCAGTTTCAATTGAAACTGCGTGGGAAGAACCGGAACTGACAGTTTCAATTGAAACTGCGGTTCCGTCGGGGTGCCGGAGGTTCGCCGCCCGTCAGCGGGACGGAGGCGGCAGAACGCGGTGCCAGTGCGAGTTCACGCCGCCCACCCTAACCGCAGGTCCGGTCCCGCCGGAACGGACGACCCGGTGAGCTCCGTCGCCCTGCCGGTTCCCCGCGCTCTCGGTAGCGTCGCTGGTCCGGACGTTTCTCCTGGGAGGACCCCGATGGCGATCCTGCACACCGACATCCCGACGCGGGCGCAGGTCGACACGCTGCTGACCGCCCGCGAGCGCGTCAGCGTCTCGCTGTATGTGCCGACCGGCCCGGCATCCAGCGGCGATGCCGAGCGCATCGAGCTGAAGAACCTCGCCGGGCAGGCGATCGAGCAGCTCCGGCAGGCGGGCACCGCCAAGGAGGACATCGCCGGGGTCACCGAACACCTGGCCGACCTGGCCGAGGACGAGGAGTTCTGGCGCTTCCAGGCCCGCAGCCTGGCGCTGTTCGCCACCCCGAAAGCGCTGACCACCTTCCGGCTGCCGAACCACCTGAACGCGGCGGTTGAGGTGTCCGACCGGTTCCACCTCAAGCCGCTGCTGCGCTCGATCACCTTCCCGCAGACCGCGCTGGTGCTGGCGCTCGCGCAGCACTCGGTGCGGCTGCTGGAGGTCGTGCCCGAGATGGACCCGGTGATCGTCGAAGTGCCCGGGATGCCGGTGGACGTGGCCAGCGCGGTGGGCAAGGAGTCGCTCACCGACCGCTTGCCGCGCCGCCGGTTCCAGGGCAGCGAGGGGCAGAAGCTCCGGATGCGCCAGTTCGCCCGCCAGGTCGATCGCGCGATGCGGCCGGTGCTGCGCGGCGATGTGCCGCTGATCCTGGCCGCGACCGAGCCGCTGCAGAGCATCTTCCGGTCGGTCAGCACCGCTTCGGAGCTCGCCCCGGTCGGCCTGACCGGGAATCCAGAGGAGAGCAGCGACCGCGAGCTGGCGTCGGCGGCCCGCGACGTCCTCGACGACCTGCACGTCGAGCGGCTGCGCGAGCTGCATCGGCTGTTCGAGCAGCGCACGGGGCAGGGCCGGACGGTCACCGACATCGCCGACGTGGCCCGGCACGCGACAATGGGCGCGGTCGACACGGTCTTCGTCAACATCGACAACGCGGTGCCGGGCTTCATCGACGAAGCTGGCGCGGTGACGTTCGAGGAAGCCGACGACGCCGTGTCCTACGGTGTGGTGGACGAGATCGCCCGCCGGGTCTGGCTCACCGGCGGCCGGGTCCTCGCGGTGCGCCGCGACGACATCCCGGGCGGCGGAGAAACGGCCGCGATCCTCCGCTACCGCCCCTGACCAGCACCGTTCAGCGGCCGGGCTGGGGCAGGGCTGCGGCCGGGCTGGGGCAGGCCTGGGCCAGGGCCGCCCGTGCGCCAAGCCGTGGTGGTCGTGTCGATGATGTCTTCTCGCCTGCGAGAGATCCCCAGTTTCAATTGAAACTGGGGACGAGCCGTCCACGTCGCGCCGCGCCACAAAAAGGCCGAACCGGCGACGAGTCACCCGATCGGGGCGCTAGCCTGCTGTGGGATTTTCTACGCGGTGAGGAACCGGATGGACAAGCGGCTGATCGACTGGACCGGCGAGCGCTGTGTGCCGTGGACCGACGACGTTCAGGTCGTCTACGAGCACTACCACCGCTACGCCCTCGCAGCCCGCTTCGTGCGCGGCAAGCGGGTGCTCGACCTCGCCTGCGGCGAGGGCTACGGCGCGGCGCTGCTGGCCGCCGAAGGCGCCGAGGTGGTCGGCGTGGACATCGACCCGACCACGGTCGGACACGCCCAGCACAACTACGGCAGCCGCGACGTCAGTTTCCAGGTCGGCTCCATCACCGACCCCGAACTGCTCGCCGACGCCAAGCCCTTCGACGTGATCGTCTGCTTCGAGGCGATCGAGCACGTCGAGGACCACGACGCCGTCCTGAGCCTGGTCAGGTCCCGGCTCGTCCAAGGTGGACTGTTCCTGAGCAGCACCCCCGACATGGCGGTCTACTCGCACGAGCACGGCAACGACAACCCGTACCACGTCAAGGAACTCACCGCGAAGCAGTACGAAACGCTGCTGGAGGACGCGTTCCGGCACGTGGCCGTGCTGAAGCAGAACGTCACCGTCGGATCGCTGCTCACCCCCGCCGACCACGGCGACCCGGACACCGCCATCGAAGGCGTCCGGCTGCAGACCATCGAAGAGCGCGACGGCGAATGGGCCGTCCGGCAAGGCGTCCCGCACACCTACCTGCTGGGTATCGCCTCCGACAAGCACCTGCCGAAGCTGCCCGCCGCCGCGCTGCTAACCGACGCCGACCTCACGCTCATCCGCCGCGGCGGCGACGTCACGCCGATAATCGAACAACGCGACGCGGCGGTCGCGGACGTGGCCAAGCTCCACGAGCTCTACCAGCGCAGCCGCGTCGAATCCGAAGAGCTCAAGAGCGCCATCGGCAGGCTCGAAGAACTGCGCAAAGCCGAAGAGCAGCGCGCCGACCAGAGCATCCGCGAGCAGGCGAAGCTGCGAGCCGAACTGGACCGCGTTGGCGGCGAGCTGCACGAAAGCCAGCAGAGCGCGGAGCGCGACGCTGCGCGCATCGAGTGGCTACGCGACACCGTCGCGCGGCTCGAAGGACGCGTAGCGGACACCGAGCGGCAAGCGGCGGAGCTCGGCGCAGCGAACGCGGAGCTGGCGGCGCAGAACTCCGCGCTGGTGCAGCGCGCGGTGGCGAAGTACCGGAAGGTCGTCGAGCGCGTAGCGCCGCGCGGCACCGTGCGGCGCGATGCGTACGAGATCGCGCTGGGGCGCAAGCCCGGCGTGCCGCAGGCCGAGGAGGCGGTCGAGACCGGTCCGCTTCCCGTGCCGCACAGCGACAAACCGCTGGTCAGCGTGATCGTGCCGGTGCACGGCAAGTGGCCCTACACCCGGCAGTGCCTGCGGTTCCTCGGTGGGCACGTCGTGTCCGTGCCGTTCGAGGTGATCGTCGTCGACGACGCCTCGCCGGACGACAGCGCCGAGAAGCTCGCTGCTTGCGAAGGTGTCCGGCTGGTGCGCGCCGAACGCAACCTCGGGTTCATCGGCGCCTGCAACCTCGGTGCCGAGCACGCGCGCGGCGAATACCTGTTCTTCCTGAACAACGACGCCGAGGTCACCGAGTCCTGGCTGGACATCCTGATGGACACGATCCGCGGCGACGAACGCATCGGGCTCGTCGGCGCCAAGCTGGTCTACCCGGACGGCCGGCTGCAGGAGTGCGGCGGCATCGTGTGGTCCGACGGCAACGGCTGGAACTACGGCCGTAACACCGAGCCCGGCGGTGCCGAGTTCAACGTGGTGCGCGACGTCGACTACTGCTCCGGCGCGGCGATCCTGGTGCGCACCGACGTGTTCCGGCAGGTCGGCGGCTTCGACACCCGGTACGCGCCCGCCTACTACGAGGACACCGACCTGGCGTTCGCGGTGCGCGCGGCCGGCTACCGGACCGTGGTGCAGCCGAAGGCCGTCGTCGTGCACCACGAAGGCGTGTCCAACGGCACCGACCTCAGCACCGGGGTGAAGAAGCACCAGGAGCTCAACCGCAAGGTGTTCGTGGAGAAGTGGGCCGACACGCTGGCCGCCGAACACCTGCCGGAAGCCTCGCCGCGCAACCTCTGGCTGGCGCGGCAACGCGGCACCCGCGGCCACCACGGCCCGATCGTGCTGGTGAAGGACCACCAGGTGCCGCGCCCGGACTTCGACTCAGGTTCCGTGCGGATCCCGACGCAGCTGCAGCAGCTTGGCGTCACAGTGCTGCCCGAACCCGAACTACAGCAGGCGTTCCTGCACGAGGCGGGCTCGGAAATCTCGCTGGCACTGCTGTCCCGCCCGCAGGTCGCGTGGAGCCTGGTCGAGGAGCTGCGCACCGGTGCGCCGCAGGCGGTCATCGCCTACGACACCGTCGACGTGCACTTCCTCCGGCTGGAGCGGCAGGCCGAGGTCGCCGAGCAACAGGACGACCCGGTGCGCGCGGAAGCGCTGCGGCGCAAGGCTTTCGCGTCGCGGCAGATGGAGCTCGGGCTGACCCGTTCCTGCGACGTCACGCTGGTGGTGTCCGAGGCCGAGCAGGTGCTGCTGCGCGAGCTGGTCCCGGACGCCGACGTGCGGGTGCTGTCCAACGTGCACGAGGTCGACTGGAGCCCGGTGAAGCCGGACGGGCGCAAGGATCTGCTGTTCGTCGGCAGCTTCGACCACCCGCCGAACGTCGACGCCGTGCGCTGGGCGGTGCGCGAGATCATGCCGCTGGTGCGGGAGAAGTGCCCGGACGCGGTGCTGCACGTCGTCGGTAGCAACCCCACCGACGAGGTCCGGGAGCTGGCCGGGCGGGGCGTGCAGGTGCACGGCTGGGTCGCCGAGCTGGAGCCGCAGTACGCGGCGAGCCGCGTGACCCTCGCGCCGCTGCGGTTCGGCGCCGGCGTCAAGGGCAAGGTCGGTGAGAGCCTCAGCGTCGGGGTGCCGGTGGTCGGCACGACGGTGGCGATCGAGGGCATGCACCTGGTGAACGGCGAGCACGCGCTGGTCGCCGACGATGCGGAGGGGCTGGCGGAGGCGGCGGTCCGGCTGCTCACCGACGACGACGCCTGGCAGCGGCTGGCGGAGGCGGGCAAGGCGGGCATCGCGGCCCAGTTCGGCCCGGACGTCTCCCGAGCAGCCCTCGGTGACTTGCTCGCCACCACCGACTACGAGGCCTGATCCCGACACACCCCGGTGCGTCGGGCCCCGACACACCGATCCCCCGCAATTTCAATGGAAATCGAAAGTCCGATTTCCATTGAAATTGCGGGGGACGTCGGTTCGGGTCAGTCGCGGACCGTCGGCGGCAGGTGGTTGACCTGCTGGTCGAGCACCGACTTGAACGCCTCCTGCGCCGCCGCCTTGTGTTCCGACGAGCCGCTAACGTCGATGATGATCGCCCAGTTGTGCGCGACGTAGGCGGTGCGGAACGTGCCGCCGGTGTTGACCACCTTCACACCCTGGTAAGACAGTTTGTCCATTTCGGACAGTCCCTGCTGGGCGGCGAGGTACTTGTCGACCACGCCCTTGGCAGCGTCGGAGTTGGGCATCTGCAGCGCGAGCAGCGTCGTCCTCGCGGTCGTGCCCTCGGTGCCGTTGAACCAGCCGTCGACCAACCCGCCCTGGATCGCGGAGTTGAGCACCGTCTTCGGCTGCAGCAGGCCGCCCTTTGCACCCTGCAGGCTCGGCAGGTCCAGCGCCCCGCTCCACGGGTGCGCCGGGCCGGACACCGTGACCAGCGTCTCCTGCGAGCTGGCCGGCGGGTTCGCCTTCGGGGGCGGCGGCGCGGGCAGTTCCTTGGTCTGCACCGGGGGCGGCGTTGGCGCGGCGGTCGGCTCGGTCGGCGTGTTGCCGCTGCTGGAGGTGAAGTAGAGGATCCCGGCGACGATCACGCCGACCAGCAGCACGCCGCCGATGGACAGCCCGGCGATCAGCTTGCCCTTGCCGGATTTGCTCGCGGACTCGAACACCTCGGGGCCTTGGCGCATCCACGACGCGTCGCCGTGGTCCGGCGTCCCCGGCAGGTCATCGCCCCAGGGCGTGCCGGTGCTTTCGACGGCGCTCCAACCCTCCTGCGGCCCCCACTGCGGCTGCGGCGGCTGCTGAACCTGGGCCCACTGCGGCTGCTGGCCGAGGTTTACGACCTGGGTGCTCTCGGAGTCACTCGGCGGCTGGGCCTGCGGCTGCTGCTGCAAAAGCGGGTTGAGCACGACCTGCGTTGCATCTTCGGCCGCACGACCTTGTTGCGGCGGCTGCTGCTGCGGGGTGACCTGAGAGGCAGCGTCTCCCCAGCTGAACGCCGGCGGGAACGGGTTGGGCTGGTGCGGTGCCTGCTGCTGGGGGAATCCGCCGGACTGCGGGCCTGTTTGCGGTTGCTGCTGCGGGAATCCGCCCGAGGAAGGCCCCACCTGCGGTTGTTGCTGCGGGAATCCGCCGGCCGGCGGCCCTGCCTGCGGCTGCTGCTGCGGGAACTCGCCGGATGGCGTGCTCGCCTGCGGCTGTTGCTGCGGGAATCCGCCCGAGGAAGGCCCGTTCTGTCCGTTCTGGGCCCGACCGAGCACGGCGTCTCGCCGCTGGCGGTACTCCTCAGCGGAAATCCGCCCCGCCGCGAGTTCGGCGTCGAGATTCTGCAGCTCGTCTTGCCAGGTCACCGATGCGCCCTTCCCGGTTTTGCGAACGCCCCCAATTGTGATCGACCGCCATTCTGGCACCCGCAAGGGGGAACGGGGGGCACCGGCCGGATAACGATCCGACTCGGAGTCTGGCCGGAGCGGGCTACGAGAAGGTAATGGGTCCACAACCATGATGTCCCGGGCTAGGCTACCCAGCGTTGACTTCTCCGGCCGGGGACATGACTTGATGGGGTGATCTGGGTGGGTGACGCGCGGGTCGTCCACACTCACCCAGAGTGGTTCGCCGAGCCTAACCACGGGTTCGCCTGGATCCGCATGATCGGCGCGCTCGCGGTCGTTTACGGGCACAGTTCGCCGCTGGCCGGAACAGGCGACCTGTTCCCGTCGGACTGGCCGGTGCAGCCCGACGAGGGCGTCCTGATGGGCTTCTTCGCGATGAGCGGCTTCCAGATCACAGAGAGCTGGATCCGAGATCCCCACCCGGGCAGGTTCGCCGCGAAGCGCATCCTGCGGCTGTGGCCGCCGATGCTCACGGTTTCGCTGATTATGTCGCTGATCATCGGCCCGATGATCACCTCCATGTCCGCCAGCGACTACTTCGCGGCCAACGGCACCTGGGGTTACGTCGTCAACAACGCGGGTCTGCTCACGCTCAAGCACGAGCTGCCGGGCGTGTTCGTGGACAACCCGTGGCCGAACGCGGTGAACGGGTCGTTGTGGACGCTGCCGATGGAGCTGCTGGCCTACGCCGCCCTTTACGCGTTGCTGCTGCTCGGCGCCGGGAAGCACAAGTACCGCTGGCTGGCGGTCGTGGCGCTGATCGGGATCATCACGTGGGACCGGTACCTGGAGGAGCTGCCGGGCTCGGAGTCGGCGGGCTCGTTCCTCAGCGTGCCGGTCGAGTCGCTGGTGGCGTTCCTGGTGGCCTTCGCCTTCGGCGTGGTCCTCAACCTGTACCGGATCCCGCTTTCGCCGCTGGCGGCCAGCGGCGGCCTGGTGCTGCTGGTGCTGATGCCCAACAGCACCACCGGGTCGTTCTGGATGGCGTTTGCGGTCAGCTACGCGGTGGTCGTGACCGGGCACTTCTGGCCGTCGCGGCTGACGGTGCCGGGCGTGTGGGTCAACGGCAGCTATGGCGTGTACGTATGGGGTTTCCCGATCCAGCAGTTGCTGGCGATGGCCGGGATCCGCAACCAGTGGTTGATGCTGATCTGCGCCGCCCCGCTGACCTACTGCGTCGGCACGCTTTCGTGGAAGTTCATCGAAGAACCGACGATGAAGCTGCGCCACTACCTCACCCCGGCGCCGAAGAAGAAGGAACCCGAGCGTGCGGAGGACGACCTCGACGAGCTGGAAGACCTCTACGATTCCGGGGATCCGGACGACTTCGACGACCTGGAACCGGACGACCCGGACGAACGGGATGACGACCGGGCGGCGCGCTTCGACGATCCGGACGAGCCCCGAGCGGCGCGCGAGGCGACAACCATGCGCCGACCGCCGCCCCGCCCACCGGCACCCAACCGAGACGGCGCCGCCCAGGAACTCCCTACCAAGCTGACCCCGGCCCGCCCGGGGGCGGACCAGGCCCGCCCGGCACGTCCGCTCCGCCGCCCCACCGCTGCGCCCACCGGCACCCAACGCCCCACCGCCGCACCGAGCGGCGCCCCGCGCAACGGCGCCCCACCGAACGACATTCCGCGCAACGGTGTCTCGCCGAACGGCACACCGGTCAACCACAACCGCGTTAACGGCGCGCCTCGGCACGGCAGCGCTGACGGCCCGAACGCGGCCCGGCTCAACGGGCTTCCCATGAACGGCACGGAGCCGCCGCACGGTCGGCCGTCCGCCCACCCCAGCCGCTTGGCCGAGCAGCGGCCGGTCGGCCCGCCCGCTGTGCCGTCTGAGGACTCGGTGCTGGCGAAGCGGCTGTCCGGGGACTTGGACTTGGATCTGGACCAGACCTCCGTGGACCGCCCGGCCGTTCGCCGCACCGGTGGTCGGCACGCCCGCCCGGAACCGCCGCCGACGCCGGAGGAGGAGACCCGGCCGGTCCGTCCCAAGCGGCAGGACTGCCCGTAGCGCACGCGTACCCTCGGGTGCATGGCGCTTTTCGGTGACAAGACCAGGCTGATCGACCCGGCCGAGGCCTTGCCGGGCCGCTCCACCCCGCTCCCGGTGGCGGAGTCGCACGCGGTGTTCCCGGACCGGCGCATCATGCCGCCGTTCCCGGAGGGCTACGCCACCGCGGTGGTCGGCATGGGCTGCTTCTGGGGAGCGGAGCGCACTTTCTGGCGCACCGAGGGCGTGTGGTCGACGGCGGTTGGCTACGCCGGCGGCTTCACCCCGAACCCGACGTACGAAGAGGTGTGCTCGGGCTTGACCGGCCACACCGAGGCCGTCCTGGTGGTCTTCGACCCGGCCGCGATCAGCTACCAGCAGGTCTTGAAGGTCTTCTGGGAGAACCACGACCCGACCCAGGGCATGCGCCAGGGCAACGACATCGGCACCCAGTACCGCTCGGCGATCTACTACGCGGACGACCAGCAGAAAACCGAAGCGGAAGCGAGCGCGCAAGCCTTCCAGAAGGCCTTGACCGAAGCGGGTCTGGGCCAGATCACGACGGAGATTGCACCGCTGAGGACCTTCTACTACGCGGAGACGTACCACCAGCAGTACCTGTCGGAGGCCAAGAACCCGAACGGCTACTGCGGCCTCGGTGGCACCGGGGTCTCCTGCCCGATCGGCCTGGGCGTCCCGGGCGAGGGCTGAGCACGGTCACGATGGACGAGGACGGGGTCCGTGCCGGTTGGTCGGCACGGGCCCCGTCCTGATGGTTTCCCGAATAGCCGCTCCGGCGTGCCGTTCAGCCGTCCTGGCCTTGAGCGTCCTGGCCCTGGGCGTGGGTTTGCGCGGGGCTGTCGTCGTCGGAGTGCGCCACCGAGGATGCCGAGGCGCCCTCCTCGGATGTCCCGTTCTGCCCGGATGTGGCGTTCTGGCTGGTCATCTGCTGCAGGAGCGAGGCGGGATCGAAGGGCGCTTCCTTGGCCGCGGCGATTCCGGCGGAACCCAGTCCGCACAACCCCGTGAACAGCACCCCGACGATGAAACGACGCATGGAACTACCTCCGTGGACGAAGTGGACGATGCCGCACAGGAGAAGATCACATTGGCCGAAAACCCGCTTCCCGTATCACCTCAAAGAAGCCAGCGGTTCCCGACTTCGAGCGAAGCCGGAAGAAGAACCCCACCTGATCAAGTGACCGGGCGCAAAACCTGACCACAGGCCGGCAAAATCCGATCAAATCCGACCAAACGCCGCCTGATCAGCGGCAACACCAACTTGCAAGGCCCCGGCAAAACAAGAACCATCAACGCATGGCGGACCACGTGTACCGAGTAACAGAAGTAGTGGGCACATCAACGAAAGGAGTGGACGACGCAATAAAAAAGGCGATCGGCAGGGCCTCCCAAACACTGAGGAACATTGACTGGTTCGAGGTCGAAAACGTAAGGGGCCACGTGGAGAACAACGAACTGGCCCACTATCAAGTAACCCTGAAAATAGGCTTCCGCCTAGAATCCTAAAACCCAAACCAACCAACAGCTAAAGGCTGGAGACCAGCGCCCCACCCACGACGCGTGGGGGGCGGCACCAACGATGTCAAGCGACCGGACGGGCTGCTGGTCGCTGAGCAGCCCGGGGAACCCTCCCCAGCAGAGAGCCAACGAAACCGGAACACCGCTCCGTAGGGGGTGCGGGGAGTCGTTCCTCCCAAGAAAATGGCAAAGGAGCCAAGGTCGAACGAAGTCGACAGAGGCTCCCAGCTCTGAGCGGATGACGGGACTCGAACCCGCGACCCTCACCTTGGCAAGGTGATGCGCTACCAGCTGCGCTACATCCGCGTATTCAGCGCCCTCTCGGGCTGTTGGTAACTACTTTAGCCCATTGTTCCGGGCCCGTTCACCGGGGGGCCCTATCGGGTTGGGGAGGAGACCGCGCGGGTCGGGGTGATGCGCAGCAGGACGCGGTGTTCTTCCTGCATGGCCTGGCGATACGCGGCCCAGTCCTCGTGTTCGCCGGAGATGCTGCGGTAGTACTCCTCCAGTAGGGGGAACGCGGCGGGGAGCTCGACGATCTCGACGATGCCTTCGACCTGGATCCAGCGGCCGAAGAACTGGTCTGGCAGGACGCACAGCCACGCGCGGGGGTCACGGCGCAGGTTGCGCACCTTGGCCGCGCCAGCGACAGTGCTGACAGTGACGTGTCCGGCGCTGTCCGTGGTGGTCAGCACCGGTGTCATCTGGGGTGTGCCGTCGGCGCGGAGCGTGCTGAGCACGGCGCGGTGCTGGTTGCCGATCACTTCGCGGGCTTCGTCGAGATCCACTGCGACCTCCGTGCGGTGACTGGTGACAGCCGTGGTCCGGGGGGTCCACGGTAGCGATTGCGCTGGTCGCGCGATATTTCGCCGCGGCTGGTCGTTGGGGGGAGTTCATGGGGATGGGTGAGGATGCCGTCGGGGGGCCGTTGCCGGACGACCGGGTGCTGCTGGCGCGGTTGCGGGCGGGAGATGATCTCGCTTATGGCGATCTGTACCGGCGGCACGCGCCTGCGGTGCGGCGGTTCGCCTTGAGCATGCCGCAGCCCGGGATCGACGTCGACGACGTGGTCGCCGAGGTGTTCTTGCGCACATTGCGCGCGGTTCGGACCGGGCACGGGCCGCGCGATGCGATTCGCACCTACTTGTCGACGGTGGTGCGCCGGTTGCTGTGGGAGTGGGCGGCGGCTCGCCGGGACGAGCTGATGAACGCCGATGAGCTGGGCGAGCACGCGCCGCGCCAGCGCGATCACCAGTCCGTGCAGGCTGAGGGGGAGTTGCTGGCCCGCGCGTTCCACCGGCTGCCCGTGCGTTGGCGGGAGGTGCTGTGGTGGACCGAGGTGGAGGGGCATCGGCCGGCCAGCCTCGCCGGTCAGCTGGGGCTGACCCCGAACGCGACGGCGGTGTTGGCGCATCGGGCGCGCCGCGGGTTGCGGGAGGCTTACCAGCAGGCGGCGGAGCTGCCGGTCGTAGGCTGTTTGCGTCACGCTTGACGAGGCAGGTTCGGGGGTTGGCCGGACGCCGCTCATGATCGACAATGGGACCGTTCGGGCTCGACTATCACCCGTCGGGCCCATGACGCACGCGGTACCGTTGCTCCACGCTCGGTGACCGACGGGGTTCGAGTGGCGAGACGATGTTCCGAAGCGACCAGCCCGGGTGGGCGGGGAGGCGACGATGAACCGGGTGGTGCGGGGTTCCGACGGCCGGGAGTGGACGATCAAGGCGAGCCTTGAGTGGTCCAACCCGATCGCGGCGGACGAGTTCGAGCACGACGTCAACGGGGGGTCGGCACCCGCGATCCTGATGGGCGCGGTGTTCCTGTTCCTGGTCGTGATGTTCGTGGTTTGGACACCGGAAGAGGTGACCGTGCCGAATTGGCTGATCTTGCTGCTGATCGCGGGCGTGCTGTTCTTCCCGGTCCGCTGGGTGCTGCGGCGCCCGTGGACGGTCACTGCGGCCACCCCCGGCGACCACGACGAGAACCCGCCGGAGACCTGGGTGGGCGTGGTGCGCGGTTTCTTCGACGTGCGCCAGGAGATCTCCTCGGTGGCCCGGCACATTGAGCTGTATGCGGAGCCGGACATGAACGGCGGTCTGCAGCCGGTGGAGTAGCGATTTAAATGAGCGTCTTCAACCTCTTCTCGCGTTGCGGTGCGACTAGCGGAACCTCGGCGGCGGTGCAAGCTGCGAGGGTCGGTTAAAGGCGGTTATGCCGCTTGCGCAGCCCCAGGACCGTGGGGCATCCAGCGTTCGCGGCTGCGGGTCGGCCAGGATGAAAACGGCTCAATGGGAATCGGCACGCCGATTCCCATTGAAATCGCCGGGGTGGTCGGCACACTGGACCGGTGCCGTAGAGCATCTGACCTGCGGTTTTTCGGATTCAGATGGTTGAAGTCGGACGCTTTGGGGTCAGAGGCACTAGGCGCACGTCCTCGTCCTTGGGGTACGGGCGGATGACGTGACGGCGCGACACCAGGACGTCGCGCCCCCAGCATCCAGCGGAGTGAGTTGGCGGCGATGTCGCTGTTGATGGGTTCGACACGGCGGTCATCGATCCCGGAGTAGGTGAACAGCATCGTCAGCTTGACGTTGCGCAATTTGTTCAGCCGGTCGCAGTCCTCCGGCAGGACGGGATAGCGGGTGATCACCAGCACGTGGTTGGTCAGGCCGCAGGCATCGAGGTCTTCAAGCACAGCAAACTGTCCACAGTGGCCACTTCAGCCCGCAACGTCGTTGGTGCGGGAAGTTGGAACCGGCCGCCCAGCGCGCTGCGGAACGCGCTGGGCGGCCGGGCGACCCGGTGCCGGTCGGGGGGCAGGAATTTACGGCACCGGGCCGGGTCTACAGGCTTTGCCGGGCGGCGAGCAGCCGTCGCAGCATTCCTGGGTGTCGCGCCATCGCTTCCCGGTCAGACTCGATTAGTGGCAGGTGCCGGGTTTCCTCGATGGCGAGCGCATCGGCCAGATCCCCGCGTATTACGACCGGCTCGCGGAGCCGATGCCGGCCATGTCCGCGCGCCTCGGCCTCCACTCGCGCGACCAGATAGGCAACCGTCAGCGCACCCTCGCCGCTACCGGCGTGCTGGGCCGGGGCGTAGTAGAACGTCGCCCACACCGCGAGCCCGCCGAACACGAGCAGGCACGCTGCGACCAAAGCGGCGATCATGGCTTTGCCTCCGATAGGTCGATCACAAGTGGTTTCGGCGGCGTTCCTGCACTGCGCAGTGCAGCGGCCACCGTCGCGAGCTGGTCGCCGAGTCGCCGGATTTCGGCGTCACTCCACCGGCCGCGCTCGACGTCGTCGGCGGCGTAGCCCAGCATCACCACCGCTGCGCGGATCATGCGCCCGATGTGGGCGTGCTCGGCGCTCATCGCGCACTCACCGCCGGCGGCATCGGGACCTCGGCGAGGCACGTTCGCCCCGCGTTGCAGTCCGGGCACGTATCCCACAACCACGCCAGGTTCCCGGCCGCGGCCTTCACCCTCTGGTGGCAAGAGGGTTTCGACCTCGGTTTCGGCGGGGTAGATCGACGCCCCGAGCGGACGTTCATCGAGGCTCGCGTGCCGCTGCCCGGCGGCTGGCAGCCAGTGGAACGGATACATGACCTCACCCCCACGGCCTGTGTGGTGCACCTCCGCTACGGTGCACCGACTGACACTTAGACCACTTACGCACCATCAGGTGCATGGCTAGAATGATGGTGCATGCACAAAATGGCAATGCACCAAACGTGTGGTGATGTTCGTCGAGGGGTTGCGCTGGCTAGGATCGGTGCATGGCCAGCACCGCAGACACGCCCCGAGCGCGGCAGTTGGGCGCCGAGCTTCGGCAGGCGCGCAAAGCCGCTGGGCTGACAACGCACCAGCTCGGCGCACAGCTGGGCCGCTCGCACACTCACGTGTCGCGCTGGGAAAACGGCAAGCTGACGCCGAGCGAAGCGGACACCGGCGCAGTGCTCGGGATCCTCGGTGTCACCGGCCCCGAGCGTGATCGGCTGCTCGAACTCGCACGCGATGCTGGCGATCCGAACTGGGTGGCGCCTGGCGTTGACCGGCAGTTGGCGGCGCTCACCGAGTACGAGCGCACTGCGGAGCGGATCACCGATGTCGAGCCGCTGTTGATTCCCGGGCTGCTGCAGACAGCTGACTACGCACGATCGATCATGATCGGCGCGGGCGCTACGCGTGGCGAAGCAGACCAGCGGGTGACGTTCCGGCTCGGCCGCCGCGATGTGCTCACGCGTCGCAACCCAGTCGATTTCGTCGCGATCATCGGAGAAAACGCGCTGCGGCACCCGCCGTGCGACACGTCGGTGATGCTCGAGCAGCTGCGGCAGCTGGTGAAATGGTCCGAGCTGGACAACGTCACGGTCCAAGTGCTGCCAGCGGATCACACCTACACCCCGGCGCTCGAGGGGCCGTTCGTGCTGTTGGAGTTCGACCGCACCAAACCGGTTGTGCACCTTGAGCACTACCGATCGAGCACCACGATCACCGATGCCGGGGATGTGAAGGATTACCAGGCCGCCGCGGATACTCTCCGCCGGCTTGCGATGAGCGCCGCCGCCACAACGGCGCTCATCGCGGAAATCGCTGACGATATGGAGCCTACGACATGAACCAGACAAGCCGCTGGCGCAAGAGCAGCTACAGCGGGAACCAGACAAACTGCGTCGAGGTCGGCCGCGCTGGTGACGGCACCGCCGTGCGCGACACCAAGAACCGCGCCGCCGGGTACTTCACCGCCAGCCGTGAGCAGTGGTCGGCGTTCGTCGCCGCGATCAAGGGCGGCAAGTTCGACGCCTGACCCACAACAAGAAGCGCCCGCCCGGTAGATCTGGTACCGGGCGGGCGCTTCCGTTTTTTGCGCGGTCACCATCTCCAGTAGTAGCGACCGTGCGCTCTCCACCGGGTCGGGGCGTACTGGAAGATGTGGAAGGCCATGCCCTTGCCCTTGGCGATGAACTGGTCGCGCCGCAGCTTCTCGCGCAGCACCCCGTCATAGTGGCCGTTGTCGTCGAGCCACCGCTCGTACTGCTTGATGCACCGCTGATTGGAGTGGTACGGGTTCGAGAACGGGACGAGCGGAAACCAGAGCTGCGCGTGCCGGACACGGATCACGGTGCCGGTGGACTCTTCCGTGATCGTGCCCTCAGCGATCAGGCACACGATCGACGTCGGCACTTGCCCACGACAGGCTCGCGCAGGCGACCAGGCGCCCGTCATGCGTCGTTGGATGCATTTCTGCCTCAAATCTGCCCCAAAAGCTGGGGCGTACTGGCAGGTCAGAACGACTTTCGCTGGCACACTGGACCGGTGCCGGAACTTCCCGAGGTGGAGGCGTTGGCCCAGCACCTCCGCGACAACGCCGTGGGCCGCACCGTGGCGCGCATCGATGTGGCGTCGATGAGCGTGTTGAAGACCGCCAGCCCGCCGTGGACGGAGCTGCACGGTCGTGCCGTCACCGGTGCGGTGCGGCACGGCAAGTACCTCGACCTCGATTGCGATGGGCTGCACTTGGTGTTCCACCTGGCGCGGGCCGGTTGGTTGCGCTGGTCGGACGACCTGTCGCCGGTGCCGCCGAAGCCCGGCAAGGGGCCGATCGCGCTGCGGGTCCACCTAGGCGGTGCGGGTTTCGACCTGACCGAGGCGGGCACGCAGAAGAAGCTGGCGGCCTGGGTCGTCGCTTCGCCCGCGGAGGTGCCGGGGATCGCGAAGCTGGGGCCGGATGCGCTGGGCCTGGACGCGGCCGGGTTGGCCGAGGTCCTGGCGGGACGCACCGAGCGGATCAAGACACTGCTCACTGACCAGTCCGCGCTGGCCGGGATCGGCAACGCCTACTCCGACGAGATCCTGCACGCCGCGAAGCTGTCGCCGTTCGCGACGGCGGGCAAGCTCGACGCCGCTACGGTCGAACGGCTGCACAGCAGCGTGCAGGAGATCTTGCGGGATGCCGTGCAGCGTTCGCTGAAACAGGACGCGGCGCGGCTGAAGGCCGAGAAGCGATCGGGGATGCGGGTGCACGGGCGCGCGGGGATGCCGTGCCCGGTGTGCGGCGACACGGTCCGGGAGGTGTCCTTCGCGGACCGGTCGATGCAGTACTGCCCGACCTGCCAGACCGGCGGCAGGCCGTTGGCGGACCGCCGGTTGTCGCGATTGCTGAAGTAGTTGTCCACAGTCTGTGGACAACTGGCCCGGTTGTGCACAGGCTGTTGCCGCTGGTCGAGTCATCTTTTTCCGCTGAATGGAATAGTGAGGTACCGCTTACCGACGGAAACGGTGCACTGAGCGTAGCCGCCTTGATTCCAAGCGTGTCGGCCGAGAAGATTGATGTTGTGCCCGAGATGTTGACTGAGCGGACGGTCCTGACCACGCTCGCCGCACTCGCCGTGCTCGGCATGTTCGTGCTGCTGTGCCGGGCGCGCAGGGTGAGCACCTCCGTGGAGGACGCCACGCTGGCGGCGTTGCACCGGGTGACCAGTGCGGCCCCCCACCTGCGTGCGGGACTGAACCAGGAGTCCGCCGACAAGACAGCGCCGCACCTGCGGGAGCTGCTGGCGTGCGTCGCCGTCGGCATCGTCGACGCCGACGGCACCCTGCTGAGCTGGGACGGCGAGGCCAACTACCACTACGCGGACCTGCGGACCAAGATCGAGCAGGTGCTGCGCACCGGCAAGCGCGAGTTCCTCGACCACGGCGACGTGATCTGCGACCACCGGCCCTGCCCGATGCGGCACGCCGTGGTGGTGCCGCTGGAGGTCGAGGGCGAGAGCCGCGGCGCGTTGACCATCATCGCGGGCGGCGACCGGAAGCGGCTGCTGCGCGCGGCCGCCGAGGTCGCCAACCACGTGTCGACCCAGCTGGAACTGGCCGAACTGCAGGAGTCCAAGGAGCGGCTGGCCAAGGCCGAGGTGCGCGCCCTGCGGGCGCAGATCTCGCCGCACTTCATCTACAACGCGCTGAACACCATCGGCTCGCTGATCCGCACCGACCCGGAGCACGCACGGGACCTGCTGCAGGAGTTCGCCGACTTCACCCGCTACTCGTTCCGCACCAGCGGGCTCTACACCACGCTGGCCGACGAGATCCGCAACATCGACCGCTACCTCACGCTGGAGAGCGCCCGCTTCGGCCCGGACCGGCTGAACGTGCAGCTCCGGATCGCTCCGGAGGTGCTGCCGGTGGTAGTGCCGTTCCTGGCGCTGCAACCGCTGGTGGAGAACGCCGTCCGGCACGGCCTGGCGAACAAGCCCGGCGGCGGCACCGTGTCGGTGATCGCCGAGGACAACGGCACCGAGGCGCTGATCAGCGTGGACGACGACGGCATCGGGATGGACCCGGAGCTGCTCGACGCGGAACTGGCCAACGCGCACCTGACCGGCGCGCACGTCGGGCTCGGCAACATCAACAACCGGATGCGGGCGACCTTCGGCAGCGACTACGGCCTGGTCGTAGAGACCGAGAAGGGCGCGGGCATGAAGGTCATCATGCGGGTGCCGAAGTTCGCGCCGGGCGTCCGGCCCGTCCCGCCGCAGGCGATCGACGAGCCGGACGTCGGGTTGGCGGCCGGGGCGCAGCTGAGCCGGTAACGTCGAGGTATGGACGAGAAGGCGCCGCAGAAGTTCACCGACATGTTGACCGGGAAGTTGTCCTCGAAGCTGCCCGGGAAGCTCGCCGAGCGTGCTGAGCGCGGGCCGGTGGTCGCCGTGGTGAAGCTGCACGGCGTCATCACGCCGACGCCATCGCCGATGAGCCGGTCGACGATTTCGCTGCAGACCGTGGAATCCGCGCTGACCCGCGCGTTCGGGCACGACCGGCTCAGCGCCGTGGTGCTGTCGATCAACTCGCCGGGCGGGTCGGCGACCCAGTCGGCGCTGGTGTCCGACCGGATCCGGGGCCTGGCCGAGGAGAAGCAGGTGCCGGTGCTGGCGTTCTGCGAGGACGTCGCGGCCTCCGGCGGCTACTGGCTGGCCTGCGCGGCCGACGAGATCTACGCGCACCCGACGTCGCTGGTCGGTTCCGTCGGTGTGGTCAGCGCCAGCTTCGGGCTCACCGGGTTGTTGGAGAGGCTCGGCGTGGAGCGCCGGGTGCACACCGCTGGCACGCACAAGGTGCGGCTCGACCCGTTCCGCCCGGAGAAGGAAGAGGACGTGCAGTGGCTGCGCGGACTGCAGGACGAGCTGCACGAGCAGTTCCGGGCCTGGGTGCGCAAGCGCCGCGGCGGCAAGCTGAACGGCGCGGACGACGACCTGTTCTCCGGCGAGATCTGGACCGGCACGAAGGCCGAGGAGTTCGGTCTGGTCGACGGGTTGGGCACGCTGCGGGACATCGTGAAGCAGAAGTTCCCGGAAGCGCACCTGATGACGGTGGAGCCGCGCAAGCCGCTGCTGGCCCGGCTGGGCATGACGTCGTCGGTCGGTTTCGGCCGCAGCGGTGCGGATTCCGTGCTGGCCGCCGTGGAAGCGCTGGAGCACCGCGCCATGTGGAACCGCTTCGGGCTGTGATCCCGTTTCCGAACGCGCCTTGCTTGGCGGTGCGGGTGACGGAACCTCAGAGGCCTTCTCGACTCCGGGATCCCCGGCGCACGTAGTCCATTACGTCGCGTCGGGGCTGTCCTCGGGAAAAGCTCGGGGTGCGGGGTGTCCCCGCAAGGCACTGTTGAGGACCTGCGGCGGTGCCGGTTGCGGGGGTGGGCCAAGCGGCTGCACCGCTTCAAGGACGTATTTCCCGAAATCTGAAGGGGGATCGCCGTATTTCCCGAAATCTGAAGGGGGATCAGCCACCGCGAGTACTTTGCGCTATAGCATCCAAAAAGTACTGACGGACAGGGCGGAACCATCACTTGATCTTGACGAATCCCTTGCAAACGCAGGGTAATCGGCGTGCTCGCACTGCGTAGACCTTGTTGCGGAAGCGCTCACTCGTTCAGCCCTATGCAATAGGCTGATCAGGCTAAAATCGTTGCTGTTGAGCGGAATTCCGTGCCGTGCACCCCCTGCTGTCCTGTGCTCTCCGTTAGCAACTAGTTTGGTTGGCAGGCGTGACTGACCTCACTCGACGACTGGCGTGGCTAGGGGCCGCTCCAGCGGGTGGGGGCCGATGCTCGATCAAGGACACCAGTGCGCCGTGGGCGCGGCAGGATATGGCGTTGCATTGAGTACACGAGAGAATCAAGCGGGGCTCGTCGTTCTGGCCGTCGATGACGAGATGGCCGGGCTGGACGAGATGAAGTACCTGCTCGGCAGCAACTCGCGGGTCGGGCGGGTGCTGACCGCATTCGACGCGGCCGAGGCGCTGCGTCTGCTGCGTAGCGACGACCCCGATCTGATCAGCAGGCGCGACGACGACCAGTCCATTGTGGACGCTGTATTCGCGGACGTCTCGATGCCCGGGTTGAGCGGGATGGAACTGGCCAGAGTGCTCACCGCCTTCCGCAATCCACCGGCCCTGGTGTTCATCACCGGGCACGAGGAGAACGCGCTGGAGGCGTTCGAGGTCGGCGCGCTGGACTACATCATGAAACCGGCCAACGCAGAACGCATCGACCGCGCGCTGCGCACGATCGAGAAGAACAAGGCCCAGTCCGCCAAGGGCACGCGCGCGCTGGAGGCCCCGGCGGCCGACGACGACGAGGTCATCCCGGTCGAGCTCGCCGGCACCACCCGGATGATCCCCCGCAAGGACGTACGCTGGGTCGAGGCCCAGGGCGACTACGCCAGGCTGCACACGGCCGAGGATTCGCACCTGGTGCGAATCCCGTTGGCGCAGCTGGAAGAGCGCTGGGCGGAAGCCGGTTTCCTGCGCATCCACCGGTCGTTCCTGGTGTCGCTACCGCTGGTCACCGAGCTGCGCATGTCGTCGTCCGGGTATTCGGTAGTGCTCGGCGGCGGTCCGGCCAAGGAACTGCCGGTCAGCCGCCGGCACACCCGCGAGCTGAAGGACCGGCTGGTCCGGGCGCCACGGCAGGGCTGGGGCCAGCAGTGAACCGCGGTTCGCCGGGATGAGCCCGGACCACGGCTTCGACATCCGGGCGCGGCTGGGGGACGGCACGCCCCGGCCGCGCCGCAAGCGCGTGGTGCTCGCCGACCGCCGCACCCGGAAGGTCGCGCGAATCATCATGGAGCTGGAGGAGCAGACCAGTGTCGGCGAGGTGCTGGTCCGGCACCTGGTGAAGGTGCAGCTGCGCAGCGCGCTGGTGCTGACCGGGGTGGTGGCGGCCGTGTTGCTGGGGCTGCCGTTGCTGTTCTGGGGGGTGCCGGCGATCGGAGACCTGGAGGTGCTGGGCTTCCGGGTGACCTGGCTGCTGCTCGGCGTGCTGATCTATCCGTTCCTGGTGCTGATCGGGTACCTGTGCACCCGGAACGCGGAACGGCACGAGCGGGACTTCACCCACATGGTGGAGCAGTGACCCGCATGATCGACGACGGATTTCCACCTTCCTGGGGCGGCGAGGTGCGATGGTTTCGAGTTCTTGGTCCCTGCTAGGCGTCGTGCTGATCGTCGCGGCGACCCTGGGCATCGGGATCTGGGGTTCCCGGTCGGCGCGCACCACGTCCGACTTCTGCGCCGCGCGGCAACTGGTGCGCGAAGAGCGCAACGCGGTCGCGATCTCAGGTGAGTACCTGTCGGCGGCGTCGTTCCTGGGCGTCGCGGGACTGGTGCTCAAGGACGGCGTGGACGCGCTCTGGTACCCGATCGGCTTCGCCGCCGGGTACCTGGCGTTGATGCTGTTCGTCGCCGCGCCGATGCGCCGCTCCGGTGCGTACACGTTGCCGGATTTCGCCGAGGCCCGGCTGGATTCGCTGCGGCTGCGGTCGCTGTGCACCGCGCTGGTGGTGCTGATCGGCTGGCTCTACCTGGTGCCGCAGCTGCAGGGAGCCGGGCTGACCCTGGCGGCGATCGTCGGAGTTCCTTACTGGGTAGGGGTTTTCGCGGTCGCGGTGATCGTGCTGCTCATCGTGGCCACCGGCGCGCTGCGGGCCGTCACGCTGGTGCAGGCCTTCCAATACTGGGTGAAGCTGTTCGCGATCACGGTGCCCGCGTTCGCGCTGTTCGCGGTGTTCCTCAACGGGGCGCCGCACCGGACGCTCGACGAACCGATGCCGCCGGTCTTCCAGCGCGACACGGCAGTGTGCATCGACACCGACGTGCGGTTGCAGGTAAGCCAGCCGGTGTGGCTGGCCGACGGCTCGGGCGCGATCTACCTGCAGTCCGGCGAGTACTCGATGGCGGCCGGCACCGAACTGCGGTTCCCTGCGGGCGCGGCGGTCCCGGTCGTCTCGGCGGCCGAACCGGACAACGCCAGTTGGCTGCGGCCGCACGGCGACGGGCTTTCCAGGCTGCTCGAAACGTATTCGGTGCTCGTCGCGACCTTCCTGGGCACGATGGGGCTGCCGCACGTGCTGGCCCGCTTCTACACCAATCCGAGCGGGACCGGCGCACGCCGCACCACCCTCTTCGTGCTGGCCATGCTCGGCGCGTTCTACCTGTTCCCGACGATCTTCGGGCTGCTGTCCCGGCTGTACGTGCCGCAGTTGCTGGTCACCGGTGAGACCGATGCGGCGGTTCTGCTGCTGCCGCAGGCGATGCTGGGCAACTGGGTGGGCGGGCTGCTCGCGGCGATCACCGCGGCCGGGGCCTTCGCCGCCTTCCTGTCGACCTCGTCGGGGCTGGTGGTGAGCGTGGCCGGGGTGCTGTCCTCGCGCGAGGTGGTGCGCGGCAGGACGTTCGACTTCCGGCTGGTCGCCGTGGTGGCATGCCTGGTGCCGACGCTGCTGGCGCTGCCCGCGGACAACCACGACATCGCGCGCAGCGTGGGGTTGGCGTTCGCGATGGCGGCTTCGACGTTCTGCCCGGTGCTGGTCCTGGGGATCTGGTGGCGCGGGCTCACCTCGGCGGGGGCGGCCAGCGGCATGGTGGCGGGCGGGAGCCTGGTGCTGATCGCGGTGGTGTTCACGGACTTCGCCGAAGACTCAGACAGCTGGTGGGCGACGCTGGTCGGGCAGCCGGCGCTGATCACCGTGCCGATCGCGTTCGCGGTGACCTGCTTGGTCAGCCGGGCGACCCGGGCGCGGATCCCGGCCGAGGTGGGGCGGGTGATGTTGCGGTTGCACGCGCCCGACCGGCTCGGTTTCCTCGACCGCCGGCTCACCGCGGGCACCGCGAATCCGGAGCCGACCAAGGGCCGCCGCCACCAACGCTGACCGTGATCACCCAGCGTGTTCTTTGTGTTGTTCGAGTAATTTTTGAATCAAATGTAATTACTATTCGCGCTTGAATTTCTGGACTAGTTGAAAATCAATAGGCTGAATGGGTGAAAGCCGTGGTGGTCGGGCGTAATTCGATGCGTCCTGATCCCCGAGTCAACTTCACTCGATCGTTAGCTTGCATACTCCCAACGGGCCTTCACAGCAGTGGTGGAACTACGTAGCGTTCCCGCGATGAACTGATTCAGCAGGCTCCCGTACCGGCGGCACCCGAGGCGGAGCCATTTCTTGTGGGAGGAGCGCTGTGAGCGCCACGGACCAAATCGGGTCCGGGTCCGGTATTGACGCCGAAACCTGGGCCGCTGCCCAAAGCAGCCCCGAATTCACCAACCTGCGACGCAGACTGCGCAACTTCGTTTTCCCGGTCTCGGCACTGTTCCTGGCCTGGTATCTGGTGTACGTGCTGCTCGCCGACTACGCGCACGGCTTCATGAGCATCAAGCTGGTCGGCAACATCAACGTCGGTCTCGTGTTGGGCCTGCTGCAGTTCGTGTCGACGTTCGCCATCACCACCTGGTACGTGCGGTACGCCAACCGGAACCTCGACCCGGTCGCCGAGGAGATCCGGGACAACCTCGAAGGCGGCGCGGGCGAGAAGGCCCCGGTCGCCGCGATGGGCCTGGCGGACGCCGCCGACCCGGCAGAGGACGCCGAGAAGTCCGGTGACGTCGAGAAGTCCGGTGACGCCGAGAAGTCCGGCGACGCCGAGAAGTCCGGCGACGCCGAAGAGATCTCGGCCGACGACGGCAGGGACGAGGACGCTGAGAAGGACGCGGCCGCTGCCGCCGCGGAGAAGGACGACGTCAAGCAGGACAGCGCCGTCGAAGGAGGCCAGAAGTGATCGCCGCACTGTCCCCGCTGCTGAACATCGCCATCTTCGGGCTGTTCGTCGTGGTCACGATGGTCATCGTGTTCCGGGCCAGCCGGAACACCAAGACTGCCTCCGACTACTACGCGGCAGGCCGCGCGTTCACCGGCCCGCAGAACGGCATCGCGATCGCCGGTGACTACCTCTCGGCGGCGTCGTTCCTCGGCATCGCCGGGGCGATCGCGGTCTACGGCTACGACGGCTTCCTGTACTCCATCGGCTTCCTGGTCGCCTGGCTGGTGGCGCTGCTGCTGGTCGCGGAGCTGCTGCGGAACACCGGCAAGTACACGATGGGCGACGTGCTCAGCTTCCGGATGAAGGAACGTCCGGTGCGCACCGCCGCGTCGCTGTCCACCCTGGCCGTGACGTTCTTCTACCTGCTCGCGCAGATGGCCGGTGCCGGTGGCCTGGTCGCTCTGCTGCTGGGCATCACCAACAAGGCCGGCCAGGCCGCGGTGATCGCCGTCGTCGGCGCGCTGATGATCCTGTACGTGCTGGTCGGCGGCATGAAGGGCACCACTTGGGTGCAGATCATCAAGGCGGCGCTGTTGATCGCGGGCGCTTTCGTGATGACCGTCTGGGTGCTCGGCATGTACGGCTTCAACCTGTCCGGCCTGCTCGGCGCGGCCGCCGACGTGGGTGGCGACAAGCTGCTCAACCCCGGCGCCCAGTACGGCAAGACCGAGACCAGCAAGCTGGACTTCGTCTCGCTGGGCATCGCGCTGGTGCTGGGCACCGCGGGTCTGCCGCACGTGCTGATGCGCTTCTACACCGTGCCCACCGCTAAGGAAGCCCGCCGCTCGGTGGTCTGGGCGATCTGGCTGATCGGCCTGTTCTACCTGTTCACGCTGGTGCTGGGCTATGGCGCCGGGGCGCTGGTCGGCTCCGATGTGATCAAGAAGGCGCCGGGCGGGGTGAACTCGGCCGCGCCGCTGCTGGCGCTGGAGATCGGCGGCCCGCTGCTGCTCGGCTTCATTTCAGCGGTCGCGTTCGCGACGATCCTGGCTGTCGTCGCCGGCCTGACCATCACCGCGTCCGCCTCGTTCGCGCACGACATCTACGCGAACGTGATCAAGAAGGGCGCGGTCGAGGACAAGGGCCAGGAGGTCAAGGTGGCCCGGATCACCGCCGTGGTCATCGGCATCGTGTCGATCCTGGGCGGCATCGCGGCCAACGGCCAGAACGTGGCGTTCCTGGTGGCGCTGGCGTTCGCGGTCGCGGCCTCGGCGAACCTGCCGACGCTGCTGTACTCGCTGTTCTGGAAGCGGTTCAACACCACCGGGGCGCTGTGGAGCATCTACGGCGGTCTCGCGGTCACAATCGTGCTGATCGTGTTCTCGCCGGCCGTTTCCGGTGCCGAGGACGCGATGTTCCCGTCGCTGGACTTCGCGCTGTTCCCGCTGAAGAACCCAGGTCTGGTGTCGATCCCGGTGTCGTTCCTGCTCGGCTACCTCGGGACGGTGCTGAGCAAGGAGCCGTTCAACAGCGAGAAGTACGCCGAAATGGAGGTGCGGTCGCTGACCGGCGCGGGCGCCGAGAAGGCGATCTCGCACTGATCCGGTAGCAGCGACGAGACGCCCCGTCCGGCCGAGCTGGGCGGGGCGCTTCGTCGTTCGACGGGGTCGTTCAGGCCGCGATCAGCTCGGCGGCCGATTCGGAGTCGTTGGTGGTGAAATGCGCTTCCCACATGTCTCCGCCGGCCGGTCTGGGGGCGATCCGGGCCAGAAGGTCCTGCACGCGCGAGTCGCTCATCTGCACGAAGCCGGCGAACTGCGGCAACCCGCCGTCGTCGGGAACGGTCGCCAGATGACCCCAGTCGCTGCCGTTCGGCCAGCGGAGAATGGCTCGACGAAACATGTCTTCCTTTCCTGACGGACTGATCCCGAGAAGGGAACTGAATCGAGCCAGCACACTGTTACATGGAAGATCACGAAAACATCGTTCCCATCCGGATCTCCGACTGAAAGTGTGAACAACCTCGAATCCGTCCGGAGTAATTGCAGGTCAAGGCGGAAAACTCGAGGGCTTCTCCAGCTCGAGTCCACACCTGACCGGACCGGCCGTGCGAACCGGGTGGCGCAGCGGACCCGGAGCCCGCGCGCCCTCTTACGCGGGTACCACGCCTCGCGTGGCAGCATCGGGGGTGTGACAACCCCAGTTCCCGGTCATCAGGTTCCCTGCGTGCAGCCGGAGGAGTTGCCCGCCCAGCTGCCCGACGGCAGCGTGCTGCTCGACGTGCGCGAGCCGGACGAGTGGCAGGCCGGGCACGCTCCCGAGGCCGTGCACATCCCGATGAGCGCGCTCGTGCAGCGGCTCGACGAGATCCCGGAGGCCGACCAGGTCTACGTGATCTGCCGCTCCGGCGGCCGGTCGGCGAAGGTCACCGCGTACCTCAACGCCATCGGCTGGGACGCGATCAACGTCGAGCGCGGCATGAACGGCTGGTCGGCCATCGGTCGTCCGCTGGTCTCCGATGACGCCGACAGCGAGCCGTACGTGCTGTGACGGTCCGACCTCCCGGCCCCGGGCCGCGCGTGCAGTGGGTCGCCACCCCGCCTGGCGGCCCGCGGCGGATCCGTCCCCCGCGCCGACCGCGCCGCTACACCGGCCCGCCGGCCTACCCGGCCGTGCCGCGCTGGGGATTCCCGCTGCTTGCGTGGCGGTGGCCGCTGGCCCTGCCGCTGCGGCCGCACGCGGATCCGATGGTGCGGTCGGAGTCCGCCGCCGGGACGGCGGTGGTGGCGTTGTGGATCACCACCGCGATCGCGGCGCTGGCGACATTCGCCGAGGGCTGGCGGTACGTGCTGCTGCTGATCAGCCGCGGCCAGGCGCTGCCGCGCACGGCGCTGGCGATCTCCGACGCCTTGGTCGGCACGGCCGGCGTGGTCCTCTGGGTGCTGGGCGTGCTCTCCGGCGTTCTCGTCGTCTTGTGGGGACTGCGGGCGCGTGCCGCGGCCGCCGAGCGCATCGGCGTGCAGAACGCCCGACCGGACTGGCAGGTGGTCGTCGGAGTCCTGGTCCCGGGGCTGAACCTCACCGTGCCGGGCTCGGCGCTGGCCGAGCTGGAGCATTCGGTGCTCGTCGCGGAGGGAGTGCGGGAGCGTGGCGCGCGACCGTCCCCGACGCTGCGCCTCCGGCTGTGGTGGGCGGCGTGGGCGACGACGCTGCTGTTCGGCTGGCTCGCGTTCGTCTGGGGGTTCTTCGACAGCGTCCAGGCAATGGCCGACGGAGTGCTGCTGCACGCGCTCAACAACGCCCTGGTCACGCTCCTGGCGATCCTGACCGCGCGCCTGATCAAGTACCTGATGCGGCTGCTCGCCCCGATGGACCCGACGGAGCTCAAGCACCTCCGCGTCCGGGCCGTCCGCGCGGCTCCGCCCGCACCCCGAGCCACGCGTTCCGCACGCGCCCCGCGCTGATCCTTCTGCTCTGCTGAGCGTCCGTGAGTGGTTCTGGGGCAATAGCGCTCACGGCAGCTGAGCAGGCGGAACAGCGCCTCATCGCGGGTGCGGCGGCGTTGTGATGTGTCACAGATGCCGGAAGTGGATCGAGGTCGCCCGCATAATGGGCGCCGTGCGGCAACCGACCCCCGACGTCGTTGCGCACCGAGGGGCCTCTGCGCATCGCGCCGAGCACACCCACGGTGCTTACGAACTGGCCCTGGAGCAGGGCGCCGATGCACTCGAATGCGATATCCGGGTCAGCCGGGACGGCCGGCTCGTGTGCGTGCACGACCGCCGCATCGACCGGACCTCCAGCGGCCGCGGCGTGGTCAGCGAGCTCACCGTCGCCTCGATGTCTGAAGTGGACTTCGGCGGCTGGCACCAGGAACCGCCGGTGTCCGCGGACGAGCTGGTGCGCCGCCCGGCCGCAACGCCCGAGCACGGCGTGCTGACCCTCGACGAACTCCTCGGCCTGGTCCGGGACCACTCGCGGCCGGTCCGGCTGTTCATCGAGACCAAGCACCCGGTCCGATACGGCGGGCTGGTGGAGCACAAGCTCGTCGCGCTGCTGGCCCGCCACGGGCTGGCGGCGCCCACGGACCCGGAGAGCTCGCCGGTACTGATGATGTCGTTCTCCCAGTCGGCGGTGCGCCGGTTCCGCGAGGCCGCGCCCGGGGTGCCGACCGTCCTGCTGTTCGACCGTTTCCGCAGCTCGTGGCGGTCCGGGGTGCTGCCGCCGTGGGCGGACCTCGCCGGCCCGGACATCCGGCTGCTGCGCGAGGACCCGGGATTGGTCGCGCGCGTCGCCGCGCTCGGCCGCGACACGTACTGCTGGACGGTCGACGACCCCGCCGACGTCGAGCTGTGCCGCCGCGCCGGAGTGCGCTTCGTGGCCACCAACTCACCCGCGTCCACCCGCTTCCACCTGGCTGAATCGGAGTCCGCGCAGTTCGGTAGCGTCACGGCGGATTGACCGCGAGCGAGGGGATTTGCAGTGTCGAAGCGAACCGCACCCAAGCCTCAGGCGGACACCGGGATCAAGCCGCGCCAGCCCTGCCCGTGCGGTTCCGGGAAGCGCTACAAGGCTTGCCACGGTGCCGCTGGTGGTGCCGCCGACGTGATCGTGACCAGGCCTTTCGAGGGGCTGGCCGCGGAGTGCGAGCTGGTGGCCTTGCGCGAGTTCGTGCCGTCGGCGACGGCGAAGCTGCCGCTGCGCGGCGAAGGCGAAGTCACCCTCGCGACAGTGCTCCCGATGGCCGCCGCGGCGCTGCGGCGCAACGACGACAAGGCCTTCATCGGGCTGCAGGTGCAGACCCATTCCGGTGATATCAGCCGGGATCTCGCGCGCGCCGTCGAGTGGGTTCAGGCCGCCGAACTGGGCGAATCGCTGTCGGTGGTGGGCCCGGAGACGGCCGAGGCGGGCACCGTCCCCAACCGCCTGCAGGACCTGCTCGACCCGGCCGCGGCGCTGGACGTCGAGCTGCACAAGGACTTCATCTGGTGGCTGCCCGACGACGTGGAGCCGACCGGCGAGGTCGCGCTGTCCCTGGAGCGGGCGAACGCGGCGATCATGCCCACCGAGCGGCTGACCGCCGAAGGTGTGGAATCCGCGTACTGGGTGGACGCGGGCGAGAAGGCGCACCTGCGGTGGGTGCGTCCGGAGCCGGAGGAGCAGCTGCTGGCGGCACTCGCGCGGCTGTCCGCCCGGGGCGAGCTGACGCTGGGCGAGGACAGCAAGTACGCGGGATCCTTCCGCGCGCACGGCCTGCTGGTGCCGGTGTGGGACCTCGACCGCGAGAAGCACGCGCGCGAGTGGGACGAGCCCGCCGCGGAGCTCGGGCGCCGGCTGGCGGAGGCCCTCGGCTCGCTGGACTCAGAGCCGCTGGACGTGGCGGAGCGGCGCGCCCGCGACGGCCTCCGCGGCCGCCAAGTCACCATCCGCTGATCCGTGAAGGTGCCGGTTGCGAGGGCGGATCGGCCAGGATGAAAACGCTCACCGGAACGGGCACCTGACCACTGTGCGCTGGGTGTGACCAGTTTCAATTGAAACTGGTCACCAAACCCGGAACACGTTGACCGACAGTTTCAATTGAAACCGCGGTCTGCTCCGCCGGGCACGGCACGGGACACCCCGCGAATTCCCCCGGCTCGTTGCTCCGATCGAGTGATCAATGGCGGCGTCCGGCAACCCATCGGCGCGTTGCGGCGTGTCCCCCCTCGGCGATACCTGACGTTGAGGGGGTGGAGGGGTGACCGCGCACCTACCCGTCGTGCCGACCGCCGCCGAGGCGTCCGGTGTCTATCGCGGGCGGGCGCGTCGGGGGGACATGGCGGCGACAGAAGATGACTTCGCGGAATTCGTCCGGGTGGCACTGCCCGGGCTGATCCGCTACGGCCATGCCCTGACCGGCAATCCGCACGACGCCGCAGACCTGGTGCAGACCGTGCTGGAGAAGGTCGGTGCCAGGTGGGCGAAGATCAGCCAAAACTGCGCGGACCCCAGTGCCTACGTGCGCAAGGCGATGGCGAACTCGCACGTCAGCCGCTGGCGGCGGACGCGCCGCGAAACGCTGCTCGCCGACTTCCCGGACGTCCCCGCCGCCATCCAGCAGGATCGCCTGGAGCACGAGCCGGTGTGGGTCGCGCTGCGATCGCTGCCGCCGAGGCAACGCGCGGTGGTCGTGCTTCGTTACTACGAGGGGCTTTCCGAGCTGGAGATCGCCGAGACGCTCGGCGTCAGCTGCGGAACGGTGAAGAGCCAGGCCAGCAAGGCGCTGGCGACGCTGCGCAAGCGGCTCGGGCCGTTGGTGGAAGGAGGTGACGTGTGATGGATCTGGAGGACGAGCTGCAACGGGTCTTCCGGGACGACCAGCTGGACATCCCGGTGCGTACCGGGGCGGAGTGGTCGCTGGTGGCCGCCGCGCGTCGCCGCCGGCAGCGCAACGGCATGCTGGCCGCGACGGGCAGCGCACTCGGCGCGGTACTGCTGGTTGGAGGCGGGATCGCGCTGGTCAGCCACCAGTCGGACGATCCGCTGCAGCCAGCCGTGCCGCCCGTTGTGCAGCCGGAGCCGAAACCGCGCTCGACCACGCCGCTGGAGCCGTCGCAGCAGCCACCGGCCCCGCCCCCGGTGCAGCAGCCGCCGGGACAGGTCCCGGCGCAACCGAGCCCGACGGGCACACCGATCCGGAAGCCGCCGCCACCGGAAATCCTGCTGACGACGACCTCGGAGCCGGACCCGACGACCTCCGAGCCGTCGGTCACCAGCTCCCCGAGCCAAACGTCGTCGCAACACCCGGCGACCGAACCCAACACCCCCGGGCAGTAGCCGCCACCCAGCCGGAGGCCCCGCGGCTCATCCGGCGCGGGCTTCCGGCGGTGGGGCGGCTCAGAGGGCGCCGCCAGCCGTCCTGGGAGCCGTTGCGTCGACTCCGTCGTCGCCGACCGTTTCGCGGGCCAGGTAGTTCTCGACGTCGAAGAGGTTGCCCTTGGCCCGGTCGACCACGTTCAGCAGCGTCGACATCGAGGAGACCTCCTCGACCTGCTCCTTCAGGAACCACTGCATGAACTGCTCGCCGAGGTAGTCGCCCTCCTCGCGGGCGGTCCTGGCCAGCGTCTCGACCTCGCGGGTGACCTCGCGCTCCTGCTCCAGGGCGAGCGCGACGAGCTCGCGGGTCTCGGTGAAGTCGTTGCGAACCTGCTCGATGGCCGGGATGGTCGGCTTGATGTTGTTGTCCATCAGGTACTGGACGATCATCATCGCGTGGTTGCGCTCTTCCAGCGCCTGACGGTAGAAGTGCGCGGCCAGCCGCGGCAGGTCCTCGTTGTCGAACCAGACCGCGACCGCGAGGTACTGCTGCGAGGCGGTGAATTCATTCCGGACCTGCTCCTGCAGCAGGTGCTCGAACTTGGATTCCTTGTGGTGAATCTTCTTCGCGGTGACAGCCATGCCTTAAATATACTCTGGAATCAGTCCAGATACATTTCAGGTAAACCTAATAATGGTATGGTTGGCCTTGGTTCTTCTCTATTTAGCGAAGGCAATCCTCGGACAATTAAGCCAAGGCAAACCTATGCTGTTTGTGCTGGTAGTGCTGCCTCGGCTACCGAAAGTGCCGAAGTTTCGAAACTCGTCACCGATTAGAGTGATTCGTTCCGGGTGAAAGGCGTCTTTGGCCGATTTGGTCTGTCAAAGGCGCCCTTCGCCCGTCCCCTGGTCAAGTGATCGGGGATGTTTCGTCGTCGGCGAAATCTGTTTTCAGGGGTGCAATGGGGCGCGGGTGATGGGGCAGGACATGCATCGGGGGCCGCCTCGGCCGGAGCCTAGTTCGGAGCCGCTGATCCGCAGCACCTCGATTCCGGCTTCCTCCAGCCGGGCGTTTGTCTCCGCGTTGCGCTCGTAGGCCACCACGACGCCCGGTGCCACCGCGAGCGTGTTGTTCCCGTCCTCCCACTGCTCGCGCTCCGCGGTCACTGGGTCCAGGCCGGTGTCGATCACCCGAAGGTGGTCGATTTCCATCGCCTCCGCCGCAGCGGTCAGGAAGGGCGTCGGGCCGGACACCTTCAGCTCGCCATCCAGCGGGCGCAGGGTGAAGGCCTCCAGCGAGTGCTGGATCGCCGGGTACATCACCACCGCGTCGCGGTCGACCATCGTGCACACCGTGTCCAGGTGCATCGAGGCGCGGGCCTGCTCGATCGGCACGGCCAGCACGGTGTGCGCCAGATCGTCGGCGAACATCGAGCGGGCCAGCGACTCCGCGCCGGCCGGGGTGGTGCGCTCGCCGACCCCAATGGCCACCACGCCCGGCGCGAGCAGCAGGACGTCGCCGCCCTCGACGGGCGCGGAGTGCGCGCCGTAGGCCCGGGCGGAGTGCGAGAACCTCGGGTGGTAGGCGTAGATCAGGTCGGTGAGCGCGGATTCGCGGCGGCGCGCGGGCATCGCGAGGGCCGCGATCGCGACCCGGTCGCGGATCCACACCGAAGAATCGCGGGTGAACAGCAGGTTCGGCAGCGGGTCGATGGCGAAGTCGTGCGGGTGGTGCATCCGGCGGACCAGGGACTGGCCCTCGGCGGCGGGCAGTTCCTCGAACGTCATGCCCGCGATCAGGATTTGGGCCAGCGCGGCGTTGTCCACGCTGGACAGGTGCGAGCGCAGCGTGTCGGCGATGTCCTCGCCCAGCTTGAGCTCGTCCACGCTCGCGAGCGCGGCCGCGGCCCGGGCGCGCGTGTCGTGCAGCGCCTCGTTGAGCAGGTCGCGCAGCAGCAGCACCTCGACGCCCCGGTTGCGGAGCACCTCGGCGAACGCGTCGTGCTCCTCCTGCGCGCGATCGACCCAGGGGATCGCGTCGAACAGGAGTTGGTCGCTGTTGCGCGGCGTGAGCCGCTTCAGTTCCGTGCCCGGCCGGTGCAGCAGCGCCGCGTGCAGCGGGCCGACCTCGCTCTGGGCGTGTGGTTCGGTCACGACTTGTAGCCTAATCGCAACGAATCGAAACGTCCGTCATCGGCGATGATTTCGATCAGTCATTAAACAAATTGGAGCAGTTCACGGTCGAATCATTGCGCGCGGTGGCAGATTGGTTCAGCTCAGACTGGTTCGATCTTTGTCTTTGAAGCGGCGAAAGCCGCTTGACCCACGCACGCAGCTTGCATCGCCGCGAGTTCTCAGACGTTGTTTGGCGAGGACAGCCGCGAAGCCTTGTTGGTCATACGCGAATCGGGGCTCCCGAAGTCCAGGCGGCGTCTGAGGTTGCGCTACCCGCACGGCCACGCAAAACGCTTCTGGAAACAGTCTTTCAGGGGAGCCAGCCGACGCGGCCGCGCAGGGCGGCGTAGCCGACGAAGGCCACCACGTCGATCAGCGCGTGGCCGACGATCAACGGCCACAGGCGGTTCGTGCGCTGCCAGGCGCGCCCATAGACCAGGCCCATCACGACGTTTCCGACGAACCCGCCCAAGCCCTGGTACAGGTGGTAGCTGCCGCGCAGGACCGCCGACAGCCACAGCGCCCGGTTCTCCGACCAGCCCAGCTGCCGCAGCCTGGTCAGCAGGTAGGCCACCACCAAGACCTCTTCGGCGAAGGAGTTGCCGAACGCGGCCAGTGTCAGCACCGGTGCCCGCCACCACGCCGCGTCCAAGGTGGAGGGTTGCACGGTCAGGCTGAGGCCGAGGGCGTGCGCGACGAGGTACAGGCCCAGGCCGGGGATGCCGATCAGGGCCGCGAGCCCGAGCCCGCCGGCGAGGTCCCGGCCGGGCCGCGACCGGTCCAGGCCGACCCGCCACAGCGCTATCCCGCCACGCCACAGCAGGAACGCCCCCAGACCGCCCCAGGCGCACAGCCGCAGCACGTTCGTCAGCTGCGCCAGCATGTCGATCAGTCCGAGCTCGGCCTGCGGGACGTTGATGGCGGCGTGCTGGTCGGCCAGCGGCTCCGGGCGCATCAGGGCGTCCAGCAGGGAGAGCAGGCTTTGCAGGCCGGAGAGCCCGAGGGTCACCGCGAAGACCACGACCAGCTCGATGATGATCGCCTTGCGCTCCGCTCGGTCCGCGATCACCGCGGGCTCGCCGGGCCGGGTCGGGGTCAGCCATACGCGCAAGGTGCTCACGCGACGAACCGTACCCGGATCGGTGATGCGCGCGGGCGGTCGTTCGAGGTCTGGCAAAACCGGGAAAGCCCGTTCGGAACGGCGCACCGCTCCCGCTGCGTCGGATCGACGTCGGTCCGGCGGAGGTGGGCATGGACGTGTTCGTGTGGGGCTCGGCGGACACCGAACACGCGGTGCGAGTGCTGGAGGCGCTGCGCCGCTTCGAGGTGCTCGACGCGTCGCTCGGCTCGGCCGACGTGTTCGGCGTCCGGGACGGCGTTCTGGTGGAGTTGCGGCAGATCGACCCGAGCGGGTTGCTGGTGCGGTTCGTCGACGGAACCCGGCCCGGCCGCGCGTCGATCGTGGCGCACTCGTTCCTGTGGATTCTCACCCGCCGCGGCGCGGTGGACGAAGCGATGCTGGTCGGGCCGGGCGTCGAGCCGCTGCGCTTCCGCGACGGACGCATCCAACGCCTGACACCCCTGAGCTCCGAACACTGCACGGACGACTAAACCAGCGAGGGGTGTGAAGCGAACGGCCTGTTCGCGCCATCTATTGAGGTGAACGGTGCGTTCGCTTCATTCACGCGGAGCGGCGCAGGTGTTGGTGGGATGGGGTGAACGGACCGTTTGTGCCGTCTATTGAGGTGAACGGTCCGTTCGCTTCGTACCTGCGACGCGTAGGTAAAGCAACGCCGCACAGCGAGTTCCCAACGGGCATCTGTCAGGGCTGGCGCTGCGGGAATTCCTCGACGTCTAGCAGCGCCGGGTGCAGGCGGCGGAGGGCCGGAATGTCGGCCTGGTGGCCGCCTTCCTCGAACCACTCGAACATCCGGTCCCGGCCTTCGATCCGGGCGACTTCGTAGCGGGTCGGGGTGCCCTTGACGCGCTGGAAGTTCTCCGCGTGTCGGGTTGGGTGGAGCGAACGGCCTGTTCGTGCCGTCTATTGAGGTGAACAGGCCGTTCGCTTCAGCCCACCCGGCGCTTCAGCCCTGGCGTTGTTGGGCAAGGAACGGGCAGCCGACGAGTCGGCGGAGTTCGGCGCCGAGGTGTTCGGTCGTGCTCACCGGGCGGGAGAACGCCAGCCGCACGTCGTGATCGCCGTCCGCGGACTCCACCCGCAGTCGCAGGCCGTACTTGTCCAGGCCCAGCGGGCGGATGTGCCCGCCGTGCAGCTGCTCCGGAAGGTGCCGGGCCAGCAGTCCGACGACGTCGCGGTGCGAGAGCTCGAGGTGCCGCAGCCACGCGTCTTCCTGCAGGCAGAACGGATCAGGCGCGGCTGCCTGGAATTCCGCCGGGTCCACCGAGCTGGTGCCCTCGGAGTCCGCCAGCACGAGCGACGCGCACTCCAGGCGCAGCACGCTCGCGCCGTGCCCGGCGTCCAGCAGCCGCGGGTCTGGTCGTTCCGCGGCGACCGAGAGGACCTCGTCGCGGGCCTCCGCGCCATCGAGCAGGCGCACCAAGCCGGTCAGCCACAGCAGTCCGCGCACCGGCTCGCGCAGCCGGACCGGCGTCGGGTCGGTGAGTTCGAGGACGGCGGCGAGTTCTGCGCGCGGGGCTTGCCAGGCAGTTGCGATCAGCGGGTGTTCGTCGGCCAGCAGAACGGTTGCGGCTCCGTCGGAGTGCACGTGGTGCAGCAACGGTGCGATGCGCGCCGAGGCCTCGCTGGCCGGCAGGAGCGCCGCGCGGCCGCCGCGCTTGGCGATGCTCTTGGCCCGTTCCGCAGCGCTCGGCGTCGCAGGCCGGCGGATGGTCGTTTCGCCCACTGCTCACCTCCAAAATTAGGCAAGCCTAATTTAATTCCCTGGTGCGGGGAAGTCGTCCTCCCGGGTGATGTGCGGTCCGGGACGCCCTGGGCCTGATACGTCGCCCGCGAGTTGATCCGCACACCCCTCTTAGTACCAGCTGGAACGTCGTCGTGGGGAGCCAACCGCAGCAGTGCGCGAAGGGGCGGTGCGAGCGCTGTTGGCGGCCGGAGGATGATGATGTCCAAACCAGGCGAGGGAGGCCTAAATGACCCCGCCAGACGTCCGTTTATCGGGCACCTTTGTTCACTGGCCGGTACGGCATTAGCGTGTCAGCCGTGTCAAGCGCTGTTGAGCTTCGCGCGCCCGGTCCGCGCGGCATCCCGCCCCTGTTCGCCCGACTGGTTGACGACGCCGCGCTGTTCCCGCCGGGAACCGCAGGTGTGCCGCAGGCGGTGGCCGACCACCTGGACGCGCGCGGCGGCGAGTACACGGGCCTGCTGGGGCCGATGCTGTGCAAGGCGTCCCGGCTGGCCGAGTTGATCACCGAGCTGGCGAAGGCGAAGCCAGCTTCGCCGGTGCCGCTTTCGCTGGTGTGCGACACCGGGCTGGGCGGCGTGCCCAAGGCCCTGTCCATCATCGAGGGGCGGCAGGAGCTGCTGGCGCTGCGGATGGTCGAGATGCCCGCGCCGTCGGACGTCGACGACATCTGGCTGGAGCGGGTCTCGGAGTTCGTGCCCGAGGACATCATCCGGGTCGTCGAGCCGCGTCGCGGCGGTGACGGGTGGCTGGCCGGCATCCGGCGGGTCGCCGAGCACGGTTGCTGGCCCAAGCTGCGCTGCGGCGGGCAGACCGCCGAATCGGTGCCGTCCATCGACGTGGTCAACGACTTCCTCGCGGTCGCCGGCACCCTCGACGTGCCGTTCAAGACCACCACCGGGCTGCACACCGCGGTGCGCGGCACCGATCCGGAAACCGGCTTCACCCACCACGGCTTCCTCAACATCCTCGTCGCGACCGCGCGCTCGCTGTCCGGCAAGGACGTGCGGGCGGCACTGGCCAGCACCGACGGCCCCGCGCTGGCGGAGGAGGCGCGCGCGCTGTCCGACGACGCTGCCAACGCGGTGCGCGACGTCTTCGCGTCCTACGGCTCGTGCTCGTTGCAGGACCCGGTCGCCGAACTCGAAGGATTGGGGCTGCTTTGACCTGGATCGAGGACCCCGAGTTCGCCCCGGACAAGCCGTTCGGCCCGCAGACGCTGCCCTACGGGGTGCTGGTGACCGGCGGGGGACCGGTCATCGCGGTGCGGGTCGGGCGGCATGCGCTGCCGCTGCGCGGCATTGCCGGGGCACTCGGTCCTCGACTCGCCGAGCTCGTCTCAGGTGCCTCGCTCGACCCGTTGCTGGCAGCGGGCCGCGACCGATGGCACGAGCTGCGCGAGCGGCTCACCGAACTCGTCGCGGCCGACCGGGCGCCGACCGGTGCGGGGCTGGTGCGCACCGACTGGCACACCCTGGTGCTGCCGTTCGCGGTCGCCGACTACGTCGACTTCTTCTCGTCGCGGCACCACGCCGAGAACGTCGGCCGCATCTTCCGCCGCGCCGCCGCGCCGCTGCCCGAGAACTGGACGCACCTGCCGATCGCCTACCACGGCCGGGCGGGCACCGTTTACGTCTCCGGCACCGACATCCACCGCCCGCGTGGGCAGCGCAGGGCCGCCGGTGACCTGCAGCCCGCGTTCGGCCCGACCCGGCGGCTGGACTTCGAAGCGGAGGTTGGGTTCGTCTGCGGCGGCGAACCGGCCGCCCAGGTGCCCACTTCGGACTTCGCGGAGCACGTGTTCGGCGTGGCGCTGGTCAACGACTGGTCGGCGCGGGACATCCAGGCCTGGGAGTCCAATCCGCTGGGGCCGTTCCTGGCCAAGTCGTTCGCCACGTCCGTCGCCGGGTGGATCACCCCGCTGGAAGCGTTCGAGCACGCCCGCGTGCCGACTCCGGCACCGGAGCACGTGTTGCAGCCCTACCTCGTCGAGGATGAGCCGTGGGGGCTGGACCTGCGGTTGGAGGTGCGCTGCAACGAGACGCTGCTGTCCCAGCCGCGATTCGAGCACATGGCCTGGTCGCCCGCGCAGCAACTCGCGCACCTGACCGCTAACGGTGCGCCGGTGCGGCCCGGTGATCTGTTCGCCTCCGGAACCGTGTCCGGCCCGGAGCACGACCAACGGGGTTGCCTGTTGGAGCTGACCTGGGGCGGGGCGGAACCGATCACATTGCAAGACGGTGAGCAGCGGACCTTCCTCCAGGACGGGGACCGGGTGACACTGAGTGGCAGTGCGCCGGGACCAGACGGCTCGGTGATCGGGCTCGGCGAGGTGACCGGCACGGTGCTGGCTGCGGTTCGGAGGTGACGCGATGGCCCAACCCAGCCCCGAGCCGATCCGCGCCCCGGTGGGCCTGCCGCGCGACGTCCAGCCGGGCACCAAGGAGAGCTCGCTGACCCTGGACCGCGGGCTCAGCCTGCTGCAGGCCGTGGCGGACGCGGAAAGCGAAGCGCCCACCATCAGCGACCTGGCGGCGACCGTTGGAGTCAGCCGCGCGGCGGTGTACCGGCTGCTCGGGCCGTTGCAGAGCCGCGGCCTGGTGCGCCGCGAGGGCTCTAAGGTGCGGCTCGGGCTTGGCGTGCTGTGGCTGGCCGGGCGCGTGCTGCCGCAGTTGCGCGCCGCGTCACTGCCCGCCTTGCGGGCGCTGGCGGAGAAGGTCGGCGCGACAGTGCACCTGACCGTGGCCGACGGCAGCGAGGCGCAGGTCGTCGCGGTCGCCGAGCCGTCGTGGACCAGCTACCACGTGTCGTACCGGGTGGGCAGTCGGCATCCGGTGCAGCGCGGGGCGGCCGGTCGCGCCGTGGACCTGCCCCCCGGTGGGCCGCGCTGGATCACCAGCAGCGGCGACCTACAGCCGGGGGCGTTCGGAGTCGCTTCGCCGGTGCGCGGAGTGCCGGGGTTGCGCGCCAGCGTGGGTGTGGTGGCCCTGCAGCCGTTGGTGCCCGACGAAGTCGGCCCGCTGGTGCTGGAGGCGGCGGAGGCGGTCGCCGACGCGCTCCACTGATACCCGCGCCGCGAAACCCGGTTCTCCGGTTCTGAGCGCATTTCGGCGATGGGTGGCGCGGGGATCGGGGCCGGTGGGTGAATTTTTTCGGCGCCCGCTTTTCGGCGGTCGAGCGGGGCTGTTCAGCGGGTTATCCGGAATCAGATCCACCGGTTTTCGGTGATCACGTCTAGGTTTCGTTTTCGCGGGTCAGAGGCGAATGCGAACACAAATCCCCGCGCCGAATTCCCCGCCGGGGTGCAGGCCACCCGGGGCGATCTCGGTGCCCCCCAAACACCTTGGTGGTCGCGTTCGAGGGCGCTGACCGGCTGTTTCTGTTCCCGGTGCCGCAAACCGCGCGCGATGTGGTCGACGCGGCGAACCGGGTGCGAGGCGTCGTGGTGCTGTCCTCCTGGGCCGTGGCCGGCGGCTACGACACCGCTTTTCCACCTGCCCGTCGAGCAGGCCGTGGACGTATCCGGTCTGGAGTGGACACACGTCCGGCCCGCGAGTTCGTTGAACAAACTGGCGCTGTGCGGCCCGTCGATCCGGGCCGAAGGCAGGTGCGCGACCCGAACCCGGACGTCGCCTGGTCCCCAACGCACGAATTGGACATCGCAGGTCGCGGCCGCCGCGCTGCTGGAGGACGGGCACGCGGGCGAGGCGTACGACGTGAACGGCCCGGACCTGATCACCTACCGCGAGCAGGCCGAGGCCATCGGCCGCGAGATCCGCTTCGAGGTGATCACCCGGGGCGCGGGAGCTCTACTCGCGCGGGGCGGATTCGCGGCGAAGAACGCGGACTTCCTGCTGGGCTTCGACGATTACTCGAGCACCGAGCAGGATCCCGACGCGGTCGCCGGGTTCGACGCTGCGGCAACCGCGCCGGTGCCGATGGCCGAGCCGATCACCGGCCGAGTCCGCGGCTTCGCGGAGTGGGCCCCGACCACGCCGCCGACTTCCGCCCGGCCGAGCGACGAGTGAGTCGCGCCCCCAAGCCGAATCGTTCGGCTGAGGGCCCCTAACCTCGAAAGATCGCTCAGCGGGGAGGGCTTGGGTGACGTCGGCCCGGATGTGCCCGGGCTCCTCGACGCCGACTGACACGCGGATGAGCCCTCGCCGATGCCGACTGCGCGCAGCTGCTCGTCGGTGAGCTAGGGGTGCGAGGTGCTGGCCGGGTGCAGCACCAGCGTCTCGATTCCGCCCAGCGACGGGCCGAGCACCGCCAGCTGGACCGCCCGCACGAACGCCAGCCCTGCTGTACAGCTGCCCAGGTCGAAGGTCAGCACGCCGCTGTTGCCGGCCACCAGCTTCCGCCAGCTCGTGGGTGGGGCCGGGTCGTGCACGGCCCGCACCGCCGGGTGCTCGGCGAGCCCGGACGCGAGTGCCTTCGCTGAGCACCCGGCGGTGCGGTTCGGCGTCGCGGTGCTGTCGGGCCGGTCGCTGGATCCGCACGGCGACTGCGACCGCCGCCCGCGCATCCCGTCCCACCTCCCGCCGGAGGAAGTCGCCGAGGCGGTGCGCCGGATGGCGGAGGTGCGGCGGTCCTGCGACGGCACGGCCGCAGTCGCCGCCGTCAACGCGCTGATCGTCTGAGCTGCCGTGCCGGTCGGGGCGTGAGCGGTGGGTCGGCTTCGCACTTCGCGGGCAGGTGGGCGCTGCGCCTGATCTCCGGTGGTCATCGGCCGGGCATCGTGGGAGGAACCGGAGCAGGTACTCCCGATCCGTTTTTTCGCGCTGAAGTCTTCCGCATCACCAGGTCGCTTGATACATGTAAGCGATGCGGTGAGTGTGATCGCCCAGCGTGACCAGGACCAAGGTCCCGTCTGGGTTAGGACCCTCGACCGGGCGAGATAGGGCCCTTGCCTCTGCGATTTCTCAGCTCGGGGCGGCAGGGTGGAGTCGTGGATCTGCTCGACATCGCCCGCTGGCAGTTCGGGATCACGACGGTCTACCACTTCCTGATGGTCCCGCTGACCATCGGGCTGGCGATCCTCGTCGCCGGGATGCAGACCGCGTGGTATCGCACCGGCAAGCAGCGCTACCTGAAGATGACCAAGTTCTGGGGCAAGCTGCTGCTGATCAACTTCGCTATGGGCGTGGTCACCGGCATCGTGCAGGAGTTCCAGTTCGGCATGGCCTGGAGTTCCTACTCCCGCTTCGTCGGCGACGTCTTCGGCGCGCCGCTGGCAATGGAGGGGTTGCTCGCGTTCTTCGTCGAGTCGACCTTCCTCGGCCTGTGGATCTTCGGCTGGGACCGGCTCTCCAAGGGCGTGCACCTGGCCTGCGCCTGGGCGTTCTCGCTGGCAACAGTGCTGTCCGCCTACTTCATCCTGGCCGCCAACTCGTGGATGCAGCACCCGGTCGGCATCGAGCTCGTCGACGGCCGGCCCCGGCTGACCTCGATCTGGGCGGTGCTGGGCAACAACACCGTGCTCGCGGCGTTCCCGCACACCGTATTCGGTTGCTTCGCGGTCGCTGGCTCGTTCCTGATCGGCATCGCCGCCTGGCAGATCGCCCGGCACCACCGCAAGTCCGACGTCGACGACGAGGACCGCCGCGCCTGGCACGGTTCTATGCGGCTGGGCGCGTGGGTCGCGGTGGTCGCGTTCGCCGGGCTCGCGATCTCCGGGGATGTCCAGGGCAAGCTGATGTTCCAGCAGCAGCCGATGAAGATGGCCTCCGCCGAGGCGCTGTGCCACAGCGAGGCGCCCGCCAGCTTCTCGATCTTCGCGGTCGGCGACGTCACCCGCCCCGACTGCGAGAACGTCAAGAGCATCACCGTGCCCTACATCCTGTCCTACCTGGCGGAAGGCGACTTCCACAGCGAGGTCAAGGGCGTGCAGGCGCTGATCCCGGAGTACCAGGCCAAGTACGGCACGCACTACCCGGACGACCCGCGGCTGGGCGCGTTCGCCGGGCAGCCCATCGACTACGTGCCGAACCTGCCGGTGACCTACTGGGGATTCCGGTTCATGATCGGCTTCGGCGGGCTGGCGGCGCTCGGCGCGCTGGCCGTGCTTTGGCTGACCCGCAAGCGGAAGTTCCCGCCGGGCAAATGGTGGGTGCCGCTGGCGGTGCTGAGCATCGCGCTGCCGTTCCTCGGCAACGTCGCCGGTTGGGTGTTCACCGAGATGGGCCGCCAGCCGTTCGTGGTCGTGCCCAACCCCGATCCGTCCGGCGTCGACGGCGTGTGGATGTACACCGCTTCGGCCGTGTCCGCGGGCGTGCACCCCGGCGAAATGCTGACCTCGGTGATCGTGCTGACCGCGCTGTACGGGGTGCTCGCGATCGTGGAGATCTTCCTGATCATCCGCTACGTCCGCGGCGGCTTCGACGGGGTGATGCCGCCGAAGCCGCCCGAGGGCGAGGAGAAGTCCGGCGAAGCCCTGTCCTTCGCGTACTGAGAGGCTGCACCTGCGATGGATCTGCCCACCTTCTGGTTCTGCGTGATCGTCCTGTTCTGGCTGGGCTACCTGTTCCTGGAGGGCTTCGACTTCGGCGTCGGCATGCTGCTGCCGGTGCTGGGCCGACGCAACGAAGAGCGACGGGTGCTGATCAACACGATCGGCCCGGTCTGGGACGGCAACGAGGTCTGGTTGATCGTGGCGGGCGGCGCGACGTTCGCCGCCTTCCCAGGCTGGTACGCGTCCCTGTTCAGCACGGCCTACCTGCCGTTCCTGGTGCTGCTGGTCGCGCTGATCGGGCGTGGCGTGGCGTTCGAATACCGCGGCAAGGTGGACACCGCGCGCTGGCGACGCACCTGGGACGCGGTGATCGTGCTCGCCTCGTGGATCTCGCCGATGATCGTCGGGCTGGTGCTGTCCGCGAGCGTCTTCGGCCTGCCCCTGAACGAGTACGGGGACCGGGTCGGCGGCTGGTGGACGATCTTCACGCTGCCGAACGTGATCGGCGCGCTCGCGGTGTGCGGGTTCTCCCTGCTGCACGGTGCGGTGTTCCTGGCGCTCAAGACGGACGGCGAGATCCGGGAGCGGGCGCGGCGGTTCGCGCTGCGGGCCGGGGTGCCGCTGCTGCTGCCGGTGATCGCGCTGGTGTTCATCGCGCAGCTCCTGGAGGGCGAGACCTGGACCTGGGTGCCGCTGATGATCGCGCTGGTCGCGGCGTTGGCCGCGCTCGGCAGGCTGTACCGGTGGCGGGACGGCCAGGCGTTCGCCCTGCAGGGCGTGGCGCTGGTCGGCGTGGTGGTAACCCTGTTCGGCGCGCTGTGGCCGAACGTGATCCCGTCCACTTTGGACCCGGCGTGGTCGTTGTCGATCGCGGAAACCGCGTCCAGCCCGTACACACTGACGGTGATGACGTGGGTGGCGGCCTTCGGAGCCCCGGCGGTGCTGATCTACCAGGGCTGGACGTACTGGGTGTTCCGCAAGCGCATCGGCACCCAGCACATCCCACCGGCACACGTCCCCAGCGCATGACGATTTTCGCAGGTCAGAGACCATGAGTACGTTGGGCTGCGATAGCGACCCAACGTGCTCACGGGCACCTACCAGCAGAAACTGCGGTGCCGAAGGCGAGCCGGAGACGCCGCAAACCCCGCGGGATGAGCCGGGAAGCAGCACATGACAGGGAGTTCGTGATGGGTCCGCTGGGAGCACTGCCGCGGTTGTCCGGGGCGGCCCGGCGTGCGCTCGTCGTGGCCGGGCTGCTTTCGGTCGGCAACGCCGTTGCGCTGATCATGCAGGCCTGGGCGCTGGGCAGCGCGCTCGCAGCGGTGGTGACCCGGGGCGCGGCGCCGGAAGCGATCGGTCACTACCTGGTCGTGCTGGCCGCAGCGGTGGTGGCGCGGGCCGTGCTGGGCTGGGCGACCGAAACCGTGTCCGCCCGGGCGGCGGCGGGCGCGAAGGAGGAGCTGCGCGGCCTGCTTCTGGACTCGGCGTTGCGCCAGGGGCCGGAGTGGATCCAGCAGCGCGGCCCGGCCGAGCTGACCGCGCTCGCCACGAAGGGCCTCGACTCGCTCGACGCGTACTTCACCAAATACCTGCCCGCCCTGGTGACCGCCGCGGTGGTGCCGCCGCTGGTCGGGGCCTGGATCCTGTTCTCCGACTGGGTTTCCGCGCTGGTCGTCGTGATCACCGTCCCGCTGATCCCGCTGTTCGCGTGGCTCGTCGGAAAGTACACCGAGCAGCGCACCTCGCGGGCCGCCGACGCGGTGCAGCGCCTGTCCGGCCAGCTGCTGGAGCTGATCCGGGCGCTACCGGTGCTGACGGCGTTCGGGCGGGCGCAGTCGCAAGGCGAGGTGGTCCGCCGGGTCAGCGACACGCACCGCCGCACCACGATCGCGACCCTACGCATCGCCTTCCTGTCCGCGCTGGTCCTCGAGCTGCTCTCGTCGCTGTCGGTGGCGATGGTGGCGGTCGGCATCGGCCTGCGGCTGGTCTCCGGCGACCTCGACCTGGCGACGGGGCTGCTGGTGCTGGTCCTAGCACCGGAGTGCTACCTGCCGCTGCGTGCGGCCGGAGCCGCCCATCACGCAAGCGAGGACGGCGTCGAAGCCGTCCGCAGGGTCGACGAGATCGTGAACGGTCGCACCGCTTCGCGTCGGGGTGAGGGAGATGAAGCGAACGGCCCGTTCACATCGCTAGGCGACGCAAACGGTCCGTTCGCGTCGGTAGGTGGGGCGAACGGTCGCACCGCTTCGCGGGGTGAGGGAGATGAAGCGAACGGCCCGTTCACATCGCTAGGCGACGCAAACGGTCCGTTCGCGTCGGTAGGTGAGGCAAGCGGTCCGTTCGCTTCGGAGGGGGTGGGTTCGGGCGAACGGCCTGTTGACCTCGTTCATCGGCGTGAGCGGTTCGTTCGCGCCGACAGCGCGTTGCGCGTGACCGGTTTGCGGGTGCGGCGGCGGGGCGGGTTCGCGCCGGACGGGTTGAGCTTCGTCGCGCGGTCCGGCGAGATCGTGCGGTTGGAGGGTTTCGACGGGATCGGGCCGAGCGGCAGCGGGAAGTCGACGACGATGGCCGTGCTGCTCGGCTTCGCCGCCCCGGAGGAAGGCGCGATCACCTGGGGCGGCGTGGACATCACCGAGCTCGATGCGGCCGAGTGGCGGCGCCGCATCGCATGGGTTCCGCAGCGCCCAACCTTCACCGGCGGCACCGTCGCCGACGAACTCGCGGTCGCCACGGCCGACCAACCCGACCTGACGGCCCACGTCGACGAAGCGCTGTCCGAAGCGGCCGCCGCCCACCTCCGCGACCGCCGCATCGACGAACTGTCCACAGGGGAGCGTCAGCGGGTCGCGGTGGCCCGAGCCCTGCTGAGGCTGCACGGCGAAGCGACGATCCTGCTGCTCGACGAACCGACTGCGCACCTGGACGCGGCGACGGCGCACCAGGTCAACGCCGCCATCCGACGCGCCGCCGACACGGGCGCAACCGTCGTGCTCGCGAGCCACCGCCCAGAGGCGGTCGCGACCGAACTGGAAGCAGCCACCGCGGCCGTCCCGGCCGCTCCGCCCGACCTGCCGGCGGCGACCGGTCGCATCCGCGACCTGATCACGCCGCGAACGCTCCTCGGCGTCGGCCTCGGAGCGTTGTCGCTGCTCTCCGGCCTCGCGCTGACCGCGACCTCGGCCTGGCTGATCGCCCGCGCTTCGCAGCAGCCGCCGATCCTCACGCTCTCGGTCGCTGTCGTGGGAGTGCGCACCTTCGCGCTGTCGCGCGCGGTGCTCCGCTACGCGGATCGGCTCGTCACGCACGACGCTGCCTTCCGGCTCTCCGGCCGCCTCCGGCGGCAGCTGTGGGAGGCCCTCGTGCGACTCGGACCGGTGCGCACCGCCGGGCTGCGCCGCGGCGAGGGGGTCGCACGGCTCGTCGACGATGTCGACACCGTCCGAGACCTGGAGCCTCGCGTGATCCTCCCGCCGCTGGTCGCGGCGGTCGTCGTGGTCGCGGCGGTGGTGCTCCAAGCACTGGTGCTGCCCGAAGCGGGCTTGGCGCTCGCAGCTGCGCTGCTCGTCGCCTTCGGGGCGAGCCCGCTCGCTGCGCTCGCGGCTGAGCGCCGCGCGACCACTGCCGTGGCCGAAGGGCGGCGCCGCGTCGCAGCTCGCGTGCTCGCGCTGCTTGACGGCTCTGCGGAGCTGCTCGCCTTCGGCGCGCACACCGAGCGTCGAGCGGAACTCGCTGCCGCCGACGAGCAGCTGGCTGCCCGCGCCCGCCGCGCAGCGTTCGGCGCAGGTGCCGCGACTGCGGTGAACACGCTGTTGGTCGGCATCGCGGTGCTCGGCGGAGCCTGGTTCGGTGCGACGGCGGTTGCCGAAGGCCGCCTGGCGCCGGAGCTCGCGCCACTGCTAGGCCTGGTGCCGCTAGCGGCGGCGGAAGCCGTCGCGTTGCTGCCGCCAGCGGCGCAGCAGTGGCAGTCGCTGCGCGCGGCGCAAGCGCGCTTGGCACCGCTGCTGGCGGCAGGGTCTGGCGAGCCGCAGGCGAGTCGTGGCCGTGCGGCGGAAGCGGCTCGGCGGGGCGGCGGGGCGGGGCTTTGGTCTGCGAGTCGTGCTGGTGCGGCGGGGCGTGGAGCGGCGCAGAGGAGCGGTGAAGCGGAGCCTTCGGCTGTTGGCCATCGCGGTGAGTCGAGGAGCGGAGCGACGACCGCCGGTGGCGGGGAGGTTCGCAGGGCTCCGACCAGCAGTGCCGAATTCGTTGGTGTGCGTGGAGATTCCCGCAATGGTAATCAGCGCGGTGAGGCCGAACCGAGTTCCGGTGGCGTCGAGCTCGCCGGTGTCGACGTCCGGTGGCCTGGGGCGGCGGAGTTGGCCTTGCGGGGCGTGGATCTGCGCGTGCCGGATGGGGCGCACGTCGCGGTTGTCGGGCCCTCGGGCGGCGGGAAGTCGACGTTCTTGGCGCTGCTGCTGGGGTTCCTGGGTGCCGAGCGCGGCGCGGCGCGGGTGCCGCAGTGGGTGGCGTGGTGCCCGCAGGAGCCGCAGTTGGTCTCGACGACCATCCGGGAGAACCTGCGGCTCGCCGCGCCGCACGCGAGCGACCAGGAGCTCGGCGAGGCGCTCCGGCTGGCGGGGCTGCCGGGCTGGGACGAGCGGTTGGACGAGCTGGTCGGCAGCGGCGGAGCGGCACTCTCCGGCGGCGAGGCGCAGCGCCTCGCACTGGCACGAGCCCTGCTGTTCGCGGATGCGGACCTGATGCTGCTCGACGAGCCGACCGCGCACCTGGACGTGCCGACGGCGGAGGAGCTGCTCGTCCGCCTCCGCAGCGAGCTGCGGGGACGCACTGTCGTCCACGTGACGCACCGCTGGTCGGAGACCGAGCACGCCGACATCGTCCTGCGAGTCGAGGGCGGCGAGATCACGGTCGTCCGCAACAACCAACGCGAGGAAGCGCTCTCGTGAACGCCGTCTGCGTGCCGTCGCCCCTCCTCGACCGGCAGCCCCGAGACGCACCGTTGCGGAAACGCGGGCCAGCCAACCCTGGGCAAGGCACGGGCTGGGATGCAGGCAGCCCAAAGCACGCGATGCACCACATCGCACAACGCCATGTGGCGCGCGGCCACGGCACGACGGACCATGCTGTCGCGGGAAGAGCCCTTCGCCCGATCGGCCTTGCCGAGATCAGCGCCGTGATCGGTCGCGCGGACCGGGCACGCCGCCGGGACCGCGAGGTGCGACGATTTCGCGCGACATCGCCGCGATCAGCGCGGGGGCTGCCAGCCGGAAGTAGCGGGACGCGCTGTGAGCTGCGTCGTTCGGAGCCGACTTCGGGCCTGCGGGAGCTATAGCCTCGTGAATGTCATGGATTCCACCCTCGCCAGGCGCATGCTGGCAGCGTCCACCGAGATCACCCGGGCTGCGCTGTCCGCGGAGGATCCGGACGCCGTCCTCCCGCTAGTCGTCCGCCGCGCCGCCGAACTGGCGGAGGCCGACCTCGGCGTCGTCACGGTGCGCGCCGACGACGGCCGCCTGACAGTCGAAGCCACCTACGGCGCGCCCACCGCGATCGGCCCGCTCGCCGACCCGGTCGGCACCGTCCTGTCGTCGCGTTCGGCGGCGGCGCGGGTCGCCCGCAGCGGCGTGCCGGTCGTCGTAGACGACCTGATCGACGACCCGCTGACGGCCCCGTACGTCCCAGCCTCGCTGCGGGTTTACGGCCCGTTCGCCGTCGCGCCTTTCGGTACCCGCGAGCGGCGGCTCGGCGCGCTGGCCGTCTACCGGCGGCGCGGTGCCAGCACCTTCACCAGGGTTGCCGTGGACGTGCTGACCTCGTTCGCGGCTCAGGCCGGTCTTGCGCTGGTGCTCGCGGAGGGCTCCACGGCTCGCCAGCGCATCGCTGTCTACCAGGAGCGGGAGCGCATCGCGCGCGACCTGCACGACGTGATCGTGCAGCGGCTCTACGCCACCGGCGTGCAGCTGGAGGTCTTGGAGCGCCGGCTGTCGGGCCAGCTCGACACCGCCGATGCGGCCCGGCTGTCCGAGACGATGGAGCAGATCGACCAAGCGATCGCCGAGGTCCGGGCCACCGCCCGCACGCTGCGCTCCGCGGACCCGGAAATCCCCGCGCACGCGCCGTTGCTCGACGACTCGATGCGTTCCGAGGTGCAAATCGCCGGGGAGCTGATGGGGCGTCCGCCGCGGCTGGAGATCGACGGGGACTTCAGCGACGTGCCGGTGCCGCTGGCCGACCACGCCCGCGCCGCGCTCCGCGAAGCGCTGTCCAATGTGGTCCGGCACGCCGGGGCGCAGACCGTGCTGGTGCGGGTGCGGCGCTCGGATTCGGGGCTGCTGCTGCAGGTCGTGGACGATGGCTGCGGAATTCCGCGCGACGTGAGCAAACGCGGCCTCCGCAACCTCGAAGAGCGCGCGGTCGCGGCGGGCGGCCGCTGCGTGATCACGTCCTCGCCGGACAGCGGCACCACGGTCACCTGGGAAGTTCCGCTCTCCAGCAGCACCTGAACCAACGCCAGATCTGGATCCGTCGCGCACTCATGAATGCTTTTCGGCGCTATGGAGCGCAATGGAGGTTGTTTTGGAGGTGGTCGTCCGGGTGCGGTAGGGCGGGCTTTTGTCTTTGAAAACGCCGAAGTCGCTTAGCCCACCCTCGCACCTTGCACCGCTGTGAGTTCTCAGACTGTGCCCACCCGTCGGGGTTCTGGGCGAGGCCAGTCTCCAGCGTGTTGCATTGGCATTCATGAGTCGGGGATCCCGGAGTTCAGGCGGCGTCTGAGGTTCCGCTTCCCGCACCGCCACGCAGGACGAATCTGGAAACCGTCTTGCTCAGCTCTGGCTTTGGCGACGGGCGACCCAGGCGGCGGCTTGAGTGCGGCGCTCCATGCCGAGCTTGGCCAGCACCGAGGTCACGTAGTTCTTGACCGTCTTCTCCGCTAGGAACAGCCGCTCGGCGATCTGCCGGTTCGTCAGCCCCTCGCCGATCAACTCCAGCACCTTGCGCTCCCGCTCGGTCAGGGCGGCGAGCTCGTCCGGCTCGGGACTGGTGGACTGGCGCAACCTAGCCAGGACCCGGCCGGTGGTGATCGGATCCAGCAGCGAACGCCCGACCGCGACCTCGCGCACCGCGTTGACCAGGTCCTGCCCGCGCACCTGCTTCAGCAGGTAGCCGGACGCACCGGCGTTGATCGCGCCGACCAGCGCCTGCTCGTCGTCGAAGGCCGTGAGCACCAGGCAGTACGGCGGCTGCGGCAGCTCGCGCAGCCTGCGGCACAGCTCCAGCCCGTCGCCGTCGGGCAGCCGCATGTCGATGACCGCGACGTCGGGTTCGGTCGCCTGCGCGCGCACCAGCGCCTCGCCGACGCCGCCGGCCTCCGCGACGATCACCACGTCTTCCTCGGTGTCCAGCAGGTCGCGGAGCCCGCGCCGGACCACCTCATGATCATCGACTAGCAGCACCCTCACTGGCACGAGCACCACGCTACGTACGTGCTCGGAGGCGGATGCGCTGAGGGTCGCCTGAGACGACCGGGTTACTTCCGGACCTTCGCCGCGCCCTTGACCGCGCCGACGCTGTGGTGGGTGTGCGCGGCGACCTTGCGCGCGCGGCGCTTGGCCCGGTAGCCGACGGACGGCTTGCCGCCCGTGTCGACCGCGGTGATCAGCAACCCGCCGAGCAGCCCGATGTTCTTGAGGAAGTGGATCTGCTGGTTGGCCCGCTCCTGGGGGTTGTCGATCTCCCAGAACGCGTGCGCCGCCAGCGTGGTCGGCACGGTGCTGCCAGCGAGCAGCAGCGCGGCCAGCCGCGGGAATTTTCCGAGCGCCAGCAGGGCTCCGGCCCCGATCTTCACCACGCCGTCGATGCGCACCAGCGTTTCCGGATCGGTCGGGAACTGTTCCGGCAGCGAGTCCTTGAGCGGTGCCGTGGTCTTCTCCAGCAGCGGGGCGGCAGCCTTGGCGTGGGTCGGCGCATCGCGCAACGCCCCGATCCCGCCGTAGATGTAGATCGCGGCGAGCATCGGCCGGGCCAAACGGCGAATGAGCATCTGGGGACCTCCTCGGTGGTCGGCCGGTGTGCCCGACGGTACTCATTTCGACCTCGGCCCGCTTGATCATCTGAACCTGCGTCTAAGAGACTCAACTTTTATCCGTCCATTGGGAACAAGAATGGTTCCAGGTCCGTTGGAAGGGGTGAATGGCCTGGAGCGCAGGGCTCGGGCTGAGAACCCGGGAGGGATTGCACGATGACGCTGGTTCGCCGGTCCACGTGGGACCCGTTCAACAGCCTGGTCCGGCAGTTCGACCGAGACCTCGACTTCTTCGGCCGACGGTTCTTCGCCGCCCCGAACGGGGCCGGTTTCGTGCCCGCTGCCGACGTCGAACGCGACGGTTCGGACGTGGTAATCAAGCTGGATCTGCCCGGCGTGGACATCGCCGAGGACGTCAACGTCGAGGTCGCGGACGGCCGGTTGGTCATCAGCGGTCAGCGCAACAGCGACGAGACCCGCGAGGTGGACAACGCCGTGCTGCGGGAGGTCCGCAGGGGCTCCTTCCGCCGCGAGTTCGACCTGCCCGAAGGGGTTGGTGCCGACCAGGTCGAGGCCGACTACGACCGAGGCGTGCTCCGCGTGCGAGTGCGCGACATCAACAAGCCGGCCGCCGGCCCGGCCAAGATCGAAATTCGCAGCGGCGCCCCGGAGGAGAACTGACAGCCCTGGTGGGGCCCGCCGAGTGCGGGCCCCACCAAGGCAACGTGCCCCACCGGTTGTGCGGGTTGTCGCTGGCTGACGCCGTGAGCCCCATGTGGTACCAGGGCGGTGCAGCCGCTGTCCGCGAGTTCGCCGCTCGGGCGACTGCGGAGGCGCTCGCGGTTGCTTTGCAACGCCACGGACTGATGTCGAGCAATGTCGCCGAAACGCTCGCGCACCACGCCGAACAGCTCACCCACCTGCTGGAATCCGGCCTTGCTGAGCCGACCTGGGCGGGCGTTCTCCGACGCGCCGCCGGCTGACCTCCTGGGCAGGATGTTTCCCGAAACCTACCGGGAGCGCACCTACCGGCAGCGCACCTACCGGGAGCGCGCAGAATCGGCCGCATTCCGGCACCGACACCGTGCGCGCTGCAGGACACGGCTGCGGCTCGACGGGTCCACGCCCGATCGTCGGTGGCACCAAACACGTCCTGCGGGCGCATGGCTGACCACGTCCAGGAAAAGCTGATCTTTGCGGCAGAGCCCGGCTACACCATGCCTCGGCCGCTCGGCTGACCGGTCTCAGAGCTGGTCGACGTGGGCGAAAACCTCGTCCCACGCCGCCGCGACCTGGCGTGCGCACAGTTCCGGGGCGGCCCCACCGATGCCCGTGCCCAGGCCGGGCATCGCGACAGTCCGGACCACTTGGTGGACCGGGGTGCCGTTCTCCAGGACACCGCTGGCCCAGAGCCGCAGCACGGCTCGCGCCGCGAGGTAGGGGTGGACCGTGTCAACGGGGAGCCGCTCGCCGGGTTCCCGCATCGTGGGAGCGCTGATCAGCCAGATCGGGTTCGGGGCTCCGGTGGGCACCAGCAGCGCTTCGCCGACCGGCAGCTCGCCGCCGTGGTACGCCAGCACCGCGCTGCGGACCTGCTCCTCCACCTCGGGGAAGGCACAGGCGTACACCGCGTCGATGCCGCCCCGCATCCAGCCGTAGGAGTTAGCCGGACTCACCACCGCGTCGACCCGAAGGTCGAGCACTGAACCCCGGTGAAGGGTGAGGCCGGCTCGGCCGTCGGCGATCTCTTGCCAAGCGGCGGCCAGCGGCTCGTCCAACGCGCACAGGACAAGCTGCAGCTCCGGCTCCGCTCCATCCGCTGAGCGCCCCGAATCTGCGGTCACGCCCCACAGCATCGCAGGAATGTGTGAGGCGGTGGCATTGGGTAGGTCACACATTCGCCGATTCGTCGGAGCGCGGTCCCGCCGCTCGGAACCCGGTCGGTGCGCCCCGCCGTCGAGTGGACGCCCGCGCCCGCGCGCCCGGACGAACGGCAGTCCGCCTTCCGGCCGCCGAGGTTGCGCCGTCGACGCCGCCACGCGCCGCGGACACGTCCCCTCTTAGTCTGGGCGGGTGCCACAAATCGCGTACCTCGGCCCGCCGGGCACCTTCACCGAACAGGCCACCCGACAGCTGACCTGGGATTTCGACGCCGAACTCAGGCCGTTCGAGACTGTGCCGCTGGCGCTTGCCGCGGTGCGCTCCGGCATGGTGCTGGCCGCCGGAGCGCCGGTGGAGAACTCCGTCGAAGGCTCGGTGCCCGCCACGCTGGACGCAATGACCACCGACGAGCCACTGGTCGCGGTGCAGGAAGCCTTGCTGCCGGTGCAGTTCGACCTGCTGGGTCGGCCCGGCATCGCGATGTCCGAGATCAGCACCGTGGCGAGCCACCCACACGCCCTCGCCCAGGTCCGCAGGTGGTTGGCCGAGAACCTGCCGGGCGCCAGCGTCCGCGCGACCAGTTCCACCGCCGCGGGGGCCGCAGCGGTGGCGGCCGGGGAGTTCGACGCGGCGATCTCCGCGCCGGTGGCCATCGAGCACTACCCGTCGCTGGTGCGGCTAGCCAGCGGCATCGCCGACGTGCGCGATGCGGTCACCCGCTTCCTGCTGGTTCGCCGCCCCGGCGCGCTGCCGGACCCGACCGGCGCGGACCGGACCTCGGTGTGCGCGGTGATCAGCGACGAGGTCGGCACGCTGGCCGAGATGCTGACCGAGTTGTCGCTGCGCGGCGTCAACCTCAGCCGCATCGAATCCCGGCCGCTGCGGGAGCGGTTCGGCGAGTACCGGTTCTTCCTCGACTTCGACGGGCACGTCGCGGACGCGCGGATCGGCGACGCGTTGACCGCGCTGCGCCGCCGCTGCAGCACCGTGTGGTTCCTCGGGTCCTACCCGAAGGCGGACCGCTCGCCGGCCAGCGTGCGCCCAACCGCCTCGGAGCAGGCGTTCCAGGTGTCGGCGGGGTGGCTCGAAGACATCCGCGCGGGACGGTTGGCATGATCGATTTCGGGTTCGAACTGGAGGCACCCACCGGATTGCGCCTGATCCTGGCCCGCCACGGGCAAACCCCGGCCAACGTGCGGCAAGCGCTCGACACCTTGCCGCCCGGCCCCGGCCTGACCGAGCTGGGCGAGCAGCAGGCGGCGCGGTTGGCAGAGCGGCTGGCCGAGGAGAAGATCATCTCGGTCCACGCGAGCCGCGCCCTGCGCGCGCAGCAGACGGCGCAGCCGTTGGCGCAGCGGCACCGGCTGCCGGTCGAGATCGTCGAAGGAACGCACGAGATCTACGTCGGGGAGCTGGAAGGGCGTGGCGACTCGGAGGCGCTGCGGATCTTCGACGACGTCTACGAGAGCTGGCATGAGGGCCGGATCGACATCCCGATGCCCGACGGGGAAACCGGCCGCGAAGCGCTGACCCGGTTCGTCGGGGGTGCGCGCAGCGCCATCGACGGCGCGGGTGACGGCGCGGTGGCGCTGGTCAGCCACGGCGCGATGCTGCGGCTCGCGGCGTGCGCCATCGCCGCTAACGTAGACGGAGCCCACGCCAATGCGAGGCATCTGCCGAACACGGGCGTGATCGTCCTCGAAGCCGACCCGGACGTCCGCACGGGCTGGCGCTGCCTCTCCTGGGACGGCCTCGACACCCACCTGATCTGCAGTCTCACCTGACCACAGTTTCCATTGAAACTGAAGATCACCGGGGGTCTGGCACGGTCTCAGTTGAAACTGGAGATCGCTGGGTGTCTGGCACAGTTTCAGTTGAAACTGTGCGTTCCGGGGCCTGGTGCCCAGTTTCAACTGAAACTGTGGTCACCATGTCGTTGCCGGTTCAGCCCCAGCCCAGGGCGTGGAGCTTTTCGTCGTCTATACCGAAGTGGTGGGCGATTTCGTGCACCACCGTCACCGCGACTTCGTCGACCACTTCTTCCTCGTCCGCGCACATGCCCAGCAGCGGCTCGCGGTAGATCGTGATCCGGTCCGGCAGCACCCCGCTGTAGGTGCTGTCCCGCTCGGTCAGCGCGATGCCCTCGTACAGCCCGAGCAGCGACGGGTCCTCGGGGTTGGTGTCTTCCACCAGCACCACGACGTTGTTCATCGCGGCCGCGAACTCCGTGGGCAGCAGATCGAGGGCGTCGGCCACGAGTTCCTCGAACCGGGCGCGGGTCATCTCCACCGGCATGCACCCGTTCTACCGCACCCGGCAGGTGTCAGCGGGGCTCCGTCGCGGGCACGCCCGGCTCGTTCGGGGCCGTGTCCTTCGGCGCCGGCTCCTTGCCGACCTGCACCTCGCCCTTGACGCTGCCGGTCACCGGCGCGAGCCCGCTGCCGTCCGGCAGCTGCGCGCTGACCTTGCAGTTGACCTGCCGCGAACCGGCGTCCCAGCTCTCCGGCGCCAGCGTGTCCCAGTAGGGAACCAGGCCCTTGTCCTTGGCGACCGTCGGCCCGCCCGCGAACTGGTCGGTCAGATCCGCGCACCTGGTCGCCAGGAAGCCGTCCTGGTCCTGCTCCGGCGGGTAGCCGCCGGGGAACTGCTCGCCGAGGTCGACCTGGCCGGTGATCTCCACCGAGTGCGGCCGGGCGCAGTCCACCGGATCCCACACCGCCGTGCCGTTGATACCCAGGCAGCGGCCAACCGGGTAGACGTTGGACTGGTCCATCTCGGCCGCGCTGCCGGTGATCGGGTAGAGCTTGCCGGACGGCCCGGGCTGCTGGATGCCGCAGTGCAGCGTCCGGTCGCCGTCGGCCCAGCCATCCTCGCTCGGGGTGAACGCGCCCACGCTGAACCGGCCGTGCGGGTCGAACTGGTTGGACAGGAAGCCCTTCGACACGTCGGTGCAGTGCTGCTGCTTGATCTGCTGCCACTGCTCGGTGTTCGGGAACGGGGCGTTGTCGCCGAACTTGCCGCGCAGGTCCGAGCTGCCCGTGACCTGGAAGAGGTGGGGTTCGGCACAGGTGACGTTCCTGATATCGCCGGCGTCGGGGTCGTTCCAGTTCAGGCAGTCGCCCGCCTTAGCATCGAACACCGCCTCCGGCGCCGGGGCCGAACCGATCTGGCCGGAGCCGCCGACCCCGGGGCCGCTGCCCCTGGGACCGCCGCCGATGGGCCAGTTCAGCACCGCGCTGACCACGAGGATCAGCAGGGCGCCGATGGCAGCCGAGATCATCACGACCCGAGTGCTGGGCTTGTTCCGGCGTGGACTGGGAGGGGATTTGCGCGCTGCCATCGAACACATGATGCCTCGACGCGTCCCGATTTGCGCGATGCCCTCGGGGCGGTTCGGAACCGATTCGTTGCCGGGCACGTCGCCTCAATAGGTAATGTTGCGTTCGGGAGTGGGGCTATGACGGAAGATGGCAAGCCAGTGGCAGACGACGAGCAGCCGCACGGGGACGCGGGGACCCCGGCGCAACCGCTGTCGCCCCAGCCCTCGGAAGAGGCGGGGCGCGGCCGGATCCGGCACCAGGATCCCGAGCACACGACTCCGCGCGAGCCGACGCTGGCCGAGCAGCGCGCCCGCATCGCCGCCGAGAAGCGCCGCGAAGACGAGCACCGGGCCGAGCTGGAGGCCGCGGCGGACAAGACGAAGAAGCGGCGCCGCCTGATGATCGGTGGCGGCGCGACGGTTGGCGTCGTGGCGCTGGTGGCCGCGATGTACACCGCGTCGGAAGTCAGCAGCGAGGCCAACGCCGTCACCCAGTACTGCGCGGCCGACCAGGGCGGTCAAGCCGTCGCGGCGAACGACGAGAACTGCGACGAGAACTACGTCCGGTCGCACGGCGGATATGTCGACCACAGCAGCGGTTTCATCTTCATGCCGCTGTTCCTCGGCGGCCCACCGGCGCCCCAGTACCGCTACGCCTACACCTCCCCGGGCTCGCCGGCACCCTCGGTCGGTTCGTCGACCGGCGGCACCTTCACCAAGCCCGCCGATTCGACGATCAAGACCAAGTCCGGCTCCACCATCCAGCGGGGTGGGTTCGGGATCAGCAGCAAGAGCGGCAGTAGCGGGAGCTGACGAGTGCGGCGCAGGACCACGGCACGACGACCGGACTGGCAGGCCAAGGTAGAGGAGCTCGGGCTCGTCTTCGGGACGCCCGCGCGCGCGGCGGACGGCACGGCGCGGCCTTACTGGGACGAGGGCGTGCACTACGAGTTCAGCCTCGACGAGGTGCTGTCGCTTGAGGCGGACGTCGAGCTGCTGCACTCGATGTGCCTGGACGCCGTCGATCACGTCATCATCACGGAGCGATACAAGGACTTCTCCATCCCGGAGTGGATCTGGCCGCGCATCGCCGAGTCCTGGAAGCGCCACGATCCGCACCTCTACGGCCGGTTCGACCTGCGCTACGACGGCAGCGGCCCGGCGAAGCTGCTGGAGTACAACGCCGACACCCCGACCTCGCTGCTGGAGGCGGCGGTCGTGCAGTGGCACTGGCTGACCGAGTGCCACGAGGGCGACGACCAGTGGAACTCCATCCACGAGAAGCTCGTCGAGCGCTGGGGCGAGATCACCGAGCAGCTGGCCACCAACGAGGTGCACTTCACCTGGTCGGCCGCGGACGTCACCGGCGAGGACAACATCACCGCGGCCTACCTGCAGGAGACCGCGGCCGAGGCCGGGCTGGACACCGTCGGCCTGCCGGTCGAGGAGATCGGCTGGGACAGCCTGCTGGAGCGCTTCGTCGACCTGGAAGAAGCGCCGATGAACTCGGTCGTCAAGGTCTACCCCTGGGAGTGGATGGTCGACGACGACTTCGGCAAGCACGCCGTCAGGACGCTGCCGGCCACCCAGTGGGTCGAGCCGCTGTGGAAGATGCTGCTGTCCAACAAGGCGCTGCTGGCGATCCTTTGGGAGATGCACCCGGGGCACCCCAACCTGCTGCCGACGTTCCTGGACCAGCCCGGCCTGCTCACCGAGTACGTGCGCAAGCCCCGCCTCGGGCGCGAGGGCAACAACATCGCGGTCGTCGCGCCGGGCTGGGAGACCGAGACCGGCGGGGTGTACGGCGAGGAGGGCTACGTTTACCAGGCCTTCGACCCGCTGCCGGAGTTCGACGGGATGCGCCCGGCCCTCGGGGCATGGGTGGTCGGCGACGCGTCGGCGGGCCTCGGCATCCGCGAGACGGCGGGCCTGATCACCGACGACGGCGCGGCCTTCGTGCCGCACCGCATCCCCGCGAGCTCCTGACCCCATACCCCGATCGCCGCAGGACGCACCCTGCGGGTGGGTCGGTCGCGGTGGGCGACTACGCTGACCAGCTGTGATCGACCTGAAGACGCTACGCGATGATCCGGAAGCGGTGCGCGCTTCGCAGCGCGCGCGAGGAGAGGACGCGTCCCTGGTGGATGCGCTGCTGTCCGCTGACGAGCGTCGCAGGTCTGCGGTGTCCCAGGCGGACAACCTGCGCGCGGAGCAGAAGCAGCTCGGCAAGCAGGTCGGCAAGGCCAAGGGCGAGGATCGCGAGGACTTGCTGACCCGGGCCAAGGAGCTCGCCGCGCAGGTCAAGGAGGCCGAGGCGGAGCAGTCGGCGGCCGACGAGGAGCTGCTGCGGTCGCAGAAGGCCGTGTCCAACGTCGTCGAGCCCGACGTGCCGCCGGGCGGCGAGGACGACTACGCAGTGCTCGAGCACGTCGGGGTGCCGCGCGAGTTCGACTTCGAGATCAAGGACCACGTCGAGCTGGGCACCGCCATCGGCGCCTTCGACATGGAGCGCGGCGCGAAGGTCGCCGGCGCCCGCTTCTACTTCCTGACCGGCATCGGTGCGCAGCTGGAGCTGGCGCTGCTGAACATGGCCGCCGCGCAGGCCGCCGCCGCCGGTTTCACCCTGGTCGTGCCGCCGGTGCTGGTTCGCCCGGAGATCATGGAGGGCACCGGGTTCCTCGGCGCGCACGCCACCGAGGTGTACCGGTTGGAGGAGGACGACCTGTACCTGGTCGGCACCTCCGAGGTCCCGTTGGCGGGCTACCACGCGGGGGAGATCGTGGACCTCTCCGCCGGGCCGCTGCGCTACGCGGGCTGGTCGACGTGCTTCCGCCGGGAGGCCGGTTCCTACGGCCGGGACACCCGCGGCATCATCCGGGTGCACCAGTTCAACAAGCTGGAGATGTTCGTCTACTGCCGGGCGGACGAGGCCCGCGACGAGCACCAGCGGCTGCTGGCCTGGGAAGAGGAGATGCTCGCCAAGATCGAGGTGCCCTACCGGGTGATCGACACGGCGGCCGGGGACCTCGGCGCGAGCGCGGCCCGCAAGTTCGACTGCGAGGCGTGGGTGCCGAGCCAGCAGACCTACCGCGAGTTGACCTCGACGTCGAACTGCACCACGTTCCAGGCGCGGCGGCTGAACACCCGCTACCGCGACGAGGACGGCCGCCCGCAGATCGCCGCCACGCTCAACGGCACGCTGGCCACCACCCGGTGGATCGTCGCGATCCTGGAGAACCACCAGCAGCCGGACGGCTCGGTGCAGGTCCCCGAGGCGCTGCGCCCGTTCCTCGGCGGCCGCGAGGTCCTCGAACCCAAGTGATCGCCCAGGCCGGGGCTGTTTCGAGGCTCGTTTCGCGTTGCGGCGCGGGTGGCGGAACCTCAGCGGTCTTCTCGACTGCGGGATCCGGACTTGTGTATGGACCAGTACGCGGCGTCCGGGCTGTCCCCGCGAGAAGACTGCTGAGAACCCGCGGCGGTGCCAGTTTCGGGTGTGGGTTAAGCGGCTTCGCCGCTCCAAGACAGAACCCGCCAAAGGCATCGCGACACGCTCATAGGGGCCTGACCAGCTAGTTCAGGCCGCCTTGGTGATCTCCGCAGCGAGGCTGCGGTCGAGGGTCGCCCGGACCAGGGCGGCCGCCAGGCGGGCGAGCTCGTGCCCTTCGACGAAGCCCGCGAGCCGGTCCGGATCGGTGGGCAGGCCGAGCTTCTCCGCGCCCGCCAACGCCTTCTTGTCGAAGAACGGCCGGAGCTCGGGCCACACCAGCTGCACCTCGCGGCAGAAGATGTCCGCGCCCACCGGCCCGAGCCGGGGAAGTTCGGTGAGCCTCTCCTGCAGCAGGTCGATGTCCCCGTCGGCCTTCGCGCGCATCCGCCGGAGATCCCCGTGGTACCGGTCGATCAGCAGCTGCGCGCCCTTGCCGAGTGCCGTCGACGTGCTCTCGTCGTACCGCGCGTAATGCCCGCGGTCGAGCGCGTCGACCCGCTGTTGCCAAGTCGCGTCGCACATCTTCTGCGGCGTCCCGAACTCGGCCAGTTCGCGCGCGGCCGAAACTGCCAACTCCGCCTTGATCCGGGTGGACATCAGCATCGACAGCACCAGCAACCGGTACAGCGGGGCGGGTTTGTTCGCCAACGAGATCCCGGCTTGGGCGGCATAGGTGGCAGCAGGAATTGCACGACGTTCTTCACCGACATCGCCACCACCTCCTGCCGGAAAGGCCTACCCGGCTGTTCCCGGGGGCACACCTGCGGTCGCGGCGAGGTCGCCGCATCCGACTTATGGTGGGGGCGTGTCCAACCCCCCTGGTGGCGCGCAGGCCCTCGCACTGGCCGGTCTCGGCGACCGGATCCGCCGGTTGCGGCTGGCTCGCGGGCTAGACCAAGTCGATCTCGCCGGGCAGGCGGAGCTGGACCTCGAGCACCTGGTGAGCGTGGAGCGCGGCGAGGCGAAGCCGTCCTTGGAAGTGCTGGCTCAGCTGGCGACCGCGCTGGACGTCGGGTTGTCCGAGTTGTTCACCGACGACAAGCCTGGCCCGGCCGTGATGGTGTTGCGCGGCAACGAGGCGCCGACGGTCGACACCGACGGCATGGCGCTGCAGGTGTTGACGCCGCGCGCGGTGATCCCCGGGCTCTACGCCGCTCGCTACCGGATTTCGCCGACCAGCGAGGGTGTGCGGCCGGTTCGGCACGAGGGGCACGACTGGCTCTACGTGCTCAGCGGGCAGCTGCATATCGAGTTCGACCAGGGCGCGACGACCCTGCGGGCCGGCGACAGCGTCAGCTTCAGCGCCCGCGTTCCGCACCGGCTCTCGGCGCTTGGCGGGGTCCCCGCGGAGTTCCTCGCGGTCGGGGCGGCGCTGCCGGCGTCGCCCCACGGCGAGGCTTGATCACTCCTGCCAGATTTCCTCGACCTCGGCGATTTGTCGGGCGTGCCGCTGGGTGCTTGCCAGCAACCTGCGGTCACGAGCGCGGTCGTTGCGAGAGCGGCGAACGGCAGAACGGTGAATCGGCGAGTACGCCCCCATGTAGTGCATTGCATGCTCTTTGCGATGCGTCGGCGCGTGCTCGGGTTGTCACGGGGTGATCACAGTTCGGGCAGGACCTCCGAGGCGATCTCCTCGACAGTGGACTCCTTGCCCGCGTACGGCTCGTCGGCGCGCGGCCAATGCGTGATGACGTCGGTGAAACCGAGCTCCGAGGCGCGGCCGACCACGTCCCGGAAATAGTCCACACTGGACATCGAGTAGGCCGGTGCGGCGTCCACCTGCAGGTACTTGTCGAAATTCGCCGGGTCGCGGCCCTGTTCGGCGAGCACTTCGGCGAACCGCAGCGACAGTTCGGCGATCGACCGCCACCAGGTCTCCACGTCGTCGGCGGGCTGGCCGGTGGTGACCCAGCCCTGGCCGTACTCCGCTGCCAACCGCATCGACCGCGGCCCGTCGGCGGCGATCACGAACGGCATCCGGGGCAGCTGCGCGCAGCCGGGCGCCCGGTGCGCTTGGACGGCCGTGTAGTACTCGCCGGAGTAGTCGGTGCAGTCGTGGGTGAGGATCTGGTCGAGCAGCTCGACGAACTCGGTGAACCGGTCGACGCGCTGCCCGGCGGTGAGTTCGGCGCGGCCCAGCACGTGCGCGTCGAAACCGATGCCGCCCGAACCGATGCCGAGCGTGATGCGGCCGTCGGCGATGTCGTCCAGCGCGGTCAGCTCCCGCGCGAAGTGCGCGGGGTGCCGGAAGTTCGGCGACGCGACCAGGGTGCCCAGCCGGATCGTCGAGGTGAGCGTGGCGGCCGCGGCCAACGTCGGGATCGCGTCGAACCACGGCTTGTCCACCAGGGACCGCCAACCGAGGTGGTCGTAGGTTCAGGCGTGGGCGAAGCCGTACTCCTCGGCCATCCGCCACAGCGGCTCCGCAGCCCACCAACGGTGTTCGGGCAGAATCACGATCCCAACTCGCACGCCGTTGACCGTACTGGTCGAGCCCCTTATTTATCGACCCGATCAGGTGACGCGGAACGTGGCGCGGATTGCGTAGGAGGGGCCGGGCCTCCCGCGCGACGACCGGGACCGGGCAGGATGACTGGGTGCGCAAACCTGGCCTGGTGGCATCGGACGTGGACGGAACCCTGCTCGACCCGATGGAGCGGGTGAGCCCGCGAACCGCGCGGACGGTGCGGCAGGTGGTGGCGTCGGGCACGCCGTTCGTGCTGGTCACCGGGCGTCCGCCGCGCTGGATGCCGATGGTCGTCGGTGAGCTGGGCGTGTCCGGGGTGGCGGTTTGCGCGAACGGCGCGGTGCTCTACGACGCGTCCGCCGACCGGGTGCTGCACAGCCACGTGATCGACCCGGTGCTGCTGCACGATGTGGCCCGCGAGCTGCGGCACGAGCTGCCGGGCTGCGCCTTCGCGGTGGAGCGGACCACTGACGGGGCGCAGGACCGGCTCCACGAGCAGTTCCTCGCCGAGTCCGATTTCCGCCGGGTGTGGCCGGATTCGGACATCCGGGTGGCCGGTGCGGACGAGCTGACCGGCAAGGCCGCGGTCAAGCTGCTGGTCCTGCACGAGCACCTGACCAGCGCGGAAATGGCGGCGGTGGCCAGCGAGGTGCTCGGCTCGCAGCTCCAGCTGACCTACTCGACGACGGCCGGGCTGATCGAGCTGTCCGCGGCGGGCGTCGACAAGGCGACCGGCCTGGCCGCGGTGGCCGCGGAGCTGGGCGTGGACCAGGCCGACGTGATCGCGTTCGGCGACATGCCCAACGACGTCCCGATGCTGAAGTGGGCGGGCCACGGCGTGGCGATGCGCAACGCCCACCCGGAGGCCCTGGCGGTGGCCGACGAGGTCACGACCACCAACGCCGAAGATGGCGTGGCGCACGTCCTCGACCGCTGGTGGTGACCACAGTTTCAATTGGGTGTGGCTCTTTTGAGGTGAGGTCATGCTGCCTGGGGGATGGCGTTGTGGGTGGTGAAAGGGGGG
>NZ_GL877880.1:496180-546156 GCF_000194155.1 Saccharopolyspora spinosa NRRL 18395
GGCCGGGACCGCTCGGTCAGCAGCTCTTCCAGCTCGCCATGCGTGATGCCACAGTCAGCGGCGCCGAGCTCCGTGATGATCGACTCGAACACCGCCCGAGAGGATTCGAACGCTCCGGCGACATCGTGGTTCGCGTACCCTGCCACAGGGCTCCTTCTTTACGTTGATGGACGTCAGACACCCACAACGTAACCAGAAGGAGCCCCTTTCATGATCACCACCCACCGACCCCCCCCGACCACAGCTCCCCTCAAAAGAGCCACACCCGTTTCAATTGAAACTGCGAGTCTTCGACGGCTGGTGGTGATCGCTGGTGGTGACCGCAGTTTCAATTGAAACTGCGATCAACCGGTGATGGCCGGTGGTCGCGTTGCATGGCTGTTGCGCGGGCGCGGATCTTGTCGAGCTGCTCGTAGCCGCGCTGCCCCGGGCAGATCGTCTTGCTCACGTCGCGGTGGCCGAAGATCGTCGGTAGCGGAACCGCCGCGCCGGGCGGGAAGTGCGAGTTGTTCGCGGGCCCGGCGATCAGCTCGGTGCGGCCGTCCGCAGGAACCCTGGCGGTGTTCAGCTTCCACCCGCTGATCGCCGCGACCGACTCGATGGTGGCGCCGGAAGGCGCGATGCGGTCGTAGTTGCCCATCATCGACACGCCGAACGTCCCGCCGTTGAAGCCCCGCGCGTGGCCGCCGATGATGTCCTCGCGCAGTCCGCCGGCGCGGCCCTCGAAGATCGTGCCGCACTTGTCGACCAAGGCGTGATAGCCGATGTCGCCCCACTTCAGCTCGACGGCGTGATAGCGGTAGATCGCGCGCACGATGTCGGCCGACCGGCCGCAGTCGTAGTCGTTGGTCCCGGCGGTGTGGTGCACCACGACCGCCTTGGTCTCGGTGCGCTCCGGCGGCCAGGTCATCTGGCTCTCGTCGGCGCCCCACTGCGCGCGGCCGACGACCGGCGGCTGCCCCGGGGCACTTGACCGGGGTGGCGCGGCGGGTGCGGAACCCGGGTTGATCGCGATGAGTTCCAGCTCGCCGGTCACGTCCGCGCCCGTCCGGCTGGCCCGCACCTCGGCGGTGTCGGCGCGCCCGGTCCACAGCGGTTCGCTGCCTTGCGCCCCGTCGATCGCCTCCAGCTCCGACCACGGGGTCCAGCCGGCGGCGCTCCGGGTGCGCACCTCCACGCGGTCCGGAGCGGGGCCGTGCCAGGTGACGCCGACCAGGTCGAAAACCCCGCCGGGATGCACTTCCCGCGTTGCGTCGCGGTTCATCGGCGCGTCGCGCAATGCGACTCGGGTGCTGGTCGTCTCGGGGGTCTCCGCCGCGCTCGCACCGGGAAGTGCGGTCGCGGTGACCAAGAGGACGATCGGGACGCTGAACCGGAGACGCATTGGCGATACCTCGCTTCCGCGACGGCGATCGGGGCGGCCTACGTGAGGCGAGTATCCGGTGGGCCCGGATCCTCCGCTGGTCAACTGCTCTGTCCGAGTGACCACGACCCGGCGTCCCCTGTGGACACCGGTGTGTCGGCCCGCGACACACCGGTGGATGTGGACAACTTCTACGATTTCAATGGAAATCGTCGGTCCGATTTCAATGGAAGTCGCGGGGCGCCTGGACCCCGGAAGCGGACGTAGGCGACCGCCGCCGCGATCAGGAAACCGATGCCGATCAGCGTGTAGGCGTTGCCGACGACCTGCTGCGAGAACGTCCAGTCCAGCTCGCGGTCCTCGGTGTTCGGCAGGTACCACTGCGGGCCGGCGAGGACCGTCAGCGCGCACAACCCGACGGTCAGCAGCACGCCGTACCAGCGGTGCCGCAACGACATGACGAACAGCAGCGCGAGCGCCGGCCCGGCCCAGACCCAGTGGTGCGACCAGGAGATCGGCGACACCAGCAGCACCAGCACGGCGTTGAGCATCAGCGCCAGCGGTGCGTTCGCCATCCGCAGCGCGTACCGCATGCCGAGCACCGCGAGCGCCAGCAGCAGCACCGAACCGAGGACCCACAGCGAGTTCAGCTCGAACCCGGTCAGCGACTGCTTCGCCAGCAGGCTGCGCAACGTCAGATTGCCGGCGTAGACGGTGCCGAAGGAGTCCCCGGTGGACAGCATCTTGTCCAGCCACCAGTCCGCCGAGTCCTTCGGCGCGGCGACCAGCCCGATCAGCACGGTGGCGGCGAACGTCAGGCCCGTCACGGCCATCGCGCGGTAGTCCCGGCGCAGCAGGAACAGCAGCAGGAACCCGAGCGGCGTCAGCTTGATCGCCGCCGCGATGCCCACCAGCAACCCGCGCGGCCACCTGGTGCGCGGCAGCAGGCAGTCGGCTGTGACCAGCGCCATCAGCACCAGGTTGATCTGACCGTAATTGATCGTCTCGCGGGCCGGCTCGATCAGCGTGAACCACGGCATCAGCACCGCGGTGGCTACCGCCACCAGCCCGGCGCGCGGCGCGAGGTAGTTCGACGAGCGGGCCAGCGAGTAGGCAGTGACGAGGATCGCGATGTGCGACAGCACCGCCACCAGCACGATCGCTCCGTCCACCGACAGCCAGGTCAGCGGGATGAACAGCAGCGCCGCGAACGGCGGGTAGATGAACGGCAGCGTGGCGGAGTCCGGGCTCTCCGGCGTCAGGTCGTCGCCGTACACCTGGTAACCGTTCAGCCACGCCCGGGCACCGAGCCGGTAGATCTCGGTGTCCATGTAGCCGCGGGTGTCGATCCAGTGCACGAACCAGATCGCGAGTACCTCGATCACGACCGCCGCGACCAGCAGGAACCGCCCATCACGTGCGCGTGCCAAGCCGATGTTCACCATCCCAGGATCCGGCCCCGCTACCGCGCCGGTCACCGGCCCGCGGCGGCTGCGGGGCGAGTCGACGCCGCGCGCGATGCTACCTGCGGCACGACTCGCCGGCCGCGTCGCCTGACGGGTAATAACAGCTGCGAATAGCTGCGGACGGTACTCGCGGAATCACCGGTTGTATGACGAAAGACCTGATCAAGGGTGGGGAGTCCGCTGAGCGAGGCGATATCGACACGCCACGTAGCTATGCGTAGCGGCGAACGTCAACGCGGTTTCGGGCCGGTGGTTTGCCCCCGCTACCCTCGACTGCTGTGAGCTTCGCAGGCTATGACCTGATCGTTGTTGGTTCCGGATTCTTCGGCCTCACGATCGCAGAGCGCGCCGCCACCCGGTTGGACAAGCGGGTGCTGGTGCTGGACCGACGTGACCACATCGGGGGCAACGCCTACTCGGAGGCGGAGCCCGAGACGGGTATCGAGGTGCACCGCTACGGCGCTCACCTCTTCCACACCTCGAACAAACGGGTCTGGGACTACGTGAACCAGTTCACCGAGTTCACCGACTACCAACACCGGGTGTTCACCAAGTACCAGGAGCAGATTTACTCGTTCCCGATGAACTTGGGCCTGTTGTGCCAGTTCTTCGGTCGCTCGTTCACCCCGGACGAGGCCAAGGCGCTGGTCGCCGAGCAGGCGTCCGAGATCGACACCGCGGACGCGCAGAACCTGGAGGAGAAGGCCATCTCGCTGATCGGCCGCCCGCTGTACGAGGCGTTCGTGCGCGGGTACACGGCCAAGCAGTGGCAGACCGACCCCAAGGAGCTGCCCGCGGCCACCATCAGCCGGCTGCCGGTCCGCTACAACTTCAACAACCGGTACTTCAACGACAGCTTCGAGGGCCTGCCGGTCGACGGCTACACGGCCTGGCTGAAGAAGATGGCCGAGCACTCGAACATCGAGGTCCGGCTGAGCACCGACTTCTTCGACGTGCGCGGCGAGCTGCCCACCGACGTCCCGGTCGTCTACACCGGTCCGCTGGACCGCTACTTCGACTTCGTCGAGGGCGAGCTGGGCTGGCGCACGCTGGACTTCGAGACCGAGGTCGTGGCCACCGGCGACTTCCAGGGCACGTCGGTGATGAACTACGCCGACGAGGAGGTCCGGTACACCCGGATCCACGAGTTCCGGCACTTCCACCCGGAGCGCGACTACTACCCGAAGGACAAGACGGTCATCGTCCGCGAGTACTCGCGGTCCGCGGAGAGCGGCGACGAACCGTACTACCCGATCAACACCCCGGAGGACCGGCAGAAGCTGGAGGCCTACCGCGAGCTGGCCAAGAAGGAGGCCAACGAGCGCAAGGTCCTCTTCGGCGGAAGGCTCGGGACCTACAAGTACCTGGACATGCACATGGCCATCGGTTCGGCGCTGAGCATGTTCGACAACAAGATCGCCCCTTACTTCACCGAGGGGCGTTCGCTGGACGGCTCGCTGGAGGACTGACGTGACCGACCGGACCCCCCGAGAGGACCGTGCTGCCGCCGCGGGTGAGAGCAAACTCAGCGACGTGACGTCGGTGCGCTCCGGAACCGCCGATGTGGCGCCCGAGCAGGTGTTGCAGCGCGTCGTGTTCCCGCGCAGCGAGGACCCGCTGGACGTGCGTCCGCTGTACATCGACGAGCCCGTGGCGCTGGACAGCTCCGCGACCGTCGTGTCGCGGCGCCGCCTGCTGGTGCCCGCGCACCGCAAGATCTCCCTGGCGTCCTACTTCAACGCCTTCCCGGCCAGCTATTGGAAGCGTTGGACCAAGGTCGACGAGGTCGTGCTGCGGCTGAAGGTGAAGGGGGCTGGTCGGCTCGACGTCTACCGTTCGAAGGCCAACGGCGACAGCGTCCACCTGGAGGGCACCCCGGTGGCCAGCGACGACTGGAAGTCGCTGGAGTTCCGGGTGTCGCTGACGCCGTTCGAGGACGGCGGGTGGATCTGGTTCGACCTGTTCACCAACGACGCCCCGCTGGAGATCGATGAGGCGGCGTGGACCACCGACGTCCCGCTGCCCAAGCAGAAGGTGCTGATCGGCACCACCACGATCCGGCCCGCCGACTGCGTGCTCGCGCTGCAGACGCTGGGCGAGGACCCGCAGGTGATGGACGTCGTCGAGCGGGTTGTGGTGGCCGACCAGGGCCCGCAGAAAATCCGCGACACCGAGGGCTTCGACGAGGCCGCCCGGCGGATCGGCGACAAGCTGCACGTGATCGAGCAGGACAACCTCGGCGGCTCCGGCGGCTTCACCCGGGTCATGTACGAGGGCGTCCACAACTCGGACGCCGCGCAGGTCATGGTCATCGACGACGACATCGCGCTGGAGCCGGACGGCGTGCTGCGGGCGAACGCGTTCGCGCGCGCCGCCTCGAACCCAGTGATCGTCGGCGGCCAGATGCTGAACCTGCAGGCCCGCTCGCGGCTGCACACTATGGGTGAGGTCGTCGACCTCACCCAGGGCATCTGGCGGGCCGCGCCGGGCGCGGTCACCGACCACGACTTCGCGAAGAAGCCGCTGCGCAAGACCACCAAGCTGCACCAGCGCATCCACTCCACCTACAACGGCTGGTGGATGTGCCTGTTCCCGCGCGAGGTCATCGAGCGCACCGGGTTGCCGCTGCCGCTGTTCATCAAGCACGACGACTCGGAGTACTCGCTGCGCGCGGGCGGGCACGGGTTCCCGACGGTGACGCTGCCGGGCGCGGCGATCTGGCACATGCCGTGGACCGACAAGAACGACGCCACGGACTGGACTTCGTACTTCCACACCCGCAACCGGCTGATCCTGGCCGCGCTGCACAGCCCGGAGGAAGTCAAGACCAACATCGTCAAGCAGGGCCTCAAGCTCACGCTCCGGCACCTGCTGTCGATGGAGTACTCGACGGTCGCGGTGCAGCAGAAGGCGATCGAGGACTTCATGGCGGGCCCGGAGGGGCTGTTCGACAGCCTCCGCTCGGCGCTGCCGGAGGTCCGCGAGCTGCGCAAGGACTACGACGACGCCAAGACGCTGCCGTCGGCCCGCGAGTTCCCGCCGCCGTCGGCGGACCCGATCATGGCCGAGGGCCTGCTCAAGCCGCCGGTGAACCCGGCGGTGATCGCGGCCCGCGCGTCGAAGGCGTTGCTGCACAACCTCAAGGAGCCGACGCAGTCGGCCACCGACCGGCCCCAGCTGAACGTGCCCGCCGCCAGCGCTCGGTGGTTCCTGCTGGGCAACCTGGACAGCGCGACCGTGTCGAACGCCGACGGCAGCGGGGTGGCGTTCCGGCGCCGCGACCCGGAGGAGTTCCGCCGGCTCGGGATGCGCGCGCTGGCGAACTACAAGCGGCTGGCGCGGGAGTGGGGGCGGCTGCGGTCCGCCTACCGCGCCGCACTGCCCGAGTTGACCAGTGCGGAGTCCTGGAAACAGGTCTTCGACCAGAAGTGACCCCGACACCCGGAGACGATGTGGCAGAGCTGACGACGGCGACCGCCCCCGAAGAACCGGCCGCCGCACCCACCGACGAGGCACCGGCAGCGGTCACCCCCGAGACCGTCGCACTGCGCAAGGTGCAGGGCGTGCTGGCGAAGCCGGCGGTGGTCAAGACCGCCCAGGCGATGTCGCTGTTCGGCGAGCACGCCGGCGGCTGGCTGGCCATCGGCGCGGTCGGCGCGCTGGTGGACCGCAAGCGCCGCGGCGAGTGGCTGACCGCCGCCGCCGGGGTCGCCGCCGCACACGCGGCGTCGATTGCGGTCAAGCGCGTGGTGCGGCGCCGCCGTCCCGCCGACCCCGAGGTCCAGGTGCTGGTGGGCACGCCGAGCAAGCTGAGCTTCCCGTCCTCGCACGCGACGTCCACCACGGCCGCCGCGGTGCTCTACGGCGGGTTGACGGGCAAGAAGCTGACCCCGGTGCTGGTGCCGCCGATGATGGTCAGCCGGCTTGTCCTGGGGGTTCATTATCCGAGCGATGTGGTCGCCGGTTCAGCGCTCGGCGGTGCCGTGGCGTGGGGCGTGCGGCGATTCATGAGACGGCGGAGGAACCGTGGCTGACAAGAACGAAACCGAGGTCGACACCGGGAAGCCCGATGCCCCGGCCGAGGCCGACGCGGAAGGCAGCAACGGTGCCCAGGTCGGCGACGCGGTGCTGACCGGCACCGGCAAGTCCGACGAGCCCGGCGATGAGGCGAAGGCCGGCGACGAGGCGAAGCCGGACGAGACCGCGCAGGAGAAGCGGGTCGAGGTCGAGGCGGATGCGGACGGCACCATCGGCGCCGAGTTCGGCGACGAGGCGCTGGAGGTTCCGTCGGCCAAGTCCGACGACATCAAGGACAAGTCCTCGGACGCCTACCACGCGAAGGTGACCGCCAAGGCGGGTACCACGGCGGGCCTGGTCTCCGGCCTGATCAAGGAGCTGCGCCCCAAGCAGTGGGTGAAGAACGTCCTGGTCCTGGCCGTACCATTCGCGGCGGGCGAGATCCTGAACCCGGGCATCCTGGGTCACGCGGTGATCGCTTTCCTCGTGTTCTCGATGGCCGCGTCCGGCATCTACTTCGTCAACGACGCGATCGACGTCGAGGCAGACCGCCAGCACCCGACGAAGCGGAACCGCCCGATCGCCGCCGGCCTGATCCCGGTGCCGATCGCGTACGCGGTGTGCGCGCTGCTGCTGGGCGGTTCGCTGGTGATCTCGGCCCTGACCAGCACGCCGCTGCTGGTCGTGATGGCGGTCTACATCCTGGTGCAGCTGGGCTACTGCTTCGGCCTGAAGCACCAGCCGGTGATCGACCTGTGCATCGTGGCGTCCGGCTTCCTGCTGCGCGCCATCGCCGGTGGTGCCGCCGCGAACCTGGTCATCACGCAGTGGTTCTACCTGATCGTGGCGTTCGGCTCGCTGTTCATGGTGGCGGGCAAGCGCTACGCAGAGGTCAAGCTGGCGATGGAGACCGGCGCGAAGATCCGCAAGTCGCTGAAGGCGTACTCGCCGTCCTACCTGCGGTTCGTGTGGGCGATCGCGGCGGCCATCACGATCATGTGCTACGCGCTGTGGGCGTACGACATCCGGGAGTTCGAGTCGTCCCGCTGGGGCCTGATCTCGATCATCCCGATGGTGGTGGCGATCCTGCGGTACGCGGTGGACATCGACAAGGGCGTGGCGGGCGAGCCGGAGGAAGTGGTCCTGAAGGACAAGGTCCTGATGGTCCTCGGCGTGATCCTCGCCGGCTGCCTTTTCCTGGCGTTCTACCTGTAGGACCGAACCACCGGCGCCCCCGACCGAACCAGGCCGGGGGCGCCGTTGTTTTCGCTGCACAGCGTCTCTGTTGGGTCGAACTCGTCGAACGGACTCTTCACGTAAGTCCTCGGCCGGTGTCCATCTACCGGTTGGCACTGATGGAACTCGGCTACCAATTGCGAGCGCAGCTCCCCAAGTCCTTCGCTGCGCTGGCTGAGGTTGAAGTCGTGCTCTTCGAGCACTTGGCCACCGTGCGAATTCCTGATCGGATCGTCGTCCCCGTCGAATTGGCGCAGGAGAACCCCGCACGAAACCGGGCCTCGGATCTGGTCTTGGCGGTCGAGGTGGTTTCGCCGGGCTCGGGAAGGACCTACAGAGTCCTCAAGTTCGCCGAGTACGCGGAGGCCGGGATTCCCAACTAACTGGATCGTCGATCTTGAAAAGCCGACCAGCTTGGCCGCGTACGAGCCCAAGGACGGGTGGTATCTCCTGCCCCGGTGAGGTATGGGGTGTTCATTCTCCGATCATTCGGAGGGCGGCAGGTCTTCACTGTCCGGGGTGAGAGTTGGATCGTTTCCCGGACGATGGAGGTCGTTTTGTCCGAAACCACACTTTCGCGGCGCGGAGTGCTGCTCGGCGGGACCCTGGCGGGCGCTGCCGCATTGTCCACCGTGGCCGGTTTGCCCGCGGCCGCGCTGACCGGTGCCGGGGTGGCCCGCCGCGACGAGGTCTTCACGCTGGGCGTCGCCTCCGGCGATCCCGCGCCCGACGGCGTTGTGCTGTGGACCCGTCTGGCGGCGAACCCGCTGGCGGAGGACGGCATGGGCGGCATGCCGAACCGGACGTTCCCGGTGAGCGGTTCACGCGCGTCGTGCAGCGCGGCGAGTCGCAGGCCGCACCGGAGTTGGGCCACAGCGTCCACGTCGAGCTGACTGGGTTGCGCCCGGACCGCGAGTACTTCTACCGCTTCCGCGCCGACGGTTCCCTGTCGCCGACCGGCCGCACCCGCACCGCTCCGGTGCCCGGTGCGCTGACCAGCCTGTCGATGGCGTTCGCGTCCTGCGCGCAGTACGAGCACGGCTACTTCACCGCCTACCGGCACCTCGCCGAGGAGCACCCCGACCTGGTGCTGAACCTCGGCGACTACCAGTACGAGTACAAGGCCGGGGTCTACGTCGCACCGGGCGGCAACCCGCGCGACCACGTCGGCCCGGAGACCGAGACGCTGGCGAACTACCGGCAGCGGCACGCCCAGTACAAGGCCGACCCGGACCTGCAGTACGCGCACTCGGTGGCCCCGTGGGTCGTGGTGTGGGACGACCACGAGGTCGACAACAACTGGGCCGACGAGGTTTACGAGAAGCCGGAGATCCCGCAGCCGAACTTCTTGGAGCGCCGCAAGGCCGCCTTCCAGGCCTACTACGAGAACATGCCGCTGCGCCGCGCGCAGGTGCCGCACGGCATCGACCTGCGGCTATACCGGCGGATCCAGTGGGGGCGGCTGGCGACGTTCCACATGCTCGACACCCGCCAGTACCGCGACGACCAGGTCGGCGGCGACAAGTTCCCAACGCAGGACCCGGCCCGGCTGGACCCGAAGCGCAGCCTCACGGGCGCGGAGCAGGAGCGCTGGCTGCTCCAGGGCCTGCGCAGCTCCAATGCCAAGTGGGACGTGCTCGGCCAGCAGGTCATGTTCGCCGAGATCGACTACCTCAACGGCGCGGAAAAGGCCTACAACCCGGACGCCTGGGACGGCTACGTCGGCTCGCGGAACCGCGTCATCCAGGGCTGGCAGCAGGCGAAGACCCGCAACCCGGTGGTGCTGACGGGCGACGTGCACACCAACTGGGCCAACGAGATCCGCCGCGACTACGAGGTGGTGGCTACGGAGCTAACCACTACGTCGATCACCAGTGGCGGCGACGGCTCGCCGGACCTGACGGCCGAGGAGAAGGCGTACCTGGCGGAAAACCCGCACGTCCAGCTCTACAACAACCAGCGCGGCTACATCCGGACGAGGTTCACGGCGAACGAGCTGCGAGCGGACTACCGGGTGGTCCCGTACGTCTCGAAGCAGGGAGCCCCGGTGGAAACCCTGGCGTCCTTCGTGGTCGAAGACGGCAAACCCGGCCTCAACAAGGCCTGACGGCGACGGCGGCGTGCGGTCCCAACAGGCTGCACGCCACCGTGGTTCAGGTTCGCTGGCGCGTGGTGGCGGCCAGCGTGCCGAGCAGCGCCAGCGCCTCGCTGCTCGTCGAGCCGGGCTACGCGTGGTACGCGACGAGTTCCAGGCTGCGCTGGACCCCACGTCGGCGGGGTGCATTCGATCGGCCGCATCGGACGCCCGGCGGAAGTCGCCGAGACCGTCGCATTCCTGGTCTCCGACGCCGCGACCTTCATCACCGGCACGCTCGTCACCGTCAACGCCGGATGGACCGCGCAGTAAGCGGTTCCGCTTGCCGCACCGGCGCGGGATCCGCTGTTTCGCCGCCCCCGCCGCCCCCGCCGCCCCTGCCGCCCCTGCCGCCCTCGGCACGCTGGGGCCGGGTTCACTCCAGGTCGAGGCGGAGGCGGTTGGTCACTTCGTGGGCCATCGCTATGGCGTAGGACTGGCCCCTGTCCTGCGGGTAGATCTGGGACATCGTCGCCAGGGTCACGCCGGGCATCGCCGTGTGGTGGCCGGGGATCAGGGACCGGTACTGCGGAGTCACGATCGGTTGGGCGAAGCCCGCCTTGGAGAAGTGCCAGTCGAGGATCCAGGACCGGTCGAAGTCCGGGTTCAGCTTGCGCAGCCAGGGGATGTAGCGCTCCAGCAGTTCGGCCGGATCGGTGGTGAACCGCCAGTCCTCGCGCGGCACGTAGTTGCCGACGTAGACGATGTGCCGCCCGCCGTACTCGCTGCGGTCGACCATGTTGGTGTGCTCGACGACCGCCAGGAACGGGAACGCCGGGTCGTTGATGTTCAGCCAGTAGTGCGGGATGACGCTGCGGTCGCACTCCAGGACGAAGCAGGTCGCGCCGAGGTACTGGTTCTGCCACAGCACGTGGTCTGATGCGATCCCGGCGGCCTTCGCGAACACCGGTTGCGGCACGGTCACGATCAGCCTGTCGAACTCGTAGCTGCTGCCGTCCCCGGCGCCCACCAGCACCTTCGCGCCGGGCTGGCGGATCGACTCGACCGGCTTGCCGAACTCCACCTTCCCACCGCGCTCGGTCACCGCGTCCAGCAGCGCCCGGTACACCTGCTCGAAACCGCCGTGCACGTAACCGAGTTCGAAGGTCCGGTAGTGGATCCGCGCCCACAACCAGGCCATCGAGATCTGCTCGGCGTGGACGCCGAACTTGCCGGTCAGCAGCGGCTCCCAGATCGTCTCGGTGACGCGCGGTCCGGCCCAACGGCGCATCCAGTCCAGCGCCCGCACCGAGTTGAACCGCTGTCCATTTCGGACGAACTTCAGCACCGCCGACGACGCCCCGAAGCGGAACCGGTCCAGCAGCGAGAACTTCGGGAACCGCAGCATCTCCTGCGGCGTGCCGAAGTCGTGCAGCTCCCCGTCGATGTACACGCCGGTGCTGGGCTTGTGGAACCGCAGCAGGTGCCCGAGGCCGAGCTCCTCGACCAGCTCGATCATCGCCCGGTCGGTGCGGAAGCTGTGGTGGTAGAAGCGCTCCAGCGGCGTCCCGCCGACCTCGATCGACGCCGCCAGCCCGCCCAGTTCCGCGGACGCCTCCAGCACCGTCACGTCGTGCCCGGCCTTCACCGCGTCGAACGCCGCGGTCAAACCGGTCGCGCCCGCCCCGACGACGCCCACTCTCATCCGAAGCTCCACTTCTTGTTGATCGAGTACTGGAAAATCAGCACCACCGGCAGCGAACCGGCCTTGACCAGGTTCGGGTCGATGCCCAGCCAGCCGGAGAACACCTGCAGCAGCACGAACGACCACACGATCCCGGCCACGCCGACGGCGTAGAACCGCAGGAACCGCACCAGGATCCGGTCTCGCTTGCGGAAGTTGAACAGCGTGTTGAGCACGAAGTTGTTGGTGATCCCGGCCGTCGTGCTGATCGCGTTCGCGATCTGCTCGTGCAGACCGACCGCGTTGAACAGCAGCAGGAACAGCAGGTAGTCCAGCAGCACGCCGCTGGCGCCGATCACCGCGTAGCGCAGCAGCGACCGGCTGATCAGCCGGTCGCTGCCGCCGATCGGTTCAGTCTTCGTCATGCGAGATCACGTTCCGCACTATGTAGAGGGGGCGCTGCTGCACCTCGTGGTAGATCCGGCCGACGTAGCTGCCGATGACCCCCAGAGACAGCATCTGCAGCCCGCCGAGGAACAGCATCGCGACCATCAGCATGGTCCACCCGGAGACCGTGATCGAGGGGAAGAACAGGCGCAGTGTCACCGCGTAGATGATGCCGAGCATCGCCAGGCCCAGCGTGATGAACCCGATCCGGGTGATCAGTTTCAGCGGTACGGTGGAGAAGCTGGTGACCCCGTCGGCGGCCAGTCGCATCATCTTCCGCAGCGGGTACTTGGTCTCGCCGGCCATCCGCTCGTCGCGGTCGAAGAGCACCTCGCGCTGCTCGAACCCCATCGAGGCGACCATGCCCCGGATGAACCGGCTGCGTTCCCGGAATCCCCGCAGCTCCTCGGCGGCGCGCCGGTTGAGCAGCCGGAAGTCGCCGGTGTCCACCGGGATGTCCACCTCAGCGCAGCGCCGCAGCACCCGGTAGTAGGTGTGCGCGGTGGCGCGTTTGAACGGGGTGTCGCGGCGGGTGCGCCGCCGGGCGGACACGATCTCCGCGCCGGACAGCCAGCTGTCGATCAGCTCCAGGCTGACTCGCGGCGGGTCCTGCAGGTCGGTGTCCATCACGATCACCGCGTCGCCCTGCGCGTGGTCCAGCCCGGCGGTGATGGCGATCTGGTGGCCGAAGTTGCGGGCGAAGTCCACCACCCGCACGCGCGGGTCGTTCTTGGCCAGGTCCTGCAGGACGTGCAGCGATCCGTCTGCGGAGCCGTCGTTGACGTAGACGAACTCGTAGTCGAATTCGGGGCGGGTGGCCGTGGTCTCGACGAGCTCCTCGTGGAACCGGCGGATGCCCGCCACCTCGTTGTAGACCGGCAGCACGTATGAGATCAGCGGTGGCGCGCCCTCGCGGGTGGCCTGCTGCTGATGCTGCACCGGAATCCGGACCTGTTGGCGCATCGTGTCGGCCATGATGGTCACTCCCCTCGCCATCCCCACCGTGGAAAAGGAACGCTCTGCATGCCCCGGTCGTTGCCCGGCATTGGGTAATCCGCCACGATCAGGTGGCTCCACTCGGCGTAGTCGGGGTTCTCCCGGCCCCCACCAGCCGCGTGGCTATCTCTTCCCAGGTGCCGGTCTCGCCCGCTTCGCCGATGCTCCGCTCGTAGGCGGCGGTCCCGCCGAATCCCAGGCCCGCAGGCAGGCTGACCAGGTACGTGGGCGGTTCCGCCAGGTATCTGACCATCGGTGCGGCGTCGGGGGTGGTGGCCACGTGGCCGGCGATGCCGCAGCTGCCGCCTTCGGCGGCGAGGTTCTGAGCCCGGATGGAGTAGCCGCGGGATCGGCATGGCGGTGAACGAGGAGAGCAAGATCGCCACCGTCACCCCCACTGCTGGTTCGCTGATCGCGGCGGGCAGCCGGACGAGCAGCCGCCGCGGGCGATCCCGTCGGGAGCGTCCAGGTAGGACAGGCAGCTGCCAGCGGCACCCCCACCGCCAACCACCACGCAGGGTTGTTCAGCGGCCGTACCGGCTGCTCTCCCCAAGGACACCCGTACTGCGAGTGCAGGAATTGTGCTTTCCAGCGAATGTCTGCGCCGCTGCGAACACGGCCAGCGCGGTGCACAGCAATCCGACCACCACGGCCCGGTCGGAGGCTGGCCGGCGTGCACGGACAGCGATCAACACCACACCCACCGTCAGGGTAGCGGCTCCGACGGGACCATCGCGCCAAAATTGTGCGTCCATTCGGAGGGTGTCGTGATCATCGCTGCGGGTTCTCCGACATCGTCTGGCGAGGACAGTCCCCACGCGGCGTACGGAAAAGCCGCTGTAAAACCTGTTTTGAGACGCGTTCCGCGTGCCGGTGAGATGGCGGCCTTACGGCAGTGGCGGCGATTTCGCGGGAAATCGCCTCAGCCACACGACCGTCACGCCGTTTCGCCGCCTCGACATGATCGGCTCGCCCCAACACATCCCGGCGCCACCACATCCAAAACAGCCTTTCTAGCAGCCCGGTCACGACACTTGACCAGGCGAAACCTGCGGTCAGTGCTCCTCGAACGGGTAGGCGGGGTCGCCGTCGGCGCCACCGATGCGCTCGCGGTGCCGCGTCGTCGCGTAGACGTCGCGGTCGATCGGATAGCGGACGTAGTAGAGGTGGCCCCACGCGTTGCCGGGGGCGTGGCGCAGGCGGGTGGGGAGCTCGAGCCGCTGGGACAGCATCGGCACCCCGGCGAACACGCCGCCCATGTCGGGCCCGAACGCCATCGAGCCCTCGCCGGCGGGCGGTGTGATCAGCATCCGAGGGCTGGTCGCGACGCCGTGCGACACCTTCGGGTAGTTGAAGAGGCAGGGGAAGACGAAGCTCATCGGCCAGTCGATCAGCACCGGTTCCCGCTCTTCGAGCGCCTGCCGCAGCGGCACCACATCCCGCACGGCAGGGCCGCTGACGGTCAGCCACCCCTGGTCGTCGCTGGTGCGGTCCTCGGCGCGCACCCGCACCCGCTCGGCCCCGGCCGGGATCTCGTCGGGCTCGATCGTGAGCAGCCGCCAATCGCGGAAGTTCCGCCAGTCGATCGGCCGGCCGTGACGCGGGTCGTCGAACGGCAGATCCGTCGGCGGTGGATCGCGCAGCTCGCGCGTCGCCACCTGCCGCCCGCCGGCCGTGCCGAACTCCAGGGCCAGCGAGTTGCCCTGCTCGGGCCGACCCGAGACCCACAGCGACAGCGTCTGGTCGTCGGTGAGGCCGGGCAGGCCGAACCAGGCCGAGGTCAGCGAGCCGGTCGTCTGCGGTCCGCCCGTCGTGCTGGTCCAGGCGAACTGGCTCGCCGACGTCGACGCCACCTCGCCCTCGGGTGCCTTCGGATCGTCGGGCTTCTTCGCCTGCAACGGCTCGCCCGGGTGCTCTTCGCGCAGGTCGGGCTCCTGCGGCGGCGCACCACCCGCGGTGAAGCCGTCGAGTTCGGCGGTCCCGGCCACCGGCATCAGCCGCTTGGCGATCGGCAGCGTCTCGATCTCGCTCTCCAACCCGCAGCTGTTGGCCCGGATGCTCTGCCAGTTCATCCGGGCGATGGAGAAGCGGTCGCCCATCGTCTGCGGCGCGGCGATGAAAGATCCGATCAGCACCGCCACCGACGCCAGCGCCGCCAACCCCAGCAGCGACGACGGCATGACCGTCCACATGAGACCGCCGGGGCCGGGCTCCTTCGACAGCTTCGCGCGGACCCGGACGAAGCCGAAGGCGAGCACGCCGACCGCCGCACCCGTCGCTAGCCACAGCGCCGGGTTGTCCATCGGCAGGTCGGGCCGGACGGGCGTGTCGGACCACGGCATCGCCAGGTTCGACTGCGACGGCCACGCGTTCGGTCCCATGAACGCCAGGGCCCCGGCCACCGACGCGGCGATCCCACCGGACACGCCGACCAGCCGCGCTTCCCGCTTGGCGTGGTCGAGCCGGCCGACCCGCCCCAGCAGCACGACCGTCACCGCGAGCAGCGCGGAGCCGACCCCGGCGAGCGCCCCGAAGTGGTGCGTCCACTTCGACGGCGTCAACCACATCGCCACCAAAACCGCGGCTACGGCGCCGAGCAGCATCGGCAGGTCGGTCAGCCTGGTCCACCGGTGCACCTGCCGCATCGCGCACGCCGCAGCGATCAGCACGGCCGTCACGACGAGGAGCACCACCATCCGTTTGCCGGAGGCGCCCCACATGCCCGTGCCGAGCAGGTTCGCGTACCGGTCGAACTCCTGGTACCAGCCGAGGCTGGGCCCGAACTCGTCGTGGATCGCGGTCGCCTGCTGGATCCCGTTCAGCGTCGAGTCGGCGAACATCGCCACCATGCCGACCGATCCCACGCAGCCGAGCAGCACGACGCGCATGGGCACGCTGATCCAACGCGGCAGCGCGCCGCGCTCCACCAGCACCCGTCCGATGCGCGGCGCGAGCACGATCACGGTGATCAGCGCGCTGACGCCGGTCGGCGTGACCGCCCCGGTCAGCCCGGCGATCAGCGCGGCGACGCCGAGCCAGAAGAATGGTGCCCGCGTCCGGGACATCTTCAGCAAAGCCGCGACCAGCGCGGACGTGCCGAGCGCAACGAACGGCTCAGGCCGGATGCCCAACCCGAACGGCAGCCAGCAGGCCAGGAAGAACACCGCCGCGAGCAGGTGCAGCGGCAGGCGCCGGGTGCCCCGGCACAGCGGCGCGACGATGCCGCGGCTGACGATGATCCAGGTCAGCAGCCCGGCGATCGTGCTGGGTACGCGCAGCCAGGCGGGCGCGAGGCTGTCCGCCGAAACCCACCGCATCAGGTGCTGGACCAGCGTGAACGGAGTTTCGGAGGCGTTGAACCAGCGGTAGTAGTTGCCGATGTCGCCGGCCTCGTCGTAGTTGCGGACGGTCATCATCGCGAAGCCGTCGTCGTCCGTGAGCGGCCCGATGACCAGCCATCCCGCCAGCACCGCGGCGACCGCGGCATCGACCGGTAGGAGCAGCGGACGCAGGCGGATCGCGCCGAATGCCGGTGGGGCGTGGACGAACAGCAGGACCAGCGACACGAGCGCGAGCACCAGCGCGGCCGTGATCAGGGTGCTCTTGGTGTCGGTCGGCGAGGTGTCGAACCAGGAGAAGGTGCGGGCGGTCACCGACATCCCGGCCAGCTGCGCGGGTTCGAGATCGGTGGCGAAGGTGAAGATCTCCGGCGCGGCCACCCCGGGCAGCACGATCGGCGGTCGGCCGCCCGGGGTCACCACGGATTGCCCGGAGTCCGCGTGGATCGCCAGGCCGCAGGTGCCGGGCGGCAGCGGCACCTGGTGCTGGTCGAGCACGAGCTCGGGTTTCCCGTCGCGGGTGGTCAGGACCAGGCCGTCGCGGGCGCTGCCCGGCGGCAGGGTGGTCAGGACCGTGGTCCGCTCCGCCCGGTCGAGGGCGGCGTGCAGCACCGGGCACGGCACGGACGCGTCGAACGAAGCTGGTCGGTAGGGCGCGAAGAACGCGGTCGTGGACTCGGCACCTGTCCAGCTGACCTCGGTGCGATCCACCCAGACCGGTGCCAGCGGAAGGGCGAGCGCACAGCCGAGCCCGACGATGCCGACGCAGCACGCCAGCAGGTGCACCAGCCATTGACCGAGCCGGGACCGCTTGGGGCGGTCGGCTTCGACGGGCCGCGGTTCGGCCGGGGGATCGAGTTGCGCCGAGCTGCTCCAGTACTTCACCGCGCTCCTCGGAGATCGGAAATGCGTCGCCGGACATCCTGACGAAACCTGCGCCCGCCTGCTGGTGGTGGCGCTGAATTCGTCCAGCCGATTGACGATCTGCGTCCCGCGCAGGTTGCCCGCGCGCGGGCAACGTTCCGGGCCGGTTCGGCGTGCATGTGTCGAGCAGATGGGAGCGGCAGGTGGACGTTGCCGAGATCGCGGTGGAACGGCCGGAGCGGGCGCGGGTCAGGGTGCCGGTCTGGCCGCTGGTGGTCGGCATCGTTTCGGGCGCGGTGTTCTGGGTCGTCCACGGTGCCCTGATCGACGACAGCTACATAACCCTGAGCTACGCCCGGAATCTGGCGTTCCACGGCCATTGGGGGCTGATCGGCGCCGAGGTCTCGAACTCCGCGACCGCGCCGCTGAACGTCCTGGTGCTCGCCGCGGTCATCGAGGTGGTGCGGGAGCCGGTCGTCGCGCTGGGCGTGGTGTTCGTGCTGGCCAACATCGCGCTCTCGGCGTTCCTCGGCATCGCTGCGCGGACCAGCGGATTCCCCGGCTGGATCGGGTCGCTGGGAGCGCTGCTGGTCGCGACGAACCCGCTGGTGCTGTCGACGGTGGGGCTGGAGATGACGCTGGCCTCGGCCCTGCTCGGCTTGCTGCTGCTGGCGGCGGTGCGGCGCCAACCGGTGCTGTTCGGCCTCGCCGCCGGGCTGTTGGCCCTGACACGGCTGGATCTCGGCATGTTCGTGCTGGTGGTGCTGATTGGTCGGCCGAGCCTGTGGCGCGGCTGGTGGCGCTGGCTGCTGACGGCCGCCGCGGTCACGTTGCCGTGGTTCACCTTCAGCTGGTTCTACTTCGGATCAGCGGTCCCGGACACGCTGGTGATCAAGCAGCTGCAGAAGTCCTGGGGCGATTGGGACTTCAGCAACGGGCTGGAGCTCTACCACGAGGCTTTCCCGACAGCGGTGGCGATTTCCCTGATCCCGGCGGTGCTCGGCCTGGGGTGCCTGCCGGTCGTGTGCGTGCTGCGAGTGTTCCGCCGCGCCGCACTGCTTTGGCCTTGGGCGCTGATCGGTCTCGGCGCAGTCGCGCACTACTACGTCTACACGCTCCTCGGGGTTCCGCCGTACCACTGGTATTACGCGCCGAGCCTGATCGGCTTGTCGTTGCTGCTCATCGGCGTTCTCGGCGCGGTCCGGTGGCCCTTCGCGGCCGTGGTGGGGTGTGCGGTGTTCGCCGCGCAGGTCTGGTTCACCGGGCAGCAGGGGCTGCCGTGGCGCGAAGCGGCGATCACGACGAACTGGGCGACTCCGGCCGACTACGCGCGCATCGGCGCCGAACTCGGACGGACCGTCGGCGACCGCACCGTTTCCAGCCCGGGCGAAATCGGGGCGCTTGCGTACTACTGCGATTGCGCGATCGTCGACGAGTTCGCGGACCGCGGCTACCTAGCGCCCCAGATCGAGCAGCGCTTGGCCGGCGCGACTCCGTTCGTCCGCGCGTTGCTGAAGTTCAACTACCGCCACTTCACCCCGACCGAACCGCGCCCGATCGACGTCGTCCTCCGCCGCGAGCCCGGCCCCGGCCCGGACCCGCTCTGGAAAATCGCCTCGACCTGGGTGGAACCCGCCCACCTGGTCCTGGAACCCGTTCCGGCCGGTCGAGTCCCGTGACCGGTTTCGGTTGCCATCGCACCGAGAACGCTTACGGGCAGCTACCTGCGTCGGGCGATGGCCATGATGTGCGGGCTGGCACCGAGGAGCTCCGGAACGGCTTCGACGCGGCGGATGGCCCGCAGTACCGCATCCCGGTGCGAGGCCTCGGCGAGGCGCTCGGGGTCCGTCGTGTAGGCGCCCGCGCTCTCGATGGCGAGCAGTTCGACGTCGGCGAAGCCCGCCTCGGCGACTTCGTCGCGGAGCTCGGCGGGGCGGTGGAAGAACGTCAGCGTGAACCAGTTCGGGTGCTTCTCCGGGTCGATGTTGCGGTGCACCCCGTCGCGCACATCACCGACCACGAGTTCCTCGAACTCGGGGTCGGAGATGTCACCGCTCTGGATACCGTCGAAAGTGGATGCGTACCTGGAAACCGCTGCGGCGAGCAGGATTCCCCCCGGCCGGAGCACCCGGCGAGCCTCGCGCAGCGCTAGCACGCGGTCCTCGCGTTCGAGGAGGTGGTAAAGCGGGCCGAACAGCAGAACGGCGTCCGCGCTGCCGTTGTCGAAGGGAAGCTCTCGCGCGTCCCCGACGTTCGCGGAGCTCAACGGGGCGTCCGCTTGCTCCCGCGAGGCCGCCGCTGCGGCTTCCACGTGTGGTTGCCACGCATCGATCAGGTGGACCTGATATCCGTTGCGCGCCAAGGGAAGCGCGTATGCGCCGCGCGCGCCGCCGACGTCGTGGACCACCGCAGGGGGTGTCGGTAGGAACCGGTCCAGCAGCTCGGTCGTGCGAAGCGCCTCCAGCAATCCCCAGGTGGAGAGCCGGTCGCGTTCCGGATCCAATCGGTAGTAAGCCGAAATCGCGGTCTCGAAGTCCTCCATGCAACCGACGCTACGCGCGGGCGCAAGCGGAAAACGGCCGCGCGTGGCGGCCTTTTCCGGTAGTCCGCGATTTCCATTGAAATCGAAGGTCCGATTTCAATGGAAATCGCGGATCGGTGGTCAGCCCTTCTGCCAGCCGCCGACCGTGACGTTGGTGCGCACAGGTCGCGAACACCTGACCGCTCTGGCCGTTCAACGCCGGGTCGACCGACTTCGCCACGTCGGAGGTCGCGATTTCCATTGAAATCGAAGGTCCGATTTCAATTGAAATTGGGCCGCACCGCGTCGGGCGAGGTGTCTGCACGGGAAGCGGCCGTCGTCGTTGGAACGGGTGCCCGGCGGCCTGACCGCCACCGGGCAACGGAGCATCGGCCGAGCTCAGTTCTTCGGGAAGTCCACCACCGCACCGGTGTCGCGGTGCCATTCGACGAAGCCGTGCTCGAACCCGTTCGCCCGGCCCTGCGGGATGTCGTGCTCACCCGTCACCGGATAGCCCAGGTAGGAGCGTTCCCAGCCCAGCTGCGACCAGCGGGCGCGGATTCCGCCGTACACCTCGTTCGCGCCGGTCTGCGGTGCCCAGTAGATCGACGCCCCGCCGGTGCCGGTGAAGTGGTTGTACCGGCCCCGGCCATCTGGCGTGCCCCGCTCGTCCGTGGTCGGGTAGCCGAGGATGCCGGTGGGGCCGCCCAGTTCGACGTAGCGCTGCGCGATCAGGCCCTGCAACGAGTGCGCCCCGGTCTGCGGGCTCCACACGATCCCGGCGAGCAGCCGCCCGTCACCCGAGAACTCGTTGTACTTGCCGACGCCGTCCCCGCCGTCCAGTTCGTCACTGATCGGGTAGCCCAGCGGGCCGCGCTCCCAGCCGGTTGCGGCCCACTTGTCCCGGATCGCGCCCTTGACCGAGGCGACCCCGAATTCGCTTCCGTAGATCGAGGCGCCGTGGCCCTGCGGCGTGACGAAGTGGTTGTAGGCGGCGCGCTCGTCCGGCGTCGGGTAGCTGTCCGTGGCGACGTAGCCGAAGCGGTCCTCGCCGAGCGCGCGGTAGTGATCGCGCAGGGCCGCCACGACCAGGTGCGCCCCGGTCCGGGTGGACCAGTAGATCGTGGAGGGGTATTCGCCGGTCGCATCCCGGAAGACGAAGTCGCTGTAGCGGCTGGTGCCGCCGACGGAGCTCAGCTCGTCGGTGACCGGCACGCCGAGGCCTTCGTGCGCGCCGAAGTCCAGGTACCGCTGGAAGATCTGGCCCTGGACGATGGTCACCCCGGTGTCGGGCGTCCAGTAGAAGCGGGCGTTGGTGAAGTCTTGCCAGCGAAGGGCGTCGCCCGCGACCACCTCGGCGCCAACCGGGTTGCCGGCCTCGGCGCGCATGGCCGGGGTGAGCGAGTCGTAGCGCCGCTGGATTTCGCCGTCACCGGGTGCGGCCGCTGCGGTGGTCGGTTCCGCTGCGGACGTGGTCGGTTCCGCGGCGGTGGTGCCGGGGGTGGGCTCCGTCGGGGTGGTGGCCGGTTCCGATGTCGCCGTTTCCTCCGCGGTGGTGGGCCTTTCGGCCGTTTCCGAGGCGTCGGAGGCAACCTTTTCACTGGTGGCCGGTGCTTCCGGCGCGGTCGTGGTGGTTGCCGTGGTCGGTTCCTCGGGCTGTGCGACCGCCGGCGCGGTCGCGGCCAAACCGAGTACGGCTGTCGTTGCGGCCACTGCCGCAACGAGACGTTTGACGTTCACTCGTAACCCTTTCGGTCAGGTCACCTGGTGATCGCCGGTGGGAAGGGAAACGTTGCCGGGTGTTACCCGTTCGAGTCCTTCGCTCTTTTTGCCTGACAGATCTGAACCTTCTTCTGCGGTCGGCGATTCGGGCAGGTATGCCCGGCTCGATTCGGGGTGAGCCGTGGATCGAGTCTGTCGGCGGCGAGGACCGGCGTGGGGTGTCCGGTGGGCCCCCACCCACCGGACGACTCGCGTACTCAGTTCTTCGGGAAGTCCACCACTGCGCCGGTGTCGCGGTGCCATTCGACGTAGCCGTTCTCGAATTCGCTCGCCCGGCCTTGCGGGATGTCGTGCTCGCCGGTCACGGGGTATCCGAGGTAGGAGCGTTCCCAGCCCAATTGCGACCAGCGGGCGCGGATTCCGCCGTACACCTCGTGCGCTCCGGTCTGCGGGGTCCAGTAGACCGATGCTCCGCCGGTGCCGGTGAAGTGGTTGTACCGGCCCCGGCCATCTGGCGTGCCCAGCTCATCGGTGGTCGGGTAACCGAGCACGCCCGCAGGCCCGCTCAGTTCGAGGTAGCGCTGCGCGATCACGCCCTGCACCGAGTGCGCCCCGGTCCGGGGGCTCCACACGATCCCGGCAGGGAACCGGCCATCGCCGTTGAACTGGTTGTAGCGCCCCACACCGTCCGGTGTGGACAGTTCGTCGGTCACCGGGTAGCCCAGCGGTCCGCGCTCCCAGCCGGTGGCCGCCCACTTGTCCCGGATCGCGCCCCGCACCGCGTTCGCGCCGGACGGCTGGGTCCAGTAGATCGAGGCATTCTCGTGCTGGGCGTCCGGCGTGAGGAAGTGGTTGTACGCGCCGAAGGCGTCCGGTGTCAGCCGCGTGTCGGTCGCCGGGTAGCCGAAGCGGGCGTCCTCACCGAGCTCGCGGAAGTGCTCCAGGATCGGGCCCACCACCAGGTGCGCGCCGGTGCGCGTGGACCAGTAGATGGCTGAGTGGATCACGCCGTCGCGGGTCAGGAAGTCGCTGTACCGGCCGCCGCCGCTGCTGGCCAGCTCGTCGGTGATCGGCACGCCCAGCTCGTCGTGCCCGCCGCGCTCCAGGAACCCGAGGTAGATCATCCCGCGGACGACCGTCACGCCGGTGTCGGGAGTCCAGTAGAAGCGGGCGTGGGTGAAGTCCTGCCAGCGCAGACCCTCGTCCGCCACGACCTCCGCTCCGGCGGGCTCGCCGACCTGCGCCTTCTCCGCTGCGGACATCGCCCCGTAGCGCTGCCGGATCGCGCCCTCGCCCGGATCGGGCTCGGCGAGTGCCGATGTTGTCGGTTCGGTGGGTGCCGATGTAGTTGACTCGGTGGGTGCCGGTGTGGTCGGTTCGGTGGGTGCCGGCGTTGTCGGTTCGGTGGGTGCCGGTGTAGTTGGCTCGGTGGGTGCTGACGTGGTCGGTTCGGTCTGCGCGACTGCCGGCGATGTGGCAGCCAGCCCGATGATCGCTGCGGTGGCGGCCGCTGCCGCCACGAATCGTTTGACGTTCACTCGCAACCCTTTCGGTCAGGTCACCTGGTGATCGCCGAAAGACCCCCGCAGGTTGCCCGGCCTCGCGTTCCTTCCGCGAAAGGACCACCCGCGGTCCTGGCGCTATGAGCGAGTGCCGGCCGAAGGCGGCGGAGATCCGCAGAGCCCCGCTTCGGGCTGCCAGCGGCACGGGGCACCGGGAGTTCGTCGAACTCCTGCGCGAACTCGTCGGAAACGATCGTGCGAGCGAGCTGGGTCGGACGGTCCCGGCGGGCCTTCGAACCGGCCGCGGGTGAACGTTCCGTGGGTCCTCCGGCGATTCAAGGCAGGTTGGAGGACCCACGGACACGGGCACCCGGTGAACCCCACTTCGCCAGGCATCCGCGCTTCCTCTGCGCGCAGCGCGTCGGGAAGTCACATATTCCGGACGGAACGCCTTCGTCGCCCCGTCACCACGGTGATCGCCGGAAGGGGGCAAAACGTTGCCTGCGGAGCCGAAATTTCTCCAATGTCCCCAGCGCGGTATGCCCGCGAGTGCTTTCAGGCGCTATCGCACCCAGGACTGACCACGGGCCTTGACCTGCGGAGACGCGGGAAAGTAGCGGGGCCGCCGGAGGTGGTTCCGACGGCCCCTTCCGATACCGGTCAGATCGGCAGGCGGCGGAAGATGGCGCGCGGCACGTGCCGCAGGATCGACATCACGAACCGGAACTGCGCGGGGGCGTACACCAGCGGACTGCCCTTGCGGACGCCGTCCACGATCACCTTGGCGACGCTTTCCGGGGTGTTCGCCATCGGCGCGGCCTTCATTCCCTCGGTCAGCTTGGTGTGGGTGAAGTTCGGCCGCACGACAGTCACCTTGACGCCGTGCTCCTCCAGCGCGTAGGTCAGGCCGGTGAAGAACACGTCCAGGCCCGCCTTCGAGGAGCCGTAGACGAAGTTCGACCGCCGCGCGCGCTCACCGGCGGGGGAGGACATCACCGCGACGTTGCCGTGGCCCTGCTTGCGCAGCTTCGCGGCCAGCAGCACGCCCAGCGACACCGGGGCCACGTAGTTGATGTCGGCCACCGCGCGGGCCGCCTCGACGTCCGTCCAGCCCTTCTCGTTGTCGCCCTGGATGCCGAAGGCGATCAGGGTGACGTCGACGTCGCCGTCGGCGAACGCCTTGTCGATCACCTCGGCGTGCGTCTCGGCCTTGCGGGCGTCGAACGTCAGGATCGACACCGTGCTGCCGGTCTTGCGCAGCGTCTCGGCGGCCTCGTTCAGGCGCTCCGACTCCTCGGGACGATCCGCGAGGATGATCCGCAGCGGGCGGGCTTCGGCGTACTGCTTCGCCGTCGCCAGCGCGATGTCGGAGGTGCCGCCGAGCACCAACAGGGATTGGGGGTTTCCAACGGCGTCGATCACAGCTCAAGCCTCCGGCTCATGTCTGAGGCGAAAATGCCTTCGGGGTCTACGGATTGGCGGATCTTGCGGAACTCGTCCACGCGCGGGTACATCCGGTGGAACGTCTCCGCCGTGGCCCGCGAGTCCTTCGCGGTGTACAGCCGGCCGCCGATCTCGAGCACCATCTCGTCGAGATCGGTGCACAGCTGGGATAGGCCCGATTTGATCGGGAAGTCGACGCAAACCATCCAGCCGGGGTGCGGGAACGACAGCGGTGCTCGGTTGCCCTCACCCATCTGCTTGAAGACGTTGAGGAACGAGTAGTGCCCGGAGTGCGCGATCTTCAGCAGGATCCGGCGCAGATCCTCGTGCGCGTTCAGCGGCGTGCTGAACTGGTACTGGAGGAATCCCTTGGAACCGTAGGCTCGGTTCCACTCGCCGAACATGTCCAGCGGGTGGTAGAAGGCGGTCAGGTTTTCCACCACACCGATCTTGCGCTTGGGTGACTTGCGGAACCACGCCTCACCCAGAGCGCTGAAGGTCAGCTTGTTGGCCAGCCCGTTGGGGAACACGTCGGGCAGCGTCGCCAGCTTGGGCGCGTCGAACTTCAGCGGGTTCGCGCGCAGCTTCGGCGGCAGGTCGTCCAGTTTGGCTAGCGAGCCGCGGCTGAACGCGGCGCGGCCCAGCTTGGCACCGGTGGAGATGGCGTCGAACCACCCCGAGGAGTACGTGTAGTTGTCCTCGGAGCCGTTGCGGACCAGTTCGAGCGTCTCGTCGAGGCTGTCGGTGCGCTCGAGGTCGGCCACGAAGTACGCGGTCTCGGTCCGGGTCATCCTGATCTTGGCCCGAACGATGATGCCGGTGAGGCCGATGCCCGCGACGGTCGCCCAGAACAGCTCCGATTCGGGGCCGTCCGGCGTCACCGTCCGGACTTGCCCGTCCGCGGTGATCAGGTCCATCGACACCACGTGGTTGCCGAAACTGCCTGCGCTGTGGTGGTTCTTGCCGTGGATATCGTTGGCGATCGCGCCGCCGATGGTCACCTGGCGGGTGCCGGGCAGCACCGGAACCCACAGGCCGTGGGGCAGCGCGGCCTTCATCAGCTGGTCCAGGCTGACGCCGGCGTCCACGTCCACGATCGCGGTGTCCGGGTCGATGTCGTGGATTCGGTTCAGCGGGGTCATGTCGATGACCACACCACCGGCGTTCTGCGCGACATCGCCGTAGCTGCGGCCCAGGCCTCGAGCGAGGACGCCGCGCTCGTCGGCGGTGCGTACCGCCTCAGCGATCTTCTCGACGTCAGCGGTGCTCAGCACGCGCGCCAGCGTCGGCGCTGTGCGACCCCAGCCGTAGAGCTCCTTGGTTTCGAGCGCGGCGGTCATCAGAGGCTAAGCCTCCGGGAGAGGTCGGAGTGGAAGATGCCCTCCGGGTCGACCGCGGCGCGGATCTTGCGCCACTCCTCGATCCGCGGGTACATCTGCTCGATCATCTGGGCCGAGGTGCGGGACTCCTTGGCCAGGTACAGCCGGCCGCCCGCGGTCAGCACCATCTCGTCGAGCTCCTGGCACAGCCGGTCCAGGCCCGGGGTGATCGGGATGTCGACGGTCAGCGTCCAGCCCTTGCGGGGGAACGACATCGGTGCCTGGTTGCTTTCGCCGAAGGTCTTGAGCACGTTCAGGAACGACACGTGGCCCGACGCGCTGATCTTGTCGATCGAGCGGCGGAACATCGCTTCCTGCCCGAACGGCACCATGAACTGGTACTGCAGGAAGCCGTTGGAGCCGTAGACGCGGTTCCACTCGCCGACCAGGTCGAGCGGGTGGAAGAACTGGGTGATGTTCTGCACCATGCCGAACTTCGTCGGCGCCTTGCGGTACCAGACCTCGTTGAACGCGGTGATGGTGAACTTGTTGACCAGGCCGTTGGGGAAGATCGGCGGGGCGGTCATCAGCTGCGGCGCGTTGAACTTCAGCGGGTCTTTGCGCAGCTTCTTCGGCAGGTCCTCGACGCGGGCCGAGTTGCCGCGGGTGAGCAGCGCGCGGCCCAGCTTGTCGCCGCGGGCCAGCGAGTCGAACCAGGCGACGGAGTAGACGTAGTTGTCGTCCGAGCCGTCGGTGAAGTGCTCGATCAGCTCGTCGAGGTTCTTCGTCTGCACGTTGTCGACCAGGAAGTACGCGGTCTCGACGCGCTTGAGCTTGATCGTCGCGCTGATGATGATGCCGGTCAGCCCCATGCCGCCGACCGTGGCCCAGAACAGCGCGGAGCCCTCGCCGTCCGGGGTCAGCGTGCGGACCTCGCCGTCGGCGGTGAGCAGGTCCAGCGACAGCACGTGGCTGCCGAACGAGCCCTGCGAGTGGTGGTTCTTGCCGTGGATGTCCGAACCGATCGCGCCACCGATGGTGACCTGGCGGGTGCCCGGCAGCACCGGGATCCACAGGCCGTAGGGCAGCAGCCGGCGCATCAACGTGTCCAGCGACACGCCAGCGTCCACGACCACCGTCGCGTTGTCCACGTCGATCTGGTGCACCCGGTCGAGGGCGGTCATGTCGATGACGGTGCCGCCCGCGTTCTGCGACGGGTCGCCGTAGCTGCGGCCCAGACCGCGGGCGATGACGCCCCGTTCACCGGCCTCGCGGACCGCCTTGGCGATCGCCTCGACGTCCGGGGTGCTGACGACGTGCGCCCTGGTCGGCGCGGTGCGCCCCCAGCCGGTCAGCGTCTGAAGCTCGTCCTTTACCGATCCCACCCAGCCGAGTCTATCCGCGTTGACGTGGCAGATACCGGCGGGTACATCCGGTCCCCGGCGGTGTGCGATGCGTCGTCGCTACACTCGCTTGGGACGTTCGCGGAGTTCGATCTCCCACGTCTTCGGCGTCTAGCCGGGTGCCCCAGGTGCCGAATGCCCTGTCGTCGGATCCCGAGGTGAACCAGTGGCCGTGGCCGAACCCGCAGCCCAGACCGAACCGAAGCGCCTAGGCGTCTTCAACCAGCTGTTCCGCTTCATCGTCATCGGCGGCGGCTGCGCGATCATCGACTTCGGCACCTACTCGCTGATGTTGGGTGTGTTCGGTTGGCCGGTGTGGCTGTCCAGGGGGATCAGCTTCGTCCTCGGAACTTCCGCGTCGTACGTGATCAACCGGAAGCTCACCTTCCACGGTGCGAGCACTGGGAACACGACGGCGAAGGCCGGTGCCTTCGCCCTCGTCTACCTCGTCACGTTCTTCGTGAACTGGGGCACCAACCAGCTGCTGGTCATGCTCACGGGCGCCGAAGGCACCCCGTGGATGATCACGGCCTGCTGGATCGCCGGGCAGGGCCTGGGCACGCTGATCAACTTCGTGATGCTCAAGTGGGTCGTCTTCCGCGAATGACCCACAAGGGTCCCAGTCGCCGCCCGGCTCCCCGTGGTGCGCAATTTCAATGGAAATCAGAGGTCTGATTTCCATTGAAATTGTGGGCGTTATCCACAGCCGTCGGCGTGTCGGGGTCTGACACGCCGATTTTCCGCGATTTCCATTGAAATTGCGGAGAGAAACCGGTGCCCCGCCGAGGTGGCGTCAGTTGCGGAATCCGGTGCCTCGGGCCGGGGCTCCGTAGGCGTTGGTGTCGGAGCGGGTCGTCTCGACGTGCGCCGTGGCCACGTGCGCGAAGTTCACCGCGAAGCGGCCGCCGTCGGCGGTCGCGAGCGACTTCGTCTGGCCGTTGGCCATCAGGTCGGCGAGCACGTCGCGGAGCGCTTCGGCCTCGGCCGGGGCCAGCGCGATGTGCAGCGGCTGGCCGACGCCGGCGAGGTGCAGCACGAGTCCGGGTCGCGTTTCGGGCATCGGATCTCCCAATCGCAGGGTGACGGGTTCCTTGCGCCGCAAGGACTTCTCCGTCCAGCGCAGCACGAACCGGCCGTTCCGGCACCGGATTTCACCCTCAGCGGATCCCGGAACCCCCGCCCACCGGCCATTTTCGCTCACGGCGTACCCCAGCACCCCCCCAGCGGCGATCCGAGAACGCCGAGGGGCGCCCGCGACCAGGTCACGGGCGCCCCTCGCGCGGCAGGTCACTGCTCGGGTTCTTCCTCCGGCGGTTCGAACGCCTTTACGTCGTTGCGGTCGTCGCTGTTCGGGACGTCGCCCGGCAGGTGCACCGTCTTCGACAGCGGACCCGGCGTCCAGTTGCCCCAGTGCGTCTCCTCGTGCACGTCCATCGCCGCCTGCGCGGGCAGCGCGTCCGGCTCGTACGGGTCGACCGCGTACAGCGAGCCCCAATCGCGGTGGATGTTGTTCTTCAGGTAGGTCGGCAGCTCCCGCATGCTGGTCGACACGTTGAGCCAGCCGAACGGTCCACCCGCGTCCGGCGACGACCAGCCCTGCCCGATGTCGCGCACCTCGGCGCCGGCCGCCACCCGGAACTTCGGGATCTCGGCGATGCCGTGATGCACGCCCGGCAGCTGCAGGCACGGGTTCACCAGGGCGGCGGTCCACTCCACGAACGTCGGCTGGTCCCCGACGAAGTCGGTCATGTTCACCAGCTGCGGCGCCCGCGGCGCGCTCACCGCGACCCAGCCGTTCGGGCCCAGCGAGTTGTCGGTGGCCACCACCCGCATCTTGGTGGCGCCTTCGGATTTGCCGCCGAGGGTGAACCGGAAGTCCCGCCACGCCGGGCCGGGCTGCTGCACCACGTACTTGCGCTCGGTGATCAGGAAGCCGTTGTCGGTGTCGTGGCCGAACTCCAGCGCCACCGAGTTCGCGCCCAGCTCCGCGCCGGCCAGCGAGAGCACCACCGGCACCTCGCCGGTATTCGCCCGATCCGGCAGGTCGTACCACTGGGTGCGCAGCTCACCGGTGCCGACGCCGGCCGCGTCGTAGCTGCCCCACACCGGCGCGTTGTCGTTGCCGAACTGGTGTGGCGGCTTCCAGTCGGGTTCCTGCATGTCGGAGCCGTCGCCGGGCGGTACGCCGGGCCGGTTGAAGCCGACCATCTTGGCCCGCATGTACTGGTCGGCGTCCTCCTTGCCCTCCAGCCGCTTCGGCGGGACGCCGATGTCCTTGTCCTCCGACGGCGCCGCCTTGCCCGGCTGGTCGCCGGACACCCGCAGCATGCCGGACTGCGGGTTCGTCTCCACGTAGACGTAGTCGGACAGTCCGCAGCTGGAGCCGACGATCTGCTTGATGTTGTCCGCGCCGAGGCTGTAGCTGCCCCACTGCTTCTGGATGACCTTGCCGAAGTTTGCGAGCTCGAACAGCACCAGCAGCGCGCACAGGATCGACAGCGGCGCGGTGCCCAGCCGCAGCGCGCGGCTGCGCTTCTCCTCGCCGCCGAAGCGCTCGTCGACGACCTTCGGGTTGTTCTCGTCGATGCGCAGGTGCTCGATGAACGCGACGATCAGCGCGATCCCGGCGATGACCAGGAAGACCGTGCTCAGTTCGTGGCCCCGGATCTGCGGCGGCATGTTGAACCAGGGCACGCCCCAGCCCGAGACATACCACCAGGCGTTGGGTCCGGTGGCCGCGAACGCCAGTATCACCATGAGCATCGCGACGAACGCCGCGCGGTTGCGCTTGGACCGCAGCACCGTGCTGCTCGTGGCCAGCGCCGTGAGCGCGGCCAGCGCGCCGCCGAACGCGGCGAAGATGCCGAAGTGGTGGGACCACTTCGTGGGGGTCAGGACCAGCACCACGAAGGACAGCGCGGTGACCGCGAGCAGCCGTCGGCTCGGGCCGAGCGCGGCGCCCCGGATGCGGCCCCGCCGCAGCAGCACCACGGCGCAGGTCGTCAGGCACAGCATGACCAGCAGCACCGGGAACCGGCGGGTCATCGAGCCGTCCGGCGTCTGGCTGAACAGCAGGTTGTAGCGGCTGAGCTCCTCGTACCAGCTCTGGCTCGGGCCGAGTTCGGTGCGCAGTGTGGTCGCGTCCATGACCGACTGCCAGGTCTGGTCGGCGAACACCAGCGTCAGGATCACGAACCCGGAGGCCGCGATCGGGGCCAGCACCGGCACCCAGCCGAACTCCTGAGCCCGCTTGCGCACCAGCCGGAACAGCGGCTTCAACGCCGCCACGAACGGCAGCACGGACACCATGCCGTGCGGGTTCGCGCCGACCGACAGCGCCGCGACGACCAGCCCCAGCGCGGCGGGCATCAGCCGCCCGGTGGCCACCGAGCGCTCGACCGCGCACAGCGCCAGCAGCGAGAACAGCACCACAACCGGCTCGGGCCGCAGGCCGTTGTCGTAAGGCAGCCAGAACGCCAGGAACACCGCGGCGGCGGCCCAGCCGGCGGCGTTGCTGCGCCGCACCTGCTGGCCGAGCCGCGGCAGCACCTCGCGGCTGATCAGCAGCCAGCTCACGATGCCCATCAGCAGCGCGGGCAACCGCACCCACGGCGTCACCGTCGACACCTGCACCCACAGCGCGTACAGCTCGTAGAACCAGCCGAACGGCGCCTCGGGCACGCCGAACCAGCGGAAGTAGTTGCTGACGTAGCCGAAGCTCTCGCGCGCCCGCGCGATGGTCAGGATGTAGCCGTCGTCCGAGGTCATAGCGCCGATGACCCACCAGACGGCCAGTGCGCCGATCACCGACACGTCGCGGAACGTCGGCTTCCACCAGCCGGCCGGGGCCCACTTCGGCGGGCGGCGACCGGCCCGCACGTCCAGCCGCCGCAGGCAGATCAACGAGCCGATGAACGCCAGCACCGCGAGCGCGATCACCGCGATCTTGATCGTGGTCGCCTGGCTCTCGTAGCGGTTGTCGACGCGGGCCTCGAAGGAGACGCCGCGCACGTCGTCGATGCCGTCGTTGAGGCCGGAGTAGATGCCGGTCAGCTGCGCGCGCTGGTCGCCGCGTAGGTTCGCCAGCGTCTCGGTGCCGACGCTGGCCGTGGTGCCGAAGGCGTCGGAGTGCAGCGAGAGCGAGCAGTCGCCCCCGGGCAGCGGCACCGTGCCCACCTGCTGGCCCTTGGTCAGCATCGTCAGGTGACCGTTGTCGACCTGCAGCGTGAGGCCGGTCAGCTTGCCGTAGTCCGACGACGGCGGGTTCGTGCTCAGCAGCGTGGCCGGGCCGTTGGTGCGGAGGTCCAGGCTGCGCACGGCCGTGCACGGGAACTCGGCGTTCAGCCACACCGGGGAATAGCTGACCAACGGCGCCGACACCGACTTGGTGCCTTCGGCCGTCGGCCACTTCAGGGTCGTGATGTTGTAGTTGACCGGAAGGAACGGCACGGCCAATGCGAGCACCGTGCCGAGCAGCCCGAAGACCGACGCGAATAGCTTCAGCCGCTTGGCCGACGGTTGTCGGTGATCGGTCTCGATGAGCACCGAAGCGTCGTCCGTTCGGCGGCTTTCTTCCTGGCCACTGAGCACGGGCCGAGGATAGTAGTTGCTGGTCCGGGCCCTTTCGCGGCATTCGACGGGTGTGCAAATGAACACTTCGTGCAACGCCGTGAGCTGCGATCTCAGGAAGCTCTCAGGCCTTTCTCAGCGTCCCGTGACCATTCGGTGACCGCTGTTCCGTCGCGGTTTCAATTGAAACTGCGACGGGTCAGCGGCGGAAGAACTTTTCCTGTTGGCCTTGGCGGAGCAGTCGCAGCCATTCCTTGAATGCCTTCGGGTCGCGCTTCTGCCCCACGAAGTACAGGCCGAAGCGGAGCACTTCCAGCGCGCCGATCTTGCGCATCCCCGGCTGCGACAGCAGGTAACCGCGGTTGCGGTAGGTGTAGTAGCGCTTCGCCGCGTCCGACGGGTCCTGGGCGTGGAACCGGCCGCCCAGCATCGGCTTGAACTCCGCCGAACCGTCCGGGTGCAGGAACCGGGTGCGCAGCGTGGTGCCGAACGGCAGGCCGGAGCGCACCACCCGGCGGTGCACCTCCACCTCGTCGCCGCGGAAGAACAGCCGGTAGTCCGGCACGCCCACCACGTCCAGCGTCGAGGCGCGGAACAGCGCGCCGTTGAACAGCGACGCGATGCCCGGCAGGAAGTCGCCGTCGCCGAGCTCGCTGACCCGGCGCTTCCAGGTCAGGCCGCGGCGCAGCGGGAACGCCAGCTTGTCCGGGGTGTCGATGTTGACCACCACCGGCGACACCGCGGCCAGCCGCCGCTGCTTGGCGACCTCCAGCAGCGTCGCGAGCGCGTGCTCGTCGGCTGGGCGGCCGTCGTCGTCGCCCAGCCACACCCACTCCGCGCCCAGCGACAGCGCGTGCAGCATGCCGAGCGCGAAACCGCCGGCGCCGCCGAGGTTGCGCTGCGAGACCAGGTAGGTCGACGGGATCGGGCAGTCCGCCACCACGTCCTGCGCGGGCTGGTCCGGACCGTTGTCGACCACCACCAGGTGATCGGGCAGCCTCGTCTGGCTCGCGATGACCTTCAGGGACTCGGCCAGCAGCTCGCGACGGTGCCTGGTGACGATCACCGCGACTACGGACCCGGCAGGCAGCTGCTGTGCGGAGTCGGTGCTCATGAGCCTTCTTTGCTCCCGATCTTGGCCGCGGATTCGCCGATCCGGGCCAGGGTTTCCTCACTGAGGTGCTCGAAGGGGTCGTAGCCCTTGTAGTGCGTCAGCACTTCGCGCAGCGATCCCTGCTCCCGCATCCCGCCCTTGTCCATCCAGATGGCGGTGCTGCACAGCTCGATCAGGAACTCGTCGGAGTGCGAGGCGAAGACCAGGATGCCCGATCGCTTGACGAGGTTGTTGAGCCGGTCCCGCGCCTTCTCCAGGAACTCGGCGTCGACGGCGCCGATGCCCTCGTCGAGGATCAGGATCTCCGGGTCGATCGAGGTCACGACGCCCAGCGCCAGCCGCACCCGCATACCGGTGGAGTAGGTGCGCAGCGGCATCGCCAGGTAGTCGCCGAGCTCGGTGAACTCGGCGATCTCGTCGATTCGCTTCTCCATCTCCTTGCGGCTCATGCCGAGGAAGAGGCCGCGGATGATGATGTTCTCGTACCCGGAGATCTCCGGGTCCATGCCGACACCGAGGTCGAACACCGGCGCGACCTTGCCGATCACCCGCGCGCTGCCGCGGGTGGGTTCGTAGATGCCGCTGAGCAGGCGCAGCAGCGTCGATTTGCCCGCCCCGTTGTGTCCGACGAGGGCGACCCGGTCGCCGTGCCGCAGCGACAGGTTGATGTCGTGCAGCGCCTCGATGATCGGCACCCGGCTGTCGGTGCCGATCTTGCCGCCCGCCTTGCCGAGCACGGCCTTCTTCAGCGAGCGGGACTTCGCGTCGAAGATCGGGAAGTCGACCGCTGCATTCCAGACGTCAATGCTGACCACGGTTGTTCGGCCTCACTCAGACCCAGTAGGAGACACGGGCACGGTAATTGCGCAGCACAATCAGGGCCAACGCCCAGCCCACAACGGTGATCACGCCGACCACCAGCCAGTGGTGCCACACGATGGGGGAGCCGAGCATAGGCTGCCGGATGATCTCCAGGAAGTGCATGAACGGGTTGACCTCGGCCAGTTGGGCGCGTTCCGCGATCACGGGGTTCGGGTTCGTCTTGAACTCGTCGTAGTTCCACACGATCGGCGTGCGATCACGCGACGCTCTGCGTCACCGGCGGGATGTCCCGGAAGCGGGTCGAGATCGTGCCCACCACGAGGATCACCCAGGCACCGTTGAGCGCCAGCACGGCGAACGCCGGGATCGCCAGCAGCGAGACCAGCGTGAGCGGCTTCGGGAAGATCAGCAGCAGCACGAAGTAGACGACGAGGTTGTGCGCGAAGAAGAGCACCTGCCGCCACAACAACCGGAGCACGTGGATCGAGACCGGGGCGGGCAACTGCTTGATCAGGCCCTCGTTCGAGATGAAGACCTCGGAGCCCTCGTTGATGCAGTTGCCGATGAAGCCCCAGATGATGAAACCCACGGCTAGGTACGGCAAGTGCACCGAGAGTTGCTCGTTGAACAGCTGCGAGTACAGCAAACCGAGCGCGGTGCACGTCACAGCCATGCTGATGGTGATCCACAGCGGGCCGATGACGGAGCGTCGGTAGCGCTGCTTGATGTCCTGCCAGCCGAGGTGTGCCCACAGCTGTCGCTGCCCGAAGGCATCGCCGATGTCCTTGAAGGCTTTACGCCAGGTCTGCGACGAAGTCTCGGGAGGGGCTTCAGGTCGGTCTAGCGTGCTCGTGGACTGCACAGTGCGTCAGAGTACCGACCACGAGTGTGCCCCCCGGGTGAGGGCATCACTCGACGGCGCCGCGCCCGCCTGACGTCGGGCGCGACGCCTCCACAGAGCGTCACAGGTATTGACCGGTGCCCCGGGTGTGGCCGGCTTCGGCTTCGCCGCTGCTGCCCACGGGTAGGCCTCGGCGCATCTGCTCCAGTTGGGCCCGGGCCGCCATCTGCTGGGCGAACAGCGCCGTCTGCAGGCCGTGGAACAGGCCCTCCAGCCAGCCGACGAGCTGGGCCTGCGCGATCCGCAGCTCCGACTCGGACGGCGTCGTCTCCTGGGCGAACGGCAGCGACAGCCGCTCCAGCTCCTCGATGAGCTCCGGGGCGAGGCCCTGCTCCAATTCGCGGATCGAGGACTGGTGGATCTCCTTGAGTCGGCTGCGGCTGGCCTCGTCCAGCGGTGCCGCCCGGACCTCCTCCAGCAGCTGCTTGATCATGGTGCCGATGCGCATCACCTTGGCCGGCTGTTCGACCAGGTCGTTGATGTCCTCGCCGCGCTCCGGCTGGTCGTCGGCCTTCATGGCGGCACCGATCGGCATGCCGTCCTCGCCGACGACGAACACCTGCGGCCTGCCCTCACTCGGATCGTGGGTCATGTCTCCATCCTGGCTTGTCGCTGCAAGATTCGAAATCCCGGGGCAGCGCTGTGTGCCCGCCTTTCCAGCCCCTGAGATCTGACCATGCGCGACCGGGGATCCCGCAGTCCGGGCGGCGTCCGGGGTTCCGCCACCCGCACCGCTACGCAGGGTGAGCTGGAAGCGTCTTCGCGCGAGCGATGCGATATCTGCCACCCGGGGGCGAGTTCGGGTGGCCCCATACGTAACGTGTGGCGCATGGCGTTCGACGTCGCGGCGGTTCGCGGGCTCTTCCCCGCGCTCGGCGACGGGTGGGTGCACCTGGACGCCCCGGCAGGCATGCAGGTTCCTGAACAAGTGGCAACCGCGGCGTCGACTGCGCTGCGGGCCCCGGTATCCGGTCCGGGCGGGATCTTCCCCGCATCGCAGCGCGCCGAGGCGATCGTGGAAGCCGCCCGTCGCGCTATTGCTGACCTCATCGGTGCGAATCCGGCCGGGGTGGTGCTCGGGCCGAACTCCGCCGTGCTGCTGCAGCGGCTCGCCGATGCGCTCGGTGACGGCTGGATGATCGGTGACGACGTTGTCGTCTCCCGGTTGGACCACCCGGCCAACGTCGCGCCGTGGCAGCGCGCGGCGCAGCGCTCCGGAACCACGGTGCGGTGGGCCGAGGTCGACATCGAGACCTGCGAGCTGCCGACCTGGCAGTACCAGGAGCTGGTCACCCCGCGGACGAAGGTCGTCGCGATCACCGCCGCGTCCGGAGCGGTGGGCACCCGGCCGGACGTGCGGCAGGCGGCGGACGCCGCAGCGGAGCACGGCGCGCTGGTGGTGGTCGACGCCGCGGCCGCGGCGCCGTTCGTGCCGCTGGACATCACCGCGATGGGTGCCGACGTAGTAGTCGTGAACGCATCGGCGTGGGGCGGGCCGCCGGTGGGTGCGCTCGTGTTCAAGAACCCGGCGATGCTCGACCAGTTGCCGTCGGTGGCTCTGGAGTCCGGCGCGCGCGGACCGGAGCGGTTGGAGCTCGGCCCGCACGCGTACCCGCTGCTGGCCGGGTTGGTGGCGTCGGTGGACTACCTGGCGGGGCTGGACGATGCGGCGGTCGGGCCGCGCCGGGAGCGCCTGCTGACCTCGCTGGGCTCGGTGAAGTCGTACCAGGCGGGGTTGCTGGCGAACCTGACCAACGGGCTGCGGAAGATGCGGCACGTGATGGTGATCGGCGACGCGATGCGCCGGGTGCCGTCGATGGCGTTCACGGTCAACGGCGTTAAGGCAGAGGAAGCGGTCGAGCACCTCGCGGACCGCGGGGTGTGCGCGTTCGAGGATCCGGGCACGCACGGGGTGTTCGCGGTGCTCGGCGTCGGCGAGGTCGGCGGCGCGGTTCGCGTCGGCCTGGCCCACTACACCAACGCCTCCGAGGTGGACCAGCTCGTCCGGGCGGTCGCCGAACTCGGCTGAAATCCCGCGATCCAGGCGCATTCCGCGTCGCGGTGCCGGTTGGGAGGGTGGAGCGAACGGCCTGTTCGCCTCCTCTACCGGCACAAACGGTCCGTTCGCTCCACCCCGAAGCGTGCATCGTGAGTACCGGGATGCTACGGCGACCCAACACACTCACGAGCCTTGAACAGCGGAAATCTTGCTTTCAGCGGACGAGGAGGATCTTGCCGCGGACGTCGCCCGCTTCCAACGTCGCGTGCGCTCGCGCCGCCTCCGACAGCGGCACCCGCTCGTGCACCAGCGTCCGCACCTCGCCCGCCTCGACGAGCGGCCACAGCCGCTCCCGCACGTCGGCGACGACCGCAGCCTTGCCCTGCGGGCCCTCGACAGGCCGCCCGCGGAGCCCGAGCACCGACAGCCGCAGCCGTTTGACCAGCATCTTCCCCAGGTCGAGCTCGGCCTTCCGGCCGCCCTGCATGCCGATGACGGCCAGGTGCCCGTCGGGCGCCAGCGCGGACAGGTTCCGGTCCAAATAGGACCCACCCATGTTGTCCAGGATGACGTCCGCCCCGCCGAGTTCCTTGACGATCGCGACGAAGTCCTCGTCCCGGTAGTTGATGACCGGGTCCGCGCCCAGATCCGCGCACAGCTGGCGGCTCCCGGCCGATCCGGCGGTCGCCGCCACGCGCGCGCCGAGCGCCTTGGCGATCTGGATCGCGCAGGTCCCGATGCCGCCGGCCCCACCGTGCACCAGCAGCAACTGTCCACTCCGGAGCCCGGCCTCCATCACCACGTTGGACCACACGGTGCAGGTGACCTCGGGCAACCCGGCGGCCTCGACGAGGTCCACCCCGGTGGGCTTCGGCAGCACCTGCGCGGCGGGCACCGCGACCCGCTCGGCGTAGCCGCCGCCCGCGAGCAGCGCGCACACCTCGTCGCCGACCTGCCAACCGGTCACGCCATCGCCGATTTCGTCGATGGTGCCCGAACATTCCAGCCCCAGGATGCTGCTGGCGCCCTTCGGCGGCGGGTAGTTGCCCTCCCGCTGGCTCAGGTCCGCGCGGTTCACCGCGCTCGCGGCGACGTCGATGAGCACCTCGCCCGGACCCGGTCGCGGGTCGGGTTGCTCGGTCCACTCCAGCACGTCCGGTTCGCCCGGCTCACGAATCGAGATCGCGTACATGCCCTGGACGGTAGTCAGCGCGGAACGCTTCGCAGCGCGTGGTTCGGCGGGGTGATGGAAGATCGGTCAACGCGGTAAAAATGGGAATTTTTCCCTGCTTATTGATTCTTCTTGGTGCAGGCTTGACTTCAAGGAGTGATCCTCTCAAGGCTAGCCAACACAAAGTCCACCCGAAGCGGGGAGCAGGATGAGTTTGCGAACCATCACACCCAAGCGCTCTGCGGCAACCCTCGCCGTGACGTGCGCGGCCGCGTTGTTGACCGTCGCCCCGGCGAGCGCGGCGCCGGCCGATCTCGGCTCGAAGATCACCGGCAATGCTGTGAACCGCCACCTGATCGCCTTGCAGCGGATCGCCGACCAGAACGGCGGGAACCGTGCATCCGGCCTGCCGGGCTACGAGGCGAGCGTCGACTACGTGGCCGGCAAGCTCCGCAACGCGGGCTTCGACGTCACCACGCCGGAGTTCACCTACCAGGCCTACTACCTGGACTCGTTCAACCTGGCGGTGGCCGGGCAGCCGGTCGAGGGTGACGCCCTGGAGTACTCGCCGGCCACGCCGCAGGGCGGCATCACCGCGCCGCTGGCGGTCGCCCCGGCCGACGACACACCGGGCTGCGAAGCCACGGACTACGACGGCACGGACATCGCCGGCAAGGTCGTGCTGATCCAGCGCGGCGCCTGCACGTTCGCGCAGAAGGCGCAGGTGGCCGGCGAGCGCGGGGCTGCGGGCGCGATCATCTACAACAACGCGGACGGTCCGCTCAACGGCACGCTCGGCGACCCGGAAGCCGCGAAGATCCCGACCGCGGGCGTCACCAAGCAGGTCGGCGAGGCGCTCGCCGGGCAGGCCGGCGCCGAGGTGAAGCTGGACGTCCAGGCCCGCCTGGAGACCGTCACCACCCGCAACATCATCGCGCAGACCCGCACCGGTCGCACCGACAACGTCGTGCTGGCGGGCGCGCACCTGGACAGCGTTCCGGAAGGCCCCGGCATCAACGACAACGGCACCGGCTCCGCGGGGATCCTGGAGACGGCGCTGCGGTTGGGCGGCAGCCCGAAGGTCAACAACGCCGTCCGCTTCGCCTTCTGGGGCGCGGAGGAGTCCGGCCTCGTCGGGTCGACGAAATACGTGCAGAGCCTGAGCTTCGAGCAGCAGCTCGACATCGCCCTGTACCTGAACTTCGACATGATCGGCTCGCCGAACGCCGGCTACTTCGCCTACGACGGTGACGACTCCGACGGCGTCGGCGCCGGGCCGGGCCCGCAGGGCTCGGGGCAGATCGAACAGGACCTCGTCAACGCGATGGCCGCGCAGGGCATCGAGGTCGAGGGCGACGACTTCGACGGTCGTTCGGACTACGGCGAGTTCATCGCGGTCGGCATCCCGGCCGGCGGCCTGAACACCGGCGTCGAGGAACTGAAGTCCGAGGCGCAGGCGGCGAAGTGGGGTGGCACCGCGGGTGTCGCCTTCGACCCGAACTACCACTCGGCGAAGGACAACCTGGCCAACGTGGACCGGGTCGCGCTGGAGCGCAACGTCATGGCCCTCGCGAACGTCGTCGAAGGCTACGCGCAGAGCACCGAGGCGGTGAACGGTATGCAGACGCGCGCCCAGCGAGCGCAGCTGCGCGCCGTGCAGGCCCCGATGCTGGCGCAGACCCACGCCGGCCCGGCGAAGACCAAGTCCGGCCACCACAACATCGCCTGACGGGCCGGAACCAGCGGAACGGGGCGCCCTCGACAGTGCAACGAGTTCGAGGGCGCCCTGCCCCGTTCCCGGTGGTCCGCGATAGGTCCGATTTCCATTGAAATTGCGGAAAAACGTCACCCGGGTGGGGTGGACGGTGTAGGCCGATGGAAGGAGATGTCGTGAAAGTGCCGTTCTCGCGGTCGCCGCCGTCGCCGCCGCACTGGTGGTTCCCGCCGCCGATGCGGCGCAGTCGGTGCGCTTCGCGACGTTCAACGCCTCGCTCAACCGCGCCACCCAGGGCGAGCTACTCGCAGACCTGTCCACATCGGGCGATCCGCAGGCGGCTGAGGTGGCGGAGGTCGTGCAGCGCCTCCGCCCGGATGTCCTGCTGCTCAACGAGTTCGACTACGTCGAGGGCGGCGCAGCGGTCGGCGCCTTCCGCGCCAACTACCTGGCGCGGAGCCAGGGCGGTGCAGACCCGATCGACTACCCGTACGCCTACACCGCACCGGTCAACACGGGTGTGCCGTCCGGGATGGACCTCGACAACGATGGCACCACCGGCGACCCCGGCGACGCCTACGGCTTCGGGGCGTTCCCCGGCCAGTACGGGATGGTGGTGCTGTCGAAGTACCCGATCGGCGATGCCCGCACGTTCCAGGGGTTCCGGTGGGCGGACATGCCGGGCGCGCGGCTGCCGGACGACCCGGCGACGCCGCAGCACGCAGACTGGTATTCACCGGAGGAGCTGGAATCCCTTCGGCTGTCGTCGAAATCGCACTGGGACCTGCCGATCGACGTCGGCGGACGGACCGTGCACTTCCTGACCTCGCATCCGACGCCGCCGAGCTTCGACGGCCCCGAGGACCGAAACGGCCTGCGCAACCAGGACGAGATCCGCTTCTGGACGGACTACGTCACGCCGGGCCGCGCCGACTACATCTACGACGACACGGGCGCATTCGGCGGTCTCGCGCCGGGTGCCCGGTTCGTCATCGCGGGCGACCAGAACTCGGATCCGGTCGACGGCGACAGCAACGGCGCCCGCCAGATCCTGCGCGCGCCCCGCGTCATCGACCCGCTGCCGGGCAGCGCGGGAGCCGTTGAGGCCAGCACAACCCAGGGTGGCGTCAACGCGGACCAGCGCGGGAACCCGTTCTTCGACACCGGGGACTTCAACGACGAAGCGCCCGGCAACCTCCGCGTGGATTACGTCCTGCCGTCGGCGCCCCTGATCCCGTTGCGCGCCGGGGTCTTCTGGCCGGCCTCGAACGACGAGCTCGCGCGCCTAAACGACGCCTCGGACCACCACCTCGTCTGGATCGACCTGCTCGCCTGATCGCGGTCGAACAAGGGGCGCCACCGGATGTGCCGGGCACGCCGCCGGTCGAAGCTCGCGGCGTGAAAACACTGATCGCGGCGGTTGCGGCAGGGTGCTGCACGCCCCGACCGCAGCCGCAGCCGAACCCGCGCGACTCGCGCTCCCGGAACCGACCGGCCCGGATGCGGTCGGGGATTACCGCGCTGCACCTGGTCGACCACGACCGCCCCGACACGTGGGTGCCGCACGCGGACCGCGAGCTGATGGTGTCGCTGTTCTACCCGACCGAGGACCGCGACGGGCCGCGCACCAAGTACGTCACGCCCGAGGAATCGCGGCTGATCCTGGAGAGCCTGCGGGTGAAACGGTGTTCCCGGCGAGATCCTCAGCACGACCCACACACGAGCGGTGGTGGATGTGTAGCCGCCGGACCGGAAACTGCCGCTGGTGCTCTCGCCCGGACTCAGCTTCCCGCGCTCGTCGCTGACCGGGCTGGCCGAGGACCTCGCCAGCTGCGGTTGCGCCGCAGCCAGCCGGCCAGGCCGATCAGCAGCAAGGCGGAAAACGGAGCGATCAGTTTCTTCAGTTTTCTCCTCGGATCAAAGGGGTACGAACTGATCGCATGCTGCCAGCCGCCGACAATCGGAACAACAAGATCAACGAACTGATCCGGAATTAATTTCGACTGAACCGGAGATCATTTTTTCCGGGCGAATTCGGTGACCGCCGCATATCGCACCGGATGCGTATTGACGACGGTTCGAGACCCGCTTCGCGGCACCAACAACCCCGGCACCCACACCAGACTGAACGAAGCGAACGGACCGTTCGTGCCGCCTAACGACGCGAACAGGCCGTTCGCTTCACATCGGTTGGCGAGGCGGAACGAGACCGCGCCCGTTGGGATCGCCACCGAAACCTCTAGGCAGAACGGGTTCTACAGCGGCCTCTGCAGCACCCAACGGGCTCACGGACTTCTACCTGCGGTTCTAATCAACTTCCCCGGCCTATTGCCAGAACCTCTAAGCAGGCCCCCGGCTCAGCTGGGGTCGGTGACTCGGGCCAGGAAGTAGAGGGCTCAAGAGGGCTCCCGTGGTCTGGTGGCGCACCAGGAATAGGAACCGCAGAGACTAAGCCTCGCTGGAGAGTCGCAATTGGACAGATTTCGGGCGGAAGCAACGAGGTTCTCCAACCAGGTATCCGGCGGCAACTCCCCGTTGGGATCCAGATGCGGCGGCACCTCCGACAACTGCAACTGATCCGGCGTCCCCTGGGCCAGCGGGCCCCACAAGTCCTCCGGCCGCGTGGCGCTATCCGGCCTTTCCCCTTGCGCGTACTCGCCCTTCACATACCAGGCCTCGGTGCCCTCGTCGACCAACACCGTTGGACGCATCATTTGGGTTGTTCTCCACGCCGTTTTCCACCTCTTCACCACCAGCGCATGGTCCACCACACCCCACCAGTCCAGCATCCGCACGAACGCCACGACATTGGCACCATCAACACCATCGACCACTCCCGGTGACACAAGACGACGAACACGCGACAGTTGAATCCGCGAGGTCACCAATTAGGTGCGCACCCGGGTGGAGCGTGCGCGACCGATGTAGGAGCGGTGGATGTGGTAACAGGATTCCTATGAACGTGATGGCGATGGCCCGCCAGGAGCGGGCGGAGATGGCCGATTTCCTCCAGTCTTTGCGGCCTGAGCAGTGGGAGGAGCCCAGCCTGTGCTCGGGCTGGAACGTGCACGACGTGGTCGCGCACGTCGTGAGTTACGAGGAGCACGGCACAGCTGACCTGCTGAGACGATTCGCCAAGGCGCGATTCCGCCCGCACAGGTTGAATGATGTGGCGCTCGCGGAGTACCGGAGCCTGCAACCGCAGGAGCTGCTGGAGTTCCTGCGCGCGCACTTGGAGCCACGAGGCGCCACAGCCCGGTTCGGTGGAGGGGTGGGCTTGGTCGACTGCTTGATCCACCACCAGGACATCCGACGCCCGCTGGGCATGCCTCGAAGGGTGCCGGCGGAGCGCCTGCTGTACGCCCTGCGGTTCGCGGTCACCGCCCCACCTCTTCGCGGGTTCTGGCACGCACGCGGCGTGCGCATGGTCGCCACGGATGTGGACTGGGCCAGGGGCAAGGGCCCCGAGGCGCGCGGTGAGGCCGAAGCCGTTCTGCTGACGCTCGCCGGACGGGCCGGGGTGGCGCGAGAACTGACCGGCCCAGGAGCATCCATCCTCCAACGTCGCCTCGGTTGAAAGCGGATCGCTGTACGGCCGGGAGTGCGGCCGGGACGTAATGATCGCCCCGGCTGGCGAGCGGTCACACCTTCCAGGACCAGGACCAGGACCAGGACCGGGTGCCGTAGGGGTACTCCATCCGGCTGCCGACGGGTGAAGGTGTCGTAGCGGATGATGCCGGACATCCCCGAGGTCTGCGCATGGCCGATCGTCTGGCTGACGGACTTGCCGCTGATCACGATGTCCGCAGCGATGCCGTAGGAGTGCTAGCTGTTGGGCGCGCCGCCGACGTTCCCGTTGTGCGCCTTGCTGCGGAAGCCCGAGTTGATCTGGATCGGGGCGTCGCCCGCCTTCTTCCGGATCGCCTCCAGCTTGTACATCAACCGCCGCACGTTCTCCTTCACCGTGGACTCGTCGAGGTTTACCACCGCCTAAGCCGGCGGCCGTCCTTGGAGTGGAACTCGGAGAAGCCGAAGTGGGGGATCGAACCGTCGGAGTCCTCAAGCGCGTTCAGCTTCTGCTGCGTGTCGCGCTGTGTTCTGTCAGTAACGAAATTCGGGAAGGTGCGATCTGTTGCTTGATAGCAATTACGAAACAGGAGGGTGCTGGTGATCGCGGGCATCATCATGCTGGTCGGGATGGCAGCAACCGTCGCCATGAGCATTATCTTGTGGCAGCAGAAAGCATCGGGACGCACCATCTGGCCCTGGTTAGTGGTCGGCTTGTTGACGATGTGCCTGTGGCCGATCTCGTTGTGGGTTGCGATCGGACTGTGGTGGTACTGGCGGGGTACACCCGTACCGCCTGCTGCGGGCCATTACCCGCAAGTCATTCCGGGGCAGGCACCACCGGTCCGTCGGGGAGCTCGGGGGCCCTTGATCTCCGTGGCGTGCGTGCTCGGGTCGCTGATCACGATCGTGGTGTTCAGCGCACTCCTCCCGCCAGCACCAGCGCAAACGAACCAGGCGACGCCCGCCAACAGCACGGTGCCGTCTTTAACATCGCAACTGCCTCCATCGGCATCGCAGATCCCAAGCGTGCAGCTTCCGCCGGAAGCGGTCGTGCGCGGAGTTCTCGATGCTGACCGAGTCAGTGTCCAGATCGCGGGGCAAGCAGCTCAGCAAATTCGGATTGCCGGAGTTGACAGCCCGGCCACGGGTGCTGACCCCGAATGCTGGGGCACGGAAGCGAAAAGCTTTACTGAGAAGACGCTTTTGGGACAGACCGTGCGTGTCGAGCTTGATACGGCGTGGCAACCTGGTGCGCCGGATGAGCAAGCTGCGGCAATCTTCCTTTCTGGCGGAGTGAACTACTCGCGTCTCGCGTTGGAACAGGGCTTTGCCCGCTTGTCCGTGGATGGGCCTGCCGAGCTGATCGACGAGCTCTCCCAGGCGGAAACGAACGCGCGGAATGCGCAGGTGGGGCTGTGGGGAGCCCCGTGTTTCGGGGCGCTTCGACTGGCGCCGCCACCTCCACCGCCGGCACCCGAGCCGGTACCGCAACCGCAACCGCGGGCGGAGCCGCAACCGCAACCGCAACCGTGGGTGGAGCCGGAGCCGGAGCCGGAGCCGGAGCCTTCGCCGGACAGCGACAGTGGGCAGTCCCCGCTGGCCTCCTACCCGAACTGCAAGGCCGCGAAAGCTGCAGGTGCGGCACCGCTGTATCGGGGTGATCCCGGTTATTCGTCGAAGCTGGACCGAGACGGCGACGGGGTCGCGTGCGAATCCTGACCTGCAACTAAGCGACGTCGAGGAGCCCGGCGAGGGTGGTGGCGGTTTTCTCCGTGTCTTCGCCGGGTTCGAGGGCGAGGTCGATCAGCCGCATTCGAGTGTCGATGCCGTGCCGGTGGAAACCGTCGGGCGGCAGCACGACGAACGTCGTCGCCGACGTCGAACGATCCGGGGGTCAGTGTCGCCGCGCAGCACGAGTTCGGGCAGGACCACCGGACGCCCTCCGGCGGTCCGGTCGGCGTTGGCGTGGGCCTGCAACACGTTCGGGTCGGCGACGTTGTAACCAGTATCGGCTTCCAGCAGGGGCCAGCCGCCGACGAGTGAGTCGCGATCCTCGGTGACCGCGATCGGCTTCGCCTGGCTCCCCACCGCCACCGGTGGCGAACGCGCGAGTGGCCATCGCGGAGGTGTCCGAAGGCCAGGTGTGGGAGACGATGTTGCCACCGTGCTCGAACACGTGCGCCGAGCCTTGCTCGCCGAGCAGCGGGTCGCCGAGCAGCGGGTCGCCGATGCGCAGCAATCGGCGCGGGCGACCGCGTTCGTCGAGGAGGCCGACGTCGAACCTGATGTCGGGGCGGCCGTCGATTTTGGCGAGGCTGCGCACGGCTTCGACGAGCTCGTGCCCGGCACAGGTCACATCCCGGTAGGCACCCGAACTGTTCGTGCCGGGTTCGATGCCGCTGTCGCCGCCAACGTGTTGCTGCGCGAGCGCGACCAGGCGGCGGGCGATCTCGGTCTGCTCGGCCGACCACCGCACCGACTGTCGGGCGACGTGGTCGGCCAGTGGGTTCCCCGGCAATGCCGGTAGGACTTTGCGGTGGTCGAAGTAGCTCCACTGTCGGCTTCAAGGGAATGGCGGTACTCCCGCGTCAACGTTCCCCACTCGCCCGGCGCGTACTTGTACCGGCCTTTCATGATCTCCATCCTGGTGTCGGAGTGTCACCAGGCGAGCGTTCTGCGAGCGCTGTGCTCGCTCGGCTCAGTACTGACAAGATCGCCCCTGACCGGCGTTCGGGCAGGTCAAGGTCCATTCAGCGGAAGCGGGGGGATTCGAACCCCCGGTCGCTCTCACGACGCTCGCTTTCAAGGCGAGTGCATTCGGCCGCTCTGCCACGCTTCCCTGCCGCAGCGTAGCCAACCCGCGAAGATCTGCCTACAGCCGGTCCGGGGTCAGTCCAAGCCGCGCAGGCGGGTCGTCAGCCGCTCGAAAACTGCGCCCAACGCCTTCATCTCGTCGGGCTCCAGCAGGTCGATCATGTGCGCTCGTACGCCCGCGACGTGCGTAGGCGCTGCATTGCGCAGCTTCGCCAGCCCTTCGTCGGTGAGCACCGCGAGCACGCCTCGGCCGTCGCTGGGGCATTCGCCCCGGCTGACCAGCCCGGCCGTTTCCAGGCGGCGGATCTGGTGCGAGATCCGGCTCTTGGAGTGCGCGATCTGGTTGGCCAGCTCGCTCATCCGCATCCGCAGGTCGGGTTGCTCGGACAGACTGACCAGGATTTCGTAGTCCGCGATCGAGATTCCGTGGGCGAGCTGCAGTTCGCGGTTGAGCCGGTACTCCAGCAGCGCGCTGCCGACGATGTAAGCGCGCCAGGATGCCATTTCGCAGTTGCCCAGCCACTTGGTTCGCTGCTCGGTCGCCTCGGTCACGCGGCCAGGTTACCGGCAGGCTGACGGTACTGGTGCAGGTTCGGACGTACGGAAAATAATTTGCTTCCTAACCATTCAATTCGAGTACGATCGCGTCGTGCCCGGTTTCCTGGAACGAGACCCGCAGCGTATGCCGCTGAACTGGCTTGTTGGGCTGACCGGTCGGCGGTTGTCGCAGTACTGGGAGCAAGCGGTGGCGCGGAGCACCGCCCTGAGCCAGACGGCGCTGCTGGCGCTCACCGCGATCGACGAACGGGAGGGCCGAACACACCGCGAGGTGGCCGAGAGCTGCTGGGTGCGCCCGGCGACGCTGACCCCGGTCATCGATGCCCTGGAGGCCGACGGGTTGCTGACCCGGCAGCGCGACACCGTCGACCGGCGCGTGGTCCGGCTGCGCATCACCTCGGTGGGGCGGGCGGCGCTGGGCGACGCGTGGCGGGGGGTTCGCGCGGAGTTCCGGCGGATCGACCCGGGCGCCAGTCCGGCCGAAGAGGCCCTGATCCGTAAGTACCTGCTCACGATCCTGAGCGGTCTGAACGAGAGAGAAGGCGGATGTGACCACAGCGGTTGAAGTGACCGAGCTGGTCAAGCGCTACCCGAAGGCCAAGAACAACGCGGTGGACGGGCTCAGCTTCGAGGTGCAAGCGGGGGAGATCTTCGGGCTGCTCGGCCCGAACGGCGCTGGCAAGACCACCACCGTCGGCATCCTGACCACCAGGGTTCTGCTGACCAGCGGAACCGCCCGCGTCGCGGGGGTCGACGTGGCGGCCGATCCGGTCGCGGCCCGCAGCAAGGTGGCGGTCGTTCCGCAGCGGGTCAACCTGGACCGCTCGCTGAACGCCCGCCAGAACCTCATTTGGCACGCCGCGTACCACGGCGTCGCCCGCAGCGAGCGGCAGCGGCTCGCCGATGAGCTACTCGACCGGATGGGCTTGGCGGAGAAGGCGAAAGCCCGCGTCGACGACCTCTCCGGCGGGCAGGCGCAGCGGCTGATGATCGCCCGCGCGCTGATCCACAAGCCCGAGGTGCTGTTCCTGGACGAGCCGTCCACCGGGCTCGACCCGCAGGCCCGCCTGTTCGTCCACGACCGCATCAACGACCTGCGATCCGAGGGCGTGACGGTCGTGCTCACCACCCACGACATGGACGAGGCGGAGAAGCTGTCCGACCGGGTCGGCGTCGTCGACCACGGCAGGCTGCTGACGCTGGACACCCCGGAGGCGCTGATCAGGTCGCTGCCGGGCCGCGGCACGGTGGACGCCACGCTGCGGACCAACGGCTACGACCCGGCCAGGGTCGCCGAGCTCTTATCTGATGTGGACGGTGTCCAGCGGGTCGAGCAGATCGGTACCAGCGCCAACCAGGCAGGGGAAGCCGAACTGCGCCTGCGCCTGTACGTGGGCGAGGAGCCCGCCGCGCTGCTCGGCCCGGTCGCGCAAACGCTGCACGAGCAACGGGTTTCGGTCAGCGACCTTTCGCTGGGATCGGCGACGCTGGAAGACGTCTTCATCGACCTGACCGGGAGGGAACTGCGATGAGTCCTGTCCGCGCATTCACCGCGGTGCTGGGCCGCGACGTGTTCGTGACCGGTCGGGAGCTCCCGAGCTTCCTAGCGCAGGTACTGGTGCAGCCGGTGGCGCTGTTGTTCATCTTCGGCAAGGTGCTCAGCGAGCTCGGCTACGCCCAGCCCGGCTACGCGCAGATCCTGCTGCCGGGCATGATCGCACTCAACGCGTTCCTGGTGTCGCTGCAGAACACTTCTTTCCCGCTGGTGCTGGACTTCTCGTTCTCCCGGGAGATCGAGGACCGGCTGCTGGCACCGCTGCCGATCAGCTGGGTGGCGGTGGAGAAGATGCTGTTCGGCGCGCTGCGGGGGCTGCTCGCGGCGGTGCTGGTGGTGCCGATCGGGATGGTGATGCTGGGGAACATCAACTGGAACCCCGGCGGCCTGGCGTTTGCGCTGCTGTGCATGGTCCTGGGCTCGCTGTCCGGTGCGGCGGTCGGCCTGACGGTCGGAGCGGCGGTGCCGCCGCGGCGCATCAACATCATGTTCGCGGTGATCCTGGCGCCGCTGATGTTCACCGGGGCGACCCAGTTCCCGTGGGCGCAGCTGGAACACCTCCGCTGGTTCCAGGTCCTCTGCGCGATCAACCCGCTGACCTACGTCAGCGAAGGCATGCGCGGGGCGCTCCTACCGGACGTTCCGCACATGCCGCCCTGGATCTGCGTCCTGGCCCTGCTGATCGCCACAGTGGTCTTCGGAGCCCTCGGCATCAAGTTCTTTCTCCGCCGAGCCCTCGACTGACGCCTGCGTGCTGTTCGGATGGAGCGAACGGCCTGTTCGCCTCGATAGGTGAGGTGAACAGTCCGTTCGCTCCACCCACGTCCCACCGGTCCAGGTGACCGGCCTTGACCCTGGCCAGGAATCCGGCCCAGGAGTGCTGGTTCACGCATAACGTGGCGCCGTCGCGGTCCTTGGTGTCGCGGATGTAGGTCGCCGACTCGCCGATGGCCAGCTCGACGCACTCGTTCGCGCCGCTCCCGCTGCGGCTGCTCTTGCGCCAAATCAGACTGCTCATCCCAACGCCTTCGCTTGTGAGCGGATCAGTTCCGTCGACTCACCAGGCGGCAGCGCTGCCGAGGAGATCTCGTCGAACATGTCGAGGAACTGCCGAACCTCGTTCACATTCTCCACCTACGCACCGCCGGCGGGGTACTCCAGATAGACAGCTGGCAGGTCGCCGGGATCGCTGTAGTCGATGACCGTGAAGCCGCCCGACATGGTGCCGTAGGAACCAAGGCTGAATGGCACGACTTGGATCGTCACGTTGTTGCGCTCGGCGCTGGCTACAAGGTGATCCAGCTGCTCGGTCATGACCTCGGGCCCGCCGACGACTCGATGGATCACCGATTCGTCGATCAGAGCCTGTAGTCGTAGCGGTGTCGGTCTGCTCAACCTCACCTGTCGACTGATGCGAGCGTTCACATAGCGCTCAGGGCTGGCAGCATGAAACTGCCTGCCGCTCGCATTGATCGCCCTTGCGTACGCATGTGTTTGCAGAAGTCCCGGAATAACCAGCGGACCGAGGACACGCGCGGAGTCAGCCTCGCCTTCCGCCCGCAGGAAGGCGCGAAATGCCTTGGGTGACCCGTTCGGCGTGACGATTCACGCGGCTCGTTCACCTGCGTCCTCCCACAACGCTGCGGCTTCGGCCCGCTCGTCATCGCTTGCGTTGTAGAGCGCGAGCAGCGCCTGCAATGTCGCCCAACCTGGCCGGGAGTGGCCGGTTTCGTAGCGGCTCATCGCCCACGTGGAAGCCGAGCATCGACAACGCGAACAAGGCAGCCGCCACCG
>NZ_GL877881.1:0-105109 GCF_000194155.1 Saccharopolyspora spinosa NRRL 18395
CGATCATCCCTGCGGTCGTCACGCTTGAAGCCACCACGGTCGTCACGGCCACGGTCGTCACGGCGGGAATCATCGCGACGCGGCCGGTCATAGCGCCGGAAGTCGTCGCGCCCGCGGTCGTCTCGACGGTCATCGCGACGGAAACCACCACGATCGTCACGGCGATTGTCGAAGCCTCGACGGCCGCCCTGGTCGTCGAACCGGCGGGGCCGGTCATCGCGGTTGCGGTCGTCCCGACGCCCCTCCCGCATGGTCGGGGGCATAAAAGAACACTAACCAAAACAGTCCGCTGTTGAGTTCTCAAAGAACACACCCACACCATCACCCCCAGCCAACGGCCAGGAAGCTCCGGGGAGCATTTCCTCTTGTGCTTTTGCTATCGACCAGAGTAGCAGGCCCTTTTTCGGGCTCACCGGGGGGTCACCCCACCGGATCACCGCCGAATTTCGGCTCGCTATTCCACTCGGCCACAGCCAAGCACTGTTGTATCAAAGATCTGGTTGGAAACCGCAACCTCGTCCTGCGGACGAAAAGCCCGCCAGAAATTTCGGTTTTCCATCGGGGCACCCACTCTACCACCAGAAGGCAGGAGCTTGGTTCGCGACCCGTGTCAGTGCCCGTTCCGTTTTCATCGGCCCGTTCCGCGCTGACCTGAAATAATTTACGCGTTGATCCGCACCAAGTCAAATCGGCTCAAGTCAACCCCGGAAGGAACCGAACATGCAGCTCAGCGCCCTTTCCGGTGCTGATTCCAGGCTAATGCACGACCCTGACGCCCGCAGTGTGACGCTTGCCACGGCGAATTACCAGCCAGCGGCCGTGCAGCAGGTCGTCCTTGTCCGGCGACCACTCCTCATCTGCGATTTTGTCGTTGTTGACGTACGCGCCGCCCTCCTTGATGGTGCGCCGCGCCGCGCCCTTCCCGGTCGCGAGGCCGGTTTCGACGAGCAGGTCCACGATCGTCAGAGCATCCGCAAGACGGACCTCCGCGGTCGGCACCGCGGCCATCGCGGCGTCCAGGGTCGCCTCGTCGAGATCGGCGATCTCGCCCTTGCCGAACAGCGCCTGGCTGGCCGCGACGACCTTGCGGGTCTGGTCCGCGCCGTGCACCAGCGTGGTCAGCTCCTCGGCGAGCCGACGCTGGCCGGCCCGCAACTGCGGCCGCTCCGCCGTGGTCCGATCAAGTTCGTCGATCTCCTCGCGGTCGAGGAAGGTGAACAGCCTCAGGTACTTCGCGACGTCGGCGTCGGCCGCGTTGACGAAGTACTGGTACCAGGCGTACGGCGTGGTCATCGTCGGGTCCAGCCAGACGTTGCCGCCGCCGGTGGACTTGCCGAACTTGCGGCCTTCCGAGTCGGTGACCAGCGGCAGGGTCAGCGCGTGCGCCGCGACCGACTCCTGCTTCCGGACCAGGTCGACCCCGGCGATGATGTTGCCCCACTGGTCGGAGCCGCCGAGCTGCAGCCGGGTGCCGTACTTCCGGTACAGCTGCACGTAGTCGTTGGCCTGCAGCAGCATGTAGCTGAACTCGGTGTAGGACATGCCGTCGGTTTCCAGCCGCCGCTTGACGGTTTCCCGCGCCAGCATCGTGTTCACCGAGAAGTGCTTGCCGATGTCCCGCAGGAACGCCGTGACCGGCAGGTCGGCGGTCCAGCGCGCGTTGTTCTCCACGATCGCCCCGGTCGGCGAATCGTCGAAGTCGACGAACGCGGACAGCTGGTCGCGGATCTTGTCCGTCCACTCCAGCACGGTGTTCTCGTCGTGCAGGTTGCGCTCGCCGACGTCGCGCGGGTCGCCGATCAGGCCGGTGGCGCCGCCGGCGAGGACCACCGGCCGGTGCCCGGCCTGCTGGAAGCGGCGCAGGGTCAGGATCGGGATCAGGTGCCCGGCGTGCAGGCTGGGGCCGGTCGGGTCGAAACCGGCATAGAGCGTGAGCGGCCCGTCGTCGAGTTCCCGCCGCAGCGAGTCGAGGTCGGTGGATTGCGCGATCAGGCCGCGCCAGGTCAGCTCGTCAAGGATGTGCTCGCTCACGACGTTCAGTTTCGCGCATCCCCGCAACCGGGTTTACGTCCGGGCCTGGATGCGGCGACGCCCGCCACGCCGGTACGAGCTGACCGCCGACGAGCCGTCGACCCAGGTCCGCCACGGCAGGTCCATCGCCGCGGCGACGCCGACCCGGGGCCCGCTGCGGATGTCGTCCTCGCCGACCGGAGTGCCATTGAAAAGCCGGATCGGCGACTCCGGACTGGTGAGGTCGACGCCGTTGTGCTCGCGGGTGATGCCGAGCACCCCGGCCAGTCGCGCGGGCCCGCTGGCGAGCTGGACGTCTTTGCGGACGGCTGGCCGCCGGGAGCGGGCGAGCTCGGTACCCGTGGTGACCTCCCCGGCGCGCAGCAGGACCGCGCCGGGGACACCGTCGGTGAGGCACACGACGTTGATGCAGAAATGCATCCCGTACACGAAGTACACGTACAGGTGGCCGGCCGGGCCGAACATCACCGCGTTGCGCTCGGTGCGCCCGCGGTAGCAGTGCGACGCGGGGTCGTCCATGCCGCGGTAGGCCTCGACCTCGACCAGGCGCACTCCGACCGCCCCCTGCGGGCTCGTCGAACGCAGTTCGCAGCCGAGCAAGCGGCGCGCCACCCACAGCGGGTCGAGGGCTAGTTCGTCGCGTGTCACCTGACTCACACGCTCGACCCTACCGGTCGTGCCCAAACCGTGATCACTTGGAGAGCCACTCGCGATGTTGCCGCACTCCGGCGACGACGCGTTCGCGCTGCTCGGCGACCCTGTTCGGGGCGGTGCCGCCATGCGCGTCGCGGGAGGCGATCGAGCCCTCGACGGTCAGCACCTCGCGCACCTGCGGGGTGAGCGCCGGGTTGGCCGCGGCGAGCTCCTCGTCGGTCAGTTCCTCAAGTCCGGCGCCGCGGGCCTCGGCGGTGCGCACGCACTCCCCCGACGCCTCGTGCGCGACGCGGAACGGGACTCCCTGGCGCACCAGCCATTCCGCGATGTCGGTGGCGAGGGTGAAGCCGGCGGGCGCGAGTTCGGCGAGCCGTTCGGTGTGGAAGGTCAGGGTGCCGAGCATGCCCGCCATCGCGGGCAGCAGCAGTTCCAGCTGCTCGACGGAGTCGAAGACCGGCTCCTTGTCCTCCTGCAGGTCCCGGTTGTAGGCCAGCGGTTGCGCCTTCAGCGTGGCCAGCAGCCCGCTGAGGTTGCCGATGAGCCGCCCAGACTTGCCGCGGGCCAGCTCGGCGACGTCGGGGTTCTTCTTCTGCGGCATGATCGAACTGCCGGTGGCCCAGGCGTCGTCGAGGGTCACATAGCCGAATTCGGCGGTGTTCCAGATGATCACCTCTTCGGCGATGCGCGAGAGGTTCACGCCGAGCATCGCGAGGCAGAACGCGGCCTCGGCGGCGAAGTCGCGCGAAGCGGTGCCGTCGATGGAGTTGTCGACGGCACCGGCGAAGCCGAGATCGGCGGCGACGGCCTGCGGGTCGAGCCCGAGCGAGGAGCCCGCCAGGGCGCCCGAGCCGTAGGGCGAGTAGGCGGTGCGGGCGTCCCAGTCGCGGAAGCGCTGGACGTCGCGCAGCAGCGCCTGGCAGTGCGCGAGGAGGTGGTGCGCCAGCAGCACCGGTTGCGCGTGCTGCAGGTGAGTGCGGCCGGGCAGCACCGCCTCGGGGTGTTCGGTGGCCTGGGCGACGAGGGCGTCGACGATGTCGAGGACCCCCGCGACCGGGGCGGTTGGCGTCGCGCAGCCACATCCGGAACAGGGTGGCGACCTGGTCGTTCCTGGAGCGGCCGGCGCGCAGCTTGCCGCCGAGTTCCGGGCCGACGCGTTCCAGCAGGCCGCGTTCGAGGGCGGTGTGCACGTCTTCGTCGTCGATCACCGGTTGGAAGGTGCCCGCCTCTACGTCGGCGGCCAGGGTGTCCAGGCCCGCGAGCATCCGCTCGAGTTCGTCGGCGGTGAGCAGCCCGGCGCGGTGCAGCACGCGGGCGTGGGCGCGGGAGCCGGCGATGTCGTAGGGCGCCAGTCGCCAGTCGAAGTGGGTCGACAGGCTCAGCGCGGCCATCGCTTCGGCCGGGCCGGAGGCGAACCGGCCGCCCCAGAGCTTGGTGGGCTCGCTGCCTTGCTGCGTCACGGTGTTCCCTCAGTCGTGTCAGGTTGTTGATGTCGGTGCGGTTCGTGCCGGGGGTGCCGAATTCGCGAGGAATCGACGTTCACCCGGGTCGCGGTCGAATTCTCGCGAAATGGCGCTCGCACCGGGTGATGGGGTGGTGCGCGCCCATCCTGCCGGTGTCAGACGCGCTGGGTGCGCCGGGCAGCGATCTTGCTGGGCAGGCCCAACAGCTGGCCGAAGCCCCCGGCCAGGCGCTGGTCGAAGGAGTCGTCCGCGCACGCCGGGGCCCGCTTGCGGACCGCCTCTAGGTCCTCTCCGCCCTGCCCGACGGCGACCGCCACGACCGCGGCGCCGGTCTCCCCGGCGGTCCAGCCGATGGCCACGGATGTGTCCAGGCCACCGGAGTAGGCCAGCACTACCCGCTCACTCATCGTCTTGCTCCCTAGAACCCTGTCCCCTGCCGTCCACGGTGGACCGCGCTTCGGCGTCCACTTCGGTCTGCGGTTCCCCCGCGGGAACCGCTCGGCCAGCTGGTGCCCGGTGAGGGGCTCGCGGGCGACGATCATCACGGTGTCGTCGCCCGCAATGGAACCGACCACCTCCGGCAGCACGGCCCGGTCAATGGCGCTGGCCAGGAACTGCGCCGCGCCCGGCGGGGTGCGCAGCACGGTCAGGTTGCCCGCCCCGTCGGCCCCGACGAGCAGTTCGCCGAGCAGCCGGCTCAGCCGCGAGGTGCCGCCCTGCACACCGCGGACCGGGCTGCCGTCCTCGGGGATGACGTAGACCGCCGCCCCGCCGTCGGCGCCCCGCAGCTTGACCGCGCCGAGCTCGTCGAGGTCCCGGGACAGCGTCGCCTGGGTGACCTCGATGCCGTCGCTGGCGAGCAGCTTGGCCAGCTCGGTCTGGCTGCGGATGCCCATCGACGCGACCAGTTCGATGATGCGGGCCTGCCGCGCGACGCGGGTCGTCATGGTCGTCGCACCAGCCACGCCAGCAGCGCCTTCTGCGCGTGCAGGCGGTTCTCTGCCTCGTCGAACACCGCGCTGGCCGGGCCGTCGATCACCTCGTCGGTGATTTCCATGCCACGGTGCGCGGGCAGGCAGTGCAGCACGCTGGTGTCGGCCTTGCCGGTGGCGGCCAACAGCTCGGAGTTGACCTGGAACGGCCGGAACGGGCTGACCCGGTCCTTGCCGTCGTTTTCCTGCCCCATCGACGTCCAGGAGTCGGTGACCAGCACGTCCGAGCCCTCGACCGCGCCGTTCGGGGTGTTGAACAGCTCGACCGAGCCGCCGGTCTCGGCGGCGCGCTTCTTGGCCATGTCCAGCACCCAGTCCAGCGGCCGGAAGCCCTCGGGCGCGCCGATGCGGACGTGCATGCCGGCGGTGGCACCGCCGACCATCAGGGAGTGCGCCATGTTGTTGGCGCCGTCGCCGAGGTAGGTCAGGGTCAGCCCGGCGAGCTCGCCGTGCCGTTCGCGGATGGTCTGCAGGTCGGCGAGCACCTGGCAGGGGTGGAACTCGTCGGTGAGCGCGTTGATCACCGGCACGCGGGACACCGAGGCCATAGCGTCGATGCGGGCCTGCGCGAAGGTCCGCCACACCACGGCGTCGACGTAGCGGGACAGTACCCGCGAGGTGTCCTCGATGGTCTCCTCGCGGCCGAGCTGCATCATCCGCCCGTCCACGACGACCGGCTGGCCGCCGAGCTGGGCAATGCCGACCTCGAAGGAGAGGCGGGTGCGGGTGGAGTTCTTCTCGAAGATCACCGCGATCGACTTGGGCCCGGCCAGCGCGTCGGAGCCGAGCGGGTCGGCCTTGAACTGGTCGGCGAGGTCGAGGACCTCGGCCTGTTCGTCGGGCGTGAGGTCGTCGTCGCGGAGGAAGTGCCGGGGCATCAGTGGTTCTCCTTGGCAGCGTCGAGCCAGGCGGGCAGGTCGGCGAGCAGCCGCTGCACCTGCTCGGGGCGCACGATCAGTGGTGGGGCCAGCCGGATCGCGTCGGGCTGGATGGGGTTGATCAGGTAGCCGGCGTCCTGCGCGGCGGCGGCGATCTTGGCCGACACCGGCTCGGTGAGGCCGATGCCGACGAGCAGGCCCGCGCCGCGCACCTCGCCGATCAGCGGGTGGTCGAGCTCCTGCAGGCCGGTGGCCAGGTCCTTGCCGACCTGCTCGACGTGTTCGAGCAGCCCGCCGGCGGCGATGGTGTCCAGCACCGCCAGCGCCGCGGCGCAGACCACCGGGTTGCCGCCGAAGGTGGTGCCGTGCTGGCCGGGGTGCAGCAGGTCGCCGGCGGCGCCGATGCCGATGCAGGCTCCGATCGGCAGGCCGCCGCCGAGGCCCTTGGCCAGGGTGATCACGTCGGGCACGACGCCCGCGCGCTGGAAGGCGAACCACGAGCCGGTGCGGCCGATGCCGGTCTGCACCTCGTCGAACACCAGCAGCGCGCCGTTGCGGGTGGAGATCTCCCGGGCTGCCTGCAGGTAGCCCTCGGGCGGCACGACCACGCCGTTCTCGCCCTGGATGGGCTCCAGGAAGACCGCCGCGGTGTTGTCGTCCACTTCGGACTCAAGCGCGGCCACGTCGCCGTAGGGCAAGTGCACGACGCCGGGCGGCATCGGCTCGAAGGGCTGCTGCTTGGCGGGCTGCCCGGTGAGCGCCAGGGCTCCCATCGTGCGGCCGTGGAAGCCGCCGTGGGCGGCGACGAGCTTGGCCCGGCCGGTCAACCGCGCGATCTTGAACGCGACCTCGTTGGCCTCGGCGCCGGAGTTGCAGAACAGCACCCGCCCCTGGCCGGTCGCGCCGGCGAGGTCCAGCAGCCGTTCGGCGAGCTTGAGGCCCAGTTCGTGCACGTAGAGGTTGGAGACGTGGCCGAGCTTGCCGATCTGCGTGGTGACGGCTTGCACCACGGCGGGGTGCGCGTGGCCGAGCGCGTTGACCGCGATGCCGCTGAGGAAATCCAGGTAGGTCTTGCCGTCTGCGTCGGTCACCTCGGCGCCCGAGCCGCTGACGAGGGTCAGCTTCGGGGTGCCGTAGTTGTCCATCATGGACGCTTGCCAGCGCTGCGCTCCCGCGGCGTTGGTGGTCATCAGTTCTCGCCCTTCTCTGCCTGCACCGGCAGCACCATCGTGCCGACTCCGGCGCTGGTGAATACCTCCAGCAGGACCGAGTGCGCGAGGCGGCCGTCGATGACGTGCGCCCGCGGCACTCCACCGCGCACCGCGCGCAGGCAGGCCTCCATCTTCGGGACCATGCCGCTGGACAGGCCGGGCAGCAGTTCCGCCAGCTGGTCGGCGTCCAGGCGCGACACCAGCGAGGAACGGTCCGGCCAGTTCGTGTAGAGGCCCTCGACGTCGGTGAGCACCACGAGCTTCTCGGCACCGAGCGCGACTGCCAGCGCCCCGGCGGCGGTGTCGGCGTTGACGTTGTGCACCACGCCGTCGGCGTCGGGGGCGACGGTGGAGACGACCGGGATGCGCCCGGCCTTGATCAGGTCGCACACGGCGTCGGCGTTGACCGACACCACGTCCCCGACGAGCCCGACGTCCACGGCTTCGCCGTCGACCGTCGCGGTGCGGCGCTCGGCGGTGAACAGCCGGGCGTCCTCGCCGGACATGCCGACCGCGAACGGCCCGTGCTGGTTGATCAGCCCGACGAGCTCCCGCCCGACCTGGCCGACCAGCACCATGCGCACGACGTCCATCGTCTCCGGGGAGGTCACCCGCAAGCCGCCGCGGAACTCGCCTTCCATGCCGAGCCGGTCGAGCATCGCGGTGATCTGCGGGCCGCCGCCGTGCACCACCACCGGGTGCAGCCCGGCGAGCCGCAGGAACACCATGTCGTGCGCGAAGGCGCGCTTGAGCTCGTCGTCGATCATCGCGTTGCCGCCGTACTTGACCACGACGGTCGCGCCGTGGAAGCGCTGTAACCACGGGAGGGCCTCGACGAGGACGCTGGCCTTCTCCGCCGCGGTGGCCAGCCGGTTGCTGGCTTCTTGCTGGGTCATGACGAGTACGCGCTGTTCTCTTCGACGTAATCGTGGGACAGGTCGGTGGTCAGGATGGTCGCCGCGTGCTCGCCGAGGTGCAGGTCCACGACGATCTCGATGGCGCGGCCGGAGAGGTCCGCCTCGCTGCGGTCGCGGGCTTTGGTGCCGTCGGCGTAGAGCGTGACGCCATTGGTGGCGATCTCCAGCTTGGCCACGTCGATCTCGGCGTCGACCCGGCCGAGCGCCATCGCGATCCGGCCCCAGTTCGGGTCGGAGCCGAACATCGCGGTCTTGACCAGGTTGTCCTCGGCGATGGTGCGGCCGATGGCGACCGCGTCGGACTCGCTGGCGGCGCCGCGCACGGTGATGTCGATCGTCTTGGTGGCGCCCTCGGCGTCATCCTGCAGCTGGCGGACCAGGTCCATGCAGACCGCGGTGAGCAGCTCGGTGAAGTCCTGTTTGGACGGTGCCACGCCGGAGGCACCGGAGGCCAGCACCAGCACTGTGTCGTTGGTGGAGGTGCCGCCGTCGACATCCAGCCGGTCGAAGGTGACCCGGCTGGCCGCGCGCAACGCCTCGTCGAGGTCGTCGCCGCCGATCATCGCGTCGGTGGTGATGACGCTGAGCATGGTCGCCAGGTTCGGCGCGAGCATCCCGGCGCCCTTGGCGAACCCGCCGATCGACCAGCCCGCGTCGTGCTTCCCGAGGGCCTGCTTGGGCTTGCTGTCGGTGGTGAGCACGGCGGTGGCCGCGTCGAGACCCGCTTGGTCGTCGTTGGCCAGCGCCTTGGCCGCGGTGTCCACACCGGACAGCAGTGCGTCCATCGGCAGCCGCTCACCGATCAGCCCGGTGGAGCAGACCGCGACCTCGATGGCACCGACGCCGAGCACATCGGCGACCTTCTCGGCGGTGGCGTGGGTGTCCTGGAAGCCCTCCGGGCCGGTGCAGGCGTTGGCGCAGCCGGAGTTGAGCACCACCGAGCGGAGCTTGCGCTCCTTGAGCACCTGCTGCGACCACAGCACTGGTGCGGCCTTGACCTTGTTGGTGGTGAACACCCCGGCCGCGGCCTGCTGCGGGCCGTCGTTGACGACCAGCGCGACATCCCGCGCGCCCGCGGCCTTGATCCCGGCGGCGACCCCGGCCGCCCGGAAACCGGCAGGTCCGGTCACGCTCATTGGCTCTCCTCTGCTTTGCGGGACACCCGCACCCGGGGCATCTTGCGGAACGGGCGGCTTACCACGCTCATGACGTCGCCTCGACGGCATGACCGGCGGCGGTGAGGACGTTGGCGGCCCGCTGCGCGCCGTCGGCCGGTACCAGGATCCAGTCGGTGTCGAAAGTGGACAGTGTGAAGACGCTGATCCCGGCTTCGGCCAGCGGCACCAGCAGTGCGGCCAGGATTCCGGTCAACGAGAACTCCAGCGGCCCGGCGACCTCCAGCGCCCGGAACGGGCCCTCGACCCGCACGTCGGGACCGGCCTCGGCGGCCAGCGAATGCGGGAAAACGATGGTGCGCCCCGCCTCGGTGGTCAGGCTGCCGTGGATCGGCGCGGTGCCGCCGGTCAGGGCAAGGTTGGCGTGCGCCGGAACCATGCCGACCGCCAGCTGCTCGGCGTGCAGCCGGAGCTTGAGCCCGGTCACGGCGCCACCCCGACGGTCGGCAACCCGGTGGTCTCCGGAAGGCCGACGGCGAGGTTCATGCACTGCACGGCACCACCGGCGGTGCCCTTGGTGAGGTTGTCCTCGGCACCGACGACGATCAGCCGCCCGGCGTCCGGGTCCACCGCCAGCTGCAGGTGGACGGTGTTCGCGCCCAGCGTGGCGGAGGTCTGCGGCCAGTGACCCTCGGGCAGCACATGCACGAACGGTTCGTCACCGTAGGCGTCGAGGTAGACCTTGCGCGCGGCGTCCGCGTCAGCTCCCTCGCGCAGCGGAGCGGAGCAGGTCGCGAGGATGCCGCGCGACATCGGAGCGAGGACCGGGGTGAACGACACCTTCACCGGCTCCCCCGCCGCGGCGCTGAGGTTCTGGATCAGCTCCGGCGTGTGCCGGTGCGCGCCACCCACGCCGTAGACACTGGCGGAGCCCATCACCTCGGCGGAGAGCAGGTGCGGCTTGAGCGCGCGGCCGGCACCGGAGGTGCCGGTGACCGCGACGACGACAGCGTCCGGCTCGACGAGCCCGGCGGCGAGCGCGGGGACGAGCGCCAGCGAGGACACCGTCGGGAAGCAGCCGGGGACGGCGACGCGGCGGGAGCCGCGGAGCCGGTCGCGGGCGCCGGGGAGCTCGGGGACGCCGTAGGGCCAGGTGCCGGGGTGTTCGCCGCCGTACCAGCGGGCCCAGTCGGTGGGATCGTTGAGCCGGTGGTCGGCGCCGCAGTCGATGACGGTCGTGTCCTGGCCGAGCTCGGCGGCGATGGCGGCGGAGTGGCCGTGCGGGAGCGCGAGGAAGACGACGTCGTGCCCGGCGAGCTCGGCGGTCGTGGTCTCGGTGAGCACGCGGTCCGCCAGCGGCATCAGGTTCGGATGGTGCTGCCCGAGCTTGCTCCCGGCGTTCCCGCCCGCGGTCAACGCGCCGATCTCCACCTGCGGATGCGACAGCAACAGGCGGAGCAGTTCCCCGCCCGCGTACCCACTTGCACCGGCAACAGCCACTCGAACCGTCATGCGGATGATTATGCACTCCGATGCAACATTAATCAAACGGCCGTTCGGGTGCGTGCGGCGAACGGACCATTCGACCAGCTAGACGACGCAAACGGGCCGTTCGCCTCAATCGTCCCACCGCATGGCCGCCCCACGGGGGCGAGTTCCAACACCAAAACACCCTGATGGGGTGAGCGAGGCCACTCGACTCCGGCCGACCGTTTCCGCAGGTACGGGGCCGTGAGGCTGTTGGGGCGCTATAACAGTCGCCATAGCTGCCCTAAGACTCAGGGCCCCGTGACCAGAGGCGAGGCGCGCTCCGTCAGAGCCAGACCAGACGTAGGTCGCGGATCAGCGAGAAGCACTCCAAGGCGCCTTCGGCCGAGTCGGAGTTACCCGTCCAGCCGTGTGGACTGACGAACACCGCCCCAGGGCCATCGCCGCCCGGAGCGCGGCTGAAGTCCAAGCCCCACAGGTAGATCCGCGCGTCGGCGACCTTGTCGCCGTCGCGGTCGACTTCGCACAGCGCGAACTTCTTCGGCTGGTAAGCCCCGGCCAAGTTCTCCAGCACCGCCGGAAGCTCGTCCTCACCCCAAGGCCCCAGCGAAAAACGCCGCTCCAACATCCCCACTCCCATCTGCCGATCAACGTGGAGCCGAAGTTAGTAGGAATCATTCCAGTAGTCATTTACCGAATCAGGTGATCCGCTGGGGACGCTCAACCTGCCAGGATGTACCGCATGCCGCCGTCACTTGATCCACGCATGCTGCGCATCCAGCTCGGCATCGAACTGCGCCGCCTCCGCGAAAAAGCCGACCGAAGCACGTTCGAAGCGGCGGACGTCCTCGGCTGCAAGCAACCGAAGATCAGCAAGATCGAGAACGGCCACCAGGGCATGAAACCGGACGAAGTTGCGCAGCTGCTCGACTTCTACGGCGCGAGCGCGCAGCAACGCAAGTACCTGCTCGGCCTCGCCGAACGCCTCCCCAAGCGAGCCAGGCCGAAGGTATACCACCGGGATTCCGTTCCGGACTGGGTGCAGCGATTCTTCGCTCTGGAATCCGAAGCAACGGAGATGAAGATCCACGAAGTGGAGATCATCACCGGTCTCTTCCAGACCGAGGACTACGCCCGCGCGACGTTGCGCGCATGGGAGCCGGCTGCTGACCCTCGCCTGGTGGAGAGTCACGTAAAAACCCGGATGGAGCGACAAACAGTGCTCACGCGGACCAATCGGCCGCTGGACCTCCAGGTCGTGTTGGCCGAGTCCGCTTTGCACCGCGTTCAGGGCAGCAACGACGTCATGCGTGAGCAGCTCGATCACCTGCTGGAACTCTCGGAACTTCCGAACGTTAGACTGCAGGTCTTGCCATTCGAATCGAGCCGGATTGCGGTTACTTCGTCAGTTGCGTTGATGCACCTCGCCGACCAGCAAGTTTCGACGGTGTATCTCGAAGACTTCTTTGGTGCCACTTACCTCTGGGAACCAGCGGAATACACTCGGTACAGCGTCATCTTCGAGCGACTGAGCACTGCCGCGCTGTCTGTTCCGGAGACGCGACAACTCATCGCTCGCATGATCAAGAAATACCGGTGACCGCTGGGAGGAAACGTGCCCGTCTTAGACCTTCACCGCGCCGTATGGCGCAAGAGCAGCCACAGCCAAGGCAACGGCGGCGTGTGCGTCGAAGTGGCTGTCCAGCCGACCGCTGTCGGCGTTCGGGACTCCAAGGATCCCGGTGGCCCGGTGCTGGTCTTCAGCTCCGGCGCCTTCGCGCGGTTCCTCGGCACCTTGAAGGGTTAGGCGCAACAAATCGCCTGGTCAGGGTGCGGCGTCAGCGGCCGGGTGGTGTCCACGCCGCTTGATCATGGTGCCGCGCCGCTGACGTCGGACCCGGTCTCAGTTGGTGCCGGGAATCCTGATCGCGGCCAGTACGGAGTTGATCGCCGCCAGATCGACGGCGGCCGGATCGAATGATTCGCCGAGTACATCCTCGTATTGGTCCCGGTGGGGATGCCGGGGATCGGTCGTCGCGTCGAGAAGATCCTGGTAGCCGTAGATGCCGCCACAGTCCTCGGGCGGCCCGGCGCGATCGGCGTCCAGGCACACCACGTGGGCTTCGCCTTCGGCCGGCTCGATGGCCTCCACCACAAGGTCATGGATCCAGTCGTCGCCGAAATCGTAGGTGTAGCGCACCCGGTCGCCCTTTCGCGGGGCGACGAGGCTGAGGGTCGCCCTGCGTTCGTCATGGACACCGCGCCTGGATCCACCGCTGACATCGGTGTAGCGCCTGCCCTTAGCCTCGAACTCATGCAGGTGCCAGCCCTCCCAGCCGAAGGAGACCTGGAGGATGTGGTGCAGCTCGTCGAGCGGCGTGTCGCCGGGCAGGGAAAGCCTCCGCCAGATCAACGGTTCGCTGCCGACGATACCGACCTTGACCTGGTAAGTGGTGTGGCTTCGCCGGACACGTGTGTTCGCGGGCTCGTGTCCCAGGTCGTTCAGTGCCCGCCGGTAGGCGTCGAGGTCGACCAGTCTTGAGGCGGTCAGGGCGTCGTGCAGATGTTCGACGCCCACGCTCATCAGTTCGTGCAACACGTCATGCCGGTCCATCCCGAGATCCAGCATCCGACGGGCGGCGTGCCACGCTTCGATCGGCTCACCGTCCCACAACTGGTTCGCGACCATCTCGTGCAGCGTCACGTGCAGCCGCGGGTTGACCCCGTCTATCTCCCCTTCCCACGCCGGATCCTCCAGCGCACGGCGGTATTCCGGGTGCTCTCCCTTGATCAGGATGCCGCGCTGGTCGGGGTCGGCGGGGTTGAGCCTGCCGAATTCCGCGCCCCGGAAGGTGGTGTCGCGCTCGGGCACGGCGAACAACCGCCGGTCCAGAATGTCCTTGACTTCCGTCTTGGACAACACCGGTGAAAGGTCACTCAGGTAAGCCGCCGCATCGAATTCGCTCCCGGGCGACGGCGCTCCAGACAGCGATCCGGACGACCGCTCTTCCGCCAGCCTTTCGCGGGTTTGCGCTTGCGTCGCTTACTCACCGGACTCACCTGGATAGCCTCCCACAACACCGTCGCAGCACCGCTGGGCAGGTCGACCGGTTGTCCCCGCTATCGGTCGTCCCCGCTATGGTGGGCCCGATGTTGGTGACGCAGCGCGATGATCCCGGGGACGCCGGGCCGCAGGCCTTGCCCGAGACCTTGCTCAACCTACTCGGCCAGTTGTCCCCGGCCGCGCCCGTCGACCCGGCCCGTTCGGCGCTGGTGGACCAGGCGGTCTCGGTCTTGCGGCGGCCCGGGTTCGACACGCTGTTGTCTTTGCCGCAGTTGGCATTCGAGCCGTTCGACTACCAGCGGGAGACCGCGTCCACCGTATTGCGGCGCATGAGAGGCCGGGCGATCCTCGCCGACGAGGTCGGGCTGGGCAAGACCATCGAAGCCGGACTGATCGCCTCCGAGCTACGGCTTCGGGGCTTGGCCGACCGGACATTGGTGATCACCCCAGCTGGCCTGGTCGAGCAGTGGCGGGACGAACTGGAACGCAAGTTCGGCCTGCCCACCGCGATCGTAACCGGCAAGGATCGGGCGATCGATGAACGCGGAAACCGGCCGGTGCTGCTGGCCTCGCTGGCCGCGGCCCGCCGGGACCCGCTGAAGGCCGAACTCACCGGCGCCGGATGGGACCTGGTGATCGCCGACGAGGCACACCGGCTGCGGTCCGCGCGCAGCGCATCGGGAAAACTGATCCGGGCGTTGAGTGCGCGGTTCCTCCTGCTGTTGACGGCCACCCCGGTGGAAAACCGTCTGCAGGATCTGTACGAGATGATTTCCCTTGTCGCACCCGGATTGCTCGGCACACCGGCGCAGTTCCGCGCCCGGCACGTCGCCGCCGGTGGCGACGTGAACAGCCCTCGCAATCTGGCGGAGCTGCGGAGCAGGACCCGCCAGGTGATGGTGCGCCACCGGCGCAGCGAAGTCGCGCTACGGCTACCGCAACGCCTGGCCGAGACCACGCTGGTCACCCCGGACACCGACGAGCAGGCTCTGTATGCGGAGCTGACCGAGCGAATCCGAGTCGAGGCAAAGGAAGCGCCCGCCGCACGGCGACTGGCGCTGCGCGCGGTCGCTAGGCTGGCCGGTTCCACACCGGCGGCGGCCGCGCCGACCATGACCAAACTCGGCTGGACCGATCTGGCGGCCACGGCGAAGTCGATCACCTATCCGGCCAAACTTCGCGTGCTGACGGCGAAGCTGGGCGAGTACGCGGCGCGCGGGGAGAAGGTGCTGGTGTTCACCGCTTTCCGGCAGACCCTGGACACGGTCGCCGAAGCGGCACGGGCGGCGGGGATCAGCGCCGTCGTCTACCACGGCGGCCTGCCCCGGGCAGAGAAGGAGCGGGTGATCGGAGCCTTCCGCGACACCGAACAGGTGTTGCTGTCCACGGAATCCGCCGGCGAAGGCCGCAACCTCCAGTTCTGTCACGTCATGATCAACCTCGACTTGCCGTGGAACCCCATGCAGATCGAACAGCGCCTCGGCCGTCTGCACCGGGTCGGCCAGACCCACGATGTGCTGCTGACCAACCTGGCCTGCCGGGGAACCATCGAGGAACGGGTCTTGCACGTTCTGGAGACCAAAATCAACATGTTCGAGCTCGTCGTCGGGGAACTCGACATGATCCTTGGCCGGATCGACGAGGATTTCGACTTCGAAAAGGCGGTGTTCGAGGCCTTCGCCTCGACCGAGAACGAATCCGCATTCGCCCGCCGCATGGACGAAATCGGCGAAGAACTCGCGGCGGCACGCACGTCCTACCTGGCGGATCGGCGCAATGTCGATGCCCTGGCCGGGGAGGACAACGAATGACCAGCCGCCGCAACCCCGCCTTCGCTTTCTGGCTGGACTACCTGGACTCCCGGGGCGGGCTGTGGGAACCCTCGGGCGAGGCGGTGCTGACGGTTCTGCCCGACCAGTTGGCCGCCGCGCACGACCTGCCGGAGTCCACGCTGATCACCGATGATCCGGACATCGCCCGGGAAGATGGCGTGCAGTTCCTCGGTGCCGGACATCCCGAGATCGACTCGGCCGCCGGAGCCGTCATCGACGCCGCCGACGTCGGGACACTCACCCTGCCCCACGGCTCGAAACCGATGTCCACCGAAGACCTGCTTGCGTTGATCCGCGACCGCATGCCCGTCGACCACGGCCGGATCGACGCGACCGGCGCACCGATCCGGACCCATCGTGCGACGCTGCGACTGGGTGCGCTGGTCAGCCACACCGTCTCGGCCGAGGAGCAGTTCACCGAAGTCTCCGAATGCATGCTCGACGTCGCGTCGCTGATCGCCTGGCCCGAGCACGCCGCGGCCCGGGTACGAGACGTCATGGCCGCCACCGACACCGGACCAGCGCGCCACATCCCGGGAAACGCCCTGATCCCAGCGCTAGCCGCCACGCATTCGGTACTCGACGAGGCGGCCGTGTCGCGAGGCCGAGTACTGGCCCAGACTGCGGATGCCGAGCGCGCCGCCGAGACCACCCGGGCCAACGAGTACTACGCCGCGGCGCTCGCCGCCATCGAAAAACGCCGCACCGATGCCGATCCAGACCGCGCGGCCCTGCTGGACGCCCGCGCCCAGGCCACGATCGCCGAGCGTGATCGACGGCTGGCCGAGATCGGCGAGAAATACCGCCACCAGCACAAGCTGCGGCCCTACCGGCTGCACATCATCGACCTGCCCGCCTGGCGTCTGGCCACCGATATCCGACGTGGCGACCGCCGCTGGCCCGTCGTCTTCGACTACCTGCCATTGCTAGGTGACCTCGCTCCCACTCGCTGCCCGAACTGCGACGTCCGCGCGCCGCTGGTGGCGACGAAGACCCACCTCGGTTGCAGTGCCTGTTCCCCTGTCAAAACGACGCCGCCCCCGGCTGCGCCTTCGCCACCATCCCGGAACCAAGCCGCCCAGCCGACGCGGGAAAATCCCGGCAAGACACCTAAAACGGTGCCTACGAAAGAGAAGGCGGCTGCACCCCCGCGAGCCGACCGGAAGCAGCCTGTCGCCCAGCCGGTTCTGCCGGGCAAGGCCGAGGAACTGGAAGCCGCGGCATTCTGGAACTACATCGGCGCGGGTGAAAACCGGAAACTCGCCCGGCTCATCGCTCCGGACTCTCCGCTGGCCGCTCTCACCCGCCTCTACGGCAGCGCCGGCGCCCTGCGCGGAATCGGCGTCCCCACCGGCCACACGCCGATGAAATTCACCTGCCAGAACTACGACCATCCGGTCTCCGGACAACGCGGCGGCACCGCGGGCACGCTTTACACCGACCATGGCACTTTCCCGTACCTGCTGCTGTGGTCACCCGATCGGCTGCTGGAAGAAATCTTCCCCTACGCGGCCCCCTGGCATCTCGGGATGGCCGCCCGGATGCGACTCAAGCCAATCACCCACGCTCCACCCGCACATCACAAGCTCGACACCGTGGCCGGGCTCCTCCTCGACCGCACGACCGCACGCCACGGCCTGACCTTCACCGCCCGCTGCCTGGCGGCCTGGTGGCGCCTCCCGAGCCCCGAAGACCTCCTCACCCGGTTCTCACCCCGGGTCATCGCGGCAACCGTCGACCGGGCGATCCGCTACTGGTCCGGCACCGGAAACGCCACCTACCCCGACGCAGCCGTTGCCTTCAACGCGGACGAGTCCGCCGTCCGCAAGGCCACCGCCGTGCTCCAGAAACAACTCCGACTCGACAGCACCCGGAACTGGTGAATCCGTAGCCCCTACCGAGGCGCACGCGGACTCTCGTGGTCGTCGCGGTTGTCCACTACGCATGCCCGCAGTCGCGGCATGTGCAGGACATGTTGGCCGCGGTTGTGTTGCGCCACCGCCCCGGCCTTAACGAGGCGGTCACGCGCCCGGCTTTTCGGCACCCCGCTTCGAGATCGATGGGGCCCGACCGGCATCATCGTTGCCGATGACGATGACCCCACCCCGCCCCGGCAAGGTGGCCCACCGCGATTCAACGTCGAGTCCGGTCGGTCGGCGGGTGCGGTTGCGGCAGGTCGAGCCTGCGGACCGGCGCACCCTGATGCGGTTCGACCGGGAGTCCTCGCGCGAACACTTCCCGAGATTCGACGGATTCCGGCATTGGGCGGCGCACCGGGCGAACCACCCGGAATCCGGCGACGACATCCAGCTCGCCATCGAGACCCTGCACGACCGAACCCTGGTCGGCTCGATGTTCACCAGCCAGGCCGAACCCGGGTCCGGCCGGTTCAGCTACGGCATCGGGATCGGCCCGCAGCACCGTCGGCGCGGCTACGCCGCCGACGCGATCCGCACCCTGCTCGCGCACATGTTCGGGCGGGGCCGCTACCGCAAATGCGAGGTCGGGATCTACGACGGCAACCTCGCTTCCCTTGCGCTGCACGGCAAACTCGGCTTCCGCGAGGAAGGCCGCCTGCGCGACCCGGAGTTCCTGTGCGGCGGGGCCCAGTACCTCGTGCTGATGGGTATCACCGCGACCGAGTTCGGGGCCCACAACTTCACTCGCCGATGACCGGCGGCGCCGACCCGTGCGTGCCGCCGCCGAAGAAGTCCTCCGTGCCCTGGTACAGGTGCAACGCCCCTCGGTGCTCCTGATCTTCGAAGGCGCGCGAACCACCACCGGAGAGGGCGATTCCGCCGTCCAGCGGCTGGCCGTAGCCGGACTGCTCCAACCGCCGCCGGAGATACCGCTGCAACCCGGTGAGCTCCAATGCACCGTTGTTCGCGACGAAGCGATGCAGATCCCGCACGCATGCGACGACGACTGCTGCGGCGGAATCCCTTGCGGCTTCGACGAACATGTCGAACCAGGACTGCGCGGTCGCGGCATCGACGTCACACGCCGCCGCGCAGTGCTCCAGGGCGGCCGGCAACCAGCGGTGCGCAGCCCAGCACAGCCGGTGGTAGAACTCCTCGACCAGCAGCGCCCGCCATTCCCAGTCGTACCAGGCGGATTCACCCGGCAACGCGAGTTCCTCGCGGCACCGCTGGAAGTGCTCGGCAAGCGTTTGGTGGCGCTGCCGGAAGCGCCGCGGCGCGCGGCCGCGTTCGTAGCGCACCATCGTCTCCCGGACCACCTGGTGGTACTGGAGACGGCCCTGGTGTTCGTGGACGAACGGCCGGTCGCGCAGCCACCGGAACAGATCGCCGGTGGCATTCTCGGAGCCCAACGCGGCCAGGACGTCTTCGTCCAGCGCCCGGGGAAGCGCCGCCAGCACGGCGTCGTCGCGGCGCTGCTGCTCGGGAACCCAGTTCAGGAATCGCGCGACCGCCATACCCGTCGGGTCGTGCGCATCGTGCCCTGACTCAGCCAGGGTCGCGACCAGCAGCGGAAGCCCACCTGACAGTTCGACCACGACGTCCACGAACTCCGGATCGCGGACGCCCCTGCGGTCCAGCAGGGTTCTGGCTTCCTCGGAAGTGAACGGGTCGAGCCGCCAGGTCACGCTGATCGACGAGTACTCGCCCCAGTTGTTGGGATCCAGCGGGTGCTGTCCGGCGATGCCGAGGAGCAGGGTGAGGGGAAGTTCGCCGTAGTGCCCTTGCAGCATGCGCAGCAGCCACGGCTCGATGACCTCGGAGGTGCGCTCGTAGTTGTCGAACAGCATCACCAACTGCCGGTGCTGGGCGATTTTCCGCAGGTCGTCGACCAGGAACGGGGTGAGCTCCTCGACGGGCGACAGCAGCAACCGGACATCGGCCTGGCTGCCGAACTTCCGCGCGAAGTAGGCCCGGCACTGCTCCATCCACGCCTGGAGCTTCTCCGGTGGGACGGCGTCGGCAACCGGTCCGAGCCCCGGCGCGGCCATACGCACCACACCGAGGCCGAACCGGATCGCCGTCGACATCACCAGTTCCCGGGCCTCCGACGGCGCCTGCGGATCGGACAGCACGTCGTCGTGCCTGCGTTCGTATTCGGCGAGGCGCTGGGAGAAGCCGCGGGTCTCGCCGCCCTGGCCGGCCAGTTGGCGGGAGATCGCGCCCATCGCCGCCACCAGGTTGGACTCGTTGTCGTCGGTGACGGCGACCAGCGCGCCGTGCTGCAGCGAGATCTCCCGGAGCTGGCGCAGCAGGAACGTCTTGCCAATACCCGCCTGCCCATGCAGGCCGAACACGAACTTGCGTTGCACCGGCGGCAATTGCAGGTTCGTGCGGAAGATGCCGCACTGCAGGCCGCGACCGACGAACTCGCCGCCCTGCCGCTGCCGCAGGATCTCCTGCAGGCTCCGTGCGCCCCCAGCTCCGACCACTCGAGCATCCTGCCAGGAAGTCGATCGAACGGGTGGCGGTTCGGGGAAAGATCCACTCCGGCCGCGCGCGTCAACGGGATTCGACCCGGCCCTGCCGCTCCAGGGCGTATTCCGTGGCGATTCGCAGCAGCATCTCCTTCTCCACTCGCAGGAGGTGGTTCTCCCTGCGGAGCCGGTCGAGTTCCGCTCGTTCCGCCGAGGTCAGGTCGGTGCTCATCGCAGCGGGTCGAACGGTCGCAGGAGCGCCGGGCGCTTGCCGGTGGCGATCTGCTCCGCCAGCAGACGGCCGGTGAGCGGCCCCAACGTCAGGCCCCACATGCCGTGGCCGCCAGCGACGTAGACGCCGGTCATCTTCGTCCGCCCGATCAGCGGTAGCCCGTCGGTCGTCACCGGTCGGCCGCCGACCCACTCGTCGTGGCGCACGTCCCAGCCGACGCCCTGCAGCAGCGGTCGCGCGGAGCGCACGATCGCCTCGATGCGGCCGCGGTCCAGCGGGTCGTCCGCCGGGCGGAACTCCATCGTTCCCGCGACCCGCAGCCCGCCCTGGTACGGCGTGCAGGCGACGCGCACCGCGGGCAGGTAGATCGGGCCGGGAACGGGCTGCTCGGTCGGGACCGTGAAGGAATAGCCGCGCCCGGCGCGCACCGGGGTGCGGACGCCCAGCGGTTTCGCCAGGCGGCTCAGCCAGGAACCGGTGGCCAGCACGACCGCCTCGGCCGACACCCGCTCCTCCTGCTCGGACTTGATGATCACCTGCTCGGCGCCGCGCAGCACGTCCCGCACCCGGAACCCGGTGCGCAGCTTGCCGCCGCGTTCGACCACCGCCTTCGCCAGGCTCCGGGTGAACTCACCCGGGTCGACGTAGCGCTGCCCTGCCACCCGGAGCACCGCCGCGATGCGCGGCGACAGCTGCGGCACGTCAACATCCGAAGTGGACAGTTCGTGGACTTCGATTTCCTGGCCGCAGCGGCGGATCTGCTCGAACTCGTGCCGCAGCTCGGCGACCTGCTCGGGCCTCTCGAACGCCGCCGTGATCGGCGCCAGCACTGTCGACGCGGACACCCCGCCCGCCGTGAGCGCGTCGAAGGCGTCCAGGCACTCCGCGTTCATCGGGACGAACGCGCGCATCGACCGCTGCCAGGCCCGGGGCGTGCACCGCCGGGCGAAACCGATGAGGAACGACCACAGCCCGGGATCCACCGAGGTCGGCACGTACAGCGGGGCATCGCGGTCGAACAGCGACCGCAGCCCGTAACGCAGCACGCCCGGCTCGGGCAGCGGGATCGAGAAACCCGGCGACAGGTAACCGGCGTTGCCCCAAGACGCACCGGCCGCCACGTCCTCGCGGTCCAGCACCGTGACCTCGACGCCGTGCTCCTGCAAGAACCAAGCGGTCGACAAGCCGACCACGCCGGCACCGACCACCACCGCCCGGCGCGGAACCCCGTCGATCCCGTCCTCACGCATGCTTCCTCCTCAAACGTCCTTGAGGTTGAGCTTGCCCGGCCCGCGCCGCCCGACCAGTGTCGGAATCACACAAATCCCGGCCGCCGGATTGGCCGGAACGGACTACACGGCGAGCGCGATGATCATCGCGAGCCTGGCGTCGGGATCGTCGAGGGCCAGCGGCGTCAGCTCGGCCATCTTCCGCATCCGGTACCGGACCGTGTTCGGGTGGACCGCCAGCCTCGCCGCCGCAGCACCCAAATCGCCCTGGCACTCCAGCCACGCGCGAAGCGTTTCGACGTAGCTGGTGCCGTGCTCGCGGTCGTGGCGGCGGAGCGCGACCACTGGGCCGCGATCCGGGGCGCGGCCGGTCGCTGCGGCGTGCCGCAGCCGCCGCAGCAGGATCTCGTGCCACGCGTCGTCGTAAACCACGGCCGGGACCCGGTCCACCCTCGTCGCATGGATCGCCAAGCTCTCGTCGGCTTCCCGCCTGCTGTCCACCAGCTCCATCGGCTCGGCCGGTCCACCCACGCCGACGAGGACAGTAGCGTCGCCGGCGAGCTCGCGGACCAGGGCTCGCGCCCAATTGCAGGCGGGCTCGGCGTCGTCGTGCGGCAGGATCGTGTAGACGGTGTTCGCGAACAGTGCGCTGCGACCGGGTCGTGACCAGCCGAAACCCGTTGTCGCACGTTCGAACGCGAGCAGCGGGACGGCCTCCGGCGCGCCGCCGACGTGCACCTGCACGGCCACCACTCGGTACCTCCGGCTGCGCAGGCCCAGGCGGCTCAGCACCGCGGCGGCGTCCGCATGCCCCTCCAGCAGGCCGATGACCAGGTCGGATTCGACCTGCCGCTCCAGGTCAGCGCTGGCCCGGGCGCGCAGTAGGTGCAGCGCGGCGGTACGAGCGCCGCTGACCAGCGCGGCCCGGTGCGCGCCGGTGAGCTCGTGCTCGGTCAGGACCCAGATCGAGCCCAGCAGTTCCTTGCCCGCCCGGACCGCCACCACGGCCCGGCCCTGCACGGACTCCGGTTCTAGCGGAGCCACGAAGATCGGCTCGTCGGAAGTCTCAAGGTGCCGGAAAGTCCCGCGCTCGACGAGCTTCCGGCGGATCTCCGCAGGCACCTGCCGCCCCAGGATCGTGGCCATCCGGGCGCGGTCGGCACTGTGCTGCCGGCTGGAATACGCGAGCACGCCGGAGCGGTGGTCCTCGATCGTCACCGGGCCGCCGACGGAGTCGGCGAGCGCGTCAGCCAGCGCGAACAGGTCGGTCGGGCCCCGCCCGGCCTCGGTTTCCCGGCCTTCCAGCACCAGCCCGTAGACGACGCCCGCGAGCTGCCCCCACGACACGGCCGGGTCGACGAGCACGACCGTCACGTCTCGTGCCCGGGCCGCCGCGAGCGCCTGCTCGTCGAGGTCAGCGCAGCGGAACACGACGACGCTGGCGTGGGCTGCCGAGAGCAGTTCCGCCGCCCCGCCCGGCTCGACGCCGACGGCGAGCAGCACGTCCTCACCGCCTGGGGCGGGATCGGCCGGGTCGTGCAGCGCCACCGAACGCAGCTCCGTCGACCTGCTCCGGGGCGGGCTGCCCAGCCGGGCCCCGAAGCCGCCGAGAACGTTGATCAACCGATCGAGCTTGACCACGGCGACTCCCTGATGGCCAAGGCCGCAATTTCCATTGAAATCGGATCTTCAATTTCAATGGAAATTGCGGCTGAACAATCACGCGCGAAGGCTGGCGCCGAGGCGTTCGGTGGCGGCGCGCACGGCCGCGTCCCGGGCCTCGGTGGCCTCCTCCTGCTTCAGGGTCCGGTCCGAAGCGCGGAACCGCAGGGCCAAGGCCAGCGACTTCTTGCCCTCGCCCACCTGCTCGCCCGCGTAGACGTCGAACAGCCGCACATCCTCCAACAGCTCGCCGCCGCCGGTGCGGACCGCGTCGACCACGTCGGCCGCGGCCACCCCGTCGTCCACCACCAAGGCGATGTCCATCAACACCGGCGGATATGCCGAGATCTGCGGTGCCGGGCGTCGGTCGGACAACGGCAGGGCGTCCAGGTCGAGCTCCATCGCGCAGGTCCGCTTCGGCAGGCCCAGCGCCTCGACGACCTTCGGGTGCAGCTCACCGGCGTGACCGACCACGGTTTCGCCGACCTTCAGCTGCGCGCACCGGCCCGGATGCCACGGCGCGAGCTCGCCCGCGGCCATGTTCAGCTCCGCCCCTGCCGCCGCGGCGACCACGCGCGCGGCCTGCACCGCGTCCGCCCAGCTCACCTCGCGGCCCTTGCCCCACCAACCGGCCTGCTCGCGCTGGCCGCCCAGCATCACGGCGACGTGCGTCGGCTGCGCCGGCAGCGATGCGTGCAGCGCGGCGATCTGCTCGTCGGTGGGACGTCCGTCGACGCCGACCTCCGGCACCGCGGGCTGGTTCTCCGCGGGCTGCACGATCTGTCCGATGTGGAACAGCGCGAGGTCGCGCTGGCCGCGAGAAATGTTGCGCTGCAAGGTTTCCGCCAGCCCCGTCAGCAGCGTCGTGGTCAGCAGCGCCCGGTCGCTCTCCAACGCGTTGAGCACCGACATGGTGCGCCGCCGCGGGTCGTCCTCGGCGAGACCGAAGGCGTCGAGCATCGCCGTGCCGACGAACGGGAACGGCAGCACCTCGACGTAGCCCTCAGCGGCGAGCGCGCGGGAGACCGCACGCTCGCGGCGCTGGAGGTCGGTGAGCCCGCGCCCGGACGGCGCGGCGGGCAGCACCGAGGGGATCGTGTGGTACCCCTCCAGGCGCAGCACTTCCTCGACCAGGTCGTACGGCTGCTTCAGGTCCGGCCGCCAGGTCGGCGGGGTCGCCGTCACCAGGCCGACGCCCGTGTCGGAGGTGCCGACCTCGATGCGGCAGCCGATCTGGCTCAGCCGCCGGGCGGTCACACCGCGCTCGTAAGACACCCCGGCGATCTTGTCCGGCAGCGCCAGCGGCATGGTCACCGGCTGGGGCTGCTTCGGCTCGCCGACGTCCGTACGACCCGGGGCGATGGTGCCGTCGCCGTAGCGGACCAGCAGCTGCGCGGCCAGTTCAGTGGCCACCGCGGCGATGGCCGGGTCCACCGACCGCTCGAACCGCTTGCCCGCCTCGCTGGGCAGCTTGTGCCGGCGGATGGCGCGGGCGATGCTGGCCGGATCCCAGTTCGCCGCCTCCAGCAGCACGTCGTGCGTGTTGTGGCTGATCTCGGTGGACTCGCCGCCCATCACCCCGGCCAGCGACACCGGGCCGGACTCGTCGGCGATCACGATGTCGTCCGGGTCCAGTTCGCGGCTCAGGCCGTCCAGGGTGGTCAGCTTCTCGCCCTGCTCGGCGCGGCGCACCACCAGGTCGCCGGTCAGCTTCGTGGTGTCGAACGCGTGCAGCGGCTGGCCGAGTTCGAGCATCACGTAGTTGGTGACGTCCACGGCCAGCGAGATGGAGCGGATGCCGGCCAGCGCCAGGCGGCGGCGCAGCCACCACGGGCTCGGCGCGGTCGGGTCGACGCCGGTGACCCGGCGCAGCACGAACCGCCGGCAGGCGCTCGGGTCGCGCAGCTCCACGCGGCGCGACGGCCGGTCGTCCGCCGGGACCGGGCGGGTGCCCGGGTCGCCGAACGGCACGTCCAGCGCGTTGGACAGCTCGCGGGCCAGTCCGCGCACCGAGAAGCAGTAGCCGCGGTCCGGGGTGATGGACAGCTCGATGATCGAGTCTTCCAGCCCCACCAGCTCGACCGCGTCATCGCCGGGGTCGGCAGAGCCGGACGGCAGCACCAAGATGCCGTCGTGGTCTTCGCCGATGCCCAGCTCCTTGGCCGAGCAGATCATGCCCTCGCTGACCTTGCCGTAGGTCTTGCGCGAGGTGATCTCGAAGTCGCCGGGCAGCACCGCACCGGGCAGCGCGACCACGACCAGGTCGCCCTCCTGGAAGTTGCGGGCGCCGCAGATGATGCCCTGCACGCGCTGCTCGCCGGTCTCGGTCTCGCCGACCTCGACCTGGCAGAACCGGATCGGCTTCTTGAACTCGGTGAGTTCCTCGATCTCGGCGACACGACCGGCCACGAGCGGCCCGCGCACCTGGGTCAGGTGGGCGACCTCCTCGACCTCCAACCCGATCCGGACGAACGCTTCGGCCAGCGTCTCCGCGGTCGTCTCCTCGGGCAGCTCAAGGTGCTCGGCCAACCAGGAAACCGGAATCCGCACTTGGTCAGGCCTCTCTCTCGTTCAGGTGGGTGGTGTCAGTGGGCATCAGATGCCGAACGGCTGGGTGAACCGGACGTCGCCCTCGACCATGTCGCGCATGTCGGGGATGCCGTTGCGGAACATCAGCGTGCGCTCCAGGCCCATGCCGAAGGCGAAGCCCGTGTAGACCTCGGGGTCGACGCCGCAGGCGCGCAGCACGTTCGGGTTGACCATGCCGCAGCCGCCCCACTCGACCCAGCCGGCGCCGCCCTTCTTCTCCGGGAACCACACGTCCATCTCGGCCGACGGCTCGGTGAACGGGAAGTACGACGGCCGCAGCCGGGTCTTGGATTCCGGGCCGAACATCGACCGGGCGAACGCGTCCAGTGTGCCCTTCAGGTGCGCCATGCTCAGGCCCTTGTCCACCGCCAGGCCCTCGACCTGCGAGAACACCGGGGTGTGGGTGGCGTCCAGCTCGTCGGTGCGGAAGGTGCGGCCCGGGCAGACCACGTACACCGGCAGCTCGCGGTCCAGCAGTGCGCGGACCTGCGACGGTGAGGTGTGAGTGCGCAGCACCAGCCCGGAGTTCTCCGGGGCCACATAGAAGGTGTCCTGCATGGTGCGCGCCGGGTGGTCCTTGCCGAAGTTCAGCGCGTCGAAGTTGAACCACTCGGCTTCTAGCTCGGGGCCCTCGGCGACCTCCCAGCCCATCGCCACGAAGGTGTCCTCGATGTCCTCGGCAAGCTGGGTGATCGGGTGGCGCGCACCAGCCGAAACCCGGTCCCAGGGCAGCGTGACGTCGACCGTCTCTTCGCGCAGCACCCGCTCGTCGCGCTCGGCCTGCAGGGCGGCGCGGCGCTCGTCGAAGGCGCTCTGGATGGCCTCGCGGGCCTCGTTGACGCGCTTGCCCGCCTCCGAGCGCGCCTTCGGCGGCAGCGCGCCGATCTCCCGGCGCGCGGTCAGCAGCGGCGAGCGGTCACCGAGGTGCGCGGGCTTGACGACGGCCAGCGCGTCGAGGTCGGTGGCCGTGGCGAAGGCTTTGCTGGCCTCGACCACCGCGCGGTCCAGCGTCTCCGGCGACAGCGCGGCGACCTCTTTCGGGTCGTACGGGTCGTTGGCTCCAGACATCGTTAGTGCGTGACTCCCGTTGATCCGACAGGCATCGGTGCCCGATCCGTGAGCGGCAGTTGCTCAGGTCGGCGAACCTGCTCGTTGGCATACGACTCAAGCCGCAAGCTAGCCCCCAGAGTCTATGCGACGAGCCCAACCGCTTTTCGCCGAGATCCGGTGATGGGCCACTCCCCCGAGCTGCGCCGGTCGCCGATTTCACGCGAAATCGCCATCACTGGCGGTGCTGGGCGCGGGCTGAGGCGTAGAGGCAAACCGCTGCGGCGGTGGCGAGGTTGAGGCTTTCGGCGCGCCCGTAGAGCGGGACTCGGAGCGTGGTGTCCAGTTCCGATTTCACCTCATCCGGTAGCCCGTGGGCTTCACCGCCGAACACCCACGCCGTGGGCTCGGCGAGCTCGCCGCCGCGGTCGGCCGTGTCGAGGTCGCCGGTGGCGTAGCCGTCGGCGCCGACCAGGCGGAGCCCGGCCGCGCGGCAGGCGGAAAGCACGGCGGCGACGTCGCGGTCACGCGCGACGGGCAGGTGGAAGAGGCTTCCGGTGGACGCCCGCACCGCCTTGCCGTTGTAGGCGTCGACGGTGTCGCCGGCGAACAGCACCGCACCGGCACCGGCCGCGTCGGCGACCCGGACCACGGTTCCCGCGTTGCCCGGATCGGCCACGCCGACCAGCACCGCGACCAGCTTCGGGCGCGCGGTGAGCGCGGCGGACAGCGTTGTGTCCGGCAGGTCGCAGACCGCGACCAGGCCTTGCGGGGTCACCGTCTCCGACAGCGACGCCGCGGCCCGCTCGGTGACCAGGTGGACCGGCACCGACTCGGCACGGGCCCGGTCCAGGAACTCGGCGTGCCGGGATTGCTCGGTGGCGAAGACGTCGCGCACCCGTAGCACCCCGTCGGCGTGCGCGGTGAGCGCCTCGCCCACCGCCTGGGCGCCTTCGGCGAGGAACGCCCCGGCCTTCTCCCGGCCGGCGCGGCGGGTGAGCTTGCGAGCGACCGCGACCCGGGACGATCGCTCCGTGAGCGGAGTCGTCGTCCCGGGTCGCGGCGCAGCGGAGGGGCCTTCGGTGGTCAGGCCGCACTCTCCGGCAGGTTCTTGCGAGCCACCTCGACCAGCGCGGCGAAGGCCTGCGGGTCGTTGACCGCGAGCTCGGCCAGGATCTTCCGGTCGACCTCGACCTCGGCGGCCTTCAGGCCCTGCACGAACCGGTTGTAGCTCAGGCCGTGCTGCCGGGTCGCGGCGTTGATGCGGGTGATCCACAGCTTCCGGAAGTCACCCTTGCGGGCCCGCCGGTCGCGGTAGGCGTAGGTCATCGAGTGGAGCATCTGCTCCTTGGCCTTGCGGTACAGCCGGGAGCGCTGACCGCGGTAGCCGCGGGCCGACTCGAGAATGGTGCGGCGCTTCTTATGGGCGTTGACTGCCCGCTTGACGCGTGCCACGGGGTCCGTCCTGTTATCTCATCGGGGGCGGGGAACCGCCCGTGCGGGTTGCTGGAACTGCGTTGCTGACCTGCTGCTTCGGGCGCAGCGGGTCGGGGTTCAGCGACCCAGCAGTCGGTTGATGCGCTTGACGTCGGCCTTGGCCACCGCTTCGGTGCCCTCTAGCCGGCGGGTGACACGGCTGGACTTCTTCTCCAGGATGTGCCGACGACCGGCCTGCTCGCGCCGCAGCTTGCCCGTGCCGGTCACCTTGAAGCGCTTCGAGGTGCCCTTGTGGGTCTTGTTCTTCGGCATCTTCTCGTCCTCGTTTCGTACTGATGCCGGGCGGGGCGCGGACTGCGTCCCGGCCCGGCGTCACATCACGAGCCCTGCGGCCTTAAGCGTTCGCCTTGGGCTTGGTCTTGTTCGTCTTGTGCGGCGCAAGAACCATGATCATGTTGCGACCGTCCTGCTTCGGGTTCGCCTCGATGAACCCGAGCTCGGACACGTCGTCGGCCAGTCGCTGCAGCAGGCGGAAGCCCAACTCGGGACGCGACTGCTCACGACCGCGGAACATGATCGTCACCTTGACCTTGTGACCCTGGTTGAGGAAGCGGGACACGTGGCCCTTCTTCGTCTCGTAGTCGTGCGGGTCGATCTTCGGCCGGAGCTTCTGCTCCTTGATGACGGTCTGCTGCTGGTTGCGACGCGATTCGCGAGCCTTCTGCGCGCTCTCGTACTTGAACTTGCCGTAGTCCATGAGCTTGCAGACCGGCGGGCGCGCCTGCGGGGCGACCTCGACAAGGTCCAGATCCGCTTCCTGGGCAAGCCGGAGCGCGTCCTCGATGCGGACGATCCCGACCTGTTCACCGTTCGGTCCGACCAACCGGACCTCCGGAACCCGGATGCGGTCGTTGATGCGCGTCTCGGAGCTGATGGGCCCTCCTCGGTTCGATGGCTGTAGTTGACTGCACCGCGGCGCGTAGAGCTCACCCCGGAATGCAGAGGTCCCGTCGTTCCGCCTGCGCGGACCGCGGGACCCTGACTCCATACCGATCGAACCGGTACCGCAATACCGTTCGTGCCACCGACGGCTCGCACCGTCGGCAGGACCGGGACCCGGAAGCCTGTGGCGGCTACTCGGGTGGGAGCGGGACTCCACTTTGCCGCCCCCGCTAGAGCAGGGGCTGGTCGTGCGTGTCAGGGTAGCAGGCGTGACCGAACCGCAGCCAACCGCGCCCCCGACCACGTCCGACCTGCCGGGTGAGCAGGCGCACGACGCAGACATGGAACTCAACGTCCGCGAGCTCGCCGATGTTCCCAGCGTCGAGGTGATCAGCCGCGCGGCGGTCATGTTGATGTCCGCGGCGGCGGAGAAGCTGGGGCTGGCCGCCGACGACCCGGACACCGCGACGGAGCGCGACCTGGACGAGGCGCGCCGGTTGATCACCGCGCTGGCCGGGCTGGTCACCGCCTCCGTCGAGTACCTCGGGCCGCACGCTGGTCCGGTCCGCGACGGTCTGCAGACGCTGCAGCGCGCGTTCCGCGAGGCCTCCACCCACCCGGACGCACCGGGGCAGGGCCCGGGCGAGAAGTACACCGGCCCCGTCTACTGATCCCCGAGCGGGTCATGCCGCACCCGGTCCCGTCCAGTCGAACGGGATGTGCGCGCTGGAGTTGCCCACCCGCTCCCAGCTGAAGCCGAACGCGTCGGCCCGGTCGAGAGTCGTCCGCCCCCAGGTCGCGGGCGGCTGACCGGGGCCGACCTCCGCGCCCGGCAGGTTGTGCACCTGGACCCGGACGCCCTCGGCGGAAGTTGGACCGGTGAGCGCTTCGACGGTCGCCTCCGCGTATCCGGGGAGCCGGACGCTCCAGCCGGCCAGGTCGTCGGCGATGCGGACCTCGATCGGGCTCGACTCCACGGCCGCGATCTCCGGCCGGAGCATCTCGACGAACCGCTGCGGCCAACCTCCGGCCCGCCCGGTGAAGATCACCCGAAGTGCCGCGAGTTGTGCCTCGCCGCCGCGCTCGTCGAAGAAGAACGCGGCGCGCGCATCGTGGTGCTCCCCCGTCCAGACGTTCCCGGCGTAGGAAACCAGCATCGCGACGTTGAGGCCGCTGAGCCCCAGGTCGCCGTAGTCCCCGGTTCGGATGTGCCACAGCCGGATGCCGTCGCAGTCGCCGTAGGTCGGCGGCTGCGCGAAAGAGCACGGGCACGGGATCTCGCACTTGCACGTGTCGAACCAGTAGCCCGCCACATGCCATTTCGCAACGCCCGGCACACCCACATCAGCCCTCCGGAAGCGGATCGGCTCGTGCTAGGCGCCAGGATCCCCGTTCCGCGGAAAAACCGGCACGGCCGAAAGACCCGCGCAACCAAAGACATTGCACCCACGCAATGCACAGTGGACAGTCAGTACCCGAAACCGTTGCCCCGCTGAAAGATCTTGACCACGAGTCAGGACCCTTAGCTACGGCGATCTTCATGCAGGCGAATTGCGCACGAACGTACCGCATGCACCCGGACGACATTCAGCAAGAAGAAACGCCACCGGCAGTTCATTCCGTTCACCGGCCAGAAACTTCGCGCGAAGAAGATTTCACGCCGGAAGGCCCCGGTCCGACTACCATCTTCATTTTCGTCTACTGTGGACACAAAGAACACACCGACGAGAACGCGGCTCTGATCATCCGTGATCGGGGATTGAGCACCGCAGGTCGGTACCAGCGTTGGCGCGGGACTGGGTCGGGGTGTTCGCGGTGCCGGGCGCGATCACGATCATCGGCCCGATCCTCCCCCTCTTCGCAAGCCGCCGATCCTGATCCGATGAGGGGCGTAGGGCACCTACCACCGATTTGGCCGCAAACGATTTGGCCTGTTTGTCGTGGGCCGGCGCATGGCAGGCGCACCGCGCTGACCAGCGTCGTCGGCAATGCCATCGGGTGCTGCCTGGTGGCCGTCGCGGTAGCGCTGGGCGTCGGCGCGGTGGTGGTGGCGTCCCGGTGCAGATGCTGCTGCTCGGGCTCATCCCGATCGCCAGCGCGCCGGTCCCGGACAGCATGTGCGGCCTGTCCGCGGCCGAAATCGCCCTTGAGTGACGTTCCGCCGCCTGCTCCACACGTCACGTGCATTTGTCACCGGTGGCATCGGGCAAGCGGAACATTCGAATCAGTCGAGGACCGCGAGGGCGTCGATCTCGACGAGGAGGCCGGCGGGGAGGCCTACGTAGACCGTGGTGCGGGCCGGGAAGGGTGCACCGACGACGCGGGCGTAGGTCTCGTTCATCTCCGCGAACTGCGAGGTGTCCGTCAGGTACACCCGCAGCATCAGCACGTCCTCGAGCGAACCGCCCTCGGCCGCCAGGATCGCGATGACGTTGCGCAGGCACTGCTCGGTCTGCTCGGCGACGCCGCCCTCGACGACCTTGCCGGTCTCCGGGCTCACGGCGGTCTGTCCCGAGACCTGTAGGATGTTGCCCTTGCGAACGCCCTGCGACAGCGGGATGTTCGCGGCCGGCTTCGGGGCCTTGTCGGTGCTGACCACGGTCCTGGCCATCAGACTTCCTTTCCTCTAGGGTTTTCCGGCTGCCACCCCAGCTCGGCGGAAACCCCGCCGGCGGCGCGCAGCACGTCGTCGGCGAGGCCGAGCAGCCCGTCGAAGTCCAGCAGTACCTTCGGCACCGAAAGCGACAGGGCCGCGACGACCTCGCCCCGGTGGTTGCGGATCGGCGCGCCGACGCAGTGGATGAAGTCCTCGTGCTCGCTGCGGTCCACCGCGTAGCCCTGGGTGCGCACCCGATCCAGTTCGGCCAGGAACCGCTCGGCCGAATCGATGGTGTTGGTGGTCAGCTTCGGATAGTTGAGCTGTTCGGCGAACCGGCGGCGCTGCTGCGTCGGCCAGCCGGCCACCAGCACCTTGCCCACCGCCGTGCAGTGCACCGGCACGCGGCGGCCGATGCGGGAGTACATCCGCACCGGGTGCTGGCTGTCCACTTTGTCGATGTAGACGACCTGATCGTCTTCGAGGGTCGCCAGGTGCACGGTGTGCCCGCTGATCTCCCCCAGCGCCACCAGGTGTTGCCGGGCCACGCCGCGCACATCGAGGTCTTCCAGCGCTTGGTGGGCGAGGTCGAACAAGGTGCTGCCGAGGCGGTAGTGGTGCACGTCCTCGCGGCGCACGAAGCGGCCCGCCTCAAGGGTGCGCAGCAGGCGCATCGCGGTTGATTTGTGCACGCCCAGGCGTTGCGCGAGCTGGTCGAGCGTCTGCGGCCCGGCGGCCAGCGCGGTCAGCACCGTCAGACCGCGTTCCAAGCTCTGGCTCACCGGCCACTCCATCCGTTGACGCGTCGCGCGGGCTGATGGTACACACCAATCCGGCATTCTACGCAACCGATGTTGCATTTTACGCAATACCGGCTACCGGTTCGTGGGGCATCACCGCGGCGAACGTCAGCCAGCTGCGGGTTTACCGCGCCTTCGGCGTCGAGCGGATCATGCTCGCCAACCAACTGCTGGACCCCAGCGGGCTGGCCTGGCTGGCCGACGAACTGGACGCCAACCCCGAATTCGAGTTCAGCTGCTTCGTGGACTCGGTGCGCGGAGCGCAGCTGATGGCCGAGGCACTGGCCCACCACGGCGCGTCCCGGCAGGTCGACGTGCTGGTCGAGCTCGGCAGCGACGGCGCCCGGCCCGGTGCGCGCACGATCGCCGAGGCGCGCGAGATCGCCGACCTGGTGCTGGAAAGCCCGATGCTGCGACTGGTCGGGTCGGCGGCTACGAGGGCGCGCTGGGGCACGACGTCAGCGAGCAGTCGCTGTCCGCTGTGGACAGATACCTGGGGCGGTTGCGCGACCTCGTGGCGGAACTGGCCCAGGCGGGCCACTTCTCGGGCCTGGACGAGGTGATCGTCACCTGCGGCGGCAGCGCGTACTTCGACCAGGTCGCCGAGGCGTTCACCGAGCCGTGGCCGGCCGGGCTGCCGGTCGTGCCGGTGCTGCGCAGCGGCGGATACCTGCTGCACGACGACGGTTTCTACCGGGTCCGCTCGCCGTTCGGCCGCGAGCACCGGCTGGCGGGCGCGGAATCGCCGTTCCGCCCCGCGATGCGGGTGTGGGCGCAGGTCACCTCCCGGCCTGAGCGGGGCCTGGCGCTGCTGACCGTGGGCCGCCGGGACGTGTCGTTCGACCAAGACCTGCCGGAACCGCAGGTGATCCGCGGCGCGGAGGGCGAGATCCGGGAGCTGGCCGCCGGTTCGTGCGAGGTGACGTCGCTGGCCGACCAGCACACGCTCCTGACCATGCGGTACACCGATCCGCAGATCGGCGACTGGATCGGCTTTGGCCTCTCCCATCCCTGCACGGTTTTCGACAAGTGACCCCTGATCCCGGTCATCGACGACGACACCGTGATCGACCTGGAGCGCACGTTCTTCTAATTGGGACGACCGCTGCGCAAGAACTCCTAGCACGGGGAGGTTCCGGCATGGAGATCGTGGTCCACGGGGCGAGCGTCGTCGACGGAGACGGCGGGCCTGGCTACCGCGCCGACGTCGGGATCGAGCGCGGGCGGATCGCCGAGATCGCCGAACCCGCACAGTTGAGCGGAAAACGCGCGATCGACGCCGACGGCCTAGTGCTCGCGCCCGGTTTCATCGACATGCACGCACACTCCGACCTGCAGATCCTTGCCGCACCCGACCACACGGCGAAGGTGTCGCAGGGCGTGACGCTGGAGGTCATCGGACAGGACGGGTTGTCGTACGCCCGGTAACCGACGCCACGCTGGTCACCGTGCGCACCCAGATCGCGGGCTGGAACGATGATCCGCCGGGGTTCGACTGGAACTGGCGCAGCGGTCGCGGAATACCTCGACCGGCTCGACACCGGCATCGCCGCCAACGCCGCCTACGTCGTGCCCCAGGGCACCCTGCGGTTGTTGTGCGTCGGCTACGACGACCGGGCGGCGACCGGAGCCGAGCACGACCGGATGCGGGATCTTGGCCCTGGAGCAGCCGCGACCGCGGCTTCGCGGACGTCCGGCGCCGCCTGGTCGACCACCACCTGCCCCGGCTGGATGCCTTCGGCGTCGAGTACCGCCCGCTCGGGGCCCGCACCCGTGGCAAACCCGCCCCGGCGTACCCGGCCGACCGAGGTAGCCGGGGCCGCGGGGAAAACCCTTGAAACAGGTGTGAATCCGCCATCCCGCCCGGTAACGTCGCATTGAATGATCGATCAGTCACCGGGGGTGAAGATGACGGAAGCATCGGTGGGCCAGGGAGTTCCGGTCTCCCAGCTTCCATCGGGCCTCGGCCGGCGGTGGATCAGGCGACGTCGCGTGGAGAAGATCCCGGATCAGCCGATCGTCCACCTGCTGCGCGACAGCGACTCCGGTGCCCTCGTCGATCAGCTCTCCGACCACCTCGGAACCGTCGTGCCGCACGTGAGGCTGGACGTCGGCGGGACGCCCGCCGAAACCCCACGGCAGAAGTCGGTGCAGATCCGGGAGCTGCTGGACAAAGCGGCCCAAGGGCTGCGCGACGCCGATTCGTGGCCGCGGATCGGCCGGCTGCGTTTCCGCCGCTACGCGCTGCTGAGCTGGCTGCTGAAGAAGAACTTGCCACCGACGAACCTGGCCCAGGCCCCGCATTCGCACACCCGGCAGCTGCTGCGCGAATACCTCCGAAGCCGCCGACCCCGGCGAGACAGGCAACAGCCCCAGCAGGAAGCCGCGCTCTGGGAGTCGGCCGCCCAGAGCCTGCCCTGGTATCTCTTCGCGCTTTCGCTGACGTTCTTCCCGCTCTACTACGCGTGGTGGGTGCGCCAGGGCCGCGTCGCCCGCTGGTTCATGCGGCAGCGCTACCTGTCCCCGCGCGAATCGGCGGACTTCCCCAGCTTCGCCCAGCGCCTGATCACCACGCCATCGCGCTGGGAGAACGCCGAACAGGTGCGGAAACTCCTGGTGCACGCGTTCCTGACCGACCTGGCCGAGTCGTACACCAGGAGGCTGTGGCGGTGGCAGTGGGTGCCCAAGGACTGCTACCCGGTGCTGCTGCTGCGCAACCTCGGGGATGAGACCGCCGGCAAGGTCCTGGTGCGGCTCATCAACGACGTCCGCAACGAGACCGGCGTCCCCGACCCGCTGCTGGTGATCGGCAGCGGCGCGCAGCCGCTACAGGACAGCGAGACGCCCAGCGCACCGGTCACCCTCGAAACCTGGCCGGAGACCCTGCAGGAAGCGCGGCGCAAGCGCTCGAACACCGCCTGGTACGTGACGCTGCGGGTGGCCGACGAGCCGCATTCGGCGGACGACGAACCCGGTGTCTCGCTGGGCCAGACGAGCCTGCCGCTGAAGCGCTCGAAGCTGCTGCGGCGCATCCCGATCCTGCTGGTGGTCCTGCTGGTCCTCGGCGGCGGCGCCGTCTACCTCCAGCAGTACCAGCAGCACTGCGGCCGGAGTTGGTGGCCGTGGACGAACACCGATCTGTGGTCGGCTGGCGACGAATGCGTCGGTATCGCCGACCCCGGTTACCACTTCTCCAGTGACATCAAGGATGAGAACCTGCGCAATCGGCTCATCAACGCGCAGCAGGCGATCGAGGGCGAAAACGACCTGGCGGAGGGCAAGAACCGGGTGGACCAGGACCAGCCGCTGCCCTACATCTCGATCGTCTACTTCAGCACGCTCACCGGCAAGGACCCCGATTCGTCGACTCTGGACGGAGTCGCCGCCGAGTTGGAGGGCTTGGCGAAAGCGCAGGAGAAGGCGCGGATGGACGGCGGCGTGGCGATCCGGGTCGTGCTCGCCAACGGCGGCGCCTCGATGAGCCACGCTCCCGACGTCGCCGAGCGCATCGTCGAATACGCCAAGGGCACGTCGCCGGGGGAACCGCCCGTGGTGGCGGTCGTCGGGTTGGGCGGCAGCTGGGACGGGACCGCGAAGGCGATCAGCACGCTGGGGCACAGCGGGCTGGCCATGATCGGCACGGTGACCTCGGCCGACGTCTTCCCCAAGCTGAGCAGGCTCTACCACCAGGTGGGTCCGACCAACCTCTGGGAGTCCCAGGTCGTCGCGCAACACGTGCGCAACATCGGCGTCCACGACGTCACCGTGTACTACGAGGAAGGCGACCTCTACAGCAAGAACCTGGCCGAGGACATCGGGGCGCAGCTGGGTGATTCGGCGCGGTTGGTGGACCCGCAGCGCTCCAACCCCTCCGACGCCGTGCGGTGCAGTCCCGATTCGCTGGTCTTCTTCTCCGGAAGGGCGGACCAGTTCGGGAAGTACCTGAACACGGTGCAGGACAAGTGCGTCGACCCCGAGATGCGGCCGCGCCTGATGGCCGGGGACGACACGACGAAGTTCCTCCTCGACCGTCAGCTGCCGCCCGGCGTCCAGCTGGACTACATCGACTTCACCGGCCTGCGCGTGCAAGAAGGCACCGACGGCCTGGTGGGGCGGGGACTGCTCGCGTTCGACGCGGTCGACCTCGTCCGGCAGGCGGTGCGGAAGGTGACCGACGGGCAGGTGGAGGTCGACACGACGCCGCTGAACGGCCAAGCCGTCTGGTATGGGATCGCCCGGCTCGGCGAGAACCAGGGCGGTATCCGCGCGAACAGCGGCCCCATCGACTTCGGCGCCCCGGCCGGACAGGTCCCGGTCCGCAAGGCGATCTCGGTGATGCGAGTCGTGGAGGCGGGCTCGGACGGCGCTCAGCCCAACGACCGGAAGCCCGTGCTCGTAATGCACTGCGGGAACACCCCACGCCAAACCGGCCAATGCCCCCCGTGATCGCCCAGAAGCGGCGAAAGGCACCTTTGAACAACGAGGTTGCTCAAAGGTGCCTTTCAGGCCGCAGCCCTATGGGGCGAGGCAGCCGGTCAAGTCGGCCGGGGCGACCGCTGTCACGGCCTCCGACGCACATGTGACGAGGGCCACGGGGTCTACCACCGCACTTGCAGGTGCTGCCGCAGCAGCCATCACCAGGCCACTCATCAGGAACGCGGCCGCAGCGCGACGCAACATGAAGCCTCCTCTGGGGGAGAACTCGAATCCCGACCGATCCGAATAAGCCAGGGAATCCGGGCATTCGCCGCACGAGTAACCGGAATGAGCGTCACCCACCACGACTTGAGCGGGCGACCAACCGACCGAAGGCTGCGAACAGGCCCCGAGCGCCAGCAGCCCCCGGCGACGCCCTGCAAGCCGAACGTGACGAGGTCGACCACGAAGTGGGCGGCCACCGGGACCGGCAGGAACAGCGCGGATCTGCGGTAGGCAAGCACGATGAGCGCGGCGAAGCCGACGGGGCAGGCGACGGCGATGGGCCGCTCGACCCGGGGGAGCAGGGACGTCCACCACGGACTGCCCGACAACCGCTCGGCCGCCCCGGACGGCAACTCCTGCGGCAGCAGCCACACGACCACCATCCCCAAGGCTTATTGCAGTCCGAACAGGACGGACGCCGCGCCGCCGTGCCCGACCCCGGCGGCGAGCGCGCCGGCTGCCGTCGGGCAGGTCAGCCGTGCTCGCCCTCCAGGTATGCCTTGAGGCGCTGCAGGGTGGCGTCGATCGACCGCTGGTTCTGCTTGGGCAAGCCGGTGCGGGCCAACAGCTTCGGCATCATCGCGGTGTAGTCGTAGGTCTCGGTGACCCTGGTCGCCGAGTCGCCCTCCGGCGCCAGCTCGTACCGCCACCGGCCGGGCAGCATGTGCCGCCACGCGATCAGCCGGTTCTCCTCGTACTCCACGACGGTGTTGGTGATCCGGTAGCCGACGCCCCTGCGCATCCGCATCCCGAACTTGGATCCGAGCACCAGCCGCTGCGGGCCGCTCATCTCCCCCTGCACCGTGCCGGAACCGTCGATGACCGAATGCTTGCGCGGATCCGCCAGCACCGCGAACACCGCCTCCGGCGGAGCCTGCACGACCACGCTGCCCGAAACCGAGAACTCGTTCTGCACCATGCCGCCGAACGTAATCGCCCCGGATAACGAACCCGAAACAGCAAACGGGGGCAACCTCGGCCAGCACGCCGAAACGGCCTTACCACTCGTCCCCGTCGACGCCGTCCGACCACGTCCGGACAGAAGCTGCCCCGCGAAATGACCCACGAGATCAACATCCGTGCTCGACGCGGCTATCCAACGCGGGCTAGCGTGCCCTTCCCCGGGCTCGCCGACGGCGACCGGCTCGCGCATACCGACCTTCACGGGGAACAGTTCCTTGTGGACGGCGACGATGTGCGCGTGATCGATTGGGGATATCCCGGATGTGGTGCGCCTTGGGTCGACTCGGCGTTCATCGTGCTTCGGCTCGTCGAGTCCGGGCACGCGATCACCGACGCCGAAGCATGGGCGAGTACCCACCTTGACCACATGCCCGACGACGAGTCCCTGACGGCGTTCGCCGCTCCGGTGCCTGACTGGCTGGCCGTTGACGCCCGGACTCAGTGGGGCATGGACGTGACCAGCGACCGTCTCACGACAATGTGCGCGTGCAGCTCGTCCAGTGACGTTCCATATCAGTGATCGATCGCTGCGGGCGACTTGGTGATTATGCCGGGCCGCCCGCTCCCTCACATAAGGGCTACCGTTGGCGAAACGTATTCAGTGGGCCGAATTGCCCGCCACTCTGATCGAGTCGATCAGTGCCCGGACAGGGCCTATCCTCGCGGGCCACGCCGTGACCGCCGGACAGAACTCACCGTTGGCCGCCGTTCTAGCGACCCGCAACGGCAAGGTCTTCGTCAAAGGACTGCCGTCGGATCACAGGATGGTGATCACCCAGGCCCGTGAGGCCGCTGCGGCGCCGCTGGTCAAAGGGCTCTCCCCGGAACTGCTGTGGCAGTTTGACGAGGCTGGCTGGACCGTCCTGGCTTTCGAGTACATCGACGGCCGGGCAGCGTGCTACCAGCCCGGCTCACCGGACATTGATCTGGTCGTCGAACTCATGGCCGCACTGAGTGTCATCGAGGTCCCGGCTGGACCGTGGAAGCCGATCGAGAGGCGGCTACGTACCTACGTTGAGGATCCCGTCGACGCGGCGCACTTCGCCGGATCGTCGTTGACGCACACGGACTGGATGCCGGACAACGTCTTGGTCTCGCACGGTCAGGCGTGGCTGATCGACTGGGCCTGGGCGACCCCGGCACAGTCCTGGACCGACCCGGCGTTCTGGTTGCTAAGACTCGTGGCCCACGGCCACACCATCAAGCAAGCCGAGACAATCGCCGCACGGCTTCCCGCCTATGCCGCTGCTGATCCTGATCATGTCGCCGTGTTCGCCCGCGCAAACACGAACATGTGGACCGAGATTGAGCGGGATCACCCGATTCCCTGGGCAAAGACGATGGCGGCGACCGCCCGCGCATGGTCAGAGAGCCGACACGACCGTTAGCGAGCCCCGATCGTCTCTCTACCAACCGCAGGTCGCACCGGGTGCGACCTGCATTTTCCAGGTCAGCGCCAAGCCACGTAGAAAAGGGCACCTCTTGCCGAGCACGTCGGCTGCACAGCCGAGCACGTCGGCAAGAGGTGCCCTCCACCTCGACGGGTCAGTCCCTGGACAGCACCGGGGCGAGGAAGCGGCCCGTGTGGCTCTCGTCGACCTCGGCGAGCTCCTCCGGGGTGCCCTCGGCGACCAGGGTGCCGCCGCCCGAGCCGCCCTCCGGGCCCATGTCCAGCACCCAGTCCGACGTCTTGATGACGTCCAGGTTGTGCTCGATCACGATCACCGTGTTGCCCTTGTCCACCAAGCCGTTGATCACGCCGAGCAGTTTGCGGATGTCCTCGAAGTGCAACCCGGTGGTCGGCTCGTCAAGGATGTAGACCGTCTTGCCGGTGGACCGCTTCTGCAGCTCGCTCGCCAGCTTCACGCGCTGCGCCTCACCGCCGGAGAGCGTCGGCGCGGGCTGCCCGAGCCGCACGTAGCCCAGACCGACGTCCACAAGTGTCTTCAGGTGCCGGTGGATCGCGTTGATCGGCTCGAAGAAGTGCGCGGCCTCCTCGATCGGCATGTCGAGGACCTCGGCGATCGTCTTGCCCTTGTAGTGCACCTCCAGGGTCTCCCGGTTGTACCGGGCGCCCTTGCAAACCTCGCACGGCACGTACACGTCCGGCAGGAAGTTCATCTCGATCTTCAGCGTGCCGTCGCCCGCGCACGACTCGCACCGGCCGCCCTTGACGTTGAACGAGAACCGGCCCGGCTGGTAGCCGCGCACCTTCGCCTCGGTGGTCGCCGCGAACAGCTTGCGGATGTGGTCGAACACGCCGGTGTAGGTGGCCGGGTTCGACCGCGGGGTGCGGCCGATCGGCGACTGGTCGACCTGCACCAGCTTGTCGACGTGCTCCAGGCCCTTGATCCGGGTGTGCCGGCCGGGCACCTGCCGGGCACCGTTGAGCTTGTTCGCCAGCACCGACGCGAGGATGTCGTTGACCAGCGTTGACTTGCCCGATCCGGACACGCCGGTGACCGCCACCAGGCAACCCAGCGGGAACGACACGTCGATCTTGCGGAGGTTGTGCTCGCGCGCCCCGACCACCGTCAGCTGCCGCTTGCGGTCGCGCGACCGCCGCACCGCGGGCAGCGGGATCTGCTTGCGCCCGGCCAGGTAGTCACCGGTCAGCGACTTCTTGTTGTCCAGCAGCGCCTTGTAGGGTCCGCTGTGGACGACCTGGCCGCCGTGCTCGCCCGCACCGGGGCCGATGTCGACCACCCAGTCCGCGCTGCGCACGGTGTCCTCGTCGTGCTCGACGACGATCAGCGTGTTGCCCAGGTCCCGCAGCCGGCTGAGCGTCTCCAGCAGCCGGTGGTTGTCCCGCTGGTGCAACCCGATCGACGGCTCGTCCAGCACGTACAGCACGCCGACCAGGCCCGAACCGATCTGGGTGGCCAGCCGGATGCGCTGCGCCTCACCGCCGGAGAGCGTCCCGGCCGCGCGGTCCAGCGACAGGTAGTCCAGGCCGACGTCGAGCAGGAAACCCAGCCGCGCCTGCACCTCCTTGAGCACCCGCCCGGCGATCATCTGCTCGCGCGGGCCGAGCACCAGCCCGTTCAGGAACGCGGCGCACTCGCTCACGCTCAGCGCGCTGACCTCGGCGATGGACAGCTCACCGAACTCGTCGTTCTCCATCGTCACGGCCAGGATCTCCGGCTTGAGCCGGGTGCCGTCGCACGCGGGGCACGGCACGTCCCGCATGTAGCCCTCGTACTTCTCGCGGGCGTAGTCGGACTCGGTCTGCTCCAGCCGCCGCTCCAGGAACGGGATGACGCCCTCGTAGTTGGCGTAGTAGGAGCGGGTCCGCCCGTAGCGGTTCTTGTATCGGACGTGCACCTGGTCGTTGGTGCCGTGCAGCACCGCCTTCTTGACCTTGGTGGACAGCTGCCGCCACGGCGTGTCCATCCGGAAGCCGATGGCCTCCGACAACGAGGTCAGCAGGCGGGTGAAGTACTCCGCGGTGTGCCCGCCCGCCCACGGCGCGATCGCGCCGTCGGCCAGCGACAAGTACTCGTCCGGCACGACCAGTTCGGGGTCGACCTCCTTGCGGATGCCCAGCCCCACGCACTCCGGGCAGGCGCCGTAGGGCGAGTTGAACGAGAACGACCTCGGTTCCAGCTCGTCCACGCCCAGCGGGTGGCTGTTGGGGCAGGCCAGGTTCTCGGAGAACTTCCGCTCCCGGTTCGGGTCGTCCTCGTCGAGGTCGATGAACTCGATCAGCACCAGGCCATCGGCCAGCCGCAGCGCGGTCTCCACCGAGTCGGTCAGCCGCTGCTTCGCACTGGCCTTCACCGTGAGGCGGTCGATGACCACCGCGATGTCGTGCTTCTCCTGCTTCTTCAGCTTCGGCGGCGCGTCCAGCGAGTGCACCACGCCGTCGATGCGGGCACGCGCGTAGCCCTGCGACTGCAGCTGCGCGAACAGGTCGGCGTACTCGCCCTTGCGCCCGCGTACGACCGGGGCCAGCACCTGGAACTTGACCCGGTCGGGCATCTCCAGCACCTGGTCGACGATCTGCTGCGGGGTCTGCTTGCTGATCGGTTCGCCGCATGTCGGGCAGTGCGCCTTACCCGCCCGCGCGTACAGCAGCCGCAGGTAGTCGTACACCTCGGTGATGGTGCCCACCGTCGACCGCGGGTTGCGGTTGGTGGACTTCTGGTCGATCGACACCGCCGGGGACAGGCCCTCGATGAAGTCCACATCGGGCTTGTCCATCTGACCAAGGAACTGCCGGGCGTAGGCGGACAGCGACTCGACGTAGCGGCGCTGCCCCTCCGCGAAGATGGTGTCGAAGGCCAGGCTTGACTTCCCGGAGCCCGACAGCCCGGTGAACACGATCAGGCTGTCACGGGGCAGGTCGAGGTCGATCCCGCGCAGGTTGTGCTCACGGGCGCCGCGAACGACAAGGCGGTCAGCCACTGTGATCCCTTCGAAAAGTTCTGGTGTTGACGTGGACGCGCGCCGACTGCAAGCAGTGCATCGGCAGGTACGCGACGCCGCCCGCCCATCGTATTCGGGGCCCCTGACAGACCCGGATCGCGTGCCGCGCGCAGTCCGCGCAACATCCACCCACCCACTCGGACGAGTGACATGCGGGTAGGTCGACCACGGCTCTCCCGACGATACGCAAATTCCCCCGGAATGGGCACTGTCGCCGCTGTGGCCTGCGCAATTAAGCTCGACACTTCACCGGTCGCGAAACACCCCCTGCATGCAGAGGTTCACTCATGGCTGACATCGCCCTCGGGACCGGTGGCCGCAGCAGTACCCAACCGGCGGCCGCCGCGCATCTCGCCCACCAGATCACCACCCAGCTGGCAGCCGTCGAGCGGGCCAGCAGTCGGCTGCTGGACACCGTCGCTGAGCTGGACGAGCTGTCCGTGCGCCAGCCCAGTCTGCTGCCCGGCTGGAGCAGGGCGCACGTCATCACGCACCTGGCGCGCAACGCCGACGGCTTCCACAACCTGCTGATCTGGGCGCGGACCGGGATCGAGCACCCGATGTACGCCAGCGGCGACGACCGGGACGAGGCCATCTCCGAAGGTGCGCTGCGCAGCCAACGACTGCTGTTGGAGGACCTGGCGGCGTCCTGCGAGCGCTTCGGCCACGCCGCCGACTCGCTGCCAGCCGCCGCGTGGACGGCGGAGATCGCCGACGCGGTCGGTGCCCCGATGCCCGCGCACCACATGCTGCGCCTGCGCCTGCTGGAGGTCTGGGCGCACCTGGTCGACCTCGATCACGACGTGGATTTCGCCGACATCCCACAGCCGGACGCCGAGCAACTGCTGGAGGACGTGGTGCAGCAGTTCGGCGGTCGGCCTGACGTGCCAGCGCTGTCGGTGGAGGTCGACTTCGGCGACCACCAGCGGAGCTGGGACCTGCGCGGGACCACCTCGCCGCCGAGCCTGGTGCGCGGTGAGCCGGGTCCGATGCTCGGCTGGCTGCTGGGCCGCACCGGCCCGGACCGGCTGGACGGCGACTTCCCGAACCTCCCGCGCTGGCTCTGAGGACAGCCGTTTCCGCAGTTCACCGAACGCGAGCGCTCCTTGGCGCACACGCACGGCACCTGACCAGGCGAAACGCCGATCCGCAGCCGTGCTGGTCACGTTCGGGGAAGGGCGTGATCACGCGGAGCCCCCGCACGCCGCGACCTGCCGTCGCGTCCACGGTGGACGCTCGCGCTGCTCGGTTCCGCAGAGCTGCCGATCTGAGCACCCGGTCGAGCTGCGCGAATGCCCCGAAAGCGCGACTCTGGCGGTGGACACGTCATCGAGCAACTTGAGGGGGGCGGCACGATGTCCAGTCCGCAGACCGGGCCCGAGTCCCAGGCGAAGGCCGAGGGGACGACAACGCCCGAACAGACGACAGCACCCGAACAGCAGAAGCAGTGGGCGATGGCGCCTGCACAGCCAGCTGCCGCGATGTCCGGGTGGATGGCGTTCGCCGGCTCGCTGATCGCGATGGTCGGCGTCTTCAACATCATCGGGGGGATCACCGCGCTGTTCCGTCCCACCTACTACCTCGTCGGAACGGCTCAGCTGCTGGTCTTCGACTTCAACGCGTGGGGCTGGTTCTGGCTGGGGCTGGGCATCTTGCAGGTGGCGGCCGGCGTCGGCTGCCTGTACGGGCAGATGTGGGCGCGGATGACCGGCATCGGTCTGGCCGCGCTGAGCGCGATCGCGCACCTGGCGTTCCTCGCCGCGTTCCCGCTCTGGTCGCTGCTGGTGATCGCGCTGTCGGTGCTGGTGATCTACGGCCTGATGGTGCCGCCCAGGGGGGCGACCGCCTGACCGGCGATCATCCGTCGGGGCCGCGAGCCGGGGCGTTAGGCTCGGCCCGTGGAGCCTCAAGGAGAGTACACCGGACACGTCGAACCGGGCGGCGCCCCGGCGCGGCGCGAGCTCGACGCGCTGACCATCACCAAGGTCTCGGTCGGCCCGATGGACAACAACGCGTACCTGCTGGTGTGCCGACGCACCGGCGACGCGCTGCTGATAGACGCCGCCAACGACTCGGAGCGGCTGGCCGACCTGCTCGGCCATGACGCGCAGCGCCCGCGCCTGCGCACCATCGTGACCACCCACCAGCACGCCGACCACTGGCAGGCCCTCGGCGCGGTCGCCGGCCAGACGGGGTGCTTCACGCTGGCGCACCCGGCCGACGCCGAGGCGCTGCCGGTGCCGCCGGACCGCCTGATCGAGCACGGCGACACCATCGACGTCGGCGAATCCCAGCTGTCGGTGATCCACCTGCGCGGCCACACGCCGGGTTCGATCGCCCTGCTGTACCGCGACCCGAACGGGCACCCGCACCTGTTCACCGGCGACTCGCTGTTCCCCGGCGGCGTGGGCAAGACGGGCTCCCCGGAGAACTTCCGGTCGCTGATCGACGACGTGGAGAACCGGATCTTCGCCGAGCTGCCGGACGACACCTGGTTCTACCCCGGACACGGCGACGACTCGACGCTGGGCGCGGAACGCCTAAAGCTCGCCGAGTGGCGGGAGCGCGGCTGGTGAAAACTGACGTCACGACCGAAGTCGAGCGGGTACACCGGCTGCTCGCGAAGTGGATGGGCTCGGACGGCGAACCCGCGGTGCTCGAAACGCTGCGGGCCGCGCACGCCGACGACTTCACCATGATCACCACCGACGGTCGGCAGATGACCGTCGACGACCTCTTCGGTGCTCTCTCCGGCGCGCGGAACGCGGCACCGGGCCTGGGCATCGAGGTCGACGAGGTCACCGTAGCCGAGGACGCGGCCGATCTCGTGGTGGTGCACTTCCGCGAAACCCACCAGCACGAGGGCAGGACCACCCAGCGCAGGACCACGGCGGTCCTGCACCGCACACCGCAGGGCATCCGCTGGCGCCACCTCCACGAGACGGCGGTAGCGGGCTGAAGCCGCCTCCCGTGAGCCTTTCGGGGTTGCCGTGGCAGCCCCGAAAGGCTCACGTGGATCTTGCCGGGTGTTCGGCCCGGTACTGGCGGATGAGGACCTTCAGGGCAGCCGCGATGGGCAGCGCCGTCAGCGCGCCGAGAACCCCGGCCAGCGCGGCACCGAGCAGGATCGCGAGGAACGCGCCGAGGGGGCTGAGCTCCACCGTCTTGGCGAAGATGCGCGGCGCGATCAGGTAGTTCTCCACCATCTGGTACAGGCAGAAGAAGATCAGCGTCGCCACCGCCAGCCAGAGGCTTTGGCTCAGGGCGACGAAAATCCCCACCAGCGACGCCAGCGTCGCCCCGACCTGCGGTACCGCGTCGAGCACCGCGACGACCAGCGCCAGCAGCACCGGGTAGGGCACGCCGGCGATGAGGAAGAACAGGTACGAGGCGATCCCGGCGCACAGGCAAACCCCGGCTTGCCCGGTGACGTAGCCGCCGACGCGGCCCATCGCGGCGCGCAGCGCCTCGGCCCGGCCCGGGTGGCCGACCGCGCCGCGCTGCATGGCGCCGGCGATCCGGGGCATCGCCAGCGAGAAGTAGACCATCAGCGCCCCCGCGGTGCAGGCGGCGAAGATTCCGCCCAGGAAGACTCCGATCGCGGCGAATCCTGCCGCCAGGCTGCTCGTCACCACGTTCGAGATGGCGCTGACGGTGTTCTTCACCTGCTCCTGAACGCTCGGGTCGTCGAGGTGCTTTCGCAGCTCGGCGCCGCCGCCGAACTTCGCGCCGATGCTGGAGAGGTATTCCGGGATGTGCGCGGCGAGCTGCCCGAGCTGTCCCACGGCGGGCACCACCGCGAGCAGCACCAGCGCGCCGACCACCAGCGCGATCCCCACGACCAGCACCAGCAGCGCCAACCCGCGCCGCCAACCGTGCCGGTGCAGCCACGCGACGACCGGTTCCACACCGAGCGCCAGGAAGAAACCCAGGAAGATCAGGACCAGCATCTCGCGGACGTTGAAGGCCAGCACCGCGAAGACCCCGACCAGCAGGTACACGCAGGCGATCTTCGCGTGGTCGAGGAGCGTGAGCCCCGGTCGACCGCTCGCGGAGCTAGCCGGGACCTCGCCGTCGTCGGCACCGTTCATGCCAGCCACCTCCCCGGCCGAGGTTCGGCGGACGCGTCGAACGCCTTTCGCAGTACAGCCGCTACCCGGCTGCCACGCACGGTGCGGAAACACGAACGAGTGAAGGCTGCTGACGTTCGTGGTCTTAGCCGCCTGCGGTCCGCCTGCACCGAACGCTGAGGCCGCCGGGCATGGGCATTCGGCTTGCCGTCGAACAGACCGGAAGGCCCGCGACCCCTCACTCTTTCGGGTTTGGTTTGGGGTGCGTGGGGGGCGAGTGGGCGGTTCTACTGGGCGAGCTGGGTACGCCCAGCTTCGCGTGGAATCGCTGAGGTCCGAGGAGAACCGATGGCCACTTTGACCGCCTGGAAGTTCGACAGTCCGGAAGGCGCCGAGGCAGCGGTGCAGAAGCTGCAGGCCCTGCAGAAGGAGCAGTTGATCACCATCCACGACGCGGCCACCGTGACGTGGCCGGAGTCGGCGAAGAAGCCGAAGACGCGGCAGCTGCACGACCTGACCGGGGCCGGCGCACTCGGCGGCATGTTCTGGGGCCTGCTGTTCGGGCTGATCTTCTTCGTGCCGATCCTCGGCGCCGCCATCGGGGCCGCGACCGGGGCGCTGGCCGGCTCGTTGACGGATGCGGGCATCGATGACGACTTCATCGACGAAACGCGGAGCAAGGTGGTGCCCGGCACCTCGGCGCTGTTCCTGCTCAGCGACAACGCGGTGCTGGACAGGATCAAGGAGCGCTTCCCGGGCGACCACGCCGAACTCATCCACACGAACCTGTCGAACGAGCAGGAAGCGGCGCTGCGCCACGCGTTCGAGGACACCGAGGCCAAACCGGCCGGCTGAGGCGCGCGACCGACAGCCACCCCGGAGCCCGCTGCCGATCGGGCTCCGGGGATTTTCACCTCGATGTCCGTCCACATGAGACTTCCGCGACCTCCGGAGGGTCTGGAATGACCGGCCAGCGCGTCCGCTCCAAGCACCGAAACCGCCCTTGGTTGCGCATCTTCGGCATCGGTTTGCTGCTGTGGGTGCTGACCGTCGTCGTGACCGGCCTGACCGGGAACACGAACCTGGTGCCGACCGTCGTGCTCCTGGGCAGCTTCCTGGTGCCCGTCACCTTCGTTGTCTGGCTAACCCAACGCCCGTCACCCGACTTCTCGGCGGGCCGCGTCGTCGAGGCGTTCATCGTCGGCGGCGTGCTCGGCGTGCTGGCCGCGTCGCTGCTGGAGACCTACCTGCTGTCGCCGTCGGTGTGGATGTACCTCGGCGTCGGGCTCATCGAGGAACTCGTCAAGGCACTGGCGCTGCTGTACGTCGCGCGCGGCATGGCCCGGCGGACCCTCCGGGACGGGCTGGTGCTCGGCGCCACCGTCGGATTCGGCTTCGCCGCCTTCGAAAGCGCCGGCTACGCCTTCAACGCGCTGATCACCATCCACGGTCTTTCCCTGTGGCAGGTGGTGGAGACCGAGATCCTGCGGGGCGTCCTCGCCCCGGTCGGGCACGGGCTCTGGACGGCCATCCTCGGCGGGGCCCTGTTCGCGGCCACCCGCAACGGCCGATGGCGCATCACCGGCGGCGTGGTGCTGGCCTACCTCGGTGTCGTCGTCCTGCACTCGCTGTGGGATTCCATGCACGGCATCGCCCTGCTGCTCGTGATGGCGCTGACCGAAACGCCCGGCCAGCACCTGCTGCTCCAGCTCGGCTACGTGCCCAAGCCGACCGTTCTGCAGACGCACCTGTTCACCCTTATCAACTGGGTCGGGCTGATCGTCGTGTCCGCGCTCGGGCTGGCTTGGCTGGGCTCACTGCGCCACCGGGCCGAGGGCGTTACGCCGTACCCGCCTGCGACGACCCAGCCCCATCCCGGGCAGTAGTAGTCCTCGACCGAGTAGTCCTCGACCGGTCAGGGCGTCACGATCGGGAAGTTCGGGTCGGGCTCGTCCACGAGGCCGAGCAGGCGGCCGAGGGTGGCGCGGTCGCCCCGGTAGTCGATGCCGTCCGGCTGCTGACCGGCGATCAGCCCGAGCAGCTGGGCCTTCGTCAGGGTGAGGGCGAGGTCGGCCGGTTCGTCGTCCCGGACGGGCTCCTGGCTCAGCGCGCCGTTGGACAGCGTGGTGCGCACGTGCTCGTCGACGTCCGTGACGTGCCAGTCGATGACCAGCCTGGTGTCCGCGGCGCGCGGCCCGTCGACGCGGATCGCCACCGAATCCAGGATCTGCTCGACCGTCAACGCCGCGGCCATCCCGCCGGAGATGCTGACCTGCGTCGGGACGATTCCACTCCGGAGCTCGTGCGCCCCGGTGAGGTAGTAGTTGCGCCACGTCGCGTTCTCCGAGCCGAACCCGAGGCGCTGGTAGGTGTCCGCGAGCAGCTCCTTGGCGGCGGCGTGGCCTGGCTCGGCGAACACGGCGTGCTTGAGAAGCTGCGCGGCGAACCGCAGGTCCCCCGCCGACGCGTACTCGCGGGCCTTCTCCACGACGCGGTCCACGCCGCCGATGCACTCGACGTAGCGCTTCGCCGACTCCGTCGGCGGGTGCTCCCAGAGCGAGGCCGGATTGCCGTCGAACCAGCCCATGTAGCGCTGGTACACCGCCTTGACGTTGTGGCTGACCGAGCCGTAGTAGCCGCGCGCGTGCCAGGCGTTGTCCAACGCCGGGGGCAGTTCGATCCGCTCGGCGATCTCCAAGCCCGTGTAGCCCAGGTTGGTCAGGCGCAGCGTCTGGTCGTGCAGGTAGGCGTAGAGGTCGCGCTGCTCAGTCAGGAACTTCCGGACCCGATCTCCGCCCCAGGTGGGCCAGTGGTGAGACGCGAATGCCACGTCGGTGTGCTCGCCGTACCGCGCGATGGTCTCCGTGAGGTAGCGCGACCACATCCGGGCGTCGCGGACTTCGGCACCGCGCAACGTGAGGACGTTGTGCATGTTGTGAGTCGCGTTCTCCGCCAGGCACAGCGCGCGGTGTTCCGGGAAGTAGAAGTTCATCTCCGCCGGCGCCTCGGTGCCCGGCGTGAGCTGGAACTGGATGCGCACCCCGTCGAGCGTCTCCTCCTGCCCGGTGCGGGTGATGTCCGTTGTGGGCGGGATCAGCGAGACTCGGCCCGTCGACACGTTCTGCCCCAGCCCCGTGCCGACCTGCCCGTCCGGCCCGTTCGGCAGCAACATCCCGTACTGGTAGGTGCCTCGTCGCGCCATCGCGATGCCGGCGTAGACGTTCTCCGACACGGCGTGCGCCATGAATCCCGCCGGGGCCAGGACCGGCACCTCGCCGGACACCACGCCTTCGACACCGCCGAAGTGGTCGACGTGGGAGTGCGTGTAGATCACCGCGGTGACCGGGCGTTCGCCGCGGTGCTGCCGGTACAGGGCCAGCGCCGCCGCGGCCGTCTCGACCGACACCAGCGGGTCGATCACGATCACCCCGCGCTCGCCTTCGACCAGGGTCATGTTCGACAGGTCGAGCCCGCGGACCTGGTAGATCCCCGGAACGACCTCGTAGAGCCCCTGCTTGGCGCACAGCTGGGACTGCCGCCAAAGGCTGGGATCGACCGTGGCCGGGCAGTCACCGGCCAGGAAGTCGTACGCGTCGTTGTTCCACACGACGCGCCCACGGTCGTCCTGCACCGCGCCGGGTTTCAGCGCGGCGATGAATCCGCGGTCGGCGTCGTCGAAATCGGCGCGATCGGAGAAGAGCAGTTCACTCACGGGACACTCCTGGAACACCTCGCGCGGGCCCCGAATGCCTTCGCCGACTCGCGCCCCGGACCATCGGGTTCCAGTACAACCGCTGCACGGTATGACCGCATCGCGAACAGCGCGAGCAGCTGTGGGCCGGGGAAGAGCGTCCGAACATGCCTGCGACGGGGTCGTCGGCGACCTACGCTTGCGGCGTGACCGAACGGGCGGAGGGTCGGCGATGAGCGAAGGCGTCACGTTGGACGTCGGGGGCACCGAGGTTTCGGTGTCGCACCCCGACAAGGTCTTCTTCAGCCAGCGCGGCGAGACGAAGCTCGACCTAGTCCGCTACTACCAAGCCGTCGCCGGTCCGCTGCTGGGCACCTTGCAGGGGCGGCCGCTGCTGCTGGAGCGGTATCCGGACGGTGCCGGCGGCAAATCGTTCTTCCAGAAGCGGGTGCCGAAGTCCGCCCCGCCGTGGTTGCAGACCACCGTCGTCGCCACCCCGAACGGCACCGCCAGCGACGCGCTCGTCGCCGCCGACCTGGCGCACATCATCTGGGCCGTGAACCTCGGGTGCCTGGGGTTCCACGTCTGGCCGTACCACGCCGACACTCCGGAGATCGCCGACGAGCTGCGCATCGACCTCGACCCCTCCCCCGGCGTCCGGTACCCGCAGGTGGTGGAGGCCGCCGCGGCCACTCGGGAACTGCTCGCCGAGCAGGGCATCGAGGCGCACGTGAAGACGTCCGGATCCCGGGGCCTGCACATCTACGTTTCGCTGCAACCGCGTTGGAACAGCTACGAGGTGCGGGCCGCGGCGGTGGCGCTGGCCCGCGAGCTGGAGCGCCGCCACCCCGACCTCATCACCGCGCAGTGGTGGAAGGAGGAGCGGGGCTCCCGGGTGTTCGTCGACTTCAACCAGAACGCCCCGCACAAGACGGTTTTCGGCGCGTGGTGCGTCCGGCCCCGGGTGGGGGCGCAGGTGTCGACCCCGATCGGCTGGGACGAACTCGCCTCGACCGAGCCCAACGAGCTCACCATCGCGACGGTGCCGGGCCGGGTCGCGGAGCGCGGCGACCCGTGGGCCGACCGGCAGCCGCAGTCGATCGAGCCGCTGCTGGAGCAGTCGCAGCGGGACATGGCCAGCGGACTGCAGGACGCGCCGTGGCCGCCGGTGTACCCGAAGCAGCCCAACGAGCCGCCCCGCGTCGCCCCGAGCCGCGCCAAGAAGTCCTGACCGGCGTCACGTCACCAGCTTCGCGAGCTCGACCCGGGAGCGGACGCCCAGCTTGGCGAAGACGTTGCGCAGGTGGTATTCGACCGTGCGGTGGCTGCTGTAGAACTGTTCGGCGATCTCCCGGTTCCCACCTACGGGTTCAGCGCCGCCGGTCCGATGTGCGCGACGAACATGCCCAGGAGGGCACGGGCCAGATCGACACCGTGCAAGCGTTTCTGCCGGGTGGGGCACGGCTGCGTCGCGTGCGCCGGACATCTCGAAAGCACCGGGCGGGCGCTGCTGTTGGATTTTCGTGCGCGTGGACCATGCGACAAAGCTATGGCGCGCTCCACTGCGCGGGCGTCGCCCGCGAGTTCGATCCTGTGATCAGTCCCGGATCGCAAGAACTCCGCAGTCGGCGGGGCGGTGTCATACCCAGGTAGTACGACCGCAGGCTAATTCGGTCCGCGCGCGTTTCCCATAGTCTTCCAGGTGTGGCAATGCGAAACCTGATCGCGAACCTGCCGGGCAGGTTCGACCCGGAGGAGCCGCAGTACTTCCTCGGCACCCGACCGGCCCGGCTGGCGCGCGTGCCGAGGTGGATGATCCTGGCCGCCATCAGCGGAATCGTCTTCCTGATCTCGGCGTATGACATCCTGCAGAACCAGCCCGGCTGGAACGTCGACGTGATCCTGCCGATGGCGGTGGCGCTCGCGGGTTCGCTTGCCCTGCTGGCGATGCGGCGGTTCCCGGCCACCGTCACCGTGGTCACGGTGGCCGCGCACCTCGCGAATACGTATTTCTGGGGCACCCCGTTCGCTCTGTACGCACTAGGGCCTGTTTCAGAAGTTGATCTGGAGTCGTGTTGAGTCCCGGCCTGCTGCTCAACGGCTTCGCGTTCGTAACCCGCGGTTCCTTATTCTCCCTCGCTATCTACGTGCTCTTCACCCTGTTCCCCGTGGTCGTAGGGCTTTACATGGCCGGTCGCCGGGCGCGACTGGCCCACTGGGTCGAGCGCGCCGAACGAGCCGAGCGGGAGCAGGCCCTAATCGCCGACCGGACCCGCGCCGAGGAGCGCGCCCGCATCGCGCGCGAGATGCACGACTCCATTGCGCACCAAGTGAGTCTGGTCGTGGTGCACGCTGGCGCGCTGGAGCTGCTCGCGAACAAGGATCCCGAGAAGGCGGCCCAAGCCGCCGCGACCATCCAGGACGTCGGTCGCGGGGCGCTGAACGAACTGCGGCAGATGATCGGCGTGCTCCGCTCAGACCCCACCGACCAGGCACCGGAGCCGCCCCAGCCGACCTTGCAGGACGTCGAGGCGCTGGTTTCCGCCTCCCGCGATGCGGGGCTGGCCGCCGAACTGCGGATCGAGGGAAAACGCCGGCAGCTGCCCGACCACATCGAACGCGCCGCGTACCGGGTCATCCAGGAGGCGCTGACCAACGTGCACAAGCACGCGGGCGGCTCCCGGGCCGCGGTCGCGCTCACCTACCAACCCGAACGCCTGGCCGTCTCGGTCCACAACAGCCGTCCCGCCGCGGACTTCCGGCGCGCCCTGCCCAGCGGCGGGCAGGGCTTGATCGGTCTCGGCGAACGCGTGCAGCTGGCCGGCGGGGACCTCGATTCGGGACCGCTGCCCGACGGCGGTTTCCGCGTGACCGCAACGCTTCCCGCCGTCTGAGGCCGGAAGAATCCACAGTGGCCGCGGCCGGGTAGCAGCGATGCTTCGCGGTCAGCCCAGCGCTTCGGCGACGATACGTGCGGTTTCGGCGTGCAAACCGTTGTTCACCTCGTCGTCCTTCCTCGGCCGGGTGGTCAGGACCGCGATGACGATCGGGTGGCCCTTGTCCGTCCAGGTCACCGCTACATCGTTGGCCGAGGCGTAGTCGCCGGTGCCGGTCTTGTCGCCGGTGCGCCAGGTTGGTGGCAAACCCGCGCGGATCCGCTTGCCGCCGGTGGTGTTGGTGAAGAGCCACCCAGTCAGCCGGTCGCGCTCGGGCCCGCCGAGGGCATCGCCCACCACCAGCGCGCGGTGGCCTGCGGCGATTCCGCCCGGGGTGGTGGTGTCGCGCTCATCGCCGGGGATCGCCGTGTTGAGGTCTGGTTCCCAGCGGTCCAGGCGGGTGCTGCCGTCGCCGATCGAGCGCGCGAACGGGGCGATCGCCGCCGGGCCGCCGAGCTCCGCGAGCAGTAGGTTGGCCGCCGTGTTGTCGCTGCGGTTGATCGCCGCGGCGCACAGCTCGTGAACCAGCATGCCGGTGCCCGCACTGGGCTTGGTGATCGGCGAGCCAGCCACCAGATCTGCCTCGGTGTAGTGGATCAACTTGTCGAAGTAGCCGCTGTCCAGCCCGTGCTCGCGCAGCAGGGCGGCGGCCGCGTAGGTCTTGAACGTCGAGCACATCGCGAACCGCTCGTCGGCGCGGTGGTCCAGGACGTGTCCGGTGTGGACGTTGACCGCGAACAGCCCCAGCCGGGCGTCGTAGCGGCGCTCCAGGTCGGCGAACACCGGGGCGTACTTGCCGTTCGGGGCGGGCCCCGCGCCGCTGGGTGCTGCCGCCACACCGCTCGAACCGCACGCGACCACCACCGGGGCGGCCAGGAACGCGCCCAGGGTCGCTCGACGACCGACGCGGTTTTCGTTGTGCCGCAAGGAAGTCTTCCTTTCGGGTTGGCCTGCCGGACGAGCTGGCCTGCCGCCCAAAGAAGCAGCCCCGGGACGATAGCGCCAATCCGCGCCAGCCTCTCGCACGATAGCGGATCGATATGGATCCAGGTTCCGCGCGCCGCACCACGCGCCGAATCCGCGAAAAAACTCGATCACAACCGGCCGGAACGCAGGTCCGAGTGCCGAGTCAGCTCGGGCCGCGAGCGTGCACACCGCCACGGCGACCGGCGTTTCGCTGTCGAACTCCACCACGGTCGTTGCGCACGTCCCAGGTCCGCGAGGGTCGCGGCGAGGGCTTCGAGCCCCACCTCGCCGAGGGATCAGGTCCGCGGCGGCGCTGTCGGAGACGCTGATCATCGAAGCCGCCGGCCCGCGCCAGGACACCGTGACGGGGTCCTACAAGACGGTGCGAGCACCAGCCTCCGTTGGGCGGGCCGAACGGTCCGTTCGCTTCACAGCTCCTTCCGAGGCCGCCTCTACCGCACCCGAGAAGCTATCGCCTCGATCATCCACTGTAGATGGACAGGTCAGTCCTTCTTCTTCTCGTCCTCGTCGATGATCTCGGCGTCAACCACGTCCTCGTCCGCCTGCTTCGCCTGGCCGTCGCCGCTGGTGTCGGCCGTGGCCTGCTGCTGATGGCCGTAGATGGCCTGGCCGATGGCCTGTGAGCTCGCGGCGAGGTGGTCGACGGCCGAGCGGATCTTGTCGACGTCGTCGCCTTTGAGGGCCTCGTTGACGTCCTTGATCGCGTCCTGCACCTGCGTCCGGGTGTCGGCCGGGATCTTGTCGGCGTTGTCGGTGAGCACCTTCTCCGTCTGGTAGACCAAGGTCTCGGCCTGGTTGCGGGTCTCGGCCTCCTCGCGGCGCTTGCGGTCCTCGTCGGCGTGCGCCTCGGCGTCCTTGACCATCCGGTCGATGTCGTCCTTCGGCAGCGCCGAACCGCCGCTGATCTTGATGGACTGCTGCCGGCCAGTACCGAGGTCCTTGGCGTTGACGTGCACGATGCCGTTGGCGTCGATGTCGAAGGTGACCTCGATCTGCGGCAAGCCGCGCGGCGCCGGCGGGAGACCGGTGAGCACCTCACCGCGCAGCACACCGGCCTGCAGCGCGGCACCCACGGCGACGACCTCGTCGGGATTGACGCCCTTGTTCGGCTCCTTGCCGTCGGTGAGCTCGCGGACCAGGTCCGTCACGGCCGGCATCCGCGTCGCACCGCCGACCAGCACCACGTGGTTGATGTCGCCGACCTTGACCCCGGCGTCCCGGATCGCGTTGTTGAACGGCTTGCGGCAGCGCTCCAACAGGTCGGAGGTGATCCGTTCGAACTCGGCTCGGGACAGCGTCTCGTCCAGGAACAGCGGGTTCTTGTCCGCGTCGACGGTGATGTACGGGAGGTTGATGCTGGTCTGCGAGGAGCTGGACAGCTCTATCTTGGCCTTCTCGGCGGCTTCCTTGATCCGCTGCATGGCCATCCGGTCCTTGGTCAGGTCGATGCCAGCCGAGGCCCGGAACTTGTCCACCAACCACTCGACGACCCGCTCGTCCCAGTCGTCACCACCGAGGTGGGTGTCCCCCGAGGTGGCCTTGACCTCGACCAGCCCTTCGCCAACCTCCAGCAGCGAGACGTCGAAGGTGCCGCCACCGAGGTCGAACACCAGGATGGTCTGCTCCTTCTCGCCCTTCTCCAGGCCGTAGGCCAGCGCCGCAGCGGTGGGTTCGTTGATGATCCGCAGCACGTTGAGGCCGGCGATCTGCCCGGCCTCCTTGGTCGTCTGCCGCTGCGAGTCGTCGAAGTACGCGGGCACCGTCACCACCGCGTCGGTCACGTCCTCCCCCAGGTAGGACTCGGCGTCCCGCTTGAGCTTCATCAGCACGCGGGCGCTGATCTCCTGCGGTGTGTAGGTCTTGTCGTCGATCTGGACCTTCCAGCCGGTGCCCATGTGCCGCTTGACCGACCGGATGGTGCGGTCCACGTTGGTGACCGCTTGGTTCTTGGCCGGCTGCCCCACCAGCAGCTCACCGTTCTTCGCGAAGGCCACCACCGACGGCGTGGTCCGGGAACCCTCGGAATTGGCGATCACCGTGGGCTCGCCGCCTTCCAGCACGGCCACCACCGAGTTCGTCGTCCCAAGGTCGATTCCAACCGCGCGCCCCATCACGCACTCCTCTCCGACCCGCCGCCGGGCGAGTCCTGTGAGGCCGACACCTTCAGTATGGGAAGCCCCCACGAACGCGTCCACCTGGGCAAAGTGCGCCCGGTACGTGAGGGATATACCCGCGTTGCGCGGTGCGGCGAGGCCGCCGTCCCCACCGGGTCAGCGGGGGCGGCAGGCCGTGGCCCGGAGCGCCGCCCGGCGAGCAGTGGAAGCAGGTCGACGCGCGCCTGGTGGGGCGGCTGGGCCGGTGGGGTCGCGGTATCGGATGCCGTCGTGGAGGCATCGCTGCCCGACTCCCCCGATGCGGTCTCGGTGCCTGCCGGGCTGCTGGTCGGGCTTCCGACACCGACCATGCCGCAACGCAGGCCGTGCCGGTGGCCCCGCAGCATCCCCGCATCTCGCTGGCAGTGACGCCGACCCCGCGCAGGTCGCGGCTCTGCTCGGCAGCTTCCCGCCGAGCTGCGAGCTGGTGCCGATCGGGCCCGCGACGGCGGACGGCCGAGTGGCTACGGAAGGTGCCGTCACCGCCGGGCACGACGTGCTCACCACCACCGGGCCGCCTGCCGCACCGTCCGAAACGGGCACCAACGTCGTGGTGACCGACGAGGAGGGTCACCCTGCGTGGCGGGCGTTCGCTGCGGTGCTCCGGCACGCGCCGACCGGTCAGACGCACGTGGTGCGGGCCGGTCCGCCGCCCGAACGTTGGACCCATTGCGGACCGTTGCAGTACCGGTGGCGCGCCGACAACGTTGTCACCCGGGTCGTGCCCGCCAGGTTGGTGCCGATCACGGCATCGCAGATGGCGCAGCACGAGATCGTCGACCGGCTCCCCGAGCTTCCCCGTTTCGAGGAGACCTGCCGAATCACGGCACAGTAGAGCGCGGGCCGTGGGGCAACCTTATTGCCGAGGGTGGCGTGGGATGGGCATGCCGCATTCCGTGCCTGATCCCGGAGGAAGTGCCAACAAGGACCTGCCGATCCGGGCACGTAGCGCTCCGCAGGCCCAGCGTGCGTTGCGGCAGCAGCGGCGCGACTACTCCGACCACGGGCGCAGATGGCGACTCGCGAGAAGAGTCGGTGAGCTTTTCGGCGAGTTCCTCGCCGAGGCGCTCTTGGCGTCGGTGGCGCTGGCCTTGTTCGCCGGCGTGCTGGCAGCAGCTGCCTGGGGCTGGCAGCACAGTCCTGCCGCAACGGTCGTCCTGGTGGCGGGAATCGTTCTCTTCCTGGCCTTCGGCGTGCACCAACTCGCTACCCGGCGGGCCGGGCAGCGGAAACGAGGACGTCTTGCCGCGGCGGCGGTCGGCACCGTCGTCTTCGTTCTCGTCTGGGCGATGTATCTCGTGATCTACCTGCCCTCGCCCTGATCGGGAGGTGCCCGGTCGCCCGGTGCCGATCACATCTCGCTCAGGGGGCGAGGGATTCCAGGTTAGGGACCAGGTCCGCCGGAACCGGCATCGCCGCCATTTCCTCGCGGACTTCCCTTGCCACAGCCTGCACGTCGGAGGACACCGGTTTCAGGGACGTTCCGGTGCTGTGGGCCACCGGCGGATTCCGGGGATTCCTGGCCGTATGTCACATCGGCGTAGAACTTGTTTTCCCGCCGGGCCCGCCAGCCGACCCGCCGGGAATCCAGCTGGAACTTCGTGATGGTCGACCATTCCGAACCATCCGGTCTATGGTTAGTGAAACGTGTTCCACACGCTCCCCCGCCGATGCAGGAGGGATGCATGCGCATCGCCTACACGCCCCAGCAGGAGCAGCTGCGCAAGGAGCTGCGCCGCTACTTCGGCAAGCTCATGACGCCGGAGCTCCGCGAGGAACTGACCGCGCACGGCGACTACGGCGACGGAGTGGCCTACCAGCGGTTGGTCCGGCAGATGGGCGCGGACGGCTGGCTGGCGCTGGGCTGGCCGTCGGAGTACGGCGGGCAGAACCGGAGCATGCTGGACCAGCTGATCTTCACCGACGAAGCGGCGATCGCAGGCGCCCCGGTACCGTTCCTGACGCTCAACAGCATCGCGCCGACCATCATGCGCTTCGGCACCCCAGAGCAGAAGTCGTTCTACCTGCCTAAGATCGCCTCCGGCGAGATCCACTTCTCGATCGGCTACTCCGAGCCGGAGGCGGGCACCGACCTCGCCTCGCTGCGCACCACCGCCGACCGCGACGGCGACGGATACGTGATCAACGGCCAGAAGATGTGGACCAGCCTCATCTCGTACGCGGACTACGTGTGGTTGGCCTGCCGCACCGACCGGGACGCGAAGAAGCACCGCGGCCTGAGCATCCTGATCGTGCCCACCGCCGCGCCCGGCTTCTCCTGGACCCCGGTGCACACGGTCGCCGGGCCATCCACCAGCGCCACCTACTACCAGGACCTGCGCGTGCCGACGTCGGCACTGGTGGGTGCCGAGAACGAGGGCTGGCCGCTGATCACCAACCAGCTCAACCACGAGCGCGTCGCGCTCACCTCGTCGGCTCCGCTGCGGCTGGCATTGGACGAGGTCCTGGAGTGGGCGCGCGAAACGCGGCTCGCCGATGGGCGGCGGGTGCTGGAGCAGGAGTGGGTGCGGCGCCACCTGGCCCGCGTGCACGCCGGGGTGGAGTTCCTCAAGCTGGTCAACTGGAAGATCGCCGCCACCGTCGAGGAGCAGCCTGCGCCGGCCAGCGCGTCCGCGACCAAGGTGTACGGCACGGAGTTCGCCATCGAGGCCTACCGGCTGCTGATGGAGGTGCTCGGGAGCGCCGCCTACGTGCGGAGCGGCTCGCGGGGCGCTGCGCTGCGCGGCCGGATCGAACGCATGCACCGCTCCTCGCTGATCCTGACCTTCGGCGGCGGAGCCAACGAGGTGCAACGGGACATCGTCGCCGCGGTCGGCCTCGGCCTCCCCCCGGCCAAGCGCTGACCCCCGCTGCAACTCCCGAGAGCGCTCAGGGGTCGGCGACAGGACTTCAACGGAGGATTCATGGACTTCTCATGCACCGAGGCCCAGGGCGATCTGGCCGGGCTGACCAGGGAGATCCTCGACGATCACGTGACCGCCCAGCGGCTGCGCGAAGTCGAAGAAGAGCCGGACCGCTTCGACCGTGCACTGTGGAAACAGCTCGCGCGCGCCGGGGTGCTGTCGGCCGCGCTGCCGAGCACCGCCGGAGGCGGCGGTTTCGGACTGCTGGAGCAGTGCTCCGTGCTGATCGAGCTGGGGCGCGCGGTCGCCCCCGTGCCCTACCTCGCCTCGATCACCACGGCCGCGGCGGCGCTGGCGCAGTTCGGCACCCCGGGCCAGCAGCAGCGCTGGGCCGTCCCGGCGGCGAAGGGCGAACTGGTGCTCACCGCCGCGCTGGCCGAGGAGAACAACCCCGACCCGGACCGCCCCGCGTGCCGCGCCGAACGCGTGGCCGACGGCTGGGTGCTCACCGGCACCAAGACCACTGTCCCGGCCGGCACCGTCGCCGACCTCGTGCTGGTTCCGGCGTCCACATCGGACGGATCGAGGGTGTTCCTCGTCGAGCCCGAGCAGTTGTCGATCGAGCGGCAACGCATCGTCGACGCCGACAGCGAAGCGTGGCTGACGCTGGACGGCGTGCGGGTCGGCGACGACCGGGCGCTCGGCGACGATTCGGCGGTGCTAGACTGGCTGCTCACGCGAGCGACCGTCGGCGCGTGCGCCCACCAGGTGGGCGTCGTCGAGCGGGCGTTGGAGCTGACCAGCGAATACGCCCGCGAGCGTGTCCAGTTCGGGCGGCCGATCGGCAGCTTCCAGGCCGTCGCGCAGCGGCTGGCGGACGCGTTCATCGACGTCGAGGCCGCGCGGCTGACGCTGTGGCAGGCGGCGTGGCGAGCCGATGAGGGGCTGCCGTGCGCGGCCGAGGTCGCCACCGCGAAGTTCTGGGCCGCCGAATCCGGGCACCGCGTGGCGCACACCGCCGTCCACGTCCACGGCGGCGTCGGCATCGATCTCGACCACCGGCTGCACCGCTACTTCGTCGCGGCGAAGCGGAACGAATTCTCCCTCGGCGGTGCGGCTGCGCAGTTGGGGCGGCTCGGCGACGTGCTGGCGGGCTGACCGATGACGCTACGGTGACCGAGCTCCTGCTGGCCCGTGCCGACGACGACAGCTAAGGGCTGCGGTTCGAGGACCGCTCCTGGTCGTGGGCCGCGCAGGTGCGCGATTGCGGCGTGTACGCCTCGCTGCTGAAGTCTCTGTGCCGCCCGGACTCCTTCCACATCGGCGTCCCGCTCGGCAACGTGCCGGAGTTCGCGTTCCTGCTCGGCGGCGCGGCGCTGCCGCCGACGCGGAGCGGATCCGCGACGGCATGTACTGGAGCGGCGACCTCGCATACCTTGCCGCGAACGGCTTCTGCCACTTCGCGGGCCGCTCGGCGGACCGGCTGCGGGTGGACGGCGAGAACTTCGGCACCGCGCCGATCGAACGAATCCTGTTGACCCACAACGAAATCACTGAAGCCACCGGGTACGGCACCCCGACCCGAAGGTCGGCGACCAGGTGGTGGCCACGCTGGTCGCGACGCCGGCGTTCGACGCCCGCGACCCCCGGCGACTTCCTCGCCGCACAATCGGATCTGGGTCCGAAGCACTGGCCCCGCTACGTCCGCCTGACCGCGGAACTGCCCCGAACGGCGACAAACAAGATCGTCAAACGCCAGCTGGCCACGGAAGGCTGCGAAACGCCGGACCCGATCCGGCACCGCCCGGGCACCCACTACTCACCGGTGTCCAATCAGGCCAGGTACCCGCCGTCGACGTCCACGACGGCACCGGCAATGAAGGATGCCCCGGCCCGGCCAGGAACGCGATTCCCGCCACGACCTCCTCCAGCTTGCCGAAACGACCCATCGCGTTGGCCGCGCGCTGAACCTCCGCGAACGGGCCGTCCGAATTCGGATGATGTGAACTAGAACTACCACGGTTTCGAATCATCGCCGCTAGACTCGGGACATGGTGAGGAATCCGTCGGCGAGCAGCCAGATCGACCGGGACGTGCGCAAGCTGGTACACCAGTTCGTGCAGGCCCTCGACGTCCACGTGCGCCGCGTCGCCGGAAAACTGGGCCTGACCGCATCGCAGGTCGTCGCGCTCCGCGAGCTGTCCGAGCCGATCACCGCCCGCGAGTTGGCCACCAGGATGTCCTGCGAGGCCTCCAATGCGACGTTCGTGCTGGACAAGCTCGAACAGCAGGGCCTCATCGAGCGCAAGCCGCACCCGACGGACCGGCGCGCCAAGCAGATCGTGCTGACCCCGAGCGGCCGGCGCAGCCGGACCACCGTGCTCAAGCACCTGAACGTCCGGTCGCCGCTGATCCCGCTCACCAAAGCCCAGCAGGAAACCCTGCGCGATCTGCTGCAAGTCCTCGTCACGCGACGCTAGGCGGCCGTCGCGCAGATTTCCTGTCCAATGTGGAGTTAACGTCGCGCGACACACCCGCGAAGTGACAGTGATCACATCCAACCGGGAAATTCGAGTGCGATGTCAACCGGACCGTCGTAGCCGGAGTACACGGTTCATGACGGACACCGCACGGGGGTAACGCGAACCTTGATGGTCGAGGAGTTCTACGCGCTGTCGGCCCGGCAGCCGATCGGACAGCTGTACCTGGTCACCGGTGACGCCCAAGAAGCCTAAGACGTGGCGCACGAAGCATTCGCGCGGGTGTGTAAGCACCCGGAAGCGCCGCTCCACGACGGCGCACCGGAGGCGTGGATGCGCGTCACCGCCACGCGGGTGGCCGTCAGCAGGTGGCGGCCCGGATGGGCGGCATGTCGAGTGCGGAGGATCACGACGGTGCCTGACCCCCGCCTCGTCCCCGACCACCAAGCGCGCCCCTCGGTGGCGGTACACAGCCGCGATCCGCAGCCCCTGATCCCGGCCGGTCCGTCCTCGTCGCGGCTCACCACGCCTTCCGCGTCCCTCCTGCCCTCGAACTCCTCCCCCTCGTCCACCTCGCAACCGCCCGCCTCCTCCAACACGCTGACCCCGACGGAGTTCCGATGAGTACGACCACCTTCGTTCCCACCACTGCCGCGAACTCCGACCGCCGCGCGGTGTCGAACCAGGCGGTCCTGTTCCTGCTGTGGGCGGCGTTCTTCGCCTGCTACGCGTGGATCTCGCTGGAGCGCTACGCCGGGTACGCGTCCATGTCGTTCGACCTGGGGATCTTCGAGCAGGTCGTGCGGTCCTACGCGGAGGGCCGGACGCCGGTGGCGGACCTGCTGGGCCCCGGGTTCGTCATCTTCGGCGACCACTTCAGCCCCGCGCTGGCACTGCTCGCGCCGCTCTACTTCCTGTTTCCCTCCGCGCAGACGCTGCTCGTCGCGCAGGCGGCCCTGTTCGCGCTCTCGATCGTTGCGGTGACCAGAGCCGCAACGCGGTTGCTCGGCGACACCAGGGGGTGGTCCGTGGGCGTGGCCTACGGCTTGTCCTGGGGAGTGCAACGGGCCGTTGACTTCGACTTCCACGAGATCTGCTTCGCGGTCCCGCTCGTCGCGTTCGCGCTCGAAGCGGCGCTGTCGCAGCGGTGGTGGCGCGCCCTCCTCCTGACCGCACCGCTGGTGCTGGTCAAGGACGACCTCGCGCTCACCGCCGCCGCCATCGCACTCGTGCTCGCCTGGCTAGCCAGGCAGCATGACAAGCGGTTCGCCCGGGTCGCCGTGGTGAGCGCAGTGCTGTTCGTCGTCGCCTGGTTCTGCATCACCCTGCTGGTCATCCCGTCGTTCAACCCGACGGGCGCATACCGGTACTGGGACAAGATCTCCGGCGACGTGGGGTTTCCCGCCTCGCTGCTGGAAGGCTGGGACGAGAAGTCCGGCACCGCGCTGTGGCTCCTGATCCCGACGACGGGGCTGCTCGCGCTCCGGTCGCCGGTGCTGCTGGCCATCCTCCCGACGCTCGGCTGGCGGTTCGCCTCCCTCGAGGAGCACTACTGGAGCACGGACTGGCACTACAACGCGGTGCTGATGCCGATCCTCACCCTCGCGATGGTCGACGCGATCGCCCGGCTGCGCGCGACCCACCCGTCCTGGTTGCGGGGCTACGCGTCGCACCTGCCGGGGCTCGTCCTGGCGGCGGCGGTCGCACTGGCCGTCACGCTGCCGATCGGCAAGCAGATCCAGAGCGGCAGCGACCGCTTCCAGCAGGACCCCGAGGCCGCGTCGAGGGTGCTCGCGATGATCCCGGACGGCGCGACGGTCGTCGCCAACAATTCGACGATCGCGCACCTCACCGGGCGCTGCCGGGTCTTCTGGCCCGGCAACACCGACGGGATCGTCCCGGACTACGTCGCCATCCACGAGCCGGACAAGACGGCCGCGGAAGTGCGCGAGGAAGCAGACGGGTGGAACCCGGGAACCACGTACCAAGTCCTGCTGGAGGACTCGGGATTCTGGGCCCTGGGCCGCACCACCTGATGCCGGAAGGACTCAGGGGCGTCGGGCAAGCGACGTGAGCGACTGCAAGGGTGTGCCAAGCGCCTTCGGCGCCTAAAGGGAGGAACGGAGCTCAGCCGGGTTCGGCGGCGGTCTCGCGCCGCGACGGCTCGCGCACGTCGGTCGGCTCGTGCGTCTCGGTGTGCCGCTTCGCCCAGGCGTAGTCCGGTTTTCCGCTGGGTGAGCGGGTGACCTCGTCCACCAGCCACAAACTGCGCGGCACCTTGTAGCCGGCGATCCACTCCCGGACGTGCGCGTCGAGGTCGGCGAGTCCCGGGGTCGAGCCCGCCCGAGGCTGCACCACGGCCGCGACCCGCTGGCCGAGGCGCTCATCGGGCACCCCGACGACCAGCGCGTCGAACACGTCCGGGTGCGACTTGAGCGCGGCCTCGACCTCGTCCGGGAAGACCTTCTCGCCGCCGGTGTTGATCGACACCGAGCCGCGGCCCAGCATCGTGACGGTGCCGTCGTCCTCGATCCGCGCGTAGTCGCCCGGCGCGACGTAGCGCTTGCCGTCGATCTCCCGGAACACCGAGCGGGACTTCTCCTCGTCCTTGTAGTAGCCCAGCGGCAGGTTTCCGGTGCGCGCCAGCCACCCGATCTCGCCGGGCAGCGCGAAGCTGCCATCGTCCCGGATCACCGTGGTGAAGGCGTCCGCGTTGACCCTCGGCCCGCCGGTCTGCGCGTTGTCGCGGCCGATGACGCCGATTCCGCTGAACCCGGTCTCCGACGAGCCGATCGAGTCAGTAATCATCACGTTGGGCAGCGCGTCGAGGTATTGGCGCTGCACCGACGGCGAGAAGAGCGCGGCGCTGCTGGAAATCACGACCAGCGACGAGGCGTCGTAGCCGCCCTCATGTAAGGCCTCGATGAGCGGTCTGGCCATCGCATCGCCCACGATCGCCAGCACGTCGACCCGCTCCCGCTCGATCGTGCGCCACACCTCGTGCGCGTCGAACTGCGGCACGAAAACCACGGTGCTGCAAGCGAAGAGGTTGCCGAAGCTCGCCCACTGCGCGGCGCCGTGGATGAACGGTGCGGCGGCCAGCCAGATCAGGCCACCGCTTTCGGCACCGGTGCGAGCCTGCTGCCACTCGTCGCGCATCGCTTCGCCGGTCATGAAGTCGATGCCGCCGCCGAGCACCCGCCACACGTCCTCGTGACGCCACATCACGCCCTTGGGCATGCCGGTGGTGCCGCCGGTGTAAAGCAGGTAGAGGTCGTCGGCGCTGCGCTCGGGGAAGTCCCGTTCGGCGGATTGACCGGTCAAGGCCGACTCGTACTCGACACCGCCATACCCAGTGCAATCGGCGTCGGTGCCGTCCTCGATGACAAGGACCTCGCGCAGTTGCGGGAAATCCGGCCGGACCTTGGCCACGTGGTCGCTGTAGCGGCGTTCGTGCACCAGCGCGGCGAGGTCGGCGTCGTCGAAGATGTAGCGCAATTCGTTCGGCACGTAGCGGAAGTTGATGTTGATGGGCACCGCGCGGACCTTGTAAGCCGCTAGCATGGTCTCCAGCGCCTCGACGGAATTGCGGGAGTAGACCCCGATGTGCGAGCCCGGCCCGAGCCCGCGGGCCGTGAGGTGGTGCGCCAGCCGGTTGGCCCGCTGGTCCAACTGGGCGAAGGTCAGGCGACGTTCGCCGCAGACCACGGCGACGCGATCGGGTACCAGATCGACGGCGTGCTCAAAGAGATCTGCGATGTTGTATGCCACCCCGTGAAACTAGAACGTGTTATCGTCCTCGGCAAGAATCCGGAAAGCCGAATCACAATTCGCGTTGGTGACGATCCGTCGCGGCGCAACGCTGGCGAGGTCGGTTTACTGCCGCAGATCCCGCGACGCAAGCAGTGTTATCCACCCAGTGGAAGGGTTTCCATGACGTCGGCAACAGAGGTCGTCGAGCAACCGCACTGCCTGGTCGAACGGCGCGGCGCGGTGCTCGTGGTGACGATGAACCGACCCGAGGTCCGCAACGCCCTGTCCGGGCCGATGCTGGAAATCATGCGGCAGGCCTGGGACCAGGTGGACCGCGACGACGACATCCGGGCGTGCGTGCTGACGGGCGCGGGCGGCGCGTTCTCCGTCGGCGCGGACCTGAAGGCGATGACGCAGGCCCACCCCGGCGACACCTCGCGCGGTATGGACATGTCCGTGATCGAGCCCCTGCTCAAGGGCCGCCGCCTCACGAAGCCGCTGATCGCGGCGGTGGAAGGACCCGCGGTGGCGGGCGGCACGGAGATCCTGCAGGCGACCGACATCCGCGTGGCGGGCAAGAGCGCGCGGTTCGGCGTGTCGGAGGCCCGGTGGGGCCTGTTCCCGCTGGGCGGCTCGGCGGTCCGGCTGCCGCGCCAGATCCCCTACACCGTCGCGGCCGACATCCTGCTGACCGGCAGGCACATCTTCGCGCCGGAAGCGAAGGACCTCGGCCTGATCGGCCACGTGGTTCCCGACGGCCAAGCCCTGGACAAAGCCCTGGAGCTGGCGGATCTGATCGCCGCCAACGGCCCCCTCGCGGTTGGGGCGATCCTCCGGACGATGCGGGAAACCGAGGGCATGCCGGAGAACGAGGCGTTCACTGTGGACGCTCGGCTAGGCATGGAGGTCTTCTCCAGCGAGGACGCCAAGGAAGGCCCCCTCGCCTTCGCCGAGAAGCGCAAACCCCGATTCCGAGGACGCTGACACCGCAGCTCAGGACTCGTGAGCACTTTTGGTTGCTATAGAGGCGGTTTGGGAAATCGCGGATGCCGGAGACAGGTGAGCCGGAGAAGATCCGGGAACACCTACGTCGGGTCGGAGCGCAGGCACAACCGGTTCCGTGAAGTCCGCATCGTGGTACACCCGGTGCGCAGCCCGCGCCCACCGAGGCCACCGAGGCCACCGAGGCCACCGCAATCCATACACCCACATCCGCAGCACACCAGAGCGAAGCTGCCGCCCGCAGCGGCGCTCGAAACTCGCTGCGTACGCAAGCCGCCACACCACACCGGCCGCCACCAGACCACCGGCCGCGATGACCAGGGACACCCAGTCCCACGCCCAGTACCACACGCCACCCACGACACGGTCAGCAGCATTGCCGGGTGCCGCAGCAGCCACCCCGCCAGCGCGAAAGCCATCGTCACGCCGCACAATTCGGTCGATGCATTGCTGCCCGCCATCATCCGAGCTGCCAGACACGCCGCCGAACCTTGGACGGGAAACCACTGCGAAGCGCCGACGCGACGCTGACCAGTGCTTACGGTCTCGCGCGCTTCACCTTCACAGCGCGCGATCACCGCAGCCCGCCTCGGCGGGGAGGGAGGCCCAAGCCGACAGCCCGACCAGGCAAAAGCCCTGCATAACGGCAGGGCAACAAAAGACTATCCACTATGGCTACCAAAAGGAATCACCCCAAATGAGAACTCGTTACAAATCTCCGGCAAGCCCCAATGCCTCCGCGACGCCCCGGACGTGCCCGGCTTCGCGACAGCCCACCAGCAACGTGTCCACCCCCGCCTTCTCCCACTCCCGCACCCGGTTCCGCACCGCATCGGCGTCACCGATGATCGCGATGTCGTCGACCATCTCGTCCGGCACGGCCGCGACCGCGTCCTCCCGACGCCCGGCCGCGAACAGCCGCACGACGTCGTCGACGGCAGGTCCGTAGTCCATCCGGCGGAAGAGCTCGGCGTGGAAGTTCATGCCCGGCGCACCCATCCCGCCGATGTAGAGCGCCAGCGACGGCTTCAGCCGCGCCCGCTCGGCCGCCGGGTCGTCGGTGACGACCACCTGGCAGCTGGCCGCGATCTCGAACTCGTCGCGGCTGCGGCGGGCGCCCGGCCGCGCGAACCCCTCGCCCAGCCAGTCCGCATACATCCCGGCGATGCGCGGCGAGTAGTACACCGCCAGCCACCCGTCGGCGATCTCGGCGGTCTGGGCGACGTTGCGCGGGCCTTCGGCACCCAGCCAGATCGGCAGGTCGGCGCGCAGCGGATGGGTGATCGGGCGCAGCGACTTGCCCAGCCCGAGCGAGCCCCGTCCGTCGTAGGGCAACGGGTGGTGCGGTCCGTCGTTGCGCACCGGAGCCTCGCGGGCCAGCACCTGGCGCACGATCGAGACGTATTCCCGCGTCCGCGCAAGGGGTTTCGCGAATGGCTCGCCGTACCAGCCTTCGACGACCTGCGGGCCGGAAACGCCGAGCCCCAGCACGCAGCGCCCGCCGGAGAGGTGGTCGAGGGTCAGCGCGTGCATCGCGCACGAAGCCGGCGAACGCGCCGAGATCTGCGCGACGGACGTGCCCAGCCGCATCCGGCTCGTGCGGGAACCCCACCAGGCCAGCGGCGTGAACGCGTCCGATCCCCAGGACTCCGCCGCGAAAATCCCATCGAACTTGACGCGCTCGGCTTCGATAACGAGTTCTTCCGCGTTCGGCGGCGGGGTCGCTCCCCAGTAGCCGAGTTGCAGCCCGATCCTCATCAGCGAACCTCCTCGTCCGGCCATGCGACACCTCCGGTCATGGTGCCCGGATAATGCTCCAAAATCGAGAACATGTTTCACTTCAGGGCGTGACTGGGCTCTCCGAACCACTCAGCGCACCGCTCGAAATCGGCTTCGCCTAGACGCGTTCCCTGGGCCCGGTGCACGGCCGGTTCGCCACCGCGCTGCGCGCCCGACGCATCGTCGGGGTGCGCGGCAGCGACGGCCGGGTGCACGTGCCGCCGGTCGAATACGACCCGGACACCGCCGCCGTTCTCGACGAGTTCGTGCCGGTCGGACCGCACGGCACCGTCGTCAGCTGGTCGTGGTTGCCGAGCCCGCTGGAAGGCCAGGCCGCTGCAACGCCCGTTCGCCTGGGCATTCGTGCGTCTCGACGGGCGGACACGCCCTTGCTACACGCCGTCGACGTTCCTTCACCAGGGCAGATCCGCACCGGGATGCGGGTGCAGGCGCGCTGGGCCGAGGAACGCGCCAAGGGCATCCGCGACATCGCCTGCTTCCAACCGGAATCCGACGTCGCTACTGGGCACGACGAGCCGGGCACCGAACCCGTCACGATGTTGACGACCCCGGTACACCTGAGCTACCAGCGCTCGGCATCGCCCGAGGAGAGCCGGTCCGGGATCGCAGACTCATGGACGTCTAATGCAAAGCGCCGGGGCTGTCCTCCAGAGAAGCCCCGGAGAACCCGCGGGTGGTCGACTTGCGAAGGTGGGCTGAGCGGCTTCGCCGCTGCAAAGACAAACTCCGAGGAATCCGTCGTGACAGACGTAGCCGTCATCGGGTTCGCGCAGGCACCGAACGTGCGCGCCACCCACGGGACCACCAACGGCGTCGAGGTGCTGGTGCCGATCTTCCGCGCCGACACCGGGCTCGCCAAGGACGACACCGGGTTCTGGTGCTCGGGATCGTCGGATTACCTGGCGGGGCGGGCGTTCTCGTTCATCGCGGCGGTCGACGCCATCGGCGCGTTCCCTCCGATCAACGAGTCGCACGTGGAGATGGACGCGGCCTGGGCCTGTACGAGGCGTAGGTGAAGATCCGCACCAACGAGGTCGACACGGCGCTGGTGTACGGCTTCGGGAAGTCCTCGGCGGCATCACCGATCCGTTGTCCGAAGTGGACATCGCGGAGAGCTGGGTGCCGTTCTCCTGGTTCGAGCCGATGTGGCTGGAGAACCTCGGATTCGCGGCGACCGGCCAGGGCTGGAGGCGCACCGAGGCCGGGGAAACCGCGCTGGGCGGGCGATTGCCGGTCAACCCCTCCGGCGGAGTGCTGTCGTCGAACCGGATCGGCGCGTCCGGGCTGCTACGGTTCACCGAGGCGGCTATGCAGGTGACCAGCAAACCGGGTGAGCACCAGGTGGCCAGTGCCCGCACCGCCCTGAGCCACGCCTACGGCGGTGGCTCGCAGTACTTCTCGATGTGGGTCGTGGGCGCGAAGAGACCGGGGGAACGATGAAGTTCACGCTGTCCGTCGCGATGAGCCCGCTGGACCAGCTCACCGAGCTGGCCCGCGCCGCCGAGGAATGCGGCTACGCCTCGATCGCCCTGCCGGACTCGCTGTTCTACTCGGAGCAGGTCTCGGCGGAATACCCGTACACCCCAGACGGCTCCCGGATGTGGACCGCGGAAACTCCGTGGGTGGATCCGCTGGTCGCCGCCGCGGCAATGGGCTCGGTGACCTCGCGCCTGCGGTTCTACACCTCGGTGCTCAAGCTGGGGCCGCGCAATCCAGTGCTGCTGGCGCGCCAGCTGGCGTCGGTGGCGGTGCTCACCGGCGACCGGTTCGGCCTGGGCATCGGGCTCGGCTGGGCGCCGGAGGAGTTCGAGTGGTGCGGCGCGCCATACGCGAAGCGCGGCGCACGGGTGGACGAGGCGATCGAGGTCCTGAGGCTGATCCTCGGCGGCGGAATGGTCGAGCACCACGGGGAGTTCTTCGACTTCGACCGCTTGCAGATGAGCCCTGCCCCGAGCCAGCCGGTGCCGATCTACATCGGCGGCCACACCAAAGCGGCGCTGCGCCGAGCGGCCCGGGTGGGCGACGGCTGGGCGTCGGCGATGATGGGCATCGACGAACTGCGGACCACCATCGACCAGCTGACCGAGCTGCGCTCCTCTTACGGGCGAGCTGGCGAGCCGTTCGAGATCCAGGCGGTGTGCGTGGACAGCTTCGGCGTGGACGGCTACCGCGAGCAGGCCGAAATCGGCGTGACGGACGCGATCGTGGTCCCGTGGCTGCTCGACGGCCACGGCTTCGACGCAGACCTGGCGACGAAGCAGGCTTCGATCGCGAAGTTCTCGGAGACAGTGATCGAAAACGTTTGACCGGCAACCGAATTCCCCGAGAAACAGCACTGCACCACCGCATGGAGAACATGCGTGAGCAGAAAAACGCGGAGTTGGCGCGACCACAACCTGGACGTTGACGAACTTCCCGAGAACTAGCCACTTCCCAAGAACTAACCGCCGCGCGGCACCGATGCAGACACGCCGTCGGGAACACGGCCGGGCTAGGACTTGGCGCAGTTTCACCGAGAATTCGTCCACGGACCAGGACTTCGGGATCAGGAGGACAGGACATGAACGGTGACGGCAAGGGCGTGCACTGGGCGGCGAGCCGTGAGCCGCACCCGGCTCGCGACGCGGCACTGGCGTCGATGAGCGCGGTGACGCGCGGTGCCAAGGACGAGTGGGTGGCGCTATTCGCGCCGGACGGCGTCGTGGAAGACCCGGTCGGCCCGTCGCTCTTCGACCCCGAAGGCCGGGGCCACCACGGCCACGACGGCATCGCCGCCTTCTGGGACCTGGCGATAGCCCAGGCCGACCGCATCGAGTTCCACATCCACGACTCGTTCACCGCCGGCCGCGAAGTCGCCAACGTCGGCCGGATCACGACGTTCCTCCCGGACGGCAACGCGATGGACGCCGAAGGGGTCTTCGTCTACCGCGTGGACGAAGCCGGCCTGATCCGCTCGATGCGCGCCTTCTGGGAATTCGACCGGGCAATGGCCACCCTGCGCCCGGCCCGATGATCCCTTCGAGCAGAAGACCACCCGAGATCCCAGTTGCTCGCTCACGGGCGCTCGCTCGCTCCGTCCCCGCCCGCGATTCCATTAAAATCGGAGGTCCGATTTCAATGGAATCGCGCGACATCGCACCGGATCGGGCGTACTTCCGCCGATCAGGTGTACTGAACCTGGACTTCCTTGATGCCGTTGAGCCAGCCGGAGCGGAGGCGGCGAGGTTCGCCGATCCGCGTGATGTCCGGCATGTGGTTGGCGATCGCGTTGAAGATCAGGTCGATCTCCAGGCGGGCCAGGTTCGCGCCGAGGCAGTAGTGCGCGCCGGTGCCGCCGAACCCGACGTGCGGGTTCGGGTCGCGGGTGATGTCGAAGCGCTCCGGCTCGTCGAAGACCTCGGGGTCGAAGTTTGCGGAGCTGTAGAACATGCCGACCCGCTGGCCCCGCTTGATCTCGACGCCGCCGAGTTCGACGTCCTCCGTCGCGGTGCGCTGGAAAGCCACCACCGGGGTCGCCCACCGGACGATCTCGTCCGCCGTCGTCGCCGGGCGCTGCTCCTTGTAGAGCTCCCACTGCTCCGGGTTGTCCAGGAACGCGAGCATTCCGTGGGTGATGGCGTTGCGGGTGGTCTCGTTGCCCGCCACCGCCAGCAGGATCACGAAGAACCCGAACTCGTCCGCGGTCAGCGCGTTGCCGTCGATGTCGGCCTGGACCAGCTTGGTCACGATGTCGTCCATCGGGCAGCCGCGGCGCTCCTCGGCCATGTTGGTGAAGTAGCCGAGCATCTCGGCGGCGGCGACCTCCGGCTGGACGCCGTACTCCGGGTCGTCGTAGCCGATCATCTGGTTCGACCAGTCGAAGATCTCCTTGCGGTGCTCTTGCGGGAGCCCGAGCAGTTCCGCGATGGCCTGCAGCGGGAGCTCGCAGGCCACGTCGGTGACGAAGTCGCCGCTGCCGCGCTCGCGGGCCTCGGTGGCGATCCGCTGCGCACGGTCCCGCAGCGCCGATTCCAGGCTGTTGATGGCCCGCGGGGTGAAGCCGCGCTGCACGATCTTGCGCAGCTTGGTGTGCTGCGGCGGGTCGATGTTGAGCATGATGAAGCGCTGCAGCTCGATCTGCTCGCGGGTCATGCTCTCGTTGAACCGGATGACGGCGGTGTTCTCCCAGCTGGAGAACACGTCGCTGCGCCGGGATACCTCTTTGACGTCGGCGTGCCGGCTGATCACCCAGTAGCCGCCGTCGTCGAACCCGCTCCGACGGTCGGGCTGCCGGTTCCACCACACCGGCGCGGTGCGGCGCAGTTCGGCGAACTCGGCCAGCGGCAGCCGTTCGGCGAGCAGGTCGGGATCGGTGAAGTCGAAGCCCTCCGGAATGCGCGGTGCGACCACGGCAACCTCCTACAGCGACGCGTTATCCGACCGGATAAATGGAACGAGTTCTAAGCAAGAGAACCACACTTCCAAGGTTCAGTAAACCCCTGTAACTATCGTTGAATCGAGTGAAAAGCAACATGTTTGATCAAATTTGATTGGCACGCCTGTTTGCGAGTCAGAACATGTTCTACTTTCGGTTCGGCCTATCAGGAGAAGGTCCAGGTGGGCAATCCGGTGATCGTGGGAACGGTCCGCACCCCGATCGGCAAGCACTGCGGCCGGCTTGCGGGACTGCACGCCGCCGAGATCCTCGGCGCGGCGCAACGCGGCCTGCTCGACCGCGCGGGCATCCGCGCCGCCGAGGTCAACCCGCTGATCGGCGGTTGCGTGACCCAAGCCGGCGAGCAATCGAACAACCTCGTACGCACGGCGTGGCTGCACTACGGCCTGCGCCACCAGGTCGGGTGCACCACCGTAGACGCGCATTGCGGATCGGCGCAGCAGGCCACGCACCTCATCGCGGGCCTGATCGCCGCGGACGCGGTGCGGGTGGGCATCTCCTGCGGTGTCGAGGCAATGAGCCGCGTGCCGCTGCGCAGCAACCTCGGCGCGGGCGTGGGCATGCCGCGACAGGAGTCGTGGGACATCGACCTGCCGAACCAGTACGAGCCCGCCGACCGCATCGCCGCGCGTCGCGGGATCAGCCGCGTCGACCTGGACGCCTTCGGGCTGCGCTCCCAGGACCGCGCAGGCGGCGTGGCGCGGGGGCCGCTTCGACGGCGAGATCGTCCCGGTCCACGTCCCCGATGCCGATCCGGTGACCCGCGACGAGGGCCTGCGGGAGCCCAGCATGCAGGAGCTTGGTGGCCTGAAACCCGTTCTGGAGAACGGGATGCACACCGCCGGGACGTCGTCGCAGATCTCCGACGGCACGGCGGCCATGCTGCTGGCCGACGCCGACCGGGCCGCCGAACTCGGCCAGCGCCCCGCGCCCGGACCATCGCGCAGTGCCTTGGCCGACGGCGAACCGTACTACCACCTGGACGGCCCGGTGCAGGCCATGCAGCGGATTCTGGAGCTCAGCGGGATGAAGCTCGGGGACATCGACCTCTTCGAAGTCAACGAGGCGTTCGCCTCGGTGGTGCTGTCGTGGGCCGCGGTGCACGAACCCGACCCGGACCGGGTCAACGTCAACGGCGGCGCGATAGTGCTGGGCCACCCGGTGGACAACACAGGAGCCCGCCTGATCACCACCGCCCTGCACGAGCTGGAACGCCGCGACGCGACGACGGCCCTGACCACGATGTGCGTGGGAGGAGCGCTGGCCACGGGCACGATCATCGAACGCCTCCGCTGAACGCACCGTGACCCGTGCGCACTTTCAGGCGCTATGGGAACCGTTTTGGAATGCGCTGGTAGAAGCGAACGGACCGTTCATGCCACCTACCGACCCAAACAGGCCGTTCGCCCCACACCAACAACTTTCACCACAACACCGGTGGATCCGGGCCTATTGACGCAAACAGGCCGTTCGCTCCACGCCGGTTGGCGGTGCGGAACCGGACCGCTCCCGCTGGGGCTGCTAGCGGAACCTCCAGGCAGAAGGAAATCCCAAACAGTCCCTGCAGCGCCCAGAAGTACTTGCGGGCCCTGATCAGCCGGCGGTTACAGCCAATCGTCCGGGTGGATCGTGGTGAGAAAGGCGTCCAAGTCCGTTGGCGGGGATTCCGGCGTCGGGCTGAGACCGGCGTAGGTGCCCCGGTAGAAGAGCAGCGGGGCGGCCGCCGTAGTTTCGCCCAGGGATTGGACCCGACCGATGGCGATGTAGTGGTCGCCTGCTTCGTGCACCGCCAAGACGTTGCAGTCGATCCAGGTCAGAGCTCCGTCGAGGTGGGTGCACCGGGCGGGACGATGCCAGCGGACGGGACCGGATGCCAGCGGACGGGACCGGGTGCCAGCGGACGCCGGCGAACTTGTCGTCGCCGTTTCGGCCGAACACCGTGCTGACGGGCTGCTGTGACTTCGCGAGGACGTTGGCGCAACCGCCCCGTGCGCTCCAGTACCGGCCAGGCCCGGGACGTTCAGGACGGACAGAACAGCACCAGAGGCAGGTCCAGGGACGGTGCCGCGAACGACTGGCAGGCGAAGCCCACCGGCCGCTCGCCCTCCAACCCCGTCACGACCGTCACCCCGGTGCAGAAGGTGCCCGAGCACCCGCCGGAACTCCGCCGGCTCGGGGGTGAGGGGCACCCGCGTCACGGCAACTCGGGCACGGGTGCCTTTCACCTGGTCTCCGGTCATGAGCTCGCGGCGACGCTGAAGTCGTGGCCCCACAGGCTGACTGCTGTGCTCTCGCGGGCGATCCAGTCCTCGTCGTCGACCTGCCTGCCGTCGCAGCCGAACTCGACGTCGAAGCCGCCGGGCGTCTTCGCCGACGGCATCGTCCTGGCCTGCCAATCCCTCCCGGTCACCGACGAAATCCACATCACCTACGAATGATCCGGTCGGGCACGGGGGTGAAGGCCAACTTCGACCGGCTGCGCCAGCCGAAGGCGCCCATCCCCCGGAACATCCGCCGACGGATCAGGGCGCCGGCGGGATGTTGTGGTTGAGGCGAAAGAGATTCTTCGGGTCGCGGGTCGCCTTCAGGACCGCGAGGCGGTTGTAATCGGCGGGCTCGTAGGCCTCGCGGACTTTAGCGGTGTTGGCGCTGCCGCCCGCGAGGAAGTTGAGGTTGCGACCGCCGGTCGACCAGGGGGACATCTCGCGCAGGACACGGCTCTGGAGCTCGCGGGCCGCGTCGACCGTCGCGTCGTCGACCTTCGAATTGACGCCGAAGACGTACGGCGCGTCCCGGTGTCCAACGCAATTGTCGGCTGGCCGGGACACCGCTCCGCCGAGGTGGCGGACCTCCACCACGCACCGTTGCGGAGCGTCCGGGCCGACCAGGTCGAGGAGAGTCTTGATCGCCAAGTCGTCGAAGTCGCGCAGCATGGAGTTGTCCGTGACGTACGGCATCGGGCGGACCGGGTCGTTGCAGATCGAATCCACCTCCCGGTACGGCATCTCGCGCACCGAGTCGATCAGCGTCGGCCCGACCGCGCGCAGCGGCTCGACCAACTGCTCCCCGGCCGCCGGGTCGCCGGCGTAAGCGATGCGCACGTGCACCACGTGGCGACCGCGCAGCGGCTCCGGCAGGGCCGGGGTGTCCGGGAACGGCACCAGGGCGACCGATGACGTCATCTCGTCGGGCAGGTCGCGGGTCCACACCTGCCAGGCCCGCAGCAAATCCCCGATCAGGTGCGCGTCGAAGTACAGCGCCCCGCCGTAGAGGTGCGACACCGGCATCAGGTCGACCTCCATGCCGGTCACCACCCCGAAGTTGCCGCCCGCCCCGCGCAGCGCCCAGAACAGCTCGGGATCAGATTCGGCGGTGACGCGACGCAACTGCCCATCGGCGGTGACGACCTCGATGCTCCGCACGTGGTCGGCGGCGTAGCCGTAGCGCCGCGAGAGGTGCCCGAGGCCGCCGCCGAGGGTGTAGGACACGGCTCCGACGTGCGGCGCACCACCAGACAGCGGCGCCAACCCGAACTCCGCCGCGGCCTCGACAACCTGACCCCACCGCACGCCCGCGGCGAACCACGCGGCGCGCCGCTCGGCGTCGATCCGGACCTCCGACATGCGGCCGGTCGTGATCAGCACTCCGCCCTTGACCTCAGCCGCGACACCGTGACCGGTGCTCAGCACCGCGATCGGGAGGTCGCGCGCCGCCGCGAACCCGATCGCGGCTTTCACGTCGTCCCCGTCAACCGCGGCCACCACGACCTGCGGTCGGCGTTGGCCGAAGGTCTGGAACCCAGAGCGTTCGGTGTCGTAGTCGGCATCGCCCGGCAGGAGCACCGGTCCTTGCACGAGGTCGGTCAGTGCGGCGAATTCGTTCGGAGCCATGCCGAGAACGCTAACTCGCCTTGAGGACAGATCTTGTCCTCAAGGTGTGGGATTCTGGAGAACATGACGACGACGCTCCCCGCTCGGTTGCTCCGCTTGTTGTCGCTGTTGCAGGGTCGGCGGGAGTGGTCCGGGGCCGAACTCGCGGACCGGCTGGAGGTCACCGGCCGCACCGTGCGCCGCGACATCGACCGGCTCCGCGAACTCGGCTATCCCGTCGAAAGCACCACCGGCACCGCGGGCGGATACCGGCTGGCCTCGGGCAAGAACCTGCCGCCGCTGCTGCTTGACGACGACGAAGCGGTCGCGGTGGCGGCCGGGCTGCTCACCGCAGCCAGCGGAAGCGTGACCGGCATCGAGGAGAGCTCGATCCGCGCGCTGGCCAAGCTGGAGCGGGTGCTCCCGGCCCGGCTGCGCGGCCGGGTGAGCGCCGTCGCGGGCGCAACGGTGCCCGTGCCGGTGCGCGAGGGACCGCGGGTCGACGCCGGGACTCTGGCGGTCGTCGCGGCGGCTTGCCGGGACCACGAGATTCTGTCCTTCGACTACGAAAAGCGGGGCGGCGCAACGGAATCCCGCCGCGTCGAACCGCACAGCATGATCGCGGTGCGCGGCCTGTGGTACTTGATCGCCTTCGACCCCGAACGCGACGACTGGCGCACCTTTCGGGTCGACCGCCTGGACCAGCCGCTGGCCACCGGTCGCCGCTTCGACCCGCGACCGCTACCGGCCGAAAGCCCCGCCGACTACCTGCGCCGCTCGATCATCGACGCGCCCTACCAATACGCCGCTCGGGTCACGGTGCAGGCCTCCGCGGCAACCGTGCGTGAGCACCTGCACCCGTTGCTGCCGAGCAGGGTCACCACGATCGACGACGGCAGCTGCACCGTCCAGCTCGGCGAGGACACGCTGCCCGCGATCACCCGCCGCGTGCTCGACCTCGCGGTCCTGGACGCCGACTTCAGCATCGACGCCCCGGACGACCTGCGCGATCACCTGCGATCCCGACTCCGGGGATTACTCGACGCCCTGAACGGTTAAACCGGGGTCGAGCGCATCCGGGAGAACCGCAACGCCACTGCCCGTGACCACTCCGCGTGCCCGAATTTCCCCCGGGAAGCCGACCGTCTGCACCTTTTCTTCGACGCGATCTCGGCCGACGTGAACTCCTAGAGTACGAAGAGCGGGAGCGAACCATGAGTGTCGGCGTGTTCCGGGCCAAGTCAGCGCAATTCGGCGGCCAGGTCACGCTCCGACTCAGACCCCCGCACATCACCAGAATGGACGAATGTCCGCAAGGCGGCTGCCACGCCCCGGTGCCGAGGCAGGGCGGTGGCGGCCGCATCTGCATCAAGTGCGGCGCGTCCTGCTGACACCGCATCGTGGCCCTCTCCGGCAACGCGGCCAGGTCTTCCCGGTAGTAGCTGGTCATGGTGAACTGGTCGGCGCCGCTGCCCTGGGCCGCCGCCACCACGGCCGGCGAGTGCCGCAGGTCCGCGGCCCGGTCCCGGCTCGTCACCACGATCGCCACCCCGCCGTCGCTTTCCTGGCAGCAGTCCAGCAACCGCAGCGGCTCGGTGACCCAGCGCGACGCCTGGTGATCGGCCAGGGTGGTCGGCCGCTGGTAGAACCAGGCGTTGGGACTGGTCGCGGCGCACTTTCGGTCGGCCACCGCGACGCGGCCGAAGTCTTCGCTGGTCGCGCCGTAGGTGTGCAGGTAGCGGCGGGCGAACATCGCGACCTGCGTGCCGGGCGTGGCCACCGACCGGGTAGGACCAGCTGTTGTCCAGCCCCGCCGAGGTCGGCGTGCCTGCTGCCGCCGCCTGCACCTGCCCGAACCGGCGCCCGGACCGCTCGTTGAACGCCCGCTAGCAGACCACGACGTCGGCCGTGCCGGTGGCGACAGCCATGTGGCGGTCTGCTGCACAGTCGCGCAGGCCGCGCCGTCGCCGTAGTGGATGCGGCTGAAGAAGGTCAGCTCGGGATGCCCAGTTCCCTGACGACGGCGGTTTCGGTGTTGTTGTCCATGTTGAAGGTCACCAGACCATCCACATCGGACGGTTCCAGCCCGGCGTCCGCGAGGGCGGCCCGAACGGCCTCGGCGGCCAGTTGCGGTTCGCTGCGCCCGGATCCCTTGAAGAACTCCGTCGCACCGATCCCGACGATCGCCGCGCTGCCCGAAATCGTGCTCACCGCGCGACCTCCGGCAACGCCGCCCGAACCGTGCCGCTGACGTGCTACGAAGGTCGGCGATACCTCGATGCGCTCCTCCGGCAGCGCATCGCCGATGGTCAGCTCGGCGAGCGACCGCGTCCGAGCCAGCGCCACCGGTATTCCGTCACTCATGGAGCCTCCATCCCGGCAGCACCAGTTCGTCGTCGATCCGCTGGAAGTCGACCGCCACCCGGTGGCCGATCCGGACGTCCTCCGGGGCCACTCCGAGCAGCTCGCCCAGTACCCGCACGCCTTCGTCCAGCTCGACCAGCGCCACGACCAGCGGTAGGTCCTTGCCCGGCATCAGCGGGTGGTGGTGGACGATGGAGCTGTAGACCTCGCCGAGCCCTTCGGAGACCAGGTGCGTCCGCGTCGCGGCGCCGCATTCCGGGCACATCGGCCCCGGCGGGTGCCGCAGCAGCCCGCACCGGCCGCAGCGCTGGATGCGCAGCTCACCGGCCGCCGCGCCCTCCCAGAAGTACGCGGTGTCCCGGTTGATCACCGGCTGGATGACCTTCGGTGGCGGATTGCTGTTGCGGTGCTTCGGGTTCCTTCTCCGGCGGGCGGAACTTGAGGACGCGGAAGGGCATCTCGGCCACCGGCTCGTCGCCGGCGTACCGGGTGTTGCGGGTGGTGACGCACCAGCCTTCCCCGAGGCCGGTCTTCTTCGGCCCGACGACGCTGTCCAGCCTGGTGGACACGGCGAGCCGTTCGCCGTGCCGCAGGTACCAGTGGTAGAGGTCTGCACGCAGTTGGTCGCCACGACCGACGGGTAGCCCGCGTCGTCGAGCACGGCCATCATCGCGTACAGCGGATCGCCGATGTCGCGCTGCGGGTGCAACCCGCTCATGGTCCACACCTGCACCATCGCCGGGGGCGCGACGAGCCCGCCGTGGACCGATGGCGCCGCGCCGGATTCCGAGGTGTAGACCGGGTTCCCGTCCCCGATCGCCGCCACTCAGTTGTGGATCATCGGGAGGTTGACCGGATCGCGCGCGGCTCGCGGGGCGCTGGGGCCGTTGTGCTTCACCAGGTATTGAAACTTGTTCTTGTAGGACCGGCGGGTGCGCCGCAATGCGAGCAGCCGGATGCCGATGACGACGACGATGGCGGCGCTCCGGCGCGGTGAACGACAACATGTTCTACCGGAACTGTCCAGTTCAGAAGGTAGTATTCCGGCGGCACCGAACCGGACCAGACGGAGGACACACGTGACGCAGGGATCGGCCACCGACCGCGAGCAGCACCCCCCGATCCCGGCGAATCTGCGCGAACTCGCCGAGCACGCCACCGGGTTCATGCCGCCCGAGGAAGGACAGGCGCTCTACGAGGCCGCGCTGGAGCACCTCGGCACCGGCCTTGCGGTCGAGATCGGCACCTACTGCGGCAAGTCCGCCGTATACCTCGGCGCAGCGGCGCGAAACACCGGCGGCCGGATCGTCACCGTCGACCACCACCGGGGCTCCGAAGAGCACCAGCCCGGCTGGGAGTACCACGACCCGAACCTGGTCGACCCGGCCGTCGGGAAGCTGGACACGCTGGGCGAATTCCGGCGGACGATCACGCGGGCCGGACTGGAGGACGAGGTGACCGCGATCGTCGGCCGCTCCGGCGCGGTCGCGGAGTTCTGGCGAACCCCGCTGTCGCTGCTGTTCATCGACGGCGGACACACCGACACGGCGGCCAACACCGACTACGAAGGCTGGGCGCACTGGGTGGTGCCGGGCGGTGTCCTGGTGATCCACGACGTCTTCCCGGACCCCAACGACGGAGGCCAGGCGCCGTACCGCATCTATTGCCGAGCCCTGGAAACGGGAGCGTTCCGCGAAACCCGAGTCGTCGGCTCCCTCCGAGTCCTGCAACGCACCACCGGAACTCCGGGATCCCTCCCCTGAGATCCCGCGATTTCAATGGAAATCAGAGGTCTGTGCTCCATTGAGCGCTTTTCGTCCTGGCCGATCCGCAACCGCGACGCCCGAAATCCCACAGTACGAGGCTGCACCCTCGCAACCGGCACCGCCGCGGGTTCACAGCGGCCATCTCGCGAGGACAGCCCCGACGCGACGGGGACATACGTGTGTCGGGGATCCCGGAGTCGAGAAGCCCGCTGAGGTTCCGCACCGCGCCACAACGCAAGAAGAGGTCAGAAAACGCTCTGTGGAAATTGCGGACGGACGGGACCGGTAAGCGATCGGTCAGGTGCCGGGGACGTACTCGAGTTCGCAGCAGGGGACGTTCTCGACCGGCAGGCCCGTCGGGAGCTTCTCACCTCGGAAGATGCCATTTCCCGGCGTCGCGCGGGACAGCGCATCCGCAGCTAGGACCACAGCGGCGCCGGTCCAGGTGGAGCGCTCCTCCGGCCAGCGCTTGCCGTCGGCGTAGACCAAGCCCGTCCAGTACGAGCCGTCCGGGTCGCGCAGGTGCTGCATCGCCGCGAACAGCTCGCGGGCGCGGTGATGCTCGTCCAGCGCATCGAGGCTCAGCACCAGTTCACAGGTCTCCGCGCCGGTGACCCACGGGTGGTCGTCGACGCAGCGCACCCCCAGCCCGTCGACCACGAAGTCCGACCAGCGGGCGAACAGCCGCTGCCGCGCAGCCTCGCCGCGTAGTACACCGCCGAGGATCGGGTAGTACCAGTCCATCGAGTACCGGTGCTTCGGCGTGAACGCCGCTGGGTGGCGGCGCAACGCGTGCCCGAGCCGGCCCAGCGCCACCTCCCAGCCCGGCTGCGGCTGGTCCAGGTAGTCGGCCAGCGCGAGCGCGCAGCGCAGGCTGTGGTGGATGCTGGAACATCCCGACAGCAGCGCCTCGCCGGTCGGGATGCCGGACTCGCCCACCGCCCAGTCGATCTCGCCCCGCTCCCGCTGCGCGGTGAGCACGAAGTCGATCGCGGCCCGCACCACCGGCCACATCCGCTCCGCGAACGCGTCGTCGCCGCTGATCAGCAGGTAGTGCCACACGCCGACGGCGGGGTACGCGCAGAAGTTGGTGTCCGCGCCGGCGTCCTCGATCCGCCCGTCGCGCACCTGCAAGGGCCAGGACCCGTCCGCGCGCTGGGTTCCACGCAGCCACTCGTAGGCGCACTCGGCCTCGGAGAGCAGACCTGTCGCGGCCATCGCCATCGCCGACTCGACGTGGTCCCACGGATCCACGTGCCCGCCCGGAAACCACGGCACCGCACCCGATGCCAGCTGCGTCACCGCGATGGCCTTGCCAGTCTGGACGGCCGCCTCGGCGGACAGCACGCCCGGGACCTCAGGCCCCGGCACGGGCCGCTCCCGGCTTTCCCAGGTAGACCGCGATGCTCTTGCCCATCACCGGGTCCAGCAGGCGCTCGGCGGTGCGGGTGATCCAGGGACCCTTCATCAGGTCCCACACCAGCATCTGGTGGTAGGCCTTCGGCAGCGGGTGGTCGTCGTTGTCGGTGCCCACCGCGCACTTGAGCCACCAGTACGGCGAGTGCAGGGCGTGCGCATGGTGGTGGAAGGCCGGGCGCAGGCCCGCGTCGCGGAGCTTGCCGATCAGCTCGTCGGCGGTGTAGATCCGCACGTGGCCGCCCTCGACCTGGTGGTACTCGTCCGACAGCGCCCAGCAGATCTTCTCCGGCCACCAGCGCGGCACGGTCACCACGACCCGGCCGCCGGGTTTGACGACGCGCACCATCTCGCGCATCGCCTTCTCGTCCTCGGGGATGTGCTCCATGATCTCCGAGGCGATGACGCAGTCGAAGTGCTCGTCCGGGAACGGCAGCGCGAGCGCGTCACCGGAAACGGTCTGCGCGGCGGCGCCGTCGGGCACCTGGTTCTCGGCCCTCATCGCGGCGAACATCGCCGCCACGTTCTCCAGCTCCGCGACGTCCTGGTCGAAGGCGATCACGTCCGCCCCGCGCCGATAGAGCTCGAAGGCGTGCCGCCCCGCGCCGCAGCCCAGGTCCAGCGCCCGCTGGCCCGGTCGCACGCCGAGCTTGTCGAAGTCCACCGTCAGCAAGTTGCTCCTTCCCCGGCGCGCGCCCTCCGCGCGATCGCCTCGGCGTAGCAGTCGACCGTCGCCGCTGCCACCGATTTCCAGCTGTACTTCGCCAAGACCCGCGCCCGGCCCGCCGCGCCGAGCCGCTGCCGCCGATCGGCCGAGTCGAGCAGTCCGGCCAGCGCCGCCGCCAGCGCTTCGGCCTCGCCGGGCGGAACCAGGTCGGCGCATTCGCCGTCCGGCCCGGCCACCTCCGGGATCGCTCCGGCCCGGCTGGCCACCAGCGGCGTCGCGCAGGCCATCGCCTCGACGGTCGGCAGCGAGAACCCCTCGTACAGCGACGGCACGCAGGCCACCTCGGCGGAGCCGAGCAGCTCGGCCAGCGCTGCATCGCTGAGGCCGTTGACGGTGCGCACCACGTCGCCGATGGCCAGTTCCTCGATGCGCTGCTCGGTCGGGCCGCCGGGGGTCAGCTTCGTGACCAGCACCAGCTCCACGGTGCGTTCGGTGCGCAGCTTCGCGACCGCCTCCAGCAGCGTGCCGATGCCCTTCATCGGGGTGTCCGCGCTGGCCATCGCCACGATGCGGCCCGGCACGCGCGGAGCGGTCGCCGGCTTGAACACCTCGGCGTCCACGCCCAGCGGAACCACCCGCAGCTGCTGCGCGCCGACGCCGAAATCGCGGCGGATGTCGAGGGCCGACGACTCCGAAACGGTCAACAGCTGCGGGATGCGGCGGGCCACCCGGGCCTGCATCCGGGTGAAGCCGTACCAGCGGCGCACGCCTAATCGCCGCCAGCCGGTGGCACCGGCCAAATCCACCCGGCGGTCGTGCGTGATGGGGTGGTGCACCGTCGCCACCAGCGGAATCCCGGCGCGCTGCAGGGACAGCAGCCCGTACCCGAGGCACTGGTTGTCGTGCACCACGTCGAACTCGTGGGACCGGGCGCGCAACAGCTTCGCCGCGCGCAGGCTGAAGGTCAGCGGCTCCGGGAACCCGGCGGTCCACATGGTGCCGACCTCCAGCAGGTCGACGACGTCACGCAGTTCCCGCCAGCCCGGAGTGCGGAACGGGTCCGCCTCGTCGTAGAGGTCGAGGCTGTCCACCGCGGTCAGGTCGACCCCGGGATCCAGCTCCGGGTACGGCCTACCGGAGAAAACCTCGACGTGGTGCCCCAGTTCGGCCAGCCCCCGGCTGAGGTGCCGGACGTAGACGCCTTGCCCGCCGCAGTGCGGCTTGCTCCGGTAGGACAGCAACGCGATCCGCACGGTTCACCTCACACAGCCCGCGCCCAGCGGGCTGGGTAGACTGGAACATGTTTCGATCGAACCACGTCGATCACCTTAACCCGTCAGGGTGGTGCGGCAACGAGCCGCGTGGCGACCCAACACGCGGTTCTCGACCAACGAGTCTTCGAGGGGGCCGACGCTGCATGGCAAGCACCTCGCGGAATGTGCTGCAAGCGCTCCGGGACGACGAGACCAGTTCCACGGCCCAGCACGAACGCCGCAAGCGGATCATCGACGCGACAATCACACTGGCCACAAAGGGCGGCTACGACGCGGTCCAGATGCGCACCGTGGCGGAGAAGGCCGACGTGGCGCTGGGGACGCTGTACCGGTACTTCCCGTCCAAGATCCACCTGCTGGTAACCGGCCTGGCCCGGGAGTTCGAGCGGACCCAGGAAAAGATGGACCGCGCCAAGATCCCCGGCGAAACGCCTTACGAGCGGGTCATGTTCGTGCTCAACCGCACCACCCGGACACTGCAGCGCAACCCGCAGCTGACCGAGGCGATGACCCGCGCGTTCATGTTCGCCGACACCTCGGCCGCCGCCGAGGTGGACGCCGTCGCGGCGCTGGTGGAGCGGTTCTTCACCAACGCCATGACCCAGGACGAGCCCACCGACGAGGAGAAGGCAATCGCGCGCGTGATCGGCGACGTGTGGCTGTCCAACCTGGTCGCCTGGGTGACGCGCCGGGCGTCGGCCTCCGACGTCTCCAACCGCTTGGAGCTCACCGTCCGCCTCCTGCTGGCGTAAGCCGGCGGTCGTGAATCTTTTGGGTTGCCGCACCAGAAGACTCACGACCGGCGTACCGCCTCCGCAGGCTCAGCCCTCGCGCGAAACCGCGTACTCAACTACTCCGTCCGGCGTGGATGACGTCAGGATTCCGCGGGTGACAAGGACATCCAGGTGCGCGTTGGTCTCGCCGACCGCGAGGACCTGGTTGAGCAGGTCGAGGTCGAGCAGCTTGTGGTTGCGGCGGGTCCAGCCGAGCTTCAGCGCCGCCTCGTACGCTGTGCCCGCACCGTCGCGGACCACTTCGGCCGTCTGCTCCAGCCTTTTCTCGTGATGTCGGAGCAGCTCCACGGCCCGGGTGTGCGAACTCCCGCCCGCCGGGCCGTGCGCGGGCAGCAGCCGCATGTCCGGATAGGACTGCACCAGCCGCAGCGAATCCAGGTAGTCGCGCAGCGGGAGTTCGGGCCGCGCGGGCTCGACGCCGATGGACGGCGTGATGTGCGGCAGGACGTGGTCGCCGGAGAACATCAGCGACGACGCGGAATCCAGGAACACGACGTGGCCCCGGGTGTGCCCCGGCGTCGGCACGGCGAGCAGGGTTCGGGACACCAGCAGGATTTCGACCTTGCCTTCCAGCCACTCGTCCGGGAGTTCGTAGCGGCTGCGGGACTTCGGCGCCTGCCCGCCGTAGGCCTCGGCCAGCTTGGTGAGCAGCTCGTCGGCGCCCCAGCGTCGCAGGCGCTCCGCTTCGGCCTCTTGCCGGTTGGACAGAAGCGCTTCCACCGAAGGTTGTTCGCCCGCGCCGAGGCTGATGCGCGAGCCGAAGTTGCGCCGCAGCGCCACGGCGAGCGTGTAGTGGTCGCGGTGGGCGTGGGTGACCAGGAAGCGCTGCACGTCCTCGAAGCCGTACCCGAGCTCGCCCAGCGCGGATTCGAGCTGGTCCCGCGCCTCGTCCAGGGCCCAGCCGGAGTCGATGAGCACCAGGCCGTCACCGTCCTCGATGGCGTAGACGTTGACGGCGCGCAGCCCGTCGTTGGGCAGTGGCAACGGAATCCGGTGCACGCCCGGTGCCACCTCGAACACCCCCGATTCGATCCAGGCGTGTCGCGCTTCTGCCGCACTGTCGTTCACCGTTGACCTCCAGCCGTTCGCAGCACACTGCTCCGGCGCAGCCTAACCCGGATTTCCGCGACACCGGGAACCCATCACGGATTCCCTTGGTGCATCAGGCAGCGTGGCCACAGCCCTTTCAAAACCGCATCTGCTGGGCCTGTTTCGGATGTGGTGGCTCCGGGAGTTGGTGAGGCGAGCTTCTGCTTGGCGCGGCTACCGGCTGCACCCCGCCCAATGCGACGACCGGCTGGTGGAGGGCCCGGCTCGCCTTGAACTGCACCTGCGGATCGTCGTTGCCCCGTTGCTGGCGCGCTTGGAACCCCGGGGTGGACGTAGCGGCTTTCCACGCCTCCTCGCTGTCCCAGTGAGCCACGTTGACCGGCTGGAATCGCGCCCGCCGGAGAGCGCCCTGTGCAGTCGCGTGTCGCGGAATCCCGGCGCCTCACTCATGATCCACGCGTGTTCACGCCACTGCTCGACGAACTCGTCGACCTGCCAGGGTGAATCTCGAAGATGTTGATGAACGTGACGCCGTCACCGGTTGGTTCGGTGGATGACAGTTTCAATTGAAACTGTCATCCACCGGAGAGTTGGACGACGGCCCGGCTTTGGCCGGGATCACGTTGAAATCGCCCGACGCGGGACGAGTTCACCGGACAGTTCTTCAGGGTTTGTGGCCTACTGCTCCTGCGATGCAGTGCTGCACCGGGTAGAGCGGGTTGAGCCGCGGACCGGTCGGCCACCAGTCCGCGCAGAGCACCAGACCTGGGTCGACGAGTTCTAAGCCGTGGAACATCGACTCGATCTCGGCGCGGGTGCGGAACACTCCGGTGCCCATCGGGCTGTGCAGGAACGCCTGCTCCATCCGCCGGGCGAGTTCGCAGTACTCCTCGGCCTCCGGGCCGAGGAAGTGGCTGATGGCCACAAAGGACCCGGATGGCAGCGCGTCGATGTACTCCCGCATGATGTCGGCGGGTGGTCGCTCACCGTCGTAGTGGTGCAGCGTTCCCAGCTGGAACAACGCGATCGGCTCGGAGAAGTCCAAGTGTTGACCGACCACCTCGTCCTGGAGGATCCGCATCGGTTCGAAGATGTCCGCCGGGCTGAAGTGGGTCTTCGAGTTCTCCGCCAGCAGCGCGCGGCCGTGGGCGAGGACGACCGGGTCGTTGTCCACGTAGACCACCCGCGACTCGGGCTTGATCCGCTGCACCACCTGGTGGGTGTTCTCCGCGGTGGGCAGGCCGGATCCGCAGTCCAGGTACTGGGTGACCCTGGTTTCCGTGGCGATGAACCGGCTGACCCTGATCAGGAACTGGCGGTTGTCCCAGGCCAGCTGGGCAGCCTCGGGGGTGACCTCCTGGACGCGCCGGAAGACCTCCCGGTCAACCTCGTAATTGTCCTTCCCACCGAGGAACGCGTCGTAGACGCGGGCGATGCTCGCCTTGTTCGTATCGATGTGGATGGGGGTTTCGTCGTCGGACACGGTGAGGTCGGCGGTCATGGGGTCCTCGCTACGGCGTGGGTGTCGGGTGCTCGGGGATTGCATAGCGTACGAGTTTCGTCGCTCTGAGTAAACGTCTGGCGTGCCAACAATGTGAGCGCCGCAAGTCGATCTTGATACGAACGGGTGGACCTGTCGGTGCGGCTGTTTCCAGCGTCGTGGTGCGAGAATCGGACGGCGGTAGATCAGGAGGTGCGACGATGGCTGGGGACGAGGATCCGGGACCCGCGGGCGGCGACGCGGCCGGGCCGGACGGCAGTCCGACGGCCCGGCGCATCATCCTCGGCACGCAGCTGCGCCGGCTCAGGGAGGCCGCGGAGATCTTGCCCGCCGAGGCGGCCTACGCCATCCGCGGCTCGGAGTCCAAGATCAGCCGGATGGAGCTCGGCAAGGTTGGCTTCAAGGAGCGCGACGTCGCGGACCTGCTCACGATGTACGGCGTGACGGACGCGGCCGAGCGGGCCCGTTTCCTCCAGCTGGTCTCCGAATCCAAGCAGCCCGGCTGGTGGAACCGGTACGCGGACGCGATGCCGCACTGGTTCCAGGACTACATCGGACTCGAAGGCGTGGCCGCCCGGATCCAGACCTACGAGCTGCAGTTCGTACCGGGCCTGCTGCAGACCACGGACTACGCGTTGGCCATCGCCAGTTCGGGGCACCCGAAGCTGGCCGACGACGAGACCCGGCACCGGGTCTCGCTGCGCATGAAGCGGCAGAAGCTGCTCGCGCGGCTGGACGCGCCCAGGCTGTGGGCGGTCATCGACGAGTCCGTGCTGCACCGGCCGATCGGCGGTGCCGCCGTGCTCCGCACGCAGATCGACCACTTGCTGGAGATGACCAAGCTGCCGAACATCGCGCTGCAGGTGGTGCCGTTCGCGCTCAGCGGGTACGCGGCGGAGGGTTCGTTCACCATGCTCCGCTTCGCCGAACCCGAATTGCCGGACGTGGTGTACCTGGAGCATCTGAGCGGGGCGCTGTACCTGGACAAGCCGGAAGAGATCGAGCGATACGGCCGTACCCTCGATCGGCTGACGGTGGATGCCAGGACTCCCGAGCAGACCCGCCAGTTGCTGCTGAAATCCCGCGCAGCGATCTGAATCTAGATCATTCGTGCTACACACAGTGATCGTTCGTGTGCGCAGCGCTGTGGTACCTTCCTCCGCAATGGCGTATGCAATTGCATGTGCAGTCGACCGAGGGAGATCTGATGAGTGATCAGTTCGAGGTCCCGGTCGCCGCGCTGGGCGCCGTGACCTGGCGAAAGTCGCGCCACAGCGGAAAATGGGGCAACTGCGTCGAGATCGCGACCCTGGCCGACGGAACCATCGCGCTGCGCCAATCGCGCCAATCGCGCGGAACCGCGCTGATCTACACCCGAGCCGAGTTGGCCGCGTTCCTGCGCGGCGTCAAGGACGGTGAGTTCGATGACCTCGCCAGCTGAGGACCACTACGACTCCTGCGCCCGCCTGCGCGCACTGGTGGCCCGGGGATTCCGGTTGATGCCGCCGGTACGGGACACCGACGGCGAGCTGATGGCATTGGTCTACGTGCGACCGCACGGCGACATCGTCGACGTGGTCGAGCTCCGCGGCGAGGACGACGTGTGCGCCGCGCGAGTCTCCCGCGACCAGCACCTCCGGGACCACGACGTGTACTGGCGCACGACCGGGTCGGCGTGCGATGTCCTGGACCAGGTCCTCGCCCTCCCGGAACGACTGATCACGGTCCGAGCCTGACGCTGCCGTCAGCCGCCCATCTCGGCCAGGAGTTGCGTTGCCTGGTGAGCGAAGGACGGGTCTTCGGTGCGCGCCGCCCGGTCGAGGAGTTCGCGCGCCTGCTGGACTTCGCCGCGCCGGTAGCGGATCTCGCCGACCCGGAAGGCCGCCTCGGCGACGAGTTCCGCGTCCTCGGTGTTCGCCAGCGTGTACTCGTAGTGCTGGACGGCCTCGGCGTATTCCTCGCGCCAGTAATGCATTTCCGCGAGGTGAGCGGCGGCGAGCGCGGCCTTCGGGTGCCCGAGGTCGATCAGCGCCAGGAACCACGGCTTCGCGTCGTCGAGGCTGCGGCGGTGCTTGGCGATCAATCCGAGGTTCATCGCGGCCTTCGCGGACAACTCCTGATCGTCGGAGTCCCACGCCCGCAAGCTCCACTCGCGGGCTTCCGCCTCGTCCTCGGCGTGGTAGGCCATCGACGCCAGCTCCAGCAGCGCCTCCCCCGCGTACCGGTCTTCCGGGGCGGATTCGATCAGCCGCAGGTAGGTCTGCCGGGCCTGGTCGAGATCGCCGTCGTTGCGCAGGGATTGCGCCAGCGCGTAGGTGGCCATCGGCGAGAAGCGGTCGTCGTCGCTGCCCGCCGCTTCGCGGAACGCCTCGATCGCCCCGGCGGTGTCGCCCTCGTCGCGGCGCTTGAGCCCGAGCATCGCCTTCATCGCGGGGGTCAGGACGCCGTCCGGGGTCTGCATGAGTTCCTCGGCGGCGGCCGGGTCGTCGTCCTCCAGCAGCTGGACCAGGCGGTATTTCGCGACCTCGGCACGGTATTCGTCGCCGGTGGCCAGCACCCGCTCGTAGGCCTGCCGCGCGCCGGTCAGCTCGCCGCGTTTGTGCAGCACCTCGCCCAGCGCCAGCACCGATTCCGGCGCGGGCTCCGGGGCACCGATCTCCACCGCGCACCGCAGGTAGATCAGCGCGGCGTCGTTGTCCTCGGCCGCGATGAACTCGGTGGCGGCCTCGTAGGCCCACTCCGCGACGTGGACTTCCGGGACCACTTCGGCCAGTCTGCGCAGGGTATTCGCGGCACCGAGGTGGTCGCCGGCGGTGCGCTGCCCGTCGAGCACGACCCGCACGTTGTTCAGCGCGTCTTCGCCCAGGTCGTCGTCCGAGGCGTAGGACGCGGTCTTCACGAAAGCCGCTACTGCACCGGCCAGATCGTTCTCCTCGTACCGGATCAGGCCGAGCCCAAACTCGCCGCGCGCCGCGATGCCGGGCTCGTCGCACCGGCTGACCCGTTCGAACTCGATCCGCGCCGTGTCCCGATCGCCCTGCGCCAGCAGCTGTTCGCCGAGCCGTCCCCGCGCGGCATCGGAATGCCCTGGCACCCCGAGTTCCGCGGCCTGGCCGAACCAGTGGATGGCCTCGGCCGGGTCGTCGGCGCGTTCCCCGAGCAGTCTCATCCCGGTGATCGCCGTGCTCGGATCGGTCGATTTCGTCGACCGGCGCAGCAGTTCCAGCGCCTCGTCGGCGGTCTCGCCGATCTGCAAGATGCGGTGGTGCAGTGCGGCGCCGAACTGCTCGGGCGATTCGGCGGATTCCTCGGCCCGGTCCCAGATCACCTGCGCCTCCACCACGTCGCCGGCGACGTGGTGGAGCTGCCCGAGCAGCAGGCCCGCGTCCACGGCAGCGACGCCGGAACCTGCGGAGATGGCTTGCCGGCAAGCGGATTTCGCGCCCTCCCGTTCGTTGAGCCGGGACAGCAGTTGGGCCAGCAGCACGCTTGCCAGCGCGTTGGTCTCCGGCTCGTCCGCGGAGCTCGCGCGGCGGTACCAGGCCAACGCCAGCGCGTTCTCCCGCTGCCGCTCGGCGAGTTCCCCGAGCGCGATCTGGGCCTGCGGGACCAGCGCCGGATGCCCGTGGTCGGCGACCATCCGGAAGTACTCCCGGGCCTCCGAGGCGTCGTCCTCGATCGCCCGGCCGAAGACGAGCCCGAGCTCGGAGCAGACCTGCAGGTCATCTCCGGAAGCCCCGCCCAGGATCGGTGCCGCAGCCGCCGGTCCGGTCCACGCCGCGCACCAGAAGTCGGTGACGCGGGCCGAGCCGTAGTGCTCGCCGATCGCCGCCCGAGCGCCTTCGGTGTCGCCTTCCCGCATCAAGCGGAATCCCCGTTGCTCGGCGGTTTCGGCGCCCATCTGCTGGTACACGTACGGCGTGACGTCCGGTTCGTCGAACTCCAGTGCCCGCTCGTAGGCCGCTCGCGCCGCCGCCTCGTCCCCGGTGGCGCGCAGCATGTTGCCCAGTTCCAACGCGGCGGTGGCCTGCACACCTGGCACACCTGAGGCGATCACGCGCTCGAACGCGCGCCGCGCGGCCTCGGTTTCGCCTTGCTTGGCGAGCAGAATCGCGATGTTGGCGGTGGCGTGGGTGCTCTCGATCCGACCCCCGACCGACTCCGCGCGGCCGAACGCTTCGACGGCACCGCCGACGTCACCCAGCTCCGCGCGAAGGTTGCCCAGCTTGAGTGCGGCGTCGGCGGCATTGCCGGTTTCTCCCCCGGCCACCTCGCCCAGCAGCGCCTCGGCCCGGTCCAGCTCTCCCCTGCCCTGCAACAGATCCGCGAGGCTGCGCTTCGCCACTGCCGCTTCGTCAGTGTCGCTACTCAGCGCCGCGTGCTCCCACGCTTCCGCAGCTGCGTCGGTGTCGCCGCTTTCGCTGCGCAGTGCCCCGAGGAAGAGCCAGCCCTGCTGCACGCGCTCCGGATGCCCGGCCTCTACGACCAGCTGCAACGCCCACTCGGTGATCTCGACCGCGCCGCGGCTCTGGTACCGGTGCGCCAGGTTGAGGCAGAGCTGCGTGGCCGTGTAGTGCGGTTTTTCGTCCTCTGCCAGCGCGAGGAAACCGGCCCGCGCCTGCTCCAGTTCCTGCCTGATGGCGTGCATGGCGAAGGCCGCGACTGGCGCGGCGGCGGAGGTGGTGTTGGCGGCCTGGGTGAACAGCGCCAGCGCCGCCTCCAGTTCGTCGGCCTCGACGAGTTCCTCGCCAAGCAGGAACGCCGCGCGCGGCCCGAACTCGGGGTGGCCGCTCGCGGCGGTCCGGCGGTAGAGGTCCAGCAGCTCGTCGTGCCGGCCCCAGGTGCGGTACATCAGCGCGAGCTTGCCGAACACGTCGCCGAGCACGGTGCGGTGCCCGGTCGCCGCGGCGGACTCGTACGCCGCGATGGCGCCTTCGAAATCTCCCTGGTCCAGCAGCAGGTCGCCGAGTTGGGCCGCCGCCCAGGGCCGCAGTGCGGGGTGTCCCTCTCCGGTGACCCGCTGGAGCAGCCCTAGCCCGTCCTCGTGCCGCTGCTCCCGGACCAGCCATCCGGCCAGCAGGTGCCCCGCCTTCGTCCAGACCAGCCGGTTCGGCGATTCGACCAGCCTGGTCAGCACTTCCACCGCGGTCGGCACGTCGGTGGTCATCAGGTGCTCGGCCTTGACCACCGACGCCAGGTCGCGGACCTCCGGCGGAGCGCCGGTGATGAGCTCGTCGAGCATGGTCTCGTCGTTGTTCTCCAACCGGAACAGCGCTTGCAGCACAGGCCGCGCGGCGGGTTCGTCGAGCAGCGCGTGGCGGAACGCGCCGTCCTGCGCCAGCGAACCCTCGTCGGACATCGCAACCCACCGCAGCGCCTGCCGGGCCCGGTCGAGGTCGCCGACGGTCGCCTCCACCAGACCGAGCGAGTTGGCCGCCATCACGGACCAGATTCGCACGTCCATCTCGATGACCTGCTGGTACGCGGCTCGTGCGGTGTCGATGTCGCCGACCACGGCTGCCTCGCGGGCACGCCGCGCCAGTTGCATAGCGTCGTCGCTGGCCGGGTCCTGCTGCGCGTCGACGACGTCCATCATGGACAGTGCCAGCTCGGCTTGGTGCGCGACGTGCGGATCTTCGGCGTCGGTGGCCTTCCGGAACGCCTCGGCGGCGGCCACCTGGTCGCCGTGCTCGTAAAGCAGCACGCCCATGTTGTAGGCGGCCATCGGCGCTTTCTCGGCGTGCCCGGAATCGGCCACCTTGCCGAAGGTCTCGACGGCTCCGGCGATGTCGTCCTCCTCGCGCTGCAACTCGGCAAGCGCGCCGAGCGCCTCGATCGAGTAGCCCGGGTGGCGGGTGTTGATCACCCGCTGGTAGGTGTCCCGGGCCTGGTCCGCCCGGCCGAGTTCGCGCAGCTGCATCCCCAGGTGGATCAGCGCATGCAGCCGGACCTCCGGGCGCGGATCGTCGACGGCGCGGTGGAACGCGTCGGCCGCGCCGAGCGGATCGCCGAGGTCTTCCAGCACGCCGCCGAGCAGCACGTAACCCCAGCCGAGATGTTCGGGGTGGCGGTAGGCGATGATCCGCTCGGCCATCTGCCGCGCCTTCGCGGAATCGTCGACGTGCAGCGTGTAGAGCTTCGCCGCGCCCAGCGATCCGTAGTTCGGGTGGCCGCTGTCCAGCAGCCGCAGCAGGATCGGCTCCGCGTCGCGGTCCCTGCCCTGGTCCAGCAGCCGGCACGCCTGCTCGTAGGCGACCTGGAGGTACTGCTCGGCGGACCGCTCGCCCGGGCCCGGCAGGTCCAGGTCCCTGGCGAGCTCGGCCACGGCGGGGTCGTTGCAGTTCAGGGCCCGGTCGCGGGCCTCGCGTGCACCCGCTGCGTCGCCGAGCATGTGCAGCACCTGCGCCAGCAACGCGTCGGCACGCCCGGCCGTGTCCGGGTCGGCGCCATCGGCGGCGAAACGCAGCACCGCTTGGGCGGCGGTCAGGTCGTCGGCGTCGAACAGCAGCGGGCCCAGCGAAATCGCGGCCAGCTGGGCGTAGATCGGGTGCCCGGAATCGATCGCCCGCTGGTACATCGCGCGGGCCCCGGCGGCGTCGTCGCGCTCGTCCAGCAGCGCGCCGAGCAGACAGGTCGCGTGCACGGCGCTGTCGAAGTCGCCGTCGGCGAGCACGGTGCGCAACTCCCGCTCGGCGGCGGCATGATCACCATTGATCCACAGCTGCCGGGCCTGGGTGACCCGCTGTTCCCAGAGTGACATGCCGCGCCTCCGATCAGGTGATCATCGATCGCGGCGAGGATATCGGTCCGCGACTCACAGTTCCGGTGAATCCCCTGTATCGGAGGCACAACGAAGATCACCCGTCCCGGCGGCAACTCGCGGAGCGGGTCGCACGTCCTACTTGACTGGCCCCCGGGCTCGGGAGTCCGAAGTGGACGCCCCTTCCGGCGCACAGAATCGGGTAGGGGCCAGGGTTGCCCTGGCCCCTCCCACACCACCGGACATGCGGGCCCGCATCCGGCGGTTCGTCAAGCCGTTGTTCTGTGGCGGTGCCAGCGCCAGGACAGGCTGTGCAGGCCGAGTTGTGTCCAGTAGGCGTTGGGCAGGGCCCGAGTCAGGACGGGTGAGCCCGCGATCCGCCAGTAACCTTTGCTCGATCCCGCCCACTCGCGGACGGATCGCCCGGGTATCCCGAGTACACGCAGGTGATGGCGTTTGGTCGCGGTCCTCTTCGATTCCTTCCAACGGACCTGCCGCAACCGACGGCGTAGCCACTCGTCCAGACCTTTGAGCCCCTTCGGGGTGTCAGCGATCCGGAAGTAGGCCATCCACCCGCCGGTGAACCTGTTCAGTGTGTCGATGCGACGGCACATGGACACACCCCAGGACCGCCGGGTGATCTCCCGCTGGTTCTTCCGTCCTCACTTCACGTTCAGTCCTTCCCAGCCCACAACCCTTGATCCCTGGCTGGTACTACGACCTCTGCTGACTTCTGCCCGGTCGGTCACACCCTCACGGACCTGACCGTCGGCGCGGCGACCACCGTCAAGCACAACCGACACCCGGACAGACCTCCCCGGTTAAGGACAGCCACTTCCCCCTACTCCCGCTGCGTCTACGCACCGACCGTCTTGGCAGTGAGGGGCTTTACCTTCCATTGCAGGCTCACCCCAGCCAGCACTCCTCATACGCAGTTCGTGTTCCTCGGCGCAGCGATTCGCCTCGGGCTTCCTTCAGACCCACCTCACGATGACGCCCTTGCCCTCGGCTCGCGGTTAGCACCACCTCTTCCCGCAGGGGACTCACACCCCCAAGCAACTGCCCATGCCGAGCGAACAATGGGAGCGGGCCGCCCGCGATCTGCGGACGGCCCGCTCCCGTCGAAATTCCGGCACGAACCGGAAGTCAGCTGGCGAGCTGCTTGAGCCGCTCGAAGCCTTCCTGGTACTGGTTCAGGTCGGTGTTGCCGCCGATGCCAGCGACACTGCCCTGGTCGGTGTACTGCCAGAAGTCCCAGTTGTTGAAGCCGTTGGGCACCGCCGGGCTGTCCACGCCGTAGGACGCCAGCCACAGCGCGTGGCCACCGAAGGTGTCGGTGCTGCCCATGCACTGCCGCCAGAACGACGGGTTGGCGTAGATGATCGGGTCCTTGCCCGTGCGCTCCTTGACCTTGTCGTTGAAGGTCTTGGTCCACAGGTGCATGTCGGCGACGGACAGGCCGTAGCAGCCGCCGCTGTTCGGGTCCACTTCCAGGTCCAGAACCGGGGGCAGGGTCTTGCCGTCGGCCTGGTAGTCGGCGATGTTCAGGAACCGCTCGGCCTGCTGCTCCGCGGAGGACGAGCCGGGCCGCGCGAAGTGGTAGGCACCCGCGATCAGGCCGGCGTTCTTCGCGCCGTGGTACTGCTCGCTGTAGCGGGGGTTGCTGAAGCCGGTGCCGTCGGTGGCCAGCACGAAGGTGAACTTCTTGCCGTCGGCCGCGACCCGCCTCCAGTCGATGTCGCCGTTGTGGTTGGACACGTCGATGCCCTCGACCGGCGGGCCCAGCGGGGCCTGCAGAACGGGCTGCGCCTGGGGCGCGGGGGCCTCCTGCGGGATCGGCTGCTCGGCCTGTGCCGGGGTCTGCTGCGCCTGGATCGGGGCCTGCTGCTCCTGGATCTGGGCTTGCTGCGCCTGGATCGGGGCTTCCATCGCGGCGTCATCGACCTTGGTCTCGTCCGAGCCAGCCACGGCGCTGCCGATCATCAGGCCCACCACGCCAACGGCGGCGATGGCGGCACCCGCCTGCATGGACCGCGTGCGCGGAGCCCGCCGAACGGACTCGGGGAGCTTCTCCACGTGCGGCGCAACCCTCTCCCGGAGACGCCGCACCGCGGGTGCTTCCTGAATCCGCTGCAGCAGCGGTGCCAGCCACTGCAGGACGCGCTGGATCAGCGGCGCGAGCCACTCGCCTACGCGGTGCGCCGCCGGCCGCACGCGATCCACTGCCGTGCGCAGGGCCTGGTCGGCACGCAGCGCAGCGGAACGCAACCCGCGGTCAGCCGCCTCGTTCGGGTACGAGGCGCGATCGTTGTTTTCGGGGGATCTTGTTTGGTCGGAGGATTCGGGGTTCACGAGCCCCACACTCCAGTACGGAGCGTGTACTTACATCCCGGTTTGTACGTACGCGGGTACCTGGATTAACCCCATCAAGCTACGTTGACCGCTTGATCCGTCACGATTAGTGACACCGAGTCGACTGGTGACAGCATCCTAGCGGCCCATGTCACAGGCCCCGCACCGCAGGTCCGCTTTATCCGCACAGAACAGCAAAACCGCAGGTCAGTGACCGTGAGCGCATTGACGCGCCACGGCAAAGCACCACGGCACCCAACGATGCCCACTGCACTGACCAGGCAAAACGCCCATACCGGCTAGATCCGGTACAGGCTCCGGGACACGTAGCTGGACGCCCGCTTCGCCCGCAGCTCGCACAGCTCCGCCTTCAGCTCACTGGCCTCGACGACCTCCGGCGTCTCACCCGGCACCACCGCGAACAGGTCCACCACGTGCAACGCTTGCTGCACCTCTCCCCCGCGTCGCGCAGCTCGCGGGCCCTGGCAGCACCGCGGCGTTGTCCGTGATCGCCGCTGCCCGCGACGTCGGGGTGGGACGGGTGCAGCGTGGTCAGGTTGAAGTGCCACCAGCCGGTCCCGGACCGCGCGATGTCGCGGAGCACGGGCTCGCGGTGCTCGTACGTCTCGGCCATTCACCGCTGAGCCAGGCCCGCACGTTCCGGGGTTGCACCTGGCGCCCGATGCCAGCCAACTCGGCGGCCTGGGGAACCGCCAATCGACTCGCCTCCTGCCGGCGACGGCCTCCACAGCGAGGCCGCACCGACCCACGGAGCAAAGCGCGCGGTTAACGTTTCGGCAATCCTTCGGAGGCAGATCTGCCACCAAAATCGCTTTCGGCTTCGAAGCACGCGTCCTGAACACGAATCTCAGGGCTTCTCGGCCCCCAGCCCGGCCCCCTACCGCTCGGTGAGCGCGAGCATGCGCGCGGGACTGATCTCCACCGCCGACGGGCTTTCCGAGAGCTAGCAGCAATCGGCGGGCCCATGCGCAAGCACGGGCCCGCCGGTGCGACCAGGACCGGTCACAAGATGAACGTGTCTCCGTGGCCGCCGATGCCGCCGCCACCGAATCCGTTACCACCGATGCCGGGCCCACCAGGACCACCGTGACCACCGGGCCCACCGGTCCCTCCGTTGCCGCCGTCACCACCGGTGCCGCCACCCTGGCCACCACCGGTGCCGCCGCCGTCACCGCCGCCGCCGCCGTTGATGACGATCGGGTTCCAGCCGCCACCCCACGGGAACGTCGACATGACCGTGCGCGCGGGCAGGAACTCCACACGCTGGTCTCCGAGCTCCGCGGAGCTCAATGGTTCGCTGTTGTCGAACACTGATCCTCCCTCGTTCGAATGGGCCCGGATGCCGCGCGGAGATCGATGCCCAGCAAGGTCAAACCCCCAGATCCCCATTCCAACGCCCCAGATTCGTTGGCATCAGCACGGAGGGTAAGAGCATCCACGATTTAGCGCAGTCCGAAAACCTCCGACGAGGAGAATCGCAAACGCGCAAACCGCCGACCAACGCAGGTCCAACTCCTCCTCGACCTGCGGCAACGCACACCGGAGAGGCGGACGAGATCAATTCGGATCGACATCGTCCCCGTTCCGCGAACGGAGCGAGGTCGCAACCTTGTTCGCGAACTTCTCGCAGAATTTGTTTTCCACTACGCCGCGTCCCGTAATTTTCGGCCGCCGCGAGCGTCGAGCGAATCCCTCCATGCGAACGGTCCAGGTTTGGAGCGCGGGTCGGAGGCAACCCGACGTCGTTCTTCTGGGGACGACGCGCACCGGCATCACCAACGCCGGAGCCACCGGCCCGCCGTTGCCGGCTTCGACCGATCACACGAAGATGGCGTCACCGTTGCCGCCGATGCCGCCGCCACCGACGCCGTTGCCACCGATACCGGGCCCACCAGGACCGCCGTCACCGCCGCGACCAGGGGCCCCGCCGTTGCCGCCGTTGCCGCCGTCACCGCCGCCCTGGCCACCACCGGTGCCACCGCCGTCGCCGCCACCGCCGCCGTTGATGACGATCGGGTTCCAGCCGCCACCCCACGGGAACGTCGACATGACCGTGCGCGCGGGCAGGAACTCCACGCGCTGGCCATCGAGTTCCGCATGGCTCAACAGTCGAATCTCGTCGAACACTTATTTCCTCCTTCATGACTGGGCCCGGAAGCCGCGCGAGGAGATCGATGCCGAAACAAGGTCCAAGTCCCCCAAGATCCCCATTCCAACGACTCAGATGCGTTGGCACCAGCACGAATGTTAAGGGTCGTCTTAAATCCGCGGCATCTCGAGAATCTCCGCCAAACCTAATCACAAAGGCGTCCCGTAATTTTCGGCGGCCGAGAGCGTCGGGCGAACCCAGTTCGGGCAAACCTGGCAATGCGAAACGGCCCAGCCCCTGCGCCATGCTGCGATCCGCGACGGAAATGACACGCCGCCGAATACCGGATGAAGATCGACTCGAGCGGGCGGCGGTGAGGCGAACAGAGCACGGCAAGATCACCCGACATCACTCTTTCGAATTCCAGGAACGCCAGTCCTCCCGGCCTAAGCTCTGCGACTGTTTAGCCCAGCAGCGATCACAGTGGGTAAAGGAGTTGCGTCGATGAGTAACCGTCCACGCCGGGCCGTTCCCGCCGAGGTGCCGAGTACGGCGCTCTCCGGCGGCAGTCACATCTCGGGAACGCGCTGGGCCGGCCGGTGGCCGCTGCCCAGCGCCGCCATGCTCGCCGCGGCGTTCAGCCTCATCGCGGTCCCGCCGGCCGACGCCGCGGTGCCCAACTGCACCCGGACCCCCAACGGTTCCGGGGAGAACATCTACTGCAGCCGGGGTGTGCCGGCCGGGAAGACGCTCGAGGGCACCGACGGCAACGACCGGATCGTGCTCAACGGGGCGTTGGCGGGCACCATCAACGCCGGCGGTGGCGACGACACGATCATCATCACCGGTCGCAGCGGCGGCAACGGCGGCAAGGGCGGCAACGGATATCTCGGCGCCAGGAGCGGTGATCGAGGCGCCAACGGCGGCAAGAACGGCGGTAGCACCGGCGGTACGGCCGGCCGGGACGGCCTCGACGCCAGGAGCAGCGCGAGGGCTGGCGGCAGCGCAGGTGTCGGTGGCCCCGGCGGCAGCGGCGCCCCTGCGGTGACTTCCACCGGCATCATCAACGGCGGCCCCGGGAACGACACGATCACCATCACCGGCGGCAAGGGCGGTACGGGCGGCGAAGGCGGCGACGGCGGTCCGGGCAGCACCAACCCGGCCGACGCGCGCGGCGGCGCGGGCGGCAACGGCGGCGCGGGCGGCATCGGCAACCTCGGCCGCATCTACCCCGGCGCGGGCAACAACAAGATCACCGTCACCGGCGGCGACAACGGCGATGGCGGCGCAGGCGGCAAGGGCGGCCCCGGCACGGCGGACACCCGCAGCGGAAACGGCGGTGTCGGGGGCAACGGCGGCGGTGGCCGCCATACCGACAACGGCAACGGCGGAGTCGGCAACGGCCCGACGGGCACGATCGTCAGCACTGGCAACGATGACATCACCGTGCAAGGCGGCAAGGGCGGCCGCGGCGGCACCGGTGGCAAGGGCGGCGACGGCGCGCCGAGCGCCAGCAGCTTCCGCATGGGCGTCGATGTGGAAGGCGACGGCGGGACCGGCGGCACCGGGGGCGGTGGCGGAGCCGCGAACACCGGCAACATCATGTCCGAGGGCGCCGGCAGGGCCACGGTCGAGGTCCTCGACGGCGACGGCGGCGACGGTGGCAGCGGCGGCGACGGTGGCGACGGCGACGGCATCGGGAGCACGCCCGGACTCCAGGGCCAAGGCGGCCTGAACTCCATTGCGGACACCGGCGGCGTCGGTGGCACCGGCGGCCGCGGCGGCCACATCGGCACCACTGAGGATGCCCGTCGGAACCCCTGATGAGCGTCGCGAACCCGAACCAACCGTGGCGGCCCCGCGCTCCGCCGTCCCCTTCCCCCCGTCCGGTGGTCGATCGACGGTCGGACCTCGGCACGATGCGCACACAACTCCACGAGCGGCGGAAAGCCGCTTGCCCGTAAGGGTGAATCGAAGTGCGTCAGGCGTTCGGTGCTTCTAGGTTCTGCCCGTGCGCCAGGAACGTGCCGCCGCGGCGCATCCAACGGGGTGGCCGAATTCCGGTTTTTCCCTGTGATTCCCCTCGAATTGCGAAGGAGCACCAGATGTCTCAGACCTCTCGGTCGCTGAGCGCTGCCGAATTGGAGGAGCAGCGCGTCGAGTTCCTCCCGGCGCGCACCGTCATGTCGACGTTCTGGCTCCCCTGGAGCGGCGACGACGTGCTGGCCCAGTACTACCCGCCCGCGCACACCCACACCGGAACCGTGACCGGGGACGCCAATGTCACCACGACCGGTGACATCAACGGCGGCTCCGGCGGCACCGGCGGCGGCAACGGTGGCGGCCAACGGCGGCAACGGCGGCATCGGTGGCGACGGCGGTGACGGCGGCGATGGCGGCGACGGCATCGGCGGCAACGGCTACGGCGGCCCCGGCTTCGGTGGCACCGGCGGCGGCAACCCCGGCTGACGTCGAGAGATGTGAGCAGTACGGCGTTCATGGCGAAGCATTGGCCAGCCGCTGAACGCTCCAAAGTCGGCGGGCGCGACGTCCTCCACCAGGGACGATGTCGCGCCCGTCGGCCATTTCCGGACCCGATGATCATTCTGGAGTCGCAATGGCCGCCCCGCACCAGGCCGGGTCGCCCCCGGCGGACGAGGACGTCGCGGGCCTGGCGGTGCCAGCGCTCGTGCCGGGCACCGAGCTGATCGGCCGCTACCAAGGTTCCGGGCATCGCGAAGCGCCGTACCTGGTCCGCCGGCCCGATGGTCAGGTCTTGCAGCTGTCGCACCTGCTGTACCTGGTGGCGGCGGGGCTCGACGGGCGGCGCAGCTTCGCCGAACTCGCGGCGCGCCTCAGCGACGAATCGGGCCACGGCGTCACCCCGGGTCAGGTGTTCTTCCTCGTCGAGAACAGGTTGCGGCTCGCCGGGATCGTGGCGGCCGACTCCGGGGCCGGCCGTCCGCCGGGGGCGGCGCCGAAGGGGCGGGATCGGTTGCTGGCGTTGAAGTTCCGCATCGCGCTGGTGCCCGAACACACCGTCGCGGTGATCGCGCGCGTGTTCCAGCCGCTGTTCTGGCCGCCGGTGGTGGTCGTCGTCCTGTTGGCCTTCGCCGTCGCCGACGTCTTGTTGGCCGTGCACGGCGGTGCCGAGCAGGTGCTGAACCAGCCGGAGCAGATCCTGCTGGTGGTGGGCGTGCTGATCGTCGCCGGGATGTTCCACGAGTGCGGCCACGTCGCCGCCTGCCAGTACGGCGGCGCGCGGCCGGGCGCGATGGGCGTGGGCATCTACCTGGTATGGCCCGCGATGTACAGCACGGTCACCGATTCCTACCGCCTCAGCCGCGGCGGTCGGCTGCGCACCGATCTCGGCGGTCTCTACTTCAACGTGATCGCCATGCTCGTCATGATCGTCGCTTACGCGCAGACCAGCTTCCCGTGGTTGCTGGCCGCGCTGCTGGCGTGGCAGGCGACGAGCGTCTGGCAACTGCTGCCGTCGATCCGCTTCGACGGCTATTACATCCTGAGCGATCTGGTGGGCGTTCCCGACCTGTTCGACCGGATGGGTCCGATCCTGCGCAGCCTGCTGCCGGGCCGCCGCCCGCACCCGCGCGTGCAGGAGTTGAAGCCGTGGGTCCGCCGGGTGATCACGGTCTGGGTGGTGCTGGTGATCCCGTTCATGGCGTACTGGATCGTCGCGTTCCTGGTCCTCGCGCCGTACGTGCTGCCGACCGTGTGGCAGGCGCTGGTCCTCCAGTGGAACGGCGTGGACAGCTCGATCCAGGCAGGCGACGCCGCCGGAGCCGTGGTCGGCGTGATCCGGCTGGCCCTGCTGGTGCTGCCTTGGGCGGGCATCACCCTGGTCCTCACCAACCTCATGCGACAGTTCGTCCGATTCGTCGGCAGGTGGCGAGCCCGCCGCGCGCTAGAACCGAGGTAACGCCGCTTCTCGCTGGACCCGCAGTGACCGCGTGGTCTCAATGCGCGAGGATCCGACACGCCGACGTGAGTGCCGACGTCGGGCGCGACCGGCGTCCGGCAGAATGCTCGGTCGGATCTGGCGAAGGTCGCAGAGAAGGCGGAATTAGCATCGTGACGACTGTCCATCAGAAGATCGCCGAGGAGCTCGGCGTCCGCGAGCGCCAGGTGCAGTCCGCCGTCGAGCTTCTCGACGGCGGGGCGACTGTGCCGTTCATCGCGCGCTACCGAAAGGAAGCGACCGGGGCCCTCGACGACGCCCAGTTGCGCACGCTCGAAGAGCGGCTGCGCTACCTGCGCGAACTCGAAGAGCGACGCACTACGGTGCTGGATTCCATCCGCTCGCAGGGCAAGCTGACCGACGAGCTCGAAGCGCAGATCAACGCGGCGGACTCGAAGGCGCGGCTGGAGGACATCTACCTGCCGTACAAGCCCAAGCGCCGCACCAAGGCCCAGATAGCCATCGAGGCGGGCCTGGAACCGCTGGCCGACCAGCTGCTGTCGGACCCCGGCAACGACCCGCAGGAGACCGCGGCTGGTTTCGTGGACGCCGAGAAGGGCGTCGCCGACACCCAGGCCGCGCTGGACGGCGCGCGCTCGATTCTGGTCGAGCGGTTCTCCGAGGACGCCGACCTGATCGGCGAGCTGCGCGAGCAGGTGTGGACGCGCGGCCGGATGGTCTCCAAGGTGCGCGAGGGCAAGGAAGAGGAAGGCGCGAAGTTCGCCGACTACTTCGAGTTCTCCGAGGGGTTCGCGGACCTGCCGTCGCACCGCATCCTGGCGCTGTTCCGCGGCGAGAACGAAGAGGCCCTGGAGCTGTCGCTGGAGCCCGACGACGGCGCGGAGCAGGTGGGCCCGACCGACTACGAGCTGCGGATCGCGCAGCAGTTCGGCATCGCCGACAAGGGCCGCCCGGCCGACCGCTGGCTCTCCGATGTGGTCCGCTGGGCATGGCGGACCCGCGTCCTGACGCGGCTGAGCGTGGACATGCGACTGCGGCTGCGGCAGAACGCCGAGGACGAGGCGGTCCGGGTGTTCGCGGCGAACCTGCGCGACCTGCTGCTGGCCGCGCCCGCCGGGTCGCGCGCCACGATGGGCCTGGATCCGGGCTACCGGACCGGCGTGAAGGTCGCGATCGTCGACGGCACCGGCAAGGTCGTCGCGACGGACACGATCTACCCGCACCAGCCGCAGCAGCAGTGGGACCAGTCGCTGGCGAAGCTCGCTGCGCTGGCGAAGGCGCACCACGTGGACCTGATCGCGATCGGCAACGGCACGGCGTCGCGCGAGACGGACAAGCTGGCTGGCGACCTGATCAGCCAGAACCCGGACCTGAAGCTCACCAAGATCTCGGTGTCCGAGGCGGGCGCGTCGGTGTACTCGGCGTCGGCCTACGCGTCGCGCGAGCTGCCGGACCTGGATGTGTCGTTGCGCGGCGCGGTGTCGATCGCCCGGCGCCTGCAAGACCCGCTGGCGGAGCTGGTGAAGATCGACCCGAAGTCGATCGGCGTCGGCCAGTACCAGCACGACGTTTCGGAGACGAAGCTGTCGCGTTCCCTGGACGCGGTGGTCGAGGACTGCGTGAACGCGGTCGGCGTGGACGTGAACACGGCGTCGGCGCCGCTGCTGACCAGGGTGTCGGGCATCAGCGAGGGGTTGGCGGACAACATCGTCCACCACCGTGACACCAACGGCCCGTTCCGGACCCGCAAGACGCTCAAGGACGTGGCGCGGCTGGGGCCGAAGGCGTTCGAGCAGTGCGCGGGCTTCCTGCGGATCCCGGACGGCGACGACCCGCTGGACTCGTCGGCGGTCCACCCGGAGGCCTACCCGGTGGTGCACCGCATCCTGGGCAGCACCGGCGGTGAGATCACCGGCCTGATCGGCAACGCCAGGGTGTTGAAGTCGTTGCGGCCGCAGGACTTCGTGGACGACAGCTTCGGTCTGCCGACGGTGACGGACATCCTCGCGGAGCTCGACAAACCGGGCCGCGACCCGCGACCGGAGTTCAAGACGGCGACGTTCGCGGAGGGTGTCGAGAAGATCGCCGACCTGAAGCCGGGCATGACTCTGGAGGGCGTGGTCACGAACGTGGCGGCGTTCGGCGCGTTCGTGGACGTGGGTGTGCACCAGGACGGTCTGGTGCACGTGTCGGCGATGTCGAAGAACTTCGTCAACGACCCACGCGACGTGGTGAAGTCCGGCGACATCGTCCGCGTGAAGGTCCTCGACGTCGACATCCCGCGCAAGCGGATCTCGCTGACGCTGCGCCTGGACGATGAGCCGGGTGCCGGGGGCCGCCAGGACCGCGACTCCGGCCGGGGCCAGGGCGGCGGCCGCAACGGCGGCGGCGGCCAGGGCGGCGGGCGGGGG
>NZ_GL877881.1:105149-145350 GCF_000194155.1 Saccharopolyspora spinosa NRRL 18395
GGTCAGGGCGGCCAGGGACGCGGCGGTCAAGGCCGGGGCGGCCAGGGACGCGGAGGCCAGCGCGGTCAGCGCAACGACGCGCCCGCCGGATCGATGGCCGACGCCCTCCGCCGGGCGGGCTTCGGCAAGTAGGCGCGTTCCAGCTGGTAACGGGGCCGTGGGTCTTTTGGGCTGCGATAGCTGCCTAAGAGGCTCACGGCCCCGAGCCATCAGCGCTCGAACCGCCCCGTCTTGATAGCGGTGACGAACGACTGCCACTGGTCAGCGGTCGTGGTGAAGTACCCAGCAGCCCGGTCCTTCGTGTCCCGAACCGCCGCGCCGTAGGTGGTTGGGACGACCTCGACGCACGCGCTCACCTGCTGAGACCGGGAAGACTCCCGCCAGCTTCCCTCGATGCGCCCAACCTCGACGCACGCAGTCTTCTGCTGCAAGCGGCTAGATTTCCGCCAGCCGGCGGGCTCTAAGTCATGCCTTGCTCTCCATCTCCTCAGCAAGCTTGGCAATGAGCTTTGCCTGATTCCACCGGACTCATCGCCAGCTCGCACAGTCGCGACCTTCTTTGCGGAAGAGCACATCACGGCGACCTACCCTCGTCGCCACTCGTGCTTCGAGATCATGTCCGGGCACCACTCCCATGATCGCCCGCGCGTAGTCCGAGGTATGCAAAAGTCCTGCAATGATGCTCGTTTCGACGTCAACGATCCGCGTCGCGGTGCGCTCGAACTCGATGATCGTCGTCAGCTCGCGGCGGAGTCCACTCTTTCCGTCTCCAGCCAGTTCGGTTGATCAGCTCCACGAGCCATATCGACCAGCTCCGTGTACCTCTTTCCGGTTACGCCGAGCGTTGCCAGGATCTGGGCCACGTCTTCGGGTTTCGGCGACCGCGTACCTGTTTCGTAGCGCGACACCGACACGTAGCTGACGCCGATCTGACCCGCGAGTTCCTTTTGTGTCAGCCCAGCTGCCAGTCGGCACTCGCGGAGTTCGACGCCGAGGACATCGACAAGACCGCCGCAGCCCTCGAAGAAGTCGTCCACCTGCTAAGGGAAAACCGACCGACCACGGCCGCCCGAACGGAAGGAACCGCCTGATGCCACCGCTCTGGACCGCCCTGGCCTGCCTGCTCTCCCTGTTCCTCGGCATGACCCTGATGTACGTCTACCGTCGGCGCCTCCCACAACACGCGGGAGCAGGAGAAGGCGCGACGAACGTCTGGCAGCTGATCGACCACGTAGCAGCCGAAGCGACCAGAAACACCGTCCCAACAGGAAAGCACCACCTCCGAGAACCCCGCGAACCGGCCCACCAATCCGCACTGGAAAAGTGCTCGCACCGCATCCACACGGTCGTGACCGGAACTTCCCCGGCGTCCGCACTCAGCTTCCGGGCCGATTCCCTTGCGGCTGCGAGCAGTTCTTCAGTCACCCTGTGATCTCCAGGATAGTTTCGAGCAGCGCCGTCGCGTGGGAATCACCAGCGAGCCTAGACGAATTGGGGCGACGGCCGGTGCCGGTGCGCAACCTCGCCCGGCTTTCTCCGCGAGCAACAGCATGCTTCCAACAGCCCCGTCAGCAGGCACAGCCCACTACGTCAGGATCTCATCCAGCGCCGAGATGAGCAGTCCCGCCGCCAACGTCGCGACTGTGAACAAGAGCCGGCGAGAAATCCTTTCGTGGCACAATCGGGCTGCCGCGTACACCGACAAGCCGAGGAGCGCGACGCAATACCAGGACGCGATGTCCAGCGCGAGATCCAGGTTCAACGAGCTCGCGGTGGCGATGACCAGGAGAAAGATCGGGATTCCGGCGACCGCCACGACCGGCCAGTTTGCCGCCACGATCCCGGCCAATGCCTCCCCACGCCCGCTGTCCACCGCGATGCGCTGCGCCACCCCCTCGGAGTAGAGCCGGGCGATGAAGAGCACCACCGCTCCGCCCGCGATCGTCAGGGCCGTCTCCCCCGCGCCGTGGTGTTCGGCCGAGATGTAATCGAGTGCGGCCAGCAGCACCAGCGTCCCGTAGATCGCCTCGGCGATACGTCGGCCCCGGTCGCGCTCGACCACGTGCTGTTCGATGTTCGACCTCGCCGCCATAGCACTTGCACCCTCCTCCACAGCGTGCCAGAGCGGCTCGTGACGTCCCAGGGACTTATGGGCCGGTCTGGACGAACTGGTCGACTAGGAGGTCGAGGCGGGCCTTCTGTTGGCTGGTGCGGAGCCTGTCGCCGCGGGTCAGGGTGGCCAGGCCGTGCAGGGCGCTCCAGAACACCTCGGCGAGGGTTTCCAGATCGCGGTCCCCGGCCAGCGGTTCGAGCGCCGCGACGAACTCGCCGAACGCTTCCTTGAGCGCGGCCGGCGAGTCGGCTGCGCCGAAGGGGATGTCCAGGGGCCGCACGAACATCGCCTCGTAGAGCGCGGGACGGTCCCGGGCGAAGCCCAGGTAGGAGTCGGCCAGCGCGCGCAGGGCGACCTCGGGCGCGCGACGACTCCGGCGAGCCCGGCGGAGTTCGGCGGCGATGTCGGCGAACCCCTCGATGGCGACGGCGGCGATGATCGCGTCCTTGCCGTTGAAGTGGCTGTACAAGACCGGCTGGCTGTATTCGACCCGCTCCGCCAGCCGCCGGGTGGTAACGGCGTCCCAGCCTTCGGCCTCGGCCAGCTCCCGCGCCGAATCGACGATCAACCGGTGCCGCTCGGCCCGCTCCCGCTCCTTGCGCTCCTTGACAGACATGACGAAATGCTAGCACTGCTAGACAATCAAGCGAGGCTATTACTAGCGTCGCTAGAAAACAGATCGACGCTAGAACACCTGGAGTCAGTTATGACGCTGCGACGCTTCAACACCGGCCTGACCGTCCTACTCGCCCTCTTCGTGGTCTCCTTCGGAACGAGGTTCCTGATCGACCCGAACGGAGCGGCGGCGGGCTTCGGCATCCCCAACTGGCCGCAAGGCGACGCGGCAGGCTACTTCGCCATCAAGGGAGTGCGCGACCTCGTCTGCGCAATAGTCATCTTCACGCTGCTAGCGCTGCGCCAGCGACGCGCGTTGGCCTGGGTGCTGCTGGCGGACGCGATCATCCCCTTCGGCGACACGATCACCGTCCTCACCCACGGCGGCACCCCCGCCGCAGCCTTCGGCATCCACGCGGCCACCGGCGTCGTCGTGGTCGTGGCGGCAGTGCTCATGCTCCGCGAACGTCCGCTCCCCGCCGCCACCACGGCACCGACCCGCCAAGTCGCGACTGCGTAACCGCGCGGATGAAGGGCGGCGAAGGCACCTCTTGCCGACTTGCTCGACAAGATCATGAGCCGAGGACAAAACGGACCACCACGGCAGGGGAACAACATCCCATTCGCTGAGAAGCCGCCATGAATCCATAAAGGACACGTTCGGTGCGGCGACACGTATCGCCTGTTCAGGCCCCGTGAGTACTTTTGGGTGGTATAGCGGTTGTTTGGGGAGGTGCTGACGTGAGCGAACGGACCGTTAGTGCCGCCTATCGAAGCAAACAGGCCGTTCGCTCCACACCAGCAACCCGGGACGCACAGCAGAAGAACGGAGCGAACGGACCGTTAGTGCCGCCTATCGAAGTGAACAGGCCGTTCGCTTCACGCCAGTTAGCCAGGCACTGCTGACGTGAGCGAACGGACCGTTAGTGCCGCCTATCGAAGCAAACAGGCCGTTCGCTCCACACCAGCAACCCGGGACGCACAGCAGAAGAACGGAGCGAACGGACCGTTAGTGCCGCCTATCGAAGTGAACAGGCCGTTCGCTTCACGCCAGTTAGCCAGGCACAGCCTCTCCGGCGCACAAGAGCACTCACGGGCAGCTAGCTTCGCGAACGCCCGCGCGGATCGCGCGGATCGCGCGGTCAGGTGCCTTCGCCGGGCTTCTGGTCGTTCGCCAGCAGCTCCACCAGGCGGTCGCCGAGCACGCCCGGGATAACCCGCTCCGCCGAGCGCGCCGCGGCCGCGTTGAGCGCGGACATCACCAGCGGCCGCAGGCGTTGCATCACCTCGGAGTAGTAAGGAATCTCATCGTCGCTGGGCACCGGTCGGGTCAGCACGTGCTTGCGCACGACCTCGACGAGGATCTCGGCCACGTGGTCGATGTCCTTCTGCAGCTGCTCGGCGAGGTCCAGCACCTCGTTGAGTGGGACGCCGAGGCTGACCAGTTCGGCGCCGGCGTCCAGCAGCTGCGGGCTCGGCGAGACGAAGCTGCGACCGCGCCGCTCCAGCAGGCCCAGTTCGACCGACCGCTTGATGTTCAACGGGGAGAACTGCTTGCCGAACTTCTTGCGCAGCTCGCCCACCGTGACGGCGCGCGGCTCCTCCTCCGCCCAGGACGCGCCGACGACCTCCTCCAGCCCGAGCACTTCGCCGAGGCTGCGCCCGGACTCCCACGCCGCGATCATCTCCTTGATCTGCGCGAACGCGTACCCGCGCTCCAGCATGTTGATGATCAGCCGCAGTCGCACCAGATGGGCGTCGGAGTAGATCGCCGTTCGCGCTTCCCTGCGAGGCGGCGGCAGCAGCTCCCGGTCCTGGTAGACGCGCACGTTACGCACCGTCGTACCCGCAGCCCGTGCAAGATCGTCGATCCGGTATTCCACCACCCTATGAAGTCTAGTTCCTGTGTTCGAGACCTGCTGGGACGCCGACCGAGCGGGCGATGCGGCGACGGAATCTGCTGCAGCCGGTGGAATATCAGCGCGAGCGGGGGAGCTTGCCAAGGCCCCCGAAGCGCGTTCGCGGAGCCGCCCACGGGGCCGAATCGGGTATGGCAGCTGGACTTCAGTGAGTTCGAGACCACTACCGGTGGTGTATGGCGCATCGCCGGATGCGCGGACTACTACTCGAAGTACGAGTTCGGCCTGCACCTGGCCACCACCTGCAACGCCGGTGCTGCCATCGCCGCCGTCGAGGTTGCCATCACCGGGGCCGAGCGCCTCGCACGGCGGTGCCTCGCCGAGCAGCTCACCGACCCGGCCACCGGAAAGGTCAACCGAATCACGGCCTTCCCCAAGGACTTCGCAGTGTTCGCCAGTGCCCACCGCGAGCTCGCCTGGACTCGAGATCTGTACCCGATCCCCGCCCCGATGCCGTGGGAACACGCTGAACCGCTGAAGCGCTGAAGCGCTGATGCGTTGATGCGTTGATGCGTTGATGCGCCTGCACGTCGACCACACCTTCTTTTTCGAGCCGTAGCTCAGCGCCTCCGTCTTCCCACAGGACTGGACTCCCTGCATGGAGATCAGAAACTTACGATACTGGGGGTGGTCACCGCGCGTCCGACCGAATACTCACCGGCACCCAGACCCGACGGCAGGCCATGCAGTCGGCGTGGCAACGGCTCGTCAAAAGCGGCATCACCGCGTTCTACGACCGGTCGTAGAACGCCGCCTGGCCGAGGCAGAAACCGCCGAGCAGGCCGCCCCGGAGCCGAGCGGCAACGCTAGCGCGACTGACGCGAACGCTATAGGCAGGAACGCCAAGAGCGCCAGCTCGCCGAGCACGACCGACTGGTCGCCGTGAAATGTCCGAAGACGACGCATGCGCACACCCTCCCACCGCCTGAACCGATGCCCACATCCACTCACGAATACAACGATCCCAGTCTGGGAAACCCCATAGGTACTGAAAGACCTGAAGGAGGAGAGCACCGTGGGGATTCTTAGCTGGATCCTGTTCGGGTTGATCGCTGGCGCTATCGCCAAGTTCATCTTGCCCGGCCGTGACCCTGGCGGGATCATCGTGACCATCTTGATCGGCATCGTGGGCGGACTTCTCGGAGGCTGGATTTCAACCCGCGTAATGGGCGGCGCAGGCGTTAGCGGTTTCAACGTGATGAGCTTCGTATGGGCAATCATCGGCTCGCTCATCCTGCTGCTGATCTATCGGCTGATCATCCACCGTACCCGCGCATGAGAGCAAGATATGAAGGACCGCATCGCCCTGGTGGTGCGGTGCAGAGAACAGACCCGAGAGAGACCTCCAGGAGATGTCGTACCCGCTGACATGCGCAGGACATGTCACATCACCAGGGCCACGGCGTAGGCGACGAAGAAAGCCGCGCATCGCGATCAAACGGCGGTTTCCGTTGTGGTTAGTCATCGCGAGGAAGCAGCGGGCCGAGCGGCCCAAGGTCCAGGTTGAGATCCTCAACGGCGAAGCCGAAGCGGTCGCGGAGCTCGGCCATCGCCTCTTCGAGTTTCATCAGAGCCAGGCCCAGCTCTTCCACCTGGTCCTCGTCTAGCCCGCCTGCATCCACCCGGCGCAGGGCCTGCCGTTCCATCAACTGGCGCAGCAGTTCGATGATGGTCAGGACGAGCCGGACCAGGTCACGTTGGACCGACTCCGCGTCGGTTTCGATGCGGTGCGGCAGTCCCCGTTGCCTCTCGGGTCGGTGGTCACGCGAAGACTCACCCATCGTCGACCTGCTCCCACGAGTCGGCGTCCACCGTGACGTCGTGGATCGAGGTGATGATGGCTCGCAAAGACACCCGCACCAAGTCGACACCCGCCAGCGAGATGGTTACGTCGCCGGCCAGCACGACGCCGCCCGCCAACAACCGATCGAGCAGATCGACGAGTGCGATCTCCCGGGAGTCGCGAACTGTGAGCGGGCTGATGTCACGGCCCGCGCGAATCGCGCTCACCGCCGATCCGCACCTTCCACCATCGCGAACGAGTACGGGGCCCACGGCCCGGTCAGCTCGATCCGCAGGGCGCTTTCCGCGGCGATGCTCTCCACCGCCGCAATGAATTCCTCGGTGCGCGCCTCGTCCACCAGGTAGGCGTCGTTGAGCACCATCAGCCCCTGATAGCCCGCGAGCTCACGATTCTGCGGTGGGTGTACCCGGTTCGCATGAGACAGATCGCTGAGCGCAGCGTGGATCTCTTCGGCTTGCTGCCACGCATCGCGCTCCGCCTCGGCCTGTCCCTTCCGCCGTTCCCGGAGTTTGCCGAGGTATGCCTGCCCTGGCCGGTCCTGGGCCTCTCCGGGGCCCGAGGCGGTGGGCTCCCGCTGTTCCTTCCTGCTGACGTCAGCGAACGCCTTGACACCCCACTCGGCATGACCGGAGATGAGCTCCAGGACTTCGGCAAACGCGGGTCCGCGCTCCGCGAGTGCGGCCCGAACGCGATCATCGTTGTAGTAGACCGTGGCCAAGGCCAGCGGGGCGACAGGCGCGGCGGTGATGGCGGCCTCGACGACCCGGCTATGTGCCCGGACCGTCGTTTCCAGCCAGCGCATGTCTTCCAGGTTCTTGCGCAGACCTTGTTCGCCGAACTCCGCGGCGTCGACTGTGCTGACAAGTGCGGCAAGGCCACCGGAAGTGACCAGACGGACCTCCGACCCGGCGATTCCTGCCACATGCCCGGAAATGTCCACGCCCGCTCGCAAGATCGCATAGACGTAAGAGAGCGTTTCAGCCACGGCCCTGCTCCCTAGTGCTGCGTTCGCGCACCTCCCAATGGGGTTCGGGGAACGGCTCGTCCGCACCTTCCTCCAGCGCGGCCTCGGTCGTGCTGCGCCCGGATTCGAGCTCACGCACCTGTGATCGCAGCGACCGGTTCTCTTCGACCAGGTCGCGGTGGCCGGAGGACAGCGTGGGGTCGTGCTCCCACCAGTCGATCCCCATTTCGCGGGCGCGCTCTACCGAGGCTACGACCAGCCGGAGTTTGATCGTGAGCAGTTCGATGTCCAGCAGGTTCACCTGGATGTCACCGGCGATGACGATGCCCTTGTCCAAGACCCGTTCCAGTATGTCGGCAAGGTTCGCGGACTGCGGCTGTGTGGACGTCGCTCGCTCGCCGTACCACGTCGGTGCGCGTGCGCCGCCTCCTCGCACCGCAGGAGCGGTGGCCCGGTCGCTGCCGTCATAGCCGTTCATCGTTCGTTGCCTCGCCCTCTGGCATAGCGGTCGACCCGGCGGTAAGAAACGAGATCACCGTCATCGTCCAGTTCTGCCTCGTACACGGCCAAGATGTCGGCCGTGTCCGGAACCCGGCGGCTCTCGACCACCTCGACACCCACGACCCAGCCCCTTTCGGACCGCTCAAGGGACGTGACGCCTTCCGGCTGTCGACCGGTCAGCTCGTGCACTTGGCGTACGGCCAGCCGGGCCACCTGGGCCGCTTTGAGTGAATGCTGTGCTTGCGCTTGGCCTTTGTCATCGTCGCTGGCGTGTTCCTGGCGCGCCCGCTCCGGCTTCCGGCCCTTCTCCGGGCTGCTTCTGGTTGGCGGCGTCCTGGATTCCGCCTGCCGCGCGGGGTTGCGCCGACGGCGCTCCGCCGGCGGCTCGCGATCTCCTGATCCGTCGCGCCGCGCCATAGCCACCAGGTCACATCTCCTCTCCTCGACGTCTCCGCTGCGACTCGAACAGCCTGTTCAGCAAGTCTTCGTGCAACCGGTCGCGTTCCGAGTCGGACAGGCAACCGGCCGCGTAGGCATCGTCGACGTCCGCAATCTGGCGCTGGATCAGCGCAGGGTCGTAATACTGCTGCTCCGCGTGCTGCTTCACCTGTTCGGCAACCCATGCGACACCCCGTACTGGTGCCAGGGGCAGAGTGAGAAGCCCGGTGATGAGTCCCATGTTCAGGCTCCCGGCAAGAAGTCGTAGGGCGCGAGCGGACCGATCAAGCGCAGGCCGATCCGTCCCGCCCACCGCTCCCCCAGTTCGTCCACGGCTCGCTCGAACTGCGGGATCTGCTCGCGATCGACTAGGAACGTGACGTGCACGGCATCGTCTTCGGCTGCGACCGCATGTGAAAGTGAAGCAGCGGAGGCCGGTTCGAGCGAGGCCATCAGCGTCTCCGCGTCGGATTCGCGTTTCTGGGCGACGGCGTTGCTGACCAGTTCACCCAGCCGCAAGCGCTCTGCGTAGCCCGCGTCTTCGGGCAGTCCGCCGAGATCTTCGCGCAGTTGCTGGACCTCGGGCACTTCATCCACGATCTCGCGCAGATGCGCGCTCTCCGCGTATCTGCCCCGAACGGTGAACTGAACGAGTCCTTCGAGTTCGGTGAGCATGGCCTCGAAGTGGTCGTGATGGGGGTCCAGCAGCTCCTCGACGACCGCATTCTCAGTTGTCACGACCGAACCAAAACGCATCGGTATCACCGTGGTTTCGGCGGCGAGGGTGTCGAGGACACGCTCGTGCGCAACCAGATCCGCACGGGTGCCAAGCGGTCGAACCAGCCGCACCTCGCTGATCAACGCGGAGAGTTCGCCGCGCGAGGCCAGCACCACCTTGGCCTCGTCATCCCCGACGGAGGGAAGCTCGTCCGGCAGCTCTTCTCGGCGACCGACGATGCCGTAGACATACACGGCTTTCTCGACGTCGCCTGCTGGCTCGGTCCGGACATCCTCGGGGCGCCTCGCGCGCGTGGTCATCGTTCACGCTCCCGATCCCGCAGTTCCCTGCGTTTGATGGGCTGCTTCTCCCGCTTCGCCGCCTGATCGCCACTCCGGAATTCGTCGAACTTGTCCTTGGCAGCGTCGATCACTCCCTTGGTCTTGCCTTCGACGGTGCTCTGCGTCATGCCCTCCACCAGCTCCGGGAGGTCCTTGCCGCCCTTCTGCTCCAGGTCAAGTCTGTTGGTCGCCTCGGCGAACCGCAGGTAGGTGTCTACACTGGCCACTACAACCCGCGCATCGACGGTAGCAATCTCGATTCCCACCAGGGAAACCCGAACGAAGACGTCGATGACGAGTCCCTTGTCCAGGATAAGTTCGACGACTTCCGCCAAGTCACCCGACGATCCGCGCTGCACCGGCGATCCGCCGCCCCCTTGCATGCTCGCGACCGTCATGTGATCACCTTCTCCGGCTGGACGTCACCGCTTCGCGGCGCCGTCGGCCGCGCTGGTCTTCTTCTTCGCGGCCTTCGTCCTCGTAGTACGCCTCCTCGCCTTCACCCTCGTACTCCTCGGCTTCCGGCTCTTCGCCGTAGTCCGCCTCCTCCTCTTCGTCGCCGTATTCGCCCTCCTCTTCTTCCTCTCCGTATTCCTCTCCTTCCTCTCCTTCGTCGCCGTATTCGCCCTCCTCACCGACCTCGCCGGCTTCGCCGTACTCGCCCTCGTACTCTTGCGGCTCTTCCTCAGGGCCGTACTCCGCTTCTTCTTCGCGCAAAGCCTCTTCGTGGGTCTTAACGACCTCACGGTCTCGGATCTCGCCACGCCACCCTTCGACCGCTTCCGGCTCCAAGATCGTCCGCGTCATCAGGTGCCGCTTGATGTACTTGAAGTCGGCGCGAACACGGCGGCCTTGCGCGCGCCACATGTACGCGGTCTTCTCGAAGAACCCTTGCGGGTAGTACTCGATGACGAGCAGGATCCTGGTCATGTCCGGCGCGAGCTCGTGGAAGGTGACGGAGCCGTCCACTGTCCCCTTCGCGCCTGTTGAAGTCCACACGATCCGTTCGTCGGGAACCTGTTCGACGATGGTGGCTTGCCAGCTCCGCTTCGAGAGGAAGATCTGCGCCTGCCAGTTGACCTTTTCGTCTGACTCCTGATCCACGCTAAGGACTTTCTTCGTCATGCTCGGGAAATCCTCGAATCTGGTCCACTGGTCGTACACGACGCGAACACGACGCGAATCGGCAGCCCAACATCATTGTGCTCAATGATGTTCACCACCTTGGATTTCCCCTTCTTCCCTCCCTTTCCGCCGCCCATGCCCAGTGCACCTTTGACTTTTTCCGTCATACCCGTCAAACCGGCCTTCAGCGCCGACTTGACCGGAGATCCGCCTGCTGCCAGTTCCTTGCTGCCCGTGACCGCTGCCATCAGCCCGGCGCCACCGTTCTCCGCCGATTCGGTCAGCCGTCCGGCCATTTCTTCGACCTTGTCGCCGACTAAACCGGCTGCACGCTCCCCGGCCGACATCAGTAGCTCCTTGGCGCCGGCCTTCAATGGCTCGAGCGGCAGTTCTCGCAACAAGCCACCCGATCTAGATTCGCGATTTTCGCTGGACGGTTGCGCCATCGTCATCACCCAGCCCACTCAAGACGTCTTCTTAGGACCAGACGGCTTGGACCTCGGGGGCGCCGCCTGCTTGCGCTGGCCGTGCCCCGGCGAACCGACGCTCCGGCTCGCTGCCCGGCCGCTCGAACCACTGGAGGACTTGGCCGCAGACGTCGCCCTGCCCCGCGCACTGGCTTGCGACGTCCTCGTGGTTTCCCTCTTCTCGGTGGCAGACCTCGCCCGCCGACCGCTCAGGGGTGTGGAGCGTTCGGGAGCGCGGTGGCGTTCCGTCCTGCCTTCCGAGGGCTGCTCCGCAGCCTGTTCTTCGTCGTTTCCGCCGGACTCGGTCTCGTCCTCGTCGGCCGCGGGAGTCCCTTCCGAGCTCGTCCTTCGCCGGATCGCCTTTTCGCCGAGGCTGGTCACTTCTTTCCCGGCACTCGAAAGCTGCTCTCCGGCCCCTTCGACGTTGACCGCACGCAAACCGGCGGCACGCTTCGTCAGATTGTCACCAAGCGACTCGATCTTGCTCGTCGCCGCCGCCAGCGCCGCTGATTTGGCCGCGTCCAACAATCGCTCTCGCGCCTCTCCCGTAAGCTTCTGCACCTCTGGAGACGCTCCCAGCAGTTTGCTGCCTTTGGCCACCAGTTCCTTGGGATCCGTGAAACGTCGTCCCGCCAACATCCCCGCGGCTGTGATCGCGAGCTTCATCTTGCGACTGCGCCCGAGCGCATAGCCGACGGCTACTGCCAGCGCGATTTGAGGTCCGGATTTCATAATCAGCTCCCTGCCCGAACAGCCGGGCGGGCCCGTTGCCCGCAGTCACGATCAACTCACGCAACCGAGTGCAGCCAGGGTTCGACGCTCCTACCGTACATATCGATCAAGCGTCGAAGCCCGATCAGCCGACTACCACGACCATCTCGCCAGGCTACCCGCCCACTGGACACAGGAAACCCCAGCCGCAGGTCGATTTCATGATCGAAACTGCTTTTGAAACGCATCACCCTATGCCATCGCGGCTGTCCCTCACGATGGAATATCGTTGCCTGGACTCGAAATCGAGATCACCGGACCAGTCCGGCCTCCCGGAGTTCCTCGTCCACGATCCCACTCACCCAGTCTCGAAGGTGCCAGGAAGGATCTGAGGTGTCGTGCTCGTGGAGATCCCGGCGATGCGCCTCCTCATCGCCCGGCTCCACGGATTCGTCATCCGCTGGCACTGAGCCTATGGTCAAACCGATCAGTGCGCTCAGCAAGCCTCGGCCGGCTGCGAACGTCGCCAAAGTGCTCCGCGTCGGCGGTTCGGGTTTAAGGCTGCCCAGCAGCAGTGCGTCACCGATGTCGGTCGCCACGCGACCTACTACGGCCAGTCGCAACGGATTCGGGCTGGGAGCGAAGGCCAGGGCCAGTCCCGACACAACGTCTCGAGCGCCGATGCCTCGGCAAAGCGCCGCCATACCTGGGGAAGTTTTTCCGGCCGCGTCGGTCAGTCCGCATGGAACGGCCAGCGTTTCTGGACGAACAACGATGGTCGCACCAAGTGCGGCCGTACCGATACCGAGCAGGCGAGGGAACCACGTCATGGCGCCGCCTCCCTTCTCCGAGGTGCGGATGCCTCTGCCGTACAGACCTTCTTGATCGGTGGAGCACCTCACAGGCCCGCTCCACCGACGCACGAACACCGTACTCACCGACCAGTATGCGCTTGCCTTGCAAGACGAAGATGAAGGAGGTGCGGTCGCCGCCCGGTGCTTGCACGGTGGTGTTGATGGCCGAGGTCCACTAGGCGAACCCCTCCTGACCCAGACCTTCCGGCACCCGAATTAGATGACCGTGGCTTGGTAACGGGTCAGTGTTCGACCCCCTTCTCCGCTGCCTTCTTCTTCGCTCTTGCCTTGGGTGCCTCGCGTGCGGCCGGGATAGCACCCTCTGGCGGAACGATTGTCTCGTCCGTGCTCTCGCCTAGCGACACAGCTCCTTCCCCTGGCGGGCCTTCGCCAGCCGGTTGCTCGGCTTCGCTGGTTTCGAGCGTGACCGAGCGGGTCATGCGATAGGCAGCGTAGGCGGCGCCGGCCCCGGCCATAACGCCTGCAGCAGTCAGACCTGCGCGTTGAAGTTGTAGCTTTCTTTGATTCGAGGCTGCCCGCCGGCGGGCAGGTCCCATGATGGTCAGTTTCTTGCGCGCCAGCAGGCGCGCGAGGCGCAAGGCGGCTTTGCCCATGCGCCAACGGCCCAGCAGGTAGCCGATGAAAGCCGCCAGGTACACCTTGATCCGGACCAACATAACGCCCCCTCCCGATGCCAAAGCGCGGTATGCGCGCCCCGCTCTTCCGTTTCCCAGCGTTCAGCGCGATTCGTCATGGTTTCCCGGCACAGTCAGTCGATGAAGGTTCAAGCGCTGGTAGCGGCGATGACGATGGTCTGCGCTCGGAAAGCGACCGCGATGTGCGGGCCATACAACTCTGAATCACCCCACTATCAACGTAAAGCAACAAGCTCCTCATTGCGTCGCAGTCGCATCGTCCTGATCACCACAATGATCAGGAACAACAAGAGCAGCACAAGCAACACGGGCCCCAGCAGTAGGACGAGGACAAGACCAAGGACCAGGAGAACCTTGACCTTGACGCTCAGTCCGGCGACGGCGGCCTTCACCGCCGGCCACAACGGGTGCTTCCCCCTAATGGCTGCGGAAACCCCAGCCAGTCCAGATTGCACGCTCGGCGAACCGCTCGCCGAGTTGGCTAGCTTGTCCAACCAGGCCGGAACCTTTCGGCGTAGCACCTCGGAGCCCTTGACCAGCAGGTCGCGGACGATCCGCCCAGCGGCCTCCCGTAGCCATCCGACCAATCGGGCCAGGAATTTCCGAGGCCTGGCCCCGGCCTTGCCCAGCGAAGCCATGCATCGAGGTTACCCCACGGGGTGGCTGTCGATAACCGATCCACTGCCCAACCGTCCGGTGCGGCGACGGGCACAAGTCGTTCACATCACGTGGTTTCAATCGCCGGGACTGGGGAACACCGAGCGCAACAACTCGGACATGGCCGAGATCGAGTTCCCGCTCTCATTGGGCGGACGCGATCTCCGGCAATGTGATTAGCGCCGGAGGTTGCGATGACTCGGATCAAGGTGTTTCTGGCGACCGTCGTCGGTTACGTGCAGAGGTGGTTGGCGAAGCTTGAGCTGCGAATGACCGCCCGCAAGGTGATCCGGGAGCTTCGGCGGCTCAACCCTGGTCCGCTCGTCCACACCGTGGGTGGGAAGTTGCGGAACGTCCCGCTAGTCCGCGGGCGGACCCAGTCCGATTTGAAGCGCGCTGGTCGGACCGTTTCCGACGCTGCCATCCTGCCTAAGTCCCGCACTGGACAAGTAACGAAAAAGATTGGCGAATCCGGTAGTGAGGGGCGGCTCGGACGGCTGCGCACCGGCGTGACCCGCAGTATCGGGGCGGTCTTGTCTGCAACAGGCGGCGCCCTTACCCGGGCCGGTGAGAGGCTGAAGGGCTCCGAAGCCGGCGCTCGAACCCAGACCGATGCCGACATGATCCCGCAAGCCAAAGGTGCTGCAAAGGAGCCCCGGCCGGCGCGGGGGGCCAACCGGAGCACATCCGGTCCGCGCACCGAGAAGACACGTACCAAGAACACACCGGAAGAAACCGGTTCCCACGATGCAACAGCGCGCGGGGCAGGAGAGAGCGGCAAACCGGTTCGCAAGCGGCGCAGCCCGATGCAGGCACCACGCCCACCCGCATCCGGCAAGAGAAGCACCCAGCACGAGTAGCGCTCGCATAGCGCCGATCCTGTCTTCGTGCCGTGCGCACTGGTAGTGACCAGCGGTTGCCGCGATGGCCGACGAAACCGAAGCCCGCACCGCACCAGCCGGACGCGCTGAACGTCGACAGACGCAGGCTGGGAAGGCGGCCGACGTGAGTACCTGGGCCGATCTTCCACCCTCGGTGGGCACGGCTTACGTTCTCGGTCAGCATGGCCGGAAGTTCGCTTGCGGTTCGGCGCAGACGAGGCCACCGCGACGATCTGGCCGCTGATCGTGGACGCTGCCGATGGAGGGGCACCCACATTCCATACGGCGTTTGAGGTCCCGCCGCCCACACCGCCACGCAAACCAATCTGGAACTGCTCCTTATCTGATCAAGATGAGCGCTCCTACCCGATCGGGCGGCATCAGTCCCGATCGGGTGACATCAGTGGCGGATTTCCCGTAGGTCACTCGCGCGAGGACCCAGTACCTCATACTTATGAGTGAGATTTATCGGCTTGGTTCGGGGAAGGGCGGAGGACGGTGCCGGACAGCACTCAACCCGCTCGTGTCTCAGTAGCCGATCTACCGGAAGCGTTAGCCAGGACCGCCGAGGGCCGCGACTGGACCGCACTCGAAGCCCTGTGCGACCAGCACATCCTCGCGGTTGAGGGCGAACTCGCCGCTCGGCTACTTCTCGTGCTTAGCCAGGTGCCGGACGAGGAGCTGCGCGCACGACCGCGCCTGATGATCTCGTGGATCTGCGCATACCACGCGGCGAACCAATCAGACGTCAGCGAGCTCCGGCCGTTCCTGCGCCACTACACAGAACTCGGTACTCGCCTGGCGGCGACGATGGACATCGCGGGCGAGACTTCGGTGGCGACACTGGTCGCAGTCGGCACCGCGGCGATGATCGGGTTACGCATGCAAGGGGCGTGTGCCGAGGCCGAGGAGTTGGGACAGCGCCTGACCACCCGCGCGGCGCAACTCAGCCCGCTGCCCGGCGTCGATGTGGTACCGCGCACTGGCTGGCTTCCCATGCAACGTGGTCTGACGCGTTCGTTGATGGATGACTTTCCGGCCGCGGTCGAGTTGTACCGCCACGCGTATGAGCACGCGACGGTCGAGCCGCTAACGGCGGCCACTGCCCTCAACGCGACGGCAAATCTCGCCATGATCTTCGCCGATCTTGGGCACGGTGCCATCGCACGACAATGGCTTGACCGGATGCGTGGCTTCGCATCGCCGTCCAAGCGGGTCCGGTTCCTGCTCACCGTGGGTGGGACGATAGCCGAGGGCTGGGACGCGCTGGACCGCTACGACGAGGCGAGCCTCGCGAACAGCCTGGAGATCACCGGTGACGGCACCAAACAGCTGGAAGTCTGGCCCTTCGTAGCGGCGCTGGTGTTTGCACACGGGCTGTATCTCGGCGATCGGGTGACGTCGCTGGCCCATCTCGGCACGCTCCGGCTCAGCCACGCGCCCGCGCTCATCAATCAGGGCACCGCCGTGCGGGTGATGCGACGCGCCCAAGTCGAGCTGCTGATCGCCACCGGCCAGGCCACCCGCGCACTCCGGTTGATCAAGGAGGCGGACCCGCAAGCGTCGTGGCTCACGCTGCCTGCCGCCCGGCTCCGCCTGCTCAACGGCGAATACGAGGCGGTCCGCGCGATAGCCTCGCGTATTTCATGGCACGAAACCACCTCGCGCCGGGACTCCCGGCAGATGCTGCTCCTCAGGGCGATCGCCGCGCTGCGGATGGGCGACAAGGAAGAGGTCAACCGGGCAGTTCAGCTGATCAGCCACGTGCGCACCCCCGATGAAGTACTCTCGCTCGCCTCGTTGTCGCCGGCCGATCGGGACGACCTGTTCCGGCTGGCCAGCATCCCCCTGACCGATGAGGCAGCACAGCGACTGGCGCTGGCCCGGCCGGTGTTCCCGGAACGCGTCCAACTAGTCGAACTGAGCAACCGCGAGCAGGTGGTACTCACCGAACTGGGCGCGGGCCTGACCATCGCGGAGGTCGCGCGCAAGCTCGTCGTGTCCGTCAACACCGTGCGCACGCAGGTGAAAAGCGTCTACCGCAAGCTAGAGGCGTCAAGCCGCGAGGACGCGCTGATGCGGGCTTACGAGCTTGGCGTACTCTGACGTCCACTATGGATTCTGATTCACCACTGTCCACTGTGGTCGAACCGCCCAGTGAAACAGCGTGGCACCAAGCGGGTGTTGTTGGTCGAAACCGGGGAAAATCAGGAAGGTCGCGTTGGCCGAAGGCGGCCGGCGGTATCCCGTTCACCGATGTGGCTGTGCCCGACGCGCAACCACAGTTCCCGAACGCCACCACCACCGGCGCCACGACCGTACCGGCCGTACCGGCGCTACCGGACACCGCAACCATCCCTCTGCCGTCACCATCACTGCTCGCCGGCAGTGCACTGGTGCACACATCCTGAGCAGCGGGCTACGGCGGCGGGCTGACGCCGGGTACCGGCCGAACCGGAACATATTCCCCGGTGCCGAAATCGATGACCACCGGCTGCGGCTCGGACGCCACATCGACCTGAACCCGATACATGGTCCCATCCGAGCCGATCCAGTAGCGCACGCTGCCCGCCGTACCAGGCTTGGCACCAGCGTCCGGCCCGGTCATGACGTCCACCTGATGGCCGTCCAACCGATCCTGCCCAGTCCAGGTAGCACCGTTCTGCGGCAGTAGCGCGGCGTTGTCAGGCCGGTCACTGCCGAGACTGAGCGCAATGGCCAACGACGTGTCCAGCGCACTACCGGTCGTTTGCAGCGAACGGCTATACCAACCCGACCCGGGCGGCGATGCCGGTGCTGCCGCCGGGATGTTTGCCATCGGGTGGACAAACACCGTGGCACCCGTCCACTCGATCAACCCGCCGCTGGACGTATCGCGCCCGGTGCCGTGCACCACGCCATAACCGAGTCGGGCGCGGTAATCGATGGACCCTGTGACGACCAACCCACCAGCGGCACTCGGCACAGTGATCGTCACCGCGCGACCCCCCGCCTGGTAATTGCGAAACCGCGTAACCGCCAACCGGTTCGCCTCATCCGAGGACACAACACGTGGACCGGTAGGACCTGAACCGTTACCAATGACCAGAAACGCGACCACCGCCGCACCCGCAATGCCAATAACCGCCGCCACCCAGCGTGGCCGCAGCCATCGACGCAGGCCAGCACCGCACCGCAGGAAACCTTGCCGGACTCTCATGCTCCGCACGCGGCGCGACGCTAACAGGTCCGGCGATTCACCCCCTAATTCACCCCGGTTTTTGGTGTATATGCGGTGCACCGTTCTGGTTGTATGGGCCGGTTCTTGTTCGCCTGACAAGGGGACAGCTATAGCTATGAACCGAGCCGGTAGAAGATTCAGCCGGACAGCCGGGAAACGTACGGGCCGGCTGGCGGGTGTGGGGTTATCCGGGCTGTTGCTGATAGGAAGCGCGACAGGCCCGATGGTAGGGGCGGCCGGGGCTTCAGCGGCTGACGGCACACTGACGGTCGAGGTGCTGCGGGATTTCTTTGGCACCGGGGTGATCAACACGACAATGGACGTGCCGCAGCAGGGTATGAAGGTTGACGTTACCGACCCGGCTGGCCATCACGTCACCGGCATCACGGATGCCACCGGAAAGTTCGTGGTGTCTTCCCGGTATTTCGTGCCGATCCAGAATGGTGCTAGTGGGACCGACACCCGGGCGTTGGTGGCGTTCGGAGTGAACACCCGGGGTTCGTGTCCCAGCGACGTGGCGTGCCCGACCACGCTCGCCACGCAATCCCAGGTGGGCACGACTTTCGGGCCGAGTTCGCCCGGCGGTACGCCCTGTACGGGCCGGATGGCGGTGACGCCATCTACACCGTGCCGACCAAGGGCGGAAGCGCGCCGAACCTGTTCGCGAAGGTGCCGGGCGCCACGGTGACGCCGCACGACACCGCGAACATGATTAAGGATGCCGGGTTCACCGACGCGCCGGGCAAGGAGAGCATCGGTGGCCTGGCCCTGTCGGAAGACGGCGAGACGCTGTACGCGGTGAATCTGCTGGCACGGGCTCTGGTGAGCTTCGATGCGACCGGGGACACCGCATCACGACCCGAAGCGACGGTGCGAATCCCAGACCCGGGTTGCGCGGCGCCCACCGACTGGCGGCCGTTCGGGCTTGAAACGCACAACAACACGCTCTACGTCGGTGGCGTGTGTTCCGCGGAAAGCACCCAGAACCGGGCGGACCTGAAGGCTGTCGTCTACGCCTACGACGGCAAGCAATTCAGCACGGTGCTGACCCACCCGCTTACTGCCGAGCGCGGTGCCGTCTTTGCCGGTAGCCCGAGCGGGGGACAGAACAACCACTGGAACCCGTGGAACACCGACCTGTCAAACTGGGACAATTTCCGCGCTGGCAACGCCTTCATCGATCCCCAGCCGGAGTTGGCCAGCCTCGCCTTCGCCCGTGACGGTTCGATGATCCTGGGTTTCCGCGACCGGTTCATGGACGTCCTCAGCGCGAGGGGGCTGGATCCTCGGCCGGGCAACGACACCCCGGAACTCGGCATGTCCGGTGGTGACATCAACATGGCCTGCGCCAAGCCCACCGGTGGATACTTGTGGGAAGGCACCGGAAACTGCCCCAACCACGCGAAATCCGCCACCGACGGCGGCCAGGGCAATGGTGTCGTCGAATACTTCCCGGGCGAGTTCTTTTCCGGCGGGCACCAGGAAACCGCGCTGGGCTCGGTGGCCTACATTCTGCGACGATCAACCTGTTGGACGCCAGCGGCAAGCAAGTCGCCACGACCAAGACCGACGCCGCCGGCGAGTACTACTTCGGTGGGGTCGGCGCCGCCTACGAGCTCACACCGGGTGCGAAGTACACCGTGCAGTTCGACGTGTGTACCGCGAACACCAGCGAGGTGCCAGACCAGCCGCCGGCAACCGAGCTGCGGTTCACACTCCCAACGGCCGGTGAAGACCGGGCACATGACTCCAACGTGATCCCGCCGACCACCGGGCAGCTGTGCAACGGATACGCACCTGTCACGGCGCCCGCCAACCCAGGAGGAGTCGATCACACGATCGACGCCGGCGTGTACATCCCACAGGCACCGCCGACGTCCCCGCCGCCGACGTCCACACCGCCACCGTCCACGCCGCCGGCCTCTACGCCTCCGACGACCCCGATGCCTCCCACGCCACCCCCATCCAACACGCCGACGGACTCGCTGGCCGACACCGGTATTTCCGGCCTGCCAGAGTTGATCTTCCTCGGTGTAGTGCTCCTCGGTGCGGGCGCGGCATTCGTGTTCGTAAGCCGGAAGCGTCGCGCCAGGCAACGCTGAAAACCGGGTGATCTGCCCGCCTGCGATCCGCCACTGGCGCGGGCGGGCAGACCACGCCTGGTTGAGCTCCGGTTCTCGCCTTGACCGTCGGCATCTGGTCGTTGGTGACCACGATCGCCACGCCCTGCTTCGCGACCGCGTAGACCGCACCCCCACCCGTCTGCTGGTATCCGCCCTGCCAGCCGGGGGGTCGGTCGCAGGATTGCTGCTGTCCACGGGTGCCGCGTGATTCACCAGAGCGGTCGCCACGGCGGGTTCGCCGACGTATCGGCGTCAGTTGTCCGCGAATTTCGAGCGTCACTTGGTGGGCAGAACCATGATCAATGTGAAAATTGACGTCGGTTGCTACCTCGACGCTGGCGCGTGGCCCGGTGTCGGCGTACTCGTGAATGTGCTCAGCCATGTGTGGTCACGTTGCTGATGGTGTTGAACACCAGATAGACCATCGAGAACTGACCGGCCACCCGCGTCGTCGTCATATCGCCGATCGTGACCTCGACCGCATCGCCGTCCGGCTTGCTCGCGATCCGCGCCGCCATCGCCAGGCTCAGCTCGATACCGTTCACCGGCACGCCGCGAGCTGCCAGCGGCGTGGCGATGTGCCCGGTGCCAACGGCGAACTCAAGTACCGGGCCGTCGGCCAGGTCTTCGAGGACGTCCACCGCGGGCGTCACCACCTCGGGCACGTTCGCACCGCCCGGGGCGTCATAGCACGCGGCCACGCTCTCGGGGAACCAGCCGTCCGCCGGTTCATCTCCCGCGTTCGCCTCACCGATCACGGTCGCCGACGCTACGCCCGCGACCGTGCACTCCTCACCCCATTTTTGCCCCTACACCCTGCACACCGCAGATGAGCTTCTCGACGACATGCTTGGCTCCGCGCAGGGCTGACAACTTCCTCGCCTTCCTGCTGCTTCCGGTAAACGCCGGGCACTACGCAGGACTCGCCGCCGAGCGGCGCGAACGTGTCCGCGCATCGCACAGCACCAGCTGATCTTTCCGTGTCCGCAACATCGGCCGAATCCATACACCGCCCCGCCGGACGTGCCGAGGAGTAGGGTTTACCAGGTCGACAGAGTCGGCTGGCTGCATTGGTTCGGTCACCACGAGGTGCGCTTCGATCTCCGCACCCGGCAGGACCAGAGCATCATCAATCCGGTGGTATTCGCGCAGCACATCTTCGATCTCGCTGAGTTCGCGGTCCACGACCGGCGTCCCGCTTGGCCGGGAGCAGCAGCGCCGGTACTCATCGAACCAGTACACAAGCGGGCAACACGCGATGGGCAGACGGGCAAACCATCCGCCGATCGCATCGGCTTGAGGGATACTGGAGAAGTCATTATCAATACCGGCAAATGCCATCACGGACACCAGATACAATGACCTGAGACACCCACTGCGATACCTGCTTGCCTTCATATCGACATGAGATCGCGAACTAGCGCAGCGTGGACGGCGAGAAACCGTAGACACAGACGGTATTTCTGGTTGGATGCGGCGCATGAAAGACGATCATGAAAACCGGCCCTGGTGTTTCCTGGCGCAGGGGCCTGTTTTACGGATCCCTTCGCACACTATTCGCGAGGACAGTGTATCGCCGCGGAACTCACCGATGAGATCGATGCGGTCTGCGCCACCTATCAGTGGCCGTCCGCCTTTTCCGTCACGGACCAAGATCCGGCCCATGACAGGTGGTCACACGTGGTCGAATCACAGGAGGAACAGTGATTCCTGGAACTCCCCTTGGAGGTGGTGACGCCGGAGGTGGACCTGAAAGCGGAATTCGGTATGGACGCCTTGCAGCAACGGCTCGTTCTGCACCGCGCTGCCGTACGTTGGGAACTGGCGAAGTTGCCGGAATGTTCCGCTCCGGCGGCGCTCACACCTCGTTCGGTACCGATATGCCGCGCCATGCCGACACCGTGATCGAGAAGGCCATGAACCTATGTTCATGGAGCCGGTCTGCTTGGTCGGGGCGGGCGTGGTAATTCCCGGCTGCGAAGGAATCGAGGATCTCTGGCGACGGGCGCAGGATGGCCCACCGGTGTTTGGCTTCCCGGACAAGTCTCGTGGCTATGAGGCACTGTCATCAGCGGATCCGGATGCGCCTGGTCGCGCTTACGACCTCAGATTCGGAGAAGTGCCCGCCACTTCAGCGACCGGCTCGACTAATGGGCAATCCTCAATTGAACGCGGCGATCTTCAAACCGAAGCCAATCACGAACTGGACGTGGCCCTCGCCGCCGACATGGTCCTCGACGGCATTGTGGAACGTCTGCCCGCTGGCCGCGCTGAAGCGCGGAACAAGATCCGGCAACTGCTACCGGAGGCGGACCCGTGCGTGGCCTCGCCGCACGGGAAGTTCTCTCTGTACAAAGAGACCAAGCGAGCGGTGCAGGGAATTCTCCCGGAGGGCACCCCGAAACTCGTAGTTGACGATATCTGCCAATCCGGCCTGTGCACCTTTCCCGCCACCGTGGGTGAACGGCCGCTGGCTGGGCCCTACCCAACTGGCACGGTCCCCGTTGAAAATGCCCGATTCCCACGAATCGAGAGGATTTCGATCACATGGCCGCAACTGCAGTCCCTCATGGGCAACATCTCTTTACCCATGCCCATGCCACGGAGGCGGAACGGTTGACTGCCCTGGACGTGGAACAGGACGCCTCCGCCTACCGGCGGACGATGCGTGACCTGCTGCGGCAGGAGTTGTTCGATCCGCGGCTGCGTGACGATCTGTCCCTACGGGAGTACATGGACCTGACCATCGACCGGATGAAAGCGATCTTCCGGGAGGGGCTCGTCGACAACGACATGTGGATGGGCCAGTCCCGGGAGCACGCGTTCCGGTCCATGTGTGAGGTGATGGGCCTGACGGGCGCCTTCGATTTCGCGCTCACCTCGACCATCACCGATCACCTCATCGCGGGGAGCGCGCTGTTCAACCACGGCACCCCTGAGCAGGTCGCCCGGTACCACGACGAAATCACGCGGATGCACCAGGTCTACGCGTTCTGCTGCACGGAGATCGGCGGCGGTACCAACCTGCGGGAGATCCGCACGACGGTCTCCTGGAATCGTGCGGAGCAGAGTCTCACGCTCGACACCCCCACGGACGCCGCCTGCAAGTTCTGGATCGGAAATATCAAACACGCCGCGACCGTCGGCATGGTCCTGGCCCGCCTTGTCATCGACGGCGAAGACGTCGGCCACCACTGGTTCCGTGTCCCGCTGCGGAGCGAGGAGAACGGTCCTCCCCTGCCAGGTATCACGATCCTGTCGTGCGACCCGAAGGGAGGTATCCAGGCCAACCAGGTCGGCGGTGCCCGCTTCACCGGGGTCCGGCTCCCCCGTGAGGCGCTGATGGGGCGGTACTCGCGCATCGACGCGGGCGGACGTTTTTCCAGCACGCTTCCCGATGTCGGCGCCCGCTTCGTGAAATCCATCGAGACCTTCGTCCAGGAACGTATCTTCCCGCTCAGCGCCGGAGCACGAGCCGCCGAACTCGCAGCTCACCTCACCTGGCGGTTCGCCGGTCACCGCGAAACCCGCAGCACGCCTACCCGCAGGGTCCTCCTGGACGAGCCGCTGTTCCTGGACCGCCTGTATCCGGTTCAACTGCGCTGCCTCGCGCTGCGCCTGCTGGAACGCGCCGTCGTCAGGGGCGTCGAACGCGACTGGCACACCGACTCCGGCCGTAAAAACATGCACCTGCTCACCGCGACCGGAAAGTGCGGCTCCTGGCTGGTCCTGGACGTCCTGGCCGCGTGCCGCGAGATGTGCGGGTCGCAGGGGTTCCACTGCCACAACCAGATCGTCACCCTGCGGACCGACTTCGAGGTCAATGTGACCTTCGCGGGCGACAACTCTGTGATGGCCTACCAAGTGGCGCGCACTGCTCTGCGTTCGGACCGGTTCGCCTCACGCCCGCCTGGGACACTGCCAGAGCGGGTCGAGAAGGAGTTGACCGAGACGTGGCGCAGCCGTCCGGGCGGATCGTTCACCCATGCCGAGGCCGTCACGCTCGTTCACGCCCGCATGCTCGACCTCATCCTGAGCGAGTACGACGCCGACCCGCAGGTGCCGCAGCAGATCATGGACGACCTGGTAGCCGATTTCGCCGCACACCGGCTGCAGGAACCGCACCGGCCGGTGTCGGCCGACAGGGAAAAGACCGGCCTCCTGGCCGAGTTACTCGCGCCCCTGCCCGAACTCGTCACCGCCCCAATGGTCGACGACGGCTACCTGACGGAACTCACGTCCCCAGCGCGGGCCGTAGGAATTCCCCTCCCAGCGCAGCGGGCCGTGGGAACTCCCCTCCCAGCGCATGGGGCCGCAGGAATTCCCCTCCCAGCGCAGGGGAGGTAAACCGCCGTGGCGATGCATGCGCGGGAAGAGACGCGGATGGTGGGCGGTCTGCGGTTCCATGTACGGCGTGCTGGAGAGGGTCCGCTGATCCTGTTGCTCCACGGATGGCCGCAGACCAGCTACGCCTGGCGCCGCGTGCTGCCCGTCCTCGCACGGGACCATACGGTCGTCGCGCCGGATCTGCGCGGATACGGGGCGTCCAGCCGGCCCCGCGGCGGCTACGACAAGCGGAGCATGGCCGCCGACATGAGCGGACTCATGCACGAGCTCGGCTACACGCAGGCTGTTGTGGTCGGGCACGACCGGGGCGCACGCGTGGCCCACCGGTGGGGACTGGACCGGCCGCACGAGATCAGCCGCCTGATACTGCTCAGCGTCGTACCGACGCGGGAAATGTGGCGGCACATGGACGCACGGGTCGGGGCCGCGTACTGGCACTGGCTCTTCCACCTCGTCCCCGACCTCCCCGAGTTCCTCACCGAAGGAAAAGCCGGGGAGTACGTCCGGTTCATGCTGGCCGCCGGAGCATTCCAGCGCGAGGCGTTCACTGAGGCGGACCTGCGGCACTACGCGGAAGCGTACGCACAGCCCGGGGCGCTTCGCGCGAGCTTCGACGACTACCGCGCCGCTCGCCATGAGGATCTGGAAGCCGACGAGGCCGACGCGGCTGCGGGCCGCCGCCTGACAATGCCCGTGCACGTGGCGTGGGGCGCCGAAGGGCTGGTGGGGACACTGCCCGTACTCGACCTGTGGCGGGACTACGCCGCCCGGCTTGAGGGAGCGCAGATCGCCTCCTGCGGGCATTTCCCGGCCGAGGAGCAGCCGGACGTACTGGTCGCCCGGATCCGGGCGTTCCTGGCCGCTGACAAAACCGTGGAGGAGAATTGAGGAAGCTGGTCATCACCGAGAATCGCCGGCTGCGCCTCGCGGAGGTCGAGGAACGCGAGCCGGAGCCCGGCTGGGTACGCGTGGACGTGGCGTTCTGCGCCATCTGCGGTTCCGACCTGCACCTGCGGGAGATGCCGCACGTTGTCCCGGCCGGCGCGGTTTTAGGACACGAAATCTCCGGGCATGTCGCCGCACCGGGCGGGGAGCGGCTGACGGCGGGGCAGGCCGTGGTGGTGTGGCCGAAAGCGGGCTGTGGGGACTGCGACGACTGCCGGGTAGGAGACAACCACCTGTGCGCTGTACAGCCCTGGCGGCTGAGTTCCCTCGGCCTGGGCACACGCCCCGGCGGCTACGCCGAAGCCGTTGTCGTCCCCGAGCACACGGTGTACGCGGTGCCGGACGGTGTTCCGCTGGAGCACGCGGCGCTGACGGAACCGCTGTCCTGCGCGGTCCACGCGGTCGACCGCTCCGGAATTTCGGCAGCGGATACTGTCACGGTCCTCGGAGGCGGCACGGTCGGCTTCCTGCTGGCGCACGTGCTGCGGCTACGGGGAGTCGAGGACGTGCGGGTGGTGGAACCGCAGCCCGTACGGCGCGCACGTTTGGCCGCGACCGGGATCACCACCGTGGATGTCGATGAGCGGGGCCCGGACGCAGACGTGGTGTTCGAGTGCGTCGGCTCGGTGACCGCGCTCATGGACGCGGCCCGACGCGTGCGGACACGGGGAACGGTCGTCGCACTCGGAGTGAACGAGCGGCCCGCAGAACTGGACTCGGTCGCCCTCATCACCAAGGAGATCCGGATCGTGGGCAGCTTCGCCCAGAACAGAGGCGCCTTCGAGGCGGCCTTGGAGCTTCTCGGAGGCGGCCGTGTCCCGGTCGAGCGGATCATCACCGACGTCGTCCCCCTGGACGCCGGACCGGTCTCAGCGATGATGGACGCCCTCACCGGACGGCCCGAAGACCACCAGGTGGTCATGATCGCTCCCGGCGGGTGACGCCGAAGAGGGTGGGCAGGAGGACTCGGGCTCAGCCGTCTCCGCCAGCTACCCGGGCGTTCCCGTGCCGCTTGGGGCAGCTTCCGGTTCGCGGGATCGGGACCGAGCAGGATCGCTCGGTCCCGATCCCGCGACGAGTCGGCGGTGACTTATCTGCTCGCCGTCGGGCTCTGCTCAGACGACCGCGACGTGGGGCGGTCGGCGGGCTGGACACCGAGCTGGTCGAGCGGGGTGCGGTAGGTCTCCCGGGCGGTCATCGCCGCACCCGCTGCGATCAGCGAGATGACAGCCGACATGATCGCGACGGGCATCCAGTTGCTGTGATCGTCGCCGATGAGCAGGGTGGCGATGGCCGGGGCGAACCCGGACGCGACCAAGCCGACCTGGAGACCAACCGCCATGCCGGTAGTCCGGACCCGCAGGCTGAACATTTCGGTGAAGAACGCCGGGTAGATGGCGTTGACGGCCCCGTAGGTCACACCGATCAGGGCGGAGGCCGCCAGCCCGATCAGGACGATGTTCCCGGTGTTGATGGCACCGAAGTAGACGAAGATCAGGACCGCGGAACCAAGGCATCCACCAATGAAGATCGGCTTGCGGCCGATGCGGTCGCACAGCACGGCGACCAGGGGCTGGACGACCAGCCCGACCGCGTTGGCGACGACCGACACCCAGAGCATCGTGGAGCCGGAGATCCCGCCGTCCTTAGCGTAGGCCAGCCCGAAGACACCGATCACGGTGCTGACGGCGAAGGACAACGAGCACAGCGCGACGCACAGGATAGCCGTCCAGTGGCTGCGGAAGGCCTCGACGAACGGCACCTTCGCGAGCCGGCTCTCGGAGGCGGCGTCCTGGAACGCCTCCGGCTCGTCGAGCTTGCGCCGGATGATGTACCCGACGACCGCGACGACGATGCTCGCCCAGAACGGCACCCGCCATCCCCAGCTGACCAGGTGCTCCTCGGGCAGCGCAGCAACGCCCACGAACACGATGCTGGCCAGCAGGAAGCCCGCCACGATGCCATTGGGTGCCCACACGGTGTAGGTGGCGCGCTTGCCGAACGGGGCGGCCTCGGCGGTCAGTGAGCTGGCCGTCGCCGTCTCACCGCCCGCGGACAGACCCTGGCAAATGCGCAGCACCACCAGCAGGATCGGTGCGGTCACCCCGGCCGTGTCGTAGTCGGGCAGGCAGCCGATCAGCACCGTCGAGGCGCCCATCGCAAGCAGCGTGATGATTAAAGCCCGCTTGCGGCCGAACCGGTCCGCGAGGTGTCCGAGCAGGATCGCCCCGAGCGGGCGGGCGACGTAGGCCACCGCGAAGGTCGAGAGCGAGGCGAGAGTGCCTGCGGCGCCGGCCGCCGGGAAGAAGATCTTGTTGAACACCAGCGCGGCGGCGGACGCATAGATATACAGGTCGTAGTACTCAAGTGTGCCGCCGAAGAAGCTCGCGAGGGCTGCCCGCCGGGCTTCTCGGGCATCCGTGCGCGGCTGGGGTGCGGGGGCCGTGTCAGTCGTGTCAGTGGGCATCGTTGCTCCTGTCAGCGGTGCGGGCCGGGTCGGGGTCGACCGGCATGTATTCGGGCCAGGGCCACCAGGGCCCCTGTGCGGCTACGGACGAGATCGAAGGCGCGTCGCTGGGCGTCCTCACGCCCTGCTCCAGTGCCGGAGCTCCGCGTGCCCTGCGCTCTTCTGCGGTCCGAACTGCGGCGCGGCCCCGGCCGGGCCGAGCAGAGCGCGGCCCCGGCCGGGGCGAGCAGAGGTGCGTCGACGTCGGTGGCCACGCGGAAGGCGGTCGTGCCCAGCCGTAACCGCAGCTGCCCGAGGTTGGCCTTCCCTGCAGCGGGGTCATCGGCCACCGTCCTGGGCAGGGAGGACCGCCAGGACGTGTGCCGCCACCAGACAAACCACCCCGTTCTGTGTTGTCCCGCGCACCGCAGCGTGCACCCGTCCCCGGGCCTCGTCGACGGACTCCACCGTGTATTCGATGGTCACGGTGTCGCCGATGCGGACCGGGCCGGGAAAGCGGACCCGGTCGTAACCCGCGGAGACCGTCAGGGCCGGGATCCGGTCCGCCAGCTGCGTCGACGCCGCCGAGGACAACCCCAGCACGAGGACGCCGTGCGCGATCCGGTTGCCGTAGCGAGTGGTGCGCATGTATGCCTCGTCGACGTGGTTAACGGCGTGGTCGCCGGTGATCGCCGCGAACTGGACGACGTCGTCCTCCGTCACCGTCCTGCGCAGCCGGATGCACTCACCGGGTTTGACGACGGAGAGCATCATGCACCTCCAAAACCGGCCGTGGCCGCCCGGACTTCGGGCGCCGTCACGGTGGTGGCGGCGGCCAGCCGCTCGACGAGGTCAGTAGTCGGCGAGCCACCGTCGGCCAGGGCGGCCAGGGACAGCCGCACTGCGGTAGCGGGCCGCTCGGCCAGCTCCCGCGCGAGCGCGGTGGCGGCCGCCACCGGATCTGGATCGACCCGGTCGAGCAGACCCCAGTCCAGGGCCAGGCCAGCGGGAAGCCGGTCCCCGAGGACCAGCATCCGGCGCGCACGCTGTGTCCCGACCAGGGCGGGCAGCCGGGTCAGCCCGGACCACCCGGGCAGAGTCCCGATGCCGATCTCCGGCATGCCGAGGACGCTGTCCGTGCCAGCCACCCGGAAGGTGGTCGCCAGCGCCAGCTCCAGCCCGCCGCCGAGGGCGCTGCCGGTGATCGCCGCGATGCTGGGCTGGGGCAGGGCGGCTAGCCGGGCGAAGGCTCGCTGCCCGACGGGGGTCCATCGGGTGAGCGCTGCCGGTGGGTCGACGGCGGCGAACTCGGCGAGGTCCGCGCCCGCACAGAACACGGGCCCCTCACCCCGGACTACGACGGCCCGCACCTGCGGGTCGTCGGCGACCAGGTCCGCCAAACTGCCGAGTTCGCGCAGCATCTCGATGGTCAGCGCGTTGCGCTTGGCCGGTCGGTCCAGCACAAGGCAGGCCACCGCGCCGTCGCGCTCAAGCCGGACGCTCATGCCGCCACCAACCCATGACCGTGCAAGACGTCCAGCAGTCGCCGGGCCGCGGCTTCCGGCTCGTCGAAGTAACCGATGGCGTTGGCCGCCTCCCAGACCCGCATCAGGTGGGCGAGGCTGCGGCCGGCCTCCAGACCGCCGATCATCCGGAAGTGCGGCTGCTGTCCGTCTAGGTACGACAACCACACCACCCCCGCCTTGTAGAAGCGGGTGGGTGCTTCGAAGACCAGCCGGGCCAGATCCTGGGTGGGGCCGAGGATGTCGCGGAAGCCCGCGACGTCCCCGGCGTCGAGCCGGTGCAGCGCGGCGGCGGCGTAGCGTGGCACGGCGGCGAACGCGCCGAGGAGGGCGTCACTGTGTCTGCCGTCTTGCACGTCCGGAGCCATGAGCGAGACGTAGTGGAAGTCGTCTCCGGTGAACATCCGGACGCCCTCGGGGAGCCGGGCCCGCAGCGCGCGTTCGGCCGCCGCGTCGAGCAGGCTCATCTTGATCCCCGCCACCCGGGGGGCGTGCCGGGTGAGCAGGTCGAGCACGGTGTCCGCGGCTTGCCCGGGATCGGTGGTGCCCCAGTAGCCTCGCAGCGCCGGATCGAACATCTCGCCCAGCCAGTGCAGCACTACGGGGCGCGTCGCCGCGCCGAGCACGGCGTCGTAGACGGCCAGGTAGTCCTCGGGCCTTGAGGCGCCTGCCGCGAGTTGTCTGCTGGCCATTACGACCGCGGACCCGCCACGCTCCTCGACGAAGGAGAGCTGCTCGAGGTAGGCCTCGACCAGCGCGGACGTCGTGGCGGGGCCGGGCGGCAGCTGGTCGGTGGTGATCCCGACGACGGTGTCGCCGCCGACCTCAGCCGAGGCAGCCAGCGTTCGGTCGATCAGGGTCCGGGCGTCCGCCCAGCCGAGCCCGCCACCACGCTGGGCGGTGTCCATGCCCTCGGCGACGCCGAGCCCGAGCCGCCACATCCGTGTGCGGACGGCGAGGGTCGCGTCCCAGTCGATCGCGCCCTCGGCGTCGGCGCTCACCGACCACGGGTCGGCGACGACGTGTACGGCGGCGTAGACCCGGCGGGACGTGGCGCGGGCCGCCATGTGCGGATGCCCGGCTGGGGAACTCAGCTTGACCTCGACCGAGCTGCCGTCCGGGCGCGGGAGCCGGATCGTGCCGGCCGCCGCGGTCACCGGATCCCCCGCAGTGCCGGGACGGGGGCGGTCCAGTCGATCCGGCTCACCGTGCGGCCCAGCATCAGCTGGTGGATCTGGCTGGTGCCGTCGATGATCTGGATGATCTTCGAGTCGCGGAAGTAGCTCTGCACGAGGTAGTCGGTGTGCACCCCGGACCCGCCGAGCAGCTGCACCGCCACCGTCGACTGGGCCATCGCGGCCTCGGTGGTGGTCAGCTTGGCCGCCGAGACCAAGGTGTTGTCCCCGCCGCCGCCGGCCGCGAAGCTTTCCAGCGCGGCGTGAGTGAGGTTCCGCCCGGACAGGTAGGCGGCGAGCATCGACCCGAGTTGGGCCTGCAGCAACGGGTTGCGGCTCAGCGGGCCGCCGAATGCCTCCCGCTCGCCGAGGTAGGTCGAGCACTCCCGCAGCGCCCCACGAATGAAGCCGAGCGCGTAGGACGCGCAGTCCAGGCGAGCCAGGTTGACGCCCTCCAGCATCCCGGAAAAACCCTCGACGTTCATCCGCGCGACGGCGGGCACCCGGACTCCGGAGAAGTTCAGCGTGCCCAGCGGAACGCCCCGGAAGCCGATCAGCGGCTCCGCCGGGCCCGCCGAAGCGCCCTCCGCCGCGAGGTCGACGACGAAGGCGGCGGTCTCGGCATCCCGGCCGCGGTGGTCGAGCTTGGCGAGCACCACGGCAAACTCGGCCCGCGGCCCCTGGGTGATCCAGGACTTCTCGCCGTCGAGGACGTAGTCGTCGCCGTCGCGGCGGGCGACGGTGGTGATGGCCCGCACGTCCGTGCCCGCGTGCGGCTCGCTGATCGCGAAGGCGCCGAATCCGGTCCCGGCGAGCAGCCCCGGCAGCCACTGGTCGCGGACCTCGGGGTTGGCGTAGCTGCAAAGCATGTAGGCGTGCAGCCGCGCGATGGACAGCGCGAGCGCGAACGACCCGGAATAGGACGCGATGATCTCGTTGGTCTCGTGCGCGAGCACGAAACCCTCGGGATCCACCGCGCCGCGCTCGTCGACGATCAGGCTCTGCAGGCCGATCGCGGCGGCCGTGTGCAACAGCTCGGTGTCGTAGATGGCGGTGCCGTCCTCGATCTCCCGGGCGCGAGGCAGCACCTCCTTCTCGCAGAACTCCTGCACGACGGTAAGCAGCTCACGGGCTTCCGGTGACACGTCGATCACGGGAGGACCTCCACATCGGTCGGGTTCGGGGACGGGTCCGGGGAGCGGAACAGCCGGTCGGGCATGGTGCCGACATGACCGTCGACGATGGGCTCGAAGTCCATGAGGGCGACCACGGCCTCGACGGTCTGGCCGGGGGCAACCTCCCGGAGCGCGACCCCGCGCTCGGTCAACTCGAAGACGGCGCGCTCGGTCACGTAAAAGACCTCCTGGCCACGGGCCAGGGCGCGCTCAGCGGAGAAGGTCAGCTGGTGCACGCGGGGCACGAACTTGCGCACCCGGCCCTCAGTGACCACGGTCAGCCGCCCGTCGCCGATCTCAGTGCGCAGCCCGCCCGCGGTCAGAGTCCCGCAGAACACCACGCGGTGCGCCGACTGCGAGATGTTGATAAATCCGCCCGCACCAAACACTCGGCCGTTGATGAGGGAGGAGTTGACGTTGCCGAGCGCGTCGACCTCGGCGAATCCCAGACAGGCGACGTCCAGCCCGCCGCCGTCGTAGAAGTCGAACTGGGCCGCGTGCTCGACGACGGCCTCTGGATTCCAGGCGACCCCGAAGATCACCCCACGGGCGGGGACGCCGCCGACAAGACCCTGCTCGACGGTCAGGGTGAGCTCGTCGAGCCTGCCCTCCTCGGCGACTATCGCGGCCACGCCGTCCGCCATGCCGACCCCGAGGTTGACCACCGCGCCAAGCGGGATCATCGCGGCGGCCCGGCGGGCGACTACGGCACGCTCGGTCAACGGGAGAGGCTCGGTCATGCCCAGAGGGACGGCGACCTCGCCGGAGAAGGCGGGCTCGTAGTCGGTCTCGGCGGTCTGGCGCTGCTCGGGGTGGACCACGACGTAGTCGACGAGGTGGGCCGGGACCACGACCTCCTTCGCCTTCAGCGAGCCCGCCCGGGCGACCCTCTTGACCTGGGCGATCACGATCCCGCCGCTGTTGCGAACGGCCGTGGCCGCGGCCAGCACCCCGAGCTTCGCTGCCTCCTGCTCGAGGGTGATGTTGCCCTTCTCATCCGCGGTGGTGCCCCGGATGAAGCCGACATCGAACCGCGGGGCGCGGTAGTGGAGGAACTCCTCGCCGTCGATCTCGGTCGCCCTGACCAACTGCTCCGTAGTGCGGTCGTTGAGCCGACCACCGTCGACCCGCGGATCACAGAACGTTCCCAAGCCGGTGCGGGTGAAGAGACCGGGCCTGCCCGCGGCGGTCTCGCGCAGCAGCTGGGCGAGGACCCCCTGAGGGAGGTTGTAGGCCTCGAACTCGCCGTCCTGGGCCATGCTCGCCAGTTTGGGTGACATGGCCCAGTGCCCGGCGACCATCCTGGCCAGCAGACCGGGTTGGGCCAGGTGATCGATCCCCGAGCCCGCGCGGTTGCCGACCCCGCTGCACGACATCGCCGAGATGCCGGTCGGCGTGGCGGTGTGGGCGAAGCGGTCACCGAGCGCGGACAGCAGCAGATCGGGCTCCAGCACACCACCACCGGAGGCTTCGATCAACAGCCGCCCGCCGTCCGGAACGAGGGCCACCGCCTCCTCGGCGCTCACGAACCGCGCCCGGAGTTCTCCGTGGTGCCTCATGGCATGACCCCCCCACCGTTGGCGTTGATCGTCTGACCGGTCACGAACGAAGCCGCCTCGCTGACCAGGAACCGGATCGCCGAGGCCACCTCGTCGGCGGTGCCGAACCGGTCGAAGACCATCCTCGAGGTCTTTCGCTCGGTCCATTCCGCGGTCGCGTGCGGTCGCGTCATGGGCGTGTCGATCGGACCGGGGGCGACCGCGTTCACTCGGATCCGCGGGCCGAGCTCGTGAGCCAGCGCACGGGTCAGCCCGAGAATCCCGGCCTTTGATGCGGTGTACGCGGCGACGTCCGTGGCGCCGGTGTAGGCGAGCTGCGACGAGACCGTCACGACCGAGGCCTGGCCCGTTTGCTGCAGGTAAGGCAGCGCGGCACGGACACACAGGTAGGTGCCGGTCAGGTTGATCCCGATCGTGTGCTGCCAGACGTCTGGACCCAGGTCCGCGAACGGGACCTGTTCCATCACACCTGCGGCGGTGACCAACGCGTCGATCCGGCCGAAGCGCGCGTAAGCGGCCTCGAACAGATCGGTTACCGACCCTTCATCGAGAACGTCGACCGCCACCGCACAGGCCCGATCCTCACCGAGCGTGGCGACGAGCTGTGCCGCTGCGTGCGCGTCGGCCTCGCCTGGCCCGTGCGCCAGGACGACCTGTGCACCCGCGCGGACGAGCACATCGGACGTGGCTGAGCCGATGCCCCCTGCCGCGCCGGTGACCACGACTGTGCGGCCGTCCAGTCGGGCGAAGCCGTCGTGGCCCTCTGATGATGTGTGTGACACGTCGTTCCTTCGATGTGAGGGTCGGAAGAAGCCGGGCGGGAGCCCGGTCAGGTTCGGCGCGGTGTGCGGCGCGGGGATGCCGCGGCGACGCGCGGGAACAGTGAGGTCGCGATCTGGTCGGCGGCCTTCCGCAGCAGCGGGGCGAGCTCCTCGTGGATCCGGTGGTCGTCGAGCCGGTACGCCGGAGCCCCGACGCACACCGACGCGACGGCGTTGCCGAGCTGGTCCAGTATCGGGGCGGCGACAGACCGCACGTCAGGCTCGCGCTCTTCGAGATTCGTGGCGTAGCGCCGACTGCGGACCGTGTCCAGCTCGGCCCGCAGCGCAGGCATGCTCGCCAGCGTGTTGCGTGTGAAGCGCGTGTAGTCCAGACGCGGCAACAACCGCTCGACCAGCACCTCCGGAAGGAACGCGAGGATCGCCTTGCCCTGGGCCGTCGCGTGCAGGGGAACGCGCTGGCCGACCTCGCCGTACATCTGTACCGGCTGCGGTGAGCGCAAGCACTCGACGTAACTGAGCTCGAGGCCGTCACGCACCGACAGGAAGACCGTCTCCGCGCTCCGCTCGCGCAGCTCCTCGAGGACAGGCAGGGACAACTCAGCGAGGGTACGGCGGTCGAGCCGTACGGTGCCGAGGATCCGGGCCTGTGGTCCCAACTGGTAGAGCCGTGTGACCTCGTCCTGCACGGCAAACCCGCGATCACACAACACGCGCAAGAGGCGGCGAGTCGTGCTCAGCGGCAGCTCGAGGGTACGGGCCATTCCGGACAGCTGGACGCCGTCAGCATGGACGCCTAGCTCACTGAGCACGTCCAGGAGCCGGTAGGCCGCCTGAGCTCCTTCTACTTCCACCATATGGCAACTCCCCGTTGTGCTGCGTGCGAAATGATGAGTTCGTTTCCACCTGATGTCAAGCACGTGCCCAGTTTGGTGAGCCTGAGCTGGGATCATGTCACTTGACGAGAAGTTGGCACATCTCATCGACTTCCATATTATGGCAGAGACTGGAGGGTTTGGTATGGCTCAAGCCTCGTTGCACCGAGCCAAGCCGGGCACCTGACATCGGACACATCACGTGAGGGACTCGTCCACTGGGAACGGATGCTGATCGCGGGCTACTGCCGGCGTGTCACATCATCGTCTACTGTGGACAGTGTTTTGGTGAGGAACGTGTGGTGACGCCAGACCGGAAACAGTGCATCAGCAGAGCTTTTGTCCTTGACACGCCGGACAATCAGTCGTGCGGTGATCTCGTGTTTCGTCCCGGCGAAGGCGGTGTGGGTGGTTTCGGCGACCTCGGCATCAGAGATCCATTCGCCGGTGTAGGGATCCTGGGCGGCCTCGGGTTAGCGAACCGGTGTCCAGGCGTGCTCATCGATGGTGGCGCTCGCCCCGCAGCGGCCCTGTCATGCCAGCCGTGTCATGCCAGCTGTGTAAGCCGCGGACGGGCCAAAATCGGGAGGACGCCGTCCTCCCAGAATGGGTTCATTCGTGATGCAGGATCTTTCCTTCTGTTTCTGTTTCCGCTCCGCGTTCGGGTCCTGCTGTGCTGCCTGCTCCGTCGGCGTGAGCACCTCGGACTCCCGGAAACAGCCCCAGCAGCAGCAGCGGTTGCGTCTAGCTTCCGCCGCTTGACCCCCCGGAACCCTCACCAGCCTCCCCCCGCGTCCTCCCCGCACTCTCGCCGGCTTTCCCCGCCACCGGCCCGAACACACCACCCCGACGCTTCGGACCTGTCACCTGGGTCGGCAACCCGGATCCCCCGTCCTGGCACCGCAGCTCGGTACCACTGGGCGGCAACACCACCGGCTCCGCTGGTTCCACCTCCGACACCGGAATCACCCACATCCCGGTCGCAGCCTGGACATCAGCGGCCTCGACTTCCTCCCCCGTCTGCGCATCAACCCGATCAGCAGCAGCCTTTTCCGCCCTGCGGTGCTTCACGGCACTTTCGTTGATTTTCTGCTGCTGCTGCGCCTTCGGGCGGAGCGCCACCAGCTCCGCCACCTGCTCCTCACTCAGCGGCCCCCGCTCCGCCAACTCCTCCAACTCCGCAACACGGGCGGCAGCAGCCCTTCTCCGCCAGCGAGCCTTCGCGCCCTTCGGCTGAAGCTCCGCCAACTCCGCCTCCTGCTCCACCGTCAGCGGCCCCAGCTCCACCAACGCCTCCAACTCCACAACCCGGTCGGCAGCAGCCTTTCTCACCTGGTAATTCTTCGCGCTCCTTTCCTTCTGTTTCTGCTTCTGCTGCGCCACCTTCGATTGGAGCTCCGCCAACTCCGCCTCCTGCTCCACCGTCAGCGGCCCCTGCTCCGCCAACGCAATGCTTTACGTTGCTTTCCTTCTGTTTCTGCTTCTGCTGCGCCACCTTCGGCTGAAGGTCCGCCAACTCCACCTCCTTCTCCCCAGTCAGCCGCTCCCGCTCCGCCAACGCCTCCAACAGCGCAATCCGGGCGGCAGCAACCTTTCTCGCGTGGGACCGCGCCGCGTCTGCATCCTGCTTTTTCTTCAACTGCTGCGCCTTCGGCTGGAGCTCCACCAACTCCGCCTCCTGCTCCTCAGTCAGCGGCCCCTCCGCAACCCGATCGGCAGCAGCCTTTACCGCCTGGCGATACTTCGCGTCTCCTTCCTTCGCTTGCTGCCTCCGCTCCGCCACCTTCGGCCGGAGCGCCGCCAGGTCCGCCGCCTGCCCCTCGGTCAACGGCCCTCGCCCCGCCAACTCCTCCAACTCCGCAACCCGATCGGCTTCGGCCTTTCTCGCCTTGCGACGCTTCGCGACCCCATCGTTCTTTTTCTGCCACTGCTGCACCTTCGACCGAAGCTCCGCCAGCTCCGTGCCCCCCAGTCAGCGGCCACCGCTGCGCCAACTCCTCCAACTCCGCAATCCGGGGGGCAGCCGCCTTTCCCTCCCGGGACCGACCCGCCTCCCTTTCCTTCTTTTTCTGCCGCTGCTGCGCCTTGGCCGAAGCGCCGCCCAGCTCCGCTGTCTGCTCCTCAGTCAGCGGCCCCCGCTCCGCCAACGCCTCCAACACCCCGGACTCCCGGAAACAGCCCCAACAACAGCGGATGCGTCCACCTTCCGCCGCTTACCCCCCCGCGAACTCTCGGCAACCTCTCCCCGCGAACCCTGGTCAGCCTCCCCCCGCGAACTCCCCGCACTCGCGCCGGCTCCCTCCCCCACCTGCCCGGACACACCGCGCCGACGTTTCGGACCCGTCACCTCGGCGGGCAGCCCGGAACCCCCGCCCGGTATCCGGCACACCCACCACACCTCGCCCACCGCCACCCACGGACCCAACACCATCCACCCGACCACCACCAGGCCAGAACAACCGCCGTCGCACGCCACCCCACCCCGAACGTTGCTCCTGAACCGTCCCCGACCCCCGCCTCACCCCCTCACCCCGCAACCCCACACCAGACCACCACCCCGCTCAGGCTGGATTCGGCAGAATCCCCCACCAGCGGACCCACCAACGTCCGAGGGTTATACCCGCCCCGCACAATCCACCCCGCCGCCAACTCACCGCCCCCAGACCAGCCCCCCTGCCTCGCCCCATCGATCTCACGACGCAGATCCCACGCCGACCACTGCCGCACCGGCATCCCACCGGTATCCCGCATCGTGTCCGTGGCAGACCTGATCGTCGCCCGGTACTGCTTCGCGTTCTTTTCCTTCTTTTTCTGCTTTTGCTGCGCCACCTTCGGCCGAAGCTCCGACAACTCCACCGCCTGCTCTACCGTCAACGGCCCCCGCTCCGCCAACGCCTCCAACACCGCAACACGATCGGCAACAGCCCGGAGCTCCGCCAGCTCCGCCACCTGCTCCACCGCCAGCGGCCCCCACTCCTTCAACGCCTCCAACTCCGCAATCCGGGCGGCAGCAACCTTTCTCGCCCTGCGATACTTCGCTCTGCATTCCTTCCTTTTCTCCCACTTCTGTGCCTTCGGTTGGAGCTCCGCCAACTCCGCCACCTGCTCCACCGTCAGCGGCCCCCACTCCTTCAACGCCTCCAACTCCGCAACACGATCGACAGCAGCCCTTCCCACCCTGTTGGGCTGCCTGATCCGTCGGCGTGAGCACCCCACTCCCACCATCACCCGGACTCCCAGAAACAGCCCCAACAGCAGCGGCCGTGTCCACCTTCCGCCGCTTACCGCCCCCAGAACCCTCCCCAGCCTCCTCCCGCGAACCCTGGCCAGCCTCCCCCCGCGTCCTCTTCGTGCCCTTCCCGCCGGCTTTGCCCGCCACCGGCCCGGACACACCACCCCGACGTTTCGGACCCGTCACCACGGTCCCCAACCCCGCAACACGGGCGACAGCAGCCTTTCCCACCTGGTACCGCTCCGCCTCCCTTACCTTCCTTTTCTGCTTCTGTTGCGCCTTCGGCCGAAGCTCCGCCAGCTCCACCTCTTGCTCGTCAGTCAGCGGCCCCTGCTCCGCCAACGCCTGTGAGCACCCCGCTCCCGCCATCACCCGAACTCCCGGAAACAGCCCCAACAGCAGCGGCTGCGTCCACCTTCCGCCGCTTAACCCTCCTGGAACTCTCGCCAACCTCCCCCGGCGTCCTCCCCGCACTCGTGCCAGCTCCCCTCGCCACCGGCCCGGACTCACCGCGCCGACGTTTCGGACCCGTCACCACGGCGGGCAGCTCGGACCCCACGTCCTGGCTGCGCAACCCGGAACGGCTGGGCGGCAACACCACCTCCCCCTCCGGTTTCGCCCGCGGTACCGGAATCACCCACATCCCGGTCGCAGCCTGGACATCAACGGCCTCGGCTTTCTCCCCCTTCTGCGCATCCAGCAGATCCACCACCTCATGTCCATCGCGGTCTTCTCCATCCCACCGGCCTCGCCGAACCATCCGCACCGAACACCGTCCACTGCGACCCACGCCCACCCGGCCCCGGCACCAACGCAACAACATCCCGCCCCACACCCCGCGCCAGAGCCGAACCCTGACCCGACGACACCACCACACCCGCACCCGAATTACCCTGAGACACCAACAGCACAGGCCCACCCCCGGAATCCGCAACACCACCCCGCACGAACTCCACCAACCCACCACCAGCAACCACATCCCCAGGCACCAGCACCCGCACCGCATCCACCGACACACCCACCGGCACCGCCGCCGACACACCCACCGGCACGCCCGCAGAGCCCTCACCCTGACCCCGCCACCGGGAACCACTAGGCCGCAACAGCAGCGGGGTGGACTGCGGCCCCCGTCTCACCGCCTCACCCCGCAACGTGTCCGTGGCAGAGCTGACCGTCGCCCCGGGCTGCGCGTCCCCGACCACCGACCCCGCCTGGCCAGACATCGCCTGGCCAGACCTCGCCTGGGCAGCAGTCTCGTCCCGGGCCACGGTCTCCTGACCAGCCAACTCCGCAACACGGGCAGCAGCAGCCATTCTCGCCCGGTGCCGCTTCGCGTCCTCTTCCTTCTTTTTTTGCCACTGCTGCGCCTTCGGCCGAAGCTCCGCCAGCTCCGCCTCCTGGTCCCCAGTCAGTGGCCCCTGCTCCTTCAACGCCTCCAACTCCACAACACGGGCAGCAGCAGCCATTCCCGCCCGGTACCGCTTCGCTTTCTGTTCGTTCTTCTTCCATTTCCGCTCCGCACTCGGGTCCGGCTGTACTGCCTGATCCGTCGCAGTGAGTACCCCACTCCCACCATCACCCGGACTCCCCCCCAACAACAGCGGCTGCGTCCACCTTCCGCCGCTTAACCCGCGCAGAACCCTGGTCAGCCTCCCCCCGCGAACCCTGGCCAACCTCCTCCGGCGTCCTCTTCGTGCCAGCTTTCCTCGCCACCGGCCCGGACACACCACCCCGACGTTTCGGACCCATCACCTCGGTGGGCAGCCCTGCCCCCCAGTCCTGGCTGCCCAGCCCGGAACCACTGGGCGGCAAAACCCCCTCCCGATCGACTTCCGCCCCCGGCACCGGAATCACCCACATCCCGGTCGCAGCCAGGACATCAGCGGCCTCGGCTTCCTCCCCCTTCTGCGGATCCAGCAGATCCACCCCATCGCCGTCTCCTGCATGCACCGCAACGATCACATGCGCACTACCGTCAGAACGCTGGTAAATCACCGGCAAAGCCACACCCACCGGCATGCTCCGCACGTACTGCTCG
>NZ_GL877881.1:146549-149046 GCF_000194155.1 Saccharopolyspora spinosa NRRL 18395
CCAATCAAGCCACGCAGCCAGATCGACGTCAGCCGACCACCCGTCCCAGTCGTCCTGATCAGTCTCAGTCCACCCCGACACCCCCTCCGGCCCCGCACCCCGCCCGACCCCCGGGCCACCCACCCAGGTCCCCGTCACGTCCTGGTCCTGCTTCCGCCCCGCCGCCTTCGACCGGAGCTCCGCCAACTCCACCTTTTGCTCCTCAGTCAGCCGCTCCTCCCCCTCCAACTCCTCCAACACCGCAACACGGGCGACAGCAGCCTTCATCTCCCTGCGATACTTCGCGACAGATTCCTTCCTTTTCTGCCACTGCTGCGCCTGCTGCGCCTTCGGCCGAAGCTCCGCCAGCTCCACCTCCTGCGCCTCAGTCAGCCCCTCCAGCCCTTCCAACTCCGCAACCCGGGCGACAGCCGCCTTGCCCGCCCGGTACCGGTACCGATCCGTGAATCCCTTATTCCGTTTCCGCCACTGCTGCGCCTTCGGCCGAAGCTCCGCTAGCTCCACCTCCTGCTCCCCAGTCAGCCCCTCCCGCCCCGCCAACGCCTCCAACTCCGCAACACGTTCGACAGCAGCTTTTATCGCCTGGTGCTGCTTCGCGTTCCTCTCCTTCTGTTTCTGTTTCCGCTCCGCACTCGGGTCCTGCTGGGCCGCCTGATCCGTCGCCGTGAGCACCCCACTCCCGCCATCACCCGGACTCCCGGAAACAGCCCCAACAGCAGCAGCCGCCCCCGCCCCGCCAACACCTCCAACACCGAAACCCGATCGGCAGCAACCTTTCCCGCCAGGGACCGCGCAGCGTCCCCCTCCTTCTTTTTCTGCCACTGCTCCGCCTTTGGCTGAAGCTCCGCCAACTCCGCCTCCTGCTCCACCGTCAGCCGCCCCCGCCCCGCCAACTCCTCCAACACCGGCCCCTGCTCCGCCAACGCCTCCAACTCCACAACACGGGCAGCAGCAGCCTTTCTCGCCTGGTACCGCTTCGCGTCCCCCTCCTTCTTTTTCTGCTTCTGCTGCACCACCTTCGCCTGGAACTCCGCCAGCTCCGCCTCCTGCTCCACGGCCAGCGGCCCCTGCTCCTTCAACGCCTCCAACTCCACAAACCGGGCGGCACCGTCCTTTCTCCGTCACCTCCCGGACCTCCTTCTTCCGCCCCCGCCCCGCCACCTTCGACCGAAGCTCCGCCAGCTCCACCCCCTGCTCCCCAGTCAGCCCCTCCAGCCCCTCCAATTCCGCAACCCGGGCGGCAGCAGCCCTTCCCGCCCAGTACCGTCCCGCGTCTCTTTCCTTCTGTTTCTGCTTCTGCTGCACCACCTTCGGCTGAAGCTCCGCCAGCTCCACCTCCTGCTCCACAGTCAGCGGCCCCTGCTCCTTCAACTCCTCCAACAGCGCAATCCGGGCGGCAGCAACCTTTCTCACCGCCCCCCGCCCCGCCAACTCCCCCAACTCCGCAACACGAGCGGCAGCGGCCCTTCCTGTCCGGGACCGCTCCGCGTCTCTTTCCTTCTTTTTCTGCCACGTCTGCGCCTTCCGCCGAAGCTCCGCCACCTCCGCCTCCTGCTCTACCGTCAACGGCCCCTGCCCCGCCAACTCCTCCAACTCCGCAACACGAGCGGCAGCAGCCTTCTCGTGCCCTTCGCCCCGGCTTTGCCCGCCACCGGCCCGGACACACCACCCCCACGCTTCGGACCCGCCACCACGGCGGGCAACCCAGACCCCCAGCCCTGACCCCGCCACCAGGAACCACTGGGCGGCAACACCACCTCCCCCACCACTTCCGCCCCCGGCACCGGAATCACCCACATCCCGGTCGCAGCCACGACATCAGCGGCCTCGGTTCGCAGACACATCCCCACCAAGCACGCCCGCCACTGCCTGATCATCACCGGCAACCGGACTATACGGCGGAGGCGGCGTCCCCGGCCGTTCCCGCCCAAACCCCACTACCTCATCGGAATACGCCGGTGGTGGTGTGTCCGCCCGGTGCTGCTCGGACCCCACGACCCCATCGGAATACGCCGGCAGCGCTGCGCCCGGCCGGTGCTGCTGATGACCTGGCACCTCTGGAACGTCACGAGTCGGCTTTCCGCCCGGCACGCTGCCAACGGCACCCTCCTTACCGCCCTTGACGTACTTGACGTCCTTGCCGTCCACAACAGCGGACACCACGGGGTCTTTACCGGAGGGCACCGGCACCGCAGCCGAATCCACCGGCCCGACCAGGAAAACAGAGTCCACATCAGACGGCTTCGAGCCATCCGAGGCATCCCAGGCATCGGAGGCATCGGATGGGGTGTCCTTGCCCGGGGAGCCAGGGATGTCCCCTGTCTGCGACCCGGACCCTGTCCCCGGCAGCGGGGTCTTCTCCGCGCCGAACCCGCCGCCATCGGTGGTCTCGGCGCTGTCGCCTTCACGTCGGCTGGTGTCGTCGAGGTAGGGGCTTGGGCCTTCCGGGTGCAGCTTGCCCCGCCACACCAAGCCCGCCAGATTGCCCACGCCGCTG
>NZ_GL877881.1:150415-153398 GCF_000194155.1 Saccharopolyspora spinosa NRRL 18395
CCTGTGCCAGGGCCGAACCCTGACCAGGCGAGACCACCACACCCGCAGCCGGATTGCCCTGCGCGACCAGCAGCACAGGCCCGCCCGTGGAATCCGCGACACCACCCCGCACGAACTCCACCAACCCGCCACCAGCAACCACCTCCGCCGGCACCAGCACCCGCACCGCATCCACCGGCAGCCCCGCAGGCACGCCCGCCGCCGGATCCTGATACGGAGGCGGGACCGCCTGCGCCCCCTCCACCGACGGTGTCGCCGAATCCGGCGACACCGCAGCAACATCCAGACGATCCGAATCCCCACGCCCCGCGACCGAGTCCACATAAGAATCGGCATCGCGGCCGGTCATCCCACTCGGCGACGTCGCTTGCCCCACGGGCACATCACCGTAGGAGTCCACGACAGACCCAGACCTGCCAGTCTCCGCCAGCGCGGCATCCGCAGGCACACCAGAAACATTCGGGGTCACCGCCAGTGAGTCCGGCGTCTGCGAGGCATGCACCTCCAGCGGCCGGTTAACAGCAACGACTTCGTCCACCTTCCGCCGCTTAACCCCCCGCGAACTCTCCGCACTCGTGCCGGCTTTCCTCGCCACCGGCCCGGACACTCCGCGCCGACGTTTTGGACCCGTCACCTCGGCGGGCAGTCCGGACCCCCCGTCCTCGCGACGCAGCCCGGAACCACTGGGCGGCAACACCACCTCCCCCTCCACTTCCGCCCCCGGCACCGGAATCACCCACACCCCGGCCGCAGCCAGGACATCAACAGCCTCGGCTCTTCATAAGCATCCGCGCCCAGCATCACCCCAGCATCCGCCGCACCCCGCCCAACCACCGGGTCACCCACCCCGGTCTCCGTCACATCCCGGTCCTTCTTCTTGCGCCCCCGCGCCGCCACCTTCGACCGGAGCTCCGCCAGCTCGGTCGCCTGCTCGTCAGTCAGCGGCCCCCGCCCCGCCAACTCCTCCAACTCCGCAACACGAGCGGCAGCAGTCGACCGGAGCTCCGCCAGCTCCGCCTCCTGCTCGTCAGTCAGGCGCCCCTGCTCCGTCAACTTCTCCAACACAACAACCCGATCGGCAGCAACCTTTCGCGCCAGGGTCCGCGCCGCCTCATAATCCTTCTTTTTCTGCCACTGGAGCGCCTTCGGCCGAAGCTCCACCAACTCCGCCACCTGCTCCACCGTCAACGGCCCCCGCTCCGCCAACGCCTCCAACACCACAACCCGATCGGCAACCCTTCGGTTGAAGCTCCGCCAACTCTGCCACCTGTTCCTCAGTCAGCGGCCCCTGCTCCTTCAACGCCTCCAACTCCACAACCCGGGCGACAGCGGCCTTTCTCGCCTGGTAATTCTTCGCGTTCCTTTCCTTCTTTTGCTCCTTCTGCTGCTCCTTCTGCTGCGCCTTCGGCTGGGGGTCCCCCAACACCCCCCCCCTCTCCCCGGCCCCTGCTCCGCCAACTCCTCCAACACCGCAACACGATCAGCAGCAACCTTTCCGGCCCGGGTCCGCTCCGCGTCCTTTTCCCGCCGTTTCCGTTTCCGCTCCGCATCCGGGTCCTGCTGTACTGCCTGATCCGTCGGCGTAAGAACCCCACTCCCACCATCACCCGGACTGCCGGAAACAGCCCCAACAAGCCGCGTCCGCATCCTTCTTTTTCTGCCACTGCTGTGCCTTCGGCTGGAGCTCCACCAGCTCCGCCTCCTGCTCCACAGTAAGCGGCCCCTGGTCCCTCAACGCCTCCAACTCCGCAACCCTGGCGACAGCAGCCTTTCTCGCCTGGTAATGCTTCGCGTTGGTTTCCTTCTGTTTCCATTTCCGCTCCGCACTCGGGTCCTGCTGTGCTGCCTGATCCGTCGGTGTGCGCACCTCACTCCCGCCATCACCCCGACTCCCGGAAACAGCCCTAACAGCAGCGGATACTTCCACCTTCCGCCGCTTAACCCCCCGCGAACTCTCCGCACTCGTGCCGGCTTTCCTCGCCACCGGCCCGGACACTCCGCGCCGACGTTTTGGACCCGTCACCTCGGCGGGCAGTCCGGACCCCCCGTCCTCGCGACGCAGCCCGGAACCACTGGGCGGCAACACCACCTCCCCCTCCACTTCCGCCCCCGGCACCGGAATCACCCACACCCCGGCCGCAGCCAGGACATCAGCGGCCTCGGCGACCTCCCCCTTCTGCGCATCCAGCAGATCCACCCCATCGCCGTCTCCTGCACGCACCGCAGCGATCACATGCGCACTACCGTCGGCACGCTGGTAAATCACCGGCACAGTCACACCCACCGGCATGCTCCGCACATACCGCTCGGCCCCGGCCACACCAGCCACCCGCCGGGCCGTCGCCCCGAACGCCGCCTCCAACCGAGCCGGATCCCGATCACCAGCCGGGCCCGCCACGAACTGCCGACCGAACTTCACCGAATTATGGAACGCCACACACGCCTCCAGGCAATTCACCCGAAAACGCGCATCACCAAAGAAGTAACTGGCCTGGTTCACCCCCTGCACAAACCGGTCCCCAGACCCCACCGCACCCCCCGCATCCTCACCCACCGCATCCGGCCACCCCCCATCGGGCCACACCGCACCTCCCGGAAACGGGTCACCGAAAGGTCCCTCGCCAGGCCCTTCGACCCCGAACAACCCAACGGGATCCGTCCCGTCGTGGTAGTCGGGGAGGAAACCGGCGAAATCATCCGCCCCGGCATCCTGTCCCAGAAACGCGGGCAACCCGGTCGCGACAACGTTCCCAAAAGCGCCCTTGCCCAGCATCACCCCGGGACCTCCCGCACCCGCATCCCCCGACCCTGCTAAATCCGCCACCGCCTGATCAAGCCACGTACCGAGATCGAAGTCAGCCGACCACGCGTCCCCGCCGTCCTGATCAGTCCCAGTCCACTCCGATACCCTCTCGGGCCCGGCAATCCGCTCATCCCGCCCCGCCACCGGGGCCCCACCCACCACGGTCTCCATCACCCCCCG
>NZ_GL877881.1:153517-158429 GCF_000194155.1 Saccharopolyspora spinosa NRRL 18395
GCCTGCTGGCAGTTCACCTGATAACGCTCATCACCGGAATGATAATTCGCCTGATTCACCCCCGGCAGGAACCGATCCCAAGACCCAACCGACTCACCCCCCGCTACCGGATCTGCGACACCCAACACACCAGACTCCACCGCATCCCCCGCATCCGGCCACACCGCATCCCCAAACAACCCAACGGAACCCTCCAAGTCGTGGTAGTCGGGGAGGAAACCAGCGAAATCATCCACGCCGGCAACCGACCCAACACCGCCGGGACCCGCAGCATCGTCACCGGTATCCTGTCCCAGGAACGCGGGCAACTCATTCGCGATGAACTCCTCATAAGCACCCTCGCCCAGCATCGCCCCAGCATCCGCCGCACCTTGGGGCACCTGCACCGCTTCTAAATCCGCCACCGCCTGATCAAGCCACGCGTCCAGATCGACGTCAGCCGACCACGTGTCCAAGTCGTCCTGATCAGCCCCAGTCCACCCCGATACTCCCTCCGGACCCTCAATCCGTTCGCCAGCAGCCTTTCCGGTCCGGTACCGATCCGCGTCCGCATCCTTCCTTTTCTGCCACTTCTGCCACTGCTGTGCCTTCGGCCGGAGCTCCGCCAGCTCCACCTCCTGCTCCACAGTCAGCGGCCCCCGCTCGTCCAACGCCTCCAACACCGCAACACGAGCGGCAGCAACCTTTCCCGCCCGGTACCAATCCGTAGCAAATTCCCTCTGTTTCTGCTTCTGATGCGCCGCCTCCGGTTGGAGCTCTTTCAGCTCCACCTCCTGCTCCTCCGTCAGCGGGCCCTGCTCCGCCAACGCCTCCAACTCCGCAACACGGGCAACAGCAGCCTTTCCCGTCCTGCGATAATTCACGGCAGATTCTTTCTTTTTCCGCCACTGCTGTGCCTTCGGCCGGAGCTCCGCCAGCTCCGCCTCCTGCTCCACAGTCAGCTCGGCTGGAACTCCGCCAACTCCGCCTCCTGCTCCTCAGTCAGCTGCTCCCGCTCCTTCAACTCCTCCAACACCGCAACCCGATCAGCAGCAGCCTTTCGCTTTCGGTGATACTTCGCGTCCGTTTCCTTCCTTTTCTGCCGCCGTTGCGCCTTCGGCCGGAGCTCCGCCAACTCCGCCACCTGCTCCACAGTCAACGGCCCCTGCTCCTTCAACGCCTCCAACTCCACAAAACGATCGGCAGCAGCCTTCCCCTCCCGGTTATAATTCGCGCGCCCTTCAACGCCTCCAACTCCACAACCCGAGCGGCAGCAACCTTTCTCGCCCGGTACCGCTCCGCGAACCCTTCCTTCCTTTTCTGCCACTGCTCCGCCTTCGGCCGAAGCCCCGCCAACTCCACCTCCTGCTCCACAGTCAGCCCCTCCAACGCCTCCAACTCCACAACACGATCGGCTTCGGTCTTTCTCGCCCTGTGATACTTCGCGTCCCATTTCTTCCTTTTCTCGTCGCCGTGAGCACCCCACTCCCACCATCACCCGGACTCCAGGAAACAGCCCCAACAGCCGCAGCAGCGTCCACCTTCCGGCGCTTAACCCCCCGCGAACTCTCCCCAGCCTTCCCTCGCGAACCCTCGCCAGCCTCCCCCCACGAACTCCCCGCACTCGCGCCAGCTTTCCCCGCCACCGGCCCAACGCGAGGCTGACGCTTCGGACCCGTCACCACGGCCGGCAACCCAGACCCCCCACCCTGAGCACCCCACCTACATCCGCCACCGCCCGAACATGCCACCCACCCAGATCAATGTCAGCCGACCACACGTCCACGTCGTCCTGATCAGCCTTAGTCCACCCCGATACCCCCTCCGGCCTAGCACCCCTCCCGACCACCGGGCCACCCACCCCGGTCTCCGTCACGCCCAGGGCCTTCTTCTTCCGCCCCGCCACCTTCGACCGGAGCCTGCCACTGCTGCGCCTTCGGGCGGAGCTCCGCCAGCTCCGCCGCCTGCGCCTCAGTCAGCCCCTCCAACGCCTCCAACACCGCAACACGGACAGCAGCAGCCTTTCTCGCCCGGTTCCATTCCGCTTTCTCTTCCTTCTTTTTCTGCCACTGCTGCGCCTTCGGGCGGAGCTCCGCCAGCTCCGCCGCCTGCGCCTCAGTCAGCCCTCTTCTTCCGCCCCCACTGCTGCGCCTTCGGCTGGAGCTCCGCCAACTCCGCCTCCTGCTCCACAGTCAACGACCCCTGCCCCTTCAACACCTCCAACTCCACAACCCGACCAGCAGCGACCTTTCCCGTCCGTTGATACGTCGCGTCTCTTTCCTTCTGTTTCTGCCTCTGCTGCGCCACCTTCGGCTGGAGCTCCGCCAACTCCGCCTCCTGCTCCACAGTCAGCGGCCACTGCTCCGCCAACTCCTCACTCCACACCGGACCACCCCACCCCGCTCGGACTGGATTCGGCAGAATCCCCCACCAACGGGCCCCCCAACGTCCGAGGGTCATACCCACCCCGCACGATCCACCCCGCCGCCAACTCATCATCACCAGACCAGCCCCCCTGCCTCGCCCCATCGATCTCACGACGCAGATCCCACGCCGACCACTGCCGCACCGGCATCCCACCGGTATCCCGCATCGTGTCCGTGGCAGACCTGATCGTCGCCCCGGGCTGTGCGGATACGAGGCCACCTGCGACCCCTCCGCCGACCGTGTCACCGAATCCGCCGACACCGCAGCAACACCCAGACGATGCGAATCCCCACGCCCCGCAACCGAGACCGGAATCCCCATCGCGGCCGATCAAGCCATCCACCGAGGACCCATGCTCCGGGAACACCACACGACCGTCGGAGTCCACGACAGACTCAGAACTGACAGTCTCCGCCAGCGCGGCATTCGCGGGCACACCAGAAACATTCGGGGTCACCGCCAGTGAGTCCGGCGTCTGCGAGGCATGCACCTCCAGCGGCCGGTTCGCAGACACATCCCCACCAAGCCCCCGGACCCCCCCCCCGGCCTAGCCGAACCATCCGCACCGAACACCGTCCACCGCGGCCCACGCCCACCCGGCCCCGGCATCAACGCGACAACATCACGCCCCATAGCCCGCGCCAGGGCCGAACCCTGACCAGACGACACCGCCACACCTGCACCTGGATTGCCCTGCGCGACCAGCAGCACAGGCCCACCCGGGGAATCCGCGACACCATCCCGCACGAACTCCACCAACCCCCCACGAGCAACCACCTCCGCGCCGGCACCAGACCACCGGACCCACCCACCGGCCTAGCCGAACCATCCGCACCGAACACCATCCACTGCGGCCCACGCCCACCCTGCCCCGGCATCACCGCGACAACATCACGCCCCACGCCCTGGGCCAGGGCCGAACCCTGACCCGGCGAGACCACCGCACCTGCACCTGCACCTGCACCCGGATTGCCCTGCGCGACCAGCAGCACAGGCCCACCCGGGGAAACCGCGACACCACCCCGCACGAACTCCACCAACCCGCCACCAGCAGCGGCCGGTTCCCAGGCACATCCACACCATCCACGCCCGCCACTGCCTGATCATCACCGGCAACCAGACTGTACGGCGGAGGCGATGTCACCGACCGGCCCGAACCAAAACCCGCTACCGCATCAGGATATGCAGGCGGCGGCGTACCCGGCCGTTCCTGCCCAGAACCCTGCATCACCTGAACACCACCCATCGCATCCCCGCCCCTCACACCGCCACCAGCACCCGCCTTACCACCGCCATCAGCACCCTCCACCCCGCCCACCGCCACCCACCGACCCGACACCACCCACCCGCCCACCACCAGGCCAGGACAACCGCCGTCGCGCGCCACCCCGCCCCGAACGTTCCTCCTGAACCCTCTCCAACCCCGATCTCACCCCCTCACCCCGCACCTCCACACCGGACCACCCCACCCCGCTCAGGCTGGATTCGGCAGAATCCCCCACCAACGGGCCCCCCAACGTCCGAGGGTCATACCCACCCCGCACGATCCACCCCGCCCCGCCAACTCCTCCAACACCGCAACACAGGCAGCAGCAGTCTTTCCCGCCCCGTACCAATCCGCGTGCCCGTCCTTTGGTTTCTGCCACTGCTGCGCCTTCGGCCGAAGCTCCGACAGCTCCGCCTCCTGCTCCACCGTCAGCGGCCCCTGCTCCGCCAACGCCTCCAACTCCACAACCCGGGCTGCAGCGGCCCTTCCCGCCCGGGCCCGCGCCGCGTTATAGTCATTTTTTTTCTGCTTCTGCTGCGCCTTCTGCTGCGCCTTCGGCTGGAGTTCCGCCAGCTCCGCCTCCTGCTCCCCAGTCAGCGGCCCCTGCTCCGCCAACGCCTCCAACTCCGCAACACGATCGGCAGCAGCCTACCACCCATCGCATCCCCGCCCCTCACACTGCCACCAGCACCCGCCCTACCACCGCCACCAGCACCCTCCTTACCACCCTGAACATCCTTACCGTCCTTGCCATCCACAACAGCGGATACCACGGGGCCTTTACCGGAGGGCACCGGCACCGCAGCCGAATCCACCGGCCCGACCGGGAAAACGGAATCCACATCAGACTGTCTCGAACCATCGGAAGTATCGGAGGCATCGGATGGGGTGAACGTGTTGTCCACAACACGATCGACAGCAGCCCTTCCCTCCCGGGACCGCTTCGCGCTCTTTTCCTTCTTTTTCTGCTTCCGCTGTGCCTTCGGCCTAAGCTCGGCCAACTCCGCCTCCTGCTCCAGAGTCAGCGGCCCCTGCTCCGCCAACGCCTCCAACACCGCAACACGATCGACAGCAGCCTTTCTCGCCTGGTAATGCTTCGCGCTCCTTGCCTTCTGTTTCCGTTTCCGCTCCGCACTCGGGTCCTGCGGTGCTGCCTGCTCCGTCGGCGCCCCACTCCCACCATCACCCGGACTCCCGGAAACAGCCCCAACAGCAGCGGCCGCGTCCACCTTCCGCCGC
>NZ_GL877881.1:158987-209153 GCF_000194155.1 Saccharopolyspora spinosa NRRL 18395
GTTTCGGTTTCCGCTCCGCGCTCGGGTCCTGCTGTGCTGCCTGCTCCGTCGGCGCGCGCACCCCACTCCCGCCATCGCCCAGACTCCCGGAAACAGCCCCAACAGCAGCGGCTGCGTCCACCTTCCGCCGCTTAACCCCCCGAGAACTCTCCCCAACCTCCTCCTCCCGCGAACCCTGCCCAGCCGCCCCCCACGTCCTCTTCGTGCCCTTCGCCCCGGCTTTGCCCGCCACCGGCCCGGACACACCACCCCGCCGTTTCAGACCCGTCACCACGGTCGGCAACCCAGACCCCCCGTCCTGGCTCCGCCACCGGGAACCACCGGGCGGCAACACCACCTCCCCCTCCACTTCCACCCCCGACACCGGAATCACCCACACCCCGGCCGCAGCCAGAACATCAGCGGCCTCGGCTTCCTCCCCCTTCTGCGCATCCAGCAGAACGACCCGCCCTTGCTCACCGCCCTCTCCCGCATGCACCGCAGCAATCACATGCGCACTACCGTCCGCACGCTGGTAAATCACCGGCACAACCACACCCACCGGCCCACCGCGCACAGACCGCTCAGCCCCGGCCACACCACCCACCCGCCGAGCCGTCGCCCCGAACGCCACCTCCAACCGACCCGGATCCCGATCACCACCAGCCGGCCCCGCCACAAACTGCCGACCGAACTTGACAGAATTATGAAGCGCCACAAACGCCTCCAGGCAATTCACCTGAAAACGGTCATCACCGGAAACATAATTGGCCTGGTTCACCCCCGGCAGGAACCGATCCCAAGTCCCAACCGACTCACCCCCCGGTACCGAATCTGCAACCGCCCACACCCCAGACTCCACCGCATCCCCCGCGTCCGGCCACACCTCATCCTCCGAAAACGGCTCACCGAAAAACAGACCGTCAGGGCCTTCACCCCCAAACAACCCAACGGAACCCTGCCCCTCGGTGTAGTCGGGGAGGAAACCGGCGAAATCAAACCCCCCGGCAACCGCAGCATCGTCGACGGCATCCGGTCCCAGGAACGCGGGCAACTCGGTCGCGACAAACTCCTCATAAGCACCCGCGTCCAGCATCACCCCAGCATCCGCGGTGCCCTGCGGCACCTGTACCCCCAATTCATCCGGCACCACCCGAGCAAGCCACGCATCCAGATCGACATCAGCCGACCACACGTCCAAGTAGTCCTGATCAGCCCCAGCCCACCCCGACACCCCCTCCGACCCCGCAACCCGATCGGCCACCGGACCACCCACCCCGGTCTCCGTCACCTCCCGGTCCTGCTTCTTCCGCCCCCGCCCCTGCCCCTTCGGTTGCAGCCCCGCCAGCTCCGTCTCCTGCTCCTCAGTCAGCGGCCCCCGCTCCTTCAACGCCTCCAGCTCCGCAACCCTGGCGGCAGCCGCCCTTCCCAGCCTGCGATACTTCGCGACAGTCTCGTTCCTTTTCTTCCAGTGCGCCACCTTCGTCTGGAGCTCCGCCAGCTCCGCCTCTTGCTCCACAGCCAGCGGCGCCTGCTCCGCCAACTCCTCCAACACCGCAACACGATCAGCAGCAACCTTTCCACCCCGGTACCGACCCGCTTGCCTTTTTTTCTTTTTCTGCCACTCCTGCGCCTTCGGCTGGAGCTCCGCCAACCCCCCCCCCGTATCCGACGTGGTACTGCTCGAGTAACCAGGTGAACAGCGCAAAATTGATCGCCTGCCCATTCCGGAGGCGGATCCCGGAACCGTCTGACGTCACCCGGGCCACGACGAGGCTCGTGTCTATGCCGCAGATCATGGAAATGCATCTCCTGGTTCAGCGGTGCCCACCCCTGTTCCTCATCCCCGGCAAGAGCGGGCAGCCAGACCCGACGGCGGAAGTTGGACCGGCGACGCAGTCCCCCGTGGGCCCCGGTGAACACGAACCGCGCGTCGGGATTGCGCTCCCGATGCCCGGCAAGCTGGTCAGCCATGAACGGTGGAAGGTGCACGGTGCGGACGCTGGCTGGGGTCTTCGGCGAACCGAGTTCGAGCCGCCCCCGAACCTCGTGCAGGGCCCCGAATTTTGGGTCGACCTCGATGCGCGGGGCGTCGTCGAGGTAGGTGCGGATCCACTGCAACCTGGCCAGCTCGCCCCACCGCAGGCCGGTGTAGGCGGCGGTGATGGTCAGCAGCCCGGCCTCCGGTGCCACGCGCCCGGCCAGCGCGTCCACTTCGTCGGTAGTGGCGTGGGGACGTTCGGGTCGGTCGTCGAAGCTGATGCGCAGTTTCCGGCACGGATTCGTGCCGATCAGTCCCTCGTCCACGGCTTCGCCGAGAATCATCGAGAACAACACGAGGATGTCCTGGGCGCTCTTGTCGGCCAGGTTCGCGCGCAGTGTTTTGTTCACCCACCCCTTGACCGCGATGCGCGCGATATCGCCCAGGGCGGTGCCGGACCAGCGGGGCAGGATGTGATTGCGGATGTGCGAGTCATAGGTCGCCCAGGTCACGTCAGCGACACGGTGCGCGTCCGACCAGGCACGAATCCACTCGTCAATCGTGGTCTGCGCAAGCCGAGGGTCGGTGAACCGCCGACGTCGCTGGTCAGACTCCACGTCGGCCGCGCGGTTATCCGCATCCTGCTGGGCGGCGAATCCATTCTCCGTGAAGATTGTTCCGTCGTTCAGACGATAGCGGACACGGAAACCGTCTCCACGTTTTTCTACCCACGCCATTGTTGGCTCTCTTTCATGAAAGAGTGGATATGGCCATTCCGGAAATTCGGCACGGCCATATCCACGCTCTGCGGAAGGAAAAGCTCAACCTAAATGTGTTCACACGCCCGAAGAATAGGTGAGCATCATGTCAGGTCGGCGGGAGTCGGTACGGACTCGGCCGAGAGGGTGGCCTCGACGACGCCGAAATACACCGGTGCCGGGACCGTGCACCGGACGGTTGCTGCGGCGAAGCAAAAGGTGGTGTGACACCGCACCTCCCGCGTGAGACGTGTCTACGGAAATGTGTCCATTGAGGATTTTGTATCGAGATCTCCGACGGGGCGCGACGTTGTCGGTGACCTAACAGGACGAGCGGGATGGGTTACGGGCGCCTGGGCTTGGCGAATGATCTCGCGAAGGTCGTCGTAGGAGAAGCGGAGGTGCTTGCCGAGGAAAGTGCAGGGAATCGCGCGCAGACTGGCCTTGCGGCGTAGCCAGGATTCCTTGACCGCAAGCTGTTTCGCTGCCTCGGCAGGCGTGTACAGGAAGGTGGATCGCGAGGCAGGGGTGGCGCTGTCGTGAGGGGCGCCGGTGCGTGGCTGAAGGGGCATCGAGTGATCTCCTTGTAGGTTCAGGGTCACGGGCAGCATGTCGGCGTGTCATCGGTGTTGTTTTTGGGCACCAGCGAGCTTTTCTCGATCTCAATGACGGCCTCGCCGCTGTGCTTCGGGCGCAAGCTGGCGATGACCACATCCGCCTCCGCGGCATGATCGCCAAGGTCGTCGGGCAAGGTGCTGGCTGGCACTGCGGGATCGGGGCCGTCGAAACTCGGTGGCCCGTCGACGAGATCAGCCCAGTACGGCCGGGAGGCCGACTTCGGAGTGGGCGTGAGGTGGACGGCCCGGGCGCTGCGATCAAGAGCCCTCACGGCGGTCAACGCAGCCTCCTTGCCCGCCGGGGCCGCCTGGCCATGCGGCTCGCTTTCAGGACGGGGCTGGCGGGCTGGTCGGGGATCGCTGCGGTGCCGGGTCCGGCCACCAGCACGACCCGCTAGCCCGGCTGGGTAAAGGAGGTGATGATCTTCTCCACGACCGCGGTCGGCGACACGGCCACGGGATCGATCGGCCGGGGCCCGCATGCCCACACCGACGCGGGAGTCGGCGCACCGGAGATGGCCCAAGACCGCAGCTCGGTCCGGGTACGGCTGCGGGCGGAGCCGGGCCGCCGACAACAACTCGACGCCGCCGCGAGCCGTTGCACGCCAGGGTGGGAGGGCAAAACGCGACGCGGAGTCCTCCCGCCGACGAGCGGGTTGGGAATGACCGGGTGAGTTCATAGATGCCTCCGCGGTGGTGCTGCGCGTTGTGTGCTGGTGACATCCCTGAACTCCGAAATAAACACCGGTTGGGGACAACCGGACCTCGAATTTTTCCTCACCAACGTGGCCCGGCCGCAGTCGAGGCAGTTTTCACACAGGATTCGGAAGATAAAAGCGCGCACGCGCGCGTGAAGCGCGATGGCAACAACATGCGCAGACGAGGCCGTAGATCAGTCAGAGCAAATTCTTCCGGACTGCTCGCCGACCGGGCCGCAGGAGGGCGTGTCACGGTCGGCTCACCCGGCCGCAGCTACTACGGAACTACTACGGTCTCCAAACCAGTGAGCTGCGAGTGTGCAGCACACTACACAACGACTCGCCGCAGCCCGGCTTGCTGTCCCGGAGACGGGGCGCCGCGATTCTGCACCTTTTCTGGCGGAAGGCCGAGCTAGGAAGGGCGCGTGCAGCGATTGCGGCTGGCCGTCCGCCGCTGCGGCCGCCGGGCGGCCTCCGGTCAGTCGGGGCGAGCAGCAGCGTTTCTGGCGGCTCCTCTCTGAGGGTTGCCCAGCGAGGACGCGGCCGTGGCGTGTGCGGTGCCCATCCCGCCCGCCAGGGCCCTGGCGGGCGGCGACGTGTCACCGTTCCGGGTCATACGGCGTGGAGTTTTTCGACGGACAGGATCGCGCCCTGTTGTTCGCGGATGATCAGGGCGATGTCGGTGCGTACGGGGGCGGACGGGTCGCGCACTGCGTACAGGACGTGCTGGCGTGGAGGCTGTCCCGTTCCTTCCACCGTGGCACTGTCGCCTTGCCACACCTCGTCGTAGGAGGAAAGCGAGGCATCCGAGGGAAAGTCGTGCTGTTGGCCGACCTCACGCAGAACCGTCTCGAACTCGGGGCTGATCCGGGCCTCGGTGATCGCCACGGGCACCGAAACGCCGCGTTCCAACGTGCGGGCGGCGATCAGGGCTTGCCGTCGGCGGTCAGCCGTGGCGGACTGCGTGTCGGTCTCGGCGACCTGCGGCGGCAGTTCCACGGGTTTGAGGGACGGATCGCCGAGGAGAATGAATTGCGCCAGGGTCTTCAGGCTGAAAGGGTTGAGCGAGGAGTTTTGTTTCACGTAGTCTTGTTGTGCTTTCAGTGCGGCGTAGCCAATGGATTGACCCTTGAGGGCTTCCTCGATGAAGGTGCGGGTGATCAAGTCGGCATACTTGCACGATCCTTGCTGCGCGAATGCGACGTTGGTGCTGCCAAAAAAAGCTGTCGCCCCATTGTCGAGATAGGTGGAACACAGAGGAATTCCGGGGCTGGTTTTGGTTGAGAAAAGTTCTGCACCGTAGCAGCATTGCGGCGCCGCGATGGTCCCATAGGTGATGTTCTGCTTGATATCGTCACTGGCCATCGCAAGCGGGGGTATCTCGTTGCCTCCTCCATCTTTGCTCTCTCCGAACCACTCGGGGTTCGAGAACGTCCCGTGGCAGGAGACGAAATGGATCAACGCGCCCAGGGGGGTCGGCGGCTTCCATGGCGATGTCTCGGGAGGGACAAGATGGAGTGCTGTCGAATTTCCGAAGAGATACGTCAGATCCCTCGCGGAACCTTCTTTCCATACTTCAGCGGAGAGGCCGAAGTAGTTGTCATATTCCTTGCGTGGTGAGGGAACGGATTTCGCGGCGAGCTGGATGAGTCGTACCAGGTGGGCCAAGTCGTGACCGTCCGTGAGGTCCGGAAGCCGACCCACGACGCGACTGGGATTGTTGTAGTTCTTTGCTTCCTTTCCGCCATCGCCGTACGAGGTCTCACTGGCGTAGGGGAGATCGCTGGGCACGGTGAGGTCGACGTCACTGGATTCGTGGTGGTTGGTATGGGGATTGTTCAGTGTCTGATGCGGGATGACGTCAGAGCTACCCAAGATCATGAGATAGTCCGGCTTGGCGGAATGGAACACCTTGTCAATGGTGTCCTTGCTCTGCTTCTCGTCCTTCTCGCTGGTCACTACTGGGGCGTTGTGGTGTGCTACGTCGTCGTTGTTGCTCACGTCCACCACCGTGGTCGTGATCCCACGGTCCTTGTCGGCTTTGATCAGCGCCGCGAGTTCCTTCTGAATCGACTTGATACCGGATTCCGTGTACCCCTTGTTACGTAGGGCCGAATAGTTGGTGACGATTATTTTTATGGCCACAAGAAACTCCTTCGATGTCAGCTGTCGCCCGTGGTTCGGCGATTGGTTCGGCGCTTGCGATAAGAATTGATCTGTTCCCGCGGGGCGCCCTATAGGCTCGAAGAGCGGTTTGCGCGAACCGCACCGAGCTGAATAGCGGCTACGTCGATAGATTCTCCCCTGCTGTCGCAACTTCAGTGTGACGGACAGGGAAGTTACACCGATAGAAGACCTTGCAGAATCCGTCCTATCGAATATATTTCTACGCATCTTTCTGGCCTGCCCAATAGTCCATTGTTGGCCGTGCAGCGCAAGTGGACAGCATCGCCGTTGCGGATAACGTTTTGTCCGCCTACGGTCAAGGCGTCAACAGCGATTCGGGATAGGATTCGGTCATGTATGAAATCGACATAGAGTGCGACGGTTGTCACGCCGCCACTGGCCTGGAGTGGGCCGCGGATGGTGACGGTGCCATCAGAGATAGTAACGTTATATTTGGCATCAATCCCACCCTTGACCCGTGACATTCACTTCGCCGGTGGCGCGAACGTCGAAAGTGTCGACCGAAGAAGACGCGTTACGGTAGTCGACCCAAACATTCGGCATATGGACCGCGAGGTGGGGGTAGTTTGGTAGTAGTCTCTGCCATTGATGGTCACCTTCAGGGTGAAGTTGGTACTGTCCCATAGGCCTGCGTTCAAGGTCCACGTCCCGCCGGGATTCGTGAGTACCTTTGCCTGGTCGTTTCCTTCCTTGTCCCGGTAGCACATCACGTATTGGGCGTTTTTTGAGCCTTCCCGATTCCGATTTACTAGCCACTGGCTCCATTAGTCGACTCCTCGCGCAGAGCCCGGAAAGTGCGGGGATTTCCGGTCAGCGACGCTAAAGGATGCACCTCTTTCCGCCAGACGCCCCCACTCTGGTGGGTGAAATTATCACAGTATTCACTGTCGAAATCGACTACACCGCGCGAGAGGACTTATCCAAGCTCGCCCATATGCGCTAGGTGTTATCAATGTCAGTTCACGAAGTCATCTCCGTAGGTCACACGCATTAGTCGGGTCCTGCTCCTTCGGGCCAGGATGCCCGCCGATCGGGTGCCGGTGCTCCAGGCTGTCGCGACATTACCGCGTTCGAGTTCGCCGGCTTGCGGGCTCTTCGCGGAGCTGGTCGGCACCAACCTGACATGGTGGCACCGGCGTGAACGAAACCCCGGCAATCAGTCGCGGCAGGATTTCTCCGGTGTTTGCGGGAGAACGGATGGGGAAAGCTGTGCTTCACCCGCCTTCTGATGCGGAGGCGGTATGGTCTGCTGCACTCGAGTGATGGCCGTCAAGCTGACCAATGTGTGCACCGGCGGCTGTAACCAAATGGGAATTTGAGGGATTGAGTGTGGATTGGATCACGCCCGGGAGCGTGCGCCAGAAGAATCGTCCGCGTTGGCACAAGTGCCCGGCAATTTTCAATCAAGCGACCTAGCGGATATCTTCCGGAATGCGCCATCATGGAAAAATCGGACTTTGATGCTCTGCAAGAAAAAATGAAGACTGCGGCAACAACGTTGCCAAAAATGGCGAATTCGCCTGAGGACATCACACTTTCCGGCCTGGTGGCGTCACCGTGGAAATGCTCACATGGACCCATACGCGCACCGGCTCGACACCGGGGCGGACCTATCAGAATACGAGATGAGGGCTCGGAGTCCGTATCGGGCCCCGCGGGGGCCAGCCGAGGCGGGTGTCTTGAGTTCGACGGCCTTGGTCAACGCGGAAACATCACAATACTGACATTCCAGCCGCCGGAAATACCGCTTCAACAGTGTGGGTGCGGTCAGCGCGGGATGTCGTCATTGGTTCACACCGAAGAGGTCACTGGTTCGATCCCAGTATCGCCCACAAAACAAAGGCCCTTGGTCAGAGCTCCAAACAGAGATCAAGACCAGGGTCTTTAATCATTGCGCAGTGAGCCGTTAGTCAGCAAATCGTCAGCATGCGATCAGCGGACGGGAATTGGTCCGCCTACCTCCTCTCCATCGTCATCGTCATCGGTGAGTGCCCGAAGAATGCGATCACTGTTGTCGGTGCGGCGGGTGTAGAGGTCGAGGGTGGTCGAGGACCGTTCGTGCCCCATGACGCGCTGGACCATGTTCACCGGTACCCCGTCCTCCAAAAAACCAGGTGGCGTAGGAGTGACGGAGGTCGTGGAACTTCAGCCCCCCGGATGCGCGCCGAGCCACTTCCGTCACCACGCGGGACCGGAACAGGGTCCGCCGGAGTGGCTTGCCGGCGGTGTTGGAGAACACCAGGCCCGAGTCCGCGGGCGGCCAATGGTCGAAGTGCTCTCGGATGATCTCGACCAGGCACGGTGAGCGGGATCGTGCGGCGTCCGGCGCTGGACTTCGGGAACGGCTTGAACGAGGTGTGCCCGCTGACCTCCACGACGGTACGGATGCACGCTCAGGGTGCCGTTGTCCAGGTCGAGCGCATAAGTACACAGCCCGCCGACCTCACCCCAGCGCAGGCCCGCATCGGCCGCGGTGGCCACGACCGCCCGGTAGAAGTCCGGGACCGCCGGCAGGAGCTTGGTCCGCAGGTCGGCGCGGCTGATGATCCGCTCATGGGTGTCGCGCTTGCGCCTCTTCAGGATGCGGACCTCCTCCGCCGGTGCTCCACGTGTCCGTCCAGCGCTGCGCGTGCTTGCCGAACAGCACACGCCCGGCGTGCGGGGAAACGTAAGAGGCCTTGCGCCTTCTGCGTCTCAATCTGGGCGAGGTAGGTGTTGGCCTCGCGCTTGGTGCGGAACGTCTTCGCAGGTTGCTTGCCCTCCGGATCTCGCCAGTTCGCGCGCCACTTGCCGCTCGGGGTGGAGTTGAGGAATCCCATCTGGCGCCCTTTCCCGCCAGCCACGCGTCAAACCGGGCCTTGGGGATGATCCACCGCTTAGCCAGTCGCATCAACGGGATCGCTCGCTCGCGGACCTGTTCGTAGGCCACACCACGGGAAACACCGAGAACCCCGGCAACATCGTCCACCGTGTACGTCTGACGATCCATCTCAGTCCTTCCTTTCGTTGTCATGCTTGCGTTTGCGTGCTTCTCGCTGCCTCTCGGCGATGGCGGCGGCGAGTTCGCGTTCTTCGGGGGTGCGGTGGCCGATGCTGGTCATGGACCAGTCGTTGATTACGGTGGTCGAGTCCTTGTCTTCGATCCCGAGCCGGGCGAGTGCGCATTAGTGCTGGTATTGGCGTCGGTCATCGCGGATCTGCCGGAACGGCACGGAGTAGGCCTGCGACTTGGTAGTTAGCGGGCTCGAATCTCTCCGCGGACATCGACATGACCAGCTGCTCAGCCATCCGCCGCTCCTGCTCGCCCGACGCTGGTGGGAAGAACTCGATATCCGGCTCCCGCACCTCGACGGCACGGGGCGATCCTCCGCAGTCACACCCCAACGCGCCCGGATCTAGTAGGGCTTTGTTAGTTGTTGATCAGGGGGTGTGCGATGATCTTGGTGTGCTTGCTGCAGAGCTTGATCAGGTCCGGGACCGCATGGAGGACTTCGCTGGGGAGTTGTTCACGTCGTTTGGGCGATGGCCGAGCGTGTGGGTGTTGATCATCAGCGGTTGCAGCAGTTCATCACGTCCTCGACGTGGAGTTACGTGGCGGTGCGGCGGCGGTTGGCCAAGCGTGCGGTCGATGTGGTGACACCGGATGCGTGGGTGCTGGATGACACCGGGCATGAAAAAGACGGGGATGCCTCGCCGGGGGTGGCCCGCCAGTACACCGGCACCGCGGGCAAGGTCACGAACTGCCAGATCGCGGTGAGCGTGCACGCGGTCACCGATACGTGCTCGGCGGCGTTGAACTGGCGGCTGTTTCTGCCGGAGGGCTGGGACGACGACTGCGCGACCGGGATCGAGGCCGAGCGCGTCGCCGTCCGGCGCGCGCGGTGTGCCATCCCGGCCGGGGAGGGACATCGCCCGAAATGGCGCCAGGCGCTGGAGATGATCGACGAACTCGCCGAGTGGGGACACACACCGCCGGTCGTGGTCAGCGACGCCGGCTACGGCGACAACGCGGGCTTCCGGGGCGAGCTGGCCGATCGTGGCCTGTCGTATGTGATGGCCGTGAAAGCCTCGACCACCGCCCACTCCGGCGATGCGGTGCCGGTGACCGCCGCGTATTCCGGGCGAGGCCGCCGGCCCGTACCCCGCTATCCCGATCCACCGTCGGCACTGCGTGAGCTCGCTCTGGGCGCGGGGCGCGGCAGTTTGCGCCAGGTCACCTGGCGTCAGGGCAGCAAGAAAACCGCGGGTAATCCCACCGCGAAAATGACGTCCCGGTTCCTGGCGCTGCGGGTGCGGCCCGCCAACCGCGACATCCCCAAAGATGCCGACGGCAGCCTGCCGGAATGCTGGCTGGTAGCCCTACTACGGACCAGTCCGCCGGCACGCCAATCCGCATCGGTACTCACTGGCTTGCGGTTCAGCCGCTCACCAAGCTCCCTCTCGCCACCCCATCAACCCAGGGCGGCAGTATCGGGGCGCGCCTTCTCCCCTTCCACGTAGGAGCCGCAGACCAGGCTCACGCCGCCTTTATGCCGGGCACCGCCTGGCCAGTAAGCGGGTATCCGCCAGGCTCGTCCCGAGGTCCTTTGTCCACCTCGGTTTTGATGCCATCCTCATAGGTTTCGACACGTCAACAGCTACGACGCCACGTCTTCCTGGTCCCCACCTGACGCCTCTAACGGGCGCCTTTTCCACCTCGCTCACCACAACAGGCTTCAACTAATGCAGCAGGTGGCGGTTTGAAGCCCTCCCCCGCAGGACGGCTCCGAAGGGCCAACACTCCTTCATCTCCTACGCAGCAACACATCAAGAAGCCCTGCCTACACCAGCTCCTCTCCGCGCTAAGGACACACACAAAGCCCTACTAAATATGATCATGGCAGAACCACGACCATCCGTATGTCGCCGATCGGGTTCATTCCGCGCCTAACGGGGCGGTCAAAGCCTGTTCCAGCAGCAGGTGAGCTTCGCGCTACGGGCCACCGCCCGCACCGCTGCCCGCCAGGACGTGTGGGGTTCCAGACGTTGGCCCGCGTGTCCGACCTGCGACCATCGCTTGAGCTCGCCAGGCAGGGCATGATCGAAAACCGTGTCCCTGCGTCTGGTTTACCTGATCTTCACACGACTGGTGGGCTGGCTGGTACTGCTCGGCCGCTCGTCGGCGTCGAAGGACGTCGAACTGCTGGTGCTGCGTCACGAGGTGGCCGTGCTGCGCAGAACCAACCCGAACCCCGGATGGACTGGGCCGACCAGGCGGTCCTCGCCGAACTAATCCGGTTGTTACCGAAGGTGCTGCGAGCGAACCGGTGGGTCACGCCAGACACGGCGCTGCGCTGGCATCCTCGCCTGCTTGCCAGGAAGTGGACATATCCACACCCCATCGGCCGCCCACCCGTCGATCACAATGTCGCCATGTTGATCAAACGCATGGCCAAGGAAAATCACACCTGGGGATACCAGCGGATCCAGGGAGAGCTACTCAAGCCCGGCTATCGAGTGGGCACCTCGACGATCCGCCGCGTTCTCAACAGAGTGCGCATCCCTCCAGCACCGACACGATGCACCGACACGACCTGGCGGCAATTCCTGCGCACCCAGGCCTCGACCATGCCGGCATGCGACTTCTTCCACGTGGACTGCACGGTCACCCTCAAACGGATCTACGTGTTCTACGTACTGGAGATCGGCAGCCGGTACGTGCACCTGCTAGGCACAACCACGAACCCGGACAGGGCGTAGACCACCCAGCAGGCCCGCAACCTGCTGATCGACCTCAGCGATGACATCACCGAATTCCGGTTCCTTGTCCGGGATCGGGCCGGCCAGTTCACCACGTCGTTCGAAGCGGTCCTCGCCGATGCAAGCATCCGCGTAGTCAAGACTCCCCCGCGCTGCCCGCGGGCGAACTGTTTCGCCGAACGGTTCGTGCGCACTGTCCGAGCCGAACTCACAGACCGCCTGTTGATCTTCGGTGAACGGCACCTGCGTGCGGCGCTTACGGAGTACATCCGACACTACAACGGCCGCCGACCGCACCGTGCCCGCGAGCTTCGGCCACCACGGCCGAGTTACCCCGTTGCAGACCTCGGCAGTGAGCGGATCAAACCTCGACCGGCGCTTGGCGGCTTGATCAACGAGTATGAGCGCATAGCTTAACGTCGCAGATCAGGCATGAGGAGCCGATTTCTGGAACCCCACAGGTATCCGTCCAATGTGCCCGTGGTGAACCAGGCAACGCCTGGACCGGTCGCAGTAAGATTAGGTTCCTTCCCGCAACAACCCTAGATTCTTCCGGTTCAAGTCGGCTGTCCTTGGTCCACAACAGCGATCGCTCAAGTCCTGCAAAGTTGGCAGTCGCCTAATAGGGCTTTGTTAGTTGTTGATCAGGGTGTGGGATGATCTTGGGGTGCTGGCTGCAGAGCTTGATCAGGTCCGGGACCGCATGGAGGACTTCGTTGGGGAGTTGTTCACGTCGTTTGGGCGTCGTGAGCAGCGGCTCAATCCTAGAACCCTCGTCCCCACAGCGTGCGGCTTCGGTATCTCAACCGCTTTCACCGGAGATGGAAAATAGCTTCCCGAAGACATCCGGTTCCAGATCCGGTACAGATTGCTCCGCAGATCGGCCTCAAATGCCTCCAGCGTCACCTCATCCACGCCCGACGCACCCTTGTTGGCCTTGACCTTCTCCCAGGCCAGCCACACCTCCAGCTTCGTAATCTCAAACGACTTGCCTGACGATCTCAGCTCGCTCACAAGCGACTCCTCCCCGGCCCATCCCGGACCCGGTTGATCGAGTTCACGGCCACAGATGGCCTGGCCCCTTGGCTCCACGCCCACTGCGTCTCGCAGGCGCTTCCCAGCTAACGATCTCAGCTCGCTCACAAGCGACTCCTCCCCGGCCCATCCCGGACCCGGTTGATCGAGTTCACGGCCACAGATGGCCTGGCCCCTTGGCTCCACGCCCACTGCGTCTCGCAGGCGCTTCCCAGCTAATCCCGGTAGGGACCGCCCTCACGGGCGGCCCCCCGGACAGATCCCGGCGTGCGGAATTAGCGCACCGGGCTCCTGCCTTGGGTTCTGGCGGCGAAGCGCACGCTGGGGTAGGGATGCGCTATGCGGGCAGGGGGTAGCCACCACTCAGCGATTCGGCCGTACCGAGCCCAGGTCATGCGATGGCGCTGGCTTCGGCGCCGCAGCGACTCCCGCCATAGCCGTCTCACCTGGTCCCGGAAAGCCGACACCGCATCGATGTTGCCGGGCACGGCGTAGTAGTTGAAGTGTCCCCTCAACACGCTTGCCAGCCATCGCCCCTGCTCGGGGATGGGCCAGTGACGGCGCCGCCGAAGCTCAGCTTTCACCTGCTTCAGCTTCGCCCTCAGCCTCTTTTTGATGGTGATGCGCCGGAGCCAAAAGCGCCCGTCTCTCGTCTTCCCGCCTACGTGGGTGAAGCCCAGGAAATCGAACGTCTCCGGCTTCGCAAGGCCCTGCTTCCGCCGGTTCGATGCCGCAAAGCGGCCGAACTCGATGAGGCGGGTCTTGTCCGGGTGCAGTTCCAGGCTGAACTTCGCGAACCGCTTCCGAAGGTCGCGGAGGAACTGCTTCGCATCACCGAGGTGCTGAAACCCGACCACGAAGTCATCCGCCCAGCGCACAATGATCACATCGCCGCGCGTGTGACGTTTCCTCCACCAGTCGGCCCACAAGTCCAGGACGTAGTGGAGGTACACGTTGGCGAGCAACGGTGAAACCGATGCCCCTTGCGGTGCCCCCTCGATCGTCTCGGACCAGTTCCCATCCTCGATAACCCCTGCAGTCATCCACTTCCGAATGAGCCGCAGGACTCGCTCGTCCGCAATGCGATGCTCGAGAAACCTCTCCATCCAAGAATGATCAAGCTTGGAGAAGAAGTCGCTGACATCAGCATCGAGTATCCAGTTCACCTTCCTCTCGGAGATCCCGACCGCGAGCGCATCCAACGCATGGTGCGGGTTACGCCCAGGCCTGAACCCATAGGAGAAGCCGAGAAAGTCCTCCTCGTACACGGCGTTCAGTACCTCCACCACCGCACGCTGGAGGATCTTGTCCTCCAAGGTGGCGATGCCGAGCGGACGCTGCCGTCCATCCGGCTTCGGTATGTACACCCTGCGAGAAGGACTCGCCCTGTAAGCACCGCTGTGGACACGGCGAAGCAGGTCTTCGAGGTTCTCTCGCAGATCCTGCCCATAGGCGTCCCACGTCACCTGGTCGACACCCGGGGAAGCCTTCGGGTTGATCGCCACATAGGCCGCCCACAGGCGAGGCTGGTCGACGTGATGCAGTAGTGCAGTGAACCGTGCTTCCTTGTCCCTTCGTGCTGCCTCCCGCACACGGTCCAGCCCGCTTGGCACACCGCGCCCGGCACTGCGTCCGGGGTGTGTCGGCCTGGCCGTGTTTCCCTCGGCCAACCCCCTTCCCTCCACCACCTCCGCAACCGGTCCCCCGGCCTTGTTCGGCAGCTTCGCAGGTACTACGGAGTTGTCTGACTTCCCGCGCTCGTTCATCTCAGGCGTGCGGCCTCGGCCTTCCCTGAGCGGCCCGTCCACTGATCAGCCGGACGGGCGAGCGCGGGACCTCCCGGTTCTCGCGCATGGAGGTTCCGTACATGCACAGGGTCTCTGACCGCGCGGGACCCACCAGCGGCTCGCGATAGCGCCACTGACGGTGTTGCCTTCCGCTTCCGTAGACAGCGTCGGCGCCCCGAACTCTATGATTACGCGGCTCAATAGCCTGGCCTGCACGTGCCCCTGTCAACGCTTCGCCGACGCCCTCACGAGCGACGACGCATGACTCGGGGTCACCGTGGGTCGCTAGCCCTTCGGTGTAGAGCTCTTCCATCTCCTCCTCCATACCGGTTTATCCCGGCGCTCCTACGGACCAGTCCGCCGGCACGCCAATCCGCATCGGTACTCACTGGCTTGCGGTTCAGCCGCTCACCAAGCTCCCTCTCGCCACCCCATCAACCCAGGGCGGCAGTATCGGGGCGCGCCTTCTCCCCTCCGATACCCGTATGAGTCCGGATGAAACACCGGCTCTACTAGTTTCTCCAGCCGGGCAGCCACAACTGTCTGCGCCACGCGGTCTCCGATGGTAGGTACGCCTAGAACCCTCGTCCCCACAGCGTGCGGCTTCGGTATCTCAACCGCTTTCACCGGAGATGGAAAATAGCTTCCCGAAGACATCCGGTTCCAGATCCGGTACAGAGCGCTAAGGACACACACAAAGCCCTACTAAGAAACGTTCAGCAGTCATTTTCCGGGCGCGCGAATTGGTGTGGTCAGGGTTGTTCGAGTTTGCCGGCCTCGGTTTTGATGTCGGCCTCGATCTCGGCGCGCTGGTCGGGTACGTCTTCCCACTCGCTTGCCAGGTGAATGAACCCGGTCAGTGATGGTTCGGCGGCCGGGACTTTGCGTGCGAGGCGCCATAGTTGCCGTGCTCCGTCGTAGGGCTCGACCTGGTCTGTCCGGATGGCGGCGGCGACGCTGCGTGCCACGGTGGCCGCGGCGGTTCGATCGTCGAGCGGCTGCGCGCCGAGACCGGTCAGTACCTGGTCGACCAGTGGTTGAAGTTCCTCACGACGAGTGTCGACTGGCGTGAGCGCAGAGATCGCCAAGGCCTCATCCGGCACGGCGGGCGTGCCGGTGAGGCTCGACGCGGCGGCGATTACCTCGTCGGCGTCGGCCATGTCGAGCCGGTAGCGCGCAGCTGCGAGGAGGAACTGGGCGATATCCACGATCTCGTTGTTCTCCTTACTCGTTGGGGAATTTGTGTTTGAATTCTACCCGGTTACCGGTCGGGCCGTGTTCGTACCAGTGTGTTTCGAATGTGCGGCCTTCTTTGTCCGTGTAGCTGGTGCTGGACTTCTTGATCCATTCCTCGGGCTGTCCACCGTGTTCAGCGGCAAGCCGGGGTGCGTCGCGCAGGGGCGTGTTGGTGCCGGCGCCGGCCATCGCGACGCCTTTTTCCGACATCTGGCTTTCTTTGGCTAGCCCGATCGCCAGGTCACGGCCGGAGGTAGCACTGGATGCGGGCGGCCCGTCGTCGACGGCTTCTGCGGTGCGTTCGGCGGCCTTGCCGGCGCGGACGCTCCGTACTGCGGCACCGGCGCCGATGCTTCCGGCGGTCAGCAACCCGTCGAAGCCCAGTTTTCCCAGTGCTCGCCCGGGGTTTCGCGACCACGTGTCCCAGTCCACTGCTGCTTTGGCGAAGGCGACCGGGTTCGTCGCTGCTGCTTTGACCCCGTCGCCGAGGGCGGCCATGTCTCTGCCGTACTGGGCGGGGTCGGTGATGAGGCGGGTGGGTGAGATCGTGCCGATGAAGCTGGCTGCTTCGGTCGCGGCGGCACCGACGCCCTTTCCGAACTCTCCGGCGAAGCCTGCGGCTTGCTCGAACAGGTTCGGGGCAGCAGGGGCTTGATCACGAGCCGCGGCGACGAGAGCTTGAGCTCGGTCCCCGGCTTCTTTGAGTTGCTGGCGTGCCCGGATGAGCTGATCGTTGGCGGCGTCCCGGAGTGCCTGGCCCGGGTCGTTCCACGGTAACGACGGCGGTGCCGAGCCGGTCTGGCGCGCCTGGGCCTCGGCTCTCGCGACGTCACCGCGGTACTTGGCGTAGGCATCCTCGGAGAGTTTCTTGCCGTGTTCCCACACGAACGCGGCTTGCTCGGCCTCGCGCTGCGCCCAGCCGAAGACCGCGATGTAGTCGGTCAAGGCGCGCGCCGCCTGGTGCATCGCGTCGCCGCTGACAAGCCAGCGTGCCGGTTCTCCGTCGAAGATCCGCGGCGAGCCGTTCCGTGGTTTCGGTCTCGCCCACCGGCCCCTGGGGTACGGGCTTGGGCACCACGAAGTGGTTCCCACGGTGCACTCCCGCGTTGTTGACCACCAGCCAGAGGTTCGCCAGCACGCCAGGGTCGTGCTCTAGGTGGGAGATCACGTCGGCAAGCCAGGCCAGATCGACCCGCGGATGGGCCGCGTGGTTCTCGCCGAACTTGACCCGCGCGGAGGGCCCGACCGTGGCAGTGGTGATGCCGGCGAACATGCCGAACGGGGTGGGCCTGCCACGCCACCGCAGCACGTACGAGCACACCGCCATCAGCAGCCGTCGCCACTGCCGACGTTCTAAATGGGCACCGGAGAGGGCAGCAGTGATTCGCTCGCACAAGGCAGGACTCGGCACCTGCAGCGCCATGCGCACGGTTTCGCGCTCCCATATTCGCGCCAGCCACGCGCGGCCGATCGTCTCGGCGCCGTCTGCGGTGTGCAGGTCCATCCTGGGCAGACACAGTCCGCCGGGATCGGTGCTGGCGCGCACCACTACCAGTCCGGCGTGACGGAAGTGCCGTGGTACTGCCATGCGCGTAGACCTCCTCGCTGGATTTCCGCATCAGCAACGGCGTCGACGTGGAGTGAAAGGGGCGGGTGCGTTGACGCCGTGTGTCGGGGGCAAGCGGCGTCAACGCACCCGAGTTTGCAATGATCAGGAGGGGTTGTTGGCCTGGCTGTTGCAGGCGCTGGTCGAGCAGGTCTGGCCGCAGCCGTCACTGGTGTCGCAGGTCAACTTCGCCAACGGGTACGCGGCCTCAATCACCTGGAAGTTGAGGGTGAAATCCTCGGCGGTCGTGCTGGCGCCAGGGCCGGCCGTCGTGTCGGGAGTCGCAGGGCGGGGCAACGTGTTGGTGGCGTGGGGCATGTTCCAGTCCTTCCTCTGTCGGTTTGCTTGAAAGACCTGGCCATGACCACTGACCAACGGTCAGGCGGTCGGCGGCGGCCAGGAGATCGAGATGCGGGTGTGACGCTTGTCGATCACGGCCGTAGTAGTGGCGCTGGATCGTCCGCCGGTCTCAGGCCGGTGAATCAGGTCATCTGGGGTGTCTTGAGGCCAGATGGCGATTTCAGGAGCGGGGTCGTGCCGATAGTGGTTGTGCCAGGTGCGGATCTGCTCGGACAGTGCCTCCGCTGCGGCGTAGCCATGAGGGCCGAAGCCGTGCGCACCCATCTCAAACACACCCGGCCGCACCCGACGGCTGGCGAGGTAGGCGAACGAATCACCGTGGTAAACGTGAGCGTACGGGAACCATCGACCACCCTCGACAGCCATGACCGGACCGCCATCCGAAGGGACGTAGTCGCTGTCGACGGACAGCAGACAGAACCCGGGCAACACGGTGGCCAGCCACAGGGGCAACGAGTCGAAAGCCTCCATTCCGCCGACGGTCGCTCCCGACCATGTGTCTGCGCGGTCGGTCGCCAGCACACCGTCAAGCTGGTGCGGATCGGATGGATAGGTGTCGTCGTCGAAACTCAGCGCGATCCGATCCCCGTGTAACAGCAGCATTCGCTCCTGGTGCGCACCTTCGCCTTGGATCTTCACGAAGCCACAGACTTCGGCCGAATCCGACACCAGATGATCACCTGTGCGTTGCACGCTCAGCGAACGTGTGATCCCGCGCATTCGCAGTGGAACGACGAGCCGTCCCCCGTCGATCAGCTGCTCGGACCATGCGGGCGGAATATCCCAGCAGCCCACGGTCACCAGGACTACGTCGAACGGGCTGCCGTCGGGAATGCCCTCCTCGGCGTCGCCGCAGACGACGCGAACGCGGGAGTAGCCGGCTGTGTCCAGGAACTTGCGCGCCCGGCATGTGATCTCGGGGTCGATGTCCATCGTCGTCACGCTGCCGGACTCGCCAACCAGTTCCGCCAGCATCGCGGCGTTGACGCCGCCCGAGCCAACCTCCAGCACTCGCATTCCTGGCTGAACACTGGCCTGTTCCAACATGAAGGCCTGGATCTGTGGCGCGCTGATCGAGCTGACCGCAGCCCCATGCTCGTCCCACTTCGTCTTCACCGCAGTCGTCGCCGCATACACCTCGTCCAACAGCACCCCTGGCGCGAAGGCATGGCGATCGACCGTGCGGAAGACCGCCGCGACTCGATCGGAGCGGAGCGCATTCAGGTCCCGCAGTTGTTCAATCATCGCGTCCCGGGCCCTCTTCACGTGTTCCAGAGCCGGGGAATTACTTTCGGCTGAGGAGAGGGAATCCGCGGTCTTCTTGTCGTTGCCACCTGCGTCCACCTGGCTGTTCGTCCAATCTCGTGCTCGATCTTTGCTGATGCGATGCTGGCGCCGGTCCGCAATGCAGATGTCATGTCGCGCTTGATGCAGCGCGCTATCGGTCGTGGTGAAGCGGATCAGCACGGTGATGATCACGCTAGAGCCGAGGGCTGAGCCGGGGCCAGAAGTTTGCTTGAGTTTGCTCGAAGATAACCTTTCCGTGCGGGAGGTTGTTGACTGATGTTGCTGGTGAGATCACTATCTACGCGGCCAAGCAAACTCGCGCACCGCACTGGTGGAAGGGGTAGCCATGCAGCTAACGTTCCTCGGCACAGAGACACAGGGTGGAGGCTCGCCGACCTTGTACGCCACCGACCGCGGCACCTACCTGGTGCAGGGATGGAAGGTCGAGGGACACCCAACATGGATCGAGATTCCCCACCGCCTGCTGGGACACGTCGAAAAGGGGAAATGCTTGGGCACCCATCTCGACGACACCGGTCGCGGGAGCTTCCTCCTCTGCGGTGAGCTCGTGACCGACACCGAGGCGTTGGCGCAGATGGACATCCCCGGGCACGAAACCTGCATCGAGGTCCCGACGAAGAAGGAGGTTTGGGTCAGTGGAACTGCTACAGGGTGACGCGTTCGATGCGCTCTTCCGCGATTTCAAGCACGACGCGTTCCACCTTGAAGTCCAGGACACCTACACCACGCCAGAAGAGTCGGGGCCGTTTCGCCTGTTCCTCACCGGTGAGCACGACGACTTCGAGTGGTTTCAGCCGTGGTTGAACCTAGTTCGTCACGCGACCAGTACGGGTCGCGTAGTCCGGAGAGCGCGAGTGATTACGGTTCCCCACGGCGATTACACGCGGTGGGGTCTCACCGTGGCCAAGCACAACATCGCTGCTGGCGAGGATGTCCGATGGCTTCCACGTCACCTGATCAGTCCAGACGAGGTGTCGGCAGACGACTTCTGGCTCTTCGATAACAACTTCGTGGTGTTCACGGTGTTCGAGCCAGGCGGCCGGTTCGCCGGCGGCGCAACCACCAGCGACCCGGTCATCGTGAATCATTGTCGCACCGTGCGCGACCGGGTATGGCACGTCGCGATGCCGCACCATCGGTATCTGGAGACCGAGCACGTCACGGCCTAACGAGGACTGCAATCCCGTGACGAACTCTCTTCACCAAGCGCGCCATGCTCTCGGTCAGCAGCTGCGAGACCTTCGCAAGGACGCGCAGCTGACTGGCCGGGGCCTGGCCACGCTCGCTGGCTGGCACAGCTCGAAAGTCTCAAAAATCGAGTACGGCAAGCAAACCCCCACAGAAGAAGACATCCGCGCATGGTGCCGGCACACCTCAGCCGAGAGCCAGATCCCCGACCTCATCGCCACTGTGCGCAACATCGAGTCGATGTACGTGGAATGGCGGCGCATGCTCAGCGTCGGCACCCGACGTCGTCAGAACGCTTCGCGGAGACTTGAAGCCGGAACCAAGCTGATGCGCTGGTACGAACCCATACTCGTTCCAGGCATCCTCCACACAGCCGAATACGCCCGTGAAGTCATGCGTCGCGTGATCGAATTCTACGAGGTGCCTGACGACCTCGAAGACGGCGTCGCGGAACGCATGGAACGTCAGACGATCCTGTATCGCGGTGATCATCATTTCCACTTCGTCCTGGCTCAGCAAGCGTTGACGACGACGGTGGGCGGGTCCGACGTCATGATCGGCCAGCTTGATCGGCTCTTAGCCGTCACGTCATTGCCACGAGTGGTATTCGGCATCATCCCGAACAATGCCGAATACCGAACACCCACCAACCAGTTCATCATCTTCGATAACCTGCTGGTCCATGTCGAAACGATCTCTGCCGAACTGAGCATCAGTCAGCCCCGAGAAGTCACCCTCTACAGCAAAGCCTTCCGTCGGCTCGCCGAACAAGCAGTGACAGGATCGGCTGCACGGAACCTCATCACCAGCGCGATTAAGCACTTCCAGGAGCAGCAAGACGAGGAAGTTTCGACGACGTCATGAAGGCCCCTGCATCCCATGCCGCTGGAGCTCCACCACAAGCAGACGTCGGCAGCAGAGGAGGGAGCCCGCTGAACTCCCGAGCTCCATCGAACTATACATTCGACGACGTAAAACGATCGTCAGACTGGTGCGGCTGGAGGCCCCCGTAGCGCTTCAGAAATCCTGCAGTGCTGCTGACCTGGGCGTCGCCCGTGGTCGGGCATGATCCGTCCTTGTGCTCGTACAGATGATCTACCTGCTCGCTACCCGGACCTTCGCGTGGCTCGCTCTACTATGTCGGTCTACCCCGGCGAAGACACCCGCCGGTACCCGACCAGCTCCACGACCTGATCATCCGGCCCGGCACCGACAACTCCCCCTGGGGGTCCCGACGCGTACACGGCGAACTACGCCGACTGGGATACAAAGTCAGCGCAGCCACCGCCCGCCGCGTCCTGCCAGCCACCGGGTTCCATCCCAGACAACGCCGACAGGCAGCGCACCACGAATGGACCACAACCCCAGATCACAACCAGCGAACCCTTTTTGAAGCACTACGGCCGATTTCGCCATGCTGGCCAGATGTTTCACCGCCGACGCAAGAAGTGGACGGTTCGTACCGGGTGAGCGGCCGAGCGGCGTGCTGGCGAAGATCCGGTCCCGCCATTGCCCCGGCCGCACCCACCTCACCGCCAACCTGCTACTCGAACCGGCCCTGGGCAGCACGGTCCACGGCCGGGCGACCTTCGCCGTGATCGGCACCGACGCTGTCGCCGGGGCGTACGGCGAGTATGACGACATGCTCGTGCGAGACAGCCGTGGCGAGTGGGTTTTCGCAAGCAGGCAAATCGTTTACCGGTCCGTCAGGCAGGAAGGCAAGCAGTGAGCAACCTCGGACTCGGAACCGACTAGGCGTGGCGACGACCCGTGCCGTGCGGAAGCGGCTCGACCTCGACCGGCCGGTGGATCCCGGCCTGATCCGGGAATTCCTCGAAATAGCGATGCAAGCGCCCAGCGGCAGCAACAAGCAAACCTGGCATTTCCTCGTCGCGACCGACATCGGCAAGCGCGCCGAGGTGGCCGAGGTCTATCGCAAGGCCTACGCCGACTACGAGCGCAGCGCCACGAGTTCCGCGCACACCCTCGGCACGATTTCCGTCCCGGACCTCACCGGCCGCTCGGCGAGATAGTCCACCGGTAACGCTATCTGTCACTCCGCCGTGTGCCTTTATCCCTGATAGCGGCGGCGCCGCTTCCAGACCTGAGGATTGACGAGTGTCGGCGGCTTTTCGCCTCGCAACACCGTGAGCGCCCGCTCAACCGCGGAGAACGACAGCGCATGCAGTGAATCTCGCGTTACCCCTGCGATGTGCGGGGTGACGAACAGCCCGGGAATGTCGCTGAACTCCAGCAACGCCTCGGAATCCGGCGGTTCCGGATCCAGCACATCGAGTACGGCACCGCCCAGAGTCCCGGCCCGCAACGCGGTCAGCACCGCGCATTGATCAACTACGCCGCCCCGCGCCGTATTGATCAGCAGCCCGTCCCCGCCAAGCATCTCGAGCTGACGCGGCCCGATCAGGTGGCGGGTCGTTGCGGTCAGTGGCACGTGCAGTGTGATCACGTCGGCCCAGGCGCACAACTCGTCAACGGATGCAGCCTCGACGAGCGACGGGGCCGGGGTCCGCACACGCCCCGAACCGACATACCTGACCTCCATCCCGAGACCCAGCTCGGCCCTTCTCGCGATTTCGGCCCCGATCCGGCCGAGGCCGACTATGCCGAGGCGGCTCGCCGACACGCCGGACGCCGTCACCCCGTCATAGCGCGCACGCCACTCGCGAAAGTCACCGGCGAGGAGCCGCTGCCGCTGGTCCAGAAACTTGCGGCGGCCAAGGACCACAGCTCCGATCACATACTCCGCGACGGGCACCGATGCCACGCCCGCGGCGTTGGTCACCGCCACACCGGCGTCGGTGGCGGCGCCGACGTCGATGAAGTCGTACCCGGATCCGACGGTCGAGATCACCGTGAGGTGCTCAGCGGGGCCTAACTCCGCCCGCCCGATCCGGCGCGGGCTCTGGGCGATGACCGCGTCGGCGAATGCCAGATCGTCCACCGACGGGCGGCTGTCATAGCACCGCAGGACTTCTGCCTCGGAGACGAGGTAACTGTCGGCGTCGCGGCTGAAAAGTGGTGCGGTCAGTGCGATTCGCGGTTTGGGCGCACTCACCGATCACACCGCGGTCATGCCGGCGTCGACGGTGAGCACCTGTCCGGTGACGTAGCACGCCTCCGCCGACAGCAAGAAGCAGGCGGTCCCCGCGATGTCTTCAGGCATGGCGACCCGCTTGAGCATCACGTTGCTCCCGAGTTTGTGGAGACCGTCCTCGAGCGTCGCGCCCTGGCTGCGGTAGAGGTCCTCTGTCATCTCGGTGAGAGTGTGCCCGGGCGAAATCGCGTTCACCCGGACCTCGGGCCCCAGTTCAAGCGCGAGGTGCCGGGTCAACGGCGGGATCGTCCCCTTCGACGCGGCGTAGAGACCACGGTTGGCGCGGGCGATGTCGACCACCACTGAGGAGGTGTTGACGATCGCCGCGCAGTCGGATTTGCGTAACGCCGCCGCGGTCGCGTGGCAGACGTTGAGCGTGCCGACGGCGTTGACCATCAACTGCTGCACGAACTCTTCGGCCGGCGCCGACACCGCTTCGGTGGGGGTCAGGATGGCGGCGGCGTTATACACCGAGTCGATGCGCCCGAACTTGTCCAGCGCGAGATCGACGGCGCGCAGCACCGCATCGCGGTCCGAAACGTCGGTGCTGACTGCCAGGGAACCCGGGCAGTCGGCCACGACCGCATCGAGCGCGTTTTGCCGGCGTCCGAGGAGCAGAACCCGGCCGCCCTCGCGGGCATACTGTCGCGCCACGGCGGCGCCAATCCCTGTTCCCGCTCCGGTGCAGACCAGCACCCGGCCGTCGAATCGCATGATGTTCCTCCGTATCCGTGAAACGAATTACCGTGTGACGCCCGGGTTGATGACCGCCGTCGAGATGCCGTCGTCGGCGAGCTGATCCGTGGCCCGGCGGCGTGGCATCGCGCTGATCGCGATGGCACCGACGAGCGCCGGAATGGCGAAGGCGTAGAAGTTCCATTGGAATCCCACCCCCGCGGCGAGCACCCAGCCGGCAATGGAGGGCCCGGCGATTGCCCCGACCCGGCCGAACCCGAGCGTGACGCCCAGTGCGGACGCGCGGCTGGATGCGGGATAGTAGACCGCGATGTAGCCGTCGATGAGCGACTGCGTAGCCGACGTGCCCAGACCGGTCAGGATGACAGCCATCATGAGCACCGGGACGCCCAGTGGTTGCGCCAGCAGGAGCAGGCAGACGACGGCGACCAGGAAGTAAGGCACCACAACAGGTTTGGGCCCCACCCGGTCGGCGAGCAATGCGCCGGCGATCAGCCCGGCGACGGATCCGGCCTGGTACAACAGCAGAAACTCCAGCGACGACCCCAGCGGGTATCCGGCCTCGCGCATCAGCTGCGGCAGCCACGTATTGAGGCCGTACAACAGCAGCGTTCCGCAGGCCGACGCGATGAAGAACAGGACGGTCGCCCGCCGGTACCGGCGTTGGAACACGTCCCGGAGTCCGGCGACCCACGAGCGCGAGGCACGTTTGTCGGCCGCGACGGCCTCGGGCTGGTAGAGCCCGTACCGCGCGGCGATCTTGCCCGCTTCGGCCAGCCGGCCCCTGGCCGTCAGGTGCCCGACCGACTCGGGCACCAACGCGGCGACCACCGGCACGGCCAGCAGAAATGCCGCGCCGACCCAGTAGGGGCCGCGCCAGCCGAGGTGGGGCACCAGGAAGAGGCCGGCGAGTGCGGCCCCCACCCCGCCCACAGCGTAGCCGGTCAACAGCAAGCCGTTGTAGATCTGATGCCGTCCACGAGGCGCGAACTCCACGCCCAGCGCTATCGCGCTGGGGACCACGAGGCCAAGGCCGATGCCGGTGAAAAACCTCGCGGCACCGAAAAAGCCGGGGCCGGTCGCGAGCGCACAGATCCCGGAGCCGACCGAGAACCAGGCGATTCCGGCGACTAAAATCGGACGCCGCCCCACCCGGTCGGTGATCGGGCCCGCGAGCAGGTAGCCGACCATCATCCCGACCAGGGTGTAGCTCCCGATCGCTCCGGCGAGCGCCGGCCCCATGTCCCATCCCGATCCCTTGAGCAGGGTCGGCAGCGTGGCGCCATAAATACCCAAGTCGTAACCGTCGGCCAGAATCGCGAGGAAGCACATTGCTACGACCACGAGCCGACGTCGGGGAGACCCGACAGCCATTGTCTGAGTCACGGTGGTGCCCTTCTCGGTAGGAACGCCGGACTAATCCGTCGTTTCGATCACTTCGGCCGGGCAGGCTTCCGCGGCCTCATGGACCCGCTCGCGCAGTTCGGCGGGCGGGTTGCTCTGCAGGACCACAACGACCCCGTCGTCATCGAGCCCGAACACTTCTTCACAGGCGACCACGCACGCGCCACTGCCGATGCACTTGCCGGTGTCGACGTTGATCTTCATCGCCGTCCTCCCCTGGCGTTTTCCAGCGCGACATCGATCTCCGCGGGGCCGCGCACCATCCAGCTGTCGCCGTAGTCGACCCGCTGCACCTGCCAATCCGGGATCTCGTCCAGAAGGTGGTTCAGCAGGATCTCGACCTCGAGCCGGGCCAGGTTCAGGCCGAGGCAGGTGGTTCAGCAGGATCTCGACCTCGAGCCGGGCCAGGTTCAGGCCGAGGCAGGCGTGCGGGCCGACGCCGAAACCGAGGTGCGCCAACCGCGGGCGGTTGATGTCGAAGGCGTCCGCCCGCTCCCAGCGCTGCGGATCCCGGTTACCGGCCGCCGGCAATGCCATGATCGTCGTGTCCTCGGCCAGCTCATGGCCCGCGACCTGCACCTGCTCTTCGCGAACGAAGCGCAGCGTCGCGACCTTTACGCTTGACCAGCGGTGCACTTCCTCGATCGCCTGTGGCAGCAGGTCCCGGTTCTGCCGCAGCACCTCGCGCTGGCCGGGATGCGCGGCGAGCGTGACCAGGCAATGCCCCATGAGCTTCGCCGTCGTTTCGTTGCCGGCGAACACCAGCTGCGTGGTCGCGGCCACGACCTCCGCTTCGGTCATCGGCACCTCTGAGACGGCGATCTGGCTCACCAGATCGCCCCCAGGCCGATCGCGCCGCTCGTCGATCACGGCGGCCATGTACCGGTTGAGGTTGTCGGTGGCCTGCTTACCCTGCGCGACCAGTGCCCGCCCGTGCGTGCTGGGGTCGTCGCGATTCTCGAGGATGTGACCCATCTCGTCGCTCCACCGGACGAAGTCAGGGATGTCTGCCGACGGCACGCCGAGCATCGACGCGATCACGACGGCCGGGATGGCACGCACGAAACCCTCGGCGATGTCCACCGTCTCGCCCGCGCGTAGCCGTGCGATCGAGTCGGCTGCCCGGTCGACGATGACCTGCCGGATCAGCTCGGGGTAGGTCGCGGCGAGGCTCTTGCGTTGGAACGCGGGAGCCCAGATCCCTTTCAGCTGACGGTGCCGAGCCCCGCTGAGTGAGGCGAACGTCGTGCCGCCGAACAGGGCCGTGAGGTGTTCGACGTCGGCGGCGAACGACTGGGCGCGGCCCATCACCTGAGCGCAGTCGGCGTAGCTCGTGAGCATGAGGTAGCCGGACCGCTCGTTCCGGACGATCGGGCCCACGGCCCGGATCTCTTCGAGGGCCGGGTAGGGGTCCGCCGCGAACCTGGGATCCAGGAAATCGACGGAGATCGTCGGAATATCCGCGATCGATGTGGTCACCGGCATCGGCTTCACCCGTTTCTCCAGAGTGAGACGTGGACTTGTGCTATCGCGCTGAGCGGCGGCTTCGACAAATCTGCAAGTGCCGCGGATCGCTCATCAATGTCGCGCGTCCTAGGTAATGGGGCCATTGTTGTGAGTCCTGACAGTCAGCTGAGCAGCAGTTCCCATTTGGGGTTCGCCAGGGTCTTGCCGACCCTGGCGAGCACCCTGCTGCCCAGTTCGCCGTCCACCAGCCGGTGGTCGAACGACAGGGCGAGCTGGCTCGTCCAGCGCAATGCCACCTTTCCCTTGTGCTCCCAAGGTGTCCGGCGGACAGCGCCCAGGCACAGGATCGCCGCCTCGCCCGGGTTGAGAATCGGGGTTCCCGCATCGACCCCGAACACACCGATGTTGGTGATCGTGATCGTCCCGCCGGACATCTGGTCCGGTGTGAGGTCACCGGCCCGGGCAGTGTCGATCAGCGTGGTCAGTTCCTTGGCAAGCACCGGCAAGGAGAGCGCGGCGGCGTTCTTGATGTTGGGCACCAGCAACCCCCGCGGTGTAGCCGCGGCGATGCCCAGGTTGACCTGATGGTGCACGACGATCTCGTTCGCGGCCCCGTCCCACGAGGCATTGATGTCCGGGTATTCCCGTGCTGCGGCCGCGAGTGCCCGCGCGACCAGGAGCATCATCGTCACCCGGGTCCCGTGCAATGCGGGTTCGGCCTTGAGTTCCTCGACGAGGCGGACGGACCGGGTCATGTCGACCGTGACGAACTCGGTGACGTGCGGCGCGGTGAACGCGCTGGTGGTCATGGCGGCAGCGGTCGCCTTGCGGACGCCCTTGACCGGAATCCTCGTGTGGTCCTGAGCTGGGGCCGCGGTGCTCTCGGGCACGCTCACATGCTGAAGCAAATCGTCGCGGGTAACAGTGTTGTGCGTCCCTGTCCCGGCGACCGCCGCGAGATCGATCCCCAGCTCCTTGGCAAGCTTACGAACCGGGGGTTTCGCCCTGGCCTGGACGGTGTCGACCGCGGGTTGGGCCGTGCTCGGATTCCCTGCCGCACGACGCCGGCGTCGATTGGGCCCGGCATCCCCTGGCCCGTACCCCACCAGAACCGCGGGTGGAGTCGCGTCTTCACCGCCCGCATCGATTTCGATGAGCGCCGCGCCAACCGGAATGGTCTGCCCCGCCTCGGCGAGCAGTGCGGCGACTGTGCCACGGTAGGGCGAGGGCAACTCCACCAAGGATTTCGCGGTTTCGATCTCGACGAGGACATCGTTGACTTCCACTGGGTCGCCTGATCCGACCCGCCACCGCACGACTTCGGCCTCGGTGAGACCCTCCCCGACGTCGGGTAACCGGAATTGTTGGACGGCCATGATCTTCCCACTCACCAGCTCAGTGATCGGTCGACCGCGTCGAGGACACGATCGAGGTCGGGCAGGTACTGATCCTCGAACTTCGCGGGTGGGTAAGGGATATTGAACCCACCGACCCGCAGTACCGGCGCTTCGAGGTGGTAGAAACAGAGTTCGGTCACCGCGCTGCCGATTTCGGCGCCGAGTCCCGCGAACGTGGGCGCTTCGTGCACCACCACGCACCGGCCGGTGCGCTCGACCGACCCGGCGATGGTCTCGAGATCGAGCGGCGACAGCGTGCGCAGATCGATGACCTCGAGATCATGGCCCTCGGCCGCCGCCGCGTCAGCCGCCCGCAGACAGGTTTGGATCATTCCGCCGTAGCTGAGCACAGTGAGCGAACTACCCGGCCGGACCACCTCGGCTCGTTCCGGCGGAAGCACGCCCGGCTGGTCACTGACCTCGCCGTTGCTCCAGTACCGGCATTTGGGTTCGTAGAAGATCACCGGGTCGTCATTCTGAATGGCCTGGCGCAGCATCCAATGCCCGTCACGCGGGTTCGAGCAGCACACCACTCTGAGGCCGGCGGTGTGGGCGAAGTAGGCCTCGTTCGACTCGCTGTGATGTTCGACCGCCCCGATCCCACCGCCGACCGGGATGCGGATGACAACGGGGAGCGAGACGATGCCTCCCGTACGAGCACGCATCTTCGCCAGTTGCGACACGATCTGACTGAACGCCGGGTAAACGAACCCGTCGAACTGGATCTCGCACACCGGCCGGTAACCACGCAGTGCCAACCCGATCGCGGTACCGACGATCCCGGCTTCGGCCAGTGGCGTGTCGATGACGCGATCGGCGCCGAAATCCTTCTGGAGACCATCGGTCACCCGGAACACACCGCCGAGACCACCGACGTCCTGTCCCATCACGACGACCCGCGGGTCGTCCTCGAGTGCCTTTCGCAGGCCGGTGTTGATCGCTTTGGACAAGGTGAGCACGGGCATGGTTTGCTCCTGGGTGTGGCGCCGCGGGGTGGGCGGCAATGCGGTCGAACTTCAGTCCACATAGGACGAGACGAGGTCCCGGTAGCCGCGGCGTTCCGTGGCCAGCAACGGGGTCTCCTCGGTCAGCACAGCGCCGAACAACTCGCCGAGATCGCCGAGCGGCAGCTCGCGGCACACCTTCCGGGTCTCCTCGGCCAGCCCGTCGCACTCGGATTCGACTTCGGCGCGGAACTGCGCGTCCAGCCAGCCTTCTCGCGTCAACAGTGCTTCCAGCCGGGCGATCGGGTCGCGCGCGGTCCAGCTGTCGAGCTCGCTCGCGCTGCGGTAGCGTCCGGGATCATCGGAGGTGCTGTGCCCACCCAGGCGGTAGGTGACGGCCTCGATCAACGCTGGCCCGCCACCGGCGCGGATCTGTTCGGCGACCGCAGTGGTGACCGCGTGCACGGCCAGTACATCGTTGCCGTCGACGAGGTGTGCGTCGAGACCGAACCCGCGGGCGCGCTGGTGCAACGGTGCGCGCATCTGGATCTGCGTCGGTGTCGAGATCGCCCAATGATTGTTCTGGCAGAAGAACAACACCGGCGCTCCGGCCGCGGCGGCCCAGTTCAAGGCCTCGTTCGCCTCGCCCTCGCTGCTTGCCCCGTCCCCGAAGTAGGCGGCGACGATCTCACCCGAACCGTCGCGTTGCACACCCATGGCGTAGCCGACCGCATGAGGCAGCTGCGCGGCCAGCACCAGGGTGTAGATGTGAAAACGGTAGTGCGCCGGATCCCAGCCGCTGTGCCGATTTCCGCGCCACTGCACCAGAAGCTCGGCGGGCGTGATGCCGCGGGAGAGGGCGGCCGCATGTTCGCGGTAGCTGGGGAACACATGGTCGTCGGGACGCAATGCGGTGACCGAGCCGATCTGCGCGGCTTCCTGCCCGAGCGACTGCAGCCAGAGACCCAGCTCGCCTTGCCGTTGCAGGGCAAGCGCTTCGTCGTCGAAGCGGCGTGCTCTCTTCATGCGCCGGTACAGATCCCGGCACAGTTCGGGGGTGATCTCCAGCGGCCAGTCCGGGTTGTGCCGGAGCCGGCCGTCGGTGTCGAGTAGTTGCACGGGTTCCATGCGGTGCTCCTTCATGTCGGTGCCGCGACACGGGTGGCGTCGGCAGCACCGGCTGAGCGCCGACGGTCGGGCGGCGCTCAGCGGATTGTCGTCAAAACTCAGTCGGCGAGGATCAGATCAGCGGCTCGCCAGGCAAGCGCCATCGTGGGTCCGTTGCAGTTCCCCGAGATCATCGTCGGATAGACCGAGGCGTCCACCACGCGCAGTCCCGCGACGCCTCGCACCCGCAGCTCCGGATCGACCACGTCGTCGTCCTTCGGGCCCATCGCACAGGTGGCGAGCGCGTGGTAGCAGCAGGAGCCGTTCTCGAGCGAATCCCGGACGATGTCCTCGTCGGACGACACCCACGGCCCGGGGGTGATCTCGAACTCCACGAGTTCCCGCAGCGGACTCTGTTCGATCAGGTCGCGATACCTGCGCAGGGCCGCGACTGTGATCGTGCGGTCGTGCTCCGTCGCGAGGTAGTTCGGGACGATCTCCGGAGGGCTGTCGGGGTCGGGACCCGTGGTGTGGATCGACCCCTCGCTCGTCGGCCGCAGCACGTAGGCGAACAGGCGGATCCCTGGATCCTTCTCCGGTGCCAGCTTGCCGTGCTGCACCTTGTCGGCTCCGCCCATCGCGGTCGTGAGCGACATCGGCGCGATGGCGCCCTGAATGTCGGGCCGGTTCACCTCGGGCGCGGACTTGAAGTAAGCGGCGACATCCATGGCGCCGACCGCGATCACACCCTTGCGTTCGAACAGATAGCGCGCCCCCGTTGCCAGGTAGCGGGGGGTGCTCGAGATCAGCTTGTTGTAGCCGATGTTCTTGCGTAGCCGCGCCTGCAACTCGGTCGAGCGCTGTTCGAGCATCCGGTTGCCAACGTTCGGACTTTCCACCGCCTGCGCGATACCGGCCTCGGCCAGCACCTTGCCATCGCCGATCCCGGACCGTTCGAGCAGCAACGGCGATTCGAACGACCCCAGGCTCAGGATGACCTCCTTACGGGCACGCAGTTCCTTGAGATGACCCCGCTGCGACAACCGGACGCCGACGACCCGTCGGCCGTCGAAGACCAGCCGGATCGCCAGCGCGTGGGTCTCCACGGTGAGGTTCTTGCGGTTGCGCGCCGGGCGCAGGAACGCGGTGGCCGAACTCTGCCGGAGGCCGTGTTTGATCGTGGACGACATGTAGCCGATGCGCTCGTCATCGGAGGCGTTCATGTCCGCCACCCGCCGCCAGCCGAGATTCTCGCCCGCCGCAATGATCGCGTCACAGGCCTCCTCGGGTGACTGCACCGAGATGCCGAGGGGCCCACCGGCGCCCCGGGTTTCGGATCCGCCGAGCTGGTGGTCCTCCATCCGCTTGAAGATCGGCAGCATCTGGTCCCAGCCCCAGCCTGGGTTACCCAGGGCCGCCACGCCGTCGTAGTCGTCGGCCCAGCCACGGTTGTAGATCATGCCGTTGACGGCACTGGACCCACCCAGCACGCGTCCGCGCGCCCAATGCTCAACCTGGCCGTGCGCTCCAAACGGCTGGGTTGTGTAGTGCTTGACGTGGCGATCGCCGGAGAGCGCGAAGAAGAAGCCCTTGGGGACGTGCAGCGATGGATGCCGGTCCCCGCCGCCCGCTTCGAGGAGCAGCACGGTGTTGCGTGGGTTCTCCGACAGCCGGTTGGCCAGCACGCAGCCCGCCGATCCCCCGCCGATAATGATGTAGTCGTGTGACATGCGAGCCTCCGCTACGGCAGGACGACCTGCTTGATTTCGGTCAGATCGAAGAAACCTTCCGGGCCGCCGACACGGCCGTAACCCGAGGCTTTGACGCCGCCATACGGCGCCGTCAGGCACGGCGCGACGCCGTTGACCCAGAACGTGCCGACGCGCACCTGCGCGGCGACCCGCATGGCTTTATCGGTGTCGGTCGTGAACACCGCGCCGGCCAGCCCTAGCGGCGAGTCGTTGGCGATCCGGATTGCCTCGTCAACCCCGGAGGAGTAGCGGATTACGCAGTAGACCGGGCCGAAGATCTCGTTGCGTGCTACCTCCATCGTGTTGTCGACGTCGGTGAGCAGCGTAGGCTCCAGGTAGCACCCCGACTCGAAGCCCTCCGGCCGCTTACCACCGTAGGCCACCGTCGCCCCGGCCTCGACCGCACGGCGGATGTAGCCCTCGGCCCGGCTGCGGACGCGCTCGGTCGGCAGTGGCCCGAATTCGGTTGCCGGGTCTGTGGGGTCGCCGACCTTCACTGCCCCGAATGCTTCCCGGAGCCGGGCGACGATCTCGTCGTGACGTGTTTCCGGCACGAGCACCCGGGTAAGCGAGTTGCAGATCTGTCCCTGGAAGGTCGTCATCGCCATCAGCAGCGGGATCGTGGCGTCGAGGTCGGCGTCGTCCAGCACGATCGCGGCGGACTTCCCGCCGAGTTCGAGCGTGGTACGCACCAGGCGCCGCCCCGCAACCGACGCGACCTCCGCACCGATCTCGGTACCGCCGGTGAAGTGCACGGCGGCGACACCGGGATGGGCGACGAGGTGCTTGCTCACCTCAGCCTCCGCGGTCAGCACGCTGATGACGCCGTCGGGGAACCCGGCGAGGCCCGCGGCCTCGGCCAGGTGCTGGCCGACGAGCCGGTTCTCGGGTGGCAGCTTGACTATGACCGGGTTGCCGACGAGCAGCGCGGGAATCACCGAAAGGCCGACCTCGGTGGTGGGGCCGTTGTAGGTGAGGATGGCCAGCACCGGGCCAAGCGGCTCACGGCTGACCAGCGCGCGGCCCCCGGCGGTCTCGCGAATCTCGCTGAACGGCAGCTCACGTGCGAGCCGCAGCGAATCCCGGCCGGCGAGGCTCATGCCCTGACCGAACGCGACGGCTGTCGTGATCGGGATTCCGACCTCCTGCGACCATGCGAGGTTGATCTCGTCCAGCCGCTGTTCGAGTAGCGTAAGGAATCGCTCGACGACCACAGAGCGTTCAGCGGGGGTCATCGAGGGCCACGGGCCGGCTTCGAACGCGGCGCTCGCCTGCGCGACGGCGGCGTCGGCGTCCCCCGCTGAAACCTCAGGCAGGTGACAGAGCACCGAGCCGTCGATCGGCGAAACGACAGGCACCGCACGGGATCCGGACGGTGTCACCCACCTCCCGCCCACGAAGATGTCGCGCGGGTGCGGAAGGTCTCGCTGCGTACTCGACAGCGTGGACGTCATGGTCGCTCCTTTGCGTGCCGCGGATCGGACACCGGGAAGCATCCCCCTGCGCGTGCGTCCCGGCCATGTTGCCGTTCCCAAGCCCAAGCCGGTTCACTGTGAAGGGAACCAACCTCGGTGAGGTCGCGCGCATGTGCGGTGTCACAACCATTCGCAGTCCCATTGGGTTCGTCGCGATGGTGACATGACGCAGTCCGGAGCATTGTGCAGAGTGCGTGCTTGCGCCGAACAGAACGGAGACAACGAAGTGTCCACCGCATCCGTCGACGGTTTGCCCAGCTACAGCAAAGCAGCGGTGCTGACGAAATATCTGGAACCCCTTGAACTGCAAGAACTCCCGCTGCCGAACGAGCTGGCGCCCGAGGCGCTGCTGGTCCGGATGGAGGCATCCACGGTGTGCGGCTCCGACCACAAACTGTGGGCAGGCCGGATGGGCGGCGCCCTGCCGCTGCGGTTGCCGTTGATCCCCGGGCACGAGTTCGCGGGCCGGATCGTCCGGTTCGGCCCCGGTGATCGGGTCGACTCGTTCGGCACGCCGCTGCGCCTGGGCGACCGGATCACGTTCGTGCACTCCAACTGCGGCCATTGCGACTACTGCAGCCTGCACCACCTGCCGGCGCTGTGTACCAACCGTGACATGTATACGTTCACCTCGTCGGAAATCCCCCCGCACCTGTTCGGGGGCTTCTCCGAGTACGTGCACGTGTTTCCCCGTTCGGGGCGGGTCCGGGTACCCGACACTGTCGACAGCGCGATCGCGTCGGCTTCCAGCTGCGCACTGCGCACCGTGGTGCACAGCTTCGAACGCCTCGGCACGGTGGAGCCGTGGCAGACGCTGGTGATCCAGGGATCGGGCCCGCTCGGGCTGTTCGCCACCGCGATGGCGGACCATCTGGGCGCCGGGCGGATCATCGTGATCGGCGGACCGGCCGACCGCCTGGCGCTGGCCCGGCGCTACGGCGCGACCGACACGATCGCGATCGCCGACCACGCCGAGGGGGATGCCCGCGTCGAGGCCGTCCTGGAGCTGACCGGCGGCAAAGGTGCCGACGCGATCATCGAGCTTTCGGGTGCGCGCACCGCGTTCACCGAGGGACTGCGCATGATGCGGGTCGCAGGCCGCTACATCATCACCGGCCCGATGGACGAGCCGGGCACCGAGGTGGAGATCCGCCCCGGCTACCTCACCGGAAAGCAGGTCAACATCATGGGGGCTTGGTCGGCGGACATCTCGCACTACTGGAAGGCGTTGCGGTTCCTGGAAAAGACCGCCGACAAGTACGACTTCGCCGCGATGACCACCGCCCGCTACCCACTCACCGAAGCGACGACCGCGCTCGAGCGCATGGGAGCCTACGCCGACATCAAACCGGTGGTGATCCCATGACCGCGCGCTTACGATCGCTGCTGGGCGAGCACCGCGTCCTGCATCTGCCGACCGTGTGGGACGGGATGTCCGCCCGGCTCGCCGCCGAAGCCGGCTGGCCGGCTCTGCTCACGACCGGGCTCGGCATCGCGGCGACTCTCGGTCTGCCCGATCTGGAGCTCTATACCGCGACGGACAACCTGCAGGCGGTCACCCGGATCGCCGACGCGGTGGACGTGCCTGTCATCGCGGATATGGACAACGGGTACGGCGGGCCGGTCAACGTGCACCGCACCACCACGCTGTTCGAGCACGCGGGTGTCGAGGCCGTCGTCCTCGAAGACCAGCGCAGCCCCAAGACCTGCCCATTCTATGAGGGTGCGACGGTCGAGCTGGAATCCGTGGGCCCGGCGGCGAACAAGGTCCGCGCCGCCGCCGAGGCACGCCGCTCGGACCTCCTGGTCATCGCGCGCACCGATGCATCCGATCCCGCCGAAATACGCGAACGTGCGACTGCCTACGCGGCGGCGGGCGCCGATCTGGTCATGCCGAACGCGCCTGGGCCGGACTTCGGTCTCGACGATTGGGCCGCCCTGCGGTCGTCGGTAGGCGTACCGCTGGTGGCCTGTGTGATGCCGGGCAGCCGCGCGGAACGCGAGTGGGACGACGACACGTTGGCCGACGCCGGCATCTCGGTCGTGGTCGACGCGATCTACGGCTTGCTCGCGGCCGCGCACGCGACGCGCCAGGTCTTTACGCGGATGCGCGAAGACGGTCTGCGAGCGACGGAGCTGCCACCACTCATGGCCCATCACGAGCTCGGCGAGGCGATGGGCGACGGCGCGGTGCATGCCTTGCAAAAGCGTTACCTCACCTGACGAGCCCACCGGTTCAGGCTGTGACGACGTCGGCGACCAGGATCGCGAGCTTGAGGTCGAGCAGGTGACCGGTGTCCTCGATCGAGCCACCGGTTACCTTGCTGATCCGCTCCATCCGGTTCGTGATCGTGTTGGGATGCACGTTGAGTTCGCGTGCGGTGGCCCCGGCCCGCTGGTGATTGTTCAGATAAGCCCGCAGTGTCGGCAACAGCTCCGCGGAATGCTCCCGCACGGGATCCAGCAGCCGGCGGCTGAACGCGATCAGCTCGTCGGGCGGACCGCTGAGCAGGAACTGCAACGTACCCAGCTCTTCCAGGCGCGCTGCGGCGGACACCGATCCGGATCGCTGCCGCAGGCGAAGCGCGGCGAGCGCAGTCCGGTAGGCCGGCGCGTAGTCACCCAGCCGATGGCATTCGGCGCCCAGAACGGCCGAAAACGACACGCCGCCGATCTCACGGGTGGCGGCCACGTGCAACTGTTCGAGATACCGGTCGTAGGCCGGAGCTGAGGGCACCAGCACCACCGCCACGTCCTGCCGGTACGAGGTGAGGGCATGTGGCCGTGCTTCGGGCACCAGGCGCGCGGCGAGCCGCTCCAGCCGCCGCGCCGCACCGAAGGCGGGTCGGTCCGGCGCGATCACGAGCACCCGGTGCGGTGGTGCCATTTCGAATCCCGAGCGCAGGCACCGGTCGAGCAGCTCGTCACAGTCCACCGAACCATCAGCGGCGGCAAGGATATCCGTGAGCAGGTCGAGTTTGTGCCGCGTCTCGGCTTCGTAGATCGAGGCGCGTCGCTGGTGGTCCAGCGCGATCACCAGACCGGCGAACTCCAGTGCGATGTGCTCGTGCGCCGTCAGCGGCCGGTCGGTCACCAGCCAGCCAATGTCCGCGCCCGCAACGGAAACCCGCAACGCATCCGCCGCCGCGGCACGGTCGACGGTTTCGAATCGCACCTCCAGATCAAGCGCCTTGCCCAGCACCGCGAGGACTTCCTCCGGCCTCGCTCCCCTTAGCACGAGTTCGATCATGTGTGCGTGCAGCTTGCGGTTCTGGTCGAGTGTGGTGAGCGCCGCCTGCAGCTCGGCGATCGCCGATTCCTGATTCCGCCGGAGCTGGTATCCCTCCAGCACCACACCGGCGTGATTGGCGAGTGATTCGATCAGATCGGTACGGGCGCGCTTCGCCTGGCCGGGTTCGTCGCAGTAGCAGATGAGCACGCCAAGCGGCGCTCCCGAAGCGACAATGGGCACCGCCAGCAGCGAACGGTAACCCTCCGCTTCGGCCAGCCCACGCCACGGCGCGAAGGCAGGATCGGTGTGCGTGTCATGCACCACGACGGAGCGGCCACTGCGGAAACCGCGCACCGACGGGCCGTAGGAGTCGTCCGGCCGGTTCCGGAAGTGCAGCGGCCGATCGCTGTTGAGGTGCTCGATGTAGTCCGCGGTCAGCCCGTACGCCCCGACCACCCGCAGGATCCCCCGCCGGCACCCCCCGCCACAGCGACGCGGTCGACATCGCCCAGCGTCGCGCACGACCGCGCGATGATGTCTCCGACCTGCCGCTCCGTCGCACCCCCGTTGACCGCCTTCGACACCGTGGTCAACGCGTCGACCCACCCGCGATCGGTTGGGCGGCCAGCTGGCGTCCAATACCGGTTGACCCGCGTGCTGTTCAGACTCGCCTCGTGGCTGGCTACATTGCCGGTCATCGCCTTAGCCTGACGCAGACACGTGGCAATCACAACACCTACCGCGATTCCTGTGTATCGCCACATTGCTGGCGAGATCGCCGCTGACGAACATGGAATGCGTGACGAATACAGAGCGAGACCGGACGCACACCCGGCAGGCAATCGTGGTCGGAGGCTCGATCGGCGGCCTCGGCGCTGCCGCGTTGCTGCGCCGGCAAGGCTGGGAAGTCACCGTCTACGAACGCTCACCCGTCACGCTCGCCGGGGCCGGAGCCGGAATCGTCGTCCATCCGTCCACCGTGCGCCATTTCGTGGAGCATCGCGGCATGCCGCTGGAACAGATCAGTTGCGGTGCCAAGTTCGCCCGGGTGCTCGACGGCGCGGGCACGGCGCTCTATGAGGAACCCTGCCGTTACCACTTCACATCGTGGACCACGCTCTATGCCACATACCTCGATTCCGTGGGGCGCGGAAACTATGTGCTGGGCGAACAACTCGTCGCACTCGAACAGGACCTGGACACCGCCTGGGCGCGGTTCGCCTCAGGCCGGGTGGCGGAGGCCGACCTGGTCGTGTGCGCCGACGGCATCGGGTCCACGGCCCGCGAGCTGTTGGTCGGCCAGGTCACCCCAGCCTATTCGGGCTACGTGGGCTGGCGCGGCGTCGTCGAGGTGGACCGGCTCAGCCCGCACACCGCGCAGGCTTTGACCGAGGCCCTCACCTACGGGGTGATCAACGACAGCCACATCGTCGTATACCCGATACCCGACACCGATCCCGGGTCGGTGCAGACCCCGAAAACACTCAACTACGTGTGGTACCGCAACGTCGAATCGGCCGAACACCTTCGTGCCCTGCTGACCGGAAAGGACGGCGTGGAGCGGAGTTTGGCGATGCAGCCGGGGCTCGTACGCGACGAATTCACCAACGAACTGCGCGCCGCGGCGGACGCAGAGCTGCCGCCCGTTCTGGCTGAACTCGTCAACCGCACTCACGAGCCTTTCTTGCAGGTGGTCGTCGACCTTGAGGTACCCGAAATGGCCTTCGGGCGGGTCGCACTGATCGGCGACGCCGCGTTCGCCGCCCGGCCACACGCCGCCGCCGGCACGGCCAAAGCGCTCGAGAACAGCTGGGCACTCGCCGAGGCACTGGAGACGTTCGACGATGTCGAGGCGGCGCTGAACGATTGGAGTCCAGCACAGCTTGAACTGGGCAGCAACCTGGTGCACCGGTCACGGCGCTTGGGTGAACGCGCGCAGTTCGAACGAGCCTGGACTCCCGGAGACCCGGACCTGCGCTTTGGGCTGTATGGCCCCGGCCGCTGAGCCCGTATCACAATTGTTTCAACGTCGAAAGGTTGCCTGATGAGCAGTAAAGTCACCGTCGAGCGGAACCAGATCCGGGACCGTGTGGTCAAACAGCTCGATACTCCCTATGACCTTGACCCCGCCCGGGTGACGTCGTTCGCCGAGAACGGCTGGGTTCACCTGCCGGGACTGCTCAACGCCGAGGAAGCCGGCGAAATCTACGCCGGGCTGAAGGAATTCGGCGATCTTGAGGTGGGGTCGGACGAGAAGTGGCTCGTCACCGAGGAATACCAGCAGGTGCTGCGGATGCAGGACGGCATGGCCTGGGAAGACCAGTTCTTCCGTAACGTGGCGGTGTCCCGGCGGCTCAGTGAAACCGCGCTCGCGCTGATGGGCCTCGACGAGGCGAAGTTCATTCTCGACATGGCTTTCATCAAGCCGGCGGAAAAGGGCAAGCCCACCGCGTTCCACCAGGACTGGCCGTACTGGCCGTTCGACCGGCAGGGTGCGCTGACGATCTGGATCGCGCTCGTCGATCTGCCCGCCGAGTCGGGCACATTGCAGTTCCTGTCCGGTTCACACCGGGCCGGCCCGCTCGGCCAGTTCAATCGCGTCCCCGGAGACGACATCCGCAATGCCTACCCCTCACTGAGCGATGACTTTCCGGTCGCCGCCGGCAAGGCACTCAAGGCCGGCGACGCGACAGTGCACATGGACATGACCGTCCATGGCTCGGGCCCCAACGAGACCGAGCACGAGCGCGCCGCCTACACCGCCCGGTACCTGACCCCGAGCGCGCGCTACACCGGTTCGCCGCACCGTCACTTCGACGCGATGAAAATGGAGTGCGGGGTCGAGTTCGGCTCGGTGGACGCTTTCCCGACCGTGCGTCGGCAGGGCTGATCTCTCATGCAGCCCAACAGGTTGCGCCGCGCCATCGACGAACCTGCCGGGACCGCCGTCGGCAGTCTGGTCATGCTCGAAGGCGGCGGCACGGCACGGGTGCTCGCGCGGTCCGGCTACGACTTCCTGGTGGTCGACGTCCAACATGGCGCCTTCGGTGCGAGCGGCGTTGACGCCGTCCTCGGCGCGGTGCGCGGCGCGGACTGCGCGGTCATCGTCCGGGTGGCCGCCGGCCGCCCGGACCAGATCGAGTGGGTGCTCGATCAGGGTGCCCACGGCGTGATGGTGCCCCTGGTGAACAACGCGGACGACGCTCGGCGAGCCGTGGCGGCGTGCCGCTACCCACCACGGGGCAGTCGTAGTGTCGGTGGCGTGCGCAACCTGCTGGAACGCGGCCCGGGATATCTGTCCGGAGCGGACGACGACGTGGTGTGCATCGTCCAGATCGAACACGTCGCGGCACTGTCCAATCTGGACGAAATCCTCGCCGTACCCGGGATAGACCTTGTCACGCCCGGCCATGTCGACCTCGCCCGGTCAATGGGATACGTCGCGGACTACGGCGGTTCGATCAACAGCGGCGGCATGGCACCGGACGTGCAGGACGCGCTCCGTGAGATCCGCGACGCCTGCGCTCGCCACGGCATCCCCCACGTTCCCGTGGCGGGCTCCCAAGCCGAATTCGTGCACGCCGCCGGCAACGGCGACCGCATCGTCTGCTTCAGCAGCGACTACCACCAGCTCCGGCTGGCGGTGACCGACAACGTCGAGGCGTGCCGGAAGGTGCTGGGCGAAGGACCAGCTGGCGGCCACCCATGACCGAGTCGGTCGCCCGGGAAATCGCAGCCGTCGCGAGCGCGTGGCTGGCAACGCTGAGCCGGGACCAGCGCGCCATTGCCCATTGGCCCGCCCCAGGCGCCGATCCCCAGACCGAGGCGGAGCGCCTGCGGTGGTACTACACACCCACCGACCACGGTGGGCTCACCCTGGGCGCACAATCGCTATCCCAGCAACGCCTCGTCATGCGGCTACTGGCCGCGGCGCTCTCGCCCGCGGGCTACGCCACGCTGATCACGGTGATCGGTCTGGAGAACGAACTGGATCGAGTCGAAGGCTTCGCCATCGACTGGGGCCAAGAACGCGGCCGGGATCCCGGCCGGTACCACCTGCGGGTGTTCGGCGACCCCACGGGACCGACGCCCTGGAGCTGGCGTTTCGGTGGGCATCACATCTCGGTCAACGTGCTGGTCGCCGACGGTGCCGTGCGGTCGGCGACACCTCTGTTCCTGGGCGCGGACCCGGCGGCGACAGGCCTCGTCGGCGGTGGGTCGCTGCGCCCGCTCGGCGGTATCGAGGACACCGCACGGGCACTCGTCCGGTCGTTCGACCGGGATCTGGCGTCCAGGGCGGTCGTGCACGACCGGGCACCGTCGGACATCATCGGCGGCAACCGCAGCCACCTTGCCGATGGTGATCAGATGCTCCCGCTGGGGGAAGTGTGGCGAGGCCACTTCAGCGATCCGGAGCTGCGAGCGCGCGTCCAGGGCATGGTCGACACGGCCGCGCGCGAATCGGGCTATGGACCGCGCGACCACAAGGCGCTGGCTCTTCGGCGAACGCCCCTTGGCGTCGCCGGGAAAGAACTCGACCGGAACCAGCGTGCGCTGCTCGGGCAGCTGGTCGCCGGCTTCCAGGGCCGGGTGCGCGACGGACTGACCGTACCGGTGGACCTGGATACCGTGCACTTCGCGTGGGCAGGTCCGACTCATCGGGGCGCGCCGCATTACTTTCGCCTGCAGAGCCCTCGCATCCTGGCGGAGTGGGACAACACAGCCAGGAAGGCCAACCACGCACATTCCGTCTGGCGCGAGCCAGGAGCGGACTTCGGAGTCGGCTTGAAGAGGACGGCTCGCACTCTTGGCGAGATTCACAATGATCCGAAATTGAGTTGGGGAAGCTGACATGGCTCGACGCGTTCTCGGCTCGCAAGCTAGCTCACCAACGTCGATGCATCGGTGCACCGGTGCACCGGTGCACCGGCGTCCGGAGGAGGTCATGAGCGATGACGGTGTCAATCGAACGCCGCGTGGAAGTTCCTCACCCTCGCGAGCTTTTCCTGGGCGGACACTGGACGAAGCCGTTGAGCGCCCACACCATTCCCGTCGTCTCGCCGATCGACGGATCTGTGCTGTGCGAACTTCCCGAGGTCTCGAGGGACGACGCCGCTCGTGCCATCGCAGCGGCACGGGCAGTCGCCGAGTCCGGCTCGTGGTCCGTGCTGTCGCCGGCAGACCGTGCGAACGCCGTGGCGAAGTATCTCGACGAGCTCGAAGCGATGCTCCCGCAGATCAACGATGCCTGGGTGAACGAGGTCGGGGTGCCGGCGCAGGTCGCCGTCGCGTTCGGCGGTGCGATGAGCCTGGCGGGCCGCGACTCGATCCGGCTGGCCCGCGAGCTTCCGTTCACCGAGGTGCGCGAGACGGCCGGAGGCAGGGTCGTGGTGACCCGTGAGCCGCTGGGGCCGGTTCTCGCGATCCTGACCTACAACGGGCCCACGACCGAGATCGGCCTCTCGGTGATTCCCGCGCTGCTGGTCGGCAACCCCGTCGTCATCAAGTTGCCACCAGAGAACCGGATGGTAGGTCACTTCCTCGCCGAGGCGGCGGCGCGAGCCGGGCTCCCCGAAGGCCTGCTCAGCGTAGTGACCGCTGAGACCGAAGTCAGCAAATACCTGGTGGCGCATCCCGACATCGCAGCCGTCCACTTCACCGGCGGCACCGAGATCGGCGGCGAGGTGGCCGCCACCACGGCCGGCCGCCTGGCCTGTTCAACGCTGGAGCTGGGCGGGAAATCCGCGGCGATCGTGCTCGACGACGCCGACCTCGACAAGACCGCGCCCCTGCTGATGGCGATGACGACGTTCCAGGGCCAAATCTGCAACGCCCTCACCCGCGTGCTGGTGTCCCGCACCCGCTACGACGAGGTCGTCGCCCGGCTCACGACGGAGTTCGGGCGCCTCAAGGTGGGCGACCCACGGGACGAGGAGACGAACTTCGGGCCGCTGCCCAGCGAACGGGTCCGTGCGCGCGCCGAAGGGTACATCGAGCGGGCCGTCGCCGCGGGCGCGACCGTCGCATTCGGCGGGCGACGCCCGGCCGAGTTTCCGCGAGGCCGCTACCTGGAACCCACGCTGCTGACCAATGTCGCCAATTCGATGGAAGTCGCGCAGAACGAAATCTTCGGGCCCGTCTTCTGCGTCATCGCCTATGACGACATCGAGGACGCGATCCGGATCGCCAACGACAGCAGGTTCGGACTCGCCGGAGCGGTCTTCACCGAGGACATGGACGCGGCCCAGGCGATCGCGGCACGCGTGCACGTGGGCACGTTCTGGATCAACGCAACCGCGCCATGCCTGACCGCCCCCTACGGCGGCATGAAAGATTCCGGACACGGCCGGGTCGGCGGTCCAGAAGGGTTCTTCGACCTGACGGAGATCAAGCAGATCGTCGTCGGTCCGTAACCGAGCCGACCCGAAGCGTCGGCGGCGGCGCCGTTCACCCGTCCACCAACAAGACCACCTCGATCGGGCGGTCTACGAGAAAGTGTGCTACCCCCATGCCAAAAAAAGCCTCACGCAGGTGGTCGATCATCACCGCGCTCCTTGCCCTCATCGCATGTGTGACCGGCTGTTCGGCTCCGTCGGGAGCCGGTTCGGCAGGGACGCAGAGTAAACGCATCGTCGGCTTCCTGCCCTCGTCCTCCTACGCGTACCTGGTCGACTACGTCAACGCCGCCAAAGCCGAAGCGAAGGCCCGAGGATACGAACTCACCGTCTACGAGAACAACTTCGACCAGTCCGTCGAAGACCAGCAGGTTCAGCAGGTCGTCGCCAGCGGCGACCGGCCGGCGGGATTCCTGTTCTGGCCGAGCAACCCTCAGGCCGCGGTGAACAGTACGCGCCAGCTTTCGCGGATCGCGCCGGTGGTCCAGCTGAACGCACAGGTGCTCCCCGAGGCGAAGAACTACGTCAAGGCATTCGCCGGCCCCGACGATGTCACCGTCGGCCGGATCGCTGGCGAGATGGCGATCCGGGCACGAACGGAGGCAGTCGCCGGCGGACGACTCGCGAAGGGCGCGCCCGGCAACCTGATCGAACTGGCCTTCCCAGAGGTCTATACCCCTGGCGCTGCGCGGACACAGGGATTCGCCGACGCGACCAAGGACGCGCCGTTCACGGTGCTGCGCAAGGAGTTCGTGGGCACCGACGCCAACTCCGGCTTCGCGGCCGCCAACACGCTTATCCCGCAGTACCGCGCCCGTGGCCTCGACTTCATCTACGTGCACAACGCCGAGCTTGCGGTCGGAGTGGTCCGCGCCCTGCGGCAGAACGGCCTCGTGCCAGGGAAAGACGTGACAGTCATCGTCGGCGACGGCAACGGTGGAAAGGCGCTGCTGGCCAACGGAGAGGTCTACAGCGCCGTGGTCCAGTCCGCGAACATCGACGGCACCCTCGCGGTCCGTTCGATGGTGCAGTACCTCGAGACCGCAAAGGTGCAGCCCGGCCGATCCGACGCGGTCGCGCAGGAGACGATGCCGGCGTACACCTCCACTCCGCCGTACGAGGCCACGTTCCTTCCACTTGTCGGCGTGACCGCCAAGGACGCCTCCTCGCTGAAGCTGTGGGGTTTCGACTTCGAGCACCTCCTGAGCTGACGACCGGTGTGGACCAAGCGAGGAGGAGCGATGACGACACCGACAGCGCCAGTTCAACGACTGGTCATGCGGGGAATCCAGAAGCGATACGGCGTGGTTCACGCTCTGCGTGACGTCGACTTCGAACTGCGGCCAGGAGAGGTGATGGCCCTCCTGGGCGAAAACGGGGCAGGCAAGAGCACGCTGGTCAAGATTCTGGCCGGCCTGGTCACCCCGGACCACGGCAAGATCGTCGTGGACGGCGATCCGGTCCCGCTCGGCAGCACCCGGCGAGCTCAGCAAGCCCGGATCGCGGTCGTCCAGCAAGAGTTCAGCGCCGTTCCGTCGCTGACCGTGGCCGAAAACCTCCTCCTGGGCCGGGCCGATGCGGGCTTGTGGTGGACCCGTCGCCGGATGGCCGCACGCCTGGGCGGACTCCTGGCGCAGGTCGGCCTGGACCACGTCGATCTCGCAACCCCCGTGGAAGAACTCTCCGTGCCAGAAGTCCAACTACTCGAGATCGCCCGGGTGCTGGCCAGAGACGCCCAGATCGTGATCTTCGACGAACCGACCACGGCGCTGTCCGACTTCGAGATCGAGCGAGTGCTCAAGGTCGTCCGCAAACTGGCCGAACAAGGTCGCAGCATCATCTACGTGACCCACCGCCTGCCCGAGGTGTTCGAGATCGCCGACCGCGTCACGGTGTTTCGCAACGGTGAGAGCCTGCCCGCGGCACGCGTGGAGGACCTGAGCGTGTCCGACATCATCGCGATGATGCTCGGCCGCGAGGTGACCACCATGTTCCCCGACCGTGGTGTGGCGGGCCAAGCTTGCCCGGTGCTTTCGGTCACCGGCCTGGTGACCACCCGTCTGGCGGAGCCCGTGTCCTTCGAACTGCGCCAAGGGGAGATTCTTGGTTTCGCCGGCCAGCTGGGCTCGGGCGCATCCGATGTCCTCCAGGCGCTCGCCGGGATTTCGCCGGGCGCGGCGGGGCAGGTCGAACTCAACGGGGAGCCGCTGTCGCTCGCAGACCGGCGCGCCGGCATCGCGAAGCGAATCGCGTACTGCTCCCCCGACCGCAAGAGAAACGGTATCTTCGCGGACCTGTCGGTCGAGGACAACCTCTCCTCGCCGTGGCTCCGGGCGGTGTCCACAGCGGGTGTCGTTTCGCGCCGCCGGCTCGGTTTGGCGACACGGGAGGCCGCTGGTGTCTTCGCTATCGACGAGAGGCGCCTGCGGATGCCGGTCGGCGCGCTCAGCGGCGGGAACCAGCAGAAGGTCGCATTGGGCAAGTGGCTCGGCATCGAGCCCGCGGTCCTCCTCGTGGAGGAGCCCACCCGTGGCGTGGACGTCGGGGCACGCGCGGAGATCTACACCTACCTGCGCCGGCTGTGCCGCCAAGGCATGTCGATGATCGTGTCCTCTTCGGACACCGCGGAGCTCCATGGGTTGTGTGACACCATCGCGGCGTTCTACCGCGGGCGGATGACCGAGATCCGGCCGCACGACGCCTGGACCGAGCGGAGCCTGGTCCAGAAAGTGATGCACCGCGAGGAGGTGGCCTCGTGAAAATCGCCACTTCCCGCGTGCCCGCCCCGCAAACCAGTCCAGCCCGCCGCGATCGGAGGGCGGTGTCCCGGCGCTGGGCGCCGTGGGTTGTCGCGGTGGTCGTGCTGGCCGTGGTCGCCGCACTCACACCAGGGTTCGCGTCGGTTGACAACGTGCGGGCAATCCTGGTCAATGCCTCGGTCGTCGGCATTCTGGCCGTGGCCATGACGCCTATCGCGCTTTCCGGGAACTTCTTCTCCCTGGGCATTCAGCAGTCGGTGGTGCTGGCAGGATTGCTGTTCCTGTCCTGGGTGAGCGGGGGCATGAACCCGCTACTCGCCATCCTGCTCGTGCTCGGGGTTCAGGTGCTCATCGGGGCGGGACAGGCGCTTGTGGTCTCCGCCGGGCTCAACCCGGTCATCACCACTCTGGCCGTCGGTTCGGTGCTGTTCGGGGCGATGAGCCAGGTGACATCTGGGCGAAGTACGACGGCGGGGAACGCCGACATCAGCTGGCTCGGCATCATTCCTGTCCTCGGGATCCCGATGTCGGTCTACCTTTTCGTGGTGTTCCTTCTGGTGATGGAGTACTGGTTACGGCACACGGTTTCCGGACGTGAGCTGCGGCTCGTCGGGGCCAACCGCGCGACTGCTCAGCTGTCTGGCGTGTCTCGCCGCCGCGCCACGCTGTACGCCTTCCTCGTGCTGGGGATCGGATGCACGCTGGGTGGCGTCATCCTCAGCGCCCAGATCGGTCAGGTGGCGGCGAACGACTTCTCGTCATTGACTATCGACGTGCTGGCAGCCGTGCTGGCCGGCGGGACCTCGATCGGGGGCGGGCGGGGCTCGGCCGCGCAGTCGGCTGCCGGCGCGGTGTTCATCGCCTTGCTGTCGAACGTGCTGCTGCTGCACGGGCTCGGGTCCGGACCCAAAGCACTGATCGTGGGCGGGGTCGTGCTTGCTGTCGTCATTGTCATCCATCTCAAGCGCGGGAGGTCGTCGTGATCCGTGCCGTCCCGTCCATGGTCGGCCGCTACGCACTGCGGCTCGTCATCATGCTCATCGTCCTGGTCGCGATGCTCGTGCTGGCGCCCGGACTGCTGTCCCTGGCGGGAACGTTCAGCTTCCTCGAAGGGTTCTCGTTGCTCGGGCTGGTCGCGCTGGGCCTCGGTGTCACGGTGATCGCCGGCGAGCTCGACCTCTCGGCGGGCTCGATGGCGGCCCTCGCCGCGGTGCTCGCCGTGCATGTCGCACCGCTCGGGCTGGTCCCCACGCTCCTGCTGGTTACCTTCTTCGGCTTCGTGGCAGGGGCGATGCAGGGCTGGCTGATCGGGCGGCTGGCCATCAACTCTCTGGTGTTCACGCTCGCGACGCTGATCGGCTTCGGCGGCCTTGCCTGGGTGGTCAGCGGAAACCGGGCGATCGTGTTGAAAGACCTGTCGGTCACCGACCCACTGTTGAGCAGTATCGGCGTGTTCTCTCCGTCCAGTCTCCTCGCGCTCATCGCCTTCGTCGTAGTCGGCATCGTGCTGGCGTTCGCACGGGTGGGTCGCGAGATTTACGCGATCGGCGGTGCGCGCGCGGAAGCCATCGCAGCCGGTGTCGACGCGCCCCGCGCTTTGTCGGTGTCCTTCGCCGTCAGCGGGGCGTGCGCGGCATTGGCAGGGTCGCTCGCCGCACTGCGAAGCGGCAGCGCCTCACCGGACAGCTTCGCGACGATCCTCATTGCCGCCGTGATCGCCGTCCTGATTGGCGGCGTCGGCCTGAGCGGGGGACGCGGCACCGTCGTCAACATCGCCATCGGTGTCTTCGTCGCGTCAGTGGTGTCCGCCGCGATGTTCGCCCGCGGTGAGGCCACTTCCGTCGCCGAACTCGTCATGGGCGTGGTACTCGTGCTGATCTTGGCCGCCGAGTACTTCGCGTCCCGATGGGGCCGGAAACGAGCCCAGAAAGCCCTGCGGAGAAGCAGGAACAGCCCAGCGATGACGACGGCCTGACTGCACCGAGATCTCGGTGGTCTGCTGCCGGCAGGAGAGGAAAGCAACGTGAGTCGACCGAGGCACGTCGCGGTGATCGGTGCGGGGCTCGGTGGTTTACGGACGGTTGAGCAGCTGCGGAGCGCGGGGTTCAAGGGGTCGATCAGTCTCGTCGGCGCCGAACCGCACGCGCCATACGACCGGCCACCGTTGTCGAAGCAGGTGCTCACCGGAGCATGGACGCCGGAACGGGTCATGCTGCGAGATGCCGACGCCCTCGCAGCGCTGCGCGTCAGCACTCGCTTCGGTGTGCCTGCCGTCGCGCTGCGTGAAGACGCGGTGGAGTTCGCCGACGGGACCGCGCTGACCGCCGACGCGTTCGTGATCGCGACGGGAGCCGAGGCGCGCACGGTGCCCGGCCAGCCCAAGGAGGTGCACACGCTACGCACTCTCGACGATTCGCTGTCGCTGCGGTCCGCATTGCACGGCGCGAATTCGCTGCTCGTGGTGGGCGGCGGTTTCATCGGCGCCGAGGTCGCCAGCGGGGCGGTCGACCAGGGCCTGCGGGTGACCGTCCTCGAGGCGCTGCCGGTGCCGTGTGAACGCGCTCTCGGCCCGGAGGCGGGTGTCCTCTGTGGACGTTTGATTACCGAGGGTGGGGCGGATCTGCGGCTGGGCGCCAAGCTGACCCGGTTCGTCAGCGCGAACACGGTCGAACTGGCCGACGGCGAGCGCCTGACCGCGGATGTCGTGCTGGTCGGTATCGGAGCGGCACCCGCGCTGGATTGGCTGGCCGGGTCGGGCGTCGTTGTGACGAACGGGATCGCCTGTGACACATCGGGGCGGGTGCTCGGCCTGCCCGGGGTATGGGCGATCGGGGATGTCGCGGCATGGAAGGATCCGTTGCGGGGCGGGCATTTTCGGTACGAACATTGGACCAGCGCCACGGACCAGGCTGCGGTAGTCGCGCGGGACATCGTTGGCACCGAACCACCGCCGCGCACCGTGCCGTACTTCTGGTCGGACCAGTTCGGGCTGAAGATCCAGGGGATCGGACGCCCCGACTTGGCAGACAGCGTGCTGCCGCTGAAGGGCGAGGGCCTCGCCGGCGGCGCGATCAAGGGAACCGTGACAGGCTACTTCGCACGCGAGCGCCTGGTCGGCGTGGTCGGATTCGGTGCGGCACAGTGGGTCGCGCGCTACCGGGCTTTGGTCGCCCAGAACGCCGGCCGCGCGGAAGTCCTCGCACTCGAGTAAGCGTGGATCGCCTTCACCAACTCAACGCAAACCTCGTCGCGTCAACGGGCGCTGTTCGCGGCGACACCGAAGTGCGACGGCGCATGGGCCGCGATGTCCAAGGCGTGCCGGATCGCTGTGCGTCCGGCACCCAGACGGACCGCGTTGGCCAGGTAGCGGTGATTCGGCAGACATCAGGGACTTCCAAGACCGCGGTCTCGACGTGATCACCGACTTCGCGGGCTATGGCACCACCACGGCCTCCGCGATCGACGCGGTCAAGCCGTTCGGCCGTGTCGTCCAGATCGGGCTCGCGGTGGAGATGACTACGATCTCCGCGCACCAAATGGTAACCCCACAGGCGACCTCCGACAGCCTGGCCCCGGTGGTGCAGAACAGCCGGATTATCGCTTCATCACGCAAGCTCAGGAAGTCTTGCCTTTACACCGTAGCGCTTCAGAAATCCTTCAGTGCTGCTGACCTGGGCGTCGTCCGTGGTCGGGCAGGATCCGTCCTTGTGCTCGTACAGATGAGCTACCTGCTCGCTACGCGGACCTTCGCGTGGCTCGCTCTACTATGTCGGTCTACCCCGGCGAAGAACGCCGAGATACTCATCCTGCGGCACGAGATCACAGTGCTACGCAGACAGGTCACCCCGCCGAAGCCTGCCTGGCCGGATCGCGCGCCGCTGGCCGCGCTCGCTCGGCTCCTGCCTCAACGACTCCGCGGCCACCGGATTGTCCCACCACGCACCT
>NZ_GL877881.1:209745-212497 GCF_000194155.1 Saccharopolyspora spinosa NRRL 18395
CACGCGGAACGATTCATACGCTCCGTTCGCGAAGAGAGCACCAACCGAGTGCTGACCTTCGACAGAGGTCACGCGGAGAAGATCCGCCAGGAACACGCCTGCCACTTCAACACCCATCGGCCCCACCAAGCCCGCGACCAGCGGGCACCCCTCGACGACCCGAACGTCATACCGCTGCCGACAGCTCGGATCGAACGCCGAAAAGCCGTGGCGGGACTCATCAACGAGTACCACCACGCAGCCTGACGGCCCGACGAAACCCCAGCTCACAACCAGCGAACCCTTTTGAGGGACTGTAATTTTAACGGTGTAACTCCTGAGATGTAGGAGGCACCAGTGACTGAGGTGAAGGCCGAACAGGCCAGCGAGGCCGCCGCGGCAGACCTGGCGGCGATGGATGAGCAGATCCAGCAGCTGGCCGATCGGGCCCGTGCCGAAGGGCTGCGGCTGACTGGTGAGGGCGGCCTGCTGGGTCGGCTGACCAAGCTGGTCACCGAGGCCGCGCTAGTCGGCGAGATAGATGATCATCTCGGCTATGGCAAACACGACCCGGTCGGCCGCGGCGGCAACTCGCGTAACGGCACACGGGCCAAGACGGTGCTGACCGAGGCCGGCCCGGTGGAAATCAGCGTGCCGCGGGATCGCGACGGGAGTTTCGAGCCGACGATCGTGAAGAAGCGGCAGCGCCGGTTGACCGGCGTGGACGATTTGGTGATCTCGTTGTCCGCCAAGGGATTGACACACGGCGAGATCTCGGCTCACCTGGTCGAGATCTACGGGGCCGAGGTGTCCAAGCAGACGATCTCCACGATCACCGACCGGGTGATGGACGGGATGGCCGAGTGGCAGAACCGGCCGTTGGACCCGGTCTATCCGGTGATCTTCATCGACTGCATTCACGTCAAGATCCGCGAGGGACAGGTCGCCAACCGGCCGATCTACGTCGCGCTTGCCGTGACCGTGGACGGCACCCGCGACGTCCACGGACTGTGGGCCGGCGAGCACGGCGCCGGGGAGGGCGCCAAGTACTGGCTGCGGGTGTTATCCGAGATCAAGAACAGGGGCACCGTCGACTGCTGCATCGTGGTCTGCGACGGGCTGAAGGGCCTGCCCGAGGCCATCGCGCAGGTGTGGCCGCAGACGATCGTGCAGACGTGCATCGTTCACTTGCTGCGCCACAGTTTCCGTTATGCCTCCCGTAAGGACTGGAGCGCGATCGCCAAGGACCTCAAGCCGGTCTACACCGCGCCCTCGGAGCAAGCGGCGCTGGACCGGTTCGCCGAGTTCAGCGAGAAGTGGGAGGCCCGGTACCCGGCGATCGTGCGGCTGTGGACCAACGCGTGGGCGGAGTTCGTGCCGTTTTTGCAGTTCGACACCGGAGATTCGCACGATCATCTGCACGACCAACGCCATCGAGAGCATCAACGCGCGCATCCGCCGCGCGGTGAACGCTCGCGGCCACTTCCCCAGCGAGCAGGCTGCCTTGAAGTGCGTCTATCTCGCAATCATGAGTCTTGATCCCACCGGGACGGGCCGCAAGCGCTGGTCCAACCGCTGGAAGAAGGCCCTCAACGCCTTCGAGATCACCTTCGACGGACGCCTGTCCGCCGGACGCCGATAGAACCGAAATCAACAGTTACACCGAAAACTTGACAGCCCCACCCTTCCTTCCGTTTCTGCCAATGCGCCACCTTCGGTTGGAGCTCCGCCAACTCCACCGTCTGCTCCCCAGTCAACGGCCCCTGCTCCTTCAACGCCTCCAACACCGCAACACGGGCGGCAGCAGCCTTTCTCGCCTGGTAACTCTTCGCGTTCTTTTCCTTCTGTTTCGGTTTCCGCTCCGCACTCTGGTCCTGCTGTGCTGCCTGATCCGTCGGCGTGAGCACCTCACTCCCGCCATCCCCCAGACTCCCGGAAACAGCCCCAACAGCAACGGCCGCGTCCACCTTCCGCCGCTTAACCCCCCCAGAACCCTCCCCAACCTCCCCCCGCGAACTTCTTGCCCTTCGTGCCGGCTTTCGTCGCCACCGGCCCGGACTCACTACCCCGACGTTTCGGACCCGTCACCTCGGCGGGCAGCCCGGCCCCCCAGCCCTCGCGCGGCAGCCCGGAACCACTGGGCGGCAACACCACCTCCCCCTCCACTTCCACCCCCGACACCGGAATCACCCACACCCCGGCCGCAGCCAGAACATCAGCGGCCTCGGCTTCCTCCCCCTTCTGCGGATCCAGCAGAACGACCCGCCCTTGCTCACCGCGCTCTCCCGCATGCACCGCAGCAATCACATGCGCACTACCGTCGACACGCTGATAAACCACCGGCACAGCCACACCCACCGGCATGCTCCGCACATACTGCTCAGCCCCGGCCACACCAGCCACCCACCTGGCCGTCGCCCCGAACGCCACCTCCAACCGAACCGGATCCCGATCACCACCAGCCGGCCCCGCCACAAACTGCCGACCGAACTTGACATAATTATGAAGGGCCACCACCGCCTCCAGGCCATTCACCCGGAAACGCTGATCACAGGAACCATAATTAGCCTGATTCACCCCCCGCAGGACCGGATACCCAAACCCAACCAACTCACCTACCAGGACCGGAACTGAAACCCCTAGCGCCCCACACTCCTCCGCATCGCCTGCATCCGGCCACACCAGATCCCCCGAAAACGGCTCACCGAAAAACAACCCGTCAGAGCCTTCACCCCCAAACAACCCAACGGAACCCTCCCACTCGGTGTAGTCG
>NZ_GL877881.1:212610-355625 GCF_000194155.1 Saccharopolyspora spinosa NRRL 18395
CACCCTGGCGACAGCAACCTTTTTCGCCCGGGACCGCATCGCGTCCCCATCTTTCTTATTCTGCCACTGCTGCGCGTTCGGGCGAAGCGCCGCCAACTCCACCGCGTGCTCCTCAGTCAGCGGCCCCCGCTCCGCCAACGCCTCCAACTCCGCCACCCTGGCGACAGCAACCTTTTTCGCCCGGGACCGCATCGCGTCCCCATCTTTCTTATTCTGCCACTGCTGCGCGTTCGGGCGAAGCGCCGCCAACTCCACCGCGTGCTCCTCAGTCAGCGGCCCCCGCTCCGCCAACGCCTCCAACTCCGCCACCCTGGCGGCAGCAGCCTTTCGCATCCAGATCGACGTCAGCCGACCACGCGTCCAAGTCGTTCTGATCAGCCCCAGTCCACCCCGATACTCCCTCCGGCCCCGCAATCCTTTCGGCAGCAGCCTTTCCGGCCCGGTACCGATCCGCGTCCGCTTCCTTCTTTTTCTGCCACTGCTGCGCCTTCGGCCGAAGCTCCGCCAACTCCGCCACCCAGTCCCTCAACGCCTTCGAGATCACCTTCGACGGACGCCTGTCCGCCGGACGCCGATAGAACCGAAATCAACAGTTACACCGAAAACTTGACAGCCCCTCCCACGGAAACGGCTCACCGAAAAGGCCTGTCAGGGCCTTCACCCTCAAACAACTCAACGGAACCCTCCCAGTCGTGATAGTCGGAGAGGAAATCGGCGAAATCAAAACCCCCGGCAACCGACCCAGCATCGCTGGCACCCGCAGCATCGAAACGCGCATCACCAGACAAATAACCGGCCTGATTCACCCCCCGCACAAACCGATCCCCAAACTCCCCTACCGCACCCACCGCATTCGGCCACACCGCATCCCCCGCAAACGGGTCACCGAAAGGTCCCCTGTCAGGCCCTTCGGCTCCGAACAACCCAACGGGATCCGCCCAGTTGTGGTAGTCGGGGAGGAAGCCGGCGAAATCATCCGCTCCGGCATCCTGTCCCAGGAACGCGGGCCCCACCCACCCCGGTCTCCATCACCGCCCGGTCATGTTTCCTCCGCACCCGCTGCGCCGCCTTCGGCCGGAGCGCCGCAAGCTCCGCCGCCTGCTCCTCAGTCAGCGGCCCCTGCTCCGCCAACTCCTCCAACACCGTAACACGGGCGGCAGCACCTTCCGCCGCTTCGCCCCCCCGGAACTCTCACCGGTCTCCGCCTGTGTCCTCTTCGTGCCTTTCGGGCCGGTTTTCCCGGCCGCCGACCCGAACGCACCGGGCTGACGCTTCGGCCCCGCCACCTCGGTGGGCAACCCGGATCCCCAGCCCTGGCTGCGCAACCCAGAACCACTGGACGGCAACACCACCATCCCCACTGGTTCCGCTCGGCTGGAGCTCCGCCAGCTCCGCCTCCTGCTCCTCAGTCAACTCCCCCTGCCCCGCCAACTCCTCCAACTCCTCAACCCGATCGGCAACAGCCCTTATCGCCCGGTGATACCTCGCATCATCTTCCGTCTTCTGCTGCTTCTGTTGCGCCACCTTCGGCTGGAGTTCCGCCAGCTCCGCCTCCTGCTCCACAGTCAACTCCCCCTGCCCCGCCAACTCCTCCAACACCACAACCCGACCGGCAACAGCCTTTCTTTTTTGGTACCGCTTCGCGTTCTTTTCCTTCTGTTGCTGTTTCCACCGCGCCACCTTCGACTGGAACTCCGCCAGCTCCGCCGCCTGCTCCACAGTCAACGGCCCCTGCCCCTCCAACTCCTCCAACACCACAACCCGATCGGCAACAGCCTTTCTTGTTTGGTACTCCTTCGCGCTCCTTTCCTTTTTTTGCTGCGATCGGCTTCGGCCCTTTTCCCCTGGTAATGCTTCGCTCTACCTGCCCTCCCTTGCTCTTTCTTCTTCGCCACCTTCCGGTGGAGCGCCGCAAGCTCCGCCGCCTGCTCCTCAGTCAGCGGCCCCTGCTCCGCCAACTCCTCCAACACCACCGCGGTCACCGTGGCAGAAAGCAAGTTGTCAGCGGAACTCGAGTCCGCACCGCCACTCAGGTCACCAGCCAGGTAACGGACCAGTTTCCCCCGCAACTCCTGCACCTGCTGATCCCGCAGGTTCGGCGGGCTCGTCATCAACTCGTGTGCCATCACATCCCGGAACGGCTGCGACTCCTTAAGAGACCCCAAAACCTCATCCGCAGCAGCGTACACTCACGGGCTTCCCGGGAAGCCCGTGAGGTCACGTTGGAGGAACCCGATGCGGTGGTGGGGGCGGTGTCACCGGGAGGCCTACTACCAGGCCAGGACAGACGCCGTCGCGCGCCGTCTCGTTTCGGACGTCGTTCCTGGATCGTGTCCGGTACCGGCTTCACCCCGTCGCCGCCCGGCTGGATCCAGATCTCCGCCCGTGCCGGTCCATCGACATGCAGAAACGGCAGCGGTGCAGTCAGTCCGACGTCGTCAGTCCCGGAACGGGCGTCCCTGGGGAGGTCCTTGTGCGCACGGTCCAGCGTGTCGTGCAGATCGTGTGTGACGGGAGAGAAACCGGGCCCGGCGTGTGCCGTGTCATCGGATTGTGCCGTGTAGACGATCGTGCAGACGTGCATCGTTCACTTGCTGCGCCACAGTTTCCGTTATGCCTCCCGTAAGGACTGGAGCGCGATCGCCAAGGACCTCAAGCCGGTCTACACCGCGCCCTCGGAGCAAGCGGCGCTGGACCGGTTCGCCGAGTTCAGCGAGAAGTGGGAGGCCCGGTACCCGGCGATCGTGCGGCTGTGGACCAACGCGTGGGCGGAGTTCGTGCCGTTTTTGCAGTTCGACACCGGAGATTCGCACGATCATCTGCACGACCAACGCCATCGAGAGCATCAACGCGCGCATCCGCCGCGCGGTGAACGCTCGCGGCCACTTCCCCAGCGAGCAGGCTGCCTTGAAGTGCGTCTATCTCGCAATCATGAGTCTTGATCCCACCGGAACGGGCCGCAAGCGCTGGTCCAACCGCTGGAAGAAGGCCCTCACAAGGAGCCCCTCCGCACGTGCCTCGTCTCGCAGCAACCGTTCGACAGCAGCATCGTCCCTCAAACCACTAAGCACCTTGCCAACCGCCACCCGCCGCCATAGCACCTGCTGTGCTTCAGAAGTCTTGTTTTCAGGCTCCGGAGCCACCGTGGCGGAAAGCAGGTCGTCGGCAGTACTCGAGTCCGCACCGCCACCCAGGTCACCAGCCAGATAACGGACCAGTTTCCACCGCAACTCCGGCAACGGCTGATCATCCCGGGGGGCCGTCATCAACTCGTATGCCATCACATCCCGGAACGGCTGCGACTCCTTAAGAGACCCCAAAACCTCATCCGCAGCAGCGTACAAACCGTCCACGACACCATGACCTTGCTCGTCAGCCAACTGCCGCAACGCCCGACCCGCATCCGCGAACGCCCGCTTTACCGAACTAACCCGAGAAATAACGTCCAGCGCTGGATCATCACCGACCCCGCGCACCATCGCGAATCCGACGACGCCGCAGCAACATCAAGACGATGCGAATCCCCATGTCCGGCGACGGAGTCCACATGGGAATCCCCATCGCGGCCGGGACTCCCACTCGGCGTCGGCTGCCCTGCGGGCACACCACCATCGGAGTCCATGACAGAACCGGATCTGCCAGTCTCCGGCAGCGCGGCATCCGCGGGCACACCAGAAGCATCTGGGGTCACCGCTGGTGAGTCCGGTGTCTGCGAGGCATGCACCCCCAGCGGCCGGTTCCCAGGCACATCCACACCATGCGCCCCGGACACTCCAACTCCTCCAACACCACAACCCGATCAGCAGCAGCCCTTTGCCCCTGGCGATACTTCGCGCGCCTTTCCTTCGATTGCTGTTTCTGCTGCGCCACCTTCGGCTGAAGCTCCGCCAGCTCCCCCGCCTGCTCCTCAGTCAACTCCCCCCGCCCCTCCAACTCCTGATCACCCCGGCATCCGCCGCGCCCTGGGGCACCTGCACCCCACCTACATCCGCCACCGCCCAATCAAGCCACGCATCCAGATCGACATCAGCTGACCACCCGTCCCAGTCGTCCAGATCAGTCTCAGTCCACCCCGACACCCCCACCCCGGTCTCCGTCACGTCCTGGTCCTGCTTCCGCCCCGCGACCTTCGACCGGGGTTCCGCCAACTCCACCTCCTGCTCCACAGTCAGCCGCCCCGCCCCCTCCCCCTCCTCCCACACCGCACGACGGGGCTTCTTGGCCAAGCTCCTATGAAGTCACAAACGCCCGTCCGGCCGCGTGCGTGGTGACGCCCGGCGGGCCGACAAATCCCAAACAGGACAGCCGAGACGTCAGTCGTGAGTCGGGTCAGACCCACCCGCAACGTCACCACGAACATCATCACTGACATCTCCTATAAGGGGATCTGGGGCTACGCCCCGCTGCTGGTCACGTTGGCCAACACCCGGGAGGTGCTGTTCCTGCTCAACCGGGCGGGCAATGCGCCCAGCCACCTGGAAGCGGCGACGTGGATCCGCCTCCTGCTCCTCAGTCAGCGGTCCCTGCGCCGCCAACTCCTCCAACTCCGCGACCCGATCGACAGCAGCCTTTAACCCCTGGCGATACCTTTCATAATCTTCCGTCTTCTGCTGCTTCCGCCGCGCCACCTTCGACCGGAGCTCCGCCAGCTCAGCCGCCAGCTCCTCAGTCAACTCCCCCCGCCCCGCCAACTCCTCCAACTCCGCAACCCGATCGACAGCAGCCCTTCTCCCTTGACGACACCTCTCGTTATTTCCCGCCTTCTGCTGCTTCCACTTCGCTACCATCGACCGGAGCTCCGCCAGCTCCGCCGCCAGCTCCTCAGTCAACGGCCCCCGCCCCGCCAACTCCCCCGGAAACACCCCCAACAGCAGCGGGTTCTTGCGGCCCAACAGCAGCGGATGCGTCCACCTTCCGCCGCTTAACCCCCCGCGAACCCTGGCCAGCCTCCCCCTGCGTCCTCTTCCTGCCCTTCGTGCCGGCTCTCCTCGCCACCGGCCCGGACTCACCACCCCGACGCTTCGGACCCGTCACCGGCAGCCCAGCCCCCCAGCCCTCGCGCCGCAACCCAGAACCACTGGGCGGCAATACCACCTCCGCAGCCGCTTCCGCCCCCGACATCGGAATCACCCACACCCCGGCCGCAGCCAGGACATCAGCGGCCTCGGCGACCTCCCCCTTCTGCGCATCCAGCAGATCCACCCCAATTCACCCGAAAACGCGCATCACCAGACAAATAACCGGCCTGATTCACCCCCCGCACAAACCGATCCCCAAACCCCACCACACGCCCGGCACCCGGCCACACCGCAGCTTCCGGAGACGGGTCACCGAAAGTGCCCTCGCCGGACAGCCCGACCGAACCCACCCCGTGGTCGTCGCTGTACTCACCAAGGAAACCAGCGAAACCGTCCCTCCCGGTGCAGTGGCCGATCTGCTGGCCATTGGGACAGCCGAGACGGTGCGCAGATAGGTTCGCCAAAGCGAGATCGACACCAGGGCGCGTGCGCGTATAGCCTCTGAAGAGTCTGCGGAGTTGCAACGGCTGCACCGAGAGAACGCGTAACTAGGGCGTGACAACGCGATTCTCAAGGCGGCATCGGTTTTCTTCGCGGCCGGGATCGACCGGTCACATCGCTGATCGCGGAGTTCATTGCAGAACACCAGGACCTCCACAAGGTGGGCCTGTGGTGGGGTGTCGAATCGATCCGTGCCGCGCTCCTGAACTTGGTATGAATGCCCGACGCCCGACGCAGCGGTCATACAAGTGAACGTCTCCGGCCCCACCTGGACGATTCGTCTTGAGCGAGCTTGGCAAATCCAGCCAAGAAACCTCGTCCACGGCCTCCGGAACCCGCCGTGGGGCCGCCAGCAGAAACCAACGTTCCTAGCCAAACATCGCCCCTCACGGATTCTCGTCATGCGCGCGTTCGGCGTCGCACCCGCGACATCAGAGCGACACTGCCAGCAAAACACGACATTCCACCGGAAGTGTGCCCCCTTAACCCTGCCAATAGAAGAAAAGGGGCATCGGTCTCTCTCCGGCTCCAAGGCTCGGAGCCGACCACCGGGCCCGTGAGTCGTTTCTGGTAAAACGCGATCACGTCAGGGTTGCCGCAGTAGCCGCCGTCGGCCATCACCCTTCGACCAGCCAGTTTCGGGGTGATGCCGGAGACCGGTGGACGGTCGTGCCCTTTTGGCGGAGATCCGCGAGCGCGGGGGTCAACACACCCTCAGCAATGTTTAGCCACGCAGACCCGGTGACCTCCACGCCGTTGTTCAGAGCCGATGGCGCCTCTTCGAGAGCGAGTTCGGCGCCAACGCCCAGGCGGAGCGCGCCCGCAGGGACATGTTTCGTGAGCTCGATGACACGCTCAGGTTTGCGGTCGAGCCGGTAATTCGCGGTACGGATGCGCGCGTAATCGCGCAGTTTCACGTCTAGGCCGAAGGCGGTCGAGAACAGTGCAACTCCACCCATGACGGCGCGTGCATCTTCATGGGGCGACTATCCAGCGATCCGATGAGCACCAGGTGAGGCGGTGACGTCGGCTTGACGTCCATCCCGACATCTCCGGCAATAGAGGGGTCCGTCCTCGCCAGGAAGCCTCCCAGAACCCGCCGACAGTCGGCAAGGTGGATGCAGGCACGGCTGCGGGACCTCACATTCCGGGCAACGAAGATCCGCCTACCCGCCAAGGTAGCTGTGACGGGCGTCTCGCCGTAGCCCGTCTTGGGCTGAAACGGGGGCAAAAAAGGTTACACGAAAGGTCAGTTCTCCTTGCGACGGCCACTATCGGCACGAGTTTCAGGCATGGTTGGTTGACAGCGCCAAAACAAAGAGGGAATCCCCGACGAGGATCGACCTGCCAGCCGAAGCCGGGCACGCGGTGCAGCGGCGGCCGGAGTCCGAGATCGCGGATGCCCATGAGCATGCCCGACGGTGCCATACGTTGGGCAAGGAACACGCGAGCCTGCTCCATAATGTCTGGATTGCCCGTTTATCGGATGGGCGGAGGCGTTTTGCCCTAGCGGCACAAGAGCCCTGAGCAGGCTGTTTCGGTTCTATAGGCGGCGTGGAGACGACGTAGAGAATTCGTGAAGACTGCCTTCGCACACTGGGACCACATCGTCACGGAGCGTGTGGGAGATCCTGATGGACCAAGTGCGAGTGGCTGTGCAGGCAGCAGACCCGATCACCGTGGCCGGCCTGACGAGTTACCTGAAGTCGCGGTCGGAGTTAATCCTTGTGCCGAGCCCAGCTGAAGCCGACGTGATCGTATTCGCTGCGGATCCCGTCAGCGCGAAGGTGTTGGCTGATCTGCGACAGTCGGCACAAGAGGTGCCGGTTCCTCGTGTGCTGGTGACGAATGAACTCGATCCGTCCAATGTGCTCAGGGTGGTCGAAGCCCGCGTGGTGGCAGTCTTGCCGCGGACCGCCGCGACCGGGACGCGACTGATCAACAGCGTGATCGCCGCGGCCAAAGGCGGCGCCGTAATGCCGCCCGACCTGCTGGGCGAGTTGCTGAAGCAGGTCGACCACCTGCAGCGCGAGGTGCTGACGCCGAAGGGTTTGAACGCTTCCGGGCTGACCAACCGCGAAGCCGACGTGCTGCGCTTGATGGCCGGCGGGCTGGACACCGCGGAGATCGCGCAGAAGTTGTGCTATTCGGAACGGACGGTCAAGAACGTCATCTACGGTATGACCAGTCGCCTCAACCTGCGCAACCGGCCACACGCGGTGGCCTTTGCGATGAGGGCCGGAGCGATCTGATGGGTACGCGGATAAGGGCAATGCCGATTTCGTCCCGGCGGCGGCAGGCTCCGAAATAAGCGTCGCAAGGCCGTAGCGCAGGAGGAGAACTAGGGGCCCATCAGGGACACTCTTCCCGCGAGAACGACTCGCCGCGTGCTTCCCTACAGTGACGAGCAGGGCTGCGACCGCGAGCTCACGATCACGTTCGTCGGCCGCCAGCTGGTGTTGACCGCACCGAGCCGGTTGCACCAGGTGTGACGGCGAGGCCCGCCGGTAGCTAGGCGAGCGACGATGCGACCCGCGTGGATTGGGCAGCAGGCCGCCCGGCCACGCGCGGGAGCAAGCAGAACTGGCTTTAATGGTGCGCACGCACCGTGCTGTCCACGGATATGGCCCGAAGGTCGGCGCTTGTGGTACGCAAGCGCCGACCGCGGTGCATCGGACGCCGCTCACGCCGCAGGCCACGACGGACTCGCCGAGTTAGCCGGCACGCCACAACGGGCGACGCCAAACCACCTCGCTCATCGCCCCGCCCGCCTGGCGTGCTTAGCCAGATCGTGGCCCCGACGGACGATCAAACGTATGGTGACCTGATTGGCTTTCGGCCGGCAGAACACTAGGCCGTCCCAGGCGAAATCGACGGGTCCGGCCAAGCGAGAAACAGCCGAGAATGGGCATCGGTCTCGCTCCGGCGCCAAGACTCGGAGCCGGCCCGTAAGCCGTGCATCTTCTGGGTTCAGTTATAAGAACGCCCAAGGACTCACGGGTTCTGCTCAACGACGCGCAGCGCGAGTTCCGGAACGTGGTAGATGCGAACGCCGTCGACCCACAGCGAAGCGTCGGCCACCGCGAAGCGGCCGTCGGGGTCCTCGCCGAGTTCCAGCACGTCCAGCTCGACTGTCACTGTTTGGTTGGCCGGCGTGACCTGTCCCCGGTACTTCCAGGTCAGCGGCCGATCGGTCACCAACGAAAACCGCGGGTCGGTCAGGCCGTCGCCCAGCCCACGGTCGATCAGGTAGAACCTCAGCAGCTGGCACATCGCTTCCACCCCCAGCGAGCCCGGTTGCACGGGGTCCTGGAAGAAGTGGGCCTTGAAATACCACTCGCCGGGCCGGACGTCCTTCTCCGCCACCACTCGGCCGAGCCCGGCCTTGCCGCCGTCGGGCCAGTATCCGGTGATGCGATCCAGCACCAGCAGCATCGGACCGGCCAGTCGCAGCGAGCCGTGCCCGTCGCAGGGAACCAGCTCCCGACACGAGTCGCCGGATAGTCGCTCGCCTCTCGTGGAGGGCAGGCCGACTTGCTCGGCGAATGCTTGTGCGGGAAAGAACCCGAACACGCTCGAAGCATGCAGCAACCGTTGCCCATCGGCCTCGACGTCCACAGCGAAGGAGACGATGATCGTGCCGTAATACCGGGAAATGTCCAGCAGGGTGACCGTGGTGCGTAGCGTCTGCACCGACTGGTCCACCTCGCCGAGAACAGTGGCGCTGCCGTCCAGATTGCGGAATAGAAGGTCCTCTTCGGACGACAGCGTGCATCCCGTGTAGGAGGCGAACCACCCGCACGGCTGCAGCGCCACTTCCATCAACACCGCCAACGGCATCACCGGATACCCGTTCTCCGCCCAGTACCAGGCATCCACCGGCAGGTCGTATTCGGCGACAGCGTGACCGCCTGCGGTCATCGCGCCCTGCGGCACGTCGACCGAGACGATCCGCGAGATGAAGTGGTACGGCGGCCCCGGCAACCGCGCCGAACGCCGCACGCCATCGAACGGGGCGAACGCGGGGCCGAACGCATCGGTCGGCTTGCCCCAGGCCGATGCGAGAAGCCCGGAACGGCCGAAGATGCCGCTGCCGACTTCGGCATCCGGAGAGGGAACCAAGGTCGCCAGCGGCCAATCCGGCACCAGGCGCAGCCCGACTCGCCTCGCGTGGAACGCCTTGACCCCGTCCACCGTGCACAGCACATCGGCGGTCAGGGTCGGTACCGGGCCCGCCGAAACTTCGGTGACGAAAACTTCGTAGGTGATCGACCGGCTGTCCGGGGTCACCTGGCCACGGCAGCGCATGGCCACCGGCTCGCCGGTCACCGGCTCGAACCGCCAGCCGTCGGCGTCCACGGTGTGCCCGAGTGCCGCAAGGTAGAAGGCCATTGCCTGCAGGCAGCCTTCGTACATCAGGGTGCCGGGCATGCACGGGTCGTTCTTGAAGTGGCCTTCGAAGAACCAGTCGTCGGCGGAGACCGGTGTTTCCGCCCGCAGATAACCGCGTTTCCACGGACCGCCAGCCGGATCGAACTCGGTGACCTCGCGCAGCAGCAGCATCTTTCCGTCAGCGATGCGCGGCGTGCGGACGTGCGCCTGGGTGCACAGCCATTCCGTGCCGAAGCAGTCGTCCGGCCGCCCAGCCGCGAATGCGGCGACCTGCTCGGCGGAGAAGCTGCGCGCCGAGCACAACACCTGCGGTTCGTCGAGCCATCGAGCGGGTTCCGGGGTCTCGTCGGCCGGATCCCACAGGACGCCGCTGGTGTCGGCAAGCTCGTGGTCGCTGAAGAACCCCGCCTGGCCGCCCCGCACGCTCAGCCTGAGTTCGCCGTCGACCCGGCAGTCGTAGTGAAAGAAGAAAAGGCGCGTGCCACCGTGGTCGCCGTGCCCGTCGATGTGGATGTCGAAGTCGAGCGTCTCACCGGGCGCGGGTGGGCTGCCGTGAAAAGTCAGCTCGCAGCCCAGCAGCCGGTACACGCGTTCGCCGCGGTTGAGCAGATCCACCCCCATCCAGCTGATCAGGAGCAAGTCCGCCTGTCCTGCCTCGATCATCAGACCGGCTGGCATGCGCCCGGTCGGATCGAGATACCACGCATCGGCGGTCACGTCGGTCTGGGTCCAGATCGTGCCGGTCCCCAACCGCCCGCGCGGCGCATCGATCCCGGTCACCCGGTCGGCCAGCAGCATCGGAGGCTGGGGCATCCGGACCTGACGCCGAAACCCGTCCTGCGCCCGGAACTCGGGCCCGAACATCTCCGAAATCCGCCCACTCGCCAACTGCACAAGCTGCTCCCGACCGAAAATTGGGCCGCTCAACTGCCCGGTCGGGTGCTGGGTCAAGGGCGCCTCTGAGCAACGTACCTGGTCAACGGTGCCCTGCACCTCGTTCCGACCGGGCGTACCGGGTCGGCTCATCAGGACCATGCGTGATTTTTCGAGCAGGGCGAGGTATTGCTGATGTACCTGGGCATGGCTTTCGAGGAACTCCTGGTGCGTCGAAGCGACGATGCGGTGCCATTCGCCGTCCGCGTGGAGTGTCGCCCTCCCTACCGGAGTCTGGGCGGGTGCCGGAGCCTGGACTGGCAGTGGCGGCTCGCCGGCCGGATCCGGGACCGGTGCCAACAGCTCGCCCACTGGAGGAAGCACCGGTGCCGGATGCATTCGCTGCTCCGGGTGCGGTTCCGGTAGCACGATCGGCGGTGGATGTGCCGCGGTGGCGAAGGCCTCGACCACGGGGCGTGGCGCGGGCCGACCGGTCGCCAGCGCGCCGAGGAGCCGTTCGTGGTCGACGATGACACCCGCTGCGACCAATTCCGCGACCGCGCGTGTGAGCTGGCGCAGACTCCGGCCGTCAGCCGAATCCAGGGCTACGGCCACATGTTCGCGGTCGCCGAGAATGCGTTGAATCCATCCTGTGCACAGTCCACGCGGCCCGTGCTCGATGAACACCCGGACCCCGTCGCGCCACGCCCGCTCGACGGTCCCGATGAAATCGATTGTGCCGACCGCCTGGGCGGTCACCGCAGCCGCGGCATTCTGCTCGGTCACCACGTACGGCTCGGTGGTGGCGCAGGAGTAAAAGCGCAGGTCCGGCAGGTCGAAGGTGGGCCTGCGGTGCAACTCCCGATACTGGTGCCGTACCTCGTTGACCTCCGGGACGTGCGCGGCGATGTCGTAGTCGAGCGGCAGTGCGTTCGGTTGTCCCAGCCGCCGCAGCGCACGCTGGCAACCCTCGGATTCACCGCCGAGAACGCTCACCCCGGGCGTGTTCATCGCCATCAGGTGCACGGCCGGTTCGTCGGCGACGGCCTCGCGGACGGCTTCCGCTGATGCGCTGACGATGTAGGCGGCCCATTTCTCGCCCGTAACGCCGTTCCGCCGCCACACCCGGCGAACAGCGGCGAACTCCCCGGCGAGCGCGCTGGTCAACACCACGGAGTCCTCGACCTCCGCAACCAGGCGCGGTACGTCGCGCCATGCGCCCATCGCGACCAGTGCGCTGGATTCCCCCGAGGAATAGCCGATGACCGCGGTGGGTTTCACGCCGAGCAAGCCCCGCGTGATCTCCGTGTGCAGCTGACCGAGTACCGACGCACCCCAAATCTGGTCCAACGCACGAGGCGCCGTCCCGGCGAACGCCCATCCGATCAGTTCGGTCAGCGACCCACAACGCTGTTCGACTCGTTGCCGGATATCCGGCAGTGCGAGCATGACCTCTCGCCCCATCCGTGGGTAGCTGGCGGAACCATTGGAGAACACGAATGCTGTTTCGCCCACAATCGGTTCGGCCCGGAACGCCACCCCTTCCGGCTGGAGGCCCTGCCCGGCCAGCCAGCGTTCGGCGGCCCCGATCCGATCTTGTAGCTGAGTATGGTCGGCGGCCAGGACGACCAGTCGCGCCGGGCCCAGGTCGGCCTCCCGGCCCGCTCGCGCGGATGCGAGGGCAGCGGCTGCATCGGCGCCGGAAAACACGTGCAGTCTGCCGCCCCCATCGGCGATCCACGAATCCACGGAGTCAGCACGGAGTCCGAGATGTCGCTCCTGCGCCCCCAGCGTCGACACCGCCACAGCCGCGCTCCGACTGCCAACGGACGGATCGGCCGGCTGGTCGACACGCGGTATCGCCCCATGCCGCACGGCCACGGCGGCACACGCCACAGCAAGCAACCCCTTGGCCGCATGCGGCACCCCGAAAACCTCGGCGGGGTCAAAGGATTCGCTGGATAGATGAGCCACCTGATTCTGCTGGTTCGCAATTTCAATGGAAATCGGATCCCTAATTTCCATTGAAATTGCACCGTCACCCACGACGAGGCCAACGTCCGGCTGGGGGGCCGTGAGGACAGCGAGTACGTCGTCGCCGTCCCGGCGCGCGTCGTCGAGGCGTTTGAGGACCAGCACGACGGCTGCATCGCCGGGTGGGACGTCGATGTTCAGGTCTGCGAGAGCTTTGCGGTGGACCTGCTCGTGGGAGAGGTCGACGGCACCGACCAACACCGCATCGGCCTCCCGCGAGCGCAAGGCTCGCTCGCCGATTTCGAGCGCCACCAGACCGGATGCTTCCTCCGCCGAAACGGTGAAGCTCGGTCCGGCAAGGTCCAACTGGGCATTGATCCGGTTCGCCACGACGTTCGGCATCGTGCCGACGACCGCGGGAGCGTCGAGTACCGGCGCGAAAGCGTTCGGATACTGCTCGCGTTGCTCCGATTCGCTGAGGTTGCTCGCCACGCGTGTGCGGGTCGGATAGCGGGCCACCTCGGCATCGCAACCCATGCCGATCAGCACCATCGTCCGATCCCGAACCAGACTGACATCGCGCACCGCCTCGCGGGCGGCTTCCAGAATCGACACCTGCTGACCCAGCGACTTCTGCAGGTCCGCTGGTGGCACGCGAAGTTGCGGGACAGCGACCGCGTAGTCGACGGCACGGCCCAGGCGAGGGATCCCACGAAGTAGAGCATCGCGGAACTCGTCGAAGTCCGCGCAGTCGGCGACTCGCGCGCCGATCGCGACGATCGCGACCTCATCGGGTCGCGAGTGCGAAGACCGGTTGGAGGCGGTCTTCGCACCCACGACGACGTTGTCGCCTGTCCATTGTTCGAGGACCAGGTGGGCGTTGTTGCCGCCGAAGCCGAACGCGCTAATTCCGGCGCGGCGGTGGCCTTCCCATGCTTCGGCTTCGTGCAGCAGGCGCAGTGGGGTGTGACGCAGCGCTTCGATCGGCTCGTCGGCTCCGAGCGTTGGAGGGCGAATGCCGGCGTCCATCGCGGCAAGCACCTTCAGCACACCGGCGGCTCCTGCGGCCGTGATGAGGTGGCCGGTGTTCGACTTCGCCGAACCGATCGGCAGATCCCGCGCCCCGGCGAAGGCCCGCGATGTGCTGCGAACCTCGACCGCATCGCCGAGGCTGGTACCGGTCGCGTGGCACTCGAGAAGCGACACCGACTCAGGCGGGATGTCAGCGTCGGAATAGGCCTGCTGGAGCGCGCGAACCTGGCCCTCCTCGGTGGGCACCAGGATGCCCTTCGACCGTCCGTCGTTGGACAGTCCTACACCGCGAATCACGCCACGAATCCGAACGCCCGCGGCGAGGGCGTCGGACAACCTCATCAGGGCGACGAAGGCCGCACCTTCGGCCGGGACCAGACCGTCGGCATCGCGGTGAAAGGGACGGCTGCGTCCAGTAGGGCTCAGTGCGGACAGCGCACTGAACGCCTGGTGGATCGCGAGATCGTCGGTCCGGTTGACCGCGCCCGCCACCATGAGATCCGCCGTGCCATCGTGCAGGCGATCGCACGCCAACTTGATCGCGTAGAGGGACGAAGCGCACGCCGCGTCCAACGCGAACGCGCCCGCACCCAAGCCGAGCGCGGCCGCCGCGAAATGCGCCGGGACACCGGAGGAAAACCTGTTCAGCGCGCTGGGTTCGGGCCCATCGAGCAGGCCGGACAAAACCGCCCGGACAGCGGGCGTCTGGTCGGACAACCACACGCTCTCGGCAAAACGCACCATGCCGTCCGTGGGCAGCGACAGATTGCCGAGCACCAGTCCGGCGCGTTCGTGGGGCTGGTCGACGCCTGCTTCCCCCAGCGCTTGACGCGCACCGTGCAGTACCCAGCGATACGACTCGTCCAGCACGTCGATCCGCGCGGCATCGACCTGTAACCCACCGGGATCGAAGACATCGGCGAAGCGGGAGACATACCCGCCGACGTCACTACTGATGCCAATTGGCACGTCGCCGGCCGACAGTCTCCAGCGGCCTTCGGGAACCCGGGTGAGACTGACACGGCGTTCGATAACGTTGTCCCAGAACACATCCGGGTCAAGTGCGCCCGGTAGTACGCACCCACGACCGACGATGGCGATCGGCTCGAACACGCCCGTCACCTCCCGCGCGGGGCGCCATCGGGGCGGGCCACCAAGCGAAGCCGGTGAAGCTCGGCGACGGGTGTGCCGTCGGCGGCGCAGAGCTGGAGGTCGCACTCGGCATGAGCGCTGTGCACCTCTCCCGCTCGGATGACGCTCGTGCCCGCACCGTCCAGCATTCCCGGACGATGCAGCCGGAATTCGCCGACGCCCATCGGCAGCGCGGCGGTCCCAAGCGCCCGCTCAGCCCACAAGGTCGCCAACTGGATCCCGCCGTCCACCGCCGCCGGATCGGTGTAACGGTGCTCATCTGGCCAGCCCAGCACACGCGCGCCGACAACCGTCCCAACCGCTCCGGCCGCCGACACCCCGTCGACGCTGCGGAGGGCCTGGAACGCCGGACCGTGGAACAGCAGGTAGCCGTCGTAGATCGGGCTGTCGCCGAAGGCGTCCAGGCCCGCCGGCACGTCCCATCGGCGCGGTGCGCCGACCGCAGTTTCAATTGAAACTGCGGTCTGCCGGTAGCCCAGTTGCGCTCGGTAATGGGGCAACTCCCCCGTGCCATGCAGGACCAGGGATCCGCCGGCCTCGCAGGATATGCGCACGATATCGCCGTCTCCGGCGAAGTGGTCAAGGGTGATCTTGCGGAGTACGTCGAGGTCACGAAGCGCGGCGGTGCCGGACGTTCCGGGCAAATGCGCCGCGGCGGTGAACCACTCCAGCACCATCGCGACCGGAACCACGGTCGTTCCGGCAACGGAGTGGTCCGCCAGATACGGATGCGACCGGTCGGTGACCACGATCTCCCCGGCTGCGCCGGGCTCGGCTTTCGGGAAGGTGCCCGCGACGCACACGACCTGCACAGGATCGCGCGCACCCAGTACCTCGTCGACGAAGGCTTTCGCCCCTGCTTCGAGCGGGATCAGCTGGACTCCGGAGGCCCGCAAGCGGTCGGCCAGCGACGCATCCACCATCCCGCCGTCCCACGGGCCCCACGCAATGGTGCGGACCAGGCACCCCGGGCGTTTCGCGCGCTCTGCCGCGGCGATCTGGGTGATGACCTCGTTGGCCATGCCGTAGTCGCTCTGCCCCGCGTTGCCGTAGCAGGCAGCGACCGAGGAGAACACGCAGAGGAGATCAAGGGGATCTTCCGCTGTCACGTCGAGCAGCGTGCGCAGACCGTCGACCTTCGTGCCGAAGACGTAGTCGAACTGTTCGCCGGTTTTGTCCTTGATGGTCTTGTCCGCCAGCACCCCGGCACCGTGCACGAGCCCAGTGATCGGCCCCCACTCCGCACGCACTTCCGCCAGGGCTTCGGTCAGCGCCGCGCTGTCGCGGACATCCACGGGCAGATAGCGGGCCGGCGAACCGCCGGATTCCAGCGCGTCGAGCGTCGCCCGGATTTCGCGGCAGGAAAGCACTCTGGCGGCTTCGGACCTGATCCGCTGCGGTGCAGGTGGCTCACCACTGGTCCGCAGGTGCTCGGCCACCGCCTCCCGCACAGCTGCCTCGCCGGACACACCACGCAGGTAAGTCGGCTCATCCGCCAAGGGCGTGCGGCCGAGCAGGACGACCTTGGGTTTGCGTGCGGCGGCGAGGGCTCGCGCCGCCATCGCGGTCACACCGCGCGCTCCGCCGCTGATGACGATCACAGAATCCGGGCCGATCACATCGGTCCACGAGTCGCCGAACGGCGCCACGGCGTGGTGGAGCACGGTGCGGACGCCGTCAGCGGTCAGTCCCACGTCAGTCACCGCGCCGCCGGTGAGCAGCTCACGAGCGATTGCCCGGGCCAGCTCGGCGCCGCTGCGCCCACCCCGCTCGCAGTCGATCGCCTTGACCGCCGTGCCCGGCCATTCCTTCGCGGCGGTACGCGTCAGCGCCGCGACCCCGCCGAACCACACGCGTTCCGGCGCGGAGCCGGACAGCCCGAAGTCACCACCGGTGTCCTGCACCGCAACGAAAACCCTGGGTGATTCCGAATGACCAGCGACCATCGCGCGAGCCACCCGCAAAGCGTCCCGGTTGACCGCGATGGCCTCCTCTGCCGAGCCAGCGCGCAGGCCCCCGAGAAAGATGACGCCGTCGGTGTCGCCCGGGACGTCCGCGGTGACGAACGCGCGCACACCGTGCGCGACGAGTTCGGCCGCGAGGGGCTCGGCCACGCCGGTCCCGTCCTCGGTGATCGCTATCGAAGCGCCGATCAACCCGGGCAGCGCGAAGCCGGCCGCCGGTGCCCGCCGGGCGGAAACGGCGTGTCGCGTCAACTCGGTTGGCTTGTCACTCGGTGTGACTTCCTGGGGTGCGGCTGGTTCGGCTCCGACGTGCGCCACGCCGCTATCCCCGGCGCCGAGCAGTTCAGCCACCTCGCCGAGCGTTCCGGCGGCACCCAGCAACGCCGGATCAACCTCTGCCAGATCGGGAACCCGCTCCCGCACCGCCGAAAGAATCTCCACCCGCTTGATCGAATCGATGCCCAGATCCGACTCCAACTCCATACCCGCATCAAGCACGCTCAGCGGATAACCCGTCTTCTCCGCCACCACCTCCAACAGCAACGCCACATCAACACCGTTCGAATCCGGCTCCGAAGGCGGGTTCTCAACCGAAGCCGGGTATGCGTTGTATGACGGCGCGACGGGATCAGGAGCGGGAACCGGAACACCCACGGGTTCCGGTGGAGCCGATGGCACTTGGGGCACGGTGTAGCCGGCATGGTCCCACGGGGGAACAGCGGGCTGCACGGCAGCCGCTTCGGGCACGCTAGCGGGAGAGAACCCGCCGGGCGCTGCTTGCGGCACGCCGCCGGAAGACAATCCGCCAGGCGCTGGCTGCGGCACGCCGCCGGAAGACAATCCGCCGAGAGCCGCTTCGGACATGCGGAGGAATGCCAGGTGCGTTTCGGCCATCACGCGCTGGTAGGTGGCATGCGCTTCACTCGCCTGTCGCTGCGTCTCCCGCAACGCGTCCAGCCAGGGGTCCGAAACGGGGTGAGTGGAACCCTTGACCAGGTTGCCTGGTAACGGGTGCCCCTCACCTGGCACCCAATCGGGGGGAGGTCGATGTCCGTGTACGACAGGTTCGTCCACGGGTTCGGGAAATGGGGTGATGCTCTTGGCTTGCTGTGGTGGGTTGGGCGGCGGGAGTTCGTGGGCGCCGCCGGGCGGTGGATACGGTTTGCCGTAGTTCGCGCCGAGCAGGTCCACTGTCATGCCGGGTTTTTCGTCCATTCGGGGTTCCTCGATCGGCGTGAACGGGCACCACAGTGCCTCGAAGTTCAGGGGGATACCGCGCACGGCGAGCTGGGCCAGCCCTTCGTGCAGGGCGGTGACCCCGTCGGTGCGGGCGTGATCCAGGCTGACCGACAGGTGTTCGCGTCCGGCCAGAATGTCGCTGGTCAGCCTCGCGAGGGTCGCTCCCGCACCGACCTCGACGAACGTACGGACACCGTTGGCGTGCATGGTCTCGATCTGGTCGACGAACCGGACCGGCCGTTGAAGGTGGTCGGCGAGGCGGTCCCGGATCGCGTCCGGGTCGGGCGGGTAGCGATCGGCTTCCGCGTTCGAGTACGCGTCGATTCGCGGCGGCTCGAGGTCCACAGCCTCAAGGGACTCGCGCAGCGGTGCATGGGCGGAGTCCATGAGCGGGCTGTGGAATGCGGCGGCCGTGGTCAGTTTCCGGGCGGCTCGGCCAGCTTCGGCAAGCCGCTTCGCGAGCCGGTCGATTGCCTCGGTGGTCCCGGACACCACGACCTGTTTGGGTGCGTTGTGGTTGGCGATCCACAACTGGCCGCCGAGATCCGCGACGATCGAGCGGACGTCATCGATGGGGCCTGCGACCGCGAGCATAGCTCCTTGTGAAGTGGCGGCGTCCCGCATCAGTTCTCCGCGCTTGCGTGCAAGCCTGATGAGTGTCTCGGCGTCGTAGCAACCAGCGACGTGCAACGCAACCAGTTCGCCGAAGCTGTGCCCCGCAACAGCATCCGGCGAGACGCCCAAGGTGCGCAGAACTTCCAGCAACGCAAGGCTTTGCACCGCGAGAGCCGGTTGTGCCCATTCCGTGCGGGTCAGCCGGCGGTCTTGTTTAGCCCGCTCGTCCTCGGTGAAGACGGGCGGCGGGAACACCACGCGGTGCAGCGCGACACCGTCGAAGCAGATTCCAGCGGCCAAGTCCCACGCACTCCTGGCGGCCGGGTGCAGCATCGCCAACTCCGCGCCCATCCCGACGTACTGGCTCCCCTGCCCAGAGAACAGGAGTCCCAGCTTGCCCGGATCGATACGGCGAGGCGCATAGTAGACACCTCGCGGGGCGGACAACGCCGTCTCCGGATCCGCTTCGATGCGGTCCGCCGCCGCTTCCAGCTTCGCGGTCAGATCGGCTTCGGTGGTCGCCACGATTGCCAGTTTGGACTGGGCGGTGTGGTCGAACGCGCCTTGCGTCTCCCGCGCGATCGTGGCCAGCGGGCGGGAGACACCTGAGCTTGCCCGGCACGCGCGCACAAGCGCCTGCGGGGAATCGGCCGAGAACAGAACCAGCTCGGACGAGGCTGCCCTGGTCAACTCGGGCGCACGGCTCTCCGACCCCGGCGAGGGCCGGTACTCCTCCAAGGTGACGTGAAAATCTGTTCCGCCGAAGCCGAAGCTGGACACGGCAGCGCGCCGGGGATGGCTGCCGTCGCTGATCCACGGACGTGCCTGGGTATTCAGGTAGAACGGGCTGTCGGCGAATCCGAGTGCCGGATTGGGACGGTCGACCTTGATCGTCGGTGGCAATACCTTTTGACTCAATGCGAGCGTGGCCTTGAGCAGACCGGCAGCGCCCGCTGCGTTCTTGGTGTGGCCGATCTGCGACTTCACCGAGCCAAGCGCACACCACTGGGCGTCGGACCGTCCGGCCGCACCGAACACAGCTCGAAGGGCGGCAAACTCGGCAGCGTCCCCGGCGGCAGTTCCAGTGCCGTGCGCCTCGACGAGCTCCACCGTTTCCGGACCGTAGCCGGCTGCGTCGTAGGCCCGGCGAAGCGCCCTGGCCTGTCCTTCGGGAACCGGCGCGTAGATGGAGCTGCCCCGCCCGTCCGAGGCGGTGCCGATGCCACGGATGACCGCGTGAATCCGGTCGCCGTCGCGCTCGGCATCTTCGAGGCGGCGAATCGCGAACATGACAATCCCTTCCCCGAGAACCATGCCGTCGGCATGGTCCGAGAAAGGTCGGCAATCGCCAGTTGGAGAAAGCGCAGGTGTCTTGCTGAAGCAGGTGTACATCACCGGATCGTTGAGCGTGTCCACCCCGCCCGTGATCACCAAGTCGGCCTGACCGGTGGCGAGTTCGTTTGCCCCGCTGGACAACGCTGCCAACGAGCTCGCACACGCGGCGTCCGTGGTGTAGTTGCTCCCGTGCAGGTCGAACCTGTTGGCGATCCGCCCGGCCACGACGTTGCTGAGCAAGCCAGGCAGGCTGGCCTCCTGCCACGGGACGTAGCTGGCCGCGATTCGATCGCAGATCGCCTGCGCCTGGTCCTCGGCGATGCCGCTCTCCCGCAACGCCTTCAGCCACACCGGCCGCTGGATACGACTTCCCATCGTGGTCAGCAGTTCCAGTGACGACGTACCGAGGATAACGCTCACCCGCTCGCGATCCACACCTGACAAGCCGGTAAGGCCCGACAGCAGTTGTTCGGCTGCCACGAGTGCAAGCAGTTGACTGGTGTCGGTGGCTTCCAACATCTTGGGGGGAATGCCGTGAGCGAGCGGATCGAACGGCACCGGGGAGAGGAACGCGCCGCGGTGCGCATAGGTCTTGTCCGGTGCCGCCGGATCCGGGTCGTGGTGGTCCTCGACCAGCCAGTGCGTCGCGGGCACCTCGGTGACCTGGTCTTCTCCCGCCACAGCAGTGCGCCAAAATCCGCTCGGATCGGAAGAACCGGGCAGCAGCGCGCTGACCCCGACTACCGCGATCGGCGGCGTGATCCTCGCTGTCGCCTCGGGCATGGCCTTGTCCTCCGGTGTCATCGGGGTTGTCGAGATCAGGACCCGTGAGTCAGTGGCTTCTCATGTCAGCCTGCGCGGCGTGAAGCGGAAAGCCGTCGCGGGCACCGGCACCCCGTAGGTGCGCAGCTGGTGGGCTCTGGTCACCACCGCCGCACCTTCCAGCAGATTGCGGGCGACCTGCACGACACTGCGGTTCGCCGGATCTTCGAGGAAACTGCCGGCCACCCAGCGGTTGAACGCCCCCGTTGCCGGCCCGCACCAGAGCTGGTAGTCGGTGCGGCGCGGCGTCTCGCCACGGATCGCCCACCAGCTCGACCTGCCCAGGTACCACCGGAACACCAGCGCCATGCGGTGTTTCGGATCGGCCTCAGCGCGAGAAAGCTCGTCAGGATCCCGTTCCAGCCAGTAGCGCCGGGTCTCCGCCCAGATATCCGCGATCGTGGCGCCCAGCACAGTGCGTTCGAGCTTTTCGGCCTCGCGGGAGGGGATTTCGTCGAACGACCGATACTGGCGGTAGATCTGGTACAGCTGGTTGGCACGCGGGCCGAACATGGTGCCCTTGCGGAGCACCTGCACCTTGGCGCCAAGCTCGAACATGTCTGAGGCTGGTGCCATCATGACGTCCGCGATGTCGGCTGCCGCGAGCATTTCCTTCGCCTCCGCCGAGATTCCGGCCTCCAGGCAGGTCTGGTTCACCGAGCCGGTAAGCACATAAGCCGCTCCGGCCGCAAGGGCCGACGCGACGCCCTGGGGCGTGCCGAGGCCACCCGCAGCACCGATCCGAACGTTGCGCCCATGCCGGAAGCGGGTGCACAACGCATCGCGCAGCTCCATAATCCGGGGCAGCAACGATCCAAGCGGCCGGTTGTCGGTATGCCCACCGCTGTCCGCCTCCACGGTGATGTCCTCGGCGACGGGGACATGCTTGGCAAGTTTGGCTTCGTCAGCGGTGATCCGGCCATTCAGGACCAGCTCATCCAGCAGGCCCTGCGGTGCCGGGGCGAGGAACTTCTCCGCGACCTCCGGGCGGGAAACCTTCGCGAACAGCCGTGTCCCGCGAACGATCCGACCACTGCGGTCCGTTCGCAGTCCGGATGCTGCCAACTGGACCGCGGTAGGAGTCAGATCCATGAACGCGGAGGCGGAAACCGCCGGCACCTGCTCCCGGAGGAGCATGTCGACCAGGTTCCTCTCCCACGCCGGATTCTGTGGTGCGTGGATGAGGTTCACTCCCCAGTTCTGCCGTCCCGGCAACGCTTTCCGGAGATTCTGCACCACCGCCGTTACCTTCGGAACGGGGATACCGGCGGCGCCGAAGAAGCCGAGCATGTCCGCCCGTGCCATGACGATCACCAGCTCGGCGGTCGCGATTCCGTTCGCCATTTCGCCCGCGACATAAGGAAACCGCGTGCCATGAACCTCGTTAAAGGACCGGTCACCCAGCCATTCCGGGTACAGCGGCGGCAAGGTGGCCAGGACACGCCGACCGCGCGGGTCGCCGACGATGGCGCCGATTCCGTTGTCAGGCGTCGCGACGATCTGGACTTCTTCCCGAATCCTTGCCGCCACGTCAGCAAGCGACTCCCGCGCTCCGGGCGGCACGGCGGTGGGAGCAGTGGTCGAGGACATCTTCATCACTTCTCCAGCAGCGTCTCGTCGAGCACTTTCCGGAAGGTCGCGGCCAGCCCGCGCAGGTCAGCCCCGCCGATGATGGTGAAGTGGTTGCCGGGCACCTCATGCACGCGCAGTCGAGCCATCGGCACCGACGCCCAGCCGTTGTGCGGATCACCCACCGGTATCGCTGGTCGCCGCGCCTCACCGAACACCGGCGGAAAAGGTTCGACAGCGCGAAGCAACGTCATGGACAGATCAGACGGCCGAGGCCGGTAGGCGATGTTGGCTTCCAGATTCGATTGGAACACCGGCAACAGCCGATCGAGTAGTCGATCCGCGGCGACCGCGCCCATGATCCGAAGCTCCCTGCTGACCAGCTCACGGCACTGGGCCGGTGTCAGCGCGGGATCCACCTTCAACGCATCCCCTCGGGCTCCCGACATCGCCCGGTGCACCGCCACCAACTCCTCCAGGGCGGCACGCTCATCCCAAACCGGTGCGGTCTGCCCGCCGTGCGGAAGGTAGCTGTCGATCCCCACCACTTCCGCGACCTCAGCCCCATCACGCCGCAACCGGCAGCCGATCTCGTACGCGACCAGACCACCGAACGAGTAGCCACCAACGACGTAGGGACCACGCGGCTGGACCGCGCAGATGTCCTCGAGGTACCGGTCGGCGAGTTCCTCGACGGTCTCGAGTGCCGGCTCGCTGCCGTCATATCCGGGGGCTTGAAGCCCGTAGAACGGGTATCCTGGGCCCAGCTCTTCGGCCAGCGCCTGTAACTGATGTGCTGCTCCGACCGCGCCTCCGATGCAGAAGAAGGGCCGTGGCGGAGTCAGCGCAATAGCCAACATCGGTTTCCGCGCGATCTCACGCCGGTCCGCGTGCTCACCGTCCATCAACGTGACCAGTTGGTGTGCAACCGCTTCCAGGGTGGGATGTTCGAGCAACAGCGTTGGCGGGACGCGGAAGCCCAGCCAGTCGGACAGCTCGGCCTGCAAGCCGGTGGCCGTCAGCGAGTCGAGCCCGTAGTCATCCAGCGGGGCCTGTGGGTCGATCCCGGCCACGGGACAGCCGAGTCCGGCCGCGAGCTGCCGAGTCAGCCAGTCCAGCAGCTCGGCTTCGGACCGCACCCGGTGTCGCGGTGCGCCGAGCCGGTCTTGCCCGCGGCTGTCGCCGGCCACTGGAGCCGCGAAGTAGCGGTGCGCGAGATCCTGAGCATAAGCCACATTGGTCTCGATCAACTCGAAACCCAGGAGACTCCCGACGTGGTAAGTATGTCGGTCTCCTTGCATGCGCTCGAGGCGATCGAGAACACCGTCCTTGAGATCCGCGGCGCGGAAGTGCGGCATGAACGGCCATCGTCCGGCGACCAGCACCTCGGTAACCTGACCACCCATCGCGGCCACGTCAGCACGAAGCTGCCGGACGATGTCCGTGGTGTCCAGGCCTTGTGCCCCGTAGGAGTAGCAGGTGTAGACGTCCGAGTCGGCATACCGGTTGTGGTAGGCGACGCAATGGCCGGGTGGCGGTGCCGCCTCCTTGGTGCGCACGAGATACATGCCGGCTCTGGGCAGTCCGGAAATCCGGCAAAGCACGGTGTAGTAGTCGATCGTGCGTACCCTCGACGCGATATCCCGCTCGTCGGCGGTGGCGTCGAGCACGTCGACGACCTTGTCGAGCGGAGCGGACAGGACGAGCGAATCCGCATGTACAGTACCGGAATCGGTGTGCACGACGACGCCGCTGGATTCGCGTTCGATCGATGTGATGCGCGTACCGGTGCGCACATCGGAAAGACTGTCGGCAACCCGCTGCCAGAGCCTCCCGAAGCCGCCGGATACCGTGAATGGTCCGGCATGGCCGGTGGTTTGCGGACCGACGGAAACCAGACCGGTCATCTCGGCATGTTTGACGAAATACAGCGCAGGGACATCGTCGTGCGGATAGCCGTATCCCGAAGCGGTGTAACCGGATCCGAGCGATTCCGTCATACCCAGGAGATCGTTGCCGACCACCCAATCCGATGTCGGCTGAGACAACGACACCGCAGAGTGCGCCAGGCCGGGCGTCGCGATGCCTGGATAGGACTGCTCCCGCAGTTGCGTGTACCTGGAGAACTCCGATCTCCGGAAGAAAGCTGCACCCGGCGATCGGCGAAACCACCGGTCGGCGTCATATTCGTAGGTCGCTGTGGCTTCCACCGTGTCGAAACCGAATTCTGCCGCCAGTTCGGCAAACCGCTCGTAGCGCGGTGTGCAGATGTGGGCGCCCAGATCGTAGGCACGCCCGTCGACGTCGACTGAGACGGACTTACCACCGACGACCGGCTCGCGCTCCAACACCACCACGGTGTGCCCGAGGCGCTCCAATTCACGCGCGACAGTCAGCCCGCTTGGGCCCGCACCGACGACGCAGACTGTTGAGGTGCGAGGCCCCCTTGACCCAGTTACTTGGTCATGGGTGCCCCTTGCCTCAACGCGCTCCGTCCGCGCGGCGTGCATCTTCCGGTAGATCAGGGCACGGGCGTGGTTCACCGAGGCCGTTTCAAGCGGCGACCGGGCGAGCGCGATGCCAAGACCTTCCGGGGCCTCAGCAGGGTCGAACACGAGGGCTTTCGCCGCGTCGGTGTTGAGCACGGCGTCGAACTGCACTCGCGCGATCGTGTGGTGTCCCGCAGTCCACACGGCCGATGGATCGAGCGCGGCCTGATTGCCGTCGGTGGAGTCGGTCACCGGATGCAGCTGAATTTGCAGCAGTGCACCGAATCCGCCGGTCGAAACTTGCTCGACGAGCTCATCCCGGAGGGCAGTCGGCGGTCGCCGGTCGGCAGGATCCCTGGCGAGGAAATCCGGTGGCACGGGCGGAAAAATTCGATGGTCAGCGACGTGCTGTCCGCAGTCGGCCGTGTCTTCCGCTGGTACGAGCCGATAACGCGCCAGCCAAGGACGCCCGGTGGCGTCCACGTGCACGCGCGGCGCCTGCGAGTGGTAGTGGTACCGCATGAACGAGACCGGATCCCGGACCTGCTCCCAAAGCAGTTGCCCGGCGCGCGGACTAGCCCGCACCATGTCCTGGCGGTCCTGATCGTTTCCCAGTAGGAAGCGCACGAAGGCCGCGGCATGGCCGGCGAAAAGTGCGCGACCGGTGTTCAGCGTCAGATTGAACAGCGACCCCCCGGAACCAGCGGGATCCAACCACAACAGCGACGCACCACGGGTTCCGGGCGCGATGTCGTCCGACGATTCACCGTTGCTGTACCTGGCAATCAGCGGGTACTGCTTGCCGGCCGCGAAGAACGGGTGCACGGAGATACCCGCGGCGTCAACGAACTTGATATGCCCGCGCACACAAACGCCTGCACCGTGGAAGAGGCGTTTGCCGGTTGAGGTCAGCACGGTCTGGAATTTCCGGAGCAGTGCGGTGAAGTCCGCGTCGATGTCGTGCAGTCGCGGATCATCCGGCCCGGTGCAAATCCACAGGCCCGGGACCAGAAGTTCGCTACTCATCGGACTGCTCCTCCAAACGCTGAATGTACTGCGTGCGACATGCGGCGCGGCGCACCTTACCGCTGGTCGTCTTGAGCACCAGTCCCGGAGCACCCACGACCACCTCGTCGCATGCGATCCCGTGGGATTCCCTGATCGCGCGACGAACCGCCCGCGTGATTTCCTGATCATTGTCGGCAAAAGGCGTGCCGGCCACGGTTTCCACGAAGATGATCAAGCGCTCGCCCTGGCCGGATCCTGCCGAGGGAACCGAGAAGGCGGCAACCCCGCCCGGGCGGATCAGCGGATGGCACCCGCGAACAGATTCCTCGATGTCCTGCGGGTAGTAGTTATGGCCCCGGATAACGATCAGTTCCTTGAGCCGGCCGGAGACGAATAACTCTCCATTGCGGAAGAACCCGAGATCACCTGTCCTCAGATACTCGCGGGGGTCGTCGTCGGCGACGCGAGCACGGAAAATCTCGCGGGTCTCATCCTCCAGACCCCAGTACCCCTGGGCCTTGGTGGGCGAGTCGACCCAGATCTCCCCGACCTGCCCTGGGCCACGCGGCTTGCCGGTGGCTGGATCGACGATGCGAACATTGGCGTCTTCCTTGGTGACCCAACCGCTGCCGTAGAAACCGGCGGCATCCCGCGTGGTGTCGGCCTTGACCGGCTCTACCCGGCCCTTCTCCAACTCGCGCTTGTCTACCCACAGCGGACCGCCGCTGCCCATGCTCAAGCTCAATGTGTGCTCGGCCATGCCGTAACCCGGGTGGAACGCCGCAGGTTTCAGTCCGGTCAGCAGGAAAGCATTCCAGAACCGCTTCATGGTCTCCGGTAGCACCATTTCTCCAGAGGAACCGAGAACTCGCACAGAGCTGAGGTCCCATTCGGCGCGCTGCTGCGTAGTCGTTTTCCGGACCATCAGGTCGTAGGCGAAATTCGGCGCCGACGTGTGCGTGGCGCGCACCCGGGACATGACGTCGAACCACACCGAGGGCCGCTGCAGGAAGCTGAGCGGAGACATCACGTAGGTCCGCCCGGAGTGCCCCGCGATGGTGTTCAGCATCAGTCCGAGATCGTGGAAATGCGGAACCCAGGTGACGGCGACCGTGTCGTCGCCCAGTGCCAAATCCGCGGCCAGGAACTGCAACTCGTGGCTGATGTTGCGATGGCTGACGATCACGCCTTTGGGGAACCCGGTCGATCCGGACGTGTACTGCAGGAAGACCGGCTCGTCCGGATCATCCGGGATGTACCAATGTCGCGGCTCGACCACGTCCACCTCGCCACCGTAGCGTGAATCGGTGGCCAGCCAAGGAATCCCGGGCATTTCTGGCACTTCGGGCGGCAAAGAGCGTGCTCTCAACGCCGCATCGATCGCCCCCTGGTAGGCATCGTGAGTGAGCACGACACGCGCACCGGAGCTGGTGGCGACAGCCGACAGGGCCCCGGTTTCCTGCGCGAGTTTCAGCGGGTTTGGCGGGGCGACCGGTACCGGGATCACTCCGCACGCGAGACAGCCGAGGAACGCGCTGATGAAATGCAGCGATGGCAGGTACACCAGCAACGCCCGGTCGCCACGCCGGAGGCCCTCTCCGTCCAGGAGCGACCTGACCCGCTGCGCGTCGTGAGCCAGCCGACGCACCGTCATTGACTCGACATCGCGGCCGTGGTCGTCCACGAACACGAAGAGCTCACGGTTCATGTCACGCTCGTGAAGATCGACGAACGCGGACAGAATCGTGCCTGCACCGAGGCTCGACGCCGGGTTCGGATCTGGCTCAACTTCCAAATTCATGGCGAGTCTCCCTGTCTACGGCCGGGCCGCAGACCCACTTGATTCGCCCAGCAGCTTGTGCTGGCATCGCCCCGGACGCACCGAGCGAACGGTCTTGCACCATAACCGGCCCAATCCAACTTGGACACCGAAAACCTAGGAACCCCGGTGCGGCGGACGAAAGGCCACCTTCCCGAAAATGCCTGATCAGTCAGCATTTCCTACCTGTCCATCCACGCAACGTGATCTCGCCAGCTTACCGGCTGATATACGCCCCGAGAAACTCACGACAAGCGCCGGGCCACTTCGGCAGGTTCGTGAGCTCTGTCCCCCACGTCGCTACCCCGGTAGGCTGGCCATCCGGCGGACGGACGACCGACCGCCGACAGCGCAGGCATGCCACCCTCGGAACCCCCACGTGGCGCAAGTGCGTGACGCTTACCGAAAACCGCGCGGCCTAAAGCGCCAGTTGCCTCTCCCGGAGATACCTCATAGGCATGGTTTCCTTGCCCGTTGGTTCGCTCCCCGGGCGGTCTCTTGACGAGAGCACGCCCGGAAAGTTAGGGATTCGACCAGAACCGGCAACCGCGACGGTATGAGCGGGTTGGCCCTGCGAGGAGCGCATGAACCAATACCTCAAGGCCGTGATCGTCGGCACCGGCTTCGGAGGACTCGGACAGGCCATCCAACTGGAGAAGGCCGGCATCCGGGACTACCTCGTCCTGGAAAAGGCCCAGGACGTGGGCGGCACGTGGCGGGACAACTCCTACCCCGGATGCGAGTGCGACGTGGAGACGCACCTGTATTCGTTGTCCTACGAGCAGAAACCCGACTGGCCACGTGATTTCGCCACCCGGTCCGAAATTTTCACCTACCTGAGCAACATCGCGGACAAGCACCGGCTGAGATCCAAGATCCGATTCGGAGTCGGTTTAACCGGTGCGACCTGGGAACCGGACCAATGCAGGTGGCGGCTCAGCACCACGACAGGTGAAGAACTCTTCTGCCAGTTCCTGATCTCCGCAGTCGGCGGACTGCACGTCCCACGGCTGCCCGAGCTTCCTGGGCTCGAGACTTTCAAGGGCCAAGTCTGGCATTCCTCGCTGGCGGTGACCGCGGGGCTGGCGGGGGGCCGCGGGGCGAAGACGTTCATCGAGTCCGCCTCGGCGGAGAGAATCCGCAAGTTCCATTGAAATCGAACCTTCGATTTCAATGGAACTTGCGGACCGTCGGCGTGTCGCACCCCGACACGCCGACGCCTGTGGACAACCTCCGCAATTTCAATGGAAATCGTGGGCGGGTACGGACGTGCCAGGACCCGCAGCCTGGAAGGTCTTTGTTCTGGACGGAAACTTGCGAACCGGATATGGCGCTGGCGCCGACCGAACGGCACAGCCGCCGGTATCGAAACGGTCCACCACCTGGCCAACCTGCCACCCACCTGGGCAACCTGCCACCCACCTTCCCGCCCGAAACTACCTAAACCGGATAGGTCAACCTTGCACACGCCCTGGGGTCAGTGCCTCGCTCGTTGCAGCCTGACCGATGGCCACCCGAGTGTGTCGGGATTTCCCCAATCAGCCGGGGATGCCTGACATGTGATTCGGGAAAACCCCTTGCAGGGCTGGCGATGATGGTCCGTCAGGACACGCGAATCACGGCTTTCCCCTAGCGCATAGGATATGGCCTGGTCGCAGGTGAGGCTGTTCCCGTCCTCGAAAGCAACGTCGAACGCCCGCGAGCCGAGAACCATGCGGGCCTGTTCCTCGCTTGCCCGATGCCGGGCTACGTACGGCGGGAAGCCGAACAGCGGCCTGCCTATCTCGCGCCACAAGGTGTGGCTGGCCCCCAGCAACCGAGCGGCGCTTTCAGCGTCCTGGTCGACCGCGGACCAGGCGAGCAGCTCGATGGATATGGCCATTCCGACCAGGTCGTTGAGCTGCTGCTTGAGCCGTAGGCATTCCCGAGCGTATGAGCTGGCCTGCTCTGCGTTGCCTTCCGTCCAGTTGTTCAAGCCGTGACGGTCTGTCCAGGAGCCGCGCTCTCGTGTTCTTGGCTTCCCTGATTCGGGTTGTGCTTGACCGGCCCACCCTCACAGTCGAGTCCTTGCGGGGTCGTGTGACTCCCGGTGCGAAGACGTTCATCGAGTCCGCCTCGGCGGAGAGAAGCCGCAAGTTCCATTGAAATCGAACCTTCGATTTCAATGGAACTTGCGGACCGTCGGCGTGTCGCATCCCGACACGCCGATGCCTGTGGACAACCTCCGCAATTTCAATGGAAATCGTGGGCGGGTACGGACGTGCCAGGACCCGCAGCCTGGAAGGTCCTTGTTCTGGACGGAAACCTGCGAACCGGATATGGCGCTGGCGCCGACCGAACGGCACCGCCGCCGGTATCGAAACGGTCCACCACCTGGGCAACCTGTCCACCACCTGGGCAACCTGCCACCCACCTTCCCGCCCGAAACTACCTAAACCGGATAGGTCAACCTTGCACACGCCCTGAGGTGACGCCTATGGCGTGCCGCCGTACACCGGATTCGAACCGGCGCATGCTCGCATGCTCCGGGCCAATGTTCCCCATCCCGGGGTTGTCATCGCCAACATGGCGCACGTGGTCCGGCCGGCGGTTTTGTCGCGCTCCAGGAGGTTGACTGGCATTCCTGGTCTTGCCAGAGCGGCTCGAGGAGTTCTGGAGGTGCCACCTCAGGCGAAAGTCGACGCGCTTCCTCCCCGCCCTGAGAACGGGGCATCCGCGATACATCCTTCCGGCGATAGCCCGCCTATGCCTTTCCGTAGGTACCGGACTCGATGTTCGAGCGCACGTGGACGTCTGCGGTCTTGCTCCCGGTCTTCCACAGCGTTTCTCCGATACCCGACCTCGGGAACGCGGTGTTGCTGCCCGCTGAATTGACCCCGCCGCGCACCGCGCCGGTCGCTCCCTGCAGCAGCGCGCCCTTCCAGACGTCGCCGGGCTGGCCGTTGCCCCTGGCCACCTCGATGCTGCACTTTACCGCGCCGCTGGTCATGCCGTTGAGGGCATCCTTCGGGACATCGTAGAAAAGAATTTCTTGCCAGCTATTGCGCGTGCCGAACGAGGCACCCCACGCATTGTTCTTCCGCACGAACGCCAACTGCTCGCGGAAGCTGGTCTGCTCGCGGGCGGCCGTGCGGGCCGCGTCGAACTGGTCCCAGGCGTCGGTCCGATTTCTCGCGAGGTCGTGAGCGGCGTCGCTGAGCGCAGCGTTGTCTCTGGCGAGGTCCGCGTTCCGCTGCCTTTCGAGGAGGTCCCGCCGGGATCTGTCCAATGCGGTCTGCGCATCACGTAGACCACCAGACGCCTCGGTGAGCGCGCGGCGGGCATCGTCGAGTTGCTTAATGCCGTCCTCAACCCACTCCGCGTTGTCGGACGCCCGGTACAGGTCGACCGTCCGGGCGGCGGCGTCGACCCGCTTCGTGGCCTGGTCGACCGCCTCGCGGTGCGCCCACACGGCGCGTTCGCGTGTCGACACGTCAGCGGCGGCTCGAGCGACTTCGTCGACCGCCGTGGTGTGCTGTTCGCGCGCGCTCCTGTGATTGTTGCGTGCCAGGGTGAGCTCGCTGGTGAGGCGCTTGCCTGCATCGGGTGTGTTCTTGACGCCGAGGTTCTCCGCGTTGTCGTACGCGGTCTTGACGTTGTCAAGCAAGCGTTCCGACTCAGAAGGCAATGGTTTGGGCGGATTCGGCTTCGGTGTGGGGCCTATCTTCTTGACGAGGTTCTTGGCCTGGCTGTCGAAGGCGACGAACACCGGCAGGCCGTCCGGCCCGCGTTTCACGTTGCCCGCATCGTCCAGCACCTTCGAGATACCGCTTTTTTCCAAAGCGCCGACGAACGCACCGCCCACACCACTGATTCCAGCGCTGATGAACACCTGGGCCGGGTCGATCTTCTTGCCCAGGAGACCCGACGCCGTCAGGTTCGCCGCCAAGTCGATCCCCATGTCGCGGACGCCCTCGACAAGCATCCGGCCGTAGCCGACGCTGAGCCGTTCGCTCTTCCAGGTCAGCTCCGAGACCTCGGCAATCCACGCGCGGCTACGCACCAGGAAGTTCACCAATACCCGCAAAGCCTGGGCAAGCATCTGAAGCACGCGGACGCCGGTGCTGACCAGATACGCAAGCCAGGCCTGTGCCCAAGCCAGCAGCGCCGGAAACATGGCTGCTGCGGCGTAGAAGGCCAACGTCGCGGCGATCATAACAGCCAACTCAACGATGATTTGCGTGACCTGGGTGTGCTTCCTCGCGTGCTGCTCCTGCTGCGCGGCCACCACCTCCGCGGTCTGCGCGATTCGTTCAGCGCGATCCACCACACCCCGGATGCGGCCGGTGAATGCCGCCGCCGCCTCACCCCTCCACGTCTCCAGGCCGACGCCGGTAATCTCGGCTACCCGAGCGCTGTGCTCGCACAGGTAAGCCGACAGGTCGGCCCAGCCCTGGGCGCTGCGGTGCAGAGCCTGCGCGTTACCTCCTGGGTTTCGGAGACCGACCTCAGAAAGCGCGTCCTGCGCCATTAATTCGCGTCCTTCATCGGAGTGGCGGCCGTCACCGCGGCCTGGGCGTCCACATCGGAGAAGTGCCTGGCCTCGTCCTGCAAGGCGTCCGCGACCTCCACGACTTCGCGGTACATCTTCATGAGCTGTTCCACCGTCTGCGCGGTGGTTTCCTGATACTCCCGTTCGGATTCCACGGCGTCCGGCGTCGAGCCGTACGCTCCGCGCATGTTCTCCGCCTCTTCCCGGAACGTCAGAATCCGCGCCCGCAATTCGTCGGCCGTGGTCCGGAGCTCCTGACTCATGCGCCGCAGGTGCTCCACGTCCACACTGACAACGTTGGACACGGTCTTACCTCCTCCGATCGGTGGGCTACGCAACCGAAGATGCCAGATCAGCAAGGCCGTTCAGGCCCGACTTCACCAAACCGACCGAAGCCAATCGACAAAAGTTCACCCGCGGTCTTTCACCGCGTTCCTCAGAGCGGAAAGGACATCGACACGTCGTGCCCGCGCACGGACGCTTGCGGTCGCGCGCCAACCTCTCGACGCGGGGAAGCGTCCGTGGCGGCCAAAAGGAGGGTGCCGCAGCTGAGTTCGCCGTAAGTCACGTTGTAGCGCAGGAGCCCGCAATGCGCCCACGACGTCGGTGCCGTCCGGCGCCGGCGACCGGACCAGGCAGGTCCGGTCGCTGTACCGGCTGGAACCGATCCACCTCGCGGTCCCCGCCGGATGTGATCTCGATCGGAAACATGCCGATCCGGTAGGCTGCACCGTCGCGCACCATGATAGAACGCAGTTGTGCCTTGCTGCGCCATCCATCGCGAGAACTCGACGTCGCCGCCCGCCGTCAGCGCGCAGGCGAACCTTCTGCAGCCGCCACGGTCGACTTGCCCGACCCGCTGTTACCTCGCAGCGTGATCAGTTGCGTACTGAATCTCCGCTTACGGGCGCCATGACCGCGCGTCGTGGCTAAACATCTGGCCCGCCGAACTCGGTGAGCTGCTCTGCGGTGAGCACCTCGAAGTCCGGCAACACCTGGAGCTTCAACCCGATGCCGCCGCTGATCAACATCAGTGCTTCGTCGAATTCCTCCAGCGGCAAGGCGTGGGTCAGCAGCGGATCGGTTTGAATCGCGCCTGATTCGATCAGACCCATCGCAAGGCCGAAATTGTTGAGCACGGCCATCGAGTGGTTCACCCCGGCCTCCTGCTCGTTGAACGGAACGCGTGACAGTTGGGTTCGCGCGCCCGCGTGAGGCGTCCCGAACAGGAGCAGGCGGCCATCGGTATGCACCGCATCGAACGCCCCTTCCATCCCCTCCGGATCGCCGGTGCAGTCGATCACAACATCGAACTTCCCGCCGCTGACCTCGGCGATGTCCGTGGAAATCGGATTCGCGCCCAGGTCCATCGCGAGAGCCAGCAGCCCTGGGTCGGGGTCGACGATGGACACGTCAATACCGCTGAGCCGCTGCGCCTGCAGCACCAGCAGGCCCGTCGCGTTCGCGCCGACCACCAACGAACGCTGCCCAGCGACCACTCCGAACCGGCGCACGCCCATGAGTGCGCGCGAGGCCGGTTCGGTCATGGCGCCCTGCTCCCAGGTCATCAAGGCAGGCAGCCGGTAGCAGTTGGCAGCGGGCACGGCAACGTATTCCGCGAACGCACCGTTCACGGACTCGCCAATGGCACCGCGCTGCCCGCACTCCGTCGCGTTATTCGAACGGCACGCCGCGCAGTGCCCGCAGGGCAATGCCGGATCGACTGCCACCCGGTCTCCGACCCGCCAGTGCCTCGGCACAGCCGGTCCCAACTCGACGATCTCGCCGCTGAACTCGTGCCCCGGCACAACGGGGTACGAGGCGGATGCGAACTCGCCGTCGGCGATGAGCAAATCGACCTCGCAGACCCCGCACGCACGGACCCGGACGACCACCTGCCCCAAGCCTGGTTCCGGATCAGGTATCTCACCCACGCTGATCGTCCCCGTCCGGCTGATGATCGCAGCCTGCATCGGCAACGCACCTTCCTCCCCGTCGTCGGCCGCCACCATTCAGAATTGCGCTCATTTGAGCGCGATGGCACGACGCCGCCCAAACACGATTGCCGAACTATTCAAGGACCAGCCGCGAGTCCGGACAAACGCACGAGGAAATTCAGTACCCTAAATCACCGTCACCTTGCCCATTCGCGCAATGGGTGCTCGACTACCTCTTGACAAATGCACTCCCAAACGAGCGTTTTCCAACCTCTTCTTGCGTTGCGGTGCGGGGTGCGGAACCGCAGCGGCCTGCTCGGCTGTGGAATCCCGGACTTGTGTATGACCAGGATTTGTATATGACCAATGCGCGGCGTCCGGGCTCCTCGCGAGAAGACCGCCTAGAACCGCCGACGGTGCCGGTTACGCGGCTGGACCAAGGCGGCTACGCCGCTTGCGGCAGCCTCGTACCCTGGGGCTTCAGGCGTCGCGGCTGCGGATCGACCGGGATGAAGGAGGCTCGAACAGAAAGATTGGCCAGCCTGAACCAAAAGCCGTTGGGCCGTGACAATACGGCGCGCTCAACGCCGTATGCCCGGCCTGGACACTCTGCGTCCCGGCCGGGCATACGGTTCTAATTCAGTGCGCGGTCAGGCTTCCACCCAACCGTTGCGCTGCGCGAACGAAACGAGCTGCCTGCGCACTTGGAGGATCTGCCCGCCCGTCATGCTGGGCGCAGCCTCGATCAGTACATCCGTGATCTTCTGGGAGAACTCGGCTGCCGACAGAACCTCGCACAGTTCCTCGTCGTCACGTTCCTGTTTCACGGCCGGGACCTGCGCCGCCGGTGCCTGCGAAACCGCGCCGAGCAACCGCACGGCCACAGCCTTCGTGCCCTGGTTGCTGGACGCAGCCTCGAACTGCACCCGCATGCCACCTTGGAGGACCTGCTTCAGTTGTTCGTCCAGGATAGACGCGTGCAGGAACACGTCCTCACCGCCAGTATCCGGTTCGATGAAACCGAATCCCCTGGTCCCGTCGTACTTTACGATTGTTCCCGTCTTCACCGCTTCCGCCCCTCAAACCGCTAGTGCACACTACCGCACCGCCAACAATTACCTCCTCAGTATAAGGCCCCCCACGCGGAAAACAAAGACCGGGTCCCCACCGATGTCACTCCGGGCTGGACAAAGTACGAGAACGCGGTCACGAGCTTCCCGAATCGCCCGTGACCGCGTTCCGTACCGGTGCTCCCTAGGCACGGACAAAGGGCGCAACGACGTCAGGGAGGAGCCCGGCCAATGCTCTTCACCGGTTCCCTCCAGAGACTTCGCCGCGTCCACTCGCTTGCGGACGCGGAACCAGCCGATCGCCAGCGCCGCCGCGAGCACCGGCGCCCACAGCAGGGTCAGAGCCGAACCGGCTGCCGCCGAAGATTTTCGGGCAGTCCTGCTTGCGCACGGAGGCACCGAAACCGCGCACTTCCCAGCACGAACCGCAGTCGACCCGCCCGGACGGGCACGATCGGTGAGCCCGGCGGCGCGCTGCACGTAGTCGCCGGCGTTCATCCGGTTGCGCCAACCATCGGCTTGCAGCGCAAGCGAATGCTCCCGACGACGCAACCATCCCCACATGAACAGCTACTTGATCGCGCAAGCACGGACAGAAACCTTCAATTCGGGACGCCGCCGTGGTCAGGGACCTGGACAAGGATGACGTCTGGTGACTTGCCTTCGCCGGAACCCGCCGGAGGTGATCCAGGTGCCAGCGTTGGCCGACGACGGGTGGGGCGGAGCCAGCAGGCTAGAGGGATGGCACGGTGCCCGGTTCGCGCCCAGGTCCTGCTCAGGCCGGAGGTTCCTTGGTGCATTGCCGCGATCACGCCCGATAGCCATAGCGCGTCTGGCCGGGAACCTAGCGTGCCTGGCTGCTCCTGTGAGGCGCATCGCAGCAACCTTACGGTGGGTGAACGGACGGGGGCGACGAGGCAAAGTAGCCGAGCCGAATGGTCAATCCCGGTTGTCAGGAAGGATTTTGGCGCCGGGTTTCAGGCATGGTTGGTCGACGGGCTTGGACAAAGGAGGGAACGTTGAAGAAGGTCGATCTGCCTGAGGATGCGGTATCCGTGCTGCGACAACTGGAGACCGAGATGTCGGAGGCTCGCGAGTATGTCCTGCGATGCCGCGCGGCGGGTAATGAAGAGGCTGCCCATCTCCACGATGTGTGGATCGATCTGCTCCTGGAGGAATGGGGCCGGTGCCGGCTGTCCAAGCAACCCACCTGATCAGGGCAAACGGGCGTGAAGGCGGCGTAGAGAATTTGTGAAGGGAGCTTTCCCACACTGAGACCACATCGTCACGGAGTGTGTGGGAGATCCCAATGGACCGAGTTCGAGTGGCTGTTCTGGCCGAAGACCCGATCACCGTAGCCGGTCTGGCGAGTTGCCTTAAGTCACGGGAGGAGTTGTTCGTGGCGCCGAACCCGGCTGAAGCCGACGTGATCGTATTCGCTGCGGACCGCGTCAACGCCAAGGTCCTGGCCGAGCTGAGACTGTCAGCACAACAGGTGTCGGCGCCCAGAGTGCTGGTGACCAACGAGTTCAACCCGGCCGATGTACTCAGCGCGGTCGAATCCCGCGTCGTGGCCGTGCTGCCTCGAACCTCCGCGACCGGTTCGAGGCTGACCAACAGCGTGGTCGCTGCGGCCAAGGGCGCCGGGACGATGCCCCCGGACCTGCTTGGTGAGTTGCTCAAGCAGGTCGACCACTTGCAGCGCGAAGTGCTGACGCCCCGGGGTTTGAACGCTTCCGGGTTGACCAACCGGGAAGTTGACGTGCTACGGCTGATGGCCGACGGCATGGACACTGCGGAGATCGCGCAGAAGCTGTGCTACTCGGAACGAACCGTCAAGAACGTCATCTACGGGGTGACGAGCCGACTCAACCTGCGCAACCGGCCACACGCGGTGGCTTATGCGATGCGAGCTGGAGCGATCTGACAGGCAGGTCGGCGCGTATCCGGCTGCGGGCAGCGGGAGGGTTCGCGGTGCTCCACCGCAGCAGTCGGCGAAGCTCGTACGCGTCGCAAAGCCGCAGCACGACGAAATGCATCGATGCTCGTCATGGATTCGATGCCGAGGGCTTCGTACCGATGCGTGCCTCCATGCACTGTTCTTCCAGCGGGCCGTGATGCGTCCACGAGGTTCAGCGACGGCGGCCGAGTGGGGTGGGCGGCCGGCCTTCTCGATCGTGATGTCCGTCGGCTTGGCCGCTATGAGGTCACGGACCTGGGGTGTTGGTCCTGGTGACCTCGACAGCGGACTGTGTCGCAGTTGCGTGCCCGTTGGTGCACGCTCGAAGCTTCTGAGCAACGCCGCATGAACGCGATTGATCGCGTGGGTCAATCAGTGGTTGAGTCGGCTGTTTCGCTGGCCTCGCCGTGATCAGAAACAGAGATGGCCCATGCCCACGTATCGCGGCAGTTGGCGAATACACCTCGACTTGCGCCGCAAACGCACCCCGCGTTCGGTATGCCTCCCGCAAGTACTGGGAAGCCATCTCCCGCGTCCCCAAGCGCGTCTACGCCACCCCGTCTATGTCCGGGGCCGTCGAGCCGTGCCGGACCGTTTCTGCGGGCCGCTCACCGAACCCGGCGTCCGCCGCTGAACGCTTGGGGAGCTTGTTGCCCCGGTATCGATAACGGGTGACCGCCACCAATGCCGGGTTGAACACCTCGACCCCGTCCGCCGAGATCGGCCAGCCACCTCCCGGTGGGGGTGGTGAACTTGCGGCGGAACGTCTTCCACCTCCAGCGGTGCCGTCCGCGCAACCAGCGGATGATGCGCCAGTCCACGAAATGGCGCTTCCGGTTGAGGTATTTGCAGAGGGCGTGCCGGAAGTAGGGCGTCCAGCCCCGCAGGATCTGGTTGATCGTGCTCGATCACGGCTCCCATATCGACGGCCGCTGGCCGACCGAAGCACTCCGCTGCAGGGCACGATGCCCGTGGTCCCCTCGCTTCCTACCGTGCATGGGCGAAATCCCGTGACGCCGGTGCATCACAGGATTTCGCGGATCCGTTTCAGCTAAGACTTTTCGTTAGATCGCCGGAGTCAACGCCCATGCGTGGGCCGAGGATCCGTACGTGATGACGGTTCCGCCCCGGCTAGGACGGACTTTGCCGCTCGTGAATTTGAACGTCGACGCAGGAACAAATGCGCGAGCAGCACGGCGGTTATCCACCGGTACCGAGAGGCCCAGACGCGGGCGTGGTACTGGCCCAGCCCGGTTTGCCCCTTGGCAGCCAGAGCGACGTTTAACAGTCGGTATGATCACAGGCTGGCCGATGTCTCGGCGGCCGGCCAACCGGTAGTGCTGACGGTTATCAGGTGCACAGGTTCTTCTGCGCGGATACATACTGTCTAGTTAGGACATTCGCTGCGAACTTCGACGGCATGACTGTCAAGCATGCTCGCAGGACTTGGTTGTGCCGCATGGCACTGTGGGCGCATCTAGTGCCGCGGCTACGCACCTTGATCGGTCTATCATGTGCCAGCTGCTTAGGCGACCCCACCGCCGTCACCGGTAGACCTGTTCAGGCAGGTCACGACCAGTGCAGACACTGTCCACACACTGACCCTTTCCGGGTAAGCATCTGTGGCTCTGGGTAGTCGTCGTGGCTGCGGCTGGTGCGTGTGGCGGTGACACGCCGAAGTTGTTGTGATGCAAAGTTAAAGCGCGGAACCCCGGGTATGAATTTGGTCCTACCACAGATCAACTTCATAGGAGTTCCGCGCCTGATGAGTGTGACATACACCGCGACGTTGCCGGTACGCGACCTGACCGTGCTGTACCTGTCGAGCTTGCTGCACACCCAACGCCTGCGGTGCGGCACCCGCAAGCACCGGAGATCGCTGAGCACATACAAGCAGGCGATCCTGGTGCTGCGCTGGTTTCTCGACGGCACTCGCGTGAAACAGCTGGCCGTCGATCACACGATCAGCTCCTCCACCGCATACACCTATCTCCATGAGGGATTCGCAGTGCTCGCCGCCCAGGCTCCAGCACTGGAATCAGCACTGCTGGCAGCGAAAATCGCAGGCCACGGCCACATCTCCATCGATGGCACCCTGATCGAAACCGATCGGGTCCGTACACCCGGCCCCACTCGTGGCGTGGACCTGTGGTGGTCGGGAAAACACTCCAACCACGGAGGCAACATCCAGGTCATCACCGCCCCCGACGGCTGGCCGCTATGGACCTCCCAGGTGCGCCCGGGCCGCGAGCACGACACCACCGCGCTCCGCGCCCACCCCGAAATCATGCCCGCCCTCACCGCCTGGACCAGCGATGACCTGCCCGTCCTGGGCGATTTAGGCTACGAAGGCGAATCCGGCACCATCACCGTCGCCTTCAAGAAACCGAAAGGCGGCGAACTCACCGACGACCAGAAAGCCCACAACAAGACCCACAACGGCAAACGAGCCATCGGGGAACGCGGAAACTCCGTGCTCAAAACGACCTTCAAAGCACTCCGCAACATAAGCCTGTGCCCCCGGAAAATCGGCACCATCGTCAAAGCCGCCCTCGTCATCCTTCACACCGAACACGACCGCACAACATGATCACCCACAGCGACCAACCGTTACCCGGAAAGGCTCACTGGTCATACGGAGAGCGTGTGGTTACGGGAAATACCCACAAGATCAACACCGGTCAGTGGTCGGCATCGACGACCCCGACGACGAGGCGTCGTATTTGCCTGATCTTGAGGCTGCTGGCTACGAGCTCAGAGTCAGGGAATCACAGGACCGCTGCCTGCACGGTCGGCGGGGTGGACATCCACCGGGATACCCATCACGCGACACCTTCGACCACCTCGGTAGCCGGATCAGCAAGGAAGTGCGCACGGCGTAAGCAACCTGACCGGCAACCAAACCCGCCCCGAACGCCGCGCCCAATCCAAGGGAAATCGAGAACCAATCGCCTTGGGTTTCGCGACACCGTCCACCGCAAGGACGACCAGAACGCCTACTCCGGAACTGGCGCACAGGCCATGTCCACTTTGCGCAATCCCGCACTCGGCCTGCCAGAGCTGGCCGACATCACCCAGTTCACCCGAATTCCGTAACGGGTCGCCGCCAATCGCAGTAAAATCGTGCCACCTTAGCGGTGGTTACCAGTCCAAACCGGCTTTGACGATCCCGTGCGACTGAACTGTCCGAATGGCCAAGCATTAGTGGCCATTAGGGCACAGTCCCAACCAAACCGTATCGTCTCTGACGAAACGAGCGTCAGAATTCGCCTCGTAATCGCGACCAACGACATTTGGCCCGGTTGGCGGCAGAATCAATGCCCCAAGCGCACACCTGGGGTAGACCGATTTCCGCACACCGAAAACGGAGAACATTCCTGGAGGTGGAGACAGGGAGCGCCTGGACCAATCCTCTGACTTCCCTGCAGGGTTTCCTTGCGATCCCGTTTATTGCACGTAAGACGGCGACCAATGACGCTCATTTCCGCTAAGGATACTTGCACGGAGCGGCATCTGTCATGTCGTCGGCGGATAATCCTTGGCGTCGGTTCTCGTGTGGGGGTACGCCGGTGCCGAGTGCATTAATGGGTCTTCCTTAGGAGGCTTTCTCGATGACCATCCCGTCGCCAAGGCATACCGAACAGATATCCGGCGCTCAAGCACTGGTCCAAAGCCTGGAACTAGTCGGGGCGGAGGTGATCTTTGGTTTGCCGGGGGGTGCGATCCTGCCAGCATATGATGCACTGATCGATTCGAAGCGGCTGCGGCACGTATTGGTACGGCACGAGCAATGCGCCGGACACGCGGCAAGGGGATACGCCCAGGCGACCGGGAATGTTGGGGTTTGTCTGGTTACTAGCGGACCCGGCGCGACCAATCTCGTCACCCCGCTGGCCGACGCGCACCGAGACTCGATCCCGCTTGTGGCGATCACCGGTCAGGTCCCCAGCACTGCGATCGGAACAGACGCTTTCCAGGAGATTGACGTCCTAGGGATCACTCTTCCCATTACCAAACACGGATTCGCGGTCACCAACGCCGAACAAATACCCGCCGCGATCGCCGACGCTTTTCGAATTGCCAGGACTGGCAGACCTGGGCCGGTGGTTGTCGACGTGTGCAAGGATGCCTTGCTCGCCGACACTCCCTTCACCAAACCACGAGCGCCTACGCCTCAGGCGCCGACCATGTGTGACGAGGGGTTGCTGCGTAGCGCCCTAAAGCTGTTGAGTTCGGCAGCGCGGCCGGTGCTATACGTCGGCGGCGGTGCCATTCTCGGGGAAGCTGCCCCGGAGTTGTTGCGCTTCGCAGAGCATGCCGGGGTACCTGTGGTGACCACGCTTATGGGGCTCGGCGTTTTCCCGGACAGCCATCCATTGCACATGGGCATGCCGGGTATGCACGGATCAGTGGCGGCCGTCGGCGCTCTGCAGCAGGCTGACTTGCTCATCGCGGTCGGGGTTCGCTTCGACGACCGAGTGACCGGACAACTGTCCACGTTCGCTCCCGGAGCGAAGGTCGTCCACATCGACATCGACGCCACCGAGGTTTCCCGGATCCGGCACGCCGACGTGCCCCTAGTCGGCGATTGCAAACAGGTCCTCGGCGAACTCCACAGGCTAAGCGCCGCAGCAGCCGTTCGCCACGACTTCACGGCCTGGACGAGGATCTTGCAGGGATATCAGAAGACCTATCGCCCAGCCTACGAACAGCCCGCGGACGGGCTGTCTGCCCCAGGCGTGCTACGCAGGCTGAGCGAACTGGCCGCGCCGGACGCGGTCTACGTGACCGGGGTTGGCCAGCACCAGATGTGGACTGCCCAGTGCATCGGCTTCGAGCGTCCGCGCTCGCTGATCACCTCCGGCGGGCTTGGCACGATGGGAGTGGCGGTGCCGGCCGCAATGGGTGCGAAATTGGCGTTGCCGGAACGCGAGGTCTGGGCGATCGACGGCGACGGCTGCTTCCAGATGACGCATCAGGAGCTAGCCACGTGCGTAGCCGAACGAATCCCAATCAAGATAGCTGTGATCAACAACGGTAGTTATGGCATGGTCCGGCAATGGCAGAACCTTTTCTACGACGAGCGGTACTCGCACTCTGAGTTGAACGCCGTTGGGGCAGCGCCGGATTTCGTGCGGCTCGCCGAAGCATACGGCTGCGTCGGCCTGCGATGCACGACGGTCGATGAAATCGACGAGGTGGTTCGGGGCGCTCAGGAAATCACCGACATTCCCGCCGTCATCGATTTCCAGGTGCCCGCCAACGAGTTGGTGTGGCCGATGGTCGGGCCAGGTGCCAGCAACGATGACATTGCCATCGCCCGGGGTATGTCACCACGCTGGGATGCGAGCATCGTCCGCGAGGAAGTCATCACGAGAAACTCGAGTCACGAGTTGGTCGGAGCCTCGCCCCGTGCAGTTTTCGTGGTTGCACGGGACACGCCTTACGTGGTACCGCGCATTACGGCCACAGTGCGCCGCTGCGGCCTCACCATAGACCGGATGTCGCTGGAAAGCCACGGCGGACGGCAATATTTGGATCTGTTCTTGGAACCCTCCGGGGATCGTGGCGGAACCTTGGTGGACAGCCTCCGGGACCTGGCAGATGTTCTCGAATGCAATGCTAAAGCACGGGAGGAAAGTCATGAGTACGAGCGGCTCGGCCACAACGCAATCGGGTAGCCAAGAAACTACGAGCTTGCCACGTCAGCGGCGCGCAACCATGAAAGCGCTCACGCTCGTGGCGCACAACGAGGTCGCGTTGGCAGAACGGCCGGTACCGCGCCCAGGCCCGCGCGAGGTGGTAGTGCGAACCACCGCGTCGATGATGTGCGCGAGCGATGTACACAATCTAAGCGGCGCAATGGCCGTGCCGGTGGGCCGGATCCTCGGACACGAGAGTGTCGGGATCGTGAGCCGCGTTGGCGACGCGGTGACACGAGTACGCGAAGGCGAACGGGTGGCGGTTACCTCAGTCACGCCGTGTGGGTGCTGCGATTTCTGCCAGAGCGGGGCACCACAGCAGTGCGGTGGTGGGGTTGGTGGCTACAAGTTCACCACGCAACAGGACGGAAGCCTGGCTGAATATTTCGTCGTGCCGGACGCCGATTTCAACGTCGCCAGGATCCCCGGCGAGCTGACCGACGAGCAGGCGTTGTACGCGACCGACTCAATGAGCACGGGGCTCGCTGCGGCCGAACAGGCTGACATTCCTCTTGGCGGGACAGTTGCGGTGTTCGCTCAGGGCTCGGTCGGTCTCTCCGTCACGGCAGGAGCCCGCTTACTCGGCGCTGGCACAGTCATAACCACTGCGACTCGCCCACTCAACGCCCGGCTGTCCGCGCAGTTCGGCAGTGATCTGGTCATCAACCCACGCCACGAGGATGCGATCAACAAGATCCGGGACGTCGTTGGCCAGCACGGGGTCGATTGCGCCATCGAGGCACTCGGCACCCACGAGACCTTCGAACAGGCCGTTCGCGCAACGAAAGCCGGCGGCACCGTGGTCAACGCCGGCTACCACGGCTGGCAGGCCACCGGGCCGCTGCCGATTCCGCTGGTGTCCTTCGGCTTCGGCATGGGTGGCAAGACAATCCGGGCGATGCTCTGCCCCGGCGGTTCCGAGCGCCTTCAGCGGTTGTTCCGGCTCATGGTCAACAAGCGCATCGATCCCACACCGATGACTACGCACCGCTTCGGCTTCGCGGACGCGGCGAAAGCCTTCGACCTTCTCGCTTCACGCGCTGACGGAATTATCAAGCCGCTCATCACGTACTGAGGGACGACATGACACAGACTGCAGGCATTCTCGGCGCTGGCTATTCGGTCCCGAACGGGGTCCGACGCAACGACGACCCGGCATATGCTTCGCTGAATCAGAACCGCAATGCGCAGGGCGTGATCGAGGCGGCCGTCTTCCGCGGCCTCGATCGCCGCCGAGTGCTCGCCAAGGGCGAACGCATCGAAGACCATGTCGTCAAGGCCGCTGATGTCGCGCTGGGCAAAGCAGGGCTCGAGCCCGTCGACATCGACCGGTTGTACGGCTACATCACCGTGCCGGAATACCTCACTCCCAACAGCCTGTACCACGTGCACCACCTGCTTGGGCTTCCCCCTGAAGTCATGGTCGTGCCGATCAACAGCGAGTACAGCAACTTCCTGCTCGGCGTCGTGCACGCAGCCGAGGCAGTCGAAGCCGGCCGGACCCGCAACTCGCTGGTCGCCTGCGGCGCCAACTGGACCGGGCACATGGACTACACCAAAGGCCACGCGGTCAGCATCGGCGACGCGGCCGGTGCGGCGGTGGTCGGTCCGTCCGATCGATTCGTGGTCGTTGACCACTTGACGCGGACCGCAAGCAGCCAATACCACGGCCTGACCATGACCATGAGAACGTTGCACCTCAACGGACTCACGCTGCTCCCCACCGATCCGGTCACCGGACTGCCGACCCCGACCTACGACATGACGCAGACCGGGATCGAGGACCTCGGCGGGCTGATCAAGGACGCCGTCCCGGTAGTGGCACTGGACCTGCTCAAACGCAATGACGTGGACCCGAACCAGGTAACCCTGCTGACCCACCAGGGTTCCCGGATCCTGATGGACCACTGGAACGAGCGCATCAAACCCCGGGAATACCTGGACACCCTCGCCGAGCACGGCAACATGACCCTGGCCACCTACCCGGTCAATCTTGCGTACTACCTCGACGAGATCACCACCGAGTACACGCTGATCGTGGCAGTCGCATGCGGCCTACACGTGACCGCATTGCTGCTGCGCAACTGAGCTGCTGCCACGTCCGGCAACATCGACCAGATATTTTGGTTCGAATCTGTGATTCGATGGCGAAACCTTTCGGGTTTCGCAGCGACCAGCGCTGCAAGATGCAGGCGCTGGTCGCTGCGTTTCGTTCCGGGTGGCTGCGGCGGTCGGTGTCCGTCTCGGGGCTCCGTAGTGGTCACGGCGACCGCGGAAGCCACTGATGCGATGCCGACGTGATCGACCCCCTGCCCGCCGATCGCGGAACCTGACAACGAGCGCTGTAACGGGCATCTCACACACAACGGTCCGCCCCGAAGAATCCACGGCGGAAAGACTTGCATTTTCGGGTAGCGTTTCCCAACCCTTTCGGGCATTGCGAGTGAAAGAAGCTGGCGCTCGCGGGTAACGAGGCCCCACACTCACGGTTCGTGATGATCACCGAATCGGCCCGGCCATCCGGACATGGAGCCCCAGAGCCGGTCCATCCGGCAGCCAGAAACGCTCCGACGTGAGAGCCGCGCCCCGGTCCGATTCCCTTGCGATCCAACCAAGCACCTCATGCAGCGAACTGCCTGGAAAGCGGCCCACATCGCTACAACAACGTTCGACGATATTCTTCGGATAATTTCCGAATCAACCGCACACAGGGCGTTTGCGCAGAAAACGGCCACCCGCACAATCCCGCGCCAGCCTTCCTGCGAACATTCAGCCAACCCATCGATAGGTGGAGGAGATTTGACCGCGAGTCGTCCCGCGATGACGGCACCTTCTTCGAGAACCCTCTCCGGACGCCAGCGCACAGAAATCGCCACCAGTACGGGCCGAAGGCGCCGAGCTTTGCCCGAGCTACTACCTACCGCAAGCGGGCCGACGAACACGCCTCAACCGTGGCCTAGGTCTCCGGGACTGCGAGCATCATTGGTGACGAGACAGCGCATCGCGAGAAAATCGACGGCCAGATCGAACTGACCACCGGAAACATCGAGGCGGTCATCAGCCGTGGCAATCTCTGGCACCACGGGATTGACGACAGTTACCAGATCGAGGATCTCGACTTCATCAAAGTCTAGGTCAGCGATGCCGAGGATCTTCCGGTCGTACGCGCAACATGTGACGAAGTGTTCGCGCCGCACACGAACATCGCTTATCTCAACGTAGCCGCGTGCCGACCAGATCTTCTCGTCGAAATTGAAGGAATCTGCCAAAGGAAGGCCACTCGTTCATGAGACACACCCGATACGTCGCAGACGGTAATCAGTCCATGTCTTCCAACGGAAACCTCGTCGAGCAACTGGAATGGCTCGCAAGGGCGAACAGTTGGCTGGACCGGCCCGCCTATATCGTGGATGAGAAGACCTACCAGTACCGGGATATCTATGCGGGCGCCGGGCGCGCCGCAGCTGGGTTCAATGACTGTGGTCTCGGCGTGGGAAACCGGGTGCTGCTCGCCTTGCCCGACAGCATCGACCTCGTCTGTGCATTACTCGGCGCCCTGCGCACCGGCATCGTTGCCATACCTGTCAACTCGGACCTGCACCCCGATGAGTTGCGCCGCGCCGCCGAGATCGCCGAGCCCGACGCTGTCGTTTGTGGACCCGAGCTCGCCCAATACTTCCCAGATCCGTTGATATCCCCGGGCCACCTGCAAACGGACCGCCCCCTGCCGCCGTACGCCGAATTCCCTTCGGATACGCCAGCACTCGGGCTGTTCACCTCTGGTACCACCAGCGACCCCAAATTGTGCTTCCACAGCCACGGCGACCCGTCGATTTACGATCAGGGCATCGGTTCGATCATCGACGTCACACCAGCCGACGTCTGCTTTTCGGTGTCCCGGCTGTACTTCTCGTACGGCTTGGGCAATTCGATCTTCCTTCCGCTTTTCCGTGGCGGTACTACCGTGCTCAGTCCGGAACGTGCGACAGAAGAAATAGCGCTATCCCTGATCCGGGAGCACGGCGTGACCGTGTTCTACGGCCAACCCAGTTTCTACGCCAGGCTGCTCGGTCATCCCGATCACTCGCTGCTCGCCAGCTTGCGGCTGGCGGTCTGCGGCGGCGAGGTGCTGCCGAACGCGTTGGAGCGCCGACTGCGAGAGGTGCTCGGCGAACGGCTGCTCAACGTTTTCGGCAGCACCGAGATCGGGCATGCGGTTTTGGCGAACAGCACGACGGACTACCGCGAGTTCACCGTCGGGCGAGTGGTGGAGCCGTACCGGTTGCAAATCGTGAACGAACTCGGGGAGGTGGTCCCGCCAGACGTCGAGGGGTTTCTCGAGGTCGCCGGACCAACCATCGGGCTTGGTGTGCCGCGCGGCAGCGATCAGCCGCAGCGGACTGGAGATTCCTGGTACCGCACCGGTGATGTAGCGACGGTCGACGAAGACGGGTTCTTCCGCATTCATGGTCGCGCCGACGACATCGAGATCGTCGCAGGCGCCAACGTGCACCCGACCGAGGTCGAAGACCTGCTCATGACTCATCCGGCGGTCCATGAAGCAGCGGTCTGCTCGGCTCGGAATGCAACGGGTGTCTCGGCACTACGCGCGTTCGTCGTGCTGACGGGTGACGCGGAACCCGACACCGTCCGCGCAGAACTCATCGTAGCGGCAAAGCAGGCACTCACCTGGTACAAGGTGCCGGAGGACGTCGTCTTCGTCCCTGCGCTTCCCCGCAATCCGACCGGCAAACTACTGCGCCGACAATTGCGCGTCTTGGCGGCGAATTCAGAACCGGAAGGTACATGATAATGGCGCATGCGGCGGCGGAGCCAGGGAAGAAAGACGGCATAAAAACAACCCTTGCGGTAGCGATCACGATGCTGCTCTGGGCTTCGGCGTTCGTGGGAATCAGATACGCTGGCGCCTACTTCTCACCTGGTGCGCTGGCATTAGGCCGGCTGATGGCCGGATCGGTGGGCCTCAGTGCGATCCTGGTACTGCGTGGCGAAGGGTTGCCGCCGCTGTCGTCGTGGCCAGGCATCATCGGCGTGGGTGTCTTCTGGTTCGGGCTGTACACGGTGACGCTCAACTGGGGTGAGCAGCATGCCGACGCTGGGACGGCAGCGCTGGTCGTGGGCACGGGCCCGCTGCTGTTGGCGCTATTGAGCGGATGGCTGCTCAAGGAAGGCTTTCCTCCCCGGCTGCTGATCGGCATTACCATCGCGTTCGCAGGTGCCGTGTTGGTCGGTCTGTCCACAGGCGACGGTCACACCACTGTGCTGGGTGTGCTGCTGTGTCTGGCTGCCGCCACCGGATACGCGGTCGGAGTTACGGCGCAGAAGACCGCTCTCAGGCGCGCTTCTGCGCTGCAGGTGACGACGTTCGGCTGCGTGGTCGGTACTTTGGCGTGTTTGCCGTTCGCTGGGCAGCTCGTCAACGACCTGGCCGCCGCGCCCCTCGGTGCTTCGCTCGCGATGGTCTACCTGGGCTTGTTGCCGACCGCGCTGGCCTTCTACACGTGGGCGTATGCGCTGGTGCGGACACCGGCAGGCCGCCTGGGAGCAACGACATACGCGGTTCCGGTATTGGTCGTGTTCCTGTCGTGGCTCCTGCTGGGTGAGGTACCCACCCCGATCGCGTTGGCCGGCGGTGGCCTAGCGCTGCTCGGCGTTGCGGTGTCCCGGGCCAAGTGGAAACGCGCCGATTCAGCGCCGGCCGCCGAGGCGCACGATTGACCGGCGAAGCGCCCAGTGCCCACAATGGAGGTTGGCGCGATGTACTTGTTCCGCAGTCGTTTCCGACTACTCGGAAGGCCTTTGCCAGACGAGGACCAGTCCCGTGAACACCGCACCACCGACTGGTATCGGCGTCACCGACGTTTCCACTCCACTGGAAGTACGCACCTGCCTGCCCACGCCGCCGCGTGGATGAAAGCGCCCCGCGCCCGACCCGTCGGATTCCAGGGTCCGGCGCGGGGCGCTTTCATCGCTCCCGATCTGGTTACTCCTCCGCCGGAAGCTCGATACGCGGGAACAGTGGGGTGGGCTTGTCAAGTTCGTCGCCGCCGTCGCCGAGCTGCGCGGCGACGCGCTGGGCGGCACCGGGCAGGAATGGGGTCAGCTCGTCGGCCACCAGGCGCCCGGCGTCGACAAGCGTGCGTAGCACGACCTCGAGGTTGGTCCGCAGGTCCATCTTCTCCGGGATCGGCGGGCTGCCCCAGTCCCTGGCGGTGGCGAAGGACCAGTCCAGAGTGACGATCAAGCCCTTCGCACCGGCGTACCTGGCGCGCTCCATGCGCGCGAGGATCCGGTCACGATCTCCAGCCCAGTAGATCTGGAAGAAGGTCTTCGGGGTTGGCCTCCACGACGTCCTCGCGCCACGACCCACGCCGACACGTGGTGACCGCGCGAATGCAACGTGTCCTGGCCGAAGAGTTTTGATACCCGGCCCTCCTGCGGCAACGCGACTGCAACGGCAACAGCATGACGATGCGGCCACTGTTGCCGGACGTTGTGGAGGGCGAGACGAAGATGCCGTGGACCGAAACCAGCCGCACGACCGCGGAGGCGAATCAGGACGTCCCCCGGCGCGTGATCCTCATCGGACCTCCCGGGGCGGGCAAGGGAACCCAGACGCACACCCTGGCAACCCACCTCGGCGTTGCCCACATCTCCACCGGAGACCTCTTCCGCCGCCACGTCGGTGGCCGGACCGTTCTCGGCGAGCGGGCTCAAACCTTCATGGTCCGGGGCGAGCTGGTCCCCAACGAGATCACGCTGGCGACGGTGCGCAACCGACTCGCGGAAGGCGACGCCGCCGGTGGCTTCCTGCTCGACGGCTTCCCCCGCACCGTTGAGCAGGCCGTGTTCCTGCAACAGCTCCTCCGGCAATCGGGAACCGGCATCGACGCGGTCCTGGAAATGCATGTCGAAGAGGACGAAATCGTGCGTCGCCTCGCGGGTCGGCGAACGTGCCGGGAATGCGGTCGCAGTTGGCACGTCGAGTTCGATCCGCCCCGCGCGGAAGGCTCGTGCGATGCGTGCGGCGGCGCGTTGGCCCAGCGCGACGACGACCGCGAGGAGGCGATCCGCCGCCGCTTGGACCTCTACGAGCAGGAAACCCGCCCACTCCTCGACTTTTTCCGAGAACGAGGTCTGCTGGTGCGAATCGACGCACGCGGGCCCGTCGCGGAAGTCGGCGAGCGAGCGATCAGCGCTGTGGGCACAACAGACCATAGTGGACGATCCTGATCGCACATCTGCAACGCGACTGAAGCCACCGCCGACACATGCCCCACACCCCCGAACTTCCAGTTCGATACGCAGTGTCGCGCTGGCACCGGACACCTCATCGCCAGCCAACTTGTCGAGCCGGACTCAACCGCGCGGTAGCCGTAGCAGGCTTTTGCCGTTGTAGCCCTGATCGCTGTAGGTCTCGAACCGTCACCAGCCCGCCGCCCGATCATGTGCAGCGCGTAACACTCGACGATGCCGTGCTTGACCTCTCTGGTGGGCACCGTGCTCGGTGTCGCTGTCGAGCCGGATGGGTTCGTCGGCCACAGCCCGACGTCGGCTGGCTGGGGGCCTTCCCGTCAGCGTCCTCAGCCGAGCGAGGCGAGCAGCGCCTTGCGATCCACCTTGCCCGTGGCCGTGACGGGAAGCGTGTCCCGGAGCACGAACCTCGCGGGAACCATCCACTCTGGCAGCGACCCCTCTGCGGTCGCCCGCAGGTCCGACTCCGACAGTCGGCTGCCGGCGACGGGCTCCACGAACGCCAGTAGATACCGCTGTCCTTGCTCGTCATGCGGTGCGAGCACGGTGACCTGGCGGATCAACGGGTTGCGCGCCAGGTTAGCTTCGACCTCCTCCGGCTCGACCCGGTTTCCCCGGACCTTGACCATGCGGTCGGCACGCCCCACGAAATCGAGCACACCGTTGTCCAAAGTGCGCATGTAGTCGCCGGTGCGGTACATCCGGCTACCCGGGGAACCGTAGGGATCGGCGAGGAAACGCTCAGCCGTCAGGTCTGGCCTACCGTCGTAGCCCCGGGCGGGGCCGGTGCCCGCGACGTAGGCCTCGCCGGTGGCCCCAGGGGGCACCGGGCGCAGGTCGTCGTCGAGCACGTAAACCTGGCACTGGTTCATGGCCCGGCCCACGGGAACGCTGCTCTCCGCCTGGTACGGCGCTGTGATCAGGTGCCACGTCGAGATGACGGTAGTCTCGGTGAGGCCCCATCCATTGGCGAAGCGGAGATCAGGGAAGCGGTTCAACAACCGCTCGATCGTTGTTCCCGCCACGACGTCACCACCGGTCCAGAGCAGTTCGAGACCGCCTAGGAAATCCAAGGCGTGGTCGACCACCGAGTTCAGCCGGTAGGGGATCAAAAGGGCCGAGGTCGCGCCGCTCCGCTTGATGTACTCGGCCATGTCAGAGGGGCTGACGTTGCCGGGCGGGGCCACGACCACGCGGCCGCCGCCGAGCAGCGGAACCCAGATGCCGTAGGTGGTTCCGTCGAAGATCGGCGGGGAGGAGAAGAGCACTGCTCCCTGGTTGATCTCGCGCCAGCACTGGTCGGTCGCGAAGGCGGTGACGGTGCGATGGGTGATCGCCACCCCCTTCGGCGTACCGGTGGAACCCGAGGTGTGAGTGATGTAAGCCAGCTGTTCCGGGTGGATCACGGGCAGAGCCCCGCTTACCGTGTCAACCGGCTGGTCGACACGCAGCACCGGCACCTCGGTCCCCTCCGGGGTGGACAACAGCGGATGGAGCGCGGTCTGCTCATCCACCAGCAGCATGGAAGGACGGACCTGCGCCACGAGGGTCTTGCCACGGTGCGGGTTCACGTCCAACGGGAGCGGGACGTAGACCGCGCCCGCCCTGAGAATGGCCAGCAACGCCACGACGAGATCCACCGAGCGGTCCATCAGCACCGCGACCCGAGCCTCGGGGCCGAGTCCCCGTGCGAGGAGGGCGAGAGCCAGCCGTTCGGACCGCTGGTCGAGCTCGCCGTAGGTGAGGTGGCCGTGCTCACCAACGACCGCCGTGTCGTCCCGGTGCAAGGCGACCTGTGCCGCGAACATCTCCGGCACGGATTCACCAGAGGCGATCACGCCCTCGGCGAGCGCGGAGACCAGGCTCTGGGGCCTGATGTCGGGCCAGGCAGTGCGGATGTGCGTCAGGCAGGTCGCACGATCCGACTCGCGCAGCGTCCTCTCCCAGCCTGCCGGAGCGGGCAGCGTCGAGGGCCACAGCGAGTGCTGGCCCTCGAGGTTGACCAAGACGTCGAACGGTCCCGCCTCGTCGGCGAAGGGATTCGGCATGGTGAGCGCTCCTCAGTTTTCGCGGTCGCCGTCCGGTCAGGCGCGCCAGGTCACGGGGAGTTCCTTGACACCGAAGACGATGAAGTCCTCGTGGAACCGGAGTTGGTCAGCCGGGACAGCGAGTTCGAGCGTCGGGAACGCCTCGAACAACGCCGTCAGCGCGATGCGCAGCTGAAGCCGCGCGAGCGCGGCCCCCAGACAGAGATGCGCGCCGTGACCCAGGGCGACGTGTGAGCTGGGCGGGCGACTCAGGTCCAGCTCGTCAGGGTTCGTGACGAAGGCGGGATCTCGGTTGGCGGCGAGTTCGGAGAGCAGCACGAGTTCGCCCGCGCTGATTCGGGTGCCCCGGATCTCGACGTCCTCGGTGGCGATCCGAGCGGGGCCCGCTGAGATCGCCGTCAGGTAGCGCAGCAGTTCCTCGACGGCGGACTCGACTCGATCCGGGTTTTCGCGCAGCCACTGCGCCTGGTCGGGATGCAGCAAGAGCGTGAGGATGCAGAGTCCGAGCATGCCCGCCGTGCTCTGGTGGCCCGCGAGGAGAATCAGCTCGCCGATCGAGGTGAGTTCCTCGTTGTCGAGCTTGTCGCCGTGATCGCGGACCAGGGTGCCCAGCAGGTCGTCGCCCGGCCGTTCCCGCGCGCGTTCGACGAGTGACTTGAGGTAGGAATGGCTGGCCCGCCTGATTTCCAAGCGCTCCTCGTCGGAGCGCGTGACGTCCGTCTGCTGCCTCGCACGTTGCTGGAATTGGATGTGGTCGTCGTATGGAACTCCCAGCAGTTCGCAGATGACCAGTGACGGAACCGGTAGCGCGAAGTGCTCGATCAGGTCGACGTTCGGCCCCTGCGCGCGCACCGCGTCGAGGCAGTCTGCCACGACAGCGGAAACATTTGCTTCCCGCTGGCGCGTTCGGTTGGTGGTGAAGGCAGGCATGAGCATCTGCCGGAACGCGGTGTGCTCCGGCGGGTCCATGCGCTGCAGGTTCGCCTTGCGCTCGGGCGCGCTGTCGAGGGGACTCGTGCGGGGCGTGCCGGGGTTGTGCCTTAGATTCTTGATGTCGTTGCTGAAGCGCCGGTGGTCGGCCAGCACTGCTCGCACGTCCTCGTGACGGGTCACGAGCCACGCCTCGATCACGCCGCCGGGAAACGGATTGGCCAGGGCGGGCATGGCAATCGTGGTTCTCGGCAGCTCTCCCCTGTCGCGTGCCGCAGCGACCTCCGGGGGAACCGAGAAGGTCTGGAGATCGCGCACTATGTACGCGGGCAGTTGCGGCTTGTCACTCATGGCCATCCTCGTCGGATCGTTGGTACGCGCGCGGCTGATCGTGGGCATTCGCACGCGACGGCTCGAGCAGCGACTCGCGGTGCCTCGCCAAGCCCCGCACGACCTCGACCCCTTTTCCGTCCTGCTGTCCCAGCGCCGCCATCCGAAGACTGGGGGCGGTGTCACCGCCGAACCGCGTGCACACGTACGCGTGCGCATCGTGGAGCGACCGAATCGCCGCGATGAGCTCCGCGTGCGGTTCTCCCAACTCGGCCACCGTCGCCATGTCCTCGCGGAGCTTCCTCATGGCGTTCAGCAAGTGGCGGTGGTCCCTGGTCTGGAGGCCGCTGAAACCCGGTCGCACATGAGGAGGCAGCATCGTCGGCCGAACCCGCTGTTCGTAGTCGACAGGGCTGAAGTCGGCGGTCAGTCGCAGCGCGGCGGTGGAGCCGAGCGTGGTCAGACGCACGAAATCGACGCACCCCCGCACGTCTGCCTCAGCTGCCTCATCGCCCGCTCGGACGGCCTGGGACAAACTGGTCACCGCCTGCGTCGTGGTCTGGATCAGCGTGAAGAAGAGGCGGGGCCCGGAAGTCGCTGCCAGGGAATGCAGATGCCTGACGGCGCAGCGCGAAGTCGAAGACCAACGTGGGCACCCGCAGCAAGTCCGTCCACTGAGCCTGCCCCAGGGTGGTGCCGCCTCGCTCGACGTCGTCCAGCATGTCGAGGTAGCTGACCAGCAGGCTGGTGAGAAAGATCGCTCCGGAGTCGCCGTGGACGCGGACCACACCGAAATGACGATCGTGCTCGTCCTGGTCCAACGCGCGCCGTCCGCTCCGGGCCGGAGGGATCGGCTCATGGCCGAGAAGTTCGTCTGTGAGAACTCGTCTGGCTCGGTGGCGCTCCGGCTCGGTCACCCGCAACACCTGGTCGTCCCTGTGGTCACCCACCAACCGGATCGCCGCCCTGGCCAGCGATTCGCGCTCCACCGGGAGATGATTGGGATCGAGTAGGCGTAGGAAGCTGTCGGCTTTCTGTTCATCAGGCATGGTGTTCCATTTCTCGCATGACATCCCACGCCCCCGCCTCCGCGAAGCGCGTGGCCACAGCAGCTCCGATCTCACGGCTATTGCTGATAATGACAGCGGCTCTTCCCTCAAGGGCTCTTCCCTCAAGGTTGCTCGCAGACACGACGCCGCCCAATTTCCCGGATACGGATGATGCGCGCACGAATGGGAAGCGTGAGATAAATATGGCCAGCGCGAAGCCAAGTTGGATTCGATGGACACTAGTTGATGTACGAGGACAAGTGGAAACCCTACCTACCGCCAGCCGTCGCCGTAATCATAGATCCCAGGCGGCGGGCACATGAACCCCGCGTTGCGCATATGTGCACCACACGTTGCACAAAAGGGCAACTCTGCAGGCCGACACGTTGCCCAGGGCTCTGTTACAGCGCTCCACTGAGCTGGCAGACACGTGAGCACTGCCCTACGATCATGGTCCTGAGGAAGTCTGGTGATTACCAAGTCTCAGCTTGCGCACGTCTTTGCCACGGAAACCAGTTCCTGCTCTAAGAGTTGCGAGGGCGAGTCGCACCTGCTACCAGAAAACCAGCCAAGCAAGACACTCCCTTAACATGCATTTTCCCGCGCCGTGAGGAGCAGAAACGTGAAGCTTTGCGTGATCGGAGCCGGCCTGGCAGGCGTCGCAGCCGCGAAAGTGATGAAGGAAGACGGGTTCGACGTGACCGTCTTCGACAAGTATGACCAGGTCGGTGGAATCTGGTCGCCACAAGGGTTCTACGACGGCCTTCGCAACCAGTCACCCGACCGCCTTTACGAGTTCTCAGATCTGCCCAACCCCCGGTACATGCCGCGCGCGGCAGGTGTCCAGGAATATCTGCAGCAATACGCCAAGAAATTTGGGGTGCTGGAGTTTATCCACCCGGACACGGAGGTCGTGTCCGTCCGTCCCGTGGCTACCGACGGCATGCCTGGATCCAACGGATGGGATGTCCACGTCCGATCCGCCGCCACGGGCCCGGCCGGCCGCACCGAGACGTTCGACTACGTCGTAGTCGCCAGCGGCGCCCACCACGTGCCTTACCTGCCCGACATCCCCGGTCGGGAACGCTTCACAGGCGAAGTGACGCACTGCAAGGACCTGCGCGACGAGCAGATCACCGGACAACGTGTCACCGTGGTCGGCGGCGGCAAGTCCGCATTGGAAGTCGCCACCCGTGCCGCCTCCAACGGTTCCACGGTGACGCTCGTCCAGCGGCATGCGAACTGGATGTTTCCCGAACGCCTGCTCTTCGGGACGGTGCGCTCCAAGTGGCTGCTCTTCTCCCGCCTGTCCGAGGCGCTGCTGCCGACCTACCATGATCCGGCCTACGTGCGCCGCATCGACCGCATCCCCGCATCGATCAAGAAAACGGCGTGGCGCCTCATCATGCGTGACACCCTCGCCACGAGCGGGCTGTCGAAACTGGCCCTGCACCAGCCAACGACGCCACTGCCCCACGGGCTGGTTCGCTTCGGGTCCATACCCCGTGGATATGTCCGCCATGTCCGCCAAGGCAACATCCGCGTCCTGATCGACGCCGTCGACTCCTACACGAAACACGGACTTCGCCTCACCAGCGGCGCAGAAGCACCCGCAGACATCATCGTGTTCGCCACCGGGCAGCAGAGGAAGTTCCCGTTCCTGGAACCGGCCATCCGCGTGAATGACCAGACTGGACACCTTCGCCTCTACAAGGGCATCGTCCCGCCGGAAACCAAGCGCTTGGGGCTCATCGGATTCCGCCACCTGTTCCAGTTCCCGCTGGGGATGGAGCTGTGCTCCCACTGGCTCTCCAGCTACTTCCTGCAGACGCTCCGGCATGCACCCAAGCACGAAGAAATGGTCAAGGAAGTGGAGAACAGACTAGTGTGGCAGGACCGGGTCTTCCCGGGCAGCGGTGGATACGAGTTCGGCCCCTACACCCTGCACTCCGCGGATGAGCTCCTCGACGACATGGGTCTGCCCACGCGCAGGGCCAGCAACTTCCTCGCCGACCTGCTGCTTCCAGTAAACGCCGAGCACTACGCAGGACTCGCCGCCGAGCGACGCGGACGCGTCCACGCGTCGAGTAAGAGCTCCTAACCTCGGCGTTGCATCGAAGCACCGCAGTTGATGGGCGCACCGGCGAACGCAGGTGGCACCGGCTGAGTTGGTGGAGCCGGGCAGGGCCGCGGTACTGATGCCACCGTCGCCAGTGTGATCACTGCAGATGGGTGACGGTGGATCGTGACAGTTCGATGATCAGCGCACTGAAAGGTGCCGGATTCCGTTGAGGGTCAACGGGATTGTCACCGCGGAACCGACCCTTGCGGTGGCGGTGATGACGGCCAGGCACAAATGTGCGAGCAGCACGACGGTTATCCAGCGGCACCGAAAGGTCCAGGCGCGGACGTGGTGCCGGTCCAGCCCGGTTCCCCTTGGCAGCCGTGGCAACGTTGAACAGTCGGTATGACCGCAGGCTGGCCGATGTCACGGCGGCCGGCCAACCGTAGCGTGGACGCTTATCAGTGCGCACATCCTTCTGCGAGGATTGCCCGCGTCCTCGGCCTGCCATCGCGAACGCCGGAGCAAGGGTTTGAATCGTATGCGGTTGCCATCGAGCGGCTCAGAGACGCCGTCGGTATCCCGCCCTCCTTCGCCGAAATCGGCGTCGAGGAAACGTCCTTCCTTGCCGCTTTGCCGACGCAAGCGATGAACGCCTATGAGGACCAATGTGCTCCGACCAACCCGCGTGCTCCCGTGCTCGAGACATGCAGAAGCTGATGCTCGATGCCTTCTACTACTGCAGTAACCAGCAGAACTCTCCAGTGGATCACAGCATTCCTTCCTCGCGGAACGGACAAGTCCGAACGACGGCAGGCGCGTCACGCTAAGGCTCGATCTACCGGAGTTTCCGGGTTGTGGTTCGGATGTGAGTAGGTGAGATGCCCTCTCGAGCTTGGACGATTGATCTTGCTGAAGGACCACTGCGTCGAACCGAGAGGGCATCTCTGGAGTGCCTTACGACGTGAGGTCACAGCCGTGGTGACTGACTGCGTCGATTGGAGAGTGTCCAAGACTGGTCCTCGCCCGCTGTCGATATAAGACTGACGGAGATGGTTGACACCCGGGTTTGATGATCATAGGGAGATCCGGGTGAGTGAACCCCAGTTGGACCGCGAGGCGCGCGGCGCCTCGCGGTCCTGCGTCATGTGGAGGGACGTAGTGCGGAGGCCCCCGGATTTATCCGTGGGGAGGAAGCGCGTCAAGTGGCGGTCGGGTGCCGTAGAAGATGATGTGTTGCTCGCCGTAGCGCAACCAGCCGCCCCAGTCCTACGGCGACACATCGATGCAAACCGAGGTAGCTCTCATCGGGCGCTTCTCACCCGAGCGACCAGCCCGCGTCGCCGTCGGTGACAGTCGCATCGTCGAAGGGGCAGCGGCGGCATTGTGCCGGAGGCGCGATCCCAGCCGGCCGTAAGCGGCGGGGCGACAACGAAGCCCCCACCGCGAACTCCCGGCCGTCGCCTGCTGCCGGGCATCAGTGGCGGGACTGACCATCGGACGATGCCCTTGTTCACCCCAAACGGAGGGCCATACGTACATGAACCGTGCCGTAAGGCAATCACATACGCCTACGATGTGATCCATGCCACATTCGTTTCCGTTCGTGTCGGGGAGATCCGCGAATGCGGCGGATGGTGTGGAAAACCTGGCCATTCGCCTTCTCGAGGTGCTACCGCGCCCATTCGCGCTTCCCGGGCGGCGAATACATCCCGGCACTGAAAGGAGCCACCACAATGGATCTTTCTACCGCTCCCCTTCTCACAGCAGAGCCACGGCAGCGCGTGGACAGCGACCACGAGCCGGTCGAGCTAGCCTCGCCAGGCTGCCTCAAGCAAACAGTCACTCCGGCCGTCGCCATGTTCGATGAGAGCCACATTGTCCGTGGCTACGACTGACTGACCCGGCTACGGCATGGTCTATAACGCGTCGAGGCAAATTAGGAGGTGGAAGCGTCCCGGAAGCACACGCCGAAGACCACCTACTGATCGGGAACTCAAAGGTGTGATCTTCCTTGGTCTGACATGATCGCTGGTGTACGGGACGCGCGGAGGTTGCCGGCTGGGCGCAAGAGGATTTGCAGCGCAGAGTGGTCGCAGTGGTTCATGCTGGGATGACTCAGGCCGCGTTCGGGCTTTCCGGTCTGGTGTGGACAAGCAAGGCCGTGGCCGAGCCGATCCGGGTGCGGCACGGCATCGTTGATGCCTGCTCGCTCAGGGCGTGTGCAAGGTTGACCTGTCCGGTTTAGGTAGTTTCGGGCGGGAAGGTGGGTGGCAGGTTGCCCAGGTGGTGGACAGGTTGGCCAGGTGGTGGACCGTTTCGATACCGGCGGCTGTGCCGTTCGGTCGGCGCCAGCGCCATATCCGGTTCGCAAGTTTCCGTCCAGAACAAAGACCTTCCAGGCTGCGGGTCCTGGCACGTCCGTACCCGCCCACGATTTCCATTGAAATTGCGGAGGTTGTCCACAGGCATCGGCGTGTCGGGATGCGACACGCCGACGGTCCGCAAGTTCCATTGAAATCGAAGGTTCGATTTCAATGGAACTTGCGGCTTCTCTCCGCCGAGGCGGACTCGATGAACGTCTTCGCACCGGGAGTCACACGACCCCGCAAGGACTCGACTGTGAGGGTGGGCCGGTCAAGCACAACCCGAACCAGGGAAGCCAAGAACACAAGAGCGCGGCTCCTGGACAGACCGTCACGGCTTGAACAACCCGATTGATCTCCCACCGGAAACCGCGCCCTCGTCTCGCGTCCCACCTGGACAAAACCCGCCGCAACCCTCAGATCAACCTTGCACACGCCCTGCCTGCTCGCTGTTGGCAAGTACCTGCGTTCTTAGGGCCTGTCGCCGCAGATGCCGATTCGCAGGGCCTGCGAGCAGGATTCCGGGGTCGTGCGTCGATGGTTCGACGAGGGCTGCCCGGCCATCGCCTCCGCACCCTGGTCCACGAGTCGCAACCAACGACAACGTGCGCGGTCCAAACACGTGCTGGAGACGGCCATTTCGCAGGAACGCCGTATTCAACGCCATCGACCGTGCCCCAAGCGAACGAGCCGAAGAGCTATCGCCACCCTTTCTGGCCGCACCTCGCCTGCGCACCTTGGTGCTTGCTGACGCAGTCGCGTTCGCAAATGCTTGACAGCTCGACCGGTGAACGACCGAGCTCAGGCTTCGTCCTCGACCGACATGCGTCGGAACGCCGTGGTGGACGTATAGCTCTTGGCCGGGCCGGTGACTGTCCACACCTGCCACCAGGCATCCGGGCCGTGGATGACGAACTCGCCCAGGTAAAGATCATCGCAGCAGGGATGGCGTACCGACCACCGGCCGTGGCGCAGATCGAGATCGTGGAAGAAGCCGCCGTGGTCGAAATGCACGTCGGCCAGCCCCGGGCCACGCACCCGGAAATGAAGGACCCGTGTCGCCGGTCCCCGGTGCTCCCCCATGACCAGCGTTCCACGCTCCTGGTAAACGAGCACGTCGTCATCAAGGGTGAAACCCGCAATGCCGGTGAACACCGCCAAACCCGAACCGGCGGAATCGACGATCTTCCGGTCCAGCTCCCACCGTCCGGCGAAGTAAGCGACGAGGTCGGTAACCCGGAAGTCGGTTGCGGTGCGCACGGAGTCCACATGTGCATTCTGCCGCACCAGGCGCCGAGAGCAGCTCTATCCGCCGAACGCGGTCGAGGTGATCGCGGCAACGCGCGCTGACCAGGAGAAACACGACTTCGAGTGCCGCCACAGTTCCGTGTTCGCCGACGCCGAGTCCACCTGGGGAAACAGCGTGCCGCCGGAGAAATGCAATCAAACTTCGAGGCGGCAAAGATCGATGTCGGTGGCGTGGCCGCGAAGGTGCATCCCGTCCCCGGACCAGTCCATGCGGAGGCCTGGGTGACAATCGGGGAATACGGCTCAATCGTGCTCGGCGGGACTTCGGTCATTCCGCCGATCGTTCAGGAGCACTCTGCTCAACGCATCATCGACGCTCAGCCACCGGTGTTCATCGCCGGATGCAATGATGGCATAGGTGTCGTTCAAGAATCGTGCCAGGACATCAGTCCTCGTTTCGAAGACGCCCTGTCCCGACGGGGCGGTCAGCGCGATCACCACGAGCTCAGGGTTGTCAGGTCGAGGGCTGATGCGCACGTTACCTTCCCCGCTGCGGCTTACCAGCCCGGCGGCGAGGAGGTCGCGGGCGATCATGCAGTGAGCCCGGCTGTTCCGACCGGGATTGAAGATCATGCCCACCGCGTACGGATCGCGCGTTTCGTACCGCAGTTCAAGTTGGATCGGCGGGCTCACCACTGGTGGGGTCGCCAGGTCGAAGACCGTGGCGAAGCGGATGATCAGCCTATGGTTTCTAACCATCAGATGCACTCCTGAAGCATCGAATCCCCCATCAAACGCAGCATGGTTCCCCGTAACCACATCTGCTTCACCGCATCGTCAGATTCACGCGCGCTACCAGGCACCGCGCTCATCAAGACCGGCGAACCAACGGGACAACAATATTTTCGCGACTTCCGGTCACGACGAAACTCGCGCCCCACAGGGGAGTCCCGGGCAGCGAGCATGCCCGGATGAACATCCTCGATTCCCCGAAGCATCGCCAGCTCTTCTGGACAGCTGAAAACGCAGAGTTCAACGAGAAGCACTTCCCGCTATCTGATATGGGCCCACAATGGCTCACTCCCGCCCCCCAGCACAGCTGAAGCGAACAGCGGCGCGACGACTTCTGCCAGGCTCAGAGCTGTGCCTACAACCCGGACGTCTTCGATCGCTTTCCCGCTACCGTGTCGCGACTGCGCTGCCTATCCCAGTACACGACGATGTCGCCGATCTCCACACGCCCGGACTGAGCCAAGAACAATCGACCGTCGATAAGTAAATGTGCCACCCATTCTCAAGCCATATGCGATGAATCCCCAAAGACGGGAGGCGTGGCCGAAGCGGTGCGGGAACTGGTTGCTCGCCCCGCTCCCGGCCGGGGGTCGCCTCGCGTCTCCGCGTCCGCGGCCATGACGAGGACGACACTCGCGTGCGTCCACACATGCCGCAGGTGGCGGCCGCGTGTTGCTCCGGCGCGGCTCAGACCGGTTGCCAGGAACGCCCCGATGTTCTTCGTCCAAGCCTCGAAACCGGGATGAAGCCGGCAGGCGAATGCGTCCGAGCACACAGCGGACTTCGGTGCACCCACCAGCCGAGAGTGCAATAATGCACTATGCCATGAATCGTGCAACAAACATGCGCAGTCGGCGTATGGCGGCGACCGCTGCGCAGGTGACTTCCCACGCCCGCAGGCTGACCGCGGAACGCGGTCTGTCCGGGTTCACCGTCGAGGAGGTCTGCGAACAGGTCGACATCTCCCGCCGCACCTTCTTCAACTACTTCGCTTCGAAGGACGACGCCGTCCTCGGAGTTCCCGCACGCGGCGACGACGACGCGTTCAAGGCCCGGTTCGTGGCGGGCGGTGCCCCTGCGGGCACCGGGCTCTCACCGGCCCTGCTCGAAGACCTCGCCGAGTTGGCGGTGCAGCGCTGGGAGCGCTCCGACATTACAGCCGAGAGCATCCGCGACGTCCTCACCGCGTTCGAACGCGAGCCCCGGCTTTTCACCCGGATCATCGAGAAGTTGCTGCGCGACGAGCAATCCGACGTGGAACTCGTCGAGCAGCGCGAAGGTCTCACCGCAGGCGATCTTCGCGCCGCTGCCGCCGTGCAGCTCATCCGCGCGCTCACCAGGGCGACCGCGCGGGAATTCCTCACCCGGACGAACACCGACACCTTCGCGGAGATCCTCGCCCGCCGGCTCGCCGCCGCCCGCGACCTCTTCGCACCGAATCCCGACCCCGAACGGAAATCATGACGGCCACCGCTCCCGCCCCTCTCCTGCTGACGCAGCGGCGGATTTGGATCATCTTCAGCGCGCTCATCGCGGGCATGCTGCTCTCGAGCCTCGACCAGACGATCGTCGCGACCGCCATGCCGACGATCGTCGGCGACCTCGGCGGCGTCGAGCACCAGGTGTGGATCACGACCGCCTACCTCCTAGCGACCACGATCGTCATGCCGATCTACGGCAAGTTCGGCGACGTCCTCGGCCGGCGCCGGCTGTTCCTCATCGCGATCGCGCTGTTCACGGTCGCCTCAGTGGGCTGCGCGTTCGCCACCGACTTCTGGGTTTTCGTGGTGTGCCGAGCCATGCAGGGCTTAGGCGGCGGTGGGCTCATGATCCTGTCGCAGGCGATCATCGCCGACATCGTCCCGGCCAACGAGCGCGGCAAGTACCTCGGCCCGCTCGGCGGCATCTTCGGCCTGTCGGCCATCGGCGGTCCCCTGCTAGGCGGGTTCTTCGTCGACCACCTCACCTGGCAGTGGGCGTTCTACATCAACATCCCGGTGGGCATCGCCGCGTTCGTCATCGCGCTCGTGGCGCTGACCCTGCCGAACAAGAAGGCGACCCAGCCGATCGACGTCCTCGGCGTCGTGTTCCTCTCGATCGCCACGACCTGCCTCATCTTCTTCACCGATTTCGGCGGTGACAAGGCGCACGGGTGGGGCGCGATCGAGACGTGGGCCTGGGGTTTCGGCCTGCTCACGGCAACGGTCGCCTTCGTCATCACCGAGGCGCGCGCCGCAGACCCGGTGATCCCGCTGAGCCTGTTCCGCAACCCGATCTTCGTGAACGCCACCGCGATCGGACTCGCGCTGGGCCTGGGCATGTTCGCCGCCATCGGGTTCGTGCCGACGTTCCTGCAGATGTCGTCGGGGACTTCGGCGGCCGCCTCCGGGCTGCTGCTCCTGCCGATGATGGTGGGCCTCATCGGCACGTCGATCGCCTCGGGCGCCGCGATCACCAAGACCGGCCGGTACCGGCTCTTCCCGATCCTCGGCACGATCATCACGGCGGCCGCTATGGTCATGATGACGACGCTCGCCGCCGACACCCCGATCTGGCTGATCTGCGTCTACCTGTTCGTCTTCGGCGCCGGCCTCGGACTCATCATGCAGGTGGTCGTGCTGGTCGTGCAGAACGCGGTTCCCGCCGCCATGATCGGCACCGCGACGAGCACCAACAACTACTTCCGCGAGGTCGGTGCCGCGCTCGGTACCGCGGTGTTCGGCACGATCTTCACGACCCGCCTCACCGAGAACCTCACCGGTGTCTTCACCGCGTCCGGCGCCTCGACGTCGGACGCCTCGACGGCCACCGCGACGCTCGATCCCCAGAAGCTGAGCCAGCTTCCCGCACCCGTGCGCGACGGGGTGGTCACGGCCTACGCCGATGCCCTCGCGCCCGTCTTCTGGTACCTCCTGCCGTTCATCGGCATCGCCTTCGTCCTCGCCCTGGTCCTGAAGCAGATCCCGCTCTCGGACGTCGCCGGGCTCGTCGCCCGTGGCGAAGCGATCGGCGGCGAGGAGGCAGAGCGGCTGGAAGCCGAGCTGCGCACGGGGAAAGCACCGGAGGCCGGCGCGGCTGGCGTCGCCGCGCCGTGGACCACCAAGGGGGAGCACGAGGAACCGGTCGGCTAGCCGCCTGCCGGCTCAGCCCGCGAGTACCGCCGACGCCGTTTCAAGGCTCGGCGGTACTCGCAGGCGTCTCCTAGTCCAGGAGGTCCTCGATCGTGATCGGGATGTGGCGGACCCGGATGCTCGTAGCGTTGTAGACGGCGTTGGCGACGGCCGCTGCCATGCCGACCGCGCCGATCTCGCCCAGTCCCTTCGCGCCGACGGCGTTGTGCAGCGTGTCCGGGTATTTGACGAAGTGGACGTCGACATCGGGGATGTCCGCGTTCACCGGGACCAGGTAGCCGGCGAAGTCGGCGTTGGCCAGCCGGCCGCTCTCCTCGATCTCCAGGGCCTCGTGCAGCGCGGCGGACACGCCCCAGATCATCCCGCCGATGGCCTGGCTGCGAGCCGCCTTCTCGTTGATGATCCGGCCGCAGTCGAACACGCCGAGCATCCGCGACAGCCTGGTCTCGCGCGTCCACTTGTGCACGCGGACCTCGCAGAACTGGGCGCCGAACGAGCTGAACGAGTGCTTCGTCAGTTCCTCGCCGGGCGCCGAGGAACCGGTCGCGGAGATCGACGAGCGGCCCACTGCCCGCAGCACCTCGCCGAACGTCATCACGCGGCCGTCTTCGGCCAGCACGCGCCCGTCCTCGTAGGAGAGCTCCGCGCCCTCGAACGGTGCGCCCGGTGACGACGTCAGCGCGAGCAGCGCGTCGATCACCTCGGTGGCGGCGATCATGACGGCCGAACCCGCGCTCGCCGTACCCGTCGACCCGCCGGACATGCCACCGGAGGGCAACGCCGAGTCGCCCAGCTTCGGCGTGATCCGGTCCGCCGGGATGGCCAGCGATTCCGCCCCCACCAGGGCGAGCACCGTCAGCAGGCCGGTCCCCGGGTCCGAACCGCTGGTCGCCACCACGGCCGTGTCGTCTTCGTGCAGGGTGATCTCGACGGTGGCGGGAAACCGCAGGGCCGGGAACATGGCGGTGGCCACACCCATGCCCACGAGCCAGTCGCCGTCGGCGCGACCGCGCGGCGAGCGGTTCGCCCAGCCGAACCGCTCCGCGCCGAGCTGGAAGCACTCGTCGAGGTGCTTGCTGGACCACTGCAGGTCCTTGCCGGGCGGCGCGATCGAGTTGTTCCGCAGGCGCAGCTCGATCGGGTCCATGTTCAGCGCGACCGCCAGTTCGTCGATCGCGCTCTCCAACGCGAAGGACCCGGGTGCCTCCCCCGGTGCCCGCATGTACGTGGTCGGCGGGATGTTCAGCGGCACGATCTGCTGGCTGATCGACAGGTTCTGGGTGGCGTACCACTCCCGCGAGGTGCCGTGCGAGGTCGGCTCCACGAAGGACCGGTCCGCCGGTGTGCTGCACCACGAGTCGTGGCGCAGCGCGATCAGCGTGCCGCCGGCATCCGCGCCGAGGGAAATCTTCTGCACCGTCGCGGCGCGGGTAGCCGTCGCGGTGAAGACCTGCTCCCTGGTGAGCGCGGCCTTGACCGGCCGACCGAGGGCCTTGGCCACGGCGGCCGCCAGGAATGCCGGTGCGGAGGTGCGGGCCTTGCCGCCGAAAGCCCCGCCCACGAAGGGGTTCAGCGCGCGGACCGACGAACCCTCCAGGCCCAGCGCAACGGCCAGTTCGCCCGCCTGCAGATCGGAGCCCTGGTTCCCGCTGTAGACGGTCAGGCCGCCGGCGTCCCACACCGCGACCGCGGAGTGCGGCTCCATCGCGGCGTGGTTCTGGGTCGCGGTGCGGTAGGTGGCCTCGACGACCACCGGGCTCGCGCCCAGAGCGTCCTCAATGGACTCGACGTCGTCCGCGAGGACCGTGATGTCTTCGTTGGAGGGTGCAGGTTCGGCCGAAGCCAGGCCGTCCGGTAGCGAGGTCAGCGCGGGCCGGGCGTGGTAGGTGACCTCGATGAGCAGCGCCGCGTCCCTGGCCTGCTCGAAGGTCCCGGCCACCACGAAGCCGATCGGCTGGCCGTAGTAGGTGACCTCCCGGTCCTGCAGCGGAACCCAGGTTTCGCCGAAGACCGGGGAGCTCGGCTTGCGCAGTTCCAGCGGGTCGAACGGCGTGTACACGCCGAGCACGCCGGGAGCGCTCTTCGCGGCCGTGACATCCATGTCCTCGATTTCGCCGTGCGCGATCGTGCTGAGCACGACGTACCCGTACACCATGCCGGGAAAGTTGTTGTCCGCCCCGTACTTTGCCTGGCCGGTGACTTTCAGTGGGCCGTCCAGCCGACTGGTCACAGGCGGCTCCCTTCGGTCAGTTCGAGCAGTGCGCGGACGACGGTCCGCTTCAGCAAGGACACCTTGAAACCGTTGCCGGACAACGGCCGAGCACCGTCGGCCGCCACGGAAGCCGCGTCCTCGAAGGACGCCAGGGTCGCGGGTGCACCGCGCAGGGCATCCTCGACCGCGGGCAGCCGCCACGGCACGGTCGCCACGCCGCCGGCCGCCACCCGGGCGTCGACGATGCGGGAGTCCTGGACGTCCAGCGCGACCGCGACGGAGCACAGCGCGAACTCGTAGGACTGCCGGTCCCGCACCTTGACGTAGGTGGAACGCGCCGCCCAGTCCAGCCGCGGCACCAGGACCTCGCCGATCAGTTCGCCGGGGCGCAGATCGGTTTCCACCTCGGGCGTTTCCCCCGGCAGGCGGTAGAAGTCGGCCAGTTTGACCGTGCGGCTCCCGGTGGCGCTGACCAGCCGGAGCTCCGCATCGAGCGCGACCAGCGCGACCGCCAGGTCGCTGGCGTGCGTCGCGACGCACGAGTCACTGGTGCCCAGCACGGCGTGCATCCGGTTCGCCCCCGAGATCGCGGGGCAACCGCTGCCGGGTTCCCTGCGGTTGCAGGGCGTGGCGACGTCGCGGAAGTACGTGCAGCGGGTGCGCTGCAGCAGGTTCCCGCCGATGCTGGCCATGTTCCGCAACTGCTGGGAAGCGCTCTGCAGCAGGGCGCGGGAGATCGCCGGGTACACACCGGCGTGCTCGGCGACGTCGCTCATCCGCTCCAACGCGCCGATCCGCAACCCGTCACTCGTGTCGATGCCGCGCAGCGGCAACTCGTTGATGTCCAGGACTTGTTGCGGCTTGAGGACGTTGAGCTTCATCAGGTCGACGAGGGTGGTCCCGCCGGCCAGGAACGTGCCGGGTGAAGCGAGCGCGGCTTCGACGGTCGGCGGTGCCGTGAGTTCAAAGGGACGCATCAGCCTGCCTCGCTTGTTCGACTGCCGCGACGATGTTCGGGTAGGCCGCGCAGCGGCAGATGTTGCCGGACATGAACTCTCGGACGTCCTCGACGCCCTGCTCGACCGCGGCTACGGCCGACATGACCTGCCCGGACGTGCAGAACCCGCACTGCAGGGCGTCCTGGTCGACGAACGCTTGCTGAACCTTGCTGAACCGGGTGCAGCCGATCCCCGTCGGACAGGCCCTCCACCGTGGTCACCGCCCGCTTCACGGTGGCGGCCAGGGTGAGGCACGAAAGCACGGGCCTGCCGTCGACGTGCACGGTGCAGGCGCCGCACTGCCCACGGTCGCAGCCCTTCTTCGGGCCGGTGACGCCGAGGTGTTCCCGCAAGGCGTCCAGCAGCGTCACGCCGGGATCGACGGTCAGCTGTTCCGTCCTGCCATTGATTTCGAGTGAGATGTCCACTGGATCTCTTTCCCGCAGATCGTTCGGATGGGACGGGCATGGCGGCGTGGGTTGTCGTGGTGGGAACTGCGGCGATAGAATCACCGAACCGGATAATTATCCGTTTCAGTGCCCGGAAACCACGCTAGCGGATTCTTATCCGCTCTGCAACGAGAGCGCTCGCCCGAAGGTTGCCCCAGGTAGAGCGCGGTCGGTGTATTACATTCCGGGGAGGACGCGGCAGCCAACCGGGAGGGACGATGACGACGGGCGCGGTAAGTCCCCGACGGGCGGACACCCGGCGCAACCACGAGCGCATCCTCACCGCGGCGGCGAAGTCGCTGGCCGACTCTGGCGAGATCTCGTTCAACGCCATCGCGAAGCAGGCCGGCGTGGGCGTCGGCACGGTGTACCGGCACTTCCCCGCTCCCGAAACGCTCATCCTGGCGGTCTACCAGCGCGAATTGCGGCACCTCGTCGACGTCGTGCCGCCCCTGCTCGAGCAGCACTCCCCGGAACAGGCGTTCCAGATCTGGGTCTCCGACCACCTGACGCACTACATGATGACCAAGCGAGGCCTGGCCAGGGCCCTCGGCGCCGCCAGGTCGTCGCACGGCGAACTGCCCGCCAACGCCCACGAGGTGATGGTCGGCGCGGTCGCCATGCTGCTGGAGGCCAACGTCGAGGCCGGAACCGTCCGCGCCGACCTGGATCCGGAAACGGTCCTGCGCGGGCTGGGCGGCCTGTTCTACCTCGATCCCAGCGGCGACTGGCAGGGCCCGACCGCCCGGCTCATCGACCTGCTGTGGCGAGGTATGTGCGCGGACGAAAGCCGCCGGGAAAGCTGACCGACCGCGAGCATCCGCTCCCGTCCCGGACACGGCTTGCGATGATCGAGCCATGACTGAAGGAACCGGACGCACCACCGTCCCGAACGGTCCCAACGCGTGGGACGGCAACGACTACCAGCGGCACTTCGACGCACTGGCCGCTTCCGGGGTGGACGTGCACGGCGAAGCCGACTTCGTCCGCTCCTACTCCCCCGCGAACGTCCTCGACGCCGGCTGCGGGACGGGCCGCGTGGCCATCGAACTGGCCCGGCACGGCATCGAGGTCTACGGAACCGACCTCGACAGCTCGATGCTGGCCACCGCCCGGCAGCTGGCCCCGGAAATTCGGTGGACCCAGGCCAATCTTGCCGAACTCAACCTCGGGCGGACCTTCGACGTGGTCGTGATGGCCGGAAACGTACCGCTGTTCACCCCGGTCGGCACCCAGGAAGCACTCGTGGCGGGCGTGGCCCGCCACGTGCGCCCCGGGGGAAGGCTCATCGCCGGCTTCAGCCTCGACCGAGGCTACCGGATCACCGACTACGACGCGCACGCCGCAGCGGCCGGGCTCACGCTGACCGACCGGTTCGCCACGTGGGAACGAGCCACCTTCACCGACGGCGACTACGCGGTATCGGTCCACACCCGCTGACCACCGCCACCATCCACCGAGCACCGAGCACCGAGCACCGAGCACCGCAACCGTCCACAAGAGACGTTGAGAGGCAACGTCGGCGAACGTGGGATCCGTCGGGTTGGCAGGTGGCGGTCACGACCATCAGGCTCGACGCGCTCCGCAGTTTTGAAGAAGACAATGCATCGGCGATTGCACGGGCCGATCCGCCGCGCTGTGGCGCGGCGGCAGTAGGCTCGTCGACACTCGGGGCATGCACCTGCTGCTGATCGCCGACACTCACCTCCCGAAACGCGCCAAGGCCCTGCCGGGCGAGGTCTGGGACGCGGTGTCAGCCGCCGACGTCGTCATCCATGCCGGTGACTGGGTCGATGTCGCGCTGCTGGACGAGCTGGAGGCGCGCAGCGCGCGGACGATCGGGGTGTATGGCAACAACGACGGCGCACAACTGCGGAACCGGCTTCCCGAGATCGCCCGCGCCGAGCTGGACGGCGTCCGGCTCGCGGTGATCCACGAGACCGGCCCCGCTCAGGGACGGGAGGCCCGGTGCGACCGGTGGTTCCCGGACACCGATGTGCTCGTGTTCGGGCACAGCCACATCCCGTGGGACACCACGACGCCCGGCGGTCTCCGACTGCTCAACCCCGGTTCGCCCACCGATCGCCGACGCCAGCCGCACCGCACGTACCTGACCGCTGAGATCTCCGGCGAGCAGATCGGCAACGTCGTGCTCCACCGCCTACCGCCGCGCACGGCTTGAACGCCCAACGCTGCTCGGATCTCGCACCCGGTCGCCGGACTCCGCCGGCGTGTCCTGGGGCGACTTGCGCCGCCCGTCCAGCATCAGCCCCCGCAGATACAAACCCCATTCGCCCGCTGCTCACTACGGACGCCGTGATCAATATTCCGATCGTTGACATCTTGACGGTCAGCACAGAGCAGTGCTGCGAGGTCGCCCTCGAAGTAGCTGCTCAGCCAGGCAACTTCGGCATCCGTTGAAGGGGAAATCATGAGTGCTCTAAATTCGTCTGGTCATCTTCAGATGATTTTCCGAGTGGGCCTGCTACTTCGGGCCAGCAGGCCCTCCGATCGAACGGGTACGGAACGAGGGCGACACGACGTGGCCGTTGGTCTACCGGCCAGAAGACGGACCAGTCGACCGTGTCTCCCGCCAGCCACCGCTCGGCCGAATCTATTTCAGCGGCAGGCATGCCAACGTCTCGGAGACGGGTCTGGTTCTCACCTGCGGAGCCCGTGTGAAGCAACGGGTGATCCTTTTCTTGGACAAACGCCTGCGCCGCCTCAACGAACTCGTCAGAGTCGTGGGCAGTGATTATTATCCGGCTGTCCAGTTGTTCTCGACCCACGCACAGCGTCCATACAGCCGCGGCGAAATCGGGAGCTGGGAGGCCGGTAGTGTCATTAGGCGTCCGGTGACCGTGCTGTATAAACGATGCGAGCTTATCGACTAGTCGGGTCAGACTCTTCGTGGTGCGAGCACTTACCGGGATTGTCCAGCGGGCTTTTCTGGATACGGCTAAGGAGGGGAACAGCGGAGCCTCCTCCAAAACAGCATGCGCATTCGCGCCGCCCACGCCGAGTGCGGTTACTCCGACCCGTCGTGGCTTGCCGTCGGGCCAAGAGAGAGTCGTCGTAGCAATCTCGACCGGGTGGCGATCGACGGGCACATCGCGATGTAGATCGGACACACCAGGCGTCATAGGGATGGTCCGGTATCGCAAAATTTGAATCGCCTTGGCAAGGCTGGCTGATCCCGCTCCGCCCTCTAGGTGCCCGATATTCGCTTTTGCTGACCCCAGCCAAAGCTTTCCGTCCGGCCCGGCGGCTGTACTGCTGGACGCCCGGGTCAAGTCTCGTAAAGCCTGAACCTCAATGGGATCACCCTTTGGGGTACCCGCAGCGTGGCACTCCACGTAGCCTAGATCATTAGGCGTCAACCCCGCCTGTGTGAGAGCGCGGTTGATGAGTTCTCGTTGAGATTCTGGGTCAGATCGGGTCAAACCGCCACGCCGGCCATCATGGTTGACCGAGCTTCCGCGAACAATCGCGAGCACGGGATCGCCGTCCGCTATTGCGTCATCGAGCAATTTTACGACGAAACAAAATACGCCTTCGCCGCGGACGTAACCGTCCGCGTCCGCACTGAAACACCGAGCCTCGCCGCTCGGCGTTACAGCACCGAACCGCTGCATGACAGCCTGCATATGCCCGTGAAGATAGACGTTAGGACTGCCAACGAGTGCCATGCGGAACTCGCCCGCCCGCAGGCCCGACACTGCCTGACTCAGTGCCGTCAGCCCACCGGCACAAGCAGTGTCGAGAGTGATGCTGGGTCCACGTAGGTCGAAATGATGCGAGATCCTGGCGGAGACAAAGGTAAGGAGCAGCCCGACAGCGCTGTAGCGGTCGACCACGTGCCGAAAAGCCATGCGGTCACGCATGTCTGAGCAAGTGGTCGATACAAAAACCCCGACATCCTCGCCGGCGAGGGACCGGGGCGGGATCCCCGCGGATTCCAGGGCCTGCCAAGCTGCTTCCAGCATCAGCCTCTGCTGAGGATCCATCCACACCGCCATCCGGTACGTGATACCGAAGAGGGCGGGCTCAAACCCAACTACATCCGAAAAGAATGAAACCGTAGGTTCCTCAATGTCCCCGATATCGGCGCGGTAGTCGTCCAAGCGACCCGCAGGCGGATGTGACATGGTCCGCTTGCCACACGCGAACAAGTCCCAGAATTCGTCAGCGTCGTCCGCGCCAGGAACCCGCGCCGACATCCCGATTACAGCCACCGGCGCCTGCCGCCGCACGCCGTCCGGGCTCATGACTTTGCCCTCGCGATCTGTGCCCGGCTAACACCAGGAATCTGGACGAGCATACGAGCAAGTACCTGACTATTTCCAGGCTGCAGGAACCGAATATCGGGATACTGACTTGCCACCCAGCTCACTGATTCGTGCCAGCGCACTGGCTTGACCAAATGAGCGACCAATATATCGGCGATCTCAGAGACGATATGAGGACGAGCTGTTACGTTAGCTACCACTGGGATAACTGGCGGACTCGGCACGAAGCTGGCGATAGCCTTCGCGAACCGTTCAGACGCCTGAAGCATATGCCTGCTGTGGAAGGCGCCAGTGACCCGAAGGCGTCTTACATCAATTGCCTTCAGGCTATGCATAATGGCTTCTGCTTTGACCATTTCGCTCGCCGTGCCAGCTAGAACGATCTGTTTCGGCGTATTTATGTTGGCTATTTCCACCGCATTCAGATCGGCGTCGAGCAACGCTGCTCTTATGACCTGCTCATCAATGCCGACTACCGCTACCATGACTCCATCAGCGTACTCACTTGTAATGGAGGCGCGGATCCGGACCATTTCAAGAGCGGTGCGGAAGTCAAAAACGCCGGCGGCTTCAAGAGCGTTGTATTCGCCGAGACTGTGCCCCAAAACCACATCGGGTGCGAAGCCTTGCTCGCGTACTGCTCGCAGGGCAAATGCATTCAAGATATAAGTGATAGGCTGAGCGTATTGAGTTTGCGAAAGTGTCTCCTGATCGGCGCCCGCGCAGAACTCGGGCACGTCATAGCCGAGCGCCTCCGATGCGACATTCGTCAGATCGTGATACCGAAAGAGAAGTTCGAATCCCTCCTGTGCCTTCAGGACTCCTTGCCCGGGAAAGAGTAAGGCGACATTCGTCGAATCGATCATTGAGTCGAACTCCGAAGCACGCCGTAGCTTTGCTGTGCCAGTCCTGCGACTTCCGGAAGCGTTCGCGAGCGCATATGCGGGTCAAGTTCGCGTTGCATTGCGGCATCGGACGCTTCAAGGCATTTGCGGGACAACTCTTCCTTGAGTAATTCCAGGCTTGCACGAGGCGCACGTGCGATCATCAAGGCGATGTTCCTGGCCTCTGCGGGTACCTGATCATGTGGCACTACCGTGGGCCCACAGCCGCGTTGCTTTAGCTCGCGCCCTCGATAACCTCGAGCTGTCAGCAGCATCTCCGTTCCCAGCGTCTCCCCAAGTTTTGCTGGGACTACATACGTTGCGCCGACGTAGGGGGCAATCCCATACTGCATAAAGTTCGCTGCATAGTAAGACCGTTCACTCAGCACTACCACATCAGCATATAAGCCGAGTACGAGTCCGCCGCCGAGAGCGTGGCCTTGCATCTCTGCCACAACCGGCAATGGGCAACTGGCGAACACTCGCGCGAAGCGTCGATACTCGTCCAATGGCAGGCCATCTGCAATGCCAACTAGGGTGTCTCTAGTTGCGCCTGCGCAGAAGATATCCGGCATTCCTGCAGCGACGACAACACGCGTTTGGTCATCTGCTGTCGCGGCTTGAACTGCGGCAAGAAGATTGTCAAGCCATTCGCGGCGAAACGTATTTCCTTGCTCCCGATCAGCGAAACGGACGATCGCCAGTGGACTTTCCAGCTTCACGGAAATCGGCCCGAAATCCATATCTTTCTTCACAGCATGCCCTTCGCGGCGAACGAGTTGATGCTGGCAACAACATCAGGTTGGTTGACGCGAGCACCAAAGACGCGTTCGGCGAGTTTCGCGTACCTGTTATCTACTGGGAAGAGCACACGATGCGCTTCCTTCAGGTCTGCAATGGTGTCGCGTTCAGAGCGACGCAGTGCGAGCAAAATAGGGCGCACAGCAGCGCGAGGATCCTCAACGACCTGATCGGCCCAGCCTGTTTTGACCGCGTCGTGGGCGCTGACTTCCTCGGCAAGAATTGCCGTTCTTAGTGCGCGGTGTTCCCCGAGCCTGCGGGCTATTGCCGGCATAATGATAGTCGGCAACATACCGAAACAGACCTCGGTGAGGCGGAACGAAGCCTCAGGCCCAGCAACAACTATGTCGCACGCGGCGGCCAGCCCGGCACCGCCGCCGATAGCTTGCTTCTCGACCACGGCGATTGTTACCACTGGCGTCGTCGCGAGCCGATCAAGCAAACGCGAAAACTTAGCTGCGGCCTCGCCGCCCGGACTTTGCGCGAACTCTTTCAGATCAGCACCGGAGCAAAAGTCGTTTCCTGCTGCGGTCAGCACGAACGCCCGACAGTCTGCGTCGGTCTCGGCTTTGTCGAGCGCAGCGGTCAACTGGTCGACGACCTCCGCGGTGAGGCGGTTCGCTAGCGTCGGTGAAGCGAGTTCGACGACCAGGTGCGCTGGTTTCGACGTTACTGTCAAGACTTGACTGACTGCCACGATTCCTCCGTGGTTCTGCTCCTGGGTAGGCTCGGCGCCGGTGTGCGACGAGACCTGTCAACAGTGGACCGCGGGACTGGCAGGCTAGGAACGCCGCGGTACCAGCGGTAATCCCGGTGGTACTCATCGATCCTATCGAGGAGCAGAAGTGGTCCCGCAGGCAATGCGTTAGTCAAGAGGTCCATGTAATTGTGCACCTGGGGCTCTGAGTACCGAGTGCCAAACACTGTCTTGCTTGCGCTATCCAGGATGTCGTCATAGCGGCTAGGTGCTACACGAGTCCGTACATCAAGAGCGCTGTCTAGTCCTTGCATAGCTGCAAGTGCAGAATGGCCGGGTGAGACAGTGAGTCCGAGGAACTCCGAGGAACATCCACCACCATAAGAGTAGATACCTAGTTCATATCTTCCGTTATCCGGGTAGTGCCTTAGAGAGCTGGTCAGGGCCATCAGCGTACAACCCGCATAGATGTTGCCGACCTGCCGTGGGACCTCCAAGGAAGGAGTTACCCGCTGGCCGAAATCTTCATCGGCGAGCGAAGGCTTGAGCCCAACTAGCTTACGCAACGCCGTTCGATGTGCGCCTTTCACCATTCCAGGAAAGGGTGTGTGCATGGCTAGCGCATCGAAGCTCTTTTCGAAATCTTGCCCGGTGTTGTCTGCGTAGCATTGAAAGGAGCCGAGTAGGCAGTCAATGTATGACATGATTGATAGATCGACGTTGATTAGATCTACGTCGATCTTGGGGCGCGAAAAGTCGTCGTTGTCGAAACTAAAGGAGCCGTACGAATATGGATTCCATGTTGCAATACGCGGATCGCCGAGGAGTAGCGCTACGGCCCCTGCGCCCTGACTGGGCTCAGCCATGCTACCTCGAAGTGGCACGGGTAGGTCTCCGGCGATGACCAGCGCTTTTGCGCCTTCCCTGCCCGCTGTTAGCGATCCGGCAACCATCTGTAGTGCGGCTACACCACCGTGGCAAGCCTGTTTTACTTCAAAGACCCTGCACGTCCGGGGTAGCCCTAGTAGCCGGTGCACCGTGGCCGCAGCGGATTTAGCGAGGTCGATTCCGCTTTCGGTTGCGACTGCCAGGGTCTCGATTTGTGCGACTTCGTCTTCGTGTAACCGCTCGAGCACCGGGCGTGCGGCGTTGACCGCAAATGTGACGATGTCCTCACAGGGAAGAGCTACGCTCTTGCGGTACATCATCAAGTTACCCATGCGAGTGGTGTCGAGGTTTCGCGCTTCGAAAAGTTCCTCAACGTCCACGTAAACGGACCCGAAGTACGCGCCAAAATCCTCGATACCAATAGTTCTAGCCACGACGAGAGGCCCCTTTCAGGAGATTGGCGCCAGGCTTGTTAATGTGCGATCACGCACTCTTCGAAGTGGCGTCTGCGGTCATCGAAGTGGCGTCTGCAGTCAAGTATTCGGCAAGTTTCGGAACCGTCGGATTATCGTAAATGTCTTCCAGGGTGAGATCTCTTCCGAACTCACCGCGAAGATTCTCAACAAATTCGACTGCAAGGATAGAATCCAGGCCGATGTCAGCGAATTTGCGTTCATCGATTTCTTCGGCGTCGACCAGCAGGAGGTTCGACAGTATACCCACGATCGCACTACTAGCGTTTTCGGTAATTGTGCTCGGCGAGTCCTGGTTGTGCATAATCAGCCTCGTAGCAGTGTTAGGCGGGAGATAATTCGCGGGGCGGCAAGTTGCCGTCGAAACGGCAATTTAGCAACACCGTAGGCAACGTGATGCACACTACGCAATACTCCATTCGGGTGACCAGGGGGGCCTGGGTGGCCCACGTGACCAGGGATGCTGGGGTTGCCTGGGTGCCCAGGGTGCCCTGCGCGGGTGGCCGGCGTGGCCAGGGGGGCCTGCGTGGGTTGCCCGCGTGACCAGGGTGTCCTGCGCGCCCAGGGTTGCCTGCGTGACCTGCTGTGTCTTACGATCAAACTATTCGGACGTCTGTTGACTTTATAAGCAAAAAGTTATGATCGGAGATCGCCCATGCCGCTGTGCTGCGGCGAATGCGCCGACGTTGTCGAAGATTTCGGTTCTGTCACGCTGTACGAACGTGGCCACCCATATGACGTTTTGGCGCGTCTGAGAGACGCGGGACCAGTGCACAAGTTGTCATCCGCCGCTCTCGGGCATGACTTCTGGGGCGTCTTCACGGCTAGTGAGGCACAGCAAGTACTGGTTGACGATGATACCTTTCTATCTGGCTATGGCGTCTTTCCGTGGAACGGCGTGCATAATCCAGATCCGTTGCGAGGAAGCATTGTAATCGCGTCCGACGGCGACCACCGCAAGACTACTCGAACCGTGATGAACGGCTTGTTCACCAATGGTGCTGTTGCCGCGAGGAAGTCCCGGCTTGCTGCGGTGATCGAGAAGCCGGTTCTAACGCGTGTCAACAATGGCGTGTTTGATTTTGGTACCGAGATTGCCTGGCCGGCGGCTATGCGGATCATGAGCGATCTCGCAGGAACGGGATCGGGGTACACGGACCAACTCGGGCCACACGTCCTCGGTGTCCTCGGCAACATGGCACCGGAGATAGCACAAGATCGTCAAGAGGCCAGCACGTCTTATGCGGCTGTGGCGGCTATTCTCGATGAGGCGATTGGAAGCCAGGATAAGCTAGCGCCGGACAACCTTATCGGACGGTTGGAGACAGCTCGTCTTAGTGGTGAGCTGTCTCGGCGAGACGTTCTGGCGAATTTGATCGCGACTATCGTCGGCGGTACCGAGGCGCCGCGGCTGGTACTCACAAGTGTGGCCGTGCTCCTCGCGCGTGAACCAATGTGGCTGGAAGCCGTGTCCAGTGGACGTGTGACGTTGCCGGGTCTTGTGACCGAGTTGCTTCGCTGGACCTCCCCAACCACCATGATCGGCAGGACGGTTGCAAAACGTGTCCGGCTGGGAGGCGTTGACCTTCTTCCAGGAGAGACCGTCAGGATCATGGTTGGCGCCGTTTGCCGTGATCCTGCATGGTATCCCGATCCGGATGTGTTCAACCCGTCGAGGCCGAATCGGAGCGGGCTTGTCTTCGGACATGGCCCGCACCGTTGCATCGGTGCGGCGGTAGCCCGTGAGCAAATTGCAATTCTGGTGGATTTACTCGTGCGTGAACGACTGGTCGTTGAACTGGCCGGGCAGCCGACATTGTCACAATCTAATGCTTTCGTTGGACATCTTTGTGCACCAGTGCGCGTGATACGAAAGAATTGAGAAAGGCAATTTAATGACCGAAGAAAATCTTTTGGAGGCGGTGCGTGATGCAATCCTGCGAACGCTGCCGGAACTCGACCCTGAAGTAATCACGCCTGACTCCACGCTGTCCGGCCTGGGCGCGAACTCGCTTGACCGAGTCGACATCCTGATGGATGTGAACGAAGCACTTGGTTGTGCGCTGACCTCCCAGGACCTGACGGCTGGTGCAAACCTGCGGGCGCTTGTTGCCGCGTTGCACGAGCACGTACGATGAAAATAGCTATTACTGGAGCGTCGGTTCTCAGCGGTCTCGCCGACGGCTTGGACGAGTTCACGACACTCTTGAGCACTGGGCGGTCTTGTACCGCTAATACGATGGGGACCTTCTCTTTGCGAGAGTGGTCGCAGCGCTGGCTTCGCGATGACGCGAAGACGATCGGAGCGTTGACGAGTTCCGCAGGACGCGCGGCCTTACCTGCTAAGACGGCCGCATGCGTAGCGGTGGCCGCCACTCGCATGGCGGGGTGGAGTGAGGCTGAGTGTGATGAGGCTGGGCTGCTGGTTGCTGGTAACAACCTCGCTATGGCATATCAGGCCGAAGCACATTCTCACTATCTGCATGGACGATTCCGTGCTGGACATATCGTGAACTATCTGGATACAGACGCAGTGGGGACGGTCAGTCAGACACTGGGGATACGAGGCGAAGGCTGGAATGTAGGTGCTGCCTCTGCGAGCGGTGCTGTTGCTGTCGTTCAAGCCGCGAGGCTTATAGAGCAGGGTGAGGTGAAACGCTGTCTCGTAGTTGCGCCAGCGGTAGAGCTATCTCCGATGGAGACGGCCTCGTTCACTGTTGCTGGCGCAATGGCGGGCGATTCGACCGATTTTTGTCGGCCGTTTGATCGAGAGCGATGCGGTTTTGTATTCGGGCAAACCGCGGCAGCGGTCACATTGGAACGTGCCGACCTGACGGTTGACCGGGCTTTGGCGCACATAGTCGGATACGGCCAGCGGCTCGATGGTTACCGGGGCTCGGAGCCGCACGCCGATGGGCAAGTGGCGGCAATGCGCACAGCTCTCGCGAGGGCTGATGTGATTCCAGCTGAAATCGACTTGGTCAGCGCGCATGCTACTGGATCGAAGCGGGGTGACCCGACTGAAGCGGCCGCATTGGCTGAGGTGTTCGAGGAGTCGCAGCCGGTCATTAACGCAACTAAGGCTATAACAGGGCACGCTTTGAGCGCTGCTGGCATGCTGTCGTTAATCGCGGTGATCCAGCAGATGCGTCGTGGTTTCGTGCATGGAAATCCTCTTCTTCAGAATCCAATTGGGCCGCCATTAGCCCACGTTGGCCCAGATAAAGTCGATGCCAATATTCGTTTGTCGCTGTGTAATAGTTTTGCTTTTAGTGGTATCAATGCCAGTTTGCTGGTCGCGTCGGGAGATGCGTAATGCCTGCCGAAGGGTTCGTCACAGTCACGCGTGACGAAGGAAGCACGATTGCCGAATTGAATCGTCCAGACGAGGGAAACATTCTCACGCTCGAGATGCTTGACGCTTTGTCCACGGCGTTGCATGAGGCTGAGCATGACCCGAACTGCTCGGCGTTCGTACTTTGTGCGGCCGGCGATAGCTTCTGCATGGGTGACGATTTGCGGAAATTGGCCAGTGAGAATATTGACGTGTTCCTAAGTTCCTATTGGCGGTTTGTGGCTAACTTGGCTAGCGCGGCAGTTCCCACGGTAGCCGTTGTGACTGGGCCGGCCGTTGGCGGCGGCGTTGGACTAACGGCAGCTTGCGATATAGCTATTTGTGGCCCAAAGGCAACATTTCAGTTGCCAGAAGTATTCTTTGGCATGCTGCCAACGATCTTGCTGCCGCCCCTCGCTTGGAGAATTGGCCCGCAGCGCGCGTTAAGGCTGGCCGCACTGGGTGAAATAGTGAGCGCCGAGATGGCGCCTGAACTGGGTCTGGTGGATCTGCTCAGTTCAAATCCTGTGGCGGCTAAACGTGAGGTGCTTGAAGTTTTGCACCGTTCGGATAGGGATACTATAGCGGTAGTCAAGCGTATACATCGAGCCGAGTTCTCTCTCGATACTTGGTTCAAAGAATATCGCAAGCTACTGTTGGATGTGCGCTGGAATGATCCAAAGGTGGTTGATCGAGTTCAGCGCATGATCAGAGAAGGCGTACTGTAGAGATATGACACTCGCTAATTAAGGAATTTGACATGATAGAGGAGCTTGGAAAAGATTTCGTCAAAGATCCGCATAAGTACTACGAGCGGATGCGTTTATCTGGTCCGGTTTCTGAAGTTGTGCTTCCGCGCGGCCTTAAGGTTTGGATAGTAACGGGGAGTGCCGAGGCACGTTCGGTATTAATGGACCGAAGGTTGTGTAAGGATATTTGGTTCGGGACGGCGTTCGCCGGAAAGCATCTGCGTCCCAATGCGGTTCGTACTGCATGGCATCCTGATCTTGTTCGGTACAATCTACTTAACGTCGATCCTCCCGTGCATAGCCGACTGCGTCGCGCAATGGCGCGGGCACTTGACGCTGATTTGCTGAATCGGGTTGGCGAGCGTGTTGAAGTGACCACGAATGAGCTCGCAAGTAGGGTTCCGGTGGGTGAAACCATTGATCTAGTCGAGGCATTCGCTGCGCCGCTGGCATTCTCAGGCGTAGCCGAGTTGGTTGGAATCCCAGAACCTAATCGTGAAGATGTGCATCGATGGACGATCCCATTGGTTTACTTTAGACCCGCCGAGGAGGTTTCAGAAGGTGGCGAGAATCTACTAGCACTCTTGAGGGGCCTGCTGGAGGATAGGCGAAGCCAACCTGGAGATGATCTCTTGTCTCGGCTAGCCCATCCGTCTGATCCCTCTGATGTGCTTAGTGATCAGGAATTAATTTCGCTGGTCAGCAACATGGTGATGGCAGGTTATGAAACAACCCAGCAGTTGATTTCCGTGGGTGTTCTCGGACTTATTGAACACCCTGAACAGCTGGCGATCTTGCGTAGCGATCCGACCCGGGTTCCGAAGGCGTTAGACGAACTTCTGCGATGGGTGAGCCCTGCTCCTTTCAGCACGCCAAGATACACTACGGAAGAGATCGAAATTGGTGGCGTGCGGGTGCCGAGAGGTGAGATTGTGCTCGTCGCTGTGGATGCAGTCAATCATGATCCCGAAGTTCGGTCTTGTCCACATGCGATTGATTTCGATAGTTCACCCACGCATATCGCTTTCGGGCGAGGTATTCACTTTTGCGCTGGTGCTTCGTTGGCGCGCATGCAAGGAGAGTTGGCGTTTGCTGCGCTTCTTGAGCATTTCAAAGAATGGGAATTGATTTCCACCGTTGAAGATCTTGAATGGACACACACGCATATCACTAGAAGTCTTGAAAGTTTGCTGGTGCGACTGTCGTGAAACACTGCGTTGTGGCGCTTGTGCCTTTCAGTATTTCGGCCCATTAAGACGTGCACATTAGTTGCCGCAGCGCAGTCCACACCAGACTATTCACCCGGCAAACCGCACAAATGGTGGGCTGTTCCTGGACTTCAGTTCCAGTGGCAACACCGCCTTCCGCACAGCAGCCGACGTCCGAGGTTGATTCGACGGGGCTCCGCGACCGGTGCTCGGCGGCCGCGCCGAGAGCCACGGTTGAACCGGTCCTAGGGCGGGTACGGCATCGGCAACGGCCTGTTCACCCCACGTGACCGGCCCGGTCAGTACGTGCTGCCAACGGGAAGCGGAAATGGTCAGGCCAGGCGATCAGCCAACCCTGCTCACCCTGGGAGTCGAGGAGGAATTCCTCCTCGTGGACCCGGAGACCTTGCAGCCTGCGGGCAGCGGGGTGGCTGTTTCGCGCGTCCGGCACGGCGGCGATGAAGGTGAGGTGCACCCCGAGTTGGCTCCCGCCCAGATCGAGGCGGCGAGCTCGGTGTGCCGCGACCTCCACGAACTGCGCCGGACGTTGATCCAGCTGCGCATGGAGCTCGCCACCGCCGCCGCCGAGCACGGCTGGCGACTGGCCGCCATCGGGGCGGCGCCGACCGGGCAGCCAGGGCCACCGCCGGTCACCGACACGCCCCGATACCGGCGGATATACGCCGAGTACGGCCCGATCGTCGAGGAGCAAGGGGTGTGCGGGTGCCACGTGCACGTGGGCACTCCGGACCTGGAATCGTCACTGCGCGCGAGCAACTGGCTGCGCCCGTGGCTGCCGGCCCTTCTGCTGGTCACCACGAATTCGCCGTTCTACCGCGGTGTCGACACCGGCTACGCGAGCTGGCGCTTCGCCCTGTGGTCCCGGTTGCCGACCGCGCGCCCGGCGCCCCACGTCACCTCGGTGGCTCACTACCGCGGCATCCTCGACTGTCTCCTGGCATCCGGCATGGTGATCGACCCCGGCATGCTCTACTGGTACGCGCGACCTTCCGCGCACGTGCCGACCCTGGAGGTTCGGGTCGCCGACGCCGCCGCGACCGTGGACGAGGCCGTGCTGCTCGCCGGGCTCACCCGCGCATCGGTGACCGCCGCGCTCGCACCGGACGACCGGCTGCGCGGCCCCGAAAACGTCGATGACCAGATGCTGTGGGCCGCGTGCTGGCGTGCCGCTCGGGACGGGCTCGAGGGAGATGCCCTGGACGCCACCACCGGTCGGCTGATCCCCGCCTGGCAACTTCTGACCGGTCTGGTCGAACACCTGCGCCCGGTGCTCGAAGACAACGGCGATCTCGAGTTGGTCACCCAGCTGTTGCAGACCTTGCGGGCGCGCGGCAGCGCCGCGAGCCGCCAGCGTTCGGTGTACGGCCGGCGCTTCGACATCAGGGATGTCGTCGACCACGCCGTGACCGAGACGTGCCGCACCCGAGCCTCAAGGCCCTGAACAGCCATTTCGACTTCGCTCCCGGTGGGGGGCGGATCACGTGTTTTCGGCGGATCTTCCGGGTAAGTCCCGGTATATGACTCGGACAGGAGATGCCATGAGGACACCACTGCACGCCTTGGCAGAGCATGGACAGAGCCCCTGGGTCGACTACTTGTCCCGGCGGTTCGTCCGCGACGGTGACTTGGCCGAGCTCGTGGAGCGGGGACTGGCCGGGGTGACGTCGAATCCCACGATCTTCCAGGGCGCCATCGCGGAAGGCGACTACTACGATGACCAGCTCCGCGAGGTGCTGGCCACGGAGACCGACCCCAAGGAGGTCTTCCTGGCCATCGCGCGCGAGGACATCCGGTACGCGTGCGACGTGCTCCGCCCGGTCTTCGACCGCAGCAAGGACACCCGGGACGGATGGGTCTCCTTGGAAGTCGATCCGCAACTGGCGAACGACACGCAGGCCACCATCGACGAGGCCGCTCGCCTGCACCGGATGATCGATCGCCCGAATCTGTTCGTGAAGATCCCCGGTACGCAGGCCGGCCTGCCGGCGATCGAGGAAACGATCGCCAGCGGGATCCCGGTCAACGTGACGCTGCTGTTCTCCCTGGAGCGGCACCGCAGCGCCGCCGAGGCTTACTTGCGGGGGTTGCGGCGACTCCGCGACAACGGCGGGGACCTGCGGTCGGTGACGTCCGTGGCGTCGTTCTTCGTCTCGCGGGTGGATACCGAAGCCGACCGCCGACTGGACGCGATCGGTGGGCACGACGAGATCAAGGGCACCCTCGCTATCGCGAACGCCAAACTCGCTTACCGGACCTACGAGGAGTTGTTCACAGGTGCCGACTGGGAGGAACTCGCGGCGGCCGGCGCGAGCCCGCAGCGCTGCCTCTGGGCCTCCACTTCGACCAAGAACCCGCAGTACAGCGACGTTCTCTACGTCGAAGAGCTCATCGGTCCCCAGACGGTGAACACCATGACGAGGGAGACGCTGCAGGACTTCCAGGACCACGGGCGCGTCGCGTACACGCTGGAGCGCGATGTGGACGAGGCCCGCCGCACCTTCGACCGGTTCGCCGCTGCTGGTGTCGACTACGACGACGTGACCGCCGTGCTGGAACGCGAAGGAGTGGACAAGTTCGCCGCCTCGTTCCAGAAATTGTTCGACGAGATCACGCACAAACGCGACCAACTGGTGCGGACGTGACCGCCCTCGGTCGAACTGCGCGGTAAGACGACGCCGCAGTGGAGTGGAGTCCGTGCTGGCCCCACCATTGGAGGTGGCGCGAAGGAGCGCGACATGTTCGACTCGGCCACTTTCGCCGCAGCTGACGCGATCCACCAGCCGTGGACCGGTCACGACACCCAGACCCTGGTGGTGGCGGCGATCGGGATCGCCATCGTGGTGCTGCTGATCGTCGCGGCGAAGGTGCACGGCTTCCTCGCCCTGACCATCGGATCCCTGTTCGTCGGGATCGGGTCCGGCATCGGACTGGGCAAGGTCGCCCTCTCGTTCGAGAAAGGCGTCGGCGACGTGCTCGGCGGCGTCGGCGTGCTGATCGTCCTCGGTGCGATGCTCGGCAAGCTGCTCGCGGACTCCGGCGGGGCCGACGAGATCGTGGACAAGATCCTGACCGGCGCACGCCACGGCTTGCCGTGGCGGATGGCGCTGATCGCCTTCATCATCGGCATCCCGATGTTCTTCGAGATCGGTCTCGTGCTGCTGATCCCCGTCATCATGCTGACGATCCGCCGGTCGAGGCTGCCCGCGATGTACCTGGCGATCCCGGCCCTCGCCGGCCTATCCGTCCTGCACGGCTTCGTTCCCCCGCATCCCGGGCCGCTGGTGGCGATCGCGAACGTGCACGCCAACGTCGGCATCACCCTGGCCATCGGCCTGATCATCGCGGTGCCCGCCGTGATCATCGCCGGACCGCTGTACGCCGCGGTGGCGGCGCGCCTGGTGCCCATCGGCGCCCTCGGTGCGGGCGGAGACCTCATCGCGCGCGGGTCGGGCGCGGGGTCTCCCGGGCGGTGCCGGGGGTGGCGAGGCGTCTGGGGCGGCGTCGGCCGAGGGCGAGCGCACGCGCCGCCCGAGCTTCACCTGGACGCTCGTCACGGTCCTCACCCCCGTGGTGCTGATGCTGGTCCGCGCCGCAGCCGACGTGTGGATGAGCAAGACCGCGTGGATCTACCCGTTCCTGCAGTTCATCGGGGACCCGATGGTGGCGTTGCTGATCGCCGTGCTGCTGGCGATGGTGACGTTCGGGACCAGTGTTGGCTTCACGCCACTCACCCTGACGACGAAGGTCGGCGAGAGCCTGCTGCCGATCGTCGGCGCCACGATGATCGTCGGGGCCGGTGGTGGCTTCAAGCAGGTGCTCGTGGACGGCGGCGCAGCCATCGCGATCGGTAAGGTCGCCGTTGCGTTGAGCCTGTCCACACTCGTGCTGGGCTGGCTGGTGGCTGTGATGGTGCGGCTTGCGACCGGGTCGGCCACGGTCGCAACCGTTACGGCGTCGGGCATCGTGGCCCCGTTCGCCGCCGACCTGCCGCCGACGCACCTTGCGCTGGTCGTGCTGGCAATCGGTGCCGGCTCGCTGTTCTTCTCCCACGTCAACGACGCCGGCTTCTGGATGGTCAAGAAGTACTTCGGCATGACCATCGGCCAGACCATCAAGTCCTGGTCGGTGATGGAGACGATCATCTCCGTGGTCGGCCTCGCCCTGACGCTGCTGGTGTGGACCTTCTTCTAGCGCCAGGTCAGAAGCAACGAAATTCGATCTCGAAGGAGCCCGCCGGGCTGACAGGGTTCGAACCTGCTCCCCTGCCCCGGCCAGATCCGCAACAGACGGTCAGTTGCGAAAACCTCGCAGCCGCAGGACAAACCCCGTGCGGCATCGGGTTCGCCGGTGACGGACGGGCCGTCACCAGGCGGTGATCAGAGCCAGCCGCGGCGTTTGAAGATGGCGTGCAGGCCGAGGCACACGGCGGCCATGAGGACGAGGGCGAAGGGATAGCCGAGGGCCCAGTGCAGTTCGGGCATGGCATCGAAGTTCATCCCGTACACCGTGCCGATCAGGGTGGGGGCGAACAGGATCGCGGCCCACGCGGAGATCTTCTTGATCTCCTCGTTCTGCGCATAGCTGGCCTCGGTCATCTTCTTCATCTCTTCGTTCTGGGCCTGGGTGACCAGCGTGGCGTTGACCGTGAGGATGTTGTCCAGCATCTGCCGGAACCCGTCGACCCGCTCGGCGACGGTGGTGGCGTGGTCGGTGACGTCCCGCAGGTACCGCTGGAGCTCCTCGTCGATGCCGTACTTCTCGAAACCCGCCTCCAGGCTGCGCAGGATCCCCAGCAGCGGACCGGTGGCCCGCTGGAACTCGATGACCTCGCGCGAGAGCTCGTAGATCCGCCGCGACACGTGCGGATCGGCGCCGAAGACCTCGGTCTCGATCTCGTCGATGTCGTTCTGCAGCCCGGCGATAACCGGCGCGTAACCGTCGACGACGTTGTCCAGCACCGCGTAGAGCACCGCCTCCGGCCCCCGGCCCAGCAGGTCCGGGTCGGCCTCCATCCGGTGGCGCACCGCCGCCAGGTCCGGGGCCTGGCCGTGGCGGACCGTGAGGACGAAGTTCGGGCCGATGAACAGGTGCAGTTCGCTGAAGCTGACTTCCTCGGGCTCGTCCAGGTAGCGGGCGGCCCGCAGCACCACGAACAGCGTTTCGCCGTAGCGCTCGATCTTGGGCCGCTGGTGGGCGACGATCGCGTCCTCCACCGAGAGCTTGTGCAGGTCGAATTCCTCGGCCGCGGCCAGCAGTTCTTCCTCCGCGGGCCGGTAGAGCCCGATCCAGGCCATCGTGCCGTCGGCGCCGGGCAGGTGCCGGTACGTCTCGGCGAGGCTGGACGGCGTCGCCACCCGGCGGCCATCCCGGTAGATCGCGGTGTCCACCAACGGCCGATCCGCCAACGGCACCTCTTCGGCCACGTGCGGATCCATCGACCGCTCCGGCGCCCGTGCCCGATCCCCCGGGTTCGTCGCCTCCCGGACGCGCTTGGCCCGGCGCAACGGCCGCCACTCGGACATCGCACACCTCCTGGACGATCGCGGGCGAGCGTTGGCCACGGGACGGAAGCGCGTCCCGGTCGCCATCGCGCTGAGCGTACCCAGTGCCATCCGTGGTTCGTCGAAGTCGGCCCGTCAACCCGGCCCGTTCGTCAGCTGTGCTTGCGCCAGCCTGCTCGATGATCGCGCGAAGGCGTGGAACGAGATCGTCCGCATTGGGCGCGTTGTCGGATCGGGCAGCCACTGGAACAACAGGACACGGCCACCTACTCGCAGCCGTGGGCGCTGACCGAGGGAAAGCACCATCTCGGCGACCCTTCCGGCCACGCCAGCACCGGCGCGCGCCCCCGAACGGCGGGCGCCACCGTGCTCACTCGGGACGGTCGAGTTGCTCGCCGTGGTGTTCCAGCAGCGCCGCCAGTCGCCGCACCTCGGCCGCCACCGTCGGATCTTGGTCGCAAATCCGGTCCGCGAGGTGTCCAACGCAAGCCACCACCGCTGCGCAGCACCGCAGGATGTGCCCCCGCGCTTCCGGGGAAGACCAGCACTCCTCGCGCTCCAGGCAGTTGCCGACCAGCCAGCACGCCAGGCTGAGCTCGTGGACGATCTGGTTGTGCAGTCCAGACACTTCTTCGTCGTACATGCGTGGAGGGTGCGGGATGTCGCTGGCTTCGGCCCGCCGAATCGGCGGCCTGCCCGGCAACCGGATCATCAACAGTGTCGATCGAGCGCACCTCGCGAGGCTGCGCCGAGGATTCTGCGCACCATGCCACCGAAGACCAAGCCGTGGAAGGGCGCGACACCCCACCAGTACACGTGTCCGAGCAGCCCCCTCGGGATGAAGACCGCGCACTGCCGGTAGCGCGCGCCGCCGCACGCGGGTTCGACGGACAGCTCCAACCACGCCCGCCCAGGCACCTTCATCTCGGCGCGCAGCCGGAGAAAACGGCCCTCCTCCATTCTCTCGACGCGCCACCAGTCCAGCGCGTCTCCGGTGCGCAGTCGTCGCGGATCCCGCCGGCCGCGGCGCAGGCCGACGCCACCGGCCAGTCGGTCCATCCACCCCCGCACCGCCCACGCGAGCGGGAACGAGTACCAACCGTTGCGACCGCCGATGCCCTCGACGACCCGCCAGACGTCCTCCGGGGACGACTTCGACGCACCCTCGCGCACATCCCGGTAGACCGTGCCGCCGGACCACGGTGGGTCCGTTGGAAGCGCCTCCCACGGGGCACCGGTCGGCGAGGCGTCCGCCCACCGCGTCTCCACCTCGCCACGCTGAATCTTGCGCAACGCCATCGCGACGGCGTCCCGGAAGCAGGTCAATCCGCCCTCGGGTGGCGGGAGTTGATCTCCGACGTCGTGGTCGGAGCAGACCGCCTCGTTGATCAACGACTGGATGAGCGGCGCGCCGATGCTGCGCGGCACGGGCGTGACGATGTTGATCCAGTGGGAGCTGAGCTCGGGCGAGAGGACCTTGACCGGCAGCATCCGCCGCCGCGGCAACCCGGCCACCGCCGCATAGGTGTTCATCATGTCCGCATAGGTCAGCACGTCCGGGCCGCCGATGTCGAAGCTCCGGTTGACGTCGGCCGGCAGGTCTGTGGCGGCGGCAAGGTAGTGCAGCACGTCCCGCACGGCGATCGGCTGGACCCGGTTGCGCACCCAGCGCGGCGTGACCATCACCGGCAGGCGCTCGGTGAGGTAGCGCAGCATCTCGAAGCTCGCGGAGCCGGAGCCGATGATCACCGCCGCCTGCAGCACCGCGGTGGGCACGCCGCTGCCCAGCAGGATCTCACCGACTTCGGCACGCGAGCGGAGGTGCTCGGAAAGCTCCCCGGAAGCGGGATGCACACCACCCAGGTACACGATCCGCGAAATCCCGACCCGCTCGGCCTCTCGAGCCGCGATGGACGCCGAACGCCGGTCCAGATCGCTGAAGCCCTTCTGCTGCAAGGAATGCACGAGGTAGAACAGGACATCGGCGCCGTCGCAGGCGGCCCGCACCGCGTCGGCGTCGAGCAGGTCCCCGCGCGCCACCTCAACCTGGTCCCGCCACGGCACGTCGCGGAGCTTCTCCGGCGAACGGACCAGGCAGCGCACTCGGTGGCCATCGGCGAGCAGACGCGGCACCAGCCGACCGCCGACGTAGCCGGTCGCTCCGGTCACCAGGCACAACTTCGATGCACCAGCCGCCATCCCGCCAACCCTAAGGACCGCTGGTCCTACCGCAAGTCGCGCTGGTCTTGCCGTGCGGTACAGGCCCATCCGCGATCCGGCCGACTGGTAGCCTCCGTCAGATTCCGGTGTAGACAGACGAGGCCGAAGCCATTGCGCACGACGATCTGCCTTTTCACCCGCGATCTGCGGGTGCACGACAACCCCGTCCTGCGCCACGCCGCGCGGGCCGATCGCGTGGTTCCCCTTTTCGTCTTCGACGAAACGTTGCTCCAGCTGCCCTTCACCCGGCCGAACCGGATCGCGTTCCTGCTGGGTTGCCTGCGGGACCTACGGAGATCGCTGGGCGAGGCCGGCGGCGGCCTGGTCGTCCGGCACGGCACCCCGGCCATCGAGGTCGCTCGGCTGGTCGACGAGGTGGGTGCGACGGAGGTACACGTCGCCGCGGACGTCAGCGCCTACGCGCGGTCCCGGGAGAACGGGCTGCGGCTTGCCCTGGCCGAACACGGCTGCACGCTGCACGTCCACGAAGCCGTAGTCACCGCGCACCCGCCGGGCCGCGTCACGCCAGCCGGTAAGGACCACTTCGCGGTGTTTACCCCGTACTTCCGGCGCTGGGTGGAAACGCCGCCGCGGCGCATCGCTGCGGCACCGGAGGCGCTGCGGATGCCCGATGGCGTGCGGACCGGGCCGATGCCGGCCCGCGAGGACCTCTGCCCGGGCGCGCTGTCCCCCGAACTGCCCCGCGGCGGGGAAACCACGGCTCGGCAGCAGATGCTGCGGTGGTTCGAACAGGGCGTTGCCGATTACGACGAGGGGCACGACGACCTCGCGGGGGACGCGACGTCACGGCTGTCGCCCTACCTGCACTTCGGCTGCCTGTCGCCGGTGGAAATCGTCGCGCGCGCCGGCCGCAGCGAACCCGAACGCGCTTTCGTCCGCCAGCTCGCCTGGCGGGATTTCCACCACCAGATGCTGGCCGCGCGGCCGGGGTGCAGCCACCTCGACTACCGGTCCCGGGGCGACCGGTGGCGCGACGACCCGGAGGCGTTCCGGGCGTGGCGGGACGGGCGCACCGGCATACCCATCGTCGACGCCGGGATGCGCCAGCTCAGCAGAGAGGGCTGGATGCACAACCGAGCGCGGCTGATCACCGCCAGTTTCCTCACCAAAACCCTCTACCTCGACTGGCGGCTCGGCGCGCAACACTTCTTCGACCTGCTCGTCGACGGGGACGTCGCCAACAACGACATGAACTGGCAGTGGGTCGCTGGCACCGGGGCCGACACCCGACCCAACCGGGTGCTGAACCCGATGCGCCAGGCCGAGCGGTACGACCCGAGCGGCAACTACATCCGCCGGTACGTGCCGGAACTCGCTAGCCTCCCAACGGCCGCCCTGCACGACCCCCGGCGCATGGATCCCACTGAACGCGACCGGCTCGGCTACCCCGCGCCGCTCGTCGACGTCGATGAGGCCAACGCGCACTTCCGCAACACGCGGGGGAGGTCCTGACGCCGGAGCCGCGCGAAGAGGCCCGCCGAATCTTCCATTCCGTTCAGCGAGCCTCCACCAACATCGAGATCCGAACCTGCGCCCCCTCGCCCCCGGCGAAGTCCACAAGAGACAATTACCGGCGAAACCCGGTAAACCACAGCAACAAACCGACGCTGGACGCACGAAATGCCCAGCCGGGACTGGCAGACATCGCACGTGTTGTCGGGTCATTTCGCGCGAGCGGTGCTCCGCTGTCGGCCGCGCTTGGCGGTGTACGGCAGCACGAACAAGTACACGCCGGTGAACAGGAGCAGGGCGAGCGGGAGCAGCGGCACGTAGGACACCCAGATGACGGGCTCTTCCTGTGCCAAGGCGACGGTGGTGATGATCACGGTCGCCGTGAAGGCGACGGCCAGCCAGCGGTGGCTCTGCCGAATCCACTTGTTCAAATTCATCGGGAACTCCTCTGAAGACGGGCGGCCCCGGACACCGGCGACCTACCGGGGTGGGGACGTTCGGTTGCTGTGGACGTTGGTGATGGCGATCGACGGCAGCAGCGCCGCGCCTTCGGCCACCTCGGACGGCGATTTCGCCGTTGGCCGTTCACGATGTCCACGGCAGTCACGCTAGGCGCGGCTCGGGGGCCGACGCTTCTCGATTCCTGACCGGTCTGGTCGCGACGCCGTAATCCCCTCCGTCGCACGCGCCGCCTAGCACCTTGCACAGGTTCGGCGAAGCTGCGCAGCAGCGGCGCAGCGGCGCATCGCGATGTCCTGGTCAGCCGACGGGCTCTCGTTCCAGCAGGGCCGGGTGGCCGCTCGTTCCGCTGGGCACGGGGTAGTAGCTGTGGTGGGTGGTGGGGTCCACGGTGACCACATGCGCGTTGTCGGCGAGATGCCCGGAGCCCCTCACCTCCAGCTGGTGGTCGTGCTGGTCCAGCACCGTCAGCCAGCCGCTTTTGGCTGCCACGTACAGCCGCCGCGCGCTCGGGTCGTAGGCGAGCACGTCGGGTTGGTGGCCGACCGGTGCGGTCGCGGCGACCGCACCGGTGTCGATGTCGACGGTCAGCAGCTCGTCGTTGCCGTCGCAGGCTACGAACGCCAGTCGTTGCGGTGGGTCCAGCGCCAGCCCGTGGTCGTGGTCGCAGCCGTGCAGCGGGATCGTTCTGGTGACGGTGAGCTTGGTGGGGTCGATGACGGCGAGCTCGTCACGGGCTTGGACGTCCACCAGCATCTGATCCGCGACCGGGTCGTAGGCGACGTTGCCGACCTCGCCGCCCAGAGTGACGGTGCCCCGTGCGGTGCCGCTGGAGGCGTCGATGACGGTCTCCGAACCACCGCGTTCGTCGGTGGTCCACACGGCGTTCCGGCGCGGGTCGAACGCCAAGCCGTCGGGGTACGCGCCGGTCGGGGTCTGGTTGATCACCTGACCGGTTTCCTCGTCGATCGTGACCATCGCGTTGCTGCCGGTTGCCGTGGCGTACACCCGGTGAAGCGCGGGAACTACGAGCACACCGTGCGCTTGTGGCACGTTCGGGATCACACGCACCACGCGGTGCGCGCGAACGTCGATCTCGACGACCTCACCGGCTCCGAGATGCGCCGCGAAGAGCAGTCCGCGTTCCGAATCCAGGCTGGCGTAGTCGAATCGCGAGCTGCTCCCGGGTAGCTCCACCTCGCCCACGGCGCGCAGCGGCAGGGCCACCGTCGTTGGCGCCGGTGAACAGGCCGCGGCCAGTGCTACCACCAACACTGCGACGAAGGCCCCGATCGACGACAGCGTCCAACGTGCGCGCCGCCATGCGGCGCCGTGAGCTGATCGCATTCCAGCCATGCGTTTCAGGGCCGTCGACAACGCCGTGGCACTCGCCCACGCACTGCGGACGGTAGTCGACGCCACCAACGCCAAAACAGCAAAGTAGCGACACTGCGGCGAAGGTGGCCGGATTCGCCGGAGTAGGGTCATTCGCCTTCTGTTGCGGTATCCGCGTGGAGGCGCAGTTCGGCCTCCACGGTGGAAGCCTTCGCCCCCTGCTCACCAGGAGTCGGTTTCCTGATGTCTGCTTGCTGCTGCGGTCCCTCAGCCGGTTCGGAGGAATGTTCCCGTGGTGTCTGCTTTCCCTGCGCCATGACATCCGCCTTCGGACATGATGCAACGATCGGATGACGGAGCATCCGTCCCCTCCGCATTCCCCCGTGGCCAGTACGGCAAACCACGGCTACCGGCCGGACGCGACGCGGGCCGCGCTGGTCTGGCGGGCCGGGAGCGCACCTGGCGCGCACTGTCCAATGTGAACAAAAGATCCCGTTGTTCACAGCACCCAGAACGTGGACCAGCGAAGAATGGACGGTGGTGCCGGGAGATGGTGGTGCCGGGAGTCGTAGCCGCACGGCGTGGCGGTAGCACCGCAGCCCGCCACGGTCTGGTGGAACTTGACGGTTCCGCTTCCACCGGCTCGCACCACGAGGCGAGCACGCGAAGGGCTTCTCCGGGTTGCAACTGCCGACGGCTGGGCGACGATGGAGTCGTCCTCGTGAGAGGCCGAGGAGGGCGTGGTGAGCTTCGAGCAGACGATCAGCACCAGGGCCGAGGCGCTCCAGGAACTCGCGGCCTTCCCCCTGGTCGAGACGCTCTTTCGCCCTAGGCGACGAGATCCCCGATGGCCCGCTTGCCTACCGGTCCAAGCACGAGCCGCTTCCCCTCACAGAGCTCGAACAGATGCTCGTGCTGAGTGCGATGGGCGGGACGACGGGCTGGCACTACTCGATCACCCGCCACGCCCGCTACGCCCCGCACGTCTCGAACTACGCCGGTGCGGCCGCCGGACGCACCTTCCCCTCCGCGGCCGGGTTCCACACCTCCGAACTGTTCTTCACCGACGACTCCGGGCTCTACTTCTTCCCGACCCGCGACGCGGGCGCGCTCGTCGACCCGGCGGCCGAAGAGCTCACGCCCGAGCTGATGGTCGAGCGCCACCGCGAGCGCGTGCACCGGCTCTCCCCCGGACGGCTCTACCTCCCCGCGGAGGAGCCCTACCTCGAAGGGCACAACACCTGGTGCGTCAACGTGCCCGGCTCGCTGCTGGTGATTCCGGTGGCCGACATCGCCCAGCACCTGATCGCAGTCCTGTGCTTCTTCGCCCAGAACGGCTACGCGATCTACGACGACGTCAACGACCGCAAGATCCCTGGACTGGAGAAGTTCAGCGGCCTGGTCGACGTCGAGGAGCCGTTCCCGCTCACCTTCAGCGAGCAGTACGCGCTCACCGAGGCCACCGCGGAACTCGGCACCGCCTGCTACGCCGGCGTGCTCATGCTCCAAGCGATGGGGCTCGGCGGGTGGATGTTCGACGGGATCGACCGCTTCTCGATGCTCGGCGCCTCCGGGAATCCCGACGTGCCCGGCCTCGGCTTCCGCTACGACGAGGACGAACGCTGGTCCACCCCCAACCCCACCGGCCGGGAAGGGGTTTTCGAGGCATACTGCCCACCGCACCACCCCGACATGGCCGCCGCGGTGGAGGCGTTCGCCCAACGCAAGTTCGGGCCCGGCGGCCCGTTTCACCGCAACACCCCGGGCGCCTGGACCGACACGCCCCGGGTCCGCGGAAGCGCCCTAGTCCACGACGACGAGTTCAAGGCGTGCGTCGCGCTCCAGGCCCAGTACGTCTTCGACACCTTCGGGAAGTTCCCGGCAACGGTGCCGACGGTGTTCATCCTGAACTACGTCCAGGCGCACCACCTCGACCTCGACTTCTACGACCGCTTCTTCAAGCCCGGGGCGTACTTGCGCACACACGCCACGCACATGCAGAAGTGGCACGGCTGCGGAGAGGGCGCGTGACGCCCCCATCCGCGCCGGTGGTCTCGATATCCGGGCCGCTACACCCCCGATGGGCCTTGCGGGTGCGGAATGCAGATCGTCTGTCCAATCTGGATGACGTTCGGGTTGGCGATGTGGTTGTAGTGCCCCAGGAGCTGCCACCTCACGTGGTTCTGCTCGCCGATCTCGGAGAGCGTGTCCCCATCCTGCACGGTGTAGGTCTTGCAAACGTTCCCGTTCTTCAAAAGGCGCAGAACTTGGCCGGGGAAGATGAGGTTCGCGTTCTCGATGTTGTTGATGCGCTGGAGCTCCTGCCAGGGGACGTGGAACCATTGGCCGATCTCGGAGAGCGTGTCGCCCTCCTGCACCGTGTAAGTGTTGCAGTTGGTCATTGCTACGCCTCCTCGTGGTCAGCTGCGCGCTCGGCGCACAGACATTCCGTGTCCATGTAAGGCGCAGCCCGCGTGCTGCGGCAATGAGCAGCGGGATCCATTGAGGATCCATCTGGCCACGAACCTGACCGGTGCGCCGAGCGATCCTGGCATTGCTCAACCTGTTACCAACGGTTCGGCCGCATCGATACTCGTCCGCACGTCGTTCAGGAATTTCTCGTCATTGCCGACCAACGCCCTGCCGCCAGCTGCGAGGCCGCTCTGCAACAACTCCAGGTAGTTGTAGGCCTCGGCGACCTTGCGGAACGCGTCATCCGCCATGCGTCCCGCCAAAGCCGACCAGTAGACCGACCACGACTGAGCCCAAGCCTTGTCGTTCCAGCCCAGCGGCCATTCCCGGCCTTCCAGCGCTACGACCACCGCAGTGCGCGCGTCTTTGAGCTGGGACCGCACGAGCTTGCTCGCTGCTCGGGCATCATTGCGCTCCCTGCGCTCCCGAGGCCGGGCGGGACGCGAACCGACCGGATGGCTCCGCCGAAGGCCGTCAGTGCCGAAGGCTTTCGCCCGGTAGTTCCAGCGGGATCGTGGGCAGCATGATGCCCGAGTCGATCGGGGTCGCGTGCGTGACCAGCGCCCCCTCCTCGGCAAGCTCCAGCAGGTTCGGGAGCGACCACACCAGGCCGCCGACGCCGACTACATGGCCCATCTCGTAAGTGATGACGTCGTTGAGCGTGCCCTCTTCTTCCATCTTCGCCAGGTCGGCGGTGTCGAACGACATCGCGCCCTTCGCGGGCAGGAAGGCCGAGGCGCCTGCGCCCGCCGTCGGTACGTGCGTCGGGCCGGCCTGACCGAGGATCCTGCCGGGACCATCGATGCTCACCCCTTGGGCGAGGATGAGGAGGTCGTCGATGACGTCACCATCGATTTCGACCTCCGGCAGATCACCCACGATGACGCGAGCCCACCGGTCCGCGGCCTGGGCGAACGCGGCCTGCTGCACCTCCGTCAGCCCACCGAGGAACCGGACCTCGATGGTGAACGAGGACTCGGTCGCGGCAATCGCCTTCGCTTGACCCGCATCGGCACGGGCGGTGTAGACGGTGGGGGGTGCGCGTCGCGGTTTTCGCCATGATGAACACATCCTCCGCGAACAGAAAACGGAACAACATCTGGAATATTCCCTCCCGGTCCAGATGCGTTTCGAACATGACACCGCCCCCTGCGCAATCGCAACAGCCGAAGGGCCTGGCGCCCTTACCCAAAAGCCGTTGCGGGCTAATGCTAAGCACATTCCCATCTGCGGCAGATCGAACGGTCGACGAACTAGGACCAATTGCCGTACCCACAACGGTCCTCGGCTCGGTAACGTGAACACGAGCCGGGCGACCAGCTGGAGGCGAGGCGCCGAGTGCCGATGGCGCGGTGCCGGGGTGGTTCACAATGATCGAGCTCATAATCATTGGCGCGACGAGGTTCTACCGGGAGGGATTGGCCCTCGTCCTGCAGAACACCGACGGATTCGTGGTCGTCTCCACCCATGCGCAGCCCGAGGAACTCGAACCCGATCTGACCGCGCGCAAGCACCCGGTGGTACTGCTTGACATCGCCGACTTGCCGGACGGCCCCAGCGCCGTGATCGCCTTGCTGGCAAGGAATCCCGGGCTGCGGATCATCACCTTGGGCGTTTCCGACCAAGAATATGACATCCTTGCGTACGCCGAGTTGGGCGCGGCCGGTTACCTGACACGGGAACATTCGATCTCCGAACTGATTCGGACGATAAGCAGCGTTGCCAATGGGGAGTTGCGTTGTTCGCCGCGCGTTGCCGCTGCCCTGTGCCGCAGGGTGGCCGAACTGTCGGCGGAGTTACAACCCAGTCCGAGCGCGAGGGTCCTGAGTCGCAGGGAAGCGGAAGTCGCCGTGCTGCTGGAGCAGGGATTGTCCAATCAGGAGATCTCCCGGCGGTTGTGCATCGCCTTGGCGACAGTAAAGAACCACGTGCACAACATCCTGGACAAGCTGGGATTGCAGGGCCGTGCCGCGGCCGCTGCTTGGGCCCGGCAGCAACGCTTGGACCACTCCGTCCTTGTCCGTTCCACGCTGCACCACGCCCTCCCGCCCAATAACAGACCGCACTCCAACTGCCGCCCGGATTAGCCCGCGGGAGGTAATTGCATGGCGCAGCTGGTTACCGCCGGACCACGGATGTTGGCTGATATGAGGGGGAATGATGTCCGGGCATGAGGTCGTAGCAGAAGCACTGCGCCACGAACGCGATCTGCCACGGATCGAAGAAGAGTTGAACGACGACAACGCAGTTGTCGTCCGCAAGATCGCCCCCGGGCGCTCGCAGTACGTGACGAAGCCAGTCGTCGGTGCCGAGCCGGGCGAGCTGCCACGACTCGAGGCGGAATCGCGCGGGCACCTGGAGGAGTTGGTCCCGGCCGGACGCACCGCTGTCCGGAAGCTGCTGCGCGATGGCGCCCGCGCCGACGTCGATGCGGACGAGCGCGCGGCGCTGGAGGCGATCGTCCTGCTCATGGCCAGGCCCGCGATTCTGGTGCAGGACAGTCAGTTCTTCCCGGCGCCACAACCCTGGACCGACGAACTCGAAAACCACCGGGCCGCCATCGAGGACGTCCTGCCCCGCGTCGGACGGATCGAGGTCGAGGGGCATCCGGACATCGATTGGGTGGGGACGGGTTGGTTGGCGGCAGCGGACGTCGTGATGACCAACCGGCACGTCGCAACCGAGTTCGCCAGCAACGATGGTCGCGCGTGGTCGTTCGCCCCCGGCATGACGGGACGGGTGGACTACAACGAGGAACTGTCGGCTTCGCATCCCCGAGAGCTGCGGCTGACCGAGATCATCGGCATGCACGACGCCGTCGACCTGGCCTTGCTGCGGTGCGCGCCGGACGGCCCTGGCGGAACGCCTCGCATCGATCCCCTGCCCATCGCCCGCGCCCCCGGTGTTCGCAGCGGGACCAAGGTGTACGTCGTCGGTTATCCGGCCGCCGACTCCAGGCGCAACGATCCGGAGGATATGCAGCGGATCTTCGCCGGCGTCTACAACGTCAAGCGACTGCAGCCGGGCGAGGTTCGTTCCGCATCGGGCAACGTCATCCACGACTGCTCGACCCTCGGCGGCAATTCAGGATCGTGCCTGCTCGACCTCGAAACGTCGATGGTCATCGGCCTGCACTTCGGAGGTCGATACCTCCAGGGCAACGAGGCGGTGCCGCTGTGGCGGTTTGCGGACGACCCGCTACTCCAGCGGGCCGGGGTGGAATTCTCCTGAAGAGCACCCGACGAGTCGACCACGACACGAAAGGCCCGATCATGCAGCACAAGCTGTCCGTTCCGCTCAACATCACGGTAGAAGTGGGGGAATCGACCGCTGCCGGAATCGCTCAGGTCGAGTACCTCGATGGCGCGCCGCTCGAAATCGCCCGCCCCCGCACCTACTACGAGGGCTACACCGGGTACGACCCGGAGTTCCTCGGGCCCGAATTACCGCTGCCGGAACTCTCCGAGGAACAGCGCCGCAACGCCGCGAAGGCCAACAACGGCCCGCCCGGCGGAGATCCCACTGTCCTCGCCTACACACACTTCAGCATTGTCGTGAACCGGCGCCGCCAACTCGCCTACTACACAGTGGTGAACATCGACGGCAGCAGGAGCATCGATTTCCAGCGACAGGCGGACAAGTGGTACTTCGACTCCCGCATCGCAGAATCGGAGCAGATCGGCGAGGCCCTCTACCGGCGCAACGCGCTGGACCGGGGGCACCTCGTCCGGCGGCTCGATCCGGTCTGGGGAGACGACCTGGCACGAGCCAACGACGACACGTTCCACTTCACGAACTGCGCGCCGCAGCACGAGAAGTTCAACCAGGGGAAAGAGCTCTGGCAGGGTCTTGAGAACTTCATCCTCGACAACGCCGACCTGACGGACAAGAAGATGACCGTGTTCACCGGCCCGGTCATGACCGATGACGACCCGCTGTACAAGGGCGTCCGGCTCCCGCTGGCGTACTGGAAGGTCGTCGGCTACTGCAAACCCGCTGGTGCGCTGCGCGTTTCCGGGTACCTGCTCGAGCAAACGCAACTTATCGAAGACATGCTCCCCTTCGAAGCCGTTTTCGATGCCGGGACGTACCGCGTCTCGCTGGAACAACTTCGAGAACGCGTGGGTCTTGATTTCCAGTACCTCGAACCGCACGAAACCCCCTTGACATCCGACGGGCTCGAAGCACGACTGGACCGGGTGCCGTTGAAGGACGACTACTCGAACTTGGTGCTCTAGAAGCCGTTTGCAATCTAGTCCTGATTGATGGTGCAGGTAACGGAACGTTAGTTTTCGCCGCAGGCGTAGTACCGCCAGACGAGGGCATCGGGTGGATTTGTCCTCGACCCGGCACACGATCAACCGGCAAGTCACGCGGTGCTGCCGCCTCTGGCGGCTCGAGCGGCGGGCACCGACTGGTTCGCCGATGGGTGGACCGCCTGGATCCTGTTTGGATCGATGTGCTCATTGCTGCCGCCCGCGCGCCACCGGCTTACTGGTCTTGCCCGCCCGCGTTCCAGCGAACGGGCAGCTGCGCAGCGAGAGTGGAGGAGCCATGCGGTACCGCCCGATCGATCGAGATCCAGATGATCAGCGCCTGGGGCGTTTCCTCCCCGACGATTGGCGCCACGTCGAGCAATACCCGTTGACCGCTGCAAGCCAACCCGCAGAAGTACCGGTGGTGATCGGTGTCAACTGGTACACCGAATTCGACCGCCCCCAAGCGGGCCAGGACGGTGTTCCGTTCGTGGCCCGGGAGGGGGCGAAGTCGCTGACCAGGATTCGGGGCGGGCACGCCGTGTGCCTGGAACCCGGCGGGGAACCCGACCGCGAGGAGTGGTGGAAGTTCTACGACCAGGGCAGCGAGGGCGCCTGCGTCGGATTCGCCTGGACCCGGTGCATGACGATCCTCAACGAGGAGATGTACACGGCCTGGTGGTTGTGGGATCGGGGCAAGGAACGCGATCAGTGGCCCGAGACCAAACCGGGCGATTCCAACGGGACGTCCTGCCGCGCCGCGGCCGAGGTCTTGGCCTCGACAGGGCACGTCGACTGGGCGAACTCCTACGCCAACGACGACTACACCGAGCGCACCCACTACGCCGCCGACGCGGCCGCCGGCATCAAGGTGTTCCGCTGGGCAGTATCGGTTGATGACGTACATGCCGTGCTCGGCAACACTCGCGCGGACGAGCTGGGTGCCGTGCCGATCCTGAACTCCTGGGGCACCGACTACCCGCACCGGGTGTGGATGCCAGACGAGGTCCTGGATCGGCTCATGCGGGAAGACGGCGAAATCGCCGTACCGACCGACCGCTAGCCGGGCCCAGCCCTTGCGAGCGATGAGCCTCGTCCGGAACCTGCCGGATCCTCTTTGGTCCATGCAGAACCGTCTTTTCGCGGTGCAGTGTCTGCGATCTGGGGAGGAGAGATGGAGTCACATCTCGGCGATGTGCCGTACTGGGAGGTCGAGTTCGACGCTGCGGGCGTGCTCCGCCAGGGTGGAAACCTGCCCGAGACGACAGCGGGGCTGCGCGAGCTATTCGTCTTCAGCCACGGCTGGAACAGCTCCTTCGACGGGGCACGTGACCTGAACGCGGCGATGTTCGGGCTCATCGCGGGGATGCTCTCGGCCGAGCAGCGGGCGAATACGGCGTTCGTCGGCGTGCTGTGGCCCGCACTGCTGTTCCCCGAGGATGCCCCGGGAGATACCGGTCCGCCGGTCCCGCGATCATCGGCGACGCAGGACCTAGGAGCTCTGGCGTCCCCACAACGCACCGGGGAAACGTCCACCGGTGCCGACCTCGCGAAGGCGCTCGCGCCTGCCTTCCCGGCCCAGGAGGAGCGGCTGGACGAGATCGGCCAGCTGCTCGACCGGCAGCCGCAGGACCGGGACCGGCTCTTGGAGTTCCTCCGCCTCACGAGAGGACTCGTGACCACTTCCAGCAACGCCCCGGAGGACGCGGGCGAAGCAGCGGTGCTCAGCGCACCACCGGGACGAGTGTTCGACGCGATGGCGGCCCTCGCACCCGTCGACGGTGGAAGCGAGCGGGCGCTCAGCCCGTTCGGGCGGATGTGGCGGGGAGCGCGAGAGACGTTGCGGGTCCTCAGCTACTACGAGATGAAGGAACGCGCCGGGGTGGTCGGCCGCGACGGCCTCGGCCCCCTGCTCGGGCAGATGGCGCACACCATCCCCGGTGTGCGCGTGCATCTCCTCGGCCACAGCTTCGGCGCCCGGCTCGTTTCGTTCGCCCTCAGCGGGCTCCCGCCTGAGCTGCGTGGCGCGAACAGCCCGGTCAAGTCCCTGTACCTGCTGCAGGGCGCTTTCAGCCACTTCGCGTTCGCACCGCGAGCTCCGGTGCGGGACGGCGCGGGTGTGCTGGCCGATTGCGTCGACCGGGTCGACGGCCCGCTCGTGTGCACGTTCAGCGAGGCCGACCGCGCAGTCGCCTGGTTGTATCCCAACGCCAGCAGGCTGGCCTGGCATGACGCCGAGTTGGTGGACCGGATCAACTACCGCTGGGGAGCGATGGGCTACGACGGCTACCAGCAGAGCGGGGCCCAGACCCTCAAGATGGGCCAGCAGGGCACGGACTACGGGTTCCAGCCGGACGTGTTCTACCGCCTCGACGCCAACGACGTCATCAACCGGAACCTGTCCCGGTTCGCCCAGGCCCACTCCGACATCCGGCATCCAGAGGTGGCGTGGGCCGCGGTGTCGGCTGCTCGATCGCTGCGCAGGTGAGAGCCGTGAACTCCCCACGAACCGCTTCGCGCCGAGACTCCGATTGGCGATGGCCTTGGGGGTACAGGGCACTCGCCCGCATAGACGAGCTGAGGGCATTCGTGGACTGGGCGGAGAACTGCTCCGCGCCGAGCGGGCTGTGCACCGAGAAGTTGGCGGCCAATGCCCGCGACCACCTCGAGTGCGCTCACAGCGATGTCCTCGGCACTCAGTGGCCGCGGCGGGCGCACGGGGTGGACAGCGCGCTCGCCCACATCCACGCGGCCCACGTCCTCGCGCTCCAGATGGTTTCGCTCGAAGATCTCCACGGCATGCTGGCCGACCTCCTCATGCTGCTCGAGGCGAGCCTGCTGCCCGAGGACAGGCGCCGTTTGGCCGTCGAGCAGATCTTCAAGAGCTCCGAGGGCGGCAGACTCGTCCAGGCTCAACGACAGACCGTGATCGACGCCGTGCGTGAGGCGTACCGGGCTCAAGAGCGCGAGGTCGTCCGCGAGCGCAGTTTCTCCCAACTGGTGTGGTGTTGGGCCATCGGCCTGCTGGGCATAGCTGTCACGATCGCGATTTTCAGCGCCCTCATTCCGACACTGCTGCCGATCTGCTTCGGGCCCACCCCCAACGTGCCGTCAGCACAGGTTCTCGAACCACCTCGCGGACTGATAGTCGTGTGTCCGCTCGACCAACACCCGTTCACCGGAAATATGAACGTGAGCGCGGCGTTGGCCGCGTCGAGTGGCGACTACGCAGTCGTCGAAACCGCCGGGTTCGTTGCGGCGGCGGTGACCGCTGCCGCAACGCTACACCAGCTCAGAGGTAACCCGACCGCATCCAACGTGCCGCTCGCGCTCGCGTGCCTCAAGCTCCCGGCCGGTGCCTTGACAGCCGTGCTCGGGCTCCTTCTCATGCGCGGCGATTTCGTACCCGGTTTGACGTCCCTCGATTCATCGGCGCAGATCATCGGCTGGGCCGTCATCTTCGGAGCTGCACAACACCTGTTCACCAAGGTCGTCGACGCCCGAGGCCAAGAAGTCATGGAGGCGGCACCAAGTCCGCAACCCGCGTCGGCGCCCCGAGGGGCACCGGCGCAACGAGAATCTCTCCACAGCCGAGCGTGACGCCAACGCCTCGGGTACCTCGCCCGACGCTCGGAGCACGGTGGAACCCGGAGCTGGCTGCGCCTCCGGCCCCGGCGCCGTCAGATCCAGCCGGCGAGTAAGAAGATCGCCCACGACAGCACCGACGCGACCAGGATCACGCTCATCCGTTCTAAAAGTTTCGCTGGATCTCTAGGCGCGCATACAAACGATCTGGACTCGTCGACTCCCATTGCGTTCCGCTTCTGCCCAAGGGATTCCGCAACAGCCCCCCCCTCGGACGCCTTCCGGCGTCGACCCCAGTTTTCGACGTCACCCAGCTCGTCCAATATAGACACGGTTGAACGCGTACTCCCGCGCCGGGATACGAGGTGAGGGGCACCCTTGAGCGGCACAGTCGCCCAAGGGTGCCCCTCACCTGTTTCGACATCACCAATATCGGCCAATATCGACACCGATTGAACGCGTTCTCCCGCGTCTCCCGCGCGTAGGGGGTGAATTCTCGATCGGCTCGTTGCGTAGCGCCGGGTGACGGTTCCGGGAACCGGCCGCCCTTCCTCACCGGGAAAGCGAGCTGCTGACCGCGCCCAGGATTAGCACCGAACGGTCCACCTCGGTGCGGGTGCCGTTCTCGATGACGTAGCTCGTCACCTTCACCCGCCAACCGGAAGCGACGTTGACCTCACCGGTCCGCCACTGGTCGGTGTCGACCAGGTCCGCCGGTCCGGTCGCGCGGCGCACCGACACGTGCGCGAACTGCAGCAGAGCCTGCTGCTGCCGCGTCTACGAACCTTGATCGGCCTATTGATCATCATGCGCTCGCAGCCCACCCACCATCCCGGCCGCCTTGGGGAGGTGGCAATTTCGTGCGAAATGGGCCATGAAACAGTGGCCCTCTCTGCGAGATCCGCCACAGCTTAGCCGGAACATTCTAAACCTTCAGACACAACGGTGGCCCCGGTGAAACGACCGGGGCCACCATGTCATGCGGCGACGCCTACAAAATCGGAAAGCTCCCGCAGGTCAGTCTTAATAGATCTTCTCTCTCGCTGAAGAATTCCGCGCAACATGCTGTGCACACGACTGGTAAAGATCAATTGTTCGGGAGCGACTTCTTTTGCTTCCTTGAGCAGGTCCAGCGCTTCGCGGTATTTCCTGCGGAGGTAGAAAGACCATGCCACGGTAATCAAATGCGACGTGCGTCGTTCCGCTAGTTCAGGTGGCAGGCGGCCCATTGGGACCGAATCCGACAGATCGATCGCGCGAGAAGGGTCGCCCATTTCCAGGGCGAGCCATACTCGATGAATCGCGACGTTCGTAGGTCCAAATGCTAGCCAGAAATCGTTGCGATCCTGCCCGATGCGTTCTGCGGTACGTTCAATCTCACGAAGGTAATCCCGTGCCGCTGAATGGTCGTTCATGGTCGCCGCTCCAACCGCACCCTTTAGCAACAAAGAACCGTACATGCTGAGGTGCTCAGGACTAGCATTTTTGTCGTTTCTGCGGAGTGCGTCCGCTGCCGCAATGGGCACATCAGTGGATTCGGCTAGACGTCCAGCGTGGCGCAGAACAACGGCTAATCTCCATGCCCCCCCCGCGATCAACAGTGGATCTCCGGTTTGTTCCGCTGCTGCCATAGATCGTTCTGCGGCAACCCACGGCAAGCGTGTTTCGCCGAGACGATCCAGCATTCCGCTCGTTACGCGATAGACGAGAGCTTCCAAAGTCTTCGCCTCGCGCTTACTTGCGTCGCTGTCGGCTTGGCGGACCGCGTGATAGCTGTCCGTGATCATCTCGGGCACCAGAGGTGCCATGCGTGACCACTGCTCAGTCTGAGAACAGACAAAAGCGAACGAGATGGACCTTCTGAGCTCGTCTGTGTTTACCGGACCACGATCGGGAACCCCAATAAGTGACGCGATTCCGTCATACCTGAGCATTGCGGTTTCAATCGCTGGCACCACTTCGGGCGCGGTGCCCAACGTTGCGCCATTAGCACCCAGACGCGGCGTAGAATGGAATGGTCCCGGCAGTAGTTTCGTTGGCTCTAATTTTAGCGCTTCCGCGACTCGCAGAATCGTTGATAGCTTGTCCAGGTCGCGAGCACCACGCTCGATCTGCGACAACCATTCTTCGGAACGCCCAAGCAAACCGGACAGAACCGCCTGGCTGTAGCCGCGTCGCCGCCGGAAGTAGGCGATGCGTTCGCCGACTGTCGCTTCATCGTCCAACCGCATACCTATCAGGGTACGGTGCGTCCGATCGGGTTCCCCAAACAAAACGTTGGGGTTCATCGAGCTTTCGCCCCCTAACTTCGAGGCCAGGGCGGTCCCCGTCGTTGGAAGCCCCCCGACATCGGCGGGGACTGCTCCACCAACACCAAGCGGTGCGGAAGGAAAACGGGCGTGGAAGCGAGAAGTTCAGCGGGCAGTACGCAACTGTTTGCGGACCAAGCGGAACCGTCCGGTGCCGTCCGGGATGTATGGACTGATCATCTTGGGACCGTCCACGAGCGAAAGCCTGGCACGAAACAAACGAGATGTGGGCTCGTCATGGGCGTTGTCTCCAACCGGCTGCTCTCCGCCCGACCTTGCGAGGTATGCGTAAGCGATGCACTCGCCGAGTACACCCGTAACCACGACTGCCGAGCGAGCGGTTGCGGCCTCTTGTGCGCACCGGAGTTCGTCGGGGGCGTTCACCCGCAGTCAGGTTGATCTCAGACGCGGCTCGGTTCGTATGTGTGCTGCGCCCCGACACGCGGCGCACTCCTCCCCTGTTGGAACCGGGCCGTCGCGGCCGGTTGGCAAGTTGTTTGGGTCCTTCCGGGCTTGCCAACCGGCCGCTCCCGCCTCACCGGCAGACCCCCGGACGGTCGATTGACCTGATACGGCCTGTCCGGACGATCGATCACGTAAAGTGAGGGGAGGTGTTCAACCATCGTGCCGAGCCGAGGAGTAACCGAGTATGGCAACCGTCCGCGTGCACCCGATCCAGCTTGAGTACAGCGTTGCGAAAGACGACACACAGACATGCAACCTGTGCGGTGCCGAAGAGCGTTGGACGTCGAAGCAACAGCCTACGGTGTTCGGGGACGCATTGAAACGATCGCTGCACCTGGTGCACCTGGTGAAGGCACACCTGCCTGACGTCCAAAACACCTTCACGCCCGCTGAGCGGAAGAAGGAGAAGGACATCGATGCGGGGCAGACGACAGCCACTGTCGGGCAAGCCGAAGGATGAGTTCGAGCGGGACATCGATCACTGGTCGCAGGGTGACGACAAGGTAGAGGACCTGGTTAACACCGACAACGACGACTGATCAAGCCCGGACAGCAGCGAGGCCCCGCACCCACGGATAACCCACGGTGCGGGGCCTCGTCGCATCAACAGCCTTGCTCGCAACGACTACAGGCAGTATCGACGGTCCAGCAGCGTTTTTTGATCATGGGTATCATCGGCGGATCTCGCCAGGAGGGCCACTACTTCATAGCCGATTTCGCCCGAAATCGGCGGCAGCCTCAATATCCGATCAACGTTGCTTGATGCGGCACAAGCCGGCGGTCTGCCGACGCCGACATCAGGCTCCGAGAGCGTCGGAGATCTGCGATGTGGAACGGCGCGCTTCCCCGCACCGCCGGAGCCTGTTCTCATACGGCTGAGCAGAGCCGGAATGCGTCCAGCACAGCGGCGTGCACGTTGCGGCTGCTGACCGCGTCGCCGATGCGGAACAGCTGGAACCTGCCGTCCTCGTTGCGCAGCCGGTCCTGCGGTGTTCGGTCGAGGAGCTTCGTGTAGTCGATCTCGCCTTCGTTCGTCGAGTGCGGTTTGAGCTGCTCGTAGAGCTCGGCGTTGGGCAGCGTTCCGTGCTCGACGACGACGTGGTCGAAGCGACGGGTGAACGAGCGGCGGATCGGATCGCTGGTGAAGGTGGCCAGCAGCGCGTCTCCGTCGCGCTCCACGCCGACCAGCCGGTGCATCAGGCTGATGCGGACGTCGTGGTTGAGCATGGTGCGGAGGTACGGCGGTGCGTTGACGCTGCCGACGTCGACCGCGACCGTCCGTTCCGGGCTGGCCCACTCCACCTGCGCCGCGCTGCCGGCCAGCAACTCCACGACGTCCAAGCCGGGATGCCCGCCGTGGTCGTCGTAGACCAGCACCGAACCGGTCGGGAGCACGGCACCGGAGATGACGTCCCACGTGTCGTGCACCAGATCCGCCCCGAAGTCCAGGAAATCGGTGTTCGGCACTCCCCCGGTCGCGATGATCACCACATCGGTATCCGGCCCGCGGAGCTCATCGGCTTCGACGAGGTGGTTGAACTGGAACCGCACCCCCGCGCGGGTACATTCGGCCACCCGCCAGTCCACGATGCCGATCAGATCCCGCCGCCGCTGCACCCGGGACGCCAAGCGCAGTTGGCCACCGGGCCCGGGAGCAGCCTCGAACACCGTGACGTGGTGGCCGCGTTCGGCCAGCACCCGTGCGGCCTCCAGGCCAGCAGGCCCGGCACCGACCACCACCGTGTTCTTGGCTTGCGGCGCTGCGCTGATCCGGTGCGGGAGGCGGAGCTCCCGACCGGTTGACGGGTTGTGGATGCAGGAGGCGGGTTCTCCGATGTAAGCGGCGTCGATGCACAGGCTGGCCCCTACGCAAGGACGGATCCGTTCTTCTTGCCCGGCCTCGATCTTGGCGACCAGGTGCGGGTCGGCGATCAGGGCACGCGTCATGCCGACGAGGTCGAGCAGCCCGTCGTCGATGGCGTGCCGCGCGGTGGCCACGTCCGCGATCTTGGCCGCGTGCATGATCGGCACGTCGATCTTGCGCTTCACCCGGGCGGCGAGGTCCAAGTGCGGTGCCGAGGCCTCGCCCATTGGCGGAATCACGTCGGACAGACCGCTTTCGGTGGCGATGTGGCCGCGGATGACGCTGATGAAGTCGATCCCCGCGTCCACCACCACCTGAGCGATGGCCAGGCCCTCGTCCTCGTCGACACCACCGGGGAGCTGTTCGTCGACGGCCATGCGGATGCCGACGACGAACTCATCGCTGACCGCGGCGCGGATCGCGGCGATGACCTGGAGGGGGAAGCGCATCCGGTTGTCGAAGGAACCGCCGTAGTCGTCGGTGCGGTTGTTCAGCGCGGGAGACCAGAAGCTGTCGAGCAAATGCCCGTAGGCCTGGATCTCGATGCCGTCGAGGCCGCCCGCCTCGCAGCGCGCGGCGCCGGCCGCGTAGTCGGCTGCGATGCGTTCCAGGTCGGCGATCTCGGCCTGCTTGGTGAATGCGCGGTGCGCCGGTTCCCGGAGGTTGCCGACCGACACCGTGGGGAGCCACGACTCGGTGTAGTTGCTGGTGCGGTGGCCGAGGTGCGTGATCTGGCACATAACCGCCGCGCCCTCGGCATGCACCTCGTCGGACAACTGCCGCAGCCACGGCACGATCTCGTCGGAGTACAGGTGCAGGTTGCCGAACGACGGCGGACTGTCAACGCTCACCACCGAGCTGCCGCCGATCATGGTCAGGCCAACCCCACCGCGCGCCTTCTCCACGTGGTAGGCCCGGTACCGCTCGGTGGGCATGCCGTCCTCGCCGTAGCCGGGCTCGTGCGAGGTGCTCACCATCCTGTTGCGCAGGACGAGGTTCTTGATCCGGAACGGGGTCAGCAGCGGGTCGCGGGTGACTGACATCTTTTTCTCCTAGCTGGCTCGTACTTCGGACTGCGGCGGGACGGCAGCGGATTCGTGCAGCGCCTGCCCCTTGGTCTCCGGGGCCCAGGCCACGCACATCGCGGTTCCGATGACCGAGAGCCCAGCCCCGACGAGCATGGTCGGACCGAGCCCGATCGCTTCCAGCCCGACCGGGAGCAGGTAAGTGCCCGCAGCCGCACCGACGCGGCTGATCGCGCTGGCCACGCCGACCGCGGACGCCCTGATGTCGGTGGGGAACAGCTCTGTCGGATAGATCCACTGCAGGATGTTGCCGCCGCCCTGGGCGAGGGCGTTGACGACGAACAGCAGGATGGCCAGTGCGGCGGCCATACCGGGGAACGAACCCAGCGCAGCCATCGACGCGGACACGCCCACGAAGGTCCAGATGATGACGGGTCTGCGCCCGTAGGTCTCCACCCACCTGATGCACGGCACGCAGCCAGCCAGGGTGACCAGGCTGACCACCATTGACCACAGCAGCGCGGTGTCGCCCGCTTCGAACCCGTAGGCACCGAGGATCACCGGGTAGAAGGTCCAGATGGCGAACGCGGGCGCGACCTGGCAGAACCAGAACCCGCCGACGAACAAGGTGCGCCGCAGGTAACCTCCGGTGAACACATCGGACAGTCGAGAGTTCTTCGCCGGTTCGGTCTCCGCCAAGCGCGCGAGTTCCTGCTCCGTCGGGTAGCGGCCGAACGCCGTACGAATCGCTTCCGCCGCGTCCTGCGGGCGGTCGTGGCGCAGCAGCCAGCGAGGAGATTCCGGTGTTCCGATGCGGGCCAGCAGGATGATCAAGCCCGGCACCGCCGCACTGGCCAGGACCCAGTTCCACAGGTCCTCCCCACCGGCCGCAGCCACGAGGTAGCCCACCGCGTAGGACGCGGATGCACCCACGAACCACGCGGCGACCAGGGCCCCCATCGTGCGGCCCCGTCGGTGCACGGGCAGCCATTCGGCGAGCAACGACGTGGCGATCGGGTAGTCGGCCCCCACCGCCACCCCGGCGATGAAGCGCAGCAGGACGAGTTGCCACGCCTCAGTCACGAACAACGACAGCGCCGAAGCGGCGACGAGGGCGATCAAGTCGATGGTGTACATGACCTGCCGGCCGACCCGGTCGGTCACCCAACCGAACACGAAACCGCCGACCAGCACGCCGACCAGCGCCGCGGCACCGACCAAGCCCTCGGCGAGGGACGTCAGCCCCAGCTCGCGCGTCGCCCCGGTGATGGCCACGCCGATGACGCTGAGGATGTAGCCGTCGAGGAACGGCCCGCCAGCGGAGAGGAAGAAGAGCTTGCGGTGGAAGCGCCCGTAGGGCTGGTCATCAATGATGGAACTACTCACGACGAGCTCCTCATCGCGGGCCCTGCTCGGGCGCGGCGGACGCGCAGAGCACCGACTGCGGGGTCCGGAACCTCCGGGCCTCGCAGACTGCGTCCCGTGCGTTCGCACCGCCGGAGCGGGCGGTGTCGTTGTGGTCGAAGCGAGCTCGCGGTGCCTTGTGGGTGCCGGCGGCGTGGCCACCGAAGTATGCGAACGGTCCGAGTTGTCAACAATGCCCCGTGGGCATCTGTGGAGCACGGTTGTTCACCTGAACCAGAAATTCGCCTACTCTTCAACCGTGGTCGGCAGGCCCCGCAACCCCGTGGTCCTCACCGATACCGAACGGGCCGCACTGCTGAAGTGGACCCGCAGCCGCACCTGCTCGCAGGCCCTCGCGCTGCGGGCCCAGATCGTGCTGTGCTGCGAGCACGAGAGCACCAACACCGCGGTGGCCCAAAGCCTCGGCATCTCCCGGGACGTGGTCGGCAAGTGGCGGTCCCGCTTCCTCGACCAACGGCTGGACGGCCTGCACGAGCAACCCCGTCCAGGACGGCCACGCGCGGTCGATGACGACGCGGTCGCGACCGTTCTCGTCCGCACGCTCGCACCAGCCCCGGGTGCCAGACACGCCTGGTCGACGCGTTCGATGGCGGCCGAGACCGGTCTGAGCCAGACCACCGTGAACCGCATCTGGAGCGCCCACCGCATCCACCCGGCACCCGGTTCCTCGCCGCGGCGCGCCGGCCAGGTTTCGCTGCTACCGGCGGAGATCCACGACGTGGTCGGCCTGTTCCTCGACCCCCCGATGCGGGTGCTAGCCGTCTCGGCCACCCCGCACAGCACACCCCTACGCGATCAACGGCCCGCCGGACGCAGCGTGGACCGGCGGCGCGCCGAAACGCGCAACCTGTTCGCCGTGGCGAACGCCTTCGCCTCGCTCCGGGGCGTGACCACCGGAACGTCCGGGAGTCACGCTCCCCTGCGCGAATTCCTCGAGCACCTCGACCGCACAGTGGCTGCCAGCATGAACGTCCACCTGCTCGCCGGCGGCCTGGACGAGTCGGCGCTGCGAACGGTCGACGAGTGGCAGCACGGGCACCCGCGCTTCCGCTGCGACAACGCACCCGACCCGTCGTCCTGGATCGACGAGATCGACTTCCTCCTGGCGAACAACCCGCTGCCCGGCCACGAGAACCTGTTCGGTTTCGCCGCGTCGCTGACCAAGGTCCGCAACGACGTCCGGGCCTGGTGCAGCACCTGGACCCCGCGCACGAGCCCATACTCGTGGGCGAAGAGCCCTCGCGCCCTGTGGAGCGGCGCCGCCAACCGCGGCATTAATAACGACTCGAAATCTGTGAGCGAGACTGCGTCGGAGCAAACGGGACACGACCTGGAGCCCACCAGCGCGATACCGGACGATTCGGCCACGGCGTCCGGAACCACGGACCGGGTCGTGCATCTGGTGCGTGAAGCACTCGCCACGGGCCAGTACCACGCCGGAGAGCGCGTCAAGGAAGCGCCGCTGGCCGCCAGGCTGGGGGTTTCGCGGGGTCCGATCCGCGAAGCCCTGCGCGTCCTGGCCGAGGAAGGAATGCTCGAGCGGCTCCCAAACCGCGGAGCCGCAGTCCCCGACGTCAGCGCGACGAACATCCTCGACCTCTACGCGGTGCGCGCCTCGCTGGGAGCGCTGGTGATGCGCCGGGTCGCGGTGCTCGGCCACGCCCATCTTCAACCGGTCAACGCGGCCCTCGCCGAGGTCCGCGCCGCGGCGCGCAACAGCGACGACGTGCGCATCGGCGAAGCCGACCTGTGCTTCCAGGACGCGATCGCGCGGACCGCGAACTTGCCGCAAGCCTCCTCGTTCTTCGAACGCCTCACCATGCGCCTGCGGATGTTCATCTCCGTCCTGCGACTGGGCTATGCCGAAGCCGGTGACTTGATCGCCCGCGAAAACGCCACGATCTTCGACGCGCTCCGCAACGGCGACGGCAACGAAGCCGCGCGCCTCTGGCGCGTGAAAGTCGAACGCAGCGTCCGCTATATGGTCGCGCAGCTACCGCGGGACCACTTCGACCCGGACCTCTGGATCACCATCGCGGGCAAGCCGAACCCGCGCCCGGGCGACCCGCGAAACTTGCCGCGCTAGTCGACCGATCCGCACCCGCCGGAGTGTCCTTCTCCTGTCCCGTCAATCCAACTCGAAGAGTCCTGGTGGACTCGCGCTGCCGTCCGATCAGCAGCGATGATCGTTCGAGCCCACAGATCGCCGGAGGAGGTCCTGGCCGCGCCGGAGCTGCGAGACCTGCTCGACCTCGACCGGCCCAGTGGCCCGCTGATGATCGCGGTTACGAGCGCTCGGTGGCCCAGGTGAGCCTGTGCTCGCAGCCGGAGGTCGAGGCGATGTTCGCCGGTTTCGACCTGGTCAGCCCTGGCATGGTCGGGCTGCCGGCTTGGCGCCCCACCAACGGCGAGACCCCGAGGACAGCGCGGCGCCGAACGCTGGCTACGGCGGAGCCGGCCGCAAGCCCCGGACGAATCGTCCACAGTAGCCTCCCCGGTTCCCGCTGCAGCAGTTCATCGCCGCGAATGATCAGCTCGAATGCCTCGCCGTCCCCAGCAACCGCGAGGTGCGCGGTGTTCGCCATGACTCGTGCTCCACTCGGGTTGCCCCGAACGTTCGCCGTTCGGTGTCGCTCCGCAGGCAGGGGGAAGCACACCTGCGGAGCGACACACGTGCTGGTACCCAGGTACGCCAGTTCCCGAACAACATCGGGCGGACGGGTACTGGATCTCGCTGCGGAATTCGTTGTCGTGCGGCAACCAAGCTGGTCTCGCGTCGCCGCGGCCGGGAGGCAGGAGCCGTGCCCCGGACGGGATCGCGGCAACATGCTGGCCTTGCAGGCCGCATCGGTATCCGTAGTAAGGTCGCGGCGAAGCGACGGCGCGCGTGACTCAACGGGGTGATCGAGAATGACCGAGGGCGCAGCAGCCAGCCCTGAAGAGTCCACAGTGGTCGAAATCCGCATCGCGGCCCGGCCCGGACAGCTCCCGGTGCTGCGTGCCGTGGTCGGCGATCTGGCCATGCGCTCGGACTTCGACGTCGATGCGATCGCCGACCTCCGGTTGGCCGTCGAGGAAGCGTGCGCATCGCTGGTGCAACTGGCCCAGCCGGGCTCGTGGCTGTCCTGCCAGCTCTCCAGCGATGCCGTCCAATTCGCCATGACCGCCGAAGTCGAGTCGGCGGACGGTGCCGGGCCTCGCACCGATACGTTCAGCTGGAGGGTGCTCACAGCCTTGGCGGACAAGGTGTCGACCGAGGTGGTAGCCGTTCACCCCGGAAGCGACCATCTGGTGCGGATCGAATTGATCAAGACACGGACGGTCGGGCCATGAGATCCTCGATCCGAACCGGCACGCGGCCGGATCCCGACGACGATGCGCTGGCCGCGATGTTCGCCGAGTTAGTCGCCTTGGACGACAGCGATCCACGCCGCCAGGTACTTCGGGATGAGCTGATCGAGGCGTACCTCCCGGTGGCCGAGCGCATCGCGCGCCGGTTCAGCCGCCGAGGCGAACCGCTGGAGGACCTCACCCAGGTCGCGAGGCTCGGCCTCATCAACGCCGTCGACCGGTTCGACCCCGAGCTCAGAACCGACTTCTTGGCGTACGCGGTCCCCACCATCACCGGCGAGGTGCGCAAGTACTTCCGCGACTCCGCGTGGGCGGTGCGAACTCCGCGACGGGTGAAGGAACTGTACCTGTTGGTCTCCTCCGGCATCTCCACCCTCGCGCAGGAACTCGGACACGCGCCAACGCCCAGCGACCTCGCGCAGCGCCTGGGAATCAGCGTCGACGAGGTGTACGAGGGCTTGGAGGCGGCCAACGCCTACCGCAGCGCCTCGCTGGACGAGATGTTCACCCACGCGGACGGGGTCGCGAAGGTCGACGCGCTCGGTGAGCTCGACAAAGATCTGCACGGCGTCGAGGATCGCGAAACGATCCGCCCGCTGCTGGAGGAGCTCGCGGACCGCGACCGGCGAATCGTGCTGCTCCGGTTCGTCCACGGCCTCACCCAGACGCAAATCGCCGACCAGGTCGGTGTGTCGCAGATGCAGGTGTCCCGCATCCTCAGCCGCACCCTCGGACACCTGCGGAAGAGGCTGGACAAGCCGGCTCAACCGGACGAGTAGGAACTCCAGGCGCTTGGCCGGCCTGGTGCTTTCGCGGCGGACGCTCGTCGAGTTGCATCGAGTGCTGGTCGACTGCCGCGGTCGGCAGTCGACCAGCTCGGTCACAGATCCGTCCCGTTCCAGTCCAAGCACACCGCTACGGCGTCGTCGTCCAGATCGTGGTCTGCCAAGAAGACGCGGATGTCGCTCATCAGCGCGCGGACGGCTTCGGCCGGCGGCAGCAGGCGACTGGCGCGCAGTGTCCGCTGCAGCGAGGCGACGTCGTAGTTCCGCGACGCCCGGGCTGCCGCATAGACGCCGTCGGTGAGCACGAAGAGCCGGTCGCCGGGTTCGAGTTGGAACTCCTGGGCCTGGTATTCGGTCTCCTCCAGCATCCCGAGCGGGAGCTGGGCGTCGAGCTCGATGCGCTCGATCTCGTCACCTCGCACCCGCCACATGCGCGGCGACCCGGCATCGACCACCCGCAGCCGACCACTGCGCAGGTCGAGCTCGATCAGCAACGTGGACACGTACTGCTTGCCGACGTGGTACGACCAGATGGCCTGATCGGCGAGGGCGGCCTGGTCCACCAAGTCCGCTCCGCCGCGCCGGGCGTTCCGCAACGCGGTGATGGCGAGCGTCGTCAGCATGGACGCCGTCAGGCTCTCCCCCATCCCGTTGGTGACCGCGACGCTGAGCGTCCGCCCGTCCTGGCTCCAATCGAAGTTGTCGCCTCGCACGGCGTACGCCGGTTCCAACTGCCCGGCAAGCCGGAAGGAACGCGTCTCGACCGAGCGCACCGGCAGCAGCTGCCATTGCATCTCGGCGGCCAGCGTCAGCCGATGCCGCCGGCGCACCTGTCGGTAGCGGTCCGTGACCACCTCGGCGGTGAGCACCAGCCCGGCGACGACTTCCGCGATGTCCAGCAGCTCCGCGCGAATCTCGGCGGACAGGTCCTCATCGGTCACCAGCTGCAGCACTCCCATCCGGTCGCCGCGGACGGCGAGCGGGAGGTGCAGGGCAGTTCGGCCTTCGTGCTCTCCGACGATCGCGGCCTGGTCGCGATAGGCACGTCCGGCGGCAGTTCCGGCGAGCGGGATACTGGGAGCATCGCGGTGCACGACCGGCTCCAGCACCACGAGTCGGAGATCGACGAGGAACATCTCGCAGTCCCGGACCCCGTAGTTCTCCCGCAGGGCCTCGCCCAGGACCTCGACCACTTCCTCGGGATCCGCCTCCCGCAATGCGCGTTCCACCAGCTCCCAGCGCGTGGGTGTGCTCACCGCACCTCCTGCTTCCGGCCCGGCAAGATGCCGGGCGACCTCGTTCCTCGACGTGAGAAGATGGCACCGAGCCGGGACGCACGCCGATGCAGCCTGCCCGCAGGAGGGAGTACGACATAGTGCGCCAGTCCGACCCGCTGCCGGACGAATTCCTCGATGACGTCGAAACCGCCGCTCGCGCACTCGTCGTGGTGTGGGGACGCAGCGCGGAACGGTTGCGCCCGAAGGTGTCGCCGTCCCAGCTGCGAGCGCTGATCGTCGTGGACCGCCACGCGACCATCAACCTGATGAGCCTGGCCGACGAGCTCGGTTCGATCCCCTCCGTGACGAGCCGGTTGTGCGATCGCCTCCAGGCGGCCGGACTGCTCGTGCGCGAAGTCAGCGTCGGCGACCGCCGGGAAATCGTCCTGAAGCTGTCGAAGGACGGACGGCGGCTGTTGCGCCAGTTCCGCCGCGACCGCAAGGCCGACTTGGAGGCCGTGCTCCAGCAGATGAACCCGCGCAGCAGGAGCGCACTGCGCACCGGCCTGGAAGCCTTCTACTCCGCCGCCAACGAACTCGGGCTCCCGGACCAGGAGCTCGCCTGACGCTTCGGCCGGCAAGGCCCCTCGTCGCCAGCGGGCGCGATCAGACGTGCCGGACTCATCGACCACAACCTCACGTCCATGCCATTCGCTTGTCTCCCGGCAAAGAAGTTACCCTGCGCACCCAACGAGCCCGCGCGCAGGGCCTGCCGATACGGCCCTTTTCGGCTCCCCTAGTTCAGCGGGACGCCCCACCAGACCCGCGTCGCAGAAAGCGCCAATCGGCCCACGAGGGTGCGCAGTTGGTCCTGCCCGACGCCGCCCCACACCGTACGGCGTCCGCACGGTAGCGCGTGCTGGAGACACCACTCCCCACCGGGCGTTCCGAGCAGATCTGCCGGGCATGTCGTTCACGGCGCGCACGCGCAGATCCCCGCTCGTTCTCCGGATGGTGTCACTCGCCATTCCTCGACACGTGGCGCATCGGTTCTGCTTCCGCTCCGGGGACGGCGCCCTTCGTTCGGCGTCGCAGTTCACAATCCGGCCTCGTCGGCGGGCGACTCGCGCGGACAGCGGCGTGCCACGCCGATCGCCGTTCGAGCAGGGTCACCGCCTGTTCGGAGTGCGGCGCCGAACCTTGATGAGCAGCAAGGACAAGCAGGTTCCCGCGAAGCCAGCGAGCAGGTAGTCCAACGCGCATTGCATACCTCGACGACTCCCGCCTGCAGCCCTCACCACGGGAAGGGCAGGCCATCGGGCCTGCCGCCGGCGGCGACCGCGCTCGACCATTTATTTGCTGTTGGACAAACATATACACGGACCCCTACCAGGCACCAGATCCGGTAGCGCACGCACGGCCGCCGAAAGCGCATCGCGCCAAGCGCAGAACCGCAGCGGTCGCCCCGCCGACCAGCGATTTCAGGATTGAATTCCCTTGCCATATGGCATCCAATCCGAGCCCTTGACGCTGCTGAACGACGACTACAACCTTCGGGCGACCAACAAAGCCCAAGGCAGATCGGTGCATTCGCAACATCTTTGAAGAAGTCGCGCTGTTGGTTGAAATCGGTACTTCGGCGGCCTCAAAACCCAGCCTTTCGCGGGCGATCGAAGCGTACATCTCGTTCTAGCGCCAGCAAACAGGAAGAGTGCGTTCGCAGTGCCTGCCCACGGTGTGCGCGACAACCGCCGCAGCTCCCACCACGGGAAGCCGCCGACAGCTGCGGCGTCCTTCCCGATCCGCCACGCGATGTCGGCCCATTCGAATCCGACGGAACGGTCGCACATCAGGGCGTGTGCAAGGTTGACCTATCCGGTTTAGGTAGTTTCGGGCGGGAAGGTGGGTGGCAGGTTGCCCAGGTGGTGGACAGGTTGCCCAGGTGGTGGACCGTTTCGATACCGGCGGCTGTGCCGTTCGGTCGGCGCCAGCGCCATATCCGGTTCGCAAGTTTCCGTCCAGAACAAAGACCTTCCAGGCTGCGGGTCCTGGCACGTCCGTACCCGCCCACGATTTCCATTGAAATTGCGGAGGTTGTCCACAGGCATCGGCGTGTCGGGATGCGACACGCCGACGGTCCGCAAGTTCCATTGAAATCGAAGGTTCGATTTCAATGGAACTTGCGCCGAAAGGGCCGGCAGCACCGAAAGGGCCGGCAGCAGCCGCTGCCCATATAGGATTCCCCGTCCACCGCCTCCAGCGCCCGCCAGAGACCGTCCACACGACCCCGCAAGGACTCGACTGTGGGGGTGGGCCGGTCAAGCACAACCCGAACCAGGGAAGCCAAGAACACAAGAGCGCGGCTCCTGGACAGACCGTCACGGCTTGAACAACCCGATGATCTCCCACCGGAAACCGCGCCCTCGTCTCGCGTCCTACCTGGACAAAAACCCGCCGCAACCCTCAGATCAACCTTGCACACGCCCTGGGTCGCGCATCCTCGCCGAGATGTCCCGGTATTCGATTCTCCGGGCGGGGCTGCGATCACGCGGTTGCCGACTGCTCAGGTGGGGTCGCCCAGTTGGCTCCTCGTCGTCGGCCAGCACCGCCGGTGGGCTGAAGTGCTTCTGCCGGCACGCCCCAATGCCGCCGCCGGATCGACCTTCCAAGATCGAACAAGCAAACGAAGAAGAACTCCGATGGCTACTTGACGGTGACAGCGGTGCACTGGCCGACGTCGGTCCCGGGGAACCTGCCCGTGCCCCCCGACGACGGCTCCCCCCCCCCGGGGAGCGCCGGGCACCCGCAGTCCGGCGCTCCCCGCACCCGTACGCGCCCGTTCGCGGCGCATTCGGCGCAATTTCGCGGGGAGGGGTTTGGGCCTCGCCGTCCCCGGGTAGAGATCATCTGGCCAACAGGTCGAACGGCATGGATCGCTGGGCTGCAGACCGTGCACCCAGGAGCGAGAAAGGACCGCAGCATGACCGTTCCGGACTCCACCTTCGAAGACCCGGGGCAAGCGAGACCACTTCAACTGCTGGAGCGGTCGGCGACGGCCACCGCGCCGCACGTCCAGCTCTCGAGTCCGCGCAGCGGCGCACTCGTGGTGACCGTCAGCGGGCAGTTCGACGCGAGCTCGGGACCTTCACTCGAAGAGGTCCTCGTTTCGCGGTTGACCTCCGACGTCGAGGTGCTCGTGGTGGATCTGGACGAGGTCGACGAACTCGACCTCCCGGGCTTGCAGATGCTCACCAGCGCGTACATGACGATGAGCGCGGAATTCCGGGAAATCGCCTTCCGCGTGGTCGTGGCCAGCGAGGCGCTCATGGACGAGTTGCGCGCGGCCGGTCTCGACGTCGTGCTGGACTGCCGGCCGAACTTGGACGCCGCGCTCGAACCACCAGCGCTCGAATCACCGGGCCGGGCTCGGTGACGGGCGCTCTGATTCGCGGTGCGCAGCCGCGCTGTTGCGCACCGCGAATCACCGCGTCCACCCGTGGGGCAGGCCGACCACCGCGCCGGATCGGCTCGCGCGCCGCTCTCCGACACGTCCGGTCGAAGGGATCAACCACGTCCACGAGATCGGCTGCTCGTCGGACCGCAGGTCAGGACCGCCCGCCCTGGAGGGCGTTCTCGAGCGAGTCGAAGATCGGGATCTTCCGGTCGAGCGCGGTGATCTGCAGCGGTCGGATGGTGGCGCTGCTGGTGGCCACCACTCGCAGCTCGGCACCCCGCTCGTTGGCCAGGGTGTAGCCGTTGACCAGAGCCGACAAACCGGCCGACGCGAAGAAGCTGACCCCGGAGAGGTCCACGACGAGGGCCGCAACCTCGTCGGCGACCGCTTTGGTCAGCTGTTCCTGGAGCTTCGGGGCGGTGACCATGTCGATCTCACCCGAGACGGTCAGCACCGCGGCCGAACCGCGCTGCTCCACGGCGAACGACGCGGCCTGGATCGGCGTCGAGGTGGTCGATTCCGGCGAAGACGATTCGAACCTAGTCACAGCGGCCACTATCTCATACACCGTCGCTGGATCGTGGCAGCCTGCGGCAGCACTGACCTGCTGCGTGGACCTAAATCTTTGCCCGAGGGCAAACAACTGCGGCGGGTCCGCGCACCGACCTCCAGCTGATCGCCGGAACACCGGTGTTACCGTGGCGTCCCGCCCCGATGTTGCCGCCTGCGCACCGGGGTCACGGGTCTCACTCCCGAATGCCGACCCCGCCGTTCGCGCAGGCAGTTGGACCTTCACGGCAGGCAGTTGGAACTTCACGGCGGGCGACGCGCATCGTTCAGCGGTTCAACGGGTACTGGCCGGATCGAGGACGAGCGAGCAGAGATGTCGAAACACGAGGCCTGGACCATGAGCGTGAACGGAAGCGCCAATCGAGTCGCGGCGGCCCCTCCCGATCCCCCGCACTGGCACGAGGTACCCGCGGAGCCCGGACGACTGCGGCCGATCTGCCGAGCGCTGACCGATTGGGCCAGCGGAAACGGGTTCACCGACAACCGCGCCGAAGCGGTCGCGCTCGCCGCTTACGAGGCGATGGCCAACGTCGTCACGCACGCCTACCCCGACGGCGGTGGCGTGCTGAGCGTCCGGGCCGCCTTCCGCATCGAGGCCGCCCGCATCGAGATCGCGGTCCAGGACCGCGGCCGGTGGCTGATCCGCGCGGCGCCGGAGGACTCCGGCGAGCACGGCGGACGCGGCCTGGTGCTGATCCGGTCCCTCGCGGACCACGTCGAGGTCCTCCTGGAAGAGGTCGGCACGACCGTTCGGATGGCCTGGGACGTGGCGGAGCGCGCCAAGCCCCAGCCACATCCAAGTGCCTGATCAGCTCGCCGCTGCGCGTCTCCGCGCCCGGCTGCGGCGGCGCCGCGCGGGTCTCGGCGCGAACAGGATTGCGCCGGAACCGGTCCGACCGGCAGGATGATCGACGGCGCCCACCCCCGGTGGATCCGGCCGGTGGACGTGGTTTACGTTTGCCACAGGGCAAGAAAAAGCGGTGCGCGTTCCCGGTGCCGGTTGGGAGTTGACCAGATGAGCGTCGTGACGAATGACGAGGTTCGCCGCCCAGATGAGCGTCGTGACGAATGACGAGGTTCGCCGCGAACTCGTTGAATTCCTCGACCAGCGGCAGCCCGACGTGGTGCGCGAATGGTCGCTATTGCGGACGTTCGCCGAGCAGCGGACGGTCGACGCGGTGGGTGGGTGCACCGAGCTGCTGAACAGCCTCCGCCGGGCGGCCCGGGACGGGCAGGAGCAAAACCCGGCGGCCGCAGGGTTCGACGACGTGCGACCGATGTTGCGGGCCTCCGCTGGTGGCGGCGCCAGCCGACGGCTGGACCTCCTGTCACTGAAGGAACCCCTGCTGCGTCTCTGGTGGGAGCACCGCGCCGGAACACCTGCCGTCACGGATGGTGCTTTGGCGCTGTCGTCCGCGGTGGACGCGCTGCGGATGGTCCAGCTCGAGGAGGAGCTGACCGCAGGGACCGAGACCATCTCGATGCAGCGCCAGCAGCTCACCGAGCTGTCCACACCGGTGATCAAGCTGTGGGACGGGGTGCTGGCCGTCCCGCTCATCGGCACGCTCGACAGCACCCGCAGCCAATCCGCGACGGAAAGCCTGCTGGAGCAGGTCGTCGTGCAGCAGGCGAAGGTGGCGATCCTGGACATCACCGGCGTCCCGACCGTCGACACTATGGTCGCGCAACACCTGCTCAAGACCACGATGGCCGCGCGCCTGATGGGTGTCGAGTGTGTCCTCAGCGGAATCCGGCCGCAGATCGCGCAGACGATGGTCCAGCTGGGCATCGACCTCGGTGACCTGGTGACCAAGGCGTCGCTGGCCGACGCCCTGAGTTACGCGCTGCAAAAAACCGGCCTCGCCGTCGTTTCGGCGGACCAGGGGTAACCGTCGTGGCCTCGGTGTCGATCCTGGAGCTCGACGGGGCGCTGGTCGCCACGCTCCAGGGCGAGCTCACCGACGGTGCCGCGGTCGGCCTCCAGCAGGACCTCGCCGAGGCGGTCGTCGGCGTCGGCGCGCGCGGAGTGCTGATCGACATCTCCGGGCTGGAACTGGTGGATTCCTTCCTGGCCCGCACCATCTACGACATCGCTGCGGCGACTTCGTTGCTGGCGGCGGAAACGGTCGTGGTCGGCATGCGTCCCGAGGTCGCCATCACCCTGGTCGAGCTCGGCCTCACGCTGCCCGGGTTGCGCACCGCGCGAACAGTCGCGGACGGCATGGCGCTGCTGGGCATCGCCTCGCCGAACCGGTCAGCGGAGGGTAGATGAGCGCGCCCCGCGCGGCCCACGAGGTCCGGATCGCTGCGGAGCGCGACATCGTGCAGGTCCGGCAGGTGGTGCGAGAGCTCGCCCTGTCCGCCGGTTTCTCCCTGGTGGCGCAGACAAAGACGGTGACCGCCGCGAGCGAGTTGGCGCGCAACACCTTGATGTACGGTGGCGGCGGCACGGCCACCGCCACGCTCGACGAGGCTCCGGGCGGACCGGCGCGGCTGCGGATCACCTTCCGCGACGCGGGGCCCGGGATCAGCGATGTCGACCTCGCCCTCCAGGACGGTTACAGCACCGGCGGCGGGTTGGGCCTCGGTCTCAGCGGAGCTCGGAGGCTCGCCGACGAGTTCGGCATCGAAACCGGCCCCGGCGCGGGAACTGCCGTGACCGTGGTGTTCATCGCCCGCGAGGCGGTGCGGCGGTGAGGAGCACAGCCCTGGCCATCGCGGCGGAAGCACACGTCGCCCACGCTCGCCAGCTCGCCACCCATGCGGCCCAGGCCGCCCAGTTGCCGCAGCGATCGGTCGACCAGGTCGCCGTCGTGGCCTCGGAACTCGCCAGCAACCTGCGCAAGCACGCGTCCGACGGCCTGTTCTCCGCCGTGCCGCAACCCGGGCGCTTGGACCTGGTGGCGTGCGATCGAGGTCCCGGCATCGACCGGGTCGCGGACAGCCTGCGCGACGGCCATTCGACTGCGGGGACGCTCGGCACCGGGCTGGGTGCGGCCCGCCGGCTTGCCGACGAATTCGACATCTTCTCCAACGAGGGCGTCGGCACGGCAGTGCTCGCACGCTGGGGCGCGACCGACGGCTGGCCCGGCGCGCTGCGGATCGGCGCCGCCCAGTACACCTGCCCCGGTGAGGTCGTGACCGGCGACGGGTGGTGCGCGACCGCCACGAGCGACCGGGTCGTCGTCGTGGTCAGCGACGGGCTGGGCCACGGGCCCGCAGCGGCGGCGGCCACCGCCGCTGCCGTCGATTTCGCCAGCACGCACCCGGAGCTCAAGCCGGCCACGCTGCTGGCGGAGCTGTGCGGCGAGCTCGCCCCCACCCGCGGCGCCACGGTTGCGGTCGCGGAGGTGGACCTGGCGCGCGGAGCCCTGCGGTTCTGCGGGATCGGCAACGTCACCGCCCGGTTGCACTCCGAACCTGGGGGGACCAGCGAGCAATTGCCGTCCCTGCCCGGGATCGTGGGCCACCGGTCGCCTCGGCTGCGCCCCGGTCGGGAGTACGAGCGGCCGTGGACCGGGGCCGAACGGCTGATCCTCCACACCGACGGCGTCACGCAGCGCTGGACCCCCGAGGACCGACCCGACGTGTTCGGCCACGACCCGTCGGTCGTCGCAGGTTGGCTGCTCGGGCAGCACTGCCGACGGCGGGACGACGCGTGCGTGGTGGTGCTCGGCGGAAGCAGGACCTGATGGACTTCCGCGAGCAGCTGGAACCGATTCTGCGGGCACTGCGGAGTTCGGCCCCGCCGCGCTGGCAGGACGTGGCGGTGCGACTCGCCGCGGCGGAGCCGGACGACGTCGTTGTGCAGACCTTGGGCGAGCTCGTGGAACAGCTCGAGCAGCAGCAGGAAGAGCTGAGCTGGCACCGCGCGGAACTCTCGCAGACCAACGCTGGTCTCCTAGCGCTGCACAGTGAGCTCGACCAGGAACGTCGGCACAACGCGTTCCTCGACGACGTCAGCCGGGCATCGGCTACGTCCTTGGACAGCACCGAGATGTGCGCTGCGCTGGTGCAGCTGCTGCGGGCGCGCGGTGTCGCCGACGCGATCACCATGTGGACGCTGGAGGACGGCAACCTCCAGGCGATCGGCGATGAAGACGCGGAACCAGCGCAGAGCACCCGCCGCGCGTTGGCGACCGGCGAAGCGGCAGGCGTGGACACGGCCCGGTTGAGCGTGCCGCTCACCGCTGGCCCACGAAGCCTCGGCGTGCTCGACTTCCACCGGGTGGACGGCATCTTCGGGGAATCCGACCTGGCCACCAGCAGTTCGGTCGCGGTGCGCGTCGCTGTCGGGCTGCGCAACATCAACGACTACAAGCGGGAACACGAACTCGCTGAACGGCTACAGCGGGCGATGCTGCCGCGGCTCATGGTCCCGGACGAGCTGGACGTGGTCGCCAGGTACCGCTCGGCAACCAGCGGCGTGCAGGTGGGAGGCGACTGGTTCGACGCGGTGACGCGACCGGACGGCAGTGCGGTGCTTACCGTTGGCGACGTCACGGGACACGGCTTGGACGCGGCGGTGGTCATGGGCAGGCTCCAGAACGCCCTCAACGCCTACGCGTTGGAGGGGCACCGCCCAGCGCTTTCGCTGCAACTCGTGCACGATCTCCTCCGCTCTTGGGACATCCGCTCCTACGCCACCGCCGTGGTGGTCGAGGTCGATGTCGCCGAGAACGTGATGCGCTGGGCAAGCGCCGGTCATCCGCCGCCGTTGCTGGACGATCCACACGGAGGCGTCAGGTATCTCGAAGGCGAGAACGCCTCGATGCTCGGCGTTCCGTTCCACCAGGAAGTTCCCGAACACGAGGTGGAGCTCTCGCCGAGATCCTCCGTAGTGCTCTACAGCGACGGCCTGATCGAGCGCCGCACCGAGGACATCGACACGGGGCTGGCGCGGCTGGCCGCGGCCTATGAAGCGGCGCGGACCCGTTCGCCGCAGAAACGCGCGGAGCACCTGCTGAGCACGCTACTCAACGGCGAGGCGCACGAGGACGACGTGTGCCTGCTGATCTGCCAACTGCTCGAAACGTCGGACTAGCAACGCCGTCCGCAAGCTGAGATCGCGGCCGCGGTGCGTGGTCAGCGCGCCGGTCGGGGTATAGCCTCGATCAGCGTGGGCGATGATCTCAACGAGCACAGCGGACCTGGTGCCATCGAGGACTTCGCGCTGCTCTCCGACCTCCGCACCGCGGCGCTGGTCGGCAAGGACGGATCTGTCGACTGGCTGTGCCTTCCGCGATTCGACTCCCCGTCGTGCTTCTCGCGCATCCTCGGCGACGAACGAGACGGTCATTGGCGGATCGCACCGAGCGGCCAAGTGCGGGAGGTGCGGCGCCGCTACCGCGACAACTCCCTCGTCCTGGAAACGGAATTCCACACCGCCGACGGCGTCGTGCGGCTGGTCGACAGCATGCCGCCGCACGAGAAGAACCAGGGCGACGAGCCGTGCCTGGTGCGGATGGTCGAAGGCGTCTCCGGGGACGTGGAGCTCACGATGCGGTGGGCGGTGCGGTTCGCCTACGGCGACTCGATGCCCTGGGTGCACCAGCGTGAGGGGAGCGATCCCGTCGCGGACCGGTGCGTCGTGGCGGTCGCGGGACCGCAAACCGTTGTGCTGCGTGGTGATCTGCTGCCGCAGCGGGTACCGGAGGAACGCGCCCACGAGCTGGTGTTCCGCGTCCGTGCCGGCGAGCGGTACTCCTGGGTGATGCAGTGGTCGCCCGATCCCGAGGACTTGCCCGCGCCGATGGATCCGCTGCAGGAGACCCAGGACAGCGAGGACTTCTGGCGCGAGTGGACCGAGCGGATCGACTACCGCGGTCCGCACGCCGAAGCCGTGTACCGGTCGCTGGTCACCCTGAAGGCCCTGACCTACGCGCCCACCGGCGGAATGGTCGCCGCTGCGTCGACATCGCTGCCCGAAGCTCTCGGCGGCGACCGGAACTGGGACTACCGGTACTGCTGGCTGCGCGACGCCACGCTCGTGCTGCTGGCGCTGGACAACTTCGGCTGCATGTCCGAAGCGGCGGCCTGGCGGTCCTGGCTGCTGCGCGCGGTGGCAGGCGACCCGTCGGAGCTGCAGATCATGTACGGCGTCAACGGGGAGCGGCACCTGCTGGAGTGGGAAGCGGACTGGTTGCCGGGCTACCAGGGCGCCAGCCCGGTGCGCATCGGCAACGCGGCTTACCGGCAGCTCCAGCTCGACGTATACGGCGAGGTCATGGACGTGCTGCACCTGGCGCGCGAACGCGGCGCGCCGGAGTCCGCCCAGTCCTGGGCCATGCAGGTCGGCATGCTGCGCCACCTGGAGACGATCTGGGAGAAGCCGGACAAGGGCCTGTGGGAGGTTCGCGGCCCCGACCGGTACTTCACCCATTCCCGGGTGATGGTCTGGGTCGCGTTCGACCGCGCCGTGCGCGCCGCCGAGGAGGACGGGCTGCCGGGCCCTGCGGACCGGTGGCGGGAGATCAGGGACGCCGTGCACGCCGAAGTGCTGGCCAAGGCGTGGAACGAAGACCTGGAGTCGTTCACGCAGTACTACGGCGGTGCCACTCTCGACGCCGCCACGCTGCTGCTCCCCGCGGTCGGTTTCCTGCCCGGTAACGACGAGCGGGTCCGCAGCACGATCCGCGCGGTCCAGGAGAACCTCCAGCATGGCGTGCTCGTCGACCGGTACTCGACGGAGGCCGAGAACGGGCATTCGGTCGACGGGCTCAACGGCCGGGAAGGGGCGTTCCTGGCGTGCTCGTTCTGGATGGTCGACGCGCTCGCCCTCAGCGGCAGGCGCGGCGAAGCCGAGGCGATGTTCGCCGAACTCGTGGGTCTGGCCAACGACGTCGGGCTCTACGCCGAGGAGTACGACTCCACCACGGGGCGCTTCACCGGGAACTTCCCCCAAGCGTTCAGCCATCTCGCGCTGGTCAATTCGGCCTCCGTCCTTTACGGAGGGCACACGCGGGGCCAGAGCAGCCGGCGCAACACCGCCCGCTGACGCCAGTGCCCCGGGGGCTCGGACTGCGGGCGCGGGAGCACCAGAGGCGACAATTCGCCGGGTTTGGCGACCTCGATCAAGCGGGTGCGCGGGTCTGCCTGCTCGTAGCCGTCCCCGCACACCACACGTTTCGGGGGCGGCGTTGCTCATCCGAGGTCTGGGTATCGTGGGAGCGCCGTCAGGGCTTGGTCTGCGGGATGATCCGGCGGAACTTCCCGCCGGGTTCCCGCTTCGGGGCTTCGTCGGCGCGTTCGAGCGTGACGTCGGCGACCTCATGCTCTTTGAGCAGGTGGGTGATCTCGCCGCGCACGGTCTGCCAGACCTGCTCGGCGTCGGCGCTGTCGGCGGGCCGCAGGCGCACGCGCAGTGTGCTGGGCGCGGTCTGGACGACCTGGTACTGCCCGATGCCGGTGACGCGATCCAGCGCGGTGCCGAAAAGCATCGGTGACATGGTGACGAGCTCGCCGTCCTCGGCGGGGAACGTGAGCAGATCGGCGGCTCGGCCCTGGACCTGGATGGCGGGGAACACGCTGCCGCAGGGGCACGGGTCGGGACGGAGCAGGATGCTGTCGCCCAGGTCGTAGCGCAGGAACGGCTGCACTCGGTTGGCGAGGTTGCTGAGCAGGACCGTGTGCGACATCTCGCCGGGCGGGGTCGGGCGGTAGTCGGCGTCCACCGGCTCCAGGACGGCCCAGTCGCTACTGACGTGGTACCAGCCGTGCGCGCAGCCCATCGAGAGGAAGCTGCACTCCGTGGCGGCGTAGGCGGCTCGGACCTTGGCGCCGAATGCGGTGGCGAGCCGCTCCCTGAGATCCGTGGTCAACGTCTCGCCACCGGGGATGACCAACGCGGGGCGGATGCGCAGCCGACCGGCTTCCTGCTCTCCCGCCAGCAGCGTGAGCATGCCGAGAAAGCCGCTGAGGACGGCTGGATTGAACCGGTTGAGTTCGTCGACCAGCTCCGATAGCGGCTGGTGGATCGAGCAGAACCGCAGCCTCCGGCCGAGCCGCGGGTGGTCGCGCTGGAACCGGGCCGTTCCCGCCACGGTGAAGAAGTGGCCGCCGGGTGCGGTGACGATGGCGGTCCGGCCGCCACGGGCGAGCATGCGGACGGCGTCGCCGACGCTCAGCATGCCCCTCGCGCGTGTCCCGAGGGCGCCCTCCATGTTCATGCTGCGGTCGTCCAGCAGGAAGAGGCCGCGCAGGCCGCTGGTGCCGGACGTGGTGGCCACCAGGTACTTGTCCAGGAACCGCATCCCCACGACGTCGGAGTCGGCCACGAACGCCTCGACCTTCTCCCGGGTCACCTCGCGGTCGGTCACCCAGTCGTCGAACCGGGCCATCAGTTCCTTCTTGCTGGTGACCGGGAGCAAGGTCGGGTCGTCAACCCCGTCCGGCAGGTCCCGGTAGAGCTCGCGGTAGTACACCGAGTTCGCGCGCGCATGAGCCACCAGGTCGACCAGGTGGGCGCGCTGGTGCCGTGCGATGCCCGCAGGACCTCCCCGGACGGCCTGCCGGGCGTCGCGGGCGAGCTCTCGAACGCTGTCCCCCATGCTGGTCAGATCCTCTCTCCGGTTCGTTTCTGATCTCTGGTTCGTGGCCGCACCGAGAGCAGGCCATTCGTGGCGATGTCGAGGGCGTGCTCGGCGGCCTCCCACAGCTCCTGCTGCGACCGACCCAATTTGGCGCTCGCAAGGCTGGCCTGCTGGATCGCGCCGAGCACGGATCCGGTCATCGCCGCCGCGGTGACCGGATCCAGCTCGCCGGGGAAAGCGTTGAGCAGCTCGGCCGCGATCCGCTGCTGCAGGTCCAGCAGGAGGTACGCCCCCTTCGCCTGCAGCGCCGGCGTCATCAGGGCCAGCCGGGCCGCCGCCGACACCTCCGCGGGCTCCCGCCGGGGAACGTTGGGCCTGCGATGGGCGGCGTACTCCTGGACCGCCGTCCGCAGCACCTCACCTGGGCTCTGCCCGGCTCGGCGGTCCCGGATCGCCGCGAGCAGGACGTCGAACTCCAGGTCAAGTTCGTTGAACAGCACCTCGTCCTTGGTCCGGAAGTAGTTGAAGAACGTCTTCGGATCGACATCCGCCGCCTCGGCGACCTGCGCCACCGTGGTCTCTTCGTACCCCTGCTCGTCGAACAGCCGGATCGCCGCCGAGACGATCCGCTGCCGGGTCAAGCGCTTCTTGCGTTCACGCCGCGACTCCTGCACGGCACGAACGTACACCGTCTAGAAATTTCCATCAACTGGAAAATTATCGCGACCGGGCATCCGCGGCGCTGACCGGCAAGGGACGGATCGGCCGACTGGCGCAGTCGCTTGGCAATTCTGCCTTTACCTGCCTCGTGGCTAACTTTGATCGCGTCATGGCAGCCCCAAAACGCCGCAGATAACTCATCCGAGAGAGAGCCAATCCCTATTTCAAATTGCCCGCCGTTCACCCTCCGCGCGCAAATCAGCTGAGGCTTGCCTGAGACGGGAATTCCCTTGCCTGCAACGGCCTTGGCAGTCCGGATCCACACCCTGAGCCGGAGCTCAGAAGAGGCTTACCTGTTCAAGGAGAGCCTTTCCTAATTGCACGACAAATGACGGAAACAAGGTAAGACTCTCCTTGATTGCAATCCGTAGAATATCGGGATAACGTCCCGAATCGTGGCTATCTCGTATATCGCTGATCACTCCCTCGATGCGGATACTCCCGAGCTGGATCGGCCGCGCATCGTCCCGCTCGAACAGCGGCTCAACGCGCTGCGGGCCGGCGTTCTCGGCGCCAACGACGGGATCGTCTCGACCGCGGCAGTTCTCGTCGGCGTGGCGGGTGCGACGGTCTCCACCGGACCGGTTCTCACGGCCGGGCTTGCCGCAGCGATCGGCGGCGCGGTGTCTATGGCCCTCGGCGAGTACGTGTCGGTTTCCAGCCAGCGCGACAGCGAAAGGGCGCTCATCGAGCGGGAGCGTCGTGCGCTGGAGAAGGACCCGGCACGCGAGCAGCGGGGTCTCGCTCGCCTCTACGAGCAACGAGGAATCTCCGCGGACACCGCACACCGGGTCGCCGAGGAGCTCTCCGCCCACGACCCACTCGCTGCACAGGTGCGCGAGCGGCACGGCATCGACCAGGACGACGTCGCCAGCCCGTGGCACGCCGCCATCGCCTCATTCGTCTCCTTCGCGATCGGCGCCGTCCTGCCGATGCTCGCGATCCTGCTGCCCGGTTCCGGTCTGCGCGTACCGGTGACGTTCGCCGCCACGCTCGCCGCGCTCGCCCTGACTGGCGCGATCGCGGCCTGGATCGGTGGCGGATCCCGATCACGAGCCGCGGTCCGAGTCGTGGTCGGCGGCGCGCTGGCACTCGGCGCTACCTACGCCGTCGGCGCTCTTCTGGGCACAACTGGACTGCTTTGAGCCGAGCCCGATCAGCACGCCGTGAGCGTGTCCGCCGCACCCGGGCATCGCGAACGCCCGCAGCCACCCGCGAAATCGTCCCGGGCACGTCGCAATCTTCCGCCGTTCGTTGGTTTCAAAGGATGTCGCCGTAGTAGACGTGTTCCGGATGCGGGTGGCTGAGGAAGTCGTGGTGCGAGATCTCCCAGCCGTAGGCTCCGGCGTGGCTGAAGACGAGCACGTCACCCGCCCGGATCTGCGCCACCGGCACGTCACGCGCTAGCACGTCCTTGGGGGTGCACAGCTCGCCGACCACGGTGACCCGGGCGTTGCGAAGCCCCGGACGCGGTGCACTCGACGACCACTGTTCCGACGGCAGCACGGTGAACGGGTGGCTGTGCTGCCAGGAAACCGGGAGCCGGAAGTGGTGGGTGCCGCCGCGCACCAGCGCGTAGTCCACGCCGTGGTTGCGCTTCACGTCGAGGACTTCGACCGCGTACGAGCCGGATTCGGCGACCAGGTACCGGCCGCACTCGAAGTCGATCTCCCGCAGGTGGTCCGGAAATCCGGCGACCACCGCGGGCAGCCCACGGGCGAAGTGCGGCCAGTCGAACTGGTCGTCCAGTTCGCCGTAGTTCACCCCGATCCCGCCACCGACGTTGAGCACCTCGCAGCGCAGTCCGAACTCCCCTTCCCATCTGGACACCGTGCGTCGGTAGTGCTCCAGGAGTTCCAGATGTGCTGGCGCGGAAAGGTTGTTGGACAGCGAATGCAGGTGGAAGCCGGCCAACCGCACCCCGGGAAGGGTTTGCGCCGCGATGACCGCATCCGGCAGGACCCGTTCGGAAATCCCGAACTGGGTGGGGCGCCCGGCCATCGCCAGGGTCGCGCTCGGGAACGGGCCGGCCAGGTTGACCCGCAGCAGCACGTCCGCGGTGCGCCCGAGCCGGGTCGCGGCTTCGGAGATCCGGTGCAGTTCCAGCACGCTCTCCGCGTGCAGGCGGGTGACGCCCTGCACCAACGCCTGCTCGATCTCCTGCGGCGTCTTGGCCGGCCCGCCGAAGATCACCGGGATGTCCGCCCCGATCGCCCGCGCCTTGGCCAGTTCGCCACCTGAAGCGACCTCGAACCCGGCGACCAGAGGCGCCAGGGCGCGCAACAGCCGATCGCCGCTGTTGGCCTTCATCGCGTAGAACATCCGGCAGCGCGGCGGGAGTGACTCCACCACGGTGCGGACGTGTTCGGTGAGCTGGTCCAGGTCGTAGGCGTACAGGCACACCGGTTCGTCGCCGATGCGGTCCTGCACGAGTTTCACCAGTTGGTCACGCATGGGTCGGCCCCCGGTGCTGGTCGAGGTGGGTGCGCAGCGCGCGGGCCGCCAGGCCGCGTTCCTCGCCGAGGACGAAGGTGCGGACACCGGCGGCTTGCCACTGCTCGTGGTCTTCCCGAGTCCGCGGGATCGCGCAGAACGGCACGCCGTGCGCCTTGCACTCGGCGTGCACGCGCTGGAGTGCTTCGCGGACCATCGGGTGCCGGGTCTGCCACGGCACGCCGTAGGACTGGGACAGGTCGGCGGCGCCTTCCAGCACCAGGTCGACTCCGCCACCGGCGAGGATCGCCGGGAGTTCGTCGACGCCTTCGGCGTCTTCGACCATCGCGATCACCATGATCTCCGCGTTGGCGCGGCGGACGTACTCGGTCAGTTCGATGCGTCCGAAGCCCGGCACCCGACCGCCGTTGAGGCTGCGCATGCCCTCCGGCGCGTACCGCGCGGCCCGGATCGCCGCATCGAGATCGGCTCTGGTCCGCACGTGCGGCACGACCACGCCCAGCGCGCCCGCGTCGAGCGCCCGCAGGATCGCGCCCGGATCGGCTTCCGGGACGCGGACGAAGGCGACCAGGTCGACGGCTTCTGCAGCGCGGATGAGGTTTTCCAGCTGCTGTGGGTCCACGAGGCTGTGCTCGGTGTCCAGGACGACGAAGTCGTACCCGGCGCAGCCGATCATCTCCACCAGCGCGGGAGACGGGATCGAGCAGAAAAGCCCGTAGCTCTCGCCGCTTCCGGAAAGGCGTTCCTTGACGGTGTTGTGCCTCAGCACCGGTCCACCTCCGCGAGCGGGTTCGGCACGGTGTGCAGCCGGAGTTCGGTGTCGGGCAGCAGTCGGCGGGTGGTCAGCTTCTCCACCTCGATGGTCGGGGTGAACACGTCGAACAGCGCGAAGCGGTCGGCCAGTTCGCCGAACCGCTGCTGGTAGGCGCGGATCTCGTCGCGCACCAGCCGCCAGAACCGCCGCTCGTCGAGGTCGCAGCGGTCCGCGAGGAAGATGGCTAGCTCGCCGAGGTTGATGAAGAAGAACGCGTCCAGCAGGAAGTCGGTGACCAGGCCCAGTTCGCCGGTTTCGACGAACGAGTTGCGGTTCTGGTGGTGCGCCGGGGTTCCGGCCAGTTCCGGGCACCGCTGCGGCTCGGCGAGGTGCGCGCGGGAGAACCGAACCCCGTCGTGGAAGTCCTTCAGCACCACCCTGGTCGGCGTGCCGTTCTCGTGCACCAGCACCATGTTCTGCGCGTGGGATTCCAGCGCGATGCCGTGTCGGCAAAGCAGGTGGACAAGCGGCAGGACGCTCACCCGCACCAGTCGCCGCACCCATTCCTCGACACCGAGCTCCCGCACCCACGGGTCGATCAGGGGCGTGCCGTCGACATGGCATGCGGTCAGTCCGGTGAAGGGCACTGCGCGCTCCCCCGGTTCGAGGTGCCGGTGCAGGCTCTCCCGCCAGATGCAGGCCAAGGCCCCGTAGGTGTCCGCCTGCAGCAGCCCGGACTCCGGGGTCACCGCCACGCCGAGGTCTTCGCCGAGCAGAACGGGGCGCAGCTCGTCGCGCAGGTAGTCGTCCCCGGCGACGACCTGCCGCAGCCAGTCGGTGATGCGCGCGGCGTTGCGCACGGTGTGCGCGGCCAAACCTCGGCTCGTCGAGGTGTTCACGATGGACATCGACAGCTTCAGGTAGGGGCGCTGCGGATCGTCCCAGCAGGCCAGGGTGCGGATCGACTGCTGCGCGCCGAAGTCGTCCGGATCGGTCCCGAGCGGGATCAGCTCACCCTGGCCGAGCTGGTCGGAGAACGCCCTGGCGATCCGCTCCCGCCACTGCCACGGGTGCACCGGGACCAGCACGTAGTCGCCCGGATCGTGCCCGAGCTCCGCGATGCGGCGATGGAATTCGACGGCCGCCGGACCGAGCTGGCCAGCCACGTACTGGTCGTCGACCGATGCGGAGGCGCTGATCTCGGTGATGCGGCGGTGCGCGGCCAGCCACAGCGGGCGCACCGGGTTGGCGAACTCCGGCCCGAAGGCGATGTTGTCCGCCGCGTCGAACCCGAGCCGTGATTTGTACGTGGGGTGATAGCGGTGGCCATCGGTGATGGCCGATTCCAGGGTGTCGTAGTCCGCAGTGGACAGTGCCGTCCGCCGTTCGGTGCGGACGTGCTCCGACAGCGCGTCCTTGAACAGGGTCTCCGCCAGCTCGCGTGCGAAGCCCGTCAGGTGTTCGGCATCGGCGTCCAGCGAGTCGCGCACTTCGGCCAGGAACAGCGCGACCGACTCCGCCTCGACGTCGCCGCGCCGCACCACCGAGGTGAGGCCGACGCGGTCGAAGCCGAACCGGCGCACCGCGCGGAACGAGTAGCAGACCCCCGCACCGGCTGCGTCCGCGCCGTCGACGAAGTGCTCGTCGCCGTCCTGCCTGGTCTTCAGCGCGCCTTCGTAGACCAGGGACTCCACCAGCTGGCGGAAGACCCGGCGCCGCACGTTCTGGAAGCTCGGTGCGGTCAGTGCCGCGTGCACCAGCTCCGCAGTCATCGGTTCACCTCGCGAATCGGGTTGGGGACGTCGACGTAGAGCGGGCGCTCGCCACGCTCGGCGAACCGGCTGAGCAGGTTCGCCTTCGCCGGCAGCACCGGCGTTGCCAGCAGTTCCGCGGCGTAGCGACCGGGGCACTGGTGCAGGAAGTCCCGCACCACCGACCACAGCTGCCGCTCGCTAGCCGGGGTGCACCGGCCCAGCACCGCCACGAGGTGGCCGAGGTGGTTGGTGACGAGGTGGTAGCGCAGCCGCATCCACGCTTCGGCGTCGTCGTAGAGCACCGGGCTGTCCGGCGGGACGATCCCGGCCCGGGCCCGGTCGCGGCTGGCGCTGGTGCCTTCCATGTCGCGCACGAAGAACCACCGGGGCCAACCGTCCTCGACGTGAAGCAGGGTGTTCTGGACGTGGGCCTCGAAGCTGATGCCGTGGTCGGTGAACACCGCGAGCACCGGTCCCAACGAGATCCGCAAGTACTTCAGGAACCAGTCGGCGACGTGCCCGGGCGAAAGCGGGCCCGCTTCCGCGACGAGGTCCACCAGCACCGGTGCGCGCCCGTCGAGCCGGTCTTCCAGGAGCGCGGCGAGCACCTGCGGGGCGGTCCCGGAGCCGGTGAACGAGTTCCGCCGGAACAGCACCGCGAAATCCGCCGCCAGGTCACCGACGACGTCCGGGTCGACGGTTCGGTAGCCGGTTTCCGGCAGCACCTCGAACCCGCCGTGCTGCCAGCGGTTCGCGGCGTCGCCGACCAGCCGGCCGGCGTCGGCGGCGCGGCGCAGGTGCTCGACTGGGTTGTTGCGGACGAAGTTGGTGATGCGCACGTGCAGCGGTAGTTTCCACGCGGTCTCGAAGTCCGGATCGCACACTGTGCGCACCGAGGACGTCGCATACACCTCCGCGCCCAACGGCCCGAGGGGCACGAGCCGTCCCGCGTCGACCAACGCCGAGACCTGCGGCTGCCGCAGGAGGTAAGCGGCCTGCCACGGGTGCACCGGGAGCAGCTCGTAGTCGGACTGGTCGGCGTGCAAGGCGGCGCGGGCCTTCTCCTCGACCTCGGCCGGGATCCAGGGCCCGTCGGCCACCCGGTCCTCCAGCAGCAGATCGGGTGCCACCGCCCAGTGGTGCAGCTGGAACGACGCACCGAGTTCCGGTGCGTAGCGGGCGAGTTCGTCGTCGCTGAATCCCTCCGCGCTCTTCGGCGTCGGATGGAAGGGGTGCCCCAACAGCAGCGACTGCTCGGCGTGCCGGGTGAGCTCCTCCGGGGTGACGGGGGTGGGGCGCTGTTCGCGGGACAGGTAGCGCGCCGTCCTGGCGACGCTGTTGGCGACCTGGCGGCTGAACTCCTCCGCTGCCCCCGCTGGTGCCTCCACTCCACGTTCGGCGAGCTCACCGGCTATCAGCGCCACGAATTCGTCGTGGTCGACCGGGATCCGGCTGCCGTCGACGAGTTCCCGGAACACCTCGGGCCCGTAGGAGTGGTGGCCGAACTCCGACCGGTACCGCACCTCGGCTCGCAGCACCCCGTCCGCCGCGCGCAGGGGAACCCGCAACGCCTCGTTGCTCACCTCTCCGCCGATTTCCCGCGCCAGCGCGTTGAGCATGCGCTGCCGCGCCGCGGCACGTGCCAGAACGTCTTTCACCGCAACACCTTCTCGCGAAACTCAGCCGGCCGGACGGGCTCCGCGCCGGATTTCGATCGGCCAGTCAGGGCCAGCAGCGCGGCCACGCCCAGCAACGCTCCGATCAGGGCGAACACCGCCGCGGGCGGCAGCAGGACCGCCAACGCCGCGCCCGCGAGCGGTCCGAGCACCTGGCCGAGGTCAAGCACCCCGGTGCTGAAACCGAAGGCGGTGCCGCAGCCCCGGTCCGGGATCCGGCGAGCCGTCACGTGCAGCACCGACTGCACGAGGGCTGCGAAGCAGAAGCCCTGCACCAGCCGCAGCGGCACCAGCACTTCCACGCTCGCTACCGCCTGGAGACCAACCGCGAGCCCACAGCAGGCCGCGGCCGCGGCGAAACCCAGCTGCGCGGGCCGGACGTCGTTTCGGCGACCCCACCACGGGCTGCCCGCGCACGACGCCAACCAGGTCACGGCCTGCAGCACACCTACCCACGTCGCCGCGCTCGCCACCGAACCCGTCATCCGCTCGACGTGCGGCGCGAACACCACCACCAGCGCGTAGATCGCAGCCTGAGCGGCGAGCCCGGCCAGCAGCATCGAACGGCTTTCCCCCGACCGCAGCAGGATCCCGGCCACCACCCGCGTTGATCGACGTTGCCGAGCGCGGCCCGGTGGTTCGGTCAGCAGCACGGCGGCCAGCACGCTGGACATCGCGAGGAGCCCGGCCACCACCGCGAACAACGGGCCGAATCCGAACTGCCCGGCCAGCAGACCACCCACCAGCGGCCCGAGCAGCGACCCCGCTGCGGTGGCGCCGAACAAGGAGCCGAGCGCACGACCGCGGCGGTTGGTCTCCGCTGCGGCGTTCGCATATGCGGCTGTCGCGCTGACCACGCCGCCGCAGAGACCCTGCAGCAACCGGCACGCCAGGAACTCGCCCGGGGTGCTCGCCAGCGCCATGAGCGCGATGGCCAGGCCCAGGCCAGCGTGTGCGCGCACCACCATCGCCTTGCGGCCGAAGCGGTCGCCCACCCAACCCCACACCGGTCCGCTGACCACTTGCACCAATGCCGGGGCCGCCAGCGAAACCGCCGTCCACCAGGGGATTTCGGCTTCCGGCGTGCCCAGGCGGGCCAGGTAGAAGGGCAGCAGCGGAACCACGATGGTCAGTCCGGCGGTCGCGGCGAACTGCCCCAGGCAGAGGACGGCGAACGTCCGGCCGGACGATCGCATCAACCCACCGCCCCGCTGGCCAGCGGATTCGGGACCGTACCAAGGCCAGCGGGCATGCTCACACCGCTGGACCGGCCCTGGCGCAGCAGCGGCCCAAGCACCTCGCGGCTGGGCCAGGTCTCGGCATGCAGCAGGAGCGCACGCAGGACCTCGGCAACCGCAGCCGGCAACGGTTGCAAGCATTCGCGCACCGCAACGCGCAACTGCGTCCACAGCACGCCTTCGTCCAGGCCGAAGTGGCGGCACAGCGCATCGGCGATGCCGTAGAGGTTCACCTGGAACCCGAGGGTCTGGAGGTAGCCGACCAGTGATTCGGCCGACTCCAGCCGAAGTGACTGCGGAGCCCCGGGCTTGATCGCGTACTCCGGGGCCTGTGCCCCGGCGCTCGCCATCCACTCCGGGAACAGCCGCAGCGTGTCGTGGTCGCGGAGCAGGAATCGCTCGATCCGCGCGCCACGCAGCTGAACCACGACGTTCTGCCCGTGCAGCTCCGGCAGGACCCCACAGCGCAGGAACGCGAACCCGAACTCGCAGAACGACTTCGCCAGCTCCCGGAAGAAAACGACCGGGTCGAACCGGTCCGAGATCGCCGGAGCCAGCACGTCCCACTCGTGGGCGGCCAGCGCGGCCATCGGAAGCACCAGTCCGCCCAGCTCGGGGTAGACCCGCACCTGGGCGGCGAGCTGGCCGGGCCGATCGCCGAACTCGTCGGCGGGCTCGTGCCAGCCGCACCAGATCCGCTCGTCGCACAGCGCAACCCGGCGGCGCAGCACGGGATCCCGATCGACGAGTTCCCGCATGCACTCCTGCGCCCGCTCGGCGTTGGCCAGGTAGCGCGGGGGCAGCAACCTCGTAGCTCCCAACGTGGCCATCCCGAGCGGGAGTTTGACGTGGCGCCGGGTCTCGGGCGCGGTGGTCAAGGTGCGGATGGAAGCGGTGGGGTGGAATCGGCCGAGACCGCGCACCAGCGGGATGATGGCCCGGGTGGCCAACTCCTCGCCGAACTGCGCGGGCAGCAAGTGGTCGAACTGCCACGGGTGCACCGGAATCGCCAGGTACTCGTCGTCCACGACATCGGCGAGAACCTGCCGCCCCTCCTGGTCGACGACCAGATCCGGCAGCCGGTGCGAATCGGGATCCGTACCGAAGCGCAGCCGGTCCCGCCGAACCGCCACCCAGTCCAGGCCCAGCGGTTCGGCGCGCATCGGCCCATACCGGGCGACCTCTCCGGAGGTCCACCCCGACGCGGCCCGCGCCGTGGGGTGGAAGGGGCGGTTGCGCGTCGCCGCCAACCGCTCCCCCGCCAGCAGCTGGCCTTCCTGCGGCGCCAAGTCGAGTGCGGCGCGCTGCCCGAGCACCACCTCGGCGTGCTCGACCGCGGCGCGCACGTCCTCGGACACCTCGGCGGCACCGGCCGGCTCACCGCTCGCCAGCACCAGCAGTTCCTCCGGCACCTCGGCGGCACCGGCCGGCTCACCGCCCGCCAACCAGACCGGGCCGCGTGAGTACCGGTAGCGCTGCAACGCGCCACCTGGCCGCACCCGGCAGCACACCCACCCGGCCGCCAGCTTCACCCGGCACCACCGCTCACCGGGAGCCAGCGGTTCACCGGCGAGCTCCGCGGGCTGGTCGGCTTCGGCACGAGCGCCGAAGCCGTCCAGGTCCTCCTGCAGCAGCACATCGACGAGGTCCCGCATCACCAGCTCGGCCGATTCCTCACTCATCAGTACAGGTCCAGCCAGGTCCCGATGCCTCGGCTCTTCGCCCGCTCGTACACCGCACCGGCGCAGGCGATGTCCTCGACCGCCATGCCCATCGGGTTGAGCAGGATGATCTCGTCGTCGTCGGTGCGCCCGGACTTGGTTCCGGCCAGGATCTCGCCGAGCTCGGCGTGCAGCTGCTCGCGGGAGAACGATCCTTCCAGCACCAGCTGGTTGATGATCTTCTTCTCCCGGTTGCACTGCTCCCAGTCGTCCACTACGACCTTGTCGGCGTTGAGGAATACGTCCTTGTGAACGTCCATGATGGACACGTTGCACACCAGCGCACCCGGCTTGATCCAGCTGAACGGGAGGTAGGGCTGGCTGGTGACGGTGCACGGCACGACGAGATCACCGGCCCGCACGGCGTCCTCCGCGGTGCCGGCGACCCGCGCCTTGACCGCCGGGTGGTCACCACTGATCTGCTCGGCCAGCGCGTGCGCCGCCTCCGCCTGCTGGTCGTAGAGGTGGACCGACTCGATGTGCCCGAACTGCTGCAGCAGCGCGGTGATCTGGGTGCGGCCGATCACCCCGCAGCCCACCAGCGCGACGTCGGTGAACCCGCTGCGTGCCAGGTGCCGGGCCGCCAGGCAGGTCACCCCGGCGGTCCGCCAGGCGCTGATCAGGCTGCCTTCCAGCACGGCCACCGGGTAGTTGCTCTCCGGGTCGTTGAGCACGATGACCGCGCTGGCCCGTTCCCGGCCGCGCCGGATCGGGTTGTCGTGCTTGCTGCCGATCCATTTGATCCCGGACAGCCCGGGGTCGCCGACATGCGCGGGCATCGCGATGATCCGGTCGGCGATGTGCCTGCCAGCAGCTCGCAGGTAAGGCTTGAGCGGCTGCACCGTCTTGCCCTCCGCGTGCGCGATCAGCCCCGCGCGCAACGCCTCCACGTACAGCTCGGCCTGCGCACCACCGACCGCCGCGATGTCGCTGCGGCTCAGGTAGAGCATCTTCGGGGATTCCTCAGTGGACACCAGATCTCCTCGTCGTCAGTTCGTGCAGCGCTGCCTGGCGGCGGCGAACCAGCCTTCGTCGTAAATCAGGTCTAGGTAGCGGTCGCCGCGGTCCGGGAAGATCGCGACCACCCGGCAGGGGCGCGGCAGGTGGGGCAGCGTGCGCCGGATCGCTGCGACCACCGACCCTGTCGAGCCGCCGGCGAAGATGCCCTCCGCGGCCAGCAGGTCGCGGCAGCCCACCGCCGTTTCGAAGTCGTTGACGTGCACCACGTCGTCGATCTCCGCCGGGGCGAACAGCTCCGGGACCCGGCTGGCCCCGATGCCCGGCACGTCGCGCGGCCCGGCCGGGCCACCGAAGATCACCGATCCCACGGCGTCGACCGCGGCCACCCGCAGATCCGGGAACCTCTCCCGCAGCCGCCGGGAGCAACCGAGCAGGCTGCCAGTGGTGCTGACCGCGCCGAACAGGTACGACGGCGGTCGGATCAGCTGCTCGGCGAGTTCGGCGCCGGTGCCGTGGTAGTGGGCCTCCCAGTTCCGGTCGTTGGCGTACTGGTTGATCCAGATCGCCCCCGGCGCGCCCGCCACGATCTTCTGCACCCGGCGGATCCGGGTGTGCAGGTAGCCGCCCATCTCGTCCGGTTCTGTCACCACGTCGACCTCGGCCCCGAGGTGCCGCAGGATCGCGACGTTGGCCGGGGCGGCCTTGGGGTCGAGCACGCAGGTGAACCGCAGGCCGTGGATGCGCGCGGCGATGGCAAGCGCGATCCCGAAGTTGCCGGAACTGCTTTCCACCAGGTGGCTTCCCGGGCGGATGGAACCTTCGCGCAGTCCACATTCGACGATGTGCCGCGCGGAGCGGTCCTTCATGCTCCCGCCGGGATTCATCAGCTCAAGCTTCGCGATCACCTCGACATCGGGTTCGGGGAACAGCCGGTTCAGCGCGACTACGGGCGTGTTGCCCACGCACTCGAACACGGACTCGGCGACGGATTCGGTCAGGGTGTCGACAGCCACGTTTCTCCTCAGCTCGGCGACCGGAACGGGCAGGGCGACATCCGGAACGCTAGCAAAGGTTAGCCTAACTTAACAGAAAAAGATCAAGAGATCACCATCACACAGGCGCGACAAAGTTGACCCGGACAGAGCAGCGATCAATCGCGATTCCAGACCAGTACGCACGTACCGATGTCGCCGCCCCGCAACAGATCCGGACAGGCACCGACCCCTGCCCGCGTCGCTCGAACGACAGGCGCGAGCGACGTTGCCATGCCCCCAATGGTCTGAACCGGGCGGACGCCGCAGGGGCAGCTCCGCGCGGCTCCACCGGCCTGATCAGCGGGTTCTTCAGACCAACGGGACGACACGATTTGAACCTGCACCCCTTGGGCAAGCACTGTCCACAATAGACACCTAAGCAGCGAAAACCCAGAACCGCCGTACAAACCTGCCGCACAGACTCTAGGGTGATGTCTCCGCCCCGCCGCCTAACAGCGACGGGACGGATTCGCCAACACCGTCCCGTTCATCGGGTGCGGGGCGCGCCCTGCGTGGCTTGCCCCAACGCCTGTTGTGCCTCTTCCAGGGAGAGAATTGGCTGTTGGATCGCGCCTTGGCTTTCCGCGGTTTTCTGGTTGGCTAACGCCAAACCTGCACGCACGTCATCGATTCCGATCGTGCTTCCTTTCTCTGGTTGCGCGGTCCGTTCGGACCGCTCAAATTCCAGATCTCTTGCGCGGGAACCGGTTGTTTCCCCTGCCAGCCATGAGTCGATGTCACATCGAGCAGTGATGTTCAGCCCAAAAAACGTCAAACTCCCTTAGACAGCAATTCGTTCCGGTCAAAGAACCCGGTACCGGGTCCAGTTACCTAGCCTGAGTTTCCCCGCTACGTGATTCATCGGCGTGTCTTGCGTTGTGGTGCTTGGGTTTCATACCGGGTTGATGTATTACCTAGATATGCCTTCGATCGTGGGGAAACGCCAGGGTGGGAAGACCTACTACTACCTGGTGGAGTCCGCCAGGGTGGACGGCAAACCACGGATCGTGTCCCAGCAGTACCTGGGCAGCGCCGAGGAAGTGATGGCCAAACTGACCGGGGCATCGGCGGGTGAACCGGTCCGGACCCAGCACAAACGGTTCGGGGACCTTGCCGGGGTCTGGTCGATGCTGGAGCGCCTGGATGTGGCCGGGGTGGTTGATGAGGTCGTGTCGCGCCGCTCGGACGCCACCGCCACGGTCGGGACCTATCTGGCGTTGGCCACGGCGAACCGGATCATGGCTCCGTGTTCCAAGGCCGCGTTCGCTGACTGGTGGGCCACTACGGCCGGTTCACGCTGGGTGAAGATCCCGCACGCGGCGCTGGACCATCGCCGGTTCTGGAAGGCCATGGACAGACTTGGCGAGGACGACCTGCGCCGGATCGAGACCGAACTCGGGCGGCGGATGGTCACCGAGTTCGAGCTGGATGTGTCCGGTCTGGTGCTGGACATGACCAACTTCGCCACGTTCATCGACACCGGCAACGACCGGGCGCCGATCGCGCAGCGCGGCAAGGCCAAGCAGAAACGCACTGACCTGCGCCTGGTCGGGCTGGGCCTGGTGGTGACCCGCGACGCCGGGATCCCGGTGGTGTCCCACGCCTACGGCGGGGACCGCCCGGATGTCACCCAGTTCAGCACCGTCATCGACGAACTGGTGGCCCGCTACCAGGACCTGACCGCACAGGTCGAGTCGCTGACCGTGGTCTACGACGCCGGGCAGAATTCAGCGGCCAACCACGCGCTGGTCGAGGACGCCGGGATCGGGTTCGTCGGGTCGCTGCCGCCCAGCGACCATCCGGGACTGCTCGCGATCCCCAAGACCCGCTACACCCCGGTCGACGAGGACCGGTATCCCGGTGTGCGGTGTGTGGACACCGAAGTCACCGCACTGGGCGTGACCCGGCGTGCCGTGGTGACGTACTCACCGACCCTGCACGCCAAGCAGTCCCGCGGGTTCGACCAGACTCTCGCCAAGGCCCGCCGCCGCCTGGCTGAGTTGCAAGCGAGGCTTGCACGCGGCAGGACCCGCCGGGACCGCACGGCCGTGGAAGACGAGATCGCCGCGATCTGCCGGCCTCGCTGGGTCGGCGAGGTCCTCACCATCTCCCTGACCGGCCACACCCCGGCCGAGTTCCGCTTGGCGTGGCGCACCGACCAGAAAGCCCGCAAACGTCTGGAGAACCGGTTCTTCGGCAAGCGGGTCCTGTTCACCAACCGTACTGAGTGGACCGTCGCAGAGGTGGTCGCCGCCTACCGGTCGCAATCTGAGGTCGAGTCGGGGTTCCGGCAGATGAAAGACCCGCACGTGGTGTCGTTTTCCCCGATGCACCACTGGACCGACTCCAAGATCCGGGTACATGTCTTCTACTGTGTGCTGGCCCTCGCTGTCGCGCATCTGATGCGTCGCCAAGCAGAACACGCGGGCCTGCACCTGTCCGTGCGGGAACTGCTCGACGAACTCGGCGGCATCCAGGAAACCGTCCTGCTCTACCACGACGGCGGCAAAGGCCGCCCCCGCGCACAGCGCATGCTCACCGAGACAACCCCTACCCAGAAACAACTCGCCGAACTGTTCGACATCCACCGCTACGCGCCCACCCGCTGACCAGGCCACCAGCCGGATTAGGTAATACGTCCACCTCACCCGAAAACCCATCCTGGCCAGCACAAACACCACTCAAGAACGGACTAGCGGGGAAACTCCGGCTAGTAGTGCCCCAGCGCGCGCGGCCGCGCATCGGCCCCACCACGGCCGTCGAGTACGTCGTGCCACGCAAGGGTTGGAACCGGTCGACCGATGCACCGAAGGGCGGTGCACCGGTCGACCGAACGGCCCGGTGCCGGTCGGGGGCAGGGATTCACGACACCGAACCAGGTCTACAGGCTTTGCAGGGCGGCAAGCAGCCGCCGCAGCATTCCCGGATGCCGCGCCATCGCTTCCCGGTCATCGACCGGCAAACCAGACTCGACCAGTGGCAGGTGCCGGGTTTCCTCGACAGCGAGCGCATCGGCCAGATCGCCACACATTAGGGGCTGCCCAGGGTTTGGTTGACACCTGATGTGTGAGGCTTCGGTCTCGCTTGGAAGGATGCCACCGTGCCCAAGCCCTATCCCCGTGAGTTTCGTGATGACGTCGTGGCGGTTGCCCGTCGTGGCGAGGCTCCGTT
>NZ_GL877881.1:355845-514687 GCF_000194155.1 Saccharopolyspora spinosa NRRL 18395
GTGAGGAGTCCGCTGAGCTGCGGGAACTGCGTAAGCGCAACCGCCTGTTGGAGCAGGAGAACGAGGTCCTGCGTCAGGCCGCGGCCTACCTGGCGCAGGGCAACCTGCCGGGAAAATAGTCTTCCCGCTCTCCGTGAACTGGCTGCGGCCGGTGCCCCTGTGCGGGTGCCGGTCGCGGTGACGTGCAGGGTGCTGGGCATCTCCCGGCAGGCCTACTACCAGTGGCGATCTGACCCGGTCTCACAACGAGACTTCGATGACGCTCAGCTGATCAACGCCGCACTCGACATCCATGCCGCCGACCCGTCCGACGGGTACCGGTTCATCGCCGACGAACTGTCTGCCCGCGGCTTTGCCGTGTCGGAGAACCGAGTGTGGCGGATCTGCTCCATCCAACGGATCTTTTCCTTACACGCTAAGAAAAAAGCCCGTTACCGCAAGGCTGGGCCGCCGGTGCACGACGACCTCGTGTGCCGGGATTTCACCGCGAACGCGCCGAATGTGAAATGGTTGACCGATGCCGTCACCGCGTTGCGCAACGCCATCGCCCTACGCGACCCGGCGGTGTGATCGTACACTCGGACCGCGGCAGCCAGTTCCGGTCGAAGAAGTACCGGTGCCTGCTGCGCAACCATAAGCTGACCGGGTCGATGGGCAGGGTCGGGGCGTGCGGCGATAACGCCGCAATGGAATCATTCTTTTCCTTGCTGCAAAAGAACGTTCTCGACACACGACGCTGGCGCACCCGGGAAGAACTACGCACCGCCATCGTCACCTGGATCGAGACAAAATACCACCGCAAACGCCGACAACGGGGCCTGGGCAAACTCACCCCGGTCGAGTTTGAGACCATCTACACCCCCGCCGCAACAGCGGCCTGAAAACAGTCAACCCCCAGTGACAATCAAAGTCTGGGCAGACCCTTACGACCGGCTCGCGCAGCCGATGCCGGCCACGTCCACGCGCCTCGGCCTCCACCCGCGCGACTAGATAAGCAACCTTCAGCGCACCCTCACCGCCACCGCCGTGCCGCGCCGGGGCGTAGTAGAACGTCGCCCACACCGCGAACCCGCCAACGCCGAGCAGACTCGTCGCAATCAACGCGGCGATCATCGGCCTGTCCCCTCGCCGTCGATTACGCGCGGCGGAACGTAGGTCGCGCTCTGGTCCCGCAGCAGCTCTGCAATCTCGTACATCAGCACCGCGGTTTCGGTGTACCGCTCGTCGGTGACGGTCTGCTCGCGCACGTCATCGGCGAGGTCCTCCAGCACCGCCGAGGCACGCACCAACAACTCGTGCAGCTGCGATTGCACCTGCGCGTTCATCGCGCACCCGCCACCGGCGCCATCGGGCACCGGGCGAGCACGTGCGCCGCCGCGTTGCAGTCCGGGCACGTCTCCCACAACCAGGCAATCTCGCCTGACTCGGCCTTGACGCGCTTGTCGCACAGGGTCGTGACCTCGGCGCCGGGGGCGTATCTGTGCCCCAGCTGTTGCGAGTCGGTGCTCGCGTGCCGTGCGCCAGCGGCCGGAAGCCAGTGGAACAGATGCGGTGCGTATAGCACGGCACCACGCAGTGCCGCATCCGGCTGGTTCCCAATTCCGTCACCTCCACGCTCGGTGCAGGCCGGTTAACAACGAACCGCAGCGCCCGCACTGATCAAGCTAGGAGTAGCGACGTACGCGGAGTTTTCTCCGTGAATAGGCGCCCTAGACGAGTAATTCCAAATTCCTGCGAGCATGAGGCGAGGGTGGCCAGGATCCGTTTGTGACGACAGACCTGGACACCCTCGTGATCGCACTCTACGTCAAAATCGACGATGACCTGGCCGGTTCGGCTCGGCTGCCTGGTCGGCCACCCAAGCTCAGCCACTCCGAGTTACTGTGCCTGGCCGTCATGCAGGCGATGCTGGGCTTTCACAATGAGGCCCGATGGCTGCGCTACACCCGCACACACCTGCGGCATCTGTTCCCCTACCTGCCCGGACAGTCCGGGTACAACAAGCGCCTGCGTGCCGCACTGCCGCGGATCAAACGGATCATCCGGGTACTGGCCCGCGACACCGACTTCTGGCATGACACCGTGTGGATCACCGACTCCACCCCGGTGCCCTGCGGCATGTCCCGCCCCACCGTCAAGCGTTCGGACCTGGCCGGCTTCGCCGGCTACGGCTACTGCGCGTCACACTCGCGGTTCTTCTGGGGTCTGCGCCTGTACCTGGTGTGCACCCCGGCCGGGATGCCGATGCTGTGGGCGTTGGCAGATCCCAAGCTCGGCGAGCGCGAGGTGCTGGCCGCGATGCTGGAGGTCGACGCCGAGATGATCAAGGACCGGGCCGGGCTGCTGCTGATCAGTGACAAGGGGTTCGCCTCGAAGACCTTCGAACGATCACTGTCCGAACAGGGCATCACGCTGCTGCGCCCGTCGCGCAAGAAGGAGGTCCTGCGAGCAGGCGAGCCGATGCTCAAGAAAGTCCGCCAACTCATCGAGTCGGTCAACGACACCTCACGGATGCCCTGGAGCTGCTCCAGAGCAATGCCGCGTTCGGTGCGTTGGGCGACGGCCGCACCGGCCAGCCAGTCACTCGCTCACTCACCGCCTACGATCACTGATCGTATTCAGACTTACTCGTCTAGTTGGGCTAAAGGGTGATTCCCATGCGGTACGCCATTCCGCGAAGCTCGCGGCCGACCGAGTCGCGCTGCGCCCGCTGCACCAGGTCCGCTATGGTTTCCCGCACAAACGGCATGTTCCGAACACGCTGCGGGGCAAGGTTTTCGGCCTTGCGGAGTAGCTGGATTGCCTGGCTGCGGGTCCGCTTGTCCACTGCGAGCGACCGTCCGAGGTCGGCGTAAAACTCGCCTTGGCGTGCCGGAGACGGCACGACTTCCGGGCGTGCTCCCTTGGCCATTTCCACGACCCGGCCCCCGTAGCCGAACTCGGTTGCTAACGCCACCTGCCAGATACGAACGTTGGCGCGACCGAACCACATGTAGCCGAACTGGCCGACGTCCTCGCGCTGTCGCTCGGCAAGCTCCTCGGCTTCCCGGTAATGGGTCCAGGCGTCGGACTCCTGTCCCATCGAGGCGTAGGCGAGCGCGGCGTTGAGGTGGAGCTGTCCGACCGCCTGTCGGAGCTCGGGCGTCATCGGTTCGCGGTCAACTGCGTCGATTGACCGGCGCGCCAACGCTGCTTGCCGCTTACGTCCGCTGCCACCGATCGCCTGGGTTCGGACCCATGCCGCGTGAGCGATCCACCCGGGGCGGCCGAGTCGGTCGGCGATCGTGATGCTGCGGTCGGCGGCCAGCTGTGCGATTCCCGGAACCCCCATCGATTTCGCCAGCATCGATGCCGCGTGGTAGCAGGTGGCGAGGCCGACTAGTGCGTCGCTGCGGCGTGCCTGGTCGGTGTAGTACACCGCGTGCAGTTCCTTGATCAGTCCTGGCACCAGGAGGCCCTGCGCCGCGTAGTCCGCGCGCGGACGTAGATCGGAGTTCAGGTGCTTGAGGTCGGCGACGATCTCCGTCCATGCGCGCGGCTCTACCTCGACCGGATCGTCCAGCCGCAAGTCAGCGACAACAGCCTCGATCATCCCGACCGCCGCGCGCGCTTCGGCGGCTGCATCGTCACGAGGCGGGAACGGAGTAGCGGCGAGCTCGGACGGTGCGACGCTGAGCGCAGCGGCCAGCGCCTCCAACGTCGATCGCTTGTCCACCCGCCGTCGGCCGCGCTCGATGTTCGACAGGTGGCCGGGGGTCATTCCCGCCAGCTCAGCAGTGGTTTTGAGGGTCATGCCCCGGAAAGCGCGGACTTCACGGATTCGGCGGCCAATGTGGGCTTCCTCGTCGAACGGGTCCATGCGCTCGCTCCCTCTGTCACGATCATCGCACATGCTAAGGGCACTCCACCAGAAAACGACAGCCCATAGCAAGGCACCACGTGACGTCGATCAGCGCCACGAGCGAAGCGCCCGCCCAGCATCCGAGATGCCGGGCGGGCGCTGCTGCGCGGCTGTGCCGACTTAGCGTTCCAGCTCTGGCCGGTCAACCCCGCGTGGCCGGAAAGAACCCCACTCCACTGCTCCTCGCCGCCACACGCTAGACGGCACGAACGGTCCGTTCGCTCCATACACCTGCCGCAAACCCCGGACTACTGGCGTGAAGCGAACGGCCTGATCACCTCACTAGACGGCACAAACGGTCCGTTAGATCCTGATGTCGAGAGCGGTGCGGACGATGGTGTCGGTATCCAGGCCGTGGTAGTGGTAGACGTCTTCCAGGGAGCCCGACTGGCCGAAGTTCGTGACGCCGAGGTGGGCGGCTCGGACCTGGTTGATGCCCGCCAGGAACGCCAGCGTGTGCGGGTGTCCATCTAGGACGGTCACCAGCGGGGTCGCCCGGTGCGCCGGGAAGACCTGGTTCAGGATTCCCGCCGATCCGCCGGCGCCCTGCCGCGCCCGCAATGCCTCGAACAGCAGGCCGGGACTAGCGAACGGCCTGATCACCTCACTAGACGGCACAAACGGTCCGTTCGCTCCACACCAGCACATACCAAAACAGCCTCCACGACAGCGAGAACCGACCGCGAATCCGTTCGCTCTCAACTGGGGGTCACAAACGCACCGGATACAACGTCGAGTGATCGCTGGCTTCAGCGGAGGTTGCTGGTGTGCCCGAGGGAGTACCGGCCTGGCTGCGGCATGTAGGTCAGACCGTGCGGACCGGCACCGACTCGGATGCGGGCCAGGAGTTGGCCCGTGTCGGTGTCGAACACGTAGACCTCGTTGTGGTATCGGCCGGACAACCACAGCTGTTTGCCGTCCGCGGAAACTCCGCCCATATCAGGGCTTCCGCCACCGGGGATGTGCCACTTGCCGATGGGCTGGTGGGTCTTGGTGTCCAGGACCGACACGCTGCCTTCCCCGCGGTTGGCGACGAACGCCCGCCGCGAATCGCGGGAGAAGTAGATCCCGTGCGCGCCCTTGCCAGTGGGCACGAAGCCGATCTGCTGGTTCGCCGCACCGTCGAACAGGTACACGCCGCCGGCCATCATGTCGGCCACGTAGAACGTCTTGCCGTCCGGCGCGAGCCGGCTGTCCTGCGGCATCCCGTCGGGGACGCGGTCGAGCTGGAAGGTGCGCACCTGCCGGCGGCTGGCGACGTCGAGCACGATCATCTTGTTGGCGAACTCGCACGTCACCAGCGCGAGCTTGCCGTCGGCGGTGAAGTCCATGTGGTTGACCCCGGCGCAGTCCGGGACGGGCAGCTTGCCCTGCGGCTGCCAGGTGTGCGGATCGTAGAAGTCCAGGCGCTTGTAGTACTCGGCGACGACGATCGCCGAGCGGCCGTCCGGGGTGAAGTACAGGTTGTACGGGTCCTGGATGGGCAACGGGGTGCTGGGCTTGCCGGTCTTCGGGTCGATCGGGGTGAGCGTCCCGGCCGGCACCTTGTCCGCGGTGACGTAGAGCGTCTTCAAGTCGTAGGACGGAACCACGTGTTGCGGTTCCTCGCCCCCGGGAAAGGCGTCCACGACCTTGAAGGTGTTCGGGTCGATCACCGAGACCGTGCCGTCCAGGCTGTTGGGCACGTAAACCAGGTTGCGCACGCCTTTCATCGCTTCCGACAGGTGGCCGGGACGGGTTGCCGCGTAAACGTCACCCTGGTCGAGCGGGGGTGGCATACCCGGCAGGACGTTGAACTGCGGTGGTGCCAGCACCGCCTTGGGCGTGTCGGCGAAGACCGCACTGTCCAGTTCTGGGCCGCTGCATCCCGCCGCCGCCAGCCCCACGATGCCGACCACCGCTAGAAGCGCTGTCCTGATCTGCATGGCCGCGACGCTACAATCCGCCATCGCTTGGTCCGGGTAACGACGTGGGAACACCACGCTTCCGAATCCACCACAGCCCCCGCACGGGTGAGGGTCTCCAGGCGCGCACGGCCTGGACGGGCAGTGGTGACCAAGTCAGGAGCGTCGTCCCACCAGGTACCCCGGCAAGGCGGTCACAAGTCAGGAGCGTCGTGCCACCAGGTACCCCGGCAAGGCGGTCAGTCGTCGGCGAGAACCTTCTCCAGCCACATGGTGTGGACCGGGCCGTCGGCGAGTTCCGCGTTGCTGGTCAGCCGGCGGTGCAGTGCCACCGTGCTCGCGACACCTTCGACGTGGAACTCGGCGAGCGCCTGCCGCGCCCTGGCGTAGGCCTGTTGGCGGTCCGTTCCCCAGCAGATGAGCTTCGCGATGAGTGAATCGTAGAACGGGCTGATCCGGTCCCCTTGCGAAATACCCGTGTCCACCCGCACACCCGGGCCGCCGGGCAGGTGCAGTGCGGTTACATCGCCAGGAGTTGGGGTGAAGGCGCGCGCCGGGTCTTCGGCGTTGATGCGCAGCTCGATGGCGACACCCCGGCACTCGATCGAGTCCTGATCCAGCGCGAGCGGCGCGCCACCGGCGATACGCAGCTGCTCCGCGACGACGTCCACGCCGGTGATCGCCTCGGTGATCGGGTGCTCGACCTGGACGCGCGCGTTCATCTCGATGAAGTAGAAGTTCTCATCGCTGTCGACCAGGAACTCCACGGTGCCGGCGTTCCGGTAACCGACGTGCTCGGCCAGTCGCACCGCCGCCGAGGTGATGGTTTGCCGGGTCGTCTCGCGCAGGGCCGGCGCGGGCGCCTCCTCGAGGAGTTTCTGCCGGCGCCGCTGCACCGAGCAGTCCCTTTCGAAGAGGTGCACCACTTTCCCCAGCTCGTCGGCGAGCAACTGCACCTCTACGTGCCGCGCGTTGGGAACCGCGCGCTCGAGATAGATCGTCGCGTCCCGGAACGCCGAACGCGCCTCTGCCTGGGCACCGGGCAGCACGTCCAGCAGTTCTTCGACATCGCGGACCGTCCGGATCCCCCGGCCTCCCCCACCCGCGGCTGCTTTGAGCAGCAGCGGGAATCCGAGCTCCAGAGCCGCCCGCGGCGCGTCCGCCGGATCGGTGATCGGGCCGCTGCCAGGCACCACCGGGACGCCAGCGGCCTCAGCCGCGCGGCGCGCGGCGGCCTTGTCGCCCATCTGCTCAAGGACCGCCGGGGGCGGCCCGATAAACACCAGGTCGGCCTCATCGATCGCCCGGGCGAAAGCGGCGTTCTCCGACAGGAATCCGTAGCCCGGGTGCACCGCGTCCACGTCGGTGGACCGCGCCGCCTTGAGCAGCGCATCCGGGTCCAAGTAGGACTTCTGCGCAGCAGACCGGCCGATGTGCACCGCATCGTCGGCCATCTGCACCCACTGCGCGTGTTCGTCGGCATCGGAGTAGACCGCCACCGCTTCGATGTCCGCCGCGTGGCACGCGCGGATGATCCGAACGGCGATCTCGCCGCGGTTGGCCACCAGCACTCGCCGCAGTCCGGTCATGGCTCATCGACCTCGAACATCGTCTGGCCCACGTCCACCTCGTCGCCGTCGTCGAGCAGGACCTTGCTGACGCGGCAGGCCCGGTCCGCCTTGATCTCGTTGAAGGTCTTCATCACCTCGATGATCCCCAGCGTCTGGCCCGGCCGGACAACGCTGCCGGGTTCGATGAACGGGTCCGCGTCGGGTGACGGTCGCCGGTAGAAGACCCCCGGCAGTTGAGCATCCACTGTAGACATCGACTCCCCCTTGAACGGCGCTAAGCGGGTGCGACCGCCGCCCGCGCCTTCTCCAGACGTGCACGCCGCTCCTGTCGGGCGGCCATCGCCGCCTCGACGTCCACCGGCACGAAATGCACCCGACCCCCGGTCCTGGTCTGCGCCATGCGGTCCCGGTCCGCCGAGATCACCGTGCCGATGGTCGCGTACCCACCGCCGGTGACCGCGTCGTTGAGCAGGACGATCGGCTCGTCGCCGCCGGGAACCTGCACCGAGCCGATCGGGTAGCCGAGGTCGACGACGTTGGCCTGGTCGCTGCCCGCACCGAACGGCTGCTCCCGTTCGATGAACTCCAGCGATCCGCCGCGCAGCCGGTACCCGACCCGGTCGGCGTCCTTGGTGACCTTCCACTCCGTGCTGAGGAACGACTCCAGCGCGCGCCCGGTCAACCGGTAGGCGCACAGCCCGACGACGAACCGGAGTTCGGTCGCCGCCGGGAAATCCGGGCGCAGCTCCTCGGGCACCTCGGTGCCGGCCGGCGGGGCCGGTCCGGGCTCACCGAGCGGCAGCTGGTCGCCGCTGATCAGCGCCCGCCCCTGGAAACCCCCGATACCGGTGAGCATGTAGGTCGAGCGCGAGCCCAGGTAGGGAGGCACGTCGATACCACCGCCCACTGCGATGTACGGACGGGCACCGGCGCGGACCTGTTGGACCGCCAGCACGTCACCTGCCGATACCCGCAGCGCCTGCCACGCCGGGGCGGGTTCCCCGTTGATCGTGACGCCGCCGTCCGCGCCGGTCACCGCGACGGTGCGCGAGTCGGTGAATTCCAGTTCGGGTCCGAGGTACGTCGCTTCCAGGGCAGCAGCCCCGTCCGGGTTGCCGACGAGCACGTTGGCCACCGCGAAGGAGTACTGGTCCACCGCCCCCGACGGCGGCATTCCGATGGCGTACCGCCCGTCTCGACCATTGTCCTGGACGGTCGTGGACAAGCCGCCCGAGCGCACGATCAGGAAGCTCACCGGTACAGCACCTCCAAGAGCCGGCCGTTCACCGCGTCCGGGTCGGCGAGCAGTTCCGCCGGAACCAGCTCCACGTCGCGGATCCGGTAGCGGAAGTGCCCGACCTCCACCTCCGAACGGGTGCGGTCGTATTCGTCGCGATCGATCGCCCGGTACCGCAGGACGTCGCTGGGCCGCGGGAACGCGATGTCGTCGGCGAAGTCCGGCAACCGCTGCGCGAGGTCGAACACCGGAGCGGGAGCTATCCCGAAGAGCTGGTACCCGCCGGCCCCGCGCACCGGGTAGACCACGGCGAAAGCCCCGCCGTAGCCGAATGCCCGTTCCGGCGTGTCGGTCCGCGGACGCACGTACTTCGGCACCTGGATCTGCCGGTCGCGCGGCACCATCTGGTAGCAGAACGGCAGTCCCGGGACGAAACCAAGCATGGTGACCAGGAATGGTGCGGCGGTGATCGCCTCGACCAAGGCCCGGACATCGGTGAAACCGTTGATGCGGGCGGCGAATTCGAGGTCCGTGGCGTCCGGATCCTGGTGCCGGTCGCGGAACTTCAGCAGGGTTTCGCGGGTCCACGGATCGTCGAAGAGCACCGGCACGTCGACGATGCGGGTGCGCACCGCGTGGTCGTCCGGGAGCTCCCCGGCCGTGTGCTCCAATCTGCGCAGTTCTTCGACCAGTTCGGCCGGGTGCAGGCGATCGGGGTTCAACCGCACCAGATACGAGGCGTTGGACGGGCAGATGTCGATGACTCCGTCGATGTTCTCGCGGCGCAGCGCACCGGTGATCGCCATCGCCTTGAGGTTGGCTTTTAGGCTCATCTCCCGGTCGAGTTCGACGAAGACGAATTCGTCGCCACCGAACTCGTAGCGCGCCGGCGGCAGCTGAACCTCCATCGCGGTCACGGCCCACCCCCCTCGCCAACGAATGCGAATTGAGAATGCGCCGCAGGAACGTTCCGCGCAGCTTGGTCGTGCGTGGGTGAGGCACCTTCGGGTGAGCCGCTTTGTGACCGCTCTGCGTGCGGCGGTCCCGGCACCTACCATCAGCGGCCGACCTGGAGGTGACCAGTTGCGCACTCTCGTCGATCTCAACGCTGACGCCGGGGAGAGCCTCGGACGGTGGCGGCTCGGTGATGACGCCCGCCTCATCCCGCTCGTGACATCCGTCAACATCGCGTGCGGTTGGCACGCCGGGGATCCGGCGACGATGAGCCGCTCCGTCGAGCTGGCGCGTGACGGCCGGACATCGATCGGCGCGCACCCGGGTTTCCCCGACCTCATCGGCTTCGGCAGGCGAGCTCTGTCGATGAGCCCGGGGGAAGCCGCGCGGGCCTGCCTCTACCAGTTCGGTGCCCTGCAGGCCATCGCCGCACACCACGGCGCCGCGATCTCCCACGTCAAGCCGCACGGTGCGCTCTACGGCCTGGCGGTCAAGGACGACGCCGTCGCCGAAGCCGTGGTGGAGGCCTTCGCCGCTGCGGCCCCCGGCGTGCGGGTCGTGCTCCTGGCCGGGCCGGTCGCCGAACGTCTCGCCGAGCGGGGGTTCCCGGTGGTGCGGGAGGCGTTCGCCGACCTGGACTACGACGAATCCGGACACATCATCATCGAGCCGGATCCCCGGGCCAAGTCCCCGCAGCGCTGCGCGGACCAGGCGGTGGCGGTGCTCCGCGGCGAAGTTACCTCCGTCGCGGGCACGCCCATCGCGGTCGACGCCGACACGATCTGCCTGCACGGCGACCGACCGAATGCGGTGGAGATCGCGGAGGCGATCCGCGACCGGTTCGCCTCCGAAGGGGTGCGCCTGGCTTCGATGGCCGAGGTCGCGGACGCGCGGTCCTGAGTCAACCCGCCGGCAGCAGGTGGTCGGAGGACTCGATGCGCGAATCGCCCAGGTGGTCCCCTTCCGGGCTGAACGGCGGCACGGTACACGGCACGCAGTCGGCCACCAGCAACGAGTCCACCGCTCGCTCCTCGGGGCCGGCGCACACCACCGCGGTACCGTTCGGCGCCCAGATGCCGGAATTGCCCCGGTACTCCCACTGCCCGCGTTCCGACACCTCCCAGCCGCGCCGATTGGCGTAGGCGACGAACACCCGCCACACGGCCGCCATCGCGGGAATGATGTGCTCGGTGGCATCGGGATAGGGAACCAGCGTCGGAGTCCCGTCCTGGAGCGTGAAGTGCCGGTCGGCAGCCGTGGGACCGACGATCAACCGCGCACCGCGCCGGACCAGACTCTGGTAGAGCGGCGGGAACTCGCACTCGTAGCAGTTGAGCAAGCCGATCGGGAATCCGTTCAGCTCGACCACCGGCGGAATCTCTTCACCAGCGGTGAAGTTCGCGCGTTCGGCGGCGCCGTACAGGTGCGTCTTACGGTAGTTGGCGATGAGCTCGCCGTCGGCGGCAATGGCCACCGAATCGTGCAAGGCACCGCTTTCCGCCCGTTCCACGTAGGGCAGGACGACTGCGACTTCGTGCAGTTTGGAGAGCTTCCGGGCGAGTTTGACGGACTGGCCGTCGTACGGCTCCGCCAGCAGTTCGCACTGCTCACGCCCGAGCGCGTAGCCGGTGTTGAAGCACTCGGGGAACGCGCAGAGCTGGCTCTCGTAGTCGGCCGCCAGGGCCAGAACTTCCTCCATCCTGGCGAGGTTCTCCGCCTTCGCGGTCGGTGAACCCGCCGGGTTCTCGCCTTGGAAGAGCGAAACCCGGATTCCGGTACCGGGCCGTGGGGGTTCGCGGTCGACCAACCTGCTGATGATTCTGACGGGACGCATGGCTCTCCTCTCCGATCAATTCACAGTGGAGACGAACTCTTCAACAGCGGCTATGAAATCCTCGACCGCCTCTAGCGTGAAATCGCTGCGGACGACGACGCGCATCGCTTCGACGTTGCCCAGTTCCGGCGGAAGCGTGTAGACCGGCACCGCCCAGCCGCGGTCGGCCAGGTGCATCGCCAACCGCCGCAACTTGATCGGCAGCTCGGCGGTCAGCACGACCACCGGCAGCTCGCTGCCGTCACCAAGCAGCCGGAACCGCCCGGTGTCGTGCAGGCGGGCGGCCAACTGCCGCGCCAGCAACCTCGAACGCGCGTGCACGGCGTGGAAACCGGCGAACCCGAAGCGAACGAAGTTGTAGTACTGAAGGACCACGGGCGCTGCCGACCTGGAGAAGCTCAGCTCGTAGTGGGTGTCGTCGCCGCCGAGGTAGTTGATCCGAATCCCCAGTTCGGGGCTGCGCCGGCCCCCGTCGCGCCACAGCAGCCAACCCAAGCCCGGTAGGACCATGCCCGACTTGTGGCCGGAGGCGTTGATCGAAACCACCCGCGGGATGCGGAAGTCCCAGCAGAGCTCGGTGTCCAGGAACGGTGCGATGAACCCGCCGGATGCGGCGTCGACGTGCATGGGCACGTCGATCCCGCGTTGTTGGTCGAGCCTGTCCAGCTCGGCCGCGATCTCGGCGATCGGCTCGTAACGACCATCCAAAGTGGATCCGAGGATGCCGATCACGCCGATGGTGCCTTCGTCGCACAGGTCTGCGGCCGCAGTGCCGTCGAGGGCCAGCCGGCCGGCCCTGGCCGGGGCGATGCGGGCCTCGACTCCCCAATGGCGGCAGAACTTCTTCCAGCAGGCGTGCGCGCCGGCACCCATGACGAGGTTCGGGCGGGACAGCTCGTCCCTGGTGCGTTCCTGCCAGCTCCGCAGCAAGGAGACCCCGGCCAGCAGGGCGGACTCACTGGACCCCGTGGTGGCGCTGCCAACCACTGCTCGCGAATCCCCGTGCCACAGCACGCCGATGATCCGCACGCATTCGCGCAGCAATTCGTCCATCGCCGGGTACTGCTCGCGGTCGACCAGGTTGTAGTTCAGGTAGGCGCGGTAGAGCCGCTGCGCCTCCGGTTCGATCGATGTGGTGAGGAAGGTCGCGAGGTTCCGTTCCGGACTGCAGCCGCCGCGCAACCTGCCCGCCACGGCATTCAGCGCTGCATCCGCGTCCATTCCGAAATCCGGGATCCCGCGCCGAAGTTGCGTCGAGGAACATAACGGTTCCTCGGCCGCGTTCGCCAGAGCAGACATGGTTGAACACTCCTGTTGCTGGTGGTGTGCGACAACATCGGCCAGGCTACGAGCGATCAGGAGCAATGCGCCATGAACAATTCGGCCCAGCGCTTTCGTACTAGTGCAGGACCCACCAACCGTGCTGGGCCGTCCGGGGTATCTCCTGCGGCATTCGAGCGATTTGATCGCTGTTTCAGTTATCTCCGCTGGTCGCGTGGCGAAATAGGAAGTGCTGATCGACGAACCGGGTACCGGGCGACCCCGGCCGAACCGCCCGAGTGGAGGCGTTTGATGGCCCGTTCCCACGACCGGGCGCTAGACCGGGCGATAACCGCTCTGCTGCACGAGGCCGTTGAGCATTCACGCGCGATGCGCCAGGTCCTGCACCAGGTCGGTCAGCTTGCTGCGCTCCGGATCGAGCTGACCCGACCAGACGAGAACGATGGTTTTCCCAAAGTCGCTGCGAACGGCCACGTGCTGTCCCCGCTGACCAAGCGGGAACGGGAGGTGCTCGACCAGCTCGTTCGCGGCCGCTCCAACAGAGAGATCGCCCGATCGCTGGGCATATCGGAGCGCACGGTCAAGAACCATCTCCGCAACATCTTCACCAAGCTGGGCGTGGGCGATCGAACTTCAGCGGTCGTGAAAGCCCTGGGGGGCAACAGGTAGCCCACTCCGTGGTGGCGTGAGATCCGCAGAGCAACCCGAGTACCAGGCCAGCCGTACGAGTTGGCCGGCAACCGATGCGGGAGCAGAACTCCTTCTCGGCCGGGGCGGGGAATCTCGCCAAGATCTCGAACAGGAGACCGGCGCCTCAAGCGGCGTGCGCCGCGACAGCTAGTCCGGCTCACGCGACTCCCGACGGCGTCGGGCGCGGCGTTCGCGTTCTCCTCGGCTGCGGCTACGGCGAACGCCGACCACCGCTCGGGTTCCGTCACGGCCAGCGCTCGCACAGCCTCGGCGATCGCATCGGAACTCAGACCGCCCGAAGTCGGTTCCAGGCCGCCGATGATGTCGCGCACCTGCGTCCAACGGGCATCCGCCAGGTGCGCATACCGCATCGTCGTTCGCGTCCCCTCACCTGGTGACGGTGTGGTGGCGCATTTACCTTGCAGGACATGTTCATTGAGACCATGCATGGTGGTGCCGATGGGGCGTTCGGCACGCTATAGATCATGAGCAGTCCTGTGGGGAAGACCGACGAGCTCGAACCCTCACCGAGCACATCGGTACCGGTGATGCATCGCTGGACGATCCCGATCGGGATCGTGTGCTGATGCTGTTTGGCGCAGGAACCGAGCAACAAGATCGGCGGGAGATCTTCAAACTCGCCGAAAGAATCGTGATCGGCACTGGCGGCGCGGTAGCGCTGTGGCTGCGTGCCCGTCGCCAGCGCATCACCGAACTCGACCTTGCCCACCGAGAACGCGTCGCGGCGGAGACAAAGGTCCGCGAAGAACTGGGCGCCGGCAACAACCGCCACGACGCCCCAGGAACGCCGCGTCATCGATCTGTATTCCACGACGGGCGAACAACTCGGATCGGCCGAGTCACCGGTACGCATCACCGCCCTGCCTGCCCTTAGCGTCCGGCCTTCCAGCGGGAACGCCGAGATCTCCGGCTGGACGAGCTGCTGCTGGTCCACGACCAAGGGCCCAGCCGAAGGGACCACGTCATCGCACCGCGTCGTCCGCGATGCCAGCTCAAAGGGCCGATCCTGCCACGTCGGACTAGCAAGTTCTTCATCACCTGCACCCTTCCCGATCGCGAGTAATGGTCAATCTGGTAGGTGTTCGCGGCGAGGACCACACGAGCAGTCGCGAGAACCTGTACCTTTCCCCCGGCAGAACACGCGTGCCCTGGCCTGGGGCTGCCGCGTGGGTGGGTTGGTAGAACATCTGACACCCGGTAGGGCCCCGTGTTCGTCACAGCCAGCCCGCACCTCGTGCACCGCGCTATCGCCGCCAGGACCTGCAACGGGGTGCGACGCTGAGCATCCAAACCGCAGGCGGCGGCGGTTACGGGCAGAACGATCGATGCTGTGCGGAAGCCACGCGCACGGTCCGACCACCCGGGCCGTGCGCGTACGGTGGCCGAAGCGCACTGCTGAGGAGCGGCATGGATCCACGCGTGGCGAACACCTCGGTCGACGGCAGGCACGGGCCCATCCCGGTCCGGGTTTACACCCCGTCGGCAGCGGCCGCGCAGCGGCGCGCTCCCTTCGTCTGGATCCACGGCGGCGGCTTCGTCAGCGGCGGTCTCGACCAACCCGAGTCCCACGCCGTCGCCAACGCCATCGCCGCGACCGGACGCACCGTGGTCACCGTCGACTACCGACTGGTGCCGCCGTTCAACCACTTCCGCAGGCCCAAGCCCGGCCCGCTGCCGGGCGTGCACTTCCCGGTCCCCCTTGACGACGTCACCGACGCGTTCAACTCGGTCCGCGCCCAGTCACCAACCGGGGCAGCGACTTTGGGCGGCGCGAGCGCCGGAGCCTGCCTGTCCGCAGCCACGGCACTCCGGCTCCGCGACCAACGCGCCTCGGGGCCGTTCCGACTGGTACTCGCCTACGGCACCTTCCACGCCGCGCTCCCGGCCCCGTCCCCGCAACTGGCCGCCCGCCTGCGCGGCCGCCACGGCATCCTCCGGCTCCGGCCGGGCACCGTGGAGCGGATGAACCGCAACTACGCCGGCACACCGGAAGCGATGACCAACCCCCACGCCTTCCCCGGCGGCTCCGACGTCGAAGGACTGCCACCCACCCTCGTGCTCGACGCCGACCGGGACTCGCTGCGCGCCTCCGGCGAGGCCTTCGCGGCCGAACTCGCCGCCGCGCACATACCCGTCGAACACCACGTCATCCCGGGAACGATTCATGGCTTCCTAAACAGACCGAACCGCCCGCACTTCCGCACCGCCATCGACATCATCGTCAAGTACCTCACTGACAACGCCGCGGGATAACCCGCTCGGTTCGCGTGCACAGCTCGACCGAGCATAAGAATGTCCTCAATGGACTGCCCTCGGCCTTCGATCCTCGGCGGTATCAATCGTGCATTCGACGCTAAGGCAACGACCCAACGCTTCAGGGCCATCAAAGCTGGCCGACGGCCCCGACAGGCGCGGTCCCGCAAGTCTACGGGCTGTTCAGCTCGCCAGGACGGCAGGACTTTGACCCGCGCCCTCGAACCCAGCGAGGTCCACAAGAGACCGTGACTCCTGGAAACGCGGGACTGTAGGACAAGCCGCCCAGTGCAGCGCAGTCCAGGTCGGACATTCCTCCTGTGCCTGCACATCGTCGAAGCCAGTGCACCCTCCCGGTCACAGGTGCCGCCTACGCCGGAACCGCGTAGGCGACGATGTTGTCCTCGTATTGGCGGGTGCTGTCGTCGAAGGGGCCTCCACAGGTGATCAGCGCCAAGCGCGGATTGCCGGTCCGGTCGAACAGGTCCGCCGGCAAGGATGCCTTGGGGTAACTGCGCACTGCCGCGATCCGGTACCGGGTCGCGCCGTGCGCGGAGGTGACCTCGAGAGGATCGCCCGGCTGGAGTTCAGCCACCCGGAACAGCGCACCCGGACCGGCGCTGCGGGTGTCGACGTGCCCAGCCAACACGACCGTGCCGGTCCGAGAACCCGGCGCGGCGCCGGCGCTCCACCAGCCGACCACGTCGGGTGATTCGGGCACGCTCAGCTGGCGGTCCGGCCCGGGCAACACTGGCTGCACCGGCGCGTCGACACCCATCGCCGATAGCCGCATGCGCTGCGGCACCTCGCTCAGCGACACCGGCTCCAGCGCTTGCTGCGCTGGAGCCGGAGAAAGTCCCGCATGGGCAGGCGGAACGGTCCCGATGTGCGGCAGGGAGGGACCGCTGACCAGAGCGTGGCCGAGTCCCGCCGCCACGGTCACCAGGCCGAGCGCCAGCACGACCACCGGCGCCCGGCGTCGCCATGAGCTCACCCGGTCCGCCGGCGCCACCGCAGCAGCATCGCACCGGCAGCCACGACCATTGCCAAACCGCCCGCGACCAGGCCCAGATCGCCAGTGCTGGACTGCGCTCGCTCCGCCAAGCCGCCGGAACCCGTGTTGGCCCCCTTCGGCGGAATTCCGAGGGCGTTCGCAGCCTCCTGGGCATGGCTCAGGTGCCTGAGGACCGCCGGGAGGAAGTCCTTCGCGAAGCTCTGCACGTCAGCATCCCGACCGGAGTCGATTTCGGAACGAGTCAGCGTGCTCGCCTCCTGGTGCCCGGAGATCTGCGCGTGCAGGTAAATGCTGTCGAACATTGTGCCCGACGCGCCCTCCAGCTGTTTTCCGGTGCTCTGCTGTTGCGCATTCGGCGACGATGGCAGCGTCACGCCCTTCTGTTCCGCCAGCCGTTCGAGTTTGCCCTGCGCGTCCTGGTGGTCGGTGAGCGTTTCCTGCGCCAGCGACCGCACCTGCGGCGTGTTGGCTTTCTGCAGCGCCAGCTTGCCTATGGTGATCTCCGCCAAGTTCACCTGCGCGGCCTGCGTCATGAAGGAATTGTCTTGTTCAGCCACTGCGGCCGCGTGCGCGGCAACGCCGGGCACAGCCAACGCCGCCACTATGGCCACGCCACCGACCGCGGCGGCGGCGCGTTTCCTCATCTTGGTCATCATCCCCCCAGTCAAGAACCAATTGCGCAGTCGGGATACCCGCACGTGCGGCAGCGAAAACCTCGGTCAATCAACGGATCTCCGGCCGGTGGTCAGATGGCCGCAGCATCACCAGAGGTATCCAGCCTCCAGCGATTCTCGGAAGCCCTTTCCCAGTTCACCGCACAGGGGACCCGTTGATCGATGCCGACGACAGCGTCACCGACCCGTTCAACCCAAGACTGTGACAGGCGGGTCTCCTGCGGCCAGGAGGTCGCGGCGAGCGACCTTATCGCGGTGCCGGAAGCGATGAAGATGGAGAAGGCGGGCACGGCCCACAAGGCGGGCACGGTCACGGGCCTGTCGGCCCAGCCGGGCGACCCGGTCTCGCAGGGCACCACCCTCTGCAAGCTGAAGGACTGAACGTCTGGGGCCGTGAGCCTTTTGGGCCACTATCGAGGATGTTTGGGAACTCGCTGTGTGGCGGTGGGTATCTGGCGGCGGTGGGCTGAAGCGAACGGACTGTTCACGTCAATAGACGCAACGAACAAGCCGTTCGCCCCGTTCGCCCCATCCACCCACCAGCGGCATCCGGTTGGTGGGTGAAGCGAACGGACCATTCACGTCAATAAGCGCAACGAACAGGCCGTTCGCCTCATCCACCCGTCACCGGCTTTGCCCTGGTTGGCTTTGGGGCCACCGGCACTGCTCAGGGTCGAACCGGCCGCTCTTGACGGCCTGCACGAACCCGGCGACGTCAACCCGCAGCATGGGGCCGGGAGCTCGCGAGCTCGGCGCAGGTTGCGGTGTTGGCGCTGTAGCTGGACTTGCGCCAGGTTGCCTCAGCTTTCATTGACGTCACGGCATGCGCCGTTTGCGGTTGCTGCGGCGGGGCCGACGATTCCTTTGTGGATGGTCCGACGCAGGTGGACGACTCGCACCGAATGCTCCGGACGATCGCCGCGGAGCTCAGGCGCCGTTGGCGTTGGCCCATCCCACAAGCGCCTGGAAGTATGCGTGTTCGAGGTGCAGGAGGGCCTCGTCACGGGTGAGGCCGGTGTCGACCAGGTCCAGGATCTCGCGCGGGTCGAACATGATGTTGCACAGGAACAAGGCGTGTTCGAAGTGCTCGTCCGGGATCTCCAGGTGCCGCATCACGCTGCGAACCGGTCGTTCCCACGCCTCTCGCACGGTGGAGATGACCGGGTCGTTGCCACGCAGCCTCGCCAGGAAGCCGCCGCGGGAACGCAGCTGCACCATCGCGGCCCCGTAGCTCTCCAGCAACCGGGCCCATTCGCCTGCGACTTCCTCGAACAGCGCCGGACCGGTTTTCGGGCAGTCGTGGCTGTAGTCGCGCAGCTCGACGATCACTCGGTGCAGGTAGGCGTTGAGCAGGTCGTCCAGCGCCGAGAAGTACCGGTAGGCGGTGGGCACCGACAGGCCAGCTCTGTCCGCGATCGCGGGCATGGAGACACCGCCGGGGTCGGTGCGCAACAGCTCCCCCGCAGCTTCGAGCAGCCGCTCTCGGTTGCGGACCGCGTCCCGGCGTGGCCGGCTGCGGGCCGGCGCGCGGCGCCCCGGTGTGGTGGTCAGCAATGCCTCCTACAGTCGCGCGAGGGTCTTCTGCATGCGGTTCAGTCCTTCGTCGAGCGTATCGAAGTCGGCGGCGAAGGAGAGCCGGACGTGGCCTTCCCCCGAGGGGCCGTATTCGCTGCCAGCGCGCACCGCGACACCACCAGCCAGCAGGCGCTGCACGACGTCCTCGGACCGCAGCGCACAGCGGTACCTGGCGAAGGCGTAGAACGCGCCTTCGGGCTTGATCGCCTCGACCTCGTCCATCTCGGCGAGACGCTTGGCCACCAGGTCGCGGCGCTCCTGGTAGGCGCGCAGCATCGGCGCCGCCAGTTCTGGGCCGAGTCGCAATGCGGTGATGGCCGCCCGCTGGGCAGCGGCGTTCAGAGCGCTGTTGAAGGTGCGGTGCACATGACGGATGGGCGCCGTCATCTCGACCGGCGCGACGACGTACCCGACTCTCCAGCCGGTCATGGCGTAGGTCTTCGACAGCGTCTGGCAGTAGATGAGGCGCTCGCGCAGGGATTCGACGGCGAGCGCGGAGGTGAACGGCACCCCGTCGTAGACGATCTCGGCGTACGCCTCGTCGGCCAGCACCAGGACATCGGTTCCGTCCAGCAACGCACCCAGGGCGCCCAACTCATCGCCGTTGAACACGGTTCCGGTCGGGTTGACGGGGTTGCACAGCACGATCATCCGCGCGCCTCGGAGGGCGTCGGCGAGCGCGTCCAGATCGAGTCGGTGATCTGATGTCGTCGGGACGAGCACCGGTTCGCCACCGGCCAACCGCACCGCGTCCGGGTAGAGGGAGTAGGTGGGTTCGGGGATCACCACTCGATCTCCCGGGTTCACGGCGGCGAGGACAGCGGCATTGATCGCGGCTGCGCCGCCGTGGGTCACCGCGACGTTGCCTTCCGAGTACGCCTGGCCGGACCGCCCGGACGCAGCCGCGGCAATCACCTCGCGGAGTTCGGGGTCGCCGTTGAGATCTCCGTAGTGGGTGTAGCCGTCGGCGAGCGCGCGACGACAGGCTTCCACGATCGGCTCCGGGGTCGGGAAATCGGGTTCGCCCGTGGCCAGCGACACCGTCCCGGCCGGCGGGACCGCGCCGGCCGGCCGAAGCGACGAACGTTTAACACGGGTGATGGCGAGCGACGGCTGGAACCGGACCACAGCTTCTCCTCAGGACGAGCGACTCGGCGAGCTCGGCACGAAACCGATAGTAGAGTCTCAGTTTTGATGCAGTATAGGAGAGGGTGGAGCTCCACGGTCAAGCCTCATCCTTCGGCAACGACGGCCGTTTCAGGTGCTTAAACCGCCTGGATTTCCAGGGGCAACCTATTGACAACACGGAACCCGCTCGCCACGCTGTCCTGAACTGAGATACCTATCTCGAATCGAGTGGGAGGTTGCATGGGTGCGGTAGTCGATCTCGTCGCGGATCTCGGGGAGAGCTTCGGCGCCTACCGGATGGGTGATGACGAAGCGCTCCTCGACGTCGTCAGCTCGGCCAACGTCGCGTGCGGCTTCCACGCCGGCGACCCGCGGGTGATGGATTCCACCGTGCGCGCCTGCGTTCGCCGCGGGGTCGGGGTCGGGGCGCACCCCGGGATCCCCGACCTGGTGGGGTTCGGCCGGCGGGCACTGGAGATGACTCCGAACGAGGTGCGCACCGACGTGCTGTACCAGATCGGCGCGTTGTCCGCGTTCGCCGCCGCGCACGGCACCCGGCTGCGCCACGTCACCCCGCACGGCAGGCTCGGCAACCTGGTGGTGACCGACGACGAGTACGCCGAGGCCGTCGCGGATGCCGTGCAGTCCTACGACCCGTTGTTGATCATCGTGGCGCAGGAAGGCCGGCTCGCCGTGCACGCACGCTCGCGCGGGCTCCCGGTCGCGGTCCTGGGCCTGGCCGATCGCGCCTATCAGGACGACGGAACACTCGTGCGCCGTTCCGAGCCCGGTGCGGTGATCCACGATTCTCGCGAGGTCGCCGAACGAGTCGTGCGGATGGTCACCGAAGGCGTGATCCGATCGATCAACGGTCACGACATCCCGGTGCGGTGCGACTCGGTGCTGCTGCACGGCGACACCCCTGGTGCGGTCGAGTTGGCCCGCACCGTCCGTCGTGAACTCGTGGCCGCGGCGGTGCGCATCCGACCGCTGACCGAGATCCTGGCCACCAAGAACGGAAACACCCGGTGATGGCCCCGCCAACGTGGCAGATCACCGACTTCGGCGACTCAGCGTTACTCGCCAAAGCGGTGGGCTCGGGCCCCGAGCACTGCTGGCAGGCCGTGCAGCGCTTGGCCGACGCCCTCGAACCCGATGATCGGGTCATCGACCTGGTTGCCACCTACGACAGCCTGCTCGTCGAGTTCGACTGCGACGAGGTCACGCACACCGAGCTGACGGAAGCGGTGCACCGAACCATCGCAGCCCAGCCCACCACGCCAGCACCGCTGCGCAGCCGCGCCTTCCGCATCCCGGTTGTCTTCGGCGGCTCCTGCGGACCGGATCTTCCTGCCGTGGCGGAAGAACTGGGCATCACCGAACAAGATGTGGTGGACGCGCTGTGCAGCCGCGAGTTCCCAGTCCGCTTCCTCGGCGCACCCGCCGGAGCCCCCATGCTGGACGGCACGCCGTTCGCCCAGCCGATCGGCCGATGCGCGCAACCCCGCGTCGCCGTCGAGCCGGGTTCCGTCGCGCTGTCCGGCCACCAAGCAGTCATCTACCCGGTGCGTTCCCCCGGCGGCTGGCGGCTGATCGGGCGAACCCCGCTGAAGCTGGTCGACATCGCCGACGAGCCGTACGTGCCGTACCAACCGGGAGACCGGTTCCGGTTCGTCCCCATCGACGCCGATCACTGGAGCGACTGCGCCGCCCAGATCGTGGAGGTCGTGGATGCCTGAAGAACTCCAAGTGCGCCAGGCCGGTATCGCTGCCATCACCGACCTCGGACGCCGCGGGCTCGCCCGGCGGGGCGTGCCCGTCAACGGTGCCGCCGACCAGTACTCGGCGGCCGTGGCCAACATCCTGGTCGGCAATCCGCGCAGCGCCCCGCTGATCGAGATCACCGCGACCGGCTTCGCGCTAAGCACCACTCGTCCCGTACTGGTCTCCGTCACCGGAGCACCGGCCGAAGTGACCATCAACGACCGCCTCGGCCGGATGTGGGAACCGCTGTGCCTGGAACCCGGCACGACCATCCGGGTCGCAGCGCCGACGGGCGGGCTCCGCTGCTACCTCGCGGTGCACGGAACCATCGACGCACCAACGGTTTCCGGCAGCTGCGCGCCGGACTCCCTGCTGGGTGTCGGTACCCAGCTGGCGACCGGGGCGACGGTCGGCCTGCGCAGCGACTACCGACCGGTCGACCACCCGGTCTTCCGCCATCCGCTGTTCTGCCTGGGAGCCGCGCCGCCGCGATTCCCGGATCCCTGCACGATCGACGTCACCGACGGCCCGGACATCGCCGAATTCCCCACCGGCCGCGAACTCCTCGCATCTGCGACCTACGCGGTCACCCCGCGCAGCAACCACATCGGACTGCGCTTGGCCGGCCCCATGCCACCGCGCTTGAGCTCAGCGGAGGTGCTCTCGCGCGGCATCCCCGTCGGCGCCGTCGAAGTCCCGCCCTCCGAAGAGTTGCTCGTGCTGCAACGAGGCCGGCCAGTCACCGCCGGATACCCCGTGATCGCAGTCGCCACCAAGATCGCCCAAGACGCGCTGGGACAACTCCGCCCCGGCCAGCACCTCCGCTTCCGGTACCGAACCGTCGCCGACGCCGTCGCGATGCACAGGGCCCGCCAGCACCGGCTGCGAACTCTGGCGAACCGGGTCTGCACGGTCTTCGCCGCACTCGGCATCTCCTGCCGCACCGCCTGAAAGAGGACTCCCATGACCGCAAGTTCCACCGCCGATCAATTGGCCAGGCTCAAGGAACTCGGGGCCGCCACCGTGCACGAAGCACAGGGCGGCACCGGCGCCCTCGACAGCGCCGTCAAGCCCCTGCACCCCGCGATGGCCGTCGCCGGTCCGGCACTGACCGTGGACTGCAAACCCGCCGACAACCTCGCCATCCAACACGCCGTCACCCTCGCCCGCCCCGGCGACGTCCTGGTCGTCGACGCCAAGGCATTCCTGGAAGCCGGCCCGTGGGGCGACATCCTCACCCTCTACGCCCAGCAGGTCGGCATCACCGGACTGGTCATCGACGGCTCAGTGCGCGACAGCCAAGCCATCGTCGACATGGGATTCCCGGTGTTCTGCCGCGGCATCTGCATCAAGGGAACCGGGAAGAACCAACCCGGCAAGGTCAACGAGACGATCATCTGCGGCGGCGTCACGATCAACCCGGGCGATGTCGTGGTCGGCGACGCCGACGGCGTCGTGGTGGTCCCCGCCGGCGACGTCGAATGGGTCATCGAGCTATCCGAAGCCCGCGAGCAGAAGGAAGCCCGCTTCCGAACCGCTTTGCGGGACGGGCAAAGCCTGGTCGAGCTCATGAGCCTCGGTCCCAAACTCACCGAACACGGCTACCGCTGACCTGAACCACTCGCCCCTGGAGTCGAGCATGCCCCACACCCCGACGACCGAGCCCACCGACCAGCAGGCATCACCCGCCCAACTGCGACGCGTCACCCTGGCCGGCAGCCTCGGTGTCTTCGTCGAGTTCTTCGACTACGGCATCTACGGCTTCCTCGCCCCGATCATCGCCACGGTCTTCTTCGCCGGACAAGGCAGCACCGCCGCGCTCCTGATGACCTACGGTGTATTCGCCCTCACCTTCTTCTTCCGTCCACTGGGCGGTTTCGTCCTCGGCTACCTAGCTGACCGGATCGGCCGACGCGCCGTGCTGGTCTTCGCTCTCACGCTGATGACCGGCGCCACCACAGCCATCGGCCTGCTCCCCGGTTACAACACCATCGGCATCGCCGCACCGATCCTGCTGCTGTGCATGCGCATCGCCCAGGGCTTCTCCGCAGGCGGCGAAGTCGCCAGCGCCATGTCCTTCGTGGGCGAACACTCCCCCGCCCACCGGCGCGGATTCCTGATGTCCTGGACCCAGGTCGGCTCGTTCACCGCCCTGCTCACCGGCACCCTGCTCGCCATGTGCCTCAACTCCGCCCTCAGCGAGCAGGCGATGCAAGCCTGGGGCTGGAGGGTGCCGTTCCTGCTCGCCGCACCGCTGGGCATCGTCGGCTACTACATCCGAGCCCGGCTGCACGACACGCCGAACTTCACCAAGCTCCAAGAATCCGACACCGTGGCGGCCAACCCGATCCGGGAGACGTTCGCCGAGAAGGGGAACCTGCGCAACCTGGCGCTGGCCATCGGGATCCCGGTGCTCAACAGCTCCGGTTACTACGTGCTGTTCACCTACATGCCCACGTACCTGTCGAAAGAGCTGAAGTTCAACCAGGTCCAGGGCCTCACCGTTACCGCGGTGTCCCTGGTCGTGATCGCGGTTTCCATCCCGCTCGCCGCCAAGCTGTCGGACCGCATCGGCCGCCGCCCGGTCCTCATGACCTCGGCGATCGGCCTCGTGATCCTCGCCTACCCCTGCTTCTGGCTGATGACGCAGGGCAGCGTCATCGCCTCGGTCCTCGGAGCTGTCGTCATGGCCCTGTTCTACTCCGGGCATGCCGGGATCATCCACGCGGTCCTCGTCGAGATGTTCCCCACCCGGGTCCGCAACACCGCCTACTCCATCGGCTACAACATCTCAACCGCAGTGTTCGGCGGCGCGGCCCCACTGGTCCTCACGGCATTGATCTCCGCGACCGGCGATCCCGCCATCCCCGCCTACTACGTCATCCTCACAGCTCTGGGAACCGGCGTCTCCGTCCTGCTGGCGAGGGAGACCGCTCGCTCCTCGCTCACCGACAAATAGCGGCAAAAGACCAGTCCTCGCAGCACATTTGCCGTCGAGGCGCGACAAGATCGGGCCCTCATCCGCTTCCTTGCGGGTGCGGGCCCGCCCCCGGGCAGCGCGGACGGTTCACCTCAGGTCCACCGGGACGTGGACCTGAGCTGAGACCGGGAGGGCCCCGAGGCTGCCGCACCGACCCGGCTGCCACGCGCCGAGCAGTCGGGTCGGTACCTCGGTGCCCTCCAGCGGTCACGAGCAGGATGCCGAATCCAATGGGCTTGGGTGGCGCGGTCGGGGGCGTGGTCACACGCATGCCAGCTGGGGCGGGTCATCGATGGGCGGGACGGGCGGTGTAGGCGACAGCGGGGATGATGGCCAGGGCGAGGGCGCCGCCGATGCCGGCGAGTGCGGTGTAGCTGCTGGCGGCGACGACCAGACCGGATGCCATACCGCCCCCGGCTCCGGCGAGTGCGATGGCGACGTCGACCGCGCCCTGGGTCTTGGCGCGGGTTGCCAGGGGGACGGTGTCGGTGATGATCGCGGTTCCGCTGACCAGCCCGAAGTTCCAGCCGAGTCCGAGCAGAGCGAGAGCGAAGGCCAGCAGTACCACGGAGTTCGGCGGTGCCAGGGCCGCGAGCAGTCCCGCGCCGAGGAGGGTGACCCCGGAAGCGGCGGCCACGGCCATCCGCCCGAAGCGGTCGACTAGCAGCCCGCTGAACGGCGATGGCAGGTACATCCCGGCCACGTGAACGGCGATGACCAGGCCCGCCGCGCTGACATCGTGGCCGTGGTGCTGCATGTGGATGGGCGTCATGGTCATGATCGCGACCATGATCAGCTGCGTGAGCACCATGACTGCCGCACCCAGCATCAGGTGTGCGCTGCGACCGTTTCGCGTGCTGGTCGCTTCCTGCTCCGGGGGTTCGCCGGCGGGATCTGCCGCGTCCGCGGCGATGGCCCGTGCGGTGGTCAGGGGGTCGGGGCGAAGCATGGTCCACAGCACGGCCGCGGCTGCTGCGTAGGCGACCGAGGCCAGGATGAAGGGACCGGCCAGACGCGGGATGTTCAGGGCATCGGCCAACTGGCCCGTCGCGGTGACCAGGTTCGGTCCGGCGACCGCCCCCACGGTGGTGGCCACCAGGACGGTGCTCACGGCCCGGCCGCGGTGCTGTGGCGAGGCGAGGTCGGCTCCGGCGTAGCGGGCCTGGAGGTTGGTGGCGGTGCCCGCGCCGTAGACGAACAGTGCGAGGAACAGTAGTAGCACGCTGCCGGTGGCAGCGGCGATGACGACCCCGAGGCTTCCTGCAGCTCCGGCGGCGTAGCCCACCGAGAGCCCGATGCGGCGGCCCAGGTGCTGCGAGGTGCGTCCGACGATGACCGCAGCGGCGGCGGAGCCGATGGTGAAGAGACCGCTGGGCAGCCCGGACAGGCTGGTGCTGCCGAGCATGTCTTGCGCCAGCAGGGCGCCAACGGTGATGCCGGCGGCGAGACCGGCTCCGCTGAGGATCTGGGCGGTCACGAGCACCGCGAGGATGCGCTTTTGGGCTGGGTGAACTGCAGTGCGCACGGGGTGCCTTTCGGGCCGGACGCGGCGAGGGCGTCGGGCGGCTCGGCCGGTGCGTCGGGACGGCACGAGTGCCGGACGCTCCGGTGGGAGGTTCGGTGAGGTCAGCGGGGCTTGGTTTGGGTGATGCGCCACAGTCGGCGTGGAAGTCGACCTTCTTCGAAGGCGTGTACCTCGGACGGATTCCACTGCTGCGCGAGGGTTTCGACCAGTGCGCGGTCGAAGAAGTGCACGGCGAAGCCGCCGTGTTCGTAGATGTCGTCGCCGTGCGCGATGCCGGTGCCGTAGTGGGCATCGCCGGTGTGGCGGACGGTGTACACCAAGGTGCCGCCCGGCCGCAGCACGCGACGGATCTCCGCGACGAGCGCGCGAATCTCTGCAGTGGACAGTGCCATGCACAGCAGCATGTGCGCGAAAACGCCGTCCACGCTGCCGTCGGGAAGCGGGATCGGGGTGCGGGCGTCGTGGAGGGTCGTGGTGATGTTCTCGGCGAGGCCGCGCTGGTGCGCGCGGGTGCGAAGTTGGGTCAGGCCATCGCGGCTGAAGTCCGTGGCGTGCACGGTGAATCCGCGCCGGGCGAAGTGAAGGCTGTCGCGGCCATGCCCGGCGCCCAGGTGGAGGACCGCAGTGGCGTGGCCGGCGGAGAAGACGTCGGCCGCGTGTTGCGCGGGTTCGGATGGTTCGTCGCCGTACATGTGGGGGTGGGCCTGGTGAGTGGACTGCCAGTGCGTGCGCTGAGCGCGTCCCAGGTCGACGGTCATGGTGCCTCGCATTCGGTAGATCGCCGTGCGGGTTTCGGTGCGCGGGTCGACGTGGGCGTGCGTCAGCTCGTTTCCACGGGCAGTTCGGCAAGTTGCCATTCGAGCATCCCGTCGGTGAGCCGTCGGGCGCTGCGGCCGTGGGCGGCCAGCAGACGCACAGCGTCGTGGGCGAGCACGCAGTAGCTACCGCGGCAGTAGGCGACGATCTCTTGATCGGCCGGGATTTCTCCGAGCTTGTCGGCCAGTTCTTCTACCGGAATCGACACCGCGCCCGGGATGTGCCCAGCTTCGTACTCCTCGCGCGGACGCACGTCGAGCACGACGACGTCACCGAGCCGCGCCCGGCGGAGCAGTTCCTCGCGGCTGACGTGTTCGGCATCGTCGGAACCGAGGTAGGCGGCGCGGGCCGCTTCCACGTCGGGCAGGTGGGCATTGGCGACGGTGCGCATCAGCGCGTACAGGGCGGCGACGTCCGTGCCGGCGAGGCGGTAGTAGATCTTGGTGCCATCCCGGCGGGTGGTGACCAGGTTCGCCTGCTTGAGGGTCTGCAGGTGCGCCGAGGCGGTGGTCATCCCCAGCTGCGCCGCGCGCGCCAACGCCTCGACCGTGCGCTCGCCCTGGGCGAGCAGGTCGAGCAGCTCCAGCCTCTTGCCGCTGCCCAGCGCCTTGCCGACGCGGGCGAACTGGTCGAACAAGGCCGTCTTCGCGTCTCGATCACCCATCGATACTCCAATCTTCTTTGGAATAGTGTATAACCAAGTCAAGGGGGCGATGGAACACCCACCGATGGGAGGGGTACCGCGATGAGCACGGTGGACGTGGTGCCGCTCGTCGATGAAGGGCTCGGCAATTCCGCCTACCTGGTCGACCTCGGAGACGGGCGAGGGCTGGTGGTGGACGTGAGCCTGGACCTGCGGGGCGCGTGGCAGGCCGCGCGGCGGCGCGGTCTGGAGCTGGCGTTCGCTGCGGACACCCACCTGCACGCCGACTTCCTCTCCGGCGCGCGTCAGCTGGCCGCGACGGAAGGTACCCGCGTCCTGGCGTCGGCCGCCGGGCACCGGGAGTTCCGCCACAGCGGGCTGCGCGACGGAGACGAGGTCGATCTCGGCGGGCTGCGGCTGCGAGCGCTGGCCACGCCTGGGCACACCCACGAGCACCTTGCGTTCCTGCTGCTCGACGGCGACCGCCCGGCAGGGGTGTTCACCGGCGGATCGCTGCTGGTCGGAGCTGCGGCTCGCACCGATTTGATCTCGCCGCAGCAGACGGAGGCCCTGGCACGCCAGCAGTACACCTCCCTTCAGCGGTTGGCGGGCCTGCCCGATGAGGTCGCGGTCTGGCCCACCCACGGAGCCGGGTCGTTCTGCTCGGCACCACCGGGTGCGCGGCGCACCAGCACCATCGGCGCGGAGAAGGCCGGCAATCCGTTGCTGCGGGCCCGCGACGCGGACGCCTTCGCGACGGCTCTGCTCGACTCGCTCGGCAGTTTCCCGCCCTACTTCCTGCGGCTGGCCGAAGCCAACCGACGCGGCCCGGCGGTGCTGAATTCCTACCCCGAGCTGTCCGCGCTGGATTCGGCGCGGGTGCAGTCGCTGATCGCCGAGGGTGCGCAGGTAATCGATGCCCGCCCCGTGGAACGGTTCGCCGCCGCCCACATCCCCGGAGCGCTGTCGATCCCGCTGCGTCCGGTGTTCGCGTCTTGGTTGGGCTGGCTCGCCCCGCCCGAGCCACCGCTGGTGATCGTCCGCGAGGACGCGCAGGACCCGGCCGAGATCGCCTGGCAGGCAGCCAAGATCGGCTGCAGCAGCATCGTCGGAGAGCTGGCCGGCGGGATGGACGCCTGGACGGCCGCCGGCCGCACCACGATGAGCACCCAGCTCGTCCGCGCCGACGAGATCACCGACCAGCACGTCCTCGATGTGCGCCAGGCATCGGAGTTCGCCGCCGGGCACCTGCCCGGCGCCACCCACGTCGAACTCGGCGCGCTCGCCGATCAGGCTGACGCGCTGGCCGCCTCGCCGACCGTGGTCATGTGCGGGCATGGCGAGCGGGCGATAGGCGGGGCCAGCCTGCTGGAGCGAGCCGGGCACCGCGATCTGGCGGTCTTGCAGGGCGGCCCGGAGGACTGGGCCGAGATCACCGGCCGTTCGCTGGAGGTCTGAGCATGAGCACCACCGGCCTGCGGCTGGGCCTGCGCGCAAACCTCGCCCAGTTCAGCCTGCTCGTGGCGGTCAACGCCCTGGTTGGCGGGATGGTCGGCCAGGAGCAGACGGTGCTCCCGCTCCTGGCCAAGCAGGAATTCCACCTGGCCGGCTACACCTTCCTGTTGACCTACGTGCTCGTCTTCGGGCTCAGCAAGGCCGCCACCAACTACCTCGCCGGCACCTGGTCCGACCGCTTCGGCCGCAAACCCGTCCTGGTCGCGGGGTGGTTGATCGCCATCCCCGTTCCGCTGATGCTGATCTGGGCACCGAACTGGGGCTGGATCGTGGCCGCCAACTTCCTGCTCGGCATCAACCAGGGCCTGACCTGGTCGACGACCGTGATCATGAAGGTCGATCTCGTCGGTCCTCGGCAGCGAGGGCTGGCAATGGGGTTCAACGAAGCCGCCGGATACGGCGCGGTCGCGATCACCGCGGCACTCGCCGGTTATCTCGCGGCGCAGTACGGGCTCCGCCCCGCCCCGTTCCTGCTCGGGGCGTTCTACGTCGTACTCGGCCTCACCCTCTCAGCCCTCGTGGTGCGAGAAACCCGCGATCACGCCCACCTGGAAGCCACCCAGCGCACCAGCAGCAGAAACGCCGGCGAGCACACCAGCCTGACCAACCGGCAGGTCTTCGCCCGCACCACCTTCACCGACCCGGCCCTGTCTTCGGCGAGCCACGCCGGCCTGGTCAACAACCTCAACTTCGGCCTTTCCTGGGGCCTGTTCCCGCTGTTGTTCGCCAGCGTCGGCTTGGCCGTCGACCGCGTCGGACTCCTGGTGGCCCTCTACCCCGCGGTCTGGGGAATCGGACAACTCGCCACCGGCGCGCTGTCCGACCGATGGGGCCGCAAGCACCTCATCACCACCGGAATGCTCACCCAGGCAGCCGCGCTGGCCCTCATCGCCGTGGCCCACAGCTTCTCCGCGTGGGCGCTCGCCACCGTTCTGCTGGGAGCCGGAACCGCGATGGTCTACCCGACACTGCTGGCGGCCATCGGCGACGTCGCCCACCCCAGCTGGCGCGCCCGCTCCGTCGGCGTCTACCGCCTCTGGCGCGACAGCGGCTACGCCGCCGGCGCCGTCCTCGGCGGCGTCGTCGCCGACCTCTGGGACCTGCGCGCCGCAATCTGGGCCGCAGCCGCCCTCAGCTTCGCCACCGGTCTCAGCGTTGCTATCCGCATGTACGAAACCCATCCCCGAACCCGCCATGCTGCCGAGGAGACCCCATGACCATCCCCGCCGGACTCCACGTCAACCCGATCTACCTGGACTACAACTAAGCAGTATGGCTCGGAAAAGATCGTCGAGCGTGTGCGTGACCTGCGTTCCCGGATGGACACGACGTGCGGTGACGTCAAGCTGCTTGATCGTATGTTGATCGACCTTTACGGCTGAAGGAGTGTGACGCGACTTGCTGTGACGGGGCACCGAGGGCTGCCGCAGCAGACCACAGAACTGGTGCAGTATGCGCTTCGTTCAGAGTTGGGGAAGTACGCGACTCCCTGATCGGGCTGAGCCGCATCGCGGACGGCGCGGATACGCTCTTCGCACGAGCAGTCCTCGTAGCGCGGGGCGCTGATCGTCATCGTTCCGGCAGCCAACTACCGCGAGAAACTTCCGGAAGAGCACCACACCGACTACGACGAACTGTTCGGCCTAGCCTCGGAGATCATCCGGCTCGACTTCTCCGATTCGACCTCCGAGTCCCACATAACGGCCAGCGTCAAGATGATCGAGCTGGCGGATCGCCTCGTTACGGTGTGGGATGGCATGCCTGCTCGGGGCTACGGGGGCACGGCTGATGTTGTGGAGGCCGCTCGTGAGCGTGATCTCGCGGTCACCGTCATCTGGCCGGATGGAGCCGACGCATAGCCTCGCTGCACCTTCTCGCGTCGGGAAGTGTGGGAGAAGTATGTGCACTGGCTTCCACCGACAATGCCCCACCGCGGGTGTGCCAGTACCAGTGCCCGCACCGATCATGCGCTCAGGCCTGAGACTGCCTCACCGGAAAGTTCCCCTTTCGGAACCGGGGCGTCGCACCGCCACCATTCCCGCGACTGCCAGGCCCAAGATGATCGACAGCGCCCCAACGACGACGTTGTTCCAGATCATCCCCACCGTCGGCAGACCGAAAGTGGTGACCCACGTCGCGATGATCAGCCAAATTCCGATAGGAGCCGCAGTCCAGCTGATGCCACCGCTGCGTTCCGGCGTTCCGGTGAGCCCCAGACCGATCGCCGTGACGATCAGCCCCAGGATGAGATTGTTCATGCTCAGTAATGGCTGAGAGCCAGCGAACCCAACGACCCAGGGCGAGACTGCGGTGTAGGCGCCGGTGAGCATGAGGGCGGATTCGCTGCCCGTAGTGGTAGGTGCGGCTAAGGCGGCTTCGTAGTCCCTGAGACGCGAGGTCTCAGCCGTTGTGCGAGTACCGCGTTGTTCCGGGGCGACCATGACATCTCATCTCCTCGTTGCCTCGCAGATCTCTTGCTCCCCTCGAGTTGCCATCGCATGCCCTGTGCAAACGTGCCGACGCCGTTGTACTGGAGTGCCTTTTGAGTACTTCCAGGGTGCATCCAGCACCACATACACCTCAAGGAGCAGGAGCCACAACAACATCGTGCACACCACAGGAAACAGGCGCTCGCCAGCCAGCATCTGTCATGAGATCAAGACCGCGAATTTGATTGCTCGTTGCCAGCAGCCGGATCGAGGAACCAGTTCGCTGGCGGTATGCCAAGCGTGGAGGATTCGGACGAGTGGTTCTTGCTTTCGGGGCATCACCTTTCCTGACCGCCTGAACAGAACTGACCCGGCCCACACGGGCCGGGTCAGTCCCACCGTTACCACCACGGAAGCCAGAAACCCGGTAAGGGCACCGGCTTCCCTCGACTACCCGCACAACGAGCACCGAAACCTCAGTCAGCGCAATCTGATTGACGCTTGGCCGAATCAGGGGTGCTGTTCACGCGGGTCCGTACCTGACCGGCTCGTCGGCCTCCGCTAGTTCCATCTCAGCTGTCGCCTGGATGAGTTCGATCAGCTCCGAGTCGAGACCTGGGCTGAACTCCTCCGGCCGCTCCGGCGCGATGCCGAAAGGTACGCCCTCTGGCGCTTGGGCCATGCGCAACACTTCGCCGTCGTGCGCCGACGGTGAATTCCCTTGGAAAACCTTGGCCGCCTCGGACTGGTGGTCGAGGTTGAAGGTGTACTGCCTGTTGTGCAGACCTCGCTCGAGCAGAGTGGCGACCTCTGGGTACCGCTCGGCGTTCGTCTTGGGAATCGGCAACGTCTTGCCCCAGTTCACACCGAGGCTTTCCAACGCCTTGGCATAGGCGTTCTCGTGCGCTTGGTCGCGAACGATGAGGTACGACACCGTCGATCGCAGCGTCTTGTTCGAACTCATCTCGTAGATGCGGCACTTCTGGAGCCTGCCGGTCGACTCGAGCATCAGGTTGTACAGCAGATCAAGCACGAGGTTACCGCTGTTGTAGACATATGAGCCCGACCAGGGATTGCCCACAGCGTCGACGGGCAGCGCACCTTGCGCGCCGACGAGCATGTGATGGATGTTGCCTTGTGCGAGGGCGTTCGACAACGGCGTCGCCCCCTTGGCACCTGGCTGATCGAGGGGCTCGTCCTTGGATCCCCGGTATCGCGGCGAACCATCCGTCAGCCGCGCGATCGTCGTGGCGATCAGCTCAACGTGGCTGATCTCCTCCGTTCCGATGCCGTACAGCAGGTCTCGATAAGGTTTGCCCTCGGGACCTCGGAAGTTGAAGCTCTGGAACAGGTACTGCATCATCGTCCGCATCTCACCGAACTGGCCGCCCAAGCCTTCCTGCAAGGCGTTGGCAGCGCCGGGGTCCGGCTCGTCAGGAACGATCTCGTTGATCATCCGCTGTACGTGGAAGAACATGGCACCTCCCACCCCGGCACCGCTGTCTGCTTGGCGCCACCGGGGGTAGCTGAGATCAAGACTCTGGATGGATGTGAGACGATTTCCGTCTGTGCTCGCTCGATCCGATGCAGCGGCGCCAGAACTACGTGCCTTGAATAGCCCGCCGACGAGCCAGCACCGTCCACGGTAGAAGCACCCGAGCCACTTCGCCAACGCTGCCAAGGCAATTACAACCAGCTCGCCACCGTCTTGGTTCGCAGGTGGCGGTCCCGCCCGCGGAGCAGATCGAACTGTTGGCAGTTGCTCATGCAGGGTTGGGAACGGTCAATTAGAGAAGTCCGGAAAGTGCGGCGATCTTGCAGGCCACCTCAGCAAGGTCGCAGCCGACGAGGTCGGGCGGGTTGAAGAACTCGGCGTAGTGACCTTCCAGGCGACTGGCCCAGGCGGTGTTAAGCCCAGCTCGTTTGGCCCCGTGGCAATCGAAGGCGTGCACGGCGACCAAGCGCTCCTCGGCGGCGTGTCCGATCCGTTGCTGTGCGTACTCGTCGACGCGCCGCGTGGTTTCCAGCTGCGGACGTGGCCGGTTCGGCATCGAGGTGAGCGGGCAGCTCACCGAAACCCGCCAGCACATGTGCCACGGCACGATCGTCGATTTCACCGCGGCCGAGCGTGCGCAGCGCAGCCGCGGCCACCTCGGGGAACGGCGCGTAGTCGTCGGTCAGCGTCAATGCGATGCCATCCCGCAGCAAGCGGTCGAACCAACGCTCGATCAGTTCGGGAGAGAGGCCGACGTCGTCGAATCGGGACCGCAGCGGTTCCAGCGACATGAGCGTTTCGACCACGTCGAACACGACTGTTCGGGGTCTGCTGCGAATGGAAACCTCCGACCTAGCTGCCCGACATCACCGGGGGCATGCACGGGCCGTGTCGGTGTTGTCCAGGTTCACCGCCTATCATGCGAGCCCCACTGCCCCTTCCGGGCGCGCGCACCGACCGCCGGGATGCTACCTGCACCGTGGTCCGGTCACGGTGCAGGTAATCGCGCGTTCAGACGAGGAAGCAGGAGCTCCCGCAGCAGCTACAGGACCACCGCGGCGATCGGGATCGCGACCACAGCACCGATCACCCCGAGCGGGGTTCCGCCGAGCAGCACGGCCAACACGGTGATCGGGGCGGGCACCCGAACCGTGCGGCCGATGATCCGGGGCACCAGCAGGTAGTCCTCGACGAACCGGTAGATCACGAAGAACCCCGCGGTGGCCAGGCCGACCGGCAGCGACACGGTCAGCGATACCAGCGTCACGATCACTCACGCAGCGATGGTTCCATCGACGGGGATCAGGTCCAGCAGCACCGCGACCATCGACGCCAGCAGCAACGGGTACGGCACACCGAAGGTGAGCATACACACGTACGCGGACAACCCCGCGATGACCGAGGTGATCAGGTTGCCCAACAAGTACGCGCCGATCTTGACGGAAACCTCGTCGCCGATCAGTACCGCGCGAGGGCGACGCGCTACCGGGAACAGACGGTAGAGCGACCGGCGGATGCGGGCATCGACGCCAGGAAGTACACCAGTAGCACGACGACCACGACCGAGTTCCGCCTGCCACCAAGGCGGAACCCAACTGTCCAATGTGCTCACTTTCACCCTCCGGGAGATCTCGCGCCAGGCAGGCGCACACCTCGTCCTCCGCGACGAATCCCGCGTTGCCGCCACTTGCGCGTGACCTCCACCACACGCCGCCCCACCCCGCGAAAACTCCCGCAACGCAAGGGATATCACCATCCAGCGGCCCGCTGTCCTCACTGTCAGCTCCTGATCCGACACCCCCAGCAATTGCTCCATTTGGCGTAGCGAAATGTTCATTCTGATGGGGGAGCATCGCCGGATAATTTACAAACCCCCAGCTCCCGGCTCTTTGCGTTCCCCCGGCGCGGAGTCGGGAAAGAAGGAGAGAACATGCCCCGAGGTTCTCTGATCCGAAGCATTCTCGCGTTCGCCGCGACGATGCTGGCCGGCTTGGCGCTCACAGCACCAACCGCCAGTGCCGTGGCTACGCCGTTCATCATCGGAGGTACCCAAGCAACTCAGACCTACAGCTTCATGGCGTCCATGCAGTCCACCGACGGCCAACACCACTGCGGCGCCTCGCTGGTCGACAAGCAGTGGCTGGTCACCGCCGCGCACTGCGTGGCAGGACAAGAGCCCAGCAATGTTCAGTACCGGATCGGGACAACCGACCGCACCAGCGGCGGCGAGGTCGTCAAGCCGGACAAGTTCGTGGCCCACCCCAACGCAACGCAGAAGACCGGGGACGAAATCGCCAGCGGCTACGACATCGCGATGGTCCACCTCTCGCAGCCGGTGAAGGCCGAGCCGATCAAGATCTCTGCCACGTCACCGCAGCCGGGCACCGCAGTGACACTGCTCGGTTGGGGCCAGACGTGCGGGACGCCCAAGTGCGGCGAGCCGCCCGTGAACTTGAAGGAGCTGGAAACCAAGACGATCGACGCGTCGAACTGCACCGGCGCGCAAGATCCCTTCGATGCGACACGTGAGCTGTGCATCGACAACCAGAAGGGCAAGGTCAGCGCCTGCTACGGCGACTCCGGTGGCCCGGCGGTGGTGCATGAGGACGACGGTTTCGCACTGGTCGGCGCGACCAGCCGTGGCCAAGCCGAGAACTGCCCGGAGAAGCCCGGCATCTACAGCAACCTCGTGGCGCACACCGACTGGATCAACGAGACCATTAAGTCTGGCGGCTCGTCCAGCCCCGGCAAGTCCCCGGGCAAGTCCCCGGGCAAGTTCCCCGGCCCTCTCCCCGACATGCCGTTGTTCCCGTCGATGGGGCCGCGCCACCGGTAACCCGCCACCCACCGCGGACACCCGCAGCGAGCAGCGGGGGTCGTGAAACCGCCACATCGTGAAACCGCCACAGCCGGTTCCCCGACCCCCGCATTCGCGTCTGAACCCGCAGGAAAGGCCGGTGCTTATCCTCCGCAACGGCCAACAGGCCGTCGCAGGACCAGCTGCGTCGTCAATCCGCTCTGCTCCGCTTGTCCTGGTACATCGCTTGATCAGCGTGCGCCAGTGCGTCGCTCGGGTGTTGACCGGGGGCGATGCGGTGGTAGCCGATGCTGGCGGTGATCCGGACCGAATTGTCCTCAGTTTCCAAGGCGACCGGCTGGGCCACCTCATCGGCCAGGTGTTGCACCAGCTCCTCGGGGTCGTGCGGTGGTGGGATGAGGAGGATGACGAATTCGTCGCCGCCGATGCGCGCGACCGTGTCGCCATCGCGCACGCACCCGCGCAGCCGGTGAGCGGTGATGCGCAGCAACTCGTCGCCGGCCTGATGTCCGAGCCTGTCGTTGACCGTTTTGAAGTCGTCCAGGTCGACGTAGATCAGCCCGCGTTCTTCGAACTGGGGACTCGACACGGCCTCGTCGAGCAAGTCGGCGAGCAGCACCCGGTTGGCCACGCCCGTGAGCGGATCTTGCAGAACGGCCTGAGCGAGCAGCCGGTGGGCCCGGTAGAGCTGCAGCAAGGTGGTGAAGTGACGGAGGATGACCAGAGCGATGATCACGCTGAGCACGTAGACCACGTCGGGGTACGGGCTGCCGCCCGCCATGTTGATGACGACCATGCCCAGGACGGCAGTCAGCGGAACGTACGGCACTGCCAGCAGCGCCAATGACACGCTCCGGCGCCGGGCAGTGGCTGGTCGCGGCGCCGCGAGTGCCGCGGGGATCAGCAGGAGCGTACCGATCAGGTAGCCCAGTTCGGCTGCTGCGGGTGCCGCCGCCCCGTAGATCGTGCTGTCGGCGTAAACGATGTCGCTGGCACCCATTGCGCACAATCCGACCACCAGCCAGATCAACCGGGGCCGCCACATGCTGTGCAAAGCGACGGCCATGAGCAACGCGACCACGATCAGAATTAAGTCACCGACTGTGTAAGAAACCGTCAGCAGCGTCATCGTGGGGGAATCATGGGAACCCGCCTGGACCGCGAGGACCTCGCAGGCGAGCGCGACGAGTGCCGTGACGATGATGAGGCCGTCGAGCAGTAGAACTCGTGGTGGATCCGCAGTGTCGTACACCCGGACCCTGGCGTGGTCGGCTCGGGCTATCACGAGCAGCGCCGCGAACACTCCCGCCGGAAACAGCAGGAAAAGCGCGCTAGCAATACCCGGCACCGCCAACGCGGCACCGTGCACGGCGCGATGCCACGTCCAGACCGCCTGCGCGGCGACCCATCCTCCCAAACCGACGGCCAGGAATAGTCGCCAGCGCCGCTCCGGGCCGGTATGCGACCACCCGGTCCACGAGTAGGCGACGACGGCAACGATCGCGTTGACCAGAGCTGCCAGGTCGTCGGCCAGCCGCGACACCGGGTCCGCGTAGGTGAGGACTAGAACAGTCGCCGCCGCCGTTAGGACGACAAGCCACCCCATTAAAAGCCACCGTGGTGGCCCGGATGCAAGTCGCCGTGGAGGCACACGCACACGGCCACTGTTACACATCGGCCCCGCCCACGCCTACTGGAGCGACTCAAGAACAAGCCTGCGACCAGCACAAATGCCGCAGAGAGCCCCGACGCGCAGGGGCTTCGGGCCTCAACCGCGCAATAGTTTCACGAGCTTGGCGCTGGCGGCAGCTCGGCGTGCGGCGAGTAGACGTTCGTGCCCCCGGCGGCCAGCAGCCCTGGCCGGAGAACCTGGCCGCCGCCCGCAGCGGCGCTCCCCGGGCGAGGAGAAACTCACATTGGTCTGGCCCACTCGCGCCAACGTGCTGCTGACCGAGCCGACCAGCAACCTGCCCCCGCGTCCCGCGCCGATTCGCTCCTACGGAATCCGCTTACGGCCGGGGGTGCGAGCGGATCCACTACGCGACATGAGCAACTACCCCGGTGCGAATGAGGATCACCGCGCCGATGACGATGTAGACGACTGGAACCAGCCAGCGGCGCACGCGGTCGAGGCCACTGAGCACTCGCTTCCGAGTCGCGGTGAAACGGGCCACCAGGCACCACACCCCGATGAGCGTCAAGAAGACGACCACGGTCAGCGCGGTCTGCGCCAGCGAAAAGACGCGGAATGCGGCGCTGTAGACGCTGAGGTTGTCCGCCCCGTTGGCTATGACGATCGAAACGACCGACAGCACGCCGATGCTCGGCAGATCCCGCTCCTGCTCGCCTGCCCGGACGGCCCGTACCAGGCCCGTGATTCCGAGCGCCAGCGGCAGAAGACCGAGCAACCCGATCCAGGACTCCGGCACGACCATCAGCCCGACGGCCGCCAGCAGGCTCATCGCGATCAGGCACGTCGACCCCAGGTACTGACCGGCCGCGATCTGCCACGGGCGCGGGCTGCCCACCTGCGCGGAGCGCAAGAACAACGCGGTCAGCACGACCAAGCCGTCGATATTCGTAGCCGTCCACATCACCACTGCGACCAAGACCGCCGCACCCAAAGCCACCACACGAGAAATGCTGACCTCGCCGCATCCAGACGGCACCGCGACAATTCACACGAACGAGTGATGGCGGCAGCGGATCTTCCGGAATGACGCTCAGCCGCGCGCCCGGTCGGTGACCTCGGTTGGCGCGCTCCCGAAACCGTTCGCGCCTTCGCCAGCCATCCGGGATGCCACGAACGCGGCCGACCGCTTTCCGCGGCTCGGCAAGGATCCGCAGCATCGCTCACTCGGGTGGTAAAAGCGAATTGATATCGCTGCGACGTGCCAGCCCGCCAACGATGGTGTCGCTGCCACCGAGCTTGGTTCGCCTGCTGCACGCGAAGATCGCTGTATGGCGCGGCCGTCCATACGTGCTCGGTTCCGCAGTGGACGAGTACCGCGCTCCAGATGGGGGATGGAGACGCCAATGGATGATGTTGTTCCGGCCCGGCCGGCTTTCGCCGAGCGGTGGCGTGGATTCGATCGAGCGCAGGTCGCCGAACATCTCGACCTGCTCGAATCCGAGCTCCGCCAGCTCCGCCAGCTCCGCGAGGAGCTTCGCTCCACAGACGAGGAGGAGCAGCACGACTCGGAGGTCGTCGAGTTCGCGGAGAAACGTGCCGCCGCGATCATCGGCCAAGCGCGCGAGGAGGCGGCGAGGCTCTTGGCGGAGGCGGAGCGAACAGCCGAGCAGATCAGAGCGCAGGCTTGCGATTTTGCTCGCTTGCTGGCGGAGCGTCGGGCCGACCTCGATCGGGAAACCGCGTGCTGGAAGAGGGAAGAGCGCGAGCGCGAGCACCGTCTTCGGCGGAACGTTCAGAAGGAGTACAAAAGAATCACGGCGCTGGCGCAGGAGGATGCCGAGCGGCTGCTCGATCGAACGCGTCGACGCTGCGAACAGCAAGACGCCGCAAGCGATGTGCGCTACCGGCGCATTTGCGCGGAGGCGGAAGAACGGAGGCAGGAGACCGGCGCGGCCATCAATGCGTTGCTCCAGGAAGTGGTCAAACATTCGACCGCGTTGCGGGAGCTGAGCCTGCCGAACGACGGGATTGTCGACGGCCACACCGCTCACCAGCCCGTGGCCAACAGCCAGAACATCCAACGTTGAAGGAAATAGATGTCCTTGTGATTCGTCCGCTCGTCGCCGCTCCGGCGCAGCGCCGCGGCCCAGAATTGCGTGGTGATCGACTGCTACGTTGTGCGCGCCAGCGGACGGTCGCATCACTTCTGCGCCCGGCTGGACCGCCGGACAGCGCGGTGGTGGAACGTGGCGGTGCCGATGACGACCGCCAAGGCTGCCAGCGGTAGCAGCGGCAACGCCCACGGCACCACGAGCATCACGATCCCGCCTGATGCGGCGCCGGCCGCCGCCGCCAGCAGGATCGCAGTTCCCCGCACGTCGAACACCTTCGGCCGGTCGCCGGCCGCGAGCCCGGCGACGACGCCGGTCAACGTGCCGGTCAGGTATGTGGTGGACAACTTCGTCCGGCGCCCCAACCCGCCCATCGCCGCGCTCTGCAGCCCCATCCCGACCGACGCCAGCACCAGCAGTCCGACCTGCCAGGCCCCGCCCGGCCGCGCGTCGGTGACGACCCAACCACCGGCGAACCCAGCGAGCACCACCACTTCGACCAGCAGGACCGCCGTGACCCGCAGCGGCCAGAGCGGGCCGTGCGGACGCGGCGACCCGGTGATCCGGCTACCCGCCGCCGCACCCGCGACATAGCCCGCGAAAGCGACGAGGGTGTGCACTGCTAACGGAGCAGACGCCCTCGCGATCGCTAGTCCGAACAGCACCAGGTTGCCGGTCATCACACTGCTGAAGACCTCACCGAGCCGGGTGAAGCTCGCGACGTCCACGGCACCGGTGCCGAAAGTCAGTACCACCGCCATTGCGCCCAACGGCGGAAATCCGTCCGCACCCCGGGCAACGCTCAAGGCAGTCCCGCCGCGGCTGCACCGTTCGCCCGGGCGGCGTGAAGGTCGGCCAGCACGACCTCCCGGCGCACCCCGCCGCGCTCGGTCGACGACAGCACCGCCGCCGACCCCACGGTGCCCACGCCGACCTCCACGGCACACCACCCTCGTCCGGAAAACGAAGTACCGGGCCAGTCCCCTTGTGTACCGCAGTCGACCGGCTCCCGCCCGCCACACCGGAATGGCGCCAATTGCGGGCAACCTGCAGATAAATTCTCACGTTCTCGAAGGTCAACCGGAAATCCAAGATGAGGAATATTCAAATTCTCTCGGAATCCGCCCCGGAATCAGTAGCTAAGAATTAGGCCATCCGAGGCACTGTCCTATCCGGCCAATGGAACCTTGTTTAACCTCTCCGTCCATGATGGACCCGGCGTTTCCGACCGACGAGGATGCGCAATCGATCCTGTCCTTCGCGCAGGCCGCATTGGACGCCCACGTGCAGGACGATCTGGCCGCGCTCAGGCACCTGATGGACCTCAACGAAGCCCACGGACCCGCCGGCATGTACTTGGCCACGGTGCTCCTGGCGGCGAACCTCGATCACCTGCTGGTCGAACCGCCCACCGGGATGAGCATCGGTACTGACGAAACCACCGGTCCTCGCGATGTTCTCGACGCGTTGAACTTCGCCGCCGCCGTCCACGCCAAGAACCGTCCAAGCGCCGACTCCATCTGGAACAGGCTGGTGACCGAACAGCGGCCAGTGGACCTCACGATCGCAATGTTGCACCTGCACAAGAAGCTCCGCGCACAAGGCGAGTACCCGGACGAACCCCGGAGACCGCACTAGTGGCCACGAGGACGATCGGCGAACCCGCCAACGCGCTGAACTCTGCGATCCGGCCACACCGCCTTGAACATTGCTTTCAACCACTGGGTTGACGGATGGGCAACATACGCCTACGGTTCTTTCAACCAAGGAGTTGAAACTGGGAAGATGACCACGGACCCGCTGTCCCGAGCCTTCGCCGCCCTCGCGGATCCGACCCGGCGCGACATGGTCGCCCGGCTCTCGGAAGGCGACGCGACCGTGAGCCAGCTGGCCGAGCCGTATGGGATCACGCTGCAGGCCGTCTACAAGCACCTGCGGGTGCTCGAGGACGCCGGGCTCGTCAGCCGACCACGAGGGCCGCAGCCACGGTCGGCACGCTTGGAGGCCCAGGCCTTCGACCTCTTGGACACCTGGATCGAGCGCCACCGGAGTCGCGTCGAGCAGCGCTACCGCCGCCTTGACGCCGTCCTGGCGGAGATGGAGGAAGAAACGCATGAAAAGGATCACAGAAACGAGCATCGAAGCCGACCCGAGGCTGCCGGTCATCCGGACGACTCGTGACTTCGCGGCAAGGCCCGAGCAACTGTTCCGCGCCCACACCGAACCCGCGTTGTTCGCTCAGTGGGTGGGCCCCAACGCCACGACCACCCGGATCGAGCGCTGGGACGCGTCCACCGGCGGCAGCTGGCGGTACGTTTCGGTGCACGACGGAACGGAGTACTGGTTCCACGGCTGCTTCCACGAGGTGCGGCCGGACCGAATCGTGCAGACCTTCACGTTCGAGGGCGATCCCGACGGAGTCGCGCTGGAGACGCTGTGGTTCGAGGATCTGGGCGACGGCCGCACGCGGCTGCGGACGCAGTCGCTGGTCGACAGCTTCGAAAGCCGCGATGCGTGGCTGCACAGCGGCATGGAGGTCGGTGTCAACGAGGGCTACGCGAAGCTGGAGAGGATGCTCATCGATGGCGCTGCCTGAGCGCCCGGCCGAACGGCACCGCCAGGTTGCCGGGCTGTTCACCGACAAGGTCCGCCGGACCCGGTCCTGGGACGCGCCATCCCCGGTCGCCGGCTGGACCGCCCGCGACGTCGTGCGCCACCTGACCGAATGGTTCCCCGGGTTCCTTGCCGCCGGCGCCGGCATCGAACTGCCCCGCGGACCATCAGTGGACGAGAACCCGGTCGCTGCATGGCAAGTTCACTGCGACGGCGTGCAGGCGGTGCTGGACGATCCGGACACGGCGCACCGGGAACTCACCAACCCGCACCTCGGCAACCTGCCCCTGCAAACCGCGATCGACCAGTTCTACACCGCTGACGTGTTCATGCACACCTGGGATCTCGCCAGGGCTACCGGCCAGGACGACCGGCTGGACCCCGACTTCTGCGCTCAGCTCCTCGGCGGGATGGAGCAGATGGAACAGATCCTCCGCTCCTCCGGCCAGTTCGGCGCCCGGGTCGAGGTTCCCGGCGATGCGGACACCCAGGCCAAACTGCTCGGTTTCATCGGCCGGGATCCGTACTGGCCGGGGCGGTGAGCCGGACGGCCCGACCTCCTAGCCGGGTGTGGCCGGTGCGTTCGCCATGCCGCGCCTACGCGTGCCGCGTCTACGAACCTTGATCGGCCTATCGATCATCATGCGTTCGCAGCCCACCCACCATCCGGGCCGCATTGGAGTGTGGGCGATCGGTGCCGAGGTGCTGCACGACGGCAGCGGCGTCGAGACGGCCGACGACATCGCGGCCGCACTGGGCACCGCCATCGGCCCGGTCGGCCCTACCTGTTCTACCTCGGCCTGCTCGGCGGCCTAGACGACGGTCACCGGCTCGATCTTCGCGCTGAGCAAGATGACCGCCGAGGCATTGCACGTCGTCCGTCCACACCGGACCAGGAGATCCGACGGCGACCCGGGCAAGGACGCGTTCTACCAGGTCATGATCGTCCGGGGCCGCCCAGCAGCCGGAGGCGGATGGCTAGTGCGCGAGTCGAACCTCGGACCCAGCTGATCAGCGAGCAGTGCCATTCGCGCACTCCGGCCTCATGTCCCCTTGCGGAACAGGAAGGTCAGGTCTTCGCCGGTGGAACGGGTGAATTCCTCGCCCTCCTGGAGCATGCGCAGACGAACCGCGAGATCGGCCGCAAAGACATCCACAGTGGACTCGATAAGCGTGGCGTACGTGTGTGCCGCGTCCCGCCCGCGCAACCACCCGTTGACCCACACGCAGGCCGCGATTGGGAGCGCAGGCCACCAGAACAGTCCGATCAGCAGGTACCCGACCGCCCAGGTGGCCTGGTTCGCCGCGGTGTCGAACGCCTCGCGGGCGGCCCGCAGCTCCGCGCGGGAGGTGTCGTCGAGGATCAGCCACAACCGGGGCCACCAAGATTCGACGTCCGCCTCGTACTGGTGGTGGACCCGGGTATCCGCCGCGGCGATCCGGTCACCGATGAAGGTCGGCCGGACCGGCGTCGCCAGGGAAATACGGTTGCGCCGCCTGGCGAAGCGGTGCTTGGTTGCCTCATCCACGGCTTCAGCGGAGGCGTCGTCCGCCGCGCGCCATCTGCGCTCTCGACGTGCTCGCAGCTTCTCCCCGGCTGCGGACACCCAGGACGATCGCGCATCCACCCAGACACCTAGCCACAGCCGCTGGGTTCGTGCGGTGAGGCCACGCACGATCAGCCCCGCGATCGTGGAGGCGAGCAGTACCGCGCCGACCACCAGCAACTGGGCCATCGGCGGTCGGCGTCCCAGCGCGCTGGACCAGGCATCGGCACGACGCAGCAGTTCGTTCCAGTCGAGTGCGTGCGAGTGGCCGAGCATGCCGGCCACCAGCGCCGTGGCCACCAGCAGCAAGCCGGGCAGCACCAGCAGGGAGAACCACTTCTCCGCGAACTTGCGGCCCAGCTCGTTGAAGAAGGCGTTCACCCGCGTGTCCGGCGCAGCGGCCGGTCCAGCAACCAGCACTCGGGCACCGGTCCGCCTGGCGTGCGCCGCACCTGGCGGTCACACCGTCCGTTCGGGCAGCTGTAGCTTTCGGCCGCCGAACGGGAACCGAGGCCCGGCACAATCATGTGATCGGTCGATCGCTGCCCTTCGAACACGTCGCGCGGGATGCCCAGCCTCGGCAGCTGATCCACCACGAGAGCACCTTCTCTGATCTTGCGGAGCACGTCGTCGAGAACCGGGGAAACCTGCTGCTGGCGCGCGAACTGCGAGAGTTTCGGCAGCGCTTCGCAAAACCCGGCGAGGTTGTTGTCCAGATGCACGGTTCCATCTTCCACATCTCGATCGCACTGCTGCGCGAAATGCCGGTATCGTAACCAGAACTGCCCAACGGGCGACCGTGTCGCACCATCGCGAGGTGAGCTCGTCAGGTACATGGGCATCATCCCGATGAGCCGGAGTTCTCATGGCGCAACCGGATCCGCACCGCCACCGCGACCTGGCGGCGTCCGCAGTGGCCCTGCGGGCGCGGTACGAGCAGACCGGTGACGCCACCGCGCTGGGCAAGGCGATCAGCACGCTGGCAGACGCCGTCAGGTTGGCCGAGCACGGCGAACCGATGCTTGCCGCGATGCTCGCCGAACTGGGTTACGTGCTGCGACTGGAATTCGAGCGAGTGCGCGACGTGACCGCGATCGACGAGGCGATCGCGGTCGGGCGCCGTGCCGCCGAGCTCTGCCCGTCCAGTTCTCCGCAGCGCGCCGGAATCCTGAGCTACCTAGCGGGCAGTCTCTTGTCGGCGTCAGCAGTGCGCAAGGATCCCGCGCTGGTGGCCGAGGCCGTTCGCGATGCACGCGAGGCGGTCGCGACGACCCGGCAGGACGACCCGCTGCGCGCGGGACGGCTGGGCGACCTCGCCCTGGCATTGCTCGCGCAGCGCCACGTCACAGGCGATCAGGACGCCCGAGGCGAGATCGTGGAGATGTTGCGCGAGGCCATTGCCGGCACTGGAACCGACGATCCGAGCCGCAGCTGGCTGCTGACCAACCTGGGGTACGCGCTCGTTCTCCCCGGTGGGAACGACCTTGCGGGTGCACGGCTGTCCGAGGCGGTTTCGGTGTTCGAGGAGGCGGTCGCCGCAACACCCCCGGAGCACGCCAACTACGGGAGGTCCCAGTACGGACTGGGCACGGTGCTCCGGATGCGCTGGCAGCACACCCACGAGCGAGCGCTGCTGGACCGTGCGATCGATGCCGTGCGTGCCGCGGTGGCGTCGGTGCCCGCTGACCACGGTTCGGCCCGCGCCTGGCTTTCCGAACTCGCGAAGCTGCTGGCTGTCCGCACCTCGTGGTGGCCGCGGGCAGACCTCGTCGAGGAGGCGGTCGCCGTCTACCGCCGCCTGCTGGAGCTGGATCCCGAGAACGTCACCGACCGGCTGGGCCTCGCGGAAGCACTCCTTGCTCGTTTCGCCTCCTGCACCCTCGATCTGCGGCTGGTAAACGAAGCCCTCGACCACGTTCGCGTCGCCCTCGGCGCCGACATGCCGGACGAGCAAGTTCGGGTGCTGGCGCGGTCGGTGGAGGGAGAGTGCCTCGAGCAGCTTGCCACGGCCCAGCAAGACCTCGACCTGTGCGAGCAGGCGGTGGACGCGCTGCGGACAGTCCTGCGGGATTTCCGCGAGCCCCCGGGCGTCGAGGCGGGACTGTGGTTGAGGCTCAGCATGGCGCTGAGGACACGGCACGTATTGACCGGGGAAGGGATCCAGGAGGCGGTGGAAGCGGCTCGGCGGGCAGTCGCACTCGGCGAAGACGCGCTGGACACCCGGCATGGATCCGCGCAGCATGCCTTGCGGCTGTCGACCCTGGCCAACCTGCTGTTGCGGGCCGCCGACGAAGACCGCGCCGACCTGGACGAGGCCGAGCGGGTCGGGCGTCGGGCCGTGCGCGAGTGCCCGCCTGACGATCTCATGCGTTCTCGGGTCCTCTTCGAGTTCAGCGAGATCCTCCTGGCGCGCGAACGCCGTTCTGGTGATCCGGCAGAGCTGGACGAGGCGATCGATCTGATGCGGGAGGCCGAAGCCGTACCGGTGAAGGTCCCCGAGCACACCCTGCACATGTCGGCTCTGGCAAGCGCGTTGATCGCGCGCTACCAGCGTTTCGCGGACCTGCGCACGCTCGAGGAAGCCATCGCGGTCGGGCGCGCGGCGGTCGACGCGCTTCCCGCGTCCAACCCGGAGCGCGTCAACCAACTCGCGAGACTGGTCGGCTACCTCTACGAGCACTACCTGCGCTCCGCCGAGGAATCCAGCATCACCGAAGCCATCGAGACCAGCCGGCACCTGATCGCCGCGACTCCGCCGAACCACCCCGAGCTCGGACGGCGACTTGCGAACATGGCCCTGATGCTGCGCGCCCGGTGGTTCATCGACACCGGGCAGCCTGACGATCTGCGGGCGGCGCTCGACGTACACCGGCAGGCGGCCGATGCGCTGCCCGACGGCCATCCCGTCCGCGGGCGCGCGTTGAGCAACCGGAGCCTGGCCCTGCTCGACGACTACCAGGAGACCGGGCGCGAGCAGAGCATCGTCGAAGCCGTGGACAATGCGCGGCAGGCGGTGGCGGCCACTCCGCCGGGCCATCCCGACCGGGCCGACACCCTGGGCGTTCTCGGTCATGCACTGGGCTCGTTGTTCGAACGGACCGGCGCCATCGGACATGCGCTGGAAGCCATCCGGGTGACCCAGGTCGCCACGTCGATCACGACGGCCCAGCCGTCAAAACGTTTCAAGAACGCCGAGCTCTTGGGAAGGCTAGGCGCCACGACCGACCAGTGGGACGTCGCCGCGGAGGGATACCGGGAGGCAGTCGGCCTGTTTCCGTTGCTTGCGCCCCGCAACCTGCACCGCATGGACCTGGAGCACCAGGTGGCCAGCGCTGGGCGGGTAGCATCCGACGCCGCCGCGAGTGCGCTGTGGGCCGGCCTCGACGCCGAGGCGTTCGAGCTCCTGGAGCAGGGGCGCGGGGTCCTGTTGTCGCGCGTTCTCGACAGCCGCGACGAGCTGGCGGAACTGCGCGTGAAGCACCCGGAACTCGCCGGCGAATGGGAGGAACTGAGGAACGAACTGGACGCGACGACCGGGTTCGGCGAAATACCGCCTGCCGCTGGGACTTCGGGGATGCCGGACTCGGATCGGCGCCATCGGCTGGGCCGGCGTCGCGACCAACTGCTCGTGCGGATCAGGGACGTGCCGGGGTTCGTGGACTTCCTCCGACCTGCCAGCCTGGCGGCGATGCTCCCCGCCGCCGAGGCCGGGCCGGTGGTCACGATCAACGTCAGCGCGTGGCGTTGCGACGCGCTGGTGCTCACCGGGGGCGAAACCCGGATCATGCGGCTGCCCGACCTGAGCACGACGGAACTGGACGAGCGGATCCCGGTGTTCCAGGAAGCGTTGGTCAGCACGCATTCCGGCGACTTCGCCGAGCGAGCGACGGCACAGGTCGTGGTCCGGCGGACGCTGAGCTGGCTGTGGGACGTGGTAGCCGGCCCGGTGCTGGAAGTCCTCGGGTACACAGCCGCGCCCGTCGAAGGCGCGCCCTGGCCCAGGGTCTGGTGGTCCCCGACCGGCCTGCTCAACTTCCTCCCGCTGCACGCCGCCGGCCGGTTCCCGGGCGAACCGGGCGAACCGGTGCGGGAAGATGCCGCCGTGCTGGACCGCGTCGTGTCGTCCTACACACCGACGATCCGCGCGCTCTCCCATGCCCGCTCCCGGCCTGCTGCGCCGCATCAGCGGCTACTGGCGGCGGCGATGCCCGTGACACGAGGGCAGCACCCGCTGCCCTACGCGCGGGCCGAGGTGGAGGATCTGGCCCAGCAACGCGGCGACGTGTCACTCCTCATCGAAGAGGAAGCGACGCACGACACCGTGATAGCCGCCCTCCGCCACTCGAGCTGGGCGCACTTCGCCTGCCACGCGCACAGCGATCCGGTCAGCCCTTCGAAGAGCCATCTGCTGCTGCACGACAGCCCGCTGAGCGTCATCGAGATCAGTCGGCTCAGGTTGCAGGACGCCGAACTGGCGTACCTTTCCGCGTGTTCGACCGCGCGCGGAAGCACCCGCCTCGCCGATGAGGCGATCCACATCGCCTCGGCGTTCCAGTTGGCGGGCTACCGGAATGTGGTCGGATCGCTCTGGTCGGTGGCGGACAGCACTGCGGCGAAGGTGGCCAAGGGCTTCTACCACCGGCTGACCAGCGGCCTGCCACCTGCCGTCGCGCTGCATGCGGTGATCCGGGGACTGCGGGACGAGGAGCCGTTGACCCCGTCGGCATGGGCCGGCTACGTCCACGCCGGCCCATAGCCCGGGCAATGGCAGCGAGATGATCTGCGGTGAACCTCGACCGACGGGCCCATCCGCCACCACTGTCCACATCAGACGGCTACGCCGGAACTGCGGTCCATAGGTCGCGATCCCGGCAGCGCGCAGCAGCCTCCGGGGGGCCGCAGGTCCGGACCGCACCGACATCAGCCGCCGCCGTCAGGTGCCGGGGGCGCGGAAGTCGACCGCCTTCCGCACAGCCTCGTCGATGTCCTCGGGGCGGAGCAGCGGCACCGCCCTGGACGTCACGGCGCCGGTGGCCCGCACCGCCATAGCCGTGGCGGCCATCGAGGCGTCGTCGGGCACGTCGACAACGATGTAGAAATCATGGTCGCCGAAAGCGAAGTACATCGACTCGAGCGTTCCGCCGCACGACCCGAGGACCCTCTCAACGGCCTCCCGCCGCCCGGTTCCGCCCTCGGCGAGCACTCCCTTCGTCCCCTCGGCGGTGTAGCTGCCCTGCACCAAGTACTTCGGCATGTCGCTCCCCCACTTCACCGTGCGGCCACCCGCAGCCGCGGTTCTGCTCCCACCCTCGGGCACTAGAGCAGGCTGGGCCATTCGAAACAGCCGCCCGGACTACTCATCCGCGGGACAAGCGGTCGCGGCCGCCTACAACGCCAGCAGGTCACGGCCGCTACGCGGCTCGACGAACGATCAGTTAATTCATCCGATGATCGTCCAGGACCGAAAAATTTTGGCAATCTTGAATAGTCAAATGTAAGTCTTGCGATCACGCATCGTCAGCCACACCTGCGGGAGCACAAACTTCAAGCAGGCAAGACGGGACCACCCATACGGCCGCCCAAGCCGACCCGAAAGGCCCATTGTGACATGCGAATCAACCAGCTACTTTCAGTGGGCCGCAACCAGTTTCTGCGTCGCTACCTGCGATTTTGATAACTGAACTGCGGTCTATTGCAACTCACCTTTCCCTTGGAGGATTCATTGCTGCCCATTCGGAACTACCTCGCTGCTGCCACGGCGGCCGTTCTTATCGGCGGTGCAGGCACCTTGCTGGCGGCACCGGCTTCCGCATCGCCGAGCGCGATCAGCCATTTTGACGACGGAAGTTTCGAAACACCAACGGTAGCAGCAAACACGTTCCAGAACATCACGATGGGGCAGTCTTTCGGACCGTGGCGAGTGGCGAGTGGGAATATCGACCTGATCGGTGCAGGGTACTGGCAGGCTGCCGAGGGTGACCAGTCCGTCGACCTCAACGGCACAACTGCGGGGGCTGTTTCCCAGACTTTTACCACGGTCCCTGGAACGGGATACACGGTGACGTATTCCCTTGCTGGCAATCCCGGCGGATCGGCGATCCTGAAAACGGGCAAAGTCCTCATCGACGGGCAGAATTTCCAAGACTTTTCCTTCGACACGACCGGAAAAACTACGACCAACATGGGCTATGTGAGACGGCAGGTGACCTTCGTGGCCACCAGTACATCCACGACGTTGACGTTCGCCAGCACCACCCCCAACAGTGCGTGGGGACCGGTGATCGACGACGTCACGGTCAAGTCCTGCCCGCCTCCCCCGTGTTGCGGGTGATCCGGGCGCGGTGATGGTGGGCAACCCGGTCGGATCGCCGGTGCGGCCTGCACAGCACGCGCAAGTTCTTTAAACCGGCTGTTAGGGCGGGTGTGGGGCAGGGCCGTCTCACACCCGCCGACTCTCGTCGCTTTTCAGCGCCGGAGCGAGAGCCTGCACCGTTTCCGATCGCCTCGGCGGGGGGCGCGGCGCGGCACCGTTTTTCGGCAGGCCGGGACTGGCCGTACCACTGCAGACCGGCAAAACTCGCTCGGATGATGACGGCGAAGAGCGTCCGGACCTGCCAGTTCGGGCGCTCTTCGCTGTTCAGGAGCCGATCCTGGCTGGTCGGCCCGCGAAACCGCCGTCGGCCATCCGTGGCGGCGTGCGGACCTGACTCAGCTGTTCACGCTGGGGGCGATGCTGGTTACCTTGGTGTTGGCCATTCCTCAGGCCATCAGCGTGCAAGCCACGTGGGTAAGCAGGTCGGCGTCGCGTATCCCGAGTCACTGGAGTTTCAGTCCTGGTTCCAGCCTGCTTCCCGGCGTCGGTCTTTTTCGACTATTCGATGGTTTACGTCTAAGAGAGGAAGGCGAAGCGCCTTCTGGAGGAATGCGTGGACAGCTTGATTGGAGCGGCGGCATGTCGGCTGTAGCGGTGGGCAACTGAATGCCGACCCAGGCATAGGCTCCCCGAGAGGTCCGGGGGAAATCAGCAGTTCTTCGACCAAAGGAAAGTGGATTCCCAAGGCCGAATACGACGAGATCACCAAGAAGATCCCGATTCTGTGCATCGAAGTGTTGCCGATCCACCCGGGGCCAGAGCGCTTGGTGGGACTGATACTCCGCAACACCTTCTGGGGCCGCCGTCGATGGTGCCTCGTGGGCGGCGGAGCCCAACACGGCGAACCGCTGCCGAACGCCGTCTAGCGGTCTTCGATTGGGCGCGGGGTGACCGAGTTTCACTCGACCTCGACACTGTGAATCTGAAGGAAGTGGCGGAGTACTTTCCCGATCCTGACACCGGCGAGTTCTTCGACCCCCGCAAGCATGCCGTCGCTCTCACTTACACCTGCGTCATGTCGGGTGACCCGTGTCCTCGTGGGAAAGCCATCGATTTCCGCTGGTCCTCGTCCCGACCCGCTTCCCGAGCATGACGACCTCGGTTTCGGGCAAAGCGTCTTGTACCGCGCCTTCTGACTGGTTGACCCTCGATCAAACCACCAAGCCGACCCAGCGATATGACGGCTTCCGCATCTGCCGGCCGGTATCGGGCCCTCCGGGAGATCTGCCTGCAGCTGCGCGAACAAAGCCCTGGATACAGCGCTGCGCTGAGCGCTTCAGATGCCCTGACGACCGTGCTGGTCGAGGTAGCGCCGTAGGGCCGTGTTGATGGTGGTGTGGTCGGCGTCGGGTCTCCGGTCAGGCCCTCGATGGTCGCGGTGGTGGTCATGGCGGTGTCCTCCTGGCGCTGGTCGGGGTCGATGCAGCGGGCCCGAAGGTCTGCATGGACGGTCGGCCGGCTGACCCGGGCGACGTCGGCCAACGCGGCATCCGGATTGCCACCAGGGGCCTGAAGTCATCGTGAAGAAGGTTTGAACCGACGTTGGGCATGCTTCGTTGAAGAGGGTGTGAACCGACGTTGGGGATGCTTCGTTAAGAGGGTATGAAGCCACGTTGGACATGCTTACCTGAAACTCCACCACGCTGCGTCTCCGAGCCGCGCGATCGAGAACTCGACGGCCCAGCGGACACAGCCCCAGCAGTCCCCTACCGAAGGGGGCGTCCTAGCTGGCCGCCCACCTGGAGAGCGACTCGGCGTTCGTGGCCGAGGCGGACGGCAAAGTGGCCGGGTTCGCGGTCTACGGCCCGTGGCGGGAACCGGACGGATACCGGCACAACAGTGGCGGACCCCGTCTACGTCCGCGAAGGCCAGCACGGGCTCCGCATCGGCTCCGCGCTGCTGGCCCCCCTCATCGCCTCGGCTCGCAAGGCTGGTCACCACGTCATATTCGCCGATGTCGAAGCCGAGAACACCTCCTCGATCCGGCGGCACGAGCGGTCCGGATTCCACCACGTCGGCACGGTGCCCGAGGTCTGCACCAAATTCGGCCGATGGCTCGACCTGACGATCATGCAACTACCCCTGGCGTGAGCCGCCGGCGCAATGCCACTGGCGTCGTCGCACCTTCCACCGCAGCGAAATTCGTTGGTGCCATTGGAATCGGGCGCGGTCACGCCTGCGGCAATCCGATTTGGCCGGTCGTCGGTGGTAAGCGGCGCCGCCAGTTCTGCGTGGCGACGGGCCTGCACCGTCCACCTCCATTCACCTCCGTCCACCGCGTGGCTCACGGGCGGAGGTCGGTGACAGCGGCACCGGTCTCGGGGGCGTAGGGGAAGGAGACGTGCTGGTGGACCATTTCCCAGCGGTCGCCGCGTTTCCGGAACACGCGGGTACCCCGCGACCAGCTTTCGTCGCTCGTGCCATCCGGCAGTTCGGCTTGCATGCGGTTTAGTCCCCACACGACGGCGAGGTCATCGCGGATCAGCACCGTCATATCCGGCACGTCCCACCCGACCGCGCCGCCGGTCCAGTCCAGCCCGCGCCCGCAGACTTCGCGAACCGCGTCCACGCCGTGGTACTGCAGGGGTGCTTCGTGCTCGTAGGACACGATGTCGTCGGCGATGTGCGCCATCAGTCGGTCGAGATCCTTGCGGGCGGTGGCGTCGAACCAATTCTGGTGCACCGCGCGCACCTCGGCCTCGGCGGTCGTCTCGATGGGTGGGTGAAGGAGTGGTGCTCGTGCGCGACCACCCAGCGACCGTGTTCCTTGTGCAGCCCCAGCGTGAGTCGCAGCCGCCGGTCCGGGTTCTCGGCCAGTTCCTCGGGGGTGCCGCAGCGCAGCAGGGCGTGGGCGAACGCGACGTCCGAGCTCGTATCGCTGCCTGCGGTGACCTCCAGCGGGTCCCTCGGCCAGGAACGCCCGGATCGCCTCACGACCGGCGAACCACTGCGGCAGCGGTGGCATCGAGTACTTCGCGTCGGCGGTCAGCATTCCCACGATCGCCTCGACGTCGGCGCGCTCCCAAGCGGCCGCGTACCTGCCGGCCAGCTCGCGGACGCCATCGTCACCCAGGGACCGCAACACGACCTGCTGGCTGGGGCCCGGGCCCTGCCGGTCCAGCGTTGAGCGGGCGCGTTGCAGCGCGCTGTTCACCGACGCGACCGTGGTGTCCAGCAGCGTCGCGACCTCGCGCGCCGAGAACCCGAGCACCTCCCGAAGGATCAGCACGGCGCGCGGGCGAGCCGCCAAGTGCTGCAGTGCAGCCACGAACGCCAACTCCACGCTTTCGCGCGCCACCGACCGCGTTTCCGGGTCGTCGGGAAAGGGCTCCAGCCACACCACATCGGCCGGTGGCGCGTCCGGCCCGAGATCCGCCGGCAGCTCGCGCCGCCCGCGCCGCTCCAGCAGCGTCAAGCACCTGTTCGTGGCGATCCGGTACAGCCACGGCCGGATCGAGCCGCGCCGGTCGAACCTGTCCAGGCCCCGCCACGCTCTGAGCAAGACCTCTTGCACCACATCCTCGGCGTCCTCGACCGACGCCAGCATGCGGTAGCAGTGCGCCCGCAACTCCGCGCGGAACGGGCGGACCAACTGCTCGAACGCAACCGTGTCACCCGCCAGCGCGGCCGCCACCAGCAGCCCGTCCCCCGACATCCGTCCCTCCCGAACCAGAAGCGGAAACCGTCGTTCTCAGCGCCGTCCACATGGTGGCACGGAAGCGGTGCAACGCGTCGCTACCGCGCATGCCCGGCACCACCGGTATCCGGAACCGACGGGCAAGCAAGTCGGGAATGGGGAAGGCCCCTCAGTGCGGGGATACGACCGCTGCTACCGAACGAGCGAACTCGATTATCGCGGCGCTGACTTGCGCTGGTGCTTCCTGCTGCGTCCAATGCCCGACGTCAGGCAGGACCAAGGCTTCACTTCGGCCCGCCACGAGCTCATCCATGCGCTCGATTGCGTCCCGCACGCCCGGGAAGTTCAAACATCGGTCCTGTTCGCCCACCAGATACAAAGCGGGACAACGAATCACACTGTTCTGCAAGAAGGCGGTGAGTTCCCAGTTGCGATCCATATTGCGATACCAATTGAGTGCACCGCTGAAGCCGGCCGAGAATTCGGCGGCATAGGTCTCAATATCGGTTTCAGTGAGCCAGGTAGGAAGTTTCTCAGGTTCAGGATAGATGTCGAGATATGTGCGACCAGCAGGGACGATGGGTGCGGGTGACCTGGCATGGGTCTTGGACTGGGACGACTTTCGTGAACCGCGAAGCATCAGCCGGAAGGTCTTGTGCGGGTCCGCACCGAGGTCCGCGTCTGCCGGGCCCGGGCGTTGAAAGTAATTGGTGTAAACACCGTCGCCGAAAGCTTCGACCATTTCAGTGAGTTGCGACTGCGAGCCACGGGGCCGGTACGGCAGGCTCAGGCCGACCACCCCACGTACCAAGTCTGGCCGCATGAGCGCTGTATGCCACGCTACTTCCGCGCCCCAATCGTGACCGACGACCACACCTTCTTTCTCATCGAGAGCATCCAGCAGTTGGATGACGTCGCCAACCAAATGCATAATGGAGTACTTTTCCACGGAAACCGGATGGTCACTCTGGCCATACCCGCGCTGATCCACCGCTACCGCTCGAAACCCGGCCTCGGCAAGGGTCGCAATTTGATGGCGCCACGAATACCACATCTCGGGAAAGCCGTGCAAGAGCAGAACCAGCGGCCCAGTGCCGGCTTCGGCGATATGCAGGCGGACGTCACCCGCTTGAACAAATCGATGCGTAATGGAGGTCACTGCTATTAGCCCTTAATTAGATTACCAGGTGACGGGGAACCGATCGAACCCGCCGATTACCGTTTCGATACGGCGCGGCAACGCTTCGCAGGTGCGCGCTGGCCGCAGGTGAGGGAAACGTCCGAACAGTTCTGCCAGCATCACTTCAAGTTCGACTCGCGCCAACTGCTGCCCTAGGCACTGGTGCGGGCCGAAGCCGAAGGATGCATGCCGAACCCGGCGTCGGGTTGCGTCCATCTCTTCAGGATGCGGACAAAGCGCCGGATCTCTGTTGGCGGCCGGGAGAAATGCTATGACGCGGTCCCCTTCCTTGATCTCCTGACCGCCAAGTCTGATGTGCTCGCGGGCAACCCGGTCTACGCCGTACTGAATAACGGTGATGTAGCGCAGTAGTTCTTCGACGGTTTCCGAGCTCTGCAGCGCGCCCGCAAGAAGGTTGCGGCGGGCCACTGAGTTCTGACTAAGCACGGCTACGCTTTCGGTGACCATCCCGGTTATGGTCAAATATCCGCCCATCAGCAACGTCACGGCCAAGTCAGCGAGCACGACATCGGCGAATTGCCCGGTAGCGATAAGCTCGTCAAGGAGGCCACCAGTGGGTGCGCGCCGAATCTCCTCGATCACCCGGCACATACAATCGAGGGCTTGGTCCACGACCACCCGGCTTTCCTCCGACGTCTGACCGCGACGCAAGAGGCCCTCGATTATTTCTCTAAATTGAGAGCGAAAAACGGGGAGAATGCCAAGCATTTCATGAATAACACGCTCTGGTACCGGCAGCGCGAAGGTTTCGATCAGATCGGCTGATCGGTTCTGCCTTTTCGAGAGCACATCGAGTTGCTCGCGGGTAATTTCGCGAATCCGCGGCTCCAGTCGCTGGATCCGGCGGGCAGAGAATACCTTGTTCAGCGGCTGACGGTACCATCCGTGTTCGGGTGCGTCATTATGCAGCAGTCGGCCGATCTTGCGCTCGTCTTCGGACCAAGAAGGTCGATGTATCGGCTCATCGCCGGCGCCGAACCGGGCGTCCGAAAGAATCAACCGCACCTCTTCGTACCCCTTGGCAAGCCAAACCTTTTCACCCGTCGCGAGGGTTACTTGCTTAACTTGTTCACTCCAGGAGGTAAGCGCGGATAAACACTTCTCGGAAAAGTCGAAGGAAGTGGTTTCAGGCTGTGTGGATGCGTTCATCAAAACCATTTCCCTATCTGATCGCAGCCCGCACGGCTTTGCCGAAATGGTCGTCCACCGCCCCAAATGTCACCCAGTCTTCGATGGTGAACGAGTAGGAAGCCCTGGTCATATACCAATCGACGTGAAAGTCCGCACAACGAGCGAGCCATCGGTAATGTTGACTGAGTGGATGACTGGGATCGTCGGCGACTCGATGCATATGCGCTATCTTGCCGCGCACCTCAGACAGCAAGTCTTGAATCGCCTGCAACTCACTTACTTGTTTTTCCTTCACCATGAGGACGACGGCGTTGACCTGTCCGGAATGCATATCGTCGTCAAGACTGGCGATATCGTTGCTCACGCGGACACACCAGCCGAGATCCAGGCAGCAAGATCGATAACGGTCGACTTCGATCCGGTCAATATCGTGCGGCATATTTGTCATCATTGCACTGAGTAGCAGTATTGGCGCACCTGCGTCATAGCTACCGTTCGCGAGATGTTGGTCGAGCGTTGGAGCCGATTCGTCGTTTGCTCGCGAGTCGCGATTTACCAGATGGCTTCGCAGCGTCTTCGCCAGGACGTCAAGAAATATTTCTACACTCTCCGCTGATTGCGCGCGACGCACGGCTCCACCCATGCAATCCGCGAAGCAGGAGATGGTCTGCTCGACAAGGGAAAGTTGTCCGCTCGCACGCGCCGAAGCGAGAACGTTATCCAGCGGGCCCGCCTCGCTCACCGCGGATCCTCGCTGGTCCGGGATGATGCTGGACGAGGTTGGGGTTCTGGCTTGGGGTATTGTGGCACTCTTGGCGACACCTAAGCAGGCCGCCGTCAGATCTTGCAAGGCTGTTTCGTCAAAAATTCCGTACTCGTCATCTACAATGTCGTCATACACGAATAGGGTAAGGCATTGGGCGGCAAACTCGCGTACCGTCTGATTGTAGGTGCCCGCAAAGGTGTAGGCGGCAAGCAAAGATGACCAGGGGAGAGCCGCACTGCTCCGCGAAACCTTAATGTCCGGACGGGCGCGCGTCCACTCCTCGAGATCTCGGTACACGGCTACGGCCGCTTCACATTCCTGAAGCGGCCAGCGAGCGGTACGTGTCGAATTGAGCCCACCGAGAATTCCTGCCACGGAGCAGGTCAAGTCAATGGGCTTGGCGCCGTTGTCCATGCGGTCCTCGATAAGTCAGGTAAGAGCCGAATAGGATCTCCGGTTAAGAACCGAAGTGGCGCTTACGGATAGGTAGCAGAAGGCGACTGTAGGTAGCCGCCAGGTGCCGGTCAACGCAAGATCGGATTGGGTGAGTCGGAGGGGCAGAAAGTAGCGCACAAAAGGGCAAATTCGCCGGAGATTGTTCTCCGGTTACCGCCGCGGCTCGCCTGATCTCGCGGCACCGCGGGTTCCGCTTTTGCCTAAACGGGTTAGGGCGTAGTGAGGGCTGCGACGTCGGGAACCCGGACACGCCTCAAAAAAATTCACTCCGCCCGCGTGCTTTTCGTGACGCTTTGTGATCGCTGTCGCTGGGCGGCGGTGGCGGTGTCGTGGTGGCTGGGCTGCTGTCGTCGGCGGCTGGTGGGGTTCGGGGTGTCGTGGGTTCGCTGCTGCCGCTGTGGGGTGCGCTGACGGGTCCGCTCCGTTGGCTCGCTGTGCTGCGTTCCCTGGTGCAGGGCACCCTGAGCGAGGCAGCAGGCTTCACGCTGTGGCCGAGCACTTGGCTAACCAGTTCGCATTATTTCGCCTATGCGCCGGTTTAGGTCTCGCACGGCTGGATTGCTTAAATGCCGCTTTCCTGCCACTCTTAGCTGCCGCAGCGCATTAAAGACTCGATCTGATCGTACCTGGCCGACAGATGTTATCGCGTCATTTCCAAGATCGACGGCATATACGGGGTCCGCTCGGGACATAATCAGGGTGGCAAGGTTGGCCAAGGCTAGCGCTTTTCCTCGTGAATGCGATGCCGGAAAACTTGCGATCGACGCGCATAGTTGATTCTGCGCCTCCCTGTAATCACCGCCATTCAGCGCCAATCCCAGAAGTGCCCTGCCGCAGTCACGCGCCAGTCGTGAACTATCGTAATAAGTGATCCACTCCGGCTCATTGTCAGAGCGGCCAACAAAGCAATCCTCCGCGCGACGAATCGCCGTGATGCAATCCATTTCCCGCTCAACACCGAATGAACCGAGCGCCCTAGCGTGCCGCGTATGCATCACCGAGCGAACGAGAGGCGTGAGTCTATCGGTGCGCACAAGCGCCATTTCTGCATAGCTAAGCGCGTCGTCGAAACGTTCCTGGTGGACTGCAAGATTAGCCATTCCGGAAAGTGCTTTGGCTCTGAGGGACCAGTCGCCTACTTCGGTCGCACATCCAGCAGCGAACCGAAAGCAGCTTTCTGCCTTCTGATGTAGGCCAGCGTCGAAGCATACGCCCGCCGCGATGTCCGCCAAGTCTCCCATTGCGGCGAACAGTTCACGCCTTGTTGTTTCCGAGGAAAATTGGCCGTTGAGCAACTGTGCCGAACTCGTAAGTTGCGCAATAGCGGCGTCGGCCGATAGTTCGCCTCCGAACAAATGGTCCTGACCAGCGAACATGCGCGCCATATGGTTAATATGGTCGATTTCCGCGCGACCGATTCGGCGATACGTGCCGGTAGGTGATGCACTCGCTACGAACTCTGCCACCGGGTCCACGAGCGTGAAGCCAGCGATGCTACCGGCCAAGGCTCGCAAAAACGTCTTTCGTTCCACGTCATCCCCTCCGTTCGCGCGCCGGGGGCTGGCTCTCAAGGTAGTGGCACGGCTACGGGAACTGCGAAAGCCAAGGTCAGCGTCCGATTCGACTTGGAGGACTGTCCGTAGCGCCTCCCGGTAGGACCGGTTGGGCCAGGTGTGAACCCCGCGTTCCAACTTGCCTATGTAATCGGCATCCATTGCGCCTGGGCCGTCGGTCAGGCGCTCTACCTCGGCATTTGCTCGTTCCGCTAGTTGTCCTTGGGTCAATCCAGCGGCTACCCGTGCGGCCCGGAGAAGATCATTTGACATACCGGACACGGGCAACCCTCCGTAGTCGATCAGTCCCAAAGTGTAGCCAGATGATCAGGGCATTTGGGGTGTGATCGGACCAGTCCTCCGGGTAAACCTCCGGGTTGATCGGCTGGTTGGTTCCCGGGCTCTTCTATGGCTATGTCTCTGTTCCGGCTCAAGCCGTATCCGGACATGCTAGGTATGTAGCGCGCAATGGTGCCGCTACTCCCCTGGTCTCGGCGGAAGCCCCCCGACGCCGGAACTGGGGAACGGTCGGTGACCAGTCCACGGGCGGCCAGGGGCGTAGTTGACGCGCGGTACCCCGACGGGGCTGGTCACCGGCCACACCACGGCGACGACAGTTCGTGCGAGGGACGACATGGCGATGACAGGCAGCCCGACATATCCGGGCGGGTGCGTGGATGCGTGGATAAGCGCTTCGGGCAGCAGTTCGGTCTAAGGCAGACGGAAATGGCTATATTTGCCGCGTATCTCCTTGTCGCCGCTAGCGTATTCGGCTCAATCCTGTGGTGGGAGCTTCGCCAGAGCAAGCGCGTCACCTCTCCCTCGCAGGGGGATCACGTATCTGGCACGCTCAGCGTTCGACAGATACGCGACAAGCTACATCGGGAGCAGGAAAATGGCCCGGCTCACAATTCGCCCGTTGACCGAGTCGCATACGAAAATCGTGATTTGTATCCGGCGGACGACAGCGCCACCGTTCGGATTCCTATTTACGTTGATCCAGGGCAAACAGAACCGATATTTTCACTTGTCCGCCCGTACCTCGACGCATGGCTACCGGAGCATGAATCGTTCATTGATGAATGGGGCAGCGATCGGCGAGCGTGAGCGGTTGACCATCGGGTTTCCTGGCCTGCGGTTGCGGTCAGGGTATGCCAAGCGAGAACGGGGTAATGCCTACGGCACGCATTGGCGCGGCCCGGCTGCGGTTTCAACCGGCCTTCGCCGTTTGGACGTCCGGCCGATACCGAAGCTTGATCGACCGGGCTCTCTTGGTTCACCCGGTCGGGCCAGTATGCCTCGGTGACTTCACTCCTGCGCAATACCCGCCGCGCACTCGCGGCGGTCACTGTTGTCGCTGTTAGCGGGTCGACCGTGCTGGTCACACCCGCTGCGGCGGCACCGAGCACTGGCCCGGTCATCGCCGAGGTGTACGGCGGCGGCGGGAACTCCGGCGCGCACCTCACCCAGGACTTCGTCGAACTGGTGACAGTCGGCGGCACCGCGGCGGACCTGACCGGGATGAGCGTGCAGTACCTGCCGGCCTCGCCGACCGCGAACTCCCGCTGGCAGGCCACTGCGCTGTCCGGTTCGGTCGAGCCGGGCGCGCGTTATCTCGTCGGCGAGGCCAAGAGCGGCGGCGGCACCGCCGAACTGCCCGCGCCGGAGGCCGCCGGGTCGATCAACATGGCGGCGGCCTCCGGCACGGTGGCGCTGGTCGAGGGGACAACCCCGCTCACCTGCCGCACCGCCGACGACTGCGCGGCCGACTCGCGGATCGTCGACCTCGTCGGCTACGGCAGCGCGGTGGTCCGGGAGACCGGACCGGCTCCTGCGGGCAGCAACACCACCTCCGTCCACCGCCCCGGCCTGGTCGACACCGACGACAACGCAGCCGACTTCGCGGCCGGCTCGCCGACCCCGGAGAACTCCAAGGGCGAAGGCCCCGGCGAGCCCGGCGGTGGGGTGACCGACACGCGCATCCACGACGTCCAGGGCAGCACCCGGACATCCCCGTTGGCCGGCAAGGTCGTGCGAGTCCCCGGCATCGTGACCGCGGCGCGGACGTTCGGCTCGGCGCGTGGTTTCTGGCTGCAGGACCCCGAATCCGACAACGACCCGCGCACCAGCGAGGGCATCTTCGTGGTCACCGGTTCGGTGACCCCGGCCGTCGCGGTCGGCGACGCCGTCGCCGTCACCGGTGCGGTGGCTGAGTACCGCCCCGCGTCCGGCTCGCCGACGACCACCGAGCTCACCAGCGCCACCTGGACCACCGCCTCGCGCGGCAACGAGCTGCCCGATGCGCTCGCGATCACCGAGGACACGGTGCCCGACCAGTACGTCGCGGAGCCGGGCGGCAGCATCGAATCGCGGCCGCTGGAGCCCTCAAAGTACGCGTTGGACTTCTGGGCGGCCCACGACGGTGAGCTGATCAGCATCGTCGACGCGCGCGCCGTGGGCGGGACCACCGCCTACAACGAGCTCTACGTGACGACCAAGCCGAACGAGCACCCGACTGCCCGCGGTGGCTCGGTGTACCTCGGCTACCACGAGACCAACAGCGGGATCGTCAAGGTGCAATCGCTGATCCCGTTCTCCGAACGACCGTTCCCACCGGCCAACGTGGGTGACGTCCTCACCGGTATCACCTCCGGACCGGTCGAGTACAGCCAGTTCGGCGGGTACACCGTCCAGGCCTCGATCCTCGGCGAGCTCAAGGACAACGGTCTGGTGCGCGAGGTCACCCGTCCGCAGAAGGGCGGCGAGCTCGCGGTGGCCACCTACAACGTGGAGAACCTGTCGGCCGTCGACGAGCAGGCCAAATTCGACGGGCTGGCCAGCGGCATCGTGAAGCACCTGTCCTCGCCCGACATCGTCACGCTGGAGGAGATCCAGGACAACAACGGGCCTGCGGGTGCCAACGACGGCGTGGTGGCGGCGGACCAGACGCTGAAGCGCTTCGTCGACGCGATCGTGGCGGCGGGTGGCCCGCGCTACGAGTGGCGGCAGATCGATCCCCAGGACATGACCGACGGTGGCCAGCCGGGTGGCAACATCCGCGTGGGCTTCCTGTTCAACCCGAAGCGGGTGTCGTTCGTGGACCGCCCGGGCGGTGGCGCCACGACCGCGGTCGACGTGGTGGCCGAGAACAACGGGAAGCCGCACCTGTCGATGTCCCCCGGCCGGGTCGACCCGGGCAACACGGCGTGGCAGAACAGCCGCAAGCCGCTGGCCGGCGAGTTCGTCTTCCAGGGCAAGGCGGTGTTCGTCGTGGCGAACCACTTCGCTTCGAAGGGCGGTGACCAGTCCGTGCACGGGATCAACCAGCCACCGAACCGCAGCTCCGAGGTGCAGCGCGGGCAGCAGGCCGAGGTCCTGCGCGCGTTCATCGACAAGTTGCTCGCGGCCGATCCGAAGGCGAATGTCGTGGTGGCCGGCGACCTGAACGACTACCAGTTCTCGCCGACCCTGCAGACCCTCACCCAGGGTGGTGCGTTGACGGCGTTGATCGACACCTTGCCGGAGAACGAGCGCTACAGCTACGTGTTCGAGGGCCGCTCGCAGGCCCTCGACCACATCCTGGTGTCGCGGACGCCGCGGCGGGTGGACTACGACGTGGTGCACATCAACTCCGAGTTCGCCGTGCAGTCCAGCGACCACGACCCGCAGATCGTGCGGTTCCAACCCGGTAACTGACCCGCGAGTCCCCGCTCCGGTCGCGGCCGGAGCCGCCCGAGGCCGCCTTGGTGCGTTCAACGCAACCGAGCTGGTCTCGGGTGCTTCACATCTGGCTGATCCGCTCCTTCGGGATGCACCGAATCGTATGTGCACAGTGGACGCCCGGTGAGTTCGTCGAGCCGCACCCGGCCGGACACGCCGAACACCGATGCCAGCAGCGTTTCGTCGACGACCTCACCCGTCGGGCCCTCGGCGTGGACCACGCCGTCGCGGAGCGCGACGAGTCGGTCGGCGTAGCGGGCGGCCTGTTCGAGGTCGTGCAGCACGGTCACCACGCACAGCCCGCGCTCGTGCTGCAACCGACGGACCAGTTCGAGGACTTCCAACTGGTGGCCGATGTCCAGGTAGGTGGTGGGCTCGTCGAGCAGCAGGATCGAGGTGTCCTGTGCCAACGCGAGCGCCAGGCGCACGCGTTGGCGTTCGCCACCGGAGAGGCGGTCGATCAACTCATCGGCGTAGTGCTCGACACCGGTGGCGGACATCGCGTCGCGCACCTGTGCGTCGTCCCCGCCCGCCAGCATCCCCAAGGGACCGTGCACGGCGTACCGGCCCTGGCGCACCAACTGCCGGACGGTGAGGCCGGGCACGGACGGCATCGACTGCGGCAGGACCGCGACCTCGCGGGCGATCTGACGACGGGAGGCCGATCGCAGCGAATGGCCTCGTACGAGGACTTCACCGGCATCCGGCACGTGGAGTCCGCCGAGCACGCGCAACAACGTGGTCTTGCCACAGCCGTTGCGGCCGACGAGCGCCACCCATTCGCCGTCGGAGACGGTGAGATCGACGCCGGCGAGGACTATCCGGTCTCCGAATCGGACGGTGATCCCACGGGCTTTCAAGGCACTCAAGGCTTTCCTCCGGCAGTCGGGGTTCTCCTGGCGACCCGGATCAGGACCACTGCGCCGATCAACGCGGTCACCGCCCCGGTTGGGACACCGGCGCGCGCAGGGTCCGCGACCCACGACGTGACGGCCTGGGCCACGACATCCGCGCCGCACACCGTCGCGGCACCGAGCAATCCGGCTGCGGGCAGGGTGAAACGGTGATCGGCGCCGAACAGCGCACGTGCGGCGTGCGGGGCGAGCAGACCCACGAAGGACATGGCACCGACCGAGGCGATTGCGACGGCCGTCATCAGAACCGCGATGAGCAGCACCGCGCTGCGCCAGGGAGTAACCGCGAGCCCGACGGCGCGCCCGTGGTCATCGTCGACTGCCAACACCTGGATCGTCATGGACACCAGCAGCCCCGACGCCGAAACCACGAGCAGCCACGGCCACAACGCCGACCAATGCGCCCAGGTGCGCCCGTTGAGCGAGCCGATCAACCACTGCGTCATCGCCCCGGTCAGCTGCGGTCTGGCGGTGAGCAGCATCGTGGTGCCGCCGCCGAGCGCGGCCGACACCACCACGCCGATCACGACCAACCGCAACGGGTCGCTGCCCGCCCGCACCGCGACCAGCCACAGCGCACCACCGCCCAGCGCGCCGCCCACCACCGCGACCAGGATCATCCGGGTAGGCGAAGCGAAGTCGCCACCCACCAACGTCGCGACCACCGCACCCAGCACGGCACCCGAACCGACTCCGGTCACATCCGGCGACGCCAGCGGATTGCGCAGCACTGTCTGCAGCACGATGCCCGCCATTCCCAGGCACATGCCCGACCCGGCGCCAACGAGCACGCGCGGCATCCGCAGGTCGTGGACGATCTGCGTGGTCAGCCGGTCCGCGTGCCCGAACACCGCGGCCCAGGTCTCCGCGGCCGAAACCGTCGACCCCGTCGCCAGGTGCGCCATGCCGAAGGCCACTACGACGACGAGCAAGGCGATCAGCCGCAACGGCCGGGGAATCCGCGCGATCACCGGACCACCACCGACACCTTGCGCCGCAGCAGGAGCAGCGAACCCGCGCAGATCGCGACGACAGCGGTCAATCCGCCCACCGGCAGTTCGATTGGGTGCAGCAGCGTCCGCGCCAGCAGATCTGCGGTGACCACCAGTAGCGCACCCAGCACCGCGGACCACAGCAGCCACGACCGATGCGTGCCCTGCGGGCGCAGCCAGCGGCTCAACTGCGGCGCGAGGAAACCGATCCAGGCCACCGGCCCGCACGGCCCGACGACGACAGCGGTGAGCACGCATCCCACGGCCAAGGTCGTGGCTCGGGCCCGGACCGGCGACGCGCCGAGCGCGGCGGCGGTGTCGTCACCGAGCCGGAGCACCCCGAGCGAGGGGATCATGAGCACGGCCAGCGGCAGACCGATCAGCAGTCCCGGCACCACGGTCGCGACGGTCTCCCACGTGGTCCCGGTCAGCGAACCCAGCAGGTAGCGCACCAGCACACCCTGGTCCCGCGAGTCCGACAGGGACAACGCCGTCAACATCACCGCATGCAGTCCAGCGCTGACGGCCGCACCGACGAGCAGCACCGCTGCCCGGTCGGTCACGCCGCGGATCGCCAGCATCGTGAAGGCACCGCCAACTGCGGCCCCCAGCAGCGCGGGCACGAGCGGTGCCCCCGGGAGCGACACGCCCCACGCGACGCACCCCGCCACCGCTGCCGACGCTCCGCTGGAGACCCCGAGCATTTCCGGCACTGCCAACGGATTCCGCAAGGATTCCTGCAACAGCAGGCCTGCGACCCCGAGCATCGCCCCGGCAAACGCCGCGAGGACCATTCGAGGAGCACGCAACAGCACCACCACGGTGTGCTCCACTCCTCCGTCTGCGGTCAGCGCGTGCGGAAGGCGGTTCACGCCCACGAACGGCTCACCGAGCATGAACGACGCGGCGACCAGCACTACCGCTAGGCCACCTGCAACTGCCGCGAAAGGCCAGTCGCCGCGCCGAAGAAGTGAGTTCATCGGGGAGCGGGGACCAGCTTCAGGGACGCGTCGATGATCGCGGCCATGCTCCGCGTACCGCGCCCGGAGCCGAACAGCTTGGCGTGCACCTCGTGCACCTGCTGCCCCTGCACCGCCGGGATCTGCTTCCACACCGGGTTTTCGGCGAGCTGCGCGCTGAGAGTTCGGTCCTCCGGCGAGAAGAGCAACGAGTACACCAGCGCTACATCGGGCTGCTTGGCCAGCAGTTCCTCGACGCTGTAGTTGCTGGCGGTCTCGACATCCGCGCCCCTGGCCGGGAAGGGGTAGGTGAACAGCTGCGCCAGCAGATCGCCCTTGAGGGAGTCACTGGTGTCCACGCCGATCGACTCGGCGCTGCCGTACATCAGCACGACCTTCTGACGCACCTGACCGCTGTCACGAGTGGCCTGCACGGCGTCGGCAAGCTTTGCGCGGAAGGCCGTTTCCGCGGCCATCGCCTGCTCGGTGCGTCCGGTCAGCGAACCCAGGTTCCGCAGGTATTCCACCGATTCCTGCCAGTTCACCGGCTCGGTCAACCACAACGGCGCGAAGCCTTCGATCGCTGGGCGCAGCGAGTCATGCACACCCGAGAGCCCGATCACGAGGTCTGGTTTGAGCGCCGCGATGCTCTCGATGTCCTCGGAGCCGAAACTGCCCTGCACGGCGGGAACCGCTTTGCCCTGCTCCCCCATCAGCGCGGGGTGGATGAGCAGGGCCGGATTGCTCGTACCGGCCGGCGTCATGCCGAGTTCGACGAGCATGTCGTCGCAGAGCCCGCTCAGGCACACGATCCGCTCGGGTGCCTTCGGCAGGCTCACCCGCTGCCCATGCGGGTCTGTGATGGTCGGCGATGCCTGCAACGGCTGCGTTGCGCGGTCGATCACCGGAACCGGCGCGATGTCGGGCGTATCCGCGGCCTGCTCGCCCGGAGCGGCCGAGCAACCGGCGAGCCCGACGACGGCGGCAAGCATGACAGCGGAAAGCGTTCGAACGGTGCTGCGCTCAGCGCGCACGAGATTCCTCCTTGAGCGATTCGTCCACCGAGTGGAAGCGCCGATGACGATAACCATTTTCAACTAAAGTGTCCATGTTCGGGTGATTCATCACTGGACGCCGCGGCGATCCGGTCACGCAGCGCAGCCGCGTCGCGTTTGCACGCATCGACGCGATCACCGGGCACGAACTCCAGCAACACCTCGCGCCGCCTGCCATCGACGGCGAGCTCGGCCAGGACCGCGTCCCAGAGGTCGACGCGGTCGGCCAACGCGAGCCGCTCGGTGAACCCGTCCGCGCCCCAGGAGAACGCGTGCACCGACGCCAGTTCCGGCAGCAGCGCACGCACTTCCCGCACGCAGGTTTCGACCTCGGGCAGCTCGCGCGGCTGCCAATGCGCGACCAGCGCGGCGTGCCCGACCTCGTCGTGCAGGCGCAGCGCCGAGTCGATGTCGTCGGTCAGCGACTCGACGTGGTACTCGACCGTGAGCTGAATTCCTTCCGCCGCACTCGCTTCCGCGCAACGGCGAATGTCGGCCACGGTGCGGGAACGCTGCTCGCCGGTTACCTCCGCGGACGCGACCACGCCCGCCCACACCCGGACGCGGGGTGCGCGCAGCGCGACGGCCGTGCGCAACGCCGCGTCGAACTCGGATTCAGGGGTTTGGCCGGCCTTGTAGTAAGAGCCGTACGTACCGATCTCGATGCCGTAGTCCGCGCACAACGCGGAAACGGTGCGCGCAGTACCGATGGCACCTTGGGGCACGTGCACGTCACCGCCCCACTCCACGACCTGCAGTCCGCAGTCGACCGCCACCGACACCACCTGTGCGGGGTCGAGCTGGCGGAAGGTCACCGACGCCAGTCCTGGGATGATCATTTTCTCGTCCTTCTCCGTGGGGGTGCTGACAAACAGGCGTCCGACACCGTCGCGAGCCGGGGGCTCATCTCCCGCCGACCGCGAGCGCGTGGAGCAGGCGGGCCGGACCTGCCGATCCCCGCAGAACCGTGTCGATCCAGCAGCCGACCGGCCGCGCCGGGAGGGCCAACCTGGTGGCGGTCAACCACGCCGCGTGCACCGCCAAGCCCGCACCGACGTGCTCGTCGAAGGCCGTCCCCGGGTCGGGATCGACCGTTCCGGCCGCCAGCAGTATCGCGCCCGAGCGAACGAGTTCCGGCTGACCGCACGAGCGGGGCGCGAGATCGGCCACCAGGTCGCTCGACGCGGACCGCAGCACCGCGACCTGCCCCATCGCCAGCGGCGCCGCAGAACTCGACAGCGCCTCCCACTCCGCCGCCGCGTCATCGCCAGAAGTCACGGCCGCCCACGGCGCGGTCGCCCGGGTCACCAGCTCGGTCGTGACCGGTTCCGGTGCGCGCCACTGCCACTGCCGCGCCGGCCCCTCCCGCCCCAACTCGGTGAGCGCCGCGGCGAGCAGGGCCCACGCCGCTTCGCCATGCGCCGCCATGATGGCGTCGAGCGCCGGTTCGGGGTTCGGGGCGCACTCGGCCGAGGTCACCGGTGGAAGGGTGAATGAGCCGTCGATCTCCACCACTGACAGCGGGAACTCCGGCGCACATCCCGGCCACCGCACCACGCCTCCCGAGCACGGCAGGCCCGCCAGCGCGGCCAGTGCATCCACGCCGAGGCCGGTTGTGGCGCGCGCCGGGTGGCCCAGTGCGGTGGCCGAGGCGAGGACCGCGCCTATCGCGTGCCCCAGGTCGAGCAGCAACACCGGGAGCGAGCGGGGGCCGTACCGCCACCACGTCCGCAAGGGGTTCACCGACAGCACCACCTGGAGGTCCGATGTGGACCGTGCTGTCCTCGTCGGCGCGACCAGGGCGTGGCGAACCGGGTCGTACCGCCACGCCGCGCCCCGGTGCACGACGTGCGCCTCGATCGGATACCGGCCGCCCGCCGAAGGCACGCGGCGCAACCGCACTCCGCCAGTTCGTCGTTGCGGGGCCGAGGCCAATGCGAGGTCCAGCAGCGCGCCGATCCCACCGCGCGGCCAACGGTCCAGCTCAAGTCCGGCGTCGGGCCAGCTCCGGGATTCCGCCGGCCGCAGCGCGTGATCGGGGGCACCAGGTGGTTCGCCGCCCCACGCCAGGTGCAGCGACTCGCGGACGCTCACAGGAACGGCGGGGGCTCGATGACAAGACCAGCCGGTCCGCCGAGCGGATCCGCGTCTGAGGCCCAACCGCGCTCCTGGATGACCTCGCGCCACCGCGGCAGACCCCAGTACCGGAATGCAGCGGGCGCGTTCGGCACGAGGCCCGTGGCGCACACCCGCACGACCCGCAGCGGCGTGTGCGCGACATCGGAGGTCGTCAGGTCGTAGTGCGCGATCCGGCATCCGCTGCGACGCAAGCTCGACAGCAATGAATCCAGGTCACCGCGCGGGAGCTCGTCGACCCCGATCACCTGCTCGGGCCGGGTGAACCGGGGCAGGAGCCGCTCCTGGACGCGTTCGTCGAGCCACACCTGGACCTGCGCGCCCAGGTCCCGGACCCGGCCGAAGCTGGTGCCGGAATCGTCCAGGTAACGACGGTCTTCCCGGAACGGCAGGTAGAGGCCTTCGGCGAGGATGCCGGCGCGAATCGCCTCGAACACCCATCCGCCGGGGTCGACCAGACCGAGCGTGAACACCCACGTGTGCACGGCTTCCAGCACCGCCTTGGTGCACGCCTCCACCGGGTCGAAACGGGCTGCGCCGCCCCCGCCGACGATCCCGGTCACCGGATCCACCACCACGGCCGCGACGCACGCGGCGGGATGCTCTGTCGGCAGCTCGACCAGGTGCACCCGGAGTCGCGAGCCCGCGACCTCGGCCGCCAGACCGGGCACCGAGTCGATGTCGATCCCTCGCGATGGGCCACCCAGGTGCCACCACAGCTCCAGCGCGTCGCGTTCGAGCAGTTCCAGCAAGCCGCGGCGGAACGCGTCGCGCTCGTCAGTGCCGGTTGCGATGCCCGCGTAGTTGAGGTGGTGCAGGCGGTGTTCCCGACGACGTTCGCCGCTGTGGTAGTTCAAGTGCACCCACGAGGCGGGCAGCCAGCACGGTTCGTCGTCCTCGGTGCCTTTCACCCATTCCACGGCCAGGTCGTCGGTGAACGGCCGGTACGGCCAGCGCGGGGCCTCATGCTGCCACGGCGCGAAAAACGGGAGGTCGCCGGGCCCGAACATCCGCTCACCGCGCAAATCCGCGGCGGCCGCCCGCAGCAGACCCGGCGCGACCCGGTTTCCGCAGTAGCGTTCCACCGCCTCGCCGAGCGCGGCGGTGCGTGCCCCTCCGGGATCCCCGAAGGTGGTGCCGAGGCTTACCCGGTCGGCGGGCCACGCGCCGAGCCGACGCGCGTCGGCGATCTCGGCGGTGACGCCGGTGTAGCGCGGCGGGGCACCATTTACCGGGGCGACGTCGACGAGGCGGCGCACGATCCCGGTGACGGGGTCGATCAAGGACTCCACCGGCATCGTCGGGGTGGCGGGCATCGAAGCGACCTCCTGGTCGGGACGTGGTGGATCGAGCAGTGCCGACGGCGTGACAACAGCGGTTCCTGGCCCGCGCCAAGGCACGTCGAGGTGCGCCGCGTGGACGTGACGCGCACCGGGCAGCAGTTCGGTCGCCGTGACCGGGTCGCCGCCGGTGTGCGGGTTGCGGGCGTGGGCGGGCCAGTGGTGACCTGCGACCTCGACGACAAGCCGCGCCCCAGCGGCGACCAGCACACCGATGGGCGGTGTCGTGATCACGACCTCGCGGCGACGTCCTGGCACATGCGCGTACCGGCCGATCGCGTGCGTCAACGGCACGAGGCGATCACCGTTTTGCAGTGCGATGCGCACCACCCAGTCCGCGTCGACGGAGTCGGCCTCCGCATCGAGAGCGACGGTGACACGACCAGCGATCTCGCCTGCACCAAGCGGATCGGTGCGCACCAACGCCCGGTCCTCGCGTTCGGAGAACCTGACGTCCGAACGGAACGGGTCGGACGGGTCGGCGACGAAAGCCGCATCCGACACCACGCACGGCAACCGCGTGCGGCGGTGGTCCAGGCTCCTCCACCGGCCGTGCGAATCGACGGCGATGACGCCCGCGTCTCCACCGAATCCGTCGCTGCAGACCTCGCGCGCCCACTGCGCGTACACCGAGCCGATGCGCTGACCGCCGAGAGCGGCGCCGGGCTCGCGTGAGTCCAGGTCGTGCCCCCAAGGCCCAAGGACGAGACGCGTGGGCCCACCCCATGCTTCGGCGAGTTCCACCGTGTGCGAAGCGAAGGGGTCGTGGAGACCGCCGACCGCGAGCAGCGGCATGCGCAGCTCGCGCAGCCTGTTCCACAACCGCTCGTCACGACGGGGTGCCGTCCACATCTCGCCCCAGCCCGGCGGCGTCGTGCCGAGCGCCCGTTCGACGAGCCCGACGACCGGTAGCTGCGTCAGCAGGCTCAGATCGTGCTGCGGCGCACGCGGTTCCGAGGTGCCCCCGTGTTCGGCCCACCACCCCACCCGGCAGGCGAGCCGCGCGGCACCACCCGGTTCCCGCGCGGTCTCGCCGAACCCAAGTGCCGGCACGCTGGCCAGCACCCCGCGCACGACGTCCGGTCGCGCCAAAGCGGCGGTCACCGCGCAGTACGCGCCGTAGGAAGCTCCAGCGGCGAGCAGCGGACCGCCGCCGAAGTCCTGATCAGCAACCCAGTCGACCACCGCGGCGCCATCGGCCGGTTCGTGGACGTAGGGCAGGAATTCCCCGGTCGAGCCGAAACGGCCTCGCACGTCACCGACCACGCAGGTGAACCCGCGCCGAGCCCATCCCTGCGCCTCGCCGAGCAGGCGGTGGCGCCCGTATGGCGTGCGGAGCAGCACGACCGGGCCCGGCCCGTCAGCCGCCACCACGGTGACGGCGAGCCGGCAACCGTCCACAGTGGTCACGACGTGATCGCCGGTCATGGCGCGCTGGCGGGAACGGGAAGGACCGGATGATCGCTGATCGCGCCGGTGTCGAGGTCGACCACGCGCAACCGCCTGTCAACGGGCAGCGGAAGGGGATGGAACGCGCTTTCCCCCGAGCGCGAACCCAGTGCCCATGCCCGGAGGTCATTCACCAGCAACGCCGCGACGAGAGCGAGGTCGGACGGATCGGCGTCCTCGTCGCCGTGCAGCGCTTCCCCGGTGTCGTGCTGCGCCCAGAACTCGGCCAGGTGACGGTGTCCCGACCCCGCGGCGGCCAGCCTGCGGGCAACGACATCACGATGCCGCACCTCCCCCGCCACCGGTTCGACGAGGACGTGCCGGCCTTCGCGACTCGCGCGCTGCCACGCCACGCCGTGGTCGACGAGCACGTCGAGCTCTCGCCATGCGCTCGGGGCCGGGCCGTCGGACCAAGCGCACACGGCGGCCGGATCGCAAGCCAAGATGTCCGCCGCGGTCGACGTCGCCGGGACCACGACCGGATCCGCACCGGCACGACGCAGTGCCTCGCAAAACGGCGCGTCCTCACGCGCGAGCACGACCACGCGCGCACGTTCCGCAGGCCACGTCGCGCGCGCACCGAGGTGCCCCGCCTGGCGGAACGCCGCCAGTGCCTCGGGTTCCACGCCGTTCTCGCCGGCCAAGGCACTGCGGACGGCAGCGAGCTCGTTGCCGGGCAACGCGATATCGAACATCGCCCCGGCGGCGTCGCGCAGCACCGCTCCCCGACCGTCCACGGTGAAAACCGAGCAGCCGGGCCGCAGTCGCGGCGGTGCGGCGGCGTCGCGCTGTCGCATCAGTCCTGCCTAATCAGTTCTGGGAGTAAGCCATTTCCGGAAGTTTCGGGGCCGGTGCCGGCACCCAGCGGTGCCGGCACCGGGGTCGATCACTCGTCGCCCTCGAAGGGGTTCTCGACGAGCGCGTTGCTGTGGCTGGCCGAGTTGTGCGGGAGCTCCCGCTCGACCTCCACGCGCTGGAAGACGTTGTCCATTTTGTTCACCTCCTCGTGATCTACGCCGCTTAGTGAGCCATAAACGATAATCATTTTCAACGGATTGATCGACATTGGCCTGTGATGCGCCCCACCCCAGAGGCCGCCCCGTTAACGAAAACGATTCTCATTTACACTGGCCGGGGCGAGGAGGACGAACATGCTCAAGACCACGGCCGACGAGGCACACGCCGACCAGGACTTCCGGCGCTACCTGGCCGCGCGGGTGACGTCAGTGGCGGGAAGCCTCGTCGCGACCGTCGCGCTGCCCGTCCTCGTCTACCAACTCACCGGATCGGCGGGCTGGACCTCGGCCATCGCGGTCGCCGAAGCGCTCCCCTACCTGCTGTTCGGCCTGATCGCAGGTGCGGTCGCAGACCGCGCCGACCGCCGGGTGCTCATGCTGAGCGCCGACTTCGCCAGCGCCGCCCTGCTGGCCACCATCCCCGCCGCCTGGGCCCTCGGAATGCTCACCGCGCCGCAGGTGCTCGTGGTCGGTTTCTGCGTGCAGACCCTGTTCGTGCTCTTCGACGCCGCCAACTTCGGGGCGCTGCCCACGCTCGTCGGCAAACGGCTCCTCACCGAGGCCTACTCCAGGGTCTACGGGGCGACAACGCTCACCGAACTCGTGATCCCCCCGCTGAGCGGTCTGCTGGTCGCGGTCGCCACGCCCGCACCGCTGACCGCCGTCAACGCCGTGACCGCGCTCGCGTCCGGGCTGCTGGTACGTTCGATCGTCCGTCCACTGTCGACACCTGTGGACACCACCACGCGCAGGACCGCCACGTCGATGCTCGCCGACATCAGGACTGGACTGTCCTTCCTCGCGCGCCACCGCGTGGTCCGCGTACTCACGCTCGTGGGCACCACCCACTCAGTCGCCAGCGGCGCCTACGTAGCCATGCTCGTGCCGTGGGCAGACCACGTACTCGGCGTACCCCCGTCCGGCGACTGGCGCATCGCGGTGCTGTTCAGCGGCTGGGGCGTCGGCGGACTCCTCGCATCGCGAATCGTGCCTCGCCTGACGAGGTGCTACGGCGGCGCACGCCTCGCGCTCGGCGCGCTTCCCGCCTCTCTGCTGTGCGGGTGCGCCGTAGTGCTCACCACGCATTGGATCGCCGCCGCTGTGACGGCCACCGCGTGGGGCGCCGCGTACTCCACCGTGGTCATCAACGCGATCACCTACCGCCAGCAGGTCTGCCCCGACGGACTCCAGAGCCGGATCAACACGACCTGCCGCATGCTGTCCTGGGGCATCGGCATGCCGACCGGAGCCGCGCTAGCCGGGGCGATCGCGGCGGCCGGGGCGAGCCCCCGCGCCGGAATCGCCGCCGGTGTCCTGGTCCTGGCCATCGGCGTCATCACCGCTTGGTGCTCACCACTGCGCAACGAACCCCGAACCGCGACAACCTGATCCGACACGCCACCCACCGGCCCCGTACGAACCAGCGTGCCCGTCCGCGCAGGGCGCGAGATTCCGCTTCCGGCGTGAAACAGCCGCGGAGCCCGGAGGAGATCGCGGACCTCCTCGGCGGCTGCACCATCGTCGATCCCGGGGTCGTGCCCATGCCCCTGTGGCGCCCCGACAGAGCACCGACCGACGACGAGGTGGACCGGAGCAACCGCTACGGCGCGGTGGGCCACCGGCGATAGTCCACTGTGGGCGCTGCGGCAGCGCTCGTCACCGCACGCTTCGATAACGTGGCGCCACAGGGCGGCATCCGGGCGACCGCCGTGCGGATTCGTGGCCTCGGCCGCGGTGGCGCCGAACTAGGGTCGACCACGACAACGGGCATCGATGTCGTTCGCCGCGCCCGATGACCCGGAACGCTCAGTAGGCGACCGAGATGTGTTCGCGTGGGTGCTCGTGGCGCTCGATCTCGTCGACGACCGCCAGCGCGAAGTCGGCACCGGAGATCTCCGACTTGCCGTTCTCGTCGAACAGAGCCACGTCACCGCCGATGCGGTAGGTGCCGGTCCTCTCGCCGGCAGCCCAGGAGCCGTAGCCACCCGCGGGCGAGAACACGGTCCAGTCGAGTCCGTCCGGCGCGGCGGTCGCGAGCCATTCCCGGATCCCGTCCATCTCGAGCGCCTCCGACCGGAACTGCTCGGAGATCTCCCCCTCGACGAACCTGGGCTCGCCCGGCGCGGGGCGCAGCGACGAGAACCCGGCGATCACGATCAAGCGCGCCCCGGTGCCGGCCGCCGCATTGGCGAAATCCTGGTACAGGCCGGGCAGCCGGCCCACCAGGTCCCCGCGCGGCGACAGGGTCGCGACCACCGCGTCCTGGCCGGCGATCAGCGCCGTGGCGTCCTCGGCCATGCCGTGCCGGTAGACCACCCCGGCGACCGGCGTGGTGGGCGCTGACCGCGAGAACGACGTCACCTGGTGACCGTGCGCGGCTGCCTCGGTGACGACGTTGCTGCCGGTGTACCCGGTACCACCGATGATCAGGATCTTGCCCATGATGACTCCCCTGCGGGTGGATGTCAGCGCCAGCCGAGCGCGGGCGCGACGTGGGTGAGGATGCTGTCCAGCACGTGACTGTTGTAATCCACCCCGAGCTGGTTGGGCACGGTCAACAGCAGCGTGTCAGCCTCGGCGATCGCCTCGTCCTCGGCCAGCTGCTGCACCAGCACGTCGGGCTCGGCGGCGTAGGTGCGGCCGAAGATGGCCCGCGTGTTCGCGTCGATGTGGCCGACGTGGTCCGCGCTGTCGCTGTCGCGGCCGAAGTACGCGCGGTCCAGGTCATTGGTGAGCGCGAAGATGCTGCGCGACACCGACACGCGCGGTTCGCGCTGCCACCCGGACTCGGCCCACGCCTTGCGGAACGCCCGGATCTGCTCGGCCTGCTGCACGTGGAACGGCGCCCCGCCCTCGTCGTCCTTGAGGGTCGAGCTCATCAGGTTCATGCCGAGCTTGGCTGCCCAGGCCGCGGTGGCGTTTGAGCCGGCGCCCCACCAGATCCGGTCACGCAGCCCCTCGGAGTACGGCTCGATGCGCAGCAGTCCGGGCGGGTTGGCGAACATCGGGCGCGGGTTCGGCTCGGCGAACCCCTTGCCTTCCAGCACCTTCAGCAACACCTCGGTGTGCTTGCGGGCCATGTCGGCGTCGGTCTCGCCCCCGCTTGGCTGGTAGCCGAAATATCGCCACCCGTCGATCACCTGCTCTGGCGAGCCACGGCTGATGCCGAGCTGGAGCCTGCTGCCGGAGATCAGGTCCGCCGCCCCGGCATCCTCTGCCATGTACATCGGGTTCTCGTACCGCATGTCGATCACGCCGGTGCCGATCTCGATGCGTGAGGTCTTGGCGCCGATCGCGGCCAGCAGCGGGAACGGGGAACCCTGTTGCCGGGCGAAGTGGTGCACCCGGAAGTAGGCCCCGTCGGCACCTAGCTCCTCTGCCGCCACGGCCAGGTCGATGGCCTGCAGCAACGAGTCCGAGGCGGTCCTGGTCTGCGAATGCGGAGTGCCTGACCAGTGTCCGAAGGATAGGAATCCGATGCGTTTCACGACCGTTGCAACACCGCAGCCCATTGGTTGATTCCTCAACCAATTCAACCAACTCGACCAATTCGGTAACTCGCCGACAGGAGCCGTCCAAGGAGACTCGGTACCTCGCGCCCGCTCGTTGCAGCGGCACGCAGCTGAGGACCCCGAAGGCCACGAGCAGGCCGATCTCAGCCTGGCATGAACGCCGGGTTCACTCCCAGACCACGACGTTGCGCCGCACGGGCGTCGCGGTGGAGTTGGTGACGAACAACTCCGGGCTGCGCTCGCGGATCCGCTCGATGTCGGCGAAGACCTCGCGCAGGTGCGCGCGCATGGTCTCGCGGGCGCGCGGCGGGTCTTGGTCGAGTACGGCCTCGAAGATCCGGACGTGCTGGTCGACGAACACGCGCGGCGAGTTCGCCTCGTAGAGCCCGAGACGGCGCGCGCGGTCGAGGTGGCCCTTCGCCGACACCACGGTCGGCCAAGCGCTTTCATGGCCGGACAGCCGCAGGAGCCCGCGGTGGAACTCCTCGTCGAGGGCGAAGAAATCCTCGAGATCGATCTGCGGCTCCTGCTGACGCGCCAGGTTGGCCTCCAGTTCGGCGACGACCTCGCCGTCGAGGTCCGCCGGAAGGTCGTCTAGCGCGGCGAGTTCGACCGCCTCGCGCAGGAACTGCGCGTCGGCCACCCGCCGCAGATCGACCCTGGACACGAACGAACCGACCTGCGGGAACACCTGCACCAGCCCCTCCTCGGACAGGAGGATGAGGCTCTCGCGCACGGGAGTGCGGCTCACGCCGAGGCTCGCGGCGAGCTCGTTCTCCGACAGCGCGGCCCCCGGCCGCAGCTCCAACGTCAGCATCTTGCGGCGCAGCGTCTCGTAGACGGCCCGCCTGTTGGTGCGCCCTCTGGTCCCCTCGGTCACGGATCCAACACTAGTGGACAGGCCTGCCGAACTAGTACACCAGTGCTTGACGCCCTCCGGGACAGGTGCTTGTATACCAGTGCTGCTACACCAGTCACGAGTCGTCGAGGGAGCGGATCCTGTGAGCAATATCGAGCGGGCCGAGGTGTTCGTCGCCTCGCCCGGCCGGAGCTTCGTCACGCTACGTCTGACCACGTCGGACGGGGTGCTCGGGCTCGGGGACGCCACGCTCAACGGCCGCGAGCTCGCGGTGGCCAGCTACCTGCGCGACCACGTCGCCCCGCTGCTCATCGGCCGCGACTCCGCCCGCATCGAGGACATCTGGCAGTACCTCTACCGCGGCGCTTACTGGCGGCGCGGCCCGGTGACGATGACCGCGATCGCGGCCGTGGACACCGCACTCTGGGACATCAAGGGCAAGGTCGCGGGCCTGCCCGTCTACCAGCTGCTCGGCGGCCGCTCGCGCGACGGGGTGCTGGTTTACTCGCACGCCAGCGGCACCGATGTGCCGTCGCTGCTCGACGACGTGGCCCGCTTCCGCGAGCTCGGCTACCACGCGATCCGCGCGCAGGCCGCGGTCCCGGGCATCCGCGGCACTTACGGGGTGCGCAAGGGCGCGGTCTACGAACCCGCGGCCACCTCGCTGCCGGAGGAACAGCCCTGGTCCACCGAGGCGTATCTGGACCACGCCCCGACGTACCTGGAGGCGATCCGCGAACGCTTCGGCTTCGGCTTCCACCTCCTGCACGACGTGCACCACCGGCTCACCCCGATCGAGGCCGCGCGGTTCGGCAAGCGCGTCGAGGACTGCCGCCTGTTCTGGATGGAAGACCCCACGCCCGCGGAGAATCAGGAGTCCTTCCAGCTGATCCGCCAGCACACCACCACGCCGATCGCGGTCGGCGAAGTGCTGACGTCGATCTGGGACGTCCAGCACCTCATCACCGAGCAGCTCATCGACTACGTGCGCACCAGCGTGGTGCACGCGGGCGGGATCACGCACCTGCGGCGGATCTTCGACCTGGCCGCGCTGTACCAGGTCCGCACCGGCTCGCACGGCGCCACCGACCTGTCCCCCGTCAGCCTGGCCGCAGCGGTGCACCTCGACCTCACCGTGCCGAATTTCGGCATCCAGGAGTACATGCCGCACGCACCCGAGACGATGGAGGTCTTCCGCAGCGGGGTGCGCTTCGAGGACGGCATGCTCCACCCGCCGGAGGAACCCGGCCTGGGCGTCGAGTACGACGAGAAGGCCGCCGAGCGCTTCCCTTACGAGCCGCGCTACCTGCCCGTGGCGCGCCGCCTCGATGGCTCGGTGCACGACTGGTGAGCACGATGCTGAACCGGTCCACGACAGGCGAGCACCGGTCCACGACAGGCGAGCTCGGTCCGGAGATGCGACCGCTGGTCGATCCCGGCGAGTTGCAGCCGCGAATCGTCCACTTCGGACTCGGTGCCTTCCACCGGGCGCACCAGGCGGTGTACACCGAGGCCGCCGCGGCACGCTCCGCGCAGCCGTGGGGAATCGTCGCCGTCGGGCCGCGCTCGGCCGCCCCGGTCGAGGCCGCCCGCGCCCAGGACTGCCTGTTCTCGGTGACCGACCGGATGCCGGGCGGGGGCCGGATCCGGGTAGTCGGCTCGGTGCTTGACGCGCTGATGATGCGAGCGGATGCCGAGCGCATCGACCGGCTCATCGCATCGCCCGAGGTGACCACCGTGACCATGACGGTGACCGAGAAGGGGTACTCGCGCGATCCCGGTACCGGGCTGCTGAACACCGCCGACCCCGGGGTCACCGCCGACCTGACCGCGACCGCGGTCGGCGACCCCCTGCCGATGCGCACAGTCGTCGGCAGGCTCACCGCATCGCTCGCCACGCGCTTCCGCGCGTCCGGCGCGCCGGTCAACGTCATCTCGTGCGACAACGCGGCCCGCAACGGCGCCGCGCTGGCGGCCGTGGTGCGCGGCTTCGTCGAGGCATCGGCGTGGCCGGACCGGGACGCGCTGCTCGACTGGCTGCAGACCTCGGTCGCGTTCCCCTGCACGGTCGTCGACCGCATCGTCCCCGCGACGACGCCCGAGGACCGGGCGGCAGCGTCGAAGGCACTCGGCCTGCGCGACGAGACACCAGTGGCGGGTGAGCCGTTCCGCCAGTGGGTGCTGGAGGACCGCTTCGCCGCCGAACGCCCGCCGTGGGAGCTGGACGGCGCGCTCGTCGTTCCCGACGCGGGCCCGCACCAGCTGATGAAGCTGCGCCTGCTCAACGGATCCCACTCGATCCTGGCGTACCTCGGGCTCGCCGCCAGGCGCGACACCGTCGCGGACGCCCTGGGATCGGACTGGGGTGAGCGGGCGGTGCGCCGCTTCGCCGCGGAGGTCGCGGCGACCCTCCCGGAGGCCGGGCTCGATGTGGCCGGTTACGTTGACGCCCTGGTCGAACGGTTCGGCAATCCGGCCATCGGCCACCGGCTGCGGCAGATCGGCTCGGACGGTTCGCTGAAGATCCCCGAGCGGTGGTTTCCCGCCCTGCGCGCGCTTCGGGCGGGCGGGTTCGCCACGCCCGTGCTGGAACTCGCGCTGGCCGCCTGGGTCAACGCCACCCGCCCCGGCGGCAGCCAGGTGTTCGGCACGGACGATCCGGCCGCCGAGGCGCTCGCGCGGTGCTGGCGGGGCGCCGCCGAACCGGCCGTGGTCGCACGACTGCTGACCGCCATCGGCGCCGCCGACCTGGCCGAGGACGCCGGCCTCGTGTCCGCGGTCGCCGATCACCTACCGGCTCTGCGCGCGGGCCGGATCGAGTTGTGAGGGCTTGTGAAATGGGCTTGGTCTGCATTCTTGAAGCGGCGCAGCCGCTTGTCCCACGTAAGCAACTCGCACCACCACGGGTTCACGGTGCCCCTCCCGGGTTCCTCCAGCGAGCACACCCCCATGCCGCGCATTGGACATCCGTAAGCCGGGGATCCCGCAGCCGAGAAGGCAGCTGAGGTTCCACACCCGCACCGCCACGCCCAATGAGTTCGGATACAGGCCCTGAGCCCCCAGTACGTGAAGCAAAGGAGCGCACGGATGACTGAGAGCACGCAGACGGAGCCGGACGGTTCCGTACGGCGGACGACGCGCGATCTCAGCCGCGCCGCCGTGTCCGGCTGGCTCGGCACGGCGATGGAGTTCATGGACTTCCAGCTGTACTCGCTGGCCGCCGCCATCGTCTTCAACAAGATCTTCTTCCCGGACGTGAGCCCGGCCATCGGGCTGATCGCCGCGATGGCCACCTACGGCGTCGGGTACGTCGCGCGCCTCGTCGGCGCCGTCTACTTCGGACGGATGGGGGACCGGATCGGCCGCAAGAAGGTCCTGTTCCTCACGATCATGCTGATGGGCGGCTCGACGACGCTGATCGGCGTGCTCCCGCCGTACCAGGTGATCGGCATCGCCGCGCCGATCCTGCTCGTCGTGCTGCGGCTCGTCCAGGGGTTCGGGGCGGGCGCGGAGATCGCCGGCGCCACGGTCATGCTGGCCGAGTACGCGCCGGTGAAGCGCCGCGGCCTCATCGCGTCGCTGGCGGCGCTGGGCACCAACTCCGGCACGCTCGCCGCATCCGGGCTGTGGGCGGTGCTGCTGGCGGTGTTGCCGGACGAGCAGCTGCTCAGCTGGGGCTGGCGACTGCCGTTCCTGCTGAGCTTCGGGTGTCGCCCTGTCGCGCAACGAGATCAAGAAGTCCGGCGAGCACTCGCTGGGGGCGGGGCTGCGCCAGAGCAAGGGCAAGGCGTTCCTGCTGACGCTGGGGCTGCGGTTCGGCCAAGCCGGGAACTCCGGTCTGGTGCAGACTTTCCTCGTCGGCTACATCGCCACGAACCTGCTGGTGAGCAAGTCCGTGCCGACGACCGCGATCGTCTACGGCTCGCTGCTGGGGTTCGCCACGGTTCCGCTGGTGGGCATGCTGGGCGACCGGTTCGGCCGTCGCCCCGTGTACCTCGCGATGACCGCGCTGACCATCGTGCTCGCGGTGCCGATGATGGCGACGATCGCCGCCGGGCACACCGTGGCGCTTTCCGTCGCGATGGTCGTGGGCCTGAACATCGGCGTGCTCGGCCTGTTCTCGTTGGAGAGCGTCACGATGGCGGAGATGTTCGGCTCCCGGAACCGCTTCACCCAGCTCGCCGTGGCCAAAGAGATCGGCGGCGTCCTGGCAACCGCGATCGGCCCGGTGCTGGCCGCCACGCTCACCGCCGTGACCGGGCACTGGTGGCCCATCGCGGCGATGCTCATCGCCTACTCGTTGATCACCTTCGCGGCCGCGTACTTCTCGCCGGAGACCCGCGGTCGTGACCTGGTCCGGCTGGAGGACGCCGTATGAGGGCGGTGGTCGTGCACGGCCCCGGCGACGTCAGGGTCGATCTGCTGCCGGACCCGGTGCCCGGCGACGGCGAGGTCGTCATCGCTATGGAGTGGGGCGGCATCTGCGGTTCGGACGTGTCCTACTGGCGGCACGGCGGCTCCGGTACGGCGGTGCTGAAGCATCCGCTGGTGCTGGGGCACGAGGTCGCCGGGCGGGTCGCGAGCGTCGGCCGCGGGGTGACCGGGGTCGAGGTCGGCCAGCCGGTCACCGTCCACCCGGCCGAGCTGGTCGGTCCCGAGGCGCTGCCCGAGCGGCTCGCCGGGCGCACCAACCTCCATCCCCGGGTCCGGTACTTCGGCTCGGCCGCGCTCCACCCGCACACCGACGGCGGTTTCAGCGAGTTCCGGGCCGTGCGCGCCGATCAGCTGCGGCCGCTGCCGGATGGCGTGAGCACGCGTCGGGGCGCGCTGGCGGAACCGCTCGCGGTCGCGCTGCACGCGGTCAACCGCGCCGGGGCCTTGGCGGGGCGGACGGTGCTGGTCAACGGAGCCGGGCCGATCGGCGCGCTCGTCGTGGCTGCGGCGAAGCACCGCGGGGCCGGCACTGTGATCGCCGCCGATCTCGCCGGTCCCGCGCTGCGCATCGCCGAACGCCTCGGCGCCGACGAGGTGCGGAACCTCGCTATCGGCGACTCGCTGCCCGCAGACGTCGAGCTGGTCTTCGAGGCGTCCGGCGCGCCGGGCGCGCTCGGGCCGGTGCTGCACGCGACCGCGCGCGGCGGCACGCTCGTGCAGGTCGGCAACCTGCCCGGCGAGCCGGCACCCGCAGCCCTCGGCGACCTGGTGACCAGGGAGATCACCTGGATCGGCTCGTACCGGTTCGTCGACGAGATCACCGACGCGCTCGGCGACCTGGCCGCCGGGCTGGACGTCGATCCACTCATCACGCACACCTTCGACCTCGACGATGCGGCGGCGGCGCTCGCCGTCGCGGCAGACCGAAAGAGCAACAGCGGCAAGGTTCTCCTGCGGCTGGGCGGAGAAGTGAACGAATGACGCCGGTCATGACGCTGGGCGAGACGATGGCGCTGCTGAACAGCGCGGCCTCGCAACTGTCCACATCGGACATCGATGAGTCGCACGCGCTCGGCAAGACCGGCCCGCGCACGGCGGTGGTCAAGCTCGGCGCAGCTTCAGCCGGAGATTCTGCTGCACCACCCGGGTCTTGCCGCAAGCCCCTCAGCGGGGTAAACGTTGAGAATGGCAGGGAAAACGTTCCTTGCTGCTACGTCTGATGTGGACGAGCGAGCTCCTCTCGCAGCGCGGAGCGAGAGGTTCTTCCGCCACCAGCTTGGCCGACGAGAACGCCGTCGAGAACGCCGCCACTCTCAAGGAGCAGAACCTCGATCGGCCGGGGAGTCCGTCACCGCGTCCACGGCTGCCGTGCTTCGCGGCTCGATCAGCGTGCGACGTAGGCGCTCATGAGGGCCTGGACCTCGTAGACGTCGACGCCCTTGCCGAACTGTTTCGTGATCGGCTCGGCATTGCCCGAAAGCCAGATCTTCAGCTCGGCGTCGAGGTCGAAGGTACCGGCGGTCTCGACGGAGAAGTGGGTGATGCTGCGATACGGAATCGAGTGGTACTCGACCTTGCGGCCGGTCATGCCCTGCTTGTCGATGAGGATCAAGCGCCGGTCCGTGAAGACGAACGAGTCCCGGATCAACTGGTAAGCGGCATGAACTTCCTCTCCCTGCGCCAGCAAGCGTCCGAACTCCCGCGCCGCTGCACGAGGATCGATACGCGAAGCGTTGCCCAGCATTCCGTCGAAAAGTCCCATGCGCGCACTCCCCGCCTAACGAATCCGATTCCGTGCGACCACAGTAACGAAACGCCTGATGTCCGAGGTCGTCTTTCCGGGGTCCGACGCGGCGAGGCCCGCGAACCGAGAGCGCTTGAAACGCCGGTGGCGTCGCCCCTGGATCGTCCCGCGCTCCATTCTGGTTAGGCGGTTCGTGCTTCGCGTCGGGAGCGGATCGCCAGGCGTCGCACGTGCCATGCCGAGTAGATTCCCCCGCACGCCATGAGCCACGGGACGGCGATCACGGAGCCCGACAGGACCGTTACGACCGCGACCAGCACGATGCCCAGCGCCGAATCCGCGAGCCGGACGAAGAAGATGTGGCGCGACATGCGCCGGGCGACCACCTCGGTGACATGGGGCAGTCCCGCTGCCCAGACCATCAAGTACGCGACCCACCCGAGTACCAGCAGGGGGTCCACGGCTTGGCCGGTCAGCAAGGTGCCCAGGGGGTTGGCGAGCAACGTCAGCGCGACGCCGCCGACTCCGGTGCCGATGATCAGCAGCCATGTCGCGCGGTGGACGAGCCGTTGCCCGGCGACGGCGTCCTGCCGCATCTTGGCTACGAAGTTCGACAGCAGGAAACTGCCCGCGCCGTTGATCACGACCTGCAGCGGTGCGACGACGAGGCGACCCGCTTCGAGCACCCCCACCGCGGCCGTGGACACCAGCAGCGCGACCAGGGCGCGTGAACCGAGAAGAGCGGCCGGACGCAAGGCGGCCTGCAAGGATCTCCAGGCGGCGAACGACATCACCGCGCGCAGACCGGCTGTTCCGGCCCGCAGCAGCCGCAATTCCGCTGCGGGCAGCTGCACAACGCCCACGAACACCGCTGCGGCCGCTCCGGCCGCCATCGACAGGAACAGCGCCGGCAGCGAGACCCCGGCCACCGCGGCTGGTGCGAGCGCGAGCATCGTCCCGGTGATGTGCACGATGTCGTTGCCCACGAGGTGCCAGAACTGCAATCTGGCCATGAGCAACCGCCGCACCGTTTCGGCGGCGAGTCGCAGCACTGCCATCATCCCGAAGGCCAGTGCGGTAGCTGGTTCGCCGTCGCGCAGCAGCAGGGCCGCGCCGACTGCGACGGCGAAGCACAGCAGCCAGCCCGCGAGGGCGCTGCTGACGATGCTGGCCCGGGTGCTGGGGTCGTGGCGGTCGAGGACCGCCCCACCCAGCCCGTGTACAGCGCGATCGCCGTCACCAGCAACGCCAGCAGCAGCACGAAGGATCCGAACTCGGCAAGCCCCAGCGTGCGGGCGGCCAGCACCTGGAGCACCAGACTCGTGCCCGCGGTGATGCCCTGCGACAACACCGGGGCAGCGACCTTCGCGACGAGGCGCCGTTTCGGCGCACGCGCACCGGTCGTGGTCATCGGGATGGTTGCGGGGCGGGAGATTCGGCGGCGCGCCCGGCCGGGGCCGCCCCGGCGAATGTCAGCACGTACCCGGTGATCGTTCCGCCGAACAGCTGCAACTGCTCGCGCAACCTGCGCAGCGAACCGAGATCGCCGTCCCGCCGCACCGTCACCACCACCCCGTCCGACGCGCTGATCAGCGACGTCGTTTCTGGCTGGGAGATCAGCGTGGGCAGGTCCACCAACACCAGGTCGTAGCGCGACCGCATCTCCGCGATCACCTGCTGCAGCAGTCCGGAACGCAGTTGTTCCCGGGAGTAGGGCTGTCCGTGCCCCGCGGGCACCACGCTGAACCCGACCCCGTTGCCCAGGTGCACCGGGTGCGCCGACTGGGCCAGCGACGCGTCCCCGGTAGCGATCGAGGTCAGCCCGGGCCAGTCGGCCAGCCCCAGCATCTGAGACAGGTCGCGGGAGCGGATCGCGGCGTCGACCACCAGCACCTGCAGGCCGTCCCGGGCGGCGGCGCTGGCGATCTGCATCGTGGTCGTCGTCGCTCCCTCACCGCCGGACGGGCCCGTGACGAGCACGACTCCCCTGCCCACCGTCGATCGCAGACCGGAGGCCACCAGCTGGTAGGAGCGCAGCGGCGGGACACCCGGTTTGCGCAGCGCCAGCATGGCCTGGGCGGGCAGCGTCTCGATCTCGCCGAGCACCGGTTCGTCAACGACGCGGGTGAGGTCGTCGGCATCGCGCACCCGGTGATCGCGATCGGCGCGGAACCAGGCCAGCGCGGACGCGAGCATCAGGCCGACGGCCGTGCCGACGGCGAGATCGCGCAGAATCCCGCGCCAAGGACTCGTGCCCGCCGGCGACGCGACATCCACGAACGACACCCCGTCGGCGAACTGCGAGGCCACCACCCGGATCCGGGTGATCTGCTTGTCCAGGTCGCTGAGCGTCGAGCCGGCGGCCGAGCCGACGGGGCTGCTCTGCGGGCGCCCGCCGGCCTCGGACACGATCGCCGCGCGTTGCGCGTTCAACGTCTCCAACGCCTTGTCCGTGGCGGCGACCACCTCTGCCCTGGACCGCTCCTGGTAGGCGGCGATGACCGCATTGGCGATCAGCACGGAACGTTCCAAACCCGGCCCGTCGACGTTGATCTCGATGGACTCGCCGCTCGAAGAGGCGTCCGCGGTGATAGCGGCGCGCAGCTGCAGCACGGTCTCCTCGCCGCCGAGCCGGGCACGCGCGCCGTCGAGCACCTCGTCGGAGGTGACGAACAAGGCCCGCTGCTTGACGTAGCGGAGGAAGCTGGACTCGCTGGCCATCTCGATCCCGAGGACACCGGTCTGGTCGGGTGCCTTGAGCACGATGCGCGCTTGGGCGCTGCGGCCGTCGCCCGCGACCAGTGGGACCAGCAGGCTGATCAGCACCGCCGCTGCCACGATCGCCAACGAGATCCAGCGATACCGCCACAACGCACCAAAGATCGTCGGTGCCGGGTAGGCGTCGTCCATCGACCGTCATTCCGCTCTGTGTGCCAAAAGGAGGATTCCTCCGGGCAGGCCGGCGCCCATCGGTAACGCACCGGGCCCCTGCGGCGAATACCGCGTGAGCGCAGTGATCGGAACCGCTGGAAATTCGCGGCCGATGGGGCAAGTCAACTGATCGGGCTACCCGGGAGGAGAACCATCGATATTTTCAGTATTCAGACGATGGTGATCGCCTGTCAAGTTCTTCCGCCCGGCGGCGCCGCGCTTGGCCTACCCAGTGATTTCCGCACGTGTTGTGCAGGAAAGAAAGGCTTCGATGACCACTACCGACATGCCGAAATCCGGCTTCGCAGCGGCCTTACGCCGGTTGCCGTCCGCGCAGAAGTCGGCCAAGGGAGCACCTGCCTACTCGCGGTTCGTCAACCGCAAGGCGGGTGGCTACCTCGCGGCGGCCGCCTTCCTGCTCAAGGCGACCCCGAACCAGGTCACCGCCGTCAGCGCCCTGTTCACCTTCGCCGGCATCGCCGCCGTCGCCACCGCCGCACCGTCGTGGCCGCTGGGCATCGCGGTGGGCCTGGCGCTGGTCGTCGGGTACGCGCTGGACTCGGCGGATGGCCAACTCGCCCGGTTGCGGGGCACCAGCAGCATCGCGGGCGAGTGGCTGGACCACGTGATCGACAGTGTGAAGATCGCCACACTGCACCTGGCCGTGCTCGTCTGCGCGTTCCGGTTCTTCGACCTCCCCAGCGGTTTCCTGCTGGTCCCGCTCGGCTACGCCGCGGTCGAGACCGTCATGTTCTTCGCGATGATCCTCAACGACCAGTTGCGCCGCGGCCACAACTCCGGTTCCGGCGCACCGGCCCCCGCTGCGGGATCACCTTCGATCCTGCGGTCGTTGCTGGTCCTGCCGACCGACTACGGGGTCCTGTGCCTGGCTTTCCTGCTGCTGGGATCCCCGATGGCGTTCTCCGTGGTCTACGGCGCGCTCTTCCTGCTCAACACCGCCTTCCTCGCCGCTGCGCTGCCGAAGTGGTTCGGCGACATGGCGCGCCTCGACGGCACCGCTGCGAAACAGGGGCGGTGACGATGCCCACTACCGGATACGCACCCGGCGCCTTCGACATGTTCCACATCGGACACCTCAACATCCTGCAGCGCGCCAGCCAGGAATGCGACCACCTGGTGGCGGGTGTGGTGACCGACGACGTCCTGCTGAGCGTGAAGGGCCGCAAGCCGGTCATCCCTTTCGAGGAGCGATTGGAGATCGTGCGCAACATACGATGCGTCGCCGAGGCCGTCACGGACCAGTACGAGGACAAGTTCCGCATGTGGGAACGCCTCCGGTTCGACGTGCTGTTCAAGGGCAGCGATTGGCGTGGCACGGCACGCGCCGAGGCGTTGGAGCGCAAGCTGTCCGCTGTCGGGGCGCGAATCCGCTACTTCAGCTACACCACCCACACGTCCAGCACCTTGCTGCGGCAACGAATCTCGCTCCCCTCGCCCGGTGTGCTCGGCGAGCTGGAGCCCGGGCCGACATGAACCGGCCACGTCACCGCGACCGGCTCGTGTCCGCAATCGCCCTCGTGACCGCGCTGCTGGCATCCTGCAGCGCGAACGGCAACGACAGAGCCGCAGCGCATCCCATCGACGCGACGATCACCACGACGGCCTACCCGGTGCCCGCCGGCGCGCTCTTCGTCGCCACCAACGGGAACGACTCCGCACAGGGCGACGAAGCGCGACCGCTGCGCAGTCTCGGCGAGGCGGTGCGCCGGGCGCAGCCCGGAGCCACGATCGTCCTGCGAGAAGGGACGTACCGGGAGACGGTCGGCATCATCGACAAGAAGCTGTCCATCCAGCCCTATCCGCGCGAGCACGTCTGGCTCAAGGGCAGCCGGGTGGTCTCGCAGTGGTCCCGCGACGGCGATGTGTGGGTGCACGCGGGCTGGAACGTTCCGCTGTGCCGGACGTGCTTCTTGCCCGAGATCATCGACCCGGCGCATCCGCTGGCCGGGCTTCCGGACATGGTTTTCGTCAACGGCAGGCCACTTCGGCAGGTGGGCGAGCGGAGCTCGGTCACCGACGGCACGTTCTACGTCGACGTCGCGCGCAAGGAACTGGTGATCGGTGAGGACCCGGCCGGGCGGTTCGTCGAAGCGACCGAGTTCGACTGGCTGCTGCAGTTCGACGGCGCGGCGGCCGCGGGCAGTTCGATTCGCGGGATCGGGATCGCGCACTACGGATCGAACCAGGAGTACGGCCAGCGCGGCGCGATGGTCGTGGTGAACGCGCCATCGGTGGTGTTGGAGAACAACACCTTCGCCGCCTCCGCCTCCAGCGGCGCCGCGGTCTTCCAACCCGATGCGAACCTGAGCGGCAACCAGTTCCTGGACAACGGTCTGGTCGGTTTGATGGCCAACCGGGCCGATGGGCTCCGGTTGGTTTCGAACACCTTCGCGCGCAACAACAACGAGCACTTCGCCTTGACCGGCGAGGCCATCGGAGCGGCGGGCGCGAAGGTGACTCGCACGAAGCGGGCGTGGGTGTCCGACAACGAGTTCGCGGACAACTTCGGCACCGGGTGGTGGTGCGATCTGGGATGCACCGATGCCGTGGTGGTCCGCAACATCGCGCGGGGCAACGCCGTGAACGGCCTGTACTACGAGGTTTCAGCGAGGGCGCTGATCGCGTCGAACATCGTGGTTTCCAACGACGGGCTCGGCATCAAGGTCTCCAGTTCCGACCACGTCCGGCTCGTGCACAACACGTTCGTCGACAACGGGATCGAGCTCGGGCTGTACAACGACAAGCGGTCTGCGAGTTCGGACCCCTACAGCGAGGAGCTGGGCCTGTCCTGGATCACGTCCAACACCGAGCTGCTGAACAACTTCCTGATCAGGCAGCACGACACCGAGCCGCTCATCGAGTCCGCCGACTACAAGCCGCACCCCAAACCGGCGTCACCGTTCATCTCCACCAGCGACGGCAACGCCTTCCTGCGGGCAGCGGGCTCGGCGCCACTGGGCACCTGGTCGCTCGGCTCGGGTGAGGTCGTCACGATCAACACGTTGCCGCAGTTGCGGGAACGGACGGGACTCGACCTGCACAGCCTGGCGGCAGCACCGCCGCCCGCCCCGTTTCGCTATCCGGACCGGGACGATTACTCGCTTCGCCCCTCCACGCCGGGTTTCCGCGCCGGTCGGCCCCTGCCGCCGGATGTCGCCCGGATACTCGGCATTCCACCGCTGGACCACCCCGACATCGGTGTGCTCGCCGGCCCACGCGGGTGAGCGCGGGGACGCCTGCTCAGGCGTCCCCGCGTCCCCTCGGGATCAGCTGATGCTGCTGTGCGGGGTGCTGAGCACTGCACCGTCGGCGTCGACCGACCTGATCCAGTACTCGGCCGTGTCCTGCGGCGCTTGGTTGTCGGTAAAGCTCATCGTCGTCACCGACCACGGCCAGGCGCTGCTGGTGGTGGTGTAGATCGGGTTCGCGGTTCCGGCGCGCATCACCTCGTAGCGGATCTCCCGGTTCTGCGCGTCCCAAGTTCCCGTCCACCTGATGGAGATTGCGCCGTCAATGCGCCGGCTGAGGTCCGGGGCTGGGAACGGCACCTGCGGCCCGTTGTTGACAGCGCCGGGCACGCCCCGGGCTGCGAAGCGGGTCAGCGACTGCTGGGCGCTACCGTTGACCGTCGTGAACTCGCCACCGACCACCACGTAGCGACCGTCGGTGTCCACTGCCCACGGCCCGTTCAGCCACGGACTGCCGGCGGGTCCGCCGTTGGTGTTGGGCAGCCACGGCAGCAACTCCGGAATCGGGTCGCCGGAGCGCACGTAGTTGACGTTGCGCTGGGCCGTTTTGGTGGCGGTCGTCGTTTCGGCGAGCAGCCGGTGGTAGTCGATCGATCCGTTCTCGGGGACGGCGTTGATGGCCGCGCAGTTGTGGGTGTGCGAGGCGCTGTAGAGCACACCGTCCGCTACCGCGACGCTTTGGGTGTCGCCGTAGCAGCCGTCCATCCAGCGCGGCTTGCCGGTGGCGATGTCGATGGCGCCCCTGCCCTCGAACCGGGGATTGCCACCGAGCCAGTTGTAGGAACCGACGTAGACCGTCCCCGTGCCGTCGGTGGCCAGGTCCGTGATCGTGTCATAGGGCGAGGGCGTGACCCATTTCCACGGTACGAGGGCACCGCTGGCCGCGTCGACCGCGGTGAGTCCGTGCCGGTAGGTGCCGTTGACGTTGTCGAAGGATCCCCCGATGACCGTGCGCCCTTGGGCCGGAGCGGCCAGCACCGCGAAAACCTCCCGGTCCGCGGTAGGAGCCCAGGGCAACAGCGCGCCGCTGCCGGTGGACACCGCGGCGAGCCGGGTGCGCGGCACGCCGTCGACGGCGTTGAAGCCGCCGCCGAGATAGACGGTGTCGTCGGTGATCGACAGGCCGCGGACCCGGCCGGCCACGCGGGGCTTGAAGTACGGGTCCAGCGCGCCGGTCGCGGCGTCGAAGGCCGCCACGCGCGAGCGCCACTGACCGTCGACCTTGTCGAAGTCACCGCCGACGTAGATCTTGTTCCCGTCCGGCGAAACCTCGATCCGGAACACGCTGTCGCAGATCCACCGCCCGGTGTTGGCGGGCTTGCAGAACGGTCCCGGGTCCGAGCCGGAGAACACGCTGCCGCTGACCACCGGTGCCCACGGCAGGAGTTCGCCGGTGGTCACGTCGAAGGCCAGCAGGTTGTTGCGGGTGACCTCACCTGGTCCCCCCGGCGCCACGCCGGCCGGGCGCGCCTTGCTGAACTTCCCGCCGGCGACGGCGATGTTGCCCGCGATGGCGACCGCGAAGACCACACCGTCGGTCTGCGGCGTCGGCAGCGCCCCGGCGGGCGGCTATCGCTGCCGGTCCCGGCACTACTGCCGCCGACAACGCGGCGACGGCCACTGCGGCGACGCACGAAAGCTTCCGCGCGCGATTCATCGGACCTCCTTGGTTTCAGGCTTTTCAGGCATTGACACTGCCGCTGAGACGTCAGCCCGCGCGCCGGGCAGCCCGCGCGGCGTGGTTGTGCGCCGGTCGGCGCGCAGGACGCGGGCGGCCAGTTCTTCGTACTTCTGCGCTACTCCGTCCCACGTGTAGCGGTCGAGCGAGGCAACCTGCTCTTTTCCGCGCAGCGAGGTGCCCGCCGGATCGGCTTCCGCAGCGTCGCACAACGCCGCGAGGTCGCCAGGATCGCGGAAGTAGCGGCCGAACGAGCCGAGGACTTCGCGGTTGAAACGCACGTCGAAGGCGGAAGTCGGGGCAGCCGCGCCCATCGCGCGCAGCAGCGAGGGGTTGGTGCCGCCGACGGAATGACCGTGGATGTAGGTCAAGGCGTTGCCGTAGAGCTGGTCCAGCAGTCGCTGGTCCCACACCGCGCCGAGCAGCCGCACCCGGGGATCGCCTTTCGCTGCTCGCGTGATGCTCGCGGTGTACTCGTCGGCGTAGGGTGCCGATCCCACCACGACCAGCGGATGGCGGGCGTTGCTGCGGAGGTAGCCCTCGACCGCCACGTGCACGTGGTTCTCCGGTTCGAACCTGGCCACGACCAGGTGGTAGCGGCGGGGGCTGAGCCCGAGATCCGTGATGCCGTCGGTCCCGACCTCGGTGAGGACCGGTGCCCCGTAAGGGATGTAGTCGGTCTCGGTGTTGAACCGATCGCGGTAGTAGTCCTGGATTCCCCGGGCGTCGGCGATCAGCGCGTCGGACCAGCGGACGGCGAGCGCTTCGGCGCGGCGGTAGTAAGCCGACCCCGCAGGCCCCCACTTGGCCCGCTTCCACTCCAAGCCGTCGACGTGGGTGATCGTGGGAATTCCGCGGAGCCTCAGCAGGGGCAGCAGCGGTGCGTTGGCGGCGTTGAACACCACCGCCACCTCCGGTGGCCGTACCACCGCGTGCGACGCCGAAAGGGCCGTGTGGCTCAGCGTTTCCAGTGTCTTGCGGCGCAACGCGGGAAGGTACACGAGCCGCATCCCGAGGTGGCGTTCGGGGCGGGGGCCGCGCCCGCCGAGCTTGCGGCAGTACACCGTGACCTCGTGTCCACGCTGGACGAGTCGTCTCCCCACCTCCTCGACGCACGTCTCGAAACCGCCGTAACGCGCGGGCACGCCGCGGGTTCCGATCATCGAAATCCGCATGTTTCGTTCTACCGTTTCGTCGAAGGGCAGCCACTGAATCACGACGGGCAGCCCTGGAACCGCACAGCTGTTTCCGCGCGGCTCACTCGATTCGGCGCCCAGCTTGTAATATGCCTACGGCGGGTAGTCGTTACACCCATTCGGCAACCCGTCTTCGGCGCATTCGCGCCCGAACCCACCTGATCCGAGGACCGGCCGTGAGCTGGAATGCAATTCGACGCCGCTATGGTGTCACGCGTCGCCGGGCCTACGACGCCGAGCGTTGGCCCGTCGTGTGCGTGCTCGCACTGATCGTGGCCAGCGAATACAAGTTCCGCGTTCGCGCCGACGACCAGTCGGTTTCTGGCTCGCCCGACCTGTTCGTGCTGGCCGAAATCGCCGTCTACGCGGCCGTGGCGTGCTTCCTGTTCCTGCGCTTCCGCCCCACGTCCCAGTTGCGGCGCGCCGACTGGATCACCTGTTCGGCCTATGCCTACGCGGCCGTGTTGGTGCTGTCGGCGTTGTACTCGCCATACCACGCACTGGCCCTCGTGCGGGCCTGCCAGGTCGTGGTCGTGCTGGCGCTGAGCCGTTCGATTGCCCGCCATTGCGCCCGGGATGCGCTGCACCGCATCGCGCACGCCTTCGCAGTCCTGGTCAGCGCCTCGGTCGTCTTCGGCGTGGTCGTGCCGTTCCCCCGGCTTCCGACGCAGCCCGACAGGTTCACCTGGCTGCACCTGCATCCGGTGGACGCGGGCCAGTTCCTCGCACTCGCAGTGGTGATCTTGGTCACTTATACGTTCGGTCACCGGTTGGCCCGGCCGGGCCCGCACTGGCCGCTGCCCGCCTACCTCGTGCTGCTGGCGATCTGCGTCGCCGGGTTGATCGGGAGCAACACGCGGGGGGCCGTGTTCGGGGCGATCGTGGGTTGCCTGGTGATCGCGGGATTGCGTTGGCGCGGCCGACGGCGGCTGGAGATCACGGTGGCGTTGGCGCTCGTGCTGATCACCGCGTGGCTCGCCACGGGGCCGCTGATCGAGGCTTTCTTCGTCCGCGGTGAGTCCGCCGAACGGCTCGCGTCTTTGAATTCGCGGACGGATCTGTGGGCTTACGCGTTGGAAGCGTTCCTCCAACGCCCGCTCTACGGCCACGGCCTCACCGCCTCGCGGGGCTTGTTCCTCGACGAGATCGGGTTGGGCGGCGGGCACAACGGGCTGGTGAACGTGCTCGTCGACGCCGGACTGCTCGGCGCGGTGGTGTGGCTCGTGCTGCTCGGCCGCATCTTCACCGCCGCGGCCGCGCTGCGGAACCTCCGGCCCGAGCCGCGGTTGGATCGCATCCTGATCCTCGCGGTGTTGTCGGGCTTGCTCGCCAACTCGATGTTCACCCAAGGGCTCGGCGCTCCGGCCAACGTCGCCTGCGTCTGGCTGTTCCTGCTAGCTGCGTGGACAAGCATGGCAGGTGCGCGGAACTCGCCCTCGGTGCAGTCACCCCATATCCCCGTCTAAGAGCTGGAGCGACATTGGTCCGACGAACCGCGCTCATGGTCCATCCCGGTGCCGAGCTGTACGGATCCGACCGCATATTCCTGGAATCGGTCATCGCGTTGACCGATGCGGGCTGGCGGGTGGTGGTCGCGCTGCCGGAGCGGGGACCGCTCGCCGACCGACTGCGCGACCAAGGCGCAGAAGTGGTCCTGTGCCCGACCCCGGTGCTGCGGAAGTCGGCGTTGCGCCCAGCCGGATTCCTGCGGCTGCTGCTGGAAGGACTGCGGGCAGTGGCGCCGACTTTGCGTTTGCTGCGGAGGACCCGGCCCGACGTCGTGTACGTCAATACCGTGACCGTGCCGCTGTGGCTCCTGCTCGCCCGCTCGACCCGGCGATCGGTGATCGCCCACGTGCACGAGGCTGAGGACAGCGCACCACGCCTGGTCAGGACCGCGCTCGCCGCTCCCCTGCTATGCGCTACCTCGGTGGTGGTGAACAGCGAGGCCACGGCTCGCGTGATCACGCGACCGCTGCCTCGGCTGCGTCACCGGATCCGCTTGGTCTACAACGGTATTGCCGGGCCGGCGCAGGCCGCGTCCCGTGGCGGCGAGCGACCCGATCCGGTCCGGATCGTGCTCGTCGGTCGGCTGTCACCGCGCAAGGGCACCGACGTCGCGGTACGCGCGATCGCCCGCTTGCGCGCCGATGGCCACGACGTCGTCCTCGAACTATTGGGGTCCGCGTTCACCGGCTACGAGTGGTACGAGCGGCAACTGGCGGACCTCGTGCGGCGTCACGACCTGGCGGAGGTGGTCACCATCCGCGGTTTCCGCGCGGACGTCTGGGATGCCTACCGGGACGCCGACATCGCGCTGGTCCCGTCGCGGTTCGAGCCTTTCGGCAACACCGCCGTGGAGGCGCAGCTGGCCGGAACCCCGGTGATCGTGACCGATGTGCAGGGCTTGCCGGAAACCGTCGCGCAGGGCCGCTACGGCCGCGTCGTGCCCGCCGACGACCCCGACGCCCTCGCCGAAGCGATCAGCGATGCGCTTGCCCAATGGCAAGGAACTCTCGCCACCGCAGCGCAGGCTCGCCAGCACGCCCAGGAGGCGTTCTCACCGCAGCGCTACCACGACGACATCGCCACGATCGCAACCGACGCCGCCGGCCGCCGCTGACGAGTCAACGGCCGTCAGTACGCGCCCTGCTTGGTCAGCACCGCGCGCACGGTCTTCCAGAGGATCACGGCGTCCATCGCCAGCGACCAGTTCTCCACATACCGCAGGTCGAGCCGGACGCTCTCGGCCCACGACAGGTCGCTGCGACCACTGACCTGCCACAGCCCGGTGAGCCCCGGCTTGACCAGCAAGCGGCGCCCCACCTCGTAGTCGTAGGTCTCGGTCTCCTCCGGCAGTGGCGGTCTCGGGCCGACCAGCGACATGTGCCCGGCGAGGACGTTGAACAGCTGCGGCAGCTCGTCGAGCGAGTACCGGCGCAGCAGAGCACCGACCTTGGTCACCCTCGGGTCGCGGCGCAGTTTGAACAACGGACCTTCCGCATCGTTGGCCGGGCGCAACGCGGTTCGCATCGCGTCCGCGCCCACCACCATCGTGCGGAACTTCAGCATCGTGAACGTGGTGCCGCCTCGTCCGGTCCGGCGCTGCCGGTAGATCACCGGTCCGCCATCGGACAACTTCACGACGAGGGCGATCACCAGCATCGCCGGCCCGATCAGGCCCAGCAGGAGCAGCGCGCTCACCCAGTCGGCGAGGGCCTTCACGACTCGGCGACCACCGGTGAAGGCGGGTTCGCTGACCTTCAGCATCGGCATCCCCAGCACCGACGACACGTGCAGCCGGGGACCGGCCACCTCCATCAGCACCGGGGCAACGACCATCTCGGCGGAGGTGTCCTCGATCTTCCACGCCAATTCCTGCAAGCGGCGCGGAGTCCAGTAGGCGTCGGCGGTTATGGCGACCACTCGGTACCCGCCGCGCCGGACGTGCTCCGCGAGCTCCTCGACATCACCGATCACCGGAACGCCATCCACCTCGCTGGCCAGCCCCTCGCCGGTTTCGGGACGAAGGCACAGCGCTTGAATCTGCCATCCGACGTGCGGTTGCTGGCGGGTGCGCGCGATGAGGTCGCGCAGCGTGTGCCTACTGCCCGCAGCGATCACCGGTAGCAGGCACCTGCCGTCGCTGCGGGCGCTGTGCAGGTAGCGGCGCAGCAAGTACCGCTGCGCGAGCACCAGAAGCGCAAGCGACGGTAAGACACCGAAAACCCACGGCCGCACTTCCAGCGGCGGCACCGCAAGCCCTGCGACCGCGAGGACGACGCCAGCGGAGAAGATCCCTCGCCCCAGGCGGCGGTACTCCTCGTGGCCTTGCCCCAGGACCCTGATGTTCCAGGAACCGACCAGGGCCCACAACACGGCCACCGCGGTGAGCAACGCCAACACCATCGGAGGCAGCACCGCGATGTCCAGCCAGGCCGCCCAGAGCGATCCCGCTGCCGAAGCCATCGCCGTTGCAACGGCGTCGCTGGCGATCACCGCGAATCGGTACCGCCGTTGCCACACCGTCGCGGGCAGTGCGGGGAGCGGGTGGTCCGGAGGTGCTGTCGCGTTCAACCGCGGAGCCTGAACGAATCCCGTCGACCCTACGCCGTCCGGCAATGACATCGGTGCGCGCATCGGCTCCTGCATCAGACCCCTCTCCAGTTGGCAAAATCGTCCGCGCGGTAAAGGCGATCGGACGTCAGAGCTATCGGGGCAATCACGAATCCGTTACACGTTCACCGACGAAAGTTGAACCGCCGTGGGACTGGAAGGCCAAGCAGCCCGATCCCCGGCGGCCCTCGGCGACGTGCCCAGCATCCTTCTTCAACGGCTCGCCTACATCACCACCGATAGCCGCCCCGCATGTGCGCTGTTGGCGAACGGCGGTGACGTCCGCGGCTGTGCGGCGGATGCCTCGCATGGCTCGCATGCACCGCGTATGCCGACCATTCGTTCCAACGAGCGTGTCGGTGCACGAGCTAAATCTGGGCCTGCAAGGACCTGATGCCCTCGTCCTCGATCTTGTGTCGGCCTACGATTTCGGCAGACGATATCGAATTCCGATATCTACGCGGAACGGAAGGGGGACCGGTCCATGAAAACCACGCGACATGGCCTGGGAGCGGGGAGGCTCACTTCCCACCCGCCCAGGCCCTCCGGTGGCTGCACAGCAGTTCGACCGCCTCGTAGTATCGGAAGCCGATATCGGTTTTGCCATCGAGAGACCGGCCTGTTCCAAGGGGGCGCGGTGCGGGAGTTCTTACGCGGTGCGATTCGGCTGCACATCCTGCACCACGCGGCCGAAGAACCGATACATGGCGCGTGGATGGCCCGCGAGCTGGCCAGTCACGGTTACCGAGTAAGCCCCGGCACCCTGTACCCCACGTTGCATCGGCTGGAAGCAGAAGGGCTGCTGGTGTCCGACCACGAACTGGTGGAAGGCCGTCAGCGGCGGGTCTACCGCCCAACCGATGCGGGCCTGGAAGCGCTAGCTGCCGATCGGGCTGCGCTGCGGGAGCTGGCACGGGAAGTCCTCGGCTACCACGACCTCACCGGAGATCATCGCGACAACCCGGAAGGAGCGCCGTCATGACCACTGCGGTGCACACCGGATGGGGGACGCGACTGCTCAGCACCGACGCCCCGGCTGCGACGATCCTCATCCGGCTGGTCGTGGGCGGCATTTTCCTGTCCGAAGGGATCCAGAAATTCCTGTTTCCGGCCAAGCTCGGCCCCGGCCGGTTCGCCAAGGAAACCCCACTACCAGCGCCGGAATTCTTCGCCTACCTCGACGGGGTGTTTGAGATCGGCTGTGGGGTGCTGCTCATCCTCGGGCTGCTCACCCGGCTAGCAGCCATCCCCATGATCATCAACATGCTCGGCGCGGAGATCCTCACCAAGTTCCCCCTCCTGGCCCACGGCGGGGTGTGGACCTACATGCACGAGGCACGCCCCGAACTCAGCCAGCTGTTCGGCTCGGTGTTCCTACTGATCGTCGGCGCGGGAGCGTGGTCACTGGACGCCTGGCTGACCGCCCCACGGCACACCTCTGCCGCCTGACCGCCGATCACCGCACAACCACCAGCGCCAGCAGGTAAGCCACGGACACCCACACGACCGCAACCAGCGGTGTTTGGCACTCCGTTCGAAGGTTTGTGTAGGTGAGCCGCTACCCCGCATCGACGATTTCGATGGTGTCGATGGGCGCCGGTGGCGGTGCTTCAGTCGCCGCCGGAAAGGCCCAGCACGATCGCCTCGATGATGAGGGCGATGCCAGTCACGATCTCGTAACGGATGTTGAGTCGCCTGCGAACCAGTCGGAAGGCGGTGCGGCCCAGCACAAGCCCGACGAAGGTCATCACGGCGGTGATGACTCCGAAAAGCACGGCTGGCAGCCACGGGGAGAACCCGAGCAATCCGAGGCTGGCGCCTGCGAGAACATTGTCCACGCTCAGCGGCAGCGGAAGACCGAACAGCATCCACGAGTGCTCTAGCTCCTGCTCGGTGTCGGTCACCGGGTGCCGCCACGCCCGCAGCAGCAGGTACAGGCCATATGCGCCGAGCGCGATCGGGCCCACGTAGTCGGCCACCGGTCCGATGGCCTCACCGACGTAATGTCCGAGGAGCAGGCCCACCAGGGGTGCGGCGCCGTCCCAGAACCCGAAGTTGACCGCGACCAGTGCCATCCGGCGCCAGCCGAGCCGCAGCGGCCCGAGCAGGACTGCGGTCCGGAAATTGTCCAGGCCGAGGAAGAACCCGAGCGCAACGAGGTTCGCGGCCTGTCCGATCATGTCGCCCCCCGCACGAAGCACAACCGCTCCCGCTTGCGCGCAGCTGCCACCACCTGCCGCATGAACGCTCTCCCCTTCTGATCAGGATGCTCCGGCTCCCAAGGTGCCGTGGCGGACAAGCATCCGCAATCGATGGCAACGACAGCCGGCGCGGGGCGATTTCCACGGTCCAGTGGCCTCCCAGGTCCGTACCGCAATCGGCTCCCGAGCCGTGGCATCCCTGCGCAACCTCGCCGGTCAGCATCCTGCGGAGCAACGGCTTCCCCAACATCGCCCGAGAAGTCAAGGCGGGCATCCAGGCAGGCGAGGGCGACCTCTTGGCCGGGGTGGAGCGTCGACACCGACGCGCTGCCCCACGAGGACGGCGGGCCCGTCGGTGAGCGGTCGCGCTGGGCCTCAACTTAGTGTTGTAGTGATGCGGTTGACCCACATCCGTACAGTCGCTCGGTCACGCTTCTTCAGCAGGCGCAGGTGGGAGACTCTGTTGCGTATCGGCATGACGTCCTGTCTGAAACGCCGCCACAGGGCCCCGTCCCACGACAGGCCCTTGAACTTCGCCGACTCGACGACCTGGAGCAGTTCACCGAGGGTCAGCCACTCGATGGGGTCTCGTAGCTCGGAGACATTCCACGCAGTCACGTTAACGTCGTTTCGTGCTCGTTCGAGCACAAGCTGAGCGATGGTCTCGTTGAAGAGATTCTTGCGCCACTGTGCACCCGCGTCCCGAATGGCGGCTTCGCGCAGCAATCTCCGGATCGTGCGTTCAATTTGCCAGAGACCCTCGGAGACCGCGGGGAGATCGGCCTGAGGTCCGACGATAGTAGCGATTACGTCGGCGACGGCGTTTTTGAACTGCCAGAACGGCCCCGGCGAATTAAACCTCAGGGCGCCGTCGACGATGTAGGCAAGGCCGGCGCCGCGCATCGCCTCCGCGACACCAGGCTCGACTTCGGTGATGAAGCTGGCGCCGTGGTTCGCTTCGAAAACGGCGAAATCCAGGTCCGTGAGGACGTTGACGCCGAGTTCTTCAAGTGCCGTTCGCAGGAGGAGGTTCAAGTCGGATTGGCGACCAAGCCCGACCGACGGAAGCGATGACGCCGGAATATGTCGCAGCTCTTCGGGGCGTTCGTGCGGTTCGAGCAACGGGAGGCAATGCCAGGATGCGTCGTCAAGCAGGCTGCTGCCCGCGACCGGAGCGAAAGAGATCTTCGGCATGCGGGAAACCAGGCAGATCTCTGCGTCGATGTCCCGGAGTTTGTTGACCTTCGCGCGGAGCGCTCCCAGCGTGACACCGCCGGCTTTGCCGTCATGTGCGAATGCCTCTATGCCGTCCAGGATGACCGGCCCGGTGGGAAGTTCGACGGGACTCGATGTTCCCGCGAAGTCCGCGGCATTGAGCACGGTTCCGCCCAAAGCGCCGAGCAGAGGTTCCCGGAGAATGTCGAACGCGGCACCGCACTGGATGAAGATCAGCTTGAAGCGTTTCATCCGGGTGCGGATCTCCGCAGCCCGGTTCTGTGCGCTGGAGAGGATGAGGTCCGTCATAGTAATTGCAGTACCGGCGTGAGTTCGTAGGAGTACCTTCTGACATGATCGAGCATCTCGCGCATGTTTACGGCAATCTGGTGGCGCCAGGTGTTGATGGTCCTCATGACCAGCGGGTTTTTAAGCTCACGATGGAACGTGTCGAAAGGCAGCTCGTTGACGACGGCGGAGGCCAGGTGCCGGTAGCGGAACGCGCGCCCTCCTGCCGCCTCGAACAATGCCTCCAGCGCGCCATCCTCGATCGTGATGCGCATCTTCTGCCCCACGGACCGGGCAAGGTCGTCGGCTTCGTGCCGTTCGAACGGAGCGAGAAAGTTCGCCTTTGCCCAGGAGAACAGCGGATTGGGCCGGCCGAGGAACTGCGATCCGAAACGGGCGAGAATCACCTGATGATCCTCGACCACGGGAACCGCCTGTTTGCGCCGCTGCAGATTCCGTGAGGTGTCGGGGTGTGTCGATGGCTTAACCGCTCCGGCGTTCCGGGTCGACTGGCGCGGAGTGGTAGCACCGGCCTCGGTCGCGACGTCGTACTGGCCGAATGAGTCCTTGACGCGTGTCGCTGTCGCGCTATCGACAAGACTGGAGGCACCAGGGGCCGGCACACCGAGCTCGCTCAACCGCGCTAACACGCTGTGAGATGACATGCTCAGAGATCTGGCCAACTCATGGCCCCGGAGCCCCACACCTTTCACCATCCCCCGCCACGTTGCGTTTCACAACACGATAGTGGACGTTCCCGGAGTCACGGGCGGGGCTTGACTACTCCAATGGCCTACTTTATGCGCCCGAATGGCGCTATCAAACCACTGCGAATGTTGGGAGAATTCTCGCTTTTGGTACGTGGCTGGCTGGGAGGCCCTGCCCGAATGCAGAAGGACACCGACTCCGGCATCTTCGAGCGCATCGAGCAGGGCGTAATACACCCGCACATCCTGACAACTCACCGCCGACGGCAGCGCCTGCCTGAAGATCACCGTCGGCGGCGCTACTGAACGCGAAGCAATGGCCGCCTGGCAGGGCGTGTGCAAGGTTGACCTATCCGGTTTAGGTAGTTTCGGGCGGGAAGGTGGGTGGCAGGTTGCCCAGGTGGTGGACAGGTTGGCCAGGTGGTGGACCGTTTCGATACCGGCGGCTGTGCCGTTCGGTCGGCGCCAGCGCCATATCCGGTTCGCAAGTTTCCGTCCAGAACAAAGACCTTCCAGGCTGCGGGTCCTGGCACGTCCGTACCCGCCCACGATTTCCATTGAAATTGCGGAGGTTGTCCACAGGCATCGGCGTGTCGGGATGCGACACGCCGACGGTCCGCAAGTTCCATTGAAATCGAAGGTTCGATTTCAATGGAACTTGCGGCTTCTCTCCGCCGAGGCGGACTCGATGAACGTCTTCGCACCGGGAGTCACACGACCCCGCAAGGACTCGACTGTGAGGGTGGGCCGGTCAAGCACAACCCGAATCAGGGAAGCCAAGAACACGAGAGCGCGGCTCCTGGACAGACCGTCACGGCTTGAACAACCACCGCCAGGGCCGGCAGCAACCCATACAGGATTCCCCGCCCACCGCCTCCAGCGCCCGCCAGAGACCGTCCACACGACCCCGCAAGGACTCGACTGTGGGGGTGGGCCGGTCAAGCACAACCCGAACCAGGGAAGCCAAGAACACAAGAGCGCGGCTCCTGGACAGACCGTCACGGCTTGGACAACCCGATGATCTCCCACCGGAAACCGCGCCCTCGTCTCGCGTCCCACCTGGACAAAAACCCGCCGCAACCCTCAGATCAACCCTCAGATCAATCTTGCACACGCCCTGGGGCGCCTGGGTCGCGTCGGCGAAAAGCTGCGAGGCTTGCACGCACCCCGCAGCTCTTTTCACGACGCCACGAGATCGACGGCGCAGACCGAGCATCCTTGCCGCACCCTGCCACCACCCGATCAACTGTCCTTTGTGGACTCGCATCTCATTGACGGGGGTCGGTCACCCGGCCCGTGTCCGCACCAGCAGCGCCCGCCACCCTGCCGCACCTGGCAGCGCAGCGAGACTGCTCGCACTGCGTTAGCTGCGAATGGCGACCGTGGCGTCGAGTTCCACGAGCGCACCCTTGGGCAGCACATGGGCCGGCAATGCGGTTCGAGCGTGGCGGCCAGCGTCGCCCAGGACGTCGATCAGCAGCTTCGACGCCCCGTCGACCACCGACGGCTGGTCGACGAAGTCTCGCGAACTCGTGACCCAGGCATTGAGCTTCAGCACCTGCTCGACGTTGTCCAGGCCAACTGCCTCATGTATGCGTGCCAGCAGGTTGAGCGCAGCGACCCTCGCGGCAGCCACTCCCTTAGCCACCGTGACGCCGTCCCCCAGACAGCCCGTCAGGATCTCACCTGCGGCGGTCCGGGAGATCTGGCCGGACACGTGCAGCAGGGTGCCCCATTGCACACTCGCCTCATATGCGTAACGGGGCGCACCGAGTACCGGAAGCTCAAGGGAAAGCGCTTTGAGACGCTCGTGCGCGTCAGTCATGTCATCTTCCAATTTAATCTGTCGAAGAGGCGACGCAGGTTGGGTCGTGGATACCGTTCGCTGGGGAGCGGTATCCACGCCGTGCGGGCTACTTCTATCGTTGGCAACGCAGCCGTTATCGCTTGCTGAGCACGTAGGTCCGGTCGCGTCCGATGTACCAGAGGTCCTCGGTGCCGATCGCCGCGTTCTCGTACCGCCAAGGGATCTCGGCGGCGCCGTACGAGCCGACCGCGAGGACGTGCTTGTACCCGGGCCGGAGCTCGTTGGCGAAGGACTCCTGCTTGCCCATGAGGTGGCCGACGTTGCGCTTGCGGTACTCGGTGTTGAAGTCGACCTCCGTCCCGAGCATCCCGATCTCGACCATCCGGTCCAGGTGGGGCGCCAGGTAGCGCAGGGTTCCCTCGTGCACGTCCTCGCACACGACGCCGGGCTTGAGCTGCCCGATGATGCCCTCACGCACGACATCGAAGAAGAAGTTGTACGCCTCCTTCGCCGCCGCAGTGCGGGGCAGCGAGCGGGCCATGTCGGAGGTGGCGACGGTGACTCCGTCGAACACGATGCGCACCCCGGCGTCGAGCTGGATGCAGGTCGTCTCGTCGGTGATCGGGTAGTCGACCGGTGGGCCGGGGAAGAGCATCCGGTTCGACGAGTGCAGGTTGGTGAAGTACGGCTCGATGCCGAAGGGGATCTCGTTCACCGTCCGGAACTCGACGATCTTGTCGAGGTACACCGCGTTGATGTCGAGCTCGGAGAACGAGCGGCCGGCGTCGAGGCTCTTCTCCGTCCAGGCCAGCGCCTCTTCGATGGCGAACACGCTGGCCCGGGCGGCGACGACCTGGAATGCGAGGTCCTCGTGATCGCGGATGTCCCGCCAGTGGCCGAGGTCTGTCGAGACCGGAATCAGTTCCGCCCCCTCCCGCTCGAGCTCGCGGGCCAGTCCGACGCTGATCCACTCGTCCTCGACACCGGTCCGCGAGCCACGGGACAGCTCCCGGACGGCGGCACCGACGGACGGGAACTGGCCGACAGGCGCCCCGGAAACCCCGGAGGTTCCATCGGGCGCCAGCACGACGAGCCTGTCCGAACCGGCCAGCCACAGGGCGACTGTTCCGTCCGGCTGCGCGAGCCCGGTCGCCTCGGTGAAGTTGGGCGGCGCGGCGAGGAGCAGCGCGTCGAGGGAGCGGTCGGCGACGAGCGTCTTCAGCGCCGAGAACCGGCTGTCCTCGCTGGCGGTGAACTCCTCCGCCAGGCCGGACAGGTGTTCGACGGCCTCGATCAGCCGCCGCGCGGTGTGGACGCCCGTCTCGCGCCACGTCGCGAACCTCGCCAGGACCTCCTCGAGGTCAATCTCGTATGCGGTGACCGGGGTGGGGTCCTGGTCGGCGACGACGAGCTCGACGGAGCCGGACAGCGTGCGGTAGTGGCTGTAGACGACGTCGGCGGCGAGGCTGACCGCAGCGCCGTCGGCGAGTTCCTTCACCAGGCTCGTCAGGGACGCCGAGGCCGGGGTGTCGGCGACGATTCGGGGGTCGATCGTGACCCAGGGAGCGTAGAACTTGATCTTGTCCTTCGGGACGCCGGCGGAGAGGGCGTTGCCCTGCTCTTGTTGGCGCACGAGGAGGTACTGGTCCTTGTCAGTCTGTGCGATCAGTGGTGCGACGAGCGGGTAGGAGTCGAGGCGGATCGCGGAGAACAGCAGGCTCAAACGGGCGTTGAGTCCGTAAGTTTCTTCGACTTGCGAGGCGTCTGCGGTGAGGCTCAGCATGGGTGTTCCTCTGATGTCAATTTCGGTGCCGGAATCGGTCGGATTCTGCGGCTGCGGTCAGCTGATTCCGGTCACGACTCCGATGTGGGATTCGATTTCCGCTGCGTAGTCGGAGAAGGCTGCGGAGAAGCGGTGCTCCTTGCCCCGGGGCCGCGGGAGGTCGATCGCGATGTCGGCGACGATCCGGCCGGGCCGTCCGCCGACGACGACCACCCGGTCACCGAGCCAGACCGCCTCGGAGATGCTGTGCGTCACGAACAGGACACTGCACCCCGTGGCCTTCCAGATGCGCTGGATCTCGAAGTTCATCGAATCACGGGTCATGGCGTCGAGCGCGCCGAAGGGCTCGTCCATGAGCAGCAGCTCGGGGTGGGAGACCAGTGCGCGGCAGATAGCCACCCGTTGCTGCATCCCGCCGCTGAGCTCGTAGGAGTAGTGCTTGGCTTTGCCGCCCAGCCCGACCATCTCGAGCAGTTCATGGGCGTAGCGTTGCGACTCGTCCGTGCGGACGCCGCGGAACTCCAGGGGCAGGAGCACGTTGTCGAGGTTGTTGCGCCACGGCAGGAGCACGGGGCTCTGGAACACCATCGCGATGTCCTCGATCCCGTCGCGGATCGGCCGCCCCTTGACCAGGATTTCGCCCTCGGTGGGCTCCTGCAGCCCGGAGATCGTCTTGAGCAGCGTGGTCTTCCCGCTGCCCGACTGCCCGACGATCGAGACGAACTGCCCAGGCTTCACGTGGAAATCCAGCCCCTTGAGCACCGTGTTGCTCTGGCCGTCCCGGGATCGGTAGGTCTTTTCCACGTTGTTGACCGAGATGGCGTACTCGTTGTTCATGTGACTCTCCGTCCGGCCGTCACGGCGCCTGGATGATCTCGTTGCGGTGCAGCGGCTCGATGTAGGCGTCGCTGTACACGTCCTTGGGCGTGAGGTTGCTCGCCGATTTCAGGCCGAGGAACTGGCGGGCGATGTCAATCATTTTCTGAGCGCCGGCGTCGTCCATGACGCCGAACTGGTTCGCCGACTCATCAGGTCCCCAGTTGAGGGCGCACTGCTCGCCGATTGCGAGGGTGATGGTCTTGGTCTCGTAGCCCGAGACCTCTTTCTGGAAGTCCTGCGCGGCCTCGGTCGGGTGCTGGCACGCCCACAGGAAGCCCTTCTGCATCGCCCGGTTGAACCGCCGCACCTGATCGGGATTGGTTTTGAGCTTCTCGTCGGAGACGACGATCCCGTTGCCGTAGAGGTCGATGCCGAGGTCAGACCACTTCAGCACAACGGCCTGCCGGCCGAGTGCGTCAATGGCTGGCTCGTCGGAGACGTACAGGGCGAGGTTGGCGTCCCACTGACCGGCCAGCAGTCCGGGGATCTTCGATCCGCTCGAGGCGTGCACGACGTTGACGTCGCCCTCCTTGAGCCCCAGCTTGCTCATCGCGAACGGCCACATCGCGGTCATCGCACCCGCGCCCTCGGTGGCGACTGTCTTGCCCGGGAGATCGGCCCATCCGTTGATTCCGCTGCCCGCGAGGGCCACGACCGCGTAGGCGGACCTGGCCTGGACGAGGTTGACCTGCTTGACTTTGGCGCCCCTGCCCTGGCTGGTGACCGTGGCGCCGAAGTCCGCCCAGCCGGCGTCGACCTTGCCGGTTTCGACGGACGTGACCGTGTTGGTCGAACCTGACCCCGGCATCACCGTGAGGTCGATGCCTTCCGCCTTGAAGAAGCCCCGCTCAACAGCCGAGATGAACGGGGCGTGCTTCGGCAGGTACGCCACGTCGAGCATGAGGGTCATCGAGTTCTTCCCGCTACTGCTCGCGCAACCCGACACGGTCACGAGCAGCACAGCTCCGACGATCGCGGCGATCCTGCGAATCGAGTTCCGCATTCGAGTCTCCGATCCCCGGTCACTTCGCGTGGTTCTTCCACGGGACCAGCTTTCGTCCCGCGAAATCGACGATGAAGAACAAGGCCAGGGCGATGGCGGCGAGCACGATGAAGGCCGCGAACATCGACGGGAGGTCGACCTGGCTGTTGGCGAGGAGGATGACGTATCCCAACCCCTTCGAGCCGGCGATGAACTCACCGACGACCGCCCCGCCCACAGCGAGCGAGATGGAGATCTTCGCCCCGGAGAAGATCGACGGGATCGCATAGATGAACTCGATCTTCGTCATCTTCTTCCACTGCGACGCCTTGTTGATCCGTGCGAGCTCCTGCAGTTCGTGCGGTACCGAGCTCAGCCCGTCATAGGTGTTGATCACCAGCGGGAAGAACGCGATGGCCATCGCGACGAACGCCTTCGACTCGAAGCCGAACCCGAACCACACGATGAACAGCGGTGCGAGCGCAACCTTGGGGATGGTGTCGATCGCGATGAGCGCGGGATAGAGGAAACTGCGCACGGTCGAGGAATAGTGCAGCGCCGCGCCGCATAGAACCCCAAGCGCGGTGCCGAGCGCAAAGCCGGCAAGCGCCTCCTGCAACGTGACGAAGGTGTTGCTCGCGAAGTATCCGGGCCGTTCGATCAGCTCGGCGAAGGCCGAGACCGGACCGACGAGCAGGAACTCCGGCGGGGCGATGATGGTGACCAGCAGCTGCCAGACGACGAAGATCCCGACGATCCCTGCGACTGCCTTCGCACCGGCCACGATCGAGTCACGGCTGAGTCGTGTCGGCCGGGATGTCGCCCGTCCATCGAGCGCTGCCTCGGGCGAGGACTGGCGCAGGCGGTCCGATCTGACTTCAGGAGAGGCCATCGCGGGAGCTCCCATCAAAAGGCGTGCCTTGCGCGGACAGTGCTGCGGCGACCGACTGGGGGTGTGGACGCCGGCAGGAGCCCGTGGCGGGGAGCGGCGACGCAGCCGTGATTCGGCGCGACGGGGGTGAGGGCGGGAGCGATCGGGGTGTCATTAGGTCCTCACAACATTGGAAGGGTTGCGACCGGGCGGTCGCGGGAATGGCTGGCGAGGGCCGGATCCGGCCGGGGTAATCCGCCGCATTAGGCCGACACGGGTCAATCGGCGCTTTCGGTGGCAAGCGCGTCTCGACTGGGTTCGCCGTCGAGTCGACGCCACACGCCAACCGGATTGTCGTCTTGTACCTCGGCCGGCAGCAGCGCTGCCGGCACGTCCTGATAAGCGACGGGTCGCAGGAAGCGCTCGATTGCGAGCGTCCCGACCGAGGTGCTGCGCGGGTCCGTCGTGGCCGGGAACGGGCCGCCGTGCACCATCGCGTGCCCGACCTCGACCCCGGTGGGCCAACCATCGAACAGGATGCGACCGGCCCGCTCCTCCAGGAGCGGCAGCAGCTTCGCGGCGAGTGGATGATCAGCCTCATCGGCGTGCACTGTCGCGGTGAGCTGACCTTCCAGCGCGCTCACCGCTGCGGTCAGCTCAGCGATGTCGGCACATCGGACGAGCAGCGACGTCGCGCCGAAGGCTTCGGCCTGCAGCCCCGGATCGGCAACGAACCGGGCGCCATCGACGGTCAGCAGCCGCGCGCAACCACCGGCCGCATCGCCGGACCGGCTGCCGCAAGCGAGCTCATCGACGCCGTCCCGGGCCGCAATGGCGTCACCGGCGGCGGCGTAGTGGTCGGCGATACCGATGGTGAGCATGGTTGCTCCGGGGTTGGTGGCAACGGCGTCGGCCGCGGCCTTCGTGAACGCGTCGAGGCCCGGTCCCTCGACCATAAGCACCAAACCAGGGTTCGTGCAGAACTGCCCGGCTCCGAGCGTCAGCGATCCGACGAAGGCGGCGCCCAGCTCGGCTCCGCGGGATCCGAGCGCCGCAGGCAGCAGCAGCACCGGATTGATGCTGCTCATCTCCGCGTACACCGGGATCGGCACCGGCCGGGCGGCAGCTGCGGCCGCGATCGCCAGCCCGCCTTGGCGGGAGCCGGTGAAACCCACGGCACGAATCCTCGGGTCTCTGACGAGTTGGGCACCGATATCGGTCCCACTGCCGACAACCTGCGAGAATACGCCCTCGGGCATTCCCGTGTCAGCCGCTGCTTCGGCGATCGCCCGCGCCACCAGCTCCGCGGTACCCAGATGCGCCTGATGCGCCTTGACGACGACCGGGCACCCGGCGGCCAGCGCCGACGCCGTGTCGCCACCGGCGGTGGAGAAGGCCAGTGGGAAGTTGCTTGCGCCGAACACCGCGACCGGGCCGAGCGCGATCCGGCGCTGTCGGATATCGGGGCGCGGGAGCGGCACGCGGTCCAGCCGTGCCGGATCGATCCGGGCACCCTGCCAGCTCCCAGCCCGCAGCTCTGCCGCGAACAGGCGCAGCTGACCGCTGGTGCGACCGACTTCGCCGGTGAGCCGCGGACGAGGCAGCGCGGTCTCGGCGTGAGCGCGCTCGACCAGCAAATCCTGGCGCTTGTCGATCAGATCGGCGATGCGCTCGAGGAACTCGGCACGCCGCTCGGCGGTGGTCGCCCGAAACACCGGAAACGCCTGCGCTGCTAGCGCACAAGCCCGTTCGACATGCTCGGCCGACGCCGTCGGGTAGGCGGGGTCGAGGGCCGCGCCAGTGCGGGGATCGGAGGACCGGATCTCCTTGCCCGTGCCGATGACGGGTTCGGCTCCGATGATCATGGCGCCGGTCGGGCAGGTCTGGAGGGGAGCGGACACGAGTGTCTCCTTCCTCTTCATCACGGTCGGTAGCGTCAGGCGATGGCGGTGCGCGATGTCTCGACGACGCCGGCCAACAATGCGCGCTCGGCGTCATCCAGGTCAGTCAGCGGCGGTCGGACCGGACCGGCCGGGCACCCGACGAGCTCCATGCCAGCCTTGACGATGCTCACCGCGTAACCCGCCTTTCGGTCACGAATCGCGGTGTAAGGCAGCACGACGTCGTCGAGCAGTCGACGCACCTTCGTTCGGTCCCCTGTCCGCACCGCGCTGTAGAAGGTCAGGGCGAACTCGGGCAGGAAGTTGAAGATCGCCGAACTGTAGGTCGTGACACCCAACTCCAGGTACGGCAGCGCGAACGTCTCCGCCGTCGGCAGCCCGCCGACGTAGACCAAGCGGTCGCCGAGACGCGAGTGGATCCGCGTGATCTCCTCCAGGTCGCCGACACCGTCCTTGAACCCGATCAGGTTCGGGCACGCGTCGGCAAGCGCAGCCACCGTGTCCGATGTGTACACGGCGTTCGCACGGCTGTAGAGCACCACGCCCAGCGAAGTGGATTCGCAGACCGCGCGCACATGAGCGACGAGGCCGTCGGCGGAGGCCTCGGTGAGGTAGGGCGGGAACAGCAGCAGGCCGTCGGCGCCGGCCGCCTCAGCGTCGCGGGCCATCGCGACCGCCTGCGCGGTGCCGTGTCCAGCCGGGGCGAGGATCGGGGTGCCCTCGGGCGCGCTGCCGACGGCCGCTCGGACCACGGTGCCGACTTCCTCCGGGGTCAGGGAGAAGAACTCCCCCGTCCCGCCAGCGGCGAACAGCCCGGCGATCTCGTACTTGCCGAGGCGGATGATGTTCTCCCGGTAAGCGGGCTCGTCGAACGCCAGGTCACGGGTGAAGTGGGTGACCGGGAACGACAGCAGTCCGGAGCCGAGGCGCTCGGCAAGTTCGGTCGGCGTGAAGGCGGGCATCAGTGAGTTCCTCCTGCGGGTGGCGCCAGTGCTCGGCGGCGACTGGAACCGACAGTAAGAATGAAACCAATGCGCGTCCAACACTCCTTCGGCATCGCGTGATACCGATAATGGATTGGTGACGCTGAGCCAGCGGGAGAGCACCCACCGGCCTCTTACGCGAACACCTCACCCCCCACGACCAGGGCTTCGTCTTCACAACACCAAGAGGCCGCGTGCCACGACGCACCAAACGTCGACCGAGCCCGGAAAGCCCCAATACCCACGCAGGCATCAAAAAACCACCAATCACTCCCCCCGCGCAGGAACCACCTGACGTTCGTACGCACACCATTCGGATCGTATTCCGGCGGCACCGCGTTCAAATTCCGCTTCATTCGGCCACCAATTCTTGATCATTACAAGACAGGCTTTAGAAGCACCCTTTCGGGCGGTCTCGATTTCCCAACGGCGCGCGCTGCCCCTTGGTGAGCTTCTCGCCGAGTTCCGCCCTCGGCCGGGAACTACTCCAGTGTGCACCGTCGGGCTGGTGGATGATGGCCGAGCGTGTCGATGACGTCGTCCGGCAGCGGGTCAGCGGCGATGCTGGCCTGGTGGCGCCCTGCGTAGCGGCCGAGCGCGGTTGAACCATGTGCGCCTCGATACACGTGTACTGGCTGACAGGTCCGAGCGCACCGGGAGGACTTTCCGTGAACCATGTGGCAGAACCCGACAGCTGGAGCGAGTTCGAGAGAATGGAGCAACGGAAAGCCCAAGACGAGCGCGTGATTCAGGAGTGGAAACGAACGAATAGCGGCAACGGCGACGCATTGAAGCACGTGCGCAATTTCGTCGAACACGTGCGCGGGGACATTGGGGTGGACGGCGTAATCGTCGACGTTGACGCCATACCGATCAACGGGGGCTACGAGATCAAAGCGGGTTATTACATGGAGCCGGACCCGCTGAACGATCTGCAAGCTTTGGGCTCGTCTGCGGCTAAGTTGTCGGCGAAATCGTCGGCCCAGTCGGCTGGCGGCGCATGTGGGCGTTCAGTGAGCACGCCGCTGGGAGGGCACCCCGAGGAGTTGGCCGATTTGGTGCCCCAGGGAGGAGTAGGAGCGTCGTACGCGGACGGTGGGCCGCCTTCCGACGCCGGTCGGGTCGGTCGGCGAGTTCGCAGCGGAGATGGCGTGGATGAAGCGCCGCACACGGCGTCGGGTTCGGCTACAGCATCGGCCTGATGCCGGTGGCACGGAGCGGCAACGCCGCCCGCCGCGCCCCGGGTGGCGCCGCGCCGACTCTCCGGGAAGTCCGGGACACGAGCGGAACACGAGACATCCGGGACACGAGCGGGCCAAGAAGCTGAGAAACGCGCGGTTACGCGTTGTGGAAAGCCCCCGAAGAATCCGCCTGCTGACCCGCATTGCGTTTGGCTACCGAAGCCCCGAAGCATTCATCGCCCCGGCCATGCCCGCCCTCCACGGCCACACCCCCACCCTCCCAGGACGGAAATAACACCAACAGAAACAACAGAAGAGCCCAAAGATCGATACGGCATCCTTCGCCGACGATCACTGGAGATCCACATCGTGGCCAAAAAAGCCCGCTGAGCTGCACTTACGTGCCGACCAGCGGGCTTCCGCCAACGTCGGGCCGAGAGGATCCGACCTGCCAGCCCTTGACCCCAGTCCTGTCCACAAGAGACGGTGACCGGCGAGAACCGATAACTCAGGACGAACCGGTGCTGTTGAACGCAGTACCACTCTCGCATCAGAGCACCACAATATTCCCAGATATCCTCCCACTCCTACTCCTGCGGTCAATGACCGATGTCCGCCGGATTCGGCCCCATCCATCACCGGCTATGCATGACGTTCTCGCCGCCGCCTCTCGCCCACTTCAGCCCCTCAATATCACCGGCCCCGACGAAGTGTTCGGGATCGCGACCTTGTTGCCGGGCAGCGGCGACGGGTCCGTTTGATGGTGGGAAACTTGCTGACATTTATTGCATAATGGTCAACAATTGACTACCGGCCTAGAACGCTATACCGTCGGCCCACTTGCTGGAGCACCTGCCCAGCCCGTCACATCGCTCGGCGCGTCCCCAGCGGGCTTTCCTCAAGGAGGTTCGGAAATGACCGACCACGCCCTCGGCGCGCGCGGCCCACGATCGGGGCTGAAGGCGCTCGCCGCGGGAAGCATCGGCAACTTCGTGGAATGGTTCGACTTCGCGATCTACTCGGCATCCATCCCCATCGTCGCCAGGCTCTTCTTCCCGCCAGGCAACGATTACGCTGCGTTGCTCTCCGCGTTCGCGCTCTATGGCGTGGCCTTCCTTGCCCGGCCCCTGGGCGGCGTTGTCTGGGGCAATCTGGGCGATCGGCTCGGCCGCCGCAACGTGCTCGCTACCATCGTGCTGCTGATGGGTGCCGCCACGATGGCGATCGGGCTGTTGCCCACCTACGCCACTGTCGGGCTGCTCGCGCCTGTCCTGCTGGCGCTGTGCCGGCTGGTCCAAGGCTTCTCCGGCGGCGGGGAGTTCACCGGTGCGACGTCGTTCATCACCGAGTACGCACCGTCCAACCGGCGCGGACTGTTTTCCGCCATTTCCGCAACCTTCACCACGCTACCGGCGGTCCTCGGCACCCTGACCGTGCTGGGGATGCGGGTGATCATGTCCGAGGCGTCGTTCATCGAGTGGGGTTGGCGGGTGCCGTTCCTAATCGGCGGCCCCCTCGCGATCGTCGGCCTGGTCATCCGGTTGCGCATGAACGAGACGCCGGCGTTCCAGGAGGTGGCGGGCAAGCACGAGGTCGAGAGTGCGCCACTGCGCGTGGCCGTGCGGCATCATGGCCGGCAAATCGCGCTGGTGTTCGCCATCGCGTCGCTAAGCGGGCTGGGTGCCTACACGCTGGGGACATACTTCGTTTCCTACCTCACAGTGACGATCAAGATCAGTCCAACTGCGGCGTTGCTGGCGAACGCCGCCGCGCTCGCGGCAACCGTTCCGCTGGTGCCGGCGGCGGGGCTGCTTGGCGACCGGATCGGCCGCAAGCCGCTGCTGTTTATCGGCTCGGCAGGGTTCATCGCGCTGAGCGTGCCGGGATACCTACTCGCCGCCCAAGGCAGTCTGTCGACAGCCATCCTCGGTCAGCTCTTCGTCGCGCTGCCGTGGAGCTTTGTGGTCGCTGCCGTCGTAGCGATCCAGATGGAGATCTTCCCGACGCGGGTGCGGTACAGCGCCTCATCGATCGGCTACAACCTGGCTTACATGGTCTTCGGCGGTACGGCGCCCCTGGTCGCCACCTGGCTGGTGTCGGTCACCGGCAGCTCCATCTCGCCAGCGTTCTACCTCATGATCGTCGCCGCCGTGATCTTCGTGGTCGCTTTCGCGCTGCCCGAGACATCGCGGCTGTCGCTGCGGACCGGCGCCGAGCGGCCCGAGCCGGCGGTGTGAGCCGACCGTTCCGCCGCGTCAGCCTGACGCCGCGAAGCCGAAGTGGACCAATGGCCGAGTTCTCTTAGCAAGACTCCAGGCAACCCGCGGATCATGATCCCCCACGACGCCGATCTACCTCGGCGAAGAACGCGGAAGACCCTCATCCTGCGGCACGAGGTCGCGCTGCTACGCCGACAGGTCACCTCGCCGAAGCCCAGCTGGCCAGACCGGACACTGCTGGCGCGCGTCGAACGCAGCGTGCCCTTCGCGATGCTGGGCCTGACCATCCTCATCCTGTGGTACGCCGCCAACGGCACCCCCGACACCAACCTGGCCACCGCGCGCACCCGAGCACCCTGAAACCGCAAGAAGAACAACGTCAGCGTCGACGACATGCTCATCGCCTTCCGCCGGGCCGGAATAACTGCCATCAGCACAGGCCAGCACACAGTCGATCAGAATCCCGCCACGCCCTCGACCAGCACCTCATCCGCCGCATACCTGCGAAACCTCAGCAAGCAACCTGTAGAGCGGTGTGCTTCCCGCCCGCAGCCTGGTCCACTGAAGGACAGCGTCATGGGTGGGCACAACGAAATTTTCTGACCGACGTGTATGGGAGTGGAAGGGGACGGCGCATCATGGCGGCCACCACGCGTGTTCAACTGGTGCAGGGTGCGAAGGAGAAGACCGGGGCGTCGCGGGCTCGTGGCCGGGCTCCCTCCGTGCGGTCGGCGGGTGGGCGGGCTGGGGCGAGTGCGGTGGTCCGTGACGTGGCCGCATTCGTACTGGACGGCCAGCGGCCAGGTGTGCGCAGTGCCCCGGTGGCGTCGGGATCGGAGATCGGCGACGTCGTGTCCTCACCTGGTGCGCCCCTGCTCCAGCCGCTACGGGCGGAGAGGGAAGCCCGGTTGGGCGCCGACTGCGGCCACGAGCTGGCTGAGCGGCCCGCAGTGCAACGCTCCAGCGTCCACGACGTTCTCCGTAGCGCCGGCCGGCCCCTGGACGACTCCACCCGCACCGATATGGAGTTCCGGCTCGGCGCTGACTTCTCGCAGGTGCGCATCCACGACGACACAGCCGCCAGGACCTCCGCGTCAGAGCTCGGCGCCCGCGCTTATACCTCGGGCCACCACGTGGTCATCGGCGACGGCGACAAGCACACCCTCGCGCACGAGCTGACCCACGTGATCCAGCAGCGTCAGGGGCCCGTCTCCGGCACCGACAACGGCTCGGGCCTCAGCGTCTCCGACCCGTCCGACCGCTTCGAGCGCGAGGCGGAGACGAATGCGCGACGCGCGATGAGCAAGCCCCAGCCGCTCCAGCACAGCGTGGCGCAGGCCGCACACGCCGACCGGTCTGTCACCGAGCTACCAGTGCAACGGATGCCCAAGGTGACTAAGGAGACTACGGAGTCCGAGGAGCCCAAGGCGAAGAGGGCTAGGACCGACAAGGGGAAGGTCGGTGGGCAGAGCCAGGTGAAGGAACTGTTGATCAAAGAACTCACGGACAGATGGGGGTGGAAGACGCACGGCGGCGGGCAGAGCCTGACCCTTCATCTCACGAACGCACTGGAGGAGACCAAGAAGACCGCCGCCACGAAAGTGGAGCAGATCTACGGGGCCAGTAACAACATACGGAAGCCGAAGTCCTACAAGAACAACCGGACCATGCAGAGCATGCGATGGATCTCCACGCTTGCGAAGGACTACCTGGACCGGAAAAATCCCTCCAACAAAGCGGAGGAGGTCCAGGCGACCGTCATCGGCACCACGATGTACATCTCGGCCAACCAGAACAAGCACAACACGCAGCTGGGCGAACTGGCCGCGAAGCACAACACGGGCGAGGAATTCGCGAGGGCTCTCGTCGCCGACCTCGGTAAGCCGGAGACAGATGCGACCGACCGCTTCTCCCGGCACGCCGGCAAACTGAGCAAGCGGGTGGCCAACGACGGTACCGGCGACTACGCCGAGATCGCTTCCAAAAAGGTGGCGGTCCCCGAGGACGTGCCGAAGGCCGACGACGGGTTGCACGCGGAACGGCGACTGGGCCAACTCGCTGGTTTCGACCCGAAGATGACCATCGGCATCAAACGTCCCTGCGTCGTCTGCTACTCACAGCTTTACGCGGTGGTCGACGCGGAACTGGTCGGCGGAGGCAACCTCAAGGTCTACCCGGGCCCGCTGTGGCCGAGCAAAGCGGCCAACAAGGGCATGGCCAGCTACGAGGAGAAGAGCGTCAGAAGAGCGTCTCGGAGTATGCCAAGTACCTCCATGAAACGGTGCAGAAGGCCGACGGCACCTACATCAGCTTCACCCGGGCAGGGAAGTATTCATGGGACCAGAACAGCGACTCTGACTCGGACGCCTGAATTCTCATCCGCCGGCTCGCTCTACGGCCTTCGTGGAATCCGGGGCCGCCGCCCTGGTGCCCGAACCGTTCGCCACCCTCATCCTGCGCTACCGCGAGTTGCGCCCGAACATGCGCACCGCAACCAACCCGAACTCCCGGTGGCTGTTCGTTGGTCAGACGGGTAGGACAGCCGATCCGCCCAGGCGAATCGACTAGGGTCTGGTTTGATTTCGGCTTTGTCGCCCGAGGCAAGGACAAGGTTGCTCGTACGCGGATCAAGTGGCCCGGCCATGACGAACATGCCGCTGGCGAACGCCTTGCCCAGATGATGGCGCCGCTGGCTCGTTTGGTGGCGGAAAGAGCCGGGCCGCGCCGTTTCCGATTTCTCGGCCTTTCCCTTACCGGTCAGCGCAAAGCCACCTTGCAGCTCGTACCACGCGAAGTGCCGACCTCGAACCGGGTTCCCCGCTCATCCAGGCAAGTTCTCCGTCATCGCTCCCCTCGCTCAGCCCGTGCCGTAGAACGCGTCGATGCCTTTGCGCCAGGCGGTGTCGAGATCGGCGTCGGGTGGGAAACGTTGGTTCAGCTCGAGGATGACCATGCCGTGCGCGAAAGCCCAGATGGCTCGTGCCCGTTCGCGGTCACCGCCGGTGGCGACGAGGAGCGGCGTTGCGGCCGCCTCCTCGACGCCGGACGTGAGCAAGTCGCGGCGCAGGGGCCGTTCGGTCATCAGCCGATAAAGGTTCGGCTGACGGCGCGCGAAGTCGCGGTATGCGGCGGTGAGGGCGGCGATCGGGGTGTCGGATCGATGGACGGCCTGCGCGAACAGTTCGGCCTGCTCCTCGAAGCCGACCGAGATCAGCGCTGCCTCGAGTGCCTGCTTGTCGCGGAGGTGCTCGTAGATCGAGGAGGCGCGGATCCCGAGTTTGGCGGCGAGGCGGCGCATCGACAGCGCATCGGGACCTTCCCGCTCGAGGAGTTGCCGCGCGGTCTGCACGATCTCCCGGGCTCGCGGGGTGAGCCGGCTCAGTGCGTGGGACGTCATCCATCCCGCCTTCCCAGAAGGACCTAACGGTGTTAGTTTAGATCCCTAACACCGTTAGGGTGAAAGGTGGCGTCGATGCCCGCTCGTGCCCCATCCCGTCACGTCAAGACCGGCAGCGGCGCCGCGCGGATCCGTGACCGCGTCGCGCGGGCACTGCTCGTCCTCGCCGCCGCTGGTGCCCTCGCCGCAGTGGCCGGCGCAGTGGGCGCCGTCGCGGACGCCGGACCAGCCACACGGATGGTCGAGACCTGGCGCATGCTCGGCTTCGGTGTCTTCGCGGGCGTGTTCCTGCTGCTGGTCTACCGCCCCCGGCTCTACGCCGGGATCTGGGAGCTCGCCATCCTCAACAAGCTCGCCCTGACCCTGGCCGCCTTGTCCTTCGGCAGCGGGACCGACGGCGCTGGCGCGGCGCTGATCGCCGACGGAGCGGTCACGCTCATCCTGCTGGCCGCGTATGTTCTCAGCCGGGGCTGGACGGCCTGGTCGACCGCAAGGGCCGTGGCGTGACGCAAGGCGTCCGCGACCGCCGCCGAAAGCCACTCCGGACACGCTGACCGCGTCCGCGCCACGCTTCCTGGCCGAGAGCATCGCCTGGGCCGTCGTGACACCGTATGAAACTGCAGCGGAAATCAGCCGGTTTGCGGCCCCGTTGTGTTTGGCTGAGATCAGCGAGCTGCGGGATTGCTTGCCGTGCGGCGACACCGAAGCGAGCAGCAACGGCCAGCGCCGCCCGTCTGCTGCGGTAGGTTTCCGCCGCTGTGCCGACCAAAGAATCATCGGCGTCCGCTCGACGACGCGCCCGCCTCCGCTCGTATGTCAGGCCGGCACACCGACCGCACACCGCAGCTCGGATATGAGCGAACGGACATCGGATGCGGCCGAGACAATCGGCGGAGCAACACCGGGCCCGACGAGCCTCGCCCACTTCCCGCCGATCGCTTCGTTGTCCGGAGGAACGGACCACAACGTTCGGGGACGGTCGGGGAGATCGACCCGGGCCCACGGCTGGTAGGTGGTGTCCTGATCCTCGGCATCGACCCGGACGACCACCGTGTCGAAGGCAGCCCGAACCGCTGGTTCGATCAGACCGTCACGAATCGCGTCGTTGTCGAGGCGCCCGTAGTGCAACGCGCACGCGATCGTGTAGGGCAGGCTCATCCGGGCTTCCGGGATTCCTGCGGGCCACGCCGTCGTCGTCTCGTCGGCAACGAGCTGCGGGACGGTGACATCGACGGTGCCGCGCCTGCTCAGCTCGGCTCGCAATGACAGAACGACCTCGACGGCCGGGTGCGTGCCGCTGCAGCTCGGGTAGAGCTTCGCAAGCATGTCCGATCCGTCCACGGTGTCGTCGCGAAGCGCCGCCGCCCGGAAACCGAACGCCGCAGCCATCGCCGGGAGTGACGCCTCCCCTGCCCAGCTCTCTTGCACCGCGATCCTGTGCGCCAGAAGAGCGTTCTCCGCCGCACGACCCGCGTGCACGCACTTGAGGCTCGACATGTTGTTCGCACGCAGACCGCCCATCAGCGAGCCCACGATCCCAAGCGCTCGACGGGTGCGCGCGTGGTCGTCGACCAGCGCCCCGTACGCGACGACCGCACCGAGCGCCGAGGCGGTCCCGGTTGCATGCCATCCCGCCCGCAGGTGGTTCGGCACGACGAACCCGCCGAGCATGCGGAGGAACCGATGCCCTGCCGTCGCTGCCCGGGCGACGTGGAGTCCTGGGGTCGCGGAGGGCACGACCGCGAGCAGTGTTGACCAGACGACGCTGGACACGTGTGCCGTCGTCGATAGCTGAGTGTCGTCGAGATCCTGGCTGTGGGCCGCCGCTGCGTTGACGAATGCCGCATCGTGGCCGGGCACGTCATCTAGCGAGGTGTGAGCGAGAAGCCGTGGCGGTACGCGCCGGGCCTCGGCGAGCGCGGCGACGAAAGGTTCGTATCGACCGCCGGCGATGCATGCGATCGTGTCGACCGCCGTGCGATCGGTGATGGCGGTTTCGGCGCGAGGTGTGGCGAAGATCCGGCTGAGAGCTTCCTCCGCAGCCTCGGTGAAGCTGAGTTCGTTTTCACTCATTGGTGGCCCCCAGCCGCGATTTGCCGGTCTCCGGTGCGTAGAAGTAGCACGCGCCACCGCCGAGAACGAGGACGACGACACACGCGAGCATCGCGACGTGGATCCCGAGAAATTCGGAGACAACCGGGAGCAGGAAAGTGCTGATGCTCGCGCCGACCCGACTCGCGGCAACGGCGGTGCCGACTCCGGTTCCTCGCAGATCGGTCGGGAACAGCTCCTGCGGATATATGAACGCAAGCGTGTCCCGCGCCGACAGGGCGAAGGCGAGTACCGCGAATAGGGCGATCGTCACCGAGGTCGGCAGGTTGAGCACGGAGAGCGGAAACAGCAGGACAGCTGAGGCGGCGAAGCTGCCGACTAGGAACGATCGACGTGCGATGCGGTCGATCACGAGCATGCCCACGACCGCACCGGCGAGGAGGAGCAGGTTGTAGATGGCTCCACCGAAGTACGGGTCGCTCACGCCTAGGGCTTTGAGGATCCGCGGGCTGAAGGTACTCAGAGCGAAGTAGGGCATGATGTGACATGCGTAGAAGACGCAGATCAGGATGGTACGACGACGCAACGGCGGCTGAAACAGTCTCCGGAACGTGTTGCCGTTCTCCTTCGCCCGTCCCGGGGCGTCTGCACCGATGGTCACATGCGAGCCGAGCTTCACCTGCAGGATGGCAGTGGCTTCCTGGGCGCGCCCCTTGGCGACGAGCCAGCGGGGCGACTCCGGGATCCCGATCCGCGCGAGGAGGATGGCCACTGCCGGAACCGCGCTACTCGCCAGCATCCACCGCCATGCGCCGTCACCGACATCTAGACTCACGATGAAATAGCCGACCAGGTATGCGGCGGCGTATCCGGCCGCCCACGACAGCGCGAGCAGGCTCATCATACGGCCGCGGGTTTGCCGAGGAGCGAACTCGCTGACGAGGGTCTTGCTCGCGGCGTAGTCCGCGCCAAGGACTACACCGAGCAGCAGGCGCAGGACGAACAGCTGCCACGGCGCTGCAACCCAGAACTGGACCAGTGACAGGATCGCCAGGACGATCATGTCGAATGCGAAAATTGGCCGCCTACCGATGCGGTCGATCAGGTAGCCGGAGAACAGACTTCCGACGAGAAGTCCCAGCATGGACGCCGCGCCGAGCAGCCCGAGCCAGATGGCGTTCAGGCCGAGGACGGAAGTAGCGGTCACCAACGAGATTCCGACGATTCCGAGAATGTATCCGTCGGAGAACTGTCCCCCTGACCCGGAGACGGCCACATGAAGGTGGAACCGCCCGAAGGGAACATCGTCGAACTGCACGGACTTTTCGGGATTGGCGACGCGCCCCACGGATGAGGTCGTCGACTGTGACGACGATTCGGTCATGAGAGTTCCTTGATAAGAATGGGTTTCGAAGTTCCCAGTGGTCGAGTGCGTCGGCGAGGTTGCGCTCGCGATGCGGGCCGTTCCAGGGCAGGCCATCGATACAGCGGTCCGCGAAGGTCCGTACGTCGGCGGTGAGGTCATCGAAGTCGACGATGACCGGTTCCATCAAGTTGAGCTCGGGCTCTCGGTCAGCGACGGCACGATCGCCGACCCTTCCCGTACGCGGAATCGTGAGATCGCCGAGTCCGCCGCAGGCCCGAAGACAGGAACCGGATATCAGCGGCGATCAGGTGGAAATGGGTGAGCGGAGCATCCTCATAGGCGAGAGCAGTGGTCGTGTTCTGGGTTTGGGTGCTCATACTGTCCGCTCCCTGTTCCCGGAATCCCCGCGCAGTCGGCCGGTTGCGGTCTCGTAGCCCTCGGAGGCGGACAGTTCCACCCACTGGTCCAGCGCGCCGGTCAGGTTGCGCTCCCGGTGGACGCCGTTCCATTCCACGCCGTTGACGCAGCGGCGGGCGAAAGTTACGGCAGCGGCGGTGATGTCGTCGAAGATGGTCGTCAACGCGTCCAGGATGACCGGCTCCATCACGTTGAGCTCGAGTTCGCCGGCCGCGACGGCACAGTCCACCGTGTGGCTCTGGCCCCGGACCCGATAGCTGAGCTGCATGACGTACTCGGGGATCACCGGGTTGACCTTGGCAGGCATGATGGATGACCCGGCCTGCACGGCCGGGATCGTGAGGTCACCGAATCCGCCGTGCGGGCCGGACGAGAGAATCCGCAAGTCGGCGGCGATCTTGGCCATGCCGATCGCGGCACGAGTTCCGGCCGCGGCGATCTCGGAGTACGGGTCGAGGTGCGCCAAGCTGTCGTAGCGGTTCTCCGCGCTGGTGACCGGACGCCCGGTCAGCGTGGCCAGCACCTCGGCGCACCGCTCGCCGAACCCCTCCGGGGCCCCGATACCGGTGCCGACCGCGGTCGCCCCGATCGGGACCGCACTCAGCCCTGCGGCAGCGTTCGCAAGCCCGGCCGTGACGCGGCTGATCGCCGCGGCGTGGCCCCGGTGGGTGTCCCCGGCGGTGAGGGCCACCGCGTCCTGCAGGCAAGTGCGTCCGAGGTGCGGCGTCTGGTCGAACTCGGCTGCCTTGCGCTCGAATGCGACGGACAGCTCGCGCAACGCCGCAACGGGTGCCTCGACGAGTTCGAGGATCGTCAGCGCCATCGCAGTGGGGTAGGTGTCGTTCGTCGACTGCGACGCGTTGACGTGGTCGTTCGGGTGGACCGTGACCCCGGCGATGGTGCTCGCCCGCGCCGCGAGCACCTCGTTGATGTTCATGTTCGCGGTGGTCCCGCCGCCGCCGTGCACCAGCGGGGTCGGGAACTGGTCGGCGTGCTCGCCCGCGATGATCTCTCGGCACGCGGCGACGATGGCATCGCAGCGCGCCTCGTCGAGCACACCTGACGCGTAGTTGACCCGTGCGGCCGCGAGCTTGACCCGGGCGTAGTTGTGCACGAACGGCATCAAGTCACCGAAGGCGCGGCCACGCACCGGGAAGTTCTTCACACCCAGCTCCGTCTGGGGCCCGTAAAGCTGATCTCGGGACGTCGTGGCGTCCACGTCGGCAGTCATCGGCCGTCCACTCTCCTCGTCTAAGCGACCTGCACCCGCAGTTGTTCGCAGTACCGCAACGCTAAGCACGCCCTACCTGAACGGTCCACAGACGTTGCTTTCAGAGCAACATATAAACGGCCGCGAACTGGGTAAACTCAAGTGCGAATGATCAAGATGTTGTCAATACAGCAACACGTGAGATGATTTGCGGCATGGCATCTGGAGCGGAACGCGTCGCCGAGCTTCTACTGGCCTTCGGCGTCGGGGGCGCCGGGAACGACCACGGAGTGAGCGACCTCGCTCGGGCCGTCGGGCGGGAGAGAAGCCAGGTCTCCCGGATGCTCAAGGCGCTCGAACGCGGCGGCCTGGTCGAACAAGATCCTCAGACCAAGCGCTACCGGTTGGGATGGACCCTGCTGGTGCTGGCTTCCAGCGCGGGAGACACGGCGCTGCTGCGCGCGGCCCGCCCCGCGCTCCGCGGGATCGTGGCACGCACCGGCGAGGTGGCGTTGCTGTCCGTACAACGGGGAAACCGATCGTTCACCGTCCTGCGCGAGGAATCCACCCAATCCCTTCGAGCCGGCGGGTGGGTGGGGCGAAGCTCCCCAATGCACTGCACAGCATCCGGGCGGGCTCTGCTGTTCGACTCCGACGACGAGCTGGTCGAAGCACTCACCGAAGAGGACCTCCGAATGCCGATCTCCGGCCCAGCGGCGCCCCGGACCCTCGACGAACTTCTGGAGCGACTGCACGCCGAGCGCTTCATGGGCTACGCGATGGCCAGCGAGGAAGTGGAAATCGGTCTGACGTCGGTCGGCGTCCCGATCCGCGACCACACGGGCGAGCTGACCGCCGTCATCAACATCTCCGGTCCCACATCACGCCTGATCGGCAGGATCGACGAATCGGTCCGCCGACTCCGAGTCGCGGCCACGGCGATCGAGAACGCCCTGAAACAGCCATACGGAAAGAAAGCCGGGTCGCCCGCCCGGCTAGGCGACTGAACCACCGACCAGGATCCATCCCCCGGGAACGACCTCGAACACTCTGGAGCGGCCCCGGATCGCCAGGACCTATCTCCTTATTTCTTGCTCCGCGCCAAGTCCAGCGTCGTCGGCGGACAACCGCGAACAGAGCCGAAGGTCGTTGATGTTCAGCGGTATCGGGGCCGATCGGGTGCGTAGGACGTAGCGACGCCGGCAACTGCAAGCGAATTGCGGAGCCCGCAACTCGGGGTCTGACGGTGCCAACTGTTCCTACATCGAGTAGCCGGAAAGGGAACCGTCACCGGCACCGGGTCTGTCGTCGGTCCGCCGGATTTTGGCGTACTGCCCAAACAGATGCAGGTGCTCTTGGAACGCTGATCGTGACGGAAAGTCGTTTGGGGTTGAACCGTCACGCTAAGGTACGGGCGGACGCCCCGTGACGAAGAACGGAGTACCTGGTGGCTAATAGCGCTGACATCGACTACACCGCACCGTCATCGCCGCGAATCTGGAACTACTGGCAGGGTGGGAAGGACTACTACGCCGTCGACCGGGCTGCGGGGGACGAGTGGATTGCGCTCCAGCCGGAGATCGTGCAGATTGCCAAGGAATCCCGGCAGTTTTTGATGAGGGCGGTGCACTATCTTGCAGCTGAGGCCGGTGTCCGTCAGTTCCTCGATATCGGGACGGGGCTGCCGACGCTGCAGAACACCCACGAGGTGGCCCAGGCGGTCGCGCCGGAATCGAGGGTCGTCTACGTCGACAACGACCCGCTGGTGCTGACGCACGCCCGAGCATTGCTGACCAACACCACTGACGCGGGCGTGACCGCCTTCGTGGACGCTGACTACCACGAGCCCGAGGTGATCGTTTCGGATGCCCGGTCCACGCTGAACTTCACGCAGCCGATCGCGGTGATGTTCATGGGCGTGCTCGGGCATGTCCCCGAGTTCGAGGGGGCGTTGTCGATTACGCGCCAGGTGATGGCAGCGGTTCCGTCCGGCAGCTACTTCGTGTTGTGGGAGAACACCAACTTCAGCGAGACGGCGCGCAAAGCCGCTGAGAAGTACGCGAAGAGCGGCGCGGTCCCGTACCGGCTGTGCTCGGTGGAGCAGGTGACGAAGTTCTTCGACGGGCTGGAGTTGGTCGGTCCTGGTCTGACCCCGATCAACCACTGGCGGCTTGGCGCTGACCAGACCGACGCGGGAGAGCCGTTGGACGCCTACGGCGCGATAGGCCGCAAGCCGTAGTGGCGTGGTGTCGCCTGCCGCTGAGCCGGCCTTTTCCTGGTGGCAGGGCGTTTTCTCTCGATGCCCGATGAGAGAAGGATTCTGTCTGTGAGCCGAAAGCATCGGTGTCCCTTTCCGGCCCCGTCGGGAGCTGGCCGGTCCCTTCGGGGCAGATCGACGATTCGCCCCAACTGCTCCCAGGCGAAGCCCTCCGCCGAGGACACGACGCACGCGTGGGCCATTCCTTGGGGATTTTCCTGCTCCTCGCCGTCCTGTGCGTGCTCGTTGTCGCGGTTCTTGCTTCCCGTCGGCGGCCGGCCAGGCTTTCCCCGAATAGCGTTAGCTCTGTGCGCACCGGGCCACCACCCGGTGATCGCGGCGAAGAATTCGGGTGGGTGTTATCGGTTTCTCGTAGTGGACTGGCGCCATCGCAGCTCAGGCTGCAGGACGAGGGGAACTGCCAAGGCGGGTTGACCTTTCAGGCGGCCTAGCAAGAGGTCGACTGCCCTGAGGGCGAGTTCTTCCAGAACGAGATCGACCGCGGTGATCGGTGGGTTGTTGGCGCGGGTGAATTCGCTGTCGGTGAGGGAGGCGACCATCAGGTCGTCCGGAACGTTCATTCCAGCCATCTCGGCAGCCTGGGCGGCACCGGATGCGAATCGGCTGGCAGCGGCCACGATGGCGTCCGGCGGCCGGTTTCCGGCCAAGATAGGTGCGATGAAGCGCACCGCCCCGTCAACGCCTTCTCCTTCGTAGAGCGCATGTTGTTGCGGTCGCATCCGATGCTTGCGCGCCCACGCGCGGTATGCCTCGGTTGACCTGCAGTTCCACGCGTTGTCCTCGGTTCCGGTGAGAAGCATGACGCGACGCGCGCCCTCGGCTCGCAATCTATCGAGGAGCCCGGTCACCGCGGCGCGGTGGCCGAGCGTGACCGACCACGCGAAGTCGGGACGGTCGGGATCTTCGTCGACAGTTACCACGGGGACATTGCGGCGCATCAATTCCCCGAGCACCTTGTCGTCCCCGTAGGGGTGCGCCACGATGCAGCCATCCATCGGCACGCGTTGCCCCGCAGGATCAAGCATGTCGGGAACGTGGATGAGCCCCAGGTTGCGCTCCAGCACTGTCGTGGCGATGGCGCCGGCCAGCCGGTTGAACGTTTGAGAGCCGGCCAGCGATCCATGCACGGCATCCCGGGGCCGCAAGATCAAGCCGTTGATGCCGGACCGCCCTGTTCGCAGCGACCGAGCGTGCGGGTCAGCGCCGTAGCCCAATTCGTCGACTGCTTCCAGCACGCGCTGGCACGCTCGTCGCCCTCGGCTGGATCTCCCTCGACGACGCCACCACCATCGCAATCATCACCGCCGTGGCAGCGCTGGCCTCCGTCGCGCTCAACTTCTGCCACTTCGCGGGGATGCCACGCTCCGCGATGACCTGCATGAACTGTGCGCCGGTCGGGGGCATGTGCTCCACCTTTCTCTAATTTGCATCGACCTACGCCGGAGCGATCAGCTACGACTACACGCTCCTGACCATCCCCTCGCCTGGGTCCACGCCTGACCTGGAGTTCGTCTACGTCGAGTCCTTCGACGATGCCCGATACCTGGACAGTAAAGACGCTGTGAGCGCCTACGTTAGTTTGTGGAGCAGGCTGCAAGCCGCCGCTCTCGGGCCGAAGGAGTCGCTTGACCTGCTCGGGGCGGTGGCGAAGCAGTTCAGCTAACCGCAACGAAAGGTCCAAAACCGATGCAGAACATGCCCGACTTCGCGGGCGCTCAGTGGTTCAAGAGCACCCGGTCCCAGACGCAGAACGCCTGCGTTGAGGCGGCGCTCATCCCCGGCTTTACCGGGGTCCAGGACACCAAAGACCCGGAGCGCAAGGACCGCCTCGTCTTCGATTCGAAGCAGTGGCAAGCGTTCATCGCGAACGTGAAGGCAGGTAACGCGGACCTGTGAGTCCGCTGCGCCACAAGAGAAGCGCCCGCCCCTGGTATCGCTGCTACCGGGGGTGGGCGCTTTCTTGTAGTGCGGGCGGGTGGCCACCCGAAGGGGCAGCGTACCGAGCGCGGGCGATGAGCGCTCCCCTCGACGCGCTGCGGCACGAAAAACCCGCCAGAAGGGCAGGTCGCGTCAGGTGACCACGAGTCGTCACGGTGGCGGCACGAGTTCACACGCTGGTGGCGGGGCTTGCTGTGACGGATAGCCCGCCGGTGAGGCGATCAGCTCAGCTTCTGCAGTGCTGCACGCACTGCGGCGAGGCTGGCGTTGGGTTCGTCCCAGAAGACCATGTGCCCGGCTCCGGGAACTTCGACGAGGTCGGCGGCGGGATTGGCCTTGGCGGCCTCCTGCGCGCCAGCAGCGGTGACGACGGGACTGTCGGCTCCGTAGACGAGAACCGCTGGGGCGGGCACGTTGGGCCAGTGGGCGAAGAAGTCCTCAGTCTCGAAGCCAGCGTGAGTGGCGGCGATCGCGGTCCGGGAGCAGGAGGACAACCAGCTGGCGCGCAGCTCCTGTTCCCTGCGGGGCCATCGGGGCCAGGACTGCGCCACCTCGTCGGCGTTTGTGCCGCCGCGGGCTTGGTCGAGTTGGCGGAGGAAGGCTTCGAGGGTCGTGGGGTAGGGATCCCTGCCCGGGCCACTCATCGGGGGGTCGACCACAACGGTGCCTCGTAGTTCGTGGTGGCCGGTGGTCGCGGCCATCGCCGCGATCCGAGCCCCCATTGAGTGCCCGAGCAGGATGGGGCGTTCCAGCTGTAGCCCGGACACGACCGCGTCGACGTCCGCGGCGTAGCTGGCGAGGTCGTATCCGTGCAGTGCAGCGGCACCGTTCGCGGTATTGGGCGCGGGCGCGTTGTCGGAGAGCCCACGGCCCCGGATGTCGAGTACGAGCGGGCGCACGAGGTCGGTCAGTTCTCGCGCCACGAAGTCCATCGTGATGGCGGGGCTGGTGATGCCGGGCAGGATCAGCACCGGCACGCCGTCGGCTGGCCCGTAGTCGAGCAGGTGCAGCCGGAGCGATCCCGAGCGCACCCATCGGCTCGCCGCGGGGATGTCGCCGAGATCGGCCAGGGCCAATTGGCTCAGGGTGCGGACGGTGGGTGGTTCGGTCGGGATCGGGGGGCGGGATGTGGTCACGGGTGACCTTTCTGTCTCGGCAGGTCGGCTCAGTGGTCGGCGCTCTGTCCAGCCGCGGATGCGAGGTGGCCGGTGGTATTGCGCCCGGGAAGATGGTCGAGGTAGGCCAGTGCGTCGTAGAGGCCGACGACATCGGCGTACTTGGCTTGCAGGTCGAACAGGGCAGCATCGTGCGGTCCCCGGGCCCGGTCACCGCAGGCTTCTCGCACGATGAGGGTGTTGAAGCCGCACTGCACGGCATCGACCGCTGTCGCGCGGACGCAGCCGGAGGTGGTGGCGCCGCAGACGAGCAGGGTGTCGGTGCCCAGGCTGATCAGCAGGGTGGCCAGGCCGGTTCCGTGGAACGCCGACGCGCCCTTCTTCAGGACGAGGTGATCGCTGGGGTGGTGTTCGAGCCGGGGATCGAGCGCGACCTCTTCGCTTCCTTCCCGCAGGGCTCGCATGCCCGGTGCTTTGCGGAGCCAGGCGATGGCGTCGCCGTCGGCCTCGGCAGGCGTGTAGCTGATTGCGGTGTAGATCACCGGGACGTCGTGTTGCCGGGCCGTGGTCACGAGGACGGCCGCCGCGGTCACTTCCCTGCTGAGGTCGGTCCCGGAGGGAAAGCCGGGTTCGGTGAATCCGCGGGTCAGGTCGACTACGACCAGTGCGGGGCGGCGGCCGCGCGGAACGGCGGCACCGAACCCGGCCCGGTCGTAGGTGGTGTCGGTCTCGGCGCCGTGCAGGCCGGCGGATCGGTGGTCATCGACGGGCACGCTGCAGCTCCTTGATCAGTTTGTCCTGGGTGCGGATCCTGCCGAGCAGCCAGCCTTGGAAGAACCCGAGTGCTGCTGCGGCCGCCACGACGGCGTATCGCTTGGTCTCGGGGGGAAGCAGCATCGCTAGCCCGTCGAGGGCCTCGCCGCTGTCGGTGGCGGTGGGCCGCGCAGCTGGGACGGGTCCGGCGCCATCGGTGGCTCGGATCCCGGACGCCGGTTCGGGAACTGCGGCCCCTGTCTGCTGCCGCAGTTGGACGGCGAGGTTGCGGGCGAACTGGTCAAGCAGCCGGTTGGAGACGGTGTTGATCGCGCTCTTGCCGAACTGGGCGAGCTTTCCGCGCACGGACAGGTCGGTGTGCAGGTTGAGCGTGGCTCCTCCGGGAGCTTCGGTCACGGTCAGGGTGACATCGGCTTCGGCGTCTCCGTTGCCGTGGCTGTCCGCTCCCCGCGCGAGCAGTCGCAGCCGTCGATCGGCGGCGGCGACCTCGCTGAACCTGTGCCGGAGTATGCGGCGCTGATCGGACCGACCTTGAACTTGACGCGGCCGTGGTAGGCGTCGCCCTCCTGCCCGTCGAGGGTCGCGCCGGGTAGGCAGCCTGCCACCCGCTCGACGTCGTTGATCAGGGCGAAGACGGCGTCCGGGTCGGCCGGGACGTCGAGGTGGTTTTCCAGGATCACGGTGCGACTTCTTTCTCGGAGCTGGCGGGGCTGCCGGTGCCTGCGGGTTCGGTTGCCGGGGAGGACCGTCGACGAGCAGCGGTCGCGGCGATCGCGTCGACGATCGTCTGGTAGCCGGTGCAGCGGCACAGGTTGGCCGAGATCGCCTCGCGGATCTCCTCGCGATCAGCGTCCGGTTGCTGGGCGAGGAAGCCTTCGGCGAGCATGAGGAACCCGGGTGTGCAGAACCCGCACTGCAGTCCGTGGTGGGCGCTGAAAGCCTGCTGCAGATCGGAGAGCTCGCCGTCGTCGGCAAGCGACTCAACCGTGCGGATGTCGCAGTTCTCGGCTTGTACGGCGAACATCAGGCAGGCCCGCACCGGTTCGCCATCGACGAGGACGGTGCAGGCCCCGCACACTCCGTGCTCGCATCCGGCGTGGGTGCCCGTAAGGCCGAGATCGTGGCGCAGGACGTCGAGCAGGGTCTTTCGCGGTTCGACGACGGCCTCGTGTGCTGCGCCGTTGACATTCAGCCCGATCAGGTGTCGATCGATCATGACGGCGTATTCGCCTCCTCACGGCTGGCGGCCTGCTGGGAGTCCTCGCCCGTGCGGGCAGTTTCCAGCGCGGCGAGCACGGTCTGCGGGTGCACGGGGGTGGTGTCGAGTTCGACTCCGGTGTGGCGCAGCGCGTCGTTGATCGCGTTCAGCACGGCGGCCGGAGCGCCGATGGTGCCGCCTTCGCCGGCGCCCTTGGCACCGTTCTCGGTGAACGCGCACGGCGTCTCGAGGTGGGAGACGGTGATGTCGGGGATCTCCGTTGCGGTCGGCGCGAGGTAGTCGATGAAGCTGGCGGCCGAGGGCTCGCCGTTGTCGGCGTAGGTGATTTCCTCGAACAGTGCTCCGGCAATGCCCTGGGCGATCCCGCCGCGGCATTGACCGTCGACGACCTGCGGGTGGATCACCACTCCGCAGTCCTCCACGCAGGCGTAACGCAGGACTTTGATCTGGCCGGTGCCCGGATCGGCCTCGACGACCACGGCGTGGGTGGCGTTGGAGAACGTGCCGTCGCCAGCGACGTCGAAGCTCGCGGTCGCCGTCAATGCCGGTTCGACACCCTTGGGTAGCAGGTGGCTACGCAGGTAGGCCACGTCGGCGATGTCCTCAAAGGACAGTCGCCGGGCGGGGTCGTCCGCCTGGACGACGCCTCCGTCGCCGTCCAAGCGGACGTTGTCGGGGCTGGTCTCGAGCAGGTGCGCGGCGATGGTGCGCAGAACCTCGCCGAGACGCCCGGCCGCGATGGACACGGCGGAGCCGCCGATGGTCACCGACCGCGAGGCGAAAGTGCCCCATCCGTAGGCGATGCGCTCGGTATCGCCCTGGCGCAGCTTGACCTTGTCGAGGTGCAGTCCCAGTCGCTCGGCCACGATTTGGGCCAGGGTCGTCTCGTGCGACTGCCCGTGGTTAATCGTGCCGCTGGTGACCACGACGGACCCCGTGGTGTCCATCCGGATTTCGGAGATGTCGAAGCCGGGGACCACCCTCATCTTGCGTTTGGCGAAGGCTTCGGAACCGTAACCGGTCCGCTCCGAGAAGCAGCAGAAGCCGATGCCGATGTGCCGGCCCTCGGCGGCGGCCTTCTCGCGGAGTTCGTACCAACCCTCATCACGGAGGGCGGCCTCGGCGAGGTCGAGCGACTCCCGGTAGGTCCCGGGATCGTAGGTGATGTTGTTGACGCCGGTGTAGGGGAACTCGGTGATCACGTTGCGCCGGCGGATCTCGACCGGGTCGACGCCGAGTTCGCGGGCGGCCCGCTCCATGACGCGTTCCATCGCCATGACGTATTGGGGGCGGCTGACCCCGCGGTAGGGCGCGGTCGGCGCCTTGTTGCTGGTGATGGCGCGGGCCCGGACCCGGTAGGCGGGTACCTGGTAGACGCTCGGCATCTCGGCGGAGGCCATCAGCGGTTCGATACCGGCGGTGAACGGGTAGCAGGAGTAGGCGCCCATATCGCAGACGATGTCGACGTCCAGGGCGGTGATCCGGCCCTCGGGGTCGAACGCCGCGCGAGTGCGGTAGCGCTGCTCCCGGGCCAGGAATCCGGCGGTCAGCGCCTCCCGGCGGTCTTCTATCCACTTCACCGGCCGGTCCAGCCGTCGGGCCGCCGCGGCCACCGCGATCTCCTCGCGGCCGACCACGCACTTCTGGCCGAATCCGCCGCCCATGTCGGGGACGGTGACCCGCACGGTGCGCTCCGGGATGCGCAGCGAGCGGGCCAGGACCGTGCGCACCTGGTGCGGGACCTGCGTGCAGGTCTGCACCAGCAGCTGGTCGTCGCGGTCGTCCCAGGAGGCGACCACACCACGTGTTTCGAGCGGCAGTGCGTTCTGCCGTCCGCTTCGCGTGACGATCTCGACCACGCACCCCGGTCCGGATCCGGCGGCCTCGAACGCGGCGTCGACGCCGGGCGTGTCGAACATCGACACGTCCAGGAGGACGTTGCCGGGGGCTTCCTCGTGCACGAGCGGTGCGTCTTCGGCGAACGCGGTCTCCTCCGAGACGACGGCGTCGAAGGGCTCGTAGGTCACGACCGCGGCTTCGATGCCGTCTTCGACGCTGTACGGGTCACGAGCAACGACCACGGCCACCGGCTCGCCGACGAAACGCACCTTCTCCCGGGCGAGGATGGGCATCGCGGTGGGGACGAACTCCTCTGGTGGGCGGTCGAGGAGCGCCACGATGTCGCCGAGGTCGAGGTCCATCGCGGTGTAGGCGGCGACGACGCCCTCGACCGCACGGACAGCGGACAGGTCGATCCCGTGGATCCTGCCGTGCGCGACGGTCGAGCGGACGAAACCCGCGTGCAGCATCCCGCTCAGCCGGATGTCGTCGACGAACCGTCCCCGACCGCGCAGCAGGCGAGGGTCCTCGCGGCGGGGAACGGACGCCCCGACCCAGCGTCCACGACTCCCATCGAACTGCGGAGACCCGTGCCGGGCAGCGGTACCGGGTGCGGGAATGCGGCCATCATTCGACCGAGCGGTCATCGCGTCACTCCTTTCTCCCACGCCTGGTGCAGGGCTTGGGCGACGAGCGTCCGGGTGAGCCGGCGGCGGTAGGAGCCGGTACCTGCTGCGTCGTCGGGTGGATCGATGGCCGCGGCGGCTGCCTCGCCGCAAGCGGTGAACAGTTCGGGCCCGGGGATGCCGCCGGCCAGGACGGCCTCGGCCTCGGGAACCCGGACCGGCGCCGGGGCCACGCCGCCGAGGATCACCCGGCCGCCGGCCAGCGGAGCCTCGTCGCCGGCGCGGGTTGCGGGATCCGCGTCCAGCGCGACCGCCACGTCGACGATCGCGAAGTCCCCGTGGCGGCGGGCGAACTCGGTGAGCGCGGCCCGGGGTGCCGGGCGGGTGAAGCGCACTTCCGTGACGACCTCGTCAGGTTCGACGGCCGTGGCGTAGAACCCGTGGAACATCTCCGCGGCCGGAATCTCCCGTTGCCCGTTCGGTCCGTCGGTGACGATCACGGCGTCGAGCAGCAGCGAGAGCAGGCACCATTCGGCGGTGGCATCGCCGTGCACGACGCTGCCAGCGACGGTGCCACGGGAGCGGATCGGCAGGTGTCCCACCCACCGCATGGCCCGGGAGATCACATCGAACTCCGGCCCCAAGATGCGACCGGAGATCTCCACCTCGCGATGGGTGACCATCGCCCCGATCCGGAGTCCCGAATCGTCGCGCCGAATCGAACTCATCGCCGGATCGCGGCGCAGCGGCCCCAGGTCGACCAGAGCCGTCGGTCGAGCGAGCCGGAAGTTCATCATCGGTATCAGGCTCTGGCCGCCGGCGATGAGTTTCGGCTCCTCGCCCGCCGCAGAGAGCTCGCCGAGCAAGCCAACGGCATCGGCGACGTCATGCGCCCGGTGGTAGATGAACGCTGCGGGCTTCACGCGGTGTACCTCCTCGTCCGTTGGTCGCCTCCTGGCGCAGATCTCGCCGTCAGGGCCCCGAGGTTTCCGTCGTCGCAGCGGCCTCCGCAGCCGCCAGCGTGGTGGGCGACGGTTCGGCGGGATCAGCGATCCGGTCGAGTTCGCGACCGCTGGTCTCCGGTGCCGCGACCATCATGAACACGACCGCGGCCACCACGAGCACACCAAGCACGGTGAAGGTCAGCGGCAGGCCCAGCACCGGCCACAGCACGCTGCCGAACAGCAGCGGGGCGAAGCCGGTGACGGCGCGACTCGACGATGACGCCCAGCCGAAACCCGAGGCACGCAGCTCAGTTGGGTAGAGCTCGGAGACGTAGGCGTACATGACCGGGATGACCACCAGGGCGAACAGACCGAAGGCACCGATCGCCACGACCGCCCCGGCAGGCGATCCCAGCAGCAACGAAAACACCACCAGCGTCACCGCCGTGATCGGCCCGGCGACCGCGATGACCCTCTTGCGGCCGACCTTGTCGACGACGAGCACCGCGAGTGCGACGCCGACGATGCCCACCGCGTTCATCAACGCGGTCGAAGCGAAGGCGGCGATCTCGCCAAAGCCCTGAGCTCGCAGGATCGACGGCATCCAGCTCAGCGCGGCGTAGTAGACCAGCATCACGCTGACGAACAGCGACCACGCCACCGCCGTGATCCGCGGGTTGAACGCCCACACCCGCCGCAGCTGGTCGAAGGCTGCCGTCACTGCCCCACCGCGGGTGTCTTCCACGACCGCCGGCGGGATCGCGTAAGGCTCCGCGGTTGCTCCGGTGCGACTGACGAGGTCGTCGATGACGGCGCGAGCATCCGCCTCCCGGCCCTTGCGGACCAGGTAGAGCGGAGACTCCGGAACGCCGCGTCGCACCCAGAACAGGAGCACCGCGGGCAGGATCATCAGCACCAGCATCCAGCGCCAGTTCCCCTCCACCGGGACCAGCAACGTCGCCGAGACACCTGCCAGCGTGGTCCCCACCGGCCACCAGCCGTCCATCGCCGAGAGCACCCGACCCCGTTGGCGGCGGGGCGAGAACTCGCTGACGATCGCGTAGTCGACCGGGATGCACCCGCCGAGGCCGATCCCGGCCAGGAAGCGCAGGAGCAGGAACATCTCCAGGCTCGGCGAGAGTGCCCCGAGCGCGGAGAACAGGGCGAACAGCAGCAGCGTGATGCTGAAAGCCCGCTTGCGGCCGATGCGGTCGGCCACCGTGCCCCAGGCGATCGCACCGACCGCCATGCCGATCAGATTGGCGGTGGCCACCAACCCCTTCTGCCCTGGCGACAGCCCAAACTCGGTCCCGACCAGCGGGGTGAGGAAGCCGTTCAGGGCGACGTCCCAGGCATCGAACATGTAGCCCAGGCCACCGATCAGGAAGATCTTGCCTTGTACATTCCATCGCCAGGGCAGGTCCTGGACGATTTGGTCTCCGGTACGCATGAGTCGCTCCGTTGCGATGTCTCGGCGGCGTTACACGTCAGCGTGCGAACTGGTAGTGGATGGATTCGGTGTCCAAGTCCGTGAGCGGGCTGCCGTTCCAGAGCCAGTCATAGGAAACATCGGACTCACCGTCGAAGCGACGCAGCTTCTCGTCGCGCTCACGCTGCTCCGGGCCGTCGGGCAGGTGGTAGAAGCTCATGTTCTGGAGGGACGCATCCTGGACCATGCCCGCATGCTTCGCCCGTCGATCGACGTAGCGGACCAGGGCGGCCTCGATCCCGTCGCGGGTGACCCTGCCGAGCTCCTCGGCGAGCACAGCGGCGTCCTCCATCGCTTGGGAGGCGCCTTGCGCCTGGTAGGGAAGCATCGCATGGCAGGCATCGCCGAGGAGAGCGACCCGGCCGTCGACCCAGACCGGGTCGCGACGCCGGCGGTACATCGCCCAAACCGACACGTCCTCGTCCTTGGCCTTGGCCAGCACGGTCGGAACGCGGTCGTCCCAGCCCTTGTACTCGGCGGCGAGCTCCGCAGCGGTTGCTGGACCGCTCCACTCCCGGGCGATCGTCTCGCTGCACGGGACGATCGCGACCACGTTGAGGTACTGACCGCCGCGGATCATGTAGTGCACCAGGTGCTTGTCCGGGCCGTACCAGATCGTGGAGTGGTACCGGTCCACGAGGAACCGGGTCGCCGGGTCTGCAGCCACGAGGTCGCCGGGGATCAGAGCGCGATACGCCATCTCCCCGGAGAACACGAGGGTGTCGTCGAATCCCGCCAGCTCGCGCACTGCGGACCGGATGCCGTCCGCCCCGATCACTACGTCCCCGGAAATCCGGCGCCCGTCAGCGGTCACCACGGCCGGGCGTGCCGGGTCGGCGCGATCGAGCTCGACCACTCGCGCCGAGGTCGCGACCTGGACCACCGGACCAATGCCCTCCGGGGCCAGGCATGCCTCGAGCAGGACCCCGTGCAGGTCGGCACGGTGGTAATGCCAGTAGGGCGCCCCGTACTGATCGATCACCCGCTGCCCGAGCGGCAGCTGGGCGATGATGCTCCCGTCAGCCCAGCGCCGGCGGACCTGGTCCTGGGGTTCGGTGCGCACGCGCTCGAGCTGAGCGCGAAGGCCCAGCCCGATGAGGATCCGGCTGGCGTTCGGCGCCGTCTGGATACCCGCGCCGATCTCCCCCAGCTGTGGTGCGGCCTCGACCACCGTGACCCGCAGGCCCCGCTGCCGCAGCGACAGCGCGGCACAGAGGCCGCCCAAGCCGGCACCGACAACAACCACTTCGAACGACTGGCTCGCAGCCACGCTGACCTCCTCGTCCTCGCAGATACGTCCATCGGCCGCGCCGGATCGGTTGATCCGAACACGTACTATCCGGATGTGCAAGGATTTGTTTGAATGTGATTTCCGCGCTCCCGTTGCTTCTTAACGGCGCAAAGACGACGCAGGCGATCTGGATGCGGACGAACGAGCCAAGGGCTCGAAGGGGGCGAGTTGCCATCGCTATCCGAGAAGCCGGGACCTGGCAGCCGCGCGCGGTCCCGGCCCCGCACATCGCGCGCTGGATAGTCAGGGCGCGTGGGTCGGCCCCTCCGGGTTGGCGACCGCTCCGCTGAGCAGCCTGCCGGCGTCGGGAACGTAGGGATCGAGTCCGAGTTCGGACAAGATCCGGAACGTGGTGGCGGTGGCGGCCGACAGCACCGGGATCGCAACCTCGTCCTCCACCGGCTGGATCGAGGGCAGGGACGGCATCTGCACGCAGGCCGACAGGACCAGCGCATCGGCGTTGGACAGGTCGAGCTTGCGGTGATGCTCGCGCAGATCGGCCGGATCCAGCCGCGCTACGGCAAGGTTGTCCGGCACCTCCAGCGACAATGCGTCCACCACCTCGACCCCGGCGTCCTCGATGTAGTCCGCCACCGCCTTCGTCAGCGGCTTCAGGTACGGCGTGAGGATCGCGACCTTTCGAGCGCCCAGCGCGGCAATCCCGGACAGCAGCGCACCAGCGCTGGAGACGACCGACGCAGTGCAACCCTCAGCGCGCAGCGCTCGGGTGATGTCATCCTCCGCGGTGCAGTGGTAGCCAGGGCCCTGGGCCATGATCGCCACCAGGCAGGCGGTGGCCACGACATCTGGGCGGGCGTCCGCCAATTCCGCCGCCGCCCGTGCGGCCTGGGCATTCATCGCCCGCAGCTGCTCCGGAGTCACGTGCTGCATCCGCGCCCGTGCGGAGTGGAAGACGAACCGATCACCCGGTTCAGCCTGTTCCCGGGCTCGCAGCATCCGAGGCAGCTCGGTCTCCATAGTCAGATTCGAGCTGGGCACGATCATCCCGATGTGATGATCGCGCGCTGCCGTTTCCACGCCCGCGCTCATCGGCGGCCGACCGGGCGCATCTCGGGGACGGTCAGCTCACCTGCGTCGACGATCAACTCGTCATCCAAGTACAGCGAGTTGCCGCGCATCGGGATGTCGAAGTGACAGGCGGTGTCGTTCGGGCCGCCCAGTTCGTTGTTGGGCCCGATGGAGAACATCACGTTGCCGTAGAAGCTGCGCAGCTCCATGCCCATCCCCCCGGGGAACTGGGTCAGGCCGTGCCAGTGAGCGCGCTCGTCAAGGCCCCAGCCGACGTGACTCATCCCGTAACCGCGCGGGTCGTCGAAGCTCTCGATGTACGAGCTCAGCAGGTCCGCGTCCAACCCGGACGTCCCAGCTCCGCCACGGATGTCCCGGATGAAGCCTTCCTCGATGCTGATCTCCACTGGGGTCTGCACGTAGGTGTTGAACGGCAGGAGCACGTCCCCTGGCGAGAGCACGATCTTCCCGTCGACGCCGTCGTCAGCCCCGCCGGTGAACACGAACGCGGCCGGCCAGTGGTCCCATCGGCCGGGGGTGTCGGTGTAGCCGTACTCGGACATAGTCGGGTACATGCCGAGCTTGTAGGTGACGTCGGTGCCACCTGGGCTGGTGATCCGCATCGTGCTCGCTTTGGACAGCAGCTCGGCGCCGATCTCCACCCGCTCGCGCAGCTCCGTCGTCGGCATCAGCCGGGCCAGCAACTCCGGTGGCTCGACGGCGGTCAGGATCCGGACACCGGCGTCCTGGATGGCGAACTGCTCCTTGCTGAACAGCAGGAACGTGCAATCCACAACCATGTCGACCCCCTTGAGTGCCTCCACGGCCCTGGGGATGTTCCCGAGGCCGGAGTCACCCACGGCCCACGCCCCCGAGGCGCTGGCCGGCGGGGGCAACCGCATGTGGAACGCCGCAGCTCCCAACTGCTGAGCGGCCCACAGGAACGCGTCGGCATACTCCGCGCGCTCCCCGCCGCGGGTGAGCACGACCACCGTCTCACCGTCGTGCACCCCGGACAGGCGCAGTTGCCGCAAGCAGATGTCGTTGAACAGGTTCTGGTCCACCGTTGACCACCTCCGCATGTAATCCGAGCACGGATTATCCGAGCACGCAAGAGTAGTTTTCGCCGAACCTGTCTGCGCCGAAGCCGCGAGCAAGATCCACCCGTCGGCAACGGCGCTTGTACACATCACCTCACCCCGCTGGCGTCAAAGCGCCCGATGTCAACGCCCTGCCGGCAGCCGACGACTGCACTCGGAGAGCTGGTCAACCTGATGGCATGGCGGATAAGCGATCCCTTGCACAGCCAGAGTTGCGCAGGTAAGCCCGCCCGCACCCAGCCCGACCCGACACGGCCTGGCCCGCGCCGAAATGGCTTGCGTTCGCCCCGGTCGTACCCACCTCGTGCTCGCACTACCGTCCGGGCACGTATTATTGCCCGGAGACCTGGCCTCGGGTCCCGGGCTGTATGGGAGGAATGCAATGGGGGAGCCAGCGCGCGCGGACCGACGTGTGGCAGCAGGTAAGCCTGCCGTCGCTCCTGCGCCACCCGCCGATCTGCTGGCCGCCCCCGGCTACGGCGCCCGCCGTTTGTACCAGGCTTACCTTGCCGCTTGGAACCGCCACGTGGACTCGGTGTTGACCGGCCCGCAGTTCGCAGTGCTCTCCGCCGTTCGCGCCTATCCGGGTAACGACCAGAGCTCACTGGCCGGCGCCGTCGCCCTCGACACCTCGACGATGGCCGACTTGTGCCGCAGACTCGAACGGCGAGGCCTCATCCGGCGCATCGAATCCCCGCGCGACGCACGGCGCAAACTGCTGTCCCTCACCGATGAGGGCGAAACTGTACTTGCCCAAGTGAACCGCCGAGCCCGCCGACTGGACAAGGCGCTGCTCGACGGCGACGACATCGCCAGCGACGTCGACATCGCAGCACTGCTCAACGCCCTCGGTGCCCGATGGGAAGCTGTCGCCGCGTTCGACGAATTGGACTGAGACCAACGCCGGAACGGGATCCGCAAAACCATTAATGGGACGCACGAGGCGTTCGACCGAGTCATCGGGCATCAACGCTTCCAGCACACGTCCCGCTTCGGCCAGTTCGGCGGCACGTTGCCGCCTCACACACCTTGACTTGGCCGCAATACCGTCAGTGGTGGTGGGGCGCAGTCAGCGGCCCACCACCACTGTCACTCAGCGCCGGTGAGTGGCACGGGCGGGTGGGGCAACCCCGACGCCGACCTTCATCGCCGATGTCCGTTGGGCGAACTGCGCGGTCAACCTGGTGAAGTCCCAGTGGTGCTGCGGCACGCTGCTGCAGGTGCCCAAAGTCTGTCCGTTGGCGGGCGGTGTGCATGGGTGGTCTCGGTTGAGCGACCAGAACGTGTACCGGGACATGCCGCGGCTGATCGAGTAGTCCAGCAGCGTCTGGAAATCGGCTTGGGTGTAGTACTCGCCGAAGTCCGAGCGCCCATTCATCAGCGACATGCCCTCATGAGCGAACGCGGTCGCGCTGTCCCAGCCGAATGTGCTCATCAGGACTCCGTGAAACGCCTCGATCGCGGCGATTTGGCTGCGGACGTCCGGGAAACCGTTGAACGGCATGATCGAGTAGTTGTTCGGCGTGAAGTGCAAGGACTTGGCCGTGTTCAGCAGGTTCTGCCCCTGCGGTGTCGTTCCGCTGGGTGCGGCCACGGTGGTGACCGAGATGTACAGGCCAGGGTTCCTCCGCTGCAGGATCTGCGCCGCTCGCACTTCCTTCCTCGTCGCGACGGGGTCCGAGTACTCCGGCTCTTCGAGGTTGAAGTCGAGCGCCCGGAGAGCGTACTTGTCGATCACTTGCTGGTAGGCGCTGGCCGTAGCCTCCGCGCTGCCGCAGGTTTGGCCCAAGTTCGTGCCGCCGTAGCCGCCGATCGAAACGGAGACGTCACCGCCGGCCAAGCGCACACCGTCGATGATTCGAGCGACGGCGGTGTCCGTGGACACCGGGACCGCGCCATCCCAGGTGGGCGTACAGCCTCCACCGCCCCTAGGGGCCTGGATGAACGTCAGCTGGAAGGTCTTCTGCCCTGTCGCAGCCATCACCTTCGGCAGATCCGGCGGATTTCCGTACAGCGGCGTCACATACGGTGCCGACCCATACCAGTTGGCCGGCAACGTCGGCGGTGCGATGGTCACCGGGTTCGTAGAAGCAGCGCTACTGGGCATCGTCCACGATGCTGTTGCAACTCCAACGGAAACCGCCACTGCGGTGGCGAGCGCGGAAAATTTGGGCACATGTCCTCCTCATCGGACGGCGCCCTGGCCACGAGGCGGCGCCCCCAACGACGAGAACACCCCAGCGCATCTCGAACGTGTGGAACTCCTGCCACGACGCGGGACACAGGAAAGCTGCACGGCACCACTCGCCGCTCGTGGTCTCAGGGCTGTCGTTCTCGGTGGCACGACCGACCACAGCGGTTCCAGTGGCAGAGGACAGCGCGTCCTCAGGTCGTGCCAGGGATCAGAGCTTCTCGATAAGCGCCGAGCTCAGCGCCAACAAGGCCAACAAGCCGAGCCCCGTCGCTCGCTCATCGCCGTTGAGATGCTCTCAACCAGTCCTCGTGGACCTACATCCTCATCGGGTGCACGACGGGATTCGAATCGCTAATCCTTGGCAAACTCACGCACTGAGATTACGGCGAACGGGTGACTACACCCAAGACATCAAAAGCCACCTTGCACCTGTAACCGCGAGAGCTTGCACCTTCTTCTCGGTTCGCCCGCATCAGAGATGGTTGCAAGCCGTTCCTCGGAAGGCGTTACTCGTCGAGTCCTTGCGGGGTCGTGTGGACGGTCTCTGGCGGGCGCTGGAGGCGGTGGGCGGGGAATCCTGTATGGGCAGCGGCTGGTGGCGGGCCCGCCCAGCCCTGACGGTTCTGGCGTTGACCGCCGGTGCTGGCGGTGCTGGCGGTGACCGCCGGTGCGAAGACGTTCATCGAGTCCGCCTCGGCGGAGAGAATCCGCAAGTTCCATTGAAATCGAACCTTCGATTTCAATGGAACTTGCGGACCGTCGGCGTGTCGCACCCCGACACGCCGATGCCTGTGGACAACCTCCGCAATTTCAATGGAAATCGTGGGCGGGTACGGACGTGCCAGGACCCGCAGCCTGGAAGGTCTTTGTTCTGGACGGAAACTTGCGAACCGGATATGGCGCTGGCGCCGACCGAACGGCACAGCCGCCGGTATCGAAACGGTCCACCACCTGGGCAACCTGCCACCCACCTTCCCGCCCGAAACTACCTAAACCGGATAGGTCAACCTTGCACACGCCCTGCCCATGCACCGGTGGCGGGGTTTGCCTGACGTTCGCCGCCATGCGCAACGACGCGGTTGCATCCATCTGTCGTAATGCTCTATGGCAGGCCTCGCAAAATGAGCGATCCGGATACGACGATAGTGCGAATCTTCTTGCAGCGAAGACCGTCATTATTTCATGATCTATGGGGTGTGCGACCCAAAAGAGGGGGATTGTGACACGCAACGATGACAAGACGTCGCCGGATTCCGCTATCGATCCGCACAGGGCAGGAGGAACTGCGTTGGCGCCCTCCTGATGGTGCCAAATGCGTCAGGCTGAACCTCAGCGCCGCCAGTGCGGTCGGCCTGCGGGGTTTTCAAATCCAACCTGGCTTGGCTCTTGCCGTGCGCCGATAGAGGCACTCCTTCGCCCTAGCGGCATGCGCCGCCCAGAATGAGCGCTGACCACTACTGTTCAGCCTCAAAGGTTGTGCGTGGTGCGGAGTTCACTACCCTCCCGTTGGAGGGGGCTGTGGTGTGCTCGTCGAAACTGCCGAGCACGGGATTTCGCCTTAAGACGGGATTTCGCCTTAAGGTTGACACGCCTTCCCTGCACCTGTCGCACCTTTCCGGACATTTTTCCGCCGACGAATTTCCGCGGACGACCGAACGCACCGCTGCAGCGCAGGACTGCCGTGTCGGCGAACCCAGGTTAAGTTTTCGCAGAAAGAAGGAAGCATGACTGTCGCGCTCGACGAATTTCTCGGCGGGCTGTACCGCAGCTTCGGGCCCCCGAAACAAATGGGCGAGTCTGCGCCAGCCTCCGATCGGCCCCATTTCTTCCTGCACCGGAACTTCCTGGGTGAGCAGGACCTGGCGATCCTCTTCAACACCAAGCGATGCCGATACCAGTGCAAGTTCTGCGCGCTTCCGTTCAAGTCCTCCAGGGAGTGGATTCCGGAAGACCAGGTGCTCGCCCAGTTCAAGTACGTGCTGGAGGAAGACAAGCACGCGCTGGGCGTGTTGGAGAGGGTGACCATCGCCAACGAGGGCTCGGTGTTCGACGAGACGACCTTTCCCGCCGAGGCGCTCACCCAGATCACGGCGGCCACCCGCAAGCTTCCCCGGGTGCGCAAGCTGGTGTTGGAGACCCGGCTGGAGTTCCTGACGGTCGAGCGTCTGCGGGAGATCGCCGAGAACAGCAACAAGCAACTCGACATCCTCACCGGATTCGAGACCGTCACGGTGGACCTGCGGGAGCGCGTGCTAGGTAAGCGCGAGCCGCTGGAGAACTTCCTGCGTGGGCTGGACGCGATGGCCGCCGCCGAGTGCGAGCTGACCGCCTACGTGCTGTTCAAACCAGACCCGGCGATGACAGACGAGGAGGCCTGGATCGAGGCGGAGAAGGCCATCGACTACCTGCACGAGCACTGCGCCATGCGCGGCGTGCCGCTGACCATCAGGCTCAACCCGATGTACGTGGCCCGCGGTACCCAGTGGGCGCGCCGGGCCGAGGAACTGAACGGCTACCAGCCGCCGCGACTGTCGGACATCATCGCGCTGGCCGAGAAGAAGCGGAAGGAAGGCATCCCGGTGTACCTCGGCCTGACCTCCGAGGGACTGTCCGACGAGGAGAAGACCTACCGCGCCCGCGAGGACTTCACCCGAGGCCTGCTCAAGCAGGGGATCATCATGAACGGCGACGGCTCGGTCAGTCCCCGCCAGCACCTGCTGCCGATCACCGACGTCAGCTCCGGCGCTGCCGAGCCGGTGCTGGAACGCAAGTGACCGGCACGTCGACCTCCTTCGTCCCGGTCATCGACTGCTCGGTGCTGCGCACCGATCCGGCAGATCCCGCGCTCACCGAACAGATCGAGGAGGCGTGTCGGGATTTCGGTGGTTTCGTCGCCAGCGGCTGCGAGCTCACCGCTACCGGCGAGGCGTTCCGCCAGGCCCGGCGGTTCTTCGAACTACCGGAAGAAGCCCGGCGGGCGGTCGCGGCCGACCACAACAACCGCGGCTGGACCGAGCACCGCTCTGAGACCAGCCACGGGCGGGAACCCGACGTCAAGGAGGCGTTCCAGGTCGGGTGCGACCTCGGGTCCGAGCATCCGCTGGTACGGGCCGGCGTTCCGCTGCATGGGCCGAACCGGTGGCCGGAGCTGCCTGGCTTCCAGGTTGGCGTGGAGTCGCTGTTCGAGCAGATTCAGGGGCTTTGCCGGGGTCTGAGCGTGCCGCTGGCCCGCGGACTCGGCCTGGATTCGGACGGGCTGTGCAAGCACCTGGCCGAGCCGTACGCGTCGATGCGGCTGCACCGCTACCGGATGGTCGAACCCGAGACCCCGCGCACCGGCGACGAGTTCGGGCATGCCCCGCACACCGACTTCGGTCTGCTCGGCATCGTTGTGCAGGAGGAAGGCGCCGGGCTCCAGGCAGAACGTGGCGGCGAGTGGGTTGACGTGCCCGGCGGCGGTGACCTGATCACCGTGATCGTCGGCGACCTGCTGGCTTGGTGGAGCGGTGGCAGGTACCGGGCCTTGCGGCACCAGGTGCCCACGCCGCGGCAGCGGGACCGGTACTCGATCGCGGCGTTCGTGAATCCCGCGTTCAACCGGTCGTTGCACCCGCTGAACAACGCCGAAGCGCAACCGCAGCGGTGCGGGAAGTTCATCCTCAATGCCGCACATGGCTCAAAACCGCTCCGACCAGTGAGAACGGCTAGGTGAGGCAGATGGAAGAGGCGTTCAAGCGCGGCCGCGCGCTGCTTGCCGAGCTGGGGTCCGTGGACGGTCAGGTCGCCGAGCTGGCCAAGCGGCTCGCCGCGGACGAGGGCTCGCCGGACAACGAGCAGGACCCGTGGGTTTGGCTGTGCTGCGTGCTCGGGTTGGTCTCGGTGCAAGAGGGCAACTACGGCGTCGGCGCGGTGGTCGTGCGCGGCAGCGAGCTGATCTGCGAGGGCCGGAACAAGTTGCTGAGGCCTCGGCTGAACACCTCCGCGCACGCGGAGGCGCAGGCACTGGACACGTTTGAGGCGCGGTTCGGGGACTTGGCGGCCGGGCACGGGACGGTGCTCTACACCTCGCTGGAGTGCTGTCCGATGTGCACGGTCAGGTTGCTGAACTCAGGCATCCGCACGGTGCGGTACGTCGCGCCGGACGGGGACGGCGGCATGGTCGCCAGGATGGACTGCCTGCCGCCTTATTGGCAGCGCCTTGCCGCCGGGCGGGAACCGCGGCAGGTGTTCGAACCGGCCGACTGCTCTCCCAGGCTGGCCCAGCTCGCCGCCGACGTCTTCGCCGCGACCGAAAAGCGGCTGAATGACGAGGTCGTCCGGTCCTGATCCCACGCACAGGGTTTCCGCACCGTCGATGTGACAGCCGTGCGCAGGCCGGTGCGCCCGGGCAGCGACCCGCCGGCGGCGCTGCTGCTGGCGCACTCGATGCACGAACAGCGCCCAGCGCAGCGAAGCGCGCGAGCGCTGCGGACATGGCTTGCGAACAGCACACGAACCCCGGAACGAGGAACGCCATGACTCCGGCGCCCCATCCACCGAGTACCTCGACCCACCCGAACGAAGCCCCGTGCCTGCGGCGGTTCGCCCCCGTGCGCAGCGGAACGCACTGCGTCTACGCCCCATCCTCCCGGCTGTGGGGCGCTCCGGAATGGGACCGCGACCGCACGCCCGAGGAGAATCTCGGCGCGATGCTGCCGGTGCTGTGCGACTTCATCGACCAGGCCCGCGCAGCCAACTTGGACGGATTCGTCATCGAGTTGCGCGAGCCCCGCTTCGGCACCACCGTGGACGCGCTCGCGCAGACCACGCACGCAGTGTTGAGGTTCCTCAGCGACCACGATCCCGCCAGCGGCCACACCATGAATGCCGCGATCGAGACGGTTTCTTGGTGCTTCGGCTTCGGTGGCGAGTTGTTCTTCGTGAACACCTTCGGGCCTTGCTACCCGGCGGAGCATTCGCGGTACGCCTTCGGCGCGGATGCGAGCTACGTTCTGCTGCAACCGCGGCACTCCTTCGGCCGGGTGCTGCGCCCCGGTGAGACTGTGCTGCCAGCCGTCGTGCGGGAGCGCATCCGCCGTGACTACGACCGCCACGACCGCGGCTATGACCCACACATCAGCTCCAACCCGTGCGAGGCGTGGCGGGTGGTGCGGCCGCTGGGCGCGGACGATCCGGTGGTGCGCTGGTGGGAGCTGCCGGCGGTGTTCCCGTGAACCAGCCGGCCGGCACCGCCTGGGCCGAAGCGGACGTCGCGGACCTGGCCAGGTTCGCACTCGGCGACCGGCCCGAGTTCATCGTCGAGTTGCATCTGCGCCCGCGCACCGAGGTGGTGCCGCTGATCGAGCATCGCTCGGCGCGCGACCGGTACGCGCTGCTGCTGGATCCGGTCGGCGCGTTGCTGTTCCGTACTCGCAAGCCGCGGCAGTGGATGCTGGCCCAGCAGCTCAGGGCCTTCCCCACGCGGGCGTTCACCGCGGTGCTTGACCTGTGCCCGTTACGCGGGGACGTGGAGACGACGCTGTTCAGCTACGCGGTTCCGGAGGCGGGCACCGTGCTGGCGCTGCGCGAGCAGCGGGCCGGCGGGCTGACCCTGGACATCGCCGGGGAGCAGGTGCCGTTTGACGTGTTCCTCGACTACGCGCAGTGGCAGCGGCTCGCGGTCACCTGGGACTCCGGGACCGGCCAGGCTCGTCTGTACCAGGACGACGGCGCAGCACGGGTCACCGCCGAGGCAACCGGCAAACCGCTGCCGCCGCTGGACGTCCCGGTCTCGACGCGGACAGCGGCGCGCGGTGCGGAGCTGCCGCCCGGTGGCTCGCTGGTCGTCGGGCAATACCAGGGCGCGCCCGGGGTGCTGGGCGAGTTCGACCTGCGGCGCGGCTTGCGCGGCGCGGTCTCCGAGGTCGATGTGTGGGCGGACAGCGGCGGACCGGTCAATCGTCCTCAGTGGACCTCCGAGCCGAGTCCGGGAGCTGTCGGACGCTGGCGGTTCACCGCGGGCGGCCTCGCCGTCGGTGAGGCGCCAGGCTCAAACGGAGCGGCAAGCCCCGCGCATTTGGGCGGATTCGGCCCGGGCGAACTGCGCGACGTGCGCGCCTACCGGGTGGTGGCAGTGCTCGGCAACCGCGCGTGGACGTCCCGGTCCGCATTGCCCGTCGGCGGCACCCATCGGATCGAACTGCGCGGCACTGGCGGAGACCCCGAGCTGCTCGTCGACGGGGCGCCGCTGGCGCTGGATCCGCTCGATCCCCGCGACCTGCCCTGTTTCGACGCCCCGCGGTTCCGCATCGGACCGGTGCAGGACGTGAGCCGGGTGCGCCTGGATCGCGGCGGGGCGAAGGCGCATGAATTCATCACTGCCGACCGCTCCGGCGACCGGCTGATCGCCCGATCCGGCAGCCCAGATCTGGGCTTCGAGCAATGACCCGTGCAAACCCGCCCAGACCACCGAGGAGCTGATCTCGCGTGCTGATCCTGTCGTTCAAGGAAGGCCACGACGGCGCGGTCGCCGCCATCGAGGACGGACAGTTGCTGTTCTCCCTGGAGGCCGAGAAGGACTCCTACCCACGCTACGACCGGCTCACCGCCGAATTGCTGCTGCGGGCCGCCGATCGGCTGCCCCGCCAACCCGATGTCGTCGCGGTCGGTGGCTGGGTGAAGGGCTGGCACTCCGTCGAGCCGCCGTCGCGCACCGGCTACTTCGGTACCGGGCCCGGTTCGGTCACCGACGAGCTCGGGCGGTTCTTCGGCCACGAGACGCGGATCTTCTCCTCGACCCACGAGCGCTCGCACATCATGACCGCTTACGGACTCGGGCCGGTGCCGACCGGGGAGCCCGCCTATTGCCTGGTGTGGGAGGGCAACATCGGCTCGTTCTACCGGATCGACGAACGCGGCGAGGTCACCCACCTCAAGCACGTGCTCACCGACCCCGGCAACAAGTACGCGTACTTGTTCGCGGTGGCCGACCCGAAGTTCCCGGACTTACCGGGGCATTTCCGGTTCCAGGACGCCGGCAAGCAGATGGCGTTGACCGGTTTCGCCGAGCAGGGTGCCGTGCTGCCGGAGGAGAAGGAGCTCATCGAGTTCCTTCTCGCCCAGGACGGCATCGTGCTCGGACTGCCCAAGGCCGATGTGGCGTGGTCGCCGTACCACAACGTCGGGATCCAGTCGCAGGAGTACAAGAACATCGCGGCGAAGCTCTCCGATGCGATCTTCGACCGGTTCTACGACTACGCGGCCCAGTACCTCACGGAGGGCCTGCCTCTGCTGATCTCCGGTGGCTGCGGGCTGAACTGCGAGTGGAACCGGCGCTGGGCCGAGTGCGGGCTGTTCCCGCAGGTGTTCGTACCGCCGTGCCCGAATGACAGCGGCTCCGCGCTCGGCACCGCTATCGACGCGCAGTTGCACCACACCGGGTCCGCGCAGGTCAGCTGGGACGTCTACGCCGGCGAGGAGTTCGTCGAGGACGCGACCTTCGACCCCGCGGTGTACGACGTACGACCCCTGGACCATGCCGCCGTCGCCAGGTTCTTGGAACAGGGCAACGTGATCGCCTGGGTGCAAGGACGCTACGAGATGGGGCCGCGTGCGCTGGGCAACCGCTCCCTCCTCGCCGCGCCGTTCAGCCGAGAGATGCACGAGCGGCTGAACACGATCAAGCAGCGCGAGGGCTACCGACCGATCGCCCCGATCTGCCTGGAAAGCGACGCTCACAAGTGGTTCAGCGGGGCAATCCCGGACCCGCACATGCTCTACTTCAGTGACGTCCGCACCGACGCGCTGCAGGCGGTCACGCACGTCGACGGCACCGCACGCACCCAGACCGTCACACCGGAGCAGAATCCGCAGGCGGCGCGGCTGCTCACCGCGTTCCGGGAGATCACCGGGTACAGCGTGCTGTGCAACACCTCCCTGAACTACTCGGGTCGTGGCTTCATCAACCGCACCAGGGATTTGATCGACTACGGCGAAAAGCACGGCCTGGACGGATACGTCGTCAACGGCACCTTCGCCACCCGGCGGCACTCGTGAGCGCACCGCCGACCACCACGACCTGCATCGCGCTCGCCAGGGCGCAGGCGGCGCGAGAGCCAGACGCACCGGCGGTGATCTGCGAGCGGGACGGGCGCACGCACCGGCTCAGCCACGGCGAACTGCACGGCCGGGCGAACCGGCTGGCCGCGGCGCTGCTGAGCACCGGCCTTCCTCGCGGAGCGCCGGTCGCGGTGCTCACCGCGCGGACCGAGTGGGCGATCTCCGCACTGCTCGGCGTCATGTCGGCCGGATTCGCGCACCTGCCGCTGACCACGGAATACCCGGTGGAGCGGATCCGGCTGCTGTTGAGCGAAAGCGGCTGCCGGGTGGTCGTCGCCGACGAAGCGGGACGGCAGGCGCTGGCGGGGCTCTGCGAGTTCCTGGAGCTCACCGTGCTCGCTCCCGACCAGTCCGACGCGCCCATGCCCGACGTGGTGCCGGAGCCCGGAGACATTGCGGCGCTGCTGTTCACCTCGGGTTCGACCGGCACCCCGAAGGGCGTGCTGGTCGAGCACGGCGGTCTGGCCAACTTGGTCGAGGGGTTGCAGGAGATGCTCTACGCCCCGCTGGGCGGGCGGACCGTTGAGGCGCTGTCCGCCCCGCTGGTGTTCGACGCGGCGCTCCAGCAGACGCTGTCCTGCCTGTCCAACGGCGGCACGCTGCTACTGATCGGGGACGCCGACCGGCGCGATCCGCGGCTCTTCCTGAATCTGATCGCACGGCACCGGGTCGGGCTGATCAACGTCGTCACGCCGTTCCTCGGTGCATTGGTCGACGCCGGGCTGGGCGAGGACGGCGGGCTCGCGCTGCGGCACGTGGTCACCGGCGGGCAGGCGGTACCGACCGCGGTGGTGCGTCGGCTGCTCGACCGGCCGGCTGGGCGGGATCTGGTGATCTGGAACATGTACGGCCCCACCGAGGCCACAGTGGACGCGACCTGCCTGCGGGTGGATCGGGAGACCCCGCTGCCGGGTAGCACCCTCGCTCTGGGCACCGCGCTGCCCGGTGTGACCGTCGACGTCCGCGACGAGCGGCTGGAACCGGTCGCACCCGGTGAGATCGGGGAGATATGCATCGGCGGCGCCGGCCTCGCCCGCGGCTACCTGCGCCCGACCCGGCCGGGCGCGGCTGGGTTCACCACCTTGGGCAGGGCGCGGATCTACCGCACCGGTGACCTCGGGCGGCTTGACGCGGACGGCGGGTTGCAGTTTCTCGGACGGCTGGACGACCAGTACAAGGTGCGCGGCTACCGCATAGAACCCGGCGAGATCGGGAACGTGCTGATGTCCTGCGCAGGCGTGACCGAGGCCGCGGTGGTGGCCGTGCCGGACGGGGCGGGCGACACCGACCTGGTCGCGTTCCACATCGCTGAGGACTCGGTATCTGATGAGGACGTGCGGGCGTACGCACGCGCCCAACTGCCGCCGTGGATGGTGCCGAGCCGGTTCCTGCGCAGGGCGGCGCTGCCGCACACACCGAACGGGAAGATCGACCGCGCGACCCTCGCGGACGAGGCCGCAGCGCTGCTGCCCACTGTGCACGACCCCGTCGCGGCGCTGCCCGCACCGGCCGAGATCGACGCCACCGAGATCGCCAGACTCTTCGACGCCGTGCTGGGCACCAGCGGGCTGTCCCCGGATGCGGACTTCTTCGCCTCCGGCGGGCACAGTCTCAAAGCGATGCGGCTGGTCAACGCGATCTCAGCGCGCTGGCGGCGCATCGTCGCGCTGGGCACCGTCTACAGCCACCCCAACCCCCGGGAACTTGCCCGCGCGATCAATGAGCAGGACCGTGTCGACGCCGCGCCGTCCGGACTCCCCCGGGCGGAGGTGGCCGAGGACTATCCGCTCTCCTATGCGCAGCAACGACTTTGGACACTGCACCAGCTCGGAGGCGCTCTGGCCTACAACGTGCCGATCGTGATGGAACAGGGCGAGGTGGACCGGGCCGCGCTGGAGGAAGCTCTGTCCACTGTGGTCGAGCGACACGAGAGTCTGCGGACCTCGTTTACCGTCCGCAGTGGCGAAGTCCGGCAGCGCGTGCACGCCGAGGGCGCCATCCCGCTGCGTACCGTCGACCTCTCCACCGCCGTTGACCCTCGGCAAGCCGCCGAGCAGGTGGTGCGGGACGACTGCGAGACCCCGTTCGACCTTGCCGACGCCCCGCTCGGCCGGGCGGTGCTGATCCGGTTGCCGGACCGGCGGAGCTGGCTGGTGCTCACCCTGCACCACATCATCTGCGACGGCTGGTCCATCGTCGTGCTGTCCCGGGAGCTCAACGAGGCCTACCGCGCGAGCCTCCACGGCACCCGGCCCGAGCTGCCGAAACTCCCCGCCCGCTACCGGGATTTCGCGGTCTGGGACCGCGGCCGGGACCTCGCCTCCCGCGCGCCCGCCTGGCGCGAACGGCTGGCTGGAGTGCCCGACCACCTGCCGCTCCCGGTGGACTTCTCCGGCTGGGATGAGCAGGACGTGTTCCGCGGCGGCACCCGCAGCCACACCTTCGATGAGGAGCTGTCCGCGCGGCTGCGGGTGCTGGCCACCGACGCCGAATGCACGCCCGCCGCGGTGTTCCTCGGGTTGTTCGGCTGGCTGCTGCACCGGCTGACCGCGCTGGAGGACATCTGCATCGGGATGGGCACCGCCGCCCGCATCCACCCGGACATCGAGCGGCTGGTCGGTTTCTTCGTCAACGTCCTGCCGGTCCGGCTGTTCCCCGGACCGGACATGGACTTCCCGGAGCTGGTCGCGCACACCTCGGCGGCCCTGACCGCGGCGCTGGAGCAGCAGGACTGCCCGGTCGACGTGCTCGTGCAGGACCTGAACCCGAAGCGCACCGCAGGCACCCAGCCGCTGACCAACGTGATGTTCGCCTACCAGAACTTCGCCGACGTCTTCGCCGCCTCACCGGAGGGGCCTGGGAGCACCGACGGCGTCGCTGACGAGCTGTTCCTCGACCAGTCCAGGTTGGTCGAAATCCCCTTGGACACCGCCAAGTTCGACCTGACGCTCTACGTGCACGACACGGGCGGCGCGCTCCGGGTCGAGTTCGAGTACGACGGTCGGCTGTTCCGTCCCGGCACCGTCGACCGCTACCTGGCCGCGTTGGAGCGGCTGGCCCGAGCCGTCACATCGGAGGTCCGCGCGTGAAACTGTCCGACATCCAGCTGTGGGAAGCCGACGACGAGGCCGCCGACGCCGCGCGTATCGCAAACGCCACCGCACGCCCATTTCCCGCCGACCGCACCGTCGGCGAGCTGTTCGCCGAGCAGGTAGCCGCGACCCCGGACGAGGTGGCCGTGGTCGACGGCCCCGCCCGGCACACCTATGTCGAGGTCGCCGCGGACGCCGACCTGCTCGCGCGCTTCCTCGTTGACCAGGGCGTGCAACCTGGCGTGCACGTCGGGGTGCTGCTCCGCCGCTCCTACCGGCTGGTCGTGGCGATGCTCGCGGTGCTCAAAGCGGGCGGTGCCTACGTGCCGCTGAACCCCGAACTACCCAGTGCGCGGCTGCACTCACTGATGCGGGACACCGGCCCCCTGGTGCTGATCTCGGAACGGGAGCTGGTCGCCGCCTACAACGACCTGTTCTGGAACAGCGCACCCACCCGTGCCTGCATCTGCGTGGACTCCACCGACGTACTCACCGAGTTGGAGCCGGCGGGCACCCGGATGAGCCTGGAGCTGTGGAACTACGTCGCCGACCACGCTGACGACCCGATCTCGGCGAACGGCTGGCGCAGCCCGTACACCGGGGCACGCATCAGCGACCAGACGCTGAACACCTATGTGCGGGCTACCGCGGGAAAGATCGCGGACTACCTGGGCCCAGCCAAGGCAATGCTGGAAATCGGGTGCGGTACCGGCACCACACTGCGCGGACTCGCGCCGCGAGTGGGGCGCTACGTCGGCATCGACCCGGCCGCCGGGGTACTGCGCTGGGCCGAGCGGGCGCGCGAGGAGGAGGGACTGGACAACGTCTCACTGCACGAACTCGGTGCGCTGAACCTCGACGAGCTGCCGCCCGGCTCGGACGGCCCGTTCGACATCGTGGTGTTCAACAGCGTGGTGCAGAGTTTCGGCGGGGTGAATTACCTGCGCACCGTGCTGCGCGAGGCCATCGGTCGGGTCGGCGAGCGCGGCGCGGTCTACCTCGGGCACGTGTGGGACGCCGCACGCCGTGAAGAGTTCCTCGCTTCGTTGGCCGCCCGGCACAGGCCCGAGCACGGCGGGCGGCCGATGTCCGCAGCGGACGCGTTGTTCATCCCATCGGCGTTCTTCGATGACCTGCCGAACCACTTTCCGGAGTTGTCGGCCGTCGAGGTCACGCCGATGGCATTCCACGACGAAGAGCTGACCACCTACGCCTACGACGTGTTGCTGCACGTCGACCGCACGGCCACGGCCCGCCGCCGACCCGCGCCAGCGAAGATCCAGTACGACACCCAGGCGCTGAACACCCTGGCCGCGGTCCGCCCGCCGGTGAACCGGCACTCACCCGACGCCACCGCCTACGTCATCCAGACCTCCGGCTCCACCGGCGCTCCCAAAAGCGTCGCGGTGGGAATGCGGTCGCTGGTCAACCTGCTGTGGTGGTATCGGGACTTCTGCGAGCTGGACGTGGGCGGCCGAGTTGCGCAGATCATCACCTGCGGCTTCGACGCGTCGATCAAGAACTACCTGGCCCCGCTGGTCTCCGGCGCGGCCGTGGTGCTCGCACCCGACGCGGCCTACGACCCGCGAGTGCTGCTAGAGCTGGTGGATCGCGACGAGGTCACAGTGCTCAACCCGGGTGTGCCCTCGGCGGTGTATCCGCTGCTGGACCTCGCCGCCGCGGACGGCTTCCGGGCGTTGCGCTCGTTGCGGCACCTGGCGCTCGGCGGTGAGACGCCGGACCTGGCGCGGCTGCTCCCGTGGCTGGATTCCGGCGCGTGCAAGGCGAAGGTCCACAACATCTACGGGCCGACCGAGGCCACCGACATCGCGTGCACCGCGGAGATCGCCCCAGCCACCGCCGCCGAGGGCGGACCGGTGCGGATCGGTTTCCCGATCCCGAACGTCTCCGCGCACGTGCTCGACCGGCACCTCATCGAGCAGCCGGCCGGTATCGTCGGCGAACTGTACCTGGCAGGCACCGGGCTGGCCGCCGGTTATCTGTCAGACCCCGAGCTCACTGCGGAGAAGTTCACGACGGACTCTCCCGCACTGCCCGGTCAGCGGCTATACCGCACCGGCGACCGCGCTCGGCGGCTGCCGGACGGTTCCCTGGTGCTGGTAGGACGGATGGACACGCAGGTCAAGCTGCTCGGCCACCGCACCGAACTCGGCGAGGTGGAGCAGAAGCTGAGCGAACTGCCTGGTGTGCGGGAGGCTGCCGCAGTGGTCCGCCCAGTGCCCGGTTCCGACGAACTGCGGCTGTGCGGCTACGTCCTGCCCGAGCCGGGCGCCGAGCCGGACACCCTCGGTCTGCGCGCGGCGCTGACCCGGTTCCTGCCGGCCGCGGCGGTGCCAGCGGACGTCGTGGTGGTGGAGAGCTGGCCGCGCAACGCGAACGGCAAGATCGACCGGAACGCGCTGCCATCCCCCGAACAGGCCCGCCGGGCCGCCGCGCGGCCGCCGCGCACCGAGACCGAGCGGGTCCTCTTGCCGCTGTGGCACGAGGTGCTGGCCGACGACACGGTCTCGCTGGAAGAGAACTTCTTCGTCGCTGGCGGGCACAGCCTCGGCGCGGCGTTGCTGGCCATCCGTATCCGCGAGGAGCTGCACCGCGATGTGTCGATTGTGGACGTATATCGGGCGCAGACCGCGGCTGCGCTGGCAAAGCTCATCGACCAGCGCCCGGCGGCCGACAGCCCGCTGAAACTCCTCGCCGACGGCGAAGGCAACGCGGTGTACTGCTTCCCACCGATCGCCGGGCATTCCTGGGCGATGGCAGGGTTCGCACAGCATCTCGGGTTTCGCTGCTACGGCTTCGACTTCCCCTTCGACGCCGGCACCGACGCGGCCGGAACAGCGGCAGAGCTGATCACCGCGACCCGGGTACGCGGCCCGCGGTTCCTGGTCGGCTACTCCGCCGGTGGTGTGTTCGCGGCCGCCACCGCGCTGGCGCTGCGGAACCGCGGCGAGCGGGTCGACGGGCTGGTGCTGCTTGACTCCAAACCCCCGCAGCAGCGCGAACCGGCCTCCGGCACGACGGCCGCGAAGATGGTGCAGGAGGTCCTGTCCGACCCGAACCTCGCCGCGCACGTCCGGCAGACAGGCCGCGAGCGCGTCGCCGCCGTCGTCGAACGCTACGCCCGCTGGTACGCGGGCGTCCCCGTGCCACCAGAACTGGACACCGATGTGCTGCTGTTGGTCGCCGACGGCGATGACACCTCCTGGGCCGCCGACTGGCAGCGGCTGACCACCGGCGAAGTCCGGGTGCAGACCGGCACTGGCGGCCACGCCGACCTGCTGTCGGGCACCAACGCGGTCGCCAACGCGGACCCCGTCCGCACCTGGCTCGCGCAGCGCAGCAGCACCACCGACGAAGTTCGCATGATCGGCCCCGGCATCCCCGAGCTCCACGCCGAGTACTAGCCGACACCCTGCCCCCACATCAGTCCCGCCCCGACCGGTTCGGGGCGCTACGAAACGTGCGCTCATGACGAAGATGATCAAGGTCGCGCTGGTTCAGCAGGGCGTCTGGCACATGGCGAAGGAATCGATGCCGCTGGCCGCAGGCTACCTCGCGACGATGACCCGCGAGCAGCTCGGCGAACACTGCGATGTGCGGATCTTCAACGCGTCTGGCTCGATGACCCCGCTGGAGATGGCGGTGGACATCCTGCGGGACGGGGTGCCCGACGTGATCGGGTTCTCCGTGCTCGGTTGGAACGTGCGCCAGTTCGCGTCGGTGGCTGAGACTGTCAAGCAGGCCAACCCAGAGGCCGTCGTGGTCTTCGGCGGAAACCACGTGGCCAACCAGTCCGAACGGGTGCTTCGCCGGGACGTCGCCGTGGACGTCGTGGTCAACGGCGAAGGCGAAATCACCTTCGTCGAGCTGCTGCGGGCGGTGCTGGAGGGCACCTCGTATGCGAATGTCCGCGGCATCTCCTACCGCGGTGAGGACGGCTCGATCGTCACCACCGAGGAACAGCCACGGCTCGACGACCTAGACGTGATCCCCTCTCCGATCCTCACCGGCGCGCTGCCGCTGGTCGACGAGCGCGGCGAGTTCCGCTACGACGTCGCGCTGATGGAGACCAACCGCGGTTGCCCCTACCACTGCTCGTTCTGCTTCTGGGGCGGCGCGGTGGGCCAGAAAGTTCGCGCGTTCTCCCGCGAACGGCTGCGGGCCGAACTGGAGGTGCTGGCCAAGGCGAAGGCGCACACGGTCGTGCTCTGCGACGCCAACTTCGGGATGCTGCGCCAGGACATGGAGTTCATCGAGGACTTCATCGAGGTCCGCGACCGGTACGGCTACCCTCGGGCGCTCGAGACCTCCTGGGCGAAGAACAAGTCCAAGGTGTTCCGCGACATCGTTCGCCGGATGCGCGAGGTGGGCCTGGGCAGCTCGTTCACACTCGCCCTGCAGACGCTGAACGACTCCGTGCTGGACCTGATGAACCGCCGCAACATGAAGATCAACCAGTGGAGAGAACTGGCGGAGTGGTTGGCCGCCGAAGGGCTGGACTGCTACGCCGAGCTGATCTGGGGCGTGCCCGGCGAGACCCCGGAGTCCTTCCTCGAGGGCTACGACGAGCTCGCCAAGCACGTCTCCCGCATCGCCGCCTACCCGCTACTGCTGTTGCCTAACACGGACTTCTCCGATCGGCGGGAACTGCACGGCTTCATCACGGTGCGCGGGCAGCGGGACGACTTCGAATACGTGCTCTCGGCCCGCGGGATCTCGTTGGAGGAGAACATCCGGATGCAGCGCTTCCTGTTCTGGGCACGGCTGCTGGCTGAGAACCTGGTGCTGCGCGAGGTCTGGCCGGTGTTCCGCGCCGTGCTCGGCTGGACCCAGTCCACCTGCATACTCTCACTGGCCGGCTTCGTCGAGGCACAGCAGGGCCACCTGGGAGCCGCACTGCTGCGCCAGGCGGCGGAGAGCTCCACCGCCGACCCGGATTCGCTAGCCCCCGCGCTGGAGTACTGTTTCGCCACCAAGGAGTTCGCCGAGCTCGTCGAGCAGTGGTGGATCAGCACCGTCGAACCTGCGGCCCCCGTGCAGTGGCGTTGGGCACTGCAGGAGGTGGTCCGCTACGACCTGGACACCCGCCCGCTGCCGGAGCCGGTGCGTCGCGGCCTGCACGACGCGGAGCTGATCAGCGTCGATGGCGAAGACCATTGGTCGGTTGAACGCACTTACCGCCTGGACGTCCCCGCGCTCGCGCGTTCCGCCCGGGAGCACGGCGAGGTACCCGAGCCGATCCCCGACGACCACCACGTCCGCCTGCTGTACAAGCACGGCTTCGCCGAACTCGTCCGCTCCACCAACCACGAGGAAACCGCGCACTTCGTCGCCCGCCCAGACCCCGTACCCGCCCCCGCCGCACACCTGCTGCCCCACAGCAGCCAGCCGGAGCGCCCAGCCGCCCGGCCGGGAAACCACGTGTCCTAATTGGACGACAGCGGTTACTGAGTCAGCGGGACAGTTGCTGGAGAAAACCCGTCTGTCCACTCCATTCATCGACGATACAACCGTAGAAACCAACAATGACGCCCCGGTGCCACGGGGGCGTCATACATTCAGCAGTCGAAACGACCCTGCTGCACCGCACAAACGAACGTCGACACGTCCACGCTCAAAGTCGGCCCGTACGGGTCTTTGGAATCGCGGATAGCGTCCAGTGCCGTAGTTAATTCGACACAGTTTCCATTCGCACTGGAGTAGCTTGATTTAATCCATTGTGGAATTAACATTTCAACTCCATTCATCCAAGATACAACCGCAGAAACCAACAATGACGCCAAGGCACCACACACCGGGGCGTCATACATTCAGCGGTCGAAACGACCCTGCTGCACCGCACAAACGAAAGTGCCCACGTCGACAGCCAGCGTCGGCCCACCAAGGTCCTTAGAATCGCGGATAGCGTCCAGTGCCGTTGTTAATTCAACACAGTCTCCATTCGCACTGGAGTAGCTTGATTTAATCCATTGTGGAATTAACATTTCAACTCCATTCATCCAAGATACAACCGCAGAAACCAACAATGACGCCAAGGCACCACACACCGGGGCGTCATACATTCAGCGGTCGAAACGACCCTGCTGCACCGCACAAACGAAAGTGCCCACGTCGACAGTCAACGTCGGCCCGTTCGGGTCTTTCGAATCGCGGATTGCGTCTAACGTGGTGGCCAGTTCGACACAATCACCGTTAGGCCCGGAATAACTAGACTTGATCCAGTGAATTTCTTTCTCCATTTTCACTCCATTCATCCACAATAAGTCGCGCGATGAACTCGTTTGAATCACGCGCACTCAGGGCAAAGCTTGCCAACCTTTTTATTGCGTTTCGATACGCTTTTACGTCGTCCTCATTTTGATCGAACGCACCCGAACTGTAGTGCTCAAAATGCACGACGGAAGGTGAATCGGCAAAGTCATATAGGACAAAAGGACCCATCAGGCCGGGATGCCATCCGACCCGCTGCGGAACTATCCTTATTGCAACGTTTGGCCGTTCCGCGATGGTGAGCAAGTCGCGTAGTTGATCCACCATGACCGTAGGGTCACCAATCGGTTCGCGCAATGCAGTTTCGGCAACCAGGGCCTTAAACGTCACAGGGTCACGCTTAGTGAGAATTTCGCGCCTGGAAAGTTTGACCATCACGCGTGATTCAACTTCGTGTGTTTCCAGTCCGCTAGCTACCGCGATTGACCGTGCATAGTCTGTAGTTTGCAGCAATCCAGGTACGACGCAAGGATTCCACGCGGTAATCAATGACGCTGCGCGTTCGCACTCCCATGCCCCGGCTAGTTGATGCGGTATCCCTGGAATGCCGACAGTCAGCCAATTCGGTTCGCTTACGTTACGAGCTAGGGCGAGAATCCTTTCGCGGTCAGTCGCCGATAGGCGAAGCGCGCCGATAATCGTCGCTGTAGTTTCTACATTTGGAACACGCTTGCCGGTTTCCAGGTTCGACAGATACGAGTAGTTCAGTGATACGCGTTTCGCTAGGTCACGCAAGCTCAATCCTAGATCTTCGCGTGCTTTACGCAAAGCTGCTGATAGTGCACGTGCGCGCGGCGATCCTATCGCTGTAGGCATGCGATGCATCCTTCGTGTCATTACGGCGTATCACCCGTTTAGGGTATTGCCGTTGTCATTCTGGAGACTCCCAACCTGTTACCTGATCATCCGGTCTGTTCATGCACAGCGTACTTGTCAGGTCAACACTCGTGGGAGGCATCATGGCGGATCTCAGCGCAGTTTCTGGTCCACCTGGCCCAGCTGTTCCGCCCGACCAGACGCCCGAGGGTATCGGCGTGCGGTGGTTCCGCTACAAACATGGCGTTGAAGAGGCATTGCGGGAAGAGTCACCCGCCGAAGTGGCTATCGGACGGCATAGGCGTACCGCATAACCCCAGACGCGGCCCGGTGCCGGTCGTCACTGGATATCCAAGTGTCGTGCCCCCCGGCCCGGCATCGGTCCGTCGCGGCCGGTTGGCGGCAGATCCTCCAGCCGCCAACCGGCCGGCCCCACGTGATTCCCTCATTTTCATACTAGTACGAACGGTATTAATGTAGTGCGAACGTCACCGCAAAGATTCAGCACAGACAAGTTGATAAATCTCACCAAGGAAGAGAGGGACGTCATATATTGTATCGCCTGCGAACTTACCGACAATGAAATTGCGATGCGGTTGCACATCGCGAAAGATACCGTAAAGTCCCGAACGCGTAACATCTACCGCAAATTTAATCTACGCAACCGTGTCGGTGCTGTGATTCTGGGATACGAGCTAGGAATCCTCAAGCCGTCAAATTCCGAGCAATTCAGAAATGTCGAATATTCGCCGATTGACCATACATCCCGCATATGTCTGCCGGTCTGTCAACAAGACATGAAAGAAATCGAAGCTTTGGCGGATCTTCTTGCCAGGCGCATGAAAAAATATCTCCACACTGAGGCCATGAGCCGACAATGGGAACAA
>NZ_GL877881.1:514815-519949 GCF_000194155.1 Saccharopolyspora spinosa NRRL 18395
GTGTCCTTGTACAACTGGTACGAGTGCGCCTGGGCGACGACCTTCGCCTTCGAAGCACCCGGGTCCGGGAATAACACCGAATATTGGGGCAGGCTCACGACCAGTACGGGGAAGTGGTCGACGCTACCAGTCCACTTCCACGGGCGTGTCCAGGCGAAAAGCTGCACCACCTGCGCCTGCCCGGCCTCGCTCAGCGGCAACAACTCCAGGAACTCCGCCAGCTTCTCCAGCCAGACCCCCTCGTCCCTGACCTGGTCGTCATAACCCAGCAGATCCGGATCACCCATCAACCGATCCAGCTCCCGGTAGATCCCCGGATCCGTGCCGGCCAGCATCATCGCCGCACTCAACTCGGCCCGCACCTGCCACAACGCAGGATTCCCGGTCAGCTCACCCGCGTCCCCAGCCCAACCCCGGAACTCGAGCCGATCGCCCTCAAATCCGAGGCCGTCAAAACGCACCGCACGATTCCTGTCGTTCAGATTGGGAAGGGATCGGTACCCGTAGGCTCCGGTGTCGTCGTCCACTGTGTACGGATCCGACGGAAGCGGAATCGGCCCAGCGAACGTGACGTTGCGTTGCTTCGACCCGTCGCCGCCTGCAACGTTGCCCAACCAGTAAAGCACCGCCTCGAAGACCTTCGCGACCTGCGCCACCCGCACGTACTGCACAGGGGTCAACTGCCAGTCAAAACTGACATTGATGTGCCCCCCTGACTCCGAGCCATAACCGCCCTGCCGTTGTACCGCGCTCAGCAACTTCTCCATGCTGGGCCACACAGTGCCATGACCGTCATTACGCAGGATCGGTGACGTCGCCTCCACCTCGAACGGCGGCCCCTCCTTGATCAACGCCCACCTGCCACTGGCCGCCATCGCCTTGGCAGCCTCCTTACCAATCAGCTGCGAGCCTTGTGCCTTCCAGTCCACCAGCCCCTCTTGTTCGAGCACCGTCCCCAGACTGCTGGCCCGGTAACCGAAATCCCCGGCGGGGAGCTTGAATTCGACCTCGAATCCCAGGCGCACGTCCGGCCGGGAGCTCACCCCACCGGGCACGCCGTCGTTGAAATAGACGACCGGAACATGCCCCTGCGCTATCGCCTGCTTGGCCTGCTCATACACCTCACGCACCTTCGCGAGGCGGATATCGTGCAACGCCCTCTCCGCTTTCCGCACCCCGGGCAACCTCGCGTCGGCGGTCTGCAGATCGGCTGAAGTCCAGTGTCCCTGCCGTACCATTCTCTTCGAGCGTTCGACGTTCTTACGCAGCCTTCGGATCGACATCCGGCGGCATCGCGTTCAAATGCCGCTCCATTCGACCCGTCAGCTCGGCCAACTCCGCAATCGCAGGCGGCTCCAGTAGACTTACTTACCCATCGCGGTCTCCCGCAGAGATCCCGTCAGGCCCTTCGACCCCAAACAACCCAACGGAGCCCGCCCCGTCGTGGTAGTCGGGGAGGAAAGGCGACCGCTCTAGCACCTCCGGCATCCGCATCGTCCCCGGCATCCTGGCCCAGGTACGCGGTCAACTCGTTCGCGACAAACTCCTCATAAGTACCCTCGCCCAGCGCCGCCCCAGCATCCGTTGCACCCGTATCCCGCGACACTGCTGAATCCGCCACCGCCTGATCAAGCCACGCACAGCCCACTCCGATGCTCCCTCCGGCCCCGCAATCCGCTCGTCCCGGCCCGCCAGCGGGGCCCCACTCGCCCCGGTGTCCATCACGTCCCGGTCCTTGTTCTTCCGCCGCCGCCCCGCCACCTTCAACCGAAGCGCCGCCAGCTCCGCCGCCTGCTCCTCAGTCAACGGTCCCCACCCCTCCAACTCCTCCAACTCCGCAACACGGACGGCTTCGGCCCTTCTCCGCCAGCGAGCCTTCGCGTCCCTTTCCGTCTTTTGCATCTTCCGCTCCGCCTTAGGCCGGAGCTCCGCCAGCTCCGCCTCCAGCTCCTCAGTCAACTGCCCCCGCCCCGCCAACTCCTCCAACACCACAACCCGATCGGCGGCAGCTGTTATCGCCTGGTACTCAGTCGTGTCCCTTTTTCTCTTTTTCTGCTTCCACTCCGTCACCTTCGGCCGGAGCTCCACCAGCTCCGCCTCCAGCTCCTCAGTCAACTGCCCCCGCCCCGCCAACTCCTCCAACACCACAACCCGATCGGCGGCAGCTGTTATCGCCTGGTACTCAGTCGTGTCCCTTTTTCTCTTTTTCTGCTTCCACTCCGTCACCTTCGGCCGGAGCTCCACCAGCTCCGCCTCCAGCTCCTCAGTCAACTGCCCCCGCCCCGCCAACTCCTCCAACACCACAACCCGATCGGCGGCAGCTGTTATCGCCTGGTACTCAGTCGTGTCCCTTTTTCTCTTTTTCTGCTTCCACTCCGTCACCTTCGGCCGGAGCTCCACCAGCTCCGCCTCCAGCTCCTCAGTCAACTGCCCCCGCCCCGCCAACTCCTCCAACACCACAACCCGATCGGCGGCAGCTGTTATCGCCTGGTACTCAGTCGTGTCCCTTTTTCTCTTTTTCTGCTTCCACTCCGTCACCTTCGGCCGGAGCTCCACCAGCTCCGCCTCCAGCTCCTCAGTCAACTGCCCCCGCCCCGCCAACTCCTCCAACACCACAACCCGATCGGCGGCAGCTGTTATCGCCTGGTACTCAGTCGTGTCCCTTTTTCTCTTTTTCTGCTTCCACTCCGTCACCTTCGGCCGGAGCTCCACCAGCTCCGCCTCCAGCTCCTCAGTCAACTGCCCCCGCCCCGCCAACTCCTCCAACACCACAACCCGATCGGCGGCAGCTGTTATCGCCTGGTACTCAGTCGTGTCCCTTTTTCTCTTTTTCTGCTTCCACTCCGTCACCTTCGGCCGGAGCTCCACCAGCTCCGCCTCCAGCTCCTCAGTCAACTGCCCCCGCCCCGCCAACTCCTCCAACACCACAACCCGATCGGCGGCAGCTGTTATCGCCTGGTACTCAGTCGTGTCCCTTTTTCTCTTTTTCTGCTTCCACTCCGTCACCTTCGGCCGGAGCTCCACCAGCTCCGCCTCCAGCTCCTCAGTCAACTGCCCCCGCCCCGCCAACTCCTCCAACACCACAACCCGATCGGCGGCAGCTGTTATCGCCTGGTACTCAGTCGTGTCCCTTTTTCTCTTTTTCTGCTTCCACTCCGTCACCTTCGGCCGGAGCTCCACCAGCTCCGCCTCCAGCTCCTCAGTCAACTGCCCCCGCCCCGCCAACTCCTCCAACACCACAACCCGATCGGCGGCAGCTGTTATCGCCTGGTACTCAGTCGTGTCCCTTTTTCTCTTTTTCTGCTTCCACTCCGTCACCTTCGGCCGGAGCTCCACCAGCTCCGCCTCCAGCTCCTCAGTCAACTGCCCCCGCCCCGCCAACTCCTCCAACACCACAACCCGATCGGCGCCGACGCCCCACGCCGGCACACCCCACACCACCGCCGCAACACCGTCGTCGTCACTCCCGGTTGGTCGAACCCGTCATCCGTCACGCCCCTGATCCGTGTGTGGGCCAGTGCGGATAGATCTCCGCAGGTTCGCCAGAATGTCTGATTCGGGAATCCATCAACGCCTCGGCACGTCCGGCCGGGAGCTCACCCCACCGGGCACGCCGTCGTTGAAATAGACGACCGGAACATACCCCTGCGCTATCGCCTGCTTGGCCTGCTCATACACCTCACGCACCTTCGCGAGGCGGATATCGTCGCAACCGTGTCGGTGCTGTGATTCTGGGGTACGAGCTCGGAATCCTCAAGCCGTCACATGCCGAGCAATTCAGAAATGCCGAAGATTCACCGAGTGGCCATGCATCCCGCATATGCCTGCCGGTCCGCCAACAAGACATGAAAGAAATCGAAGCTTTAGCGGATCTTCTTGCCAGGCGCATGAAAAAACATCTCCACACTGAGGCCATGAGCCGACAATGGGAACAAACGAGAAGCCGATCCTAGTCGCGACCCCGCCACCTGTGCATCTACCGCAAATTTAATCTACGCAACCGTGTCGGTGCTGTGATTCTGGGATACGAGCTAGGAATCCTCAAGCCGTCAAATTCCGAGCAATTCAGAAATGTCGAATATTCGCCGATTGACCATACATCCCGCATATGTCTGCCGGTCTGTCAACAAGACATGAAAGAAATCGAAGCTTTGGCGGATCTTCTTGCCAGGCGCATGAAAAAATATCTCCACACTGAGGCCATGAGCCGACAATGGGAACAAGCGAGAAGCCGGTCCTAGTCGCGACCTCGCCACCTGTGCGATGCCCCACATCCAGGGCGCGTGCAAGGTTGAACTGTCCGGTTTAGGTAGTTTCGGGTAGGGGGGTGGGTGGCAGGTTGGCCAGGTGGTGGACCGTTTCGATACCGGCGGCTTTGCCGTTCGGGCGGCGCCAGCACTAGATGCGGATGCCCTGCCGGGCCCCGAGCAGATCGGTTCGCAGGTTTCCGTCCAGAGCAAGGACCTTCCCGGCTGCGGGTCCTGGCGCGTCCGTACCCGCCCACCGATTTCCATTGAAATTGCGGAGGTTGTCCACAGGCGTCGGCGTGTCGGGGTGCGACCCCCAGACACGGCCCGGTGCCGGTCGACACTGGATATCCAAATGTCGTGCCCCCCGGCCCGGCATCGGTCCGTCGCGGCCGGTTGGCGGCAGATCCTCCAGCCGCCAACCGGCCGCACCCACGTGATTCCCTCATTTTCATACTAGTACGAACGGTATTAATGTAGTGCGAACGTCACCGCAAAGATTCAGCACAGACAAGTTGATAAATCTCACCAAGGAAGAGAGGGACGTCATATATTGTATCGCCTGCGAACTTACCGACAATGAAATTGCGATGCGGTTGCACATCGCGAAAGATACCGTAAAGTCCCGATTGGGTAACATCTACCGCAAGTTTAATCTACGCAACCGTGTCGGCGCCGTGATTCTGGGGTACGAGCTCGGAATCCTCAAGCCGTCACATGCCGAGCAATTCAGAAATGCCGAATATTCGCCGATTGACCATACATCCCGCATATGTCTGCCGGTCTGTCAACAAGACATGAAAGAAATCGAAGCTTTGGCGGATCTTCTTGCCAGGCGCATGAAAAAATATCTCCACACTGAGGCCATGAGCCGACAATGGGAACAA
>NZ_GL877881.1:521196-524915 GCF_000194155.1 Saccharopolyspora spinosa NRRL 18395
GTTTCTGGTCCACCTGGCCCAGCTGTTCCGCCCGGCCAGATGCCCGAGGGTATCGGCGTGCGGTGGTTCCGCTATAAACATGGCGTCGTAGGTGAGTCGAAACGTGTCCTGCACTGCGCGGAAGAATCTAGGGATGGCACGGTGACGTCCGTGTCTGGGGAGAAGTTCCGACGCGTGCTGGTGGAGGTGTGCGAGGAGGGTGACGGGGCAGCGTGCGTTCCCTGCCTGCTAGTTGTCATTGGCAGAGCTGATCGACCGGCCGATATGCCACCCGTGGCTCAGGTTCCGGCCGACACGCTTGCTGTGATGCTTGCCGAAGCCCAATGGGCAATCAGCGATGCGCAGTTCAATATCGTGCGGGGGGACTACCCCCTAGCGAATCAGGTAGTGCTAGCGGATAAATTGCGGCGGCTCTCCCATGTACTTCACGTTCGGGCGCATGCCATGCGATCAGACGGGGGCACAGGGTGAGCGGATCGGGCTTGTTTGGATCAGCGCCTGCGATGGAAGGGGACGCGGATCTGCCTGGGGTTCGGGTGGTTTGGACTGATCATCTCGGGTATGCGCACGAACGCAAGCCTGGCACCATCGCGACGTCGCGATGCGGTCTCAACATGGGCAAGTCCAATGCGCCACCTTTCGTGAGATCGTGCCGCGACTGCATTGAAGAGGCATTGCGGGAAGAGTCACCCGCCGAAGTGGCTATCTCATACTAGTACGAACGGTTTTAATGTAGTGCGAACGTCTCCGCAAAGATTCAGCACGGATAAGTTGATCAATCTCACCAAGGAAGAGAGGGACGTCATATATTGCATCGCCTGCGAACTTACCGACAATGAAATTGCGATGCGGTTGCACATCGCGAAAGATACCGTAAAGTCCCGATTGGGTAACATCTACCGCAAGTTTAATCTACGCAACCGTGTCGGCGCCGTGATTCTGGGGTACGAGCTCGGAAATTGGACCATATGCCATCCGTGGTGAGTCAGGTTCCGGCCGACACGCTTGCTGTGATGCTTGCCGAAAGCCAATGGGCCATCAGCGATGCACAGTTCAATATCGTGCGGGGGGACTACCCCCTAGCGAATCAGGTAGTGCTAGCGGATAAATTGCGGCGGCTCTCCCATGTACTTCACGTTCGGGCGCATGCCATGCGATCAGACGGGGGCACAGGGTGAGCGGATCGGGCTTGTCCGGACCAGCTCCCGCGATGGAAGGGGACGCGTGTCTGCCTGGGGTCCGGGTGGTTTGGACTGACCATCTCGGGTATGCACACGAACGCAAGCCCGGCACCATCGCGACGTCGCGATGCGGACGCAACATGGGCAAGTCCAATACGCCACCTTTCGTGAGACCGTGCCGCGACTGCATTGAAGAGGCATTGCGGGAAGAGTCACCCGCCGAAGTGGCTATCGGACGGAGTCGAAACGTGTCCTGCACTGCGCGGAAGAATCTAGGGATGGCACGGTGACGTCCGTGTCTGGGGAGAAGTTCCGACGCGTGCTGGTGGAGGAGTGCGAGGAGGGCGAGGGGGCAGCGTGCGTTCCCTGCCTGCTAGTCGTTATTTCCAGAGCTGATCGACCGGCCGATATGCCACCCGTGGCTCAGGTTCCGGCCGACACGCTTGCTGCTGTGATGCTTGCCGAAAGCCAATGGGCCATCAGCGATGCACAGTTCAATATCGTGCGGGGGACCGGGTGAGCGGATCGGGCTTGTCCGGACCAGCTCCCGCGATGGAAGGGGACGCGTGTCTGCCTGGGGTCCGGGTGGTTTGGACTGACCATCTCGGGTATGCACACGAACGCAAGCCCGGCACCATCGCGACGTCGCGATGCGGACGCAACATGGGCAAGTCCAATACGCCACCTTTCGTGAGACCGTGCCGCGACTGCATTGAAGAGAAACTGACAATGACGCCCCGGTGCCACGCCCCGGGGCGTCATCATTCAGCGGTCAAAACGACCGTGCTGCACAGCACGAACGAAGGTGCTCACGTCGACAGCCAACGTCGGCCCGTGAGGGTCCTTAGAGTCTCGAATTTCGTCTAACGTGGTGGTCAGTTCGACGCAGTTGCCGTTCACGTTGCTGTACGAGCTCTTACGCCAATATTTCGGGTTCATCGTTCTGGTGCTCCTCAACTATTGTTTGTGCTATCAGATCAATCGATTTGCTCTGATTCAATGCGTATTCGCCAATCATGTCAAGCGCCTTGCGGTACGCATCGACATCATTGGAATCGGTGACGAACGCGCTCGAACTATAGTGTTCGAAGTGCACATAAGGCGGAGCGTCTGAGAACTCGTAGAGCACGAATGGTCCAGCGGTTCCCGGATGCCAGCCGGTACGTATTGGGACCACGCGAAGCGTAACGTTCGAATTTTCTGCACAGAATTTAATCAAGTATCGCAATTGGTCGATCATTGCGATACTTGACCCGATTTGCTGACGCAAGGCAACGTCACCAACAAGCACCTCATAGTGAACCGGATTCCGCTTTGTAAGGATCTCCCGGCGCGACACTCGAACCATTACACGTGACTCAACATCATGTTTCGGGTGTCCGTCAGCTTGTGCAACTCCCATAGCCGGTGTCGAAGGAACCATCGCCCAAGGCATCAGCGCCTTCGGGCCACACCGGTCCCGATACTGGGGAGGACTGGACAAGACACGGCTACAGCACCTACTCACCGCCGCCGCGCGGGTCACAGCGCAGTTTCTGGTCCACCTGGCCCAGCTGTTCCGCCCGGCCAGATGCCCGAGGGTATCGGCGTGCGGTGGTTCCGCTATAAACATGGCGTCGTAGGTGAGTCGAAACGTGTCCTGCACTGCGCGGAAGAATCTAGGGATGGCACGGTGACGTCCGTGTCTGGGGAGAAGTTCCGACGCGTGCTTGCATTGAAGAGGCATTGCGGGAAGAGTCACCCGCCGAAATGGCTATCGGACGGCATAGGCGTACCGCATGACCCCAGACACGGCCCGGTGCCGGTCGACACTGGATATCCAAATGTCGTGCCCCCCGGCCCGGCATCGGTCCGTCGCGGCCGGTTGGCGGCAGATCCTCCAACCGCCAACCGGCCGCCCCCCCGGGCGATGCGCGTTCGCGCGCCGGCCCGTTCAACCACGGACGGCCCTACCAAGACACAGCAACCGGACACACCCTGACACGCTCGCGCCAACGATGGGTGTGCAATCAATGCAGTTTCGACGTTGTTGAGCGCGACTACTCCAACGTGGAGAGGCATGATCGAAGATCATCGAAGATACAACGGCAGAAACTGACAATGACGCCCCGGTGCCACGCACCGGGGCGTCATCATTTAGCGACCGCCCGTCATCCGCCGGGCACAGAATGTCGGGAAACCGTTGCGGATGCGCGTTCGCGCGCCGGAAGGGGTCAGGACAGCGACAAGCCCAGTTCTTCGAGCGCTTCCTGCAGCCGGCCCGTTCAACCACGGACGGCCCCACCAAGACACAGCAACCGGACACACCCTGACGCGCTCGAACCAACGATGGGTGTGCAATCAATGCAGTGGAGAGGCATGATCGAAGATCATCGACCCGCCTCAGCGCCTGGCTCACCGACCCCCCCGTCTTGCAGCTCGCGTTCGGACAACGGCCGTCTCCTCACCTCGTGATCACGTCAAGGTCATGATGACCGCCCGTCATCCGCCGGGCACAGAATGTCGGGAAACCGTTGCGGATGCGCGTTCGCGCGCCGG
>NZ_GL877882.1:0-9921 GCF_000194155.1 Saccharopolyspora spinosa NRRL 18395
AAACGAGGGAGGGGTTACGACGGCAGCGGCAGGACTGAAATGGGTGCAGGGACAGGGGCTCGCGGTTAGCAAAAACACTTGGGGGGATGCGTGGCGTGCTGCGACTGGGAAGGAGAAGCTGGTTCAGCGGCCTGGGGTACCTAGGGAGCGGTTGGCTGAGTGGGTTGTGCGGGCTCAGGTGGAGGGAGGAGCCAAGACGATTGAGGCAGGACTGGAATGGGTGCACGGACAGGGGAACGGGGTTAACAAAAACGCTTGGGCGGATGCGTGGCGTGCTGAGACTGGGAAGGAGAAGCGGGTTCAGCGGCCTGGGGTACCTAGGGAGCGGTTGGCTGAGTGGGTTGTGCGGGCTCAGCCGCCGGAGCGGGTGGCGTTTGATTTGGTGGTGGATCAGGTTGCGATCACGCTGCATCGAGCCTCGCGAGATGGTCTGCCCGAACTGGAGGCCGGTGAGGCCGCGCGGACGCGTGCCGAAGAGCTGGCGGCAAGGGTGCGCGAGGTGGGTTTGGAAGGCGCGCCGGATATGCGGCGCACTGCCTCACCGCCAGCACGGGCTGCTGCCGCCCGGGTTGCGGAGTTGAAGGCTCAGGAGGAGCTGACTAATGAGGAGGCGGCGGAGCTGGCGAAGCTCGAGGCGGAGGTGGCGAAGCAGAGGGAAACGTGGAGGAAAGCAAGCGCGAAGCATCGCCCGGCGAAAAAGGGCGCCGCCGCCGTCGCGATTGCGGAGTTGGAGGCGTTGGAGGAGCAGGGGACGCTGACTTCGGAGCAGCAGGCCGAGCTCAATTTGCGGTTGAAGGCTCAGGAGGAGCTGACTAAGGAGGAGGCGGCGGAGCTGGCGAAGCTCGAGGCGGAGGTGGCGAAGCAGAGGGAAAGGTGGAGGAAAGCTAGCGCGAAGCATCGCCCGGCGAAAAAGGCCGCCGCTGCCGCCGCGATTGCGGAGTTGGAGGCGTTGGAGGAGCAGGGGACGCTGACTTCGGAGCAGCAGGCCGAGCTCAATTTGCGGCGGGAAATAGAAAAGGAGATAAAGGATAATCAGATGGGCGGGAAGCAACAGCGGCCACTCTGGACAACAGGATGCCGAAGCGAAGACGGCGAAGCGGACTCGGCGGCGCAGGATGGATAAGGCGAAGTTGAACGAGTGGGTGGTGCGGGCTAAGAACGAGGGCGGGGCCGAAACGGCTGCGGCAGGACTGAATGGGTGAATGAAAAGGGGTCGAGGGTTAGCAAAAACGCTTGGGGGGATGCGTGGCGTGCTGCGGATGGGAAGGAGAAGCGGGTTTGGCGGCCTGGGGTAGATAAGGCGGAGTTGAATGAGTGGGTTGTGCGGGCTAAGGACGAGGGCGGGGCCGAAACGGCTGCGGCAGGACTGCAATGGGTGAATGAAAAGGGGGTCGAGGTTAGCAAAAACGCTTGGGGGGATGCGTGGCGTGCTGCGGCCGGGAAGGAGAAGCGGGTTCAGCTAAAAACGAGGGAGGGGTTACGACGGCAGCGGAAGGACTGAAATGGGCGCGTGCACAGGGGCTCCGGGTTAGGAAAACCTATTGGGGGGATGCGTGGCGTGCTGCGACTGGGAACGAGAGCGGCCTGGGGTACCTAGGGAGCGGTTGAATGAGTGGGTTGTGCGAGCTCAACAGGAGGGAGGCGCCAAGACGGCTGCGGCAGGACTGGAATGGGTGAATCGTCAGGGGGTCGGGGTTAACAGAAAGGATTGGGCGGCGGCGTGGCGTGGTCGTGGGGTTTTGGATCACTGGTCTGCTGATTTTGAGGATGACGAGGGGGGGGAGGCGTGGCGTGCTGCGGCTGGGAAGGAGAAGCAGGTTCAGCGGCCTGGGGTAGATAAGGAGCGGTTGAATGAGTGGGTTGTGCGGGCTCAAGTGGAGGGAGGGGCCGAGACGATTGAGGCAGGACTGGATTGGGTGAATCGGCAGGGGTTCGGGGTTAACAAAAATGTTTGGGGGGAGGCGTGGCGTGGTCGTGGGGTTCTGGATCGCTGGTCTGCTGATCTTGAAGATGAGGGGGATCCATTCTCGTGGCGGTCCCAGGCGGGAAAGGCTGCTGCCGCCCGGGTTGCGGAGTTGAAGGCTCAGGAGGAGCTGACTAATGAGGAGGCGGCGGAGCTGGCGAAGCTCGAGGCGGAGGTGGCGAAGCAGAGGGAAACGTGGAGGAAAGCAAGCGCGAAGCATCGCCCGGCGAAAAAGGGCGCCGCCGCCGTCGCGATTGCGGAGTTGGAGGCGAACCTGCCCGGACCCCCACCCGCCCCGGCCCCACCCGCCTCGGCCCCACCCACCCACACACCCCTCCCAGCACCGGCCACGCTCCCGGAGGTCTGGACACCCCACACCGACGATGAGGACGCCGCCGCGCTGCTGCCCAGGATCCGCGGCCACCTGGTGATCGGGCTGACCGCATCCGGCGGCACCCTCACCGTCGTGCCCGAACTGGCCACGCGAATCGAGCAGCTCCCCGGCTGGGCCAGACGACCGGTCGTGCTGATCGGATCTGAGGGATCGCTCGACCTCTCCGACGCCGCCCAGCTACGCGACACCCTCGGCGTCGACGTGATCACCGCCGACCAGGAGGTCTGGCACACCACCGATGGCCGGGTCGTCACCGGCGATCTGTCCTTCGTTCGCGGCGGGTTACCCACCTGGAGCGAACGCATCGACGCGATGCTCGGCGGCCACGCCCGGTCCGCGACCGCCGGACACTGGCACCTGTTCTCCGCCACCGGCGGCAACCGCCGGCTACCCGGCGCGGATCTTGTTACCGCACTCGCCGGCTCCGGCACCCGGGCACAGCCCGGGACCGCACCACGATCCGACTTCCGCTGGGGCGCACGCAGCGCACCGGTGACACTCGCGATCCACGGCACCACCGACACCGCCGACTACACCACCTGGACCCGCTCGCCCTATCACGCCGCCGCCCTCCCCGAGGGCAGAAAACCCCTGCTGGTACTCGGCCACGACGACACCGTCACCCCCCACACCGACATCGCCACCCTCCGCAGCGGTACCGGCGCGGACGTGCTGGCACGCGTGAACCGGGGCCGGGGCCCGAAATGGATGCTGCACCGGGCGGATGGAAGCCGGCCACGCCCGGTCCAGCCCCCCACCGACATCACCCGCACCCCACGACCACAACCACTGCTGTTCGCCGGACCCGGCGATTCCACCGCCACGATCCAGCAGGCCACACAGTCGGCACCCGACCTGCCAGGCACCCAGATCGTCGGCGTGCACGTCACACCCGACGGCCGCGCCGTGCTACCCGACGGCCGCCACGTCACACCCGAAACCCTCGCCAACGAAATCCGCGAAGACCGCCGCTACGTCCCAGGACAAGCCATCGCACTGCTGGGATGCACCGCGCACCGACGACCAGAACCAGGCGATTTGACCTTCGCGGAACGACTCGCCCGCGCGCTGCACACACGCATGTGGACAACACGAGCCGACGTGATTCAAACCGTGGACAACCGTGTCCACGCCACCCAGGTCACCGTCGCCGAAGACGGCACCTTGGTGCCGACCTTCGTCAACGGCCTGGGCACCGGGCACTGGCACCTGCTGGGCTCCGAAGGCCAACACCTATGGAGATCCGGCCCGGAACTGGGTACCGCCGTCACCCGGGACGGCTCGACACCCCCGCGTTACACCGACGGAACGCACCCCGCCCCGGTAATCAGATGGGCGGGAAGCAACAGCGGCCACTCTGGACAACAGGATGCCGAAGCGGAAACGGCGAAGCAGACTCGGCGGCCCGGGATAGAGAAGGATGAGTTGAACGAGTGGGTGGAGCGGGCTAAGAACGAGGGCAAGGCCGAAACGGCAGCGGGGCTCAAACCGAGGGAGGGGCCACAACGGTTGAGGAAGGACTGAAATGGCTGCGTGCGCAGAATCACGGAGTTGACAACGATGCTTGGCGGGAGGCGTGGCGTGCTGCGGACCCGAAGGGGAAGCAGGCTCCCCGGTCCGGGATCCCTCGGGGGGAGTTGGGTGTGTGGGTTGTGCGGGCTCAAACCGAGGGAGGGGCCACAACGGCGGGGAGTTGACTGAGGAGCAGGCCGCGGAGTTGGCAGAGCTCCAGTCGAAGGAGACGGAGCGGAAAGAGAAACACAGGGCAAGGGACGTGAAGTATTACCAGGCGAAAAAGGCTGCTGCCGATCGGGTTGTGGTGTTGGAGGAGCTGGAGGGGCGGGGGGAGTTGGCTGAGGAGCAGGCGGCGGAGCTGGCGGAGCTCCAGCCTCGGCGGAGGTGTATCCGGGTGAGTCGCAGGCTGGGCCGTCGACGGTCCAGATCACCGCCCACCAGGGGTCGGCTGTGGGTGATGTGGCCGCCGCTGGGCAGCAGGATGCTGATGCGGGAAAGGCGAAACGGCGGCCTGCGATAGATAAGGAGCGGTTGAATGAGTGGGTTGTGCGGGCTCAAGAGGAGGGAGGGGCCAGGGAACTCGGAACAGGAGACGGAGCTGGCGGAGCTCCGCCCGAAGGTGGCGCAACAGGAGCAGCAAAAGAGGGCAAAGAGCGCGAAGTATCGCCAAGAACTAAAGGCTGCTGTCGATCGGGTTGTGGCGTTGGAGGAGTTGGCGGGGCGGGGGGAGTTGACTGAGGAGCAGACGGCGGAGCTGGCGGAGCTCCGGCCGAAGGTGGCGGAGTGGAAGCAGAAAAAGAAGGAAAAGGATGCGAGGGATTACCGGGCGATAAAGGCTGCCGCCGACCGTGTTGTGGTGTTGGAGGAGTTGGCAGGGCGGGGGCCGTTGGCTGAGGAGCAGGAGGCGGAGCTGGCGGCACTCCGGCCGAAGGTGGAGCGGAAGCAGAAAAAGAAGGAAAAGTACGCGAAGTCTCGCCGGGAGAGAACGGTCGAAGGCGATCGGGTTGTGGTGTTGGAGGAGTTGGCGGGGCGGGGGGAGTTGACTGAGGAGCAAGGCGAGAAGGGCCGAGGCCGATCGGGTTGTGGTGTTGGAGGAGTTGGAGGGGCGGGGGCAGTTGACTGAGGAGCAGGCGACGGAGCTGGCGGCGCTCCAGACGAAGGTGGCGCAGCGAAAGCAGCAAACGAAGGAAGAGAACGCGAAGCAGTACAAGGCGAGAAAGGCTGCCGCTGCGCGGGGTGTGGGGTTGGGGGTGTTGGGGGGGCGGGGGGAGTTGACTGAGGAGCAGGCGACGGCCGGAGCGGTTGAATGAGTGGGTTGTGCGGGCTCAAGAGGAGGGAGGGGCCAGGACGGCTGCGGCAGGACTGCAATGGGCGCGTGGAAAGGGGTTCGGGGTTAGGAAAAACGTTTGGTCGGAGGCGTGGCGTGCTGCGGCTGGGAAGGAGAAGCAGGTTCGGCGGCCTGGGGTAGATAAGGAGCGAGAAGGGTTGCTGCCGATCGGTTTGTGGTGTTGGAGGAGTTGGAGGGGCGGGGGCCGTTGACTGAGGAGCAGGCGGCGGAGTTGGCGGAGCTGCGCCGGAAGGTGGCGCATAGGAAAGAGCAAGCGAGGGCAAGGAGAGCGAAGCAGTACCAGGGGAGAAGGGCTGTTGCCGATCGGGTTGTGGTGTTGGAGGAGTTGGCGGGGCGGGGGGAGTGCCTATCGACGAATCTCTCGACCACATCCGCTCATGCGTGGCCAATCGGGACGAATGGGACTGGGCCCCAGCCGAAGGTGGCGCAACAGACGCAGCAAAACAGGGCAAAGACCGCGAACTATAGCCAGGGGTTAAAGGCTGCCGATCGTATTGCGGTGTTGGAGGAGTTGGCGGGGCGGGGGCCGTTGACTGGGGAGCAGGAGGCGGAGCTGGCGGAGCTCCAGCGCAAGGTGGCGCAGCGGAAGCAGCAAAAGAAGGAAAAGAGCGCGAGGCGGTACCGTCGGCTGACTTCGATCTCGGTGCGTGGCCCGAGCAGGCGGTGGCGGGTTCAGCTTGGTCGGGGGGTGTGGGTGCGGGAGATGCCGGGGTGATGCTGGGCGAGGGCGCTGTCGAGGACGTTCTCGCGACCGAGTTGAATGATGTCGCCGGATTCCCCCCCGACTACCACGACTGGGACGGCTCCGTTGGGTTGTTCGGGGCCGAAGGGCCTGACAGGGGACCTTTCGGTGACCCATTTCCGGAAGGTGCGGTGTGGCCGAATGAGGTGGCTGCGGATCCGGTGGGTGGGATGGGGGCGTCTGGGGTGTGGGCGGATTCCGACCGGGATGCGGAGGGTGTGGTGGGTGCGGTGGGGTCTGGTGTGCGGGGGGTGAATCAGGCCAGCTACTTCTTTGGTGATGCGCGTTTTCGGGTGAATTGCCTGGAGCGGCCTGGGGTAGATAAGGAGCGGTTGTTTGAGTGGGTGTTGCGGGCTCAACAGGAGGGAGGGGCCGAGACGGTTGGGGCAGGGCTGGAATGGGTAAATCGGCAGGGGGTCGGGGTTGAGAAAAAGGTTTGGTCGGAGGCGTGGCGTGGTCGTGGGGTTTTGGATTACTGGCCTGCTGATTTTGACGGTGACGAGGATCCATTCGTGTGGGAAAGGGGTGTTGGTGAGGGCGATGTCGCCGGCGTTCTGGATGTGTCGCCGGTGCTGGCGGCGCTTCAGCCGAAGGCGCAGCAGACGCAGCGAGACAGGGCAAAGAGCGCGAAGTATCAACAGGGGTTAAAGGCCGAAGCCGCGCGGGTTGCGGTGTTGGAGGAGTTGGCGGGGCGGGGGGAGTTGACTGAGGAGCAGGCGACGGAGCTGGCGGCGCTCCAGCCGAAGGTGGCGCAACAGAAGCAGCAAAACAGGGCAAAGTCTGCGAAGTATGCTCAGCGGGTAAACGCTGCAGCCGATCGTGTTGCGGAGTTGGAGGAGTTGGCGGGGCGGGGGGAGTTGACTGAGGAGCAGTTGCGGAGTTGGAGGAGTTGGCGGGGCAGGGACCGTTGCCTGAGGAGCAGACGGCGGAGCTGGCGGAGCTCCAGCCGAAGGTAGCGCAGCGGAAACAGAAAGAGCAGGAAGATCCCGCGAAGTATCGCCGGGCTAGAAAGGCCGAAGCCGCCCGGGTTACGGAGTTGGCGGGGCGGGGTCCGTTGACTGAGGAGGTTGGCGGAGCTCCAGCCGAAGGTGGCGCGGCCAGTACAGCAGGACGAGCAGGAGGCGGAGCGGAAAGAGAAACGCAGGGCAAGCGACGCGAAGTATCGCCAGGGGTTAAGGGCTGCTGCCGATCGGGTCGGGACGAGAACCTGCGGGCGGAGTTCGCGACGTTGCCGATGTTCGATCAGGGTTTGCGGACGGACTGGGAGCAGGCGCAGCGGCGTATCGAGGCGTTGCGGGCGGAATTGGCCGAGATGGTGGATGACGCGGGCGAACCGGCCGGGCAACACATGGGTGAGTCTCGGGAGGGGCGGGCTGCGGCATTCGTGCCGACTGAGATTGCGACGTTGGCTGAGGTGACGGGTCGGATGGAGCGGCATTTGCGGACGATGCCGCTGGAATTCAATCCGAATCGTGTGCGTGAGAACGTCGAAACTGCGAAGCAGTGGGTGCAGCAGGGGCAGTGGACTCCAGCGCAGTTGCGGACGGTTGAGTCGAGGTTGGGGCTGACTGTGGAGCAGGAGGTGGAGCTGGCGGAGCTTCGGCCGAAGGCGGAGCAGTGGCGGAAACAGAAGGAAAGGATGGCGGATTGGTCCCGGGCGAGAAAGGCGGCTGCCGATCGTGTTGTGGAGTTGGAGGCGTTGAAGGAGCAGGGGCCGCTGACTGTGGAGCAGGAGGCGGAGCTGACGGAGCTTCGGCCGAAGGCGCAGCTGTGGCGGAAACAGAAGGAAAGGTTGGCGGATTGGTACCAGGCCAGAAAGGCTGATGTCGATCGCGCTGCGGTGTTGGAGGAGTTGGCGAGGCGGGGGCCGCTGACTGAGGAGCAGGAGGTGGAGCTGGCGGAGCTTCGGCCGAAGGCGTTGCCGATCGTGTTGCGGTGTTGGAGGAGTTGGAGGGGCGGGGGGAGTTGTCTGGGGAGCAGGCGGCGGAGTTGGCGGAGCTCCGGCCGAAGGTGGCGCGGTGGAAGCAGCAAAAGAGGGCAATTAGCGCGAAGCAGTACCAGGCGAGAAGGGTTGTCGCTGATCGGGTTGTGGTGTTGGAGGAGTTGGAGGGGCGGGGGGGGTTGGCTGGGGATCCGGGCTGCCCACCGAGGTGACGGGGAAAGCCGGTCCGAAAGGCGCGAAGAGGACACGGGGCGAGGCTGATGAGAGTGCTCGGACGGAGGCCGGCGAGAGTTCCGGGGGGACGAAGCGGCGGAAGGGGGCAGCAGCCGCAGCTGGGATTGATTCCGGCAGTCCGGGCAATGGCGAGAGTGAGACCGATCAGCGAGCACAGCAGGACAAGCGGGCGACGGAGCGGAAACAGGAAAACAGGGCAAAGAACGCGACGGAGTACCAGGCGAGAAGGGCTGCTGCCGATCGGTTTGTGGTGTTGGAGGAGTTGGCGGGGCGGGGGCCGTTGGTTGAGGAGCAGGCGGCGGAGTTGGCGGAGCTCCAGCGATGGGCGGGAAGCAACAGCGGCCACTCTGGACAACAGGATGCCGAAGCGGAAACGGCGAAGCAGACTCGGCGGCCCGGGATAGAGAAGGATGAGTTGAACGAGTGGGTGGAGCGGGCTAAGAACGAGGGCAAGGCCGAAACGGCAGCGGCAGGACTGAAATGGTTGAAAGGACAGGGGGCCGGGGTTAATAACGAGGTTTGGGGGAAGGCATGGCTTGCTGCGGATGGGAAGGAGAAGCAGGTCCGGCGGCCTGGGGTAGATAAGGAGCGGTTGAAGGAGTGGGTTGAGCGGGCTAAAAACGAGGGAGGGGTTACGTCGGCAGCGGCAGGACTGAAATGGGTGCGTGAAAAGGGGATCGGGGTTGGGAAAAACGTTTGGGGGGACGCGTGGCTTGCTGCGACTGGGAAGGAGAAGCAGGTTCGGCGGTCTGGGGTAGATAAGGAGCGGTTGAATGAGTGGGTTGTGCGGGCTAAAAACGAGGGAGGGGCCGAGACGGCTGCGGCAGGACTGCAATGGGTGCACGGACAGGGGATCGAGGTTAACAAAAACGTTTGGGGGGATGCATGGCTTGCTGCGGCTGGGAAGGAGAAGCGGGTTCGGCGGCCTCAGCTAGATAAGGAGCGGTTGAATGAGTGGGTTGTGCGGGCTAAACACGAGGGAGGGGCCGAGACGGCTGCGGCAGGACTGCAATGGGTGCGTGGACAGCGGTTCGCGGTTAACACCGAGGCTTGGCTGGATGCGTGGCGTGATGCGGCCGGGAAGGAGAAGCAGGTTCAGCGGCCTCAGCTAGACAAGGAGCGGTTGAATGAGTGGGTTGGGCGGGCTAAAAACGAGGGAGGGGCCAAGTCGGCTGCGGCAGGACTGCAATGGGTGCACGGACAGGGGTTCGGGGTTGACAAAAACGTTTGGGCGGATGCGTGGGAATCGTGTGCGTGAGAACGTCGAAACTGCGAAGCAGTGGGTGCAGCAGGGGCAGTGGACTCCAGCGCAGTTGCGGACGGTTGAGTCGAGGTTGGAGGCGATACATGCGGCGGAGAGGGCGTTGCTCGATGCTCGCCTGGCAATGGATGCGCAGGCGATAGGCGGGGCTGAGTTGGGGGCTGGGTATCGGTTCCTGGAGGGGGCGAACCGGGCCAATTATCTCTCTGGTGATGTGCGTTTCCAGGTGAATTGCCTGGAGGCGTTTGTGGCGTTTCATAATTCTCTGAAGTTCAACCGGGAGTTTGTGGCGGGGCCGGCCGGTACTGATCGGGATCCGGCTCGGTTGGAGGTGGCGTTCGGCCGGTGGGCCTGGCGGGTGGGTGGTGTGGCTGAGGTTGAGCAGTACGTGGGGAGCGGGCCGGTGGGCGTTGCTGTGCCGGTGATTTACCAGCGAGCCGACGGTAGCGCGCATGTGATCGCTGCGGTGCATGCCGGAGACCGCTATGGGCATCAGGTGGTGGATCTGCTGGATCCGCATAA
>NZ_GL877882.1:10232-448448 GCF_000194155.1 Saccharopolyspora spinosa NRRL 18395
GCTGGCGAGGGTTCCGGCGGGGTTACGCGGCGGAAGGTGGACGCGGCCGCTGCTGTTGGGGCTGTTTCCGGGAGTCCGGGTGATGGTGGGAGTGGGGTGCTCACGGCGGCGGAGCAGGCAGCACCGCAGGACCCGAGTGCGGAGTCGAAACAGAAGGAATATAACGCGAAGCATTACCAGGCGAGAAAGGCTGCTGCCGCCCGGGTTGTGGAGTTGAAGAAGCAGGGGCCGCTGACTGAGGAGCAGGAGGCGGAGTTGGTGGAGCTCCAGCCGAAGGCGCAGCAGTTGAAGAAAAAGCAGGATGCAGACGCGGCGCGGTCCCACGCGAGAAAGGTTGCTGCCGCCCGGATTGCGCTGTTGGAGGCGTTGGCGGAGCGGGAGCGGCTGACTGGGGAGAAGGAGGCGGAGTTGGCGGAGCTCCGGCCGAAGGTGGCGCAGCAGAAGCAGAAACAGAAGGAAAAGAGCGCGAAGCGGTCCCAGGCGGGAAAGGCTGCTGCCGCCCGGGTTGCGGAGTTGAAGGCTCAGGAGGAGCTGACTAAGGAGGAGGCGGCGGAGCTGGCGAAGCTCGAGGCGGAGGTGGCGAAGCAGAGGGAAAGGTGGAGGAAAGCTAGCGCGAAGCATCGCCCGGCGAAAAAGGCCGCCGCTGCCGCCGCGATTGCGGAGTTGGAGGCGTTGGAGGAGCAGGGGACGCTGACTTCGGAGCAGCAGGCCGAGCTCAAGTTGCGGCGAGAAATAAAAATGAACGAAACTGAGGTACATCGCCTGGTAAACCAGGTAACGCTAGGGAACAAGACCGCTAAGGAAGTCAAGGCGCTGGAGGCGTTGCCGCGGAGTGTTGAGATTGAGGCCAAGCTGCCTACGTTGCGGAGCAAGGTGGCTAGGTTGGCCGCGTTTGCGGAGCCGTTGAAGGAAACGAAACAAAGGCTTGCGGAAAGCAGGAAGAAGCTCAAGCTGATGCAGGAGGCTGGATCGGGGCGGATTGCGGGTTTGGAGGCAAGTGGGCAGCAGGATGAGCAGAGCGCAATGGTTTCGAGCGGGGTATCGGAGTGGACTGGGGCTGATCGGGACGAGCGGGGCCAGGGGATGGCCGACTTCGATCTCGGTGCGTGGCTTGATCGGGAGCTGGCGGATTTGGATGTGTCGTGGGATGCGGGTCCGGCGGAGCAGCGTGGGGCGGAACGGGACGCGTGGTCGGGTGGGGGCGTTGATCTCGGTGCGTCGGTTGATGAGGCGATCGAGGATTCAGCTGGCGACGGGCAGGCTGCGGCATCGCCGTCCACTTTGGACGAAAATCGGCAGACGGATTTGGAGGCGTTGCGGGAGTCGGATGCGGCTATGCAGACGGAGTGGGGGGAGCCGCGAGAGGGGTTGGACGAGGCTGATCAGGGGCAGGTGGAGGGTGCGATCCGCGATGCGGCGCAGGATTCGCGGGTTGCGCAGCTGCGGGAGTCGCTGAAGCAGGCTGAGTCTGACCTGGCTTCGTTGGAGGCGTTGCCGGGTTGGGACGAGAACCTGCGGGCGGAGTTCGCGACGTTGCCGATGTTCGATCAGGGTTATGCGGACGGACTGGGAGCAGGCGCAGCGGCGTATCGAGGCGTTGCGGGCGGAATTGGCCGGGATTGCGGATGACGAGCGCAGGGGTGCACAGGGTGGGGTGTCGCAGGATGTGGGGGAGGGAGTGGGTGGTGTCGAGGCGATTGCCGGAGGGTTTGATTTCGCCGAGTTCCTCCCCGACTACACCGACGGGGAGGGTTCCGTTCGGTCGTTTGGGGTTGAAGGCGATAACGGTCTGTCTTTCGGTGAGCCGTTTCCGGCGTCTGCGGTGTGGCCGGGTGCGGGGGGTGCGGCGGAGTTTGGGGTGTGGGGGGTTGCGGGTCCGGTAGTGGGGGGGGGGTCGGTTGGGGATTGGTATCGGTTTCTGCCGGGGGTGAATCAGGCTAATTTTGGTTCCGGTGATGAGCGTTATCAGGTGAACTGCCAGGAGGCGGTGGTGGCGCTTCACAATTCTGTCGGGTTCGGTCGGCAGTTTGTGGCGGGTCCGGCTGGTGTTGATCGGGATCCGGCTGGGTTGGAGGCGGCGTTCGGGGCGAAGGCCCGGTGGGTGGGGGGTGTTGCTGGGGTTGAGCAGTATGCGCGGAGCGGGCCGGTGGGTGTGGGTGTGCCGGTGATTTACCAGCGAGCCGACGGTAGCGCGCATGTGATCGCTGCGGTGCATGCCGGGGACCGCGATGGGCATGAGGTGGTGGATCTGCTGGATCCGCAGAAGGGGGAGGTCGCTGAGAAAGCTGATGTTTTGGCTGCGACCAAGGTGTGGGTGATTCCGGTGCCAGAGGCCGAACCGGACCGGGCGATGGTGGTGTTGCCGCCCAGTGGTTCCGGGTTGCGCAGCCAGGGCTGGGGATCCGGGCTGCCCATCGAGGTGACGGGCCTGAAGCGTCAGCCCGGTGCGTCCAGGCCGGAGGCCGGGAAAACCGGCCCGAAAGGCACGACGAGGACACGGGGGGAGATCGATGAGCGGGCGGAGGCTGGCGAGAGTTCGTGGGCGGTGGTCGACCAGAGTTCGCGGAGGGCCCGGCAGGAGGTGCCAGCAGCCGCTGCTGGGATTGACCCCGGGAGTCCGGGCAAGAGCTGCTCACCCCGACCGATCAGCCAGCGCAACAGGACGAGCGGAGTGCGCAGCGGAAACAGAAAAAGAAGGAAATTAGCGTGAGGCATCGCCGGGTGAGAAGGGCCGAAGTCGATCGGGTTGCGGAGTTGGAGGAGTTTCCGCTGACTGAGGAGCAGGAGGTGGAACTGGCGGCGCTCCAGCCGAGGGAGGCGCATCGGAAACAGCAAATGAAGGCAAAGAGTGCGAGGCATCGCCGGGTGAGAAGGGCCGAAGCCGATCGGGTTGCGGAGTTGGAGGAGTTGGCGGGACGGGCGCCGCTGACTGAGGAGCAGGAGGCGGAACTGGCGGCGCTCCAGCCGAAGGTGGTGCAGCGGAAACAGCAAAACACGGAAAGAGCCGCGAAGGATTACCAGACGAGAAAAGCTGCCGCCGATCGGGTTGCGGAGTTGGGGGAGTTGGTGGGGGGGGGGGGAGGAGCAGGAGGCGGAACTGGCGGCGCTCCAGCCGAAGGCGGAGCGGCGGAAACAGCAAACGAAGAAAAAGAACGCGAAGTATTACCAGACGAGAAAAGCTGCCGCCGATCGGGTTGCGGAGTTGGAGGAGTTGGCGTCGCTGACTGAGGAGCAGGAGGCGGAACTGGCGGCGCTCCAGCCCAAGACGGCGCAGCGGAAACAGCAAAAGAGGGAAAGGGACGCGAGGTATCGCAAGGTGAGAAAGGTCGCCGCCGCCGGCGCGATTGCGAGCTTGGAGGAGTTGGAGGAGCAGGGGCCGCTGACTTTGGACCAGCAGGCCGAGCTCAATTTGCGGCGGGAAATAGAAATGGGAGAAAAGGAGAGTGCTCGGCTGAGTGGGCGAGTAACGAGACTGAAAGAAGGGGCTGCGGAGATCGAGGCGTTGGAGGCGTTGCCGCGGAGTATCGAGATTGAGTCCAAGCTGCGTACGTTGCGGGACAAGGCGGCTGAGCGGGCTGATCCTGCGGAGCAGTTGAAGGAGACGAGGCGAAGGCTGGCGGAAAGCAGGACGAAGCTCAAGCTGATGCAGGAGGCTGGGTCGGGTCGGATTGCGGGCGTGGTGGCAAGTGGGCAGCAGGATGCAATGGTGCTAGGTGAGGTGGGGGAGTGGACTGGGGCTGGGCAGGGCGAACAGGACGCGGGGCCGGCTGACGTCGATCTCGATGAGTGGCATGACCGGGCGTTGTGGGAGTCGGATGAGCACACGGCGGATGCGGTGGAGGGCACGGAGGATGCGGTGGAGGGTGCGGAGGATGCTGGCGTGATGCAGGGGGAGGATCCTGCCTACGAGGAGTTTGTCGCGACCGCGTTGACCGCGTTCCTGCGACAGGATGCTGGGGAGGGTGCGGCGGATGCTGGGGAGTCGGGTAGTGGGCAGTGAGGCGGTGAGGGCTGGGTATCGGCGGACAATCAGGCTGGAAAACCCACCACAGGCGTGAATAATGCAGGCATCTCCAAGGATGCCCGCCAGCTTCGGCAAAATCGGGCAACGCCCTCCATAGCGCCCTGCGTTGCCTCGGCGAGCGTGCCAACTCCGAACTCAAAACCACGTGTAAAAGGCGCTCCACCGCTACCGCGGCTGCCCCTGGCGCCTCGGTGACATCGTCGCCGCCGCCCTGGTCCTGCTTTATCACGAACACGACCGCATCGCATGACCAAACAAGAGTCGATCACACAACGCAACAAGAAGTTACGCGGAAACGCTCACAATCTTACCCAACTCGGCGGTACATGGATTCCAAAGATCCCCGCTCATCCGCGCGCAACTACACAGCGTAATAGCTATCATGTCACAAACGGTGCATTAAAAAACAGGATTTCTTTACATGGCACAAGGGGGCGATGGCGCAGCAATGCGCCGCCGCTACGCGGCTGGCGTATGGCGTTCTGCCTGATTGAAGACCACGGCCTGGGCGGCAAGACGACCCGCATCACTCCGCTGAATGGACGCTCGGTTGGTGCTTTCGCTAATCTAGAAAAGTGTTCACCTCTGGCGTAGTGTCACCCGATTGACCTATACACTTTGCGGATCGACTACGGCAGTCTAGCTACTTAGAAACTTCCGCCGGCTGAATCAGAAACCTGGGTAGTCCGAGAATGGGGAGCTGCGTCACTGTCGGCTGAATACGGTCACCTGCGCGTCTTTTGTGTGAAGGGGAAACCATTAATGCCGTCCTCGAAAACACTCGATGCCGTTTTTACTCCAGCCAAGGTCGAACCGGGTTCCAGTGTGCAAGTCAGCATTAGCGGACTGCCGTCCGATGTCCGGTCGGTCAGCATCGTGTCCGCAGCTGTCGAAGGCGGTCCAGAACCGCAAACGCTCGATGTGACCGTCGGATCGGATGGTGCGGGCACGGCGTCCGGCGACATCGTAATCAATTCTGACCTGACGCCCGGAGAACAGGCAATCGAAGTGCGCCGAGACGGGCCAGATGGCGACGTGGTCGGTAATGTTACTTTCACGGTGAGCGAATCGTCCGATCCTGTCGCTACGCCAAAAAGCGGGAGGGCCGGGCCTCCCGGCGCCAAAGGCGATAAGGGAGATAAAGGCGACCCCGGGCCCAAGGGGGACAAAGGCGACACCGGCCCCAGGGGTCCTAGGGGAGATAGGGGAGACCAGGGCGATCCGGGCGAGAAGGGGGATTCTGGTCCCAAGGGAGGCTCCGGTCCGAAAGGTGACCGCGGTGATAAGGGCGAGCCGGGTGCCGCCGGTTCTAACGGCCGGAAGGGCGATCCTGGAGAAAAGGGCGATCCTGGAGAAAAGGGCGATCCCGGTCCGAAGGGGGAAACTGGCCCCAAGGGGGACGCTGGCCCCCAGGGGGAAACTGGCCCGAAGGGGGAAACTGGTCCCAAGGGAGATGCCCCAAGGGGGAAACTGGTCCCAAGGGAGACGCTGGCCCCAAGGGGGAAACTGGCCCCCAGGGAGCCGAGGGGGGCCGTGGCGAGAAGGGAGACGCTGGCCCCAAGGGCGACAAGGGGGATCCTGGAAAGGACGGAACCGCCGGGCACCCAATTCTTGTTGACGACTACACGATATCAGCCAACGAGTTGCGAACCCGTAAGCTGAACACGATCTGGTCCAGGAACGTGACCGTGAAAAATCTTTCCCCGGATACCGTCCTGTTGTCATCCAAGGAGGGTCAGGGGATTGCACATGATTACCTGGCGTCCGTGGAAGTGTCCGGTTATGAGCGCTTCAAAGATGGCTTCACCATCTTTCTCCGGAAGGTGACCGAGCCGGCCTGGACCGAAAAGAGCGGTAAAGTCCTGGTGCGCACCGTTGTCTACTCCGCGGCCCCCTCTCAGTTCGGCGACTGAATTCGACGAACATCTTCTCCCATTCCGAGCGTGAAGGCTGGTCATGGCAGACGACTTCGACGAGAGCAACGTGAATCCACCCGACGACCCGGACGCCGTACTGCGTGAGCTGAAAAATCAGGCTGACTATGGAAAATTGTTCGCCGCGACGCTGGCCAAAGATTCGACGAGTATCGACAAGGCAGTCGGTGAACTGACCAAGAATCGCGCCGATATCGACAAAAGCGAAAAGGACTACGTCACCGGCGACTATCTGAAGAAGTTTTCCGAACTGCGGGCACGCATCGACGACAAATGGCCATGCCTGCGTCGAGTGCTCGAAGAGAATGCTGACCTTGCCGACCTGGTCATACGAACATTTCGCGAGGACATCCTCCAGGCGGGGAAAAAACTGGAGGAGATCACCGAGCACCTGACGCGGGCACAGCAGGAACTCGACTCGCGGACACGGGAACTCGCCGACAAACAGCAGGCCCTCAAGGACCTGCTGACCCTGCCGGCTGATCTGGTGAAACAGCTGACCACAATGACCGGCCTGGAAAAGCGGGTGCAGGATGCCGCACAGGATCCCACGAGAGCCTTCGAGGCATATGCCACGGCCGACGAGATCATTCGGCAGTTCGAGGAAGAACTCTTCATACCGACCGTGGATGAATTCCACCGGCTCGTGTTCGCCCGCTGGGGTGAGGTGGTCCGCTCCCAACGGGAACTGGCGAAGGCCCAGGACAAGGTGTCCAAACTCACCGGCAAGAAGACAACGGTCGAGCAGGCAGTGAAAGACCTGAGCAATGACCGAATCGCCGAACTGTTGCGGCGCTGGACCTCAGCACTGCTGCGGTCAGTGACCTCGTCACCGGATGAAGAGCGGGTTGAAGAGGCGGCGGAGTGGGCCACGTCCACGTCGCCCTGAACTTGGTCAGCCGGGCGTTGCGCGAGGTACTGGCCCTCGGATACCGCGCCGACCCGGTGGTGGACGCGCTCGTGGGAACGAAGGGTGTCGTGTTCACCGATCCGGGCGAGACGGCCAAGGACGCGCCGGGATGCCTGTCGCTGTGGCTGTACCGGGTCATGGAGAACGGCTATCTGCGCAACATCCCCGTCGAGGAACCACCGGGATCGACCACCCGTCGGCAGCCGCCGCTGTCGTTGGACCTGCACTACCTGCTGACCCCGTTCACCTCGTCGGCCGAGAACGACCAGATCCTGCTCAGCAGTTCGATGCAACTGTTGCACGACAACGCCATCGTCTACGTCCAGGACCCGGTCGCGGGAACGATCGATGAGATCAGGGTCGTGCTCGGCCGGCCGGAGCAGGCCGAGCTGACCGGGATCTGGGAAGCACTACACGCCCCGTACCGGCTCTCGGTCACCTATGTGGTGCGGGTGGTGCGGATCGACAGTACCCGCGTGGACGACACAGCGCTGGTCGTCGACGTGCGAACGATCTATTCGTCGCTGTGGCCAGAATCGGGGACGGTTCCCCTGGAGATCTCTGACCGTCATTTCGCCCCACCCAACGGTGAATCAGCCGTCCAAGAACGCAACCGAGGAGGGTAGATGCCCGAGTACCTCTCTCCCGGCACCTACGTCGAAGAGCTGCCGAGCGACGTGCTTCCGATCCAGGGGGTGAGCACCAGCACCGCGGGATTCGCCGGCCTGACCGAGCGTGGCCCGACCCAAGCGACACTGATCACCTCATGGCCCGAGTACCAGCGTTGGTACGGCGGCATCCTCGACCCGGCCCAGTCATATCTGCCGATCGCGGTGCAGGGGTTCTTCACCAATGGCGGCCAGCGGGTGTTCGTGGCCAGGATCGTGCCGGAGTCGGCCACGACCGCGACGCTCACCCTGCCCGCCGATGGCGACGGAGCGCCGAAGGTCACAGCGGTGGGCCCAGGCGGGTGGGGCGGGCGGGTGTACGTCAAGGTCAGCCCGGCCACGAAGAACACCAAGGGGTTCCGGCTCTCGGTGGCCTATTACCGGGGCAAGCCGCCGGAGACCATCGACGTGGTCAAATTCCCGCCGACGGTGTCCGAGGACTACGACGAACTCGGTGCCGACCGCAGCGCCGGACGGTTCGCGGAGGGTGTGGTCAACCCCGCCTCGCACCTGATCTCGCTGTCCTGGCCGAAGGACAAAACCCCCTCCGTGCCCAGCAACGGGGACTGGACCCCGCTCGCAGTCGAAGCCGACGACCCCTCGGTGAAACCGACCGCCAAGGACTTCCAGGGCCGCGACGGATCCGGCGGGTCCGGCCCCACCGGTCTGGCCGCGCTTGCCGCCTTGGATGAGGTTGCCATCCTCGCGGTGCCCGACGCCGTAAACGCTGCCCTGATAACGGACAGCAACGAACGCGTGACCATCGTCGGGAGCGTCCTCGACCAGTGCGAGTCGCTGCGGGACCGGTTTGCCATCCTCGACGTGGAGCAGGGCGCCTCGGACGTCAAGTCCATCGCCACCCAGTTCGTCTCCCGCCGGTCCAACTACGCGGCCATCTACTACCCGCACCTGCGGATACTCGATTCGTCCAGCCGGGCACCGATCCTGGTACCGCCAAGCGGATTCGTCGCCGGGATCTACGCCCACAACGACGTCACCAGGGGCGTGCACAAGGCGCCGGCCAACTACCAGGTGCAGGGCATCCTCACCCGGGACGTGCAACCCGGTGTCGGGCCGCTGGAGTTCACGATCTCCAAGGGACAGCAAGACATACTCAACCCCCAGGGTGTCAACGTGATCCGGGACTTCCGGACCACCGGGCAAGGGATCAGGGTATGGGGCGCTAGGACGATCTCCAGCGAACCGGACTGGACCTACATCAACGTGCGCAGGCTGTTCACCTACGTTGAGGAATCGGTGGAAAGAAGCCTGCAGTGGGTGGTGTTCGAGCCGAACTCCGAACCCACCTGGGCCAGGTTGCGCCGGACGGTCGACACCTTCCTGGAGCAGGTATGGCGGGACGGCGCGCTGATGGGCAGCACCCGCCAGGCGGCCTACTTCGTCCGGTGTGACAACTCCACCATGTCTGTCGACGACATCCTCAACGGCCGCTTGATCTGCTTGATCGGCCTCGCCGCGGTGCGTCCCGCGGAATTCGTGGTGCTGCGCTTCTCGCAGAAGACCATCGAGGCCGCCACCTGATCCCGACCGACCATCTGGAGAAAAGACGATGGCACAGACCGGAAAGCGAGTCGACCCGTTCGCGGCGTTCAACTTCACCCTCGACATCGACGGACTCGCCGGGTCGCACGGTTTCTCGGAGTGCAGTGGGGCCAACACCGAGCAGGACGTCATCGAGTACCGCGAGGGCAACATGGACTTCACGGTGATCAAACTGCCTGGGTTGAAGAAGTTCGGCGACATCACCCTGAAACGGGGCTTCACCACCAACCGGGAGCTGTGGGACTGGCGGCGTGCGGTACTGGAAGGCACCGTCGTGCGTCGCACCGGCCACATCGTGCTCAACGACGAGGCAGGCAAGCCCGCACTGCGCTGGAAGTTCACCAACGCCTGGCCGAAGCAGTACTCCGCGCCGTCGCTGAGCGGCACCGCCACCGAGGTGGCGATCGAGGAACTGGTGCTGGTCGTGGAAAGCTTCGAGTTGGACGCGGCGTAACATGCGCGGCCAGTCGACCAGCACCGTGCTCTCGAACCCGCTTGGCGCGCACCGTACCCCGGGTGTCCGGATGGAATGGCTGGACGCCGCACCGCAGGGCCGTAGCATCGTACCGACCGACGTCGCCGGTTTCGTCGGCGTGGCCGAGCGCGGACCGCTGCACAGCGCGGTCCGGGTCGACGGCCTGAGCCAGTTCCAGGGGGTGTTCGGCAGGACGCTTCCGTATTCGTACCTCGCGTACGCGGTGGAGGCGTTCTTCGCCAACGGCGGCAACCGATGCTGGGTCGTCCGGGTCGCCAACCCGGACGATGCCGTGGCCGCCAGCGCGATCGTGCCGGTCGGGGACGCCGACACCGCGTTGGTGGTGACCGCCAGCAGTCCTGGCACCTGGGGCAACGCGGTTGAGTGCCATGTGCGGCCGATGATGCACGGAAGATTCTCACTGGAACTGCGCTGCGGTGGGGTTCGCGAGGTCTGGCGCGGGCTGGCGAGCGCCCCGGACGCCTCGGCTGGCCGAGACCCGATCGCCGTCCTCAACGATCTGGTGACCGGTTCTCGTTTGGTGGCGGTGCGGTGGTGGGCCGACGGTGTTGGGTATCCAGCGGGCACCGCCGTGGGGTATCCGTCAGCTGGCTCCGCCGACGGCGTGCTGCTCACCGGCGGTGCCGACGGTCTGTCCACCCTGCGTCCCGAGCATTTCGGCGCAGAGCCGACTCGATGGGGTGTCGAGGCGCTTGACCTGGTCGACGAGGTTTCCTTGGTGAGCGTGCCAGACTGCTTCTCGCCTCCGGCGTCGCAGGGCGGGGTGCCCAGACCACGGCCCTGTGCCCCAAAGTCCTCAGTGGAGCTTCGTCCGCCGCGCCCGGTGTTCGACCTCGCGGCGCTCGCCCGGGTGCAGCAGGCGGCAGTCTGGCACTGTGAACGGCGGCGGGACCGGGTCGCGCTCTTGGACGTCCCCCGCGAGGGCGTGGACGGTCTCCCCGCAGGCACGGCTGACGTGATCGCGTGGCGAGACCAGTTCGACTCTTCCTACGCCGCGCTGTACCACCCCTGGATCGTGGTGCCCGACCGTAACGTGACCAGCCGGACGCCTACCAGCCGGACCATAGTCCCGCCCAGCGGCCACGTCGCCGGGCTGTGTGCGTTGGGAGACAACACGACTGGCGTGCACAAGGCCCCGGCGGGCAGCGTGCTCCAACTGGCCATCGACACGGCCGTCGACCTGGACTCGGTGGAGCACGGCGACCTTGACCACGCCGGCGTCAACGTGATCCGGATGGCACGCGGTGTCCGGGTACTTGGCAACCGGACGCTGACCAAGCGGCACTCGTGGTTGGGGCGGCTGAACGTGCGGCGGCTGCTGGTGGCATTGGAGGAACAGGTCGCCGTGGAGACCGCGTGGACCACGTTCGAGGCCAACGGGACCAAACTCTGCGGCGAGCTGGAAAGTTTGGTGCGCGATGTCCTCGAGGACGCCAGGCGCAGAGGTCTGCTGGCCGGTGCGACACCGGACGAGGCGTACTCGGTGTGCTGCGACGAGTCCGTCAACCCTCCTGCGGATCTGGCCGAAGGCAGGATCGCCTGTCTGATCGGGATTCAGCCACCACCGCCGGCCGAGTTCCTGGTGGTCCGAATGGTCCGGACCCCGGCAGGTGTGCTGGCCGAGCAGCCGGGAGGCGGCAATGGCTGAGCTGGGCACGCAGACCTACCCGTTCGTTGGCTTCCGGTTCGAGGTGCGACTGGATGCGCTGTCGGTCGGTGGCTTCAGCGAGTGCGGCGGCCTGCGGCTGCGCACCGAGATCCAGGACTTCATTGAGGGCGGGCTGAACACTCACGTGCACAAGCTGCCCGTGCGGGTTACGCAGAGCGACATCACCCTGCGGCGCGGGGTGGCGGACCGGGTGCTGTGGGACTGGTATGCCGAGCTGGCGGCAGGAACCGTCCGCCGACGCGGCGGCGCGATCCTGGTGCGCGACGCGAGCGGTAGCAAGGTGGTGGCCGAATGGCGGTTCCAGCGCGCCCTGCCGGTGACCTGGATCGGCCCGGAGCTCGACGCGTCGCAGAGCCGGGTCGCGGTGGAGACGATCGAACTGGCCCACGAGGGTCTTGAACGGAGGAGATGACAGCCGTGCCACTGCACATCGAGAACATGACCAGCCAGGTGCGCACTCAACCCGACAGTCCTTCGTGGACGGACGGGGAGCTGGACCGGATCGTGGACCTGGTGGTCGCCCGGCTGGACCGCGACCGGCGGGCCGCCGCGATGCTGGCGGAGGCCACCGACTTATGGCCGGACGCCGGTGGCCGTCGGTCGAGCGCAGGCTAAGAGGTCCTGAGCCGATGACCCTCACCAAGATCCACTTTGAGGTCCTGGACAAGGCCGCCGTCGACCGGGCCCGTGGCCTGCTCGACCAGTTCGACGCCCAGTTCAACCCGGCCGACTACACCCTGACCAAGGGCGCCCAGTTCGCCGAGATCGGCATCCCCGGGGTGGATTCGCCGATTCTCCAGTTCGTCCGGGGCGATACCGAGCGGCTGACCCTGGAGCTGCTGTTCGACACCACCGAGTCCGGCATGGGCGACAAGGCGGTCGACGTGACCACGCTGACCAGGCACGTCTACCAGCTCGTCAAGATCCAGCCGGCGACCCATGCCGCCCCCCGGTTCCGGGTCACCTGGGGCAAGGGGCTGTCGTTCACCGCCGTCGCCGAGCAGGTGCAGCAGCGCTTCACCCTGTTCAGCCCGGCAGGCATTCCGCTGCGGGCGACGGTGACCCTGACCATGCGGGAGTACAAGTCGCTGGAGACCCAGCTCGCCGAGCTGAAGCTCCAGTCCCCGGATCACACCAAGATCCGGGTCATCGCCCGGGGGGACACGCTGGCCGGCGTCGCGGCCGAGGCATACGACGATCCCCGGCACTGGCGAACGATCGCCGACGCCAACCCCGGCGTCGATCCGAGGCGACCAGAGCCGGGGACACTGCTGGAGATTCCGCCGCTGCCGTTGGGGACCTCATGAGCACCGGCCAGGTGATCTACCAAGACCAGGACTTCTACGTTCCGGCGTTCGAGGTGAACCCGCCGGGCAAACGAATGCCGCGCGACGTGTTGCACGACGTGCTGGACGTGACCTACCGCGACGGTATCGACGAAGTCGACAGCTTCTCGATCACAGTGAACAACTGGGACAGTGCCAAACGGACGTTCAAATACAGCGACAGCACCACCTTCCTGCCTGGTAAGAAACTGGAACTGTGGGTCGGCTACCGGGGCAAGGGCGCACTGAGCCGGCTGATGACCGGTGAGATCACCGCGATGCGACCGAGTTTCCCGGCCTCCGGCCGGCCGACGTTGGTGGTGACCGTGCTCAACCTGCTGCATCGGTTGCGCGACAAGCAGAACACCTTCGTATACGAGAACAAAACCGACAGCCAAATCGCCAAGCAGGTCGCCGACCGGCTCGGTGTGCCGATCCGCACCGCGCCCTCGGCCGAACAGCCGTATCCGTACCTGTTGCAGGACAACGAGTACGACGTGCTGTTCCTGATGAGACTGGCCGCGCGGGCCGGCTACGACCTGTGGGTGGACGAGGAGCGCGGCGGTGGCAAGGCCGTGCTGCACTTCGAGCCATCGGCCGCGGCCGGTCGGGTCGACTACCGGTTGACCTGGGGCAAATCGTTGATCGAGTTCGAGCCGACGCTGAACACCGCGCGGCAGGTCAACGAGGTGGTGGTGCGGGCGTGGGATCGCAGGCGCAAGAAGCAGATCACCGCGACCGCGAAACGGGGGTCCTCCGGCGACCCGGCCGTGCGGGCCGCGTTCGCCGGGCGGGGCGAGGTCATATCCGCCGTTGTCGCCAGTGAGCAGGAGGCACACCGGATCGCCAAGGACCGGCTCGCGGAGATCGGGCAGAGCATGGTGCAGGCCACCGGGTCCACGGTCGGTCTGCCGGAGCTGAGGGCCGGCCGCAAGATGCGCATCGACGGGCTCGGGCGTCGATTCGATGGTACCTACTTCGTCACGGGAACCCGGCATTCGCTGGGTGACTCGGGCTACCGCACCTCCTTCGACTGCCGCCGAGAGGACTGAGAGCTTATTTGACAACCGCCGAAGCGGCTTTCTACGCCATACCTGAGGTTCCGCTAAATGACCGGCTACAAAGCCATTTTCAAGCACCCCTGAGAGGACAGATGCCACATTTCGCCGGACAGGGCCTGCTGGTTGGTCTCGTGATCGACCTGAACGATCCGGAACACCTCGGCCGGGTGAAGGTCAGCTACCCGGAACTGGGCGACGTGCGCAGCGACTGGGCCAGGCTGGTCACCCCAATGGCGGGCAAACGCAGGGGAATGGTGTTCCGTCCGGAGACCGGCGATGAGGTACTGGTCGGTTTCCTCCAGGGCGACAGCCGTGCGCCCTACGTCCTCGGCTCCGTGTGGAACGCCGCGGACCCGCCTCCGGCCGACGACGGCAAGGCAACCGAGAACAACTGGCGGTTCATCACGTCCCGAAGTGGCCACGTGATCCGGTTCGACGACACGCCGGGCAAGGAGAAGGTCGAGGTGATCGACAAGGACAAGCAGTGCTCGGTGACCATCGACAGCACCAGGAAGCAGATCACGATCAAGGCAGGCTCCGGCGGAATCAAACTGTCCGCACCGGAGGGGACCATCACGCTGTCGGGCAAGACCATCGAACTCGACGCGAGCACCACCGTTAAGGCGAAGGCCGATCAGAGCCTGGGACTGACTGCGGGCACGTCACTGAAGGCCGAGGCCGGCACCACATTGTCCACGACGGCCGGGCAGAAGGTCACCATCCGTGGCCTGACCGTGGACATCAACTAGAGAACGTTGCTCCTGGAGGGAAGACAGCGCATGGGCAAACCGGCGGCGAAGCTAGGGGACCGGGTCACCGGGATGGACACCCACCTGGTGCAACCACCCGGTCCGGTGCCACCGACCCCGGTGCCGTTGCCCTTCAGCGGCACGCTGATCGGGCAGCTGTCCCGGAACGTCCGGATCGAGGGCCGGCCCGCGGCCACCGTCGGCAGCACCGCGACGAACCTGCCCCCGCACATTCCGCCGGGCGGGACATTCGTCAAACCACCGACCAACCAGGGCCGGGTGATGGTCGGCAGCCTTACCGTCCGGATCAACGGCAAGCCCGCGGCGCGTGCCGGAGACCCCGTGCTGACTTGCAACGACCCGGTCGACCTTCCAGTCGGCAGGGTGCTGGCCGTGGGCACCGTACGGATCGGGGGCTGAGCATGGACATCGACATGCTCGGCAAGGGGATGGCGTTTCCGATCCGGTGGGATGTGGCCGGTCGGCCGCGGCTGGTCGAAGGCTCGGAGAAGATTCAGCAGGGCATCTTGATGATCATGGCAACCGCGCTCGGGGAACGCGTCATGCGCCCCGACTTCGGTTGTGGCATCCACGATCTGGTTTTCCAGCCCAACACCGCGACCCTGCATGGTGTGGTCATCGAGCAGGTCCGGGAGGCGCTCATCCGGTGGGAGCCCCGGATCGACCTGCTGGACGTGCGGGCCGAGGTTCCGCCGGACACCCCGCACTGCCTGCTGATCCGGGTCGACTACCGGATCCGCGCGAACAACGCGACCCAGAACGTGGTCTATCCGTTCGTTCTTGACGAGGGCGACGCCGCCGTGGCCGGAGGCCGGCGATGACACTCGACTTCCCAAACCTGGACACCCGGACCTACGACGACCTGGTGGCCGAGGCGCGGCGGCGGATCATCCGGTTCGTGCCGGAGTGGACCGACTTCAATGCCAGCGATCCGGGCACCGCGCTGGTCGAGCTGTTCTGCTGGCTTACCGAAACCCTGCTCTACGAGACCAACCGGATGCCCGACCTGGCCTACGTGAAGTTCCTGGAACTGGTCGGGTTCTCGCAGCATCCGGCGGTGCCGGCCACCGTCGATCTCACGTTCGTGCCGATGGCCCAGGTGCCCGACGCGCGGGTGTCCAGTGGCACCCAAGCATCGGCCATCGGCGCCGACGGCTCACCGGTGGTGTTCGAGACCGACGAGGACCTGGCGCTGGTGTCCTATCCGCTGACCCACATCGGGGTCGCGCACCAGGGCCAGTACTCACCCGTGCTCCAGCCGTTGATGGACCCGCCGCCCACGTACCGGCCGTTCGGCTGCCGACCGAAGCACGGCGACGCGCTGTACCTGGGGTTCGCCCCGCTGGCTCCGGTCGCCGACGGCACCCCCGCGCCACCGGCCCGCTTCCCCGAATTGCTGCGGTTGCAGGTGAAAGTGCCGCCGGAGGCGGGCCTGCTCCAGTCGCTCAGCGCGGCGGAGGTGAACGAGCTTCCGGACCCGCCGGTGCAGCTGACCTGGGAGTACCAGGCGCATCGCGGTTCTGACACCGCCCTGGAGTGGCGGCCGGTGTCCGTGCTGAGCGATACGACCGGCCGGCTGACCCACGACGGCTACCTGGTGATCGCCGGCCCCCAGGACGTTCCCCTGACGTCCGTGCGCGAGGTCGACGGCGAGCGCTACTGGCTACGGTGCCGACTGGCCAAGGGTGCCTACGCGGAGGAACTGGAACCGCTGGTCGAAGCGGTGTCGCTGAACACTGTGAGCGCCCGAAACCTGGTCACCGAGCACGAGGAGCTGCTGGGACATTCCGAAGGGCACCCGAGCGAGACCTACCAGCTCCGGCAGACCCCGGTCGAGCTGACCAGCGTCGTCCTGGAGACGCGTGCGGAGGCCGGCCCCGCCAGACGCTGGAACGCCAAGGCCGATCTGCTCTCATCCGGACCGGCCGATCCGGACTTCATGCTGGAACCCACTACCGGGGTGGTCACTTTCGGCGACGGCCGCCGTGGCCTGATTCCCCCGGCTAACGCCGAAATCGTGGCCGCGAGCTATCGCCACGGCGGTGGTGTCGCGGGCAACGTTCCCGCCGGGGCGGTGATGACCCTGCTGGCCGAACTCCCCGGGGTCGACCATGTCACCAACCACCGACCCGCCACCGGCGGCGCCGACCGGCAGTCACTTGAGGAGCTCAAGACCTCCGCGAAGGCGATGCTGCGCAGCCAACGCCGGGCGGTCACAGCGGAGGACTACGCCAGCTTCGCCCGGCAGGTTCCCGGGGTCGCCGACGCGATCGCCCGGCCGCTGGTCCACCCGGATCATCCGGGCGAGCAGGTTCCCGGTGTGGTCACGGTCGTCATCGCCGCCCGCCGCGAGGCGTACGGGCCGCGCGTGGCCCCGGTGCTACTCGCCACGGTCTGCCGGTCGCTGGAGCGGGTTCGGGTGCTCGCCACCGAACTGCATGTCACTCAGCCGGAACTGGTCGAGTTCGCACTCACGATCACGCTGCGGCGCCTTCCCCCGGACCGGACTGAAGATCAGGTCAAACAGGACGTGATCAAGGCGGTCAAGCGGTTTATGGACCCCTTCGCCCCCGGACCGGGCGCGATGTTCCGCACCGAGCTGCGGTTCGCTGACCTGTGGCGCGAGCTGCTTTCGGTTACCGGGTTCCAGAACGCCACCGACATCGAGATCGACGTTGAGCCGGCGCCTACGGAGACGCCGAACAAGCAGACGTACACGGTGCGGCTAAAGCCAGGCCAGCTCGCCGTGCTCAAACCTGACGGCGTCACGGTCACGTTCACGAAGGGCGGGGACCGATGAGGCCGAGGGGACCGACGCACTGGCTGCTGGACCAGCGCACCGGATGGCGCACCGCGACCCGGGATCAGGTGTCCGACCACGGCGACCTGACGGTGGTACCGACCCACACTGTTGGCACCTGGACCAGCCTGGTACTGGACAGCCGGATCGACCAGTGCGCGTGGGACCGGGTGGAACTGGACTTCTCCAGCATGCCTGCGCAGAGCGTGGCCACAGTGGAGACTGCATCGTTTCACCAGCCACCTTGGCAGATCGACGAGGGCGACTGGACCAGAAGCGGCCATCACCACGCACCGAACGACCTGGCGGCGCACACCGTCGACTGGCCGGTACGGTCCGGACCGGGCCGCTATCTCGCCGTCCGGTTGCGCCTGACGCGGCCGACCGGCGGTACCCTCGCCATCCACGCGATGCGGGTGCACTATCCCAAGGCGACGTGGCTGGATTTCCTTCCTGCGGTGTTCCGCGCCGACGACGAGAGCCGGGATCTGCTGGAGCGTTTTTTCGGCGCGCTGGGCGGTGAATGGGATCCGATCATCGCCCGCATCCGCGATCTGCCGGCATCCTTTGATCTCGGTGCCGTGCCGGGCGGGGTGCCCATGCGGTTTCTGGCGAGCTGGTTCGGCATCGCACTGTCCACGGGCCCCACCAGCGCGGCGGAAACCGTGCGTTACGAACGCGAACGCAGAATGCTTCAGGCGGGCGTCGCGGCCATGCAAATCAGGGGTACCCCGGCGGCGTTGCGGATACTGCTGGTCGCACTGTTGACCAATCTCACCGGCGTCAACGTCGGGCGCACTCACTTTCCAGTGCTGCTGGAGGGAAAGCCTGCGGTAGGCGGCTGGTTCATCCTCTGCCGACCCGACCGGGCGGTGTTGTGCGGCCCGACCCAGCTGTGGGGCGCAGAAGCGGTCGGCCGGCTGCGGATCGGGACCTATTCCCAGGTGGGCAAGGCAAAGCTGATTGGTGTGGGCGATCCGGCTAAGGATGCCGCTGCCGTCATGACCACCGGGCACCACTTCCGGGTCTACCTGCCGTCGGCCTGGCTCGAGATCGAGGGTGTCCGGGACGCGGTCCGCGCGCTGATCGACGCGGAACGGCCGGCCACCGCCAGTTACGAACTCTGTGCGGTGTCCGGCCGGGTCGTGGTCGGAGCGCAATCCATCGTGGGTGTCAACACCATTGTGTCTCCTCCTTCTCTGCCCGCCGCGACGATGAATTGAGGTGGCAGCCCGGTAATGCCCAGCACCTTTGATCCCCTGACCACACAGCAACTCGAACGCAACCTGTACTTCACCGGGAAGGCGATGGCCGCGAGAGACTTCGCCGCTGATCCAGATTATTCGTTGCGGGTTCACCGGGCACACAACCGGTTGTGCCACGGCTGGGGAATCCTCGATGGGCTGGTTGTCAGTGCTGTCTCGTCGACCTGTGTGCGGGTCGGCCCCGGCGTCGGGCTCGACAGACACGGCCGGGAGGTGGTTCGCGGCAAGCAGCCGGACGTCGACGTGTCGCTCTGTTCCCTGCCGGCACTGCTGTGTATCCGCTATCACGAGGAAACGACCGAACCGGTCCCGCCGGTATCCATTGCATCGGCCGACGCACCGAAGTCCGAGTACAACCGGGTGCGGGAAAGCGCGGAACCCGTGTGGGTCACCGACCGCACACGATGGCAGAAAATCATCACCAATGATTGGTACGACGACCAGGGTAACGAAGACCGGGACCTGATTCCGCTTGCCGTCGTTCGCAATGTTGGCGACGGACAACCCTGCACGGTCGAACCCGTACGGCAAACCCTGTTCCCGCCAGGCCGGTTGACCCGGATCTCATCGGTGAACTGGCCGCATAACGGGGTATCACAGTTGCGCGATCTGGTCGTGCGCTTCGAGCGTCCGCTGCACGCCACCGCGCATGGCGTTTCCCCGAACACCTTCCTCGTCCAAACGGCTACGGGCCCGTTCGCGGACCGGAAAAGACTGCCCTGTCCAGATGGGAGATCACCGGAACTGGATACGGCCAGGAAGGTCATCACCTACCCGGTTCCGGCTGTCCCGGTGGGACACTGGGTGTACGTGTCGCTGCTTTGCGATTTCCTGACCGACGAGAACGGTCTGCCGGTCGACGGTAGTCATCTCGGCGGTCAGTTGCCGAGTGGCAATGGTGTCCCCGGTGGCGTGTTCGACAGCTGGTTCCAGATTGGCGCGGCGGTGACCTCATGACCACAGACTCCTTGCCCAGCAGTGCATCGGTGTATCCAACGTTCGCTTGTGGACAGGTGTTGACCAGTGACGATCTCAACAGGATCATCTCGTGGGTCACCTCGGTCAGGCGGCTGGCCGGGCAGCGCGATGGCTGGGGTGTCGTGCAGGGACTCAACGTCTCCGCAACATCCGGCAATGTCACGGTCGGCCCTGGCTACGCGATCAGCCCGACGGGGCAAGACCTGGTGCTGGTCGCTGATCGGCAGGTGCCCCTCGATCCGACACCGGGAATATATGACGTCAGCATCGCCTACGCGGAGACGAAAAGCGGCGACAAGGATCATCCCCTGGTAACCGAGGACGTCGAGATCACCGTGGGCCCGGCGAAAAACGCGCGCGCCGTGGTGAACGAAGCCATCGCCGATGCAACGAACCTGGACCTCACAAAAATGGCGGCGCTGCGGGTTTGGCTGAACAATCGCGTCACGACGAATCCGCCTGGTGGTGCCTGCTTCAATCCCGAGTGGATCAACGGTTCGTGGGGTGAGTTGCCCGGCCACTTCCTCCACTTGCTTGGCTGGTGGGCGGCCGACATGTTGCGGACCGCCGCGGACAAGCCGCCCACCGGCAAGGGGTTGACTCTCGCCCAGGTGGTGGTTGGGGCGCACGGTGAGCCGGAGGTCGACATGACCGTGCGCAGGATGCTGCACGGACCGCCGGGCGGCACGAGGCTACCGACGGATGCCTATGGCCGGGGGCTGAGTGAGGCGACCGCCATGTTCACCGCAGGTGGCGTGGTCGTAGCCGAATGGGCCGAATGGAATCCGGCCACCGTTGCCGAGGTCAGGACCCTTTTCCCGACCGTCGGCTCCGGCGATCTCGTTCAGGTCCGGCACGCCATCCCGCCAGGCGGGCACACACCGTGGGTAGTGGGCCTGAAAAAGATCGGCACACTGCCATGAACGGATCCGCGACGCCGCCCGAACGTCCGCATTACCTGGAAGGGCAGTTTCTGCGCACCTGCGATCTAGTGGACGAACAGGCTTACCTGGTGGAAAAGCGGCGCCAGCACGAGTTCAACCTGCACGACGGCAACCCGGCCTTCGACGAATCACAGCAACCGGGAACCGGCACGAGGGTTGTCGCTGCCGCGGTCTGTGGCCCAGCAGGCCATGAAATGGCGCTCGAACCCGTATTCGCCTTCCGGGTCAGTGGTGCTGACGGTGCCGTTCGAGAGCTGCTGGCCATCACCGCCGCAGGAAGATGCGAGCTGGCCGGAGGGCTCAACGCCCAGGACGTGACCACTGGCAAGGCGGAGATCGGCTCGCTGGAGCGGCTACAGACCCAGGCTCGGCCGTGGAACTGCTACCGCCCCGACAGCACCGAGGGGCAAGAGTTACGAATCGAGCTGGAGCCGCCGCTCATACCCGGCGCGGTGGACCGGAGCCGGTTCGTCGTTGGCACGATGTCTTCATCGGAGTCTTCATCGGACTTCGTCCCGGTGCTCACGGTTGATGCGGGTGGCAATACCGCCGTACGCGGGCGGCTCAGGGTGCGCGGTCCGATAGTCCACGCCGACCCGGAGGGTTCCTCCACCAACGCTGCGGCCCTCGGTGTCTCGCTGCGGAAGCAAGATAATGGTGCGGAGCGCAACCAGATCACCGCGGACATCACGGTCGTCAATCTCTCCTCGAAGCTGATCAGCGCCCTGACTATCGTGCTGGTCGTCGACAGCCAGAAACCGAAGCCGGTTCCATGTCAGCCGTTTCTCAAAGCAGAGGGCGTGATCACGACTCCGGCCGAAATTGACGGCGAGGCGGAAAAGGTCACGGCGATAGCATTCGGTGTCCTGCCGGGTGGTGTGTTGTGCCAGGCCAGCGGCGTCCTTGACCTGTCGTGACCGATCTGACGCACCGGAGGTGACCATGTCGAGCGATTCGATCAAGCGGGTGCAGTATTACGACGACCAGATCCTGCGGCTGCAGGATTTCACCGACGAACAGGACTACCACGTCGCCATGCGCAGGCGGCACAACATCTCGGGCCATGCCTGGGGAATCGCTTCCGGCCTCACAGTGACGCAGGACAACAACACGGTGTCCATTCAACCGGGATTCGCTGTGGACGGTTATGGCCGGGAACTCGTGCTTACCAACCCCACCGTAGTGGCGGAGGTCAAGCCGAGAACTGACAGCGCGTTCACCTATGACCTTTTCCTGTGCTATCAGGAAACGTCGAGCGACCCGGCACCGAAGGCGTTCGATCCGGACCAGCGGGATACCCGCTGGACGGAAGAACCGGTTCCCTTCGTGCAGCAGGTGACAAAGCCGTCCGAGCCGCCGAATCCAGACCAGCCACCGCTGGTGCCCGAGTGTGACTGGTCGTTCGACGCCACCTGCCTACCGCCCAGGGCAGCCAAGAAATGGCCGGTGTTCCTGGCCAGGATCACCACCAACCCGACCGATCCCCAGCTCACCATCGACCCCGGTCAGCGTCGCTATGTCCGAGTCATTGCCGCGAGGGTCGAACACCCCGCCAAGACCACAGCGGTGAACGTCGGTCCGGACCGGTTCTCCGTGGAGATCAAGAAGGAAGGCGACCAGGACACTTTCGAGTCCGGCAAGGTTCCGGACCTTACTGTGGCCGACGACGGAGTCACGGTGGCCCAGGGACTTACCGTGCCCGGCGAACTCGCGGCTCGAACGCTTCGATTCGCTGAGCCGATCACCGGAGAATCCGATGCGCAACCGTGGCGCATGTACCTGGCTGACAACAACGGTTTTCGTGAGCTTCGGATTGAACTGCCGGCAGGCAAGGACAAGCCGGCCCTGACCGTCGGAGCGTGGTCGGAGCTGGAGAAGAAGTTTCTGCCCTGCCTGACCGTTGGCTCCGATCGCACAGTGACCGTGGACGGGACGCTGGTCGTCCGGGGCGGCATGGACGGTGTCACCGGCGGGTCGCAGGACGCGAACCTGCCGCTGGCCATAGCCACCCTGCTCGACGCCGACCAGAACATCCTCGCCGCCCTGGCCACCAGCCTGCTCACGAATTACCCAGATACCGCGCGGGCGCTGGCCGGGCGTCTCTCCTCGCAGGGCTGAGGCGATGGACAGCCGGATCGACTCGCTGCACTGCGAGTACCTAGTGGGCCAGCGGGATTCCGCGGCAGCTCGGGCGTTCGATCAGATCGCCCGCACAACCCTGCCTGGCGCGCTGGACACGGCGCTGACGGCGTTGACCGGTATCGGCGAGGCCGTGTACGTGTGCCGTGACATCCGATCCGACTGCGTACTAGACCCAGACGCGCCGGACCTCGCCCGTCGCTGGGCCGAAGCGCTCGCCGGAGCGATCATCCGCGCGATCGGCGACGAGGGGCAGGACGGGATGAAGGTGATGCGGTTCGCCGACCAAGCCGACTACACCGCACGCTATCTCGCCGACCATGTCCACGGCCGAGCGGTTGGCCGCTGGTACTACCGGCCACTGGCGCCCTCCGGCCACCGTCCGCCTGATGTCACCGTGCTCGACGCGATCCGTGGCCCGTCCGCCGGTCCGGTTCTGGCGGCCCTGCACCGGCAGGGAACACTGCCGGACGTCCTGAGCGTGCTGGATGATGATGCCCACACCGCAGTGGCCGAACAGTGGTGCCTTCCCACTGACCCGACACCAAAGGAACCAGTTCGGTCGGGCGGGGTTCGCATCGCCGATCTCAGTACACTATGGACTCTTGGGGTGGTGCTCCCGGAGGACATCGTCCGGCGGCTGGGTCGTTGGCATTCGTCCTCGGCGCTCGCCGACGACGTTTTCAGCGTGCTGCGACGAATCGGACTCCGAGGCTTGCTGCGCCGCACCGGGGCGTTGCTGCCGGAGGCGGCCCGCGCCCGGGTGCCGTGGGAACTCAATCGACTCGGTGTCACCCAGTTTGATCGTTGGTTATCCGATGCCACTCTCTCGGTCGCGGCTACCTACTCGCCGTTTGGTGTGGCGGGCTCGTGGCCGTTCTCGCGGTTGGGGATGGAGTTGAACCTGGTGTTCCCCCGTGGGACACCTGGGCACGACTGGCGATTGTCACTGATAGGCACGCCGGATCAGCAACTGTCCACTGTGACCACGATGGTCGAGGGCTGGCTCGCCGCCATAGCGGTTCGCTTGGGCGGAACACCGGTGCTGCTGGGATTTGGCGCGGCACTCGCCGCCGATATGGCTGCCGATCGTGACCACCAAACCGCATCCGGCGGCGTTGCGCCGTCCACAGCGGAAAACATGCCTCCCATTCCGGAATATGTGCAGCCCGTCCGGGAAAATGTGTCGTCTGCGTCGGAGAATGAGCCTTCGTTGCCCGATAATCTGCCGTCCGCGCCGGAGAATTTGTCTTACGTGCCGGAAAATCTGCCGTCTGCGCCGGAGAATGAGCCTTCGGTGCCGAGAGACGTGATGCGCGCAGCGGAAAGAGAGCGGCGCGAAGCGGAAAATATACCGTACGCGGTGGTGAACGTGAACTCGCCACTTCTGCTCCCGGACTTCACCAGATTTCGCCCGGCTGTCGTTCTGGCGAACCAGGACGATCCAATCGCCGGGGCGATACGGCCGGAGCTTGGCGGGGAAACACCGAGCACCGTCTTGGCGTTCTTTGCCGACCACGGCGTTCCCCTGCTACGCACCGGATCAATCGCTCGCGCCCAGGACAGCGTGTTCGCCGAGTGGAGGGTCGCGATGGCGCACAGGCTGGGCGGAGTTCCGGTCGAGCTCGGCCGAACCACTCCGGCTCCAGCCGCGCCGACGCCAGCCATCCCGACGGCGGCCATCCCGACCCCAGCGACGCCGACCCCAGCGGCGCCGACCCCAGCCACTCCGAGCCCAGCCATGACGACCCCGGCGGCGGGCGGGCCACCGGCGGCAAAGGTACGGGACGCGGCACGCCGACTGCTCACCGACGCACCCGGGGCGGTGGAGCTCGGACAGCGGATCGGAGCCGCCGGGCCGGGACACTATTCGACGGTTTTGCTCACCGCCGCCCTGATCGCGGAACATCCGGACTGGGCAGGCAAGCCCACAGTCATCCAGGTGGTCACTGATGCGATGGCCGCCTGGCGAAACCCTGACGGGTCGGCCGAGTCGGATGAGCTGGCCCGCGTGTTGACGATGACGGCCGTGAACAGGCCCGACGAGATCGTGACCAGCCCGAACGCGGGAGTGTTGCTGCTCCTGCGCTCCGTGTCGGACCTGCGCCTGCCCGCGCTGCTGACGCGCGCCGGTTTCGCGGACGGCCTCTCGGCAACACTGTTGGCCGTCGCCGCCCGGCTGACGGGCACCAACCCGAGCGATCCGGCCGCGCACGTGTTCGCTGGGCTTCCCGAGCAGTCACCGGGCACCTTGCTGGAACTGTGGCGGCAGGCCGACGGCGACCGCTGCGCGAAGGTCCGTGACGCGGTGATCCTCGCGGCGCAAGCCCAGCGGATCACGCTGGACAGCGATCCCGCCGACGCACTACCGGATGGGCTGCTCGGAGTGCCGTCGGCCGACGCCACGGTCGGTCTGGTTGCCGTCGCCGTGCTGCGGGCTTGGTCGCGGTGGCTTGGCCAGTTCGCCGAGTCCAGCCCCGGCTATCTGGCCGGCCATTTCCTGTGCCGGGCCGGGACTGTGCGGCTGACCGAGAACGAGGTCGTGGTCGAGCTAACCGGCGGCCCACTCGACGTCATCCTGCACCTCGCCGGACACGACGCGCCCATCGCGGCGGTGCCCTGGCTGGGCAGGCGGAACGTGACCTACCGGATCGGTGCGCGATGACCGACGAAGGATACCCCGACAGCCTCACGCATCTGCGGCAGGAACTGGCCCGGATACAGCTGTTACTGCGGGCATGCGCCGAGGACGAGTCCGGCGAGGAATCGGACCACCGCCGCGAGGCCAGGAACATGGCGATCCTGATCGGCAAGCGGCTGGCGGCATCAACCGTCGAACTGCGGTTACCCGCCTTGGTGGACACCTTCGGGCTGGACACCCACCAACGGGATGCGCTGCTGCTGTGCCTCTTGTCCGAAGTGGACGCCGACAGCAGGCGACTGGTCAGTGACCTGACCGACGGCCCGGTCACTGCGGGACTCGCGCTGCGGACCGTCGCGGCTGACCTAGCCGGGATGGCCGAGACGTGGTTGGTGTTCGCCGCGGAGGGGCCCCTCCTCGCCCACGGCCTCGTCGTCGTGGAGCCCACGGGTGAACTGCGGCTCGCCGATCGGATCATGCGTCACCTGCTGGGCTCGGACCTGGTGGACAGCCGGCTCACCGGGATCGTCAGGCAAGCGGCCCCAGCGCCCTGCCCCGCCGGGGCCCTGATGCCCGATCACGACCGCGCCGCGGCCCTGTGCTCCCTCATGGTGGAACGCGAACCGGCGATGCTGCTACTGCATGGGCGACCCGGCGCCGGCCGCCGGACACTGGCGGCGGCAATCTGCGCGGAAGCCGGCGCGACCCTGCTGTTCGTCGACGCGCGGGCCGCGCTCACCGGGCAGTGGCCGGACGTGGTGCGGCTGTGTTACCGGGAAGCGCGGTTGCGTGACGCGATCGTCTGCTGGACGGGCATCGACCAAGTGACCAGCAGGGAGCATGACCACTGGGCCGTGCTCGCCCACGCCGCGGCGGCCTATCCGCGGCTGACCCTGCTGGTCGGCGACACGGAGTGGGATCCGCCTGAGCACTCCTGCCGGTTTCTGCGCATCGAGCTGGGTATCCCAGGATTCCCGGACCGCCGCCGGTGGTGGCGGGCGATGCTGCCACCACCGGCGGCCTTCGCCGCACCGGCCCCGGACCCCGACGATCTCGCGGCGACGCTGGCCGCGACATTCCGGTTCACCCCCGGCCAGATCAGCGCCGCCATCGAGACCGCAACCGGACTGGCCCGGTTGCGATCACCGGGTCCGGCCCGATTGCACACGACAGACCTACAGGAGGGTTGCCGCCGCCAGTTCGGGCGTGGCCTGGTCGCCTTCGCTCGCCGGATGCCGCCGAGCGCCGGGACGACCCTGGACGACCTGGTGCTACCCGACCGAAACCGCCGCCAGCTCACCGACCTCGCCATCAGGATCGCCGCGCGCGGCCGGGTAGTCGACGAACTTGGTTTCGGTGTCCGGCTCGGTCTGGGCACCGGCGTTCTCGCGTTGTTCACCGGTGTCCCGGGGACGGGAAAGACCACGGCCGCCCGGTTGCTCGCCGCGGGTCTGGGCGTGGATCTGTACCGCGTTGACCTGGCCGCGATCGTCAGCAAGTACGTGGGCGAGACCGAGAAGAACCTGGAACAGGTCTTCGACGATGCCGAGCGCACCAACGCCATGTTGTTCTTCGACGAGGCCGATGCCCTGTTCGCCAAGCGTGGGGAGGTCCGCGAGTCGCGGGACCGCTGGGCGAACATGGAGATGGCGTTCCTCTTGCAACGCGTCGAGGAGTTCAGCGGGGCGGTCATCCTCGCGACGAACCTGCGGCAGAACGTCGAACCGGCACTGCTGCGCCGGCTGCACGCCGTGGTGGACTTTCCGCTGCCCGACGCCGAGTCGCGACGCCGGATCTGGTCGGGCATGTTCCCCGCGTCGGTCACCCCGCCGGACCCCGCCGAGCTGGCCGAACTGGCCAAGCGGTTCCCGATCTCTGGTGGCGACATCAGGAACGTCGTGCTGGACGCGGCGTTCCGGGTACTGGGCGCCGACCAGGACGCCACCTCGATCGGGCTGCACGACCTGGTTGTGTCGGTGGGCCGAGAGTACCGGAAGCTCGGTCTCGCGATCAGCCCGGCGGATTTCGGCGAGACGTTCTACGACTGGGTGACGCAGGATCTGCTCGCCGTAGCCGGAAAAGAAGCGGAAACGACAGCCCAGGACTGACGTTTCCGGTGACAAGTCTAGGAGGTGGCCATGTACGGGAACTTCGTAGCCGGAACGGTCGGCGCGAACGGGAAACCGGTGGCAGGAGAGGGATTCACCGCTGAGCTGGCTGGCAAGCCGGGAATCATCACCGTGACCTTCCTGCCCGGATGGATCTTCACCGAACCACCAGCCGTGGTCGCGACGCAGATCCATCCGGACAAAGACGATCCGACGATCACGCCGAACACGCTGTCCAATGTGGTGATTCGATGGGTGACACCCCAAAAGTTCCAGATCGTCACCGGGGCGCCCAACGGCCTGCCGCTGGCGCGGAAGTTCAGCTTTGTCGCCATCGGCATCATGGGCACACCCAAGAAATAATCGTCACCGCAAGCGGAAGGAGTGAATCATGGCGAACACCTTGGTCTGGCTCACCTTCGACGGAAACTCGTGGTCACCTGAAACACCGGTCGGCGATGCGGACGATCCAACCGATCTGGCAATGGTTGTCCAGCAGGACAAACTGAACCTGCTGTTCTCGACAAAAAGCGCGAAGAAGGTGCTGACATTTGACGAAAAAGGCAAAGCGGGGCAGGTGGCTGTCAACGCGGAGACTGACGATCAACGATTCGCCGAGCTGAAATCTCAGACCGAGGCGTACCAGGCGCTGCCGGTAACCCGGCCCAGTCTCCGGAAATTCATCGTGGCCTCCGCGTGCTACCGCGGCGCGGTGCGGTACGTCCACACCGGCGAGGACCCGACCGGACCGCTGATCTGGCGGACATTCCTATCGGCCAAATGGAGCAGCGAGTATACTTTTCCCAACACCGCCTGCGGTCCCGATCCGGCGCTGTGTGTCTTCGCGGGGGTGTTGCACTGTTTCCACCGGGGTGTGGACGGCGAAAATCCGGACAACCCCAGGATCTACTGGAGTGTCAGCGACGGTCTCGGCTGGAGCGCCGACCGGCAGACACCCTTTTTCTCACCGGCCCCGATCACGGTCGCCGCGCACGTGGGCAAGCTCTTTTGCGCCTACGTCAAAAGTTCCTGAGGTGGGGAGATGTCGCCACGCGCCAAGAAACTCAAAAAAGACGACCGGTCGATCGCCACTCCTGAAACGCGGGATAGTTCAACCGCCACCGTCGACGGCGGTGCATTCGCCGGTGCCGCGATCCACGTACTCGATACCACCCGGCATGTCCCGAACACCCCCGGCCGCTTCGAGCCGCCCGTTCCAGTGCAACGCATGTTCGCACCGGAGAAGGCGCCTGGCCAGGTCAGTGGGCCGGTCCTGCAACGACAGTGGGAAATCAAGCAACCCTGGAACAATCCCACCGATGACGGCGGCACGTTCGGCCGCTCGATCGCCCAGGAGGATCTGGCCACGATCACCGCCGCGGTCGAAAAGGTGACGGCGAAGGCCGCCACAAGTCGGCCGCGCCTGGTATACCTGGGGATCGGCGTGGGGAACCCTACCGGCGCCTGGGGAAACCCCACCGGGCAGCCGCAGCTGGACATGGGCACGCAGATCCGTCCGGGTTTCCTCGCCGAAGCCGAGCAGCAGAAGTTCTTTGTCATCGCCGTGAACTTCAACACCGGGGGAGACGACCCCGTTCAGGAGTTGAGCAGTTCGGAGAGCGGAATCCATTTTCACGTCAATGCACACGCACCGCTGCTGACCACATCAGAACTGGACAAGCAGGCCGTAAACCTGCTGAAGGGACTGGCGGCGGGCCCGAATGACCGGCTCGTAGTGATGAATGCCGTCTCCAACCACCAGTACCAGGCACTCACCGAGCTCGTGACCGGATTCAAGACAAGAGGTTCCTACCTGACCTCCTACGGGAAACCGGTGAGCAGCACGCACTCGTGCCGCTCAATCAGCGTAGGGCGATGGCCAAGAAGTCAAGCCTGGCCACACTGAGCGATGTCTTTCCCGACTTCGAAGATCAGTAGGACGCTGCCACGGCCAGCTCACCTGCGTCGGGCGAGCAGGCCGCGCAACATGTCGAGGACTCTCGATGAGGACGGTATCCGGCCTTTGTTGACTCCGTCCACGAGCTCGTAGGCTGCCAGCGCCAGCGGCTGGAGCTGCTCGACGCTCTGATGGTCCGTGATTCGTCGAAACTCGGCAATGATCGCGGTGACTTGCGCGTTGGACGGCCCCACCTTGTCGGCAGTAGTTCCCATAGCGCCGAGCGAGGCGTGGATCGCCTCGGCTCCGGCGAAGTCCGGGCGAAGCGTGGAATTCTTGGGGTTCTTCAGCAGGTCGACACCGCGCACGATGTTTCGGAGCCAGTCGCCGCGGGCGAGTTCTACTGTCGTCTCCGTCCGGTCACCTGCTGTGCCGCGCTCCACAGACTGCGGGAAAACTCGCACGTTGTGGTCCGTCCCGGCTGCCTCGAGGACCAGCGAGACGAACTCCTCGGGGTTTTTCTCATAGCGGTTCCGCAGCGGTTCCGGCAATTGGCGGAAGTTGTGGGCGAAGTCGGTCCGCGACATCAGCACGCCCGCGATCGTCTTGGAGTTGGCCTTCTTTCCCATGCTGTCGGCCTTAGCGAGGTAGTTGCACAGCAGGGTCACCAGCCCGACCAGTTCTTTGGTGCCCGCGGTATTCCCATAGACGTCGTGCACCTCACGGGCGGCGTTCTGCGCCGCACGCTGCATGTATGGCTTGTCGAGGGTGAACAAACCGGCGTGCCGTGGCGCAGGCGTTCCGGTCAGGTAGCCGACCATGTCGCCGATCTGGCCGAGTGCCAGGCCTGCGGTAGCCTGCGGAGCGAACATCAGCGGCTGGCCGTCCGGGTAGATCACGCGGTCGGGCTTGGGGTTCGCCGGGTCGATCTCGCGTACGGGGATCTCCTTGTCCTGCTGGCGGCGGTTGAGAGTGCGGATCATCTCGACGACCGCGTTCATGACCCGTTTCACCTCGCCGCGGCTGTTAAGGGGAGCGGTAACCCACTCCAGGTTCGAGCCACCGCTGGGGCTACTGTCAGCGGTCAGGGCGAACCGGTCACCATCGATAACGTGCTCGCCTTTGCTCAGGTTCTTTCCGGGCAACGGCGGCTCGCCGAGCTCGTTTCTTTGCAGCCGATCCAGATTCAACCTCGTCAACGCCATCCGATAGCGATGAAAGTCGAGTTCCCGTGCACGGGCCAGCCATTCCAGGCCGGACTCGGTCGGTTTGCCGTCATTGAGAACCGGACCTTTTTCTTGGGCAACGCGGCTCAGCTCCGCAACGAGGCTCAGCTTGGCGTCGCTGGAAAAGCCCAGTTTCTCCAGAGCCTCAGCTGGTTCCGATGTGAGCAGGTGGGCCAGCAGCGGAGCGCCTGCCTTCCGGTCGTAGTCGCGTTCGGCCTCGCTGTAGGTGGTCTTCTCAGTATCCGTCGAGGGTTCTCGCACGTTCCACTGCGCTTCGAACTCGAAGCCCACGGCACGTTGAATGGCCGTTGGCTGGGCAGGACGTCCGGTGGTCGCGGCGTGCGGTGCGTGACCGTTCATTGCCCGCGTGGCATTGGCCTGCGCTGCCCGTTCGTAGCTGTCCCCAGGGGCGGAGACCCGTAGGCCGGCTCCTATGTTCGTGCTGGACACGGAGCCAGCGCGTTGCTGCATCACATGGGTCAGCTCGTGTGCCAGCACATGCCGTCCGGTGTTCGAGGACGTGTCGTAGTGGCCCTCCCGGAAAACGATATGCGATCCCGAAGTGAACGCGTTGGCCTGAACCGACGTGGCCGCGTCGTGTGCTCTACGGCCGGTGTGGACGCGCACGCCGGAGAAGTCAGCGCCCAGCCTCGCCTGCATGTCGGTGCGCACCGCGTCGGGCAGTTGATGGCCGGGCGAGCTCAGCACGTTATGCACCGCCGAGAGCTGCCCCTTGCCGTCGGGAGCCCGTTGGACCGGGCCGAGCGCGTGGCGCAGGATCATGGTGTCGGCCTGGGTGATTCCCGATCGGCCACGCGAGCGCGGTACCACTTGTCTTTCCTGCCGTTGAAGACGCCGCCGGACCCGCATCGTGACTCCAAAATCTTGTTGATGGTCAGAACGAAAGGTTCTGGATGCCCTGGCCGCTGAGTGAGATCTGCGCTCGGTCGCTGGTCATGGACTTGCTGGCGGGGGAGGGACGTCCACGGGGGTGGGATGCGGGCAGTGCACATGACCGCCGGAGCCGCAGGACTGGTGCCGGAGCGGCTGCTGGTCACTGGGCAGCGTGTCGTCTAGGTGCCGGGCACGCTGGTCAACGGCACCCAGCGCTATCACGGCGCCCTGCGCCGGGCCTGCTACCTGGCCGCACTGTCGGCGACCAAACACGTCGCGGGGAAGCTGCACACACAGGTCCTGATCGCACGTTCGAGTATGGCATCGGGCACCGGAAGTACGGAACATCCGTCACCTGTTCAGCGGGGCGTAGGCGGTGACTCTGTTCGCTGACGCGCTCACTCACCAATCCGGCATGACACGACGGATTAGCACCGATTCTCCGCAGCGGATTCGGCCCTGGTTTGATCGTGATCTGATGGCGTAAGGTCAGGATCTCGGCGTCCTTGTCCCGGTCGCTCATCGGCAGCAGGCGCAGCATGGCGAACGTGTTTGTCACGCCTTTGCCGGGCGAGCAGGGGCCTGAAGACTTCGTGAAGAAGGTATGAACCCAGGGCGGGCATGCTTCGTTATGAGGGTATGGGAAGCCGATGCTTGGGAGTGCGGACATGATGGCAAACGATCACGGCACGGTGCTCGCCACCATGATCTTCAACCTGGTAGCCCCGGCGGGAGTGATCGCGCCAGTTGGCGTGCAGCTGCGGTACGACAGCCGCAATCCGTACGAGATCTCCATGAAGCTCAACGTGGGCACGGACGGTCAGGTGGACTGGGTGATCGCCCGCGACCTGCTGGCCGACGGGCTGATCGCCGAGGCAGGCGAAGGCGACGTGCGCATCCGCCCCCGACTGGACGATCCGACGTTGGTCATGATCGAGATGAGCTCGCCGTCTGGGCAGGCGACCTTCGAGGTGAATGCTGACCAGCTTGCGGACTTCGTGAACGACACCTACGACGTGGTCGCGCCCGGTGACGAACACCGGTGGATGAACGTCGACGAGGCGCTGAGCCGGTTGCTCTCGCACAACCTGTAATGGCCCGGTTCTCCCGAAGCGCCGCACGCCAGGCGGCTGGCTGGGGAACCTGGCGGCGCTGAACACCTGAAGACTCCGCCACGCTGCGTCTCCGAGCCGGGAATCCACCCAGCGCAGGCGCAGCGCTGCATGCGGGAATTCGTCGCCGTCGAATACGTCGCTGCACCGCGCTAAAAGCCGTTGTGATCCTGAAATCCAGGTCCCCAGCCGTGTCGCTTGGGAGATCATCAGGGGGTGTCCCCTGATTCCGATCCCATCCAGTTTTCCCGTCCACGGGAACCATCTCAGGCGCGGCGTCGTCCTCGCAGGCCGGGTGTGCGCGCAGCCAGACGCTGATCGCCGAATCCAGTTTGTCGCCGTCGCCGACCACATGATTAACCGAACCTTGCTGGTCGCACCCTCATCCTGGTGAGTTCGGCGTCCCCGGCATGACCGCCGTGTACCCGGATCGCCACGTAACGCGCGGCACCGGCCAAGCGCACTGTCGTGCTCCTGCGGGAGGCCGGTGGGGGCGCTGGCGTGTACGTACGCCCGTCGGTGCTCGTTTCGACGGTGACGGCGGGCGACAGCCCGTCGGTCCACGTCAGTTCGACCTCGCCGAGCTGCCAGACCGCGCCGAGGTCGACGACCATCCGGCCGTCGGGGCCCGGGTGCCAGGAGGTCCGCTCGTCGCCGTCGACCGCTGCGCTCGGTGCGGACATCCCAGGGGGCAGCGGTTCGGTCGGGAACGTTGTGGCCCCCAGGGCGAGATCATCCAGGGGGTAGGGTCGGGTGTTGCGGGCCTTGATCGTCACCGTGCGGCGTCCCGGCACCGCCACTTGGCGCGGTGGCTCCCCGGCGGGCTGCACCTGGAGGCGCAGTGGCGGTCCGGCGGGTGCCGTGAGCCGGAGTGTCGCGCCGTCGGCGACGGTCGCCTGCAAGCCGACGGGCAGATGAGGCCCTTCGGCGGCGCGCACGGTAAACCAAGCCGGTTCGACCCGTCCTTCTGCTTCGGCCAACGACATCGTGAGATCACTGCCGGCCATCGTGATCACCTGAACGCCACGGTAGAGCGAGACGGCGCCCCCGGCCTCGGGTAGTGCGACGGTGCCGCGCACCGCCGAGCCGGACAGATTGAGCATGACGAGGTATCCGTCGAGCACGGAAGTGCGCACTGCGGCGACACTGGACGTCGGACGCGGCGCCGTCGCCGCAGTGGCCAGGGTGCGCGGATCCGGGTGGCATTCGACTTGCAGGGGTGCCGCGCTGCCGTCGGAGAGCAGGATCTGGTCACCGGTGACGATGATCGGGTTCGGAGAACCGGTCACGACGAACCCGGCACGCCCATCGACGTTGAGCCAGCCTCCGTTGGTGCGGACCGCCGGTCGCGGGTAGGTCGCCGCGGCGGTCCAGGTATCCCCGTCCTGCGAGGTCTCGATGCGGTAGCGCCGTCCGGCCGCAGCCTCCCACGCGATCATGACGCGGTCGAACCGCTGTGCCGAGCGAAGATCGACGGCGAGCCAGCTGTCGGCGCGCGGGCGATCGGCCGCGGCGACCGCCCAGCGCGTGGTCGCATCGCCGTCGGTCGCGTACTTCGCTTCCTTGCCTGGCGACGCTGACGAGGCGAACGCGGTACCCGCGCGGGCAAGGTCGGTCCCGTCGGTGCCATCGCGCACTTCGAAGGACAACACCGAATAGCCGTACGTCGGATCCGGTAGCACACCGAGCATCCGGACGTAGCGTGCCGTGACCGCAGGGAAAACGACCTCGTCGGTCCGGCCGCCGCCGGGCGGGGGTGCGGGAGCGGCCGGGACGGTCACGGTCCGCTCGGCGGTGTGGTAAGTGCGTTTACCGTTCAGTCCCGGAATGCCAGGCATGTCGAGGTTGTAGACCGACACGACGCCCTCTCCCGAGGCCAAGCCGGTCGTCGCGTATACCGCGGCGCCCGAGGGAAGCGTGGCGAAACCGGCGTAGCCGTTGTCGAACTTCAGCACGGCTGCGGTCGCGTCGAAACCGTCCCGCACCTTCGTCCAGGTCGCGGCGTTCCGCTTCAGTGTCTTGAGCGCCGTCGATGGCAAGAGCATCGGCGTCGCACCGCTTACGACGAACAGCCAGTCGTCGTGATGGGGCTGCCAGGCGAACTTGACGAAGCCCGGCTTGCTCACCGCCGCCGTCCACGCGGAAGACGTTCGGTGCGCCATCAATCCGGGCCCCGCACCGAAATCGCTCACGCCTATCGCGTACGCGTCGAACTCGGCCTGGCTCACCGCCTGCACCGGGCCGCTGTGACTCGCGCGCCATTCGTGCAGCAGGTAGCTGATCGCGATTTCCGCGCGGGCCTCTGGCTCGTACTTCGGCTCACCGGAGAACTTCGTGATGCGATCGGCCGGCGGGTACGCCTGGTAGGGCTCGAGCCGCTCGGCAAGCTGCACCTCGGCGCGTGCGGCGTAACGGTCGCCGAGTATTTGGGCGCGGAAGGCGAGCGGGAGGACGTCGCGACCGTAAAGATGTTCGCGGTCCGCCACCATCGGCATCAACGGTTCGCCCGCGTCGCTGGCCATCAGCAGCATGGTGTGCCACAGCCGCTCGCCGTTCGGCTGAGCGGTGAGCACCTCCGGCAGCGGCTGCCCCGCGAGCAGGAAATGCATCGCGTTGCGCCCGGAGGTGCGCCACAGCTCCTCCTGATAGTGCGGGCCGAACGAACCGTGGTTCTCGACCAGGAACGTGTCGTACAAGTTCTCGGCGGTGTTGGCCGAGATCGGCACGCCGTCCACCACACACGGGTTGGCCAGGTCCGCGACGGGCAGGCCGGTCTCGTTGCGGCTCCACTTACCAAACCACGCACGCCACGCCACGGCTTGCGGGTCATCCGGCGCCCAAGCGATTCCCGGGGTCAGTGCCTGGGCGTATACGCCCATCTCCTCTAACTTGGTGTCCCCGACATGCCCACCGGACAATCCGAGTGGCGTCCAGCCACCAGACAGCGGGTCGTCACCTGAGCCCAGCCCCGCCGTGTAGACGGCTTGGCCGATCGCGATCTTGTCTAGATTCGCCCGGGTAGCATCGTCCAGATCGCTCCACATTAGACGACCGGCGAGCTGGAAATAAGACTGGAACGTCGTGTCGAAGTACAGCCGGCGCCCCCACTCGGTGCCGCCGGTGATCACGTTCGATGCGGCGAAGTGCCGGATCGTGTCGACGGTGTGCCGGTGCAGCACCTCCCGCTCGACCCCAGCGACCGTCGCGTCGTAGCCCTTCCTGGTCAGCAGGACGGCGTTGCCGAGAACCACGGCGAACGTGAAGTCCTTGGCAGGGTAGATTCCTGCGGCCCGGTCGAACTGTCGCTCGGCCCAGCGCGTGTGCCGCAGCAACACCCTCAGGTAAGTTGCCGCCACGTCGTCCGAGGCGCCCTGGCGCCGCGAAACGATCGGCGCGGCCACGGCCCGTGCCCAGGCCATCGGCGTCACCAATCCGGCGGCCACGAGCGCGAGCCCACCTGCGCCGGACGCCCGGAGAATCCGTCGGCGAGAGCGCTCAATACTCAATATTCTCCACCCTGTTGACAACGCTGTCAGCGACGAATAGCTGATTCTGGTTCGTTCCGGCGTGGAGAGGCAATGCCGCGGGGCAAACCTGTCTGTTTTCAGACAACCGCACTACCTGCTTCGCGTGATCGTCGCAACGGTGACAGGGCTCATGATGGCAGCGCGAGGTTGAAGACTTCAGCGGGTGTCCGCCATCTCAGAATCTTGCGGGGCGTGTGGTTGAGCCGTTCCTCAACTGCTTGCAGGTCCGAGGGTGTGTGGACCGATAGGTCGGTGCGCTTGGGAAAGTACTGACGCAGCAATCCGTCTGTGTTCTGGTTCGTTCCCCGCTGCCACGGGCTGCCGGGGTGCGCGACAGAACACACCCTCGCGCAGCAGTGGCGCGATCTGCCCGTGGTAGGCCATTTCCGATCCCTGGTCCCAAGTTAGTGTGAGCCTGGCCGCGTGGGCAGGCCACGCAGTGCGCCTCGCCATCAACACGCCCTTCATGATCAGGCGTGTTGCGACAGGCCCTGGAATCCAGGTGCCGAAAAGTGGTCAAAATTCGGCTCTGTCTCACTTTCCGTGAAACCGCAACCGCGCCCTCGCGATTCGCTGTGCCTCACCTGCAACATCACGAGACATGACATCCGAACCGCAACAGGGACGATGTCTGCTTCACGGAAAGTGAGACAGAGCCCAAAATTTCGTGCCGTTGACACCGCCCGGTGAAGGTGACTTATCTGCGACGGTTCGGCTGCCCGAAAAGCGGCTCACCCAAGGCTCATCTACGAAGATCCCGGATACCCCCGACCCCGATATCGGAGCCGTAGGCCTATTGGATTCCGGAAACTTCGGGGTGCCTTGAGGGCTGGCTGGTGCTCTTGGGTGGGACCTGGAGGGGGCGGGTGGCGGGTACCTTGTAGCGAGGGCAGTCTAGGTGCCAGGTGTGGCTGCCGCCGATCCAGTGTTTGATGCAGTTGATGAACCGATCAGTATCTGCGCGTTCGTCCTGCGCTAGCGCCTGGTAAAGGTCGGAGGCCAGGAGTTGTTGCTCGGTGGCCAGGAAGTTCTCAACGATGGAGTGAGCGATCGACTCGGCCATCCGGGCGGCCTCCGGCCAGGTGCACTGTTCCTGGTAGGCGAGGACGATCACGATGTTGTCGGTGTTGCCCTCACTCCACTCATTGCGCGCGGAGACCAGGTCGTTACTGATGGAGATGAGGTCGACCGCGTCCCGGCGTAATCGCAGCATCGCCTCGGTGGCGTGGATGGCGGTGGGGACCTCGAAGCGTCCGGCTGCCTCGATCCAGTCGAACGTGGTCTCAGGCCCTGAGGTCTTGCGGCGCAGGTCGAAGTACTCCTCCAGTGTGGGGATGGTCTCGGTGGCGTTGTTGCGGGCTTCCTGGAGGTAGCCCTTGAAGGTGGCCCGCCAGTGGGCTTCGTGCCGTGCCCGCCATGCCGTGGAGGTGCGGGCGTGCAGCCTCTTGTTAAGCGTCCGCCACGCGTGAACCAGCGGGACGGCCACGGCCTCGGCAGGCTCACGGGAGGGGTCGGTCATGCCGTAGAAGTAGGCCTCCAGGACGTCCTCGGTCCACGGGAAACGCGCTTGGCGGTCGAGGGAGTCGTCCCACAGCCACGCCCACCCGACGCAGTCGGTGACTAAGTCGAGGTCCTCGCCGCTGGCCCAGGGGTAGACGTGCGCGATGAACAGAGGGAAGTCTGCGTGCTTGTAGGCGTACTCCGACTTGCGGTCTGGCCACAGACCGTGCTGGGCCACCCAACCGTAGTGTCGCTCTCGGGCCCGGTCCACATCCGGGCTGACCTCCGACGGGAAAGGCAGAACGAGGCGTACGCCGTCGATGCCGTAGTCGGTCTCGATGTGCATAGGGTTACTCCTGGATATTCAGCGGAATGATGGGAGACCGTCACGTTCCGTTCGGTGGGAGCCCGGGGTGCGATCCCCCGGGCTCCCGCGTGCCAGCATCAGCCGGTCTTGGGACGCGAGAGCACATCACCTCTGTCCTCAACTCCCGAGCGGGGCGATGGAGTTCTCAGGTTGGTCGGCGGATAGAACTTGCTCGCCCACTTGCGATACGCCCCGATAAGCCCGTCCTTGCGGGAAAGTTTCGGATGCTCCACGTACCTCTTGTGGTGCCAGATTGGGACGTCAGTCATGATGTCCCGCTTTAGAGCTTTGAAAATGCCCGCGCTGACAGCCCGCGCCGCCCCGCTGGAGGCCTGGGAGCGCAAGAAGTCAGGCAAGTTGCGGCCCCAGGTAACGCGTGAACTCACGGCCAGGTGCAGACGAACACGCCAAGGGGCGATGGCGGTAGGTAGCACCCAGTTGACAGCATAGATGCCGAATTCGGGTAAGTCGGCGACGACGCAAGTGCCGCCCAGGCCGAAGGCTGTCGTGCTCACGACGTGCTGCCGTTGGCCGAGAAGTGGCAGTTGCCTATTGATCTTGCTCTCGAGGTGGTAGATCGGTCCGTCTTCTCGTGCTGGGGAGGCCTCGCCGATGAATTCGACTCCGTGGAGCGGCTCGATGTGCCAATAGTCGAAGGCGTTCTCGCCTACCTCCTGAGGATGGCTCGCTAAGTCCGTTACTTGGTACACCGGAGCGTGGTCGCCGGTCAGGTCCATCTCCGGCAGTTGCCAGGAGGGAGCGTCGCCGTTGTGGTGATGCCAGGCCCAGACGATTCCGTAGGCTTCGGTGATCTCGACCAGGCTCAGGGACGCCTTGGGTGGCGGGCCGAAGGGCGTCCGAACGCATTTCCCATCCACATCGAAGCTGAATTTGTGGAAGGGGCAGACCAATTGTTCTCCATCGACTGTTCCCCCTGCGCCAAGATGCGCCCCGAGATGGGGGCAGTACGGGCGGGACGCCCGCAGTTTCCCGCTGCGGGTGCGATAGATGACGAGGTCTTCTCCCATGAAGGTGCGTGTTTGCACTACCCCAGGAAGCCATTCCGTGGAGAATCCCACACAGAACCAACCATTGGGGTACGGAAGCGGTGGTGGTGCGGGGCTGGCTACTTGCAGCTGGCTTTGTGATCCAGGTGGTGTGTAACTACGGATTTTCATTTGCACCTCTCTAGATCGCCATTCGGCAGGCTGGGCCGGTGCGCGACGAGCGGGGTACCGGCTGTGCCCCGGCTGGTCGGCGGATAGAACTTGCTCGCCCACTTGCGGTACGCCCCGATAAGCCCGTCCTTGCGGGAAAGTTTCGGACGCTCTACATACTTCTTGTGGTGCCAGATCGGGAAGTCACGCCTGACGTCCTGCTCTAGAGCTACGAGCATGCCGGAGCTGACGGCCCGCGCCGCCCCGCTGGAGGCCTGGGAGCGCAAGAAGGCCGGTAAGTGACGGCCCCAGGTAACCCGTGAACTGACAGCTAGGTACACACGAACACGCCAAGGGGTGATGGGGGTAGCTAGCACCCAATTGACAGAACGGACGCCAAGTTGTGCCAGGTCCATGATGACGGAAATGCCGCCCAGACCGATGACATTCCCGCTTATTAGGTGCTGCCGATCGCCGAGAAGTGGCAGCCGTCGATTGATCTTGCTCTCGAGGTGGTAGAACGGTCCGTCTTCTCGTGATGGGGAGGCCTCGCCGAGGAATTCGACTCCGTGGAGAGGCTGGAGGTGCCCATAGTCGAAGAAGTTCTCGCATACATCCTGAGGATGGCCCGCCATGTCTGTCCCTCGGAACACCGGGGCGTGGTCGCCGGTCAGGTCCAGGTCCAGGTCCTGCAGTTGCCAGGAGGGAGCGTCGCCGTTGTGGTGATGCCAGGCCCAGACGATTCCGTAGGCTTCGGTGATCTCGACCAGGCTCAGGGACGCCTTGGGTGGCGGGCCGAAGGGCGTCCGAACGCATTTCCCATCCACATCGAAGCTGAATTTGTGGAAGGGGCAGACCAATTGTTCTCCATCGACTGTTCCCCCTGCGCCAAGATGCGCCCCGAGATGGGGGCAGTACGGGCGGGACGCCCGCAGTTTCCCGCTGCGGGTGCGATAGATGACGAGGTCTTCTCCCATGAAGGTGCGTGTTTGCACTGCCCCAGGAAGCCATTCCGTGGAGAATCCCACACAGAACCAACCATCGGGGTACGGAAGCGGAGGTGATGCGGGGCTGGCTTCTTGCGGCTGGTTTTGTGATCCAGGTGGTGTGTAACTACGGATTTTCATTTGCACCTCTCTAGATCGCCATTCGGCAGGCTGGGCCGGTGCGCGACGAGCGGGGTACCGGCTGTGCCCCGGCTGGTCGGCGGATAGAACTTGCTCGCCCACTTGCGAAATGCCCCGATAAGCCCGTCCTTGTGGGAAAGTTTCGGATGCACCAGATGCTTCTTGTGGTGCCAGATTGGGAAGTCACGCCCGATGTCCTGCTGTAGAGCTACGAGCATGCCGGAGCTGACGGCCCGCGCCGCCCCGCTGGAGGCTTGGGAGCGCAGGACGGCAGGGAAGTGACGGCCCCAGGTAACATGTGAACTAACGGCCAGGTGCAAACGAATGCGCCAAGGGGCGATGGGGGTAGCTAGCACCCAGTTGACAGAACGGACGCCAACTTGGGCTAGGTCCACGACGACGCAAATGCCGCCCAGGCCGATGACCTTCCCGCTCACGAGGTGCTGCAGATTGCCGAGAAGCGGCATTCGCCGATTGAGCTTGATGTTTATGTCGTAAAACGGTCCGTCTGCTCGCGGTGGGGAGACCTCGCCGAGGAATTCGACTCCGTGGAGCGGCTGGATGTGCCCATAGTCGAAGGAGTTCTCGCATACCTCCTGAGGATGGCCCGCCATGTCCGTTGCTCGGTACACCGGAGCGTGGTCGCTGGGCAGGTCCAGGTCCGGCAGTTGCCAGGAGGGAGCGTCGCCGTTGTGGTGATGCCAGGCCCAGACGATTCCGTAGGCTTCGGTGATCTCGACCAGGCTCAGGGATGCCCTGGGAGGCGGGCCGAAGGGCGTCCGGACGCACTTCCCGTCCACATCGAAGCTGAATTTGTGGAACCGAGATGGGGGCAGTACGGGCGGGATGCCCGCAGTTTCCCGCTGCGGGTGCGATAGATGACGAGGTCTTCTCCCATGAAGGGGCGTGTTTGCACTACCCCAGGAAGCCATTCTGTGGAGAATCCCACGCAGAACCAACCATTGGGGTACGGAAGCGGTGGCGGTGCGGGGCTGGCTTCTTGCGGTTGGTTTTGTGATCCAGGTGGCGTGTAACTACGGATTTTCATTTCCACCTCTCTAGATCGCCATGCGGCAGGCTGGACCGGTGCGCAACGAGCGGGGTACCGGCTGTGCCCCCATACAGAACGAGCGCGGGGAGATCGGCAGTACTGTCCACGGTCGCGGGGTGCGAGACGAGGTCTCCACCACGTAATGGCTACGGCCAGCAACCGCCTTTCGTTGTCGACTCAGGCCTCCGGGGAGCGCACCGGCCGCCAGCGTATTTCCATCCGGGCCGGATTACCAGGTGCGCTTCCCGCACCCATGTCGGGCACTGGTCAGGCGTTCGGCGTAAACGGTCGCGGGGCCGCCTGACTTCGTCGGGTTCCTCTCCGGAGAGCAGTCCGGCCGTGACAGGAACGACGGTGGTTGTCCGCTGCGACTGTCGCTTGTGGAGAGGCGAGCAGGTTGGCGGACCAGCGGGGTGGTTGCGGTGTCCGAAATTCGACGCGACGACGGCGAACGAATCGCCGGGTGGCTTGTGGAACAGCGGAGTGGACCGCAGGGTGCCCGGTGCGGTGGCCGGTGGTGGTGAGCAGCAGGATGCCGGCTCCGGTGGTGCCTCCGACGCTGAAGCGGCCATCGTCAAGGCAGGTAGGTAACACTCGCTCTTGTTGCTTTCCAAAAGGTGACCCCTGGCCATGACCCTCCTTTCACGAGGTTGACTGTGCGACGCTTCGGATGGCACTCCAGCACTTGCGGCGTCCGGAGGGTGTCGTCATCGGGTGCGCGTGGTCGCGGCGTGGGCCATCGCGCGCAGGTTGACTTTCGCGTCGGCCGTGATCGGGGCGTTGTCCAGTGCGGTCAGTGCGGCGGCGGTCCGTTGGGTGATCATGGTTTCGACCATTGCGCGGGCTCCGCAGTCGGTGATGATCTCGCGTAGGGTAGCGGCGCCGTCGGCGTCGAGGCCGGGGTTGCCGTACAACTTCTCCAGCTGTTCGGCCTGGGTAGGGCTGGCTTGCTGTCGAGTCAGTGCGATGAGCACGGTGGGTTTGCCCTCACGTAGATCCCCTGTGGTGGACTTGCCGGTGGTGGCCGGATCGCCGAAGACCCCGAGGATGTCGTCGCGCAACTGGAACGCCTCACCGAGCGGGAGTGCGAAGTCGGTGTAGGCCCCCAACACCGCCGGGCTCGCGCCGGCCAGAACGGCGCCCAGGTGCAGCGGACGTTCGACGGTGTACCTGCCGGACTTGAGCTGGATGACGCGCAGCGCCTCACGCACGCCACCGTTGTGGCCGAGCAAGTCCAGGTACTGACCGAGCACGAGCTCGGTGCGGGTCTGGTGCAGCAGGTCACGGGCCCGGCGCCAGCGATCGGTGGGAATGGCACAGGAGTCGACGAGTGCGTCCGACCACACCAGACACAGGTCGCCGGCCAGGATCGCCAATGCCAGGCCCGCGTGTTCGGGGATGCCCGGCCACTGGGTGCGCCAGTGCAGGTCGGCCAGTTCCCGGTGCAGCGTCGGGCGACCTCGGCGGGTGTCGCTGGAGTCCATGATGTCGTCGTGGATCAACGCGAAGGCGTGGAAGATCTCCAGCGAGGCTGCCGCACGAATAACGGCTTGCTCGACGGCTTCGGAGCGCTGGTCTTCGGCGCCGAGCCAGCCCCAGTAGCAGAAGAGTGGGCGTAGCCTTTTCCCCTTGCTCAGGACGAACTCCTGGACCTTCAGGAACACCTCGTTGATCGGTTCCTGTTCCCGGAACTGCGCGCCGGCTTGATCGAGGAAGGCCGCCAGCAAGCGGTTGATGCGCTCACGTGGTTCGGTGTGGTCTACCAACTGGCCTACTGTGCTGCTCTCGGGCACGCTCGGCTCCCAAATCGGTCTGTTGTCACCTGTAGGGTGTGGTCGAAGCGGGGTTGGTGGGTGCGCATTCGGTAGTGCGGCGCTTCGGCTACGGTGCGCGTCCGACCGAACGTCCATTGTGGACTCGATTCAGATCACGTGTGCCGCCCACCTGCGTGGGATCTCCCTCTGATGCGCGGCATGGTGGTTACTCGCCGCTTCCCGGCTGTCCAATGGTGGTGTGTAGTGGCATTGGCAGATGGGAAAGTGCGGGTCTTGTTGGCGGTGGTGATCTCCTGCGCCTCACCTTAGCCGCACTCGGCCAGGTGGTCCAGAGCCTGCATCACCAGGTGGTCCAGCACTTGGGAGTCAATCCGGAGGTGTTTGCGGTGCTGGTCGCGTCAGGATGATCAGGGGCGGCGGGCCTCGCGCGAGCGGGCGGCGGCGGGGGCCATCCTGTCATGGATTCGGCTGGGGTCTTGTCACCGAGCACGATGCGGGGTCGGGTGTTGAGCTCGCGGGCGACCCTCTACGAGATCGCGTGCGGTGTGGACGGACAGGTCGGTGCCCAGGGCGTGTGCAAGGTTGATCTGTGGGCTGCGGGGGGTCTCTGATCAGGCAGGACGCAGGACGAGGGCGCGACTTCGATGGGAGATCATCGGGTGTTGAGTCCATGATGGCGTACCCGAAAGCTGCGCTCGTGTCTTTATCTTTCCCGGTCCCGGCTGCGTTGAATCAACCCGCCCGCACCGTCGAGTCGCTGCGGGGCCGTATCGACGGCCTGTGGCAGGCCTTGGATGGGGGCGAGTACGGCGATGCTACCAATCCATTACGCATTACTAGTGCCACTTACTATAGTCGAGCTAATTTTAGCTTTATCCAGATAAATGGCACGTGTTGAAGCTGTACCTTGATTTTATGTATGCCATACCAATCGTGGTTCCAAAGTTGTTTACGCGAGTGGGGCATTTTTCGGCGATCGGGGAACTCGCGTGAACGGAAGGGAAAGGGGACCAGCGATGCCCACGCCTGCAGAGCGTACGTCGCGTTCCGGTCGTGACAAGCCACCTGAGGCTTCCATCGAAGGGACCTCAACAGCTGCCCGAAGCACCAAGGTCACGGTAAACATCAACGCCGAGACCGAACAAGCACTGCGCATGGTGGCCGACCGCGAAGGGGTCACAACGCGGCCGTGACGCAGAGCTAAAAGCCGGTCACGGCCGTTGTCCATCCGATGCGGAGCCGGAGGCCGGTCCGGCAGAGCCGGGTTGATGGGCACTGAACTGGTCAGCGGCATTGCCGGGCTCGGTGAAGGTGGGTGGGCGCAGACTAGTTTTGCCTCCGCTGTCTGAGCAGTGGCCTGTTCATGTGCGGCGATGGCCTGCTGTGTTTCCGCTGTCGGCGACGAGATCACACAAACCCAAAGTCGTCGGCCAGCCTGCGCAGTGGGGTGCGGGGACTCCCTGCTGTGGTGTCCTTCGGCGCGAGAGTGCTCAGATCGCGCTCGTTACGCTGTTTGCAGGTCTGCTTGGGCAAGGGTGGTGTAGTGGTTTCCGACGGAGCCGAATCGGCGGCCGAAAAGCCGCCTTTACCCGAGGTGGCGGACGAGGACGTCGCCTGGCGTCCGCGCTGGTGGTTCCTCGGGGTCTTCGCTGTACTCGCCGCGATCCACCTCGTTGGTGGCTGGGCGTCGACGACCGCGATCGGCCTGGCTGTGGGCTTTGCCTGCACGCTGGTCCTGGTGTTCGTCCGGCGGCTGCCGCCGTGGCTGACCGGTGGGTGGTGGTCACCGGGACCGTGGTTGTCGCGCTCCGGGATACGGGCCCGCCGCAACAGGCTGACATGTGTGCTGCTGCTCGTCTGGTTGCCGGCGGCGGCGATCGTGGCCGGGATAGCCGAACATCCCCCGCACGGTGTCGACATCGTCTATGCCGTGTTCGTGCTGGGCTGTGGTCTGAGCCTGTTGGTGTTGGTGCTGGTTCGATGGGCGCGCACTCTCCGCATTCTCCGCCTCCTCGCCGGTTCGCGGACACCATTGCCAGCCCGCATCGACCAACAAGAGCTCGTCGATGGCGACCCTCTCGCCCGGTACGTCACGGGGACCGTGATCTTCCCGGACGGCTCGCCGGGGTATTTCACGCTGCGCGACTGCCCCATTCCCCTGGTCGCGGCGATCGAGCACACTGGGCGGCTCTGGGTTACCTCTGCCCTCCCGGGTACGGTGCTCGCCGGGTTGCCCGATGGTGATGACTTCGCACATGCCGTGCTCGCTACCTCCCAGTCCGGCCTGCACGGCCGGGCGCCGATCTCGCGGGCGGCCTTGGGCCGGCATCTTCGCCCTCGGACGTTCGCCCTCGCGACCGTGATGGTTCTAGGTGTTGCGCTGGAGATCACGGTGTTCGTCACCTTGGGCGGCGCGCTGACATGGGTGCTGCTGGTGCCGCTGCTGCTCGCCGTCGTGGCCGCCGTGAACTGGCGGTCGCGTGTCGCGTCCCCGGTGCGGCTGCTCGCGGCTGGCCCGTGGACAGAAGTCGCTGCCGCCGTCGTGGCACAGGACATCCGGCCCGGACGGCCGATGTTGGGCTGGGCCCGGTTCTCCGATGGAATCCGCGCCCGTTTCCGCGTCGCGAACTGTCCACCCGACATCGCCACCGAACTCGTTAACCGACGCCACCTTTGGGTCGCGGGCGAACCGCGCGAAGGCAAAGTCGCCATCGGAATTCCCGACAGCGACACCTTTGCCATCGCCGTTTTCACCGTGAAGCAGCGAGAATACCGGCGCACCCGGGCACGGCGATCCCCATCTCTGGAGACGAATGATCGGACTGGATGAACGCTAGGTCCGCGCCTGGACCTCCTGGTACCGGTGGACCCCTCGTACTGCTCGCCCACCTGTTCCTGGCCATCAGCACCGCCACAGCCCGAGCCACACCAGCGCCCGATGGGATGATCTTGTTGACACCCAACGAGATCCGGAATCTGTTCGCCGAACTTATCCTCGCGCGCCTGCGACCTGCCTTGCACATCCTGCGCCGCTCGAACTGGCGACGACGACACCAACACCGCGCCCAACAAGCCCCAGCGACAACAAACCCACGAGCCATGCACATTGCAAACCTCTGTTGAAGTACTAGCTCAATAGGGCATCTCGCTTTCTCGCGATCCAACCGTTGCCCAACGCCACCGTTGGATCCAGGCCTGTCGAGCACAACGACGAGGCGCAGTGCGAGGTGCTAATGCGCGGTCCAGCCGCCGTCGACGACGAGGCTTGTCCCCGTGATGTAGGAGGCCGCATCGGATACCAGGAAGACTGCTGCGGGCGCGATGTCGGAAACCTCGCCGATACGGCCAAGTGGCGTCTGTTCGAGCATCCTGGCCTCATAAGCGGGGTTGGCCAGAACGTGCTCGTTCATCGGGGTTCGGACGTTGCCTGGCGCGAGTGCGTTGACTCGCACCTGGTGCTTGGCGGCGTCGAGCGCCAAGGCACGGACGAGGTTCTCCACCGCGCCCTTGGTCGCGCAGTAGGCGCTCGCCCCGGCAAAACCGACGACTCCCGCGATAGAGCCCAGGAAGAGCACCGAGCCGCCCGGTTCCATCTTCGCCAGTGCGTGCTGCGTCATGTCGAACGGAACCTTGACGTTGACGTCCCATTGCCGTTCCAGCGAAATACTCGGATCGTCGACCTCGCCCACCTCGAACAGTCCTGCTGCATGCACCAGAACATCCAGTCTCCCGAACGTTTTCAGCGCGCCTGCGACAGCCCTGTCGGAGGCGCCTGCCTCACGCAGGTCCACTCGGCACTGCGCGACCCGGCCACCGCTGTTCTCAATCTGCTTTGCTATCCGGCTGAGCCGCTCCGGATCTCGGCCGACAATCGTGACGCAGGCCCCGGCATCGGCAAGGGCTTGAGCGATGCCGGCTCCTATTCCCGAGCTCGCGCCTGTGACGAGCGCGGTCTTTCCGGACATGTCGATCCTCATCGGGGTCAGCCTTTCGTTTTGTCGAGCCATCGAAGAATCCCGGCGACGTTGGTTTCCGTGGAGTTCAGCGCCTCGAACTTGGCGTCCACATCGGGCATCGCGGCCAGATCGGCGTATCGCGCACGAGTCCGATCGCGCACAGCGGCGACCGCGTGCTCCAGCTCCGGTGTGGTGGCTCGCGACAGGCGGACCGCATCCACCCACAGCCGCAGTTCCTCGGCCGCGCGTTCCAACGCATCGCTGGTGTGCCGCGCCGGGCCGAAATGGCTGAAGAGCAATCGGGCAGGCGCGAGTTGGCGGAACAGGCCGAGTGAGCGGAGGGAGCTGTCGAGGTCGAAGTCCGGTGGTGGAGTCGCCGGCTTCATCGTGCCGGTTTCCGGCATGTAGAGGCCCGCCGCGTCGCCCACGTACAGGTCACCGGTCGCGGAGTCGAGCAACCCCAAGTGGTGCTTCGCGTGCCCCGGGGAGTGGTAGCTGGTGAGCGTTCGGCCACCGCCGAGGTCGATCACGTCCACCTCGTCCACTGCCTGGATCCGCGCCGCATCGGTCGGACGCAGCAACCCGAAGACTTCTTCCAGCACTGGCCCGTAGATCTGCCCGGCGCTGGCGAGCAGTCGCTTCGGGTCGGCCAGGTGCTTGGCGCCTCGCTCGTGCACGACGATCTCGGCATCGGGGAAGGCAGCTGCGATATCGCCAACGCCACCGGCGTGGTCGAGGTGGATGTGCGTGACGACGATGGTGGCGAGATCGTGCGGACCCACTCCGAGATAGCTCAGTGCCTTGATGACGGCAGGCGCTGAGCGTGCCGTGCCCGTTTCGATGAGGCACGGGCGCTCGCTCCGGATCAGATACGCGGCTGTGATCCCGTCGTAGTCGGCCATGTAGGTGTCGATCAAGTACACCTCATCCCCGAGATCGCGGATCTGAGCCTTGTCGTTTTCCGTCATCGCAGCAGCCCCGGATCTGACGCAGCACGCAACTCCACGGTCGCCGCGTCGTCCACCAGCCCGGTTTCGGTGACCACGACCTGGTAGACGTCCTTCGCTCGTTGTGGCGACACCCATCTCTCTGCCACGTCGCGGGCGACTCGTGCCGGATCGCGTTCGGTCGGAGGACCGTAGCCGCCACCACCGGAGCTGTGGGAAACGATCTTCTCGCCGGGCTGCAGCAGCACGCGAGCACACGCCGGGATCGGGTGCAGGACACCGTCGGCGTCCCGCTGGAACTGGTCGGAGCGCGCTCCCGGAAGACCGCCACGCCCGCCGAGTGCGGGGTTCACGGTGCCGTCGCTGACGTACGCCACCTCGATGGGGCCGCCCGTCGGGCCGTACTCCACGAGCGCGCCCGGTGCGCCGCGGAAACGGCCAGCGCCTTCGGTGTCCGGCAGGATCCGCTGCTGTTCGATCCGAATGGGGTGGTGGATCTCGTCGATTTCCACGCTGTCGCGGAACATCATTCCGGCGTTGCCGACGTGACCGATCGTCAGCCAACCGTCCGCCTGCGGGCCAGCAGCGCCTCCGGTCACCGAGGGCAGCATGATCTGGTTGACGAACGGCGCACCGCCATGCCGCTCGTCCCGTCCCGAGAGCACACCCCAGGCAGGAGGCTGTGCCGGGCCGGTCTCCGCCATGCCGAACCCGTCTCCGAGGTCGGCGAAAGCGCGTTGGACCGCATTGGTGAGTCGATCGGCAAGGTTGGTCGTGGCAACAGAACAACTCGCCGGGTGGCGGGGGATCCCGACCGCGCAGTTCTCGCGCAAACGGATCTGCAGTCGCCGGAAGCTACCGCCATTGGGTGGGACAGCCTGCCCGAGCGAATTGAAGATCCCGATCATGGCGGCGGTCAGCGACGTCGACTCGGTCAGGTTGAGGCCGCTGGGCTGGCAGTCCACATTGTCCCGGAGGTCCACCTCGATGAGCGCCTCTTCCTCTTCCGATCGGACCTCGACGGTCACCGACACCGGGATACCCCCGGGCACCCCGGGAAACGGGTCGTGCTCGCTGCGGGAAGTCACCCGGCCAGCAGGAAGCGACCGGATTGCCGAGATCATGCGCTGCTCTGAATAGTCGAACCACGCTTCCGCGTACTCCTCGAGCACCTCCCAACCGACCTCGTCGCCGAGAGCGAGAAGCTGGCGTTCTCCGACGCGGGCAGCGCCCAGCATCGCCAGGTAGTCGCCCCACCATTGGTCGGGAACCCGAATCCTGGTCTGGCACATGCGCACGATGTCGCCCACGTCCTGGTAGTCCTGCTGGATCCTGACGCAGGGGAAGATCAGTGCGCCCTCCTCGTATACGTCCCGCACGTCGGCCGAGTACGTGGTCGGCGCCGCGTTGCCGCAGTCGGCCTGATGGGCCTTGACCAGCAGGGTGAATCGGTGTTGTCCGTCGGCGTCGACCACCGGAACCAGCAGGCTGTGGTCCGCGGCGTGGGAGTTGCCGTGGTAGGGCGAGTTGTGCAGGAACGCGTCACCGGCCCGCACCACGGGATGGAACTCCGCCATCGCCTCGGCGAGCAGGTCCGGTCCGCGCATGACGTGGATCGGCAGGCTTTCCGCCATCGCCAGCAGGCGCGCGTCGTGGGTGATGATGCAGCAGGAGAAGTCCCGAGCCGTATTGAGGACTCCGGACCGGCCTGTGCGCGCGAGCGTGTTCATCATCGCGCGCACCACGCTCTGCAAGCGGCTGGTCAACAAGGCGAGTCGGACGCCGTCCATGTGCGTCGAGTCGACCGTGGTCATCGGGGTAGCGCCTCCTTCGTAGTTTCCGTGGTCCGCCGCTGGGTGAGCGGAATCTTGACGGACAGGCTGCCGCTCGCGGTGCGGGTCGCCTGGGCACCGGGGTCGATGACTACGGTCGTCACCGCGGACTCGACGATCGCCGGCCCGAACAGTTCCTCGCCCGGCTCCATGAGTTCGAACGGCACCACAGCCGTTTCGACCAGTCCTGTCTCGGGGAAGTAGGCCGTACGCGAGTGCCTGGTACCGCCGGCGCTCGCAGACACGAGTTCCGGGTTCTTGTCGGTGTCGTTGAGCCGGCAGCGGACTCGTGCGCGCCAGCCGACGACCTCGACGGGCGACTCGGCGTCGCGGATGGCGAAGATGTCTTCGTGGACCGCGTGGAAGTCCTGCCGGAGCTGCTCGACATCTTCGTCGGAGGCGAATCGGCGGACACGCAACGGCACTTCCAACTCCCACACCTGGTGCGGGTAGCGGGCCTCAGCGAACAGCTCGATGGTCGTTTCCACGGCACCCGAGCCAGGGCCTTCGGCGAACTTCTCGGAGCGCCGCCACAGGTCATCGAGAACCTCGCGGACGCCATCCCGGTCGAAGCCGGTGGTGACCGTGCGCGAGGTCGCCGCGAATTCCGCGCTGAGGTCGGACATGAGTGCACCAGCCGCGCTGAGCACGGCCCCGACCCCGGGCAGGAGGACACGCGAGCAGCCCAGCCGCCGCGCGATGGCCACGGTGTTGAACCCGGCGGCGCCACCGCCGCCAACGAGCACCGCTTCTTCGACGGGGATGCCCTGGTTCAGGGTGATTTCTTCGATGGCGCCCACCATGTGCTCGGTTGCGAGGTGGAGGATCGCTTCTGCGGCCGCGTGCGCGTTCAGGCCCAGGGGACGGCCAACGTGGCGGAGGACGGCTTCCTCAGCTGCTGCGGCGTCGAGCACCATTCGTCCACCGAGAAAGTACTGGGGGTCGATGTATCCGAGCACCAGGCAGGCATCCGAAACCGTCGGTTGCTCGCCGCCGCGGGCGTAGCAGACCGGGCCCGGTTCCGCGCCCGCGCTCTGCGGTCCCACGCGCAGCATCCCGCCGGCATCGACCCAGGCGATCGAGCCGCCGCCGGCACCGACGCTGCGGACGTCGACCGCCGGGAAACCCGTCATGTAACCGAAGTACTGCGGACCGAGCCACGCTTCGGTGGTCACCGGGATCCGGCCGCGATGTACCACGCTGACGTCGTAACTGGTTCCTCCGGTGTCCGCGACGATCGCGATGTCGACGTCGGCATCGACGCGTGCGTAGTGACGCCCGGCCACCGGTGCCATCGCGGGACCCGAGCCGATGGTGTGGATCGGCGCCTCAGCGATGTCGTCCGCGTCCTGGACGCCGCCCGCCGACGTGTTGATCAGCAACCTCCCGCGGAACCCGTGGTGCGTGAGATCCCGCTCGAGCGCGTGGAGGTACGTGCCCATCAGCGGCTTCAGCGACGCGTCGATGGCAGTCGACGAGGCTCTGCGGTACTCCCGGATGATCGGGTTCAGCAAATGGGAGAGCGTGTAGGGAATCCCGGGCAGCTCTTCCTCGATCAGCTCGCCGATCCGCCGCTCGTGGGACGGGTTCACGACCGACCACAGCAGACACACCGCGACCGCTTCCACCTCACGTTGCCGCAGTTCGTTGAGGGCCTTTCGAGCGGCTTGCTCGTCCAAGGGCCGCACCACAGATCCGTCGGCTCCGATTCGCTCGGGCACCTGCACCGTCAGCGCACGCGGCACGTACGGCGCGGGGTAGTCGCGCGCGAAGTCGAAGGGATCCGTTCGCCCACCCTCGCGGAATAGCAGGATGTCCGGGTGGCCCTGCGTCGTGACGAGGCCCGTGCGAGCGGTATTGCCGGTGAGAATGGCGTTGAGCGACCTCGTCGTGCCGTGGATGAAGGTGTCGACCTGGCCGAGGAATTCCGCCAGGGACTCGCCACGCGCCTCGGCGGCGACCTCGACGGTGGCGAGCACCCCGCGCAACGGGTCCAAAGGAGTGGTGGGGCTCTTGAAGATCTGAACCTGGCCCTTGTCGTCTTCGACGACGAGGTCGGTGAACGTGCCCCCCATGTCGGTGGAGACGCGCATGTCAGTTGTTCCCTTCGGCTGCGTCGGGTGAGGTCTTGTCCCAGGGATGTTCGGAAATGGTGAATAGAGGCGTGGCTTTGCAGGTGTCGCGCCAGATGGCGTGGGCCGCGCAGCACGCCGAGCAGATGGAGTCGCCAACGGTCAACGGTCAACGGTCAACGGGCACTCGCAGGCATCGGGCTTGATCACCGTCGTTGCGCAGCTGCCGCAACCGACCTGCATCGCCGGGCGCTTCGAGCTCCTCATCGGTCATCGGGTTGGTGTCCCGCCACGCCGGAGTTTGCGTTCGAACCAGCTGCAGCCGCGGCTGGTGGATCTCAGGCGAGAGCCCCGAGATCCACCGGAACGCACGTCCCGGTGATCGCCGATGCGGCGGGGCTTGCGAGGAAGGCGAGCGTGGCCGCCACCTCCCGCGGTTCCACGAACCGCTTGGCAGCGTGCTCGGTGACCAGGTCCGCGATGACCTCCTCGGCGCTGCGTCCGAGGAGCTCGGCTCGTTGAGCGACCTGATCCTCGACAAGCCGGGTTCGCATCCACGAGGGCGCCACCGCGTTGGCCGTCAGCCCGTGATCTGCGCCCTCCAGCGCCGCCACCTTGACCAGTCCGAGCACGCCGTGCTTCGCGGCCACATAAGCGGCTTTGAAGCGTTCGGCGACGAAGCTGGAGGTGGACGCGGTAACCAGCACCCGCCCACCTGGCTTCGACACGAGGTGGGGCCATGCCAGCTTGAGCAGGGTGAACGGGCCGGTCAGCAGCACGCCGATCAACCGTTCCCATTCCTCGACCGGGAAGTCCGGGATCGGTGCCATGTGCTGCACGCCGGCGTTGAGCACGATGATGTCCAGACGACCGTGTGCGTCGAGCACGGTGTCCAGTGCCTGGGCGTTTCCTTGCTCAGTGCTGATGTCGGCGTGAACGCAGTCGGCGCCGTCGCGGTCGACGCCCACCACATGGGCACCGCGGCACGCGAACTCCTCCCGAACCGCCACTCCCAGAGCGCCTGCGGCGCCGGTGACCAGAGCTACTTTGCCTGCCAGGGAAGTGTGATCAGCCGGCTCGTGTGGGGAAAGTGCGGTCATCGTGTTTCCTCCGCATCCCACTTCGTCAGTCGCGACCGCAGTTCGGTAGCGCTGGCGATGGGGCGAGCGAGCCGATCCGCGAGGTCGACAGCGACCTCGACGAGTTCGGCATTGCTCCTCGCCTGGCGGTCGCGACGCAGCCGTAGGTTGTCCTCCATGCCGACCCGGCAGTCCATGCCCAGGGCGAGTGCCACAGCGGCGTGCCGGAACTGCGTGGGGTATCCGACAGCAGCGACCCCGAAGTCGGCCAGGTCATCGCCGAGGACGTGCAGGGCGCGGTCCCGAAGGACGAACAGGTCCTCGATCGCATTGCCCGCACCCCCCAGCACGCCCAGTACGCATTGGATCCGCACCGGCGGCGCGAGCGTGCCTTCGTCGATCAGGAATCGCGCCATCGCGATGTGGCCGAGGTCGTACGCTTCCAGTTCCGGGGTAGCGCCGACGTCCCGACAGGCCGCAGCGCACTCGCGGAGCATCGAGAGCGTGTTGATGAAGACGCCCTGGCCGGACTTCTCGAGCAGTTCTCGTTCCCAGTCGGCTTCGACCCTGGGCCACCGCGCGGGTGTCGGGTAGCCCTCGTAGTTCATCGTCCCTAGGTTGAACGTCGCGATGTCCGGGCGCGCCGCGCGCATTCCCGCCAGCCGCTCGTCCAACGACATGCCCGGCGAGCCGCCCGTCGTCACGTTGATCACGACGTCGCTGCTCGCACGGATCGCGGAGACGATCTCTTCGAAGAGCGTGGGGGAGGCGCTCGGGCGACCGCTGTCGTCGCGGGCATGCAGGTGGACCGAGCTCGCACCCGCCTCCGCCGCGGTGAGGGCGTCGGTTGCGATCTGCTCTGCGCCCCGGGGCAGGTACGGACTCTGACTGGGCAGAACGTCGCCTCCGGTCACTGCTGCGGTCAGCGCGGACGAGCGATATCGATCTGACATGGCGTTCTCCTGTGCCTCTGATGAGCAGCCGCTCGGACATGTCGTCGGATCGTAGGATTGTCCGTCAATCTGGTCAATGGTCAACTGGGGCGGTACGCTGCGCGTGTGAAACTGGAGGAAAACCCGAAGATCACCGCGAGTGCGGGCCAGGCGTCGGTGCAGCTCGGCCGCATTTCCACGGTCGAGGCCGTCACGATCGAACTGCGCCGCAGGGTGCTCGACGGCAGCGAAGCTGCTGGCTCGGCGCTTCGCGAGCTCGACCTTGTCTCGCTGTTCGGGGTGAGCCGTCAGTCGGTGCGCGCGGCGATTCAAGTCCTCGTGCACGAGGGACTGCTGCGCCACGAGCCCAACCGCGGTGTCTTCGTGCCGATGCTCGCAGCCGATGACGTGCGCGATATCTACTCGCTGCGCACCGCGTTGGAGCTCGAGGCGGTCACCGTTCTCGTCGGGCACCCCGACAGGCTGCGACCTGCCCGCAAGGCGCTGGACGAACTCGCGGCGCTTCCGCCCGACGCGGACTGGGGAGAAGTCCGCGATGCTGATCTCGGATTCCACGCTGCCCTCGTTGATGCGCTCGGCCGCCCGCGAACCAGCCGGGCGTTTCATTCCGTGCTCGGCGAGTTGCGCCTGGCGTTCCGGCAGCTCCGCGCGGAACTCGAGGACCATGCCGAAGTGGTGCGTCAGCACCGCGAGATCCTCGAAGCGGCAGAGCGCGGCGACCTCCCGCTCGCCGCGGAGCTCACCAGAACTCATCTGGACGACGCCGTCGAGGCGATCTGTTCGGGTGTGGCCGCTGGCCACTCGGCTGAGACGGGTACAAGCTGATCAGCCCGGCCACGCGCTGATGTTCGTCGAGCGGCGCCAAGCGATTCCATGTGGACGGTCCGGTGCCGTCCCGTGTAATGGTGTTCGGGACGGTACCGTAGCGACCCGAGGTGGTCAATGACCGATCAACTCGACGACGCTCGCAGGCGGCGAGCCCATCAGATCGTCGAGCCACGAACGACTGCTCGCGTACGACATGGCGGGGTTCGCAGACCTGTGGGCCCCGACGACATGATGGATTTTCCGTTGCAGAACTTCATAGGAGAGCATCCGCTTGCCGAGGCGATCCGGGACTCTAATTAGTGAGTTCGTTACCGCGTGCGGTGACGGGAGACTCGCCTTCGTCGATGCGAGGTACATCGGTGCCACCGCCGCCGCGTTGTTGGTCGACGACACGGCGCACAACAGCTCGCTGTTCGTCACCGGCCCGTGAGTTGCTTTCCTACGGGGAAGCGGCTGCGCTGATCTCGGCAGTGGTCAGGCATCCGGTCCGGCACATCGGTCTCAGCGTGGACGGGCGGGCCAAGCTCGTCCACTGACCGAATCGCGCGGTCGCCGGAGTCGTGGGCCCACGCCGGCCCCGTTGTCCTGCGGCCTCCGCGGCACCGCAGCGCCTACCCGGCCGAATGGTGCGATGTCGGGTTTTTCATTGCAGTCAGCGCGAAATCGGTCAGGTCGTCCAAGTAGTCGGACGTGACCGGCATCCGCCGAACGCTCAGCCTCCAGAAGATCTGCGCTCCGAAGAGATCAAGAACCAGTTCGCGGTTGATCGCCGGGGCGAGCTCGCCGCGCTCGATCGCCCTCTCCAGGATGGCCTCTGCTCGGATCCGCCTCGGAGCGTCGATGTGCGTGCGCAGCGCCTCTGCGAGGGTCTCGTTCCGGTGTGCCTCCGCTACGAGGTCGGGCAGGATCCGACCGAGCCGGGGGTCGTCGAGCCACTGAATGACCGCTTCGAAGACCGAGCGAACGTCGTCGCGCAGCGATCCTGTGTTCGCGAACTCGGCGAGGAGCAAGCTCAGGCGGGAGACCACGTCGACGGCCATTTCCTGCTTGGAGGGCCACCGCCGGTACAGCGCACTTTTACTCGCGCCCGAACGTCGTGCGACGGCGTCCATGGACAGCCGTCCGTAGCCCTTCTCGGCGAGCTCGTCGAGCACTGCCTCCACGATCGCGTCCGTCAGTTCGGGACGGAGTACTGCAGCCCCCGTCGGGGTCCGGCGTGCTTTGCCCGTCATAAGTCCACGGTATCAGGTATGGACGGGTCGGTACCGTTCGGAGTAGCCTTGACGGGACGAGTCCGACTCGACCGTTCCTCGGGCGGTCGAAATGCTCACGAAGCAACACGTCGGCAACGTTCGGGGCATCTCGAAGTCGATCACGCCCCGGCCAACTCCACGCAACAACGCAGCGGCGGCCCAATTGTGGTGGGAATTGCCCATCCTGGTGCCTGCAGGCGAATCGCGTTCTCAGTCAGCCCGCTCGCTCGATCGTTCCGCTATCGAACGGAGCGTGCTCTCGGGGCGAGTAGCAGTACGAGCCCGGCGGCACGCCTTCCCCGGCGTTGAGACCTGATCTGTTACCCAAGTAAACGGAGTGACTAGATGTATCGCCACTTCCCAGCCAACTACTGGTGGTCCTTGATGTTCATGAACGCCCTTGCAATCGGGGGCGAAATGACCGAGATGGAACCCGCCTGCAGGCCGCTGAAGGAGATCGCCAAAGCCGAGGTCGATGACGCGGAGAACAAGGAATGGGTTCAGGCCTGGTCTGCACTCGGCAGCCGGGTCGAGGCACTCGGTGATGTGGACGCCGCCGGCAATATGTGCGCCGGTGCCACGCGGAAGTACCTGCGGGCCGCTGCCTACTCGTTCGTCGCCGAGGTGATGCGTCCAGCCAGCGACCAGGACCCGGAGAAGATGGCGGTCTACGACGCCGCGCAGCGGGCGTTCAGGAAGGGCATCGAGTGGTCGGGACTCCCGATCGAGTTCGTGGACGTGCCATTCGAGGGTGCGACGTTGCCGGCGATCTTCGTTCCAGGGCGGAGCCCGGACGGAAGACCTGCCCCTTGCATGGTCCACTTCGATGGCAAGGACGACGTCAAGGAGGTCACCTACCTGCGCCACCGCCAGGGAATGGCCGACCGCGGAATCTCCCTCCTGATCGTCGACCACCCCGGAAGCGGGGCCGCGTTGCGCAAGCAGCAGCTCTACGCACGGCCGGACATCGAGGTCGCGGCCACGGCTGCGGTGGATTACCTGGAGACCCGCTCGGATGTCGACATGGGGCGGATCGGGATCATCGCCCAGAGCATGGGCGGTTACTACGCGCCGCGCTCGGCCGCGTTCGAGAAGCGGTTCAAAGCGTGCGTCGTGTGGGGTGCGGCCTGGGACCTGGACGAGCTGTGCGCCGCCGACCCGGCCCTGGAACAGCCGAGCTTCTGGAAGCCGCTCGGCCCACTGCCCGACACCGCCGCCGTGAAGCGCCGGTTGGCGGACTTCAAGCTTTCCGATCATCTGCACGAGCTCAAGTGCGCTCTGCTGGTCTTCCACGGAGAGCACGACGTGCAGGTACCACTGTGGACAGCGGAACGCACCTATGAACGTGCGATCAACGCGTCCAGTCGTGAATTGCGCGTTTTCACCGAGGCAGAAGGAGGCGCGCAGCACTGCCAGGCGGACATGTTCTCGCAGGCCACTGATCTCATCGCCGACTGGTCGGCACGCTTCTTCGGCACTGACGCCGGCGTCGTGAAGTAACTCGCTTAGCAGGTCCGGTCTTTCGGACCTTCGGTTCCCTCTTTCCAACGAATGGAGTCAACGGTGACTCAGCGTGGTAACAACGACGGTTCGTCGTCGGGTGCTCAACTCAAAGCGAACAGCGTCGGCATCTTCGGCATGGTGTTCATGGTCATGGCCGTAACGGCGCCGCTGACGGCGATGGCCTCCAACATCTCTCTCAGCCTGGCCTTCGGGGTCGGTGCCGGCACGGTCGGCGTGATCGTCCTAGTCACGCTGATTCTTCTGGTCTTCAGCGCGGGGTATGTCGCCCTCAGTCGCCACGTCGTCGACGCGGGCGCCTACTTCGCCTACATATCCCGGGGTCTCGGTCCAGCAGCCGGAACAGCATCCGCGATCATCGCGACCATCGCCTACAACGCGGCTGCGGCGGCAATGGCGACTGCGGTCGGCTACTTCGGCAACGTGGCGTTGTCGACGTACCTCGGCGTCGACCTGCCGTGGTACGCCCTGACCGCTCTCGTTCTCGCCGTGACATGGCTCATCGGCTTCCTCGGGGTGTCGGCCGCCACCGGTGTCAACGCATGGGTCTCGGTATCCGAGTTCCTCCTCCTGCTGGTACTGGTCGTGGCTGTGCTTGTTCGCCGGCCGGCGGGGTTCTCCCTCGACGTGTTCGCCCCGCACAGCGTGTCCGGCGGCAACATCGGTCTGGCGATGGTTTTCGTCCTGCTGTGCTTCGGTGGATACGAAGCTGCGGCCATTTACGGCGAGGAAGCGCGGGCCGCGCGCAAGAACGTCGCTCGGGCGACGTACACAGCCCTGGTGCTGTTGGCGTTTGTCTTCCTCGCCGCCACCTGGGCCGTGGTCGCTGCCGTGGACGATGTCGTCGGTGCCGCCCGAAAGGACCCTGGCGTGCTCGTCATCGACATCGCCAACACCTACCTCGGAAACTGGGTCGGTCCGGTGCTGACGTTGATGATTACGTTCAGCTTCTTCGCGGCCGCGATCTCGTTTCACAACATGGCCGCGCGTTACATGTTCTCGCTCGGCCGAGTTGGGCTGCTTCCCGGAGCGTTGTCACGGGTGCACTCGCGGCGCGGAACGCCGGTGGTCGCCGGCACGACTCAAATGCTGATCTCAGTGGCTGTCGTGGCTCCGTTCGCGATCATCGGCGCCGACCCACTCGTCAACCTGTTTCCCGCGGTCTCCGGAATCACATCGCTGGCGATGATCTACCTGTTGTCGGCCTGCTGCGCGAGCGTCGTTCGTGCCGCCAAGCTGGGACGGATTACCGGATCTGCTTGGTCGGTGCTCGTTGCACCCGTCGTCTCCGGTTTAGCACTTGTCGGTTGCGGCGTCCTGATCTTGTGGAATTACGGCGAAGTGACCGGGAGCGACTCCGTCGTGATCAACCTGCTGCCCAGCGTCCTCGTCGTAGGCGCGGTTTACGGGGTACTAGCGCACCGTCGCCGCAGAAGCGCTCTTTCGGAGCTGACAGTCGTGGCCGGGGACGGTTGAGTCCTAGGAGATCACTATGCGTAGCACGATGCAGGACCGTCCGCTTTCTTTGGCGACACTGCTGCAATACGGCACCACGGTCTACGGCAATGGCGAGGTTGTTACCTGGAGGGGCGACAGTGCCCGACGTCGGTCATACGCGGAGCTAGGTGCGCGCCGCGCAACTCGCCCATGCGTTGGCTGCCCTCGGCGTAGACGATGACCAGCGGGTTGCCACGTTCATGTGGAACAACGCCGAGCACCTCGAGGCTTATCTGGCCGTGCCTGCTATGGGTGCGGTGTTGCACCCGCTCAACATTCGTCTTTCCCCGGAGCAGATCGCGTATATCGCGAACCACGCCGAAGACAGGGTGTTGATCGCCGACGGGAAGCTTGTTCCGCTGCTTTCGCAGGTGCTCCCGGAAATGAAGACGGTGGAGCACCTGCTCGTGACATCGCCGGGGGACCTCTCGGCGCTCTCGGACACGAGTGCACAGGTGCATTCCTACGAAGAGGTTCTCGCGCGGCAACCGGTTGAGTATTGTTGGATCGCCGGTAACGAGCGTGCCGCCGCCGCGATGTGCTACACGAGCGGGACGACCGGAAATCCGAAGGCCGTGGTTTACTCGCACCGTTCGATCTGGCTGCACTCCATGCAGGCGTGCATGGGGCAGGGGTTCGGGGTCGCGGAACGGGACCGGGTCTTGGCAGTCGTCCCCATGTTCCACGCCCTGGCATGGGGGCTGCCGTACGCCTCGCTGATGACCGGGGCAGACTTGCTGATGCCGGATGAGTTCCTGCACGCCAACCGATTGGCCGCCTTCATCGCCGCTGAACGGCCCTCGATCGCGGGAGGTGTGCCCGCGGTCTGGACGACGTTGCTCGACGAGCTGGAGGCGAACCCGGCCGATGTTTCGTCATTGCGTGAGGTGTTCATCGGCGGATCCGCTTGCCCTCCGAACTTGATCCGGTCGTACCAGGAAAGGCACGGAATCACCGCGATCCAGTCTTGGGGCATGACGGAAACGTCGCCGATCGGTTCGGTAGCCCGAGAACCTCACGAAGCGGGCGAGGCGACGGCGTGGGCGCGGCGCCTTTCCCAAGGCCGGTTTCCGTCTGCGGTCGAGGCACGACTGGTCGGGATTGACGGTCGACCGCTTCCGCACGATGGCGAGAGTATCGGCGAGCTGCAGGTGCGTGGGCCTTGGGTCACGGGAACCTATTACGGGGCCGGGGACACCGAGCAGTTTCAGGACGGCTGGCTGCGCACCGGCGATGTCGGCGCGATCAGCTCTGACGGCTTCCTGACGCTGACGGACCGCACCAAGGACGTCATCAAGTCCGGAGGTGAGTGGATCTCCTCGGTCGAGTTGGAGAACGCGCTCATGGAACATCCCGCGGTGGCCGAAGCTGTCGTGGTAGGTGTTCCGGACAGGCGGTGGGGAGAGCGGCCGCTCGCGGTGGTGGTGCTGAGGGCCGGCACGTCGGCCGATTTCGCAGAGCTCCGCTCGTTCCTCGCGACCAGGTTCGCCAAGTGGCAACTTCCGGAGTGGTGGACGTACCTTCAACAGATCCCCAAGACGTCCGTGGGCAAGTTCGACAAGAAGACCCTGCGCCGGCTGCACGCCGATGGAAGTATCACGGCCAGCATGGCAACGTGATCAACTGGAGCAGCACTGCGCTCGATATGAAATGGCACCATCGTGGCCAAAGCTCCGTACCAGTTGAGCAATGCGGGAACGCTGCCATTGGTTCCGTATCTGCCGTCTGCCGCCGATGGTCCGTGACGAGTCCGCATCCTGTGTGTGCGGGCGAATCAGGCCCAGAGCACAGGAAACGCTCTGCCCATCGTGCCGTCGTCGAGCCGTCGACCAGCACGGCGAGCGACTTGCCGAGCCGCTGGAGGAGGTCACCTACGACCACCGCGGCGTCCGTTTGAGCGGGAGTGCCGCCTGCAGCAAGCCGATGCACAAGAACATCCCCGGAGAAGCGCGACGACTCCACCAAGGAGCTATTCCTGAACTTAAGTTGCAGTCTTAGGCAAACTGACATCCGGCACGACAGGGCTGGGCCATTCGTGCGAATCTTCGTCGTCGTCCGCATAGGCGGCGGTGTGGTTGCAGATAATCGGCTGCGGCTCCGGAACAGGTCGCTGGGGAACGGGAGGAACTTCCGCTGGGACAGCCGAGGAACGGGCAAGACCCCCTTTCGGGGTTTCACCCGTCGCACTGCCGACTTTGCCAGGATTGGATTTCCCGATCCGGCGCCGCTCGGGGGCACGCGTCGAACCTGCATCGCCAGCCGTATCCGCCGGCGCACTACCCGGCGCTCCCGCCGCACTATCCGGTTCCGCCGCCGCAGCCGTACTTCTTCCAGCGGAAGCGTTGGCAGGAGCAGGCCAAGCGGGTTGTCCTGACCGTGGTCGCGCCGTGGATGGCGGCGCGGTTCCTGCTCAAGCCGAAGACCGGTGAACGGGTTCGTGACTGGAAGCTGACGCTGCTCGCGTCCTTGCGCGCGGTGTTCGTCACGTTGGCGGTGGTGGCGGCGATCGTTGACCTCCGGCGGCCGGGGGGCGTGCTCGTCGGCTCGTGGGACGTCTTTGCGCACATCTGGTTGCCTGCTGCGTTGCTCGTTCCGGTGCTGTTCGTCGGGCTGCTCTTGGCGACGCGGTCCGGTCAGCGGAGCAGGTTGTTCCCGGGGGCGCTGCGGATGCTGTGGCGGCTGCTGCTCGGCGCGGTCTGCATCTCGTTGTCGTTGCTGGTGTTGGGGCAAGTAACCGATGAATCCCCGTTGGTGGAGCGCGGAACGCTGCGCATCGTGGAGGACGGCCGCGTAACGGACCGCCACTACGAGACCACCCGCGACGGGGACGGCAACCTGATCACCCGCTTCGACAACGGCGACACGGTCGTCTCCGACGAGGAGGAGGCCGACGCGCTCACCGAGAGCATCGGGGCGCTGATCAGCTATGTCTGGTTCCCGATCTTCGGCTGTTGTGCCATGTATTGGGCGGCGCGGTCCGGGCTGTGGTTGGGCGAGGTCCATCCGCTGCTCGGGTTGATGGGTTCGGCCGCGCTGATGTTGCTGGTCATCGGGCAGGGAGTGGCGCAGCTCGGTTCCGCGGAAACGTTGTTGCTCGTGGTGGTGGGTTGCGGAGTTGTCGGGACGCTGGTGCTCGCGGTCTTCGAGTTCAGGCGGGCTCGGGCGGTCGGATTCCGGGTCCGCAGCGGGCCGGAACCGGTGTGGCAGGACAGCGGTGCCGCGTCGCCCGACGCTCCGACGTTGCCGCTCGGACTTCGAGCACCCGTCCAGCTTCCGGAATCCGATGGAAATGCGGGGGTTTCACCGCAGTACCGGCAGCGGGCGCGTCGCATCGCGGCAGGTATCGGCAACGCGGTCGCGGTAGTGGGACGCGGGATCGCGAGGCCGTTCGGCCCGATCGCCCGCTTCGTGCGGCGAAAGCAGGTGGCACGCCAGGCTGATGCGGCCAAGCCGCGAATGTTCGCAGTCGTGGTCTTCCCGTGGTCGACGGCTAGGTACCTGTTCAAGCCCGAGGTCGGCCCGCTGCAACGGGATCGGTTGCTGGACCGGCTCGGTTTTTGGCGCACCGTCGCCGGTTTGTTCGTCGTCGTCGCCACCACGATCGGATTCCGGGGCCTGTTGGATCTGTTCTGGGACCTGGTGGGGAAGGGGTATGCCACCATCGGGCTCGCGGTGTTCATCGCGCCGTTGCCGATCTTGATGGCGCTCGATGCGCGGCGGAACGGCTACGGCCACCAGCTGTGGCCCGGGTTCGTGCGGATGGTCAAGCGGGCAGCACTCGCGCTGATCGTGATTCCGCTGCCGCTCGGGATCATCGTCGGCGTGGTGTTGCTGGCGTTCGTAGCGGCTTGGCTGACCTTCGTCGTGGTTTTGCCGCTGATCCTGCTGGGCGTAGTCGCGCTGCTGTGGTGCGTGCCGTTCGTGGTGTGCACGTTCTACTGGGCTGTGCGCACCAGCGTGTGGATGAGCGAGGTCAACCCGTTGCTCGCGCCTCTCGCGGGTACTGTGTTCGCGGTGTCGATCAGCATCCAGGAATTCGTCGGCGGCGACACGAAGAACGTTCCGCTTGAGTTGTGGCTCGCGTTGAACGTATTCGGGCTGGTCACCACGGTGTTGCTGGGAACCGCCGAGTACCGGCATGCCAAGGCGCTGGGCTACCGACTGTTGCGGTTCCAGGAGGCGGTAGCGGAGCCGGTCGATCCACCGCGTCCGAGCTCGGGGATCGTCCGCCCGGTGCTGCGTGACCTGGGCCGCTTGGCCCGCGAGCACTACCGCTACATACGGCAGTCCGACCGGTAGGCGGTCCGCCCACGTCGGCGAGCTCTGGTTCGCGGCTCAGCACCTCCGCCGGTCGACTTCCACGGTGCGCATCCCAGGGGTGGCCGAGCGGTCAGCTCCTGGTGTCCGGATATGACGGGTGCCGACGCCAAGGGCGACGCTCTCTGTAAAGTTGCACTGGGCAACTAAGGTGCGCTCGGCCACACATCCCCTAATTGAGTGGTGCGGCAGGGCCGTTCGAATGCATGCTTGTAGTCAGCAACTTGTTGCAGACAACAAGCAAACCGCTACAAAAGCGACATTCGAACCGAAAGACCGACCAATGGATCACCACACCAACGCTGAGCTTGACACCGCAGAGGAGCTTGGTGCTCAGCTCACCCGCCTGGTCCGGCTGGTCCACCGCGCCAAATCCCGATTCACGAAGAAGGGCCCGGACGGGATCGAGCAGTCCGCGTACGCGATCCTGTTCCGCCTCATCCAGGACGGGCCGCAGCGCACCGGCCGGCTCGCCGAAGCGCTGCACTCCGAGATCTCCACGATCAGCCGGCAGAGCAACGCGCTCGTCCAGCACGGCCTGGTGGAGCGTCAAGCCGACCCCGATGACGGCCGTGCCAGCCTGCTGGCGCCGACAGCCGAGGGGCAACGGATCTTCCGGGAAGCGCACGACCAGCGCGCCAGGTGGTTGGCAGAGGTGCTGGCCGACTGGTCGCAGGCCGACCGCCAGGCGCTGACCAGCCTTTTCGCTCGACTCAACACCGATATCGAAGCACGCACTCCGAGCCTCGCCGAGCCGACGTGTGCGCCACAGGCCAAGGGGGGCCACGAATGACAACGGCAACAAAGAGTCCAGCGGAATCAGAAACGGCCGGAGAAGGGCCGAACCTGACCCACCGCCAGATCGTCACCATCCTGATCGGCTTGATGTCGGGGATGTTCCTGGCGGCGCTGGACCAGACGATCGTCGGCACTTCGATCGTCCGCATCGCCAACGACCTCAACGGTTTCGACCTGCAGGCGTGGATCACCACCGCCTACCTGATCACCTCCACGATCGCGACGCCGATCTACGGCAAGCTTTCCGACATCTACGGCAGGAAGCCGCTCTACCTGATCGCGATCTCGGTGTTCGTGATCGGATCCGCGGCGTCGACGATCGCTCAGTCGATGTACGAACTCGCCGCGTTCCGCGCCGTTCAGGGGCTCGGTGCGGGCGGCTTGATGTCGTTGGCGATGACCATCCTCGGCGACATCGTGCCGCCGCGTCAGCGCGCGAAGTACCAGGGCTTCTTTCTGGCCGTGTTCGGCGTTTCGACGGTGCTCGGCCCGGTGCTGGGCGGGCTGTTCGCTGGAATCGACGAGCTGGCCGGCCTCGACGGCTGGCGGTGGGTCTTCCTGGTGAACGTGCCGATCGGCGTCATCGCGCTGTTGGTCGTCGCCAAGGTCCTCAACGTGCCGCACCAGCGCCACAACCACCGCATCGACTGGTGGGGCGGCCTGGCCCTGGCGGCCACTGTGGTGCCGCTGCTGCTGATCGCCGAGCAGGGCAACAAGTGGGGATGGAGCTCGACCGACGCCGTCATCTGCTACGCGATCGCCTCGGTCGGCTTGGTGCTGTTCCTGTTCATCGAGTACGTGATGAAGGACGCGGCTCTGATCCCGCTGCGCCTGTTCAAGAACTCCACGTTCACCGTGGCGATCCTTGGCGGGGTCATCGTCGGCGTCGCGATGTTCGGTGCGATCACGATGATTCCGCAGTACCTGCAGGTGGTGCAGGGCTACACGCCCACCGAGTCGGGGCTGCTGACGCTTCCGCTGATGGCGGGCATCATGTCCGCGTCGGTCATTTCGGGGCAGATCACCTCGCGCACCGGCCGGTACAAGTTCTTGCCGGTGATCGGCACGTTCCTGGTCGCGGTCGGCGCGGTGGTGTTCGCCCAGGTCGAGTACGACAGCCCGCTGTGGTTGCCGTTGGTGGCCGCAGGAATCATCGGGTTCGGCCTCGGAAACTGCATGCAGACGCTGATCATCGCGGTGCAGAACGCGGGGCCCCGCAGGGACATGGGTGTTTCCACCGCGGCGGCGACGTTCTTCCGGCAGATGGGCGGGACGATCGGTGTCGCGGTGTTCCTGACCGTCTTGTTCAACGTGCTCCCGAAAAACATCGAGAAGGCCTTCGGCGGTAACCTGCCGGCCGCCGCGAGCGGACAACTGGGCACCCTGCAGTCCAACACGGGTGTGATCGCACAACTGCCCGACCAGCTGCGGATTCCGGTGCTGATCGGCTTCACCGAGTCGATCACCACGGTGTTCTACGTCGCGGCCGGGGTCGCGCTGTTGGCTTGCCTCGTCCTGTTGTTCATGAAGGAGATCCCACTCGCCGGTGGCCCGGCGCCTGCTGCATCGGCGGTGGAGGGCGGCGAAGCGCTGCTTGACGAGCAGCCGACCAAGCCGGTTTGGACCGAGCCGAAGTCCACATCGGACAAAGAATTGGCGGGCGCGGGCAAGCGCGCCCTGTCGAACGGGCACGGCGAGTACCGACCCCGGTTCGCTGCCGCGATGTCGGGGGACCTGGAGGCGACTCGGTCGATCAGCGGGCATGTGCGTCGCCAGGACGGAACCTCCGTTGAAGGCGCGGTTGTGACCCTGATCGACCAGGACGGGAAGCAGGTGGCCAGGGCTGTCGGCTCCGCCGACGGCAGCTACACGGTCGCCGTCCCCGGTGCGGGGAGCCACGTGCTGATCATTTCCGCGACCGGTTGCCAGCCCGAGGCGTCCAGCGTGGTTGTCACGGAGGCTTCGACGACGTTGGACATCACGCTGACCGGCTCCGGCGAACTGGCCGGTGTTGTCCGGTCGTCCGGTGGTGGCACTCCGCTAGAAGGCATCACCGCGACGCTGACCGATGAGCGCGGCGAAGTGAACGGCGCATTCGTCACCAAGGAAGACGGCGCGTATTCGTTCCGCGGCGTGGGAGCGGGCAACTACACGCTGGTGGCCAGCGGGGATCGCTACCGCCCGATCGCGGTGACCCTGACCGTGCCGGATAGCGGACTGCTGCACCACGACATCGAATTGGTCGGTGCGGTGCCGCTCAGCGGCACGGCGCGCAGCGACGGCCGTATCGTGCCGGACGCGCTGATCACGGTGATCGACGCCGATGGCAAAACAGCGGCGGTGGCCAGAACCGACATCGAGGGCCGCTACCTGATCAGCGACCTTCCGGTGGGTGACTACACGGTGGTGGCGAGCGGGTATCCGCCGGTGTCGAGCCGGGTCAACCTGCTCGGCGGGGCCGCAACGCACGACGTGCACCTCAGCTACGACGCGGCCGAGGAGCTGACGGAACAGCCCTGAGTTCGCACACTCAATGCCAAAGGGCAGTGGGAGCAGTGCCCACTGCCCTTGGCAATCTTGATCACGAGATCAGGTGGCGCGGGAAGGGCACCTTGGCCGACTTACTTGGTCGAGGTGCCCTTCACCTCGGAAAATCTGTTCGGCCGGCCGTTCACGTGGTTTGTCTGGCCGAGGTGATCGAACGGGTGACCGCAGTGCGGTACTCGACCACCCAGACCTAACCGATCCTGCGCGAGCGGCTGGGCTGGCGCAGGCAACGCCGGTGTGCTGGCCTATCAGCCCGACCGCAGCCAGGCCGCGTTCGTGTTCCAGACCAAATACGGCACCTACAACACCGCCTCGCTGATCGAGTTCCTCACCGGCCTGCGGGAGCATCTGGATCGGCCTGGCGCGGGTCGGCAGCGGCTGCGAGCTGTGCTTCGCTTTCCTTGACCATACAGGCCTTTCACTCTAACCAAGATCACCTAAAAACCACCCCCGAAAGATCGTTAAGGGTTCGGGTGGCGTTGGTGGAAGGCGGCCGCTCGGGTCTCGGCGCTACTGGTTCGGCTCTGCCGAGAGAACCCACCACATGATCGAGGGAGAGTCCTCTATCTCACGACCACGAGGGGTGTTCAGCGGGCTACCCGATTGATCCGGAATCATCGATCTGTGGTACATAATGCGCACGATCAGTTACGGTGAGTAGGAGGTTTGGTAGATGGTGCGGTATCTGCCGGGAGCCACGATCGACCCCGTAGTGGATGATTTGCCGCACCTGGATTGCGGCATGGAGTGGTGGTACTTCCACACCCACCTCACGACCGAGCATGGTGACGACGTCGGCCTGGTCCTTGTGTTCACCCGCCACCTGGCGACGCGTGCTGAGGGGGAGCCGCTGCGCGCGCATTTCGCCATGATCGGACGGACCGATCACACGGCTGGAAGGCACACGAGTGCGGTGTGGGTTGATCGAGGCTGGATCGACACCGTGCGCACCACGATCACGAACGACGCGGTCATGGATCCCGGTGTGCGGCAGGCGCTTGTGGAACTCTTCGACGACGGCACCCCGGTCGCTCCCGACCTGCTCATGGGCGGCGAGGTGATGATCGCCGAGCGGGAGCTCGATTTGCGTTACGGCGATGTCGCGACATTGCGAAAGCTGGCGGACGGCTCTTATCACGTCACGTTTCACGACGAAACGCAGTCGTGCGATCTGGTCTTGACGCCTGTGAAGCCGCCCATCATCCAGCACGATGAGGTGTTTCAGGTCAGGTTTCAGGGCCCGGAGTCGCAGGCGTTCTCTTACTTCGCCCCAAGCATGGCGGTGCAAGGCCGCATCGGGAACGCCACAGTGTCCGGCAGCGGCTGGTACGAGCACACCTTCGGCTCGGAGTACCTGCGGCCGGACGGGGACCAGCGTTACCCGGACGGTACTTGGAACTGGACGGGGATCCAGCTGGACAACGGCTGGGAGATCAGCGCGGCGACGATCGACCACATCGACGTCAACTCCCGCCGAAGCATGTTCACCCAGCGGTTCGCCACCGCGTACTCGCCGGACTGCGAGCGGGTGTCCTGCGATGTCGAGTTGGTCGGTGACCGGCCGTGGACATCACTGTCCTCGTTGAACACCTACCCCACGCGATGGACCTTGTCCGCGCCCGCGCTGGAACTGGACGTCGTCGTCGAAGCCGAGCTCCCGCAGCAGGAAATCCTCACGATGGTCACCCACGGCTCCTATCTGGAGGCTTGCGCGAACGTGCGCGGCACCATGCGGGGCGAACCGGTGTCGGGCCGCGCGTTCATCGAAGGGATGCCTGCCAACAGGGTCGCGCGGATCGAGGAGTTCCTCGGGCGTCTTCGGGACGTCACGCACGACGAGGTGCGCAAGCTGTACCCGGATTCCCCGAGCGAAGCGCTCACCGCGGCACTCGCCGCGCGGGAGGCATCCGGCGCACCCCACGCGGTCGTGTACGACGCTATGGTCCGGCCCCTGCGCTACGTCTCGGACACATCCGGCCGGGGATGGCGGTCGTTTGTCACCTGCGCCGCGCTCGAACTGTTCGGTGTGCGGGCCGAGCAGTACCGGCAGCTGCTCGCCGTGACCGAGCTGATCCACGCGGGCTACCTCATGGTCGATGACGTGGAAGACGACTCGCCGATGCGGCGGGGCGAGCCGACTGCGCATTTGGTGTTCGGCGCGCCAACGGCCATCAACGCGGGTACCGCTTCCTACTTCGTGCTTGACCGCGTCCTGGCCGAAGTCCTGCCGGACGAGCGGCGCCGCTTACGCGCTTACGAGATCTACCTACGGGCAATGCGGGGTGCGCACGTGGGGCAGGGCATCGACATCACTGGACACCACGACGCCATGAACCTCGCGGTCGCGACCGGTGATCCGACCGCGTTGCTAGATGGTCTGCGCTGGGCGCAGCGGCTCAAGACCGGTGCCTACTCCCGTACGCTGGCCGAGATCGGCGCACTGGCCGCCGGGGCGAGCGATGAGCAAATTACTGCTATGGGCAACTACTTCGAGGCTGTCGGGCTGGCGTATCAGATCACCGACGACGTGATGGACCTCGACGGTGTCACAAACCGCCTGCCGTCTGGCGAGGTCCGCGCTACCAAGCACATCGGCGAGGACTTGCGCGCGGGCAAGGTGACGATGCCGCTGGCGCAGGCGGTGGGACGGTTGCCGCACGACCGGATGGCCGCTATCTGGACGGCCGTGCGTGACGGCAACGCCGACGACGCGAACGTGCGAGAGGTCGCTGCCGCACTGGCGGAGTGCGGCGCGGTGCAGGCCTGCTACGACGACGCCAAGGCGCAGGTCGACGCGGCGTGGGCCTCGCTGGACCCGTTGCTGCCCAAGAGTTTCGCCAAGGCAATGGTGCGCGCCCTTGGCTTCTACGCCTCGCTGCGAGAACACGAGCCTGCAGCGGGCGACCACGAGGCCGCAGCGGGCGAATACGTCAACAGTGGACAGTGAACGATGGTCCTTCGCGTGAACGAGCTATACCACCGCTACGGCAAGCGCCAGGTCTTGCGTGGCGTCACCTTCGAGGTTTTGCCCGGCAGCCTCGTCGGGGTTGTCGGCGAGAACGGAGCGGGCAAGACGACGTTGCTGCGCATCCTGTGCGGCGAGCTGACCCCCACCAACGGAACGGCCTCGGTGAGCGGACGGCTCGGCTACTGTCCTCAGCATGTGGTGCTGAACGACGCGTTCACCGTCGCCCAGCACCTCGCCTTCTTCCAGGTGGCGTACGGACTTCCCGACCTCAGCTACGCCCACGAGTTGATTGACGTACTACAGTTCGCGGACTTTCTCGATGAGCGCGTCGGTGTGCTGAGCGGCGGTACGCGGCAGAAGCTGAACCTGACCATCGCGCTCATGCACGACCCGGACGTGCTACTGCTGGACGAGCCCTACCAGGGCTTCGACTGGGAGACCTACCTGCGGTTCTGGGAACTTGCCCAGCGGTTGCGCGACCGCGGCCGCTCGGTGCTGGTGATCTCCCACCTCGCCTACGACGCCGACCGCCTCGACACGCTGCACCGCCTTGCGGCGGGCGTCCTGTGCGAAGGCTCTACTTCCCACGGAGGCCGGTAGATGTGGTGGACGCGCTTCGGTACTGCCACCCGGATGGCGTTGCTCGAACACCTTCGCAATCGCCTCGCCATGTGGCTGGTGGCGCTATATGTGCCGATCTGGCTGACCCTGGCCTACACGATAATCGCGAACATGCCCGTCCAGTTCTACCTGCGCGCCACGGACCAAACCGTGCTTGCGCAAGGCAACGAGCTGACCCAGATCTCGGGCGCGCTCAACGCCGTCACCCAGATCGTCGGCTTCATGATGTTCACCGTCACGTTCAAATCCAGCGCGTTCGACCGACGGCTTGCGATGGCGGGATACCCGCGCGGCCACCTGCTCGCCGCCAAGGTGGTCGCCCTCGTGCTGGTCTCAACCGTGCTCTCCTGCTACGCCACCGCGATCACGTGGTGCTTCTGGCATCCCCAGCAGCCGTTGCTGCTCGCGGTGAGTGTGTTCACCGACGCGCTGACCTACGGCGCGCTCGGCGTGATGCTGGGCGCGTTGCTGCGTGGCGAACTTGAAGGCATGTTCCTCATCGTCATGATCAGCATCATTGACATCTCACTGCAGAACCCGATCCCTAACCCCGCCGCGGACAGCGACTTCCTCCGCATCTTGCCGTCCTACGGAGCGATGCAAGCCGCGACCACCGCTGGATTTACCACAGTTATCCCCGTCGCACACCTGCTGCTGCAGCTGTCCTGGTGCGCCCTGCTCACCGTCATGGGACTGCTGGCGTTCCTGCGGCGGACCCGCGACCAAAACCGTGGTGGCCGCGTGTCCACGACAACCGGGATTCCCGCAACATAGTCGGGCTTGCCGTCGTCTCGAGCATCCCGGTCTTCGACCACCAATTACCGCCAGGCCCGTGAGGGAGGTCCTGACGTCTACCGGCGCGGTCGAAGTCCAGGCGCCACGGGTCAACGGACAAGCGCACCGACACGCTATTTGCCTACCTCCGACATGATCGCAGCTGGGACACCACGGCAGCGGAGCTGCAGATCCACAGACAGACACTCTCTTATCGGCTCAAGCGATCTCCGAGGAAACGAGCCGCGACTTGACACGCACCGCAGACCTGTCTGCGCTGTCTGGGCGCCTCAATTCCCGGCAGGCGTAATTTGCGGTCGGTCAGCACGGAGAGCCGTACGTCTGTTAGCCGCGCGGGCGCGAGGTGACCCGCGAGCCGGCCGAACCATCCGGTGGCGTCGGTCAGCACGGAGCCGGTGCCGGGGTGGACGGTTCCCAGTGATTGCCGAGTTGGCGTCTTCATCTGCAGCGATGCTTAAACAAGCCCCACAGGATGTACGACGAGATTGCCCAGGCTGCACGACGAGGGCGGGGTGAGCCTCTGTCGGCGAACAGGGGAGTTTCACGACGAGGTTGCTCGCGGCCACTTCCCGACACACCCATCTGAGTGACGATCCCAGGATCATTTGCGGACTCCCACGAAAGTGTCCTCCGATAGCGAGCTCAAAGCAGCAACGAGCAATGTTTGACAGGTCGCGACGGCAGAACGATTACGGTGTGGGGTAGGGATGGCGAGGCAGACTATCAGCGCGTTGGACACGGTGTTCCTGTGCCTGGAGCGGGAGCTCACTCCTATGCATCTCGGTGCCGTCGCGGTCTTCGGACCTGGTCGGCCGGTCGACGGTGCACGGCTGGTGGAGCTGATCGCCGACCGGGCCTCACGTCAACCCCGCCTGCGCCTGCGCGTCAACAAATCATGGCGGGTACCCGGTCACGCCCACTGGGAACCCCAGCCCGGCTTCGACGCGGAAAACCACGTGGCCGCGCGCCACCTGCCCTGCCCGGGCGGGGAGCCCGAGCTGGAAACGCTGGTCTCCGAACTCATGAGCTTTCCGCTGGATGTTTCCGGACCGCTGTGGGAAATCCACGTGATCATGGGTCTCGAGGGCGACCGTTTTGCTGTGTTCGTCAAGCTCCACCACGCGCTGGCCGATGGCGCGAGTGCCGTCGAGCTCGGCCTCGGCCTGTTGGACGGCTTCACCCCGGAGGACACCCTGCCCGAGCACACGATCCCGCCGAGCATCCTCGGCGCCGCTGCCTCAATGCTGAGCGACCCGGGGAAAGCGCGCCAGGTGTTCGACGAGACTCTCTCTGCCGCAAGTGACTTCCTGCAGGTGTTGCGTCGGCCTGAGACGGTCGAGATCGCCACGTCCGTGCTCGGCCACCTTCGGCTGGCCCACCGCTCACCCTTGGCGGCTCCGCACACCGTCGCCAAGCGCGTCGACATGCTCACCCTGCCCCTAGCAGATCTTCGCCGCATCAAGCGTCGTTACGGCGGCACCACGAACGATATCGTGCTCGCCATCGTCACCGGAGCGCTGCGGCAGTGGCTGGCCACCCGGGGCCACCCGGTCCACGAGCTCGACCTGCGCGCGCTCATTCCCGCCCAACACCGCCAGACCAACGACTCGGGCAACAACCAGCTCTCCGCCTACCTCTGCGACCTACCCGTCCATGAGCCCGACCCGTCGGCCAGACTCGCGCTGATCCAAAGCTCCATGCGCCGCAACAAGTCCAAGGGGCCCACCTGCGGTGCCGGTGCACTGCCCGTGCTGGCCTCTCAACTGCCGCCGCTGCTGCACCAGTTCCTCACTCCGATCGCCGCACACGCCGCCCACCTGCTATTCGACACCGTGATCACCAACGTGCCCCTGCCCGACATCGAGGTCTCCCTGGACGGCGCCCGCCTGCACCAGCTCTATCCCCTGGTGCCGTTGCCCGCCGGGCACGCCCTGTCCATCGCCGCCTGTCCCTACCGGGACAACGTCCACATCGGACTCCTTGCGAACCGAAGCGCACTGCCCGACATCGAAAAGCTCCACCACGCCCTGCCACGCGCGCTCGCCGAACTCGACGACCTCGTGCAATGATGCCCCCTGCGTCAACCTCGAGATCGAAGTCTGGCTGCGGCGGCGGGTTCGCCGCCGTGCAGGGCGGGATCGTAGAGTGTGCCGCTGGACCGGGTCTGTGGAGCAGTCGACGGGTGAGGAAGCCGCGTGGGCGGGCCCTGGCGAACAGTCGGGATGTGCTGGCGCGGGTAGCGACGCGGGCGTGGATTGTGTTGTGGTGCGCGGTAGGCAGGCGCAAGAAGGAAGTCACGGTGTTGGCTGGGGGTGTCGTGGTCCTCGCGAAGCGCGGCATACAACTGATCCAGCAGACCCACGATCCCCTCAGCGGCATACCGGTGCAGCCACCGATCCACCGTTCCGGCCAGGATTCGGGGCGAATTCTGGCGCTGACGCTGGCGAGCCCGCTAGGGGAGACGGGGCTGTCGCACTGGTCGAGCCAGGAGATGGCCGCCGATATCAAGCGCACCGAGGGCGTGGCCGTCTCTCACAACGATGTGGCGAAACTGTGGGCGTGACAACGGGTTGCCGTGGCTGGGCGCACGGTCAAGATCGTTCCGGCGTCTCTTCCGCGAGGGCAAGGGACGGCACTTGCTCCGGCGGCTGCCCGTTGGCGTGGTCTCGGCTTGCGGGGCGGTCGTGCTGGTCCGGTTGGGTGTGGTTGGCCCGGACCGGCGTTCGCCCCCATGTGAAGGAAAGCGCTCGGTCTTCGCCGCCGTCGTGATCGTGGGTTGTGGTTTCCGGGTCGGTGTGGCGATGATCGGCCACGGTCTCGACGATGTTGTCGTTTTCTGACGGCATGTTCTGTTGGTTGCGTGCTCGTGGCTGGAGGATGAGGCCGGCTGCGCTGGCGGTGATGGTGCAGCCCAGGGCGATGGCCCAGCCGTGGGGTAGTAGGGGCGTGGAGCCGAAGAAGTGGCTGAGGCCGGGGGTTTGCACGATGGCGGCCAGTGCCGCCATCGATGCGAGCGCGCCGGCCACGACGAGTGGGGTGCGTCCGCGGATGACCAGGGTCTGGCCGAGTTGGGCGCCGACGAGTGCGACGAGCGCGACGGTGTCGGCGTGTCGGCGGGTTCCGGTGGCGCGGCCGAGGAACCAGGCGGTGAACGCGGATGCGGCGGTGATGATGCCGCGCCGGTAGATGTCGCGGTGCAGTGCGGCGCCGAGGGAGGCGTCGGGTCCTTCTTCCAGGAGCATTTCCGGTGTGATCTCTGGTGGGGGACGCACTGCGATCGCCATCGCCGGGATGACGTCGGTGAGGAGGTTGACGAGGAGCATTTGGCGGGCGTTCATCGAGCCGCCGGGGGTGAGTAGGCCGGTGGCGACGGTGAAGAGGATTTCGCCGAGGTTGCCGCCGAGCAGCAGGGCCAGGGAGTCGCGCACTGAGGCCCACATGGCGCGTCCTTCGACGATGGCGTCCACGATTGTTTCGATGCGGTCGTCTGTGACTACGACGTCGGCGGCTTCCCGGGCGGCGGGTGTGGCGCGTTCGCCGAGGGCGATGCCGATGTCGGCGATTCTGATCGCGGGGGCGTCGTTGGCTCCGTCGCCGGTGACGGCGACGACGCGGTCGGTGCGTTGCAGTGTGTGGACGATGCGTGCTTTGTGCGCTGGGGTGGTGCGGGCGAATACCGCGACGTTGGCGGCTTTGGCGGCCAGTTCGTCGTCGGTGAGGGTGTCGAGGTCGGTGCCGGTCATGATCTGGTGGCCGCCCAGGATGCCGAGTTCGGCGGCGATGGCTTCGGCGGTGCTGGGGTGGTCGCCGGTGATCATGATGATCTGCACGCCGGCTTGCTGTAGTTGGTCCACGGCGGCGGCTGCGGTGGGGCGGACCGGGTCGGCCAGGGCGATCAGGCCGGTCAGCCGGAGGTTGCGCAGGCGGGAGTCGTCGAGGTCGCGGCGGCCGGTGGCGGGTCGTTCGGCGACGGCCAGCACGCGGTATCCCTGGCGGGCCAATCGGTCGAATTCCTTTTCCACTCCCAGGCGTGCGGCATCGTCGAGGGCCACGTCTGCGTTGTCGCGGCGCCAGTGGGTGCATTGGGCGAGTACGACCTCCGGCGCGCCCTTGATGCTGAGCAGGTGGTTGTTGCCGACCCGTCCGAGCACCATGTGGTAGCCCCTCGAAGGTTCGAAGGGGAGTTCCTCGACGAGTTGCCAGCCCGCGGTGCCTTCGCTGGGCTGCACCCCGAGGTCGCGGGCACCGTTGACGACTGCGCGGTCGGTGGGGTGCGGCAGGAGTTCACCGTTGTCGGCCAGCGGGCTGGCGCGCAGTGCTGCCGCGAGGATCTTTCTATCCGCTGTGGATAGGTTTTCGATGGTGCGGGTGGTGGCCCCGTTGGATACCCCGCGTAGGGCGATGCGTCCTTCGGTGAGGGTGCCGGTCTTGTCGAAGCACAGCACGTCCGCTCGGCCCAGTGCTTCGATTGTCGAGGAATTGTGTACGAGGGCACCGCGTTTCGACAGTCGCCGGGCTGCGGCCAGTTCGGCGACGGTGGCGACGAATGGCAGGCCTTCTGGGACGGCGGCGACGGCCAGGCTTACGGCTCGGCCGAGGGCCGCGCCGATGGGTTGCCGCCGGATGAGGTCCGCGACCAGTAGCAGTCCGCCGGCTCCGATGGCAATTGGCACGGTGACTTTGGTCAGGGTCCGCAGGCGCGCCGCCACCCCGCCGGGACGGTCCGGGGCGTCGTCGGGGATTGCCGCGCTGCCGGCTTCGGTGGACGCGGCGGTGGCGACGACGACTGCGACGGCGCGTCCGGCTGCGATCGCGGTGCTTTGGTAGAGCATGCAATGCCGGTCGGCGACCGCTGCCGCGGGGGTGGCGGCGGTGGTTTTGGTGACGAGTTGGGATTCGCCGGTCAGGCTGGATTCGTCGACTTCGAGCCCGTCGGCTTCCAGCAGGCGGCAGTCCGCGGGGACGGCGTCGCCTGCCACCAGGTCGATGACGTCGCCGGGTACGAGTTCGTCGGCGGGCACGCGGGTGCGTTTGTCCTTGCGGCGCAACGCGACCGGGATCGCGGTGGCATCCAGGAGTTTGCGCAATGCGCGGTCGGCGGTGACCCGTTGCACGCCGCCGATCAGCGCGTTCAAGCCCAGCACGCCACTGATGATGACCGCGTCGGCGGTCGCTCCGATGGTGGCGGAGATTGCGGCGCCTCCGGCCAGCGCGGGTGTCAGCGGGCTTGCCAATTCGTCCAGGCTCGCGAGGATCAGGCTGGTGCGGCCCGGCTGTGAGTGGTCCTGGCGACTGAGTGCGCGCTGTTGCGCATCGCCCTCGGTCAGGCCGTTCGGTGAGCTACCGAGGAGTTCCAGCACTGTGGACGGGGACATGGTGTGCCAGGGCGTGCGGGCGGTGTCGGACGGTACGGGGCGCCGGCCCGCTTGCATGCCCCAATATGTTCCGGCGCCGAGGGCCAGCAGCGCACAGGTGGAGACGGGCACGGCCGCGCGGGCCTGGCTGCCGATGGCGGGTCCGAGTGCGGCCAGCAGGGCGCCGCTGGCGGAGCCGATGACGGCGAGTTGGGCGCTGCGCCGGCTGACGGTGCGCGCGGTGGGGATCAACCGCAGCAGGGCGCACGCCTCGCCAAGGCCGGGTCCGGTGATCAGGTGCGCGCCCCACGGGGGTGGTCCGTGGCCGGTGACGCCGATTCCGAGGTCGGCGGCGGCCAGGCCCGCGCGATTGCGCGTCGAGATCACGGCGACGCCGTGGCCTTCGGCCTGCAACTCCCGCACGAGCGTCCCGCGCCGGCGGGAGCGATGCGATCGGCATCGAATTGACCCGCAAGCCGCGTGTCCGCTCCGGCGAGCACAACCGAGCCCACCTCGCGGGCCGTGGCGAGAAGCTCGTCGGTCAGGGGCGCCAGTTCCTCCTCGATTTCGACGAGGGCGACGGGGTGCCCGCCTCGGTGGAGGGTGCAGGCTCTTATGCCCCGGTCGGTGCCCTGACGAATCCTGTTTTCCAGCTCCACGTGCGGCAGATCCCCGGTTCGCGCCCTCGAGAGCGCCCAGCCGTCTTCTACCGCATCTGATTGCGTCATCACGCTGACCAAGGCGTGTGCCCGCTCCCACAATCCCGCGATGTCGACTTCGCCGTTGAGCGGAATCACGTCGCGCACCCGCTGTGTTCCGGTGCGCAGGGCCGTCGTGTCGATTACGGCCGTGTCGATCCGGTCCAGCCTTCGCAGGATTTGTGGGTCGAGCACCAGCGCATGGCGTTCGGAGAGCGCGATCCCGAGCTGTGCCGCGAACGCGTCTCGGCCCAGCCCGGCGGCTCGTGGCACCCCTGCCACCAGAAACCCCTGTGCCCGCAGCAGGCTACGTGTCACCGCCAGGGTTCCGAGGAAGGCTGCGGGCCCGGCAACGGCCGAGGCGTTCGCGACGCGTTCGATCGGTCCGCCCGGCAGCGGTGCCGGGCGGGCGCCCACGTCGACGGGCTCACACCGGTGGTACTCGGGCCGGTCGCCGAGCTCGGCTTCCCGCCGCGCCCAGCTTCGCTGCACCGCCTGGGACTCCCGTACCAAGCAGAACCGATGCGCGGCATCTGACAACAAGGTCGTCGGCCGCTGGGCCAGGGTGTTCGCCGCAGCGCTGCCGAGGCCGAACAACAAATCCGTGGCCGACGCGCCCAGCCGCGACTGGACGGCGGCGCGAGTCCCCTGCACGGAGTCAGCGGTGGAGATCAACGCCGGAATGGACGGTGGCACGGCGGGTACCGGCAGCCAGCGGGCCGCCACGGCATAACCCACACCCGCGAGGTTCGCCCCCATCACCACCGTGTTGCCGAACATCCTGGCGACATCGCCTGGGCGCACCGCGCCGGTCTCGCAGCGGGGACGCTCGCCCATGCCGCAGGCCTGCTCGGCGTCTTCCACGGCGCTGACCAGTTCAGCGAGCTCGATCGATTCCGGGTCGTGCCCTACGACCACTCGCCCCAGCGCTGCGTTGACCTCGGCCCACCGCACGCCAGGAAGCTGCGTGAGCCGATCGGTGATCTGCTCGGCCGCCGATTCGGTCCCCCGCTCGTGCACGCCGCGCACCGCGATGTGCGCGCGCCCGTCCGCGGCCCACGCCCGCCGACTGTCGCCGCCACCCAAGACACCGCGCGCGACGACCAACGCTGGCGCCGCGAGCTGCGACGCCAGCGTCTTCAACCCACCAAGCGCGGTCACGCCCCCGTGCGGTCTGAGCGAGCCCCGGACCGCGCCGGTGCTGAACCCGAGGTTCCCTCACTGGCCCGCTGCGCGACCACCGTACCGACACCGATCGCGGCCGCCACCGGCCACTCGATCACCGACAATGCCGCCAGCGCTCCCAGGCCGCCGTAAAACGCCAACTGCCCAGGAGAGGGAAGGTTCTCCCGCACGCTGTTGACCACGCCCGCGACATCCTCACGACCCGGGATGTGCACCTCCGGACGACGAAACTCCCCCATGCCAAATGGCAGCTTCACCATCGCAGCCCGCGGGCTACTGGCGTTCCCCGACGCGCCCTGTGAGCGACCACCACGGGAACCACTGGTGCGTCCCGCTTCAGACTTCGCGTTCGGGGGTTTCGTAGCCACGACGTCTCCTCAAGCAGAACTGACAACGAGTAAGCCGTGAGACTACGTTCGGTGAAGGTCCATTGAAGACTCGAAATCCGGGTTATGCCCTGTTCGAGCGACGATGACCCACTATTGCGAATCTTGGACCCAGCGCTTGTGCAGCGTGTCCGAGCAGCGACAAAACAGACAACTCGCACGTGGGGCGAATACCACGCTTCCTGCGTCTTCAGTTACTGGCCGTGGACGCAAGCGGTGTCACCTGCCCCCTGGCGTGGTGGCCGTTCACTGGCGATCTGATATGCACCGCCATCGCGGCCCGACGACTCACGGTCACCGGCTTTCCGAGGCGGTCACGTCGGCCAGCGCGTGATGCACAGCTCCGCGTCCGGGTCCGTCGGGCGCACCGCGCCCAAAAATAGATCAGGTGCGGCAATGAGCCCCTTTTCGCAATTGATCAGAAGGGCCTTAAGCCACAACCCGGCGCGGTTTTCACCAGTGCGGACGTCCGCCGCCAAGCAGAGAGGCCCCGTCCGGTGATTCGGACGTACAGCTGAAAAGTTGAGCGTGGGTGCGGGCAGACCTACGCTCGTTCAAGAGGTGGCCGACGCTCGGCCGAACATCCAAGAATCTGGCCTGCTAAGAGGGTTCTTTTCGAACCGGTGACCCGCCTCATCGCTTGGCCGCAGCTCCACCCGGCCTTTCTTGACCAGGCTCGTCGATGCAGTGCGGGCGTAGACCGTCATCGAGAGCACGGGGGCGTAGCGATGACCGATCTGGACACGCTTTCGGTGAACACGATTCGCGGTCTGTGCATGGACGCGATCCAGCAGGCGAATTCCGGGCACCCCGGGACTCCGATGGGCATGGCGCCTGTTGCATACACGCTGTGGCAGCGGTTCTTGCGCTTCGATCCTGCCGATCCCATCTGGCCGAACCGCGACCGTTTCGTGCTCTCCGAGGGCCACGCCTCCGCCCTGCTCTGGTCGCTTCTGCATCTGACCGGCGTCCGCGCGGTCGATCCCGACTACGAGGTGCTCGGCCGCCCGGCGGTAACCCTCGACGATCTGAAGTCCTTCCGGCAGCTCGATTCGCGTTGTCCCGGTCACCCCGAGTACAGGTGGACGAGCGGCGTCGAGACGACCACCGGACCGCTCGGCCAGGGGGTCGCCACCTCCGTCGGTATGGCGATCGCCGGCCAGTGGCTGGCGGCGAGATTCAACCGCGACGACTTCACGCTTTTCGACTTCGACGTGTACGCGCTCGCCGGGGACGGCTGCATGATGGAGGGCATCTCCGCCGAGGCGGCTTCGATGGCCGGGCACTTGCAGTTGTCCAACCTGTGCTGGATTTACGACTCCAACCGGGTCACCATCGAGGGCCACACCGACATCACCTTCACCGAAGACGTCGCCGCTCGCTTTCTGGCCTACGGCTGGAACGTGACCACCGTTACCGATGCCAACGACCTCGATCAGATCGGCCGCGCCTTCCGCACCTTCCAGGCCGAGACCGGGCGTCCCACCCTGGTTCTGGTACACAGTCACATCGGCTACGGTTCGCCGGTCGAGGACTCACCGAAAGCGCACGGAGCGCCGTTCGGGCCGGAGGGGGTCAGAGCCACCAAGCGCGTCCTCGGAATCCCGCTGGATGAAGACTTCCACATTCCGGACAGCGTGCCCGGCTGGTTCGCCCAGGGCATCGGTGCGCGGGGCGCCGAGTTGCGCACCGGCTGGGCGAAGACGTTCGATGCCTACCGCAGCGCATATCCCGATGTCGCCGAGGAGCTGGAGCGGATCCAGCGTCGGGAACTCCCAGACGGTTGGGACACCGCGCTGCCCACCTTCCCGGCCGATCCGTTGGGCTTGGCGACTCGCGATTCGTCCGGCCAGGTGCTGAGCGCCGTGGCCGAGGCGGTTCCCTGGATCCTCGGCGGGTCCGCCGACTTGGCACCGTCGACCAAGACCCGGCTCACATTCGGCGGAGCGGGCGATTTCCAGCCCGACGACCGGTCCGGGCGCAACCTGCACCTCGGCGTCCGGGAGCACGGGGCTGCCGCCGTCGCCAACGGAATGGCGCTGACGAAGCTCCGTCCGTACTGGTCCGGGTTCCTGATCTTCTCCGACTACGCCAAGGCAGCCATCCGCCTCTCCGCGTTGATGGAGATCCCCACCGTCCACATCTTCACCCACGACTCCATCGGGGTCGGCGAGGACGGACCCACTCACCAGCCCGTCGAGCAGCTCGCCGGGCTGCGCGCAACACCCGGGCTGCTGGTCTTCCGCCCCGCCGATGCGAACGAGGTCGTCGAAACCTGGCGAGTGGTCACCGCCCTCCGCCGGGAGCCCGCAGCGCTGATCCTCTCCCGCCAGGCCCTTCCCACCTTCGATCGCAGTCGACTCGGGGCGGCCAGCGGTGTCGCACGGGGTGCCTACGTGCTGGCAGACGTGCCCTCGGGCGAGCCCAAGGTGATCCTGCTGGCCACCGGCTCCGAGGTGTCGTTGGCCTTGGCCGCGCATGACGAGCTCACCGCCGAGGGCATCGCGTCCCGGGTGGTGAGCATGCCGTGCTGGGAGTTGTTCGACCGTCAGCCGCAGGAGTACCGCGATCAGGTGCTGCCGCCCGCGGTGACGGCCAGGGTCGCGGTGGAACAGGCCTCCACGCTCGGCTGGGACCGGTATGTCGGTGCAGGCGGAGGCATCCTGGGTATGCACACCTTCGGCGCGTCCGCACCCCTCAAACAGCTGCTCACGAAGTTCGGATTCACACCTGAGCGCGTCTCGCAGGTGGCACGCGAACTGGTCCGGGTTGAGGAGGCGATGACGTGAAAGCGACTCAGACCCTGCACGAGCTCGGGCAGAGCCTGTGGCTCGACAACATCACTCGCGACATGCTCGACTCCGGTCGGCTCCAGCACTACATCGATAACTACTCAGTCACCGGTCTGACGTCGAACCCCTCGATTTTCGACAAAGCCATCTCTTCCGGCTCGTACAACGCGGCCATCCGTGCCAGAACGGCGTCAGGACAGCCGGATGAGGAACTCTTCTTCGAACTGGCCATCGAGGACCTCCAGCGAGCTGCCGATCTCTTCCTGTCCATCCACGAGCGAACTGACGGTGTGGACGGTTGGGTTTCCCTGGAGGTCTCGCCGCTTCTGGCGTATGACACCGCGCGGACCATCGAAGCGGCGAAGGCACTGCACGCGCGAGCGGGCCGGAGCAACCTGTTCATCAAGATCCCCGGTACCCCCCAAGGACTCCCGGCTATCACCGAGTGCATTGCTTCGGGCGTACCGGTGAACGTCACTTTGTTGTTCTCGGCCGACCACTACCGGGCTGCCGCCGACGCGTACCTGGCGGGCGTCGAGCGAAGGGCGGAGCGCGGACTCGATCCGGCCGTGGGCTCGGTGGCCTCCGTTTTCATGTCCCGCTGGGATGCCGCTGTCAGCAGCGAAGTACCGGAGGAACTGCGGGACCGGCTCGGCGTCGCGGTCGGACAGGACACGTACCGGGCGTACCGCAGCCTGATGGACTCGGACCGGGTACAACGCCTGGAGAACGTTGGTGCACGCATGCAGCGGTTGCTGTGGGCGAGTACCCGCACCAAGGACCCCGACGCGTCGGACACGCTGTACGTCCACGGACTCGCCGCGCCGTTCACGGTCAACACGATGCCCGATGAGACGCTCAAGGCTTTTTACGATCACGGCGAGGTGGGGGAGCCCATGCCCGTCGACGGCAACGGCTGCGACGCGACGCTGGCGCGGTTCGCCGACGCAGGCGTGGATGTCGCGGCGCTCGCTGCCAAGCTCCAGAGCGACGGCGCGGCATCCTTCGTTGCCTCCTGGAACGATCTTCTGGCCTGCATCTCCGCACAGCGCGACGCCCTTGTCCGCCCCTCCTTCTGACCCGAACCGACCGATCCGAGGGCCGCGAGATGTCCATAACGCCCCTCCGGCAACAGCCGTCGTGGAAGGCACTCGAACAACATCACGCCGAGATCGGAACCGTCCATCTGCGTGAGCTGTTCGCTCAGGATCCGGGCCGCGGTGAGCGCTTGTGCGCGGAGGCGGCCGGCCTTTACCTCGACTACGCCAAGAACCGCGTCACCGGCGAGACGATGCGCCTGCTGTGCGAGCTGGCCCGGGAGTGCGGAGTGGAAGAGCGCAGGGACGCGATGTTCCGCGGCGAGCACATCAACGTCTCGGAAGACCGCCCGGCGCTGCACGTGGCCCTGCGCATGCCGAGGGGGAGTTCGCTCGTTGTCGACGGCGTCGACGTCGTCGCCCAGGTCCACTCCGTCCTGGACCGCATGGCCGCGTTCGCCCAGCGCATCCGGTCGGGCGACTGGAAGGGGCACACCGGAAAGCCAATCAGGAACATCGTCAACGTCGGCATCGGCGGCTCCGACCTCGGGCCGGTGATGGCGTACGAGGCGCTGCGCCACCACACCCAGCGCGGCCTGACATTCCGCTTCGTGTCCAATGTGGATGCAACCGACTTCGTCGAGGCGGTTCGCGATCTCTCCCCGGAGGAGACCCTCTTCATCGTCTCCTCCAAAACCTTCGGCACGCTGGAAACCCTCACCAACGCCCGTTCGGCGCGCGACTGGCTGGTCAACGCCCTCGGCGGCGAGCAGGCCGTCGCGCAGCACTTCGTCGCGGTCTCGACGAATGCGCCGCGCGTGGCGGAATTCGGCATCGACACGGCGAACATGTTCGAGTTCTGGGACTGGGTGGGCGGTCGTTATTCGATGGACTCCGCCATCGGTCTCTCCACCATGATCGCGCTCGGACCCGAGCAGTTCCACGACATGCTGGCGGGCTTCCACGACATGGACGAACACTTCCGCACGGCCCCGCTCGAGGCGAACCTGCCCGGGCTCATGGGACTCCTCACCGTCTGGTACGCGGAGTTCTTCGGGGTCCAGACCGTCGGAGTCATGCCCTACGAGCAGTATCTGCAGCGGTTACCTGCCTACCTGCAGCAACTCACGATGGAGTCCAACGGCAAACACGTGACCCTGAAAGGAACAGCGGTCGACTACGACACCGGACCCGTCTACTGGGGTGAGCCGGGCACCAACGGTCAGCACAGCTTCTACCAGCTCATCCACCAGGGAACCCGGCTGGTACCGGTCGATCTGATCGGCTTCGGAAAGAGCCTCAACCCGCTCGGCGACCACCACGACATCCTGTCGTCCAACATCTTCGCGCAAGCCGAGGCGCTCGCCTTCGGCAAGACCGAGCAGGAAATCCGGGCTGAGGTCACCCCACCCGAGGTCGTTGCGCACCGGGTGACGGAAGGCAACCGCCCCACCAATGTGCTGCTCGGCGAGGTCCTGACACCTCATCTGCTCGGCGCACTCGTCTCGCTCTACGAGCACAGCGTGTTCACCCAAGGGGTGATCTGGGACATCGACTCGTTCGACCAGTGGGGGGTGGAGCTCGGCAAGGTGCTCGCGGCACGGATCATCCCCGAACTTACCTCCGACGCCGAACCGGAACTCGCCCACGACTCGTCGACCAACGCCCTCATCCGCCGTTACCGCGCCCTGAAACGCTCGGGCCCGTACCCAGGAGAGCAGCCATGACAACCGACACCCCCACTCAGCTCGGCATGATCGGACTCGGCCGGATGGGCGCGAACCTCGCGCGCCGGCTGCTGCGCGACGGCCACCGCTGCGTGGTTTACGACCTCAACGAAAGCGCAGTAAAGGAGCTGGAAGACGAGGGCGCCGTCGCCGCCGGATCGCTCGGCGACCTGGTGGCGAAGCTGGAGCGGCCACGGGCCGCCTGGCTCATGCTCCCGGCCGCCGTCGTACAGCCCACCCTCGACCAGCTGACCGAGCTCCTCGACCCGGACGACACAGTCATCGACGGCGGCAACTCCTACTACCGCGACGACATCATCCGGGCAGCGCAGCTTGCTCCTCGCCGCATTCATTACCTGGATTGCGGTACCTCGGGTGGTGTCTGGGGACTGGAACGCGGCTACTGCCTCATGATCGGCGGCGAGACCGAACCCGTCGCTCGACTGGATCCCATTTTCCGGACCATCGCGCCCGGCGCCGGCGCCGCCGAGCCGACACCGAGCAGGCGGGCCAACGGGACGGCGCCGGACGGCTATCTGCACTGCGGTCCGAGTGGAGCCGGGCACTTCGTGAAGATGGTCCACAATGGGATCGAGTACGGGATGATGGGCGCGATCGCCGAGGGCCTCAGCATCATCGAGCACGCGGACGCCGGGCATCGCAAGCACACCGCCGACGCCGAAACCGCCCCGCTACGCGAGCCGGAGTTCTACCGGTACGAGATCGATATCGGCCAAGTAGCCGAAGTATGGCGCCGCGGCTCGGTCGTGGGCTCCTGGCTCGTCGACCTGACCGCTGACGCACTTGCCCGGTCACCGAAGCTGGAGGAATTCACCGGGCGCGTCTCGGACTCCGGCGAAGGGCGATGGACCGTACTGGCGGCGGTCGATGAAGGCGTACCTGCCGCCGTGATCACCACGGCGCTCACCGAGCGGTTTCAGTCCCGAGGCCTTGGCGAGTTCGCCGACAAGCTCCTGTCCGCCATGCGCAGCGAGTTCGGCGGACACGCCGAGAAAAGGAGTCGATCGTGACACGCCCGGACGACCACGTGATCGTGCTCTTCGGCGCTACCGGCGACCTCGCCAAGCGCAAACTGCTGCCCGGACTGTTCCACCTCGCCTGCGCAGGTCTCCTGCCTGACGGCTACCGCATCGTGGGCTCGGGTCGGGCGCACTCCGCACTGAACGACGATGCGTTCCGCAAACACGCGCACGATGCGGTCTCCACCTTCGGACGCTGCGAGCCGTCCGGGCCGGTGTGGGAATCCTTCGCGGACTCGCTGTCGTTCGCCGCATCCGACCCACCGGATGCCGGCCCGCTGCTCGCGGCCGTGCGGGCAGCAGAGGACTCCCTCGGCGGGCAGCCACGCAGACTCTTCCACTTGGCCGTGCCGCCCGCCGCGTTCGGATCCATCATCGGAATGCTCGGTGACACGGGCCTGGCGGAGAAGTCGAAAGTGATCGTGGAGAAGCCCTTCGGCACGGATCTCGCTTCGGCACGAGCGCTCAACCAGACGATCCACGCCGTCTTCGACGAATCGCGGATCTTCCGCATTGATCACTTCCTCGGTAAGGAGTCGGTGGACAACATCCTCGCCCTCCGCTTCGCCAACGGCATGTTCGAACCCATCTGGAACCGGGACCACATCAGCCATGTACAGATCGACGTGCCCGAGACGCTCGGACTCGAGGGCCGTGCCCATTTCTACGAAGGCACCGGAGCATTCCGGGACATGATCGTCACACATCTGATCCAGGTGCTGGGCATCGTGGCGATGGAACCGCCTGTCTCGCTCGCTGCCCAGCCATTGCGCGACGAGAAAGCCAAGGTCTTCGCAGCGTTGCGCCCCATCGAAACCGGGCACGTGGTACGCGGCCAGTACGACGGCTACCGCGACGAACCGGGAGTCGCCCCCGATTCGCAGACCGAGACGTTCACCGCGCTGCGGATCGAGGTCGATAACTGGCGCTGGGCAGGTGTGCCGTTTTACCTGCGCTCCGGTAAGAAACTCGCACAGCACCACGAGGTCATCACCCTCGGCCTGCGCGAGCCGCCCCTGAGGATGTTCCCCATCGATTTGCCCCAGCAGGAGAACTACCGAAGCAACAAGATCGTGATCGACTTCGCGGACCCCGGGTGGATCGCCGCCTGCTTCCTGGCGAAAGAGCCCGGCCCCACCATGCGACTCGCACCAGAAGCAATGACCTTCCGCTACGCGGACTCCTTCTGCCAGGAACACGGGCTCGAAGGCTACGAACGATTGATCCTGGACGCCATGCTGGGCGACCAGTCGCTGTTCACCCGGTCGGACGGCATCGAGCGCATCTGGGAAGCATCGACCCCGTTGCTCGAGAATCCACCGCCGGTACATTTGTACGCCCCCGGCTCATGGGGTCCCGAACCGGCCGTCAGCGAACTGATCGCGCCACACCAGTGGTATCTGGAGGACGCCGGCGACGTCGTGCGGAGATAGATTCGGCCTGACGGTCACTACTCGGGGACCAGGCCCATAGGCCTCAACACCTGGCCAGGCACAGGAGACGGGCGGCGCTGGGCCGGGGCGCGTCCGATGGGCCGGCGAGGTGCGGGATTCGGTGGCGGTGGCGGGATCGGGAGGGTGGTCGGTTTGGCCTTGGTGAGCGTGATCGGTTCGCCGTGATGGGAGGTGTGCACGGCCTCTCCGCGGCGCAGCTCGTACGTCGCCTCGTCGCGGTGGATGGTGCCGCAGATCGGGCCCCATCCAGCGGGTAGCCAGACAAGTCGCCGAACGATCAGGAGGTGATCGTCCAGCGATCAGGACTTGACCAGAAGCTCGTCGTCGCTTGCCGGTGTAAGTCCGGTCCGGGTAGCTACCAGTTCGTGCCTTGCGGCATGTGCTTCACTGGTCGGCCAAGGCCGATCTGGGACGACGGTTTCATTTGCGTCATCGGCAACGTAGTTCGCCAGCGGCGCCCTCCTGCGACTACTCGAGCAGGACGACAAATCGTCCGCGCACGCCGCCCTCCTGTAGCCGGCGGAGGCTGTCGGGGATCTGGTCGAAGGTGATCGGGATCGTGTCGGCGCGGATCATGCCATCGGCCAGGAGGTTGAGGGCTCCGACAAATTCGTGTTGCTCGCCGTTGGAGGCACCCACGTAGGTCAGGTCCTTGAGGACCACCTTCTGGGCGGAGATCGTCGTCATCTCGACCGCGAGCCCGATCTGGACCACCCGCCCGGATGGTCTAACGGCGTCGATTGCAGACGCGGTAGTCGTTCCGAAGCCGGCGAAGTCCACGATCACGTCAAGGTTCTGTGCTTCGAAGTCCCGGATATCGGCCGCGACACCGCTTGCCCCGAGGGCCCGCGCGGCATCCTGGGCGGCTGAGTTGGTGTCGGCGACGTAGATGGCGGCGCCTGCGGCGAGGGCGATCTGTGCGCCGAGGGAGCCAAGACCGCCGAAACCGACGATGCCGACGTTCTGGTCTTTGGTGACATGCCCGGCGGTGTGGATCGCCCGGTAGGCGGTGCGGCCCGCATCTGTGGCTGGTGCCGCTTGTTCGTAGGAGACCTCGTCGGGTATCCGGACGGCGAGAGCGGCCGGGAGGCGGACCAGTTCGGCGAAGCCACCGTTCATGGCGGTGCCGGGTCCGTCGGTGACGGCAGGCACGCCGACCCGGTCGCCGACGGCGAAGTTCCCGACGCCGCTGCCCACAGCCGTGACCTCGCCGGCGATCTCGTGGCCGAGAACGATCGGCAGATGTCCGAGAAGCGCGGTGATGGTCCCATCCATGAAGCTGACGTCGCTGTGGCACAAGCCGGAGGCCTTGACGGCGACGACGATCTCGCGCGGGCCGGGTTCGGGATCCGGCAGGGTTGTCATCTGCAGCGGCTCTCCTACCGCGGTGAACTGCCATGCGCGCACGGTGAATCTCCTAACCGCCTGCGTGCTCGGCGATACCCGAACACGATCACTAACGCTAGCGTAAACAAATTACGCTACTTTTAGCTGTTCAGAGACTAGTAGGTGTCTATGTTTGTGTAAACTACGGCCGCGCCGGAACGACTCGCCGAAGGAGACGAGATCATGGGCAAGCTGGACGGCAAGGTCGCATTCATCACTGGAGCCGCGCGCGGACAGGGGCGCAGTCACGCCATCCGCTTGGCGCAGGAGGGTGCGGACGTCATCGCGGTCGACTGGCTGCAGGACATCGCGACGGTGGACTACCCGATGTCCCGTCAGTCCGATATGGACGAAACTGCGAAGCAGGTCGAGGCGCTGGACCGCCGCATCCACACCACCAAGGCGGACGTCCGGGACTTCGCGGCACTCCAGGATGCATACAAAGCCGGCGTCGCCGAGCTCGGCCCGGTCGACATCATCCTGGGCAACGCCGGTATCTGCCAGCTCGGCAGCAAGGAGCCGGACCCGGTCCAATCCTTCACCGACGTTGTGGGGGTAAACCTGATCGGCGTCTGGAACACGGTCTACGTCGCGGCTCAGGACATGATCGACCGTGGGGCTGGCGGTGCGATCGTCCTGACCAGCTCCACCCAGGGGCTTACCGGCCGCGGCACGGACGGCTCGGCCGGCACGCACGGATACGCCGCCGCCAAGCACGGCGTCGTGGGGCTGATGCGCAGCTTCGCGAACTGGCTGTCTCCGCACGGCATTCGGGTGAACACGGTGCACCCCACCGGCGTCGCAACCCCGATGGTGGAGAACGACGTGGTGGGCCGGTACCTCGAGGAGAACCCTCAGGTTGCCCAGATGGCAGCGAACCTGATGCCTGTCGGCCTTACGGAGCCGGTCGACATCAGCAACGCAATCCTCTACCTCGTAAGCGATGACGGCCGCTACGTCACCGGAGTGACGCTTCCGGTAGACGCCGGGTTCAACGCTCGCTAGCAGGCCGGGGGCCCGGCCCCGCAGCGTGGCCCGGCCCCGCTCTAGCGGACGGCGTATCCCACGCATCCCTCGCGCACCGGAATCCGATGTTGCCCGGGATGCGGCAAACCAGGCCGGCCCCGGAGCAAACGCGGACGCCAAAGTGAGGATCGAGAAGGCTGGAACACTGACGAGCAGCAGCGACCGACGCCCGAAGCGGTCGGTCAGCAGCTGATGATCGGGGCCGGGAAGCCGCATATTCTTAGCAGCCGCAACACCACGACGGCCAACCACTCCGGCGTCCGTTGTGGACGGGACGGCTAGCGGCGGGCAACGGGACCTCGTCACCAGGCCGGCCCCGCAGGGCGCCACAACTCGATCTGTGTGGTGGTTGGCCTGGGTTTTCCTGATGGGCATCAAGCGGCTCGGATGTACTCGTTGATCAGTCCGATGAGGACGTTACGGGGTCGGATGGGGCGTCGATCGGGACGACCGTCGTCGGACCGCGTTCCGGCGGGTGTTGGTCGAGCCTACGAACACACCGACCACTTCCAGGTTGGTGGGCGTTGAGCACTGCTATGGCGTGTCCTCCGTGCGCGGTGCGGATGAATCGCCCTTTCCAGCCTCCGGATCGCCTCTCGTGTCGCCGCCACGTGCCAAGTGCGGTCGACCAGGCAGGGGACTGGCGAGGTGCCGACCATAACTCGATCTACACGAGCGTGGACTTGCAACGTTGACCGTTTACATCCGTGTAGATATCCTCGTCGGAGTCCGGCCAGGGAGATGGCGTCTGCACGTCGACGATGCTGCCCGGCGGACCGCTTTGCCAGCCGAAGGATGAGCGCCGTGACGGTGTCGTCAACCAAACCGGCCCGCTGTGCGACGAGGCGGCTTCCCGCCCGCGGCACGGGGTCACGCACGAAAGGAGTGCGGCGATGACCGCAGCGGACCACTCCGCGCTCGGCCTGCCCGAGTACCGCGACATCCGGATCGAGCACCGCGGGGCCATCTCTTGGATTGTGCTGAACCGGCCGGACAAGGCCAACGCGCTGTCGAACGCGATGCTCGACGAGTTCTCCGACGCGCTAGCACGGCTCGCGGACGCCGGAGGCGCGATCGTCGGCATCCGCGGCGAGGGCAAAGGGTTCTGCGCAGGCTACGACGTGGACCAGGTCGGCAAGCCGAAAGCGGCGGACCCGGTCGCCGACCGCGAGCGGCTGGCCCGCAACGTGAACCGCTACCTCGCGATCTGGGACCACCCCAAGCCGGTGATCGCGGCGGTGCACGGGTACTGCATTGCCGGGGCGACCCAGCTCTGCGTCTTCTGCGACATCACCATCGTCGCCGAGGACGCGAAGATCGGGGAACCGGCGCTGCCCATCGGCGGTGGGTACATCGCGCCGCTTTGGGCCCCGCTGGTGGGGCCGAAGCGTGCCAAAGAACTGGCATTCCTGCCTGGCAACACGATCGACGGCCGCACCGCGACCGAGTGGGGCTGGGCGAACCACGCCGTCCCTGCCGACGCAGTCGTCAGCACCGCCGAGGACATGGCCGAACGGATGGCCCGCATTCCGTCGGATGTCCTGAGGATCAAGAAGCTCTCCATCAACCGGACGATGGACGTCATGGGTGTCCGCGCTGCTGCCGCCCAGGTTTCCGAGATGGACGCGCTCTTGCACCTGTCCCCATCTGTCCTGGAACTGCGCGAGTGGATCGGGAGGATCGGCCTCAAGGCCGCCATCGCGGAGTTCCACAAGCCCACCTCCGGAGCAAGTTGATCGACCGTCCGCGGCCCGCCGAGGCAACGCGGACGCTTCCACCAACCCCACCGTCGGCAGCGATCGCGAAGAGAAAGGATGATCACCATGACAGACCTCGAAGCACGGATCCGCCGGATCGAGGACCGGGCCGAGATCGAGGACCTCGTCCTCAAATACTTCCTGGCCGCCGATGACGACGACTGGGAGACGCTGGGATGGACGTTCGCGGAGAACGGATCGTTCTCCGCGGGCGCCTTCCCCGGCGGCAGTGACCGGGAGTCGGTCGTCAAGTTCATCCAGGCGGACCGGCAGAACATGGGCGTGACCATTCACACCCAGAACACCACGCTGATCAAATTCACCGACGACGACCACGCCAGCGGCGTGGTAGGGGCACACCTGGAGCTCGCGCGCGGGGGCACCACGATCTATGGCGCGGTCCGCTACTACGACGAGTACGTCCGCACCGCGGACGGCTGGAAGTTCGCGTCCCGCGAGATGGCGATCATCCACGTCGGCCCGTGGGACGAGGTCGGAACCTCACTCACCACAACGAATCGCGCCCGGTGGCCCGGGGCCGACCCAGCTCCGGCCGATCTGCCCCGCGGCTGAGCGGTATCTGCCGACCCGACGCTCAGGTGGGTCGGCACATACCGTCTAAGAGGATCGCCGAAAACGTTTCCACGGTCGGCTTTCCAGTGTGCTTGCGTACCCTGGCCGGAACCGCTGATGAGTCCAGTTGACCATTCCGAAAAGCGTCTTCGCGACAAGTGAGGCCGAGCGGTCCTCTCGGAACTCACCGCTGTTTATGCCCGACGTGGTGACGTCAGTGACGACGGACTCGAAATGACGAGTCTTGCGGACCGTCTCCTTCGCCCACGGGGTCGTCTGGAAGGCCACCTTCCCATGTCCTCCTGGACATACACGTAGACGTCGGAGAACTTCGCCTCGGTACGAGGTGAACTGCAACTCGATCAGCATCCGGAGTCGCGGCATCGAAGCCCTTCTCCTTCAAGACGTCGCCCTCGATCTGGGCACTGCGCCGGCGCTTCGCCAAACCGCTTCCGGTCGGCGCAGCGGGGTGGCGTGCCGGAGAAGCCGTGGTCAAGACGGTACCGCCGCGTTTAACGGGCATCGCCGGCCTCGCCCCGGTTCCAAAGAATTGGGGGAGCACCCCCATGACCGATTCCGCACAATGCACGGAAGGGAGGGCCGGCGCGTGACCGATCCTCGAGAATTCCTGGTGACGCTCGAAGGGTTGCGATCCGAGGCTCAGTCGCTGCTCACCGACGTCCCGGCAGGCGAGGACCTCGATTCGGTCTCCGCCTCTCTCATCCGGTTGGCCGTGCACGCCGCCGTGTCGACCCTGGACACCCCCGGCATTGACCGGGCCATCCGGGCCGCGCTGGACGCGGGGGCAAGCGCCGCCCAGGTTCACGAGACGCTGGTCGTGGTGTCCGGGCTGGGCGTGCACTCCCTGATGGAGGGGTCGCGGCGGGTGCTGGACGCGGTCGTCGAACGCGGGGACGGGCCGAGCGAACAGCTTGATGACGAGCGGATCGCCATGCGCGACCGGTTCCAGGGGGACGACCCCTACTGGGTGGGCTTCGAGGAGGAGGTCCCCGGTTTCCTGGACGCCCTGCTCCGCCTGTCTCCCGAGGCATACCAAGCGTTTTTCGACTACTGCGCCGTTCCCTGGCGGACTGGCGCGGTGCGTGGGCGGGTCAAAGAGCTCATGTCGATGGCGACCGACGCCACCCCGACCCACCGCTACCTGCCGGGAATGCGCCTGCACCTGAAAAACGCGGTGAAACTCGGCGCGAGCCGCACCGCCATCCTGCACGCTCTCGACATCGCGGCCGCGGCACCCTCGCACCCCGGGGTGCCCGCAGCCGGCTGATGGAGCTCAAGGCTGGCCGGATCGCCCCCGCCCGCAACCACTTCCTCCCTTGTTTACGCAAGTGTTGACGGTAAATCTACACGAACGTAAACTGCGCAATACCGCCGGTCTGATCCTGGACCAAGAACGGAGTGACGATGAAGGTCAACGACGACAACCTCCTGGCGACCGTCCAGCGCCTGGTGGACCGCCAGGAGATCGAACGGGTCCTCTACGACTACGCCCACTACCTCGACCACAACGAGCCGAAGAGCCTGGTCGCGCTGTTCATCCCCGGCTGCCACATCGCGTACGGCCCGGACCACGGCGCCGACGGCTCCGACGCCTACCTCGCCACGCTGGCGCACGAGAAGTTCGGGATCGGCGCCTTCTTCGCCGGCACCAGCCACCACGTGTCGAACGTCGTCATTGACTTCACCGACGAGGACACCGCGACCGTGCGGTCGCAGGTCTACGCGTGGCACCGGTACAACCGGGAGCGTCCGGACGGCATCGTCATGGGCCAGTACCACGACACCTTCGTGCGCACGGCCGACGGCTGGCGGATCGCCCGCCGCGAGCTCAAGCACGCCGGCACCGAGAACTACCACGCCAAGGGCAACGCCCTGAACCCGATCCCGCGCAACAACGCCGTCTGATCCGGGCCCACGCGAGGAAGCGAGCCAAGAGTGTCCGACGAACTGCTCTTCGAGGTGACCGACCATGTCGCCCGGGTCACCCTCAACCGTCCCAAGGCCCTCAACTCGATCTCCCACGAACTCGACGTCGAGCTGGCGAGGACCTGGGACACGATCGACGCCGACCCGGACATCTGGGTCGCGGTCCTGCGCGCCGTGGGCGAGAAGGCCTTCTGCGCCGGTGCCGACATCAGCGGCGGCACCGAGGCCGACGCCTCACGGCTGGCCCTCGGTGGCGGGCTGACCGGGATCGGCGGCCCGCTCCGGGTGCTCAAGAAGCCGTTGATCGCCGCAGTGCAGGGCTACGCACTCGGCGGCGGGTTCGAGCTGGCGATGTGCGCCGACATCATCGTCGCCGCCGACAACGCCAAGTTCGGCCTGCCCGAGGTCAAGGCCGGCATCATCGGTGAGTGCGGGGTGATGCACCGGGCGATTCGCCAGCTTCCACACCACGTCGCACTGGCGCTGGTGCTGACCGGGGAGCGGCTGCCCGCCTCCGACGCCCTGTCCTACGGGCTGGTCAACGAAGTCGTCCCCTACGCCGAGCTGGACGAGGCCGCGATGCGGTGGGCCGCGAAGCTGACCGCGGCATCGCCACTGGCCCAGCAGGCCGCCAAGCATGCCGTGCTGAAGGGGCTGCAGGGTTCCCTGGAGGTCGCCCTGGCCACGAAGTACGAGCCGATCGAGGCATACGCCAACTCGGACGACGTTAAAGAGGGGCGCGCGGCGTTCACCGAGCGCCGAGCTCCCCAGTGGACAGGCCGCTGAGTCCAGCGCAGTGACCCGGTCGGGACCGGTCAGTGGGCGGCGTCGGGTAGCGCGACGAGCATCCGGCATCCGCGTTCCCCGGTCCGCCAGCCGTGGCCGTCGCCGTGCCGGACCGCCGTCGCCGGGGTGGAGCTCGATCTCCTGCTGGTCGAGCACGAGGACGATCGACCCGTCGATCACCATGTCGAGATCCACGCTCCGGGGGCGGTGCATCCCGTAGGTAAAGGACCGGCGGGAAGTCGTAGACCCGCCAGGAGGTCGCGCATCGGCGCCGGGACGGCCCAGGCGCTTGTGGACGGTGGCGAGACGAGAGCGGCCGGCCTCGTCGCTGGCCGTGACATAAACCTTGACGTCCGCAACGGTGCCGCCCCGGACGCTTTTCAACAAGAGCGTAAACGCGTCGACGAACCGAGAGGGGCCTTGCATGACTGACTTCCATGACGACAGCGATGTCTCCACGGGGCGCACGCTGTGGTCGTTGGCCACCGGTTGGGCGGCCCGGCGGGGCGACGAGGACGTGCTGGTGTCCCTGCCGCAGTCCGGCACCCCCGAGGGGATGCGGTCCATGCCCTGGGCACGATTCGTCGACGACGTCGCGCAGTTGCGCCGAGCACTGGCCGCCGCGGGCGTCGCGGACCAGCGCACGGTCGTCCTCGCTCTGCCTAACTCGCCGCTCGCCGTGGCGATCTGGCTGGCCGTGCCCGCAAACGGCGCGGTGATCCAGGTCGTCGACCCGGACGGCGGCATCCTGGCCTTCGAGCGCGCCGTCGCCGCGACCCGGCCGGTGCTTGTCGTGGCCGCCCGGGAGAACGCCGCGACGATGCGCGAGGCGATCTCCCGGATCCAGGTTCCGACGCGGCTCGTGGTCCCGACGGAGCTGGGCGTCGATGCCCTCCGGCACGAGATCGATGGACTGCCCCCGTCGTCGGCCGCAGCGCCGGACGCGACCCCAGACCTCGTGGCCGGGCTCCTGCCCACCTCCGGTACCTCCGGCGCGCCGAAGCTGGTGAAGCTGACGCACCGCAACTACGTCATGGCCGCCGAGCGGCTGGCCCGCAACACCGGTTTCCTCACATCGGACCGGCACTACCTCTGCTCGCCGTTCTTCCACACCAACGGCCAGCTCTACCTCTGCGCACCCGCGTTCGTCACGGGCGGGTCGGTGGCGATCGTGCCCCGGTTCAGCGCGTCCGGCTACTTCGACGCCGCCCGGTGGACCGGCGCGACGGTCAGCTCGATGGTCGCCCCGCCCATGCGGATGGCCCTGCACCGGGCGCTGGAGCGCGGCGGCGCTGTCGACCCGGGCGGACTGCGGCTCGTCCAGTACGGCATGAATCTCAGCGAAAACGACTGGCGGGCCTGGGACGCGCTGCTGCCCGGGATCGACACCCGGCAGATCTACGGGCAGACCGAGTCCGTCACCGGGGTGCTCGGCGGGGCCCCTTGGGAGGCCGACGACCGGCGGACCATCGGACGTCCGTTCGTCGGCGTCGAGCGGGTCCGGCTGGTCGGCGACTCCGGCGCGGAAGTCCCCGACGGCGAACCGGGCGAGCTGTGGATCCAGGGCACCCCAGGGCGCTCGCTGATGCTGGGCTACGACAACGCACCCGAGGCAACCGCGGAGACGCTGGTCGCCGATGGCGACAGGGCTTGGCTGCGCACCGGCGACCTCATGGTCCGGCACCCCGATGGTCGCTTCGAGTTCCGTGGCCGCCGGATGCACATCATCCGCCGTGGCGGGGAGAACCTGTCCACCTACGGTCTTGAGCTCGACCTCCAGTCTTGCCCACTCGTCGGGGACGTGGCGGTCAGCGCGCAGGAGGACGACACGCTCGACGCGATCGTGGTCGCGCACGTGATTCCGGCGGAGGGGTACGACGAGGCCGCCTTCCGGGCCTGGTGCGTGGAGAATCTAGGCAAGCGCGGGGTGCCCGACGTTGTCCGGGTCCACGAGTCGTTCCCCCGTACCGGCAGCGGGCGCGTGATCGTCCGGGAGCTGGGATGAGCGGCCCCTGGGCGGACGGGGTGCGCCGGTGGGCCAGCACCGGCCGCCGCGCGCTCACCACCGACGACGCGCCCCCGCTGACCTACCGGCGCTGGGTGGACGAGGGCGACGCGCTGGCCCGGGCCCTGATCGGCGCTGGCCTGGCCCCAGGCGCCCGGGTCGCGACGCTACTGCCCAACGGGACCGAGCTGCTAACCGCGCTCTACGCCTGTGCGCGGGTGGGCGTTACGGCTATCCCGGTCAGCACCTGGGCGACCGGCCCGGAGCTGCGCCGGGTGCTCGACGCGGCGCAGCCAGACCTGCTGCTCACAGCCGACACGGTGCCGGGTTCGCCGCGCGAGCTGCCGATGGGCGCGTACATCTGGGGCGAGACCACGGGCCCCGCCCTTCCCCTCGCCGATCTCCTCGAACTGGGCGGCCGGGTGGGCGACGGGGCCTGGCTCGCCGCCGTAAACGCCCCGGACGCGGGCAGCGACTTCGTGGTGCTCTACACCTCCGGCAGCACGGGCGCGCCGAAAGGCGTCGTGCTCTCCCAGGGCGCCGTCGCACGCAACGCCGCACTGATCGCCGACCGGATGGGCTTCGCCGATGGCGAGCGCGTCTACACCTACTTCCCGCTGTTCTTCAGCGGTGGGTTGTGCAACGCACTGTCCACGACCGTCGCGGTGGGTGCCGAGCTGGTCACCCAGGCCAGGTTCACACCCGCCGGGGCCGCCACGCTCATTCACGAGCGGCGGTGCACCGCCCGGGACGTCTGGCACGACGGGTTGGCGCGGGTGGCGGCCGAGCACGCGTTCACCCACGAGGACCTGCGCCGCATGCGCCGGGGCCTGGTGGTCGACGCCGCGCTGCTGGCGGCCCACGGTGCCGTCGACGACCTCGGCGTCGACATGTACGGCATGACCGAGACCGCCACCGCCTTCACCTGTGGACATCACCGTGACCCGGCCGCGGTACGGCAGACGACACAGGGCCGACCGCTGACCGGCAACCTACTGCGGATCGTGGACCCGGACACGGGACGTGAGCTAAAGGCGGGCGAGCAGGGCGAAATCCTCGTCCGCGGGCCGAACATGATGTCCGGCTACACCGATGACACCCACCTGGCGCTGATCGACGAGGACGGCTTCTTCCACACCGGCGACGTCGGGTCGCTGACCGCGGACGGGCACGTCCGCTACGCGTGCCGCACGAAGACCATGATCAAGGTCAAGGGGCTCACGGTGCAGCCGGAGGAGGTCGAGGCCGTCCTGACGGCGTGCCCCGGCGTGCGGCGGGCGGTCGTTACCGGCCTAGGCGCGGGTCACGAATCGTCCGGGATCGGCGCGATCGTGGTGCTGGATCCCGGCACCGCCCCGGCGGAGGTCGCCGCGTGGTGCCGCCGCGAGCTGTCCTCGTACAAGGTCCCCGAGCTGCGGTCGGTCGCGGAGGCCGATTTCCCGCTCTCCGCAAGCCTGAAGAACGACCGGCTCGCCGCACGAGCACTGTTCCCGACCCTGCCAGCGGTGCCCTGATGCCGGGCCTGCTGATCGCCAACCGCGGCGAGATCGCGGTGCGGATCGCGCGGACCGCGCACGCCCGCGGGATGCGGGTGGTCGCGGTGCACGCCGCGGACGAAGCCGGCGCCGCGCACGTCCGGGCCGCCGACGACGCCGTTGCCCTCGACGGCACGGGCCCCACACCGTTCCTCGACGTCGAGCAGCTCGTCGACGCCGCCGTGCTGGCCGGCTGTCATCTGCTGCACCCCGGCTACGGCTTCCTGAGCGAGGATCCCGGCCTCGCCCGGCGCTGCGCGGAACGGGGTGTCGGTTTCGTCGGCCCCTCGCCAGAGACGCTAGAACTCCTCGGGGACAAGACCGCCGCCCGGGAGCTGGCCGAGCGGCTCGGGATACCGGTGCCCGAGGCCACCCGGGGCGAGCTGACCGACCCGGCGGCCGCCGCGTTCCTGCGGGAGCTCGGCCCGGGTGCGGCGGTGATGGTCAAGGCGCGCTCGGGCGGCGGTGGTCGGGGTATGCGGGTGGTCCACGATCCGGACCTGCTCGCGGACGCGATCGCCCGCTGCAGATCCGAGGTCGCGCGTGCCTTCGGACGCGGCGAGGTCTACTTGGAGCGCTACCTGCCCCGCGTGCGCCACGTCGAGGTCCAGCTGCTGGGCGACGGCCGCGAGGTCGCAGTGCTCGGTGACCGGGACTGCAGCGTGCAGCGCCGGAATCAGAAGATGATCGAGATCGCGCCGGCGCTGACGGTGCCGGGCGATGTCCGGGAGCGGCTCGCCGAGGCGGCGCGGCGGATCGGCGACCACGTCGGCCTGACCAGCCTGGCCACCGTCGAGTTCCTGGTCGACGCCGATACCGGCGAGCACCGGTTTCTCGAGGTCAACCCCCGGCTGCAGGTCGAGCACCCCGTCACCGAGGAGGTTCTCGGGATCGACCTCGTCGGCGCCCAGCTCGCCGTCGCCGAGGGCGTCCCGCTGAGCCGGCAGGCCCTGGTCGCCGCGGACGCACCGGGCGGACTGGCCGTCGAGGCGCGAGTCACCCTCACCGGGCGGCCGGCCGCCGAGCTCACCCGGTTCGCGCTACCGGCGGGTCCAGGGGTGCGGGTGGAAACCCACGCCGAGCAGGGCAGGCCGGTGCCGATCGCGTATGACCCATTGCTGGCCAAGGTCATAGTCCACGACGCGAGCGGCGATCTCGCCGCCGCCATCGAGGCCCTCGACGCGGCGCTCGCGGCGTTCGTCGTGGACGGCGCGCCAACCGACCTGGCCCGCCTGCGCGACCTGCTCGGCCGACCGGAGCTGCGCAAGGGCCAGGCGACCACGGCGTGGGCGGACGAACTCCTCGGCGAACCGGTCACGGCGGACTCCGCGACGGAAGCCGGGATCGACCTGGTGTGCTCGGGCATCTCCGGGACTGTCGTCGCGGTGCCGGGCGCACCCGGGGCGCGCGTTCGGCGAGGCGAGCCGCTCGTGGTCGTCGAGGCCATGAAGATGGAGCACGAGATCGTCGCGCCCGTGTCCGGGACGCTCCTGGCCCTGCGGCCCGCGGTGGGCGAGATGATCGGCGAGGGCGACGCCGTCGCCGAGCTACAGCCCGTCACCGGCGTCGACCCCGCCGACGACGTCCGGGTCGCCGTCGACCCCGGCCACATCCGCTCCGACCTCGCCGACGTGCGGCGTCGCCACGACCTCGGCCAGGATGCGCATCGCCCCGACGCCGTGGCGAAGCGGCACCGGCTGGGAAAGCGGACCGCGCGGGAGAATGTCGCGGCCCTGTGCGATCTAGGGACTGCGGGCGATCTAGGGACTGCGGGCGATCTAGGGGCTGCGGGCGATCTAGGGGCGGCGGGCGATCCCGGGGCCGCCCTCGACGATCCGGCGTCGTTCCAGGAGTACGGCGCGCTGGTGATCGCCGCCCAGCGCACCCGGCGGCCGGTCGAGGAGCTCGAGCGCACCACCCCCGCCGACGGTCTGGTGGCCGGGTTCGGCCGGGTCCACGGACGGCCGGTCGCGGTCCTGGCCCACGACTACACCGTCCTGGCCGGCACACAGGGCGTGCAGCTGCACAAGAAGGCCGAGCGGCTGTTCGAGGTGGCGGCCCGGCGGCGGACCCCGGTCGTGGTGTTCGCCGAGGGCGGCGGCGGTCGGCCCGGGGACGTCGACAACGCGGCCAAGGCGACAGGCATGGACCTCGGGACGTTCGTGGCCCTGGGCAGGCTCAACGGGCTGGTGCCCACTGTCGCCATCGCCTCCGGCCGGTGCTTCGCTGGCAACGCCGCACTCGCTGGCGCCTGCGATCTGCTCGTGGCGACCGCCGACGTGAGCCTCGGGATGGGCGGTCCCGCCATGATCGAACACGGCGGACTGGGCCGGTTCACCGCCGAGGAGATCGGGCCGCTCGAAGTCCAGGTGGCCAACGGTGTCGTCGACGTCGCGGTGGCTGACGAGGCCGAAGCCGTCGATGTCGCCCGCCGGTACCTGTCCTACTTCCAGGGCCCGGTCACTGACTGGGACTGCGCGGACCAGCGGCTCCTGCGCCACGTCATCCCGGAGAACCGGCACCGCGTGTTCGACGTCCGGGAGCTCGTCGAAATCCTCTGTGACACGGGTTCGGTACTTGAGCTGCGCCAGGGGTTCGGCGCCACCGTCCTCACCGCGCTGTGCCGGATCGAGGGGAGGCCGGTGGGACTCGTCGCGAACGACGGGGCCCGGGGCGGCGGGGCGCTCGACAGCGACGCGGCGGACAAGATGGCACGGTTCCTGCAGCTCTGCGACGCGCACGGGTTTCCCGTCGTATCGCTATGCGACACCCCCGGTTTTCTCGTCGGCCCGCAGGCGGAGCGGTCGGGCGGCGTCCGGCACTTCGGGCGGCTTTTCGTGACCGCTCCCAATCTGTCCGTGCCGCTGTGTGCCGTCGTGATCCGCAAGGCCTACGGTCTCGGCGGACAGGCGATGGCGGGCGGGAGCTTCCGGGTACCTGACGCGATCGTCGGCTGGCCGACGGCCGAATTCGGCGCTATGGGGCCTGAAGGTGCCGTGGCGCTGGGCTACCGCCGGGAGCTCGAGGCCATCACTGATCCGGATCGCCGCCGGGCGCGCTTCGATGAGCTGCTCGCGGACTACGTCGCACAGGGCAGCGCGGTCAACGCGGCATCGGTTTTCGAACTCGACGACGTCATCGATCCGGCGGACACGCGTGCCTGGATCCGCGGCACGCTCGACACCCACGATCACGGGATCCGGGCCTCCGTGCGGAGGCGGATCGACACATGGTGAACACCCCACATCGGAGATCACCGAGCGCAGGAGCCAAGAACGACATCGCCACCACCATCGGCGCCAGGTAGGAGAAAATACATGGACAGCCCGACCACACCGGGTGCAACGACAGACCGGATGACCGAGGAACAGGTGCGCGCCGCGGTCGCCGTAGCCAACGTACCGAGCCTGCTGATGGTGCTCTTCCAGTTCAGCGGCGACGCACGCTGGCTCCAGGCCCCTTACCTCCCCACCCGGGGGAAGGGACTCGTCGACCACGACTCCGGTGGGCTTCCGGATGCGGTCCAGATCGAGATCCGAGAGGCCTCCGTCGACGTCATCCTGCGTCTGCAGGACGGCGAGACGCCTGCCATCACCGCTCCCTCCCCTGAACTGACCGCCCGGATGATGAGCGTCTGCATGGGCGAACCGGTCGGGAGCGAGCAGGGCGAGATGCTGGCTGCGGAAGTCGCTCGCCGGATCGACCCGGACCAGCCTGAGCTGGCCCTGCCGCCCGTTCACGCCCCGGCCGGGTTCAAGCTCTTACTGATCGGCACCGGGGTGGCGGGCGTCGCCGCAGTGCACCAGCTCGAGGACATGGGCGTCGACTACGAGATCCTTGAGCGTCAGCCGGACGCAGGTGGGGTCTGGTGGATGAACACCTACCCCGGCTGTGGTGTGGACACCCCGAGCCACCTCTACTCGTTCTCGTTCGCGCGCAACGACTGGAGCCGGCATTTCGAGCTGCGCGACGACATCCAGCGCTACTTCACCCAGACGCTGAAGGATCTGGGCGCCGACCAGCGCATCCGCTACAACACCGAGGTGCTCTCGGCCACCTACGACGAGGGGCGCAACAAATGGGCCCTGCGGGTACGCTGCGGCGACGCCGAGGAAACCCTTGAGGCGGACGTTGTGCTGACGGGGGTTGGTTCGCTGAACCTGCCACGACTTCCCGACGTTCCGGGCCGCGACACGTTCGCCGGGATCCAGTTCCACTCGTCACAGTGGCCGGAGGACCTGGACGTCGACGGGAAACGAGTCGTCATCGTGGGCGCGGGCGCGAGCTCCATGCAGATCGCACCCGCCATCGCCGACCGTGTCGGCCACCTCACGATCGTCCAGCGCTCGCCGCAATGGGTCGCGCCGTTCGACAAGTTCATGCAGCCGATCACCGCCGAGCTGCGCCGCCTACTGCAGGGCTGCTCGCTCTACTTCGCCTGGTACTGGATCCGGCTGTTCTGGCAGTTCGGCGACAAGGTGATCGAAGCTCTGCGCGTCGACCCCGAGTGGGAACACCCGGAACGTTCGGTCAACGCCCGCAACGACGCCCACCGCGAGTTCTTCACCCGGTACCTCACCGACCGTCTCGCGGGCAGACCTGACCTGATCGAGAAGTCGCTTCCCGAATACCCGCCCTTCGGCAAGCGGATCCTGCTCGACAACGGCTGGTTCGAGACCATCCGCCGCGACGACGTCGACCTCGTCACCGACCCCGTCGCGGAATTGCGGCCCGGCAGTCTCGTGACGGCCTCGGGCGCCGACCTCCCGGCGGACGTCGTGATCTGGGCGACCGGTTTCCAGGCCGCCCGATTCATGTCGAGCGTCGACGTTCGCGGCCGCAACGGCGCCAGGCTGAGCGACGTGTGGGACGGCGACAACCCGAAGGCCTATCTCGGCGTCTCGGTGCCGGGCTTCCCCAACTTCTTCATGCTCGGCGGCCCGAACTCGTTCCCGGGCAGCGGCAGCTTCCTGTACTTCATGGAAGTCCAGATGCGGTACGTGCGAGCGCTCCTCACGACAATGTTCGACCGCAGGATCGCCGCGCTCGACGCCCGCCAGGACATCACCGACGCCTACAACGAACTCGTCGACCGCACCCATGACCGGACGGTGTGGACCCACCCCGGAATGCAAACCTACTACCGGAACTCGCGCGGCAGAGTCATTTTTGTCATGCCGTTCCTGAATGCCGAGTACTGGCAAATGACGAAGAACTTCAACCTGAACGACTACACGATTCGCTAGTCATTCATAACCGAACCAACGGCAGCCGGGACCGGCCGGGTCCCGGCTCGTCGGCGTGCCCAGAAAAGCTTTCGCACGCCCCTGACGTCGTTTACTCTGACGTTGACAGCGTGGAAAACCTGTGCGAGCGTTGCCTTCCCGGCACAAAGACGTTCGGGCAGGCAGCTCAGGAGGAGTCGTGTCCTTATACGACATCGGACGCGCATCTGCGGATCCTGCACCCGCCACCACCCAGGTCATCGATCTGAAAGCTTCTCGACGCGCCTTGGTGGCCGGGTCGCTCGGCAATCTCGTGGAATGGTATGAATTCGCGATCTACGCTTATATGGCTACGATCATCGCCCCCCTTTTCTTTCCCTCGACGAGCTCCGCGGCGAGCATTCTCTCGACATTCCTCGTATTCGCTCTCGCATTCTTCCTGCGGCCTCTCGGCGCCGCGATCTTCGGGCCGCTAACCGATCGCTGGGGCCGCCGGCCAGTGCTGCTGCTGATCATCACCATGATGGCCCTCGCGACAGCCGCGATCGGCGTCCTGCCCACCCACGCCGCGGCCGGCGCCCTCGCCCCGATGCTGCTGACCCTCTGCCGCATCGCGCAGGGCATCTCGGCGGGTGGGGAGATGGGCGGAGCGGTGTCGCTCATGGTCGAATCCGCCCCATCCGGCAAGCGCGGCGCCTACGGTGCCTGGTCTTTCACCGGCACGACCCTCGGCTATGTGCTCGGCGGCGCCGTCGCCACGATCCTCTCCCTGACCCTGTCGCCGGCGGCGCTCGCGTCCTGGGGCTGGCGGGTCGCGTTCCTCCTCGCCCTGCCGATGGGTCTCGTGGTCGTCTACATCCGGCTCAAGGTCGATGAGACTCCGCACTTCAAGGAGGTCGTGGCGGATCGCGAAACGGTTCCCGCGGCGCGCGCCAAAGCACCCTCGGCCGCGAGGCGACCGCTCGGATACCTCCTCGCCACCGCGGCCGTGGTCGTCGTCTACAACGCGATCGGCAACACCTTCATGGTCGGGATGCCGACGTTCCTGTCGAAGAGCTACCAAATGTCGTTCGCCCAGTCGTCAGTGCTCGCGCTGGTCACGGGCCTGGTCGGGGGTCTGACGATGCCGTTTTTCGGTGCGCTGTCCGATCGGGTCGGCAGACGTCCGGTGCTGCTGGCGGGGACGGTCAGCGTGGTCTTGCTCTCCTATCCGATGTACATGATGATTGGCCTGGGATTCGGCGGCGGCCTGGTGGCGCTCTTCGTGGCCGGAATCCTGATCGGCGTCGTCGGCGGCCCGATGCCGGCGTTCCTGTCCGAACGCTTCCGTACCCGGAACCGGGCGGCAGGCGTGTCGCTGACCTACGCGCTCACGGTGGCGATCTTCGGCGGCACGGCACCGTACGCGATCACCGCGATCGCCGATGCGACCGGCGACCGGCTTTCCGCCGCCTATTACACCCTCGGCTGCGGTCTGATCAGCCTGGTGGGTCTACTGGCCGTCAGCCGCGTCCACCGTTCCCAGCACCAAGAGGCACTGGAGGACTGATCGTCCTCGTCGTGAGCCCGGAAAGGGAGCAACCGTGCATCGCGTCAGACTCGACGACGGAGGGCGCCTCGTGGCCGGTTCCGGAATCTTCAGCGAGAGCGTGCCTCTCGCCGACCTCCTGGTGCGCTCGGCGCACTTGCACCCCGAGCGCACCGCACTCGCCTTCCCGGGCGTCCGGATCAACTACTCCGAACTGCTCGACGGTGCGACCCGTACGGCCCGGGCGCTGCACGCACTCGGCGTGCGCCGGGGAGACCACGTCGGCGTGCTCATGCCGAACTCGCCCGAGTTCGTCGAGTCCTTCTTCGGGGCGGCTCTGCTCGGCGCCGTGATCGTGCCGATCAACGCCCGCTACCGCAGTGCGGAACTCGGTTATGTGATCGACCACGCCCGGCTCCGGGTCGTGCTGATCACTGACCGAATCGCCGAACGCACCGACTTCCGGAGGCTCCTCGCCGACGCCCTCCCTTCGGTGAACGCGGCGGACGCGCCCGGCGGCCCATTCGCCGAGGCACCCCACCTGCGGCACCTGGTGATTGTTCGCGGCCGCGGGGGTGGCTCGTTCCTCGGTGCGGACGAGTTCGCGTCCCTCGCGACCACCGTCGACCCGTCCGTCGTGGCCGAGGCCCGCAGCAGGGTTCGGTCTCGTGACGTCGCGCTTCTGCTTTACACCTCCGGGACCACCGCCCATCCAAAGGGATGCCTCATCAGCCACGAGGCCATTTCGCGCGGGAGCATGGGCCGGATGACGGAGAACGTCCCGCTCGGCGAGCGGAACGTGTTCTGGTGTCCCAGCCCGATGTTCCACATCGCCTGCATGCAGGTCTTACTGGCATCGATCGGACTGGGAGGCACGTTCGTCACCGACACGCACTTCCGGCCGGACAGCGCGTGGCAGCAGATCGTCGAGCACGATGTCACCTCGCTGTGGCCGTGGTTCCAGGCCGTGATGCTGGGCCTCGAGGGTGCGGCGGGATTCGACCCGGCGGCGATCCCGGACGTCCATTCTTTCAGCCTGATCGGCCCGCCGACGTTCCTGCGGCGTATCCAGGCGTTGTTCCCCCGGGCCGCGCACATCAACGGCTGCGGGATGTCCGAACTCTCGGGCTACTACGCCATGTCACCCCTCGAGGACGATCAGGAAGCCCGGGCCACCACCGGCGGCAAGCCGGTGAGCGGGGTCGAAGTGAAGATCGTCGACCCGGAGACGGGCGAGGATGTCCCGCGCAATGCTCTCGGCGAGATCCTCATCCGCGGCTACCTGCAGATGGAGGGCTACTACCGCGACCCGGAACGCACCACCGAGACGATCGACGCGGACGGCTGGCTGCACTCCGGGGACCTCTACCGGATGGACGACGCCGGGCACATCTCCTACGAGGGCAGACTCAAGGACATGCTCAAGGTCGGCGGCGAGAACGTTCCCGCGATCGAGGTGGAGTCTTTCCTCTGCACACATCCCCACATCCGGATCGCCGAGGTCGTAGGGATACCAGACGATCTGCTCGACGAGGTGCCCGTCGCGTTCGTCGAGATCGAGCCGGGTGTCAGCCTGGACGCGGACGAGATCATCGCCTGGTGCCGTGGACGGATCGCCAGCTTCAAGGTTCCCCGGGCGGTCCACTTCAAGACAGCGGGGGAGTGGCCGATGTCCGCGACGAAGGTCAACAAGGTCGCGCTGCGCAAGGAAATCGCGGCGCTGATGGCCCGCACCGCCTGACTACCTGGCGCCGCACACGCGGAGAAGGGTTGGTGGTGAATGCCGCCATCGGTCGCTTTCCTACCGGCGCTTCAACCCGTCGTACAGCAAAGCCGAGAAGGTCTCGATTACCTGGTCGGCTCGGTACCTGCGCACCTCGGGCGTTTCCAGATTCACGATATGAGTGCCCTCGATGAGATTTTCGGCTAGCACTCTCTTCGCGGTCGCCTGGAACACCTCCTGGAAGAGCTCCTCCTTGCTCGCGAAGTAGTAGTAGATGGCTGCCCGGTCGGTGCCGAAGCGAGCGGCGATGTCGGTCCGCGCGAGGACGTGACAAATCGCCCCGGATGCCGGTAAACACGACCGAAAACGGAGTTCACGAGGAGTGAATACGCTGAATAGCGCAGGGAGTCCACCGTCGGCGATCTGCTGGAACGCGACGTACTGACGTTCCTCACTGGCGCGACACTACGTGCAGCTGCGTCATCGAGATCCTCACCGAACCTGCCGACGCTCCTCGTCGGCGGCTGGCGACTGCGCTGGCCGCGTGCAACAACGCCCAACCCGGCACCGGAGACCCCACCGCGCCTCACGCCCGGCCAGGATACGGGCGTGAGGCGCCTTCACTTCAACACAGCACCACTTCCAGCAAGGTCACCTACCCGCACCAACCTCACCTTCCGCGCCCGTGGCGCACTTAAAAATCAAGCTCCGGGCCGGCCGGTTCGGATGATCAAGGCATCACCTTGTCCTCCTCCGCCGCACAGCGCGGCTGCACCGACTCCGCCGCCGCGGCGCCGCAGTTCGAGCGCGAGGGAAAGAACCAGGCGCGCACCGCTCATTCCGACCGGGTGCCCCAGCGCTATCGCACCACCGTTGACGTTGACCTGGTCCGCCGACACGGCCAACTCGCGTATCGACGCGATCGCGACTCCGGCGAAGGCCTCGTTGATCTCCAGCAGGTCGAGGTCGGCGACTGTCAGCGATCCGTCGCGGCGCAGCGCGTCCCGGATGGCGTTGGCAGGCTGACGCAGCAGCGATGGATCCGGACCCGCGACGGTTCCGTAGGCGCCGATCTCCGCCAGCCACGGCAGGCCCAGCGCCTGCGCCCGGTCCTTGCTCATCACCACTACCGCGCATGCGCCGTCGGACAGCTGTGAGGACGACCCTGCCGTGATCGTGCCATCCTCGGCGAAGGCTGGCCGCAACCGCGACAAGTGGGCGGCCGTCGTCTCCGGACGAATCCCCTCGTCCTGGTCGACGACCGTCTCGTTACCCTTGCTGGACACGGTCACCGGCACGATCTCCTCGGCTAGCCGCCCCTCCTTCGTCGCCGCGGCCGCGCGCGTGTGCGACTCGGCGGCGAACGCGTCCTGCTCGGCCCGGCTGATTCGCATCGTCGCCTGGTACCGCTCGGTCGCCGCGCCCATCGATACCCCGTCGAAAGCGCAGGTCAACGCGTCGACGTCCAGCGCGTCCACCAAACCAGTGCCGCCATAACGGAAGCCCCGCCTAGCCCCGGCCAGCACGTGTGGCGCGCTCGTCATCGACTCCAGGCCGCCGGCCACCACTGTCTCGTACTGCCCGACGGCGATGAGCTGGGCCGCCTGCGCAATCGCCGCCAGCCCCGACAGGCAGAGCTTGTTGACAGTCGTCGCGGGGACCGTCATCGGGATGCCCGCGCGGGCAGCGGCGAGCCGGGCCGGATTCGGTCCTACACCGGCCTGCACAACCGTGCCCATGATCACCGCGTCGACATCGGCACCGCTGAGGCCAGCACGCGCCACGGCCTCCTGGATCGCGATACCGCCGAGCGCAGGCGCTGTATGCGCCGCGAGCGCGCCGAGCAGCCGCCCGACCGGAGTGCGCGCCCCTGCCACCACTACTGCTTCCGCCATTGTTTTTCTCCCTTCACGACGGTCAAGGACTGCAACACCTGGCTGTTACCGCGCCGAGCGGGACCGCTCCAGCGCGCCGAGATACCCGCTAATGGCCTGCTGGGTGTCGGTCGAGGACCACATCGCCAAGACGGCCTGATCATCTTCGCTGCGCGCCGCGATCCGGTCGCGTGCCGGTTGCTGGAGTTGCCTCTTGCTGAACGCGAACACTTCGGCCGGGATTCGCGCCATCCGCTGCGCATGTCCGACCGCCGAATCCAGCAGGGCAGCTGGCAGCTCGATGTGGTCGATCAGCCCGATCGACCGTGCCTGTGGCGGGTCCAGCAGGGCCGCGGTGAGCACCAGTTGACTAGCCACAGGGCCGACCGCATGCCTGATGATCTCCAGCGCGCTGGTGGGAAATGGGACGCCGACGCTGAGTTCGGCGAGCCCGATCGTGCCCTGCGACATCACCCGCAAGTCGCACGCCGCCGCCATCACGCACCCGCCGGCGATCGCATGGCCGTTGGCGGCGGCCACCACGGGACCGGGTCGGTCGAAGATCGCCAGGAATGTCTCGGAGAGGGCGGGCAGGAACTGCTCGACGTAGGCCGTGCCGCCGTCCAGGATCCGCCGCAGGTCGACGCCCGCTGAGAACGCCGTGTCGGTCCCGGTAAGCACCAGTGCCCGTTCCTCGTCGATCTCGTGCATGGCAGCTGTGATCGCCTGCAGCAGGTCGAGGTCAAGCGCGTTTACCTTGCCATGCCGGAGCCGCACGACCGTGACTCCGGACCGTTCCTCGATGTCCAGCATGATGCCTCCTGATCCAGGCGAGGTGAACTACGAAAATCCCTGCGGTGCAGGGAAAGTTGGTAAAACTCGGCTAGTCGGTGGTCGGCTCCGCCGTCGGCTCGCTGAGGGGAGCCCGCAGCGCCGCGCGCCATGCCGAGTTCGGCCGCCTTAGCCTGGAACACCAGTGGGCTTTGTTGATCTTCGTGACCGACATCCACCACTCCCCGGGCGCGATGAACCGGACTTCCCGCGCGTCGCGCTCGGGATAACGGGTGGCCGACCGCACCAGTAGGTCGCCGACGCCCAAGACCTCGGCCCATTGCCCGTGTTCACCCATACTGATCTCCAGTCACCGACGCTCGCTGGTCTATCGCGCAACGCATTCCCTGCGGTCGCCGTTTCTTCGCCTTGTCACACACTCGTTTTGTGTGCGGCACGCACCTCGCCCTGAACAATTCCCGCGGGTCGAAGCAGGTAGAGTTTGGACATGGCCAACCCCGCTAAACGCCCTCCCGAAGCCACTCGAAGCGGCCTCAGCCAGCGCCGCCAGAGTGCACAAGTCGAGGGGGGTGCCGCCTACCGGGCGAAGCGCAACGAGCTGCTGCAAATCGCCGGCGAAGTGTTCAAGGATAAGGGTTACGAGGCAGCGACGCTCAACGACATCGCCGCCCGCTTCGGCACCGACCGCGCCGCAATCTACTACTACTTCGCGAGCAAGCAGGAGCTCTTCCAGGAGGTCTTCCAGGCCACTGCGAAGAAGGTCCTCGACGACAACCTCGCCGAGGCCACCCGCATCGCCGGCCTCGACATCGACGCCCATCAGAAGCTCCACCGCCTCATCGAGTTGCAGATCACCTCGTATGAGGCGAACTACCCGTATGTCTATGTCTACATTCAGGAAGACATGGGAAAGGTCGCCTTCCAGACCACTTCTTGGGCCAAGGAAATGTTCCGAAAGACCCGCCGTTTCGAACAGATCGTCACTGATGTCATCACGTCCGGCGTGCGCGAAGGAACATTTCGCGACGACCTGTCCGTGCCGCTGGTCGTGAAAGCATTGTTCGGAATGGTGAACTGGACCCACAGGTGGCTCAAACCAGGCGACCGGAAATTCACCGCGCAGCAGGCCATCGACACGTTCTCTGCACTCCTCTTCGACGGCTTGCACCGCACATCCGAGTAACGGAGGCGGCGGTGCGCCGTCTACCCGGGAAGGTTGGCGGCCGCCGGCTCCTTGTCCGGCGAGCACGCACGAAGCCTGCTTGCGAGCGAGGTTGCGACGTCCTCCGACGGGCCGGACGTGGATCGCCAGGTACCGGTTGGTGTTGCGCGCCCAGCGTTCCCGGTCGGCGACCGGGTCCGGCGCTTCAGGCTTTCCCGGCCGGTCGATGTCGTCGCCCGCGCGGAATCCCTTGCCTGCGCCACGGATACTGATCACGGTGCCGCCGGCATGCGCCAGCTGTTCAAGGGCATCGAAAAACGCGCCGAGCATTGCGTTGGACAGGGCATTCGCCTTCGCCGGCCGGTTCTGCACGATCCAGCTGATCGGCCCGCGATACTCGACCAGCATCTCCCCGTACTCCGGCGGTACCGCCTCGTGCTGCCCACCGTGCCGGTCGGACACTGCGGTCACGACTCTGCGTGTCCGATCGGGATCTGCTTATTGATGTCGATGTACACGACGCCGTCAGCTCGCGACTCGCGGCGAGCGAAGCGCCAGCCGTGGTCGTGTCCGGACCGAGGTCGACGACGACGTCCGACGTGGTGGCTGGTCGCGGCGGAGAAACTACCGATGCCGCCCGTTTTCTCCCGGTACGCCGCATGCCCTTCCGCGCCGAAGCCCTGCCCGTAGGCCACGTAGCAGTCCTCGGTGAACAGCGTCGCGATCTCGTTGGCGTGGCTCATGTCGAGATGGAAGGCGTAGTCGGATGGCGGGCGGTGGACGCGCTCGGTCTCCACCAGTTCGGCGACGAGTGCCTCGGTCGGTTGTGGGTCGTCGTCACAGTTGTCTCCGGATCGACTGGGTGGCGGCGATGACGTTGCGCACTCGCAGGACCGACCGGTCGGCGTGCGGATCGGTAACCGCCTGCTCCGCGGAGCAGGTGCTCCGGACACTATCTACATATTCGTAAACTTTCAACAGGGCACTTTGCGCCACATCGTCCCGCCTGATCTTCTTGTCTGCTCTGATCCATCAGGCAGCAGTTTACATAGACGTTGACAGTTTACGTTGATGTAGATAACTTTGTAGTACCGATCACATCAAAGTTCGCCGGCCGCCACCTACGAGACCGGGTCAATGCCAGATGGACGCCGCTGCGGGATCCAAGCGCAACAGCAGCCAGAACGACTACCTCGAAGGAGAAGGTCGATGGTCGAGCTCGAACCCAGCAACGGCGACCCGGCACAGCTGCGCCGGGTGTACGGTTGCTTCCCCAGCGGCGTCACCGCGGTCTGCGCCATCGAGGACGACACGCCGGTCGGGATCGCGGCCAGTTCGTTCACCTCGGTGTCGCTCGATCCGGGCCTGGTGTCGGTGTGCGTGCAGAACACCTCGGCGACCTGGCCCCGGCTGCGCACACTGCGCAGGCTCGGAGTCAGTGTGCTCGCCGAGGAGCAGAACAAGGCCTGCCGGACCCTTTCGCTCAAGACCGGTGACCGGTTCGCCGACTGCGAGTGGAGCGCCAGTGCCAACGGCGCGGTGTTCGTGCACGGCGCCGTCGCCTGGCTGGACTGCTCGATCCACAACGAGGTGCCAGCCGGCGACCACACCATCGTCCTGCTGAACATCCACGCCCTGCGCGCGGAGCCCGACCGCGCACCGCTGGTCTTCCACGCCAGCCGCTTCCGCCAGCTCGTCGCGGTCTGAGCCGAGAGGACTCCACTATGGACATCGCAACTGCCCCGCCCCGAAAGACCGTGGAGACCGCGATCGCCCAGATCTCCGAGGGAAGACCAGTGGTCGTCGTCGACGACCAGAATCGGGAGAACGAGGGGGACCTCATCTTCGCCGCAGAGCTCGCCAGCCCAGAGCTCATGGCGTTCCTGGTCCGGCATAGCTCGGGGTTCGTGTGCGTCGCGCTGCCGCAACCGGACTGCGACCGGCTCGTGCTGCCGCCGATGCACCACACCAATTCCGATAGGTTCGGCACTGCGTATCGGGTCACGGTCGACGCCGCGTCCGGGATCGGCACCGGCATCTCCGCTCGTGACCGCGCACGCACCGCCCGGCTGCTCAGCGATCCGGGCGCTCGGCCCGCAGACTTCACCCGCCCCGGCCACGTCGTCCCGCTCGCCGCCCGCCCCGGCGGCGTGCTCGAACGCCAGGGCCACACCGAGGCCGCCGTCGACCTGACCCGCCTGGCCGGGCTCCGGCCAGCCGGCGTGCTGTGCGAGATCGTCAGCACCCGCGAACCGCACCGGATGGCCCGCCGCGACGAGCTCGCCGAGTTCTGCGCCAAGCACGAGCTCGTCATGGTCGGCATCACCGAGCTCGCCGCCTATCGGCAGCTGGTCGAGCGCCGGATCGAGCGGGTGACGTCGATCCGGCTGCCCACCGAGGCCGGGCCCGTTCACACCGTGGGCTACCGGTCCACCATCGACGACACCGAACACCTCGCCCTAGTCACGGGTCGCCTCTCCGGAGAGCACGACGTCCCAGTACACATCCACGTGGAGTGCCTGTTCGGTGACGTTTTCGGTTCCTCGCGGTGCGGCTGCGCCCGCCGCCTCGACGCCGCGATGCGCGAGATCACCGCGCGCGGGCAAGGCGTTGTGATCTACCTACGGCCCGGCGGCCCGAGCACCCTCCAAACCCTCCAGGTACGCGACACCTGCCACGTCCACTCCCGCTGCGACGAGGTCCTGGAACTCGCTGACCTCCGCGGTCTCGCCGTGCAGATCCTCCGTGATCTGGACGTGCGCGGAATCAGGCACCTGCACAACCCGCCGTCGGTGCGCGCGGCCTTCGACGAGCTCACCCCGGACGCGGGCGGGCACGCCGCGCCGCCTGGCGAAGTCGCATAGCACCACTGGACACGACCTGTCGCGGGCCGAATGAAGAAGGAGACGCCCCAGTGAAGTTCCACCTCATGCAGACAGGCGTGATCGGCCGCCGACACGAGCTTGAGCAGGGCATGGCCGGCCAGCGCCCGGATCTCTACCAGCGCTATCTGGAAGAGGTGAAGGGCTACGTCCAGCTCGCCGACGAGCTCGGCTACGCCAGCTACTGCTCACCCGAGCACCACCTGCAAATCGAGGGCTTCGAGATCACCAACCACCCCGGCATGTGGGGTCTTTTCGTTGGCACGCACGCGAAACGGATGAGCGCCGGAATCCTCGGCTACGTCCTACCCACGCACAACCCGGTCCGGGTCGCCGAGGAGATCGCCACCCTCGACCATATGCTGCAAGGGCGGCTCATCGTCGGCTTCACCCGCGGCTACCACGCGCGCTGGGTCGACGCCTACGCCGCGGTCCGCGGAGTCGGCGCCACGAACGTCACGCACGCAAAGGCAAAAAACGAGCAGGACGCGATCAACCGGGAGATCTTCGAGGAGTCCGTCCAGGTCGTCAAGAAGGCCTGGGAAAACTCGATGTTCTCTCACAAAGGAAAGTACTGGGAGTTCCCGCCAGAGGGCGGCTCGGCTGGACACCCGGGTTACGCCGAGTTCGGTCAGGGACAGGACGAGAACGGCATCGTCCGGGAAATCGGCATCGCGCCCAGGCCCTTCCAGAACCCGCATCCCAAGATCTACGGCGCCTTCGCCTACAGCATGCGCACGGTCGACATGTGGGCGCGGGAAGGCGGCAAGCAGGTCGTGTTCGCCACTGACCTCGACTTTTGTGAGGCGCTGTGGAACCGCTACGCCGAAACCGCGAAGAAGGCCGGCCGTGACGTGCTCCGCGAGGAGATCGGTGCGTGGGGCGGGTTCCTAATCCTCACCGACGACAAGGAACAGGCCGCGCAGCTCGAGGCCGAACACCGCTGGTTCTGGGACAAGTGGTTCATCCCGCACGGCCAGCAGTTCCCCAACGTGCTCATCGGCACCGCCGACGATATCTCCCGGCAGATCGAGCAAGCCCACGACCGGCTGGGCTTCAATGAGTGCTTCCTCATGTTCGGCCAGGGACACCTCGAACCTGGCCGCAACAACGAGGAACTGGTCCGGTTCGCCGAAGAAGTCGCGCCCCGCTTCGCCACTAAAGACAGCGACGGAACGCTTGTCTGATCGTCGCTGATCATCATGAGAGGACAACGATGCCGAGCACCGAAGCGAGCAAGGAAACCGTCGCGCAATTCCTCAAGATCTTCTCGTCCGGGGATGTCGGGAAGATCCTCGACGTCCTCAGCGACGACGTCACGTGGTGGGTATCGGGCCGCCTTGACGGCATGTCGGGGTCGTACGACAAGACCGGGTTCGCTCAACTGATCAGTGGCGTGGCCGACGTCTATGTCGATCCACTGAAGATCACGCCGATCTCGATGGTCGCCGAAGGCGACAAGGTCGCCGTCGAGGCCGACTCCTACGCCCAGCTCAAGGACGGCCGGGTCTACAACCCGCGCTGCCACTTCCTCTTCCAAGTCACCCCGGACGGGCGCATCGCCCTAGTTCACGAGTACCTCGACACCCAGCACGCAAAGGACATTTTCTTCGCGGGGTAGCGAACCGGCCCCTGCCGCTGGTTCACCGCACGCCGTTTGCAGCAAGGCAACTGAACAACGAAGTCCAGCCGAGCCAGGAGAGAGCAAACATGGATTCCGGACTCATCCACATCCCGTACATGCGTCCCGAGCGGACCAGCCGCCAGACCTTCGAGTGGGCACTGGAGAATGCACGTCAGGCCGACCAGGCCGGGTTCACCGAATTCATGGTGGCCGAACACGCGACCCAGAAATGGGAGTGCATCCCGACCCCGGAACTGGTCATCGCCGCAGCGGCCACCCAGACCGAGCGGATCAAGTTCGCGCCGATGGCACATCTGCTGCCGCACCACCACCCTGCCGATCTCGCGATCCAGGTCGGATGGCTGTCGCAGATCCTCGAGGGCCGCTACTTCCTCGGAGTCGGCGCGGGCGCGTACCCGCAGGCGTCCTACCTGCACGGCATCACCGACCTCTCAACGAACCCCGCACGGGTACGCGAGTCGCTGGAGATCATGGAAAAGATCTGGAAGCGGGAGCCCTTCTTCTATGAGGGCCAGTTCTGGAACGCCGGCTACCCGGAGGAGGTGAACGACGGACTCGGCCACGACGACCACAAGCTCGCCGACTACAGCCCCTGGGGTGGCAAGCTGGACATCGCCGTCACCGGACTGTCGGTGAACTCGCCGTCGATCAGGTTCGCGGGCGAGCGCGGCTTCATGCCGGTCTCGATCTACTCCGGTTCGTCGATCCTCAAGACACACTGGGAGACCTACGAGAAAGCCGCCCTGGCGCACGGTCACACCCCGGACCGGTCGAAGTACCACGTCTCGCAGACGGTGTTCGTCGCCGAAACGGACAAGGATGCGAAGAAGCTGGCCATGCAGGGCGGCATCGGCTACGCGTTCGAACGCTACCTGTGGCCGATCTGGGAGCGGTTCGGGATGCTGGAGGGCTACATCAAGGACGTCGGCGCGGAACCGTCGGACGTCGACCTGGAATGGATCTGCGACAACGTCTGGGTCGTCGGTTCGCCCGAGACCGTGATCGACAAGCTGAACCGGCTCTACGAGTTCACCGGCGGCTGGGGCACCCTGCAGGTCGAATCGCACGACTACATGGACGACCCGTCGCCGTGGTTCCAGTCGCTGCGGCTGATCGCGCAGGAGGTCGCACCGAAGATCCAACTGCCGTTCAGCTCGCCCGCCAGCCACTGAGCCCGAGCCGACGTCCTAGGGCAAGGAGTGATTCGTGAGCAAGATCCTTGAGGGACAGGTCGCGTTCGTGACCGGCGCCGCCCGCGGGCAGGGCCGCAGTCATGCGGTGCGACTCGCGCAGGAGGGTGCGGACGTCATCGCGGTCGACATCTGTGCCCAGATCTCGTCGGTGGAAATCCCGATGGCGACGAAGGAAGATCTGGATGAGACCGTGCGGCTCGTCGAGGCGGAAGGCCGGCGGATCGCAGCAAGCGTGGCCGACGTGCGTGACGGCGTTGCGCTGACCGAGGCAGTGCGTGCGGGTGTCGCAAAACTCGGTCGCCTGGACATCGTCTGCGCCAACGCCGGCATCTACGCGCTGACGCTGGATGAGCCCACGGATGTCGCGGAGAGGCGACGCTTCTGGCAGGACACGATCGACGTCAACCTCACCGGCGTCTGGAACACGGTGGAGGCCGCGGCACCGATCATGATCGAGGCTGGACGCGGCGGTGCGATCATCCTCACCGCTTCGACGGCGGCGTCGAAATCGGCGGCCAACCACAGCCTCGCGATGGACGCCTACACCGCCGCCAAGCACGGAGTGGTCGGGCTGATGCGGAACCTCGCGGTGGACCTTGCCTCGCACTCGATCCGGGTCAATACGGTGCATCCGACCGGAGTGCACACTCCGATGGTCGAGAACGAGGTGGTGGGGCGCTACATGGCGGTGAACCCGGGCTTCGCGAAGCTCGTACAGAACTCGCTCCCGGTCGACGCCGTGGATCCGGTGGACATCAGCAACGCGATCGTCTACCTGGCCTCGGACGCGGCACGCTACGTAACCGGCGTCCAGCTCCCGGTCGACGCCGGATTCCTTGTCAAATAGCCACTCGAGGAGCCAGCCGCAATAACCAAGCCTCCAGACGACCGCTGCGGGCCGGCGGACCCCGGCCTCCACCACACCGGTTCGCCCCACACGTCACCAACACCGATCCGTGCTCCGGGCCAGCGACGCGGGCAACGCGCCACCGCGAAGTCGGGTCCACACGGCCCGACCGTTCCAGGTTGCCTTCCGGTTCCCATCCCGTCCACCGACAGCCCGATTCCCGGCAGCAGCCGTCACCACATCGATGAGTTCAAAGGAGAACCACTGATCATGAAGAGCGGAATCTTCCACGTCCCGTACATGCGCCCGGAGCGCACCCCCCGCGAGGTGTTCGACTACTCGATCCTGATCGCCCGCGAAGCCGATCAAGCGGGCTTCTCCGACTTCATGATCGGCGAGCACGCCACTCAGGCCTGGGAAAGCGTGCCGAACCCGGAGCTCGTCATCGCTGCCTGCGCCCGGGAGACCGAACGCATCCGTTTCGCGCCTATGGCCCACCTACTCGGCCTGCACCAGCCCGGTTCTCTCGCGATCCAGGTCGGCTGGCTGTCTAAGGTCCTCGAAGGCCGTTACTTCCTCGGGGTAGGCCCCGGCGCCTACCCCCGAGACGCGATCCTGCGCGGACAACCGGCCGACCTGTCCGAGGCCCGTCCTCGCCGCGACGAGGCCTTGCAGATCATGAAGAAGGTCTGGGACCGCAAGCCCTTCCACTACGAGGGCAAATTCTTCAGCGGAGGCTTCCCTGCGGAGGAATCCGAGTCCGCTGAGGGCGCCGAGTTCCACATGATGCCGGACTTCTCGCCGTGGAAGAGCCCGGAGGACCTCGAGATCGCGATGACCGCCCTGTCGCACAACTCCTCGTCGATGCGCTATGCCGGCGAACAGGGCTTCTCCCCGATCTCGTTCTTCGGTGGCCTGGAGGTCGCACGCTCGCACTGGAACATGTACGTGGAGGGCGCCACTTCCAAGGGCCTCCCAACCGACCGCAACCGTTTCCGGATCTGCCGGGACATCGTGGTGGCCGACACCGACAAGGAGGCCAAGAAGATCGCGATCAACGGCGGCCTCGGGCACTGCTGGCGGCAGTACCTGATTCCTGTCTACAAGCAGTTCAACATCCTCAACGGCTATGTGGACGACTCAGGTACCGGCATCGACCCGGCCGACGTCGACATGGACTTCATCGCCGAGCACATCTGGATCTGCGGGTCCCCGGAGACGGTGATCGCCAAGATCGAGAAGATGCAGGATGACATCGGCGGCTTCGGCCAGATCGTCATGAACACCCACGACTACCTCGAAGACCCCAAACCCTGGATCGAGTCAATGCACCGTATCGCCACGGAGGTCGTGCCCAAGGTCCGCCCGGCCGTCCCCACCGCCTGACCGCGGCGGGGGAGGAGTGCGTGTTCTGCCCCGGCACATCTGGGGCAGAACACCACCCGGTTCGGCCTGGACAGCCGCCCACCGACCCTCCCCGGAGGCCCATGACACCTATGAAAGGAGTGGACGCGCCAATGATGACTTAGTTTCGGGATAGTCACGGTAGGCGCAGAAGGGAAGCCTCTATGGGCCAGCGTAGTTTGGTGAACAACGGATGGGCTCCGGCGGCCACATCCGAGGTGGTGACCACGACCGAGGACGGCGGCATGACTGTCGCGTTCACCTTTGATGACGGCCCCGATCCGACCTACACGCCACAAATGCTCGACCTGCTCGCCAGATATGGGATCCGGGCGACATTTTGCTTGATCGGCGAGCAGGCGCAGGCCTACCCGGATCTGGTCCGCCGGATCGACGCCGAGGGTCACGAGCTGGGCGACCACACGATGACCCACCGCGATCTGACCACCCTCAGCCAGGAGGCAGGCTACGCCGAAGTCATGGACACCTACTCGCTCATCGTCAACACGACGGGCCGGGACATCTCGTACTTCCGGGCACCATATGGCCACTGGACGGAGTACACGAACACGGTCGCGGCCGTCCAGGGGGGCATGCAACCAATCGGCTGGGCCGTGGATACGAATGACTGGCAGAGCCCAGGCGTTCAGGCGATCGTGGACGCCGTGCGCAACGATCCTGCGACGCAAGGCGGCATCGTGCTGATGCATGATGGCGGAGGGGATCGCAGCCAGACCGTCGAGGCGGTGAACCAGCTCATTCCGTATCTGCTCGATCAGGGCTATACATTCGATTTCCCGCTCTACAAGTGACAAGCCCGGCGGAGCGCGTCGGCGAGCACCCGCGACAGCTCTCGCAGGCGACAATGCGCCGTTCCGAGTGACGGTCCGTGACCCTGTGTCGTCCTCTCGGTGGCATCGTCGACGCAACCAGTGGGACCGGGTCGACACGGCGTGCAGCTTGGCCAACCGGGAGCCGGCGATCTTCGGGTCGTCACCCAGCTCGGCTTCGTAGCTGAAGCAATCATCGGTGGCCACTCCGCGACGACGCACTTGGCCGCCGCCAGCAGGCGCTCGAGGTCGTCTGGCCCGGTGCACGAGCATGATCAGCCGCCCGAAGCCGCACGTGGCGAGAAGGGCTCTGCGTTTCCGGGCAGTGCTGGCGGGCCCCGAGCGTGCTCGAGAGCGTCAGGGCTGCGTCGGTTGATCTGGACGTGTTTCCTGTTGGCATGGTTCGTATCGTTCCACCGACTCGGCACTGCCTCTGGAATCGAGGCTCCGCCGCGTCGCACTCACGGCCGCTATACCGTTCAACACCTCTTCGAGTGGCACCGGGTAGGGCGTTGATCGGTTGCGCACCGCCGTCGCGAAGGCCTCCAGTTCGGCTCGTTCGGGATCGCTTCCGGTGAAGTGGAAGGATTCGAGGTTCTCTCCGCGACGGGACACCGTGACGGTTGCCTGATCGGTCATCCGCGCCCAACCGTCGGTGCCGAACACCTGCAGTCCCCAGTTCGACGCCGTTGCGGTGAGCGTGCTCAGGTACCCGGTCTGGCCGCCCTCGAAGTCCAGGCAAATGTCGGTCGTGTCATCGAGGTCGATCTCCAGGTGCTGTCGCCGAGATCGGGCCGTCAGGTTCGTCACCTGGCCGAGAAGACCGATCATGCAGTCCAGCGTGTGCACGCCCATCAAGGTCAAGCCCCCAGCCGGGGTCTGCGTCCGATCGGCATGCCACGCGTCGTCGGTGTAGCTCATCCCGAATGGGCCGGAGAAGTTTCCCTCGATGTGCAGGAGGTGACCGAGGGCTCCGGACTCGATCTGTTCCCTGATCTTCAGGTAAGCGGGGAGGAAGCGGCGGTTGAAGCCTACCGCTAGTACTCGGTCCGACCTCCTGCATACGTCCGCGACGGCCTTCGCTGAGTCGAGGTCCAAGGCGAGCGGCTTCTCGACGAAGACGTCGCGGCTGGCGGCTGCCGCCGCGCAGACCTGGTTGGGGTGCTCGCTGTGCGGGGACGCAATAACGACTGCGTCGACCGCCGCTGTGCTGATCAGTTCTTCGAACGACGAGTCGACGAGTCGGATGTCCTGGCTGTCGGCGAACGGTCGGGCCTTGTCCGGGCTGCGGGTGAAGCCCGCGACGACTCTGATCAGCTCGCCGCGCGGGACGCCGGCCTCCTGGACCGAGTTGACGAGGCGTTGGCCCCAACGGCCGAGACCTACGATCCCAACTTGCAGCATGTCGGTATGTCCCATCCGGGTTCTAGTTCGCGGCGCCGCCGTCGATGATCACGGTTGATCCGGTCATGTAGCTGGACTCGTCGGATCCGAGGAACACCGCGAGTGCAGCGATGTCGGAGGGCGTTCCCATCCTGCCGACGGGTTGCCGAGTTGCGAAATCGGCCAGCGCCTTGGCTGGGTCCTCCATCGACTCGATCCTGGCTCGCATCGAGGGCGTGTCGACGGTCGACGGGCATATCGCATTGCATCGGATGCCGCGGCTCGCGTAGTCCGCTGCCACCGACTTGGTCAGGCCGATGACCGCCGCCTTGGAGGTCGAGTACGCGAGTCGTTGCGGAAAGCCGCGGACCGAGGACTGCACCGACGACATGTTGATGATGCTTCCAGCGCCGGTTCGCAGCATTTCCGGCAGGAACTGCCTGATCAGGCTGAACATCGAACTGACATTGATGCGGAAGGCGGCTTCGAGGTCGTCTCCGGTGCAGTTCAAGATGTCGCCGACGTGAACGACTCCGACGCCGTTGAAGAGGATGTCCGCATGTCCGACCTGGCTGGCGAGATCACCGGCCTCCGCAGGATTCGAGACGTCCACCACCGCAGTGTCGTAGCCCGCTCGGGTGGAGAGATCGGTGAGTGCGGCTGCATCGCGGTCGATGGCCCAGACGCGCGCGCCCTCGTCCGCGAACATTTCTGCGGTGGCACGTCCGATTCCCTGCCCCGCGCCGGTGACGACGGCGGTCTTGCCGGCGAGTCTGGTTCCCATGAGCGCTCCTTCCACCGGGCCGGTGGGCCGTCAGTCTTGGACGCGGCTGTTGTACGTCTCGGTGAGGTAGATCGTGCAGAACGTCGTCACCACCGCAGAGAGGATCACGTAATAGGCAGGCACGCCCGGGTCGCCGGTGCTGGTGATCAGGGCGGTCACGATGAGCGGGCCGCCGCCGCCGAAGATCGCGAGTCCGATGTTGTAGCCGATCGAGTAGGACGTGGTCCGCACCGACGTGGGGAAGAGCTCCATGAGTGCGGTGTGGATGACGCCGGTGTGGCCGGCGAAGATCACGGCCAGCACGACGATGCCTAGAACCGCGAGTGCGAAGCTCCCCTGGCCCATCACGAGGTAGGCGGGGTAAGCCACGACGGTCATGATGATTCCCGAGCTGATCAGGACCGGTCGCCGTCCGAACTTGTCCGAGAGCCGAGCCGCGACGGGGATCGCCGCGATCAGCGCCATTAGTCCGATCGATGTGATCGTGAAGCTCGCCGACGAACCGAACTTTAGCTGTTTGGACAGGTAGGTGGGCAGGTAGTTGAACAGCACGTAGTAGCCGACGCTGTTCAGCAGGGGGAGCGCAGCGGCCATGAGGAGGCGTCGCCGGTTGTCGCCACTGCGGAACGCGTCCTTGACTGGGTGCGTGGCGAGCTCGTCGGTCTGGCGGAGTTGTTCGAATGCGGGGGGTTCGGAGACCTTTCGCCGGATCCAGACCCCGACCAAACCCAGTGGCAGGGCGACCAGGAACGGAATGCGCCAACCCCAGCTGTGCAGGGCATCCTCGCTGAGCGTTCCGGTCAGGACGACCCCGAGCAGCGTGCCGACCAGGAGAGCCCCGAAGCTGGCTGCCTGGACGAAGGAGATGCAGAAGGCGCGCTTACCGGTGGGGGCGTGTTCGCCGACGAGCGTCACGGCAGCAGCGACCTCGCCGCCCGCGGAGAATCCCTGTGCGAGGCGGAAGAGAAGTAGCAGTACCGGGGCCGCGAGTCCAAGTACTTCGTATCCCGGAACGACACCGATGAGGGTCGTGGAGATGGTGATGATGGTGAGGGACAGCAGGAGAGCCGAACGTCTGCCGACGCGGTCTCCGATCATCCCGAGGATCACGCCGCCGAGCGGACGGAACAGGAAGGTTACTGCGAAGATGCCATAGGTCAGCAGCAGCCCGGTGCCTCCGCCGCTCTTCGGGAAGAAGACGGTGGAAATCACCGGCGCGAATGATCCGTAGATGCCGTACTCGTAGAACTCGATGAACATTCCGGCGCTGCCAGCTACCGCTGTCTGCCGAACGTTAGGTGCGGTGGTCGTCCTAGTTGTTGTTGTCATCGGTACAGCTCCTCTGCGAGGAGTAGGGGTGTCGTCGAAGAAGTCGCTACCGGGCTGTCGGCACAATTCGACGCTAATGGGGGGCGTTGTCTGGCAGTTGTAGCTCAGACGTGCGAGGAAAGAGCGAAACGATCCGGTGTCTCGGTGACGCCAAGTGCGATGTCGCTGATCAATTCACCTAGGGCTGGGGCGAATTTTGCGCCCTGCCCGGAGCATGGCGATGCAATGGTTATAAGGCCGCGGCGGTCCAGTACGAATTCCTCGTTGCGGGTGCGCGTGTAGAGGCAGGTGTCCTCCCGAAGAGGGGATGGTTGAAGGCCTGGCATCCACTCCTCTACGAAGGAACGCACGAGGTGCCGCGTTCGGGTGTCGGGAATGCCTGAGCGAGACGACGGTGTCGTCGTCGGTCCTGGATCGTGCCGGCCGATCTTGACTGCCGGTCGTGGACCTCCGTCCGCGCCGGAAGGCAGGCCGAAGAACTGTGCGTTGTGTTTGCACACCAGTACCGGCCATGCTCCGGTGGTGTCGGTTCGCCCGAAGTGGAAGACGTTTTGTTCAGTCACCGTCAGGGCCGGCGGTCGGGTCTCCGGGAGTGCCTGGGGCAGGAGGTCGGGCAGCCAGGGGCCGGCGGCGAGCACGACGTGCCGGGCGGTGTAGGTACCGTTGGAGGTAGCAAGGACAACATGTTTTTCTCGGTGCTCGATCCTTTCGACCGTGGTGCCGATCTTGATTTCGGCGCCATCTTTCTCCGCGACGGCGAGCGCGGCTCGGATGGTGGCTTCCGGATCAAGGTAGCCCGCGTCGGCGTGGAACAGCACCTCCGTTGGGAATCGCATTCCGGGAAACCGCTCTGCTGCTTCGTCGGCGTTGAGTAACTCGCAGTCGACTCCGTTCGCCGTCACCGCTTCGTATAGCTCGCGTGGTCGGCGATCGTGTCCGTAGTCCAGGCAGCCCGTGAGCGTCAGTAGGGGGATACCTGATTCGTCCTCCAGTCGCCGCCAAAGGGGAAGGGCCTGGGCGGCCATTTCTGCGTACAGCCTGACGGGGTGTGCGCAGCGGAAGATTCGCGATGTCCCGTGCGAGCTGCCTTCGCTGTGCCCCAGGGGACGGGCTTCGAGTAGCAAGACCGATCGGCCGCGCTCGGCCAGCGACCGGACCGTGAGGCTCCCGGTGAGCCCAGCACCGATTACCGCGACGTCATGAACCATGATCGCGCTCCAGAGTCCGGACGGGGATCACGGCGGTGACCTCGATTTCTCCGTTCGGAAGGTCGGATTGCACGATGGCGCGGGCCGGCGGCGTGTCGGTCGGCCCGATCACGTCTTGGTAGACCGCGTCGAACTCCGTCGCCTGAGACCGGGGATCGCGCAGGTAAACGGTGACGAATGCGGCATCGGCCAGCCGGGTGCCCGCGGCATCGGCTATGCCATTGAGGTTGGCCAGGGTGAGACGCGCCTGGGTCCGGAAGGGCTCGTCGGTGCATCGGCGCCCATCGGGCAGGCGTGGGGTCTGCCCCGAGATGTAGAGGGTGCCGTCAGCGAGTACGGCCTGGCTGTAGGTGCCGGCCGGGGGCGGAGCGTCGGCACTCGTGATCGCCAAGCGCGGGACGGGACGAATCGTGGTCATGCCGCACCGTTCCGGTGCAGGTCGTCCAGCACGTCGACGATGCGTCCGAGAGCCCGGTCCCAGACCTGCTCGTCGCGGGCATAGCAGACGCGGAAGTGCCCGGTTCCGGACGGCCCGAACTGGTAGCCGGGGCTGATGAGCACGTCCGCGCGTGTCGCGATGGCCTCGGAGATGGCGCGATCCGGCAGGTCCAGGGCCGTGACGTCGGGGAACAAATAGGCCGTGCCTTGCTGCGGGGCGAGGCCGACCCAGGACAGCTGACTGAAGTGCTTGATCGTGAGGGCGCGCAGTCCCTGGAGCTGTTGGATCCGGTCCGCGACCCAGTCCACGTCGTCGACGAGCCAGCCTTTGAGGACGTGCTGGGCGTACCCGGGGGCGCGCAGGGCCGTCAACGAGAGCACGTCTTCCGCGGCTTCCCGGATCCGGCGCGGGGCCACCACCACCCCGAGGCGGTAGCCGCTGAGCGATTCGGTCTTCGAGGGACCTAGAAGGGTCACGGTGCGTTCGCGCATTCCTGCCAAGGAAGCGAGGTGGACGAACGAGGTGCCGTCGTAGACGAGGCGTCCGTAAAGCTCGTCGACCAGAACGGTCACGTCGTGCCGCACGGCCAGCTCGGCGATGCCATCGAGGACCTCGCGCGGGTAGACCGCGCCGGTCGGGTTGTTGGGGTGGGAGAAGACGAACAAGCGCACCCCAGCGCGGAAGGCGTCCTCGAGGCGGTCGAGGTCGGGTACCAGCTCGCTGGTTTCTTCGGTGCGGCGCCGCAGCGGCACGTGGGTGACCTGGGCGCCGAGAAAGGTCAGGATGCGCTCGCTGAACAGGTAGTCGGGGTCGACGAGTGCCACCTGCTCACCCTGGTCAACCAGGCCGGCGAGGACGGTGAAGAGCCCGGCCTGGGTGCCCGGGGTGAGCATGATGTTGTCGTCGGGGTCGACGTCGAGACCCAGCCAGCGTGTCAACGGCCCAGCCAGACAGCCACGGACGTCGTCGCTGCCTTGGTAGGTCGTGTATGCCAGAGCGCCGTCCCGAGCGGCGGCAGCAAACCTTTCGGCTGCCCAGTCCGGGGCCGGAAAACGCACCGTGTCGAAGTGCGTGGTGTCGAGCGTCGTCGGGCTCGTGCGAGCCAGGAGGGCCTTGTCAGCCAGACGTGCGGAGCCACCGTCGGCGCGGTTGTCGATTCCAGCGGCTTGAATTCGCCCGCTCGGACCCAACTCGGCATGCGTTCGGTCGTTCACGTTCTACTCGCTTTCGGTAGTGTCACTCGCGGCCAGATTCAAGACGGCAGGCCCGTAACCCCCGCCGCCTGCCGTTTGGATCGCAAGGCTTTGGCCCGCGGTCAGCGCGATCTGGCCCATTGATGGCAGATCATGGCGGCCACTGTCGTCGGTTCTCCAGCACCGCGAAGAGGAACCGTCCGCACCGCCGTGCAGGCCCCACGGCCGAGTCGTGGTCCGGCTCGTCGCGATAACCGCGACCGCGTTCCCCCGAGTCAGGGTCAGCTCGCGGATGAGGCCGTCGCCGCCGCGGTGGCGCCCCGCACCGCCGGTCCCGCAGGCGATTTCGTAGCGTTCGACCCGGAGCGGATACTCGCGCTCGATCACTTCGCAAGGGGTGTTGCGGGTGTTGGTCATGTGCGTGTGCACGGCGTCCCCGCCGGGCTCGATGCTCGTCGCCCCCTGGCCCCCGCCGTAGGTCTCGACGTAGGAGTAGGGCTCGCCGTTCGCCGGATCGGTTCCGCCGATGGTCAGGATGTTCTGGCTGCCGCAGGAGGCGGCCGGAGCGAGTCCCGGGGAGAGCCGGTCGAAGGCCCCCAGCAGGGCGTCGACGGTCCGCGTGGAGGTTTGGATGTTGCCGTTCGCGACGGGGGCCGGGAATTGGGCCGAGACCACCGAACCCGGACGGGTGAGCACGGTGATCGGGCGCATCAGCCCCGCGTTGGAAGGCAGCGTTGGGTCGGCGAGGACTTTGACGACATAGGCGACGCATGCCTCGGCGACTGCTGATGAGCAGTTGGTCGCACCGGCGACCTGGTCGGCGCTGTCTCTGAGATCGACGGTGATCTCGTCACCCCGCTTGATGATGTGCGCGGTAATCGGGATCCGCTGTTCGCAGACCCCGTTGTGTTCCAGGTAGTCAGTGAACCGGCCTTCCCCGTCAGGAAGCGCGCCGAGAGCCGCCCGCGTCCGGCGCTCGGAGTAGTCGACCAACGCCTCGCAGGCGGTGTCCAGCCGTTCGGAGCCCCAGTCCTCGACGATCTCGAGGATCCGCCGGACCCCGATCATGTTGGCCGACACCTGCGCCATCAAATCGCCCCGGGTCTTGCCCGGCGTGCGGACGTTGGTGAGCAGGAGGGCGAGCACATCGCTGGCGAGCTCGCCCTGGTTGTAGAGGTGCAGCGGGGGAATTCGGACACCTTCTTGGAAGATTTCCGTGGCATGAGTGGCCATCGAGCCTGGAGTGATACCGCCGATGTCCACGTGGTGGGCCATGTTCGCGATCACGGCCACGAGCCGCCCGGCGGCGAACACCGGTGTGATGACGCAGGTGTCGGGCAGGTGCGAGCCGCCGAGGTAGGGGTTGTTGGTGAGCAGAATGTCACCGGGCCGCAGCTTCTCGCGGCCGATCTCGTCGAGCGTGCGCCGCACGAGCGTCGGCATCAGCCCGAGGTGCAGCGGGATGTGTTCGGCCTGTGCGATGAGTTCGCCGCTTGGCCGGTAGATCCCTGCGGAGCAGTCTCGCCGATCTTTGATGTTGGGCGAGTACGACGTCCGGATGAGGGTGGTGCCCACCTCCTCGGCGATGGACTCGAGCCGGTTGCGGGCGATCTCCAGGTCGACGGGGTCGAGTGCGGCTGGGTTCGGGGCTGGGGCCGTGCGCGTCATGAGTTGTCCTCGGCAGTGAGGTGCAGGAAGCCGTGCTCGTCGACCCGGCAAACCTGGCCGGGGGCGATGACGACGGTTGAATCGAGTTGCTCTGCGATCAGGGGGCCGGTGATCGGGATCCCGGCGGGGAGTTCGGATCGCAGGTAGACGGGGGTGTCGTGCCAGGCGCCTTCGAAGCGGACCGCTCGTTTGGCCAGCGGCGCGGGGATCTTGGGTGGGCGGTCGCCGGCGGCCTCGGTCGATGCTGGCACCGGGATGGTGGCGGTGCACCGTGCCGCGACGATTTCCAGTTGGGCGTCCGGGTCGTCGAAGCCGTAGCGTTCCCGGTGCGTGCGGTCGAATGCTTGCCGCAGGAGCTGAGGGGACGGCGCCCAGGGGACGGTGAGTTCGTAGCTCTGGCCGAGGTAGCGCAGGTCGACGAGCCGATCGAGGGTCGATCCGGTGCTGTTTCCGCCGGTCTCCTCGGCCAGGAATCGCTCGGCACGGCCTGCCAGGTCGTCGAGCACGGACTCGATCTCGGCGCTGGCGGTGGCGTCGTTGGTGGGGACCGCGGCAACGAAGTCGCTGCGGACCGGGGCATCGAGCATGCCCATTGCGGAGGCAATGCCTGGGTGCGGTGGGATGACGGCTGACCGGAGGCCGAGCTCGCGCACCAGGTCAGAGGCGTGCAGCGGTCCGGCGCCGCCGAATGCCATCAGAGTGCACTCGCGGAGATCGACTCCGCGCTCGACGCTCACCTTGCGCACGCCGCGGGCCATCGTCGCTGTGATCACGCGCAAGACACCTTCTGCGGCCTTGTCGACGTCGAGACCCAGCTCACCGGCGAAGTCTTGCATGCGCGCCTCGGCGGCGGTCCGGTCGAGCATCAGCCTGCCACCGAGCAGCGAATCACCGAGCCGACCGAGCAGCAGGTGCGCGTCGGTCACGGTGATCTCCTCGCCTCCGCGGCCGTAGCAAATGGGGCCCGGGGTGGCGCCAGCGCTCTGCGGGCCGACCCGCAGCCCACCACCGCTGTCGCGCCAGGCGACCGAGCCGCCCCCGGCGCCGATGGTGTGCACGTCGACCGCCGGCATGCGAAGCGGGTAGCCCTCGATTTCCCCTGAGGTCATCTCGTCGGGCTGGCCGGCGCGGATCAACGCGATGTCAGTGCTGGTGCCGCCGATGTCGAAGCTGACCACCTTGTCCAGGCCGAGCAGCCCAGCCCACCTCGCTGCCCCGATGACCCCACCGGCCAACCCGGACAGCAGGGTGCGAACGCTCTGCTCCCGCGCAGTCCGCGCACTGATCAAACCGCCGTTGGATTGCATGACCCACAACCGTGCCGGGACACCCAAGTCGGTGAGGCGCTTCTCCAGCCGCTCCAGATAGGAGCCGACCTTCGGCTGGACGTATCCGTTGAGCACGGCGGTGCTCGTGCGCTCGAATTCGCGCATCTCGGCCGAGACGTCAGTTGCCGCGATGACCGAGGGGGCTACCCCTGCCGCCCGCAGCAGGTCTGCGACCCGGCGCTCATGGGTCGAACTGGCGTAAGCGTTGAGCAAGGACACGACTACGACGTCCACGGAGGCAGCCGCGATCTCAGCGACCAGCGCCCGCACCTCGGCGTCGTCGATTGCCCGGAGTTCGCTGCCGTCAGCGGCGACGCGCTCGGTCACTTCCCAGGTCAGCTCCGGTGCGGCGAGCGGCGCGGGCCGCCGTGAGGTTGCCTCGTAGAGGTGCGGTCGGGACTGGTACCCGATGGCGAGCAGATCCCGGAAGCCCGCTGTGGTCACCAGGCCAACTCGACTGCCGGTCCGGGTGATCAAGGTGTTCGTGGCCACCGTCGTGCCGTGGACGAACCGCTCCACCCGCTCAGGGCTTTCGCTCAGTTCGGCCAGCGCCTCCACCACGCCATCAACGACCGCAGCGTCCGGGGAGCTCGGCGAGGACGAGACTTTCCAGACGAACACCGAGCCGTCGGGCTGTGAGACCGCGATATCGGTGAACGTCCCGCCGGTGTCGACGGCGATCCGTAGGCCGAGCGCGCTGAACGTGTTGACCCCAGTAGCACCCGAACCGGGCTGCTGTTTCATGGCGGCATCTCCGTGGGTTGTGGCGCCTGACACTCCCCACCCTCACAGAGGCGTCCGCAAACTGTCAACAATTTGACGGAAAGTGTTAACAGTTTTGAAAGACGGCTACTGCCCCATGCGCCGCTTCGAGCCAGCTCACGCGTTGGCCCGCGACGACATGATCAAGGCATCCCGCAGCCGCTCGTAAGCACCCCGAAGGTGCTCCTCCGTGAGGCGCACCAGCAGATCGGCATCGCGTGCGGTGAGTGCCTCCAGCAGCGCTTCGTGCTCGCCGATGACGATGTCGCGCGAGGTCACCGCGTTGGTGTTGCGCGAAATGAGAAACAGCGTCACCTGGGAGCGCAAATCGGCCCAGGCCTGGTACAGCCGGTCATGTCTCGACGCCTCGTAGATGTGGTCGTGGAAGGCCGCGTCCAGGCGACTGAGCTCGACTAGGTCCTGGCCCTCCAGCGCGGCATCCATCTTGGCGAGCACCTTGCGCATCTTCTGCAGGTCCGCGTCGGTGGCATTGGTGGCCGCCCGCTGCGCGGCGAGTGTCTCCATCGAGCCGCGGAGGCTGTAAATCTCCTCGACATCGCGCAACCCCAGAACGACCACCCTGGCCCGACGATTCGGCTTCGAGGTGACCAGCCCCTCGCGCTCCAGGGTCGCCAACGCGTCCCGCACTGGACCGCGGCTGACCCCGAGCTGATTGGCAAGCTCCGTCTCCGGGAGGATTGCGCCGGGCTCCACTTGACCGGTCAGGATGGTTTCCCTGATCTCGGCGACAACTCGCTCGCGAAGCGGCAGCGCATCTACCTTGCTCATCGACATCGTCGGTTTCGGCGCCATGCACCAGATTGTAAACTGTCAACAGTTTGGGCTAACGTGCGACTCCACCGGATCCAACACGTGATCACCCGTAGGCAACCAGTGGTGAGGCTCTGGGCATCGACTTCCGGCGCGTCTTGCGGCTCCACCGACGGCGGGCGGATCACCTCCGCCGATGGCGCACCGACGCTCGCGAGCAAAATCGACGCCGCTGTCAACCGAGGAAGCACTTCCCGGTAGCCCGGAACTTGAGTTTCCCCGGCGGGGTGAGTCGGGTCAAAGTCTTTGCCGCACAAAGGTATTCACGCAAGCAAGCCGCCGGCGATTTCATCGGTGGGGTCGATGCGGTGGCTTTTTCTGGAGCCGTCGATCTCTTGGGCTGGTCCGCTGTTTCTGTGCGGCTACGGGATGTTGGCGCGGGGGCGGGTGGTGGGCGGCTGGGTGGTCTGTGTCCGGTATTGGCGGCGGAGGTATCGGGCGGCTAGGCCCTTCAGGCCTTGTGAGAGCAGGTCGTCGAAGCCTTCGACCAGCATGTTGATGTGCTGTGGGCGGATGGTCAGGGGTGGTTCCAGCCGTACGACGTTGCGGTTGTGATCGGTGAAGGCGACGAGGATGCCGAACTCGGAGAGCAGTTGACTGCCGGCGAGCATGGCTACGCTGCCCCGTAGCGGCTGGTCCAGCATCCCCGCCATGCGTCCGGTCAGGCCCGGTAGGCAGCCGCTGAGGTCGGCGAACTCGATGGCGGCCATCAGCCCGCTGCCCCGGACGTCGCGGATCAGTTTTGGGTGGCGGCGGTGCAGCCAGCGCAACCCGTTGAGTAGGTGCTTGCCCTGCTCAGCGGCGTTGGTCAGGAGGTTCTCGTCGTGCAGGATGTGTAGCGTTTCGATCGCTGTGCAGCAGGCTTCGCCCATGCCGCTGAAGGTCGCGGGTCCGTGTACGAGTGCGTTGCGGGCGCCGCTGTAGGCGCGGTCGTGGATCTCGTGGCCGGCGAGTACGGCTGAGATCGCTGTCTTGCCGCCTCCGAGGGCTTTGGCCAGTGTGACGATGTCGGGGGTGACCCCGGCGTGTTCGAAGGCGAAGAACCGGCCTGTTCTGCCGACGCCGCACTGCACTTCGTCGGCGATCCACAGCACCCCGTAGCGATCGCACAACTGTCGTACTTGTTTTAGGTAGCCGGGTGGGGGCAGTACGACTCCGGCGCCGCCCTGTACGGTTTCCAGGATCAGCACGCCGATGCCGGGGTCGCGGCGTAGCTGGTCTTCCAGTGCTGGGGTGTCGCCGAAGGGAACGGCGTGGCGGTGTGGCAGGACTTCGAAATGTCCCCGGTAGAACTGCGAGTCGGTGACGGACAAGGCGCCGATTGTTTTGCCGTGGAAGGAGTTGTGTGCGTAGGCGATCTTGGCGCGGCGTGGGCCTTGTGCCCGTTCGGCGAGCTTGAGCGCTGCTTCTACCGCTTCCGAACCGGTGCAGTAGAGCATTACGCGGTCCAGGCCCTCCGGTGCCAGTGTGGCCAGGTTCCGGGATAGGGCGGCGACGTACTGCGACGGCAGGGTCAGCCCGAGTTCGTGGCGTTGCTGTTCCTGGAAGCGCCTGCGGACGTCCAACAGGCGCGGATGGTTGTGCCCGAGTGCCATCGTGCCGAAGCCGCCGAAGAAGTCGAGAATGCGGCGGCCGGAACGGTCGACGTAGTGCATGTTCTCGGCGTGGTCGATGGTGATCCGGTCGAATCCCAGCAGCCCGAATGCCGTCCACTGGCCTGGGCTGATGTGCTGCCGGTAGATCTCGGCGATCGTGTCCTGACCGAGCTGTGTCGCTTCGTCGACGCTGAGCAGTTCCGGGTGTGCGGGAATCAGCTGTTCTGCGATGGACACGATGACCTCCGGGGTAAGCGCGCCGTTGTTTGGTACACGCACCTCGGTCCCGCTGGCGTTGTCCCCCACACGACGCGCGGGCGTGTCGTCTCCGGCACGGGTACCCACCTCGGCGGGCGAGTTAACGTCCGTTGATGACGATCGTCGACGACGCCACCGCCCAAGACCTCCCGCCACTCTTGCCGAGTTGCCGCTCAAGCACCGCGATCTGATGGCGTAAGGCGAGAATCTGTTGCTATCCAGGTGGTCGCGTCTTCGTGTGTTGAGGACGGATCGCTGGACTGGGTCGGCGCTCGCCTTGGGCGAAAGGTGCCCGGGCGCAGCAGTTGCCCGACACATGGCGCTCGCGTTCTTCGTTGTGGTGTTGGAGGGAAGGCATGAGGGTGCGGAAGACGGTTGCCAGTGGACGGTTTCGCCATTTTCGCGGACGAAGACCAGGCATTGGTGGTGGGCGAGAGTATGCCACCGTGGTGGCAGCCGGTTCCGCTGTGGAGGCAGAGGATCAGGTAGGTGAGGGGCACCCTTGGGTGGCATAGCCGCTCAAGGGTGCCCCTCACCTCTAGATGCGGGCTTGGTTACAGACGTGGACGATGGTGCCTTCGGCCGGGCGGCCGGTATCGGTGCGGGCATGGTGCGGTTCGTCGCCGCGGGCTCGTCGACTGCCTGTGGTGGTGCCGGGCTGGGCCTGGTGGAAGCCAGGCGGATCGGTCCGGGGGAGGATTTCATCAGCTCCCTGGCGACGGGGTAGGACATCGATGGGCAGCGCACGAGCTTCGCCGAGCAGGTGGCCACCGTGTGCGCGGTGCTGCTTACCGGCGATGAGACGGTGGTGCACGTGCTGGGCAAGGGCATGCTGGCGCTCTTTCGCGTGCCGCAGCAGCTCGACCTGCTGCGGTTGGATCCGTCGGCGGTTACCTTGACGGTGGAAGAGGTTCTGCGATTTCGCTCCATCGGACGCCGGGTTTCGGGGTGCCGCTTCACCCCGCCGAGGGCGTCGAGACCGGTGGAACGCCGATGGCCAAGGGGAAACGGTGCTTTTTGGGGGACTGGTCGGCGAGCTGGGGCGAGGGCCGTTTCGCCGACCCGTAGTACTTCGTGGTCACCCGGTTGCCCTACCAGAACCTGTCGTTCGGTACCGGCGCGTGCTACTGCGCGGGAGCCGCACTCGCCAGGTTGCAGGCGGCGGTGGTGATCCCCAGCCTGCTGAACGGTTTTCCGGGTTGGGGCTGTCCGTGGAAGCCTGCTGAACGGTTTTCCGGGTTGGGGCTGTCCGTGGAAGCCGCCGGCGCGCCTCGCCACGACGGCTTCATCCTCGAAGATCCGCGCGAACGGCTGGTGATGTGGTGAGCGACCCGGCGCGGCAGGTGCGGGAGTTGCTGTACGGGCAACTGCTGTCCCGCGCCTTGCAGGCTTTCGCCGTGCTGGGCGTGGCCGACGAGCTGGGCGACGTGGTCAAGTCGCTGGACGTCCTCGCCGAGCGAGTGGGCGCCCGGCCGGAACCGCTGCGCAGGCTGCTGCGGGCGCTGGCGGCCTTCGAGGTCCTTGTGGAGCCGGAGCCGGACCACTTCGGACTCGCTGTGCTGGGTCACGCACTGCGGTCCGACGCCCCGGGTTCCGCGCTGCCCACCGCGCTGCTGGCGACTGGGGAGGTGGGGCAGGCATGGGACCAGTTACTCGAGACCGTCCGAAGTGGACGACCAGGGTTCGAGCGGGCCTTCGGCACCAGCTTTTTCGGCTACCTGGAGCTCAAACCGGGACTGCGCACGATGTTCGACCGTTCGCAGGAATCGGGTTTGCGGGCCGAACTCCCGGACATCCTGCGGGCCGTGGACCTCGCCGACGGCACGGTGGTGGATGTCGGCGGGGGCGACGGTGCGCTGCTGGCCGGGGTGCTTTCCGCCGCGCCCGGCTTGCGGGGTGTGCTGGTGGACCGGCAGGATGCGGTCGCGGCGGCGCGGCGGCGGTTCGAGGCCGCCGACATGGCCCACCGCTGCGAGGCCCGCATTGGTGACTTCTTCGGTCCGTGGCCCGAGGGTGCGGAGATCTACCTGCTGCGGCACGTCCTGCACGACTGGGAGGACGAACGCTGCGCCGCCCTGCTGCGCGGCGGTCGGCGTGTGATGGCGCCGGGCTCCCGCCTTCTGGTAGTCGAGTTCGCCCACGCGCGCCGCGGGGAGTCCGGGCCGGACGCGCGGACCGCCGCGCTGATGGACCTCTACATGCTGTCGCTGTTCGACGGCGGTAGGGAACGCACCATCGCAGAACTCGTCGGGTTGCTCGACGCGGCGGGGCTCATGGTCGACTCCATCGCCCCGCTGCCCACAGGAGCGGTGGTCATCAACGCGCGGAAGGGATGAATCATGATGCACAGCAATGAAAGTTCGTTCGGAGCCCACCGGACCCGGTCACTCCTGCACTAAGGCGAAATAGGTGGTTGCCTTACTGAGAATCTCCTTCTCCGGCTCCGCTACCCGCTTACGCAGCTCCCGCAACTCCGCCCGCTCGCCGGTCGCCAACTCATCCGCTGGGCCGGTCTCCGCGTGATCGGCGGCTCGCACGCAGCTACGCAGAGTCTCATGGTTGACACCCAACTGGCGAAGGGCCTCCCGCAACGGACGATCAGAGGAACGAACAAGCTCAACCACCGCATCCCTACGGAACTGCTTGGCATACTTGCTTGACGGCGCAGTGTGGCTGCGACGGTCCCGGTCGTAGCTCAGCGGGCCAGCACGTGGTCGGGGCGGCCGTCCCGCTGGATCACGGTGCCGAGCGGCTCCGCGCGAGCCCGCGGCAGTAGCTCGGTACGGCCGTCCGGGTGCCGGACGACGCAGGAGTGCCAGGGTGTCGTCCAGATGTCGGGCGCGTCGAGCAGGCGGATCCCGAACTTCGGTGATCCGGCCGGCTGGGGGTGGATGGAGAGCCGGACGGCGTCGGGGTGGTGGCGCTCGACGCCGCGGCCCCAAGCGGTGCTGCGCCGGACGACGCCGTAGGCGCGCTCCCGGCAGCGGCGCTGCAACGCCGAGCGGCTGCCTTCGAAGTCCGCGGTGTCTTCGAAGAGGAACCGGGTGATCCCGCGGTAGAGCCGCAGCGCCTGTTCATCGCGGCGAACTTCGGCGCGCACCTGGTCGAGGGTGGGGGCGTACTCGGCTTCAAGCCGGCTCCGCTTGTCGTCGCAGGAGGCGTCGCCGAGGACGTCGCGCAGGTCGAACGTGCCGAACGAGTCCAGTTTCTCGGCTGCGATGAGCGCGCGCAGCTCGGCGGCGTAGGCGTCGATGTGGTCGTCGGGGACGCCGATGAGGTCGCCGAAGACGTGGCCGTCGGAGCAGATCAGGATCCGCGCGCCGGGCGCGTGCACCTCAGCGATCCGGGTGCATAGTGCGTCGAGGAACCGCAGCGCGAGACGTTCCCCGGCGTCGGGCAGCCTGCCGAGTACCTTGGCGGGGTTCGGGGACTTGCATGGGAAGCCGGGCAGGGTGAACACGATTGGCTCGTCCGCTTCGACGAACGCGCGGAGCCGGTCGAGCTGCAGGGTGAACGCCGACGGGGGTGCGTCGTCGGTGCCGCGGCGGTGGCGCAGCAGGAGCGCGAGGATCTCGGCCGTTAGCTGGGTGGTCGTGGTGGTGAGCATGCGGGGGACTCCAGGTGGGGACGACGGCATGGCGCCGCGGCGGTCCGCGGCGCCTGCCTGGGGGCGGGGGTCAGTCGGTGGTGACGGGGAGGCCGCTCACGCCGCGGCCGAGGACCGCGGGGACCCAGTTCAGGTCCTCCTCCGGGATCGCGAGCCGGAACCCGGGCAGCCGGTCGAGTAGCGTGCCGACGGCGATCTGCAGCTCGGCGCGGGCGAGTGCGGCGCCGGGGCAGAAGTGGATGCCGTGCCCGAACGCGAGGTGTGGGTTGGGGCTGCGGTCAAAGTCGAGCCGGTCGGCGTCCGGGAACCGCTCGGGATCCCGGTTGGCGGCGCAGAGAGAGACGATGATCGAGTCGCCGGCCGGGACGCGGCGGCCGTGCAGGTCGGCGTCTTCGGCGAGGAACCGCCAGGTGGTCAGCTCGAAGGCGCTGTCGTAGCGGAGGAGTTCTTCGACGGCCTGGGGTAGCAGCCCGGGATCGGCGCTCAGGCGCGCGAGCTGCGCGGGGTGGCGCAGCAGCGCGATCAGCGCGGTGGTGATCTGGTTGGTGACCGGCTCCTGCCCGGCGACCAGGAGCTGGAAGATCATCGAGTCCAGCTCTTCCCTGCTCAGGAGGCCCTTCGCGTGCGCGGTGACGAGACCGGCAAGCAGGTCGTCGCCGCCGGTTTCGCGCTTGTCCGCGACGACGTCGGCGATGTAGGTCTGCAGCTCGTGCAGGAGGTGCTCGTACTCCGGGCGCCGAGGGTCCTTCGGTCCGACCGGGGCGACGACCTTGCCCCACTCGCGGCGGAACTCCCCAGCGAGCGCGCGCGGCAGGCCGATCGTCTCGGCCAGCACCAGGAACGGGAACTTCGCGGCGAACAGCTCGACGAGGTCGAGCGGGCCGCTCGCGGGAAACTCGGCGACCAGGGCGTCGGCGATCTCCTGAAACCGCGGGCGCATGCCCTCGACCCGGCGCGGTGCGAAGGCGTCCAGGACCAGCTTGCGCATGGTCGTGTGCTTCGGCGGGTCCTGGTGCAGCAGGTGGACCTGCAGCTGGGAGTGCTGGGGCTCGGGCATGATCGACGCCAGCGCGCGCCAGCCGTCGTTGCCGAGCGAGTGGTTCTTGCCGAGCCGCCGGTCGTTGAGCGTCGCGTGCGCGGCCTCGTAGCCGGTGACGAGCCAGGCGTTGACGCCGCTCGGGAACGCGACTCGGTGCACCGGGCACTTTTCTCGCATCGCGGTGTAAAGCGGGTAGGGGTCGCGTTTGTACTCGGGGCCGTACAGCGGGACGGGTTCTTCGGGTAACGGCATGGGTTCTCTTCCTGCGGGTTTACAGCGTGATGGCCGGATTGTGGTGGTCGAGCCAGAGGGCGAGGTCGACTACGCGCTCCAGGCGCAGCCGGTGCCCCCACTCGAGCCGGTCGGCGGGGGTGTCCAGCAGCGGCTTGATCTGTGTCTCGTCGACGATGTCCCGGACTTGACCGTCCCGTGTGGACAGTGCTTCCGCGGCCAGTGCCTGCAGGCCGCGGTTGTATTCGGGGTGGTGGGTCGCCGGGTAGTGGTTCTTCGGCCGGGTGAGCACGGACTCGGGGATGAGCCCGGTGCCGACAGCACGCAGGAGGCTCTTCTCGCGGCCGTCGAAGCTCTGGAGCGCCCACGGTGCGTTGAACGCGTATTCGACCAGGCGGTGGTCGCAGTAGGGGACGCGGACCTCCAGCCCCTGAGCCATGCTGAGCCGGTCCTTGCGGTGCAGCAGTTGCCGCAGCCAGCGGGTCAGGGACAGGTGCTGCATCTCGCGCTGCCGGTGTTCTTCCGGAGTTTCGCCGTCTAGGTGCGGGACGGCGGCGAGGGCGTCGCGGTAGGTGTCGTCGCGGAACGCGGCGACATCCAATCTCGCCGCGACGTCCGGGTGTAGCGGGACAGCGGCTTCGTCGCCGGTTACCAGCAGCCACGGGAACGTCGGCGCGGCAAGCGCTTTCGGGTTGTGGAACCACGGGTAACCGCCGAAGACCTCGTCCGCCGCTTCGCCGGACAGCGCCACCGTCGAGTGCTTCCGGATCTCGCCGAAGAGCAGGTACAGCGAGGTGTCCATGTCGCCGACGCCGATGGGCGAGTCGCGGGCGACGACGACGGCCGCGCGGTTGGCGGGGTCCAGCAGCGCCATCGGGTCGAGCACGACCGTCGAGTGGTCGGTGCCGATGAAGGCGCCGGCTTTGGCGGCGAACGGCGTGTCGTGGCCGGTGCGCAGGACGTCGCCGGTGAACTGCTCGGCCTGGTCGCTGTAGTCGACGGCGTAGGACCGCAGCCGTTCGCCACCGGCGCGCAGCTCGTCGGCGATTAGCGCGGTCACGACGCTGGAGTCGAGCCCGCCCGAAAGCAGGCTGCACAGCGGGACGTCGGCTTCGACCTGGGTGCGGGCCGCGTGGTCGACGAGCTCGCGGACGCGCTCGATCGTGGCGTCCCGGTCGTCGGTGTGCGGTTGCGCTTCCAGCTGCCAGTAGCGGGTTTCGGTGATGCCGCTGCGGTCCAGCACGACGATGCCGCCGGGTTCGACCTCCCGGACGCCCTGCCAGAGCGTGGCGCCGGTGGAGAACAGCAGGCTGTAGGCCTCGCGTAGGCCGTCGGCGTCCACTCGCGGGGCCAGTTCGGGGTGCGCGAACAGCGCCTTCGGCTCGGAGGCGAAGGCGAGCCCGCCGGCGACCTTCGCCCAGAACAGCGGTTTCACGCCGAGCCGGTCGCGCACCAGCACGAGCCGCTGCCGGGGCCCGTCCCAGACCGCGAAGGCGAACATGCCGTGCAGCCGCGTGGCCAGTTCGGTGCCCCACTCCTGGTAGGCGCGCAGCACGACCTCGGTGTCGCTGCGGGTGCGGAACTCGTGCCCGCGGCGGCGCAGCTCGACCCGCAGTTCGTGGTGGTTATAGACCTCGCCGCTGTAGCTCAGGACCACGTCCCCCGCAGTCATCGGTTGGACGCCGCCTTCGAGGTCGAGCACGGACAGCCGCCGGTGCCCGAGCGCGGCGTGCTCGGCGAGCCAGGTGCCCGCCGCGTCGGGGCCGCGCGGGACCAGGGTCGCGGTCATCTCTTCCAGCACGGGCGCGAGCGCGGTGGCGTCCCGGTGGTAGGACGCCCATCCGGTGATTCCGCACATGGGTGGTTCCTAATGAGTCATGAGTCGGCCGTCCGGCAGACTCGGGTCTGGTAGCCGCCGGCAGGTGAGCACTCTTGGTTCCTGGACGTGTGAGTCCTGACGAAAGAGCGTGCCCTGCCGGTGGGCCGGGAGAGTTGATCACTTTCAGGAGTGGACCGGTACGGCCGGGCGGAGCGCGAGCAGGACAACGGCCGCGCAGGCGGCCACGGCGGCGAGGACGAGCCCGGCCAGGACGTTCGGGCCGTAGCCGCTCAGCGCCCAGGCCGTCGTGGCCAAGGCCGGGCCGAGCGCGAAGCCGAGGCTGCGGCCGAGCTGGACGACCGCGCCGGCGGTGTTCATCCGTTCCGGGGCGGCCGAGGTGAGCACAAGGAGCTGGGCCGGGCCGCCGTAGAGACCCATCCCGGCTCCGGCGATCGCCAGCCGCCAGGCGACGTCCGCGGGGTGCCAGGCCGTGCCGAGCGGGAGCAGCAGGAGCAGCCCCGCCGCTGTAAGGGCCGCGCCGGTGACGGCGGTACGGCGGGCGCCCCACCGGTCGGCCAGTTTGCCGCCGACCGGCCCCAGCACCGCCATCGCCGCGGAGAAGACCAGCAAGGTCAGCCCGGTCGCGGCGGCGCTGATCCCATCGGTGCGTTGCAGGTGCAGGGAGACGAGGTAGTTCATCGCGCCGAACGCGGCGGCCAGCGCCAGCACCGCGAGGGTGACCCGGCCCGGGCCCGGGTCTCGCAGCAGGTCGCGCACCGGTTCGGCGCCCGGTCCCCGCAGCCACAGGATGAACGGCACGACCGCGACGGCGAGCAGGAACAGCCAGCGTCGGTCGTCTCCGCCGAAGGTCAGGGCCAGCAGCACCGACGTCAGGGCGATTGCGGCTAGGCCGCCGTCGGCCAGTGCTCGCCGCTCCGGTGCCCGCAGCGTCCCGCCGCCCGGCGCGTACTGCTTCGCCAGCAGAAACGCCAGGACGCAGAACGGGATCTTGACGAGGAAGATCGTCCGCCAGCCGAATGCGTCCAGCAGCAGGCCGCCGACGGCCGGGCCCACGATGGCTCCCAGCGGGCCCAGTGTCGCGGGCACGCTCATCGCCCGGCCACGGGTCTCGGGGCGTACGGCCCTGGCGGCGACGACGGGCATGAGCACGAACAGCCCGGCGCCGAAGATCCCTTGTGCCACGCGGGAAGCGAACAGCCAGGCCGGCCACGGTGACAACGCGGAGGCCAGGCTGAAGACCGTGAATCCGGTCAGCGCGGCCAGCAGCGCGGGGCGCAGCCCGACCTGGTCGAGCCAGCGCCCGGCCGGGATCAGCAGGGCGACCACCGGCAGCTGGTAGGCGAGCGCGGCCCACTGCGCGGCACCCGGCGAGATCGCGAAGGTGCGGGAGATGTCGGCCAGCCCGACGTTGACGATGTTCATGTCGAGCATGGCGACGAAGGACACGAGCCCGGCGACCGCGACCAATGGCCAGCAGTCCTCATCGGGTGGGTGCGAGCGTGACGGCATGACGGAAGTCCTCCCAGGGCGGCCCGGAATCCCGGGCTCGAACCCAGAAGTCGGTCACTCGATCGTGTGAGTTCCGGACCTACCCCTGTGAGGTGATTCACCGGCTTTCTGGAGATCGCGGGGAACCAAGTCACCCGTCCGTGCGACAACTGCTCTTGGAAACGTCTACAACCGCCCGAGGGAGAACCCGGTGAGAGCACTGCGCTGGACAGTGGCGGCCGCCGCCGTCCTTTTCGGACTGTCGGCCTGCGGCAGCGCCGACCCGACCTCGCCCGCCGCGGTGCCTTCGTCGGCCCTGCCCAGCTCCTTGGAAATGAGTGGGCACCCGCAGGACCCGGCCTGCCCCGAACTCCCGCAGCTGTCCGCGCCGCCGCAGCGTGTGGTCACGATGGACGGTGGCGCCGCCGCGATCCTCGAACGCCTGGGTGTCGCCGACCGGATCGTCGGAACGGCCGCGCCGGACTTCTTCAATGCCTTCACCGGCGACGAAGCGGCGAAGCTGGCGAAGATCAAGGTGCTCGACCCGGGCCAGGGCAACGCGGAGGCCGTGATCGCGGCGAAGCCCGACCTCGTGGTCGGCATCTCCAGCTACAGCTTCGGCGGGTTCGACGGCACCCCGACGGTCGACCAGCTGGCCAAGGCCGGCGCCAAGTCGCTCGTCGCGTGCGACATCGCCAAGGGCACCGTGGTGAAGGACCTGTCCGCGACGACCACGTTCGTCCAGCAGGCCGCGAAGGTCTTCGGCGTCGAGCAGCGCGGTGCCGAGCTGGTCGCCCAGATCACCGCGTCGATCGACAAGGTCAAGAGCACCTCGGGCACGCCGGTGTGGGTGCTGGCCCTGTCGACCCCGCCTGCCGCCGGGCAGCCGGTGATGGCCCAGGGCGGCACCGGGCTGGCTAACGGCGTCATCACCCTGGCCGGTGGAAAGAACATCGCCGAGGACGCCATGCAGGACTTCGCCAGTCTGAGCGCCGAAGAGGTCGTCAAGCGCGACCCGCAGGCGATCGTCGTGATCTCCGGCTTCTCGCCGGGCAGCGACGACGACCTGCTGAATTCCATCCGCAGCAGCCCGGTCCTGGCCGGCACGACGGCCGTGAAGGAGAACAGGTTCGTCGTGGTGCCTCAGAGCATCCTGCTCTCGCCGAGCGTGCTCAACGGCGACGCCGTCGCGAAGATCGCCGAAGCACTCCACAAGTGACAGTGCGTCGGGAACACTCGCCCCGGGGAAGTGGCCTGCTCGGTGGGATTCCGATCGAGGTGGTGCTGGTCGTCCTCGCCGCGGCGCTGGTGCTTTCGGCCCTGGTCGCCGTGGGCCTCGGGCCGGTGTCCATCTCGCCCGGCGAGGTGACGTCCATCGTGGGTGCCCACCTCGCCGGGCGCGGCGCGGCCGGGCCGTTCGACTTCATCGTGTGGGATCTGCGCGTGCCGCGGGTCCTGCAGGGCGTCTTCGTCGGCGCCGGGCTGGCCGTCGCCGGGCTGCTGACTCAGGCGATGGTCCGGAACCCCCTGGGGGAGCCCTTCATCCTCGGGCTCACCTCGGGGGCGGGCGTAGGTGCCGTGCTCGTGCTGACCACGCTCGGTGCTGGCGTCGCCGGGCTGCTCACCCTGCCGCTGGCCGCGTTCGGCGGCGCGGTGGTCACCGCGCTGGTTGTGTTCGGGTTCTCGCGCACCGCAGGCCGGATCCAGGCCGGCCGGATGGTGATGACCGGCATCGCGGTCGGCCAGCTGCTCGCCGGGGTCATCTCGTTCCTGCTGCTGCGCACCAAGGACGTTGATGCGCAGCAGCAGATCCTGTTCTGGATCCTCGGCAGCCTCGCCGGTGCGCAGTGGCCGCTGACGCTGACCTGCGCGGCCGTCGTGCTCGTCCTGGTGATCGCCTCGGCGGGCGGTGCCGGCCGGCTGAACCTGCTGGTGCTCGGCGACGACGGTGCCGCCGCGCTCGGGCTCGACGCCGCCCGCGCCCGCGCCGTGCTGCTCGTCGTCGTCGCGTTGCTGACCGGGACCGTCGTCGCGGTCTCGGGCAGCATCGGGTTCATCGGGCTGATCGTGCCCAACCTGACCCGGCTGCTCGTCGGCGCCGACCACCGCCACGCGCTGCCGGTCACGGTGCTGCTCGGCGCGCTCGTGATCGTCTGGTCCGACACCGCCGCGCGGCTGGTGCTGGCCCCGACGGAGCTGCCGATCGGCATCCTCACTGCCGCCATCGGCGTCCCGCTCTTCCTGGTGATCCTGCGCCGCAGCGCGGCGGGAACGGTGGGCCTGTCGTGAAACTGGTCTTCGACGGCGTCTCCGCCGGTTACGCCGAAGTTCCCGCGGTCCACGACGTGACCTTGACGATCGCGCCGGGCGAGTTCGTCGCCGTGGTCGGGCCCAACGGCAGCGGGAAGTCCACTTTGCTCAAGACCGTCTACCGCGCGCTGCGGCCTCGCGCGGGGGCGGTGTTGTTCGGGGACGAGGACGCGTGGATGGCCCGGCATCGTGACGTCGCGCGGCGGGTAGGGGTGCTCGGCCAGGACCAGGCCGGCGGTTACGACTTCACCGCGCGCGAAGCGGTGCGGCTCGGCCGGTACCCGCACCTCGGCGCGTTCGACCGGCTCACCGCGGCCGACGAGGCGGTCGTGGCGGACGCGCTGGAACGCACCGGGGCCACGGTGTTCGCGGACCGGCCACTGTCCACATTGTCTGGTGGTGAGCGGCAGCGCGTGCTGCTGGCCAGGGCGCTGGCCCAGCAACCGGAGCTGCTGGTGCTGGACGAGCCGACCAACCATCTTGACCCGGCGCACCAAATCTCCGCGCTGAGCCTGGTGGCGTCGCTCGGTGTCACGGTCGTGGCCGCGTTGCACACATTGGACCTCGCGGCCCGGCACGCCACGATGATCGTCGCCCTAAAGGCGGGCACGATCGCCGCGGCGGGGCCGCCCGGCGAGGTGCTGACCCCCGCCGTCTTCCGCGATGTGTTCGAAGTGGACGGCAGTGTGGTCGCCGACCCGGTCGACGGGCGGCCGCGCGTGCTGCTTCGCGAAATGCGCGGCTGACTCAGGATTCGGCGAGCGCCTCCGGGAACCGACCGGCCGCTCCGGCCGACTTATCCGATATGGACTGTCAGCGTTGTCGAGAGGCGCTCTCGGCCCTGGCCGACGGGCAGGCCGCTCCCGGTGAGGAGGCCGCCGCCGGGAGACACCTCGCGAGCTGCCCGGCCTGCCGGGTCGCGGCCGAGGGGATGGCCGCGGTCACCCGGTGGCTGCGGGTCCGCCCCGCCGTGCCGTCCCGTGACTTCGTCCCCGGCCTCCTGGCCGTCTTCGACGCGCAGGTGGCCGGGCGATCCCTCGTCGGCGCGAGCGTCGTCGCGTTGTGGGAACAGCCCCGGCCGGACGACGGACAACATTGCACGGCGCGCCGGCCGTGCTGCGTACCGGACCACGTGGTCGTCTGGGGCGTCGGCACGGCGAGCTGCGGGTGCGCCGCCGGCTGCGGGTGCGGCTGCCAGGACGGCGCCCCCTGCCAGTGCCACGCCTCTGTGGCGTGAGCGGAGAGCCCCGGCCGCGCTCGGCGGCGCCCGGATCGAGCTGGCCGCGGTGTTCTGCACGGCCGCCGGTAGGTGGTGAGCGCGGTCGGCGGTCCGAGCAGGAGACGCGCGGCTGTCGGCCGACGTGAAGGCGAGGTGGCCGGATGGCAAGCAGCCGCAGGTGGTCCAGCAGGTCAGCGTCGTGAACTCGCCCGCCGACGACCTCGATCTGTTCGCAGGTCCACCGGCAGAACGCGAAGCTGCACACCGACGCCTCCGCAGACGAATTATCCACAGTGGACTTCGGGCGCGGCTCGCCCGCCGGCGGGCGAGCTGATCGCACGCGGCGCTGCCGGTGCCAGGCAACCCCGTAGCGCCGATCGGGCAGGTTTTCCCACCGCCGGAACCCTGCGGTCCACGGTGCCGGTTTCATGAGGACGAGCCCGGCCACCGCAGGCGGCATGCCGGGCCACGGCGGCACGATGGAGATGCCGGGGATGCCCGGGATGTCCATGCCTCCGCGTCCGGCTGTGCTGCGCCTGTCGACGTGGCGACCGTCGCCGTCGTGCTCGTGGTCTTCTTAACCTTGGCCGGCCTGGTCTTCCTGGCCCGGGCGATCTCCGACGCGCGTGGGCGCGGTCGGCGCTGCGCAGCCTCGGGGCGGCGCGAACGGGATGATGGCACTCGGCATGGCCCAGATGCTGCTGACCATGACCTGAGGCAACAGTCCGAAGTGGACATCCGATGTGCGGTGTCTCACACTCCGGAACCCGGGCCGGGCTCGGTCCGACACCTGGGAGGTGAAGACGCCCCGGTTCCGCGCCGTGGTCGTGTCGGCGGTGGTGGCCGGGCTCGCCCTGCTACTGCTCGTCGTCGCGACCGCGGGCGACGTTTACGCGCCCTTGGGCAACTCCGACCCGGGGGCGCTGACCACCTACGGGTTCGCCGTCGTCCGGTTCGTGGCCGACGCGGCCGCGGCCGGCTGTTTCGGCGGCCTCGTGTTCGCCACGTTCGTCGCGCCCGGTCGCCGGACTGGTGCCCTGTCGGCGGAGGCGTACGCGGCGAGCCGGTTCGCCGCGGGCTGCGCGGCCTGCTGGTTGGCCGCCGCGCTCGTCGCCGTGCCGTTCTCGGCGGCGGCCGCCTCGGGCCTGCCCGTCTCGCGCGTGCTGCGGCCCGAGGTGTTCCTGCCCATCCTGAACGCGACCGAGGAACCCAAGGCCTGGCTGTGCGTGGCGGTCGCGGCTGGCGTGCCCGGCGATGGCCTGGCGCACGGCCGTCGCGGCGGCGGTGGCCGCAGGGGTAGGGCTGCTGCCGCTGGTGTCCGTGGGGCGCGTCTCGGTGGGTGCCGGGCACGATCTGGCGACCAACGCGATGTTCTGGCACGTGCCCGCCGCGAGCGCGTGGCTCGGTGCGCTGGTGTCGCTGCTGGCCCGGCTGCGGCGCGGTCCTGCGGTCGAGGAACTCATCCTGCGCCGTTACCACCGGCTGTCGCTCACGTGTTTCGTGGTGACCGCCCTGTCGGGCGCGGTGGCCGGGTTCGTGTTGACCCGGCCGGACGGGCTGGTCAGCCGATACGGGCTCGTCCTCGCGGTCGAGACGGCGCTGCTGTTCGCCGCCGGGTTCGGCATCGCCGCGTGGCGCCGCCGCCGCTGCGGTGTGCGGCTCGTCGTGGCGGAGTTGGTGCTGCTGGCCCTGGGCACCGGTGGCTCGGCGGCGCTGACCGTGCTGGTCCCGCCCGCGTTCGTCAATCACCCGGCCACCGTGCATGAGATCCTGCTCGGCTACAGCCTCGACGCTCCGCAATCGTTTGCCCGGCTGGTTGGGGACTGGCGTCCGGACCTGCTGTTCGCCCCGCTCGCCCTGATCGCCGTCACGGCGTACCTGTTCGGGGCCCGGCGGTTGCGGCGCCGCGGTGACCAGTGGCCGCCGGGGCGGGTGGTGGCCTGGCTCGGCGGCTGGGTGATCGTCGTGGTCGTCACGTCGTCGGGGCTCGGCGTGTACTCGCCGGGGACGTTCAGCCTGCACATGGTCACGCACATGGCGCTCAACATGTTCGCCCCGGTCCTGCTGGTGCTGGGCGGCCCGGTCACGCTCGCTCTCCGCGCGCTGCCGGCGGGTGCGCCCGGCGACGTCCCGGGTGCCCGTGAGTGGGTCGCGTCACTGCTGCACGCCCCCGTGACGCGGTTCTTCGCCCACCCCGCGGTGGCGGCCATCCTGTTCGCCGGGTCGTTCTACGCGCTGTACTTCTCGGGCCTCTTCGGCCAGGCGATGCTCTACCACTGGGCGCACCAGCTGATGAAGGTCCACTTCCTGGTGACGGGCTACCTGTTCGCCTGGGTCGTGGTCGGTGCCGACCGGACGCCGCGGCAGCTGCCGCACCTGGCGCGGCTGGGCATGCTCTTCGCGGTGATGCCGTTCCACGCCTTCTTCGGCGTGATCCTGATGAGCAAGCAGACGGTGATCGCCTACACCTACTACCACTACCTCGCGCTGCCGTGGGCCGGCGACCTGCTCGCCGACCAGCGGCTCGGCGGCGGCATCGCCTGGGCCAGCGGGGAGATCCCGATGGTCGTCATGGTCGTGGCCCTGCTCGTGCAGTGGGCTCGCGACGACGAGCGAACGGCCCGGCGGGCCGATCGCCACGGCGACAGCGAGATCGAGGCGTACAACGCGATGCTCGCCGAACTGGGGTCACGACGCGGATGACGAGTCGCTCAGGCCTCCCTCCTCCGGTGCATTCCGGTCCACCACCGGTCCAGGAGTCGGCCCGTGAACCGGAGAAGTTCCAGGGGAAAGTAATCTCTTGATCGCGACTTCGGTGACCGCCCGGCCCGCCACCAGCTCAGCCACCCGGTTCACCCACGGAGAAATCGCATGACAATCGCTGCTGCCCCGGCCACCGGGGAGGTCCGCACGGTCGACCTGGCCGTGACCGGAATGACCTGCGCCGCCTGTTCGGCGCGCGTCGAACGCACCCTCAACAAGCTCGACGGCGTCCGCGCGTCAGTCAACTACGCGACCGAGCGCGCGACCGTGCAGGTCCCCGCCGAGCTCGGTGACGAGGTCCTCGTTGAGCGCATCCGCAAGGCCGGCTACGGCGCCCGCGTCCGTGGCGAGGACGACGACGAAGACCTCACCCTGACCCGGGTGCGCGACCTGCGCCGCCGGCTGATCGTCGCCGCCGTGCTGGCCGTGCCGCTGTGTGATCTCTCGATCACCCTCGCCCTGGTGCCGTCGCTGCGCTTCCCGGCCTGGCAGCTGGTGTGCCTCGCCCTCGCGGTGCCGGTGGTGTTCTGGGCGGCGCTGCCGTTCCACCGGGCGACGCTGCGGAACCTGCGCCACCGGTCGTCCAGCATGGACACCCTCGTATCGCTCGGCGTACTGGCGTCCTTCGCCTGGTCGGCCTGGGCGACGCTGTTCGGCGGCCACGAGCCGGGCTACTGGGTCGGGTTCGGGCCGACCGCGGCCGGTGCCGACGCGATCTATACTTCGAGAGCCGGTCCCGGCGCAACGCCGCCGGGCTGCTGGCCGCCCTGGACGCGCTCGCCGCGAAGGAGGTGCGCGTCCTTCTCGACGGCGTTGAGCGGATGGTGCCGGCGGGCGAGCTGACGGTCGACGCCCTTTTCGTCGTCAAGCCCGGCGAAGCCTTCGCCGCCGACGGCGTCGTCGAAAGTGGCAGGTCTACTGTGGACGTCAGCGCGGTCACCGGCGAGCCGGTGCCCGCCGAGGTCGTTCCGGGCGACCGCGTGATCGGTGCTTCCGTGAACCGCGAGGGCCGGCTGGTGGTGCGCGCCAACGCGGTCGGCACCCACACCCAGCTCGCCCAGATGACCGCGCTCGCCGAGCAGGCCCAGGCCCGAAAGGCCTCGGTGCAGCGGCTGGTCGACCGGATCTGCGCGGTGTTCGTACCGGTCGTGCTGGTGCTGGCGCTGCTCACCCTGGGCGGGTGGCTGCTCACCGGGAACCCGGTCAGGGACGCCTTCACCGCCGCCGTGTCAGTGCTGATCATTGCCTGCCCGTGCGCGCTCGGCCTGGCTACCCCGACCGCGTTGATGGCCGGGGTCGGCCGCGGGGCGCAGCTGGGCATCCTGATCAAGGGCCCGGACGCGCTGGAGGCGAGCCGCCGGGTGGACACCGTCGTGCTCGACAAGACGGGCACGGTGACCACCGGCCGGATGACCGTCACCGGCTGCCACCCGGCGCCCGGCCGTAGCCGCAGGGACCTGCTCTGGTTCGCCGGCGCCGCGGAATCAGGTTCCGAGCACGCGATCGCCGCCGCCGTGGTGACGGCCGCGCGCGCGGAACTGCCCGAACTGCCGGAGATCTCGGCGTTCACCGCGTTGCCCGGGCTCGGCGCGGAAGCCACTGTGGACGGTTACGCCGTCCTGGTCGGCAGCCCCCGCCTGTTCGGTGAACGCGGGATCATGGTCCCGGAGTTCGACGATCTCGTCGACGAAACCCACGCCGCCGGAGCCGTGCCAGTGCTCGTCGCGGTCGACGGTGAGGCCGCGGGGCTGCTCGAGGTCCGCGACGTGGTCAAGCCCTCCGCCGCGGCGGCCGTGGCCGCACTGCGTGCACAGGGATTGCGGACCGTGCTGCTCACCGGCGACCACGAGGTCGCGGCCCGTACGGTCGCCGCCGAGATCGGTGTCGACGACGTCCGCGCCGAGGTACTGCCCGCGGACAAGGCCCGCGAGATCGAAGCGCTGCAAGCCACCGGAGCCCGGGTCGCGATGGTGGGGGACGGGATCAACGACGGTCCCGCCCTGGCCACCGCCGACCTCGGCATGGTCATGGCCCACGGCAGCGATATCGCGCTGCGCTCGGCCGACCTGGTGCTGGTGCGGGACGACCTACGCGTCGTTCCCGACGCGATCCGCCTCGCGGACCGGACGCTGCGGATCATCCGCGGTAACTTGGCATGGGCCTTCGGTTACAACGTGGCAGCACTGCCGCTCGCGGCCTTCGGCCTGCTCAACCCCCTCATCGCGGGCGCGGCTATGTCGCTGTCCTCGGTGCTGGTGGTTTCGAACAGCCTGCGGCTGCGGTCCTTCGACGGTTCCGGTGGCGAGGAGAGGCACGACTGACGGCGAGGAAGAAGTCTGACGTGGTGACCGCGAAAAAGGCGTTGTCGGCAACGCCTGGACGACGATCGCGGCGGGCAACTCGTGAAATCCCTTGGAAGTAGCGCGTTTGACGACATCGACCTCGATATCCCGTGGTGCACCATAAGATCGTCTGAGTCGCGTCAGCTGGCGCGTCGGTAGCCGGTGGGGCCGAGTCGGCGTCCGCCGTCTTCGGTGCGGGTGGGGCCGAGTTCGTCGGCGACGTGGTCGTCGGTTGCCGCCAGATCGTCGTTCACCGGCCGCAGGCCGGCCGGGCGGGGCCGCGACCGCCGCTGGTCGCGACGGATCAAGAGCAGCAGCACGAGTCCCAGCACCAGCAGGATGTGCGAGGCCAGACGGCTCACCGTGACGTCGCCGTTGACCAGGTCGACCACGCTGAACCCGGTCAGCACCACGAGGAAGGCGGCGAGGACAGGCAGCAGACCGGCGACTGCGCGCACCCGCACCGCGGTCCAGACGAACCCGAGGCCCAGCGCCAGGTTCCACGACGTGCTTTCGTTGAACAGGTGCCCGCTCATCATCCCGTCCATGCCGTGCAGGTGGCCGCCGTGATCCAGCCCCAGCACCTGCACCGTGCCCAGCACGAGTTGGCACATCCCGACGAACGCGAGCAGGATCCGCGGCCAGCGCGGAAACAGCCGATCCGGCAGGGGCGCTGCGGCCGCGAGCACCGACTCCGTCAGGTCGGGTGTCGGTGCGACAGCTCGGACCCGGATCGCCCGGGACAACTCTGCCGCCCGCTGGTGCCAGGCCCGGCACGCCTCGCATTCGTCGAGGTGCCGCTCGACCTGCTCGTCCGGTATGGGCGACGGCTCGCCGTCCAGTCGGGCCGACAGCGCTTCGCGGTACGGGTAACAGTCCACGTCTATAGAGTCGCGCCACCTCGAGATCGAGTTCCCGCGGGGTCGCAACCGCTTTACAGGTGACTCAGCCGGTACCTTCCGAGGACTGTGCGTGACGGTCCAGCAGGGCATCCCGGCCGCGCGCGACCCGGGAGCGCACGGTGCCGATCGCACATCCGCATATCTCGGCAGTTTCCTCGTAGGTGAGCCCAAGGACTTGGGTGAGCAACAGCGCTTCCCGTTGGTGGGTGTCGAGGCCGTCCAACAGCATGTTCAGCTCGACGAGGTCTTCGAAACCGGGGCTCTGGTTTCCTGCTTGTCTCAGGTCGGCGGCGGTGTTCCAGTCCACCGAATCCGCGACCTTGGGCCGGGCGCATTCGGCCCGGATCTGGTCCACGACGGCCCGGCGGGCGATCGACAACAGCCAGGCCCTCGCTGAGGAGCGAGCGGCGAAGCGGCGGATGCTCTTGATCGCTCTCAGATACGTTTCCTGCGTGAGGTCGTCGGCCTTGCGAACGTCGGTGAGGTGCGCGATGTAACGCCACACGTCCCGCTGGGTCTCCCGGATGAACTGCTCCAGCGAGCGACGATCACCCGACCCGGCTGCCAGCGCGAGCTCGGTCAGCCGGGCGTCCTCGGCCGCGGAGTGACTCATAGCCGAGCAGGCTAGTCGCTCCCAGACTGCGGACGGGTCACCGCTCCCTCCTTGTGGCGCTCGACACGGGTTGGCCTGGTGTCCCTTCGGGAACTTCCCGGCTTTCCCGCACGACTTCTTGGACAGCCTGCTCTCAAACCACATGGGTTTGGGGGGCACGGCTCCCACGGTACGGACCCGGCCGCGCGCGGCCTTTCGTGAAAGGTGCACCCGGCTTGTCCTCGATCTCGTTGCACGCCGACGACACCACCAGTCGTGAAGTCGAGTTTTCGGTGGATGGCATGACGTGCGCGTCGTGCTCGGCGCGCGTTGAACGCAAGCTCAACAAGCTCGACGGCGTGCACGCCAACGTGAACTACGCGACCGGACGCGCAAGAGTTCTCGCCCCGGCGGAGGTCGACAACCGGATGCTCGTCGACACTGTGGAGAAGGCGGTTACCGGGCCGAAGTCGTTCCCGCCGTTGCGGATGCCGCGCCGCCGCAGGAATCCGACGACCCGCTCCGGGACCTGTGGCGGCGGCTCGTGGTGTCGATGCGGCTGTTCATCCCGCTGTGCGACCTTTCCGTCCTGTTCACGCTGATGCCGGCCGCTCGTTTCCCGGGCTGGCAGTGGCTGCTCGCCGGCTGGCCATCCCGGTGGTCGGGTGGGCCGCTTACCCTTTCCACCGTGCGGCTTTCGCCAACGCCCGGCACGGCTCGTCTTCGATGGACACGCTGGTCTCGATCGGCATCCTGGCCGCCGCGCCGTGGTCGGCGTGGCTACGCGCGCTCACGCGGCACGGTGGCAACTGAGCAGGGGGAAGTGGTTCCGGTCAGATCGGAAGTCCGGGGTCTTCCACGCCGATGATGACGGAACCGGCGGTTGACTCGGAGGTTTGGGCGGAGGGTTGGCCGGGAGGCCCGTCATTTGGTCAGTTCACCGCTACCCTGCGAGTTGGGCCAATCGCAGAGAGGTAGCTGTGACCGCTAAGCCGAACCACCGACTTGTGGCCGCGCGCGGTGCCCTCGGGCTGACGCAGGAAGCCCTAGCCGACCTGGCAAACGCGCAGGTGGAACGCAACACGGGCAAGCCCGGCGCGATGGACGCCGACTACATCAGCAAGCTAGAACGCGGGATCCACAGGTGGCCTGGCAAGCACTACCGATGCGCGCTCCGCGAAGTGATGGGGGCTCCCGCAGACATTGATCTTGGCTTCTACTCTACGCGGAGCAAGGCAGCTACCGTCGTTAGTGATACATACGAGGTAGCCCTAGGGAGTGACGACGTGAAGCGACAAGCGTTCCTCCGCGCGCTGGCAGCCACGGTAGCGGGCATGGGAGTTGGCAACCCGGCAGCTGAGGCGCTTGGTCGCGCTGCCATTGGTGATGCGCCGTCCCGCGTGGGACCTGCCGATGTCCAACAAGTCGATCATGCCATCAACCTTTTTGGACAATGGCAAGACCTTTACGGCGGTGGCGTCTGCAAGGATGCACTAGCTGGCCAGGTGAAATGGGCAACCCAGCTGCTCAACGCGAGCGCCACAGATCAAATCAAGAACGATCTATACCGTTCGGTCGGTTTCCTTGTTGACGTGGCCGGATGGGGCGCATTCGATGCGGGGGATCACCGTGCGGCGCGCAACTACTTTCAACTTGCAATCTACTGCGCAGAACAGGCGAATGATTGGGGTCTGCGGGCAAACGTCCTGTCGGACATGGTACGTCAGGCAATTTACGTCGGGAATCCCGATGACGGATTGAGTCTCATTGAGCTAGCCCAGGTGCGACAGGACCGGCAAACACCTACAGTGCGCGCGATGCTGTCCGCAGTCCACGCCCATACCCTGGCAAAAGTCAATCGGGGCGAAGATAGCTACGCCGCCGTTATGGCGGCTGAACAACATTTCAGCAACCAGAATCCCGCGAACGACCCGCCGTGGATTACCTACTTCAACGCGGCCGATCTTGCGGGGGACGCGGGGCACGCGCTACTTGACGTAGCACTGACCGGCAATCACATCGAAGCGGCACGTAGCCGCCTACGACAGTCGGTTGACTCCTACTCGCCAGGCCAAGCCCGAGCGCGCGCGTTCTCGCTCGGCAAGCTGGCGATCCTCGAACTCAACGTAGGCGATGCCGCTCAAGGAATCTCGTACGCCGAACAAGCTGTGGACGCGGAGGCCCCACTTCGGTCCCAACGCGCTATAGACGATCTGACCGAAGTGGGGAAAGCCCTAAGCGCACGAAAGAACCTTGCGGGTGCCGTTGAGGTTCGATCACGAATCAGGCGCGCGATCAGTGCCCAACCCTGACCATGAACAGCGATACCCCGCCGCAGTGCCGGGTGCTATGACGTATCGGTGTGGCGTGGGCCGGGGGCAGGGTTCTCGCCCTCCCCCCCCGGAGATGGTCACGCGGCGTCGGTCCAGCACTTGTTCAGAGTGGGGATGATCTCGCGGCCGCTGGTCGAGGGTGGGCAGGTTTTCCGGTCAGATCGGAAGTCCGGGGTCGTCCACGCCGATGATTCGGCTGCCTTGGAAGAACCGCACCATGTCGAAGGGCCCGTGTCCGCCGATTCCGGCGTTGTTCCAGAAGGTCTGTTCGGAGCCGTCGGTCAAGTCCGCGAGTTTGCAGCCGTTGATGCGGATTTCGCCGGCTGGGATCCGGGCAGCGGTGTCCAGCGCGGCGTCGAGGTCGCTGCCGAACACGAAGCCGGCGAGTCCGGTCTCCGGTCCGCTGGCAGCCGCCAGGGCTTCCTCGACCGAGCCCACCGGGTGCACGGTCACGGCCGGGCCGAACAGTTCGGACTCTGACTTCTCGGCGGGGAGGCCGACGACGACGGTCGGGGAGAAGAACCAGCCGCCGAGCGCCGGGAGGGATGCACTCGTCAGTGCCTTGCCGCCGTGCTGGACCAGGTCGTCAACACGTTGCTGGAGGTGCGCCCGGTGCGCGGAGTAGGCGAGCGGACCGACGTCGGTGGTGTCGTCGAGGCAGTGTCCGATGTGGAGCTTTCCGAGCTGGCCCAGGAGCGCGTCTACCAGGTCGTCGTGCAGGTCCTCGGGCACGAGAATCTTGCCGGGGGCCTCGCACCACTGTCCGTTGAGCTTGGTCATGCCCTCTGCCAGCGCGGCCGCGGTTCCGGCGATATCGGCGTCGGGGCGGACCACAGCAGGGTTGTGCCCGCCCAGTTCGAGCTGGAGTGCGGTGAAGTTCGGGGCTGCCGCTGCGGCGACGGCGCGACCGCCCGCGCCACCGCCGGTGAATGTGACCGCCTTGACCCGCGGATCGGAGACGAGCTGCGATCCGACAGCGGCCGCGCCATGCACGAGCTGGAACGTCGTCGCAGGCAGGCCCAGCTCGTCGAGTGCGTCCGCGACGATCTCGGCGACGATTTGGCACCCGCCTGGAGCCCACTCCGAGGGCTTGAGGATCACGGGACAGCCCGCAGCGAGGGCACTCGCCAGCTTGGCCACGGAGACGAAAGTCGGTGCGTTCCAGGGTCCGATGACGACAGCGGGGCCGAGCGGCCGCCGCAACAACCGGACCTCCCGCCCAGCGGCCGGGAGCATGCTCGATTCACCGATTTCGAGGAGTTGGTCCCGCGCCGAGTTCACGCGCGGTGCGAGGGCCGAAGCCGTCGCCGTCGCGACGTGGAGCGGGTTGCCGGTGGACATCGCGTCTTCGTAGGCGATGTCGTTGATCCTGTCCGCGAGGCCGGCCGCAAGTGCGTCGAGCAGGCACACCCGATCCTCCAGCGGTGCGTTCGCCCATGTACCGCTGGTGTGGAGGTCCGTGGCCGCCGCCAGGGCTCGTTCGACGTTGTGGCTCGATGTGGCGAGCTGGGGCTGGCGGGTCTCGCCGGTGTTGGGGTCGTCCAGGGAACCGGTGAGCTTTTCGGCGGGCGCGGACCAGTGACCGCCGATCAGATCGACCTGTGCTCGGGGAGGACGTGTGTGATGTTCAGCCGAGGTCATGGCGTGCCCTTCCTGCGGTGTGCGGTCTGCTCCGGTCGTCCCAGGTGGCCGAGGTGAGGGGACGGGCGGCCAGAGACGAACGTTCGATCTTCTCGGTGGGGGTCTTGGGCAGCTCGGGGACGAGCTCGACGTACCGGGGCACCATGTGACGGGGCAGCGTCCGCTCGCAGTGCTCGACCACGTCCCGGGCGGTGAGGGGCATGTCGGCCTGGCGAACGACGAAGACCTTGATGTCGTCCTCCGACAGTTCGCTGGGGACTCCCACCGCCGCCGACTCCCGCACGGCGGGGTGGGCGTCGACCCCCGCTTCCACGTCGGTCGCGGCGATGTTCTCGCCGCGCCGCCGGATGACTTCTTTGCTCCGGGTGACGAAGTAGAGGTTGCCCCTTTCGTCCAGGCTGCCGATATCGCCGGTGTGAAACCAGCCGTCCCGGAACGCCTTATCGGTGGACTCCGGCATCGCGAAGTACTCGTTCATCACCAGACCGGGCTCGTCGGAGCGGATCAGGATCTCGCCCTCCGTGCCAGCCGCCACCGGATTGCCCGCCGCGTCGGCGATTCGGACGTGGTATTCCGGAACGACCCGGCCGCATGAACCCGGCTGCCTGGCCTCGTCGAGCGGCTGGTAGGCGGGAACGCCCGCGTCGGTGAGTCCGTAGACCTCGACCAGCGGGTGACCGAACCGCTCCTCCCACCCTGGTTCGCACGCCGGCATCGGCACGCCCCATGCCAACCGGACCCGATGGTCGCGGTCCCGGTCGCTCGCCGGCTGTTTCCACAGGATGTTGGCCGTCGCTCCCATGAAGTTGAAGACGGTGGCCCCGCAGGCGCGCACCTCGTCCCAGAACCGGGATGCGGAGAACCTCGTGCCCAGCGCAGCCGTGGCGCCTGTTGCGAGCGCAGCGCCCACGGTCAGCGTTGCGGCATCGATGTGGAAGAGGGGAAACGGCGTGTACAGCACGTCGTCCGAGCGGAAGCCGAGGTATTTGGCGTGAATCTGACCTTGCCGCACCAAATAGTGGTGGGAGAGTACGCAAGCCTTGGGCACGCCGGTCGACCCGGAGGTGAACAGCATCGTGGCCGGTGCCAACCGGTCAATCGGGGGCGACACCACAGGCCCCTCACCGCGCAGATCTGCGATGCTGCGGTGGCGGCTATTCTCGTCAGTGGTCGGCGATTCAGCAGGCTGGTGAACGAAGAACGGCATCGCGGCGTCGACGACCTCATCCAGCACGGGGGCAAACTCGGCGTCGGAGACCACTGCTGCGGGCCGCACGAGCTCCACGGCGCGGGCCAGCAAGCTGCCGGAAAGCGCGGTGTTGAGCGGAATGTTGACGGCGCCCACGCGGTTCAGAGCCAGCCAGATCAGCACGTGCTCGACGCTGTTGACCATGAACAGCGCCACGCGGTCGCCAGGCTCGATTCCCGCCGCGCGCATCCCGGATGCGTATGACTCGACGCGGTTGCAGGCATCGGCGTAGTCCACAGTGGTCGCGGGGGATCGCAGAAAGGGCTGTCGGGGACGCTGTTCCGCGTGGTGGGCGAGCAGCTGCGGCAAAATCAAGTCTGGCGGAGGTGTCTGAAGCAGCGAGTCCATGTCACGAACCTGTACCCGGAACGACGACGGTTCCTGTCGCGGACACGACCAGCACCGGTTCGTCGAGTACCCGGCCCGCGGAGGGGCCGTTCTCCGGTGCGGATCGAGCGAGTACATGAGCCGCGAACTCCACGGTCCTGCTCCGGTTGCCCACCCGGGCGACGGTGGCCGTCACCTCGAGCACGTCTCCGGCTCGCAGCGGTGCGTGGAAGGTGACGTTCGAGTACGAGGCGAACAGACCCTCGTCTCCGTCCAGGTGCAGGCACAGGTCAGTGGCGATGTCGCTGAACAACCCCATGACGTAGCCGCCGTCCACCAGGTTGCCCGCGTAGTGAGCGCGGCTGAAGTCCACGTAGCGCCGATGGGCCAAGCGGGTGCCAACCGCACTGGTGGTCTCGGCGCGAGTCAGCGTTCGGGTCATTTCTCCCCCTGGTTGAGACGAAGGATGATGCGGACCGCGGTCGGATCGGACATGGCCGTGAAACCCTCGTTGATCTGGTCGAACGGCAGCTCGGCGGTGACCATTGAGTCGAGGTCCAGGCGGCCGGCGAGGTAGTGGTCGGTGAACATCTCGACGTCGCTGAGAAACCGGTTCGCCCCCATGTAGGCGCCCTGGAGAACCCGGTCGCCGCACACCAGGGCGTCCGCCGGGATGCTGAGCCGCTCCCCTTCCGGCATCAAGCCGAGAATGGTGGCCTTTCCGGTCGGCGCGAGGATGTTGAAGGCGAGGATGTTGAAGGCGAGCTCGGCGGTGTGCGGTCTGCGGTCGGCCGACCGCCTCGATCGCGTGGTTGACCCCTCCGGGAAGGATTTCCCGCACATCGTCTGCGGTCGCCTCCGCATCCCGGCTGGCCCGAACGACGTCGGTGGCGCCGAACTTGCGAGCGAGGTCGAGCTTGTCCGCGACCGCGTCGATAGCCACGATGCGCCGGGCTCCGGCGATCCGGGCGCCCTGGATGGCGGCGATGCCGATCCCGCCGCATCCGATCACGGCGACGGTGTCCTGGGGAGTGATCTGAGCACCGTGCACCGCAGCGCCGACTCCGGTGGTCACGCAGCAACCGAGGAGGCAGGCGGCGCTGGACGGAATCCTCGTGGAGACCTTCGCCAGGGATTCTTCGCCCACCAGGAACGCTTCGGCGAAAGCACCGATGCTCCCGAGCGCTTCGACCGCGGTTCCGTCGTGCTTGATCAGCTTCGGCCGGTCCCGGCGACGCGTCTCGCTGACTCGCGCGCACTGAGTGGGACGCCCGCCCATGCAGAAGGCGCAAAGCCCGCAGGAAGGGGTGATGGTCGTGACAACGCGGTCGCCCTGGGCCACACGCGTGACGGCGCTTCCCACCCGCTCGACGACGCCGACCACTTCGTGCCCTAGAACGGCGGGTGTGCTGATGGACAGCGACCCCTTTACGTAGTGCAGGTCGCTGTGGCACAGCCCGACTCGATCGGTGTGCACGACGACCTCGTGATCGAGCGGGTCGTCGAGGAGGACGTCGCGGATGCGAAGCGGTTCGCCGGGCTGTTCCAGCACGGCGGCTCTGATCGGTAGGGGCATGAGCGCTCCTGGTAGAAGGGTTACCGCCGATCCGGATGCTCGAGCATCCCGGCGTTCTGCGCGGTGGTCCCATGCTCCGCAGACGTTCTTGGGGCGACAACGTGCGTCGCGCCCTCTGTGGCAGTGTCGTATGTGCACCGTGAACACTGGCCCGAGGTTCTCCCGCGCTGCCATTGATGGCGTGCGTACTTGGACAGGCTCATCCGACGGATGCAGGAGTGGGCACCATGCCCACTGGTGGGTAGCGGGTCATTGGTTGGCTTCACCGGATGTCGTTCAGCTGCCGCGCGGTACCGGCACAGTTCGGAGGGGAGCTCGCCGACGGGGTCGATCGCTTGCTTGGCCATGCAGTTCGCAGGGCGCGGGAGGCTCGACGGACATCCGCCCGGTGACCTGGAAAGCACACCTTTCAGATTCCTCGGGTGCACGGTGGACGGCAGCTACCTCACCTTCAGCAACGAGCGTGCGCTGAAGGCAGCCCAGATCCTCGCTGCCTCGAAGGTCGTCGCGGTCCACGAGGACTCCTGGGCGCACTTCAGCCAGAACGCACGGCAGATCCGGGAGCTCTTCGACGTGGCGGGACTCGGCGGCGCGATCACCGCCCCGGAACCCGGCGAGTCAGTCGGCCTGGCCCTCTGACATCGTGCGGTGGTCTCACCTCGTCGTTTCCCGATCACCCGCGGCGACCGCGAGCAAGTCGGTGGAGGAGGTGAGCTTGACCCGCGGCCGACGCTGCGGTTTGGCGGTCTTCTTCTCGTGGCGGTCGATCGCTTCCCACGCCGCGTAGTCGAGCGCCTCGGGCCGTCGCTCGGTCAGCAGCGTGCGGAGCGCTTCGGCGTCGTGCTCCGGAGACTTCAGGCGCCCTGCCTCGTAGTCGTCCAGCAAGGCCTGAACGGTGTCTTCGGCGCACTTCTTGTTGGTGCCGATCACCCCGGACGGTCCGCGCTTGATCCACCCGGCGGTGTAGACGCCGGCGAGCGGGTCTCCGGTCGCCGGATCGACGACCCGCCCCCGGTGGTTGGGCAGCGTGCCCTTGCCGGCGTCGAACGGCAGTCCCGGCAGTGGTCGTCCGCGATATCCGATGGAACACAGCACCAGCCCGCAGTTCAGCTCGGTGACGTCGCCGGTTGGCTGCGCGACCAGACGTCCGGAGGAATCGGCGAGCGCGTTGCGGACCACTCGAATGCCACGGACGCGGTCGTCCCCGAGGATCTCCACCGGTGAGGTCAGGAACCTCAGCTCGACCCGCTTGTCGCCGCGTCCGGGCGGCTGTCTGGCGAGTTCGGCGAGGACCTCTGTCTTGAGCACACCGATGTCGTGTCGGCTCAGGGCAGCCGCGCTGACCGGGTCGAGCGCGGCATCCGCAGGATCGACGACGACATCGAAGTCGCCCGTGTCGGCGAGCCCGAGGAGTTCGGGTGTGGTGAACGCCGCTTGCGCCGGGCCACGTCTGCCGAGGACGAGTACCTCGGAGATATTGCTGGCGGCCAGTGCTTCGAGTGCGTGGTCGGCGATGTCGGTGCGGGCGAGCCGGTCGACGTCACTCGCGAGGATGCGGGCGACGTCGAGGGCGACGTTGCCGTTGCCGACGATCACCGCGCGTTCGCCGGAGAGGTCGAAGGTGCGGTCGGCGAAGTCGGGGTGGCCGTTGTACCAGGCGACGAACTCTGTCGCGGAGTGGCTGCCCGGCAGTTCCTCGCCCGGGACGCCCAGCGAGCGGTCCGCCGCGGCGCCGACGGCGTAGAGCACAGCGTGATGGTGGGCGAGCAGCTCGTCGTGGCTGAGGTGCTCGCCGATGTCGACGTTGAGGTGCAGGTCGAGGTTCTTGCGCCGGGCTGTGCCGGTGAACTGGCGGGTGATCTCCTTGGTGTCCTGGTGATCCGGCGCGACGCCGTGGCGCACCAGCCCCCACGGAGTGGGCAGGCGCTCGAACATGTGGACTTCGGCCTGCAGACCCTTGCGGCTGAGCACCTCCTCGGCCGCGTAGCAGGCCGCGGGGCCGGAACCCACGATGGCGATGCGCAGCGGTTCGGCTTCGGAGACCTCGACCGCCGGCTTGCGCTTCTGGTACTGGGTCTCCGGATAGTCCTGGTGGGCCGGATCGCGGAAGTAGCGCGCGTTGATGTCGAGGTAGCGCTTGGCATTCCCGGTGAGGTCGAAGTCCGGGCTGATGGCCTCCACCGGGCACACATCGACGCAGGCCCCGCAGTCGATGCAGGTGTCGGGGTCGATGTAAAGCATCTCCGCGGTCGCGTAGTCCGGTTCGTCCGGTGTGGGGTGGATGCAGTTGACGGGGCAGACTGTCACGCAGGTCGCGTCGTTGCAGCAGCTCCGGGTGATCACGTAGGTCATGTGCACTCTCCGCCGGCAGTCCTGGCGCCCGTCATCAGGCGCCGGTCGAGATGTAGATGTTCTTCAGCTCGGTGTAGCCATCGATGGCGGCCAGTCCGAGTTCGCGGCCGATCCCGGACTGCTTGAAGCCACCGAACGGTGTTTGGACGCGAACCGAGGAATTCGAATTGATCGACAGGGCCCCGCTCTGGATGCCCTGGGCGACACGTATCGCCCTGCCGACATCGGTGGTCCAGATCGACCCGCTGAGCCCGTAGATCGTGTCGTTGGCGAGGCGTACGGCCTCGTCCTCGTCCTCGAACGGAATGATCGCGGCCACGGGGCCGAAGATCTCGTCGGTGACGACGCGGGAACGGAGTTCGGGCCGGACGACGACGCGAGGTGCCATCCAGTAGCCGCGTCCCTCGGGCGTATCGCCGGCGACGACGGTGTCGAGATCGTCGGTCAGGAAGGAGGACACGCGTTCGTGGTGCGACCGGGAGACCAGCGGGCCGAGCGCGGTGCCGGACTTGAGCGGGTCGCCAATCGTCAGCGCGCGAGTGGCTTCGACGAAACCCGAGACGAAGTCGTCGAACACTGAACGCTGGACCAGGATGCGGCTGCGCGCGCAGCAGTCCTGGCCGGTGTTGGCGAAAACGCTCAACGGAGCCTCGGCGATCGCCCGCGGCAGGTCGGCATCGGCGAAGACCACGTTGGCCGACTTCCCGCCGAGTTCCAAGGTGAAGCGCTTCATGGTGCCGGCGGCCGAGCGCATCACGTCCTGACCGGTCTCGGTCGAGCCCGTGAAACTGACCTTGGCCACCTGCGGGTGCGTGGTCAGGACCTTGCCGACCGTGCGGCCAGGCCCGGAGACCACCTGCACCAGGTTCTCCGGTAGGTCGAGGGAAGCGACGAGCTCGCCGAACCTGCGCGTCGACAGCGGGGTGAGGTCGGCAGGTTTGACGACGACGGAGTTGCCCGCAGCGAGCGCGGGCGCGATGTTCCACGATGCGATCGGCAGCGGGAAGTTCCACGGTGCGATGACGGCGACAACGCCCAGCGGCTCGCGGAAAGTGATGTCCACGCCGCCTTCCACGGGGATCGTGTCCCCGAGGATCTTGTCGATCACGCCCGCGTAATAGCGGAAGCATTCGGCGACACCCTCGATCTGACCGCGTGCGTCCGCGATCGGCTTGCCGACGTCGAGTGCCTCCAGCCGCGCGAGCTCGTCCACATGCGACTCGACAACTCCGGCGATCGCGTTCATGGCCTCCCGCCGGGCGGACATCGGTAGCCGGACCCAAGCGCGCTGCGCCTCGACCGCCCGGGTCACCGCGGTCTCGGCGTCAGCGGCGTTGGAGGTGGCGAATTCGATGATCGGCTCTTCCGTGGCGGGATTGATGACAGTGTTCACAGCGGACACTCGTGGTTCCTGCCTTCGTCTGACGGGCCCACCCGCCGTGGTGGCGGAGAGCATGGTTGAGCGGGTCTTTCCATGCTCGGGACCGGGTCCTGGCACAACAACGTGCGTCATGCCCTGCTCGCAGGGCAGGCATGTGCACTGTGAACACAGACGATTTTGCCTCGGCGGCCTAGCGTCGTTTCTCAACATCGGCGTGATGACGCGATGGAGTTCGGCCGAACACCCAGGAGAATTCATGAAGGTCGGCGTACCCGCAGAGGTCAGAGACCACGAGTACCGCGTGGCGATCACCCCGGCAGGCGTGCATGAGCTCGTGCTCAACGGACACGAGGTGTCCGTGCAGGCCGGAGCCGGCGTCGGTTCCGGCATCAGCGACAGCGAGTACCGAGCCGCTGGGGCGTGTGAACGCGGCGACCATCGCGGCCGGTATGCAGGCGGAGGTCTCCCTGCTCGACCTCAACGAGGACCGGTGCTCGTCGACCTCTCGATCGACCGGGGAGGCTGCTTCGAGGACTCCCGTCCGACCACGCACGCCGAGCCGACCTACGGGTACATGACTCGGTGTTCTGCTGCGTAGCCAACATGCCACGGTCCGTGCCCAACACGTCCACGCACGCGCTGACGAACGTGACCCTGCCGTACGTGGTCGCGCTGGCCAATACGGGCTGGCGCCAGGCAGGTGCGGACGACGCCAGCCTCGGACTCAGCGTCAACACCCACGGCGGGTTGCTGACGAACTCCGTGGTCGCTTGGCCACCGGACCGGAGGCGGCATCTCCGAAGGAGGCACCGGTGGTCGACTGACGTCCCGACCGGTGTTCGGCGCACACATCACCGGAGTGCGTTGACCACGTGCGACGTGCCCCTTCAGCTCCGGGCGGCATGTGCACCGTGAACATGGACCACCACTTTGACCGCGCTTACGGTCGCCGGAAAGCCGATATGGGTAAGTGAGGAAATCATGGCATCGAGCGAGGCATCGGTAGACCGCGAACGGCTTGCGGAGTTCGCTGCGAGGAACGGGATCCACACGTTCAAGATCGGTGCGGTCGACCTGGACGGCGTCTGGCGCGGCAAGCGCGTCTCCAGCGACCACTTCATCGACAGCGTCAGCGAAAAAGGGACGTTCATCTGCAACATCCTGTTCGGATGGGACATCCAGGACGACCCGATCCCCGGCCTGGCTTACACCGGATGGCACACCGGATACCCGGACATCAACTTGAAGCCCGATCTGTCGACGCTCGCCGTTGTGCCGTGGGAGCCGGGCACGGCCTCGGTCATCTGCGACATCTACGAGCGCGACGGCCATCCAATGGAGCTGTCCCCGCGCACGGTGCTGAAGTCGGTGGTGTCGCGAGCCGAATCACTGGGTTTCGACGCACAGGCCGCCTACGAGTTCGAGTTCTTTCTGTTCCGCGGTAGTCCGCGTGAGCTCGCGGCCAGGCAGTGGCGCGACCTCGAAACCGTCTCGGACGGCAACCATACCTACAGCGTGTACCGCGACACAGGCACCGAGTTCGTCATCGGTGAGGTGCGCCGCCAGCTCGCCGAGTACGGCATCAAGATCGAGGCGAGCAACAGCGAGCACGGTCCCGGCCAGTTCGAGGTGAACATTCACTACTCGGACGCGCTGCGGGCCGCGGACAACGCGATGCTGCTCAAGCACGCGGTGAAGGAGCTCGCCGCCCGCAACGGCTTCACGGCCTCGTTCATCGCCAAGGTGAATCCCGCGTGGGCCGGTTCGTCCGGGCACGTGCACCAGAGCCTGCTGAACAAAGACGGTACCTCGGCCTTCGCCAATGCGGACGATCCGACGCGGCTCAGCGACATCGGTAGCAGCTATCTTGCCGGGCTCGTCGAGCACGCCTCGGATCTCACCGCCCTGTTCCTGCCCAACATCAACTCGTACAAGCGGACCGAGGGTGGCGAGTGGGCCGGATCGAGCTCCACCTGGGGCTTCGACAACCGGACGGTCGCCATCCGCTCGATTCCGGGGGCTGGGCCCGCCGCCCGGGTCGAAAACCGCGTGGCAGGCGCCGACGCGAACCCCCACCTCGTGCTCGCCGCGAACCTGGCCGCCGGGCTCGACGGGATCGAGCAGAATCTCACCCCGCCGCCGCCGGTCGAGGGCAACGCCTACGCCCTGCCCGCCGGGCAGGCTCCGCTGCTCCCCGCGAACCTCGGGGACGCGGCGGACAAGCTCGAAGCGAGCATCTTCGCCCGGAAACTGCTCGGCGAGCGTTTCGTCGACCACTTCGTGTCGACCCGCCGCTGGGAATTGAAGAAGTTCGGTGCGGCGGTGACCGAGTGGGAGATCGCGCGGTACCTGGAGCACACCTGATCCACGATCGAGTTTCTGCTGAATTCGAAAGGCATTTCCATGCTCACTCATGAAGGACGTTTCGCGGCTGTCACCGGCGCCGGCTCCGGCAACGGCAGGGCGATCGCGGAGACACTGCTGGCCGAAGGTGCCCGCGTGGCACTGCTGGACATCGCGCCGGAGTCGGTCAAGGAGGTCGCCGCGGAATACCCCGCAGCTGTGCCGATCAGCGCTGACGTCGCCGACCAGGGCTCGGTGCGGGAGGCGGTCCGCGCGATCGAGAACGAGTTCGGACGGCTCGACCTGCTGGTCAACAACGCCGGCATCGTCCGGTCGAGCAACTTCGAGGATCTTCCCCAGCAGGAGTGGGACCAGGTCTTCGCGGTGAACTCCACCGGGCCGTTCCTGATGAGCCAGGCCGCGATGCCGCTGCTGCGGCATGGTGTGCAGCAGCGCGGCGGGGACGCGACCGCGGCGATCGTGAACATCACCTCGGTCGAGGCGCACATCGTGATCTCCAGCAGCGGGCACCCGCAGGTGCACTACAACGCCTCCAAGGGAGCTCTGCTGCAGCTGACGCGCGCGCTGTCCGTGGAGTGCGCTTCCTCCAAGGTGCGGGTCAACGCCGTCGCGCCCGGGTTCATCGAGACGCCGTTCACCCGCGACGTTCTCGGCAACCCCGAGGTGAAGGCCTGGCTGCTGGAGCGCACGCCGATCGGCCGGATCGGTAGGCCAGAAGATGTCGCGAACGCCGTGTGCTTCCTCGGCGGCGACAAGGCGAGCTGGATCACCGGCACGACGCTGTTCGTCGACGGCGGGTGGACGGTCTACTGACATGGAACGTCCGCTCATTGCCATGTCCGCGGCCCTGGAGGTGCTGGGCACCGCGTTTGGTGACCGCGACTGCACCAAGCTGGGAGCCGATTACACCAACGCGGTTTACGCCGCGGGTGGCCAGCCGGTGATCATGCCGGTGTCGCCGGCACCCGTATCGGGAATACTGTCCAGAATGGACGGTCTCGTGCTCACCGGTGGAGGTGACCTCGATCCGTCGCTGTACGGCGAGGAACCGGACAAAGCCGTCTACGGGATCCGCAAGGACCGGGATGCGTTCGAAACGGCGCTGTATCAGGAGGCAATAGCGCTGGGCATGCCGATCCTGGCGATCTGCCGAGGCCTGCAGCTGGTGAACGTGCTGCGTGGCGGGACGCTCCTGCAACAGATCGAAGACGAGCAGTCGCACTGGCAGGAAAACCCGCCGACGAACATGAGCCACGCCATCACGGTCGCCAGCGGCAGCTCCCTGGCGGCCACGTTCGGGAACGCGGGCGAGGCCAAGGTCAACAGCTACCACCACCAAGCTGTGAAGGACCTGGGCGCAGGCCTTCAAGTGACCGCCGTCTGCGGCGACGTGATCGAAGCCGTCGAGGCGGCCGACGCCGACCTCGTCGGGGTTCAGTGGCACCCCGAGCATCTCGCCTCGACCAACGACCAGCAAGCCGGTCTCTTCACGCAGTTCGTGCAGAGGGCCGCCGAATTCCGCACCACAGTTTAGGAAGGTTTCCATGTCCGAAAACGTGACCGCCGGGCGGGAGTTCGACTACCACGGGCCGGCACTCGACAACGTCTTCGACACCTACAAGCAACTCCGTGAGCAATGCCCGGTCGGCAAGAGTGAGAAGCACGGCGGCTTCTGGTACGTCACCAAGAGCGAGGACATCTTCGCCGCCGAGCAGGATCCCGACACCTTCGCGGTAGCTCCGTCGATGCTGATGCCGGCCTTCGGCACCGACATGCCGCTGATCCCGATCGACATCGATCCGCCGGACCACACAGACTACCGCAAGGTCCTGCTGCCGCTGTTCACGCCGAAGGCGATCGCCAAGCTCGGTGACGGCATGCGTCGCACGTCGCGCGAACTAGCGCAGGAGGTCGCCGGTCAGGAGGTGGTCGACGCCTCGCACCTCTTCGCGCGTCCGATGCCGACCATCATCTTCAGCCGGCTGGCCGGGTTTCCGGAGAAGGACTGGCCGAAGTTCGACCGTTGGGTCGACGACATCATCTACGAGCGCACCGACAACCCGGAACGCGCGTGGAACGCGGGGCGAGAGGTCATCGAATACTTCGACGACCTGCTCACCTCCCGTGCGGACGAAGAACCGGCCGACGACCTCATCGGCGTTCTCCAACAGGCCGAGATCCAGGGACGCAAGCTCACCCACGACGAGCTGCTGTCCTACTGCTACCTGCTGTTCCTGGCGGGCCTGGACACGACCGCGTGGGCGATCCGCTCCAGCCTGTGGTACCTCGCGCAGAACCCGGAGGCTCAGCGCGTGCTGCGCGAAAACCCGGACGAGATCCCCACGGCCGCAGAGGAATTCCTCCGCACGCTCTCGCCGGTGCAGGGTATGGCCCGCACTTGCAAGAAGGACACCGAGCTCTCCGGGCAGAAGATCAAGGCCGGCGACCGGCTCGTTCTCGTCTTCGGCGCCGGCAACCGCGACCCCGAGGTCTACGACGACCCCGACGAGATCCAGATCGACCGCCAGAACAACCGGCACCTCGCGTTCGGAGGCGGGATCCATCGCTGCCTCGGATCGAACCTCGGTCGGCAGGAACTCGTCGTCGCGCTCGAAGAATTCCTCGAGGTCGTTCCCGAGTTCTCGCTGGCGGACCCGAGCGAGCCGTGGCACGGCGTCGGTCCGCTGACGCTCCGGATTGGAAAGTGATCGACATGTACCGCATTTCGGTTGACTCGAGCAGGTGTCAAGGCCACGCGCGCTGCATGGCCTTCGCGCCCGAGGCGTTCGACTTCGACGACGAGGGCTATGCGTTCGTCCCGGATGGGATGGCCGAGACCGCCGAGCTGTCGGAGAGCATCCGTCGCGCCGAAGCGAACTGCCCGGAGCGCGCCGTCAAGATCGAGGAAGCGTGAACCGATGACCCTCACCGGTGATGTGCTGGTGGTCGGGGCGTCGGTAGCCGCCGGTGCGTTCGTCGCGCAGCTGCGCGAAGACGGCTTCGAAGGCCGGGTCCTGGTCGTGGACCAGGACCCGGACGCGCCCTATGACCGGCCGCCGCTGTCCAAGGAATTCCTCGCTGACTCCGCCCAGTCGCCGGGTGCACCGTGGTGGCACGACGACTGCGAATTGGTGCGGGGGAGGGCCACCGCACTGGATGTGGCCACCTCGACGGTGCGCGTCGAGTTCGAAGACGGGTCGGAAAGTGCTCTGGCGGCGGAGCAGATCGTCATCGCCACCGGTTCGGCGCCGGTGCGTCTGCCCGGTGAGCCGGCCGGGGTAGCGCAGTTGCGCACAGCAGCGGATGCGCGCCGGATCCGTGACTCGGTCGCTCCAGGGCGCAGGGTCGTGATCCTCGGAGCGGGCACGATCGGCACCGAGCTGGCGTCCAGCCTCACGCTGGCTGGCGCCCAGGTCAGTCTCGTCGACCTGGCCGACAAACCCCTGGACCGCTTCCTCTGCGGGCACCTCGGGGCCGAGGCCGCAGCGTGGATCCGGGATGCGGGAGTCTCGCTGCACCTGGGCTCGCGTGTCGAAGGCGTCCGCAAGCAAAGCGGCGGCTGGCGCGTCGTGACTTCTTCCGCTGAGCTATCGGCTGACCTCGTGGTCAGCGCGGTCGGCACGCGCCCCGCGACCGCCTGGTTGGCGGGATCGGGGCTGGACGTGGCCGACGGAGTTCGCTGCGACGACAGGGGAACCGTACTTGATACGTCCGGCTCTCCCGTGTCGGGCGTGCGCGCCATCGGCGATGCTTCGGCATGGGGCTTGATCGGTGCAGATGCTCGTCGGCGCGAGGACTGGACCAATGCGCAACGGCAAGGGCGCAACGTGGCGCGTGCCCTGCTGGGAATGATCCCGGTGCATGTGAACGCGGAACCGGCGTATTTTTGGAGTCACCAGTTCGGTCGGAAAATTCAAGTCTTGGGACACCCGGACCGTGAGGCTACGCTCGTCCAGCATGTCGACGAACCGCAGCGAAAGGCGGCGTTCTACACGCTGGAGCGCGGTGCGGAGACCGTCGCCTGGATCGCCATCAACACACCCCGGGAGTTCGCCATGACCATGCGGAAGTCCATCCAGGCCCTCGGCTGAGCAGGCCACATGAGCGTCCCGACACAGGATTCAGGTGGCTTCAAAGCGCAGCTCGACCAGATGACCGAAAAGTTGGTCGCAGTTGAGCGTCGCGCTGAGACCTTGGCGGAATTGAACCGCCTGATGGTCCAGGGCGGGGATCCGACAGCGCTCGTGCAGCGGGCCGTCGACCTGGTGAAACGCGCCACCAAAGCAGCAGGGACGTTTGTCTATATCTGGGATCCTGAGATCGAGCGCCTGGTGCTGCGGGTCGCCACCACAGGTCGCCAGGCGGCCCACGTCGGCGAGATCCAGCTCCGCCTCGGTGAAGGCGTCACCGGGTGGACGGGACTGATGCGGCAGACCGTCAGACTCGACGAAGACATCCAGAGCGATCCCAGGTTCGTCAACTTCTCGGTTCTCGAAGAGCACCAGTTTCATTGCATGGTCGCAGTTCCCGTCGCGGTGCCGGGCGGCGAACTGCTGGGTGTGTTCAGCCTGTACGCGGGCGAGCCGGCCGCGTTCGACACCCACGACGTGGAGTTGGCCACCGAGGTCGGAAGTCTGCTGGCCAACGGCCTGGTCCATGCCCAGACCGTGAAAGACCTGCGCAGGGAGTCGGCGGTCTCCCGGTTCCTTATGACCCTGCCCGCGGACGCCACAAGTTCGCTGCAACGCTGCGTCGACGTCATCGCCGAGGCGATTCGTGACCAGGCGGACGCGGCGTTCTGCTCGCTGGAGCTCGCCGAACGGGGAACTCCCGACGGCAACGTCCGCCCTGGACTCGCCTTCGCCGACGACGTCGACAACGCGGTCGTGGTGTCTGCGCGATCAGTCCGGGCGAGGGCTGAACTGCACGACCTGGCCCAGCAGATCGGTTCCGGGCTGGAGAAACTCACGATCTCTTTCGGCACTCTGTTCCCGCTGGGTGCCATCACGTGTTATCGCGCGCGGCCGTTCACCGAAGCCGACAAAGGCATCGTCGATGCGCTCGCGGCGCAAGCGGCCACCCTCGTATCATCACTGAGCTGTCCGGCCATGACGACACCGTTGGCAGGCAGGTTGGCGGGGGCTCCCACACGGGAGAGCGCAGACCGGCTCCTTCGTGACCTGGGCTGGCGTCCCGGACCCACGCAACCGGTGCAGGTGCAGGTCAGCGGGACGCGATACACAACGCCGTCGGCCTTCGAACGGGTTGTGGACGCGCTTCGCGAGATGCGCGGTGGAATCGAAGGAATGGTGCTGGTCCCATCGGCGCCGGTGGTTTCGCTGTTGGTGCCGTACCAGCCCGAGCAGTGGAAGGGCTTCGAACACGCGTTGCGCACCACCATCCGGCAGCTGCGGACCGAGTCGAATGGTGGGGTGACGGCCGGTATCGGTCCGGTGGCCAACGACGTTTCCGACCTGGTCTCCGCGCTTGAAAGCGCGGAGACCGCAGGCGCGTGGGCGCAGTTGCTCGGTGACCGCGGTTCGGTTGCCCATCACGAGGACTTCGCACACCTGAGGTTGCTCCCTCGAGTCGCTCTGGACATCGGGGAGGATCTGCGCGATGTCCTGACCCGCATTTCCGAGGTCATACGCTACGACCTGCGCAACGGCACGGCGCTGGCGTCGACCCTGGAGGACTACCTCGCGAACCGCTGCTCGGTGACCGACACCGCCAGCGACCTGTTCATCCACCGCAACACGCTGCGCCAGCGGCTGGGACGCATCGAGGAACTCGTCGGGCGACCGGTCGAAGGCCTCGGGGACTGGGCGGTCGCGGCGCTGGCGGCGCGGCTCGCGCTGGCCGGCGAGCCGCGGCTGGTGCGGACACAAGCCCGGAACGCTGCGAGCGGCGAATGACCGGTCCGAACCCGCGTTGTGGGTTCGGACCGGTCATTGGCAATCCGCGGGTTTACTCGTCGGGAAGAGCCTCCACGGCGTCTTCGCGCAGCGTCCCGATCGCCGCGAACCGGGCCGGGGCCCTGCGGCGCAGCCAGATCGCGTACAGGAAACCGGTCGCCGCGATTGCCAGCACGTACACCGGGATGAACGTGACGATGAGGGAGTCGGCGCCGGCGAGGAAGGTGAGGTTTTTCAACAGGAGACCGACGACGACGAGCTGCGCCACGGCGCCCACGATCGGGGCGGCGAGCGTCTTGAGGTAGTCGCCGGTGCTGTGGCGGCCGACGCGGTTGAAGTAGCCGATCACGGCGATGGACACCAGCAGCTGAACGACCAAGACGGCCAACGTGCAGAAGATCGGCAGCCAGGTGCCCAGATGCAGGATCGGGTCCGCGCCACCGATGGCGAAGATCGCAACCGTGGTGATCGCGATCGCGGCCTGCACACCGGCGGCCAGGTGCGGCGACTTGTGCTTCGCGTGGGTTCTGCCCAGCGCCTCGGGGAGGATCCGGTCACGGCCCAGCGAGAAGAAGTACCGCGCGGCATTGTTGTGGAAGGCGAACGAGCACGCGAAGAATCCCGATACCACGAGGAAGTCCATGAGCGTGCGCACGAACGGCAGCGTGTACATGTCGGCCAGCTTGAAGTAGTACTGGTCGAGCAGCGTCTCGGCTTGCGCGGGGGAGTCGCTGCCGAAGCCGACGATGGCCGCGTAGGCGGCCAGGGCGTAAAAGACGCCGAGGGTGATCACGGCGATGTATGTCGCGCGCGGCACGCTTTGCTTCGGATCCATCGTTTCTTCGCCGTAGATCGCGGTCGTTTCGAAGCCGATCCAGGACCAGAACGCTAGGAAGAAGCCGATGCCGACGGCTGGTGCGGCGCCCCACTGCGCGGGGTCGAATGCGACGGCCATCTGACCGGACGTACCGCCGGATCCGATGGTGAACACGTCGACCACGAGGACGATCAGCACCTCGAGCGTCAGCAGCAAGCCGAGAATGCGTGCGGTGAGGGTGACCCGGTAGTACGAGATTACGAACATCGACGCCAGCGCGACGATGCTGCACCAATACCAGGGCACGCTCAGCCCGAAGTAGTTGCTGAGGAGTGCGGAGGCGTAGTGGCCGAAGCCGCCCTGGATCGCAGCGGTGATCATGCTGTACGCCGCGAGAATCGTGAAACCCACCGCGAGTCCCACGGGCCGGCCGAGGCCCTGCGAGGCGAACGTGTAGAAAGCGCCCGCTGCGGTGATCCGCTTCGCCATCTGGACGAACCCGACGGAGAACACCAGCAGAATGAGTGTCGTGGCGAGGTAGGTGAGCGCGGTGGCGAGTCCTGCGCCGCTGGACAGGGAAATCGGGATGTAGGTCGAGACTACGACCAGCGGAGCGGCGGCAGCCGTCACCATGAGCACGATATGCAGGAAGTTGATCGAGCTGCGCAACAGGTCCGTGGACGCGCTGCGCACCGACGTCTTCCTCGGGGGAGCCGCGGCTTCGGGTTTGGAAAATCGGGTCATGATCCTGCCTTCCTGCGGTGGCTCATCGCTGCCCGGGCATGCGGAGCATGGATGGGCGATTCGGTGACGTTAGCCACGGCGGGGCGGCAGCTGTATGTCCATGCGGACCACATCGGCGGACCGGGCATGTGCAGTACGCAGTGAGTCCTCAAGTGCCTGGTCCCGGCGCCGGGATGTGCACGGGATACGTCGGATCGCCCCAATGATGTGCATTTGTCCGCAGACGGTGGTGGGCGGGCAAGGGCTTTTCCCAATCAATGCCACTCCGAGTAACGAATAATCGCGCAGCGCGTTGTTGCGCGTCGTCGCTGGCGGCCGACCACATCGACGGCCACTACGACCCGGAGAACGGCATCACCGCCGAAGGCGGCCACATCAAGCGCCCACAAAGCCCCGGCGTGGGAAATCACCCCCGACGAAACCCTCTTCGGTACCCCAACGGCATCCTTCTGAGAGGCGGCACCGGTGAAGATCGAGAAAGTCGAGCTCTACCAACTGGATCTGCCCAATGCGGGCGGTGTCTACCAGCTCTCGGGCGGACAGAAGGACGGTCCGTGCCGGAGCGAGCGCTGCGGTGCGTCGTCGACAGTCGCGGGATGCGAAGAGCCGGGTCATCACCAGGCAGATCAGCTTCAAAGCCACGATCAAGCATCGTGGCCTTCGCTGGGGTTCGGCACGCTCAGGTCTCGGCCGGGTCGCCCCAGATACCCAGGAGGTCGTCGCGAGCTGGAACGCCAGGCCGAGGTCACCGTCATCACGTCGTCGTGTGGCAGGGAGAAGTTGTGCACGAGCTCGGCGGCCACCGCTGCGGGGATGGCTGCGGCCGTCGTTCTGCCGACAGCCCGGGCGACGAGCAGGGCGAGCATCGGCCGCACCGCCTTGCCCGCGGGCGTGGTGACCGGCCGACCGGCCGCCGGACACCGGCGGTGGCGCTGAGCGCGTTCGCTGCATCATGGGCTACTGCTTTCCGTCGAGGACGGGGACCACCTGCCGGGGTCGAGTGAGGTCGTGCAGGGCCAGCAGCCCGGGCCGATCCGTGCTGATCAGGTCGGCGGATCGCTTGCTGTAGCGGCCGCACCTGCGGCTCCAGTGGTAGTTGCCCGAAGATGGCTTCCGGGCGCGAGCAGCGTTCCTAGGTGCGGACGAGGCTGACCAGGTTCTTCTCTCTCCGCGCGCTTCGCCCTTCTCGAGGGAGCACACGTCGTTGACGCCAAGGTGACCTCGGCGGCGTTTTTCCGGGGGTGGCCCCTTGAATGGCGGCGAAGGCTGCCGGAGGCCGCGCCTGAAGTGGGGCGCCGGCCCCGCCGCATGGCGACGTGGCCGGCGCACGGGCTCAGCGGCCGAGGGCCGGGTCGCTGACTGAGGGGCGGCCGTCCTCGAGGTGGCCGGCGAACGTGCGGCTCCAGGCGGTTCCCGGTACGGCGACGGTCACGTCGTACCAGCCGCCGGAGGCGCGGGTGTCCAGCATTGTCCGCCGCTCCTGGACCGGGACGGCACCGTGGTAGGCGTCCTCGACCACCACGGTCACGCCTTTGGGGGCGGTCACGGTGATGACGAGCGTCCGGCTGTCGCCGTGGCGGCGGACCGTGACGGCGGCGGAGTCCTTGGTCGTGTCGCCGGCTAACCGGCGGAAGAAGCCGTTGGGTCCATGCAGCTGCACGTCGTACACCCCGGACACCGGCCAGGACGCCGTTAGGTCGTCGCCCGCACCGATGGTGTAGCTGTGCGGGGCCCCGGCCGGTGCGATGAGCCGGGCCTGGACGTGCACGCCGAGCTCGCCTTTGTTCGCGAGCTCGACCTTGATCCCGCCCTTCGAGGGCAGCTCGTGGACGTCGAGGTCGTAGCCGAGCGGGCGGGCCGGACGGGTGCCGGGCTCCTGCCTGGGCATCGCCCCGGCGGCCGGTGCCGTCGGGCGGTAGCTCGGGTGCCGCTTGTTGTCGAACGGCTTCCAGGCTTCGGTCGACGGCAGCACCGGCAGCTCTCCCACCGTGCGGGAGAAGTCGAACGCCGAGGTCAGATCACCGGCCACGGCGCGACGCCACGGGGTGATGTTCGGCTCCTTGACGCCGAAGCGCTTCTCCATGAACCGGATGATCGAGGTGTGGTCGAAGGTCTCCGAGCAGACCCAGCCGCCCGTGCTCCACGGCGAGATCACGAACATCGGCACCCGCGGGCCCATGCCGAACGCGCCGGCGACGTACCCCGGATCGCCCGGCTTGCCGGCGTAGAACTCGTTGTCGGTGGGCACCGTGGAGGCGCCCGGGATCAGCTGGTTGTTGGCGTGCGGTGGCACGAGGTGGTCGAAGAACCCGTCGTTCTCGTCGTAGGTGACGAACAGCGCGGTCCGGCTCCACACCTCGGGGTTCGAGGTGAGCGCGTCCAGGACCTGCGCGAGGTACCAGGCGCCGTAGTTGGTGGGCCAGTTCGAGTGCTCGCTGAAGGCCTCGGGCGCGGCGATGTAGCTGACCTGCGGGAGGTTCCCTGACTGCACGTCCTGGCGGAGGATCTCGAAGTAGCTCTGGCCGTCGCGGGCCTGGGTGCCGCGGCGTGCCTTCTCGTACAGCGTGTCGCCGGGCTGGGCGTTGCGGTAGTTGTTGAAGTAGAGCAGCGAGTTGTCGCCGTAGTTGCCGATGTAGGGGTCGTTGGTCCAGCCCCAGAACTGGTTGCCACCCCCGAGGCCGATCCCCTCGTCCTGGTAGACCTTCCACGAGATGCCAGCCGCTTCAAGCCGCTCCGGGTACGTCGTCCAGTCGTAGCCGAGCTCGTCGTTGTAGAGGACCGGGCCACCGCCCTTGCCGTCGTTGCCGGTCCAGCCGGTCAGCATGTAGTAGCGGTTCGGGTCGGTGTTGCCGATGAACGCGCAGTAGTAGGCGTCGCAGACCGTGAACGCGTCGGCCAAGGCGTAGTGGAACGACGCGTCCTGGCGTTCCAGGTAGGCCATCGTCACCGGGGTTTTCGCCGGGATCCACCGGTCGTAGACGCCGTTGTTGAACGCCTGCTGGCCACCCTTCCAAGCGTGGTCGAGCCCCTGCAGGAACTGCGCGCCCAGGTCCTCGGCGGTGGGGTGGAAGGGCAGGACCTCACGGACACGGACGCCGTTGGTCTGGTGCCACACTGTCTTGCCGCTCGGCAGGGTTGCCGGGTGCGGGTCGCCGAACCCTCGGACGCCGCGCAGCGAGCCGAGGTAGTGCTCAAACGAGCGGTTTTCTTGCATCAGGACGACGACATGCTCGACGTCCTGCAGCGAGCCGGTGGCCCGGTTCGCGGGGATGGAGGCGGCGCGCGCGATGGTCTGGTCGAGCATCGTCAGGGCGGCGGCACCACCGGCGATGGACAGGAACCTGCGGCGGTCGATGTCGACCATGAATGTGCTCCTCGGCTACGGGGACGCGGTTGCCCCGACAGCCTCGTGGCACTGGTTGAACGCTCTATTAGAGGCCGATGACGCGGAAGTGGCGCCCCGCCGGAGAATCAGGTATGTAGCGGCTATCGGCCTCGCCTACCTCGAGGACCGGGTGCGGACCCGTGAACAGCGCCCGCAACGCCACGGCACGCAGTGGCTCGAACGCGACGGCAAGCAACGCCTGTTCCCCCATGTGGAAGAGCTGGACAAGGTCAACGATCATCGAGCAGCCCTCGGGTCGCAATCCTTACCGAGACATCGCCCATGCGTGGCGGGCTCCGTGAACCGCGAAGAACCGCACGCTTAGGTTGATATTGTCGCAGCTCAGCGCGATGAGCTACACTCCAGCGCGGCTAGCGGCCAAATCCCGCGACCTCAACGCCTTGGTGGTCACCGACCCGACGGGCAGGCCGATAGGCGTGGTTACCGAAGTCGACATCCTGACCAAGCTGGAATTCCACGGCGGCGCCGACTATCCACCTCTGCTGGCCGGAGCGCACAGCCGCAGCCGCTGGCACGAATCATCCGCCCAGATCACCGCCGACCTGATGATCACACCCGCCAACACCGTCACCGCCGACATCTGCCTCGGCATCGCCACCCACATCCTGGCAAGCCAACGCCTCCGTCGGTTATGCGTCGTGGACGACACGAGCCGCCTCATCGGTATGCTCGCTCGCCAAGACGTGCTGCGCCTGTTCCTCCGCTGTGACAGCAAAATCGCAGCCGACATCGGACGGGAGGTCAACGCCGCTGCCCGGGGGCCGCATGACGTCACCGACGGTGTTGTCACCCTCGCCCGCAGACTCACCTCCGCAGCGCCGTCGAACGCGTCGGCCACATCGCCCATCACGTCGCGGGTGTCATCGCCGTCCACAACAACCTCACCTACGACGCCGACGCCCTCCATGATCACCGGCCTATGACAACCGTCCGGCCATCGGCCGCACCCAGCCCGATCAGCGATGACCATTCCTCGCCGAATCGCGAACAACAGAGATTAGAGTGGGAACCATGTTCATGCCGCCTGTAGAAGTCTTCGCGGCGATCGAGTCGGCGGCCGAGGCCCGGTCGATGCTGGAGCAAGCCGATCTCGGCGACCCGGCTCAGCGTGACTGGATGCACTACGAGGTGGCGCTGCTGGCGCATTGGGCGGCACTCGTCACCAAGGCCGGCGAATACACAGCGCTCGGCGAAGGCCTGGCCGACTTCGCCGCACGCTGCGAGCACCTACTCGATTCCGCAGCCCGCTGTGGTAAGCCCGGCCAGTAGCACCAGGGGTTCTGCCTGGCCTTCCCCAACCTGGTAGCGATCTTCGCGTGGAACGAACTGGTGAACGACGAACCCTGGGCGGCGAGAGATGCGGTCGAGGTGGCGGGACAGCAGGTCTAGAAATCCAGGAACACGCCGGCGTTGAAGGGAGGCTGGCCAGGTGGAGCGGGTCTGTTTTGAGGAGGAGACATGGCTACCAAGCAGCGGAAGCCGGCGGGTGCTGGGGGGACGACGGTGAATCTCCCCGGCGTTACGGCCGAGTTCCACCGCCCGGATCATTACATCCCTACTCGTGATGATCTTACTGGCGCGGCCGAGACTGTTCGGGGCTATCTCCCATCCGGCCAGATGATGGCCTTCTACGGTGGTCTTGGGGCGTTGGCGGTGTTGTCGGTGATCGACTGGCCGGTGGCGGCGGTTATCGGCGTGGGTGTCGCGGTCGCACAGCGGGCCGGCAGCGCGGCGTCGACGTAATCCGGTTGCCACGGTCCAGGCGCGAATGAGCTGCTGAGCATGCTGCGACGGGACTCTCAGGCCACGGGTACCGGCGCGGTTCGCCGCGCAGCGGTTTGGCGTGGAAACGCACCGCGAACTGCTGGCGCACCTCACCGCTGGCGTACACCATGACGTGGCCCGGGTCGGTATAGACGCCCGCTAGGCCGGTCACGGTTCCGAGGACGCCGACTTCCTCCTCCACCACCTCGCGGCGCGGGCCGTCGGTACGCGATCGCCGGTGTCCGGTTCGTTTCACGCCGAGAGCCCCAGTTGAGACCGGCGTCCTGACCACGAGGAGACGATTGACGCGCGGGCGGACAGTGGTGGCGCGGCCACGGCAACGGGCTGTGGCAGTTCGCCTCGGGCTGGCTGCTGGCGGTCCGCGATGCGGGCATCAACGCCTACCGGCTTGAGCAGTCCGAGCGGCGCCTCTGATTCGCGGGTGGTTTTCCGGTATTCGGGTACCGGCGAACGACGCACTGGTGGTGCTTCCACGCGAGGGCACCTGCCGGACGATGCCGATTCCGCAGTGCTATGGATGTTTGACCGTGGTCGGAAATCGGGCGCCACCAACAACTTTCTGCCCTCGACATCCCGGTCGGCGTTCGTACAGCATGTCGACATGGACATCTCGTTGGTGCTCCTGGTCATCGTCACCGCTATGGTGTTCGATTTCACCAACGGATTCCACGACACCGCGAACGCAATGGCGACCTCGATCGCCACCCGCGCCCTCCGGCCGAAGGTCGCAGTCGGGATTTCGGCCGTGCTCAATCTCGTGGGTGCTTTTCTGTCGGTCCAGGTGGCCCAGACAATTTCCGGCGGAATCGTCAACGAGGCCCGGATCGGTCCGTCGGTCGTCTTCGGGGGTTTGGTGGGCGCGATCCTCTGGAACCTGGCCACCTGGTTGGTCGGGCTGCCATCGAGTTCCTCGCACGCGCTGATCGGGGGGCTCATCGGTGCTACGTGGGTGGCGGCCGGTTCCAGCGCGGTGCACTTCGCCACGGTCGTCGAGAAAGTGATGGTGCCTGCGCTGGCGTCCCCGGTGATCGCGGGAGTGGTGGCCATGATCGGCACTTACCTCGCCTATGTCCTGACCCGCCGCACCTACCGATCGGTGCGTGTGGGCGGGTTCCGGGCCGGTCAAGTGGCCTCTGCCTCGCTGGTATCGCTGGCGCACGGCACGAACGACGCGCAAAAGACGATGGGCGTGATCACGCTGACGTTGATCACGGCCGGCGCGCTGCCCGTGGGTTCGCGTCCGCCGGTGTGGGTGGTTCTCATCGCCGGGCTGTCCATAGCGGTGGGTACCTACTTCGGTGGGTGGCGAATCATCCACACCGTGGGCAAGCGCATCACCGAGATCGAGTCGCCGCAGGGTTTTGCGGCGGAGGCCAGCACCGCGGCGGTGATCCTTTCCAGTTCGCATGTCGGTTTCCCGCTGTCCACCACGTACGTCGCCTCGGGCAGCGTCGTCGGAGCGGGTGTCGGCAAGAAACTGGCCGAGGTGCGCTGGGGGGTGGCCGGGCAGATGGTGGTCGCGTGGGTCCTGACCTTGCCCGCCGCGGCCGCGATCGGTGCAGTGGCCAGCGGGGTCGCCTCGCAAGGCGTCGGCGGCACGGTGCTCGTCGCCGTGGTCGCTCTCGCGCTGGCGGCGGGCGCCTTTTGGGTGTCGCGACGATATCCGATCAATGCGAAGAACGTCAACGAAGTTCCCGTGGGCTGAGAGGGGCCGGAGCAGCGATGCACATCAGTTGGACCGGACTTGGCAGCGTCTTCGTGGTCTCGCTGGCCGTTGGCGTCGTCGTCGTGGTGCTGTTCAGTCTGGGCATCGTGGCCATCGGGAAGCGCACGGCCGCGTTCGAGCGACACACGTCGTCGCTAGGGCCCACCGTGACAGCGGCATTGTGCTTTGCAGCCTGCGTCGTGCTTGTCGTCTACGGTCTCTATCTCATCGTCGCGGGCTGACCGACTGGTCGGCTCACAACAACTTGACGAGTTGCACGGCACCCGGTCTTGATCAAGATCGCTGCGCCTGTCGCGATGAAGACCGAGGGCGCCAGCCATTTGCCCAGATGCGTCAGCGCCGACACCACATTCTTGTTGCTCCCGAGCAACCAGGCTGCGACCCACCAACACCGCGACCATCACCAGGAACACTGCCACCGACAGCGCGATTCGCTGCGCGTCCAGTGTCAGGAACAACGCCGTGTAGACCGGAACCTCGTAGGCGCCGTGCGGGGCCCTGATGGGCACGTTTGACGCCGCCTCGGCGCGGCTGGCACCGCTTGCTGGCCGCCGGCGCCCGATGTCGGCGGCACGGTGCTCGATGCCGCCGAGGCCCGCCGGATGATGGCCGCCTCGCCACCTCCACGCAGCGCCGTCCCGTCGGTCGGGGAGGTCACCGACCGGTGCGTTGGTTCCCTGCGCGTGCGCTTGTAGCACCCCGGGACGGGGTCGAGCCCGCTTCCAGCGGCGGACTACCTGCACGGCGGGGGATGGGTGTTCGGTGACCGGACTCCCACAACGGCGTCGAGTTCCGGGGCTTCAGGTTCGTCTGGCGGGACTCCGCGATTTTGCGTAGGACTCCGATTGGGCCCCGGCTGGTACGGCCTCGACCGCGAGTCGCCAGGAGTACACCACGGCGGGTTGCAAGGCGTACTGGCGCAAATGACCCACTCCGGCACCTCGCCCCGGGACCTCGGCGTTTGCCGGGCGAGCAGGGGTCTGAAGACTTCGTGAAGAAGGTTTGAACCCACGTTGGGCATGCTTCGTTATGAGGGTATGAAGCCACGTTGGACATGCTTCATCTCGGGAGGGAAGCCGATGCTTGGGAGTGCGGACATGATGGCAAACGATCACGGCACGGTGCTCGCCACCATGATCTTCAACCTGGTAGCCCCGGCGGGAGTGATCGCGCCAGTTGGCGTGCAGCTGCGGTACGACAGCCGCAATCCGTACGAGATCTCCATGAAGCTCAACGTAGGCACGGACGGTCAGGTGGACTGGGTGATCGCCCGCGACCTGCTGGCCGACGGGCTGATCGCCGAGGCAGGCGAAGGCGACGTGCGGATCCGCCCCCGGCTGGACTCTTCGGGTGTGGTCGTGATCGAGTTGAGCTCGCCGTCAGGGCAGGCCTCCTTCGAAGTGAATGCTGACCAGCTTGCGGACTTCGTGAACGACACCTACGACGTGGTGGCACCCGGTGACGAACACCGGTGGATGAACGTCGACGAGGTGCTGAGCCGGCTGCTCTCGCACAACCTGTAGTGGCCCGGTTCTCCCGAAACGCCGCACGCCAAAGCGCTGGCTGCGGGACCTGGCGGCGCTGAACACCTGAAACTCCGCCGCGCTCGTCGTGGTCGGGCCGGAAGTGCCCCGTTGCGGAGGCAGGCCATCATCGTGGCGGCGGCCGATCTCCACGGCACACTTTCTTGCTGTTTCGGCAAACGGGAGTGGCCGGGGGCACGCCGGTCCGCTGGCGATGGGGCGACGGCGCCCGAGGCTCCGCTACCCGTATCGCAACGCAAGCCGCTTTGAAACACGCCTTGGTGTGCCCGCGCTGACGCCTTGGCTTGTTCGACCTCGTCGGGCAAAGCCCGGCTGTGCCGACTGTTAGGCGAAACGGTCTGCACGTGTCGCGGAGCTCCGTTCAGGAAACGGCATCGGTCAGCCGCCATCCCGCGGAGGACGCCCGCCGGTGGTAGAACCGGGCGTAGGTGCCGTCGAGCGTCAGCAACTCCTCGTGCGTGCCGCGTTCGGTCAGGGCACCGTCGTCGAGGACGATGATCTGATCGGCGGCCAGCACGGTCTGCATCCGGTGGGCGATGACCAGCAGTGTGGAGTTCTCCGACAGCGCTGCGATCGCACGTTGGACCACCACGTCGCTCTCGGGGTCCAGGGATGACGTCGCCTCGTCGAAGACCACGATCGGCGCTTGCTTGAGCAGCGCGCGGGCGATGGACACGCGTTGGCGCTGGCCGCCGGATAGCCGGGATCCCGCCTCGCCGACGGGGGTGTCGGTGCCCAGCGGAAGTTCGCTCATCACGTCGACCAGACCGGCGCGCGCGATGGCGTCGCGGACCTCGTCGTCGGTGGCGTCCGGGCGGCCCACGCGGACGTTGTCGCCGAGTGTGCCGTCGAACAGGTAGACGTCCTGGAACACGAACGCCACCATCGACATCAGGTCGTCGGTGGCGATGTCGCGAACGTCGACATCGCCGATGCGGACCTGACCGCCCGTGGTGTCCCAGAACCGCCCCAGCAGCCGGGCGACCGTCGTCTTGCCCGCCCCGGACGGGCCGACCAGGGCGGTCATGCTGTTACCGGGCATGGTGAAGCTGAGGTTCCGCAGCACCTGGCGGTCGTCGTAACCGAAGCTGACGTCGTCGAACTCCACGTCATTGCGTTCGGGGCGGACCGGACGCGACGGCTCCGGCAGCGGGCGTTCGGCGAGCAGCCGGTTGATCCCGTCCAGGCTCGTGCGTGCCATCCGGATGCTCGCACCGATCCCGGCAGCGGCGGTCACCGGCTCGGCGAACCGGCCGACCAGGACAAGAACGGCGATCACGGTCCCAGCGTCGAGCCGGCCGTCGAGTACCGACAGCACACCGAGCACCAGGGCGGCCGTCACCATCACGCGGACCGTGAACTCGAACGCGACCAAGCCTGGCACGACCCGGAAAAGCATGCTCCGATCGACGCTCCGCTGCGCCAGCAGCGCACGGTCCAGCGCCGGACCGCCGGTGCCGGCCTGGCCGAACGCACGCAGCACCGGTTGCGCCTTGGCGAACTCGACAACCCGGTTGGCGGCTTCGTCCATGCCGGCGTGCCGCTCGGCATCGGCGATCCGTACGACCCGGTTACTGATCGCGAGCACCGCCAGCAGGACCGGAATGGCCAGCACGACCGACAGCGCCAGCCGCACGTCGATCAGCAGGATGGCGATCACGATCGTCAGCGGGGTCAGCACCGAGGTGACCGCGGGACGCAGCAGGTGTGCGGGCACGCTCATCACCTGGAGCACGTGCTCGCTGTTCATCCTGCTCAGCTCGCCGACCCGGGAACGGTTGAACCAGCCCAGCGGCAGCGCCACGATCGCCGCCCCCAGCCGGTGGTGCAGCACGTTGGCCAGCCGTGAACCGGTGCGGAATGCTGCTGCCTGGGCGAACCAGGTTGCTCCCGCCGAGCCCATGCTGGCCAGCGCGAAGATCATCAGCGGCAGCCAAACCGTATCCGGTTGGTTGCCCAGGAGGGTCCGCAGCACCGGGACCAGGAAGGCGTAGGCGACCCCTTGCAGGACGGCGGCCGTGGCGAGCAACACCAGCAAGCCCCGCAGCGGTCCGGAGTTCTGCTTGCCCAGCGCGGTGAACAGCGCGCGAATCACGAGTTTCCTCCTGGCGTGGCGTGGGTCGGTGCGGCGGGTTCCTGCGCGCGCCACATGCGCGCGTATCGGCCATCGGCCTCGACGAGCTCGGTGTGGTGGCCTTTTTCGGTGATGCGTCCGTCTTCGAGTACGACGAGCTGGTCCGCGTCGCGGATGGTGGCCAGTCGGTGGGCGATCACCAGCAAGGTCCGTCCAGCAGCCAATGTGGACAGTGCCTGTTGGATCAGTGCCTCCGAGTCCGGGTCGGCGTAGGCAGTGGCTTCGTCGAGCACGAGAACCGGCGTGTCCGCCAGCAGCGCGCGAGCGATCGAGATCCGTTGGGCCTCGCCGCCGGAGAACTCCGCGTCGACACCGATCTCCGAGTGGTATCCGCGTGGCAGCGTGATGATCCGGTCGTGGATCTGCGCGGCGCAAGCGGCCCGTTCGATGTCGGCCGCGTCCGCGCCCGGTCGGGCCAACGCGATGTTCTCGGCGACCGTGCCGCGCAGAAGAACCACGTCCTGGAACACGAACCCGACGTGCCGGTAAAGGGTTTCCGGCTCCATCTCACGCAGATCCACTCCGCCGAGTGTGATGGAACCACCGGCCACGTCGTGGAACCTGACCAGCAGTTTGGCCAGGGTCGACTTGCCCGCCCCGGAGGGGCCGACGAGAGCGGTGACGGTGCCGGGTCGCAGGTCGAGGTCGATATCGGCGAGCACCGGGTCGTCGTCATAGCCGAACTCCACTCCGCGCAGCCGGATCTCGTTGCCGTTGGGCGTTTTCGGCTTCGCTGGCACCGGCAGCACCGGTTCTGCCAGGAGCGCCTGGACGTTGCGCGCCGCCGCGGTTCCGGTGCGCAACGCCTGGAAGCGCGTTCCGATCGCGGCGACCGGGCCGGCCAGTGCTGGTGCGAGCAGGACGAACGCCAGCACGTCGGGCGCGGCCAGCACGCCGGTGGCGACCATGCTCGCGCCCGCGGTGACCACGAGCAACAGCACCACGACAGGTGAAACCGCCAGCTGCGATGCCGTGGACACGCCGATGGTGGAACCCACCCAGCGGGTGAAGAACTGGTGGAAGTCGTCGGCTGCGCGCAGGAAGCGCTGGTGCGCCGTGCGGGTGCCGCCGAACGTCTTGACCACGGCGATGCCCTCGACGAATTCGACCACGCCGCTGTTGATCTCGGCGACCGCTCGCCCGTAGGCGGCCATCTGCGGGCGTGCCTCGGCCATCGCCCGGCGGAACAGCAGTGCTCCGGCCAGCGGTGGGAGGACCGAGATCGCCGCCATCCGCCAGTCGACGGTCACCAGGTACACCAGTGCGGTCAGCGGGGCCAGCACTACCGAAGTCACGTCGAGCAGGGTGTGCGCGACGAAGTAGTGCATACCGCCGATGTCGTCGTGCAAGGTCTTCTTGACGGTGCCGGAGGTTGTCTTCGAGAACCATCCCAGCGGGACGCGCCCCAGCCGCCGGGTCATGGCCCGGCGCAGGTGCAGTTGCAGCTTGTTGTCGCCGACGTGAGTGATCGTGTTGGCCGCCATCGACAGCGCCAGGCTGACCAGTACCGCACCGACGCCCAGCCACACCAGCGGCCAGGCCCGTTCCGGCCCGGCTCCGCCGGGCAGCAACACCCGGCCGAGTTCGGCGATCGCGATCAGCGGCAGCACGCCCAGGACCGAGGCCACCGCCTGAAACCCGACCGCGGTGGCGAGATACCCCCGGATCGGGGCAAGCACGCGGACGGCTTGGGCGGTGCCGGAATTCTTCGTCACAGCACACCACTCTCGTATTCGTCCATGATGGACATCTGCAGCCTGGACACCTCTGCGGCCAGGTTCGCGACGGTCGGCGAGGCCAGGAAGTCCCGCACGCCGACGTCGACCCCGAACCGCTGCTGGACCGCGCTGATCACGCGCAGCGCGAGCAAGCTGTTGCCGCCGAGACCGAAGAAGTTGGCGTCGCGGTCGTCAACCGGATGCCCGAGCAGGTCGGCCCAGACCTCGGCAAGCCCCTTCTCGACCGCACCGTCCGGTGGTTCGCCTGCGGTGCCGTGGTCGTCGGCCATGCGTTCCAGCGCCGCCCGGTCGAGTTTTCCGTTGGCGGTCAGGGGAAGCACGTCGAGCAGCGTGAACCGGGCCGGGATGGCGTAGCGGGGCAGGCGCTGGGCCAGCCCGGTGCGGACGGCCGCGGTGTCGAGCCCGTCGGTGCGCTCGACGAAGCCGTGCAGCACCCGTTGCCGCCGTTCCCCGGTGACCACGACCACCGCGTTGCCCACGCCAGGGCAGGACTCCAGCGCGGACTCGATCTCGGCGAGTTCGAGCCGGTGCCCGCCGATCTTGACCTGGTGGTCGGCCCTGCCGAGGAACTCCAGCGTCCCGTCCGGCCAGTACCGGCCGAGGTCTCCGGTGCGGTACCACCGCTGTCCCCGGTCATCGACGAACTTCTCCGCGGTCCTGGCCGGGTCGCCGCGGTATCCGGCCGCCACCCCACGACCGCCGATCCACAATTCACCCGCCACCCATTCCGGCCGATCCCTGCCCTGCTCGTCGACAACCCGGTAGCACTGGTTCGCCAGCGGCAGGCCGTAGGGGATGGAGCTCCAGCGGGCGTCGATTTCGCCCACCTCGTAGGCGTTGGACCAGATGGAAGCCTCCGTCGCGCCGCCGAGGGCGACCAGACGGCAGCGCCCGTCGGTGGCCGCCGCCAGCCGGGCGCCCAGGTCCAGCGCGACCCAGTCCCCCGAGACCAGAGCGAGACGCAGTGTCGCGGGCAGCTGCCGTCCGCCGAGGTCGGCGGCGGTGAGCAGCATGTCCAGCAACATCGGCACGGTGTTCCACAGGGTCACGCCGTGCCTGGTGACCAGTTCCAGCCAGCGGTGGGCGTCGCGTCGCTCGTCCTCCCCGGGCAGCACCACCGTGCCACCGGCGCCAAGGACGCCGAAGACGTCGTAGACCGACAGGTCGAAGTCCAATGCGGACACCGCGAGCACGCGATCGTCGGCCGTCACCGAGTACCGGCTGTTGATGTCGGCGATGGTGTTGACCGCCGCGTCGTGGGTGATCTCCACTCCCTTGGGAGTACCGGTGGAACCGGAAGTGAAGATCACGTAGGCCAGCGAATCGGGTTCCACCGGGACCGGAGCGCCCAACGGTTCGGCCCGGACCGCCGTGCTCAGTTCGAGCCGGTCGCCGCCGCCGGTCTCGTCGATCACGAGCCGCGCTCCGGCGTCGGTGTAAATGCGTTCCCGTCGCAGCTCGGGCTGCTCGACGCCGACCGGAACGTAGACGCCACCGGCGCACAGCACACCCACTGCCGCCACAATCTGGTCGGCCCCCTTGGGAAGGGTGATGGCCACGGTGTCTCCCGGCCGCACTCCGCTGCGCACCAGTGCGCCCGCCACGCGCAGGGCGCGGTCGCGGAGTTCGCCGTGGCTCAGCGTGCACCGATGGCCGTCGTGCTCCCAGATGACGGCGTCGGCGTCGGCTGGCGCGTCGAACAGCGGGGCGTGCAGCAGACCACTGGGGATCGTGCGGTCCGTCGCGTTGACGTGATCGCGGACCTGCTTCTGCCCGGCTGGCAGCGGATCGGGCAGGTTCTCGGTCCAGTCGTGGTCGGCCAACCACTCCAGCAGTCGGCGGTAGGTGACGAACATCGCGGGCAGGACGCCCTCGCAGAACAGGTCGTCCACCGCGTCCCAGGTGACCAGCAGACCGCCCTGGGACTCCAGCACCTGGTTGTCCAGACACACCTGCGGCGACTGGGAAATCCCCCACACGCGCTCGGGGAACCCCGGCGACATGTCCATCGACACCCCGTCGCCGACGCCGATCGCGCTGGTGAACACCACCGGCATGGCGTCGATGTTGCCCGTTCTGCGAGCCAGTTCCCGCAACAGCCACGACGGGGCGACGTCGCGGTGGTCGAGGTCGGCACCGAGCTGCCGCTGCATCCGGCCTGCGGCCGCCAGCCACGGTTCGCCCTGCTCCGGCCGGTAGTCGGCAAGTGACAGCGAGGTGAAATCGCCCAGCACGCGGTAGATGTCGGGATCGACCTCCCGGCGGTTGAACAGGGTCAGCGTCACTGTGAGCGGGCGTTGGCGGCTCCACGCGCCCAGCACCTCGGCATAGGCGGTGAGCAGCACGGTTGACGGGGTCAGCCCGGCGACTCTGGCCCGGTCCCGGATCGCCTGCCATTGCCGTTGGTCCAGCCAGGTCTGGTGGCGGCAGAACTGCGGTCGCGACACCTGCGAGGGGTGTCTGGTCATCGGCAGCGCGGGGCCGGGCGGCAACTCCGCCAGCCGTTCCAGCCAGTACCGCTGATCGCGTTCGAGCGCCTCGGGTTCGGGCTCGACCTGGAGCACGTAGTCGCGGAACGACATCCCGATCGCGGGCAGCTCGGCGTCCGGGGCTCGGTAGAGGGCGTCGAGTTCGGAGAACAACGTCATGATCGACAGGGCGTCGAAGATGATGTAGTCCAACCCGATCGCCAGTCTCGTGCGCCGGCCGCTGTCGGTGTCGTAGTGCAGCGCGGTCACCTCGAAAAGCGGCCATCGGCTGAGATCGAAGTAGCGGTGCGACTTCTCTTCCCGCAGGCGTGCCAGCGCCGGAGCGGGGTCGCCACCGGTGGCGTCGCGGACCTCGATCCGGAACGGGGGTGGGTCGGCCAAAATGCGTTGCGCGCCGTCGTCGTCGAAGATCGCGCGCAGCATCTCGTGCCGGTAGACGAGGCGCTGCCAGGCCCGCTCCAGCCGCTCCAAGTCGACCTCGGCGCCGTCGAACTCGGTGTACTGGTAGGTACCGACACCACCGAGCGGCAACCGCTCGTCGCGGCCGATCCAGTACGCGCGTTGAACATCGGTCGGCGGGAACGGGTCGTGGCGGTGGTCCAGGTCGGCGTGCAGGCGGGTCTGGTCGTCGGATCCGCCCAGCATCAGCGACGCCGCGAAGTCGGCCAGCACGGGCCGGGCGAACAACATCGCCAGGCGCGCGCCCGCGATCCCGGCTTCACGCAGTCTGCCGACCAGCCGGGTCGCCATCAGGGAATCGCCGCCGAGAGCGAAGAAACTGTCGTTCCTGCCGATCCGGTCAACTCCCAGCAGCTCGGCCCACACCGAGGCGACCATCTCCTCCAGCTTGCCTTCGGGCTCCTGGAACTCCGCCGCAGCAGGGGAGATCTCTTGGGACAGCAGCGAAGCGATTGCACTGCGATCCAGCTTTCCGTTGTGGGTCAACGGAAGCCGTTCCCGCACCGCGATGTGGTCGCATACCATGTACGGCGGCAGCCGGTCACCGAGCCAGGCCAGCAGGTCTGCCTCCGACACCGCCTCGGAAGCGGACACGGCGGCGGCCAGCCGGGGCACCGGCTCCGCGATGAGGGTGGCCACGGCGTGTCCGATCGCGGGGTGCGCCGCGAGCGCGGACTCGACCTCACCCAGCTCCACGCGATACCCGTGCACCTGCACCTGGTGGTCGGCGCGGCCCAGGAACTCCAACGTGCCGTCCGGCCAGTAGCGCGCGAGATCCCCGCTGCGATACCAGCGCCGACCGTCGTGCTCGACGAACCGTTCCGCCGTGCGCCGCGGATCTCCCCGGTAGCCGCGGGCCACACTCGCCCCACCGACCCAGAGCTCGCCGGTGACCTGGTCCGGGCGGTCTCGTCCTTGGGCATCGACGACCCGGCAGCCCACGCCCGGCAGCGGAGCACCCCACGGCATGGAGCGCCACGACGCCGGTACTTCGGCCACCTCGATCGCGGTGGAGTGGATCGCGGCCTCGGTCATCCCGCCCAATGCGACGAACCGGCAGTCGGGCGCGCGCTCGCGCAGCCGCCCCGGCAGGTCCAGTCCGACCCAGTCGCCGCCGAGCAGGACCAGCCGCAGCGCTGGTTCCCCGCCGTCCGCTGCCGCCAGCAGCATGTCGAGCAGCGCGGGAGCGGTGTTCCACACCGTCACGCCGTATCCGACCGCCAGCCGCCACCAGTGCTCGGCGTCGCGACGACGGGACTCGTCGACGGTCACGACCGCGCCGCCGGCCGACAGCATTCCGAAGATGTCGTAGACCGAGAGGTCGAACTCCAGCGCCGACACCGCCAGCGTGCGGTCCTGGGCACCGACCCCGAACCGGGTGTTGATCGCCGTGATCGTGTTCATCGCCGCGCTGTGCGTGACTTCAACGCCTTTGGGTTCGCCGGTCGAGCCGGAGGTGAACAGCACGTAGGCGAGTTCAGCGGGATCGACCCACGTGAGAGCCGTCGCTGGTGGGTACTGCGCTGCGTCGGACATCAGCAGCACCGGTTCGGAGGCCGCCGAGCGCACCGCGTCGCAGTACGTCGCGTCGGTGAGCGCCGCCGCTGCTGCGGCGAGTCGGTGCAGGCGGGATCGGCGTTGCGGGGGCTGGTCGACGCTGATCGGCACGTAGGCGGCGCCCGCGGCCAGCACGCCCAGCGTCGCTACGATCTGCTGCGGTCCCTTCGGCAGCGTGATCGCGACCGCGTCGCCCCGGCCGACACCGTGCGACGTCAGCAGTGCGGTTACCCGCAACGCACGCTCGGCGAGTTCGGCATAGGTCAACGACATGCCGTCGTCGACCAAGGCGACCGCGCTCGGGTGGGCGCGCACGTGGGCGAAGAACCCTTCGTGCAGAAGCTGTGACGGTGCAACCGGTTCGACGTTGTTGAGGGATTGCCGGGCAGTGGCCTGCGTGGGTGGCAGCAGCGATCCGACCGGGTTGGTCCACCGATCCTTCGAGGCGATCAGGTCGTTGATCAGGTCGCGGTAGACCTCGAATGCCGCCTCGGTGGTGCCTTCGGCCAGCACGTCGGCTCGCACGTCCCAGTTGAGCAGCAGCCCTGAGTCGAGTTCGGTGACCTGGGCGTCCAGCCAAACCTGCGGTCCCTGCGAGATGATCCACGACGGTGTGCCGAAGCAGCGTTGCAGATCGGCGTCGTAGATCTCTCCCAGCCCCAGTGCGCTCGTGTAGACCACCGGTGCCAGCACCGGGACTCCGTCGCCGAGCCGCGCCAGATCGCGCAGGACTTCGACACCGCCGTAGGCGCCGTGTCCGATCGCGGCCCGCATGTTGGCCTGCACTCCTCGCGCGCGCTCGACGAAGGGCATCGGTTCGCTGACGTCGACCATCAGCAGGATCGACGAGCTGAAGTCGCCGACCAGCAGGTCGACGTCGTCGCGCAGCAGCTCCCGGTCGAATAGCGGGAGGTTGAGCAGGAACCGGGGTTCGGTGCTCCACGCTCCGATCACCTCGGCGAAGGCGGTGGCCAGCGCGGCTGCCGGGGTCAGGCCCTGGTGTTGCGCGGCGGTGATGAGTTCTGCCTTGTCCTGCGGGGAGATCCAGTGGTGCAGACGCACGGTCCGGGGTGGGCCGGCCTGTTCGGAGCTCAGCGGCAGTCCCGGTCCGCCGGGCAGCTCGGGCAGCCGTTGCTGCCACCACTCTCGGGAACGGGCGCGTTCGGGGTCGTGCCGTGTGGCGCGGTCTGCAAGGTAGCGGGGGAAGCTGTAGTCGATCGGTGGCAGTGCGGTCCCGGCATCCTCGTAGAGCGCACGCAGATCGTTGAGCAGGATGCGCATGCTCAGCGCGTCGGCGGCCATCATGTCGAGGTCCACGTGCATCCGGGTGGAACCGTCGGGCAGCAGGGACAGTGCGACCTCGAAGACCTCTCCCGCATCGACGTCGAACCTGCGATGGGTGTAGTGCTCGCGCAGTCGCTCCAGTTCGGCGTCGTAGTCCGGCCGCTGGCGCAGGTCATGCACACGCACCGCGGGCAGCGCGCTGGTTGCGGTGATCTGCTGGCGGCCGTCGTCCAGGAACCGCACCCGCAGCATGTCGTGCCGTGCGACCAGTGCGTCCAGCGCCTTTTGCAGGCGCAGCGGTTCGACGCTCGCGCCGTCGAACTCGACGTAGAAGTGAGCGGAGACCTCGCCGAAGGGCTGTCCGGGCTGGCGGCCGATCCAGTAGGCGTGCTGCATCGTCGCCAGGTCGAACGGTGCCCGCTCGTCGACGGTGTCCGGTTCCGTTTCCAGGAAGCTCGGGCCGGAGGTGCCCAGCACCGCACCCCAGCCCGCCAGGGTCGGGTTCTCCGCCAGATCGTCGAAAGTGACCGCCCGGCCCTGCCTGCGCCACTGGCCGGCGAACCGGATCAGGCCCAGGGAGTCAAGTCCGAGTTCGAAGAGGTCGTCGTGCTCGCCGATCTCCTCGGGCGCAAGCCCGAGCGCGGTGGCGACCTCCGCGCGCAGCGCGTTGTCCGCGGCGCTCATTTCGCCTCGCCCGGTTCGCCACCGATGCCCCAGCGCTGGGCGGGGGTGCCGTCGAGGACCACCCAGGTGTTAGGACGCGTTTTCTCGCCGAGCACGCCCGCGACCGCGTCGGTGAGCGCCGAGATCAGTGCTCGCTCGGTCTCCGGCGCCAGGCGCTCCTCGAAGATCTTGACGTCGATGAATGGCATGGTGACCTCTCAGGAAATCGGTTGGCTGGAATGGAAAGCACGGCCGGGCGAGGTCAGTTCCTCGTGCAGGACCGTGCAGAGCCGGTCGACCTGGGCATCGGTCAGACCGGGGTGGCAGGGCAGGTTCACGTGGCGGTCGAACCAGCTGTTCTCGGCAACCGGGCACGCGCCCGCCCGGTACCCGCGTGCCCGCCACTCGGGCGTCAGGTGCAGCGGGAAGTAGCGCAGCTGGACCTCGATCCCGTGCCGGTCCAGCGACCGGACCAGCCGTTCGCGGTCGGGCGCGCCAGAGTCGACGAAGAACGTGTAGAGGTGGTGGGCATGCTCGGTTCCCGGTGGTGCGTGATGCGGTCGGGCGCTGGCACCCGCATGGGCCAGTGCCTCGTCGAGTCGGTGCGCGATTTCCGCGCGGCGAGCGGATAATTCCGGTAATCGTCCAAGCTGGACCGAGCCGACGGCCGCAGCGGCTTCCGACAGGGTCGCGTTGGTCCCCGCGCGCAGCACCTTGGTGTACTCGCTGGAGAAGATCTCGTCGGCGTACTTCATCCACGGCAGCAGGGGCGGCGGCCGGGTTCCGCGGACGGGGCGGGTAACGCCGTCGATTCCGTTGGAGCGCAGGCATTCCAGCCGGTACGCCCAGTCGTCCCGGTCGAAGGTGATCATGCCACCCTCGCCCAGTGTGGTGAGGTTCTTGGAGTTGTGGAAGCTGAAGCAGCCGATGTCGGCCAGTGCACCGGGGCGGCGGCCGTGGTAGCTCGCGCCCAGGGCGTGCGCGCAGTCCTCCACGACGACCGCGCCGTGGGCGTGCGCGGTGGCGGTGATCCGGTCCATTTCCGCCGGGCATCCGCCGTAATGCACCAGCAGAATCGCTGCGGTTCGCTCGGATATGAGCGTTTCGAGGACCGTCGGATCCATGTTCAGGGTGTCGGGGTCGACGTCGCAGAAGGTCACGTCGACATCGAGGTTGAGAAGCGGAGCGATGGTGGCCTGGTAGGTCTGCGGGGTGACGATCACCTCGTCGCCGGGGCGCAGGTCCAACAAGTGGATCGCCAATTCGAGGGCGACCGTTCCACTGGTCACCGACATCGCGTGCGCGGACCCGATGTGCTCGCGGAACCCGTTTTCGAACCGGTCGCGGTGGGCACCGGAGCTCAGCGGCGCTCCGGAGCTAACAAGGCTGGTGAGAGCCGCAATTTCGGCGGCGCCCAGCTCGCTTCCCCGGGTTGGGAAGTCAACCCGGTAGGTGCGGTCGAGCATAGCGGCTCCTGCATGGGTAGCAACGTGAAAACGAACTGTTTTCGAGATCGAGAATAGCAATCAACTCCGGGGTTGCAAATTAATGCAACAATTCGCATATGTCGGAGTATATAATCCTCCGAGGTCGTCAGAAAAATATGATGACCCCTATTTGAATTGAGGGCTTAAAATTTTTCTATACGGCTCCTTGACAATTCTTCTCGGGGTGGATTAACTACGGCCTAGGGGGCGGTGCGATTGCGCGCCGATTCGAGCGAAATGGAGGCCTTTATGCGGTTCGGGTTGACCTTTTTCCCGGTGATCGGCCCGGACGAGAAGTCGCCGAGCACCTATTACGACGAGTGCCTGGAGTTGTCGCGCCTGGCCGACGCCGCGGGTTACGAGCACGTGCAGGTCGTCGAGCACTACTTCTCGTCCTACGGTGGCTACAGCCCGGACCCGGTCACCCTGCTGACGGCGATCGCGGCCGCCACCAAGAACATCCGCGTGACCACCGGCGCGGTCGTCCCGGCGTTCACGCATCCGATCAAGCTCGCCGGCAAACTCGCGATGTTGGACAACCTTTCGCACGGCAGGCTCGATGTCGGGTTCGGCCGGGCGTTCCTTCCGGAGGAGTTCGCCGCTTTCGGGGTGCCGATGAGCGAGAGCCGGTCGCGCTTCGCCCAAGGGGTCGAACTCTGCCGTCGATTGTGGACGGAAGACGACGTCGTTTCCGAGTACGAGTGGGCGGCCTTCGGGCCGGTGACCATGCTGCCCCGGCCGTACCAGAGCCCTCATCCACCGATCTTCGTGGCGTCGACCACGAGCGCGCAGTCGTGCGCGGCGGCCGGCCGCGCCGGTTACCACCTGCAGGTCGTGCCGACCGTGACCTCGCGCGAGAGTCTTCAGGACATGCTGGCGATTTACCGGAAGGCCCGCATCGAGGCGGGTCACCAGGAACCGCCGCGTATCCAGATCAAATACACCTGCTACCTGGGCGAGGATCGCGCGCGGGTGCTGGAGCAGGCCCGTCGCTGGGAGCACAACTACATCGAGAAGATGACCGGCGCGGTCGCGTCGTGGGGGCAGACCCGAAGCGCGGACTACCCGGGGTACGAGCAGTTGGTGGCCAAGGTGGCGAAGTACGACTTCGGCAAAAGCCTGGCGGACAACAAGGTGTTCGCTGGAACGCCGGATGAGGTCGGAGAGCAGGTGGCCACCGTCGCCGAGTGGTTCGGCGACGACGTGACGTTGAGCCTCCAACTCAACCCGGGCGCGCTGCCACTGCCGGATGCCCGCACCGCGGTGCGGTTGTTCGCCGAGCAGGTCGCTCCCCGGTTCACCGGTATCGCCACCGCGGCGGTCTGAGCGGAAGGCGGCAAGCATGTTCGACGCTGACGTCGCGGTCGTCGGTCTCGGCGCCTGGGGATCGTGTGCACTGTGGACGCTGGCCAGGCGCGGGGTTCGGGCGGTGGGGATCGAGCGGTTCACGCCGGGGCACTCGATGGGCTCTTCCGGTGGCACGAGCCGGATGTTCCGCACCGCGTGCCTGGAACATCCTGGCCTGGTCCCGCTGGCTCGGCGTTCCCTGGAGTTGTGGCACGAATTGCAGTCGTCGGCGGGGCAGCCGTTGATCGACTCTTCCGGCGGGCTGCTGATCGGACCGCGTGACGGCCACATCATCGCCGGAACGCTGGCGGCCTCGCGGGTGCACGACCTGCCAGTCCAGATGTGGGACTCGGGGGACCTGCGCAATCGGATGCCGGTCCACGCAGGGCTGCCTGACCACCACATCGGAGTGTGGGAGCAGGGCGCCGGGCTGATCCGGCCGGAACGGGCGATCGCTGCCGCGGTGCGGATCGCCGAGGCCGCCGGGGCGCGGGTGTTCACCGACACCAAGGTCACCGGCGTCGAACTGGTCACCGACGGCGCGGTGGTGTCAACACCGGTGCGCGACCTGCGGGTCCGGCAGGTCGTGGTCACCGCCGGTGGCTGGCTGGGATCCCTTGTGGACGAACTTCCGGTGGAGACGGTCCGGATGCCGATGACCTGGTTCGAGCCGATGGCCGACCGGGAACGGTTCGTGCTGGACCGGCTTCCGGTGTTCATGCGGCAGCTGGATGACGGCGTGTGCGTCTGGGGACACGGAATCCTGCCGTGGAACAACGCGCACGCCGGCCTGGTCAAGCTCGGTCTGGAGGACTCCGACGGCCGGTTCCCGGTGATCGACCCGGAGGCTTTCGACAGGTCCGTTTCACCCGAGGACTGGGACCTGCTGGTCGGGCGGCTGCGCACGGCGGTGCCGGGGGTGCGGGAAGTTCCCGCCAGGGTCTCGGTCTGCATGTACACCCGCACCCCCGACAACCAGTTCCTGCTGGGCCGGCCGCGCCGCGATCCCCGGCTGGTGATCGCGGGCGGCTGCAACAACCACGGCTTCAAGCACGCGACGGGGGTGGGAGAGGCGGTCGCAGACCTCGTCATGGGGCGTCCACCCTCGTACGACCTCGCTTTCTGCGACCCCGACAGGTTCGGCTGATCATGCGATCAGGAGTCCAGCCGGGCGGCGAGCGCCTTCTTGTCGATCTTGCCGACCGCGGTGTGCGGGAATTCCTCGACGAGGACCAGCCGGGTCGGCAGCTTGTAGGGAGCCAGCCCGCGCTCCTTGAGGAACGCGGTGACCTCGCGCAGCGTGGGGGATTGCCCGTGGCAGACCAGAAAGGCGACCGGGACCTCGCCGAACACCGCGTCGGGCTGGCCGACCAGTGCAGCGCCCTTGACCGCGGGGTGAGCCAGCAGATGCCCTTCCACCTCGGTCGACGGGATCTTCTCCCCGCCACGGTTGATCTGGTCCTTGACCCTGCCGACGACGATCAGGTGGCCGCTGGGCAGCCGTCGCACGAGGTCGCCGGTCCGGTAGAAGCCGTCGGGGGTGAACGAACGCGCGTTGTGCTCGGCCGCCCGGTAGTACCCGCGCAGGGTGTAGGGGCCTCGGGTGAGCAGTTCGCCGGGCTCGCCGTCGGGTACCGGGTTGTCCTGCTCGTCGACGACGCGGATCTCGTCGTCCGGGCTCAGCGGCACGCCCTGGGTGGTGCACCGCAGCTCGTCGGGGTCATCGAGCCTGGTGTAGTTCAGCAAGTTGAACCCGATCGGAAGCACCGAGAGAAACACCGAGTCGCGGGTCAGTCCGCAGACCTCGGCACTGGCGCGCGCGTTGTAGGCGTAGTCGTCGTGGGTGCGGGGGATGAGCTTGGGAAGTCCTGTCGTGCCACCGGAAAGCAGCAACAGCGCCAGATCGCCGGAATCGGCAGTGCCGGCGGTGGGGCCGGTGGCGGTGGGGCCACCGCGCTCGGCCAGGTCGGCGAAGGAGACGAAGTCGTGCTCACCCGGGTCGCCGATGACGATGACGTGCTTGAGCGATTCGGCGCAGTCCTGCCGCGTCTTGCGGACCTCTGCGGCCAGCTCGCGGTAGTCGAACCGTGCGTGCCGGTCGGCGATGAAGTAGCCGACGGCTCCGGAGAGCCGCGCGAGGTGTTCGATCTCGGCTGCTCGGTGCGCGGGCATCGCGTGCACCGGGACCGCACCCACACGTTGGAGGGCGAACCAGCCGATGACGAACTCGGCGATGTTGGGCAGCTGCACGATGAAGCGATCGCCCCGGGTGACGCCCAGACCGCGCAGTCCACGCGCGACCCGGTCGACCTCGGCTTCCAGCGCGGCGTAGCTGAACCTGCGCTCGCCGTCGACCAGCGCGGTGCGGTCGCCATGTTCAACCGACCAGCTCGTGAGCAGCTGGTCGAAGGTGTGGCCCGCCCAGTACCCAGCGGCTCGGTAGCGATCCGCGTCGGTGTTGGGCCAGCCCGGCCAGTCCTGTGCCATCCGTCGTCCTTCGGGTCGGGCCAGCGGCGTGCTCTGGCCAAGGGGAGTCCACTTCTGGTTTGATAGCCTTATCGAACATGATATTCATTCGCAATAGAGTCTGACGGCTCAACTGCTGAGATGGACCCGCCTGTTGCGGGAATCACTGGAATTCGGTTCGCCGCCTGCGCAACGACGCAGGGTGCGGCCGTGCGCGAGAACGGGGCATCATGGACGTTGGGGAGTTACTCGAAGCACTTGAACGCGATGGCGTCGTGTTCTGGGTCGAAGCAGGACAGCTTCGTTTCCGCGCGCCGCGCGGCACCCTCACTGAGCAACGGAAGTCCCTGCTGCGGCAGCACAAACAGGCCATCGTCGAACGGTTGTCGGCGCCGACCAGGGCGATCGAGCACGACTCTGGCGGACGGCACGAGCCGTTTCCGCTGTCAGACCTGCAAGCCGCCTATCTCCTCGGGCGTGGTGATTTCTACGAGTACGGCGGCGTGGCCTGCCATGCCTATGTGGAACTGACCTACCCGGACCTCGACCCGGACCGGGCGCAGCACGCATGGGACGCGCTGATCGCCCGGCACGACATGCTGCGCGCCGTGGTGCACGACGAGGGCTACCAGGTGGTGCTCGAAAAGGTGCCCGAACACCGCATTGCGGTGACGGACCTGCGGGGGCAGGATGACGCAGCGGTCGAGGCGGCGGTCATGGCCACGCGTGCGCAGCTGTCGCACCGAGTCGCCGAGACCGATCGATGGCCCCTGTTCACCGTCCGGATCACCCAGGGCGATCGCCGATCAGTACTCCACCTGTCCCTGGACCTGCTGATCGTGGACTACGCGAGCGTGCAGTTGCTGCTCGCCGAGTTCGACCAGCTCTACACCGATCCGGAGCTTGAACTCGCCCCGCTTTCACTGACGTTCCGCGACTACCTGCTGGCCCGGCGCGGCAGGGCTGACTCCGCCGAGTACCGGCGCGGGACCGCGACTACTGGATGCGGCGGGTGGAGGCGATCCCACCCGCGCCCGAGCTGCCCGTTCCGGAGTGGGCGTTGGCGGCTACGGACGGCGACGTGCGGTTCCGCAGGCTTGAGGACGAACTGTCCGAGGCGCAGTGGACGTCCTTGCGTCAACGCGCCGCAGGCGTCGGGCTGACCCCGTCGGCGCTGTTGCTGGCGGCCTATGCCGAGATCGTCGGCCGGTGGAGCCGGGGACGGCGGTTCACCCTCAATATCCCGACCTTCCAGCGGCTGGACCTGCACCCCGACGTGCCCAAGCTGGTCGGTGACTTCACCTCGGTGGAACTGCTGGCCGTGGACCTGACCGAGGAGGTCGGCCTCGCAGACAGGGCTGCGGCGTTGTCGGCGCAGCTGCTCGAAGACCTCGCCCACCCGTTGTTCAGCGGGAGCGAGGTTCTGGGCGAGCTGTCCCGGCGAGCGGGTGGCGAACCGGTGCTGATGCCGGTGGTGTTCACCAGCACGATGGACACCCCGGTCACGCCGGCCGTCCCGCGCGGTGAGGTCACTTACGCCATCAGTCAGACACCGCAGGTCTGGATCGACTGCCAGGTGATGCCGCGCGGGGAGCGGTTGGCGCTGTCCTGGGACACCCGCGAGGGCGTGCTGCCGCCCGGCCTGGTCGACGACGCCTTCGCCGCTTACGTCGACCTCGTCCGGCGCATCGCCGAGGACGAGCGGGTCCTGCACCGGGCGAACCCGGTGGAACTGCCCGCGCACCAGCGTGAACGGCGATGCGTCGTCAACGACACCGCTACCGCGCTGCCCGGCGGGCTGCTGCACGAGCCGGTGATGGCCCAGGCGGAATTGACTCCGGACGTGATCGCCGTGCGGACGCCTGTTGCAGCGGTGACCTATGGCGAGCTGGCGGGCCGGGCGCGGTCGGTGGCGGTCCGGCTGCGCGCCGCCGGAGTCGGTGCCGCCGAGCCGGTCGCGGTGGTGATGGACAAGGGCTGGGAGCAGGTCGCGGCCGTGCTCGGCACCCTGCTGGCGGGTGGTGCCTACCTGCCGGTCGACACCGCGCAGCCCGCTGCCCGCCGGGCGGCCATCCTCGCCGACGCCGGAGTGCGCCTGGTGCTCACCCAGCCGTGGCTGGTCGATGCCGCGGATCCCGGCGGCGGGGCCGAAGTCCTCGTCGTCGATGAGCGGACTTCCACCGAGGAAACGGTGTCCGGATCGGCCGCGGACGACCTGGCCTACGTCATCTACACGTCCGGTTCCACCGGCAGTCCCAAGGGTGTGATGATCAGCCACCGCGCGGCGCGCAATACGGTGGCCGACATCAACGACCGCTTCGACGTGGGCGAGGGCGACGCGGTCCTCGGCCTGGCCGGGCTCGGTTTCGACCTCTCGGTATACGACATCTTCGGGCCGCTGGCGGTGGGCGGAACGCTGGTGCTGCCCGACGCGCAGCGCAGGGGCGATCCCTCGCACTGGGCCGAACTGGTCGCTGAACAGGGCGTCACGCTGTGGAACTCGGTTCCAGGGCAGATGCAGATGTTGCACGATTACCTGCGTTCGGCCCCGCAGTCACTGCCCGGCCTGCGGCTGGCGATGCTGTCCGGCGACTGGATTCCGGTCACCCTGCCCGACGCGATCCGCGAACTGCTGCCCGAACTGCGGTTGGTCAGCCTCGGCGGGGCGACCGAGGGCGCGATCTGGTCTATCCACCACCCCATCGCAGGAGTGGACCCCGCTCGGCCGAGCATTCCTTACGGCAAACCCTTGGCGAACCAGACCTTCCACGTGCTCGACGAATCCCTGCGGGACTGTCCAGAGTGGTCCGTGGGTGAGCTCTACATCGGCGGAACCGGGGTCGCTATGGGCTACTTCGGTGATGAGGACCGGACCGCGCAACGTTTCGTGACCCACCCCGCGACCGGGCGGCGTCTCTACCGCACCGGCGATCTCGGCCGCTACCTGCCGGACGGCGACATCGAGTTCCTGGGTCGGGAAGACACCCAGGTCAAGATTCGCGGTTACCGCATCGAACTCGCAGAGATCGAGTCCGCCCTGCTCCAGCATCCCGGCGTGGCCTCGGCCGCGGTGGTCGTGGACGGCCAGCGCCTGGCCGCGGTCGTCGAACCCGCCCCGTCGGTCGAGGACGACCCGTCGGAGGCGGCGGACGTGGTGGCCGCCGCGATGGAAACGGCACGGCAGTCAGAGTCCGCAGTGGACCGGGATGCACTGGCGGCATTCCTGGCGGCGATGGACGACGTGGCCCTGGTGGCGATGGCGCGAACGCTGTCCGAAGGGGGCCTGTTCGATGAAGGTGCAAGCCACGACAGCACGGAGATCCGGCAGCGGGTGCGCGTGAGCGCGGTCAACGAACACGTTCTCGACCGTTGGCTGCGGTCGCTGGTCACGCACGGCCGGCTGACCCAGACCGCCGACGGCCGGTTCACCGGACTGGTAATTCCGGAAGCAGGGGAGTGCGAGCAGGCCTGGCAGCGGGTGGAGTCCGCGCAGGAACGCGCCGGGTGGAGCAGCGACCTGGTCGAAGCGGTTCGCACCTGCGTCGACTCCCTCGACAGTCTCCTCAGCGGCGACCTGGACATCCGTGCGCTGCTGTACCCGGGCGCGCCCTCCGACGTCATGGAAGCCGCATACCGGGACAACCTGGCGATGCAGCACCTCAACCAGGCCGTCATTTCCGGGGTGCGTGCCATCGCCGAACAGCACTTCTCCGATGAAGCGTTGCGGGTGCTGGAGATCGGGGGCGGTGTGGCGGGAACGGCAGCCGACCTGGTGCCCGCTTTGGCCGAGCACTCCGTCGAGTACACCTTCACCGACCCCTCGCAGTTCTTCCTCGCTGAAGCGCGCGAGCGGTTCGCCGAGTTCCCGTGGGTGCGCTACGGGCGGTTCGACGTCGGCAAGGACATCCGCACGCAGGGGTACTCGCCGAACACCTTCGACGTGGTCGTGTGTGCGAACGTCCTGCACAACACCCAAGACGCGACCGCGGCGCTGGCGCGGGTCCGCGAGCTGCTGGTACCTGGTGGCTGGCTGGTGCTGCTGGAGAACACTCGCGACGACAACTGCGCGTTGCAGGTGTCGATGGAGTTCATGGAGGTGCGCAACGGGCCGTACCACGACGTTCGCGCCGAGCGCGGGCAGTCGTTCCTCACCGCCGAGCAGTGGTCGAGCCTGCTCGCCGAGGCCGGGGCCGAGCCCACCGTGCTTCCCGGTCGGGAAAGCCCGCTGCACCAGGCAGGTCAGCACCTGTTCCTGACCCGGCTCAAGACCGATCGCCACCGGCTGAGCCCCGGGGAGTTGGCCCGGCACGCGGCTCGCATGCTGCCCGAATACATGGTTCCCGGGCACTGGCAGCTGGTCGATGCGCTGCCGTTGACGGGCAATGGCAAGGTGGACCGGGCGACGATGCTGTCGTGGCTGCCCTCGGTGGGCAACAGCGGGTCGCAGGCGGCCGAGTCCGGGGAGCCGGTCGACGCGACCGAGCGCCAGATCGCCGCGTTGTGGGCCGAACTGCTCGACCGCGAGTACGTCGGCAGACACGACGACTTCTTCGCCCTGGGCGGGGATTCACTGCTGGTGGCCAGGCTCGTCGGGTTGCTCCGCGAGCGCGTGCCGGACGTGATGAGCCTGGAATGGGAAGTCGTGCTGCGGCACATGCTGCGCAAGCCGACGGTGGCGGCGCTCGCCGCGTATCTGCGCGGAGTCACCCGCGCCGGCGGGATCGGCGAGGACGCGCCGATGAGTGTGAAGTCCTCACCGCTGGTACGCCTACACGGGTCGGGAGCCGACCCGGTCACCGTCCTAGTGCACGCGGGCACTGGAACCGCGATGCCCTACCGGTCGCTGATCACCGAGATCCGCCGCCGGTCGGCGGGCAACGCAACGGTGGCGGCGCTTGAAATCCCGGACCTGCAGGCTTTCCTTGATGCCGACCCAGATGGACTGATCGAGGTGATGGCCGCCGACTACGTGCGTGCCCTGCTCGACTCCGGCGCGCGCAGGCTGCACGTCGTCGGGTACTGCCTGGGCGGTCTGCTGGCCACTGAGATAGCACGCGGCCTGACAGAGGCAGGCGCCGAAATCGAGTCGCTGACCGTGATCAGCAGCCACAGCCCGCGGTTCCGCCTCGACGACGAACTCCTCTCGGAGTACTCGTTCGCGGTCATGATGGGCATCGACCCGCGCGCGTTGGGTTTCCCGGCGGACGAGAACCGAGTGGCCGCCGCGGCGGCCGAGGTGCTGGCGGCCACGCCAGGAGTGATGCGCGAGGGCGGATTCGCCGAGTTGACCGGGGAATTCGCCGACATCGGAGAGAACTTCCGCAAACTCGCGGACATACCGCGGCTGCAACGCATCACGCGCATGTGCGAGGCGGTGCCCGCGTCGGCGGGCATGTATGAGCCCGAGCACATGATGAGGCTGTTCCAGACCTTCCGCCAGAGCGTTTTCGCGATCACCCGCTACGCCCCCGAGCCCTACGCCGGTGACATCACGTTCCTGCGCCACAGCGGCGCCTACCCGTTCCCCGGCAGCAAAGCAGCGGTCACCGAGCACTGGGAGGAGCTGACCCTGGGCGACTTGGAGATCGTCGACATCGCGGGCGATCACTTCAGCTGCCTGTCCGTGCAGCACTCGCCGGGAATGCTCAAGCTGCTGACCGATCTCACGAACGGGGCGGTCATCGCATGAACCTCCCGAGGGTAGGAGTGCTGGGCGCGTCGGGTGCGGTCGGCAGTGCCGCTGTCGCGGCACTGGATGAGCTCGGCGGAGTGCGCTTGCGCCTCGGTGCTCGGCGCGTCGAGGCGTTGTCCGGCGCAGACGTGCGGCGGGTCGACGCCGAGGACCGGGAAAGCCTCGCGGCGTTCTGCGCGGGTTGCGACGTGGTCCTCAACTGCGCGGGGCCGACCTATCGCCTCAAGGATGCGGTCGCGGTCGCGGCCCTGTCCGCGGGCGCCCACTACATCGACGTCGCCGGGGACGACCCGGTGCTGGAAGGACTGCGCGCCAAGGGACTTCTCGATGGTGACGGGGTCGCGGTGGTATCCGCCGGGACACTTCCCGGGCTGTCGAGCATCCTCCCGCGCTGGCTGGCCGCCGGCTTCGACCGGCCCCGGACCCTGACGGCCCATGTCGGCGGACTGGAGCGGTGCTCGCCGGTGGTGGCGGTGGACATGATGCTGTCGCTGGAGACCGGTGGTGCGGACGGGGCGGCGTTCGGCGAGCCGCTGGCGGCTTGGCGCGACGGACGGGTCCGCTCCCGGGCGCTGACCGCCCGGGAGCACGCCGAGGCGCCGCACTTCCCGGGAACGGTTGCGCTGCAACCGATCCTGAGTAGCGAAAGCATCCGGCTCGCCGAGTCGCTTCGGCTGAGCGAACTGGACTGGCTCAACGTCTGGCCGGGAAGGCAGACCTGGACCTTGCTGAGCTCCCTGCCGTCGCTGACCGCCGGTGCGACGCCGCCGGATCGGATCGCGGAACGGATGGTCCGCGCGGCCGATCTCGATTTGGCCGGACGTCGGGAGTACTACCTGATGGTCTTCGCGATGACCGGGCTCGTCGACGATGGTGAGACCGAGCGGACCGTGGTGCTGCGTGCCACCAGCAGCTATCGGCTCACCGCCACCGTGGGCGCGCTGACCGTGTTCGCGGTGCTGGCGGGCGCGGTCCCCCCGGGCGGGCACTTCGCGTGCGACGTACTCGATCCAGCGGAGGTCGTCGCGGGTCTCGGTGAGGTCTGTTCGATCGCCGACGAGTCCGACATCGAGGAGGGAGTGCTGTGACGCTGCGGGTCGTGGTTTGCGGCACCAACTTCGGCCGCCTCTACGTGAAGGCGCTGCGCGCACTGGAGTCCGAATTCACCCTGGCGGGCATCCTGAGCCGGGGCGGCGCCGCCTCCCGGGTGTTGGCCGAGCGCGAAGGCGTGCCGCATTACGACGCGGTGGAGGCGCTTCCCGACGACATCGATCTGGCGTGCGTCGTCGTGGGTTCGGCCATCTCCGGGGGTGCGGGCACCGAACTGGCCAAGGAGTTGATCGCTCGCGGGCTGCACGTCATGCAGGAACACCCGGTGCACCTGGACGAGCTCAGCGCCTGCCTGAAGCTGGCGCGCAAACGCGGAGTGCAGTACCGGGTCAACTCCCACTACCCACACGTCGGACCGGTCAAGACGTTCGTCGACGCGGCCACACGGCTGCGCGCACGCCAACGGCCCCTGTTCGTCGACGCGCTCACCCCAATCCACGTGCTCTACCCGCTCATCGACGTGCTTGGGCGTGCACTGGGCGGGATCCGGCCGTGGCGGGAGCCACCGGACGAACTGGCGGTGCTGGCAGGCGGACAACATCCGCTGCAATCGCTGTCGATGGTGATCTGCGGAGTACCGGTTTCCCTGCGGGTCCAGAACCAGCTCGACCCCGCCGACCGCGACAACCATGCCCTGCTGTGGCACCGGATCACCCTGGCCGCCGAAGGCGGCGTGCTCACGTTGGCCGACACGCACGGCCCGGTGTTGTGGAGCCCGCGCATGCATGCCCGCCGCGACGCTGACCACCGGCTGGTCTTCGACGGCCCGTCGACCCGGCTGCCCAGCACATCGATCGTGCCGGGAAGCGAGCCGGGCTCGTTCCACGACGTGTTCGACAAGGCATGGCCGGCGGCGATCGGACGGGCGTTGCGGGAGATGCGGGCGGCGATCACCGAGGGTGCGGATCCGCTCAAGGCCGGGCAGTACGACATCACGGTCAACCGGGTCTGGGCAGACGTCGCGCGTCGGCTCGGCCCGCCGGAGGTCATCCGGCCGAACGAACCGGAGGTGCTGGCGGTCGCCGAGCTGACCCATGTAGAGCCGGAACCGGCCGAGGTGGAGTCCTACTCGCCGACGGCTGAGTTCTTCGACCTGGCCGCCGCGAACCACGTTCGCGAGCACAGCGCCCCCGCCGTGCTCGCCGCACTGTCCGATATGGACACTGATGTCGGTCCGATCGTGGAGGTCGGTGCGGGCACCGGACTGCTCACCATCGCGATGGCCCGCGCACACCCGCGCGCCGAGATCCTGGCCAGCGAACCGGCAGCGGGCATGCGCGCGGTGCTCACCAGCCGCGTTTTCGCCGACCAGGACATGCGGTCACGGGTCACGGTGACCGCCGAGCGGGCGCAGGAACTCACGCTTCCGGACCGGATTTCCGCCGCAGTGGTGTGCGGGGTCGTCGGGCATCTCCCGGCCGCCGACCGGGTCCAGCTGTGGCACGACCTGGCCGCCCGACTGGCACCCGGAGGTGTCGTCGTCGTGGAACTGATGAGCATGGCCCGTCCAACGTCCGTGCCCGAAACCCGACTGGCCACCGAGACCATCGGCGACCAGCGCTACGAGTGGTGGTTCAGGGCTGAGCCGGAGACCGGCGACGTCGTGCGGATGCACACCACCTGGCGGGTGCACGACGGCCCGAACCTGGTCCGCGAGGTCGGCGATTCCTACGACTGGCGTGCTTTCGGCCTGGACGTCGTCGCAGCCGAGGCCCGCAGCGCCGGGCTCACGATGAAGCCGATGTCCGCCACCGGGTCGACACCGATCGGCCTTCTCACTCCCCAGACCGGAGAGACTCACCGATGACCGAGCAGAACACCACCGAGACGCCGCGGCAGTTCCCGATCCGCCGTGAATGCCCCTTCAGTCAGCCCGCCGCCTACGCCGCGTTGCGCACCGACGAACCCGTCGCCAGGGTCACCCTGCCCACGGGCAAGCAAGCGTGGATCCTCACCCGCTACGACGATGTGCGCTCCGTGCTCGCCGACCCGTCGATCAGCGCCGATGCCCGGCACGAGAACCTGCCCGCACTGGGGCTCGGTGAGCGGGAGGCCGCCGCGAAGTCACGGCCTTTCATCCGCACCGACCCGCCCGAGCACACCCGATACCGCCGCATGTTGCAGGCGGAGTTCACCGTCAAGCGGGTGAAGTCGATGCGACCGGGCATCCAGTCCACCGTGGACCGCCTGATCGACGAGATGGAGGCGGCCGGCCCGACGGCCGACTACGTCCCGGCCTTCGCCAACGCGGTGTCGACGTCCACGGTGCTGGAGCTGGCCGGGGTGCCCACAGCGGACCTGGAATTCTTCCGCGACGTCACCAGGATCTCCGGGGGTCGCAACAGCAGCGAACAGGAGGTCACCGCCGCCCTGGGAAACATGTTCCGCATGCTGGGCGAGCTCGTCGACCGCCGCACCACCGACCCCGGCGAGGACCTGCTGTCCAAGCTGGTGGTCAACCACCTGCTGACCGGCGAGGCCGACCGCCAGGAAGTGCTGTCCACGATCGGCATCACCATCATCGCCGGACGCGAGACCACGACGAACATGATCGCCCTGGGCACGCTGTTGCTGCTGGAACGCCCGGAGCTGCTGGCGGCCCTGCGCGCAGATCCGTCCCGGGTGCCCGACACCGTCGAGGAACTGCTGCGGGTGCTGTCGATCGCGGACTCGATCCCACTTCGGGTGGCCACCCGCGACATGGACGTGTCCGGTACCCGAATCCCGGCCGGGGACGGGATCATCGCTTTGCTTGGCGCCGCCAACACCGACCCCGAAGTGTTCGGCGCACCCGACGAGATCGACCTGTCCAGGGCCGGTCGGCACCACATGGCCTTCGGCTACGGCATCCACCAGTGCATCGGGCAGAACCTGGCGCGGCTAGAACTGGAGATCGCGCTGGGCACGATCATTCGCCGGCTGCCGGACCTGCGGTTGGCGGTGCCGCTCGCGGAGCTGGACTTCAAGCACGACGCCGCCACATTCGGCCTCGAATCGATGCCGGTGGACTGGTGATGACGATGAGCTCACGACTGGGACCGTGGCTGCGCCGGTACGCCCCGCGCCCCGCGGCGGCGGTACGGCTGGTCTGCATGCCGCATGCCGGGGGAGGAGCGGGAGCCTACCGCGCTTGGGCGGCGCTACTGCCACCATCGGTAGAGCTCGTCGCGGTGCAGTATCCGGGTCGCGAAGACCGGTTCACCGAGCCACTGGCCGAAAGCATGGACGAACTGGTCGAGGGCATCGCGGGCGCCGTGCGACGCATCGCGGACCGTCCGTACCTGGTGTTCGGACACAGCATGGGCGCGACCGTCGCGTACGAAACAGTGCAACGCCTGCGCCGGCTGAACGTAGTCGAGCCGGACTGGCTGCTGGTGTCCGGACGCCCCGCGCCACACCAGGCCGAACCCGGTGACGTGCACTTGCGCGACGACGACGGCCTGTGCGCCGAGCTGGTCCGGCTCGGCGGAACCGACACCGACGTGCTGTCCGACCCGGATCTGCGCGCCGTTGTCCTGGGCTACGTGCGCGGCGACTACCGCGTGATCGAGACTTACCGCCCGCGCCCGGAGCCGAAACTGACCTGCCCGATCGGAGTGTTCGTCGGCGACACCGATCCCGAGCTCGACGTCGCCGGCGCGCAAGGTTGGCGGTCGATGACCGCCGGGCGAACCGATGTCGAAAGCTTCGAAGGAAACCACTTCTACCTCGGCCCGCGTCGGCGGGAGGTGATCGCGGCGATCTTGCGACGACTGGATCCGGCGGTGGCCAGAACGGGGCCTGAATGGACGGACATGCCGTGAAATCTGGAAGGGGAGCGATGCGCGGCGACTACACACCGACCGCGGAGTTCTACGAACTGGTGGCCGATCGGCAGGTTCGCAGCAGCGGACCGCCCTTGCGCGCCGCGCTGTCCGATGTGGACGTCGATGCCGGCGTGGTGCTGGAGATCGGAGCAGGGACCGGGCGCGTCACGGAGGTCATCGCCGACGCCCTCCCGGGGGCACGGATCGTCGCGGCCGAACCGTCGCCACCGATGCGGGCGATCCTCACCAGCCGCGTCGCCGCCAATGACGATCTTCGCGGGCGGGTGACGATCACCGCGCAATCCGCGCCGGATCTCGACCTGCCGCCACGACTGGCCGCAGTGGTGATCTTCGGTGTCGTCGGCCACCTGGACGCTTCGGAACGGACGCGGTTGTGGCGGAGGGTCTCCGAAAGACTGGTGCCGGGCGGGATCGTCGTGGTGGAGCTGATGGGAGTGCGCACTTCCCGGCAGATCCCGCAGACGCTGTCGCTCACGGCCCGGCTCGGACGGCAGCGTTACGAGTGGTGGGTGGCCGGGCGACCCGCCGGTCCGGACCTGATGCGGTTCACCAACACCTGGAAGGTGCACCGGGACGACGTCCTCGTGCGTGAGGTCTCCGACAGCTACGAATGGTACACAGTGGACACTGAATTGATCGCAGCGGAGTCCGGTCTGCCGACCCGGCCGGTGCCGTCCGTCGTCAGCGAGGTCGCACCACCGGAACTGGCGGTGCTGGTGAAATGACCACGACCGCAACGCGAAACCCGGGCTGGACGCTTGCGCTGGTCTGCGTCGCAGGCGCTCTGATGACGTTGGACATCACCATCCTCAACATCGGCTTGGAGGAGATCGCCACAGGCCTGGGTGCGACGCTGCCCGACCTGCAATGGGTGGTGAGTGTCTACCCGCTGGTGTTCGCCGCGCTGCTGCTGCCGGCGGGCTCGTTGTCGGACCGCATCGGTCGCAAGCGGATGTTCATCGTGGGTGTCGGCGTGTTCACCGCGTCCTCGGTGGCATGTGGACTGGCGACCGGACCGGTGGCGTTAACCGTGGCCCGCGCTGTGCAGGGCATCGGCGGAGCCATGACCTACGCCCCCGCGATTCCGCTGCTGGCGCAGGCCTACCCGCCGCAGCGGCGTGCCTCGGCGATGGGTGTGTTCAGCGGTGTCAGCGCCGGCGCGGCGGCGCTGGGGCCGCTGGCCGGTGGTGCGCTGGTCGACACCTTCGGCTGGCGGTCGATGTTCTTCGTAAACCTCGTGCCCGGTGTGCTGTTGCTGGTCGGTACCGCGTACCTGATCGCCGAATCGGGTGCGGGCCGGCGCGGTGGGCGGTTCGACCTGCCCGGCACGGCACTGGCGACCGGGACTCTGTTCGCGATCAACTACACCGTGGTCACCGGAGCCGAAGGCGGCTGGAGTCGACTCGACGTGGTCGTTTCGATGGCCCTTGCGTGCGTGGGGTTGTTGGCCTTCCTGGCGGTGGAGTGCCGCAGCGCTGACCCGATGCTTGATCTCGGGCTGTTCCGCATCAGCTCCTTCTCCGGAGCGGCGGTGCTCAGCCTGCTGACCCGCATGCTGAACTTGGGAACGCTGACCTACCTCGCGCTGTGGTTGCAGGGAATGCTGGGTTACTCGCCGTTGCAGGCAGGTCTGCGGTTGCTGCCGCTCTCGGTGCTGGCGGTGGTGACCTCGCTGGTGGCCGGCAGGCTGGTCAACCGTCTCGGGCTCCTGCCGGTCCTGGCCACCGGATTCGCCGGTTTCGCGGTCGGCTTCGCGCTGCTGACCAGGATCGGCCCGGACTCGCCGTGGACGGTCGCGCTGGCGGGCTTCTTCGTCCTGGGTGCCGCCGCCGGACTGCTGTTCCCGCCGCTGATCACCATCTCGGTCGGAGTGGTGCCACCGGAGCGGTCCGGGATGGCCAGCGGGCTGGTGAACTCGTTCTTCCCGCTGGGCACCGCGTTGGGTGTCTCCGCGTTCGGCGCGGTGCTGTCAGCCCGGGTCGAGGCGGGCATGACCGGGGCGCCGGAGGCCGCGCGGGCCGCTGTGGCGGCAGGTAGGTTCGGCGGGCTCGAACCCCCGGTCGTCGACCTGGCGAAGACCGCGTTCGCGGACGGGATCGCCGCCATCAGCCTGGTCTCACTCGGACTGGCCCTGCTTGGCGTGCTGATCGCCGTGGCGACCATCCGGACTCGTCAGCTACGCGGTTAGGGCGGCACGAACTCGCAGCGCAGGTGCTTGTGAGCGCAGGCAATCCCCGTTCCGCGTAAAGCAGATCGGGCCGGGTGAAGCAGGCAACCGGATCGTGCGTCCGCAGCCGCGGGCCCCCCTGAAGGCGGTGAGATCGGCGAGGCCGATCGCATCAGCCCTCCGTGGTCGTGATGCTCGGTGCGTGCTCCACCAGTGCGCGGGTGGCCGGATGTCGCGGATCGGTGAGCACCTCCGAGACCGGTCCGCACTCGACGACCCGGCCCCCGCCGAGCACCGTCACGTGCGAGGCGCAGCGCACCACTTCGGAAAGGTCGTGGGTGATTAGCACGACGGAGAGCCGCAGCGTGGCGCGCAACTCGTCGAGCAGGTCCAGCACCGCATCGGCGGTACCTGCGTCCAGCGCGGAAGTCACCTCGTCGCACACCAGCACCGTGGGGTCGCAGGCCAGCGCGCGGGCCAGGTTGACCCGCTGCCGCTCGCCGCCGGAGAGGGAGCCGGGATAGCGGTCGAGGAAGGTCACCGGCAGCCGGACCCGACCGAGCAACCGCTCGGCTTCGCGCTCGGCCTGCTCGACGGAACGTGCTCGCATCGGTCGGGTCAGCGCGGACCGTACGGTTTCGTGCGGGTTCAGCGCTCCCGCGCTGTCCTGCGCGACCAACTGGACCGCGCGTCGCTGGTCGGCGCGGCGTCGTGCGGCGGCCGGAGCGAGCGCAACGCCATCGAGGGACATCGTGCCCGCATGACGCCGGTGCAGTCCGACCACGCAACGCGCCAGTGTCGACTTCCCGGAGCCGGACGGTCCGACGACGGCAACGCACTGGCCGGCCGCCACGCGGAGGTCGATGCCGTGCAGCACCGCCTGCTTGCCGTGCCCGGCCCTCAGCCCGGAGATGACCAACCCGCCTTCATGGTCTGAAGTGGACGGTAGCGGTGTGGTGGCAGGCCGCGGAGCGAGGACTTCGTGCGGGGATCCAGCGTCGTGCACCTTGCCTCGTTCCAGCACGAGCACGTGGTGTGCGAGCGCGCGAACCGTGGCCCGGTCATGACTGACCAGGACCGCCGCGCAGCCGGTCAACGCCTCGCCGATCAAACCACGCACGTCCTCGGCCACGGCGGGATCGAGCCCGGCGGTCGGTTCGTCGAGCACCAGCAGCGCAGGCGAACCAGCCAGCGCCCGGGTGAAGGCGACCCGCCGAGCCTGCCCCCCGGAAAGCTGGTGCGGAAACCGCCGCAGGAAACCGGCATCGGTGGGAAGCCGCATCCGCGCCAGCAAGCGCCGGATCTCGGCGGCGACCTCGTCCCCCTGGAGCCCGGACCGAATCCGCACGGTTTCGGCCAGCTGGCGTCCGATCCGGCGAGCCGGGTTGAGCGCGGAGGCCGGGTCCTGCCCGAGGAAGGAGACGATCCGACGGCGCAGCCGCATGGTGTGCGTGGGATCGAATGGATCACATTCCTGAGTGCGCACGGAGCCGGACCGGACTTCGAGCCCCGGGCGTACGTGACCGAGCAAGGTCAACGCCGTCGTGGTCTTTCCGGACCCGGACGCTCCCATCAGCGCCACGACCTCGCCCGGCCGCACTGCGAAACCGATTCCGTCGACCACCGCGACGCCGTCACGGCTGCGGGTGACGACCAGATTTTCTATCCTGGCCACCGTCATCGTCGACCTCCGATCCGGTGTGCGGCTTCGTCGGCGAGCAGGTTGACCGATACCGCGAACATCACCAGCAGCAGTGCGGGCACCAGCACCGGCCACGGGTTGAGCGCCATTCCGGGGAAGTTCTCGTTGACCATGCGCCCCCAGTTCGCGGCCGGGGCGCCCCGCCCGAGACCGAGAAATCCCGCCGTCGCGGTGAGGTGGATGGCGGCGGTGAACCGGATTCCCAGCTCGGCGACCAGGGTTCCGGAGACGGCGGGGAGAACGTCGTGGCGCAGGACCGACCACCACCGGTCACCACGAGCACGGGCGATCTCGACAAAACCGAGTGCACTCACCTGACGTGCGGCGGCGCGGACGACCCGGACCGAGAACGGCACGCACACCAGCGCGACCGCGACGAGTACGGCCAGGTCGCTGCCGGGGAACCCAGTTGCGATGATCAGCATGAGCAGCAGGGGAGGGGCTACCCCGACGACGTCGATGATCCGGACGGTGAGCTCGCTCGCGCGCCGTTCGGCGAGTCCGGTCGCCAATCCGACCACCACACTGATCGCACTGGCCAGCAGCGTGGAGCCCATCGCGAGGACGAGGACCGGCAGCCCGCCGTGCAACACCCGCACCAGCACGTCCCGGCCGATCTCGTCGCTGCCCAGTGGGAGCGGGCCGGTCGCCGGTTCGAATGGCAGCGACCGCTGCTCGGTGGGGGACCCGCTGGTCAGCAGCGGCCCGAACAGCGCGAGCACGGCGACGCCGATGGCCAGCACCGCGCAGATCGCGATCGATGCGCGGGAACGGCGGTGGTCCATCACAACCCCCGCCGGCGGGGATCGAGCAGGGCAGCGACCACGTCGCCGACGAGCAGGGCGAGCAGTGCGGTCGCGCATAACGCGAGGGAAAGTCCCTGCACCATCGGCACATCCCGGTTGGCGACCGCCTGCTGGAGCTCGTAGCCCACGCCGGGGTAGTTGAAGATCGCCTCCACCACCACGGCCCCGCCGGTCAGGCCGCCGAACATCACCGCAACGGCCTGCACGGCCGGCCCCAGCGCGTTGGGCAGCACGTGCCGAACCGCCAGCCGGCCCCCGGAGACGCCCGCCAGCCGCGCCGACTCCACGTACGGCGCGTCGACGACATCGACCACGGCCGAGCGCACGAGCCGGGTCGCTGTGGCCACGCCAACCAGCGTCAGGCTCAGCGCCGGCAGAACCAGCACCTGAGGGCTGTCCCAGGGGCGTCCGCCCACCGGGGCCAGCGACACTTCCGGTAGCAGGCCGAGCCAGGTCGACAGGGCCGCGGTCAGCGCCACCACGGTCAGGAATTCGGGAAGTCCGGCGAGGACGAGCGCGCCGCCCGAGATCACGCGGTCGCTGCGCCGCTGCGCGCGCATACCGGCCAGCAGCCCGCCCGCGATCGCCAACGGGACCGCCAGCAGGAACGCGAGCGCGGTCAGCACCAGGCTGTTGGGCAGCCGCTCGCCGAGCACGGCCACGACCGGACGCCCGCCGACCAGACCCGTGCCGAGGTCGCCGGTGGCGGCCTGGGACAGCCAGGAGGTGAACCGGTCCAGGGCGTTGCGGTCCAAGCCGAGTTGTGCGCGCAACTGGTCGCGGTCGCCCTGGCTGGCCTGCGCTCCGGCCAGGGTGTCGGTGGCATCTCCGGGCAACAGATCGGTGGCTGCGAACACCAGTGCCGACAGCGCGACCAGTGACAGTACCGCCGCGACCACACGGCGGACTAGGAACAGCGCGAGCTTCATGCCAGGAACGCGCCGGAGAAGTCCGCCCAAGGCTCGTTGGTGACGCCCTGCACGTTCGCGGCATGTCCGTTGATGGTGGGGGCGAACACCGGGAGCACCGAGTTCCCCTCCTCCCATATCAGCCGCTGCGCCTGCATGGCGGCCTCGCGCCGCTGCGCGGGGCCGGTCGCACTGCGGGCCCTGAGCACCAGCGCGTCGATGTCGGGGCGGTTGAATCCGAACGTCGAGGGTGCGCCCGCGGTGCGGGTGTTGGCGTATCCCGACAGCGGCGGGGAAGGCGGCGAATAGGTCGCAGCGAACGGGAGCTGGTAATAGGACTTGATGTCGGCGAAGAGCTGGCCCGGCGGACGTTGGTCGAGGGTGGCCTGGACGCCGATCTCCTTGAGGTTCTCGATGTACAAAGTGGACACTTCAACCAGGCCCGCGACGTCGGATCCGGTGGTCAGCGTGATCGGCATCCCGTCGGCCCCGGCCTCGCGCAGTAGTGCGTGCGCTCGTTGCACGTCGTGCGGACGCTGCGCGATTTCCGCTGCGTAGTCGGCGAATCCCAGCGACGGCAGGTCGTTGCCGACGAAGCCTCGGCCGAACAGCACGGACCTGACCATTCCCTCGCGATCCGCAGCGAGCTTGAATGCCTGGCGAACGCGCACGTCGTCGAACGGCTTGTGCGCGAGGTTCATCATGAACCCGAACGACGTCGCGTGCGGAAGTTGCCCGCTGCTTGCCCCGAACCGCTTGTTGGCCTCCAGAGTGCGGGCCTTGACCGGGCCGATGTCACCGACGAAGTCGAGCTGCCCGCCGGTCAGCGCGTTCACCCTGGCGTTGGAGTCGGGGATCGAACGCAACTCCAGAGAATCCAGGTACGGGCCGCTACCCAGGGCCAGACCGTAGAAACTCTCGTGGCGGACGAGTGTGCTTCCCTGACCGGGGACGAACTCGGTGATCCTGAACGGGCCGCAGGTCGGCATGGCCGGCGTGAAGGCCGTCGTGGCGTCCTTGACCACCAGTGTGCTCTGGCACAGCACCAGCCGACCGTCCGCGATCGGTTGCTTGGCCGGCAGCACTAACGTCAGATCGTCGACGATGCGGGCGGCGCCCAGGTCGAAGTTCTGCGCGGGTGGTTTGAGGTAGGGAAGCGAGCCGAGGAGGACCGGGGCGTTGAGCGAGTACAGCAGGTCTCGCGCGGTCAGAGCGGATCCGTCGGTGAAGGTCACGCCCTTGCGCAGCCGGAGAGTGTAGGTCCGAAGATCCGAGCTGACGTCGATGCCTTCCAGCACGCCGTAACGCACCCCGTCAGGCGCGGCCGGATCCAGTGTGCCGAGCTTTCCGTGCATTGCTCGTGCCCGCACCGAATCCAGTGCCGTCGGTCCGGTGAGGAAGTTGAGGGTTTCCGACGCGCCGCCGCCGGTGAACGCGGCGCGCAACGTCCCGCCGCGTCGAGCTGTGGCGGGTGTCGAGCCGCACGCGGTGAGCGCCGCAAGCCCCGCCGCGTACAGCGAGGAGCGGAGGAACGCGCGGCGGTGGATGTGCCGGGTCACAGGGTGATCTCCATGATGATCGACGGGCAGGGTCAGCTCGTGACTGCCACCGCGCCGGACGGGCAAAGACGCGCGGCTTCGAGCACGGCATCGCGGTGCGCAGCCGGAACTTCCGCGTCCTTCCCGCCAGCGTGCAGCAGTACGGTGCCGTCGCTGTCGTCCTGGTCGAAGATGTCGGCTGCGGCGAACACGCACTGGCCGACGCCAATGCATTTCCCCACGTCGATCGACACACGCACGGCACGCTCCGGTCTGACGGTGACGGTCATTCTGGGCGACCGTCGGTGGCGGGACACAGCCTAATCGAAGATGAAATCCATTTCCACTAAGTGTCGTTCGGAGCATGGATCAGCCACGCCGACGTCGCCGTCTTCGCCCCGGAAACCAGGGCGAAGAGGCGTTGGCCAAGGGCGGTGTCCAGTTGCATGAAGTCACATGTGATCAAGCCTTGGGCCTGGGCGTTGAGGAACCGCTTCCACGTGGGGCCATTTCGTCGCGGCACATGATCGGCGTTCCGGAGGCCAGTCCATAATGGACGGGGTTGACGTACAAGGTCCCGAAGAAGTTCGTCTTCCTGGATCCCGGCACGATTCCGCTCAATCCCAGCGTGCCACTGTTGTCCCTGACGGCGGTAGCGGGTGGTGCCCTCGTCTGCCGGGTTGAACAGGGGCACGTCCCCGTCGTGGCTACCAGCCGCCGTCGCAGTCGCGGACTTTCTTACTGGGAGATCACGCCCAGATCCGATCCATTCCTCGCACCATCTGCGGCTACGCCGCCTGTGCCACGCTCGGCTCGGTCTTGGACGAGCGGACCTGATACCCCGCCCAGTGAAGCAGTGCTGCCAAGAAGACGCCGACTAGCCAAGCGAATGGCGCAAACGGCTGAAAGTACGGGATGAGGGCTAGGCAGGCGGAGACTGCTGCAGCCGGAATGAACGATGCGAGGGCGCGCGGGTTGAACCCTCGCCAGTAGAAGTACCGACCGCGCACATCCGATCGGTAAAGATCGTCGATGCTGATGTGCTTCCGGCGCACAAGGTAGTAATCGACGAGGAGCACGGCAAGCAGGGGCCCGAGGAAGGCGCCAAGCGCCCCAATGAAGTAGTTTACGACCGCAGGGCTGGAGTAGAGGTTCCACGGCGTCACGACGAGTGAGAGCACCGCGGTGATGATCCCACCTCGCTTGAAGTTGATGAATCGCGGAAAAATACCTGCCAGGTCATAGCATGGCGAGACGAAGTTCGCCGCGACATTGATTCCGATCGTTGCGAGCGTGAACATGAAGGCGCAGATCACGAGTAGTGGAACATTGTCGAGCCGGGCAGCAAGTAGCACGGGATCGACGATCGCGTCGCCGTACACAACGAACGCACCGAGCGTAACGACGACGGACACCAGGGCGAAGAGCGCCGCGTTAACCGGCATCCCGAAGATATTGCCGATGACGATAGCCCGCCGGTTCGGCGAAAATCGTGCGAAGTCGAAAAATCCTAGCGTGACCGCCGTATTTGATCCGCAGGTCAGGAACATCGCGCCGAGAAATGCCGCTACCGTCTGCCCTGTGGACAGTGGGTGGAAGCTCATGGTCAGATCAATCTTGCCGCGAGCTGCGACGATCATGGCAACGGCCAACACCAGCATGATGACGAGAACGAGTAGTCCTGCCCAGACCTGGAATTTGCGGACTGTCTCCATGCCGTGCTGCAGGACAAGAAGCTGCAATGCCCAAACGATCAGGAAGCAACCCCACCCAAAGCCGGAAAGTCCGAGGAACTGCCACTGTGCGAACGACGCCAGGCTCGGGGCGATCCGCAGAATTAGGACGCTGAGCGCTACAGAGGCCAGGTAGGTCTGGATGCCGAACCAGAAGATTGCGACGACTGCGCGTGTCAGCGCGGGAATGTTCGCTCCGTAGACTCCGAAGCTTGCACGTGCGAACACCGACATCGGGACGCCGGTTCGTTGTCCGGCAAAACCGACGAGGTTCAGCGGGATTAAGGACAGCGCATACCCGGCCGCATAGGCAATCAGGACTTGCCATCCGCTCAAGCCGAGAAAGAACAGCCCACCTGCAAAGGTGTAGCTTCCGATACTGTGAGCGTTCGCAGTCCACATGGCAAAGATGCTGAACGCGCCCCACTTGCGCTCCGTCGCGGGCGCAAGATCGTCATTTACGAGAGCGCTACTAGCCCGATCTTCCTGCGTGATGTTGGATTGACTGGTGTCCGTCATTCAAGACTCCTCGAGCCGCGATTTGCGGGGGCGTGAGGCGGGCCTCGCGCGGAAATGCGGGAATGACAGAGGAACTTTGGGTCCTGTGCAGCGGCGAAGCGCACGAACTCACAACTGAGGTAGGCGCCGCAGTCTCGGTTGTTCGCGCCCGGGCTCCTCTGCTAGGTGAGGATTACCGCATGTGAGACCGGCCTCTGTCAACTGCGACAGACCTGGGCCAGTGGTAGACCCCGATCCACGAGTATGGGGGCGGTCTAGCGATGGCGCGGCTACTCCGCGCGAGCTGCCTCGGGGCGTAACGAAACATGCAGGCCGCCGAGACGCCGTGGCCCGCAGCATCAGTGTGGCTGCGGCGACCAGCCGGCGTCCTGCTCGACGCCTCTTCCGTTCCAGCGGATCAGCCTCTCGAGCAGCGCCCCGTCGTACCTCTCGATGAAGGCTTCAACTTCTGCGATGAGCCGGGACAGGTGGGATCGCATGAGTTCGGCTGCGAGGGCCCCGTCGTGCGCGGCGAGGGCTTCAACGATCGCTTGATGTTCGGCGACGCTGTCGCGGTCGCGATGCCGGACCTCAAGAATGACGTCGAGCGCGGCTTCCACTCGGTCCAAGGAGGGATCGAGGACGATGGCCAGCATCGCCTGCACGAGGGGGTTCTCGCTGTGGGCCGTGACCCGGCGGTGGAAGCCGAGGGCGAGGTCGCGCGGGAAGGAATCGCCGGCGCCGACCGCTGCGTCGTGATCCGTGACCAGGCCACCGAGTGATGCGATGTCGTGTGGCGTGACGAGATGTGCGCTCTCGAAGACGGCCTCGGGCTCGATGGCGCGGCGAGCCTTCAGCAGGTTGAGGACGTCTTCGGCTGTCTCGACCTGGGTCGCGTGCCGTAGGTCGGTCGCCGTGCGATCGGCTCGCAGCAGCACTCCGATCCGGTGCCGCCCCAGCGTGGTCAAAGTCCGGCCTTTCAGGCCCACTTGTTGGGTCAAGCCGTCACTGTCGAGCTCGCGGAGTCGACGAGCGATCGTCGACTCTGAGAGCTCGATGCCGTGCAGTCGAAGGCTCTCGCGGATCTGGCGAGCTCCGATCGGGCCCGTGGCGTCGTAGAGGGCGGTGAGAAGGGGGACCTCCTCGCGGTCGCCGCGGGAGGTTCCGATCGGTCCGCCCACTCCATCACTGTGCATCAGTGCGTAGCCCTCCTGCCAGCCATGCGCCAAGTATGACGGCCCCGGCAAGGCCGTCAGCCGTGGGCCTGGTGGATGGCTGCGACTACCTGTCAAAGTCGACCAAGGTCCGTCACCCTTGACAGGTATACGGGCCGCGAGGCAGCATCGTCGCCACTACGACAGCGGAGGCCAATGATGACCGCGACGAATTCTGACCTCGCGTCAGCCGATCCATCAGGCCGTTTGTACAACCCGGACCTCGCTCCGGTCCCGAAGAAGGAGCGCACCTGGGGCTGGTACAGCATTTTCGCCGTATGGATGTCGGTGGCGCACAACGCAGCCAGCTACACCTTCGCGGCAGGGCTGTTCCTTCTCGGGCTGAACGGGTGGCAGATCCTGATCAGCGTTCTGGCCGGAACATTGGTCCTCTACGTGGGCTGTGCGATGTCAGGTGTCATCGGACAGCGCACCGGCCTGCCGTTCCCGGTTCTCTCCCGCGTCAGCTGGGGCCTCTTCGGTGCGAATATCCCGGCGCTCATTCGTGGGATCATCGCCATCTTCTGGTACGGCATCCAGACGTACCTTGCCTCCGTTGCGATCAGCGTGCTGCTTGTGCGGATCAATCCCGGCCTCGAGAGCTGGACGGAGCACTCATTCCTCGGACTCCACGCTTTGGGCTGGATGTCCTTCTTGGCGTTGTGGCTGATCCAGTGGCTGGTCATTGGCTTCGGCATGGACATGGTACGAAGGTTCCAGGAATGGGCCGGGCCGGTTGTCTGGGTCGTCATGCTCGTGCTTGCCGTTTGGCTCGTCGTTCAGGCGAAGGGGCACATCGACTTCTCGCTGAGCGTCAAACAGCTCTCGGGTGGTCAGCAGGCTCACCTCATGCTCACCTCGGCCGCCCTTGTCGTGAGCCAGCTCGCGACCCTTGCCCTGAACTTCTGCGATTTCGGTCGCTTCGTCCGCAGCTCCCGCGCCGTGCGCGTCGGAACCATGTTAGGTGCGCCGCTGAACTGGACTGCCTTCTCGGTGACGTCGGTCGTCATCTCAGTCGGAAGCGTCACGGTCTTCGGCCAGGCCCTTCTGGACCCGGCCGAACTGCTCGGCAAGGTGCCGAACACCGGGCTCCTCATCGTGGGCGTATTCCTGTTCGCGTTCGCCACGATCGGAGTGAACATCGTATCGAATTTCGTATCGCCGGCATACGACCTCGCCAACGTCTGGCCCAAGAAGATCACTTTCCGACGGGGCGGCGCCATCAGCTCGGTGGCTGCGATTCTCGTCATGCCGTGGAAGCTCTTTTCCTCGCCTATCGTCATCAACTACTTCCTCGGGGCGCTCGGTGCGTTCCTCGGACCGCTCTTCGCGATCATGATGCTCGACTACTACGTCGTGCAGCGCAGGCGCGTCCTCGTCGAGGGCCTCTTCCGAGTTGACGGATCAGCGTACGCGTACAAGCGTGGCGTGAACCCGAAGGCGATCGCCGCCTTCGTCCCGTCAGCCGCGTTGAGCGCCGTGCTCGCCCTTGTTCCCGTCTTCGAAAACGTCGCGCCGTTCGCGTGGCTGATCGGCGGAGCCGTCGCGGCTGGGCTCTATCACGCGATGAACCGCACTGCTACGCGGAGGCCAGTCGTCGAGCTGGGAGTCGTCGAGGCTGGATCCGAGAGCACCGGTGCAGGACGTCTTCTCAGCCCCTCAGCGGACTCGTCGAGCGATGGGGCCATCAACCCTACAGCGCCATGACGCATGTCTTCCCCAGCGACACAATCTCGGAACGCTGTGTGAGCGAGCAGCAGAAAGGCGGTCATGAGTTGATCGCGATCGTAACCGGAGAATCTGGCTTCATCGGCCGAGTCCTCCGGCGAGAGCTTGAAGCCGCCGGCTGGACTGTACATGGCCTGTCAGCAGGGTCGTCGGACCTGAATGCCGTCGATATCGATATCTGTTCCAGCGACGTCGAAGAATTATTTCGTGACCTGGCCCCGGACATCGTGTTCCATCTCGCGGGCATCTCGGGTCCGATGCTCGCCGCCGATCAGCCGACCGAAATCGTCCGCGTCAACTGCGAGGGGACGGCTAACGTCCTGGAGAGTGCCGCGCGCGCCAAGACCCCGCGCGTCGTCTACGCCGCCTCTGTCAGCGCCTATGCCGTCGGGACGACGACCCGTCCGGAGCCCGACTCCCTCTACGCGACCACCAAGAAGTATGGCGAGATCCTGATCGACCTTTACCGTCGGCGCCTCGGAAACGGCTATACGTCGGTCCGCGTCGGCTCGGTCTACGGTCCCGGACGGCAGACATCGAACCCGATTCACACCATGATCGATGACGGCTTGCGCGGACGCCCCGTCCGCTTCAACGTCAACGAGTACGAACCCGTCATCTGGATCGACGACTGCGCCCGCCTCCTGGCCGGCCTGTCAGCAGTCCCTCACTACGAATCAGCCTATGACGCGGTCGCCGAGATGGTGGGCCACACCGAGATCGCGTACCGGATCAGCTCGCTCTTGGGCGTTCCCACTGAGCCGTACGAGGGGAAGCGGGTCGACTATCCAGCCGGGTTTGACTCCAGCGCTCTCGTCAAGGCCACCACGGTAATCCCCGAGGTGACGCTTCAGGACGGTATCGAGCGGGCCATCCGGTGGCGGAAGGCTGAGCTCGACACGTACACCCCCATCGCCAACGGTACTGACCACGGCCGCGACGGCTCGAAACTGAACGCAGGTGCCAACCATGACTGAACGTGTGCTCGACGGCAGGACGGCGCTGGTGGTGGGGGCTGCGGGCGGGATCGGCCGCTCCATCGCGTTGACCTACGCACGGGTCGGGGCGAGCCTCATGCTGGGCGATCGTCACTCGCCGCGGCTGGCGGAAACCGTCGAACTGTGCGAACGCGCAGGAGCGAAGACACACTCGACGACGGTTGACGTGACGGACCCGGCTTCCACGCAAGCCCTCATCGACGACACGGTCAAGTCGCTCGGCTCCCTGCACATCCTGGTCAACAGCGCCGGCGTCATCACTGAGGTTCCCGTCAGCGACATGACGGTCGAGCAGTGGGACGAGACGCTCGACGTAGACCTCAAAGGCGTCTTCTTGTGTTGCCGTTGGGCGGTACCTCACATGCTCGAGCAGCGCTGGGGCCGGATCATCAACATCGCGAGCCAGGTCGGGCAGAAGGGTGGCATCGGGTTCGCCCATTACACGGCTGCCAAAGCAGGGGTCATCGGCTTCACAAAGGCGCTAGCACGAGAGGTCGCCGGCAACGGCGTCTTAGTGAACGCGATTGCACCCGGCCCCATCGAGACGGACTTCGTCGCGGGCCTGGCCGCCGACACACTCGCCGCGAAGCAGCGTGAACTGCCACTCGGACGTGCCGGACTGCCGGACGAGGTTGCGCCCACCGCGTTGCTGCTCGCGAGCGAACCCGGCGGAAACCTCTACGTAGGCCAAACGCTCGGTCCGAACAGCGGCGACGTGATGCCGTAACACCGATGTGCGCACGCCGCTGTGGTGCGACGACGCCGCCTCGCTCGAACGACTCCAACGGCGAGCAGACACCCGCCCCTAACTACGAACCGCAGGCGCTGACACACCTGGGCCCATGCAACCAACCGCGAGGTGAGGAATGCCCGAACTCGTCGGCCTAGCCACTCTCGGCCGCACTCCACGACCAGACTTCGAGAAAACGTTCGCGCCATTTCTCCGAGGAAACCGCGTCAAGATGCGGGGCGCCCTCGACAACGTTGACGACGACACCATCTACAAATTGCACGACCCCGGCGGTGAGTATCCAATCCACATCCCCGTCACCAGCACAGTCGGCGTGGACATCCCCCGCGCCAGCATCAGGCCGTACCTGCAGGCGACTATCGATGCACTGGCTGACGACGGAGCCGCGGTCATCGCCATTCTCTGCGCGGGCGATCTCGGACCTGTATTCAGCGCTGTGCCACTTCTCGCGTCGGGTCGGCTGACCCCGGCGATCCTCAAGGCGACCGTTGGCGACACCCACGTCGGGATCATCTCGCCGAACGAAGGTCAAGTTCCGTTCGCTGAAGAGAAATGGCGCGGTGATGGTTTCGATGTGACCGCAAAATGCGTTCCGCCGTATGCGGCGGGAAGCGACCGCGCGGCTCGGCTGCTCGAAACGGTCCGCGAGCTTCGTGACCGCGGCGCGGCGGTCGTCGTGCTCGACTGCTTCGGCTTCAGTCTGAGTGATGCGCAACTTGCGCATCGGGAAGTAGGGGTTCCTGTCTTCTCCGCGCGAGAAGTCGCGGCACAAATAATCGGGCTGTTCTGTAGCAGCATGGCCGCCGATTAGAAACTCAAGAGAATAAGATAGGCGAAAGGAATTGATGAACGTGAACAACGACCGACTCGGCCCGTGGGAGGACGAGGTCGGCGGGCCTGTCCGCGACCTGATCGGCTACGGCCGGCACGGAGTCCGCAGCTTCTGGCCGGACGGCGCCAAGGCAGCCGTCGCGATCGTCGTCAACTTCGAGACCGGAGCCGAGGCGTCGTGGCCGTCCGGTGACCGACGGAACGATCGCATCTTCGAGTTTCCATACGCCCTCGACCCGCGATACCGCGACCTTGCCACTGAATCGGTGTCGGAGTACGGCGGCCGTGCCGGGATCTGGCGCATCGCGCGACTTCTCGACGAATATGACGTGAAGACCACGTTCTCCGGATGTGCGGTGGCCTTTGCCCGGAATCCCGAAGTGGGCGCCTACGTCAAGGAGGCGGGCCACGAACCAGGTTGTCACGGCTGGCGATGGGAGGAAGCCTGGACGCTATCGCGCCAGGAAGAACGGGAGCGCATCGCCGCCGCAGTCCAACTGATCGAAGAGTCCTGCGGCCAGCGGCCCCTCGGCTGGCAGACCAGGCACAGCGGTTCGACCCACACACGGGAACTCGTTGTAGAGGAAGGGGGATTCCTCTACGATTCAGACGCATACAATGACGACATTCCCTACTTTGTCAATGTCGCTGAGAAGAAGCACCTCGTTATCCCGTACAGCAGCGTGTACAACGACCACCGATTCGTGATCGCTCAGGGCTACTCGGAGCCCGCCGACTTCTTCAAGACGTGCAAGCATGGGCTCGACTTCTTGCGGCATGAAGGCGAGACCCATCCGAAGATGATGACCATTGGCATCCACGCTCACTGGATGGGCCAGGCCTCGCGGGCGTCTGCGCTGCAGATGTTCCTCGAGTACGTCCGCGAATTGGGTGACGTGTGGGTCGCGCCCCGTGTCGATATCGCGCGGTGGTGGATCGACCACCACCACGAGTTCGGATATGAGCAGTCGGCAGCCACCAGGGGTCGCTAGGAAACGTGCGGTACGGGCCGGCCAAAATCGGCCCGTACCGCCGCACCGGCACAAGCGCAGCCGCGGTGGTTCCAGTTGGCGCAGGGCGCGGAGCAATCGACGGGTACATAGTTTCCAACGGTCCACAACGAAACTGCCCCGACCTGCCGGTTCTCCGTCCGCGCAGGTCGGTGCTTCAGCTTCAACCGCGCTGGACAGCTGAATTACCCGGAGACCACCCGCTACAACTACCTCCTGGCTTCTGCTCAGTTGGCGCGTTATCTCGCCGAGTACGGGCCGGACCCCGATGCGCCAGCGGCGACCAAGGACCCGCGGATGTCACCAAGGCAAACATCGGCCCCGGCGAGTGTCGCGAACGTGAGGACACTCGGTCCAGGAGCGCGGCGAAGGCCTCGTCGATCTTCATTGGCCGCTGGCCCATACCGGATGTCCGTCGATGGTGATCTGTATGTCGTGTAGGTACGGCGCCAGCGCATCGAGGTCGACAGTGACGCCGAGGCCTGGCTTCTCGGGCGCCGAGACGAGGCCGTCTACGTCGCGTTCGAGGCGGGCGGGGGGGGGCGCCAGGACTCAGCGCGACCGGGTATTCGCACCATCGGTGCCGCCGTAACCCGGCATAAGGTTGCAGCGCTGCCGAAAGAGCCAGGTGTGAGGTGAACGTGTGGTTCACGTATGTCACGCCACCGTGGTCGGCGTGCTGGGCCACCTCGTACGCCGGGTGAATACCGCCGACGCGGCCGGTGTCGATCTGGATATAGGCAACTTTGCCGTAGTCGATCAGGTGCCGGGCCATGTGCGGGTTGTGCGAGGCCTCTCCGGCGGCGAGCCGAGGGCCACGGCTGGGGTTGGTCGATGCCGAGATCGCGGCGTAGGCATCGAATGCCGAGCCGGTGAACGGTTCCTCGAGCCAGGTCGCGTCGACGTCCACGAGAGCATCCCAACGGGCGCGAACGGCGTCGACGTCGGTGCGCCAGACCTGGCCGGCGTCCACCATGAGGGCTGTGTCGTTGCCGAGTCCGTTACGCGCCGCGAATAGATGTGCCGCGTCGTCGTTCGGTGTGCCGTGGCCGAAGGGGCCCCACCCGAATTTCGCCGCGACGAATCCCTGGCTGCGGATTTCTCTTGCACGGTCGTAGGTTTCGTCCGGTGTATCACCGAAAAGTATTGAAGCATAAGGAATCCGCCCGTGGCTGCGGTCGTAGCCGAGCAGCGACCAGACGGGAACGTCGCGGCGTTTGCCGAGCAGATCCCACAACGCCATCTCGATGCCTGAGTAGGTGTGGGATGCCTGAAGCACGTCCATGCTGCGATAGGCCACATCTGCCGAGATGGCGAGGATGTCCTCGGGCTTGTCGAGGCGACGGCCGAGTACCGAGGCGGACACCGGCTGGCAGGCGCCATGTGACGGCGGCGTGATGAACGCCGCTATCGAGACCAACGGCGATGCCTCGCACTCTCCCCAGCCGATGTCGTCACCGGAGCGCACTCGGACGAGGAGTGCATCCTGGCTCCCGTCCACCGCCGTGGTCACCGTCGGCAGGCTCGCGTAGAAGAAATCCACGGCGTCGATCCGCACGGGCACACCTCTCCTCGGATTTACTGATTATAGATTATCGTTAGTTAGCGCGACTGTCGAGCTGATGGATGGCCGAGCACGGGACCGTTCAACCGCGTGATCGTTGAGCAATTGGGCGGGGGAGAGCACGCGATCGGCGTGATCACGTTGTCGGCATATGCGCTCGGCGCCGTCCTGTCGGGGGCCGCTCGATGATCGGGGCGCGCGGCAGGACGGGATCGTTGCTGGTCGGCCTCATTCTCATCTTCGGGATGACTTCGCCCCTGGTGTACACCCTGGTGACCTGGCTACCGACGATCTTTCACGAGTCATCTCGGTGCGCAGCGCCGACGAGGTACAAGCCCGCGCACTATCGAACTAGGGGCAGTGCCCCGGCTACCTGCTCGCTGCGGTCGGGCTGCTGGGGTTCGGGCTTAGCCGAGGGGTTGATCCCGTCGTCGCTGGTACTCCTGGTGCAGTTGTTGCCAGTGTCCTTGATCGCCGTCGGTGATGTCGTTGTAGCGCGCAGGCTGGTCAGTCGGACTGGCCGCGCAGTTGCTCGGTCGGATGCTCGATGATGTGCTCGTGCATCACTTCTTCGATGGTGCCCGGGTCTTCACTGCGAATGGCGTCGAGGATCGCCTGATGATCGTCGACGACAACCGTTGGGGACTCGAGCCGGGTCGACATCCGGTAGATCTGCGCGCGGATCCGCGAATGCACGCTGTGCCAGAGCCGGATGGCCTGTTCCGAACCGGAGAGGTGCACCATCGTCTGATGGAACTGCACGTCCAGCTCGTTGACGGTGCGGAGGTCGTCGATCGCGGCGGCATCGCGCATCCGGCTCACGATGTCGTCCAGTTCCGAGAGGAGTTGCTCTCGCCGGGTGGCAGCGCTCTTCTTGACGCCGAACGTCTCGATCGCGAGCCGCACCGGGAGCAACAGGTTGACGATGTCCTCGGCGCTGATGTCGGTGACGAAGACGCCTCGGTTCGGGAAATGCTCGACAAGGCCCTCGTTCTCGAGCTGGCGCAACGCTTCGCGGATCGGGGCGGGGGAGACCCCGAACCTGGCCGCCAAGTCATCCTGCTTGAGTTGGGTGCCCGCGGTCAGGGAGCCGGTGACAATGTCTTCACGCAGCGTCGCGACAATCGCCTCGCGCACCGAAGTTGCAGGTAGGGATTGCCTGTGACCACCGGCAGGCACCGCAGTAGCGGACAACGTCGTCACGACCTCTCTTCTGGACTCGTACAGCTGCCCCGTCGAGCCCCATCAGGCCCGCGGAGCCCCACGGTATGAGGATAATCGTTTATCGATAGTGGTGATCCAGTATTACAGTCGGCCCCCCGGGGGCGCGCACGTGGGCAGCTCCACGGGTTGACAGGGAACAGATTATCGATAATAGTTCGCTCTGCCGCTTCGAGGAAGGGACCTCAATGACATCCGTCACCACCCTCCGTGGGATCCTCATCGCGCTCGCCACCCCGTTCTCCCAGGACGGTGCGGTCGACGAGGCGCGCCTGCGCAGCCACGTCTCGGACTTGGTGGACGCCGGAGTGCACGGCATCATCCCGTGCGGGAGCACCGGTGAATTCATCAATCTGACCAAGGACGAGCGCAAGCTCGTCACCGAGATCGTCATCGACGAGGTGGCTGGCCGTATCCCGGTTGTGCCGCACACGGGCGCGCTGCACGCCGCCGAGGTGATCGAACTGAGCCAGCACGCAAAGGACAAAGGCGCGGCGGCGATCATGGTCATCCCGCCGTATTTCGAGCCCAACACCTGGGCCGAGGTGCTGGCCCACTTCCAGAGGATCTCGGATTCGGTCGACCTGCCGATCATGTACTACCACATTCCGGAGACGACCGGGCTGGACCTGACGATCGATCAGTTCAGGGAGCTCGCCGCGATCCCGAACGTCACGTACATGAAGGAGTCTTCCGGCAATCTCAGCTTCCTGGTCGAATTGCTCGAAGACCCGGAGATCGACATCAAGGTCTTCAACGGCTGGGACGAAGTCACCCTGGCCACCTACGCGATCGGCGCGGTCGGCTCGGTATGGGGCGCCGCCAATTACTTCCCCGCCCTCGCGGTCGCACTTTATGAAACCGCAGTGGTCAAGAACGACATCGCCGCCGCACGCGAGATCTGGTCGACCATCTGGAAACTGGAGCAGCCGGTCCTGTCCGGCGGTTACGTGCAGAACGTCAAGGCGGCGCTGGCCGCGGCGGGCAAGCCGGTCGGCGATCCACGCCCGCCGGCCCTGCCCGCAACGCCCGGGACCGTCGAGACCCTCACCGCGGCTCTTGCGGCCGCAGGGCTGAAGGGCTGAGGGAATGGCGTCCATCGCACGCATCAGAGTGCGCGGTATCGGTCCGGAGATCCCACGAACCACCTGGGCCAACATGCCGCCACAACTCATGTTGATGACACTTGTCGAGATCGAAGACTCCGACGGCGCCGTCGGCTACGGCATGGCGCAGAGCTATGGAGCGGGTCAGTACGACCACTCCAACTTCGAGTCCATTCGCCCGTTGCTTCAGTTCATCATCGGTAAGGAAGCCGCCAACATCGAGGCGCGATGGCACGATCTGCACACCGTCATCACTCCCGCGACGCCCGGCACCGTGGCCGCGGTCGACATCGCACTGTGGGATCTCGCCGCGAAAAAGGCGGGCTTGCCGCTCTACCGCTACCTCGGCGGAGCGCGCGATGAGATGCCGGCGTACGCGTCGACGGCGCAACTCGACACCGTCAACGACTATCTCAAACATCTCGAGGAGATGGCCGACGAGGGGTTCACCGCCGTCAAATTCCACGCGTGGAATGTGCCCGAACGTGACCTGGAAATGTTGCGGGCGGCGCACCGGGAATTCGGCGACACGCTGACGCTCATGCACGACGCGGAAAATCGTTACGACTATTGGGGTGCGCTGCGGGTCGGCCGCGAACTCAGTGACATGAATTTCCGCTGGTTCGAGGCGCCGTTCAAGGATTACGACTTGAACAGTTACCGTCGGCTGCGTGAGCGGATCGACGTACCGATTGTGCCGCATGGCCTCTGGCTGCTCGATCTGCAAGAGTTCTATACCTACGCGGCCCAGGGCCCGTGGGACGCGGTGCGGTTCGACGCGACGATGAGCGGCGGCATTTCACAGGCCCGCAAACTGGTCGCACTGGCGGACTGTCTTGGCCTGCCGGCCGAGCAGCAGAGCTGGGGCTATTCCTTTATCCAAGCCGCTGCATTGCACATCGGACTGTCGAACCTGTCGAGCAGTTACTTCGAATCGCCAGTGCCATACGAGGCCTACGAATACGGCATCCTGAACCCGATCCGCGTCGGTAAGGACGGAATGGTTCGCCCGCCGTCGGGCAACGGGCTCGGACTCGATATCGATTGGCCGGCAATGGATGCGGCCACGCTTGTCTCGTACGAGACAACCTCTTCGACGGCCGTCGCGGCATGAACGCCATCGGTTCGCCCGAGCGCCTCGTCGTGGTGACGGGAGCCGCCAGCGGCATCGGGAGAGAGGTGGTGGAGGCGCAGCTGGCTCTCGGCGCACGAGTCATCGGCGTCGACATCCAGGCATTGGCGCTGTCTCCGGAGCAGGCGAAGGCCATCGACAATGGCCAACTGCTCGCGGTACAGCTCGACGTCCGCGACTCTGCCGCGGTGGATGCGGTGTTCGACGGGATCGTCGAGCGAGGTGAACGACTCACCGGCCTGGTGAGCTGCGCCGGGGTCGACGACGGCGGGCCAAGCCATGAGTTCGGAGACGACGCGTTCCGACGTGTCTTGGAGATCAACCTCTTTGGCACGTTCTACCTATGCCGAGGCGCGCTGCGCACGTTCGTCAGCCAGGAGACCTCTGGGGCGATTGTATGCATCTCGTCTCCCTTCGCGACCGTGTCGCCCCCAGGCGGCGTGGCTGCCTACGCCTCGTCGAAGGGTGGGGTCGCCGCGCTCACCCGCAACCTTGCGGTGGAGTACGCGAGTCGCGGCATCAGAGTCAACTCGGTGACTCCTGGCGCTACTGAGACGCCGCTCATGTGGGCCAATGCCGATCCCGCCACGGTGCCACGGATGCGCCAGCAGATCGCGGGCGAGGTTCCGCTGGGCCGTATCGCCGACCCATCGGAACCCGCCGCGGCCGTCAGCTGGCTGTTGAGTGACGCGGCGTCCTACGTCACGGGAGCCACGATCGCGTGCGACGGGGGCGTGCTCGCGGCCGGGGTGCTGACGTTGTGAACGCCGATAGAGCGCAGTCGCCGTCACGGCTGGACAGTGCCCGCGCAGTGATGGAGTCGCTGTCCATCGGGGCATTCGTCGCCACCGATCACGCCACCGTCCGGTGGCTTCTCGACGACGAACCGAAGGAAGCCACCGGCGTCATTGTCACGGAGACGAGCTTGCGACCGGTCACCGGTGACGATTTTGCCGGTGACGCCCGCGAGGTCCGAGAGCGGCTGGGGCTGGATCTGGCCGTGGTCGGGGTGGAGACATCGGCGCTTCCCGCGACGGTCGGCCGGGTGCTGGGCGGGCGGAGTTTGTACGACCTGACGCACCTGCTCGCGCCGCTCCGGTCCTGTTTGGATGAAGCCGCGTTGGATCGCGTTCGGTTCGCGAGTCGGCTGGCCAGCCGCGCGCAGACGGTGTTCCGAGAGAGACTTGCGGTGGGCGTAAGTGAGGCCGAGGTGGCTGCGGCGGTGTTCGAAGCCGTCAGTCATCCGCACGACGCACCGGCGCCCATTGTGGACCTGATGTTCGGCTTGCGATGTGCTCTCGTGGGTATGCCACCGACGGGCAAGCGCCTCGTGGCGGGAGAGACCGCACTGCTCGACTTCGCACCGCTCATCGATGGCTACTGGTCCGACTCGTGCAGCACGGTAGTGGTCGGCGCGACGCCGAACCAGGAGATCCGGCGGCTGCACGTGGCCGCCATGAAAGCGCTCGAGCGCGCTATCGCGTTGGTCGAGCCAGGGCGGACTGTCGGCGAGATTGACCGCGCCGTTCGAGACATCATGGCCGACGCCGGATACACCTATCCGCATCTGACTGGGCACGGCGTCGGACTCAAACAACAGGATTATCCGCTCTTCAGCCCGGCATCGACGGCGGTCCTCCGGGAAGGTTTCGTCCTCGCCATCGAGCCAGGTGGCTACGCCGAGGGTTTCGGCGTGCGGGTCGAGCACGTGATGCGAGTGGGTGCGGGAGGTGCGGAACTGTTGACCACACATTCCCTCGCACTCGGCTAAACGGTACGTCGTGCAGATGAACAGAAACCCTTGACCATCGAGGATCGTCCGGACCGGATGAGAGGTATGCCATGACGACGGAGAACCACTACGAAACCGTCATCGTGGGCGGCGGATTGGCCGGCCTGTACGCGGCCTATCAGCTGCGCGGCCGTCGCGTCCTCGTGCTCGAGGCGAGCGAACGCACCGGCGGGCGGATCCGATCGCACCGCATGGGTAATCGCTGGGTTAACGTCGGTGCGCACGTCTATCCGAACCCGGAGAGCATCATGGGCGCTCTCGCGGAGGAGCTGGGGATCGAGGTCATCGACATCCCCGGATCCCTCAGGGGAATCGTGGCAGACGACAAGATCATCAACCCATCGCGCGTCGAGATGCTCCCGTTCGTTCTGCCGATGCCAATGCGGCAGCGCCTGGCCTTCGTGCGCAAGGGGCTGAAGCTCTCCCTCGCCATGTCGAGGTTCAACCGGATCGAGCACCGGGTTGCCACCACCGACGAGGAACGCGACCAGCAACGCCGAGAGACAGTCGACTTCGAGGCCGGCCGGACTTTCGCCGAATTCATGAACGGTGTCCCGGCCGCGATGGACCCGCTCATCCGCGCGCTCGCTCGCCGGTCCGCCGGCGAGCCGGAACAAGTCTCGGCGGGCGCCGCGCTCATGTGCTTGGCGCACGTCATGGGACCAGCCAATGCGCCCGGGGCGACCGCTCGGGTCATGGTCGGCGGAACGGAGACCGTTATCGAGGGACTCCTTGCGGTGCTCGGGAATGACGCCGTGCGGCTCTCGGCGCCGGTCACCCTGGTCGACGCGACGTCGGAGAAGAACATTCAAATCGATTTCGAGTCGCCCTCCGGGCCATCGACGGTCACGGCCGACACGGTCATTGTCGCGACGCCGGCCCCAATCGCGCGGAAGATTCTCCACCCGATGCCGCCGGAGCTTGGCGCCGGTCTTGATTCAGTGACGTATGGTGCATTTCTCAGCGTCGGCATATTCACCAACGAGACCGCTCCCGCATCGACGGATCATCTGTACGCGATCACCACGCCTGGTAAACAGTTCGACTTCCTGTTCAATCACGCCAACCCGGTACACCCGCGTTCCGCGCACCGCGATGGCGGAGCTTTCATGGCCTATCGCGGAGGTCCGCGCGCCGAGGAGCTGATGAACGAGCCCGACGAAAAGATCGCCGCGGTTTATCTCGCGCAATTCCTCGAGATCCTTCCCGAGTACCAGGGAAAGATCGTCGAGGCGCACGTGCAGCGCTGGCCGCTGGGTACGGCATACGCGGCTCCTGGCCGCAACGCGTATCAGTCGGTGCTGGAGGCCGGACACCCCGACCGCCGGGTCGGTCTCGCCGGTGACTACTTCGACCCCCTGAGCGGCATGGAACAAGCCGTGCGTGCGGCGCGACTCGCCGTCGACAGGATCAAATTCGCCCGCAGATGAATCTTCCAGAGCGTCAGTGAGCCTGGATCTCCGAACACCGCGTTCATCACCACGACGGGAGCAGATCATGAAGCGCAAGCTCGCCACGGCAGGACTGACCGCCGTCCTCCTCTTGGCAACGGCAGCGTGCGGTTCCTCCGGAAGCTCGGGGTCATCCGCCGCGCCCAGCGACACCAGCGCGCCCCTGTACTCCGCAGTTCCCGAGAAGTTCCGGGGCGGCATCACGGTCTCCTTGCAGACCAACCAACCGCCGCTGTCCTTCCAGAAAGACGGGCAGACCGTTGGCGAGGATCCCGAACTGCTCGCCGAACTGTCCAAAGTGCTTGGTATTCACATCAAGGTGGAGCCGGCCGCTTTCGAGAGCATGCTGCTCGGCCTCGATCAAGGCAAGTACGACTTCGTGCTCCAGACCGACATCACGGCCGCGCGCGCGGCGAAGTACACGCAGCTATCACAGTTCAAAGACGGCTACACCTTCATGACCACAAAGGACAATCCTGATATCGGTAGCTCGGAATCGGACCTGTGTGGACTGACCATCGGCACGCAGTCCGGCGCCAACTACACGGCATATCTGCAGAAGGTCTCGACAAAATGCACCTCGGAGGGCAAGGGTGCGATCGTACTGGTCGCACTGCCGGATGTGCCCTCGCTGTACCTTGCCGCCGCGAGCGGTCGCATCAAGGCGCTGAGCGCCCCCGTGTCGACGCTCGGCTACTTTATCCAGTCCGATCAGGACAAGGTAGGTAAGGAGTGGAAGCTGACCGGCCCGACCTACCTGCAGAGCAAGGTCGGCTGGACCTTCCCGAAGAACTCCGAGCTGGCGCCCGCCGTCGAGAAGGCGCTGAACAAGATGATCGCAGACGGCAGCTACCAGAAGATCCTCACCAAGTGGGGCCTGCAGGGCAACATCGCCGACAAGGCAGAGCTGAATCCGAATGTGAACTGACGAGCAGACGACCCGCGATACTCAGGAAGAACGGGCGAAGATGAACGGTGAAACCCAGGCCCAGGATGTGCTGAAACCCCCGCGAGTAAAGGACGGCCGGCCGAACCTGGAGGATCTGCCCACGCGCGAGCGGATCTCGATACCGCTCATCGTGGCGACAATCGTCACGACGATCCTGACAGCGGCCGTGCTGGTGAGCTTCTTCACCAACAAGGCCGTCCAGTGGCCGATCGTCATCGGATACCTGTTCGACGGGCGCATTCTGCAAGGCGTCCTGACCACGATCGAAATCACGGCAATGGCTATGGCGCTCGGGCTCGTGATCGCGGTGACCGTCGCGCTCATGCGGCTGTCCAAAAGCAAGCTGCTCCGCACGGTCGCGCAAGCCTACACCTGGTTGTTTCGTGCGATGCCGCTGCTCGTTCTCCTGATCCTGACCTACAATTTCGCACTGTTCTATCCGGAGGTCGGTATCGGCATTCCGGCCCGGCCGATGTCGGCATTCCGGCCGGGCCGATGTGGTGGTCAGCGCCATCGACGGATTTGCTCACGCCCATTCTGGCCGCGGTCATCGCCTTCGCGCTCAACGAGGGTGCCTACTCCTCCGAAATTCTGCGCGCCTCCATCCTGTCCGTTCCTCGCGGGCAGGAGGAAGCGGCCGTCGCGCTCGGCATGACCAAGGCACGCGTCTACCGGCGGGTGGTGCTGCCCCAGGCGATCCGGATCGCGATACCGCCGATATTCAACAATCTGATCAACATGCTCAAAGGCACTTCGATCGTGGCTTTCATCGGCGTGTTCGACCTCATGTACACCGTCCAGTCCATTTACCAGATCTCCTACGAGATAGCCCCGCTGCTCGTGGTTGCCACCATCTGGTACCTGGTGGTGGTCACCATCCTGACCTTCGTCCAGTCGGCGCTCGAGTCCAAGTTCGCATTCACCCGGTCGAACTCACTGCGACGCCGCATTCTCAGTAACGCCTTCGGAGGTCGCTCATGAGTCCGTTGCCGATTCTGGAGGCTCGCAAGGTCAGCAAGACGATCAAGCACAACACGATTCTCGAGGACGTGAGTATCGAGGTGCAGAAAGGAGAGACTGTCTGCCTGCTCGGTCCCTCCGGCGCGGGCAAGACCACCTTCCTGCGTTGCTTGAACTACCTCGAGAAGCCCAGTTCCGGTGCGATCCTCCTGGAAGGCGAGCTGCTCGGATACCGGCTCGCCAAGAACCAGAACCACCTGGTTGAACTCACCCAGCGCGAGGTGGCTCGACAGCGACGCAGCATCGGCATGGTTTTCCAGTCGTTCAACCTGTTCTCACACAAGACCGTGCTCGAGAACGTGATCGAGGCTCCGGTCGGGGTACTGGGTCGCCCGAAAGCCGAGGCCATCGCCGAGGCACAGGAACTACTGGCCACGGTTGGCATGGAGCACAAAGCGAACGACATGCCGGACCGGCTGTCCGGCGGACAACAGCAGCGCGTAGCCATCGCCAGGGCCCTCGCGATGCACCCGAAGGTCATGCTCTTCGACGAGCCGACCTCGGCACTCGACCCGGAACTAGTCCGCGAGGTCTTGGAAGCCATGAAGAAACTCGTTGAACTCGGCATGACGATGATCGTTGTCACGCACGAAGTCGGGTTCGCGCGTGAGGTCGCATCCCGTGCCGTGTTCATGGAAGCCGGGCGGATCGTCGAAGACGGACCCGCCCGTGAGGTGCTATCGGTGTCACAAAACCCACGCACCAAGATGTTTCTGCAGCAGGTGCTCTGACGCACCCCACCACTGATGAGGAGCTGCGATGCTCGAACAGATCGCCAGGCTGCGGCGAAGCAGCGCGGCGCTCGACTCGTCCCCGCTCACCTTCGACGGGGGAGGGCATTACCGAATCGAGATCCCGAGCGTCGAAACGCTCGCCGCCTTCGACATCGCTGTGCAGGAGGCGGCTCGACGCGAGGTCCCGATCCATCGAATCTCGCAGGGCAGCGGGATCATGCTGCTGACCGACGAAGAGCTGGCCGGTTATGCGCGACTCGGCGTGGCACACCATATCGAGGTCTGTTTGTTCGTCGGTCCCCGGGCAGCTTGGGATGGTGCGAGTCCATCACGGGCGACCGCCGAGGGAGCAGCCATCGGAGCGCGCAACGTCGGCCTCGCGTCACTGCACGGTGCCCTCAGCGATGTGTACCGGGCAGTCGATCACGGGATTCGCAGCGTTCTCGTCGCGGACGAGGGACTGATGGCGCTGATCGCCAAGGCGAAGACCGAGGGCTCGCTACCCGCCGACCTCATCGTGAAAGCTTCGGCGCTGATGGGCATCTCCAATCCCTACTCGGCCGAGGTGATCCATCGCATCGGGGCCGATTCGATCAACATTCCGGCGGAGACGTCGCTGCCGGAGCTCGCCGCGTTCCGTTCGGTGACCGACGGCGTCCTCGACCTCTATGTCGAAGGCCCCGACAGCCTCGGCGGTTTCCTGCGCTACCACGACATCGCCGAGATCATCAGAATCGCCGCCCCCGTGTATGTGAAATTCGGCTTGCGCAACGTCGCGCCGATGTACCCGACAGGGTCACACCTGCATGCCTTGGCCGAACAGACCACCGCTGAACGCATCCGTCGCGCCGCGATCGGACTGGAACACCTTGCCCGCGCCGGCACCGATCTCAAAGTCGACGAATCATGCGACCGTGCTGGGATCCCGGTCGCGTGAATAATTCGTGGGCGGTACCGGCACTCTCGGCACCAACCCGAACGGCGTGACCGGCGGGGCCGCCGAGGCGCTGCGCCGTACCGACGTGGTGGTCGGGTGTCGGTGCCGAGGAGCTGGTGGCGACGATGGCCGACGACGCCATCGTGTTCGCGCTGTGGCGCGATTTTCGGCATGCACAGGGGTCAGACATGATTGATCCGATACAACGGAAAGTAGGAAGAGATTTTCCCGGCCGCGTAGTCCGTGGTCAACTGTGGGACATCGCCGAATTCGTAGATGCTGCTGGGGTCGATATCCGCACCGCTGCCCGATTCAGGTGAGAGCGGTTACCCTTTACGGGGGAGCCGACGTTCCTGGCGTGTTGATCATGGAATTCTCGATTACGCTTCACGGCCCCTTGTATTTGTGTCGTAAATATGATTGTGTGCCCGCCATTGGCCACCGCCGCACCGGCCGCCCGCCGCAGCCGGTCGGTCAGCCGTGCCCGCGCCGGAACCTCATCCACGGCCTCGGTGAAGGTCCTTCTGCCGTACCCGGGCTGGTCAACCTGAGCTCCGACCTCCAATTCGGTCGGCATCCGCCCCCAACATGTACTGCCGAGGAGATCGCCCTCGACCTGGCGATCCAAGACGCCGAGCGGATCCACCACGACGAGGACGAACTCGTCACTGACTTGGAGGCTGAACTGCCGGCCTCGCGGTCCGACTACAACTGCGACGCGCTGCAGGACGTCTTGTTCCAGGACAAGGACGACGAAGGCTTGCTCACCACCGCGTTCTGCTCGACCAGCAGGATGCCGAACGCTCCGGCCGCGGTCGCGCCCCCCATCCTCGAGCCAGTCTGGCTTCTCGACAATGCCGAGCGCGACGAGCCACGATCGGTCCGCGCGTTCTCCGGCGGCTTCGGTCAGGGCGCGGGTGGTGTGTTTTTCGTGGAAGCCGAGCATCCGGGCGACGACGGGTGCGGGGCAGGCAGGACGAGTTGGCGAAGGGCTGAAATCGCCTTTCATCGCGCGCTTGCGCCCCTGATCACCGGCGCTCGCACCGCGACCCCGGGCCGCCGCAACGATGTCCAGCAGCCCGGGGTGTCCGATCAAGACGGCAACGGCATCGGGTCGATGCTCTGGTCGTTCGCGGTCAGGTCGATGCCGTAGTCCTTTGCGAAGACCATGTAAGTGCTGTCCAGCACGTTCTCGGTGTTCTCGTTCAGGGTGTAAACACGCGCCCCGCGCAGGCGGTTGCGCTCGGCACCGGACAGCCCGTAGGTGCCGAAGCCGGTGCTGCCGGCGTAACCGAGCAGCACGCCGTAGTAGTTGCTGTGGTAGGTGTTGACGTGGTCGTGCCCGCAGAACACGCCCTTGACGTCACCGCGGGTGAGGATCGCGTTGAACATGCCGCTGTTGAACGGCCCGGGGCATTCGGCCTCGTTGCGCTCGCCGACGATGCCGTGCCGAGCCACACCCCGCGCGTGGTCGGCGTCGGTGCGCCCGTCGACGCTGCCGAATCACATGAAGCGGTACTCCCACAACGGGATGTGGATGAACATCAGACCCGGCACCTTCCGGCCGACCTGCCGCTCGATCTCCACCGACCGCTGGAAATACCAGGCGACCTGGTCCATCCGCAGCCAGTCCCAGGTCGGGTAGCCCGCGAAGTTCTGCCCGGCGATGTTGCCCGGCGCGTAGCGACCGCTGTCCAGCAGCCACAGGTTGAACTTCGGGTTGTTGCCCCGTGCGCCGTGGATGAACAGGTTCATGTTGCCAGTACCGGTGACGCCGCGCGGGCCCAGCTCGTTCACGTTATAGGCGTAGGACCGGTAGTACTCCAGCATCTCGGACTCGTCGAGGCCGCCCTTCGCGGTGGAGTCCTCGTCGTGGTTGCCGTAGGTGATGGCCCACGGGATCTTTCGCGCTTCCATCGGCTGCACGATGTTGTTCATCGCCTGCCGCATCTCCAGCTCGGTGTGTCCTGACACGATCCTTCGGCGTAAGCGCCTGGAGAGCACCGGAGAGCCGCGCTCACCCCTTCACCAGGGCCACCAAGACCAAACCGGACGAAACCGGATCTTCCGCCCAAAAGATCAAAACGCTGGGCCCTCGGCATGACCAAGTTCCTTTCTGAGACAAAGGACAGTGTCCATTCGTGCAGAGGGCTTGTTTGATCTCTGGGCGGAACCAAGTATGGCAATTACCTGGAAGACGAACCGATTTTACTGCGGGAATGGGATCCCGCGTCCTGCGCGCGGCTCGGGGGGCGCATATTCGGAAACGCTGCGGCGGAGAATCGGGAGCGTCCGGATTTGCGTACAAGATTCGCCGTAATCGTCTAAGGGTGCTGGAAACAGTTTCCAAACATAAGGTGCACACAACGTGATTACACCCATGACGACTGGAAGCGTGAACGCGGGTCGCCAGCCTATGATGCGGCATGAACCTGCGACCGAGGAGAGCGCCCGGATCTTCCAGCGGCGTCGACACGCTCTTGTTGGCACAGCTCTGTTCAACAGCTACTTCAAGCAAGCGCGACTGGACGAGCTCCTGCGGTGGGCGGTGACCGAGTTCGAGTCGGTGCATGTGTTCCTCCCTGACACGACCACCGCTTTCACGATGCAGGCCCGCGGCTATCCGGCGGTGGAAGCAGAGCGGAAGACGCGGCGCGAGGCACGAAGGCTGCGCGGGAAGATATGCGGGTCGCTTGCCATGCTCGGCGTCGCGTCCCCCGAGCAGATGATCATCGACTTCGCCTGGCTCAACGAGAACGAGGAGTACCTGCGCACGAGGGACGAGGTTGCGGAGGTCTTCGGGGCGGATGAAGACTTCAGGAAGGCCTGTCTGGCCGAGTCTGAGTCAGTCGCGAGGAGCAGGCGGAGAACCGATGGCATTCTCACGGAGGAAGAGCTGAACATGGCGGCACGGTACTTGCTGGCCGAGATCCCGCTTTTCGTAAACGCTCCCGCCATACTTGGCATGCCCGAGACTGTGTTCTGCTACCACCGCATCGAACCGTTCGAACGTGACCTGTACCGCGGCGCGTTCGCGCTGAAAGCAGTACCTCGGCAAGGCTGGGTCGTGGTCGAGTCCGCTTCTTCGGAAATGGTGGACGCCGGTGCCGCGGCCGGGTCCCTGCCGCGACCACGTACCGCAGGTGCGCTGTGAACCGCGCCGATACGGCCGATTGCGAACCCCGGCGGTCCGGCGAGCAAGTCGCTGGAAGTCCCAGCGCCTGTGGTAGGCGCGGCTTCGGCTGGTCTGCACGGCGACCAAACCGGCTGGTACTCCTGGAATCTCGATCGTCCCGCCGACCGGCAGCGGGACGATCGAGGGGAGCAGCAAGACCTCTACGACGGGCCCGGGCGATCTGGCGGCATAGCACCGCGTTCTCGTGCCGCAACGCCAACATCTCCGCATCCTTGGTCATGCGCCTGCGAAGCACAACAGCGGGCACCTTGATCAGATTTCGGACTAGCGCGGTGACGATCGGCAGCGGCATCGAAGGATCATCCCAGGCCCCGGCGCCCCCTGGAGGCCGTTGCCCTGCGCGGAGAACCTACAGGCCAGACCCAGAATCGTATTTCCGACCGGGACAAGGTCGCCGAGGTACCAGGACGCGGGATCTCGACCAGGTCGGTCTCTCGCCCCGCGCACCAGCGGCTTCATCCAGGTTCGGCGGGCCGCTCGTAGTCGATTTTGGACCAGGAATCGCCGACCCAGACGTAGTAGGGCTCGAAGTCGCGGTGCATCAGTGAGTGGTCGGACTTGATGTCCTGTACCGGCGTGATCGTTCTAAGCCGAGAGGCCAACATCAGCATCCACGGGAACTCTCCCAGGCCAACGACGCAAGACCTGCCCTCTCCGGCCACTATCGCGGCCAACCAGCCGCGGGCGGCCTTTGCCCGCAGCGACCACGATCTTCATCCCGTATCGGTGATCTTGCGCGCGGGTCAGGACTGCGGGTCCTTCGAGGCCTGCAGCTTCCCCGCTGGCAGCCGGTCGGCGCCCCAGCTGCGCTCGACGTAGCCAACGATGCGCGCGACGTCCTCGGCGGGCACCCGCTCAGGCTCCCCGCGCTCGAGTGGATCGGCGTGGAAGATGTAGAGCCGGGAGGCGAACTGGTCGAACGGCAGCGAGGCCTCACCGAACCGCTCGCCGTTGCCTGCGGTGGAGGCAACGATGCCATCGCCCCAGTCCTGGCCGCTGTCGTTGTTCGGGTTGAAGAAGTACACCCGCATGACGTCCTGGGGGTCCGGTGCGACCCGCAGGATCGTGATCGCGTGCCAGCCGACGTAGCGAGCGGCGCTGTCGGTGACGGCGATGCCGGCCGGCTGCGGATGGATCACCGGCTGCCCGCCGTTGTAAGAGGGGTGGTAGCTGGCGTGGAACTGCCGCAGGAACTCGTCAAGATCGACCAGCTTCCCGGTGCCGACCTCGACGTTGATCCAGAACTCGCGGGCCGACCACCAACCGTGGAACTCCGGGTTGACCCACCGGTGCGGGTCGCCGGGCCGATCGGCGCATCTCCTTCCCATCTCGGCATAAATCCGGTCCAGATGAGGCACCACCAGCAACGAAACAGGGTCCAGATCCGTCGGCTGGGTGCTCGCGACTCCGGACACGCTGTCCTTCGACGACACTGGCTGGCCTTCGAAGTGCATGATGATCTCGTCATCGCGCGCGGCCCACGCCACCACCTGCAGCAGGTAGTCCGGGTCGTTGTAAGCCCACATCGACAGAGCGCGGGCCGATTGGCAGGTCGGGTTGTCGCCCTGCCCGACGCCGAGTGGCTGGCCCAGCATCGACAGGACACCGGCGGTCAGCCGCGCGTTCGGCTCCGGCTGGTCGCCGAACACCGTCGTCAACCGCTCCCGCACGACTGGGGAGAGGTCCAGAGCCAGCTGGCGCGACAGCGCGGGCACCACCGGCGGGGCATAGAGGATGCCGCGGTCGAGCAGCAGCGCAAGCCCGTAGATGCACTGCGCGGTCTGCGGGTGCACAGCTTGCTCGATCAGGCGGTGTACAAGGTCGTGGTAACGAAGCAGGCAGTTCCGGCCGGTGTCTGACAACCCGAGCGCCTCGCCGACGAGGTAGTCGCTCTCGTGCAGCAGGAACCGCAGCAGCTCCGCGTGGTACGGCGACACCAGACCGGTGTCGTGCATCGCCCGGGCGAACCCGGTGGCCTCATACTGCAGGCCGCCGGCGTCCATCGCCTCCAGCCTGGCGCGGAAAACCTCGAGGCCAGGGTCGTCCCGGCACGCCTCGGTGGTCCCGAACAGGCTGGTGATGAGGCGGTCGAGGCCCTGACCGGACGACGCACCCAGGTCGACGTCCGGATCGCCGCGGTAGATCGCGATCCGGGTGATCAACGACTGCACCTGGTCGACCTGGATCGGGCGCTGGCGCAGGATCCGCCAGATCTCGTCGGCCAGCTTATCCAGGACACTGTCGTAGCCGATCTCGTCGGCGATGTGCCGGAACAGGTCCCGGATCAGCTGCGCGGTCCGGCCCTGCCTGGTCCGCTCCGCCTCGCTGGGCGGGGTGAACAGCAGCTCCAGGTTCATCGCCAGCACCTGGGAGAGGAACCGGCGGGCGTCCTCGGTGGAGAACGTCGGGTGCGCGAAGTCGCCGCGGGCGATCGCGAGCATCCGCAACTCGCTGGTCGCCTCCACCACGACGGTGTCCGCGTCCCCGCTGCGCAGCCCGGGGCCGACCAGTGCCGGGAGAAGGATCTCCGGAGACGCCCAGTCGGTCCCCGCAAACAGGCCGGCTTCCTCCAACGCCTGCGCCCGGGCCTGGACCGCCGCGGCGCCGCCCGGCTTCAGCAGCACCCGCCGCAACGCTTCCAGAACCCGCCTCAGCTTCGTGTGCTTCCCGAAGTCGCGGGTCTCGGACATGGCTTGAATGGCGGCGTCGAGCGAGGCCACGCGCTTGTCCAGCGTCGTGACCTCACCCGTGGCGTCGGCGGTCGGTTTCAAAGGGTTCCCTCAGGTAGGTCTCCTGCGTCCACGAAAGTCGTCAGACGTAGAAGTCGAGCTCTTCCTGTTTCTTCAACAGTTCGCGCATCCGGTAGGGGTCATCTCCGAAGAAGTACACCAGACCCCAGTGGTTGCCGAACGCGGTCCTCTTGGTGACCATCTCCTCCAGTGGCGTCGAGAGGTCGTGCGACTCGTAGTAATCGTCTTCCTCGGTCTCCTCCGGGATCTGCAGTTCGGCGACGACCCGGCGGCGCGGGTAGACGCCGAAGCAGCCCGCAGCCCCAGAGGCGTCGACGACCTCGCGCGGGAAGAAGGCGTCGATCTCCTCCTCGGTCGTCTTCGGGTCGAAGGCCAGCACCAGCGCCTGGTAGGCGTTGAACCCGTATGCCCTCTCGAGCAGCTCGAAGACCTTGAAGCCCGGCGGCCGGTAGGCGACCTCGCCGAAGTACATCTCGCCGTCACTGGTGACGAAGTACTCCGGGTGCACGAAGCCGAACTCGATGTCGAACGTCTTGATGAGCTTCTCGATCTGCGCCGTGATCTGCGGCCGGTACCTCTCCAGTTCCGGCGTCGCCGGAACGAACACCGAGTAACCGAGCGTCACATACTCGGAGATGTTGAGAAACTTGATCTTCCCGTTATGGATCCACGCCTCGACGGCGAATTCCCAGCCGTCGAGGTGTGATTCCATCAGGACCGGGAACTCCTCGTCGGGAATCATGTCGATCTCATCGGGCGTGCGGATGACGCGGTGCCCGAGACATCCGGCCTTGTCGAACGCCTTGAGGTGGATCGGGTCGTTCAGGTCGCCGTCGAGTTTCAGCAGCGTCTGGTTGACCCGCTTGAGGAAGCGGATCACGTCGTCCCGGTCGTGGGCCTCCTCGAAGATCCCGACCCGGATCCCGCCGAGCTGCGCGCGGCGCTTCATCAGGGACTTGTCCCGCAGCAGCATGGCCTGACCGAACAGGCGTGGGTTGTCCAGCAGGACGGCGTTGATCGCCCCGGCCCACTCCACCGTTTCCTCGAACAGCGGGATGGCGATGTCGACGCCCTCCGCCTTCAGGGTCTCGGCGATCTGCATGGAGCGGTCGTTGAGCCGCTCGAAGTTCCACGGCACGTAGGGAATGTCGTGCTCGGAGCAGTACTCCTCGGCCCAGTCCGGTGCCACGACGACATAACGTCGATCGAACCGGTCGAGAGCCTCCACCGCGTTGAGGCTCCATCCGAGAAGCGCTACGTATCCCTTGTCCGGGTTCTTGATGGCCGGTTCGGGCTGTGGCATGGACCGCTCCTCCGTATCGGCGCATTCAGTTTTGCGACGGCGTCGCAGACACAACCGTACCCGGGGATGATGTTTCGTCGGCGTGCCGAAGCAAAGAATCCGGTGACCAACCTGGTAATCCTTCGGCCTGCAACACCGATCGGCCTAGTCGGCCGGGCTGGGCCGGCGACACCGCCGCGCCCTCGATGCGCGCGGTTCTTGGCCGGTTCCCCAGGTCGCCAGGGCCGGGTGGTGTCCGTTTTGATGTGTTTCGCATGCCGGTTTTCGGCGATGGGCATGGGCTATCGCCGTCGCGGGTGGGCGACGGTGCGCTGGTGGCGCGGCCGGTGCTCTGGCCAGTCGAAGCCGAACCGGATACGCGGCGTCGTCGCTCGGCGCCCCGGATACGTGCGAACTCGGGAACCTGTTCGCCGTCGATCTCGACGATCACCACAATCCGGGCGTGAGAGGAAAAGTCGCCGTTGGAACAGGAACCATACGGTCCAGTGAGGATTCCGACTGGAAAACCTCTCTGGGGCACGGGGATGGCGACCTCGACGTCACCGATGTCCGGAATCGTTCCCAGGGAGGTGATGCCCCACGGCGTGTCCTCCCAGACCTGAAGCGTCTGGTACGCCTGTACTCGATCCCGGAGATGCGCACGGTCGGGTGGCATCATCCGGCATCCGCCGCAGCGCCTCGTCACGCAACCGCAGGGCCTATTCAATACTGCGGTAGTGCTTGACGAACAGCAAAGCGACCGGGGGTGCAGCCGACCGGGTAGGCGGGATGTTCAGGCGGCCAGACGGAACGGACGGCGGTCGGGCCCGCAGTGTGCGGGGTTCTGGCTGGATTTTGTACATGCCGCCGCGATGATGGCGGTCATGGCCAGGTCGTATCGGAACTTGTGAGCGATTTCCGCTTCGAGTTCCGCGTACTTGGCGGCTAGCTCGGGACGGAGCTGTGCGGCACGGATAACGTCCGCGCGGCTCGCTAGGACGCACGGCGAGCACGACAGACTTAACTGGACTACCGAGAGACTCTGCCATTGACTGGCAGCTGTTCACTCACTGTCGCTTGTAGACAGCCGCGCATGTGGTGGACTTGCCGATATGTGATACCCGGTGTTAGCGCCTGATTAGGTCGAGCTCGGCGAAGAGTGCATCGACGATACAGCGCGGGCGTTTCGTTCTGAAGAACGTTCAAGGCTCAGCGCATTGGCCTTGCGCACGCCGCGGACCGGGTGCGAGCTATTGCTTGCCGGGCGCGGTGGTGAGTTCGGTTGCGGCCCAGCTGGCAAGGAGTCGGAGTGACTCCGCCGAGGGTGAGTCGGGTTGGGCAGTGTAGGCGGTGAGGGTGAGGCTGGTGTCGGTGGTCAGTTGCATGGCCTCGAAGTTGAGGGTGAGTTCGCCGACAACGGGGTGGCGGAAGCATTTGACGCCGGTGCGGTGCAGTCGGACGTCGTGGGCGGCCCAGCGGGTGTGAAAGTCCTCGCTGCGGGTGCACAGCTCGCCGATTAGGTCGGACAGGCCCTTGTCGCGGGGGTCGCGGCCGGCTTCGGTGCTATGGAACTCACCTCCGTCAACGACACCGCCAAAGCCCCGGCTGCCGCGTTCACCGGCGACGTCTACGTCACCCCGATCAAGACAGCGCAACCGCCGTCCCGGCTGATCGCGTCCCTGGTCCGGTTCACCCCAGGTGCCCGCACCAACTGGCACTCCCACGCCAACGGCCAGACCCTGCACGTCACCGAAGGCGTCGGCTACGTCGTCAACGCAACGGCGACGTGATCCGCATGCGTGCCGGCGATACCGTGTGGACCCCGGCTGGCGAGGAACACTGGCACGGCGGCACCAACACCACCTGCATGAGCCACATCGCCATGCTCGAAGGCACCCATGACGGCGACGGCACCACCTGGCTGGAATCCGGCACCGACGAGCAGTACGCCGCCGCCCACCAACACCACTGACGCAGCGCCCGAGGAACCGATCATGACCTGGACCGATCACGAACTGACCCTCGCCGAGCGCACCGACGAACTGGAGATCGCGCCCCGTCGCGACGACGGAATCCTGCGCAGTCCGGTGCCGATCTGGGGCGTCCGAGACGGCGACGACCTCGGTGCCGACACCGAGATCAACGACCGCATCGACGCCGCCTACCGCCCCAAGTACGGCCGCCACAACGCCAGTTACCCAGCCGGGCCCGCTGCCGGGGATCGACACGCAGCATCGGACAGCGCACGCACCACTGACTGAACTAACTCCAGAATTTTGGCTCTATCTTTTCGGAGTTTCTGGGAGGATCGCCGGTCATCCGGCGCGGAGTGGGCGCGCGGAGCCGATGTGTTCGACGGCCTCGCGGGCGGCACGCCAAGTGTCGAACAGCGCGTCGTAGCATTGGGCCCGTTCGGGATCGGGATCGAGCTGCTGGAACTCGCAGGCGATCCGGGCGCGGGCGTCGTCGAGGTCGCGGGCCAGCCCGGAGCCGACCAGAGCCAGCGCGGCGGCGCCGAGCAGGGTGACGTCGGGTTCCTCGCACACCAGGGTGGTGCGGTGCAGCACGTCTGCCCGCAACTGCGCGGTCGTCATTGAGCGGGCGGTACCGCCGGCGAGAACGACAGGCAGCCGGGCGGTGTCCGGGTCTGGGGAATCGAGCACATCGATGCCCTCGCGGACAGTGAACGCGGCACCTTCCTGAGCTGCGCGCAGCAGGTGCGCCGCGGAATGCTCGGGGCGCTGACCGATGACTGCGCCGCGGTCGGCAGGCCGCCAGCGGGGGAACCGGCTACCGGTCATGGTCGGCAGGGCGAGAAGCCCGTCGGCGCCGGGTGGGATCTGGGCGAGCTTGCCATCGTCGACGGCGCCGACCAGCGACCGCCACTGGGCGACGGCTCCACCGGTCATGCCGCTCGCGCCGCCGGCTACCCAGCGCCCGGCGACGAGCGCGGGGTTGACCAAAGCCTGGGCGGGCGCCAGATCGGCGTGGTCGATCAGCCGGCCGACGACGTCGGTCGTGCCGGCGACGTCGGCGATGGCGGTGGTGCTCGAGCCCAGCAACAACCCGATCCCGACCGAACCGTCCGGGCCACCTGCCACCACGGGTGTACCGGCTGGGAGGAGACACGCCTCGGCCGCTGTCCGGCTCAGCCGGCCGACGATCTCCGACGGCGCGACCTGCCGGGGAAACCAGGCCGGGTCAAGGCCGAGCGCCTCGACCACGGCGGAGTTCCACGCGCGGGCGGTGACGTCCGAGATGAGGGTGTAGGCAGCGTCGACGGTGTCGGTGACGATTTCCCCGGTGAGCCTGGCGATCAGGAAATCCTTCGGCGAGAGCAAGTGGCGGACCCGGGCGGTCAGGTCCGGTGACCTGCGCAGCTCGAGCGCGTAGGCAAGGGCGCCTCCGGTGAGGGCGGGTCGTCGCGCGGCGTGCAGCAGGTTCGCCTGCAGCCGCTCGTTGATCGCGTGCAGTTCGGGGATACCCCGAGGGTCCGACCAACCGCCGCCGGCCTCGATCGGGCGGACCGCAGCATCGACGGCGACAGTGCCGATGTGCGCCGAGATCGCGATAGCCGCTGGTGCGGGTCGGGCGCCGTGGGCGCGGTCGGTGTCAGCGAGCGCGGCTAGCGCGGATAGCACCTCTTTTAGCAGCGTTTCGGCGTCGAAGTACTCCCCGCCGCCGGCCGGGTCACGCTCGATGCGCGATCCGACTGCGACCGTGCCCTGTGCGGTGACCAGCGCGGCGCGCACAGCGGAAGTGCCAATGTCGACTGCGACGACACTGGCAGTGCGTTCGGAGCTGGCGGCACCGTCTCCGCTGGCGCCTGTGGTCATCGGACCCTGTTCATTCTGAGGCTCTGCTCGTCCGTTCGGATGGGATTTCGGCCGAACGATCGTCGGATCGCGCGGCTAGCGCAATGACTGCGGCGTGGTGTCTTGTCTGGGTTCCAGGTCGAGCCAACTGGGGCGGTGCTCAAGGTCAAATGGCGCCATCGTCGGCGAGCGCCTTCAGCTCGACGTCGGAGCGGCCGAGGATGGTGCGGTAGACGTGCTCGTTGTCCTCGCCGATCTGCGGTGGGGCCTTGCGAATGGTTGGTGGGGTCTTGTCCATCTTCACCGGATTGCCGGGCAGGCGGATAGTGCCGAGGCTGGGGTGCTCGGATTCCACGATCATCTCGCGCGCCGCGATCTGGGGGGAAGCGGCGATGTCGGGGATCGTCTCGACCTTGGAGAACGGGATCCCGGCATCATCGAGCACGACGGCGATCTCGTCGCAGGTGCGGGTGGCGGCCCAGTCGGCCACGGCCCGTTCCAGGATTGCTTGGTTGGCCATCCGGCCCGGCACGGTGCGGTAGTCGGGGACCTGCAGAAGGTCCTCGCGGCCGATGCCGCGGCACAGCTTCGGGAACAACCCGTTGGTGCCGGCCTGGATATAGATGTCGCCATCGCGAGCCTCGTAGACGTTGACCGGGGCGGTCAGCAGGTCGCGGGATCCACTGCGCGGCATGTCCAGGCCGAGCATGAGGTGCGAGATCAGGCGGGTGCCGAGCGTGGCGAACATGGAGTCCAGCGAGGCGACGTCGACCCGTTGTCCTTCACCCGTCCGCTGCTTGTGCATGAGCGCGGCGAACGCGCCGATCGCAGCCTGGTAGCCGGTGACGTAGTCGGCGATGTAGGTGCCGGTGAGGGTCGGTTTGCCGTCCGGCTCGCCGGTGATCGCCATCAGTCCGGACGAAGCCTGCGCGATCGCGTCGAACAGAGCCCGCTGGGATAGCGGGCCGGTCTGCCCGAACCCGGAGATCGAAACAAGGATGATGTCCGGCTTGAGCTCGACCATCCGTTCGTAGCCGATACCCATCTTCTCGATCGTGCCGGGCCGGTAGTTCTCCACGACCACGTCGGCCCAGCGGACCAGGTCCTCAAGGATCGCTACCGCCCGGGGGTGGCGAGTGTCGAGCGTTGCGCCGTACTTGTTGCGGTTGTAGAGCATCGTGTAGACACTCTCGCCCTGGCAGTAGGGCTCGTGGTGGCGGGCGTCCTCCCCATCGGGCCGCTCGATCTTCACGACCTCGGCGCCGAAGTCGGCGAGGACCTGCGCGCAGCTCGGCCCGGCGATGAATCGTGAAAGATCGAGAACCTTGACTCCATCGAGCGGGCTGGGCGATCCGGATTCCTCCTGCAGCACTGTTCTGTCCTTCCCTGCCGACCGGTGTTTCCTGGTCTGGACGAGCTGACGGTCCGGGCCGACCGCGCGCCCTGAGCGGTGCCCGCCCCGCAAGCGCGGTCCGGCTGCCGCGCGTGAATCATGTCCTAGTTATCGCCACCGCGGCTCGCGTGGGCCACCAGCGTGGGCGCGGGACCGGCGGGTCAGTCGGCGTCCTGCTGAGGCGCCGGCGCGGTGGCCTTGAACGGCACGAACGCCGGGTAGGTCCAGGCATTGGCGGAGCGGTCGAGAACTACATCGACGACAAAGGGCTGGGAGTCAGCGAATGCGTCCTTGACCGTTTCGACGAGGTCGTTGACGTCGGTGACCCGTTTGGAGGCCAGACCCATGCCCTTGGCGACCTGGGCGAAGTCGACGTCGTGGAAGTCGACACCGATGGTGCGGCCGTTGAAGTGCAGCACCTGCTCCTGGCGGATGTTGCCGTAGCTGGAGTCGTTGAGCACGACGATCACGATCGGACCGCCCTTGCGGGCAAGAGTTTCCAGCTCCCCGAGACTCATGCCCAGCGAGCCGTCGCCGATCAGGGCGAGGACCGGGCGGTCGGGGTCGGCGGCAACCGAGGCGATGGAGGCCGGCAGCGCGAAGCCCATGTTCCCGAACCCGACCGGCTTGATGTAGCGGTACGGCTTCTCCATCTCCCACAGAAATGACCACACGCCAGGGTTACCGGCGTCTGGGATGAGCACTGCGTCGGTCGGGGTGACATCGCGCAAGGCGCGGACGACCGCGGCAGGGGAGACCGTGCCCTCGTTCTCAGGTTCCAGGGAAGCCGAGAGCTCCCACCACTCCTTCTCGGCCTGCTGCAGCGACTGGATCCAGTCGCTCCGCTTCGCCTTGGCCTCGGCGGCTCGATCGGCGGTGGCGGCGACGAGGGCGTTGCTGAAGGCGGCGAGGTCGCCGGTCACGCCGGTGGTGATCTCGGAGTAGTAGCGCCCGATCATCGTGGGGTCGACGTCGACCTGGATGACCTCGGGCAGTTGCAGGCGCCACCGGCCGGTGGAGACCGCGTTGAGGCTGTTACCCAGGGCAAGGACCAGATCGGACTCGCCGACCACGCGCGTGGTGAGGTTGGTGCCCATCCGGGAGAGCGCACCAAAGACCAGGGGATGGGTGGTGGGAACCGCGCCCATGCCGTTGAAGGTGGTGATCACCGGGATGTTCAGGGCGTCGGCCAGGGCGAGTACCGCATCGGCTGCCTGAGCACGGTTACCGCCATTGCCCAGCCAGATTACGGGCTTGTCCGCTGCGAGCAGCCGCTCCGCGACGGCGCTGATCTGCTCCGCGGCGGCAACCGGCCGGTGACCGACCCAGGACCGTGAGGGGTGCACCTCCGGAAGCGCGGGTGGGTCTTCGACGATCTGCTCGATCGTGTCGCGCGCGAAGTCGAGGTGGACCGGACCGGGATTGCCGGTCATCGCGTTGATGTAGGCCTCCTCCATCGCCTGCTTGATCGAGGAGCCGTGCGCGACCAGCCGCGCGTACTTGGTGAAGGGCGCGAAGATCTGAACGTGGTCGGCGTTTTGCGCATCGTCCTTGTGGATGTTCGCACCGTTGTTGTTGCAGGTGATGATGATCGCCGGACTGGAGTCCCGGAACGCGCCGCCGACCCCGGTGAGCAGGTTGGTCGCGCCCGGCCCGGTTGTCGCGATCGCGACCGCGGGACGGCGGGTCAGTCGGCCGTAGGCGTCGGCCATGACCGCGGCCGCTCCCTCGTGCCGGGTGTGCACGAACTCGATCGACGGGGTGTCGATGATCGCGTCGGTTATGGCGAGGGTCTGCCCGCCAACGACGCCGAACACGTGGGTGACGCCCAGCGACTCGAGCATTTTCACGACCAGCTGACCGCCGGTGATCTTCTCCGACATTCCTCTATCCCTTTCGGTTCCCGGTGAGCACGCCTGGCGTCGACCGACGCGACGCGAGGCCGTGATCGTGCTGGTAGGTGCAAGAACCGCCCGGATTCGGGCGCATGGGGGAGACCGTGCTCACCGAAAAGTCTAGTTGACTAGATATCTTGACCGTACGCAGTCGCCAGGGAGCGTGTCAACAGTCGATGCCCCCATGTCTCCGGCATGACCTTTCGGGAGACTTGTTCGCGCAGAACGTGCTTCCGGGTCAGGTCGCCGAAGTTGCCTCTTGACGCCGTTCGCATGGCATGGCTTTACTGTACGCAAATAAGACTAGTTGTCTAGTCTTATTGAATTCGCCGCTGATCTCGCAGACCGCCCGGCCCGCCGCCAACCACACCGCACGAACTGCACCAGGTCCGCCGCGGCACCGCCAGCGGCATCCCCAGGACCTGTCCGGTGGACGCCCACCCCTTCAGATGTGACCGTCTGAAGCGAACACGACAACGGAGTCGGTAATGTCCATTGACCCCGCACCCGCTTCCTCACCCGGCTCAGGAACACCTGAGATGACCAATGACGGCATGACCGCACAGACCGAGAAGGAACGTCGCACCCTGGCCCGCCGGGCCGCGGTCGCCAGCCTCGTCGGGACCGCCGTCGAGTGGTACGACTACTTCATCTTCGGAACGGCCTCCGCGCTGGTGTTCGGCAAGTTGTTCTTCCCGGGCGGCAGCGCGGTGATAGGCACCCTGTCGGCATTCGCCGTGTTCGGTGTTGGATTCTTCGCTCGTCCGGTCGGCGGCATAGTCTTCGGCCACCTCGGCGACAAGATCGGCCGCAAGGCTGCCTTGGTCACGACGCTGCTGATGATGGGAACGGCGACGTTCGTCATCGGCCTGCTTCCGACCACCGCGACGATCGGACTCTGGGCACCGATCCTGCTGGTGGTGTGCCGCCTGGTGCAAGGCCTCGGAGTCGGTGGCGAGTGGGGCGGTGCCTCGCTGGTGGCCGTCGAGTTCGCCCCGGACGGAAAACGTGGCGCCTACGGGGCTTTCCCGCAGGTCGGCAACGCCGTCGGGCTGGTCATGAGCACGGGAATCTTCGCCTGGGTGTCGACCCTGCCCGAGCAACAGCTGATGTCCTGGGGTTGGCGCATCCCGTTCCTGCTCAGTGCCGTCCTGATCGCTGCCGGCATGGTCATTCGGCTCAAGCTGACCGAAACCCCCGCGTTCCGGGCCGCGCGGGAGGCCGTCGAAGCCAAGCAGGCGGTCGAGGGCGTCAAGGAGAGAATGCCGCTCACCGAGGTGCTGCGGCGGTTCCGTAAGCCGCTGCTGCTGGCAATGGGTATGCGGGTCGGAGAGGTCTTCGCCGGTTACATCATCCTGACAATCGGTCTGACCTACGCCACGACCTACACGAAGCTGCCTAAGACCGACGTGCTGCTCGCCGGAACCGTCGCGGCAATCCTTGCCGTCTTCGGTTATTACATCGCGGGTGCCGTCTCCGATCGCATCGGCCGCCGGACGGTGTTCATGTTCGGTGCCGGCGCCGGACTCGTCCTCATCTTCCCGTTCTTCGCGGTCCTGGATTTGAACTCCGTCCCGCTGATGTTCCTGGTCTACGTCGGGATGTACATCGTGTCGGTAACCCCGATGTACGGGGTCGAGCCGGCGTTCTTCTCCGAGCTCTTCGGAACCAAGGTCCGCTACACCGGGATCTCGTTGGCCGCGCAGCTGCCCAGCGTCCTGATCGGACTCTGGCCAGCCGCCTCCACCGGGCTGCTCGTCGCGACCGACGGCCGCCCGTGGCCGGTTGCGGCGATCACGGGTGGGTTCATCCTCATCGGCCTGATCTGCGCGTGGAAAGCCCCGGAAACCAACCGGCTCGAAATCGCGACAGTCGGCGAGACCAGCAAGGACCCGCGCAGCGAGCAGGCACTGCCGAACAGCTGAGCGTGCTGTCCAGTTCGCTGGCCCAGCCGGCTGCCGAACCGCGACGAAGGAAAGATGGCCATGCCAACGACCCCCGAGCAGTCCGATACGCCGCCCCTTGGCGGCATCCGGGTCCTCGACCTGTCCCGGTTCATCGCGGGCCCGCTGTGCTGCCAAATCCTGGGTGACATGGGCGCCGAGGTGATCAAGGTTGAACGCCCAGGCGGCGAGGACTCCCGCCGCCACATACCCCACTACAAAGGCCACAGCCTCTACACCCTCAACTACAACCGCAACAAGTACGGAATCACGCTCAACACCCGGCACGCCGAGTCGCTGAAGATCCTTGAGGACCTCGCCCGCCAGAGCGATGTCGTCGTCGAGAACTTCCGGCCGGGCACGCTCGACGCGATGGGACTGGGCTGGGAGCGGATCCACAAGATCAACCCCCGCACGGTCCTGGTCTCGATCTCCGGGTTCGGGCAGACCGGGCCGAACCGGGATCGGGCCCTGTTCGACGCGATCGCCCAGGCCGCGTCCGGGCTGATGAGCATGACCGGGCAGGCCGACGGTGAGCCGACCATGACGGGAGCGTTCCTGGCCGACCACATCGCTGCCTTCCACGGCGTGATGGGCACGATGATGGCCCTCGCCGCCCGTGCCCAGACCGACCAGGGCCAGCACGTCGACATCGCCTGCTTCGACGCGCTCTTCGCCTGCATGGGCACCCTGCCCTCGGCCTGGCGGATGCTTGGTCAGGACGCGCACCGCAGTGGCAATCGCGACCACATCACCGTGCCGGCCAATACCTTCCCGGCCGCCGACGGCTACGTCTACCTGCACGCGGGTACCGACGCGCTGTTCCCCAGCCTCGCCGCGGTCATGGGGCGGCCCGAACTCGCGTCCGACCCGCGTTTCGTCGGCCAGCACGACCGGCTCGCCAACGTCGAGGCGCTCGACGACATCGTTCGGGGCTGGACCAGGCTGGGCACCGTCGAACAGATCGGCAAGGAACTCGCCGCGGCAGGCATTCCCTACGCGCCGGTTGCCACCGTCGCCCAGGCCACCGACTCCGCGCAGGTCCACGCCCGCGAGCTGATGATCGATGTCGAGCACCCGGGACTCGGCACCCTCACGCTGCCCGGAATGGCCCTCAAGCTAGGGGCGACCCCCGGCTCGGTCCGCAAGGCCCCGCCGCTGCCCGGTGAGGACAATGCCGACGTCTACCGCAGGCTTCTCGGCATCGCCCCCGAGCGGCTCGACAGGCTGCGCGCCGACGGCGTGATCTGACCGCCCGTCGGAGCCGTAACCCGTCGAACCCACCTGGTCCGGCACAAGCATCGAAAGCGAAAGAGAGGAACTACATGACCTGGCGCGACCTGACCGACCCTCGGCTCGTGGCTGAGGGAGTCGACCACGAGGCCGGGCTCAAGGAACCGATCTTCGAGAACCTCGAAATCCCCGAGAAGCTCGGCACGGTGACCATTGTCGTCGATGACCACAAGATCAAGCGATACGCGTTCACCCAGGATGACTACTACCCGTGGCATTTCGGCGGGAGCCCTTTCGGCGGCCGGATTGGCCACGCCGGTCTGCTGTCCAACGACCTCGTCCAACTGTTCACCACGATCTACGCCGCCAGCCAGACCGTCGGTCTGCACACCGAGGAACAGCTCTGGTTCGACAGCCCCGTACACCTCGATGACGAGGTCGTCCTCTCCGGCACCTACATCGATTCCTACAACCGGCGCGGCCAGGACTACGTCGTCATGGAAGCCCAGGCCACCGGCTCTGACGGGCGCAGTATCCTGCGTCACCGCGGGGTGGAGATCCTGCGCACCCAACCCGGCGACATCGCCGGCCGCGGTCAGACCGCCTCCGAAGGAGGTTCCGGACGGGTCGACGGCCGTTGCGACGAGACCCTGCCGACCGCCGCCATCGGCACCCCGTCCCTGCGGCCCGGGGCGCCGCTGCCCGTCCTGCGCCTGACCATCACCCAGGAGCAGGCCTCGGTCTTCTCGCGGGCCGGCGAGTACGTCCGCAACACCCACAGCGATCTCGCCGTGGCGCGCGCAGGCGGACTGCGCATCCCCATTGTCCAGGGCCAGCAGCAGTGCGGTTTGGTCACCGGCATGCTCACCCGGTTCTTCGGAGCGGACTTCTTCACCAGCGGCTGGCTACGAGTCAAATTCGTCAACCCCGTCGAGGTCTTCGAACCCATTGAGGTCGGCGGCGTCGTCAAAACGGTCACGCCGATTGGCGACGACCGGATCGAGATCGATGTCGAGGTATGGGTCCGCCGGGCCGACGGCAAGCTCAGCACGGTCGGGTGGGCCCGCGCCACGACCTCGGCCAGCGGAGCAGTACTCGCCGATGCCGATCAATGGACCGGCTCCGGTGGCTTCCTGTCCACCGCGGGCGTCTGACCGAGCCCGCGGCATCCTCGGCCCGGATCGGCCAGCCGGGAGGTAATCTGGCACTGGCCGACCGTGCCGGTCATCCGACACGACTCTAGGAGCATCCCGCCGTGGCCACGCGCCCGATGTACGAGGTCATCAGAGACGATCTAATTGATCAGATCACCACCGGCGCGCTACCGTCCGAATCCCGCCTGCCCAGCGAGAAAGAACTCGCCGAGCAGTACGGCGTGAGCCGGATGACCGTCCGCCAGGCTCTCGACTCGCTCGGACGAGACCGACTCGTGGTGCGCCGTCGAGGCTCCGGAACCTTCGTCGCCCCGCCGCGTGCCCGGTCGCGACGTCTCAACCGGCTCGGGCCGTTCAGCGACGACGTCGCAGGCAACGTCGACACCGTCACCACCATCGAGCTCCGCCGCGAAGTGCTCAAACCACCCAGCGACATCGCGAAGATCCTGGGACTCGGCGCCTCCGACGAAGCCGTCCAGCTCGTCCGTCTGCGCACCGTCGACGACACCCCGGCCGCCGTACAGGATTCGTGGATCCCGCTCACCATCGCCCCCGGACTCGCACGGAGCAACCTCATCGACGGCTCGCTCTACCACACCCTTGCCGAACGCTGCGGCGTCGCCGTCAGCTGGGCCGACCAAGAGATCACCGCCGCGCCCGCCACCAACGAACTCGCCCGCTGGCTCGACGTCAAGGTCAATGCCCCGCTCATCGAAGCCCACCGCACCACCCACGACGAAGCCGGGCGCACCGTCGAATACGCCCGTAGCTGGACGCGGCCGGAGTTCCCGTTCGTCGTACGGCTCGACGCTTGAGATCTCCCGCCAGGACGTCTCGAGGGCAACGCGGTCGTGGCAGTAAAAATATCTAGATGTCTAGCTTAATGTCGTTTCGGTCAGGGGACCTTCCGCGTCCCGTGTTGTGATCCGTGACGCCGTTCTGGCGCCGACACCCAATCTTGAGGAGGCCGCTAATGCACACGACGAAGTGGTGGACGGGGACGAAAGAAGCCGCCTTCGAGAACATCCAGATCCCGGAACTGTTCGGCCCCTTCGACATCGTGGTCGATGAGCGGATGGTGAAGAACTACGCCTTCGCCCAGGACGACGACGTCAGCCGGCTGACCGATGAACACGGGCGTCCGGCGGCCCACCCAGCCGTGCTGTCGAATGAGCTCCTCTTCCTCTTCTACGCGGTCTACGACGGGAACACAGCTCAGGGGTTGCACACCCATGAGGACCTTTCCTTCCACTCGCTCATCCGCATCGGCGAGAAGGTCACGCTGAGCGGTCAGTACGTGACGACCTACACGCGCCGCGGAAAGGGCTACGTCGTCATGGAGGCGGAGGCGCGCGGTGACGACGGACGTCTGCTCATCCGGCATCGCGGCACCGAGATCATGCGGGTGAGGGCGGCGGATGTCGTGGGCCGCGCCACCGCGCCACTGCCGGCAAGGTTCGTAACGGGCAAGCATCTCGACATCGAGCCCGCGTCGAGGGCGTCGTTCAGCCTCCCCGAGCGCACGCCGATCGCCCCTGTGACCAAGCAGATCGCCCAGGAGCAGATGTATCGGATTCTCCAACATCCACACCGATTTGGCGGGCGCGCGGCGTTCCGGGATGGACCGAACCGTCGCTCAGGCCATGCAGCAGGTCGGTTACCTCTCCCAGATGCTGACCGCCTTCCACGGTCCAGCCTGGATCAGCGATGGCCACCTGTCGGTGAAGTTCGTCGACGCCTTCTACGAGGGGGACACCGTGACAGCACATGGCGCCCTCCTGGGTACCGTCGACCACGAGGGACGGCGTCATCTGGAAAGCGAGGTATGGGTGGAGAACCAGCACGGCAAGAAGACCGCCGTGGGCTGGGCCCATGCCCCGGCCGCCGAACAGTGAATCACCAGTGTTGCGGTGTAGATCGGCTTGAGGTCCTTGGCCGACGCCGCAGAGCGCTGCGTCAGAACCGTTGGCGCGCCCCGACCCTGCCGAAACGAACGTCCGCCCGCTGGTCAACCTGGTCGCGTTCTGCGTCATAGGCAAGAACGCGACCATCACAATGGCCGCCGAAGCAGGGCAGTTGCAGCTCAACGCCTTCGAGCCTGGCCGACGAGTCGACGGCCCCACGGCCAACACCCGGCGGCTGGGCCGAACTGGTGGACAACAGCATTGCCAGCGTGACTGTCCTCAACCCGGTCATTCGGCCACCGGGCCGCCACGGATGTAGCCGCCGGTGCCCTGACGACGGGCAGACCGGTCACCCAGCTTCGTGCGTGACCGGGGGCCTGCTTGACATCAGACAACTCCTGAACCGTTCCTTTGCAGTGGGCGGGAGTGAGTCGCGCACTGGCACGCCCCGAACGGTCCTGGACCCGCTGGTCCCCGGCTTTCGCAGCCCGGATGGCGCACGCCTCCCGTGTGTGGTCCGTTCCGGGAGGGCTGGTTCCCTCACGACCTGGCCAAGTGGGTACGGCCAAAGGCCACGGGGAGGCCCCAAACCCTCTCTCTGGGCGAGGGCCCCGCCACAAAGCCGATACCGCGGCTTGGTTCGCTCTCGACATCGCCCACCCAAGAAGAATATAATATTCGTGATCAGAATATATGATCTGCGTTCACGGAGGTCAAAGGTGACCGATTCCCAGCTCGCCGCCCCCGACGACGCTCCACCAGGGAGCGCTGCGGCACACTCCACCCGACGGATGCGCAACCGCGTGCTCACTTCGAGCTTCGTTGGCTCCGTCATCGAGTGGTACGACTTCTATCTCTTCGGTGTCGCCTCGGCGGCGGTGTTCAACAAGTTGTTCTTCCCGGACTTCAGCACCACCGCAGGCACGCTGGCTGCCTTCGCCACGCTCGCCGCCGGTTTCATCGCGCGGCCGCTCGGTGGGATCATCTGGGGTCACTTCGGCGACAAGGTCGGCCGCAAGCGGATGCTCGTCCTGTCGATCGTGCTGATGGGTGCCTCCACCACGATCGTCGGCTTGCTTCCGACCTACGCGACCATCGGTATCTGGGCGCCGCTGCTCTTGGTGGCCATGCGGTTGATCCAGGGCATATCCGCCGGCGGCGAATGGGGCGGCGCCGTACTCATGTCGATGGAGCACGCACCGAAGCGCCGCGGGCTCTCCAGCAGCGTGGCCCAAATGGGCCTCTACGGTGGCATCCTGTTGGCCAGCGGTGTCTTCGCACTGATCTCCCTGATGGCCGACGACGCCTTCCTCGCCTGGGGTTGGCGCATCCCGTTCCTGGCCTCCGCGGTCCTGGTCGCGGTCGGCCTCTGGATCCGGCTCGGCGTCGAGGAGAGTCCGATCTTCACCAGGGCCCGCGGACAGGCGGAGCAGCGCGACGCCGAGAAGCCGGCGCTTCCCGTGCTCGAGGTCCTCAGGCACCCCAAGAACCTGCTGCTGTCAATTTTCTTGGTGCTCGGTCCCTTCGCCGCGAGCGCGGTGTACGGCACCTGGGTCGTCTCCTACGGGATCAAGCTCGGTTTCCCACGCATCGACGTCCTTAACGCCGTGTTGATCTCCGCCGCGATCGGCCTGCTCGGCCAGCCCCTGTTCGCCGGGCTCTCGGACCTGTGGGGGCGCAAGGTCGTGGTTGGCCTGGGGGCGGTGCTGCAGGCGGTGAGCATCGTCGCGATGTTCTCGTTGATGCATGCCGGGAGCGTCGCCCTGATGTACCTGGGCATCTCGCTTGCGGCGCTCGCCCACGCCGTCGTCTACAGCCCGCTCGGCGCCTGGCTGGGCGAACTGTTCCCAACGACGCAGCGTTACACCGGTGCCTCGCTCGGCTACCAGATCGCTGGAACCGTGGGCGGCGGGTTTACCCCGCTGATCTGCGCCTCGTTGCTGGCCGCAGCCGACGGGAGCACCGCTGGCATCTCGTTGTTCATCGCCGCCACGTGCCTGCTGACTTTGATCGCGGTGTTCGTGGCGAAGGAGACCTACCGCAGCGCGTTGTAGTTCCGCGCACCCGAGGAGAGAACGATCATGACGCTGACCGACCCCCGACCCGCCAGGGCTCCGGCTGCGGAGAGGCTTGGCATCATCGACACCGACTTCCACCCGATGCCGGTGCCTACAGACCCGCAGGTTGCGGAGCACCTCCCCGAGCGGTGGAGGACCTACATCGCCCGCTACGGGCTAGGCGGCTTCGGCGGCGGCGTCTCGCCGTCGCAACGGGAGTTCACCCACCGGCTCGATGCCGTCGACGAGAGTGGCCGTGTGGGCGTCGACCCGCACTTGGCCGTGCGGCAGGTGCTGGATCCGTTCGACATGTCTGCGGTGGTTCTGACCTGTCCGCAGACTTACATCATCACCAGCGGAGGGGCGAACATGCCCTACGAGTGCGCCTACGCGCTTTACCGTGCCTACAACGACGCCCTCGCGCACACCTGGGTGGGCGCCGACAGCCGGTTCCGCGCCAGCATCACCCTGCCTCGCGACCTCGCAGGCGCCGAGCAAGAGATCGTGCGTTGCAAGGAAGGACCGTACGGCGACTCCTATGTCCAAGTCCTGATGTCCCCCGCCGGCCAGGAACCGCTCGGCAAGCAGCGTTACTGGCCGATCTTCGAGGCGTGTCAGCACTACGACATCCCGCTCGCCTTCCACGTTCCCGGCATGGGCCGCCAGCCGACGGGGGCGGGCCGGCAGAACTTCTACGCGGAGATGCACGCCGCTTTCGCCGTGTTGCCGATCTCTATGGTGCCGAGCCTGATCTTCGAGGGTGTCTTTGAACGCTTTCCACGATTGAAGATCGCGCTTCTCGAACTCGGCTGGGACTGGGCCGCCCCGTTTTCCTGGCGACTCGACGCCACCTACGACAAGCTCCGCGACGAGGTGCCGCACCTGACCCGGCGCCCGTCGGAGTACCTGCGCGAGCACTTCTGGTTCTCCACTCAGCCGATCGAGGAGCCGGAGCGGCTGGAGGAAACCCCACACGTATTCGCGATGTTCGAGGAGTCCGGTTTCGCTGACCGGCTGATGTTCTCCTCGGACTACCCGCACTGGGACTTCGACTCACCGTACGAGTCGGTGCCCGAGACGTTCCCGCTGGACCGCCGGCGGCGAATCCTGGGCGAGAACGCGAGCCGCCTCTACGGCATACCGCTGCTGCCCGGACATGGGATCCCGGCGGTGGGTGCCTGAATGTCCGCGCTTGAGAAGGCACGCCGCGCGCGCCTCGCACGGCTGTTGAACCACGAGGACGTGCGCCGGGCCGCGGCGCGCGCCCTGCCTCGTGGAATCCGCGAGTACGTTGAGGGCGGCGCTGAGGACGAGGTCACCCTTTGGCGAAACGCCAAGGCCTTTCGCGACGTCGCGTTCCGGCCCCGCATGGCCACGTGGGTCGACCGGCCGGACCTCACGACGACCGTGCTCGGCACTCGCATCGAGCTGCCCGTGCTCACTGCACCCTGCGGCGGCATGCGGCTCGTGCACCCGCACGGCGACATCGGAGTGGCCACCGCGGCGTCGCGCGCCGGCTCGATCCACGTGGCCAGCTCGGCGGCCGGATTCACCCTCGAGGAGATCGCGGCTGTCGGGGGCCCGCAGTGGTTCCAGCTGTACCGCTTCTCCTCGCGTCGCACGATGGAGCACCTCATGCACCGCGCCCAAGAGGCGGGCTACTCGGCGTTGGTCGCGACGGTGGACACCGCGGTGTCCGGCTACCGGGAGCGGGATTTCAAGAACGGTTTCAGCTACTCGATGCGGGTCAACGCCCGTAATGCCGTGAAGCTCGCCCCGCAACTCGTGCGTCGACCCGCGTGGCTCGCCAGGTACATCCTCGACGGGCTGCCCTTCGAGATCCCGAACACCGCGCAGGTCACCGCAGATGGCAAGCCGATGGTGCTCACCGAGATGACGAAGGGGGGCGCGGGATCGCACTCGCCCACCTGGACCGACGTTGACTGGCTGCGCGCGAACTGGCGCGGCCACCTCGTCGTGAAGGGACTGCTCACGGCTGAGGACGCGCGCCGTGCCGTCGATGCGGGGGCCGACGCGGTGATCGTGTCGAACCACGGCGGTCGCCAGCTCGACGGTGCGCCCGCCACGCTGCACGTCCTCCCGCGAATCGTCGAGGCGATCGGCGGCGAGGCGGATGTGCTGCTGGACAGCGGGATCCGCCGCGGCAGTGACGTCCTCAAGGCACTGTCACTGGGTGCGAAGGCCGTGCTCGTTGGGCGGCTCTCGGTATGGGGACTGGCCGCGGGCGGAACCGCGGGCGTCGAGCGTGTGCTCGAGCTCGTGCGCGCCGAGATGGTCCGCACGATGCGCCTGATGGGTTGCGAGTCGGTGTCCGAGCTGGACCCGAGCTGGCTCGACGAGGACACGATCCCCGCTCACCGCAATAAGAAGGAGGTCGAGGTCCTGTGACTACGGCAGAGACCCGGTCCGCGACCACACCGGCCCGGCACGCCAACCGCTTCGTGGTCGCCCGCGTCGACGAGATTCCGCCGGGGGATCGACGCATCGTAGACGTGGGAGGCCGGCAGGTCGGCGTCTACAACGTCGGCGGCCGGTTCTACGCGATGCTCAACCGCTGCCCACACCTGGCCGGCCCGCTGTGCGAGGGCCAGGTGGTCAACGCCGTCGAGTCCTCCGTGCCGGGCGACGTCCGGCTCGAGGAATCCCGCACCTACGTCACCTGCCCCTGGCACAACTGGGAGTTCGACGTCGAGACCGGCCAGTCGTACTGGAACCCGCGGCTGCGCGCCCGCCCGCTGCCCGTGGGCGTCGAGGGCGGCGCGGAGATCGAGGCCGCCGTCCAACGCGGTGAGATCGACCGGCTGCCCGGCCCCTTCCAGGCCGAGATGGTCCCCGTCTCGGTGGAATCCGACTACGTCGTGCTATCGCTGCGGCCAGCACGAGGAGGCAACAGATGACCGCCCCTTTCACCGCCCTGCTGAAGGGCTCCGCCCGGGACGCCCTGTGGAGCGGGCCGGTGGTGGACTGCGACGTCCACGCCACCCCGCCGTCACTGGAGGCTCTGTTCCCTTACACCGAACCGGTGTGGGTGCAGGGCGCGCAGGAGCGCGGCTGGAAAGGACCCATTGGGGAGGCCCATGCTTACCCGCCTGGCGCCCCAACCACTGCTCGGGACGAGTGGCGGCCGGAGGGCAGGCCGCCGGCGTCGAGCGTCGAACTGTTGCGGCAGCATGTCCTCGACCCCTGGCGGGTCGACGCGGCACTCGTGAACACCGCCTACGGCGTGGACTCGCTGCGTCACCCCGACTGGGCCCCCGCGCTGGCCCGCGCGGTCAATGACTGGCTGATCGCGGAGTGGCTCGACCGGGATCCGCGGCTTGTCGGCTCGATGGTCGTCCCGGCGCGCGATCCCGCCGCGGCCGCCGCCGAGATCGAGCGGATCGGTTCACACCCGCGGATCGTGCAGGTCACCATGCCCGTCCGGTCCGAACGGCTCTACGGACAGCGGGTGTTCTGGCCGATATACGAGGCCATGACCCGCCACGACCTGGTCATGGGGCTGAGCTGGGGTGGCACCACCGAGGACGCGCCCTCCCCAACCGGTTACGCCTCCTGGTACGCCGAGGAGTACGCGGCGGAAATCCAGCTTTACGGCGCGCAGATGACCAGCATGATCTACGAGGGGATCTTCCAGAAGTTCCCTGGCCTGCGCGTAACGATGCTGGAGAGCGGCTTCGCCTGGGTACCCACCTGGAGTTGGAGCGTCAACAAGAAGTGGAAGGGCCTGCGCCGCGAGATCCCCTGGGTCGACCGGCTGCCCACCGAGATCATTCGCGACCACTTCCGGTTCTCCATCGCCCCGGCCGATCTGGGCCCGGCCGCGCACGCCCGCAAGGTCATCGAATGGTTGGGGTCCGAGGATCTGCTGTTGTTCGCCACGGACTACCCGCATCTGCACACCGACGACCTGGCAGCCGTCCTCGAAGTGATGCCGGAGTCCATGCGGCCAAAGGTCATGGCCGAGTCCGCGCGGCAGTGGTATCGACTGGACAAGGCCCTCTCATGAGCTACGCCTTCACCGCGTTCGCACATCCGAACCGGCTGCGCCGGATCCTGGAATCGGGCGGTACGGCGGTCGGGCTCGCCTGTCACACGGGGGATCCGCACATCGCGGAGACCCTGTCACTCGCCGGGTTCGATTATCTCTACCTCGACCAGCAGCACGGCGTCGGTGGTCTAGGCAGTCCGGTCGAGATGCTGCGGGCCACTGCGCGCACCGGCACCACACCGCTGGTAAGGGTCGCGGCGAACGACCCGGTGCTGATCGGGCGCGCCCTCGATGCCGGTGCCGAGGGCGTCATCGTCCCGACGGTCGAGTCCGCCGAGGACGCTCGCCGTGCCGCTGCGGCGGCCCGCTACGCCCCCGACGGAATCCGCAGCTGGGGACCGACCCGCTCGGCCTTCGGGCTCGGGTCGGACCCGGAGACGGTCAACGGCGAGGTGCTCTGCCTCGTCATGATCGAAACCATCGAAGGTGTCGCGAGAGCGGGGGAGATCGCCGCGGTCCCGGGCGTGCACGGGGTGTACGTCGGGCCGGGTGATCTCGCCGTCAGCCTAGGGCTGTCCCCGACTGAGGGGCCACGCAACGCACGGCATCGCGCCGCTGTGCGCGACATCTGCGCCGCGTGCGACGCGGTCGGCATCGCCGCGGGCATCACCGGCGACCCGCGCACGGAGGCCGCCCGCGGTTTCCGGATGGTCACCGCTGGCTCCGACGTCAGCTTCCTCAAATCCGGTCTCGCGGACGCACGGGCCCGCCGGGATGCCCTGCTGCGCACCAGCACCGAAGACGACACCGAAGGAGATGTCACCGCATGAGCACCGTCAACACCGTCCGAGGACCGATCGACAGCTCCGAGATCGGCACGACGCTGATGCACGAGCATCTCTTCGCCCACAACCCGGAGCTCGAGCAGAACCTGCCGCACCCTGAGTGGGACGAGGAGGTAATGATCGAGAAGGCCCGGAAGAGCCTCACCTCGCTGCACGAGGACAAGGGCATCGACACCTTCGTCGATCTCACCGTCCTCGGGCTGGGCCGCTACCTGCCGACCGTGCAGAAGGTCGCCGAGGGCCTGCCGCTCAACATCGTCGTGGCCACCGGGTACTACACCGCTAAGGACCTGCCGACCTTCTTTCACACCCACGCCCCGGACGGTCTGGTGGGGAAGACCCTAGGCGGCCGGGATCCGCTCGAGGTCATGTTCATCGACGACATCGTCAAGGGCATCCCCGGAACCGACGGGGTCAAGGCCGGGATCATCAAGGTGGTCACCGACGAGCACGGCATGACCGCCGACGTCCAGCGGGTCTTCACGGCCGCCGCCCGGGCCCAGGCTGAGACCGGCGTCCCGATCTCCACGCACACGAACGTCGCCTTCGCCAACGGCCGCGAGCAGCAGAAGTGGTTCCGGAGCAACGGCGTCGACCTGGAGCGCACCGTCATCGGGCACTGCGGCGACTCCACCGACCTGGACTACCTCAAGGAGCTCATGGACAACGGCTCGACCATCGGCCTCGACCGGTTCGGCATGGAGTTCGTGCTCGACGACGACAGCCGCATCGACACCCTCGTCGCACTGCTCGAGCAGGGCTACGCGGAGCGGATCACCATCTCCCATGATGCCGGGTTCTTCTCGATCAACACCCCGCCGTCCTTCCGAGCGAAGCACGTGCCGAACTGGCATCACCACCGCATCTCCGATCACATCCTCCCGGAGATCCGCAAGCGCGGGGCCACCGAGCAGCAGATCACCCAGATGATGGTGATCAACCCGGTCCGGGTACTTACCGGCGACGCCGCGGCGACCGCCGCCGTCGCAGCGAAGGCGCTCGGAGCGGGGGTCTCGTGACTGCAGAACTGGTCACCCTCGCACCTCCGGCCACCCTCCCGGACGCGGTCGCACGCTGGAACAGCGGCGCGATGGCCTTGGTGCCCCTTGCCGGGGCGACGGAGCCGTTGGTCATGGCCCGGGACACCCGAGAGACCTTGGCCGAGTACGCGCAACCGAACGGGGTGTCCGGCCGGGACCTGATCGACGCCGTCGAAGCCGCCGAACTCCGCGGTCGCGGCGGCGCCGGCTTCCCGACCGGCGTCAAGATGCGGGCCGTCGCCGACCGGGAGGGTCCGCGCACGATCGTCGCGAACGGCGACGAGGGCGAACCGCTCGCAGTGAAGGACCGGTACCTCATGCGGATCCGCCCGCACCTCGTCCTCGACGGGCTGCTGCGGGTAGCCGACGCGGTGGCGGCCGATCGAGCCGTCGTCTACCTCTCCGACACCATGTCCGCCGACAGCGTGCGGAAGGCGCTCGACGAGCTCGGCGGAACACCGGTGCCGATCGATGTGATGCAAGTCCCGCGCACCTATGTCGGGGGCGAGGAGTCGTCGGTGGTCCGCGCGATCGACGGCGGGCCCCCGCTGCCGACCGACAAGCCGCCGCGCCCATTCGAGTCCGGGGTGGGAGGGGGTCCGACGCTCGTGCTCAACGTCGAGACCCTCGCCAGGATCCCTGGTCTCGCAGCGGGGGTGAAGACGGACTCGGTGCTGCTCACGCTGACCGGCTCCGTCACCCGACCCGGACTCTACGAGGTCCCGCTAGGGCGGCCGCTACGCGAGCTCGTCGAGCCCGTCGGGGCGCCGGTCGGCTTCCTGATGGGCGGCTACTTCGCCGGTCTGCTCGGGCCGCGCGCACTCGACATCCCCCTCGGATTCACCGAGTTGAGAGCCGAGGGCAGCGGGCTGGGCTGCGGCGCAGTCGCCGTCCTGGGGCCGGGTGACTGCCCAGTCGCCGCCGCCGCCGACGTCATCGCCTACTACGACCGGGAGAACGCCAGGCAGTGCGGACCATGCATCCGCGGCACGGCGGCTATGGCCGGTGCATTGCGGGAGCTGGCGGACGGGACGGCCTCCGACGCTCGGCTGGAGAAGTTGCAGAGCTGGTCGGCCTCGCTGCGCGGGCGGGGCGCCTGCGCCACCCTCGACGGTGCCTGCAACGTGGCCGCCACTCTGCTCCGCGAGTTCCCCGAACTGGTCGCAGAGCACCGCGCGGCGCCGTGTTCGCGTTGTGCCGCCCTCGGGCCGACCGAACGCACGGCACCCCACATCGATCCCGAATCGGAGGAAACATGAAGGTCCGCCTGGAGTCCGCGAAGTGCGACGGGTTCGGCACCTGCGCCGAGCACAGCCCCGAGATCTTCGAGCTCGACGAGTGGGGCTACGCCTCGGTCAAGGGCGACGGCGAGGTCCCCACCGAGCTGGAGGGCAAGGTCAACCGGGCGGTCGCGGACTGCCCCGTGCACGCCATCATTGCGACCTGAGTGCACCGAACGCTCATCCCGCCAGGCGCCCCGTTCCGCGGGGCGCCTGCGGCATCTCCGGCTCGCTCCAGAACTCCAGCGAATCGAGCCACTGCATGAGCAGGTTCCCGGTGTCCTGGAAATGAGCCGCTGTGCCGCTGCGCGCGGCCTCGACGTCGCCCTCGGCGATGGCGTCGATCAAGGCCGTGTGCTGGGTCCGGTTGACCTCGGACCAGCCTGGGACCACGTGAAAATTCTCCGGGAACTGCAACGGGACAAGCCGGCTCGCGGACTGCACGAACCAATCCAGCTTCGGCGCATCGGCGATCACCGACACGTAGTGGTGCAGAGCGGAGTTCAGCTCGGTAGCTAGGTGGCCGTCCGACGGGTCGGCGTCACGGATGCGCTGGTCGATCTCCCGCAAATATGCGACATCCCGGGACGTCGCGCGGGTGGCGGCCCGCGCGGCGATCTCACCCTCCGCCGTCGACCACATCAGATAGGTGTCCTCGACGTCCTTCCGCCGGATCGGGGCGACCCGGAACCCACGGTTAGGCTCATGGCGCACCCAGCCGTCCTGTGAGAGGAGCAGCAGAGCCTCGCGGACGGGTGTGATACTCACGCCCAGCTGCTCGGCAAGCTGGCCTAGTCGGAGAGTGTCACCTGGGTGAACGGTCCGCGCCATGATCTGGTCGCGGATCGCGCTCGCGACGTTGCTGCGCAGTTGCTCCTTCTCATCCCGTCCCACAGCTCCATGATACCCAGCGGCGATCTGCGTCCGTCCTGCCTGCGCCGCGACGTCGGCAGCAGATCCGCCGCGCCGCGCCCCATCGCGGCCCGCTGACCGTGCCCGATCTGGCGATCCGCACGTCGGTCAGGAATCCCATCTGCGCGAGCACTCGCCGGGATCGGTCCGCGACGGTGATCGGCTGGTCGTTTTTCGGGTTGACCGCATCGACCAGCGAGGTCAGGTAGGGCTCGATGTGCTTGCGGCGATCCAGCTCGGCGGTGGAGCCCAGTTCGGGTCGATGTCGGCGAGGAACACCCCGAAGTGTTTGAGGCAGGTCGCGATCGCCGACACCGTTTTGGGTTGGCAGGTTGCCCGTTTGCCTTCCAGATAGGCGATCACTCGGCGGCTGCGGCCATGAACCGAGTGAGCCAAACAAACGGTAGGGAGTTAATTGATGACCTTGACTCGGGGAACTCCATCGAGCCTCGCGCTCAGGTCAAGATCCATCGCTAACCCAGGTGAGAAGCGGAGTGCGGCACGTCTTCCGTTCGAGCGGGCGGACAGGTAACCTACCAATCGTTTGGATCGGAAGGAGTCGCGAGTGGCGGTAGACAAAGTCGTCCCCTCGGCCGCGGCGGCCGTCGCCGACATCGGTGCCGGTGCGACGGTGATGATCAGCGGGTTCGGCCCGCCCGGCCAGCCGGACCTGCTCATCGAGGCGCTGTACGAATCGGGTGTCACAGACCTGACGGTGATCAACAACAACGCGGGTGCCGGGGGCGAGGCGATCTCCGAGCTGTTCGCGGCCAAGCGGGTGCGCAAGGTGGTCTGTTCGTTCCCCAAGGCCATCGGGTCCACGGTGTTCGATGACCTTTACCTCGCCGGGGAGATCGAGCTGGAACTGGTGCCGCAGGGGACGCTGGCGGAACGTATCCGGGCCGCCGGGGCCGGGGTCGCCGGGTTCTACACACCGACCGGCTACGGCACCGAACTTGCCGAGGGCAAGGAGGTGCGGGTCCTCGACGGCCGCCCGTGCGTGTTCGAACGCCCGCTCATCGCCGACTTCGCGCTCGTCCGCGCGCACCGCGCCGATACGCACGGCAACCTCGTCTACCGCAAGACTGGCCGCAACTTCGGACCGCTGATGGCCGCCGCCGCCGAAGTGACCATCGCCGAGGTGGGTGGCATCGCCGAAGTCGGGGCGATCGATCCGGAAACCGTTGTGACGCCGGGGATCTACGTCGACCGGGTGGTCCTCGGGGCGGACGCTGGAGCGGAGGATGAGCGATGAGCTGGTCGCGGCACGAGATCGCCGCCCGGGTAGCGTGGGACATCCCGGACGGTGCCTACGTGAACCTGGGGATCGGCATGCCCACGCTGGTGGCCGACCACGTCCCGGAGGGCAAGCAGTTCATCCTCCACACCGAGAACGGCATGCTGGGGATGGGGCGCGCAGCGACCGGGGACGAGGTCGACCCGGACCTGATCAACGCGGGCAAGATCCATGTCACCGAGACACCCGGTGCGGCGTATTTCGACCACGCCGAGTCGTTCGGAATGATCCGCGGCAGGCACCTGAGCTACTGCGTGATCGGCGCCTACCAGGTGTCGCAGGACGGTGACCTCGCCAACTGGCGGACGACATCACCGACGGTGATCCCCGGTGTCGGCGGCGCGATGGACCTCGCGGTCGGTGCCCGGCACGTCTTCGTGGCGATGGATCTTTTCACGCGCTCCGGCGAGTGCAAGCTCGTGGAGTCCTGCAGCTATCCCCTGACCGCGACGCGCTGTGTGGAGCGGGTGTACACCGATCACGGGGTCTTCGAGCCGTCCGCGGACGGTTTCCGTGTCGTCGAACTCGCCGGTGGCGTGGGGATCGAGGCGCTCCGTGAGTGCAGTGGTCTCGATCTCGTCGACGCCGTTGCGGCCTGACCAGGGAAGGAAGGTCATGACGGCGACGAGTGTCACCCCGGTGCCCTGGGGCGGAGAAGCCTGGCGCGGGCCGATGAGCTGGCCCGATCGGACATCGAAGGCCTACGACCTGGCGGTGCGGCTGGAGGTGGGCATGACGCAGCACGCCGCACACCAGCGCTACGGGTACCGGCTCGTGCAACAGCACGGCGACCACAACTACCCCAACGGCATTTCGGCGGCGATGGAGCTGATGTCGATGCCGGGTCACTGCGGCACCCACGTCGACTCCCTCGGGCACATCTCGGTCGACGGGTGCATCGCGGGCGAACGCAACATCACCTCCCTGCAGTCTGAAGAGGACGGAGTGCCGATCGGTTCGGTCGAAGAACTTCCACCGCTGGTCGGGCGGGGACACCTCGTCGACGGGGAAGTCCTTTTCGGACGCGAGATGACGAACCGGGACGGTTTCGGCGCACCGGAGCTCGACGAGTGGTTCGCCGACAGGCCGCAGCCGGGGCCTGGTTCGATCGTCCTGTTCCGCACCGGGTTGATGAAGTCCTGGGAGGAGCCGGACCGCTACCTCGGCACCGGCGTGGGACTCCCGGGTGTGTCGCTGTCCGGAGCCGAGTGGCTGTCCTCGCGCGGAGTTCTCGCGGTGGGTGGGGACACGGCGAGTTTCGAGCACAAGCCCGAGTGGACGGTCCCCGCGCTCGACGTCCACGTGCATCTGCTCGTGAGGTCCGCGATCCCCATCATGGAGTCGGTCTACCTGGAAGGGCTCGCGGCGGACGGCGTGCACGACGGGTTCTTCTTCATGGCCGCACCGCTGCGCATCAAGGGCGGGACCGGCTCGCCCATCCGCCCCCTCGCCTTCGTGTGACACCAACCGAACCGCTTGAACTGAAGGACAGATCAATGTCGCTCACCCCGGTGGACATCAAGCTCATCGTCGCCGCCTTGCAGGAATCCGGATGGGACCAAGCAGAGGTCGTCGTCGGGGACGTCCGGGTCGCGGTCGCCCGCAACGGCGCGAGGCTCGACTCCGCGTCCTCCCCGGAACCGGCCCCAGCCCCAGCCCCAGCCCCAGCCCCAGCTCCCGCCGCGCCCGCCCCGCTGCCTCCCGAGCCCGCCGAGGAGGAGGGCGGCCACGTGGTGACCGCGCCGAGCGTCGGCATCTTCTGGCGTGCGCCGGAGCCGGGGGCGAAGCCGTTCGTCGAGGTCGGCTCGAAGGTGGCCGTCGGAGACACGGTCGGCATCGTCGAGGTGATGAAGCTGATGGGCAACGTGACCGCCGAGGTGGCCGGGACCGTGACCGCGGTGCACGTGGAGAACGCGCAGGGCGTCGAGTTCGGTACCCCGCTGGTGACGATCCGGCCGGAGAACTGACATGCGCAGCCTGCTCATCGCCAACCGTGGTGAGATCGCCGTCCGGATCGTGCGTGCCTGCTTCGACGAGGGGATCGAAAGTGTCCTGGCCGTCTCGGCGGCCGACACCGATTCGCTCGCCGCGCGGCTCGCCGACCGGGTGGTCGTCATCGGGCCCGCGTCGGCGGCGGAGAGCTACCTGTCCGTGAACCGTGTGGTCGCGGCGGCGCTCTACGCTGGATGCGACGCCCTGCACCCCGGCTACGGCTTCCTGTCCGAGCGTCCCGAGTTGGTCAACGCCTGCGAAGAGAACAAGATCACCTACGTCGGACCGCCCGCGGACATCATGCGACGTTCGGGGTCCAAGCTGGGTGCCCGCGCGGTCGCGGAGAAGGCCGGGATCCCGGCTGGCAAAGGCACGCCCGGTCTCCGCGACGTCGAGGACGCTGTGCGCGCCGCCGAAGCGCTGGACAACTTCCCGTTGCTGCTGAAGGCTTCCGCGGGCGGTGGCGGTCGCGGTATGACGATCGTGCGTGACGTGGCGGACCTGCGGGAGGGCTTCGCCCGTTCCTCCACGGAGGCCCAGCGGGCGTTCGGTGACGGGACGGTCTACCTGGAGCCCTACATCGAGAAGGCGCGTCACGTCGAGGTGCAGATCCTCGCCGACACGCACGGCACCGTGTGCCACCTCGGCGAGCGGGACTGCTCGACGCAGCGCCGGTATCAGAAGATCATCGAGGAGGCACCCGGCGCGGGTCTTCCGGAAGAGCTCGCCGAGGCCGTCCGCACCTCCGCGGTGGAGCTGTGCCGGGCACTGGGCTATGTGGGGGCGGGCACCGTGGAGTTCCTGGTGGACGCCAAGACCCACCGTTACGTCTTCCTCGAGGTCAATGCCCGCGTCCAGGTCGAGCACCCGATCACCGAGATGGTGACCGGCGTCGACATCGTGCGCGAGCAGCTGCGGATCGCCCGCGGTGAACGGCTGTCGTTCCGGCAGGAGGACGTGCGGCTCGACGGTCACGCCATCGAGTGCCGTATCAACGCCGAGGACCCGCGAACGGACTTCCGGCCCACCCCCGGCCGGATCGACAGGTGGACCGTCCCGCAGGGGGCGGGTGTCCGCGTCGACACCTACGCCCACGACGGTGCGGTGGTGGCGCCCTGGTACGACTCGCTCGTCGCGAAGGTGATCGTGCACGCTCCCGACCGTCCCGCGGCCATCGACCTGATGCGCCGGACGCTCGATCGCACTCGCGCCGAAGGCATTTCGACCACCGTCGACGTCCACCGCGCGATTCTCGGCGACCCCGCGTTCGCCGCGGGGCCGGTGACCACCCGCTGGCTCGAAGAGCAGTTCCTGCCCTCGTGGCTGGCGGACTAGGAGCACGCATGCACATCGATTTCGTCGACCAGAGCCTGCGCGACGGTCAGCAGAGCTTGTGGGGCATGCGGATGCGCGCGTTCGAGGCCGCGCCCGCGTTGCCGTACCTCAGGCGCGCCGGGTACCGCACGATCGACCTCACCGGCGCCGGCATGTTCACCGTGCTGCTGCGCGAATATCACGACGACCCGTGGGGCACCCTGGACTTCCTCGTCGCCGGCCTCGGCGGGAACGAGCTGCGCTCGGGCCTGCGGACCATCAGCTGTGCCGGGTTCGCGCACACCCCGCAGGCCGTGCTGGACCTGTGGATCGCGACGCTGGTCAAGCATGGCGCGACCAGTTTCTGGCTGTACGACTGCCTCTACGACATGGAGACCATGCGGCACATGGCCGAGGTGGTCACCAAGGCAGGCGGGCAGCCGGTGCCCGCGGTGATGTACGGCCTGACGGATGTGCACGACGACGCGTTCTTCGCCGAGCGCGCCGGGCAGATGGCTTCGTGGCCGGGCGTGGAGTCCGTCTACGTTGAGGACGCCGCGGGCGTGCTGAAGCCGGAGCGTGCCAAAACCCTGCTTCCCGCGATCCGCACGGCGACCGGAGACATCCCGCTGGAGATGCACGCGCACAACACGACGGGGCTGGCGCAGCACAACTACGTCGTCGCGGTGGAAAGCGGGTTCCAGCGCCTGCACACCGCGTCCCGGCCGCTGGCCAACGGGCCCTCGCTGCCCTCGACCGAGATGATGAGCGTGATCGTCGAGGACCTCGGCCACACGCACGGCCTGGACACCTCGACCTTCGCGCCCGTCGCGGCGAACCTGGAAGAGGCGGCACGGATCGGCGGGCATCCGCTGGGTGTGCCGGCCGAGTACGATCCGCGGATCTACGACCACCAGCTGCCGGGCGGGATGACCGGGACACTGATCAACCAGCTCGAACGCCACGGCATGGGGCACCGCCTGCGGGAGGTCCTCGAAGCGATCCCACAGGTCCGCGTCGAGCTGGGGTCGCCGATCATGGCCACACCGTTCTCCCAGTTCGTCGGCATCCAGGCCGTGCTAAACATCGTCACCGGCAAGCCCTACGAAATGGTGCCCGACGAGGTCGTCCACTACGCCCTTGGTCACTACGGGCCGCTGCCCGCGCCGATCGCGCCCGACGTTCTGGACCGGATCTTGAGCAGCCCGCGTGCCAAGCAACTATCGGACTGGGAACGGCCGAATCCGTCGCTGGCCGAGATCCGCAAGAACTTCCCGGGCGGGATCTCCGACGAGGAATTATTGCTCCGGTACATGTTCTCCGACGAGGAGGTCGACCGGACGATCGCCAAGGGACCGGTTCGTACGGACCCGCGGCGCAGCGCGAACCGCGTCGTCGATGCGATCCTCGACCTGATCGGCGATCCCGGCGGCAGCCGCTCGTTCGCGGTGTCCACACCGGACTTCAGCCTGAAACTGCGGAAAGCGAGCTGACGTGGGTGAGTGCTTGCTGGTCGAGCGTGACGGCCCGGTCACCTGGATGACGTTGAACCGGCCCGAGCGGCTCAACGCGCTGTCCGACGACCTTCTCGAGAGCCTGGGCGACGCGCTCGAGGAGAGCGCGTCGACCGACGTCGGCGTGGTCGTCATCCGCGGCGAGGGACGGTCGTTCTGCGCGGGCTATGACATCGCACCCGACTCCGCGGAGGTCGGGTACGCAGCCGAACGCACGCCGGTGCAGGATCGTGACCGATTGTTGGGCAACATCGAGTTGTTCACCCGGATCTGGCGGCACCCGCAGCCGGTGATCGCGCAGGTCCACGGGTACTGTGTGGCCGGCGGAGCGCAACTGGCCTCCCTGTGCGACATCACGATCGTCGCTGAGGACGCGGAGATCATGACCTCGCCCGCGCTGCCGCTGGGCGGCGGCTACCTGTCACCGTTGTGGGTGCACCGGGTCGGTCCCCAGCGAGCGAAGCTGATGTCGTTCGACGCTGGCCGCAGGATTTCGGGGAAGGTCGCGGCGGACTGGGGCTGGGCGGCCGAAGCGGTGCCCGCCGAGGAGCTCGCGACCTATGTACGGCGGACCGCGCATTCGCTCGCGCGCACCCCCGCACCGTTGCTGCGTCTGAAGAAGGAAGCCGTCAACCGGACGGTAGAGCAGCAGGGACTGCTGACCCACGCCCGGACCGGCGCCGAGACCGACGCGCTGCTGCACCAGACCCCGGAGGTCAAGCACTTCCAGGAGTCGATCAAGTCGCTCGGCTTGAAATGCGCTATCGCGGCGTTCAACGCGCCGTTCATGGAAGAGTTCGGAGGACGATCGTGACGTCTGTGGCGACGCGCGGCGCCCGTGACCTCGAGACGTTCGCGTCCGAGGCGGAGAAGTGGCTCGCGACCGCGGTGCCTGCCCGGTGGAGAGAGAACCGCGGCAGGCTGGCCGGTAAGGAGTCCGATGCGCTCCGCCGCGAGTGGGACCGCATGCTGTGGAAGGGCGGTTACTCCGGTCTATCCATCCCGGCGAAGTTCGGCGGGCGTGGTCTCGGCTTGGCCGAAGAGGTCGTGTTCCACGTGCTCGCCGGCAAGGTCCAGGCGCCCGACGGGTTCACCCGCGTCGGCAAGACGCTCGTCGCACCCATGCTGATCAAGAGCGGAACGCCGGGGCAGCGCGAGACCTACCTGCCGCCGATGATGCGCGGCGAGGAGGTGTGGTGTCAGGGCTTCTCGGAACCCGAGGCCGGGTCCGACCTGGCCGGCATCCAGACCCGCGCCCGCCCGGTGGAGGGCGGCTACCTGCTGACCGGGCGCAAGGTCTGGACCTCCTTCGCGCAGCACGCACAGCGCTGTCTCGTGCTCGCGCAGACCCAGCCCGATGCCGGTCGCTATCGCAACCTGACCATGCTGCTGGTCGACATGGCCCAGCCGGGCATCACGATCAGCGACATCAGGCAGATCTCAGGGGCGGTGCATTTCGCCGAGGTCCGGTTCGACGACGTCTTCGTCTCCGCGGACGACCGGGTCGGCGCCGACGGCGAGGGCTGGCAGGTCGCCATGCGGGTGCTCGGCGACGAGCGCGGTGGTGTCGAGACGGCCTCGCGCTACGTAGAGATCCGGTCCGATCTGGACCTGTTGCTCGAGACCGTCGGGGACCGGCCGGAGCTGGCTGGTCACCTGCGCAACCTCGACGTCCGGGCCGAGTTGCTGCGCTGGCAGCTGGCCAAGGTCGTCGACCGGGAAGCCGACGCGGACAGCGCGTTCCAGCGGTCGGCGTCGGTGCTCAAGGTGATGTGGAGCGAGCTGTGGCAGGACGTGACCCGCCTGGGGCTGTCCACCGCGCCACACACCCACCGCGAGCACTGGCGCTACCAGTACCTGGAGGCGCGCGCCGTCAGCATCTACTCCGGTACCAACGAGATCCAGCGCAACATCCTGTCCGAACGCATCCTGGGACTGCCGCGATGACACACACCATGACCGCGGCACCGTCCGAAATGGGCGCACTGGCGGCGGAGGCGATCCGGGATGTGCTCCGCCGGGCGACCTCGGGATCGCCGATAGCCACCTACGCCGAGGGTGCGTCGCCCATGTCGTGGGCCGTCCTGGCCTCCGGCGGGTGGGATCTCCTCGGCCATCCCGACAACGGTGCCTCGGTTCGTGATCTCGCGGAGGTCGCCCGCGCTTGGGGCTACGGCTGCGTCCCGTTGCCGCTGATCCCGTCGCTGGTCGCCAAGCGTCATTCCGCGGCGGCCGCGGCACACGACGGGCCGGTCACACTGGCGCTGCCGCTTTCCGGCACGACGCGGGCCTACGTGCCGTTCGGCCAGGTGCCGGGCATCCGACTGGTGACCGGGCTCGGTACCGGGCCCGACCGGCTGACCGACGTGCCCGCGGGTGACGTGGACGACCTGGCGCTGACGATGCGCGGCGTCGAGTCGGACGCCGGGACCGCGCTCACGGATCCGGTTGCCCGGGAGGTCGCCATCCTGCTGGCGGCCGAGGCCACCGGCGGCGCCGAGCGACTCCTGTCCGACTCGAACGCCTTCGTCGCCGAGCGCAAGCAGTTCGGCAAACCGGTCGGTGCGTTCCAGGCGGTCAAACACCACCTCGCCGACGCCGTGATCGCGGCCGAACTGGCCGAGACCGCGGTCATCTGGGCCGCCGAGCGGCCAGCGGAGGGGTTCCGCGGTGCGTTGTTCGCGATCGACCGCGGCATCGACATCGCCGAGCTGGCGATCCAGGTGCACGGTGGCCTCGGGTTCACCTGGGAGATGGGGCTGCATTTCCCGCTGCGGCAGATGATGATGGCCCGCGAGCTGGTCTCCGCGCTGGAGGACCGGCACGGCTGATCAGCCGCCCAGCAACCGCCGGAGGCAGGACGATGACGGTGACGTCCCGTTCGGGCCTATCCACCGAAGCCATGCGACCTCCTATCCGGATAGATCGCCGGACTTCTACCGATCAAACACTGCGTCCAGCTTCAGCTACTACGGCGTGTCGCCCCGCAATCCGGTCAATGGAAAGGCTGTCGGGTGCTGAAAGCCAAACCGCGCCTGTCCGAACGGATCTTTCAATGCCAGGCGTGCGGCGCTGCGGGTACCGCCACGGGAAGACCCAAGCCAGTACAGCCCTCGCCGCTCTAGCGCACTTCTAGTCAGCCCAGCGCGTTCACCCAAACCACACCACCAGGTGAGAGGTGAGGGGCACCCTTTGGTAGCTATGCCGCCCAAGGGTGCCCCTCACCTCGAAAAATTCACCCGGGTGGGTTGGGTGGCGGCCTTGGGCCGCATCTGCTGGCGACAACCGGGCGCCGTCACGGTTATGGAGTCGCCGGGATTGCTGGGAACGCTCTCCGCGGCGGTGATTTCACTAGTGGTGACACGCTTATCAGACAGCGGAGCTCTCGGTTTTTACACGTTTCCCGAACGGTGCGGTCAAGGCGTCCTCAGTCGACTGCGGCGAGGGTGCGGAAGCGGCTGCCGTGGAAGATCAGGGGAGCGGCCCCGGGATCGGCCCGCAGCCCGTGGACGCGCAACAGGGCGATCGCGTGGTCTCCCGCCGGCAGCTCACGCTCCACAGAGCAGTCCAGCCAAGCCGTCGCCCCGCGGACGTAAACGGCACCGTCGGCCGTCGTCTCCCACGACACCCCGGCGAACCGGTCGCCCTCCTTCCGGGACAGGCTAAGGCATTCCGCGTCGTGCCCTTCCGCGAGGACGCTGACGCCGAGGCGGGCCCGGGGCCGGAGCTTGGGCCACGTCGCCGAGGTGTCCTGCACGCAGACTGACACGAGCGGTGGGTCCATCGAGACCGAGGTGAACGAGCTGGCCGCCATGCCGATGGGTACCTTGTCGATCAGCGCGCACACCGCAGTCACCCCGGACGGGAAGCAGCCGAAGGCCTGCCGGAGCGTGCGTGGATCACCGCTCAGCGGTTCGAGCTGGATCATCGTTACCCTCCGAGAACAGGGGGAATGGTCAGGGTTCTCCGGCGAGGACGGCGCCGCGCAGGCCGGCCGCGGTGAACGGTTCGTAGGAGTGGACGTGGAATCGCCATGCGCCGTCCTCTAACCGGAATTCGTCGGTGTAGCGGCCCAGCGTCACCAGCCGCACCGCATGTTCGTCTACCCTCACGGCCTGCACGTACGCGGATCCGGAGGCCACGTCGCCGGGCCCGGCGACGACGATCATCGACGAGATCAGGTGCCGGATGCCCGTGGGGGTTCCGGCGGCGCGGACCAGGCCGGCAATCGCGTCCCGCCCGGTCACCGGCTCAGTGCCGGGTGCGCGGAGGAACGTCGCGGTCGTGGTGAACAGCGAGCCGAACTGCTCGGCGCGCCCGTCGTCGTAGTACTGGGCGTACCGCGCGTAGAGCTCCGCGATCTCCGGCCTGGTCACGTCGCCTCCGTCATTTCAGCAGGGCGCCGGCGTCGACGGGAAGCGCGGCGCCGGTGATGAACCGGGCGTCGTCGGACACCAGGAACAGCAGGGCGTTGGCGATGTCCTCGGGCTCGACCCACGGGGTCGGGAGCACCTGCAGGGTGCGGGCGGCCTCGAGGAAGTCCTCGCGCGTGGGGGCCTCCAGGTCCGGCCGGAACATCCGCCAGGTCGCCTCGTTGTCCGCCATCGGTGTGGCCACCTGCGTGGGGTGGATGCTGTTGACGCGGATACCCTCCGGGCCCAGCTCGAGCGCGAGGGACTTGGTCAGGCCGACGACACCGTGTTTGGACGTCACGTAGTGCGGGATGTTGGCGAACGGGTGCAGCCCCGCGACCGAGCTGGTGATGACGATCGCGCCGCCGCGGCCGCCCGCCTGGATGTGCGGGATCGCGGCCCGGCAGGTGTGGTAGGCGCCGTTGAGGTTGATGTCGATCATGTCTTGCCACACGGAGTAGTCCATCCCGGACGCCGTGGTGGGTGCCGCCGCGATCCCCGCGTTGGCGGCGACGATGTCGAGCCTGCCGAATTCCGCCACACCCTGGTCGACTACTGCCGTCAGCGTCGGCAGGTCACGCACGTCCGCGACGGCCGTGATGACGCGCTTGCCCAGTGCTTCGACGGCGTTCGCGGTGTCGGCCAGTTCCTCGCGGGTGCCGCCGGGGTAGGGGACGCCGGGGATGTCCTCGCAGATGTCGACCGCGATGATGTCCGAGCCCTCCCGCGCGAGCGTGATCGCGTGCGCGCGGCCCTGGCCGCGGGCCGCCCCGGTGATGAATGCGACTTTGCCCTCGACGCGTCCGGTCATGGTTCAGGAGCTCCTTTGCTGGTCGGCGGACGAACGGTTCGGGCTGGGCAGCAGATGTCCCAGCCGGTCCCGTTTGGTGCGCAGGTAACGGACGTTGTGCGGGTTGTGGCTGACCGGGAGCGTGATCCGGTCGGCGATCTCCAGGCCGTAGCCCTCCAGCCCGCCGTACTTGGCCGGATTGTTGGTGATGAGCCTGAGTCTGCGGACGCCGAGGTGGCCGAGGATCTGCGCGCCTACGCCGTAGCTGCGCGAGTCGACGGGCAGCCCTTGGGCGAGGTTGGCGTCGACCGTGTCCATGCCCTGCTCCTGCAGCGCATAGGCGCGGATCTTGTGCCCGAGCCCGATTCCCCGGCCTTCGTGGCCGCGCAGGTAGACGACGGCGCCGCAGCCTTCCTCCGCGATCGTCTCCAGCGCTTGTTCGAGCTGGGTGCCGCAGTCGCAGCGCAGCGATCCAATGATGTCGCCGGTGAGGCATTCGCTGTGGACGCGCACCAGTGCGCCGCGTTCGGTGTGGCCTTCGGTGGCGAGGTCACCGAGGACGAGGGCCAGGTGCTCGGTGCCGTCGAGCCTGGACCGGTAGGACACAGCACGGAAGTCACCGAACACGGTCGGCATCGCGGACTCGCCCACCGGCTCGACGAGCTCCTCGGTCGCCCTGCGGTAGCGGACCAGGTCGGCGATCGCGAGCAGCAGGAGGTCGTTCTCCTTGGCGAAGGCGGTAAGTGCCGCACCGCGGAGCATTTCACCGTCGGCGGCGACCAGTTCGCTGATCACGCCGACCGTGCCGCGTCCGGCCAGCCGCAGCAGGTCCACGGCCGCCTCGGTGTGCCCGGCCCGGACCAGCACGCCGCCTTCCCTAGCCCGCAACGGGAACAGGTGCCCCGGCCGGCGCAGCTGTTCCGGCCGGGTGGCGGGATCGGCCAGGGCGCGGCAGGTGAGCGCGCGGGCCGTCGCCGAAACCCCGGTGCCGGCGTCGAGGTGGTCGACGGACACGGTGAACGCGGTGCCGTGGGCGTCGGTGTTGTCCTCGACCATCAGCGGCAGGCCGAGCGCGTCGGCGCGGTCACCGGCCATCGGGGTGCACACGATGCCGGTCGTGTGCCGCACCAGGAATGTCATCTGCTCGGGAGTCACGCTGTCCGCGGCGAGAACGAGATCGCCCTCGTTCTCCCGGTCGTGGTCGTCGACCACGATGATCATCCGTCCTTCGGCGAGCGCAGTGACGGCCTGCCGGACCGATTCGGCTGGTGTCGTGGGCATCGGGAACCTCCTTGTTCCGCCAGCGGGCTCGTCAGCCGCGGAAGCGTGCGATGGCCTGCTTGAGGCCGATCTCCTTGACCAGTTCCTGCAATTCGGCCACGTCCTGCGTGGTGTGGATCAGCGCGTCGGTGTCGGCACCCAGGCCCGCCACGGTGAGGAACCCCTGCATCTCCTGCACCCGGTTCACGGCGAGCTTCTTCATCCGCAGGATCGACGCCGGTGTCTTCGCGATGGACAACGCCAGCTCGCGCACGTACTTCTCCAGCTCGCCAGGCGGGACCGCGGTGTTGCCGAATCCCCACTCCACGGCCGTGCGCCCGTCGATGCGGCGACCGGGCACGAAGGACATCTCCTTCGCGCGCTGCGGGCCGATCTGGAACGACCACAGGGGTGAGATGAACCCGCCGCCCAGCGGGATCGCGGGTGAGGCGGCGAGCTGCGTGTCCTCGGCGACGACGGTGATGTCGCAGAACAACGCGAGCTGGGTGGCTCCGGCCATGCAGTACCCGTGCACCGCGGCGATCACGGGCTGCGGATGCCGCCAGATCCGCGTGAAGCGGTCGATGTATGCCGCCTGCCGGTCGCGGTCGGCCACCGAGCTGCGGGTGTGCGCGTCGCCGATCTCTTCGGATTCGCCGGACACGTCGTAGCCGGCAGAGAAGGCGCGGCCCGCGCCGCGCAGGATGACCACTCGCGTATCGGAGCTCTCCAGTACGGACAGGTGCTCGGCGAGCTCGTCGAGCATGCGCATGGACAGCGCGTTGAGCCGCTCCGGCCGGTCGAGGGTCAGCCACGCGATCGGTCCCTCGCGCTCGAGGCGCACCTCGGCAGGCGTGTCGTTCGCCGGTGTCTCGTTCCGCCTGGGCACCTTGTCCTCCTCGTTGTCACGCTGTCGCGCTGTGACACTGGCAACCTAACGGTTGGTTGAGTACCTTTTCAAGACTTGTCTGGCACCTTAATTGCTGGTGTCCGCCTAGGTGATTGACGAGACGATTGGTAGGTTCGTAGCCTGTCTAATAGTCGGTTGGTAAGTTGGAAGTTGAGGTGGCGATGACGCTGTCCGAGCGACTAAACCTGTCGGCGTTCCGCGACGACGCCGAGCAGTGGCTCCGCGACGCCGTGCCCGAGCGCTGGCGAATGCGGCGGAGCTCGCTGTCGCCCGAGGAGATCACCGCAGTGCGCCGAGAATGGGACAAACAACTGCACCGGGGCGGATACGCAGGGCTTTCGCTGCCGCGGGAGTACGGCGGGCAGGGGCTGGGGCTGGCCGAGGAGGTCGTCTTCCACGAGCTCGCGGCCCGCGCGCACGCGCCGGAGGGCTTCGGTCGGATCGGCAAGATCCTCACAGCGCCGACACTGATCGTCCACGGCACCCCGGAACAGCAGGCGCGTTTCCTACCCGGGATCCTGTCCGGAGAGCAGGTCTGGTGCCAGGGTTTCTCCGAGCCGGATGCGGGATCAGACCTGGCCAGCGTCGCCACGACCGCGCGGCGCGACGGCGACGGCTACCGCGTCACCGGGCAGAAGATCTGGACCAGCTTCGCCGACGTCGCCGACCGCAGCCTGTTCCTCGCCAAGACGAATCCCGACGCCCCGCGCTACCGCAACCTGTCGATGCTCCTGCTGGACATGAAGCAGCCCGGCGTGACCGTGCGCCCGATCAAGCAGATCTCCGGCACGTCCCATTTCGCGGAGGTCTTCTTCGAGGACGTGTGGGTCGCCGACGCCGACCGCCTCGGCGGTGAGGGCGAGGGCTGGAAGGTCGCGATGACCGTGCTGCAGAACGAACGTGGGGCGATCGAAGGGATTACCCGCTACGTCGAGATGCGCTGGGATCTGGACCTGCTGTTGCGGTGCTGCGCCGCCCGGATCGGCCGCACACTCGACGCGGAGGACTTCGACGTTCGCCTGGAGCTCGTCCGATGGCAGGTGAGCAAGGCCGTCGAACTGGTCGACGACCCGGTCGCGTTCGCCCGCGCCTCCTCGGTCCTGAAGGTGACCTGGAGCGAGCTCTGGCAGGAGATGACCCAGCTCGCGATCGCCGCGTCCTGTCCGGAACACCGCGCCCACTGGCGGCACCAGTACCTGGAGACCCGGGCGTCCTCGATCTACTCCGGCTCGTCGGAGATCCAGCGCAACATCATGGCCGAGCGCGTGCTCGGCCTGCCGAAGTGAGGGGCCATGACACAGTTGATTGCAGGCAAGATCGGAAACTTGGCCGCCGAGGGCATCTGGGACCTGCTGGCGCGCTCGCTCGGCGGTGAGCCGATCGCCCGCTACACCGAGGAAGGCCTGCTGCACTGGGAGACGCTGCGGGACGGTGGCTGGGACGAGATCGGCGTTCCCGAGGAGGCCGGCGGGGCGGGCGCGTCACTGCGCGACCTCGTCGAGGTTGCGATGACGTGGGGCGAGTTCTGCGTCCCGCTCCCGCTCGTGGTCACGCTAGCCGCGAAACGCTGGTCCGCTGCGGCTCGGGAGCATCCGGGGCCGGTCACGGTCTCGGTGTCCTCGGCATGCGCCGGCCCGCTGGTTCCGTTCGGGAACGAGCCCGGCATCCGCGTACTGGCCGGGCCCGACGGCTTCCTGGCGGTCGCGGGGGGTGCCACGGACGAGTTCTCCCTGACGCTGCGCCCAATGGCGGCGGACGAGGCGACCGCTTTCGATGCCGTGGCTGCTCGTGAACTCGCGGTGCTGTGGGCCGCCGAGGGCGTGGGCGCGGCGAAACGGTGCTTGCGCGACGCCGTGGCGTATGCTAAGGGGCGCAAGCAGTTCGGCGTTCCCATCGGCGGATTCCAGGCGATCAAGCACCGCGCCGCGCACATGCTCGAACTCACTGAGCGCGCCGAGACTGCGGTGCTGTGGGCCGCAGCCGACGACTTCCGGGAGGGCGCCGAGCCGGTCAGTACCCGGCGCCTGACCCTGCACGCGCTGGCCACCGCGCGCGAGGTTGTCGAGAGCGCGATTCAGGTCCACGGCGGCATGGGGTTTACCTGGGAGATGGGCGTGCACGTGTACTTGCGGCACGTGATCGCGCTGCGGGAGCTCGTGCAGGGACTGCTCCCGGAGTAGCGACCGCGACCCGGGAAACGACTTGTGGCGTGCCTCCACTGGCCGGTGGAGGCACGCCCCAAGTCCCGTGCGGCGGGGGATCAGCCGTAGTCGTTGTACTCCACGAGCAGCCCGTCGCGCACGGTCATGAAGGTGCCCAGGTCGAGGCTCACGGTCTCACCCGCGGCGGCCCAGCCCGGCACGTCGGCCGCGGCCTTCCCGCCCCACGTGTGCTCGACGAAGACCCTGTTGCCGACGGCCGCGATGCTGCGCCGGTTGCTGAAGGCCTTGTCGGGGAAGAGCTGTCCGTAGGTCTCGAACAGCTGCCGGGCCGCCTCTTTGCCCTGCACGTCGACGCCGCGGTTGTGGTGGACGAGGCGGACGTCCTCGGCCAGGAAGGCGGCGATCCGGTCGAGGTCGCCGCTGTTGTAGGCGTCGATGTAGTTCTCGGCGAACTCGACCAGATCGACCTTGTCCGAAGTGGTCACTAGTGCTCCTCGGAGTCAACGGATAACCCGCGCGTGCGGCGGGACTGCGGCAACGTAACAAACATCCGGTAGGTTGACAACCATATTGACCTTCGATCAACCTTGAATTCCCTGGTTGACGCGGTCATTGGCAGTCGATACCCTCAATAAAACGGTCGGTTGGTTGGCAGTTGTCCCGCCGGCCCCGCGCGGTCATCCCGGCTTCCCTCCGCCGGCGGGAACCACGTACACAATCGGCAAAGGAGCTACCCGTGCACGCTGCTGTGTTCCAGACCCCGTTCGTGCCACCGACGCGCTCGGCGCGCGAGGTGTTCAAGTGGGCGGTCGACCGCGCGACGGTCGCCGACCAGGTCGGGTGCACCGAGTACTGGGTCGGCGAGCACGCGACCCAGTCCTGGGAATGCATCCCGAACCCGGAGATGGTGCTCTCGGCCTGTGCGCTGAACACCGAGAACATCATCCTGGCCCCCGGTGCGCACCTGCTGCCCTATCACAACCCCGCGTCGCTGGCGATCCAGATCGCCTGGCTGACGCAGATCCTGGAGGGCCGCTACATCCTCGGGGTAGGCGCCGGCGCCTACCCGGCGGACGGGGCGCTGCGCGGGTTCAACGACCTGTCGAAGAACCACAAGATGCTCTCCGAGGCGATCGAGATCATGGAGCGTCTCTGGAAGGGCGAGCCCTTCCGCCACGAGGGTGAGTTCTTCAAGGCCGGTTTCCCGGAGGAGGACCCGAGCCACCCGTTCCGCAACATGCTGCCGCACGGCGGCAAGGTGCGGATGGGTGTCACCGGCCTGAGTGCCAACTCGCCGTCGATCCGTTTCGCGGGCGCGAACGGCTACCTGCCGCTGTCGGTCTACTCGGGCATCTCCTTCCTCAAGAATCACTGGAAGGTCTACTCCGAAGCCGCCGCCGTGGCCGGGCGTCCGGCTGAGCGCGAGGACCACCACGTGGTGCGCGACGTGTTCGTCGCCGAGACCGACGCCGAGGCCAAGCGCCTGGCCAAGGAAGGCGGTATGGGCAAGGCCTGGACCGAATACCTGCTGCCGGTCTACAAGCAGTTCGGGATCATCGACGGCCTGGCCGAGGGGACCGGTGTGAACTCGGCCGACATCGATCTCGACTTCCTCGCCGAGCACGTGTGGATCTGCGGCAGTCCGGACACTGTCGCGGCGAAGTTCGAGGAGTTCCAGGAGGGTGTCGGTGGTTTCGGCACCGTCATGATCTACGACTACGACTACATGGACGACCCGTCGCCGTGGAACGAGTCGCTGCGTCTGCTGGCGCAGGAGGTCGCTCCCCGCGTGAAGCTACCGAGCGCGGCGCGGTGAGCTGAGAATGCCCGAGTGGCAGGGGTGTTTGCGAACGCCGCGAGCACCCCTGCCACTGTCAGTCCGTCTTCGCCGGAGGGGCGGGGTTGCACAGGGACGCAAGCGTCATGTCCGTGTAGATGCCCGCGACCTCCTCGGGCGGGTACAGGCCGTCCGGCCGGTACCACGTGGGGATACTGTTCAGTGCGCCGATGATCAGCTGCGCGGCGACACGGGGGTCCACCTCGGCGCGGACCTGCTCCTCGGTGCGCGCCTTGTCGATCAGTGACCGGATGAACGCGTGGAACTCCCGGCCCTGGGCACGGACCCTGTCGATGTTGTCGCCGGTGAGCCACTTGCCTTCGTTGAAGTAGATGCTGACCCGCTCGATGTTGGTCAGGTACCACACCGCGGTCGCGTGCAGGAACGCGCGCAGCTGGTCCAGTGGGTTGCTCGCAGCGTCCAAGGACTCCTGCATGATCACCGAGGACTGCTTGTGCGACTCCACGCAGATCCGCGCGAGCAGCTCCTCTTTGGAGGAGATGTAGTGGTACAGGCTGCCTTTCAGGACGCCGACGATGTCGGCGACGTCCTGCAGCGACGCCGCGGCGTAGCCCTTCCGGTGAAAGACCTCGATCGCCGCGGCGAGGATTTCCGGTTCCCGGTTGCGCCGGTCGGTTGTCCTGCCCTTGGATTTCGTCGCCATCCTCGTCCCTCGTGTCGGCTCCGTGGCGAAGTCTCCCAGGTCACTTCGCGCCTACTGTCGACCATACAACACAACCAACCAGATCCGTTGAGCAAACAGGTGTAATACGCGAGCAACCCGGCGTTATGTGCGTATAACCAGTCTATCCGTGGCGGATGTTGTTAACCAACCATCTGTTTGGTAGTTTTTTGTGGCGCATCCTTCGCGGTCAAAGGAGACACGCTCGTGAGCAGACCGACCATCGAGTTCGTGGACCAGACGCTGCGCGACGGCCAGCAGAGTCTGTGGGGCCTGCGCATGCGCGCCTACCAGGCCGCGGACGCCCTGCCGCACCTGGACCGCACCGGTTTCCGGGTCGTCGACCTGACCGGCCCCGGCATGTTCACGGTGCTGCTGCGGGAGTTCAAGGACGATCCGTGGGCCTCGACCGACTTCCTCGTGCAGAACCTGCCCAACAGCGTGCTGCGCGCGGGTATGCGCACCACCGCCGTGATCGGCTTCGCGATGGCGCCAGACTCGATTGTCGACCTGTGGGTGCGGACGCTGATCAAGCACGGCGTGACGAGCTTCTGGATCTATGACTGCCTCTACGACATGCCGGCCATGTACCGGCTGGCGAAGGTCATCCACGAGGCCGGCGGGCAGGCTGTGCCCGCGATCATGTACGGCCTGACCGGCGTGCACGACGACGCGTTCTTCGCCGCGCGGGCCAAGGAGATGGCCGTCTGGGAGGGCGTGGAGACGATCTACGTCGAGGACGCTCCCGGCGTGCTCACCCCCGAGCGCGCCCGCACGCTGCTCCCGGCGATCCGGGAGGCCACCGGCACAATCCCGCTCGAGCTGCACTGCCACGCCTCCACGGGCCTGGCGCAGCACAACTACATCGAGGGCGTCAAAGCGGGGTTCACGATCCTGCACACCGCGTCCCGGCCGATGGCCAATGGGCCCTCGCTTCCCAGCACCGAGGGAATGCTGCCGATCCTGGACACGATGGGCTACTCGCACGGTCTGGACCTCGACCGGTTGCCGCCGGTGGAGGAGAACTTCATCTGGGCCGCACGCGACGCCGGTTTCGAGCCCGGTGTCCCCGCCGAGTACGACCCACGGATCTACCAGCACCAGCTGCCCGGCGGGATGACCGGCACGTTGAAGAACCAGCTGGCGACCCACGGGATGACCGACCGCTTCGACGAGGTGCTGGCCGAGATCCCCAGGGTGCGCGAGGAGCTGGGACACCCGATCATGGCGACGCCGTTCTCCCAGTTCGTGGGCATCCAGGCCGTGCTCAACATCGTCACCGGCGACCGCTACCGGCTGGTCCCGGACGAGGTCGTGCACTACGCGCTGGAGCACTACGGCCCGTTGGCCGCCCCGCTGGACTCGGACGTACAGGACCGGATCCTCGCGAGCGACCGGGCGAGGAACCTCGCGGACTGGGTGCGCCCGCAGCCCTCGATCGAGGAGATTCGGAGCAAGTTCCCCCTCGGCATCTCCGACGAAGAACTGCTGCTGCGCTACCTGACCTCCGGCGAGGAGGTGGACGCCATGAAGAAGGCGGGGCCGATCAGAACGGACCCGCGCCGCTCGGCGAACTCGATCGTCAACGGGATCGTCGACCTCATCGCGGAGGAGAGCTCGGTGACCTCACTGCACGTGACGCGGCCGGGGATGGAGATCCGGCTCGGGCGGGCCGCGCGATGAGCGAACCGGCCTACGACGAACTGCCGGGACTCGGCACCCTCGGCGTCCGCCACGCGTGGGACGTGCTGCCCACCGCGCTTGGCACCTTGTCGCGCCTGTCCCCGGAAGACGTGGTGCGCGCGGCCGGCCTGGTGCGGACCGGCGAGGTCCTGCCGCTCAACCTGAGCCTGGACGCCTTCGACCCGCCCCTGTTCGGGCGCGCCGCGGTCACCCACGAGGTTTTCCCGCACGACCGCAACACCTTCGAGGACACCCTCGGGTCCTTCAACCCGCAGGCCTCGTCGCAGTGGGACGGGCTCGGCCATGTCCGTGCCCGCGAACACGGCTGGTTCGGCGGCATCACCGACCAGGCCGGGGCGACGGAACGCCTGGGCATGCACCACTGGGCCGCGCGCGGGATCGTCGGCAGGGGAGTGCTCCTCGACATCGCCGCGCACCGCGAACGGGCCGGCGTCCTGTACGACCCCTTCGGCGGGGAACCCGTCACCGGCGAGGACCTCGCCGCGGTCGCTGCCAGTTCGGGCGTCGAACTCCGCCGGGGCGACATCCTGTGCCTGCGGTTCGGCTGGACGGCCGAGTACCGGCGGCGCGCAGCAGCGGGCGACGACATGCCCTCGGCCGTGAAGGCGTGGTCCGGCCTGTCGGGCGCCGAGCCCACCGCACGTTTCCTGTGGGACAACGGCATCGCGGCGGTCGCGGCGGACAACCCGGCCGTTGAACGCGGGCCGGGCGCGCGCGAGGACGGCTCGCTGCATCGCAGGCTCATCCCGGCACTCGGCTTCGCGCTGGCCGAGCTGCTCGACTTCGAAGCGCTGGCGGCAGCCTGCACGTGCCAGGTCCGCGCCGACTTCCTCTTCGCCGCGGTCCCGCTACCGATCACCGGCGGCGTCAGCTCACCGGCGAACGCGATCGCGTTGCTCTGAAAGGGATTGTTCGCCATGTCCACGGATCGCACGGTGCCCGATCTCGCCCCAACGCAGCGCCGCGAGCGCCGCGGTGCCTCTGGCCGGTCGAGGTGACCGGCAGTGCACTCGCCCCCGTTCTTCGTCATGACGGCCGCCGCGGTGGGGCTCGTCGACCTGGTGGCGATTCGCATCCGGACCGCATCCCGGCCGGACCGGTGAACAGTCCACTTCGGAAGGAAAGGAACCCACGTGCGTGACGCCGTGATCGTCGGAGCCGTGCGGACGGCCGTTGGCAAGCGAAACGGCGCACTGGCGCCGGTCCACCCCGTCGACCTGTCGGCACATGTCCTCGAGGCGCTGGCCGCCCGGTCCGGTGTGGACCCGGCCGTCGTCGACGACGTGGTCTGGGGGTGCGTCTCCCAGATCGGGGAACAGACCTTCGACATCGCCCGCAACGCCGTGCTCGCCGCGGGCTGGCCGGAAACCGTCCCCGGCTTCACCGTCGACCGGCAGTGCGGCTCGTCGCAGCAGTCGATCCACTCGGTCGCCGCCGGGCTCATCGCGGGTCAGTACGACGTCGCCGTCGCGGGCGGCGTCGAGTCGATGACCCGGATCCTGATGGGCTCCTCCACCAACGGCATGGACCCGTTCGGGCCCCGCGTCGCCCGCCGGTTCGGCGGCGTGGTGCCCAGCCAAGGCATCGGTGCGGAGATGATCGCGCAGCGGTGGGGTTTCTCGCGCACCGCGCTCGACGAGTTCGCCTTGCGCAGCCACGAACGTGCCGTGGCCGCGCAGGACGCCGGGCTTTTAGACGACGAGATCGCCCCGATCGACGTCGACGGCGCGGTGTTCGCCCAAGACCAGGGGATCCGCCGAGGCGGTACTGTCGAGACGCTCGCCGAGCTCAAGCCTCCCTTCCGTCCCGACGGTGTGATCACCGCGGGCAACGCGTCGCAGATTTCCGACGGCGCCGCCGCCCTGCTGATGGCGACGTCGGACAAGGCGAAGAAATTGGGTCTTCGCCCGCTCGCTCGTGTGCACACGGCGGTGCTGGCCGGTTCGGACCCGATCATGATGCTGACGGGTCCGATCCCGGCGACCGAGAAGGCGCTGCGGCGGGCCGGGCTGCGCGTCGGCGACATCGGGGCGTTCGAGGTCAACGAGGCGTTCGCGTCGGTACCGATGGCCTGGCTCGCCGAGACCGGGGCCGACGAGAAGCTCGTGAACCCGTGCGGTGGTGCCATCGCCCTCGGCCACCCGCTGGGCGGTTCCGGAGCGCGCATCGCGACGACCCTGCTGCACCACATGCGACGCGAGGGAATCCGGTTCGGCCTGCAGACCATGTGCGAGGGCGGCGGACAGGCCAACGCGACGATCTTCGAGGCGCTGTGAGCGAGATGCGGCTCGACGGCCAGGTTGCCGTCGTCACCGGTGCCGGACGCGGGCTCGGGCACGCCTACGCCCGGCTGCTCGCCGACCACGGCGCCAAAATCGTTGTGAACAAACGGATCCGACCGGGCACCGAGGCGCGACGGCCAGTCGCCGGGGAGACAGTGGAAGCGATCAACGTCGGCGGCGGCGCGGTGGCTGACATCTCCGACATCGCGACGCCCAGGCAGTCGTGGAGACCGCGCTCGACACCTACGGCCGCCTCGACATCGTGGTCAGCAACGCCGGCGTGGTGCAGTTCCCCTCTTTCGCCGAGTACCCGGACGACGAGTTCGAGCGGATGGTGGACATCCGCCTGCGCGGCACGTGGCACGCGGTCGCGTCCGGGGGCGGTGGTGGAGCACTTGCTTGGGCGACTACGCGGGCGGCGACGCCGCGCTGATGGCCGCGCATTACGACGACCCCGGCACGTTCGTGGTGGGGAGGTGGATGGACTCCGAAGCGGCCCCGCGGTGTTGACCCGCACGACGTTCGCGACCCGGTTCCGGGCCCGGCGGTGCGGAACCGGCGCGGTGACCCTCCGGACCGGCTCGCACGACCCGGCCGGCTCGATCCCGGCACTGGAGATCCTCGGCGCGAAGCACCGCCGCAGGCCGCACAACGTCCGACAACGAAGCAGGAAGGAACTGCCGCCATGCGCCGTGTGGAAGGAAAAGTCGCGTTCATCACGGGTGCCGCCCGAGGACAGGGCCGTTGCCACGCCATCAGGCTCGCGGAGGAGGGCGCAGACATCATCGCGGTCGATATCTGCGCCCCGGTCGAGACCGTCGGCTATCCGATGCCCGCGCCCGAAGACCTCGACGAAACCGCGCGAGAGGTGGAAAAGCGTGGCCGCAAGGTCCTGGCCCGTGTGGTGGACGTGCGCGACCAGCCCGCGCTGCGCGAGGTCGTGGGCGAGGGTGTCGCCCAGTTCGGACGGTTGGACATCGTCGTGGCCAACGCGGGAATCCTGGCCATCGCCGTCGACGAGCCCGCCGACCCGGACCAGCGGCAGAAGGTGTGGCAGACCACGCTCGACATCAACATCGGCGGAGCGTGGAACACGGTGGAGGCGGCCGCACCGGCAATGGTCAAAGCGGGCAACGGCGGTGCGATCGTGTTCACCGGATCCACGCAGGGGCTGAAGTATGCCGCCAACAACGACCTGAGCCTGACCGCGTATACGGTTGCCAAGCACGGCATGGTCGGCCTGATGCGATGCACGGCGGCCGATCTCGCGCCGCACTCGATCCGGGTCAACAGCGTGCACCCCACCGGGGTCAATACGCCGATGGTCGCCAACGAGGTCATGGGGGAGTACGCGGAGAAGCACCCTCGTCTCGGCGAGCTGATGGGCAACCTCCTGCCGGTCGGCGTGGTCGAGCCCGAGGACATCAGCGAGGCCGTGCTGTACCTGGTCGCCGAGTCCGGCCGGTACGTCACCGGGGTTACCTTGCCGGTGGACGCAGGCCACCTCATCAAGTAACTCGAACACCCGAAACCGGGCCACCTTTCGCGGTGGCCCGGTTTCGCATGTGCCGGGGTGTCTACGGCTTCTGGAACAAGGGCGGGATCACCGCGAGCTCGGCCCATCATGGTGTCCCGCGGATCGAGGAACTCACCGAGGTCCATGATCCGGTCGGTGTGCTGCTGCAGGTCCTCCAGCGCGAGGCTCTTCGTGAGAGCCGCGACGGCCCAGCTTCGCGCTGCCGTAATGGCTAAGCCGGGGTGAACAGGCGAATCCGGCGTTGGAGGTGGTGTTCACCATGCGGCCACCGCCCTGGCGCTTGAAGATCGGCCAGACGATAAAACGCGTTATCCGGAATTCCGGATAACGCGTTCGACGCGTGGATGGTCCGAGAGTACCCGGACTTGAAGTTTGAGGCGCTATTGCGACGACTGCGTGCTGCACTGCCGCAGCGAGCAGCAAACCCGCGGGGCGTGGGATGCAATCGCTGAACGACTGGCACAAGGTCCGTAATTATCGCGACCAATATCCTTAAACACTTGTACTTGCGATTCCCCACATTCGAGTGAATATGCCCGATGGTGTTGACGCGGAGGAGCGCCAGTGTTGTGCTGAAAATGCAGTCGCCGATAAATGACCTGGCGCTAATGGGTCACAATATGTTGTATCGAGAGGAATTTGTCATGAACAAGAAAATCGACTCAGATATAATTTACAGTCTGACATTCCTTCACAACGATTCAACCATACAGGAAACAACATTCGCTGCTTTTAGTAGTGTTCCAATCGATGCGCAGAACCCATTCTCGGTTGCGTGGCTTACCCATAGTTTGTACCCGACACATTTCGTAACCTTCTACTGGAAACTTGACTGGTCGTTTGCGTATGCGGCAACGGGATTTGACGAGGGTATCCCGTGGAATGCCGGCGGCTACTTCGATACCAACCCGGAAAGTCCTGATACATGCTCAGTCAAGTACTACTACTCGGGAGGCGACTTCAACTTTGAGCCCGACTATGCGCACAAACCATCACCGCAGTACGACACTTTGTGGATAGACGACGATACGAGTGTGAGCGGAAGCGGGGTTCCCGCCAGCTCGGTGGGCTTGTGCGTGAAAACGACCGGTGCCTCCGCATCGCCGCCCAACAGTGCACCCCGTCCCCCGGCTGATGACTACCGTCGCGCGCCAGTAATTGCCGCCCCTGCCAGCGCTAACTTCATTCAGACTTTTACCCTCCATCCGACATATTACGTCACGATTGGAAACTATAGCGAGACTGCGATGGTCAGTATGAGTTCAGTTCTACCGCTTCAGCAGGTTACCTATGAGGGAGCAAATCATGATATGACCGCGGAACTCACTACGGGAAATGTTTGGAAAGTTTACCCTTCTAAGCAGGCACGGCTGCCCATCGCATAAGTGACTATGCCGTCGGAGAGCGGAGTCGATAATCGACGCACGAACACATTGCAAATCAGGAGGGAAGATGACGGGAGCTGCTGTCAAGTGGCTGCGCTACAACGATATCACCGATACGTGGAGCCAGCCTCAGACGATCCAGGGCGTCACGTCTTCAGCCGTACCGGCCATTGGCGACTTCCCTAGTCAAAATCAATTGTGGTGCGTCTACCCCGGAGACAATTATGTACTAAGTTGGGTAACTTACGACATCGACATCGGTTGGTCAACTCCACATCAGCATAGCAGTCTTCGTCTATCGGAATTCGACATTGAATCATACGGAGACGAACTGTGGTATCTTCGCAGCACGTTGCCGGAAGAAACCGGAGAGCCCATATTTGGGGCCAGCAAGGATGCGCTAATGTGGAGCGATGAAGCTCAAATTGGGTCGGGTCAATGGAAACCGGCGGTAGCGCGAGCAGGATCCTATATGTACTCAGTGCATCTGGGAAGCACTAATGCGCTTCAGTGGATGCGTTATGACGGGCAAAGCTGGAGTCCGAGCGTTAATTTTCCGAGCGGTTTTCCCGGCTGTGGACACGATCCAGGTTTGGCCGTGTACAAGAACGATCCGCACTGCGCATATAATGCACTGAATGGCGGCGTCCCCATTCAGTGGTGTCGTTTCGACGGCAATGAGTGGGGTAACCTTCAAGATATTCCTAACACCGGTACCGACGCTCGACCGGTACTAGCGTCGACATACACCGGAAAACTGGTCTGTGTCTACACCGACTTCTACGATTCCGCTACGCTGTACTGGACTGTGTTCGACGGAAATGCGTGGTTCGACAAACCGAAGAGAATAGATTCCGTAACCGACGCGCAACCCGGCCCAAGCATCGCCACCTTCCAAGGCACGGTTTACTGCACCTACCTCGCCGAATCTGCGTGAACGCTCAACGGCTTTCGTCGAACTGGATGGCGAAATCGAAGACACACAGCCGCGGTCAGGAACATATGGCGGTCCAGCCGCACCCGGTGTTCGGGTAGTCCCGGCGTCGTGGCAGGTGGGACGTACCTGGATTCGTGCCTGTTAACTTTCCAGGTCTGCTGGCATGGACCCTGCGCGCGGGTTGGGCGGCGAGTAGCGACGAGCTGGTCGGGGAAGGCTCGGGCGAGAAAACAAGGGTTCTTCAGGACGATCTTCAGTGAATCTCGTGGAGGTTGCGCGGCTGCGACGGCGCGCCCAGTTCCGGCGATCGGCTAGGCCCACTCGACCGGGTTCTTCGGGCCGCCTCATCGAGCGGCGGCGGGCGGGTTGCCGAATCTTGGGCGACGGGCGGGGCGTTTTCGGGCGGCCCCATCCTCGATCGAAAGGACCTCATGACCGACTCGACCATCGATCGTGTTTCCGTGGAATTTAAGCTCAGCGATGGCACGACCACCGTGGCGAGCGCGGATGAGCACAGCCACGACATTTGGGAGCATGTGCAGCGCGGCTTGGTTTATCCGGCGCCGCATGCTCTGTTCGCAACTTTTTGGGCGTCTGCCGAGGGCGAGCCGCTGACCCGGGCGGTGCTGAGCCGGGTGAGCAGGGCGGTGCGCGATCGCATCCACGAACGGCACGGCAGCACCAATACGACCGCCGTGGTCGGTGTCGGCTTCCAGCGCTGGGCGCAGTGGTGCGCTGCGGAGGGTATGAGTCTGCCGAAGGGCATGGCGGTGCTGTTGCCCATCTCGCCGGACGAGCCGATGGTCTCCTCGGTGTTCGAGCGTTCCGGGAACACGTTCGCCGATTCGGGCGGCGACCTGTGGTTCCACATCAAGTCCGACGATCCGGAGCATTGCAAGGCGGTCTTCGAATACCTGGTGCAGATGCTGGTCGAGGAAGAAGGGTGCGTCGATCCCGACGGCGTCGTCCACCAAGCCGCGTCCACCAAGTCGCGGCGGCAGGACAAGCGTGGCGGCAAGGTGGTCGGTTGCCGGTTCTCCGAGAACCTGAACAACCCGACGGACCCGGTGACGATGCAGCGGCACGTGATCGTCGGCCCGGAGGATCCAGACCACATCGGCGCTGCCTTCGTGCTGGCCCAGCGGTTCCACATCAACTGGGAGCATGTGCTGGACCTCTCCGAGCAGGGCATCGAGGATCTTGTCGGACGGACCACCGGCGACCTGCTCATCCCGACCCGGGAGGAGCGCAGCCACATCAAGCGCGCCCGCGTCCAGGACGACTCCGGTAACACCACGCCGGTGCTGCGGCTCGGCCTGCCGTTCGGCGAATCCACCGCGGTGCGCAAGGACGAGCTGCGCGCGAAGAACGCAAGCCTGCGTGACGAGGCCGGTATCTACTTCGCCGCCTACAGCCGCAGCGTGCAGGTCCTGGAGACCATCATGCACCGCCAGATCGGCGACGAATCCGGATTCATGTCCGACCGGCTGTTGTCCAACGTGCACTCCGATCTCGGCGGCTTCTTCTACGTGCCGAGCCAGGACGAGCTCGACTTGGAGCCGGTCGGGGTGGGCGCGTTTGACGAGGTCGACTGGGCGCGATTCCCCGGGGTGAACTGGAACCGGCTGGACCGGCACTTCGACCAGCGCTCGGCCAACGGGTACATGTTCTACAACCACAAGGACTACCTGTTCCGCATGGCGACCATGAGCGGCGAGGACCGGGAAATCCACCGGCCGCCGTCCCGTCGGGTGCTCGGCCTGCTCGCCACCACATTCTCGCTGTGGCAGGACAACTGGTACTTCGAGCGGACCCAGGAGGAGACCCGCCACCTGGAGGACTACCTGCGGAACCGCTTCGATGAGCACCAGGTGCAGCAGATCATGTCGTTGCCGGTGGTCGAGCGCATGGGGTGGGCGATCAAGATCGGGCTCGGTGAGGTGTTCGCCGGGCACGACTACGGTTTCCGCGGCCGCAGGCGTGTGCCCGACGGAAATTGGGTGCACGGCGCGAACACCTACAGCATGCACCCGTGGGAGCTGATCGTCGGGGCGATGCCGGATCTCGGCCTTGGCCAGGGGCGCTACGTCATCGATTACTCCCGCGAAGACGAGCAGCTGCCCAATTTCTTCCTCGGCCTGAGCGCGGCATCCGGCGTCGGGCACGTCGTGCCGGGCTTCGATCGGGCGCTCGACCTTGGCATCGGCGGCCTGATCGAGCGGGTGTCCGCCAAGGCCGACGGCGCGGACGGCGAGCAGGCATCGTTTTACCGCGGTGTCGTGCTCGCGCTGGAAGGTGTTCGCGATCACTGCCGCTCGTACGCAGCCTTGGCTTTGGAACTCGTCGACGGTCTCGGCGATGACGAGCGGGCCGAGCGGGCCAACCTGGTGGCCGTCGCGGAGCGGATGAACCGGCTGGCCGAGGAGCCGCCGACGACCATGCTCGAGGCCGCGCAACTCATCTTCACCCTGCACTCGTGCCTGCACCTGGTCGGCGAGCCGACCGCGGTCGGACGCCTGGACCAGCTGCTGTACCCGTTCTACCGGCAGGACATCGCGGACGGGCTGCTGGACGAGGACCGGGCGCAGGAGATCATCGACTGTTTCTGGATCAAGCTCGGTGAGAAGGTCCAGCCGAACCGCATGAACGTGGCCGATCACCAGCCCTGGGGCAACCTCGCGATGGGTGGGATGAGCGGCAACTACCCGCAAGGGGCCGCGAACAACCAGTGGGTCCAGCAGGTGACGGTCGGTGGCACGGTCGCCGACGACAGCTCAGGGGATGGCGAGCCCGCCTACAACGAGGTGACGATGCTGTGCTTGCGCGCCGCCCGCCGGCTCCCGCTCAACGCGCCGTGCCTGTCCCTGCGCACGCGTTCGGACATGCCGGAGGAATTCGTGCAGGAGGCGGCGAAGGCGGTGCTCAGCGGTGGCGCGCACCCGATCCTGCTGAATCCTGCTGAACGACGAGAAGATTATTTCAGGGCTGGTTGCAAGCGGTGACGACATTGGCGCCGTGACTAGCGGCACCGAGCACACCCCGGTGAGCGAGAAGGCCGGACCAAAGTGGGACAGCTCGGTCAAGCTGCGCGATGCCCGCGACTACGCCTGCGACGGGTGCTACGAGCCGCAGTTCGTCGGGCAGAACTGGTTCACCCTCGGCAATGTCAACACGCTGCAGTCGCTGGAGGCCGCGCTCAACCGCGGCAAGTCGTGGGCGAGCGCCGGGCCGATGTACTTCCGTGGCCAGCGGATCTCGTTCACTTCCGAACCGGCGGCCGAGATCACCTCCTACGAGCAGCTCGAGGAGCTGTTCTTCAAGCACCTGAAGTGGATGTACGCCAAGCAGAACGACGGGCTGCTGGCCGCTTATGGGCAGATGAGCGCGGTGTGCCCGTCACCGCTGCTGTCCTGTTTCATCGACGACTGCATCGACAAGGGCATGGACCTCTACGCCGGGGGAGCCCGCTACAACGTGATCGCGCCGTGCTTTACCGCGCTCGCCAACACGATCGATTCGCTGTGGGCTATCCGGCACCTGGTCTTCGACCCGCAGACCGCGGTCACCTCGCTGCCGGAACTCGTCGAGGCTCTCATCTGCAACTGGGGCGACTCGATGAACGAACCGTTCATCAGCACGCTGGCCGGACCGGCCCGTATCGCAGCACGCGCCGACCGGTTCCGCCGGCTGCGCGAGGTCGCCGCGGGCCTGCCCAAGTACGGCCGCGGTGACCTCACGGTCGACCGGTTCGGCGACGGGATCCTGGCGCGTGTCGCGAAGACCGCGGTCGAGGTCTTCACCGATCCCGCCGAGCCGACGGCGGCGAAGATGGTCGGCCCGGCGAACCGGTACGGCACCGCCGAGCACCCCTTCGGCCTGCAGATCCAGCCCGGCGCCGGCTCGTTCGAGAACTACGTCGAGTTCGGCGCGATGTGTGGAGCCTCGGCGGACGGGCGGCTGCTCGGGCAGCCCATCGCCTCGGACCTGAGTCCGGCGCCCAGCCCGGTCGACCAGCCGGTGGACTACCGTGAAGCCCCTTTCGCCGCGGTGCTGGACGGGTTCAGCGGGGAAGGCAGCGCGGCGATGTGGAACGTAGCGCCGACCGACTTCAACATCCGGGAGGACTTCCCGTTGGCGGCGCTCACCGACGTGATCCGGGTCTTCGCCCGCGGAGCAGGCTCCAACCTGCTCACGATCACCTGCGCGAACCCGGAGATATTCGCCGCCGCCTGTCAAGACCCGGAAAAGTACGACCTGCTGCGGGTTCGGATGGGAGGCTGGTCGGAGTACTTCGTCGCGATGTACCCGGCACACCAACAGCATCACCAGCGTCGACCGTTCAGCACACCGGATGTCGAGCTCGCCCCGGCACCCCGCTCAGGTGACTGACCGGTGACGATAGCGGGACCCGGCCCACGCCGGGGCCCGCTATCGTCACCGGCGGTCGCGGCGTGGGCTCGGCGGAGGGCTTCTCGGTCGCCGAGAGCATGGCCGACCCTTCGGAAGCTCATATAGAACGATGTTCGCGCGCAGCCCACCCGTCTGGGACGTATGCAGCCAGGAGTTGATCGCGGAAGAACTGTCCGCCGGTGATTTCGTGCGGTTGCCCGGCGACGTTGCCCACGGTCTACCCGACGAGCGTCTACTGGCATGCCGGCAGCAAGGCGACTCTGCTCGCGTCGGTGTGCGAGCTCGCACTGTCGGCCATAGCGCTGCCCGATCCGACCTCGCGGCGAACCGGGTCTGTTGCTCAGTTGATCGGGACCGTCCGAGCAGACTCGGGCGCCGACTGACCGGCACCGTGAAAACACCGGTCAGGAGCCCGAAAATGTCGGGCACGGACGGAAATCATCTAGGGTGATATGTGCGTATCCCGGTAGGGCGTCCGGGTCCGGCTTGGTTGGATTTGTCGGTTGGCGCGGTGTGCCGAATGATCTTCGCCAAAGTCGTTGTGGTTCCCAGACGTGTGCTCGAACATCGAGGGAGGACGGTATGGAGGCGTCGGAAACCTGTCGCGCAGTCGAGGCCGGGAAGGCGACTGCTTCTGCGCTGGGTCTTCAGGCCGACGATGCGGTCGTTATAAACAACTCGGACCGTATCGTATTGCGCCTGCTCCCTTGCGATGTTCTTGCTCGGGTCGCACCCCCGGCGCATCGGGCTGATTCCCAGTTCGAAGTAGTGGTCGCTCGCGAACTCGCCGAAGTCGGTGCTCCGGTGGCCGAGCTTGCGCCCCGGCTCCAGGCTCGGGTCCATATGCGTGATGACTTCGCCATCTCGCTCTGGACCTACTACGAACCTGTCGGATCGGAGATCGCACCGGCCTACTATGCCGATGCGCTCAAACGGCACCATGCCGCCCTACGCAAGGTCGAGCTGGACGCGCCGCACGTAACGGAGCGAATCGCCGTCGCGCTGAGAGAGGTGGGCGACCGTGAGGTGACTCCAGCGCTGCCCGGCCGCGACCGGGAATTCCTCGGCAACACACTCAGTAGCTTGCATGCCGCGATCAGCGGCGGGGAAGCCGGCGAGCAGCTGTTGCACGGCGAGCCGCATCCGGGAAACCTGCTCAATACGAGGAGAGGGCCGCTCTTCGTGGACCTTGCGACGTGCTGCCGTGGGCCGATCGAGTTCGACCTCGGCCATGCCCCCGAAGAAGTGGTAGAGCACTATCCGGAGGCCGACCACGGCCTGGTTCGCCAGTGTCGTGCCCTGGATTGGGCGTTGTTCACGACTTGGCGCTGGCGTCGAGACGACCAGTTTCCAGACAGGAGCCATTGGAGAGTGGAGGGACTCAACCGGGTCCGAGCCGCACTCGACCACTGTGGACTGGGCGGAGCCTGACGAAGCGGCGCGGCCGGATCCGCCCTCTTAGCTTCCTGGCGCCTGCCAGTAGCGAGCGTACGCTGCTGGGACGCCGGACGGTTGCGAACGATGATGAACGTACAGAACGTCGCGTGCGGACACTACTTGTCCGCGTGGGTCGATCCAGAACAGTTGATAGGTGCCGGCCTCAATGAGCCGACGACAGGTATCCGCTATCTCGGAGTAATAGACCGTCGGATCGAAAATGAATTTGTCGGCGGACCACGGAACCAGGACCGCGACCTGCGGCCACTTCGTGGCGACCTCGACGAGATCCGTCTCGGTTTCTCCCATTGTGCGGATTTCCAGGGTGCCCACAGCCTGCTTGCGAAGAAGGACCTCTATGGCGCGCTGCGCATGGTCGGCCTCCCGAAGAGCTACCAGAAGTGTCGGCTTATCTGGAATCCTGCGGCAGTTGACAATAAGTGGATCGAAGTCGCTTACTCGTGCGTTCCGCTTGTCGGTGAACACCCAGTCTCCGATTACCAGGGCGTCCATGCCCGATGATCCGAACAATCGAAGTGCCTGCTCGCAGGTCTGCACGATAGGCTCGCCCTTATCGTTGAACGAGGTATTCAGCACCATCCCGATGCCGGATCGCTTCTTGAACTCCTTGATCAACCGATAGAAGAGGGGATTGAACGATTCGCTGACAGAGCCGATCCGCGCGGTCCCATCGACATGGGAAATGGAGGTCAGTCGCTCCCTCCACTCCGCGCGGATAGTCGCGACGATGGTCATGTATGGGAGCGTCTCAGCGGTCTCGAAAAAGAGGCTCTGGTCATCTTCGAGAACCGACGGCGCGAACGGTCTCCAATTCTCGCGATGCTTGACTTCCGCGTTGATCCGGGTCTTGATCCCTCGGGTGAGCGGGTTGCCGAGGATGGATCTGTTGCCTAGCGCCCGTGGTCCGATCTCGGATCGCCCCTGGATCCATCCTACGATCTGCCCTGCCGCGAGCCGCTCTGCCGCGAACGCGGCCGGATCGTCGCACTGAAACCCTTCGATGCCGACCGCCGCCGCTGCCTCATGTACTCGGGCCAAGTCGATCTGGCGTCCGAGATATGGGTGCCGCATCTCCCAATGGCCGTGCGAGCCGGCCTGCTTCCGGTGGTAGGTGTAGAGCGCCGTGCCCAGGGCCGTGCCCGCATCGGTCACCTGGGGGTAGACGACCACCCGCTCGAAGAGTTCCGCATTGCGAATGGCGCCATTGGCCACCGAGTTCGAAGCGACGCCGCCGGCGAGAAGTAAGGCGTTCGATCCGGTTCTTTTCTTCAGCGTCGTGGCCAGCCGGACCATTACTTGTTCACACATGTATTGCACGGCCGCCGCCACGTCCTTGTGGTGCTGCTCGATCTCATCATCGCGCTCGCGACGTGGCCCGAACGACTCCTCGAAAATCCGGCCGACCAGTTCCTCCGTGGAATACGAGAAGGTGCCGTCCGTCAGTCCTGGGTCGAATTCAAAGAAACCGTCGTCGGCGATGCGGAAAAAGCCGGACAGGTCAGCCAGGTATCGCTGCGGTTCACCGTAGGCCGCGAGCGCCATCGTCTTTCCTTCTTCGCCGAAGCCCCAGCCGAGCCATCGCGTCACGGATTCGTAAAAGCGGCCGAGCGAATGCGGAAGTCCGATTGTTTCCAGGATCTTTATGCCGTCGCGTCTTGAGCAGTGCGCCAGCATCGCCGTGTCGGCTTCGCCGCTGCAGTCGATGCTTAGGACGGCGGCATCGTCGAATGGGCTCGCATAGAAGACGCTAGCGGCGTGACAAAGATGATGCCTGACATCTTCGATACGTTCTTCCGCGAAGCCGGCCGCTGCCATGACTCGATGGAAGGTCGGGTGTCGCCACTTCACGTTCTCGGCGGCTCTCGCGAATGCCGGGCCGCTCAAGTACCCGCGTGTCTGCCGCAGTCGTTCAGGTATGAGACCCGGATCTCCACAATTCGCTACCAGGTCGATTTCGCCTGGCGAGATGCCATGCTCCGCAAGGCCCTCGAAGAGAACCGTGAGGTCGCTCGACATCCCATTCTTCACGCGATTGAACCGCTCCTGTTCGTAGACGAACACCGGCTCGCCGTCCTCGATCAATGCGAAGCACGCGTCGTGCTCACCTGCCTTGACGCCGAGCACGATCATCGCGACCGCCTCGAATCCGCGCGCCGGCGGCCTTGAGTTGTGAAGAGGTTCGAACTTGCATATCTCGGAATCATGGGAGCCCCCAAGGCTTTGTGGTCAGTGGACGAGTTGGTGGCGTCCGGTGCGGGCGGATAGTGCGGCCGCGGCGGCGACACGTTGCGCGGTCAGGGCCTCGCGGGGGGAGCAGGGGCTAGGGGTGCCGTTGGTGACCATGTCGGCGAAGACACGCATTTCGGTTTTGTAGCCCTCGGCGAACCGGTCGCTGAAGCCACGCCATGCCGGGCCGGATCCGTCGGTCGGAGGCGCACCGGTTTCCACCAGGTGGAGGGGGGAGCGGCCGGTGAGGCCGACCGAGACAGAGTCCGCCGTGCCCAGGATCTCCATCCGGTGGTCGTAGCCGAGCGGGTCCATGCGCGAGGCGGTGAGGACGGCGCGGCACCCGCCGGCGTAGGTGATCACCAGGGTGGCGATGTCGTAGTAGGACCGTTGCGGTGAAGGGGAAAGCAGCTGGGCCCCGTCCGCCAGGACACCGACCGGTTCCTGGCCGGTGAGCCAGGTCGCGGCATCGATGTCGTGGATGAGGCAGTCGGCGAAGATGCCGTCTTCTGGCTCAGCGTAGTCCTCGGGCGGTGGACGGTGGTCGTAGGCGGTGGCCCGGACCATCAACGGGCGACCGAGCCGCCCCGTCTCGATCCGTCGGCGCAGCGCCAGGTACTGGGGGTCGCAGCGGCGTTGGAAGCCCATGTGGACAGTCGCGCCGTGGTGGTCGGCGGCGTCGACCAGCTCGACCCCCTGGGCGACGCTCGTAGCGAGCGGCTTTTCGCAGAAGATCGGCAGACCAGTGCTCAGGGCGCGGAGCAACAGGGGCATCCGCTCGTTAGCCGGGGTCGCAACGACCAGCGCGTCGCAGCGCTCCAGCAACTCGTCCAAGTCGGCGACGTCGCCGTCGACTTGGCGGGCGAGCGCTGCGCCGGCGGCGGCGTCCCGGTCGTGAACGACCAGTTCGTGCCCGGCGGCGGCCAACGAGCGCGCGTGGATGGAACCCATCCGTCCCGCGCCGACGATCCCAGCTCTCATCGGAGCCTCCGCAGTTCTGCTGGCCAGCGTGCACCGGTGAGGACCGTTGCGGTGTGCGCGGCTAGCGTGAGGATGTTGGTCGTCAGATACCGCGTGCTTTCCGGCAGTGTCACGGTCATCGCGCACTGCGCGGCGGCGCGGCGCAAGGCGAACTCTGTACGACACCGCGACATCTGGTCAAGCGCGTGTTCGGCGGTGGTTCGTTCAACTGTGTGCGTTCCGCAGTTGAACGATGCGCGCCCTGACGCATCCTCGATGCCGTGCCCCGGACGCGGGCACCGGAGTCGTCGCGGACGCGCCACCGTCGGATGGTCCAACGTCGGAAGGCAACACATGGGGAGCTCGACCCAGCCAGCCGCCGCCGATCCGCCTGCCGCGCGGCGGCACGCGACGACCGCGCGGCTGGCCGTCAATGGCGGTGTCCCGGTCCGCGCGCGGGACCGGCGGTGGCCGGCATGGCCCGTTCCGGGGCCGGAAGCGGCCGACCTGCTCGCCGCCGTGCTTCGCGGCGACCGGTGGGCGATCACCAGCCCGGCGGGCACCGCGCTGTTCGAGCGTCGCTTCGCGCGGGAGTTCGCCGAGTATGTGCGGGTCCGGCACTGCGTCCCCGTCGACCACGGGTCCAGCGCGCTGGTCGTCGCCCTGGAGGCCCTGGGGCTCGATCACGGCGACCTGGTGCTGGTGCCCAGCCTGACCTGGGTGGCATCGGCGAGCGCGGTGCTGCGGGCCGGTCTTGTCCCGGTGCTGATGGACGTCGACCCGGCCACGGGCTGCGTGTCGCCGGAGCACCTCGACTTCCAGACCGGTGCGCGTGCGGTGCTCGCCGTGCACTGGGCCTGCGTCATGGCCGATATCCCCGCCATCAGTGCTGCCGCCGCCGAGCACGGAGCGGTCGTCGTGGAGGACGCGGCCCAGGCACACGGCGCCGAATGGCTCGGCAAGCCGGCCGGTTCGCTGGCCCTGGCGGGATGTTTCAGCATGCAGCAGTCCAAAGTGCTCACCGCAGGCGAAGGGGGCGCGGTGGTGACCGATGACGACAGGCTCGCCGCTCGGCTGGAGGAGCTGCGCGCGGACTCCCGCCGCTACACCACTGGGGACGCGCCGCAGGGGCTGGAGCTGGAGGAGAGCGCGAGCATGATGGGCGCCAACTTCTGTCTCAGCGAGTTCGGGGCCGCCCTGCTGTGCGGGCAGCTCGCGGTGCTGGACGAACAGCACGACGTGCGCAACCGGAACTATGAGGTCCTCAGTGGACTGCTCGACGGTGTTCCCGGCGTCCGGCTGCTCCGTCACCGGGCCGAGCAGAACCGCCTCTCGATCTACGAGCTGCCGATCATCTTCGACCCACTCCCGGATTGCATGACCAACGCAGAGGTGGCCGATGCGCTGACCGCCGAGCTGGCCGTCCGGTTCTACCCGCCGAGAGAACCGCTTAGCCGCAGCAGATTGCTGCGGCCGTGGACCAAGCCGACGCTTCGGCCGCTGGCCGAGCGCTTCGTCGACGAGCAGCGCGGCAGGCGGTACCCGAACGCCGAGTACCTGGTGCGTCACGCCGTACTCACCCATCACTCGGCCCTGCTCGGGACCGAGCGAGACGTTGCCGACATCGCCGAGGCGGTCGCCAAGGTGGCGTCCCACCGCCCATGAGCGCACACCGGCCCACCGAGGCGATCACGGTGATCACAGTGACCCGGGGTCGTCCCGGGCTGCTGCGCCGTTGTCTGCGGACGGTGCGGCGGCAGGACTTTGCCGGACCGGTGACCCACCTCGTGGTGGTGGACGACGACGAGGCGCGGTACGGGCAGCTGGCCGGGGAGACTCCTGCGGGTCCGGCGGCCGGTCCGCGGGCGGTCCGCTGGTATTTCCGGACGCGTACGCGCGAGGAGGTTTCCGGGCCTCCTGTGTTGTCCCGGATCCGCAACGTCGCCGTGCGGATGGCCGAGACGAAGCTGGTCGGCTTCCTCGACGACGACAACTTGCTGGAGCCGCACCACCTGTCCAGCCTGCTGCGGTGCATGCGAGCCACCGCCAGCCCCGCTGTGCATTCCCAGTGCCGCCTGGTGAACCAGGACGGAACCCCATACCTGGATGCGTTGCACCCTTGGATGCGTGACATCGACGGTGCCCGCGCCCGCTACCGGGAGCTGCGCGGGCACCACGTCTACCTGCCGTGGTCGAACCTGCTGCGTGACCAGGTCGGGTCGCGCGGTGCAGCCGACCGGGTGCAGAACGCCGACACCAGCGAATGGCTGTTCGAGCGGCGGCTCCTGCTGACGGTGCCCTTTCCCGAGCACTACGACATCGACGACTGGCGCAACGTCGTCGGCGAGGACAACAAGCTGCTGCGGGCGTTGGTGGACGCGGAGGTTCCCATGATCAGCACACACATGCCAACGCTGCTCTACACACTGGGCGGCTTCTCCAACGGCTTCCGCCCCGGCGCCGCCGAGGGGGACTGGTGACGGGCGCCGCGACCCGGGGATCGGTCGCGGAGGCGGAGGCCGCCGACGCCGTCGCCTGGCTCTCGGCGCACCTGACGCCGATCCGGGTGCTCGAAGCCGGGGCGCGCGAGCTCCCCCCGGCCTGGCGGCCGCTCGACGGCCTGGTGGAGACGGTCGTCTGCGACCCGCTCGTTGTGAACCCCACGGCGGGCGCCGGCCTGCTGACCGCCGCCCTGTCCGTGCATGGCGGGGCGGAGGAACTGAACGTCACCCGGGACCCGGCGCGGTCCTCACTGCTCGAGCCGAACCACGCCGTGCTGGCCCGCCACGGCGGCGCGGCCGACTTCGAGGTGCGCGAACGACGTGCCGTGCCGTCGGCGACACTCAGCGGGCTTGCGGGGGAACGCGGCCCGTTCGACGTGCTGCGCCTGACCACCCGGGGCACGGAATATTCGGTGCTCAGCTCGGCGGTGGACGTGGTGCCGGGAGCCGTGTGCATCGACGTGGTGGGAGGGCTGATCGACAACTACGTCGGCCAGTACCCCCTCGGGGTGGTCGCCGCGCTGCTGCACGGGCTCGGCTACTCGCTGGTCGACCTGGACACCTGGTCGCGGCCGCACCGGACGTGGGGGCCGGCCGTGCGGCACGCGCCGGTGGAGTACCGGGGGCTGTGGCTCAAGGACGACCTGGTGCACGGCGCGGATGAGACCGGATTCCACCAGGCCGTCAAGCTCCTCGTGCTGAGCAAGTTCCTGGGATATCACGCTTTTGGCCACCGGCTGGCCGTGGCGCTCGGTCAGCGTGGGCTGCTCCGGCACGGACCCGCCAGGACGCTGGCCAAGGCGGGCTTCTGGAAGTTGGCCTGGTCAATCTGAGATTGGAGTCGGAAATGAAGCAGCTGAAAGCATCCGCGGGACAGGCCGTCTACCACGATTTCATCGTCGCCGACACGACCTCGGTCCCAGCGAAGCGGCTGTTCAACGCTTTCACCGCCGACGGTCGACTGAATCGCGGCAAGGTGGAGCGGGCCGTCCGATGCGCCATCGCGACCCACGAGGCGTTGCGTACGTCGCTGGAGGTCATCGACGGCGAGCTGCACCAGGTCGTCCGGGAGCCCTCGGAGATCACCGAGGCTCCGCTGAGCGAGGCCGACTGGGACGGCTCGCCGGGCGGCGTCGCCGAGGTGATCCGCAGCCTGGACGACCGGTGGGCCGTTCCCCGGCAACTGTCCATGCACGTCGTGCTGGGGCAGGCGAGCGACGGCAGGACTCTCGTCGCCTGCGTGCTCGACCATGCCTGCTGCGACGGGATGTCCGCGGAGATCGTCGCCGACCTGATCCGCGCCGAGTACAACCGGCCTGGCGAGGGGGTGCCGCCGGGACCGGTGGTGCAATTCTCGGACTATTTCCCGCCTATGCTCGAAGACGGGATGCAGGTCTATGACGAGTGGCTCCGGGTGGCTCGCGGCACGGCGCCAGCCCTGCCGGACTGGATGCTCGACCGGAAGCGAGTCAGCGGCCTGGCCTGGACCAGGGAGATCGCCGTGCCGCTGTCGGAGGAGACCAACCGCCGGCTTACCGCGCTGGCGGCCGAATACGTGTGCACCCCGTATGAGTTGATGGCGATCGGGGTAGGCCTCTATTTCCGCCGTGAGGACGCCGGACCGACCCGGGTGGCCGTCACGCACAACGGCCGCCACCGCCGCCACGGATTCGATGTCGTAGGACTGCTGCGTAGCCAGGTACTGGACGTGGCGTCCTGCAGGGGATATCCCGACGTGCGTTCGTTCCTGCTCGGACGGCGCGACGAACTGCGCAGGGCGGTGGGGCTGTTGGGCAGGCTGCCGGTCGAGGAGATCTGCCTGCGCGCAGGGCTGGGTACTGGCTGGCGAGCGGGGATTCCCGGACTCTGGGAGGTCGAGCTGAGCGGCATGCACGTGGCCCCGCCGCCCGAGCCGATGGGCGGTCATGCCGTTGAGCAGGTGCCCAAATTCCTCGAGGACGCCTACTGTGAGAACGGCGGCACGACGTTCCTGCTCAACCTGTTCCTGTCGCCAGGGCAGATCGAGGCGACCCTGCGTTACGTCGAGCCACCGGTGTCCACCGACCTTGCCAAGCGGGTAGCCACCGATCTGGAAGTGGTCGTAGAGTTCCTCGCCGCCGACCCGGACCGGTCGCTCGACGGGGCGCCGGCGTTCTCCGCCGCCGCCCGCGAATTCACGGACTGCTGAGCGAATCTCACGGCTTCCGTCCGCTGCTCCGGAATCTGGTTCACCCTGGCGAGGTCTTCGGCGAGCGAGCGCCAGATCTCGGAGTACCCGTGGAACAGCTCGGAGAGTATCCCGACGCAGTGTGTCGGGACGGTGGCGAGAATGCGCTGCCGTTCCTGGGTAGCGGTGGCGCAGACGCCCAGTAGCCGGAGGATGTCGCGGCCGGACTTGTTGAAACGCAAGGACGGGTCGCGGCGTAGTTTCTCCAGCATCGTCATCAGTTCGGCCAGTGACGCCGGGTTCTCGTGGATGCCTGGCGTCGGGGACGCGGTGTCCGGCGGGGCGGGCGCCGATTTCATGCCTGCCACGCGCTGCCGCTCGGGCACCGGATCTAGCCCGCGCTGCAGGCGGTCCCGGACGTCGGCCGCCGTCGCGGGCGAAATGCCTGCCACCGCGGCGATATGCCGCAGCGGCGCGTACGGATCCTCCTTGATCAATTCGCTGGCGTGTAGTCGGCCGCTGGCGCAGTTGAGCGGTCTGGCCCGGCCGTCTCGGCCGATCCTGGCCGGTGATTCCGCGGCGCCCGCGGAGTTGCGGCGGCGCAGCGCGGCGACGGTGCCTGCGGATATCCCGGCGAGTGCGGCGACGGCGCGGTCCGACCAGAGCGGCCGGGTGGCGAGGATGTGGGTGGCCGCCGTGGTCCGGTCGGCCAGCGACAGCGGCAGGCCGTTGGTGGTGTTGACCGAAACCGCGAGTAAGAACGCCTCCTCTTCGGTGCCGTCGAAGAACTGCGCCAGGATCTGGTCGCGCCCGCGGGCGAGTTCGGCGTGTACGCGATGCAGGCCGTCCACCACCTGCATCGTGCTGCGGTGCACTATGATCGGGGGTAGTGCCGATTCCACTTCGGTGAGGATCTGGATGTGTTCCTCGTTCTCCCCCTCCGAACGCGGGGAGAACGCCAGCTTCAGCGATCCGATCGCCAGCGAAAGTACCGGGGATGCCTGTATTTCTTGGGCCCGGAGGGCGATCAGGCGGTCGGGCGTTTCCACACCGTGGACGTCGGTTCGGTTCTCTGTATACATCTGCACTCTCCGGACATCGATGCGTATTCGGAGTAACGATGTGATTGCATGGCTGGGATACCTTGTGTTCAGTGCTGTCCCGCGCGGCCGGCTGAGTACTGGTGCTGACGACGCGCTTGCTGTTCCGGCGTGGAGCGGGTATGTGTCGACACGCCGATCGATGCGGTCGCCGGCGCAGTGTTGGAGCGGATTCCGAGTCCCGGTACCGTTCACCGAAATGCCTTTGTCTGTCGGTCATTACCGCAAGCAAAATCACTATAGGCAGGCGGGTTCCGGTGGTCCAGTCCATCTTGGGCGTCGAGCGCGGTCCGTTGGTCGCGCATGGCTGCCGGGTGGTAGGAAGACTTGTGCGATAAGGAAACGGGTTCGGGGAGGGGCGGGAACCTTGGGCGGCCGGCACATTCAGATCGCCCCCGACGCGTTCCGCGGGTCGCGCCGAGGTTTTGGCGCGACCGGGATTTCCCGCGGTTCCGGTCGGGCGGAGGGCCGCGCGATCGGTAGCGCAGATAAGCCAGCCGATAATCCCGCTTTTGGCGGTTGTTGAATCTGCATAGCCGCCGTCCGCCAGGCGAGATCACCTCCGGACCTGTTCCAGGCCCACGTCGCCGCGACGGGTTTTCGCCGCTGTCGCGGCTGGGCACCGACCTACCCGGGCAGGCACCGGCGCGCGACGCCGTGCGGGTGCCTGCCCCGCTGGAACGACCGGAGGGCTTTGCGACGATGTGCGGAATCACAGGCTGGGTGGACTGGAGCCGGGACCTGCGTGGCGACCGACGGGTGGTCGAGGACATGACGGCGACCCTCGCCCCGCGCGGCCCCGATGCGCGCGAGGTGTATGCGGCCGGCTCCGCGCTGCTCGGACACAGCAGGCTCGCGGTCATCGACCTCGCGGGCGGGCGGCAGCCGATGACCCGGGGCGCCGTGCCCGGCGAACAGGTGGTCATGACCTTCAGCGGGGAGATCTACAACTTCCAGGAGCTGCGCGTCCAGCTACGCACGCACGGGCATGCGTTCGTCACCCGGTCGGACACGGAGGTCCTGCTCGCCGCCTACCAGCAATGGGGAACCGGGCTCGTCGACCGGCTCAACGGCATGTACGCGTTCGCCATCTGGGACCAGCGGACCCGCGAACTCCTCCTCGTCCGGGACCGGCTGGGCATAAAGCCGCTGTACTACGCCCAAGTGGGTGGCGGGTTCGTGTTCGGGTCTGAGCCGAAGGCGCTGCTGGCCCACCCGGATGTCGCCGCAGAGGTGGACGCCGAGGGGATCGCCGAGCTGATGGCCGTGCCCAGGGCGCGCACGCCCGGGACGGCGGTCTACCGGGGGATGCGCGAGCTCGAACCCGGTTGTCTGCTCGTCGCGGGAGAACGGCACGTTTGCCGGCGGCGGTACTGGGCGCTCGAGGCCCGGCCGCACACCGAGGACTTCGCCGCGACGGCCGCGCGCGTGCGCTCGCTGCTGGAGGACATCGTCGAGCGGCAGGTGGTGGCCGACGTGCCGGTCGGCACCCTGCTCTCCGGCGGCATCGATTCCAGCGCCGTCACCGCGCTCGCCACCCGGCGGCTGGGCGGGGACCTGGCGAGCTACTCGGTGCGGCCGTCCGGCCACGGCGGGGCGGCCGACTCGTGGCGGCCCAGTCAGGACGACCCGTACGCCCGGCTGGTCGCCGAGAAACTGGGAATCCGCTGCATCGCCGTCGATGTGAGCGCCGAGGACCTGGTCGAAGGCCTCGACCGCGGGCTGGGCGCCCGCGACCTGCCCGGTTGGGGCGACCTCGACACGTCCATGCTGCTGATGTTCGGCGCGGTCCGGAAGGACTGCACGGTCGCGCTGTCCGGGGAGAGCGCCGACGAGGTCTTCGGTGGCTACACCTGGCAGCTCGACGACGACTTCATCGGCCACGGCTCTTTCCCCTGGATGTACGCGCGACCGCAGCCGGCGATTCTGCTCCGCGAGGAGGTGCGCCGCGTGGTCGAGCCCGAGCGCTACGAGGCCGACCGGTATCACGAGGCGCTGGCGGAAGTTTCCGTGCTACCCGGTGAGGACGCCGCCAGGCGGCGGCAGCGAGAGGTGTTCCACCTGGGGCTGACTCGCTGGCTCGGCGCGCTCCTGGACCGCAAGGACCGGATGAGCATGGCAGTCGGGCTGGAGGTGCGCGTGCCCTTCGCCGACCACCGCCTCGCCGAGTACCTGTACAACGTGCCGCGGCACATCTGGACGCATCGGGGCATTCCCAAGGCGCTGCTTCGCCGCGCCAGTACCGATCTGCTGCCCGACGAGGTGGTCAACCGCGCCAAGAGCGCCTATCCGGTGAGCCGGGATCCGGCCTACGTCGAGCAACTGCGTTCGCTGGTGCTCGACTTGGTCGCCGAGCCCGACGCCCCGGTGTTCCAGCTCGTGGACCGGCAGCGGGTCCGGGCGTCGGTCGCGGCGGGCGCGGTCGACCTGCCCGGCCCGATCACCGCGGCCAGCCCGGCGGTGAGCCTGGCGCACTTGCTGCTGCTGAACAGGTGGCTGGAGGCCTACCGCGTCCGTGTCGTCGCGTGACCGGCGTGTTCAACTGCCCGAATCGGCAGTTGAACACCCGGGTTACGCCAGGTGTGCGCGCACGAAGCCGAGCAGGTGCTCGGCTCCCGCATCCACGAAACGCCAGTCGTGCCCGCCGGGCCGTTCGCGATACTCGTGCGGGACGCCGTGGGTAAGCAGCTCTTCCCGCATGGCCCGGTTCATGGCGATCATCCGCTCGAAGTCGCCGAGACCGACGTCTAGGTAGACCGCGAGGGGCGCGGTGCGGTCGCGCTCCACCAGTAGGTTCCGGGGGTCGTAGCGCCTGCGCACCCGGCTTCCCGGTGGCCCCCACACCCGTTCGTGGTCCCGCTCGGTCGGCATCATCAGACCGCGGTCTCCCCGGTGCCGGTGGTAAGGATCGCCCACGCGCCGAGCGGCCCCGAACGCGCCGCTGTTGCTGCCGGCGACGGAGAACACATCGCTGTGACGCAGGGTCTGGAACACGGCGGCGGCGCCGCCCATTGAAAATCCCGCGACCGCCCGCCCGGTGCGATCGGCGACGGTGTTGAATCTCGCATCGACCCGGAGGACCACCTCGCCCACGAGATAGTCCTCGTACCGGCGGCCCCGGTCGTCGTTGATGAACCACGCCCGGCCCGATTCGGGCAGTACGAGAATCAACCGGTGACGGGCCGCGTGCTCGGCGACCCGCGGGCAGGACAGCCAGGAGTGGCGGTTGCCGCCGAAGCTGTGCAGCAGATAGACGACCTGGAACGGCCGGCCGGTCCGCGAATAGCCCGGCGGGAGCGCGATCGTCACCGACTTCGGCCTGCCGATCGCAGCGCTGTGCCACGTCTCGGTTCTGGTCTCCATCGCCGGCTCCGATCCCCGTGTGCCTCAGCCGCCGATACCGCGCCGGTCGATCTTGCCGGTGGCCGTGCGTGGCAGCTCGGGCACCACGTGGAAGGCGCTGGGAATCATGTAGCGGGGTAGCAGCCGGGCGCAGTGCCTGCGTAGCGACGAGATGTCCTCGATGACGTCGGCTACGACCAGGTGCGCGTCGATGCGTTTCTCCCCGCCGTGATCCTCGACGGCCGCACACACCACTTCCTGCACGCCGTCGATCTCGGCGAGCACCGACTCCACCTCGCCCAGCTCGACCCGATGACCGCGGATCTTGACCATCTCGTCGGTCCGGCCGAGAAACGTCAGTGTCTCGTCGTCGTCGCACCGGACTAGGTCCCCGGTCCGGTGCGCCGGAATCGGGTCACCGCCGTCCTGGGAGACCAGCACGGTCTTGGCGGTGGTGAGCGGGTCGTCGCCCCAGTAGCCCAGCATCCGCGAAGCGCCGGCGACACACAGTTCACCGCTGGCCCCCGGCCGTGGGACGCATGGGTTTTCGTCCCGATCGAGCACGAACACCTCGGCGTAGTCGCACGGCCGGCCAATGGGCAGGGGCTCCGCACGTTCCGGAACGAGATCGGTGTCGCGTACCTGGTGGAAGGTGCACACGTTGGTCTCGGTGGGCCCGTAGAGGTTGTAGAGGCGAGCTCCGGGAAGCGCTGCGCGCAGGCGGCGCACCTGGGTGAGCGGGAACGTCTCACCCGCGAACAGCACCACGCGCAGGTCCGATTCGGTCAGCGCGGCGCTATTCTTGGCGGCGAGCATCCGGGCGAGCGCGTTGGGGACGGAGTACCAGACGCTGATCCGCCGCTCCGCGACCACCCGGTTCAGCGCCCCGCCCAATCCCACATGACTCTCGGGAATCAGCACCAGGCGCCCACCCGCCAGCCCGGTGGCGAAAATGTCCAATATGGACAGATCGAAGTGGAACGGGGCGTGGCCGGCGACCCGGTCGTCCCGGGTGATGCCGAACTCGCGCACTGCCCACTCTACGAAGGAGAGCGCGTTGCGGTGGGAGAGCGCGACACCCTTGGGCCGTCCCTGTGACCCGGAGGTGTAGATCACGTAGGCGAGCGATCCGGGCTTCACCCCTGACTGGGGGCCGAGCCGGGGCCCGGTGGTGGCCTGCTCCCAGGTCATGGCCGGGTGCGGAGTCTTGAGCAGGCCACCGACCGCCACGACGGGGTACGGCAACGCGCCTTCCGGGGTATCGAGCTGGTCAGCGTGGACGATGGCGCAGGCGGTGCCGCAGTCGGCCAGCACCCGCTCGGCCCGCGCCCGGGGCGCGCTCGGGTCGACCGGCACGTAGGCCGCACCCGCCTTGAGCACGCCGTAGACGGCGACGACGGACTCGACGGACTTCCGCAGCCACAGCCCGACCCGCGCGCCCGGCGTGACGCCTAGCCCGATCAACGCGTTCGCCAGCGCGGAGCTCTGCCGGTGCAGCTCGGTGTAGGTGATCGAGCGTTCCGGCGTCTCGACCGCGACCGCCGCCGGGTTCGCCGCAGCCCACCGGGGAAGGTGATCGGCCAATCCACGCATCGTCGTCCTCGCCTCTCAGTACCGTTCGGGCCAGGACAGACCCAGCCGGCCAGCGATGATCTTCCGTTGCAGGTCGGAGGTTCCCGACGAGATGGTCATACCGATCGCGTCCCGCAGGTTGCGCTCGACCCGGCTGCCCGCTGTGTAGCCGAGCGCGCCGTAGATCTGCCCGGCCGCGGTGAAGGCCTCGACGACGGCCTCGCTGGTGTAGAGCTTGCTCATCTCCGGTAGATATCCTGGGTCTTCGGTCGTCAGCGCATGCGCTGCCCGATAGGTGACCATCCGGCACAGCTCCTCGCGCAGGTGCAGGTCGACCAGCCGGTGCGAGACGCTCTGGAAATGCCCGATGTGCTTGCCGAACTGGCGTCTGCGCCGGGAGTAGCCAACGCACTCCGCGGTCTCCCGACGCAACACGCCGAGCCACGGCGCCATCAGCATTGCCCGCTCCCAGGACATGGACCGGGCGAACACGGCGGCGCCCTGCTTCACCGCGCCGAGCACGCGGGAGTCGGGTACGAAGCAGCCGTCCAGCTCCAGCACCCCCCACGGCGCGGTGCGCAGCCCGAGCTTTTCCTCACCCTCCACAACGGACAGACCGCCGTCGTCGCGTTCGACCAGGAACGCGGTGACTCCGGTGAAGCCCAGTTCGGGATCTACAGTGGCGTATACGACGAATACGTCCGCGACCGGGGCATTGGTCACGTAGCACTTGCGTCCAGTGAGGCGGTACCCGCCGGCCGCGCGCTCGGCGGTGGTGGTCAGGGCGAGGGCGTCGGAACCCGTTCCCGGCTCGGTCATCGCGTTGGCGCCGATCGCGGTGCCCGCGGCCAGCCGGGGGAGGTAGCGTACGCGCTGGTCTTCATCGCCGAAGGCCAGGATCGGTACTCCCACGGCAAGGATGTGCGCGCCCAGCGACATCAGCAGTCCGTTGTCCGGGCAGCCGTGGCCCAGGCCCTCCATAGCGCTCACGTATTCCACAGTGGAGTGTCCGCCCCCGCCGTACTCGGTCGGCAGCAATAGGCCTTGAACGCCGTTCTCCGCGCAGTGCTCCCAGTCGGCGTGGCTGAACCGGCTCACCTTGTCCCGGTCGACGACGTCGGCGCCGAGCCCGGCCTCTCCCAGCCGCCGGAAGCGCTCGTACAACGCGCGCTGGGCCTCGTCCAGCTCGAACCTCATCGTTCTCCGTCCCGTCGGGCGGATACATGGGCCTCGGCAACGCTACCCCCAACCGCGACTGGTTCCGCCGACGTTCAACTGTGTGCTATCGCAGTTGAACGCGGCACCGACCCGTCCATCCTTGGTCGACACGAAGACGTGCGACCGGGACAGGAGAACGCCATGCCCTCTGCGCCAGCCGTGCGTTCGCCCGCGGATTTCGCCGCCGCGGCCGCGGCCGCCGCACGCGCCGTGCCCGGCGTCTCACAGGCCAGCGCCAGCACCCGTTCGCGCCGGCGGATATTGCGCCGGGTGCCCGCACCCGCCGGAACGGGCAGCAACGAAGCGTCCTGCGATGACCGGTTCCCACCGGCCGTCTTGGACGGGGGGCCGTGGACCACCCCGCAGGGCGCTCCGGCGACACTCGTCGACGCGCTGCTGCGGGCGGCCGAGGGCGACCGTGGGACCACGTTCGTGCTCGCGGACGGCAGCGAACGCCGGCAGAGCTACCGGCTCCTGCTGTCCGATTCCCGCCGCGTCCTGTCCGGGCTTCGGGCCGCCGGGCTCGCCCCGGGCGACTCGGTACTGGTGCACTGCGCCGACAACCGCAACTTCGTCACCGGGTTCTGGGCGTGTCTGCTCGGCGGGTTCGTGCCCACTCCGATCGGGGTGGCACCGACCTACCGCTGGGAGAACGCGGTGACCCGCAGACTGCGCGGGGTCCGGGAACTGCTCAACGGCGCCCCCATACTCACCGACGCCGCGCTCGTCGACCAGATCGCCGGGCTGCGTGCGCTGTGGGACGAACATGACCTCACGGTGCACGCGGTGGAGCACCTGCACGCCGGACCTGCCGCCGAACCGCACCAGGCCGCGCCGGACGACGCCGCGGTACACCTGCTCACCTCGGGGAGCACCGGGGTGCCCAAGTGTGTCCGGCATTCGCACCGCACGGTCGTCAACCGCGCGTATATCAACGTCGCCGCCAACGGTTTCGGCCCCGAGGAGGTGACGCTGAACTTCATGCCGCTGGACCACGTCGCCGGCATGGTGATGCACAACCTCCGGGATGTGATCATGCGGTGGGAGCACGTCAACGCGCGCACCGACAGCTTCATCGCCGACCCGCTGCGCTGGCTGGACTGGCTGGACCGGTACCGGGTCACCAACACGTCGGCGCCCAACTTCGTTATCAGTCTGGTGACCGGCCTCGCCGCGGACATCGAGAGGCGTTCGTGGGACCTGTCCACCGTGCGGGACATCACCAACGGCGGCGAGGCGATCGTCGGCCCCACGACACAGGATTTCCTGCGGCTGCTCGCCCCGCACGGCCTTGCCCCGGACGTGATGCGCCCGGCGTGGGGCATGTCGGAGATGTGCGGCGGCATGGTGCATTCCACGCTGCGGGCCGACCGCGAGCCGACCGGGGTATTGACCATCGACGCGGCCACACTGGACGGAACGCTGGCGCCGCTGCCCGGTCCCGCGCCCGGCCACCCCACCTTTGCGGAGGTAGGCGTACCCATCCCGGGCACGGCGGTGCGAATCGTCGACGCCACGGGCCAGGTCGTCCCGGAGAACCGGATCGGCCGGCTCCAGACGCGCGGCGCCACCACGATGGTGGGCTACCACAACAACCCGACCGCCAACGCCGAGGCCTTCACCGACGATGGCTGGTTCGTCACCGGGGACCTCGCGTTCGTTCACGGCGGCAGGCTGGTGATCACCGGGCGGGAGAAGGAAGTCGTCGTCGTCCGCAGCGCCAACTACTCGTGCCACGAGATCGAGTCTGTGGTGGAGCGGGTCGACGGCGTGCTGCCCACCTTCGTCGCCGCGGGCAGTGAACACGATCCGGACACCGGCACCGACGAACTGGTCGTGCTCTGCGTGCTCGACGAAGCGGGCGAACGGCGGCCGGACACCGTGATCGGCAAGATCCGCACCCGGCTCGCCAGGGAGGTCGGCTTGCTGCCGCGCGTGGTGGTCCCGGTACCGCAGGCGGCATTCCCCAAGTCATCGGCAGGAAAGATCGAACGTGCCCGGCTGCTCGCCGAGTATCAAGCGGGAGCGTTCGACGACGCGCTGGCCGCACTCGACGACGCCGGACCGGGCGCGCCATCCGACGCCGTCGAGGACGACGAGCCGTCGTGGATGTTCGGACTGACCTGGCCGCCGGTGCCGGCCGCACCGGGCGCGGCGCCGCCCGGCCCGTGGGTGGTGCTCGACGATGGTGACCTCGGTGTGAGGCTCGCCGCTCGCGCGGACGTCACGGTCGTTTCGGTCCTCCCCGGCGAGGCATTCGGCCGGGACTCGGCCGGCCGCTACCGGGTGGACCCGGCCGACCGCGCGCACTACCGCGCGCTGCTGACCGCGGTCCGCGCGGACTACGGGTCGCCCGGGGCGGTCGTCCACGCCTGGGCGGCCGGCGCGCCGGAGTCGTCGCAGGCCACCGCGCTCGACCGGTCCGCCCGGTCACTGCACCACACCATCGCCGCTCTGGCCGCTGACCGGCCGGAACTCTGCGTGATCACCACGAACGCCCTGGCCACACCGGGAGACCCCGTCGACCCGGTGCGCGCGACGGTCACCGGGCTGGTCCGCACCGCCAACGCCGAGGCCGGTGGCCGGTGGGTCCGCCAGCTCGACTTCGGCCGGGAGCACGGCGACCGGGCGGGCGCCGTCCTCACCGCGCTGGCCGACGGTGGCGCCGATGCCGTGATCGCCCACCGCGGCGAGCGGCGTCTGGCACCCCGGCTGAGCCCGCTACCGGACCCGCGAGGCGTGCCCGCGCACACCATCCGCCGTGGAGGGCTGTACTTGCTGACCGGCGGGCTCGGCGGCATCGGCGTGCCGCTTGCCCGGTACCTGCTGACCGAGTATGAAGCCCGGCTTGTCCTCACCGGCCGCTCCGAACCCACCGGGGAGCGGGCCGCCCGGCTGGCCGACCTCGCCGCACTCGGCGAGGTCACCTACCGGCGTGCCGACGTCACGGACCTAGCCGCCATGCGCGCCGTGGTCACCGATGCCGAGCAGCACCACGGACGAGCGCTGGACGGGTTGGTGCACCTGGCGGGTGCCGGCTTCGGGCACTACTGGCGGGATCTGTCCGCGCACCTGCTGACCGAGGAGGACCCCGGCGAGTTCGAACGGATGCGCGCGGCCAAGATCGCGGGCACCGAGGTCGTCGGTGAGGTGCTGCGAAACCGACCGGACGCGCTGATGGTCCTGTTCTCCTCTGTGAACGGGCATTTCGGCGGCACGGCGTTCGGTGCCTATGCCTCCGCGAGCGGCTTCCTCCCCGCGTTCGCCGCGCGCTGGCGCGCCCTCGGCAGGCCCGTCCAGTGCCAGTCCTGGAGCCGGTGGACAACCGGCCCGGATGGCGACGCCGGGCTGGATGCCTTGCGGCGCCACGGGTACCGGGCGATCGATCCCGAGCGTGGCGTGCGGCTGTTCGCCGCCGCGCTCGCCGACCCCGCCGCGCACGTCCTCATTGGACTGGACGAGGACAACGAGTACATCAGCGCAGAGCTCGATCCGGCGGTTTCCCGGCAATTTCAGGTAACGGTGTCCTACCGGGGTGACGTCCCCGAGGAACGGGTGCGGGCCGCGGTCGTCGCCGCCATCGGCCCCGGCGTGGCCGTGAGCGCCGACTGGGAACCCGAAACCCCGGTACAGCCGGAACCCGACGCGACGGTGCAGCGGGATCCCGAGATCGAGGCGGCGGTCGCGGCCATCTGGCGGGTGGCGCTGCGGCTGCCGTCGCTGGGCCATCAGGACCACTTCTTCGACCGGGGCGGGAACTCGCTGATGGCGATGCGGCTGGTCGACCGGGTGAACGTCGCTTTCGACATCGACCTGTCCGTGCAGGACCTCTACGACCACCCGACGGTCGAGAGCCTGGCGAGCGCGATCGACCGGGTACGCGCACCCACCGGAGACCGGCACTGAAGGCACGACACACCGGACACGAAAGGAAGACGGGTGAACTTCGCATATTTCAACGGTGACGTGGCCATCGTGGTCCAGTACTGGGTGGAGCACTACGAGGAGGTCGATGCGGGCTGCCGGATAGACATCCGCAGGGCGGAGGCATACCCGGGCAGCCACCACCGTCCCGGGGCCGAGGGCTTCCAGGTGCTGCCGGTCGGCGACGGCGGCATCTACCGCATCGACCTGTCGGTGCGGGTCGATTCCGGCGACAACGAGGTCCGCTACCACCACCACCCGACGTTCGTGGAAGGCGATGTCGGCCCGCGCGTCTTCGATGACCACCTGTCGGCGGACCCGCTCGGCTGGATCGAGCGCAGACTGCGCGACCTGCCCGGCCTGCTCCGCGAAAAGGGGCGGCCCGAACTGGCCGATTCGGTCGACACCGCGACGCTGGACGCGGCGATACCGACCGTCATGTCCGCGGTCAAGGCCGCGCTGCACCCCTCGTCCCGCGCGGTGCTCGTCCACGCCGTAGGCGGTGGCGGGGACTAGCCACCGCCCGGCCCCGGGACGCGGCCGACGAGATGCCCGTACCGATTTCGGCTGGGCGGCACGCTTTCCGGCGAGCACGGCGTCGGTGCACTCGAACGGCACTGGCACGGTGCGGACTCGGCGTGCACCGAACGGTCCAGGCCGCCCCGGACCCGTTGAACATCATGAATCCACGGAAAGTGCTGGATCCGACGAGGGGTTATGACGCAGATGAACGACAACGCGCCGGCCACGAGGACACTGCGAGAGGAGGAGCTGACCGCGCGGGTGAAAGACACCGTCATCGCCGTGCTGGAGCTCGACATCAGCCGGGAACAGCTGACCGAGGACACCTCGCTCTACTCCTCGTTCCTCGGAATGGACTCGATGACGTTGCTGCACCTGCTGGTCACCCTGGAACAGGAATTCGGCATCGAGATCGACGACGAGGACGTGATGAACGCCGAGATGAAGAAAGTGGGCAGCCTGATCGACCTGGTCGGCCGGTTGGTCGTCCGAGACGGGGCGCGCTGATGGAACAACGCGGCCCGGCGTACCGGCTGGACGCCGACGACGTCCCGGCACACTGGTACAACATCCTCGCGGACCTGCCGGTCGAGGTACCGCCGCCGCGGCCCGCCCGCCGCATCGCGCCCGCCGATGGCGAGGAGCGCGCGTTGCGGCCGCAGCTCCCGCTGTCGATGTACCGGCAGAGCACCGGCCGCGCGCGCTACGTCGAGATCCCGGCCGAGGTGCGCGAGCAGTACCAGCGGTGGCGGCCCACGCCTTTGTACCGGGCCACTGGGCTGGAGCGTGCGCTCGGCACCCCGGCGCACATTTACTACAAGTACGAGGGAACCAGCCCGTCGGGCAGCCACAAGCTCAACACCGCGCTGGCACAGGTCTACTACTACCGGCGCTCCGGCGTCCGGGAGATCGTGACCGGTACGGGAGCGGGTCAGTGGGGCAGCGCGCTGGCGATGGCCTGCCACCCGTACGGCATCGGCTGCACCGCTTTCATGGTGCGGTGCAGCTACGAGCAAAAGCCTCAGCGCGGCACGCTCATGCGGCTCAACGGGGCGCGAGTCGTGGTGAGCCCGAGCGAGCTGACCGAGGTCGGCCGGGCCGCGCTGCGCGCCGACCCCGACTCGCCGGGCAGCCTCGGCATCGCCAACGCCGAAGCCATCGAGTACGCAAGCGGCAGGGCGGGTTCCCGGTTCTCCATCGGCAGTGGAGAGAACCACGTTCTGTTGCACCAGACGGTCATCGGGGAGGAGGCCCTGCGGCAGATGGCACTGGCCGGGGAGTTCCCGGACGTCGTCATCGGCGCGATGGGCGCCGGCAGCAACTTCGCCGGGCTCGCCTTCCCGTTCTTCCGGGAGGCAAGCGTGCGGGACGCGGCCACCCGGTTCGTCGCGGTCGAATCGGAAGCCTGCCCGAAGATGACCAGAGGCCGGTACCTGGCCGACCACACCGACCTGTCCGGCGTGACCCCGCTGACCAAGATGTACACCCTGGGACACCGTTTCTCCGCCTACCAAATCCACGCGGGCGGGCTGCGCTACCACGGTGCCGCGCCGATCGTCAGTGCCATGTACGACAAGGGCCTGGTCGAAGCCGTCGCCTATGGACAGAACCGGGTTTTCGACAGCGGCACCACTTTCGCGCGTGCCGAGAACGTGGTGCCCGCGCCGGAGGCGGCGCACGCCGTGGCGTGCGCGATCGACGAGGCGCTCGCGGCCAAGGAACGAGGGGAACGTCGCGTGATCCTGTTCGGCGTGAGCGGCCACGGGCTGCTTGATCTCGTTGCCTACGACAAGTTCCTCGCCGGCGAGCTGGTCGACTTCGCGCCGAGCGACGAGGACATCGAGACGTCGCTCGGCGGTCGCATGGAGTGATAGCGGCGCCGCCCGTGATCGCGGTCGAGCGGCGAGGTTTACGGCTTCTTCTGAGCGATGACGGTAAGGAGTGCCGATGAGCGTGGGAGGGCGAGTCATCGAGGCAGGCATCGGCCCGTGGAGCCTTTCGGCGGACGGGTCCGCCCTGGTCCGCCAGGAACACGGCTACGCGGAGGGATGGCCGCGGGAGAGTGGTTCGTGGTCGCCCGCCGAGCGGATCGAGGTCCGCCCGGGGCCCTCGGTACGGGTGACCCTGGTCGGGGAGTCGGTGGCCAGGGGATTCCTCCTCGATCCAGTGGTCACCCTCGCCGACCTGTGCCGGGACGCCTTCAAACGGGTGGGTGCCGACATCGAACTGGTCGACCTTGCGGTCAACAACTTATCCCCGCAGGGCGCGGTGAAGCTGTGCCGTGCCGCGATCGAGCTGGGGTCGGCGGCGATCGTGCTCTACGTCGGCAACAACTTCCTGCGCTCGACGCCGTGGCTGGAGCCAGACCAGCGATCGTCGACGGCGGAGCTCTTCCAATGCGGCGGGTACCCGGAGTACCTGGCCGCACGGCGGCGCGCACTGGTCACTCTGGCCCGCGAGTTCCGTGGCGAGACGGAGCGGCTGTGCACCGAGGCGAACATGCCGCTGGTCGTGGTCGTCCCCGCCGTCAACCTGCTCGACTGGCGGTCCCCGTGGGTCGTGCCCGCCTGGCTGCCGGCCGGACGCGTGGCGGAGTGGGCGGTGACGCAGGAGGAGCTGGCCGCACTGCCCGACGAGGACACCTCGCCCGACTTGGCCGACCGCCGCTCCGAGCTGGCCGACCGGCTCGCCGGGCTGGACGGCGGCAGCACGCCCCGGCCGCTGGAGATCATTGGCCGGGACATGGTCTGCCGCGGACGGGAGACCGGTGGCCTCGAACTGCTCACGGAGGCGGTCGGGGTCGGCGCGGACCCGGCTCATTACGGCCGGCGCTGCCCCCTGGAGGTGGCGACCGAGCTGCGCCTGCTCGGTGCGACGCCCGGGTTCCGCCTCGTCGACGTGCCCGCTCGCACACAGCAGCGGTGGGGCTCGCGTGCCTTCGGCAAGGACGCGTTCCTGGACTACTGTCACCACACCTCGGAGTCACTCGGGGCGGTGGCCGGCGACATCGCGGTCGAAGTGGCCGCTGCGATCGGCGCACCGGTGTCCGGCGTGCCCGCGCGGTCCGAGCCGGACTTGCCCGCCGACCGGCTCGCCGAGTGTTACCTGCTGGCAGCGCTGCACAACCAGCACTGGGGTCAGTCCGCGGCGACCGTGCAACACTGGATCGCCGCCGCGCTGCGCACTGATCGGTCCAGTGTGGACAATCTCGTGTCCTACTTCGCGATGTCGGTGCCGACCGCGCTGTTCTGGCTGTCGGTCGCCTCGGCGTGCGGGCCGGGCCGGATGCACCGGTTCCTCAAGAACTTCTCTCACCAGGCCGCGCTCGACGCCGAGTTCGCGGCGCGGGCGCTGCGGGTCCTGGGCGCCGACAGTGCGGTGCTCCAGGCGGGTCTGGCCGAGACCTGGCGTGGGTTGCGGGTCGAGGACGTCGACGAGCTGAACCTCCTGGAGCCGTTCTGGCAGGAGCGGGACGGGCCGCCGCACCAGCTCGACGTCTTCACCGGGGAGCGGGGGCCGACCAGCCGCTACGGGTTCGTGACGGCCGGGGATCGGCCGCTTGGGCTGGAGACCGTACTGACCCTCGGAACCGGGTTGCCCACCAGCCGGTTCGTCGTGACGCTCAATGGCGGCAGGTGCTACGTGGGTCAGGTGACCGACGAATGGGAATGCCACCGGCTCACGCTGCCCGTCGAACTCCTCGTCCCGGGCGCCAACGAACTGAGTTTTCGATGGTCACCGGCGGCACGCGCGCCGCAGAGCACGGCATCGGCGATGTCGGTGCTCGGCCTGGGACCGGAGAGCCTGCACCTGGTCCGAATCGCGCGGATGCGGCTGACCGCGAAAACCACTCCATGACCCCAAGTCCCGGCTCATCGTCCGTCACTCGAACGACGCCTGGTCGACCCGACGCACCACGATGAGCACTTGGAGGCTCCCATTTCGCAGGAACAGAAACTCAATCGGCCCGTCATCGCCCGTCCGGGCCCGCCACCCTGGTGGGCACTCGCGGTCCCGTTCTTGCTGACACTCGGCCAGGGACTCTGGGGCATCCGCCGCGAGGGCAGCCTATGGGGCGACGAGACCACCACCTATGACATGGCGACCCGCACCTTGCCGGACATCGTCGCTATGCAGACCGAGAGCGTCCACGGCTTTTACTACCTGTTCATGCAGGGCGTGTTCGGCGTGTTCGGCGACGGCCTGGTGACGCTGCGCCTGCCCTCGGTACTGGCCATGTCCGTCGCCTCGGCCGTGGTCGCCGCCATTGGGCACCGGCTGGCAGGACCGGGGGCGGGCCTGCTCGCGGGCGTGCTGCTCCCGCTCGCCCCGGTGGGAATGCAATACATGCAGGCAGGGCGTTCCTACGCGCTGGTGACCGCTTTGGTCGCCGTGGCCACCTGGCTGCTGGTCCGCGGACTCGACGAGGGCCGGACCGCGCTGTGGGTGTGGTACGCCGTCGTGTCGCTGACCGCCTGCCTGTGCCACGAATTCGCCGTGCTGAGCCTGACCGCCCACGGCACAACCCTGCTCGTGGCGCGCGTCCCGTGGCCGACCGTCCGCAAGTGGCTGCTCGCGGTCGCGGGTGTCGCGGTGGGCATCGCGCCGCTCGCGTGGGTCACTTTCGGGCAGCGGGACATGGTCGACTGGATCGCCACTCCTGGCTGGCACAACCTGTTCGACTACCCGGTTCTGGTGGCGCTCGGCGTGACAGGTGCGGGCGTGCTGGTCGCGTTGAGAGGCGAGCGGGGGCGGCCGGTCGCGCTGTGGGTGCTGGCGCTGCCGATGCTGCTCGTGCCCACGGCGCTGCTTCTCCTTGTGTCGTTCACTATCGAGCCGTTGTACATCAACCGGTACGTCCTCTACTTCGTCATCGGGTTCGCCCTACTTGCCGGGGGAGGACTGGACCGCCTGTGGACCGCGGCGGCGCGGGTCCGGTGGACTTGGCCGTGCCGCGCGGTCCTCGTCGTCCTGACCGGTCTGCTCATCGCCGGCCAGGTGCCTGACTGGATATCTCTGCGCCGCGCGGACAGCAGATTGGACGACGACGCCGCGGTGGCCAGGGCCGTGGCGGACCTGGCCGAACAGGGCGACGGTGTGGTGTTCCTGCCCCTCCGGCGCCGGGAGGTCACGCAGGTGTACCCGGAAGTCTTCCGGGGATTGCGTGACGTGGCCGTCGCCCAGGCACCAGTTCCCTCGGGCACGGCGTACGGAGTCGAACTGCCCGCGGACCGGGTCAGAAGCGCACTGCTGTCCACCGACCGCATCGTCGTGCTCCGCGACGACCCGCCCCGCGGGGAGCCGATGGACACCCGCCCCCAAGAGGTCGTCAAGCGGCAGACCCTCGCCGCGTACTTCCGGGAGTGCACGGTCACCCGGGTGACGGGGGTGGCCATCGCCACCTACGCCAAGGACGGCCACTGCTGACCGCCACCAACGGAACGATCTGGTTAACTGCCTGACGGCTGCGTCCTAGCGCCCGCCTCGGGTGTGGGCCGGCGTTCCGGCGTCGTCCTTGTCCTCGATCAGGAAACCACCCGACTGGTGCTGCCATAGGCGGGCGTAGGTTCCCCGCCGCGCCAGCAGCTCATTGTGGGTGCCCTGCTCGATGATCTCGCCGTGGTCGAGGACCACCAGCTGGTCCATGCGGGCGACCGTGCTCAGGCGGTGCGCCACCACGAGCGCGGTCCGTCCCGCCATGATCTGCCAGAGCGCTTCCTGGATCAGGATCTCGCTCTGCGAGTCCAGCGCGCTCGTCGCCTCGTCGAGCAGCAGGATCGGCGCGTCCCGCAGGATCGCGCGGGCCAGGGCCACCCGCTGGCGCTGCCCGCCGGACAGCTTGATGCCGCGCTCACCGACCAGCGTGTCGAACCCGTCGGGCAGGGACTCGGCGAACTCGGTGACGTGCGCGGCCTGCGCCGCCTTCTGGATCTCCGCCTCGGTGGCGTCCGGCCGGGCGAACACGATGTTCTCGCGCAGCGACCGGTGGAACATCGCCGGCTCCTGCGGGACGTATGCGATCAGGCTGCGCAGGTCCGCCTGCCGAAGCCGCGCGATGTCGTGGCCACAGACCCGGATCGTGCCCGACTCGACGTCCGTCAGGCGCAGCAGCAACTGGGTGAGGGTCGTCTTGCCGCCGCCGGACCGGCCGACGAGCCCCACCGTCGTCCCGCTCGGCACCGCCAGGTCCAGCCCGTCGAACAGGGTCGGTGCGCCCGGGTGGGCGAACCGCACCCGCTCGAACCGGATGTCCGCCGCGGCCGGGCGCAGCGGTTCCGGCGCGGGCGGTTCGAGCACCGTCGGCGGCGTCAGCAGCAGCTCGGTGAACTGCGCCGCCTCGGTCAGCGAGCTCTCCAGTCGCCGGTAGATTCTGTTGAACTCGAACATGATTCGCGTCGCGTTGGAAAAGTACGTGAATGCCACGATGATCCCCTCCACGCCCAACCGGCCACCGGAGAGGCTGACCACGGTCAGCAGGCCCAGCGCGTTGGTGAGGACCGACAGCGGGGCGATCACGACGTCGATGCGCAGGTTCGTGTAGTCCCACGAGCGAATCGCGAGCCGGCGCAGGTGCGCGACGCGATCCCGGTGCTCGCTGGCCTCTCTGGCTTCCGCCGCGAAGGCACGCACGGTCGACATGTTGCCGATAGTGTCGGCCACGCACCCGGACACCTGCGCGTACTGGGCCTCCCGTGCTTCGACCAGCTTCTGCCTGCGCCGCACGAGTGGCGCGATGACGAACCCGGTGAGCGCGATGAGGCCCACCAGGACGAAGACGAGTATCGGGTCGTACTGCCACAGCACCGCCGACGCGAACAGCAGCGGCACGAGATTCGCCAGCACCGAGAACGCCATCATGTCCACGAATTCCTCGAACCGCGACGCGAAGCTCACCGCCCGCTTGGTCAGTGCACCGGCGAAGTTATCGTGGAAGAACGCGGCGTCCTTGGCCAGCAGCTCGTTCATGCCGAGCACGTACAGGTGCTCGACGCCATAGCCCTCCGTCCTGTTGAGACAGTGCTGGCCGATCCGCCAGAACACCTCCCCGGCCAGCAGGACCGCGGCGAATCCGAGTATCCACGGTGCGACCGAGCCGAAGGTGACGTCCATCCCGCCGCTGATCCGCCCGGCGAGCCCGGCGACGACCAGCGGTGCGACGTAGCGAATGCCGATGTTGGACATCGCGGGCCCCAGGACCCCGGGAATGGACATCCATTTGCGGCTGAAGAATTCGCGCCAGTAATAGCGCAGTGCCAACCGTACCGCCGTTCTTCGCTCCGACACGACGGAACGCCCCCTCACTATGGCTGATTTCGCTCACCCGAGCGCGAATACCCATGTGGCCGTGGGAACTACGGGACTCGCGACCGCTTATCATAGGTGATTTCACGCGTGTCGAGCCATCATCCGCTCGGCCAAATCACCGCAGTTCCCCGCTCTTGTACTCCATCCGTGGGAGACGGCCTCGAATCTGCGAGCCAGCACATCCTTGCCACACCGTCGGCCGGTGACGGACCACAGAATGCGGAGATGACCACAGCAACGTCCCGGGCACGCCGGGAGCGCGCCCTCGGCCATGTCGCCGGGCTGGCCTCCGGGCCACCGGTGAATCCGGCGCTGCGGGTGACCATCAACTTCCACCCCGACCGGCTGGCACGGGGACGACCGGTGCTGCTGGCACTGGCACAGGACGGCGTTTACTACTCGCAGTTCGTCACCCGAATCGGCAACGGTCGCCTGAGCGCGTTTTCCGGCGGGGACCGGTGGCGATGGGAGAGCCGGATCTTCAACGGCGCCTACGACGACGCGCCCGCCGAGGAACGACCCGTGTACGGGGCATTGAACTTCCGTCATTACGTGGCCGGCGCCGCGCCCCGGTTCGGTTCCGCCCACCTACGGCTGCGGACGCACACACAGCGGCGGTCGACGTTCTGCTACCCGGACAGCGCCTTCGAACCCGCCGACTTCGGGACCGCGGCCCGCATGGGACTCATCGAACTCGCCCGCGCCGACGACCGCGACGCCCTCGACGACTACATCGAGGCACAAGTACACGGCCCGCTGCGCCTGGACCGTGACGTGGAGGCACTGGTCCTAGACCCGTCGCACCACGGAACGGAGGTCGCCGACGCCGCCCGGCAGCTCGGCTGCCCGGTGGAATGGCACCCCGGATTCCGGGTCGCCGTCGGCGACCTCGCTGAGCACGCCGCATACCGCGGCCAGGAATACCTCGATCTGGCGGCCCGCATCGCCCAAAACGGAATCCTCGATCCGCGCATCCTCGGGCAGGCCGCGGACCACGTCGACCCCCACTCACTCAAGCGGGTGTGGCACTACCTGGCACGCTTCGGCCCACCCGGCACGGCGTAAGAATCGTCCCGCTGGTTCGGCTCCCGGGTTGACCTCGACGACCTCGGGAAGAAGGCGGCAGACCACCCACCGCCCCAGCACACGTATTCCGTACTCGTGCACCGGTCCGGGCGCGCGAGTCAGTTCAGCAGCCGCCGCCAGGTGTGCTCGTCGATGGTGCCGGTGGCCGCGATCCCGGCACCTGCCTGGAATTCCCGCACCGCCGGGGTCATCCGGTCCCCGAACCCCGTCGCTTCGGGCCCATGCCGGCCAGGGAGGTCAGCAGTACAGCCGCGGCCCGCACCCTCGCCCCGCGTGCCCGGGTCCAGTACCGGCGTCAGCGCCGCCCAGCCCGACCCGCCGAACAGGCCGGCTCCGGTTTTCTCGTGCCATAGCAGGACATCAAATCTGGAACCCCACAGGCAACGTCGAGCAACACCTCAGTCCAACTTCCGGGGAGCAGTTCACGTTTTTGCCCGGTGCCCCCTCTGTTGTGGCAGGGAGATCGACAGTTCGGCCTTCGTATCGCGTCAGCCGAGGATGAAGGGGTCTCTGGTGCCGCCGGTGAGCTCGACCCAGACGGATTTGTTCTCCAGGTAGGGGTCGAGGGAGTCGATGCCGTTCTCGCGTCCGAGTCCGGAGGATTTGTAGCCGCCGAAGGGGACGTTGGGGGCAACGACGCGGTAGGCGTTGATCCACACCGAGCCGGCGCGGATCTTGCCGGCGACGCGGTGTGCGCGGTGGACGTCCTTGGTCCACACGGCGCCGGCGAGGCCGTAGGGGGTGTCGTTGGCCAGCCGGATCGCCTCGTCCTCGTCGGTGAAGGTCACCGCGGAGAGCACGGGGCCGAAGACCTCTTCGCGGAAGACGGTGTCGGTGGGTTTGACCGTCAGCACGGTGGGTTTGACGAAGTACCCGCCGAGCGCGTCCTCGGCGGCGCCACCGTAGGCGACGGTGGCCCCCTCGGCACGGGCTTGGTCGAGATAGCCGAGCACCTTCTCGTACTGCGCTGCGTTGGCGACCGGCCCCATCTCGGTTGCGGGATCGTTCGGGTCTCCGAGCTTGATCTGGGCGGCGCGTTCGGCGACCAGGCGGGTGAGCTCGTCGTGCACGTCGGCGTGGCAGATCAGCCGGGAGCCGGCCATGCAGGTTTGGCCGGTGGCGGCGAAGACGCCGGCGACCAGCCCGTTGGCGGCGGCCTTCAAATCCGCGTCGGGGAAGACGACCTGCGGCGACTTCCCTCCGAGTTCCAAGGTTGCCGGGACCAGGCGGTCGGCTGCGGCGCGGGCGACCGCGCGGCCGGTGGCGGTCGAGCCCGTGAAAGCGACCTTGGCGATGTCGGGGTGGGAAGCGAGGTGTTCGCCGACCTCGCGGGAGAGGCCGGTGACGACGTTGACCACGCCTGCCGGGATGCCCGCCTGCTCGATGAGCTCGGCGAAGCCGAGGGTCGACGCCGGGGCGTGCTCGGAGGGTTTGATGACGATCGTGCAACCAGCGGCCAGCGCCGGGGCGAGCTTCCACGTCATCAGCAGCAACGGAGAGTTCCACGGGGTGATTGCCGCGACCACACCGACCGGGTCCCGCTGGGTGTAGACGAGGTAATCGGGGTTGGGGGCGGGGATCTGGCGGCCTTCGATGGTGGTGGCGAGTCCGGCGTAGTAGTGGAACCAGGTGCTGAGGCTGTTGAGCTGGCCGACCATTTCACGGTGGAGCTTGCCGTTGTCGTTGACCTCCAGCCGGGCGAGCCGCTCTGCGTTGGCCGTGACGAGGTCACCGAGTCGGCGCAGGCACGCGGCCCGGGCGAAGCCGGTCATCCGGCTCCACTCGCCGTCGAAAGCTGCTTTGGCAGCAGCGACCGCAGCGTTGACGTCGGCGGCGGTGCCATCGGGAATGCGTGCCCACGATTCGCCGGTGTAGGGGTTCTGGCTCTCGAAGGTCTTGCCGGAGAGCGCGTCGACCGGTTTTCCGCCGATGAGCATTCGGAACTGTTCGAGGATCGACATGAGACTTCCTTTCCGGGCGGAGGCCCGCCCATCTGCGTTCGTTTTCGCGTGATCAGTCAGGGAAGCCACCTGCTCGCGGCAGTAGAGCAGGGAAAGGGGAGTCGAGCACGTCACCGAGGTAGTGGGACACCGACAGCAGCTGTTGCAGGTCGAGCCCGGTGTCGTGGCCCATCCGGTCGAGCAGGTAGACGAGGTCGTCGGTGGCGATGTTGCCCGTCGCGGCAGGCGCGAACGGGCAGCCGCCGATGCCCCCGTTCGAGGAGTCGAGAGCGTCGACCCCGCTGTCCACAGCAGCGACGGCGTTGGCGTAGCCGGTGTTTCGCGTGTTGTGGAAATGCGCTCTCAGGAGGGTATTCGGGGCCACCGAGCGCACCCCGCCGAGCAGAGTTCGCACCTGTGACGGAACCCCCACGCCGACCGTGTCGGCGAGAGCGATCTCGTCGGCACCTGCGGCCTGGGCGCGGTCAGCGATGTCGACGACGCGCTCCGGCGGCACCTCGCCGTCGAACGGACACCCGAACGCGACCGCCACGGTGACCGTGGTGAACAGTCCGCACTTGCGAGCCGAGTCGATGATCTCCGCGGCGGTGTCGGTCAGGGCCTGGCTGGTCGAATTCTGGTTGGCCTTGGCGAAACCATCGGTGGCGGGGACGACGATGTTGATCTCGTCGACCCCTGCGTCCCGTGCTCGTGCGAAACCGCGGTGGTTGAGCACCAGGCCGATGTAGGAGATGTCGTCCCGCCGCTCGACTCCGGCCATGACCTGCTCGGCGTCGGACATGGTCGGCACGAGCCGGGGATGCACGAACGACACCGCCTCGATGCGCCGCACACCTGTTGCGACGATTCGTCGGATCAAGTCGAGCTTCGTGCCTGTGTCGAGAACCTTCTTCTCGTTCTGCAGTCCGTCTCGGGGGCTGACTTCGACGATGTGAACCACGGCCGGGTCTCCTAGATCGTTCCGCTGGAACGCAGCTCGGCGAGGTCTTCCTCGGACAGGCTTAGCACGGTCCCGTATACCTCGTCGTTGTGCGTTCCCAGTTTTGGAGGGCCTGCCCACCGCACCGAACCTGGGGTTGCCGAGAACCCGGGCACCACCCCGGGGCCCAGTACGGCTTCGCCGAGGCGCTCATCGTGGTGCTCGACCAGCATTCCCCTGGCCTGGTAGTGGGGATCGGACACGATCTCGGCTGCGGTGTAGAGCGGACCGACGATCACGCCGGTGGCGTCGAGGCGCTTCTGAACTTCCGAAGATGGGTATTGGGCGACCCATTCGGCAACGATCTCGTCGATCGCGTCCTGGTGTTCTCCACGGGCGAGGTGGTCTGCGAACCGGGGATCATCGGCCAGCTCCGGCAGCTCCATCGCGTCGCACAAGCGACGAAAGACCGTGTCCTGGTTGGCTGCGACCACCACCCACGTCCCGTCGGCAGCCTGGTAGAGGTTCGAGGGCGCGATGCCGTCCAACCGCGTTCCGCCGGGGCCGCGCACGTGTCCGGTGCGGTCGAAGTCCGGAATGGTCGATTCGAGCAGGGCCAAGCAGGACTCGGTCAGCGCGACGTCGACGACCTGGCCCTCACCGGTGACCGTCCGGCGGTGAAGCGCGGCGAGGACGCCCTGCACGGCGACCATGCCGGCCAGCGAATCACCGAGCGAGATCGCCATGCGCGGGGGAGCTTGGCCCGGGTACCCGTTGATCGCGCGCAGACCGCTCATCGCCTCGGCGACCGAGGCATACCCGGGTTTGCCCGCGTACGGACCGGTCTGCCCGTATCCGCTGATCCGAGCGAGGATGACACCACGGTTGACATGACGCAGGCGCTCGTAGCCGAGGTTCCAGCGTTCGAGCGTGCCGGGGCGGAAGTTCTCGATCACGATGTCGGACGTCGAGACGAGGTCGAGCACGAGCTGCTGCCCGCGCTCGGAACGGAGGTCCAGCGTGATGCACCGCTTGTTGCGGGCGTGCACGGTCCAGAACAGCCGGTGGCCCTGGTGCGAAACCTGGCCCCAGTCGCGCAGCGGATCGGCTCTTCCTGGCGCCTCGACCTTGATGACGTCAGCGCCGTAATCGCCGAGCAGCCGACCGGCGAAGGGGCCGGCGACGAGTGTGCCGAGTTCGAGAACGCGAAGCCCGTCGAGCGGACCGCGAACAGGTGCGGGCGCATCGGTGCGCCGTTCGGCGGGCGGTTCGTGTGGTGCATCGCGAGTGGACACGATGTGGTTCCTCTTTTCAGCGGTCGGTCAAACGTGGCCGGTCCTGCGGCTGGCGATCGGCGGGGGCATTGCAGGGCGGGGTGACTCATCTCCCGAGGTCGGTCGTCTTCGCGTACGAACCGCGGTGAAACAGCAGGGGGCTGCTGTCGGCTCGGCTGCCCAGGTCACGGACAGCGCCCACGACGATCAGGTGGTCACCGCCGGGATGGACCGCGTCGATCTCGCACTCGATCCACGCGCAGGAACCTTCGAGCACAGGCAGCCCTAGCGGGGAAGGAGCCCAGGGGACACCAGCGAACTTGTCGGCTCCTGATGTCGCGAATGTCGTGCTGAGGTGGGCTTGGTGAGCTGCGAGGACGTTCACGCAGAATCTCCCGGTGGCACTGATCCGCGGCCAGCTGGTCGAAGATCGGCCCGGTAGAACCAGAACCATCGGTGGGTCCAACGACAGCGAGGAGAACGACTGGCACGTGAACCCCACCGGGCCGTCCTCGCTGAGCGCCGTGATGATCGTGATTCCGGAGGGGAAGTGCCCCAGCACTTTCCGGAATGATCTCGCCCGCGTCGTGGTCATCATTCGTTCCTTCCATCGCTGCTCTCGGATCCGCAGCGTCGCTGCCGTGCTGCACGCACCGATGCCGCCGTTGAGGTGCGCGACCGTCCGAGGGCTCGATTAGCCGTGGTATGCCTCAGCGGGCGATATCGAGGTGGTGGCCCATGCGCGTCTGCTTGGTCCGCAGGTAGCGCATGTTCTGGGGATGTGCGGCGGTTGGCAGTGATACGCGGCTGACCACCTGCAGGCCGTCTCCGTCGAGCCCTGCGCATTTCGCGGGGTTGTTGGTGATCAGGCGCAACCGGTGGACCCCCAGATCGGCGAGGATCTGGGCGCCGAGCCCGTAGTGCCGTGAGTCGACGGGCAAGCCCTGCGCGGTGTTCCCCTCCACCGTGTCCAGGCCGTCTTCCTGCAGCGCGTATGCGCGGATTTTGTGCGCGAGGCCGATGCCTCGGCCTTCGTGTCCGCGCAGGTACACCAGCACACCGCAACCTTCGTCGGCGATCGCGCGCAGCGCCTGTTCCAGCTGCGATCCGCAGTCGCAGCGCAGCGATCCGAGGATGTCGCCAGTGAGGCATTCGCTGTGCACGCGGACCAAAGCGCCTTGTTCGGATCGTCCGGCCGAAGCGACATCGCCGAGTACCATCGCCAAATGTTCGGAATCATCCAATGTGGACCTGTAGGCCATCGCCCGGAACTCACCGAAGGCCGTGGGCATCGCCGCGGTCGCGAGGTGCGCCACTGAGCTTTCCGTCGTTTGCCGGAAGCGCACGAGGTCGGCGATGGACAACACCGGGAGGCGATGTTCCACCGCGAATCGGCGGAGAGATGCGCCCCGTGCCATCGAGCCGTCCGCTGCGACGATTTCGCTGATCACGCCTACAGGTTCGCGGCCAGCCAGGGACAACAGGTCCACCGCCGCCTCGGTGTGTCCGCAGCGGGCGAGGACGCCACCGTCGCGTGCGCGCAAGGGGAAAACATGGCCTGGTCGCCGCAGTTGTTCTGGGCGAAGGTCAGAGCGCGCGAGGGCTGCTGCGGTCAACCGCCGATCTGCAGCCGACACTCCTGTGCCGGTGTCGACGTGATCGACACTGACGGTGAACGCCGTTCCGTGGTTGTCAGTGTTGGCACCGGTGGACACCATCTGCGGCAGTCGCAATTCATCAACCCGCGAACCAGGCATCGGCGCGCAGAGGATCCCCGTGGTGTGCCGCACCATGAAGGCGATCTGCTCCTCGGTCACCGAGTCCGCGGCCACGACGAGGTCGCCCTCATCCTCCCTGTCGGCGTCGTCAACCACGACGACCATGCCGCCTGCGGCCAACGCGTCAACGGCGCGTTGGACCGCCTCTGTTCCGTTCACATCGCTCATCACGGGTACCTCCGGCCAAATGAAAACCACTCGGGAGCGCGTCGTGTGCTGTCAGCGGCTGTCGTGGCTCTGGGTGGGGCCCGGGGCTCCCGCTCCCTTCGAGGCCCCACCCGGTGAAGCGACGCCGGAGCGCCAGAACGTCGCGGGCGCGTGCTCAGTGGCGCAGGCCGGCCTCACGCATCAGCGGCATCACGGCCTCGCCGAAGTAATCCAGCTCCTCGTTGTAGTCGAGGAAGCCCATGATCATGCCCTCCATGCCGGCGTCGGAGATCTGCTGGAACCCCTCGACGACCTGCTCGGGCGTGCCGACCAGGGGCATACCGGCCCAGCCGGCGATGAAGCGCTCCTGGAACTTCTCGACCTGCTCGTTGAAGGACTGGCTCTCCATCCCGATGGCACTCATCAGGTTGCGAGCACCGGGCCAGTCGCCCTTGTCGATGATCTCCTGATGGACGCGCTTGGCCGCTGCCTCGGTGTCGCGCACGACGACGAGCCCGTACGTCATGGTGCTGATCGTCCGCTGGTAGTCGTCCTTCGCCTTCTTCTTCACAGTTCGCGTGTAGTCGGGCATCTTCTCGATGTCCAACGAGGCGAAGTTGATGTCCACGTACCGAGAGGAGAATTCGATGCCGGCCGGGGAGTTGCCCGCGTTGATCAGGACCGGACGGGGATTTTGCAGCGGCTTCGGTTCGGATTCGCAACGCGTGGCCTGGAAGTATTTGCCGTCGAAGTCGAATTCGCCTGCTGCGGTCCAGAGCTGTTCGACGAACTCGAGCCACTCGGCGCCATACTGGTATCGCTCATCGTGCGGGAGTTGGTCCGGGTTGAACATCTTCATCTCCGGCGGGAACCATCCCATGACGAGGTTGAGGCCGAAACGGCCGCCCGAGATGTGATCGTTGGTGACGGCCATGTTCGCCGCGACGATCGGATGGACCGTGGGGATGTGCGTCGTGGTGAACAGGGTGATCTGCTCGGTCGCCTCGGCCAGCCCCGCGGCCCAGGTGAAGGTTTCGAAATTCGTCCCGTTGAAGTTGACGTTCCCGCCGAATCCCTTCCACCGCGCGACCGGGACCATCGCCTCCATGCCCAGCTGATCCGCCTTCTGCGCGATCGACTTGGTGTGTTCCCAAGTGATCTCGTAAGTCGTATCCGCCTCGGTCATGCACAGGCCGCCTGAGCAATTGGACCCGAACAGCCCGAGTTTCATCTTCTGGTCGTTAAAGATGGACGGACCGGTACGCGGGTGTTGCAATGGCAGCGCCTGTTCGCGTCCATGCGTAATTGTCTCAACCATGAGATCTATCTCCAGCGGCGTTGGTGGGGAACTGATGCGCAATAACGGCACAACGTGATCACAGACACGTTAAGAAAGCGGGCTCCGCACGACCATCCCGCACGTGCAGAGCAGTATCCGTTTACGGCACAAGTCGCCGCATTCGCCGACCAGTGGACGGCGCTCTTGCGGTTTGTGTCCGAGGTAAGGGTCTGCTTGGAGCTGCCCGTTCGCCTCCGAGGCGGGGCTGGGAAGGAAGTGATGCATTCTCCGGCTACCCGTGTGCGCTGAGCGGATAGCGCGGCGGCGGAGCAGCTTCTTAGGTTCTGTGAATCTGCGCCGGTGGTGCAGAGCACAGCGAGTCGGGGCTGAGAGGCGATCCGACCACGAGTGCCGATGCCGATCGGTCGAGCACGCCGCTACCTGCGGGCCCCGGTTCAGTGCGAGACTGCATACGCGCCCGCTGACAACGAGGTCGGAGGTGCCCGATGGATGCTGCGGGACAACTCGGGAAGAATCTGCTGAGCAGTCATCCCGTTCTGGCGACGGGTGCGCTCGAGGAGGCTCGCAATGCCGTCACGGAGGTCTACCTTCCGCATGAGCTGATCAACGTGGAGGGTCGGGACGAGGTGGCGATGGTGCTCAACGCCGTCAAGGACAGGAACTTCACGCTCGGTTACCTGACGTATGGCAGCTCGGCGCGACTGACGATGCCCGCTACTGAGGACACCTACCACGTCAACTTGACCATCGCGGGAAGCACCTTCGCTGACAGGCAGGACGGCGAGCGGGCGACGACGCGAAGCCGGCTCAGCGGCGTGGTGCTCCTACCGGACCAGCTCAACCGCGTGCAGTGGACCCCCGACGCCGAACAACTGATCTTGAAGATCCCTCGGCGAAGTCTCGAAGGGCACTTGGCAGACCTGCTCGGCAAACCGGTTCGGTCGGTGGTCCACTTCGACTTCCAAGTCGACCTCACCACGGCCCGGGGGCAGGCGCTGCTGTCCGCAGTGGAGTTCCTGACGGCGGAGATGGAGCGGCCCGGCGGCATCGCTGACAACCCGCTGGCCCGCGATCAGCTCGAGGCCTACGTCATGAGCCAGTTGCTGACCGCAGTGCCGAACCCGTACACCGAGGAGCTTTCCGCACCTGCTGATGCTGAACCTGTTCAGGACGGGCGTCTGAAGCCGGTGGTCGAGTACATGGAGAGCAACGCCGACCTCGCCTTGAGCCCCACTGAGCTGGCGAAGGTCGGGTGCATGTCGGTGCGTTCCTTGCACGCGTCATTCCAGAAGACCTTCGGGGAGTCCCCGATGGCCTACCTCAGGAGAATCCGCCTCGACCACGTGCGAACGGAGTTGCTGAACAGCCGGGAGCCAGATCTCCAGATCACCGACGTCGCGATGCGATGGGGCTTCTTCCACCTGAGCCGCTTCGCCCAGCAATACCGCGAGCGCTACGGCGAACTCCCTTCGGAGACGATCCGCCGAGGATAAGGACTGCCTCGACACCGAAATCAGGAGGCCTGCGGTCACTCACGTCTAAGCCTGGATGCACCGAGGAATTGTTCTTGGATAGCAACGTTTAATGCGCAAAAATGCCTTCTGACCTGCGATGGCTGGACCGGAAATCAGCCGTGATCTTCATCCTTCTGGACGAGCCGGCCGATGTCGCTGCTGGCGATGCGATGCAACTTGATCGCAAGGTGGATCGAAAGCCGCCCGTGGTCGTCGGCGAGGCTCAAAGGCCCGTGCAGGGGTGCCGGTGGGTCAGGGTTGGAAGCGGTAGCCCATGCCGGCTTCGGTCAGCAGGTGGCGGGGGCGGTCGGGGTTGGTTTCGAGTTTTCGGCGCAGTTGGGCCATGTACTGGCGCAGGTAGTGGGTGTTGCGGGTGTAGGTGGGGCCCCACACCTGGGTGAGGATTTGTTGCTGGCTGATCAGTTTTCCCGGGTCGTGCAACAGGATTTGCAGTAGTTGCCACTCGGTCGGGGTGAGGTGCGGTCCTCCGGCGCCGGTATTGTTGCGCACCGCTTTGTTGGCGAGGTCGACGACGTAGTCGCCGATGGGCACGGTTGCCGTGGCGGTGTCGGTGGTGTGGCGGCGGGACACGGCGCGGATGCGGGCGAGGAGTTCGTCGACGCCGAAGGGTTTGGTGAGGTAGTCGTCGGCGCCGGCGTCGAGGGCGTCGACCTTGTCGCGGCTGGGGGGGCGGCCGGAGAGCACGATGATCGGGATGCTGGTCCAGCCACGGAGGCCGTGGATGACATCGACGCCGTCGATGTCGGGCAGGCCGAGGTCGAGCACGATGAGGTCGGGGTGCCAGTCGGCGGCGTAGCGCAGTGCCGCGTAGCCGTCCGCGGCGATGGCGACGTCGTAGTGGCGGGCGCGGAGGTTGATGCGCAGAGCCCGGAGGATCTGGTGGTCGTCGTCGACGACGAGGACGCGGGTCATGGCGGACTCCCGTGGCGCCTCGTCGCATGCTCGACGGGTTCGGGTTCGCCGGTGGTTTGTTCGGGGATCGCGGGTGCGTTGGTGGCGGGGAGGGTCAGGACCAGGGTGAGTCCGCCGCCGGGGGTTTCTTCAGGTGTGAGGGTGCCGTTCATGGCTTCGGTGAGCCCGCGGGAGAGCGCGAGCCCGAGGCCGACGCCGGTGTGGTTGTCGTGGTCGCCGAGGCGTTGGAACGGTAGGAAGACCTTGTCGTAATCGTCGGGTTGGATGCCGGTGCCGCGGTCGATGATGCGGACTTCGACGTGGTCGGCGAGCGCGCTGGCGGTCACGAGCACGGCCTGGCCGGGTGGGTTGTAGTGCAGGGCGTTGGAGATGAGGTTCGCCAGGACCCGCTCCAGCAGGCCGGGGTCGGCGAGGACGTCGGGCACGGACTCGGGAACTTGGACCTGCACGTGGCCGGCCGCGTCCAGTTCGTCGAGGGCTTGGTGCACGGCGTCGGCGACGGCGAGCTGTTGGGTGGCGATGCCGAGCGTGCCGGCTTGCAGCCGGCTCATGTCGAGGAGGTTGGCGACGAGCCGGTCCAAGCGGGTCAGCGATTGGTAGGCGGTGTCGAGGAGTTCGGCTTCGTCTTCGGCGCTCCACGTGACGTCGTCGCTGCGGAGGCTTTCGACCGCTGCGGTCGCCGAGGCCAGCGGGGTGCGCAGGTCGTGGCTGACGGCGGCGAGCAGGGCGGTGCGCATCCGGTTGGCGTCGGCGAGTTGTCGCGTTTGCTCGGCTTGTTGGGCTAGCCGGTGCTGGCGGAGCGCGACGGCGGCCTGGGTGGCGAAGGCTTCGAGGACCCGGCGGTCCGCGGCGGGAAGCGTTGGTCCGCGTAGGGCGAGCGCGAGGTCGTCACCTACTGCGATGTGGGTGTCGCCGGCGTCCGGGCTGGAACACGGCGGTGAGCCGATGCCGTCCACGACGTGCCAGGCGCGCGGATCGTGTTGTTCTTCGGGGGTGCGGCCGCTTTCGGGCTGCCGCTCCAGCAGGGTGACTGCGTCCTGCCCGAACGTTTCGCGGAGCCGGGTGAGCAGTGCCATCAGCGGGTGTTCGCCGCGCAGCACACTGCCGGCGAGGTTGGACAGGACGGCGGCTTCGGCTCGGGCGCGGGCGGCTTCGCGGGCGCGGCGAGCCGCGAGGTCCACGACGGCGCTGACCGCGATGGCCACGACGACGAAGACGATGAGCGCGAGGAGGTTGTCCGGGTCGGCGATCGTCCACACGTACAGCGGCGGGGTGAAGTAGTAGTTGAGCACCAGGAAACCGGCCAGTGCGGCGGCGATGGCCGGCCAGAACCCGCCGAGGAGCGCGATGCCGACGACGAGCACGAGGAACAGCAGGATCTCGCTGGGCAGGGACAGGTTCCCCTGAACGGCGGGCAACAGCGTTGTCAGCAGCGGGATGCCGAGTGCGGCCAAGGCGAATCCACCGATGCGCCGGGGCCAGCCGACGCCCGGGGCGAGGGTGGGTAGCCACTGCCGGTGGCCGACGTGCTCGTGGGTGACCATGTGGACGTCGATGGGGCCGGAGCGCGCGGTGGTGGTGACGCCCACGCCCCGGGAGAACATCTGCGCGAGTCGGCCGCGGCGGGAGGCGCCGAGCACGAGTTGGGTGGCGTTGACGCCGCGGGCGAAGTCGAGCAGCGCGTTGGGGACGTCCTCGCCGACGACTTGGTGGTAGGTGCCGCCGAGGTCTTCGAGCAGGGCGCGTTGCCGGGCCAGGTGCGCGGGGCTGGCGTCGGAAAGCCCGTCGCCGCGCACGATGTGCACGGCTAGGAGGTCCGCGCCCCGGGCTCGTTCCGCGATGCGGGCGGCGCGGCGGATCAGCGTGTCGCCCTCGGGGCCGCCGGTGAGTGCTACGACGACGCGTTCGCGGGCTTCCCAGGTGCCGGTGATGTCGTGCTCGGCGCGGTAGCGGTCGAGTTGTTCGTCGACTTTGTCCGCCAGCCACAGGAGTGCCAGTTCACGCAGTGCGGTGAGGTTGCCGACGCGGAAGTAGTTGCTCAGGGCCGCGTCGATCTTCTCGGGCGGGTAGACGTTGCCGTGGGCCATCCGGCGGCGCAGGGCTTCGGCGGTCATGTCGACGAGCTCGACCTGTTCGGCGCGGCGCACCACCTCGTCGGGCACGGTTTCGCGCTGCGGGATTCCGGTGATGTGCTCGACGACGTCGTTGAGCGACTCCAGGTGCTGGATGTTCACTGTGGAGATGACGTCGATGCCCGCGTCGAGGACCTCCTCGATGTCCTGCCAGCGCTTGGTGTTGCGGGATCCGGGCACGTTGGTGTGGGCGAGCTCGTCGATCAGCGCGACCTGCGGGCGGCGGACGAGAACCGCGTCCACGTCGAGCTCGGTGAACGTCGTGCCGCGGTAGCCGAGGGCTTGGCGGGGGAGGACCTCCATGCCGTCGAGCAGTTCGGTGGTGCGGGGGCGGCCGTAGGTTTCGACGAATCCCACGGCCACGTCGGTGCCGCGCTCCTGGCGGCGGTGGCCCTCGCAGAGCATGGCGTAGGTCTTGCCGACACCGGGCGCGGCGCCGAGGTAGACGCGCAGCCGTCCTCGTGGCATCTGGTCACCTCCGTGGCGCGGTTTCGTGGTCGAGCGCGAGGTTGAGGTCCATCACGTTGACCGCGGGTTCCCCGAGGAAACCCAGCGCACGGCCGGTTGTGTGCTGTGCAACCAGTGTGCGCACCTGCTGCAGGCTCATGCCACGGGCCGCGGTGACCCGGGGTGCCTGCAGCAGCGCATAGGCCGGGGAGATGTCGGGGTCGAGGCCGCTGCCACTGGCCGTCACGGCGTCGGCGGGGACGGCCGGGGTGGCCGGGGCGCCGCCGGGGATCGGGGTGAGGCGCCCCGCCGAGTAGTCCTCGCCGGGCTGCGCGCATTCGACGCGAACTCCCCGGTAGGTGGCCAGGAACGGCGTGATCGGGCAGGCCTCGTTGACGCTGACTACTCGCGTCACGGCGGGCCCCGCCGAGTACACGGCGAGCACGGCGCCGACCCCACTTGGCGTGCAGTAGGGACGCGAGCCGTCGACTCCCTCCCGCTCGCCGACCTCTTTGCTCCGCGAGCACACCAGGGTGAGGAGGCTCTGCTTGGCCTGTTGCCCTGGTGCCGCGAGGGTGTCGGCGATGTTCTCGGGGCCGAGGTTGCTCGCGCTGCTGGCGGTGGGGTCGTAGCCTTCGCCGGCGGCGCTCGGACGGCTCTGGAAGTACTGCGGCAGTGCCCGGCCCTGGCCGTCGGTGAAGGACTGGCCGATGAGCCGGCTGCCGACGACATCGGTGCTGGAGCGGACCATCGACCCCTCGGCCTCGTCGTGCAGGCCCGGCAGCTGCGCGATCGCCAGGACCGCCAGCGGATACGCCAGGCCGAACAGCACCGTGCACACCAGCAGCACCCGCAGCGCGGCGAGGTGGCGGCGGAGCCAGATCGGAAGGTGCATCACGACATCCCCGGGAGGAACTGGACGACCAGGTCGATGAGCTTGATGCCGAGGAACGGCGTCACGATCCCGCCCAGGCCGTAGAGGTAGAGGTTGCGGCTGAGCAGCTGGGCGGCGCTGGCGGGCCGGTACCGCACGCCCCGCAGCGCCAGCGGGATGAGTGCCACGATGACCAGCGCGTTGAAGACGACCGCGGACAGGATCGCCGACGCCGGGCTGGCCAGGCGCATGACGTTCAGCGCGTCGAGCCCGGGGTACATCGCGGCGAACATGGCGGGGATGATCGCGAAGTACTTGGCGATGTCGTTGGCGATGCTGAACGTTGTCAGCGCGCCGCGGGTGATCAGCAGCTGCTTGCCGATCTCGACGATCTCGATCAGTTTGGTCGGGTTGGAGTCGAGGTCGACCATGTTGGCGGCTTCCTTGGCCGGCGAGGTGCCGGTGTTCATGGCGACACCGACGTCGGCCTGCGCCAGGGCCGGGGCGTCGTTGGTGCCGTCGCCGGTCATGGCCACCAGCCGGCCGCCTTCCTGCTCGGCCTTGATCAGGGCCATCTTGTCTGCCGGCTTGGCCTCGGCGAGGTAGTCGTCTACGCCGGCCTCGTCGGCGATGGCCTTGGCGGTCAGCGGGTTGTCGCCGGTGATCATCACGGTGCGGATGCCCATGTGCCGCATCGCGTCGAACCGCTCCCGCATGCCCGTCTTGACCACGTCCTTGAGGTGGATCACCCCGAGGAGCCGGGCGGGCTGCTGGTCGATGCGCTCGGCGACGACCAGCGCGGTGCCGCCCTCGGCGCTGATGCGCCGCACGGTGGTGTCGATGTGTTCGGTCGACTCGCCGCCCTGCTCGCGAACCCACGTCAGCACGGCCGAGGCGGCGCCCTTGCGGATCCGCCGGGTGCTGCCGTTGTCGTCGAGGTCCACGCCGCTCATCCGGGTCTGCGCGGTGAACGGGATGAAATTCGCACGCACCGCAACACCTTCCTCGCGGGCTCGCAGCTGGTAGGCGCGTTTGGCGAGCACGACGATCGAGCGGCCCTCGGGGGTTTCATCGGCCAGGCTGGACAACTGCGCGGCATCGGCGACCTCGGCGGAGGTGGTGCCGTCGCCGGGCAGGAACTCGGTCGCTTCGCGATTGCCGAGGGTGATGGTGCCCGTCTTGTCCAGCAGCAGGGTGTTGACGTCCCCGGCCGCCTCGACCGCGCGACCGCTCATCGCCAGGACGTTGCGCTGCACCAGCCGATCCATCCCGGCGATGCCGATGGCCGACAGCAGCGCCCCGATCGTCGTCGGGATCAAGCAGACGAGCAGGGCGACGAGCACCACTGCGCTCACCCCGCTGCTGGTCAGCGCGAGGCTGTCGGGGATGCCCGGCTGCACGGCCTTGCTGTAGATCGCCAGCGGTTGCAGCGTCGCGACCGCCAGCAGGAAGATCAACGTCAATGCGGCGAGCAGGATGTTCAGCGCGATTTCGTTGGGGGTCTTTTGCCGGTTGGCCCCTTCCACCAAGGCGATCATCCGGTCCACGAAGCTCTCGCCGGGCAGTTGCGTGATCTGCACGATGATCCGGTCCGAGAGCACCCCGGTGCCGCCGGTCACCGCGCTGCGGTCACCGCCGGATTCGCGGATCACCGGCGCGGACTCGCCCGTGATCACCGACTCGTCCACGCTCGCGATGCCGTCGAGCACGTCCCCGTCGCCGGGGATGATCTCGCCCGCCTCGACGATCACGCGGTCGCCCCGTTGCAGGTCCGAGGCGGGCACGACCTCCCACCGCTGCTTCGCGTCCGCCGGCTGCCAGCCGATCAACCTGCGGGCCTCGGTCTCGCGCTTGGCCCGGCGCAGCGTCGCCGCCTGGGCCTTGCCGCGGCCTTCGGCCACCGCCTCGGCCAGGTTCGCGAACACCACGGTCAACCACAGCCAGACGACGATCAGCCACGCGAACCACGACGGGGCGACCACCGCGAGCACCGTCGTCCACGCGGCACCGATCTCGACGATCAGCATGATCGGGTTGTGCCGCAAGGTGGCCGGGTTCAGCTTGCGCAGCGCCTCCGGAAGCGACCGAAGGAGCAGGTGCGGGTCGAGCAGGCCCGCCTGGATCAGGTGCGGCCTGGCGACCGCTCGGTGCACTCTGCTGGGAGCGGCGGCGGTGGTCATCACCCGATTCCTTCCGCGAGCGGGGCAAGCGCGAGCATCGGCAGGAAGGTCAGCGCGACGAGGATGATCGTCACCCCGGCGAGCATCCCGGCGAACTGCGGGCGGTGCGTGGGCAGCGTGCCCGCCGAGACCGGCACCGGCTGTTGCCGAGCCAGCGAGCCGGCCAGCGCGAGCACGAAGACGGCGGGCAGAAACCGGCCGAAGGCCATCGCCAAACCCAGTGCGGTGTTGAACCACGGCGTGTTGGCCGACAAACCGGCGAACGCCGAACCGTTGTTGTTGGCCGCCGAGGTGAACGCGTACAGCACTTCGGAGAGCCCGTGCGCTCCGGTGTTGAGCATGGCCTGCTGGCCCGCCGGTATCGCCATCGTGACCGCAGTGCCGGCCAGGACCAGCGCAGGCGTGGCCAAGAAGGACATCGCGGCGAGTTTGATCTCACGGTTGCCGATCTTCTTGCCCAGGTACTCGGGTGTTCGGCCAACCATCAGACCGGCCAGGAACACCGTCAGCACGGCCAGCACGAGGATCCCGTAAAGCCCCGAACCGACGCCGCCGGGCGCGACTTCGCCCAGCATCATGTTCACCATCAGCACGCCGCCACCGAGGCTGGTGAAGGAGTCGTGGGAGGAGTCCACCGAGCCGGTGGAGGTCAACGTCGTCGCGGCGGCGAACACACTTGAATCCGGTACGCCGAAGCGGACTTCCTTGCCCTCCAGCGCCGCGCCGACAGCAGTCGGGACGGTGCTCCGGTGGGATAGTTCCGCGAGCTGGACCGCGGCCGCGCTCAGCACCGCGAGCACGCCCATGACGGCGACGATGGCGTAACCCTGCCGCCGGTCGCCGACCATCCGGCCGAACGTGCGCGGCAACGAGAACGCGATGACCAGCAACAGGAAGATCTCCACCCAGTTCGTCCACGCGGTCGGGTTCTCGAAGGGATGCGCGGAGTTGGCGTTGAAGAACCCGCCGCCGTTGGTGCCCAGTTCCTTGATCGCCTCCTGGCTGGCCACCGGGCCGCCGACGATGGTCTGCGCACCGCCGGCCGGGGTGGTGACGGTCTGACCGCCGTGCAGGTTCTGGACCGCTCCGCCCGCGATCAGGACCAACGCGGCCACGAAGGCGATGGGCAGCAGGATCCGCACGCCGCCCCGGACCAGGTCCACCCAGAAATTGCCTAGGTCGTCGGTGCGGCTGCGTGCGAGGCCCCGCAACAATGCGATCGCCACCGCCATGCCCACCGCGGCCGACACGAAGTTCTGCACGGCGAGGCCGGCCATCTGCACCAGGTGCCCCATCGTCGATTCGCCCGAGTACGCCTGCCAGTTCGTGTTCGTGACGAAGCTGATCGCGGTGTTCCAAGCGGTGTCCGGCGGGACCGCGTCGTGCCCCAGGCTGAGCACCAGGTAGTCCTGCACGCGCTGCAAGCCGTAGAGGAAGAGCACCGAGACCATCGAGAAAGCCAGCACGCTCCGGGCGTACGAGGCCCAGGCCTGCCCGGAATCCGGCGCGATACCGGCCAGGCGGTAGAACGCGCGCTCGACCCTCAGGTGCCGCCCGCTGGTGTACACCCGGTACATGTAGTCACCCAGCGGTCGGTGGACCACTGCCAACGCGAGTGCCAAGGCCACCACGAACAGGGCCCCGGCGGCTGCCGCCGTCATCTAGAACCGCTCCGGGAACACCAGCGCCATCACCAGGAACACCAACAACACCACCGCCAACACCAGGCCGATGACGTTCTCCGCGGTCACAGCCGCTCGACCGCCCGAATCACGAGCGCCAGCACGACGAAGACCACGATGGTCAACGCCACGAATGCCAGATCGGCCATGACGTCCCCCTTCATCGCTCGCCCGACGCGAAGCCGTTCAGGAACAACCAGCCCAACACCGAGGTGACCAGTGCACCCGGGGCATTGCGGATCGCGGCGGCATACCCGCCGACGACGAGGCTGAGCACGACCAACCCGGCCACCGGCTCGCCCGACCACCAAGCAGCCACGCTGGCAGGCACCGTCCCGACCGCTACGACGAAGTAACCCACCGCCGACGACGTCGCGGGCCCTGCCACGGACCGACGCGCCGGGCCACAATTCCGGAAATCACGCATCGCCACGCCCCCTGCCTTCGTCCGCAGGCGGTTACCACCCCCGTCAAGCTCGCCAGGAACCCGCCACCCGGGGGCTTGACGCGTGCGCATGGCTCGTGCTCGGAGGAGGCTGGCCATGCGCGATTCTGCGAGTTAGGGTCCCGCCGATGTCTTTAGGTCGGCTAACTGGAGTGGCATTGGCGGAGACCACCAGCACCGAGCACGCGGTCGCCGAGCTGGACACGGACGGCATCGCCACGGTCACGATCAGGAACGCGAAGGCGCTCAACATCGTCGGCACCCCGGTCATCAAGGACGTGACCGCGGCCATCGACGGGCTGGCCGTACGCCCGGAGGTGCGGGTGCTGGTGCTGCGCGGAACCGGTGACCGCGCCTTCATCGGTGGTGCCGACATCAACGAGATGTCCACACTGGACCGTCGCGGTGCCGAGATGTTCATCGACGGCCTGCGGGGGATGTGCGAGGCGGTGCGGAACTTCCCGTCCCCGGTGATCGCGCGGATCCCCGGCTGGTGCCTCGGCGGCGGTCTCGAGATGGCTGCCGCCTGCGACCTGCGGATCAGCAGCAGCGATGCCCGGTTCGGGATGCCCGAGGTCGCGGTCGGCATCCCGTCGGTGATCCACGCGGCGCTGCTGCCCCGGCTGATCGGCACCGGGCGCGCCGCCTGGCTGACCCTCACGGGCGACCACGTCGACGCCGCCACCGCGCTGTCCTGGGGGCTGGTGCACGAGGTCTGCGAACCGGCCGAGCTGGACGCCGCGGTGGATCGCATGGCGCGGAAGTTCGTCAAGTTCGGCCCGGCCGCAGTCCGGCAGCAGAAGAAACTCCTCCGTTCCTGGGAAGATCTGCCGATCGACCAGGCCGTCGCGAACAGCGTCACAGAGTTCGGCACGGCCTTCGACACCGGTGAACCGCAGCGGTTCATGACGGAGTTCCTCAACCGCAAGCGTTCTTGAGCGACTGGTCACGAACCCTCGGCGAGGTTCCACGGGCTCGGGCGCGCTTTCCGGCCGCAACCAGGTCCTGCCAGGTTTCCCTGACGGCGCGCCGGAACTCGCCGAGCACCCGCAACGCTTCCGGCACCTGGCCGTCGGGCTGGTGCGGGTGGACCCGACGGCGGCAAGATCTCCGCGCGCCGAGAACAGCGCTTCCACGTCGAGCACTTCCAGCGGTCGGTCGCGCGGCTCGAACAGCTCGTCGAGGATCTTGCCGCAAGCCGTGCGCCAGGCGTCGCGTTTGTCCTGGGTTTAGGCCCGGTAGAAATGGTCGTAGGCCGGTGCCCGCCGGTTCCAGTTGTCGCGGACCGCCTCGATCGCCCGGCGGTTGTCGTTCATGGGACCGCCTTCGTCGTCGTGCTAACGCCACAGCGCGGGAGTTGGTTGCACGTGGTTGGCAATGGCAGCTTCGGGATGCTTGGCGTCAGTGCTCGCCTTCTCGACCCATCAAGCCGCTGTTGGTCGTTGCGTCGCCGCCACTTGCGCTGTCCACCAGCTCGCGCGCGACTGTCGTGCGCGGTTCGGTGAGCAGAACTTGGGTGGGGGAGTGTTCCACGCAGCGGCCTGCTTCGAGGACGTGTATTTCGTCGGCGATCGCGGCGACCGCTGGCAGGTCGTGGCTGATCAGCACCAGCCCGACGGCGGCGGTGCGGACGGTCTCGGCGAGCAGGTCGAGCAGTTCGGCTTGGTTGATCAGGTCCTGTCCGGAGGTGATCTCGTCGCAGATCAGCGCTACGGGTCGGGCGAGCAGTGCGCGCGCCAGCGCCGCTCGCTGGAGCTGTCCGCCGGACAGCGCACCGGGCCGACGAGTGGCCTGCGACGCGGACAGCCCGAGTGATTCGAGGATGCTCGCCGCCTCGATCCGCGCCTTCTCGCGGCCGAGTCCGCAGGCCAGTTGCGCTGTTCTGGCGACCTGGGCGAGGACCGGGCGGAACTCGTCGAAGGAGGCCCGGGCGTCCTGGTGGACGTACTGCACCCGGGTTCGCTTCGACCGGCCACGGCGTTTGATGTCGGTAGCCAGGGGCACGCCGTCCAGCAGCACCTGCCCGGTGTCTGGGCGGGTCAACCCGGCGAGGCAGCGCGCGAGGGTCGTCTTGCCCGCCCCGGAACGTCCGGCGACCGCGATGCACCGCCCGGGCGGGACGTCCAGGTCGATCCCGTCCAGCAGCCGTGTGCCGTTCCTCGCGGTCTTCGCGAGTCCGCGCGCGCTGAGCCCGGCGCCGGTCTGCCCGGCAGGCTCGTCGCGGGGTGTGGTGGGCAGCCGGGGCTCGGCCGCGAGCAGGTTTCGGGTGTGGGCGTGGGACGGTGCCGCCAGTAACCGGCTCGCCGGGCCGCGCTCGACGATCCGACCGTCCTGGAGCACGACGACCTGGTCGGCGAGTCGGCGGGCGAGCCAGAGATCGTGGGTGAGCAGCACCATCGCGGTGCCGCGGCTCGACATCCGGGTCAGGGTTTCCACGGTCTCGGCCTTGGTGATGCTGTCCAGACCGGTCGCTGGTTCGTCGAGGACGAGCACTTCCGGACGGCCGAGGAGCACCTGGGCGAGGGCGATCCGCTGCTGCTGCCCGCCGGAGAGCTGGTGGGGGTACCGGCGCAGGAGGTCCGGCGCAGAGTCCAACCTGGCTGCTTCCAGTGCCTCGGCGACTGCGGCCGCGCGTTCCTGGCTCGTGGCGCAGCGCACCGCGGCCAACTCGTCCAGCACGCTGCCGACTCGGCGAACCGGGTTGAGCACGGCGGCGGGATGCTGCGGCAGGTAGCCGATCGCCGTCGCGCGGATCGCCCGGCGCTGTGTAGCGGGCAGCCCGAGCAGCTGCACGCCGCGCAGTTCGACCGCCCCGGTGAGTGCGATGCCGGGACGGCTCTCGCCCTGTAATGCCAGCCCCAGCGTTGTTTTGCCGCTGCCGGACTCCCCGATCGCCGCGGTGATCTCACCTGGCAGCACGTCGATGTCGAGGTCGACCAGTAGCGGGCGGGTATCGGCGCAGGCGTGCAGGTCCCGTGCGCTGAGTATCGGTGTGCTCATGCGGTTGCGGCCCCGTTCCGGCGTGCGAGCGACTGGTCCAGTAGCAGGTTGGTGCCCATGCACAGCGCTACCAGCAGGGCTGCCGGTACCAGGACCGTGAGTGGTTGCAGGAACAGCGCTTCCTTATTGCGCTCGACCAGCACCGCCCAGTCGCTGGCCGACGGGGCCAGCCCGAGCCCCAGGAAGTTCGCCGATGCCAACAGGTACAGCACCAGGCTCAACCGGTTTCCGGCGTCGACGAGGACGGGTCCCAGCACGGCACGGCCGACGTAGCCGAGGTGGATTCGCCACCACGGCTCACCTTGCATCATCATCGCCTCCACTGCGGCTCGGCACCCGGGAGCCAGTGCGGCGCTGCGGACGATGCGGACCACAGCGGGCAGTTGCAGTACAGCGATGGCCACCACCAGGGTCGCCACGCCGCGCCAGCCGGTAGCGGCCAGCACGAGGAGCACCAGCAGTCCCGGCAGCGCGAGTACGAAATCCATGACACGAAGCAGGAAACCGTCGGCCCACCGGTTGTGGCGGCTGGTGACCAGCAGCGCCAGCGGCACGCCGACCAGGTAGGACAGCAGCAACGACAAGCCCGCGAGTACGACGATCGAGGTTCCGCCGCTGAGGGCGAGTGCGAGCACATCGCGGCCGAGAACATCGGTTCCCAGCGGGAATTCGGCCCCGGGCGGTTCCAACGGACCGGCCACCGAGCGCACCGGGCCGGCCAGTGCCGGGCCGACCAACGCCACCAGCGCCGGAACTCCGAGCATCACTGATCCGAGGACGACGGTGGGAGCGGGGAATCGACGTGCAGTCACGCGACCACCTCGCGTTGTGGGACGAGTCGCCGGGATGTGACGTCGGCGAGCAGGTTCAACGTGATCGTGGTGGCAGCGAACACCAGCGCGTAGCCCTGCACCGAGGGCAGGTCGCGGGCCATGACCGCACCGATGAATCCCGAACCCATTCCTGGTAAGGCGAAGATCGCCTCGACGACCACCACCCCGCCGAGCAGCCCGTCCACCGCCCGCGCGAGCTGCTGCACCGCGGGGCCGAGCGCGTTGGGCAGCACGTGCCGGAACACGACCTTGCCTTCGCTCAGCCCGTGGAGTCGGACGTGCATGGCGTATTCGGCGTTGTCGGCCTCCGCGACGCCGATGCGCACCTGGCGCGCCAGGGCGCACAACTGCTTGCTCACCAGCACTCCGACCGGCAGGACCAGGACCGCTGGTTGCGTGGCCAGCGACCACCCGGACGCCCCGGCCGCGGTGGCCGGAAGCCAGCCGAGTTGGAGGGCGAACAAGGCCACCAACAGCAGGGCCAGGGCGAACTCCGGCACCGAGTTGAGCATCACGATCACGCCGTTGAGCACCCGATCCAGCAACGATCCCTGGCGCAAACCCGTGGTGACGCCGGCCGCGACGGCCAACGGGATCACCACCGCCAGCGCGAGCAGTGTCAGCAGTGCTGTGGTGGCGAAACCTCGGGCGATCTCGTCGGAAACGGCCTCGCCGGTCAGCAACGACTGGCCCAGGTCGCCGTGCACCACACTGCCTAGCCAGTCCAGGAAGCGCTCCCACAGCGGCCGGTCCAACCCCAGCTGCTCGCGCAGCGCCGTAACCTGCTCATCGGTCGCGTGCTCGCCCAGGACCACCACCGCGGTGTCGCCGGGCAGGATCGAGGTCAGCGCGAAAACGGCGACCGCCACCGCAGCGAGTTGCAGCGCGGCGGCCCCGAGCCGCCGCAGCACGAACAACCCCATCAGCCAAGGGCCGCCCGGTCGAAGCGAGCCCAGTCCAGGGAATTGGGCGGGGCTGGCCGAACACCGGTCACCGCGCTGGACACCGCCACGTTCCAGTCACTGAACCCCCATATCACCAGTCCGCTGGTGTCCCGTGCCAGGCGCTGCGCGTCGGCGAGCAGCCGCGCCCGCCCTGCCTGGTCCACGGTGCTCAGCGCGCGGGTAAAGAGCGCGTCGAACTCCGGTGACCGGTACCCGGTGTAGTTGTTGCTGCCCGCGTCGCCCCGCATGCGCTGCCCCATGAAGGTCGTCAGCGGCAGCGTGGCAGTCCGGGTATGGGCGGCGACGCCGTTCTTCTTGATGTCGGAGAAGTACGTCTCGGACGGCCCCATGCGCGGGGTGACTCGCATCCCGGCCTCGCCGAGTTGCTGGGCGATCAGCGTCGCCGCCGACTCGAAGTAGGGGTCGGCCGCGCTGGTGAGCAGTTCGAACTGCAAGCCCTCGGCCCCGGCCTGCCGCAGCAGATCCCGGGCGAGGTCGACGTCCCGCCCGCGCTGCGGCAGGTCCTGCGGGTAGTACTTCAGGCCCATGCCGAACAGGTCGTTGCCGAGCTGGCCGTGTCCGCTGAGCGCGACGTCGACCAACGCCTTCCGGTCCACACTGGACAGAACCGCCCGCACCAAGCGCGGGTCGTTGAACGGCGGGCGGTCGATCTTGAGCGCCACGGCCTGCATCGTGCCCTGCGATGCGGCCAGCAACTGAGCGCGGCTGTCTCCTTGCAAGAGCTTCGCGGAGTTGGCGCTGACGTCGTGGATGTAGTGCACCTGGCCGGACATCAGCGCGGCTACGCGGGCGCTCTCCTCGTTGATGGGCACGAACTCCAGCTCGGCGGGTGTTGGCGGACCACCCCAGTAGCCGTCGAATCGGGCGAACACTGCGGGACGACCCGGTTGGAACGAGGAGAACCGGAACGGGCCGGAACCAACTGGAGCGGTGAAGTCCGTGGTGCCAGCCGGAACGATCTCGGTGGCCGGCGCACCCCACACCGAGGGGAACTCGAAGTCCGGGGCCTGCAGCACCAGTTCGAGTTCGCTGGCCGAGCGCGCACGACTGGCGGCGAAGTCGACGGCGGCGAACTGCCGCCGCGCGGGCGAAGCCGTGGCGGCGTCGGCGATGCGGCGGTAGCTGTAGAGCACGTCGTCGGCTGTGACCGGCCGGTTGTCGTGGAAGCGGGCGTCGCGCAGCCGGATCAGCCACCGCGTGCCGGTGGCGTCGGGCTCCCACGACTCGGCCAGGCGCGGCACGACGCTCATGTCGTCGGTCGACCAGCGCCTTCGCCCGCGCCTGGTCGACGAACAGCGAGCTGGTGTGCGGGTCGAGCGACTCCTTGGCACCCGCGGTGGGAAAGGCCACGCGTAGCCGCCCGTTCGAGCTGCCCCCACCACCGCAGGCCGTCAGCGGTACGACCGCGAGCGCCCCCAAAGCGCCCTTGAGCAGCTTTCGTCTGTTGACGCCAGTCACTGTCGTGCTTCCTTCCCCGTCGTTGCGGAATCGCTGGTCGATTCGCGGTTCACGCTCCAGCTCCGCGGCGCCGATTCCGCCGAGCAGCCCCACGGAGAGCAGCGCCAGCCACGGTGCCCACCGCAGCGGTGCGTCGCCGGTGAGGTCGAGCAGGGCACCGACCAGCCAGCTCACCCCGGCCGCGACCAGGCTCGACACCAGGTAGTAGAAGCCGTAGTAGGTGCCTGCGAGGCGTTCGCTGCCCACCTCGGGCAGCAGTTCCATTGCGAACGGATTGGTGATCGCCATCCCGATCGTGAACAGAACCGTCGTCAGCAGCACGGGCAGGCACACCAACGCGGTCCGCGTCCAGTCCGGCGCGCCTGGATCCGGTGCCGCCAGCAGCGGGCTGCTCACCAGCACGGGGACGAAGGAAACTCCCATGCACATCAGGCCGATCGACACCGAGCGGCCCGGACTCCACCTGCGGCGGCACCACTGCGTGATGCGGACCTGCGCTCCTACGCCGACCACAGTGGACACCACGAACACGGCGGCGATGGACTCGGTGAGCCCTGAAACCCGTTGCGCCTCCAAGGGCAGCAGCAGGTAGAGCTGGTTGTAGAGCCCGAAGTACGCGGACAGCGCGAGCGTGAACGCCAGGAAGCGCAGGTTGGTGACCACTTCGCGCCAGCTGCCCAGCACGTTGTCCTGCTGCGGCTGGAGTTTCTGGCGCGGCAGCACGATGATCTGGGCGGTGGTGAGCACGGCGAAGGCGATGCACGCCACCCACGCGATCATCCGGAAGTCGACGGCGAGCAGCGCGGCACCCAGCAGCGGACCGACCAGCGTCCCGGCGTGTGCGAAGACGTTGAACACCGCGAACGCCTCGGCGCGACGCTCTCCCGCCTCGTGCATGAGGTAGGTGCGCACCGCGGGGTTGAACAGGGCACCTGCCAAGCCGGTGAGCACGGCGGCGGCGAACAACCCGGGCAGCGAGGTGAACACGCCGAACAGCCCGAACGAGACCACCCGCATCGCGCAGCCAGTGATGATCATCGGTCGGCATCCGAGCCGGTCTGCTGCGGTCCCGCCGACCAGGTACATCCCCTGCTGGCTGAGGTTGCGGACACCGAGCAGCAGGCCGATCACCGCCGCGCCGTAGCCCAGGTCCGCGCTCATGTACGACGCCAGGAACGGCAGCAGCATGTAGAAGCCCACATTGATGCCGAACTGGTTGATCATCAACAGCCGCGCGGCGGGCGCCAGCTGCCGGAAACCGGTCGCGCTCATCGGTCGTCCTCCCCGCACACCCCGCAGTCCTCGGCGCTTCCGGTGCTGCGGGAAGAGCAGGGGTCCACGACTTCGCGCGTCCTGGTCCATCCGCCTGAAATTGCTGGCGATTCCACTTCGGACGGTCTCCGCGCTGCGGGCACCAGGCCATGTCCGGCGAGGTAGTCGTCGTCGAAGATGCTCTGCCAGTAGCGGTGTGGCCCGTCCGGGAACACCCCGCACACCGCGTCCGACCCCAGTTCCTCGGCGCACCACGCGGCGACCAGCGCGACAGCGCCGGTGCTCCACCCACCGGTCACGAACGATCCGGCGGCGAGTCGCCGGCATGCGTCGGCCGCCTCCGCCGGGCCGATCCAGTGCACCTCGTCGAAGACGCCGTAGGCAACGTTGCGCGGGTGGATGCTGCTGCCCAGCCCGCGCATCAACCGGTGCGCGGCTGGTTGACCGAACACCGTGGAACCAACCGAGTCGACGCCCACGATCCTGATGTTCGGCCAGTGCTCGCGAACAACCGAGGAGATCCCGGCGCTGTGCCCACCAGTGCCGACACTGCACACCACCGCGTCCAGGTGCTCGAACTGGCACGTGAGCTCCCGACCCAGACCGATGTACCCGGCGGGATTGTCCGGATTGCCATACTGGTCCGGCCAATAAGCACCCGGCAGCAGCGCGAGCAACTCGGTCACCCGGTCACGCCGTGCCCGCTGCCAGCCGCCCACGGGGTGGGGCTCCCGCACGATCTCCACCCGTGCGCCGTGGGCCCGCAGCAGCGCCCTCGTCATTGCGTCCAGCTCCCGGTCCGCCACGATCACGACGGGATGTCCGAGCGTCGAACCGACGCAGGCCAAGCCGATTCCGAGGGTTCCGCTGCTCGACTCGACGATCGCGCCGCCGGGGCGCAGCTCGCCACGCCGCCGGGCGCCCTGGATCAGCGAGAGGGCGGCTCTCGCTTTCATGCCGCCGGGGGCGAATCCTTCGAGTTTGGCCCAGAAACCGGGGTGCGGCGAGGAAAGTGGCGTGTCGATGCGCAGCACCGGGGTGTTCCCGATGAGGTCCAGCACGGAGTGGCACTTCGGCCCCCCGGCGGTCCAGCGCGCTTCGGTGGCCGTCACGTCAACTCACCTGCTGCGGTGTAGCGGTAGAGGTCCGTGCTGTCCCCGGTCAGCCAGAAGAAGGGGTACGGCTCTGCCGACAGGGCGTGGACCGAGGTGCCGACCAACTCCCGGAGCACCGCGCTTCCGGTCTGCGCGAACATCACCAACGGCAACCCGCGTTCGCGGCAGTGCCCGGCGATCTCGTCGAAGGTCCCGTTGCCGAGCACCATGCCGGACGCCAGCACCGCCTGTGCCCCGCCGATCGCCTCCCGGTGGTCCAGGAGAACGGGCTCATCCCACTCCGTGCGACCCCCCTTCAAGTCGCACGGGACATAATTGACGCCACGCTCGCGCAAGGCGGCAAGTAACGAGTTCACCACACCGATTACCGCAATGCTGCCGCCCTCGGGCACCGGGACGAGGTCGGCGACCGCCCGGGCGCGGGCCATCGACTTCGCCAGTGAGGTTCCGGCTGGAATGCGTACCGCATGGCTTTCCGGGTGCTCTGCGTGCGGGACGAGCGCGGCCAGGTAGGCGTCGAGCACGGCGACCCGCACCGCGGGGTCTTCGTGCTCCAGCAGTTCGGCGACGCGCTGGCCGACGAGTTCGTGCACCGTACCGGGCTCGATCTGGCCGGGTTCCACGGCGCAAGAGCCCACTGCGCCGCCGATCCGCACGCTGAGTACGCAATTGGTGTATCCGGAGCTCCTTCCGGTGTGCTGTGCACTTTGCACGGTCATGAAGACGACCGAAGTCCGGACGTAGTGCAGGCGCCGTTCATCGATTCTTGTTGGGTCAGTGGTGCGAACCCGTTCGACCACTGCGCGCAGGGCCGAATGCGATGTCCGGGCCAAGGAGAGTTGAGCGGGAAGCACAGATGTCTCCACGGGAGTCAGCGTTCGGTACGGCAGGCTGCCCCGCCGTTGGTCCGGTCGGATCAGACCTGCGTTGCTGGCGCCCTGGTGTGGAGCAGTTCACGAGGCTGCGTCAGGCCGGCACACCAGTCGTGGTGGCCGTACTGGACAGCAATGGCACGCGCTGCGCGCTGCTGCACGTCGAATACCTCCTCCGGGGCTCCGCGACCCCGTACGAATCGGCACGACGGTGTCAGTCTCCTGACTCATGGATCATCGCTGCTCGCCGGCCTTCCCACCGCATGAGCGGCAGTGGCACAGGTGGCGGCAGCTCCCCATTCACAGTGGCGGGACCGTGCCGGACTCGCACCGGCTTCCTGGACACCATCGCGTGAACTACCGCGGCGACATTGGCAGCGCGCGGACCGGGTGTCAAGACCTTGCCAGCCAAGATCACTCCGGTGCCAGGCCGAGTAGCGTGGCCCAGCGATCAGCGCAGTGTCGGGCGGACTGCGGCGGTCGTGCTGATCACGCTTTCAGGGCGGCCTTGACTTCGGTGTAGCCCCACCAGCACCGGCCAGGCTAGTGGCGAACGATCCGCTGGCAGCCACATCCCACGACGCGGTTCCGTCTATCCCGGGCGGGATGGGCCTCCGAAACCGTCTTTGAGGTCGCGGTTCGCGGGCCGCTGCGCGAGCGATGAGTTGCCGGTCACACGGCCGCTCTGCTGCGCCCGCGCGCAGTTCAGGAACCGCGGGGTATTGCGGTGAGGTAGGGCACGAAGGTGCTGGTGTTCTCGCTGACGGCGAGCTCGTGTCCGATCGGTGGGAAGGCGCGTTGCGGGCAGACCCGGCACCTACGGCCAACCCGGCAAGACCTTCGCCATCGGCCTCGGCTGCGGGCAGATCCTCACCCAGGTCGCCGAGATGCCCAACGGGCGGCGCTACTTCTGGATCGCCCGCACGGTCTCGCGCTGCATGGCGCGCTCAACTCCGGCGGGCTGCTGCGCGTCCCCGGCGCTTTCAACCCGCTAAGCGCGAAGCTGATCCAGGACACCGGTTTCGACGGTGTCTACATCTCCGGCGCGGTACTGTCGGCCGATCTGGCGCTGCCCGACATCGGGCTGACGACACTGACCGAGGTGGCCGGGCGCACCCAGCAGATCGCGCGCGTCACCGACCTGCCGGTGCTCGTCGACGCCGACACCGGATTCGGCGAACCGATGAACGTGGCACGCACCGTGCAGACGCTGGAGGACACCGGTGCCGCGGGCTGCCACATCGAGGACCAGGTCAACCCGAAGCGCTGCGGGCACCTCGACGGCAAATCGGTCGTGGGTGCCGGGGAAATGACCCGACGGATCGCAGCTGCGGTGCAAGCCCGCCGCGACGAGAACTTCGTGCTCTGCGCGCGCACCGACGCCCGCGCACTTGAAGGGCTCGACGCCGCGATCGACCGGGCACGTGCCTACGTCGACGCCGGTGCGGACATGGTCTTCCCCGAAGCGCTGGCCGACGAGGCCGAGTTCGAGCGGTTTCACGCGGCGGTCGACGTTCCGCTGCTGGCCAACATGACGGAGTTCGGCAAGAGCCCGCTGCTCGGGGCGGACACACTTGAGCGGCTGGGCTACAACGTCGTGATCTACCCGGTCAGCCTGCTGCGGCTTGCGATGCACGCAGCCGAGGAAGGGTTGCGCCTGATCCGCGCCGAGGGCACGCAGGAAGCGCTGCTCGACCGCATGCAGCACCGCTCGCGGCTGTACGAGCTGCTCGATTACGCCGACTACAACACTTTCGACGACAACGTCTTCAACTTCACCGAACCCGGGAGGAAGCGGTGACCTCCGCAGCTCCGCAGGTCCACAAGGGACTCGCCGGTGTTGTCGCCGACACCACCGCGATCTCCACCGTCGACAACAGCACGAACTCGTTGCTGTACCGCGGGTATCCGGTTCAGGAGCTGGCGCAGTCCTGCTCGTTCCTGGAGGTCGCCCACCTGCTGTGGAGGGGCGAGCTGCCCACTGCCGAACAGCTGCGCCGGTTCGCGACGACGGAGGCATCGCAGCGCGAGGTCGGGCGCACGGTGCGCGCGATCGTGCACCACACGCCCGAGAACTGCCACCCGATGGACGTGCTGCGCACCGCGGTGAGCTACCTCGGCGCCGACGATCCGACCGCCGAGACCGGCGGCCCGGAGGTCGACGAGCGCAAGGCGCTGTCCCTGCTGGCGAAGCTGCCCACCGTCGTCGCCCTCGACCAGCGCCGCCGACGCGGGCAGGAGCCGATCCCGCCCGACCCGGAGCTGGGCTACGTGGCCAACTTCTTCCACATGACCTCCGGCTCCGTGCCGGATCGCGAGACGCTGCGCTGCTTCGAGATCTCGCTGATCCTCTACGCCGAGCACAGCTTTAACGCCTCGACCTTCACCGCCAGGGTCGTGCCGTCGACCCTGGCCGACCTCTACAGTTCGGTCACGGCCGCGATCGGCGCGCTCAAGGGACCGCTGCACGGCGGCGCGAACGAGGCGGTGATGCACATGCTCACCGAGATCGGCCGGGCCGACCACGCGGAGCAGTGGCTGCACGAAGCGCTGGAGCAGCGCCGCAAGATCATGGGTTTCGGTCACCGCGTCTACCAGCACGGCGACTCCCGAGTGCCGATCATGCAGAAGGCGTTGGAGGAGTTCGCCGCCGGACGCGACGCCTCCGCGCTGATGGCATTGCACCACAAATTGGAGACGGTCATGTTGCGGGAGAAGGGAATTCATCCCAATCTCGACTACCTGACCGGGCCTGCCTACCACCTGATGGGCTTCGACATCCCGACATTCACCCCGCTGTTCGTGATGAGCCGGATCACCGGATGGGCCGCCCATATCATCGAGCAGGCCAGCGCCAACAGCCTCATCCGGCCGCTGAGCGCCTACGGCGGGCCCGTCCAGCGGCACGTTCCGCTGCCAGCGCAGCGCCTCGTCGGTTAGACCGAGCCGGGAGGTGGCGAAGCCGAGGCAGTATGTGCATGATCGGTGCGGGCAGTCTCATCTGGTGCGTGCCGATGACGAAGCCGTCGAATCTGCGGACGAGTAGGGATATTCAGTCATCAAAGTCCCGGTGGGTGGAAGGTGATGTCGGTTCGGTCTAGATGCGGCGGACCGCCTCCGGGACGAACCGCGCCATCGCCGTGTCGAGGGCGGCTTCTAGCTTGCTGGGGTCGGCGACGAGTCCGGAATCGATGGATGAAACGAGCGCGACCTATGCCGGCCTCCGACAGGAGTGTGCGAAGTGCGCATGATGTTGCTCAGCCCAGGGTGAACGGATCGCGGGTTCCTCCGGTCAGCTCCACCCAGACGGACTTTGTCTGAGTGTATGCGTTCACCGCCTCGATGCCGTTCTCGCGGCCGATGCCGGAATCTCCGAAGCCGCCGAACGGGACGCTCGGTGCGATGACGCGGTACGCGTTGATCCAGACGCTGCCAGCGCGGAGGCAGGCGGCGACCCGGTGCGCCCGGTGGACGTCCTTGGTCCACACGGCTCCGGCGAGACCGTAGGGCGTGTCGTTCGCCAAGCGCAGTGCTTCGTCCTCGTCGGTGAAGGGGGAGACGGACAGAACGGGGCCGAAGACCTCCTCGCGCACCACGGTGGATCCGGGTTGACTCCTGTCAGGACGGTGGGCTGCACGAAGTAGCCGTCCAACTGCTCATCGGCGGAGCCTCCGCAGGCGATGGTCGCGCCTTCGGATTCAGCGATCCGCAGGAACTCCTGGACTTTCTCGTACTGCGTCCCGTTCGCCACTGGACCCATTTCGGTCTCCGGATCGTTCGGGTCACCCAGTTTGATCTGCGCTGCCCGTTCGGAGATCAGGCGGACGAGCTCGTCGTGGACGTCGTCGTGCACGATCAACCTGGATCCCGCCATGCACGTCTGCCCGGTTGCGGCGAACACCCCGGCGATTACCCCGTTGGCGGCTGCGGCGAGATCGGCGTCGGGGAAGACGATCTGCGGAGACTTGCCCCCGAGTTCCAAGGTGACCGGATTCAGGTTGTCCGCGGCGGCGTGGGCAACGGCGCGCCCGGTGGTCGTCGATCCGGTGAAGGCGACCTTGTCCACGCCTGGATGGCCTGCGAGGGCCGAACCGGTCTGCGCGGACAAGCCGGTCACGACATTGACCACACCGGGCGGGAAACCGGCCTGCTCGAACAGTTCCGCGAAGGCCAGTGTGGAGGCCGGGGAGTGCTCGGACGGCTTGATGACCACCGTGCAGCCCGCGGCGAGTGCGGGGGCGAGCTTCCAGGTCAGCAGGAGCAGGGGAGAGTTCCAGGGAGTGATGGCTGCGACTACACCGACCGGCTCGCGTCGCGTGTAGACGAGGTAGTCCGGGTTCGGTGTGGGGATCTGTCGCCCTTCCAACTTGTCGGCGATACCCGCGTAGTACTGGTACCACAAGCCCATGCCGTTGAGTTGGCCGATCATTTCCCGGTACAGCTTCCCGGAGTCGTTGACTTCGAGTATCGCCAGCCGGTCGGCGTTCTCACTGATCAGATCGCCGAGCCTGCGCAGCAACGCGGCCCGGGCGAAGCCGGTCGTCCGGCCCCACTCTGCGTCGAGCGCCGAGCGTGCGGCGGTGACGGCGGCGTCGACGTCGTCCGGCCCTCCGTCGGGAATCTGCGCCCACGCTCGACCGGTGAAGGGGTTCTGAGAGGCGAAGGTCTTCCTGGACATCGCGTCGACCGTTTTGCCGCCGATGATCATTCGGAAGTGCTGGAGCTCGTCGTTCATGTTTCCTCCCGCGCGGTCGGTCGTGCCGAGGTACGGCTGCGTATGTGGCGCTGGCGCTGCCTGGTGCGTCAGCGATCCGCGGTCAGGCACCGGGGCTGTGACTTCGTGCCTGACCGCGGATCTACGAGCAGTTCTGGTTCGGGGTTTCAGGCCACCGAGATGCTGTTTCGGACCGAGCGCACGACCTCAGCCGGGTCCACGAACGGTGAGGGGCCTGGCCAGGTCGACTCGGTGATCCGGGCTTCGATCAGGCCGGGTTGCGGCAGGGAGGTCAGTTCGGCCCGCAGGGCGTCCGGGCTGTCCGCGACTGCTCCGGACAACCCTTCCAATGCTCCGCCCACTTCAGCGAGTCGTAGCGGGGTCGGAATGGCTTGCCCACCAGTGATCGAGTACGCGCCGTCGGCGAGCACCACCACGAGCAGGTTTGTGGGGCGGTAGGCAGACAGCGACCACAAGGAGTTCGCGCCCATCAGGAAGTCGCCGTCGCCGAGCACAGCGATTACCTGCCGATGGGGCGCTGCTTCGGCGAGCCCGAGTGCGCCGGCCAGCGCGGAGCCCATAGCGGCACCGAAGTAGAAGTGCGGGCCATCATTCGTCACGTGTCGGACGGCCGACGTCGCGGTGCCGAGGGACGCGACGAGCGTGGCCTCGGGGTGCGTGTCGACGATCGCCCGAACGGCTTCAACGACGTTCACGTTGCCCTCCCAGTTCGGGTTCGAGGAGGAGTCCGCTCGTTTCTCCTGCCTGGTACGCCATGTTCAGCACGGATTCGGTCATGCTCGCCGCGTCGTCGCTACTGCGCAGCGAGAAGGTCTGGATGCCCAGCGACCCAAGCATCGGGGCGGTGGCGCGGCCGATCGGGATCTGCGATGGGTTCGTCTCACCCAGCGTGCCCCGCATCGAAATGATCAGCGGGATTCCGAGTCGGTAGGGCACTGCCAGGGTGCCCAGCGCGTTGAGCGCGTTGCCGAGTCCCGAGCTCTGCAACAGAACCACCGGCCGCTTCCCGGCGATTCGCTGTCCCGCCGCGTAGGCAACGCATTCCTCTTCGCGGGTGAGGGAGCGCAGCGGAACACCCCGCTCGGAAAGCCCGGTGAGCACACCGTTGAGCCGCGAGTCCGGGACGAAGGCGGCGACCGAAACATCGCCGGCGAGCAGTTGGTCGACGACTTCCGCCTGCCATCGCAGGAGTGTCGTCCGCGTCGATGTCGTCACGACGTCCTCTCTTCTTCGCGCATCGTTTTCTCTCCTTTTCAAGGGAATCCGGAAGTTTCACCGCGGCAAGTGGGCGGTGAAGAAGTCGTGCAGTCGACTGCAACCCGTGGTGATCGCGTCAGGTGCTGCGGCGTAGCTGAGTCGGAGGTGGCCCTCGCCTCCGGGCCCGTATTCGGCTCCCGGGCGCACCAGCACACCGGCCCCGGCGAGCGACTCGGCGAGGCTGGCCGAGGGAATATCGTTGTGGTAGCGGATGAAGAGGTAGAAGGCACCCTCCGGCGCCGTCACATCCACGCCCGGCGTTGCCTCGAGCGCCGCGAGCATCAAATCGCGCCGCTTCCGGTACTCGGCCACCATCGGCTCGGTCAGCGCCCGACCGTGACGAGTCGCGGCCAGCGCCGCGCGTTGCACCGCGGAATTCGGCGCTCCGTTGACGGTGCGGGCCGTGGTCGCGATCGCCTTCGCAGCCGCGGGAGGTGCGGTCACGTGCCCGATCCGCCAGCCGGTCATGGCGTAGGTCTTGGAGTAGGTCTGCACGTGGACGAGGTGGTCGGCGAGTGCCTCGATCGACAGAGCTGAGACGAAGCCGTGCTCGGACCAGTCCAAGGCTTCGTAGGCTTCGTCGGCGACGAGCAGGGTCTCGGTGTTGTGCAGGAGGTTCGCGACGTGGTCCAGTTCATCTCGTCGCAGTACTGCCCCTGTGGGGTTGCCCGGGTTGCACACGATCAGCAGCCTCGCGCCGGGGAGCGCGTCAGCGAGGGCCTCAGTGTCGAGGTGGAAATCGCGACGCAGGGGTAGGAACACCGGGACGCCGCCCGCGAGCCGCACGAGGTCTGCGTACAACGAATAGGTGGGGGAGGGGATGATGACGCGGTCCCCGGGGTTGACCAAGCCGAGAACGGTGGCGGCCAACCCGCCCGACGCGCCGTGGGTAACCACAATAGATTCTCGGGTGATTTCCCGGCGAGCGATGGCGGCCGCACGTCGGGCGATCGCTTCGCGTAGCTCCGCGTCTCCGGCGAAGTCGGTGTAATGCGTGTGCCCGTCGCGTAGCGCTTCGATGGCCGCCTCCACGATCACAGGCGGCGTGTCGAAGTCGGGTTCGCCCATTGCCAGGGATACGACACCAGGGGCGGGCGTGGTCGTCGTCGGACGGAGCGAGTTCCGCCAGAGGTCGGCTATGCGAGCGGCGGGTGCGGAACTGGCCGCCGGCGGGGTGTGCATGAACTTCTCCTCGGGTGATGGGCGGGTCTAACTCGCGGGTGTACCGAGCACGTGGACTGGGGACTCCGTCAGCATGGCGCGTCGATCGGTTAAGCAGAATGCTGTTCTAGGCAATGCGGTGATACGGTTTCCTTTATGGGCATCACGTCCGGCCAGCTGGCGCTCGTGCGCGCCATCGAAGAGCACGGCAGCCTGGCCCGCGCTGCGCATGCACTGGGGATCACCGCGCCCGCTGTGTCCCAGCAGATCGCGAGGATGGAACGCGACGTCGGTTCGGCGGTCGTGGAACGGGGCGCTCGTGGCACGCAGTTGACGGAGCTGGGCAAGCTGCTGGCAGTGCACGCGGAGCGGGTCGCCGCCGAACTCGAGCAGGCGAGGGAAGCGGTTGCCCACTACCTGGGCGACCACGCGCTTCGACTGCGCGTCGGGGCGTTCCCGTCCGCGGCGGTCGCGCTGCTGCCGGAGGCGCTCACCGCCTTGCGTTACCGGCATCCCGACGTGGAGCTGTCCGTCAGCGACCTGGTTTCCGACAGCGGGCCGGAACTCGTGGCCGCCGGTGAGCTCGACGTCGCGATCACTGCCTCCTACGGCCAGCCGCTTGCCATCGAGTCGAACGTCCGGCTCGAGCACCTCTGCGTCGACCCGATTTACGTCGTGCTGCCGGACGACCATCGGTTGGCGAGCAGGTCTTCCGACGAAGCGGTTGAGATCAGTGAGCTTGGCGAGGACGTGTGGGCCTGCGGTGTCGCGGGCCGGCCCGCTCGGACTCAGCTGGAGGTAGCGGCCGCGCAGTTCGGGGTGGCTGCCCGCCGGAATTTCCAGACGGAGTCCTATGACGTCGCGCAGGCGTTGACCAGTTCCGGTGTCGCCGTGGCCTTCGTGCCGGAACTCGCTCTCGTGCGGGCAAGGCGAACGCAGACGCGGCGGTTGTTGCCCGAGCTGCACCGCGACATCTTCGCCGCGCTGCCGTCGACGACCGACCACGTGGCACTCGCGGTCGAGCTGCTCGCGCTGTTGCGGCAGGGGCACTGCGGGTGACGCAGGTGCACGATGGGCTCTCCGATCGTTCATGATTGTCCTGCAGACGGCTGACGAGCGATCGCGAACCGCAGTCTGGTGCCGGGGCGGGCTTGCGCGAGCAGCCCGAGATCGGCAGCGTGCACGACGGCGATGACGGGGTATCCGCCAGTGGTCGGGTGGTCGGCGAGGAACACGATCGGCTGGCCGGAGGGCGGGACCTCGATCGCACCGCGCACCATTCCTTCGGAGGGAAGCTGGGCGCTCGCGGAGTGGTCGAGCAGGGGGCCGGAAAGACGCGCTCCGACCCGGTTTGTCTCCGCGGTGACCGCCCAGCTCGCCGATGTCAGCGTCTGGAGCGCATCAGGAGCGAACCAGTCTTCGCGCGGTCCTGCGTGGATCCGCACCGTTGGGTCCAGAGTGGACGGTACCGCGCTGAAGACGACATCGGGACATCCGACCAGGCCACGCGGATCTGTGCCGATTGGCAGCTCTACTCCTGGTGTCAGGGGTTCTGGCCCAAGCCCGGACAGGGTGTCGGTGGAACGGCTGCCGAGAATCGGTGGAACGTCGATCCCGCCGCTGACACCGAGGTAGGTGCGGAGCCCGTAATCCGGCCTGCCCAACTGCAAGGTCTGACCAGGCTTCACGTAGAGCCGTTCGGCGAAGGCGACCGGACGCTGATCGAGCCACGCGGGCGTGGGGGCCCCGGTGATAGCAACCGACGCCGCTCCGTGGAACAAGACGGCCGCTCCGCCGAGCGTCGTTTCCAGGCATGCCGCGTCCTCTGAATTGCCGACGAGTCGGTTGGCGATGCGGAAGGCGGCTTCATCGGCTGCACCGGAGGTGGGCACGCCAAGATGCGCGTGGCCGTGGCGGCCGAGGTCTTGGACGGTCATGAGAGGACCCGGCGCGAGGATCTCGACGGTCGTCCGTGCCGGACTCACGGTCCCACCGCCCGGAAGCGAACCTGGTCCCCGACGTTGATCAGGTTCGGTGGGCTGCGGCGGGGATCCCACAGCGGCGGGCTCACCGAGCGTCCGATGATGCTCCACCCACCAGGGGTGCCGCCCGGATAGATGACGGTGTACTCATTGGCGATTGCCACGCTGCCCGCAGGCACGTTGGTGCGCGGGCTGCCCAGGCGCGGAACGCGCAGCCGTTCGGGAATGCCCACGGTGAAAGCCAGGCCGGGGCTGAACCCGAAGAAGTCCACCAGGAAGGTCGCCGAGCTGTGCAGGTGGACCACCTCGTCGCGGGTGAGCCCGGTCTGCTGGCACACCAGGTCGAGATCGGCACCGTCGTAGACCACTTCCACTCCGACGGCCTCGCCCGTCAGCGGGCGGGATTTGCTGACCGGGGCGCGGGCGAGGTCCTGCGCGACCAAATCGAGGACTTCGCGATCAGCGACAGCCAGCACCGTCCGGGGTCCAGGAACGATCTCGACGAGTCCCCCGGAGTGCTCGCTGCTGCGCAGCCAGGAGGCCAGCGCGTGTGCATTCTCGCCCTCCGACACGTCGATCAACAAGCCGCGCTCACCCGCCCATCGCAGGCGTCGCGCGTCTGTCACGGCACGGTTCCGATGTCGGGAAGCGAGGCCACAGCGACGCCTGCGGATTCCAGTGCTGCCCTGGTTTTGTCGGCGAACGCGGCCGCTCCTGGCGAGTCCGAGTGCACGCAGAGGGAATCCACCTGCATCGGGATCGTGGTTCCGTCGTTGCTGACCACCGTTGCAGTCGTGGCCATCGCCACGGCCTGGTCCACCGCAGCGGCGGGGTCGCTGATGACTGCGCCTGGCTCACCGCGCGGGACCAGCGTGCCGTCGCGTGTGTAGGCGCGGTCGATGAAACCCTCGCGCAGCACCGGCACCCCTGCCTCAGCGGCGTGTCTGGCAAGCCTCGTACCTGGCTGGCAGAGCAGTGGCAGGCCCCGGTCGAACTGGCGGATCGACTCGACGATCGCGGCGGCGTGCTCGATGCGGGCCACCGCTGAGTGGTAGAGGGCTCCGTGCGGCTTGACGTAGCGCACGGTGGTGCCGACGGCTCTCGCCATGCCGTCGAGCGCGCCGAGCTGGTAGATCAGGTCGTCGAGGAGCTGTTCCTGTGGCACGGCGATGTATCGGCGGCCGAAGCCGCGCAGATCGTGAAACCCGACGTGTGCGCCAACTGCGACACCGTTGGCAGCCGCGGTTTCGCACGTCCGGCGCATGGTGGAGGGGTCACCGGCATGGAATCCGCAGGCGATGTTCGCGTCGGTGACCCTGCGCAGCAGGGCGTTGTCATCCGACATGGTCCAGGCGCCGAATCCCTCACCGATGTCGGTGTTGAGCGAGATACGTCGCTGTTGGTCAGGCATCTGCGACCTCCGGGGTCGGGGGACTGTTTCGTCGTTCGGTGCGGTTCGCAGGCTCAACGGTCAACGCACCATCTTTTCTTGGCTCATCGCGGTTTTTCCCTCCCGCAATGAGAGCTCCTTCGTTTCTGGTACGAGCAGGACAACCGTCACCGTGACCGCCGCGCACGCGACCACGTAGATCGACACCGCTGAGGCGGAGCCGAAGGCTGTCAGCAGCGCCACGGCGATCATCGGAGCGAACGCCGCGCCCGCGATCCCAGCCAGTTGCGAACCCAGCGCCGCTCCGCTGTAGCGCACGTTGGTCGGGAACAGCTCGCTGATCAGTGCTGCCTGCGGTCCGTACATCACGGCGTGGAAGAACAAACCCCCGATCGCGGCGGCGAACACCATCGCGGGACGTTGGGTGTCCAGCAGGGCAAAGAACGCGAAACCCCACGCCCCAGTGCCGACAGCTCCGATCAGGGAGAGCGTGCGCCGACCGAACCGGTCGGAGAGATGACCGGCCAGCGGGACGACGAGCAGTTGCAGCGCTGAACCGACCAGCAGCGCGTTCACCACGAGTTGCCGGGGCAGTGAGTCGAGTCCTGCCGCATAGCTGAAGATGAACAGCGTCCAGATGTAGTAGCTCACGTCCGGCGCGATCCGCACCCCTGCTGCGGCGAGAAGCCGGATCGGGTGTTCCCGCACAACGCTGAGCAGCGGGGCCTTGCTGGTCTTCTTAACCTCCCGGAACGCCGGGGATTCCGACACCGCGATGCGCAGCCACAGTCCTATCAGGACTAATACGGCGCTGAGAAGGAACGGCAGTCGCCAGCCCCATGCGTCGAATTCCTGCTGCGGCAGGATCGCCAGCATCAGGCCCAGCACACCGGCCGCGAGCAGGTTTCCGACCGGAGCTCCGATCTGTGGCCAGCTGGCCGCGAGTCCGCGACGGCGGGCGTCCGAATGTTCGCTGCTCATCAGGACCGCGCCGGCCCACTCGCCACCGAGGCCGATGCCCTGGAGGAAGCGCAGGGCTGTCAGCAGGATCGGCGCGAGCATCCCGACGGAGTGGTAGGTGGGAAGCAGGCCGATGCCCAGCGTCGCGGCACCCATCAGGTACAGCGTGTGCACCAGCGCCTTCTTGCGGCCGAGGCGGTCACCGAGGTGCCCGAAAATCGCTGCACCGATGGGGCGAGCGATGAAGGCCACCGCGAACGACCCGAACGACAGGAGCGTGCCCACTGCCGGATTGAAGCTGGGGAAGAACAAGCGGTTGAACACCAACGAGGCGGCGAGCCCGTAGAGGAAGAAGTCGTACCACTCCAAAGCGGTCCCGACAGTGCACCCGAACAGGGCTTTTCGCGTCGATGCTGTGACCGGTGCCGGATTTTTCATCGTCTTATCGTGCGGAGATCGAGCGGTCGGGAGAACGCTGTTCTGCTGTGGTCAGCATGCTGGATCGCTTAATCCTGAAGCGAAGTTGGGCCCGGGGCTGCCCGCCGCGGCTGCCGGCGGGCAGCCTCGGAAAGTGCTCCTCAGCCGGCGAAATCGGCGGTCAAGCTGGACATGGAAAGTCGCCCGGGCGGTAGGTGTCAACCTGCGGGCTGCGCTGCTGGACGAGCACGCCCCCGCTGACCACCAGCTTGGTGCCGGTGACGTACGCGGCATCCGGGGAAGCGAGAAACAGCGCAGGTCCCGCGAGGGTCTCAGCGGTGCCGCCGAGCCCGAGGGGAACCGTCTGGTCCCGCATCCGGGTCGCTTCGGCCGACTCGTTGGCAACTGTGGCGATGAGTCCGGGCACCAGGGTGTTGACCCGCCCGGGTGACGGGGTCGGCCAGCTCCGCAGGCAGCTCATCCCAGGACCCCACCCCGGACTCGGCATCCTCGGCCGCGTCGGTCTCCTCGGCCTCGGCGATGATCCGCCCGGCCTGACGGCGGAACCACTCCAGATCATGACTGGCGTCCAACGACGCATCCGCGGCGATCTTGGTGCCATCAATGGCCACCGTCGCAAGCCGCACCATCCCCGCCCGCGCACACAACGCCAGCACCTGCGCGATCACACCCTCGAACCGCTCGATGTGCGTTTTGCGGAACCGGGCGATCGTGGTGTGATCCGGCACGCCCGGCGCGCAGATTACCCGGAACGCCACATCCGTCTCACACAACCGCTGGATCTGCCGCGACGACCGTTCCCCGACCACATACGCATAGATCAGCAACGCCAGCAGCATCCGCGGGTCATACGCCTCACGCCCGCCACCGCCAAGCCGGTGCCGGGCACGAAACCCCTCAACGTCGAACTGACCAACCACATCCAGCACGAACCACCCCAGATGCCCCGCCGGCAACCACTCCCGCAAATCCGGCGGCATAAAAAACTGCTGATCACGCTCAACGCCCCGAAACTGCAGCCCGGCGATCGAGATTGGGTGAATGAGGTGAACGGACCGTTTGTGACATCTATCGGGGTGAACAGGCCGTTCGCTTCACACCTGCAGCCCGGCGATCGAGGCGCTGCTTGCGGCGCAGCCCAGCGGTACCCCGGCAGCAAGGTCAAGGTCTCGGCGGTCGATGCAATCCGGGACAACAACGGCCTGATCTACCAGCGCCAGCGATGATCAACGCAGCTGGGCAGGCCGACCCCCCGCGAAGTTCGCCGCCGCACTGCGCCCGTTGCTGGCCGAGGTCGTCGGCCCGGTCGTGGCTGAGTCCGTGCGGGCCGCACTCGGCGAACCGGGCGCAGGCCGACGCGATTGTGGACGAACTCGCGCGACGGCTGGGAGGTGCGGCAGATGAGCGACTAGCTCACCGCCTGGCTACGCACCATCGCCCCGCCTGGTCCGCGCTCGTGGTCTGGCTGGCCACGTGCGGCGCGTCGACATGGCTCGTCAACGCGCTCGGCGACGCCGGGTCCACGCTTGTCGTGCCGCTGGTGCTCGCCGCGGTCTACCCGGGACTCCGCAGCTCGAACCGCACCTGCCGCCGTGGGCAACCCGCGTGCTGCTCGGCAGCAACACCCCACCCACCTACGGTCCACCGGCCGAGACGGCTGGTGACGCTGTCGGTATGACAGCAAGCCCCACGCGCCCGAGTGGATGATAAAGAACCCTGTTACCCGGGTGCGGGGTGTCTCGTCCTTTTCGGGTGGCAATGTCCGCTCTATCGCTGGTGTTAACGGAAGCCTTTACGGAATCCTTGCAGGCCGGGCCCTTGTAGGACGGGTGGGTAACGCGGAGTGTTGTTGTTAGCACGTGGCGCTGACCTGCAAGGACCAACGCGGCGTGTGTGCCTTTGGTGGGACGTCGGGGGTCTTGCCAGGGGATTGGGGGAGGGGCGCGGGCGGCGGTCGGGGTCCGCCCGCCCCACCAAGATCGAGATCTTGTCCGGGGCCACACTGCGGCAAGCTCCAGTGTGACAACGCCTCGCATCCTTCACGGCTTCAGTTCCCGTTCGATCGATGACGGTGCGGGTGCCGCAGGCCACCAGTGCCAGCAGGCGAATCTGCGGGTAGCCGGCGCCGCCGTGGTTGCCTGCCTGTGGCAGAGCCGCGCCCTCATCGCTCTCGCGGACATCCTGAAACTTCACAGGCGTAGCTGGCATCAGCTGGGTGACAACCCGGACTGCATCTTCGCCGCCGTCCCACGGTTCCATCACTCGAGGCATGCGACCTCGTGTCGCACCTTGTCATTGCGGGCGGCGACGCTGCGGTTGAGCTTGAACCGGTTGATCACGTACTTGATGCCGTGTCGCTGTTTGCCCCTCGTGCACCTCTCCTTCCGGAAGTCGTGCGGATGGCCGCCTGGGCTGAGTGCGAGCTGCGCAGCCCGTCCAGCACGAGGGTGATGACACCGTCGGCCTCGGCCCGCCAACCGGGGCGGTCATGGGCCGCGCCGATGCCGTGCAGTGCCATCATGACGGCACCGGCAGCCACGTCGTCGCGGGCGGCGCCGTCCTTCACGGCGGCGGCCACCAGGTCGGTGACGGCCTGCTCCAGCGCCCGACTGCCCTCGGCGAGGACACCCGAGCGGTCGGCCATGAGCGTGGCAAGCGTCCGGGCCAGGCCCTGGTGGGCGTCCATGTGGTCGACCATGCCGTGTAGGAAGGTCGCCAAAGCTTCCGCCGCGGGCAGCGTTGCCTGTAGCTGGCGGGCGCGGTCGCACAGCGCCGCGACTTCCCCGTGGTAGACCGCCTCGGCCAGCGCCTCACGGGTGGGGAAGTGGCGGTACAGCGTGCCGGTGCCCACGCCGGCCAGGCGAGCGAAATCATCGAAGCGCAGGTCGAAGAAGCCTCCGGCGTCGAAGACCTCCCGGGCTGTGGCGAGCAGGGCCTCGCGCTTGCGTTGGGCGTCGGCCCGCAGCGGCTTGGGGGCGGTCATGCGCTACCTCGCGTTGACAAATGGAGGTGGCCTCCATATTTTCGAAAATGGAGATGACCTCCAATTCGATCGTACCCCACGAGGTGCAGCTTGAAGATCCTGATGTTCGGCCGAGGTGTGATCGCCACCTTGTACGGCTGGGCCCTGGAGCGGGCCGGGCATGACGTCGAGTTCTACGTCCGCCCGGGCCGCGCGGCGACGTACGGGGACGCGGTGGACCTCGACCTGCTCGATACGCGGCGCCGGGTGTGGGGCAGCGCGTCGTCCAGAAGTGGCCGGTGCGCTACCGCGAGGAGCTGGAGCCGGACCACGACTTCGACCTGATTGTGCTCAGCGTGCAGCACTACCGCCTTGAGGAGGCATCGGCCTTCCTGGCATCGCGCGTCGGCCAAGCCACAGTGCTGGTCTTCGGCAACATCTGGGCCGAGCCGCTGGCCGCGATCGGCGACCTTCCCGTCGACCAGGTCGCCTGGGGCTTTCCCCAAGCCGGCGGCGGCTTCGGCGAGGACGGCGTGCTCCGCGGGACACTGCTGCTGCCGGTCCTCTTCGGCACCTTCGGCCGGCCCCCGACCGAACGTGAGCGGGCCGTGCGCCAGGCGTTTCGCGAGGCCGGGTTCCGGCTCCGCGAGCAACCCGACTTCCGCGGCTGGCTGTGGATCCATTTCGTGTCGGACGCCGGCCTGCACTCGCAGGGCCTGAGGCTGGGCTCGTTGGCCAAGCTGGCAGGAGCGACGGGCGACTTGCGCGAGGCGCTGCTGGCCAGCCGCGAGCTTCTGCCGCTCCTTGAAGCGCGCGGCCTTTCTCTGCGACGTCACCGGGGCGGCGGGCTGCTGTTCCGTGCGCCCACCTGGCTGACGGCCCCTGCGCTGGCCTGGCTGACCGCTCATGTCGCGTCGGTGCGCGTGAATTTTGAGGCGCACTCCGATCCCGAGGCTCAGGAGCCTCGTGAGATCTGCCGAGACGCGCTGGCGGAGGCACGACGGTTGGGCGTCGCGGTACCGCGATTGGAAGCGGCGGAACCGAGCTTCGCCCGCGAGGGAAAGGGCTGAGCCTGAATCCGCGTGTGTCACGAACGTTGAGAGGAGCTCGATGGAGGAAGAGCTACTTGATGCGGTGCTGTGCAGGGGATGAGGGTGCCCTGCCCGGTGTCCCAGACCGTGGCCACCACCTCCACGTCCCCGCCGAAGTCGTCGCTGGCCAGAACCGGGCTTAGCGCGTCCCGGCGGGTCTCGAACTCGACTGCGGTAACGGCGCGCGGCCCCGAGGAGGCACACGCGGAGTGCGCGTACCCGGCCACTTCCAGCAGGCAACCGGCCATGTCCACGTGCGTCCCCACGAGCAAAGATCTCGGCGACGACTGCGGTAGCCCGGTTATTGCGGGAAACGATGACGAATTGCATCCGGTGCAGGTTTCGTCGCTGCGGGATGCGCGGCCGATGCGCTGCTGGTCGCCGGTGCGCGCACGCCGGTCGCCGGATCGACATCCTGGAGCCTGAGAGCGGATTGCCGCCAGGGGTCTGAAGACTTCGTGAAGAAGGTATGAACCGGGGTTGGGCATGCTTCATCTCGGAAGCAAAGCCGAGGCTTGGGAGTGCGGACATGATGGCAAACGATCACGACACGGTGCTCGCCACCATGATCTTCGACCTGGTAGCCCCGGCGGGTGTGATCGCGCCGGTTGGTGTGGAGCTGCGGTACGACAGCCGGAATCCGTACGAGATCTCCATGAAGCTCAATGCTGAGCCAGCTGCTCTCGCACAACCTGTGATGGCCCAGTTCTCCCGCAACCGTCTCGATGCGAATGGAGCGCAATGATGATGACGATTCGAAAGCTGGCCGCGACCACCCTGCTCACGCTGGGGCTCGCCGGTGGTATCGCCGCCACCCAGGGTGTGGCGTCCGCAGCCACGTTCGTCCCGGCCGGGGTCTACTCGTCGAGCTCGGCCTGCGCTAAGGCGGGCAACGCGGGCTTCCCGCAGCACCGTTGGGTCGGCTGGCGCTGCGAGAACCTGCACAACGGCCGGTACCTGCTGTGGGTGCAGCCGAGGTACTGATCCGGTGCATGGTGCGTAGGTGCGTCGGAGCCGCAATCCGACAGCACCTTCAGGACATGCCCGCCCCGATCGTCGCCGACGCACTCGGCTACCACCCCGTCACCACCGTCCGCCTCGCTACCCAGGCCGGCACCACCTGGCGCCGCTACACCCCAGGCGATCACTCGCCACTACAACCAGGACGAACTCGCGACAGTTGAATACGCGAACCCGCCAGTCTCACCACCCATTCCGGCCGTCCCCCATCTTCGTCGGCCGCGCCGCACCGTCCGGGAACGAGCCAGTGGCCGCGGTGTTCGACCGTGATCGTCTACACCAACAACGCCATCCAGTAGGAACGCGAGAATCAAGCTGTCGGCCTGGGCGCGCAGGAAGGTGCGCCAGGCGTCATCGCGGCGCGTCGATGGCGGGATCCTGCTGGCACGCAGGATCTTGCGGATGGTCGAGGCGGCGACCCGATGGTCGAGGCGACGCAGTTCGCCCTGGATGCGAACCACACCTCAGATCCGGTTCTCCCTCGCCAGGCGCACGATCAAGGCGACCGGTTCGTCGCTGATCGGCGGACGACCCGGCGGCTTCGGCTGCCGCCACCGCGCGGCGATCAGCCTGCGGTGCCAGCTCAACAACGTTCCCGGCTTGACAATCCGGTGGGTGCGTAGGGTCTTCGGAAGTATCCGGGCAAGCGAGGCTAGGACCGCGCGATCAGGCCAGGCAGGCGAGGCCTCGGATTGTTCCGTCGCAGCACAGCGACCTCGTGTCGCAATTGCGAGTATCTCTGCGTCCTTCGACGCCGGCGATCGAGCGAACAGGGTTAGCCAGGACAGCACCTGAGCTAAGAGCCGATAGACCTGACGAACAGCCGCGATCGTCGATCATCGGACGTCACGATCGCCCAGGTCAAACCCGGTGGCCGCATTCTCGACCAGGGTAGGCGTGGGATCCCTCTGGAGGAGTTGTGTCGCCTGCCAGCCTGAAGGGACCACCGGTTTGCCATGAGCATGGGACCGGGTTGCAGATGCCCAGCCCAGACGGTCCCATCAGTGGCAAACAGGTGGTCCCATGCTCCTGGCAAAACCGGCTCTGAGGTGGTCCCTTACTCCTGGCAGCCGACAGGCGTCGTTGCGCAGTGGCGGACAGGGCACGGATGACTCCTATGAGGTAGTCGATTACGTGCTACCGTCTACGCCATGTGGATAGGTGGTGCTTCCGCGAGCCCGTTGGATCGGCAGGTTCGGGATTGGGGCGAACGCCGGAGGCAACACGCACTCCAGGTTGTTGACTCGCACACGGCGGGCAATCCGACGCGAATCATTGTCGGTGGCCTCGACCTGCCTGAATATGCTCGCACCGTGCCACTCGCACGCGCCTGGTTGCGAGACGAAGCGGACTGGGTGCGTCGGCGCCTCAACCACGAACCACGCGGCGGGGCGCTGACCTGTTCCGTGCTGCCAATCCCTGCAACCGACGACAGCCACGATCTGGGCGCGGTCATACTTGAGCCCGGGTCGTACCCGCCGATGTGCGGGCACTGCATGATCGGTCTCGCCACAGTTGTTCACGAGCTCGGTCTGGCGCGGGGAAAACCGGCGGGTGATGGCGGCACTCGCTACCGCATCCTCACTCCGGCCGGCGTGGTCGCGGCGACGGTGCGGGAGGGACCGACGACGGTTGCGCTCGAGAACGTCGATTCGTATGTAGTCGCGAGCTGGCCGGAGGTCCTGGATGGCCACGAGGTCACCTGCACCCTGGTGTACGGCGGGGATTACTACCCGGCGATCGACGCGACCGAGCTAGGCCTCACTCTCGACCGCTCACACGCCGATGACATCGTCCGTCTGGCGCGGGAACTCTCTGTGCGCATGGCACAGCGTGCGGTGATCGACCCGGTCACCGGTGGCAAGGCCGACATCTACCAGGTGATGTTTCATCAGGCGGCTGGCACGCGGAGATCGGTGACCGCGGTGGTTGCTCCGCCGGGGGTGATCGACCGCTCTCCGTGCGGCACCGGTTCGAGCGCGCTGTTGGCGCTCAAGATCGCTGCCGGAGAGGTCGATCCGGGTGCGGCCCTTACCACGACGAGCATCATCGGATCTGAGTTCCAGGTGCACGCTGCCGACGTACGTGCGACCGGGGGCAGGCAGATCGTGCAGCCGGTCGTTGTGGGCTCCGCGTACATCAACGGATTCGCCACGGTCGTCGCTGATCCGGCTGACGCCTTGGCCGACGGCTTTGCCCCCATCTAGACCGACCGAATACCGCAGCAGCCGTTGGCCGACAGCAGAGGGAATGAGAAGCATGACCACATTGCGCAAGGACGTCGTCGTCGTCGGAGGTGGCCCCAGTGGCCTGTCGGCGGCGTGGCAGCTGCGGCACCTCGACATCCTCGTCTTGGAGCAGCGCGACAGGCTCGGCGGGCGGCTGAAGTCCTCGCCGCGCGGCGATTACTGGCTCAACTACGGGGGCCATCTCTTCCCGGGCGCTGGCTCCAACATGCATGACCTGACCCAGCAGCTCGGCCTCGAGGTCATCGAGATTCCCGGCCTCAAGACGGCGATGTCGTTCGCCGGCAAGGTGTACAAGAGCAAGCGTGTCGAGGCCTACCCGTTCCTGCTGCCGATGACGCTGCGGGAGCGCTTCGACCTGGTCAAGGTCGGTACCACGCTGATGGCCACGGTCGCGAGGTGGCAGCGAGTCGCGAAGGAGCGGCCCGGTGAGCGGCCGTCGGCGCGGCGTGAGCGGATCGCGGCCTTCCGGGCGGGGGAGACCTTCCGTGACCTGCTGGGCCGACCATCGCGCCGAGTTGATGAGATCTTCCAGTCGGCTGCTCGCCGTGCGGCCGCGGAGCCGGAGCAGCAGAGTGCCGGCGTCGGTGTGGCTCTGTTCGGAGCAGTGTGGAGTGGGAAGAAGGACAACACCGCCCTCAACCTGCACGGCGGTTCCGGGATGTTCGCCGCCGCGATGGCCCGTGAGCTGGGGGACCGGGTGCAACTGGGTGCCACGGTGACGCTGGTCGAGGAGACCGCCGACGGCGTGCACGTGGTCTACCGGGTCGGCGACGCCGAACACGAAGTGCTCGCCGACCAGGTCGTCGTCGCGGTGCCGGCCCATTTCGCCCGCACGATGGTGCGGGACATCCCGGCTGACGTCGACGAAGCGCTGCGGGTGCCGCAGTACGGGTCCTGGGTCGGCATGACGATGCTGACCGACGAGCCGGGACCGATGCCCTACGACGACATTTATGCAATGACCACCCCGGATCGTACGTTCGACATGTTCTTCAACCACGCGAATCCGGTTCAGGGGCCTGGGCGTCGCGCTCCGGGTGGCAGCCTGATGTGTTACGCCGGTGGCGCCACCGCCACCCGCCTCCTCCAGCTCAGCGACGAGGAGATCACCGAGCTGTACCAGCGGGAGATCTTCGAGCTGTTCCCGGCGCTACGCGGCCACATTGTCGAATCGCACATCCAGCGGTGGACGATCGGTGGCACTTACCGATCCGTCGGGGACGCGTCCTTCGAGCCAGTGCTTCGGTACGCCGCCGAGCCAGCGCACCGGATCCGGTTCGCCGGTGACTACTTCGCGCCGCTGGGGCAGATGGAGGTAGCCGTGACCGCGGGTAAAGACGCGGCCGAGGCGGTCATCCGTGATCGCGCGGGAGCGCATCAGCGTCGCTTCGGCTCGGTCAAACCCAGGTGAACCCCTTGACCTACCTCGGGGAAGCAGCGATATTCATACGTAGACGGTAGTCGATTACCGATCAGATACCACCCTGGAGGAAGAATGCGCCCTTCAACGAAGAAGGTCCGTGCGCGATTCCGCCGCACTGCGGGGATCGCGGTGGTGCTTCTCGTCGTTCCGCTCGCACTCAGTGCTTGCGGCAGCAACACTTCGGGCTCCTCGACCGCAGGAGGATCCAGCGCGACCAGGGTGGCGGAGATCGCCGACCTGGTGCCGGCACGGATCCGTAACAGCGGGACGCTCCGGGTGGCAGTGCCGGATGGCTCGGCACCGCTGGCTTCGGTGAACGACTCCGGTCAGCCGGTGGGTATGGACGTCGACATGGCCAACGCTTTCGGCGGCCTGATGGGGCTGAAGGTCGAGATCACCCCGGGGTCGTTCGACTCCCAGATTCCTGGCCTGCAGTCCGGCAAATTCGACATCGCGATGGGTGAGTACTACATAACCGCGGCGCGACTCGCTTCGGTAGACTTCGTCTCCGGCTGGCGCGACTACAGCAGTTTCGCAACCCGGGCCGACGACACATACACACCCAAGCTCCCCAGCGAGCTGTGCGGTCATGGGATCGGTGTGCTGAAGGGCTCGGCGGAAGAGGCGAGCGTCCAGGAGTTCAATACCAAGTCGTGCGGGGGCCACCCGATGACGATCGGTTCCTTCCCCGACCAGGCTGCTTCGTTCCTGGCGCTAAACAGTCAGCGCATCGACGCGGTCGTCACCGGTCGCGGACCGCTCGAGGCCGCGGCGGCTCAGAACAAGTCGTTCAAGATCACCGGCGAGATGGGCGGTGGCCCGACCGCGGTCGCGGTCGCACGTACTGCTGACAACGCCGACATGCTCAAGGCGATTCAGATGGCGTACGACAAACTCGTCGCCGACGGGACCTACGGCGCGATCCTGAAGCAGTGGAAAACCGATTATGGCGCCGTTCCCACGGCGACGATCTACACCAAGGATTCCACGCCGCCGAACTACTCCTGACGTTGCCCTGGTCGGCCCGACGGTGTCGGCGTGACCAAGCAAACGCGCAGAGGAGAAGAGCATGACTCAGCAAGCAACACATGGAGGACGAGCCGTGCCGAGCACTGCAGAGCGCGTGGCGGGCGACGAACTGCAGGCCGTGCCGCGGAGGCATCCCTGGCGGGTCGTCACCGCGCTGGTCATCGCGGTCTTCATCGCGAAGTTCGTCCAGATTCTCTTCACCAACCCGCGATTCCAGTGGGACGTCGTCGGCCACTACCTGACGTTCGACAACATTCTCCAGGGCCTCGTTCGCACGCTGATGATCACTGCTGCATCGATGGCGATCGGCATCCTTGGTGGCATCGTCCTCGCGGCGATGCGGCGATCCGCCAACCCGGTGGTCTCCTCGACCGCGTGGACCTACATCTGGTTCTTCCGCGGCACTCCGGTTCTCGTGCAGCTCATCTTCTGGTTCAACCTCTCGGCGCTGTTTCCGTCGATCAGCATCGGTATCCCGTTCGGCCCCCAGTTCTTCGAATTCAACGCCAACTCGGTGATCTCTGTATATGTCGCGGCGATCCTCGGTCTGGGGCTCAACGAGGCGGCCTACATGTCCGAGATCGTCCGGTCCGGCCTGAACAGCGTCGACCGTGGCCAGACCGAGGCGGCCCACGCGCTCGGCATGCCGGGCTGGCTCACTTTCCGTCGCATTGTGCTCCCGCAGGCGATGCGAGTCATCATCCCGCCGACCGGCAACCAGGTCATCGGCATGCTCAAGACCACCGCGCTGGTCAGCGTGATCGCGCTGCCGGACCTGCTCTACTCCGCGCAGCTGATCTACAACCGTAACTTCAACCCAATCCCATTGCTGATCGTCGCCAGCCTCTGGTACCTGCTGCTCACCACAATTCTCTCCATTGCGCAGCACTACATCGAGCGACATTTCAACCGCGGTCAGCTTGGCGAACGCGGCGGTTCTGAAGGGCGCCGCTGGCGCCGGAAGGACTCTGGACCGCTGACCCCGGGTACGGAAGGAGCGGGACGATGACACCTACGCCTTACGTGGTCGCAGAGGCGCTTTACAAGAGCTACGGTCAGGTCGAGGTGCTGACTGGCGTCGATCTGGAGGTGAACGCGGGCGAGGTGGTCTGCATCATCGGCCCCTCCGGTTCTGGCAAGAGCACCTTCCTGCGCTGCGTCAATCACCTGGAGCAGGTCAACGGAGGCCGGCTCCAGGTCGGCGGCGAGTATGTCGGCTACCGGCAGAACGGCCGCAAGCTGCACGAGTTGTCGCCGCGGGAGACCGCCAGGCGCCGCGAAGACATCGGCATGGTCTTCCAGCAGTTCAACCTGTTCCCGCACATGACCGTGCTGCAGAACATCATCGAGGCGCCGGTCCGGGTCCGGAGGATCCCGAGGCACGAGGCGGTCGCGACCGCGCGCGACCTGCTGGCGAAGGTGGGCCTTGCCGATCGTGAGGATGCCTACCCCCGCCAGCTCTCCGGCGGTCAGGCGCAACGCATCGCGATCGCCCGGGCGCTGGCGATGAAGCCGAAGCTGATGCTCTTCGACGAGCCGACGTCGGCGCTCGACCCCGAGCTGGTGGGCGAGGTGCTCGCGGTGATGAAGCAGCTTGCCCTCGACGGCATGACCATGATCGTGGTCACCCACGAGCTGGGGTTCGCCCGTGAGGTCGCCGACAAGGTCGTGTTCATGGATGGCGGCGTGATCGTCGAGAGCGGCAAACCGCATCAGGTGCTCGGCAACCCGCAGACCGAGCGCTGTCGCAGCTTCCTTGAGAAGGTCCTCTAACCCCCTTCGCCGCCACCCCGTCACCGTGAAAGTCCCAGTGAAAGCAGGAATCCCCTATGCATCCGGCCGCCCCTACGTTCATCACCTCGGCGTTCATCGACGGCCGATTCGTCGACGCGGCCTCGGGCGAGACCGTCGACTCGGTCGACCCGGGCACCGGGAAGGTGATCGCGTCGGTGACCGCGTGCGGCGAGCCCGAGGTCGACACGGCCGTCCGCGTCGCCCGGCGCACTTTCGCCTCCGGTGTGTGGAGCCGCATCGAGCCCGGCGAGCGCAAGCAGGTACTGCTGCGTTTCGCCGATCTCCTCGACGAGCATCGCGAGGAGCTCGCTCTGCTGGACTCGATCGACGTCGGCAAGCCGCTTGCTGACACCCGCACCCTCGACCTCCCCGACGCGATCAACACCTACCGGTGGTATGCGGAGGCGATCGACAAGGTCTTCGGCCGGATCTCGCCTGCCTCGGCCGAGCACCTCGGCCTGATCTCGCGGGAGCCGATCGGGGTGGTGGCCGCCGTACTGCCGTGGAACTTCCCGATGGCCACGCTCTCCTGGAAGCTCGCGCCCGCTCTCGCGGCAGGCAACTCGGTGATCGTCAAGCCGGCCGAGCTCTCCCCGTTCAGCACGCTGCGGCTCGCCACGCTCGCTCAGCAGGCGGGTATCCCGGACGGCGTCCTGCAGGTTCTTCCCGGGCACGGTCACGTGACCGGGAAGGCGCTGGGCCTGCATCCGGGCGTCGATGCCATCACCTTCACCGGCTCGACCGAGGTCGGTCGGCACTTCCTGCGCTACGCGGCGGACAGCAATCTCAAGAGCGTGGTCCTGGAATGCGGCGGCAAGAGTCCGCAGATCGTGCTCGCCGACTGTGCCGACCGGCTCGACGCGATCGCCGACGAGCTCGTGACCGCGGCGTTCTGGAACATGGGCGAGAACTGCACCGCCGGATCACGCGTCCTGGTCCACCACGACATCCACGACGACCTGGTGGCTCGTCTCGCCTCGCGGGCCGCGGCCCTGCGGGTCGGACCGCCTCAGGACCTCGGCACGCAGATCGGCCCGCTGGTCGAGCAGGCCCACCTCGACAAGGTCCTCGGCTACATCCAGCGCGGGCTCGATGAGGGCGCTCGCTGCGTCACCGGTGGCCGGCGGGTTCTGGAGGAAACCGGCGGCTGGTACGTCGAACCGACCGTGTTCACCGGCGTCACCCCGGAGATGGCCATCGCTCGGGAGGAGATCTTCGGTCCGGTCGTCGCCGTGATCGCGTTCGACAACGAGGACGAGGCGATCGAGATCGCCAACGGCACCAGCTACGGGCTGGCATCCTCGGTCTTCACCTCCGACCTCGACGCCGCGTTCCGGGTCTCCCGAGCCGTCGAGGCCGGCACCGTCTCGGTGAACTGCTACAGCGAGGGTGACATCACCACACCGTTCGGGGGTTACAAGACCTCCGGTTTCGGCGGGCACGACAAGGGCCTGGAGGCCTTCGACCAGTACACCGAACTCAAGACAACCTGGATCGCCCTGCGGGCCTGACCGCCCCGGACCTTCTCGTCGGAGGCCCCCGGCTCCCGATTAGTAGTACATTACCGATTACCGGTAAGATGTGGAGGACAATAATGACTGTCTGGCGAGGGATCGTCGTCGCGGCGGCGCTGCCGTTTCGTGAGGACCTGTCCGTCGATCTGGACCGGTACCAGGAGCATGTCGCCTGGCTTGCCGCCAACGGATGTGACGGTGTCAGTCCGAACGGCTCGCTCGGGGAGTACCAAGTGCTCACCGAGGCTGAGCGCGCCGACGTGGTCCGAGCCGCGGTCGAGGCGGCGCCCGAGGGCTTCTCGGTCATTCCCGGAACCGGGGCGTACGGCGGCCACGAGTCCCGCCGGTGGGCAGAGCAGGCCCGGGAGGCCTGCGCCCACGCGGTGCTGTCGCTGCCGCCGAACGCCTACCGGGCCAGCGACGACGAGGTCGTGGCCCACTACCGCGAGCTAAACGAGGTCGGCCTGCCCGTAGTGGCCTACAACAACCCATTCGACACCAATGTGGACCTGACGCCACAGCTGATCGCCCGGATCGCGGAGTTCGAGAACGTGGTCGCGGTGAAGGAGTTCTCCGCCGACGTGCGACGGGTGCACCAGATCCGGAACCTGGCCCCGCGGATCGACGTGCTCGCGGGCGCCGACGATGTGCTGCTGGAGCTCGTGCTGATGGGTGCGGGTCGGCTGGATCGGCGGGTTTTCCAACGCGTTCCCCCGGGAGTGCCGCCGTCTCTACGATCTTGCCGTGGCCAAGGACGTCGAGCAGGCCCTCCCGCTGTACCAGCAGGTGCACGACGCCTTCGCCTGGGACTCGCGCCACACCTTCATCCAGGCCATCAAGCTGGCAATGGACATGGCCGGTCGCTACGGCGGTCCGTGCCGGTATCCCCGCCTTCCGCTCTCCGCGGAGGACGAGGCACGTGCGCGCAAGGACTTCGAGGTCGCCTTCGCGGCGCTCACGGCTCAGCCTGGGTGAACCGGTTCCACCGCCCGGGCCGGCCGGCGCAGGGCCAAGCAGCGAAAGGCACCGCGATGAAGATCGTCGGTATCGACGTCTACGAGTACCGGCTCACCTACGCCCACGGTGAGTATGCGATGTCCGGTGCGCGGGTCTCCACGCACCAGACCTCGACCCTGGTCCGGGTGCGCACCGACGAGGGCGTCCACGGGTGGGGCGAGTCGTGCCCGCTCGGCGCCAACTACCTGCCGATGTTCCCCGGCGGGACCCAGGCCGCGTTGCGATACCTGGCTCCGTTGCTGGTGGGACTGGACCCGCGCGAGGTGCTCGCTGTGCAGGGCGTGCTGGACGGCGCCCTCCGCGGGTCGTACGACGCCAAGAGCGCGATCGACCTGGCGTGCTGGGACATCCTCGGCAAGAGCCTGGACGTGCCGGTGTCGCTGCTGCTCGGCGGCGTGCTCCAGCAACGGTTCCCGCTCTACGAGGCGGTGCCGCTCGCCCCACCTGCGCAGATGGCCGAGTTCATCACGCGTCGCAAGGCCGCCGGCATCGACTGCTTCCAGGTCAAGGTCGGCAACGATCCCTACGACGACGCGGCGCGTGCACGCGCGGCCGTAGAGGCGGCCGATGGCTCGCGCGTCATCTGCGACGCCAACGGCGGCTGGGGACTGCAGCAGGCGATGATCGCCGCGCGTGAGTTCGACGATCTGCCGGTCTACCTGGAACAGCCGTGCCGCACGACCGAGGACTGTGCTCACGTGCGCCGGGTCAGCACGTTGCCGATGGTGCTCGACGAGAGCATCACGACGCCTGCCGACCTGACCCGGGGGGTCGAGCGGGCCGGCGCGGGCTCGGTCAACCTCAAGCTCAGCCGCCTCGGCGGCATCACGCCAATGCGGCTGCTGCGCGACCTCGCGGTCTCCCTCGGCCTCACCGTCTCCCTGGAGGACACCTGGGGCGGCGATGTGGTCACTGCGGCGGTCGCGCACCTGGCGGCGTCGACCGCGGCGAGCGACCTGCTCAGCGTCTCGTTCTTCAACACCTGGACCAACGAGCACGTCAGCACCGTCCCGCCAGCTCACGACGCGGGCTGGGGGATCACGCCGACTGGCCCTGGTCTGGGTGTCGACGTCGACCCGACCGCGATCGGCGCACCACTATTCGTCAGCTGAACCACCACGAGGAGAACGAATCAAAATGACGTCATCCGAGCAGTTATCCGGGCTCTACTCGGCCATTGTCACGCCGTTCACTCCGGACGGAGCAGAGATCGTCGAGGGTGCCCTTCGCGACCTCGTCGACCGCACGATCGCGGCTGGCGGCGACGGCATCGTCGCCTGCGGAGGAACCGGGGAGTTCATCTCGCTGAGTGCCGAGGAGCGACGGCGGGTCGTCGAGATCGTCGTCGACCAGACCGCCGGGCGCGTTCCGGTGGTCGCGCAGACCGGTGGCCTTTCCACCTTGGAGGCGATCCGGCACACCGCGCACGCCACGGAGTGCGGCGCGGATGCGGTGATGCTCACGCCACCGTTCTACGAGGCGCTGTCGCGCGCGCAGGCCGTGCAGTACTTCGGTCAGGTCGCCGAGTCCACCACCTTGCCGGTGATGGTCTACAACCACCCGAACGGCACCGGTCTGCACATGGACACCGAGCTGATCACCACCCTAGCGACTCAATTCGACAACATCAGCTACATCAAGGACTCCAGCGCCGACCCGTATCTGCTGAGCGTGCTGGTGACCGACCTGCGCGACACGATCAGCACTTTCTGTGGCGAGGACGTGCTGGCCGGGGCCGCGCTGACCCTGGGCGTCGAGGGCCTGGTGACCGGGAGCTTCAATTTCATGACGCCGGTCCATGCCACCATGCGGGACGCAGCTCGTGCCGGTGACTTTGCCACGGTCAGCCGCCTCTGGAAGGAGACGCTCCCGCTGGTGGTCACCCTCGCGAGCAACCCTTACACAAGCGGCGTGAAGACGGCGTGCGCGCTGCTCGGTCACGACATGGGGCCGGTCCGGGCGCCGCTGCCGACGATCAATCCCGAAGGTCGTAAAAGAGCGGATCGCCGAGCTCGATCCCGCCTACTTCACCGGCACGGGGCGGGCGTGATGGAACACTACGACGCGATCATCGTCGGCGGAGGCCCGGCCGGGATCACCGCCGCTTGGGCCCTCCGCGACCGCCGCATCCTGGTCCTCGAGGCTGGTGACCGGCTCGGTGGGCGGCTGAAGTCCGTGCCGCGGGGCGACTACTGGATCAATCTGGGTGGCCACCTGTTTCCCGAGCAGGGCTCGCACATCCGCTCGGTGATGGACGATCTCGGACTCGGTGTCATCGACATCCCGGGCAGCAAGTTCGCGATGACCTTGGGCGACCAGCTCTACCGCAACAAGCGGATCGAGAGCTATCCCTTCACACTGCCGATGACATTCAAGGAGCGCGTCGGCCTGATCCGGGCCGGTCTGCGGATGCTCGGCGGCGTCCACGGCTGGCGTCGGGCGATGAAGCGGCGGCCGAACGAGTCCGAGACCGACCGGCGCGCCCGGGCGGCGACATACCTGGGTGACCGGACGTTCCGTGAGTTCCTCGGTACCCCGCCGGAGCGAGTGGACGCGATCTTCGTCTCCGCCGCGCGCAGGGCCGCGTCGGAGATCGACGACCAGGCCGCCGGTGTCGGTGTCTCGCTCTTCGGTGCCGTCTGGAGCGGTGGGAAGAGCTCGATGGCGCTCAACCTCGACGGGGGCTCCGGCCGGCTCGGGGACGCCGCGCTTGCCGCGCTCGGCGACCGGGTTCGGCTGGGCGCCGTGGTCACCCGGGTCGTCGACGAGAGCGACAACGTGCGGATCGACTACGACCAGGGCGGCGAGCAGCACACCGTTTCGGCCGAGCACGTCGTCCTCGCCATCCCGGCGACGGTCGCGGCGCGCGTGACGGTGGGTCTTCCGGCTGAGGTGGTGAACACGCTGCGGTCGGTCACCTACGGCCCCTTCCTCACTATGGGGATCCTCACCAGCGAGACCGGTCCGGCGCGATACGACGACATCTATGCGGTGACTACCCCTGGGCAGTCGTTCGACATGCTGTTCAACCACGCGAACCCGCTGCGACGCGGCCCACGCCGTCCGGGAGGGAGCCTGATGGTCTACAGCGGTGGAGCGCCGGCAGCCGATATGATGCGGCTCACCGACGACGAGGTGCGCGACATCTACCTCACCGACCTGCTGCGGATCCTGCCGGAACTCGAGGGACAGATCGCCGAGGCCATCGTCCAGCGGTGGGATATCGGCAACGTCTACCGCCGCCCCGGGATGGACTTCGGTCCCGTTCTCGAGTATTGCCGCCGTCCGGCCAACCGCATTCACCTGTGCGGTGACTACTTCGCCGAGCTCGGAAACATGGAGATCGCGGCCGGCTCCGCGGTCGAGGCGGCCTCGTCGATCTGCGGGAGCCTCGCCCAGAGCTCGGCTGCCCGTACCTGACGACCTGCGCGCCCGGACGGGCTCAGTCGCCCGACCACTCATGCACGATATGGGAGAGATGGTGCGCCATCAGTTTGCTCGTCCGGGCGGAATCACCGGCCTCGATCGCGTTCAGGATCTCGAGATGCTCGGCGGCCGACGCCGTCAGCTGCCCCTGGGCGCTCAGACCGGGCAGGCCGTACAGCCGGGTGTGGTCGCGCAGGCTTGCGATGAGCTTGACCAGGCGCTGGTTGCCGGCGAGCTTGGTGAGCCCGAGGTGGAACTCACGGTCGCTCTCGAGGTAGCCGTCCAGATCTCCCTTCGCCGCGGCGGCGACGTTGCGCTCGGCGAGCGCGCGGAAGGACGCGAAGTCGTGCTCGGAGGCGCGCCCCGCGAGCTTGGCCATCGCCGGCACCTCGAGCAGCTGACGGATCTCGTGTATCTCCTCGAGATCACTGCGGGAGGACTCGAGCACCTGGTAGCCGCGGTTGCGCACCGGAACCATGAAGCCTTCGTTGACGAGCGTCAGCATCGCCTCGCGAACGGGGCTGTTGGAGACACCGAGCTGCGAGGCCAGCGCCGCCGCGGAGTAGATCTCTCCAGGCCGGATTTCTCCGCGGATCATCGCTTGTCTGATCACCCGAAGGGCTTGTTCACTGAGCGAGATCCGCTGCATCTGGCTCTGGGACGTGTCAATCGATGCAGTCACGGGCGAGTCTGCGGCCATGTCTGTGATCCTCCCAGTCCGAAACTGTCATCGAGGCGAGTCGGCGGCCGTGGCCCATTGCCGACAAGCTGCCCTCTGTAGTACTTTACCGGTAACAGACCACGATGACCACCGCCGCATGGAGTGGTCTCGACCACCTGGGGAGGGCACATCGGTGCCAGCGGCCTCACCTGATGGAACTGGGCCGACAACCAGCCCGGCGCGGCCCGGGCGGCGGCCACTCACCTAAACGATCTTCGCTGCTGATAGGAATCGCGGGAGAGGCCGCCTGTGCGGATGCTAGACAGCGCGGGGATGTAAAACACGCGCCGCAGCCTGGGGTTATCGCGTTTCGGGCGGCGCAGGTTGCCGGTGCCCCGCTGCGGCAGGTCTTCCCGTCGAGGGTGAAGCCGCACCCGGGCTCCCGCCGCTTACGAGAGGAGTCGTTCGGCGCTCGGCCCCTTGGCGGCACCCGGCGCGTCCACCTTGAGCTGCGTGCGATCGGACGGGGTGAGCCCGAACCGAGCCCCGTACTGCGCGAACGTTGTCTCGGAATCTCGCTGCACCGTCAGGGCCGGGTTCTTCACGAACCCATTCGGCCCCTGCACCAACAGCGCGGAGCTGTTGACCAGCTTGGTCGCCTGCTTGTAGCGGGCCAGCACTTCGCAGACGATCACGAACGCGTCGGTGTCCCACCGGGTGAGCACGCCGACCGCGATCAGACTCGGGGCCAACCGGTCCCACATCGCGGGGGCATCGTCGGACAGCTCCTCCGGCGTGACCTCGCCCTCCGCCGCGATCGGCTCCTCGTGGTTGATCCGGTCCTTGCGGTCGCCGTGCAGCACCTTCAGCGCTGTCGGCTTCGGCTTGGTTCCCTGCGCTCCCATCGCAACTCTCTTCACTGCTGGAGAACTTGAGTCCCCGAACGGGCCATCGGGCGTGGCCGGGGCGCGAACTAAAGGCAGGCTGCCCCGAAGAAGCCGCCGAGATTGAGAATCTGAACCGGAGGTGTCCTGAAGCGCCGCTTCAACTTCGGCGAATGCTCGCACCTTCCTGTCGGCACACGCCCACCAAACAGGGCGAAAGTGCCACTCGGCACGGTGACAGCAGATGGCTGCGAGCTCTCGGCTGCTTACGGATCGCATATCTTTCGTCTGCTGATCAGCTTCAGTTCCAATTCGATAGGAGAGATTTTCATGCACGTTGCCATGAAGAGGTGGGGTCGCGCCGTGACCGTAGCGGCGGCGATGGCAGCAGCGGCGGTCACGGCGATGCCGGGCGCCAGTGCCGCACCGACTACCAGCCAGTTGGCGGCACCGAGCGAGATTCGCACCTTTGCCGACAAGTGCCTTGACGTGTACGGATTCGTCACGGACGACGGCACGAGAATTGTTCAGTACACCTGCAACGGCAAGGCCAACCAACATTTCAGGATCTGAGAGTCGGCGCCGGAAAGGACGTCGATCTCGCGGAGATAGACCGCCTTTCCGGCTCAGGCTCAGCGTTCGCAGTCCATGCGGCGATCTTGCCGTCACCCCACGCGACACGAACTGGTGATGGTGCCCATGATGGACACGACGAAGCCCCCGTCAGCCAGGGAGGCGGGTTCTAGCGATCCTCGCAACACCCTGGATTTCAGGGAGTTGCGGGGATCGTGGTTTCTGGGGAGTTGAGGGCTCGGTTCTTCGAGGCGCTCGACCGGGAGTCGGGCAGTGTTCTGGCCGCTGCCCGTGTGGTGGGAGTGAACCGGAACACGGCTTATGGGTGGGCGCCCAAGGCTGGTATCCGAGGGCGGGGAAAGGCCGGTCCTGCCAGGCACCCGGGGCGTGCGGCCTACGAGCGGCTTCGTGCCTCGGGTGTCGCGGCGTGCTGCTGCCGCGCAGGTGGGTGTTCACGTGCGTACCGCGCAGGACTGGGATCGCGGCTGGCGCAAGCAAGGGCACGTGCGGATCCATGACAATGGCCGCAAGATCGACTATAAGACCGGTGTGAACACCATCGTCGCCGCCTCGTCAGCACCGTCTCTGGCAGCGGTTGAGGCCGAGCTGCACCCCCAGTTCCTGACGGTGGCGGAGCGGGAGACGATCGCTGATCTACTCCGTCAGGACGCCTCACTGCGGGGGATCGGGCGGGCGCTGGGCCGGTCGGCGTCCACGATCAAGCGCGAGATCGACGCCCGTGCGGTCGACGGGGTCTACCGGCCGCACGCGGCGCAGCGGGCGTGGGCGGGCAGTCGCGCCCGCCCGAAGACGGCTAACCTCGCTCAGGACGGGCCCTTACGCGACGACGTCGCCGGCAAGCTGCGGGAACGGTGATCGCCGGAGTAGATCCGTCACGCTCTGGTAGAGCAGTTCCCCGACGATAAGAGCATGCGGGTGAGTACCGAGACGATCTACCAGGCCATCTATGTTCAGGCCTGGGGCGGGCTACGACGCGAGGTCGCGGACGCTCTACGCACCGGACGCACCCGCCGCGAACCACACCGGCAGCCCGATCAGTACAAGCCTCGCTTCGTCGACGACATGGTGATGATCTCCGACCGGCCTCCGAAGAAAGCGCTGCTCTCGGTGATGGGAAAGGTGCGGGCGCTCACACGCAGAACACGACACCGGACGCTCGAAGCCCTGCTGCGCCAGCTCAATCCGGTGCTGCGGGGATGGTGTCAATACTTCCGGCACGGTGTCTCCAAAGCCACGTTCGGTTACCTCGACGCCTTCACCTGGCGTCGGGTGGCCACTTGGCTGCGGAAACGACACAAACGGATCAACTGGAAGGACCTCTACCGACGGTTCCTGACCGGCAGGCCCGGAAACCGCCCGGCTGAGAACGGGATCGTCATGTTCGACACCACACGGTCGAAGTCACTCGATACCGGTGGCGCGCGAACAACATCCCCACACCATGGACGAGCACAGCGGCCACCCCGGCAGCTGGTTAACCCCGGGAACCCGTGGAGCGCCGGATGCGTGGAGACATGCACGTCCGGTGCGGCGGGCGGGCCGGGGAAACGGACCGGGAGCAATCCCGGCACCGCGCCCCGGCCCGACCCACCATCGTCGGCACCCGCAGCGGGAGCGCGATCGTGACCCTGGTCGAACGCACCACCCGGTATGTGATGCTCGGGCACCTGCCCGGCAGGCATACCGCCGAGGAGGTCCGCGACGTCCTTATACCCCTGATCGCGACCCTGCCCGAGCACCTGCGCGGCTCGCTGACCTGGGACCAAGGCTGCGAAATGGCCGCCCACAAGCAGTTCACCGTGGCGACCGGGGTGCCGGTCTACTTCTGCGACCCGCACTCTCCCTGGCAGCGCGGTAGCAACGAAAACACCAACGGCCTGCTGCGCCAGTACTTCCCCAAGGGCACCGACCTGTCCATCCACTCTGCGGCGGACCTCGAACACGTCGCCCAGCAACTCAACGGTCGACCACGCAAAACGCTCGGCTGGAGAACTCCAGCCGAGCGTCTGCGTGATCTACTGGCAACCACATAGGCATCAGGTGTTGCAAGGACCCCAAGAATCCGCCGGAACGAACGGGGGCTTCGTCGCGGATCAGGGTTGATCAGGTACCGGAGCTACGGCCACTGGCCGCGCCCGGCGGATACCGAGCCGACGAGCGGCCCCGCGAATCATTGCCCCGCTGACACTGAACGCACGACGCATGGCGTTCTCCGTTTCTTAGAGCTCGCGCGGATAGGCAGCTGATCATGGGCGTTTGGTGGGGCGTGTGTCCCAGCGGTGGGTGGTCCAAGCGCGTCGGATCAGGACACGGAGGGTGATGATGGCGTCGGCGAGATCGAAGAACGCATTGACGACGGTCTTCACGCGTTCGTAGCAGCGTTGGAGTCGATTGAAGGCGTTGTGCCAGGCGTGCGTGCGTTCCACGGGCCACCGCTTGCCGACCTGGATCGGTGCTTTCTCGCCTTTGCGGGCGATCTGGCCTGCCAGGCCACGCTCGTCGAGTGCGGTGCGGGTCTTGGCCGAGTCGTAACCGGAATCCAGATGCGCGGTGATGTCGTCGGGGAGCGGACCCAGTTCGCCCAGCAGGTCGAGGGTCGGCGCCAACAGTGGGGAGTCGTGTCGGTTGGCCCCGGCCAGAACGCGACCGAGCGGGATGCCGTATCCCTCGGTCCCAACAGAGCGTTTCATGCCTTGTTTGCGCCGGTCGACCGGCGAAGGACCGGCGACCTCGCCTCCGCCGGGGGCCTTGGTGATACACCCGTCGACGGCGATGTCGGTGAGCACGAGGCCGACGATGCGGTCGTAGGCATCCAGCACGATCTGCTTGAGCTGGGCGAAAATCCCCAACCTGATCCATTCATCACGGCGGGTCCGGATCGTCGTTGCTGAACACGTGGTGTCGGCGATGCCCTCGTAGGAGCAGCCGAATCGCAGTACCTGCAGCAGTTTGTCGAACACGATCCGGTCGCTGTCCCGGCGACGGTGACAGCCCCACGGATGCGCGGGGTCGAACTCCTCCCGGGGTGGCAACAGCGCGGCGAACTGGTCCCACAACGGCTCGGTGAGCCATGATGGCAAGAGGCAGGCACGGGTACTCCAGGTGATCACGAAGCATAGGAACTTCCATGATCACCACGCCCGTGCCTGCACCCACATCTGGGCAACCCCACCAACATCAATCCGCGCGACCTCTTACTCGTCGTCCAGACCTGTCAGGCGATGTCGTCGCCTGGGTGTCGGTGACGGACGACGTGCTCCGCGTCCACTACTGGGCCGACGTGCTGACCTCCGACTACGCAGCCCGGTTCGCCGGCTACCACCTCGCGGCTCTGCGCCTCGCCGCCGCCGACCCGGACGCGGCGCACGACGACGCCGGTCGGATGGTTGATGAGGTCGGTATGGACGGGCTGGAGTTGTTCACCACGGTGGGTTGCAAGGTGTACTGGCGCGAATGATCCACTCCGGCACCTCGCTCCGGGACGTTGGTGTTTGCTGGGTGAGCGGGGGTCTGAAGACTTCGTGAAGAAGGTATGAACCCGGGTTGGGCATGCTTCGTTATGAGGGTATGGGAAGCCGAGGCTTGGGAGTGCGGACATGATGGCAAACGATCACGGCACGGTGCTCGCCACCATGATCTTCAACCTGGTAGCCCCGGCGGGTGTGATCGCGCCAGTCGGCGTGGAGCTGCGGTACGACAGCCGCAATCCGTACGAGATCTCCATGAAGCTCAACGTAGGCACGGACGGTCAGGTGGACTGGGTGATCGCCCGCGACCTGCTGGCCGACGGGCTGATCGCCGAGGCAGGCGAAGGCGACGTGCGCATCCGCCCTCGACTGGACGCTTCGGGTGTGGTCGTGATCGAGTTGAGCTCGCCGTCGGGGCAGGCCTCCTTCGAGGTGGATGCCGATCAGCTTGTGGACTTCGTGAACGACACTTACGACGTGGTCGCGCCCGGTGATGAGCACCGGTGGATGAATGTTGACGAGGTGCTGAGCCGGTTGCTTTCGCACAACCTGTAGTGGTCTGGTTCTCTGGAAGCGCCGCACGCCAGGCGGCTGGCTGGGGGTCTTGGCGGTGTTGAACACGTGAAGACTGCGCCGCGCTGCGTCTCCGGGCCGGGAATCCACCCAGCGCAGGTGCAGCGCTGTATGCGGGTATTCGTCGCCGTCGAATACGGCGTTGTATCGCTACCTGAATTAGATCCGGCGGTTCGAGCCGTTGAGAATCCGCGTGTCACCGTCGCGGCGCGTGGTTGTCTCCAGCTCTCCGTAACATCCGGGCAGCCGTGGGGCTCGGTCGACGCAAACGCGCAGATCTTCTCAAGCCGGCTCATCTGCGACAGCCCAGCGCGGCCGCTGTTCTCCGGATCCGAGCGCGTGCCCGCCGACTGCCTGGTCAGGTTCTTGGTGCGCTGACGCTGGGTTATGGTCAAGGTGGGCCTACAAGGGTGCCCGTGGCGGTGTCTGCGGTTAGCTGCGTGGTGTCAGGCAGGGTTTGAACACCCATCCTTGATGGGGGGATCGGACTTGGATCCAGGTGTCCACCGGGATGGAGCCGACGCCACAGTTAGGGTCATTTGGACCGCCAGTACCCGGTTCGCCTCGGATGGGCTGGCAGGAGCCAATGACGAGTTGGCCGGTGTCGGTCATCATCTGACGGCCGAGGTCGTTGTTGAAGCTGGGTGTCGGGCGTACCGCGACCTGGGTGTATCCGAGTTCATAGGTGCATTCGCCGGGCTTTGGTGAGTCCGCGGGCGTGGCCGGGTTGACCGGGGGCGTTGGGGTTGAGATAGCGATGATGGTGGTGACCACGCCGCCCGCGAGGAGGGCAACCGTTCCCAGCGTCATGATCCACTTTAGGCGGCGGGATGCCGGGACTGGGGCGGTTGGGGCCGGTTCTTGTCCAGCAACTGGAGCCGGTTCCTGTTCGTCGGTTGAGGTTGGTTCCCGTCTGGCGTCGTCGAGCCGCTCCCACGCGTCGGCCCATGTCCCTTGTGCGGCGGTGTCAACGCCGAGTGCCCGCAGAATGTCATCAAACACGCTCTGCGGGGCGAGCGTGCGGCCGCTGAGGTAGTTGCCGAGTGTGCTGCGCGGAACTTCACGTCTGTGCTCCCGCAACCGTTTGACCGTGTCATCCAGTGAGAGCTGGTGCTTGCCTTCCTGGCGGCCTTCGGCCCGGCGAAGTAGATCGAGTTCGCGTTTGAGGTCGCTCAGCGTGTGGATCCGGGCCGGGTCCGCGTCGTCCACCATCTACCCCCTTGGTCACAGTGGGTAACTAGTCTGGCACAAGATCATCCAGGGGCATTCAGGAGTGTCCATGACCGTCCAGATTGGCACTATCGCAGGTCAAGCCGGGTGTGGACTGGTGGCCGCGAGATCGCCTCGCAGCACCAACACACATGAACGGATGATCGATCATGCCTAGGAACACATCTGCGGACCGTCGACGGCGTCTCATCACCATGACCGGAATGGCCATCCTTGCTACGGCGGCGTTGGGGGCCTCGGTGTCTGGGGTCATGCCCGCGACCCTGGTGACATCTGCGGAGGCGGCGCCCGTCACCGCTTCGGCAGCCGTCGTCGGCAACGTGCACGCGGGGGCGCCGTATCGTGTCACGGCGTGGACGTTCGCGACGGTCCGCAACCAGCCGCGTTCTGCTGGTGGGCGGGTGGACAAGGTCACCGCCAACCACGGTTATGATGCCTACTGCTGGATCCACGGCGAGAACATCAATGGCAATACCATCTGGGTTCGGCAGTTGGGGGACGCGCGGGTGCAGGGTTATGTACCGGCCGCCTACCTGACCGGCGGTGTGACCGGCGGTGTAGGGACTAAGTGCTAAGTGGCTGCGGACACGCGAAGATCCGGATGGGCGGACATCGGCGGACGTGAAAGTTCCGGGTTGACGGACCTGGCCGTGGGCCGCGATACGCCCTGTTAATCAATGCGCAGGGGCCCTTTCGGCAGGCTCACGCTCTGATTGGCGATCATGGCGTGGTTGTTCCGGAAGGGCCTCTCGTGTGGGTCGTCGTCTTCCCAGGCCGATCACGGCGTGCCAGGTCACGTCGCCGACCTGGTTGTCGCGGCCGCACAGTTGAGCTTTGTGTGGTGAGTCGACGCACAACCATCCGTACGACTGGCCCGAAATGCGGCTCGTGCTCGCGCAATCTGCCGTGCCTGCGCCGTTTGGGTGGAGCCGAACGATCCCGGCCGTGATCCGCGCCGACCGCGCGACAGACTGAGTCGTGTGAACGATCGGCCGGACATACGCAACACCAACGCTGGTGAGGTGAACGGTCCTGTCGTGCAGGCAGGCTATGTCGGCCACATCTCGTTGACGAGCGCATTCGAGCGGCCGCTGGTGCCGCGGCAGCTGCCGTTGGCGATCCCCGGCTTCACCGGCCGGACCGAACACCTGGCCACGCTGGACGCCCTGCTGACCGACAACGACGCCACCGTGATCTCGGCGGTGGTCGGCACAGCGGGTGTGGGCAAGACCGCGCTGGTCGTGCGGTGGGCGCATCAGGCCCAGCGCTGTTTCCCCGATGGGACGCTGTACGTGAACCTGCGTGGTTACGGCCCCGGCACACCGGCCACGGCGGGCGACGTCCTCGCTGATTTCCTGGGCGCGCTGGGCATCTCGCCGGAGCGGATCCCGGTGCGCCTGGACGCGCGGGCCACGCTGTATCGATCGGTGCTGGCGGGACGGCGGGTGCTGATCGTGCTGGACAACGCGGACAACGTCGCGCAGGTGCGTCCCCTGCTCCCCGGCGCGCCGGGGAGCAGGGTGGTGGTGACCAGTCGAGCCGAACTGAAGGGGCTGGAGGTCGGAGAGGGCGCGCGGCGGATCCCGCTGGACCTGTTCACCGAACACGAGGCGCTGGAGCTGGTGCGGGCGATGCTCGGGCCGCGGCGGGCCGAGGCCGAACCCGAGGCGATCGTCGCGTTGGTCCGGGCATGCGCCCGGCTTCCACTGGCGCTGCGGATGGCCGCCGGACGCGCCGCGACCCACCCCCACCTGACGATCACCGAGCTGGTCGCGGAGCTGGACAGTGAGCGCGGTCGGTGGGAGGCGCTGAGCGTCCCGGCCGATGAGCACAGCGCGGTGCGGACGGTGTTCGACTGGTCCTATCACCGGCTTCCCTCCACACAGGCGCGGATGTTCCGGCGGCTCGGGCTGCATCCCGGCCCGGAGATCGGTTTGCACGCGGCCGCGGCGGTGAGCGACCTCGGTGTGCGCGCCGCGCGGGAGTCGTTGGCCAGCCTCGCCGAGCAGCACCTGATCGAGCCGATCGGCCGAGACCGCTACACCTTCCACGACCTGCTGCGCGCATACGCCGCCGACCTCGCCGAGCGGGACGACGATCGGGACCAAGCCCGCCACCGCCTGCTCGAGTGGTACGCGCACCACGTCGGGAGCGCGTATCGGACGATCATCCCCGAACGGGCGGACCTGCACGCCGGAGCCGGTCTCGCCACCCGTGCGCGCCCCGAGATCACCTTCGCCGGACCCCTCGAGGCGTGGGTGTGGGCCGACCTCGAATCCGTCAACCTGGCCGCCACCGTCCGTGCCGCCGCGCACCACGGCCTTTCCGAGATCACGATGCTGCTGGCCGACATCTACGCGAGTGCGCTGGGCCTGGCGGGCCGCTGGGACGATGCGCTGGAGGTGTGCCGTCTCGGCCTGACTGCGGCCCGCCACGTCGGCGATCACCGGGGCGAGTGTTCGTTGTTGCAGAACCTGGGCCTGCTGTACCGAGGCGTCAACCGGTGGTGGGAAGCGACCGACATCTACCGGTCCGCGCTGGCGCTGGCCCGCGATCTGAACGACGCCCTGCTGGAGGCCGAGGTGCTCAGTCATCTCGGCTGGGGGTACCTCGAGCTCGAGCAGTACACCGAGGCTCGGCGTCACCTGGAGGCGGCGCTCGTGCTGAGTGCCGATGAGCCACCTGGGCGCCTGCACGGCTTCATCGAGTTCTGTCTCAGCGGGGTGCGCACCGGACTCGGCGACCACGAACGGGCGTTGCGGCATGCGGAGCGCAGCCTCGCACTGCTGCGGCAAGCCGGTATCAGCGATGTCGAGGCCTCCGCGATACACGCGATGGCGCGCGCGAGACAGGTCGCGGGTGCCCACCCCGAAGCGATCGCGTTGTGCGAACGCGCCCTCGAGGTGGAATCCGGGCACGACAACCCACGCAACCACGCAACGGTCCTGGACACATTGGGCAGCTCGCTGCGGCACACTGGTGACGTGGCGCGGGCCGTCGCGTGCTGGCGCGAAGCCCTCGCCATATTCGACGAGCGCGGCGATCACCGCGCCAGCGACTTGCGGGAACGCCTTCGCGCGCTCGAAGCCGACCAACGGCAGCAGTAACTCCGATCGGTGCCGCTGATCTATTCTCCCGGTACAGCCAGCCGCGAATATCTGTGAACCTCACAACGCGCGCCGAAAACTCTCCGCGCCATTCGGACAATCCGCAACACTCCATTGTGGATACTCGGTCAACCGGACAGCGGCCCGCCGAACCCCGCCCCATCAACCCACCCCCAACACGCAGAAACCTGGCCACGTTCACCAGTACGCGCCTCAACACTGCGGCGCGAAGGACTGCTGCCCTTCCTCGAAACCAAGACCATGATCCTCGAGGGCCGCCCGGCGGGTTACGAGCTTCCCGCCCAATAACCGCTCGGACCAGCACACCCTCCTCCCTCGCTACTACGCGAAACTGGGTCAAGGACCGGGCGGCCGTCGGCGTGCGAGGCTGTTGTCTTGGTGGCGGCGAATGTCATCCTCGGCTGCTTGGAGAACCGTGCGTGCGACGGTTGCTGGGAGAAGCAAGTGGCCATGCGTCTTCGCTCATCCCGGTGTGGGGGCAGCACAGGAATGAGTTGCGCGAGGTGGGTTGCCTGGGGGTGGCGTCGCTGGGTTTGCGACGCCACCTCGGTTTTCGGTGGTTAGCTGAGGTCGGTGATGACGGTCTTGTTCTCCATGTAGTTGTTGAAGACGGCGTGGCCCATTTCGCGCCCCCAACCGGATTCCTTGTAGCCGCCGAAGGGGAGTGCGGGGTCGAAGACGTTCCAGGTGTTGACCCAGACCGTGCCGGCGCGCAGGCGTCGTGCGGTGCGGTAGGCCTTGCCGATGTCGCGGGTGAACACTCCGGCACCGAGGCCGTAGTTGGTGTTGTTGGCGGTGGGCAGAATATCCTTGTCGGCGTTGAACGGTGCGGCGGCGACGACCGGTCCGAAGATCTCTTCCTGGACGGCCTTCATCTCCTCGCGGGTGCCGGTGAGGATGGTGGGGCCGACGAAGTAGCCGCGGTCGCCGACTCGGCTCCCGCCGATGATGTTGGCGCCGTCGTCACGCCCGGAGGCGATGTAGCCGCTGACGCGGTCGAACTGTTCCTGGGACACCAAGGGGCCCATGTCGGTGGTGAGGTCGAGGCCGTTGCCGACCTTGATGTTGCGGGCTTGTTCGGCCACGCCTTCGACGACCTGGTCGTAGATGGACTCCTCGACGTAAAGCCGGGATCCGGCCACGCAGCACTCGCCCTGGTTGAAGAAGATCGCGTGGGCGGATCCGGCGATAGCCTTGTCCAGGTCGGCGTCGGCGAAGACGATGTTGGGCGACTTGCCGCCGAGTTCGAGCGTGACCTTCTTGAGGTTGCCCGCAGCTGCCTGGACGATTTCCTTGCCGACTTCCGTGGAGCCGGTGAAGGCGACCTTGTCGACGTCGGGGTGGGCGGCGAGGGCGGCGCCGGCGTCGCCGTAGCCGGTGACGATGTTCAGGACACCCGGCGGCAGTCCGGCTTGCATGGCCAGTTCGCCGAGTAGCAGTGCTGATAGTGGGGTTTGCTCAGCGGGTTTGAGGATGAGCGTGCAGCCGGCGGCCAGGGCTGGGGCGAGTTTCCAGGCTGCCATCAGCAGGGGGAAGTTCCACGGGATGATCTGCCCGCAGACGCCGACCGGCTCGCGCAGCGTGAACCCGAGGTAGGCCTCCGGCCTGGCGGTCGACATGGGGATGGTGTTGCCTTCGATCTTGGTGGCCCAGCCGGACATGTAGTGGAACATGTCCGCGGCCAGCGGGACGTCGGCGGCTTTGGCGACTGCGTAGGGTTTGCCGTTGTCCAGCGATTCCAGGAGCGCGAATTCCTCGAGGTGGTCGAGGATCAGGTCACCGAGCTTGTGGATGATGCGGCCGCGCTGGCCGTGCGGCATGGTGCGCCACGGTGCGTCGTCGTCGAAGGCGGCGCGGGCCGCTCGCACCGCTCGTGTGATGTCCTCGGCTTCTCCGTGGGCGACCGAGGCCAGTTTCTCCTCGGTGGCCGGGTTGAAGCTGTCGAAGGTCCGGTTCGACGCCGCGTCGACCCATTCGCCGTTGATCAGCAGTTTGCGGTTCAGGTCGCCTACGACCTGCTGGATGCGGGGTTCTTCGGCGGCAATGGTCATCGTTAACCTCCTCGGTCGTCAGCGAGCCGGTCGGGTCGCTGGGCGTATCGGGCTTTACCCTGGTGCTGTGGCATGGGCGTTGCCGGAGTGGACGGTGCTCGCGCTGTTGCGGGAGGAGTCGCGGCACGGCTTCGCCATCGCCGCGCTGACCGCAGCGGACGGCCCCCTGGGGCAGGTTTGGCGGATCCCGCGTCCGCTGATCTACCGCGCGTTGAGCCGGTTGGAGCCCGCCGGTCTGATCGAGCCGCTGGCGGTGGAGTCCGGCGCGGGGCCACAACGGACGGTCTACGCGTTGACCGACAGCGGTCGCGAGGCGGTCGACGAGTGGTTGCGGCAGCCCAGCGAGCATGTCCGGCAGCTGCGTTCGGATCTGCTGATGAAGCTGGCGTTGCTCGACCGCCGTGGTCTCGACCCGCGGGGTCTGCTGCGTGACCAACGGGCGGTGCTGGAGCCGATCGTGGCCGCGTTGGCGGCGGACCGCAAGCGGCAGGAGGACTTCGACGCGGTGCTGTTGGCCTGGCGGCACACCAATGCCGGCGCGGCATTGCAGTTCGTTGACGACTTGCTCGCCGAGGCGTCTGGCGGGGCTGGCGGCCAGTGTCATGTTGATCGTCCGGCGCGACGCCGAAGCCAGGACGGTGGTTGATCGCATTCGGCGGCGATCGTCCGCCAGCTCAGTCCGGCCGCGCGTCGATCGGCGAGGTAGGCGTCGATGTCGGGGAACCCGAACCGGTTCGCCACGCCCACGGCGCGCTCGACGCAGCGTTGCCGAGATGTCGCGTGGGGCGCCTTGGTCAGGCCGTGGCGGGCCAGTGCGGTCTCCACGGCGCTGCGGCTGAACCCGACTTCGGCGGCGATGGCCCGTACGGAGTGGTGCCGTACCAAGTGGCGGTCGGTGAGATAGCCGCGCACGTCGGTGAAGCCGAGTCCGTGGATCACGGGTAGCCAGCGCGTGTCGTGCCGCAGTTGTGCCGCGTCGTCGGTGATCGCGTGCGCGGCATCCGGATCGACCGTGGCCAAGTGGCGGGACAGCCAGTCCTTGTGCAGGCCGGCTTCCCGGCTGATCCCGGCCAGGCTCGCCCCGGCGGCCCTGCGATCACGGACAAGCGCGCCGATATCGATGAACCCCAGCCGCGCGGCGGCTGCGGCCGCGGTCTTTTGCAGGTGCTCGAGGCAGCGGCGTCGGGTGCCCTCGGTTCGTGCAGCCGGTGAGATCGCCGCGAGCGCCTGCAGCGTCTTGAGTCGTCGTTGCGCGGGATGCTTTCGGCCGCGGGCTGCTTGTGCGGCGGCGTCGGTCAGGGCACCGGAGCGCACCCACACCTGCCCCAGCTGCGATCCAGCGCGGACATTGGGATCGAGAACCCTGCGCGCTCGCATCGCCCGTGCCCGCCGCCGTCCGGTGTCCGTGCCCTCCAGTGATTCACCGCGTTCCAAACCGAACGCCTGCCGGTAGGACAGGTGGTCCCAGCCATGCGAGCGCAGGTGCGCGATGACCGATCGGAACCAGCGCCCGCACAGGTGGCACTGCACCAGGTCGCCTTCGCGGACGACGGATCCGATCGGCGCGTGATGTGCGGGCGTCACCGACCACACCTCCCGCGACGGCGACTAGTCACAATGAGACTAGAGTAACCGCGGACCAGCGTAAAGCGCTGATCGTCACGAGCCGACCCCCTCGGCTGGGCGACTACTCGGTCACGCGATCAGGGGCAGCGCCGAAAGATTCGCAGTCCCCATTAGCCAACTCGGGCGAGTTGGAGGCGGCAGACACGGCGCAAGTAGCGGTTGGCGTGGCCGCCGTGGGGCACGACCAGCGTGGGCCGCGTGAGCAGGTGTCCGTTGTAGCGAGTGGCCAGCAGCGCGGCACACGCGCCGAAGTCGGGGGCGATTTCCGCCCAGGACAGCACGACTTGGTAGTCGTCTTCGGAGCGAGCTCGTGAGGCAGCGAAGCGGTACAGATTCTGTTCGGCATCTTGCTCGGTCTTCGCCACACGATGGGCAAGCATGTCTCGGGAGGAGTTTGCCGCTCGTGTGGCCGAGGCAGAAGCTGCGGTTCATGAGATGGAAATCCGTCGCACCAAACTGGTTCGCGCTCGCCAATACCGCCGTGAGGTGGCCACCGATGCCCGTGGCCGCCGAGAGGCAGCTCAACGGGAGGCGGCTGAAGCCGAGGGGCGAATACGTGAGGTCGGGGTGCTGGTCGAGCGAACCTACGCTTGGGCTTCGGCTTTTGCTTCGGGAAGGCAGGATGTCGGCCGGGAGAGTCTCGGCGGCCTCGGCGTCACCGCTGTTGCCGGAGCTGACGTCGGTGGCGGTGATGATCTCGCTGTCCGGGTCGATGGCGATATGGCCTGTGGGGCCGTCGAAACCGCGGGCTTGGGTTTTGTGCCCGTGGCGGGTTTCGGGGTCGACGGTGGAGATGACCCGGTCGGCCGCGACCGGCCGGGTCATGCCAGCTGTGTAAGCCGCGGGTGGGCCAAGATCGGGAGGGCGCCGTCCTCCCAGAAATGGTTCATTCGTCATGCAGGACACATCGGATTCGAATTCTGACCACCGCGCGCAGCCGGGCGGCCAGGTCGGCACCGGCGGCCGTCAGCAGACCACGGATCGCCGAGCGGATCATTCCGCCGGGCGTGCTTAATGGTGAAGCTGTCGATCTGCCCGGCAAACGTGCTCAAAGGACAGTACTCGTCACTGCAAAAGAACCGGCGAGTCCGCGATCAAGCGCCACCCGGAATGGACAGATCGCAGTCAACCAAGATCAGATCTCCTCGAAGGCCGAGATCGCAAAGACACTGCGAACATCATCAGGCTCCCACAAGTTGAGCGTGCAAACCGGTCCAGCGTCGGTACATGCAGGCGCGGGGGCCGCGATCTTTCTGTTCCCGGGAGTGCAGATGATGGTGGATCTGTGGCTGTCCCGCTACGTCGCGGAGGGTGCGGGCTGGGCCGAAGTCTCATTCTGCTCGCGCTAGTGAGGCATTTGAGCTTTTCGAGGTCAGAGTGAAGGGCTGTCGGCTGCCAGGAGTAAGGGACCACCTCAGAGCCGGTTTTGCCAGGAGCATGGGACCACCTGTTTGCCACTGATGGGACCGTCTGGGCTGGTGGTTTGCAACCCGGTCCCATGCTCATGGCAAACCGGTGGTCCCTTCAGGCTGGCAGGCGACACGGGCGAGCACATTTCAGCAGTCGGTGTGCACACAGCTGGTTGGGCTTGCCCGAGCTAATCTGGATTCGTCATGAGTGCACCGCCCTTGAAACAGTCTCAGGGTGGGTGGCCGGCGGAGGTGACGAGCTTTGTCGGCCGCCGGATAGAGCTGAGCCAGGTCAGGCGTGCGTTGTCAGGTTCGCGGCTGGTGAGTCTGACCGGTGTTGGAGGTGTGGGCAAGACTCGGCTGGCATTGCGGCTGTCCTGGGACGTGCGGCGCGCGTTTCCGGACGGGGTTTGCTTGGTCGAGCTGGCTGGCCTGGAGGACGAGGGGCTCGTGCCCCAGTCTGTGATTACTGCTTTGGGGATCCACGATCAAGCGACTCGTTGGACGCCTGAGACCGTGGCCGAGCGTGTGGGGGACCGGCGGCTGCTGCTCGTTCTGGACAACTGTGAGCATGTCTTGGAGACGTGCGCAGCCACGGTGGCCACGCTCTTGGAGCGGTGCCCGCAGCTTCGGGTGCTGACGACTACGCGACAGGCACTCGGCATCGCAGGAGAGCAGGTCCTGCGGGTGCCGGCGTTGAGCTACCCGCCGGGTGACGCGGAATTGCAGCCTTCAGGCTTCATGGGGTATGAGGCCGTGGCCTTGTTTGTGGACCGAGCGGGCGCCGTGGTGCCGGACTTCGCTCTCGATGACCGCACAGCCTCGGCAGTGTGCGCTATCTGTCGCCGCCTGGACGGGATCCCGTTGGCAGTCGAATTGGCGGCGTTCAGCCTCCGAGTCTTGTCTCCCGATCAGCTAGTGCAACGGCTGGATGACCGATTTTCCTTGCTGAACGTGGGAAACCGGGATGCGTTGCCAAGGCACCAGACACTTCGTGCTCTGATCGACTGGAGCTTCGATCTGTGTTCGGAAGAGGAGAGGACGTTCTGGGCGAGGGCGTCCGTGTTCGCTGAACACTTCGACCTCGAAGGTGCGGAGAGAGTCTGTGTCGCGGACGACCTGGATCGGACAGTCGTCCTCGATGCTATTGCTGGACTCGTGGACAAATCAATCCTGATCCGCGACGAGCGGGACGGACGAGTCCGCTTTCGGATGTTGGAGACGATCCGACAGTACGGCCTGGACGTGCTGCGTGGTTCCGGCCACGAACGGCAGGTTCGGTGTCGTCACCGCGATTGGTATCGAGGACTGGTTGAGCAGATGCAACTCGACTGGTTTGGCCCGGATCAGACCGCCTGGTTCGCTCGCATGCGGGTTGAACACACGAATATTAGGACCGCGCTCGAATTCTGCTTGCGGGAGCCAGGCGAGGCTTCGGCTGGGGTGCGCATCGCGGACAACCTCCGGGACTACTGGCGCGTGAGCGGACTCATCAGCGAGGGACGTCGCTGGTGCGATCGGTTCCTGGAGGGGGATAGTGGCGCGAGCGTCCGGCGTTTGCGTCTGCTCATCAGTGCTAGCCACCTCGCACTTCTTCAAAGCGACCTGTGGGCAGCGGTTGAGCCGCTCGACGAAGCGCGAAGCCTCGCGTTCGACCTTCGTGACGAGTTCTGCGACTTGCTGCTTCACGTTCCGGAGGCAGTGGCGGAGGCACTCCAGGAGGAGTTCCCGCAGGCCATCACTACATTGGAAGAGCGCATAGATGGGCTTCGCCGTTCCGGTGATCTGCCGTGGTTTTCGACCGCGCTGGTCGTTTTGGGAGTGAGCTGCTCGCTGTTGGGCGACCATGAGCGGACGACCACCTACTACAACGAGCTGCTCGATCTGTGCCGAGTACATGGCGAAAAGTGGCGTCGGTCGTATGCGCTTTGGGGGCTGGGGGTTGATGCGTGGCGGCAGGGTGACACGCTGCATGCCACCGAGCTTGTGCGGGAAAGCCTTGAAATTCAACGCCATTTCAATGACTACTTGGGCGCAGGGCAGTGCGTCGAGGCCCTGGCGTGGATCGCGACGAGCGAGCGGCGTTGGCAGCAAGCTGCGCGGCTTTTCGGGTTGGCGAGCACAATCCGTTACGAGACAGGCGGGCGTCTCCTGTACTTCTTCAGTGGGTATCATGCTGAATGCGAGCGAAAGGCGCACGAGGAGCTGGGGGATGGAGCCTACGCCAGGCTTTTTGAGCAGGGCGCGAATGTGGGGCTTGAAGGTGCTATCGGGTACGTACTAGGTGAACGGAGTGTCAAGCATCGACCGAAGAAGTATGACGCTACACCCCTGAGTCGTCGTGAGCGGGAGGTTGCTGACCTGGTGGCACAAGGTATGAGCAACAAGCAGATCGCCAATGGCCTTATGATCTCTCAACGGACAGCGGAAGCCCACGTTGAACACATTCTCGTTAAACTAGGATTCATGTCTCGTGCCGAGATTGCAGCCTGGGTAACCGAGCAGCGGTCGGACGATACCCCTTAAATCTGTACGGCCGCCGGTTGCGACGCTAGCCACCATTGTTCCGTGCCCGAAGAGGTCACCGATGCCGAGGGCTACACCCGGGACGCTATCGGTATCCCTTTGGTTCATCGGGCGTCCTCACAGTCATCGCCTTGCCAATGACGCGGGGATCGCTGTCTCAGCGAGCGCGGCGCCCTCTGAGACGGCGTCGTTGACCCGGCGAGGCTGGACGGCATCACCGATAACCGACCGCGGAATGCCTGCCCGTGTCAGGGAGTCCGCGAGCGAGTTGTCCGGCGTGGCACCGGACCAGTGCACCGCCCAGGACACCGACAAGGTTTCCGTGACACCGCCGCCGAACATCCCGGTGACGTTGAGGTCGCCGCCCGGGGAGGCGACGACTCGAGACCGTTCGATCACCCGGATACCCAGCTCGTTGAGCCTGGCGAGCAACGGGTAGAGAGTCGGCTCGCCCTCGCCTTCGGCGACGTGGAGGCAGCTGGTCACCAAGGTCACGTCGGATCCGGATTCCGCCAGTTTCTCGGCGATGAGTACGGCGTCCGCGCGTCCCATCTCGTCGATGACGGCTCCCGGGCCGGTGGGCCGCCGGCCGGACATGGCGTCGTCGAGCGTGATGAGACGGGGTCCGTTCGTGGGTACGTTGATGGGGCTCGGGACGGCGGTGGCGCCGGTGGCGAGGACCGTGTGGTCCGGGCTTTCGGTTCGCACGAACCCGAGATCCGCGTCGAGACCGAGCCGGACGTCGACCTGCGCCTGTGCCAGGCTGTGGCGCCACCACTCGATGAGCCTGCGGAATTCACGGCGGGAGAACGAGTCGGTCCACTGGAGCATCCGGCCGCCCAGTTCCGAACCGCGGTCCACGAGCGTCACGCGATGCCCGCGCAGGGCCAGCGCGCGGGCTGCTTCCATCCCGCCGGGCCCGCCGCCGATCACGAGGTAGCGCATCGGCTCGGACACGGGTTCGGGCTGGCGCTCCTGGCCTACGCGTGGATTTCCGATGCACCGGACGCCGTGGCCTTTCATGTGGAAGTTCGCGCACACGTTGGCGCCAACGCACGGCCGGATGTCTGCGTGCCGACCGGTCTTGGCTTTGCTGAAGAACTCGGGGTCGGCGATCTGCGCTCGGACCACGCCGACCAGGTCGGCATCGCCGGACGCGACGATCTCCTCGGCCAGCGCCGGATCCGTAACACGGCCCACGCAGGCGACGGGCAGGTTCGTGGTCTTCTTGACGGCGGCGGCGAGGTGCCGGAACAGGCCGTGCGGGGTGCCGGTGGCGGGGTAGCCGTAGGTGAAGGACTCCCGGTGGGTTGGGGTACCGCCGGTCACCGACAAATAGTCCACCAGGCCCGACTGTTCCAGGTGCTGGGCGACCTCTCCGGCGATCGCCGGGGTCATCCCGTCGGCGATGAACTCGTCCGCGCTGATCCGGACGCCGAGCATGAGGTCAGAGCCGATGGCCGTGCGCACGGCTGCGACGACAGCGAGCGGGAAACGCATTCGCGCCGCGGTCTCGCCACCCCACTCGTCTTGGCGCAGGTTGAACGCCGGGGACAGGAACGTGCCGAGCAATGAACCCCGTGCCATGAGCAATTCGACACCGTCGAGCTGTCCCTCGTGGACGCGGGCAGCCGCCGCGCCGTATGCGGTGACGACCTCGGCGATCTGCTCCGAGGAGATCGGGGACGCGGTTTCCCTGGTCCTTTCCGGACGATACTCACTCGCGGAAAGCACGTGCATGTTGGCCGAGTGGGTCAGCAGGCCCGAGTGCGAAAGCTGGGCGAGTAGCCGCCCACCTTCCGCGTGCACGGCGTCCGCAAGCATCTGGTAGCCCGGAATGACGCTGTCATCGTGGTTGGCCATCCTGGCAGGCCCCATCTCGGCCCGCTGCGACAGTGTCACGGCGGTGTTTCCGGTGACCTGCATGGCGGCGCCCGCGCGAGCGCGAAGCCGGTAGTACTCCGCCTGGCGTGCGCTGGGGAGCCCGTCTTCGGCGAACATCTCTTGGTGAGCGGGTACGTAAAGGCGGTTCGGCAGCTCGTGCTTCCCGATCCGGATCGGCGAGAAGAGGTGGGGCATGTCCACAGTGGTCCTCCGGTGTGGTGGGTCAGGCGGCGGTGGGCGGAGTCGGATCGAGCACCCCCTTGGCGGCGGGCGTCATCTCGGACAGCGGCGCCGAGCGTGTCTCGGGGAGAAGGGCAGCGAGGACGCAGAAGGAGATCAGCGCGGCCGTGGAGACGTAGACGGCCGGGGCGAGGGAACTGCCCGTGATGCCGACCAGCCAGGTGGACAGGAAGGGCGCCGTGCCGGCGAATATCATGTAGGCGCCTTGGTAGCCGAGCGCGTTGCTGCTGTAGCGGACCTGTGGTGGGAAGAGTTCGACTGAGATCACGGTGGTCATCACCGAAAGCCCGGCCAGGGAAATCGCGAACAGACACTGGCCGATCGTCGCGGTGAACACGTTGCCGACGGCCATGAGGACGAAGGACGGCACGGCCAATATGACGACGGCGGCGTGGCTGACGAGGGTGACTGGTTTGCGTCCGATCTTGTCGGAGATCCGGGCGTAGACCAGTCCGGCGACGCAGAAAGCCAGTACGGCGGCCGCGTTGATGAGCAACGCTGGGGTGCGGCCGAAGCCCAGCTCTTTGGTCAGGTGGGTGACCATGTAAGAGCTCAGCATGTAGAACGAGATTCCCGAGACCGCTGCCGAGACGAAGAGCAGCAGGATGCGTCGGTACTGCGTGCGGAGTGCCGTCACGACCGGCAGTCGCTCGAGGTTGCCCTGCTGCTTGGCCTGTTGGTACGCCGGGGTTTCCTCCACCTTGAGCCGCAGGTAGAGGCCGATGATGCCCAGCGGGCCTGCCAGCAGGAACGGGATTCGCCATCCCCATGCGGCGAACTGTGTGTCACTAAGGATCGCGGAGAACGGCAGTACCAGGGCGATCGCCGCGACGAAGGGGAACACCGAAGAGATGTTGATCGATGCGCCGTGGACACCGCGCCGTTCGGGAGGTGCGTGTTCGACGACGAACGCGGACGCACCCGAGAACTCGCCGCCGACCGAGAAGTTCTGGATCAGGCGCAACGCGAGCAGTAGCAGTGGAGCCGCGATGCCGATCGTCGAATAGGCCGGCAGTAGTCCGACCAGGACCGTGCAAGCGGTCATCATGATGATGGCGACCGAGAGCACGTTGCGGCGGCCGACCTTGTCGCCGAAGTGCCCGAACACGATTCCGCCGAGCGGGCGGCCGACGAATCCGATCGCGAAGATTCCGAAAGTGGCCAACAGCGCGGACAGGGAGTCACCGGTGGGGAAGAACTGGGTGGCGATGACGGGCGCCACCAGTCCGTACACGGCGAAGTCGTAGTACTCGACGAATGTGCCGCTCACGCCGGTCAGGAGTGCGCGGACCCGTGATCGGTTGGCTTCGCGGGCGCGGGATGTCTTCGTTGACATGTGATCACCTCGTGGTTACGCGACAACATCATCGGTGTGCGTGGCCTGACTCCATTGGCGCAGCTGAGCGCGGCGCACCTTGCCCGTAGCCGATCGGGGCAGGTCGTCGGCGAACCTGACCGCCTGCGGCTGGGCGAACTTCGAGTACTCTTCTCGGATGTGCCTCGCGACCTTCGCCGCGAGTTCGTCGCTTGCCTTCGTCGGATCCTTCAGTTCCACCCAGACCTCGAGCGCCTGGCCCTTTACCGGGTCCGCGACGCCGATCACCCCTGCTTCGTTGACGAAGGCGAGTCGGCGCACGACGTCCTCGACCTCGTCGGGGCCGATCCGGTAGCCCGAGGTCTTGATGACGTCGTCGACGCGTCCGGAGATCCAGTAGAAGCCGTCGTCGTCGACGATCGCCTCGTCCTTGGTGTGGAACCACTTCCCGCCGAAGTCGCGCTTCGAGGCCTCCGGCCGCTGCCAGTAGCCGAGCGGGAACTGCGGATTGCTGTTGACGCGCAGGCAGATCTCCCCGGGCTGTCCCGGCTCGACCGGGTTCTCGTCGCGGTCGAGCAGCGCGACCTCCCAGCCGGGCAACGGGCGGCCGACCGAACCCGGCCGGACCTCGAGGCCGGGAAAGTTGCCCAGCAGCGGATAGGACTCGGTCGACCCGTAGTAGTCGAGCAGGCGGGTACCGAACTGTTCCTCGAACCACGCGATCAGTTCGGGCCGCAGTGGCTCGTTCGCACAGCAGATCGTGGTGAACCGCTGGGGGAACCGGGCCCCCACGTCCGGCACCGCCAGCCGGACCTTGCGCAGGAAGGTCGGGTTGACCAGTGCGTGCGTGACCTCGTTGCGGCTCATGCTGTCGAGCAGACCAAGCGGGTCGAGCCCCTTCTCCGGGCGATACACCAGGTGGACCGCGCCGGCGCGCAGCGGACCGAGCAGCTTCGCCATCGACCAGGCCCAGTCTCCGACGCCGTGGAAGACGTCACCGGGCCGGAGATCATGGCAGTGCGTGAACTCGTTGTGCCCGATCAGGCTGCGATGAGCGTGGACTATGCCTTTGGCCGGGCCCGTGGTGCCCGAGGTGTAGAAGATCAGCGCGGGGTCGTCCGGGCTGGTGGGTACGTCGTTGAAGACCGGCTCGACATTGTCGAAGGCCGGGTCGTCAACGTCGATCACCGACGTTCCTTCCATGCCCTCGAGACGGCCCAGCCCGTCGCTGTCGGCGAGGATGACCGCCGGAGTGCAGTCGGCGACGCGCGCGCGGATCGGATCATCGGACCACAGCAGCGACAGAGTCACCATGATCGCACCCGTCCGCAGCACACCCAGGTAGACCGCCGGGGTGTCCGGGCGTTGGGGCAGCAGGACAGCGACGCGATCGCCCTTGCGCACCCCGAGGTCACGCAGATACGCCGCTACCTGGCGGGAACGGTCCTGTACCTCTCCCCAGGAGACCTCGACGTGAGCGCCGGTGAAGTCCTCGAAGATCAATGCCTGTGTGCCGCGGTCGTGATGGTCGGCCACGTCGACCGCCATGTTGTACTCCGCCGGAATCTCCCAGCGGTGCGCGGCGCACATCTCGTCATAGGACCGGGCGGCCATCATGCGTGCCTGCTCCGTCATCGACGCGCTCCATCGAGGAAGCGGCGCATCTCCTGTTGCGGCTCTCCGGAGGCGTTCGACTCGCGGTGCACCTGCTTGGCCCACGTGACCGCCTCCTGGTAGGCGGCTTCCTCGATCCGGCGGATCCAGTCCTTCGTCGTGCGGACCGCGACACCGGGCAGGTCGGCCAGTCGCCTGGCCTCGGACATCGCCTTCTCGAAGACCTGTCCCTCCTCGACGACATAGTTGAGGAGGCCGAGCCGGAGTGCCTCTTCGCCGTTGACCAGGCGTCCGCTCAGTGCGAACTCAGTCACCTTCGCCCGCCCCAGCACGCTCCACATCGCCCACACACCCGTGATGCTCGGAATGCCGGATAGTACCTCGGGCTGCCCCATGCGGGTCGCGGCGTGACCGACGCGGATGTCGGCGAGCAGCACCCACTGGAATCCCGATCCGGCCGCGACGCCTTCGACCGCCGCGACGACGGGCTTGGGGCTGTTGCGGGTGGCCGCGTAGATGGCGTCGAAGCTGGCGATCCAGTCCTCGGCGACCCCGGGATCGTCCGGCGCGAACGCCGCGGTCTCGTTGAGGTCCTGCCCCGCGCAGAAGTTGCCGCCCGTGCCAGCGAGCACGATCGCCTTGCAGGCGTCGTCCTGCGCGAGTCCGGTGATTCGCTCGGTTAGTTCCGCACGCATGCTCATATCCCACGCGTTCAGCTTCGTGGGCCGGTTCAGCCGGACCACACCGATCTGGCCGTCGATTTCGCATTGGACGGGCGCATTCGAGTCGAAGATTTCCGTTGCCACAAATTCCTCAATTCCACCGATGCGTTTGCTGACTCGACTCAGAATTCTGCATCAGAGTCGCGTTATTCCGGAAGGACCAAACCTTTGTGTACAGCACTATCAGCTTGATATCGTGCTTTGGTGGAGCTACGTCACCTTCGGTATTTCGTCGCTGTTGCCGAGGAGTTGCATTTCGGCAGGGCGGCGCATCGACTGCACATGGCGTCACCGCCGTTGTCCCAGCGCATCCGTGACCTCGAGCGTGAGCTGGGCGTCGACCTCTTCGACCGGAACCCGCGCCGGGTCCAGCTGACCGAAGCCGGAGCGCTGCTCCTGGAGTACGCCCGCCGCGTACTGGACGATGTCGAAGCCGTCCACCAGGCGATGGGCCGAGCCCGATCCGGCGGCATGACGGCGCTGCGGGTGGGTGTTCCGCCGGACACCAGCGTGGCGGTGCTGGCGACGATGGTCGGCCATTTCCGGACAGCGCACCCCGATGTGCTGGTCGAGCTACGGGAAGCTACCACCAACGAACAGGTCCACGACCTGCGAAGAGGCGAACTGGACCTCGGGGTCGTTCGTCATCCCTGCGATACGGTCGGCCTGCAATGCAGCGCCAGCATGCGCCGTGTGATCGGCGTTCTCCTGCCCCGTACCCACGAACTGGCCGATCACTCGACGGTCGACCTCCGCGACCTGAACGACTCGCCCCTGGTGGTTTTTCCGCGGAAGATGGCCTCCCACCTGTACGACCACATGCTGACGGTGTGCCGAGATCACGGCTTCATGCCCGGCATGATCCGCCACGCACGCAACCCAGGCTTCATCCAGGGCTTGGTGCTCGCGGGGCTCGGTGTCCACCTCAACGAAGAACCAGCTCAGCAACTACCCGCAGGCCTCACGTGGCGCCCGATCCACGGCGAGCCGCTGGCCTGGATCACTTCGACTGTGTGGACCCCGTCCCGTCACTCCCCGGTTCTCGGGGACCTGACGGAAGCCGTGTTCGCCGGCCTGGCGGCGGGCGGCCACGAGCCCGTCCCACAGCAGAGTTGATTGATGGGCTCGGTGCGTGAGAGATCAGGTGGGACCGCAAGCGTTCGACTCAGTGCCGCCAGCGAGTTCGTTGGGCGTTCAGCTGTTCGTTATCAAGCTTCGTCGAGCACGTCGTAATCGCGGTCGTCCATGTGCTTATGTCGCGGCCGACAGTTGGACTCCCGTGCGCGCAACTCGATAAGGTGGACTTTCCGCCGGCTTTGTCGCCGGGATGGCATTTTCGGCTGAGTTGCTGGCGTGTTGAGTATTTCTGGCTCTTGCAGTCCCGCATCAGCGGTCTCGGATTGTCCCGTCGCAGCACAGCGACCTCGTGTCGCAATTGCGAGTATCTCTGCGTCCTTCGACGCCGGCGAGCGAGCGAACAGGGCTAGCCAGGACAGCACCTGAGCTAAGAGCCGATGGACCAGACGAACAGCCCCGGTCGCCGATCATCGGACGTCACGATCGCCCAGGTCAAACTGGGTGGCCGCATTCTTGACCAGGACAGGCAAAGAACTTCGCATCACGGTCGCGAATATTCATTTGAGCGTTCCTTTTCGCGAAGACGGGGCCGGGCGCTGTTCACGGTCGTCGCTACCGACCTCGGGGATGAGCGTTTAGAGGTCGAGGACGAGCCGTGATGAAAATGAGCGGGAGCAGCACGGCATCATGACCTCGTTCGACGCCTTCTCCTCCGGGGTCAGGTAGGAGTCGCGGTGGTCCGGTTCACCTTCGAGCACGACGGTTTCGCAGGTGCCGCAGGTCCCTTCGCGGCACGAGGTGGGCAGGTGCACCCCGGCGGCTTCGACCGCCTCGGCGATCGTTTGTTCTGGTGACACGGTGATGGTGACGTCGGAGTAGTCGAGCACGAGCTCGAAGGCGGTGTTCTTCCCATCCAGGGCGCCGTCCTGGGGGCGGAACCGCTCAAGGTGGAGCGTGCCCGCCGGCCAGATCCCGCAGCGTTCCTCCACGGCGTCGAGAAGGCCTCCCGGACCGCAGCAGTAGATCTGCGTGCCGGCACGAGGTGTGCCGAGCAGATCTTCGAGATCGAGAATTCCGTGGCTGTCCTGCGGCCACACGGTGACTCGCTCGCCGTAGGTCGCGAGCTCGTCGAGGAATGACATGGACGCTCGTTGACGGCCTCCGTAGACCAGTCGCCACGGCTTTCCGGCGGTCTCACAGCTGCGGAGCATCGGCAGAATCGGGGTGATCCCGATGCCGCCCGCGATGAAGAGGTATTCGCCGGCGTCGGCGAGGGTGAAGTTGTTGCGCGGGCCGCGGCACAGCACGCGGTCGCCGACGCGGAGCGTGTCATGAACGTAGGAGGAGCCACCACGGCTCTCGGGCTCGCGCAGCACGCCGATTTTCCAGCTGCTCAGGTCTGTAGGGTCCCCGCACAACGAGTACTGGCGGACCAGGTCGTCGCCCAGTACGAGATCGATGTGCGCACCGGGATCCCAAACCGGCAGTTTGTCGTCACCCTCCGGCTCGAGGTGGAGGGATACGACGCCTTCCGCTTCCGGCACCATCTCGGCGATGATCGTGGGGATCTCGGAGCGGTCGGCGGCGGTGGAATTCGTCATGGTGACCATCCGTTCGAACGTGCTTGGCATAGGCCGTTGGCGCCGGGCCGGCGGGGGAGTCCCACCGGCCCGGCGCGAGTAACCGGGACGGTTAGGCCCCGCTGGCCGTTTCCGCTCGGGGCCCGCGAGCGGGACGGCGCCGGCTGGTGTCGACGACGACGAGGTCGCCGTCGAGGGTCACCTCGTAGCCCTCCATCACGTACGGGCCCTTCTGAACGCCACCATCGGGGTCGACGGTGTCTTCCGGGGATCCGGGCACGACCTCGACGTTGTACTTGCGGACGCGGGAGTTGCGCGGGTCGAAGAACGACTCGCCGGTGCGGATGTCGTACTCCCACGCGTGCCACGGACAACGGAGCGAGCGATTCCGCTCGTAGTTGACCGGCTCGCCCGGGGCCTCGGCATCTGAGACGCCGAAGATGGTGCCGAAACTGCACAACGCGGCACCAGCGTGCGGGCACTGGTCGAGCAGGGCGTAGTACTCGCCGTCGATGTTGAACACGCCGATCTTACGTCCTTCGAGCTCGACGATGATGCGCTCGCCAGGTGCGATGTCGGCGGCGTTGGCGACTGCGTACTTGGTCATGGCGTCACCGGTCCAGGCCGAAGAAGCGGAGTCCGTTGTGACGGAAGATTTTCTGCTTCATCTGCTCCGGGAAGACGGCCGGGAAAACCGTCTCGGGGGAGTCGAAGTCGAAGTGCGGGTAGTCGGAGGCGAACACGACGTTGTCCGGGCAGAACTCCTCGATCATCTCGGCGAGGTGCTTCGGGTTCTCCGGCTCATCGATCGGCTGGGTCGAGACCCAGATGTGGTCGCGGATGTACTCCGACGGCTTGCGCCGCAGCTCCGGGACCTCGCTGCGCAGGTTCTTCCAGTGGTAGTCGAGGCGCTGCGCCAGCGGCGCGAAGTGCACCACGTTGCCCTCGACGAACATGACCTTCAGGTCAGGGAACCGGTCGAAGGTCCCGGTGAGGATCAGGCTCAGCATCTGCGCCTGCAGGCTCTGCGTGTGCCCGACGTGGTACTCGGTGTGGTAGGAGGTCCAGCCGGTGCCGGTGTTGGCGTGCCCACCGCCCTGGGAGAGGTGGAACTGGATCGGCAGACCGTGCGCGACCGCGGCCTCGTAGATCGGCCAGTACTTGCGGCTGCCGAGCGGTTCGAGGGTCTTGCTCAGCCCCAGCACGGAGACGACACCCGGGTTGGAACCGACCCGTTCGATCTCCTTGACCGCGAACTCGGCGGCCTCGAAGGCGACCGGTGCCGAAGCGCGCAACCGCGGCTCGGGGTAGACGAGATGCTCGAGCTGCCAGTCGTTGATGGCGCGGGTGAGGACATCGGCGATCCGCGGGTCCAGCGCCTGGCTGGCGGGGTTGAGGGTCTGGCCACCCGGTGCGAGGCACTGCAGCACGCCGATCGTGATGTTGTAGGGATCGAGCAGCTGGGAGCGGATCAGCTCCAGCGACGAGCCCGGGTAGGCGCCGTCGTCGGGCCAGGCGTCATTGCGCATGGCACCGCCGTACATCTGCGGGTACTCGGTGACCGTCGACAGGCCATTGGTGGTCCGCACGCCGTACTCGGCGATGTGCGTGCGCCACCGCTCCGGCAGGTACGAGGCGATCAGGCCTTCCTTGGGGACCGGGTGGATGTCCACATCGAAGATCCCGGTGCCGAGCACCGGCGGACCCACAGGTGCGGTGGCGGGGGCGTGGTCAAGAACAGTCATGGCGTGGCCACCTTTCACGAGTCGGCCGGAACGCTCAGGTGGTAGAGGTCCCAGGCGTTGTTCCGGTAGATGCGGTCGATCAGCTCGTTGTTCGACGTGCCGTTGGTGATCTGGTGCGGGCTCGTCGTGTGCTGGTGCGGGTAGTCGCTGGAGTAGACGAGCATGCGATCGCTGCCCATGCGCTCGACGATTCGGTCCAGGCCGCCGCGCTCCTCGGCGCCGTCGGACGGTGCAGTCGTGAACCGCACGTGGTCGCGCATGAGCTCGGATGGAGCACGATCAACCCACGGAACGTCGTGCCGGTAGCTCTTCCAGAGCTTGTCGAACTTCCACGCGAAGGGCGGATACCAGTTGAACCCGACCTCGCTGACGACGATCTGCGTGTTGGGGAACTTCTGCAGGATCCCCTCGGAGACAATCGAATTGAGCTGAGCCTCGAGGTTGGACTGCTGGCCGACGTACCACTCCAGGTACGAGGTCGGCCATCCGACCGAGGTCGGGGCCTGCCGGAACACGCCACCGATGTGAATGGCGACGGGCAGGCCGTTGCGCTCGGCGGCCTCCCAGATCGGCCAGTTGATCTGCCGCCCGTAGAGGAGTTCCGACTGCCCGAGCAACAGGACCTGGACGAACCGGTCGTCACCAGCGCGATGCTCGATCTCCTCGGCTGCCAGCTCCGGGGTGCCCTGCGGGACGACGATCGAAGCTCGCAACCGTGAGTCCTGCGCCAGCCACTCATGGGCGATCCAGTCGTTGAGTGCACGGGCGTGGGCCGCCTCGCGGCGCGGCTGGTGCATCTGCTGGATCCCGTAGAGGCAGTTCAGGATCGCGATGTCGGGACCACCGTCGGCGAACACGTCCGCCACGAAGTCCTCGACCCGGGTGGCCGCACGGCCGTCACCGTCGGTTCGCGCGTCCGGCAGCTGAGCGATGTTCGACCCGCTCGGGTGGTAGCTCGGGTCGTAGTACGGCGCGAGCGCCCCGACCAGCTGATCGCCCCAGTACTCGTCGAGGTAGGGAAGAAGGGAGCGTGCCGACGGGAGGATCGGGTGCGTGTCGCAGTCGACCACGGCTGCCCGCATGCCTACTGGCACGGCGAGTGGCTGTCTTGAGCTGACGACGGTGTCTGCCATGTTGAGTACGGACCTTTCGAGTCTCGTGCTGACCGTGGTTGCGGCGGATTCCCGGCGATGACCGCCTGAACGACGATTCCCGCAGAGCTTGAACCTGACTTGGATCCTTCAACGCCGTTGGGCAAGGTGCTGCGGCCGAGCGGTGAGGATGAGGCGGCGACCGCTTGGAAAAGTCACACGGACCACCTTCGATGGATCGTGGATCCAGGAGCCAGGATACGCATCGACCCTACGTGACTCAAGGCACTTTTGGGAAGGGTGTGCCCTTCGGTGGCTTGGACGTGCTACGACTGCGGCCCTTCGGGCGGCTTGATCGGCGATGATCGCTAGTTGTCCGCGTTTCGAACCGGGCGGAACACTTCGTCCGGGGCGGACAAGCTTGATTCGGCTGCCGCGCAGGGGGAATGGGTGGGTGTCCGTTGGGGCGAGTAGCTTGGCTGCAACGTTTGCGCAGGTCGAAAGGCTGCGGATAGGCTATTCGACGGGTGATGGCTGATCGTTTCCTGCTCGGCTTGACGTTGACACCTTTCGGGCGTGTGGTTACCGTCCTCACATCCTGGATCCAGGCTTCTGGATGCGGAAGCTTCCTCTGTTCTTACGCAGTGAGCGCTCGCCAGTCCGAGCGCCGCACGGCTGCCTAGCCGTGCTCTTCTGCTCGCCGGCCCCATCTGCAGTCCAAGCGCGAGCGAGTTCAGACGCCCATGCAGACGACGGTTCACAGTCGAACCGTCAGGAGGTATTCCCGTGACCACGAGCGACTTCTCCGACACCGCGGTCAGAGATCGCCTGCGAAAAAAGGTCCTCTGGCGACTTTCCCCGTTCCTGGGGTTGATGTACCTCGTCAACTATCTCGATCGAACCAATCTCGCCTTCGCCGGCCCGGCCGGGATGAAGACCGACCTGGGCTTGAGTGCAGCCGCCTTCGGCTTCGCATCAGGAATCTTCTTCCTCGGTTACCTCGTGCTTGAGGTACCGAGCAACCTTGCGCTGCACCGGTTCGGCGCTCGTCGCTGGCTGGCGCGAATCCTGGTCAGCTGGGGAGTTGTCGCGTCGCTGATCGCTTTCGTTCCCAATGCTGAGAGTCTCTACGTTCTCCGCCTGCTCCTCGGCATGGCCGAAGCCGGTTTCGCCCCGGGCGTCTTGCTCTACTTGACCTACTGGTTCACCAAGCGCGACCGAGCCAGAGCAATGGCACTGTTCCTCGTCGCCATTCCGCTCACCTCGGTAGTCGGTGCTCCCATTGCCGGTGCCTTGATCCAGTACGGCGCGGCGATCCTCCCGGGGATGTCAGGGTGGAGATTCATGATCCTGATGACGGGACTGCCCGCTGTGATCCTCGGCGTGATCTGCTGGTTCTACCTGACTGATCGACCAGAAGGCGCGACTTGGCTCACTGGCAGGGAAAAGCAGCTCCTCGTCGCCGATTTGAGGGCTGAGGAAGGCGATGGTGAAAAGTCGCACCGGGTTCGTGACGCGTTGCTGCAACCGCGGGTGTGGCTGCTCGGGCTGACCTACTTCGGAATCTTGTACGGCTTGTACGCCACCGGGTTCTTCCTCCCGACCATCATCGCGGGATTCAAGGAAACCTACGGTGTGGAGTACTCGACGCTCGAGGTCGGCCTGCTCACTGCTATTCCGTACGGCGTGGCCGCAGTCGGCATGATCTTCTGGGCTCGGCATTCCGATGTGAAAGGCGAAGTGGTGCGGCACTTCGCGATTCCGGCAACGGTGGGCGGTATCGGCATCGTTGCGGCCATGTACGCGGGCAGTCCCTTCCTGGCAATGGCGGGCGTGACCATCGGGGCTACCGGAATCCTGTGCTCGATGCCCCCGTTCTGGGGCATGCCGACGAGATTGCTGACCGGCGCCGCAGCCGCCGGGGGAATCGCGCTGGTCAACACGCTGGGCAACGCCTCCGGATTCGTGGGTCCGTTCCTGACCGGCTGGCTCTCGGACCTGACCGGTAGCCAGCGCAGCGGCATGTGGATCGTGCTCGTGCTGCTTTTCGTCTCCGCGGCCGTCTCGGTGCTGGTTTTTCGCGGCGCCTTCGACGAGCAGGTGGAGAGGGAGCCGGTCGGGTAATTCACACCCGTTGGCCCGGTGAGGGCTGAGCTCGCCGGGCCAACGGCCAGGTCGTGCCAATGGCTCCCCGCTCGGGAACTGCAACCTCGAGCACGATGTATCCTGGATCCACGAACCATCGGCGAGGTCGGCGCCGCTATCGCGGACGGTCGGCAGGAGAGGGCAAGGAAGGTAATGGCGACCACCATCTACTACGACGAAGACGCTGATCTGGGCGTCCTGCGCGACCGCAAGGTCGCGGTGATCGGGTACGGCAGTCAGGGGCACGCGCACGCGTTGTGCCTGCGGGATTCGGGTGTTGACGTCCGCATCGGTTTGCCCGAGGGGTCGAAGTCCCGGGCGAAGGCCGAGGAGGAGGGACTGCGGGTCGTGACGCCTTCCCAGGCAGCGGTTGAAGCCGACGTGATCTCGATCCAGGCACCGGACACGGTGCAGCGAAGCCTGTTCGCCGACGACATCGCTCCGAACCTCGAAGCTGGCAACGCCGTTCTGTTCAGCCACGGCTTCAACGTGCGCTACGGCTACATCACGCCGCAGGACGGTGTGGACGTGCTCCTGGTGGCGCCCAAGGGGCCTGGACACCTGGTTCGTCGGCAGTTCGTTGACGGCAAGGGCGTCCCGGCGCTGGTCGCGGTGGACAAGGACGACTCGGGGAGCGCCCTCACGCTGGGCCTGGCCTACGCCAAGGCCCTTGGCGGTACACGAGCCGGCGTCATCGAGACGACGTTCGCCGAGGAGACCGAGACAGACCTCTTCGGTGAGCAGGCTGTGTTGTGCGGCGGCGTTTCCCGTCTGATCGAGGCCGGGTTCGAGGTGCTCGTCGAGGCGGGTTATCAACCGGAGTTGGCGTATTTCGAGGTGCTTCACGAGATGAAGCTGATCGTGGATCTGATCTACGAGGGCGGTATCGCGCGCCAGCGGTACTCGTGCAGCGACACCGCCGAGTACGGCGACCTGACCCGCGGCCCGCGGATCGTCAACGACGCGGTCAAGGCGGAGATGCGGACGATCCTGGGCGAAATCCAGGACGGCACCTTCGCCAAGGAGTGGATCGCGGAGGACGACAACGGCCGTCCGAACTTCCTCGCATTGCGCCAGCGGGGCAAGGACCACGAGATCGAGCAGGTGGGAGCCAAGCTGCGCGGCCTGATGTCCTGGGTGGACCGGCCGATCACCGAAACCGCCTGACCGCCTGGTCCTAACGACAATCCGAAAACCGGTGCCTACAGGCTGGCTGCGGCTTCTTCTCCTGGTGCGACGGGTGGGAGAAGCCGCAGCCGGTCGTCCTTCGCTATCTCGGTGAGGCGCGCGCAGACCGCGTTGACGCGTTCGGTGTTCATCAATCGGGTGGGGACGATCATCCAGAAGCTGCGCCTAGCGCGGACTTCGCCATGCAGCACCGGCTGGAGCCGGGAGTCGTGATGGGCGAGGAAGCACGGCAGCAGGCCGAGTCCGACTCCGTTGGCTGCTGCCTCGAGCTGGGCGAACAGGTTGGTCGTCCGGAACACGATGTTGGCCTTCGAGGTGATTTCCTCGGCGCTCTGCAGCTCTGGTAGGTCGAGCAAGGACTCGACGAACCAAACCAGGTCGTGGTCCGCGAGATCACGGACGGTGCGGATCGTCGCGTGTTCATCGAGGTATTGCTGAGTGCCGTACAGCCGGAGGTCGTAGTCGCAGAGGTGGGTCATCTGGAACCCGCTGCGTTCTGGCCGGTGGATGGTGACGGCGATGTCGAACTCGCCCACGCCGTAGCTGAGCAGGCTGCTCGTGGTGACCAGTTCGACCTCCAGTGCGGGATGCCGGCGCCGCAGGCGAGCGAGGCCCGGGGCGATGACCGACCCGCCGAAACCGTCCGTGGCCACGATCCGCACCGTGCCTTGCGGGCTGTGCTGCGAATCGGTGATCACGGCGTGCGCCGCGTCCGCCTCCGCCTCGATCCGCCGCGCGTACGGCAGGAGCCGCTGACCGGTCGACGTGAGCGTCCAACCCTGCGGGCTCTTGTCGAACAGCCTGCTCGCTAGTTGCTTCTCGAGTGCCGCGACGCGTCTCCGAATGGTGGTGTGCTCCACGCCGAGGCGCTCGGCCGCGACGGTGAGCCGTCCGTACCTGGTCAACGCGAGGAAGTACCGGAGGTCTTCGAGGTTCACGTTGTTCATTTTTGCACACCACCCTTGCGCAGATTCGTCTTGCCTGTGCACAAAATCGGGTCCGATAGTGATTTGCACAACCACGTCACCGAGTGAAAGCAGGAACGATGAGCACTGTCGGGTTCGTCGGTCTGGGAAACATGGGTCGGCCGATGGCCGTGAACTTGGTCAAGGCCGGCCATGAAGTGCGTGGGTTCGATATCGCCGAGGCAGCGCGAGAGCAGGCCCACCGCGCGGGGGTGCCCGTTGTGGCCTCGGCGGACGACGCTGCGAAGGGCGCGGACATCCTGGTCACGATGCTCCCCAAGGGCGAGCACGTCCGCGAAGTCCTGTGCGGCGAGCTCACGCCTCTGAAGAAGTTGGCGCCTGGCGCTGTGGTCGTGGACTCCTCGTCCATCGACGTGCCGACTGCGCTGGAGCTGCACAGCGTCGGGGAGCGCCTGGGAATTCACGTAGTCGACGCACCGGTTTCCGGAGGGGTGAGCGGCGCGTCGGCGGGAACTCTCACCTTCATGATCGGCGGCTCTGACGAAGCCATCGCGCAGTCTCGGCCCGCGCTAGATGCCCTGGGGGCGCGGGTTTTCCACGTCGGGGGGCCTGGTGCCGGTCAGGTGGCCAAGGCGTGCAACCAGATGGTGGTCGGCGCCAGCCTCGTGGCGCTCGCGGAGGCCTTCGTCATGGCCGAAAAGCTCGGTCTTTCCCCGAAGAACCTCTTCGACGTGCTGAGCACCTCGTCCGGCGACTGCTGGGCCCTGCACAACTTCACCCCGCTACCGGGCCTGGTCGAGGGGTCGGCCGCCGACAACGGCTACGCCCCGAAGTTCGCGGCAGCCTTGCTGGCCAAGGACCTCGGACTGGCGGCCACCGCTGCCGAAAGTGCCGGTGTGGAACTCGTAGTCGGCCAGGGCGCGCGCCGAGTGGTCGACGAATTGGCAAGTACCGACGGTCATCTCGACTCCTCCGCAGTGATCAAGGTCATCAACCGCACCGCATGACCGCGTGGCTGAAGCGCAGCGTCGACTTGCTGAAAATCGTGAGAAACGGAGACGTCATGGGAACGGAATCGGCAGTGGTCGCAGGCGACTACCTGAACCTGTTGGATGGCCAGTGGGTCGGCGCTCGCAGCGAGCAGTTCATCGCGGTGGAAAGTCCCCGCAACCGCAAGGTGATCGCCCGGGTTCCACGGGGTGGCGAGAAGGACATCGCCGATGCCGTGGACGCCGCCTGGAGGGCTTTCCCGGGGTGGCGGGATACCGCCCCGCGGGCGCGAGGTCGGCTGTTGCAGCAGATCGCGGATGCGCTGGAGCCCCACCTCGAGCGCATCGCGCGCATCATCTCCGAGGAGAACGGGAACGCCTTGCGCACCCAGTCCCGCGGCGAGGTCCAGTTCGCGATCGACGTGTTCCGGTACTTCGGCTCGGTCGCCAGCGAGGTCAAGGGCGAGACGATCCCGCTGAACCCCTCGGTGCTGGACTACTCGCGACGTGAGCCGCTGGGGGTCGTGGGCGCGATCGTGCCGTGGAACGCGCCGGTCCAGCTCGCGGTCATGAAGATCGCCTCGGCGCTCGCGGCCGGAAACGCGCTGGTGCTCAAGGCCGCCGAGGACGCGCCGCTGGCCGTTCTGGAGATCGCGAAGATCTGCCACGAGTTCCTGCCGCGCGGCGTGCTGAACGTGGTCGTCGGCTTCGGCTCCGAGGCAGGGGAAGCGCTGATCACGCATCCCGACGTCCGCAAACTGTCGTTCACCGGTTCCACGGCCGTGGGCAAGCGCGTGATGAGCGCCGCTGCCGAGCGGATCGTCCCGGTGTCGCTGGAACTCGGAGGCAAGAACCCCCAGATCGTCTACCCGGACGCCGGCGAGGACTGGGTGGCGCAGGGAACGATCACCGGAATGAGGTTCGTCCGCCAGGGCCAGTCCTGCACGGCGGGTTCTCGTCTGTTCGTGCACCGCTCGATCCTCGACTCGTTCGTCGAGAAGGTCGTCTCGCATCTGGGCAAGCTCAAGGTCGGCGACCCGCTCGACGAGGAGAGCGACATCGGCGCCATCGTCAACCGCAAGCAGTTCGACCGCGTCTGCGGCTACATCGACGAAGGCCTGAGCCGCAACGACTCGGTCGTGGCGATCGGCGGTGCACCCCCCGCCGAGGGTCCGCTGGCTGAGGGCTACTTCGTCGAACCCACGGTGTTCGTCGGCGTGGACAACGAGTGGCGCATCGCCCAGGAGGAGATCTTCGGGCCAGTGATGTGCGTCATCCCGTGGGACGACGAGGACGACGTGATCAAGATGGCCAACGACTCGCACTACGGGTTGTCGGCGTTCATCTGGACCCACGACATCGGCCGAGCACTGCGCACCGCGCACTCGATCGAAGCCGGATGGGTGCAGGTCAACCAAGGCGGCGGGCAGGTGCTCGGCCAGTCCTACGGCGGGTACAAGCAAAGCGGTATCGGCCGCGAGTTCTCCCTGGAAGGCATGGTGGAGAGCTTCACCCAGCGCAAGCACGTGTCCGTCGACACCACCCACTGATCCCCCCAGGTCTCCGGACGGCGTATCAGCCCCGACGCCGGTGCGCCGTCCGGCGCCAACCTCCAGCCGTGCACTCAGGGAGCACAGGGACATGACTGAAACGAAGGAGTCGAGCGTTTCCGCCGAACTCGAGCCATTGCTGCAACGCCTGCTGGCGAACGAGCCGCCGGCGGATTCGGTCGAGGACCGGGTGGCCTTGCAGGTCCTCGGCGACATCGCGGTCGTCACGTTGTGCAGGCCCGAGTCGCGGAACGCGCTCGCCTTGGCGAGCTGGCGGCGATTGAAGCGCATCTTCGACGACCTCGCGACGGCGCCCGATTTGCGCGCGGTGGTTGTCCGGGGTGCCGGGCGCGAGGCGTTCGCCGCCGGCGCCGACATCAAGGAGTTCCCGCACACGCGAATGACGGCCTCCGCCGCCACCGATTACAACGAATCCATCGCCGAGGCGCTGCGCGCGGTCCAGACCCTGGAAGTGCCGGTGATCGCGGCGGTGCAGGGCCTCGCGGTCGGTGGCGGGTGCGAGCTGGCGGCGGCGTGCGATGTCCGCATCGCTACCGAGGATTCCCGCTTCGGCATCCCGATCGGAAAACTCGGCGTCATCCTCGGCTACACCGAGTCCACTGCGGTGGCCCGCCTCATTGGTCCCGCCGCGCTGAAATACCTGCTGTTCAGCGGTCGGCTCATCCCTGCGACCGAGGCCCGCGACTTGGGGTTCGTGCAGCGCCTGGTGCCGGCTGGCGAACTCGGCCCGGAAGTCGCCGAACTGGTGAACCGGATCCGCGGCAACTCGGCGACGACGATGCGTGCCGCGAAGGTGGTCGCCGACATGTGCGGCCGGCCGTTGACAGCGGCCGACACCGAGCTGCTCAGCCGACTGAGCATCGAAGCCCACGAGGGTGATGACCTCAAGGAAGGAGTAGCAGCGTTCACCGAACGCCGGCTGCCCGTTTTCAACAAGAAGGGAACCACGTGATGGCTGCGCTCACCGGGATCCGCGTGGTGGACCTGACCCGCTACCTGTCCGGCCCCACGCTGACCATGCTGCTGGGCGACCTCGGCGCCGACGTGATCAAGGTCGAATCCGCTTCCTCGGGCGACCCGGCACGGCAATCCGGACCGTTCGACGGCGACGAGAGCGTGTACTACCTGGCCTCGAACCGCAACAAGCGGAGCGTCGCCCTCGACCTGCGGACAGCCGCGGGCATGGAAGCGTGCCGCGAACTGATCCGCGGTGCTGACGTCTTCGTGCAGAACTTCAAGCCAGGAACCGCAGATGCGATGGGGCTGAGCGTGGAGACACTGCACGAGCTGAACCCCCGCCTGGTCTATGTGTCGCTCAGCGGGTTCGGGCAGCGCCCGCCAGGCTCGGAACTGGCCGGTTTCGATCAGACAGCACAGGCGATGTCGGGCCTGATGAGCGTCACCGGGACCGCCGAGACGGGGCCGCTGCGAGTGGGGATCGCCGTCGCCGACTCGGCCACCGGCGTTTTCGGTGCGGTCGGCGTGCTGGCCGCTCTCCACGAGCGCGAACGCACCGGCCGGGGCACGGTGGTCGAGGGATCGCTGATGCAGTCGATGCTGACTCTGCTGTCCTACCAGGCGCAGAAGTACCTCAGCCTCGGAGTCGTGCCCGGGCAGGACGGCAACGACCACCCGATCATGTTCCCCCAAGGCACGTTCAAGACGGCCGACGGCGCGATGACCCTGGCGTGCGGCAACGAGAAGATGTGGCATCGCCTCTGCGACGCACTGGGAATGACGGACCTGGTCGACGACCCGCGCTTCACCGACAACGCCGCCCGCATGCAACACCGGGGCGAACTGCGCGAGCTCATCGAGCAGACGCTGTCGAGCAAATCGACCGAGGACTGGCTGGATATCGTTGGCGAATCCGGAGTTCCTTGCGGGCCTGTCCTCACCGTGGCCGAAGCCCTTGATCACCCGGTTACCGCGGGCCTGGACATGATCGCTGAGATCGACCACACCGCACTCGGTTCGATGAAGGTGCTGGGGCAGGCGGTCAACGTCGGTGCGAACGGACAGGACTGGCTGCACCACGCGCCACCACTGCTGGGCGAGCACACCTGCGAGGTACTGGCAGAAGTCGGTTACAGCGAGGCGGAGATCGCCCTGCTGCTCGAGAACAACAACGCCAAGCAGTGGACCGAGTCGTGACCGCAGTCCTTTCCAAGGTCGCCTTGTTCGGGACGTGCTTGGGCGACACGCTGTTCCCGAACACCCTGCGCGCATCGGTTCGGTTGCTCGAACGGTTGGGATGTGAAGTGCATTTCCCGATGGAGCAGACCTGCTGCGGGCAAATGCATTTCAACACCGGCTACCAGGACGAGGCGACTTCGTTGGCGCTCCAGCTGGACCGCGCGTTCGAGGAGTTCGACGTGGTCGTCGCCCCTTCAGGCTCGTGCGCCGCGATGGTGCGCGACGTATACCCACGCATGAAGGGACTCGACAGCCAGTTACCGCCACGGATCTACGAGTTGTCGGAGCTGCTCGTGGACGTGATGGGGGTGACCGACGTGGGCGCGTACTTCCCGCATCGGGTGACCTACCACCCCACCTGCCACTCCCTGCGGATGCTGGGCGTCGGTGATCGGCCGCTGCGACTGCTCAGGGAAGTCCGCGCGGATTGGACCTCGTGGAATTGCCTTCGGCCGAGTCCTGCTGCGGCTTCGGTGGGACGTTCGCGTTGAAGAACTCCGAGACCTCGGTGGCCATGTTGGGCGACAAGATGCGGTGCGTGCTGAACACACGTGCCGAAGTCCTCACCGCAGGTGACAACTCGTGCCTGATGCACATCAATGGCGGGCTGTCCCGGTTGCGGACAGGGGTGCACGGCGTGCACCTGGCGGAGATTCTGGCTTCGACGGAGGAAAACCCTTGGCCCGCGGCGTGACCGGCACCAGCCGAAACCCCGTGACGTGGCTGGGCGTACCCACGTTTCCCAAGGCCGCACGCGCATCGCTCGCGGACACGCAGTTGCGACGCAACCTGCAACACGCCACGCACACGATCAGAGAAAAGCGCGCGGAGGCTGTCGGGGAGGTCGAGGACTGGGAGCAGCTGCGCAGTGCCGGCGAAGCGATCAAGGACGAGACCCTCGCCAACCTCGACACTTACCTAGAGCAGCTGGAAACGGCGGTGACCGCGCGCGGAGGCGTGGTGCACTGGGCACGAGACGCAGCCGAAGCCAATGAGATCGTGCTGCAGCTCGCTGCGCAGGCCGGCGCTGACGAGGTGGTCAAAGTCAAGTCGATGGCGACCGCGGAGATCGGCCTCAACGAGGCGCTGGAGGCCGGAGGCATCGCCGCGGTCGAGACCGATCTTGCCGAGTTGATCGTCCAGCTCGGCAACGACCGCCCATCACACATCCTGGTGCCCGCCATCCACCGCAACCGGGCGGAGATCCGCGACATCTTCCGCAGGGAAATGCCCGGTGCCCCGGCCGACCTGGCCGCCGAACCGCGGGCGCTGGCCGAGGCGGCGAGAGCGCATCTCCGGCGGAAGTTCCTCACTGCGAAAGTCGCCGTGTCCGGGGCGAACTTCGCTCTCGCCGACACCGGATCCATCATGGTCGTGGAGTCGGAGGGCAACGGACGCATGTGCCTGACCCTGCCGCAAACGCTGATCACGGTGATGGGGATTGAGAAGCTGCTGCCCTCCTGGCGTGATCTGGAGGTGTTCCTCCAGCTGCTGCCGCGTTCCTCGACAGCCGAGCGGATGAACCCGTACACCTCCGTGTGGGCTGGAGTGACACCAGGGGACGGACCGCAGAACTTTCACCTGGTACTACTCGACAACGGGCGCACCGAGACATTGTCGGACCCAGTCGGTCGGCAGGCGTTGCGGTGCATTCGGTGCTCGGCGTGCCTGAACGTCTGTCCGGTTTACGAGCGCGTGGGAGGGCAGGCTTACGGCTCGGTCTATCCGGGGCCGATTGGTGCCATCCTCACCCCGCAACTGGTATCCGACCCGCACGACGAACAGGCGGCTTCACTGCCTTTCGCGTCGTCGCTGTGCGGGGCATGTTTCGAGGCGTGCCCGGTTCGCATCGACATTCCCGAGGTCCTCACGCACCTGCGGGCGAGAACGGTCGAGGCTAAGTCCAAGCGCTCCCCGGAATCCATTGCGATGTCAGCCTTGGCATCGATCATGAGAAGCCGCCGAAAGTACGAGCTGGCCCAGAAAACAGGTGCGCTCGCCGCCCGGTTGTCACCGACGGAGAAGATCTCTCGGCTGCCGTGGCCGGGCTCGCGGTGGACGAGCGCACGTGACGCGCCGTTGCCCGCGAGTGAGTCCTTCCGGACATGGTGGCGGAACAACCGCGGAGGCCCGGACCAGTGAGCGAATCACGAGAAACCATCCTGACCCGGGTGCGCACGGCGCTTGCCGATCGCCCGGCACCGTCTCTGATTCCACGGGAGTACGACCTCAGCCGAACCCACCCGGATCTCGTGGGGTTGGCGGCGGAGCGGATAGCCGACTATCGCGCTGAGGTGTGGGAGGTCCCGGAAGCGCAGCTGGCAGACGAGATCGATACTCGGCTCGCGAAGCGCGAGGTGACGACCATGATCGGGCCGCCGGGCCTTCCCACCCCGTGGCAGACGCCGGCCGTCCGCTGGCTGCAAGACGAGCCGTCGTTGGAGCTCGACGCGCTGGACGATGCGGACGGCGTGTTGACCACATGTGCCGTCGTCATCGCCGAGACCGGCACCATTGTTCTCGACGGCGGTACCGGACAGGGGAGACGAGCATTGAGCCTGCTGCCCGACTACCACCTGTGCGTTGTGCGCACGGACCAAATCGTCGCGACGGTTCCCGAAGCGCTTCGGCGGCTGGATCCGGGACGGCCCATCACGTTGATCTCCGGCCCGTCGGCGACCAGCGACATCGAGCTCGATCGAGTCGAAGGTGTTCACGGCCCGCGCACTCTCCATGTGCTCGTCACGCGCCCCTCGTGACCCCCGCCCCAGTGGATTGCGGATCCAGTATCACCGCCCGTTAGACTGAGTGCGAGGTTGGTCCGTGGTGGCGGGCGGGATGGCTGAATCGGTCTACCCCTTCGTCGCCCAGGTGACGGAGGGGTAGACATGCCTAGGCAGGCGCTCGGAGACATCGGCGGTGGGTCGTCGTCACCGGAGGGGACGGGCTCTGCTCTGGCCTCGCTGCCACCCCGAGATGCCAATGCCCTCGTGCACACGGTACGAGATCGTCTGCGGCTGGCCATCGCGCTCGAGGAAATCCCCGGTGGCTCGAAGCTCAACCAGGTGCAGGTGGCCAAGCAACTGGGGGTCAGCCGCATGCCTGTCCGGGCTGCGGTCACCGAGCTCGTGGCCGAAGGACTGCTGGAGCTGGTGCCCGGTGGTGGCGTCGCGGTCGTCAAGTTGACCGAACAGGACGTCCGGGACGTCTACGAGGTGCGTGCGGCACTGGAAACCACTGCCGCACGACATGTGGCACAGCGCCAGCCGGCATCCGGTCTGGAGCAGATCGAACGGATCGTGAAAGAGCACCACCCCAACGTCGCCACCTACGACGCGGCCAAGCTCCTCGAAAGCGATCGTGCATTTCACATGGCGATCCTCGGAGCGACGGACAACGGCTACTTCGAGCGAGCGATCACGCCCATGTGGTCGACGGTCGAGCGAGCGATGGTCGGGTCGCTTCACATCACGGAAGTCTTCACGACCGCGTGGGACGAGCACGCCGAGATCGCCCAAGCTCTTCGCGCGGGCGACCCGGACCTCGCCGAGGCACGACTCCAGCAGCACCTGGAAGGTGCCGTCGAGCATCTGACCAAGTCGATGTCCGACCGTGGAGAATAGCCTCTCGCACGGGTGGGCTGCGGGGCCGTTGTTGTGAGCCCGGCTAAGGCGAGAGATCAGTCTGGCGCTGTCCAGCCGGAGTCGAGGAGCTGATCGCGGATCGTGCGCTTGACGATCTTCCCGTAACCGGATTTGGGCAGCACTTGCCAGCGGATGAACTGGCGGGGCAGCTTGTACCGGGCGAGTTTGGGGTCGAGCCACTCGCGCAGTTCGTCCTCGTCGGTGTCCGAATCGGGCTGGCGCACCCACACCGCGACACCGATCTCACCCCATTTCGGGTGGGGCATCCCCAAGACCGCGACTTCGGCGACCCCGGGGTGCGCGACGAGCTTCTCCTCGATGTCACGAGGGTGGACGTTGGAGCCGCCGGAGATGTACATGTCCGATGTGCGCCCGGTGATGTAGAGGTAACCGTGCTCGTCGACGGTCCCGATGTCGCCGGTGTGGAACCAGCTTCCCGCGAAGGCGGCTGCGGTCGCCTCTTCGTTTCGAAGGTAGCCCGCGCACACGGCCGGACCTGCTGCGCAGATCTCCCCGATCTCACCGGCAGGCAGTTCGGCGCCGTCTTCACCGAGGATGGCGACCTGCATGCCGGTCCGGGGGCGACCGCAGGTACCGACCTCGATCCCGCTCGGCTGAGGACGTCCATGTTCGGCCGGCGTGAGCACGGTGATGTTGCCGGTCACCTCACCCAAACCGAAGTACTGCACGAGAACCGGGCCGAGAACGCTCAGCGCGTGGTCGCGGTCGGCGTTGAGCATCGGCGCTCCCGCGTAGATGACGTGCCGCAGCGAGGAATGATCGAACTTGTCGACCGACGGGTCCTCAGCGAGCATCTTCAGGATCGTCGGAACGGTGAACATGTTCGTGACCCTTTCCCGCTCGACCAGTTCCCACACCGCCTCGGGCCGCAATCCGGGGCCCTCGGGGATCACCGTGGCGGCACCACGAGCGACCTGGGGCAGCAGGTGCACCCCGGCACCGTGCGAAAGTGGCGCCACCGCAAGGGACACGTCCGTCTCGGACAGGCCCGGCATCAGATCGGCCGCGTGGTTGGTGGTGACGAATCCGAGCTGGTCGTGGATCAGGATCGCGGCCTTGGGCGATCCGCTGGTACCGGACGTGAAGAAATACCAGGCGTGATCACCCAGGTAGACAGTCTCCGGTTCGGGCAAGGCAGCGGGCAGCGCGGCAACGGACTCGGAGGTGGCTCCGTCGCCGATCCACAGCACGCCGCCCGGTAGGCCGGTCACGTCGCGCACCGCGTCGACGTGCGCATCCGACCCGGTCGAGGCAATCATGGAAACAGGTCGGCAGACATCACCGATCACGGCCACATCCGCAGGGGTGAGCCGAACATTGGTCGGAGCGACCGCCGCCCCCACTCGCCAAATGCCGTAGAGCGACTGGATGTACTCGGGGGAGTTGTGACCGTGAAGCAGAACGCAGTCACCCCGACGCACACCCCGGCGACGCAGCTCGGCGCGCACGCGGTCGGCGGCCTCGTCGAGCATCCGCCAGGTCCACCTGGTCTCGCCGTGCACAACCGCAGTGGCCTCGGGCAGCCTGCGCGCGGTCTGGGCGAGCATCTCCGCCACGTTGACAGCACGGATCTGGGCGTTCATCGGCCGGCCTCCAGGACTGTGGCGTAGTTGGCCACGGCTGCGCCGCCCATGTTGAACACCACGGCCCGTTCGGCACGGGGAAGTTGCATCCCGCTGGCTTCGCCGACGAGCTGCATCGCTGCGATCGCGTGTTGGGAGACCCCTGTCGCACCGATTGGATGCCCCTTGGCCTTGAGCCCGCCGGACACGTTCACGGGCAGTTTTCCGTCGCGGTCGGTGCCGCCCTCGACCGGCAGCAGCGTTCCCTTACCCGGCGCGGCAAGCCCGAACGCCTCGTACTGCAGGAGTTCGGCCACGGTGAAGCAATCGTGCGTCTCGATCAGGTCGAGATCGTCCAAGCCGACGCCCGCCTCCGCCAGCGCGGAGCGGAACGCGTTGGCGGCCGCGTCGAAGGAGAGCGGATCAGATCGGGAAGCGAGTGGCATGGGGTCGTTCGCCTGGGCCCGCCCCCGCACGGCGACCGCGCGGCGAGCGGTGCGGGCCACGTCTGCGGTAGTCACCACAACGGCGGCGGCACCGTCGGAGACCATCGAGCAGTCGGTGCGCAGAAGCGGATCGGCAACGACCGGATTACGTTCCGAAGGGGTTGCGCAGAACTCGTAGCCGAGGTCGCGCTGCATGTGGGCGTAGGGGTTGTCGACCCCGTTCCGGTGATTTTTGGCGGCGATGCGTGCGAGAGCGTCACGCGGGTTGCTGTAGCGCTGGGCGTACTGGTTGGCGAGCCAGGCGAACACGGCCGGAAAGCTGCCGTACTGCTGCTCGGTCGGCAGGTATGCGGCGCCGAGCAGGACGTCGTTGACCGTCGCCGCTGGTGCGCGCGTCATTTTCTCGGCCCCGACGACGAGCACGGCGCGGGCGCGTCCGGCCTCGACCATGTCGAATGCGGCGTAGAGCGCGGCGCTACCCGTGGCACAGGCGTTCTCGGAGCGGACCGCACGCACGCGCCCCAACTCAGGTGTTCCGGTCCCGACGAGCGCCGCCTCGAATCGCTGCTGAGTGGTGTCGGTCCCGTACACACCAACGGAGATGGCGTCGATGTCGGCCGCGGTCAGGCCGGCGTCTTCGACGGCTGCGGCGGACACCTCGGCCATCAGAGATTCCACGTCCGGATGGTCGGACTTTCCGAACCGCGTGTGCGCCCAGCCGATCACGTGCGGGTGCTGTGACATCGGAAGACCTCCAAGTGGGGCGGGTCAGAGTCGGATTCCACCGTTAACGTCGAGCACCGCGCCGGTCATGAACGACGAAGCGGACGACCACAGGTACAGCGCCGCCTCCGCGATGTCCTCGGGGTCGGCGAGCCTGCCGAGCAAGGACCGCTCGACGAACGTCGCGTGAAGTGCGGCATCGTCTCCGATCATTCCGGTGGCGGTCGTTCCCGGTGCCACGCAGTTGACCCGGATCTTGCGTGGTGCGAGTTCCCGTGCTGCGCCCTTCGTCAAGCTGATGACAGCGGCTTTGGAGGCCCCGTAGATCGGTCCGCCGAGGTAACCACCGCCGGTGTAGGCGGCTACCGACGCGCAGAGCACGATCGAAGCGTCCAGGGCGAGGTGCGGCGTCGCGGCCTGGATCGAGTTGACCGACCCCATGATGTTGATCATCAGACACCGCTGGGCATCAGCCTGATCCACCTCGAGCAACGGTGTCGACAACGTGATTCCGGCCGGGACGAAGACACTCGTCACCGGGCCGCGTCCAGCAGCGAGAGCGAAGCCCTTTTCCAGGCTTTCGACATCAAGCACGTCGGCGCGAAGATACTGCGCGCCGGGGAAGGCTTCCTGGACCTGCGGAGCCTCCTGAGGCAGATCGAGCACCGTCATCGAGCCCACGCGGGAGGCCGCGAGCCGCACTGCGGCGAGCCCGATACCCCTAGCACCGCCGACGATCACAGCGGACCCGTGCGATTTGCTTTTCTGGTCACTCATGTCGGAGATAGCCATCGAGGCCTCCGTTCGGCGTTGAAGCAGCTCCTCGGTACCACTGACGGTGGGAGGCCACAGCAGAACCCGTCAATTAGTGGAACCATCTTCCCAGCTCGTCGTTCCATATCATGGACGTTGACAAGGAAGAAGCGCAGCATCAGTCTCTTTCCTGTGGCAATGAAAGAAAGACCGGTCCGCAATATGGAACACTCTGGGCGTCGTCGTGCAGGCTCGGAGGCGTTGCAGGGATCTCAGAGTGTGCGCCGTGCGCTCGACCTGCTCTCGCTCGTCGCCTCGTGGGAGCGGCGGGGTGGACTATCGGTTGCCGCTGTTGCTGAGGAAACCGGTCTCGCCAAATCAACGACACACCGGTTGTTGTCCGAACTGCTGCAAGCCGGCTACCTGGAGCAAGGACCTGACCGGCGCTACCGCCTCGGCCCCGAGGCCTACGTGGTGGGCGTCGCCGCCGAGGAGCGTTACGGAGTCCAGCAGCAGTCGCTGGCCGCCGCAACGAGATTGGCCGGGGTCTCGGAGGACGTCGCCGTCGTCTCGATCCGCCGCAGGCATCACCACGTCTGCGTCTACAGAGAAGAGGGCAGGTGGCCGATCCGCAGTCACGTGCTCCAGGTCGGAGATCGGTTGCCGCTGGGAGTCGGCGCCGCCGGTCTGGCCTTCCTAGCCGCGATGGAAGCGGACGAGGCCGTCGCGATAGTTGAGGCCAACGAACCCGAAATCGAGCGTGACTACCGGCCGCTGTCGACAGCGATGATCCTCAAGCTCGTCGAAGAAGCCCGCGAGCGAGGCGGCGTCGCGATTAACCGCGGTATGGTCGTCGACGACTCCGTCGGCATCAGCATGGGCGTGCCGGCTCGCGCCGGACACCCGGTCGTGGCGGTAGGCATCGCGACCATCGCCTCCCGGATGCAACCCGAGCGCGAGCAATGGCTGGAATCCCTGTTGCGCCGGGAAACCGATCATCTCGCCGGACGGAGGGAGATTCGCTGATCACAACGTAACCGTCGTAGACATCTAGGCCCCAGAGCGATTGCGTGCTCATCGAGCGAGTCCGCCCACGCCAGCAGGCTGAGCTCCCGCGGTGGAATGCCGGGCAGTTGCTGGCGTTCACCCTGTAGGTGCAGGTCAATGGCCAGTGTCATCGAAGGAGCGGGAATCACGCGTTGCATTTGGCTCATCGGGCCCCTGCCCGCCTTGCCCTGCGCCCCATCGCCAGTTGCACTTCGACCTGAATCTGCAGTTCACGCGGCCCGGGGAGTGGTGTGATTGCTGCTGGTGCTCCCGGTGGGGTGTCGGTGATCAACGCGGTGATGCGGTGATGCGGTGACCGTCGGCGTCGGTGAAGGTCAGTTGAGCGCCGGGGGGTCTGCGCGCAGGATCAACTGACATAACAGGAAACCGCCGAGACGAGAGAAGGTTTGCCGGGTCGTCACGTCCTGATCCCGCCAAACCAACGAGCAAGACCATAAAACTGAGACCGAAGATCATCGAACAGCCCTGTGAAAGAGGCGGGCTAACGATCCAGCACGTTCGATCTCGTGGGTCAGGTAGCGCGGCGTCATGGTGCGTGTGTTGCTCACGAACGTGCCAAACCCTAACTGTTCGGTAGCGTCCGCACCCGCATCGTCGGGTTCGCGCCGTTGCGGAGGAATGTTTCGAATTCGGCGCGGAGATCGGGCAGGTCTACCGGGTGGCCGGCGAGGGAGCCGAGTAGATCCTGGAGGTCCCAGGTGGCGAGGTGGCCGCAGCGGGCGCTGAACAGTGCGAGCTCGCGGATGGCGAACTCGTCGTGAAAGTCCAGTTCCTACGGCTATTGGCCGGGCAAGTCCGCGTTGGATGCGGTGGGGGTGTGTGCCGGGAACGCTGCTGGACCGGATCAATGAATACCTGGTCCGGTGGATCGTGCAGAAATACAAGCGGTACCGGGGAAGGCGGATGCGGGCGCGCGATGCCCTGGGCAGAACCGTCGCGGCTTACCCACGGCTCAGCATGCGCATCCGCCTACCCGATTGATCTTTGATTCTCGTCGATAGGAGCATCACGGGCCGGGTGGGCGTGCCTCGTACTGCCTAGCCAACCCCAGGACGCGGTTACAGAACGCAACAATCAGCTGTCGCTACAAGTGACCACCTGGATACAGAATCCGCTCAACTGCGAAGAGCCCGCAAATCCGGGCAAACTGATATGGCTGCGCAGAAAGGACACCCGGGGATGGGAGAGCGTCGGGCACCTGTTGGTGGTCGTGAACGATACCGATGGAATTCGGCTTTTCGGCCCGACGGGCGGGCGTGCTCAGCGGCTCATCGAAACCGCACCGTTCGAGCTCCGGGTCATGCGTTTTGATGCGTGATCCGTGCCGCAGCCTCCCTTTCGCTCAGCATAGCCTGTCCAAAAGGGCTATCTTCCCGAATTCGAGTAGCGCGGTGAACCTTCCTGCTTATAAAACCGTGTGTTCGTTGTGAGTGATGTGGCTTGGCCCCGTAGCCGGGTGGCTGAAGCCACCCGACTATCGGATTTTTGCGCGTCACCCAACGAACTTCCAGCGCAGGACACTAGTAAGTGTGCCCGAGGGGGACTTGCACGCTAACTACACGTCTTCGCTTTCCAGGCATCGGGTGAGGTAGGGAGCTGCTTGCTGTTCCGCCTGTCCAGTCGGGAGTCCATCTGGGGCGTCTTGGTGGGACAGGCATCGCCTTGGCCGCTTGGTCTTGAGCCCATGTCAGCGTAGAGGCGTAGGTCTCCAACGCCCTACTCGATGCGTGGAAACAGTCGCCGGTCGCCGGGTACTTGGTCGACTCGCCGTCGAAGGCCGATCGAAATTGGTAGGCGGCTTCTCCGCTCCGCATCCCCGAGTTTGGATCCGCCTTCCTCAGTGACGACTTTAGTCAAAATTTTGCAGTCTGTTGAGGTGTGGCCGTTGTCGTGGTAACTGTCGCGATTGTGGCTGGCTAAATTTCACCATTTCGGAGGTTCGCGGTCGCGCGGGTTTCCGGTGATCGTTATCCTGCCCGGTATTCGGAAAGATCCACTGGAAAGGTCTGCGCTAATGTTGAAGAAACTCCGCGCGCGTGTGCTCGGGGCAGTTCTTGCTTTTAGTGCACTGTCGACAGCGGGCGTGGCTGCACCAGCAACTGCCTCAAGATCGTAGTCGGCGTCGACCTTGGCGGTGAGCCAGGATCAACCAGAGACGTACACCATCGACGTTGCTGGCGTTCGCTTCACCGGTGCCAGCGCTAGGGAGATCTGGGGTGCGTGCGGCACGAATTCCCCAGCGGGCAAGCTGGTTCGCGCCTTCCCGCGCAGTGAGCCTTTCCGGGTAACGGTTGGTCGCTGTGGGTGATCATGTTGTGCGGTCGTGTTCGGTGTGAAGGATGACGAGGGCGGCTTTGACGATGTTCGGGTGCGCCTGCGGATGCCGCGTTGCCGGAGGCTGTCGGGTCTGGGTCTGTTGTGGACCCTGATAGTGGTGTGCCTGCGGGGCAAGCGGCGTCGCCGAGTGGAATGACCGGTCGCGATGCGGATTCCGGTGTGGACTCGGTCGCGGGGCGTGGGGATTCGCATCGTCTGGATGTGTGTCGCCGGATTCGGCGACACCGTCGGCGGAGGGGGCGCAGGCGGCCCCGTTCGTGGATCCAGCGGCGGTCTTGCCGGTGGGCTTGCCGGTGGACGCGGTGCGGGTGCTGGTGCCGGCGGGTGTGGTGTCCCACTGGCGTCCACGCCGCCGCTTGACGCTGCGTCGGTGCGCTGGGCGCGTAGGGCATCGGCGGCTGCCGGTGCGTCCGGTCAGGGTGGGATGCGCTGCTTGCTGCGGTGCGGCCGCGCGGTGGTGGTGGCGTCCAGGGCGGCTTTCTCGAGCGCTAGGACGTGGCCGTGGTCGCGGACCATAACGCTGGCGCCCTCGGGCGCCAGGGTGTGGCGGGCGATCACTGTCCCGGATTCGGTGGCGGCAGGTTGACGACAACCTGGAGAAGATCATCACCTTGCTTGAGGCCGACGATCCCGGCTAGCAAGAGGCGGCTCCCGATGCGTCCTGACAACACCAGCCGATCATCGCGGCCGCCTGTCGGCGCCACGAGTTGGCATGGGCCAAAGCGATCAAAGCGCTATGCGAACTTGACCAGTCCGGCACGCCGGCCACCTTCCAAACTGTCGCCACAGCGGCTGCAGTCTCCCGGTCCTGGCTCTACGCCCAGCCCGACATGCGATCCGAGATCGAACGCCTCTGATGCCGCTTAATGATCTTGGCCAGAGTTGCTCGCTGAAATTCCCCACTCGGGCGTGGTGGTTAGCGTAGCGGTTGCCGGGTGCCGGTGGTGGCTTGGCGGAGGGTGTCGGTGCGGGCTTGGTGGTCATCGGGCCTCGCGGGATGGTCTGTCCGAGCAGGAGGCCAATGCGGCCGCGTGGACGCGTGCTGAAGAGCTGGTGGCGAGAGTGCGGGAGGCGGGTTTGGAGGGCGCGCCGGATGTGCGGCGTACTGCCCGGCCGCCGGTGCATGGTGTTGAGGGTGTGCCGTCGTCTGTGGGGGGTGTTGGGCAGCGCGGGCTGACGGTGGATGAGGCCTTCCGGGCAGGAACGGCCGGGTACACCGCCGCCGGCGTACAGTCCGGTTGCCGGTGGCAGCGTCAACGGCGCGGACCCGGCCGGTGATGCTCCGTCCGTGCCCGGTCATGAGCAGGACCGGCCGGTGACACCGCCGCCGCCGTACAGTCCCGTTGCCGGCGGCGATCTGCCCGGAGCGCATGGTGTGGATGTGCCCGGGAACCGGCCGCTGGAGAGGCGGCCCCGTTCGTGGATCCAGCGGCGGTCTTGCCGGTGGGCTTGCCGGTGGACGCGGTGCGGGTGCTGGTGCCGGCGGGTGTGGTGTCCGCGGATGTGGTGTCTGGTGGCGGGTTGGTTGAGTTCGTGCGGGGTGGTGTTGCGGGTTCTGCTGGTGGTCCTGTGGTGCTGATCGCCGAGGGCGGTGCGGGTGCGGGTGTGGGTGTGGTGGCGGGTCAGGGTTCGGCTCTGGCGCGGGGTGTGGGGCGGGATGTTGTTGCGTTGGTGCCGGGGCCGGGACGGCAAGGACGTTCAGGGCGGTAAGGAGGGTGCCGATGGCAGCGTGCCGGGCGGAAAGCCGGCTCGTGACGTTCCAGAGGTGTCAGGTCATCAGCCGGACCGCCCGGGCGCACCGCTGCAGGCGTATTCCGATGGGGTAGTGGGTTCCGAGCAGCACCGGCCGGACACACCACCACCGGCATATTCAGACACGGTAGTGGGTTCCGAGCAGCGCCAGCCAGGCGCACTGCTGCCAGCACATTCCGATGGGGTCGTGGGGTCTGGGCAGCACCGGCCGGGCGCACCGCTGCCGGCACATTCCGCTGAGGTAGTGGGTTCCGAGCAGGACCGGCCGAGTACACCGCCGCCGCCGTACAGTGCGGTTGCCGGTGGCGATCAGGTGCCCGGAGCGCATGGTGTGGATGTGCCTGGGAACCGGTCGCTGGGGGTGCATGCCTCGCAGACACCGGACTCACCAGCGGTGACCCCAGGTAAGGAGGGTGCCGTTGGCAGTGTGCCGGGCGGGAAGTCGGCTCGTGGTGTTCCAGAGGTGCCAGGTTCCGGGCCGGACCGGCCAGGCGCACCGCTGCCAGCGTATTCCGATGGGGTAGTGGGTTCCGGGCAGGAACGGCCGGGTAACTTTGCATCACAACAACTTCGGCGTGTCACCGCCACACGCACCAGCCGCAGCCACGACGACTACCCAGAGCCACAGATGCTTACCCGGAAAGGGTCAGTGGGGCTCCTGGTGCGGGCGGAACATCGAACCCCCCCTCGGCGGTCGCGGACTCGAGGACACTGGGCAGTGCTTCGGCGGCGGCGTGCAGCTTGAGCGCCGCGAGGTGACCGCGCAGCTGCTGGTAGAGACTGGCCTGCGCTGGTGTGGATGGGGCAGCGTCGAGGGTCGTGTTCAGGGTCGTTTTTTGTTGCTGTCATTGGGTTTCCTCTCTCGCTATGACTTCTCGGCTGGGGCGGGCAGGGGCAGGGTGGTGCGGGCGACGGCTGCGGCGGCGTAGCAGGCGAGATCGATCACGACTTCACCACTGGCGTCCACGCCGCCGCTTGACGCTGCGTCGGTGCGCTGGGCGCGTAGGGCATCGGCGGCTGCCGGTGCGTCCGGTCAGGGTGGGATGCGCTGCTTGCTGCGGTGCGGCCGGGCGAACGCCGGGGCGAGCCCCGCGGGCGCGGGCCGTGGCATGCTGCGTCCGGGACGGGGAAGCGGGTTCAGCGGCGTGGGGTCCCTCGGGGGGAGTTGGGTGGGTGGGTTGTGCGGGCTCAAAAGGAGGGAAAGGCCACGACGGCTAAGGAAGGACTGAACTGGCTGCGTGCACAGGGTCGCGGGGTTGGAGATAAGGCTTGGCGGGAGGCGTGGCGTGGTGTTGTGGAGGCTGGTGTTGCTCATTTGGCAGCACGACGAAGACCACGATGGTCAACGCCACGAATGCCAGATCGGCCATGACGTCCCCCTTCATCGCTCGCCCGACATCAAACTGGATGTGCGCAGCGGTCGCCGCGGGCCGCCGCCAAGGGCTCGCTTGCCTCCCGCGCCGGGGCCGTGTCGTTCGAAGGCACGACCAGCTCGGCTCGCGGCGCAGGACGAGCGGTGGGAATCGACATCGAGACCGTCGACCGCTCGCGAGCACGGACCGCGACCCAACCGCAGAGGACGCCGATGAGCGCGGCACCCGCGAGCGTGCCCAGCCGTACGGCGTCGCTGACGCCTTCCCACGCGAGATCTCCGCGAGTGTGAACCACGAAGCCGTTCAGGAGCATCCAGCCCAACGCCGAGGTGACCAGTGCACCCGGGGCGTTGCGGATCGCGGCGGCGTACCCGCCGACGACGAGGCTGAGCACGACCAACCCGGCCACCGGCTCGCCCGACCACCAAGCAGCCACGCTGGCAGGCACCGTCCCGACCGCTACGACGAAGTAACCCACCGCCGACGACGTCGCGGGCCCTGCCACGGACCGACGCGCCGGGCCACAATTCCGGAAATCACGCATCGCCACGCCCCCTGCCTTCGTCCGCAGGCGGTTACCACCCCAGTCAAGCTCGCCAGGAACCCGCGACCAGGGGTCTTGACGCAATTACTACGGAAAGCGACGGAAACCTGACGATGGTGCGCATGGCTCGTCCGGTGTTTGTGGGTGTGAAGCCGCCGGAGCGGGTGGCGTTTGATTTGGTGGTGGATGAGGTTGCGGTCACGCTGCATCGGGCAACGCGAGATGGTCTGTCCGAGCAAGCGGCTGGTGAGGCCGCGCGGGCGCGTGCTGAAGAGCTGGCGGTGAGGGTGCGGGAGGCGGGTTTGGAGGGTGCGCCGGATTTGCGGCGTACTGCCCGGCCTCCGGTGTGTGGTGCTGAGGGTGGTGTGTCGTCGTCTGTGGGGGGTGGCGATCAGCCCGTCGGCCAGCAGGTCGCGAGCGATCACCCAATCCACCTGACCATCCGCGCCCACATTGAGCTTCATGGCGATCTCATACGGATTCCGGCTGTCGTACCGCAGCTCCACACCAACCGGGGCGATCACACCCGCCGGGGCTACCAGGTTGAAGATCATGGTGGCGAGCACCGTGCCGTGATCGTTTGCCACGAATGCCAGATCGGCCATGACGTCCCCCTTCATCGCTCGCCCGACGCGAAGCCGTTCAGGAACAACCAGCCCAACACCGAGGTGACCAGTGCACCCGGGGCATTGCGGATCGCGGCGGCATACCCGCCGACGACGAGGCTGAGCACGACCAACCCGGCCACCGGCTCGCCCGACCACCAGGCAGCCACGCTGGCGGGCAGCGTCCCGACCGCTACGACGAGGTAACCCACCGCCGACGACGTCGCGGGCCCTGCCACGGACCGACGCGCCGGGCCACAATTCCGGAAATCACGCATCGCCACGCCCCCTGCCTTCGTCCGCAGGCGGTGAACGCTTGACGGTGGGGCGGGACATGCCGCAGGGCACCGGGGTGGAGTCGGTGATCCACACGGTGTCATGCCAGAAGTCGGTGTCGCGGGCCAGTACCCGGATGATCCGTTTGATCCGCGGCAGTGCGGCACGCAGGCGCTTGTTGTACCCGGACTGTCCGGGCAGGTAGGGGAACAGATGCCGCAGGTGTGTGCGGGTGTAGCGCAGCCATCGGGCCTCATTGTGAAAGCCCAGCATCGCCTGCATGACGGCCAGGCACAGTAACTCGGAGTGGCTGAGCTTGGGTGGCCGACCAGGCAGCCGAGCCGAACCGGCCAGGTCATCGTCGATTTTGACGTAGAGTGCGATCACGAGGGTGTCCAGGTCTGTCGGTTGTGCGGGCTCAAAACGAGGGAGGGGCCACGACGGCTGACGAAGGACGGAAATGGCTTCGTACACAGGGGGTCGGGGTTGGAGATAAGGCTTGGCTGGCTGCGTGGCGTGCTGCGTCCGGGACGGATAAGCGGGTTCACCGGCCCGGGGTCCCTCGGGAGGAGTTGGTTGGGTGGGTTGTGCGGGCTCAAACCGAGGGACGAGCCACGACGATTGAGGCAGGACGGAAATGGCTTCGTACACAGGGGGTCGGGGTTGAAAATCAGGCTTGGCGGGTTGCGTGGCGTGGTGTTGTGGGTAGTGTCGGATGTACTCCGTAAGCGCCGCGCGTAGGTGCCGTTCGCCGAAGATCAACAGGCGGTCGGTGAGTTCGGGTCGGACGGTGCGCACGAACCGTTCAGGAAAACAGTTCGCCCGCGGGCAGCGCGGGGGAGTCTTGACTACGCGGATGCTTGCATCGGCGAGGACCGCTTCGAACGACGTGGTGAACTGGCCGGGGATCATGCCCGACCACGGACAACGCCCAGGTCAGCAGCACTGAAGGATTTCTGAAGCGCTACGAGCAGTTCCGCGAACGGCGCGGGGACTGGCGAGGGCGGGTCGCCGAGACGCAGCAGCACCCTGATCACCGTCTCTGATGACATCGTCGACGGTGAGCCGGACGAGTAAGGAGGCCGCGCGTCTCGCGGATGTCCAAGCGGGTGCCGGGTGTCCATCCGAGGGCGTGCAGGAGGGCGTGATCGGCAGCCCCCAGAGGAGCTAGCTAGACGAGTAAGTCTGAATACGATCAGTGATCGTAGGCGGTGAGTGAGCGAGTGACTGGCTGGCCGGTGCGGAAGTTGTGCCAGATCGCGGCGGCCAGGGCCAGCACACGCTGGGCCACGCGCACGCTGACGCCCTCGGCCGTGCGGGCGCCGTGTTGTTCCAGGTCCAGCTGGCCCTTCAGGGTGTCGTTGACCGACTCGATGAGTTGGCGGACTTTCTTGAGCATCGGCTCGCCTGCTCGCAGGACCTCCTTCTTGCGCGACGGGCGCAGCAGCGTGATGCCCTGTTCGGACAGTGATCGTTCGAAGGTCTTCGAGGCGAACCCCTTGTCACTGATCAGCAGCAGCCCGGCCCGGTCCTTGATCATCTCGGCGTCGACCGGCGTGGCCGACACCCGGCCGGAAGGATCCACCCGGGCCATCCCGTAGGTCACCGGCAGCTCGCGGTGCCGGGCGATGACCGGGAGAGGCAGACCGTGGCCCTCGCCGCGCCCCGCGTCGGCTGGGCAGCCGCGGTCGGTGATCGTGGGCGGCACCAGCCCCGTGATGATCCGCTCACGCATGGCCACCGCCCCGGTGACCAGCGAGGACCCGGAAAAAACACGCCTGCGGACAGAGGAAGTCGCGACGGCTGCAGCGCCGTCGCGACACGGTGTTCAAGTACTCTTCGCGCTGGGGAAATCTCACCAGTTTTTGTGTCCGAGGGGGACTTGCACACTATCCACCCGCCTTCTGCTTCCCGAAATCGGTTGAGGCAGAAGGCGTTTGCTGTCCAACGCGTCCCGTCGGGGCCCGCCTGGGGCACCGTGGCGGGACATATGAGGCTGCCTCGTGGGCTGCGGAAACATCGATTTGTTCGCGGGTAGGACGGGTGCTGTCGGGTCCTGGTGTGTCCCAAACGTGCCGGTGGCAGATCTAGCGTGCGCCTAATTAGCCGGGTTTTCATGCGGGAGTCGATCGAGTACCCGACGATCTTGTTCGAGTAGCAGTCCTTGACCGCACACAGATACAGCTTGCCCTCGTTGGTGGGGTGTTCGGTGATATCGGTCAACCATTTCACAGGTGATCACCTTGGCGGCTCCTGCGGGGCCGCCTGCTTTCCGCGCATAGGTCGGGTGCGTAGGCGAGCAATGGCCGGGTACCCGAAGCGCTGTGCACGTGAACACGGTGACTTTGTTTCCCTAGCCTCGGGTTGGTCGTTTGGCGAAGCTGATCGCGTCGAGCCTGGAGGGGGGTTGCTGGCTGGGTACGGGGCGGGTGGGAGTTGGGTGGGTGGGTTGTGCGGGCTCAAAACGAGGGAGGGGCCATGACGCCTGAGGCAGGACGGAACTGGCTGCGTGCACAGGGTCGCGGAGTTGACGATAACGCTTGGGGGGCTGCGTGGCGTGCTGCGTCCGGGACGGGGAAGCGGGTGCAGCGGCGGGGGGAGTTGGGTGGGTGGGTTGTGCGGGCTCAAAACGAGGGAAAGGCCACGACGGCTGGCGAAGGACGGAACTGGCTGCATGCCCAGGGTCGCGGAGTTGACAAAGATGTTTGGCGGGAGGCGTGGCGTGCTGCGTTCGGGAAGGGGAAGGGGGTTCAGCGGAGTGGGCTCTCTCTGGGGGAGTTGGGTGGGTGGGTTGTGCGGGCTCAAAACGAGGGAAAGGCCACCCGCACCCCCCGCGCCGACCCCAACAGGGCACTCACGACAGAACCGGCAGCCCCCAGCACGTGCTCACAGTTGTCCAGCACGATCAACAACCGCTTGTCCGCCAGGAACTCCACCAACGCGGTCAACGGCTCACCCGCCGACAGATCCGGCACCTCCAGCGCCGCCGTCACCGCGCTCACCAGCATCGCGGAATCCTGCAACTGGGCCAGCTCCACCAGCCACACACCATCCGGGAAAGCCCGCCGCACCCCCCGGGCCACATGCAAGGCCAGCCGGGTCTTGCCCACCCCAGGCGGGCCGGTCAACGTCACCAGCCGCGACCTCGACAGCCGCTTCTTCACCTCAGCCGACATCCGCCGCCGACCCACAAAGCTCGTCGCTTCGGGGGGAAGCTGCCCGCCGCGGGCCTGGAACACAGTACTCATCAGCAGCAGCAGTCTCAGGAGTTACACCGTTAAAATTACAGTCCCGCAGTGCTCGACATTGAGCTTACGGGGGCTGTTCGGTCAGTGCTACTAGGGCTTTGTCACTTGTAGATCATCTGTGGGGTGATCTTGGGGTCATTGCGGCTGTATTGGATGCTGTTCGTGACCGTCTTGAGCGGTTCGCGGGTGAGGTGTTCACCTCGTTTTCCCGGCGGGAGCAGCGGCGCAATGGTGGCCTGTGATGCTGGACGGGCGCCGGAAGTCGATGCAGCCGATCGCGGAGCGGCTGGGTGTGGATCACCAGCGGTTGCAGCAGTTCATCACATCCTCGACGTGGGATTAGTCCGGCGACTGGTTTATCCTCCGCCAACCCGGGATGTGATGGACCAAGCGCCCGGCGGGTTCCACTTCGGCAGATGCCTTGACCGTGATCGAGTTGGACAGTGTCGAGGTTCGTGGGGGCGAGGTGGGGAGCCGCCCCGGTGGAGGGGCGCGTTGGGGCGGCTCGACCCTCGCGGAGCGTGCGCTGCGGGTATGTGACGCGCCCACGCTGGACGTTCAGCGATGTGATCGCGGGCCTTGGCAGGGGCGATCGACGGTGCGGTTCGCTGCGGTGATCACGGTTGTCCACGGTGGGAGCCGGCTGCTGGGTTCTGGTGCACGACGCCAGTGGCAGGTGTCCTGTGGGTGGGCAACGATGACCTGCCCGCCGCGTGGGATGGCGTGGACCCGCCGGCTGCGCAACTTCGGGGCGATGTCGGCGTGTGCTCGTGGGCGGGGTTCGGTGAGGATGGTCCACCAGGTTGTGGTGGTGTCGACCCACACCGGCCCTGCTTGTAGGTTCCGTTCGAGGTGTTGGACGACCGTGTCGGCCGGCCAGTCCGGCAGGACGACGGCGTCGAGCGGCTCGCCGGTGCGCAGGATCAAGCGGCGATGAACTGCATCGAAGGTCACCGGCCAGCCCAACTTCAGCCGGTACCAGTCCGCGGCGCGGACCAGGTCAAGCCGCTGGGCATCGGCGTCTTCCTGCGGCGGCATACCCAGAATCCTTCCGTGTTTGGGTGGCATGACGGTCTTCCTGTTCCTCGGTTGACGATGGCCGGGGCGCGGCATTCGCGGGTACTGCGTAGTAGTCGGCGCCGAAGGCGAAGGACGCCCCGAAAAGCGGCGTTGCGGTGCGGCGATGCCGGGTTCGGGCTCCCGGTGCTGCCAGCGGGGCGTGTGTAGAGATGGCGTCGCGCACGGCGGCCCGCAGCCGCCCGGCTTCCAGCGGCGCCGACGTGATCGGCCCGTGCGGGGTGACCGTCAGGGTCACTCCTCCCGGGGCCAGTCCCACGCGCAGCCGAGCC
>NZ_GL877882.1:449157-519670 GCF_000194155.1 Saccharopolyspora spinosa NRRL 18395
AGGGCCCGCCGTGCCGCGAGGTAGACCGTGCACGGCGATGTCGGTCGCCGCCACGGTTTCGTCCACCGCCGCAAGGTTCGAGAGCACGCCGGGCACTCACCGATCTCGTTCGGTTCGTGTCCGGCCATCAAAGTCCGCACGGCGTCGATGAGGTGTGGCACCTCTGAACGAGCAACCGCGGTCACCGCCCGGTCATCACCAGCGCTCACGACCCGCAAAACGTCCTCCAAACGCTGCCGCACCGATTCGTAGAGCTCCCTCAGAAACACGTGCCACCGACCACGGTGGTTCGATTCGTGGGGTCGTAGTTCGCGTGTGACTCCCAGATCGCTTCCCGGGCCGCAGCGAGCAAGTCACGAAACTGCTCGGCGTTCACCTCGAACCGCTCACCGGGCGGTGGTTGTACAGCCACACGGCCATGAGCGAGCGGCAGAATTCACAAGACCTGACTACGGCCCATTGCGTCCGTGCATCGGACTTCCTTGCATGCTTTCGCATCCATCTTGAACTCCTTTGTGGACATAGGATCGTTTAACGGGGAGCCAGCCCTACCGTCTATTTTTGGCTCTTGTGATCGATTAGTGGGCGCAGCGCCATCACCAGGAACACCAACAACACCACCGCCAACACCAGGCCGATGACGTTCTCCGCGGTCACAGCCGCTCGACCGCCCGAATCACGAGCGCCAGCACGACGAAGACCACGATGGTCAACGCCACGAATGCCAGATCGGCCATGACGTCCCCCTTCATCGCTCGCCCGACATCAAGCCGTTCAGGAACAACCAGCCCAACACCGAGGTGACCAGTGCACCCGGGGCATTGCGGATCGCGGCGGCATACCCGCCGACGACGAGGCTGAGCACTGGCGCTCCGGTCGAACGCCGCGAGGTACGCGAGCTTCTCCGGAGGCGCCGCAGCGGCATCCCTGGGCGACGGGTAGAAGGTGGGATCAGGCTTCCACAGCGACATGAGGACTCCATCAGGAAGGAAACGATGGGCTGCGATGAAGGGTGAGTGTCAAGCTTTCCGCATGAGGACAGCCTTTCTGTGGGGCACCAGGAACATCGCCGGTCACATCGCTGATCGCGGAGTTCATTGCAGAACACCAGGACCTCCACAAGACGGCCTGCGGCGAGGCGTCGAGTCGATCCGCCCCGCCCGCACAGCTGTCACGCGAGTAAAGGTCTCCGGCGCCACCTGGGCAATTCGTCTTGAGCGCGCTTGGCAACCCCAGCCAAGACACCTCGTCCGTGGCCTCCGCAACGGTGGACGAACACGACTACCGCGAACTCAAAACCGGCCTCGGCCTCACCCATTTCGAAGGCCGTTCCTTCACGGGCTGGCACCGCCACGTCACCCTCGTCTCCGCAGCACACCTCTTCCTCACCGAACTCCGTTTGACAAGCCCAAAAGCATCTGGGGCGGCCTGACCCTCTACAAGATCCTCCAAACACTCCAGGTACTCCTGGCCACCTGGACAGGCCGATGCCCCACCTGCCACCAAAAACCACCATGACGGGTGGCCGAGTTTGAGGAGCTCGCCCCGGATTCGTTGGTAACCCCGGGTGTTGTTCTCTGTGGCCATGCGGACGATGACCGTCGGTGACGGTCGGATGGTTGATGAGGTCGGTATGGACGGGCTGGAGTTGTTCACCACGGTGGGTTGCAAGGTGTACTGGCGCGAATGATCCACTCCGGCACCTCGCTCCGGGACGTTGGTGTTTGCTGGGTGAGCGGGGGTCTGAAGACTTCGTGAAGAAGGTATGAACCCGGGTTGGGCATGCTTCGTTATGAGGGTATGGGAAGCCGGACAAAAAAGCAGGTTCACCGGCCCGGGATTCCTCGGGGGGAGTTGGGTGGGTGGGTTGTGCGGGCTCAAAACGAGGGAAGGGCCACGACGGCTGAGGAAGGACGGAACTGGCTGCGTGCACAGGGGATCGGGGTTGGAGATCAGGCTTGGTGGGCTGCGTGGCGTGGTGTTGTGGAGGCTGGCGCTGCTTTGGGGGTAAGCGGTGGACGTGCCGGTCATCTCCACGGGCACAACAACCATCATCTCGGCGTCGACCTCCAGCATCGCGGCCAGCACCTCGCGCTCGCCGAGCTTGGGATCTGCCAACGCCCACAGCATCGGCATCCCGGCCGGGGTGCACACCAGGTACAGGCGCAGACCCCAGAAGAACCGCGAGTGTGACGCGCAGTAGCCGTAGCCGGCGAAGCCGGCCAGGTCCGAACGCTTGACGGTGGGGCGGGACATGCCGCAGGGCACCGGGGTGGAGTCGGTGATCCACACGGTGTCATGCCAGAAGTCGGTGTCGCGGGCCAGTACCCGGATGACAGCGGGTAGTGGGTCGACCAGCAGTATGTCCCGTCGTGGGTCGGCGACCAGCAGGACCGAATCGCCTGTGCGGATGCCGCAGCGGGCGCGGGCTGTGGCCGGGATCATGATCTGTGGTGTGCTGGGCAGCCGGTGGATCCCGCTCTGGTCTGGTTGCAGGATGATCGCTCCTGTGGTGACCCGGATGGTCAGCCGCTGGGCGGGCTGCCACTCCAGCGTGTGCAGGACCGGCGTGGCCGACACCCGGCCGGAAGGATCCACCCGGGCCATCCCGTAGGTCACCGGCAGCTCGCGGTGCCGGGCGATGACCGGGAGAGGCAGACCGTGGCCCTCGCCGCGCCCCGCGTCGGCTGGGCAGCCGCGGTCGGTGATCGTGGGCGGCACCAGCCCCGTGATGATCCGCTCACGCATGGCCGAGACGTACAAGCCTTCAGGTCCGCAGTGGACGGTGTGGGGTCGCGAGTAGCCGGCGCGCTTGGCCAGTTCCTCGGAGTCCAGGACCTTCACCACCTGGGGGGAGCGCGGATCGTCCTTGGTGTCCAGCACGTAGATCCGCGACGAACGCAGACCGGGCACGATCAGGTACCGACGCTCGGTGTGCGGATGCGGGGCGTACGGACACAGCGCGCTGCTACAGGCGTTCCAGCCGAAATGGTGCAGCTCGTCGCCGATGAACGGCATGTCGGTCCAGCCGACCACCGTGCCGTAACTGTCAGAGTCGGGATCGACGTCGAGCACCGCGATCGCGTCCGGGCGGCTGGCGCTCCGGTCGAACGCCGCGAGGTAGGCGACCTTCTCCGGAGGCGCCGCAGCCGCATCCCTGGGCGACGGGTAGAAGGTGGGGTCAGGCTTCCACAACGACATGAGGACTCCATCAGGAAGGAAACTTCAACGCCTCCAACTCCGCAACCCGATTAGCAGCCGCGTTTACCGCCCGGTGCCGCTCCGCGTCCCGTTCCTTCTGTTCCCGCCACTGCTGGGCCTTCGGCCGAATCTCCGCCAGCTCGGCCTCCTGTTCCTCAGTCAGCGGCCCCTGCTCCGCCAACGCCTCCAACACCCCAACACGATCGACAGCAGCCTTTCTCGCCCCAACGACAACGTCGAATCGGGATCGATCCTTCTGACATCACCCTGAACCGCGTCCAGGAAATAATGCGCCTGCCCACCTCCAAAAAAGCCACCAGAGGCCAGGAACACATCCGCGTCCTCGCCTTTCACATACTCTGCCCGCACCGCATCCTGCGAGGCCCCCGACGGCACCTTCAGCACAAGGAAATGAACATCATCCGCCGCCATCTTTTTCATGATTCTGGGCCGGCTCCGGATGTGATCTTGTTCTCGGTCATGCCGGCTCGCCGCCCCACACCGTGGCGTGCCGCTGCGCGAGGGCCTCGTCCACAGCGGGTAGTGGGTCGACCAGCAGTATGTCCCGTCGTGGGTCGGCGACCAGCAGGACCGAATCGCCTGTGCGGATGCCGCAGCGGGCGCGGGCTGTGGCCGGGATCATGATCTGTGGTGTGCACGCCAGTACATCCAGCGGCCGGTCCCCCAACACACCAGAACCATCCACACCAGGACTGTCCACATGAGATGCATCCGCACGGGGTACGTACACACTCGATACTCCGGTCATGACAGGAGCGTCTACATCAGACGCCCCAGCCACGCCATGCACCCCGGGCACGGCCTGGTCGCCACCGGCAACCGGACCGTACGGCGGCGGCGGCGGTGTGCCCGGCCGTTCCTGCCCGGAACCCCCTACCTCACCGGAATACGCCAGCGGTGGTGTCACCGATCGGTCCTGCTCGGAACCCACAACCTCACGGGAATACACCGGTGGCAGGGTGCCCTGCCGTTCCTGCCCGGAACCTGGCACGACCTGAACATCACGAGTCGGCTTCCCGCCTGGCACGCTGCCGCCGGCACCCTCCTTACTACCCTTAACGTCCGTGCCGCCCGTGCCGTCCGTGCCGCCCGTGCCGCCCGTGCCGTCCTTGACGTCCGTGCCGTCCTTGACGGCGGACTCCACGGGGTCTTTGCCGGAGAGCACCGGCACCGCAGCCGAATCCACCGGCCCGACCGGGAAGGATCAGGCATTGGTCGGGGTCGAGGTCTCGGGGTGTGAGGGCGAGTGCTCCTCCCCGGCGGCAGGCTGTTTCGGTGTGTAGCCGGAGGATGAGGGTGTCCAGTACGGGGTCGTTGCCGGTGGTGGCGGCGACGTGGTTGATTTCTTCCAGCCGGGAGTCCGGCAGGCCGCGGCGTGTACTGGGCAGGCGGCGTGGTTTGGGCGCTTTCTTCGCGGGGTTGTCGGCCTCGCTGATCACACCGTCGTCGACGGCGTGGTTGTAGAGGCAGCGCAAGGCGGCGATGAGGTGTTCGGCGGCGCCGCGTCCGTCGCGGGCGTTGCGGCGGACGACCACCTGGCTGCGGATCTTCTCGGCGAGCTGCTTGATCTCCAGCGGTGTCGGTTCGTTCAGTCGCCGGTCGCCCCATTCGGTCGCTACGCGTTTCCAGTAGGTGCTGTACACGCGCCGGGTTCCGGTGCTGACGGCGTCGGAGACCTGGGGGATGTACTCGGTGAAGGTCGGAGCGGGTGGTCGCGTGGAGGGGGTGGTGACGAGGTCGTCCGGGCAGACGCCGAGGCGGGCGAGTAGTACCCGGGCCGCTTCGATTTCCTCTGGGCCGGCTCCGGGTGTGATCGTGTTCTCGGTCATGCGGGTTCGCCGCCCCACACCGTGGTGTGCTGCTGCGCGAGGGCCTCGTCTACAGCGGGGCATACTGACCGTCCGGATCGAATCCCGGCGGCATCGCTTCCAGATGCCGTTCTATCCGGCCCGCCAACTCGGCCATCTCCGCGATCCCCGCCAGGCCACCGAGCCGCTCCAGCCGCACCGACTCCGGCACATCAAGCAACTCCGCCACTCGCAGCAACCGGCCATCCCGCCACGCCACCTGCTCCGGCCCACCCAGAATGATGTCGGCGGCCGTCGGCTGCGAACGTCGGTGTGCGCACCTCACTCCCGCCATCGCCCGGACTCCCGGAAGCAGCCGCAACAGCAGCGGCTGCGTCCACTTTCCGCCGCTTAACCCCCCGCGAACTCTCGCCAACCTCCCCCCGCGAACCCTGGTCAACCTCCCCCCGCGAACTCCCCCCACTCGCGTCGGCTCCGAACTCCCCGCACTCGCGTCGGCTCCCCCCGCCACCGGCCCGGACACACCGCGCCGACGCTTCTGACCCGTCACCTCGGCGGGCAGCCCAGACGCTCCACCCTGGCGCCGCAGCCCGGAACCGCTGGGCGGCAACACCACCTCCCCTTCCACTTCCGCCCCCGGCACCGGAATCACCCACATTCCGGTCGCAGTCAGGACATCAGCGGCCTCGGCTTCCTCCCCCTTCTGCGGATCCAGCAGATCCACCCCATCGCCGTCTCCTGCATGGGTTGGGAGGGCGCGCCGGATCTGCGGCGCACTGCCCAGCCGCCGGTGCGTGGTGCTGAGGGTCTGCCGTCGTCTGTGGAGGGTGTTGGGCAGCGCGGGCTGATGGGCGGTGGATCCTCGGAGTGGGCGTCGGGGGAGGTGTATCCGGGTGAGTCGCAGGCTAGGCCGTCGACGGTCCACCGCCCGATCAAGCCACCCATCCAGATCGGCGTCAGCCGACCACACGTCCAAGTCGACTTGATCAGCCCCAGTCTCCCCCGATTCCCCCTCCGGCCCCGCAACCCGCCCGACCACCAGGACGCCACCCACCCCGGTCTCCGTCACGTCCCGGTCCTTCTTCTTCCGCCCCTGCCCCGCCGCCTTCGACCGGAGCGCCGCCAGCTCCGCCGTCTGCTCCTCAGTCAGCGGCCCACGCGCCGCTAACTCCTCACTGGCTGAATGCACAGGGTCGCGGAGTTATGGATAAGGCTTGGTGGGCGGCGTGGCGTGCTGCGTCCGGGACAAAAAAGCAGGTTCACCGGCCCGGGATTCCTCGGGGGGAGTTGGGGAGACTCAGACCCGGCTGTGACAGTCTCCGGTAACGCGGCATCCAAGGACATACCAGAACCATGCGGGATAACCGTCGATGACCTCTCCCCCGCCGAATCCTGTGTCTGGGACGCCAGTACATCCAGCGACCGGTCCCCCAACACACCAGAACCATCCATACCAGGACTGTCCACATGGGATACTTTCACACGGGGAACGTCCATACTAGATACTCCGGTCATGTCAAGAGCGTCCACATCAGACGCTCCAGTCACGCCATGCACCCCATCGCCACCGGCAACCGGACTGTACGGCGACGGCGGCGGTGGACCCAGCCGGTCCGAACCAAAAGCCGTTACCGCATCAGGATATGCAGGTGGCGGCGTATCCGGCCGGTGCTCGCCGGAACCTGGCACCGCCGGAATGCCACCGGTCGCTTCCCCGCCCGTCACACTGCCACCAGCATCGCCCTTACCGCTTCCGTTGGCACCCGCCTTACCGCCCTTAACGTGCGTGCCGCCCGTGACGTCCTTGCTGTCCTTGCTGTCCTTGCTGTCCTTGCTGTGTGTGGTGTGGCGAAGCCAGTGGATGCTGATCTGCTGGGTGGCGACCCAGGGGAGATGTTTGCCGAGTCGGGTAAAGAGGTGGTCGTAGCGTCGGGTGGTGATGGGGTCTCCGTTGGTGTAGCGGAGGAGTTGTCCGCCTGATGCGGCTGCGCCGCGTTGTTCGGTGTGGTCGCGGAGGTGGGTCATGAGGGTGGGGGAGACGGGCTGCCAGCGGACGGTGCCGCCTTTCTCGTGGAGCAGGATCAGGCATTGGTCGGGGTCGAGATCTCGGGGTGTGAGGGCGAGTGCTCCTCCCCGGCGGCAGGCTGTTTCGGTGTGTAGCCGGAGGATGAGGGTGTCCAGTACGGGGTCGTTGCCGGTGGTGGCGGCGACGTGGTTGATTTCCTCCAGCCGGGCTCGGAGGCTCGGAGCCGACCGCTGGGCCCGCAAAGTCGTTTCCGGTAAAACGCGATTACGCCAGGGTCGCCGCAGTAGCCGCCGTCGACCATCATCCGACGACGACGAGCCAGTTCCCGGTGACGCCAGAGACCGCTCGTCGGCAGCAGCAGCCACAACTCGTACATAGACGCGGTGGACACCTACCGCGAGTTCACCAACCGCCACGGGAGGGCCGCTGATCATCACGACCAACGAATCCGGCGACGAAGAGACGGGGCGCACTGCCGCATCTTCACCCCTGCACCAGCACCCGGAGGTCAACGCGATCTGCGCAACCGTCAATGCCTTCGCCGTGGACGTGGAGCCGGCGCTGACCGACCAGGGGCTGCCCGTCCCGGCGGGCGGATATCATGGTGACGACGGCCTACGACGGACTGCGGCCCGCACCCGCACAACCGCGCTGACGGCCATCGACCTACACCAACCTCCACCTCGACCAGTGCCGTCGCACTCCTGCTGGCCAATCTCAAGCAGGAGACCACTCCAATGTCGCGGTTCATTGGAAGCCCGCACAGGCGCGTGAACTCTGGAGGTTCACCCGCATCGAACGTTGGTGGGCACCGTACGTCCGTGAGCGTCACGATCGGGTCCTCAACCTTGACGATGGTCGTCGGCCCGGCTTGCCTTCCCCGCTCCATTGCCAGCGATACGCCAATCAACAGAGCGCCGGTTGTAACCGTTCCGCTCAGCACGACCACTACAGCCTTCCCGAACCTCAACCCCGCACCCCTTTCAGCGTCGCCACTTCCATCATCGCTACATCAGCCTGTTCCGTCACAGTGCCCCGTGTCTGGGGATTCCCCACCGACGTCACGTCGTTCTGACCAACGTGTTGCGCGAACTGGCCTGCATTCGCACCGAGCTGTCTGTAAGGGCGGTGTTTTTCGGGCCTCGCGTGGTGCGGCAGCAGCAATGGTGCAGCTACCTGCGTGAATACAGCGGACTGCAGTTGCGCACGGCAAGCGATGCCGACGAGGGTTTGTCGTCGCCTGGTGCGATGAGGTGTTGCTGATGCGTCCTCCACTTCCTTTACCCCCCGACGACGACGGTGAGTCCCGTGTGCCCGGAATCCTGCTGGTGCGCACCGGCCGCGACGACGACGTCTGGGAAGACGTGCTCTGGCGCATGGGCGAGCTCCCCGGCATGTACCGGTCCGATCAAGGGGACGCATCCGAGGCGGTGGCACGGGAGTCGATCTCCCGGCGCCTGATAGTGGCGGAGGATCCCGCGTGGCGGGGCGCAACTTCCGAGGATGTCTCCGCGGCCCTGGAGCGGCCCGGGATCTGGGTGCCCGACCTGGTGGTGCTGACCGACGACCGCACCGGGCGCAATGCGGATTGGCGCCCGCTGCTGGCCTTTCGCAGCAGCGGCGACGATGCTTTCTGGATCACTCCGCGTCAGGTTGCCATGACCTACCTGGTGCTGCACCGTCCGAACCTGTCTTTCACCATCGACCGGTTCGCGGACAAGGCGCCCATCGAGTTGCAATGGGAGCGCGAAGAAGGCGAGGAGCCCGACGAGGACGACTTCTACGAGCCCGTGGGGGTCGAACTGGAGTCGCTGAACGCCCCGCCCCGCTACACTCGGCCGGCCCGCGAGTTGCCTCCGCTCATCCAAGAGAACGATCTGCTCGTGCGCACCGATTTCACCGACGACGCGGCCTGGGCCTCCCTGGTCGAGCGCGTGTGCCTCCCGTGCCCGGGCTACGACGACGTGATCGACGACTTCGGCGACTACGTCGACTTCGTGGACGATCCGGCCTTTGCGGGCGCCACGCCGGCGCTGGTGATGGCGGAGGTCCGCGACAGCGACACGCAAGAGGAAGAGGAAGAGATGGTCTCCGGCGTGGTGATGATCGCCGACGCCACCACGATGCGCGAGCCCGGGCACCGCGTCCTCGTGATCCCTCTGGAAGACCAGATCGGGTTCGCCTTCCGGGTGGATCCCGAGGTCGTGGGGACCATGGTGGCCAACCTGGCGATAGGAAACCAGGACATCGGCGACTGGCGGAACGACGAAGCGTAGGCCGCCGGAGGAGAGCCGTGCCACCGGGACGTCGGTTGGTGAGCGGTGAGACCGCCTCTTCGGGACAGGGCGCGGCGGGCTGGGCTCGGGCAGGTCCAGCCGACTCTCCACCACGGACTCCGGCGTGGTGCACTCCCTGGTCCGCCAACGGTGGCGAAGGGGCCAGGTCGGGCGATGCCGCTGCGGGGTTACCCGCGGACCGGGTCCCACCTTGGCCCCAAGGGCACCGGCCCTGCGGGTCATCGACGCGCGCCACCACGTGTCGATGAACGAAGTGGACTGCATGGATGTCCGAACTCCTGTGCACGTCGGGTGGTGATTCGTTCTTGTCCGTCGTATCTCGGCTTCCCGGGGTGACATCCGCATCGCGGGTGGAGCCTTCTACGGCATCGCCGGCGACGCAGGCGCCGGGGCCCTCGTTATGTGAAACAGTGTCGGTTATCCTCCACCTGAAACCACGGGGTGCGTGGCCGGTCGGATGCCATAATGACTTCATCAGTAGTGACGTCACCAGAGGCGGCGGTGTCGTGCAGGACGACGCGGGCCGCGGTCTGCTAGAGGAGTAGGTGCGCAGTTGCCCCCAAGCCGCAAACGCAAGCGGCGCGATGGAACGGTCGTCAAGTTCCGCGCCCGATCACAATCGCCCCGCCAGGCAACGCCGGCTATATCCGAGAAACCGGAACCGGATCTCGACTCGTGGGCTCCCGCCCGACCGGAGCGCCCCTCAGCACTCGCTGCCGTGGTGGGGAGCACCGCTCACCAGAAGAAGAACGAGGATGCGGTGGTACGGCTGGTCAACGCGGCCCGGGCACAAGCGAATGTGGCGCCGTTGCAGACCGACGAGAGGCTACGCACCGCCGCCCGAGACCACAGCAAAGACATGGCACGGCGTGACTTCTGTGCACACAACAACCCCGACGGGCTCACCCCGTCCGACCGGATGCGCGCGGCCGGCTACCCACAACCCGGCGCCGAGAACGTCGCCAAAGGCCAGAACAGCCCCCACAGCGTGATGCACGCCTGGATGAACAGCCCCGGACACCGCGCCAACCTGCTCAATCCCGAGTTCACCACCATAGGAGTCGGCGCCTACTTCGGCCGCTCCGACGGCCCATCCTGGACCCAGAACTTCGGCTACTGACCGCCAAGGAGGCGCCGGCCGGGCTGTCCGACACCCAAACGAACGTTCGTGGGTCACTCCGGACCGCGAAGTGTTTCCCAGGTGGGGTGTGTATCGCTTGTCGTGTCCGCGCCAATGTTCTGCTGTCGGGGGTTCGCGATACGGTCCGGACCATGCGGATCGGCTACGACGCCAACTCGGCTACAAACCTTTCCACGAATGTGGAATATACGTTCGATATGCTCCCCTGCCAGTCGGCAGGGTTCGGCTATCACGGTCTTCTCCGGAACCGTCCTCCACTGAACGTGCGGCCCCATCACGATCGCTGGGGCTGGCGCCGCGCATCGTGATTCATTACAGTCCCGTGCCCCCATCGCCTATCCCGGGCCCGTTGTTGGGGCTGTCCATGGCTTCGCGTTCTACTCGGAGGATGTCGGGTAGTGCCTCCAGACAGCCCCGGCCCGCTTCTCCGGGGTTTGGCAGGGCCTCGAGGAAGCCGACTGCGAACATGTTCCGCTCCGACGGGCTCACCTCGGGGTAGCGGACTGCCACTCGGGCTGCAAAGCGGCTTGCTTCGTCGAACGTGCCTGGGTCGGTCTCGCGCGCGAGCCACGTCTCCGCATACCACTGCGCGATCTCGCTGAGAAAGACCGTCGGCAGGACCTCGTCGAAGTCGTCCTCGTGTTCCCGCAGCAACTCGAGGACCGTCGGAAGCCCCTGGGCGAGTTCGCGGACAAGATCGGAGCCAGCGCCGACGGATTGTTCGAATGACGGGTCTAGCATGATGGCCTCCTAGCCCAATCCTAGTGCGTCACGCAGGTTGTCTCGCTCCACCTGAGCGATCTGGCGATCGGCTTCCGAAGCGTTCGGGTTCTTGCGAAGCCACCTGTCCAACGCTCGGATCGACTCCCTCGCCTTCTTCTCGTGATTCCTGCCCTGCACATCCTCGTTCGTAGCCCGCTCATGCCGGACAGCATCGGCCGTCGTGCCATCTCCCGTACGGTCAGGATGAGCAGTTCCCCTGTACAAGGGACCGACGATGTTGTTGAGTTTCGGGTCCGTCACCGACGGTCGCACAGCCGCTGGAGGCTTAGGCGGGGGCTTACGCAGCAGGGTCTTGGCGACCTTGCCCACACCGAGGGTCGCCGCGGAGACAAGCACGTCACCAGTGATCTTGCCCAGGGCACGATCACCGCGACCGTTGGCCCAGTCGTCCCACGCGACGGCCGCTTTGAACGTCTCCACGGGGTGGGTAACGCTGTAGGTCATCGCTGAGACCGTGCTGGCAGGATCGCTGATCAGCATCGTGAGGCCCTCACCGAACCCGGCAATGCTGTTCCAGATGTCGGCTGCCAGGAGTAAGGGACCACCTCAGAGCCGGTTTTGCCAGGAGCATGGGACCACCTGTTTGCCACTGATGGGACCGTCTGGGCTGGCGCAAGCGGCGCCCCCACCCGGTCCTGCTGCAGAGACGGCACCGCCTGCGCCCCATCCACCGACAGCACCGCCGATTCCGGCAGATCCGTTCCAGTGTCCTCGCGATGCGAAACTCCAAGCCCCGCAACTGAATCCGCAACAGAAGACCCATCCCGGCCGGTCAAGCCACCCGGCGAGGACTCATGCCCCACAGACATAGCACCACCGTCCGGATCCGCCAACGCCCTCACCCGGTCCTGCTGCAGAGACGGCACCGCCTGCGCCCCATCCACCGACAACACCGCCGATTCCGGCAGATCCGTTCCAGCGTCCTCGCGATGCGAAACCCCATTCCCCGCAACCGAATCCGTGCCAGAAGACCCATCCCGGCCGGTCAAGCCACCCGGCAAAGACTCATGCCCCACAGACATAGCACCACCGTCCGGATCCGCCAACGCCCGAGGCTCAGACCCGGCTGTGACAGTCTCAGCCCTTTCGGCGATGCCCAGATCCTCGACCGTACCGTTGTAATGATCGGGATCATGGTCGATTGCCCACCGCAAGCATCGGCGCGAGAGGCCCGGATGGGTGCCGGGCCTCTGGCGTTGGGTGTTTGTCGGGTATTCGGGTTTTAGGTTGTTAGTGGGTGGGGTTCGCCGGTGAGTGCGGTGAGTGCGCTGGCGATTTCGTGGATGCTGGCTCGGGTGTAGGTGGTGGATGCCCAGATCCTCGACCGTACCGTTGTAACGATGGGGATCATGGTCGATTTGCCCACCACAAGTATCGGTGGGAGAGGCCCGGATGGTGCCGGGCCTCTTGCGTTGGGTGGCTGTCGGGTGTTCGGGTTTTAGGTTGTTAGTGGGTGGGTTTCGCCGGTGAGTGTGGCGAGTGCGCTGGCGATTTCGTGGATGCCGGCTCGGGTGTAGGTGGTGGTGGTTGCGGAGTCGCCGTTGTTGTTGCGCTGTGCACGTGAACACGGTGACTTTGTTTCCCTAGTGACCGGTTGGTCGTTTGGCGAAGCTGATCGCGTCGAGCCTGGAGGGGGGTTGCTGGCTGGGTACGGTGCGGGTAGTACGGCGCGTCCAGCACTGGCGAGTGCTGTTGCCGCCCGGGCCGCCGGGTGTGGTTTGCGTCGCGGTGGCTGTCATCCACGTGCTTGACCAGGGCGGTTTCCCGGGCTCGAAGGAGCCTGCGTACGTGGGCGTCCTGTATTAATGATCTTTTATTTATAGGTTGATCTGTTTTCAGGGTTGTGGTTGCGGGGTGGGATGATCGTGAGGTGTCGAAGCCTTCGCGGGAGTCGGGCGAGCAGGCCCGTGATGGTAATCGTGTTGCTGCCAGAAGGGATTTCGATGCGTTGCGTGAGCGCCGGATGCGGGCGGCGGAGATGTTCGACCAGGGCAGACGGCAGTCCGGGGTGGCCGCCGAATTGGGGGTGTCGGCGCAGGCTGTGTCGAAGTGGCACCGGGCGTGGTCGGCCGGTGAACGAGAGGCGATGGCGGGCGCCGGCCGTGCCGGGCGGATGCGCAAGCTCTCCGATGAGCGACTGGCCGAGGTCGAGACCGAGTTGATGAAAGGCCCGCGTGCCAACGGGTTCGCTACGGAGATGTGGACTCTCGCGCGGGTGGCCGAGGTGATCGACCGCGTGACCGGTGTCCGATACTCGGTCACGCAGACCGGGACGATTTTGCGTGACGGGCTGGGCTGGAGCCGCCAGCGCCCGGCACGGAAAGCCGCCGAACGCGATGACGAGGCGATCGAGGAATAGGTCAAAGTCGAGTGGCCACGGATAAAAAAGGGGCCCGACGCCGGAAATCCTGGATTTGCTTCCAGGACGAAAGCGGATTCTCCCTCCTCCCGGCAGTAAGAGCGACCTGGGCGCCACGAGGCCGGACCCCGGTCCCGCGGCACCGCTTCGGCTGGACCCGCATGTCGATGTCCGCCGCCCTGCTCTACCGGCCCGACGGCAGCCAAGCGTCCCTGGTGTTCCAAACCAAACCCGGCAGCTACAACACCGAATCGCTGATCGAGTTCCTCACCGACCCGCACGACCAACTCGACGGCGACCCGGTCACCTTGATCTGGGACGGCCTGTCCGCCCACCGCTCCAAAGACATGAAAGCCTGGCTGGCCACCCAGCGACACTGGCTCCGAGTCGAGCGACTGCCCGCCTACGCGCCCGAACTCAACCCCGTCGAACAGGTATGGGGCAACATCAAAGCAACCGAGCTCGCCAACCTCTGCCCCGAGGCCATCGACGAAGCCGACACCGCCGCACGCGCAGGCCTGAACCGTATCGGCAGCAGCTAACAGCTCAGCTTCGCCTTCCTCGACCACACAGGTTCTCCACCTATAACCAAGATCAATCAACTAGGCGAAAGATCAATAGTGCTGTCGGATTGTGCGGCGATAAGCAAGCAATCCGACCAACGTGAACCCAGCGAGGGCCAGAGCAACGATCAGCAGGCGGCGCATGAGAGCAACTCCTTCCGTGTGGCGACCAGAATCGAGGGATGGGACAAGAACCCGCCTTGTACATCAAGCAGTGACCTCCGCCGGCGGGACGCGCCGCTGTTCCACCGATCCACCACCTCTTGATCGATCGAGGCGGAACGCTGCGGGACCACCATTTCGGGCGCTGTCCACCGCCCTGGGCGGGGGAGGGTGGGAGCTGTCCAGGGGCACGGCGAGGATGGAACGGCACAGCAGAATCTTCGCCTTCGAGGAGCCTAAACTGGGCAAGAAGATCACGCATGCTGACGCATTGTCCACACCCTGTGGAGAACCGAGGCGAATGCGGGCGATCGCCGACCGAGTCGTTGTGTCCCGCGGTGGAGCCCGCGGCGCGTTCGAAGTGTTACGTTACGCGCGCTCCGACGCGGCGATAGCGGTGCACGCCGGCCAGCGTGGCCACTGCGATGAACCCAAGGATCAGCAGGACGCGCCACATCACGACTCATCCAATGCGCCGTGGCTTGGAATGCCCGCGGGGAGATCCAGTGCAGCAACGCTGGCCCCGATGCGCTTGCCGAGCCACCGCGACGGGTGATGCCCGGCGAGGTCGGGACCACCCGCTGGGCAGCGAGTAGTCGGAGTTTGGAGGATGTGGGCTTCACTGACGACGCGGTCGGCGAGTTCGCCCGCTGCGGGGCCTGCTCTCGTTCATCCAGGGTCGCTGGTTGTGATCGAGCCGAGTTCGGAAGAAACGGCCGATACGGTCGTCGAAGGCGGCCGTGCAGAACAGCGACGTGTCGGTGACCCAAACTTTCTTGCCATGTGGAGACGTCACCGCGGTGCCGGGCCCGGCGGATCCCTTACACCCTTCGTCGCATCGATCCGCGCGCTCCATGCGCGAGGAGCTCGGCGCCAGGATGGGGGGTCGGCGGATGGCGGTGGCCGTTGCCAGGTCGCAGCATCTTTGAGCGCTCCTCGGGGCGCTCTCGGAGCGGAGGGGCTTGGGTGATGCAGGCGGATCTGGTGCTTGAGGACGGCGGGGTCAAGGGGATTGTTACGGTGGGCGCCGTACTCGGGCTGCTGGAGCGCGGCTACGCGTTCCAGGGATCGCCGGTACTTCGGTCAGGGCGATGGTGGCGGCGCTGGTGACTGCCGGAGCCGACACCAGGCAGCTCCGCGGCGTCATGGGTGGCTCGAACTCTCCCGGGTACCGGATCGGATGCCACCGCACCTGCCGTTGATCAGTGAACCGCGCCCTGCTCACCCGCAACGGCGCCTACGCGGGCGACACCATCCCGGTTGTGTAGCGCGTGGCGTGCACACTCGCCGGAGGCTGAAGCCGGTCGGCAGCGTGAACGTGTGAGTGAATAACTCAGCTCATGCTAATTGAATCAAGCTCGTTCGTGTTACAACGTGACTACGTGCTGTTACGCAAATCAGTGCTTCTAGGTATCTTTCTGTGTAGTTCTATCGTCCCTTTGCGGTTTTCTGGGGGAGATGCTGGTCACTCGTTGTGTCCGAACCTCGAACTTGGGCACGCGAGTCGGTAGCACCCACCCCGAGGGGGCGAGCCAACGTGTTCGACGAATCTGATCACCCGCTGCGGCTGGGTGCCCAACTCGCCGTTGACCTGGGACTGGCTGCCGCGTTCACGGTTGGCGGAGCAGCGCTGCGCCTGGTGGCCTCCGGCTTGAACCCCTTACGGGAGCCGGAGCACTCGCTCGGGCGTAGCCAGCTGTTGTCGAAGGGGGGTGCGAAGCGATCGCCGGTCACGGCGGAAGACGGGGCGGAGCTCCACGTCGAAGTCGACGGAGACCTGGATGCTCCGGTCACCGTGGTGCTCTGCCACGGGTTCGCGTTGAATCAGGATAGCTGGTCCGCCCAGCGTGCTGAGCTGGGGCGGCATGCACGCCTGGTGCTGTGGGATCAGCGTGGGCACGGTCGTTCGCAGCGAGGCTTGGTGCAGCAGCTGTCCATCGATCAGCTCAGCCGGGACCTGTTCGCTGTGCTGGAGCAGGTCGTGCCTACCGGACCGGTCGTGCTCGTCGGCCATTCGATGGGTGGGATGACGGTGATGGCGCTGGCCGGCCAGCACCCGGAGCTGTTCGGCAGCCGCGTGAGGGGCGTAGCGCTGCTGGCCACGTCGGGTGGCCCGATCAGCGCGGACCTCGGGCTACCGCCCTATGCGGCTCGGGCGCTGCAGTGGGCTGCCCCGGGCGCCTTCGTCGCGATGAGTCGCCTGCTGGATCCCGGCTGGGGGGCACGGGACGTGGTGCGGTGGCTGACCCGCCGATACGCCTTCGCCCCGGGTGCGTCTGAAGAGCTTGTAGTGTTCCTCGCCGAGATGATCCAGGCGACGCCGTTCGAGGTGCTGGCCGGGTTGTTCCCGGACTTCCGCCTGCACCACAGCGCTGGCCTTGGTGTGCTGCAACGGGTCAAGACCCTGGTGATGGCGGGTGAACGTGATCAGATCACGCCCCCCAGCGACGGGCTTGACCTTCTGCGCGCGGTGCCCAACGCCGACTTGGTCGTCGTGCCGGATGCAGGGCACGGCCTGATCCTCGAACGTCCGGAACTGGTCAACGCCCACCTCAGCGACCTGATCAAGGACGTGACGACGGTGCCGTCGCTCATGGGTGCGGATGCGGGTTAGCACAATCACTCCATCGTGGACAATCACTCCAGCACACGTCCCCCACGTGGCCGGAAGCCAAGAAACACCGCGAGGGTCGGTGCGATTCCGGTGAGGATGACGACCAGCAGCAGGATCAGGGCAACGTAGTCGACGGGTTGCTGGTGGCGCACGCCTGCGGGATCAGGAGCCGTCGGCTGGCGAGGACGACGCCGCCGATGACGAGCACGGCGGCGATGCCGCTGGTGATGGCCGAGAACCAGTGGTAGACGGGTTTCGGGGATGCCCAGCGCGTGGGTCGCCGACCCGGGCATGAGGATGCCGATGACGTGGCCGGTGATCGTGGCGAACGCGCTGTAGTGGAACAGCGGTGATCGCCACCTGGGCAGGCGGCGGTCCTGCATGTGCGTGGATCGGCTGGTCCAGTCGAACTGCTCGTAGCGCCATCGCCAGACGTGTCCGACGACGAAGATGGCCAGAGCGAGGTAGGGAAACCCGGCCCACTAGAACAGTTCGGCGGGGCGAATGGTTCCAGGCCGACTTCTTTGGCAGGGGGCCCTTTTCGCATGCCTGTCGCACGAGGATCCAGTCCCTGCGACGAGGTTTGGGCAGCTGGGCGCAGACCGCGTCGACCACGTCGGTGTACGGGGTTCCGGACTCATGCAACCCGCGGCGAATCAGCGCCTCGGCGCGTTGCCGGCGCAGCAGTTCCCGGCCTCGTGGGCAGAGCGGCCATCGGTCCCGATGCACACTCGACGGTCGCCCTGCACGCCATCGACGAGACCGCGCCGCGCGGTGGAGCGCGCAGCGGCCCGGTCGCCAGCGACACCTCGGTCGACTTGATCATCACGCTTACGGCAGCCCTTTCGGCGATGCCCAGATCCTCGACCGTACCGTTGTAACGATGGGGATCATGGTCGATTTGCCCACCACAAGTATCGGTGGGAGAGGCCCGGATGGTGCCGGGCCTCTGGCGTTGGGTGTTTGTCGGGTATTCGGGTTTTAGGTTGTTAGTGGGTGGGGTTCGCCGGTGAGTGCGGTGAGTGCGCTGGCGATTTCGTGGATGCTGGCTCGGGTGTAGGTGGTGGTTGCGGAGTCGCCGTTGTTGTTGGTGTGGCCGGCGAAGGCCCGGGCCACGGCGTAGCCGAAGTTACGTTCGACCCAGGTCAGCGTGGTGTGGCGAAGCCAGTGGATGCTGATCTGCTGGGTGGCGACCCAGGGGAGATGGTTGCCGAGTCGGGTAAAGAGGTGGTCGTAGCGTCGGGTGGTGATGGGGTCTCCGTTGGTGTAGCGGAGGAGTTGTCCGCCTGATGCGGCTGCGCCGCGTTGTTCGGTGTGGTCGCGGAGGTGGGTCATGAGGGTGGGGGAGACGGGCTGCCAGCGGACGGTGCCTCCTTTTTCGTGGAGCAGGATCAGGCATTGGTCGGGGTCGAGGTCTCGGGGTGTGAGGGCGAGTGCTCCTCCCCGGCGGCAGGCTGTTTCGGTGTGTAGCCGGAGGATGAGGGTGTCCAGTACGGGGTCGTTGCCGGTGGTGGCGGCGACGTGGTTGATTTCCTCCAGCCGGGAGTCCGGCAGGCCACGGCGTGTGCTGGGCAGGCGGCGTGGTTTGGGTGCTTTCTTCGCGGGGTTGTCGGCCTCGCTGATCACACCGTCGTCGACGGCGTGGTTGTAGAGGCAGCGCAAGGCGGCGATGAGGTGTTCGGCGGCGCCGCGTCCGCCGCGGGCGTTGCGGCGGACGACCACCTGGCTGCGGATCTTCTCGGCGAGCTGCTTGATCTCCAGCGGTGTCGGTTCGTTCAGTCGCCGGTCGCCCCATTCGGTCGCTACGCGTTTCCAGTAGGTGCTGTACACGCGTCGGGTTCCGGTGCTGACGGCGTCGGAGACCTGGGGGATGTATTCGGTGAAGGTCGGAGCGGGTGGTCGCGTGGATGGGGTGTTGACGAGGTCGTCGGGGCAGACGCCGAGGCGGGCGAGTAGTACCCGGGCCGCTTCGATTTCCTCTGGGCCGGCTCCGGGTGTGATCGTGTTCTCGGTCATGCGGGTTCGCCGCCCCACACCGTGGTGTGCTGCTGCGCGAGGGCCTCGTCTACAGCGGGTAGTGGGTCGACCAGCAGCATGTCCTGGCGTGGGTCGGCGACCAGCAGGACCGAATCGGCTGTGCGGATGCCGCGCATCGGCAGCTCGCGGTGCCGGGCGATGACCGGCAGAGGCACAGGTCTTGACAATTGACAATTCCTCGCCGATTCCAATTACCACGGAGTTCGGTGCTGTGCCTGAGGGGAACAAGGTGATTATGCAGTGAGTCCGCAATACTGACGTCGACAGCCTTCGGCCAACTTGGCACACCTTGAAGAGCGTTCGGCACCGGGCTTCGACCCGACCCTGCAGGTTTGGCAACCGCGGGCTCACACGTTGGTGATGCGGAGCCCTGAATGTGCTTTGTATCGGCGATTGATGGCGATCAGGTTCGCGGTGAGCGCCTCAACTTGCTGGGCGTTGCGCAGTCGCCCGCCGTACACGCCCCGGATGCCCGGTACGGCGTGGGCGAGCGCGCGGACGAGGTCGGTGGCCTCACGGTCGTCGCCAAGCACCAGCACGTCGGTGTCCAGCTCGGTAATCGACAGGTCCGTGAGGTGCACGGCCGATACGTGGTGGAACGCGGCGGTCACCCGTGACTCTGGCAGGAGTTTTTCCGCTTGTTGCGCCGCGCTTCCCTCGACGACGGGCAGGGCGAACGGTCCCTGCTTGTCGAAGCCGAGTGGGTTTACGCAGTCGATGACGACCTTGCCGGTGAGCTGGTCACGTAGCGAGGTCAGCAGGTCGCCGTGTCCCTCACATGGCACGGCGACGAGCACGACGTCCGCGTTAGTGGCCGCGCCCTGGTTGTCCATGCCGGTCGCGTTGCCCCCGAGATCGGTGGCTGCTGCCTTGGCACGTTCGGCACTCCGCGAGCCGATGATCACCTTGATGCCAGCCTTGGCCCAGCGCAGGGCGAGCCCTTTGCCCTGCGGGCCAGTGCCGCCAAGTACCCCAACGGTCAGGCCAGTCAGGTCGGTCAATGTTCCTCCTCGGTTAGACCGCATGTTTGGAGATCACCTTGTGCGTTTCCGCGTTCGTGGCTGGATGGTGCAGGTGGCGGCCGAACGCCGACAGTGGACTTTCCAAGGCCCAGTTCGGCGGCCATGCTGAGATCTTCCTCGGTATCCACATCGCAGCGCAGCGACGCCAGCGACCGGCCGACCTGCACCGCGCCGGTGATCGCGTGCGCGTTGGCGGAGCGCGGGCCGAAACGAGGGTTGAGTTGCTCGCCAGGCGCGGCTAGTAACAGCGTCGTTCCGGTGGCCGGCCGGTCCGCGCAGTACGCGCGTCGGCCGCCGGCTTCCTCAATGGCTGCGGCCAGTTCGGTGGGGCGCAGCGCGGTCAGGTCGGCCTGGAGCGCGCCCACCGTGCCATCTGGTGTGCGCAGATACGCCGCGCCGAACGTCAATGCGGCGTTCAAATCGGGCAAGCCCCGTTGGTCGGTGTATTCGACGCCGGTGCCAGTCAGCGCCGCCGAAACCCGCTCGTCGTCGCAAACCACGAGGACCCGCCGAACGCCGTCGGCTTGGATGGCGGCTGTCACGGTGTCTAGTAGCAAGGCGAGCACGAGGTCGGCGTGCTCGTCGGCTGGCACGACGCCGCGCAGCCGGGACTTTGCCCGGTCCAGCTTCTTGATTGGGACGACCAGGTCCACGTTGTGCTCTATCCGGCTCATCGGTTCGGAGTTCTCGTGAGTGCCGGTTCACCGCTGGCCAACGGAAGCAGGTGCGGGCGCCAAACGCCGTCGTGCGCGCGGCCTGTCGCTATGCGTTCTGCGAGGACTTCGCCGTATGTGGTGGTGCGCTGGCGGGCTGGGCGGCCAGCGGCGTGTGCGAGGGCTTCGAGGTCGGCGATCGTTTTGTAGCTGCCATTGTCCGATCCGGCCATGCGGCTGATGGTTTCTTCCATCAGCGTTCCCCCGAGGTCGTTCGCGCCACCGCGGAGCACATCGATCACGCCGGGATCACCGAGTTTCACCCAGGACGTCTGGATGTTGTTGATGCGGCCGTGCAGCAGTAACCGCGCGAGCGCGTGCACCGCCCGGTTTTCGAGGTGTGTGGGGCCTGGGCGGGCGATACCGGCGAGGTAGAGCGGAGCGTTGGTGTGCACGAACGGCAGGAGCACGAATTCCGTGAAGCCACCGGTCTGTGCCTGAAGGTCCCGGATCAGCTTGATGTGGGCGACCCAGTGCGAGGGCTTGTCCACGTGCCCGTACATCATTGTCGAGGTCGTGGGGATGTCCAGTTCGCGGGCCGTGGTCACAACTTCGATCCAGGACGCCGTCGGGAGTTTGCCCTTGGTGAGCACCCACCGCACGTCATCGTCGAGGATCTCCGCCGCCGTGCCCGGCATCGAGTCCACCCCGGCTTCGCGTGCCGCTGCCAGCCACTCGCGGATGGACAAATTCGTGCGGGACGCGCCGTTGACGACCTCCATCGGGGAGAACGCGTGGACGTGCAGGCCGGGTGCGTGCTTTTTGACCTCCGCCGCGATGTCGAAGTACGCCGTGCCTGGGAGGTCGGGGTGGATGCCACCCTGCATGCAGACCTCGGTCGCGCCGACCTCCCACGCCTGCACCGCTCGCTGCCCGACCTGTTCAAGCGACAGTGTGTACGCGTCGCTGTCGGTGCGGCGCTGGGCGAACGCGCAGAATCGGCAGCCTGTGTAGCACACGTTGGTGAAGTTGATATTCCTGGTAACAACGTAGGTCACGTCATCGCCGACCGCATCCTGCCGCACGTCATCTGCGAGTGAGGCCAGCGCCGAGATCTCAGGGCCGTCGTTGGCGGACAACAACATCAGACTGTCCTCATCGGACAGATTCCCGGGGTTGGCCTCGGCAGCGGACAGTGCTGCGGAAAATTTCCGGCGAAGCCCTCCACCGGGCATGGATGAGGTCCTGGACGGTATCGGGGCGACCTGGGACCGCAGCACTTCCCAGTCGCCGTACACAGAGTCGAAGTCTTCACGGCGATCCGATGCGCGGCCCTCGGTGTCGATTGAGTCGTGCAGATCCGTGCGCCCGGACGAGACCAGTGCGACCTCCGGCTCCTGCCACGGCCGTCCGGCAGGCAGGCTTCCCGGTGCGGCCAGACCCGTAGCCGGGTCGGCAAGCGCCGTGACATGCCCAGCGATCCGTGGATCCAGCCACGGTTCCCCGCGTAGCACGTATTCCGGGTAGATCGGCAGCCGCTCGGCCAGCGTGAACCCCGCCGCTGCGGTGTGCTCGGCCAGGGTCTCTTCCTGCGGCCATGGCCGTTCGGGGTTCACGTGGTCGAGCGTCAGCGGTGACACCCCGCCCCAGTCGTCGATGCCCGCGCGCAGGAGCAGCTCGTATTCCCCGGCGATCAGGTTCGGCGGGGCTTGGATGCGCATCTTCGGGCCAAGGACGAGGCGAGCGACGGCCACCGTCGCGGCCAGTTCCTCCGCCTCGAGGTCCGGCATACGGCGCATCGCGGTGTCCGGCTTGGCACGGAAGTTCTGCACGATCACTTCCTGGATACCGCCGTACTGCCGGGCCACCTTGCGGATGGCGAACAACGAGTCCACGCGTTCCGCCAAGGTTTCGCCGATGCCGAGCAGAATCCCCGTAGTGAACGGGACGTTGGAACGTCCGGCATCCTCCAGCACGCGCAGCCGGACGGCCGGTTCCTTGTCCGGCGACCCGTAGTGCGGCCCACCCGGCTCCGCCCACAAGCGGGTCGCGGTGGTCTCCAGCATCATTCCCATGGATGCCGAGACCGGCTTGAGTCGCTGGAAGTCCTGCCAGGTCAGCACGCCCGGGTTGAGGTGCGGCAGCACCCCGGTTTCCTCCAGGACCTTGATCGACATGGCACGGACGTAGGAAAGGGTGTCGGAATAGCCCGCCTCGTCGAGCCACTCACGCGCGGCGCTCCATCGATCCTCGGGCCGGTCTCCGAGGGTGAACAGAACCTCCGTGCAGCCCAGCTCGGCGCCTCGGCGAACGACGTCCAGCACCTCGTCCTCGTTGAGGAACGGCGCCGGGACCCGCCCCGGCACAGTGGCGAACGTGCAGTAGTGGCACCGATCCCGGCACAGCTTGGTCAGCGGAACGAACACGCTGCGCGAGAACGTGATCACGCCGGGTCGCCCAGCCGCAGCCAGCCCCGCATCGCGGACGCGCGAAGCCGCGGCGAACAGCTGATCGAGTTGGTCACCGCGGGCGTGCAGCAGCGTCTCGGCTTCAACGGGATCGAGTGCGACACCGTCCTGTGCACGTCGTAAGGCACGGCGGATCGCCGACTCGCTCGGCACGAATTCCTTGAGGTGCCTAGAACTCATGCCGAACTCCTTGCCGATCTTGTTTGACTGGACGACCGCCGGTGCCGAACGCATCGAATCGGCCGGAGGCCGCCTTGCTCGCCGAGTAGGATGTGGGCTGTCGGTATCACGGGATCAGGACGCTCACTGTTCCGGCCACGCACGCCGGTTTGTCTCCGCCCTCGCGTTCGATCGTTACCCTGGACGTTGGCTTGGTAACCACCACTGCTGCTGGGCGTAGGTGACAGCAGCTTGACCGCAGCACGTACTCGACGTGGATCCACTGGCGGTCGTTAGTGGCCTCGGCGAAGGTGTCGATCTGCTGCTGGGCGATGGTGTGCCAGCCGGAGTACCCGACGTGGGTGCCAAGCACTTGGGTCAGTTCTTCAATGCAGCGGAAGACCTTCATGTCTTCGGTCCGCCGGCGACGTAGAGCACCTGGCCGGACACGAAGCCGGCGCCCTCGCTGACGAAGAACGACACGGCGTGCGCGATGTCCTCCGGGGTGCCAGTGCGTGCCACTGGGATTTGTGCTGCCGCTGTGTTTTTGAACTCCTCGAACGGCACGCCGATCCGCTCTGCGGTGGCCTTGGTCATCTCGGTCTCGATAAAGCCGGGGGCAATGGCGTTCGCGGTGACTCCGAACTTGCCCAGCTCGATTGCGAGGGTCTTGGTGAAGCCCTGTAGCCCGGCCTTGGCCGCCGCGTAGTTGGCCTGGCCCCGGTTGCCCAGCGCCGAGGTGCTGGACAGGTTCACGATCCGGCCCCAGCCCGCCTTGGTCATGTAGCCCTGCACCGCGCGGGACATCAGGAACGAGCCCCGCAGGTGCACATTCATCACGGCGTCCCAGTCGCCGGCGCTCATCTTGAACAGCAGGTTGTCACGCAGGATGCCGGCGTTGTTGACCAGCACGGTGGGAGTGCCGAGCTCTTCGGCGATCCGGTTTACCGTGGCCTGCACTGACTGATCGTCGGAGACGTCGGCGCCTACACCCAGGGCTCGTCCGCCAGTGGCCTCGATCTCTTCGACGACGGGCTTGCATGCCGGCTCGTCCAGGTCGACAACGGCCACGGCGAAGCCGTCAGCGGCCAGCCGCTTGGCGACGCCAGCCCCGATGCCGCGCGCCGCGCCAGAGACAACGGCGATACGGGGTACGGTCATATGAGTTAGCTCCTTGTCAGTTGTGGGTTAATGCTGTGGGGCGCTAGCACTGCGGCCACACACGTCGGCGGTGCGGGGAGCGACTGCGGGCTCTCACTGGAGGCAGGGTTATGCCTCGCAGGTGGAGGGCCACGACCAGACGGGCGGGCGCTTCTCCAAGGTCGCTCGGGCCGCTTCGGCAGCGTCGGGGTGTGCCGCCAGTCGCAGCGTGTAGACCTGTTCGGCGGCATAACCCGGTTTGACGTGATGTTTCTCGGCCTCGTTCAGTGCCTGCTTGGCCAGTCGCAGACCAAGCGGGCTGTGTCCGGCGATCTGGGCGGCTAACTCGCGGGCCTCGGCCAGGAGTTGATCGGGTTGGCAGACACGTTGAACCAGCCCGAGACGGTAGGCGTCGTCAGCGCTGAGTGGATCGCCGGTGAAGTACATCAGCCGCAACTGTCCTTGGGGGAGAATTCGCATCAGGTGGCTGCCGCCGCCACAGCGGCCCGCCTTGATCTCCGGAAGGCCGATCTTGGCGTCGTCATCGGCGAGGCGGATGTCGCAGCACGCCGCGAGGACGGCTCCAGCACCTAGAGCCGCGCCGCTGACGGCGGCGATGGTCGGTAGTGTGCAATCGAGGATGGCCTCGTAGCACGTGCGGGCCAGTCGCTGACGCCGTTCGGGTCCGGTCTCGGCGGCGCTATGCGACTCCGGGGGCTGTTTGAGGTCCGCCCCGGCCGAGTAAATCCGCCCAGCGGAGCGCAGGATGACGGCATGGACGTCGGTGCGGCTGGAAAGTTCGCGGAAGGCGACCGTGATGGCCTCATAGGTCTCAGCGGCGATCGCGTTCACGGGTGGGCGGTTGATGATGACCTCGGCGACCTTGTCCGTCGTTTCCACGGTGACCGCTTGGTTCATTGTGGGACTCCTTTCTGTGTTCGGGTTGGCCTATCCGGACCCCGCGTCGGCAGGTCGAGGCCGTAAACGGTGCGCGCCGTTGTGTAGAACAGCGCATCGCGCTCGGAGGTCGAGAGGTCGGCGGTGATGCGTTTGTAGATGTTCCAGACCGTGACGTAGTCGCAGAGGTAGGCGTCGACGGGGAAGTTGCTCTCGAACATGCACCGGTGTGGCCCGAAGGATTCGATGCAGAAGCGGATCTCGGGGCCCCAGTAGGCTGCGAGCCAGGTCGACGACCACCTGCGGTCCGTCATGAAGGGCTCGATGACGGGTGGGATGCCGATGCCGCCGATCTTGAGGTAGACGTTCTCCAGCGTGGCGAGGCGCCGGAGGGACTGTCGCCACCGTTGCAGGACACTGTCGCGGCGCCCGCGGTAGACGACCCCGCCTGCCAGTGGGCTGCCGAGATGGTCGACCACGATCAGCAGGCTGGGGTTGGACTGGGCCAGCCGGATCACGTCCTCGAGCTGATGGAAATATACCCAGACCTCGAAAATGAGTTGGCGACGTGATAATTGAGCCACGGCACACTGGGTGGCAGGGGCCTGGAGCAGACCTTTGTGAGTCGCGCTCGGGACATCAGGGCTGGGGTCCCAGGTCGCGCGGCACCGGATTCCCCGGAACGTGTCTCCGGCGCTGCCGTGGTGGGCGTCGAGGACCTCCCCGATACGGTCGCCGAGCTGAGGGTCGGCGTATCCGACGATGCCGGTGAGTTCACACCGGCCGGGTCGGCGTTGCGCGATCACCCATTCCGTCTCTCCGACCGGTCGCAGGGCCTCGGGCCCGGTCCGGCGGTAGTTGGACGAGCACTCGACATAGACCGTGCCCACGACGTTGTGACCTGCGGTCGTGTCGGTGAGCAGTTCGTCGATGAGATAGTGCTCCTGTGGGAGGTAGTTGACCACAGGATGTGACCACAGGTGGTGGTGTGGGTCGATGATCGGCAGTGCCGGTTCCCGCGCTGTTTCAGCGTGTGTGGGGCTGGGATCGGTGGTCATGGCGTTCCTCTAGCCGTTGGGCGCGAAAGCCCGCACGGCGTCGAACTGGCGTGCCCAGGACGTCCCGTAGGCGGGTGTAGCGGCGATCTGGTTGACGCCGGCTGCGGCTAACTCGGGCAGGCGGCGGGTGACCTCGTCTGGGGTGCCCGCTAATGCGAATGAATCGACGACTTCATCTGGAACCTGCTTGGAATGTTCGGGCTTGGCCACCAGGTGGCCGTAGTAGCTGCCTTCGTACTCCGACGCGAATGTGCGCAGGTGCTCGATTGCCGGGACGACCCGTGCAGGAAGCTCCATCGGAAGCCACCGCATCACCATCCGCGCCACTGGGCCGCGAACACGGTCCCGTGCCTGGGCCGGGTCCTCGGCTATAGCGAGTTGGGCCCACAGCACGACGTCGATGTCCGCGAGTGTCCGGCCGGCTTGCTCGGCTCCCTCGCGGACGTAACCCAGGGCCTCGGTGATGCACTCCGAAGCCGTGCCGACCAGCAGGATGACTCCGTCTGCGATGCGACCGGCCAGCCGCAGCGCCGCTGGACCGGACGCAGCGACGTAAACGGGAATTCTCAGCGGCCGGTCGGTGAGGTAGGCCAGACGGTATTCCGTTCCGGTGGTGTCCTCGACAACCGATCTGCCTTGGGTGAGGTCGCCGAAAGCTTTGACGCTGGCCTCCAACGTTTTCAGCGAAACGGGTTTGCGGCCGATAGTGCCCAGTGCCGTGAAGCCGGTCCCGATACCGACCGCGGCACGGCCGCCTGACAACTCCGCCACGGTCGCCCACATCGACGCGAAGACTGCCGGGTGCCGGGTGACCGTGTTTGTGACGCCGGTGCCGATCACTACATTTTTCGTGCCGACCGCGGTTGCGCCCATCAACGAGGTGACCTCGCGCCAGTTGTTCTGTGAGTCGCCGAACCACACGTTGGAGTACCCGGGTGTGTCTGCGGCCTGTGCAAGCTCGACGACCTCGGAAGCGTTGGTGTTCGGGTAAATGACAAGGCCGCGCCGAGGGAGTGTCCCGGGTGTCGTGTTTGCGGATGTTCGGTTTTCTTCCGACACGGTGGCCACTCCTTGTGCGTGGGGGATCAGCGACTAGGGCGGACGACCGGCTCAGGCTTCCTGGAGCTGTCGGCCAGTGGTCTCTCGTAAACTGACTGCGGCGGCGAGCGTGAGTACCGCCATGATGATCACGAACCAGGCGGGGGACATTGTGTTCCCGGTGTGAGCGACCAGCCAGGTCGCTGCGAAGGGGGCACTACCTCCGGCTACCGCTGCGGCGACGTTGTAACCCAGACTCAGCCCGGAGCTGCGAACGACGGTCGGGAACTGTTCGGCGATGGTCACAAGCAGGACTGACTGTGCGGCCGCATGCGGCACGGCGATCACGACGTGGGAGAGGATTGCCAAACCAACTGTATGGGAGTTCATCACCATGAGCGCCGGAATGATGAGGGCGCACATCGCGATCCCACTGACAATGAGCATCGGTTTGCGCCCCGTCCGGTCGGACAGCGTCGCGAACATCGGGGTCGCCACGCAGGCCGCCAGGAGAGCGACGGTGGAGGACCAGAACCCGACCCTGGCGTCGAAGCCAGCGACCTTGGTCAGATAGGTCGGCATGTAGATGTAGATCAGGTAGTAACCCGCCATCGGAAACAGCGTCAAGCATGTGGCTACGAGGATTGTCCGGCGGTGCTCTCGTACGGCCGTAAGTAGGGGAGCGTTCGCCACGCTGCCCTGCTCCGCGAGCCCAGTGAACTGCGGCGACTCCTCCAATCGTCGGCGAATCCAGAACCCGATGAGTCCGATGGGCAAGCTGATCAGGAATGGGATGCGCCATCCCCAGGTGTTCATCTCCGCTGCGGGCAGCACAGAGCTGAGTCCAACGATGAGAACCGATGCGATCAGCGCGCCGAAAAGTGCCCCGCCGGAGATGCCGCTGGCGTAGAATGCTCGGCGCTTCGCAGGGGCGCTCTCCGCTGCGTACACGCCGGCGCCGCTGGTCTCGCCTCCCGCCGAAAGGCCCTGAGCCACGCGGGCGAGCAGCAGCAGAATGGGCGCTGCGAGCCCGATTTCGGGGTATGTGGGCAGGACGCCGATGACGGCGGTGCTGCCGGTCATCAGGAGGATTGTCGCAGTCAGGACGCGTCGGCGCCCCAAAGTGTCGCCGAGGTGACCGAAGACCATACCGCCGATCGGGCGGAGAACGAACGCGACCCCGAAGATCGCGAAGGTGGACAGCAGCGCAGCGAGCGGATCATCGGAATGGAAAAAGTGGGTGGATAGGCTGACTGAGAGCAGGCCGTAGACGGTGAAGTCGTAGTACTCGACCGCCGTGCCTGCGGCGGAGCCCAACGCCACGCGCCGTGCTTGAGCCGCCGTGAGCCCGGCAGGGGGGACAATGCCACCGGCGTCCGATTCTCGTAGAGTCACTGTGTCGTCCTTGCGTCGTTGGAAGTTCGAACGCGATGCGCAACGCACGCGGCTTTGCGCGTCAGAGCATCATTTACTTGCGAAGGCTCCCATTCCGCGTGCGCTTTTTCGTGCAGACGGCAGGCACCGTGGATGACGTTCTGACGTGAGACCCGCGGATTTCCTCCGGGGCGGTTCGATGTTTTTGTGCGTGTGCCGACTGGCTTGTGCCGTGAGGCGTATCGAATATGTGCGGTGTTCGATTAGCTAAGGCTATGACCTCGGACACTGTCCGTCCAACACCAAAATCGCATATGGTTGATACGCCTGCGCTACATAGTGCCCGCTGCTTGATGGACCTGACAGGACGGTCCCGCGCTTTTGCCCGCAACGCTCGGGAGCTGTTCTGCGAGTCGCCGAAACACATGTTGGAGTAGCCGAGCACGCCGCCCGACCGGGCGCGTTCCACTACCTGTGGCGCAGGGACGTTCGGGTAGACGACGAGCCCGCGGCGAGGTACCGCTGGGGATGTCGTGACCCCGTGGTGAGATCACCGGACACTGGTCACTCCTCGTTCAACGATGGCGGAACGGGGATCCGGACCGGCGATCGCGCGACGCTACCTCGGTAGGCCGAGCATGCGCTCACCGATGATGTTGCGCTGCACTTGCGAGGTGCCGGCGTAGATCGACTCGGCCCGGGAACGCAGCCATTCGGTGAGCCAGAAGTCCAGATCACCACCGGTTTCGACCGCCACTTCGTGCCCGAGGTCCATGAGACGCTGGTGTGTCGTGCTCCACCACAGTTTGGTGACGGAGGGAAGGACGCCGACAGACTCGCCCGCCGCAGCGAGAGACGTGATCTTGTACGAGGAATCGCGGATTCCGGTGAGGTCGGCGGCCAGCATGCCGAGCTCGACCTCCCACACTCGCCGACGCTCTCCCCTGTACTGGCGCACCATCGCGGCGATCGCAGTCAACTGCTCGGCGTAGGCGCGATAACGGCTCAGCTGGCCGTATGACCGCTCAGCACCCATGGTGGTCATCGCGACCTTCCAGCCGTCGTGCAGTCCGCCGACGACATGGCGGCGCTCGACCCGAACCTGATCGAAGAACAGTTCGTTGAACTCCGCGTCCCCGGTCAACCGCCGCAACGGCCGGATGGTCACCCCGGGCTGCTGCATATCGAAGAGGACGAATGCCAGGTTGTGATGGCGTGGGGCATCTCGGCTGGATCGCACCAGGGCGAAACACCATTGGGCCTCGTGTGCCTGTGTGGTCCAGATCTTGGCTCCGCTGAGACGGAAATGGTCGCCCGCATCGTCCAAACGCGACTGTACGTTCGCCAGGTCGGAGCCTGCCTCGGGCTCGGAGAAGCCCTGACACCACACGATGTCCGCACGCCGGGTCCGTGGCAGGAACTCGGCGAGCTGCTCGAGACTACCGTGCGCGATCAGGGCGGGGGCGAGCAGGTCGGCTCCGAAGCGTGACGGGGCGAGCGAGCGGGGGATGCCTACGCGGGCGCACTCCTCGTCAAGAATCGACGCATATACCGGCCCGGCGCCGCCGCCACCGAATTCTGCGGGCCATGTGTAGCCGATATAGCCTGCCGCTCCCAGCTTCCGGTCCGCGGCGAGCCGGTCGGCGAAACTGGGTTCGGTGGGCAGGTTGGGCGTGATGTTGTCGGCCAGCCAGGACCGGACCGTGGTGCGGAACCCGGCTTCCTCAGGGGTTTCGTCCAGATTCACCGAGGTGCTCCTTCCCTGAGCAGCTGTCCAGCCAGGAACAGTGCGTGATCCTCGGGCGCCCCGAAGCGGTACTTGGCCGCTTGCGCACTTTTCAGGAATAGGTGGGCTGAGTGTTCCCAGGTCATGGCGATGCCTCCGAAGACTTGAACGGCCGTCCGCACGGCGAGGTCGGCTGCTCGCTTCGCCTGAAGATGCGCGGTGATGGTGTTCACGGTGTCAGGCCGCAGAGCCGCGTAGATGACGGCGTTCCAGGCGATCTCGAGTGCGACGGCGGAGTCGGCCAGCAGATGCTTGACGCTTTGGAACCGGCCGATCAAGCTGCCGAACTGCTGCCGCTGGCCCGCGTACTCGACCGCATCCTCCCATGCCTGTTCACCGAGACCGACCAGCGTGGCGGCGTGAACGGCGCGGGCAGTGCGCAGCAGCTCATCGTGGTCGGTCGTCGCGTTCACCGGAATCGTCTCGGGTGCGGAGGCCGGCCGGACGGTGCCGACGCCGAGCGCGAGACGTGCCGTCGGCACCCAGTCCCAGGCGCCTGACGGCCATCGGCCGATGTCCCCCGAATCCTCCACGACTACGGCGGCGAGGCCCGGCTCGACGCCGAAACACCACGGGGTCGCCGCCGATGCCGAACCGTACAGCGACGCTCGCCGGCCGTCGGCGACGAGGAACCCGGGCACGAAATGGTCGGGGTCTCGTTCACCGGTGAGGCCGGGTAGGAGGACTGCATTGGCGACGAATCCTTCTCCAGCCAGTACTTTCCCCGCCTCACGGCCGATCCCGCACACCATCGGTAGCGGCAGGTGCTCGGTGCCGTCGTCCTGGGGTAGGCCGGCGTGCAGCCAGCCGTCCGCCGCGACTGCACGCCATGCGTCGTCGGTGGGGCTGGGGTCGAGCAGGCGTTGCCGGGGAAGCCATTTCCGGAAAGCCAGCGAGGCCTGGTCGAGCAGGCCACGCTCGTCCGCGTCGAACCGGAAGTCCATTGTCACCTCGATGATGTGCTGTGTGATGTGCGCTGAGCGGACAGTCGTCGCCCTAGTGGGTGGCGTACGGGTAGCTGCCGTCAGTCCGTTCCACTTGTGGCCGATCTCTTCTCCACCAGGGCGTCCACCGCGATCGCGCCATCGGCGCTCACAAGTACCGGGTTGAGCTCGATGCTCGCGACCGTCGCGCGGTGTGCCCAGATCGAGCGGGACACGGCGCCGATGGTTTCCCGGAGCGCGGCGCCGTCGAAGGAGCGCCCGCGCGGATGCCGGAGGACTGCGGCGATTCCTGCCTGCTCCAGCATGTTCTCGACGGCTTCCGGCCCGGCGGGGGCGATGCCGATCGCAGGTGTGCCGAGTACCTCGGTGAACAGGCCGCCCTGGCTGACCACGACCATGGGGCCGAACGCGTCGTCCACTCGCGCGCCCACGATGACCGGGAAGCCGTCGGCCATCTCCTGGACGAGGATGCCGTCGATCGTGGTTCCGGGGGCGTTCCGCCGCACTGCGGCCATGATCTCAGCGAACGCCTCCGGCGCGTGATCCTCCGACACACCCACGCGTACGCCGTCGATGTCCGACTTGTGCGGCAGCGTACGGGCGATGACCTTGAGCACGACATGACCACCCAGGCGTGCAGCGGCGTCTCGTGCGGCCGCCGGCGTCGTGACCACTTCCTGTCGAGGGAACCGCACCCCCGGCAGCATCCGCTGCGACTCCACTTCGGACAGAAAGGTCGGTCGCGGCCCTGAAGTTGACGGAGCCATCACCACACGAGCCGGTTCGATCGCTGGTAACGAACGTCCGGCGCGTCGTGTGGCAGCGAGAGAGTTCACCGCTGCCGCAGGTTCGGTGACGACGGGGACGGTGTGGCTACCGCTCGCGGCCGGGTCGTGGTCGAACAACCCGACCAGCCAGATGGGCTTGGCGGTGTCCCGGCTGAGCCGTGCGGCCGTGTCGCGCAGGATCTTCCCGACATGCGGCGACAGGCCGACATGTCCGACGAAGCACACGATGCTCCCGATCTCCTGGTGCTGCAGGAGTTCTTCCACCGCGGCGCCGAAGAGCTCGGGATGGCTGCTGATACTGCCGGTGATATCGACGGGATTTGTCGTCGCCGCATAGGGCACAAGATGCTTGAGCCGACGCTGAGCAGCGTCCGGAAGAGCCGGAACACACAGGCCCAGCTCGGTACAGCGGTCGACCATCATGACACCGGCAGCGCCCGAGATCGTGACCAGCCCGACGCCGTCTGTCGTGGGCGTCTTGGCTGTGGCCAGGCCGATCGCGGTGTCGAGCAGTTCGTCGATCCGCTCGACCAGCACGACCCCCATCGCCTCAAGGGCGGCGGCCGTCACCTGCCGGTCGCCCGCCAGGGCGGCGGTGTGCGAGCGAAGTGCGTGTTCGGCCGCTTCGGTCCGTCCGCTGAGGATCCCGACCAGCCGCTTGCCCGCGGCCCGGGCTTTGGCCGTCGCCTGGATCAGTGCTTCCGGATCCCTGATCTGCTCCAGATACAGGGCGATGACCGTGGTCCGCGGGTCGTCGGCGATCGCGGCGACGAAGTCTGCGATCTGTAGGTCGGCCTCGTTGCCGGTCGTGATCCACTGGCTTAGCCCGATTCCGCGACGGCGGGCGAGTGTGAACGTGTACGCGCCGACTGCTCCGCTTTGGCTGACGATCGCGATCGATCCCGGTATCAGCGTGGTGTCGGCCGCCAGGTGTGAACCGAAGGTGGCGGTCATGCGGGAGTGCACGTTCATCACTCCGGCGCAGTTCGGTCCGCAGACCCGGATCCCCGTCCGGTCCACGATGTCGCGCAGCCGGTGTTGGAGCTCAACGCCGACGGGACCGACCTCGGCGAAGCCGCTGGACAGGACAACGGCCGCCGGGACGCCGGCGTTGGCGCAGTTCTCGACTTCGGTCACCGCGCGTTCCGCGGGAAGTGCGATGACCGCGAGGTCGACCGGTTCGTCGATTTCGGACAGTGAAGAGACCACCGTCGCACCGTCGATGGCCGGTCGGCGCGGGTTGACGCCGAAGAGTCGGCCGGGGTAGCCGACCTCGCGGAGGAACCGTAAGGGCATTCCGCCGACCTTCGCCGGATCGGCGGAGGCACCCAGCACCGCGATACTTCGGGGATCGAGGAGCGCGTCCAGTCCGTCCCGGGTGGATGGCGTCCTGACAGTCATCGTGCGACCTCCGTTAGTGTGCCTTGTGTTCGGCGTCCGGCGGCGAGAATGAGCAGCCCGCCTGCGAATGCCAGAGCGGCCCAGATTCCGAATATGCCGCGCGCGGATACAGTGCCCACGAGCCCTACAACGAGCATGGGCGCGACCACGCCGCTGAGGTGGCCGAATCCGTCGGCGACGGCCATTCCGCTCGCTCGTGCCTGAGTGGGGAAGATCTCGGCGGTGTAGCCGAACGCGAGAGACCCGCCCGACGTTACGGCGATGGTGATCAGCGACCCGACGATGAGCCCGGTGGCGCCGGAACTTGTTGCGATGACCAGCAGCCCGCTTCCGCCCATCACCAGCATCGCGGTGATCAGGTACTTTCGTTCCACACGGTCGACCAGGAACAGGGGCAGGGCGGTGGAGGCAAGCGCACCCAACTCGCCCAGCGCCACGTACAGGACACTCGCTGTGGGCGCATGTCCCATGTCCACGAAGAGCAGGCTGCTGAAGCCGAGGAAGCCGTACACCCACAGGTACCAGATCAGCCAGTACGCCAGGACCACGACGAGACGCCCCAGATACGGTCGGCGCAACAGCTGACGTACCGGCATAGCGTCCGAGGCGGGTTCGGACGGAGCGGGCTCCGGTACGGGAAGCAGATGGTCGCGCCCAAGGCTGTGTTCCCACCTCGACACGATCACGTCGGCCTCGGCGCCTCGGCCGCGTAGCACCAGCCATCGAGGCGATTCCGGCAGCCGGAGTACGGCCATCACCGGCAGGAGCAAGAGGATCATGGCGCCGACCGCGAAAAGTGCGCGCCACCCGTAACCAGGAGACAGTGCGACCAAGCCCGCTCCCACCAGGCCGGTCACCGCATGCGAGACGCCGGCGAACACGATCGCGTATTGGGTGTATCGCCCGCGTTTGGCGCCCGGCGCGAGTTCGGCGATGTAGGTTACGACGATCGCTAGGAGAGCGCCGGTGCCGATCCCGGTGAGGGCGCGGAAGATGGTGAATGACGCGACGTCCCACGACAAACCGGTCAGTAACGAGGCAGGGCCCTGGATCAGGATCGCTATGATCAACGCCCGCCGTCGGCCTATCCGGTCCGCCAGCACGCCGAGGTAGGCGCCGAGAACGTAACCGGCGAGATTCAGGCTCGCAGGCACCGCCGTTTGGCCCTGTGACATGTGAAGTGCGGGTTTCGCTGTCGGCAGCGCAAGTCCGTTGCACCCACCGCGGAAGCCGGTCGATGCGCGCGTTGAGCAGCCTGCTCGACTTCACGGTCGCGCCAGACAACATGGGCACCTCACTGCAGTGATATCGAATCGACTTTATGGTCGGGAAACCTGTATTTCCGGAACGGCGTCGATTGATTTGGCATGGGCCGGAATCTTCTTTCGCGGTTCTATTGAATGAACAACATGGCAGACCCCCTCGACTGCGGGCGTTGTCGGCGAGCGTCCTGTTTCCGGTGCGTCTCGACATCAGATGTTCGCGCCGGTCGGATCGCGCCGTCTCCGGTGACCACGGTATGGCGGCGATCATCTACTGTCCAACACCAAAATCGACTACAATTATATTTTCGGCGCTACATAATGATCGTGGCGGGCGAGGAGGCTGGTATGGAACTCCGGCACATCCAGGCGTTCATCGCGGTGGCCGAGGAGCTGAGCTTTCGCCGCGCAGCCGAGCGGTTGAAGATGGCCCAGGCCCCGCTGTCGCAGCAGATCAAGCGTCTGGAGCGCGAGGTCGGCACCCAGCTGCTGCACCGCACGACCCGGCAGGTGAACCTCACGGCCGCTGGCTCGGCGTTCCTCCACGAAGCGCGACGCGCTGTCGATGCGGTCAAGGAAGCACCACATGCGGCGCGGTTGGCGGCCGCGGGGGAGACCGGCGTGCTCCGGCTCGGCGTGAGCGGGCCGACCTTTTACGAGGTTCTCGTCCTCATGGCGAGCAGGTTTCGTGCGCAGTGCCCGCATATCAGGTTGGAGATCTCCGGCCCCGCATTCGGCGGTGAACTGATCGGGCAGCTCGACCGTGACGAGATCGACGCCTGCCTCGTCCGGCTGCCGGTGCCTGGCACGGGCATCGTCGTCCGGAAGATCACCGAGCATGGCATGGCCGCGGCCCTGCCGGAGGATCACCGCCTCGCACGCAGGCGCCAGGTCCGCATTCGTGATCTTCTCGCGGAGCCGATCGTCGGCTACCCGAGCAATCGCGGTGCCGGCACGGTCACCCGGATTCACAGTGCTTTCCTTGAGCACGGTTCCAGCCCGAACATCGTGCAAGAGGCCCCTGACACACACACGATCATCCTGATGGTCGCGATCGGCACCGGGATCGGTCTTGTGCCGGTGTCCGCGTCCCACCTGAAGGTGCCCGGCGTCGTGCTGGTGCCGATCGTCGACATGCCGCCGCTGCCGCTGGCGCTCGCGTGGCGCGGCGACGACCGCAACCCGGTCCTCCTGACGTTGATCGGGATGCTCGACGAGGTCTGCGCGGATTTCGTGACGTAGCGCTCGGTGGCGGCAGGGACATTATGTAGTGATTGCTGAATAGTCTTATCGGATTTTGGTGTTGGACGTCACGTAGGCGGCGACCTAGCCTGGGTGGACCAGAGCACAAGTCAATGTCGATGGGACTTGGTGGCAGCCGCTCTGGAAGGCCCGCGGAGACGTCCTCTCACTTGGTCCCACGCGGCCGGACGTTCGCATCAACGCCCTGCGGCCCGGTGAGTTCGCACGTCATGTTCACATCCGACGAACGAGGAACGTCGCGACATGACGGTAGAAGAGCCGGAAGCCGAACGCGTTCCGGTCAACGTTGCCTCGAAGACAGCTGGCAAGCGACCGAAGAGGCCTGAGGATGCAAGCCGGTATCCGACGCCCCAGGTCCCACGCAGAGTATGAAGGATCAGATCGTGTCAGACGGCTCCGCGTCAGCGACGACGCACAGCACCCTGCCCCACCGTGGACTTGTCGTGTATCCGAGCGAGCCCGCCTCGCAGGTCCTGGAACTTACCCGGACGGCGGAGGAACTCGGGTACTCCCACGTATGGATCGGTGACTCGCAGAACAACTGGCGGGAGGCCGCGGCGCTCCTGGGAGCGGCGGCGGTCAGCACGTCGACCGTCGTGCTCGGGACAGGAGTGACCAATGTGGTCACTCGGCACCAGTCGGTCTTCGCGTCGATGTGGGCGACGGTCTCGGAGTTGTCGTCTGGTCGGGCGGCGGTCGGCGTCGGTACCGGGTTCACCGCGCTGGGCAGCATCGGCCACAAACCGGTGCCGTTGAAGACATTGGAGACCAGGATCAGGGAGTTCCGGGACCTGACCGGGGGCCGTTCGGTCACCGACGATGTCACCGCGACCGAATACCGCCTCGACTACCTCGTCGGCAGCCCCCGGCGGATACCGGTCTACGTCGCGGCATCAGGACCGAAGGCTCTGCGTACAGCGGGCCGCGTCGGGGACGGGGTCATCCTCCTCATTGGTACGGCCCCGGAGGTCATTACCGAGGCACTCAGCTACGTCCGCGAAGGAGCCGAAGAGTCTGGGCGGAGCCTCGCGGACATCGACGTGGTCCTCTGGACCGAGATCGCCATGGGTGACGATCCGGTACGGGCGCGGGACCACGTTCGCGGGCCGGTCGCCCGGATGGTGATGCGCTGGCTCCCGTTGACGCTGCCTGAACGGATCGTCCCGGGAATCGAGCATGTCCGCACCTTCGCCGCCGAATACGAAGGCAACTACTACGGCCATAAACTCGCCAAAGCCGAGCACGCCAGGGAAGTCACCGACGAGGTCGTCGACGCCTTCAGCCTTGCGGGGACGCCGGCGGAAATCGAGCGGCGGCTCTCCGAGTTCGCGGCCGTAGGCGTGGACCAGGTGGCAGTTGTACCCGCCTACGGGACCAATTGGGCCGACCGAATCGAGACCGTGCGGGCCTTCGCTTCGGTCGGACAGGACCCTCGCTGAGGATCTCGCCAGCAGAGTATCCACAACGGATTCCGACGAGCCGAACCTTTCTTTTCCGGCCGCGAGTGGTCCGCACGCGGATTCCGTGCGGCGCGGATGTCCACATTAACTAGAAATAGTAAGGGAGAAGCTTTCATAGGGAGGTTTGACGGGAAGATCGCCGTGGTTACAGGCGGCGTTTAGGGAAACGGAGCTGCCACCGTGCAACGGTTCGCGCAGGAAGACGCCGCCGTGGCCTTCCTCGACTTCGACGCTTCGAGCCGAACGGGACACTCGCACGCCTACGACTGCGATGTCACCGACTTCGCGGCCGTCGAGACGGAGATTGACCGTATTGCCGCCGATTTGGCTCGCGTGGACATCTTCGTGAACAACACCGGTGAGGACGCCTCGTATGTCTCCGGGCAAACCCTGTACATCAACGGCGGCACACGATGATCTTTGACAGCCTCGACGAGTTAGCCAGGGCCGCCGGCACGGAACTCGGCGTCAGCGATTGGCTGGTCGTTGATCAACAGCGCATCGACCGATTCGCCGACGCCACCGACGATCACCAGTGGATCCATGTCGACCCCGAACGCGCCGCTACCGCGCAGTTCGGCAGGACCGTCGCGCACGGCTTCCTCACCCTCGCGTTGATCGCGCCGATGACCCAGCAGGTGATGGGGGTCGACGGTGTGTCCATGGTCATCAACTATGGGCTCGACAGGGTCCGCTTCATCACCCCGGTCACGGTCGGCAGCCGCGTTCGCGCTCGAGTGGAACTGACGACGGCCCAAGCAGTGCCCGGGGGACTTCAGGTCACCCGCACCGTCACCGTCGAGGTCGAGGGAGCGCCCAAGCCCGCGTGCGTCGCCGAGAGCCTGCTCCGCTACGTGCGCTGACGTCCGTTTCTCCCACGCCGCGAGGAGCCCTGTGAGTACCGTGCCACACCCCGCCGACCTGACTATTCCCGCCCTGCTGAGCCGCAACGCGCGCGAGTTGCCTACAGCCGAAGCCCTGACCAGCGGAATCGAATCGCGTTGTCGCACCCTCACCTGGGCTCAGTTGCGCGCGGAGGTGGTCGCGTTCGCCGGTGGCCTGCGAGCGTCGGGACTGCGCCGCGGCGACCGCATGCTCATCGTGATGGCGAAACGGCAGGAACACTGGGTCGCGGACCTGGCCGCCGCGCACCTCGGAGTGATCTCGTGCTCCACCTACGAGTCACTGTCCGACGCCGACATCCGCCACATCGCCGCCCACAGTCAGGCCAGCGCGGTCGTCCTCGAGAACGCCACGCAGGCCGCACGGTGGATGCCGGTACTCCGCGAGTTGCCCCGGCCGCCGCTCGTCGTCCTGGTCGATGGTGACACCAAACCGGGAGAACAGGTCGTCCGGTTCCACGAACTTCAGACGCTCGGACACGGCCGTGCCCCGGAGCGGAGCGCCGCACTGGCCAAGAGCATCCGGCCGGAAGACCCCCTGTGCATGATCTACACCTCGGGGACGACGAGCACCCCGAAAGCAGTGGTCCTGAGTCACCGCAACGTTCTGAGCGCGGCCGCCGCACTCGACGCGAGCGTTCCCGGAATCCGTCGACCGCGGTCGATCTCCTACCTCCCACTCGCGCATATCGCCGAGCGCATCCTGGGCATCTACCTGCCTCTGTTCGCCGCCGGTCACGTGACGATCTGCGACGATCCGGCGCAGCTGGAAGATGTTCTCCGCGCCGTCCAGCCCGACTTCCTCGGCGGTGTGCCGCGAACCTGGGAAAAGCTTGCGCTGCGGCTGCGCACGCTCCGGGAACGGCTCCAGGCAGACCAGCGTGCGGCCGCGGAGCAGGCGCACCGCGCGGTGCTCGACGGGCACCGCAGTCGCGCGAGTGGGGTCCACGGCCCTACTGTTCCGAGCGGGCCCGCCGTCCTGCGCGACTTGCGTGCGGCGATCGGTCTGGAGAAGGCACGGCGCCTCACGGTGGGGGCCGCGCCGATGTCCACCGCGGTACTGGACGAACTCGCCGGATTCGGACTGTCCCTGCTCGAACTCTACGGCCTCAGTGAGACCGCGGGCGTTGTCACGCTGAGCCGTCCGGACCGGTTCGCCATAGGCGCCGTCGGCACGGCTATCGACGCCACGGAGATCCGGATCGCAGCCGACGGGGAGATCCTCGTCCGGGGACCGTCGGTGTTCCTTGGCTATCTCGGTGCCGACGGCTGTATCGAACCGGCCATCGATTCGCAAGGCTGGTTCGCCACCGGCGACGTCGGGCACGTCGATGACCGAGGCTTTCTGTACATCACCGGCAGAAAGAAGGACCTGATCATCACCTCCGGCGGGAAGAACATCGCACCCGCCAAAATCGAAGAGCTGCTCCTGGACCACCCGCTGCTCGGGCACGCGATGGTTGTCGGGGACCGCCGCAAATACCTGACCGCGCTGCTGACCCTGGACGAGCACTCGGCGACCTGGGCGGCCGCGCACGGCATCGACGTCGCCGACCTGGACGCACTGGCCGGACATCCGAAAGTCTGGTCCGAACTCGACCGTCTCGTCGCCGACACCAACGCCAAACTCAGCAAGGTTGAGCAAATCAAGGCCTACCACGTACTCGGCCGTCCCTGGAGCGTCGCGACCGGAGAGCTGACTCCGACGCTGAAGATGCGCCGATCGCGGATCGTCGACCGATACGCCGCGCAGATCGACGGCATGTACCCCTGACCACGAGCCGAACTCAGGCAGTCCGGCACGGACATGAATGTCGACGCCGCGGGTGAACCGTGGCCGGAGAGAGGAACCAAGCACGATGGCAAAGCGGCGCGCCGCGATCGTCGGAGTGGCGGAAACCGACGTGGGCAAGACCCCGCACCTGAGCGTGATGTCCCAACAGGCCACCGCCGCCTCCGCGGCGCTCGCCGAGGCGGGCTTGTCCTTCGACGACGTCGACGCGCTGTTCACCGCCGGCCGATGGTCCTGGAGCCCGGTCGCGACTCTGGCCGAGTACCTCGGTCTTCGTCCTGACTACCTGGACGGGTCGAACATCGGCGGCTCGTCCTTCGAAGCCCACGTCGGCCACGCCGCCGCGGCGATCGAAGCTGGACTGATCGACGTCGCCCTGATCACCTACGGGAGCACCCAGCGGACCGACCCGGTCAACAACGGCACGGGCGCGATCACCGATGTGATGGCCGACCAGTTCGAAGCACCGTTCGGCGTGCCGCTGCCGATCGCCGCCTATGGTCTCGCCGCCAACCGGTATTTCCACCAGTACGGGGTGACCAGCGAGCAGATGGCCGAGGTCGCCGTGAGCGCCAGGAAATGGGCGGTGCTCAACCCCAAGGCTCCCAACCGTGAGCTGATCGGCGCGGCGGACGTCCTGGCCTCCCCGATGATCTGCGAGCCGCTGCACAAGCTGGACTGCTGCCTGTTCACCGACGGCGGCGGGGCAGTCGTGGTCGCCGCCGGGAACCGCTGGCCCGGCCTCGCCACCCAACCCATCGAAATTCTCGGCCACGGCGACGCCGTGACCCACTGTTCGATCGCCAACATGCCTGACTTGACCGTGACGGCTGCGGCCCAGTCGGGCCCTTCGGCCTTGCGGCTGGCAGGCGTCGGCCACGACGATATCGACCTGCTGGAGATCTACGATTCTTTCACCATCACCGTGCTGCTGACACTCGAGTCACTCGGCTTCTGCAAGCCCGGCGAGGCGGCTGACCTCGTCGCCGACGGACGCACCGCGCCAGGTGGAGGATTGCCGATGAACACCGACGGCGGCGGGTTGTCCTACACGCACCCCGGGATGTACGGGATCTTTCTGCTGATCGAGGCGACACGGCAACTTCGCCGTGAGTACGCCGCCATCGAACCGCGCCGGCAAGTCGCCGACGCCGAACTCGCTCTGGTGCACGGCACCGGCGGAATGCTCTCCGCTACCTCGACCGTCGTCCTCGGAAGGGTGTGATCGGCCGTGGAACTCACGATCACTCCGGAGACACGACTCTTCTGGGACGGCATCGCCGCCGGGGAACTGCGCATGCAGCGGTGCGAGAACTGTATGCGCGCGGTCTTCTACCCGCGGTCTCACTGCCCGCACTGTCATAGCGACGATCTGCGCTGGCATGTCGTCTCAGGCCAGGGAACTGTTCACGCCTACACGGTCGCGCACCGCGCTCCGGGGGAGTTCGCCGAGCAGACGCCGTTCACGCTCGCCCTGATCGACCTCGACGATGGTCCCCGCATGCTCACCCGGATTGTCGGTGACGGACGGGTGACCATCGGGGCCAGGGTGACCCTCGAGATCGCCAGGCTGAGTCCGGATTCTCCGGAACTTCCCTGCTTCCGCGTAACTCCGAGCGCCGTCCACGACCGGAAGAAGTGACGTTCTGTGGGACACTACAAAACCAACCTGCGTGATGTGGAGTTCAACCTCTTCGAGGTGAACGGGCTCCCGGACCTGCTTGGGCAAGCACCGTTCGAGGACCTCGACGTCGCCACAGCGTGCAGCCTTCTGTCCGAAGTGGACAGACTTGCCACTGGTGTATTCGCCGACTCCTTCGTCGACAGCGACCGCACCTCGCCGGTCTTCGACCCGGGGACGGGATCGGTGACCATGCCCGAGGGCGTCAAGAAGTCCTTCCAGGCCTGGATGGACTCGGACTTCCACCGCGTCTTCCTGGAACCGGAGTTCGGCGGCCAGTCCGTCCCGGCCAGCCTCGCCTGGGCGGTCGGGGAGCTGGCGATGGCGGCGAACCCCAGTGCCTACTTGATGGTCACCGGTCCGACCTTTGCCCAGATCCTCTGGAAGATCGGTACACCCGAGCAACGGCGCTTCGCGGAACTGGCTCTCGCACGACAGTGGATGGCGACCATGGTCCTCACCGAGCCCGACGCCGGGTCCGACGTCGGAGCAGGCCGGACCAAGGCTGTCGAACAGCCCGACGGCACCTGGCACATCGAGGGCGTCAAGCGGTTCATTACTGGAGCCGAGCACGATTTGTCGGAAAACATCTTCCACCTGGTCCTGGCCCGTCCGGAGGGCGCGGCACTCGGCAGCAAGGGGCTTTCGTTGTTCCTCGTGCCGAAGTATTTCGTGGACCTCGACACCGTGGAACTCGGTGCACGCAACGGCGTCTACGTGACCAACGTCGAAAAGAAGATGGGCATCAAATCCTCCGCCACCTGCGAACTCGCCTTCGGTCAGAAGCATCCCGCCGTCGGCTACCTCGTCGGCAACGTCCATGACGGCATCCGGCAGATGTTCCTGGTGATCGAGGGTGCCCGGATGACCGTTGGAATCAAGGCCGCAGGGACACTGTCCACTGGCTACCTGAACGCGCTCGACTACGCCCAAGACCGCCTCCAGGGCCCTGATCTGACGCACATGGGCGACGCGACCGCCCCGAGGGTCCCTATCATCAAACACCCGGATGTCCGACGCAGCCTAATGATCCAGAAGGCCTACGCCGAGGGACTTCGCGCGCTCTATCTCCTCGCCGCGTCCTACCGCGACCGTGTTCAGGTCGCACAGCAGTCCTCAGAGAATGACCACCTGTCCGCCGGTCTGAACGAACTCCTGTTGCCCATTGTGAAAGGCCTCAGCTCCGAACGGGCCTACTCCGTGCTGAGTACCGAGTCCCTCCAGACTCTCGGCGGCTCGGGCTTTCTGCAGGACTATCCCCTCGAACAGTACGTGCGCGACTCCAAGATCGACACACTGTACGAGGGGACCACTGCCATCCAGGGCATGGACCTGTTCTTCCGCAAGATTGTTCGCGACGGTGGGAAGGCTTGGTCGCACCTGGCCGGGCGCATCAGGCAGTTCGCCGAAACCGGTGACGACCTCGAGGCGGAACGGCGTCTGCTGCTCGAGACTTTGAACGACGTGCAGACCATCATCGACATGATGACGAACTGGGTTGACGAGGCCGTCGAAGACCATGAGACGATCTACAAGGCGGGACTGAACACGTCGCGGCTTCTCTACGCGGTGGGAGATCTTGTCGTGGCCTGGCTGCTCTGCCGCCAGGCGGACGTCGCACTCACAAAGCTCGCGCGGAACGACCTCACGGAAGTCGACCGCGACTTCTACCACGGCAAGGTCGCGGTGGCGCGCTTCTTCGCGAGTTCGGTGCTTCCCCATGTCAAGGCGGAGGTGACCGTCGCCAACACGACGAGCCTAGACCTGATGCACCTCAGTGATTCCTGCTTCTAGCGCACGCATGACCTTCGGGCCGTACGGCTCGAAGGAGAGGTGATGAGCCGCATGGCTCTGAAGATCGGATATAAGCGTCGGCCGAGGCCACGAGTGATGACCGGTGGAATCAGCTGGGCCAAGCGCGTGAGCGTGCCGAGCGTGCGGGTTCCAGGGCACGGTGGCCGACAGGACGAGCGTGGGCAGCCACGCCTTCACTACGCGAAGGGTGGCTCAGCGTCTCGGTCATGTTCGCCGGAAATGCGTTGGAAACGCTCTGGTCCTCAACATCGGTATCGCGGTCTACTCCGAGTTCGGTAAGCCACTGAACTGGGGGCCGGTTTGTATCTGGGAGACAACGAGACAGCCTTGATCAAGCACCGTGGGGTCGCGACGTTCGCTGTAGAGCACCTGTCGTTCGTGCGGGGGCCGCGATGATCCAACGCCTGGTGGCGTTGCTAAGCCGCAAGAAGAACTGCGACGCCCGCTGGGCTCGATCGCTGGAGGCCCTCGGTGTGGATGACCCCTATGAGAAGGTCGCGGTGGCGCGGCATCAGACGGCAGCGGTGCGGTATCTGACGGTGGTCATCGGCGGCGACGAGCACGACCAGCGAGCAACACGTCCGTTGTGCACGTTGACGCAGCCGTGCCAACGCCGCGACAAGTGCCTGTCCTCGGATAGAAGGATCGTAGCCGCGCTATGTTGAATTGGGTTCCCGAAAATGTTGATCTGACAATTCCCAGCGCCGCCCGTGTCTATGACAGATTTCTCGGGGGGTGCCACAACTTCGAAGTCGACAGAGACTTTGCGAAGCGGGCCAAAGAAGTGTTCCCCGGAGTCGACCTGGCGTGCCAAGCCAACCGCTCGTTCCTGCGACGTGTCGTCGACTACGGGCGCGACGCCGGCGTTCGGCAGTTTCTCGACATCGGGTCAGGGATCCCCACGGTGGGAAATGTGCACGAGATCGCTCAGCGCGTCGATCCCACGACACGGGTGCTGTATGTCGACAACGAGCCCGTCGCAGTTGCGCACAGCGAACTCCTGCTCGAAAAGAACCCGTACGCGGCGATCCTGCGGACCGACATGTGCGGACCCAGCAGACCTCGTCGCGCGCTACAGGGAAGCCCTGCCCGCGGGAAGCTTCTTGGTCATCACGCACGCCACCGCCGACGCACGTCCTGAGGACATGCATCGGCTCGAAAGCCTCTATGGAACGAGCAGTAACCCCGCCGTCGCACGGAGCCGTGCATGGATCACCAGTTTGTTCGGCGAGCTGCCCATAGTGGAACCGGGAGCGGTCTACGTACCGGACTGGAGACCCGACCATGCAACCTTGACAAGCCCGGAGAACTTTATCTTCTTCGGAGGTGTTGCCCACAAGTACAGGCGTAACTCGCCCTGCCCATTCCGCGGCCATCGACCTGGCGGTGACGGTGAGGCTGCTCGGCGGGGTCGCCAGCGTGCGGCAACTCGAAAGCCTCGACGATAAAAACAAGATTGGGAAGCCATGAGTCACGGGCGAACCGCCCTCGCTTTCGCTTTCGCAGGCTTCCATCGAGAGGGCCTCAATAGCCCGAAGCACCAAGATCACGGTCAACATCAACGCCGAGACCGAGCAAGCACGGCGCATGGTGGCCGATCGCGAAGGGTCAGCATCACCGAAGCACTGCGCCGCCTGGTCGGGTACGGCGACCTGGTGTACCGCGCGACCAAGGTCGACGGCAGCGAGGTGCTCATCCGTCGGGGCAAGGAACTCGAACGGATCCACCTCGTCTGAAACACACCCCTTCGGCGCCCGCCCGGAAACGAAGGGTGCCGAAGCCTGAAGCCGCACGCGGCCGTGACGCAGAGCGAAAAAGCCCGTCACGGCCGTTTGCTAATCCGACGCGTCGCCGGCGGCCGGTCCGGCAGCGCCGGGTTGATGGACACTGAACTGATCAGCGGCCAACAGCATTTGGCATGGGAGAGTGCCCACTGCGGTCGGAACGGAGCAGGTGACCACGCCCAACCACTGCCCGCGGTCGGACCGCAGCCATCCGAGCTGCCGCCCCTGCGTCTGCTGGAGCGCCCCGGCCCGCGGTCGGACCGCAGCCATCCGAGCTGCCGCCCCTGCGTCTGCTGGAGCGCGAGCCCCTGGGCGCGAACGATCAGCGGGATCTCATTGGCTCGGCGGATGCTCGACTCCTGCCGTGACAGTAAGGCGTCCAGGTCGACCCAAACCGGGCGCGGATTGCGAAAGAGCCGCGCGACCATCGGGTGCACATCCGGACCGGTATCGAACACGTGTTCAGTATGCGATGTCGACAGTCATGATCACCAGTCGTACCGCTGGCGGCGGCCCGCGCCGCGGCGCAGGCTCACGGAATGCCAGCACAACCGCAGATGCCGGCGTGGGTGGCACGCGGGCCGATGCTGCCCACTGCGGGGCCTCCACCTGAGGGGCCGGGCTGGGCTGTGGAGATCAAATGGGACGGGATGCGCGCACTGGTGGTCGCTGGGCCGGGGGGTGTCCAGGTGAGCAGCCGCTCGGGCCGGGAGGTGTCGAGCTCGTTTCCCGAGATACGAGCCCTCGCGCATGTCATCGGCTCGCGGAGCGTTGTCTTGGACGGCGAGATTGTCGCCATCGGCGCGGGCGGTCAACCCAACTTCGTGCGTTTACAGAATCGGATTCAGAGAACTCGCCTGACCACGGCGCTGCTGCGGGATGTGGTCACCCTCAACGCCAAGCGGCCCACCCGGGCCCGGCTGCGCCCCTGCTCCTGACCGCAATGCCGCTGAGCTGCGCACAATGCGAGGACGACACCCAGGAGCTCTATCGCCGTGGGCTGTGTGAGCGCTGCTACTTGGCGGTGCGGCTGCGCGCTCTGCTCGATGACGGCACCGGCACCGTCCGGGAGGACCTGCGGGCGTTCGTCGACGGGCTCGTGGCGATGCCGGACCCGATCTCCGGACAGAAGTGGTCCACGCGCCCGCACGTCCAGCGGATGCTGCGGACGCTGGCGACGTACCCGGGTCCGATCAGCCACGAGGTGATCACCGAGCTGGAACGGTCAGCCACTGGCGATCCGTGGCGTTCCTGCGTGACCTGCTGATGCAGCACGGCTGCCTACCGCCGGTCGATCGCCACCTGCTGGCCTTCGACCGGTGGCTGCGCACCAAGCTCGACGACATCGAGCAGGCCGAGTTCCCCGCCTGGCACGTGCGACGACGACTGCAGACGACTGCACGACTCGCCGAACAGCAGCCGGTCACGGCGAAACAGGTGGAAGGCGCCCAGAACCACGTTTCCGGGGCGGTCACATTCCTGTCCTGGCTCGACGAGCACGGCCTGGAGCTCGGCGCCGTTGGGCAGGCCGAGATCGACGCCTGGTTCGCCGAAGGCCCGTTCTACACCCGTAGGCTCGCCACCGCGTTCCTGAAGTGGGCGATGAGCGCTCGCCTGCTCACCCCGGCGACGATCCCGCACCGCCGTGAACTGAACCCGCAGCCGCTGACCCAGCAGCAGCGGCTCGACGTGCTGCGCCGCCTGGCCCTCGACGACACCATCCACCCGACAGCCCGGGTGTCCACCCTGCTCATGGTGCTCTACGCCCAGCCGCTCCTACGGGTGCTGCGCCTGACCGTCGACGACGTCGTGCGCACCGACGACGAAGTTCACCTCCGGCTCGGCGATCCGCCGGTACCGGTGCCCGCACCGTTCGATGCGATCCTGGCCGATTACCTCGACCACCGGCGCAACCTCACGACCAGCAACACCGGCGCGGCCGGGTCGTTCCCGAGCATCAACCCCGGCCAGCTGATGACCGCCGCCGCAAACACCTTCGCCGACACGGACTTCCCGCCCTCAGTGGGCGTTCCGCCGCACTCCAACAGCTCCTGCTCGACGCGCCACCCGCGGTGGTCGCGAAGATGCTCGGCTTCGATGACACCCATCTCACTCAGGTCGCCCAGCAGATCGGCGTCAGCTGGAGCCGCTACGCGGCCATTCGCACGCGGAATTGAAGCGGCCCCTGGAGCACTGTCCGCTCCGGGGGCGACTCTGGCACAAAGTTGGTGACGGTGCCGATGATCGCATCATGTGTTCAGTAGCAGGCGACGCCGTGGGTGGGAGAAGTCTTGCCCTCCAACGTGATCCTCAACTGCTCGCATCCGGCTCGGCAACCGGGTATGGCGGATCATCGAGCAGGTCGTGGACTCCTGCGGGAGGGCGAGGGCGTAGGCCGTGGCACTGATGTAGTTGAGCTTGGTGAAGTTGGCGTGGAGGATCTGGTGGTTCCTGGTGAACTCCCGCAGCCGGACGTGCGGCACGACGTTCCCGGCGGCGACGAACCGGTCGAGAACACCCCACTGGCGGAAGATCTCCAGAGCCCGGGCCAGGATCAGGGTGGCCCGGGAATGCGGGTCCAGCCGCCGCTTCTTCTCGATGACCGTGCTTCGCACACCGGCGCGCGCCAACCCCAGCGCGAGCGAGAGCCCGACGGGCCCGCGCCGGAGATGGGCATCGGCCCGTATCGCGCCCGCCGCGGTGGTGATCGGCGCGGCGCAGGCCACGGAGAGCACGTAGCCCACCTCGCGGGTTTCAAGTTCGTCGGAGGGTCGGGCAACCCGACCCTCCGACTCGATTTCTGGGATATTCTGCTGAATGTGAACCCAGTAATTGTTGCTCAGCGCAAGAATTGAGCAAGTTTATCGGGCCCCAGTACGATGGTTGGATCGTGGCGTGTACGGGTGGGCCAGAGTTGTAGGAGATGGTGTTCGACAGCAGAGGCTATGGGGGACGATGCTTCCGCTGCGCTCTTACGGTCCCGTACTGACAACCGCAGTCTGACCCACCCTGGGGCCACATCGACGACTCTTCAGTCTCAGTTGATGTGACACGGTTTGTGTCTCGCAGCAAGTGACACACCCGGGTCGGGTGGTGTTGCGTGATCTGCCGCCTGATTGGCGTTGTGGTGTTCGGCCATGACGCGGAAACGGGCGATCATGCAGCTGATGGACGCGATGTTTGTTGCTGGGGCCGAGGTCGCGAATGTGGCGGAGTGGTGCCGGATCAACGGTGTCGATAGGCGCACGTTCTATCGACACCGGGCCCGGGCCCGGGTGGAGGGCCGGTGGCAGCCTCGGTCCCGGCGGCCGAGAACGACTCCGCATGCCACCCCCGAGCCGGTCGTGGCCGAGATCGTGCGGTTGCGTCACGCGCTGGCCCCGGACAACGGAGCCGATTTCATCCGCGACGAACTCGCCGAGATCGCGGCCGTGGCGGGCTGGGCCGAACGGGGCTGGCGGGTTCCCGCTCGGGCCACCATCAACCGGGTCCTGGACCGCCACGGCCTGCTGGAGCCCAGCCCGCGCAAACGCCCCCGCTCGTCCTGGCGGCGTTTTGTCTATGCCCGGCCTCGTGATTGCTACCAGATCGACGCCACCGAGACCGCTCTTGCCGACGGCACCAGGGTCGTGGTTTTCGACGTACTCGACGACTGCACCCGCATGCTCGTGGCGTGCCAGGCGGCTGCCTCGGAAACAACCGCTGCCGCCATCGACGCTGTTACCGCCGCCTTCACCGAGTTCGGGGCACCGGGAATCGTGTTGTCCGACAACGGATCCGCCTTCACCGGCCGCAACCGGCACGACAACGCCGGCCCGACCCGTTTCGCACGCACCGTCACCACCGCGGGCACCCGGCTGATCCACTCCAGTCCCTACCACCCGCAAACCTGCGGCAAGGTCGAACGCCACCACCAGACCCTCAAAAAGTGGCTGAACCGCCGGCCCGCACCGGCCTCGTTGCCTGAACTCCAGGCACTGCTGGACCTCTACCGTGACCACTACAACACCCGCCGCCGGCACAGCGCGATCGGCCGCGTCACGCCACGCCATGCCTGGGATCACGCCCCGGTACACGCAGGCCCCGGCAACCTCCCGGTCCAGACCGACGCCACCGTCCACGAACTCAAGGTCAGCACGCAGGGCATCGTCAATCTTGGCAAGCAAATCCGGCTACGAATCGGTCCCGAGTACGTCGGCCAACCGATCACCGTGATCCGCGACGGCGACCGGGCCACCGCCTACACCAGCGACGGCAACCCGATCGGCCACCTCCATATCGACCACACCAAGACCTACCAGGGCACACTCACCCCAGCCGCCTAAAATGTGTGACACAACTACCGAGACAAACCTGCGGCAGATCTACCGAGACATGACAGGCCACATCGACGACCTTGGGTGGATCGCTGCTGTAAATATCCTGGATTGTCAGACGACCTTCGGCGCAGTCAAGGGACCACTCCGCGGACATATCCCAGCCTTGGTCGATTTCTTCCGGGGTTGTGTCATGCTTGCGGACGCGGAGTTCTATTGGGCCGAACTGGGTTCCGCACAAGACCGCAACCCAGTTGTCCTCGCCAACGAACAGTCCATCATGGCTAATTGGCCATGCGTCATTCATTCCAGGAAGAGAACGAATATGGTACTGTCCGTCCATGGACCGGACGGACAGTGCCACATCGCCGTGCTTGTCAGGCACTCGTGCTATCCTTTCTTTAAGCGCTCACCACGCGGTTGAACCGTCTTCAAGGATAGCTTGGACATAGAAGTCGTCAAGGTTGTGGATCCGATAGTAGTCATAGTAGGCGCTGGTGAGGCCGCCCTGGCTGTTGTTAGCGTTAATCGGTACTATACGAATAGATCGATCGTCGGACGATGCTCCGTTGCCCCCTTGAATGGTGGAAGCCAATGGGTATTCGTCACACGATTCTCCTTCTTTTGTATCGACCCCTGCGCATGCAATATTACGGTTGTTGTCGATGGCCGCAGCGTCGGTAATCCTATTCAACGGGTGGCCACCTATTGCGCCACTTCCCCAGTGACTTGGAAGCGTTCGAATAGAATCGAACACGTGCTCAGCTACTTCCTTAACGGTAGGATTGTCTCGGACATCATATGATACATAGGCAAATCCATATTGATCGACGCATCCCGCGCCGAACCTGTTGCTCAGGTTGTCACATCGACCGAAAAGCGTGTTCTCGGCATGGTCGATTAGAAGGACGGGGTTTCCCGGAGCGTTAACCTGGATGGCTGCACCCAGGTGTCCGTAGAGATCGCGAACGGTGTTGAAAGGCATTTCAGCGACGTACTGCGTATACCACTTTGAAATGGCGGGGCCAACTGCAAGATTCAGCGACTCGCTCTCGGCGTTTGAGTCCGCAAGTTGCGAGGTAGTGCATATCTTGGAGTTGTTGTAGCAGCCTGTCCACGCGATCCCGCTCGCTGTTTCAAGGGTTCCCCATGCTCGTGTGACTTGAATATCGGTGTCTAGATCCCAGCTTGGCGTCGTCTCGTTTCCTTCGGGGAATTCTACCGAGGATCGGATGGCCACGTCCATTTCGCCGCGAAGGTTGACTTGCCCATTAGACGTTTCGGTGTTGGTGATGGTCCACAGGTTTGCTGAACACGAAGAGCGTTATTCACGTGAGTTACCAGCCGAGTCGATAGAATTCGAGCGCCGTGACGATGCGGATGATGTTGGAGAGTTCAGCGAGCCGCCCTCGGTACCCGGTGGCAAGTATCTTCCAATTCTTTAAATGTGCGAGGCATCGCTCGACGGCAGATCGTAGCGATGAGATCGTTTTGTTGTTTTTCTTATCTGCCGCCGAGAGTTCGCCGCCTTTCGGCTTCTTGCGAGGCGTAATCGCGCGAGTTCCCTGATAGGCAGGGTCTCCGATGAATGAGGTCTCGACTAGAAGATCTTCCCAGCCGGACTCGGTGAACGCCTTTCGGTCGTGCATGGATCCGCATAGAGGCGTCGATATTCCCAGCAGACCTCCCTCCGTATCGGCGGCGACCTGGATGTTCAGCCCAGCACGGCGACGTTTGCCGGAGTAGTTGTCCTCGTGACCAGCACGGTTACCGGTCGGCACATCGGTGCCATCGACCAGGACGAGCCGGCCACGAATGGCCTCCTCGAGGTCTGGCACATGCAGACACAACGCCTCTCCGATCAGCGGCAGTATGCCTCGATAGACCCGCGATACGGTCGGCTGACTGACGCCGAACAGATCACCCACGGCCGCCTGGTTTAAATTCTGTCGGACATACACCAGGGTGAGCGTGACCGCGCGATACAGCCCCACCGTCGGAGGCCACACTTGTTCTTTACGGCACTGGACGATCTGCCAGATCCGGGCAACAAGCTCCTCAATCTGGTCAGCAACAAGCCCCGTAGTAGACTGGTAACGCAACGGCTCCACCTGTAAGTCGTGTTCTGTGAGAAGAAAACGATCTTACTCGATTGGGGCCGTTGCCCTATTTTTAGGTGATCAAGTCGCTAGAATAGCGCTCGAAGTAGACCGGTTTGGATTATAGAAACCTGGATTGCATGCAGGTGCGACCGCCTTCGTTCCCGCGTCGCCCTGTGCTTCGTTGTCGTCAATTGAAGTTAGCGATTCTCGAGAATCGGGACTCAGTTTCCTTGGCAACGCTCCGGCATGTTTGACTGCGAAAGTGCACTGGTACCCGTTCTGAGTTCCGGATGCGCGCGCCCGCTCCAGGCATTGCTGTTGCTGCTGCATGGCACCCAGGCTCGAACTGCTTAAATGCGCTGGCGAGGATTCTAAGGGAATGCTAGAGAAGGTATCTGCCGCAGCTGCCGGGGTGGTAATCCAAGAGAGAGTGAAAGTAGTGGCAAATAGTGCCAAATGTCTTTTCATTAAAGACAAGACTCCCTTTCCTGGCTCGACGTGTTGCCCCCATTGGGCAAAGTCGGCTCAGTGAAGAGTAATTTAAATCAACTTTGTCGAGTCATCTATCCGCCGGAAGGGCGAAAGGAAGATCACATGGGAATGTAGTAACAAAAACTATGTGAGCTCTGAACTTATTCAGAATGAGGTGCGTTTTCGTCGCTTCCTGAGCTGACTGCCACAGGGGTGTCATCAACCGGGCGATGTCGCCAAGCCGACGCTGCCCTTGCCGGAAACCTCATCCGCGCTGGTCATGCGACATGCCTGTATTCGTGGAGGATCCCGCCGAGGTGCTCGTGCCTTCGTATGTCGAGTCGGTTGGTCTGTTCGGGGTCGGTGATTGGTTGGGGAAGTGGGCATAGCGGGCGCGAGCCGAGGGGCCATTTGTGGTGCGCGCCGACGATCATCCACTGTGACGCGCTGGGGACGATCGCGCCGAGCTGCTGCGCTTCATGTGCCCGTTGGTCCGGGCTGAACGGGCTGAAATGGGCCGTGCCGACATGAAGGTTCAGGACGATCCGGATGTCGGGGAACGCGGCGCGGATCGCCAGCAGTGCGATGTGGGCGCTCGGATTCACATGCAGATCGCCTTGGTTGTCGATGATGTCGCGGACGGTGTTGGTGTCAAGTTCGAGACTGCTGTGGTCTGGCTCTGTCCGATCCGTCCGGAGGAGGACTGCCGTGCAGGCAGAGGATCGGGCAGGGCGATTGAGGCGCGGGAGCCTGCGCGCCACTTGCACCATGATCGCAACGCGACGATCACACTTCAGTAACCGGAGATAACGTTGTGTGGTACGCGCCGACATGTCTGTCAAATGACCATCGAGGCTGATAGCCGATCTATCCTCGATGTTCGCCTTCGGCCGGCGGCTACCGAGGTGCGGATACGTCAAGCTGCCGCGTCGGACCGAGCAGGGCGATGTGGGCGGACAACGAAACCGAGATGGATCTTCTCGGCTTCGACTTCCTGGTGGACACCCTGTTCGTGGCGCTCACTGAGCCACGGCTGCTTCCGCTGACGGCGGGCTTGCTCGGGGACTGGGGCTCGGGGAAGAGCAGTCTGATGCGGATCACCCGGCAGGAGCTTTTGAAGATCCGGGACGACGAGGAGTCGCCGTCACGGTATGTGTGCGTCGGGTTCAGCCCCTGGCAGTACGAGGACTACGACGACATCAAGGTCGCGCTGATGACGACCGTACTCGACGCGGTCATCAGCAGGAACAGGTGTCGCGGCTCCGTAGGTTCGCTCAGGGCCTCGGTCGGTGGGGGCGCCGGGGCGGACGAGTCGCGGTAGCCGACGCCCAGACCGCGGCTCCCTTCGTGATGCAGGCGATGGATCCGAGCATCGATCCGCAGGTCCTGGACATGTCGAAGGCCGTGGTGAACGCCGCCGCGGGCGAGGCCAACAAGCTGCTGGAGGATCCCAAGACCAAGCAGGCCGCTTCGGGCAACGACACGGCCGAGGCGATCATCGACGCGGGGCGGTTCCGGGCAGAGTTCGCGAAGGTCGTCACGACGTTGGAAGACGTAGACGCCGTCGTGGTGTTCATCGACGACCTCGACCGGTGCTTGCCCGAGACCGTGGTGGACACCTTCGAGGCGATCCGGTTGTTCCTCAACACGCCCAAGACCGCCTACGTCCTGGCGGCGGCCCAGGCGGTTGTTGAGTCTGCGATCGACTCGCGGTACCCGCAGCTGCGGAGGCCCGACGGCGCCGGGATCGGTGCCGACTATCTGGAGAAGATGCTGCAGCTCAAGGTGGCCATCCCGCCGCTGTCCGCGCCGGAGGCCGACACGTACGTCAACCTGCTGCTGGCCGAACTGCGCCTCGACGACGAACAGTTCGCCAAGGTCCTGGACGAGACCCGCCGCCGCCGTGAAGCCGGGAACCTGCAGGTGGCGTTCAATGTCGGAGTGGCCGGGGCGATCCTCGGCGACGTGCCGGCCGACCTCCGGAGGTCTTCAACGCCGTGCTGACGCCGAGCGCGAGGTCACCGTTGCCGAAGACGGTCCATTTCACGTCCGGGTGGCGCTGGAGGTACGCGACCACGTTCGCCGGTGTTTTCGTGCCCACATCGGACAGTTGCTGGTTGTTGTAGTCGACACTGCAGGCCGGGCACCACTGCTTGACGGCGGCCTCGAAGGCTTTCGTGAAGGCTTCCAGGATCGGGAAGGAGTTGAGGTTGAATACGGCGGCCTTACCGGTGCCCGCCGAGCCGACGATGAACTCCGCGGCGACGAGTTTGCCGTACAGTTCCTGCTGCGGTGCCCCGGCGACGTTGGCGAGCACGCCGTCGATCGGACCGTCGGCGACGACGTTCTGGACGACGGTGATGCCGCGGCGTTTCGCCTCCGCGATCTGGTCCTTGAACACCGTCGACGAGGCGGTGCCGCAGGGGCAGATGACGTCCGGGTTCTGCGCCAGTGCCGCCTCGAAGGCGCGCACCGCTTCGGCGGGGGTGCCGCCGGCGTTGATCGTGGTGAAGTCCCAGTCCAGTGCGCCGGAGGCCGCTTTCATGCCGTTGGCGACACGCTGGGCGATCGCCATCGGGCTGACCTGGAGCATGATGAACTTCTTCCTCGCCGGTGGTCGCGCGGGCAATTCCGGCATCCCGATCGATGTCGGGTTCCGCGTGTTCTGTGCGATGTAGTCCTTGGCGGCTTGCAGACCCGCCTGGTCGACCTGGGTTCCGGAGCCGCCCGCCGAGGAGCCGCACGCTGCCGCCGTGAGGCCGAGGGCGAGGACAAGCCCGGTCGTGACGAGCAATCGTTTGCACTTGTGGATCATGACCTCGTTGTCTCCTCCATGCGATGTGTTCGCGACCGAGCGGCCGTGCGCTTAACGCACGCTCGTGCGGCGATGGAGAAATATGACACGGCCCGCGAAGTGGTGTCAATGACACACGCTGTCCAGATAGGACAGTCAGCAGGAACGGTCAGTTGAGAACGGCGAGGTCCGACTCGATTTGCCCTGCGGTCTGCCGCAGTCGTGGAAGAAGGTCTTTGACGAGCGTGCGCGCGGAGTAGGCGGCCGCCAGAACGCCGATCGAGATGGCGGCGAGGATCGTGCCGTTCCGATCGTGCACCGGCACGGCGATGGTGCGCAGCCCCATCTCGAGTTCCTCGTCGCCAAGGGCGTAACCCTGGTCGGCCACTTTCGCGAGCCGATCGCGCAGAGCCGGCTTCTCGGTGATCGTGTACCGGGTCACGGGCGTCAAAGCCACGCGTTCGAGATAGGCCTCGCGGGCGTCGGCCGGCTGTGCCGCGAGTAGTACGTGGCCGAGCGGGCTTTGGTACGCGGGTATCCGCAGGCCGGCCCGGACGTTGACGCTGACGAGGCGCCGGGCCTGCACGCCGGCGATGTACACGATCTCGTCGCCGTCGAGGACGAACGCCATTGCCGTCTCATGGATCTCGCTGGTGAGCTGGGCGAGATGCGGCTGGATGACGTCCGGGAACTCCACGGCGCCCAGGTAGGCCTGAGCCAGTTCGAGAACTCTGGGGCGGACGAAGAAGTTCGAGCCGTCGACGCCGATGTACCCGAGTTCGGCCAGGGTGTGCAGCAGGCGCCGCGCGACGGCGCGGTCCACGCCTACCTCGCGGGCGACGTCGGAGATCGACAACCGCGTGCGGTCCTCGCCGAAGCACCGCAACACGGCCAGCCCGCGGTCGAGTGACTGGACATAGGGACCGTCGCCAGTGCGAGGCATGCGGTGCTCCTTTTCGCTTCTGATCGACGGCATCCGGTGACCGGCAAGCCTACCGCACACAAGTGCGCATGCTGCGCGGCTGCTCGGATGCCGTGTGTTGACACGCGTTCGATGGCGGTGCCACTCTGTGCGGTAACAGCTCACATATGCGATATGCGCACGAAGGAGTGCTGGCGTGACTGAGAGTCCCGTGTCCCGGCTCGCTGACCGAATCGAGATCGAGGACTGTCTCCATCGCTATGCGCGTGCCGTCGACAGGCTCGACTACGACGGCATCGCGGCCTGCTATTTCGATGACGCCACCGATACGCACGGCTCGTATGTCGGGCCGGTGGCCGGGCTGGTGGACGACATCCGGCACCGGCACCGGACAATCGACGCGGCACAGCATTTCGTGACGAACATGCTGATCGACTTCGACGGGGACGACCGGGCCTTCGTCGAGTCTTACTGCCTGGCCTATCTGCGACAGCAGCCGGCCGACGGCGCCGCGTCCCAATCCGAAGCCATCACGCGGTGTCGCTACGTGGATCGCTTCGAGCGTCGCGAGGGGCGGTGGGCTATCGCCGACCGGGTCGTCGTGTTCGACGAATCTCTGTCGGTCGAGGTCGTGTAAACATTCAGGTGCTTTGCTGTGGGCATGCTGAAGTCCCCGGCTCTTGCGGGTCGGGTGTGGTGGTGATGAATCTGCCGGTGGTTTAGATCGGTGGGGGCAGCGCTGGTTGCCAGGGGTTGCCTGTGATGGCCTGGCGTAGTGCGGTCATGACGTTGACACCCTGTTTGCGGGCGGTGTCGATGTAGCTGCGGATGTTCAACCGATCTTGGGTGATGTCTTCGCTGGTCAAACGCCCGGAGATCTTTTGCTGTGTTTTCGTGGGCCGCAGGTTGCGTTCGCTGATGTTGTTGGTCGGCCAGACCCGGGTGTCGCCGCTGAAGCGGAGAACATCGCCTTGGCGGTCGCGGCAGAACTCCAGCAGTTCCCGCCCGGGGCGTTGCGCCGTCGACGAAGGCGGCCCGGGCACCCGCGGAACCCGGGAAATCCCGACCTTGACCGCGTTATCGAACTCGGTGATCAGCGGGCCGGACACCCGTGGGTCGATCTCGGCCAAGCGCTTCTCCCTGGCTTGGTGCCAGGCTTTGATCAGACCGCGTAAAGCGCGTTGGGCCTGTTTCGGCCAGTGCTCATCCGGGTAGGTTTCCGCCGCGTCGGCGAAGTCCCGCAGCAGGTGAGCAACACAGGCCTGATGCCCGGCTAGGTTCTCCCAGCGCGAGTGAAAGTAGTTGCTGTAGCGGTCATGCACCGCGATGCCGGCGAATCCGGGCAGGATCCCGGCATCGGCAAACGAGTCCAGATCCCGTCCACCCAAGTGATAAACCGTGGCGGTCTCGGTGGAAGCCGACAACACGTATCGCCTCCTCGACCCGGCGGGACCGACGCGCAGGGTGGTCTCGTCGAACCCGGCCACGTGCGCCATCGTGATCAGCGACCTGATCACGGCCACGACCTCGTTCACCGCGCGGGCGCATCGGGTCAGCATGCCGTGCACGAACCCACCCGACGGGCCCTTTCCGCCTGTGAGGTCGGCGATCAGCTGGACACAGCGCTGCACCGGAACGTGTTGGTAGACAAGCAGATACACCACCAGCGATCGCAGATTCGGCCCATAACTCAACGGCGAGTCCGGCACCTCATCGGGCAGGGAGCCGAGGTGTTCGGTGCCGCAGGCACACCGCACCCGGTGCACATCGTGCTGCCAAACTGTGAGACGCACTTCGGGCAGGTCGTGAACCTGGTGGGAACGTTCGACACCCAGATCCTCGGCGAAGGCTAAATCAGCACCGCAACCACAGTTCCCGCTCGGGCGATGCGGCACAGTCGTATCCGGCACCGCCCACGACATCGCACTGCCCGGCGCGCCTTTCTGCTTGCCTCGTTTACGGTCGGCCCGCTTCGCCGGTTTCGCCGCTGGCGTGGCCCGGCCGGGCAAATCATCGGCGGAGGGAGGCATCGAACTATTCGCGCTGTTGCGGCTGACCTGCCGTTCCAGCTGCTTGACCCGCTCGGTCAACTTGGCGTTGGACTCCAGGAGCCGTTCAACGAGCGCGATCAGCTCCTCACGCGAGAGCTCCTCCAACCCAGCCACGAGCCAAGATCATCACACTTCGCGCCCGAGATCAACTCAGGCACCTGAATGTTTACGAGGTCGTGGACGCGCGTCAAGGCGACTGGGTCGCGTCCAGGCGCGACAAGTCCGACCCGGTCTATTGGTGGGGGCGCGCCCCACAACCGTGACCCGTATTCGTCACACCCCATCCGCCACGAGAATGGAACACTGCGATGGCCGTTCAGGGAAACTGGGAAGATCGATTCGCCCCAGTCGCAAAGATTCTGGAGAGAAACCTCGCCTCAGGGGCGGATGTCGGGGCTTCGGTCGCCGTGATGCACGAAGGGCGGCCGGTCGTGGATCTCTGGGGTGGCTGGGTGGATCAGGCGCACACCAGGCCGTGGGCGCGGGACACGATCACGAACGTCTGGTCGAACACCAAAACGGTGACGGTACTGGCGGCGCTGATCCTCATCGACCGCGGCGAACTCGACCCCTACGCTCCGGTCGCGACCTACTGGCCGGAGTTCGCGGCGAACGGCAAGGAGCGGATCGAGGTCCGGCACATCCTGTCCCACACGTCTGGTGTCGCCGGCTGGGACATGCCGGTCACGATGGACGACGTCTACGACCCGGACAGGTCAGTCGAGTTGCTCGCCGCCCAGGCACCGTGGTGGGAGCCCGGCACGGCCGGCGGCTACCACGGGCTCAGCATCGGTCATCTCGTGGGCGAGCTCGTACGGCGCGTGACGGGAATGAGCCTGGGTAAGTTCGTCGCGCGGGAGATCGCCGGCCCGCTGGGCGCGGACTTCCACATCGGACTCCCAGAGTCCGAGGACCCACGGATCTCCCCGCTGATTCTCCCGCCGCCGGGCCCGGCCTTCGACGAAGCGCTGGCCGACATCGACAAGGACAGTGTGGGCTACAAGCTTACGGTCGCCGGGCTGGCCACCGACCCGGCGACCACCTGGGATGTGCAGTGGCGACGCTCGGAGATCTGCGGTGCCGGCAACGGCCACGGGAATGCGCGCTCGCTGGCGACCATCCAGGCGATCGTGTCGCACGGCGGCGAGTTCCAGGGTGTCCGGCTGCTTTCGGAGAAGACCTGCGATCTGATCTTCCAAGAACAGGCCAAGGGCGTCGATCTCTATCTGGGACTGCCAATCCGCTGGGGCGTCGGTTACGCCCTCTCCTACCCGGAAGCCTTTCCTTACCTTCCTGACGGCCGCGTGTGTTTCTGGGCGGGTTGGGGCGGCTCGATGGTCATCAACGACCTCGACCGGCGGCTGACCTTCGCCTATGTCATGAACCGGATGGAGCCCGGCGTTCTGGGTACATATCAGGGGATCGTCGGCGGTGTCCGAAGCGAGGAGCTGATCCGGGCCACCTATGCCGCGCTCGACGCGTAGCCATCAAGGAGTTTTCATGAGCAGCTTGGAGAACAAGGTCGCCCTCATTACGGGCGGTGCCCGCGGGCAGGGACGTTCGCACGCCGTGGCACTGGCTCGTCAGGGTGTCGACGTCGTGCTCGTCGACGCACCAGCTCCGGTGGCTTCCGTCAGCTACGCGCTGGGCACGGAGTCCGACCTGAGTGACACGGTCAAACTGGTCGAAGAGCAGGGCCGGACCGCACTTGCCGTCCAGGGTGACGTGCGGAAGCCGGCCGACCTGCGGCGTGCCGTCACGCGGGCCGTTCAGGAGTTCGGGCACGTCGACATCCTGCTCGCCAACGCCGGCATCACCTCCTACCGGCAACTGTCCGAAATGGACGACCAGCAGTGGCAGGACATGATCGACATCAACCTGACCGGAGTCGCCAACAGCATCCGCGCCGTACTGCCGCATATGCTCGACCGCTCCTACGGCCGCATCGTGGTGACCTCCTCGCAAGCCGCGCGACGCGGAATGCCGAACCTGGCCCACTACTGCGCGGCCAAATGGGGCCTGATCGGGCTTGTCAAGACGGTGGCATTGGAGGTCGCGCCATCGCTGGGCATCACCTGCAACGCCGTGCTGCCCGGCGGGGTGGACACGCCGATGATGCGCCACGACGAGGTTTACCAGATCTTCGCGCCCGAGCTGGCGGCTCCGACCGTCGAGGACCTGGAAGAACGGCTACGGCGCTTCAATCCGATGCCGACCGCGTGGATCGAGCCCAGCGACATCTCGCACGGCGTGTTGTACCTCGTGAGCGACGAGGCGCGTTATGTGTCGGGGGCGACACTCGATATCGCCGCGGCGTTCAACGCGTCCTGAAACTGAGGGAAAGGCAGGAACGATATGGACCGATTGCTGACGTGGAAGTCAGGGTGGGACAAGGAAAACCCCCTGGATATCCGAACAGGACTGGTCGGTAAGGACGACGGCACGTGGGTCGCGGGTCCGGTGTCGGGTGCGCGGTACCGCGATCTGGGGCTGGGGGAGGCCACCGGCGGCCTGCTCGGTGCGCGACATGTCCGCGGCGCCGGCACAACCGACTGGCAGTTTCACGACGTGGACTTCCAGTGGTTTTTCGTGCTGAACGGTGAGCTCAAGATCCGCACCGAGGACGGCCGGGACCTCGCACTCGGCAAGGGCGCCTCGGCGTACCAGCCGCCGTGCTGGCGGCACCAGATCTACGCGGTGTCCGATGACTACGAGGCCATCGAGGTCACCGGTCCCACGGGCTTCGAGACGGTCACCGGCCCGGATGCGGCCAAGCCGGCGCGCGCCGAGGATTTCGCGCACCTGAAAGGGATCTACAGCTTCGATGAGCCGGGCGAGTACGTCCGCGGTGACGGCCCGCGCGCCTGGTCGCTGTACCGCGATCTGGGCACCCGCGAACCCACGGACGGCCGGGTGCACATCCACATCATCAAGCTCGATGACGAGCAGCCTTCGCCGCCCGGCGGCACCGGCGAGCACCACCACACGATGGCGCAGTGGTTCATGCCGATCCGGGGCTGGATCGACATTTCCAGCGAGGGACAGCCGAATCGACGCGTGCACGCCGGCGATTTCGTGATGCTGTCGCGGGGTGCGGCCCACAATGCGTTCGACGCCTCATCCGACTACATGACGCTGGAATTCTGTGTGCCGGCCGATTACGAAACGGTGGCACGGTGATCCTGGCGACCCTGAAAGGCGGCGGGATCGACGGGACCCTGGTCGTGGTGAGCCGCGATCGTCGCCGCCTGGCGGTCCCCTCGCGCGGGCCGCGCACGATGCAGCAGGCGATGGACGAATGGTCCTCGTGGGACCGCAGTCTCGAGGATGAGTTCGGACAGCTTGACGACGAGACGTACGGCTTCCCGGTGGATCGGGCCACTTTTGACGCGCCGCTCCCACGGGCGTTTCATTGGGCGGAGGGCAGCTGCTACCTCCAGCACATGGAACGCATCCGGGGCGGCCGCGGCGAGGCGCTGCCGGCCGAGCATCGCGACCGGCCGATCGTCTACCAGAGCGGCAGCGCGCGGAACATGGCTCCCGGCAGCGATATCGCGCTGCCGGATCCGGCGTGGGAGCTCGACATCGAGGCGACGGTCGTGGTGATCACCGGTCCCATCCCCGGCGGCGCGAGCGAAGCGGAGGCTGCGGGACAGATCCGATTGGTGGGCATGACGAATGACCTGACCTACCGGAAGCTGCTGGTGGACGAACGGCGGCAGGGCACCGGGGTCTACGCGTCCAAGCCGGGCCGGGCCTACGCGCCGTTCGTGGTTTCCCCGTCGACGCTCGGCCCCGCGTGGAGCGGATCGAATCTCCGCGCTGTCCTGCGCTGCGAGGTCGACGGGGAAACGCTCGGTGTCCCGCGAGCGGACCGGGATATCGCCTTCGACTTCCCGCGGATCCTGGCTGAGCTGGCGAAAACCAGGTCGTTGGTGCCTGGCTCGATCGTCGGCACCGGCACGGTGTCCAACGCCGATCCGGCTGCCGGGTACGCCTGCATCGCCGAAAAGCGCGCTGTGGAGATCGCGAACGATGGCGCGCCCACGACGCCGTTTCTGAATGCCGGCGACACCGTCGGCATCGAGGCGCTCGGCGACGACGGGACGTCACTGTTCGGGCGCATAGCGCAGACCGTCGTGGCAGCCTGAAGCAAAGGAACTCACCAGCTATGCCGAGGTTTGACGGAAGAGTCGTGTTCATCACCGGTGGCGCTCGGGGGCAGGGCCGCGAGCACGCCGTGCACTTTGCCCGGGCAGGTGCGGACGTCGTGCTCGTCGATGTACCGGAGCAGGTCGAATCGGTGCCCTACCCGCTCGGCACGTGCGGTGATCTGCACGAAACCGTTGCCCTGGTTGAGAAACAGGGCAGGCGCGCACTCGCGATCGAGGCAGACGTGCGCCGGTCGAACCAGATGAGGGCCGCGGTCGAGCAGGCCATCGACGAGTTCGGCGCGGTCGACATCTTGGTGGCCAACGCCGGTATCGTGACCTATCGTCATCTGTCCGAAATGGACGATCAGATGTGGCAGGACACCATCGACGTCAACCTGACCGGGGTGGCCAACACGGTGCGCGCGGTCCTGGGCCACATGCTCGAACAGCGCTACGGGCGCATAGTCGTGACCTCATCGCAGGCCGGCCGGCGCGGGGTCCCGAACCTGGCACACTACTCGGCGTCGAAGTGGGGTCTCATCGGGCTCGTGAAGAGCGTCGCGCTGGTCGCGCTGGAGGTCGCACCCGCGCTGGGGATTACTTGCAACGCCGTGCTGCCCGGAGGTGTCGACACGCCGATGATGCACCACGACGAGGTGTACGCCGTGTTCGCGCCCGATGTCCCCGCACCCACGCGGGCCGACCTCGAGGAACGGCTGGGGCGGCTCAATCCGATGCCGATCACCTGGATCGAACCGAGCGACATCTCCCATGCCGTGCTGCACCTCGCCAGCGAGGAAGCCCGGTACGTCTCCGGCGCGACGATCGACGTCGCGGCCGCGTTCAATGCGAACAACTCATGACCGCGCCGAGGGTGCTGTGGGAGCCCACGCCTGATTCCATCGCCGGGACGCGGCTCCACCGGTTCGCTGCCTGGGTCTCGGGACGCCGTGGAATCACTCTCGGTGACCCCACCGATTACGACGCCGTGTGGCGCTGGTCGGTCGACCACCTCGACGAGTTCTGGGCAGACCTGGCTGTCTGGGCCGGCCTGTTGACCGAGCCACCCGGCCCCGCTTTGGCGAACTCGGACATGCCGGGTGCCGTGTGGTTCCCGGACGTCCGGCTCAACTTCGCCGAACAGGCTCTCAAGAACGGCGGCGACCGGCATCCCGCCTTGGTCGTGGTGGACGAGAATCTCGAAACCTTCGAGGTGGCATGGGCATCGTTGCGTGCTCAGGTGGGAGCCTTCGCCGATACGTTGCGACGCCTCGGCGTACGACGAGGTGACCGCGTCGCAGGTTACCTGCCAAACGGGTCCGAGGCGGTGGTCGCCTTTCTCGGCACTGCCGCGCTCGGTGCTGTGTGGACAGTGTGCGCATCCGACTTCGGGCCCAGTGCTGTGCTCGCCCGGCTCGCTCAGGTCGAGCCGGTCGTTCTGGTGGCCGCCGACGGGTACCGGTTCAACGGGAAGGAGTACGACCGGCGCGAGCAGATCGCCGAGATACGGGCGGCGCTGCCCACTCTGCGTGCCACGATCATCGTTCCGGTGCTGCATCCTGCCGACGACCGCGATGGGACCACGCCCTGGTGTGCCGCGGTCGCGAACGAACAGGAGCCACGGTTCGAGCCGCTGCCCTTCGACCATCCATTGTGGATCGTCTACTCCTCGGGGACGACAGGGCTGCCGAAGGGCATCGTGCACGGCCATGGTGGGATCACCCTCGAACAGTGGAAGCAGGGCGCACTGCACAACGACATCGGCCCTGGTGACCGCTTCTACTGGTACGCGTCGACGGCGTGGATCATGTGGAACATCGCCACCTCGGCACTGCTGTCCGGGGCAACCGTAGTCGTCCACAACGGCAGCCCGTCTTATCCGTCACTGGACATGCAGTTCGCGGTTGCCGAAAAGACCGGGATCACCTATCTCGGGACCAGTGCCGGCTATCTGACTGCCTGTGAAAAAGCCGAACTTCGTCCACGCGACCGGTTCGACCTGTCCGCGCTACGGACGATCGGCTCGACGGGATCCCCGCTACCGGCGTCGACCTTCGAGTGGGTCTATCGCTCGGTCAAGTCGGATGTGTTTCTGAGTTCTTCCTCTGGGGGCACCGACATCGCCAGCGGTTTCATCGGTGGCAGCACGTTGCTTCCCGTGGTGGCCGGTGAGCTGCAGCGGCCGATGCTTGGTGTCTTCGTCGAGTCCTGGAACGACAGCGGTCAGCCGGTCGTGGGTGAGCTGGGGGAGCTCGTCGTGACCAAGCCCATGCCCTCCATGCCCTTGAGATTGTGGGGAGATGACGACGGCGAGCGTTACCGGGCAACGTACTTCGAGCCCTGGCCGGGCGTGTGGCGGCACGGGGACTGGCTCGAGATCACCGACCGGGGGACCTGCCAGATCATGGGCCGGTCCGATTCGACGCTCAACCGGGGCGGCGTCCGGATGGGCACCGCCGAGATCTACGCGGCCGTCGACACGATGCCGGAGATTTCCGACTCGCTCGTGCTCGGCGTGGAACAACCGGACGGTACCTACTACATGCCACTGTTCGTGCAACTCGCGGGCGGCGCCGAGCTCAGCGGCGCCCTCGTCGCCGCCATCCGCGACGCCATCCGGGCCAAGGCAAGCCCCCGCCACGTGCCCGACGAGGTGATCGCGGTGCCCGGTATCCCGCGCACCCGGACCGGTAAACGCATCGAAGTGCCCCTCAAACGGCTTTTCCAAGGCGTCGCCCCGGAAAAAGCACTGAACGCCACTTCGCTCGACAATCCAGCCACGTTGGCCACCTTCGTCGAGCTTGCCGATAACCGGCCCACATCCTGGAGGAAACCGCGGTGACAGGTTCGCGACTCGCCGGCAAGATCTGCATTGTCACCGGGGCAGGCAGCGGTATCGGCGCGACGACGGCGACAGTGTTCGCGCAGCACGGTGCGGGCGGGGTTGTCTGCGCCGACCTTTCCGCGGAGGCCGCGCGGGCGACGGCCGCCGCGATCACCGTGGCCGGAGGCAATGCCTCGCCGTTCGCCATGGACGTGTCCGACGAAAAGGCTGCCGTGGCACTCGTCGAGCACACGAGAGCGGTGTACGGGCGAGTGGATGTGCTGCACAACAACGCGGCGATGGCCATTCCGGGATCGGTGCACGAAACAAGCCTCGAAGACTGGAACCGTGTGCTGGCGGTCAACATCACCGGCGCCTTCCTGGTTTCCCGTGCCGTGCTGCGGATTATGCTCGAACAGCGCTCCGGGGCCATTGTCAACACGTGCTCCAACCACGCCACGGTTGCCTCACCCCGGCTCGCGTCCTATCACGCGTCCAAAGGCGCGATCCGGGCGCTGACGCGACAGATGGCACTCGACTACGCCCCGGACATCCGGGTCAACTGCGTCTCGCCGGGGCTGGTCGACACGCCGGCCGCGCGCGGGGTCAGAGGTGGGACTGACGCGGTGTGGGCCCGCAAGCAGGAGTCGAACCGCTATTTCAAGCGAGCGGCCCAACCACGGGAAATCGCGTATGGGGTGCTGTATCTCGCCTCGGACGAGGCTAGTTTCCTGACCGGGCACGACCTGGTCATGAGCGGCGGCCAGGGGGAGGTGGCGTTCTGATGGCGGTGGGGATCTCGCTGACCGGACGGGTCGCCGTGGTCGCGGGGGCAGGCCGCGGGATCGGCGCGGCGGTAGCCAGGCGGCTTGCCGATGCCGGCGCCGCGGTCGCCGTCGTCGACTCCCGCCTCGACCGCGCGGAGGCCACTGTCGAGGCGATTCGCGCCGCGGGCGGTACGGGTGTCCCGATCCTGGCTGATCTGCTCGACGCGCGCAGCGGAACGCGGATCGTGGCGGAGACCGTCCGGCACCTCGGCCGAATCGACATCCTCGCCACCGTCGCCGGAGGGTCGTGGGCCTACGTGCCGTACCGGCGGATACACGAGGTCACCGACGACGAATGGGACCTTGTCCATCAGCTCAACCTCACCTACGTGTTCCGGCTGGCGAGGGAAACGATCCGCACCTTCCTGTCGCAAGGACGTGGCGGGGCGATCGTCCACATCGGATCCATCGCCGGGGTCCTCAGCTCGCCGAGCGCGGCGGCCTACGGCGCGGCGAAGGCGGGCATCGCATCGCTCACCCGCAGCGTCGCCCACGAATACGGTGCCGATGGCATCCGCGTCAACTGTGTGGCACCGGGGCGGATCGAGACGCCCGCGACGACCCCGGCCGCCGGAGAACGCGTGGCCGACTTCACGAACAGCATCCCCATGCGGCGCACCGGCAATGCGGGAGAGGTCGCGGATGCCGTGTTGTTCCTGGCCTCCGATCTCGCCTCGTACATCACGGGCCAGACCCTTCTCGTGGACGGCGGGGCCACGGCAACCCCAGGGCTGCTGCCCGCGAGTGGTCCACACACTCCACGCTGAACTCACCGGGAATGGCACGACAAGACCGCCGGACCGAGCGCTATGTGAGCGTTGGCGGTGACCAGGGCACAGCCTCATCCTCGAACGGCGCTAGGAGTGTGCTGATGACGGTGTTCGATCTGTTTCGTCTCGACGGCAAGGTGGCCATCATCACCGGCGCGTCCAGTGGCCTCGGCGTCGCCTTCGCCCAGGCGATGGCCGAGGCGGGGGCAAACATCGTCCTCGGCGCGCGCCGGATCGACCGGCTCGACGACACCGCGCGGCTGGTGGAGCAGGCCGGCCACGAGGCCTTGGCAGTCGCGACGGACGTCCGCGACCCGGAGTCGTGCTATTCGCTTGTCAATGCTGCTATAGAGCGTTTCGGCCAGGTGGACGTCCTGGTCAACAACGCCGGGGTCGGCACGGCGGTGCCGGCCACCTGTGAGCGGCCGGACGAGTTCCGGCAGGTCATCGACGTCAACCTGAACGGGTGCTACTGGATGGCCCAGGCCTGTGGACGGGCGATGCGGCCTGGCTCGAGCATCGTCAACATCTCTGCGGTCCTGGGCATCACGACGGCGGGCCTCCCTCAAGCCGCTTACGCCGCCTCCAAAGCCGGACTGATCGGCCTGACCCGCGACCTGGCCAGCAGTGGACGGGCCGCAAGGGCATCCGCGTCAACGCGATTGCTCCCGGCTTCTTCACGTCGGAGATGACTGATCAATACCCGCCGGGTTATATCGAGTCACTCTTGCCGTCCCGTGTCCCCTCGGGACGCAAGGGCGATCCACGTGAACTCGCAGCGACAGTCGTCTTTCTTGCATCAGACGCAGCCGGTTACATCACTGGCCAGACGATGCCCGTCGATGGCGGCATGACGATCACCTGACCGAGTGCTCACCGCACTGGCCGGGGCCGTTGCCGGCCCGCGTCCGGCGCGTGGTCGACCACCGCGGACCTTAGGGCCCACGCCGAGCTACCGGTTCGCTCGCTGCCTTCGTAGCTTGACACGGGCGAGCGCGTCCTTGTGCACCTCATCCGGTCCGTCGGCGAACCGCAGGGTCCGGATCAGTGCGTAGGCATAGGCCAACGGAAAGTCCTGTTAGAGCCCTCCGGCTCCATGTGTCTGAATGGCCTTGTCGAGGATCCACTGCACCGTCGCCGGCGTCGCGATCTTGATCGCCTGTATGTCACTGTGTGCGGCCTTGTTGCCGTTGACGTCCATGTTCCAAGCCGCCTTCAGGGTCAGCAGCCGGAGTTGGTCGATCTTTACGCGCGATTCAGCGATCCAATTGCGGATCACACCCTGTTCGGACAGAGCCTTGCCGAAGGCGACGCGCGCGTCTGCGCGTGCGCAGAGCAGTTGCGGCGCTCGTTCGGCGAGCCCGATCGAGCGCATGCAGTGGTGGATGCGTCCCGGTCCCAGGCGAGCCTGGGCGATCGCGAAGCCGTCACCCTCTGCGCTGATGATGTTTGCGGCCGGCACGCGAACCTCGTCGAAGAACAGCTCTGCGTGACCACCGTGCTCGTGGTCGTCGTAGCCCAGCAGGTGCATGGCGCGCTCGACGCGCACGCCTGGCGTATCGCGTGGCACGAGGACCATAGATTGCTGGCGGTGTCGCTCGGCGTCCGGCTCGGTCTTGCCCATGACGATGAAAATCTTGGCGTTGGGATTCATCGCGCCAGTGATCCACCACTTGCGCCCGTTGATCACAAAGTCGTCGCCGTCGCGCTGTATGCTGGTCGAAATATTGGTGGCGTCAGAAGAAGCGACCTCGGGTTCCGTCATCGCGAAGGACGACCGGATCTCACCCGCCAGCAATGGCTGCAGCCAGCGTGCCTTCTGTTCGGGCGTACCGAACAGCGACAGCACCTCCATGTTTCCCGTGTCCGGCGCGGCACAATTCAGAACTGCCGGAGCGAGATGCGGGCTGCGCCCAGCGATCTCCGCCAGCGGCGCGTACTGCAGGTTGGTGAGCCCGGCGCCATTCTCGCCGGGCAGGAACAAGTTCCGCAGTCCCCGCCTGCGAGCCTCGCCGCGCAGGCGGTGCAGCGTCGGTGAAGAGTCCCAGGCCCAGCGGTTGTCGAGGCCGGCGAGTTCTCTCTCGAAAACCGCCTCCGCCGGGTATATGTGACTGTCCATGAACTCCGAAAGCTTGTCGCGCAGCTCGACGGTTCGGGAATCGTAGGCAAACTCCATCAGAGTTCCTCCTTCAGTGCGGCCAGCCCGGCTTCCAGGAGCGGCTCGGTCAGCAGGCCGTATTGATCGAAGCCCTTGCCGACGGTCTGGTGGTTCACGTAGCGGTAGTGAATGCCCTCAACGATCCCGGCGAACTTGTAGTGCGCCAGCCCGAGATAGAAGCCGAAGTTGTCGAGCCTGCGACCGCTGACTTCGGTGTACCGCTGCCGCACCTCGGCTTCGGAGAGGAATCCGGGAGCATCGGCCGCGTCGGTGACCACGGCGCCGGCAGGCAGGCGAGGCAGGCGTTGGTAGAGGTTGAGCAGGGCGAGGTCCGTGAGCGGGTCGCCCAGCGTGGCCATTTCCCAGTCGAGCACCGAGGTCAGCTGGTCGTCGTTGCCGATCAGCACGTTGTCCAGCCGGTAGTCGCCGTGCACGATCCCAGCGCCCGACTGTTGCGGGCGCGAACCTATCGCGAGGTTGACGAGGAAGCCGCGCGCCACCTCACCGAGGACCCGGCCGTGGATGTGGTTGACCCACCGAACTTCGAGCCCAGGGGGCATCCCTAATGCCCGCTGAGCTCGGCCAGACCAGTGATCCGAAAGCCTTGATCCCCGGCGCACCCGACGCGCTCCAGGAAAGGGCCCGGGTGTTGGGTGCACGCGCTGAGGACAGCATCCGGGCCGGGGAAGCGCTGAAGCAGATCGACACCGGCGCATGGACAGGGGAGGCATCCGACCGCTTCCATGACGAGCACCAGACCGAGGTCCCCCGCTGGTTGAAAGCGGGAGATTCGCTTAACGCCGCCCGCCGCGCCCTGGAGACCTTTGCCGAATGTTTGTCCTGGGCACAGGGGCAGGCGGCCGAAGCCATCGAGTTATGGAAGCAAGGCGACGAGGCCACCCGGCGGGCGCATGCTGCTCACGATCAAGCGGTGGCCGATGCCCAGGCCCGGACCCAGTCCAACGCTGGCCGCGGGGACCCCACCGTCGTGCAGGCACCCGCTTTTTCTGACCCCGGTGAGGCGCAGCGACAGGCTGCCCGGGACATGCTGGAGCGGGCGCGGCAACAACTCGCGGATGTCGGTGACCGCACCGCTGATGCGCTGTCCGCTGAGGCGGTCCTCGCTCCGCAGGATTCGCAGAAGCAGGCCGATGCGAACTTCTACGGCGGCATCTGGTGTCGCCTGCCAGCCTGAAGGGACCACCGGTTTGCCATGAGCATGGGACCGGGTTGGCGCCACATTCGCTTGTGCCCGGGCCGCGTTGACCAGCCGTACCACCGCATCCTCGTTCTTCTTCTGGTGAGCGGTGCTCCCCACCACGGCAGCGAGTGCTGAGGGGCGCTCCGGTCGGGCGGGAGCCCACGAGTCGAGATCCGGTTCCGGTTTCTCGGATATAGCCGGCGTTGCCTGGCGGGGCGATTGTG
>NZ_GL877883.1:0-53628 GCF_000194155.1 Saccharopolyspora spinosa NRRL 18395
GGCGCTAGCCAGGTTCCTCCTGCCGTCGCAAGCACCGTTGCGCCGAGCACCGAACGCCGAGGAGCCTAGGCCCGCTCCTGCCGTAGATCGCCGATCCGTTGAGGCCGAGGGCCACCGTTGGCGCGTCTTGCGCCAGCCCGAACACGCACTTCTAGTCAGCCCAGCGCGTTCACCCAAACCACACCACCAGGTGAGAGGTGAGGGGCACCCTTAGGCGACTAGGCCGCTCAAGGGTGCCCCTCACCTCGAAAAATCACCCGACCCAGGTCGGTCATGGGGTCGCCGGGATTGCTGGTTCGGCGGTTCTCGCTCGGGTCGTGGTCGTTAGGGCCAGCAGGAGGCACGGAGCTGCGATTGCCGCCGCTGCTGGCGCTAGCCAGGTTCCTCCTGCCGTCGCAAGCACCGTTGCGCCGAGCACCGAACGCCGAACGCCGAGCGCCGAGCGCCGAGCGCCGAGCGCCGAGACGTCATCGGCAGGGTCAGCACAGCCCAGTTGAGCAAGACGAACACCAGCGCGCCGCCGCCGAGCGACAACTCCAGGACCCCCCGCGCGCCGAATCCGTCGGTCCAGCCCCCGCCAGCAAGGACTGCAACCCGAAGACCTGCCCGCTGGACGCCTACGACATCGAGGTCAGCGCCCCGACACCGTCCCACCACTGACGCGTGCTCCGCGAAGCGCGGCCTGACCACGACCCTCGTCAACGGGCACACCCGCTAGATGGAAATCCGCCGAGACGACATACAGGCCCGATTTCCCGGGTCTGCTCGACGCCGCCCTCGCAGGTTTCGCAGAACGACACCCGTGATCGCTTTGGGTTGCCACAGCAGCCCAGAAGACTCACGGCCCCGGGCGCAACAACACCACCCACAAAACGAAAAGCCTCCCCCACCGAAGCAGGGGAGGCTTTTCGCGTCGTCCCGTCGGATCACTCCGGCTGGATGAACGCCGTCTGGATCATCTGCGGCCCGGCCCGCAGGCTGCGGCTGACCAACGTGCCCCGACCAGGCGGCAGCGGCCGCGACTTGATGTTGGCGACCAGCTGACCGTCGTCCTTGTTCGCACTCATCGCCAGACCAGGCGCCGACGTCTCACGCATCTTGCCGATGATCGGCTCGTACAAGGACTTACTGCCACCACCGGAGTTACGCGCCAGCACAATGTGCAGACCCACATCGTTGGACACCGGCACGAACTCCGCCAGCGGCGCCAGCGGGTTGTTGCCCTGCGGCGCGACCAGTTCGTAATCATCAACGATGACGAACAACTCCGGGCCCTTCCACCAGGAGCGGTCCTTCAACTGCTCCTGCGTCACATCCGGCCCGGGCAACCGCTTCTTCAACGACGCCGCGATGTCCTTGACATTGCCCTTCAACTGATCCGCACCGACCGCATACTCCAGCAGATGCCCGGTGTTGAGGAACCCGAGCATCGTGCGCCGGTAGTCGACCAGCAGGATCAGCGCCTCCTTCGGCGTATACCGCTCCGTGATGCCACGGACGATCGTGCGCAACAGCGCCGTCTTGCCCGACTCCCGCTCACCGAAGGCATAGAAGTTCGGCTCGGAATTGAAGTCCAGATACACCGGATGCAGACCATCCTCGTTGATGCCGACCGGCACCAGCTTCGGCTTCGGCTGCTGCTCCGGACGCGGCAACTGCTGATACGGCAGCATCTCCGGCAGCAAACGGACCTGCGGCGCCGGACGCCCCTTCCACGAACTCTTGACCCGGTTGACGAAATCGGCGACACCATCGGAGACATCGTCGTTATACAGCTCCCAGCCCAGGCGAGGCGCGCGGACCGGCTTACCCTCGTCGATCTCCCGCTTGACCTGCTCGTGCTCAGCCTCGACACGATCACCGATGGTCTCGCTGTCCACCCGGGGCAGCGCGGTCAGGAAATGCAGCTTGCTGCCGTGCATACCACGACCCGGGCGACCCTGCGGGACCTTCACCGCGAACTTCCGGTCGATCTCCGACTCACTCGGGTCACCGAGCCGCAGCTCGATGCGGGTCTGCATCAGGTCCTTCATCGCCGGGCGGATCTCCGCCCAACGCGCGGCGGTGACGAACACGTGCACACCGTAGGCCAGGCCGTTGGCCGCCAGGTTCAGCACGTCCTGCTCCAGCGACTCGAACTCCTCACGGAACGTCCGCCAGCCGTCAATGATCAGGAACGCGTCACCGAACGGGTCGTCCTCGAACTCACCGCGCCGCTTGCGGTTGCGGTAATCGTTCATACCCTCGACGCCGTGCTGCTGGAAACGCCCTTCCCGCTCGGCCAGCATCGTCTTGAGCTCCGCGATCGTCCGCCGAACCGTGTCCTGGTCACGCCGGGTACCGTAACCGCCCATATGCGGCAGGCCCCGCAACGCGGAGATCGAACCACCACCAAGGTCGATGCAGTAGAACTGCACCTCCCGCGGCGTGTGGGTCAACGCCATCGAAGCGATCATCGCACGGACCGTGTTCGACTTACCCGCGCCGACACCACCGACGATCGCGCCATGACCGCCCTGACCACTGAGATCCAGCGTCATCGGGTCCTGCCGCTGGTGATACGGCACATCGATCAGACCCACCGGAAACTGCAGCCGACCGCTACCCGCGAAACCCGCCGCCGTGTAACCACGATCGTCTGTCTGCTGCAGCGGCGGCAGCAGGGTGTCCAAAGTAGGCGGTGTGTCCAGCGGCGGCAGCCACACCGCGTGCGCCGGCGGGCCCTGCCCGCGAATCTTGTCGATGATGATCTGGAAGTCCGTCGGGTCGAGGTCGCTCTTCTGCTCCTTGACCTCCTCGACGACCGGCTTCTCCGGTTCCGGCGGCTTCTCGATGTAGTCCGGGATGAATTTCTGCGGCATCTTGTCGCCGGTGACCGGCGACGCGCCACCCTTCAGCGTCGGGCGGCGGCCACTGGTCTGGTGCATGTGGCCGGACACGAACGCGGCGCGGAACCGCTCCATGCCGTTGGGGTGCTTCAGGTATCCGTGACCACCGGTGGCGGGCAGGTCGGCGGCGTCCGGAACACCGATCGCCGCGCGGGAGTCCGCCGCGTTGAAGGTCTTGAGACCGATCCGGTACGACAAGTGCGTGTCCAGACCGCGCAGCTTGCCCTCTTCCAGCCGCTGGGAAGCCAGCAGCAGGTGGACCTGCAGCGAACGACCCAGTCGACCGATCATCACGAACAGCTCGGCGAAGTCCGGCTGCTGCGACAGCAGCTCGGAGAACTCGTCGATGACCACGAACAACGCGGGCAGCGGCTCCTGGCAACGTTCGTCGCCAGCCTCGCCCATCTTCCGGTAGTCCCAGACATTCTTCGCGCCCGCCTTGTTCAGGACCTCCTGGCGGCGGTTCATCTCACCGGCCAGCGCGTCCTGCATGCGGTCGATCAGCGAGCCGTCGCCCTCCAGGTTCGAGATGCTCGCCGAAACGTGCGGCGCCGGCTCGAACCCGTTGAACGTCGCACCACCCTTGAAGTCGACGACCACGAAGTTGAGCATCGACGACGAGTGGGTGGCCATCAGGCCCAGCACGATGGTGCGCAGGAACTCGGACTTACCGGAACCGGTCGAACCGATGCAAAGCCCGTGCGGGCCCATCCCGCCGGAGGCGGTTTCCTTGATGTCCAGGTGGACGATCTCGCCCTGCTCGCCGGGGCCGATCGCGACGCGGTACAGGTCGTCGCGAGACCGCGGCCGCCAGGCCTCGTTGAGATCGAAGGTGACCACGTCACCGGCCAACCCCAGCTGCTCGATGTAGTTCAGCGGCGTGGTCAACGGCTCGTAGCCGCCGCTGTCGGCGTCGGACGCCGAACCGCCGCCAGCCACCCGGTACGGCGCCAGCTGACGGGCCAGCGAGGTGGCCTCCTCCGTGCTGAGCGTGTCCGGCTTGCCGAACCACTCCACACCGGACCCGCCGCGGGCACCGATGCGGTCCTCCTCCACGACCATCCGCATGCCGCGGCGCGCGGTGAGCTGCCCGAGCAGGTCGGACAGGTCGATCATGGTGACGCCGGCCAGCCCGCCTTCGACGTAGAGCGCCTCTTCGCGGGTGATCTCGGCGTCATCGAGGATGATCACAATGTGCGGCTGGCCGTCCGGCGGCGCCGCGTTGCGCTGGAACCGAGGCCGCTCCGCCATCTGCTCGGCGAGCATCTGCTCCAGGGCCCCGAGCGAACCGGCCATCAGCCGCATCTGGCCGATGCCGTCGGTCTCGGTCGGGTGCTGGGCGTGCGGAAGCCACTTCACCCAGTCCCACTCGGTGCGCGCGCGGCCGCTGCTGGCGACCGCGATCATCACGTCGTCGGGGGTGTGGAAGGTGGCCAGCTGGCACACGATCGCGCGAGCCAAGCCGCGCACCAGGTCTCGGTCGCCTTGCAGGCCGACCGCGGCGAAACCGCGCAGCGAGGTGGCGATCGGCAGGTCCGGCACCAGCGAGTGCGCGCGCACGAAACGGCGCAGCGCCAGCGTGGTGATCGGCTCCAGCTCGTCGACCGGGCCGGTTTGCGGTGGCACCAGGCGGGTTTCCAGCCGCTGCGAACCACGACCCACCCGGACCTGGCAGAAGTCGTTGTCGTTGGGACGTCGCTCCCACATGCGCCGGCTGCCGGCGGCCAGGGACCACAGGGTCTGCGGGTCGGGGTGCACCCACTCCCGGGCCAGCCGCTGCTCGTCGGCGGCCTCCCGCGCGCGGTCGCGCATCTGCCCGAGGTACCGCAGGTAGTCCTTGCGGTCCTCGTTCATCTCAGCCTTCTTCTGGCTGCCTTCCTTGCCGCCGCCGGCCATCATCCCGAAAGTTGAGATGAGCATCATCATCGGCATCATCATCATCATCGGGTTGTCCTTGGCCCGCTGGAGCATGAAGACCATCATTCCCAGCGAGGCGACGATCATGATGCCCGGCAGGACCTTCTGGACGATGTTGCCCGGAATGGTCCGCGGAATCTCCGGCGGTGGTTCGAGGTGCACCTCCCCGCCCGGTGGCCTGGGAGCGGCCAGGCGTGGCGTTCGCTTGAACTGCAGCGTGCTCACCGGACGCAACAACCTTTCCGTGTCAAACGTGCTCTCGAATGTCGCAGCCAGCATTCTGTACCGGCGCGGCACCGCCTGCGGCGGGGTGGGACTCGGGCGTGACCAACCAGATATGAAGTAGTTGGCACGAGTTGCACCAAAGCTGCCCCCGCCGACGGTCGGTGTGGCCATACTAGGGGCGCTCTTCGACCGGGCGGGCCGGTTTCACGAGAAAAACCGGCCTTGGTTGGATCGAGCCCAACGACACAAATGAATGCAAGGCAATCAACCTCAGGGAGTAGGGGGCCCAAGTGGCGACCGGGACCACGGTGTTCAGCCGCGTGACGGTGGTGGCGCCTACAACTCGTATCGACCTGGCGCTTCCCGCAGACGTGGCGGTAGCAGACCTTTTGCCGATGGTGCTGGACATGGCCCGCGGGATCACCCCGGATGGCGGTTCGCGGCACGGCGGCTGGTGCCTGGCCAAGCTCGGGGAGAGCCAGCCCCTCGACCCGAGCCAGACGCTGTCCTCGCAGGGAATCGTCGATGGCGACATGTTGCAGCTGCGGCGCCGGTCGGACGACCCGCCGCCGCCGCTGTACGACGACGTCGTCGACGCGCTCGCGGAAGCGGAACCGGGCAGCTACCGGCCGTGGACGAAGGAAACCGCGGCCAAGATCGGGCACGCGGCCGGCGCGCTGGCGCTGGTCGGTGCGGCCGTCGCATTAGGGTTGGCGGGCCCGGCCGGGCTGCTGCACCCCGAACTGGAGGGCACGGCGCCGATCGTCTACCAGATCGTGGCCGCCGTAACGGCGGTCGTGGTGGCGATCTTCGCGACCGGCGTCGGCTCGATCGTGACGCGCGCCTACGCGGCGCCCACCACCGGCACGGTGATCGCCGCCGCGGGCGGGCTGCCGATGGCGTTCGTCGCGGGCTTCAACATCGTGCCGGGCAACGCCCTCGAACCGAGGCTGTTGCTGGCCTGCGCGTTGACGCTGATCTTCGCGTCGGTGTCGATCATGGTGATCGGCGCGGGCATCGTGACGTTCATCGCGGCCGCCACGGCGGCGGCGTTCGGCACCATCGGCTTCCTCGTCGCGACGCTGGTGCCCGACGCCAGCACCGCGGGCATCGCCGCGGGCGCCGCGGCCGTCGGCCTAGCCGGCATCTCGCTGCTGCCGCGCATCACCATCCAGCTCGCGAAGCTGCCGCTGCCGCACGTGCCGGGCAGCGCCGAGGACCTCAAGGAAGACACCGGCTTCCCGGATTACCGCATGATCGAGCGGCAGACCGGCCTGGCGCACCAGTACATGACGGGCCTGATCATCGGCTGCGGCGTGGTAGCGGCGCTCGGCTCGATCCTCGCGGCCTCGGCCAGCATCTGGGGCGCGGTGTTCGCGATCGTCGTCTCGGCGGTCCTGCTGCTGCGCGGCCGCAACTACGCGAACGGCAGCCAGGCCATCGCGCTGCTGCTGAGCGGTCTGCTGTCGTCCCTGGGCGTCACCATCGGCCTGCTGGTGCAGGTCGCGCAGTGGTCGCTGGCGGTGGCCTGGGTGTTCCCGCCGCTGCTGCTGCTGGGCATCCTGGCGATCATCTTCGGCGTGGTGTTCCCGAACCGCCGGTTCTCGCCGGTGCAGCGCCGCACGGTGGACATCCTGGAAGCGGTCCTGATCGCGCTGGTGCTGCCGCTTGCGCTGGCCGCTATGGACCTCTACATGTACATCCGCGACCTCAACCTGAACTTCTTCTGAGGGGCGGCCTGATGCGCTCTAGGATCTCCCGCTCCCGCGGCGGGCTGCGCGGATTCGCGCTGCTCGCTGCGGTGGGCACGTTCGCGCTGGGCGGCCCCACGGCACCCGCAGTCGCGCAGACCGTTGGTCCGCCGCAGCTAGATCCGTCCAAAAAGGCCAGTCACTCGCTGGACCGGTTCACCTACCCGCAGAAGCAGGGCTGCATGCGGGGAAACTCCGGCAACTCCATGATCGAGGAGAAGCCGTGGAGCCAGTTGGTGCTCGGCTTCGAGCAGGCCCACGACCAGGGTCTGCGCGGTGCCGGGCAGACGGTGGCCGTCATCGACACTGGCGTGAACGCCGCGCATCCGAGGCTGCAGGGCAAGGTCCAGGACGGCGGGAGCAGCGTCCCGGACGGCGGCGGGGACAAGGACTGCGACGGACACGGCACGATCGTTGCGGGAATCATCGCGGCAGGCCAGGACCAGACAGGCCAGACCGGTTATGTCGGTGTCGCACCGGATGCCCGGATCCTGTCCGTCCGCCAGTCCTCGAAGCTGTTCGTCAGCGACGGCAACAACGCCACGATCGGCAACACCCAGACGATGGCGCAGGCGATCAACATCGCGGTGGACCGCGGTGCCAGCGTCATCAACATCTCGCAGTCGTCGTGCCAGCCGATCGCGCAGGCCAGCAACTACAACGACTACGGCAACCAAGAACTGCACAATGCAGTCAAGGACGCCTACAACGCCGGGGTCGTGGTGGTCGTCGCGGCCGGGAACGTCGGCGAGTCCTGCCAGAAGAACGCGGCCGGAAGCCCGACGACCGCGGTGCTGCCAGCCTGGTTCGACGACTACGTGCTCACCGTCGCCTCGGTGAACCAAGCGGGTGCGCCGTCGGAGTTCACCGTGCCGGGCCCGTGGGTCGACGTGGCCGCGCCGGGCGAGAACCTGATCGCCCTCGACCCGGGTGTCGGCGGCACCGGGCTGGCCAGTCAGATCGCCACCGGCGACAACGGCCAGCTGGGTCCGATCCAGGGCACCAGCTTCGCCGCGCCGTACGTGTCCGGCCTGGCCGTGCTGATCAAGGAGAAGTACGAGCGCGAGAACCGGCCGCTGACCGCCGCGCAGATCATGGACCGGATCAAGCAGACGGCACTGCACCCGGGCGGTATCAACGGGCGCAACGACATCGTCGGCTACGGCGTGGTCGACCCGGCGGCGGCGCTGGACGACGTGGTGCCCGCCGAGTGGGGCGTGGCGGCGCCGCCGCCGAAGCCGACGAAGCTGGACTCGGATGTCATCCCGCAGAAGGACTTCCCGTCCCTGATCATCGCCCTCGGCGGTGCGGGGGCGGGAATCGCGGCGATCATCTTCACGGCGTTTCTGATCAACGCAGTCCGCAACGTCCGAGCGCGAGCGCGCGAGAACGACAGCCGCTGAAAAAGTTCGAGCAGAACGGCCCGATGTCCAAGGTGGACACCGGGCCGTTGTGCGCACCATCAAAGTTGAGCAGTCGGAAGAGAAGAAGTCCGGTGGATGCACCGGACTTCTCAGCAGCAAGCCAGGTGCCGTTAGTGCTTTGGCGCTGCAGAGGCTTGTTGGGCACCCGTTCTGCCTGGAGGTTCCGGGGCTGCCCTAGCGGGAGGGATGCGGTGCGGCTTCGCCAACCGGTGTGAAGCGAACGGCCTGCCCACCACCATAGATGGCACGAACGGTCCGTTCACCTCACCGACCGAACACAAGTCCCGGGCTGCTGGTATGGAGCGAACGGCCTGCCCACCACCATAGATGGCACGAACGGTCCGTTCGCTTCAACCAGCACATCCCCAAGTAGCCTCTATCGCACCCGATAGCACTCACGGTCCCCAACAGTCGAACGGGCTCAACGGTGCCGGCTCAGGGTGGATTGTGTTCATGTGCGGATCTTGTTGGCGTGAGGCCTAGTTCCGGCGCTTCGGGGGTGGCGCGTCGCCGACGGATGCACTGCCGGTCTTGGGCTTCGGGGGTGGCGCGTCGCCCACCGATGCCGTGCCCGTCTTGGGCTTCGGGGGTGGCGCTTCGCCCACCGATGCATTGCCAGTTTTCGGCTTTGGCGGCGGGGCGTTGTCCACCGATGCTTTGGTGGGCTTGGGCTTTGGGGTGTCTTCCGCCTTCTGCTTGGGTTGGAGGGCGTCTGCGATCGAGGGGCGTGGGATGGGTGGCTCGATGATCGACGGGACGCCTAGCCTCCGCGGCGACTGCGGGGTCGTTGCGGCCGGTCGTTCCTGGTTCTGGTCGCGGTCTCGCGACGACTCGCCGAGGACCGCAGGGGCCGCGTCTGGCGGCGTGCCGAACAGCTCCTCCGGCTTGCTCCTCAGCCGGGACTGGTTCTTCCGCTCCTGGCTGGCACCCTGCGCGCCGCCCATCATGCCCATCGGCATCATGCCGCCCATCATGCCGCCGGCGGCAACACCGCCCGCCGCACCGGCGACCGCGCCACCAGCAGCAGCGGCAGCGGGTGGCAATGCCGAAGGCTCCCCGGCCCGCGTGGTGTCGCCCGGGGAAAGGTCCTGTTCCGCCCCTCCGCCGGGCGCGCCGGAAACCCCCGCCGCAGCGGTGTCTCCGCCGCCAACACCTCCGCCGCCAACACCTCCACCGCCGACACCGGCAGGATTGCCCGCACCGCCGCCAGCAGCAGCCTCCGCCGGTTCAGCCTCCGCCGGTTCAGCGGGTGCTGCGGGTTGTGCGGGGGTCGGGGCGTTGAAGTCCCATGCCGGGGCGGGCATCCGGTTGTCGAACCGCACCGCGCCCGCCGACCGGCCCGCCTCCACGTCGTCGCAGAACCGCGCGAACGCGCGATAAGTGTCCGAAATGGACTCGGCCAGCTCGGTCGCGGGCTGCGCCAGTTCCGCCAGGTGTTTGCGCGCCCGCTTCGCTCCTTCTTCGGGGGTCAGCAGCGCCGCGGACACCGAATCCGCCGCTTCCGCGACCAGCCCGTCCAGGTCCTCCAGTTGCGCCTGCAGGGCTTCCACCGTGTGGTCCAGCACATCCGCCAGCGCGCGCATCGTGTCGACCAGGTCGTTGCCTGCCAGGCCGACCTCCTGAACGTGCGCGAGGAACGCGTCGGCGTCCTGGCCCTGCCAGGCCGAATCGATCCCGCCGAGCCTGCCCTGCACGTGCTCCGCAGCGTTCTCCACCTTCTCCGCGCCCTCGCGCCAAACCCGGGCTGCCTCGCGCAGTTCCTCGTGGCGGCCGACCAGGTCAGCGAGATCCGCGGGGATCGAGTTCACGACCTCCAGCTCGTCGGCGATGCGGGACAGGTAGTTGAGGTGCTCGGCCACCTCGGAGCTGTTGCGCGCCATGCTCATGCCTCCTGCTTCCGCATTTCGACGGCGCTGCCGTCGTCGCCCCCGGTGTGGAATTCCACGACCTCGCGCAGCTCGTCCCCGGCTCGGGTCAAGGTCTCCCCGGCACGGCGGTTCTGGTCCAGCAGCAGGGCGCACAGGCGCTGGTAGGCCTCGGCTGCACCGGCCTCGCGACCGAGCGCGCCGAAGGCTTCCGGCGCGAGTTCCGCGGCCGTCAGCGCCGGTTGCGCGGCCGTGATCTCCTCGCCCGCGGCGCGCACCTCGCCCGCGCAGCTCGTCAGCCATTCGATGTCGATCCGGATCCCCGACATCCGGTACCTCCCGCGTTCGGTCGCTCTTAAGACGATCCGCCCGCAGCTCACCGTGGGCTGCGGGCGGATCGCTTGTTCCTCGGACGTTCGAGCCGACCAGTTCGGTTCCCCGGTTCCGCGAGCGGTCTCGGCTGCTCGCGGAACCGGAAACGTCAGCTACCTGATTGGGCGGCTCCGGCTTGCTGCTGCTGTTGCGGGTTCTGCGGCGGGCGGTTCACTCCGCCCGGACCGACCGGGACCGAGTCGTAGGTCAGGCTCGCGTTCGCCGGGTCGAGGAAGTCGCCCTTCGGCAACGTCCGCATCAGCCACGACGGCCCCGCCTTGATGTCGCCGGCACCACCGATCACGCCGAGTCCCTGCGCGGTCGCGACGTCCTTGATGCCGTACTGCACGCCCTGGTCGGAAACCAGGAAGATCGGGCCGCTGTCCGCACCGGCCTCGTTCGAGGCACCGCGCACCACGGCCGCCTTGCCCGGCGGCATGTAGAAGTAGTCCACGTTCGGGCCTGCAGCGTCGAACTGGGCCAGCTTTACCGGTGCCTTGGCCGTCGGCGAGCCCTTGTGCAGGGTCACCGTGATGTTCTGGTCACCGTTGAGGTTCTTCCAGCTCAGGCACGAAGTGTCGGACTGCTGGAAGGTGACCGGCGTGGGCACCGCCATCGGGAAGTTGGAGAGGTTGATCTGCTCGCTGGGGTCGGCCTGCGGAGCGTCGGTGACCGCACCCGTCGCGTTCGGGACGTCCTGGCTGTTGGTCTTCGACGCGTGCAACACCGCCGCCGCGCCCTCGTTGATCTCCTGCTTCCCGTTCTGCAGCAACAGGAAGAACTGGTCCGGCTGGCCCGGCACGGTGCGCTTGACCACATCGCCGACCTTGTAGCGGGTCATGTAGCTCTGCAGCTGCTGGCCATCACCCGGGATGGTGGGCGCCTGCAGCGCCGGGACCTCCGGGATCGAGTTCAGCATGTTGGTGCTGATCGTCCGCGGCGTGGCACCCCGCAGCCGGAAGATGTCCATGATGGTGGTTTCCGTCATGCTGATCTTCGACTTCACCGCGTGTGTGTGCTGCCGACCCGGCAGGTCCTTCACGCGGTAGATGAGGTACTCCTCCTTGGAGGTCTGGTCCTTGACGTAGAGCGACTGGTTCGGCTCGATCTCGGTGCCGTGGTTGCCGTCACCGCCGATGACCGTCGTCTCCACCTTCGTCGCGGCCTCGACCTTGGCATCGCTGAGGGTGTCCCGGACCTGGCCGACATCGCAGATCGCCCAGGACGCCTCAGCGGGATTCTTGGCGTCCGGCAGGAAGGTTGGCGCGTTGACCATGCCGGTGAGCGCACCGCGCGGGAAGTCCGCCAGAGCGGCCTGCTTCACCCTGGTCGGCTCCACCGGGCCGCCGCCCTGGCCGCCGCCCTGCGCCATGACCAGCAACTTCGCCGAGGCCATGTTCAGCATCGGAATGAGCCGCTTCTGGGCCTGCTGGTCTGAAGTTACGACGAAAACGTTGCCGGTTTCCTGGGCGATGACGATCGAACCCGGCTCCGGGACGTTGCCCTTACCACCGAAAAGGCCCCAAACAAGGAACCCGATCATGCCGACAGCGGCGAGTACCGCACCCGCGACCGTGGCCCGCTTGTGCGAACCCATCGGATCGTGGAGCATCACCGCGTCTTTCCGCACCAGCGCCGACTCCATGCGGCGCAGCACGAACCGATACGCCTGAACCTGTGACTTCGTTGTGGGTGTTGATGCCATTCTTCGCCTACAGCTCTCCCGTCCGAGGTACGGTTTCGCAGGATAGTCCTAGAGATATACCGAATGGGTGCGGTTCGACCGAGTCCGTCAGTATTCTCTAAACGCGGCGACTCCAGAACGCGTCCCAGCGCGCCGTGTGACGCACTTACCTGCGAGGGGGAGAGACCGAACGGATGTCCGTGACCACACAACATCCGGCCCAGCCGAAAGCTCCCGGGCCCGCCAACCCGCCCCGCGCCCGAATTCGCGCGCGTCGGCGGCGGATCAACGGCGTGACGCTCGGCGGCATCCCTGCGGCCAACATCGTGCTCATCGAGGTCGGCCTCGCCATCGGCCTGATCCTCACCCTGATCAACAACATGCTGCTGCCGGTCGGTGCCGGCGTGGCGGTGCTGGCGATCATCATCGCCCTGCTGCGGCGGCGCGGCCGGTGGTTCACCCAGTGGTTCGGGCTGGTGCTCGAATACCGCGGCCGCAACCACAACCGGGCTTCGCACCCGGCCAACGTCGATGCGATGGAGCCGGCTGAGGACAAGGACGGCGACGGCATCATCGGCCCGGACGAGAACCACCGCGTCGCGCTGCTGCGGCTGGTCGTCGAGGACCTGGTGATCGCCCGCACCCAGGACCACGACCGCAACCCGGTCGGAATGTCGTGGCACAACGGCAAGTGGACCGCGGTGCTGATGGTCGAGCCGGCCCCGTCACTGCTGAAGGTCGACAGCGCGCCGAACCTGCCGTTGGGCGTGCTGGTTCCGTGCCTGGAAGACCGCGGCGTGGTGCTCGACGCGGTGCAGGTCATCTGGCACTGCTACCCGGGAAGCGCGGCGCTGCCGTCGAATTCGCCCGCGTTGAACTCCTACCTGGAAGTCCTGGGCCGACTGCCCGCGGCCGCCCGGCGCACCACCTGGATCGCGGTCCGCCTCGACCCGCAGCGCTGCGCCAAGGCCGTCGGCGAGCGCGGCGGTGGCATCATCGGCGCGCAGCGGGCGCTCATCGGGGCGTTGTCCCGAGTCCGCAATGCGCTGGAGCGGCAGGGCGTGCCGACCCGTCCGCTGGACCCCGACGAGCTGCTGCAGGCCGGGATCTCCTCGGCGGAATTGCACAGCGTGCTCGGTTCGCAACGGCCGGTGGGCCTCAAGGAGCGGTGGGACGGCGTGACTGCCGGTGGCGTCGGGCACTCCAGCTACGCCATCACCGGTTGGCCGAACCAGATGAACGACAGCCTCAACGCGCTCACCGGGATCCGCGCGCTGTCCACCAGCATCGCGCTGTCCATCTCGCCGGTCGGCGAGGAAGGCGAGGTCGGGCTGCGCGGCCTGGTCCGGGTCAGCGCCCGCACGCCCACCGAGCTGGACGCCGCCGACGAGCGGCTGAAGGCGATCAGCAACCGTCTCGGGTTGACCCTGACCCCGCTGCGCGGCTCGCAACTGGCCGGCTACGCGGCGACGCTGCCGCTCGGAGGTGCGGCATGAGCCGAAGCAGAACGATCGATGTGCCGGGCAGCCGCGGCGCGGCCCCGGAATTCCTGGTCACCGCGGAAACCCTGGACGCCATCAGCCCGTCCGGCGACCGCGGCGGCGTGATCATCGGCTCGGACCCGCAGGGTGAGGCGCAGGCCGCGTCGATGCTGCGGCCGCACCCGACCCGCATGGTCACCGTCGGCGGCCTGTACCTCGCCCGGCAGCTCGCACTGCGCGCGATGGCAACCGGCGCCTGGGTGATCGTCGCCACCGGTCGGCCGGCGGCGTGGAAGATGCTGGAGCGCGCGGCCGGGCAGACCCCGGACGGGAAGCCGGTGCCGCTGGCGCAGATCCGGCGGTTGGCGCCGTTCGACCTCCCGAGGTCCACTGAGGACACCCCGCTGCTGGTGATCCACGACGGTGGCGCGGTGCCGCAGGAGCTGTTCCCGCCGCGCGCGCCGTGGCAGACCACCATGTACGTGCTGCCTTACCTGCACCCGCAGGTCAGCAGCGGCACGGCGGCGAACACGGCGGACCTGGTGCTGTTGCAGCGCCTTCCGCTGAACCAGGCGCAGCTCGCCCAGCGCATCTGGAGCCTCCGCGGCCACCAGGTCCAGCAGCTGACCCAGCTCAAGGACGACCAGGTGATCGCCCTCGGCAACATGACCTGGACGATGATCCGACTGGTGACGAACCAGAAGGAGAAGGAGATCCTCGGCCCGATCCGCCGCGGCGACTGACTCCTCGCACAGCGAAAAGCCCCGACCCCGGTCGGGGCTTTTCTGCGCTGTTATCGGCAATTGTCGTTGTTGCGGCCATTAACATTCGCGACAACGACTCGGTGAGAACTCTGGACGGCGCGCAGCGATCAACCCGGAAAACACTGCGATTTCCGGGAAACCCGGCTCCGAGCGGTCAGGGGAGGGTGCGCATCGCCCGGGTTTGCGCGGCCCGGGCTTCGAGGTCTTCGTCCGACGGGTAGTCGATGGCTGTCAGGGTCAGGCCGTGGGCCGGGGCGACCGCCGTCGTCCGGCTGGTGGATTCGAGGAGTTCCGCCGGCCAGGGCCGGGCTTTCCTGCCGTCACCGACCATCAGGAGCGTGCCCACCAGGCTCCGGACCATCGAGTGGCAAAACGCGTCCGCGCTGACGTGCGCGACGATCAGGTGCGCCGCCACCCGCTCCCACTCGAAGCGCTGGAGTTCACGCACCGTCGTGGCGCCCTCCCGCGGCTTGCAGTACGCCGCGAAGTCGTTGAGCCCCAACAACTCCTGCGCCGCGGCGTTGAGCGCCGCCACGTCCAGCGGGCGGTTCCAGGCGAGCGTGTCCCGGCGCCGCAGCGGATCCACGCCCCACGGCGCGTCCGACACCTGGTACCGGTAGTGCCGACGCAGCGCCGAGAAGCGCGCGTCGAACGCCGAAGGCACCACCCGCGCCCCCAGCACCCGCAGGTCCGGCGGGAGGATCCGGTTCCACCGGTGCACCATCCGCCCCAGGTCCGGGATCCCCTGCGCGTCAACGGAAATCCGCCCACCGCCGACCGGGTCGTGGGGCACCACGTCGAAGTGCATGACCTGCCCCGAGGCGTGCACCCCGGAATCCGTCCGCCCGGCGACCACCACCGGTCGCGGCACCGACCGCCCCGGCGGCTGCTTCGCCAGCGCGTCCTCCACCAGGCCCTGCACGGTGCGCTGACCCGGCTGCTTCGCCCAGCCGCAGAAATCCGTGCCGTCGTAGGAGACGTCGAGGCGCACACGAACGAGCCCGCCGTCCCTAGCAGGAGCGGCGGGCTCGTTCACGGCAGCACTACGTGCCGGAATCAGGACTCGTCCTTCTTCTCGGCAGCGGTGTCCTCGGCCTTGGCCTCGGTGGCCTCCGGAGCCTCGGTGGCCTCGGTCGCCTCGGTCGCCTCCGGAGCCTCGGTCGCCTCGGCCTTCGGGGCCTCCTCGGTCTTCGGCTCGTCCTTGGCGAACTTCGTGCCGCGAGCGGCCTCCGCCTCGGTGGTGACGAGCCTCTCGGTCACCAGCGCGATGACGGCCATCTTCGCGTTGTCACCCTTGCGCGGCATCGTCTTGACGATGCGGGTGTAACCGCCGTTGCGTTCCGCGAAGTGCGGGCCGATCTCGGCGAAGAGCTTGTGCACGACGTCCTTGTCGCGGATGGTCTTCATGACCTCGCGACGGTTGTGCAGGTCACCCTTCTTGGCCTTGGTGATGAGCCGCTCGGCGATCGGCCGCAGCCGCTTCGCCTTCGCCTCGGTCGTGGTGATCCGGCCGTGCTCGAACAGCGAGGTGGCCAGGTTGGCCATGATGAGCCGCTCGTGCGCCGGCGACCCGCCGAGACGCGGACCCTTGGTCGGGGTGGGCATCGGTTGCTCCTCTCAGGGCGCGCCGGTGTACCCCGGACGCGCAACACAGCTACAGCTGCTCTGTCTCCGCGTAGTCCTGACCGTCGTCGTAGCCGTTGTCCTCGACGGGCCCGATCGCTCCGACGGTGGTCTCCTCGGAGGACCAGCCTTCGGACGGGTACTCGGCCGCTGCGGCCGACGGGTCGAATCCGGGCGGGCTGTCCTTGAGCGCGAGCCCAAGGCCGGCCAGCTTCATCTTGACCTCGTCGATGGACTTCGCACCGAAGTTGCGGATGTCCAGCAGGTCGGCCTCGCTGCGCGAGACCAGCTCGCCGACGGTGTGGATGCCCTCCCGCTTGAGGCAGTTGTAGGAACGCACCGTCAGGTCGAGGTCCTCGATCGGCATCGCGTAGGCCGCGATGGTGTCGGCTTCCGCCGGCGACGGGCCGATCTCGATGCCTTCGGCGTCGATGTTGAGCTCGCGGGCGAGCCCGAACAGTTCGACGAGGGTGCGTCCCGCCGAAGCCACCGCGTCGCGCGGGGTGATCGACGGCTTGCTCTCCACGTCGAGGATCAGCTTGTCGAAGTCCGTGCGCTGCTCGACACGGGTCGCCTCGACCTTGTAGGTCACCTTCAGCACCGGCGAGTAGATCGAGTCCACCGGGATGCGGCCGATCTCGGCACCGGTCTGCTTGTTCTGCATCGCGGGGACATAGCCACGACCACGCTCGACGACGAGCTCGATCTCCAGCTTGCCCTTCGCGTTGAGGGTGGCGATGTGCAGGTCGGGGTTGTGCACCGTGACACCCGCCGGCGGCACGATGTCGGCTGCGGTTACCTCACCCGGACCCTGCTTGCGCAGGTACATCGTCACCGGCTCGTCTTCCTCGGAGCTGACGACCAGCTCCTTGATGTTCAGGATGACGTCGGTGACGTCTTCCTTCACACCCGGAATCGTGGTGAACTCGTGCAGCACACCGTCGATGCGCAGGCTGGTGACCGCCGCACCCGGGATCGAGGAGAGCAGGGTACGACGCAGCGAGTTGCCGAGGGTGTAGCCGAAGCCCGGCTCCAGCGGCTCGATGACGAACCGGGAGCGCGTCTCCGACACCGCCTCTTCGGACAGTGTGGGTCGCTGGGAGATGAGCACTTCGTTTTCCTTTCCTCACGACGCCCGCTATTTGACGCCGATGGAATGGCGCTGCCCGCGAAGCGCGGGCCGGTGGCGGATTCCTGCACCGCCACCGCTGGCTGCGAGCCGCCGGCGGCCGGCCTCCGAGGGGGGCCGCCGGCGGGACGCGTCACTTCGAGTAGAGCTCGACGATGAGCTGCTCGGTGACCGGAGTGTCGATCTGCGCGCGCTCCGGGCGCTGGTGCACCAGGATCCGCAGGTTCGAGGGAACGACCTGCAGCCAGGCTGGCACCGGCCGATCGCCGAGGGTTTCCTTGGCGATGATGAACGGCGTGGTGGGCACCGACTTCGGCTTGACGTCGATGATGTCCCACTTCGAAACCTGGAAGCTGGGGACGTTCACCTTCTTGCCGTTGACCGTGAAGTGGCCGTGGCTGACCAGCTGCCGCGCCATGCGGCGGGTCCGGGCCAGGCCAGCCCGGTACACGACGTTGTCGAGCCGGGACTCCAGCAGCTGCAACAGGTTGTCACCCGTCTTGCCGGGGCGCCGGTTGGCGTGCTCGTAGTACGAGCGGAACTGGCGCTCCAGCACACCGTAGGTGAACTTCGCCTTCTGCTTCTCCTGGAGCTGCAGCAGGTACTCGGTTTCCTTGATGCGCGCGCGGCCGTGCTGCCCCGGGGGGTACGGACGGCGCTCGAACGCCTGGTCACCACCGACGAGGTCAACCTTCAGACGGCGGGACTTGCGGGTCGCGGGACCGGTGTAACGTGCCATCTCTGTTTACTCCTTCCCGCGGCTCAGACCCGACGACGCTTCGGCGGGCGGCAGCCGTTGTGCGGCTGCGGGGTGACGTCCTGGATGGTGCCGACCTCTAGACCGGCGGCCTGCAGCGAGCGGATCGCCGTCTCCCGGCCCGAACCCGGACCCTTGACGAAGACGTCGACCTTCTTCATGCCGTGCTCGGCGGCCTTGCGGGCCGCGTTCTCGGCGGCCATCTGCGCGGCGAACGGGGTGGACTTGCGGGAGCCCTTGAACCCGACGTGGCCGGCGGAGGCCCAGCTGATCACCGCACCGGTCGGGTCGGTGATCGAAACGATGGTGTTGTTGAACGTGCTCTTGATGTGCGCCTGGCCGTGAGCGACGTTCTTCTTTTCCTTGCGCCGCACCTTCTTGACGGCACCAGCGCGAGACTTGGGTGGCATGGCTTTAGCTGACTCCTAGCGAGGCTTACTTCTTCCCGGCCTTCTTCTTGCCGGCGACCGTCTTCTTCGGCCCCTTGCGGGTACGGGCGTTGGTCTTCGTCCGCTGCCCGTGAACCGGCAGGTGCCGGCGGTGCCGAAGCCCCGCATAGCAGCCGATCTCGATCTTCCGGCGGATGTCGGCCTGGACCTCGCGGCGGAGGTCACCCTCGACCCGGTAGCTGCTCTCGATGAAGTCGCGCAGCTTGGTGAGCTGCTCGTCATCGAGGTCGCGCGGCCGGGCATCGGGCGAGATTCCGGTCGCGGAGAGGATCTCCTTCGACCGGGTCTTGCCGATCCCGTAGATGTAGGTGAGCGCGATCTCCATGCGCTTTTCGCGCGGGAGATCGACGCCGACGACCCGTGCCATCTGGCCGGTTCTCCTTCGTTCTTCCAGGTCTGCTCCCTCGCCGCCCCCGCAACTGGTGCGGAGCCCCGGCCTGGTCCGGGGGTCAGTCGGCCCGCGTTAGGACCGACAGGTCAAGGGAGTTCCTTCTCAATCCTTGCGACGCTGTGCTGCGCTCAGCCCTGACGCTGCTTGTGACGGGCGTTGTCGCAGATCACCAGCACCCGCCCGTGACGGCGGATGACCTGGCACTTGTCGCAGATTCGCTTCACACTCGGCTGGACCTTCACGGTCGTGCTCTCCTGCTCGGACGCGTGTCCGGTCTCCCGGACACCGTGGAGGTCACTTGTAGCGGTAGACGATGCGCCCACGGGAAAGGTCGTACGGCGAGAGCTCCACCACGACCCGGTCCTCGGGCAGGATGCGGATGTAGTGCTGACGCATCTTGCCACTGATGTGTGCGAGAACCTTGTGGCCGTTCTCCAACTCGACACGGAACATCGCGTTGGGGAGCGGTTCGATCACCCGACCCTCGACCTCAATGGCCCCGTCTTTCTTGCCCATGTCCTCCGCGTTTCGTGACGGTGACGGTTTGCGGACCTAAGTCCCGCCGCTTGCACCGGAGGCCCCGGCACCCGCGACGGGCACACTGCAGCCCGGTCCGGAACACCGATGACGACCCGGTCCGGGAATTCGGAGCGGATTACCAGGCACAACGAACCGGCGCTACGAGTGCGCCGAGGTTCCACTGTACGCGCCGCCGTTTGGGCACTCCACATCGGGGCAGCTCAACGGCGCTGCGGACACGCTGTGCAACGTGGGGGTGACGCTCACGACGGTACCCGACCGCGCCTCGCGGCGGCTTGCGCGGTCACTTCGGATCTCACTACTTTCGATCACACGCTCGACATCGGGGTCGAGGGCCCGGACCGTGGGAGAACCGAGGAGAAGCGTGACACCTCAGCAGGAGCAACGGGGCTGGAGCGCAGCGCCGCAGATCCGCAAGTTCGGCAGCGTCGGGCAGCACGCGGCGAGCAAGCTGAAGGAGTACCGGACCTTCATCCAGGCCGCGGTGCGCAACCCGAAGATGGTCGGCGCGGCGACCCCGACCTCCGCCGCGGTAGCCGCCACGGTGGCCCAGGTGGTGCCGACGACCGGCGCCCCGGTGGTGGTCGAGCTCGGCCCCGGCACCGGTTCGTTGAGCAACGGCATCCACCGCAGGCTGCCCGAGGGCTCCCGGCACATCGGCATCGAGCTCGGCGAGGGCATGGTCAAGCACCTGCGCACCCACAAGCCGTGGATGGAGATCGTGCACGGCGACGCCGGCGACCTGCTCGCGCTCCTGGACAAGCACAACATCGACCGGGTGGACGCGGTCATCAGCAGCATCCCGTGGTCGCTGCTGGCGGCCGGCGCGCAGAACCACATCCTGCGGCAGGCCGTCGAGGCGCTCGCCCCGCAGGGCGCGTTCACCGCGCTGACCTACCTGCCCGCCGACCAGACGCCGGGCGGCCGCCGCTTCCGCAACCGGCTGGGGCTGACGTTCGACGAGGTCCTCACCCACACCACGTGGCGCAACCTCCCGCCGATCCTGCACTACATCTGCCGCCGCCCGCTGCGGTAGGCCGCGCATCCCGCAAGGGGTGAAACAGGGGCACTGCCCGGGTGAACCCCGAATCACGCTCCGTCACATGCGCACCAGGCTTAACACATGACCAATCCCACACCAGTCCAGGTGGACGCGCCGCAAACTCGTGAAAACACATCGCCACGTGCTGCGACCTGCACAGATCCGCTGCACGCTGCGATGGAAGCACCAGCTACCGTCGCCGCGTTCGCCGATTTGGCAGGAGTGGCCGTGAGCAAGCGAAAGAAGCTGCGCGAGTACTGGACGTTCCTCAACCGCGCGGCCCGCCGACCGTCGAGGGTGGGTGCCGTGCTGCCGACCTCCCAGCACGTCGCGGCCGCGGTGGCCACCGTGGTGCCCAGCTACGGCTCCCCGACCGTGCTGGAGCTCGGCCCGGGTACCGGCGCGCTCAGCCGCCCCATCCAGCGTCGGCTGTCCGAGGGCGCGCGGCACCTGGCCGTGGAGATCGATCAGGAGATGGTGCGCTACCTGCGCAGCACCAAGCCCTGGCTGGAAGTCATCGAGGGCGACGCCACCCACCTGCGCAAGCTGCTGGACGACGCCGGGGTCGACCAGGTCGACGCGGTGATCAGCAGCATCCCGTGGACCCTGCTGCCGCCGGACAAGCAGCGGGAGCTGCTCCTGCAGGCTGCCTCGGTGATGGCGCCGAACGGGGTGTTCACCACGGTCACGTACCTGACCACGCTTTGGCGTCCGCCCACCCGCCAGTTCGTCGAGGCGCTGCACGACACCTTCGAGGAGGTGCTCCCACGGACCGCGATCTGGCGCAACGTCCCCCCGGCCCGCATCTACGCCTGCCGCCGCCCCAAGTGACGCCACCCGGCGCAATTTCCATTGAAATCAGACCTTCGATTTCCATCGGAATTGCATCGGGGACTGGTCAGTCCTCGGCGGCGGTGAGGACCCAGGGGCCGTCTTCGGTGATCGCGACCGTGTGCTCCCAGTGCGCGGCGCGGGAGCCGTCCTCCGTCACCACGGTCCAGGCGTCGTCGAGCTCCTCGGTCTCCGCCGAACCGAGCGTCAGCATCGGCTCCACCGCGATTGCCATGCCGACCCGCAGCCGGGGGCCCTTCCCCGGCTTGCCGAGGTTCGGCAGGAACGGCTCCATGTGCATCTGGGTGCCGATGCCGTGACCGCCGTACTCCGCGATGATCCCGTACTCCGCGCCATCGGCCTGCGCCGCCGAGCGCGCCGCGGTCTCCACCGCGTGCGAGATGTCGGTCAGCCGGTTCCCGGCCCGGACCTGCTCGATGCCCGCCCACATGCTGGCCTCGGTCGCCGCCGACAGGGCGCGGTCCTTCGCGCTCACCTCGCCGATCGCCAACGTCACGGCGGAGTCGCCGTGCCAGCCCTCCAGGATCGCACCGCAGTCCACCGACAGCAGGTCACCTTCGGCTAGGACCTCGGTGCGGGACGGGATCCCGTGCACCACCTTCTCGTTCAACGAAGCGCAGATCGACGCCGGGAAACCGTGGTAGCCCTTGAAGGAAGGCACCGCGCCGGCGTCCCGGATCACCTGCTCCGCGACCGCGTCCAGCTCACCGGTGCTCGCCCCCGGCTTCGCATGCTCGGTCACCGCCGCCAGCGCGCGGGCCACGACCAGACCGGCGGCGCGCATCGCCTCGATCTCGCCCCGCGACTTGAGCTCGATGCCCTTCCCCCGACGCAACAAGGCACTCACCTTCAGGATTCTTTCTCGGACTGCGTTCCCCGCCGGTCACCGCTACGACCGGCCGACCGGTTCACGCGCGGTTGCGCAGCGCTTCCAGCGCGCGGGCGGTGATCTCCTCGATCGAGCCAACGGCGTCGATCTTGATGATCCGGTCCCGGTAGTACTCCAGCAGCGGCTCAGTCTCCGACCTGTACACCGCCAGTCGGCGGCGAATGACGTCCTCGGTGTCGTCCGAGCGACCACGGGCCAGCATCCGCTTGACCAGCTCTTCCTCCGGCACGTCGAACTGCAGCACCGCAGTCAGCTCCGCGTCGTGCTCGCTCAGCATCTCGCGCAACACCTCGGCCTGCGCCGTGTTGCGGGGGTAGCCGTCCAGCAGGAAGCCCTTGGCGGCGTCCTCGTCGGAGAGGCGGTCGCGCACCATCTCATTGGTGACCTCGTCGGGGACCAGCTCGCCGGCGTCCATGTAGCTCTTGGCCTTCTGGCCGAGCGGGGTGGAGTTGCCGATGTTCGCGCGGAACAGATCACCCGTGGAGATGTGCGGGACGTCCAACTGCTCGCTGAGCACGGCCGCCTGGGTGCCCTTGCCCGCACCGGGCGGGCCGACGAGAACCAATCGCACCAAGGGTCTGCCTCCGAATCAATCTGATCGCGCGCCAACTGCTGACGAGCTGCACGGGCGCCCTACCTGCATCCGGGCAGCCACGCTCCAACCCTACGCATGGGCCATGCTCACCAGGCCAGCCCACCCGCAACGGCGGTCCCCGGGCGTGCGCCACCGCACGACGCCCGGACCGTCCAGCTTACCGGAGGAAACCCTCGTACCTGCGTTGCGTGAGTTGGCTCTCGATTTGCTTCACGGTGTCCAGGCCGACGTTGACCATGATCAGCACCGCGGTGCCGCCGAACGGGAAGTTCTGGTTCTGGCCCTGACCGCCGGTGATGCCGAGGAAGAAGTTCGGCAGGATCGCGATGATGCCCAGGTACAACGAGCCGGGCAGGGTGATCCGGGAGAGCACGAAGCTCAGGTACTCCGCGGTCGGCCGACCGGGCCGGATGCCCGGGATGAACCCGCCGAACTTCTTCATGTCGTCGGCGCGCTCTTCCGGGTTGAACGTGATCGACACGTAGAAGTACGCGAAGAAGATGATCAACGACATGTACAGCAGGATGTGCACCCAGCTGGACGGCGACACGATGTAGGTCTGGATGAACCGCGCCCACCAGGTGTCCTGGTTGCCGGCCAGCTGGCCGAGCAGCTGCGGCAGGTACAGCAATGAGGAGCCGAAGATGACCGGGATGACGCCCGCCTGGTTCACCTTCAGCGGCAGGTAGGTGGAGGTCCCGCCGTACATCCGGCGGCCGATCATGCGCTTGGCGTACTGCACCGGGATCCGGCGCTGCGCCTGCTCGATGAAGACCACCGTCGCGATGATCACGACAGCGAAGGCGCACACCACGGTGAACACCAGCCCGCCGTGCGAGGTGAGGATCGCGCCGCCCTCGGCCGGGATCCGCGAGGCGATCGAGACGAAGATCAGCAGCGACATGCCGTTACCGATGCCGCGCTCGGTGATCAGCTCGCCCATCCACATCAGCACCGCGGCACCGGCGGTCATCACGACAACGATGGTGATCAGGTTCAGCACCGAGTCGTCCGGGATGACCGACACCGAGCAGCCCTGGAAGAGCTGGCCGCGGACCGCGAGCGCCACGATGCCGGTGCCCTGCAGGATCGCCAGCGCGATGGTCAGGTACCGGGTGTACTGGATCAGCTTCGCCTGGCCGGACTGGCCTTCTTTCTTCAGCTGCTCGAAGCGCGGGATGACCACCTGCAGCAGCTGGATGATGATACTCGCGGTGATGTAGGGCATGATGCCCAGCGACAACACCGACAGCTGCAGCAGCGCACCGCCGCTGAAGAGGTTGAGCAGCGAGTACACGCTCTGCGAACCGCTGCCCTGGATCTGCGCGATGCACTTCTGGATGTTCGGGTACGACACCCCAGGAGAGGGGATCGTGGCGCCGAGCCGGTAGAGCACGACCATGCCCAGGGTGAACAGGATCTTGCGGCGCAGGTCCGGCGTCGCCAGAGCCGAGCGGAAGGCGCCGAGCACGCGAACCTCCTGTACGCGAGCCGGTCGGAACCGGCCGGGAAAGATGCGGCAATTTCCGCAGCACCCGTTCATTACGGCACTGCCGGGGCGACTCTAGCAGGCCCGAACGAAGCCACGGACGGCGACCGAAGCCGCACAGCCGAACACAGCGGCCATCATCGGCGAACAAGATTTTTCAAAGGTCCCCCGAAAAACGTGAACACCGAAATACTTCCGCCCCCAGGGTGAACGAAACAGATTGTCCCCCAAGGCAATTCGATCACGGGGCCGACCGGGAACCACCAATTCCCGAGTACACCGAAACGATGGGGTTGCGGGTGGACGGCGTCTTAGACCGACTGCACCGGCCGAAGACGCCCTCCAGTCTTCACCTGATCGGGAAAAGGCCGAGGGCCGGGCGACTTCCCGTCGCCCGGCCCTCGGTTGGAAAACCGTTGTCAGCGGTCCAGTTTGGTGACCGAACCACCCGCAGCGGTGATCTTCTCCTGGGCGCTGCCGGTGAACGCGTGCGCGGTCACCTCCAGCTTGATGCCCTCCAGATCCCCGTCGCCGAGGATCTTGACCAGCTCTTTCTTCTTGACCAGGCCCTTGGCGACCAACTCGTCGATGCCGACGGTGCCACCCTCCGGGAACGCCAGGGCCAGCCGACCGATGTTCACACCCTGGTACTCGGTGCGGAAGCGGTTCTTGAAGCCCTTCAGCTTCGGGAGCCGCATGTGGATCGGCATCTGCCCACCCTCGAAGCGGGGGGAGACGTTCTTGCGGGCCTTGGTGCCCTTGGTACCGCGACCAGCGGTCTTGCCCTTGGAGCCCTCACCGCGGCCGACGCGGACCTTGTCACGCTTGGCACCAGGGGCCGGACGCAGGTCGTGCAGTTTGATGACCATGTCAGTCGACCTCCTCGACCGTCACCAGGTGACGGACGGCGTTGATCATGCCGCGCACGTTGGAGTCGTCCGGACGCACCACGGACTGACGGATCTTGCGCAGCCCGAGGGAACGCATGGTGTCGCGCTGGTTCTGCTTGGTGCCGACCAGCCCGCGCACCTGGGTGATCTTCAGCTGTGCCATGTCGATCAGGCCCCCTGCTGCGCCGCACGGGCACGCAGGATGAACGCCGGGGCGACGTCCTCCAGGGGCAGGCCGCGACGAGCCGCGACCTCCTCCGGACGCTGCAGCTGCTTCAGCGCGGCGACCGTGGCGTGCACGATGTTGATCGGGTTGTCGCTGCCCAGCGACTTGCTCAGCACGTCGTGGACACCGGCGCACTCCAGCACCGCGCGAACCGGGCCACCGGCGATGACACCGGTACCGGCGCTGGCCGGACGCAGCAGCACGACGCCCGCGGCGTCCTCGCCCTGCACCGGGTGGGTGATGGTGCCGCCCAGGCGCGGGACGCGGAAGAAGTTCTTCTTCGCCTCCTCGACGCCCTTGGCGATCGCCGCCGGAACTTCCTTGGCCTTGCCGTAACCGACACCGACCATGCCGTCCCCGTCGCCGACGACGACCAGCGCGGTGAAGCTGAACCGCCGGCCACCCTTGACGACCTTCGCGACGCGGTTGATGGTCACGACGCGTTCGAACTGCGGGGTCTTCTCTTGGGCCGCCCCGCCACGGCCGCCGTCGCGGCGGTCCCGGCGGTCCTTGCCGCCGGACTCCCCGCCCTCACGCCGAGTGCGTCCAGGCATCAGGCGTCCCTTCCGTTCTCGTTCTTACCCACTTGTCAGAACTCCAGTCCACCGTCACGGGCGGCGTCGGCCAGCGCAGCCACCCGACCGTGGTAGGCGTTACCGCCGCGGTCGAACACGACCTTGTCGATGCCGGCGTCCTTGGCACGGGCCGCAACGAGCTCGCCGACCTTGCTGGCCTTGGCCTTCTTGTCGCCCTCGACGGTCCGGACATCGGTTTCCAGGCTGGTAGCCGAGACCAGGGTGTGGCCCTTGGTGTCGTCGATGACCTGCGCGACGATGTTGCGCAGCGACCGGGTCACGACAAGGCGCGGGCGCTCGGCGGTGCCGACGATCTTCTTGCGGATGCGCGTGTGCCGCTTGGCACGGGCAAGCCGACGCTTGGTCGAGATGTCCTTGCCCACCGGCTTGCGCTTGGTAGCTGTCGTCTCGCTCATGGTCACTTACCCGTCTTCCCGACCTTGCGGCGGATGATCTCACCTGCGTAGCGGACACCCTTGCCCTTGTACGGGTCGGGCTTGCGCAGCTTGCGAATCCTGGCCGCGATCTCGCCGACCAACTGCTTGTCGATGCCCTTGACCGACAGCTTGGTCGGACCGTCGACGGCGAACTGGATGCCTTCCGGCGGCTCGATCACGATGGGGTGGCTGTAGCCGAGGGCGAACTCCAGGTTCGACCCCTTCTGCAGCACGCGGTAACCGACGCCGTGGATCTCCAGGTCCTTCTGGTAGCCCTGGCTGACCCCGATCACCATGTTGTTGACCAGCGTCCGGGTGAGCCCGTGCAGCGAACGGCTTTCCCGCTCGTCGTTGGGGCGCTTCACCAGGATCGAACCGTCCTCGTCCCGCTCGACGACGATCGGCTCGGCGACCTGGTGCTGCAGGCTGCCCTTGGGGCCCTTCACGTTCACCGCCGGGCCGTCGATGGTCACCTCGACGCCGGAGGGGACGGTGATCGGCAGCTTTCCGATGCGCGACATTGCCGCTCCTCCTCCCTTACCAGACGTAGGCGAGGACTTCCCCGCCCACGCCCTTCTTCATGGCCTGCCGGTCGGTCAGCAGACCGCCGGAGGTCGAGATGATCGCGACGCCCAGGCCACCCAGCACCTTGGGAAGGTTGGTGGACTTGGCGTAGACCCGCAGGCCGGGCTTCGAGACCCGGCGCAGGCCCGCGATGCTCCGCTCGCGGTTCGGGCCGTACTTGAGCTCGACGACGAGCTGCTTGCAGTTCTCGCCCTCTTCGACGCGGGAGCCGGACACGTAGCCCTCCCGCTTGAGGATCTCGGCGATGTTCGCCTTCAGCTTGGAGTGCGGCATCACGACCTCGTCGTGGTATGCCGAGTTTCCGTTGCGCAGACGCGTCAGCATGTCTGCGATCGGATCGGTCATCGTCATGACCTGCTCAACCTTTCTCGTCTGGTTCCGATGGGCCCCGACCGCGCACCACCCGGGATACGGGTGGCCGTCTGGGCCCTGGCCTGGACGAAGTTCGGGGTTTCCCGGCCGAGCAGCCGGGTCCCTTGTCATTTCGCGTGCAAGCACGGCGTTCGCCGCGGAGCGTGGGCATCAGCCCTGGTAGCGCCTGCTGAGGGTACCGGGAGCCGGCATTACCCCAGCAGGCGGGCAGTCACCAGGAGGACTTGCTCACGCCGGGCAGCTCGCCCGCGTGCGCCATCTCGCGGAAGCACACCCGGCACAGCCCGAACTTGCGGAACACCGCACGCGGCCGACCGCAGCGCTGGCAGCGGGTGTAGCCGCGGACGTTGAACTTCGGCTTGCGCGCCGCCTTGATAACCAGCGCCTTCTTGGCCATCGCTCAGTTCTCCTTGAACGGGAAGCCCAGGTGCTTCAGCAGCGCCCGGCCCTCCTCATTGTTGGTGGCCGTGGTAACGACGGTGATGTCCATGCCACGCGGGCGGTCGATGTTGTCCGGGTTGATCTCGTGGAACATCGACTGCTCGTTGAGGCCGAACGTGTAGTTGCCCTTGCCGTCGAACTGCTTCGGCGACAACCCGCGGAAGTCGCGGATTCGCGGCAGCGCGATGGTGACCAGGCGGTCCAGGAACTCCCACATCCGGTCGCCGCGCAGGGTGACCCGCGCGCCGATCGGCATGCCTTCGCGGAGCTTGAACTGCGCGATGGACTTGCGGGCCTTGCGGATCTCCGGCTTCTGACCGGTGATGATCGACAGGTCGCGGACCGCGCCCTCGATCAGCTTGCTGTCCCGAGCGGCGTCGCCAACACCCATGTTGACCACGACCTTGACCACGCCGGGCGTCTGCATCACGTTGGAGTAGTTGAACTCCTCGTTGAGCGCCTGGCGGATCTCCTCGCGGTAACGGGTCTTCAGCCGCGGGACGATCTTCTCAGCGGTAGTCATGATCAGATGTCCTTACCGTTACGACGAGAGATGCGAACCTTCTTGCCGTCCTCACCGATGCGGTAGCCGACCCGGGTGGGCTTGCCATCGGAGTCCACGACCATCACGTTGCTCACGTGGATCGACGCTTCCTGGGTGACGATGCCGCCGGACTGCGCGCCACGCTCGGTCCTGGAGACCTTGGTGTGCTTCTTGATCCGGTTGACACCCTCTACCAGCACGCGCTGCTCCTGCGGCATGGCCTTGATGACCTTGCCCTTGGCGCCCTTGTCCTTGCCGGAGATGACGACGACCGTGTCGCCCTTCTTGATCTTCATCAGATCGACACCTCCGGGGACAATGCTGTGGTCAAGTTGGCAAACCCCGTGTCGCGCCGTGTTCCATGCATCTTCATCACAAAACCTCCGGCGCGAGCGAGATGATCTTCATGAACTTCTTGTCGCGCAGCTCGCGGGCGACCGGCCCGAAGATACGGGTGCCCCGCGGCTCACCACCGGGCTTGACCAGCACCGCGGCGTTCTCGTCGAACCGGATGTAGGAACCATCCGCCCGACGCTTTTCCTTCTTCTGGCGGACGATGACGGCCTTGACCACATCGCCCTTCTTGACTCCGGCACCGGGGATGGCTTCCTTGACGGTCGCCACGATGATGTCCCCGAGGCCCGCGTACCGCCGACCCGACCCACCGAGGACACGGATCGTAAGGATCTCCTTGGCCCCGGTGTTGTCGGCGACACGCAGTCGCGACTCCTGCTGGATCACGTCTTGACTCCTGACCCTAAGTACTCGGACCTGGCCCGAGCACACTCTGGCGCGCCAAATTTCCGACCTGACGCGCGCGGTCAACTTCCGGCACGCGAACCGGCCGACCGCTGGGAGGATTCCCGGCGTTGCTCGGGTGTGGGTGCCCCACAGCGGTCAGCCGGCCGCAACCGTTTGTTTTACTTGGCCTTCTCGACGACCTCGACGAGCCGCCAGCGCTTGGTGGCCGACAGCGGCCGGGTCTCCATCAGCAACACGCGGTCACCGATCCCGGCCGCGTTGGCCTCGTCGTGCGCCTTGACCTTGCTGGTCTGCCGCATGACCTTGCCGTAGAGGGCGTGCTTCTTACGGTCTTCGAGGGCGACCACGATCGTCTTGTCCATCTTGTCCGAGACGACGTAGCCCTCGCGCACCTTGCGACGGTTGCGCTCCACGCCCTGTCCTTTCTCACTCATGCCGCGCCCTCCTCAGCGCCTTCGGGGGAAACCGTCAGGCCCAATTCGCGCTCGCGCATGATGGTGTAGATCCGGGCGATGTCCTGGCGGACGACGCGCAGCCGCCGGTTGTTCTGCAGCTGACCCGTGGCCATCTGGAAGCGAAGGTTGAACAGCTCCTCCTTCGCCTCCTTCAGCCGCTGGACGAGCTCCTCCTCGTTGAGTTCGCGGAGCTCGGATGCGGTGACACCCGCTGCCATCAGAAGTCACCACCCTCGCGGGACACGATCTTGCACTTCATCGGGAGCTTGTGCGCCGCACGGGTCAGCGCCTCAATCGCCGTCTTCTCGTTCGGGAAGGTCAGCTCGAACATGATGCGTCCGGGCTTGACGTTGGCGACCCAGGACTCCGGCGAGCCCTTACCGGAACCCTGACGGGTTTCCGCCGGCTTCTTGGTCAGCGGACGGTCCGGGAAGATGTTGATCCACACCTTGCCGCCACGCTTGACGTGCCGGGTGATCGCGATACGGGCCGACTCGATCTGCCGGTTGGTCACGTAGCCGTGCTCGATCGCCTGAATGCCGTACTCGCCGAAGTTGATCCGGGTGCCACCCTTGGCGAAGCCCGTACGCTTCGGCGCGTGGCTCTTGCGCCACTTCACCCTGCGTGGGACGAGCACGTCTCAGCCCTCCGTCTTCTCTTCAGCCGCAGCAGCCTGCGGCTGCTCGCCCTCCGCGGCCTTCTCGGCCTTGGCGGACTTGTCAGCTGCAGCGCGGTCTGCGCCACCGGCACCCCGGCGACGACCACCGCGGTCGGAACGGCCACCGCGCTCGCCGCGCTCGCCGCGGTCGCCACCGCCGCGCGGCGGACGGACCTCGGACTGCTCTTGCTTCTGCTTCAGGCCACCGACCAGCTCGCCCTTGTAGATCCACACCTTGACGCCGATGCGGCCGAAGGTGGTGCGGGCCTCGAAGAAGCCGTAGTCGATGTCCGCGCGCAGCGTGTGCAGCGGAACCCGACCCTCGCGGTAGAACTCCGAGCGGGACATCTCCGCGCCGCCCAGGCGACCCGAGCACTGCACCCGGATGCCCTTGACCTGCGGCGAGCGCATGGCCGACTGGATGGCCTTGCGCATCGCGCGCCGGAAGGACACGCGGTTGGACAGCTGCTCGGCCACGCCCTGCGCGACCAGCTGGGCGTCCGCCTCGGGGTTCTTGACCTCGAGGATGTTGAGCTGGACCTGCTTGCCGGTCAGCTTCTCCAGCGAACCGCGGATGCGGTCCGCCTCGGCACCGCGACGGCCGATGACGATGCCCGGCCGGGCGGTGTGAATGTCCACCCGCACGCGCTCGCGGGTGCGCTCGATCTCAACCTTCGAGATCCCAGCGCGCTCCATACCGCGAGACAGCTGCCGGCGGATCTTGACGTCCTCCGCGACGTACTCCGAGTACTGCTTGTCGGCGTACCAGCGAGACTTCCAGTCCGTGGTGATGCCGAGTCGGAAGCCGTGCGGGTTGATCTTCTGACCCACTACCGGGCACTCCCCTTCTGGCTCTTTCGGGACTTGGTCGCCGCCTTCGGCCGGGACTCGACCTCGACCGTGATGTGGCTGGTGCGCTTACGGATCCGGTACGCACGGCCCTGCGCGCGCGGCCGGAACCGCTTCAACGTCGGCCCCTCGTCCACGTACGCGTGGCGCACGACCAGCGTCTCGGGGTCGAGGGAGAGGTTGTTCTCAGCGTTGGCGATCGCGCTGGCGAGCACCTTCGACACCGGACCGCTGGCGGTCTGCGGCGCGAACTGGAGCACGGCCAGGGCATCGGCGGCACTCCGGCCCTTGATGAGCTCGACCACGCGGCGCGCCTTCATCGGCGACACGCGGACGAACCGGGCCCGCGCCACTGCGTGCGGGAATTCCTCCGCAGCAGTGGAGTCGGTACGGGCTGTCATCCTGCTACCCCTTGCTCTTACTCGTTCGTGTCACAGCCCCGCCTCAGCGGCGGCGCGACTTCCGGTCTTCCTTGACGTGGCCCTTGAAGGTGCGGGTCGGGGCGAATTCGCCCAGCTTGTGCCCGACCATCGACTCGGTGACGAACACCGGGACGTGCTTGCGACCGTCGTGCACCGCGAAGGTGTGGCCCAGCATGTCCGGGATGATCGTCGACCGGCGGGACCAGGTCTTGATCACGGTCTTCTTGCCCGACTCGTTAAGCACGTCCACCTTCTTGAGCAGGTGGTCGTCCACGAACGGGCCCTTCTTCAGGCTGCGTGGCATGTTTGCTTACCTCCCTGCTCAGCGCTTCTTGCCAGTACGGCGACGGCGGACGATGAGCTTGTCACTGGGCTTGCGGCGGCGGGTGCGACCCTCCGGCTTGCCCTTCGGGTTGACCGGGTGACGACCACCGGAGGTCTTGCCCTCACCACCACCGTGCGGGTGGTCCACCGGGTTCATCACGACACCGCGGACGGTCGGGCGCTTGCCCTTCCACCGCATGCGGCCCGCCTTGCCCCAGTTGATGTTGGCGTGCTCGGAGTTGCCGACCTCGCCGACGGTGGCCCGGCACCGCGCGTCCACGTTGCGGATTTCGCCCGAGGGCATCCGCAGCTGGGCGTACGGGCCGTCCTTGGCCACCAGCTGCACCCGGGCACCGGCAGACCGCGCGATCTTGGCGCCGCCACCGGGGCGGAGCTCGATCGCGTGGATCACGGTGCCGGTCGGGATGTTGCGCAGCGGCAGGTTGTTACCCGGCTTGATGTCCGCACGCGCACCGCTCTCGATGGCGTCGCCCTGCTTGATGTTGTTCGGCGCGATGATGTAGCGCTTCTCGCCATCGGCGTAGTGCAGGAGCGCGATCCGAGCACTGCGGTTCGGGTCGTACTCGATGTGCGCGACCTTGGCCGGCACACCGTCCTTGTCGTTGCGGCGGAAGTCGATCACGCGGTAAGCCCGCTTGTGACCGCCACCCTTGTGCCGCGTGGTGATCTTGCCCTGAGCGTTGCGGCCCGCCTTCTTGTTCAGCGGACGCACCAACGACTTCTCCGGCTCCGACCGGGTGATCTCGGCGAAGTCGGACACGCTCGCGCCACGACGGCCCGGCGTCGTCGGCTTGTACTTGCGAATGCCCATTGTTAACGCAACCTCGTCCTAATCAGCACCGGTCAGGCGGCCGGTCCGCCGAAGATCTCGATCGGCTTGCTCTCCGGCGACAGGGTGACGATCGCCCGCTTGGTGTCCTTGCGCTTGCCGAACCCGGTCCGGGAACGCTTGCGCTTGCCATTGCGGTTGATCGTGTTGACGCTGGTCACCTTGACGTCGAAGATCTTCTCGACCGCGATCTTGATCTCGGTCTTGTTCGAGCGCGGGTCCACCAGGAAGGTGTACTGCCCCTGTTCGAGCAGTCCGTAGCTCTTCTCGGAGATCACCGGCGCAAGGATGATGTCTCGCGGGTCGGCGCTCACTGCTGTGCCTCCTCTGCGGAAGACGCGGCGGCCTTGACCGACCGGCCCTTGACGGGGCCCGCGACGAAACGCTCGAGCGCGGCCTTGGTGAACACCACGTCATCGCTGTTGAGGACGTCGTAGGTGTTCAGCTGGCCCGGGTCGATCAGGTGCACGTTCTGCAGGTTCCGCAGGCTCAGCCACGAGTTCTCCTCGTCGTGGCGGTTGAGCACGACCAGAACCTTCTTGGCCTCGGTCCAGTTGCGCAGCGCGGTCTTCGCCGACTTGGTGGACGGCGTCTCGCCGCCGACCACGCCGGTGACCACGTGCAGCTGGCCGGCGCGAACCCGGTCGGAGAGGGCACCGCGCAGGGCGGCGACCTTCATCTTCTTCGGGGTCCGCTGGGAGTAGTCCCGCGGCTGCGGCCCGTGGACGACGCCACCGCCGGTGAACTGCGGGGCCCGGATGGAGCCTTGCCGGGCGTTGCCGGTGCCCTTCTGGCGGTACGGCTTCTTGCCACCGCCGGACACCATGCCGCGAGTCTTGGTGGCGTGGGTGCCCTGGCGCGCGGCGGCCAGCTGGGCCACCACGACCTGGTGCATCAGCGCCACGTTCGCCTGCACGTCGAAAATCTCGGCGGGCAGGTCGACGGTGCCGTCGGTCTTACCGTCCGGGGTACGGACGTCGAGCGTCAGGCTCATCACGCACCACCCTTCGCAGGACTCTTAACCAGGACCAGGCCGCCCTTGGGACCGGGGACGGCGCCCTTGATCAGCAGCAGGCCGGTCTCCGACTCCACCTTGTGAACCTTCAGGTTCTGGGTGGTGACGCGGTCCGAGCCCATCCGCCCGGCCATCCGCATGCCCTTGAACACGCGGCCCGGGGTGGCGCAGCCACCGATGGAGCCCGGCTTGCGGTGGACCGCCTGGGTACCGTGGCTGGCACCCTGGCTGCGGAAACCGTGCCGCTTGATGGTGCCCGCGAAGCCCTTGCCCTTGCTGGTGCCGACCACGTCGACCACCGCGCCCGCCTCGAAGACGTCCGCGCCGATCTCCTGGCCCAGCTCGTACTCACCGGCGTCCGCGGTGCGCAGCTCGACGACGTGGCGACGCGGGGTGACGCCGGCCTTGGTGAAGTGGCCGCTCCGCGGCTTGTTCACCTTGCGCGGGTCGATGGCGCCGAACGCCAGCTGCACGGCCGAGTAGCCGTCTTTCTCGGGGGTCCGAATCTGGGTGACCACGTTCGGCCCGGCCTGCACGACCGTCACCGGGACAATCCGGTTCTGGTCGTCGAAGACCTGGGTCATGCCGAGCTTGGTGCCCAGAATCCCCTTGATCTGCCTGTCAGACATAGGTCTCGTTCTCTCCAGCTACCTCGTCGCCGCGCTTACTGGATGTTCACGTCGACGCTGGCCGGCAGGTCGATGCGCATCAGCGCGTCAACCGTCTTCGGCGTCGGTTCGAGGATGTCGATGAGCCGCTTGTGCGTTCGCATCTCGAAGTGCTCCCGCGAGTCCTTGTACTTGTGCGGGGAGCGGATGACGCAGTAGACGTTCTTCTCCGTGGGCAGCGGCACCGGCCCAACGACCCGAGCGCCGGTGCGCGTCACGGTCTCGACGATCTTGCGTGCGGACGCGTCGATCGCCTCGTGGTCGTAGGCCTTGAGCCGGATGCGGATCTTCTGTCCCGCCATAGTGGCTTGCCGTTCCTCTAGTCTCGTGCCGCGGTTTCGTCTTGGGTGCGGGTGCACCGCACCCTCGTGGGCGGTGGTGCCCCACGCGGCCTCAGCCTTGTGTCGTCCCGATGCCGGGAGGCGCCACAGCTCTCAGTCCGCCCCTGTTCAGGTATCTGGTGCCCGGTACCCGCGGTCGGGCGTGTCGCCCAGCTACCGCATACCGGTCCCCGCGAACGTCGCCGACGGGGTGAGCCTTGCGGCCCGTACACCTTCTTGTGCCCTGTTCGGCCCGCCACCGGGAATCCGGCGGCATCAGCACCGTCTGAGAACAGCCCTGAACCGGAACAAGGGCGCGAGGCCCTCGCAGCAAGGCGGCCGGAGCTTCGAACCTTCTCGAATTCGGTCAGTTCAAAACCCGGCCGCCCTGAACGAGCAACCCATACAGCATGACATACCCGTTTATCCAGCCCAAACCGGGGTGGGGTTACGGGGAGAATTGTCGCCGGGCGCACATCGCTGAGTCGGTACCGGCGGACGAAACCCTCGGCAGGTTGTCATTGAAAAGCAAGAGGGCCCGCCCCCGAAGGTTCGGGGGCGGGCCCTCGCCACGTCACTTGACGATCTTGGTGACGCGACCGGCGCCGACGGTGCGGCCACCCTCGCGGATCGCGAAGCGCAGACCTTCGTCCATCGCGATCGGCTGGATCAGGGCGACCGTCATCTCGGTGTTGTCGCCCGGCATGACCATCTCGGTGCCCTCGGGGAGGGTCACCACACCGGTCACGTCGGTGGTGCGGAAGTAGAACTGCGGCCGGTAGTTGTTGAAGAACGGCGTGTGCCGGCCACCCTCGTCCTTGGACAGGATGTACACCTGAGCCTCGAAGTCGGTGTGCGGGGTGGTGGTGCCGGGCTTCACGACGACCATGCCGCGCTCGACCTCTTCGCGCTTGACACCGCGAATCAGCAGACCGACGTTGTCACCCGCCTGGCCCTCGTCGAGCAGCTTGCGGAACATCTCGACACCGGTGACGGTGGTCTTGATCGGCTTCTCCTTGATGCCGACCATCTCCACCTCCTCGTTCACCTTGACGACACCGCGCTCGATGCGGCCGGTGACCACGGTGCCGCGGCCGGTGATGGAGAAGACGTCCTCGATCGGCATCAGGAACGGCTTCTCGATCTCGCGGACCGGGTCCGGGACGTTCTCGTCCACCGCGTCCATCAGCTCGACGATCTTGGCGCCCCACTCGGCGTCGCCCTCCAGCGCCTTCAGCGCGGAAACGCGGACCACCGGCACGTCGTCACCCGGGAACTCCTGGGCCGACAGCAGCTCGCGGACCTCCATCTCGACGAGCTCGAGGATTTCCTCGTCGTCGACCATGTCGGCCTTGTTCAGCGCGACCAGGATGTAGGGCACACCGACCTGGCGGGCCAGCAGTACGTGCTCGCGGGTCTGCGGCATCGGGCCGTCGGTCGCCGCGACCACCAGGATCGCGCCGTCCATCTGCGCGGCACCGGTGATCATGTTCTTCACGTAGTCGGCGTGACCGGGGGCGTCCACGTGGGCGTAGTGGCGCTTCTCGGTCTGGTACTCGACGTGCGCGATCTGGATCGTGATGCCGCGCTCACGCTCCTCCGGCGCCTTGTCGATCTCGTCGAACGGCGTGAAGGGGTTCAGCGACGGGTACTTGTCGTGCAGAACCTTGGTGATGGCCGCGGTGAGCGTGGTCTTGCCGTGGTCAACGTGACCGATGGTCCCGATGTTGACGTGCGGCTTGTCCCTCTCGAACTTCGCCTTAGCCACTGGATTGTCCTCCTGGACTTGTTAACTTTCCGCCGTACGACTTGTTGTGCCAGGCGGAGTCCTGTCGGGTAGGTGACGAGCGGGCCGCCGATCCCGGAAGAACACTGTCCTTGCGGGGTGGCGGCCCGTCCGCCGCCGAACTGGAGGGGATTGCTCCCCGGTCGCCTTCGCGAGGCGTTGCCTCCCGCTCGGTCCCGGCTGGCCGGGACCGAGCAGCGGGTCACTCGCCCGTTGCCTTGGCGATGATCTCCTTAGCCACGTTCGCCGGAACCTCGGCGTAGGAGTCGAACACCATCGAGTAGTTGGCACGACCCTGGGTCTTGGACCGCAGGTCGCCGACATACCCGAACATCTCCGACAGCGGCACGAGAGCCTTGACGACGCGGGTACCGCTGCGCTCCTCCATAGCCTGGATCTGGCCACGGCGGGAGTTCAGGTCGCCGATGACATCGCCCATGTAGTCCTCGGGCGTGGTCACCTCGACCGCCATCATCGGTTCGAGCAGCGCCGGGGAGGCCTTCGCAGCGGCTTCCTTCAGCGCCATCGAACCCGCGACCTTGAACGCCATTTCCGACGAGTCGACCTCGTGGTACTGGCCGTCGAGCAAGGTCACCTTCACGCCGACCAGCGGGTAGCCGGCCAGCACGCCGTACTGCATCGCGTCCTGCGCGCCCTGGTCCACCGACGGGATGTACTCCCGCGGGATGCGCCCACCGGTGACCTTGTTCGCGAACTCGTAGGTCGCGCTCTCGGACGTCTGCTCGATCGGCGACAGGCCGATGATCACGCGCGCGAACTGACCGGAACCACCGGTCTGCTTCTTGTGCGTGTACTCGTACTTGTCGATCGACTTGCGGATCGTCTCGCGGTAGGCCACCTGCGGCTTGCCGATGTTGGCCTCGACCTTGAAGTCGGTCCTCATCCGGTTGACGAGCACCTCGAGGTGCAGCTCGCCCATGCCCTTGATGATGGTCTGACCGGTTTCATCGTCCAGCTTGACCTGGAACGTGGGGTCTTCCTCGGCGAGCTTCTGGATCGCCGTGGACAGCTTCTCCTGGTCGGCCTTCGTCTTGGGCTCGATGGCCACCTCGATGACCGGCGCCGGGAAGGTCATCGACTCCAGCACGATCGGGTTCGCCGGGTCGCAGAGGGTGTCACCGGTGGTGGTGTCCTTCAGGCCGATCACCGCGTAGATGTGACCCGCCTGGATCTCGTCGACCGGGTTCTCCTTGTTGGAGTGCATCTGGAACATCTTCCCGATGCGCTCCTTGCGCTCCTTGGTCGAGTTGATGACCTGGGTGCCCGCGGAGACCTTGCCCGAGTAGACCCGGACGTAGGTGAGCTTGCCGAAGAACGGGTGCACGGCGATCTTGGACACCAGCGCGGCGAACGGCTCGTCGATGCTGGGCTTACGCTCGGCCGGGGTCACACCGTCGGGCAGCAGGCCCTGCACCGGCGGGACGTCCAGCGGCGCGGGCAGGTAGTCCACCACCGCGTCCAGCATCGGCTGGACACCCTTGTTCTTGAACGCGGTACCGCAGAGCACCGGGAACGCCTCGCGGCTGTTGGTCAGATTGCGGATGCCGCTCTTGATCTGCTCTTCGGTCAGCTCCTCGCCACCGAAGTAGGCCTCCATCAGAGCCTCGTCGGACTCCGCGACGGCCTCGATCAGCTTCTCGCGGTATTCCGCAGCCTTCTCGGCGAGGTTGGCCGGGATGTCCTCGACCTCGTAGTCCTCACCCTTCTTGACCTCGCCGCGCCAGGTCAGAGCCTTCATCCGGACCAGGTCGACGACGCCCTGGAAGTCGGACTCGGCACCGATCGGCAGCTGCAGCACCAGCGGCCGGGCGTGGAGGCGTTCCTCGATCGTCCGAACCGTGAAGTAGAAGTCCGCGCCCAGCTTGTCCATCTTGTTGACGAAGCAGATGCGCGGGACGTCGTACTTGTCCGCCTGACGCCAGACCTGCTCGGACTGCGGTTCGACACCTTCCTTACCGTCGAACACCGCGACCGCGCCGTCCAGGACGCGCAGCGACCGCTCCACCTCGACCGTGAAGTCGACGTGGCCCGGGGTGTCGATGATGTTGATCTGGGTGTCGCCCCAGAAGGTCGTGGTAGCAGCCGAGGTAATGGTGATACCCCGCTTCTGCTCCTCTTCCATCCAGTCCATCGTCGCGGCGCCGTCGTGCACCTCGCCGATCTTGTACGTGATCCCCGTGTAGTAGAGGATCCGCTCGGTCGTGGTGGTCTTGCCCGCGTCGATGTGGGCCATGATGCCGATGTTGCGGACCTTGGTCAGGTCTGTCAGCACGTCGCGTGCCACGAGTTTCTTCCCCGTTCCCTACAGCAGGTGCAAGCTGTCGAATCGGTGCGCCGAGGCGGGCAAGAGCCGACCCGACGTCACCAGCGGTAGTGCGCGAAGGCCTTGTTGGACTCCGCCATCTTGTGCGTGTCTTCACGCTTCTTGACGCTCGCGCCGAGACCGTTGCTCGCGTCCAGCAGCTCGTTCATCAGGCGCTCGACCATCGTCTTCTCGCGGCGCTGCCGGGAGTAACCGACGAGCCAGCGCAGCGCGAGGGTCGTGGAGCGGCCGGCGCGCACCTCGATCGGGACCTGGTAGGTCGCGCCACCAACGCGGCGGCTGCGGACCTCCAGGGTCGGCTTCACGTTGTCGAGGGCACGCTTGAGCGTGACGACCGGGTCGGTGCCGGTCTTCTCCCGGCAGCCTTCCAGCGCCGCGTAAACGATCCGCTCGGCCAGCGAGCGCTTGCCGTCCACGAGGACCTTGTTCACCAGCTGCGTGACCAGCGGCGCACCGTACACGGGATCGGCGTGCAGCGGCCGCTTCGGGGCCGGACCCTTGCGGGGCATCAGCTCTTCTCCTTCTTCGCGCCGTACCGGCTGCGAGCCTGCTTGCGGTTCTTCACACCCTGGGTGTCAGCGGAACCGCGGATGATCTTGTAGCGCACGCCGGGGAGGTCCTTCACACGGCCGCCACGAACGAGCACGATCGAGTGCTCCTGCAGGTTGTGGCCCTCGCCCGGGATGTAGGCCGTGACCTCGATGCCGCTGGTCAGCTTGACACGAGCGACCTTGCGCAGTGCCGAGTTGGGCTTCTTCGGGGTGGTCGTGTACACGCGGGTGCACACGCCACGCCGCTGCGGGCTCCCCTTGAGCGCCGCGGTCTTGGTCTTCGCGACCTTGTCCTGGCGGCCCTTACGGACCAGCTGCTGGATGGTGGGCATGGACCGGCTTTCTGTCAGCGTTCGCGTCTTCTGGTACTCGACCAAGCGGCCGCTCGTTCGAGCTTCGGCGTGCCCTGGCGTCGAGCACCTGTCAGGCACTGTGTTTCCGGACTCCTCCCGCACCACGAGGTCGGGCGTGTCGCCCACTCCTCGGCCTTTCGGCGCCGATGCGCCCCAATGGGAACGACCCCAGAGGGTTGTTGAGAGGAGTTCCACACGTCCTCAGCGCTGGCGCGGTCTCAACCAGCGGCTGGCGACCACGTCATGCACGGGCATGCGGATCGACCCGATGGGTGTCGGGTCCGATAAACAAAGATACCTGCCCCGTTCTCAGAGGGTCAAAACGGGGTCCCCTTGACCTGCTCGATCACCCGGCGCTGCGGTGGCGCCCATCTCCTGGGTGCGAGCTCACGTCTTCCTCGTCCAGACACTCTACCCACGGCGACAAGACCTTCCCGCCCGGCGAGATGGATCACATCGGGTGGCCTCTGGTGGGCCGCACCACGACCCGGCGCCCGGCCGGCCGGGCGGCGGGTGCCGCCACCGGATGCGGCCGTGGTCCTGGCGCAGCGGTCGCGGACCACCGTCCGGCCCGTCGACGACGACTTCCACCCCTGCGGCGCTGGCCACCGCCAGCGCCTCCGCGGGCGTCCTCCGCGCGAGGTCTGAGCCGGCCGCGAGCTGGCTGGCTCAGACCTCCGCGAGCACGCCCTCCGCGACCAGCGACTGGACGTCGGCCGGGAGGACGAAGGCGGTACCGCCGCCGACCTGCCCGAAGTCCGGCTTGGCCACCCCGGAGACCGCCCGGAGCGCGGTGACAACCCGGTACCGGCGGTACTCCCCGGCCGGTTGCTGCGGCGGGACGGACCGCTGCGGCAGCGTCGTGCCCGCTACGAAGACCGTGTTGCCCGCCGGGTCACCGAACCGGTCGACCTCATCGTCCGCGCGCAGGTCGACGAGGAACTTGTCGTCGTAAGCGTCCAGCGGCGGCTCGCCGGGCAGCGGCCGGATCGGGCACTCGAAGTCGGCCAGCGGCTCGTCGGGCGCGCGGAGGAAAAGGTCGCGGGTCAGCGCCATCGCGCCGACCAGGTACGCGGCGGCCCCGAACGGCTCCGGGAACCGGGACTTGTTCTTGACCGCGCCGTTTTCGACGCAGAACACCGACCACCAGCCGTCGAGCTCCCGGAGCATGGCCCAGCCGCCCTCGACGGGCTGCTCGACGCTGTAGAACCGGCGGCTCATGCCCATCGCGCCGATGATCGCCCCGGCCAGCTCGATCGCCTCGGCCGGCGGGACGTTCTCCAGGGTGTCGGCGTCGGCGCCCAGCACCAGCGCCTTCGCCTCCGCCGCGGCGCGCTCGGCCACGGCTTCCGGCGGCCGGTGGCCGTTGCGCCGGATGTGTTCGAGGAAGTCGCGTGGCGGCGCGATGTCGTGGGCCTCCAGGTAGTAGGCCATCGCCAGCGGCCACACCCAGGCGCCGTCGGTGTGGAACTGCTTCGGCACCTCCGGCGGGCGCTGCGGGTCCACCTCGTCCGGCGAGGTGCCAGGGGCCGACAGGAGGATCTCGCCGCCGAAGAGGTAATCGAGGACCATCTGCTTCTCCGCCCACGGCAGCGCGGGCCGGTGCGCCACCGGGCGGTCGTAGGCGTCGCGGCCGTCGAAGACCTGGACCATTCGCACCGGGCCGGGCTGATCGGAGTTGCCGCGATTGTTCGCGTGGTGCTGCCACGCGGCTTCGAGCAGCCAGTCCGGTGCGGTCGTGCAAGGGAAGAAGCGCAGCTCGTCGTAGTACGCGCGGAGGTCCTCGCCTCGGCGAGTCCATTGTGGTGCGTCGTGCCCGGTCCGGTAGTCGGAGCCGTCGCCGCTGATGGCGAGGCGCGCGGAGGTCCACGCGCCGGTCTCCGGGCCGTACTCGGCGTTGCGCAACCGGCGCAGGGCGTCTACGACCTCCGGCGCGGGGATCCACTGGTGCTCTTCGTCGGTGGTCACCGACGCGGTGATCTCGATCCGGGTGCCCAGGGCCGTGCAGTTCACCTGGGCCTCTCGCCAGCCTTCCGGCAGCGCGGCGGCGACCGCGTCCCGCAGCGCACCGACCAGGTCCCGCTGCAGCGCGGACCGGTCCGGCACCTGGCCGAAGGCCGCGGGCGTCGGGAACTGCGGGCGCACCGGACGGGCGTCGTCCTCCTGGTCGAAAAACACCGCGGTCACCTGCTCGACCGGGATCGGATCCGGGCTGCCGTCGACCCGCACCGCGCCGTCCAGTAACTCGGTCATCAACCGCAGCTCGCCATCGACCGCGCAGTGCGTGCCCCAGAGGTGGGTCCCGAGGATCACTTGTCCTCCCCTTCGAACGTTTCGGTGTGGACGCGACCGCTGATTCGCCGGGGCGCGGGCTTGGGCGCCGGGAACTCGGCGACGGGCAGCGCGGGTTCCGGCACGGCCGACCACTGCGGACGGATCGGGTAGCGCTCGTTCCAGTCCTCGTCGGACGGCGGCTCGATGGCGGCCGGGCCCGGCCGGAACGCACCCCGGCCGAACTCGGCGACGCAGTCCAGCGCCATCTGCTCGACGACGTCGCGCAGTTCCAGCTCGGCCAGCCAGTCGACCGGGAGCGCACTGACACCGAGCAGCGCGCCGACGATGTTCCCGCAGATCGCGCCGGTGGAGTCGCTGTCCCCGTCGTGGTGCACGGCGATCCGCAGCGCGAGCTCGACGTCCTCGCCGCCGACCAGCGCCGCGCACACGGCGATGGCCAGCGCCTCCTCGCCGACCCAGCCGCCGCCGAGGGTTTCGGCGACCTGCTGCGGCGTCGGCACGCCCGCCTCGGCCACGGCGACGGCGGCCTTCAACATCGCGCTGGTCTCCTCGTGGTCCTCCCAGGTCTCCAGGACCTGCAGGGCCAGCCAAACCCCGTCGTCGAGGCCGCGGCCGAGCAGCGCCTGCTGGACGATCACCGCGAGCGCGCCGGCGGACTGGTAGCCGGCGGGGTGGCTGTGGGTCAGCGCGGCGGTGCGGGCCGCCAGCCGGAAAACCTCGGCCGGGTCGGTGGAGCACAGCGCGACCGGGGCGGCGCGCATCACGCCGCCGCAGCCCTTGGAGTCGTTGATCTTCTCGGTGAACGAGCCAGCCGGGTGGCCGTCGCCGAACCGGGCCAGCGCACGCCACACCGTCTTGCCGGGGGCGCGGGTCTTGAACAGGCCGGGCACCTCGATCAGCCAGCCGTCCGGCGCGGGGTAGTCGCCGAGGAACCGCCCGGCGGCGGCTTCCCAGTCGACGCCCTGGGTGTGCAGCCAGCGCTGGTAGGCGAGCTGCACCTCGGGCAGCGGGTCTTCGGAGCCGAGCATCCGGTTGGCGACGCTGCCGCGGATCACGCCTTCGGCGGTGAACAGCGTCATCTGGGTGTCGTCGGTGATCGCGCCGTGCACCCCGTACGCCTCGCGCAACCCGCTCGGGCCGTCGGGCCCGAAGCGCTTGGAGATCTCCTCGGCGCTGAGGAACTCCAGGTCGGAGCCGAGTGCGTCGCCGAGCGCTCCGCCTAGGAAGCAGCCCAGCACCCGCTCGGTGAGGGACGGAGCGCTGTCGTCGGGGCGGTCGGCCTTGGCGTGCTCGCCGCGAACTATCGGCGGCACCGCCGGCACCGCTTCCGGAAACTTAGGTTCTGCGTCGGCGGATTCCTCCTGCTGGAACTCGGCGTCCGACTGCACGGATCCGGCGACCTCGGCCGGCTCGACCTCGCCGGCTCCAGTCGGCTCGGCCGCCTTCGACGAGGCATTAGCCCTCGACGGGATGTCGTCACCGACGTCAGCAGGGCCCGTGGGTTCGGACTCGACGGCCTCTGCTGCCTCCACCGGATCGACGTGCGTCGGCTCGACGCGGCTAGCGATGTGATCGACGCTCGACGGCTCTGCACTCCGGGTTGCCCGCCCCGGCTCGGCTTCGACGGTGGCCGACTCTGACGAGTCGACGTCAGCACTCCCCGGCGCGACGCGGTCCGCGACGACGTCGTCATCGATGTCCTCCGGCGTGGTCTCCGCGACCGGCAGGACCGCTCCGTTCACCTTCGGCAACGCGGCGAGCACGTCTGCTTCCGGCAGGACCGATCCGGCAGCTTCCGGCCGGTACTCCTCGGCGGTGATGCCTGCCGATGCATCGGATTCGACCTGGTCGACCGCGGCTTCGAACTCGTCGGGGGCCGTCTCGAACTTGGTTGGTCCGAGGTCGATCGGTGCGCGCACGGGCGGCTCCATGTCGACCGGCTCTCGCTCCGCCGTCGGCTGCGGAGGGGCGGGCGGCTCGGCGTCGAGCGGATCTTCGGCGGAGGGAGCCGGGAGGACGTCCTCCGCAACAAGTCCCGGCGGCGCGGACATCTCCGGCCCGGCGACCGCCGCTTCGACCGCAATGCCAGCGACCTCCGCGAACTCCTCGGACTCGGCGATTCCTGTCTCGCCGACGACGCGCTCCGGTTCAGCAGCTCCGGCCGCAGCGCCACCGGCCGCGATCTCCACCGACTCCGCGGGTTCTGCGATCGCTGCGTCACGCGCCGCGAACTCCTCGGACGCCGCGAGCCCGGCCTCGCCGGCGGCGCGCTCTGCGGACTCCGGTTCGGCGGCTGCGTCCTCGGGCACCCTATGCGCTGTTTCGGCTTCGTCGTCGGCAGGTCGCGACGCGAATGCCGTAGCGGCGGCGATGTCGTCGGCCTCCGGTACGACGATCGGCGTGAAATCCGGCTCAGCCGCTGCGGAAACGTCCTGCGGCCACTCCTCGGAAACCAACTGCTCCCGCTCTTCGACCAATGCCGAGCGGGCCTCGTCCCGAACCGGCGTCGGCCGGGCTTCGTCCCGGGGCTTGACCGGCGCCGTGAATCCCTCGGCCCGCGCCGCGACCTCGGCCGCCGCGCGGGGGGTGGCACGCGGTGGGAAGGCCCCGATCTGCGGCTCCCGTTCGAACTGCTCCGGGGCGACCGCATCCGCAGGAGCGTTGATCGCCGTGAATACCGCGGTGGTTTCGACCGGTGCTTCGGCCGACCGCAGGTGCGGCACCGGGATCGGCCCGGTGCTCGACGGGTCGGTCGCCGCGAATTCCACCGGCTTCGCCGGGGTTTCGGCGCGGGCCGCCGGGAAAGTCGGCGCCCCGATGTTCGCCGTGCGCGTGCTCTGCGGCGGGATGCCCTGCGGGGGCGTGTCGGCGGCATCCGACGACGCCGTGATCGCCGGCATGATCATGGTCTGCTCGGCGGAGCCTTCGACGGTGTTCGGCGAGCCGCCAGCGAGTTCCCGGGGATCGGCGAACCCCCCCGGAGTACCGCTGCGCCCACTGCGGCGGCGGTGGCGGCGCGAAGGCTTCGGTGGCGTCCGCGCAAAGGATCTCGATGATCTCGCGCAGTTCGAGTTCGCCCACCCACTGCGCGGGAATCCCGCTCGGCCCGTAGATCGCTCCGGCGAGCTGCCCGGCCAGCGCACCGGTGACGGCGCTGTCGCTGGACTGGTTCACGGCGACCCGCACCGCGTCGGCGAAGTTCCGGGTGCTGCCCACGGCGGCCAGCGCGATGCCGAGTTCGCCGGGCTTTTCCTCGGTGTCGAATTCGATGTCGATGTCCGATGGGGAGGGACGAATGCCCCGCTGCCCGACGAACATCGCCGCGTGCACGGTCCGCCGGACGTCGGCGGGAACCTCGCGGACCTGGTATGCGCTGCCGAGCCGGTTGCGGTCGGATGCGGTCACGGCGTCCCACAACGGCACCCCGCGGATCAGCTGCGCCAGCACGTCGCCGTGCATGCCGGCCGCGCTGATCGTGTTCGGGGCGGAGGTGAACAGGTTCGCGGTCGAAGCGCCGGTCGCGTACACGGCCTCCGGCACGTTCGACCACACCATCGCCGGCGCCGCCCAGGCCACGCAGTCTGCTAAACCGTCCGCACCGGTCGGGGGCCGGAGCAGTCCGTCGGCGCCCAGCGGGGACCGCCGGGCCATCCGCCCGAGCAGGGCGATCGCCGCGCCGTCCGGGTTGCGGGTCGAGTACAGCTCCGGCCGGTCGAGCAACCAGCTGGTGGGCGCGGGTTCCGCCGACAGGTACGCCGACATCGCGTAGTCCCACGGAACGCCCTGGGTGTGCAGCCAACGCAGGTAGTTGGTGAAGACGAACTCCGTGGGCAACCACCCGTTGCCGCCCGGGTTGGCGGCCTTCGCGCGCAGCAGGGCTTCCAGGGTGAACACGGTGAGCTGGGTCAGATCGGTGACCCCGCCGCGCCGCCCGTACACGGGCAGGTAGTCGACGACGCCCTGCGGCCCGAACCACTGCTGGATCTCGGCGGTGCTCGTGCCCCGCACGCCAGCCCCGAGCGCGTCGCCGACGGCCCCGCCGAGCATGGCGCCGCGGAAACGTTGCGCCCACGACAGCTGCGGCGGTTGGGCGTCGGTCATCGCGATGTCTCCCTCGTGGTCACCAGGCGGGGTACCGCCGGGTCCACCCCGGATCGGTCGGCGGCCCGGGGCTGAACTCGACCAGCGCATCCTTGGCCAGCGTCTCGACGAGCTCGCGCAACTCCAGGGACGCGAGCCACTCCTGCGGAACGGCCCGTGCCCCGTGCAGCGCCCCAGCAATGTTGCCGCACACGATCCCCGTGGAATCGGAGTCCCCCGAGTGGTTCACGGACAGCAACAAGGCGTCCCGAAGGTTATCCGTGGCCAGCACGGCGTAGAGCCCGATCGCGAGAGCTTCTTCCCCGACCCAGCCCTGACCGAGTGTGTCCTTGATCTCCTCTGGAGTGACGGCGCCCTGCTTGGCGAGCTCGACGGCGGCGTCGAGGAACTGCAACTGCTCCTCGTGCCCCCGCCACCGGAGCAGCAGATCCCGCGCCATCCGAACGCTTTCCCGCACCGGCACGTCTCGGATGAGCTGGTGAACGATCACCGCGAGCACTCCGGCGGAGAGGTAGCCGCTGGGGTGGCTGTGCGTCAGTGCAGCGGTGCCGACCGCGGCGTAGAAGACCTCGGCAGGATCGTTGGACCACACTGCGGCCGGGGCGGCGCGCATGACACCGCCGCAGCCCTTGGAGTCGTTGATCTTGAACTGCGGGTTGGCGTGCTGATGCGTCTGCGCGAACTTGGCGAGGGCGGACATGCAGGTGTTCCCCGGAGCCCTCAGGCTGAACAGCTCGGGGTGCGTGATCAACCACCCGTCGGGCTGCTGCAGATGCCGCGCATAGGGGCCACCTGCCTGCGCCCACGGCTGGTTCTGGGTGTGGAACCAGCGTTGATAAGCGTGCTGAACCTCGGGAACGGGATCGTTGTCGGTCGGATTGATCCGCCGAGCGACGTGAGCCCGGATGAGCCCTTCCAGGGTGAAGAGCATCATCTGCGTGTCATCGGAGATCTGCGCAACGCCATCCCGAAGCACCGGAGCGGTGAGCCCAGCATCCCCGTGGTTCTGCCGAATCATCCCGATGTCGTGGAACTCGACGGCATACCCGAGCGCATCCCCCATCGCGCCAGCGAGCATCGACCCGATGAACCGCTCGTGCGGGTCGGGTGGTTTCGACCCGATGAACCGCTCGTGCGGGTCGGGTGGTTTCACCGGCGCGGGCTGCCGCGGCGGGGCCGGAGCTGCTTGCGGCTGTGCTTCGGGCTGCACCTGCTCCGCGCCTGGCTGCTCCGCCTGCGATTCGAGCGCGGCCAGCAGGCGTGTCCCGGAGATGTGCGCTTGGTGGCGCGCGCCCAGGTCGATGACGAGGTCCGCTTCGGCGAGCAACAGCTTGATCGCTGCGGTGTTGGCCTTGGCGGCGCCCTTCGCGAAGTCCGGCAAGTACTTGACGCCGGAGGCCGCGACGATCACCCGCTTCTCGCCGAGCGGGAACAGCGGCGCGGCACCGCCTTCCTCCACTACCAGGGCGAACTCGGACTGATTGACCACCGACACCAGAAGCTCGTCCGCGACCTGGCCAGTCGCATGCAGGTGCAGGAACTTCTCAAGCCTGCTCTCGGGCTGTGGGAAGCCCAAGGTCACCGGCGACGGCCGATACCCCGGATTCGGCCGGTACTTGCTGGTGACCGTGCCGCTCTCGTCCACCCAGTACTCGCCGACAAAGCCGTACTCGGGGGTTTTCTCCCGGGATTGCTCGCGGTACATGCGATCGGGGACGGCCAGCCAGGTGCTTGGCTGCTGCGTCCCCTCGGTCCGCAACGCATCGGTGATCCCGGGCGCGGAATGCTGAATGGCGCGCTCGCCGATCAACATCAGGTCGTGCACGTCACCGCTGGTGACGATGTGCACGTTCCGCTCCTCGAGCAACGGCAAGATCTGATACCCGTTGACGGGCGCAGTGCCGGGCGCGAAGTCCGGCACGGCGTCCTTGCCGGTGCAAACCCAGATCTGCTGCTTGGGCTGGTCCTTGATGTTGAACATCACGGGATCCGGCGAATCCGGCGAGCTGATCAGCAACAGCCGCGCGACCAGGAACTCCCGGTAGACGTCCTCGATCGGCGCCTGCTGCCCCGCATACCGCTCGATCGCTTGCTCCAGCGCGGACAACTCCGGTCGCCCCATCTTCCCCTCCCCAGCAGAGCCCGACTCACCACGTCCACCCGAGTCTGTCAGTTCGCCGCCCTCTCCTGAACTCCCACGCCGAGAGTCACCGCAGGACGCGGCGCTGCGCTCCGCAGCGCCGTCCGCCATGTCAGCCCCAGCCTGTTTCTTCAGTCACCGCAATGCATTCCGCGCGGTCACCAGGCGGATGGTTTTCTCGCGGGCGGGCCTTTCCGCAACTCCGCCACGGCGCAGCAGCGGCAGTCGAAGATCGGCACTTCACGGATCTGCTGTCGTCTCCCCTCCGCCCGTCGGCTCTGCCGTACCTCACCACGCCGGATACCGGCGCAACCAGGCCTCGTCGGCCGGCGGGCCCGGGCTGAACTCCACGAGCGCATCCTTGGCCAGCGTCTCGATCGCATCGCTGAGTACCAATGGAGCACGCAGGTCCGATGGAATCGCCTGCACACCGAACTCGGCACCGATGAGTATCCCGCTGATCGCCCCGACCACGGATCGGTGCTCCGTGTAGTTCATGGCCAGCAGAAGCGCTTCACGCACGTAGTCACTGGCCATTCCGATGTAGACCGCTATCCCCAGCGCTTCGGCTCCGTCACCGCCGACTCCGAAGGCTCGTTGCGCACTTGGCTGCGGGGCAGGCGTCCACACGTTCTGGATGACGTCCATCGCCTTGTCGAGCAATCGGGAGGTCTTCTCGCGTCCTGGCCAGCGGTCCAATTCACGGCGCGCATGGAGCAGGCATTCCGAGAACGGGAACCCGCGGAGCTGTTGGTGGAGAATCGCGGCAAGAGTTCCGGCGGCTAGGTAGTCATCGGGATGGCTGTGGGTCAGCACCGCGATATCAACCGCCGCCGCGAATGCTTCCGACAACTCATTCGACCAGATAGACGCCATAGCAGCTCGCGGCACGACGTCTCCACCTCGCGCCGGGCCAAGAGGACTCTTGAGCGTCGACTGGGCACCCGTCCGCGCAAATCCAGCAAGAGACGCCACAACTCCAGGATTAGGCACGCGATCCGCGAAAAGAGCCTGGGTCTGGATCAACCATCCATCCGGATCAGCGCCCTGGGCGGCATAAGTCCCACCACAGGAACTCCAGTGCCCACGACTCCCCCACGGAATTCGCTGCGTGTAAAGCCAACGCTGGTAAGCATGCTGCACCTCTGGAGCCGGGTCCTGATCAACAGGGTTCAACCGGCGGGCAGTGTGCGCACGAACCAACCCTTCGATGGTAAATGCAAGGAGCTGGGTAACCGCAGTAGGACTTGCACTTGCCTCTTGAACCACGTATTCGACCAAGCTCTCCTTTCCCAGCATGACGCTTGGCTTCCAAGGCAATTTTCGCACAGCGCCTGCGTCCACAGCCGCGCCGAAAGCATCGCCGACTGCGGCGGCCAAGACCGCCCCTCGAAATCGCTCATGCGGATCTGGGTCCGGCAACTGACGCTTGGTGTCCGGATCACACCCATCAATTTCCCTGGCGCGCCTGTCAAAATTCAACGCGGCGTCCATCGGCGGGTTCACGTCGAGGTAGTGCAGGTTGTAGTCGGACGGAGAAACTCGTTCTTCCTCCCGGAACTCCGCACGATCCTCATACCGCTTGGACCAGTCGCTGTGCCAGTTACCAAGCTTGTTGCTCTGCCGATCACGCAAGCGCTTTGGCCAGCCCTTGAGCCGAATTTGTTCGTCCCTCATCCAAACCTCTTAACACCTTGCCAGCTGAAATTTCCGGTCGGGTCCAGCAGAGCCCGCTTGCCCAGCCAGAGCTCGTCGGGCGAGGGCTGGTCGTGCAATTCTGGTGGCCGTCCGAGGTCCGCGATCTTTATTGGTTTGGGAAGCTGCCTCACGTCCGTGGCTGACCTGATATCGTCAGCGATATTCCTGGCTTCGCGCAGCTCCAAATCCAGCCTGGAAATCCGCTTTTCCAGCGCCCACTTCGCATCGCCTGGCTGCATCGCAGCACACTCCGCCCGCATACCCTCGACATCTCGGGCGGTGTTCCTGATCTCTCGCTCCAAACGAGGAAGCACCCTTTGCTGAGGATGATCTAGATTCGCGAACTCGTAACCCTGCCTCGCCCAGGTATACCCACCAACATCACTGTTGGCCCGGAGGGTGACCGAATCAACGCCCGAGTTTTTATACCATTCCTCTATGCGGTTGCTGAACTCACGACCGAAACCTTGCCCACGCACGTCCTTGTCCAGATGCAGCATCGCGTGATTCACAACGAGCTTTCCTTGCGAGGTGTGGCCGTAATCCCTCGTCGCGTATCCAACTTTTTTACCAGAAGCATCCTTGATGTCGCCGCGCACACTAACCGATCCATGTGCCGGACCAACCGAAGTCACCTCGAAAGTCAGGCCCCCGTAGTCGCCATTCATGGCTTCCCGGAACCCGGCTAGGACCGCAGCCTCATCAATAACGTCGCCTTCTGCCGGGATTAGCTCGTCAAGCCTCGGTTTCGAGTCGTCGACATAGATCCGGCGGTGGTCATCGATCCCGCCAGGGTCCTGTCCGTCCAATTCCGGAGAGTCCGCCCCATGCTCGACCTCCTGCCGCCCAAAGCGCTCATCGCCATTACCAGCGAATGGCAGATCTTCCTTCGCCCCGCTGCTCGACGGCTTCAGCGAATCCGTTTCCGGCGCGGTCCTGGAGCGTGCCTGGAACGGATCGTCGTCAGCATCGACCGCGTCGTAGTAGTCCGGATCTTCCAAGTAGGAAGGCTCGTCGTCGAAAAACCTGTTGCGGCCTCGCGAGAGTGGCGTCGGCGTGGGCTCCGGAGCTTCCGGCGTACGCGGCGATGCCGGTTCGTCGACGGCCCGGGTGCCCATCGGACCGAAACCGCCGTCGGACCGGGGGATGAACCCGTCGTCGACGGCTTGGGAACCCATCGGACCGAAACCGCCGTCGGTTCGGGCACCGAACGTCGGCGGCTGCTGGCCGCTTGTGGTGGGCATGCGCGGGCCGGTGACGTCCGGCGGCGGCGCCGATCGGCTTGGGCCAGGCGGGTTTTGGCGTAGGCCCCGGACATCCACCGGTGGATGTCCCGCTTGCCGTGCTGGTGGCGTCGGCTGATGGGGAGGTTGCCGGCCAGCTGGCGGTTGGGGCGCTGCCGTTGGCTGGTGGTGCTGGCCGGGGAAGTGCTGCGCAGGCGGGGTTGGCGACGCCGGGCGATACCCGGGCTGTTGGGGCATCGCTTGTGGTTGTTGCGGACGATGCGGTGCATCCGCGGGGTGCGGCTGCTGCGCACCGTGCGGCGCGCTCCCGGCATGCGGTTGCGAGTGCGCTCGGCCAGGTTGTTGCGGCGCGGCCTGGTGCGGGCTGCCCCATTGGCCTTGCGCCGGATGCTGATGGGCCGGGGGCGCAGGTTGCTGGTGCGCGGTTGCCGGCTGTTGGGGGTGACCGGGCTGGTAGCCGGGTCGTTGGTTCTGCGGTGGTTGCGGGTGGTGACCGGGGGCCTGCTGGCCGAGCGGCTGCGACCAGTCCGACCGGGGCGCGGCAGGCGACGGCGCCTGCGGCTGCTGCCAGCCCTGGGGCAAGTGGGTTTGCTGTTGCCCGCCCTGGAAGTGCTGCTGTCCGCCCTGCGACTGCGCCGGTTGCTGCCAGCCCTGCTGCGGCTGCTGGTGTTGAGGTGCTTGCGGCTGCTGGTACGAGTCGGGGTGCGGTGCCTGCTCGGGCTGTGGGAATGCTTGATCGAACCTTCGCGCTTCCAGGTTCTCGCCCGTCACCGGATCGAACTCGAACGAATCCTCGCGCTTTCGGCCGAAGAGGTCGCTGAAGAAGCCGCGTTGGTGGGCTGCGTCGGCTTGGTGACCGAAGCGGGTCCACTCCGGTTCGTGGCCCGGGGGGAACGGGCTTTCGTGGACCGCCTTCGCGCCGTCCGGACTGAAGCTGACCCACTCGCCCGGCTCGTCGAAACGCGGTTGCGGCGTGCCGGAGGCGTCCGGGTGGAACTCCGCTCGGCTGCCGCTCGCGTACATGTTGCCGAAGTTGTCGACCCAGGCGTCCTTGTTGGGCGCGAGGACCTCTACGCCCAGTTCCTTCGACAGCTGTTGGGCGAAGTTCGGGGAACCGTCCGGCAGGTCGGCGCCCGTTCGGCAGGACAGCAGGCGCACCGGTGCGCCTTCCTTGTAGCCCGGCGCGCCCTTGATGATCTCGGCGAGTTCCTTGGCCGAGAGGTGCTGGCCGTTGAACGTCACGCCGTCCGGGCTGCCGTGCACTTCGACGGTGAACCTCTTCGGGTCCACCGATGGCCGCGGCATGCGCTGGGCGAAGTCCGCGCTGCCGTAGTAGCCCTGCCGCGAATGCCGGATCATCGAGAGGCCGGAGTCCGAGTTGCGGATCCCGAGGCCCGTTCCGCCGAGCTTCGTGCGCAGCTCGTCGGAGATGTCCAGCTTCTTGTGCTCCCCGACGCCGTTGTTCCAGCGGTGCGCGAACGGGTTTTCCGGCGGCCTTTCGGCGGCCATCGACTCCGGCGTGGAGCGCGGCGGGGCTTCCGGGACCGGTTCCGGGGTGCGTGGTCGGTCCGGCTGGTGGTAGCCGAGCGACTCCGCGCGAATCCTGGCGTCCTCGGCAACCCGCTGCTGCCAGCCCGGACCCCAGTGGCGGAAGCCTTCGCCCTTGACGTGCGCGAAGTCCTCGTGCTTGACGCCGGCCCACCTGTAGCGGCCGGCGTCGGGATGCCGGACCGCCGCCTGCTGGTGGTTCACGCGCGGCGCTGCCACGTGCGGTGCGTCCGGGCCGTGCGGCGCGTCGGCGCGGGGCGCATCGGGGACTTGCGGTGTTGTGTGCTGGCGGGGATTGGCCGGATCGTTGAGGCGGGACGGCGTTTCCGGCTGCCGCTGGCGTGGCATCTCCGGCCCATCGGTCCGTCCATTTCGGACAGGGCGGTCGGGGCCGGCCGGGCGATCCGGACCGTTCGGCCGGGCCGGAGCTTCCGGACGCATCGAGCCGTCCGCCCGCGCCGGGGAATCGGGGCGCGCGGGACCATTCGGTCGGGACGGGGCGTCAGGGCGTGCCGCAGCATGGGGGCTGGTCGGGCGCGATGGAGCGCCTGGGTGCCCGGGGCCATCCGGGTGTGCGGGGCCGTTGGGGCGAGCCGGGACGTCCGGCCGCACCGGCCCGCCGGGTCGAGCCGAACCGTTCGGGCCGCCGGGACGAGCCGAACCAGTGGAACTGCCCGCGTGAGCGGGGCTGTTGGGGCGAGCCGGCGCGTCTGGGCCCACCGGCCCAGGAGCGTCTGGGCGCGCAGAACCGTGGGGACCAGCAGGACCGTTCGGCCGTGCCGGGGCATCCGGACGCACCGAGGCGCTAGGGAAGTCCGGCTTCATCGACCCGTTCGGGCCGTTCGGGTGTGCCGGAGGGTTCGGCCGCATCGGGGCGTCGGGACGTGCGGGACCGTTCGGGCCCGCCGGGACGTCGGGACGTCCCGGCCCCTGCGGCCCTGCCGGGCCGTCGGCCCTCGCCGGCCCTTCGGGCCGTGCTCCGCCTGGGCGGCTCGGCGCGTCCGGCTTCGCCGGTCCGCGGCTCGCCGGGGTGCCCTCCGGGCCGCGT
>NZ_GL877883.1:53659-54417 GCF_000194155.1 Saccharopolyspora spinosa NRRL 18395
AGCGGCCGCCCGATCCCGGGCGGCCGCTTCCCGGTGCGGACGCCCCGCCGGTTCCGCCTGGCGCGCCCGCGCCTGCGCCGTCGACGGCTCCGCCGCCGGACGCGGGCTGATCGAGCCGTGCCGAGGGGGCGTTGGGGGGCGGTGCGACGAAGCCCGCTTCCGGCGGTCGAGCCGGCGCGTCGACGCTGGCCGTCGACGTGTTCGCCGGAGTGCTCGGCGGGCGGTTCGCAACATCCGGGCCGTGCGAACCCGAAGCGCCGAATCCGCCGCTGGTAGGTGCCGGTCCGCCGCCTTGGCCGAAACCACCACCGCCGGGGGCCGGTCCGCTGCCCGGACCGACGCCGCCTCCAGCGTGAAGCGGTCCGCCGCCGGAACCGAAGTTCGCGCCGCTGCCGGTCGGGGCCGGTCCGCCTCCCGCGTGCGAGCCGCCCGCCAGAGCGCTGTCCGGAGCCGATGCGACGCGCGGGCCGCCCTCTGGAGCGGCGGGGCCGTGGGAGCCGCCCGAGCCGCCGTGCTGCAAGCCGCCAGCCGAACCACTGTCCACTGAGGACGAGCTATGCGCCGTATCCGCCGAGCGTGCGTCGGAGGCGGAGGACGATTCCGGGGCGTGCGAACTGGATTCGGCGCTGACCCGCTGGGAATCGGAACCGCTCGGCGAACCCGAACCATCGCCGGAACCGGAGCCACCGTGCGAACCCGCCCCATCAGACGACGAACCCGAGCCACCGTGCGAACCCGCCCCATCAGACGACGAACCC
>NZ_GL877883.1:54571-132071 GCF_000194155.1 Saccharopolyspora spinosa NRRL 18395
CGTCAGAGCCACCGTGCGAACCCGAGCCACTTTGCGAACCAGCACCACCGGAAACAGTGTCGCTGTGCGAACCCGAACCGCCGGGGCCCGAGTCTCCAGAGCCGCCAGAACCGGTGCCGCTGCTCGACGTGGAACCCGAGCCAGTCGAGCCGCTGCCCGCAGAACCCGGGTTCGAGCCGCTGCCCGACGAGCCCGCACCGTCACCCGACGGGCCGGCCTCTGGTCCCCCCCGTCGCCGGACGATCCCGAACCCGAGCCGGTCCCGGAAGAACCAGAACCCGCACCGTCGCCGGAGGAGCCGGAACCACTACCGGTCCCGCTCCCCGAGCCGCCGTCGCCGTCCGAGCCGCCTCCGGGCGCGTCCGGGCCGCCGAACTTGGCGTTGTGCTTGCCGACCACGTCGGTGCCGAAGACGTCGTCGACCTTCTTCCAGGTCTTCTCCGCCAGCTTGTCGCCCAGTTTGCCCGCGACATCCAGCTTGTCCGCGACCTTGCCGACGCCTTCGGCAGCTCGCTTCCCCATCTTGCCGAGGGCCTTCATGATGTCGCCGAAGACCTCGACCAGCTTCGCCAGCTTCGGTGCCACGTTGCTGATCGTCTTGATCAGCTTGGTGACGATCTTGGTGATCTTGGAGACCGTCTTGGCGATGAACGACACCGCCTGCGGCACCACCCAGGCCAGCGAAACCCCCGGCGGGGCCAGCGCTTCCAGTGCGTAGGTGATCAGCCGCGAGATGCAGTCGGCGACCAGGTCGCGGACGAACTCGCGGACGAACGAGACGACCTCGCCCATCACCGTCACCACGGTGCTGATGGTGTTGGCGAGCTCCGATGCGCCAGCGAGGGCTTCGCCCTTCTCCGCGGCGTGCTGCCGGTAGGCGTCGCCTGCCGCGCCGGTCCACTGGGCCGTGTCCGCCTGGACCGCGTCGTTGTACTGGGTGGCGGCCTCGCTCACCGCCTTGGAGACGTTCGCCCAGGTCTCCCCGTACGCCTTGACGCCGTCCGGGTCGCCGGCGAACCAGTCCAGCGCCTCCTTCAGCGGCTCGACGTGCTCGATCAGCCACGACAGGCCGTAGGACAGCAGGGTGCCGATGGGGTCGGTGGCGATGCTGACCGCTTCCATCACCAGGCCGCCGTAGGCCAGGCCGGACTCGACCCAGCTCGAACCGTCGTTCAGCGACGCGACGTCGTTGATGGACTCGGCGATGCCGATACCGGTGCCCCACCCGGCATCACCGGTGCCCGCGGTGAGCGGGCCGGGCCCGTCCGGGTTCTCCTTCTGCTGCGCGACGAGCGGGTTGCTCATACCTCGATCCCGCCGATCACGTCGCTGCCCGAGTCGTCGGCCGCCTGGTAGTCCTCGGCGGCACCGCGCACGTTCTCGGCGACCTCCCGCATGGCCTCAACGGCCTTCTGCAGGGTCTCGACGCCGTGCTGCTCCACCGGGTCGAGCATCCAGGCGAAGGGGCGGCACAGGATGCCGTACGCGTCGTTGTCCAGCGAGACCTGTTGCGAGGCGTCCACGGCGACGTTCAGCTGGTCCACCACACCGTCCACTTTGGACGCATGGGTGCGCAGGTTCTCAATGACGACGTTCATCTCGTCCGGCATCGCAAAGGGCCCCTCAGGTCAGGCACGGCACGGTCAGCGCAGGAAGGAACCGTTGCCGAAGTCTTCGTCGTCGAAGTCGTCCGGGCCGCGCCGCGACGGCGGTCGCTGCTGTGGAGCGGCGGGCCGCTGCGGCGGAGTCGAGGGCTGCGGGGGCGCCGGAGGCTGGCGCCGCTGCTGCGGTTCCTCGTAGTCGTCCTCGATCTCGTACCGCATCTCCTGCAGGCCGGACCCGCGCTGCTGCGGCTCGTCGTCGTCATCCGGCGGCTCCGGGAAGTACTTCCGGGCCTGCCCCAATACGTGCTGCGCGGCGGAATCCTCGAGGCCGACGGTGCCGGCGACCGCCTGCTGCATCAGCTCGGGAACCTTGGCCTGCGCGGTCTGCACGGCGCGCATGATCTCGTTGGCCAGCTTCGCCATCGGACGGTTGCTGGCGCTCTCGGAGAGCTGGAGGTTCTGCAGGATGCCGGCGGAGTTGATCGTCACCTCGATCGCGCCGTCCCGGGCGGTCTCCGTGACCGAGATCTGCTCGATCTCCTGCTGCATCCGGCCGAACTTCTCGGCTTTCTCGTTGGCCCGCTCCTGCCACTCGCGAACCATCCGCTCAGCCGCGCCGATGTCGCGTCCGAAGTCCTCAGGCAACCCGTCCCCCGACCCGCTCCGCCGCGCACCGGCGGGAATGTTGCGACACCATCCGGCGACTGCGCGCGATCCCCAGCTCTGGCACAGCTTTCCTTTTCGATCTCGTCCTGCGGCGGGAACCGTACCAACCGGGAGCGCGACGTCGGTCCGGATCTACCGGAATTCCCGTGTCGCAACGATCACGACCGGGAAGCATGGGTCGCACGTGTCCGGAAAGCACTAGGCTGGCGCTCAGAACCTGGCACACGCCGCGCCAGTTCCCCGTGTTGCCGCGCATTGCACCCGCCCCCGACCGCCCGAAGGTCGGCGTCCGCAAATCGCGCGCTTCGGTAGGGTCGGGTGCTGTGACAGCCGGATGGTCCACGTCGCTGGATCTGCACCTGGATCGGGTGGGCCGCCCCGACAGCCGCAAACTGGCCGAGGCGCTGCGCACCGCGATCCGCGACGGCCGCCTCCCGGCCGGCAGCCGCGTCCCCTCCACCCGCGCCCTGGCCACCGATCTAGGCGTCGCCCGCGGCACCGTCACCCGCGCCTACGACCAGTTGGTCACCGAGGGCTTCCTGCTGTCCCGCCAGGGCGCGCCCACCACCGTCGCCGAACGGTTGGCGAGCCCGGACCCGGTCGCCGCCCCGACCCACCCGGAAACCCCCGCGCCGCACTGGGACTTCCGCCCCGGCCGACCGAACCTCAGCTCCTTCCCGCGTCGGGACTGGCTGGCCGCCAGCCGCCGCGCCCTGCAGATGACCCCCGCCGGTGACCTCGACTACGGCGACCCGCAGGGCCATCCGGCGCTGCGCGAGGCCCTCACCGACTACCTCGCCCGGGTGCGCGCGGTGGCCACCACGCCGGACCGGATCATCATCTGCAACGGCTATTCCCAGGCGTTGTCGCTGCTCAGCAAGGCCCTCAACGACCAGGGGCTGGTCTCGATCGACTTCGAGGACCCGTCCCTGCCGCAGCTGCGCGCGATCCCGGCCAGCCTCGGCATGACGGTACGCGGCGTGCCGGTCGACGGCGACGGCATCGACGTCGGGCAGCAGCTCAGCCGAGCCGTTGTGGTCACCCCGGCGCACCAGTTCCCGCTCGGCACCGCCATGAGCTCGGCCCGGCGGACGGAGCTCGTGCAACTCGCCAAGGCCGATGACCGGCTGATCATCGAGGACGACTACGACGGCGAGTTCCGCTTCGACCGCCAGCCGATCGGATCGCTACAGGGCATGGCACCCAACCACGTCGCCTACGCGGGCACGGCCAGCAAGACCCTCGCCCCCGCACTGCGGCTCGCGTGGTTGGCGCTGCCGCCGCAGCTGGTGAAACCGGTGCGCGCGCTCAAGGAGCACAGCGGGCTGCACGCCCCGCTGTTCGAACAGCTGGCCACGGCGGAGCTGATCCGGTCGGGAGCCTACGATCAGCATGTCCGCCGATCGCGCGCCGTCTATCGGAGACGACGGGAGCAGCTCCTCGATGCGCTGAGCGGTATGCGCGCGAACCACCGGCCTTACCCGGCCGGGATCTCGGCCGGACTGCACATCACCTTGCAGCTTGACCCGGAGGGACCGACGGAGCGAGAAGTCCTGACTCGGGCGCGGAAGCATTCGGTGGACCTCGAAGTACTCGGGCCGCACTGGGTCGCGCCCGGTGAGCACCCACCGGGCGCGGTCATCGGCTACGCCGCCCCCGCGGAGCACGCCTTCCGCCCCGCGCTGCAAGCATTGGTCGCCGTTCTGCAACGGTGATCCGATCGGGCGCCACCGCCGCGTCGCCCGACATGTCCGCACACCCGAAGGGGAACACCTGTTCTATTCTGGTTTCCCCCGCCGCGACACACAGGAGACAGAGTTGACCGAAGAGCAGACCAGCACCGAGCAGACCGCGCCGGTCCAGCCCGAGCAGGCCCCGGCCGAGTCGACGCAGCCCGAGTCGGCCCAGCCGGAGGCCCAGTCGCAGCCCGAATCGGCCCAGCCCGAGGCCGTGCCCGCTGAGGCGCCGAAGAAGCCGCGCGCCCGCAAGCAGAGCACCGCCAAGAAGACCCGCACGATCGAGCTCACGCTGACGGTCACCGGCACGGCCGATGGCGAGTGGCAGGCCGACCTGATGCACGCGGGCAAGCGCATCGTGCAGGCCCTGCCGGTCGCGGCGGCCGCGGTGTCCAAGGCGGCCGCCGAGCTGCACCAGGACATCTCCAACACGATCGAGAGCGTGCTGAACGAAGCGCGCCAGCAGCACGAGGCGAAGCTCGCCGAGCTCGAGGCCGAGGTTGAGCGGGTCCGCAAGGCCCTCGCCGAGCTCGAATCCTGATAGCTGCAAAAGCAGGGCATGCCGTGCCGGCCCCTCGACGACACGGCATGCCCCGCTGCAGTCCTGACCTGGTCGGCTCTGTCGCCGACCGAACTACCACGGGCAACCCGCGCGGTGGAGACTCGCAGACGCGGCAGAAGGGCCGCAACTCCGGCTCCGACCGGTCGATCAGGCCACAATGCTACGCCGCGCGACCGGTGCCTCCCGGTCACGAACGCACGCCTGCGGGCCGTCGCACCGAAATGCGGTGACGTTGGCCGAGAACTGCGCGCAGCAGTTCGGATTACTGCAGCCGCAACGTTAGTGAGTAGTTTTCACAAATCGAGCCAACTCCGGGGTTTTTTCGGATACTCGCCCCGCCTAGCCCACTGATCGACCAAGATAGCCGATCAGAACCAATCACCACTGGGCCGAGGAGGCGAATCATGGCGGCGGATCTGGACGATCTGCAACGCAAACTTGACGCGCTGAAGGAAGCTGGACGCCGAGCCGAAGAGCAGATGGGCGACTTCAGCCGAATGCGCGAGCAGATCAGCGAGCTCCAGGCTGCTGCCACGTCCGCGGACCGGTCGGTCACCGTCACCGCCAGCCCCGGCGGCGTCACCGACATCCAGTTCACCCAGGACGCCCTGCGCCTGTCCCCCGCGCAGCTGTCCAGCACCGTCATGAGCACCCTGCAACTCGCGGTCGCCGAAGCCGCCCGCAAACAGGCCGAGGTCGTGCAGGAGCACGTGCCGAACAGCGACGTGCTCGAACGCGTGATGCGTACCCAGGACGAGCTGTTCGGCAGCCACGCCGAGCAGCCGCAGCAGGCGCCGGTGGACGACGACGAGGTGCCGGACACCTTCCTCGACGGCGGGCGGTGACCATGCCCGGGTACCACGCTCCCGCCGACGCGATCATGCGCTGCGGCGGCAATGTCGGCGGGATGAGCGCCGACGCCAAGTCCATCAAGGACAAGGCCGCCGGGGCGGAGGTCCCGGAGGTCTCCTGGGGCCTGCTCGGCCTGGCCACCACCTACAGCTCCTACCGCGAGCTGCTGGACAAGTTCAAGCAGCACCTCGACGAGATGGCCGAAGGGCTGACCAAAGCCGGCGAGGACCTGACCGAGTGCGGCAAGGACTACCAGGCCACCGACCAGTCGATGGCGGAGCTACTCGGCAAGATCATCGGTGACATCGGAAAGACCGCCGGCGGCGGTGGCGGAGGTGGTTCCTGGTGACCAGCAACGCGGAAGCGATCAGCGAGAACAGCGCGCTCAACCCGGCGGCCTCGCCGGTCGACGCCTCGGCGTTCGGAAAGCTGCCGTTCGTCAAGGACATCATCAAGGCCAACGACGACGCCGGCAAGGGCGATGTCGAGGCGCTCAAGGGCGACATCGAGAGCTACCTGTCCAGCGCGACCAGCTTCGCGCTGGACCCAATGGGCTTCCTCATCGGCACCGGCGTCGAGTTCGTGATCAACTTCGTGGCCCCGGTGCGGGACGCGATCCAGCTCGTCACCGGCGACAGCGAAGCCCTGGCCAAGGGCGCGGAAGCCTTCGCCGGCGTGCAGGGCGACATCGACAAGCTCGCCGAGAACCTGGCGAACAAGCTGGACGACGAGCTCGCCGGCTGGGACGGCGAAGCCGCCGACGCCCTGCGCAAGAAGATGGCCAAGTTCATCGACGGCGTGAAGGCCACCGGCGGCCAGGCCAACAACCTCTCGCAGCTGCTCCAGATGAGCGGCACGATGATGGAAGCCGCCGAGGGCGTCATCAAGGGCATCCTCGCCGACTTCCTGACCTGGGCGATCACTACCTGGATCACGGCAACGGCCTCGGCGGGCCCGACCTTCGGCGGCTCCATCGCCGCGGCCACCGCGGTCACCACGGCCGAAGCGGGCATCACCTGCGCCCGAGCCGCCCAGCAGATCCAGAAGATCACCAAGATCATCGGCCACATCATGGACGTGATCACGGCGATCAAGGCGATCCTCGACGCGATCCGCATCTACGAGAGCGTCCAGCAGATCACCGACGGAAAACCGGGCGGAGACGGCGGCAAGAGCCCCGCCGACATCGGCAGCCAAATCCTCGGCGGCGTGACGAAGGAAACCGCCGACGAGCGGAAAGTCGTCGGCCAACTCGGGAAGGGCTACCAATCCGAAGCCGAAGACCGCGGCTACACCGTCGACGGCAAGTCCGGGCACGTCACGGAAATAGACAACGACGGCAACATCACCCAGCGGAACGAGGCAGGAAGAGTCGTTCGCGACGCCGACGGCAACCCGGTCACCTATCAACGAGAGGATCCATCCTACGGCGCGAAGGACTTCGCCAAGTCCGGCTTCAACCAGGTGGCCAGCGGACTCGGCTCCGCCGCTGATGCCCTGGAGAAGCAGGCCCAGGGAGGCGGTTTCACCAACGTCCCGCCGGACGAAACGATCAGCGGCGACCTCAACTGGTAAACCATCTGATCCAGTTTCGAGTGGAGGCCCCCTACCCTGCCCTCCGCTCGAACAAATCAGCTGGACGAAAGTTGCAGCTGCTGCAAGGGAATGTGCTGGCGGTCGGCCTCTGTGCCAGCGGGGTCCTGGAAAGCGGCGGGCGGAATCCAACCGGTCAGTAAGTTCGCCCAGCCGAGCAGATCATCGATCGCTCTCGGGTTGAACAGCCATTCGCCGACCCAGCACATCACCTTGCGCCCTGAGAAGCGGAAGTACGGTCTGGGCTGAACATCTTTGCCCGCATAGGTCGCGAACGACTGGTACAGCCAGTGCAGGCGTTCCGGGGTTACCACGGCTTGCACGTATTCCGGGCTGGCTCCGGAAATGCTGTACGTAAACGCATCCGTCGATCGGCTCGGATCGCCGATCTGCACGGTCGCGATCGGCTCCCCCTGGGAGTTCCCCTTGGAGCGGCCGAAGCCGAGCAGCCCCAGTAGCCCGCCTTGCTTCTCGCTCCGCTGGTGGACCAAGAGCTCCGGGACCGGCGATGGCAGCTCCAGCACCGCAACGCTGGTCATAGACGTGGCAGTGCCAGACTTCGACGTGGTGACCTGCCGGTCGGTAGTGGTCGAAAAGTACGAACCAGTAGTAGCCGTGTACTTGTACGAGTTCGCGATCTGCACCACCAGCGCTGGCATGCCTTCGTAGAAACCCGCGAGCAACAGCGGAATCGCCCGCTGCTTATAGTCGTGGAACGGCGATCCGGACAGCTGGTTAAGAACGCCCTCCGGCACATCCCGCGCGATCCGCCAACCACGCTGCGCCGCCCACTGCTGGAACGGATCACCCACCATCGGAGGCTGTATCGGCTGCGAATGCGGCTGCCCCTGCATCGGTTGCTGCCACGGCTGCTGTCCCGGCTGGTTCATCCCGCCTCCCATCACCGCCGCACACCGTAGCCGCCGAGCGCCCAACGATCCAACCACCCGACAACCTTGCCCGATCAGATGGTAGGTGAGGGGCACCCTTGAGCGGCTATGCCACCCAAGGGTGCCCCTCACCTCGAAAAGCCGCAGGGGTGCGGAAGGGAACTGGCCTACTCCCACATGCGCCGAGCTGGTGGGCATTGATGCCGCGCTACGAGATTCTGCGAACGGGATCGTCTGGAGGCTCCTCGCGGAGATGGTGTCGCCCGGCGTGCTGGTCGTCCGCACAGGCGGATTCGTCGGGGTCGGATTCGGGGAACCTCGGTGGTATCTCGGGGAATTCGTGGTCGAAGCGGCGCTGTCCGGCGACGCTGGTTTCGGCATTCTCGGCTTCGATGTCGGCGATGAGATGCCAGACGGTGTAGTCGCCTTCGCCGCCTCCGGCATGCTGACCCGCCACGAACCCGATGCGCCATTCCGGTAGGTGCTGGGCAAGCACGGCGAAGATCAGCAGACTGAACATGACGAACGTACTGAACTGGATCCAGAACACGGTGGCGCTCCTTCGGATGGGCGAGAGTGCGTCAAGGGCAGGGGCGAATCGTAAGGACGTGCCAGCAGTCCATGCAGGTGCCCTCGCGAATCCAGTCCACTTCGGACCAATCATGCAGCTCCACCGCATTCGATTCCGCACCGCAGAACGCCACCACCTGGTCGCCTGCCGGGACTTTCGTTGCCGTGATGGGGAAAGCGTGGCGACCTCCCGTGACCGGACGCCAGACGTAAGTCAGATAGTCGGACATGAACAACCTCCATTACTGAAAAACACAGCTCTGTTTGTGGGCGGTGGCCGGGCGCACGGGGAGGGGGCGTTCACGCGCCCGGCCACCAGGGGACCGGCGTGGTGGAGGTCGGGGAAAGTCACCACCCCGGCCCGATTTGAAGGCCCGCCCCGCCATTTGCTGTCCCTGCAAGACCGGGGGGACGGGCGGCGCTGCCGGATTCGAGTCCTCACATACCCCGGCGGCACATTGATCAATGTAGTCAATGTGTACACATAGGATCAATTACCTGATCAGGCGAATCCAATGTGAACACTTGTCAGGCAGGATGTGGAACAACCGAAGAATTCGCGTTACCAGGGAGTACTTGATGGCTGACCTGACCGATGACCTGTTGGACGATGAAGGGCCAGGGCCGAACCTGCGCCGCCGGGAACTGGGGCGCGAGCTGCGCGCGTTGCGAGAACAGGTCGGGAAGAAGGTTGCCGAAGCTGCCAAATACGCCGGCCTGACCGTCACCACGATCAACCGCATCGAAGGCGGCAAGCAGGTCATCTTGCCGCGCAACGTTCGCCTGCTCTGCCAGTTCTACGGTGTCGAGGCGCCGCTGTCCGACCACCTCGTGCGCCAGGCCGAGGAGTCGAACGAACGCGGCTGGTGGGCCATGTACTCCGACAACATGCCAGACTGGTTCGAGAAGTACGTCGGGCTGGAGTCCGACGCCGCCGAGCTGTGGAACTACTCGGCTACCGCAGTCGATGGCCTGTTGCAGACACCGGAATACGCCGAGGCGTTCTTCACGGTTCGACCGGACGGCGAAGAACGCGGCATCCAACGAGCCGTTGAATTGCGGCAGGCACGGCAAGAGCGCGTCAACCGCGCTAACCACCCGACTCGCTTGCACGTGATTCACGATGAGGCGGCGATGCGCCGTATGGTCGGCGGCCCCGACGTGATGCGTGATCAGCTCCGCTACCTCGTCAAAGCAGCCGAGCGGCCCAACATCACCATCCAAGTCGTACCGTTCAGCATCGGCGCCTATCCCGGTGGCAACAGCTCGTTCTCAATGATCCGGTTCCCAGAAGGCTTCGACGACATGGATGCCGTCTACCTCGAAAACCAGCGCGGCGCGGTGTGGCTGGAACGACCGGCCGACATCAAGCACTACACCGAGGTGTTCGCGCGGATACGGAACGTGGCGCTCTCTCTGGAAGAATCTGTGGAGTTCATGGATAGCCTTGCGATGTCCCTGTGAGACATCTGCAAGGAGAAGGTCGAAATGCCCGAACTCAACGGCGCCCTGTGGCGCAAGTCGAGCCGCAGCCACGAGCAGGGCCAGTGCGTCGAGTTGGCGCAGAACCTGCCCGGCGTTTCTGCTGTTCGTGACTCGAAGGCCCCCGAGCAGGGTGCTCTGGTTTTCACCAAGGCCCAGCTCCAGACGTTCCTGACCACCGTCAAGTCAGGCCAGCTCGACCTCTGACACTGGACGAACAACGCCCCATTCCGGCACGGCTCTCCGGGATGGGGCGTTGTTCGTCGCGGCATGGGAAAGGGCCCCTGTCCGGAGGAGTCGGACAGGGGCCCTTTGGTCAACCAGCTAACTTCAGCGGTAGTCGCGGCCGAAGTCGTAGTCGTCCAGCGGAACCGCCGCACCCGTGCCGGTGCCGAACACATCCGGGGTGTAGTAGCTGTCGTCGTAGGACGGGATCGCGTACGCCGCGGCCCGCGCCTCCTCCGTCGGCTGCACCTGGATGTTGCGGTACCGGTTGATGCCCGTACCAGCCGGGATCAACTTACCGATGATCACGTTCTCCTTCAGACCGACCAGCTTGTCACTCGCGCCCTCGATAGCGGCGTTCGTGAGGATGCGGGTCGTCTCCTGGAAGGAGGCCGCCGACAGCCACGAATCGGTGGCCAGCGACGCCTTGGTGATACCCATCAGCACCGGACGGCCGGACGCCGGGTCGCCGCCCTCGGAGACGACGCGGCGGTTCTCCGCCTCGAACTGCGAGCGCTCGACCGGCGAACCGGGCAGGAACTCGGTGGCACCGGAGTCGATGATGATGACCCGGCGCAGCATCTGGCGGACGATGACCTCGACGTGCTTGTCGTGGATGCCCACACCCTGCGACCGGTACACCTCCTGCACCTCGCGCACCAGGTGCAGCTGGGCCTCGCGCGGGCCCATCACGCGCAGCACCTCGTGCGGGTCGACCGCACCTTCCAGCAGCTGCTGGCCGACCTCGATGTGGTCGCCGTCGGCGACCTGTCGCTCGGTGCCGTCGACCGAGATCGCCGCGAGCCGCTGCCGCTTGGACAGCTTGTCGTAGACGATCTCCTCGCCGCCGTCGTCCGGAATGATCGTGATCTTCCAGTAGCGGTCGTTGTCCTCCAGCCGGATCCGGCCCGAGGTGTCGGCGATCGGTGCCTTGCCCTTCGGGACCCGGGCCTCGAACAGCTCCTGGACACGCGGCAGACCGGTGGTGATGTCGTCACCGGCGACACCGCCCTGGTGGAACGTACGCATCGTCAGCTGCGTACCGGGCTCACCAATCGACTGGGCAGCGACGATGCCGACGGCCTCGCCGACGTCCACCAGCTTGCCGGTGGCCATCGAACGGCCGTAGCAGACCGCACAGACACCGACGCCGGACTGACAGGTCAGGACGCTGCGGACCTTGACCTTGGTGACGTTGGCGGCGAGCAGCTTCTCGATCGCCGGGTCACCCAGGTCCGAACCGCGGGCGAGCACGATGTTGCCGTCGGAGTCGGTGACGTCGTCGGCCGTGGTGCGGGCGTAGACGCTGGTCTCCACGTGCGCGTCGCGCAGCAGCTTGCCATCGTCCAGCAGCTCCGCGATCGGCATCCGGATGCCGCGCTCGGTGCCGCAGTCGGTCTCGCGGACGATGACGTCCTGCGAGACGTCCACCAGACGACGGGTCAGGTAACCCGAGTCGGCGGTCCGCAGCGCGGTGTCGGCGAGACCCTTGCGGGCACCGTGGTTGGAGATGAAGTACTCCAGCACGGACAGGCCCTCGCGGAAGTTCGCCTTGATCGGGCGCGGGATGTACTCACCCTTTGGGTTCGACACCAGACCACGCATACCGGCCAGCTGGACGACCTGGGTCATGTTACCGGCGGCCCCGGACTTCACGATCATGCTGATCGAGTTGTCCTCCGGGAAGTTCGCCTCCATAGCCTCGGCGACCTCGTCCTTGGCGGCCGTCCAGACCTTGACCAGCTCGGCGTTGCGCTCCTGGTAGGACAGCGCACCGCGGCGGTACCGCTTCTCGACCTGGTCGGCCTTGGCCTCGTAGTTGTCCAGGATCTCGGTCTTGGCCGGTGGCACCACCACGTCGGTGATCGACACGGTCACCCCGGAACGGGTCGCCCAGTGGAAACCGGCGTCCTTGAGCTTGTCCAGGGTCTGCGCCACGGTGACCATCGGGTACCGCTCGGCCAGGTCGTTGACGATCGCGGCCTGCTTCTTCTTCGGCAGCAGGTCGTCGACGAACGGGTAGTCCTCGGGCAGCAGCTCGTTGAACCAGACCCGGCCGAGGGTGGTCTCGGCCAGCCACGGCTGACCGGGCTCCCAGCCCTCCGGCAGCTGGTCCTTGTTCGGCACCACGTCGCGCAGCCGGATCTTGATCTTGGCCTGCAGGTCCAACGCCCCGCGGTCGAAGGCCATGATGGCCTCGCCGACCGAGGAGAACGCCAGGCCCTCGCCCTTGGCACCGTCCACCTGACGGGTCAGGTGGTACAGGCCGGTGACCATGTCCAGACGCGGCATCGCCAGCGGCCGACCGGAGGCCGGCGACAGGATGTTGTTGCTGGACAGCATCAGGATCCGGGCCTCGGCCTGGGCCTCGGCCGACAGCGGCAGGTGCACCGCCATCTGGTCACCGTCGAAGTCCGCGTTGAACGCCTCGCAGACCAGCGGGTGCAGCTGGATGGCCTTGCCTTCCACCAGCTGCGGCTCGAAGGCCTGGATGCCGAGGCGGTGCAGCGTGGGAGCACGGTTGAGCAGCACCGGGTGCTCGGCGATGACCTCTTCCAGCACGTCCCACACCTGCGGGCGCTGGCGCTCCACCATCCGCTTCGCGGACTTGATGTTCTGCGCGTGGTTGAGGTCGACCAGCCGCTTCATGACGAACGGCTTGAACAGCTCGACCGCCATTTCCTTCGGCAGACCGCACTGGTGCAGCTTCAGCTGCGGGCCGACCACGATGACCGAACGGCCGGAGTAGTCGACGCGCTTGCCGAGCAGGTTCTGGCGGAACCGGCCCTGCTTGCCCTTGAGCAGGTCGGACAGCGACTTCAGCGGCCGGTTGCCCGGGCCGGTGACCGGACGCCCGCGACGGCCGTTGTCGAACAGCGCGTCCACGGACTCCTGCAGCATCCGCTTCTCGTTGTTGACGATGATCTCGGGGGCCCCGAGGTCGATCAGTCGCTTGAGGCGGTTGTTGCGGTTGATCACCCGGCGGTACAGATCGTTGAGGTCGGAGGTGGCGAAGCGGCCACCGTCCAGCTGCACCATCGGACGCAGGTCCGGCGGGATGACCGGCACGCAGTTGAGCACCATGCCGCTCGGGTCGTTGCCGGTGGCCTGGAAGGCCGCCACGACCTTGAGCCGCTTGAGGGCGCGCAGCTTCTTCTGGCCCTTGCCGCTGCGGATGGTCTCGCGCAGCAGCTCGGCCTCGGCGCCGATGTCGAAGGTCGACAGCAGCGACTGGATGGCCTCGGCACCCATGCCGCCGGTGAAGTACTCGCCGTACCGGTCGTAGAGCTCGCGGTACAGCATCTCGTCGGGGATGAGCTGGCGGGGCTCCAGCTTGGTGAAGGTTTCCCAGATCTCGTCGAGCTTGTCGAGCTCGCGCTGCGCGCGGTCGCGCAGCTGCTTCATCTCGCGCTCGGCGCCTTCCTTCACCTTGCGGCGCTGGTCGCTCTTGGCGCCTTCGGCCTCGAGCGCGGCCAGGTCGGCCTCGAGCTTCTGGGCCCGGGCCTCCAGGTCGGCGTCGCGCTGGTCGGCGACGCGTTTGCGCTCGACGCTGATCTCGCTCTCCAGCGTCGACAGGTCGTTGTGCCGCATCTCGGTGTTCACCGAGGTGATCACGTAGGCGGCGAAGTAGATGATCTTCTCGAGGTCCTTGGGGGCCAGGTCGAGCAGGTAGCCCAGCCGCGACGGGACGCCCTTGAAGTACCAGATGTGGGTCACGGCGGCGGCGAGCTCGATGTGGCCCATCCGCTCACGACGCACCTTGGCTCGGGTGACCTCGACGCCGCAGCGCTCGCAGATGATGCCCTTGAAGCGGACCCGCTTGTACTTGCCGCAGTAGCACTCCCAGTCCCGGGTCGGACCGAAGATCTTCTCGCAGAAGAGCCCGTCCTTCTCCGGCTTCAGGGTGCGGTAGTTGATGGTCTCGGGCTTCTTGACCTCGCCGTACGACCACTGGCGGATGTCGTCGGCCGTGGCGAGGCCGATGCGGAGTTCATCGAAGAAGTTGACGTCAAGCACGTCGGGTCTTCTCCCTTGATCGGAAGGTTCTGCCGGGTGTGTCGGCAGCGGTGCCAGGTTGGGTCGGACGCCGGTCCGCGAGATCTCTTCCCGCGGACCGGCGGCGAGGTTCAGTGCGCGAGGTCGTCGACCGAGGCCGACTCGTTGCGGGACAGGTTGATGCCGAGGTTGGCCGCGGCACGCTCCAGGTCCTCGTCCTCGCTGTCGCGCATCTCGATGGCCGCACCGTCGCTGGAGAGCACCTCGACGTTCAGGCACAGCGACTGGAGCTCCTTCAGCAACACCTTGAAGGACTCCGGGATGCCCGGCTCGGGGATGTTCTCGCCCTTGACGATCGCCTCGTAGACCTTGACGCGGCCGACCACGTCGTCGGACTTGATGGTCAACAGCTCTTGCAGCGTGTAGGCGGCGCCGTAGGCCTGCATGGCCCAGCACTCCATCTCACCGAAGCGCTGGCCGCCGAACTGCGCCTTACCGCCCAGCGGCTGCTGGGTGATCATCGAGTACGGGCCGGTCGACCGGGCGTGGATCTTGTCGTCCACCAGGTGCGACAGCTTGAGGATGTACATGTACCCGACGGCGATCGGGTACGGGTACGGCTCCCCGCTGCGGCCGTCGAACAGCTGCGCCTTGCCGTCGGCACCCACCATGCGCTCACCGTCGCGGTTCGGCCTGGTGGAGGCGAGCAGACCGGTGATCTCCTCCTCCCGCGCACCGTCGAAGACGGGGCTGGCGGTGTTGGTGCCCGGTTCCACCTCGTAGAGGTCGTCGGGCAGGCGCTTGGCCCACTCGGCGTCCCCGTTGATGGACCAGCCCTGCGAGGCGATCCAGCCGAGGTGCGTCTCCAGCACCTGGCCGATGTTCATCCGTCGCGGCACACCGTGCGTGTTCAGGATGATGTCGACCGGGGTGCCGTCCGGCAGGAACGGCATGTCCTCGGCGGGCAGGATCTTGCCGATGACGCCCTTGTTGCCGTGGCGGCCGGCGAGCTTGTCGCCGTCCTGGATCTTGCGCTTCTGCGCGACGTAGACCCGCACCAGCTGGTTGACGCCCGGGGGCAGCTCGTCATCGTCCTCGCGGTTGAACACGCGGACGCCGATGACCTTGCCGGTCTCGCCGTGCGGCACCTTCAGCGAGGTGTCGCGGACCTCGCGGGCCTTCTCACCGAAGATCGCACGCAGCAGCCGCTCCTCCGGGGTCAGCTCGGTCTCGCCCTTCGGGGTGACCTTGCCGACCAGGATGTCGCCGCCCTGCACCTCGGCACCGATGCGGATGATGCCGCGCTCGTCGAGGTCGGCCAGCACGTCGTCGGAGACGTTCGGGATGTCCCGGGTGATCTCCTCGGCACCGAGCTTGGTGTCGCGCGCGTCGACCTCGTGCTCCTCGATGTGGATCGAGGTGAGCACGTCGTCCTGCACCAGGCGCTGGGACAGGATGATCGCGTCCTCGTAGTTGTGCCCCTCCCACGGCATGATCGCGACGAGCAGGTTCTTGCCCAGCGCCATCTCGCCGTCTTCGGTGCACGGCCCGTCCGCGATGACCTGCCCGACCTCGACCCGGTCGCCCTCATTGACGATCGGCCTCTGGTTGATGCAGGTGCCGTGGTTGGACCGGGAGAACTTCTGCATCCGGTACGACCGGCGAGTGCCGTCATCGGCCATCACCGTGATGTAGTCGGCGCACAGCTCCTCAACCACACCGGCCTTCTCGGCGGTGATCACGTCACCGGCGTCGACCGCGGCGCGCAGCTCCATGCCGGTGCCGACCAGCGGCGACTCGCTGCGCAGCAGCGGCACCGCCTGGCGCTGCATGTTCGCACCCATCAGGGCGCGGTTGGCGTCGTCGTGCTCCAGGAACGGGATCATCGCGGTCGCGGCGGAAACCATCTGCCGCGGCGAGACGTCCATGTAGTCGATCTCGGTCGGTGCGAGCAGCTCGACCTCGCCGCCCTTGCGTCGACCCAGCACGCGCTCGTCGATGAAGTTGCCGTCCTCGTCGATCGGCGCGTTGGCCTGCGCCTTGACGTAGCGGTCCTCTTCGTCGGCGGTCAGGTAGTCGATCTGGTCGGTGACCCGGCCGTCGACGACCTTGCGGTACGGCGTCTCGATGAAGCCGAACGGGTTGATCCGCGCGAAGGTGGCCAGCGAGCCGATCAGACCGATGTTCGGGCCTTCCGGCGTCTCGATCGGGCACATCCGGCCGTAGTGCGACGGGTGCACGTCGCGGACCTCCATGCCCGCGCGCTCGCGGGACAGACCGCCCGGGCCGAGCGCGTTCAGCCGACGCTTGTGCGTCAGGCCGGCGATCGGGTTGGTCTGGTCCATGAACTGCGAGAGCTGCGAGGTGCCGAAGAACTCCCGGATCGCCGCCGTGATCGGGCGGATGTTGATCAGGGTCTGCGGGGTGATCGCCTCGACGTCCTGGGTGGTCATCCGCTCCCGGACGACCCGCTCCATGCGGGACAGGCCGACCCGGACCTGGTTCTGGATCAGCTCGCCCACGGTGCGGATGCGCCGGTTGCCGAAGTGGTCGATGTCGTCGACCTCGACCGGCACGGTCGCGCCTTCGCCCTGACCGCGCGCGGGCATCTCGGTCTCGGCCGCGTGCAGCCGGACCAGGTACTCGATCGTGGTGACGATGTCTTCCTCGGTGAGCACGCCGACTTCGTACGGCTCGCCCATACCGAGCTTCTTGTTGACCTTGTAGCGGCCGACGCGGGCGAGGTCGTAGCGCTTCTCCTTGAAGAACAAGTTCTCCAGGAGCGTCTGCGCGCTCTCCTTCGTCGGCGGTTCGCCCGGGCGCAGCTTGCGGTAGATGTCCAGCAGCGCTTCGTCCGTGCCGGCGGTGTGGTCCTTCTCCAGGGTCGCCATCAGGGTCTCGGAGAAGCCGAACCGCTCGCGGATCGCCTCGGCCGACCAGCCCAGCGCCTTCAGCAGCACGGTGACCGGCTGGCGGCGCTTGCGGTCGATGCGGACGCCGACGGTGTCGCGCTTGTCGACGTCGAACTCCAGCCACGCACCGCGACTGGGGATGATCTTGACGCTGAAGACGTCCTTGTCCGTGGTCTTGTCCACGGACTGGTCGAAGTAGACACCGGGAGAACGGACGAGCTGGGAGACCACGACCCGCTCGGTGCCGTTGATGATGAAGGTGCCCTTGTTGCTCATCATCGGGAAGTCACCCATGAACACCGTCTGGCTCTTGATCTCGCCAGTGGTGTGGTTGGTGAACTCCGCGGTGACGAACAGCGGGGCCGCATACGTCATGTCCTTGTCCTTGCACTCCTCGACGGAGGCCTTGACCTCGTCGAAGCGTGGATCGGAGAAAGACAGCGACATCGATCCGGAGAAGTCCTCGATCGGGGAGATCTCGTTCAGGACCTCCTCAAGACCGCCAACCGGATTCTCCTCGCCGGCGTCGACCCGGCGCTGGAACCAGGCCTCGTTACCGACAAGCCATTCGAAGGACTGGATCTGCAGGTCTAGCAGGTTCGGCACGTTCAACGGCTCGCGAATGTTCGCGAACGAGACCCGCTTGGGTGCCCCAGGGATCCCCGACGTGTAGTTGGAAGCTGCAGAGACCTTGGTCGCGCGGGAGACTGCCAAGATGCGTCCTTCCGGGACTCTGAACTGGCTACAGCCGCGTCGGCGAAAGGTGCCCGGCGAATGCGACCGACGGGGTCCGTATCCGCTGTCACACTCCGCTAACACAGCTGTCAAGGGTGCAATGGCGCCCACCATCCTACGGTCCGGTGCAGGACAGACGGAAAGAGGGCAGCGCAAAGTAGCAGTCTAGCCGGAATCACGCCAGCTGTCGAGGGGGCACACCGACGGCAGCCCAGCCCCGCGTTGAGGACTAGAGTGAACCCGCGCGCGCCGCCAGTCAAGAGATCACGCTTCGATCACCCTCGTGGCGCAAAACACGATCACTGGCGATGATTGCTGATGGCATGCTTTTGCCTGGTCAGAAGGGTACCTACAGGTAACTTCCGGCACTCCGGAGCGACACTCGCGACGCCCCTCCGAAAGGCCCTTGACGGTCCTCCTGGGCATCGGCCCCGGGGTGACGAACACCTCAACATACGGTATCGGCGTCTCTATTCCCAGGACGACTGGGCCGAACGGAGTCATTCCCGCAAGGCCGCTCTCGATCATTAACGGCTTGTGCTCGCATCGACACCGCCGGTCATCGGGACCGCAGAATTCGATCTCCGAATTCTCGATCTCGACCAGTAGATCGATTTGCACGCGGGCACCCGGCGTAGCGAGAGCGACTCTCGCCACGACCGACACCGGTTACCCGGGCTGCTGGCCAATTCCGCCACTTTCGCCGCAGTGGTGACCGTCCGCGGCGGGGACTACGGCGTCAGCCGACTCGCAGCGCAGCCAGCCGACTTCGAGGCCGTCGTTGCCACTGCGCGGCAGTCGTGAGTATTAATGGTTGCGATAACAACCACTGCTCCTCCCGGGTCGAGCACCTTCCCCCGTCGCGACGATGCGACGGATGGTGCCGACGGGCACAACTGCCCATCGGCACGATCTCAGGTGACGCACGCGGGCTACTCGACGACCACGTCCGCCGGTAGCGTGATACGCCCCACCGCGCCCCGAACGCATACCCCGGGTGGGCAGGCCACAGGAGAACGAACCGATGACAGACGATGCAAGCCGCGCGAACGAGCGGTTCCGCGGGCTGCAGCGTTGGAAAGCGGGGCCGGACCGCAGCGGCTCCAGCTCCAGCTGGTTCTCCGGCGAGCAGGACGCCGTCGCGCCCCAGCCCCGGCAGCCCCCGCAAACCCCGGAAGCGGCAGCGCCGGAACCCCGGCGCAGCGCCGAGCAGCGCTACGCCGACGCCATCGCGGCGATGAACAAGATCGTCACCACCCTGGACTTCGGCCAGCTGCCCTGGGTCACCGAGGTGCTCCGCGACACCGCCGGTGTGCTGCACGAAACCGACCCGGCGCGCGCGGGCGTGCTCAACAACCTGGGCAGCGCGGCACAGCTGACGCACCTGCGCAGCGGCGAGCTGGCCGACCTCGAAAAGGCGATCTCCTACTACCGTTCGGCGACGGCTGCGGCGCACAACAGCGACAACGACCGGGTGCTCTACCAGTGCAACCTCGCGCTGGCGCTCACCGACCTGGCGGGCAAGACCGGCAGCGCCACCGCCGCCGCGGAGAGCGCGCAGGTCGCGCGGGAGACCGTCGAGCAGACGCCGCGCCGCGACCAGCGGCGGGCGATGGCACTGGTCCGGCTCGCCAACGCGTTGAAGCTCCACGCCCGGCTGGCCGACGCGCCGGAGTCCGACGGCGAGTCGATCGACGTCTTCCGGGAGGCCGCCCGGATCTCCCCGGCGAACGACCCGACTACCTCCGAGCTGCTGAGCAACCTCGGGGCAGCGCTGCTGCGCAGGTTCGAGCGGGGCGCCTCATCCGAAGACCTGGACGAGGCCATCAAGCACCTCGGGTCCGGCGCGGGAGCCCTCGCCGACGGCGAACCCCGGCGCGCCGCCCTTTGTCACCTGGCGAACGCGCTGCGGCTGCGGTTCCAGCAGAACGGGGACCTGACCGACCTCAACTCGGCGATCAGCGAGCTGATCGGCGTGCTCGGGGTGCTCGACAGCGGGAATCCGCTGCTCGGCACGGCGGTGTGGCACCTCGCCGCAGCCACCGCGGAGCACGTGGACGCCACCGGCGAGGCCAGCCAACTGCGCCGCGTGCTGCGGCCGATCGCACCGGCGTTGCGCGCGATGTCGCCCGACGACCAGAGCCGCGCGGTCGCCCTCACCGGTTACGCGACCCTGCTGCGCAGGCACTTCCTGCACGGCGCGGAGGCCACGGTGCTGGACACCGCGGTCACCGCAGCGGAGGCCGCGGTGGAGGCGGCGACCGGCGAGCAGCGCGACGCAGTGTTGAACTCGCTGATCAGCACGCTGATCAGCCGCTTCGAGCACCACGGCGACAGCGCCGACCTGGACCGGGCCGCCGAACTAGCGCGCGAGGCCTTGCAGGGCGACGCGGCCGCGCGGCCCGCTGCCTGGACGCAGCTCGGCATCGTGTCGGCGCACCGGTTCCGGACGAGCGCCAGGACGCAGGACATCGAGGCCGCGATCGAGCTGTTCGACCAGGCGCTCATCGCGATACCGCAGAACGCACCCACCCGCGCGGGAGTGGCGATCCACCTCGGTCGCGCGCTGCAGACGCTCTACCAGCGCAGCTCCCGCCGCCGGTACTACCGGTGGGCGCGCAAGGTGCTGATGGAGGCGGCCGAGCAGCCCAACGCCCCTGCCGACCAGCGGCTTCGGGCGGCGGGCCTGGCGGGCCGGATCTGCGCGCAGGCGCACCGGTGGCCGGAGGCGCTGGAGTCGTTCGAGCTCGCGGTCGACCTGCTGCCGCTGGTCACGCGCGGCAAGCGGGTCGTCGCGTCGCCGACCGCCCAGCAGCGGTGGGCGTCGATGGCGGCGGACGCCGCGGCGTCCGCGTTGGAGAGCGGCGAGCCCGAGCGGGCCGTGGAACTGCTGGAGCACGGGCAGACGGCGATCCTGGCGGACTTCCTGCCGACCGGCGGGGAACTAGGCGCGCTGCACCGCTCCCACCCGGACCTCGCGGACGAGGTGGTCCGGTTGCGGAGGCTGCTGGACCGCCCGGCGGACGAACCGGTGCTCACCGGGTCCGACGACCGGACGCGGCTGGCGCGCGCGTGGGACGAGCTGGTCGCGGAGATCCGCGCCGTGCAGCCTGGGCACCTGCTGCGCACGCCGTTCGCGGAACTGGCCACCGCAGCGCAGGACGGTTCCGCGGTGCTCGTCAACCTCAGCCGCTACCGGTCGGACGCGCTGGTGATCATCGCGGGGCGGGTGCTGACCGTGCCGCTGCCGAACGCCAATCCGGAAACCGCGGCCGAGCGCGCGGCCGACCTGCTGGCCGCCGCGCAGGAGGACGACCACGGGACGCTGTCCGACGCCCTCGACTGGACCTGGGACCGCATCGCACGGCCGGTCCTGGATCGGATGGGCTACCTGCGCGAGCCGGAGCCCGGCACCCGGTGGCCCAGGGTGTGGTGGAGCGCCCTCGGCGCGATGGCGTTCCTGCCGGTGCACGCGGCGACCGCGCGAACCGGCGAGTCCACTTTGGACCGGGTTGTGTCGTCGTACATCCCGACGTTGGGCTGCCTGCTCCGGGCAGGCAAGCGACCGGTACCGACGGGCGGCACGGCCCTGGTCGCGGCCGGGTCGGCGCTGCAGGTCGGGCGGGAACTGCCGCCGCAGAACCAGGTCCTGGCGCAGCACTGGCCCTCGGCGGAGATCTTGTCGGTGGAGAGCACCAGCGCGGCGGAGATGCTGCAGGTGCTGCCGCAGCATCCGTGGCTGCACGTGTGCGAACCGAGCTCCCAGTTCCCGGCGCAGCCGGCGGCGGGCCTGCTGCTGGACCGCGAGTCCCCGCAGCGGCCGCTGGGCCTGGTCGAGCTGGGCCAGGTGGCGCTCGACGAGGCGGAGTTCGGCTACCTCGGCCAGTGCGCGACGGCGGCGGATCCGCCGTGCGGGGCGGCGGTGTCGCTGCCGGGCGCACTGGGTTTCGCGGGTTTCACGCACGTCATCGGCACCCTGTGGGAGATCGACGAGGGCGGTGGGGTGCAGGTGCACGCCGACTTCTACGCGGCGGTGTTCGGCGGCGAGGAGTATGACACGGACCGCTCGGCCTACGCCCTGCACAACGCGGCCCGGAACCTCCGCGCCCGCTATCCGGAGGAGCACTGCCTCTGGTCCGCCCACGTCCACATCGGACCGTGACCACCCAGCTCCTGGGCGTTTCGATTTCATTGCTTCCGGCCTCTTCTTGCGTAGCGGTGCCGGTAGCGGAATTGCTCGCAACGATTTCCGACGATCTCACCTATCAGGAAGCAAAACCGGTAGGGCGGACTTGTGTCTTTGAAGCGGCGCAGCCGCTTAGCCCACCCTCGCAGTCGGCACCGCCGCAGGTTCTCAGACCCTGCCACCCCATTGAGGCTCTTGGCGAGGACAGCCCCGAAGCTGCGTATTGGACATAACCAGATCGGGATCCTGGAGACCGGACGGCGTCTGAGGTTCCGCCACCCGCACGAGTGATCTTCCATCGATCGCCCTGCTTCTGAGCGCTCACCGAGATCTGGGCCGGGCCGACATTGCTCTCGCCAGTGTTGGCGCGCATCGCGCGCTGGTCGACGAACAGCAACAGCTCGGCGCGGTCGCCCTGCAGCCGCGTCACCGCGCTGGTCTGCACCGTCGTGGTGACGATCAGCTGCTGCTGCGGGGCCTGCTCCCGGACCACCTTGAACAGTTCGTCGTAGCGCTGCACGGCCGACCCGACGAGCAAGTCCCGCGCGGCCGTCTCGGTCTTGGCCGTGTCGTTGAAGTCGTAGGAGAACACCTTCTCCACGGCATCGCTGATCTGCCCGTTGACCTCGCTGGTCGCCCCGGCCGAAACCAACGCCTCGTTGGCCGCGGCCCCGGAAAACCGCGCGGAGTACGCCTCGATGCCGAACCACACGGCCAACCCGGCGAACACTGCGACGGCTAACCCGGTGAACACGGCGGCGGCGCCGAACACCGCCACCACGCTCTTCGGCACCGTCCCGCCGCGCTTCGCACCTCCGGTGCTCAAGCCCTCTGCGGCCTGCGCAAGCGCCGCAGCGGCGGCGGGCCGAACAGCCTCGGCATCCGCCTGCGCACCATCAGGCTCCGCCGTCTCCTGCTCCGGTTCGGCCGGAGCCGAAAGCACGCCCTCGCCGCTGGGGCGCGCCGCCGGATCGGTCTCCGCTACGGACGTTTCGCCGCGCTCCGCAACGGTTTTCCCCGCGCAAACGGGCTCCGCGACATCCGCTCCGTTGAGCTCCGCCGCGAAACTCCGCTCCGCATGCGCTTTTCCGCGCTCCGCGACGGGGGCCCGCTGGTCGCTTTCGGTTCGCCGGGCTTCCCGCGCCTCTTCCTGGAGGTTCTCGCCGTGGAGGGTTGCGCGGTTTCGCAGGCCCGCCACCTTCGGGCGGCGGGTTGGCGGCTGGCGGTCGTTGCGGCGGTTGCTTGGCACTGACTGCACTCCTCGAATTGCTTGCGCGTCTCGCCGATCAGCCGACCGGCACGGTGCCGAGCCCGCTGAGCTTCCACGTCTCGCCTTCGTGCGTGAGCTCGGCCTGGTAGCGGTCCTGCTTGTTGGCCGGCTGCTGGCCGTCGATGCTGACGGTCACCTGCACGACGGCGATCATCCGGGCCTTGCCGGCGCGCTCGTCGAGCTCGACGATCCCCGCGTCGAGGATCCTGGCCGTCGTGCTGCTCTTGGCCTGCCCGATCTGGGTCGCGTAGTTCTGCCGCCCCTGCCGGACCTCGTCGCGCAGCGGGCCGGTCGAGTCGTCCTCCCAGCGCTGCAGACCGCGATCCACGTCCCGGTAGTCCAGGGTGTTGAAGTTGATGATCGCGCTCTGTCCGTCGCGCAGCGCCGCGTCGCGCATCTCGGCGCGGGACACCGAGGAGTTGTTGACGGCCAGCGCCCAGGTGACGCCCAGGCCCACGCAGGCCACCAGGCTGATCGCGAGCGCCACCAGGCCCACGACCAGGCGCCCCCACCCCGTTGCTTCAGCGGGCATGTCCGCCTCCTTCCTGGTGTCCCGGCGCATTCTGCGCACCGCGCACCGACGTGTCACTGCCCGGTGGCTCCAAACATCGCGCGTTGGTGTTCAGCGGCATCGGGCGGAAGTCCGTCCCGTTGCGCCGCTCGGTCTGCTCGTAGCCCTTGGTGCACGGCAGCGGGTCGAACATGTTGAGCGCCAGGCCGAAGTGCGCCGTGCCGTCGCCGGGCACCACGGTGTTGCTGGCCGTGATGATGGACGGGTAGAGCGTCATGATCTGCTCGATGCCGTCGACGCGGGTCGCCATCACCTGCGAGGTCGTGGTGAGGTTCGCCAGCAGCGGGCCGAGCTGCGGGTTCTCGCGCAGGAAATCGCTGACCTGGCGGGCGGCCGGCGGAGCGCGCTCGATCACGGCCCGCAGGTCGCCGTCGGAGTTCTTCAGCGACTCCGACAGCAGCCGCAGGTCCTTGCCGAACGACTTGATCGCCGAGCCCTGCTCGTTCTGCGTGGCCAGCACGGTCTTGCCGTCCTCCAGCAGCTGCACGGTCTGCGGCAGGTGCTCTTGCGCGGCGTTGGTGAACTCCCGGCTGGTGTCCAGGATGATCTGCAGGTGACCACCGTTGTCGCGGAACGCGGTGCCCAGTTCGCTTACCACGGTGCGCAGCGAGTCCTCCGGCACCGAGTTCGCGAACGAGTCCAGGTTCGTCATCAGCTGTTCCACCGGCAGCGGGGTGGTCGCAGAGTGCTGCGCGATCACCGAGCCGTCCTGCAGGAACGGGCCGTCGTCGCGCTTCGGCCGCAGGTCGACGTACTGCTCGCCGACCGCGGACCGGTTGGTCACCACCGCCTGCACGTCGGTGGGGATCCGCGGCGCGCTGGATTCGATGTCCAGCGGCACCTCCACCCCGGTGCTGGTCAACCGCAGGTCGCCGACCCGGCCCACCGGGACCCCGCGGTAGGTGACCTCGGCGTTGTCGAAGACACCGCCGGTATCGGCGAGTTGCAGGGTCACCACGTAGCCGCGCGGGCCGAACAGCCGGTCCAGCCCCGCGTAGCGGGCTCCGGCGTAGCTGACGCCGAACAGGGCGATCGCGATGAAGGCGATGATCTGCAGGCGCACTCGACGGGTGAGCATCAGCGACCACCGCCCAACAAGGAACCCAGCAGGCCGCCGGGCTTGTGCTCCGGTTCTGCCGGTGGCGGCGGGGCCTGCTCCGGCGGTGGTCGCGGCGATAGCGGCAGCGGGATGGACTTCAGCGCGTCCGGCAGCGGCATCAGCGGCTGCCGGCTGCGGCCCAGGTTCGCCAGCACGTGGGTGAGGTCTAGGTCCGCCTTGATGTAGAGGTTCGTGAAGTCGCTGTTGCCGATGCCCTCGACCGCGTTGTCCGGGAACGGGAAGGAGACCAGCACCTCCAGCGACTTCGGCAGGCTCTCGCCAGCGGCGGCCAGCTGGTTAAGTGCCGGGGCGAGCTGGTTGAGGTTGTGCACCAGGTCGTCGCGGGAGCGGTTGACCACGTCGGTGGCGACGCCGGAGAGCTGGTCGAGCGACTGCAGCATGGTGACCAGCTGGGTGCGCTGCTCGTTGAGCACCCGCAGCCCCGGCTCCAGGTCGCGCAGCGCGACGTCGATGCTGCCGCGCTGGTCGCCCAGCCGTGCGCTGAGCCGGTTGATGCCGTCCAGGGCGCGGGTGATGTCGTCGCGCTGCGCGTCCAGCCCGGCGACCATTTCGTCCAAATTGGACAGCAGGCCGCGGACGTCGGACTCGCGACCCTCGAGCGCGGCGTTGAGCTCCTTGGTGATGTTCTGCAGCTGCGCGACGCCGCCGCCGTTGAGCAGCATGGACAGCGCCCCGAGCACCTCTTCCACCTCGGGGTTGCGGCCGGTGCGCTCGACGCCGATCAGGTCGCCGTCGGCGAGCCGGCCGACCGCGGGCGTACCCTGCGGCGGGTTGGCGAGCTCGACGTACTTCTCGCCGAGCAGGCTGGACTGCCGCAGCCGGGCGGTGGCGTTGGCCGGGAGGTTCACGTCGCCGTTGACCAGTACGGTCACCTCTGCCTGCCAGGAATCCGGGGCGAGGTCGATGGTCGAGACCCGGCCCACCGGCACGTCGTTGACCCGGACGCCGGAGTTGGGCACCAGGTCCAGCACGTCGGTGAACCGCACCTTCACCTCGTACGGGTGGCTGCCGATGTCCGCGCCGCCGGGCAGCGGCATGTCGTAGACGCCGCGCGAGCTGCACCCGCCCAGCAGCACCAGAGCCAGCACGGCGGCCCCGACCTTGAAACCTGGAGGCAACGACGACCGTGCCCACCCCGAGGAGGTCCGCAATTTCCATTGAAATCGGAGGTTCGATTTCAATGGAAATTGCGGCGGGTGGAGACCGAGGAACAATCCCTTCACCGGGTACCTCCCGCGGTTTGGGTGCCGCTCGCGTCGGCCAGCGGAAGCGGCAGCGGCGGGAGCTTGCCCTTCTGCAGGGCGTTGATGGTTTCCGCCGGGGTCGGCAGCTTCACCACGCCGTCGAGGATCGGCTGCAGCGACGCGCACGCGTCGCTGACGTCCTTCGGCACGTCTCCCGGGTTGTGCTGCTGCAGCAACTTGCACACCGCTACCAGCGGTGGCTGGTTGAGCTCGTTGATGTTCGCGCGGAAGTCCAGCGTGCCCGCCGAGCCGTTGTAGGCGTTGTTGAGGTTACTCAGCGCCAGCGGCGCGTTGTTCAGCGATTCGCTGAGCGCCGCCTTCTGCGCCACCAGCACGTTCGCCACCGCGTTCAACTGGTCCACATTGGACTTCAGCAGTTCCCGGTTGTCCCGCACGAAGGACTCGACCTTGCCCAGCGCCACGGCCAGCTCCGCCATCGCCGCGCTCATGTTCTGGCGCTCGTCGGCCAGCAGCGAGCTGACCTGCTGCATCTGGGTGTTGAACCGGCGCACCTGGTCGTCGTTCTCGGCCAGCATCGAGGTGAACCGCTGCAGGTTGTCGACGGTGGTGAACAGCTCGTCGCTGTTGCCGGACAACGTGGTCCCGACCTCGCCGAGGTTGCGAATGGTCTCCGACAGCGCCTTCCCGTTGCCGTCGAGGTTCGCCGCGCTGGTGTTGAGCAGATCGGTCAGCGCACCGTCGGCGTTGGCGCCGTTGGGCCCCAAGGCCGTGGTGAGGTCGTTGAGGCTGCGGTAGATCTGGTCCAGCTCCACCGGCGTCGCGGTGCGCCCCTTCGGGATCACCGCGCCGTCGGCCAACTCCGGCCCGCCCTTGTAGGCCGGGGTGAGCTGCACGTACCGGTCGCTGACCACGCTCGGCGAAACCGACACCGCGCCGGCGTCGGCGGGCACCTTCACGTCGCGGTCCACGCTCATCACGACGCGCACCAACTGGCCCTGCGGCACCACTTCGTCGACGGTGCCCACCGGCACCCCGAGGATGCGCACGTCGCCGCCCGGGTAGATGCCCACGGCGGCGCTGAAGTACGCGGTGACCTTCCGCTCGGCGGCCCCGAAGAACAGCCACCACACCGCGACAGTCGCGGCGAGCACGACCACCACGGCGATCGACAGAACCCGGGTCAGCGACGGGCGTTCGCTGGTCATGGCTGGCAGCCCTTCTCGTTGATCGGGCCGACGGCCGGCGGCAGCAGGCCGCAGACGTAGGTGTCGAACCAACGGCCGTTGCCCAGCACGTTGGAGAACAACCTGGTGAACGGGGCGAACAGCTCGAGGCTGCGGTTCAGGTTGTCCTGGTTGCGTTGCAGCATCTTGGTGACCCGGTCCAACTGCTGCAGGGTCGGGCCGATCTGCGCGGCGTTGTCGTCGACCAGCCCGCTGAGCTGCGCGGACAACTTGCGGGTGCCGTCCAGCAGCCCGCTGATCGAGTCCCGCCTGGCCCGGATCTCCTGCAGCAGCAGGTTGCCGTCGGCCAGCAGCTTCTCGAAGTCGCCGTCGCGGTCGGCGATCGTCTTCGACACCTGCGCGGTGTTGTTCGTGCTCCAGCTGCTCGTCACGCGAGGAGATGGTCTGCGACAGCTGCGACAGCCCGTTGAGCGCACCGCTGACGTCCTCCGGCGTGCTCTTGAAAGTGCCGGACAGCGTGCGGAAGCTCTCCGCGAGCTGCCCGGTGTCGATCTGATCCACTGTGGACGACAGGTCGCTGAACGCCTCGACGACGTCGTAGGGCGACATGGTGCGCTGCAGCGGAATCGGGTCGGACGGTGAGAGCTCCGCACCGCCCTGCGGATCCAGCGCCAGGTACTTCTGGCCGAGCAGCGTCTTGATCCGGATGGCGGCGGTGGTGTGGTCGCCCAGCCACGCGTCGCCGACCCGGAAGCTGACCAGCACGTGGTCGTCCTCGATCTCCACGTCGGAGACGGTGCCGACCTTCACCCCGGCGATGCGCACCTCGCTGTCCGGGCGCAGCCCGGCGGCCTCGGTGAACTGCGCGGTGTAGGTGGTGCCGCCGACCAGCGGCAGGCGCTCGAAGTTCAGCGCGAGCAGGAACATCAGTACCAGCACCAGCAGTCCGGCGATGCCGATCTTGAGCGGGTCGCGCTGGGAGAATGCGGTCATCGCTGGCACCTCGGCTCGGTCACCGGCATCAGCGGCAGCGGCAGGCTCAGCTTGCCGACGCCGACCGTGCCGCTCGCCTTGCACATGTAGAAGTTGAACCAGGAACCGTGGCTGGCGGTGCGGCCGACCGTCTCCAGCTTGCCCGGCATGTTCCGCAGGACCTGGTCGGTGAGCGCCTCGTGGTCGTTGAGGTTCTTCGACAGGTCACCGAGCCCCGCGATGTCCTGCTGCAACCCCGGCCGCGCCTCGGTCAGCAGGCCCGCTGTGCTGTTGGTCAGCCCGTCCATCGCGGTGATCGCGTCGCCGATCGAGTCACGGTCCGCGGACAGCCCGGACACCACCTGCTGCAGCTGGCCGATCAGCTCCGACAGCTGCTGGTCGCGGGCGTTGACGGTGTCGAGCACGCCGTTGAGGTTGTCGATGACCTGTCCGATCACCTGGTCCCGGGAGGCGATCGTGGACGTCAGCGAGGCGGTGTGGGCCAGCAGGCTCTCCACCGTGCCGCCTTCGCCCTGCAGCACCTGGATGATCTCGTAGGAGAGTTTGTTGACGTCCTCCGGCGAAAGCGCCTGGAACAGCGGCTTGAACCCGCCCAGCAGCACGGTCAGGTCCAGCGCGGGCTTGGTGCGCTCCAGCGGGATCTGGCCACCCGGGGGCAGGAAACCGCCGGTGTTGTCGGAGCCCTGCTCCAACGCGATGTAGCGCTGGCCCACCAGGTTCCGGTACTTGATGGTGGCGGTCACCGAACTCGGCAGCCGCCGGTCGGCGACGTTGAACCGCACCTCGGCCAGCCGCTTGTCGACCACTTCGATGCTCTCGACCTGGCCGGCCTTCACCCCGGAGATGCGCACCTCGTCGCCCTCGTTGAGGTTCGTGACGTCGGTGAACCGCGCCGTGTAGGACTCCGACGCGCGCAGGTCCCGGTTGGCGATCGTCAGCACCAGCAACCCGGTGGCCAGCACCGTGACCAGCACGAAGATCAGGAACTTAACCAGTGGTGCGGTGATGCTGCGTCCGTTCACCGGTAGCTCACCGCCGCTCCGCGGAGCACGGGCCCGACCAGCAGCGAACCCCAGTCCGGCACTTCACTCGCGGGCCGCCCCAGCGCGGGCGCCAGCAGCACCGACACCATGTCCCGCTCCGCCGGGGAGTTCACCCAGGCCGTGGATTGCGACGAGGTGCTCGCCGGCAGGTGGCCCTGGCCCATCGACGGCGGGTTCAGGCCGCCGTCAGCCGGCCGCGACGCGGGCGGCGGCACCGAACCGTCCTTGAACGGCCCGTCCGGCGGGTACTCCGGCACCGGGTCGGGCAGCTGCGTCAAGTTGTAGCAGCGCGGCCCCCGCTTGTCGGCGAACTCCGGCTCGTCTTGGTTCGGCACGTACTTGCCGCGTGTCGCGACGACCTCCAGGGTGACGTGCAGGCCCGGTTCGGCGGTGCCCTCGCCGAACGCCTGCCGCATCCGCGGCACGAACCCCGCCATCTCCTGCAGGAAGCACGGGTACTCGGGCGCATACTTGGCCAGCACGTCCAGCGTCGGCCGCTGCGACTCGCCGAGCCGGATGATGTTCTGCCGGTTGTCCCGCAGGAACCCGGTCAGGTCACCGGAGCTGGTGGTCAGCTGACCGGTCAGCGCGGTCAGGTTCTCCCGCTGCGCCACCAGGGTTCGGGCGGTGGTGCTGAAGTTGTCCAGCGCCTCCAGCACGTCCGGCGCGGCCTGCTCATAGGTCTGCGCGACGCCGACCAGTTCCTTCAGGTTCTCCCGCAGGTCCGGGACCGACGGGTTGAGCCCGTCCAGGTAGGTGTTCAGCTGCGACAGCGTCTCGCCCAGCGGCTTGCCGCGCCCGGACAACGCCTGGTCCAGCGCGTTCAGCGTGACGGCCAGGTCGTCCGGGTGGATGGCCTGCAACACCGGCATCGTGTCGGCCAGCACCTGCTCCAGCTCGATGCCCGCGCGCGTGCGGTCCGGCTCGATCACGTCGCCGGAGGCCAGCGGCCGGGTTGAGGCCTGCTCCGGCAGCTCCAGCGCGACGTACCGCTCGCCGAACAGCGTCCGCGGCAGCAGCCGCGCCGACACGTTCGACGGCAGCTGCTCCGCCCGCTCCGGGTCCAGCGCCAGCCGCAGCTCGGCACCGTCCCCTGTGGACGTCACGCTCACCACCCGGCCGACGACCATGCCGCGCACCTTCACGTCCGAATCGGGCAGCAGCTGGTTCCCGGTGGACGATGCCTTCAGCACGATGTCCACACTGGACGCGAAGGCCTTCTGGTAGATCGCCACGGTCAGGCTGACGAACAGCACCATGCAAAGCAGCAGCGCGAGGCCCAGTGCGCGGCGCCGCAGTGCTTTGCGGGAAACCCGCATCCGGTGGGCTTTCATGAGCGGGCGGCGCAGATCGTCGCTCATGACGCCTCCGTTGTGGTCAACGCACGTCGGGTACTCATCCGGTGATCCGAACCGTCGTCGTGGTGCCCCAGATCGCGAGGCTGAGGAAGAAGTCGAGCAGCGCCGTGGTCACGATCGCGGTCCGCACCGCGCGGCCCACCGCGACGCCGACCCCGGCCGGGCCGCCGCTGGCGCGGTAGCCGTAGTAGCAGTGCGTCATGATCACCACCACGCTGAAGACGAGCACCTTCCCGAAGGACCACAGCACGTCCTCGGGCGGCAGGAACAGGTTGAAGTAGTGGTCGTAGGTGCCCGCGGACTGGCCGTAGACGTAGATCGTGACGGCGCGGGCGGCGATGTATGACGTCAGCAGGCCCAGCACGTACAACGGGATGACCGCGATGAACCCGGCCATCACCCGCGTGGTCACCAGGTACGGCAGGCTCGGCACGCCCATGACTTCCAGCGCGTCGATCTCGTCGGAGATCCGCATCGCGCCCAGCTGCGCGGTGAAGCCGGAACCGACCGTCGCCGACAGCGCCAACCCCGCCACCAGCGGCGCGATCTCGCGGGTGTTGAAGTACGCGGAGACGAACCCGGCGAACGCCGAGGTGCCGATCTGGTCCAGCGCCGCGAAGCCCTGCAGGCCCACCACCGTGCCGGTGAACAGCGTCAGCCCGATCATCACACCGACGGTGCCGCCGATCACCGCCAACGCGCCGCTGCCGAAGCTCACCTCGGCCAGCAGCCGCAGCGTCTCCTTGGTGTAGCGGGTGATCGTCCGCGGGATCCACGCCAGCGACCGCAGGTAGAACGACATCTGGTCGCCCAGGTCGTCCAGCATCTCCAGCGGCCGCCGGGCCGCGCGCTTCGCGCGCTGCGAAACCGTCACCATGTCAGGCCCGCCTGGCGTGCTTTCGTAGCAACGAAGCCGCTTAGTGCACCCTCGCAGCTTGCACCGCCGCGGGTTCTCAGACCGTGCCCGCCCGAGGGACTCCCGGTGAGGCCAGTCCCTAGCGCCGCGTATTGGACATGCATAAGTCGGGGTTTCCGGAATCGAGGCGGCGTCTGTAACTCCCGCGGGGGGTCCGCGACTCGCACCGCCACGCAAAACGAGTCTGAAAACAGGCGTTCGCGCATGTCACATTCCCTTTGGCGGCACGAGTTGCAGGTAAAGCGTGGTCAGGACGAAGTTGACCGCGAACAGCAGCAGGAAGGTGATCACCACCGACTGGTTCACCGCGTCGCCGACCCCCTTCGGGCCCGGCGGTGGGTGCAGGCCGCGGTACGCCGCCACGACTCCCGCCAGGAATCCGAAGATCACCGCCTTCAACTCGCCGATCCACAGGTCCGGCAGCTGCGCCAGCGCGTTGAAGCTGGCCATGTACGCGCCGGGCGTGCCGCCCTGCATGATCACGTTGAACGTGTAACCGCCAACCACGCCGACCACGCTGACCATGCCGTTGAGCAGCAGCGCGACCAGCATCGCGGCCAGCACCCTTGGCACCACCAGCCGCTGGACCGGCGAGATGCCGAGGACCTCCATCGCGTCGATCTCGTCCCGGATCTTCCGGGATCCCAGGTCCGCGCAGATCGCCGAACCACCGGCCCCGGCGATCAGCAGCGCGGTCACGATCGGGCTGGCCTGCTGGATGATCGCCAGCACGCTCGCCGCGCCGGTGAACGACTGCGCACCGATCTGCCTGGTCAGAGAGCCGAGCTGGAGCGCGATCACGGCACCGAACGGGATGGACACCAGCGCGGTCGGCAGGATCGTCACGCTGGCGATGAACCAGCACTGCTGGATGAACTCGCGGATCTGGAACGGCCGGCGGGGCATCGCCCGGACCACGTCCAGCGCGAGCGCGAACAACCGGCCGGTCTCCCGCAGTCCGCCCGCGCCCGGGAACCGCACCTGGAACGGCGTGCTCACTGCTCACCCCGCTTGCGGCCGAACCAGCGGCGCCGCGGCGTCCCGGCCGGTTCCGCCGGCCGGGGCCCGGCGGCCCACGGCGGCACCTCCGACTCCGGTTCCGGCTCGGGCTGCGGCTGCCGTGGGTACGGCGTGGGACGCGACTGCTGCGGCACGCCCGCGACCTGCGCCTGCGGCAACCGGTCCGGCTGGGCCTGCACCGGCTCGGTGCGCTGCGGCCACGATCCCGTCGCGGGCACCGAGAAGCCGTGAAGCGCCAGCTCGTCCGGGGTGAGGGTCTTCAGGATCTCCTGCTGCGCCGACGGGGACAGCGTCCGCAGCTGGCGCAGCACGCGGTCCTTGCGGCGGCGCACCGCGGACCGTGCCGGCAGTCCGGGCGAGACGTCCAGCTGCGGCATCATCGGCGGGACGCTGACCTCGCTCAGCCGCGCGAGTTCGCTCTCCCCGACGTCCTTCTCCTCGCTCATCCCGATCGGACCGTCCGGGCGACCGTTGAGGAACTGCACCACCGCCGGCTCCGCCGAGGTCAGCAGCACCTCGCGCGGGCCGAACATCACCAGGTTCCGGCGGTAAAGCATGCCGATGTTGTCCGGCACCGTCCGGGCGGTGTTGATGTCGTGGGTGACGATCAGGATCGTGGCGTCGATCTGCGCGTTCAGGTCGACGATCAGCTGGTTCAGCAGCACAACCGGGTCGAGACCGGAGTCGGGCTCGTCGACGAGGATAATCTCGGGATCCAGCACCAGCGCCCGGGCCAGCCCGGCCCGCTTGCGCATACCGCCGGAGATCTCGCCGGGCAGCTTCTCCTCAGCGCCGATGAGACCGACCATCTCCATCTTCTCGAGCGCCACCTCGCGGATCTCGGATTCGCTCTTGCGGGTGTGCTCGCGAAGCGGGAAAGCGATGTTGTCGTACAGGTTCATCGAACCGAACAGCGCGCCGTCCTGGAACAGCACGCCGAAGAGCTTCCGGATCTCGTACAGGTCGTGTTCCGGACACGCGCAGATGTCCACCCCGTTGATGACCACCTTGCCGTGCTCCGGCTTCAGCAGACCAACCAGGGATTTCAGGAAAACCGACTTCCCGGTTCCGGAAGGACCCAGCAGGACGCTTATCTCACCGGGAGGAAGCGTCAGCGTGACATCCCGCCAGATGGTCTGCGCGCCGAAGGACTTCGACAGTCCGTCGACAACCACCTCGACGCCCATCCGAACCTCCGCGTCCCTCGGTTTCACCCCACCGGTCGTTCCCGGAAAGGCAGCCTGGCACATGTGACGCACTTAACGAAGGTCGTCGGCGTCACACCTGTGCAACGAGCCCGACGCGAACGGGTTACTCGCGAGTTCACCTGGATTCGAACGGACCCAAGATTTGTCCGGTAGACGTAATTCCGCAATTCCACGAAGCAAAAGAAGGCGGGCACCCGCAACAGCGAGTGCCCGCCTTCTTGCAGCGAGTCAGATGCTCACTTGAGGGAGACCGAAGCGCCGGCCCCTTCCAGCTTGTCCTTGGCCTCGTTGGCCTTCTCCTTGTCGACCTTCTCCAGGATCGGCTTCGGGGCGCCCTCGACGAGCTCCTTGGCCTCCTTCAGGCCCAGGCCCGAGACGATCTCGCGGACGACCTTGATGACCTGGATCTTCTTGTCGCCGGCACCCTCGAGGACGACGTCGAACTCGTCCTGCTCCTCAGCGGCCGGGGCAACACCGGCGGCCGGGCCGGCCACGACCGCGGCCGGGGCGGCGGCGGTGACGTCGAAGGTCTCCTCGAACTGCTTCACGAACCCCGACAGCTCCAGGAGGGTCATCTCCTTGAAGACGTCCAACAGCTCTTCGTTGCTCAGCTTCGCCATGTCGGCGTTCCTTTCGGTTCAGGGCCCGGGCACCGGAAGTGTCCGGGTGGGGAGTTCCAGCGATCGACGACCGAGTCCACTGAGGACTCAGGCGTCGGCTTCGCCGCCCTTCTTCTCCTGCAGGGCGGCGGCCAACCGGGCAACCTGGGACGCCGGCGCGGCGAACAGCGCGGCGGCCTGGCCCATCTTGGCCTTCATGGCACCGGCCAACTTGGACAGGGTGACCTCGCGGGAGTCGAGGTCGGCAATGCTCTCGACCTCGTTCACGGACAGCGCGCGGCCGTCCATGTAACCGCCCTTGATCACCAGGGCCTTGTTGTCCTTGGCGAATTCACGCAGAGCCTTGGCCGCGTCGACCGGCTCGCCCTCAACGAAGGCGATCGCGGTCGGGCCGACGAACAGGTCGTCGAGACCCTCGACGCCGGACTGCTCGGCGGCACGCTTGACCAGCGTGTTCTTCGCGACACGGTACGTCGCGCCCGCACCGAGGGCACGGCGCAGCTCAGACAGCTGCGCCATGGACAGCCCGCGGTACTCGGTCACGACTGCAGCGGTCGCGGTGTTGAACCGCTCGACCGCATCAACCTTGTCGGGCTTCGCCATGTCGCCTCCTCTCTATTTCCGACTGTGATCCGCATCCAGCCGGTCCTGAGACGACAAAACGCCCCGGCGCAGCAAGCACGGGGCGTCAAGATCATGGGCGCGCTGAGCACGCAACGATAGCCTCGTCCCTCCTGCGCGGGCCGCCCGCATCTCACGGGACCTTAGTTCTCCCCACCCCTTACGGAGCACGGAGAAGACCAGCGGTCTTGGGTGGAACCTTGACCAGGATACGCGACCCGATTCCACCCCCGCCAGGCACCCCGGTTCCGGCGGGCGCAAGACCATCCCGATGAAGTTCGCAGTTCGCGGCGCGCGCCCGCGAGATACCGGATCACCGGTGACCTCGGCGCCACGGGCGGGCATCATGTGGGACGTGGCTGATCAGAACGAGTCGCACCGCCCCGAGCCCGGCACCAACCTGCCGGCGAAACCGCACTCGGCGGAGGTCGTCGACGCCGAAGTCGTGGAGAGCGCGGTCGTCGAAAGCAACGTCGTGGCAGCCGATGCCCCCGCGCCCGCTGCATCTGCCCGCCCGCAGCAGCCCGCCGACGACGAGGAATTCCGCCAGTACCACCAGTTCCTGGAATTCCAGAAGTTCCGCGAATGGCAGCAGTCGCAAGGCGGCGACGTCGCTCCCCCACCTGCCGCCGCGCCCCCGGCCGCGACGCCGAAGAAGCCCTGGTGGAAGCGAGCGCTGGGGCTGCTGCGCTACAAGCTGGTCCGCCGCCTCATCTACTTGCTGCTGGCCCTGCTGCTGCTCAACTACCTGTACAACAGCCTGACCACCTCCTTCTTCGGCGGCTCCGGTGGCGACAACACCGGCACCGGCAGCGACGGCGTGCCGATCGACTCGGTGCCGGTGAAGTCGGACAACCCGCAGCAGGCGGTGCGCGGCGTCTACAACTGGCTGCGCGGGCCGAACCCGGACCGGACCTGCAGCCTGTTCGACGCCACCGGCAAGTCCGGCTTCGCCACCGCCCACCAGGCCCCGGACTGCGCCACCGCGGCGCGCCAGCTGCACGGCCAGATCACCGACCCGAACGCCTACGCCAACCCGAAGTTCGACCACAACGCGGTGACGATCGTCGGCCCGGAGGCCCAGGTCCTCGGCTGCCGGATGCAGGTCAACGGCGGTCCCCGGCTCGGCAGCTTCAAGCTCACCCAGCAGCCCGACGGCGGCTGGGCGATCAGCGCCTACACGCTCCAAACCTCCAGTTGCGGCGGCTGATCGACGAGGATCGCGCAGTATCGCGCGAAATCGTCCCCTGCGATACGGCGTTTTCGCTGGCGGTCAAGGCTGTTGGAGCTAATCCGGGGGGAAGTCGCAGCCAGTGCGACCAGCGCCCGGAAAGCGAGAAGGGCGGGCCGCTCCGGGGAGCGGCCCGCCCTTCTCGGCGGAACTTCGGGTATCAGGCCGAGGCCGTGATGCCGCGAGTCGCGTTCGGGTCGACCGGGATGCCCGGGCCCATCGTGGTGGTGAAGGTGACCTTCTTCAGGTACCGGCCCTTCGACGCCGACGGCTTGGCGCGCAGGATCTCGTCCAGCGCCGCCGCGTAGTTCTCCACCAGCTTCTCGGTGTCGAAGGACACCTTGCCGATGATGAAGTGCAGGTTGGCCTGCTTGTCGACGCGGAAGTTGATCTTACCGCCCTTGATGTCCGCGACCGCCTTGGTGACGTTCGGGGTGACGGTGCCGGTCTTCGGGTTCGGCATCAGGCCGCGCGGGCCGAGCACCCGAGCGATCTTGCCGACCTTGGCCATCTGGTCCGGAGTGGCGATCGCCGCGTCGAAATCGAGCCAGCCGCCCTGAATGCGCTCGATCAGGTCCTCGGAACCAACCGCGTCCGCCCCGGCGGCCTCGGCCTCGGCGGCCTTGTCCCCGACGGCGAACACGATGACGCGGGCAGTCTTACCAGTGCCGTGCGGCAGGTTCACGGTGCCGCGGACCATCTGGTCTGCCTTGCGGGGGTCGACGCCCAGCCGCAGCGCCACCTCGACGGTGGCGTCGTACTTGACCTTGGCGGTCTTCTTCGCCAGGTCGGCCGCTTCCGTCGGCGCGTACAGCCGCGCGCGATCGATCAGCTCGGCCGCCTGCTGATATGCCTTGCTGCGCTTTGCCATTTCTGTCCCTATCCCAGGTGGATCAGTTGTGGTTGGTCGGGCTGCGCTGGAGCCCTCCCACACGCCGTTTCCGGCTTAGGTCAGCCCTCGACCGTCAGGCCCATCGACCGGGCGGTGCCGGCGATGATCTTGGCGGCCTGGTCGATGTCGTTGGCGTTGAGGTCCGCCATCTTGGTCTGCGCGATCTCGCGGACCTGGTCCATCGAGACCTTGCCGACCTTGGTCTTGTGCGGCTCGCCGCTACCCTTGGCCACGCCCGCCGCCTTGAGCAGCAGCTTGGCCGCCGGCGGGGTCTTCAGCGCGAAGCTGAAGGAGCGGTCTTCGAACACGGAGATCTCGACCGGCACGACGTTGCCACGCTGGTTCTCCGTGGCGGCGTTGTAGGCCTTGCAGAACTCCATGATGTTGACGCCGTGCTGACCCAGCGCCGGGCCGACGGGCGGGGCCGGGTTGGCCTGGCCGGCCTGGATCTGCAGCTTGATGATCGCTGCGAGCTTCTTCTTCTTGGGCGGCATGTTTGCTTCCTGTGTCTTCGCTATCCGGTTGCCCGGCCCCACCTAGTGGCGGGGCCGAATCTGGCGAGACCACGAAACGGTGGCTTCGCCCGGTTCTGCGCGCGGGTCCTGCCAGATCCGCGCGCAGCCGCCGCGCTCCCGCACCGCGGGAGGCGGTCAGATCTTGGAGACCTGGTTGAACGACAGCTCAACCGGGGTTTCGCGGCCGAAGATCGACACCAGCACCTTGAGCTTCTGGGCGTCCGGGTTGACCTCGTTGATCGTCGCGGGCAGCGTCGCGAACGGCCCGTCCATGACGGTCACGGACTCGCCGACCTCGAAGTCGACCTCGACCGCGGGCTTGGCGGCCTGCGCGGCGCCCTTCTTGCCCGGCTCGGCCTTCTTCTCCTCGACCTGCGGCGCGAGGAACTTCAGCACCTCGTCGATGGTCAGCGGCGACGGCTTGGAGGTGGCGCCGACGAAGCCGGTGACACCCGGCGTGTTGCGCACCGCGCTCCAGGACGCGTCGTTGAGCTCCATCCGAACCAGGATGTAGCCGGGCAGCACCTTGCGCTGCACCAGCTTGCGCTGGCCGTTCTTGATCTCGGTGACCTCTTCGGTCGGCACCTCGACCTGGAAGATGAAGTCCTCGACGTCGAGCGTCTGGGCTCGCGTTTCGAGGTTGGTCTTGACCTTGTTCTCGTAGCCCGCGTAGGAGTGCACGACATACCAGTCGCCGGGTGCGCGTCGCAGCGCTGCGCGCAGCTCCTCGACCGGGTCGGGCTCCGCGGGCGCTTCCTCGCCGGCTTCGCCGGTCTCGTCAGCGTCCGGGGCCTCCTCGGCCTCGGCTGGCGCCTCGGTCTCGTCGGCCGAACCGGTGTCCTCGCCGGAGTCGGCGCCGTCGGCGGAATCGACTGCGTCGACCGAGTCCGCAGTCGCCTCGGCCTGCTCGGCCTCGGGCTGCACCTGCTCGTCGGTGAGGCCGGTGGATTCCTGGCCCTCGTGGGAGGTCACAGTCGGTCTCGCTTCCTCTCGTGCGTTGCGTGCCGGGTCGTCGTTCCGCCGCCGGCACCACCTAGCGTGGGGCCGGAGTTGCTCAGCCGGAGCCGAACAGCCAGCCCACACCCTTGGCGAAGAGCACGTCCACGCCGGCCACGAACGCCACCATGATGCTGACGAAGACCAGCACCACGAGGGTGTAGGTCGCCAGCGCCTTGCGCGTCGGCCAGATGACCTTGCGCAGTTCGGCGACGACCTCGCGCAGGAAGCGTCCGATCTTCCGGAACAGCGAAACCCGACCTTGCCGACCATCCCGCGATGGGGTTGGCCGACCCTTCGACTCAGTTGTGCGGGTCGAGTTCGCTTCAGCCGAACCCGACTCGCCGGACCGGCCCTTGCGGCCGGCCGGGCGGGCGGAAGCGCGGCGCTCACGCCGCGCCGCGGCGCTGGATGGGCGGGCGGCGTTCTCGCGCGCTCCGTCCTGCTCCTGCTCGCGGTCCTCGCTCACGCCCATCCTCCGCTCACCGTCGCATCGACGCAGGGGTGACAGGACTTGAACCTGCAACCTGCGGTTTTGGAGACCGCTGCTCTGCCAATTGAGCTACACCCCTTTACGGCCCTGGAGCTCGACCGTATTCGGGACGCCCGCCACCGGCCCTGGAACAGGGGTTCCAGGGTGTTCAGGCATCCCAGGTACGAAAGTGTACGGCACGCCGACGACCTTGCTCCAACGGCACCCCCAGTACGGTTCCATGAACAACTTCGCCGCTGGTGGGGAGCGTGTCCGACGACACGCCGGGTCTGTCAGGATGCTGTCATGGCCGCACCTCAGACAGACCAAGGGACCAAGGCGCGGGTGTCCGCGCGGATCGGCGGGATCAGCGAGTCCGCCACGCTGGCCGTGGACGCCAAGGCGAAGGCGCTCAAGGCCGCCGGCCGGCCGGTGATCGGCTTCGGCGCCGGTGAGCCGGACTTCCCGACGCCGCAACCGATCGTCGACGCCGCGATCGCCGCCTGCTCCGATCCGAAGAACCACCGCTACAGCCCGGCAGCCGGCCTGCCGGAGCTGCGCGAGGCCATCGCCGCGAAGACGCTGCGCGACTCCGCCTACACCGTGCAGGCCAGCCAGGTGTTGGTGACCAACGGCGGCAAGCAGGCCGTCTACCAGGCGTTCCAGACGCTGCTCGACCCGGGCGACGAAGTCCTGCTGCCAGCGCCGTACTGGACCACCTACCCGGAGGCGATCACCCTGCCGGGTGGTGTTCCGGTGGTGGTGCCCGCCGACGAGTCGACCGGCTACCTGGTGTCCGTCGAGCAACTGGAGGCCGCGCGGACCCCGCGCACCAAGGTGCTGCTGTTCAACTCGCCGTCCAACCCGACCGGCGCGATCTACCCGCCGGATCAGGTCGAGGCGATCGGCCGCTGGGCCGTCGAGCACGGCATCTGGGTGGTCACCGACGAGATCTACGAGCACCTGGTCTACGGCGACGCGCGGCACGTGTCGATGCCCGCCGTGGTGCCGGAGCTCGCCGACACCTGCGTGGTGCTCAACGGGGTAGCCAAGACCTATGCGATGACCGGCTGGCGGGTGGGCTGGATGATCGGCCCGTCGGACGTCATCAAGGCCGCCACGAACCTGCAGTCGCACCTGTCGTCGAACGTCGCCAACGTCTCGCAGCGGGCCGCGCTGGAGGCCGTCAGCGGATCGCTGGACGCGGTGCTGGAGATGCGCTCGGCGTTCGACCGCCGCCGCCGCAAGATCGTCGAGCTGCTCTCGGCGATCCCCGGCGTCAGCTGCCCGGAGCCGCAGGGCGCGTTCTACGCGTACCCGTCAGTGAAGGGCCTGCTGGGCAGGGAGATCCGCGGCGTCCGCCCGCAGACGAGCGTGGAGCTGGCGAGCCTGGTCCTGGAGCAGGCCGAGGTCGCGGTGGTGCCGGGCGAGGCTTTCGGCACGCCGGGCTACTTCCGCCTCTCCTATGCCCTCGGTGACGAGGACCTCGTCACCGGTGTGAACCGGATGGCGGAACTCCTGGGCGAAGCCAAGTAGTCGTTCAACGGATGAGGGCGCCTCCAGCCAGCGTCGCCGGTCGGAGGTGCCCTTCACTTTTAACTCGATCGAGCGCGCCACCCGTTCATGGGTCAAGTGGGCGCGCTCGCACCCCGGTCATTCGGTCACTCGGGGAGGCGGACGGTGGCCGTGGCGCCGCCGAGGACTCCCTGGTCCGCGCTGCGGGCTGTGATGTTGACCTTGACCGTGCCGTCCTCGTTCTTCTTCGCGATCTTGCCCGACACTTCGACGAGCGCGCCGGCGTCGTCGTCGGGGACCACGACGGGCCGGGTGAACCGCACTCCGTAGTGCACGATCGCGCCCGGGTCGCCGGTCCACCCGCTGACCAGGCGACCGGCGACGGCCATCGTGAGCATCCCGTGGGCGATCACGTCCGGCAGGCCGACCTCGGTGGCGAACCGCTCGTTCCAGTGGATCGGGTTGAAGTCGCCGGAGGCGCCCGCGTAGCGGACCAGGTCGGCCCGGGTGAGCGACACGCTCAGCTCCGGCAGCTGGTCACCGACGGCGACCTCGGACATCCGCGCGCTCATGCCAGTTCCGCCTCTCCGCGTTTCACAGTTGTGGTTACGTCAGGCTCAATCTCGCATTTCGCGGTTTCTTGTGGCTGGTTTGCGTCACGTTCCCCTGAGGTGCGGTTGAGGAGGACTCGGGTTGACACAGGGCTACTCATGCACCCTCCCCCTCTTCGGTGGTGCCGCGGGCCACGAGCATCGACTTCGCGGTGCACACCGGCTCGCCGTCGACGCTGCCGATCTCGGCCCGCACCGTGAGGAAGTCGTTGCCCGCGCGGGTCTTGATGTTGTCCACGTGCACCACCGTGACGAGCCGGTCACCGGCCCGGATCGACCGGTGGTGGGTGAACTCCTGCTGGCCGTGCACCACGCGGCTGTAGTCCAGGCCGAGTTGCGGGTCCTCGACGATCGCGTCGTGCGCGGCCATCGAGAGGATCACCGCGAAGGTCGGCGGCGCGATCACGTCCGGGTATCCGGCGGCCTTGGCGGCGTCGGCGTCGCGGTACAGCGGGGAGTCGTCCTTGATCGCCGCGGCGAACTCGCGGATCTTCTCCCGACCCACCTCGTAGGGTGCGGTGGGCGGGTACTCACGTCCGATGAATGACTGGTCAAGCGGCACGCCCGAAGGCTACCCGACCAGGTGAGGGGCACCCGCGCCCAAGCAACCGGAGCACGGGTGCTCCTCACCAAACCCAAATCAGGCGGCGATCCACGTGGCGCCTTCGCTCATTCCGATCATCAGGTGCCGGAATGCAAGAAGCCCGCCCCCTGCTGGGGACGGGCTCGAAGCTTCGACCAAGAGCTGATCGAAGATCAGGCCGGGGACGGCACCCCGCGCGAGGAGCCGACCACCGCACCGTGGGGGCTTGGCCCCCAACTAACACCCTGACCGTGCCCCGGCGAAGCGCGAAGCACGAGCAGGGTCAACCCGATCGGTCAGCGGGTTTCCTTGTGCAGCTTGTGCGTACCGCAGTTCGGGCAGAACTTCTTCATCTCCAAGCGGTCCGGGTCGTTGCGCCGGTTCTTGTTGGTGATGTAGTTGCGGTGCTTGCACTCCTCGCACGCCAGCGTGATCTTGGGTCGAACGTCGGTGGCGGCCACGGGGGTGCCTTTCTGTCTCGGTGGTACTCCGGAACGGTTCGCTGGAGGCCCGAGCGAACCCGTGACTGGTAGCGGTGGCCGGACTTGAACCGGCGACACAGCGATTATGAGCCGCTTGCTCTACCGACTGAGCTACACCGCCATGCTGGGAACCTAGGTGCACGCACCTGGCGTCTCAGCCGACGCAGGATACCCCACGCAAAACAGCCACAGCACCCAGTTTACCGAGCACCGCAGCTGCCTTTCGAGCCCCAATACGGAATCGAACCGTAGACCTTCTCCTTACCATGGAGACGCTCTGCCGACTGAGCTATTGGGGCGTTTCCTTGCGGAACGTCTAGAACTTTACACACCACCCGCACCCCCTCGAAACAGGGGGTCCGCTCACATGAAAACACTGGTCACAGCGCGGTTTTCGCGCCAGGAGCGGCAGGGACCACCGAAAACCGGCCTCAGTGCAGGAGTGTGAGGACGGTCTCTGATCGGGCACCGCGGTCGCGCTTGGTGCGGGCCTGCAGCCACGCCTCGAACCGCTCCTCGGACAGCGGTCGCGAGATCAGGTAGCCCTGGGCGACGTCGCAGCCCATCTCCACCAGTTGGTCGCGCGCGGCGTCGTCCTCCACGCCCTCGGCGACCACCGCCAGGTCCAGCGAATGCCCGAGCTCGACGATGGAGCGGACCACGGCCATGTCGCCGAGGTCGGTGCCCATGCCGAGCACGAAGCTCTTGTCGATCTTCACCTCGTCCACCGGCAGCTGCCGCAGGTAGGCCAGCGACGAGTACCCGGTGCCGAAGTCGTCCACCGCCAGCACCACGCCCATCGCGTGCAACCGGCGCAGTAACGGCAGCGAGCGCTCCGGGTCGGCCATCACGCCGGACTCGGTCAGCTCGAAGGTGAGCAGTTCCGGCGGGATGTCGTGGCGCAGCAGCGCCTCGCCGACCCGGTCCGGGAAGGTCTCGTCGGCGAGGTTGCGCACCGACAGGTTCACCGCCACCGACATCCGCAGCCCGCGGTCCATCCACTGCCGGATCTTGACCAGCGCACACTCCATGACGAACGAGGTGAGCGCGTCGACCAGCCCGGTCGCCTCCACCAGCGGCACGAACTCGTCCGGGTCCAGCCGCCCGTACTCGGGGTGCGACCAGCGCACCAGCGCCTCGGCGCCCACCACCTGGCGGGCGGGCAGCGCGACCTTCGGCTGGTAGTGCACCTCGACCTGGCCGGTGTCCAGCGCCTGCCGGAACTGGGTGACCAGCTGGAAGCGGCGCAGGAAGACCTGGCCCATCGCGGGTGCGTAGCCGCGCACGCCGTCCTCGCCGTTGCGGGCCGCCCGGACCGCGACGTCTGAGCGCTGCAGGAGGGTGTCGATGTCGGTCTCGCACTCGCCGTCCGCAGGCGCGGACGAGGCGTACCCGGCGACGCCTGCGGCCTCCACCACGATGCGGTCCAGCGGGTACGGCTCGGCGATCACCTCGCGCAGGTGCTGGGCGAACTCGTGCGCCTGGGCCTCGCTGTGGTCCAGCAGGAGCACCGCGAAGGAGTTCGCTTCGAGCCTGGCCAGGGGCGCCTCGCCCAGCGCCTCCCGCATCCGGCGCCCGGCAGCGACGATCATCCGGTCGCCCCAGGTGTAGCCGAGGGCCTCGCTGACCGTGGTGAGCACGTCGAGGTCCACCCGCAGCACGACCGCAGTGCGCCCGTTGTGCAGTTCCTCGGCCGCCAGTTCGCGGAATCCGGTGCGGTTGAGCAGTCCGGTCAGCGGATCGTGGTAGGCGTCGTGGCGCAGCCTTGCCAGCAGCCGCCGGTTGTCCATCGCGGTCGCGAGGTGGCTCGCCAGGGTGTGCAGCAGCCGCACGTCGGCCCGGCCGAAGCCGCGCCACCGGCTGACCCGGTCGTGCACCTCGACGGCACCGAGCAGCTGGCTCGCGCCGCGCAGCGGCACGACTAGCGCCTCGTACGCGCCGCGTTGCCGCAGCGCCCGCCGCACCTCTTCGGGCGCCTCCAGCGTCCGGAAGGAACGCACGTGGCTGCCCGGCAGCTGGAGCAGCGGGTCGTCGCGCAGCGCCGAGTGCGCGGCCTGTTCCGCCAGCTCGGGCAGCGGTTCGCCCGCGACCAGCGTGCTGACCTCCCCGCTGGGGTTCAGCCGCAGCCGCAGCACCACGCGGGTCGCGTTGAGCTGCTCCCGGATCCGCTCCGCGACCGGCTCCCACTCGCTGACCGACACCGCCGGCTCGCCGGCGACGGAGTCGGACGGGCCGTGCGGGGCGGTCTGCCCGGAGCGGGCCACGCTGAGGCTGACGTCGCTGAGCGCCTCCAGGTCGCGCTGCTCGCGCAGCAGGCTGGAGTAGGCGCGGTACAGGCCGATAACGGCCACCGCGACCAGCGCCACCAGCAGCCAACCCCACGGGGTGCTGATCGAGACCTCGTAGCCGACCAGGCCGACCGACGTGTTGAGCAGGCCCACGGCCAGCGTGTTCACCGCGAGCCGCACCCCCGCGGACACCCGCATCGCGCCGCCCAGCACGTGCAGCGCGGCGAGCGCGAAAGCGCAGCTGATCAGCGGCGAGGTCAGGGTTCCGAGGACCGGGCCGAACCAGGCCGGGGCCACCCCGGTCAGCGCCAGGTTGACCGCATTGGCCACCGCGAACGGAACCGCGATCTCCAGGCACAGCACGCCCGCGTTGTAGACCACGTGGGTGGCCGCGCGACGCCCGACCTGCGCGCCGAGCCCGGCCAGCAGGTTCGCCGCGAGCACCACCTCGAACGGCACCGTCAGCAGCCCGAGGATCAGCGGGATCTCGGTGAACGAGATGGTCCAGCCGACCCGCTTCACGTCGACGTCGATGGTCAGCTGCTCGGCCAGCAGGAAGCCCATCGCCAGCAGCGGCCCGATGAAAAGCAGGTCGGGGCGGTAATGGAAGGGCAACCAAGCAGAGGTCGCCGCGGAGGCGAGCACGCCGACGACTAGCACCAGGAAGGAGAAGCCGGTGAACATCCGGCGCCGGACCGGATCCACCTCGGCGCGCACCGGCGGACGGGCAGCCTCCAGGTTGGATTGCGGACCGAGGGAGCGGTGACGCTCGATCATCCACGCTCCTCCCACCCGGTGGCACGGGCGCACCCACATGATTGCCGTCGCCGATCGTGACGCACTACCGCACGGATGACCAGGGGCCAACGGCTCCCGTCGCATGTGCCGAACGCAGGCACCGGCGTTGATCCACGTGGTCGGCGATGGCATGATCGCCCAGCACCGCGAGTTGACCTGCAAAGATATGACAACTTTCAACAAGCACCACGATTCGTGGGGCTCCGCGAATCGAAGCGCAGCACTTTGTGATGATCCCCGCAGCAACCGACCGGCCCGAACACCGTACGCGATCGGCGGAAGCGGACCGTTACTGCTGCAGCCCGAACTCGTCCAGGAAATCCCGGATCGCGCGGTCCAGATCGGCCAGCCCCGATTCCTCCACCGGGAGGTGGCCGGCGCCCTTGAGCGACGCGAAGCGGGTGGGGGCGGCGATCCGGTCGAAGAACTGCCGGGACAGCAATGGCGGCGTCCACCGGTCTTCATCGGGGTGCGCCAGCAGCAGCGGCGGCCCGGCGTAGTCCTCCGGCGCCACGGCCGGCGGCGCGGCCAGGCAGCTGCGGGCGAAGCCGAGCGTCAGCCAGCTGCCGCCGCCGATGGTGTCGGCCCACACCAGGTTGGCGTACTGGCCGTGGTTGGACGCCGCGGCGATGTTCGACAGCCAGTGCACCGGGACGCGCGCCATCGAGAACGGCTTCGGGATCAGCGCCAGCAGCCCGGCCCACTGGGCCATTTCCGGCCGGGCCGCGAGCCGCCGCCGGACGTCGTCGCGCTGCGGGTCGGCGAGGCAGGTGGCGATGACACCGGCCACCGCGCCGCTGGCCTTGGCGGCGACGTCGTAGGCGAGCCGGCCGCCGGTGCTGATGCCGAGCAGCACGATCGGCCGTTCGTCGCGGGACCGCTCGTGCTCGACCAGGTCCAGCACGCAGGACACCCAGTCCTGGTAGGTGATGCCCCGCCGGGGCGTGGCGGTCAGGCCGAAGCCGGGCAGGTCGGGGGCGATGAATTCGAGGTCCACCAGCGACGGCAGCCGCCCGTACGGGGCTAGCATGCGGCCGTAGGTGCCAACTCCGTGCAGCGCGATCAGCTTGGCCGGAGCGTGCGGGCGGGCGACGCGGTCGAGGTGCACCACGGTGCCGCGCCACGGCAACCACTGCTCGGCAGGCGCGTTCTCCTCGGTGATCCGTAGCGCACCGGGGAAGAAGTCCTGGTAGCGGCGCCAGTACTGCTGATCGCGGTAGCCGGGGCCGACGACGGTGGCGGACCCTGGGGTGGATGGAGCCGAAGGCACACTTCGAACATACGGACCGGACCGGACGATGCGCATCATCCACGAGCAGGCACGCAACTGGTTCGCGCAGGCTCGGGTGGCACACCTGGCCAGCGTCGATGAGCTGGGACGACCGCACCTGGTGCCGGTCGTCTTCGTGACGCGCGGGGATGTGATCGTCACCGCGGTGGACCGGAAGCCGAAGCGGACCGCGAACCTCAAGCGGCTGCGCAACATCGCGGCGAATCCGCGGGTGGCGCTGCTCGTGGACCACTACGAGGACGACTGGTCCCGCCTGTGGTGGGTCCGCGCCGACGGCGAGGCCGAGTTGGCCGAAAGCGCCGCGCACCCGGACTTGCTCGCCGAACTCGTGGCGAAGTACCCGCAGTACCGGGAGAACCCGCCGACCGGCACGTTGATCCTGGTCCGGGTCACGCGCTGGAGCGGCTGGGCCTTCGCAGAGCGGTGAGCGCCAGCGGCCATGAACGCTTTCGGGGGTCGTAGAGGCTGTTTCGTGAGTGATCGTCCCAGTTGCGGTAGGCGGGCTCTTGTCTTTGGAACGGTGCAGCCCACCCTCGCAGCTCCCGTCCAGGCGGCGTCTGAGGTTCCGCTACCCGCGCCGCCACGCAGGACGAGTCCGGAAACAGCCTCTACCGCGCCCGAAAACGCTCACGGGCGCTTTCGCTCCAGGTGGACGACATCCGAGTCGAGGTCGAGCGGGCCGCCGGCCTCGCGGTCATCCTCCTTCACGACCTCCACCCAGGCGAGCTGTTCGAGCTGGTGCTTGGCCCCCGCGCTGAACAGGCCCTCGACGCCCAGCGCGGCGGAGGCCGTCCGGCGCTGCTCCGCAGATCGCTCGCCGGGGTGCTGCTCAGCAGCGCGCTGCTCCCGCCGCCGCTTCGCACGACCGGCTCGATCAATGGCCATGCATCCAGGCTAGTCCGGCATCTGCGCTGCTGACCGGCGCTGCCGACGATGCGCCAACCGCCTGCCCGGCCGGACCGACGACCGCCGGAGGTGGGTCAACTAGGCTGCGATTCCGTGCCCGATCCGTACTTTGTCCTGGTCAGCACGGCGGAACTCGCGGATCTGGCGAGCGCGCTGGACGTCATCGACGGCCACGCCGAGCTCAACCACCGCTACCGCAAGCTGATCGCCGACTCCCGCCAGGTCCTGGCGGCCGACGAGATCCGCCTCACCCAGGCCCGCGGCCTCGCCAAGCGGCTGATGGTGCTGGTCAAAGCAGCCGGCCCCGGTTTCCGCGACGGGCTGCCCGAGGTGGCCCGCACGGCGCTCGACGTGGGCCTGGCGCAGGCTGACGCGCTGGTCTTCCGTCCCGAGGAGGATTGAGCGGGCAACCCCCAGTGAAACTGGTGGCAGGCGGTATGTATTCTTTTCTTCGCAAGCCAGCAATGCTGGCGCGCATGCCAGGTTGCCCGAGCGGCCAAAGGGAGCTGACTGTAAATCAGCCGGCATTGCCTTCGGAGGTTCGAATCCTCCACCTGGCACCCGCAAAACCGACCCCGTGGCCAGACGAACTGGTCGCGGGGTCGTTTTTTGCGCATCGGGCACGCCGGGCACCGCGATTGGGACCAAGCCCACAGCGCCGCCCGGTAGCGTGTATCCGCAGATGATTCGCAGATCCGCTGCTGCGGCCCAACGGGAGGTAGACAGTTGGCAAACCCGTCCTTCGACGTGGTGAGCAAGGTGGACCACCAAGAGGTGGACAACGCGCTGAACCAGGCGGCCAAGGAGCTCGCCAACCGGTTCGACTTCCGCGGCACCGGCGCCAAGATCCAGTGGTCCGGCGAGGAAGCCGTGGTGCTGGAGTCGGAGACCGAGGAGCGCTGCAAGGCCGCCATCGAGGTCTTCAAGGAGAAGTTAATCAAGCGCGGCATCTCGCTGAAGGCGCTGGACATGGGCGAGCCCGCCAGCTCCGGCCAGATCTACAAGGCCACCGGCAAGGTCGTGCAGGGCATCTCGCAGGACGTCGCGAAGAAGATCTCCAAGAAGATCCGCGACGAGGGCCCGAAGGGCGTTCAGGCCCAGATCCAGGGCGAGCAGCTGCGGGTGTCCGGCAAGAAGAAGGACGACCTGCAGGCCGTGATCCAGTTGCTGAAGTCGAGCGACTTCGACGTCGCGCTCCAGTTCGAGAATTTCCGGTAATCCACCGCTGGAGGTATCCGGGTGAAGGGGATCGTGCTGGCGGGTGGCAACGGGACCCGGCTGCATCCGCTGACGCAGGCCGTGTCCAAACAGCTACTTCCGGTGTACGACAAGCCGATGATCTACTACCCGCTGTCGGTGCTGATGCTGGCCGGCATCCGGGACGTGCTGCTGATCTCGACCCCGGCCGACATGCCGTTGTTCCAGCGGCTGCTCGGGAACGGGTCGCAGTTCGGCATTCGGATCGAGTACGCCGAGCAGTCCCAGCCCAACGGGCTAGCCGAGGCGTTCGTGATCGGTGCCGACTTCGTCGGCGACGACTCGGTGGCGTTGGTGCTCGGCGACAACATCTTTTACGGGCAGGGCTTTTCCGGGATCCTCCAGCAGTGCGTCCGGGAGCTCGACGGCTGCACGCTGTTCGGCTACCCGGTCCGCGACCCGCAGCGCTACGGCGTCGGTGAGGTGGACGACGACGGTCGGCTGTTGTCCATCGTGGAGAAGCCGGAGCGGCCGAAGTCCAACATGGCCATCACCGGCCTGTACTTCTACGACAACGACGTGGTGCGCATCGCCAAGGGGCTCACGCCGTCGGCCCGCGGCGAGCTGGAGATCACCGACGTCAACCTGGCCTACCTGCAGGAGGGCCGGGCGCACCTGACCAAGCTCGGCCGCGGGTTCGCCTGGCTGGACACCGGGACCCACGACTCGCTAGTGGAGGCCTCGCAGTTCGTGCAGGTGCTGGAGCACCGGCAGGGCGTGCGGATCGCCTGCCTGGAGGAGATCGCCCTGCGCATGGGCTACATCTCGGCCGACGACTGTTTCGCGCTGGGCGTGAAGCTGGCCAAGTCGGGCTACGGCGAGTACGTCATGGACGTCGCCCGCAACTCCGGCGCGCGGGGCTGACCCGAGCTCGTCCGATTTCCATTGAAATCGCGGACCGTCGGCGTGTCGTAGTCCGGTGCGCCGATATTCCGGGCGGCGTCACCAGGCCGGGGGTAGTTGGTGGCCGGCCATGCCCTCCAGGCGGCGAATGCGGTCGGCCATCGGCGGGTGCGTGGAGAACAGCCGGGCCAGCCGCTCGCCGGGGCGGAACGGGTTGGCGATCATCAGGTGCGACTGCGACACCAGCTGCGGCTCCGGTGACAGCGGCGCCTGCTGGGTTCCGCGCTCCAGCTTGCGCAGCGCGGATGCCAGCGCGAGCGGATCTCCGGTCAGCTGCGCCCCGGACGCGTCGGCCTGGTACTCGCGGGACCGGCTGACGGCCATCTGCACCACGGCCGCCGCGATCGGGCCCAGCAGCGCCACCAGCAGCATCGCGAACGGGTTGGGCCGGTCCTCGTCCTGGCCGCCGAACATGCCGAAGAGCAGCCCGAAGTTGGCCAGGAACGTGACCACGCTGGCCAACGCCCCGGCGATGCTGGAGATCAGGATGTCGCGGTTGTAGACGTGCGAGAGCTCGTGACCGAGGACGGCGCGCAGCTCGCGCTCGTTGAGCAGTTCGAGAATCCCGGCCGTGCAGCACACTGCGGCGTTGCGCGGGTTCCGGCCGGTGGCGAAGGCATTGGGCGCCCGCGTCGGACTGATGTAGAGCGCGGGCATCGGCTGTCTCGCCGAGGTCGCCAGCTCCCGCACGATCCGGTACATGGCGGGCTGTTCGGCCTCCGACACCGGCCGGGCGCGCATCGCGCGCAGGGCCAGGTTGGCCGAGTTGAAGTACGCGTAGCCGTTCATGCCCAGCGCCACGAAGAACGCAATGACCAGGCCGGCCCGGCCGAAGATCGACCCGACCAGCAGCACCAGCGCGCTCATGCCGCCGAGCAGCAGCGCGGTCTTCAAACCGTTGACGTGACTGTGCACCGTGCCTGCCTCCGCCCAAGGGCTCATCCGGTGATCGTGGGATCGCCGGATTGCCTCTCGTGACACCCTTCCACGTATTCCGAAGGTCACCCAGAAAACGAGCAGGCGCAGGTCGTAGTTCCGCTGGGCGGGTGTGCTGAAGCCAACGTCTTCGGAGGTGATCGGCGTGCCGGTCGCCCGTGAGACGCCTTGACATAATCGATCTTTAGCTGAATCCGGGCCGGTACCGGTTCGACCCCATCAGCATCGAGCTCGGGGGGTCCTGGAGCAGTAGCCTAGGCAGGACGAAGGGCGTCGCCGCAGGTCGATGACGCCCTTCGCGTCCCCCTCAAGGCGTGCGTCCCATCAGGCGTGCAGTTCCATCGTGCAGCACTTCGGTCCGCCGCCGGACTTCCGGAGTTCGGAGACGTCCAGCAGAATCGGCTCGTAGCCGCAGCCGGCCAGCTGCGCGGCGAGCCCGGTCGCCTCCAGCGGCAGCACCACGTGACGACCGTCGGAGACCCCGTTCAGGCCGAGGCAGGCGGCGTCGGCCTGCTCGGCGATCACGGCGTCCGGGAACATCCGCTCCAGCACGCGGCGCGACCCGGCCGAGAACGCCTCCGGGAAGTATGCGATCTGCGCCCGCTCGCCGCGTTCCAGCACGAACAGCGCGGTGTCCAGGTGGTAGTAGCGCGGGTCGACCAGCCGCAGCGACACCACGGGCACTCCGAGCACCTCCTGGGCCTCGGCGTGCGCCTCGGGGTCGGTGCGGAACCCGCTGCCGGCCAGCAGCACCCGGCCGGTCCAGGCGAAGTCGCCCTCGGCCTCGTTGATCCGGGACGGCATCACCAGGTTCCGGTAGCCGCGGGTGACGAACCAGCGCCGGAAGTGCTCGGCCTCGGCGGCCCGCTGCGGAGCCCGGAACCGGGCGCCCAGCACCCGGTCGTCGATCACGGTCGCCGAGTTGGCGGCGAACACCATGTCGGGCAGGCCGGGCTGCGGTTCGACCACCTCGACGACGTGCCCGAGCCGCTCGTACGTGCGCTTCAGCGCCTCCCACTGGGCCATCGCCAGGTCGGCGTCCACCGGCGTACCGGGATCCATCCACGGGTTGATCGAATACGCGACGGTGAAGTACTTGGGCGTGCACATCACGTAGTGCCGCGTGGTGGCCTGCAGCGGCGCGAGCATTTCTACAGCCTGAGCGGCAGTGACCGTCATGAATCGAAATCTAAGTGTTGGCCTGACGAGCTATCAACAACGCTCCGTTCGTTTTTTGCGGCAGAATGTTGCGTATGGACGCTTTGGACCAACGAATCATTTCGCAACTGGTCGCCGATGCCCGGGCGAGCTACGCGGAGATCGGCGCGGAGGTGGGCCTGTCCGCGCCCGCAGTGAAGCGGCGGGTGGACAAGCTGCTGGACCTGGGCGTGCTGCAGGGGTTCACCGCAGTCGTGGACCCGGAGGCGCTGGGCTGGGGAACCGAGGCGTTCGTGGAGGTGCACTGCGAGGGCAACGTCCCGGCGCACCGGATCCGCGTCGGGCTCGAACCGCTGCCGGAGGTGGTCGCGGCCTACACGGTGTCTGGGGAGGCCGACGCGATCGTGCACCTGCGGGCGGCGAACATACACCACCTCGAAGAGGCGATGGAGCGCCTGCGCTCGGTGGAGTTCGTGAGCCGGACGGTGTCCACAGTGGTCCTCTCCCGGCTCCTGGAGCGCCAACCCCAGCCGGAGTGAAGCCCCCCGAACCCTTCGCCGACCTCGTTTCGGTTAGCGGGCCTCAGGTGGCGCGTTGGCCGTACCAGGGTTCGAAGCCGGCAATCTCGGCGTCGGCCGGGGTGCGGAACCAAACGTCGGCGACGATCTTGCCGTAAGCCGGCGATTCGGGGCTGTGGTACTGCCGGGACGCGAAGTGTCCCTTGATCATCGGCCCCGAGCCGCCCGCCCGACCGGGCCGCGGCCCGGCACCGGGCGTGCGCCGCGGCAGCGGCGGCGGGACCTTCGGGATCACCTGCGTCGCATCCGCTCCGACCGGCGGCACGTACGGCGTCTCCGACGCCCCGCCGCTTCGCGGCCGCACCGACTCGAACAGCGACCGCAGCTGCCCGGACAACCGCGACTCCGTCGCGTCGTCCGCTCCGCGCTCCGCGTTCCCGGTCTCCGGGGGCTCCGCCTGCTTCGCAGGCGTCCCGGCGACGAGCTCCGCGGCGGCTTCCGCGGCGATCGCCGCGATCACTTCCTCGGGAGATCTCGCCGACGACTCCGTCGTCTCGGGCTCCGCGTCCGGCCACACCGTCGCGGGTTCTGCAGGCTGCTCCCTGGCGGGCGTCCGCAGGGTCTCGGCCCACTCCCCGACGACCTGCGGTTCCACCACCGGTTCGACGACCGTGTCGGGCTCGGCCGACGCCTGCCGCGAGGCAGGTTTCCGTGTGGCCGCAACGGATTCCGCCGATATCGGCGTCTTGTCAGGCTTCCGTGCCGTCCCAGCTGATTCCGCCGAGGCCTGCGGCGTAGCCGCGCCACCGGCCGACTCCGGCTTCGCCGTCCCGGCGGGCTCCTCAGCTCTCGGCGGCTGCGCCCCGGCGCGCTCCCCGGGCCCGGGCGGCGTCACCGGGCCGCGCGGCTGCACCGCAGTCACCGCGGCGTCGTCGCGGTTCGCTCCGACCGCGTTCACGCGCTCGTCCCACTCGCGGAACCACTCGCTGTCGTTGTCGTTGCGCGCGGGCTTCACCTGCTCCGGGGCCACCCAGGGCCGCGGGGCTCGCCCCCAGTCGCCGACCTCCGGCTCGTCCGGCTCCCGGCGTTGTGGCGTCGAACGCAGCAGGTCGAACGGGGCATCACCGGCGGTCCGCTCGTCCGCGTCGTAGCCCTCGTAGCCGCCCGGCTGGTCGTACGCGTACTCGTCCTCCGGGTAGGGTGCGGTGAATTCCGCCAGGCGGCGTCGCAGCGGGCGGACGAAGAGCAGCCAGGTGATCAGCGCCCCCAGCGCGAACGCGGCGAGGCTCCACAACCACACCTGGGTGAACAGCCAGGTGATCACGAGCGATGTCCCTCCTCAGGGCTCCAGCAGCGTCGCCAGTTCTCCGAGGGATACCTACCACGGGACACCTCTGCCGAGGGCCAGCTTGACCGGCTCGTGACACGCTCGGGTTGCCCTCGCACAACTTTCCGGGCACGCGAACGCTGTGGCTCTATCGGTTTTCCTGCCGACTATGAGTCTTTTCGGGTGCCACAGAGGCTGTTTTGGAAGTGGTCGTCCGGGATGTGGCAGGCCGGGCTTTTGTCTTTGAACCGGCGCCAGCCGCTTAGCCCACCTACGCAGCTCGCACCGCTGCGGATTCTCAGACGTCGTCTGACGTTTCCGCTACCCGCACCACTACGCAGAACGGTTTTCGAAACAGCCTCTACAGCCGCGCAAAGGACGCACGGCCAGTGGGACCGGCGGAAGCCCATGATCGCCGCGGGTCCGCCTCAGCGAGTTCGCGCCACCACGTAGTCGACCAGCATCCACAACGCTTCGCGGGCCGGGACGTCCGGCAGCGAGGCGAGCTCCTTGCGGGCGTCGTCGGCGAATTCGTCCAGGGTGGCGCGGGTCCGCGCGAGCCCGTTGGACGCGCGCAGCAGCTCCAGTGCCTCGTCGACCTCGGCGTCCACGGTCAGCGGCCCGGCGAGCAGTTCGCGCAGTCTCGGGGAGGTGTCCTCGTCGGCCAGCGCGTACAGCATCGGCAGCGTCCGCACCCCCTCGCGGAGGTCGGTGCCCGGGGTCTTGCCGGACTCGTCGGCCGGCGAGGCGATGTCGATGATGTCGTCGGAGATCTGGAAACCGGTGCCCAGGATCCGGCCGACCCGTTCCAGCGAGTCGATCGTCGCCTCGTCCACACCGGAGAACCAGGCGCCGAACCGCCCGGCGGTGGCGATCAGCGAACCGGTCTTCTCGTAGATCACCGTGAGGTAGAACTCGACGGCCTCCTCGTTCCGACCGAACCCGACCGTCTCCCGCATCTGGCCGGTGACCAGCGCCTCGAAGGTGCGCGCCATCTGCCGGACCGCTTCGCTGCCGAGGTCGGCGATCAGCCGGGACGCCCGGGCGAACAGGAAGTCGCCGGTCAGGATCGCGACCGAGTTGTCCCAGCGGGCGTTGGCGCTGGTCGCGCCGCGCCGCATGGTCGCTTCGTCCATCACGTCGTCGTGGTAGAGCGTGGCGAGGTGGATCATCTCGACCACCGCCGCGGACTTGATCACCGCTTCCGCATCGGGGTCGCCGAACTGCGCGGCGAGCAGCGTGAACAGCGGCCGGAACCGCTTGCCTCCCGCATCCACCAGGTGCAGCGAGGTGCGAGTGGCGAACTCGAAGTCGCTGCGCACCGATTCGCGCAGCAGCTGCTCCACCCGCGCCAAGCCCTCCCGCACCGAGTCGGCCAACGCCTCATCGGCGATGTCGAACCCGCCCGATCCGCCCGTGGTCAGCTCACTGATCGGGTCACCCGCTGGCCTGCTCACGTCACCGTCGCCTTCGCTCCCCCGGATCGCCCTACGGGCGAGCACTCTACGACACGAAGCCACCGACGTTCGCCCAGTCCAGAGCCAAGGTCGGCAGCACGCCCAGCAGCAGCGTCACGACCACACCGAGCGTGATCGCCGCTGTCGTGAACGCACCCGGCACGCTGACGGTGGGGCCGTCCGCGGCCGGTTCGCTGAAGTACATCAGCACGATGACACGAAGGTAGAAGAAGGCGGCAACCGCACTGGCCACCAGGGCCACCACCACCAGCGGGGCCATGCCATCCGCCAGTGCCGCCTCGAAGACCACGAACTTCCCGACGAAACCGCTCGTCAGCGGGATGCCAGCGAGGGCGAACAGCAGGAAGGTGAACACCCCGGCGACCAGCGGTGAACGCTTCGCCAACCCGGCCCAGTCCGAAAGGTGAGTTGCCTCACCATCGGCCCTGCGCACGAGGCTGATCACACCGAACACGGCGATCGTGGTGAACCCGTAGGTCAGCAGGTAGAACAGCGTGCCGGCCAGCCCGCGCTCGGTCAGTGCGATCGCACCGATCAGCATGAACCCGGCGTGCGCGACGGACGAGTAGGCGATCATCCGCTTGATGTCGCGCTGCGTCAGGCCGAGCACCACGCCGATGACCATCGACGCGATCGCCACGGCCCACAGCACACCGCGCCACTCCCAGCTGGACGCCTGGAACGCGACCTGCAGCACCCGCAGGATCCCGCCGAACGCGGCGACCTTGGTGCAGGCCGCCATGAAGCCGGTGACCGCGGTCGGGGCGCCCTGGTAGACGTCCGGGGTCCAGGTGTGGAACGGGCCGACCGAGGCCTTGAACAGCAGGCCCACCAGCAGCAGCCCGAGCCCGGCGAACAGCAGCGTGTCCGAGCGCTCCGTTCCGGCGGTGGCGTCCGCGATGGCCTGGAGCTTCACCGAACCGGCGTAGCCGTAGAGCAGGGCCAGGCCGTAAAGGAAGAACGCAGAGGCGAACGCGCCGAGGAGGAAGTACTTGACCGCCGCCTCCTGCGACAGCAAGCGACGCCGTTTGGCCAGCCCGCACATCAGGTACAGCGGCAGGCTCAGCACCTCGAGCGCGATGAACATGGTCAGCAGGTCGTTCGCCGCGCAGAACACCATCATCCCGCCGAGGGAGAACAGGGCGAGCGGGAAGACCTCGGTGCGCATCCCCGCGACCCCGGCGGCCGCGCGGGTCATCGCGCCCGGCCCGTCGGTGGCCCGCGACTCGGCGACGAAGGCGCCGCCCGGCTCCACCGAGCGGTCCGCGATCATCAGGATCGCCGCCAGGCCGAGCGCGAGCAGGGTGCCCCACAGGAACAGCGTGGGCGGGTCGACCGCGAGGCTGTCGGACAGCGTGGTCACGCCGGTACCGCCGCCGCGGGCGTACACCGCCAACGCCACCCCGGCGATCACGATCGCCGCCAGGCTCAAGCCCACCTGCACCGACCAGCGCTGGTGCCGCGGCAGGAACGCCTCGACGAGGATCGCCAGGCAGGCCGCGCCGAGGATCACCAGGATCGGGGCGATGGCCGCGTAGTCGATCGGCGGGATCTGCACGTCCGGGAGCTGCGTCATCGCGCCCGCCCCATTCGTCAAGACGCCCACTGTCAGTTACCTCCCTGCGAGGTCACGGGGTCGGTGACGCCGACCTCGCTCATGGTTGCCGCGACCGACGGGTTGATCACGTCCAACACCGGCTTCGGGTAGAAGCCCAACGCGAGCACCAGCACGATCAGCGGGGTCAGCACCGCGATCTCGCGGGCGCCGAGGTCGCCAACCCGCAGCCGGTGCGCGCCCGGCTTGTTCGGGTCGGTCACCGTGCCCGGCCCGCCCGCGGTGCCCAGCAGCGCGTCACCGCGCACCGGGCCCTGCATCGTCCGCTGGTACAGCCAGAGCACGTAGACGGCGGCCAGCACCATGCCGATGGTGGCGAACACCGTGTACACCGGCTGGGTCTGGAAAGCACCGACCAGTACCAGGAACTCGCTGATGAACGAGTTCGTGCCGGGCAGCGACAGGGTGCTCAACCCGGCGATCAGCAGCGTGCCGGCCAGCAGCGGCGCGACCTTCGCCATGCCGCCGTAGTCGGCGATCCGGGTGGAACCGCCGCGCACGATCACCATGCCGATCACCAGGATCAGCATGCCCGTCGCGATGCTGTGGTTGATCATGTACGACACCGCGCCCACCTGCGCCTGCGAGGTGAACGCGAAAATGCCCAGCGCGATGAAGCCGAAGTGCGCGATCGACACGTAGGCGATGAAGCGCTTGAGGTCGGTCTGGCCGAAGGCCTGCAGCGAGCCGTAGAGCACGCCGATCACCGCGAGCACCAACACCATCGGGGCGAGCAGCTTCGACGCCTCCGGCGTCAGCGGCAGGCTGTAGCGCAGGAAGCCGAAGGTGCCGACCTTGTCGAGCACGCCGACGACGATCACCGCGACACCGATCGGCGCCTGCTGCGCCGCGTCCGGCAGCCAGGTGTGGAACGGGATCAGCGGGGCCTTGATGGCGAACGCGGTGAAGAACCCGAGGAACAGCCACACCTGCACGCTGGTCGGCGCGTCGGAAAGCACCGGCACAAGCGACGCCCAGTCGAAGGTGCCGCGCCCGGTGACCTGCGCGCTGTAGACGTACGCGCCGATAGCCGAGGCCAGCATGATCAGGCCGCCGAGGAACGAGTACAGGAAGAACTTCACCGCGGCGTAGGTGCGGTTCTCGCCGCCGTAGCCGCCGATGAGGAAGTACATCGGGATCAGCATGATCTCGAAGAGCACATAGAACAGGAACACGTCGGTCGCGGCGAACACCGCAACCGTCAGGGCCTGCTCCAGCAGCAGCAGCGAGAAGAAGCCGCCGTGGGTGCGCCCGGCAGGCAGGCGCTCACCCCAGCTGTAGCCGAGCACCAGGGGGGTGAGCAGCGCGATCACCGCGATCATCACCAGCGCGATGCCGTCCACGCCGAGCGAGAGCCGGATGTCGAACGCCGGGATCCACTCCACCGAGCTGGTGAGCTGCAGCCGCGGTCCCGCCGGGTCGTAGGTGAACCACGCGGCGACCGCGACCAGCAGCTCCGCCACGGAGAACCCGAGCGCGGTCCACTTGGCCACCACCGCGTTCCCGCGCAGCAGCGCCACCACGACCGACCCGACGATCGGCAGCAGGATCAGTGCGAGGAGCAGGGTCATCGGATCTCCTCCCGGAGCTCGCTCGGCCAACCGCGATGTCCACAGTGGACGTCCAGTTTCAATTGAAACTGTGGACCGGATCCCCGGGTTGACGGCAGTTTCAATTGAAACCGCGGTCCGGGGCGCAACGAGGTCGTCATGTCGGGATCCCCACTGCCATCAGGGCGGCGATCACCAGGATTCCGCCGAGGAGCATGGACAGGGCGTAGGACCGGACGAAGCCGGTCTGCAGCCGGCGCAGTCGGCCGGAGCTGAAGCCGAGGAACCCGGCGATGCCGTTGACAGTGCCGTCGACGCCCTTCTGGTCCACAGTGACCAGTCCGCGCGCCAGGCCGAACGTCGGCCGCACCGCCAGGAGGTTGTTCAGCGCGTTGCCGCCCAGGTCCGCGCGGGCCGCGCGCACGATCGGCGACACCCGCTCCGGGCGCTCCACCGGAACCGGCTTGCGCCCGACCACCAGCCAGGCGATCAGCACGCCCAGCGCGGAGAGCGCGACGGTCAGCACCGGGATCATCGCGTGCGGGATCGCGGTGTGCTCGGCCTCGTGCAGTTCGCCCAGCGACGGCGCGAGGAATCCGACCAGCCGGTCGCCGCCGGCGAAGAACATGCCCGCCGCGACCGAGCCGACGGCCAGCACGATCATCGGCGCGGTCATCACCGCGGGCGACTCGTGCGGGTGGAAGGCTCTGTCCGCGCCCCCGGGCGCGTTCTCGGCATTCAGCTTCTCCCAGCGCTTCTCGCCGAAGAACGTCATCAGCACCAGGCGGGTCATGTAGAACGCGGTGATCGCCGCGCCCAGCATCGCCGCGCCGCCGAACACCCAGCCGCGCCAGCCCTCCTGGCCAAACGCCGCCTCGATGATCGCGTCCTTCGAGTAGAACCCGGACAGGAACGGGAAACCGATCAGCGCCAGGTAGCCGAGCCCGAAGGTGGCGAAGGTGATCGGCATGAACCGGTAGAGGCCGCCGAACTTGCGCATGTCGACCTCGTCGTTCATGCCGTGCATCACCGAACCGGCCCCGAGGAACAGCCCGGCCTTGAAGAAGCCGTGGGTCAGCAGGTGCATGATGCCCAGCGCATACCCGGCCGGGCCGAGCCCGACGGCCAGCATCATGTAGCCGATCTGGCTGACCGTGGAATACGCCAGGACCTTCTTGATGTCGTCGTAGGCGCAACCGATGATGCAGCCGACCAGCAACGTCACGGCACCGACGATGGTGACCGCCAGCTGCCCGCCGGGCGAGAGCGTGAACAGCGGGTTGGACCGCGCGATCAGGTACACGCCCGCGGTGACCATGGTCGCGGCGTGGATGAGCGCGGACACCGGGGTCGGGCCTTCCATCGCGTCCGGCAACCACGCCTGCAGCGGCACCTGGCCGGACTTGCCGCAGGCACCCAGCAACAGCAGCAGCGTGATCGCCAGCAGTACGCCCGGCGTGAGCTCGCCGGCGCGGGCGAAGACCTCGGTGTACTGGGTGGTGCCCAGGTTCGCGAACAGCAGGAAGATCGCCAGCGCCAGGCCGACGTCACCGACCCGGTTCATCACGAACGCCTTCGTCGCCGCTGCGGCCGCCGACGGGCGGCCCTGCCAGAAGCCGATCAGCAGGTACGACGCGAGGCCGACGCCTTCCCAACCCAGGTACAGGGTCACGAAGCTGTTGCCCAGCACCAGGACCAGCATCGCGGCGACGAACAGGTTGAGGTAGGCGAAGAACCGGCGGCGTTCGGTGTTGTCCCGCCCGGTTCGGCCTTCCTGGTCGTGCGCCATGTAGCCGATCGAGTAGATGTGGATCAGCGAGCCCACACCGGTGATCAGCAGCACGAACACCATCGCCAGCGGGTCGAGCCGGAGCCCGAAGTCGACCTGCAGGGCGTTGACCGGGATCCACGAGAACATGTGCAGTTCCCGCACCTGGCCGCCCTCGGGCATCCCGGCGATGGAGCTGAACAGCAGCACCCCGTACACGAAGGACGCGATCACGGTGGCGCAACCGAGGATGTGGCCCCAGCCGTTGGACCGTCGTCCGGCGACGAGCAGGATCAGCGCGCCCAGCGCGGGGAATGCGACCAGCAGCCAGGCGTTCTGCTGGATCCCGCCGGCCGCGCTGACCACGTCCGGGTTGGTCCCGGCCAGGAAGGCCCCGGTAGTCATCATTGCCGTCACCACGCGCCCTCTCAGTACTTCAGCAGGTTGGCGTCATCGACCGAGGCCGAGCGACGCGTCCGGAAGATCGACATGATGATGGCCAGGCCGACCACCACCTCGGCCGCGGCGACCACCATCACGAAGAAGGCCATGACCTGCCCATGCACCGTCCCCTCGATGCGGGCGAAGGTCACCAGCGTCAGGTTGACCGCGTTGAGCATCAGCTCGATGCACATGAACACCACGATCGCGTTGCGGCGCACCAGGACCCCGACGGCACCGATGGTGAACAGCAACGCCGACAGCAGCAGGTAGTAGGTGGGCGTCACTGCCGGACCTCCTCGGAGGAGACGTGCTCGGACTCGTGGCCGTTGGTGCTGCCCGCCCCGTTGCCGTTGGCGTTCGGGAGGGCCGAGTTCTTCTGCTCGGGCGCCGAGGGGGTCTCCTCGTGGTGCCCGCCGGTCAACGCGTGCGGATCGGGCACCGGCTCCGTGCCGGCGACCGCGCGCCGCTCCTCGCCGAGCCGGTCCGCGGGCAGGTTCTCCAGCAGCTCCGACAGCGATTCCGGCGCCACCGATCCGTCCGGCAGCAGCGCCGGGACGGCGACGGAGTTAGCCGTCGCGTACACGCCGGGGCCGGGCAGCGGCGACGGGCGGTCGCCGCGGAACCGGGCGTTGGCCCGCTCCTTCTGGCTCAACCGCGGGCCGCGGCCCTTGCCGCCGTAGGCCAGCACCATCGCGCCCACCGCGGCGGTGATCAGCAGCGCCGAGGTCAGCTCGAACGGGAACAGGTAGTCGGTGAAGATCAGCCGCCCCAGGCCGCCCGCGCCGCCACCGGCCGGGGTCCACGGGTCCAGCAGCGCGGCGGGCTGCACGGCAGTCAGCGCCCGCGCCAGCCCGGAGACCAGCAGCACGGCGAGGCCTATGCCGCCGAGACCGGCCCACAGCCGCTGCCCGCGCAGCACCTCGACCACCGAGTCCGAGGAGTCGCGGCCGACCATCATCAGCACGAACAGGAACAGCATCATGATCGCGCCGGTGTAGACGATGATCTGGGTGAAGCCGAGGAACGGGGCGCTCTGCACCATGTAGAGCACGCCGAGACTCAGCATCGTCAGCGCCAGCCACAACGCGGAGTGGACCGCGTTGCGGGCGAACACCATGCCCAGCGCACCGACCAGCGCCAGCGGGCCGAGCACCCAGAAGACCACCGTCTCGCCGGTGCCCACCACGCCACTCGGCGCCTGCGCGAGGAACTGCGCCGCTTCGATGGTCATCTCCCGGCCTCCTCATGCCCGGACTCGACCGTCTCCTCCGCCGGGATCCCCCGCTGCCGGGCCAACTCGGGACCACGCACGTAGTAGTCCTGCTCGTCGTTGCCCAGCCGCATCGGGTGCGGCGGCTGCTCCATGCCGGGCAGCAGCGGCGCCAGCAGGTCCGCCTTGGTGTAGATCAGGTCCTGGCGGTTGTCGTCGGCGGTTTCGTACTCGTTGGTCATCGTCAGCGCGCGCGTCGGGCAGGCCTCGATGCACAACCCGCAGCCGATGCAGCGCAGGTAGTTGATCTGGTAGTCCGCGCCGTAGCGCTCACCGGGCGAGAACCGGGCCTCGTCGGTGTTGTCCCCGCCCTCCACGAAGATCGCGTCGGCCGGGCACGCCCAGGCGCACAGCTCGCAGCCGACGCACTTCTCCAGCCCGTCCGGGTGCCGGTTGAGCTGGTGGCGGCCGTGGAACCGGGGCGCCGGGATCTTCTTGACCTCGGGGTACTCCTCGGTGACGACCTTCTTGAACATGGTCGAGAAGGTGACGCCGAAGCCCTTGATCGGATCAAACATTCCCATGAGGCGCCTCCTCGCCTTCCGGACCCGCGACCTCGCCGGCACCGCTGCGCACCGGGGTGCGGCGCGGTGGGGTCTCGGGGACTTGCAGGTCCAGCGGCGGAACCGGGTAACCGCTGCCGGCCAGCGGGATCTCGTCGGCGTCCTTGGCCGGTTTGCGGTCCGGGATCAGGAACGTCGCCGCCAGCAGGATCGCGATCACGACGCCGCCGCCGATGAGGAACTGCTGCGAGGTGACCGCTTCCTCGTTGCGCAGCGCGCGGATCACGGTCACCGCGATGATCCACGCCAGGCTCAGCGGGACCAGGACCTTCCAGCCCAGGTTCATGAACTGGTCGTAGCGCAGGCGGGGCAGCGTGCCGCGCAGCCAGATGAAGAAGAACAGGAACGCCACCGTCTTGCCGAGGAACCACAGCACCGGCCACCAACCGGTGTTGAACACCCCGTCGCCGATCAGCGACAGCGGCCACGGCGCGTGCCAGCCGCCGAGGAACAGCGTCGTCGCCAGCGCCGAGACGGTGACCATGTTGATGTACTCGGCGAGGAAGAACAGCGCGAACTTCAGCGACGAGTACTCGGTGTGGAACCCGCCGACCAGCTCCGACTCCGCTTCTGGCAGGTCGAATGGCGCGCGGTTGGTCTCACCGACCATTGACACCACGTAGACGGCGAAGCTGAACGGCAGCAGCAGGAAGAACCAGCCGCCCGTCTGCGCCTCGACGATGCCCGAGGTGGACAGCGTGCCCGAGTACATGATCACCGCGACGAACGACAGGCCCATCGCGATCTCGTAGGAGATCACCTGCGCGGCCGAACGCAGCGAGCCGAGCAGCGGGTACGGCGAGCCGGAAGCCCAGCCCGCCAGCACGATGCCGTAGACGCCGATGGAGGCGCAGGCCAGCACGACCAGCAGGCCGACCGGCAGGTCCACCAGTTGCAGCGCGGTCCGCTCGCCGAAGATGGTGACCTCGGGGCCGATCGGGATCACCGAGAACGACACCAGCGCGGGCGCCGCCGAGATCACCGGGGCCAGGAAGTACACCCACTTGTCGGCCAGGACGGGCCGGATGTCCTCCTTGAACGCCAGCTTCAAGCCGTCCGCCAACGACTGCAGCAACCCGAATGGGCCCGCCCGGTTGGGGCCGGGCCGGTGCTGCATCCGGCCGATGACCCGGCGCTCCGCCCAGATCGTCAACAGCGTCATGACGACCAGGAAAACGAAGATCACCAGGACCTTCAGCAGGATCAGCCAGAGCGGATCGTCGGCGAGCAGTTCCGCGGTTCTGGTCATGCTCTCCCCCCGTCGAGGTGGGTGGTGCCGTGGCCATTGCCGGCCGCGGGAGGCATCGGCGTGGTGGCGGCGATGTCGACGAGCGCGCCGTGCCCGACGCCGAGGACGCGGTGCACCTCCGACGTGCCGGAGTCGGCGGGCAGCCACAGTGCACCGTCGGGCATCTCGGCGAACTCGACCGGCAGCACGACTGCGCCCTTGGCGGTGCGGACCTCGATGCGCTGGCCGTGGCCGAGGCCGATCTGCTGCGCGGTGCGCGGCGAGAGCACTGCGACAGTCCGCCGCGCGGTGCCCGCCAGGTTCGGCTCCTCGGCCTGCATCGACCCGTTGTCGAGCAGCTGCCGCCAGGTCGCCAGCACCGCTTGGTTCGCACCGATGGGTGGTGCCTGCCCGCCCGGTTCGTCCGGCGCAGGCAACCGGGCGCCGGTGTGCGGTCCGATGCGGTCCAGTTCGGCGCCTGCGGCGGCCGGGGTCTGGGTGAACAGGTCCGCGTCCATCTCCACCGCGAGCGTGTCGAGCACCCGGCAGTCCGGCAGGGCCCCGGTGCCCTCGATGGTGGTGCGGAATTCGCGGCGGCGGCCTTCCCAGTTCAGGTAGCTACCGGCCTTCTCGACGCTCGGCGCGATGGGCAGCACCACGTCGGCGTGCTTGGTGGCGGCGCTGGGCCGCAGCTCCAGGCTGACCACGAAGTCCGCGCGGTGCAGGGCCTTCTCGGCCAGCGCCGGGTCGGGCAGGTCGTTCGGGTCGACGCCGCCGACGACCAGGCCGGACAGCTCTCCGGCCGCGGCGGCGGCGAGGATCCCGGTGAGGTCGCGACCGGCCGTCGTGGGAAGCGCGCCGGAGGCCAGCCCCCAGGACTGCTCGATCTCGGCGCGGGCGGCCGCATCGGCGACCGGTCGGCCGCCGGGCAGCAGCGTCGGCAGCGCGCCGACCTCGATCGCCCCGCGCTCCCCGGCCCGCCGGGGGATCCAGGCGACCCGGGCTCCGGTCCGCTGCGCGGCGCGCAGGACCTCGGAGTACAGCCCCGGAATCTCCGCCGCGCGCTCACCGACGATCAGTACCGCGCCCGGCTGCTGCAGCGCGTTCTCCGCATCGGACGGGAGTTCGCGCAGGAGCAGGGGCTCATCGCCCGGCATGCACGGGATCAGTGCGCCGGTCCGGACCGGGCCACCGTCGTGCACGATGACCGTGGTCTTCTCCACGCCCGGCGAGGCCCACGGCCCCACGTGGAACACCTTGGTCTTTCCATCGCGGGCCGCTTTCCGCAGCCGCAGGAAGACGATCGGCGATTCCTCCTCCGGCTCGAAGGCCACGCACAGCACCGCGGGCGCGGACTCCAGCTCCCGGTAGGTGACTCCGGTCCCCGGCGTCACACCCACCACAGTGGACTCCAGGAACCGCAGCTCCTCCTCCGAGTGCGGCCGCGACCGGTAGTCGATGTCGTTGGTGCGCAAAGCGATCCGGGCGAACTTCGAGTACGCGTAGGCGTCCTCGACGGTCAACCGGCCGCCGGGCAGCACCCCGACGCCGTCCGCGTCACGGGCGGCGGCCAGCCCCTTCGCGGCGGTCTGCAACGCCTCGGTCCACGACGCGGGCCGCAGCTCGCCGTTCTCGCGGATCAGCGGCCGGGTGATCCGGTCGTTGGCGGTGGCGTAGCGGAACGCGAACCGGCCCTTGTCGCAGATCCACTCCTCGTTGACCTCCGGGTCGTCCCCGGCCAGCCGCCGCATCACCTTGCCGCGCCGCCAGTCGTTGCGGATCTCGCAGCCGGACGCGCAGTGCTCGCACTGGCCGGGCGTCGACACCAGGTCGAACGGCCGGGACCGGAACCGGTAGGCCGCGCTGGTCAGCGCCCCGACCGGGCAGATCTGGATGGTGTTGCCGGAGAAGTACGACTGGAACGGCTGCTGCTCGCCGATGCCGATCTGCTGCATCGCCCCGCGCTCCAGCAGCTCGATGAACGGATCCCCGGCCACCTGCTTGGAGAACCGGGTGCAGCGCTGGCAGAGCACGCAGCGCTCCCGGTCCAGCAGCACCTGCGAGGAGATCGGCACCGGCTTGACGAAGGTCCGCTTCGCGTCGTGGAAGCGGGACTCGGCGCGGCCGTGCTTCAACGCCTGGTTCTGCAGCGGGCACTCGCCGCCCTTGTCGCAGATCGGGCAGTCCAGCGGATGGTTGATCAGCAGCAGTTCCATCACGCCCTGCTGCGCCTTGTCCGCCACCGGCGAGGTCCGCTGCGTCTTGACCACCATGCCGTCGGCGACGGTCATGGTGCAGGACGCCTGCGGCTTGGGCATCGGCCGCCCGCCCATCTCGACCTCGACCAGGCACTGCCGGCAGGCCCCGGCCGGGTCCAGCAGCGGATGGTCGCAGAACCGCGGGATGGTGATGCCCATCCGCTCCGCGGTGCGGATCAGCAGCTCGCCCTTGGGCGCCACGACCTCGATGCCGTCGATGGTCAGGCGGACGTAACCCTCCGGTACCGGACGGGCTTCTGCTTCTGGTGCCACCGTCATCGGGCCGCTCCTACCAGTGCGGACTCGCCGGTCTTGTTCTTCTCACACAGCGCGAGGAACTCCTCGCGGAAGTACTTGATGCCGCTGACGATCGGGCTCACAGCGCCGTCACCGAGGGCGCAGAACGAGCGGCCGAAGATGTTGTCGCAGACGTCCAGGAGGGTGTCGATGTCCTCCTCGGTGCCGCGCCCGTCGACCATCCGCTCCAGCACCTGCGCCAGCCAGTAGGTGCCCTCCCGGCACGGCGTGCACTTGCCGCATGACTCATGCTCGTAGAACTGGGTCCACTTCATCACGGCCCACGGCACCGAAACGGTCTCGTTGAACACCATCACCGCGGTCGTGCCCAGCATCGACCCGGCCTCGGCCGCGCCCTCGAAGTCCAGCGGCACGTCCAGGTGCTCGGCGGTGAACATCGGGGTCGACGAGCCGCCTGGCGTCCAGAACTTCAGCGGGATGCCGTCCTTCATGCCGCCCGCGAGCTCCAGCAGCTCGCGCAGCGTGGTGCCCAGCGGGGCCTCGTACTGGCCGGGCCGCTCGACGTGCCCGGAGATCGAGTAGATCTTCGGGCCGGGCGACTTCTCGGTGCCCATCTTGCGGAACCACTCGGCGCCGCCGTTGACGATGAACGGCACCGAGGCGATCGTCTCGACGTTGTTGACCGTGGTCGGGCAGGCGTAGAGCCCGGCCGCGGCCGGGAACGGTGGCTTCAGCCGCGGCTGCCCGCGCTTGCCCTCCAGCGAGTCGAGCAGCGCGGTCTCCTCACCGCAGATGTAGGCACCCGCGCCGGCGTGCACCACGATGTCCAGGTCGAAGCCGGAATCGAGGATGTTCTTGCCGAGGTAGCCGGCCTGGTAGGCCTCGCGGACCGCGTTGTTCAACCGCCGGATGGGGTGCAGTGCCTCGCCGCGCACGTAGATCATGCAGTGGTTGGCGCGCATCGCGTAGCTGGCGATGATGCAGCCCTCGATCAGCGAGTGCGGGTCCGCCATCATCAGCGGGATGTCCTTGCAAGTCCCCGGCTCGCCCTCGTCGGCGTTGATGACCAGGTAGTGCGGCTTGACCGGGTCCTTGGGCATGAAGCTCCACTTCACCCCGGCCGGGAATCCGGCGCCGCCGCGACCTCGCAGCCCGGCGGCCTTGACCAGCTCGATGAGCTGGTCGGGGTGGGCCTTGAGCGCCTTTCGCAGCGCGGTGTAGCCCTCCAGCTGCTCGTAGGTGCGCAGCGTCCAGGAGGTCGGCGACAGCCACCGCTTCGTCAGTACCGGGGTCACCGGGCTGGTGCTGGGCTGGCTGTTGGTGGATTGGGTCATGGCCACCCTCACTTCTTCTCCGGCAGCGGCGGCATTTCCACGTCGTCGGGCATGCTCGGCGCGGTCCAGCCGCGCTCGTTGGCCAGCTGCGCGCCGCGCACCGTCTCGACCGCGGCCGAAGTTCCGGCCACAGTGGACTCCAGGTCGTCGAAGAAACCGGCCAGCTGGCGCTCGGCACCGCGGAAGTCGGACAGCGCGGGCCCCCGCGTCGGGGCCGGTTTCTCCCCGCGCTGCAACGCCTTCACGAGTTCCAGCGCCTGCTCGGGCGTCTGGTTGTCGTAGTACTCGTAGTTGACCTGCAGCACCGGGGCGAGGTCGCACGCGGCCAGGCATTCGGCGTGCTCCAGCGTGATCGAGCCCTCTTCGCCCGGCGTACCGGCCGTCTCGTCGTGCCCGACGCCGAGGTGCTCGCCGACCTTCCGGTAGATCTCGTCGCCGCCGAGGGCCGCGCACATCGTGTTGGTGCAGACGCTCACCAGGTGCTGGCCACAGGGCCTGCGCTTGTACATGGTGTAGAACGTCGCGACCGCGCTGACCTCCGCAGTGGACAGTGCCAGCTGCTCGGCACAGAACTGGATGCCCTCGGCGCTGACGCAACCCTGCACGGACTGCACCAGGTGCAGCATCGGCAGCAGCGCCGACCGGGACTCCGGGTACCGCGCGATGATCTGCTTCGCGTCGGCCCGCACGTCCTCGCCGAACACCGAGGTGTCGCCATTAATAGACACTGCCTCGTGGTCAGTTTGTTCTTTGTTCGTGGTGAACTCGAACTGCTCGGTCATCGATCCACCCCGCCCATCACCGGGTCGATGGAGGCGACCGCCGCGATCACGTCGGCCACCAGTCCGCCTTCGCACATCGCGGGCATCGCCTGCAGGTTCACGAAACTGGGTTCCCGCACGTGTACCCGCATCGGCCGGGTGCCGCCGTCGGAGACCACGTGGTAGCCGAGCTCGCCGCGCGGCGACTCGATCGGCACGTACACCTGGCCGGGCGGCACGTCGAAGCCCTCGGTCACCAGCTTGAAGTGGTGGATCAGCGATTCCATCGACTGGCCCATGATCTTGCGGACGTGCTCCAGCGAGTTGCCCATGCCGTCCGGGCCGATGCTCAGCTTCGCCGGCCAGGCGATCTTCTTGTCCTCCACCATGTGCGGGCCGGGCTCGAACTTGTCCAAGCACTGCCGGATGATCTTCAGTGACTGGTGGATCTCCTCCAGCCGCAGGAAGTACCGGGCGTAGCAGTCGGCGTCGGTGCTGGTGGGCACCTCGAACTCGTACTCCTCGTAGCCGCAGTACGGCTGGATCTTCCGCAGGTCCCAGGCAAGCCCGGCGGCGCGCAGCAGCGGGCCGGTGATGCCGAGCTGCATGCAGCCGTCCAGCGGCAGGTAGCCGACGTCCTTCAACCGCTGCTTCCAGATCGGCTGGCCGGTGAACAGCTTGTCGTAGTCCGGCAGCCGCGAGTCCATGACCTTGACGAAGTTCAGGATCTTCTCCCGGTAGTCCACCGGGAGGTCCTGGGCGACGCCACCGGGCCGGATGAACGCGTGGTTCATCCGCAGGCCGGTCAGGTACTCCAGCAGGTGCAGGACCTCTTCGCGCTCGCGGAAGCCGTAGGTCATGCCGGTGGTGGCGCCGAGCTCCATCGCGCCGGTCGCCAGGAACACCAGGTGCGAGGAGATCCGGTTGAGCTCCATCAGCAGCACCCGGAACACCTGCGCCCGCCGCGGCGCTTCGATGCCCAGCAGCTTCTCCACCGCCATGCAGTAGGCGGCCTCGTTGTGCAGCGGCGCCAGGTAGTCCATCCGCGTCACGAAGGTGACGCCCTGCGTCCAGGTGCGGTACTCGGTGTTCTTCTCGATGCCGGTGTGCAGGTAGCCGATCACCGAGCGGGCCTTGGTGACCGTCTCGCCTTCGAGCTCCAGCACCAGCCGCAGCACGCCGTGGGTCGACGGGTGCTGCGGGCCGAGGTTGATGACGACCCGCTCTTCGCCGGACGTCTCGTCGATGAACTCGTCCCAGTCGCCGCCGGTGACGGTGTAGACCCGGCCCTCGGTGGTCTCCCGCGACCGCGCCTCGCCCGGGTGGTCTTGCGGGTCGCCGAAGCCGGTGTCGGCCAGTGGTTCGGTAGTCATCTCCAGCACCTCTCCGCAGTGTGCTGCGGTCCTCGGATCGCAATTTCAATGGAAATCGGACCTCTGACCTCGCCGCGCGGCTATCACGAGTACGCCCTGCGCTGGTCTGGCGGCGGGATCTCGGCGCCCTTGTACTCCACCGGGATCCCGCCGAGCGGGTAGTCCTTGCGCTGCGGGTGGCCGTCCCAGTCGTCCGGCATCAGGATCCGGGTCAGCGCCGGGTGCCCGTCGTAGACGATGCCGAACATGTCCCAGGTCTCGCGTTCCTGGAAGTCGGCGGTCGGGTACACCGGCACCACCGAAGGCAGGTGCGGATCGTCGACCTCCAGCACGACCTCCAGCCGGATCCGGCGCCGGTAGGTCATCGACGTCAGGTGGTAGACCGAGTGCAGCCGCTGCGGGACCTCCGGACCGTAGTCCACACCGGACACCGAGCTGCACAGCTCGAAGCGCAGCGCCGGGTCGTCCCGCAGCGTCCGGCAGACCTCCAGCAGGTGGTCGCGGTGCACGTAGAAGGTGATCTCCCCGCGATCGACGGTCACCTGTTGCACGGTGTCCGCAGGCAGGCCCTGCTCGTGCAGCGCGGCGAAGAGGTTGTCGGCGACCTCGTCGAACCAACCTCCGTACGGGCGCTCCGCGGCGGGCGGCACGTAGGCCGGCAGCCGCAGGCCGCCGTAGCCGGAGGTGTCGCCGGTGCCGCGAACCCCGAACATGCCCCGGCGGGCGCGACCGGAGACCGGCGCGGACTCCTCCCGGACAGGCTCCACCGCCCGGGACTGGGATTCATTGTCTGCCAACCGAACTCACCTGCCCGCTTTGAGCTCGCGGGGGCGCTTCGGCGCTGGGTCCAGCGCCCCCAACGACGGATCGGAACCCAATTCGCGGCGCTGCGCGGCCTGCTGCCGCTCGGCCCGGCGCCGCTGCGCCCAGTTCTTCGGCGCGTACCGCTCGGAGGACGGGATCATCGGGGTGCGCTCGCCGCTCTCCAGCTTCAGCTGCGCGCGCTTCGCGTTGATCGGCTCGTCCATGATCTTGGCGTGCAGCTTGAGGATCGCGTCCAGCAGCATCTCCGGCCGCGGCGGGCAGCCCGGCAGGTACATGTCCACCGGCACCACGTGGTCCACGCCCTGCACGACCGCGTAGTTGTTGAACATGCCCCCGCTGGAGGCGCACACGCCCATCGCCAGCACCCAGCGCGGTTCCGGCATCTGGTCGTAGATCTGCCGCAGCACCGGCGCCATCTTGTTGGTGACCCGGCCCGCGACGATCATCAGGTCGGCCTGTCGGGGTGTGGCGGAGAACCGCTCCATGCCGAAGCGCGCGATGTCGTAGCGGGAACCGCCGACGGTCATCATCTCGATCGCGCAGCAGGCCAACCCGAACGTCGCCGGCCACATCGAGGCCTTCCGGGTCCAGTTGACGAGCTTTTCAACGTTTGCCAACAGGATGCCGTTGGGCAGCTGCTCTTCGAGCCCCATCTCCGGCACTCCTTCCCGCTTCGTTGCGGCTAGTTCTTCCGAAAGTCGTGGGCCGACCCGCTCGGGCGTTCCCTAGTTCCAGTCCAGGCCGCCTCTTCGCCAGACGTAGACGTAGGCGAAACCGACGGTCGCGATGAAGAGCACGATCTCGACCACGCCGAACAGGCCGAGGGCGTCCGCGGACACCGCGAACGGGTAGAGGAAGACCATCTCGATGTCGAACAGGATGAACAACATCGCGGTCAGGTAGTAGGCGACCGGCATCCGGCCGCCGCCGATCACCGGCTGCGGCGACGGCTCGATGCCGCACTCGTAGGCGTCGAGCTTCGCCTTGTTGTACCGGCGGGGACCGACCAGTGGCGCGATCGCGACTGAGAACACCGCGAACGCGAGCGCCAGCGCGAACAACAACACCAGCGGGACGTAGGGATCAAGCACTCCGCTGCCCTCCTTCGGCGGCCCCCGCCGAGACGCAGAACACATCTACGGCTTCGGTTGCGCACTCTATGCGGTTGCCCGCATCGACTCCGTAGTGAGGCGAACCTAACTTTGAGACGTCCGGCACACTGTTCGGGACATCTGACCAGACTCGCGCCATCAAGCGCTAGGGGTCAGCCGAGTAGTGGTGCTGATCACACGGTCCATAGCGTCGCCACCCTTCTCGTCGTAGAGATTTGCCAACAGTTTCAACACGAAACGCATCAGCGTGGCCCTCGGTAGACCATGCTTAGTGGCCATCCGCATGACGGCGGGATTGCCAATCAACTTGCTGAAGATGTTGCCCATCCGGAAGTAGCCGCCGAGCGCCTGCTGCACCGCGGTCGGGTACCGCCGCAGCGCCTGCTCCCGCGAAAATCCAGTCGGTCGGGCGAGCGCATGCACCACGCATTCCGCTGCCAGCGCGGCGGATTCCATCGCGTAGGCGATGCCTTCGCCGTTGAACGGGTTGACCATCCCGCCGGCGTCGCCGACCAGCAGCAGGCCGTTGCGGTAGTGCGGCATCCGGTTGAAGCCCATCGGCAGCGCCGCGCCGCCGATCCGGCCGGTGGCGTTCTCCTCCCGGAAACCCCACTCCTCCGGGGTTCCGTCCAACCAGGAACGCATCAGCTGGCGGTAGTCCGTCTTGCCGTAGGCCTTGGAGGTGGACAGGATGCCGAGCCCGACGTTGACGGTGCCGTCGCCCATCCCGAAGATCCAGCCGTACCCCGGCAGCAATTTCGGTCCGTCGCGGTTCGAACGGTCCCACAGCTCCAGGTGGGACTCCAGGAAGTCGTCCTTGGTGCGCGGGCTGGTGTAGTACCGGCGCACCGCGACGCCCATCGGCCGGTCGTCGCGCTTCTCGATGCCCACCGACAGCGCCAACCGAGCCGATACCCCGTCGCAGGCCAGCACCAACGGCGCACGGTACGTGACTGGCACGCGCTCCGGCCCGGTCTTGGCCTCGACCCCGGTTATCCGGCCGGTTCGCTCGTCGGTGACCGCGCCGGTCACCGTGGTCTGCTGCAGCAGGCGAGCCCCGGCGCGCTGGGCGTTGCGGGCGAGCAGGTCGTCGAAGTCGTTGCGGGGGCGGACCACGCCGTAGGGCGGGAAGTCGGCCAGGCTCGGCCAGTCCAGTTCCATCCGCACGCCGCCGCCGACGACGCGCAGACCCCGGTTGTGCAACCATCCCGCTTCCTCGCGGGTGTCGATGCCCAGGTCGATGAGCTGCTTGACGCCCCTCGGGGTGATGCCGTCGCCGCAGACCTTCTCCCGCGGGAAGACGCTCTTTTCGAGAAGCAGGACGTCCAGGCCGGCGCGGGCCAGGTACGTCGCAGCCGTCGATCCGGCTGGCCCGGCTCCGACGACGATCACCTCGGCGTCTTCGTCCGGTCGGCGGCGGCTGGTGGCGCTGGTCATGACACTCCTTGGTCCGGTGCAGTGCGCGGCGCGGCCCGCTCGTCCCGGTGGACCGCCCCAGGGAACCCGCTTGTGAACGAGTTCACTAACTCCCGAGTCTAAGCCGGACGAACCTCGCGATCGAGCCCTCGAACTACGCCACCCGAGTGACCACCACCGCAGGTGGCAGCCGCTGGCTGCGCCGATCGGAGGAGTCCCGTCCCCTGGTGGCCGAAGGAGCCGACGGTGCCCGCCTCGCGGCCCGGTTACTTCTCGTCGGCCGCCATGCGGGGGATTTCCGGGATGCAGAAATGGGGAGAGCCCCTCTTTCCTTCCGGTTCCGGAAGGAAAGAGGGGCTCTCCCTCAAATAGTGTGTCGGCGGTGTCTTACTCTCCCACACCCTGTCGAGTGCAGTACCATCAGCGCTGGGGAGCTTAGCTACCGGGTTCGGAATGGGACCGGGCGGACCCTCCCCGCCATCGCCACCGACAAGGAGCATTTCCTCTTCGCTTTCTTGTGTCACCGACTTTAGACCATCGTGTTTTCCGCTGTCAAACCGGGGGGGCTCGTTTCCGATCCGACCCAATTCGTTATCTTCGGAAAACCATTCGGTCTTCAGTTTTCAACACGCGCAAGCGTTTCACTTTATCAAGTCTTACCGTTTTCAGGCCCGCCCACTCTACCACTCATTCGTGAGAGCTTGGTTCGCGGGACCCGCATCAGGCCCGGCCCGGTTTTCCCGGCCCGTGTCGCGCTGACTTGGAATAAGTTACACGGCCCCGAAACACCCCCAACAACCACCCCCCACAAAAGGTGAAAACGCCAGGTCAGAGACGATTTTGGGGCGTCGCGCCGCCGCCCGTGTCCGCCGCCCCGATCGATCGGAATGGAAGAAGGGGCCCCTTCAAATAGTGTGTCGGCGGTGTCTTACTCTCCCACACCCTGTCGAGTGCAGTACCATCAGCGCTGGGGAGCTTAGCTACCGGGTTCGGAATGGGACCGGGCGGACCCTCCCCGCCATCGCCACCGACAACCCTCACCCCACCCAAACCGGGCAGGAAAATTCAAGGAGTCGATAACCGACAAGCAGTCATCTGTAATTATCAAAGGGTTCTGGTTGTTGTCCCAGAACCGTATAGTGGGTGCGTTATCAAAAGGGTTCTGGTTGTTGTCCCAGAACCGTATAGTGGGTGCGTAGCAATCTTTGTGAGCAAGTCCTCGGCCTATCAGCACCAGTCAACTCCACACGTTACCGTGCTTCCATATCTGGCCTGTCAACCCAATCATCTCTTGGGGGCCTTAACCCACAAACGGGTGGGAGACCTCATCTAGGAACAGGCTTCCCGCTTAGATGCTTTCAGCGGTTATCCCTCCCGAACATAGCCAACCAGCCACGCTCTTGGCAGAACGACTGGCACACCAGAGGTTCGTCCGTCCCGGTCCTCTCGTACTAGGGACAGCCTTCCGCAAGTCTCCTACGCGCGCGGCGGATAGGGACCGAACTGTCTCACGACGTTCTAAACCCAGCTCGCGTGCCGCTTTAATGGGCGAACAGCCCAACCCTTGGGACCAACTCCAGCCCCAGGATGCGACGAGCCGACATCGAGGTGCCAAACCATGCCGTCGATATGGACTCTTGGGCAAGATCAGCCTGTTATCCCCGGGGTACCTTTTATCCGTTGAGCGACACCGCTTCCACCAGCCAGTGCCGGATCACTAGTCCCTGCTTTCGCACCTGCTCGACCCGTCAGTCTCACAGTCAAGCTCCCTTATACACTTACACTCAACACCTGATTGCCAACCAGGCTGAGGGAACCTTTGGGCGCCTCCGTTACTCTTTAGGAGGCAACCGCCCCAGTTAAACTACCCACCAGGCACTGTCCCCGATCCGGATCACGGACCCGAGTTAGATGCCCGGAACGACCAGAGTGGTATTTCACCAGCGACTCCACACCCACTAGCGTGAATGCTTCACAGTCTCCCACCTATCCTACACAAGCCGAACCAAACACCAATACCAAGCTATAGTAAAGGTCCCGGGGTCTTTCCGTCCTGCCGCGCGAAACGAGCATCTTTACTCGTACTGCAATTTCACCGGGCCTGTGGTCGAGACAGCGGAGAAGTCGTTACGCCATTCGTGCAGGTCGGAACTTACCCGACAAGGAATTTCGCTACCTTAGGATGGTTATAGTTACCACCGCCGTTTACTGGCGCTTAAATTCTCCGCTACACCCTTACGGGTTCACGGGTCCTCTTAACGTTCCAGCACCGGGCAGGCGTCAGTCCATATACATCGCCTTACGGCTTCGCATGGACCTGTGTTTTTAGTAAACAGTCGCTTCTCCCTGGCCTCTGCGACCACCACCAGCTCCCACCGCAAGGATGTTCACCAGCAGTGGCCCCCCTTCTCCCAAAGTTACGGGGGCAATTTGCCGAGTTCCTTAACCACAGTTCACCCGACCGCCTCGGTATTCTCTACCTGACCACCTGTGTCGGTTTCGGGTACGGGCCGTGAAGACACTCGCTAGAGGCTTTTCTCGACAGCATGGGATCACTCACATCGCCACAACGGCTACGCATCACCCCTCACCCTATATGGCATGCGGATTTACCTACACACCGGGCTACAGGCTTACACCAGTACTACCACTCACTGGCAGAGCTACCCTCCTGCGTCACCCCATCACTTAACTACCGCCCCATCAGGTCCCATGCCAGCACGCATCTCACCCGAAGGATCAACACACACCAGGATGGTTAGTATCAAAGGTTTCGCTATGGACGCATCAACACGGGTACGGGAATATCAACCCGTTATCCATCGACTACGCCTGTCGGCCTCGCCTTAGGCCCCGACTCACCCTGGGCGGACGAACCTTCCCCAGGAACCCTTGGTCATCCGGCGGCAGAGATTCTCACTCTGCACTCGCTACTCATGCCTGCATTCTCACTCCCACACACTCCACACCAGGATCACTCCGGCGCTTCACCGCATGCAGGACGCTCCCCTACCCATCCGTGTCTTACAACACGTATGGCATGGCTTCGGCGGTGCGCTTCAGCCCCGCTACATTGTCGGCGCAGGACCACTTGACCAGTGAGCTATTACGCACTCTTTCAAGGATGGCTGCTTCTAAGCCAACCTCCTGGTTGTCTCGGCGATCCCACATCCTTTCCCACTAAGCGCACACTTAGGGGCCTTAGCCGATGCTCTGGGCTGTTTCCCTCTCGACGACGAAGCTTCTCCCCCGCCGTCTCACTGCCACGCTCACACTCAGGCGTATTCGGAGTTTGGCTGATCTCAGTAACCCGCGAAGGCCCATCAACCAACCAGTGCTCTACCCCACCCAAGCAACACGCAACGCTGCACCTAAATGCATTTCGGGGAGAACCAGCTATCACGGAGTTTGATTGGCCTTTCACCCCTACCCACAACTCATCCCCCAGGTTTTCAACCCTGGTGGGTTCGGGCCTCCACACGGTCTTACCCGCGCTTCACCCTGGCCATGGGTAGATCACTCCGCTTCGGGTCTACACCACGCGACTCACACGCCCTATTCAGACTCGCTTTCGCTCCGGCTACCCCACACACGGGTTAACCTCGCCACGCAGCAGTAACTCGCAGGCTCATTCTTCAAAAGGCACGCCATCACCCCAAAAGGCTCTGACGGTTTGCAGGCACACGGTTTCAGGAACTCTTTCACTCCCCTCCCGGGGTACTTTTCACCATTCCCTCACGGTACTATCCACTATCGGTCACCAGGAAGTATTTAGGCTTAGCGAGTGGTCCCGCCAGATTCACAGCACCCTCCACGAAAGCGCTGCTACTCGGGAACACCACCACACGCACCAATCGCATTTTCGCCTACGGGACTCTCACCCACTCCGGCCAGGCATCCCAACCTGTTCGACTAACACGACCAGCAACGCTGAAGACCCAGTAGCGTCTTCCAGCAGCGTCCCACAACCCCGCACACGCAACCCCTACCAGGTATCCCACGCGCACGGTTTAGCCTCCTCCGCTTTCGCTCGCCACTACTCACGGAATCACCAGTGTTTTCTCTTCCTGCGGGTACTAAGATGTTTCACTTCCCCGCGTTCCCCCCAACACCCTATATATTCAGGCGCTGGTAACCCGACATCACTCGGGCTGGGTTACCCCATTCGGACACCCTCGGATCACAGCTCGGTTGACAACTCCCCGAGGACTATCGCAGTCTCCCACGTCCTTCATCGGCTCCTGGTACCAAGGCATCCACCATGTGCCCTACACAACTTGGCCACAAAGATGCTCGCACCCACTATACAGTTCTCAAACAACAACCACACCACAAGAAAACACCCACACACCACAACCGGTGTGCAGCGTGTTCCCTCAGACACCCAACAGCGGACCGCCTTACAAAAGTTAGTGTGTTCCACAATCCAT
>NZ_GL877883.1:134571-270780 GCF_000194155.1 Saccharopolyspora spinosa NRRL 18395
GTAGTCCAGCAGCAGCCCCTTGAGATCCACGGCCGCACGCTCTCACACGATCGAAGTGTTCCGGGGCCGAAGGTGACCGGATCCGCAGCGCAAGTTCCTCAGTTAAGCGGGGGCAGTCCGCCCGAACGCCCGGAGGTGCCATGACCGCAGTGTTGACGATCGAGACGCCGCTGGCCAAGACGGTGGCCGGTAGCAGTGCTTTCGCCGTCGCCGAGTTCATCGGCGAGCAGGTCTTCGAAGTGCTGTCGGGGCGCCGAGCCATGCACGAGGTGCGCGAGCACGTCTCGCGGGAAGTGGCCGGGCTGCTGCTGGCGACCCGGCTGCACGCGGCACAAGGCCCGGACTACCGGCTGCGTTCCGTTCACGCCTGCCTGGTCACCGGGTTCGCGGTGGAGGCCTGCATGATCGTCGGAACGCGCTACCGGGTCCGGGCCCTGGTCATGCGCGTCGAACAGGACGACGGGCACTGGGTTTGCACCCTGTTGTCCCTGGTTTGATCAGCGCTTCTTCTGCTTCTTCGCGTCGGCTCGGGCGGCCGCCCGGCGCTCACGACGAGTGCCGCCGCGCGCCTCCGGGCCCTGGTCCGCCTCGCTGCTGGTCTCCACGCCGCCGGTCTCGTTCGGCCCGGAGTAGCTCAGGCTCTGCTGCTGCGGCGAACCGAGGCCCTTGCCGCGCAGCGCGGACGGGACCTGCTCGCCGTCACCTGCCGGCCCGAGCTGGCTCAACGCGGGGCCGGCGGACGCGGGCCGGGCCCGCTTGGCCCGCGGTTGCGCGGCCTGCTGCGGGGCCGGTTGCGGGGCCTGTTGCGTTGGCTGCGGGGCCTGCGGCACGTCCGGAGTGCCGCTGCCGACCTGGCTGACCGACACCGGCACCGTCGGGGCCTCCGGCGCGGGCTGCGGCTCGGCGGCCTCGACCTGGACGTTGAACAGGAATCCGACGGACTCCTCCTTGAGCGCCTCCAGCATCGCCCCGAACATGTCGAAGCCCTCGCGGCGGTACTCGATCAATGGATCCCGCTGCGCCATCGCCCGCAGCCCGATGCCCTCCTTGAGGTAGTCCATCTCGTAGAGGTGTTCGCGCCACTTGCGGTCCAGGACGCTGAGCACCACCCGGCGCTCGAGCTCGCGCATCGCGCCCGGCCCGACCTTGCCGTCGACCTCGGACTCGCGCTTCGCGTACGCGTCGCGCGCGTCCTCCATGACGAGTTCCAGCAGGCGCTCCTTGGACAGGTCCTCCTCGTCCTCGACGAGCGCTTCCCAGCTGATCGACACCGGGTAGAGGGCCTTCAGCGCGGTCCAGAGCTTCTCGAAGTCCCAGTCCTCGGCGTAGCCCTCGGCGGTCTCCGCGTCGACGTAGGCGATCACCACGTCGGTGAGCATGTGCATGACCTGCTCGTGCAGGTCCTCACCGGCCAGCACACGGTGCCGCTCGTCGTAGATGACGGTCCGCTGCTGGTTCATGACCTCGTCGTACTTGAGGACGTTCTTGCGGATCTCCATGTTCTGCTGCTCGACCTGGGTCTGCGCGCTGCGGATGGCGCGGCTGACCATCTTGTGCTCGATCGGCACGTCGTCGGGCACCTTGAGCCGGGTCATCACGGTCTCGACCATCGCGGCGTTGAAGCGCCGCATCAGCTCGTCGCCCAGCGACAGGTAGAACCGAGACTCGCCGGGGTCGCCCTGCCGGCCGGAACGGCCGCGCAGCTGGTTGTCGATGCGCCGCGACTCGTGCCGCTCGGTACCCAGCACGTAGAGGCCGCCGACCTCGCGGATCTCCTCGCCCTCGGCCTTGGCCTGCGCGGTGATCTTCTCGACCACCGCAGGCCATTCGGCTTCGTACTGCTCGCGGTTCTCCACCGGGTCGAGGCCGCGGCTGCGCAGTTCGGCGTCGGCGAGGTGGTCGATGTTGCCGCCGAGCACGATGTCGGTACCGCGACCGGCCATGTTGGTGGCGACCGTGACCGCGCCCTTGCGACCCGCTTCGGCGATGATCGCGGCTTCCCGCGCGTGGTTCTTCGCGTTCAGCACGTTGTGCGGGATGCCCTTTTGCGTGAGCAGCTTCGACAGGTACTCGGAGCGCTCCACGCTGGTGGTGCCCACCAGGACCGGCTGGCCCGCCTGGTGCCGCTCCTCGATGTCCTCGGCGACCGCCTCGAACTTCGCCGGCTCGGTCTTGTAGACCAGGTCGGGCTGGTCGGCGCGGGCCATTGGCTTGTTGGTCGGGATCGGCACCACACCGAGCTTGTAGGTGGTGTGGAACTCGGCTGCCTCGGTCTCGGCCGTACCGGTCATGCCGGCCAGCTTGTCGTAGAGGCGGAAGTAGTTCTGCAGCGTGATCGTGGCCAGAGTCTGGTTCTCGGCCTTGATCTCGACGCCTTCCTTGGCCTCGATCGCCTGGTGCATGCCCTCGTTGTAGCGGCGCCCGGCCAGGATGCGGCCGGTGAACTCGTCAACGATCAGCACCTCGCCGTCGCGGACGATGTAGTCCTTGTCGCGCTTGTAAAGTTCCTTGGCCTTCAGCGCGTTGTTGAGGTAGCCGACCAGCGGGGTGTTGGCCGCCTCGTAGAGGTTCTCGATGCCGAGCTGGTCCTCGATGAGGGTGACGCCGTCTTCGGTGACGCCGACGGTGCGCTTGCGCTCGTCCACCTCGTAGTGCTGGTCGCGCTTGAGCATCGGGGCGAGCCGGGCGAACTCCTGGTACCAGCGCGAGGACTGGTCGGCGGGACCGGAGATGATCAGCGGCGTCCGGGCCTCGTCGATCAGGATGGAATCGACCTCGTCGACGACGGCGAAGTTGTGCCCGCGCTGCACGCAGTCGGCCAGGCTCCAGGCCATGTTGTCGCGCAGGTAGTCGAAGCCGAACTCGTTGTTCGTGCCGTAAGTGATGTCCGCCGCGTACGCCTTGCGCCGCTGCTCGGGCGTCATGTCGGCCAGGATCGCGCCGACTTCCAGGCCGAGGAAGCGGTGCACGCGGCCCATCCACTCGGCGTCGCGGCGTGCCAGGTAGTCGTTGGTCGTTACGACGTGCACACCCTTGCCGGTGATCGCGTTGAGGTAGGCGGGCAGCACGCAGGTCAGGGTCTTGCCCTCACCGGTCTTCATCTCGGCGATGTTGCCGAGGTGCAGGGACGCACCGCCCATCAGCTGCACGTCGAAGTGGCGCTGGCCCAGAGTGCGCTTGGCGCCCTCCCGAGCCACCGCGAAGGCTTCGGGCAGCAGTTCGTCGAGGACTTCACCTTCGGCGTGTCGGCGTTTGAACTCGTCGGTCTTGCCCCGCAGCTCGGCGTCGGACAGTGCGACGACGTCCTTTTCAAGCTCGTTGATGTGCGCCGCGATGTTGCGCAGACGCTTGAGCATCTTGCCCTCGCCGGCGCGGAGCAGTCGGGACAGGACCATCCGGTCGACCTCACTAGCTGATCGTGACGCGTCCGTCACGGACGCTTTGTGGCCATCGTATTAGAGCTGGTCGTGGGAACCCGCGATACGGTGCGGCCCGGCGGACCCCACACGCAGCTGTCCCCCGCGAACCACGGTACGCGGGGGACAGCCGTTCGGGTCGGCGTTGGCACAGACTCGCCCTACAGGGCGTCCGCCAACCTGATCACTCCGTAGTCGAATCCCTTCCTCCGGTAGACCACGCTCGGCCTACCGCTGTCGGCGTCGGAGAAGAGGTAGAAGTCGTGTCCGACCAGTTCCATCTCGTAGAGGGCCTGGTCGACGGTCATCGGTTTGGCCGGGTGTTCCTTCTCTCGGACGACCCGACCGGGTTCGTATCCGTTTTCTGCGGCCATCCGCTGTTCCGGTACCTCGGCGGCGTACTCGTCCACCTCCCGGGGCGCTTCCAGCAGCGCGGTCCGGCCTTCGGCCGCGGCGGCGCCCTGGCCCATCACCACGGGCCGGTCCGCCATCGCTGCGGTCGCCTCTGCCACAGAAGTCGGGTTGTGCTGTCCGTAGTGCACCTTTCTACGGTCATGCATGCGCCGGAGCCTGCTCTCCAGCTTGGTCGTCGCGGCGTCGAGTGCGGCGTAGAAATCGCCGGCGCAGGCCTCGGCACGAACGGGCGTGCCCTTGCCCATCAGCGTGATCTCGACTCGCTGGCAGTTCTTGGCCTGGCGGGGGTTCCGTTCGTGGAACAGTTCCACATCAGCCCGAATGGCCTTCTTGTTGTACCGCTCAAGCCGGGTCAGCTTCGCATTGACGTGCTCCCGGTAGTGCTCGGGAACCTCGACGTTGCGACCCTTGACGACGATGTCCATTCACGACCTCCGTTCCTTGCGTGCCGTAGGCGAGGTGTGCACGGCGGGCGCCGCAGAAGGCGATCAGCTCACTTCCGGCGCCAGGGACATGGACTTTCGCTCCTTCCCTCCGCCTCGGTTGGCTGGATTGAGTGGCACGTTAGCTCGGTTTACCGATTTGTGACACCCCCCTTGTCGGGCGAAGTCAAGCGGCCACCGAGAGTGATTGATGCCACCGTTCGAAGCAGGCACGGGGGTGATCCACCCGCATCCACGGAGCTCCATCGGACCCAATTTTCACCCGTTCGGAGGCTACGCATAGTAGCTCCACGCCGGGGTTGCCGAAGGGCCGAATTGCGCCTGCTCACAACGGGAAAACGTATGGACGGCAGGTGAAGTTCCCGAGGCCGTTCGGGCAACCGCAATCCACCCGAATGCTTCAGCCCGCCGTCGCGGTCAGGCTGAGCACCACAGCGACTTCGACACCTGCGGTTCCGAGCACCGCCACGCAGCTCGCGGCTGTCGCCGCGGTGGTGATGACGTCGTCGATCAGGGCCACTTGCGCCGTCGGCGGTGGAATTCGACCTGTCCGGCCGAGCACTCGGCCGGACAGGTTTCGCACTCGTTCGGCCGCATCCAGACCAGCCGAGTCCGCCGCCGCACGTGCGGTGATCAGGCAATCCGCGACGACCGAGGGTCGACCGGAGGCGGTCAGCGCGGCCGCCGCCCGGTGCGCGATGCGGGACATGTGCGCGCCACCCCGGCGGCGGGATGCGATCGCCCTCGACGGCGCCGGCACCAGGCACCACGCCTGGTCGAGCCGGTGCTCCACAGCGATCGCGCACAGCCCGACCGCGAGGTGCCGGGCCAGCGGCTCGGCTAGGTGGCGGCGACCGGACTCCTTGTACGCGAGCACCGCACGGCGGGCCGCGCCCCGGTACCTGCCGAGCGCGTACGCGGGTGGACCCGGTTCGAGCAGCGGTCGTTCGACGCGGCGGAGCCCGCCCAGCTCGCGCGAGCAATCCCGGCACCAGGCCGTGCCCGTCACGTCGCAGCCCGCGCAGCGCAGCGGCAGCATCAGATCGACCAGCCCGGAAAGCCCGGCGCCGAGCCAAGGAACACGCATCGGCAGATCGTGCCGCAGATCGCTCGCCCGACTCACCGACGCGTGTCGGGTCCGATCAACCGGGGAAGAACGGGATGGAGCCACCGCGGATCGGGACCGGAAGCAGGGACCAGACGTCGTCGGTGTCCCGGGACTCCCAGATCCCGCTGCGGTCGCCGACGACCACCCGGCCACCGCTGGCGACCGTCACCGCTTTCAACGGCTGGCCGAGGTTCGCCGCGGTGAACGGGGCCCAGCGGAACCCGTCGACCGACACCTCGAAAACCGGCGTGGTGTTGCTGTCGGTGACCGCCACCAGCGAGTCGTTCTGCAGCCACTCGACGCCGGTGATCCGCACTGCCTCCGGGGACGGCAGCTCGATCGGCCGCTGCAACACCACCCGATCGTCCTGATCGGACACCCCGGCCACCACGAGCCGCCCGTTGACCACCGCCGCGACCCGGGTGCCGTCGCGGGACAGCCGCAGATCGTTGATCGGCCCGCGACCGGAGAGCGCCCCGGCATCCACTTGACGCGGCACCCAGCTGTTGCCGCTGTCCAGCGCGCGGACCACGTCGCGACCGTCCACAACGGTCCACACCTCGGATTTCCCGCGCCAGGTTGGTTTGCTCATGTCGGCACCGGTCGTCGGGAGTTCGGGCAGGTGCGCGCCATAGCGGCCAACCCGCAGCTCGACACCGACGCCGCCGGGGCGTCGGGTGACAGCCGCGAGTTGTGCGCCGTCGGGCGACTGCCCGGCCCGGAGCACGTCGTACTCGCCCGAACCGGCCGGGCCCGGGATCGGCGGAGCGTTCTCGTTCAGGACCACCAGCCGCTCGTCGACCACGGCCAACCCGGGCAAGTCCTGGCGCGGGATGTTGTTGGTCTCGTAGGACTCGAGGTCGGTGGGCCACAGGTCCTTTCCGTCCGAGAGCAGCGACGAGCCCTCCACCTTCAGCCGCACGCGTGCGTTGCTGACGCTTTGCAGGGTGAACACGACCTGGGCCGCGATCAGCCGACGGTTTTCACGCGGCAAAGTGCCGAGATCGCTGAGGTTGACCTCCAGGGCACCGTCCCTGGTTTCGGTGGGGTTGGTCTTCGGATGCACCCCGGCGGGGATGGCCGTGTGCATCGCCGACTGCAGACCTTCGGACGGCCCGCTGGTCAGCAGGTCGACGACCCGCCTGGGTAGCGTGCTCGCCGGCTGCGACACCACGTACCGCAAATCCGGGACGACGCCGGTCGAGTCGTGGTCCATGAAGTAGATCGGGACCGCCCGGTACACGACGTTGAACGAGCTCCGGCTGGTGACGAATTCGGGTGGCGGCGTCGCGATGCGCCACTCGCCGTTCGGCTGCCGCTCCACGCGCACCTGCGTCTGGTACTCACCGGTCTCGGGCACGAAGGACGAGTCCGGCAGAAGCCGCCCCACCTTGTCGGCCTGCAGGCCGACCAGCTGCGCACCGTCGGGCAACGGCACGGCTGGCTGCGCCGGGATCGTGTCGACGTTGTCCACGATCAGCAGGCCCGGCGGCGGGGCCCAGGCCCGGCCGGCCGGCGGGGTGAGGTGCAGCCGCGCCGACTCGTGGTTGCTCTCCGGGACGGCGGACGAGTTGACGAAGCTGCGGACCAGGGCGAGCGGGTCGGTTCCGCTGGGCGGCTGGGGCACCGGCGCGGTCGCGTTGCTCTCGTCGACCGCCCGGACCGCCTTCGGATCCGAGCTCTCCGGGATCGATGCGCACGCCGACACCGACAGCAGCAGGGCCAACAGCACCGCCACCCGGCGGACGAGACGCACGTCCCTCACTTGTCCTCCCAGGTCTCCTCGGACAGCCGTGCCGGTCCGAGGTCGCGGACCTCCCGCTCACCGGCCTCCCCTGCCTCGCCGTCCTGCGGCGGACCGACGCCGGCTGCGAGCAGCGCCTCCGGCGCCGCGATCCGGCGGATGCCGGGCAGTTGCAGCGGCCTTTCGTCGAACGAGTCCCCCGGCCGTCGGGGCAGGGTGAGCCGAAAGCAGGAGCCCTCGCCGGGCTCGCCCCACGCGTCCAGCGTGCCGCCGTGCAACCGGGCGTCTTCCTGGCTGATCGACAGCCCGAGGCCGGTGCCGCCGGTGCGCCTGTTCCGGGACGGGTCCGCCCGCCAGAACCGGGTGAACACCAGCTCGGCCTCGCCCGAGCGCAGCCCGACGCCGTAGTCCCGGACGGTCACCGCGACGGCATGCTCGTTCCCGCCGAAGCGGATCTCCACCGGTCCGCCTTCGGCGTGGTCGATTGCGTTGGCCACCAGGTTCCGCATGATCCGCTCCACCCGGCGGGCGTCGGCGACGATGGTGAGATCGGCGCCTGCGGCGGACGGCGCGATCACCCGCAGCGCCACACCACTGGTGTCGGCGATCGCGCGCAACGACTCCACCGAGCGCTCCGCCAGCTCGGTTAGGTCCAGCGGCTCGGCGGCCAGGTCGGCGACGCCGGCGTCCAGCCGGGAGATCTCCAGCAAGTCGGCCAGCAGCGACTCGAACCGGTCGAGCTCATCCACCAGCAGCTCGGTCGAGCGGGACAAACCGGGCGGGAACTGCTCCCGGGAGGCGTGCAGCACGTCAGCGGCCATCCGCACCGTGGTGAGCGGGGTGCGCAGCTCATGGGAGACGTCCGAGGTGAACCGGCGCTGCAGCTGGCTGAACTCCTCAAGCTTCGTGATCTGGTGCTTGAGGCTGTCGGCCATTTCGTTGAACGACTCTGCCAGCCGGGCCACGTCGTCCTCGCCGATCACCCGCATCCGCTTGTCCAGATCGCCCTCGGCGAGCTGCTCGGCGATCTGCGCGGCCTGCCGCACCGGGCGCACTACCTGGCGGGTCACCAGGTTCGTGATGGCACCCAGCAGCACCAGCAGCACGAGCGCGCCGAGCAGCAGGGTTTGCTGCACGACCCGGAGGGTGTTCTGCTCGGCGGTCAGCGGGAACAGCAGGTAGACCTGCAGCGGCCGGGTCGCGGTGCTCACCGGGGTGCCCACCGCCAGCATCGTGACGGGGCCGGTCTCGTTAGTCACCGTGGTGATCTTGGTGGTCAGCTGGCCGCGCTCGACGAACTGGCGCAGGTCGTCCGGCACGTAGGAGATCGGGCCCGCCGCCGGTTGCAGCCGCCGGTCACCCGGCGCGCGACCGTCGACCAGCACCGGCTCGAACGCCCCGGCCACCGTGTCGGTCGTGGACTGCCCGGAGGACGTCGTCGTCAGCCGGTTCAGCGCGGCCTGCAACTGTTCGGCGACGTTGTCCGCGTTCGGGTCGACCGCGGTCAGTTCGCGCTCCAGGATCGGCTGGCTGACCTCGACCTGCGAGATCGCGGCGGTCTCCTTGGCGGTCAACAGCTGCGAGGTGATCTGCCACTGCAGCACCATGCCCAGCACGAAGACCACGGCCATCGACAGGGCGAGGGTGCTGACCACGACGCGCAACTGCATCGAGCGCCGCCACAGCGCCTCGAAGCGGCGCCACCGGGTGCGGACCTCTTCACGGACACGGCTGATCAGCCGCTGAACCAAGCGGCCTCGACGCGTCCATACGCTCACGGCAACCGTCCCCCGGGCCCTCCGCGACTACGACCCGGCTAGCAACTTTGTCAAAGGCTCGACCGACGACCTACACCGGTGCGCGCAACCGGTCGCGCGACCACTGCGCTCGGTGGGAGGTCTGCCCCGCCCAAGCCGCTTCTTCCACCACACGCATCTCGCACCACCTCGTCCTCCAGGGGCGGGCCGGTCACGGTGCGGTCTCCGGGGCTGCGACACCACCACGGAACTGCGCTTGGAAGAGTCGGGGCGCCTACTCGCGAGCAGGCGCCCCGACTCTCGATCACGACATCACGGGGGGCCGGCCTTGTAACCGACGCCACGGACCGTGAGCACCACCTCGGGGCGCTCCGGGTCGCGCTCCACCTTGGACCGCAGGCGCTGGACGTGGACGTTGACCAATCGGGTGTCGGCGGCATGCCGGTAACCCCACACCTGCTCCAGCAGGACCTCGCGGGTGAACACCTGGCGCGGCTTGCGGGCCAGCGCCACCAGCAGGTCGAACTCCAGCGGGGTCAGCGCGATCGGCTGGCCGTCGCGAGTCACCTCGTGGCCGGGCACGTCGATGGTCACGTCGCCGATGGACAGCACCTCGGCCGGCTCCGCATCGGTCCGGCGCAGCCGGGCCCGCAGCCGGGCGACCAGCTCCTTCGGCTTGAACGGCTTGACCACGTAGTCGTCGGCGCCGGACTCCAGGCCCAGCACCACGTCGACTGTGTCGCTCTTCGCGGTCAACATCACGATCGGCACGACGGACTCGGTGCGGATGGCCTTGCAGACGTCGATGCCGTTCATCCCCGGCAGCATCAGGTCCAGCAGGACAACGTCCGGCTTGAGCTCCCGCAAGGCAGGCAACGCCTTGGTGCCATCGCTGACGACGGCGGTCTCGAACCCCTCGCCCCGGAGCACGATGGTCAGCATTTCGGCCAGGGCCGGATCGTCATCCACCACGAGCACGCGTGCCTTCATGGCCAACATGGTTGCACTTGTCACCCCGCCGCCGTGCATCCACCCGCTGATCGTCGTCGCAGGTCGCGACACAGCGACCGATTCGACCCGACCGATACCGCCGAATGGAGTACTTACACCAGTGGTTTTGCACACCTCCAGAACTCCACCGCGGGTGTCGCCCGAATCACGCCGCGTAGCAACGAGAACTCGACGTGAGCCTGCATGTTCGGGCGAATGTGCACTTAGGACTGTTCCACGCGGGACCGCCTGCCGCTCACCACGCCAGGACGTGCTCGTCGACGAGAGCTGCGAAGTCCACGTGGTTCACACCGTCTACCACGACCCACGGCGACCACCAGTTCTCCGCCGCGAACTGCTCGTAAACCTTGCCGCAACGCTGCTGCAACGACGCATCCGACTCGAAGGCATCGCGCTGGCGGTCCACTTCGGTCCGTTCCCGGTGCTCGGCGCGGGCGGCCGCCACCTCCGACGGCACCTGCAGCAGGATCTGCAGATCCGGTTTCGGCAGCGCGAAGCGCGTCACCTCCAGCTCGTGGACCCAGGCGACGAAGTCGCCGTGGCCGTCCTGGTGGAGCCGAGCGGCGCCGTAGGCGGCGTTCGAGGCGACGTAACGGTCGAGGAGGACGACGTCGTGCGCGCGGAGGTCCGCGCGCAGTGAGTCCGCCGCGGCGCGGCGGTCGAGCGCGTTGAGGATGGCCATGCCGTGGACGGAGTCGCCGAGGTCGCCGTGGCGACCGCGGAGCGCCTCGGCGAAGAGCTCGGCGTGGACGTCGTCCGCGTAGCGCGGAAAAGCCGAGCGGGCCACGGAGCGGCCGCGAGCGGTCAGCTCCGCCGCGATCCCGTTGGCGAGCGTGCGCTTGCCAGCGCCGTCCAGACCCTCGATGACGATTAGTCGACCCACGCCAACGACGGTAGTCGAGTCGGTAACCTCCCATCCGGATGCCCTCGACCACTCGTCCGATTGCACGAATCCGGTTCTTCCACAAGCCGTACTGCGGTATACAACGGGTATGCCGCTAACGCATTCCTATCGAGCGGCAGTCACCTGGACCGGCAACACCTGCGACGGCACCGCTTCGTACCGCGGCTTCAGCCGCGCACACGTCGTGGACATCGACGGCAAGCCGCCGCTGAAGGGGTCGGCCGATCCCACTTTCCGCGGCGATCCCGAACTCCACAAGCCGGAAGACCTCTTGGTCACGGCTTTGTCCGAGTGCCACATGCTGTGGTACCTCGCGCTGTGCAGCACCTCGGGCGTCGTCGTCACCGCCTACCAGGACGACGCGCGCGGAGACATGGTTGAAGACCCCGACACGGGTGGGCACTTCACCGAGGTCGTACTCCGCCCACAGGTGACGATCGCCGACGCGGCGATGCTGCCGATGGCCGAGAAGCTGCACGAGCAGGCGCACAGCATGTGCTTCATCGCCAATTCGGTCAACTTCCCGATCCGACACGAGCCCGAGATCACCGCCCCGCAGTGACGTTCGCCGGGGAATTCCGCCGACCGGCTGTGGACCCCGGCGCAGGTCACCACCGGAACCGGCGCTGCTCGCTAAGTCCTCCCCTCATCAATACCCGCCCTTGTCCCAGGAAAGCGTTCAAACTTGCTGGTCCGCGCGGCGCAACGGGCTCCGCCGATTGCCTTGCGCGAAGCCGCGGCCGTCTCACCCGAGCCGGGACCAGCTGCTCCCGACGGGCCACAATCCCACCGCCGTGCCAAACCAGCCCGGAAACCTGTGAGGAATCCGGGACATGTGGCACTCCGGGCGATCACAATCGGAGGGGCATAGCTCGCCAGATGTCGATCAGCGGTGGAGAATCGCCACCGACATTTCGACGATCAACAACCGCTCGGGAGGATCCAGTGCAAATACCCGGGCCCGACACCCGCGTCGTCGAGCTGCGGGTACACGGCATCCTCGGCACCACGGGCGACGAGCTGACCGATTCGGTGGCCTCGGTGGACGTCGCCGGCGACGGCATCGGTCGCATCATGCGCCCGGCCGACCGGCTGCGCCGTCCCGTTCCCGGACCGATGCTGTCGGCCGGGGACCGCTCGGTGCCCCGCATCGTCGAAGGCTACGTCTGGGGCCGCATGACCTCCGGTGGCCTGGCCAAGGCGACCTGGGCCCTGCTGTTCCCGTTCGCGCTGGCCAACATGGCCCACTGGATGCTGCCGCCGGCCAAGACCGGCAACCCGCTCAGCAGCGCGCTCTCGTCCGCGCTGCGCGCGCTGCTCCGGATTTCCGCCGTACTGCTGACGATGCTGTTCGTCGCTCAGCTGACGGTCGTCACCCTGGACCTAGTCGCCGCGCAATGCCTCCAGCCCGGCGTGCCGTGCATGGAGTTCGTCCCGGACACCGTCCGGCGCATCGACATCCTGCGCGCATCGGCCGCCCTGCTGCCTGTTGGGCTCGTGATCCTCCTCATGCATCGCTTGTCCACTGTGTCCTGGCAGGTCTCCGCGCCGAAGACCGACAAACAGCAGCACTCGGCCCGAGCACCGATGCTGCCCGGCGCGAATGTCGTCGCAGACCCGGACACCCCCGCACTGCGCGCACTGCACATCGTCGCCGCACTGTCCACAGTGGCTTTGGTCGCGCTCGGTGGGCCGTTCGTGATCAGCGCCGATCCGCGTTGGCTGGTCGCCGCAGCACTGCTCGCCATCGCCTTGATCGGAACCGTCGCGCTCGACGACCCGGCCCAAATGCACCCCGACGGCAAGGAGAAGGCGCTGCGGAGCGTTCTCGGTCGCACTCCGCGCCGCGCACTGATCTCCACGGCCGTAGTGCTGCTGTGCTCGGTCGCGTTCCTCCCCGGACCGCTGGCGGGCGAGCTGCCGGGCTCGGGCGCCACGATCGACGCGATCACCGGCGCGCTGGTGATCACCTGCCTCGCGGTGGCCGTCCTGCTCGCGCCCGCCGCACTGCTGGCACGGCCTGGCTGGAAGGCTTGCCCGCCTAGGCTCCGCCCGTGGGCTGGAGGCTGGATGACCGCTCCGGTGCTGATGGTCGCGTGCATGCTCGGCAACGGGTTCGGCGCGGGCCTCGGGCTGAGCGTGAGCAAGGCGCTCGGCGCCTCGCGGGAGCCCGGCGACCCGGTGCTGTTGCTGCCCGCCGCGTACGACGACGTGACGATCTTCTGGGGCACGACCGCTGTGCTGCTCCTGGCCGCCGGGATCATCGGAACCCCGTGGATGCTGGTAAAGCGGTGGCGCGCGGGGCGCACCGACAACGACGGTCCCGGCGGGGACGGCCCGGACGGTTCCTTGGGAGCCGACGACTCGATCCCCGACGAGGTCGCCCTGCTGCACGCCGGTCGGCCCGCGGACCAGCGCGCGGCGGCCAATGCCTGGAAATGGGCGGACCTGCAGCGCCGCTATTCACATCTCGTCCTCCTCGTAATCGCTGGGGTGCTGGCGGTCAGCGCCGCGTTGGCCCTGGTGGCGCGGGTCGCTGAATTGCCGGGCTTCGCTTGGTCCGGCTGGCTGGTCGGAGTGGGGGTCGCCGTGCTCGCGACGCTCGCCGTCGGGTTGCTGCGGATGGTGTACCTGGCCGCCACCAAGCGCGACACGGCCCGCTACCTCGGCGTGCTCTGCGATCTGGCCCTGTTCTGGCCGCGCGAGGCGCATCCCGTGGTGCCACCGTGCTACGCGCTGAAGGTGATCCCCGAACTCGCCGCCCGCGCGACCGAGCACCTCGCCGACCCGAACACCCGCGTGGTGCTCGTCGGGCACAGCCAGGGCAGCCTGCTCGCGGCCGTCGCGACCGCCCGGCTGCTGGAGTCGCTGCCCGAGGCCGACCGCGAACGGGTCGGGCTGGTGACCGCGGGCTCCCAGCTCCAGTGGGCTTACCCGCGCGCGTTCCCCGGCGTGGTGCCGCACGCGTCGCTGCGCGACCTCGCCCGCGCGCTCGGCGGTCGCTGGCGCTCGCTGTGCCGCGGCACCGACCCGATCGCTGGCGCGGTGACCACCTGGAACCGGCAGGTATACGACGGCATGCTGATCGGGGTCGGGCTCCGGGCCGACGGCACCGAGGGGCCGCTGCCAGCCGCCACCCGCGGACCGACCGGTGCCCTGGTGCTCGGCGGCGACCACTGGCTCCCGGACCCGCAGCGCGGCCCGTTCTCCTGCCGCCGCTGGGTTCCCGGCGTGCTCAGGCACACCGACTACAGCGGTGACCCGGAATGGGACCGCGCCGTCGCGATGGCCGCAGGCCTCGAAACCCCGGTCCGTGGGGCCGCTCTGCCGCTGCGACCGCAGACCCCGACCCCGGCACAGGTCCCGACCCCGGCACAGGTCCCGGCCACGACGCAGGCCCCGGCCATCACGCCGAAGGCACCTCACCTGACGGCGCAGGGCGGTGACGGCGGATCCCTCGGCGAGACCGTCGAGGAATTGGTCCGCAAACCGGTCGACAACGAGGAGACGGAGACGGCTCGGGTCGATGAGCGGGCCACCGCGGCGGTGCCGCGGCAGCAGGATGCGAAGCCCCGACCGGAGCCGTCGGTACTACCGGAGATCACCGAACCCCGGGGCCGCACCGCCCCGTGGGAACGCGGCATGGCGCTGCGCTCCTCCGATCGTTGAGCGGCGTCGGGCGGCCGACCACCGGACGTCGGGGGTCCGAGGAGCCGCCACGACAGCGCACCGCGCTCCATGCCTGGCGGAGGGCCGCCTCCGCCAGGCATGGACCACCTCGGCGGCGGCCCACCCGAAGACCTCGCCGCACGCGTGAAGTCGGCGCACGCGAAGTAGCCATCAGATCCTCCTTCACCTCTCCTCCACCCAAATCCCTCCGCTCTGCTGAACGAGCGCGCGTCGGGGTGAACGTTCCTGGTCAAAGCTGATTCCGTTGTCATGCATCCCATGATCCAGGCCCGAGCCCAGGAGGTCATCACTCAGCCAGGTGAACATTTGTTCGAATGAAGATGCAAAAAAAGCGGCGCCACCCCACGAGGGGACGGCGCCGCTTCGATCGATCAGCGCATCGCTGCTCTACTCGGTCGGCTCCGCATCGCGGGGCACGGCGCCACCTGCGGCCACCTGGTCTGCCTGGCGTTGACCCAGCCGCGAGTGGTTGCGGCTGTACAAGAAGTAGATCACCACGCCAGCGGCCATCCAGACCACGAACCGGACCCAGGTCAGCGCGGTCAGGTTCAGCATCAGCCAGATGCAGGAGAAGATCGCCAGGATCGGCACGAACGGCACCAGCGGGGCGCGGAAGCCGCGCGGCAGGTCGGGCCGGGTCCTGCGGAGCACGATCACGCCGAGCGAGACGAGCACGAAGGCGAACAGCGTGCCAACGTTGACCATCTCTTCCAGCTTGTCGGCCGGGAAGAACCCGGACGCGACGACCACGACCACACCGACCAGCACGGTCGCCCGGACCGGGGTGCCGGTCTTCGGGTCGGTCTTGGCCAGGCCGCGCGGCACCAGTCCGTCGCGGGACATCGCGAAAAGCACGCGGGTCTGCCCCAGCAGCAACACCATGACGACCGTGGTCAGACCGGCCAGGGCGCCGACCGAGATGATCGCCGCCGCCCAGTTGATGCCGTGCTGGGCGAACGCCGTGGCCAGCGTGGAACGGGTGCCGTCCTCAGCGGTGGCCAGGTCGGTGTAGGGCACCATGCCGGTGACCACCAACGCGACCGCGACGTAGAGCACGGTGACGATCGCCAAGCTGCCGAGGATGCCGCGCGGCGCCATCTTCTGCGGGTTGCGGGTCTCCTCCGCGGTGGTGGCCACGATGTCGAAGCCGATAAATGCGAAGAACACCAGCGAGGCCGCGGCCAGCAGGCCGAAGACACCGTAGGTGCTGGTCTCGCCGCCGAGGATCAACGACAGCAGCGACTGCTCCAGCTTCGGGCTGTCCTCGGCGGCGGACTGCGCCGGCGGGACGAACGGGGTGTAGTTCGACGCGTTGATGTAGGCCAGGCCGACCACGATGACCAGCAGCACCACGGCCACCTTGATCAGCGTGATCACCAGGCTGACGCGGGCCGACAGCTTCGTGCCGAGGGCCAGCAGGGTGCACAGCACCACCGTGAGCAGCACGGCGCCCCAGTCGAACTGCAGCGGCCCGAGCGGCAGCACCGTGGGTATCTCGAGGCCGATCAGCTTGAGCACCTGCTCCAGGTAGATCGACCAGCCCTTGGCCACCGCGGCCGCCGCGACGGCGAACTCCAGGATCAGGTCCCAGCCGATGATCCAGGCGACGAACTCGCCGAACGTGGCGTAGGAGTACGTGTACGCGCTGCCCGCAACCGGAACGGTGGAGGCGAACTCGGCGTAGCACAGCGCCGCCAACCCGCAGGCGACCGCCGCGAGCACGAACGCGAGTGACACCGAAGGACCAGTGACATCGCCTGCGGTTCTCGCGGCGAGGGTGAAGATGCCGGCACCGATGACCACGGACACGCCGAAGACGATCAGGTCCCAGGTGCCGAGGTTCTTTCGTAGCTTGGTGTCCGGTTCGTCGGTATCCAGAATGGATTGTTCGACCGACTTGGTTCGCCACAGCCCAGTGCCTGGCACTGTCGCCTCCCTCAGTAATCCCAAATTGTGGATCGCACCTTAACCCCGGAATCTCTCGATCGGTACTCGCCGACTTGAGTCCCACACCCGATTCGTTAACGCATTGTGATGCGCCGCCATCATGCAGATGGGTGTCACACGGTCGTGGCCCGGCCCCGTTCCAAGTCCGGTTCGAGGTAGATGAGGCGCGCAGCGGGCACCTTCGCCCTGATCCTCGCCTCGGCACCGTCGATCTCGGCGGCCACCTCCCGCACCGACAACGACGGGGCGAGGCCGATCTTGGCGGCGATCAGCAGCTCGTCCGGACCGAGGTACTGGGTGCGGATGTGGATGACCTTCTCGACGTGCTCGGACTTGAGCTGCGCCACGATCTCGTCGAGCACGTCGCGGGCGGCGCCCTCGCCGATGAGCAGGCTCTTCGTCTCGACGATCAGCACGATCGCGATCACCCCCAGCAGGAGGCCGATGCACACGGTGCCGATGCCGTCCCACACCGGATTACCGGTCAGCGCGGTGAGCCCGACGCCGCCGAGCGCGAGCACCAGGCCGATCAGCGCGCCGAAGTCCTCCAGCAGCACCACCGGTAGCTCCGGGGTCTTGGCCTGCCGGATGAACTGCCACCAGGACAGCCCACCCTTGAGCGCCTTAGATTCCTTGATCGCCGTGATGAAGCTGAAGGACTCCAGGCCGATCGCGATCAGCAGGATGACCACCGCCACCCACGCCGACTCCAGCGGCTCGGGGTGCTGGACCTTGTGGATGCCCTCGTAGAGCGCGAACACCGAGCCCAGGCTGAACAGCAGCAGCGCTACGACGAAGGAGTAGAAGTAGCGGTCCCGGCCGTACCCGAAGGGGTGCTCCTCGGTGGGTTTGCGCCGCGAGGTCCTCTGCCCCAGCAGCAGCAGGCCCTGGTTCGAGGTGTCGGCTAGCGAGTGCACCGATTCCGCCAGCATCGACGAGGACCCGGTGAACAGGAACCCGCCGAACTTGGCGACGGCGATGCCCGCGTTGGCGGCCAGCGCGGCCACGATGGCCTTGGTCCCGCCTCCTGCTGACACGATGTTTCTCCCGATTCGGTATGCGAAAGCGGCCGGTGCCCGGCCCGATGACGGAAGAAATCTACCTGCTGGTTCCCGCGCGGGGGATCGAGTCCACGGAAACGCGCGATTTCAGAACGTGCCCGCGGCGGCGCGGAAGACTTGGGCGTTGCCGTCGGCGTCGAGCTCGACGAGGTGCACCTGCACGGCGGGGTCGGACGCCGCCAGCCAAACCGAGTGGCCGCGTTCCAGCACCAGTTCGCGCGGCAACGACCCGTTGCCGCCGTGCGCGCCGCTGGTCAGCCGGACGCTTCCCCTGGTGCACAGCAGGATCTGCGGCCCGGCGCAATCCAGCAGGACCGGGCCGGATTCGGCCGCCGTCCAGTCCAATCTGGACAGCTCGAACTCGGCGGCCGGGGTCCGGTAGGCGGTCAGGTTGGCGTCCAGCGACTCGCCCTTGAGCACCCGCATGTTGCCGCTGGCGAAGTCCAGCACCCGCAGCAGCTCCGGGACGTCGACGTGCTTGGGCGTCAGGCCGCAGCGCAGGATGTTGTCGGAGTTGGCCAGGATCTCGATGCCGGTGCCGTGCAGGTAGGCGTGCAGGTTCCCCGCGGGCAGGAAGATCGCCTCGCCCGGCTGGAGCACGAGCCGGTTCAGCAGCAGGCTGGCCAGCACCCCGGCATCGTTCGGGTAGGCCTCGCCGAGTTCGAGCACTGTCCGGCATTCGAGGGTGAACTCGCCGCGGCCGCGCACGTACGCCACGCAGGCGTCCAGCAGGTCCGGCAGCGCTTCCCGCAGGTAGCGCTCGGGGAGCGTGATCCAGGTCGTGAACAGGGCGCGCAACCCGTCGGCATCGGGTTGCGCGGCGAGCAGCTCGCGGTGGGCGCGCAGGCTGGGGACGGCCAGTTCGTCCAGCAGGCGCACGGTGCGTTGCGCGTCGCGGAACCCGGCTATTGCGTGGAACTCGGTCAACGCGCAAATCAGCTCGGGTTTCGCGGTGGGGTCCGGGTAATTGCGGTTGGGGGCGTTGCGGGCGATGCCCGCTTCTTCCTCCCGGTGGAAACCCTCCGCGGCCTGCGCCGCCGACGGGTGCGCCTGCAGGCTCAGCGGCTCGTCGGCCGCGAGCACCTTGAGCAGGAACGGCAACCGGCCGCCCCACCGGTCCACGCACTCCGGGCCCAGGTGGTGCGCCGGGTCGCTGTCCAGCAGGGACAGCAGCGACACCTCTTGCCCGTCGGACCGGACCACCCGCGACGGATCTCCCGGGTGGGCGCCCATCCACAGCTCGGCTTCGGGGTGCGGTGTCGGGACAGGCCGACCGAGCAGATCAGCAATAGCGGTACGCGAGCCCCACGCATAGGGGCGCACCGCGTTCCGCAGTAGCTCCACAGTCGTTTCTCGCTTCCTCGTCCTCACGTCTGCCCGCGCTCGACGCCCCGCACAGCACACCGCGCCGGACCGGCGCGCGGTATCGGGGCATCCCCTGAACTTTCCTCAGTGCATCGCCAACGCCGGCCAGCCAGGCCCGTTCAGGGTTCCGGCGGCCAACCCCAGGTAAACGGCGGCCAGGTCGAACCTGGCGGCCAGCGCTGCGGACCGCAGCACGGCGTCGTCGCTCACAGCCTCGCCGGGCGTGACGAGGTCCGCGCTGGGCAAGTCGCGCACAGCGGCTCGTTCGATGGCCTCTCCGTGTGCGTCGTGCCGCGCGCTGACCAGGAACACGCGCAGCAGAGCACCGGGGGTGTCTTCGGGGTCGGCGAACAGGTCCGCCTCGGATCCGACCGCCGCAGCGGCTCGGTGCAGCGCCCGCTCGGTGACCGCCTGCGGGTAGTCGGCGACATCGCAGGGCACTCCGGCGTGGCAGCCGAGTGCGAACGCGCCGTGCGCACCGACTGCCGTGGACACCGGGTCGAGGCCCCAGAGCAGCGGGGTGCGGTCGGCTAGGCGCAACGCCAGCGACTTCGCGGGGTTGATCAACGACTCGTGGCTAGGGTGCGCGCGTTCGGCTTCCCGGTCGAGCACGTCGGCCAGCTGTTCGGCGTCGAAGCGCAGCAGCCCGAGGGCGCCGAGCGTGCTGAGCCCGGCCGCGAAGACATGTGCGAACGACAGCGCCGGCGGCACCGGGATGCGCGGCGGGAGCACCTTCGCGCGGCCCGCACCAGCGGCGGCGACCGGGCCGTCCGCCGGGACCGCGAGCACGACCGTCGCGCCGCGGCGGCAGGCCACCGAGACCGATTCGGCCAGCACCGCGTCGCCGACGTCGTCGGTGTGCGCGAAGACGACGTCCAACGCGCCGACCCATGCCGGGACGGCTTCGGCGATCACCATCGGCACCGGGCACCGCGGCCCGGCGAGGGCGACCAGCAGGCTGCAGACAGCCGGCCCCACGCCCGGCCGCGCCAACAGCACCACGGCGCGCGGGCGACCGTCGGCGAGGTCGTCCAGCCCCGCCTCGACCGCGGTCTCCAGCGCGGCTCGGACCTGCGCTCCGGATAGGGCGGCGAGCCGCAGCAAGCCCCCGGAGTCCACGTCGGCCAGCCTGGCCGGATCGTCGAAGAGACTGTCGTCCAGCACGGACGTCACCCCTCCCCGGCAGCGACCGGGGCCGGGCCCCCGACGGCCTCTTCCAGCAGCAGCACCGGAATCCCGTCCCGGACGGGGAACCCTCGGCCGCAGGAGGTGCAGGTCAGGTAGTCGGCCTGCGCATCCTCCCCCAGTCCCGGCCGCAGCGACGCGTGCTCAGGGCACGGGCAAGCCAGGATCTCCAACAGCTGCGGTTGCAGGTCAACGGCCACTTTTCCTCCCAAACTCACCCGCACCGACCTCGCGGGCACGCACTCCGACCGCAAGGACGTCATCCGCGGACGATCGCCAGCACCTCATCGCGCAGCGCGGTCATCGCGTCAGTGTCCCTCGCCTCGACGTTGAGCCGGAGCAGCGGTTCGGTGTTGGACGGGCGCAAGTTGAACCACGAGCCGTCCGGCAGCTCCACAGTAAGCCCGTCGAGCTCGTCCACACGAGCACCATTGCGGTCACCGAAGGCCGCTGCCACGGCGCGCATCCGGCCCTGCTGGTCGTCGACCGTGGAGTTGATCTCGCCGGAGGCGGCGTACCGCGAGTACTCGGCCATCAGCTCCGACAGCGGCTTGTCCTGGCCGCCGAGCGCGGCGAGCACGTGCAGCGCGGCGAGCATGCCGGAGTCGGCGCGCCAGAAGTCGCGGAAGTAGTAGTGGGCGGAGTGCTCCCCGCCGAAGATCGCCCCGGTCTCGGCCATCGTCTGCTTGATGAACGAATGCCCGACGCGGGTCCGCACCGGCTTGCCGCCGTGCTCGGCGACGACCTCGGGCACGACCTTGGAGGTGATCAGGTTGTGGATGATCGTCCCGCCGGGCTCCTTGGCCAGTTCCCGGACGGCGACCAGCGCGGTGATCGCGCTCGGCGGGACCGGTTCGGCGCGCTCGTCAACCACGAAGCAGCGGTCGGCGTCGCCGTCGAAGGCCAGCCCGGCGTCGGCGCCGACCTCGCGGACCTTGGCCTGCAGGTCGACCAGGTTCGCCGGGTCCAGCGGGTTGGCCTCGTGGTTGGGGAAGGTTCCGTCCAGCTCGAAGTACATCGGCACGAGCTCGATCGGCAGGCCGTCGAAGACGGTCGGGACCGTGTGCCCGCCCATCCCGTTGCCGGCGTCCACCACGACCTTCAGTGGGCGGATACCGCTGATGTCGACGAGTTCGCGCAGGAAGGCGGCGTATTCGTCGACCAGGTTCCGCTGCGTGGCGGTGCCCTTCGCACCCAGGAACTCGGGCACGCCGTGGGCGACCAGCTCCTGGATCTCGGACAGGCCGCTGTCCTGGCCGACCGGGGCGGCCCCGGCGCGGCACAGCTTGATGCCGTTGTAGCGGGCCGGGTTGTGGCTGGCGGTGAACATCGCGCCGGGCAGGTCCAGTCGCCCGGAGGCGAAGTACAGCATGTCGGTGCTGGCCAGGCCGATGTTGATCACGTCGACGCCCTGTCCGGTGACGCCATCGGCGAACGCCTCGGCCAACCCCGGTGAGGATTCCCGCATGTCGTACCCGATGACCACCGCCGGGCCACCTACGAGCCGGGTGAAAGCGGCGCCGATCTCCCGCACCACGTCGGCGTCCAAGCCGTCGCCGACCACGCCCCGGATGTCGTATGCCTTGACGATCCCCGACAGGTCTCGCACGCTGCACCCTCCCCGTTCCGCGTCCGACGACGTGGTCCGAAGCCTACCGGCGATCGAGTACCCGGTGGAGTCAGCTTGGCCCGCGCAAGCCGTTCGTCACGATCTATTCATTCGTCGATCGGATCGGGCAGCGCCCGCAGGTGTCCGCGACGGCTCCCGCCTGGGGTGAGGCCCTGAGCCTCGACCGGCCGGTCCGGGCGACCGGCCTCCCGCACCGCCTCCGCGAGCGCGGTCAGGTCGTCGTCGGAGGGCTCTGGTGGCGCGAACTCGCCTTCGTGCCGCACGACCTCCCAGCCTTTCGGCACGGTGAGCCGCAGTGCGTGCGCTTCGCAAAGGTCGTAGCTGTGGGGCTCGGCGTAGGTGGCCAGGGGGCCGACGACCGCCGTGGAGTCCGCGTAGGCATAAGTGAGCGTGGCGACGGCCGGGTTGGTACACCCGGTCCGCGAGCAACGCCTCACGCTCCGCACGACACGCACGATAGCGCCCCCGCTCCGGCGCGCGGCGCAGGCACGCGGAAACCGCTCGCGATGGGCGCCTCCAGCACCTGTGTCCGACCTGTCTGCTCTGCGCGAACAGTCCGGGTCGCGGTGGTTGTTCCGGGCTGGCGGGAGGAGGTCAAGGGCCCGCCGGCGAACGGCTTCGTAACGCCACTCGATCCCGAGTTGTGCCTGGACAGGGCGGCCGCTGCTCCCGTCGCGGCCATCGCGCGGAGTGAGGTGGGAGACAGGCACCGACTCCCCCTGACGCTTGTCCCGACCTTGACCGCCGAAGGCGTACCCTCGGCCCGTGGTGACCGCACGTGGATCTCGGCGTCGAAGCCGCTTCCGCCGGGACCGGCGGGGCCGTGGCCTGCGCGGACCGCTGTACCCGTCCTCGGTTCCGGTGTCGCGCAGCCGCTCGCAGCGGTTCGACGCGCTGGTGCTGGAGGCCCTCGAACCGATCGAGCAGCGCTGGCACGCCGAGCTGGCCCAGCTCGACGTCGCCGTCGACGAGGTGCCCGAGATCACCAGCACCACCCCGGAGAAGCTGGTCTGGGACGACGATGTGGTGGTGGACGCCAACGTTCCGCTGGCCCGGCTAGTCCCGGCGGGCGTCGACCGGCGCGGGCTGCCGACCCGTGCGCGCATCGTGCTGTACCGGCGGCCGCTGGAAGCACGGGCGCGCGACGGCACGGACATGGCGGACCTGCTGCACGACGTGCTCGTCGAGCAGGTCGCGACCTACCTCGGGCTGGACCCCGACGTCATCGAAGGCCAGTGAGCAGCGACTTCCGGCAGTGAAGGGCGCCTAGCGGGGCACGTTGGCGGCCTCAGCTGCCGCTCAACGCTGCTGCCAGCGCGTCCAGCGCTGCGGCGTAAGCGTGCTCGGGTGGCGTGGCGTAGCCGACGACCAGCCCGTCCATCGCAGGCATCGTGGCGTCCGGGTGGCGGAAGGCGGCGAGCCCGTCGAGGGCGACACCCAGCCGCGCCGCGGCAGCGACAGCGGGGCGCTCGGAGCCCGGCGGCATGCGGAGCACGGCGTGCAAGCCAGCGGCGACGCCGGTCGCAGAGACGTGCGAAGCACGTTCGAGGAGCTTCGCGACGAGCTGATCGCGGCGGCGGCGGTAGCGCTGCCGCATACGGCGGACGTGGCGGTCGTGCTGCCCGGAGTCGGCGAGGGTCAGCTGGTCGAGGACGCTGGCCCAGCTCTCCCGCTCGCCCTTTACCGCGAGCACGTCGTCGACGAGGTGCTCGGGCAGGACCATCCAGCCCAGCCGGACCGCCGGCGACAAGCTCTTGCTGACCGAGCCGAGGTAGAGCACCCGGTCCGGGTCCAGGTCCTGCACCGCGCCCACCGGTTCGGTCAACGACGGCGGCTCTCCTCGTCGGGTGCAGCGGGCCGCCGGTCGGGAACTGGTGCGCGGGCGTCAGCAGCACCGCCCGCACCTCTTTCCGGGATGCCAGTTCCTCGACCCGTGGACCGTGTTCGTCTAGTTCGAGCGGGACGGTCCGGACCGACGCCCGGTGCAGCAGTTCGCGGTGGAAGGCGAGGCCGTAGGACTCCACGGCGAGGGGGCCGCGCAGGACGCCCGGGAACAGCAGGCGCAGGGCGTGCGCGAATCCGGAGCAGATCACGATCTGGTCCGGCCGAGCCCGCACGCCACGGGCCCGCGACAGATAGTCGGCCAGCGCTCTCCGCAGCTCGGGCCGGACCGCCGGCGACAAGCTCTTGCTGACCGAGCCGAGGTAGAGCACCCGGTCCGGGTCCAGGTCCTGCACCGCGCCCACCGGTTCGCGGTCGTAACGGTCCAGCCCAGCCGGACCGCCGGCGACAAGCTCTTGCTGACCGAGCCGAGGTAGAGCACCCGGTCCGGGTCCAGGTCCTGCACCGCGCCCACCGGTTCGCGGTCGTAACGGAACTCGCCGTCGTAGTCGTCCTCCAGGACCAGCCCGTCGCGGGACCTGGCCCAGTCAACGACGGCGGCTCTCCTCGTCGGGTCCAGCGGGCCGCCGGTCTACGGCCAGCGAGCGGTACGGCGGCAGGCGGGTGCCCGGGGCCAGCCGCCCGGATCGGATCGCCTCGCGCAGGGCCCAACGCCGCCAGCTCCGGCTCGGTGAAGAAGTTCGAGGCCTCCCGCCACACCTGCACCATGTGCAGCCGCTCCTCGCGCGTACTGCCTGCACATGCACACCTCTGACGCCCGCAAGGCAGGGGAGAGCGGCTGACCGAGGCCGTCACGCTGGTGTCCGGGGACGGCGTGCCGGACGAGGTCTACGCCCGCGCCGCGGAGCACTTCACCGAACCGGAGCTGGCCCGGCTGCTCGCGCTGATCCTCACCATCAACACCTGGAACCGAATCGCGCTCAGCACGGCCAAGATCCCGGGCACCGACGTGCGAGCCGCCGTCTGACACGAGTCGAAACCTCCGGGCGGCACAGGCGGAATCGAGAACGCCCGAGTCCAGGCGAAAACGGAAGTCCTCCGCACCTCAGCTGTTCCCGGATCGAGTCCGGCGGCGTTCGGGGAGCGCCGCGATGAGGGTGAACAGGATGAACGCCAACTGCACGCCCAGCAGCGCCGTGCGGGGGGTCTCGGCGTAGCCGACCTGGACTTCGGCCGCGTTCTCCGGCAGCGGGATTACCACCTGGTGGCCCCAGGCGGTGGCCAGCGGGAACGGCCGACCGTCGATCCGGGCGTACCAGCCGGGCTCGTTCTCCGCGCCGAGGACCAGCGCCCGACCGGCACCGCCCTCGGACACCCGGACCGTGAACAGCGGCAGCTCGGCGGCGACCGGCAACGGCCTCGCCGCTGGTGCCGGGGCAGGCTCGGTTCGCGCCCGCCGCGCGAGGTCCGGCCCGAGCAGCTCCACCTGGCTGCTCGGCACCTGCAACCGCAGGACGCGTCGTCCGTCGGGTAGCCGCTCGTGCTCGGTGGCCAGGCCTCCGGAAAGCTCCGGGATCCGGGTGTCGGCCGGAACCGCGATGAACCCGATGCCGCGAGCCGCCGTGGCCGCGAGCGCGCCGCGCACCCGCGCGGCGTCGCCGGACTGCAGGTCATCGTCGACCCGGCGGAGCCAGTCGACGGCCGTGCCGACCGACGCGAGGTCGTCGTCGCCGAAACGGGGCCCACTGCCGTGCACGAGCCGTGCGGGTTGCGTCCCGGGATCGAGGATCAGCAGCGAACCAGGCAAATCCGCGACGGTGTTCTGCTGAACGCGCAGCGGCCCGCCGATCGTGGCGAACGCGGCGCTGGTCGCCAGGCCAAGCAGGCCGGCGGCCAGCACCGGCAGCAGGATCTTGTCGGGCACGCGCGGCTTCCGGGCCACCAGCACGATCCAGCCGCACCCGGCCGCGACGATCACCAGCGGTCCGCCTGTCCAGCCGGTCGTGCTCACGCCGCCGGTGATCGGTTGAGTGGGGACATTGTCCACCAAAGCGGCCAGCGCCCAACCGAAGATCACGACGGCCACGCCCGGCAGCATCCGCGAGGACCAGGCCGTGACCAGCGCGACGACCGCAGCGAGGACGAACAACGCGCCGACCAGACTCGTCGGTGATCCGTCCGGGCTCAACGCCAACAGCCAGGCCCCGGCCGGATCTTCGGTGACCCGCGCACCGATCCCGGGCAACGCCATCTCCGGGTTGCGCAGCAGGACGGACGGCCACGGCAGCAGGCACGCGACGGACAGCAGCGTCACCGCCACCAGCCCGGCCACCCGGCGTCGATCACGCTGCCCTTCGCTGGGCAACACGACGAAAGCGAGTAGGGCGAACACGATCAACGCGATGTGCAGCAGCGGTGCGAACGCACCCAACGCCGCGAGGCCCAATGCGGTCAGGCACGCCGTCCCCAACCAATGACCGCCGGACCGCCCGACCACCGAGGCGATCCCGGCCAGCAGCAACGGCACCAGGATGTGCGCGACCACCACGTCCAAACGCCCTTGCCCAGCGGAGAGCGACGCCGCGGGCAGCAAAGCGTAAGCACCGGCGGAGAGGGCTCGCCGCAGTCGAGACACCGGAAGCGCACGTGTCGCCAGGTAGGCGGTCAAACCCGCGAGCGGAGCACCGAACAGCAGCAGGATCGACACCACCACCGACGGTCCATGTAGGACGGTGCCGAACAACGCCAACACCAGCAACGACGGGGACGCTGGCGCGCCGGTGCCGCCGTTGACCGGATGCCATGCCGCCAGGTAGTCGCGCCACGTCGTCGCCAGATCTGCCACCGGCAGCAACCTGCCGCCTTGCAGGCCGGCCCCGAACCGGTCCGCGAGCAATCCATTGGTGAAAAAGGCGAATACCGCCAGCAGGACCGCGAGCACCACGGGCGGCGTCAACAACAGCTCGCGCAGCACCCGCCAGCGGTCGACCGGAACGAGCAGCAGATCCGGCCGCGCCGCGTCCCGCTTCGACGGCGACGGCTTCGGCGCTCCTGTCTCCGGCACCGGCACCACGACCAGCCGCGACCGCCCTGGCTTCGCCATCTGCGGGGGTGCTTCTGGAACGGCCTTGATCCGCCAGCATTCCGGTTCCCGCCCCAAGGCCAGATCCCGCCGCACCCGTTCGCGGACCAAATCCTCGAACGCGGCGCGCGCCCAATTCCGAAGCCGCGCCAACCGACTCGTGAACAAGCCGCGGACGCCGTGCCGGACGGAGATCGTCGCGGCGCGCGCAGCCCTTCCTGCCAGCAGGTTCAGCCGCCCGCCGAGCAATCCGCGCAACACCGCGAGTTCGGCGCCCGACTCGCTCCACCGCCGCAGAACCGCGAAACTGCACATCCGCGATAACGTCAGGAGGAACAGTCGCGGCAGGCCGAGCAAGAACGCCCACATCGGAGCATTGACCAGAAACGTGCGGACCTGGTCGGCGCGCTCCCCGGCCCGGGGACTGCGTCCCGCGACCGCATGCCGCATCCGCGCGGCGGGAACCCACCGGACGCCATGCCCGTCCAGGTTGATCCGCCAACCCAGGTCGATGTCCGCGCTGCCGGCGAGATCGAGGTCAAAACCGTTGAGCTGCTCGAAGACATCGCGCCGCACCAGCGCACCGGCCGTCGCCACCGCCAGCGCGCCGGACGCCGGGGGCGCGCCGCCGACCAGCTCGGGGTCCAGTTCGGACCGTCCGATGCCGGTCTGCCGATGTCCGGACGCATCGGTGCTCAGGCCCGCATCCACCACCAGCCGGGGATCAGCCCAGTCCAACCCGAGCGGGCCGAGCAGCGCGGCGATCGAATCTTCCTCGGCAGCGCGCAGCAAATGCTCCAGGCACTCAGGCTCGGGTGCGGAATCGTCGTGCAACAGCCATAACCAGCGCCCGGGATCGGCCCACCTCTTCGTCGCGTGCGCCAACGCTTCCGCGACGGCGGCGCCGGACCGGGTTTCGCGCGGCATCGTGAGCACATCGTCGACGACGCGATCCGTGCGCGCCCGCGCGAGCAGTTCCGGGGTGTGGTCGTTCGAGCCGGTGTCGACGGCCACCACGTGCCGCGGTCGTTCCGTCAGGTCGCCCAGCGCTGCTAAGACCTCCGGCAGCCACGTCTCCCCGTCGTGACAGACCAACACCGCCAGCACCGGCGCGACCAAAATGCCCTCCCGCTAACTGATCCACTACCGCTGAACGGTAATGCACCAAGAGCGGAAGAAAACCCCCAAATGAAACAGCGTTCACGCGGTGGGCTTTCGCTGGTGGTCACAGCGGAACCGCGGCCGGCAAGGCCCGACCGGTCAGACCGCGCGGCGCTTGAGCTTCCGGCGTTCCCTTTCGGACAGTCCGCCCCAGATGCCGAAGCGTTCATCGTGCTGCAACGCGTACTCCAGGCATTCGGAGCGAACTTCGCAGCCCGCGCAGATGCGCTTGGCCTCCCGGGTCGAGCCGCCCTTCTCCGGGAAGAACGCCTCGGGATCGGTTTGCGCGCACAACGCGCGCTCCTGCCATTCCTGTTCTTCGTCCGTCGCCTCGAACAGCTCGGCCAGGACGTCGAGTTCCACCGCGGTGGCGTCCCCACGCTCCGCGAGGCGGCTATCTCCTGATTCCCACATCGTCGGTCCCCCGATTTCTCCCGTTCCCACCGGCCCTCCCCAGGGCCGGAACAGGACGCACTCCTGCTCGCAGGTCGCCGGTCCCCGCTGTGGGGACTCCGCGCTTCGACGGCGGCGGTGCCGTCGCCGATCGGCCGCACCGCCTGCCTCTCACCGCCGGCGGTACCTCGATCGACCGGTGCCCGACCGGATCTCCCGCACCCGATCGGCCGCCGCCACAACCATCCAACCGGTTTCAACCCGAGGAACGATCATTTCAGCGACGAATGACACTGCTGTGATTACACCCGTGTAGCTCCTTGCGGTCAAGCGGAGACCTTCCGTAGGGGGACATCCCGCTCCGCCTCGGGGATGAGCTCATTCGGCGCATCGGCGGTACTCCTTGTGCAGCACCGCCAGGGCCCCCGAGATCATGAATACCACCCGAACATCATCTTCGCCGGAGCACAAGCCCGGACGGCCACCGAGCCGTTCGTGGACACTGGAGGCGTGAGCAAACCCGCTGTGCGCGTAAGCCCCCTGTTCCTCGGCCTCGTCGGCTTGACCGTGCTCGGCGGCGTGCTCGCCACGCTGGAGAACAACGCCGCCCAGGTCGGCGGCGTAGTGCTGATCGTGCTCGGCGGCTGGGCAACGTCGTTGTGCCTGCACGAATTCGGCCACGCGATCATCGCCTTCCGCGGCGGCGACTGGTCGGTGCGTGCGAAGGGCTACCTGACGCTGGACCCCCGGCGCTACACCGACCCGGTCCTGAGCATCGTGCTGCCGCTGCTGTTCGTGGCCCTCGGTGGCATCCCGCTGCCGGGCGGCGCGGTGTGGATCAACCACCACGCGCTGCGGTCCCGGCGCACCGAGTCGATGGTGTCGCTGGCCGGGCCGCTGACGAACCTGGTGCTGGGCATGCTGATCTCGATCGCCGTAGCCGTCGTGCCGACGATGCCGACCGCCTTGTCGGCGGGCCTGTCCTACCTGGCCTTCCTGCAGGTGATCGCGTTCGTGCTGAACATCCTGCCGATCCCCGGCCTGGACGGGTACGGCGCGATCGAGCCGTGGCTGTCCGGTCCGGCCCGCCGGTTCGGCGAGAAGGCGCGGCCGTGGGCGCCGCTGGTGCTGTTCCTGCTGCTGATCGGGGTGCCGTTCGTCGGCAGGGCGTTCTTCGGGCTCGCCTACTTCGTGTTCGGCCTCGCCGGCGGCGACGCGCTCCAGGCCCTCATCGGCCAAGGGATCTTCCGCAGCATCTTCGGTTTCCTGTGATCGTCCGCCCAACCGGCCGTGAGCTTTCGGGTGCCGTAGAGCCCAAAAGCACTCACCGGTCCGTCCAGGCGGAGCCACCATCGGCGTCGGAGAGCTGCGATCAGCAACAGCTCGCGCAGTGACCTCGGAGACATCGAGGTTCTCTCCCCCGGGTTCGGCGGACGTGCGAGGATCGGGGCCGTGAAGGTCGTAGTTCTGGTCGGCGGGGTCGGCGGCGCGCGGTTCCTGCTCGGGGTCAAAGCGGCGTTGGGCTTGCCCGCGATCGGCGAACCACAACAGGAGTCCGGACACGAAGTCACCGCAGTGGTCAACGTGGGCGACGACGTGTGGATGCACGGGCTGCGGGTCTGCCCGGACCTCGACACCTGCATGTACACCCTCGGCGACGGCATCGACACCGAGAAGGGCTGGGGCCGGGTCGACGAGAGCTGGTCGGTCAAGGAGGAGCTGGCGGCCTACGGCGCCGAGCCGACCTGGTTCGGGCTCGGCGACCGCGACATCGCCACCCACCTGGTGCGGTCCCGGATGCTGCGCGCGGGCTACTCGCTGTCGGCGGTGACCGAGGCGCTGTGCGACCGCTGGCGGCCCGGGGTCCGGTTGCTGCCGGTCACCGACGAGCGGGTCGAGACGCACGTCGCGATCGACGCCCCCGAGCACGGCGGCCAGCGGGCGGTGCACTTCCAGGAGTGGTGGGTGCGCTACCGCGCGGAGCCGAAAGCGCACGCGATCGTGCCGGTGGGGGCGGACGAGGCGAAGCCGACGCCGGCCGTGCGGGACGCGATCGCGCAGGCGGACGTCGTGCTGCTGGCGCCGTCGAACCCGGTGGTCAGCATCGGAACGCTGCTCGCGGTGCCGGGCTTCCGCACCGCGCTGCAAGAGACCTCCGCGCCGGTGGTGGGGCTGTCGCCGATCATCGGCGGTCGGCCGCTGCGGGGCATGGCGGACGCGTGCCTGACCGCGATCGGGGGGGTGGAAAGCACCGCCGAGGCGGTCGGTCGGCACTACGGCTCCCGGCAGGACGAAAAGGGCATCCTGGACGGCTGGTTGGTGCACACCGACGACGAGGCCGACGTCCCCGGAGTGCGGGTTCGCGCGGTGCCGCTGTTGATGTCCGATGTGGACGCCACCGCCGCGATGGCGCAGGCGGCGTTCGACCTTGCCCAGGAGGGGCGATGAAGGATCACGCGGCCGCAGGTGGGTTGCAGCTGTTCGCGGTGGGCGGGCTGCCCGAGTTCGGACCGGGCGACGACCTGGCCGCGTCGATCGCGGCCGCCGCCCCCTGGCTCAGCGACGGCGACGTCGTGGTGGTCACCAGCAAGGTGGTGTCGAAGGTCGAGGGCCGGATGGTGTCCACGCCCCGCGACCCGGAACTGCGCGACAAGCTGCGCCGCGAGCTGGTGCTGGCCGAGGCAACCCGCGTGGTGGCGCGCCGCGAGCGGTTCATGATCACCCAGAACAAGCTCGGCATCGTGCAGGCTGCCTCGGGCGTTGACGCCTCGAACGTCGCGCTGGACCAGATCGCGCTGCTGCCGGACGACCCGGATGCGTCCGCGCGCAAGCTGCGGGCCGGGCTCGCCGAGCGCCTCGGCGTGCAGGTCGCGGTCGTGGTGACCGACACGATGGGCCGCGCCTGGCGGATCGGGCAGACCGATGTGGCGATCGGCGCCGCCGGTTTGCGCGTGGTGCACCGCTACGCGGGCGCCACCGATTCGCAGGGCAACGAGCTGGCGGTTACCTCGGTCGCGGTGGCCGACGAGATCGCCGGGGCGGCCGACCTGGTCAAGGGCAAGCTGGGGGCGGTCCCGGTCGCCGTGGTGCGCGGGATGACCACCACCGACGACGGGTCGAGCGCCCGCGACCTGGTGCGTCCCGTCGAAGAAGACCTGTTCCGGATGGGCACGGCGGAAGCGCTGGCGCAGGGTCGCCGCGAGGCGGTGCTGCTGCGCCGCTCGGTGCGTTCGTTCGCCGACACCCCTGTGGACGCCGACGCGATGCGCCGCGCCGTCGGCGCCGCGCTGACCGCACCCGCGCCGCACCACACCCGCCCGGTCCGGTTCGTCTGGCTGCGCGATCGTCCACTTCGGACGAAACTGCTGGACGCGATGCGCACCGCCTGGCTGGAAGACCTGCGCGCCGACGGCCGCTCCGAGGAGGCGGCGCAGCGCCGGGTCGGGCGCGGCGATCTGCTCTACGCCGCGCCGGAGCTGGTGCTGCCGTTCCTGGTGCGCGAGGGCTCGCACGACTACCCCGACCCGAAGCGCACCGAGGCGGAACGGCAGATGTTCACCGTCGCCGGCGGCGCGGCGGTGCAGGGCTTGCTGGTCGCGCTGGCGGCCGAGGAGCTCGGGTCGTGCTGGGTGTCCTCGACGCTGTTCTGCCCGGAAGTCGTGCGGGCCGCACTCGACCTGCCCGAATCTTGGGAGCCGTTGGGCGCGGTGGCGGTGGGCCACGCCGCGGAGCCCGTCGCCGGCCCCCGGGAGCCGCGGGATCTCGACGACGGATTGGTGGAGCTGTGAGCCGACTTCACGCGGACGCGCTGCGCATGCTCGGCGAGTGGCGAGCGGACGATCCGCAGCAGGAGGCGCTGCGCCACTCCTTCCTGACCTTGCTGGACGCCCGCGAGGACGCCTGCCTGCGGGCGTGCGAGCCGGGCCACGTGACGGCTTCGGCCGTGCTGCTCGACGCCGCGGGCGAGAACGTGCTGCTCACGCTGCACCCACGGGTGGGCATGTGGTTGCAACTCGGCGGCCACTGCGAGCCCGAGGACACGTCGCTGGCGGGTGCCGCGTTGCGCGAGGCAACCGAGGAGTCCGGTGTGGACGGTCTGGTCGTGGAGCCGGAGCCGGTGCACCTGGACGTGCACCCGATCACCTGCTCGCTGGGCAAACCGACCCGCCACTTCGACGTGCGCTTCATCGTGCGAGCCCCGGAAGGCGCGGAGCCGGCCCGCAGCGACGAGTCCCTCGACCTCCGCTGGTGGCCGGTGAACGCGCTCCCCGGAGACACCGATCTCGGCCCCCTGATCACCGCGGCCCGAGCCCGCGGGTAGTCGACGATTTCCCGGGCAACGGCCACGAGCAAATTCCAGGTTGGGGTAGCGAAGCCGCTAGGTGGCCGTGCGGCGCGGAATGCCGGACTCATGACGCTCCGCACCGGTCTTGGATCGGGCGCTTCCCCGGGCTCCCGCGACGTCGTCGTGGCGATCGCCACAATTTCGATGGAGATCGGGCCTACGATTTCGACCGTTTTTCATCCTGGTCGATCCGCAGCCGCGACGCCTGAACCCACGACGCGAGGTCGTCGCATGCGCCGAAGCCGACCTTACATGGTGCGGTAGTTGCGGATCGGCATTCTCGGGGCGTAGCGGGGGCGGTTTACACCTGCCGCTCCGAGGTAGCGGACCGCTCTGTGGCGCTGGCCCTCGTACGGGGCCAGGGCTTCGAGCATTCCTTCGTCGTCCAGGGGGCGGCCGACCAGGGCCGTGCCGACGATCGTCGGGAGGTGGAAGTCCCCGACGCTGACCGCGTCCGGATCACCCCAGGCCCGTTGCGCGACTTCAGCCGCCGTCCACGGGCCGATGCCCGGCACCTTCTGCAGCAGCTCCCGGCCCTCGACGCCGCGCAGCTCGACCGCTCGCTCCAGGCGTCCGGCCACCGACGCGGCGGCGATCAGCGTGCGGCGGCGGGCTCCGTCGATGCCCGCCCGATGCCACTCCCAGTCCCGGATTCGGCGCAGCTGCACCGGATCAGGCACCACCCAGAGCTTCTCCACCGGCCCCGGGGCACGGCTGCCGAAGCGCCAGCAGAGCTCCCGCCAGGACCGCCACGCCTCCCGGTTGGTGACCTTCTGCTCCAGCACCGCGGCGACCAGGACGTCCCAAACCCGCCCCGAAGTGCACAACCGCACTCCCCGCGATGCGCGCCGGCCGCGCTCGACGACGTCGTGCACCGCGACGAAACCGGTGTCGTCATCGGAATCCCCGAGCAGATCCGGGACGTTGTCCAGCACGGAACGCGCGCCCGGCCCCCACGCCGTCGCGGTCACCGTTCCCGTACCGTCCTTCTGCAACCGCAGCGTGGTCGGGCCGGTCGGGGTTGTGGTTCCCCACCAGACCTCGCCCGACGCATCCGCCCGCATGGTCGGATCACCGCTCCCCCTGCGCAACGGTGCCAGCACTCGCGGCAGGTCCAACGGGTACGACGGGCGCCAGGTTCGGGTCAGGGCATCGCTCATGCTGCTCCGAAAGTACGCCGTCAGTCCGCGGAGAAGCGGACGCCCCGGTCGGGCAGCTCAACGCCCGGCCACACCCGCACCCCGTTCAGCAGCTCGCAGTCCGCACCGATCCGCGCGCCGTCCCCGATGATCGCGTCGCGCAGCACGGCACCCGCTCCGATCGTCGCGCCGCTGCCGATCACGCTCCGCTCGATCACGGCGTTCCGCTCGATGCGAACCCCGTCGAAGAGCACGGATTCGACGACGCGCGCCCCGGTCTCCACCACGCTGCCCTTGCCGACCGCGGTCCCACCGCAGACTTCCGCATCGACGGCGACCACCGCGCCGTCCAGCACCAGCGCCTCGCCGCGTTCACCGGGCACCGCGTTCGACGGCACCGTGCCCAGCACCAGGTCCGCCGAGCCGCGGACGAAGGCCGCCGGGGTTCCCATGTCCAGCCAGTACGAGGTGTCGATGTAGCCCTGCACGTGCGCGCCCGAGGCCAGCAGCTGGGGGAAGGTCTCGCGCTCTACCGACACCGGCCGCCCCGCCGGGATCGTGTCGATCACCTCGCGGCGGAACACATAGCAGCCCGCATTGATCTGGTCGACCGGCGGGTCCTCGGTCTTCTCCAGGAAAGCGGTGACCCGCCCGTCGGCGTCGGTGGGCACGCAGCCGAACCGGCGCGGGTCGGCGACCTTGACCAGGTGCATCGTCACGTCCGCCGCGGCGCCGCGGTGGGTTTCCAGCAGCTTCGCCAGGTCCACCCCGGAGAGGATGTCGCCGTTGAACACCAGCACGTCGTCGGCGGTGAGCCGGTCCGCCACGTTGCGGATCGCGCCCGCGGTGTCCAGCGGCTCCGGCTCGACGACGTACTCCAGACGCAGGCCGAACTCGGATCCGTCGCCGAAGTGCTCGGCGAACACCTCCGCCTTGTAGGACGTGCCGAGCACCACGTGCTCGATGCCGACCGCCCGGATCCGGGACAGCAGGTGGCTCAGGAAAGGTACTCCGGCGGTGGGCAACATCGGCTTGGGCGCCGACAAGGTCAGCGGCCGCAGCCGCACGCCCCGACCACCTACCAGCACTACCGCTTCCGCTGTCGGCGACGCGGCCTGGTCCTGCGAATCCGCGGACATCGGCGTTGATCCTCCTCTACCTGATGGACTTCAGTGACGAAAACCCATTGGGGGAATACTCTGGCAGGGGAACGGCATAATGAACACCGGGCGCGCAGTGGCCGTGCCCACCGCGACGCCCGCCCACACGAACCACCGACTGCGAACGACTGAGAGGGCATCCACATGGACCCGCGCCGCCGAGCCGACGAAGCACTTGCTCGCGCGCGGGCACGTGGCGCGTTCGTCGTCACCCCCGACAACGCCATCTCGCCGATGGATGCCGCGAGCACCGTTCGCATCCCGCGCGAGGTCGTCAACCAGGCCGACTCCGCAGACACCACACAGGTGCTCCCGCCGCAGGGCCAGCAGCACCCGCAGCAGCAGTCCCTGCGCCAGCGGCTGGAGCCGCAGCACGACGGCTGGCCGACGGAGGATTACGGGCAGGGCCAACAACATCTGCCGCCGAACCCGTACCACACGCAGCGCGGACCGAACGAGTTCGGTCCGCTGGGTTCGCAGGCGAACCAGTACCCCCACTGAGGCTGCGCTTGAGCGCGCGGGACTGCGACGGCAACGCCCGCGCGCAGGACGCCAGTCGAATTCAGCGCGCCGCGATGCGCGCGCGGGCGGTCAGCGCCGCGCGAAACGCGAACCGCAGCGGGGCCCAGACCGGCCCCCGGTAGCGGTCGGCGAGGTAACGGTAGGCGCTGCGGTGGTGTTCGACCAGCATCCGCTTCGAGGAGCCCGAGGTGGAGTGCCCGCCGATGTGCATGATCTCCGCGCTCGGCACGTAGACGTTCAGCCAGCCCTTCTTGCCCAGCCGGTCGCCGAGGTCGACATCCTCGAAGTACATGAAGTAGCGCGGGTCGAAACCGTCGATGGAGTCGAATGCCTCGCGGCGCAGCAGCAGGCAGGAACCCGAGAGCCAGCCCGCCGGGCGCTCGGTGATCGTCGCCTCGGACTGGCGATAGGCGCTGGACCACGGGTTCTTCGGCCAGATCTTGCCCAGCAGCGCGTGTCCGGCGCCGCGGCCGATCGACGGCAGCAGCCGGGCCGACGGGTAGACGTCGCCGTTGGGTTCCTTGATCAGCGGGCCGAACGATCCCCCGCGCGGCCAGCGCTTGGCGGCGGCCAGGAGTTCGTCGAGCGAACCGGCACCCCACTCCAGGTCGGGGTTGGCGACCACGACCCAGCCGTACTCATCGCCGAGCTCGGCCACGCCGCGGTTGGCCGCGCCGCCGTAGCCGAGGTTTCCGCCGGTGGGCACGAAGTCGACGTTCGCGCGTGCTGCGGCGGCCTGTTCCGGAACGCCGTCGGCGGAGCCGTTGTCGGCGAGGATCACCCGGACCGACCGGTCCGTCGCCTTGTTCAGGGTGTCGAGAAACCGTTCCAGGGTCTCGCCCGGGGAGTAAGTCACGGAGACAACGGCGAGTTCGTCGCCGTAGGTGCGCGCGTCGGTCACGCCACCATATTCTGCCGAACGCTGCCAACCGGACAGCCACCCGACCGGAGTTCCATGTGGGATTCATCGCCCGCACACCGGACAAAAGCCCCGTTTTACCTGTTCAGGGCTCGTGTGCGTTTGGGGTCGCCAGGGCAGCCCAAAGCAATCACGTGGCGGGGGCTGCGCGTGGTCAGCGGGTTCGGGTGTGGATGTGGTGGGCTCTCGCGAAGGCCGCGCGGTGCTGAGTCGCGCACGCCGCCCAGGTGAACTCCTTCGCACGGAGTTGGGCGGCCGTAGACAGGGCGGCTCGGCGGGCCGGGTCGTCCAGCAGCTCCGTCAGGCCGGCCGCGATGTCGCCCGCGCCCACGCCGCAGTAGGCGACGGCGTCGCCGCCGACCTCCGGGAGGCTCAGCCGCCGCGTCGTGAGGACCGCGGCACCGCAGGCCATCGCCTCCAGCACGGGCAGGCCGAAGCCCTCGCCGATGCTCGGGTAGGCGACCAGGTGGGCGCCGCCGAGTAAGCCGGCCAGCTGCTTGAACGGCAGATAACCGGCCCGGATCACCCGGATCCGGTGCGGCACGGCCTCCAGCGCCCGTTCGACGCGGGTGTCCCAGCCCGGCTGACCGGCCAGCACCAGCGCCGGCGAATCGGTGCGGCCCTGGCAGGCCAGCATGAAGCCGCGGATCAGCGCCGGCACGTTCTTGCGCGGTTCCAGCGCGCCGAGGAACGCCACGTACGGCTGGTCGTGCAGGCTCAGCCGCTCGCGCACCCCCCGGATCTCCTCCGGTGTCGGCGGGTGGAACCGGTCCGGGTCGACGCCGTGGTACATGACCGGCATGCGGGCGCGGTCCGCACCTACGGCGCGGGACAGCTCGGCCGCGGTCGCCTTGCTCGGCACGATGCACAGCGTTGCGCGGCGCAGCGCGGCGCGCGTCCACGCGCGGAAGAACCTGGCTTTGACCGGCGAGTGGACCGCCGGGTTGGTGAAGAACGTCGCATCGTGCAGGGTGACCACCGACGCGGCCGGGTTGGCCAGCGGCGTCGTGTCGGCGAGTGCAGGACGTCGATCCCGAGCCGGCGCACCAGCAGCGGCAGAGTGGTCTGCTCCCACGTCAGGCGGGCGGTCCGGGTGGCGACGGCTTCGGTGGCGGGCACGACTTCGGTGCACGGCGCGAGGGTCGCGTACAGCTCCGCGTCACGCGGTTGGCAGGCGACGGCGAGCCGGGCGCCGTCCGCATCCAGGGCCGCCAGCAGGGAGTCGACGTACCGGCCGACGCCGCCTCGATCCGCGGGGACTGCGGTGGCGTCGATGAGAATGTGCGGCTCGCCTCTGTGCACCCGAGCAGATTACGGTGCGGATGCCCGAGCCCGTGACGAGTAGACGAAAATGTGTTCTGCCCTGCGTTTCCCGGTGCCTCAATGCCCGGGTCCCCGGCTTGCGCGAAATCAGCCGGCGATGTCGAGGTGCCCGCGCCAGACTTCCCGCGCCGCCTGCTGCCAGGTGAAATCCGCGACCCGCCGGGTTCCGGCCGCGATCAGTTCGTCCCGGCGAACGGCATCGTCGACGACGGTGCGCAGGGCTGCGGCGAGCGCGGATGGGTCGGCACGCGGGACAGTTACACCGGCTCCACCTGCGACCTCGACCAGCGCCGGCGCATCGGAATGCACGATCGGCACGCCGAGCGCCATCGCCTCGACGAGCGGGAGGCCGAAGCCTTCCGCGAGGCTCGGAGCGGCCAGCGCCGTCGCGTTCCGCAGCAGGGCGGCGAGTTCGGCGTCGGAAACCGACTCCAACACGCGCACATGTGGCACGCCGCACTCGGCGGCGATCCGCAGCACGTCGACGTCGCCCCAACCCCGGCGGCCGACGATCAGCAGCGGCACGTCCGGGGCGGCGGGTTCAGACATCGCCCGCACCAGGTGTTCGTAGCCCTTGCGCGGCTCGACCGTGCCGATCGCCAGCACATACCGCGCGGGCAACGCCAGTTCCGCGACGGTGGCAGGGTCGGGTTCGACCAGCAGGGATGGGGTGACGCCTTCGCCGATGACCTGCAGGCGAGCCTTGATCGGGATGCGCTTCGCGAGATCGTCGGCCACTGCGGCGGTCGGCACGACCAGTGCGTCGGCGTGCCGTGCGGCGCGGCTGATCGCCCGCCGGTGCCAGGAAACTCCGCGCGGCGTCAGGGTTTCCGGATGTGTCCACGGAACCGTGTCGTGCACGGTCACTACCAGACCGCGTCCGCTTTTCGCAGGTGGCGCGAGGGGCGTCATGGCGTGCACCGAGTCGCCGCCCGGCCAGAACGGGACCCCCCGCTCCCAAGCAGCGATCAGCGCGCGGCGCGGGACCGGCAGCACTCGCGGCCCGTGGACGCCGGGAACGCGGGCAGCTTTGGGATCGCCGCCGCGGCTGACGACGCTGCTCAGCTCCCACCCGCTAGGCGCGGTTTCGGCCATCGCGCGCAGCAGCTCCCGTGTATAACGCCCGGTTCCGCCGGGAACCGGGGCGAGCAGCTGGTCGGCGATCGTTACGAGCTCGGGCACCCGCACAGCTTCCCGCACCCGCACGCTGGGGCGACCGCCGGTTGCCGAGCTCAACGCCCAGCGCGGCCCCCGCGAAGCCGCCGACCGGGCCGTTATCGCAGGTGGTCAAGGCTGTGCGAGATCGAGGACCGGGGACTGCGAGCAGCTCGGTGGCGCTGGTGCGTAACGTCTTCGGGCGTGACGGCGTCGGAACGGGTGCGCAGCACCGTGGTCGTGGTGACCTGGCGAGGGCGGGACCACATCGAGGCGTGCCTGGACGCACTGGCGACCCAAGACCGTCCACATCGGACACTCGTGGTCGACAACGCCTCCGACGACGGCACGGCCGACCTGATCGCCGCCCACCCGTCGGCGCCGGAAGTGCTGCGGCTACGCCGCAACACCGGCTACGCCGGCGGAATCGCCGCTGCGCTAGACCGCATCCGCACTCCTTACGTCGCGTGGCTAAACGACGACGCTGCGCCAGCCTCCGGCTGGCTCGCGGCGCTCGAAGGCGCGCTCGACGCGGACGGCTCCGCCGCCGCAGCGTCCTCCGTGCTCCGCACGCCGGACGGCCGCGTGCAGTCCGCCGGCGTGCGCCTCACCGCCGACGGCCACGGCGCTGACGCGCCTGATGCCTCCGGCGGTGTGTTCGGCTTCTGCGGCGGCGCGGCGCTGCTGCGCACCGCGCACCTCCGTTCCGCCGGTGGCGTGCCAGCTCACTTCTTCTGCTACTACGAGGACACCGACACTGCGTGGCGGCTCCGCCTAGCCGGGCATCGGATCGTCCCGGCGCTCGACGCCGCCGCCTCGCACCTGCACGGCGCGACAACGCTGCCGGGTTCGGCATTGTTCCACCGCTGGAACGAGCGGAACCGCCTGCTCACGCTGCTTCGCTGCGCTCCCGCCGCGGTCGCGGCGCGAGAGCTCGCCCGCTTCGCGGCGATCACCTTCGCCTTGCCGTTGCGGCGCGCAACCGGGGGTCGTTCCGGTCCCGACGCAGCGAACTTCCGCGTCGCCTTGCGACTCGGCGTACTGGCCGAGGTCGTGGTGAGGCTGCCCGCGGCGCTCCGCGCCCGGCGTCAGATCGGCCGGGCGGCCCGGGTTCCGCGACAGGAGATCTGGGAGGCGTGGGCAGGCGCTTGAATCCAGCCCCCTCGCGGCATGCATTCACCGGTCGGTGGATGGCGCGAACGGCCCGTTCGCGCCACTAGACGACGTCAACAGTCCGTTCGCTCCACCCAACACACCCACCCGAACCCACACACCCGGGCGTGTCCGAACCCCGACCAGACAAAACGAACGCGATCCAAATCACCCACAGCGCAAGCGCCATCGAGCCTTCGGATGGCGCGAACGGCCCGCTCGTGCCACTAGACGACCTCAACAGTCCGTTCGCTCCACCCAACACACCCACCCGAACCCACACCGCTGCGCTCCCGCCGCGGTCGCGGCGCGAGAGCTCGCCCGCTTCGCGGCGATCACCTTCGCCTTGCCGTTGCGGCGCGCAACCGGGGGTCGTTCCGGTCCCGACGCAGCGAACTTCCGCGTCGCCTTGCGACTCGGCGTACTGGCCGAGGTCGTGGTGAGGCTGCCCGCGGCGCTCCGCGCCCGGCGTCAGATCGGCCGGGCGGCCCGGGTTCCGCGAGTCCGAACCCCGACCAGACAAAACGAACGCGATCCAAATCACCCACAGCGCAAGCGCCATCGAGCCTTCGGATGGCGCGAACGGCCCGCTCGTGCCACTAGACGACCTCAACAGTCCGTTCGCTCCACCCAACACACCCACCCGAACCCACACGCTCCGGCGTGTCGGTCGGGCGGCCTGTGAGGTGTCGGGATGGTCGCGATTTCTCCGACACCCCGCAGGCTGCGCCGGGTGATGGTGCACGCTTTAGGGCGTGGCTGAATTGTCCGACCGCAGCAACCTGCCCGTGGTGTCGGTGATCGTGGTCAACTACCGCGGCGCGGACGACACCATCACCTGCCTGCGAGTGCTCCGCGAGGATCTCGACTACCCGGCCGATCGGCTGGAGGTGATCTGCGTCGACAACGCTTCCGGTGACGGCAGCTCCGAGCAGATCCGGGCCGCCGCGCCGGAGGTGCGGCTGATCGAGTCGGACACCAACCGCGGCTTCGCAGGCGGGTGCAACCTCGCGGCGCGCAACGCTACCGGCCAGGTGCTGGCCTTCCTCAACAACGACGCCAAACCGGACCGCGACTGGGTTCGGGCGGCCGTCGCGGTGCTGCGGTCGGAACCGACCGTGGGCGCGGTCGCCAGCAAGGTCCTGGACTGGGAGGGCCGACACATCGACTTCGTCGACGGCGGCCTGACCTGGTTCGGCATGGGCTACAAGCGCCACGCGGGCGAGGTCGACGACGGTTCGCACGATGCGGCGCGGGACGTGCTGTTCGGGACCGGTTCGGCACTGTTCGTGCGGGCCGAGCTGTTCGCCGCCCTCGACGGCTTCGACGAGCGCTTCTTCATGTTCTACGAGGACGTCGACCTCGGCTGGCGGTTGAACCTGCGTGGCTGGCGCGTCCGTTACGAGCCGCGCTCGCTGACGTTCCACCGCCACCACGCGTCGATGGCCGAAGTGTCCTCGGCCCGGGAGTACTACCTGCTGGAGCGCAACGCGCTGGCGGCGCTCTACAAGAACGTCTCCGACGAGACACTGGCGAGGGCGCTGCCCGCCGCGATGGCGCTGTCCGTGCGGCGGGCCACCGCGCGCGGCGAGATCGACCCGACGCAGCTGGAGATCACCCGGCGCGGCGACCACGAGGACGACAGCCCGGTTCCGATCGCCCGCTCCGCGCTGGCCGGGATGCTGGCGATCGACCAGTTCGTCGAGATGCTGCCGTCGCTGAAGCAGTCCCGAGAAGAGGAGCAGCAGGCGCGCGTGCGCACCGACGCGGACCTGGTGCCGCTGATGCGCAAGGCGATGGAGCCCGCCTACCCGCTGCCGCGCTACCTGGCCGCGCACGACGCCCTGGTCGAGGCGTTCGAGCTGGACGGGGTCTTCGGTCGCCCGCGGAAGGTCGTGGTGATCACCGGCGACGCGGTCACCGAGCGGATGGCCGGTCCGGCGATCCGCGCGTGGCACATGGCCGATGTCCTCTCCGCCGAGCACGAAGTCCGGTTGGTCAGCGTCAACGCGCTGGTCAGCCCGCCGGAGTCGGATTTCGCTGTGGTCGCGGCGAAACCGCGCGAGCTCGGCGCGCACGTCGACTGGGCGGACATCGTGGTGCTGCAGGGCCACGTGCTGGAGATGGTGCCGGCGCTCAAGCACGTCGGGTCCACCAAGGTCGTGGTGTGCGACGTCTACGACCCGATGCACCTGGAACTGCTGGAACAAGGTCGCGACACCGACGACGAGCGCCGCGCGAAGGACCTGGCCGGCGTCACCAAGGTGCTCAACGCCCAACTGCAGCGCGGCGATTTCTTCCTCTGCGCCTCGGAGCGGCAGCGGCACTTCTGGCTGGGCCACCTCGCCTCGCTGGGGCGTTTGACCCCCGGCCTGTACGACAACGACCCGACAGTCCGCTCGCTGCTCTCGGTCGTGCCGTTCGGCCTGCCGTCGGTGGCGCCGCGCCGCACCGGCCCGGCGATCAAGGGCAACCGGTCCGGCATCGCGGCCGAGGACAAGGTGGTGCTGTGGGCCGGCGGCGTCTACAGCTGGTTCGACCCGCTGACGCTGCTGCACGCGGTGCACCGGCTTTCCCAGCAGCACGACGACGTCCGGTTGTTCTTCCTCGGCATGAAGCACCCGAACCCGGACGTGCCGGAGATGGGCATGGCCGAGCAGACCCGCGGCCTGGCCCGGCGGCTCGGGCTGACCGACAAGTTCGTGTTCTTCAACGAGACCTGGGTTCCCTACGGCGAGCGGCAGAACTACCTGCTCGACGCGGACTGCGGCGTCACCACTCACTTCGAGCACGTGGAGACGACGTTCGCGTTCCGGACCCGCGTACTGGACTACCTGTGGTCCGGGCTGCCGGTGGTGACCACCGACGGCGACTCGTTCGCCGACCTGGTGCGCGAGGAGGGCATCGGGGTCGTGGTGCCAGCCGAGGATCCGGACGCGCTGGCCACGGCGCTGAAGAAGGTGCTCTACGACGAGGAGTTCGCCGCCGAGTGCCGACGCCGCATCGCCCCGGTCCGCGAGCGGTTCACCCGCCGCTGACGGAGTTCTGCCGCGACCCGCGCCCGGCCGCGGACCGGCTCAAGGCGAGCGCGCCGCTCGTGCGCAGCCCGCAGCTCAACCGGGTCGAGACGGTGCGCCGCGACATCGCGCTGCTGCGCGAATACCTCGACGCGGGCGGGCCTTTCGAGGTCGCGAAGCGGGCGACCGGTCGGCTCCGGCGGCTCGCCGGCGAGCGGTTCCGTGGCCGCTGACCTGCGCGTCCTGCTGGACGGCACGCCGCTGCTCGGTCGGCGCACCGGCATCGGGCGCTACACCGCGTCCCTGGTGACCGAGCTCGCGTCCCTTGTGGACGTTCGGCTGATCGGGCTCACCACACGCGGCTGGTGGGAGTTGCGTTCGCTGGCCCCGGCCGGAACGCGCGCGGTGGGGCCCCCGATCCCGGCGCGTGTCCTGCGCAAGCTTTGGCAGCGGGGAACTTTCCCGCCGGTGGAGCTGCTCGCCGGGGCGGCGCAGGTGGTGCACGGCACGAACTTCGTGCTGCCACCGTCGATCCGAGCGGGCGGTGTGGTGACCGTGCACGACCTTGCGTTCCTGGACGATCCATCGCTGGCCGAGCCCGACTTGCCCGAGCTCGTGCGGAGCTCCGCCCGGCGGGCGCGGGTGGTGTGCACGCCGACGGCTGCGGTCGCCGATGCCGTCAGCTCCCGCCTCGACGTTCCGCGGGGCAAGGTCGCGGTAACCCCGCTCGGCGTCGATCCGGAGTGGTTCTCCGCAACACCAATGAGCTCCGATCTCCTGGTCCACTACGGACTTCCGTCGGAGTACCTGCTGTTCGTCGGCTCCGAGGGCCCTCGCAAGGGACTCCCGGGGCTGCTGGAAGCCTTGGAAGCCAACGGGTCCGGCCTACCGCCGCTGGTCATCGCGGGCCCCGGCGAAGCGGGAACCCACGACGGGATCATCCGCACCGGCTACCTCCCGGAAGACCACCTGCGCGGCCTGGTCGCCGGAGCCAGCGCCCTCGTCGTCCCCTCCCGCGACGAGGGATTCGGCCTGCCGGCCCTGGAAGCACTCGCCTGCGGCACGCCGTTGGTGTGCTCGGACATCCCAGCCCTCCGCGAAGTCACGGCGGGCCAAGCGATCCGCTTCCCCCACGGCGACCCGACGGCCCTCAACGAAGCCCTGCACCAAGCCCTGACCAGTCCCCCAGACGCGGAAAAGGGCCGTGCCCAAGCTAAAGCCTTCACCTGGCGAACCTGCGCCGAAGCAACCCTGAACGCATACCGCCTCGCCGCAGGCTGAACGCCCCGGACAGGCATCAGGCCAGGCTCCCAGTCATGCCCCCGGGGCACCTGGCCTTCCTTCCTCGCCCCGGCGACACCCATTGTGCGCACCGCGCCAGCCGATATCGCGTCGAAGCGGCCCTGCCGGGGCTACTCGCGCCCTCCGGGTGACTGGTCAGCGGGTTCGGAGGGTTTCGCCGTCTTTCTCGAAGGCCGCCGCCAGGGCTTCCCGCCAGGTGCGCATCGGGGTCAGGCCCGCCTCTCGCCACGCCACGTCGGACAGGACCGAGTAGGCCGGGCGGTGCGCCGGGAGGGGGAAGTCCGCCGTCGTGCACGGGTGGACGCGGTTCTCGTCCAGGCCGAATTCCGCGAAGATCGCCCGCGCGAACTCGTACCAGGTCACCTGGCCGGAATTGGTGCAGTGCAGCACCTTCTGCTCCGGTCCACGGCGTTCGGCGACCCGTTCGGCCAGCTCCAGCAGGCCGCTCGCCAGGTCCGCCGCCCAAGTCGGCGAGCCGATCTGATCGTCCACAACGGACAGCGTGTCGCGCTCCCCCGAGAGGCGGATCATCGTTTTCAGGAAGTTCTTGCCGCTCGCGCCGTACACCCATGCCGTGCGCACCACCCAGGCCCGCGCGCCGGACTCCAGCACGGCCCGTTCGCCTTCGAGCTTGGTGCGCCCGTAGACCGATCGCGGCCCGGTCGGGTCCGTCGGCTCGTACGGCCGGGCCCCATCACCGGGGAACACGTAATCCGTCGACACGTGCACCAGGGGCAGACCGCTGCTCCGGCACGCTTTCGCCAGCGAGGCCGCGCCTTCGGCGTTGATCCGGGCCGCGCGGTCCGGGTCGGACTCGGCCGCGTCCACCGCCGTGTACGCCGCGGCGTTGATCACCACCGGTCGCAGCTCCGCGTCCTTCGCCGTCTCCGCGAAGGAACCCAACGCGTCGGCGACCTCCTCGGCGTCGGTGACGTCCAGTTCCCCGGAACCCGGCCGGTGCACCAGCGCCCCCGTCCGCGCGGCGAGGATCCGGGCCAGCTCCGAGCCCAGCTGGCCGCGGCCGCCGGGCACCAGCACGGCGAGGCGACTCATCGAGCCACCGCCGATCGGGCCTTCAGCGGCTCCCACCAGTCCCGGTTGTCCTGGTACCAGCGGATTGTCTCGCGCAGCCCGGTCTCGAAGTCGACCTGCGGCGCGTACCCCAGTTCCTCGACGATCTTGCTGTGGTCCACCGAGTAGCGGCGGTCGTGGCCCTTGCGGTCGGTGACCGGCCGCACCACCGACCAGTCGAGGCCCAGCTCTGCCAGCAGCCGCTCGGTCAGCTCGTTGTTGGTCAGCTCGGTGCCGCCGCCGATGTTGTAGATCTCGCCCGCGCGCCCGGAGTCGGCCACCAGCTGGATGCCCCGGCAGTGGTCGCTGACGTGCAGCCAGTCCCGCACGTTGAGCCCGTCGCCGTAGAGCGGCACCTGGCTGCCGTCCATCAGGTTCGTGATGAACAGCGGCAGCACCTTCTCCGGGAACTGGTAGGGCCCGTAGTTGTTGGAGCAGCGGGTGATGCACACCGGCAGTCCGTGGGTGCGGTGGTAGGCGCGGGCCAGCAGGTCCGAGCCCGCTTTCGCCGCCGAGTACGGGGAATTCGGCTCCAGCGCGTGGTCTTCGGGCCACGAGCCGTCCTCGATGGAGCCGTAGACCTCGTCGGTGGAAACGTGCACGAACTTGCCGATCTCGGCGTCGAGCGCGGCCTGCAGCAGCACGTTGGTGCCGACCACGTTGGTGATCACGAAGGCGTCCGAGCCGGTGATCGAGCGGTCGACGTGGGTTTCGGCGGCGAAGTGCACCACCACGTCCACGCCGGACATCAGGCCGCCAACCAGTTCGCGGTCGCAGATGTCGCCGCAGACGAACTTCAGCCGGGGGTTGTCCGCGACCGGCGCCAGGTTCGCCTCGTTGCCGGCGTAGGTGAGCTTGTCGAGCACGACCACGTCGGCGTCGGCGAATGCGGGGTACGCACCACCGAGCAACTGCCGAACGTAGTGCGAGCCGATGAAACCGGCTCCGCCGGTGACCAGAATCCGCATCGCGCCCTTCCTCGCCGGGATTTCGCGGCCCGCTGCAGGTCCGCGTGCGCAGTCTGGCATGACACACCGAGCTACGAAGCAGGATCCCGCATTACGCAACGTGACGAAGTCGCTTCGCCCTTATGAGGGATATCACCACTGTTGCTGGGACCTGCCCAACCGCCCCAGGAACACCGCTAGCCTGCATTCGGAACACGAGCAAAATCACTTCCCGAAACTGTAACGCCCGCCGGCAGGCCAAGGAGGATTCGTGGAGGACCGGCCGAGGTGGCCAGGCGGCCCGCAGGGTCAGCCCGGCAGACCCGTTCCGCCCCGCGGACCCGGCGCCCACGGCCGGCCCGGGGTCGGCGGCACCCCGCCGAGCAGTCGTCGCGGCGGAGCCGCTCCACCACCCGGCGGCCCCGGCCGCAGGTCCGCCCAGAGTGACGCTCGTCGCCGTTCTTCCCCCCGTTCGGGGAATGCGCAGGTTCCCCCGGAAGGCGACGTCTGGCAACGACGACGCAACCACCGGGGCCCGCGCACCTTCGGCCGGATGCTGTTCGCGCTGCTGTCCGTGCTGGTGCTGAGCATCACCGGGTTCGGCTGGGCGATGTTCCGGCCCGGCGCCGGCAGCACCTCCACCGCCGACGTCATCGGCAAGGGCCTCAGCGCCCCGGACGGCGCCACCGACATCCTGCTGATCGGCAACGACAGCCGCACCGACGCCTACGGGAACCCGCTGCCCGAGAACGTCCTGCGGGAACTGCGCACCAGCTTCGACGGCGGCGACCTCACCGACGCGATGATCCTGGTCCGCATCCCCAACGGCGGGCAGAGCGCCAGCGCGATCTCCTTCCCCCGCGACACGCTGGTCGACCTCGGTCTCGGGGAGGGCAAGACCAAGCTCACGGAGACGATGAACCGTGGCAAGCAGGCCGAAGTGGCGAAGCTGAAGAAGGCGGGCATCACCGACCAGGCGGAACTCGACGAGAAGTCGAGGCTGGCCGGGAAGCAGCTGCTGCTGAACACCATCGAGAAGATCACCGGCGTCAGCATCGACCACTACGCCGAGGTCAACCTGCTCGGCTTCTACGACGTGACCAACGCCATCGGCGGTGTCGAGGTCTGCCTGGAGGACGACACCAAGGACCCCATGTCCGGTGCGAACTTCCGCAAGGGCCAGCAGACCATCCAGGGCGCCGACGCGCTGGCCTTCGTCCGCCAGCGGCACGGCCTGATCAACGAACTGGACCGCGGCAAGCGCCAGCAGGTCTTCATGTCCGCGCTCGTCCGCAAGGTCATGTCCACCGGAACGCTGACCAACCCGGCCAAGCTGACCGAACTGGTCAACGCCATCCAGAAGTCGGTGATCCTGGACCCCGGGCTGGCCAGCGATGTGCTGGGATTCGCCCAGCAGATGCAGGGCATCGCGGGCGGCGACGTGCAGTTCTTCACCGCCCCGGTGCACTTGGTCGGCTCCTCCGGGTCGGAGGACGTCACGATCAACATCCCGGAGGTCAAGCAGTTCGCCGCGGATCTGCTGCTGTCGCCGGAGGAACGGCAGCAGAAGCAGATCGCGGTGCAGGCCCGGGCGGACATCTCGGTCAGCGTCTTCAACTCCTCCGGCGTCAGCGGCCTGGCCGCGCGGGTGCTCGACGAGATCTCCGGGCAGGGCTTCAAGGCCGGCGGCAGCTCCAACGCCGAGACCTTGGACCGCTCGGTCATCTACTACGCAGCCGGTGAAGAGGCGGCCGCGAAGCAGGTCTCGGACGCTCTCGGGGGCGTGCCCACGGAAGCACGCTCCAGCGTCAAAGCGGGCAGCTTGCAGGTCTACCTGGGCAAGGACTACAAGGGTCCGGGCACGCAGAACTTCGCCGGTGACCAGACCGTTCGGCTCGACGGGCTGCGCCAGGCCGCGCCGCTGCCGGCTCAGGCGGCACCCGAAGAGGAGCCGGTTATCACCGCGGACGGCGTGCCCTGCGTGCGATGACCGGCGTCACGCCCAGCGATATGAGCGCGTATTCCCCGCAAGGTTTCAGCCACGGTTAACCGCCGTGCTGCCGCCAGGGGGTTTCCCGGGTGGTTAACCTAGTTCGTCGGACAACGGTTGGGGGAGTACGAAGTGGGCGAACCGGAACAGGAACCGGAAGCTGCGGCATCGAGCCATCCGCACCGGTCTGGGATCCGCATCGCCGGGCGCAGCGCGATCGCGCTGATCTCGGCCGTCGTGCTCGCCCTCACCGCCATCGGCTGGATCGTGGTGGACCGGCTCAGCGACGTCAGCTCGGCGAAGGTCCTCGCCGACGTGCCGCAGACGCCACCCGCCGACGACGGCGCGACGGACGTTCTGCTGGTCGGCAGCGACAGCCGCACCGACGCGCAGGGCAACCCGCTGCCGGAGAGCGTGCTGAAGCAACTGCGCACCGAGGCGGTCGGGGGCCTGAACACGGACAGCCTCGTGGTGATCCGGATCCCGCACAACACCACGCAGCCGACCGCCGTGTCGATTCCGCGCGACACCTACGCCAACGTGCCGGGCAGCCGTCCGGAGAAGATCAACGCCGTCTACGGGCTGACGAAAGGTGCCACGGCCGCGAAGCTGCGGGCCGACGGCATGCCGGAGGCGGAGATCGAGCACAACGCGCGGCTGGCCGGGCAGCGCGCGCTGGTGCAGACCGTGCAGAACCTCACCGGGTTGCGCATCGACCACTACGCGGAGATCAACCTGCTCGGGTTCTTCGAGCTCACCGAGGCCGTCGGCGGGGTCGACGTTTGCCTGCAACAGGCCACCAGCGACAAGGATTCCGGCGCGGACTTCACGGCGGGACGGCACACCATCTCCGGCGGTGACGCGCTGGCGTTCGTGCGGCAGCGGCACGGCCTGCCGCGCGGCGACCTGGACCGGATCGTGCGGCAGCAGGCGTTCATGGCCGGGCTGGCCAACAAGGTGCTGTCCACCGGCACGCTCACCGACCCGGGGATGATCAACGACCTGATGCAGGCCACCCGCCGCGCGGTGGTGCTCGACGACGGCTGGGATCCGCTGGGCTTCGTGCAGCAGATGCAGGAACTGGCTGTGGGGCGGGTCACGTTCGTGACGATGCCGGTGATCGACAACGGTGCCCGCGACGACCGCGGGCAGTACATCGTCAGCGTCGAGCCGGCGGCGGCGCAGACCTTCTTCGGCAAGCTGATCACCCCGGGACCGCCGCGGCTGGCCGCGACGCCGCGGCTGCGCCTGGACGGCACGGCGCGCACCCAGCAGCCGATCACCTCCGACGGCGGAATCCCCTGCGTCAACTAGCAGCGCGGCTGATCGCGTTGCCGTGGCTGGTGGAGCTGGAATGCCGGCCTGGGTTGTGGGCGGACGCCGGCGAGCACGCCGCGGAGGGCCTCCACCTGGCCCGCGACACCGGGCAACGGCCTCACGAGGCGGACTTCCTGTCCCCGGGTCGCGCTGCTCGCCGCGTGGTGCGGAGGCGCAGCTCGGCGCCAAGTCCGCGATCCATCCGCGGAATCCGCTCTGCTTGCAAGCGATTCTGCACCGCTGCCAGGCGCTCGTCCGCAACGACGAGAAGCACCACCAACTGTCCACATCAGAGATCGAGGACTGCCTCTTCGAACGGGGACGCGGCTGCCTCCTGCACGGCCAGTGGTTGCGCCGCGACCGGCGGCCTGCGGAAGCCCGCGCCGCGCTGCGCATCAGCATCGACCTGTTCCACAACCCGGGGGCGCGGGAATGGGCGCAGCCGTGGTCGCGGCGAGCTGCGCGCCTGCGGCGGATCGGCGCCCCGCGACGGCGCAGCGGCGCTGACCGCGCAGGAACGCGAAATGGCCGCACTCGCCGCGCCCAGGGGCTGAGTAACCGCGAGATCGCCGCCCGGTCGTTCATCAGCCACCGAACCGTCGGGTACCACCTGCACAAGGTGTTCCCGAAGCTCGGGGATCTCGGGCCGCGGACAGCTCCGCGACTTCGAACCTCGGACCCGTGACCGTTACGCTCGCACAATGAGCGTTACCGAGGCACTGCTCGGTCCCCTGCTGGCCAGCGGGGCGCCGAAACCGCTGATCACGCACTACGACGACGCCACCGGTGCGCGCATCGAGCTGTCCCGCGCGACCACCGCGAACTGGGCGGCGAAAACGGCGAACTGGCTGGTCGACGAGCTCGACCTAGAGCCGGGCGCGCCGGTCCTGGTGGCGCTGCCTGCGCATTGGCAGACCGTCGGGGTGCTGCTGGGGGCTTGGTGGTGCGGGGCGCACATCACGGACGACCCACAGGGCGCCGAGGTGGCGTTCGTCCCGGCGGCCGACCTGGACCGCGGCAAGGGAGCGCACACGATCGCCGCCGTGGGCCTGGACGCGCTCGGAGCTCCGATGCGCGACCTGCCCGGCGACGTCGCCGATTATGCGTCGGACATCCGCGTGCACGGCGACGACTTCAGCCCGCTCTCGCCGGTCGGCGGTGACGACCCGGCGCTGCTGGAGCTGTCGGTCGACGAACTTGTCGCCGAGGCTCGGCAGCGCGCCGAATCCCTGCACATCGTGCGCGACGACCGGGTCATGTCCACATTGGAATGGTGGCTGCCGGGCGGGGTGGTGGACGGCTTCCTCGCGGTGCTGGCCGCGCAGGCATCCCTGGTGCACTGCACCAACCCGGACCCGCAGAAGCTGGACCAACGCCGCTTCGACGAACGCATCAGCGTCGAGCTGAACTAGGGACTGCCCCCGGGCTCGTTCTGCGTGGCGGTGCGGGTAGCGGAACCCCAGACGCCGCCTGGGCTGCGGGATCCCCGCTTCACGCATGCCCCTTCGGGGCTGCCCTCGCCTGAGAACCCGCAGAGGTGCAAGAGCGGTTCAAGGTGAAGGACACCTCCTGTAAATCACGTTGGCAGGAGGTGCCCTTCACACTTCAGTCGATCAGGCCGCGGCCTTCTCGCTGGGCGCCGCCGACTTGCCATTGAGCAGCGCGGCGAGCGTGAAGCGCGGGCCGCTGAAGCCGAGCGCCAGGCTGACTGCCGCGAGCACCAGCACGTACTCAAAGCCGCCGTCCGCCGAGAAGAAGCCGCCGCTGAGGTGCGCGGTGAAGATCGCGCCCACCATGACCGCCGCGAGCAGAACGCCGGCGACCGGCATCAGCACCCCCAGGATCAGGCCCAGGCCGCCGAGCAGTTCGACCAGCGCGGTGAACCATGCCGCCACCGGGGGCAGGCCCATCTTGCCGAACGAAGCGACGACGTTGTCGATTCCGTAGAGCACGAACTTCTGGTAGGCGTGCGCGAGGAACGTCGCGCCCACGACGAGGCGCGCGACCAGGGCCGTCACGTCACGAAGACTGTGCTGCATGGGAAGAACCTTTCGGGTTCGACGTCTGGCGACGCCACCAAAGCTTATGTATGAAGCTTCAATTACTATCCCCCGCCGAGAAGATCTTCACAGCTCTCCCGCGATCCGGAACGAGGCCCGCGACAAGTCGCCACAAAAGTGGCAAACGACCAGTACCACCGTGGCTACCGGTGGGTAACATCAGGGATTACGTGACACCCACTCGTCGCCTCCGTCCGTCCACTTCGGTCCGGCAAGCGGCGGCACGTGTCGAGGCGACCCTCACCGCCGGCGACAACGTGGTCGCGCACGTCGTCGCACAACTGCTCCGGCACTCCGGTGTGGACGGACCAGGACCCGGCGCGAAGGCACCTTCCCCGGCCCGGACGGGATCTCCAACGGGCACCTGCTGCCGCCCGGCGAGCCGCTGAGCCCGCTCGGTCCCGTCGCGGCGCTCGCCGACCGCATCAGCGCGGCCAGCCCGATCGGCAACGCCCAAGAAGCAGTGATGGTCAACCAACTCGGTTGAGCACCCCAATTCGCCGCAATTTCAATGGAAATCGAAGGTCCCGAAGGTCCGATTTCCATTGAAATTGCGGGCAACCCCGGGCGGGGTCAGCGCTGGGTGGCCTTCTCCTGGAGGGCGGTGTGCTTGCCGAGGACCATCTCTTCCAGGTCGGACTGGAACTTGGCCATGTCCACGCGCAGGCGGGCACCCAGCTCGCCGGAATCCGCCGCCAGCGTCCGGACCGCGAGCAGACCCGCGTTTCGGGCCCCACCCACCGACACCGTCGCCACCGGCACCCCGGCGGGCATCTGCACGATCGACAGCAGCGAATCCATCCCATCCAGGTACTTCAGCGGCACCGGCACGCCGATCACCGGTAGCACGGTGGCCGAGGCGACCATGCCCGGCAGGTGCGCGGCACCGCCGGCTCCGGCGATGATCACCCGGATGCCGCGGTCGGCGGCGGTGCGCGCGTAGTCGAGCATCCGCTGCGGCGTGCGGTGCGCGGAGTAGACGCCCGCCTCGAACGGCACGTCGAACTCGGTGAGCGCGTCCGCGGCGGCCTGCATCACCGGCCAGTCGGAGTCGCTGCCCATGATCACGCCGACCAGGGGATTCTCGCCTGCCACGCTCGGACCTCTCGCTTCGCTGCGTCGTGTTACGTCAGTGGATCTGATGGCCGTCGAGCCACTCGGCGTGCGACAGCCAGTGCGCGGCCAGCCGCGCCTGCTCCCGCACCTCGTCCATCCGGTCCCCGAGGACGGTCACGTGGCCGAGCTTGCGCCCCGGGCGCTCGCTCTTGCCGTACAGGTGGACCTTCGCGTGCGGGTAGCGGGCGAACAAGTGGTGCAGCCGCTCGTCCACGCCCATCTTCAGCTCGATCGGCGAACCCAGCAGGTTGGCCATCACCACGGCCGGCGCGGTCTGCTCGGTGCTACCCAGCGGGTAGTCCAGCACCGCGCGCAGGTGCTGCTCGAACTGCGAAGTCCGGGAGCCTTCGATGGACCAGTGCCCGGAGTTGTGCGGGCGCATCGCCAGCTCGTTGATCACCAGGCCGTCGTCGGTCTCGAACAGCTCAACCGCGAGGACGCCGGTGACGTCGAGCGATTCGGCGATCTTCAGCGCGAGGCCCTGGGCCTGCTCGACGAGTTCCGCCGAGGCGTTCGGGGCCGGGGCGAGCACCTGCACGCAGATGCCGTCCTCCTGCACCGTCTCCACCAGCGGCCACGCCGCGCCCTGCCCGAACGGCGAGCGCGCGACCAGCGCGGCGAGCTCGCGGCGCAGCGGCACCCGCTGCTCGACGAGCAGCTGCGAGCCGCTCCCCAGCAGCTCGGCGACGGTGCGTTTGGCGCCGTCCGGGGTGTCGAGCACCCACACGCCACGGCCGTCGTAACCGCCGCGCGCGGTCTTCAGCACGCACGGCCAGCCGTGCTCAGCGCCGAACTCCAGCACGTCGGCGATATCGGTGACCTCCGCGAACGGCGGCACCGGGAGACCGAGTTCGGCCAGCTTGCGGCGCATCACGAGCTTGTCCTGCGCGTGCAGCAGCGCATCCGGGCCCGGCTGCACGGAAACCCCCGCCGCAGCCAGCACGCGCAGGTGTTCGCCGGGTACGTGCTCATGGTCGAAAGTGACCACATCGCACCCCTGCGCGAAGTTCTTCAGCGCGTCGAGGTCCGTGTGGTGCCCGATCTCCACGTTCGGCGCGACGAGCGCGGCGGCGTCGTCCGCCGAGGCGGCCAACACCTTCAGCGACTGCCCCAACGGGATCGCAGCCTGGTGGGTCATCCTCGCGAGCTGGCCACCACCGATCATGCCGACAACTGGGGTTCCGGTGCGGTGGTCCACCCCGCAAGCCTAAAGCGCGCACGCCCCGCACCCGCGCGGGGACCGCCCCGACGCGACCCACCTCACAGCACCGAGGTCCGCAGGAGCCGGTCCTCCAGTTTCAATTGAAACTGGAGAACCTGCCAACGACCCCCGACGACTAGGGACTTGCACAGTTTCAATTGGGGCTGGAAAACATGCCGACGACCCTCGACGACTGGAAACTTGTCCAGTTTCAATTGAAACTGTCGTCACAGGGACGCAAGCAGCTCGCAGGCCTGGTCGTGGTCGTCCGGCAGGAGCTCTTCCCGCAGGAGCAACGGCCCGCAACCGTGCAGAGCCGGGTCCGCCGCCAGGCGGTGCTGGATGGTCCAGCGCGCCTGGAGGCAGCGGGCCTGCAGCAGCCGGTCGCGCGACGCGAGCACCACTGCCGTTGCGGACCGCAGCAGCGACGTCGTCTCCCCGCCGTCGAACACGGTCCGCAGCGCGTCGGCGATCAGCACCATCGCCATCATCCGGGGGTAGTCGTCGGCGTTGACGGCGAGCGACACCGTCACCAACGCGTGCCCATCACCGGCGGCCCGCCCCGCCACGCGGGCCGCGCGGTAGACCTCGTGCAGCCGGGTGCGCAGGTAGCCGGCCGTGGTCAGGCCGGTGAGCGGGTCCTCCACCTCGCGGCCGACCGACATCCGGGCCACCACGTCCGACCAGCCCAGCGCGGTGGCGCGAACCATCGCCGTCGGCACCGCATCCGGGTCGGCGGACACCAGCCCGTCGTGCTCGCCGTCCGACACCGCGTGCAACGCGGCGAGATCCTGCAACGTCCCGGCGAGCCCGACACCGGCTTCCGCTCGGGACGCGCCGAGGTCGGCCAGCGGATCCGCGAGGTCTTCTTCAGCGACGACCGCCGAGCACACCGCGTCGACCGCATCCGACGCCCAGTCGCTCGGAAACGGCCACCCCGCGGTTAGGCTCGCGGTGCGCCAGCGCGACCGAAGCGCCCTGCGGCGCCCCTCGTCAGTCATTGCGTCATACCACAGCGGCCACTCCCTCATGCCTAACGCTCCTCCTCTTCAACGACCCGTCGATGGGACGAAGCAGTGGGTCGCCCATGACGGTGGAGTTGATGGCGCGAGCATTAAGATCTAGATCACAATAATCTTCAGCTTTTTCGCGTCATGTCATCTGGCGAGGATGACTCCCTAGAACACACGGAAAACGGCGAGCGCCCTGCGGGGAGGTAGGTGCGGCGTGGCGACAGTCCCGGCGGAAGTGCAGGGCCCCAGCGACGGTGAACTGCTGGAAGAGGTCCGCGACGGCTCGTCCGCGGCTTACGCGCAGCTGTACGAGCGACACGTCGCAGCGGCTTACAACATGGCTCGGCAGGTCGCGAAGTCCCCGGCGGAAGCCGATGACCTGGTGTCCGAGGCCTTCGCGAAGGTGCTCGACACGCTGCGGGACGGTCGCGGGCCGAACACCGCATTCCGTGCCTACCTGCTCACGGCTCTGCGGCACACCGCCTACGACCGGACCCGCCGGGAGCGCAAGGTGCAGCTCGCCGACGACGTCGCGGAGGTGTCCGGCGCCGACGTCAGCGTGCCCTTCACCGACACCGCGGTCGCCGGCCTGGAGCGCACGCTCGCCGCGCAGGCGTTCGCGCGGCTGCCGGAGCGCTGGCAGACCGTGCTGTGGCACGTCGAAGTCGAGGGCCAGACCCCGGCCCAGGTGGCGCCGCTGCTCGGCCTGACCCCCAACGGGGTTTCCGCACTCGCTTACCGGGCTCGCGAGGGACTCCGCCAGGCCTACCTGCAGGTTCACCTCGGGCAGCTGGACGACGCCGAGTCCGGTGTCGAGCAGTGCCGGGCCGCCGTCGACCGGCTCGGCGCTTGGACCCGAGGCGGGCTGTCCAAGCGGGAAACGACCCAGGTCGAAGCGCACCTCGACGGCTGCCACCGCTGCCGCGCGCTGGCCGCCGAGCTCGCCGACGTCAACGGTGCGCTGCGGGTCATCATCGCGCCGCTGGTGCTCGGTGGCTCGGTCACCGGTTACCTCGCACTCGCCTCCTCCGGAGGAACGGCCGCTGGTGCGGCGGTCGCGGCCACCGGCCGCTGGTGCGGCGGTCGCCGCCGGTAGCGCCTCTGGGGTTGCGAGCGCGGCGAGCAGTGCGCCCCGCCAGGCGCTCACTGCCGGAGCGGCGACCGCAGTGCTCGCCGCAGCCATCGCCATCGCCTTGACCTCCGGCACGGAACAGCCCGTGCCCGTCGCGTCGACTCCGCCACCCGCGGTCCAGCCGCCGCCCCCGGCTCCGCAGCCCCCGACACCGCCGGTGCCCAAGCCTCCAGCCCCGAAGCCCCCGGCGCCGCAGTCTCCGCCGCCGCAGCAACCGGCTCCGCAGCCCGCGCCGCCGCCGGCGACGCCGAGCCTGAACGCCTCGGGCCCGGGCGAGCCGATCCAGCTGGTCGCCGGGGGAGCCCCGGCGGCGTTGCCGATCACGGTGAGCAACAGCGGCTCCGGGCCGTCCGAGCCGGTCATCTCGACGCTGAACCTGCCGCCGGGCGTGTCCGCGCAGCTGCCGACCGCCGTGCGGTCCGGGCCTGCCTCGACCACCCCGCAGAGCTGGGTCGCATCGTCGTCCCCGGTCCGCGGCCAAGCCCCGGACGCGCCGTCGGTGAGCTGCACGAACCAGACCAGCTCGATCACCTGCACCACCGATCGCGGCCTCCGGCCCGGCGAGACGTTCGTCTTCGACTACCGCGTGCAGGCCAACGAGTCCGCCACCGGCGGCGATATCACGGCGCGCATCAACGCCGGCACCGAGATCCAGCTGCGGCTGCCGACGGTTCCGGTCGTGGTCCGCCCACCGGCACCGGTGGACGGCGTAGACGTCCGGACTTCCGCCTGGAACCCGGGAACGCTGCAGCTTTGCGGCATCGGCAGCTTGGACCACGCGCCGTGGCTGTGCAGCCGGATCACGATCGACGTGCGCAACACCGGGACCAGCACCGGGCGCGCCGTAGCCGTGGCCCAGTTGCCCGAGGGCGTCCAGGCGGTTGGGATGTCGCCGAAGTGCGCCGCCGAGCCCGTGGACCAGCACCGGATCCGGTGCGCCGCCGAGCTGGCCCCGGGCAAGTCCTTCCACAGCGAAGTTTGGGTCACCGCCCTGCCCGGCTTCTCATGGCCGGAACCGATCGGGGCCTCTCTCGTCGAAGCCGACCTAGCAGAGCCAACGCAGGCTTGGGCCGAGCCGGACGACCGCTGGATCATCCGCGACGTGACGATCCCGGTGTCCGGGACCTTGGGTTCGGCCCGCGACAGCGACCCGGTGTCCGTGCGGCTCTGGTACCCGTGGGTGCCGCCCGCACCGCCGGCACCGGAACCTCCCGCGCCGACCCCGACGCCCACGAGCACGCCGCCGGAGTGCCCGTGGTGGTCGCCGGGCTGGGGCAACCGCCCGCTGTGGACCCCGCCGGGTTGGAGCGACCGGCCGCCGTGGGACGAGCACAGCTGGGGCGACCGGCCGCCGTGGACCCCACCGCACTGCTGGTGGCCTTGGCCGCAATACCCGTCGCAGCCGGTCCCGCCGTCGAGCAGTCCTACAACGACCGCTCCGCCGAACACGACGGCGCCGACCACCACGCCGCCGATCGCGTCGACACCTCCCAGCAGCACGACACCGCCCAGCAGCACGCCGCAGACTAGCACAACGACGCCGACCAGCTCGACGACGCCGACGACGGCAGCGCCGCCTAGCAGCAACGCGCCGCCCAGCAGCTCTACGACGGGGTCCACGACACGCCCACAACCGAGTTAAATAGCCGACTGAAGTCGCTCAGTTGAGGTAGCTCCGTAGACTCGGGGACGTGTCCGCTGTCGATTCGGTACTCGCGCGCATCCCGCAGCCGTACCGATCTCTCGCGATCCAGCACCGCGAGTTGCTCAAGTTCGGGGTCGTCGGCGCGATCACGTTCTTCATCGACACAGGCATCTTCTACGCGCTGAAGCTGACGATCCTGTCGCCGAAGCCCGTCACCTCGAAGGTCATCGCGGTGCTGGTAGCGACGATCGTGTCGTACGTGCTGAACTTCCGCACCCGCGGCGGTCGGCGGCGGCGCTACGAGGCGACGCTGTACTTCGTGATCAGCGGCATCGGGGTCGGGTTGTACTCGGCGCCGCTGTGGGTCTCGCGGTACGTATTGCACCTGCAGACGCCATTCACGAGTCGGCTGGTGGAGGAGATCGCCGACTTCACGGCGGGGCAGATCATCGGGCTGCTGGTCGGCATGGCGTTCCGCTGGTGGGCGTTCCGCAAGTGGGTCTTCCCCGCCGAGCAACCCGACCGCCGCCCCTCTGCCCGCGACCGAATCTCGGCCCGCTGAACGAGAACACCTGGCCCACTGCTGGCACAGTTTCAATTGAAACCCGTGAACCCCAGAACCCCACCCGGGTACTCACCCCACCACAGTTTCAATTGAAACTGCGGGAGTCAGCGGGGGGTGGACTCGCGGTTCCAGGAGACGCCGAGGATGTCGTCTGCTCGGGCGATCGGGAGGAACACCTCGAACATCGCCGGGCGCGCTTGGCTCAGTTCCAGGCGCCCGCCGTCCGCCTCCACTAGGGCTCGGGCCAACGCCAGGCCGACACCGGTCGAGCCCCTCCCGGAGAAACCGCGTTCGAAGAGGTACGGCACCAGGGCATCGGGCACGCCCGGTCCGGAGTCCCCGACCTCGACGACAACGGTTCCGCCGCCCTGCCTCGCGGCCAGCATCACGGTTCCCTCGCCGTGCCGCAGCGCGTTGTCGAGCAGCACGCCGATCGTCTCCCGCAGGCGCGTGGGGGTGGCCCGCGCGAGCAGGCCTTCCGACACCTTCAGCCGCAGCGTCCGCCCCGCAGCCTTCAGCGGCTCCCGCCATTCCCCCGCGACATCGGTGAGCAGGCTGGACACGTCCAGGGGCTCGGCGTCCCGAGCGCGCGCCGCAGTGGCCGCCGCAAGCAGGTCGTCGAGAACCCCGGAGAGCCTTTCGGCCTGCTCAAGAGCCGCGCTGGCCTCCTCGGCGATCTCCGGGTCGTCCGTCGCGGCGAGTGCCTCCAACCTGAGGTGCAGCGCGGTGAGCCGACTGCGCAGCTGGTGCGAGACGTCACCCACGAGATCGCGCTCGCGCTGCACCAGTTGCGACAATGCCGCGCCGGAGGCGTCCAGCGCATCGGCGACGCGGTCCAGTTCCGGGACCTGGTGGCGCTGCGGATCGGCGCGGAAATCGCCGGCACCGAGCCGGGCCGCGCGCGCCGCGACGTGCTTCAACGGGTCGGAGAGCCGCCGGGCGGTGAGCGTCGCGACGATCATCCCGGTGCCAGCTGAGAGCACCACCAGCATCAACACCAACGCCGCCACCTGGAGCTGCTGGGTGCGCACCGGGGCACTCGGCGCGGCGATCGTGACCGTGCCGCTCTGCACCATCGGCACGCTCTCCACCAGCGGATCCTGCCCAGGATCCGGGCCGTAGACGTAGTCGTGCGCCTGCGTGCGCACGATCAGCCGGGCTCCGTCGGGCACCGCCAGTCGCGCCGCATTGAGGTCGATCGAGCGCTGCGAGGCGATCTGCTCGTCGAGCAGCGTCGCGATCTGCTGCGCGCGGGTGGTCAGGTCACCGGCGGTGAGGTCCTGGACGAGCTTCAGCGCGGTGAACCCCAGCGGCAGGCCGAGCACGACCGCGGTGACCGCCACCGCGAGCAGCGTGGCCTGCAGGATCCGGCGGCGCATCGCGGCTCAGTCCGCGTTGAAGCGGAACCCGACGCCGCGCACCGTGGCGATCCGGGTCTCGTCGAGTCGGCCGTTGCTGTCGCTGAGCTTCCGGCGCAGCCACGAGATGTGCATGTCCAGCGTCTTGCTGCCTTTGCGGTCGGACTCCGGCCAGACCTCTTCGAGGATCTCCTCGCGGGTCACCACCTGGCCGGCGTGCTGCATGAGCACCCGCAGCAGCTCGTACTCCTTGTTCGCCAGCTGCACCTCGTGCTCGTTGACCAGCACCCGGCGGGCGGTCAGGTCGAGCCGGACGCCGGAGGCCTCCAAGGTCTCCGGGGCGCCGCGGCGCAGCAGGGCGCGGATCCGGGCCATCAGCTCCGCGAGCCGGAACGGCTTGGCGACGTAGTCGTCGGCACCCGCGTCGAGGCCGACGACGAAGTCGACCTCGTCGGTGCGCGCGGTGAGCATCAACACCGGGAGGCCGCGGCCCTGCGCCCGCAGCCGCCGGCACACCTCCAGGCCGTCCATCTCCGGCAGCCCGAGGTCGAGCACCAGGAGATCGATCCCGCCCGAAGCGGCGGCGCGCAGCGTCGATGGGCCGTCTCCGATCACCTGCACCGAATAGCCCTCACGCTGCAGCGCTCTGGACAACGGCACAGCGATGGCCGGGTCGTCTTCTGCCAGCAGCACCACGCTCACGCCTTCCAGACTAGAGGTCGCAGATGATCACGTCCGGTGTCCTGGGAGATTCGCCGGACCCGCCTGGTTGCGGGCCCTTCGCGGATCATCGGGGGCAGCGGGCTAGGGTTCCTGCGTGACCAGCGATCTCGACCTCGCCCTGCACCTCGCCGACGTCGCTGACGGGATCACCGTCCACCGCTTCCGGGCCCGGGACCTGAGCGTGGACCGCAAGCCCGACCGCACGCCCGTCACCGACGCGGACCTCGCGGTCGAGGACGCGGTGCGTGAGGTGCTCGGCGCGCAGCGCCCTGACGACGTGGTGGCGGGCGAGGAGCGCGGCGGCACCGCCGGGGCGGGCCGGGCGTGGGTGCTCGACCCGATCGACGGCACGAAGAACTTCCTGCGCGGCATCCCGGTGTGGGCGACGCTCATCGCGCTGGTCGACGGCGGCCGGCCGGTCGTCGGCGTGGTCAGCGCCCCGGCGCTCGGCAAGCGCTGGTGGGCGGCGGCCGGGTCGGGTGCTTGGTGCCGCACCGGTGACGCGGAGCCGGAGCGGATCGGGGTGTCGGCGGTGCGGGACCTCGCCGACGCGTACGTGTCGACGACCCACTTGGGCACCTGGGTGGAGTACCACTCGCGGGAGTCCTACCTACGGCTGGTCGACGCCTGCTGGGAGAACCGGGCGTTCGGCGACTTCTGGCACCACTGCCTGGTCGCGGAGGGCGTGATCGACATCGCCGCGGAGCCGATCGTCAACCCGTGGGACGTGGCGGCGGCCCAGGTCCTGGTGGAGGAAGCGGGCGGCACCTTCACCGACCTGTCGGGGAATCCCCGCTACGACGGCGGAAGCGCCCTCTCCACCAACGGCCACCTGCACTCGGAAACCCTCAACCTGCTGCAGAAGTAGGGTTCCGGCGGCCGGGCCGGGGGGAGGAACGCCCGACCGCCGGAGGGACCGGCGCTCAGTCGGGGAAGGCAACGCGCCGATCCGGTCAGGGGCCTCAACGGGGGTGCAGCAACCTGTGCCGTCCCACGTATTCGGCAGTGGCTAGCCGTTTCGCCTCTGCGGCAAGCGAATCCTGGATCTGCCAGACCGTCGTAGCACCGTCACCGGCACCCGTGTGCTGCCCGGAGCAGTTCCGCACATATCCCGCGACGATGTGGCAGAGGATCAGCAGCAGCGTGCCCGCGCCGACGGCGATGGCGTGCTGCACAGCGGTCCAGGTGAGGTCATCGATCATCGTGCCCCCTCAGAAGTCCCAGTTCCGGCTGGAAAAGCCGCGTTCGCCAACCGCATCGGTACACTGTGGACACCGCTCGGTCACGGCCGCAGAGCGGGGAGTGCGGCCCGCGAGCGTGGCGAACGGAACCCGCATCCACACCTCGCACAGCGAAGGAACCCACCCGCCGCCGCACTGAGCCCCCGGCCGAACCGGCGTCGCATGTCGCCGATCCAACCCGATCCCCACGATCCAGTAGACCTCTTGGAAATCGCTGCGGTACGGATTTGCCAACATGGCCCCACCTTTGGCTTAATCGCTGGTCAAAGCGCTGACAGCAAGAAGCTAGATCGATACCGTTAGTGTCGGCGAATCTGAGACATCGCAGGTAGAAGCGCTAGCGCTGGGTCATCTGCGTCATCGCCTGACACACGATCAGCGGCGAAACGGGAGGTCGGCCCGTGCGGCAGTCCGAGAAACTGCGTCAACTGGGGTTGGGCGTGCAACTGCGGAAGTTGCGCGAAGACGCGCGAATGTCCACCCGTTCGGTGGCGAAAGCCCTCGGACTGTCCCCATCTTCGGTCAACCGCAACGAACTCGGCCTCCGCGCACCGAGCAAAGAAGAGGTGAGCGCTCTCTGCGCGCTTTACGGCGTGGTTGGAGAAGACAAGGAAGCGCTCCTCGAAAAGGTCGGGGACAGCGCGGAAACCGCCGCGTGGCTGGCGAACGGGGTTCCCGACCAGTTGGCGAGCCTGATGGTCCTCGAACGCGAAGCGGTCGCGATCATCGACGTCCAGATCTCCCTGATCCCAGGCCTCGCACACACCGCGGACTACGCCCGGCTGATCCTCGGCGACGAAACGGCTCCGGGGATCGATCTGGAGAACCAGGTGGCGACCAGGCTCGGCCGACAAGCAATTTTGAGCAGGCCGAGGGCTCCGAAAGTGCGTCTGCTCATAGACGAAGGGGCTCTGCACCGAACGCTGGGAAGTCGACGCGTGCTGCGGGACCAGTTGGAGCACCTGCTGGTCCTGCAACGTCGGGACAACGTGGGTGTTCGCGTCATCGACTTCGAGGCGACACCGAGGCCAGCGATCGGAACCTCGTTCTCGCTATATGAGCTCGCGAACGGCAGCCCATACGTCTTCGTCGAGGTTCGCGGCCTCGGCCTTTTCGTCACGGAGCCTACTGAAGTGGCTTCCTTTGTGACAGCCTGTCGATCGTTGGACGACTGCGCGCTGGATGAGACCGCCTCCACTGCGCTGATCCGGAAGATCGCGGAGACCCTGAACGATGAATGAACTCAATTGGCGCAAGAGCACGTACACCGAGAAGTACAACTGCGTCGAGGTGGCGATGACGCCGGAGACGACGGCCGTGCGGGACTCCAAAGACCCCGACGGCGGCATCCTCGCCTTCAATATCCGGCGCTGGCACAGCTTCTTATCCGCCATCAAGGCCGACCACTACCGATGAGGCACCGCGTTCGGCGGGGTCAGGGCTCGCGAGTGCTTTGGGTCGCCATAGGAGCTGGCTTGGAAGGTGCTGGCGTGAAGCGAACGGACCGATCGTGCCGCCTATCGAGGCGAACAGGCCGTTCGCAGCAGCCCGGGGCCTACGTCAGACGAATGAAGTGAACGGACCGATCGTGCCGCCTATCGACGCGAACAGGCCGTTCGCTCCACACCGCTTGGCGAGGCGGAACCAGACCACTCCCGTTGGGGCTGCCACGGGAACCTCAAGGCAGAACGAGTTCACAAACAGCCTCTACAGCTCCCCAAACCACTCACGAACCTCAACTCAGCCTGGCGTCCGTCACGCCTCCTGGGTTTCGGGTGGCTGCGGCGTCGCGGCCCGGGTTAGGAGGCGGGCGTAGGCGGAGCCTGCCGCCAGGAGGATCAGGCCCGCGCAGAGGAAGGCGATCACCCGGGCAAAGCCGTCCAGGGTTGCCAGGTCGAACAGCAGCAGCTTCGCCAGGGACACGGCGATCAGCACTAGGCCCGCGATCCGTAGATGCATCACCCGGACTCCCCGCAGCAGCAACGCAATCGCCGCCACCACCCAACTCAGGGTGATCAGGATGTGGCCGGTTAGGAAGCTCGCCCGTGCGTCGCTCACCAACAGGCACGCCGCCATCGTCGCGCTCGCCGTTCCGTACAGCAGCGCCAGTCCCGATGCCGCCCACAGCGGCAGCGCCCCCGGCAGTTCCGCCAGCTTCCCGATCCGAGTCGCCGCGACCGGCAGGGCCACCGCCACCAGCGCGACCAGCAGTCCGGCCAGCAGGCCGCGGAGCCCGGTGCCGCCGTCGTGCCAGAGGAGCGCGGTGATCGGCAGCTCGTTGAAGAACGCCAGCAAGAACCCGAAGGTCGCGTAGCACGTCGCCCCGAGCAGCACTCCCCGGCTGCGCAACAGGAATCCGCCGACGCCGAGCAGCAGCGCCTCACACAGCAGCGCCGTTCCCCAACTCGACGAGTCCAGGAAGCTCAGGGTCGCCTGCACTGCGGCAACCGCCGCCATCCCACCGACCGCAGCGACGAACCTTCCCGACAACCGGTTCCGGAACGCGGGCGTGAACCGCCCGGCCGCCCAGATTCCCACCAGCAGCACGACCATTGCGGTGCCGATCGCGCCCGCCGCCGGACGCTCCAGCATCAGCGGCCCGGCCAGGAAGGCCGGCGTCGGTGCGGCGATGAGCAGACCGATGGCCGTCCCATCCGCATCCGGCCGGGCACCTGCGGTGATCGCCGCGACCGCCACGCCGAGCACCGCGGCGGCGAAGACCGCGACCACGAGCGCGGTGTCGTAAATCCAGATCCCCCGCACGCTCGCTGCCAGCGCAGCCAGCACGGTGGGAACTCCGGCCGCCACCGCGAGGCCAGCCCAACCCCTTCGCACCTGCACCGGGGTCGCCGCGACCTGCAACAGCACTACGAAGCCGACGAGCAGCGAATCCGCCGTCTGCGTGATCAGCGGCGCACAAATCGCCGAGCTGAGCACCACGCCGAGGGCCAACGGCTGCGCCCGCCACCGATCCGCGAGCGCCAGGCCGGCGACGCTGACCGCGAGGCCAACCCCGAGCCCGGTTGGCACCGGCAGGTAGCCGTAAAGTGCGGTGGCCGCCACCACGTCCAGGAACAACGCGCCGAAACCCGTTGTGGCAAGGGCAAATCCGGCGATTCGACCCGCCCCGCCCGACTCGTCGGCCGCGGACCGGCGATGCATCCACCACCCGGCCGCGACCAGCAGCGCGGCGAGCACCGCGCCACCAGCGACCCGCGCGCCCGGCCCCAACCATTCCTGCTGCACAACACGACGCCCAGCAAGGTCACCCCGGCACCGACCCAGGCCAGGACGCGGCTCGGTTCCAGGTCCGCGCCGAACCGCTGACGCACATCCCCAGCTGGGACCTGCGACAACCCCGGATACGGCCGCGGTGCCGCCGGATACTGCATGGCGGCCGGTTGTTGCGCATAAGCCTGATAGTGCTGTGTAGCAGCGGTTTGCTGCGCAGGGCCAACCGGATAGTGCTGCGACGCAGCCGGTTGTTGCGCCGCAGTATGAGTCTCAGCCGCAGCAGGTTCTTGCTCGGATCCCGCCGGATGCTCTGGTGCTGGAGCCTGATGATGCTCCGCAACGTCAGATTGCTGCTCGGACGTGGCTTGATGCGGCTGCGGAACCGGATACTGCTGCGTTGCGACCTGTTGCTGATACGGGAGCTGATGCGGCGCCTGCAGCTGCGCCTGCACCATGCTGCCTAGATACGTCAGCCGCTGGCCGATGGCGTGCAACTCACCTGCGACCAGTTGCAGTGCTTCGCCGGGCTGTGGTTGAGACATGGTCCCGAAGTCTGCGCGCGCTCAGGCGCACGAGCATCGGTAGCACTACTCAGATGCGATCACAGGTTGGTACGGATGCGCGCCGACGCTGGTCGTGGGACTGGAGCGCGCGAATCCGCTCGTTCACGCGCGCTGCGCGGGGGTGCCCTTCACCGGCGTGCTGGTGACGTCGACCGGGCCGACGGCCCCGCGCAACGCCTGCGTCCAGGTGAGCCTGCCGAACAAGTAAAAGCACGCCACCTGCTCGCTGGTGAACCGCGCCCAGTCGTAGCGATTCCCCTGCTCACGCCAGAAGACCTCCCAGGCCGGGGCACCGTCGACCTCATCGCGCACCAGGCACCAGGCGTCGTCGGCCTCGGCCCCCACGGACACCAGGTCCTCCGGGACGCCCATCGCGACGAGCCAGCCGAGCACGGATTCGGTGTTCACTTCGCGGCCTCCTGCGCCGTCCCGCCATCAGTTGTCGCCGGACCGCCGTCCGCTTCATCGCGCGCGATCCGCAGCGCCGACGCCACCCCGGCCTCGGCGGCCTTGACCTCGACATCTTCCCTGGTGAGCCGCTCGGTCGAAGCCACGGCGGGGTTCCCGGTCTTCCGATCCTCGTCCGAGGTCGCCGCCTCGGCCTCATCGCGCGTGAGCCGAACGGCCGAAGCCACCGACCCGGCGATTCCGTCTGACACATCCTCGCGGGCGATGCGCAGGGTTGCCGCCTCGGCGACCTCCCGCGCCTTGGTCAGTTCCACCAGGTAACCGAGCCCGACGAGATCGATCAGCGAATAGGTCGCGCGGTAGCGCATGCCGCCGCCGGGCTGCGCGAACCACGGCGCGGCAACGGCCTGCCACACCGGCAGCGGACGCATGACCCGATACCGCCGGTAGTCGCGCTCGTCATACGCGGCGGGCAACGACCGCTGCGCGAAAGGCGTTGCAGCGGCGAACAAGATGCGGCCGTCGCCGCTGCCCAGGCAGTCGAGCACCACGTCCGGCGCCAACACCACCGGCTCCGCCGGTTCCACGCCGCCCTCCGGGAACTCAGCCGCCGGTGGCCACGCGTACTCGCTCCGCTCGCCGGCGCGCGCCAAGAACCGGCGCTCCCACTCCGGCTCACTGAGTTCGCCGAGCGGCTCGTGGCCCTCGGTGAGCTCCGCAGGCAGCTGCTCGGGCTCGCTCCGCTCGGCCCGATCGCGCTGCGCTGCCGCATAAACCTCGGCCGACCGCGTGCGCTCCAGCGCATCGCTGTCGTCCACCAGGTGCGACTGCGGGTGGTCCTGCGGCGGGAAGCTCAACCCGGACCGGTCCTCCTCGACCGCCTCCGGCACCGGCAGCTGCCTGCTCGCCTTGCTCGCCGCGACGGGCATGTAGCCGATCGGGAACTGGTGCAGCACGAACGCGACGACATCCGCGTTACGGCTGCCCTGCCGCAACGGGCGCTGCGGCGCGTCCGGCACCACCGGAGCGAGCGGCTGCGACGGAGCCGGAAGCGGACGCAGCGGAGCGCGCTGCATCCGCTGGTGAGCCTGAGGCTGTGGCGCCTGGAGCTTGTGCGCTTGAGGCTTGTGCGCTTGAGGCTGTGGCGCTTGAGGTTGTGGCGCTTGAGGTCCCTGCGGGCCAGGAGAGCCGAAGGCGATCGGGCCGCGCGGAGCGACCGACGGCATCGGTGGGCGCGCTGCGGCCGCCGGAGGCGGAGCAGCCGACACCGACGGAGCCCCCGGCACACCGGGCTGCGCCACGAAGTGGCCGCCCGGAGCCGCCGGAGCGAAGCCCTGCGGCGGCGCAGCCGCGCCCGGCAGCGGCGGCTGCGGAGCCTGCGGCGAAGCCCAGGCGGAGTGCACCGCGTGCGGCGCTGTGCTGGAGGCGGGGTCGCCGCCCTCGGGCGTCCAGCCCGAGCGGGCGGAGTCGCCGATCATCGGGATCGGGCCGGTGCTGGCATCGGCGAGGCCTGGGGCCCAGCCGCCTGGATCGACCTTGACCGGGCCGGTGTGCTCGGCATCGCCCTGCCAGGGCTGTGCGGTCCGTGCAACTTCTTCGGCAGCGCCGTGCGCACCTGCTGCCACACCCCCAACTGTTTCGTGCGCAGATCGACCGACACCTTCGACCGCGCCCCCGACGTCCCCAACGGTGTCATGCGCGGCTCGGCCAACGCCTTCCGCAACACCACCAACGGTCTCGTCAGCGACCCGCCCGAAACCGTCAGCAGTCTCGTTGGCGACGCGGCCAACGCCGTCGGCAGCTCCATGCGCAGTCTCGTCAACAGCACCGGCTGCCCCGGACACAGCACCGGCCCCGTGGGTCACAGCCGCATCCACTGTGGACGATGCTGCGCTCAGGGCACCGCCAGCGGCGGACAACGGGCCTTGCGAGCCGTGCGGTTCCACCAGCACGCCGCTGTCCCGGTCCACCGCCGACGTCAGCGTGTTGTGGACCTGCGCCACGTTCGCCGCCGCGCCGTTCAACGCCGAGTCCAGCGCGGCCAGCGCCTGCGGATGCCCGGCGGCAGCCGCCTGTTCGGCCGCGTCTGTCTGCTTCGCCAACGTCACCAGTTCCCGCACCAGCTGCACTTTCGCCGCGCCGACCTGCTCGGCCGCGTGGTCCAGGCGGTCCGCAGCGGCTCGGCACTGCTTGGCCGATGACGGCAGCACCCCGTCGTCAGCGGCTAACTTGTCCCAGTCCCGACGCGCCGCCTGGGCGGCTTCGCCGTCGAACGCACCGAGCGCGCCCTGCGCAGTGCCGTCGGCGGCACTGGTGAGCGCCTCGATCGACTTCGCCGCATCCCGCCACGCCGACGCCGACTCCCGCATCTTGTCCTCGTCGGCTTCCGGCCACTTCGCGCCAGTCCGCGCCGCGACATCCTGGAGTTCGGCGGGAAGTTCGATGCCCATGCGCCGGTCACCCCCGCCCGGCTAGTCGGCCGAGCACGTCGGCGTTGCCGGCGTCGGCCTGCCCGGTCGTGGCAGCGGTCGCGGCGAGCTTCTCGCCCATGTCGCGCAGCCGCCCGGACATCGCACCGAGATCGTCCAGCGCCTGGTCGGCGCGCCCGCAATGGGTGCGGGCGAAGTTCGCGCCGATTTCGTCGCCGCCCCAGCAGTCACCAGCGGCGTTCAGCGCCTCGCGGAGGGTGTCGGCGATCCGCTGTGCCTGCCCGGCGAGGCCACCGAGTTCCCCGGCGTGCTTGGTCAGCTGCCCGAGATCACTTCGGAAGCCGCTCATCGTCACCACTCCCGTCCCGCCGGGCCCTGCCGCAACCAGCTCGCATCCGAGAAGTCATCGTCATCGACATTGTCGTCGAAGCGCCGCGATTCGTTGCGCGGTGCCGAATCCGACGCGCCTTCGGCGTGTCCGCCCAGCAGCAGCTCCGGATCAGTCCCCGCGGGCAGCACCTCGGCGAGCACGTCGGCTGCCCGGCGGGACGCCGCCTGCGCCGCCGCCGCTGTCAGCTGCACGATGGTCGCGGCGAGCTGCGCCGGGCGCTGCCGCTCGTAGACGTCGTCGGAGAGGACCACCTCGCGCAGCACACCCTGCGGCCCGACCACGACCTGCACGCTGCCGTCCTTGGAGCGAGCGGTCTCGGCGATCGAGGACAAGTCGTGGTGCGTCTCGGCGAGTCGTTCCCGACTTCGCCGGTAGTCCGCCATCAGCTCCGCTACCTGGGCACGGTGGTCGGTCGGCACGGCCGCTCCCCTCCCTGTTCGCTGGCGGCTCCGTCGCGGGCGCGCGGTGCCCGACATCCGGTCGGCAACGGCAAAGCGGTCGTCCGCGGCCGGTGACCGCAGACTGCACGTCGCGACTTGGACGCACGGCGCTGCGCTGATGGTTCCATGCCGGTCAGGGGATTTTTCGCCCGGCCGACCAGCCGAACCGGATTGTCCGATCCGCCCCGAAATCACCGATCACAGCCTGTGAGCACCCTCTCAGCGCGGGCCGGGAAAACCGCTGCGACGATGAGGCGATGGGCATGATCGCGTACGAAGACCTCACGCCGGGGCGGGTTTTCGACCTCGGCGACGTGGAGGTCGACCGGGCGGAGATGCTGGCGTTCGCCGAGCGCTTCGACCCGCAGCCGTTCCACCTCGACGAGGAGGCGGGCCGGAACTCGGTGCTCGGCGGACTCTGCGCCTCCGGCTGGTTCACCGCATCGCTGTGGATGCGCGGCTACGTCGACCACGTGGTGGCCGACTCGACTTCGCAAGGCTCCCCCGGCGGCAACGAGCTGGCCTGGCTCGCGCCGGTGTTCCCGGGCGACGTGCTGCAGCTGAAGATGGAGGTCAACAGTCAGCGGCGGTCGCAGAGCAAGCCGAACCTCGGGCTGGTGGAGATCACCGGAACGGCAGATCGCGGCGAAGAACGAGTCATGCGCTTCACCTTCGTCGCGCTGTTCGGCACCCGAGAGCAGCCCTGAGCGTTTCAGCTGTTCATGAGGCGCGAACACTTTGGAGCGCCATTGAGGCTGTCGTGTCCCTGAAGCGCCGAAGGTCTTCACACGCCCTCGCGGGCCCGAGGCACCCCGAACTATCCGGGGCAAAGCCCGTGATGTGTGTGAGCGAACGGACCATTCACGCCACCTACCGACCCGAACAGTCCGTTCGCTCCACACCAACAACCGAACCACCAGCACCAAGCGAATGAAGCGAACGGACCATTCACGCCACCTATCGACGTGAACAGTCCGTTCGCTCCACACTGGTGACGCCCGGTGCGCCTCGGCGGCACAAGGTGTTCTCGCACAGGTTCTACAGCGCCCGCAGGACTCCCGGGTGGTTACCGGTCCGGATCTTCGCGGTGGCGCGGGTGCTGGACACGCAGACCTGCGGTGACCGCCGCGTGCACCGCGCGTGCGAGCCCGGCGCCGATGCGGGAGCGGGGGCCGCAGTAGGGCTCGGCTTCGCCGTCCAGCGGGCAGAGGACCACCGTCGCGTCCGTGACCGTGCCGGTGCCCGCGACACCCGACTCCACCAGGGCTTGCGCCTTGGCCTCGGCGACCGTCGCGACCGCGTTCACCAGCGCGGCCTCGCTGAGTCGTACCGGGGACCAGCACACCGCGTTGATCGTGCCCGGCGTCCAGGCCTGCGCCGCCGGTTCGCGCGCCGCGGCCCAGACGGGGTGGCTGACGCCGGTTGTCACGCTCGCCTGCACACCGCCGTCGACCGAGGTCACCTCGTGGCGCACGTCGACCGCGGTGAGCAGCCCGACGCCGTCGCCGGACATCCCGAGCTCATCGGCCATTTCGGCGACGTGGGCCGCCGGATCGGGATGGTCGTAGTCGGTCACCACCGTGGCGTTCAGCACCCACGACCGCGGGCCGATCCCGCCGCCGTGGATGGCCGACGAGATCGCCAGCCCAGGCCGGGCGCAGCGCCAGGCCAGCAGCGGCCGACCGTGCAGCGTGTGCAGCGCCGCGGTCGGCGCGCTCACGAACCCGAAGCCTCAGCGGTTCCGAGGGCCTTGACCACGCGGGACGGGCTAGGCCGGCCGAGCCGCTCGGCCATCCACACGCTGGTCTCCACGAGCTTCCCGAGGTCGACGCCGTGCTTGAGCCCCAGCCCGTCGAGCATCCACACCAGGTCCTCGGTGGCCAGGTTGCCGGTGGCCGACTTCGCGTACGGGCAGCCGCCGAGCCCACCCGCCGAAGAGTCCACTGTGGATACACCGAGTCGGACCGCCGCGTAGGTGTTGGCGAGCGCCTGCCCGTAGGTGTCGTGGAAGTGCACCGCCAGCCGGTCCACCCCGACCCCGGCCGCGACGAACGCGCGAACCAGGGCCTCGACATGCCCGGGAGTCGCGACGCCGATGGTGTCGCCGAGCGACAGCTGCCAGCAACCCATCTCCAGCAGCCGCTTACCCACCGAAACGACCTGCTCGACCGGCACGGCGCCCTCCCACGGGTCGCCGAAGCACATCGAGACGTAGCCGCGCACGGCCAGCCCTTCGCCGACCGCGCGCTGCACCACCGGGTCGAACATCACGAACTGCTCGTCCAGGCTGCGGTTGAGGTTGCGCTGGGTGAACGTCTCGGTCGCCGCGGCGAAGATCGCGATGTCGCGAACACCCGATTCCAGCGCCCGGTCCAGGCCCCGCGCGTTCGGCACCAGCACGGGGTAGCGCACCCCCGGCGCCCGCTCCAGCCCCGCCAGCAGCTCGGCGGCGTCCGCCAGCTGCGGCACCCACTCCGGGCGGACGAAGCTGGTCGCCTCCAGCACGCCCAGCCCGGCGTCGGCCATCCGCTGCAGGAACTCCAGCTTGACCTCGACCGGGACGACTTCCTTCTCGTTCTGCAGCCCGTCGCGGGCCCCGACCTCCCAGATCGTCACCTCGGTCGGGAGCTCGCCCGGCTCCGGCGAGGCCACCTGCATCGGCAGTCCAAGTTCACGCGGCCCCATCAGTCGTCCTCCCTGGCGCGGTAGTCCCAGTCGTCCCGCGGGTCGTCGTTGACCTCGCGGTACAGCAAGGTGTGCACCCGCTCCACCTGCGGGATGTCGTCGAACTCCAGCGGCTCGTCCGAGGCGGATTCGACGACCAGGGTGCCGCAGCCGAGTATGCGGTCCAGCAGCCCGTGCCGGAACCGCACGGAGTTGATGCGGGACATCGGGATGTCGATACCGGTGCGGGTGAACACGCCCTCGCGCACCATCAGCCGGTGCGTGGTCACCACGAAGTGCGTGGTGCGCCAGCGCACCAGCGGGGCGAGCGTGAACCAGATGATCAGAACCGCGCCGACGACCGCCAGGCCGATCCAGGCGGGCAGGTACCAGGAGGTGGGCGCGGCCAGCGCCGCCAGGTAGGACCCGCCGCCGACGACCACGAACAGCACCAGCACCGGACCGATCAGCATCTTCCAGTGCGGGTGCTTGTGCACGACCACGTGCTCGTCCGCGCCGAGCAGGCCGTCTGGGTAGGCCACCGGATCCCTCCTCAGCCTCTTCGCCGGTTACCGATCACGTTACCGGCTGGGCTCATCCGATCACGCGGACATCGGTCAAGCCCGTCGCAGGTGCACCACGTCTCCCGCGGACACCGCGTTGGTGTCGCCGTCGGCGGAGCGGATGAGGAGCCGACCGGTCTCGTCGATGTCGGTCGCGACGCCGCGCAGCTGGTCATCCGCGCCGAGTTCGACGCGCACCTGCTGCCCGAGGGTGCTGCACAGCCGCCGGTAGCGGTCCAGCAGACCGCTGGCCACTACGTCCCCGGCCGCGCCCCGCCACCGGTCGTCGACCTCGGCGAACGACGTGAGCAACGCCACCGCGAACTCCTCGCGGTCGACCTCGGCGCCCTCGGCCGCCAACGACGTCGCGGGCAGGCCGCCGGCGCCTCGCGGCAGGTCCTCGCGCTGCTGGAACACGTTGATCCCCATGCCGAGCACGATCGCCATGCCGTCCGGACCGGCCACCGCCTCGGCGAGGATCCCGGCACCCTTCGACCACTCGCCGCCGTCGCCGAGCAGCAGATCGTTGGGCCACTTCAGCGTGGCGGGGATCCCGGTCACGCGGTCGACGGTCTCAGCCAGCGCGACCCCGGCGATCAGCGGCAACCAGGCGATCGCGGCCTGCGGCACCTTCGGCCGCAGCAACACGCTCAGGAACAAGCCGTGTCCGCGCGGCGACGCCCACTGCCGCTGCATCCGCCCGCGCCCGGCCTGCTGCTCCTCGGCGATCAGCACGGTCCGGTCGGCGGCACCCCGCCCGGCGGCGGCCACCAGATCGGTGTTCGTCGACCCGGTGGTGGCCACCACGTCGAGCACCGCAAAAGGACCGTTGTCGACCAATCGAGCACGCAACCGCTCGCCATTCAGCAAAACCGGAACACCCACCACCCCAGCCTATGCCGCGACTGATCCGCTCCTGCATCGAACTTGGATGCCGGCGGACAGTCAGCTGGGACGACGGACCGCTGGAAGGAGCCGCCATGACCTCGGTCATCGCGCCCCGCACCGTCGCGTCAGCCTTGTGGGACATGTCCGGCTTCGCACCGGACAACGAGGACCTGCTCGGCGTCTTCACCCAATTCGCAACGCCGAACGGTCTGAAACCACCATCCGTGACGAACTGCTTGCCGAGGCGGTGCCAATGACCATGATTGATGTAGTTCTCCAAACGACCTGCGCTGGATAGAGAACCTCGGCGAGGCCGCGAGTGGCGTGGACCGGGATATCCAGCGTGCACACCGGCAAGTGTCATGGCGCCAAATGATCGCCATGCGCAATCGCATCGCCCACGGGTACTTCGATCTCGGCACACTTTCGGCTGTGCACAGCGTTGATCTTGGGCCATAGGCTCCACCTCCGAGAACTTCTCGGAGGTGGGCGCTGTGGGGAGAAGTCGCTGGTGGGCGTTGCCGTGCGCGGCGCTGGTACTGGCCGGTGCGGCCCCGGTCGCCGCTGCGGATCAGGTGCGGGACGGGCGGAGCCAGCCGGTCTTCGGCGCCGAACCGGTCCGGGAGACCGTTTGGGTGGAGACCGGGCTGGACGGTGACCGCGACGGGGTAATCGACCGGGTCGCCACCGACATCGCCCGACCGGCGGGCACCGACCATCCCGTTCCGGTGATCATGGACGCCAGCCCGTATTACTCGTGCTGCGGGCGCGGCAACGAGAGCGAGCTCAAGACCTACGACGACCAGGGGCGACCGCTCGGCTTCCCGCTGTTCTACGACAACTACTTCGTGCCGCGCGGGTACGCGACCATGCTCGTAGACCTGGCGGGCACCAACCGCTCCGAGGGCTGCGTGGACGTCGGCGGCCCGTCGGACATCACCTCGGCGAAGGCCGTCATCGACTGGCTGCACGGCCACGCTTCCGGGTTCGACGCGCCGACCGGCGGGAACGCGGTCTACGCCAGCTGGTCCACCGGGGACGTCGGCATGATCGGCAAGTCCTACGACGGCACGATCGCCAACGGCGTCGCCGCCACCGGCGTCGAGGGCCTGCGCACCATCGTCCCGATCGGCGCGATCAGCTCCTGGTACGACTACTACCGCTCCGACGGGGTGTCGTTCGGGTTCGACCCGGTCGGCCTGGCCCAGCACGTCGAGGATGGTGGCCGCCCGGATTGCGGCCCGGTCAAGCAGGATCTGACCGACGATGCCCCGGCCAACGGCGACGTGACTCCACTGTGGACCGATCGGGACTACGTGCCGAACGCCGACCGGGTGACCGCGAGCGTGTTCGCCGTGCACGGCCTGGGAGACCTGAACGTCAAGACCATCCAGTTCGGGCAGTGGTGGGACGCGCTGGCCGCACGGGACGTGCCGCGCAAGCTGTGGCTGAGCCAGACCGGGCACGTTGACCCGTTCGACTTCCGCCGCGCCGAGTGGGTCGATACCCTGCACCGCTGGTTCGACCACTGGCTGCTCGGGGTTGACAACGGGATCACCGAGGAACCGGCCGCCAGCATCGAACGCGCGCCCGACACCTGGGCCGACGAGCCGGACTGGTCCGGTGAACAGGCGGAACCCACGGCCCTGCACCCGCGCGAGGACGGACTCGGCCCGCAGCCCGCACCCGGCGGGACCGCGTCCTTCACCGACGATCCTTCGCTCGACGAGTACGACTGGGCCGCCCAGCCCGACCAGCCGTCGCCCGCCCGCGCGCTGTTCAGCACCGCCCCGTTGAGCCGCGACCTGCGCCTGGCCGGGACGGGGTCGGTCACCGTGACGGCGGTGCCGAGCACGCCGACGGCGCACCTGTCCGCGATGCTCGTCGACTACGGGCCTGCCACCATCCGCGACTACCTCGAGCAGGGCGAAGGAATCCGCACGCTGCAAACGGAATCGTGCTGGGGAGAAAGCCGTCCGGGCGACGACGCCTGCTACAAGGACACCGAGGCCACCACCGCCGACGTGGACTTCGAGATCATCGCCCGCGGCTGGGCAGACCTGGGCAACCACGAGTCGCTGACGGCGGAGAAGCCGCTCGAACCGGGCAAGCCGTACACGATGACGTTCCGCCTGGCCACCACCGATCACGTCGTCCCCGCCGGACACCAGTTGGCGCTGATCATCGGCGGCACGGACAGCGCGTTCATCGTCTCGCCCCGGCAACCCGGCCAGATCGGGTTGGACCTGGCGCAGACCTCGGCGACCTTGCCGGTCGTCGGCGGACTGCCCGCCGTGGCGGCGGCCTGGGCCGGTAAGCCGACGGTCCGGCCGGACCGCTTCCCGCCGCGCCCGGACGTCCGCCTCAACCGGGACCTGCCACGGTCGTGAGTGCGCGACCCGAGGCGCCTGCGGCACCGAAGTGCCCGGCGGTAACCATCCCGCTGGTGCCCGAAGCGGTGCGCACCGAGAAGCCCACCGAGCAGCGGCCGCCCACGTAGTAGGCGTCCCCGCCGACCAGGTCGCAGCAGGTTCGCGGCGACTCGGAGACCTATTGCACCCGCACCGAATCGCTGGTCGCGAGTGCCCACGCCGGGACGTCCTCGGTGGCGGCGTCGCGCTGCGTGCGGTCGACCGGCACGACGACCTCGTTCTCCCGCACGTCCACTTACCCCCGGTGACGGCGCGGCGCGGACGCCTCCATGCCGTCCAATGTGGAGTTCGCGGCTACCACCTCCCGCTCGTCGTTGGCCACCACCACGACGTCGGCGCCGGAATCGCGCACGGCCTCCGCCGCGCCGCTGTCGGTCACCGCGACGACGAGCCCGCCGAAATAGAAGAGGTCGTGAGCTGGCGCCTCGACCCTGGCTCACCCCTCGCCTTCGGCGGACTCCGCCTCCGGGGCGGAACCGCAGCCGCATCGGCAACAGCAAGCACTAGCATCGGCGGTGTGCGCTTCGTGCTTGCTTCCGCCTCGTCCGCCCGCCTTTCCGTGCTGCGCTCCGCCGGGATCGAGCCGCTGGTCCAGGTCTCCGGCGTCGACGAGGACGCAGTGGCAGCGGCCTTGCCCGATCCCAGCCCGGCCGAGCTGGTCAGCGCGCTCGCGCAGGCGAAAGCAGAGGCCGTGGTCGCCGACATCGCCGCAGCCGAACCGAACGCGGTGATCGTCGGCTGCGACTCGATGCTGCTCATGGCGCACGGGGAGATCGTCGGCAAGCCGGGCACCCGCGAGGCCGCCGCGAAACGATGGGCGCAGAACGCCGGGAGCAGCGGGGAACTGCTGACCGGACACGCCATCGTCCGACTCCGGGACGGCGAGATCAGCGCGCGAGCCCAGGGACACCTGAGCACCACCGTGCGGTTCGGCGAGCCGACCGAGGCCGAGCTCGACGCCTACCTGGAGACCGGCGAACCGCTGCACGTGGCAGGCGGTTTCACGCTCGAAGGCTTCGGCGGCTGGTTCATCGAAGGCGTGGACGGCGACCCGTCCAGCGTGCTCGGGATCAGCCTGCCGCTGACCCGCAAACTGCTCGCCGAGGTCGGCGTCAGCGTCGTGACGCTGTGGAGCGCACCGCACACCGAGTGACACCGGTTCCCGCCACCCAAGTGAAGACGAACACAATTCAGTTACCCCTGGATGGGTTTTCCCGCGCACGTGGTTACAGATATTCGCGATGGGAACCCTCCGACGGCTGTACCTGACTTCGAGCCTGCACGTCGATCTGCGACTGCAGGCCAGCTCCGTCTGTCTGTGATCGGGCGTTCGGCCCCGCGCTAGCGGCTGCCCCCAGCCCCCCGGCGAGCGGCGAATCCGCTCCCCCATTCACCACGCGCACAACTCGCACCACACGTCCGAGTCCGCGACCAGCACCGCTGCGCAGAACGAGCCTGGAAACCCTTCCTCCTCGAACCTTCCTCCGACACCTCGGGAGATCCCTGTGTCCACCACCGCTGGCAGATCACGCCTGCGTTTCAACCCCAAGCTCTTCGCCGGATCGCCGTGGTGATCGGCCTGGTGATCGGCTGGCTGTTCCAGCCCGGCCGCGGCCTGGTCATCGAGCCCGACCGGACAAGCTCGCGTCCATCGGCAAGAAGACGAGCGGCTCCTGGCTGGACCTGATCACCGGCCTGGTGCCGAGCAACCTGATCAGCGCCTTCTCCGAGGGCGAGACGCTGCAGGTGGTGTTCGTCGCGCTGATCATCGGCACCGCCGCCTACAGCCTGGGCGACAAGGCCGCCCCGTTCGTCTACTTCCACAGGGCCGCCTTCGAGGTCATCCAGCGCGTGCTGGGCTGGATCATCCGGCTCGCCCCGCTGGGCACCCTCGGCCTGATCGGCAACGCGGTCGCCAGCTACGGCAACGAGTTCTTCGTACCGCTGCTGAAGCTGATCGGCTCCACCTACGTGGCCTGCGCGCTGGTGCTGTTCGCGGTGTACCCGCTACTGCTGGCGCTCGTGGCCAAGGTCAGCCCGATCCGGTTCTCCGCCAAATCCTGGAAACGCGCTGCAGTTCGCGTTCGTCTCCCGGTCCTCCGGCGCCAGCCTCCCGCTGAGCCGGCAGACCGCCCAGGACCTCGGCGTGCCGCCGTCTAACGCGAACTTCGCGGTGCCGCTGGCCAGCACCACCAAGATGGACGGCTGCGCCGCGATCTACCCGGCCGTCGGCTCGATGTTCATCGCGAACCTCTTCGGCATCCAGCTCGGCCCGGTGCAGTACCTGATGATCATCGCCGTCCCGGTGTTCGGCTCGATCGCCACGGCCGGCGTCACCGGCTGGTTCACCATGCTGACGCTGACGGTCGCCGCGCTGGGCTTCCCGCCCGAGGTGGTGGCCACCGGCATCGCCATCGCCTACGCGGTGGACCCGATCATGGACATGGCTCGCACTTCCACCAACGTCGCGGGGGTCAAGTTTCCTCAGTGTCGGTCGTGGCTGAGTCCGTGCGGGCCGCGCTCGGCGAGGACAACGCCGAGCAGGCCGAGGCGATCGTCACCGAACTGGCGCAGCGCATCGCTGGGAAGGACGCTGCCTGATGTCCGACCAGCTCACCGCGTGGCTGCGCACCAAGGTTCCCGCCGCCTGGTCCGCACTGATCGCCTGGCTGATCACCGTCGGCGCTCCCGACTGGCTCACCGACCCGCTCGGCGACGCCGGAAACACGCTCGTCGTGCCGGTCGTGCTCGCCGCGGTCTACGCGCTGCTGCGCAAGGCGGAGCCGCACCTACCGCCGTGGGCGACCCGCGTTCTGCTCGGCTCCAACACGCCACCCACGTACCCGACCCAGTAGCGACGCGCCCTGCACCCTTCACCGGGTGCGGGGCGCGTTTGCCGTTTCGGGGCGTCCTCAGCGGGTTGCGGGGACCGTATGTTGCAGACGCCATGATGCATAGTCCCGCGCGAGCCGTGCCCGGTGCTGCATCCCAGGTCCGTTCTTCGTGACGGCCCAATGCGACCACATCCCCGCCAGGTACGCGGCGAACGCCGTCAGGTGCTTGCCGGTGACGTCGGCGAACGCCGCCAGGTTGTCGGCGGCCCAGGCTTCCGCCGCGCCCGGTTGGTGACCCGCTTCGACCAGCCGCAGCACCAGATACGCGCCGTCGATCCACGGGGCAGCGGCGCCAGGAAAGCCCCAGTCGATCACGTGCACTAAGCCGTCCGTGCCGATGCGGAATTGGTCGCCGTGCAAGTCGGTATGCGCGAGCCTGTCGCCGTGGGCGAGCTCGGACAGCTGCGCCGCCCACCGCTGCATGTCGGCGACGTCCCATCCGCGCACCATGTCGGGCGCTTGCTCGCCGAGACATCCCCACCAGTCGGTGGTGCCCCACCGGTCCAGCAGCGACCTCAGCCCCGTCGCGGGGCAGTCGCCAATCCGGTCGACTGCCTTGGCGACGATCGGGAGGTCCGGCGATCCAGGGGAAAGGTCGGCCGGTCGGCCGGGCACGTACTCGAATCCGACCACCAACCATTCGCCGATGTCCTCGGCGAACACCACCGCGGGCGCGAGCCCGACCGCCAGTTGCCCGGCGGTGATTTCGTTGCGCAGGAACCGCATGCGGCGGCTGACACCCTCGACGCCCTTGACGAACATCCGCCCGGTGCTGGTGTCCAGCACCGCAGCGAGGTCACTGTTGCGGCCCCCGGTGATGTCGGTGACCCCCGAGACGGGGCCAACGCGCCACTGTACGGCGTCCCGTACGTGCTCGGGTAGTTCATGCCAGGTGGTCACGTTGGCCCGTCTCCTTACCTAACTGGCGGCGGTGTCTGGTTCCCGGTGTTCTCGTTGCCGTCGACGCCTGATGCCGCACAACAGCCATCCTCGGCGTCGCCAGGCGAGCACTTGGCGGCCGCGTCCGTCCACAGCTCGCCATCGACCGGGAACCCGGCGCGCTGGATCGCCTTCACCGTACGGGCGCGAGCTTCGACGGATGTGCCCCTGCCAGGTAGCGCGTTCGGGGCGTCGTTGGGCACGTGGTGAATGAACCGCCCAGCGACCCGGTGGCAGAACTCGGCGTACTCGCGGGGTAAAGAATGAAACCGACATTGGTTGCCGTCGGCGCGCAGTGCTGCGGCGAGGTTGTCCAAGTAGCCGGCCAGGCGCTCACGGTCGGCGGCCTCGTACCTGCCCGCCTCCAAGTCGTAGACGGCAAGGCCCAGCGCGGTGATCACGCCCCGCGTCATCTGCCCGAGCTGCCGGAAATCCGAGGTCACCACGACACCGGCCCCGCCGTGCCGGGCACCACGCCAGGTGTCGGGATTGCGCGGCACGCCGATCGGGTAGCCACTCGCGGTTTCCTGACGCGCCACCACAGGTAGAAGCCGCTGCCGAATAGGACGGCCCAGACGAGTACGGCGGCGAGGATCAACAGCGGTTGCGGCATGCCAACAAGATCGCCCGAGAATCGGGCGAGATTTTGCCTACGTGGCAAACACCCGTATGGGCTACACGTGCATTCCTGCCCGATAAGCCAGGCCGCGCAACTCGCGGCCAACAGCATCACGCTTGGCCTTGGTGACCAGCTCAGCGACCGTTGAGCGGGTGAACGGGTGCCGATGAACATGCTCAGGCGAGATGCATTCGGCCCGCCGCAGCATCATTACCGCGTTGTCGTTCTTCTTCGGTAGACGCGCCAGCGCCCGGCCGCGCTCACGCCAGTAGACCGCCTGTCGCGCCCGCACAGTCAGAGCGGCAGGGTTGACCGTCTCGGCGATTGCTGCCGCCTCGGCATGCTCGCCGACTTCTAACGCGCCCTGCATTCGCCACACGGCCACATTGGACGGACCAAAGCCGAAACCGAGCATGTTCGTCTCGCCGGTTCGCTCTGCCAACTCTGCCGCATATTCGAGCGCCGCGAATCGTTCCGCTTGATCCTTCCTCGCCGCTGACACCAGCGATGAGGCCAGGGCAAGCGACCCGGCTAGCTGCATGTCCTCAACGCTGATCAGCGGGAATTCAACCGTGTCGAGAGTCTGCGAGGCGAGGTCGAATTCACCGGCGGACAGCAGTCCGAGCGCCGTTCCGTACGCACCCACAGCCAGCGAAACCGGCTCGGCAAGTCGCTCGGCGGCTTGCCGAGCCAGCATTGCCGCCTGCCATGACAGATCCATCGGGGCACCGATCGTCGCCAACCATGCTTCCGTGCCTTGCATATGGGCAAGCGTCAGCAACCGCAGCACGTCCGGCTCGTGGCGGTGCGCATTCGCCGTCGTGTGCAGATCTCGAATCAGCGACGGCAAAGCCGCGCCGACCACATCGTTGGCAGCGTCGTTTTGCGCCCCCAGAACACTCTGGACACGTGCCTGCAGGTGCTCAATCGGCTGTACCGCGCCACGCGGCTCGTCGATGCTCACAGCAAGCAGCGTCAACCGGATCTCTGTCAATGCTCGGTTGTCATCGGGTTCGCGGGGGATCGGCAGTGCTGATCCAGTGATCCCGCTTGGCGCGACTTCCAGCGCGTGGGCGAGCGCCACGATCAACGAACGCCGGTCAAGCGCACGTTCGCCAGATTCGAGGCGCGAGAGGTACGAGGACGAGATTCCCGCCAACCCCGCGATCACTGCGAGGGATTTACCGCGAGCTTTGCGGATCTCGCGGAGTGTCTTCCCGAGTGCATCAATCATGGGACCTACTTCGCCGAGTTGTTCTCTTCGCCGCGCCCCTGGGGAGCTACTCCAGGGGCTTCAACCTCGGCGAAGAGGTGATGTTGAGCGTAGCGAGAAACCCGATTAGGTGGCGAGGCTCCCCGACCAGTTCGGCAGCTGACGAACACAACAAAGCGCCCGCCCGGTAGTGAACTGGTACCGGGCGGGCGCTCTCCATTTCCGCTGGGGTTAGCCCTTCGAGGCGTGATCCAATGTGACCGGTACAGGGTCTAAGAAAAATGTCCGGCCAGATCGTCGTGCCGTTCGTGCTCGCCACGGTCTACGCCCTACTGCATTGTGCCGATCCGCATTTGCCGCCGATGCTGACTCGCGTTCTGCACGGCAGCAACACCCCGCCGAGCTATCCGACCGACAACACCAACAAAGGGCAGCACACCGCCTGACGACCCGGCTCTAGAACCGGCACCTCTACCCAGCAGGTTCGATATCTGGCCGCATGTCCGGGTTTCGCCGGGCGCGGGGCGCATTCGTCGTACTGTGATTCCGCAGGAACATCACCGCACGGCCATGCACCGACGCTCACCATCAGAACCGCCATGCGGTCGACGTCGACCACCCGGCAGGTGATCGCGCCGGCCGGCTGCCGAGCATTGGTCGACGCTCGTCGCGAATCGCGCAGATCTCACCCAGGCGGTTACCTGCCGGCACCGCTGCGGGCCGGGACGTAGTGCGCCTGCGGCGGGTAAGCCATGTTCATGGGTTAGCCCTTCGAGGCGTGATCCAATGTGACGTCTAGGCCCAACCCCACGCTGCCGGTGTTCAACGGCGTTGAACACCAGGTTCTCGCATTATTGGCGGACGGTTCACGAACCCCGGAACCTAGTGCCGAGGGCCCCGATCGGAGGTCCTCCGACCGTAGGATGGGGGTGTGGAAAACGGTCGACGGGGCAAGGACCTCCGGATCGGCGATCCCGAGCGGGAGAGCGCGATGCGGCTGCTCGGCGAACACTTCTCCGCCGGACGCCTCGACGTCCACGAGTACGACGAGCGCTGCCAGCAGGTCGCGACCGCCCGGTTCCGCTCTGAACTGAACGCGCTGTTCGAGGACCTGCCCGAGCCGCAGCCGAACGCCCCGTCACAGCAGACGCCCGCCGCCAGAACGGCGATGCCCCCGGCCGCCGGGAAGATCGTCCTGGCCATCTGCGCCACGGTCATGGTCATCTTCCTGGTCGTGGTCGCCCGGCAATTGGCCCCGATCCTGCTGATCCCGCTGATCGCCGTCCTCTGGCTCTACTGGCGCCGTTGATCGGCGCCGACCGTCGCGATCGACCACGTTTCGTTACGGTGAGGCCATGCACAGCTCGCGGATCACCGGGGCGGGACGGCTGAGCGCACTGCTCGCCGTCGGCACGCTCACCCTCACCGGGTGTGGCCTGTGGCAGGCGGCGCGCACATCGGACACCGCGGCCCCGCTGCCGCCGCCCACGACGAGCGCTCCCCCGCCGCTGCCGCCGCGGCCGTTCGAGCTCGCCCTCGACGGGGTGGACCCGTGCGGGTTGCTCACCGCCGACCAGCGCAGCCAGCTCGGTTTCGACCGGGCGCCGCTGCCTGGCGCCGAGGTGGGCTTCAGCGACGCGGCCACCTGCAGCTACCGCAACACCACGGCGAAGGTGGGTGCCAGGTTGGCGTTGATCACCACCGAGAGTATGGGGGTGTGGACCGACGACACCGCGCAGGTGGAGGCCTCGCCCGTGGTGATCGGCGACTTCCCGGCGCTGGTGATCAAGACGCCGGGACTGGACCTGTCCTGCAACGTCGCGGTGGACGTCGCCGAAGGCCAGCACCTCGACGTCCTCTACCGCGACGACGGGGGCCAGCCGCCACCGCCGGTCAATCAGCTGTGCGCCGGGGCCCAGCGGGTCGCCGAAGACGCCCTGGCGAGCCTAGCCGCACCGGAACCGTCCTCGACGAAACCGTCCACACCCCGGCCCACCAAGCCGCAGTAACACACGACACCATGACCCGCTCGGACCAATAATTTCGCCGCAATTGACTCCACGGAGTGACACTGGACGCCGCTCCGGACCTCTGACGTTCACGCTGAGCAACCACCAGAGTGATACTCACCGCGTATGGAGCACTCCCCAGCGTGATGATTGCTGACTACAGTGTTCGGCGTACGTTTAGTAGCTTGAGCGCTCGGGTCCCCGCATTCGCCGGGTGCCCGCGAACACCCGGCCAGGGCCACGCTGTCCTGCACCACCCGGGCGTTCAGGCACAAGGGCCCGCACCCGTCACCTGGGCCCTTACCTGTGGGAGGGGAAAACGTGCCGCTCACTGCTCCGTGGGGCGACAGCTCGACCGAAGCCCTGCCCGGAACGTCGGGGGGCTCGGTGCAAGTCGAGCCCGCCTCCATTCCGAGGCTGGTGAACGCGCTGCAGGAATCGCTGGATGCGGTCGGCCTGCAGATCGAGCACGCCATCACCGAACTGCGCATCCGGCCCTGGGCCGGCGATCCGATCAGCGCTGACGCGGCCGAGGAGTTCAACCGGCGCTCCGTCGGCGGCGACGACAACGCGCTGACCGCGCTGTGCGGTTACCGCGACCAACTGCAAGCGGCCGCCGAGTCGCTGCGGCTCGCCAGCCGGCAGTACGAACGGATAGACGGCGACAGCGCTGCGGGCATCGGCGGAGGTTGCTGATCCCGATGAGCGATCACCGTTGGCAGGGATACCGCCACCCCGAGCTGTACGCGCAGATCAACGAGGGCCCCGGGCCGGACGGCTCGATCGACAGCGTCCGGCGGTGGGGCGAACTCACCCGCGCGCTGAGCGATATCGACGCCGGGCTGGCCGCTGCCGTGTCGTCGGCGATGGCCGGTTGGCAGGGCATCGCCGCGGACAGCGCCCACGACGGGCTGCGCCCGCTGGGCGGCTGGGCGGCCCAGGCCCAGCAGGCCAGCGCCGTAATGCGGGAACGGGCCGAACAGCAGGCGGAGTTCATCAGCAAGGCCCGCCACGACATGCCCCCTCCGGTGCAGATCACCACCGAGGAACCGAACAGCGCGGAAACGCTGCTCACGCACCTCTTCGGCGGGCAGACCGACTACGAGCTGCAGGAAGCCAAGCAGCACGCCGCCGAACAGCGGGCCTTCGACGTGATGCGCACGTACGAGGCTTCGACGCAGGACAACACCACGTCGCTGGCGTCGTTCACCCAGCCACCGCAGGTGGTGGTCGACGCCCCGATCAGCGGCGGCTCCGGCGTCTCCGCCAGGCAGCAGAACGTGACTATCAGCTGGGGCGCCACCTCGGTGCCCGCGGCGCGAGTTCCCTCGACGCCGACGACGTTTTCCGCGCGAGTCCCGGAGCAGCGACCGAGACGGCCGGGTGCCGGCGGATCGACGCGCGGCGGTGACGGCCGCTCTTCGGACAAGTGGGCGCGCAAAGACCGCGACGACGTAGTGGACCAGAAGGTGACCGAAAAGGTCGGCCGCCAAGGCGGGTTCTTCGACGAGCCGCAGACGTTGTCCCGCCCGGTGATCGGCGGCGAGCCCGGACAATGACGGTCACCGACACCGGCGGCCAACTCCACCTTTCGGCGCTGGAGTTCGACGTCCTCATCGAGCACCTCGGATTCGAGACCATGCCGCTGGTGCTCAAGGTCCCGTCACCCGGACGCACCCACAGCGAACGCGCGAAGCTGGTGGAATCGGCGTGGCGCTCGCTGGGCGCCCGCGAACTCGGCCGTCCGACCTGGCTCGATCCGGAACTCGAATGGATGCTGCGGCTGTTGGCCCGCCCCGCCCGCGAAGTCGACGGGCGGATCTGGTTGCGGCGCAGCGTTCGGGTGCTCGCGGCCTCCGATGCCGAATCCGAACACGCGGTGCTGGTCGTGAAGGACGGGGACACCTTCGGCCTGCGGCCAGCAGCGGCGAGCGGGCTGCCGCGAGAAGCGGTTTCGGTGCTGCCGACGCGCCCGCCTGGCCCCGGCCGTTCGGTGTCGGTGCGCAGCGGCGATCTCGACGGCGCCGCCGCGGATGCGGGCGACAACGTCGAGCAGCTGCAAAGTGCGTTGCAGCGCCGGGGAATCCGCCCGGACGACGCCGAGATCCTGATGAACATGGCCGCCGGAGTCGACGCGTGCGGGCAGTTCGGCACCGCCGCCCGCGACCGGTTCGGTCGCCGCGTCCGCGCCGATCGGGTCATCGGCTTCTTCGACACCGCGCACGGCCGGTACGCCCAGCTGCGGCGGGAGTCGCCATCCGGCGACGTGTGGAGCACCGTCGCACCGGTCAACACCCGCCGCCTGATCGGGCACCTCGAGGAGCTGCTGGCCGAGGTGACCCCGGAGCCGTGACCCACGGCCTGCTTTGCCTTTCGCCGCAAGCAAAAGCGCGGCCGGTGCCTGTTGGGGCCACCGACCGCGCCGCAGAGCCGAAGATGCCTACACGACCGGTTCGACGATGCGCTCCCGCGCCTCCGGGGCCGCCGAGCGCTTCGCGTCGGCCGCCTGGTCGTCGGGCTGCGTCTGCGAATCCCGCTCCGCCTCGACCCGCTTGGCGTACACCTCGACCTCGCGGGCCACGCGCGCGTCGTCCCAGCCGAGCACCTCGGCCATCAACCGCGCGACCGGTTCGGCGCATTCCACGCCGCGGTGCGCGTACTCGATCGAAATCCGGGTGCGCCGGGTCAGCACGTCCTCCAGGTGCAGCGCGCCTTCGTGGCTGCACGCGTAGACAACCTCGGCCTGCAGGTAGTTCGGCGCAGCCGGGATCGGCTTGAGCAGGTCGGGCCGCTCCTCGCCGAGGGCGAGCACGTCGTGGATCTCCGAGCCGTAGCGGTCCAGCAGGTGCCGGATGCGGTACGGGTGCAACCCGTGCGCGGCGGCCAACTGGTCGGCCTGGTTGATCAGCGCGTGATACCCGTCGGCGCCGAGCAGCGGCACCCGGTCGGTGATCGACGACGCCATCCGCCCGGTGATGTCCGGCGCGACGGCGTCCACGGCATCGGCCGCCATGACCCGGTACGTCGTGTACTTGCCGCCAGCGATCGCCACCAACCCGGGCGCGACCCGCGCGACCGCGTGTTCCCGGGACAGCTTCGAGGTTTCCTCGCTCTCCCCGGCCAGCAGCGGCCGCAGCCCCGCGTAAACGCCTTCGATGTCGTTGTGGGTCAGCGGCGTCGCCAACACAGAGTTGACGTGCTCCAGCAGGTAGTCGATGTCCTTCTTGGTGGCCGCCGGATGCGCCAGGTCGAGGTGCCAGTCGGTGTCGGTGGTGCCGACGATCCAGTGGTTGCCCCACGGGATGACGAACAGCACCGACTTCTCGGTGCGCAGGATCATGCCCGACTCGGCCACGATGCGGTCGCGGGGCACCACGATGTGCACGCCCTTGCTGGACCGGACCCGGAAGCGCCCGCGCCCGCCGGAGAGCTTCTGCAGCTCGTCGGTCCACACCCCGGTCGCGTTGATCACGGCCTGCGCGCGGACCTCGACCTCTTCGCCGGACTCCACGTCGCGCACCCGGACCCCGGCGATCCGGTCGGCCTCCCGCAGGAAACCGGTGACCTGGGTGGACGTCGTGATCACGGCGCCGTAGCGGGCGGCGGTGCGGCCCACCATCATGGTGTGCCGCGCGTCGTCGGCCTGGGCGTCGTAGTAACGGATGCCGCCGATCATCGAGTTGCGCTTCAGCGCCGGCACCATCCGCAGCGCGCCAGCGCGCGTGAGGTGCTTCTGCCCCGGCACGGACCGGGCGCCGCCCATCGTGTCGTAGAGGAACAGGCCCGCGGCGGTGTAGGGGCGCTCCCAGAACCGGTGGGTCAGCGGGTACAGGAACGGGACCGGCTTCACGAGGTGCGGGGCGATCCGGGTAAGCATCAGCTCGCGTTCCCGGAGGGCCTCCCGGACCAGCGAGAGCTCCAACTGCTCCAGGTAGCGGAGTCCGCCGTGGAACAGCTTGCTGGAGCGGCTGGAAGTACCTGCCGCCAGGTCACGGGCCTCCACCAGCGCCACCCGCAGCCCCCGGGTGGCCGCGTCCAGCGCCGCACCCGCACCGACAACGCCGCCACCGATCACCACGACGTCGAACTCGTCCGAACCGAGCCGCCGCCAGTTCTCCGCCCGCTCGGCAGGCCCCAACGTGCCCTTCAACCGGTTCCCGGTTTCGATTTTGTCCCTGGACACCAGGCGTCCTCCTCGCTCGAATCGCGTCCCACCGTTGACCACCCCGCCGACGCGGAACCCGGACTCGGCGCCAGTCCGGACTGCGGTGGACATCATGCCCGACCTGCACCCTTCGTGCTCAGTTCGGCACTCAGCGCATTTCCTGCCTGCTCGACCTGCGCGCCGCGGTCGCGCAGGACCTCGATATCGGCGCGCGTCGTCTGCGAATCCACGATCACGACGTCGAATTCCTCGACCGGAGCGACCGCGTGCAGCGCTCGCCTGCGGAACTTGGTGTGGTCGACGTAGAGCACCCGCCGCCGCGCCGAGGCCAGCATGGCCTTCTTGATCTGCACCATTTCCTGCTGCGGGTAGCAGCAGATTCCGTCGGTCACGGCGGAGACCGACATGATCGCCAGGTCTACACGCAGGTTCCGCAACGCGTCCAGGGCCATCCCGCCGACGAACGCGTCGGCCCACGGCAGGTAGTCGCCGCCCACGCAGATCAGGCTGATGCCCGCAACCCCGGCCAGTTCGCCGAACACCCCGCGGTGGTTGGTGACGACTGTCAACGGCGCGCGTTCCGGCAGCAGCCGGGCCAGGTACACGCCGGTCGTCGAATCGTCGAGCACCAGCGCCTGCCCCGGCTCGATCAGTTCCGCCGCAGCCCGGGCGATTTCTTCCTTCTCCCCGGTGTTGCGCTGCAAGCGGTATTCCGACGCGGCCTCGTAAAGCAGCGAAGAAGCCGCCGAAACAAAGCCTCGGTTGCGGTGCACCAGGCCCTGCGATTCGAGGTCGGCGAGATCCCGGTACACCGTCATCGCGCTGGCCCCGACGGTCTCGACGAGATCGTCGATCCGCATGTTGCCTTCCGCCATTACCAGCTCGGTGATCTTGCACCGCCGGTCCTGCTGCTTCCCCGACGGGCGTCGACCGGACATCGTCGTCCACCTCAAATCCCTGGTCATCGCGCCTGGGAGGGCTCCCGCACGGTTCGGCGCGGCCCGAAGCCACCCCGTTATCATCACCTAATCTGATAGAAACACCATCAGGATCGTCACGCAACGTTTGTTTTCACAATTTTAGTGTGCCCTGCCGTGCGCAACGATGCCTGGGGTACGCCCGCACCGCAGGCTGCTCGCCAGGCCCGCGCCACCCGCCAATCGAGATCACCGATCACGGTCCGGGCCCCGCTACTACCAGCCGATACGCGCGACTAGGCGGTACAGACCAACCTGTTGCCTACGAGTGGCGGCATGCATGGACACGTGTTGCTATGCGGCAGTACCGTCCCGACTCACTCCATCTCGGACAGCCATGAAACCCGCCTGTGCCAACGGCGGCATCAAGAGGGGAACGGCAGAATGAGTCTTGGTGAGGTCTTCCTCTGGGAGATGATGGGGACGGCAATACTTACCCTGTTAGGTTGCGGCGTCGTAGCGAACACCGTGCTGCGCAAGAACCGCGGCTACGAAGGCGGTTTCCTGCTCGTCAACTTCGGTTGGGGTTTCGCGGTTTTCGCGGGCGCGAGCGTTGCGGCGCCGTCCAACGCACACATCAACCCGGCGGTGACACTCGGGCTCGCGGTCAACGGCCAAGTCCCGTGGTCGGAAGTTCCCGTCTACATCATCGCGCAGCTCGTCGGTGGCACGCTGGGCGCGATTCTCTGCTGGGCCGCCTACAAGCTCCAGTTCGACACCCACGACGCCCCGGCGAACACCCTCGGCGTTTTCGCCACCAGCCCGACTGTGCCGAACGCGCCGTGGAACCTGATCACCGAGATCATCGGCACGTTCCTGCTGGTCTTCTGGATCATCCTCAGCCCACAGGCTGGTGTCGGCGAAACGCCCGGCGTGCCGTCGTTCGGCAACGCGGCGCTCGGTTACGCCGCAGTCGCCTTCATCGTGATCGGCATCGGAAACTCGCTCGGCGGACCGACCGGGTACGCCATCAACCCCGCACGCGACCTCGGGCCGCGCATCGCATACGCCATCCTGCCGATCCGCGGCAAGGGCTCCGCCGACTGGGGCTACTCCTGGATTCCGATCGCCGGCCCGATCATCGGTGGCGTGCTGGCCGGCCTGCTGGCGCTGGCACTGCCCATCAACTGACCCAACATCACACTCAGGAAGGCAGGACGAAAATGGCCTCGTACGTCGCCGCCATCGATCAGGGCACCACGTCGACGCGGTGCATGATCTTCGACCACTCCGGCCGAGTCGTGACCGTCGATCAGATGGAGCACCGGCAGATCTTCCCCAAAGCCGGCTGGGTCGAGCACGATCCGAACGAGATCTGGCAGAACACCCGGCAGGTCTGCGCGGGCGCGCTGGCCAAGGCCGACCTGGCGTCCTCGGACATCGCAGCCTGCGGCATCACCAACCAGCGGGAAACCACCGTGGTTTGGGAGAAGGCCACAGGCAAGCCGGTCTACAACGCGATCGTCTGGCAGGACACCCGCACCGACGAGATCGTCAACTCGCTGGCGGGCGAAGGCGGCCAGAACCGGTACCAGAGAAAGACCGGCCTTCCGCTGGCGACCTACTTCTCCGGCCCCAAGGTGAAGTGGATCCTGGACAATGTGGACGGTGCCCGGGAGCGCGCCGAGAAGGGCGATCTGCTGTTCGGCAACATGGACACCTGGGTGCTGTGGAACAGCACCGGTGGCCCGGACGGCGGCCTGCACATCACCGACCCGACGAACGCCTCCCGAACGTTGCTGATGGACCTGGAGCGGCTCGAATGGGACGCCGGCATCTGCGCCGAGATCGGGGTGCCAACGGCGATGCTGCCGGAGATCCGGTCCTCGTCGGAGGTGTACGGGAAGGTCCGGGAACGCGGTGTGTTCGCGGGAATCCCGATCGCCGGCATCCTCGGCGACCAGCAGGCCGCCACCTTCGGGCAGGCCTGCCTGTCGCCCGGTGAGGCCAAGAACACCTACGGCACCGGCAACTTCGTGCTGCTCAACACCGGGACCGAGCGGGTGATCAGTGAGAACGGGCTGCTGACCACGGTCGGCTACAAGATCGGCAGCAACGACACGGTGTACTGCCTGGAGGGTTCCATCGCGGTCACCGGGTCGCTGGTGCAGTGGCTGCGGGACAACCTCGGCATCATCGCCACCGCCCCGGAGATCGAACAGCTCGCCCGCAGCGTCGACGACAACGGTGGCGCGTACTTCGTGCCCGCTTTCTCCGGGTTGTTCGCCCCGCACTGGCGCTCCGACGCACGCGGCGCGATCGTCGGCCTGACCCGGTACGTCAACCGCGGCCACCTGGCCCGCGCGGTGCTGGAGGCCACGGCGTTCCAGACCCGCGAGGTGATCGAGGCCATGAACGCCGACTCCGGCGTGCCGTTGAAGTCGCTGAAGGTGGACGGCGGCATGGTGGTCAACGAGCTGCTGATGCAGTTCCAGGCGGACATCCTCGGCGTCCCAGTGATCCGCCCGGTGGTCGCCGAGACCACCGCGCTCGGCGCGGCCTACGCGGCGGGCCTCGCGGTCGGCTTCTGGGCCAGTGAGGAGGACATCCGCTCGAACTGGGCCAAGGACAAGCAGTGGGATCCGCAGATGCCGACGGAGCTCCGCGAAAAGCAGTACCACCAGTGGCAGAAAGCCGTTACGAAGACCTTCGACTGGGTCGAGTGAGGGTATCCGTCCACACTGGACAGCAGGAGCTACTGGCGGGCGGCGCAACCCGGATCTTGGAACCATTCTCGCGGGGCTGCGCCACCTTTCGCCGTCGCCGTTCTTGCGGCGGATCAGCCACACCTGCCAGCCGAGAACGCGCGATGTTGACTCCGACATCTTCGAGCGCATCGAGCAAGACGTCACGTCGCGCTCCGTCTGACGACCATTTCCGAACGTATCGAGCGCCCGCCCGACAACACCTGCCGGGTGGGCGCTGGGGGACCTTCGGAAACTCAGTCGTTCGACGGGTCGAGTGAAACATCCGTCCACACTGGACATGGATATCGACCGGCAGGCGGCGCAACCCGCGTCTCAGACCATTCTCGAGGGGTTGCGCCGCCTTTCACCGTCGGTGCTCTTGCGGCAGACCAGCGGCACCCGCCGACCAGCCCGCGCCTCGAAGACCACACCCGCGAACTGCGCGACGTTGACGAGTTCGGCACCCGGAGAGCTGCGGCGGCTGGCCAACCTAGGGGTGCTGACCAAACGCCGCAGCCCACGGACCAGCCATCGACCTGCGAAATCGGCGACTGGGTTTCGGGACGCGAACGTCACTCGCGTGCGTCCACTCTAAACACGACTGCGTTTCAGCCAAATGCCGTTTGGCCTATGCCACCCCTTCGAGCGAATGAAGGCATCGACCACCACGCGTCATCGACCGGCTACTCCCGCGGCACGGACGAACTGGCCCGAACTACCCCACGACTCGCGCCGTCGATACGCCTTGTTCCATTCGGCGTCAGGGGACGACCTGGACCTCGTCGCCTGGGTTCAGGGTGTCGAAGAACCGCTTCGCCGCCGTCGTGGACAGGTGCACGCAGCCGTTGGACTGGGCTCGCAGGCTGCCCTCGTGGAAGGCGACGCCGGTGTTGGTGAAGAACACCGAATTCGGCATCGGCGCATTGTTGAACTCGCTGCTGCGGTGGTCGGCGTCCTTCCACTGCACCCGGAAGACACCGGCCGGGGTCTCCGATCCCGGCTTGCCGCTGGTGATCGGGACCGGGCCATAGCTGGTGGTCCCGTTGCCCTGGAGCCAGGCCTGCTTGGTCGACAGGCTCACGCACGCCTTGGCTCTCGCCCGGCACGGACTCGGACTGCCACCCGTGGCCTGCGCGGTGACAACTCCGCTTGCGAGCACACCGCCTGCGACCAGGGCCGCCACGGTGAGCGCCGACGCTTTCCTGATGCCCATCTTCTCCTCATGCCTTCACGCATCGCTTTGCATCCCCGGCGATGCCACACGCCGATGTAGCGCCCGATCCGCGAACGGGTCGCGCCACGCCCGAGCGGGCAGCCCAGGGGGAACATGCGGTTTCTCTCGGTTGCCTTTATGCACTGGGGAAAAACATCGAATCGACATTGAGTGACCAACGCCACTCCCAGCACTCGCACGGCGGGATTCGCACAGTACACGGCCGCGCACCCGAAGTGACCGAACCGCGTTCGCTCCCCCACGGGCACCCTGGCTCAAACCGTTCTCGAATCGACGGAAGGGAACGCCGCCACTTTTCGTCGATCAAAGCAGGCAGGGCGCCTTCGGATTGATCAACTCGGGCCCGTTTCTACGGATGACTGCTTCAACCTTCCGGATTCCGATGATTTGTCCGATTCGAGGCGGGGTCGGCTTGTTCGGGTTCCGCCCGGATCGGCACGCGTGGAAAGCGAGTGGGATGAGGACCGGGAAAGCGGCTGCTGCGCTGTTGTTGTCGGGAACCCTCGTGGGCGGAGTCTCCGCATGCGGCTCAGGCGATCCAGCGGAAGGGCCCGCGGCCATCGCCACGGAGTCGAAGATCGAGGCTCCGCATGCTTCCGATATCACTGATGGCTGGGAATACCAGCCCACCTGGGTACCCGGCCTGCAGCCGCTGGTCTCCGGCGGAGACGGCGGCGTCGCCTACGGCTGGGCCGACGGCGACAGCGACGAGGACCCGTCGACCCCGGTCGCGGTCACCATGCAGAGCAGTAAGCCGCTGCCCGTGGGCAACCGGATCCCGGACACGGTGGTCGGCGGGGTCAGCGTTTTCGCGCTGGATTCCGGCCATGACACCACTCATCTCGCGGTCGTCATTTAGGAGTGCTGAGCGGCCGAGTACCTCGGCTTGACGTTGTGGCCGGGTGGTGCCTGCCGAATCGCACCACCCGGCTCATGGCACCGCCGCGCGCCGGCCGAGGGGCGACTCGTCGCGGCATGGCGGTGTGGCATTTCCGGCTTCGGGAAGTCCGGCGGTCGTTCTCCAGGATCACCGGACTTGGCGGGGCACCGCCGGTCGCGCCGGACGAAATCGATGCTGTCCTGGCAGCTCGACTAGCGCGGAGCGTTGCTACCGCCAGCAGGTCAGCCAGCACTCGTGATCTGGCTTCGCCGTTGTCCTCACCGGGGTGCCAGGTGCACGCGATGTCGAATGCCCGGACTCTCCCGGTGGCCAGGATTCGACGGACTGCGTCGAGCACCGCCGAGTAGCTCGGCCCTCCCGCGACCGGGAAGCTCATGCCGGGCAGGTCGGCGGCGTTGATCACGTCCAGGTCTAGGTGCAGGACGAGCGGCCCGTCCCGGAGGATCGCCTCGGAGAGCTGGCCACCTCGCACCGGACGATCAGCGTCGATCTCAGCGGTCGCCAGGTACTCGGCCTCGGACTGTTCGAGGTCCCGGGCGTCCACCAGCAGTGCCCGGCCTCCCGGCAGCGGGCGGAGCCCGAGCCGGTCCGCGATCAGCTCGGGGCGGTAGCCGACCGCGATCCGCAACGGCATTCCGCCCACGTAACCGGATTCCGTGGTCTTCAGGGTCTGCACGTCGCCGTGCGCGTCGAACCAGACGATCAACGCATCGGTTCCCATCCGCTTGCAGCCCGGCAAGAACGGCGAGGAACCATGCAGTCCCCGGACACCACGGTCGGAACCTCACCTCGGTCGACGGCACGAGCTACCTCGTCCGCGACGCCGGGGTACAGGACGCCGAGGCGCTGCCACACGTCGCCGTCGGGCGGCAGCGGAAGACCGGGCTCCGGCAGTCGCTCATCGACGTGGTAAGGCACCGAAAGAATCGACATGGCCCGAGATTAAGGGGTCTCGGGTAACATCGGCGACCGGTTTTCCGGGCAGTATCAACGGAAGTCGTCGGCGTGGTCGACGGCCCACTGGGTGAAGGTGCGCGCGGGACGCCCGGTCACCTGCTCGACCGTCCGCACCGGCACGTCCGGGTTCTGCAAGCTCCGCTGCCGGTAGGAGAGCAGCGAGTCTGCGATGCCCGCCGGAACGCCGTCGGCGACCCAACGGGCACGGGTTTGCTCAGGAGCCTCCTCCGCAAGCTTGATCTCCCGGCCGATCGCGGCGCCGATCGCCTGCACCTGCTCGCCCACCGTGATGGATTCCGGCCCGTTCAGCGGGTAGGCCACCCCGGCGTGTCCCTCCTCCAGCAGGGCGGTCACCGCCACTGCCGCGATGTCGTCCTCGTGGATCGGCGTCTGCCGCGCTTCGGAGTACGGCTCTCGGACGACGCCTTCGGCGCGGATCGATTCGGCCCAGGCCAAGGTGTTCGTCGAGAACGGGCCGGGCCGGAGGTAGGTCCACTCGAAGCCGCCCGCCGCCACCGCCTCTTCGAGCACGCGGTGTCGCTCGCCGATCGGGTTGCTGTCGGTGAACTCTACCGACTTCGAGGACAGCAGCACGATACGTCGGACGCCGGCCGCTTTCGCCTGCTCGACGAACGTCCCGACGCCTTCGGGCACCGGGAACAGGAAGACACGGTCGACCCCGGCGAGCGCCGTCGCCAGCACATCCGGCTCGGTGAGGCCGCCACCGACGACCTCGACACCGCCGGGCAGCTCGGCCGTTTCCGGCCGCCTGGTCAGCGCCCGCACCGGCGCTCCGGCCGCCAGCAGACGATCGACCACACAACGCCCTACGTTCCCGGTCGCGCCGCTCACCAACACGGTCATGGAGAATCTCCTCAGCTCACTGGATGATCACATCCACGCTAGGACCTCCAGCGCACTCGAAGTCAATCGAGCGAGCGTCCCCGATGTCGGCTTCGAGTCCGATATCCGGTGGGTAGTGGCAGGCCTGGCCGGAGCAGTCCTGCTGCGATCAGGTCGCCCCACAACTCCGCCGGCACCGGTTGATCGAACAGTTCGGCGTTGCCCCGGACCTCCTCGGCCGACCGGGCCCCCACCACGACACTCGCGACCGCAGGATGTTCTGCGGCGAAGGCCATCGCAACCTGCGGGACGCTCGCGCCGTGGCGGTGGATCATCTCCGCCATGCGGGCCACGCGCGCTCGCAGTTCCGGCGCGGCCGGGGCGTAGTCGTACATGGCTTCTGGCCCCAGCTCGTCAGTGGCCAGAACACCGCCGTTGAAGACACCGGCGGCGAGGACCGACACATTGCGCCGGAGGCACGTCGGCAACATGCTGTCCACTGCGGACTGTTCGAGCAAGGTGTACCGGCCCGCGAGCAGCACCGCGTCCACATCGGTTTCCGCCGCGAACCGCTCCAGCATCTGCCACTGGTTCATGCCGACCCCGATCGCGCCGATCACGCCCTGCGACCGCAGTTCGTGCAAGACCGGATACGCCTCGCCGACAGCCTGCGCCCAGTGGTCGTCCGGGTCGTGGATCAGCACCAAGTCGATGCGGTCCAGGCCGAGCCGCCGCAGGCTGTCATCCAACGAGCGCCGCACCCCGTCGGCACTGAAGTCCCACACCCTCCGGTGATCGGCGGGAACCTCGAAACCCGCGTCGTCCTGCAGCCCCGCACCTAGCGGATCGGGCACCAGCAGCCTGCCGACCTTGGTGGACACGGCGAACTCGTCCCGCGCGCGCCCGGCGAGAGCTCGGCCGAGCCGACGCTCGGCCAGTCCCAGCCCGTAGTGCGGAGCGCTGTCGAAGTACCGGATACCTGCGTCCCACGCCGCATCTACCGCACCGAGCGCGGTGTCCTCGTCCACCGCGCGGTACAGGTTGCCGATCACGGAGCCCCCGAACCCCAGCGCCGAGACCGAAACCTCGGACCCACCCAGCCGAGCCGACTTCATGCGCCGTGGCTTCCGGGTAACTCCCACACCTGCTTCAACCCGGTGTCCGTGCCCGAGTAGTCATCCTCGACGGCCAGGAGCACGGACATCGTGGCCTGCCAGGCGACGTTCACGGGGTGGTCGCGCAAGGCACGCCGCATCGCCTGGTAGTCCTCGACCTCCACCACGTGGAAAAGATCTTGGCCGTCGCGCCAGATCCGCCAGCTGTGCACGCCCGCAGCTCGCAGCGCTGCGTCGAGTTCGGCTGGAATTACCGCGTGCACCCGCTCGTACTCGGCTTCCTTGCCGGGCTTGAGCTTGGTGTGCAAGGCGATTCGCTGCATCTCAGGTTCCCTTCAGTTCTTCCGCAGGCGCAGGCCCTGGATCCCGGCGTCCACCGCGTGCGCCGTGCCGGTGGTGGACCCGGCCGCCGGACCGGCCAGGTAGGCGACGACCGCGGCGACTTCGGCCGCCGACACGAGCCGCCCGGTGGGCTGGCGGGACCTGCTCGACCGCCGCGGACACCGACTCCTCGTCGACCACGTCGCAGCGCAGTCCAAGCACGTCCGCCGGTACGCCGGACGGGTCGAGGTCGAGGGCGGCGACCGCGGCTCCGCGCACGGCGAGCTCGGTGACCACCGCCAAGCCGATGCCCGAACCACCTCCGGTGGCGACAGCGGCCCGACCAGCGAATTCGCTCATTAGGCCACCACCCCTGTTGCAGCCCGAACGGATAGGGTTAGGACCACTCGGTCCCGCTGGTGGCATGGCCTGATTCGCGAGCCGCTGGACGGCAGGCATGAGTATTGGCAGCCCCACCGGGCCGAGGCCGCTTGACCGGCCTTAGGAGCATGCCCCGACCTGGTCGAGGGCCGATTCAATACCCCACGCCGCAGGACGCGGCCGGGTTGACCGCCACAGGGCTGGAAACGTTCCACACACGCCAGGGCTACTCCGGAAAACGCCCCGGCAGCGTGCTGATCGAACGACTGCGCGCCGCCCCGACCACTGCCTCCCGGCTGGGCAAGCAGGCGGTCGCGTGGTTGGTCAGCGGCCAGGCTCAGCTGGTGCGGTCCCAGCGCGCCACCATCCGACAGCTGGATGCTGCCATCGCCGAGTCCGCCAAAGGCCGCCCCCGGGCCGAGCCGATAGCCGGGCTGCCCCGGATCGGCACCGTCAACCTCGGCTAGGCCGTCGGCGAGATCGGCCCCATGCTCGAACACGCCACCAGTCGCGTGCAGTTGGCCGTCGAGACCTGCGCCGCACCGGTCACCACGGAATCCGGCAAACACCGCACGGTCACCTTCCGGCACGCGGTCAACCGACATGCTCGGCAAGCCCTGATGACCGTCGCCGACACCAGCCGTCACGGCAGCGAGTGGGCCACGGTGATCTACAACGACACCCGAGCCCACGGCAAACGCCACCCCCACGCGGTGCGCATCCTCGCCCCCGCCTGGCTGCGCGTGATCTGGGCCTGCTGGCGCACCAAAACCCGCTACGCCCCGGCACCGCACGGAACCAACAAGATCAACAAAGTGAATGGGTTGACTTAGGAAACTCATGCGCCCGTCCACCCGGCGATCGGCTTCCACACCGGGCCGTCGGGGTATGCGTAGTCGACCATCGCCTCCGGTCGCAGCTGCGCGGAGAACCCGGGGCGGTTCGGGGCCAGGTAGTTGCCGCCGCTGAGCCTCACCGGATCGACGAAGTGCTCGTGCAGGTGGTCGACGTACTCGATGACCCGGTCGTCCATCGATCCCGACACCGCGACGAAGTCGAACATGGCCAGGTGCTGCACCAGCTCGCACAGGCCGACCCCGCCCGCGTGCGGGCACACGGGCACCCCGAACTTCGCGGCGAGCAGCAGGATCGCGACGTTCTCGTTGACCCCGGCCACCCGCGCGGCGTCCAGTTGCAGGTAGGACAGGGCGTTCGCCTGCAACAGCTGCTTGAACACGACCCGGTTCGCCACGTGCTCGCCGGTGGCGACCCGGACCGGCGCGATCGCTCGCGCGATGGCGGCGTGGCCCAGCACGTCGTCCGGGCTGGTCGGTTCCTCCACCCACCACGGGTCGAACGGGGCGAGTTCCCGGATCCAGTCGATCGCGGCCCCCACGTCCCAGCGCTGGTTGGCGTCGACCGCGATGCGGATGTCCGGCCCGACCGCATCGCGGGCGATCCGCAGCCGCCGGATGTCGTCCGCCAGGTCCACGCCCACCTTTAGCTTCACCTGCCGGAACCCCTGCCCGACCGCATCCCGGCAGAGACGCCGCAACTTCTCGTCGGAATATCCGAGCCAGCCCGGGCTCGTGGCGTACGCCGGGTAGCCGCCGTCCCGGAGCTGCGCCGCGCGCTCCGCCCGCCCCGGTTCGGCCCGCTGCAGGATCTCCAATGCCTCGCCCGGTGTCAGGGCATCGCTGAGGTATCGGAAGTCGACAAGCTCCACCAACTGCTCCGGTGGCAACTCGGCGAGCAGCTGCCACAGCGGCTTGCCAGCCCGCTTGGCCTTCAGGTCCCAAAGGGCGTTGACCACGGCCGCGATCGCCATGTGCACCACGCCCTTTTCCGGCCCCAGCCAGCGCAGCTGTGAGTCGTGCACCAGCGCCCGCCACATTCCGCCGAGGTCATCCAGGGTTTCCGCTACGGCGCGACCGACCAGTGCGGGCTCCAGAGCCCTGATCGCGGCGGTCTGCACGTCGTTTCCGCGGCCGATGGTGAAGGCGAAGCCGTGCCCCTCCAGGCTGTCGGTCGCGTCGGTGCCGATCACGACGTAGGACGCCGAGTAGTCCGGGTCCGGGTTCATCGCGTCCGAGCCGTCCAGCTCGCGGGAGGTGGGGAACCGGATGTCGTAGGTCCGCAGGCCGGTGATCGTCACTGGCATCACGTCCACCTCGCTTCAGGCACGTCAGCTCCTCCCGGCAACGGGTGTGCCCCTCAGGTATAGCTACCGCCGCCGCGAATTCCAAGATCTCTCGTTCTCCGGGCACCGCGTGCGGTTCGGCCTGGCGGCACGGATCGTTGACTTCGCCCGCGCGCGAACTCCTACCGTGACGGCGCGGACTTCGTGCAGGTGAGCGAGGCCCGCCGAGCATTGCGGCGGGAGGGCGAACGCGTTGCGCTACTACGAGCGCGTGGGATTGCTCAGCCCCGTCGAGCGGGACGCCGCCGGGGCGGCGCTACGACGGACCGGCAATCGCCCAGGTGGTGTTCGTGATCCGGAAGCGGCAGACCGGGAGGACCATCCGCACGCTGCGCGAGTACCTGGACCTGATGCGGGCCGGCGAGCACACCATCGACCGGCGCCGGGAAGTCCTGCTCGAGCACCAGGCCCGGCTGCCCGGCCGAGGACCGCGATCGACGCGTGCCCAGCCTCATGGCTGAGAAGCTGGACGTCTTCGCGGAGCTGGCACCAGCGGAGCGGGCGATGACCGAACGGACTTTGATCCGCGGCGGCCTGGTCGTCGACCTCGACCGGTCGGTCCCCGCCGAGCGGCGGGCAGCCGACCGCCCGATCGACCTGCTCATCGCGCACGGCAGGATCGCCGAAATCGGTCCCGACATGCCGGCGGTCGGCGCGGAGACCATCGACGCGACCGGCATGCTCGCACTGCCCGGGTTCGTGGACATCCGTCGCCACACTTGGCAGACCGTGGTGTGGCATCGGGGCGCGGATTGGGGTTCCGGGACTACTTCGGGAGATCTTCCACCGCACCGGCCTCGGAAGCGACCGGCGGACATGTACGCGGGCACCTTGCTCGGAGCCATGACGGGACTCGACAGCGGCGTGACGCCCCTCGTGGACTGTGCCCACATGCAGAACACCCCTGCCCATGCCGATGCGGATGACGTTCGCGGCGCACCGCTCGTCCGCAGGACCGCAACTGTCCACAAGGGAGGTTCTGCGCTGGGCAACCTCTCATGGTGCAGCTGCCTGCGGCGTGGCACACCGCACCGGCTCGCTGACGCCGGGCGAGGAAGCCGACGTCGTGCTGCTGAGTACCGATGGCGTGAACCTTTCGCCGGTCACCGCATCCGCCGAGGCGTTCGTGCTCGCGGCACACCCTGGCAACGTCGACACGGTGCTGCTCGCCGGCCGGGTGGCCAAGCGCCACGGCAGGCTGATCGGGGACGTGGCACGGGCCGGACGGCTCGCTGCGGCCGCCAGCGGACATCTCGGCTAGCCGTGGTTGCTTCGCGTTGCCGAACGGTGGGCCACCAGGGTTGCCCGGCAGCCCACCTCGACATCGGTCGTCACAGCATGGATTCGAGGATTTTGACGGCCCGCCGCAAGCCACCGGCTTCCTGGATCTCCTGCCGCATTTCCTTCAACCGCAGCCTAACCACGTCACTCGTGGTGACCTGCTTCAAGGCCGCCCGGAGCTGCTCCGGGGTGACCGTTTCGCAGTCCAGTCGGGTGCCCAGGTTGAGTTCCTCGATCCGGGCCGCGTTCATGAACTGGTCGGTCGCCTGCGGAACCGCGATCAGCGGCACCCCGTGGGACAGGCCCTCCATAGTGCCGCCCATGCCCGCGTGCGTGACGAACGCGCTCGCCTGCGACAGCACCCGGAGCTGCGGAATCCATTGCCGCACCTCGAAATTCGGCGGGAGCTCACCGAGTTCCGCCGGGTCCGTGGACCGCCCGACAGACATCACCACGTGCCAGTCGAGGTCGGCGAACGCCCGCAGGCATTTGCGGTAGAACTCCAACTGGTGGTTGTAGGCCGAGCCCAGCGAGATCACCAGCACCGGACGGGAATCAGGGGCCTGCCAAGCCCCCTGGAACGCTCGGTCGGTGAGCATCGGGCCGACGAAGTCGAACGAGTCTGAAACCCGTTCCCCGTACTGGAACGTCCGGGGAATGGTCACGATGCCGCGGCGCGGCTTCCCCATGTCCTGGAAGGTCACCGCAACACCCTGCTGGGCGAAGTACTCGTCGTACCTGGCGTGCACCGCGGAGGACTCGGGCGACGGTTCGATGCCGAAGGTCTCCTCGATGCCCTCGAAGTAGACGTGGGTCGGAGATAGCTGGATGCAGGGCACCTGCCACTTCTCGGCCAGTACGAGGGCGGGGAACGCCGCGATGTCGTACACGATGAGATCCGGACGGTCCGCCGCGTACGCACGTTCGAGCTGCGGTACCACTGCCATGCTCTCGTCGAGGAACATCGTCAGGGCCGCGACCTCCCCTTCCGGCCACTCCTGCGTAGCGGCCGACGGCCTTGGCAACGTTGAGGTGTAGCGGACCGGCGTCGCGCCGGCCTCCTCGATCTGTGCCGCGAAGTCGTCGGTCGTGGCGTACGTGACGCGGTGCCCACGCTCCACCAGTTCGGTGACCAACCCCAGCCCGGGGTTGACGTGTCCATGCGCCGGGATGGACATGAACGCGATGTGCGCGGGCCTGGTGCGGAAGCTGTTCTGAGCCGTCTTGGCCATCTGGTTCTACTCCTGATCAGAAACGCCCTCGGCCAGCGAGGAGCGCGGAAGGTAGCAGGGATCGCAGCGCACGAGCGCATCAGCCACTCGTCACCGAACATCGGCACGCGGACAGCCGGAGACCAGCAGTCAGCGCGCGGGAATTCACGAGTGCACGAATCCCCTGACCGGGGAACGGGATGCGCGTCGAAGCGCCGTGGATCAGACGGTGGAGTCGCCTGAATATCGCCGCGTTCGTGGTGGCTTGATCAGTGGTAGAACTGCTGCCATTGGGCCATGATTCGAGCCTAACGGACAGCCCTCCCGATGTCGCGTCCATTTCGCCGGAGCGCGCGTGCCGTGCGGCCGGTCACGCAGCGAACACGTTCACCCGCAACGAAAACGACGAGCACCGGCCGAGCGCCGAGTTACGTTTGGCGTGGACGTGATCAAGGTCGTGCCGAACCTCCACCTGCTGCGGCTCGAATTCGGACAGGCCTACCTCTGGCACGACGGCAGTTCCGCGACCCTCATCGACACCGGGATCGCCGGTTCCGGTTCGGCCATCGCCGGGCTGCTGACCGAACTGGGCATCGAGCTGGCGCGGATCGTCCTCACCCACGGGCACGAGGACCACGTCGGTTCCGCCGCCGAACTCAGCGGCGCTACCGGCGCACCGGTGCTGGCCCACGGGGCCGACGCGCCGGTCGTCCGGGGCGAGCGGCAGAAGGCCGAACCCGTGCTGCTGGATTGGGAACGCCCCCTGTTCGAGAGCCTCAACCCTAACGTCCTGCCTGCGCCGCCCTGCCCGGTCGACCACGAACTCGACGACGGGGACGTGCTGGACTTCGCGGGCGGCGCGCGGGTGCTTTCCATTCCGGGGCACACCGATGGGAGCATCGCTGTTTATTTGTCAAAGAGCCGAATTCTCTTCACCGGGGACACGATCGCCAACGTCGGCCAGCTGATGCTCGGCACGTTCAACGTGGATCGCGCGCGGACCAATCGAGTCGTTCCACCGCCTCGCCGAACTCGACACCGAGGTCGCGTGCTTCGGCCACGGGGCACCGATCAGCAGCAATGCCGGTGCGGAACTCCCCGCAGTGGCGCGACAACTCACGACGTAGCCCACAACAGTTCGGTCTTCACCGAAACAACACCTCCCTACAGTTGCAGGAATGGACACGATGTCGCCCGGCAACGACACCCGAACCAACGGCAGTGCCGCGATCGGCCACGTGACCATCGCGCCGAGCATTCTGTACTTCGGGACGCCGGTCGTGCTGTTGTCCACCGAGAACTCGGACGGCACCGCCAACCTCGCGCCCATGTCGTCTGCCTGGGCACTCGGCGACGTGATGGTCCTCGGGCTGGGCGGCACTTCGCACACAGCCGCCAACCTCGAAGCACGGCCCGAGCTGGTGATCAACTTTCCAACGCCCGAGCAGTGGTCCGCCGTTGAGCGGCTGGCGCCCCTGACCGGCCGGAACCCGGTTCCGGACCAAAAGCGCGGCGTGTTCCTCTTCGAGCCGGACAAGTTCGGCGCCGCCGGACTTCGACCGGAGCCCTCCGACCTGGTGCGCCCGCCCCGCGTCGCCGAGTGCGCGGTTCAGCCCGCGGAGAACTTCCGCATCATCGAGGCAGCGGTGCTGCGGGTGCACTGCGACCCGCACCTCGTAATTCCCGGCACCCACCACGTCGATCCAGCAAAGTGGAGCCCACTGATCTACAACTTCCGCCACTACTTCGGCCTAGGCCCGGAATTGGGGCACAGCTTCCGTTCCCAAACCCCGCGGCCAGAAGCGGAGAATGCCCAGTCTTAGACCAGTGTTTCGCGCGCACGAGGCAAAGCGCTCAGGCTGCGATCTCTGCCATTTCGCTGATCGCCTCCTCCACCATTCGCCTGGTGTGCCGCAGTTCCCGGCTGTCCAACGCGTCCCGCAGGGCGCGCAGATCCCTTTCAGTGGCCGATCGTGGTCGGCCCAGCTTGTCGTGGCTCTTCAACAAGCCCAGTTCGGCCAGCGCGGCACCGCGCGGTTCGTTGATGGACCGGAACATCTTCTGCGCACCCCGGTAGGTGCGTGCGGCCTCCCCGTACCAGCAAGCGCGGAAGAGGACATTGCCGCGCATCTTGCGGTTGTAGGCCAGGGCGCTGGTCAGGTCCATCCGGCGGCAGATTTGCTCGGCCCGCGACAGCCGGCGCAGCGCCTCGTCGTGCTCCCCGCGCAACGACATGACGTCCGCCAGCCCCCGCAACGCCCAGGCGAGGCCCCGCTCATCCCCGCCCGCTTCAGCGATCTCGGCGGCCTCCTCGAACCGCCGCCAAGCGGAGTCCAGGTCGCCCGCGTTGCGGTCGAGCTGCGCCAGGCCTTCCAACGCCCACACCGTATGCCGGCACTCGCCCCGCCGACGGGCCTCCGCCAGCAGCTCCTCGTGGAGCACGCGGGCCTCCGCGTAATCCCCCCGGATCCGCAGCGTTTCGGCGATCCCGGCGACCGAATAGCCGTACGCGATCAGCTCGCCGGCCTGCTTGGCCAGATCCCGCGCGGAGCTGAGCCAGCGCACCGCGGCGGTCATCTGCCCGCGCTGCCGGGCCAGGGTGCCGCCGCTCCACAGCGCCCACGCCATCGCGCCCTGCTCGCCCGCGTCGCGGGCCGCCCGGTAGCTCGCGCGCCAGGCCGCGTCCGCCTCATCGAGCTGGCCGAGGCGCCGGTACGCCTCCGCAACCGCCAGCCGCGCCTGCGCGAGCTCCAGCCCGGAACCCTCGTCCACCGCCTGCGATTCGCGTTCCAACGCCGCCGCCAGCACGTTCTCGTAGGCCGTGTTGACCGACATGTCCCGGAGCTGCCCCTGGTACTCCGGTGCGAACGCCTTCCCGTACATCTCAAGCCACCTCGCCATTCCTGCCGCTCTGGTGCTCAAGACGCACCGAGTCTGGATTGCGGCCGTGCCCTCCGCCGGTCCCCTGGAGCGGAGGGCACGGGCCTATTCGTACCCCCGAACGACATCGAGGTTATGGCTCGGCGGGGGTCCGGCGGCTCAGCCGAATTGGCAGCGGAGATCAACCGATCGGCCAGGAAAGAAGCGTCCGCTCCTAGTACTTTTGGCCGAGATCGACGTCGGTTAGCAACGATCCGAATGGCCGGGACGTTCGTCGGGTGGCAGCTGGCAGGCCGGGGTGGCACCGGGCAACCGGAAGCGGTTCGCCGCGACCCACCGGTACGCCCGATCGGCCAGCATCCGCAGCACCGGGGCGGACATGCCCCAACCGAGCACCGGCCACGGCACGCGGCACGCCTTGAGCAGTTCCGCGACCGCCGCCGCCCCGCCGAACACCCGACCGGACGTGGCCACCCACAGCACCTCGTGCCGGGCTCGGTCCGCGGTTGTCCGCATCGCCGCGAGATCTGCCTCCTGCCAGGCTTGGATGTGCATGCGCACCGGCAATCGCTCCGCGAGCCGCACGCTACGCGTGCAGAACCCGCAGTCGCCGTCGTAGATCAACACCGGCAGCTCGCTCATGGCCCCGCGCGTCCCTTTCCACCGGGCCCGCCAGGCGCGGCGGGTGCCCCACCAACAACGGTCGCAAACGATGCCGACTCCAGCACAGCGGGTATGCGTTGCCGAGCAGCATCAGAGTGGTGATCACCCAGGTGAAGCGGGAGTCCCGTCGAGCAAAACCCGTGGCTGCCCGGAGCTCCGCTGCGCAACGCTAGCGTTCGGAGCGCGAGTCCGCCGGATCAACCCGATCGGCCGGGGAGTCTCAGCCGACCGGTAGGCACTCAGTCCAGGTCGTCGTGGCGCATCAGCAAGCGACCGGCCTCGGTCAGCGAGCCGGACAGCGACGGGTACACCGAGAACGTGTTCGCCAGGTTGTCCACCGTCACCTGGTTCTGCACCGCGAGCGCGATCGGCAGGATCAGCTCGCTGGCGTTCGGCGCCACCACGACGCCACCGACGACCACGCCGGTTTGCGGGCGGCAGAAAACCTTCAGGAAACCGCGCCGCAGGCCTTCCATCTTCGCCCGCGGGTTGGTGGCCAGCGGCATCATCACGGTCCGCGCGGGCACGTCCCCGCAGTCGATCGCCTGCTGGCTGATCCCGACCGTGGCGATCTCCGGGTGCGTGAAGACGTTGGCCGCGACGGTTTTTAGCTTGATCGGCGTGACGCCTTCGCCGAGCGAGTGCCACATCGCGATGCGGCCCTGCATGCCGGCCACCGAAGCCAGCAACAGCAGACCGGTGCAGTCGCCTGCCGCGTAGACGCCGGGCACGTTGGTCCGCGACACGCGGTCGACGGGGATGTAGCCGCCGCGGTCGGGCTCAATGCCCACCCGCTCCAGGCCGATGTCGGTGGTGTTCGGCACCGAGCCGACCGTCATCAGCGCGTGGCTGGCCTCGACCTGCCGCCCGTCTGCGAGGTGGATCAGCACCCCCGAGTCGGTGCGCTCCACCTTCTGCGCCCGGGCGTGCTTGACGACCTCGGTGCCGCGCTCGGCGAACACCTCTTCCAGCACCGCAGCGGCGTCCGCGTCCTCGTGCGGCAGCACCCGGTCGCGGCTGGAGATCATGGTGACCTTGACGCCCATCTCGGTGTACGCGGAGGCGAACTCCACACCGGTCACACCGGAGCCGATCACGGCCAGGTGCTCGGGCAGTTCGGGCAGGTCGTAGAGCTGCCGCCAGGTCAGGATCCGCTCCCCGTCGGGCTCGGCGCCATTGAGGATGCGGGGCGTGGCGCCGGTGGCGATCAGGACGACGTCCGCGGCCAGCTCCTCGAAGCCGCCGTCGGCGAGGTCGACGCCGATGTGGTGGACGGCCATGCCCTTGGTGGGGTTGGTGAACCGCGCGCGGCCGGGCAGGATCTTCACGCCCTCGCGGCGGACCCGGGAGCGGATGTCGGCGGACTGCGCGAGCGCCAGGCCCTTGACCCGGCCATGCACGACCGCGACGTCGACGTCGCGGTCCTCGCTCTTGGTGCGGATGCCGAGCTCGCGCGCGTCCCGGAACGCGGAGCGGGCGCCTGCGGACGCGATGAAGGTCTTCGACGGCACGCAGTCGTAGAGCACGCACGCCCCGCCGAGGCCCTCCGGCTCGACCAGCGTGACGTCCGCCCCGTTCGAAGCCGCGACCAGCGCCGCCTCGTAGCCCGCGGGGCCGCCTCCCATGATCACGATGCGGGTCACTTCGCGCTCCTCCTCGGTCCGCCTGCCTTGTGGGCGCCGAACTCACCGTACGCTGCGACGAGTCCAGTCATTTCGGGTGGTGCCGACCGAGTTGACCATCGTGGCGCAGACCACTCGCGGTCATCCCGCGGGGAGGACGTGATCGGCCCGGACATCACAGTTACCCACATTCGTGACGTAATCCGCTCCGCCGCACGGGCTGTCGATCGCTACCCTGTTGGGCGTGCCTCTGTACGCCGCGTACGGGTCCAACATGGATCCGGCCCAGATGATGAAGCGCGCCCCGCACTCCCCGATGGCGGGAACGGGCTGGCTGGTGGACTGGCGGCTGACTTTCGGCGGCGAGGACTACGGCTGGGAAGGAGCCCTCGCCACGATCGTCGAGCAGCCGGGCTCCCAGGTTTTCACGGTGCTCTACGACGTCAGCCCGGAGGACGAGCAGCAGCTCGACAACTGGGAGGGTGCCGAGCTCGGCATGCACAAGAAGCTGCGGCTGCGGGTGCAGACGCTGGACGGATCGGTGCTGGCCTGGCTGTACGTGCTGGACGCCTACGAGGGCGGGCTGCCGTCGGCGCGTTATCTCGGCGTGATGGCCGATGCCGCCGAAGCGGCCGGGGCTCCCGAGGACTACGTCGAGAAGCTGCGCAAACGGCCGTGCCACAACGTCGGCCCATGAACGCCGCGTGACATCCACCCCGAATATCACGTCTCACGTGTGATGATCATTCCGGTTGCACACGCGCGGTGAGGGGGCCGTGGCCAAGGACGGCGGCTTGCCGGTCAACCAGCAGGACCGGCGCGCAAATCCGCCAGGAAGTGCTGGCCAGCGGGTTCGTCCGCATCGAGGGGCTGGCCGCCAAGCACGGCGTCAGCGGCATGACCGTCCACCGCGACCTGGGCGTCCTCGAACAGCAAGGTTGGCTGCGCAAGGTGCGCGGCGGCGCGACATCGACGCCGACCGCGCTGCTGGAGAGCTCGGTTCGGGCCCGGATCGGCGACGCGGCCGACGAGAAGGCTCGCCTCGCCAAGCACGCGGTGCGACTCGTTTCGCCTGGTCAGGTAATTGCGCTCGACTACAGCACCAGTGCGCTGGGGGTCGCCGAACGCCTTGCCCCGCTGGGGCCGCTCACCGTCGTGACGAACTTCCTGTCCGTGATCAACCTGCTCAGCGGCGAACCCGGCCTGCACCTGATCGGACTCGGCGGCGACTACCAGCCGTCCTACGATGCGTTCCTCCGCTGCACACCGCCAGCATGGCCCGCACGATGCGCTCCGACGTGCTGTTCATGTCGACCACCGCGGTGGTCGACGGGCATTGCCTGCACCGCTCGCAGGAGACGATCCAGGTCAAGCGCGCGCTGATGGAGACCACCGGCAAGCGGGTGCTGCAGCTGGACCACTCCAAGTTCGACCGGCGCGCCGTACACGAGTTGGCGCCGTTGAACGAGTTCGACGTCGTCGTGGTCGACCTGGGAACCCCGAAACCGGTGCGCGACGAACTGCGGGCCGCGGGCGTGGCGCTGGAGGTCGCCGAGGGCTGACCGTCCGCGTTCAGCCCGCCGTCCCGTCGATGCGGTCAGGGCGTTGAGCGTGGCGATGAACCGTTCGCGAAGTTCAGCGGGGGCGAGGATTGCGGCGTCTGCACCGAGCTTGAGGAGCTGGGTGAGGGCTTGGTCGGCGGACTCGATCGGAATCGTCATCCGGGTCCAACCATCGGAGTCGGGGCTTCCGCAGTTCGCTGTGCCGCCTGCGCCACGATCGGCTCCATCAGGCGGGGCAACCGGTCGAGGACGCGCGGGAGACCCTGATGGTCGCCTCGCTCCGATGGCGTCGCGCGTTGAACTGCGCCAAGCCCGCCTGCCAGTGGGTGGTCAGGTCGAACCCGGGCGGCTGGGTGAAGCGCTCGTCGAGGACGTGCAGGTCGACGATCCGGGAGATCCGGACCAGATCGCCGAGCAGGTCGCCGAGCAGGTCGCCGAGCAGGGTCGACTGGTCCTGGACTGGCCAGCCTGCGGTCATCCGGCGGTGCCTGGGATTGGGCCCCGCTCGACCCGGGCCAGTGTCGCCGACCACTTCCGTACGATCGCCGAGTTCCACATGCCCGGGGAGACGGCCGGATCGACACCCCGGATCCTGGTGGACGGCAACGAGGCGGTCGTGCTCAACGACATCCGCAAAACGGTTGAGGCCACCGGTAGGCCGTACACCGCACTATGCGCGCTGCACCTGACCGTCGAGGACGGCCTGATCACGCGTTACGCCGTCTACGAGGACAGCCTCACCGGCGCCGAAGCCCTCGCCGAATCCCGAATCCTGATCAGGTCGCGGAGATCCAGCCCCGGGTGCGGAGCTCGTCGAGGAAGCGCCGGTAGCTGTCGTCCAGTTGGGACACCTCCGCCGGCACCGGCTCGACGAGTTCGCCCCCGGGCACCATCGCGGCTGCCGCCGTGCTCAGGTCCGGGTAGACCGAACCGCTGGCCGCCAGCAGCGCCGCACCCAGCGCGGTTCCCGCGCCTCGGACGCGCAGCACCGGGGCGTCCAGGACCGACGCCCTGATCCGGCACCAGGCGATGCTGCGGGCGCCGCCGCCCGCGGTGCGCACGGCGCCTTCCGAGGGGGCACCGAGCTGGGCCAGCCGCTCCAGGGCGAGCCGCTCGCAGAAGGCGACGCCTTCGAGGCGGGATCGGTACTCGTCGATCCGGTCCTCCGGCGCACCCAGCACGAACCGAGTGGCGTGCGCGGCGAGGAACGGGAACCGCTCCCCCTCGCCGCGCAGCGGGTAGTTGACCACGCTGGCCGGTCCCCGCTCGGTCGCCGCCGTGTCCAGGCCCGGCAGCTCAGCGGTGTCCACATCGGACAGCGCGGAGCCGCCGATGTTCGCCGCGCCGCCGGGCAGCCACATCCCGTCCGGGTGCAGGTGGCTGTACACCGCACCAGCCGGGTCGTGCACGAGTTCCTCGGCAACTCCCTTCAGCACCAAAGTTGTCCCGAGGACCGTCACGAACTGCCCGACGTCGACCGCTCCGCACGCCAGCTGACCGGCGCAGCCGTCGGTCATCCCGGCGCGCACCTCGCAGCCGGCGGGCAGGCCGGTCTGCGCCGCTCCCCTCGCGTCGACGGCGCCAAGCACCGTCGTCGGGCGCACGACCTCCGGCAGCAGGAGGTCCGGCACGCTCAATGCCTCGAAGACCTCGATCGCCCACTCGCCTGCCACGGCGTCGTAGCCGCTCTTCAGCGCGTGGCTGGAGTCGGTGGCGACGGGGTGCCCGACCAGCTTCCAGGCGATGAGGTCCGGGGTGTGGCAAACCAGCGCTGTGCCGTCCGGGAGGTGCCGCGCCAGCCAGCCGATCCGGGCCAGCCCGGAGCCCGCCGACGGGGTGATCCCGGTGCGCCGCCAGCGGTCCGCGCCGGCCTCGGCGGCGATCCGCGCTTCCGCTTCGGCGCGCCGGTCGTCGTACATCAACGCAGCGGTGAGCGGGTGGCCGTCGCCATCGACCGGGACGACCGTGCCCGAGGTCGCCGAGATCGAAAGTGAGCGGATCTCGGTGCGATGCGCTCCCAATGCCGTCGTGCATTCGGCGAGGCAGTCGCGGACCGCAGGCCACCAAGTGGTCGCGTCCTGTTCGGAGCGTCCACTGGGCGACCGCACCGGCTGCGGCAGCGGCCGGGACGCCGAGGCCACCACCGCGCCCGCCGGATCGTGGACCTGCACCCGGACGTTGGCGGTCGCGACGTCGACGCCCACGACTAGTTCGGTCACTAGGGCGCCATCCGTCCTGCGGGCCTCGCGGGCGAAATCCGTTCGCTCATCGTGCCCTCCCGCAACCTCTCCAACGCATCGGGCAGCTCGGTAAGCGAGTACACCGCCACATCGGGTTCGGCGAACTGCTCCGGCGTCGGTTCCGGCGGAGCTTCGCCGCGCACCACCCACACCGTGCGCAGCCCGACGTGGTGCGCGCCGCGCACATCCGTGTCGAGGCGGTTGCCGACGTGCACCGCGTTCTTCGGCTCGACGCCGGCTTCCTGCAGGGCGTGCTGGAAGATCCGCGGGTCCGGCTTCTCCGCGCCGACGACCTCCGAAACCGCCCAAATGTCGATGAAGTCGGCCACGCCATCCCGGCGCAACGCGTCCACGACGACCGCCCGCTGGTTGGCCACGACCGCGATTTTGTAACGCCCGGCGAGCTGCCGCAGCGTCGGGAGCACGTCGGGGTACAGCGCCGATGGCGGGTACTCCCAGTAGCGCTCGACGCGGTCGGACAATCGCTGCCGGTCCTGCGCGGTGAGGAACCGCTCGGCGACCGCGGTGCGCAAGGACCCGCCCTGGGCTTGGCGGCGCTCGTCGTAGACCTGCTGGAACTCGGCTTCGTCGATGCTCCGGCCGTCTTCGGCCGCCAATTCGCGCGCGGCACGCAGCAACGCGTCACGGTATGCCTTGTCGTCGTAGATGGGGCCGCCGACGTCGAGGAGCACGAGGTCGATGCGGTCGGCTCCCGATTCGGAACGGGGTTGATGCGGCACGTCGCGTCCTTCCGGTCGTGGTCCGCAACCGGGACCTTGGTGTCACATCCCGTCGCAAAAATAACACCAACTTTGAAATTTTTAACACTTAATACTGTGATGTTTTCGGGTCGAGCCGACCAGGCCGACCAGGTAGGCGGGATCCGCGGGGAACCCCCGTGACCACCATCGGTATCGACGCCGGCACCTCGGTGGTGAGCAGCGTCGCCTACTCCGCGGACGGCACCGAGCTCGCCGTCACCCGCCGTCCGACCAGGGTCGAGCACCCCCGGCCCGGCTGTGCCGGGCAGAACATGCCCGAGGTCTGGTCGGCCGTCGCGGACACCGTCGCCGAGCTCGTCGCAGGTCTCGGCACCGACGTCGCGGCGCTGACAGTCACCGCCCAGGGCGACGGCTGCTGGCTCGTCGATGCCGCCGGGCACCCGACCCGCCCCGCGCTGCTCTGCAACGACGCCCGGGCCTCGCCGGTGGGTTCCTACGACGTGATCTCCACCGCGATCGGCGCGGGCATGACCGAACCGGGGCAGGCCTGCACCATCCTCGGCTCCACGATCTGCACCGAGGTGATCAGCGAAGTCATCCGGGACTGCCTGGTCGCCAGCACCGCGCAACCCACGGAGCTGCGGCTCACCGGGGGTGGCTCGGCGGGCCCGCTGTGGCGCCAGATGATCGCGGACGTCACCGGGTTGCCGGTCGCCCGCACCACAGACGAACAGGCCGGCGCCCGGGGCGCGGCCGTGACAGCGCACGCGCTGGCGGGGCGCGACATCAGCGAGGTGGCCCGCGACCTGGTCGGGACATCCGATCCGTTGCAGCCAGACGAGGCCAACCGCGCGCTTTACGACGACGCCTACGCGCGGTTCGTCGGGATGCGCGATGCCGTCCAGGCGGCCGGTTGGTTCCGGCGCGCGAGTTGACGTCCGGGGGCTCATCGCGCACCTCCGACCAACTCGCCGCGCGGCCTCGACCAGGCGAGCTGGAGCAAGGCGGCGGCCTGCCGGGTGCCCCGGCGATCTCTGCGGCGGGCGAGCCGTTCGGCGACGAGGGCCCGAAAGCGCTCGGCGGTGTCGCCCAGCTGCGCTAGCGCCTGCTCCAGGCAATCCAGCGCTGAGCGCTGCTCGCCGGTGCACAGCAGCTCACAGATGGCGACGTCCAACGCCTGGGTGCGCAGTCCGTCGAGCTCGACTACGTCGCACTCCCGGATCCAGGCCTGGTGGATGACGAGGTCCGGCTGGGAGCGGAGTTCGCGGTCGTAGGGGATGGTCACGTGCACAACACCGCCGGCTGCGGAATCGCAGCCGTGCATCGCCGCCGCAGTCGCGCCGGACAGCACGGCGTGCGGCCCGGCGCGCAGCAGCGCGGCGGCTGCACGGGTCAGCTGGTCGTGGACTCGGGCGGCCGGGAAGACCACCCCGTACCAGGGCTCCACCCAGTCGCCTTCGTCGAGACCGGCCGCGAGCTCGGCGCAGCCGAGCACCTGCTCCGCGTCGTGGCGGTTCATGGCACCGTGCAGCGAAGGCCAGCCGCCCGGGCCGTCGTGTTCGGCGCCCTCCGGCGGCAGCTTTTCAGGGGAGATGATGTTCGCGGTCATGCCCTTAAAGAGGCGGAAACCCCGCGAACAGATACAGCAGCGACCGGATACACCTCAATCAGGTGGAATCGGCCGGGATCATCAGGACTCCGGCGAAGCGGCCCCGAGCTCGTACTCGAACCAGACCCGGTGCGTGCCGTCGGCGTCGACGGCCAATCCGCCACCGCCGGTGATCCCGGCCAGCTCACCGGTCCCGCTGAACGGCACGATGGTGAAGAACTCGTTGCTGCGGTCGCTGCCGGATGTGGTCGCCGAGTGGGCGAAGTTGAACGCGCCCTCGCGGCCGTGCAAAGAGCCCTCGAAGGACTCCATCGCCACGTAGGTACCGGCGCCCTTCGCCTGGTCGAACGCGGCGGTGAACAGCGTCGCCGAGCGGCCGACGACCTCACCCTCGAAGTGCTTCTCCATCGTCGAGACCCCGACGGCGACCCCGGTGGTCACGGTCGGGGATGGTGCCAGCTCCGTCGGGACGAACGCCGCCACGCTGAAGGTTCCGTCGGCTCTCATGCGCGGATCGTATTGCCACCCACCGACGAGCACGGCCTCCCGGTGGGAGCGGGAGGCCGTGGTGGTCAGCGTTCCAGGCTGGTCAGGGCGGTGTTCACCATCGCCCTAATGCCCACGAACAGCGCTCGCTCGTCCAACGCGAACGTCGGCTGGTGCAGGTCCTTCACCCGACCGACCCCGGAGTGCACGCCCAGCCGGGCGAACGAGCCCGGCACGTGCTCCAGGTACCAGCCGAAGTCCTCGCCGCCGGACGACTGCGGCGTGCTGGCCAGGGCGTCTTCGCCGAGCCCCGCCGCGATCCCGGCCCGGAACACCTCGGTGCTTTCCGCTTCGTTGACCACCGGCGGCACCCCGCGCCGGTGCTGCAGGTCGAACCCGACGCCGAGGGGTGCCAGCAGGCTGTGCACGAGTTCGTGCACCAGCGGCTCCAGCTTCGCCCAGGTGTCGCGGTCGCCCGTCCGCAGAGTTCCGGTGAGCACGCCGTCCTGCGGGATGGCGTTCGGCGCCTCCCCCGCGTGCACCGCGCCCCAGGTCAGGACGGTTCCGGTGCGCGGATCGACCCGGCGCGACAGCAACGTCGGCAGGCCCGTGATTACGCTGCCCAGCGCGTGCACCAGGTCCGCGGTCAGGTGCGGACGCGAGGTGTGCCCGCCAGGCGAGCTCAGCCGGAGTTCCAGCAGGTCACTCGCCGAAGTGATGGCCCCGACCCGCGTTCCGACCTGGCCCACCAGCAGCCGTGGGTCGCAGTGCAACCCGAAGATCCGGTCCACTCCGTCGAGTCCACCGGCGGCCAGCACGTCGAGGGCGCCGCCGGGCATCACTTCTTCGGCTGGCTGGAAGATCACCCGCACCCGGCCGGGCAGGTTCGGCGCGGCGGCCAGCGCCAGCGCGGCACCGAGTACGACCGTCGTGTGCGCGTCGTGCCCGCAGGCGTGCGCAACACCGTCCACTGTGGATGCGTACGGCAGTCCGGTGGCTTCGGTCAGCGGCAGCGCGTCGATGTCGGCCCGCAGCGCCACCGTGCGCTGACCGGGCCTGGTCTCGCCGCCGATGTCGCAGACCAGGCCGGTTCCCACCGGGAGGATCCGGGGACGCAGGCCGGCCCGGGTAAGCCGCTCCGCGAGGAACGCGGTGGTCTCGTGCTCGGCGCGGGAAAGCTCCGGATAGGCGTGGATGTGCCGTCGCCAGGCCACCACGCGGCGCGCGTTCTCCTCCAGCCAGACATCCAGCCAAGACGGTCCACGACCAGCACCGAGGTCGGCCACGGCGGATTCCACGCTGGACATGGTGCTGCCGATGGGCACACTCAGCCCGTCCACACCCGCAGCGAGGAGGGTGTCAGGGGCGACGGCGGAGCGCTCCGCCGCATCCCAATCCACTTCTTCCACCGCAGAACCAACATTCCGGGACTGACCCGGCTCCGGGCCACGAGAATCCACCACGGTCACGCCACGCCTCCCGACGCGCAGAACTCTTCCGACTAACTCCGACCGGACCGGTCGCGCACGGTCGCCAGCAGGCGATCTCGTTGCGCGCCGTCCAATGCGGCGGCCACCGCGGTCCAGGCCATCGCCACCGCCCCGTCGAGCACCGCTCGATCCGCGGCCGGGGTCGCGCAGGCTGCGGCGAATTCCGCCTGGTGGTTGACCGCGTCGCCGCAGTCCACCGCGATCATCGGATGGATCGCGGGCAAGGCCTGGGTCACGTTGCCCATGTCGGTGCTGCCGATTACCTGGCCCTGCTCTTCGCCCCGGTCGAGCGGTTCGCGCCCGAGCTCGGTGATCGCGCGGCGGTACGCCTCCGACAGCCATCCATCGGGGCTCAGCTCCGCGTAGACCGGGGAGATCCGCACGACTTCGTGCTCACATCCGGTCGCCGTCGCACCCGCCTCGAAGCAGGCCCGGATGCGGTTCTCCAGGCGCTGCACGGAGCGCGCTTCGGCAGCACGCAGGTTGTAGACCGCCGCAGTGTGCGCGGGAATGATGTTCGGTGCCGCGCCACCTGCTGTAACGATACCGTGCACCATCTGCCTCGGCTCCAGGTGCTGCCGCAACAGGCCGATGGCGACCTGCGCGACCGTCAACGCGTCGGCCGCGTTGCGGCCGAGTTCCGGGGCCGCCGCGGCGTGCGCCTCGCGCCCGGTGTAGCGGACCTCCAGGTCGGTGATGGCCAGCGAGGTCGGGCGGCAGACCTCTGCCCGCCCCGGGTGCACCATCATCGCCAGGGCGACGTCGTCGAAGACGCCGCATTCCAGCATCAGCACCTTACCCCCGCCGGTCTCCTCCGCCGGGGTCCCGATCAGCCGCACCGTGACGCCCAGGTCGTCGGCGATCTCCGCCAGCGCGAGCGCGGCCCCTACTCCGGCGGCGGCGATGACGTTGTGCCCGCAGGCGTGCCCGACCTCGGGAAGCGCGTCGTACTCAGCGCAGATGCCGACGACCAGCTCGCCGCTGCCCGCCTCGGCAACCAGTGCGGTGTCCAGGTCGGCGACCGGGGTTCGGACGGTGAAGCCGTGCCGGGCCAGCAGGGCCGCGACCTTGGCGGCGCTTCGGTGTTCGGCGAATGCGAGCTCGGGCTCGGCGTGGATGCTGCGGGAGAGCTCGACCAGCTCCGCTTCGTGGCGCTGCACCGAGGCGCGGCAGTGGGCGTGCGCTGCGGCGGAACGTTCGGCATCGGTGCGCGGGAGCGGGGTGGTACTCATTTGCGCCCAATCCTGCATCATCCGGACCTGGAACGCGGGCTCGGTGAGCGGCCGGGAGCTCACCGGTACCCACACTGCGACGAACGGGTGGCGCCGATTCGGCAGTGCCGAAGAATTCGAGTCCCGGCGATGCGGATTTACATATTGTTCAAGCCATCGATTGAATGCGCCGGCAACAACCGGGCCGACTGCGGAGGCAGTTCCGCGGTCGGGGCGGTGTCCGGGGCACCGGGGACTCGCGCAATCTCCAAGAAAAGGTGTGGGCCGGCACCGGTCGGGGGGCTTCCCGGTGCCGGCCCACGTCGGTGGGGGGCTAGATACCCCTTGGCTGGTGCACTGGAGTCGCCGTTACCCCTGGCGGGGCCGGGTCCGCGCACGCGGCCAGTTGTGAAAATCCCACAGGTTCGGCGCTAGGTCTAGTCCATGACGAGAATTGGTACGAAATAATCCCGCAAAGAACCGACCACCCCGCCGGTTTTTATCGCCGTCTGCTACTTCTTCCACTTGACGAAGAAGACGGCCTTCTTCCTCAGCTTGCGGGATAACAGCACGAGCGCGATCAACACGACTCCGGTGACGCCGAGGGCGAGGCGCTGCCGCTCGTCGGGCGGCGGCTGGGCGGGTGGAGCGGGCGGCGGGCCCGGTTCCTGGGCGAGAACCACCGACGCTTCGGTTGGCGCGGCTCTGCCCTCCGCCAACGCGGGCGGTGCGAACAAGAGGAACAACGCGATCGCGAGGCCAGCGAGCACGCGGCCGGTCCGCCACATTATTGCTCCACACCCTTCTAACGCCGCGTCCGTTGACCACACAGTCAGGCGGTCACCCATGCAGGTCTATTTGATCATATTCGACGCCGAGAGTGACCAGCCCCGCGCGACTTGTGCCGGATCGGCGCAGCGCCACACGCCTGCACACCACCCGGGTCAGCGAACCTGCCGCTCCCACTCGATCCGGTCGCCGAGCTCGTCCACCACCAGGGTCTCCCGGTCGATGCTGTCCGCGCGGTACGCCGCCCGGCCGACGAGCTGCGCCAACACCGGCGCGGTGAGCATCTGGAACAGGCCGACCAGGATCAGCCCCGAGGCGTAGATGAAGTCGAGCTGCGCCGCGGTGCCGATCAGGATCAGGATCAGCCCGAGGGTCTGCGGCTTGGTCGCCGCCTGCAGCCGGGCCGTCACGTCCGGGAAGCTCAACACCCCGATCGCGCCGAACAGGCAGGACAGCGCGCCGCCGATCAGACACACCGCGGAGAACACGTCCAACCAGCTCATCGGTACGGCTCCTTCTTCTCGATCAACCGCGCCGCGCTGACCGAACCGATGAAGGCCAGCAGCGCGAACGCAGCCAGCAGCGCGATGTTCGAGCCGTCACCCAGCCAGCCCATGCCGACGCAGGTCCCCGCGACGGTCAGCGTGACGAACACGTCGACCGCCACGATCCGGTCCAGGGTGGTGCGGCCGAGCAGCAACCGGACGACCACCAGCAGGCTGGCCACGCACAACAGGCCGAAGGTGATCGCGAAGACCCAGGCCATGCTCACCCCTTCCGTCCGCTCACCAGCGCCACCTCGTTCGCCGAGCCGACCGCCTGCACTACCCGCCGCTCCAGCGCCAGCACGTCGCGCCGCACCGATTCGACGTCCTCGACCCGCATGCCGAGCGCGTAGACGTAGCAGATCCGGTTGACCCGGTCGATCTGCAGGACGAACTTGCCGGGCGCCAGCGACACCGCGTTGGCGACCATCGCGGTGATGTGGTCGGAGTCGGTCCGCAGCGTCACCGCGACGATGCCCGACTTCGCGTTCGGCCCGTGGCGCAGCGCCTGCCAGGCCACCCGCGCCGTGGAGCTCACCAGGTCCCAGGCTAGGTAGCCGACCAGCTGCACCAGCCGCAGCAGCCGCACCTTGATGTTGGTGTTGATCGTCGGCAGCGGGAACACCGTGGACACCAGCAGCGCCACCACCAGGCCGAAGAACAGCGTGCCGAGGTCGAAGGTGCCCCACAGCATCACCCAGACCAGGGTCAGCCAGGCCACCAGCGGTAGCCGTTGCACCAGCCGCCGCCGACGGCCGATCGCCTGCTCACTCACTGGCGACACCTCCCAGCACCGCCGTCCGATAGGTCTCGCCGTTCATCAGGTCGGTCGCCGCCCGCCCGCTGACGTCGGCCAGCGGACCCGCCACCACGGCGATCACCACGCTCGCCGCCACCAGCACCCCGCTCGCGACGACCATCGGCCGGTTCGACGTGGCGGTGCCGACGACAAGCTCGTCGGTGGGATCGGGGTCCGGTTCCGGCGCCTTGACCTGGCCCCAGAACGCCCGGGTCCACACCCGCGCCATCGCGTACAGGGTGAGCAGGCTGGTCAGCACCGCCCCGCCGGTGACCGCGTAGGCCGTCCAGGTGCCCGCGCCGACTCCCGCCTGCAGCAGCGCCAGCTTGGCGACGAAGCCGGAGAACGGCGGCACCCCGGCCAGGCTCAGCGCGGGCAGCGCGAACAGCACCGCGATCAGCGGCGCGACCTTCGCCAGCCCACCCATCCGGGTCAGCGCCACGGTGCCGGTGTGCCGCGTGATCAAACCGCTGACCAGGAACAACGTGGCCTGCACGGTGATGTGGTGCACCACGTAGAGGATCACGCCCGTCAGCCCCACCACGTCGTAGACGCCGAGCCCGAACAGCATGTACCCGATGTGGCTGACCAGCAGGAACGACAGCAGCCGGTTGAGGTCGTTCTGCGCCAGCGCGCCCAGCGCGCCGACGATCATGGTGATCAGCGCGATGCCCAGCATCAGGTTCCAGCTCTCGGAATGGCTGAAGACCAGCGTCTGGGTGCGGATCAGCGCGTAGATGCCGACCTTGGTCAGCAGTCCGGCGAACACCGCGGTGACCGGCGCCGGCGCGGTCGGGTAGCTGTCCGGCAGCCAGAAGTGCAGCGGCACCATCGCCGCCTTCACCCCGAAGACGATCACCACCAGCAGCGCGAGCGCGATCTGCAGTCCGTCCGGCAGCTGCTGCACCTTCTCGCCCAGGTCGGCCAGGTTTACCGTGCCCGTGGACGCGTACACCAGCGCGATCATCGTGATGAACAGCAGCGACGAGGCCAGGCTGACGATCGTGTACGTCATGCCCGCCCGGATCCGGGTGGCCGTGGTTCGCCGGGTGATCAGCACGTACGACGAACTCAGCATGATCTCGAACGCGACGAACAGGTTGAACAGGTCGCCGGTGAGGTACGCCAGCGACACGCCCGCGCACAGCATCAGGTACATCGGGTGGAACGTGGTGCTGGAGCGCTGGCGACCGTAGTCGGTGATGCGCTGGCCGATCGAGTAGATCAGCACCGCGAAGGTCACCACCGACGAAACGACCAGCAGCAGCGCCGAAAGCCGGTCGGCGACGAGGGTGATGCCGAACGGCGCTGGCCACGCGCCCATCTGCAGCACCACTGGGCCGTAGCGGTCCGCGACGTAGAGCAGCACGGCCGCGTCGACGATGATCCCGCCGAGCACCAAGAGCCCGAGGGCGCGTTGCAGGTCGGCGAACCGACCCAGCGCCAACGACAGTCCAGCAGCGGCCAACGGCAACAACACGGGCAAGGCCACTAGGACTGTCACTGCGTGGCCTCCTTTGCCAGTTCTTCGGTGGTGTCGTCCTCGGACTCGGCGAGGCGGCGCTCCATCCGCTGGATGCGCCGGTCCTCCACGTCGTCGCGGACCTCGTCGTGGCCGAGCAGCGTCCACGACCGGTACGCCAGCGCCAGCAGGAAGGTGGTCAGCGCGAAGGTGATCACGATCGCGGTGAGCGCCATAGCCTGCGGCAGCGGGTCGGCCATCTCGTTCGGCGGCGTGGTGCCGATCATCGCGGCACCGGCCGGCGGGCCGCCGGCGGTCTGCAGCAGCAGGTTCGAGCCGTGGCCGAGGATCACGATGCCCAGCAGGATCCGCATCAGCGAGCGCTGCATCAGCAGGTAGAAGCCGACCGAGTAGAGCACGGCGAGCACGACCGCCATCGTCAGGTTGACCGTCATCGCTGCCCCCTGGCCGCCGCTTCGACGTCCGCCTCGATGCCCGATCCCAGGGTGCGCAGCAGGTCCAGCACGACGCCGACGATCAGCAGGTACACCCCGCTGTCCAGCAGCACGCTGGTGACGAACTTGATCTCGCCGAGTAGCGGCACGGTGAACTTGTAGATCGCGGTCTCCAGGATCTGCCCGCCGAAGAGCAGCGGCAGGAACGCGGAGCCGGTCGCGATGGTCAGGCCGAGGCCGATGAGCACCGGCGGGCGCATCGAGACGACGGCGCTGTCGTCCATCCGGCCGCCTGCCAGGTAGCGCAGCACGAACGCCTGCCCGGCGACCAGACCGCCGCTGAAGCCGCCGCCGGCCCGGTCATGCCCGGCGAACAGCAGGTAGATCGACAACACCAGCACCGTCGGGAACACGATCCGGGAGGCCAGCTCCAGCAGCACGGTGCGCTGCGTCCCCTCGCGGGGGAAGCCGGACAGCAGCCAGCGTTCGCTCGGGGCGTCCCAGCTCGTCCAGGCGGGCTTGGGCCTCGTCGGCGATGTCATTCGCGCACCTCCTCCTGCTGCTCGGCAAGGGCCGGGGTCTTGACCCGCGTCGCCGGTGCCACCCGGGTGCTGCGTTTCCGCCGTTCGTGCCGGGACGCCAGGATCAAGCTGGCGACGCCGGTCGCCGCGACGGCGAGCACCGAGATCTCGCCGACGGTGTCGAAGGCGCGGAAGTCGACGATGATCGCGTTGACCACGTTGGTCGCGCCGGCGCCCTTCTCGGCATTGGCAATGAACTCGGCGCTGGCCTCCGACGGCGCCTGCCGGGCCGCGCCGAAGATGATTGCGGCCAGCGCGATGAACACCCCGGCGGCGCCGGCGATGATCGCCTTGGGCACCCGCAGCGCGCGGGTGGTCCGGGTTTCGGTCTGGGTGAAGCGAACCGGCAGCCGGCGCAGCACGAACACGAACGCCACCAGCGTCAACGTCTCGACCAGGAACTGCGCCAGCGCGAGGTCCGGGCCACCGTCCACGATAAACAGCCCACCGATGCCGTAGCCGACGACGCCGACCAGCAGCACCCCGGTCAACCGGCGGCGCGAGCGCAGCACCGCGATCGCCGCCACGACCACCACGATCCCCAACGGGATCTGCAGGAGGTTGTCGTAGAGGCGCAGGTCCTCCGGCACGCTGGCCCGCATCACCAGCGCCGAGCCGGGGATCGCCAGCACGGTCAGCAGGATGATGCCGAGGTAGGTCGGCAGCGAGCCGACCTGCAGGCGACCGGTGACCCCGACCGCGATCCGCTCCAGCAGAGCCATGATCCGCTCGTACCCACGCTGCGCGTCCAGCAGCCGCGGCAGCTCGTTGCGCAGCGCGGTCAGGCGCACCCGCCCTAGGTGCAGCACGACACCGCCGGTGACCGCGATCGCTGACAGCAACAGCGGCAGCGTCAAGCCATGCCAAAGTCCCAGGTGGTAAGGGTTGTCGCCGACCGGGAAGGCGCTGGCGTAAGCGCTCGCGAGACGGTCGGCGACCGGGAACCCGATGCCCAGGACAACGCCTGCGAGCGCGGGCAACCCGGCGGGCGCCAGCGACTCGAAACCGGCTGGCTTCGCCTCGGTCGGCGCGAGGTCCCGCTTCGCCGCGAAGGCGCCCCACAGCAGCCGGAGGCTGTAGGCGACGGTCAGCATCGAGCCGGCCACCAGCACCACGTCCACCAGCAGTTCCGGCTGGGAGCCGCCGAGGAAAGCGCTGAACGCCGCTTCCTTGCCGACGAAACCGAGCATCGGCGGCAGCCCGGCCATCGATGCCGCGCCCAGGGTCGCGATCCCCGCCAGCCACGGCATCCGGCGGCCCAGCCCGGACAGCTCCCGGATGTCGCGGGTGCCCGCTTGGTGGTCGATGATGCCGACGACCAGGAACAACGTGGCCTTGAACAGGCCATGCGCCAACAACATCGTGGTCCCGGCGACCGCCGCCGTGTAGGTGCCGGTGCCCAGCAGCACCATCAGGAAGCCGAGCTGGCTCACCGTGCCGTAGGCGAGCAGCTTCTTCAGGTCGTACTCGTGCAGCGCCCGCCAGCCGCCCAGCAGCATGGTGGCCAGGCCGAACACCACGGTCGGCAGCCACCACTGCGGCATGCCGGCGAACACCGGCCCCAGCCGGGCCACCAGGAACACACCGGCCTTGACCATCGACGCCGCGTGCAGGTACGCGCTGATCGGGGTCGGCGCCACCATCGCGGCGGGCAGCCAGTTGTGGAACGGCAGCTGCGCGGACTTGGTGAACGCGCCGACCAGGATCAGCACCGCGGCCACTGCGACCGGGGTGCCACCGGGCGGCTTCGCGATCAGCTCGGAGATCCGGTAGGTGCCCGCGGACTCGCCGAGCACCACGAAACCGAGCAGCATCACCAGCCCGCCCAGGCTGGTGATCATCAGCGCCTGCAGCGCCGACCGCCGCGACTCGCGACTGATCCCGGCCTGCCCGACCAGCAGGAACGAGCAGATCGTGGTCAGTTCCCAGAATACGTAGACGGTGATCAGGTCGTCGGCGAAGACCAGCCCAAGCATCGCGCCAGCGAAGGCCAGCAGCAGCGGCGCGGAACGCCTCGCGGCACCGCTACCGCGGCTGAAGTACGCGTCGGAGTAGATCAGCACCAGCGCGCCGATGCCGGCCACCAGCACGGTCATCAGCAGAGCGAGCGGGTCCAGCCGGAAGCTGAACTCCAGCCCGATCAGCGGCGCCCACGCGACCGTCTCGGTGATCACCTGCCCGGCCAGCACCGGTTGCGCCTGCGCCAGCACCCACACCAGCGCCGCCGCCGGCGGGACGGCCGCGGTCAGGAACGCGACACGGGTGCTGCGTCGGGCGAGGAACGGGAGCGCGAGAGCCACCAGCAGGTGCACGATGACGAACGCGAGCAAAAGCACCTCCTCGACGCCGATTGGTCGTGGTCACCCGGACCCGCCGACACCCGACCACCGGGATTGTTCGCCAACGCCACCGCAGACGCACCGCGACGAACGATGTCGGCGGCGTGCAAACGCTGCGAATATCGGCTTGAGGAAGGCTCGGGCCACCGATGCACAGCGAGGTCCGATCTGAGCCCAACTTATCCGAAACGCCCCAGTCCGAGCCAATCCGCCACCGGCGGCGTATTGGCCGCTCGGAGGCCCCTTTTCGTTGCGACGAAATGACCTTGGCGACATCCGGGGAGGCATCGTCGCGACCGTCGGCGTGGGATTGTTCACTTTTCGTAACGCCGATACCGCCACGCCGGGTGATCGCCTCGGCGGTATCGGGTAATAGTCCCAGCTGAGCAACGATCCTCGCCGGTTCCGCCTCGCCCGTCCTGCCGAGCATGGAAAATATGGCCGTGCCCACGGATAGCTACGAGCCCGAAACCCTGGCCGGCGCCGGCCGGCTGATCGCGGACCGGTACCGCTTGGACAGCAAGCTCGGCGGCGGTGCGATGGGCACCGTTTGGTCCGGCACGGACGAGCTGCTGCGCCGCCAAGTGGCGATCAAGGAGGTCAAGCTCCCGCCGGGGATGCCGGACGAAGAGGCCGCGGAGCTGCGCGAGCGGGCGCTCCGGGAAGCCCGCGCCATCGCCGTCCTGTCGCACCCCAACGTCGTGACGCTCTACGACGTCGCCCGCGAGGACGGCGAACCGTTCGTCGTCATGGAGCTGGTGCCGTCGCAGAGCCTCGCAGCGATCCTCGGCAAGCACGGCACGCTCGACGACCATCAGCTGGCGATGATCGCCGACGGCGTCGCCTCCGGGCTGGATGCCGCCCACCGGGCGGGCATCGTGCACCGCGACGTCAAACCCGGCAACGTGCTGATCGGCGACGACGGCCGGATCAAGGTCAGCGACTTCGGGATCTCCCGCAACATCGCCGAGCACACCATCACCAGCACCGGCATCCTGCTCGGCACCCCGGCGTTCATCGCCCCGGAGGTCGCCGCGGGCGAGGCCGTCACCGCCGCCGCCGACCTGTGGGGGTTCGGCGCGACGATGTTCGCCGCGGCCGAGGGGCGCACGCCCTACGACGTGCAGGACGATCCGCTGGCCACCGTGACGGAGGTGGTGCGCGGTCCCGTGCCGGTAATCACCCGGCCAGGCCCGATCGGCGACATCGTCCGGGGCCTGATGGTCAAGGACCCGACGCAGCGGATGCCGTTGACCGAAGCGCGCCGCCGGATCCAGCACCTGCTGCCCGAGCCCGGGGTCCGCCCGTTCGCGATGCTGCTGGACCCGGATGCGCCGACGGTGAAGGTGCGGCAGCGGGTGTCGTCGTCGCCTCCGCCGGTGCAGCAGCCCTCGATCGGAACTGGCTCGGTGCCGCTGGCCCAGGATCCCGGCCTGCCGCCGTTCGCGTTGAAGGATCCGCCGCCGCAGGCGCGCCGCAGGTCGCCGTGGGCGGTGCTCGCGCTCGGCGTCGTCGCGGTCGTGCTTTTCGCCGCCGCACTGGCCGGGGGTTTCGCCGCGACCCGGCTGGCCGCGGGCGCGTCGGTGCTGCCGGATTCGGCGCCGCCGCTGGTCCGGCCCGGTCAGTTGTACCTGATCACGCACCACGACATCGCGAAGCACACGGCCGCCCCGAACGCCGAGGAGTTCAGCATCAAGGCCCCGGGCGATCCGGGCTGGCGGCTGTTCCACAGCGAGCGCAACGACTTCGCCAACAGCGCGGTGGTGTCGTTCGTGTCCCCGGACGGCACCACGGAGATCGCCGTGCAGCGCTACGGCGGTTTCTTCCGCTCCGGCAAGGAGATGTCGGACTACCAGGCGGAGCTGCAGAACTCCGCCGCGGGCCCATCGGGGGTCACCGTGGAGTCCGCCGTCTCCACCGGCCCGGACCAGCAGCGCCTGAAGTACCGGACGACCGAGAAGTCGCTGATCGGCTCTCCCACCGAGGGGCGGCAGCTCAGCGCCGCCGCGGAGTTGATCCGCCACGGCAACGACCTCTGGATCGTGCGGGTCACGGTACCGAGCCGCCAGACGCAGACCAGCGAACCGATCCTCAACCAGATCCAGCCGACCCTGCACATCGGTCCATGAGGATGTACCCGCAGCCCATCTGCCGTCAGCTGCGGGAATGTCCTCATCGGACGTAGCGGATCGCAGTTCTTCGTGCGCATCGCGGACCGCGGTCCGGACGTTGTGTCGGCGCGCAAGGGACGATCCGGCGCTGGTTCGGGTGTTGTCACGGGTTCCCCGATCGTGGAGAACCGGAGTGATGACTCCATATATTCGGAGTCATCACTCCGGTTGGCGTCACTCCGTTCGCCGTGCCCTGCGTGTTCGTGCTCCGGGTGCGGGACGCCAGATCGTCGAATCTCGCGACTACGGCGACCACTTCGCCTTCGCCAGAGCCAGGGTGTGCTCGACGCGCTTGTCGCGGGCTGAAACGCCGCCGCGCGGCTCGGCACGGACTAAGCTGCGCGCCCGTGACGCCTACGACGACTTCCGACCCGTCCGCGGCCGCCAGCGCGGCCGCCGCCAAGCTCGCCGAGCTCACCGGCATCGGCCGCCACGACATCGTCGTGGTGCTCGGCTCCGGTTGGCAGCCTGCCGCCGAGGAGATCGGCCGGCCGGCCACCGAGCTGAGCATGTCCGACCTGCCGGGGTTCGCGGCGCCTGGCGCGATCGGACACAGCGGCAAGATCTGGTCCGTGCCGGTGGGCGAAAAGCGGGTGCTGGTCACGCTCGGGCGGACGCACCTGTACGAGGGCAAGGGCATCGAGCCGGTGGTGCACGGCGTGCGGACCGCGGTCGCCGCCGGGTGCCGGACCGTGGTGCTCACCAACGCCGCCGGCGGGCTGCGCGAGGGCATGCAGGTCGGCCAGCCGGTGCTGATCAGCGACCACGTCAACATGACCGCACGGTCGCCGCTGGTCGGCGCGAACTTCGTGGACCTCACCGACCTTTACTCGCCGCGGCTGCGGGAGCTGGCCCACGGCATCGACTCCTCGCTCGAGGAAGGCGTGTACGCCGGGCTGCCCGGTCCGCACTTCGAGACGCCGGCGGAGATCCGGATGCTGCGTGGGCTAGGCGTCGACCTGGTGGGTATGTCCACGGTGCTGGAGGCCATCGCGGCCCGCGCCGAAGGCGCCGAGGTGTTCGGGCTGTCGCTGGTGACGAATCTGGCTGCCGGGCTGTCCGGGCAACCGTTGAACCACCAGGAAGTCCTGGACGCCGGCAAGGCCTCGGCCAGCCGGATGGGCAAGCTCCTGCGCTCCCTGCTGGAAGCCGCGTAGGAACAGCCGTTTCCGGACTCGTCCCGGGTGGCGGTGCGGGTGGCGGGTTCTCAGACGCCGTCCGGACCCCGGGATCACCGATTCGTGTCTGCCCAATACGCGGATCCGGTGGGCTGTCCTCGCCGGACGACGTCTGAGAACCCGCGGCGGTGCCGCTTGCCGGGGGCCGAGCAGCTACGCCGCCGCAAAGGCAAAAGACCGATCCAGCTTACGAGCAGTCGCCGCAGCACCCAGAATCACTGAGGGAACCATTCAGGATGCAACGGAGCTCTGGAGGTGGCGTGACGCTGGATGCGCAGGTGCGCGAGGCCGCTCGGCGCTGGATCGCCGATGACATCGACGCGCGAACGCAGGCCGAGTTGCAGCAGTTGCTCGACGCCGAAGACGCGGAGCTCGCGGACCGGATGTCCGGCATGCCGCAGTTCGGCACCGCAGGCCTGCGCGCAGCGGTGCGCGCGGGTGCGAACGGCATGAACCGCGCCGTGGTCGTGCGCACGACTGCGGGCGTGGCGGCCTGGTTGACCGAGCAGGGTCACGGCGGCGGTGTCGTGGTGGTCGGTCGCGACGCGCGGCATGGCTCGGAGGACTTCGCCGCCGACGCCGCCGGTGTGCTGGCCGGCGCCGGTTTCGACGTGCGGATGCTGCCCGAACCGCTGCCGACGCCGGTGCTGGCCTACGCCGCCCGCGCGCTGCACGCGGTCGCGGGCATCCAGATCACCGCATCGCACAATCCACCGCACGACAACGGCTACAAGCTGTACCTGCAGGGCGGCATTCACCTGGTGAGCCCGACCGACACCGAGATCGAGGCGGCGATCGCCGTGACTCCGGCGGCGAACGCGGTGCCGCGCGAGGAAAGGTGGTCGATCTGCGAGTCCGCACTCGACGACTACCTGGCACGGGTGTCGACGCTGCCGCGCGGCAACGCCCGCAGGCTCCGGATCGCCGCGACCGCATTGCACGGCGTCGGCGCGCAGACGCTGCTGCAGGCATTGCATCGCGTGGGCTTCGATGACGTGCACCTCGTTGCGTCCCAAGCGAAACCGGACCCGGACTTCCCCACCGTCGGCTTCCCGAACCCGGAGGAACCGGGGGCGACCGACGCGCTGCTGGAACTGGCCGCCGAGGTCGGCGCGGACCTGGCGATCGCGCTGGACCCAGACGCCGACCGGTGCGCGCTCGGTGTCGAGGAGGACGGCGCCTGGCGGATGCTGCGCGGCGACGAAACCGGCGTCCTGCTCGCCCAGCACATCCTGTCCACACTGGACTTCGATAGGGATCCAGACCCGTTGGTGGCGACCACGATCGTTTCGGCGACCATGCTGCGCTCGATCGCCGCCGAGTCCGGCGTCCGCTACGACGAGACGCTGACCGGGTTCAAGTGGCTGGTGCGCGCCGGTGACGGCGCCGGAACCGGCCTGGTCTACGCCTACGAGGAAGCGCTCGGGCATTGCGTCGACCCGGACGCGGTGCGTGACAAGGACGGCATCTCCACCGCCGTCCTGGCCAGCGACCTGGCGGCCACTGCGAAGGCATCCGGGCGCAGCATTCCGGAGCTGCTCGACGCGCTTTCCGCGAAGCACGGCGTGCACCAGACCGGCCAGGTTTCGGTGCGGGTCACGGATCTGAGCGCAATTCCGCGAATCATGCGGCGGCTCCGCGAACGGCCGCCGACCAAGCTCGTGGAGACCACTGTGGACGTGGACGACCTGCTGCCAGGAACTGATGCCCTGGTGATCAACGGTACGGGTGGGCTGCGCGTCGTCATCCGCCCGTCCGGGACCGAACCCAAGCTCAAGTGCTACCTGGAGGTCGTCGAGCACGCCGGCGAACTCCCGCTGGCGGCGGCGAAGCAGCGGGCCGCGGACCGGCTGGACGCGCTGAAGCAGGCGGTTTCCGATCTGGTGCGGGGGGACTGACGATGGCGAGACTGCTGATCGTGCACCACACGCCGTCGCCGGGCATGCAGGCGATGTTCGAGAAGGTCGTCGCGGGCGCCACGACAGACGAGATCGAGGGCGTCGAAGTCGTGCGGCGAGCGGCGTTGAGCGCCACCGCCAGCGATGTCCTCGAAGCCGACGGCTACCTGCTGGGCACCCCGGCGAACCTCGGCTACATCAGCGGCGCGCTCAAGCACTTCTTCGACACGATCTACTACCCGTGCCTGGATTCGACGATCGGCCGACCGTACGGCTGCTACGTGCACGGCAACGAGGGCGTGGAGGGCGCGCTGCGGGCGATCCGGTCGATCACGACGGGTATGTCGTGGCAGCAGGTGGCGGAACCGGTCACGGTGCTCGGCCAGCCGGACAAGGATGCGCTGGAGGCCTGCTGGGAGCTCGGCGCCACCGTCGCGGCCGGGCTGATGCCCTGAACAGCCGCAACGACGTTTCCGAACTCACATCGACCGCGGAACGGCGTCCCGTCCGGAGCTGGCGGGCGGCGAATTCGCGCGAAATCGCCGTGTTCCGCGACCAACCCCAGTTGATCTTGGTCCGCCCGGTCGGAGTAACCTGATCGTGTCGTCGGGGCGCGCCCCTTGACGGCAGTGGGGCACCCCGGGCAAAGCCCGCCTTCCCTCATCAACGTGCGATGTTCGGGGCGCCCCGCACCTAGCTCATGGTAATCGGCCGACCGGTTCGACCAGCTCAGCAGGTCGATCGAGGAGAAATGCGCAGGACTCCGGCAGCATTTGCCCGGCCGCAGGGGTTACCCTGCGACAGTGAGTGAGGAAGCGATCCGACTCGAACTCGACGACTCCGGCGTCTCCGTGGATCTCCCACAGCCCCCCGGTCCGAACGATCAGGTTCAGGGCGTTCCCTACCGACCTGTCGAGTTCCGTGACGACGACCTGTCGGCCGCCCTGGAGCGGTCCGCCCAATGGCTTCGCGAAGCCCAGAACTGGCTGGGTGAACCCATCGATGTCATCGCAGTCCACCTGGACTACGACGATCGCGAAGGTGCCCCCTACTACGAACTCAAGTTGCTCTGCAACGAAGAGGATCTAGCAGGAGCACCGATCGCCCTGCGGAGACTGCAGAGCGGCGCCGTCGGCTGAGACCCGCGGCACGTACCGGCGTGGTCGGCCGACCACGGCGAGCAGTGCCGGAAACCAACGGACCTCGGCCGCAGAACCGAACGAATTGATCGCGATGGCCCGCCCGGCCCCCCGGGCGGGCCATCGCCGTCGAGAGCTCGGCAATAGCGAATCACATTGCGCGCCACGGATTCGCGCACCGACGGGAAGGTTCAGACCTTGGGCTTGGCCCAGCGCTCCAACTGGTCCGCCACTTCGGGGAGTCCTCGCTGGTCGCGGCCGACCTCGCGGACCAGCACGAGGGCCGTCTCGTCGTCGGCTTCCACCCACCAGCCGTTCACGTCGCACATCGCCACCGCGGCCACCCAGGCCAGCCGCCAGTTGCCCTCGGCCAGCGGCCGGGTGCGCACGATCGAATCCAGCAACGCGGCCGACTTCAGCCACAGCGTCTCGTAGGCGGGTACGCCGAGAACCTCCGCGCGCGGGCGGTACGCCGCCGCGTCAAGCAGTCCGCTGTCCCGCACCAACAGGTCGCCGTCGGCCACGGCCGTCGCGAGCAGGAGCAGGTCGGATGTGTCGAGATATACGGTCACCGGTCAATAGTTGATCACGCGGGGCCGAGCTTGTCCAACAAGCCCTGATATCGGGGCAGAATGCGTCGCATTACGTCGTCTAGCTGCTGTTCCTTCTGCTGCCGCGCCCAGCGCTCCGCTAGTGCGCTGCGCACGACCTCCTGCTTGGACCGCCCCTCGGCCGCCGCGAGCTCGGCGAGCCGATGGTTCTCTTCCTCGGTGAGGCGCAAGGTCATGGCCATGCGGTCGATGGTATCGCACTGATACCACTCCTCGAAGGGGATACTTTCGGTCGATGGCGAGACCGCGAGCGCACGACGAAGCCCTCCGCACCCGCCTGCTGGACCGGGCCGGGGAGCTGCTCTCCGCGCACGGCCCGGAAGGGCTCAGCCTGCGCCGGCTCGCCGCGGACGTGGGCACCTCGACCACCGCGGTGTACTCCCTGTTCGGCGGCAAGCCGGGGCTGGTCCGCGAGCTGTACGTCGAGGGGTTCCGGCGGTTGTCCGACCGGATGGAGCGGGTGGCTCGGACCGGCGACTCGGAGCACGACCTGACCGCGCTGGGCCACGCCTACCGGAACAGCGCGCTGGCCAACCCGCACTTCTACTCGATCATGTTCGGCCGCGCGGTGCCCGACTTCACCCCCGACGAGCAGGCGTGGGAGCAGGCGCTGCGCAGCATCCAGCCGCTGCGGGACGCCATCGGCAAGGGCATCGAGGACGGGGACCTGATCGACGCCGACCCGGCCGAGGTCGTCTTCGCTGCCTGGGCCCTGGTGCACGGCCTGGTCTCGCTGGAGCTGAGCGGTTCGGCGCCCACCGAAGACGAGCGCAGCGCCCGCTACGAACGGGCACTGCGCAATGGTTTCGCCGGTTGGAGGCGCTGCCCCCGAAGCGACGGGGGAGGTTCCTCCGGGGCTAGCGCGTCGTGAGCATCCAGGCCTGTTCAACGACCACGAGCACCCACGACCGCTTCCGGGTCGTGCCGGTTCTCCGCCCGGTGCGGGGGCGTTCTGGGTGCCGCCCGCCCGCACCACCACGCGGCACGCCCCGAAACGTCCTCAGCTGAGCGCGTTGTGGATGGCGGTCATGAGTTCACCCTCGGGGGTGTCGCCGTCCATCGACCAGACCATCGCGCCGCCGAGGCCCTGCTGCTTGAGGTACTCGACCTTGCGGGTGATCTCGGCCGCGTCGTCGAAGGTCCAGAACGTGGTTCCGTCGTAGAGCCAGGCGAAACCGGCCTTCTCGTGGCGGTGCAGGGTGAACGAGCCGGCCTTGGCCTTGAGCACCTCGTAGTCCTCGATGCCGGCTTCATAGGTGGCCGGGGCGGGGCCCGTCGAGCTCTGGAACAGGCCGTCGTTCTGGTTCGGCACCCCGGTCCAGCCGCGACCGTAGAACGGCACGCCGAGCACCATCTTGTCGTTCGGCGCCCCGGCTGCGCGCCAGGCCTTGATCGTCTGGTCGATGCTCCACTTCTCCGGCGACGGGTCGCCATCGGGGCTGAAGATCGCCGACTGGTGGTTGGTCGTCGGGTCGTAGGCGCCATGCAGGTCGTAGCCCTGGATCGTGCCGAAGGTGAGCAGGTCGAAGACCTTCGGGACCTCGTAGCCAGCCTCGATCTTCTTCGGGTCGGCGGGCAGGAACGCGCTGATGTCGTAGGTCTTGCCGAGCTCCTGGCCGACGGCGTCGAGCTGGGTGCGCCACTCCTGCAGCAGCGCGGTGTAGTTCTGCTTGTCCGCCGGATCGACGACATTGCCGGGGCCGCCCTCGGAGGCCGGCCACTCCCAGTCGAGGTCGACGCCGTCGAAGACGCCCGCGGCGACGCGGTCCCCGCCCTGCGGTTCGCCGATCTTCGGCAGGTTGCCGCGGATCCACATGTCGATGCAGGACTTGACGTGGGCGGCGCGGGATTCGGGGGTCGCCGCGGCCGCGTGGAAGTTCTTCGACCAGGTCCAGCCGCCGAAGGAGATGTAGACCTTCAGGCCGGGGTGCTTCGCCTTGAGCTGCTTGAGCTGGTTGAGGTTGCCCGCCAGCGGCTGGTCGTAGGCGTCGGCCGTGCCGTTGACGGTCTGCTCGGCGGTGAAGCGGCGCTGGTAGTCGGCCCAGGCGTCGCCTTCGCCGGCCTGGTTGACCTGGAAGCACTTGCCCCCGGCGTCGAGGTTGCCGAAGGCGTAGTTGAGGTGGGTCAACTGCCCGGCGGCACCGGAGGTGTCGAGGTTCTTGACGAAGTAGTTGCGGTCGTAGATCGACCACTGGGTGAAGTACCCGACCTTGCGGGCGGCGGCCTGCGGCTGGGGGTCAGCCCGGGGGTCGGCGGCCCCGGCCGGGGCGGCCAGCGCGGGCAGCCCCAGCGCGAGGATCGAGGCGAGCAACACCGGTAAGCGGAACGGGAAGCGACGTCTTGCGGACATGGCGATCCTGCGTCATTGGGGGATCGCTCGATGTGGTTTAGACCATATTCGGATTAGGTCTAGACCAGATAGCGCCCGTTCGGCCGCAAGTCGCTACTGCGGACGGCTCACGGCAGCACCCTCGACGAGCACCCCGCGAATCCCGGAAATCCCAGGTAGGACCGGCCGCGACACGACGTGCCGGGGCGTCTCCGGACTTCCAGCCCCAGGAAAAATCGGGAAATTCCCGCTGCGGCGCGGCAAAGGCGTTCCCGACTTCGGGCGAAATCGGGAACGCTCAACCACCGCGCGATCTTGGAGTCGTCAGACCGCGCCGTACTCGCGGTCACCCGCGTCACCAAGGCCCGGGACGATGTAACCCGACTCGTTGAGCCGCTCGTCGATGCTCGCGGTCACCACCCGCACCGGCAGCCCGGACTCCTCCAACCGGCGCACGCCCTCCGGGGCGGCCAGCGTGCAGATAGCGGTGACGTCGGTGGCGCCGCGGTCGGCCAGCAGGCTGATCGTGTGCACCATCGAGCCGCCGGTGGCCAGCATCGGGTCCAGCACGAGCACCGGGCGCCCGGCGAGGTCGGCGGGTAGCGACTCCAAGTACGGCGTGGGCTGCAGGGTCGTCTCATCCCTAGCCAAGCCGACGAAGCCCATCTGGGCCTCCGGGATCAGCCGGTGCGCCTGGTCAGCCATGCCGAGACCGGCCCGCAGCACCGGCACCAGCAGCGGCGGGTTCGCCAGCCGGTAGCCGTTGGTGCGCGCCACTGGCGTGTGGATGGGCTCCACCGCGACCTCGGCGCCCCGCGTCGCCTCGTAGATGAGCATCAGCGTCAGCTCTTGCAATGCGGCGCGGAACGCGGCGCTGTTGGTGCGCGCATCGCGCATTGTGGACAGCCTTGCTTTCACCAGGGGGTGGTCCACGACCCGTACATCCATGACCGACAACAGTAACCGCCAACCCCCGGGCGACACGTTGCCGCTGCTCAACAACGTGGCCACGGTCGCACCCGACCGCAGCCGGGCGTCAACCCGCCGTCGCCATCAGCAATTTCCATTGAAATCGAAGGTCCGATATTTCAATGGAAATTGCGGGTTGTCCACAGTCGCCGGTGCGTCGTGGCCCGACACGCCGGAGGCAGTGGACTACTTCTTCGATTTCGATGGAAATCGGCGGTCCGATTTCCATCGAAACTGCGCCGGAACCTGGCGGGACGTTAGCGCGGAGTGGCGGCGATGCCTTGGACGAGGATGTCGAGGCCAAACTCGAAGCGCTCTTCCTCGTCACCGGACATCAGCGCCGGGAGCATCGAGACCATCGTCGGGAACCGGTCCGCCGGCAGATCCGAGAAGTACTGCTGGACCATTTCCATCCGTTCGATCCGCTCCGCATCGCTGAGGCCGAAGTCCGCGCTGCGTTCCATAGCGACCGCCGTGCCGAACAGGGCGAGGATGTCGACGGCGAACGCCACCACACGGTCGGACAGTCCGGCCGAGCGCAGGACAGCCATCATCGCCTCGGACACGACGAGCGCGTTCGGCCCGGTCGGCGCCGGGGTGCGCATCACGACCTGGGCGATGCCGGGGTGCGCCGTGAGCACCTCCACCTGCTGGCAGATCAGGTCCTTGATCTGCTCCTGCCACTTCTCCGGGTCGGGCTGCGGTACTTCGATCTCGCCTATCACCAGGTCGAGCATCAGCTCGTGCAGCTCGTCCTTGTTGCGCACGTAGGCGTACAGCGAGGCCGCGCCGGTGCCCAGCCGCTGCGCGACCTTGCGCATGCTGACGGCGTCCAGGCCTTCGCTGTCGAGCAGTTCGAGCGCGGTGCGCACGATCAGCTCCAGGCTCAAGGGCTGCTTCGCCGGCCGCTCGCGCGCGGCGCGCTGCTGCCAGGGCGGGACTGGCACGGACATCGCTCTCCACTTCCTCGATCGGTGCTGCGAACACCGTACTTGACACGAACACCGCTCGCTAGTAGAACGGTGTTCGCAACACGAACACCGTTCGAGAAGAGGGGTCACCGATGTCCGAACGAACTCCAGTCCTGATCGTCGGCGCCGGACTGGCCGGCCTGTCGACCGCCGTTTTCCTCGGCCTGCACGGCACGCCGTCGCTGGTGGTGGAGCGTCACGAGAGCACCTCCACCCACCCGAAGGCGCGCGGCCAGCAGCACCACGCGATGGAGGCGCTGCGCCTCGCCGGGCTTGAAGCCGCCATGATCGGCGCGTCGCCGAAGAGCCAGGGATTCCTGCTCCTGCTGCGCATCGCGGAAAGCGCGAGCGGCCCGGTGTTCCGCGAGATCCTGCACGACACCTTCGCACCGCTCGACCACCTGACGCCCGCAGGAGCAGCCGACGCCAGCCAGGCCAGCGCGGAACGCATCCTGGCCGAGCGCGCCCGCGAGCTGGGCGCCGAAATCCGCTTCGCCACCAAGCTGGAATCGTTCGAGCAGGACGAGAACGGCGTTCGCGCAGTGCTTTCCGACGCCGCCGGAACCCGCGCGGTGCACGCCGACTACCTCGTCGCCGCCGACGGCCACCGCAGCCCGATCCGCGAACAGCTCGGCATCGGCACCCACGGCCGCGGCACCCTCGGGCACTCGATCCACTGGCTGGTGCGCGCCGACCTGTCGGCCGTCGTCGACGACCGCCAGGTCATGTACTACCTGCAGAACCCGAAGCTCTCCGGCGGCACCGGCGTGCTGGCCAGCACCGACCACCCCGACCAGTTCGTGGTCGGCGTCGGCTACGACCCGGAGCGCGAGGACCTGGCGGACTTCACCGAGGAGCGCAGTCTGGAGCAGATCCGGCTGGTCACCGGCGTGCCCGAGCTGGACGTCGAGATCCTGATGACGGACACCACGGTGGCGACCATGCGGGTGGCCGACCGGTTCAGCGCCGGGCGGGTGCACCTGGTCGGCGACGCCGCGCACACCATGCCGCCGCAGGGCGGGATGGGCGGCAACACCGCGCTGATGGACGGCTTCTACCTGGCGTGGAAGCTCGCCGCGGTGCTCCGGGGCGAGGCCGGGCCGGGACTGCTCGACAGCCACGACGCGGAGCGGCGGCCGGTCGGCGAGCTGATCGCGGAGAACCAGTACCGGAACGCCATCGTGCGCAACCGGCCCGACCTGGCCCGAGAAGGAGACGCGCCGCCGATCGAAGACCCGGCAGTGCTGCTGTTCGGCTACCGGCACAATGGCGCGGTCGTCCGGGAGCCCGGCGACGAGGGCGAACTCCTGGAGGACGCGACCCGGCCGACGGGCCGCCCGGGCTCGCGCGCCCCCCACTTACGACTGTCCACACCAGACGGAGTGCTGTCCACAATCGACCTTTTCGGCAGGAGTTTCGTGCTGTTGGCCGGAACCGACGCATGGGCCAAGGCCACCGATGAGGTCGCGGCCACCCTGGAGGTCCGGCTGAAGCCGCAACTGATCGGTGGTGAAGTCACCGGCGACTGGACCGGGCCGTACGGGGTCGATGCGGACGGGGCCGTGCTGGTTCGACCGGACCGCTTCATCGCCTGGCGCAGCCAGGGGCCCGGCACCGCCGCCGACCTGGAGAAAGCCCTCCGCGCGGTCCTCGACCGCTGAAAGCCGCGGGTGCGGCGTGCAGTTTCAATTGAAACGGGTGTGGCTCTTTTGAGGTGAGGTCATGCTGCCTGGGGGATGGCGTTGTGGGTGGGGAAAGGGGCTCCTTCTGGTTACGTTGTGGGTGTCTGACGTCCATCAACGTAAAGAAGGAGCCCTGTGGCAGGGTACGCGAACCACGATGTCGCCGGAGCGTTCGAATCCTCTCGGGCGGTGTTCGAGTCGATCATCACGGAGCTCGGCGCCGCTGACTGTGGCATCACGCATGGCGAGCTGGAAGAGCTGCTGACCGAGCGGTCCCGGCC
>NZ_GL877883.1:272097-277800 GCF_000194155.1 Saccharopolyspora spinosa NRRL 18395
CCCCCCTTTCATGATCACCACCCACCCAAACCCCCCGACCACAGCTCCCCTCAAAAGAGCCACACCCAATTGAAACTGCGCCCCACATCGTCACTGCGTCGCGAACAACACTTCGTTCCCGATCGCCGACCAGGTCGACGGGGTTGTCGATCCCCTCGCGATCCAGCGCGCGGTAACCAAGTGGCGACGGCGCTGCGAGTGCTCGTCGAGGAGAACGTCCGCCAGACCTAACGCGGCCGAACGCCCGACGACCTCTATCCCGAAGCCGTCGCCGCAGCCGAGTGCGCCTTCGACATGCTGCGCACCGGCCTCGACGACGTCTGCGACCAGAAGTGAAGGGCACCTCTGGGCAGCCGAGAGAGAAACCGGGTTGCTTGAACGTGCCCTTCACCGCGTCCTGCTCACGGGTGCAGGACGACCTTTGTGTAGCCCTCGATGCGTTGGTCGAACTTCCGGTAGGCGTCCGGCGCCTCGGACAGGGACAGCTCGTGGGAGACGACGAAGCTGGGCTTGGCGCGCCCCGCGATGATCATGTCCCGCAGCTGCCGGTTGTAGCGCTTCACGTTGCACTGCCCGGTGCCGATGACCTGGCCTTTCTCGAACATCCGGCCGATCGAGACGAGCAGCATCCCCTTCTTTGCCTCCTCGTTCGGTCCACCGGGGTCGGACGGCACGTACAAGCCCGGCACGCCCAGCCGTCCGGTCGCCCGCACGGTGTCGATCAGCGAGTTCAGCACAACGGCAGGTTCCTCCTTCGAGGCGTCGCCGACCTGCGCCTGGTAGCCGACCGCGTCGATGCCCTTGTCAGTGCCCTCCCCACCGGTCCGCTCCTTGATCATCTCGACCGGGTCGCCCTTGGAGAAGTCGATCGGGATGGCCCCGATCTCCTCCGCCTTCGCGAGCCGCTCCGGCACGCGGTCGACGCAGAACACCCTCGCCGCGCCGCGCAGCAGCGCCGAATAGGCGGCCATCAGCCCGACCGGTCCGGCTCCGTAGACGACAACGCTCTCGCCCGGCGAGACCTGGGCGAGCTCGCAGCCGTGGTAGCCGGTCGGGAAGATGTCGGCCAGCAGCACGAAGTCGGCCTCGTGGCTGCCGTCGGTCGGCAGCTTCAGGCAGTTGAAGTCGGCAAACGGCACCCGCAGGTACTCGGCCTGCCCGCCGACGTAAGGCCCCATCGCGACGTAGCCGTAGGCGCCGCCGGCGAAGCCGGGGTTGACGGTCAGGCAGAACCCGGTGTTGCCCGCCATGCAGTTCTTGCAGAACCCGCAGGCCACGTTGAACGGCATCACGACCCGATCGCCACGGTTCAGGCTAGTCACACCGGAGCCGACCTCCTCGATGATGCCCATGTTCTCGTGCCCGAACACGATGCCGGGCTCGGCAGCCGTCCGGCCCTCGTACATGTGCAGGTCAGAGCCGCAGATGGCGGTCGAGGTAATGCGCACGATCACGTCGTTGGGGTGCTGGATCGTCGGCCGGTCCACTTCGTTGATCGCGACTGAGAAGGGTTCCTGGTACACGACTGCTTTCATCGTTGACCACCTCCGGGTGGAAGACGCGCGAAATCCATCTGCATGCCGACCAGGGACTACCCCGAGCGGAAAGACCCAAGACACGGACGGGCGTCACCCGAACGAGGGCCATCCGGGGAGTTACCGGAACGTCACCCGCCAGCGGGCGACCGTCGGCGAACTTCGCTCAAGTCCGCACGTGCGAGTTCGGGAGTCCCGAGTCATGACACAGCTGGTCAAGATGCCGCTGGGCGACGGCGGCGACCTGCTCATCGAGGCCGCAGACGGTCAGTGCGCGATCCCGGTCGGCGACGCCGGGAAGGTCGTGCAGGCCTCCGAGACCGTGCAGAAGGCGATGCAACATCCGGTCGTCCGCTGCCGAGGCGGTGCTCGGCGAACTGCGCGCGATGGAACAGCCCCCGTCGAAGATCAGCGTGCTTGTCCGGCATCAAGGTCACCCGGGAAGCCAATCTCGCAGTCGCCAAGTCGACGGGCGAGGCCAACTTCAACGTCGCCGTCGAGTGGAGCGACTCCAAGTTGAGCATATGACCGGCTTGACGGTCGATCCGCTCGACCCGGCGGTGGTCCCGCTCCGCGAGGGCCGGACCGTCCTGGGCGCGGGGTTCCTGGTCGCACCGGGTGTGGTCGCCACCTGCGCCCACGTGGTCGGCAGAGCAACGCCGGTCGCCGATTTCCCGTTGCTGCGCGGCCACGACCACGCCGTCGAAGTGCTGTCGCAGGACGACGACCTGGACGTCGCGATCCTGCGGCTGGCGGACACACCACCGGGAGCGCTGCCGGTTCCGGCACGCAGACCGCGCCGACGTTGGAGCTCGACGTGCGGCCCGCCTGGGAGTCGCCGCCAGGTGGTCCGAAGATCGCGCTCCGCCCGGGAGATCCGGACCAGTCGCTGGCGCCAGACCAGCGACGGCCTCTCGGTGTGGGACCTGCGGACCAGAACGCAGGCGCACGCGTTCCGGCTCGGGGTCACCGACCTGGTCGTGTCCGCCGACGGCTCCGCCGCCGCGATGACGGACCAGGCGAACAACTCGATCGGGCTGGTCGACCTGATCAAGATGGATTAGATCGCGCCGCTGATCGCCCCGGGCCTGAGACTCATCGGGATGTCCGTGCCGTACTTGTTCGCCAAGGACGTCACCGCGGTGCAGGTCCGTTTCGGACTACAAGCACGCAAATCGCTCAAGACGTTCCCGCTGGACGGGTTGTCCGTGGCCGATCGACCGGTCGTCACCCGGACGGGTCCGTGGCCACGACGATCACCGGCGATTCAGTTGCTTTGATCGACCTGGAGAACATGGCCCCGTTGCCGCCGCTGATCGGCAAGGTCGACGAGATCGAGGCCTCTCCGGCGGCTACCTGATCTCCGAGGAGACCCTGGACTTCCAGGTCTGGAACTTGCAGGAACGCCGCCTGGTCACCGCGATCACCCTCGACGACACGGATTCGCGGCGCGCCGTCGAGAACGGCGATCTCATCCCACCGCCTGCCCGGTCACCAGGAGCGAATCCCCCTCGACACCGAGGTCTGGTTCCGGGACCTGTGCCGCACCTCCGACCGCGATTTCACCCCGGACGAGCTGAACCTGCTGCCGGAATGCGTAAGCCACGACCGACCCTGCGACGGGTGACCCGTGAGTACTTCCTCTGCTGTAGAGCCTGTTCGGGAACTCGTTCTTCCTGGAAGTTCCGGTGGCAGTCCCAATGGGAACGGTCTGGTCCCGACTCGCCAACCGGTGTGAAGCGAACGGCCTGTCCACCACCGTAGACGACACAAACGGTCCGTTCGCTTCATCAACCAGCGCATTCCAAAACAGCCTCAATGGCGGTCGGCCAGCCGGTACCACCGCTCCTCCGGCCGGTACATGGCGTTCGTCAGCTCGCGGCGCAGCGAGCTCGTGGCCAGTGCGGTGCCGGTCGCCTGGTCCGTCAGGGTCCGGCTTCGGCCTTCGCGTGCACGTCGTCCCACACCGCGTGCACGTCCTCGCCGTACAGCGGGCAGTTCGCGGTCCGCTCGCACCAGTCGGCGAAGGTGTTGAATGAGTCTTCCAAGTTCTCGCTGGCCGTTTCGATGTACCGGCGGCCGGACTTCATGCTGTGGTCCATGTTCGAGTCGATCGTCATCGCCCGGAGCCGGTTCGGGAACAGCTCCGCGTACTGCTGCCCGACCTGCGGGCCCTACGGCGGGCCGTAGAAGCTGAGCTGTTCCTCGCCGAGCGCGGGCGCGGATGGCGTCCAGGTCGCGGATAGCGCTGGTGTCCACGAAGCCGAACACCGGCCCCGGTGTTCTTGCGGCAGTTCTTACCCAGCTTCGCGTTGTAGGCCAGCAGGTCCTGCTGCTCCTGCACGTTCGCGGGGAAGTTCCTGGGTGCTTGGGCTAGCAGGTCGCTGCTGCACCGGATCTCGTTGCTGCGCTTCATCCCACGCTGGTCTCAGCTGACGATGTCGAACCGCTTGCGCGGCTCGCCGTCCTGCAGCTTGTTCGCGCCTTCGATGTAGCTGTCGATGCCGGAATGCCCGGACCGCCAGGCGCCACGAACAGCACGCCGGTCCGGTTCTGCGGATCAGTCGCGGGCAACGGGCCGACGGCGATGTTCGTCTTCGCGCCGCCCGGGTCGTTCCAGTCGATCGGCACCTCCACTGTGGCGCATTCGCCCTGCCGGTCACCGCAGGGGCGCATTCGGAGCAAATGCGGTATTCCAGCGCGGTTTTCGATGCCTAGTCCGCGATGTAGAGGTCTGGATTGTCAGAAAGCGCGGCAACCATCGCGGCACGTGAACCAACGCCGAGCTTGATGAAAATTCGCCGCATGTGGGCGGAAACCGTGTAGAGGCTGATGTCCAGCACCGCCGCTATCGAACGGTTGGTGTAGCCGAGGCCGACCATCCGTGCGATCTCCTGCTCCCGCGGGCTGAGGACCTTGTCGACCTTCGGCACGACCGGCAGCAACAGGCAGCGCATGCCGAGCTCCGTCATGTCCAGCAACGGTTTCCGCCCCACCCTGGGCGATCCGTCGAGCTCGCCGACCCGCCGCACCAATGCGCGCACCAGGTGCTGCACCAGTTCGTCCGAACCGATGTCGTCGCGCCGCTCCGGCCCCCGCCAGGGCGGTTCCGGTTCGGGCGGTCCTCGGTGGATTCGCGGAATTGGCGTGGCAGTCGAATCATTCGGCATGTACCGGCCTCCCCAGTCCCGCCGCGGACGGCGGATCGCGCCGCCTCACAACGGCCCGTTCCCCCTTCGCAGGCCGGTCACGGTCTTCGCCGCGACGCATACCAGCAAAGCCAACATCGACTGTCCGCGCATCGTCGATTCGAGTGACATCCAGGTTAACTAACACGGACGGTGGGCACTTGAACGTGCGACTACCACCCGAATGCTCGCTTGCTTTGGACTGTTCGCACGCGCTCACCGACGGCCGGCTCCCGAAAATGCCGCCGGACGCGGTGCAGGACAGGAGGATCCGCCATGAGTCGCTACCGAGCCGTCGACGGCGAGCTGGAGGACGAGCTGGCCCGCGAACTGGAGGACGAGTTCGAGTTCGAGGACGAGAACGAACTGGAGGACTTCGCCCAGGAGTTCGAGGACGAGCTGGAGTTCGAGGACGAGGACGAGTTCGAAGACGAGCTGGAGGGCCTGGTCCGCGAACTGGAGGACGAGCTGGAGCTGGAGTTCGAGGACGAAGACGAAGACGAGGACGAGGACGAACTGGAGGCCGAGTTCGAGCAGCTGGTCCGCGAACTCGAAGCCGAGTTCGAGGACGAGGACGAGTACTTCGCCGACCCGGTCCGCCGCGTCTACTCCGACGCCGAGACGATGGCCAAGCTCGCCTTCGAAGCCGAGCGAGCCGAAACCGAAGCCGAGGTCGAAGGTTTCCTGGGGGCGCTGGCACCGCTGGCGATGAGCCTGGCGCCGAAGGTCCTGCCACTGGCCAAGAAGTTCGCGCCGAAGATCATCAAGGGCGTCACCTCGATCGGCAAGAAGCTGTGGCGCAGCCCCACCACCCGCAAGATGGTGCGCCAAGTGCCCAAGATCGCCGGGCGCACGGTGCGGGACATCGGCCACCGGTACGCGAACGGGCAGAAAGTCACCGGCCGGCACATCGCCCGCTCGCTGGCCGGGCACACCGCCGATGCCATCGGAGGCGGCCGGGGCCGACGTCGTCGCCCGGC
>NZ_GL877883.1:277831-355417 GCF_000194155.1 Saccharopolyspora spinosa NRRL 18395
GAACCGGGCGCCCCAGGTCCGCCGGGCGCAGGCCGCCCGCTCGAGGACGGCCCGCGCCCGCAGCGCCGGCAAGGCGCGTAGTCGGGGGAAGGGCCGTGGCCGCCGTCGCTGAGCTGCGGTCGGCCCCGGCGCGCGCCCGGCCGACCCGGCGACTCGATCGCGGAACAGAACGGCTGCTGGCCGACTGGGTGCGCACCCAGGCCACCAACGTCGAACGGCACCTCGGCGCGCTGCGGCCGTTCAGCTGGGCGGAGTTCGGCGACCCGGCCACCGGGCCCAGCCGGGCGCACCTGGTGGCCGTCAACGAAACCATGTCCACCCTGCGAGAACCGCTCCACGAAGCCACCCGCGCGGTACGCCGCGCGGCGGAAGCCGCTGCCGCGCATCCGAATCCGCGCCGGTTGCGGGCCCTGCTGGACGCGAAGTCCCGGTCGCAGCGCTGGGTGCGTGACACCGAGCGGCTGTGGGACTTCTACCTGGAGCTGTTCAACCAGCGGCAGAGCACGTTCGCCCCGTGGCTGGTGGCGGCCGACCGCATCGCCCTGGACTGCTACCAGTACGCCTACCTGGGGATCGGGCGCTGGCGCTCGATCCCGACGCCGCCGCCGTTCTGCTATCTGGAACCCAGCCACGGCCCCGCGACGTCGCGGCGCGGCATCCCGCTGCAACGGCTGAGCAACCGGCTGAACCCGTTCCCGCTGATCCAGCTGCCCTTCCACCGGCTGGTCAACCCGTGGACGCTCGGCGCGGTGCTGCACGAGGTCAGCCACAACCTGCAGAACGATCTCGGGCTGGCCAGGGCGATCCCGATGCAGGTCGCGGCCAGGTTGACCGAGCTCGGGCTGCCGCCCGCGGTGGTGTCGATCTGGGTGCGCTGGAACCGGGAGACGTTCGCGGACCTGTCCGGCCTGCTGCTCGGCGGGCCGCTGGTCGTGGGCTCGCTGTTCGACGTCATCGCGCGGGATCGGCGGCAGACGATGAAGTTCCGGCGCGCGGCGGTGCACCCGGTTCCCTACCTGCGCGGGAAGCTGTCTATCGAGCTGCTCGCCCGGATGGGCTTCGCGGAGCGCGCCGGGCAGCACGCGGGGGCCTGGCGCGCGATGTACCCGCGGGCAGAGCTGCCCGGCGCGCCGCGGGCGCTGCTGGCGACGGCGGACCGGGCGATCCCGGCGGTGGTGGACGCGATGTGCTTCACCTCCTTCCCGTCGCTGGGAAACCGCAGCCTGTCGCGGGTTCTGCGGTTCGAGCCGAAGGAACAGCGGATGATCGAGGAGGCCGCCGGGCGATTAGCCGACGGCGTGTCACCCGGTGTGGTGCCGGAGCGGTTCCTGATCGGCGCCGTCCGGCACGCGCTCGAACAGCGGATGGCACCGCCGACGCGGTTGGTGCGGTTCTTCATGGAAGAGCTGGGGAGGCGAGCGCGATGACCTTGCGCGGCGAATTCCCCGTGCTGGCGAGGGAACTCCGGCGGTTCGCGGCCGCGTGGCGGGCGCTGGAGGTCACCGTGGTCGAGGACCGCCCGACCGGCGAGAGCCCGGCGGTGTCGGACCGGCTCGCCGAGGTCGTCACCGACGGCACCGCCGACCTGCATCCGGCGCTGCGCGCGGTTCGAGGCCGGGTCGACGCCGATGTCCTCCACACCACGGCGCTGGCGCTGCTGCGCATGCAGCGGAGGCTGGACGACGAATTCCGCTGCCACCACGCGGCAACCGACCTCGCGCGATCGGTGCAGGGGCGCGGGCCGGAATGGCTCGGTTGGGCGCGCAGCATCCGGTCCGGTGTGGACGGTTGTGTGGATTCGTTGCGCAGCACGGAGGACACCATGCTGCGGTGTTGGCGCGAGGCAGCCGAATTCGCGGTGCGGTTCGGCATCAAGGGGAACTGCGAGGGCAGGCGATGAGCATCACCAACGACGGCCGTGTCAACGAAGACCGGGGCGCCGCGCTGCCGCCGGCCCAGGACATCGACAGCGCGTATCCGCTGGTCACCCGGCACGACCCGCCGTGCTGCGAGCGCCCCGGCGACATCGCGAACAAGGCGATCGGCGACGTGCTGGGCTGGAAGTGGCGCGACGGCGACACCAAGGGCTTCACCGCCGCGCTGACCGGGAGCTTCGAGCTAAAGCGCGTCGAGGGGCACACCGAGGCCAAGTGGACGCCACGCGGCTACGCGATCCAGGCCGACCTGGGTGCGGTCACCGGCGGGCAGGCGTCGCTGGCCGCACGGGCGCGCAGCGCCATCAAGGACGCGACCGCGCTGCTCGACTCACTGAAGCCGCTGCGAGCGGGCTCGGATCCGGAGAACGGCGAAGGATTCCGCAGCCTGGTGCGCCACGAGCTGGAGGAGATCCGCAAGGAGCTGGAGAGCCCACTGCTGCGGGTACCGCGCGTGGATCAGCTCTTCGTGCTGCTGCTCGGCAAACCGGGATCTGCGGTGGACCCGGACCTGGTGCGCGGGCACCTCGGGGAGCTGCGCAACGAGTTCGGGCTGATCGGCGGCCTGGTCAACACCATCGAAGAGGAGCGGGTCCAGACCTCGTTCATCACGCTCGTCGACTGGGTGCTGTCGCTGTACCGCGGCTGGCTGGACGCGCGTGGCCGGATCGACCCGTTCGCGCAGCCCGAAACCGGGCAGGCGCCGTTCTTCGGCCCCGCTGTCGTGGCGCTGTCCCAGCTGCTTTCGGCTGCCGCAGTGCAGACCGAAGAGCTCGTCGCGGCGTTGAGCTCGGTGAGCATCCACCGCGGCGACCGCGAGGTGCTGCGCATCCCCGATCCGGACGGCGGCTCGATGTCGCTCGGCGGATTGCTGCGCTGGACGCACGACTTTGCCTGCTTCGAAGGCCGCAAGCTGATCGAGGTCGCGGGGAAGGACGGCGTGGACAGCGCGTTCCTGCAGGTCGCCGAGCGGTTGGAGCGGCTCGTCGGCAACCTGCCCCGGCGCTGCGACGGCGACAAGCAGGACGTGCCGGGCAACTACCGGGCGACGTTGCCGCCGGGGTTCTTCAGCTCCCGGGTTCAGCGCGCGGTCGACGAGCTGCACGACCACTTGCAGGAGATCGTGCGGGTGGCCCGGCCGATCCGCCACGGCGCGAGGCCCGCCGACCCACCTGGACCGCCTGCACCGCCGCCGGATTCCGGGCCGAAACCACCGGATCAGCCGCCGCCCGGACCCGCGCCCGCCGATCCGCCGCCGGTGGTACCGAGCGCACCGGCCGTGGCGCCCGCGCCGTCAACCACCACGACGGCTGCCCCGATCTCAACGACCGACCCCGCGGCCAAGCAGCGCGGCCAGCGCAAGCGTCCCGAGCCCAAGCCCGCCCCGCGGCCGGAATAGCGGTCCGCCCGCGCCCCGCACGGAGGAATGATGGCCACCGAAAAGCAGTACCGGGAACTGTTCGACCGGGTCGCCGCGCTGCGCAGACAGGTCGCCGGCAACCTGTCGAACGAGCTGGGCAGCAATCCCCAGGTCGGCGAGGCGATCCTGAAGCAGATCGACGACATGCTCTTCGCCGTCGAAACCGAAGCCCAGAACGAGCCACGCCCCGCCGACGGCGGCCTCGCGCAGCTGGTCGGCCTCGGCGGCGAGTCGGCCGGGGACCTCGGCGCAACGCGCATGCCGCACGGCATCGAGACCTACGATGAAACGATCGCGTCCGAACGCATCCTCGCCGTCGGCGACCTCTACTACCTGTACCAGCACGAGAGGATCGGGTTCTTCCGCGTCGTGCAGAAGATGCAGGAGCTGTTCCAGCGCGGCACGATCCGGCTCTCCGACGGGCCGGGCGCGTTCGGGCTGTACCGGTTCGACCGGCGTGACGTGCTGCGCTACACCAAGCGCGACCGGATCAGCGCCTACCGGCGGGTGCTCGGCTACGGACGCGGGCTGGGCTCGGCGAACTCGCGGCCGAACACCGACTTCCACCGGTTGTTCGTCCAGTTCAACAACCAGGTCGCGCTGTTCTGGCGGGACAAGCGGATCTCCGACGTCATCCGCGAACGGGCGCACGACATGGCCTTCGGCAGCATGGCCGTGGTGCGGCGCAGCGGCCTGGACCTGCGCAACAACCTGAAGTTCACCTCCTATGGCCACCTGAACGTGCTGCGGGTGGAGGTCATGCAACTGCTGGAGGAGTGCTTCCGGATCCTCGACGCCGAGGACGTCAAGGACCTGTTCGGCGCCGCGAACGCGTGGGATGTGGTGGACGAGGTCCTGATCCGCTACTTCGACGAGAAGCTGGTCACCTCGCCGCGGCAGCGGATGGCGGTGACCGGCCGCAACGTCCTGCGCTGGTTGGCGGCGCCGCACATCCTGGAGACGACGCGCTCGGAGTTCGAGGCGCTGCTCCTGGAGATCGCGGAACCCGCGGAGGAGTGGATCACCTCGGCGCAGTCCCTGCGTCTGGCGGACCGCACGGGCTCCAAGCAGCTGCTCCCGTGGGACCGCCAACAGCCGGCAGGCGTCGCGACGCCGTCCCGGGGCGACCGCCCGGCACCGGCCCGCAGCCGCCAACCGGCCCTGGCCCGCCGAGCTCGCGTCAACGGCCACCACAGGTGACCGCCGGATCCCACGTTCCGCCAGCTCAAGACCCGTGAGCGCTTTTGTTTCCACAGCAACGGAAGCGCTCACGGGCAGCCGCCTGGACCAGAACGTCTACTGTGGACTACGTGCCCACCAGGGGCGGTTCCGGGGTTGTGCGGATTAGGGTTCCGGCGTCCGCAGTCTGTTGTTGCGCACGAAAGCCGGGTTTCCCGCTCACGACAGAATCTTCCCGGTGGTTCTCGCGGCTACCAAGCGACGGGCACGTGCTGCGGGCCGGAGTCGGCGAAAACCGTCCGCCACGGCAGCTGATCCGGCGACGCGGTCAGCCGGAGGCCGGGAAATTGCGCGGTGAGCCCGGCGAAGACCACCTGGAGCTCGATGCGCGCGAGGGCGGCACCGAGGCAGTGGTGCGGTCCATACCCGAAGCTCAGGCGCGGATTGGGTCGCCGGGTGATGTCGAACCGGTGCGGCTCGGAGAAGCGGGCAGGATCGTGGTTGGCCGCTTCCAGCGACGCCAGCACGGGTTCGCCCGCTCGGACCTCCACATCGCCGAGCCGCACGTCCACGTGCGCGAAGCGCGGCATGATCTCGGCGTTCCGACCGGTCTGGCGCCGCAGGACCTCGTCAACCGCCGGTGCCACCAGACCTGGCTCCCTGGCTCGCAGCAAAGTGCGTCGTACTGACCGCTCGTGAGCAGCAGCACGGTGCCGATGCTGATCGCGTGCGACGTGGTGGCGTATCCGGCGAGCAGGAGCGCGATGACCATGATCGCGAGCTCAAGCTCGCCGAGCCGATCGCCATCGTCCGCACGGATCCCAATCAGGGTGCTGAGCAGGTCAGCGCCGGGGTCCGCCTGCTTCGCAGCGACCAGACCGAGCACGTAGTCCTGCAGCTTCGCCCACTCTGCTCCGCCTGCCGGGGTCATCAGGTCCAGGGCGACCACCGCGTCCACCCGGGCGCGGTGTGAGGGGCACCCTTGAGCGGTTGAACCGCTCAAGGGTGCCCCTCACACCGCAAGGCTGCCGCGTAGCGCGAGCTGAACGCTTTCGACACCAAACTCCGCAGCCGGGTGTGCCCAGGAGGATCCTGGAACAACGAGTCGTTCGAACCCGCCCGCCCAGGGGGTTCGACTCCGAATCGGGGATCCGACAGCACCTTCCGCACGTCGTCGTAGCGGGTGACCAGCCAGACCAGTCCGATCTCCGGTACGTCCACGCGAGCAACGGGTGAGTTCTCCCGCAGCCAGGCGTACTCACTAGGCACCGCGAACGCCCTCCTGCGTGCGAACGGGTATGCGGGGTGTTGCTTCGTCGGCATGCACAGACCCCATTTCGCCTGCCCGGCCCAAACCCACGGCGGGTACTGTGACAAAAATCGTAAACCTACTACATAGTGAACTGGGTACACAATATGTCTGACGAACCGGTTGTGCCGTTCGCGCTGCTCGGCAAGCTGTGGGACGTGGCGCTGCTGCTGGCCGACGACGTCGAGCGCGGCCTCACCGAGCGCGGCCTCAGCCGAGCGCGGGCGAACTTGCTCTGGCAGCTCTATCAGCGAGGTCCGTCGACCCAGCGCGAGATCAGCCGCGCACTCGGAGTGACTCCGCGCAATGTCACTGGCCTTCTCGACGCACTGGAAGACGGCGGCTACGTCGCCCGCCGAGCGCACCCGACAGATCGGCGCGCGATGCTGGTCGATCTCACCGAGGAAGGGCGCGCGGCGCTGACGAAGATGCACCACAGGGCAGACCAGGCCGCCGTGGACCTCTTCGGCGACGTTCCCGCAACGGAGCTAGCAACCTTCCACCGCCTGCTCGACCACATAGGAGACCGCCTTCGCGCTCAAGCGGAAACGACGGGCGACGGCACCTGATCCGAAGTTCGGCGCCGCCTTCACAACAGGTTGGCGTGATCACTCCAGTCGAAGCGGCGGTGCGGGGTTGGCGCTTAGACTCCGGGCATGGCACAGTCGCCGCCCCTGTCCAAGCTCACCGTGTCCGAGCTCGCGGATGCCATCCGGGACGACCGGTCGTTGCGCCGGTTCCTGCACGGCCTACCCGGCGTCGACCAGGTCGGGTTGGAGCAGCGGGCCGCCGGCCTCGCGACGCGGAGCATCAAGAAGACCGCGAAGCGCTGGGCGATCGACACCGCGATCTCGATGATCGACCTGACGACGCTGGAAGGCGCCGACACCGAGGCCAAGGTCCGCACGCTGTGTGCCAAAGCCCGGCACCCCGACCCGGAGCGGCCGGACACCCCGCAGGTCGCGGCCGTCTGCGTCTACTCCGACATGGCCGCCACCGCGGTCCGGGCCCTCGACGGCACCGACATCCAGGTCGCCTCGGTCGCGACCGCGTTCCCGTCCGGCCGCTCGGCGCTGGCGGTGAAGCTCGCCGACGTGGAGTACGCCGTGGCCGCGGGCGCCGACGAGATCGACATGGTGATCGACCGCGGCGCGTTCCTGGCCGGCCGGTACGGGCAGGTCTTCGAGGAGATCCAGGCCGTCAAGTCCGCTTGCGGCGACGCGCACCTGAAGGTCATCCTGGAGACCGGCGAGCTCGCCACCTACGACAACGTGCGCCGCGCATCCTGGCTCGCGCTGCTCGCGGGCGGGGACTTCATCAAGACCTCCACCGGCAAGGTCTCCCCTGCCGCGACCCTACCGGTGACGCACCTGATGCTCCAGGCGGTCCGCGACTGGCGGGATTCCACCCGGCAGCTGCGCGGCGTCAAGCCCGCGGGCGGGATCCGCAACACCAAGGACGCGATCCGCTACCTGGTGGCCGTGCACGAGATCGCCGGTCCGGAGTGGCTGACCCCGAAACTGTTCCGATTCGGCGCGTCCAGCCTGCTCAACGACCTGTTGATGCAGCGGCGCACCCAACTCGACGGCCACTACAGCGGCCCCGACTACGTGGCGGTGGACTGATGATCGATAGCCCGTGGGAGTACGCACCGGCGCCGGAGTCGCGGGATATCGCAAACCTCAAGTCCAGCTACCGGATGTTCGTCGACGGCAAGTTCGTCGACGGCGGCGGCGAGCCGCTGAAGAGCATCAACCCGGCCACCGAGGAACCGCTGGCCGAGGTCTCCAGCGCTTCGGAGTCCGATGTGGACGAGGCAGTCCGGGCGGCGCGGCGGGCCTTCGACGACACCTGGTCGACGATGCCGGGCAAGGAACGCGCGAAGTACCTGTTCCGCATCGCCCGGCTGATCCAGGAACGCGGCCGCGAGCTCGCGGTGCTGGAGTCGCTGGACAACGGCAAGCCGATCAGGGAGTCGCGGGACGCCGACATCCCGACCGCCGCCGCGCACTTCTTCCACCACGCCGGCTGGGCCGACAAGCTCGGCTACGCCGGCTACGGGCCCGACCCGCGGCCGCTCGGCGTCGCCGGGCAGGTCATCCCGTGGAACTTCCCGCTGCTCATGCTGGCCTGGAAGATCGCCCCGGCGCTGGCCTGCGGCAACACCGTGGTGCTCAAGCCCGCCGAGACGACGCCGCTGACCGCGCTGGTGTTCGCGGAGATCTGCCAGCAGGCCGGGCTGCCGCCGGGCGTGGTGAACATCCTGCCCGGCGCCGGTGACATCGGCGCCGCGCTGGTCGCGCACCCCGGCGTCGACAAGGTCGCGTTCACCGGCTCCACCGAGGTCGGCAAGCAGATCCAGCGCGGCGTCGCGGGTTCCGGCAAAAAACTGACGCTGGAGCTCGGCGGCAAGGCCGCGAACATCGTCTTCGACGACGCCCCGCTCGACCAGGCCGTCGAGGGCATCGTGAACGGGATCTTCTTCAACCAGGGCCACGTCTGCTGCGCAGGCTCGCGGCTGCTGGTGCAGGAGTCGATCGCCGACGAGCTGCTCGAGAAGCTGCGGGTCCGGGTCCAGACGCTGCGGGTCGGCGACCCGCTGGACAAGAACACCGACGTCGGCGCGATCAACTCCGCCGAGCAGCTGGCCAGGATCACCGAGCTGGCCGCCAGCGGCGACGCCGAGGGCGCCCAGCGCTGGACCAGCCCATGCCCGCTGCCGGAGAAGGGGTTTTTCTTCTCCCCCACGGTGTTCTCCGACGTCCAGCAGTCGATGCGGATCGCCCGCGAGGAGATCTTCGGGCCGGTGCTCTCGGTGCTGACCTTCCGCACCCCGGCGGAGGCCATCGCCAAGGCCAACAACACCCCCTACGGCCTGTCGGCCGGAATCTGGACCGAGAAGGGGTCCCGGATCCTGTGGGCGGCGCAGCGGCTGCGGGCCGGGGTGGTGTGGGCGAACACCTTCAACCGGTTCGACCCGACCGCCCCGTTCGGCGGCTACCAGGAATCCGGCTTCGGCCGCGAAGGCGGACGCGCCGGTTTGGAGGCATACCTCGATGTCTGACAACCGCACCCCGGAGCGGCTAGCCGTGGCCAAGACCTACAAGCTCTACATCGGTGGTTCGTTCCCGCGCTCCGAGTCGGGCCGGGTGTACCCGGTGCACGACCGGCAGGGCACGTTCCTGGCCAACGCCGCGCACGCGTCCCGCAAGGACGTCCGCGACGCGGTCGCCGCCGCGCGCAAGGCGTTCGGCGGCTGGTCCGGCGCGACGGCCTACAACCGCGGCCAGGTGCTGTTCCGGATCGCCGAGGTGATGGAAGGCCGGCGCGAGCAATTCGCCGCCGAGATCTCGGCCGCGGAGGACCTGTCCCGCAAGCAGGCGCGGTCCACTGTGGATGATGCCGTGGACCGGATGGTCTGGTACGCGGGCTGGACCGACAAGATCTCGATGGTGCTCGGCGCCGCGAATCCCGTTGCGGGGCCGTACTTCTCGTTCAGCGTCCCGGAACCGACCGGCGTGGTGGGAGTGCTCGCTCCCCCGGACTCCTCGCTGCTCGGCCTGATCAGCGTGGTGGCCCCGGTGATCGCGGCCGGAAACACCTGCGTCGTGGTCGCCAGCGCGGACCGGCCGCTGCCCGCCGTGACCTTCGCCGAGGTGCTGGCGACCTCCGATGTGCCCGGTGGCGTGGTAAACGTCCTGACCGGCCAGGCCGCCGAACTCGCCCCCTGGCTAGCCGCTCACGCCGACGTCAACGCCCTGGACCCGACTGGCGCGCCGGAAGAGCTGCGCACCGAGCTCGCCAAGACGGCAGCGGACACGGTCAAGCGCGTGCTGCCGGTGCGCGGCGAACCGGACTGGACCCGGGAGCCGGACCTCCAGCGCCTGCGCGCCTTCACCGAGGTCAAAACGGTCTGGCACCCGGTGGGCACCTGACCCTCGCGGGGTCCGCAACTTCAATGGAAATCAGACCTTCAATTCCAATGCGCGTCTTCCAACGTCTTGCGTGGTACAGCGGCGTCACGTCGTCGAAGATCGAACCGATCACGATCTGCGACACGATGGCCAGCGCGAAGGCGCCGAAGGCCATCCCGGCGTAGACCCCATAGCGGGCCCTCGCGGTGATCGCCCGGAAGAACGGCATGGTCCCGGCCAGGATCAGCACCAGCAGCGTTGACAGCGCCACCCTGCCCTTGAGCGTGTACGGGATCGCGCGGTATCCGCGAACAGCCCGTCCAGCAGGTAATCCGAACCGAACATGGTCACCGCCGTCACCGTCGCGCTGGCCATGACCGCCATCCCGGACCGCTTGCCGGTGTTGCGGTCGAGCTGCTCCGCGACCTGCGCGGCGTACTCGCGCGGCCGGCCGAAGGCCTCTACCGGGTCCTCGCCGGTCTCGGTCACGTGCGCCTCGACCTCGGCTAGCACCTCGCCGACCCGCTCGCCGGAGATCTCGTGCATCCGCAGCGCTATCAGCAGCTCGTCCCGGTGCTTCTTGTGTCCAGCGTCATCATCCCTGCACCCCTCGTTGCACCAGGTGGATCGAGTTCTTCGCGAACTCGATCCACTTCGGCCCCAGTTCGGCGAGCGCGGCACGCCCCTCGTCGGTCAGCGCGAAGTACTTGCGCCCCGGCCCTCCTTCGCCGGCCCGCGCACCCGCGATCGGATCCGCGAGGCGGACGATCGTCCGCCCTGTCGCCGGGTCGAGTCGAATCAGCGGATCTGCCAGTCGAGGCGGCCGTCCTCGGTCACCGTCGGGTAGCTGTGGCCCGCCGGGACTCCCTCGACCAGGGCCCGGTGGACGTCGGCGAGCATCGACGTGACGCCCTTCCACTCCGGCCTCAGCACCTGGGCAGCCTCCTGCTCCCACTCCAGCACGCAGCCCTCCAGCGGTCCCGGCCGCAGGTCCACCACGAGCTCGTCCGCGAAACCATCACCAGCGATCGGGATCCACGACGGGTGGAAGCTGGAGCCCGGCGAGCCCGCGTAGTAGTCGCAGGCCGGCCGCTCCCACTGCGCCGTCCAGTTCTCGCGGTGATCGCGCCAGGACTGGAGCGCCTGCGCCGCGCTGTAGGGCGTGTAGAAGGGTGGCAGGACGTCGGCCAGCACATCGGTGCCGGTGCCACCGCAGCACGTCCACAGCTCGCGCAGTTCGACGGGCAGCGCGACGGCGAACTCCGCCTCCAGCTCGGCAAGGTCAGGCGGTTCGGGGGGACGCAGGGCGGCTGCGGTGACCGGGGCGTGCTCCGCCAGCCAGAGCACGATCTTCGTCCACAGCTCCGTGACATCCATTCCGACCATGATCGTCGGGAACTCGCCAGACCGGTACCGCCAACCGTGACCCCACCGCCGGATGCGGACCGACACTAGGCCGAAGGGCCCAACTCGACTTGGGCCACAGCTGCACACCAGAGTGGCGATCGTTACGAACTGTTCCGTCGAACGTTGCTTTCGAGGGGCTCGATACGGTGACAGCCGGACCGGGGAACACGTTGTGAACGCGGAGCCCGTAGGCTTCCGCGAGGTCTGGTTCGGTGACCGGAGGTAGAGAGATGGCGCAGGACATCGTCCCCATCGAGCTCGGGCTCCCGCAGGGCGACGTCGTCACACTGTGGGCACCGCGATGGCGCGAGGACGGCGAGGAATGGGAGGCATTCCTCGGACACGAGGACGACCTCTACGCGTTCCCCGATGCCGCACGCCTGGCGGCGTTCGTGCGCACCGCCGAGGAGCACGACCTCGACGACCACCCGGCCTGGCACGTGGTGCCCGCCCTGTCCGCGGTCGAGCTGAGCCCGGACGAGGACCACCAGTACGACCTGGTCGGCGTGCCCGAACTGGTCGCCGAGCCGATGGACACCTGGACCATCAACGAGCTGGCTGACATCGTCGAGATCGCCCGCTCGCTGGCCGACGTCTGCGAGCTGGACGCGGTGCACGACGTGCTCGACGCGGCCGACGGTTTCGCCATGCTCGACCAGGGCACCTTCGCGTTCTCCGGCAAGGACGGGCAGCGCCGCTGGACCGACCTGTGCGAGGTCGTCGTCGAGCGCTGGGACGAGTTGCTGGACGCCATCGACGCCGTCGTAACCACTCCGGACGTGCCGGCCGACGCGGTCGCCACGGCGGAAACCGAGCTCGCGGAGGCGTTGGAGGCCGACTCCGAGGAAGAAGCCGCCGAAGCACCCGAGGTCGACGACATCGAAGAGGTCGAGGTCGGCTTCTGGGGCGAGGTCGGCATCGACCCGATCCGGATCATCACCGGCACCGGCGAGCTCTACTCGCTGCGCTGCTATCTCGACGACGACCCGATCTTCCTCGGCACCGGCGGCAAGATCGACGTGTTCCCCTCGCCGCGCGCGCTGGCCCGGTTCCTGGCCGACGACGCCGCCGTCGAGGACACCGACCTGGCCCGGGTCGCGACCTGGTCGCAGGTCCAGGAGAAGGCCACCGCCGGCGAGCTGCAGATCCAGATCGACCCTGAGAACACCTACGTGCTGACCGGTCTGGACGCCGACCTCGGCGCCGGACCATCCGACGTGGACCCGACCCAGCTGGACCTCGCCGAGGAACTGCTGATGGACGCGGCGACGTGGGCTGGCGACGACAGCGTCGAGCAGGCGTTGCAGCCTTCGGAGCGGCTTGGCTGGCTGGTCTCCTTCGTGCTGCGCCCGAGCCCGAACCGGCTGCCGCCGAGCGCCCCGTTCGACGCCGAGGTCGCGACGTGGCGCAAGCTCGTCGAGGCCTTGGAGGAGCGGTTCCGCACGCACTGAGCCGCACCGGATTCGATGCGTTGGGTGGCGATTTCTCTCGAAATCGCCACTCTCCCGGCCACGGCGTCGGTCCGGCGGGCTCTCACGCCACCTCGGCGAGCAGCACGCCCGGAGCCGCCAGCCGGCGGCGGGTGGGTTCGCCCACGCACACCTGGGAATAGGCCTCCCGCAAGCCTTTCCGCGCTCGGTAGGCGAGCGCGGCGGCGCTGTTGCGGCTGATGCCGAGCTTTCTGCTGACGTCTGCCGTCGTCAGCCGCTCGACCTCCATGCACCACAGGACGCGCCGCCAGCGGTGCGGCAGCCGGGCAAACGCCTTCCCCACGAGCTCGCGCTCCAGCTCCAGCACCGCGGGATCGACGAACTGCACGTGGTTCTCGGGCCCGAAGAAACCGTCGAGCTCGGCGGCCAGTTGAACCCGGCGGCCCCGGTTGTTCAACGCCATCGCCAGGTTCCGCACCGTGGTGAGCAGGTAGGCGCGGAACGCGGAGCGCGGGCCGCCACCGCGGCGCAGGACGTCCAGGATCTTCGCGAACGCTTCCGCAACGAGGTCTTCGACGTCGGCAGGGCTTCCGACAACTTGCTTGGCCATTGCGTGCGCCGCCGTGCGGTGCCGCGCGTACAGCTCGCCGAATGCTTCGGCCGATCCGGCCCGGACCGAGTCGAGCAGCGTCCGATCGTCGCCCGCGAACATCTTTCCCCTAAATGCCGCTGCATCTGGGAGGGGCCTGTCGCCATGCGAAGGCGGTGACGGCCCCTCACCGAAGTACGCCCCCGCTGCGAACGATGCTCGCCGGGGCCGGAGCGACGAACAAGGCGGATCTTTTCAGATAGTGATCGCCCCTGGTCGAGCGACGGAGAGCAGCCCGGAGATCACCCGGTAGCGGGAAATTCGCCAGCCACTGCGAGCGTCCGGGAAATCTCCCCGGCCGCCGCACGCAACGGCTCCACGTAGGACTTGGTGTCGCCGAGCTTGTGCACCGGGAACGAGATCGCCAGCGTCGCCGGTCCCCCGACGCCGATCACCGGCGCGGCGAGGCAAGCGGTGCCCAGCGAGTACTCCTCGGAATCCGTGACCACCGGCCGAACCGGCCCGTTGACCAGATCGCGGATCCGGGTGATCGTGCGCGGGGTCAGGTCGGCGGGCGGATACCGGCCGAAGTGGTCGGCGCGTTGTTCCTTGCTCAACCCGGAGAGCAAGCATTTGCCGATCGCCGTCGCGTGCGCGGCCTGCCGGAAGTCGGCCCAGGTGTCCACCCGCGGCGTGCGCGGACTGTCGACGATCTCGGCGACCTCTACCTCGCCCTCGTGGTAGCGGGCGAGGTAGATGGCCGCGTTCAGGTCGTCGCGCAGGCTCTCCATAGCGACGCGGACCCGGCTGCGCAGGCCTTGGACCCGGGCGGCGTCGTGCAGCCCGGCCACCTGCTCGCCGATGATGAAGGCTCCGTCGTCGAGCTTCTCCAGATAGCCCTCGTGCACCAGGGTGCGCAGCAGGTGGTAGGTGGTCGGCAACGCGATACGGGTACGTCTGGCGAGGGTTTTCGCGGTTGCGCCGCTCCCGTGCTCACCCACGGCTTCTAGCAGCCGGAGTGCGCGCTGCACCGAAGTGATCAGCGTGGGTTCCCCGCCCCGTGCCACCTGTCCCTCCTGACTGTGCATCGCGGCCGCGCTCGCGCGGATCGTGAATCGCATTCAGGCTTGGCAGTATCCACGGCCGCCGCCGCCGCGCGTGCACCCGGCTCGGCGGCGGTCGCACGTCATTCCAGCAACGCTGCGTAGCCCGGCTTGATCACATCATCGATGATCTCCAGCCGCTCGTCGAAGCCGATGAACGCCGACTTCATCGCGTTCACCGCGAACCACTGCATGTCCGCCCACCCGTAGCCGAACGCCTCGTGCAGGGCGGCGAACTCGCTGGACATCGAGCAGTGGCTCATCAGCCGGTTGTCCGTGTTCACCGTGACCCGGAAGCGCAGCTTCGCCAGCAGACCGATCGGGTGCTCGGCGATCGACTTGGCGGCCCCGGTCTGCAGGTTCGACGACGGGCACATCTCCAGCGGGATCCGCCGGTCCCGGATGTAGGACGCCAGCCGGCCCAGGTGCACCGAGCCGTCCTCGTCGACCTTGATGTCGTCAACGATGCGCACGCCGTGCCCGAGGCGTTCCGCGCCGCAATGCTGGATCGCCTCCCAGATCGAAGGCAGGCCGAACGCCTCACCGGCGTGAATGGTGAAATGCGCGTTTTGCTGTCGGAGATATTCGAAGGCGTCCAGGTTCCGGGTGGGCGGAAATCCCGCTTCCGGACCCGCGATGTCGAAGCCGACCACCTCGGAGTCGCGATACCGAACCGCGAGGTTCGCGATTTCCGCCGACCGCGCATTCTGCCGCATCGCGCACAACAAGGTACCGATTCGGATACGTTTTCCTTCGGCTGCGGCGCGGCGTTCGCCATCCCGGAAACCGTCCTGAACCGCCGCGACGATCCGGTCGAGCGTCAGCCCCTGTTCCTGGAACAGTTCCGGGGCGTAGCGGATCTCCGCGTACACCACTCCGTCCGCGGCCAGATCTTCGACGCACTCGGCGGCGACCCGGGCCAGCGCCTCCGCCGTCTGCATCACGGCGACGGTGTGCGAGAAGGTCTCCAGATAGCGTTCCAGCGACCCCGAATCAGCCGCCGCGGCGAACCATCTTCCCAATTCATCGGCGTCCTCGTGGGGCAGGCCGGCGTATCCCGCCGCCCGTGCGAGATCGATGACGGTCTGCGGCCGCAGGCCACCGTCGAGGTGGTCGTGCAGCAGCACCTTCGGCACCAGCCGGATCGTGTCCAAGTTCACCGGAGTCGACATGCAGCCACGTTACAGCGCGCCGACGAAGACCTCACGCACAGCTACTAACGGACAGGCGGAAGCAACTCCGGATACACCCGGCTTTCCGGCCACGTTCAACCGGACGGCTGTACCTCAAAACTCACCCAGATGGACGCAACCACGACTCTTGCGTCATTCGGCGGCACCTGTATTGGACTTTTTAGCCTAACGAAACAAGACCGATCGGAGTCAAGAATGTCTTGGCGGTCACGCAATGTATCGGGGGGTGCCTGGGAACGCGGGAACCGACTAGCTAGGCTCCTGGAGTCCTCACCCCCCTCGACGAAGGACGCCCCTAGCCGTGACCGAGAACATGTCGTTCGACCGCATGCGCAACATGCTCACGCGTGCGGCTGAGATCCGCGAGAGCGAGCAGCAGCAGATTTTCGACGCCCTGGACGAAATCCACGCCCGGCTGTCGCCGCTGGAGTCCCTTGGCTCCGTGCGGAAACGCCTGTCCGAGCTGCCCGACCGCACCGAGGTCAGCGTGCTCGCCGAACGACTCGACGAGGCCCTGGCCAAGCTGGAAGGGCACGACGGCGCGCTCGTCGACCTGAAGAGCGCCGTCGACGGCCTGGTGGACAAGCTCGCCAAGCCGTTCGCGCAGCTGGACGGGCGACTGGACGGCGTGGCGGGCCGGATGGACGGCGTCTCCGGCCGCATGGACGGCTTGGAGGACAAGCTCGGCCACATCCACAAGCGCCTCGACGATCTCGGCCTGCACCTCGACAAGCAGGACGGCCGGCTGGAGGCACTGCCGTCGGCGGTGCACGGCCCGGTGCGCGAGCGCATCGACTCGCTGGAGACCAGCCTGCGCGGCCGCTTCGCCGAGATCGACGAAGGCGTGCACGAGCACCTCGACGGCACCCGCGAGGCGCTGCAGCGCGCGGTCACCGACTCCACCGCCAACGCCCAGAACACGCTCGCCGACGCGGTCTCCGGCACCCGCGACCAGCTGGACGCCAAGCTCGACCAGCTCGCCGCGCGTCCCGCCGTGGACCCGACCGACCGGCTGGACAAGCTGGCCGAGCGGCTGGAGCAGCTCACCAACCGGCTGGACCAGGTCTCCGGTCGCCTCACCCAGGTCGAGGACAACGTCAACACCCGGATCGACACCGTCGAGCAGGGCTTCACCAGCCGCCTGGACAACGTCGAAGAGGGCGTCAAGAACGGCCTCGGCGACCTCGGTGGCACGCTGTCGAAGAACCTGTCGCAGCTGTCCGGCACGCTGTCCTCCCGTCCCGACAGCGACGCGCTGGGCGCCCTGGTCCGCGAGGCCAACGAGGAGAGCGAGCGGCGGCACGCCGGTCAGCTCGACGAAGCGATGGCGACGTTCGCGGAGCTGATCCTCGGCGGCAGCGCGCCGTCCGCCCCGCCGCCGCCCACCACCCTGCCCCGTCAGCAGCGCCGAGGCCGGTCCAAGAGCGCGAAGCGCGACGACAAGGCCCTCACCGCAGACGGCGAAGACGACTTCACCGCCGAAAGCGCCTGAGAAGCCCGCGCGACCGGGCCGCCCGATCAGGGTGGCTCCTTCGATGCGTGGCCTGCGGCCACCCGATCCAGGATCAGCGGCGTCGACACCTCGTCGGCGCCGCTGATCTCGTATGCGCCCACCAACGCGGCTTGGGCCCCGGCAATGGTTTCCGGCCGGTCGGTGTGCAATTCCAGCAGCGGCTGGCCCGCCGTCACCCGATCACCCGGCTTCGCCAGGCACAGCACGCCTGCGGCGTGCTGGACCTCGTCCTCCTTGCGGGCTCGCCCCGCCCCGAGGCGCCAGGCCGCAACCCCGACCGCATACGCGTCGAGCTTCGCCAGCGTCCCGGTCTCCGGTGCGGTCACGACCTCGACGTGCTCGGCTCGCGGCAACGCCGCGTCGGGGTCGCCGTCCTGGGCCTTGATCATCCGACACCACGTGCCGTACGCCCGCCCGTCGGCCAACGCCTCGGCCGGGTCCACATCGGACAATCCCGCGTGGTCGAGCATTTCGCGGGCCAGGGCCAGCGTCAGCTCCACCACGTCGGCCGGCCCACCGCCGCGCAGCACCTCCACGGCCTCGGCCACTTCCAGCGCATTGCCGACCGCGCGGCCCAGCGGAACCGACATGTCGGTGATCAGCACGCTCGTGCGCAGACCGTTGGCCGTGCCGATGTCCACCAGTGCCGCGGCCAGCTCCCGCGCCTCGTCCAGGTCCTTCATGAACGCACCCGAACCGCACTTGACGTCCAGCACCAGCGACTGCACGCCCTCGGCGATCTTCTTGCTCATGATCGAGCTGGCAATCAGCGGAACCGACTCGACCGTGCCCGTCACATCGCGCAGCGCGTAGAGCTTGCGATCGGCCGGAGCCAGTCCCTCCGTCGCCGCGCACACCACCGCGCCCTCGTCGTCGAGGCGGTCCCGGATCTCGTCGGCCGACAATTGGGCCCGCCAACCCGGTATCGACTCCAGCTTGTCCAGGGTGCCGCCGGTATGGCCGAGCCCGCGCCCGGAAAGTTGCGGCACCGCCGCGCCGCAGGCGGCGACCAGCGGAGTCAGCGGCAACGTGATCTTGTCGCCGACGCCGCCGGTGGAGTGCTTGTCCACAGTGGGCCTTCGAACCCCATCCAGCACCAGCGTCTCGCCGGAGGCGACCATCGCCGCCGTCCAGCGCGCAGTCTCCGCCGGGGTCATACCGCGCAGCAGCACCGCCATCGCCAACGCCGCCATCTGCTCGTCCGCGACCTCGCCCCGGGTGTACGCGTCGATCACCCAGTCGATCTGCTCGTCGCTGAGCCGCTGCCCGTCGCGCTTCGCGCGGATCACATCAATCGCGGAATGCACCTTCGCCACCTCCACAGCCCGCAGGAATCCTCCGCCTATATAGAGAACCGAACTCCACCAACAGATACACCCCAATCGAGTGATCTTCACGAAAATTGGTGCGCACGACCAGGATCGCGCAATTTTCCCGTGCGCAATGTGGATTTCTAGGTCCAGTCGGAGCACATTCCCGAGACGCTAGGCTCGCCGGGTACCGAGGCAGGCAACCAAGCCTTCGCCGACGAGTCATTTCGGGAAGCCGAAGTTGGCGGGTACTACATCCTCGCTGCGGTGGTTTTCGAGACTGGCAGCCACGATCCGGCGAGATCTGCGATGCACGAACTACGTGGTGGCCGCGACACATACAAGCTGCACGCTGGTGCAGTCCGGTTCAGAGGATCGGACAGCTGCCGTGAGCTCCTGGACGCCCGTCTCTACCAGATCGACTTGGCGATCGAGTGCTAACTGCCTCCGGACATGCGTAAGGTCAGGGTCCCGGTCTGCCCCGGGAAGCACCTGACCTTGCGATTCGCCCGACACCCACGATGCCGAGCTCTCATGCACATGATACAAGGCTTGCGCAACGCGCCCGCCTAAAGCTCGAAGGCGTCTGGAAGGACTTCTGCCATCGGGCGGATTCCTTTGGGGGTGTCGACCAGGCAGTCCAGGCCACCCAACTCCTGGAGGAGTTGGCGGCAGCGGCCGCAGGGCATCAGCAGGTCACCCGTTCCGCTGCGGCAGGCCACCGCGACGAACCGACCGCCGCCGGTCAGCCGCAGCTGACCGGCCATCACGCACTCCGCGCACAGCGTGACGCCGTAGGAGCCGTTCTCGACGTTGCAGCCGGTCACCACGCGGCCGTCGTCGCACAGCGCCGCCGCGCCGACCGGCAGACCCGAGTACGGGCAGTAAGCCAGCGCCGCGGCCTCCACCGCCGCGGCGCGCAGCGCCTCCCAGTCCACTTCCGCCACTAGCCCGTTCCCCTCCGGTACTGCAGGCCGTTGGCCGCGGGCGGCCGCAACCGCTGCGACGCCACGCCCAGTACCACCAGCGTCACCAGGTGCGGGGTGTAGGCGGTGAGTTCCTCGGGCAGCGAGTCGGTGTACCAGTACACCGCGTACATCACCGCGGCGGCGACCAGTGAGATACCGGCTGCGAACCAGCTGCGCCGCCACACCTGCACGGCCGTGACCACCACCAGCAGCAGCGTCGCACCGTAGAACAGCGCGTGCACGCTGGTCTCGCCGCTGCGCAGCTGCAGGCCGTCGGAGTAGCCGAACAGCGCCGCGCCGCCGAGCAGCCCGCCCGGCCGCCAGTTGCCGAAGATCATCGCCGCCAGGCCGATGTAGCCCCGGTTGTTGGTCTGGCCCTCGAGGTAGCCCGCCTGCCCCGGGTTGAGGATCAGCGCTGCGCCGCCAAGCCCGGCCAGCGCACCGGAGATGATCACCGCGATGTACTTGTAGCGGTAGACGTTCACGCCCAGCGACTCCGCCGCGACCGGGTTCTCGCCGCAGGACCGCAGCCGCAACCCGAACGGCGAGCGCCACAGCACCAGGTAGCTCACCGGAACCAGCAGGTAGGCGAGCATGGTCAGCGGCGAGACTCCGGAGACTAGGCCGCCGAGGATGCCCGCCGCGTCGGAGACGCCGACCCGCTGCAGGTCCTCCAGCTGCTGCAGCCAGCCGGCCACCGGCTGCATCGAGTAGGTGTCGAACTTCGGCACCGGCGGCGACTCCCGCGGGTTCCGCGAGATCGGCTCGAACAGCAGCGTCGACAGGTACTTCGCGGTTCCCGCGCCGAGCAGGTTGATCGCCACGCCGGACACGATGTGGTTCACCCCGAAGGTCACCGTCGCCACCGCGTGCACCAGGCCGCCGAGGGCGCCGAACACCGCCGCGGCGACGAGCCCGGCCAGCGGCCCCCACTGGTAGCCGGCCCAGGCACCGCCCCAGGTGCCCAGGATCATCATGCCTTCCAGGCCGATGTTGATGACCCCGGAGCGCTCCGCCCACAACCCGCCTAGGGCGGCCAGCAGGATCGGGATGCCCAGCCGCACCGCCGCCTGCACGGTGCCGGACGAGGTCAGCTGGGGTACGCCGGTCTGGTACGAGGTGATCGACACCGCCAGGAAACCGACCGCCACCCACAGCAGGACGCGGGCCCAGCCGGGCATCCGGCGGCCGAGGCCGGTATTCCGGTCCGCCGGTGCCGATTTGGTCACGACCGCGGTCATGCCCGCTCACCTCCGGTTCCGGCGGCGGCCGGGGTGGCCGCGGTGCCCAGCGCGCGCCCGACCCGCCGCTGCTCGGCGGCGAGTTCGCGGCGGCGCACCAACTCGTACGCGACGACGACCGACAGCACGATCGCGCCCTGCAGGATCGTCACGATCTCCTTGGGCACGCCGATGTTGTCCAGCGTTAGCGAACTCTTGTCCAGGAAGGACCACAGCAGCGCACCGAAGGCGACGCCGATCGGGTGGTTGCGGCCCAGCAAGGCGATGGCCAGCCCCGCGAAGCCGTAGCCAGTCGGAAAGTTGATCATGAAGGTGTGGTCCCGGCCGAGGATCTCCGGCAGCCCGGCCAGACCCGCGATGGCACCGGAGAGCAGCATCGCGGACATGATCATGCGCTTGGAGTTCACCCCGCCGACCACGGCTGCGGTCGGCGACAGGCCGGAGGCGCGCAGTTCGAAGCCGTAGCGGGTGCGGTCGATGAGCACCGCGTACCCGATTCCGACCAGCACCGCCAGCAGCACCAGGCCGAACACCGTGCCCGCGCCGCCCAGCGGAATCCCGGGCACCAGGCCGCTGGCTGGGATGATCTCCGTGCCCTGGGTGTTACCGCGCATCTCGCCGAACGTCCGCACCAGGAAGGCGATCACGCCGATGGACAGGGTGTTGAGCATGATCGTGGAGATCACCTCGGACACGCCGCGGTAGACCTTGAGCACCGCCGCGATCCCGCACCACAGCGCGCCGGTGACCGCGCCGACCACCACGACCAGCGCCGCATGCAGCCCGACCGGCAGGCTCGCCGCGCCGCCGACGATCGCCGCGACGCAGGCGGCCAGCCGGCACTGGCCCTCGATGCCGATGTTCAGCAGGTTCATCTGGAATCCGATCGCGGCCGCGATCGCCACCAGGTAGTACGCCCCCGCCGTGTTGACGATGTCCACGGCGGTCGTGCCGCGGCCGACTTGCGCGATCATCTCCGCCAGCGTCGACAGCGGGTCCGCGCCGGAGACCAGCAGCACCACGCTGCACAGCACCGCCGAGAAGACGATCGCCAGCGTCGGCGGCAGCAGCCGCGCCCGCCAGGTGTTCATGCCGCCTCCCCTGCACCGGTCATCGCCGCGCCGAGTTCCTCCGGGGTCACCGAGCGCGGGTCTGCCGTCGCGACCAACTGCCCCCGGAACATCACCCGGATGGTGTCGGAAAGGCCGATCAGCTCGTCGAGGTCAGCCGAGATCAGCAGGACCGCGAGGCCCGCCGACCGGGCGGCGCGCAGCTGGCCCCAGATGCCCGCCTGCGCGCCGACGTCCACGCCGCGTGTCGGATGCGCGGCGATGAGCAGCGCCGGGTCGCCGGAGAGCTCCCGGCCGACCACGAGCTTCTGCTGGTTGCCGCCGGACAGCGCGGCCGCGTCCACGTCGATGCCGGGGGTGCGGACGTCGAACTCCTCGATGATCCGCTGGGTGTCGGCCTTCGCGCCCGCCCGGTCGAGCCAGATCCCGCGGGCCGTCGGCCGGCGGGTCTGGTGGCCGAGGATCCTGTTGATCCACAACGATTCGTCTAGCAGCAGGCCCTGTCGGTGCCGGTCCTCCGGCACGTAGCCGATGCCCGCTTCCCGGCGCGCCAGCGTCGACAGCCCGGTCAGGTCGCGGTCGCCGAGCGAGACCCGGCCGGTGGTGACCGGACGCATGCCCATGATCGCCTCGACGAGCTCGGTCTGGCCGTTGCCCTCGACACCGGCGATGCCGACGACCTCGCCAGCCCGCACCGTCAGGTCGATGTCGGCGAGCAGCGTCCGGTCCTGCTCCGATGCGGACAGTCCGGTGACGACGAGCACGTCGCGATCGAGCACAGTGGACTCGCCGTGCTCGGGCACCGGCAGCTCGCTGCCCACCATCATCTCGGCGAGCCGGCGGCTGGTGATCTCCGCGGCCGGGATGGTGCCGACCGTGGTGCCGCGCCGCAGGACCGTGATTGTGTCGGCGATGGCCCGCACCTCGTCGAGCTTGTGCGAGATGAACAGGAACGTGAAACCCTGTTCACGCATGGTGCGCAGGGTGGCGAACAGCTCGTCCACCTCCTGCGGGACCAGCACCGCGGTCGGCTCGTCGAGGATGATGATGCGGGCACCCCGGTACAGGACTTTGAGGATCTCCACCCGCTGCCGGTCGGCCACGCCCAGCCGCTCGACCAGCACGTCCGGGCGCATCTCGAACCCGGCCTGCGCAGCGAGCTCGAGCACCCGACGGCGGGCCTTCGTGCCGATGCCGTGCTCATCTTCGGCGCCGAGGACGATGTTCTCGAGCACGGTGAGGTTGTCGGCGAGCATGAAGTGCTGGTGCACCATGCCGATACCGGCGCGGATCGCCTCGGCTGGCGTGCGGAAGCGGACTTCCTCGCCGTGCAAGCGAATCGTGCCGGAGTCCGGGGCCTGCATCCCGTAGAGGATCTTCATCAGGGTGGACTTGCCGGCCCCGTTCTCGCCGCACAACGCGTGCACCTCGCCGGTTCGCACCGAGAGGTTCACGTCGGAGTTGGCGACCACGCCGGGGAAGATCTTGGTGATGCCGGTCAGCTCGACGGCCGGGGACCCGGTTTCACCGGGTCCGGCGCCGGGATCCGGCTCAGTGGAGGTGTTCATGGGGCTCCGTGGGACGTCGGCACGGGCAGCGAACCAGATGGACGCTCAACGATGGACGGTTTCGGTACAACCGTGACGATCTTGGCGCGAACCCGCCAATCGGTCGAGTTGAGCGGGAGGGGCACCTCCAGCCGACCGGCTCGGCCGGAGATGCCCCTCACCTGGCGGGTCACGGCTTGTCGGAAACCTTGATCTCGCCGAGTGCGATGGCCGTCTTGTAGGCGTCCACCGCGGGCACCAGGTCGGCGACCTTGCCGCCGGACGTGGAGTAGCCCACGCCATCGATGGACAGGTCGAACTTCTTCGGCATCGAGCCCAGGTCGTTGCGCGCGACCGCCGCGATGTAGTCGTACACCGCGAGGTCCACCCGCTTGAGCATGGAGCTGATGATCACGTCCTTGTACTCCGCGACCGTCGGCTGGTTGTACTGGTCGGAGTCGACCCCGATCGCCAGCGCGTTCGCGGACTTCACCGACGAGAACACGCCCTTACCGGAGGCGCCCGCCGCGTGGTAGAGCACGTCGGCGCCCGCCTCCAGCTGGCCGGTCGCGACCTCGGAGCCCTTGTTGGGGTCCTGGAAGCCGCTGAAGTCACCGGCCGGCGTCAGGTACTTGCGCTCGATCTTGATGTCCGGCGCGGCGGCCTTGGCGCCCGCCACGTACCCGGCCTCGAACTTCTGGATCAGCGGGGTGTTGACCCCGCCGACGAAGCCGATGTGGCAGTTCTGCGACTTGTGCGCCGCGATCACGCCGACCAGGAACGAGCCCTGCTCCTCGGCGAACACCAGCGACGTGACGTTCGGGATCCCCTGCACGTCCTCGTCGATGATCGCGAACTTGGTGCCCGGGAACTCCGGGGCGACGAGCTTGAGCGCGTCCGCGTAGGCGTAGCCGACCGCGATCACCGGGTTGTAGCCCTCGCGCGCCAGCTGCCGCAGCCGGGTCTGCTTGGCGTCCTCCGGCTCACCGGCCCCGGCGTCGAGCGCCTTGACGTCGGTGAAGCCCATCTGCGACTTCGCCCGGTCCAGCCCGGCGACCGAGGCGTCGTTGAACGAGGCATCGCCGCGCCCACCGATGTCGAAGGCCAGCCCAACCCGCATCGCGGGCGCCTGCGGCGCGGGCTGCTGCTCGGCGGCCGAAGTGGTCGGTGCGGCCCCGGCTGGAGGCGCGCTCAGCTGGCACCCCTTGCCCTGGGCGTTGTTATTTCCCCCACTCCCGCTGTCCTTCGCACATCCCGCCAGCGCCAACGCGCCGGTGAGCAACACTGCCACCACTGCCGCGCCGTTGCGGCGCGGTTCTCCGGCACCCGAGCGCCTTCCCCAAATCGGCGTTCGCCGCATGCCGTTCCCCTTTCCTGTTGGTCCCGCCGCGACCCATTCGCCCGCGGTTCCGGGTTGCCGGAGGCCCGCGGCTCGGACGAACTCCACACGAAGGTGTTGCCTCCTGGTGAATTGTTCTTCCCGGGCGCGGCGCACGCCATTCGGTGACGTGGCTCTCGAAATTAAGTCTTGACGTTGCCGCTTGGGCATTGCTCACGCGTCACGAAATGATTTCTACATCGATCAACCGAGGCGGGACTCTTGTCTGGTCGATCACAGAGAGCGCAGGCGAGTAGGCCCGGGCGTTTAGTCGGGTCTAGCATCCCTTGCGTCAAGGCCCCAGTTCGTGGCCGGTGACGGGCGTGCACCCAATACCAATTGGGACCAACTGCAACTCGGGGCCGGTCGCCCCTTGTTCCCGAACGGGGCCGTCAGTCCACCAGCGAGGTTGGAGGCCTTCCAACATGGCCAGCACCACCGCCTCCGCGGCCGAGGCACCGCAGCGCGCCACCGCACCGCGCGCCAAGGGGCGCCTCTACCGCGGCGATCTGGGCATGTGGTCGTGGGTCGCCCACCGAATCACGGGCGTACTCACCTTCTTCTTCTTGTTCGTACACGTCCTGGACACCGCCTTGGTCCGGGTTTCGCCGAACGCCTACGACACGGTCATCGAAACCTACAAGCACCCGGTGATGATCCTGTTCGAGCTGGGGCTGCTGGCAGCTGTGCTGTTCCACGCCTTCAACGGCATCCGGGTCATGCTCGTCGACTTCTGGGCCAAGGGCACGAAGTACCAGAAGCCGATGCTGTGGACGGTCGTGGGGCTCTGGCTGGTGTTGGTCATTCCGGCCGCGATCAGTCTGATCAGCCGCGCAGTCACGGAAGTTTTCGGGGGTTGAGCAAATGAGCGTCACCGACGCACCGCTTTCCGTGGAGAAGCCTCGCACCTCGTCGCGCCCCGCCGCGCGCCGCAACAACTTCGAGCTCTACAGCTGGTTGTTCATGCGGCTGTCCGGTGTGGTGCTGCTGTTCCTGGTGCTCGGACACCTGCTGATCATGCTGTTCCTGGACGGCGGCGTCCACAAGATCAACTTCGCGTTCGTCGCGGGCCGCTGGGCCTCCCCGTTCTGGCAGTTCTGGGACCTCACCATGCTGTGGCTGGCGGGTCTGCACGGCGGTAACGGACTCCGCACCGTCATCAACGACTACTCCCGAAAAGACGGCACACGCTTCTGGCTGAAGATGCTGCTGTACGTCTCGGTCTTGCTGACCGTGGGTCTGGGCACCTTCGTGATCTTCACCTTCGACCCGAACATCGGCTAGCGCCGCAGACGACCACAGCGTGGCGAGATCGACGCCCCACCCGCGGGTCCCGCCACAGCCCGAGGAGGCGACCATGCAATTCCACAAGTACGACGTGGTCATCGTCGGCGCCGGCGGCGCCGGGATGCGCGCCGCGATCGAATCCGGGCAGCGTGCCCGCACCGCCGTGCTGACCAAGCTCTACCCCACCCGTTCGCACACCGGCGCCGCCCAGGGCGGCATGTGCGCGGCGTTGGCCAACGTCGAAGAGGACAACTGGGAGTGGCACACCTTCGACACCATCAAGGGCGGTGACTACCTGGTCGACCAGGACGCCGCCGAGATCATGGCGAAGGAGGCCATCGACACGGTCCTGGACCTGGAGAAGATGGGGCTGCCGTTCAACCGGACCCCGGAAGGCAAGATCGACCAGCGCCGGTTCGGCGGCCACACCCGCGACCACGGCAAGGCCCCGGTCCGCCGCGCGTGCTACGCCGCGGACCGCACCGGCCACATGATCCTGCAGACGCTCTACCAGAACTGCGTCAAGCATGGCGTGGAGTTCTACAACGAGTTCTACGTCCTGGACATCATGCTCAGCGACGGCCCGGACGGCCAGCAGGTCTGCTCCGGTGCGATCGCTTACGAGCTGGCCACCGGCGAGATCCACGTCTTCAAGGCCAAGTCGGTCATCTTCGCCACCGGCGGCTTCGGCAAGGTCTTCAAGACCACCTCGAACGCGCACACCCTCACCGGTGATGGCATGGGCATCATCTACCGCAAGGGCCTGCCGCTGGAGGACATGGAGTTCTACCAGTTCCACCCGACCGGCCTGGCCGGGCTGGGCATCCTGATCACCGAGGGCGTTCGCGGCGAGGGCGGCATCCTGCGCAACGCAGACGGCGAGCGGTTCATGGAGCGCTACGCCCCGACGATCAAGGACCTGGCGCCGCGCGACATCGTCGCCCGGTCGATGGCCCTGGAGGTGCTGGAAGGTCGCGGCGCGGGTCCGAACAAGGACTACGTGCTGCTGGACGTGACGCACCTCGGCGAGGACCTGCTCGAAGCGAAGCTCCCGGACATCATGGAGTTCTCCCGCACCTACCTGGGCGTGGAACCCACCAAGGAGCCGGTGCCGGTCTACCCGACCGCGCACTACGCGATGGGCGGCATCCCGACCAACATCGTCGGCGAGGTGCTGCGGGACAACGACAACACGATCCCCGGCCTCTACGCGGCCGGCGAGTGCGCCTGCGTCTCGGTGCACGGTTCGAACCGGCTGGGCACCAACTCGCTGCTGGACATCAACGTGTTCGGCCGCCGGTCGGGCATCGCCGCCGCCGAGTACGCGCTCAACCACGAACACGTGGAGCTGCCGGAGAACCCGACCAAGCTCGTGCAGGGCATGGTCGACCACCTGCGCACCGCGCACGGCGGCGAGCGGGTCGCCACGATCCGCACCGAACTGCAGCAGACGATGGACGCCAACGCCTCGGTCTACCGCACCGAGGAGACCCTCAAGACTGCGCTGTCGGACGTGCAGGCGCTCAAGGAGCGCTACGGCCGGATCTCCGTGCACGACAAGGGCAAGCGGTACAACTCCGACCTGCTGGAGGCCATCGAGCTGGGCTTCCTGCTCGACCTGGCCGAGGCGCTGGTCAACGCCGCGCTGGCCCGCAAGGAGTCCCGCGGCGGCCACGCCCGCGAGGACTACACCGCCCGGGACGACGTCAACTTCATGCGGCACAGCATGCAGTACAAGGTGTTGCCCGACAAGGAGGACCCGAACGCGCCGCTCGGGTTGACCGGCTTCCAGGCCGACATCCGCCTGGACTACAAGCCCGTCGTCGTCACCCGGTACCAGCCGATGGAGCGTAAGTACTGATGACCGCCGCTACCACGAAAAACAACAAGGACGACCTCGCTGCGTCTGATCTTCCGGGTGACGCCCCGCCGATCCCGGACGGCGCCACGATGGTCACCGTCAAGATCCTGCGGTACAACCCGGAGGTCGACGAGGACCTGCACTGGGAGTCCTACCGGGTCCCGGCGCTGCCGTCGGACCGCGTGCTGAACCTGCTGCACTACATCAAGTGGTACATCGACGGCACGCTGACCTTCCGCCGGTCCTGCGCGCACGGCGTGTGCGGTTCCGACGCGATGCGCATCAACGGGGTCAACCGGCTGGCCTGCAAGGTGCTGATGAAAGACCTGCTGGTCAAGGGCGGCGAGACCACGCTGACCATCGAGCCGATCAAGGGCCTGCCGGTCGAGAAGGACCTGCTGGTCGACATGGAGCCGTTCTTCGAGGCCTACCGGTCGGTCAAGCCGTACCTGATGACCACCGGCAACGAGCCGACCCGGGAGCGCATCCAGTCGGTCGCCGAGCGGGCCCGGTTCGACGACACCACCAAGTGCATCCTGTGCGCGGCGTGCACCACGTCGTGCCCGGTGTACTGGTCGGACGGCAACTACTTCGGCCCGGCGGCGATCGTCAACGCGCACCGGTTCATCTTCGACAGTCGTGACGAGGGCGCCGAGGAGCGGCTCGACATCCTCAACGACGTCGACGGCGTGTGGCGCTGCCGCACGACCTTCAACTGCACGGATGCCTGCCCGCGAGGCATCCAGGTCACGAAGGCGATCCAAGAGGTCAAGCGAGCCCTCATGTTCCGCCGCCGCTGACCCGGTGAACACCGACGGCGCCCGCCTCCCCGGAGGTGGGCGCCGTTTTCGCTCCCGGGGGCGGGTCAGCGGCGGGCGGCCCGGTAGGCCCGCCAGCCGAGAACCCCGATGATCGTGCCCAGGACCAGCGAGACCACCGCGATCACCAGGTGGACGATCAGGTAGGACGTCGGCGAACCGCCCGCCCAGGAGCGGTCGCTGTTCCAGATGTTGCGCACGAAGTTCGGCCACAGCAGGTACGACCAGACGCCGAAGGCCAGCAGGAACAACGCAACGCGGCGGGAAATTGTCACGGCCCCAGTATCCGCTGTAACCTACTTCACCCACCTGTCTGGGGGCGGTCTGCGTCTCGTCGCTCACGGCGATTGGCTAGCCTGCTGCGTGTGCCTCTGAGTGCCCGCGGTCAGCTCCGCACGAAATCCGCGCTAAGCGCGGCCATTTGCACTCTCGCCGCTTCGCTAGCGCTGGCAACCGGCGGCACGGCCGCGGCCCAACCGCCGGCAGCGTGCCCCCACGCCGTTCCGCCGCCTCCGGTGGACACCTCCGAGGTGCCCGCGCCGGGCTCGCCGGTCCCCGAGCCGGTGCCAGTCCCGGAGACACCGGTCGGCGGGGACCGGATGGCGGAGTGCGGCGTGATCCTCGCGCCGGGCCTGCCGGAGCCGCCCCCCGAGGTCACCGCCGAGAGCTGGGTACTGGCAGACCTGGACAGCGGGGCCGTGCTGGCGGCGAGAGACCCGCACGCCAGGCACCGCCCGGCATCGACGATCAAGGTGCTCACCGCGCTCACCGCGATCCGCGAGCTGCGGCTGGACGACACGATCGTCGTCACCCAGGAGGACGCGAATCAGGAGGGCAGCCGGGTCGGGCTCAGCCCCGGCGTCACCTACACCGTGCAGCAGGTGCTGTACGGGTTGATCATGCGGTCCGGCAACGACGCCGCGCACGCACTCGCCATGAAGATGGGCGGGGTCGACGCCACGCTCGGCAAGGTCAACGCGCTGGCCCGCGAGCTCGGCGCGCTGGACACCCGGGTCGCGACGCCGTCCGGGCTGGACGGTCCGGGCATGAGCACCTCGGCCTACGACCTGGCGGCCATCTTCCGGGCGGCGATGCACGAGCCGGCGTTCGCCCCGATCGTCGGCGTCCACAACACGCTGCTGCCGGGCAAGCCGGGCGGCCCGCCACTGGAGGTCTGGTCCGACAATCAGGTGCTGCTCAACTACCCCGGCAGCATCGGCGGCAAGACCGGGTTCACCGACGATGCGCGGCACACGTTCATCGGCGCCGCCGAGCGCGGCGGACACCGGCTGGTGGCGGTGCTGATGCGCGGCGAGAACCAACCGATCCGGCAGTCCCAGCAGACCATGCACCTGCTGGACTACGGGTTCGGGCTCGACGCCAGTGCCCCGGTCGGCGAGCTGGTGACCACGTCACCCCGCCCGTCTCCGGTGAAGAACGCGGCGGCGGATTCGCCGGAGACCGGCCAGGCGCAGAGCTCGTCGATGTTCGGCACGGTCGGCTGGCCGTTGACGCTGATCGCGATCGCCGCCGTCGCGGTTGCGGGTGTCCTGGCGCTCCGGCATCGCCGCGCTCGTCTGGCCGCCGCCGCGCGCCGCAGGCAGAACGGCGACCACCCCTGACAGAACCCACTACCGGCGCGCCGCACTGGTGGCGGGCGCCGGACCGGGCGGGCTGGCACTGGCCTGCGGACTCCGGGAGCACGGTGTCGAGGTACGCGTCGGCGACGCCGCGCACATCCACAGCCCGTTCGGCGGCCAGGCCGATCGTGCTGGTCCCGGCTTCTGTGCGGTGCACCACCTGCCGACCGGGCACTGGCCGATGTTCTCCCGCCCGGCCGACTCGCGGCAATACTCTGCGGAATCGCCGGATGACCAGCCCCAATTTCCTGGAAATCGGATGTCCGACAGCCGATAAGACCGCTGCCGTTCCGCTACCCGCACCGCAACGCAAGAGATTGGAAAACGCTCATCGAAATTGCGGTCAGCGCTTGCGGCGCCAGGCCCAGCCCGCGATGGCGCCGAGTCCCACCAGGCCCGTTGTGGCCCGCACGCCCACCCGGTCCCGCACCTGGACCACCGGCCGGATGATCGCCGGGCCCGGCGGCTGCGGAGGCGCGTCCTCCAAGTTCTCCCGGGCCGACGCCGTCCAGGCCGTGACGAACAGGATGAACCGCGAGGTCAGGTTTGCGAACACCAGCAGACCGAGAATCGGGCCGAACGCCAGGCCCGCCGGCGAGCTGGTGACGCTGTTCAGGTAGACCACCCCGACCTGCTTGAGGACCTCGAACCCGATCGCGGCGAACAGCGCGCCCCACACCGCGCTGTGGAACGTGACCGCCTTGCGTGGCAGCCGCGCCAGCACCCACAGGAACACCAGCCAGCTCGCCAGCAGCGACAGCAGTATCAACAGCACCCGCAGCACGAGCGCCGCGGCCGGACTGTCCTCGATCCCGACCAGCTCGAACAGCCTCCTCCCGAACCCGCCGCCGAGCGCACTGATGCCGAGCGAGACGGCCACCGCCGCGCCGAGCCCGATCAGCGACCCCAGGTCGGCGGCCATTCGCCGGACCATCGACTGCGTCGCGGGCTCCTGCGTCCACTGCGCGGTCAGCGCCTCCCGCAGGTTCGTCATCCAACCGAGCCCCGAGTACAGCGCGGCGAGCAGGCCGATCACACCGACCGTCCCGGCCTGGCTGATCGCCTGCTGGACGACGCGGTTGAGCATGTCGCTCATCGCCGGGCTGGGCACCGCGGACGTGATCGACATCTGTAGCCGCCCCAGCAGATCCGGGTTCCCGCTCAGCACGAAACCGGCCACGGCGAAGGCGATCATCAGCAGCGGCACCAACGCGAGCACGCTGAAGTAGGTGATCGCGGCGGCGTAGTAGTCGCCGTACTGGCCCTGGTAGCGCTCGAAGGCCCGGATGAGCCGGTCCAGCCACGGGTGGCGGCGGCGCAGCAGCGCCAATCGGCCCGGCTTCGCGTCCTGCTCCTGACCGGCCACGGTGCACCTCCCGCCGCAACGGCATCCCCCGAACGGTGGCAGGCTACCCGCAGTTGATCAGTTCAGCCCATCGGCGGAAGGAATCCCACCCGATCGAAGACGGTCCGCAATGTTTCGGCCGAGACCGCCCGCGCCCGCTCCGCGCCCTGGTGCAGGACCTTGTCCAGTTCGGCCGGGTCGTCGAGGTAGCTGCGGACCTTCTCCTGGAACGGCGTGACGAACTCGACCACGACCTCGCCGAGCTCCTTCTTCAGGTCGCCGTAGCCCTTGCCCTCGTAGGCGGCCTCCAAGTCCGCGATGCTGCGGCCGGTCAGCGCCGAGTAGATCACCAGCAGGTTGCTGATACCCGGCTTGTTCGCCACGTCATAGCGGATCTCCCGCTCCAGGTCGGTGACCGCTGAGCGGATCTTCTTGGCCGAGCGCTTCGGCGCCTCCAGCAGCTCGACGACCCCGGCGGGCACCGACTTGCTCATCTTCGACGCCGGGTCCTGCAAGTCGTAGATCTTGGCGGTTTCCTTGGGGATGTGCGCTGCGGGCACCGTGAAGGTGTGGCCGTAGCGGGAGTTGAACCGCTGCGCCAGGTTGCGGGTGAGCTCCAGGTGCTGGCGCTGGTCCTCGCCGACCGGGACCGCGTCGGCCTGGTAGAGCAGGATGTCTGCGGCCTGCAGCACCGGGTAGGTGAACAGCCCGACGCTGACGTGGTCGAGTTCCTGGCGGGCGGACTTGTCCTTGAACTGGGTCATCCGGCCGGCCTCGCCGAACCCGGTCAGGCATTCCAGGACCCAGCTGAGCTGGGCATGTTCCGGGACGTGGCTCTGCACGAACAGCGTCGAGCGGTCGGGGTCGATGCCGATGGCGAGCAGTTGGGCGGCGGAGAGCCGGGTACGCTGGCGCAGCAGCTCCGGGTCCTGCGCGACGGTGATGGCGTGCAGGTCGACGACGCAGTAGAAGGCGTCGTGGGAGTCCTGCATGGTGACCCATTCCCGCAGGGCGCCCAGGTAGTTGCCGAGGTGGAACGAGTCGGCGGTGGGCTGGATGCCGGACAGCACGCGCGGCCGCGCCGCGGGCTGGTCGCTGGTCTGGGGTGCGGGGCTGTCGCTGCTCACGTGGTGATTCTCGCAAGTCCTGCCGGAGCTGTGGGATCGACCTCTCAGGTTGTCGCTGGGTCAGGTCTTGCGCTGGTTCTCCGGCTGGATCTTCTTCTTCCGGAACATGCCCGCGACCATGCCGGCCACTCCGAGAGCGACCGCCGTGAGTCCGACCGGAGCGCTCAGCGATTCCAGGGGGCTGCCCGCGAGGACGGTCGAGTCGGCGGCAGCGGCAACGCCGGCAGTCGCCAGGAGCACCGCGGCGAACGCGGGGCCAAGCACGGACACCCGCGTGACCACGCGGGATATTCGGCTACGCACGGGCGTTTCTCCCTACGAAAGTTGACCCGTTCAGGGTCATCTAATCGTCCGAGGTCGGTGGCGGAACGTACACCACCGGTTACCGGCGTGGTCGCTTTGCGTAAGCCGACCACGACGCAGTGATCATATTTTCCAATCCTGAACGACTTTCGCCGGGCCTCCAGGCCAATAAATGAGCAGGCCAGCGGCCAGAATCGCCCGAAAACCGATCCCGACCGTGGCCAACCAAGTGATCCACATCACATCAAGTCGGGTTAGGTCGGGCTGATCCCCAGATGCACCCGGCCAATTCGCTCGTAAGTGGTACTGCGCTGCCGGGCGGAACGACCCGCCCGAGCGGCCAGCTCGTGCAGCTCCTCGACGGTCCGCTCCGAGCCGTGCTCAGAGCCGGCCATCCGGCTGATGGTCTCCTCCATCAACGTCCCGCCGACGTCGTTGGCGCCGCCGTTGAGCACCTCCGAGGTGCCCTCGTCGCCGAGCTTCACCCACGAGCACTGGACGTTGTCGATCCGGCCGTGCAACAAGATGCGCGCCATCGCGTGCACCGCGCGGTTGTCCCGTTGGGTCGGGCCCGGGCGCGCGAGCCCGGCGAGGTAGATCGGCGCGTTGCGGTGCACGAACGGCAGCGGGACGAACTCGGTGAACCCGGCGGCGCCGTGCTCGGCCGCGGCGTCCTGCACACCGGCCAGGGTGCGGAAGTGGCCGAGCCAGTGCTCCGGGGTGTCGACGTGGCCGTACATCATGGTCGACGAGGACGGGATGCCGAGCCGGTGCGCGGTGCTGACGACCTCGATCCACTCGGCGGCGGGGAGCTTGCCCTTGGTCAGCACCCAGCGCACCTCGTCGTCGAGGATCTCCGCCGCGGTGCCGGGAATGCTGCCCAGGCCGGCCCCCTTGAGCTCGGCCAGCCAGTCGGCGATGCTCGCCCCGGCCTTGGCCGCGGCGCTGACGATCTCCATCGGGCTGAACGCGTGGACGTGCATCTCGGGCACCCGCTGCTTGATCGCGCGCACGAGGTCGGCGTAGCCGGACACCGGCAGCCGCGGGTCGATGCCGCCCTGCATGCAGATCTCGGTGGCCCCGGCCCGCCACGCCTCGTCGGCGCGATCGGCGACCTCCTCCGGCGAAAGCCGGTAGGCGTCGGCGTCGCGCTCCCGCTGCGCGAAGGCGCAGAAGCGGCACCCCACGTAGCAGATGTTGGAGAAGTTGATGTTGCGGTTGACCACGTAGGTGATGTCGTCACCCACCACGTCCCGGCGCAGGCCGTCGGCGATCCCGGCGAGCGCGTCCATCGCGGCTCCGTCGCAGTTCATCAAGGCCATGACGGCGGCGGTGCGGCTCTCGCCGAGCAGCGCGGCCGGGTCGGTCTCGGCCAGCCGCAGCCCCTCCCGCACATCGGCATCGAGCCGCTGCGGGGCCGCGTCGACGGGCAGCTGGCGGCGCAGCTCGTCCCAGTCGCCGTAGACCGTGTCGAAGTCCCCACGGCGATCCCCCGTGCGGCCCGTCGTGTCGATGCTGCGGTGCAGATCGGTGCGGCCGATGGACTCGAACCCGCCGTCCGGCTCCTGCCACTCGCGCCCGACCGGTACGGCGTCGGCGTCGGCGAAACCGTCCGAACCGGACAGTGCCGCGACGTGGCCGGCCACCCGCAGGTCCAGCCACTGGGCGCTGTCCCCGGCCAGCCCGGCGCGCACGTAGCGCGGGTAGGCGGTCAGGCGTTCCCGCAGCTCGAAGCCGCCTTCGCGGGTCTTCGCGGCGAGCTCGTCGATGTGCGGCCACGGCCGTTCCGGGTTGACGTGGTCCGGGGTCACCGGGGAAACCCCGCCCCAGTCGTCGATCCCGGCGCGCAGCATCAGCAGCTGCTCGTCGCCGATGAGGTTCGGCGGCGCCTGCACACTCACCCCGGAGGGCATCAGCAGCCGCGCGACCGCGATCGTGGCAGCCAGGTCGTGCAGGTCGGCGTCGGGCATGCCGCGCATCGCGGTGTCCGGTTTCGCCCGGAAGTTCTGCACGATGATTTCCTGGATGTGCCCGTACTGGCGGGCGGCGCTGCGCAGCGCGAGCAGCGACTCGGCGCGCTCGGCGCGGGTTTCGCCGATTCCGATGAGGATTCCGCTGGTGAACGGCACCGCGACGCGTCCGGCGTCGGCCAGCACCCGCAGCCGGACGGCGGGTTCCTTGTCCGGGCTGCCGAAGTGCGGCCCGCCCTTCTCCCGCCAAAGCCGCTCGGCGGTGGTCTCCAGCATCATGCCCATGCTCGCCGCGACCGGCTTGAGCCTGGTCAGCTCCGACCAGCTGAGCACGCCGGGGTTCAGGTGCGGCAGCAGGCCGGTTTCCTCCAGCACCGCGATGGCGCAGGACCGCACGTAGTCCACTGTGGAGGAATAGCCCCGCGCCTCCAGCCACTCCCGGGCTGCGGGCCAGCGCTCTTCGGGCCGGTCGCCGAGGGTGAACAGGGCTTCCTTGCAGCCTGCGTCCGCACCCCGCCGGGCGATCTCCAGCACCTCGTCGCGTTCCAGGTAGGCGGATTCCACCCGGTGCGGCACGGTGGCGAAAGTGCAGTAGTGGCAGCGATCCCGGCACAGCCGGGTCAAGGGGATGAACACGTTCCGGCTGTAGGTGACCACACTTTCGTGGCCCTCGGCGACCAGGTGCGCGTCCCGCGCGCGACCGGCCGCGACCAGCAGTCTTTCCAGGTCTTCGCCGCGGGCGTGCAGCAGGACCCCGGCTTCGGCGGCGTCTAGCGAAACACCATCGGTGGCGCGGCGGAGCGCGCGGCGCATCGCCGATTCGCTCGGGGTGGGTTCCGGCGGGGAAACTTCCAGATCTGCAACCGACACCTGCCGACTCTAAGTCGCCGAGCGCCTGCCACCCAACCCCCATAGACGTGCCGGACGCCTCACTATCGGCTATTGAATTACTCCGTTCTGTCCTACCCACGATCACCGAATCAGGCGCAAAATCCGACGAATACCACTGGGTGAATCGCACTTTGTCTCCATAGGAGGGACACGTGTCACGCTCTAGAAGGAATGGTCGAGTCGCGCGCATAGCTGGCTCGGCGCTCGCGTTGGCGCTGCTGGTACCCGCAGGCATCGTCAGCGCGGCCGATCCAGCGCCCGCGGCCACCGCCGCACCGGTGCACTTCGTCGTGCTCGGCCCGACCGGCGACGGCCTGCAGCAGACCGAGGAATCGGTGCGCGCGGTCGGCGGAACCGTCGTGCAGAGCTGGCCGCAGATCGGCGTGATCGTCGCGACCTCGACGGATCCCGGATTCGCCGCCGCGGTGCGCACCCAGCCCGCCGTCGAGCAGGCCGGGGCCAGCCGCAACCTCGCCGAGCAGCTGCCGCCCGCACAGTCGCTGCGACTGGAGGCGCTGGAGGGCAAGGCCTGGCCCGCCGCGTTCTCGGCCAACGCGAATGCGGAGCCGCTGGAGCCCGAGCAGTGGGACATGCGGCAGATCAAGGCCGACCAGGCGAGCGCGATCTCCCGGGGCAGCAAGGACATCACGGTCGGCGTGCTGGACTACGGCATCGACCCGACGCACCCGGATCTGAAGCCGAACCTGGCCGTCTCCAAGTCAGTGAGCTGCGTGAACGAGGGCGTGCCGGACACCCGGCAGGAGGCCTGGCAGCCGCAGGACCCGACGCAGGCCCACGGCACCCACACCGCGGGCACCATCGCCGCCGCGCGCAACGGCGTCGGCATCTCCGGTGTCGCGCCGAACGTCACGCTGGCCTCGGTGCGGGTCATCGACGACGGCGGCTTCATCTACCCCGAGTACGCGGTCTGCGGGTTCATCTGGGCGGCCGAGCACGGCTTCGACGTCACCAACAACTCCTACTTCGTCGACCCCTGGTACCTGTGGTGCGACAGCGACCCGGACCAGCGGGCCGGTGCCGAGGCGGTGCGCCGCGCAGTCGCGTACGCGCAGGGCAAGGACGTCGTGAACGTGGTGTCGGCGGGCAACAGCAACTGGGACCTGTCCAAGCCGATCCGCGACACCAACAGCCCGAACAACGGCGGACCGACCCAGGACCGCAAGACCGGGCACGAGTGCCACGTCCTGCCGGGTGAGCTGCCGGGTGTGGTCGCGGTGTCGGCGGTGGGCTCGGACACGGTGAAGTCGTACTACTCCAACTACGGCCTGGGTTCGATCACGGTGACCGCGCCCGGTGGTGACAAGAACCAGATCCCGCAGACGCCGTCGCAGAACGGTCGGGTGCTGTCCACGGTGCCCGGCGGCGGCTGGGGCTGGATGCAGGGCACCTCGATGGCCGGGCCGCACGCCGCGGGCGTGGTCGCGCTGCTGCGCAGCAGGCACCAGGACTGGAACGCACAGCAGGTGGTCGGCGCGCTGACCAACCAGGCTGACGCCCTGGCGTGCCCGAAGAACTACGACCTGGACGGCGACGGCAAGCCGGACGCGGTCTGCTCCGGCGGCAAGAGCGGCGCCGGCTTCTACGGCGCGGGCCTCATCGACGCCCTCGACGCCGTTAAGTGACCTCGAAACCCACTAGCGGGTGACGACCGAAGGGCACCTTCTGGGAGCGTATGTGCTCTGACCAGTGATTTTATAGTTTGCGGATCTTGTCCGGCCGTGTGGTGGCCGTGTCAGGCTGCGAGCTGATCGTTGGCCGTGAGTAAGTCCGTGAAGTGGTCGATCGCGGCACGTGCGCGGTTGCACGACGAGGGCAGCATATGGGTGCAGACGCGGAGGGTGAAGCCCGGATCTTTGTGGCCCAGGTAATCGGCTAGCTCCCGGATGGTGACCCCGAAGACGAAGCCGACACGGTGATGCCCCGGTACCGGCTACCGGGGCATCACCGTGTCGTTTCAGCGATCGAAACGCCCGTCCTTTACCGCGCGAACGAAAGTCGCCACATCAACGTTCAACATCGGACCATTTGGGTCTTTGGAATCTCGGACGCGGTCTAACGTGCTCGTTAATTCAACACATGCGCCATTTTGATGCGAGTAGCTAGATTTCCGCCAATGATACTCGATCAAGGTGAAACCTCCCATACTTCCGCCAATTTTTCGATACGCTCAAGTGACTTTTCTGGATCGAGCGTGGTCCTACGCATCCATTCGATAGCCTTGCCGTATTCTTCGATGTCGTAGTCCTGGCTAACCCATGCACCTGAACTGTGGTGTTCGAGATATACAAGCGGGGGCGCATCGGGATACGTGAAGAAAACAAACGGACCTGACAAGCCGGGATGCCATGATGTTTTTTCGGGCATGACCCGAACAGCAACGTTAGACCGCTTTGCGTCGTCGATGATGTGCCGAAGCTGGTCTGCCATGACTGCGTTACATGCGATTGGAGACAGCAGCGCCGCTTCACCGATGATAGCCTCATAGTTGGCAGGCTTGGACACCGTTGTGACTACATCGCGCCTGCCAGCGTTGACCACCAAACGGACGCCGATTTCCTCATGTCGCAAACCGCCCGCTTCCTTAATTGAGCGCGTGTAATCGGGGGTTTGCAGCAGTCCGGGGATAACCAACGGTTCCCAGTGAGTGATCCCGGATGCCGCCCGCTCGTGTTCCGTCAGCATATCCAACTGTTGCGGAACGCCATTAACGCCAACAGTGAGCCAGTTCGGCTCTTTCGCGGCGCGCACCAATGTGAGAATCCGATTTTGCTCGCTCGATGAAACCTTTAGTGCACCAAGGATTACTCCGGTGCGCGCTTCGCCGGGAATACGCTCACCGCGTTCATATTGCGATATCTGCACCGGTGACAGGTCAACCGCTCTCGCCAGCTCGCGAACCCCCAGGTTGCTTGCCTCGCGCGCAGCACGCAGGGCGGCGCAAAGAGCCCTTGCGCAAGGCCTACCTGCGTTAACAGACATGGCACACATCCTAACGTTGCTCGTACTCATGTAGATCACCCGATATGACGATGGGTGTTACTGTTCCGTTTACAGGCACATGTCGGACATCCTACGCACTAGATAACGTTTACAACTAGAGCGTGCCGTGTCGGATAGTGATCACGTGATCATCGCAGTACCAGCGCACACCCAGGCGTATGACCCCGGTACGGACACCTTCCGGTCCGCGAGCTTGAACGGGAGTCGCACGCCTGGCGCCACCACTGACGCCCTCTTGCGGGCCGCGACCAACGGCATCGAGTTACCTCCGCCCGACGCGACACGCCTTTGGTATTCGACGTGGCGCGCGGCGGCATGGTGGGGCCGGTTCGTTCCTCCCCCGAAGACCGGCCCCACCCCCCGGGCGTCCTGATAGCAGCGAGGGATGACAGGAACTCTTATGTTTGAGACAGGAAATTCACAGCGCTACTTCTGGCTGCCAGTACCCGACGAGTCCAGCGACTACGGCCTTACACGCCACGCCTTCGCCGGTACCCGCCTGGACTCAGGCACGGCCGGCAAAGCGTTCTGCGGCAACACCTTCTCCCTAGCTCAACCATCCGAAATGGACTGGATACATGCCAAGACTGCAACACACTGCTCAAAGAAATAAAGGGCTAGCCCACATGACCTCACCCATGCACTGGCCAGACGGCACACCTGTCATACACGAGCCCGACTACGCCCCGGCAACCGATAACCGCGCCAAATGGTTCAACGAGCCGACCACCTGCCCCCCGATCGACCAGCAGCTCAGAGACCGAATCATCCAGCGCCTTCGCGAGATCTAAAGACCCGGCTCGATGCCGCGATTCCCCCACTCGCGGCGGCATCGAGTCGTGCGGCCGGGCGGAGTGGAAGCCCCCCGACGCACCGTCCGGCCGCTTCCCCAAACCGCGAACACACCACGAAATCACCGCATAGAACCCAGAGACGCCATTACTGCAAGGCCACTACCCACGCCAGTGCCTACAAACGCACGCAATGCTGAGGCACCATCAGGTACCGCGAGGCGGCAAAGGCGATGTGCTGCCGAATTTTTCTCTACAAAAGATCAAGGGGCGCCGCTCAGGCGGACGCCCAGGGGCAGAGTACGTATGGATGCCAATTGATCGGATGATCACACTCCAGATGCTGTGGCAGGCTAACCGCTTAAAAGTGTATCGGCACCAAGATGCGTAGCCTCACCAGAACGACAGGAGTTAGATCTTGGCGTACAGCCACCGCCTAGCCACACCGGAAGACCTGCCCTCGATCGTCGAAATTTACAACTCGGCGATCCCAAGCAGGGCGGCAACCTGCGATCTCGAACCGGTCACTGTCGCCGCCCGGAAGGAATGGCTTGAAACCTCGGACCCCGAACGGCGGCCCGTATGGGTTGGCTACGAAGCGGACACCCCGCACACAGTGACCGGATACCTGTCCGTTGAACCGTTTCTAAACGGACGCCGGGGATACGACGTAACAGCCGACTTGGCCGTGTACCTACACCCTGATCATCGTGGCCAAGGGCAGGGTGCGTACCTACTACGCGAGGCAATCACCCACGCCCCGAAGCTGGGAATCCGAAACCTGGCTACAACGATCTTCGCCAGCAACGAGCCCAGCATCCGACTCTTCCTCTCCCACGGGTTCGAAGTGTGGGGCCGACTCCCACGCGTGGCTGACCTCGATGGTGTGGTTCAAGACGTCGTCTTTGTTGGACGGTCCGTTGGCGAGTGAAGGCCACTCGTCCAGAGAGACGTACCTGGGGCGCTCGCCGCCCCAGACCCCCGGCAGGTCTCCGGGAAGCGGTGGAGCCGTCGCGCTGCGGTCCGTTCGGGATGGTCCTCTTCCCGTCGACCTCCACAAGGGCTATCAGGCAGCGTCAGGTCGACGGGAAGAGGAGCCAGCCCCTCCCTTGCAGGTTGAGACCACCCGCCAACGAAGTGGGCGGGGCAGACCAACCACGATCTACCCCGTCCGCCGAGCTAGTTCGCGTCGTCTCCGCCAGTGCGCGCCCGTTACCGAGCGCCCATAGCAACCGGCTCAACAGTGCGGCGCGCTTCGCTCACTGCGGTTTCCAGGAGCTCTAGAGCCGCTTCCAGTCGTGCCAGCTCCACGCAGGATTGCCGAACACGTCCCAGCGCCCGGTGACCATCCGGAACATCCAAATCTGGGACACTGCCTCGGCCACGATCGCACCACTCGCAGCGACCACGGCATGATCACCGGGCAGGAAATCAGCATCCTGCAAGGTGGCCACCGGTTCACCACCAGGCCACACCAGGCCGTCCCCAGGCCGTCCCCAGGCCGTCCCGGGGTCGGAAACTGTCCAAACACGTCGGTACTCCTCAGCACTGTTCATGCTGGTCAGAGCACATTCCCGAGCATCTGCCCACGTCCCGCCAGGCCCCCGATATAAAGGGCATCTTCGACCGACTTTGCCGGTCGGAGGTTCCCTGCACACCGTCCAATTCGCACGATCTGGGGTTGCTTGGGCGAGTTGACGGCAGGACGCTGACCATCCGGAGGGTTGTCGGGTGGGAGTGAGGCGCTGTCGTGGCTGATTCGGAGACCTTCGTGATCGTCGGTGCTGGCATGGCCGGTGCCAAGGGGGCGCAGGCGCTGCGCGATCTGGGATTCGACGGGCGCATCGCACTGCTCGGCGACGAACCGCACCGCCCGTACGAGCGTCCGCCGCTGTCCAAGGCGTACCTGATGGGCAACGCCGACTTCGCCAGCGCTTACGTGCACGACGAATCCTGGTACGCCGACAACCGGGTGGACCTGCAGCTCGAGGTGTCGGTGCGGCGGATCGACCGGGCACTGCGCCAGGTGGAGCTCTCCGACAACAGCCGGATCGACTTCGACAAGCTGCTGATCGCGACCGGTGCGCATCCCCGTTCGCTGCCGGTGCCCGGGATTGACGCCGACGGCGTCCTGTACCTGCGCCGGGTCGAGGATTCCGACCTGATCAAGCAGACCCTGAACGACATCGAACAGCTCGTGGTGGTCGGCGCGGGCTGGATCGGGCTCGAAGTCACTGCCGCCGCGCGCGAAGCCGGCGTGGCCGTGACCGTCGTCGAGACGACCGAGCTACCGCTGTTGCGGGTGCTCGGTCCCGAAGTGGCCGAGGTCTTCGCGGCACTGCACCGGGACCACGGCGTGGACTTCCGCTTCGGCACCGCCGTGAGCGAAATCCTGGTCGAGAGCGGCCGGGCGACCGGGGTGCGGTTGAATGACGGCACCGAGGTTCCGGCTCAGGCGGTGCTGGTCGCGGTCGGCGTGGAACCGGACGTCGCGCTGGCCCGGGACGCCGGGCTGCGGGTGGAGAACGGCATCCTCGTCGACGCCTCGCTGCGCACCGGCGACCCGAACATCGTCGCGGCCGGCGACGTGGCCAACGCGTTCAACCCGTTGCTGGGCAAGCAGATCCGGGTGGAGCACTGGGCGAACGCGCTCAACCAGCCGGCCACCGCGGCGGCGTCGATGCTGGGGCGCGACGGCAAGTACTCGGAGCTGCCTTACTTCTTCACTGACCAGTACGACCTGGGCATGGAATACCTCGGCTACGTCGATCCGGACGGCTACGACCAGGTGGTGTTCCGCGGGGATGTCCAAGCCCGCGAGTTCATCGCCTTCTGGCTGGCCGAAGGGCGAGTCCTGGCGGGCATGAACGTCAACATCTGGGACGTGCAAGACCAGATCAAAACCCTGATCACCTCGGCCACAACGGTCGACACGAGCCTCCTCGCCGACCCGGAAACCCCCCTGAACGAACTGATCGCCCGCTGACCCGCTACCTCCGAACGAGCGTTGCGGCCCCGCGGTTGGAGGTTGCTGGCGCCGTGGGGAATTACCGGAACAGGCCCCGTCACCCGGTCGAGCGCCGGAGCGGGTGTCAGAGCTCGACTGCCGCAGGGTCTCGCGGCTTGTGGCATCGCCCGGCGAGCCTGATCTGGTGGAGATGCGGTCGGCTTGGATCAAGTGGGCTCGCGCCGTTGAGCACCAGCGAGCGCTCGCACGAAGCATGCGGAAGGTCGGCGCAAGGGAACCTGCCAGCGGAAGCGACGCCGCAGTCTCGCCGATTCCAGCATGTCAGCAGGAGCATCGCTCCACTGCTGATCATCCTCAGTGCCACCATCAGCACGATCGTGTGGCAATCGCTTCCTACGGTGTATCGCGTCTCACTGCGGTGGCGGATCCGCCAGTAATCCGCCATTCAAGGTGAACATCCGCCACCAGGTTTTAGACCCTGCACTGTCCACCGGTGCTCGCTGGTCGGTTCGTCCAACCACACCTCGTGGGTACCGTTCACCGTGACTGTGAGCCCGTACCGGTCAGGCGACGGGAGACCCGATTCGAGCCACCAGGCGTACGCGGCGTCGGCCTCGTCCCAAAGCCGGCGCGGACCGAGCTGGTAGATCTCGAAGTCGGCCCCGCGTGCCATGACCACGCGCGCCCACGACGCCGTGCGGACGTCGTGCAGTTCGATGTGCCGGTGATCGGCGTCGATGTCCTCGATGGTGAGGTAGCAGCTCGGGACGCGAAGCCCGATGGTGAACGCTGCGCGCGAGAACTCCGTCATCTCGAAGAGTTCCCGTGCGCTTCGCAGTGTTGTCCCCTTGTCGGCGCCGGATATTTCCGCGCCGGACGGGTCGAGGAATTCGCGGCGCTGATCGCGAACCCGCATGAACCGGAGGTTCTTGCCGCATCTCCCCCACGCCGAACCGTCCCCCGGCACGGTGAGCCGGAGAAGCGTGCCGTTGCAGTAGTCGGTGCCCCACGGCGTCACGATCACGGCGCCGGGAACTGCCTGCTCGATCCAAGCCCGGGGAACTCGGCGCACGGAAGCGGTGGCGATCAGCCGGTCGTACGGCGCGCGATCCGGGTAGCCCTTGGTCCCGTCCGCGGTCACCACCAAGACCGCGCTCCCCGCGCCGGTCAGCGCTCGGACCGCCTGCTCGGCGAGCTCGAGGTCCACCTCGAGCGAGGTCACCTGCCCGTCGTCGCCCACGCGCTCGCGGAGGTTCGCCGCGTTCCAGCCGGTTCCCGTGCCGATCTCCAGCACCCGATGGCCGTCCTCCACCTGGAGGGCGTCGAGCATGTCGGCCACGAGCGACGGCTTGCTGCACGAGCTGGTCGGCTGAAACCCGACGGCTCCGGGCCGGGTCTTGCCGTCGTCGACCTGCGTGATGATCGGCTCGTCGGCCTCGACCAGTTCTCGCCACCGCGCCTGGTCGATCTTCCTGGACACCGAGACGAACCCGCCCGTGACGGGGTCATCGACCCACACCTCGGGCGGGATGAACCGATCGCGCGGTACACCGAGCCGATCGCGCCAAGCGGTCACTTCGTCGTGCCGCCTACTCGTCGTCGCCTTCGTGCTTGTTGCCGTCGTCCTTGTTCCCCCAGTTCTCCCACTTCTCCGGTTGGGCTTCGCCCTGGCCGTCGCGGTCCGCGTCCCGCTTGCCCATTCCGACCTCCCAATCGATCAGGCCCGTCGTCGCACAGCACGGGCCAATTCACCGAGCGTTACGGCGCCGTCAATGAGAGCACGTCGGTGGGGAGGATTTTCCTGAAAATGCAACAGGATCACGCTTTCGAGGCACATTTTGGCAGCAGTACTAGGCAAAACGGCTCACCGGAGTAGCACAACCGCGTGAACCCCGAAGGCCGTCAGGGTGCCAGGGAGCGGTTGACGAAGGTGGCGATCAGGTCATCCGCGTTGAACGGCGCCAGGACTTCGGGCACCGTCAGGTGTTCCACGATCAGGCCCGTCATCGCGTAGTAGAGCAGCACCGTCGTCATGTCGTCGCCGGGGATTCCCGATTCGCGGCGACCCTCGATATTCGCGTGCAGGTTGGCTCGCAGGGTTTCCGTCAACGCCGCTTGGAGCTCGGGACGCCGGGTCGCTTCCAGGCGCAGTTCCAGCAGCGCGAGCCAGCCGGTGCGGTCGTCCGAGATGTGGTGGAACAGCGCGCGCATCAGCTCGGTCAGCAGTTCCACCGACGGCGCCTGGTCGGCCGAACCGTGCTGCGCCGGGTCGATTGTCAGTCGTTGGTGGATGTGCGCGCCTACCTGGTTGAGCAGGTCATCGCGGCTGGCGAAGTAGTTCGACGCCGTGCCCTTCGGCACCCCGGCTTCCGCGTCGACGGCGCGGAAAGTCAGGCCGCGCGCACCGTCGCGCGCCAGCACCTCGATGGCCGCGTCGACCAGGGCCGTTCGCCGTGCCGGGTTCTGCACCATCGCTCCTCCAAGAAACCCACTTGCGACCACTACGTGCATAGTACTACATTTGAAGCACTACATACGAAGTGGTTCTTGTGGGAGGCATCCATGCGAAAGCTCACCTACCTGGTCGCATCGACCATCGACGGCTACATCACCAGCCCGGCCAACGACAACCCGGACTTCTTCTTGCACGAAGGCGACCACGGCACCTTTCTCCGCGAGGAGTACCCGGAAATCATGCCAACGCACATCCGCCCGCTGATCGGCCTCACCGACGCGCCGAACAAGCACTTCGACACGGTCCTGCAAGGGCGCGGCAGCTGGGAAATCGGTGCGCGGGAAGGGATGACGAACACCTACCAGCACCTGCGCAGCATCGTGTTCTCCCGCAGCATCACCGAAAGCCCGGACCCCACGGTGGAATTCGTCGCCACCGACCCGGTCGAACGGGTGCGGGAGCTGAAACGGGAAGAAGGCATGGGAATCTGGCTCTGCGGCGGCGGAAAGCTCGCGGCGGCGCTGCGACCGGAGATCGACGAACTGATCATCAAGCTGCACCCGGTGGTCGCCGGCGCCGGAATCCCGCTCTTCGGCGGCGATTTCGCGCCCGAGCAGTACGACCTCGCCGACACCCACGTCTTCAACAGCGGAGTGATGCACCTGACGTACACCAAGTCCTGACCGGCCGAAGCGGGTCAGGACAGGTACTGGAGGAGGTCCACGAGCCGGCCGGCACCGCGATCCGGTCGAACCAGGTCAGCACGGCAAGCTTCGGCAAATTTGTCCACACTGGATACGAAATCGGCGAATTCGGGTTCACCCGCGCTTCACGGGCGTCGGAGGCACACTCAGACGTCGAAGACGACCGTCACCAGCCATGATCCGACCGGTACTGTGTTTTCGGTCCGCGCCAGCGCTGCCGACGTCGCGCGTTCCGCCAGCCTTCAAGATGTCGGCGTCCCCAGTTGCCTTGCCGTCACACACCTCGACCGAGCAGCCGACCAGCAAGGGGCTGCCGCAGCTGGGGCTGCAACGGGGGCAGACGCGCAGGCGGGACAGCTGCCATTGCCGCCGGGCGTTTTCTCATTGCCGCCGCTTTCAGCGGAGAGCCCTACACCTTTCCGCGTCCGGTGTCGTCGAGCTGGTACCCGTCATCGGGAACGAGACGGGTCAGAAGTCAAAGGCCGCCGTCACCGGTGCGTGGTCCGACCAGCGCTGGTCATAGCTCGCAGCCTTCTCCACGTACGCATCCGTGCAGCGACTTGCCAGGCCGGGCGAACTGACGATGTAGTCGATGCGCCAGCCGGAGTCGTTGTCGAAGGCCTTTCCCCGGTAGGACCACCAGGAGTAAGGGCCCGGGCCTTCCGGGTGGAGGCGGCGGAGCACGTCCGCGTAGCCGCTGTCGAAGACCTCAGTCAGCCAGGCCCGCTCCTCCGGCAGGAAGCCCGCTTCCTTCTGGTTGGACTTCCAGTTCTTCAGGTCGATCTGCTGGTGGGCGATGTTCCAGTCGCCGCACACCAGCACCTCGCGGCCCTCCGCCGCGGCGCGTTCCCGCAGGTCGCCCAGGTACGCGCGGAACTCCTTCATGAAGCGTTCCTTCTCGTCCTGGCGCGGGGTGCCGACGTCGCCGCTGGGTAGGTAGAGGCTGGCCACCACGACGCCCGGCAGGTCGATCTCCGCGTACCGGCCGCTCTCGTCGAACTCCGCCGAGCCGAAGCCGATGCGCACCGCCGCCGGCTCCGCGCGGCTGTAGATCGCCACCCCGGCACGGCCCTTCGCCGAGCTCGGGGCCAGCACGGTGTGCCAACCGGCGGGTTCCCGGACCTCGGACGTGAGCTGGTCGGCCTCCGCGCGGGTCTCCTGCATGCAGATCACGTCGGCTCGCGTGGCGGCGAGCCACTCCACGAAGCCCTTCTTGGCGGCGGCGCGCAGGCCGTTGACGTTCACGGTCGACACAGTCAGCACGCCACCGAGGGTAACCACCGGCACCGGCGATCAACCCCACCGGTCACCCCGCCCCGCTGGAGCGACCTTCTTCGACGTGCGGGACGGCGAGCCGCCCGGCCTGCCCGGCGCGGGTGCTGGCGACAGCCTTCCCCGCCAGTGCCGGATCGGTCGTGGTGGCCAGCACCGGCGCCAGCGCGACGGCCTGCCGCTCGGCGTCGGACATCGCCTGGTCGCCAGCCATCTCCTTGATCCTCAGGCCAAGCGCTATCAGGAACGCCAGCGCGACCATCGAGGTCACCGCCAGCGCCACTAGGACGATCGTGCGCCTCGTCCGGTGCCACGAGTTTCACGCCGACGCCCCGCACGGTGTGGACGTAGCGGGGCTCCGCGGGCCAACACGGTTCGTCGGTGATCGCGACTTGGCACGACCACCCCACGACGGCCGAAACCAACGAGTACTGACCGGAGCCGGTCAGGACTTGCGGGCGACTCCGCCGACCAGCAGGCGGCGGAAGGCGTTCAGCGGCTCGCCGGGCCCGTCCGGCCACCACTTCGCCACCGGCACCAGGCCCGGCTCGAGAACGTCGAGCCCGCCGAAGTAGCCACCGATCTCCTCGCGGGACCGGAACCAGCCGGTGCCCATCGCCCCCAAGTAAGCCCGCTCGATCTCACCGGCCAGCTCGAACGCCTCGGCGTCCTCGGGCCGGCAGAAGTGACTGAGCGCCACGTACGAACCGGACGGCAGCGCGTCGATGTAGCGCGCCATGAGTTCTCGCGGCCGGTGCTGGTCGGAGATGTGGTGCAGCGTGCTGAACAGGAAAAGCCCGATGGGCTGGGACCAGTCCAGCCCCCTGGCAACAGCCCGGTCTCTGAGCAGCCGCTCCGGATCCGTGATGTCCGCCGCGACGAAGTGCGTCCTGTCGTTCTCCACGAGCAGGGCGCGCCCGTGCACGATCGCGGTCGGATCGTTGTCGACGTAGACGACGATCGCGTCGGCGTTGACCCGCTGCGCCACCTCGTGCGTGTTCTCCAACGTCGGCAACCCCGAACCGCAGTCCAGGAACTGCTCGATCCCGACCGTCCCGGCCAGGTACCGGGTGACCCGCTGCAGGAAAGCACGGTTGTCCTTGGCCAAAGCGCCGGGCGTCGGGGCGACCTCGGCCAACTCGTCGCGCAGCACCCGGTCCGCCGCGTAGTTGTCCTTGCCACCGAGGATCGCGTCGTAGACGCGCGCGATGCTCGGCCGCGTGGGGTCGATACCACCCGCGCACCCATCTCCGGTTTGTGTCATGCCACTCACCAACCCCATTGCCTCCCCGACGCTGACCAGGTTAGGTGATCAAACAACGATAACGTTGCAGGTGGGCAGATACCGCCAATCCGGGTAAGGCACTCGACCTGCGGCTGGATTCCACTACTATCCCTCCGCGTAACGTTCAACCACTGGATCGCGACAGTGGGTCGTAGAGCCCATTCCACAGGAGGTTTCGCGTGGCCTTGGACAGTGCCACGGGAAGCGGCCCCACCGCCCGCCGTCTCGTGCTGGGCAGCCAGCTGCGCCGATTGCGCGAGGCGAGCGGCATCTCCCGAGAGGACGCCGGATACTCCATCCGCGGCTCAGGATCGAAGATCAGCCGCCTCGAACTGGGCCGGGTCGGTTTCAAGGAGCGCGACGTCGCCGACCTCCTCAACCTCTACGGCGTGACCGACGAGTCGGAGCACGAGTCCTTTTTGGACCTGGTGCGCCGGTCGAACGAACCCGGCTGGTGGCACCGCTTCAACGACCTGATGCCGTCATGGTTCCAGGACTACGTCGGCCTGGAGGAATCGGCTGCCCGCATCCAGACCTACGAGATCCAGTTCGTGCCGGGGTTGCTGCAGACCGAGAAATACGCCCGCGCGGTCGCTATCCAGGGCCGCCCCGAGTTCCCGGCGGACGAGCTGGACCGGCGCGTCCGGCTACGCATGCAGCGCCAGAAGCTGTTCACCCAACCGAAGGCGCCGCGGTTGTGGGCGGTGATAGACGAGTCGGTACTGCACCGGCCGATCGGCGGCCGGGAAGTGCTGCGCGAGCAGATCCAGTTCCTGCTCGATGCGACGGCGATGTCCGCGGTGACGCTGCAGATCCTGCCGTTCGAGCTCGGCAGGTCCGGCGCGGAGGGCGCGTTCACGATACTGCGCTTCGCCGAGCCGGAGCTGCCGGACATCGTCTATCTGGAACACCTCTGCGGCGCGCTGTACCTGGACAGGCCGGACGAGGTCGAGGTGTACAGCAAGGTCAGCCACCGGCTCGCGGTCGACGCGGAGACCCCGGAGGAGACCCGCAAGACGCTGCTGCAGGCCCTGAAGCACAGCTGACGTCCAGCCACCACCGCCGGACATCCTCCAGCCGTGGCTTTTTGTGCCCCGAATATCGGCTCAGGGTGTCCGCGCGCTAACGACGCATTACCGTCAAGGTTACGAAACTGACCCAAAAGAGTGATCGAGGTCTCATTGAGATGCACGTGCATTCAACCGTGCATCTGCACCTGCTAACTTGGCTGCACGATCATCTGCACGTGCATATGATCGTGCAGCATTAGTCGGGGAAGGGTGGGTTCGGATGACGAACATCCAGAACGGTATGCCCGCACAGCAGCTTCCCAACGTGGTGTGGCGAAAGAGCCGCCACAGTGGAGCGGTGGGCAACTGCGTCGAATTGGCACCGTTGGTCGACGGCGGGATCGCCGTCAGAAACTCGCGTTACCCCGAGGGTCCAGCTCTGGTCTACAGCCGGGATGAGATCGCCGCATTCCTGCACGGTGCCAAGGACGGCGAGTTCGACGACTTGATCGTCTGACGAGCCGCGCCGACGCTCCGCGCGGAGCCACGGTTGAAGCCCTTGACGACGAAACTCGGTGGCGCCATGAACGAGATTACCAACGGCCTGCAAGCCCTGGTAGCCCGCGACTTCCAGTTCGCGCACCCTCGCGACACCAACGGCGGTCTGGTCGCCGTGGTGGGAATCCGCATCCATCACGGGGTTTTCGACATCCTGCAGCTCTTCGGCGAGCACGACGCCGACGCGGCGCGGATCCCCGGTGACGAGCCTGATGTGCTCTTCCCGAGCAAGGTCCTGTGGCGCACCACCGGCCCGGCGCGCGAGGTGATCGCCGAACTGCTCGCGCTGTCCGAGCCGGCCCCGGAGCTCAGCGCCCAGCCCAAGGGCTACTGGCTGCCGACCCACGCGGGCCGCTCAGCCTGGCTGGCCGCCTCCGCCTGACCCACTGGGGTGGACCGCCCAGGTCCGCCGCCCCAGACCTCGCCCAGACCCGGTGCCGGAGTCCTCTGTGGACCGCGCCCCCGGAACCGGGTTCCCGAACCGATCGAGTTCCCGCGTGACGGTGCCCCGGCGCGGGAGCTCGATCGGAAAATTTCCCGCCGCGCAAGGCGAAAAGCCGTCAGGACCGAGGTAATGGTGCAGGAGGCTGGCGCGACTTCGAGCATGGCTCGCGCCCGGCGGCGGCCGGAACGCTGACCGGGCAGCACCTGGCGGCGCGGACCGAGCTAAAGGACGAGGTACGCCGGCCGACCGGGACGGTGGCTGTGTCCGGCGGGGACCTGCACAACCTGCGCGGCCTCAGCCTGGAGATCCCGGGGTGGTCACCGCGATCAGCGCGTCGCCAGCTCCGGCAAGTTCAGCCTGGTGCACGGCGTCTTCAGCACCCAGCAACCCGCCGCGGATCGTCATCGACCAGTTGGCTCCGACCGCGAACCGTCGCTCCACCACCGCGACCTACAGCGGCGCGCTGGACCCGATCCGCAAAGCGTTCGCCCGGGCCGATGGCGTGAGCCCGGCGCTGTTCAGCGCGAACTCTGCGGGCGCGTGCGAAACCGGGGAGGGCACGGGCGTCATCTACACGGACCTGTCGTTCGTGGACGGCATCGCCTCGACCCGCGAATCCTGCCAGGGCCGCCGGCTCACCGTGGACGTCCTCGCCCACCGGCTGGACGGCAGGTCGATTGGCGATGTGCTCGAGATGACCGTCTGAGGCGCTGGAGTTCTTCGCCGGCCGCTCCACACAGGACTCGGCGCCGACCCGTGCATGGGTCGGCGCCGAGCGCAGGTCAGGGGAGTTTGTACATGGGGTTGGGTAGCTTCACGCCGCGTTCGGCGTGGCCGCCGGCCAGGTCGGACTCCTGGTCGCCGACGCTGAGGATGATCTGGTAGCCCTGCCGCTCGATTTCGGCGCGGGTACCACTCTTGTACGGCACCACCGACGGCCGGTGGTCGTCCGTCGGCCGCAGGTACAGGCCGTCGGGCTCGGGGTAGCCCTCCTCCTCGAGGTCCAGCAGGCTGGCCTCGCGCATCTGCGGGCTCTCCCGACGGCCGGTGACGAAGAAGATCGCGACGCCGTGGGAGTCCGCGAATCGCACCAGGTCCCTTGTCGCGGCGATCCCGACGGGCCCGCGCGCGAGCACGTACTCGTCGGACGACTCCTGGTCGAAGCCGAAGTTGATGTCCTTCTCGTACCCGTAGGTGGACACGCTGGTGTCGTCGATGTCCAGCACGATCGCCGGTTTCGACACGCCCTGCTCCAGGCGCTTGGCCAGATAGTCCTGGCCGCGCCGGTCGGCCTCGGCGATGTCGGCGTCCCACCGCCCCGAATCGCGGTAGTCCACGATGGACTCCTTGAGGTCCGTCAGGTTCGGGGGTTCGCCAGCCTTCGCGCCTTCGGCACCCTGGGCAGCGGCGCAGCCGGTGACGAGCACTCCGAGCAGGGCGAAGGACGAGGCGATCCTGGGGAGTGCGGCGGACTTTCGATCGGACACGATGAGGAACCTCCTAGCGGCGGGGACTAATCCGGCAGCCCGGGTCCGCTCAGCACGCGGTCGAGCACGGGATAGGACGCTTGCGCACCGCAGTGTTGCACGCTGCAAGCTCCCACGCGGGTCGCCCAATGCACGGCAGAGGGACGCAGATCGACCAGGCTGCGGAGCCAAGCCACGGTTGCGGCGAAAGCATCACCCGCTCCGGTGGTGTCCACCGCGTCGACCGGGACTCCTGGGATTTCCTCGGCGTCGGCGGCATCCGCGACGGCCGCACCATCCGCCCCGAAGGTGACCACCACCGAACGCGCACCGACCCGGCGCAGCTCCGCCGCGTGCACGACGTTCTCGGTCGGCGCCTGAAAACCATTGCACCGGAGGATTTCCCGGCCTTCGTGCGAGAGCCGCGCGTTGGCCGCTGCGGACACGAACGATGATGCTGTTCTCTCCGGTCTCCGAAACGCGGCGGGCTGCACCGTTTCGCCCGGCAGCGGGCGGCGGTGCACGCGCGCGGTCAGATCGATGTTCAGCGAGCCGACCACGACGACGTCATGGGTGCGCGACATCGCACTTCCTTCCTCGGTGATCGTCACGACGCGGCGGGACGGCGCCGGGTCGGCGCACAACCGGTCGGCGAGCAGGTCGGCGAAGTTGCCGCCGGTTTCCAGCACCACGCGCAGGTGCACGCCGTCCTGGGCGAGGAAGTCCCGATACTGCCCGCGGACGTCGGCGACGGTCGCGCGGCGGCCCAGCCCGTCGCCGGTGTCCACGTCAACCGAGACGTACCGGAGCCAGCGCCGGGATGACGTCGTGGCAGGCCGCGCTGCGGTCGCCGAACACGTTCTGCTCGTAGAAGCCGAAGTACTGGTCCAGGATCTTCGCCGCGAACGCGGTGATCGAGGTGGCCACACGGGCGCATCGTGGATGACATCGAGGTCGCCGACGACGGCACCGCCAAGCTCGGCCGGCTGGCGTCGTTCGTGCGGGACCGGCGCATCCCGCTGGAGAGGTGCCCGCGGTCGAACGTGCACACCGGAACCGTTCCCTCGGTCGCCGCGCACCCGATCGCGCTGCTGCGGCGGCTGAACTTCCGGGTCACGGTCAAAACCGACAACCGGCTGATGAGCCAGACCTCGATGACCAGCGAGTTCACCGAGCTCGTCGACCACTTCCACTTCGCGCTCGACGACCCGCAGTGGTTCACGGTGAACGGGATGAAGTCGGTCTTCATCCCGTTCGACCAGCGCCTCGCGCTGATCAACGAGGTGCTCAAGCCCGGCCACGCGGCCCTGCGCTCGGAGTCGCTGTTCGGCCCCGCCACCCACCAAGCCACCACGATCAACACAAACCAGGGGTTGACTTAGGAAACTCACGGGCGCTCAGCTCGCCGAACGCCCACCCGGGACAGCAGCGCTTCGCCGGGACGCTTCGCCGGGACGCTTCGCCGGGACGCCGAGTCACAAGATCGAGAAGACACGAACGGCTCATGGTCCTACGGTGGCCGACATCGAACAAGCATTCCGGTGTTGAGCAGGTGTTCCTCATGAGTCGTGTCCGAGTTCTCGTCGGCACCCGCAAGGGCGCGTTCATCCTCACCGCGGACGGCGCCCGCGAGCAGTGGGACATCAGCGGCCCGCTCTTCGGTGGCTGGCAGCTGTACCACCTCAAGGCCTCGCCAGCCAACCCCGACCGGCTGTACGCATCGCCGTCGCTCGACTGGTTCGGCCAGTTAATCCAGCGCTCCGACGACGGCGGCCTGACCTGGGAACCAGTCGGCAACCAATTCTCCTACGACGGCACCCCCGGCACGCACCAGTGGTACGACGGCACGCCGCACCCCTGGGAGTTCGAGCGGGTCTGGCACCTCGAGCCGTCGCCGACCGACCCGGACACCGTGCATGCCGGGGTCGAGGACGCCGCGCTGTTCCGCACCACCGACGGCGGCCAGACCTGGCAGGAACTGCGCGCGCTGCGCGAACACGACTCCGCCTCCGGCTGGCAGCCGGGCGCAGGCGGGATGTGCCTGCACACGATCATCCACGCGCCGGACAACCCGAACCGGCTCTTCACCGCGATCTCGGCGGCGGGCGCCTTCCGGACCGACGACGGCGGCAAGAGCTGGCAACCGATCAACCACGGCCTCCACTCCGAGGGCATTCCCGACCCGGACGCGGAGGTCGGCCACTGCGTGCACCGCATCGCCCTGCACCGCGAACGTCCGAACGTGCTGTTCATGCAGAAGCACTGGGACGTGATGCGCAGCGACGACGCCGGCGATTCCTGGTACGAGATCAGCGGCGACCTGCCGACCGACTTCGGCTTCCCGATCGACGTGCACGCCCACGAACCGGACACGGTGTACGTCGTACCGATCAAGAGCGACGAGCAGCACTACCCGCCCGAGGGCAGGCTGCGCGTCTACCGCAGCCGGACCGGCGGCGGCGAGTGGGAGCCGCTGACCAAGGGCCTGCCGCAGAACCACTGCTACGTCAACGTGCTGCGGGACGCGATGGCGGTGGACTCGCTGGAGAAGTGCGGCATCTACTTCGGCACCACCGGCGGCCAGGTGTACGTGTCGCCCGACGCCGGGGACAGCTGGCGGCCGATCGTCCGGGACCTGCCGGCGGTGCTGTCCGTCGAGGTGCAGACGCTGCCATGATCAGGATCGCGCTCCCCGCCCACCTGCGGACGCTCGCCAAGATCGCGGACCGCGAGATCGAGCTGGACGTTGACGGCCCGCCCACGCAGCGCGCGGTGCTCGACGCGCTCGAAGCCCACTATCCGATGCTGCGCGGCACCATCCGTGACCAGGAAACCCAGCTGCGCCGAGCGTTCATCCGCTTCTTCGCCTGCGAGCGGGACCTCTCCCACGAGTCGCCGGACGCCCCGCTCCCGGAAGAGGTGGCAGCGGGCGAGGAGCCGTACCTGATCGTCGGCGCTATGGCGGGTGGCTGACCGAGCCCCACCCGCTCGAACCGAACTGGTTGTCCCATCCGCAAGTGATGGATGTGACCAGCTGTCCATATTGGACCAGATCGTGGTGCTCGACGTGCCCGTTCAACTAATGGGTGGTAGGGCGGGCGCTTCGGCGTGTTGGCGTGTCGATTTTCGGCCACGGTGGAAGGTTTGCCGCGTCATTCGTGCGACCGGGCCCGGCTCCCCGGAATCCGAGCACGCCATCGGAAATCAACCAGATCGGAGTCTGACATGCGCAGTTCAGCACGTGCCCTTCTCGCCGGAGTCGCCGCCGTGGGCCTGCTCGCGATGGGTGCGTCCCCGGCCCTCGCCGCGAAGGGCAAGGCCAAGGAGTCGGACGACGACTCCGTCGTCACGGCCGCAGCCCAGGGCGGCAACGGCGGGAACGGCGGCAACGGCGGGTTTGGCCTGAACATCTGCCCGGCGATCAGCATCTTCGCGAAGGCCGAGGCCAACTGCTCCGCAGGCAAGGGCGGCAACGCCAACGGCGGCGACGCGGAAGCCTATGCGGAAGACGACAGTCGGGACACCGAGCAGTCCGACGACTGACGCCGACCTCGCGGGTCCGGTTCAGCCCGGGCGCTCCCGCCCGAACGGGAGCAGGACCGAGCGCTGATCAACCCGGGGCCTACCCGATACGAGGTCTTCGCCCGGCCAGGAACGCCGACCGGTGGACGATCCGGTCGGCGTGTCCGGAGCGACGACGCGAAAAGGAACACCGATGATCACTTCTGTTCGCATCCTCAGCACTGCAACCGCACTCGGCCTCGGCGTGCTGGCGACGAGCATGCTGCCCCAGGCGGTCGCGGCCGAAAGCACCAAGGAGACGCCCGGTAGCGCGGGTGAAGCCGGCCAGGGTTTCAGCATCTGCCGACCGATCTCCCTCACCGGCGGTCAGATCACCGCCCAATGCTCGGTCGCGCCGAACGGCGGGAGCACCGACGGGCACTCGACCGCGGTTGCCGAGGAGAACAGCGAAGACGACGACTGAAACTCGCCCGCTGTGCAAAAGATAAATGTGTCGGTCTCCGCAAGGAGACCGACACATTTTCACGTGCACTGAAGAAATCGACTCAACCCGATCATCCACTGTGGCCTGAGCTACGTGGCCGAGTGGCGCCAGTCGCCCGATGCGGGCGCTTTCGCCACTTCAGCCAGGGGCACCGGCACAGCGGCGTTACGCTCGAAAAGCGGGCAGGCCGTGGGATTTCTCGGACACGGCCTACCCGCTACCAACTCGAAACTCGGACGCGGCGCGTCGGCCTCCCGACCGGAAGACCGACGCGGAACCCGCGACCCCCTTCGCCAGGAAGCTCCAGGATCACTCGTCGTCGCTGGAGTACGTCCGGTCCTTGCTGTCGTCTTCCGCATAGGCTTCCGCGTCGCCACCGTTGGCGCTGCCGCCGTTGCCGGCACCGCAGTTCGCCTTCGCCGGCGACAACAATGCGATCGACGGGCACACGTTGATCCCGAAGCCGCCGTTACCGCCGTTGCCGCCCTTACCACCTTCGGCCGCGGCCGTGACGGTGGAGTCGTCGTCCGACGTCTTTTCCTTGCCCTTGGCGGCCAGCGCCGGAGACCCTCCCATCGCGAGCAATCCGACCGCGGCGGTCCCGGCGAACAGAACACGAACAGACTTGCGCACTGCAGACTCCAATCTGGATGGATACCACTTGGTTGAACAGCCCCGCCGGTGAAGCCCGAGGGAAGTCCGGCGGGTGCCGAGATCAACGCGTGGACCCTTTCACCAGAGTCGGCAGAACCCCTCCAACGACATGCAGATCGCACCCCCAGTCACCCAGAGGTGCGATCAACTTCGTTGTGTCCGCAAAAGAAAGAGCGTGCCGACCGGCGCACAGACCGGTCGACACGCTCCAAAATCGACGCTCCGGGCTACCAGCGCCCGGGTCGGCGTCAGTCCTCGTCGTACGAGGTGGCTTCGGCGTCGCCGCCGGTGCCGTTGCCGCCGTTACCGGCCGAGCAGGAGCCCTTGCCCTCGCCCAGGATACCGACACCGATGCCACAGAGGACGTTCACGCCGATGCCGCCGTTGCCGCCCTTGCCGTTGCCGCCGTTGGCCTCGGAGTAGGTCACCGAGTGGTCGTCCTTCCCGTGCCCCTTGCCGTGCCCGCCGGCAAAGGCAGGCGAGCCCATCGCGAGCAGCGCGGCCGCAGCGGCGGTAACACCGAGAAGGCGAATCGAAGTACGCATTCCTTAACTCCCATCCATGTTGGACACAACCAGGTCGGCTTGAGTTCCCCGGAATTCCGGGGATTGGGGGGTGCACCGACCGGCAGGAGAAACGTTGCCATTGACATGGGGGGTCCGGCATGTCGGGCCACACCAAAGAGAATCTCTCGCCACCCTTGCGGATGCACGACTACGCAGCGTCGTTCGGCCGGGCCGATCTCAACCGCACAACTCAACTGATCAGATGAAGCAATTGCGACTGCCGCAAAAAGGATCAAGACGTAGAATCCACCGCTCCCGATCACGAAATGATCAAGAACAGGAGCCCAAAAGACATTGCGCGATAAGGACTTGCGCAACACGATCGACGTCGCCGACTTGAGCCATATCGCCCGTTTGGACCAAGAAAGGGACGCTCGCGCGCACATCGCACGAACCGCCCCTAGCGTTTGTTGCTGATCCCGATACGAACTTCGTTTCAGGAGGCAAGTCATGGAAATTCGCCGAAAGACGGCGGTCGTGCTGGCCGCGCTCGGGACGCTGACCGCCGGCGCCTCGGTGGCCGCCGCCACCGCCTGGGCCGGACCACCGCTTCACGTGGAGGTGAGCGAAGCCCAGTGCCTGCGCAACGCGGACCTGCCTATCGTTGGGAAAATGCTGAAAGATGCTGTGGGACAAGGAAGTCTCACCACGGTGCGGCTGACGTTCCGGAGCGCCACAAATGACCGCCAGACGGTTGCGTACTCCGTGGCAGTGGACGGAAACGTGCGGGCCAGCGGCTCAGTAAGCGGCGGCGGGGTGTCCATCAACAGCGTCACCGTCGCCAACAACGGAGGCTCCCGGCTCGTCGTGAAGACGGGTCCGACGGTCGTCGTCGACCGGACCATCACTGGACACTGCTAGGACAGGTGTCGCAATCATTTCGGGGAGCGGGAACAGTCCCGCTCCCCGACTTTTTGCCGTGCTCATCTACAGTGCTCATCGGCAGTGCTGCGCACCCGATCTCGGAAATAGATCAGTGGCTCCACCGGGGAGCCGGTGAAGCCACTGTGAGAGTGCGGCGCAGGCGGACCGGAGAGCCAGAGTCGCACCCTCCAAAATGCGATTCCGCCTTGGTTCCGCCGCGTGGCGTGCGCATCTGGACCACGGGCGGCGACTTTTACGCTGCACTCCCTGCCTTTCGGCAATCCGTGGGGAGTGGCGAAGACATCATGAGCGCGCTCTGGCAAATGTTCTGGCCGGCGGGCGCTCGGTAATTCGTGAGCTCAGAAGGCGAACACGGAACCGGTCGCGGCCTTCAGCTCGCAGGGATTGGCCAGCAATACCTGGTAGCCGACCGGCTGGCCGCGCCAGGTCCCCTCCGCGGATGCGGTGGTCTGCCGGCTTTCCTTGGTGCAGTTCTTCGGCTGCCCCGGGTCCAACCTCTCGAACTTCCCTTCAACCCGGTGCAATTCGTCGCACGCGACGGACGCCCGCGGGTGGTCCCCGCTCGCCGGGTCGCAGTTCAGGGTGACAGTCCGGGACTCCTGGGACTCCGTCACCGTCAGCTTGAGCGTGCTCTGTTCCGCGTCATCGCCGGACGCGGCCGCGGCAAGCCCTGGAACCAGCACCACCGCAGCGAAGACAACGCCGACGACACCGCGGCCGAGCAACCGAGATTCGGTCATTTCGTGCATCCTCCGTCCTGGCCGGAATGGAAACCCCCGTCTTCCTTACCGCACCCGGAACGAGCTCTCCGCGTGAGCCGCAAACGATCACCGATCGGATTCCCTCGAAGCGGTGATCATCACCACCAGCCACCAAAGAGGCGCTAATTCGTTCCCGGAAGATCTACGGCGACTGCCGACGACGATCTAACTCGGCGACGGCACCGGGCACCTGACGACGCCGGGTAGCTCCCATTAGCTCACCAGCGTTTCGAGTCCGACAATAAGCGACGGAATTTCACGTAGATTTGTCCACTAATCGAGTTCGGCTCGTCGCTTCTTCGGCTCGTCGCTTCGGTGTCGATCATCCGCAAATCGAATGCAGCACACGAGCGACGAACGCAACGTAGTCACGATCCGACACCAAACGGGCTGCGGTCGCCGATCGCGTGATCGTTTCCGACGCCGCCGCACGACGAGCTGCTGCACAACGCAGCATATTGCCCCGGACGGAGATCCTCATCCGGTGCGCCGCACCGTGCATATGCCGGTGGAGATCATCAGATGAGGTGAGCGACCGAAATCTGGGGTTGCAAGAAGATCGTGCAGCGCTATGTTTTAGAAGACCCCGCTGCGGCGGGGTTTCAAAACCCGATGGGAATCCACTGCCATTCGACCCGACAAAGGCGGCCGGCGATTCCTGCGGCGTCATTCGACAAATCAGTACGAAGGGGAATATTCGTTATGCGTTCTGCCAAGCGCGTCATCGCTGCTACCGCCCTGGGCCTTCCCATCCTGCTCGGCGTTCCGGGAATGGCGCTCGCCGACGGCGGCCACCACAAGGGATGGCCGACCATCTCCGACAACCAGCTCCAGAACCAGGACCAGGACGCCAACACCGAGCAGGCCAACCTCAACAAGCCGACGCAGTACACCTTCAACGTCGGTAGCGGCGAGGCGAACTCGGTGAGCTGGAGCAACCAGGCCAACGACGCCGACACCGACCAGAGCGCGGAGGCCTCGCAGGAGGACGAGGACTGACGGCAGGGATCCCCCTCGCTGCCGCGGTTCAACCGCACCATGAAAGGGCTTGGCCCGGCGATTCCCTCGCCGGGCCAAGCCTTTTTCATGTTCCTTCATCTCCGCCACGACTGCTCGGGCGGCTGCCGACCCTAATCGTCGACGTCCATCTGGCCCTCGGTCTGCTCGGTGCCGTTGACATTGTTCTGCTGGGTAAAGGTCATCGCCGCCTGCTCCCCCTTGCTGTTGTAGCTAACCTGCGTTATGGGCGAGACGTTGATGTTGTTCTGCACCGTGTGGTTCTGCGCGCTCTGCTCCTGGGTCTCCTTCACGATCCAGGAAGCCTTCACCGGGTGCCCGCTCCCCTGAGCGGCCATAGCCGTACCCGACACCCCGAGCAGCAGCGGCACCCCCACAGCGGCGGCAGCGAGCACGCGCTTCGCAGTACGCATCAACCGATTCCCTTCGTAGACCTACTATTTCCGCACTGTTCCTGATCCCGCAGCGATCCTGGAAATGCGCATCGCCTTCGGATTTCGCGGAATCCACACCCCGAAAAGGGGCAACAGAAATCTACCGGTGGAACGACATTCGGTGGCAAGCAAAAACTTAGTTGATCACACCATGTAGTGATCACCGTTGGGCGACACCGCTTTCGCCAATTCGAGCATGAAGAAGCCCGCTGGGCCGACGACTGCTCGTCGGACCAGCGGGCCGCTGCACTACTCCGGCCCCAGTGGGGCCACCATGATCAGATCAGATGCCGAACCGGAAGACGTGCCCGGACTTGGCGGTGCTGAACCCGTTCAGGTCCCAGCGGGGTTCGAGCTTCAGCCAGCTCCCCGCGGGGGAGTGCGGCTGTTCGACGGACACCGCCAGGTCCGGCGTCGCCCGCGGGCTGATGACGTAACCGGCCGCGCGCTCCTCCAGGATCCAGCGCTGGCTCGGGCTTCCGGGCAGGCACGGCACGGCGAGGATCTCCGGCCCCCACTGCAGGTTGGCCTGCGCGCACCGGTTCGTCTGCTGGTTCCGGATGGTCACGCTGCCGTCGTACTGGTTCGACACGACCCACTTGTCAGCGTCGCCGAACACGCCGAACGGGGCAGTCTTGATCACCGGGTCGCCACCGAAGTCGGCCCAGCGGGAACCGTCGACCGCGCTGGTGATCTCCGTGCTGAATCCGATGGGGGAAGGAGCCGACGCAGCCTGGGCACCGGCCGGCACGAGGGAAACCGCCGCCAAGGCACCGAGGGCACCCAGCATCCAGCGAGCACGCTTCATTACTACCCCTCCATACAGAATGTTTTTCGGAAATGGCGATCGGTTTTCCGACCATCCGATATGGATCTCTACCAGCACCGGAGCGAAAGTTCGCAACGGGTCACTACAACGAGTGGTCGATCAGCGACTTCGGTAACGACGCCTTGATCAAAGCGGATAACAGTCCTCAATGGACTTTTTTCGCAACACCCAAAACCGAGGAAACTGACTCTCATTTCAGGTTGAGACATCAGGACGCGCAGCGCCTCGTCCACGATCGGCAGGAGTCGCCGCACGACTCGAGTCCCCAGTGGACATCCGGCAGAGAGGTGATTCGCAATACGGTCGAGCCGAACCCGAAGGATCATCAGGAATACCGGATGTCCGGGAATCCCCGGCCCAGCAGGTCTAAGTAGCGCCCCACGGCCTTCGCGCCGCCGTGATCGTGCCACAGCGGGCTGGAACCAGTGCGTGTTCGCGCGAGGGAAGTGATCGATGTGCTCATCCCGAGCGACCGGTGCACGTCCTAGAGGTAGAACTCCATCCACTTGCTGCCGCCGCCGGACCGACTTCAGTTCCGCGAGCCCGAAATCCACAATGGACACATGGTCCCATCCGGAGAACCGAAAGCCCCCGCCGACGTGTGTCGACAGGGGTTCCGAACTGCGAGAAGTTGGTGCGCGATACTGGGATTGAACCAGTGACCCCTACCGTGTCAAGGTAGTGCTCTCCCGCTGAGCTAATCGCGCCGAGCGGCCCGGCCGCTTGCAGGCACCAGTTTAGCGGAGCCCCCAGCGCGGCCGTGCACCACCCCGCCCTCACACCTGGCGCTCGAAGGTGACCAGCAGACCCTCGACGCCACCCGGGCCCACCCGGCCCTTGACGTCCGCACCAGTGATCGCCTTCAGCTGCCAACCGTCGGCGCCGTGGTCGTTGAGGACCCGCTCCAGCTTGTCTCCGGACATCTTGCCGCCGAGCCACTTCTCCCGGAGCTCCACGACCTTGTACTGGTACGGCATCGTCTCTCCCCGTCAGCGCGAACACATGTCATGGGGTGAACGATGCACGGCCGCCGCGGGTTCCGTCAGGGACCGCAGGTGCTGTCCGGCGCTGGGGCCAAGAACTCGGTGGCGGCCCAGCGCGCGTCGCCGAGATCGCGGAAGCCGCCGACCACATTGGGCGTCGCGGCCACCTCCGCGCCCTGGCGCAGCTCGCCCACCCGGGCGTTCCCGGAGCTGGGACCGGAGCGGACGTTGAGCACGTCGGCGGTGACCCGGAACGTGCACGGCTCGGGTCCGCCGAAACCGCTGCCGGCCTGTCCGGTGCCGATCAGGTAGCTCACCCCGAGGACACCAGCGCCAATGAGCAGCAACGAGCGGGGCAGCAGGAACATGGCATACCTCCCTGGTCGACCACGGCCGTCCAAGCCACAGCGTCCGACGCCGGAAGCGGCGACGGAACCCGGAGCACCCGTCGGCACGCCCGGTTCAACGCCTCGGGTGTCGCCCGCCCGGCGTTCGAGCGCGGGCTGTAGCCCGATTGAATCGCTCGCACGACCGCACGATTCAAGGGCCTCGCGTTGGACGCACCGGACCACCACGCACAGGCGGACTGGTGGTGCAGGGCGCTCGGCTACGTCCGTCGGGACCAGCAGACCGGCGCCGCGGAGCCCCGCCGCGTGGCCGGTGCCGATCGTCGACCCGGCCGGCGTCGATCCGCTGAACTGGCTCAACCCGGTTCCAGATCCGAGGAGCGGGAAGAACCGGATGCACCTGGACGTCATCGGCGACCGCGCTGAACTACTCGCCTTGGACGCCACCTTGTCCGCGCCCGCGACGCCGAGATCGACCGGGACATCCTCGCCGACCCGAGGGCAACGAGTTCTGCGTCTTCGCCCCCTGACGCCCGGAAAACCGAAACGCCGCCCCCCGCGAGGGGGACGGCGTTCTCACCAGGTGCCGAAGATCAGCGGTCGGCCATCTTCTTCTGGAGGTTCTCGTCCAACGCCGCGAGGAACTCCTCGGTGGTCTGGAACGCCTGGTCGCCGCCGACGAGCAGCGCCAGGTCCTTGGTCATCTTGCCGCTCTCGACGGTCTCGATGACGACCCTCTCCAGGGTGTCGGCGAAGCCGACGACCTCCGGGGTCGAGTCCAGCTTGCCGCGGTGCTGCAGGCCCCGGGTCCAGGCGAAGATCGACGCGATCGGGTTCGTCGAGGTCGGCTTGCCCTGCTGGTGCTGACGGTAGTGGCGGGTCACCGTGCCGTGCGCGGCCTCGGCCTCCACCTTGCCGTCGGCGGTCATCAGGACCGAGGTCATCAGGCCCAGCGAGCCGAAGCCCTGCGCCACGGTGTCGGACTGCACGTCACCGTCGTAGTTCTTGCAGGCCCAGACGTAGCCGCCCTCCCACTTCAGGGCGCTGGCGACCATGTCGTCGATCAGCCGGTGCTCGTAGGTGATGCCCTTGGCGTCGAACTCGGCCTTGTACTCGTTGTCGAAGACCTCCTGGAACACGTCCTTGAACATGCCGTCGTAGGCCTTGAGGATCGTGTTCTTGGTCGACATGTAGACCGGGTAGCCGCGCTCGAGCCCGTAGCGGAAGGACGCGCGCGCGAACTCCTCGATGGACTTGCGGTAGTTGTACATCGCCATCGCGACGCCGCCGTCCGCACCGAACTTGGCGACCTCGAACTCGATCGGCTCGCCACCGTCCTCCGGGGTGAAGGTCACGGTGACGGTGCCCGGGCCGGGGACCTTGAAGTCGGTGGCCTTGTACTGGTCGCCGTGCGCATGACGGCCGATGACGATCGGCTTCGTCCAGGTCGGCACGTAGCGCGGGATGTTGGAGATCACGATCGGCTCGCGGAAGATGACGCCGCCGAGGATGTTGCGGATCGTCCCGTTCGGGCTCCGCCACATCTTCTTCAGGCCGAACTCCTCCACGCGGGCTTCGTCCGGGGTGATGGTGGCGCACTTCACGCCGACGCCGTGCTTGGCGATGGCGTTGGCCGCATCGACCGTGACCTGGTCGTCGGTGGCGTCCCGGTGCTCGATGCCAAGGTCGTAGTAGTCGAGGTTGATGTCCAGGTACGGGTGGATCAGCTTGTCCTTGATGAAGGACCAGATGATCCGGGTCATCTCATCGCCGTCGAGCTCGGCTACGGTGCCCTGGACCTTGATCTTGCTCATGTGGCGGGGTGCTCCTCTCGCGAGAATGCAAGCGGTACAAGCGTACTGCTATCGGCCTCGATTGTGCCCTGTCCCCGTCGCCCACCACCACCCGCGCGGACGCGCGATGCGCCACTGTTCGCGATGCCGACCCCGGGTCGAGATCTTCTTCTAGGCTCAACACCCGACCGAAGGATCTTTGGGTGGCCGATCTTGGAGGACCCGTGGCGACCGGACCGACGCACGCGATGAGCGGTGTCGCCGCTTGGGCGGCAGTGACCGCCCTAGCCGACACGCACGCGCTGGGGCAATTATCCCCGAAGACCTGGGTGGTCGGCGCAACTCTTTCCGCCGGGGCCGCGCTGCTGCCCGACATCGACCACCCCAAGTCGACGGTGGCCAGCACCTTCGGCGCCGTCTCCCGCGGCGCGTCGACCGGGATCAGCGGCTTCAGCGGCTTCATCTACCGCCTCACCCGCACCAAGCACGACAGCGACCGGGAAGGCACCCACCGCGGCTTCACCCACACCGTCGTCTTCGCGCTGCTCGCCGGGCTGATCACCACGGCGATCATGCAGACCAGCGCGGGCGCCGCGCTCGGCGTGCTGATGTTCTTCTTCGCCGGGCTCGCGGTCCGCGGGCTGCTGCACACCTGGTCCTCCAGCAAGGATGCAATGCTGATCACCGCGGCCTCGGTGCTGCTCACCATCGCCTGCTGGGCCTGGGCCGACGACCAGCCCACCAACGCCGCGGCCTTCGGGGTGGCGGTGATGATCGGCTGCATCGCGCACTTCATCGGCGACGCGATCACCGAGCAGGGTTGCCCGATGCTCTGGCCGGTGCCGCTGAGCGGCATGACCTGGTACCCGGTCGCCCCACCGAAGGCGCTGCGGATGAGGACCGGCGGCAAGGTGGAGATGGTGCTGGTCGGACCGGGCCTGACGATCGCCGCCGTGGTGCTGAGCGCGGTCGCCCTCTACCGCATCGGCGCGGCCCCGTGGCTCGCCCAGCTCGACCTGCCGCCCGAGGTCACGGCCTGGATCGCCCCGTCCTGACCTGGCGCGAGCCGCCCTGGGGGAGCGAACGGACCGTTCGCGCCGTTCAGGTGGCGCGAACAGGCCGTTCGCTTCGAATCGCGAGTCGGGCGCCGCAGGATACGACATTTCGCCCATCACTCGTTCTGGGGCCGATAGGGTACAAGAGCGGCAATCACACCGGCGCCGCCCGAAGCCCCGGAGGGAAGATGCGAGCTCGAAAGCGGTTCGTGGCGGCAGCGCTGTCGTTGCCGCTGCTGATCGGCCTCGCCGCGTGCGGCGAGGTCCAGGAAGCCCAGCAGAACCTGCAGAATGCCGACGAGCAGCTCCGGCAGGCACAGGACAACCTGGACGCGGCGTCGGCCTGCCTGCAGGCGATCAACGTCGCGAGCTTCATGCCCAACTTCGCCGACCCGAAGCAGGCGCAGGCCGACGCGCAAGCGAAGGCCGAGGAACTGCGCCAGCTGGTCGAGCAGACGGCCGACCAGACGCTGCGGCAGAACCTGATCGACGTCCAGCAGTCCGTGCAGCAGGTCGCCTCCGGCGAGATCACGCTGGAGTCGAGCGCGGAGTGGACTAGGGCGCAACTCGAGAGGTACCGGCAGGTGACCACCACCTGCTCGCAGATCGGCAACTGACGAAGCGGCCCATCGCCTCCGCGGCTCACCCGATGCGCGGTGTGGCCTCGGTCACCTAGTCTGGGACCGCGGAGGTGATGGGTGATGAAAGCAGCCGTAGGCGACCAACTGCACGTGCACAGCAGGCACGTCGACGAGGCCGACAAGCTCGCCGAGATCCTGGAAGTCCTCGGCGAGGACGGCGCCCCGCCGTACAAGGTGCGGTTCAGGGACGGCCACGAAGGCCTGGTGTACCCGGGCGGAGATTGCTCGATCGAGACGCCCCGTCCCCGCGAGGGCGGCTGACCCGCAAATCGCGGCAAGCGGACCGCACAGGCGGCGGGCACGACCGCTGCTCGACGTCAGGCGAGCGGTGCACGCACAACTCGCGTTGCCACAGGTCCGCGATGCCCGTCCTGCGGGCCCCCGACGTCCCGGTGGAAATCGTGCTCGCCCGCGGCGAGCGCGTCGGCCGGGCTGTAGAGGCTGTTGGGAATGTGCTGGTTGAAGCGAACGGACCGTTCGCGCCGCCTATCGAGGCGGACAGGCCGGGGGGCCCCCAGAACCAACCCGTAACCTGCGTCAGGTTGATGAAGCGAACGGACAGTGATGATGTGTGTAGTGACGCCGCTGGTGGGTCTGACCCTCGCGGTTGGCGAAGCCGCACCGCATCCCTCCCGCTAGGGCAGCCCCGGAACCTCCAGGCAGAACGGGTGCCCAACAAGCCTCTGCAGCGCCAAAGCACTAACGGCACCTGGCTTGCTGCTGAGAAGTCCGGTGCATCCACCGGACTTCTTCTCTTCCGACTGCTCAACTTTGATGGTGCGCACAACGGCCCGGTGTCCACCTTGGACATCGGGCCGTTCTGCTCGAACTTTTTCAGCGGCTGTCGTTCTCGCGCGCTCGCGCTCGGACGTTGCGGACTGCGTTGATCAGAAACGCCGTGAAGATGATCGCCGCGATTCCCGCCCCCGCACCGCCGAGGGCGATGATCAGGGACGGGAAGTCCTTCTGCGGGATGACATCCGAGTCCAGCTTCGTCGGCTTCGGCGGCGGCGCCGCCACGCCCCACTCGGCGGGCACCACGTCGTCCAGCGCCGCCGCCGGGTCGACCACGCCGTAGCCGACGATGTCGTTGCGCCCGTTGATACCGCCCGGGTGCAGTGCCGTCTGCTTGATCCGGTCCATGATCTGCGCGGCGGTCAGCGGCCGGTTCTCGCGCTCGTACTTCTCCTTGATCAGCACGGCCAGGCCGGACACGTACGGCGCGGCGAAGCTGGTGCCCTGGATCGGACCCAGCTGGCCGTTGTCGCCGGTGGCGATCTGACTGGCCAGCCCGGTGCCGCCGACACCCGGGTCGAGGGCGATCAGGTTCTCGCCCGGCGCGGCCACGTCGACCCACGGGCCCGGCACGGTGAACTCCGACGGCGCACCCGCTTGGTTCACCGAGGCGACGGTGAGCACGTAGTCGTCGAACCAGGCTGGCAGCACCGCGGTCGTCGGGCTTCCGGCCGCGTTCTTCTGGCAGGACTCGCCGACGTTCCCGGCCGCGACGACCACCACGACCCCGGCGTTGTAGGCGTCCTTGACTGCATTGTGCAGTTCTTGGTTGCCGTAGTCGTTGTAGTTGCTGGCCTGCGCGATCGGCTGGCACGACGACTGCGAGATGTTGATGACGCTGGCACCGCGGTCCACCGCGATGTTGATCGCCTGCGCCATCGTCTGGGTGTTGCCGATCGTGGCGTTGTTGCCGTCGCTGACGAACAGCTTCGAGGACTGGCGGACGGACAGGATCCGGGCATCCGCCACCGCCTCAACCGCGGCGGCGACCGCGCCGCCAACAACGCCCTGCACACCATCGTCCTGGTCCGCATGCGCCACGACGAACGCACCCGCGCCTACGTCCAACGCCGCACCAAGGAAGGACTCTCGAAGAAAGAGATCATGCGCTGCCTCAAACGATTCGTCGCCCGCGAGGTCTACCACGCCCTGACCACCACACAAGTCACCCAAAACGGTTTGTGTCGTCTACGGAGGTGAACGGTCCGTTCGCTTCACAGCGGTTGGTGAAGCCGAGCCAGGCCACTCCCAGGCGCCCGCTGCGAACCCGCGGCGGTGCAAGCTGCGGGGCGGGGGCTAAGTGGCTTCGCCGCTTCAAAAGCACAAGCCCGCCCGGCCACGCCTCGGACCTCACTTCCAAAACAGCCTCTATACCAACCAAAACCACTCACTGGCGTTGACCTGCGGGAACCGCTCCGACGCCGTGTACCGCCACAATTTCAATGCAAATCGGATCTTTGATTTCCATTGAAATTGCGGACCAACGCTCCTGCGGGAGGGCTGCAGCCAGTAGCAGGTACCCCGCGACCGCGCGAAGGTCCACGATGGACTGATCCGTTGTGAGCGCTCGTTCCGGTGAGAACCGGTATCACCACTTACGAGCCGGGTGCGCCGCTGAACCGGCACCTCCGCGCCGGGCGGCTTCCGCCCGGTCAGCGCCGCAAGCACGCCGTGGTCATTCCGGCGGCGCTCCTCGCGCACGCCCAGCAACGCCTGGCGGATCGAGCCGGACACGATCTCGACCAGCACGCAGAGCAGGAACACCACCGACGCCAGCGCCATCCCGCGCGGGTAGTCGAGGGTGCCGAAGCGAGTCTGCGATCGCCTGGCCCAGCCCACCGACACACCGACGAAGCCGAGCACCACCGGCACCCGCAGGTTGATGTCCAGCCGGTGCAGCGAGAGGTCGCCACGAACGACGGCAGCACCTGCGGCAGCACGCCGCTGACCAGCTGCTGCCGAGCGCGGTGTTGCGCGCGGCCAGCACCGCCACCGGCACGCTGATCAGCGACGCGACCAGCGTCGCGCGGACCACGATCGCCAGCGTCTGCCCGCTCAGCGCTAGCAGTTCGCCGATCGGCGGGAAGTCCAGCGGCAGCGTACGGCGCGCGAAGTCCACCGCGTTGCCGGAGACGATCCACAATGGTCGCAATATTCAGCCGCAGCTCGCTGAAAGACCAGATCACGGCGCCAGCAGAGCGAGCACGACCAGCGCCGCGATCACACCCTCGGGACGGGGCCGGGCGAGCGTCCGTCCATTCCGCGCGGGACCGACCCGCTTGGTGCGCGGCGCTTCTACTGTCGTGGTTACGGAATTCACCCCGCAGTCGCGAGTTCGCTCGACCCGACCTTGGCGTAGATCACCGTCGTTGCATCCCGGCTCAGCCCGTCGACCGGGGTGTCCAGCACTACCCGCCCCAAGCGCAGCCCGACGATCCGATGTCCCCAGCCCAGCGCGAGGTCGACCGGGTGCAGGCTGCACAGCACGGTGAGCCCGTCCGCCCGGCCGATCTCCGCGATCAGGTTCATCACCTGCGCAGCCGAGTCCGGGTCCAGCGAGGCGACCGGCTCGTCGGCGAGCAGGGCCTCTGGCTTCTGCAACAGCTCCCGCGCCACCGCGACCCGCTGCTGCTGCCCGCCGGAGAGCGTGTCCGCGCGCTGCAGCGGCTGGTCGGTGAGGGCCACCCGCTCCAGCTGCTCCATCGCGGCGTAGCGGACCGGTCGCCGGTGCAGAAACCGTTGGCCCGCAGGTAATCGCTGTTGACCTTGTCGCGCAACACGGCGGTGATCTTCTCCTTCAACGCCGGGTCCAAGTCGTCGGAGATGGCCGCCGGGTCGCGGGAGACCAGACGCCGAGCAGCGCCTGCTCGCGGTGCGCGACGCGCGACTTGTCGAAGGTCTGCGTGTAGACCCCGGCCCAGCGGCGGACGATCCGCGGCAGCGGGCGGCCGAGCAGTTCCTCGGCCCGCTGCTTGAGTTCGTAGGGGTCTTCGTGCGCGCGCAGTGCGGGCTGCGCGGTCCGCGACTCGACGGCGCCGTCCTGCTCGCACCACAGCTCGGCGAGTATTTCGCCGCGCAGTGCCGGGTTCAGCGCCCTCGTCTCGGCGGCGTCCAGCAGCTTCGCGCCGCGCTCGGCGGCGTCCGGGCGAGCGACGAAGTCCTCGGCGACCGCCAGCTCGGCGGGCGTGCGGCGCACGGTCAAAACCACTCACGGCGTCGCGTTGCCGGCTGATCAGTCGAGGCAGAACTCGTTGCCCTCGGGATCAGCCATCACGATGTGCCCGCCGCCGAGCGGAGGAGCGGGCTCGTAGCGGCGCACCCGCGTCGCTCCCAGCGCGACGAGCCGGCCGCACTCGGCCTCCAGCGCCGCCATCCGCTCCTCCCCCTGCAATCCAGGAGCCGCCCGGACGTCCAGGTGGACGCGGTTCTTGGCGACCTTTTCCTCCGACACCTGCTGGAAGAACAGCCGCGGGCCGTGCCCGTCCGGGTCCTCGATGGCCGACCTCGTGTTCCGCTGCTCCTCCGGTACGCCGATCCGCGCGAGGAAGTCGTCCCACGCGGCCAGCGGGTCGGCGCCCTCGGGCAGATCGACTCCGGGCGGGGCGGGGTGGACGTAGCCCAGCACGTCGCGCCAGAAGGACGACAGCGCCCGAGGGTCGTGGGCGTCGAAGGTGATCTGAGTGTGGCGGCTCATCGGGTAGCTCCAGTCGCAGTCGGTTTAGCGTGCAGGTAGAGGTCGCGCAGCAGGCAGACCTCGGACAGGTGGTGGATCAGCTCGCGGTTGATGTGCAGCACCAGCGCTGCCAGCGGACGCTCGGCGTGCGGCCCCTCCGCCTCCCCGCACGGGCGCGCGAGGCCGGTTTCGCCGAGGGACTCGACCCCAGCCAGCCATGTCGCGTACTCCGCGTCGAGTTGGGCCAGCGCCTCGGCCGCAGTCGCGGCGTACTCGAACGACTGGTAGTCGGTGGGCGCGCGACCGAAGTGCGCGGCGTTGCGCACCGCGAACACACCGACGATCACGTGCCCGAGCCGCCAGGCGATCGTCGTGAACGGCGGCGGGTCTGGCTCCGGCATCGCGAAGTCGATGGTCATCGCGCCGGACCCGGCCTGCACCTGTGCAGCGCCGGTGGCGCGCGGGCGAACGCTCCAGCAGTCGGGTGCCGGCTCCCAGAAGTACTCGTCGTCGGTGAGGCCGTCGAGGCGATCGCGCAGCTGGTTGGCCCAGTGCCAGGTGAGTTGCTCTCGGAGCAGGGGGTTCCAGGTTGGGTCGGTCATGGTCCCAGCCTCCCGCACATAGCGGACAGGATCGTTCCGCGATCTGTGGAACGATGAGCGCGTGACCGTCGAGTCGACGACCGAGCGGGTGCTACGAATGCTGGCGCTGCTGCAGAGGCGGCCGTCCTGGACCGCCGCCGAGCTCGCCGCCGAGCTGGGGGTCACCGACCGCTCGGTGCGCCGCGACGTGGAGCGGCTGCGCGCGCTCGGCTACCCGGTGCACGCGACGGCAGGTGTCGGCGGCGGCTACCAGCTCGGCGCGGGCACCCGGCTGCCGCCGCTGCTCCTCGACGACGAGGAAGCGATCGCGACGGCGGTTTCCCTGCGACTGGCGTCGGGGGGCACGGTCGCCGGGGCGAGCGAGGCCGCGTTGCGCGCGCTCGCGAAGCTCGACCAGGTGATGCCGCCCCGGCTGCGCGCCGAGGTGCGGGCGGTGCACGGCGCCACCGACACCCTTGTCGGCCCCGGGGTCGAGATCGACGCGGAGCTGCTGGTGACGCTCGCGCGGGCCTGTCGCGACGCCGTGCGAGTGCGGTTCCGGTACGCCGGCCGCGCCGGTGAGGAACGCGAGCGCACGGTCGAGCCGGTGCGCATGGTCACCACCGGCCGCCGCTGGTACCTGATGGCCCGGGACGTCGACCGCGACGACTGGCGCACCTTCCGGTTGGACCGGATGCGCGAGTTGGCGGCAACTACCTGGCGCTTCCAGGCAGGGGAGCATCCAGACCCGGTCGCCTACGTGCAGCGGTCCGTGACCGAGGCGCCGTACCGGTACCTCGCCAGGGTGCGGGTCCATGCCCGGCCCGACCGGGTGCGGGAACTGGTGCCGCCCCAGGTGGGGCGCGTCGAAGACGATCGCGACGGGTGGTGCGTGCTCGTCGTCGGCGGGGAGGACCTGGACCGGCTCGCCATGCACGTGGCCCGGCTGGGTTTCGAGGCAGAAGTGCTGGAGCCTCCGGAGCTGCGGGAGGCCGCCGCCCTGCTCGCCCGCCGCCTCGCGGTGATGGCCCGGACCAGCTGACGGACGGTGGCGCGGCGCAACACCCGGCAGCGGGAACCCAGCTGACGAGAAGGGTTTTCAGTCGCGGAGGCGGGTAACGAAGCTGAGCGGTCGCCGCGGAACAGGGAGCGGACCCGCTCGATCGGCTCGCCGTCCGGGGTCCACGACCGCCGGTGCAGCAGGATCATCGGCGTCGCCGGGTTGTGGCCGATCAGCAGCGCCTCGCGAGTACCGTCTCGATGCGCTCCTTGGCTTCGCCGAACCGCACGCCCAGCTTCTCCCGCAAGAACGCGTAAAACGAGCCCGACGGGTCGAACTCCCCGAGCAGCTCCGGAAAGCGCCGTTTCGGCAGGTAACTCGACTCCAGCCCGACGCGCTCCCCATCGGCGAGCAGCACCCGCTGCAGATGCACCACGTCGTCTCCCGGCGACAGCCCGAGATCGGCGGCCAAGCGCGGATGCGCCGCCCACGACTTCGCGGTGATCACCGTCCGGCCGGGCTCCAGGCCCTGCGCCCTAACGCCCTCGGTTTAGCTGGTCAACGCCAACGGCTGCACGAGTTTCGGCGGCGCCAGGACGGTGCGGCTGCCCTGCCGGCGCAGCAGCCGGCCTTCTAGCATCAGCTCCGTGACCGTGACCGCCTGCCACAGCGTCACCCGCGACACCCGAAGCGCTCGGCGAGCCCCAGCTCCGCAGGTAGCGCGGCACCCTCGCCCAGCTCCTCGACGAGTTCGAGCAGCTCGATCTTCACCGCGTAGTAACGCGGAACCCGGCCGTGCTCGGGAATTCCGCTGCGAACCGGCTGATCCGCCCGGTGATCGATGCGCACGGCGCTCAGCCCAGCAGTCCGCCCTTGATGGTCATCGCCACCGCGATGATCACCAGCCCGAATCCGCTGTAGAGCAGGACATCCACAGCTCTGCTGCGGATCGCCAACAACCCGGCCCGCTCCTGCGGGACCATGCCGCGCATCGCCGCCGCGACCAGCAGCGCAACACCGAGCAGCACCGAACCCCGCCGCCAATGCCCCAGGGCGATCAGCAGGAGCCCGATCAGCACGCCCAGCAGCACCAGTCCGAACGGCACGTGCACCGAAAGGCGCGACCCGTCGCCAAACCGTTCGCTCACGCCGTTCCTCCCGTGGTGGTGGACTCGAACCGGGGCACCCCCGGCACGGATCAGCCGACGTTGCGCTCCGCCGCCTCGACGACGTTGGTCAGCAGCATCGCGCGGGTCATCGGCCCGACCCCGCCGGGGTTGGGCGACACGAACCCGGCGACCTGCACGACATCCGGGTGCACGTCTCCGGCCAGCCCGGCGTCGGTGCGGCTCACGCCGACGTCGAGCACCGCCGCGCCCGGCTTGACCATGTCCGCCGTGATCAGGTGCGGCTTGCCCGCCGCCGCGATGACGATGTCCGCGCGACGCACCTCCTCGGCGAGATCCCTGGTCCCGGTGTGGCAGAGCGTGACCGTGGCGTTCTCGCTGCGCCGCGTGAGCAGCAGGCCGATCGGGCGGCCGACGGTGATGCCGCGGCCGACGACCGCGACCTGCGCACCGTTGAGCGGCACGTCGTAGCGGCGCAGCAGCTCGATGATGCCGCGCGGGGTGCACGGCAGCGGTGCCTCCTCGCCGAGCACCAGGCGCCCCAGGCTGATCGGGTGCAGCCCGTCCGCGTCCTTCTCCGGCGCGATGCGCTCAAGCAACGGCCCGGCGTCGAGGTGCTTGGGCAGCGGCAGCTGCACGATGTAGCCGGTGCAGGCCGGGTCGGCGTTGAGCTCGTCCAGCACCGCCTCGACATCGGCCTGGCTGACGTCGGCGGACAGGTCCTTGCGGATCGACTTGATGCCGACCTTGGCGCAGTCGTTGTGCTTGGCGCGCACGTAAGACTGCGAGCCGGGGTCATCCCCGACCAGGACTGTGGCCAGCCCTGGTGCGTGCCCCTGCTCAACCAGCCGGGCGACCCGGGGCCGTAGCTCGTCGAAAATCGCGTCCTTGGTGGCCTTGCCGTCCAGAATCGTCGCGCTCACGGCTATTCATCGTGGCAGACGGCGCGCGGACCGTCCCGCCCGGTCCGGCATTGCCGCCGCGCCGACGGCCACCACCGGGAGCAGCACGCCGAGCAATGTGGACGTCGAGATGCCCGCACCGGAGGCCGGGACGAACACGTCGAACAGCCGCTCGCCGACCAGCTGACCAGCTGACCAGCTGACCAGCGATCATGCCCAGGCTGAGCACCAGCACCCCGTGAAGCGCACCAGCGCCACCGACCCGCCGATCACAAAGATCGCCAGGAAACCGCCGGCGCAGAGCCACGCATCAGCCGGCAACCGGATGGCGAGCAGCACCCCGACCCCGGCAGGGCCGAACATGCCGAGCACTCCCGGGCCTTCGCCCGGTCATGCGTTCGCCGCACGGAAGTAGTAGTCACGTAAGCGAAGTCTGCTCCGGCCCCGGCAGCGCACGCGATGCCCGAGCACTGTGACTTATGACAAACCCGAAGCCCAGCAACGCCAATCCGGCCGCCGCCGCGGCAGCCGCCGCCGGGCCGGAGATGTCGAGCATCCAACCCGCCAGCGGGGCGGCCAGCGCGCCGCCCAGCGTCGTCGCGCTGGCCATCCAGCCGAACGCCTCGCTGCGCCGCTCGACCGGCGTCAGATCCGCCAGCCGCCCGTTGCAAGCGGCCAGCGTCGGCGCGATCGCGGTGCCCCCGACCAGCAAGATCGCACCGACCAACCACGGCGAACCCGGATCGGTGATCGGCGGCAAAGCGGGCACCAGGGCGGCGAGCCCGAGCGCGGCGAGCAGGACGCGCAGCCAAAGCCGCGGGCGCGCCGCGAAACCGCCCGACACCAGGCCACCTGCCAGCGAACCGACCGCCCAAATCATGGCCAGCAGCCCCGCCAGCTCCGGGGCGCCCCGCTCTCGGGCCCAGCCGACGAGCACCAGGTCCACCGCGATCAACCCGCCGACCAGCAGCGCGAAGAACAGCAGCAGCGACGTGAAACCCGGCACCCGGAACAACGACCCGGTCTTGCCGGCACCGCTCGCGCCCTCCCCCGGCGCCTCGCGCAGCCCCGCGCGCAACAGCGAAGCGGCGAACATCGCCGCACCGAGAGCCGCCCAGGCCGCGCAGGACAACATCGCGGCGACCGGACCCCAAGCGGCCACCACGAACGTCGCCAGCATCGGCGTGATCACGAACAGCAACTCCTGCAGCGTCGCCTCCACCGCGAAGGCCGCCTCCCGTGCCGGACCGTCAGTCAGCCGCGGCCAGATAGCCCGACCCACCTGCGTGATCGGCGGGTGCGACAGCCCGGTGAGCAGCGCCACCGGCAGCATCAGCCACCACTGCGCCGGCTCCACCCAGCGCGACACCACGACCATCGCCGCCATTCCGAGCCCGGAACCCAGCCCGGTCACCACCAGGAGGCGCGGCGCCGAACTGCGATCGGCGGCCCGGCCGCGCAGCGGTCCGGCGATGGCCTGACCTGTCGTGACCGTCGCCCCTATGACGCCGCCAATGGCGTACGACCCGGTCCAGTCGACGACCAGGAAGGCCAGCACCATCGCCAGGGCCGGCATGTGCAGGCGCCCGAGCAGGCTGAACGCCATCAGGCTCGACGCATGCGGAACAACCGCCAGAAGTCGATAAGGACGCAGCACACAACTCACTCTGGCGTCTGGCACGCCCGTACCGCTACCGAATTTCGTCGATCATCCACCGCGGCCGGACCACCGCCCGGTCCGATCCACCTGGTGGTGTGATGTTCATCCGGCCGCCCAGCAGGCAGGCTCTCGTGACGAGATCACCGCGCTCTGTGATGAGGATCTTGGAGGTGAGGACGTGTCCGGGATCAACGGCACTGAACTCGCCCACAACTCCCATCATCGGGCCCGCGTCGAGTAGCGTCTTGGCCGGGGTGGAGTCGGGTTGCTTCGTCGAGAGGGGGAGGATGTCACCCATGTCGCGTCCGACAGCGATCAGTCCGGAAGAGCAGGAGCAGATCGCCCGCAGGATCGGGGTTCTGCTGTTACAGGGCGCTCCCGAGGACTGGCAGGAGATCACGGTGGAGTACCGCGCCACCGGTGAGTACCACGACCTGCTGGGTGAGGTTGCCGCGCAAGACGGCAGTTCCCGCCCCTGGGAGCCGCCGATCGAACTGCAGGAGATCTTCGAGCGCCTGCGCGAAGGCATGTACCGGCCCGACGTGGGCACCTGGCTCAGTGCCCTCTACGTCGTCGAACGTCCATCGAGCTATCGGATCGACATCAACTTCGATTCCGAGCCCCTCTGGCAGCGCCCGCTGCCGCGTGCCGCGTACGTCGACGAACTGCGTCGCTACCCGCGCGCCGAGGAGAACGTGCCGGACTGGATGCAGGAGCGCCTCGACGGCACCCCTGTCCAGGCCTCCGAAGCACCGACCGCCGAGCAGTCGACCGTGGAGCCGCTGGTCGCTGAGGCACCGGTGGTCGAAACCGCAGCCCCCGAACCCGTGAACGCCGAACCCGCTGTCGCCCAGGCGCCGATCCCGGAGCCGGGGATCGCCGAACCTGCCGACGGGTTCCAGGTGGCCAACGTCTTCGACGACTACGACGAGCATGGCCGCCCGGTGGTCGCCGACCGCCAGCCGGTCCCGGCCGAGGACGTCGCGGCGCTGCGCCAGTACCTGGAGAACGCACCGGTCGTGCTCGCCTCCCGCGAAGACGAAGAGGACCAGCTCGACCCGGAGCGGGCCGCCTCGGTGCCGGGCACCTGGCACACCGACGGCGCCTGGCTGTGGCCGGGCGCCATCGCTTTCTACCTGACGCAGTACGGGGTGCCGCCGGAAGCCGAACTCGTCGAGCACATCCGCAGTCGCGGCTTCCAGCTCGCCGAGGTCGACGACGCCACCCGCGACGCGGCCGTCAGCGAGCTCCTCGACCAGCCCCTCGACGAACTCGGCAACGAGCTCAACGACGAGCTGGAGACCTCGGCCGCCAGGCCGGAGCCCATTCCAGAGCCGGACTTCGACGACGAGCCCGAGGAGGAGCGCGCCGAGCCGACCGGCGGATCCCGGCACGTGCTCGACGAGGCCGAAGCGCCCGACACGCAGAAAGTGCTGGCCAAGCTGCACGACCGGCTCACCGACCACCGGGTGGACGGTGCTGGCTACCGCATCGGCAGCCACAGCCCGGACGCCCGCTGCCTGGTCGAGGACGGCGCGGACTGGGTCGTCACCGCCGGTTCCGACGGCGGCGAAGAAGTCCGGTTCGCCCGCGTCGACCACGCCGCCGCGTACCTGCTGGGCAGCCTCCTGATGGACCGGCCAGCCACCGCTGCGGCGCCGGGCCCCGCCCCGGTGGCCGACCTTCCCCAGCGCTCCGCGCCGGAAGTTCCCGACCTGCCGCAGCGCGCTGTGCCGGAGGCTTCCGACCTGCCGCAACGCTCAGCACCGGAACAGGCCGACCTTCCCCAGCGCTCCGCAGCGGAAGTTTCCGAGCTGCCGCAGCGTTCGGCGCTGGATGCCCCCGACTTGCCGCAGCGTTCGGCTCCAGAAGTTCCGGACCTGCCGCAGCGCTCCGCAGTGGACGTTTCTGACCTGCCGCAGCGTTCGGCGGCAGAACCGACCGACCTGCCGCAGCGTTCGGCGCCGGAACCGGAACGCGGCGGGGCGAACCCGCTGTTCACCGCGAACCAGGAGCCGACGGGTGTGCCGCCGGAACCGTCGAGCCAGGAACCCGCGGCCCAGGCCGGGGACGACGCGACCCGGTTCCAGCCCGCATCGCGACTGGACCGTCCCGTGCAGCCCCCGGCTGGTCCGACGGCACCGCCGTCGCCGCC
>NZ_GL877883.1:355485-467055 GCF_000194155.1 Saccharopolyspora spinosa NRRL 18395
CCCCAGCCGCGCCGGGAAAGCGGCGCTCCCGTGCCGCCAGGTCCTGCACAGGGCCCGGTCGGCGGCGCGGAGCGGCGCCCGGGCCCGGGCGGACCCGGCATGGCCGGCCCGCACCGGCAGGGACCGCCGCCAGGGCCACCGCGTCCGCCGCAGGGCGGACAGCAAGGTCAACCGCATACGGGACAGCCGCAGGGCGGACAGCAGATCCAGCCGCTCAGCGGTGAGCCGCCGCTGACGCTGTACCGGGACCGGCGGATCGTGATGTTGCAGCCGGGCACCGAACTGGACCGGTTCGGCGAGCCGAACGGCAACGTCACGTACACGATCCGCACGCCGTACACGCATCGCTCGCTGCCGCCGCAGTGGTCGAACCGCTCGTACTTCGCGTACCGGGTGCAGCGGCCGCTCCAGGCGCTGCGCGGCACCGCAGTGCCGTGGTTCGAACAGCCCGGTGGCGGCACGGCGTTCGTGCTCCCCGCGACGATCAGCGAACTCCTCGCGGACGGCACGCTGGCCGAAATGCCGGCCAACGACCGCCCACCCATCGAGTAACCCGATCTCATTACGAGTGAAGGGCATCTCTTGCCAAGCGAGTTGGCAAGAGATGCCCTTCACTCATTCATCAGCGGTCGAAGCGGCCCGACTTCACCGCGACGAGGAAACCCCGCAGCTGGGTCGGGCTGAACACCAAAGCACCCTGCTCCGGAGCCTTCGAATCCCGCACCGCGCCAACCCCCGGCACGTTCAACGCCAACTCCAAGCAAGTGCCCTTCTCCCTGCTGTGCGTGCTCTTCCGGCATAAGGCAATGGAAAGATCCGTCACCTCGCGCTTCTCCCTCAGGCGTGTTCACAGGGACGAAGCCAGGTGATCCATGAAATCTGCGGTTTCATCCGCTGCAAGCGCGATGTCGGTCATCCGCTCGAAGAGCCGGATGTAGTACGTAATGTCCGTGGGACGCTCCATCCAGACCGCGCCGCGCTGGTTCTCCAGGTAGACGGCGTCCAGGTCATCGAATCCCCCGGCGAACCGCAGCAGGTGGAACGGGCTCTGCATGCCGACGTACGCGCCCGCGTCAAACGGAACGACCTGGATCGTGATGTTGGGTCGCTCGGCGAGTTCCACGAGATGGCGGATCTGGTCGCGCAGGACATCAGTGCCGCCGACCTTCCGGCGCAGCGCCGCTTCATCGAGCACCACGCGGAGTTTGGCCGGGTCGTCTTCCCGATTGACCCGGTCCTGGCGTGCGCGGCGGAACTCGGCTTGCTGCTTGACGCTCTGCTCCGTCACCTTCTCGCCCAGTTCCAAGAAGGCGGCGGCGTACTCCGGGGTTTGCAGCAGGCCGTCGATGAAGTTCGGCGAGTACCGCCAGACCTCGGCGGCGTCGGATTCGAGGCCAACGAAGGATTCGAACCAGTCCGGGAGGCTGACGCTGAAGCCCGTCCACCAGCCCCGTTCATTGGATTGCTCCGCCAAACGGATCAGCGTGTCGAGCATCGGCTCACCGATGTCGTAGCACTGGCACAGCAGCCGCACGTTCCGCGTCAGGATCGTCTGCTTGCCGCCTTCGATCCGGCTGATCGTGGTGCTCGTCAGACCGGCGAACTTCGCCGCGTCCTTGAGGGTCATATCAGCCTTCTCCCGCAATTTCCGCAGTTCTCGGCCTAGCTGACGGCGCCGCACGTTCGGACCTGGACCTTCTTCGCTCATCGCTGATCTCCCAAAGTTCGGGGCTTTCGCAGGCTATTTCATGTCATCACACAAGGAAGTCCCACGATTGAGCGATCAATCCAGGTAATCACAAGAGTCGCACAGCGCCTCGCATCGGTAGGTTGGAGCGAACGGAACTTTCGCGCCGAAGAACGAGACGAAAGTTCCGTTCGCTCCAACAAGTTTCGCGGTCTTCTCGCGAGGACAGCCCGGACGCCGTGTACTGGCCTCATACACAAGTCCGGGATCCCACAGCCGAGAAGACCGCTAAGGTTCCGCTACCCGCACCGCAACGCAAGAAGAGGTTGGAAAACGCTCATTGAAATCGCGGGGAAGGGTGGTCAGTCGACCCGGAGACCGTGGGCGGCGGCGAAGGCGAGGGCCGTCATCGTGTCGATGCGGGCTCCCCTGAGGTTCGCCTGCACGAAGGCATCGGCGTCGATCCGGGATTCCCTCAGGTCCGCCTCTTCCAGGCGGGCACCGAGCAGGCGAGCACCCGTGAAGTCCGCTTCGCGCAGGTCGCAGCGGCGGAGGTCGCATTCGGTGAGATTGGCTTCGCGGAAGCGGATTCCGCGCAGGTCCAGACCGCGCAGATCCGCCTTCCCCATGCCCACCAGCGTCAGATCCGTCTCGCGCAGCGTCCACGCACGCAGGCGGCAGTCCGCGAAGCTCGACCCAAGCAGGCTGCATCCATCCAAAGTGGACTTCCCGAGCACCGTGCGTTCGAACTTGCAGGACCGGAACGCCGTGGCGACGTGCTTCGAACCGTTGAGATCGGTGCCAGTAAACACGCAATCGGTGAACACGCAATTGCGGGTGCTCAGCCCGGACAGGTCGGCATCGGTGAAGTCGCAGCGCTCGAACGTCCGCCCGTCCCACTGCTCGTCCGTCAGCACCGCGTCCTGGAAGTCCTCGCCGACCGCGCTCGTCATGCCCATAGGGTGGCATGCGGCACCGACGTCCCCGGAGGCACCGTCTCGTGGGGTCACGAGACGGTCCAGCCGGTGGCGGCGGCCCAGCCATCAGGACGTCGGTCGCGGGAGCCTTGATCTGCCCATAGTCCGACAGGTCCGACGCGCTCACCGCCAGCCGCTGCTTGAACGCTCCCCACGCTCGACGAGCAGGTTCGTCGGCTCACAGGTAGTCCCTGAACAACAACGCGTAGCGGGCGTTGGGGCCGGCGCCCACCCGGAGGTGGACGTTGCAGGGACGGGCACCGATCGGTGGCGCGAAGACGAGCTTGCGGCAGCGGATCCCACCCGGGACCTCGACGTGGTTCCACGGTTCGGGTCGACACCGGAAGCCGATCGCGGCGAACAGCGCACCATCCCGGGTCTCGTCGATGGAACGCACCCGGACCTGCACGTCGATGCAGTCCTTGGCCGGCAGGCCTGGCACCGAGGTCGAACCTACGTGGTCGATGGCGACCGGCAGGTCGCCCAGCGCCCCGCGCAACTGCTCGGACAACCGCTCGAACTCCCCAGGCCACTCCGGCCGGTAGTCCACCGCTGCAACGGGACGGACCTCGTCAGGAAACGGCACGTCGCGACACGTTACCCCAGCACTGCTAATAGCCACTGATTCGACCCAGGCGCCCCGCCCGTCGATGAGTATTAATAGCGAACCCTCGCGAGCGGAATAATTCATCCCACGCAGCAGGCGGCTCCGCCAGTCTGCGCCGGGTGAATCCGGTCTTGCTCGCACAACGCAGACCTCGACTTCAACGCGCCAATGCCGGACGGCCGCGCCGAAGATCTCAGTACTGCGCCGGCGCCGCGCGACGCCGCCGAGGTCGTCGATCTCGGCTGCTGGTGGGGAGAGCTGCGGCTGCTCGAAGCGGAGCCGAGCGCGGACGGCACCGGCATCGACATCACCGACGAGGAACTGGCCAGGGGCCGCAACGCCGAGGTTCGTGGTGTCGCCGAGCGGGTGCGCTTCGTCCAAAGCGATGCCGCACGCTGGGCCGGAACCACGGACATCGCCATCTCGGTCAGCAGCAGCCATGCGTGGGCGGTATCCAGCAGGCGCTCGAAGCGATCCGGCCCCGGCTGCGAGGCGGTGGTCGGCTGCACTCCGGCGGGGCCTTCCGGGACGAGACGCCGATGCGGAACGACTTCGGCGTAGACGTGTCGCTGGCCAATCTGGTCGAGCTCACTAAGAAATGCGGATTCCGCATGCTGCGGCTCGCGACTGCCAGCACCGACGAGTGGGACAGCTTCGAATCCCGCTGGTGCGGCGCCCTGGAGACGTGGCTGTTGGACGAACCCGGCGCAGCCGGACACGACGAAGTCCGCGCCCTCGCCGAGGAACATCGCGCCACGTGGCCGCGCGGATACCGCGGCGCCCTCGGCTTCGCCTACCTCGTGCTGACCCCGGACTCGAGACCGCTCACGGCACGACGACCACCGGGCGGACCGCCTCCACCACCAGGGTCGCCGGCACGGTGCCGAGCAGGCCGCCGCGGCGGCGGGACCTGCCGACGACGATCAGATCCGCCCGGTACTGCTCCGCGACCTGCTCCAGGCCGACCGCCGGGTCGCCGCGGTGGTGCACGAAGTCCCAGTCGATGTCCACCCACTTCAGGTGCGACACGACCTCCTTCTTCAGCTCCTCGACCAGGCTCTCGGCGGCCTCGCTGGCCACCGCGACACCCATCGGCGACCAATAGGCCACGCCGCCCACCGCCTCGACGTAGACCAGCACCAGGCGGGCGCGCTCCCGCCTGGCAAGGCCGGCTGCCCACGCCGCGGCGTGGAAGCTCGCCGGGGAGCCGTCCATGCCCACGACGATGCCGCCCAGTCCGTCCTTGCCGATCTCGAATTCACGCTCGGTTTTGTCGCCTTCGGCCACGCGGAGATGGTAGTGGGCGCGCGCCGAGCAGTTGGACGCATGCGACACACTCGAAACGTGAACGGCGCACAAACCCCCTCCGACCTGGAACGTCGCGCACTGGACGCGGTGGACGCGAACGGGATTCTGAACGACCTGCGAGAACTCGTCGCGATCCCCAGCGTCGGCGGCACCAGCGGCGAGCACGACGCCCAGCAGTGTGCGCAAACAAGCTCGGCGCGCTGGGACACCGGGTGGACCACTGGCGCATCGACGTCCGGGCGCTCGCCGAGCAGCCCGACTTCCCAGGGCAGGAAGCCGACCGCGACGTCGCCTACGGTTGCGTCGGCGTGCACGGCGACGGCTCGGAGCCCGCGCTGGTGTTCTGCGGGCACACCGACGTCGTCCCGGCCGCTGACCTCGACCGGTGGCCGAATCGCGACCCGTACGCGTTGCGGGTCGAGAACGGTATCGCGGCTGGTCGAGGCACCTGCGACATGAAGGGCGGGCTGGCCGCGATCTTCGGCGCGCTGCAGGCCCTGCGCGCAGCCGGGATCGGGCTCGCCCGGCCGGTAGCCGTGCACACCGTCGTCGGCGAGGATGACGGCGGGCTGGGCACCTTCGCGACGCTCCAGCGCGGACATCGCGGTGCCGCTTGCGTCCTGGCCGAGCCGAGCTCGGGCACGATCGTGGCCGCGAACGCCGGGGCACTCACGTTCCGGCTCGAAATCACCGGTCAGAGCACGCACGGGTCCACCCGCTACCGCGGCGTGAACGCGTTGGACAAGCTCGCTGGACTGCTGCCGGTGCTGCGCGAACTGGAGGCCCGCCGCAACACCGACCCCGACCCGCTGGTCGCGCACCTCGAGGTGCCGTATCCGCTGTCCATCGGCATGGCGCGAGTCGGCGACTGGGCCAGCACGGTGCCGGACCTCGCGATCGTCGAAGGCCGCTACGGTGTCCGCATCGACGAGTCGCCCGACGCCGCAAAGGCCGACTTCGCCGAGACCATCGCGCAGGCGTGCGCCACGGACCCGTGGTTGGCGGAGCACCCCGTCCGGGTCTCCTGGGCCGGGCGGAATCTTCGCCAGCGGACGGCTGCCCGAAGGACATCAGCTGCTCGCCGAAACCCAGGACGCCGTCGCCGCGGCCGGGGCTCCCCGCCCGTCGGCGTTGGGCGCCCCGTACGGCACGGACCTGCGGCTCTACGCAGCCGCCGGAATCCCGACGCTCCAGTACGGGCCCGGCGACATCCGCTACGCGCACGCGCACGATGAACACGTCGCGATCAAGGAGCTGGAGCAGGCCGCGCGTGCCTACGCCCTGCTGGCCATCCGCCGCTGCGGCATCGCCTGACGGCCCGCGATGCCCCGAGTCCTCTGCTCGGGCGGACTCACCGAACTTCCCGCGACGTCAGCGGTCACGAGCAACATCGCCCGGCAGCGCCATGTCGGAGACACCGCAGCATCGAACGCGGGCCACGAAAGACGGGCAGCCAAGGCGAACGACGTGCTGCACCGGCATGTTGAGCTGCCAAGGGCGCCTCCTGCGCATCCGGCTGGGCAAGGGGTGGACGGGGATTTCGAATGGCCCGGGCACGCGTGCCGGCACGCACGTCGTGCCCGGGCTCTGGCGTTTCCGGTGCCTCCGGTCAGGTTTCGGAACCACACTCTGGGAGGGAGAAGTGTTCTTCCGCTGCCGGTCGGGCATGGTCGACGCCGGGTTCGGTGGCCACAGTGGCCGGCGAGATGCGAGGCTCGCCGTGGCTAGTGGAAGTCGCGCGAGGTCGAGGGGATGCGCACTTCCAGTTTCTGCAGCCGGTCAGCTCTCAGATTGATCACTCCTTCCGCTCGTTCGACGATTCCGCGCACCAGCAACGCCGCACTGGTGCGCCCGACCTTTCGGTAGCGCGCCCACAAACCCTGCGAGCACATGACGTTGACCATTCCGGTCTCGTCCTCCAGGTTCAGGAACGTGATGCCGCCCGCCGTGGCCGGTCGCTGCCGGTGGGTCACCGCACCGCCCACCAGCACCCGGGTTCCGTGCTCCACTTCGGACAGTTGTGATGCCGAGAGCGCCCCCAGCTCGTCCAACCTGGAGCGGACGAACTGCAAAGGGAAGCTGTCCGGCGACACCCCGGTGGCCCACACATCCGCGGCAGCCATCTCCACGCCGTCCATCCCCGGCAACGCAGGGGCGGCGGCCGACGCGGTGGTGCCCGGCAACCGATCCGGCCGGTCGCCGGCAGCGGCGGCGGCGTTCCACAGCGCCTCCCGCCGGGACAGGCCGAAGCAGTCGAATGCGCCGGCGGTCGCCAACGCCTCCATCTGCGCGGCAGTCAGATGCGTTCGGCGCGCCACATCGGCCATGTCGACGTACGGGCCGTTCTCCGCACGTTCGGTGACCAACCGCTCGGCGGCGCCTTCCCCGAGCTTGCGCACGGAAGCCAGCCCCAGGCGCACCGCCCGCTCGCCTTCGCTGGCCTCGTCCAGCTCCAGGTCGGCCTGGGCACGACTCGCGTTGACGTCCGGTCCGCGCACCCGCACCCCGTGCCGACGGGCGTCCGCGACCAACGACTGCGGCGAGTAGAAACCCATCGGCTGGGCCTTGAGCAGCGCCGCGCAGAACACCGCCGGGTAGTAGTGCTTGAACCACGCGCTGGCGAAGACCAGCAGCGCGAAGCTCAGGGCATGGCTCTCCGGGAAGCCGTAGTTCGCGAAGGCCAGCATCCGCTGGTAGATCCGCTCCGCCAGCTCCCCTGAAATGTCCTTGGCCGCCATCCCCTCGAACAGCCGCCCCCGGAGTCGCTCCATCCGCTCCGCGGAACGCTTGGCCCCCATCGCCCGCCGCAGCTGGTCCGCCTCGGCCGGGGAGAAGCCCGCGACGTCGACCGCGAGCTGCATCAGCTGCTCCTGGAACAGCGGAACGCCAAGGGTCTTCTGCAGCGCACCGGCCATCGACGGATGCTCGAAGTCCCACTCCTCCAGCCCGTTGCGGCGCCGGATGTACGGGTGCACCGAACCGCCCTGGATCGGGCCCGGCCGGATCAGCGCCACCTCCACCACGAGGTCGTAGAACTCCCGCGGCTTCAACCTCGGCAGCGTGGCCAGCTGCGCGCGGCTTTCCACCTGGAACACTCCGACCGCATCGGCCCGCCGCAGCATCTCGTACACCGCGTCGTCGTTCAGGTCCAACTCGCCGAGGTCGACCTCGATCCCGTGGTGCTCGAGGGCCATGTCGATCGCGTAGTGCAGCGCCGAGAGCATGCCCAGGCCCAGCAGGTCGAACTTGACCAGGCCGACCTCCGCGCAGTCGTCCTTGTCCCACTGCAGGACGGTGCGGCCGGGCATCCGCGCCCACTCCACCGGGCAGACCTCGCTGACCGGCTGGTGGCAGATCACCATCCCGCCGGAGTGGATGCCCAGGTGCCGGGGGAAGCCCATCAACTCGTCGGCCAGCCCGCGCACCGGATCGGGGATCTCGGAGTCCTCGGGCAGCGGCCCCCAGTGCTCGATCTCCTTGCTCCAGGCGTCCTGCTGACCGGGCGAATAGCCGAGGGCCCGCGCGACGTCCCGCACCGCCGACCGCGGCCGGTAGCTGATCACGTTCGCGACCTGCGCGGCGTGCATCCGGCCGTACTTGCGGTAGACGTACTGGATCACCTCCTCGCGGCGGTCCGACTCGATGTCCAGGTCGATGTCGGGCGGCCCGTCCCGCGCCGGGGCGAGGAATCGCTCGAAGAGCAGCCGGTAGCGGACCGGGTCGGCGTTGGTGATCCGCAGCGCGAAGCACACCGCCGAGTTCGCCGCCGAACCCCGCCCCTGGCACAGAATCCGCTGGTTCCGGCAGAACTCCACGATGTCAGACACCACCAGGAAGTAGCCGGGGAACTCCAGCTGCTCGATCATCGCCAGCTCGTGCTCGATCTGCCGGTAGGCCGCAGGGTTGTCCTGCGGCAGGCCGTACCGGTCGAGCGCGCCCTGGTAGGTCAGTTCGCGCAGCCAGCTCGCCTCGGTGCGGCCCGTCGGCACGTCGAACGGGGGCAGTTTCGGGGCGACCAGCTTCAGGTCGAAGGCGAACTCCCGGCCGAGTTCGGCAGCCCGCTGCACGGCCCCCGGGTAGCGGGCGAACATCCCGGCCAGCTCCGCGCCGGAACGCAGGTAATTGCCCGCCCAGGCGGGCAGCCAGCCGTCCATGTCGTCCAGGCTGCGGCGGGCCCGGATCGCCGCCACCGCGGCGGCCAGCCGAGCGCGTTCCGGCCGGGCGAGGTGCGCACCGGTGGTGGCCACTGTGGACACCCCCGCGCGGTCGGCGAGCTCGACCAGGGCGTCGTTGCGCTCCGAATCGGCGGGCAGCCCGTGGTCGGTCAGCTCTACCGTGACGCGGTCCCGGCCGAACAGCTCGATCAGCCGCTCCAACTCCGCGGTGGCCGCCGCCGGGCCGCTTTCGACGAGCGCCGCCGGGATGGCGCCCTTTCGGCACCCGGTGAGCACCTGCCAGTGCCCCGCTGCCGCACCCGGGAGCCGCTCCAGCTCGTACACCGGGCGTCCCTTCACCCCGCCTGCCAACTGGGCTTCGCTGATCGCCCGGCACAGGCTCGCGTAACCGGCCGGATCGCGGGCCAGCACCAGCAGGTGCCGGCCTTCCGGATCGGCGACCCCGTTCTGCGGCGCCGGAAGCCCCAGGCTCAGCTCCGCCCCGAACACGGTGCGCACCCCGTGCTCTGCCGCGGACTCGGCGAAACGCACCACCCCGTACAGCCCGTCGTGGTCGGTCAGTGCGATCGCCTCCAGCCCGAGCCGCGCCGCCTCCGCCGCCAGTTCCTCGGGGTGGCTCGCGCCGTCGAGGAAGCTGAAGTTGGAGTGCGCGTGCAGTTCCGCATAGGGCACCACTGGTGCGGCGTCCACGCGCTGCGGAGTCCACGCTGGACCGTCGTTCTCGCCGCCGGGCCGCCTCTCGTCGCGCAGCCGGCGCCCGGCGGGTAAAGGCGGTCGCCCGGAGAGCGCCTTCTCCAGGTCAGACCACGTCTGGGGCGGGTTGAACCAACTCATGAAGCTAGTGAACTCCTGTTCGAATCACCGACGCTACCAAATAAGCCACACTCCACTCGAACGAGTGTTCGCCACTATCGATAGGCGCCCTGCACCCACCACCGGCCCCCTTCGTGCACCAGCAGCAGCGCCACCTCGCCCGCCGCATCGTCGGCACCGGCGGCCGCAGCCGGGTCCGCCTCCGGCTCGAGCACGACCTGGACCCGCACCGACGACCGCGGCGGCACCTGCACCGTCGGCGCCGTCTGGCCCGCTCCGTCCGCCAGCAGCTCCGCCCACCAGCGCTCCGCCACCGGCCACGGCCCGGCCCAGCTGGACACCACTCGCGACCGCCCGCCCGACACCCCCACGCGACACGGCTCGGCGGTGAGCCGATGCCGGCCGGTGACGCCCACCGGGCAGCCGTCGCCGTCGAAAACCTCCGCAGGCCAAGGCGAATCCGGCACCACCGATGGCGACGGCGACGGAATGCGCCCCGGCCACGGCCGGTCGGCAGGCAGCGCGGGGCGGCGTTCATCGCCCCACGGCACGAACCGAACCTGGTCGCGCAGGTCCCGGCCGCCGCCGAGCACCCCGGTCAGGACCGCCTCCGGCCCGAGCATGCCCTGCACCCGCGCGAACGCACGTCCGGCGCGGGCGTCCGCTTCCCCGGTCGCGGCGTTGAGCAGGTCGAGCTGCAGCCCACCTGCCCCGACGACCTCTTCCGGCCGCAGGCTCAGCACGCTCACCCCGGCCGTCGGGCGCTGCCGACCGCTGCGGCCGTTCAACCAACCGTCGAGCTGCCAGCGCACCCGGTCCGCGGTGGCCGCCGGCGTCAACGGCTCCGCGCACCGCCACGCCCGGTGTAGTTCCTCGCCGTGCTCGGTGCGGGCCGAAATCCCCAGCCTGGTGCAGGCCAGCCCGAGTTCGCCCAGCCTGGCGTGCAGCTGGTCCGCCAGGATCTTCGCCACGAACGCGGCCTGGTCCACCCGGTCCAGCGGCGGATCGAGTTCCTCTTCCACCACCAGGTCCGACGGCGGACGGCGCCGCTCGACCGGCCGCTCTTCCCCTCCGCCGGCCACGCGGTGCACCAGCAGCGCGGCCCGCCCGAACCGGGTGGACACGTCCGACGAAGACAGCGCCGCGAACTCGCCCAACGCGCGAATCCCCAACCGCCGCAACAGATCCACCAGTTCCGCCTGATCGGCGGCACGCTGTCCGTTGAGCTGATCGGTCAGCTGGTCGATCTCCTCGATCGGCAGCGGGGCGAGGAATTCCCGGCTGCGCCCGGGCGCCACGTGCTCGCTGCGCCGAGCCGCCAGAACGGCCGCGAACAGCCCGTCCGCAACGCCGATCCGGCACTCGACACCGACCTGCGCGTCCAACTGGTCCACCACTCGCTCGGCGACGGCCTCCTCGGATCCGAAGTAGCGGGCAGGCCCCCGCGCCGGGACCGCCACCAGTCCCGGCCGCACGACCTCCACGCCCGGCATCAGCTCTTCAACCGCCGCCACGACCGGCTCGAACAACCGCACATCCCGGGCCGGGTCGTGTTCACACACCACCAGTTCCGGACACCGGCCCTGCGCTTCGCGGCGGCGCATCCCGCGACGCACCCCGCTGCCGCGAGCCGTTTCCGAGCAGGCCACCACCCGGTTGGCCGCGAACACCGCAGCAGGCACCAGCGGTCCGAGCTCGGCGGCGCGAGCGGCGGCAACCACCGGCCAGTCCGGACACCAGATGACGAGGCGACGAGGCGGCATCATCTTCACCCCGCCACCGGCCTCAGTTGCGGCCGGACGACCTCGTCCGGTTCGTCCGCGGGCACCCCGATCGTCCCGTCCCGCGCCGGGAGCAGCAATCGGCACGAACGCGGCCGGGACGCCGCACCGCGCCCACCCGCGCGTACCGTGACGGCACGTTCCCGCAGGTAGCCATGACCCTGCCCAAGTCCTTGCCAACTGGCATCGGCGCACCGCAGCTGCACCTCGGCCCCAGACCACGGACCGAACGGCAGCAGCACCGAACCTCGATTGCGCGCCCGCGCCGACAACCGGCGGGCATCCGAATCGGCCACCTGCCTGGTGCCGCCCACCGCCACCAGGTCGACCCCGTCGAGCAGCGCGGCGATCACACCCACCGGATCGCCGCCCGGCCGCGGCACCACCGCGAGTCTGGCGAGCTCCACCCCGGCCTCGGCCGCCGCGACCAGACTGATGCCGGACAACCCCACCACCGCTGCCCACGACCCGTTCGCCGTCGCCTTCGACAGCAGCGCGAACAGCAGCGAAACCGATCCGTGCACCGCCACCGTGCTGCCACGGCGCAAACCTGGCCACGGCAGCACGGCGGCGAGCTCCGTCCGCGTGGGCAGCACCCGGCCCGCTCCCGGGACACCACCCGCCTCGACGGCCGGCACACCCACGGACACCCCGTCAGCCGTGGACGTGCCCAGCGCCGCCAAGGACGCCATCGCGGACATCGCTGCCTCCCCACATGTGACCGCATGGGTGCCCGACCCCGGCGCGGGCACCCATCAGCCGCTGTGGGGAAGACAGCGGTGGAGTCTGCGCTGCGCCTGCACCTGGAACACAGCGCCGACTCCATCGGAGTAGCCGACCCCGACACCGGCCACTTCCGTTATCTCGAACCTCAGTTCGAACAAGGTTAAGTAAACCCTGCGCAGCGGCCCGCGTCAAGACCAATCGCCAGATTGAGTGAACATCTGTTCGAGAAAGATTTTCGCCAAACTTCTGGCTACACTCGGCTTATGACGACGATCCCATTAGGAGAAGCCCGCGACCGGTTGTCAGAGGTAGTCGCGCAGGTCGAGAGCACCCATGATCGAGTTGCCATCACCCGGCATGGTCGGCCCGCCGCGGTCCTCATCTCCCCCGACGACCTTTCGTCCCTCGAAGAGACCCTGGACCTACTGACCACTCCCGGCGAGGCGGAGGCCATCCGGGAGGGCGTGGCGGACGCCGCAGCGGGGCGCTTCGTTGACACCGAAGAGATCAAGAGGCACTACCTGCAGTGACCTACACCATCAAGATCACCGCACGTGCAGGGCGTGATCTCGCGCTACTCCCGGAGAAGGTCGCGGCGGCTTGCGCCGAGTTCATCTTCGGGCCGCTGGCCGAAAGCCCGCACCGGCTCGGCAAACCATTGTTCGGAGAGTTCAAGGGCCTGCACTCGGCCCGCCGGAGCGCATACCGCGTGGTGTACGCGATTCAAGATGACACCGTGGTGGTCGAAGTTGTCCGGATCGCCCATCGAGCCGACGTCTACCGATAGGAAGCAAACGCCAGGAACCGCACACAGCCGCCCTGTCGAAGAGGCGGCCGTCCTGCACGCCTACGCCCAGCTGCGGCGGAACCGCGGAATGGGTGGCATACCTCGACGAGCTTCGACAGACGGACCACGGCCGCGGCGGCGGGGTGGAAAGTGCGTTCGCCGAGTACCCGGATACCAAAAAATGGGGCGCCGGACCAGTAGCAACGGCCCGGCACCCCACTCGCGATGATCAGTGCGCGAAGTGGCGCGTCCCCGTGAAGTAGAGGGGCACTCCCACCGCCTCCGCCACCGCGATGGTTTCGTCGTCACGGACCGAACCGCCGGGCTGCACGATCGCACGAACCCCGGCGTCCAGCAGCACCTGCGGGCCGTCCGCGAACGGGAAGAACGCGTCGGACGCGGCCACCGAGCCCTTCGCCCGGTCGCCCGCCCGCGACACCGCGAGGCGCGCCGAGTCGACCCGGTTCACCTGACCCATGCCCACGCCGACGGTCGCCCCATCATTGGCCAGCAGGATCGCGTTGGACTTCACCGCGCGGCAGGCGCGCCAGGCGAACTTCAGGTCCGCCAGCGTGGCCTCGTCCACCGGCGAGCCGGTCGCCAGCGTCCAGTTCGCGGGGTCGTCGCCCTCGGCGTCGATGGCGTCGGAGCCCTGCACCAGCATGCCGCCGGAGATCGCCCGCATCTCGATCCGGCCGCTCTTGGGCGGCTGCGCGGTCAGGATCCGGATGTTCTTCTTCTTGCTCAGCACGTCCACCGCGCCGTCGGCGTAGCCCGGCGCCACGATCACCTCGGTGAAGATCTCGGCGACCTGCTGGGCCATCTCCAGCGACACCTCGCGGTTCGTCGCGATCACGCCGCCGTACGCGCTCACCGAGTCGCACTCGTGCGCCTTGCGGTGCGCTGCGGCGATATCGTCGGCCACCGCGATCCCGCACGGGTTGGCGTGCTTGATGATCGCCACACACGGCTCGCTGTGGTCGTGCGCAGCGCGCCACGCGGCGTCGGCGTCGACGTAGTTGTTGTACGACATCTCCTTGCCGTGCAGCTGCGCTGCGGCCGCCAGCCCGGTCGCTTCACCGCCGGAGACGTACAGCGCGGCGGGCTGGTGCGGGTTCTCGCCGTAGCGCAGCGCGGAGCGGCGCTCCCAGGTCTCCCCGATCCAGCCGGGAAACACCGAGGCGTCCCCGGTCGGCACCTTGCTCATCCAGGACGCGACCGCGACGTCGTAGGACGCGGTGTGCCGGAACGCGGCCGCGGCCAGCTCGACCCGGTCGGCCAGCGTGAAGCCGCCATCGCGGACCTGCTCCAGCACCCACTCGTAGCGGCTCGGGTCGACCACGACGGCGACGTTCGCGTGGTTCTTGGCGGAGGCCCGGACCATCGCCGGCCCGCCGATGTCGATCTGCTCGATCACCTCATCCGGCGCGGCACCCGAGGCCACCGTCTGCACGAACGGGTACAGGTTCACGATCAGCAGCTCGAACGGCGCGATGTCCAGGTCGCGCAACTGGCCGGCGTGCTCCGGGCGGCGCAGGTCGGCGAGCAGCCCGGCATGCACCCGCGGGTGCAGGGTCTTGACCCGGCCGTCGAGCGCCTCCGGGAACCCGGTGAGCTCCTCGACCGGGGTGACCGGCACGCCCGCAGCTGCGATCGTGCGGGCCGTGCCGCCGGTGGACACGATCTCCACGCCTGCGGCGTGCAGTCCGGTTGCCAGCTCCAGCAGGCCCGACTTGTCCGACACGCCGATCAGCGCGCGGCGAACGGCTCGCCGCTCCTGCGAGTTCGCGGTCACGGGATACTCACCTTCCGTCCCTGCACGGTCCAACCGTGCAACGCCAGCTCTTCCAGGGTCTCGACCAGCAGCCGCCGTTCGACGGCTTTGATCCGCTCGTGGAGGCTCGCCTCGTCGTCGCCGGACCGCACCTCGACGGTTTCCTGCGCCAGGATTGGCCCGGTGTCCACGCCGGCGTCCACCACGAACAACGTGCAGCCGGTGACCCGAACCCCATACTCCAGCGCATCCCGCACCCCGTGCATGCCGGGGAACGACGGCAGTAGCGCCGGGTGGCTGTTGAGGTACCGGCCGGCGAAGCGGGCCAAGAAGTCGTCGCCGACGAGCTTCATGAACCCGGCGGAGACCACCAGGTCCGGCTCGTGCTCGGCACATGCCTCGGTCAGCGCCCGGTCCCAGTCCGCACGACTGGCGTGGTCCTTGATCCGGCGTACGAAGGTCGGCACCCCGGCGCGCTTGGCGCGGGCCAGCCCCTCGATGCCGTCGCGATCGGCGCCCACCGCGACCACCTGCACCGGGAAGTCGGGTGAGCTCGTCGCATCGAGCAGGGCCTGCAGCAGGGTGCCGGAGCCGGATACCAGCACGACGACCCGCGCTGGGCCAGCGGTGGCGAACCGGGTGTGTTGCGAGTGCGCGGCGGCGCTCGGCTGGTCGGGCGTACTCGGGTTCAGCGTTCGCTCCTGACATGCCTCGGCACGATCTCTCGCAGCAGCGTAAGCGCTGATTGCGGTGCCGACGCCGCCAGGGCCCTGGCGAGTGGCGCAGCCCTCACCTCCGGTCGTCCCCGGAGAGGTCGCCGTCGAACTCGGTGGGGTCGATCTCGCTGACCTTACGCACGGGCGGCTCCGCATCCGCGGCCATGCGGGCTTGCGGAATCGCCGGTTCCGAGTCGTCCGGTTCCTTCTCCGCGAATGCGGCGTCGGGCCTCGGGTCGGCGTGATCGCCGTCGGCATCGGCGGTGCTGTCCGCGGCGTCGTCGGCGGTGTCGGCTGCATCTGCGTTCGCGCCTTCGGGCGCCTCGCCGTCGGCCTCCGGACCAGCGGTTTCCTCGGTGGCGGGCACGTCGATGTCCGGCCCGGCGAGCCAGGTGACGGCGGCGGCCGGAATCGCGACCCAGCACAGCGTCGCGGTGGCCAGTGCGACGGGCCGCAGCGTCACCTGCCCGAACGGACCATTGCCCAGATCGCCTCCCGCGACGTACGCGAGCAGCAACGTCCCGAGCGCCGCGACCACGGCGGCCACACCGACCGCGAGCAGCCTGCGCGCCAGGCTGCCGGGCACCCGGCGGCAGGCGGCTCCGACGAGGAGCCCGACGACGAGCGGCAGCGCCAGCACGATCGCCCACCAGGCCGCCGAATCGTGCGTCGGCAGGACTGCGAGCAGCGGCAGGTCCGGCACCGGGCCGGGCACGACGTGCAGCGGCTGGACATCGAGCCGACCGATCGACAAGCCCGTCCCGGCGGCGAAGGACCAGCCCGCCAGCACCGCGTTCGGGAGGTACAGGATCGACGCCAGCGTAGTGCCGACCGCGTCACCTGCGGTATTCCCGAGGCTCGCCATCGCGGCGACCATCGCCGAGCCCGACAGGCAGATCCCGGCCAGCAGCACCACGCCACCGGCCCCGACGAGCGCCGCCAGCGCCAGCAGGCCGAGGCGCATGCCCGACCAGACCTCGGCTTCGACCCGCTCCCAGACCAGGTAGATCAGCCCGCACCGGTTCGCCACACCGGCCGCCGAGGCGGTCGTGGCGGTCAACCCGCAGCTCACGAACGCATCCACCGGGATCGCGTGCACTGGCCCGCCCAGCACCACTCCGATGCCGGCACCTACGAAGGCGTGCACCAGACCCATCGCCGTGATCAACGGCCATGCCTGGTCCGGGCGTCGCAGGCGGGAGCGCCGCGCGACCCAGGCCGATGCGATGGCGATCAGCAGCATCACCAGCGCGGTCGGCAGCAGCGGCAGGACGCTCAGCGGGGCGCCCGTGATCTTCAGCGCCGTCTGGTGCAGCGCGAGCCACCCTGGCAGGGCTCCCAACAGCACCACGACCGGGTTGAACTGCGCGCCGTCGGCGGTCGCCATCACCAGCGCGATCAGCCCCGCGGCGATCAGATAGCCGGCGAGCAGGACCACGACGACGGCCACCGCGAGCAACCACCAGCGGATTCCGAGCCGGCGTTCGCGGGGGCCGTCGGCGATGGCGTGGGGGATCGAGTCGAGCACGGACACGCAGCTGAATGTCGCACTGGCATTCCGCCGAACGGGTCACAACACGCCGCAATCTCCGCCCATCGAGCGACACCCTTGGTCCACATTGGACATCCGTGCCGAGCCGTCTGCCCCGAACGAGACCGACGCTTGGGGCATGCCGGGCGGATCACGTCCTAGTCGTCCGACCTCCTCCGAACGGATCCCGCAACGAGGCCGCTTAGCTCGATCGCGAACCGCGAGCCGGTAAAGAACGAGCGCGGGCGGCAGTGCCGCCCGCGCTCGTCCAGGTCGAACCGATCAGAAGCTGGGTGGGTTGGCGCCCGGGTGCGGCATCTGCTGGGTGCCCTGTGGGCCCGCGCCCTGGCTGGATTGACCCGATTGACCCGATTTACCGGGCTGGGTCGGCTGACCGGACTGACCGGACACTCCTGGCTGACCGGATTGACCGGAGGGTCCACTATGACCGGACTGACCGGAGGGTCCACTCTGACCGGACTGACCGGACGGTCCAGACTGACCGGACTGACCGGACGCTCCTGGCTGACCGGACTGGCTTGGCTGACCGGACGAGCTCGGCTGACCGGACTGGCCCGACGGGCCGGGCTGCCCCGGCTGGTTAGGGGTCTGGAAACCACCGGAGGCGGGCTCCCAACCACCGGGCTGCTGGGGCTGGGAACCGGACGCCGGGCTCCAACCGCCACCCGGCTGACCGAACTGACCGGGCTGGTTCCAAGCAGGCGCACCGGGTCCGCCCGGACCACCGGGTCCGCCCGGACCGCTCGGTCCACCGGGCCCACCGGGGCCGGACGGGCCACCGCGCTTGCCCGGCTGGAACGGGCCGGACCGCCCGAACGGCGGCTTCGAGGGCTGCGCGGGCTTCGACGGCGCGTTGACGATGCCAGCCTCGATGAGCAGGATGCCGACCACAGCACCCAACTGCGCGATCGACAGCAGCAGGAGCACCACGACGATCCCGCCCGAGGCACCACCGACCAGGTCCTGCAGCAGCGCGAGCGTCGCGTAGGCGGACAGCGGCGCGGCGGCGAACAGCGCGTCCGGCGTCTTCGGGAGGAACCGCAGGCCCGCCAGCGACGCGGAGACGATCAGGGAAAAACCGACGAGGCTGCCGATCGCCACCCCGGCGACCCCGTCGAAGAAGCCGATCAGGTAGCCGATCAGACCGGCGCCTGCCGCCACCAGGACCAGGATCTCGTTGAGACCGAGCGAAACGCCGGAGCTTCCCTGGGCTCCCGGCGGCGACTGTCGGGGGAAGGGCGCGGACATGGCTGGACGGACTCCTCGCTTGAACACTCGGGGGCGGAGCTTTGCTGACGGTATTGAATCAACCGGACTTGGTGTGCCGGAAGACCGCAAAACCGGTACTTGTCAACGGTATCGGCCGGGCACGCGCCCCGGCACCGCCGCAAGATCTCGGACGTCGGGGCGGCACTCGAAGTTCCGCCGGCCGCTTCGCCCAAAAGTTTTCAGAAAGCCACCGGGGCCGGACTCCCGAAGGCGTCCGGCCCCGAAAACGATGTGCCGAGATCGGGCGCTCAGCCCTTGACGATCTCGCGCATCAGCTTGGCGGTCTCGCTCGGCGTCTTGCCGACCTTGACCCCGGCGGCCTCCAGGGCCTCCTTCTTCGCCGCGGCGGTGCCGGACGAACCGGAGACGATGGCGCCCGCGTGGCCCATAGTCTTGCCCTCCGGCGCGGTGAAACCGGCCACGTAGCCCACCACCGGCTTGGTGATGTTGGCCTTGATGTAGTCGGCCGCCCGCTCCTCGGCGTCCCCACCGATCTCGCCGATCATGACGATGGCCTCGGTCTCCGGGTCGTCCTCGAAGGCCTGCAGCGCGTCGATGTGGGTGGTGCCGATGATCGGGTCGCCACCGATTCCGACGGCGCTGGAGAAGCCGATGTCCCGCAGCTCGTACATCATCTGGTAGGTCAGCGTGCCCGACTTGGACACCAGGCCGATCTTGCCCGGGCCGGTGATGTTGGCCGGGATGATGCCGGCGTTGGACTTGCCGGGCGAGATGATGCCCGGGCAGTTCGGCCCGATGATCCGGGTCTTGTTGCCGGTGGCGTTGGCGTGCGCCCAGAAGTAGGCGGAGTCGTGCACCGGGATGCCTTCGGTGATGACCACGACCAGGCCGATCTCGGCGTCGATGGCCTCGATCACGGCGTCCTTGGCGAACTTCGGCGGCACGAAGACGACCGACACGTCGGCGCCGGTCTCCTTCATGGCCTCATTGACGGTGCCGAAGACCGTGAGCTGCTTGCCCTCGATCTCGACGGTCTGCCCGGCCTTGCGGGCGTTCACGCCGCCGACGATGTTGGTGCCGGAGCCCAGCATCCGAGCGGTGTGCTTGGTGCCTTCAGAGCCGGTGATGCCCTGAACGATGACCTTGCTGTTCTCGTTGAGGAAGATAGCCACGCCTCATGCCCCCGCAGCCAGCTCGGCGGCCTTGTCGGCCGCACCGTCCATGGTGTCCACCATCGTCACGACCGGGTGGTTGGCCTCAGCCAGGATGCGGCGACCCTCTTCGACGTTGTTGCCGTCGAGGCGGACGACCAGCGGCTTGGTGGCCTCGTCGCCCAGGATCTTCAGCGCCTGCACGATGCCGTTGGCAACCGCGTCGCAGGCGGTGATGCCGCCGAAGACGTTGACGAACACCGACTTCACGGCCGGGTCGCCGAGGATGACGTCCAGGCCCGCGGCCATGACCTCGGCAGAGGCGCCACCGCCGATGTCCAGGAAGTTCGCCGGCTTCACACCGTTGTGCTTCTCGCCGGCGTAGGCGACCACGTCGAGGGTGGACATGACCAGCCCGGCACCGTTGCCGATGATGCCGACCTCGCCGTCCAGCTTGACGTAGTTGAGGCCCTTCTCCTTGGCCTTGGCCTCGAGCGGGTTCTCCGCTTCCTTGTCCACCAGCTCGGCCTGCTTGGCCTGGCGGAACGCGGCGTTCTCGTCGAGGGTGACCTTGCCGTCCAGCGCGATGATCTTGCCCTGCGGGTCCTTGACCAACGGGTTGACCTCGACCAGCGTGGCGTCCTCGGCGACGAACGTCTCCCACAGCTGGACGATCACGTCGGCGACCTGGTCGGCGACGTCGGCCGGGAACTTGGCGGCGGTGACGATCTCTCGCGCCTTGTCCTGGTCGACACCCTCGATCGGGTCGATCGCGATCTTGGCCAGCGCCTCGGGCTTGGTCGCCGCGACCTCTTCGATCTCCATGCCGCCTTCGACGGAGGCCATCGCGAGGAAGTTGCGGTTGGCACGGTCGAGGAGGAACGAGAAGTAGTACTCGTCGGCGATGTCGGAGGCGGTGGTGACCAGCACCTTGCGGGTGATGTGGCCCTTGATGTCCAGACCGAGGATCGCCTCGGCCTTGGTCTCGGCCTCATCCGGGTTCTCGGCCAGCTTCACGCCGCCGGCCTTACCGCGGCCCCCGGTCTTCACCTGGGCCTTGATCACAACGGGCCCGCCCAGTTCTGCGGCGGCTGCCTTGGCCCCTTGCGGCTCGGTTACCACGGCGCCGGGCAGCGTCGGCACACCGTGGGAGGCGAAGAGCTCCTTCGCCTGGTACTCGTACAGGTCCACTCGACTCTCCTGCGACGTCGGTGTCAGACTCGGTGACGATATCGACCTGCGACGACGCATGGGGCGGCGCACCTGGTGAACTGCCTCACCTGAGGTTGGGGCATTAGGCCTGGTCGGACCGTCCTACACGGGGATTCGCCTGCTCCGCAGGCTTCTATGTCGACGTCCGTGGTGACGAACGGAACAGCGCGCCGTGACGGTGTGCCACGCATTCTCGACCGCTCTTACGGCGTCAGCAAGACGGCAAATCGGGGAATTCGGCGCAGCCTCACGCTCGTGGACCGGATGGACGTTTCCGCAGGTCGTGGCCTGTGAGCGCGTTGGGGTGCGACCGCGCCGAAAAGCACTCGCGGGCCCTGAGCAGGCAAGCTCCTCGTCAGTGCCGGTCCTGCGACACGCGGGCCGCGGCGAGGGCGGTGACGAGCAACACGGCCGCGCAGGCCGCGCCGAACCACAGCCCCAGGCCCGGCGCCGCGCCCGGGAACCGCTCGGCGGTCAGCGGGAACTCCAGCACCCGGACCGCCACGACGAGCGCAGCTCCGATGAGCAGCGCCGCAGCACGGGCGGGCCGGCACATCGGGGCCAACACCGCAGCACCGACCACCGCGGCCAGCGCGACCACCAGGCCCCAGGATGTCGTCCCGAAGTCGGTGAACACCCCCGGCGCCGCGTAGTCCGGGGCCGTGACCACCGGGAAGCTGAACGCACCGGCCGCGAGTAGCAGCGCGACGAGCGACGGGAACAGCACCAACCGGTGCATCGCGATCTCTGTGAGATCCACCTCGTCGCGCTCCACCGCACCGGCGATGCCGGCGACGACCGCCGCGAGCGCGGCGAACAGCACCGCGATCCCGGCCGCCCAGGCACCGATTCCGGCCTGCGCGTCCGCGGCCTGCACCGCGGTGAACACCGCGTCGAGCACCCCGGCCGCCGCGAACGGGATCACCACCCAGACCACCGGCAGCATCGGGCGAAGCCACCTGGAGGCGCGCGGCAGCAGCAGCCCGCCCCCCAGCACCACCAGCAGGAACCCGGCCGGCCACAACATCCGCGCCGGGTACGGCGACGGGTCGCGCAGCCCGTAGGGCATCTCCACCTGCGGCACCGCCGCCGCCAGCAGCGCCAACGCGCCGGCCGCCAGCGCGAGCGCGGCCGAGACGGTGATCAACCGGGTCAGCGCGGGCAGGCGCAGGTCGTCGACCGGCTCGGCGGATCCGGCTCGTCCCGCTGGCACTGCCAGGACCACCAACGCGATCGCCGCGACCAGGCCGAACACGGGCCCCCAGGCGAACCGGATGTCGTCGAGCACCGCCGCCGCGACCAGTGGCGGTACGACCACGCACGCCACCGCGGCGGCCACGCCGAGCAGCCCGCCGCGGGCGAACTCCGGGTCGGTGGAGCCCGCCAGGAATCCTGTGGCGCTCGGCACTGCGACGGCGAGCAGGAAGCTGCCGATCAGCACCGTTACAGGTCCGTCGAGGGCCGGGTTCGGCAGTAGATATGGATCGTCGGAGACGAACGGTGCCATCAGGACGCCGACGGCAGCGATCACGCCGGCGCACAGCACGAGCGTGAGCAGGCCCTGCCGGTGGGAACCGGTGCCCTCGTCGCCGTGCTCGACACCCCGGACCGCTAGAAAACCGGCGATGATCGCCGCGACGTGCCCGGCGATCAGCAGCCAGACCCCGGTCGACGGGGCGAAGGAGTCGAGGCTTTCCACCCGGAGCAGTTCGGGTCGGGTGGCCAGCCCCGCGTCGACGACGAACTGCAGGTCCAGCACCAATCGGCCGGGAGCGAGCGCCGCTGGGCCGACGAGCACGGCTGCCGCCGCCCCGAGCCGCCCGCGCCGGGCGAAGACGAACGCCATCGCGGGGGCGAGCAGTGTGAGCACCAGCAGGAGCGGCCATGCCAGGAATGCGGCGGGAGCGCTGGGAACGACGAGCCCGAGCAGCGGCCCCAGGCCGACGAGCACGGAGCTGCCGGCGGCGACGACGATCGCCGCTCTCAGCCACATCGGGGGATCGGGATCGGGGTCGGGCTGCGGATTCGTGGCGGGAGCCGAGGAACCGCCGGACGGGAGGTCGGGCCGCGCAGTCACCGCGCAGACGCTAGCAACCCCGGGCGCGAATGCCACCCGCCGGTCACACCCTCCGGGACGTCCCCTAGGGCCCACCGAACGGAGCACTTGCGGTTGCCCATCAAGCGGCTCTTCGAGTGTGACTCGCATCACGTCTCACTACCGCGAGCTGCCTGGATCGAGGCAGCCCGGAGCCCGCCAAGGCCCGATCGAACCGCCCCGCGTCGATCACGAAGCCGCAGGCAGCTTCGCTGTGCGACGACCACGCCCAGTATCCGCGCACGCCTGACAATGAGGCCCGCGGACCATCTTCCGAACACACTCCGTGTCCAAGACACCACGGACGGGGATTTGCCCCTAGGGGATCAGCTTGGTTACTGTCCCCCGGTCCGTTGTCACGGTCTGATCACGAAGGACAACCTTCGGCCGGTTCCCCGACCGGCCCCCGGGATCCCCGCCCCGGAACGTGATCCGGCTCCCCGAGACGGAAGGGCAGGCATTGGCTCGACACCGCTCCCCCGGCGGCGAAGAACACTCCCCGGGCTACGCGGAGGCGTCCCCCGACGACCCCTCCAGTAACCCGGCGAAGACCCGGGGCTCCTCACCCGCATCGGTGTGGCGCGGCCGCGTGGTCGTCGCTGCCGTCGCCGCTGGCGCCTTCGCAGCCGCCGGGCAATCGATGGCCGCAGGTGAAGGGCACGCCGCCCCGGACCACGACGACTTCAACCCCTCTGACGCTTCGGCCTCGTTCAACACCGCGATGGCCGAGCAGACCTACACCGGAGTCGGCGGCAGCGCCCCGGCCCCGGCGATGCTCCCGGTGGCGAAGGCCACCGACGTCAGCTCCGAGATGGAGAAGCTCGAGAAAAGCGAGCGGATCGCCCAGGAGCGCGACGCGGCCCGCATCGCCGCCGAGGAAGCGGCGCGGGCACCCAAATACGTCATCCCCGCCGCCGGCACATTCACCTCCGGTTTCGGTGGCCGCTGGGGCACCACGCACTACGGCATCGACATCGCCAACGCCAAGGGCACCGCGATCTATTCCGTCGCCGACGGCGTCGTGATCGAAGCGGGCCCGGCCAGCGGTTTCGGCCTGTGGGTGCGGGTTCAGCACGAGGACGGCACGATCACCGTCTACGGGCACGTCAACACCATCACGGCCAAGCAGGGCACCAAGGTCAAGGCCGGCGACCAGATCGCCACGATGGGCAACCGCGGCTTCTCCACCGGCCCGCACCTGCACTTCGAGGTGTGGAACACCAGCGGCAAGAAGATCAACCCGCTGCCCTGGATGCAGGCCCGAGGGATCTCGCCCGCGTAAACCTTGCACCCCAGCTCAGTTTGCGCAGCGATGCCGGTAGCGGGTTCTCAGCCGCCGTCTGGATTCCGGGCCGACTCATGGACCAATGCGCCACGTCGGGGCTGTCCTCTCCAGACGACCTCTGGGAATCCGCGGCGGTGCGCTAGGTGGGCTAGGCGGCTGGTGCCGCTTGAAAACAGACCAAACCTGAGATCCCGGACCTCGCGGAATGGCGCGGCTGGCGCGGCTACGGCCGTCGCTGCCGGCGCCACTTCTGCATGAGCTCCGGGATCTCGGCGCGGAGGAACTCGAAGAACTGCCGCGTCTCGTCGAGGCGCAGCCCGGCCCGCGTGCTCGCGCCCACTGCGGCCACGCCTTCGGCGAGGGTGCGTTCCCAGCCGATCAGTTCCGCATCGCGCTGCATGATGCTGGCGTACCAGACGTCGTCCAGCACCCGGTAATGGTCGCGCCGCTCGCCGGGGTCGCGCTCCCGCACCACCAGCTTGACCTGGACCAGGTAGCGGACCGCTCCGGACACCGCGGCCGGGCTCACGTCCAGGACCTCGGCCAGCTCGCTCGCCGTCCGCCGCCCCTCGTCGGCGACCAGCAGGCTCGCGAGCACGCGCGCCGCCATGCGCGGGAAGCCGACGCCGGTCAGGTCTAGGGCGAACCGTTCGACGAACCGCGGCAACTCGTCGCCGGAGCCTTCCGTCATGTTCCGATCCTCACCAGCCGCATCGATCACCTGAAAGATTTTAACGTTTTCCTTATTTCACGAATTTGTGAAATCACTGTAGCTTGACAGCGTGACCGAACGAACCGAACAGATCCGGTTGACCGGCGCGCAGCAGACGCTCCTCGGCCCCCTCCACGCCCGGGCCCTGGACAACCGCAGGCCCGACCCGGTGCTCGGCGACGAGACCGCGGATCGACTGCTCGACCGCATCGACTTCGACTTCCGCGGCCTGCACCTCGGCTCCGGGGACCGGATGGCGGTGGTCCTGCGGGCCAAGCAGCTCGACGACTGGGCGGCGCACTACCTCGCGCAACACCCCGACGCGGTGGTGCTGCACCTGGCGTGCGGCCTGGACAGCCGGGCGTTCCGGCTCGCCATCCCCGCTGGCGCGCACTGGTACGACATCGACCAGCCCGACGTGATCGAACTGCGGAACCGGCTCTACCCGCAGGCCCGGGCGAACTACCACACGATCGCGGCGTCGGTGACCGATCGGGACTGGCTCGACGAGATCCCGACAGGGCGGCCCACGCTGGTCATCGCCGAGGGACTGACGATGTACCTGACCGAAGCGGACGGCGTGGACCTGCTGCGGCGATTGGTCGAGCGCTTCGAGGTCGGCGAGATGATGTTCGACGCGGTGCTGCCGTGGACCGTCCGGGCCGCCCGCTACTCCTGGTTCCTGCAACGGACCGGTGCCGAGTTCCACTGGGGGATCGGCGATCCGCACGCCCTCGAACTGCGCGTCCCCGGTCTCCGGCTGCGGCAGGAACTGCCGATGATGGATCTGCCGGGCCTGGCGAAGATGGACGCGACCGACCTGGCGATCGCGAAGTTCATGAACGCCTTTCCGCCGCTGCGCAAGGCCATGCGGCTGCTGCGCTACAGCTTCGAGTACAAGCAGCAGGAGAAGGTCGAGCTGACCGGGGCGCAGGCGACCATGCTCGCGACGCTCTACCTGCGCGCGCTGGACAACCGATCGGCCGAGCCAATGCTCGGCGACCGGTACGCCGACGAGGCCGTGCAGCGCATCGACTTCGACTTCGGCAAGTTCAAGATGGGTGCCCGCAACGCGGGTTCGGTGGTGATCCGCGCCAATGCGCTGGACCGCTGGGTCAAGGAGGCGCTGCGGCCCGGCATGACCGTCCTGCACCTGGGTTGCGGGCTGGACAGCAGGTTCGAGCGGATAGACCCGCCGGAGGGGGTCGAGTGGTACGACATCGACCAGCCCGACGTCATCGAGCTGCGCCGGCGTCTCTTCCCGGAACGCCCGCACCACCACACCATCGGCTCGTCGGTGACCGCGCCCGACCTGCTCGACGACATCCCCGGCGACCGGCCGGTGCTGGTGGTCGCCGAAGGACTCACGATGTATCTGCCCGAAGTGGACGGTCTCGCGCTGCTGCGCCGCATCACCGAGCACTTCCCCCGCGGGGAGCTGCTCTTCGACGCCTTCAGCAGCCTGGGGGTCCGGGTGTCCAACCGGCTCAACCCGGCGGTGGTGCACGCCGGGGCGCACCTGCACTGGGGCATCGACGACCCGCAGTCGCTGGAATCCAGCGTGCCCGGGCTGCGGCTGGTCACGGAGTGGTCGTTCACCGATGCGCCCGAGCTGGACCGCTACCCGCAGCCCGTTCGGGCCGCCTTCCGCGCGTCCGGACGCATCACCGCCATCCGCCGCCTGGGCCGGATGCTCCGCTACCGCTTCTGACTCAGCAGGACGGCGCCAAGTCCAAGTGCCGGTGCACGCCGGGCGACTCGATCGGGAAGTGCCCGACGGCCGGGTTTTCAGCGCGAACGGCTCAGCGCGACGACGGGTCGCATCGCCGAACGGGCCGGGGTCTCCACCGCCTCGGTGGACCAGTACGTACCGAACAAACGCGCCATCCTGCAGTCGCTCAGCGAGCAGCACCTCCAGCAGCTCGAAGACGATCTGGCCGGGTTGTTGCGCGAAATGTCAGACCCGCCTCCGCGGTGGAGCGAGGTGGTGCGCGTGCTGGTGGTCGGCGTGCTGGTGGTCGCGTGCTGGATGTCCGCGCCAGGCACTCCGGCCTGCACACCGTAACTTTTCGAGCACACTCCGCGGACCGCCGAGGGGTCGGGCGGCTCCGACGGTTGTTCGACTCGCTGACCCCGGAGATAGCGAACCAACTCCGCCGGCGCCCCATCGGCGGGCCGGACCACGAGTTGACCGCGAGCTGCTCGTGCCAGGAATGGATGCGCAGATCCACCGCGTGGCCCTGGCCTGCGACGATGACCCGGCGCGGTCCGAGCGCACCGAGGCGCTGATCGCGTTGTGAAGCGCGCTGCCCGCACGCCTCTGAAGATGCCCGCTCGATGCGCTCGCAGCGCGTGGAACGGCGCCCTGCCCCTCGGCGTGGCACGGTTTCGTAAGGAGGTGGTGGCGATGATCAACGGGGCGCACTTGTTGTTGTTCAGCCGGGACGCCGAGCGGGATCGGGCGTTCCTCCGCGACGTGCTCGGGTTCGAGTCCGTCGACGCCGGGGGCGGGTGGCTGATCTTCGGGCTGCCGCCCGCCGAACTCGCCACCCACCCCACCCACGAGGAGCCCACCTGCCAGCTCTACCTGATGTGCGACGACATCGCGGTCACCATCGGTGAACTGCAGGAGAGCGGCGTCGAGATCACCCGACCGGTCAGCAACGAGGGCTGGGGACTGCTCACCGCCCTCCGCCTGCCCAGCGGTGCCGAGATCGGGCTCTACGAGCCCAAGCACCCCCGACCTGCCGGGATGTAAGCGAGACCGTGCGCGCCGGCCTCGCCGCGCCGATCGATCGGCAACGTAGCCACCGTCCGATGGGTTTCGAGGTCGATGACGGAGACCGTTGAGGACGCGACGGCGGAAACGTAGGCGCGCGTGCCGTCGGGCGAGGACGCGATGGTGAGCGGGAAGGTGCCCACCTCGACGCTACCGAGCGGTTCGTAGGTGCCCGGCGCGTAGCCCAGCAGCCGCCCGGGTTCCTGCCGGCCGAACGGCGAGCCGCCGGCGAACCGGGACTCGCCGATGAGCAGGACCCCGGCACTGGTGATGTGGACCGGGAGCACCAGCCCCTCGGTGGGGATCGTCCGGACGACGGCGTTGGTCTCGGTGTCGATCACCTCGATGCTGGTCGGCGCGTCGAGCCCGGCCTTCGGCGTGGCCACGCAGATGTGCTTGCCGTCCGGGGTGGCGGCGATGCCTTCGCTGCCCGGTACCGGCACCTGGTGCACCAGCCGGTCGGTCTCCAGGTCGACCACCGAGACGAACGGGGCTTCCTTGTTGCTGGCGTAACCGCGACGCCCATCCGGTGTGATCACGAACCAGTGCGGGCCCGGCGCTCCGGTGTCGATGCGTCCGACCTGCTTGCGGGTCTTCGTGTCGAGCACGAGCACGCCGCCCGGTCCCGCGGGCCCGGCCTCGACGCTGACGTACAGCCGCCGGTTCTCGGCGTCCAGCGCCAGGCCGTGCGGGCCGTGCTCCGGCGCGAGGTCGACGACATCGACGACCTCGCGCGCATCGGCGTCGATGACCACTATCTCGTGGGCTCGGCCGCTGTTCTCGTCGTAGTAACCCGAGCGGTAGGTGATCGTGCAGTACAGCACCCGGTGCTCGGGATCGAAGCAGAGCTCGTGCGGTTCCGAGGGCAGTTCGAGGATGCCGAGCGGCTGGTAGGTGATCGCGTCGAAGAAGCTCGCGGTGGGGCCGCTCTGGCTGACCACTACCAGCACGTCGCCGTTGCGCATCGGTCGGTTCTCCTCAGGTCGAGAGGCGCCCGCTGGTGCGGGATCATCTCCACCTTGGGCCGGGAAAATCGTTGCCGCGATAGCAAAGTCGGCACGCAACCCTTGCTCGACGCGCAATACTGCTGGTGGCGAACAACCTTCGCGACAACTGTGAGCGACGTCATAGTGGAGTTTGAATGTCCACGCTGGACTTGAACCTGCTGGTCGCGCTGGATGCGCTGCTGCGCGAGCAAAGCGTGACGCGTGCCGCAGAACAGCTGCAGACCTCGCCCGCGGCCGTGAGCCGAACGCTCGCCCGGATCCGCCGCGTGCTGCACGACCCGATCCTGGTGCGCGCCGGTCAAGGCATGGTGATGACGCCACGCGCCGCAGCGATGCGAGACGACGTGCATGCAGTTATCGAGAAAACGCGCGCACTGCTCACTCGCGACGCCCCGTTCGACCCCGCTTCGCTGTCCCGCTCCTTCACCTTGCAGGCCAGCGATCTCCTGGTCGACGCACTGACTCCCAGGCTGCTCGCGGCGACCGGCCGCGACGCGCCGGGAGTGACTATGCGGTTCGCTTCCGAAGCCTCGGAGGGCACTTCCGCCCTGCGCGACGGACTGATCGACGTCGAACTCGGGGTGCTCAAGCACCTCGATCCCGAAACCCGCACGGAACCGTTGATCTCGCTGCGCCTGGTCGGCGCGGTGCGCTGCGAACATCCGCTGGCTCGCGGTCCGGTCACTCCGCAGCGATTCGGCGCGGCCGAGCACATCAGCGTTTCGCGGCGCGGTCAGGCGCGAGGGCCGATGGACGAGCGATTGGCCGCGTTGGGAATCCAGCGGCGGGTCTCGGTCGTGCTGCCCAGCCACACCGCCGCACTGCTGCTTGCCCGGGAGACCGATCTCGTCTGCCTCACAACGGAATCCGCGGCGCGACGTCTCGGCATGCACACCTTCGAAGTACCGTTGGACCTCCCGGCGCCGGAGGTGGGCATGGCTTGGCACCCCCGCAACGACGCGGACGCGGCCCACCAGTGGCTGCGGGCTCGGATCCGGGATGCCATCGCCAGCCTCGGCGACTCCGCTTCCACCGGTGCTGCGGCTTCCTGACCAATCCTCTCCAGGCACCTCCCCTCCGGGCACCGCGAGTTAGTTCGCCTCGCATGCGGTGGGTCCGCGAGGATCGCGTCCGTGGAATCCGGTGCTGATCAGCCTTTGCCGGGGCCATTCGTCGGGACCAGTGCGGTCGTGGTTCGCGACGGCCTGGTGCTGTTGGGACGGCGGTTGGGGGCGCACGACGCCGGGGAATGATCGGTCCCCGGCGGCAAGGACGACCCCGGGGAGCGGGGAGTCACCGGAGAGCGCCGCCGCACGCGAGTTGGCGGAGGAAACGGGCCTGGTCGCCAACGCCGGCACGCCGATCGGTTGGACCAGCGACGTCTTCGCCGCCGAGGGGCTGCACTTCGTCCCGCTGCACCACCTCGTGGACCCCACCGGCGAGCCATCGGTCCTCGAACCGGGGAAGGTGGCGGGCCGGAGCGCGAACCCGAATATCGTCCACTTAGGACTATGAACTGCCCGTCATCGGATCAGAGCTTGCTGATCGGCACGCTGCCGATCAGCATCAAGCGGACCGTGCCGGAGCTGCCGAAGTCGATCGTCGCGGTGGCCCGTGGTCCCTCACCGTCGGTGGACAGCACCGTGCCCAGCCCGTACTTGTCGTGGGTGACCCGGTCACCGGCGGCCAGCTTGATGGCGACGGTGTCCTTCCAGCCCTTCATGCCGGTGCTGCGCATCCCGCGCGCCGCCAGCCCGGCTTGGGCCGAATCCGAGCCGGCGCGGTCGAAACCGCCACGGCTGCCCCAGGTGCTGCGCACCTGCGGTGCGGCGCGCTCCGGTTCGATCCGGCGCCAGTGCATCAGCTCGTCCGGGATCTCGGTGAGGAACCGGGAAGCCGGGTTGGTCATCGGCTGCCCCCACGCGGAACGCATGAGCGCCCGCGACAGGTACAGCCGCTGCCTGGCGCGGGTGATGCCCACGTACGCCAGCCGCCGCTCCTCGGCCAGCTCGGCCGGGTCGCCGAGCGCCCGCGAGTGCGGGAACACCCCGTCCTCCCAGCCGGTGCAGAACACCACCGGGAACTCCAGGCCCTTCGCGGTGTGCAGGGTCATCAGGGTGACGACCCCGTCGCCGGATTCGGGCAGCGAGTCCGCGTCCGCCACCAGCGAGACACGCTCCAGGAACGCCGACAGCGAGTCGTCGGCGGGCAGCCCCAGCGCCGCCTCCTCCGCGTCCTCCGCCGCTGGCACCGCAGCCGCGACCACGGCCTCGGCCGACGGGTCGACCTCGGCCGCGGGCTCGCCGACCGGAGCGCCCGCTTGGATCTCGGTGAACTCCCGCGCGACCGTCACGAGCTCGGTCAGGTTCTCCACCCGCGTGGCGTCCTGCGGGTCGTCACTGGCCTCCAGCTCGGCGCGGTAGCCGGAGCGCTCCAGCACCTGCTCCAGGATCTCGGCGACATCGGACTCCGCCGCGACCGCCTGGAGCTCGTCCAGCAGCGCCACGAAACCCGAGATGGCGTTGCGCGCCCGGGTGTTGAGCAGCGGGACCTGCCCAGCCGCCGCCTTCCGCAGCGCAGCGGCGAACGAGATCCGCTCCTGCTCGGCGTGCACGGCGACCACGGCCTCCGCCCGGTCCCCGATGCCGCGCCTCGGCACGTTGAGGATGCGGCGCAAGCTCACCGTGTCGTCCGGGTTGTCCAGCACCCGCAGGTAGGCCAGCGCGTCCCGCACCTCGCGACGCTCGTAGAAGCGCACCCCGCCGACGACCCGGTACGGCAGGCCCAGCCGGATGAACACCTCCTCGAACACCCGGGACTGGTTGTTCGTTCGGTAGAACACCGCGATGTCGTTGAACGTCGCGTCGCCCTCGTCCACCAGCCGGTCGATCTCGCCGGCCACGAACGCCGCCTCGTCGTGCTCGTTGTCCGAGACGTAGCCGACGATCTGCTCGCCGTCCCCGGCGTCGCTCCACAACCGCTTGTCGCGCCGGTTCGGGTTGCGCCGGATCACCGCGTTCGCCGCGGACAGGATCGTCTGCGTGGAGCGGTAGTTCTGCTCCAGCAGGATCGTCCTGGTCTGCGGGTAGTCGCGCTCGAACTCCTCGATGTTGCGGATCGTCGCGCCCCGGAAGGCGTAGATCGACTGGTCCGCGTCACCGACCACGCAGAGCTCGGCGGGCTCGATGCCGCTGTCGGTCGCCTCGGTGCCGACCAGCTCACGCACCAGCACGTACTGCGCGTGGTTGGTGTCCTGGTACTCGTCGACGAGCACGTGCCGGAAGCGCCGCCGGTAGTACTCCGCGACCGCGGGGTGTTCCTGCAGCAGTTCGACCGTGCGCATGATCAGATCGTCGAAGTCCATCGCGTTGGAGTCGACGAGCCGGCGCTGGTAGGCGGCGTAGACCTGGGCGACCTTGCGCTCCATGTCGTTGCCCACCTGCTCGGCGGCGGTCTCCGGGGACAGCAGTTCGTTCTTCAGGTTCGAGATGTGCACCGCGAGCGTGCGCGCCGGGTAGCGCTTGGAGTCCAGGTCCTGCTCTCGCGCGATCATGGTGATCAGCCGCCGGGAGTCGTCCGAGTCGTAGATCGAGAAGTTGGACGACAGGCCCAGCGCCTTGGCCTCGCGGCGCAACACCCGGACGCACATCGAGTGGAACGTCGACACCCACATCACGTTGGCCCGCCGACCCACCAACTCGACGACACGTTCCTTCATCTCGGCCGCGGCCTTGTTGGTGAAGGTGATCGCCATGATCTGGCCCGGGTGCGCGCCCCCCGCCAGCAGGTACGCGATCCGATTAGTCAGGACCCGCGTCTTGCCCGACCCGGCACCCGCCACCACCAGCAGCGGCGAGCCGGTGTGCACCACGGCGTCGCGCTGCTGCGGGTTCAGACCAGCGAGCAGGGTGTCCGGATCCGGACCGGACCGCGAGGCGCGCCCGGATTCGTCCGATTGCAGCGATCCGTGCGGCGGTAGATCGCTCTGCCACTGGAGGTCGAGTGGGGTGCTCATCGTTGCTCCACGTTACCGGCGAGCCCAGACAAAACCCGAATCCCGGTGCCCGGGGCTACAGATCGCACCGCCGCACGAGCCGGTCCGCGCGGCTCCAAGCCGCTGCACCGGCTGCAGCTGCCTGGGCGGATGATGCGTCGAGCATGGCAGCGGCGGCTGTTGCCCTTGTGACGAAGGGAAAGCAGCTCCGCCGTGCCCAACGCAGTCCCCGCAGTCCCCGCATCGGCCCCACTGGTAGGCCCCGCCGACCTGCCCGGACCGCCCCTTGGACCCCGAAAGGTTCAGGGGGCAGCCAGGGGATACCCGGATCCGCCCCGCGCAGCAGGCCTGGACGGTGAATTCCGACCGCCGTACCCGCCACAAAACGGAATGAGCCGCACATGGAGTGGGTCAACCAGATCGATGCCGCGATCCGGGACGTCATCGCGTGGGCCGCGACGCTGAACCCGTGGCTGTGCGTGCTGCTGGCCCTGGTCCTGCTCTCATTGGAAACCTCCATTTTCATCGGCTTGTTGGTCCCGGGCGAAGCAACGCTGCTGCTCACCGTCGCCGTCTTGGGCGTCAGGTGGGCACCGGCACTGTTCGCCGCGGCGGTGGTGGGCAACGTCATCGGGCAGAGCGGGGGCTGCTGGCTGGGCCGCCTGATCGGCCCCGGGCTCCGCAACACGTGGGCCGGGCGCAAGATCGGCGCACACCGCTGGCAGGCCGCCGAGGCGGTCGTGCAGGACACCGGCGGGCGCGCGATGATCACGACGCGCTTCGTCGCCGTGGTGCACGCCGTGGTCCCGGCCGTGGTGGGCACCTTGCGGTTGCCGTTCCGCCGCTTCCTGGGGCTCTCGGCGTTCGGCGCCGTGTTGTGGGCGGGGGCGCAGACCGCCGTCGCGGTGGCGCTCGGCGAGGCCGCCCGGGCGGTCGGCTACGGCTGGACGGTGCTGGCGTTGACTTGTGCGGGCGGCGTGGCGGCGGGCGTCGTCGTGATCCGCAGCACGCGTCGGCAGTCCGCTCGACGAGCTGCCGAGCTGGTCGACGTCGAGCCCGGTCGGGGTGCCGTTCGGGGTGCCGGTGGGCACGAGGTTCGGTAGTCATGGCTCCAAGATCCACGCCGGCCCCGCCGCAATCCAGGGGAATAACTCGAACTGGTGATCGAATTGATTGGAGTCCACTCGTTGGAATGAGTGGCCCACGTCACAGCAAACGGGATGCCAGCTATGGCAGACTGAGCGCGTGCAAACGCAGACTTACGAGTTTTTCTACGGGACCGGGAGTCCGGTGCCCGTAGCTGCGTGAGCTCAAAATCCCACTACGACGCCCCGGGGTCCTCGGACTCGGGGCGTTCGCGCGTTCCGGGGCTGGGGCAGGGGCCGAAGCCGGAGGACAACGCCCGATGAACGCCACTGTGGACGGTGACCAGCAGCAGTCCGAGTCCGCCTCGGCCAAGCAGGCCGCCGCGGAGGCCATCAGCAACTTCCGCGAGGAGATCGATCACCTGGACGCCGAGATCCTGCGCCTGGTCAAGCGCCGCGCCGAGGTTTCCCGACAGGTCGGCCAGGCCCGGATGGCGGCTGGTGGACCCCGCATCGTCTACAACCGCGAGATGGACGTGCTCGCGCGCTACCGGGAGCTCGGGCCGGAAGGCCGCGAACTCGCGATGATCCTGCTGCGCCTGGGCCGCGGCCGTCTCGGCCACTGACGAACCCACGACGCAGGCGCAGTCGTCGGTCGTGCGCACCCCCAACGCGTCCACGACCGGACGAGACCCACCTGCCCAAAGCGGCACCGGCGGATCCCACCGGTGCCGCAGCGGGGAGCTCAGTGCGCGGTCCAGCCGCCGTCGATCGGGAACGAGGCGCCGGTGATCGACGTCGTGCCCGGTCCGCACAACCACACCGCGAGCTCGGCGACCTCGACCGGTTCCACCAGGCGTTTGATCGGCGTGCGGGCCAGCAGCACGTCCTCGACGACCTGGTCCTCCGGCACCCGGAGCAGCTCCGCCTGCTCCGCGACTTGGCGCTCCACCAACGGGGTCCGCGCGAAACCCGGGCAGACGCAGTTGGATGTCACGCCGTGGGGCGCACCCTCCAGCGCGGTCGTCTTGGACAGCCCTTCGATCGCGTGCTTCGCGGTCACGTAGGCACTCTTGAACGGCGAGGCGCGCAGACCGTGCACGGATGAGATGTTGATGATCCGCCCCCAGCCCCGGTCGTACATTCCCGGCAGCGCGGCACGCACGATCCGGAACGGCGCCTCCACCATCACCCGCAGCATCGTGCTGAAGGTGTCCGCCGGGAACCGGTGGATCGGCGCGACGTGCTGGAAGCCCGCGTTGTTGACCACGATGTCCGCCTGGGCGCCCAACTCCGCGGCGGCGTCGAGGTCGACGAGGTCGACGACTCTGGCCTCGGCGCCGATCTCGGCCGCGACCGCCTCGACCCCTTCCGCCCGGTCCACCGCGACCACCTCGGCCCCGGCGTCGGCCAATCGGCGGGCGACCGCCGCGCCGATCCCGCTCGCCGCGCCCGTGACCACTGCTCGTTTGTCCCCCAGGTCCAGGCCGCTGGATCGCGCAGAGCTCGCACCAACCGACCCGGCCAACCGATCGCTCATAGCCTGAGAACCTAGGGCGTGAGTCCAGTCTCAATCCAGGCCAAACCACAACCTTTTCCGCCTGCCACCGCGGCGATGCTGCTGACCGGGCGTTTTCCGCAGTAGTGCGTTCGGCGGAACTTCCGACGCCACCCCGGAACCCCCGGCGTTCGGCTACCTGCAGCAGCCTGCGAGGTATATCCGGGATATCACCCATACCGGGCACGGGGGAAACAAGGCAGACTGTGGTCATGGTTCTCGGTCTAGTGGCCTTTCTCGTGACACTGGCCGGCGTGCTCGTAGCCGCCGGACACGCGGGCTACCTCGCCATGCTGACTTCGGCTGCGAAGAAGCGCGCAGGCGGCCAGCCCGCCGTCGACTTCGCCCGGAAGCGGTTCCCGATCGCCGGGGTCGGCCTGGGCGTGACCCTGCTGGCACTGCTGATCAGCATCGGCGACTCGCCCAGCGCGGACATCGTCGCGATCCTGCTCGGCGGGGGCGGCGGCGTCGCCTCGCTGAAGGCGCTGCAGTCCACGCAGGGCAAGTTCCGCAAGGGGCAGTTCTGATCGACGCTCGGGGTCGCGTCGCGCGGTGACGGCTGGCGCCGGGCGTGATGAAGCACGCCGCGCGCCTATCCGCGCGAGCAACAGTGGGCCTTTCACCCGCACCGCAGCGCACCGAAATGCCTTTTGGTCACAATGAGTAGTTGTTCGACCCCGCACCGGAGTCGTGGCGCCTGTCCCCCTAGGCTGTGACCATGACCACTTCGCCGGAAGCGTCCACAGCAGCTCGGCGCGCTTTGGTGGTCACCGCGCACCCCGACGACGTCGACTTCGGGTCCGCGGGCACCATCGCCTCCTGGGTCGCCGACGGCGTGCAGGTCACCTACTGCGTGTGCACCGCGGGCGATGCCGGGGGCTTCGACGACACGCCGCGGGCGGACATGCCGCGCATCCGGCAGGACGAGCAGCGTTCCGCCGCGGCCGCCGTAGGCGTCACCGACGTGCAGTTCCTCGGCTACGAGGACGGGCGGGTCACCGCGAACCTGCAGCTGCGGCGGGACATCACCAGGGTGATCCGCCAGGTCCGCCCGCACCGGGTCATCAGCCACTCCCCGGAGATCAACTGGGCCCACCTCCCGACCTCGCACCCGGACCACCGCGCGGTCGGCGAGGCCACCCTCGCCGCGATCTACCCGGACGCGCGCAACGGCTTCGCCCACCCCGAGTTGCTGCAAGAAGGGCTGCAGCCGTGGACGGTGAGCGAGCTGTGGATGTCGGAATCACCCGAAGAACGGATCAACCATGCGGTCGACATCACCGATTTCTTCGACGCGAAGCTCGCGGCGCTGTCCGCACACCGGTCACAAACCGAGCATCTCGACGACCTCCAGGGCATGATCCGGCGGCACCTCGCACGGACGGCCGAGCGGCACGGCATGGCCGGTCGACTAGCCGAGGCATTCCACGTAGTCGACACGTCGTGAACTCCCCGCGAGTCGCAGAAAGTCGAGACCTCCGATGCACAGCGGCAGAACCTTCGGCTGGAACGACCAGCTCGACCGGCCGCCGACGCCGGAACCGCCCGCGCACGGCCGGCACCGCAAGACCGGAGCAGCGGTCTCGTGGACACCGGTGCCCCGCCAGCGCCAGGCGTCGCACGCGCTCGCCGCGGGACTGGTGACCGACCCGCTGGTCGACACCGTGCCGGTGGGCGGGTTGCACAAGTTCGACCTGGGCATGGTCCCGGCCTCGGTCACCCCGCCGCGGACTTGGCGGCAGGCGGCCTGGTTCGCGATCGCCTCGTCGGCCGCCGCGCTGGGTGGGCTGATGTTCGTCACGACCTTGCTGGCCGACAGAACGACGACGATCGAGGGCCTGGAGCTGCCGAGCATGCCGCGCGGCGGCGACTACCCGCCGCTGCCGCCTTCGGACCCGTACTACCTGACCGGCAATCCGACCCGGCCGGAGGCCGTGCGGACGACGGGCTCGGTGCAGGCGCTGCCGCCGATGGCCATGTCCGAAGGCGCCCCGAGCCCGTCGAGCTCCGCCAGCGGCACGGTTCCGGCTCCAGGCATGCCCGGCTGGTCGACCTCCAGCGCCGCGCCGACCTCGACCAGCGGGACGCGGGCGCTCGCGGTCCCGCAGCTGCTGCTCGGCGACACCGAGGCGATCAAGCAGCGCAGCCGGGAGTACTACGCCGCGATCAGCCGCAGCGACCTGCGGGACGCCTACTCGATGACCACCGGATCGTTGCGGGCCGAGGGCTACGAGGCGTTCGCCGCCCGGTACTCGGGTACCGAGTCGGTCGAGATCGTAGACGGCTACGCGACACCGGACAGCACGGTGCACACCCTCCGGGTGACCATGACGGACGGCACCGTGCGGACCCAGCGCCGGGAACTGCGGTACACACTGGAGGACGAACCGCTGATCACCTCCGACAAACGAACCTCCTGATCACGGATCCTGATCCACTGCCCCGTTCGAGACTTCGCAACGTTCCCTTCCGGTGAACTTGACGGCAAGGCTTCTCGATCAGGGCATCGGCGCGGTACGAGTTCGGCGGAGCCAACTCACGAGGACGGGCCAGCAAGTGCAGCATCACCCTTCGACCGGCAGACGCAACGACCACGCCGACTCGGGTGCGGGCGCGATCACCGTGGCCGAGTTGATGAAGCGGATCCCGCTGTCCCCGGAACACGAGCGCCTCGCCGACCAACTCCTCAAGACGCCTGATCCGGCGGATGCCGCGCTGCCGTTGCGCAGCCGGATCGTCCTCGGCTCGCTGGGTGCTCTGCTGCTCCTCGGGGCCGCTTCGGTAGGCGCGAAGATCATCGTGGAACCTGCCGCCGAGCCGCACCCCGCTTCCTCCGCCGCCCCGATTGACGGCGCGTCGGCGCTTCGACCGGACCTGGTGCGCAACGCCGGCTGGCCGTTCACCGACAACGGCGGCTTCGCCGCAGCGGCCGGTTCGGGTGGTACCACCGACGCGCCGGAACCTGGGGAGCAGACCACCGCCAACCCCGCGGCGGGCAGCCAGGGATCGGCGCTCAGCCTGGTCAACGAGTTCTACCGCCGCTTGCAGCACGACCCGAGCTCGGCCGCGCGGCTGGTGGCCCCGGGGCTGCTCGCCGGGCAGCGGGCGGAGCTGGTCCGGGGGTGGGAAGCCGTCGAATCGCTGCAGCTGCGGGCGCGGACGAGGTCGGTCGGCGTGGTGCTGGCCGAGGTCGAGGCCCGCTATCCAGACGGGCACCGGGTGGTGCTCCGCCAGCTGCTCACCGTCGAATCGGGTGCCCACCCGAAGATCGTCGAGGCCGAACTGCTCGGCGCCCGGCACGTCTCTCCCTGGTAGCGGCGCGGGAACGGTTCCGCACAACAATGCGACAACGACCGAGCCCGCGGAAACGCCCGCCGCTGTACCGGGATGAATCGGACAGCAGCGATATCGTTGCTCCGTGCAACTGGCACACGTCCCCGCGCGAACGCCTCGGCGGACCCGATAGGCCCAACATCACCAGCGGAAAGGCTGTGAGACGGATCCGGTTCGGCCGACCGCACGAGGTCGGCAGCGTAACGTCGGATTGGGTTGCACCGATCTTTTCGACTTCGGGCCTACGCCAACACGGCGTGGGCTAGGCTCCCGTATCGCGGTTCGATTCGAGCCATTCGGCCAACCGGACCGCGTCGAGAACGTGTACATATCGGGGGGCCGGAGCCGGCCCGCCTAATCCGCCGATGTTTGGTGGGGCCGTGCCCGGGACGATCCTCCCGGGTTCATGCGGTGCCCGTTGAGCATCGATAGCAGTACGGGGAGACGTCGGTGAGCGACGAAGGTCGCCTGGTCGCCGGACGCTACCGAGTGCAGCGACGCATCGGCAGTGGCGCGATGGGCGTGGTGTGGGAGTGTGTCGACGAACGCCTGCACCGCACAATCGCGGTCAAGCAGTTGTTGCTGCAGCCCGGATTGGATCCGGGTGAGGCCGAGGAAGCGCGGCAGCGGGCAATGCGGGAAGGCCGCATCGCGGCCCGCCTCCAGCACCCAAACGCCATCTCGGTGTACGACGTGGCCGAGGACGAGGGTCAGCCGGTCCTGGTCATGGAGTACCTGCCGTCCACCAGCCTCGCCGGGATGATGTCCGATCACGGGCCGCTGCCGCCGCGCGAGGTGGCGCGGATCGGTGCGCAGGTCGCCTCGGCACTGGGTGCGGCGCACGCCGCCGGTGTCGTGCACCGCGACATCAAGCCCGGCAACATCCTGCTCGGCGAAAACGGCCAGGTGAAGATCACCGACTTCGGGATCTCGCGGGCGCAGGGCGACGTCCAGGTCACCAAGACCGGGATGCTCGCGGGCACGCCCGCCTACCTGTCCCCCGACGTGGCGATGGGCCAGGAGCCGACTCCCGCCTCCGACGTGTTCTCGCTCGGCGCGACGCTGTACGCGGCCATCGAGGGCCGCCCGCCGTTCGGGCTGAACGAGAACACCCTCGCGCTGCTGCACGCGGTGGCCGCCGGGAAGATCGAGCCGCCGCAGCAGGCCGGCCCGATGGTGCCGCCGCTGATGGCGATGATGGCTGCCCGCGTCGAGGACCGACCGGACATGGCCCAGGTCCGGGACATGCTGCAGGCGGTGGCCGACGGCGGTTCGGTGACCTCGGTCCCGACTATGGCGGCGCCGATCCCGCCTGCGCTGACCCCGGAGTCCAGCCAGCCCAATCTGGCCGCGACCAGCGTCGTCGGCTCGAACGGCACCACCGTCGCGTCCTACTACGAGGACGAGCCCTACTCCGAGCAGGCCTACGAGGACGCCACCTCGTACATGGGTTCCGATAACCGTGGCGACGCGGCGATCTACGAGAAGCCGCGCAAGAGCAAGCGGCCCGTGGTGATCTCGGGCATCGCGCTGGTGGCCGTCGCGGTGATCGCGGTGCTGGTGACCTCTGCGCTGATGAACAGCCAGAAGCCGCCGGAGAACGCCGGGAACACGACGACCTCGCAGGTGAACCCGATGCCTCCGCCGCCGCCGCCGGAGACCACCAGCGAGGAAGAACCGACCGCGACGAAGACCAACGCCCCGAGCACGAAGACCAACACACCCACCTTGGCACCGTCGACGACACCGCAGACGACGCCGCCGTCGACTACGAAGACGCCGCCGTCCACGTCGAAGACGACGCCCACCACGGAACCCGACGACACGCCTACGAGCGAGCCGAACAGCACCGGGTCCGGGGAGTAGGATCCGCTCGCGGACACGGGCTGGCCGGGGCGTTCACCACGCGGTGAGCTCCCCGGCCACGAGTGTGTTCGGGCACGGGTGGCCCCGGTGTGCGATCGGGTGCGAGACGCCCAGTAACGTTGCACACCGTCGGGTGAAAGCTGGCCACGGGGGTCCGGTCAGTACTGTCCAAGTAGGCACAGCCAGTACCAGGAGACACCGGTGAGCGCCGAAGGTCGTTTGATCGCGGGCCGGTACCGCTTGCAGCAGCAGATCGGCAGTGGCGCCATGGGCGTGGTGTGGCAGGCCGTTGACGAGCGCCTGCACCGCACGGTCGCAGTCAAGCAGCTGCTGCTGCAGCCCGGTTACACCCCCGAAGAAACCGAAGAAGCCCGTCAGCGGGCGATGCGCGAAGGTCGCATCGCCGCCCGATTGCAGCACCAGAACGCGATCGTCGTGTTCGACGTCGCGGAGGACGAGGGCCAGCCGGTCCTGGTCATGGAATACCTGCCGTCGCAAAGCCTCTCGTCGGTCATCGAGGAGCAAGGCGTGCTGCCGCCGTTGCAGGTGGCGCGGATCGGCGTGCAGGTGTCCGGGGCGCTGGCCGCGGCGCACATGGCCGGCATCGTGCACCGCGACCTCAAGCCCGGCAACATCTTGCTGGGCGACAACGACATCGCCAAGATCACCGACTTCGGCATCTCCCGGGCCATCGGCGATGTCGCGGTCACCAAGAGCGGCATCCTCGCCGGCACCCCGGCCTACCTGGCGCCGGAGGTGGCGCTGGGACGGGATCCGGCGCCTGCCTCCGACGTTTTCTCGCTGGGCTCGACGCTGTACGCGGCGATCGAGGGCGGGCCGCCGTTCGGGGTGGACGAGAACGCGATCAGCCTGCTGCACCGGGTGGCGCGCGGGCAGATCGAGCCGCCGCAGCAGGCCGGGCCGATGACCCCGGCGCTGATGCAGCTGCTGCGCCCGGACCCGGTCGACCGGCCGACTATGGCGCAGGCCCGCGAGCTGCTGCAGGCCGTGCTCGACGGGCGGCCGATCCCGAACACTTCGCCCAACGGCGGCTGGCAGCGGCCGCAGGCCGCACCGCCGCGCACGCCACCTGCGGGCAACCGGATGGGTCCGCCCCCGGCGGCCAATCCGCCCACCATGATCGGTGGCGCGGTGCCCGCGCAGCAGGTGGCACCGCGGCGCAACTACCGCCAGATCGCGTTGTGGCTGGTGGGGGTCGGGGTGGCGATCGTGGTCGCGGTGCTGGTCGGGGTACTCGCCGCGAACGCCTTCGGCGACGGAACACCGCAGGGGCAGCCCGATCCGTCCGCCCCGCCGCAGACGCCCCCGGGGACCAGCGCCTCGTCGACCACGGCGACCACGACCACGGCGACGACGACTTCCGAGGCCGCGACCACCAGCAGCTCCCCGCCGTCGACCAGCGTGATGCGGCAGCCGTCCGCGGACGAGATCGTGGACGTGGTGCGCAAGTACTACTCGCTGGTGCCGGGCAAGCTGGACCAGGCCTGGAATCTGCTGGGGCCGAACCTGCAGTCGCAGGGCAAGGACCGCTACGAGGGGTTCTGGAAGACGATCGAGAACGTGAAGATCATCGGCGAGCCGGTGCAGTCCGGGGCCAACGTGTTCGTGACGCTGCAGTTCACCAAGGGCCACAGCAAGATCACCGAGTCGCACGTGCTCGGCATGGTCACCACGCCCGACGGGAAGCCGCTGATCAACACCGACCGCCGCAACTGACCGCCCCGCCAGAGACTGTTTCCAAACTCGTTCTGCGCAGCGGTGCGGGTGCGCCACGAGAGCGAGCCCGGAACAGGTTTTCAGGCTTGGGCGATCTCCAGGAGGGTGTTGAGCATGGACTGGGTGGCCGGGCGGTCGGCCACCGTTTCCCGCACCGCGACGTACAGGCGGCGGGCCGGCTCCGGATTGCGCACCGGCCTCACCACCACTCCGGGGTGCACGACGTCAAGTCCCAGGCGCGGGACCAGCGCGACGCCCAGTCCCGCGGCCACGAAGCCCTGCGCTGAGTAGCTGCCGTCGGTCTCCAGCACCACCTTGGGCGTGAACCCGGCGCTGGCGTAGGCGTCCCTGAGCAGCATCGAGCAGACGTCATCGCTGGTCACGGCGCTGTTGATCCAGGATTCGCGGGCCAGCTGGACCAGGTCCACGCAGTCCTGGGCGGCCATCGGGTGCGATTTCGGCAGCACCAGCCGGTACGGGTCGTCGCCGAGGTGCACGATCCGCACCCCGCGTCGTTCGGGCACCGCTCGCCCCATCACGATGATCGCCAGGTCGGCCTCGCCGCGGGCCACCTCGTCGAGCGGCCCGACCTCCTGCGTCCGCAGGTCGAGCTGGACTTCGGGATGCTCGGCCCGGAACTTGGCGACCGCGGGCGGGATCAGCCCGACGCTGGCGGTGTGGAAGAACCGCACCCGCAGCAGGCCGGTGCGCCCGGCGCGGATGTCGGCCAGCTCCGCTTCGGTGCTGCTGAGCAGCTCGGCGATCCGCCCGGCGCGCTCGGCCAGCAGGGTGCCCGCCGGGGTCGGCCGGAGCCCGCGCCCGACCTTCTCCAGCAGCGGTGTGCCCGCCTCCTTCTCCAGCGTGGACAGCTGCTGGCTGATCGCGGACGGGGTGTACCCGAGGTTCGTCGCGGCCGCGCTGACCGAGCCGCTGGTGACCACGGCGCGCAGCACATGCATCCGGCGTACGTCCAACACGACTCCACGATACAGCAATCCTAAAGCATCGGTTGATTTTATTTCACTTGTTCTTATGTCTTGATTGGCGCAACGTGGTAGGCGGAAATCGGTTCGGCGGGCGCCGAAACATCGACGACCTACCTTCACGGCGACACCTCGACCACGCGATTCCCCGCGAGACCGGAGAGGACATGAACAACCCGACCAACTACGTCCGACTGGGCGTGCTGGCGCTGCTGTGGGGCTCCAGCTTCCTGCTGATCAAGCTCGCGCTGGGGGCGCTCTCCCCGACCCAGATCGCGCTGACCCGCATCGTGCTCGGCGCCGCGGTCCTCCTCGCGCTGTGCGCGCTGCGCGGCATGCGACCGAGCCGCGACCGCAAGCTGTGGCGGCACGTCGCCGTCGCCGCGCTGTTCGGCAGCGCGCTGCCGTGGGTGCTGTTCGGTCTCGGCGAGCAAACCGTCGACTCCGGCCTGACCGGCGTGCTGAACGCGACGACGCCGCTGTGGACGGTGCTGTTCGGGCTGTTCGCGGGTCGTGAGGCGATGCCGCCGACCCGGCTCGGCGGGCTGCTGCTGGGGTTCCTCGGGGTGCTGCTGATCTTCGCCCCGTGGCAGGGCGGCAGCCTGCTCGGCTGGGGCGTGCTCGCCTGCCTGGGCGCGGCTGTCAGCTACGGGGTCGGCTACGTCTACATCGGTCGGAACCTCACCGGGAACCACGGCCTGCCACCGCTGGCGCTGGCCGCCATGCAGATGGTGGCCGCCACCGGATATGCGCTGCTGGCGCTCCCGCTCGACGGCCTGCAGCCGGTGCGCTGGGAGCCCCTCGCGCTGCTCGCGGTCGCGGTCCTGGGCATCTTCGGCACCGGACTCGCGTTCGCGATCAACTACCGGATCATCGGCGACGAAGGCGCGACGACGGCGTCCACGGTGGCCTATCTGATGCCGATCGTGTCGGTGCTGCTCGGTTGGTTGCTGCTCGGCGAAGAACTGGGCCTGCGGGTCCTGCTGGGCATGGCGATCGTGCTGCTGGGGGTAGCCCTGACCCGCCGCTCCGCCACCACGAAGTACGTTGCCTCACCCGCTCCGGAGGAGGACGAGATGTCGAACCAGCTCCGCACCGAGGCCGCCCGCACCACCCGCACCGCCCGCACCGCCCGCACCGACGAACTCCCGCCGATCGAGCCGCCCGGCGCCTGGACGAGGTTCCGCCTCGCGCTGATGCGCGGCTCCCAGCTCTACGCCGACCTGGCCACCAACCACCCGCTGAAATGACCTGGTCCGGGGAGTTCCTGGTCTAGAAGCGGCAACTTCCCGGAGGCCGCGGTGGGTAAATCTCGGACGTGTAGGCGTACAGCGACCCGGCGACGCCGTTCATGGAGAACGACAGCGCAACGGTGAACCAGAAGATCATCACGTTGTCGCTCACGGTACCCAGCCGGGCGGCGCAGCCGATGCCGCAGCGCAGGAACACGACGATCGTCCACTTGCGGTCGAGGCGTGGTCGAGGCGTTCGCCGATGGAGACCCGAGTCACACCAGGCGGCGGTCTGAGGCCCAGCGGGACAGCTCGTAGCGGTTCGACAGCTGGGTCTTGCGGAGCACGCTGGACACGTGCGTCTCTACCGTCTTCACCGAGATGAACAGCTCGGACGCGATCTCCTTGTACGCGTAGCCGCGCGCCAGCAGCCGCAGCACCTCGCGCTCCCGCGGGGTCAGCAGGTCGAGCTCCGGGTCGCCGACCGGGGCCGAGTTCGGGCCCTCCGAGAAGGCGTCCAGCACGAAGCCCGCCAGCCGCGGCGAGAACACCGCGTCGCCCGCCCGCACCCGCTCGACCGCGTCCGCGAGCTCCCGCCCGGAGATCGTCTTGGTGACGTAACCGCGCGCCCCGCTGCGGATCACCGCGATGACGTCCTCCGCCGCGTCCGACACCGACAGCGCCAGGAACACCACTTCGGTGTTCTTGCTGCGCACCTGCCGGAGCACCTCGGCTCCGCCGCCGTCGGGCATGTGCACGTCGAGCAGCACAACCTCGGGGCGGTAGTGGTCGATCCCGGTGACTGCCTCGGCCACCGATCCCGCCTCGCCGACCACCTCGACCCGGTCGGCGGACGCGCCGAGCTCGGCGCGCACCCCGGCGCGGAACAACGCGTGGTCGTCGACCAGGAACACCCGGACCGGCCGGGCTTCGCTGACCTCGGGTGTCGCTTCACCGGTCACGATCAACATCCTCCATCGCTGGGTTCGTCCCGCAGGGTACGCGAGTTCACGCCGCCGCCCTGGGCATTTCCATCTGCACCTCGGTGCCCGAGCCGGGCGAGGTGCGCACCTTGACCCGGCCGCCGTGCCGCTGCATGCGGCCGTGGATCGAGTCGGCGAGGCCGTGCCGGTCGTCGGGCACGCGGTCCGGGTCGAACCCCGTGCCGCGGTCCCGCACGTACACCGAGACCTGCTCGGACTCCACCTCCGCGTAGACGCTGACCTCCGCGACCCCCGCGTGCTTGGCGGCATTGACGACCGCTTCTCGGGCCGCGGCGAGCTGCGCGGTCAGCCGCTCGTCGAGGTCGCAGTCTCCGACGACGACCTGCTGGACCTTGATCGCGAAGACGTCCTCGACCTCGCCGCAGACCCGGCCCAGCTCGGCCGCGAACCGGGCGGCAGGCGCGTCGTCGATCGCCGCCTCCCGCTCGGAACCGTAGCCGTCGGGGCCGTACAGCCAGTTCCGCAGCTCGCGTTCCTGGCCCCGCGCCAGGCGGCGCACTTCGCGATCGGAGTCGGCCTGCTTCTGGATCAGCGCGAGGGTCTGCAGCACGGAGTCGTGCAGGTGCGCGGCGATCTCGGCGCGCTCCTGGGAGCGGATGCGGCTGGCCCGCTCGACGTTGAGATCGCGCACCAGCCGCACCCACCACGGCACGGTCAGCACCGCGACGCCGATCAGCGTGGCGAGCACCGAAAGCAATCCGAAGCGGACGTCGTCGATGGAGGAGGTGCCGACCAGGAAGATCACGAGGCCCAGGACCACCAGCGCCGCCCCGGCCGAGATGCGCACCAGCGCCGCCCGCCCGCCGCCGCCGAGTAGCGCGCCCGCCACCCCGGACCGGGCGCCCTGCCGCCACCGGCGGCGCTGCGACTCGTCGGCTTCCCGCCAGACCACGGCGGCCCCGACCAGCACCACCACCAGCGGGGCGACGACCCACGTCGGCGCCGCTATGAACGACCCGGCCGCCACCATCGCCCCGATGCAGAGCAGGATCATCCCGACGCCCTGCTGGCGCTCCTTGCCGGAGATGGGCTGTTCCGCGCCGCTGCTCTGCGGCACGAACACCCAGAGCAGCGCGTACGCGAGGATTCCCGCCCCGCCGCACACGGCTAGCGCTGCGAAGGCGCCGCGCACCCACAGAACCGGGAGGTTCAGGTGCTCTGCGACACCGCCGGCGACCCCTGCCACCAGCCGTCCGGTGCGTCGGCGTCGCAACTGCCCGGACGACGTGGACTGCGTCGCCAGCGGCACTGTCGGCCGCTCCGCCAGCGGCGTCGCATCGGCCGCTTCCGCCTGATGAGTCCGTTTCCGCTTAAACCGGGCCGTCACGACAACGATCGTCACACGCCCGCATGCGCGCGGGCATCGGGGACGGCCCCTGACTTTCCGGGCAGTCTCAGGGGCGTCCCTGATGCGTCCGTGGACATCGCTCTCGGATAGTGGCAGCTATGAGCAGCACGAAGTTATCCGGCGCCGCCGGTTTCGAGGACACCTTGCGGAGCTTCTGGGCTACCCGCCCGGTGCGGCCTCGCAGGGGCGGCAAGCTTGGTGGTGTGTCCGCCGCGATCGGCACGCGGTACGGCATCGATCCGATCCTTGTTCGCGTCGCCTTCGTGCTGGCCACGATCTACGGCGGCGCCGGGGTGGTGCTCTATCTGCTGGGCTGGTTGGTGTTCCCGAAGGAAGGCGATCTGCTGCCGGGTTCGACCGAGCCGACCCGGGAGCCGACGTCAACCGGGTTGGCCGTGGTCCTCGTGCTGCTGCTGATCCCTGGCGTGTTCTGGCTGACGAGTTCGCCGTCGATCATCGGCGTGGCCCTCGGTCTCGGCGCGCTCTACCTCCTGCACCGCAACTACGGCGACCGCGGCGTCACGCCGACGGCGACAGCACCGGCCGCAGCGGCTCCCGTCGCCGGTCCGCAGCCGGCGGTTCCGGTGGCCGAGAACACCTGGGTCTACCCCGGCGTCGCATCGACCACGACGAACGCAGCGCAGGGCGAACAGCCGCCGCAGCAGCCGCCGGCCTGGGATCCCCTGGGGGCCGCACCGTTCGCCTGGGATCTACCCGAACCGAGCGAACCCGAGGAACCCCAACCGCAGCGGCCCAAACGGCGCTGGATCACCATCGCGACCCTGGCGCTGGCGGCATTCGCATCGGTACTGGCCGCGGCGATCGGCGCGCGGCCGGAGTCGGCGCTGGCGATCGCACTCGCCGTGCTAGGACTCGGCATGATCGGCGGCGCGTTCCTGCGGGGCGGTCGCGGGCTGATCGGGGCGGCGATCCCGGTCGGCGCGTTGGCCGTGGCGACGGCGGTGCTGCCGATGGGCGACTTCACCGGGAACATGGGCAGCGACGAGGTCCGGCCCACCTCGATCGAGAACGTGCTCCCGCACTACCAGCGGTCGGCCGGTTCCGTCCTGTTCGACCTGCGGAACCTGCAGATCACCGACGGTCAGGAGCTGCGCACCGGAGCCAACGTCGGGTTGGGCGACGTCACCGTCCAGCTGCCGCCGAACGTGGACGTGACGGCGCGGTGCGCGTCGCAGCTGGGCGACGTGCGGTGCTTCAACGACACGGCGGACGGCCGGGGGGCGGACATCTCGGTCACCGACCAGGGCGAAGACGGCCCCGGCGGTGGGCACATCGTGCTCGACCTCGTGGTGGGCACTGGAAGCGTGGAGGTCACCCGTGGCTGACAACGAGATCAACCCTCGTCCCGACCGGGACGGTCCGGACGTGATGACGCTGGTCGCCGGCCTGCTCTCGGTCGCTGTCGCGGGCGGCCTGCTGTTCGGCTTCGGCGGTCACATCCAATGGCTGCTGGCGGTCGCCGCCGTCGTGATCGGCGTCGTCATGCTGATCGCCTCGTTCCGCACCCGCCGCGACACCTGAGGTCGGAAATCGAAGGCCCGCGATTTCCGGCTCTCCTGACGTATGTGTGGGTTAAGTGCGCCCGGGGAGGGTGAGTGTCGGGCCGCCGAGGTTGAGCATGACGAGGGCGATCAGGGCCTGGGGCGTGTGGAACCCGAAGGCCATGCGGGTGAAGAGTCTGATCTTGGTGTTAGTGGACTCGATCAGGCCCTGAGACAGCCCGTGCTCCAGGCTGGCCTCGATGGACGCGCGGATGCGGACCACGGACTTGCAGAGCTTCTGGATGGGTTCCAGGGTGCTGCGCCCGGCCTCTTTGATCCAGGCGTCGAGGATGCGTTTGCCCTGCTTACCCCTGGCTTGGAAGACGATGCGGAGTTTCTCTTTGAACGCGTAGGCCTCGTGGAGGCGGGGGCTGGAAGCCGTGATCCACTTCAGGGTGAGGCTTTGGTCCTGGGTGAGGTTGTCGGGATTTTTCAGCAGGGAGTAGCGGGCGTTTTTGAACTCCCTGGCCAGGTCCTGCCGTGGGGTTTCCGGCTTCGGATCATCGGCAGTGGGGCGGCCGACACGACGGTCCTGTTCTGCGCGTTCGGTGTCGGCGAGTGCTTTGAGGGCACGCCATTCCTGGCGGCGGACGGTATCGATGGCGTCGGTGGCCCAGGCCACGATGTGAAACGGGTCGGCGCACAAGATCGCTTGCGGGGCGCGTTGTGTGACCGTCGAGGCGATCCAGTGCGCCGCGTCAGCGCTGACGTGGGTCAAGGCCGCGGTGCGTTCGGGTCCGAGTTCGTCGAAGAACGTGCTCAACGTGGCGGCGCCCAGGCCCGGCGCGGCCCAGATGACCCGACCGGTGTCGTGGTCGACCACGATCGTCAGATAGCGATGGTTCTTCTTATAGGAAACCTCGTCGATCCCGATCTTGCGGACCCCGTCGAGCAGGTCGATCTCAGCGGAGATGTCGGCCCAGACCCGGTCGATGACCGACCCGACCGTTTTCCATGCGATTCGCAGCAACTCCCGCACGGTTGACTTCGAGGTTCGCACCGCCAGCCACGCCACCTGGGCGTCAAAGACAAGCGTGTGCCCGGCACCATGCCGAGCCCAGGGCACCCGAGCCACAGTCACCCCGTGCTCGGCACAGCGCACCCTGGGCGCGTCGGCTGCCAGCCACATCTGCGTCAGCCCGCAATCCACACTCCGCCACTCACGGCGCCTCCCGCCGTCGTATCCAGGGCTTCTCCGACCGCACCGGCCGCACCGGTCATGCTCGCCCTTACGGCGGCTGGGCCGCACATGCAGCACTACCCGCTCAGAGCCACACGCTCGATCACGGTCCTGTCGTCCAGACCCGCCATCGCGCGCCATACACTGACATCCGGCACGTCGTTCGCTCCCTGATCAGCTTGTTGATCTCGCAACCAACAACCTAGCCCAAAGCGACGGCGTGCCTTCATCTTCCGGACCCAACCCCAGGCCACACGCCCACTAATCGATCACAAGAGCCCGATTTCCGTTGAAATTGCGGAGCCGCACCTCGGGGTGGGGCTGGGCACGACCCGTCAGAGCACGATGCCGAGGACGATGCAGACGATCGCGGCCAGCGCGGCCGCCGGAATCCCGAATGCCAGCAACCGGTGTTGGGTCCGGAGGCTGTCGCGAACCTCCTGCTCGCTGCGGGTGGAGATGATGAAGAAGCCCTTCTGCTCGGGCTTGCCGATCACCAGCGGACCGATCTTGTCGTGCACCTCGCCGAGGATGTACAGCCGCCGACCGGGCCGGATCACCCACTCCTTGTACTCGTAGCCGACCGTGCCGCTGTTGTCGAGGATGTTCGGCAGCTGGAAACCGAACACGGTCGGCCCCTGCGGGTTGTGCGGCTCGAACCGGTCGACGACCTGCTCCGGCCGATCCGGTTTGGTGCCGTTGGGATCGACGCCGATCAGCACGCTGTGGTCATCGCGCAACGCGTAGCCCTCCCACGACGTGTGCTCGGCGACGGTTTCGCTGCCCCGGTCGACGTGCCGACGACCGTCCCGGTAGCGCACCCGCTCGTAGCGCCGCTTGACGACGTAGCGGAACCAAACACATACGGTCTTGCTGAGCTCGGAGATGAGCACGCCTTCCGGGCGCGGGTGGGCCGCGCCGACGACCTCGCACTCCTTGCGGAATCCGCCCCGCGCGCCGACGTCGTCGGAAGCCTTGCGCAGCAGCTCCAACTGGTTGACCGGCAGGGTTTCCGCGCCGATCATCGCGTGCAGCTCGTCGCGGGCACGACGCATGAAGTAGAACCCGACGGCGGCCGCGACCAGCAGCACGACCCCGATGATGATCACGGCCATCGCCCCTCCCCAGATCAGTCCCGCCCGACCCTAGTTCCGCACGCCCGGCTCGGGCATCGATTTCGGCAGAACAGCAACGCTCGCCACAACTCCGCCCGGGACCGCGATCCGCGGGCTACCGCGATTTCGCGAGAGATCGCCGCAGCCCTTCCCGACCGCTGCGCGGGATCTGAACGCGTTTCCAAAACACGCCACGCGCGGGACCTGATGCGGAACCGGTGGGCATACTCGATCGATCCACTCGGACCGCTGGGTGCGCGGGAGTGGGGCGCTCCCAGCTACTTGGAAGGAGCCGACATGGCCCCGAGACGACGGCTCGTGGCCGGTGCCGCGCTCGCCCTGGTCGCCTCCGCGCCGCTGTTCGAAGCCGATGCGACGCCCCGCGCCGAGGTGTTCTTCGACGACTTCTCCGGGTCGGAGCTCGACCGTTCCAAGTGGACGGTCGAGGTCACCGGCGAGAACTTCGGCACCGTCAACCAGGAACAGCAGGCATACGTCGATTCGCCCGAGACCATCTACCTCGACCAGGACCCGTCGACCGGGGCGAACAACGGTGCGCTGGCGCTGCACCCCCGGTTCGAGCCCGGTCACCAGGCGCCGGACGGCCAGACCTACGACTTCATCTCCGGCCGGATCAAGACCCAGGACAAGGCCGAGTTCACCTATGGCAGGTATTTGGCGCGGCTCAAGCTCCCCGAGAACGCCACCGCATCCGGGCTGTGGCCCGCGTGGTGGTCACTGGGCGCGAACATCGACGCGGGCAAGCCGTGGCCGGAGTGCGGCGAGATCGACGGGATGGAGCACGTCGGCGAGCCGTGGACGAGCTCGGCGCTGCACGGCCCGGAGTACCACGGCGACACCCCGTTCACCAAGCGCCAGAACTTCGAGAGCACGGACCCGGCGGACTGGCACGTGTACGAAGTGGACTGGACGCAGGACGGGTTGACCTTCTTCGTGGACGACACCGAGACGTACCGGGTCACCAAGCAGGAAATCCAGTCCAAAGGCTGGACGTGGGCGTACGACGACCCGCAGTTCCTGATCCTGAACTTCGCGCTCGGCGGCGGATACCCGAACGGCGTCAACGGCGTGACGGAACCGTACTTTGGCCTACCGCAGTCCACGGTGGACAAGGTCGCCGCGGGCGACGTCCGCTACCTCGTCGACTGGGTCCGCGTCGAGCAGTGACCGCGCGATTCCACGAAAGCGATGAGCTCTTGCGCCCTACCTGGAAATCTCTGGTAGGGCGTCGTCAGAGCCGACCGGAGCCCCGCGGTTCTCCCCCGTGCCCGGCAGGCGGAGCCGGGACGGCGAGGACGCGGTCCCGGAGGACCGGCAGCTCGGCCCGGATCGCCGCAACCGAACCCACGTCGACGTCGGCGGTCAGGACTTCCTCGTCCGCACCCGCCTCGGCGAGCACGGTGCCCCACGGGTCGACGACCAGGCTTCCGCCAGCCTGGTCGACGCCGCTGTGCGAGCCCGCGGCGCAGCACGCCAGGACGACGGCCTGCTCCTCGACCGCGCGGGCGCGCACCAGGATCCGCCACTGCTCGCGTCGCCGGGCCGGCCACGCGGCGGGCACGACCAGGATCTCCGTCCCGGCATCGACCAACGCGCGGAACAACTCGGGGAAGCGCAGGTCATAGCAGGTGGCGAGGCCGAGGTCGCCGAACTCGGTAGGGATCGTCACGACATCTCGCCCGGCGGCCATCAGCACGGCCTCACCGGTGTCGAAGCCGTAGCGGTGGATCTTGCGGTACGTGGCGCGCAGCGCCCCCGTCCGGTCGAAGACCAACGCTGTGTTGTAGAGCGCACCGTTGCCGTCTCGCTCCACCAAGGTCCCTGCGTGCAACCACACGGCCGCAGATCTGGCCGCCGCCGCCATGACTTGCACCGTCGGACCGTCCACCGGTTCGGCGCCAGCCTGCCAATCGACGTAGGCCCAGGCGCCGGTCGTCCAGAGTTCCGGCAGCACGACGACGTCATCGCCCACCCGGCGCCGGACCAGCCCGGCGACCCGCGCTCGGCGTTCGTCGACGGATTCGGTGTCCGAGACCGAGAGCTGAACCAGGGAGACGCGCATTTCCGGGCCCCCTTCCACGAGCGTCCAGGCGAACGGCGGGAGCGATGCCATTCTCGCCCCGCCGGCCGAACCGCACTCCGCGGACCGGTGCCCCATCGGATGTGCAGCAGCTCAGGCGGCGAAACATGCTGGCGGCCCCGGACGCTCCGGCACCGGCCGACTCCGCAACGGCCGACTCCGCAACGGCGCTTCGACCCACTCCGGTGATGCGCGAAGGGCACCTTCGACCGACATGCCGGTTGACCATCCCGGTCGAAGGTGCCCTTCGCTCAACAGACCTCGGGGGTCACTCCCACTCGATGGTGCCCGGGGGCTTGGAGGTGACGTCCAGGGTTACCCGGTTGACGTCGGCGACCTCGTTGGTGATCCGGGTGGAGATCCGCTCCAGCACGTCGTAGGGCAGCCGGGTCCAGTCGGCGGTCATCGCGTCCTCGCTGGACACCGGGCGCAGCACCACCGGATGCCCGTAGGTGCGGCCGTCGCCCTGGACGCCCACCGACCGGACGTCGGCCAGCAGCACCACCGGGCACTGCCAGATGTCGCGGTCCAGGCCCGCCGCGGTCAGCTCCTCGCGGGCGATCGAGTCCGCCGCGCGCAGCGTCGCGAGCCGCGCCGCGGTCACCTCGCCGATGATCCGGATGCCCAGGCCAGGCCCGGGGAACGGCTGCCGGTGCACGATCGTCTCCGGCAGGCCCAGCTCCAGCCCGACCCGGCGCACCTCGTCCTTGAACAGCGCGCGCAGCGGCTCGACGAGCTCGAACTGCAGGTCGTCGGGCAGGCCGCCGACGTTGTGGTGGCTCTTGATGTTCGCCGCGCCGGTGCCGCCGCCGGACTCCACCACGTCCGGGTACAGCGTGCCCTGGACCAGGAAGTCGATCTGCTCGCCGGCCGCACCCGCCTCGGCCTGCAGATCGCGGGCGGCCTGCTCGAAGACGCGGATGAACTCGCGGCCGATGATCTTGCGCTTCTCCTCGGGATCGGTGACGCCGGCCAGTGCGCCGAGGAACCGGTCCACCGCGTCGATGGTCACCAGCCGGACACCGGTGGCGGCGACGAAGTCGCGCTCCACCTGGGCGCGCTCGCCGGAACGCAGCAGTCCGTGGTCGACGAACACGCAGGTCAGCTGGTCGCCGATGGCGCGGTGCACCAGCGCGGCGGCCACCGCGGAGTCGACGCCACCGGACAGCGCGCAGATCGCCCGCCGGTCGCCGATCTGCTCGCGGATCGCCGCCACCGTCTCGTCCACGATGGACGCGGTGGTCCACTGCGGGCGGATCCCGGCGATCTCGTGCAGGAACCGGCGCAGCACCTCCTGACCGTGCGGCGAATGCATCACCTCGGGGTGGTACTGCACGCCGGCCAGCTGGCGCTCGACGTTCTCGAAGGCGGCCACCGGGGTGTCCTTGGTGGCGGCGGTGACGGCGAAGCCCTCCGGGGCCTTGCTCACCGAGTCGCCGTGACTCATCCACACCGGGTGGTGCCCGGGCAGCTCCGCGTGCAGCGTGCCGCCGTCGCCGCTGACGTCCAGCTCGGTGCGGCCGTACTCGCGGGTGCCGGTGTGCTCGACCGTGCCGCCGAGCGCGGAGGTCATCGCCTGGAAGCCGTAGCAGATGCCGAACACCGGGATGCCCGCGTTGAACAGCTCCGGGTCGATCTGCGGCGCGCCGTCGGCGTAGACGCTGGCCGGGCCGCCGGAAAGCACGATGGCCGCCGGGTCGCGGCGCGCGATGTCCTCGACCGGGATGTCGTGCGGCACGACCTCGGAGTAGACCTGCGCCTCCCGCACCCGTCGCGCGATCAGCTGCGCATATTGGGCGCCATAATCGACAACGAGAACAGGCCCCTGCCCCTGGCGATCGGGGCCGTTGCTGCTTGCGGTACCGGACACGTCGTCGAAACCTCCTGGCGAGAGCGGTGGCGCCCATTGTCCCAGGTAACCGAGGCCACAACGGCACCGCCCCGGGCCTCCCGCAAGGCCGCGCGCCCCGGGGTCGCCACCGCAACGGTGCGCGGGTCAGCTGAGTTCGCGCTGCCAGCAGCAAGAGCCCGGCGACGTGTTCACCGATGACATCGCCCCAGCCGCCGAGAAGCGCCTGGGTCGCCCGCTCGGCGTTGGCCAGCGCCTCGGTGTCAGGGGGCAGGAACGCAGCCGTGCCCATGAAGAGGCTGCTGGCCAGCATGCTGAGCACCACGACGCCGTACACCACGGCGGCGACGCGCAGCGCGGTTCGATCGCTGACCCCCGCGACACCGGGCTGGACCTGGGGGACGCAGGTGGGCGTGCTGAACGCCGTCAGCCGCGATCAACCTCGGAGCATCAGGCCGACCTTCTGGAACTCCTTGAGGTCCCGGTAACCCGTCTTGGCCATCGCGCGGCGTAGGCCGCCGAAGAGGTTCAGCGTGCCGTACGGGTCGCTGCTCGGGCCGAACAGCAGCTGCTCCAGGTCCGCTCCGGAACTGGCGAAGCCGACGATCTCGCTGCGCGGCAGGCTCGGGTGCGCGGCGGCGGACGTCCAGTAGTAGCCCTGCGCCGGCGTCTCGGCCGACTCGGTCAACGCCTCGCCGAGCATCACGGCGTCGGCACCGCAGGCGATCGCCTTCGCGATGTCCCCCGAGTACGACAGGGCACCGTCGGCGATCACGTGCACGTAGCGCCCGCCGGTCTCGTCCAGGTAGTCGCGGCGGGCCGCGGCGGCATCGGCAATCGCGGTCGCCATCGGCACCCCGATGCCCAGCACCTGCGTGGTGGTGGCTGCGCGGGACTGCCCGAAGCCGACGATCACCCCGGCCGCGCCGGTGCGCATCAGGTGCATCGCGGTGCGGTAGTCGCCGACCCCACCGGCGATCACCGGCACGTCGAGCTCGGCGATGAACCGCTTGAGGTTCAGCGGCTCGCCGTCCCGGGCCACGTGCTCGGCGGAGATGATGGTGCCCTGCACGACCAGCAGCTCGACGCCGGCCGCGAGCAGGTCCGGGGTCAGCTCCTCGGCGTGCTGCGGACTGACCCGCGCCGCCACGGTGACACCGGAGTCCTTGATCTGCTTCAGCGCGGTGGCCAGCAGGTCCGCCCGGATCGGCGCGGCGTGCAGCTGCTGCAGCAGCCGGATCGCGGCCTCCGGGTCGCTGTTCTCCTCGGCGGCGCGGACCACCTCGAACAGCTTCTCCTCGACGTTCTCGTGCCGCGCCCACAGCCCCTCGGCGTTCAGCACGCCTAGACCGCCGAGCTCGCCGATGCGCACCGCGGTGGCCGGCGAGACGATCGCATCCGTCGGGTGCGTGACCAGCGGGATGTCGAAGCGGTAGGCGTCGATCTGCCAGGACAACGAAACGTCCTTCGACGACCGGGTCCGCCGGGACGGCACGATCTCCACGTCGTCCAAGTCGTAGCCGCGCATGGCCGTCCGGCCCATGCCGATCTCAACCTGATCCCGCACGTCAGTCCCTCCTCGCAGCACCGCTGTCCGACGGAACATTCTCGCTGCGGCATCCGGGCGACGTACAACTGGGGCACCTAAGCTCGCGCTGCCGCCGGTGAGGTGGAGCGAACGGCCCGTTCGCCTGCGCTAGCGAGACGAGCGGTCCGTTCACCCCACCATCCCGCGCCGAAGACGACCCGGCCGCCGCCTCGCGGGGAGACGGCGGCCGGGTCGGTGGTGCTCAGCGGGTGGTGTAGTTCGGTGCCTCGACGGTCATCGTGATGTCGTGCGGGTGGCTCTCCTTGAGCCCGGCCGCCGTGATCCGCACCAGCTTCGCGTCCTGCAGCTCCGGGATGGTGTTGGAGCCCGTGTAGCCCATGCCCGAGCGCAGACCGCCGATCAGCTGGTCCACGACCTGCGCCAGCGGCCCGCGGAACGGCACCCGTCCCTCGATGCCCTCCGGCACCAGCTTGTCCTCGGACAGCACGTCGTCCTGGAAGTACCGGTCCTTGGAGTACGACTTCGCCTGGCCCCGCGACTGCATGGCGCCCAGCGAACCCATGCCCCGGTACACCTTGAACTGCTTGCCGTTGACCAGCACCAGCTGGCCCGGCGACTCGGCGGTACCGGCCAGCAGGCTGCCCAGCATGACGCTGCTCGCACCGGCCGCGATGGCCTTCGGGATGTCGCCGGAGTACTGGATGCCGCCGTCGCCGATCAGCGGCACGCCCGCCGGGCGGCACGCCATGCTCGCCTCGTAGATGGCGCTGATCTGCGGCACGCCGACCCCGGCGACGACGCGAGTGGTGCAAATCGAGCCCGGCCCGACGCCGACCTTCACCGCGTCCGCACCGGCGTCGACCAGCGCCTGCGCGCCGGCCCGGGTCGCCACGTTGCCGCCGATGACGTCGACGGAGTTGCCGAGTTCCTTCTTCAGCGTCGCGACGGTGTCCAGCACCGCGCGCGAGTGCCCGTGCGCGGTGTCCACGATCAACACGTCAACACCCGCGTCCACCAGCGCCATCGCGCGCTCGTGCGAGTCCGCGCCGACGCCGACCGCGGCGCCGCACAGCAGCCGGCCGTCCGGGTCCTTGGTGGCGCTGGGGTACTGCTCGGTCTTGACGAAGTCCTTGACGGTGATCAGCCCGCGCAGCTTGCCGGCGTTGTCGACGATCGGCAGCTTCTCGATCTTGTTCCGCCGCAGCAGCCCGAGCGCGGCCTCCGCGGTGACGCCGACCTGCGCGGTGATCAGCGGCGTGGCGGTCATCACCTCGCGCACCCGGCGGGTGTAGTCCACCTCGAACCGCATATCGCGGTTGGTGATGATGCCGACGAGAGTGCCGTCCGGGTCGGTCACCGGGACACCGGAGATGCGGAAGCGGGCGCACAGCGCATCCACCTCGGCGAGGGTGTCGTCCGGCGAGCACGTGACGGGGTCTGTGACCATGCCGGCCTCGGAGCGCTTGACCACCTCGACCTGGGCGGCTTGCTCCTCGACCGACAGGTTGCGCTGCAGGATGCCGACGCCGCCCTGCCGGGCCATAGCGATCGCCATCCGGGCCTCGGTGACCGTGTCCATCGCGGCCGACAACAGCGGCACCCGCAGCCGGATGTTGCGGGACAGCTGGGTGGACGTGTCGACGCCGCTGGGGATCACGTCGGATTCGTCGGGCAGCAGCAGGACGTCATCGAAGGTCAGACCCAGTGTTGCGAACTTCGAGGGGAGGCCGGGTGCGGAGAGTTCGCTGGTCATGGCGAGGGATGTGCCTTCCTTCACGCTGTGGTCCACAAACCTGCGGATGCGGCTTGGATGTCCTCGGCGATTACGTCGTGCAACGTGGCATCGGCGGCGGGGATTCCCTCAATGATAGAGACCACAGGTCAGGGCCCGTTTGCCCCGTCTGCGGAGGCGTGTGCCACGCCACGGCAGGCACCAAAACCCGCCCCGACAACCCCACGCGGTCGACGCAGCCGGTACCGTGCGGGCCGTGCCGCACGATCCGATGCCACCAGACCCGTTCGCGGGTGACCCGGAAGATCCGAGCATGGCACTCGGCGATCACGACGCCGACGACGGCCCGCCGCTCGGCGACGAGGAGCGGGCCGAATTGCTCGCCGACCTGACCGATCTCGCCGTCTACCAGGCACTGCTGGAGCCCCGCGGGCTCCGCGGCATCGTGGTGGACTGCGCGGACTGCGGCGAATGCCATTACCACGACTGGGAGTTGCTGCGTGCCAGCCTGGAGCAGTTGCTGCGCGACGGCCAGATGCGCCCGCACGAGCCGGCGTTCGACCCGAACCCGAGCGACTACGTCACCTGGGAGTACTGCCGCGGCTACGCGGACGGCGTGACGGAAAGCGAAACCACCCGCTGACGTTTTCCACCGCGCACGAACGAAAAGAGGGGCTTCCCACCGGGAGCCCCTCTGCTGCTTCAGGAGTACTGGGCAGTCATTCCGTCACGGATTGCTGGTGCTCTTCTCGGGGAGTACATCCGAGCCCGAGCCGCTGGACGGATGTTCCGAGCTGCCGCTGGTCTCGCTCGGCGATGTGCTCGACAGCGGCGGCGTGGACGACGACGGTGGCTGCGACGAGCTGTCCGTCGGCTGCACCGGCGGCGGGGGCAGCGGCTGCGACGGCGACGGCGAAGTGCTCGGCGTCGGCGGCGTCTCGGAAGTCGGCTGCTGCGAGGGCTGCTCGTGCTCGTGGTCCATCCGCGCGGTCAACGAGGCGTGTGCGGCGCGCAGGTCGGACAGGCCGTGCTCGTCGTCGACGCCCCGCATCTGCTCCTGCGCGGAGCGCAGCGCGGCCTCGGCAACGGTGCGGTTGCCCTGCTCGATCGCACCCTCCGCGGTGTTCAGCTCGTCGCGAGCCGAGCTCGCGGCCACGACCGCGCGGGTGTGGTCGGTGTAGAGGACCTGGGCGACGCCCCACAGCATGTCGCCGGGCTGCGCGTCGCGAGCGGCCACGCCAACGCCGGTGAACGTGATCATCAGGACCGCGGCGGCGGTGGCGACCGGCACCAGGTGCCGGCGCTTTAGCCTGCGGCGCGGGCGATTGCCCGCCTCGATCGCCGAGGCTGCGGTCTCCACGTCGACGAGATCGCCGATCGGCGCGGCGTCGATGTCCTGGCGCCACGCGACCAGCAGCGCCTCCAGACTGGGGCGCTCGTCGGCCTGCGCGGCCACATCGGGGTTGGTCCCGCCCAGCACGTCCAGCAACGCGTCGTCGGCCTGCAGCGCACTCAGGTCGATCAGCTCTTCGCCGAAGTCGTCGAAGTCGACCAGCTCGTCGCTCCCGTCGGCCGGGCGCGGCCGGAAATCGAGCACGTCAGCACCACCCGTCTCGACGGACGCGGTGTCGGATTCGGTGGTTTCGGACTCGGCCGAGTCGGAATCCCGATGGTTGTCGATCAGTTCCGTTCCCTCGTCTGCGGACCCCTCAGCGGGCGTCAGATCCCGCTCGTCTGCACCGCGCGAACGGTCCTCGTGCCGACCGGACTCGACAGGGTCGCGTCCCGTCGGCTCCCCCTCGGGCCCCTTCCGCTCAGCCATTCAGACCACCTCCTCCGCGGACAGCGTCTTTCGCAGCCGGGCCAACGCGCGGTGTTGAGCCACGCGCACCGCGCCCGGCGTAGAACCGACCGCTTCGGCGGTTTCCTCCGCCGACAACCCGACGACCACCCGGAGCAGCAGAATCTCCCGCTGCTTGGCCGGGAGGACGCGAAGCAGTTGCGCCATCCTGCCCGAGAGCTCACCCTGCATGGCCCGTTGCTCTGGCCCAGCCTCGGATTCCGGGGTGTCCGGAACGTCTGCGACCGGTTCGGAGCGGTTGCGTGCCAACGCACGATGCGCATCAGCCACCTTGTGTGCGGCGATGCCGTACACGAACGCCAGGAATGGACGACCCTGATCCCGGTAGGTGGGCAGCGCGGTCAGCACCGCAAGGCACACTTCTTGGGCCACGTCGTCCGCCGAAGCGAACGACCTCTCGTTTCGTCCGACTCTGGCGCGGCAGTACCGCACCACCAAAGGACGGATTTCGGCCAGCAAGCGCTCGATCGACTGACGATCGCCGTCGACGGCGGCGCCTACTAGAGCGTCCAGCCCGTCCCCCACGTTGGTCATCGCAGACAGCAGCCCTGGTGTTACGCGTTCAAGCGATTCGGATTTGTCCGGCGGAAATCGCGTGCCTCGCACGCCACGCCGAGCTCACCGTACCGGGCAAGGGAAGATCGTTGAACAGCGAGTGGGGGGAGGGGGCCGTCATCGTCACACATTCAGAGATACCAGACGCCGTGCCCGGCGGCGTTTGACCAGGCCACCGGAATGGAGGTGGGACCACGAGCGAAGATCCGAGACGATCTTCACAAGGGCAGTAGGGCAGGACGATCACGACGTTTCGGGGTGTCTGCGACGGTTTGCCGCGAACGCCGGTTTCGGCCCGCCGTGTCCGACTGGGCGGACCGTGGTTCGCGCCACGCTCGCGGCCGCGGCCCGGGAATCCGGGCCGCGCCGAAGTGGCGCGGACCACCGCCGCGCTCGTAACGTCAGCTCGCTTCAAGCCAACGCCCTCGCCGGGCACCGGCAGCCCGGGATCGTCCTGCCGGTGCGCTCCGATCGGCAGCCGCGCGGTGATCACCGCGCGCGGCGATCACGCGACGAGGCCGCGGCGGAAACCGTGCGCCACCGCTTGCGCGCGGTCTCGCACGCCGAGCTTCCGGAACAGCCGGCGCGCGTGGGTCTTGACCGTGTCCTCCGAGAGGTAGAGCTCCCGGCCGATCTGGCCGTTGCTCTTTCCCTGGCTCATGCCCCGCAGCACTTGGAGCTCGCGCTCCGTCAGCTGCACGCCGGGGTCGGACGGCTGCCGGGGTGCGGGCACCGAAGTGCTCGCCAACGTGTGCGCCAGCGCCGCGACCAACTCCGGCCGGGAAGCATCCCAGCGGAGGTAGCCACGGGCTCCACCGGCGATCGCGGCGGCGATGCTCGCCGCGTCGTCCGGCGCACCGAACACGATCACGTTCGCTTGCGGATGCGCAGAGACGAGCCGACGGGTGGCCTCGACGCCGTTGGGCACCGCACGCTGGGTGCCCACCAGCACGACGTCGACGGCCTGCCGCGAGAAGCGGGCCAACAGCTCGTCACCATGCGCAACGCAATCGATTCGACTCACTCCGGGGACAGCAGACATCACACGAGTGAGCCCTTCCCGGACGCTACGTCGGTCATCGCAGATCAGGACCGTCGTCACGGGAACTCCTTTCCTGCAGGCGAGTGACGTTCCACCTCCCCTATCGGACGCAGGGGCCAAAACCTTGACACGATCCGGTGCTTAATCCGTCAAGAAATTTTGCGCCCCCCACGTCGGAGGAGGTTTCACCGGAACGGAGCAAGCCGCCAAAACCGGGTGGTTCACCGCCCGAGAGGCCGTCGGCCACGCCCCGTACCTGCAGTATTCACCCGATTGCACACAGTCGTGACCGCCGTTTCGCCCGTCCGCACGAAGATTGTCACCCCACCCGTACAGCGCAATGTGATTTGTAACACAATCGTGCTCGATTCAACCCAGAACGGTCTCCGAAACACGCGCCACAGCGGCATCGAGCGAATCGAGGAGCTCCACGTGCGCGGGCAGCGTCTGCTGCGCCCAGCCGCCGCCAGCCACGAAGGCGCGGACGCGTTACCGGGTGATCGGGATGTCATCCAAGACGCGCGGCGAGGCGTAGTACGACTGGTCCGCCCAGAGCACCACGGCAGCCGGCGCGGAGCGGCGCACCGCCGCTGCCAGCCCTTCCCTCGGCAGCGCGGCACCGAACAGCCGGTGGCCGACGCGGTTGGCCGCGAGCGCCGCGGCGAGCGCCACGAGCTCGAGTTCCTGCGCTTCGCCGGGCACCGGCGCGAGCACCACCGGGCGCGGGTTGATCGGCGCCGACGCGTTCGCGATCACCGACCGCAGCGCGGTTGACGCGCAGTCGACCAGCAGCTGCAGGACCTCGATGCCGGAGCCGGACCGCTGCCGACGTTCGCTGACCGCGCGCAGCACCGGCTGCAGCATGCCCTGCCAGGTCTCCACGACCCCTTCGCTGTCCATCGACTCGATCAGCAGCCGGTGCACGGACCAGGAGTCCAGCGCGAGCGCCGCACGCCCCAGGCCGCGGGCGCGGGGCCCGGCTCCGGTGAGCTTCAGCCCGCGTCCGCCGGTGTTGGAGCCGCCGACCAACTTGATGTCACCCGCGCCGTCGAGCACACCGGACAACATCATCGGTCCGTCGCCGGATTCCTCGGGCTGCGTTTGCTGCTTGGCCGCATCGGGGTATCGCTGCGGCAGCGGTGCGGCGACGGCGCGCGCGTAGCGGGCCGCCTCCATAGGCGAGGCGCCTCGCAGCAGAGCACGTTGCATCTGCTCCAGGCGCGCGATGTCGTCCGGGCCGTACCGACGGTGCCGACCACTGGTGTGATCGCTGGGGCCGAGCCCGTACCGGCGATCCCAGGTGCGCAGCGTGGCGGGAGCCACACCGAGCCGGCGGGCCACCGCAGCGACGCTGAGACGCGGCTGGCCGTCCGACGCAGCGCCGTCGGGGCCTTCGGCTGGCCCCGGATCGTCGCTCGGATTGGAGGTGTCCTGCCCCTGCACAGGTTCCGGCCGCGTCGTCACGCGGGACATGTTCCGGTTCCGGCTCGTGGAGGGCAAGCCATTAGGCGTCGATCTTCGTCACCCAAAGATCACTCCAATGATGAACAGCTTTTGGCGCAATAAGGGTTGAACAAGTTTTGGCGCGGTTCTACGGTCGGATCATGCGAGGCTGCGGCGCCGCCGCAGCGGGGAGGGGACCCACCGCTAGGAGGTGGTTTGCGCAATGGCAGACACTCGACGTCTTCCAGGACCGAACGCCGATATCTGGGATTGGCAGATACGGGGCTCCTGTCGAGGCATGGACAGCGCGTACTTCTTTCATCCGGACGGCGAGCGCGGCCCGGCGCGAGCCCGGCGCGAGGCGAAGGCGAAAGAGGTGTGTCAACACTGCCCGGTGATCGCGCAGTGCCGGACCCATGCACTTGCCGTGCAGGAGCCGTACGGCATCTGGGGCGGACTGTCGGAATCGGAGCGAGAAGTGATCATCAAGGCGCGCAAGCGTCAGCAGCTGGCGGTCGCGGCCAGCTGATGCGCTTGCGTCGGCCGCCGCGGCAAGGACCGCGAACGGCCACCAGAGTCGAATGACCACGAGGGGCGTCATTCGACTCCGGGCAGGGCGAAAGAGAGATCGGGGCGGCACCCAGGATGTGGGTGCCGCCCCGATCTTTCGCGCGTGCCGGTCTGGCTACGCGGTCACGAGCCCGGCTCAGTGCCCGTGGCCGTGGCCGTGCCCGGCAGCTTCCGGCTTCTCCTCCGGCTTCTCCACGACCGCGCTCTCGGTGGTGATCACCATGCGGGCGATGGAGGCCGCGTTGGCGACCGCGGATCGGGTCACCTTCAGCGGGTCGACGATGCCGGACTGGACCAGGTCGCCGTACTCGCCGGTCGCCGCGTTGTAGCCGGCGTTCCAGTCGAGGTCGCGGACCTTGGAGACCACGACGGCGCCTTCCTGGCCCGCGTTGTTGGCGATCCAGAACAGCGGGGCGTCCAGCGCGCGGCGCACCAGCTGCACGCCGGTGGCCTCGTCACCGGTGAGCCCGAGGTCGTCGGCCAGCACCTTGGCGGCGTGGATCAGGCTGGACCCACCGCCGGGGACGCTGCCCTCCTCCGCAGCTGCCTTGGCGGCGGCGACGGCGTCCTCGATGCGCGACTTGCGCTCCTTGAGCTCCGTCTCGGTGGCCGCACCGACCTTGATCACCGCGACGCCACCGGCCAGCTTGGCCAGCCGCTCCTGCAGCTTCTCGCGGTCCCAGTCGGAGTCGGTGGCCTCGATCTCCTTGCGGATCTGGTCGGCCCGGTCCTTGACGTCCTCGGCCTTGCCGCGGCCGTCCACAATGGTGGTGGTGTCCTTGGTCACGGTGACCCGGCGGGCCGAACCGAGGACCTCGGGGCCGGCCTCGGACAGCTTGAGCCCGACCTCCGGCGCGATGACCTGGGCGCCGGTGGCGACCGCGAGGTCGTCCAGGAACGCCTTGCGGCGGTCGCCGAAGAAGGGGGCCTTCACCGCGACGACCTTCAGCGTCTTGCGAAGCGCGTTGACGGCCAGGGTGGACAGCGCCTCGCCCTCGACGTCCTCGGCGATGATCAGCAGCGGCTTGCCGCCCTGCGCGATCTTCTCCAGCAACGGCAGCAGGTCCTGCAGGTTGGAGATCTTCTCCCGGTGCAGCAGGATCTGCGCGTCCTCCAGCACCGCCTCCTGCCGCTCCGCGTCGGTGACGAAGTGCGGGGAGATGAAGCCCTTGTCGAACTGGACGCCCTCGGTGATCTCCAGCTCGGTGGCCAGCGTCGAGGACTCCTCGATGCTGATCACGCCGTCCTCGCCGACCTTCTCCATCGCCTCGCCGATCAGCGCACCGATGGTCTCGTCGCGGGAGGAGACGGTGGCGATCTGGGCGATGTTGTCGCGGCCCTTGACCGGGGTGGCCTTGGCCTTGAGCGCCTCGACGACGGCGTCGGTGGCCGCCTGGACGCCCTTGTTCAGCGCCGCCGGGTTGGCGCCCGCGGCCAGGTTGCGCAGGCCCTCGCGGACCAGCGCCTGGGCGAGCACGGTGGCGGTGGTGGTGCCGTCGCCGGCGACGTCGTTGGTCTTCGTCGCGACGTTCTTGGCGAGCTGGGCGCCCAGGTTCTCGAACGGGTCGCTCAGCTCGATCTCGCGGGCGATGGTCACGCCGTCGTTGGTGATCTGCGGCCCGCCGAACTGCTTGTCCAGCACGACGTGCCGACCGCGCGGCCCGAGGGTGACCTTCACCGCGTCCGCGAGCTGGTTGACACCGCGCTCCAGCGCGCGGCGCGCCTGCTCGTCGAAGGTGATCTGCTTAGCCATGATTCCAACAGCCCTTCATCGGTACCTGATCTATTGAGGCCGTACCTGTTCCATCGACAAGTCCCGCTGCCCCGGACGTGCGACCGCCCCGGGGTCCCGCGGTCGGGACCGCCGGGGCGGCATTGCTCGCTTGGTGCGGCTGCGTCAGTTGACGACAGCCAGCACGTCGCGGGCGGAGAGGATCAGGTACTCCTCGCCGTTGTACTTGACCTCGGTGCCGCCGTACTTCGAGTAGATGACGACGTCGCCTTCCTTGACATCCACCGGGATGCGGTTGCCCTTGTCGTCGACGCGACCCGGGCCGACAGCCAGAACCTTGCCCTCCTGGGGCTTTTCCTTGGCGGTGTCCGGGATCACGATGCCGGACGCAGTCGTCGTCTCGGCCTCGCTCGCCTGGACCACGATCTTGTCCTCAAGCGGCTTAATGCTCGCCACGGTGTGACCTCCACCTTCTGGGGCCTTCGAAGCGTTGTCTGGGTTAAGACGGCTCCGTGGCTCCCCGTCGTCGCGGGTGCCGGGGCGCTGCGGTGCCGTTCTGCTAGCACTCTACCGATGAGAGTGCCAACGCTCAACAACTACCCACACCACGGGATGTCGGAGCACCGGCGAGCGCATGCCTGCGCTCATTCCACCAGCTCGAGCTCCAGGTCTACGTCCACGTCCGGGATGGCCTTGAACCCGGCCGGAACCTGCCCGGCGAGCTGCAAGATCAGGTTCGAGGTCGCGATCATGTGATCGGGCGCGGGGCTCAGCGACACGACCAGGCTTCCCTCTTGGAGTTCGTAGCGGTGGCGATCGTCTTCGCCAAGTTCGGCGTATTCCCCGGACCGCCAGCGGTCTCTGCAGCGACGACCCCGAATGCGACGGGTTCGGTACGGCAGTCATTACGACTCCTCACTACACCGATTGCGGCGATTACAGATCGTAGCGGAACGGCTTGTGGGCGCCGCCACCTGGGAAGTTGTCACGGATGATCTGCTGTGCGTGATCTTCGCTGGTAGATCGGCATGCGGGAAATGTCACCAATGCCACGAGGCGGCTCACATCCGCCCCGTTCGGTGCCCTAGGTTGCCTGGCATGCCCGCCCTCTCGAAGCCCGCAAACCGCCCCTGGGAGCGCCGCCCCCGACCCGCGCGCCCACCCGGCCCGCCCGGCCCGCCGACCCGAGCCGGTTGGCGCCCGAAGTAGCGCCGCCCCGAGCTCACTGCTCCGGGCCGCCCCGAGCTCACCGCTCCGGCTGGTGGCGGTAGAGCTCGGCGTACCGCTGCGCCCGCTGGGCGCGGACGGCGGCCCTCGCCTGCTCGCGCACCTCCTTGCCCGTGCCCAACGGGTAGCCGTGCTTGACGAGCCGGTACTCGCTGGTGTGCTCCAGGTACGACATCGAGTACCAGACCGCCAGGATCACGCCGCCCAGCACGGACATCGCCCGGATCCAGAACGGCCCCGGCAGCAGCAGGAAGAGCAGCCCCGGGGAGATCTGGACCAGGCTGCGCGCGAGGTGCCGCAGCACCCAGGCGCGGCAGGTGATGTCGTGCAGCACCCACTCGCGGCAGCGCTCCGGCAACCGCCCGCCGAAGGCGTACCAGATCCACTGCAACGGGTTGGGCCGGATTCGTCGGTCAGCGGCCACGTCCCCTCCCTTCGCCGAAGGCGTCCGAGAACACCGATATACTAATCATTAGTACGCTAATGATTAGCGTGACCGTCGGCACCCGGCCGGAAGGAACTCCCACGGTGAACCAGATCGACCTCGGCGAGGACCCGCTCGCCCTCGATCGCCAGGTGTGCTTCGCGCTCTCCGTCGCCTCGCGGAACGTCATCTCCGTTTACCGGCCACTGCTGGCGCCGCTCAACCTGACGCACCCGCAGTACCTCGTGATGCTCGCGCTCTGGGAGCGGTCACCGCGATCGGCGAAGGACCTCTGCGGCGCCCTCCAGGCCGATCCGGCCACTTTGTCGCCGCTGCTCAAGCGCCTCGAATCGATCGGCTACCTCGAACGGCGCCGCAGCACCGAGGACGAGCGACTGCTTGCCGTCGGGCTGACGGACAAGGGCCGGGAGCTGCGCGTCGAGGCCGAGAAGATCCCGTACCGCGTCGTCGAACTCCTCGACATGCAGGTCTCCGAACTGGAGCAGTTGAACGAGACGCTGACCAAGGTGATCATCGCGACCCGCCGCGTCCTCGACGCCGAATAGCACGCCACCAGTGGGCGAACCGCGCCGGAGGCTCGGCTGATCGGCCCGCAACCGCATCCGCCGAAGGGACGCCGCGCGTGCTTCGGCCGCCTGGCGTACCCGTCCAAGAAGGACGCTCCGGCGGAGACGGCGAAGTCTGTTCGTCGTCGAAGACGGCAACCCGGTGCTCAACCCGGCCTGAGGCGCCGCCGACCGGACGTCGTTGCCGCGCCGCGTATTCCGCCGCAGCACCGCTCTCCGGTGCGGGGGCGCCCGGTTCCTCGGAACAGGGTGTCCCTGTCAGCCGGTCGGGGTGCGAGATCCGGCCGAAGCCGGTCACCGGGGATGGCACACTTGGCCGGTGCGCGGACTGTGGGTGGGGCTGGTCGGGCTCGGAGCGGTCGTGGGGCTGCCATCCGGTTGGGCATTGGTGCGCAGCGTCGGACGCATCAAGGCGGTTCGCGACGTGCGCGCAACGGAGTTCGCGCTCGTGCTCGGCGCGGGAGTGCGCTGGGACGGCCTGCCGAGCCGGATCCTGCAGGGCCGGCTGGACGTGGCGCGCGCGTTGTTCGAGGCGGGCAAGGTCCGGCGGATCATCGTCAGCGGCAGCCCGGAATCCCGCGGGCACAGCGAGCCCGCCGTGATGCGGCATTACTTGGTGTCCCAAGGGATTCCCGTGTCCTCTGTGGTGCTGGACGAGTCCGGCGTGGACACTTGGTCCTCCTGCCGGCGTGCCTCCGAGGACTTCGAGCTGCGCGAGATCACCGTCGTGACCACGCGGTTCCACCTCCGCCGCGCGGTGGCGCTTTGCCGGCGCGCAGGCATCGACGCCCACGGCGTCGGCCACGACGCGGCCGCCGACGGCCTGCGCCGGGTCTCCGCCCGCGGCGCCCGGCGCGAGTTCCTCGCCACCACCAAGGCCTTCTGGTGGCGCCGTTGATCATCTCTGGGCGAAGGGCGTAGGGACCTCCCGCCAAGCCGGAGGCGCGCACATATCTGCAGGCGACCCGATCACGATTGGTGATCCGGCGTGACGCACAGCGAGGCTTCCGGGCGGAGGCAACCTGGGCGGAAGTTCCGGCGATATCAGCACGTCCTCGCCGAACAGGGATGTGATCATCTTGATCGCTCGAAGAGTCCGCGGCTGGTTGAGCGCGTGCTGCGTCGCGCTGTTATCAATCGGGCTGCTAGCGGCGTTGCCTGCGCGCCGCGCGGAAGCCGCCGTGCCGTCCGGTTTCGTCCTCCGCAGCCAACCCAGCGGGCAAGCCGCCTTCGACCTGACCGACTTCGCGTACCTGCCGGACGGCAGCATCCTGACCACCGGGAAGCAGGGCACCGTGGCGTGGGTGGCCGCCGACGACCGCACCCGGACCATCGCCACCCTCCCCGTCGAACCGACCCAAGACCTGGGCCTGACCGGCATCGCGGTGGCCCCCGACTACGAGACCTCGCGGCACATCTACCTGGCCCGCTCCGTTCCCGGCGGCACCGGCGGCTACCTGCTACGGCTCGCGCGCTGGACGGTCACCGGCGCCCCGGAACCTACCGGCCTCGCTGACGAACAGGTCCTCTTCGAATTCCGCAGCGCCAACGCGGTGCACGGGATGACCGGGATCGTGGCGGCCAACGACGGCACGCTGTGGGTGTCCATCGGCGACCTCTCCGACTTCGCCCGCACCGACCGCAACGCGCTGCAAACCATGAACCTCGACGCACCCAACGGCAAGGTCCTGCACGTCACCGCCACCGGCCAGGGCGTGGCGAGCAACCCCTACTACCAGGTGTCGGACCCTTCGTCGTGGCGCAGCCGGGTCTACGCCAGCGGATTCCGCAGCCCGTTCCGGCTTTCGCTGGACCCCGCCACCGGCACGCCGATCGTCGGCGACGTCGGCTACAACGACTGGGAGGAAATCGACCTCGTCCGGCCCGGTCAGAACTACAAGTGGCCCTGCTGGGAAGGGAACCACCGGACGCTGGGCTACGCGGACCTGCCCGAGTGCGCGTCGTCGGCGAACACCCCGCCGCTGTGGGAGTACGGCCACGGCGGCGGCGTCGACCAGGGCAACAGCGTCACCGGCGGCATCATCTACCAGGGCGAGAGCTACCCGGAGGCGTACCGGGGCGCGTACTTCTTCGGCGACTACACCACGAAGAAGATCTGGTCGCTGCGCTTCGACGCGCAGGGAAAGCTGGTGCGGGCACCGGAAAGCCCGCCGTTTGGCAGCGGCATCGGCGGTCCGGTGAAGTTCGCGGCCGCGCCCAACGGCGACATCGTCCTCGCCGACATCTACTCCGGCACGCTGCGCCGGCTCAGCTATCCGCAAGGCAACTCCGCGCCGGTGGCCGCAGCCGAGATCAGTACCGATCCGGCCACCCGCACGGTCACCTTCGACGGATCGAGATCGCAGGACTTCGACGGCGATCAGCTGACCTACCGCTGGGACTTCGGCGACGGCACGACCGGCGCCGGCGTGCATACCAGCCACACCTACCCGGACGGCGACCGGTTCACCGCGCGGCTGACCGTAACCGACCCGCTAAACGCGTCCGGCAGCGTCGACCTGCTGGTCGCACCGGCCAACAACTCGCCGCGCCTGGCTCTGACGACGCCTGGCACGCGCACCTTCGCCGTCGGCGAGACGGTGTCGCTCGCCGCGCAGGCCACCGATGTCGAGGACGGCACGACGCCGATCACCTGGACCAGCGCCGAGGTGCACTGCCCGGAGGAGGCGACCTGCCACCGGCATCCGGGAGTCGGCGGCACCGGCGAAACCTTCGAGGTCGCGTTCACCGATCATCCGGACTCGCGGATGGAGATCACCGCGACCACGACCGACAGCGCCGGGGTGCACAGCAGCCAGACCTATGCGGCCATGCCACGCGAACACCTGCTCACGTTGACCAGCAACGTGCCCGCCGTGCTGCAAATCCCTGCTGAGCGCGGGCGAAGCTCGTCGATGATCACCGAGGGCGCCACCTTCGACGTGATCGCGGCGGCGACGGCGACCGACGGCGTGGCGACCTTCGCCGGCTGGGCCGATGGCGTCGCCGACCGGTCTCGCGAGCTGATCATGGGCGTCGGCGACCTGACGCTCACGGCTCGGTACGCCACGCCCATCGACCGGCGCTACGAGGCCGAACCGGAGCTGCGGAACCTGCTCGGGCAGCCCACGGGACCGGAGATCGCCGAGGCCGGCATCCGCTATCGCAGCTACGAACGCGGGCGGCTGTACTGGACCGCGCAGACCGGCGTGCACTACGTCTACGGTGGAAACCTCGCGAAGTACCTGCAACTCGGCGGACACGGCAAATTCGGGCCGCCGACCACGGACGAACTGTCCACACCGGACGGTGTCGGCCGGTACAACCACTTCACCGGGGTGACCGCTGGCTTCCCGGCGTCGATCTACTGGAGCCCGGACACCGGATCGCACGCGGTGTGGGGCGCGATCCGGCAGAACTGGGCGGCGAACGGCTGGGAGCGGGGCCCGCTCGGGTACCCGACGACCGACGAGGTCACCACGCCAGATGGAGTCGGGCGGTACAACCACTTCTCGAAGGCGGGTTCGGTCTACTGGTCGCCTGGCTCCGGGGCCCATGCGATCTGGGGCGCGATCCGGGTGACCTGGTCGCAGCTGGGCTGGGAGCTCGGGCCGCTCGGCTATCCGACGACCGACGAGCTCACCACGCCGGACGGGGTGGGGCGGTACAACCACTTCTCTAAGGCGGCGTCGATCTACTGGACGCCTGGCACCGGCGCGCACGAAGTTCACGGGCGGATCCGCGAACGATGGTCCGCGCTCGGCTGGGAACGTTCGTACCTGGGCTACCCGAAGACCGGCGAGTTCGCCGTCTCGGGCGGTCGCCGCAACGACTTCCAGCACGGCTACGTCCAGTGGTACGCCGCGAACGACACGACGACGGACCGGAGGTACTGAACCACCGGCCAGACCGGACGGTGGTGCGCAGTTTCAGGGGATCATAGTTTCAATTGAAACTGTGATCACTGGACGACGATGGTGCCGACCGGGAGGCCCGGGTTGGCGGGCATGTCCAGAGGCGACGGCTTGGCGCCCGCGGCGAGGACGTGGGCGCCGAGCGCCGCGATCATCGCGCCGTTGTCGGTGCACAGGCGGGGGCGCGGCACGCGGAGCGTGATGCCCGCTTCCGCGCAGCGCTGGGCCGCCAGCTCCGACAGGCGGGAGTTCGCCGCGACACCGCCGGAGATCACCAGCGTGTCCACGTCCAGATCCCGCGCCGCGCGCACCGCCTTCGCCGTCAGCACGTCGGCCACGGCCTCCTGGAACGACGCGCACACGTCCGCCACCGGGATCTCCCGACCCGCGCGCTGCTCGGTCTCGACCCAGCGCGCGACCGCCGTCTTCAGCCCGGAGAAGGAGAAGTCGTACGCGGAGTCGCGGGGCCCGGTGAGCCCGCGCGGGAACGCGATGGCCTTCGGGTTGCCCAGCTTCGCCTGCTTGTCGATGGGCGGGCCGCCCGGGTACGGCAGGTCGAGGATGCGGGCCACCTTGTCGTAGGCCTCGCCGGCGGCGTCGTCGATCGTGGAGCCGATCTCGGTGATCTGCTCCCCGATGCCCTCCACCAGCAGCAGCTGCGTGTGCCCGCCGGAGACGAGCAGCGCCAGGCAGCGCTCCGGCAGCGGCCCGTGTTCGAGGGTGTCGACCGCGACGTGCCCGCCGAGGTGGTTGACGCCGAACAGCGGCACGCCCAGCGCGGCCGAGTAGGCCTTGGCTGCCGCGACGCCGACCATCAGCGCCCCGGCCAGGCCCGGCCCCGCGGTGACCGCGATTGCGTCCACATCGGACAGTCCGAGGCCGGATTCGTCCAGCGCGCGGCGCATCGTCGGGGCCATCGCCGCCAGGTGCGCGCGGCTGGCGATCTCCGGCACGACGCCGCCGAAGCGGGCATGCTCGTCGACGCTGGACGCCACCGCGTCGGCCAGCAGCTCGACCGTGCCGTCGGCGGCCAGTCGTACCAGGCCAACGCCGGTCTCGTCGCAGGAGCTCTCGATGCCGAGCACCACTCGGTCCGCAGTCATGACGCGTCCTCCGCAGTGAACGTCTCCGCAGTTTCCGCCGGGGATGCGGGGCGCCGCATGGTGTGCGCATCCGCCCCGGACGGCTGGTAGTAGCGCTTGCGCAGCCCGACGATCTCGAAGCCGTGCTTCCGGTACATCCCGATCGCGGCTTCGTTGTCGGTGCGCACTTCCAGGAACGTCGTCGCCCGCTGCTCGTCGGCTCTAACCAGCAGCACGCGCAGTAGCGCCTTGCCCACGCCGCTGCCCTGGTGCGCCGGGGCGACGCCGATGGTGTGCACCTCGGCTTCGGCGTGCGGCGCGCGGCCGACGACGGCGAGCCCGGCGTACCCGATCAGGTGCTCGTCGATGTATGCGCCGACGTAGAAGTGGCCCTCGTCGAGCTCCGCGGCGAACGCGGCCCACGACCACGGGTCGTCACCGGGGAAGAGCACCTGCTCCAGCTCCGCGCAGCGCTTCAGGTCGCTGCGGCGCAGCTTCAGCACCCGCAGCGCGGTCGTCGCGCGGTCGGTCACTTCCCACCCCTGGTCAGCACGGATTTCCGCTTGCCCGGCGCTTCGGCATCCGGCCGCCGCAGGTAGAGCGGCACCAGCGGGGCAGGTTCGGATTGCAGCACCGCGCGCGCCGCCGCGACCAGCCCCACCGGAGTGGGGTAGCGCGGCCCGACGACCTCGATGCCCAGCGCCTCGGCCATTTCCCCTGCGGCCACGCCGAAATCGCCGGTCGGGACCTCTGCCGGGCGCTGCACGTGCGGCCCGTCGATCCGGGTCCGCGCGGCGTCGTAGGCTGCCCAGTAGACCTCCTTGCGGCGCGCATCGGTGGCGACCAGCAAGGGGCCTTCGGCGGCGGCCTGCGCGGCGATCGCATCGAGGCTGCACACGGGGTGCACGGGGTGGCCGCAGGCCTGGCCAAGCGCCGCTGCGGTGGCCATCCCGACGCGGAGGCCGGTGAACGGGCCGGGGCCGGAGCCGACGACGATCGCATCGGCATCGGCGAGTTCGCGCCCAGCCTCGGTCATGACGTCCACCAGCTGCGGCATGAGCAGTTCGCCGTGCGCACGCGGGTTGACCGTGACGCGCTCGGCGAGGACGCGCGGCGAACCGTCGTCCAGGGCGACCAGCCCGGCCGTGACCGCGGGGGTCGAGGTGTCCAGCGCAATGACGAGCACGGTTACTCAGCGTACGTCAGCCCTGGTCACCGGGGTTACGTGGGGACCACCACGCCCCCTCTCGCGTGCCCCGGTCAGGACAGCGGCCGGTCCCGGACCGCGGTGCCGCGTTTCCGCAGGTCCGGGGCAGTGAGCGTTTCGCGTCGAGATGGAGACGTCGTCTGGCGAGGACAGCCCCGGCATGGTGTGGCATCCATGAGTCGGGGATCCCGCAGTCCAGACGACGTCCGAGGATCCGCTACCCGCACCGCCTGCACCACCCGCCCCAGCACCACCTCGTCGCGCACCACCACCGCATGTGCGCCGCGTTGTTCCCTGCTGGCCAGGGTGATCAACGCGTCCACCACGGCGCGGTCCGCCGCGTCTCGGGTGCCGAGCGCGAAGGGCCAGCACCGTCCGCATCGGACGCTCGAACTCCGTCAACGGCTCGACGAGCTCACGCCCGGCTCGACGTCGCGGAGCGCCGTCGCAAGAGCACCGAGATCGGCTAGCTGCGTAGGTGGGCTGAGCGGCTGGCACCGCTTCAAAGACGAAAGCCCGGCCTACCACACCCCGAACGACCACTTCCCAAACAGCTTCTACAGCGAACCAATGGGCGCATGACACCATTGTGGACCTGCTAGCCACCCTGACGGGTGAGCAAATTCCCTTGCGGTGCGGTCGTTTCCACCCCCGGGCCGACGATCTGCTTGCCGCGCAGCCAGGTTTCGCGCACCACGCCGGCCAGCGGACGCCCGTGGTACGGCGAGACCGGGTTGCGGTGGTGCAGCTTGTTGACGTCGACGACGAACGCGTCGTCCGGCGCGAACACGCAGAAGTCCGCGTCGTTGCCGACCGCGATGGAGCCCTTGCGCTGCAGCCCGGCGAGGTCGGCGGGCTTGCGGGACATCCACTGCACGACGTCCGCGAGGCCGTGGCCGCGCACCCGCGCCTGCGTCCACACCGCCGAAAGGCCCAGCTGGAGACTGGAAACCCCGCCCCAAGCCACGCCGAAGTCACCGATGTCGAAGCGCTTGAGCTCTGGGGTGCACGGCGAGTGGTCGCTGACCACGCAGTCGATGATTCCGTCGGCCAGGCCCTGCCACAGCAGTTCGCGGTTGCGGGCTTCGCGGATCGGCGGGCAGCACTTGAACTGGGTGGCGCCGTCGGGGACCTCCTCGGCGCTGAAGCTCAGGTAGTGCGGGCAGGTCTCGACGGTGACCCGGACGCCGTCGGCGCGCGCGGAGGCGATCATCGGCAGCGCGTCCGACGACGACAGGTGCAGGATGTGCACCCGCGCCCCGATGCGCCGAGCCAGCTCGATGACCTGCGCGATCGCCACGTTCTCGGCGCCGCGCGGCCGGGAGTTCAGGAAGTCGCCGTAGGTCTCGCCGTGTGCCGTCGGGGCGTGCTCGATGGCGTCGGAGTCCTCGGCGTGCACGATCATCAGCGCGTCGTAGCGGGCTAGTTCGCGCAGCGCCTCGTCCAGCTCGGTCGGGTTCAGCGGCGGGAACTCATCAACCCCGGAGTGCAGCAGGAAGCACTTGAAGCCGAACACGCCGGCCTCGTGCAGCCCGCGCAGCTCGGCGAGGTTGCCATGCACCGCCCCGCCCCAGAAACCGACGTCGACGTGCGCCTTCTCGCGCGCCGTCTTGCGCTTGACCTCCAGCGCGCCGGTGTCGATCGTCGGCGGCAGGCTGTTCAGCGGCATGTCGAGGATGGTCGTGACGCCGCCGGCCGCCGCGGCGCGGGTGGCGGTGTCGAAGCCCTCCCACTCCGTGCGGCCCGGGTCGTTGACGTGCACGTGGCTGTCGACCAACCCCGGCAGCAGGACCTCGTCCTCGGCGAGCTCGATGGTGTGGGCGGCATCGAGCTCGGCGTCCAGCGGCTCGACGGCGGCAATGCGGCCGTCGTGCACGCCGACGCTGCCGGACGTCTCCCCGTTCGGGCCGATGAGCCGTCGCGCGCGGAACACGACGTCGAACGCCCCGGTGGTTGGTTCGGGCAACGCGGTTACCTCCTAATCACGGCATTCAACAAAGTGTTGAACCTAGGTGTCGCCCAGGTCAAGGACCAGTGCTCTCGACTTCTGCTCCCGGACCGAGCCGGTGACCCGTGCGCGCTTCCGGGGCTACGGCACCCGAAAGTTTCGTATCGTGAAGTATACTTATCGTTAATTGGAAGTTTCCTGGAGAGACGCGCGCCCGTCAAGGGGGCAACGGCGGGGCATCGATTCAGCGCAGCGCCGCATGGGTAGCCCAAAACCCATTCTTCACGCTGGTCATGAATTCGCATTTACCCAGGTATCGACACGGGCAGCCTGTTTGTATGCCGCATCCCAAATCACCCGGCTCCTCCGTCCCCGGTGTTCGCCGACGAGGTCGGCGCGCCCCGGATGCCGAAGCTCTTCGAGCACTACGAGATCCCCACTACCGTCGAGCGCAAGCTGGCCGCCGAGCGTCCGCCACAACCGCGACGCGACCCTCCGCCTCCTCTTCGGCGACAGCTGGGATTCCCGCGCTGGACGCGCGGCGAACAGCTGGAGCGAACGGCCCATTCGGCCCGCCTATCGAGGCGAACAGTCCGTTCGCTCCACACGAGCGCGGCAGAGGCTTTCTTGGAAGTGCTCGTCCGAAGTGTGTCTTTGAAGCGGCGCAGCCGCTTGGCCTGTCCCCGCAACTCGCACCGCCGCGGGTTCTCAGACGTCGTCTCGCGAGGACAGACCCGAAGCCGGACATGCGCAAATCGGGGATCCCGCAGTCCAGGCGGCATCCGAAGTTCCGCACCGCAAAGCAGGACCAGTCTGGAAACAGCACCTACAGGCGGTCTTGGGCGAGTCGTTCGCCGAGGTCGGCCAGGAGGGTGGCCGCTTCGCGGATGCAGCGCTGCGGGTCGGATTCGATGTCGGTGAGGGCGTAAACCGCTTCGATGCCCGCTTCGCGCAGGCGTTCCGAGGTGAGCTGGCAGCGGCCCGCGATGGCGACCACGGGGACTCCCGCTTCGACGGCGCGGGCGGCGACTCCGGCCGGGCCCTTGCCGTGCAGGGTCTGCTCGTCGATGGCGCCCTCGCCGATGATCACCAGGCCGGCTCCGTCCAGCCAGCGGTCGAAGTCGATCAGCTCCAGGATCACGTCGACGCCGGGCCGCATCCGCGCGCCCAGCACCGCGAGCGCCCCGTAGCCGACGCCACCGGCAGCCCCGGCGCCCGGCTGCTCGGCGACATCACGACCGCCGGCGGCCAGCACCGCGCTCGCCCAGCGCCCCAGCGCCTCGTCCAGGAAGCGGACCTGCTCCGGGTCCGCACCCTTCTGCGGCCCGTACACGTGCGCCGCGCCACGCTCGCCGAGCAGCGGATTGTCCACATCGGACGCGAGGACGAAGTTCGTTTCGGCCAGCCGGGGATCCAGGCCGGACAGGTCCACCGCGGCCACTCGGGAAAGTGGTCCACCGCCTGGGGGCAACGGGTTATCCGCAGCGTCCAAAACCCGCGCCCCCAGGACGGTGAGCATTCCGGCGCCGCCGTCGGTGCACGCACTGCCACCGACGCCCAGCACCACGTTCCGCGCGCCCGCGTCGAGCGCCGCCAGGATGGCCTCGCCCGTTCCCTCGCTGGAGGCCGCCAGCGGGGCGAGCTCGTCCGGGTCGAGCAGCGCCAGCCCGGAGGCCGAAGCCAGCTCCACCACGGCGGTTTCGCCATCGATCGCGATCTCGGTGTCCACCGGCTCGCCGACCGGGCCCGCGACCCGCACCGGCACCGGCACGTAGCCGCTGGCCAGCGCCGCTTGCACGGTGCCATCCCCGCCGTCGGCCACCGGTGCCAACCGCACCTGCACGTCGGGGCGGACCCTGCGCAGACCGGCGGCCACCGCCTCGGCCACTTCCGGCGCGGTCAGCGAGCCCTTGAACTTGTCCGGCGCGATGAGGACGGGACCAGGCACAACCAACTCCGATCGATAGGGCGGCATCCTCCGCCGAGACGCCCGGCACGTGCTCGGCGGAGGACACCAAGGGGTCGTTCGGATATTCCACCCGAAGGACCCCGTCCTTGGGAAATGCGGGGCGCGCTCGCCGTCCACGCCACCGCGCGTTCACGGCGAGCGCACCTCGCGCAGGGCCGCCCTGAAGCCCCGCCCAGGGGTGCGGGAGTGAGTGTTTGACAGACCGACCGACGCGGTTCCCGTACGCGTCGGTCAGCCTCCGCACCCCAAGAACCGGTTACCCGTTGGGAACGGGTTCGGGTTCGATCATGGCGTCGATGCGGATGCCGCGGGCCGTGTTGGCCTCCCGCTCGATCATCACCTCGACCAGGACCGGGCGGCTGGTGGCGACAGCCTCCTTGCGGGCCCACTCGATGGTTTCGGCGAGGTCCCCGGGCTCGAACACCCGGCGGCCCGAGCAGCCGTAGGCCTCCATAATCTTGACGTTGTCCGTGCCGTACTCGTCGTAGTGGATGTCCACCTCGGTCTTCATCCCGAACGCGTCGCCCTCGGCCTGGCGGATCAGGCCCAGGTACTCGTTGTTCAGCATGATGATCACGAACGGCAGGTCGTACTGGGCGGCCACCGCCAGCTCCTCGACCAGGAACTGGAAGGAGTAGTCGCCGACGACCGCGACGACCTCCGCGTCCGGCTCGGCCGACTTCACGCCGATCGCGGCCGGGATCTCCCAGCCGAGCGGGCCGGCCTGGCCGCACACCTGGTAGTGCCGCGGGCGGTGCGCGGTCTGGAACTGCCCGCCCCAGATCTGGTAGAGCCCGATCGCGGTGACGAAGTACGCCTCCGGCGGGAAGATCTCGTTGATCTCCCGGTACACCCGCGGCGCCTTGATCGGCACGGCGTCGTAGTCGTCGGGCCTGGTCAGCGTCTGCTTGAGCACGCCGACGCGCTCGACCCACGCCGAGTAGTCCTTGGTCGCCCCGCGCTTGCGGGCGGCTTCCAGCAGGGCGTCCAGGAACAGCCGGGTGTCGGAGACGATGCCCAGGTCGGGGCCGAAGACCTTGCCGATCTGGGTCGGCTCGATGTCGACGTGGATGAACTTGCGCTCACCGCGGTAGACGTCCAGCGCGCCGGTGTGCCGGTCGCCGAAGCGGGCGCCGAGCGCCAGCACCAGGTCGGACTCCAGGAACGACTGGTTGCCGTAGCGCTGGCTGGTCTGGATGCCGGTCATGCCGGCGAACAGCTCGTGGTCCTCGGGGAAGGAACCCTTGCCCATCAACGTGATCTGCACCGGGATGCCCAGCAGTTCCGCCAGCTCCCGCACCTGCTCGTATGCCTCGCCGAGGATCACGCCGCCACCGGCCAGGATCAGCGGCCGATCAGCCTCCAGCAGCATGTCCAGCGCGCGCTCCACCCGCGGCTGGTGCGGCTCGACGCGCGGGATCGGCAGCGGGGCGTCCAGCTCGGGATCCCACTCGATCTCCTGCTTCTGCACGTCCAGCGGCAGGTCGATCAGCACGGGGCCGGGGCGGCCGGAACGCGCGATGCGGAACGCCTCGCGGAAGATCCACGGTGCCTGCGCGGCCTCCTTGACCTGCACCGCCCACTTCGTGACCGGCTTAGCGATGTCGACGATGTCGACCGCCTGGAACGCCTCCTGGTGCAGCTTGGTGGACACCGCTTGGCCGGTGATGCACAGGATCGGGATGGAGTCGGCCTGCGCGGTGTAGAGGCCGGTGATCATGTTCGTGCCCGCCGGACCCGAGGTGCCGATGGCCACTCCGACGTTGCCGTTGGTGCGGGCCCAACCGTCGGCCATGTGGGTCGCGCCCTCTTCGTGGCGCACGATCAGGTGCTTGATGCCGCTGTCCTCCATCGCCGCGTACAGCGGGAGGATGGCCGCACCGGGGCAACCGAAGGTGATGTCGACGCCCTCGGACTTGAGCACGTCGACGACGGCCTGCATGACAGGAACTTTGGGCATGGTGTAAGACTTCCTCTCGGGTGCGGCGCCTTCGGGCGTGCACCTAGTTGGGAACGGGTCGGCGGTTCTGGTTGCTTGGCGGCGCTGGACCGCTGACCCGTGACCGTCGTGCTGCTTCGAGATCGCCCGGTCGGGCGAGTGCCTTGGCGCGATCTTCCGCAATTTCAATGGAAATCAGAGGTCGGCCGCAGGAGACGAGGAACTCCCCGCGCGACACCGCAGTCTCAGTCGCGACCGTTGAGCTGCGTGATCTGCTTGAGCAGCCCGGAGTGGTCGAGCTTCCCGTCGCCCTGCGCGACCGCGGCGGCGACGAGCTGGCTGACCAGCGAACCGAGCGGAATCGACAAGCCCGCGTCGCGCGCAGCGGCCTGCACGATGCCCATGTCCTTGTGGTGCAGTTCGAGCCGGAAACCCGGCGCGAACTCGCGGTTGCGCATCTTCGCGCCCTTGGCGTCGAGCACGGTGCTGCCGGCGAGTCCGCCGCCAAGCACCTTCAGGCCCGCCTCGGTGTCGACGCCATGCGCCTCCAGAAACACCAGGGCCTCGGCTACCAGCCCGATGTTGCCCGCGACGATCAGCTGGTTGGCCGCCTTGACGGTCTGCCCGGCCCCAGCGGGTCCAACATGGACGATCGTGGTGCCAACGGTGCCCAGCACCGCTTCGGCTGCCGCGAAGGCGCCGGCCTCGCCACCGACCATGATCGACAGCGTGCCGTCGATCGCCTTCGGCTCACCGCCGCTGACCGGCGCGTCGATCGCCCGCACGCCCTTCTCAGCGGCAGCCTCGGCAACGCGGCGCGAGACGTCGGGGCGGATCGTGCTGCAGTCGATGAGCAGCGCGCCCTGCTTGGCGTTGGCCAGCACCCCGTCGTCGCCCAGCACGACGTTCTCGACGTCCGGCGAGTCCGGCAGCATGGTGAAGATGATCTCGGCGTCGCGGACGGCCTCGGCCACGCTGCCCGCCGCCTTGCCGCCGTCGGCGACCAGCTGGTCGACCTTGGCCTGGCTGCGGTTGTAGCCGGTGACGTCGTGGCCGGCCTTGACCAGGTTGGCCGCCATCGGGCCGCCCATGATGCCCAGCCCGATGAATCCGACCTTGCTCATGGTTGTGGTACCTCCGTGGTTGGAGCCGTTCGTGAGTGCCCCTCCCATCACCCGACCGCCGCCCCCCAAGGAGGCGCTGCGCGCCGCAGTTTTGATGGGTGAGAACCGGAAAAGTCACTCACGGGTGGTCAGCGCTTGATCCAGCCGAAGCTGTCGGCGCTCGCCCCGCTCGGCTTGTACTCCAGTCCGATGTGGCCGGTGTAGCCCGCCGCATCGAGCTTTTCGAAGTAGTGCTCGAAGTCGATCTCGCCGGTGCCCGGCTCGTTGCGGCCCGGCGCGTCGGCGATCTGCACGTGCCCGATGGTCCGGGCGTGCTGGTCGATCACCGCGTCCGGGTCGTCGCCGTTGACCTTCAGGTGGTACAGGTCGAACAGCAACCGCAGGTTGTCCACGCCGCCCTCGTTGTGCCCGCGGTCGATTACCGCGAGCGCGTCGGCGGCGGTCTTCAGCGGGTATGCGGGCGTACCGCTGACCGGCTCGATGAGCACCGTGCCGCCGATCCGGGCAGTGCCCTTCGCGGCGCGGACCAGGCTCTCGGCGGCCACGTCGTCCTGCGCCTGCGCGTCGACACCGTCGATCCGGTTGCCGTACAGCGCGTTGAACGCACGGCAGCCCAGCCGCTCGCCGATGCCCACGGCGACGTCGACGTTGTCGGCGAACTCGCCGGCCCGGTGCGGGTTCGACAGCACGCCGCGCTCCCCCGCGGGCATGTCACCGGCGAAGAAGTTCAGGCCCACCAGCGACACCCCGGCGTCGGAGATCGCCTGCACGAACCGGTCCACCTCGCGGTCGGCGGGCACCGCGACCGCGAACGGCCACCAGAACTCCACCTTGTCGAATCCGGCGGCCTTCGCCGCGCCGGGACGGTCCAGCACGTCCAGTTCGGTGAACAGGATCGAGAGGTTGACGTCGTAGCGGTTCGGATTCATCGGCACCCCCCTCGGGATAAATTTCGTTATGCGGAAATCTTATTTCGTACAACGATAGATTAGCGACAAGGCAGCCGCCGGTCAACGCCCCACCCCCGGTTACCCACCGGTCAACGGTGGCGGGCCCGACCAGCACAGAAGCACCCTCGCGCCCGATCCCCGGCGGCGAGCCCACCTCGGCCGATACGGTTCAATCGGGAGGTCACGCCAATGATCTTGCGAGCTGAGTTCACCACCGAGCCCTTCGAGGGAGAAGGCGAGCCGCCAGCGCACGCCGTGGCCGCCCGCGACTGCCTCCGCGCCGCCGGACTGGAGCCCGAATTCGGCCCGCTGGGCACCTCGATCAGCGGCGAGCGCGAGGCGCTGCTCCCCGCACTGGCCGCCGTGCTGGAGACCGTGCTGGACACCGGAGCGAACCGGATCACTCTGCAGGTTACCGTCGGCGATGCCGACGAAGACCAGGTTTAGGCTGGTCAACGTGCATCCGCTCGCCAACGCGATCGCCCCGCTGCTGGAGCACGTCGGCGGTACCGCCGTGCCTGCCGACGAGCGCGAGCCCGGCGACATCGTCCTGTACTGGGAAGGCGCCCCGGCGGTGGCCGTCCGACTGCCCGGCGAAGAGCTGACCAGTGCCCTCGACCGGATCATCCGGGCCGTTGAGGGCGAACTCGGCGGACGCCTGCCGGACCTGCCGCGCGCGGAGAAGCAGCGCGCCGTCCGGCTACTCGAAGAACGCGGCGCGTTCTCCATGCGCAAGTCCGTCGAGACGGTGGCCAAGGCGCTCGGTGTCAGCCGCTTCACGGTCTACAACTACCTCAACCGCGAGCAGGCCGACCGGAGCTGACCCCGGCGGGCGGGTTCGACCCCGCCCGGCCCGGCCCGGCGGTCGGCCTCGCCGGGCCGGGCGGTCGGCCTCGCCGGGAACCGGCATCCGCAGCCCTGGCCTTGCCGCCGGTTTCGCCGGAAACTGACCGGACGAACAGGACAACGCCAGCGATCGAATTCGGGCCGGACCAACCCAGCGGCGAGTGCGTCCAGCACCCGGCACGCGGCGGGCCGCCACCCGGCGAGCTGCCGGAGTTGCGCCAACCGCACACGGCTTCACCAGGATTTTTCAACAAAATGTTGACACGTGGCGGAGTGCGGTCGTAGCTTTTGCCGCATTGGAGCTCGTGACCGGCAACCGCAGCACAGCCCAGGCATGCTCGGACTCTCGTCCGCCGCCTCCGCCAATCCCGAAAGCCTCTTCGGGACGCAACATCCTGTGAGAGTTTGCGATGTCAACAACCACCGAAACGGACCGCCTTAACGGCCTCCCCCGAGCGGAACTCGTCCAGCAGCTGCTCGCCTGCCTGAACATCCCCCGCTGGGCCGCCGACATCGCCGACCGGCGCCCGTTCGCCGACGTCACCGCCGTCTACCAGGCCGCCGACGCCGCCGCACCGAAGCTGACCCCCGAGGAGATCAACAGCGCGCTCGCGGCACACCCCCGAATCGGCGAGCGCGCCACCGGTGAGGACACCTCGGCCAAGTTCTCGCGCAACGAGCAGTCCAGAGTCGACGGCGGCGACGCCGAGCTGGCCTGCGCGCTGCACGAGGGCAACGAGGCCTACGAACAGCGGTTCGGGCACGTGTACCTGGTCTGCGCCAGCGGCCGAAGCGGTGCGGAGCTGGTGGAGATCCTGCACTCCCGACTGGACAACGAGCCGGAAGCAGAGCTGCGGATCGTCGCCGACGAACTCCGCAAGATCGCACGTCTGAGATTGGCGAAGGTGATCGAAGGATGAGTGCCGTCACCACCCACTTGCTGGACGCCGTGCGGGGCGTCCCCGCCACTGGCGTCGCGATCCGGCTGGAGGCCGCCAAGGGCTCCGATTGGAGCGCGCTGGCAGAAGGCCGCACCGACGACGACGGCCGGATCAAGGACCTGGGCCCGGACCGGCTGGCCGCCGGGGACTACCGGCTCACCTTCGACACCGGCGAGTACTTCGAGCGCCAAGGCGTCGCGACCTTCTACCCGCAAGTGCAGATCACCTTCCGGATCGCCGACCCCGCTCAGCACTACCACGTTCCGCTGCTGCTGAGCCCGTTCGCCTTTTCCACTTACCGAGGGAGCTGATCACCGCATGGGCATCGTCATTGGCCCCAACCAGTACGGCAAGGCCGAGGTCCGCATCGTTTCGGTGAACCGGGACAACGCACGCCACACCATCAAGGACCTCAACGTCAGCTCCTCGCTGCGCGGCGACCTCGATGCCGCCCACCTCACCGGCGACAACGGCAACGTGCTGCCGACCGACACGCAGAAGAACACGGTCTACGCCTTCGCCAAGGAAGCGCCGATCGGCGAGATCGAGGACTTCGCGCTGCGGCTGGGCCGGCACTTCGTCGGCACCGCGGACGGCATCACCGGCGCGCGCATCCTCATCGACGAGTACAGCTGGGAGCGGATCCTGGTCGGCGGCGCCAGCCACGACCACTCCTTCGCCCGCGCAGGCGACGAAAAGCGCACCACCGCGGTCACCATCGACGGCGGCCGGGCGCACATCGTGTCCGGGCTGAAGGACCTGGTAGTGCTGAAGTCCACCGGTTCGGAGTTCTGGGGCTACCCCAAGGACAAGTACACGACGCTGGCGCCGAGACCAACGACCGGATCCTGGCCACCGCGGTCACCGCCCGCTGGCGCTACCTGCACACCGACGTGGACTGGGGCAAGAGCTTCGAGTCGATCCGCTCGACGATGCTGGAGGCCTTCGCCACCACGCACAGCCTGGCGCTGCAGCAAAGCCTGTACGAGATGGGCAAGTCCGTGCTGGAGAAGCACCCCGAGGTGGGCGAAGTGCGGCTGTCGCTGCCGAACAAGCACCACTTCCTGGTCGACCTCGAGTACTGCGGGCTGGAGAACGACAACGAGGTGTTCTTCGCCGCAGACCGGCCGTACGGCCTGATCGAGGGCGTCGTCACCCGCGACGACGTCGAGGAAGCACCGCAGGCCTGGTACAGCCTGCCGCAGTTCTGATCTTTCACAGCAGTTTCCCACCGCCGGACCTCCCCGCACCGTGTCGAGAACACCTCGACCTCGTCATCGTGGTCGCGCGCCGGGTCCGGAGGTGGTCGACGCCGGTGATGCCCTGGCCCGGTCCATCTCGACTTGGATTGCAGGTCGGCGAAGACCTCCGGTCGGAATCGGCGGCGAGATCGCGCGATCGCCGCTTCTTCCTTTCCCAGTGACGTGACGAAATGCGCTACCGCACAACCGGAATCGCGACGGCCGTCTACGCCCGCGAGCAGGTTACGGTCGTGGTCGCCTCGGTGGGCAACGAAACCGCGCCGCTGTGCGCCACTCCGGCCTGGGAGTCGGGTGCGTTGTGCGTCGCCGCGACGGACGGCGACGAGCTCCCACTCCACGTACTCCAACCTCGCCCTGAAGCTGAACACCAAGGCCGTGTCGGCAGCAGGTTGACTACGACGCCTTCGCCGGAACTTCGATGGCCGCCCCGCAGGTCGCAGGGGGCGTTGCTCGGCGTGCAGGGCCGCGACGCCGACGGCATCGAGATGGCGCTGATGCGCACTGCGCGCACGCCGCTGGTGGGGTGCGCGGGTTTTTAACCCGGTCTGCGGCTTCGGGATCGTCGGCTCCGCAGCAGCCGTCCAGCAACCGCTGTGCAGCCAGTCCGTCAGCGGTAGTGGTCGGACCAACGACCACTACCGCTGACGCTCCGCTGCTGGACCGAATTCGCGAATGGCGCAAAATTCCTCGACCGCGCGCCCGAATCCAGGAACAATGATCAATGCACGCGCCGCCGCGCGGGCACCGACCGATCCGGGAGTTCGGGCCGATGGACCTTTCGAAGCTTTTCAAGATGGTGTCCCCTGCGAAGCACCATTCGCACGGGCACTCCAGCAGCGGTGGGCACCGCCATCGGCCTTCCGTCGCAACGACAGCAGCAGCGGGCACGGCCACCGCCGGCACCGCTCGCGCAGCAGCAGCCACGGCCACTACCGCCGTCGCAGCCACAGCTGACGCCGCACAATCGGCTTCCTTCGGTGCTGATCGATTCGTTGAGCTCCTACTACTACGGCGAACCGGACCAGGGCTGGGGACCGTCGGAAGCGCCGCTCGCGCCGGGCGAAGCACTCGCGCCCGGTTACCGGGTCGTGGGCCACTTGCGCCGCGGCAGCCGGCTCGACGTCTACGACGTTTGGAGCGAGGAGCGTTCCTGCCGCTGCATCGCCAAGACCGTCCGGCCGGAGCGCGCCGCCGACGAGTGCGCCGTGGGTTGGTTGCGCAACGAAGGCGTGCTGCTGACCCAGTTCGCGCATCCGCACCTGGTTCGCGGCTACGAGATCGTGCAAGCGGAGCGGCCGCTGCGCCCGGTGGTGATCACCGAGACGCTCCCCGGCCACACGCTGGGTTTCCTGATCGAGGAATTCGGTCGGCTGCGGCCGATCGACACTGCGGTGCTGGGCATCCAGCTGTGCTCGGTGCTCGGTTACCTGCACCGCCGCGGCTGGGTGCACCTCGACGTGAAACCGTCCAATGTGGTCGAGGTCGGCGGGCGGGCGGTGCTGCTCGACCTGAGCCTGGCCTGCCGGATCGGCGAGCGCAGCTCGGCCGGGACGTTCGACTACCTCTCCCCGGAACAGGCCGGTGGCGGCGAGATGACCCCGGCGGCCGACACCTGGGGCTTGGGCACCACGCTTTACGAGGCCCTTTCCGGCACCACGCCGTGGGCGGAGGTGTCGCACCGGCAGCGCAGCAGCAACGGCACCCGCTACTACCCGCAGCGGGACACCACCGCCGCGCCGCTGCGCACCCACCGCCGCCTGCCCGCTGCGCTGTCCCGAACGGTCGACGCGTGCCTCATCGCGGACCCGAAGTCCCGCCCGACGGTCGCCGAGGTCGCGGACCAGCTGATCGCCTGGTCCGGCATGAACCCGGAGACCATCGACGCCTGACCTAGCGGATCTCCTTGCGCGGCAAGGCGAAATCGGCCCCGGCACCATCCCCGCCGCCGCGAGGAGGAGCGCGAGACGTCCGCCGTCCGCCAGCACGGTCGGCTGAGCGCTGTGCGCGCTTCGATGACCCTCTACACCGCGTCCCGGCAGTGGCTTCGAGGTGACGACGCGGACCGCATGAGGTCGATCGAACGGAGCTTTCGAGCAGCTAGGACCGGCTTCGCAGGAGTCCCGCAGGACAGACCTCGGCGGGATCAGCGCTTGCGGCGGAAGGCGATCGCGATGGCGACCAGGGCGGTGGCGAGCGCCAGCTGGCCACCCCAAACGATCTTGTTCACGTTGACGGCCGGGTGCCAGGCGACCTTACCGCCGGCGGAGATCGAAAACGCGCCGACCGGGCTCGCTTCCATGCCGATGCCGAAGCCGCCGTCGTCGCGGTGCCGATGGCGCCCGCCGCCGGATCGAACCCTGGCCACCGGCAGTAAAGTGGTGTCGCCCTGCTGCACGGGTTCCCCGAATACCTGGCGCTTGCCCAGCCGCTCGGCCAGCGTTTCCAGGATTTCGCCTCGGGCGGCCTGCTCTTCCATGATCTTCTCCTCACGATGCCGTGGTACTGACCCGACGCTACGCGTGGGCAAGCGGACGGATCAGAAGCGGATGACCTGGCGCATGGCGCGGCCTTGTCCCGCGAGGGCAGGCCGGAACCCAGGAGCGAGCCGACGATCGTGCGCGTTTCGCTCACCAGTGCAAGCGGCAGCACCGCACCCCTGATCTTCATCACCAGCCGTGAGGACCGCAGTTTCAATTGAAACTACGGAGAGGAGGTGACCGGCGAACGGCGTCCTCCACCCAGCACCTGATCGGGATCAGAGGCGCCCGAGCTTGCGGATCTCCGGTTCCGCCAGGCCCGTCATCTCCTTGACCTCGTCCGCGTCGGTGGCGCCGTTGTCCAGCGCCCGCACGAAGGACGCCGCCAGCGCTCGCGCCGTCGCCGGCTCGTCCAGCACTGCGCTGCCGCTGGCCGACACGTACGCCGACAGGCGCGCCGCCTCGGCGGGAGCCGAGTCTCGGAAAGCCGCGAAAACCGCCGCGTAGCGGGTCACCAACTGTGCCGGGTGCAGGTCCCAGCCCTGGTAGAAGCCGTGCTCCAGCGACCGGCGGGTGAGCCCGTAGTGGGTGTGCCAGCCGTGGTGCACCTGGTCGCCGACCGGCAGCACGTTGGTCGAGCCGTCGGACAGGAACACCCCGGTGCCTGCCGCCGACACCTGCATCGCGTGCCGCGCGAAGTCGCAGGCGCGGTGCGCGAGATGCTGGTGCGCGGCAGTCAGCCCGCAGCTCGCGGTGTAGTCGTAGGTGCCGAAGTGCAGCCCGGTGACCCGGCCGCCGCCCGCGCGCAGGAACAGCGGCAGCGCCAAGCGACCGTGGGAGTCCACGATGGACTGGGTGGTCTCCACCTGGATTTCGAAGCGCAGCGACTTCTCCGGCATGCCCAGCTGCTGCTCGAAGAGCTCCAGCAGCTCGACGAACACCTCCACCTGCGCGGCGTCGACGACTTTCGGAAAGGTGAGCACGAACCCGGCCGGCAGGCTGCCCCACTGCTGCAGCAGCGCGGTGAGGAAGACGTCCAACGTGCGCACCGAGCGGGCGCGCAGCTCGGGCGTGTCGAAGGACTTCACCCGCAGACCGAAGTTCGCCGGCTCGATGCCGTCTCGCAGCCACGCGGCGACCACCCCGGCGGTGCGCTCGGCGTCGGCGTCCTCGACGTCGTCGCCGGGCCGCCCGTAGCCGTCCTCGAAGTCGATGCGCAGGTCTTCCACCGGGGAGTTCTGCAGCTTCGCCCGCACCCGCGGATGCACGGCCCGGGCGATCTGGTCGTCCAGGCCGAGGATCTCGACGAAGTCCTCGAAACGGGGCGCGTCCCGGTCGAACGCGGCCAGCGCCTCGCGGCCCCACTGCCGTACCGTCTCGGCGTCGACCTTGTTCGCCGGCACGTAGCAGGTGTGCACCGGCTGCCGGGCCGCGCTCGCCCCCGGGTAGGTGCGGGCGATGTGCTCGTCCACGGCGGACAGCCGGGCGAGCCGCTTCGCGATCTCCGCGGATTCCAGCGAGGTTCTGGCCACTTGCGCTCCCTTCGGTCCGACAGCCGGGAGGCGTCCCCAGCTGCCCAGCTCGGCTCCGGCGATGGGCCGCACGTCCACGGCGGTGCGATTTCAGTGGAAATTGCGGGTCTGATTTCCATTGAAATCGCGGAGGACGCACGGCCCCGGGCTCACCGCAGCCTCATCACTCAGTCGATCTGCTCGTAGGCGGGCAGCGTCAGGAAGTCGACGAACTCGTCGGCCACCGCCACCTGCTCGAACAGCTCGATCGCCCGGCCGAGGTCGTCGACCGGGAAGCCGTCTTCGGCCCGCAGCTGCTTCTCGGTCTCGGCCAGGACCTCGCGGACCAGGTCCGCGGTGACCGGCTCGCCACCGGCCAGCACCACGCTGTTGTGCAGCCACTGCCAGATCTGCGAACGCGAGATCTCGGCGGTCGCGGCGTCCTCCATGAGGTTGTGGATCGCCGCCGCGCCGTTGCCGCCCAGCCACGACACGATGTAGCGGACGCCGACGTCGACCGCGGCGCGCAGGCCCTCGATGGTCTTCTCACCGGGGGTGTCGGCCACCGACAGCAGCTGGTCGGCTGTCACCGAGACCTCGTCGCGGGTGCGGTCGATCTGGTTGGGCTTGTCGCCCAGCACCGCGTTGAACTCCTCGAAGCAGATCGGCACCAGGCCGGGGTGGGCGACCCAGGAGCCGTCGAAGCCGTCGCCGGCCTCACGCTTCTTGTCGTCGTGCACCTTGGCCATCGCGGCCTCGTTGGTGGCCGGGTCCTTGGTCGGGATGAACGCGGCCATGCCGCCGATCGCGAACGCACCGCGCTTGTGGCAGGTGCGCACCAGCAGCTCGGTGTAGGCGCGCATGAACGGCGCGGTCATGGTGACCGAGTTGCGCTCCGGCAGGACGTACTTGTCGGAGTCGCGGAAGGTCTTGATCACGCTGAACAGGTAGTCCCAGCGCCCGGCGTTGAGGCCGGCGGAGTGGTCGCGCAGCTCGTAGAGGATCTCCTCCATTTCGAACGCGGCCGGGTAGGTCTCGATCAGCACCGTGGCGCGCACCGTGCCGTGCGGGATGCCGAGCTCCTGCTGGGCGTGGGTGAACACGTCGTTCCACAGCCGCGCCTCGAGGTGGCTCTCCATCTTGGGCAGGTAGAAGTACGGCCCGCTGTCGCGGCTGATCAGTTCCTTGGCGTTGTGGAAGAAATGCAGGCCGAAGTCGACGAATGCGGCGACCACGGGCTTGCCGTCGACCAGGACGTGCTTTTCGTCGAAGTGCCAGCCGCGGGGGCGCACCAGCGGCACAGCGTGCTTGACGTCGTCGCGCAGCTTGTAGTGCTTGCCCTCGGGCGTGGTCAGCTCGATCTGCTTGCGCACCAGGTCGTAGAGGTTGACCTGGCCGGAGACGACGTTGCGCCAGTGCGGGGTGTTGGCGTCTTCGAGGTCGGCGAGCCAGATGCGGGCGCCGGAGTTCAGCGCGTTGATCGCCATCTTGCGGTCGGTCGGACCGGTGATCTCGACGCGTCGGTCGGCGATGTCGGCGGGCGGCGCGGCCACCTGCCAGTCGCCTTCGCGGATGTGCCGGGTCTCTTCCAGAAAGTCGAGCCGCCCCTTCGCACTGGCCTCGGCGCGGCGCTCCTTGCGGCGGGCGAGCAACTCGTCGCGGCGGGCGCCGAAGGCGCGCTGCAGGCCGGCGACGAACGCGAGCGCTTCCGCGGTGAGGATCTCGTCCCCGCGCTCGACGGCACCGCCGAGCACCTGCACTCCTGCTGGCGTTTCGGACATGAGAAGTCCACCTCTTTCTGCTGCCGGGTTCCAGACGGTGGCTTGATGGCTCACCTTGCCGCGTGACGGACTGTCGCGCACCCGACGGGTGCGCGGCGGCCGTTCCGCTAGCGGTACGCCCGTTATGTTTTCTGCATCGTGGATGTTAGTTTCCATATAGCGTTCGAAGCAACATGAGCTGGCGCACCCACCACCGACTAGACTGCTGCCCAGCCAGCCACAGTGGAAAGGGAGTTCTGCGATGACCACTGGCCCGCAGCGGGCAACTCAGGGCGGAGGGGTGCAGTCGGTCGAACGCACCTTCGAACTCCTGGAACTGATGGCTGACGCCGGCGGCGAAGTCGCCCTGTCCGAGCTCGCCGAGAAGTCAGGCTTGCCGCTACCGACGATCCACCGCATCATCCGCACCCTGGTGAGCAACGGCTACGCCCGGCAGCAGCCCTCCCGCCGTTACGCGCTCGGACCCCGGCTGATCCGGCTCGGCGAGACCGCCAGCCGCGCGCTCGGCTCCTGGGCCCGCCCTTACCTGGCCGAGCTCACCGAGGCCACCGGCGAGACCTCCAACATGGCGGTGCTCGACGGCGAGCAGGTCGTCTACGTCGCGCAGGTCCCCTCGCAGCACTCCATGCGGATGTTCACCGAGGTCGGCCGCCGAGTCGACGCGCACGCCACGGCCGTCGGCAAGGCCGTCATGGCCACCATGCCGCCGGAGACGGTGACGCAGCTGCTCTCCCGCACGACGATGCAGCCGCAGACCGAGCGCACCATCACGACGGTCGAGGCGATGCAGGAGGAGCTCGGCCGCATCCGCCAGCAGGGCTACGCGCTGGACGACGGCGAGCAGGAGGTCGGCGTGCGCTGCTATGCGGTCGCCGTGCCGGGCGCGCCGGCAGGCGCGGCCATCTCCATCAGCGGGCCGGAGGGCCGGATGACCCGAATCTCGACCGACGAGGTCATCCCCCTGATGAAGCGCCTGGCCAACGACCTGTCGGCCGAACTCAGCGTCAGCAACACGGCCTGACCCCCGACGCCACCACCCGACCCACACCGGCGCGAACGGTCCGTTCGCCCAGCCAGCAGCGCAAGCCCGCGCGCCCGGATGGAGCGAACGGACCGTTCACTTCACCTATTGACGCGAACAGGCCGTTCGCCCCGAACCAGCTAGCGAAAACCACCTCTACAGCGGCGAAAAGTACTCACCGGGCTTGGTGGAGCTGCTTGCGGCGGCGGAGCCACCACACCGCCAGGACGATCAGCGCCGCGATGCCGAGCAGCGGCAGCCCCAGCAATCCCGCTGCCGCTTCCACCTTCTCGTACGCCGCACCCGACCAGACACCGAGCAGCACCAACGTGGTCGCCCACGCTGCTGCGACCGGCACATTGCAGACCGTGAACCGCAGGTGGGTCATGCTGGTTCGGCCCGCGAGCCGAGGCACCAGCGTCCGCACCACGGCGAAGCACTGCGACGCCGCCACCGTCGATTTCACGCGTCCGTCCAACGCGGACTCCGCCCGCGCGAACCGCTGCTCGCCGAACCGCTTGACCAGCTGCCGCCGCAGCAAACCGTCCCGGCGACCGCGGAAGTAGCCGTGCTGGCAACCGGAAGCCGTCGCGCCGAATGCGCTGATCGCGGCCACCCACACCTCCACGACACCGTGCCCGGCCAACCACCCCAGCGCCAGCACGGTGGCCGAGCCCGGTAGGAAAACCCCGATCAGCAGGCCGGATTCGGCGAACAGCAGCGCCACGGCCACGGCGAGCGCGAGCGGGCCGGGTATCCCGGCCAATAAGTCCGTCACCGGGCAAGGTGTTCGGCGAGACGCGGAGACCAGGTCTCGCCGTGCGGCTCCAGGCTGATCTCGCGGACGTCGTCGTCCCGGCGGCGGATCCGCAGCAGCAGGTAGGAATCCGCGAGCCGCTCGGCGAGGCCCTCGCCCCACTCGACGACCACCGCGGCATCCGTCAGGTCCGTGTCCAGGTCCAGGTCGTCGATCTCGTCCAACCCGGCCAGCCGGTAGGCGTCGACGTGCACCAGCGCCGGGCCGTCACCCGATTCCGGCCGGTGCACCCTCGCGATCACGAACGTCGGCGAGGTCACCGCGCCGGTGACCCCCATGCCCGCGGCGATCCCCCGCGCGAGCACGGTTTTGCCGGCACCGAGCGGCCCGTCGAGCAGTACCAGATCGCCCGCGCGCAGCGCGGCCCCCAGCCGCCGGCCGAACTCCAGCGTGTCGGACTCCTCCGGCAACTCCACGATCTGCAGTGCAGGGCTCAACTTCCGGTCCCCTCCCCATCCCCCGCGGCCCGGCGGATCAGCTCGATCAACTCCTCGGTCACCAGCTCCGGACGCTCCAGCATCACCGGGTGCCCGGCGCCCTCGACTCGCACCAGCTTCGCGTCCGGGAGTTCTGCGGCGAGCACCTCGGCGTGCGGCGAGAACGGGGTGACCCGGTCGGCATCGCCGCTGAGCACCAGCACCTCGCAGGTCCGCAGCGCGGCCAGCGCCGTCCTGCGGTCGTGCAGGCTGATCGTTTCCAGGAAGTCGGTGACCACCTCGACGGTGGTGGCGCCGATCATCTCGGCCATCAGGTCCACGATCTTCGCCGAGACATCGCGATCCCCGAACGACAGGTTGCGCACCAGGCTCCAGGCCAGCTTGTCGCCGAGCCGGCGGGTGCGTTCCACCAGGCCCGGCTGGAAGTCCGCGAGCAGCGCGAGCCCGCGCGGTACCGGGTTGGCGTGGTGCAGCCACGGCCGGGCGAGCCCGGACGCGCCGACCCCGCCGGCGGCGGTGCCGATCAGCGCAACCGCGCGGACCCGGTCGCGGAACAGCTCGGGGCGCTGCTCGGCCAGCGCCATGATCGACATCCCGCCCATCGAATGCCCCACGAGCACGATCGGGCCCCGGCGCGCCGCAGAGCGCAGCACCGCGTCGAGGTCCCTGCCGAGTTGGTCGATGGTGCTGTTCTTCTTGCCGGAGTGGCCGGATTGGCCGTGGCTGCGCTGGTCGAAGAGCACCAGCCGAACCCGCGGCCCGGTGAGCTCCGGCAGGTCCCGGCGCTGGAAGTGCCAGCAGCGGGAGTCGAGCGCGAAGCCGTGCACGAGCGCCACGGTCAGCTCCGCTTCGCCGCCATCGGCGGGCTCGATCTCCTGCACCGACAGCGGAACCCCGTCATCAGCGGCCACAGTGGACTGCCGGTCCGGGCGGAGTCTGCCGAGCGGCTCGTCGGCGTAGGGATCCTCGACCTTGCGCTGCGCGGCGACCCGCGAGCTGTGCGCGGCAGCGCCGACAGCGGCACCGGTGATCGCGGCACCAAGCACCCCGCTCGTCCAGGCCAACGCCTGCCACACCGGCTTCACAGCGACTCCACTATCGCCGGGCGCCCTGCTCCGCTTTCCAGCATAGGCATGCCGCTCACGGCTTTTCGGCGCTTCGCGGTCGGCTTGCGCGAGCAGCGGACGTCGCTCATGTCGCCTCCGCGTCGACGACGGTGCGCGTGACCCGCGGCCGGTACATGCCGGTGACGATCTCGTAGTGGATCGTGCCGATCTCGTCAGCCCACTCCGCAGCCGTCGGCTCGCCCCGGTCACCCGGCCCGAATAGCAGCACCTCGTCGCCTTCCCGGACCTCGTCGTCACCGCAGTCCACGACCAGCTGGTCCATGCACACCCGGCCGACCACCGGACGCCGCTTCCCGGCCAGCCACACGGACATCCGGCCCGACAGGGTGCGCGGCACGCCGTCGGCGTAACCGACCGGCACCAACGCGAGGTTCGTCGGCCGCTCGGCCGTCCAGCTCTGCCCGTAGGAGACGGCTTCGCCCGCCGCGATGCGCTTGGTCAGCGCCACCGACGACCGGAACGTCATGGCCGGGCGCAGGTCGTGATCGCCGTGCTGCGGAACGGGATCCAGGCCGTAGACGGCGATGCCCGGCCGGACCAGCTCGAAGTGCAGGTCGGGGCGGGTCAGCACGGCCGCCGAGTTCGCCAGGTGCCGGATCGGGTTGAGCCCGGCCTCCCGCGCCTGCTCGTAGGCCCGCTGGAAGCGTTCGGCCTGCCGGTCGATGGAGGGGTGGCCGAGCTCGTCGGCGCACGCCAGGTGCGACCACACCGCCACGACCTCGACGTTCCCGTCGGCCTCGGCCTTCGCCGCGGCTTCCACCAGCGCGGGCCAAAGCCCGGTCGGACAGCCGTTGCGGCACAGCCCGGTGTCGATCTTGAGGTGCACGCGCGCGACCCGGCCCTGCTGCTCGGCTGCGGCGGCGATCCGGCCCAGGCTGGTCTGCGAGGAGGCGGAGAGCTCGATGTCCGCGGCGACCGCCGGGGCGAAGTCGTCGTCCTCGACGTAGAGCCAGCACAGCACCGGGGCGGTGATGCCGGCCGCGCGCAACTGCAGGGCCTCGCCGATCGATGCGACGCCGATCCGGTCCGCGCCCGATTCGAGCGCGGCGGCGGCGACCGTCACCGCGCCGTGACCGTAGCCGTCGGACTTCACGATGGCCATCGTGCGGGCGCCCGAATTGCGGGCGTGCGCCGAGAGCACCTTCACGTTGTGGCGGATCGCGCCGACGTCGATGCGCAGGTCGGCGCGGTACGCGGGCTGGTCACTCATGGCAGGCACATGGTCGCACACCACCCCACCAGTCCTTCCTAGGTATCGGACCGCCCGAACTCGACGCCCCGTCCCTGACCGGCCAGGGCGCACCGTCGCGGGAAGCGGCCCACCACCCGCTGAACGTGAACTTCAGGCGGAATCTCCCCCACGCCGCGCCACCACGGCTGGCCATGCCGGGTGCGCGATCCAGGCTGCGAACCTCGCAGCAGCACGAGGTGTCCGCAGCTAACGGCTCGCGAGTGCGTTGAGCTGCGAAGATACAGCTCAGAGCCTCACGGCAGCGCCGCTTCGCGGACCGCCCGGATCGCCGTCGGGACGGCCGCGAGCAGCGCGGAGGCTCCGATCGGAGCGCCGACCTCGGCCGGGGTCCGGGTGGGTGCGCCGTGGGCGGCGAGGTCGGCCGCACGGGCGTGGACGTTCGCGGCGTATCCACAGGCCAGCCACGGTTCCACGCCGCTGGCGAGGAGCGCGCCGATCAGGCCGGTGAGCACGTCGCCGGACCCCGCAGTGGCGGGCCAGGCGTGCCGCGAGTCGTTGACGAGCACCTTGCCGTCCGGCGCGGCGACGATGGTGGTGTTGCCCTTGAGCAGCACCACCGCGTCGAAGCGCGCGGCGACCTCCCGCGCCGCGGAGACCCGGTCCTCGCCCAGTTCCGCACCGGATAGCCGCGCGAACTCGCCCGCATGCGGCGTCAGCACCAGCGGCGCATCGGGGTCGCGCGCGTCCCACAACGTGTCATCCTCGGCGAACAGCGTGATCGAGTCGGCGTCCGCGCACACCGGGAGTCCGGATTCCAGCACGTGCAGCAACACATCGCGGCCGCTGGCCCCGGTGCCGATCCCCGGTCCCACGGCCCATGCCTGCACCTGCCCGGCGTCGGTGACCGAACCGGTCGCCACGACCTCCGGCCAGCGCATCCGCACCACGTCCGCGGCGGGCCCCGCGTAGCGCACCATGCCCGCGGTCGCCTGCACCGCTGCGCCACTGGCCAGCACCGCAGCACCCGGATAGGTCGCCGACCCGGCGGCGACGCCGACCACGCCCTGGCTGTACTTGTCGTCGGCCGGCCCCGGAACCGGCCAGCCGGCGCCGATCTCCGCGGCTTCCAGCAGGTAGAGCTCGGGCTCGGGCAGCTCGTCGGCCACCCCGATGTCGATCACCTCGACGTCGCCGGAGTGCGCCGCACCGGGCCCCAGCACATGGCAGGGCTTGCGCCCGCCGAAGGTCACCGTGACGTCCGCCAGCACCGCCGGGCCGTCTACCGCGCCGGTGACCGGATCGACGCCGCTGGGCAGGTCGACCGCGACGATCGGCACGTCCACCCGACGCACCAGCTCCGCCGCCGTCGGCCGCAGCGACCCCCGCGCGGACAGGCCGACGATCCCGTCGATCACCACGTCGGCGCGCTCGACCGCGTCCGCGGCCTCGGCCCCGATCCCCGCGGTGTCCGGGCTCGGCCCCTCGGCGGGCACCGCCGCGCCGCCAGCGCGGCGCAGCGCGGCGAGACCCGCGGCGTGCGCCTTCTCCGGGGCAAGCAGCACGGCCGTGACGCCGACCCCGCGGCGCCGGAGGAACGCCCCGGCCCACAGCGCGTCGCCGCCGTTGTTCCCGGCGCCGACGAGCAGGGTGACGTGGCGACCGGCGACGCCACCGGTGAATTCGGCGAGGACCCGCGTTGTGTGGGCGGAGACGGCGTACGCGGCGCGGCGCATCACCGCAGGTTCCGGTGTCCGGGCGAAGAGCCGCTGCTCAGCGGCGCGGATCTGGTCTGGGGTCCACACTCCGTGCATCGCGTCCTCCCTCGTCACCGATCGACGATGCCGCAACAGTCTGCCCCCTCGCCGCGGCGATCCACGCCATCCCATCAGGGCATTTCGCCAACCAGGTCCCACGAGCGCTCACGACCCTGCAACCACACTTTCAGGCAAGCGTGAGGGGCACCCTTGCGCGGCTAAACCACTCAAGGGTGCCCCTCACTCCGAAAAGATCACTCGACGGTGACGGACTTCGCGAGGTTCCGGGGCTTGTCGACGTCGTAGCCGCGGGCCCGGGCGATCTCCGCCGCCAGCACCTGCAACGGCACCGTCGACACCAGCGGCTGCAGCAGGGTCGGCACCGCCGGGATCGTGATCAGCTCGTCGGCGAACGGACGGACCTCGTCGTCGCCCTCCTCCGCGATCACGATGGTCCGGGCGCCGCGCGCCTGAATCTCGCGGATGTTGGACACCAACTTGGAGTGCAGCAGCGCCCGCCCCTTCGGGGAGGGCATGACCACGACGACCGGCAGCCCTTCCTCGATCAGCGCGATCGGCCCGTGCTTGAGCTCACCCGCGGCGAAGCCCTCGGCGTGCATGTAGGCGAGCTCCTTGAGCTTGAGCGCGCCCTCCAGCGCCACCGGGTACCCGACGTGCCGCCCCAGGAACAGCACCGCCTTGGCGTCGGCAAGCTCCCGGCCCAGCTGCCGCACCTGGTCCACTGTGGACAACGTGCGGCGCACCGCTTCGGGCATCGCCGACAGCTCCGCGAACTCCCGCGCCACCTCGTCGGAGTACTTCGTGCCGCGCGCCTGCGCCAGGGCCAGCCCGACCAGGTAGTTCGCCGCGACCTGGGCCAGGAACGTCTTCGTCGCCGCGACCCCGATCTCCGGACCGGCGTGGGTGTAGAGCACCGCGTCCGACTCGCGCGGGATCTGCGCGCCGTTGGTGTTGCAGATCGCCAGCACCCGCGCCCGCTGGACGCGCGCGTGCCGCACCGCCTCCAGGGTGTCGGCGGTCTCACCGGACTGGGAGATCGCCACCACCAGCGTGTCCCGACCGAGCACCGGATCGCGGTAGCGGAACTCGCTGGCCAGCTCGACCTCGACGGGCACCCGACACCAGTGCTCGATGGCGTACTTGGCGAGCAGCCCGGAGTGGTAGGCGGTGCCGCAGGCGACCACGAAGACCTTGTCGATGTCGCGCAGGTCCTGCTCGGTGAGCCGCAGCTCGTCGAGGACGATGCCGCCGCTGGCGAAGTGGCCGCGCAGCGTGTTCTCCAGCGCCTCGGGCTGCTCCTCGATCTCCTTGAGCATGAAGTAGTCGTGGCCGCCCTTCTCGGCGGCCGACAGGTCCCAGTCGACGCTGAACGGCTTGGCCTCGACGTCCTGGGCGAAGAAATCGGTCACCCGGTAGGCGTCGCGGGTGATGGTCACCACCTGGTCCTGGCCGAGCTCCACCGCGTCACGGGTGTGCTCGATGAACGCGGCGACGTCCGAGGCCAGGAAGTGCTCGCCCTCTCCGACCCCGACGACCAGCGGCGACGACCGGCGAGCGGCCACGATCTTGCCGGGCTCGGCGGCGTGCGTGACGACCAGCGTGAAGGCGCCTTCCAGGCGGCGGGCGACCGCGCACACGCTGGCGGTCAGGTCGCCGGCGGTCGGCCCGTCGGCGTAGGCGGCGGCGACCAGGTGCGCCGTCGTCTCGGTGTCGGTGTCGCTGGCCATCTCGATGCCAGCGGCTTCCAGCTCGGCACGCAGCACGGCGAAGTTCTCGATGATGCCGTTGTGCACCACCGCGACCTGCCCGCTGGTGTCGCGGTGCGGATGGGCGTTGCGGTCGGTCGGCGCCCCGTGGGTCGCCCACCTGGTGTGTCCCATGCCGCTGCGACCTGCGAATTTGCCGCCATCGACCTCGGCGAGGCGCTTCTCCAGGTTCGACAGCGCGCCAGCGGCGCGCTCCACCGCGAGGCCGCCCTCACCGTCGAGCAGGGCGACTCCCGCCGAGTCGTAACCCCGGTACTCCAGTCGCCGGAGTCCGCCGAGGACGACTTCGAGCGCCTGACGATGTCCTACGTAACCAACGATGCCGCACACTCGGCCCAGCGTAGCTACTCCACATGGTCTGAACCTGTTCGAGTCAGCCGGTTCGGGAACCCCCTCCCGTGGCGGCTACCGCACGTACACGAGCAGGTCCGCTACCGTTGCTGACCATGGCGCGCACTGCCAAGAAGGCCCCTTCCGCGAAGAACGCGTTCGAAGAGCTGTCCCGCCGCGGACCGCACGACGTGCTGCACGGTGATCTAGCCCTCATCGGGCTGCCCGGCCTCGTCTGCACCCCGCGCAGTGGCCTCGGGCTGCCGGCGGTCGCGTTCGGGCACGGCTGGCTGCAGCCGCCCCGCCGCTACCTCGGCCTGCTCCGGCACCTCGCCTCCTGGGGCATCGTGGTCGCCGCGCCCGGCACCCAGCGCGGCGTGTTCGCGTCGCACCGGCTGTACGCCGCCGACCTGCGGACCGCGCTGGACGTCTGTGTCGGCGTCCGGCTCGGCGAGGGCGAGATCAGCGTCGACGCGAAGCGCCTCGGGGTGGCCGGGCACGCTATGGGCGGCGGCTGCGCGGTGCTCGCGGCGTCCGAGGACAAGCGGATCCGCTCGGTCGCGACGCTGGCCGCCGCCGAGACCATGCCGTCGGCGTTCGAGACGGCGAGCCGCGTCGAGGTGCCGGGCTTGCACATCGCCGCGGGCCGCGACCTGCTGACCCCTCCGGTGGCCAACGCCGAGCCGATCGCCCGCGCCTGGGGCGGCCCGGTACAGCTAAGGACGGTGAAGAAGGCCAGCCACCTCGGCTTCACCGAGGGCCGGCACTGGACGCAGCTGGTGCTGCACGGCAAGCCCGAGTACGCGACGCAGCGCGTCACCAAGGCCCTGATCACCGCGTTCTTCCTCCGCACGCTCGTCGGCGATCGGCGCGGTGAAGCGCTGCTGAGCGCCGATATCGGCGGCAGTCACATCGACCACAAGCACAGCCGCGGCGCCCTCACCGCGGCGTGACTCACAGCTTCGGAGCGATCTCCCGGGCCACTGCCTTGACACTCTGCTCGGCTTCGTCGATCGGCATCGGGCCGTCTTCGATGCCGTGGACCTTGGTTCCCTTGCGGAAGAATGTCTGCCCCGGCGGGCCGGGTTGTTGCGGATGCACCCGCAGCGGATGAGCGACCCCCGGCCACGATCGTGCGAGCGGGAAACCTGAGACCGATTCCCCTGCCCTGCGGCGAATTTTTGAATTGACCACTGTGGACTTCGATCACGGGAGTTGCGGCGCGTTCTCCGGAATCGGCGTCCTGGCAAGACTTTTCGCAACCACGGGCGGAAAACCAAGCGGGGCGCGGAAATTTCCGCGCCCCGCCGTGGATGTCACCTCAGCCAGCTCTGGTTCTCGTAGTCGTCGTCATCGTCGAACGCCACCTGCCGGCGCGGTGCCGGCTTGGGGGCTGCCGGTGGCGGCAGCGGTGGCGGCGGTGTGGGCTGGGCTGCCTGCTGCGGTCGTTCTTCCTCGTAGTCGTCGGCTCCGAGGCTGATCTCGTTGCTGTCCTCGTTCCGCTTGCCGGCCCAGTCGTTGCGGGGCTTGTCCTCCGGAGGCTGGGCGTTGGCGGCCTTCTCGACGAGCTCCTGCTTCCGCTCGTCCGCTGCCGCCTTGATCTCCTCGTTCTTCTTCGCCGACGCGGCCTCCGCGGCGCGGACCGCGTCCATGCTGTCCTCGACGCCGTAGCGGTGCCGCGCGACCAAGGTCGCGATCTCGTCCGCGACCTTCCGGTTGATCAGAACCACCGTGCTCACCTCTCCCGGTCCTCGCCCAGCACCGACCGGAACCGCACGTTCGACGCATCGACGCCATCATCGAAGAGCTGGCCCTGGGTTCGCCACGGACTGCTGTTGCTGCGCTCCTGCTCGCCACCCTGCTGACCGCCGTGGCCGCCGCCCATCGCGCCCATGCCGCCCATCATCGCGCCGCCCGTGGCGGAGCTCTGGTTGGCGGACTGGCCGGCTTGAGCTCCCTGAGCGCCCTGTGCCGAACCACCGCTCTGGTCGCCGCCCAGCGACGACAGGCCGGTGGCGCCCTGCGAACTGCCGCCCGCGGTGTCGCCAAGGGAGGCCAGGCCGGTCGATCCGTGCTGGTCGGGACCGCCGGGCACGCCCGGCTGGTCCGGGCCGCCGAACAGCTGGCCGGAGGCGCTGCCGAACGAGTTCTGCACCCCGTCGCTCATGCTGCTGAAGGCGCTCATGCCCGCGGACTGCGGAGCGGTGGAGGCAGGCATGCCCGCCGCCGTCGGCTCGGTGCCCGCAGGAACTGCGCCGCTGGTGTCGTAGGCAGGCATGGTCGAGCCCACGCCGTAGGCGGGCGAACCGAATCCGGGGTCCGCCGCGGGCATCGTGCCCACCCCGCTGCCGTAGTCCGGCGCAGCGAAGCCGGGGTCCGGCGCGGGCATGGTGCTCACGTCGGGCACGGCGAATCCGGGGTCCGGGGCCGGCATCGGCGCCACGGGATCCGGCGCGGGCATGGTGCCCACGTCGGGCACGGCGAATCCGGGGGCGGGTGCGGGCATCGTGGTGGCGTCCGGCGGTCGGGGCACCTCGCCGGGCTGAGCTTCGGCGGGCATGGTCGTGATGCGGTCCGCCCCGTCGATCGGTTTCGCCTGGTCGCTGCCGAAGTCGATGGTCTGGTTCAGCGGCGGCTGCCCGCCACCGTTGTCCACGTTGACCTTGACCTGGCCGTCCGGCGTGCGCTCCAGCGTGATGGTGCGGTCGCCCTCGCGGATCACGGCCTTGCCGTCCTCGCCCGCCTGCACCGGGATCGGACCTTGGCCACCGGGCGGCCCGCCGACGCCACCGGGCGCCTGCCCCGGCGCGGGCATCGTCTGGATGCCCTCGGCCCCGGGCGCACCCGCGCCACCCGCCGGGCCAAAGTCGACCTCGTAGGTCTTCGGCTTGCCGTCCGGGCCGATCAGCTCGACCTGCGTCTTGCCATCCGGGCCGGGCTTCTGGACGGTAACCGCGTCGTCGCCCTCGCCGAGGGTCACCTTCTCCTGTTCGCCCTGCTCACCGAGGCCGCCACCCGCTCCGGGGGCTTCCGGCATCTCCGGCATCTCGGGCGTCTTCGGCATCTCCGGAGCGCCGCCACCACCAGCGCCGCCTCCTCCGGAGCCCGCGCCACCGCCTCCGGTGCCGGAACCACCTCCACCGGTGCCGGAACCACCGCCGCCGGTGTTGTTGCCGCCGCCCTGATCGTCACCGCCGCCGCCCTTGCCGTCTCCGAGGCCCTTGAACGGGTCATCGCTGACCTTGGCGGCCTGCAGCATCTGGTCGTATGCGGCCTGGACGGCGTCCTGGGTGGCCTTGCTCTGGTCCTTGAAGCTCTGGTATTTCTGCTCCATCTCGGGCTTGAACGACTCGTCGAGCCACTTCTTGGCGTCGTCGATCAGGCCCTGGCGGATCTGGTCACAGGCGTCCTTGGCCCCGAAGAACTGGCCGATCAGCCCGCCGATGGGGCCGCCCAGGATCAGGCCGATCGCCTGGTCCTTGATGATCGACCAGGCACCCGAGAAGATGTCATCGATCCCGATGTCCTTGAGGTCTTCGAGGTTGATGTCGCCGCGCGCCTTGCGGATCTCGTCCTTGGTGTCGTCCGGATCCTTGCCGGCGCACTTGATCTCCTTGCCGAGCTCCAGCACGAACTTGGCGTATTCCCGCACGGTCTGCTGGATGCCGTCGGCGGCCGGGGTGATGGCGCCGGCCATGTTCTCGGTCTCGTTGGTGACCGTCGTGCCCGCCATGCTGTAGCTGCCGACCTTGGATTCGGCGGCGTCCGCTGCCGAACCCTTCCAGGTCTGCTTGGCGCCCCGGAACGCCTGACCCATCGAGTCGTTCTGGTCCAGCAGTGCCTTCTGCACGCCGCCCAACCGCTCGGCGTCGGCCCGGAACGCGCCGAAGTCGATCTCACGGAGCTGGTCGTACTCCTGGACGACCTCGCTCTTGAAGTCCGGCCCCTTGCCTGCCCAATCCTGGTACAGCGGCAGGAACTTCTCGAAGAAGTCCAGTCCCATCTTGCCGTCGTCGAGGAGTTCGTCGGAAGTGTTGACGGCGCCGCCGCCCGCCAACTTTCCCTTGGCGTCCTCGAACTTGCCCTTGCGCTCCTCGGCGGCCTTGGCCTTCTCCTGCAGCGCCGAGAAACCGCCGTCGGTGATGGACTCGAAGAGCTTGCCGCCGATCGGGTTGACGACGGACATCGCGGTGTCCGCGATGCTGCCCGCGTTGTCGACCAACCAGCTGCCCGCGTCGGAGGCCGTCTCGCCGAGCCACTCGCCGACATCCTGCGCAGCTCCGCCGATCGCGCCACCGACTTCGGAGCCGATCTTCGCGCCCGCCGCGGCACCAGCCGGCCCGAGCACCAGACCGGTGACCCCGCCCTGAATCCCGCCGACGACCGAACCGACGTCCTCGCCGAAGCTGCTTTCCTCTTCCTGCTTCTTCTCGTCCGCCATCAGGCCTGAACCTTCCCGACCTCTTGGGCACCGGATTCGTCGCGGGCCTGGTATTCCTTCGCGGATTCGGAGAAACTCTCGGAGAGCTTCGATCCGTGCTCGGCGAACGACTCGATGTTCTTCCCCAGCTTGTCCAGCACGTCCTTGTAGGCCTTGCCCGCCTCGTGGAACTTCTTCCCGAACTTCTCCGCGGTCAATTTCGTCTCGGTGGCCGCCTTGGCCTGCTCCTTGATCGCCCCAGCACCGTCGGAGAACGCATTGGCCGCCTTCCCGACATCACTTCCCGAAGTCTGCGCCCCGCTCATCGCGCCCCCTTCACCCGACCTGTCGCGCACGTCTCAGCGGGTGTGACGGCGCGGATGATTCGCTGGTTCCTAATCTTGGCAGGTTCCCCGAGGCTAAACGGCCGAACCGCCTAGGTGCTTGCATCCGCGAAGAGAGAAGTCGATCACTGGGGCGTCCGCGGACCCTGCGGCGGCTGGCCGTAGCCCTGCTGGGGCGGGTACTGCTGCTGGGGCGGCTGCGGGGCGAAGCCCTGCTGCGGGAACTGCGCGGGCCGCTGGGCGTTGTCGCTGTTCTTGACGATCAGAAGCGCGGTCAACGCACCGGCCCCGCCGCCGAAGAGCAGGCTGAGCGCCAGCGTGATCACCAGGTACAACGTTTCCCCCTGCTAGTCCTGAACGGATCTGTTCGTGATCGTCACTGCTGGTAGGGACCCTGCGGCGGCGGCCCGAAACCCTGCTGCGGCGGAAAACCCGGCTGCGGCGGCGAGAAGCCCTGCTGCGACGGCAGGAACTGCTGCATCGGCGGCTGCGCCGAAGGCTTGTTCTTCGCGATCACCGCGACGAGCGCACCACCACCGGCACCGGCGAGTGCGCTCACGACGATCACGATCAGGATCTGGAAGATCACCGGAACCTCCAATCGTTCGACCAGGAACCGAACTTATCGGAGGGCACCGCGTCCGAGGCAGCGGACGACCAGAATCGTTCAACGCCGCCGGATCAGCATCAGCACGAGCACCACGAGGCTGCTGGCCGCCGCGACGCCCAGCAGCAGAACCACAAACCTCAGATATGGAGATCAGGGCATCGCATGATGCCGGATCGCGGGCTCAGCCGATGATCAATACGGGCCGCCGCCCTCGAAGATCAGGTGCAGGCCCCAGCCCTGCGCCAGCACCACGGCGAGCACGAACGCGCCAAAGATCATGAGCACCAGTGGCACCACGAGGACGATCAGCAGGTCACCGAACACTCGTCCGCGCATGGCGCACGCTCAGCTTCGACGTCGACGGTTGACGAACCACGATCTGCTCTCGTGCGCGGCGTTGACGGCTTTCATGCCGCCCAACGCGAGCGCGGAGAAGATCACGATAGCGACGACGAGCCCGACAGCGGCGAGACCCACGACCACGGCGACAACGATGGCACCCATGTGAGCAGGGTCTCACAGATCGCGCCGCGATGAGAGATCAAAATCACAAGATCACCGGATTGCGGCAACGATTTCCGCCAAACGCTCCGCCACGGCCTGTGCAGTCTCCTCGCTCGGCGCCTCGACCATCACGCGCACCAGCTGCTCGGTGCCGGACGGGCGCAGCAATATCCGACCGGTGTCACCGAGTTCCACCTCGGCCGCCGCCACCGCGGACGCCACCTCGGCCGCCGCGACCACTGCGGCCTTGTCCGCCACGCGCACGTTGATCAGCACCTGCGGCAACCGCCGCATGACCTTGGCCAACGACGCCAGCGGGGTGCCGGTGGCCGACATCCGGCCCATCAGCCGCAGCGCGGTGAGCAGGCCGTCGCCGGTGGTCGCGTGGGCGGGCAGCACGACGTGGCCGGACTGCTCGCCTCCGAGCGCGAAACCGCCAGCCCGCAGCTCCTCCAGCACGTACCGGTCGCCGACGGCGGTGGTGCGCAGCTCAACGCCCTGCTCGCGCATCGCCAGGTGCAGGCCGAGGTTGCTCATCACGGTCGCGACCAGCGTGTTCTCCGTGAGCTCGCCGGACTCGTGCATGGCCACCGCGAGGATCGCCAAAATCTGGTCGCCGTCCACCGCGGCCCCGCTGGCGTCCACCGCGAGGCAGCGGTCGGCGTCGCCGTCGTGCGCGATGCCCAGGTCCGCGCCGTTTTCGAGCACCGCTGCCTGCAGCACGTCGAGGTGAGTCGAACCGACGCCGTCATTGATGTTGATGCCGTCCGGCTCCGCGTTGATCGCGATCACCTCGGCGCCCGCCCGGCGGTAAGCCTCCGGGGCGGCGACCGAGGCCGCGCCGTTGGCGCAGTCCACGACGACCTTCAGCCCGTCGAGCGACAGCGGAGCCGCGGCCAACAAGTGATCGACGTAACGCCGCACCGCGTCGGGGACGTCGCGGACGCGGCCGACATGGGCCCCGGTGGGCCGGTCGACCTGCTCGGTCAGGCGAGACTCGATCTCGTCCTCGACCGCGTCCGGGAGCTTGTGCCCGCCGGCCGCGAAGAGCTTGACCCCGTTGTCCGGCATCGGGTTGTGCGAGGCAGAGATCATCACGCCGAGGTCCGCGCCCAGCTCCGCAACCAGGTGCGCCACCGCCGGGGTGGGCAGCACGCCGACCCGCAGCACGTCGGCACCGGCCGAGGTCAGGCCCGCCGTGACCGCGGCCTCCAGCATCTCGCCGCTGGCCCGTGGATCGCGGCCGACCAACGCCACCCGGCGCTGCGAATCGTCCCGGTCGTAGAGCACCCGCGCGGCCGCCGCGGCCACCGACATCGCCAGCTCCGGGGTCAGATCCGCGTTGGCCAACCCGCGCACCCCGTCGGTGCCGAACAACCGAGCCATCAGCAGCACGTCCTCTTCCTGTGACGCGGAAAACTCCGCGGGGCGCGAGACCGGACGCGCCACGTCGGGTTCTTGTCTTTGCGGCGGCGAAGCCGTTTATCCCACGCGGGCGTGGCGACCGCCCACGGGCGTGGTGATTTTGACACCAACGCGGAGCGATCGGTAGCAGGCCTCCGGCGCATACGACTGCGGGAGCAGTCTCGTCCGCAGTGGACTGATGACTGCTCCCGCAGATCGGATGAAGTTGGCGTCAGCGCTTGCTGTACTGCGGCGCCTTGCGGGCCTTCTTGAGACCGTACTTCTTGCGCTCCTTCTCCCGCGCGTCACGGGTGAGCATGCCGGCCTTCTTCAGCGCCGGGCGGTCTTCGGCCTCGTAGGCCACCAGCGCACGGGCAATCGCCATGCGCAGCGCACCGGCCTGGCCGGACGGGCCGCCACCGCGCAGGGTGGCCAGCACGTCGAAGCTCTCCACGCGCTCGACGGTGACCAGCGGCTCCTTGATCAGCTGCTGGTGCACCTTGTTCGGGAAGTACTGCTCGAGGCTCTTGCCGTTGAGCTTGAAGCCACCGTTGCCCGGCACCAGCCGAACCCGGACGACGGCTTCCTTGCGGCGACCCACGGTCTGCACCGGACGGCCGGTCGGCACCGGGATCGGCGCCGGGGCGACCGCCTCAGCGGTCTCCTCGACCTCGACCTCAACCTCGGCGGTCTCCTCCGGGGTCACCGTTCTCTTCCTGCTGAAGTTCGTCAGTCACTTCTCGACCTTCGCGTTGATCTCGAACGGCTGCGGGTTCTGGGCCTGGTGCGGGTGCTCCGGGCCGGCGTAGACCTTGAGCTTCTTGCCCATAGCGCGGCCAAGCTTGTTCTTCGGCAGCATGCCCTTGATCGCCTTTTCGAGCAGCCGCTCGGGGTGCTTCTCGAGCACCTCCCCGAAGGACTGCTTGCGCAGACCACCGGGGTAACCGCTGTGCCGGTACTGGAACGCCTGGGTGCGCTTGTTACCGGTGAGGGCCACCTTCTCGGCATTGACGACGACGACGAAGTCGCCGGTGTCCATGTGCGGCGCGTAGGTCGGCTTGTGCTTGCCGCGCAGCAGCGTCGCGGCCTGAGTTGCCAACCGGCCGAGCACCACATCCTCGGCGTCGATCACATGCCAGGCGCGGGTCACCTCGCCGGGCTTCGGGCTGTACGTGCGCACGGATCTACCTCGTCGTCGTTCGCGTCGGAATCGTCAGTGCGGAGCCCGTCTCGATCACGCCGGTCGGTTCCCGCAGGAATTCTCCCGGGAACCGGCACGTCCGCCAGTACCGCCGCCGAGACCGCGATCCGCGAGAGATCCGATCCACTGGCGCGAACTGCAGCCGCGCACCGCACAACAAAGAATGAGGGTACTTGGTGGCTTCCGGCCCGGTCAAAACGGGTCCTCAGTACTTGCTTGGAGGTTTCTGACCTGGCAGATCGCCGGAACAAGGATAGCGAATGCCGGGGGCGGTACTCGCGCGCCCCCGGACAGCGTTGCGGCCCCGGCGCTCGCCGGGGCCGCAGATCGCTCTCCTCGCTCTTCAGCGGGTGGGATCAGCCACCGAAGCGACCGGCGTTCTTCTTCTCACCGGCCTGGAAGGACTCGTTGGCGGCACCAACGGCCATGCCCATCTTCGCGGCGGTCTCCTGCATGCGAGCCGCTTCCTCGTCCCAGGTCTTCTGGGCTTCCTGGTACGCGCCCACGGCCTCGCCCTCCCAGGTGGCGACGAGCTTCTGGATCTTGCCCTCCAGGTCGTCCAGCTCACCCTGGATCTTCTGGGCCGCAGCCTGCAGGTCGTCCGAGGCCTGCTGCAGCTCGGCGAAGTTGACTGCAATCTCGCTCATTGCTTATCCCCTCAAATACCTATGGTCAAGAATTCTGAACGTACGACTGTTCGAAGTGCGGCTCAGCCGTCGAGCATCGCCGTGATCTTCGAGATCTCCTGGGCCTGCTCCTCCTGGACCTGGGCGTAGTCCGCACCGGAGCTCTGCACGTTCTGGCCCAGCTCGTCGAGCTTCTGCAGGATCTTCTTGCCGCTGTCCTCGTAGGAGGCCATCAGCTTGCGGAACACGTCCGCGGCCGCGCCCTTCCAGTTCGCGACCGGCCCCTCCAGCTGGCTGCTCAGCTGATGGAGCGCCTGCTCGACGGCGTTGCGAGCCTCGTCAATGTCCTGCGACGCCTTCTCGATCGCGTCGACGTCTGCACCAATTCCAGCCATCTCTGGATGACCCCCTTCAAACTCGTCATCAAGTTCGGATGAACCTGCGACGCAGACATTGCCATGTTCGGTTCCACGTTGTCCTAGATTTCTGCGCAACCCGTTGCTGATGTAAACGCCAAGCGCGGAACCCGCAGGTCATCGCATGATTCGCGCTTGCGAAAAGTCGAGATCGCTGCCGTCTGAAGGCGTTTGCTCTTGCGATTTCCCGGCCGTCGACTCGTTCGCGGCGGTGTCTGGGCGCACATTCGACTCGATTGCCGAGTGCTCGGGAACTTCCAGGCCCACCCGGGTGCGGTAGTCGATCGCCACCGCCCGCTGCTCTGATTCCGCAGCGCTGCTGCCCGTCACCGCGTGCTTCGCGAGTTCCCTTGTGTGTCTTTGGAAATCCTCGGCGCGGTGGTGCGCTTCACCGCGGGCCCGCCGACTGCGACCCACTGCATCGGCGAGTTCGGTGCGGAATCTGCGGACGGAATCCGCTGGATCTGCCATGTTAGTGTCTCCCTGCCCGACGGCCGCGCGAAATCCATTCCGCCGCGGCGAATTCACCGCCGGTTCAACGGACCTTGATGGAACCGACGACCTGTTCGCAAGCGCGGACCACGTCGTCCTTGCCGACCGAGCCGTACTTGCAGCCGACGAGAACCCGGAATTGTCCTCGGTGCAGCACGTACCACTCGACCGTCGCGTCCGGCATTTGTTGCCGGTAGTACACCACGTCCCGACCGGCGAAACTGGTGGAAGGGTTGAACAACGAGAACGGTTCGCCGGCCGCGGCCTTTTGCTGGTAGTCGCTGAGCAGTTGCTGAACCGCCCGGTTCCGGTCGGTGTCGGTGTCGAAGTCGAGCTTCCCCTCGTTGACCGCGATCACCGAGTCCTGCGCGTCGTCCTCCGGGGCGATCAGCGTCTGCCAGTTCTTCGGGTCGCCGCCGATCTGCTTCCAGTCGCCGGGGTAGGAGAACTCGTAGTCGTACTGCGCGGCCCGTCGGGTCGGGCCGCCGGGTTCGGCCTGCGGCTGGCCGCTGCTGGTGATGACCAGGGTCAGGACCACGCCGACGGCCACCACGACGGCCGCGCCGGCACCGATCAGCCACGGCAGCTTGCGCTTCTTCCGGCTGGGCCGGTGCGTGACCGGCATCGTCTGGTCGCTGCCGCCGATGACGACGGTCCGGGCACCGCTGAGCGAGTCGCCCGCGGTCACCCCGGGGCCGATCGGGGAAACGCTCGCGGAGCCGACCGGGGGCGGGCCGGGCACCGGGTAGGCGCGCACCGTCGATGCGCCCGCCCAGGCACCAGCGGGCGCCAGCCCGCCGCTGCGGTCCGGATCCAGCCGCACCGCGCGGAGCGCGCCTCGCGCCACCACGGTTTCGGGCTGGTCCAAAGTGGTCGGCACCACGCCGGTGCGCTCGTGGATCAGCCGCGCCACCAACGGGATCCGGCTCGATCCGCCGACCAGGAACACCCCGGCCAGCTGCTGCCGCTGCACCTTGCCCTCACGCAGGGTGGCCAACACCAGGTCGGCGGCCTTGCCCAGCGGCCTGGCGATCAGCGCCTCCAGGTCGACGCGGGTGACGTGCGCGTCCGAGAACGGCGGCGGCAACGGGACGTCGGTGTAGGTGTGCCGGGACAGGGTTTCCTTGGCACCACGGACGTCCTGCCGCAGCACCCGGCGGCGTCGGCGATCGGCCATATCGCGGCCCTCGACGAGCCTGCGCCACGCCTCGGGATCGGTGGCGGAGACGAGCCGGCCGATGTGGTCCAGCAGCGCCTGGTCGATGTCCGCGCCGCCGAAATTCGGTTCGCCGCGGGTGGCCAGCACCTGGAACGACGAGCCCTGCTTGCACACCACGCTGGCGTCCACCGTGCCGCCGCCGAGGTCGAGCACCGCCAGCGCGCCGCCGTCGGGGAGGCCGTGACCGGCGGAGTGGAACACCGCCGCCGCAACGGGTTCCGGCACCATGACCAGTTCCTTGCCCAGCCCGGTGGCGGCCCTTCGCAGCTCGGCGGTGCGCATCGCGCCCCAGTCCGCGGGGTGGGTCAGGACCAGCAGATCCACGGCCGCGCCGCCGGCGAAGCGGCGGGCCTCGCCGACCGCACGCTGCAGCACGGCGCGGATCACGTCGACGACCTTCAGCACGCTGCCGCCGAGCAGCAGTTCGCCTTCGTCGATGCGGCGCTTCGGGTGCGGCTCGAAACGAGCGGGGTCGACTGCGGCCTGGCGTTCGGCCTCGTGCCCGACGAACAGCGTGCCGTCCGCCGCCGCGAAGACCGCGGACGGGACCAGCGGCTGCCCGTCTATCACCACCACCTGCGGTTCGGCACCGCCAACCGACACCACCGTGCATGTGCTCGACGTGCCGAAGTCGATCGAGACGTGCAGGGACACCCAGAACTCCTTCACCGTCGCCGAAGCGCCTTTTCCGGCGACGTCTGTCGTCCGGCCGCCGATTTCTCGGCGTGCCGACTCCCCCCGAGCACCCTAGAGGTTAAGGGTGCGAGCGCACCAACAGTCTGCCCCTGACCGGGTGATCAACGCGACCACCTGTCACGGATTGTTGCCATCCGAACGGGGTGAGGGGCACCCGCCCCCAATTGACCAGGGGCGCGGGTACCCCCCCCCGCGACGCGCCCCAACGGTGAAGTCGCGCTCGGCGAGCTCATCGGCCATCCCCGCCGGCCACCGACCGGCCCCAGCAGTGCCGCCCCAACCGTCCGAAGTGGACCAACTCGGCGAGGCTCCCACACGCGCCGCCGACGCATTCCCGCCACCCACCGACCCCCACCAGAGGCGGTGGCAACCTCGCGCGAAATCGGCGAACGGCTCCCCACCGAAAGCACGATGTCGCGCGAAATCCTCCCGCGCCACCCAACCAAAGGAACCACCAGCAATGTTCTCGAATCAGCTCGCCGCGCCCACCCAAACCACACCACCAGGTGAGAGGTGAGACCAGCTCCAGAGGCGGTGGCGATCTCGCGCGAAATCCTCCCGCGCCACCCAACCAAAGGAACCACCAGCAATGTTCTCGACTCAGCTCGCCGCGCCCACCCAAACCACACCACCAGGTGAGAGGTGAGGGGCACCCTTAGGCGACTAGGCCGCTCAAGGGTGCCCCTCACCTCGAAAAATCACCCGACCCAGGTCGGTCATGGGGTCGCCGGGATTGCTGGTTCGCGTTGAGGCCGAGGGCCACCGTTGGCGCGTCTTGCGCCAGCCCGAACACAGGCGGTGCCGTTGCGGCACCAGCGGCATTCCGCCGAACCCACCCGCGTCGATTCCGGTCAGCAACGTCATCGGCAGGGTCAGCACAGCCCAGTTGAGCAAGACGAACACCAGCGCGCCGCCGCCGGGAGGCTTTTCGCGTCGGCCCCGCGCGCCGAATCCGTCGGTCCAGCCCCCGCCAGCAAGGACTGCAACCCGAAGACCTGCCCGCTGGACGCCTACGACATGGCGCTAGCCAGGTTCCTCCTGCCGTCGCCAGCACCGTTGCGCCGAGCGCCGAACGCCGAACGCCGAGCGCCGAGCGCCGAGCGCCGAGCGCCGAGGAGCCCAGGCCCGCTCCTGCCGTAGATCGCCGATACGTTGAGGCCGAGGGCCACCGTTGGCGCG
>NZ_GL877884.1 GCF_000194155.1 Saccharopolyspora spinosa NRRL 18395
GTGGTCCCTTCAGGCTGGCAGGCGACACCCGGGGCTTCGCTTGTAGCGAACGAGGGGCGGTGTCGGCGAAAGGTGCAGTTGGAAGACGGGGCAGAAGGTGACCTTGTCCCACACAGATCGCACGACATGCAAACGGGGTGTAGGCCAAGAGTGGCCTACACGCCGTTTGACCTGTGGCGCCCCCGGCAGGAGACATCGTCATGTACGCCGACCATCGCGCCCCGGACGAGCCCGACGATCAGTCGCCGAGCGGGGACGATGCCGCCGCGTCGATCATCCCGCTACCCCGCACACCTCCCGACGGCCACATCGAGAACCTGCCACAAACCATCGGTGACCAGTCGGCTTGGCGGTATGATCAAAAACGCACGCGCGGTCATGACCGCCACTTCCCCGGCCACATCACCCGCGTCGGCGGCCCGGAAGGCGAGCAGCGACGCGCCGAACTCGCCGACGTCATCAGACCTGCTGCGCTGGGCCCGAACCCGGCAACACGGCAAGGACCGTTACGCAGATGATCCGGAGGAAGGCACAGCGGCATGATCGGATTGCTTGCCCCGTTCAGGGGGCCGTTGACCCCACCGTCCAGCACACCGTTGGTGCCCCGTCCTTTAGCACGGGGTACCGACGGCCCCCTTACATCCGCCATTCCCGCAGGACATACCCGTGATCGGCAAAATCTGCAGGAGCCAGACTGGTATCGATAACCAGGGTCCGCGCGACACCGCCCGATAGGCAGCAAAGTGGAAAATAACAATCGAGCATCTCTGCTGGATCCTTTCCGTACTGAGCGTCAAAACCCGCGCTTTAGAAAAGTGTGAGAGGACAGCCCGACCATGAGCACCATGAGCCCGAACCTGCCACTACCAGCCACAACGATGCCCCGGCTCCCACACCGAGTACACCTGCCGGCGCACCCAGTCCGGTCGCCGTCCCACGTCCCAGAAAATCACCGGAAAACAGCGGCGCAGGGGCCGATAAAACGTCGACCGACAACATCGACTGGAGGTATCCTAGCTATCAGAAACGACACGGAAGACGGGATTTTTCCGGTCGTGTCATCTGGGTTGAGAATGCCGATTCCGCGCGAATCCGCGAGGAACTATCCGCTGTGATTCGAGATCTCTTGGAATGGGCACAGAACGCAAAACGCGAAAAACTGATCACGAGGAGGTGAGACGTCGTGACCACCGATGACGAATCCGCGGTGAATCCCCCGGCCCCTGCCATCCTGCGGCGCACCGCCGAGGTCTCGGCCACGATGCCTGTGCGGGCCTCGGGCCCGTCGGGCTTGTCGGACTATGCGGTGTCGCCGCTGGGTATGTCCACGGCGGCCCTGCTGCGCGACGAAGTGCGGGTGGCCTTCCTGGGGCGCACGTCGACCGAGGATCAGCAGGACCCGCGCCAGTCGCTGGTGCGGCAGTTGGGCAACTGCAAGACCCCGATCCCGGAGTCCTGGGTCATCGTCGCGCATTTCTACGATGTCGAGTCCGGGCGGATGGAACTCGACCAGCGCGGCCACGGCGAAAACTACGAGCGGTTCGACATCCCCATCGCCCGCGACGGCGGGATCGCCGATCTGCTCGACGAGGCACAGCATCCTGGGCGCCGGTTCGATGTGGTGATCTGCGAAAGCATCTCCCGCGTCGCCCGACGCGCCTACGAGGGACTGTCCGTCGAGCGTGCGCTGGAGAAGGCGGACGTGCCGCTGTTCGCCTCCAACGAGCCGATCACCCTCAGCGGTAGCCGTGCCCAGCGGGTGCTGCAGCGGCGGATCAACCAGTCCATCGCCGAGTACGAGGTGATCAACACCCTCGAACAGTCCTGGGGCGGGTTGTGCACCCACGTGCGTGAGGGCTGGAACATCGGCAAGCCCCCGTACGGCTACAAGGCCAAGACCTACCGTCACCCCAACCCCACCAAGGCGGACAAGGGCCAGATCAAGACCAGGCTCGAACCCGATGGCCTGTGCGCCGAGACGGTGGCGCAGATCGCGCAGTGGCGCTACAACGAGGAACTTGGCTACGACACCATCGCTGAACGCCTCAACGCCGACCCGCAGCGCTACCCGCCGCCAGTACCGCCCGGCAAGCAACGGGCACGCGGGGCATGGGGTAAGACGAGCATCTACGAGATCCTGCGCAACCCGAAATACACAGGGTTCCAGGTGTTCAACCGGCGCGCGTCGCGATCCAAACGCGGCAAGGTCAACGACCCCGTCAAGTGGGTGTGGTCACCGGAGCCCACGCACGAGCCGTTGATCCCGAAGTGGATGTTCGACGAGATGACCGCCCGCACCCAGGCCAAGCGCGGCTCCCGCGCGGGAAACAACCGCAACACTCACCCGGAAGCACGGCGCACGTACCTGTTCCGGGGCATGGTGTTCTGCGCCTGCGGTCGGCGGATGTTCGGCGGCCAGCGGCACAACAAGCCCTACTACCTGTGCTGGCCCCGCAACAACAACCGAGGCCGCCCGGACAAGTACGAGGGCCACCCCAAGACCGTCTACCTCCGCGAAGACCACGTGCTCGACGCCGTGTCACGCTTCTTCGCCGACCGCGTGTTCGGCCCGTACCGGCGGGAGATCCTGGCCGCCGACCTCGACGGCATCGACGACCGCGCCACCCAACAACGCCAAACCGAACGCGAACGCCTCCAACGGGTCCTCGCCGACATCGCTAGCCGCCAGAACTCGATCCTGCGGCAAGCCCAAGACGGCGACCCCGACGACCCCTTCACCAAGGGCCTACGAGGCAGCTACAACGAACTGGAAACCCAGAAGAAGACCACCCTCGCCAGCGTGGCCGAACTCGACGCCGCCGACGAAGCCGAGCCAGGCAAACCCAGCCCGGACGACACGGCCCTCCTCGACACACTGCCCTACCTGGCGCTGAATCTCGCCCACGCCCCCGAGACACTGCTCCGGCGGCTGTTCGAGGTCACCCAGCTCACCGTCCGCCTACGCGACGACAGCGACCACGCCACCATCACGATCAAACTGCCCGCCGACCAACTACCCGACATCGCCCACACGGCGGAAAGGATTAGCCAAGGCATGCCATCTACACAAGAAACACCTGCTCAGCAGGCCACTAGTGCTCGTGTAGATGCTGTACGTGCCCCCGGTCGGGTTCGAACCGACACTTGGACGATTTTAAGTCGTCTGCCTCTGCCAATTGGGCTACGGGGGCCTTCGGCCACGCGCACGCGCGCCGCACTGGTTAGGACGCAGCAGCGCTTCGCTCGGTTCCCAGGAACCGCCGAACGTGTTTTTCTGTTGGCTCTTTCACCAGCTCCCCCGCCCACTCATCGCGACCGACAGGTCCGCGAAGCGACCTCGCACCCAGTCGTGCACGGCGGTCGAGACGTCCGCGCAGTCGGCCCGGTGTTCGAACCAGCGCCAGTCGCAGTTGACGTTCACCTCGAGGAACACCCACTCGTCGCCGACCCCGAGTAAGTCGAAGCCCGCGACGTCCAGCCGCCACTGGCGGCATAGCGCCAGCAGTCGCTGGAGCAGGTCCTCGGGCACCTCGACGCGCTCCACCGCGACCGAATCCGGGTCGACCCACAGCTGCGCCGGGTCGAGCTTCCGCACCCGGAAGCCGATCGCCTGGTCGCCGACGACGAACACGCGCAGTTCCCGGTCTGCGTCCAGATACTGCTGGACGAGCACCGGTGCCGGTTCGCGCGTTTCGCCCGTGCGCCGGATGTCCAACGGCTGCGGGAAGAGGCCGCGCAGCGCGCCCGGTTCGGGTTCGAGCAGGTGGTGGCCGGCCGTCTTGACGATGCACCGGCCGCCGCCCGGACGGCTGCGCCCGGGCATGGTGGTCACCGCGGTCCGCGGCACCCTCAGGCCGGCCGCCCACGCGCCTTGCAGCTGCGTCAGCCGGTCGAGGTGCTCGGTGGAGAGCACCGAGTTCACCTGCTCCCAGTCGCCGCGGCAGGCCAGCCAGTTCGCCACCGCTCGCCACTGCTCGCGGACGTAGGCGCCGTGCACCGTGGTCGGATCGACCGGGATGGCGGTGATGTCGAAGTGCCGCCGCCACACCAGGACCGGGCGCAGCAGCCAGTGCTGGAACTCGATCAGCGGCGTGTCGGTGTAGATGGTGAGGGGGATGTCGAGGCAACGGTCGGCGTCGATGCGCACCATGCGGATGTCGTGGTCCGCCAGCGCCAGCGACAGCTCGTTCATCTCCATGTCGGCGGCGCGGGCCAGCACCAGCACGCACGGCACCGGGTCGCCCGGCTCGTCGGCGACCAGGTCGGCCCGGAACATCCGCTCCTGGAAGTCCAGTGGGGTGTCGGGCGAACGGAAGAAGTAGTCCTGGCCCTGCAACAACATCGGGGTTGGACGAAGGGACGGTTGGTCGGTCGCCCCGGATGGGTTCACGAGACCTGAGGGCCGCCCCTCGGCCGCATCCATGCTCAGTCGTCCTTCTTCCGGAAGACCCGAGATGCTTCCTGGTAGTCCACCGCGAAGTCGGCGAGCGGTCCTTCCTCGACCTCACCACTGCGCAGCAGGGCAGCTAGCTCTTTCAGCGTCAAGGGATTCACCCCTTCCCCCGTTGACGCATCCTTTCAGGTGAAGACCTTGCCACAGTCTTCGATTTCTCACTACAGATTGTCAAGGATAGTCGGCCCCCATATCGCCCGCACGGAGCATCGCCTTGGGTACAAAAAGGCCGCGTGCCTAGTGCGGCACGCGGCCTGGTTGCTGTGAGTGCCCAGCGCTCGGCCGGTCAGCTCGCGGCGGCGCGCTCGAAGGCCGCCCTCGGGTTCTGGATCTGACCCATCGACACCACCTCGCGCTTGAACAGGAACGCCAGCGTCCAGTCGATGATGATCCGCAGCTTGCGGTTGAACGTGGGCATCCGGCTCACGTGGTACGAGCGGTGCATGAACCAAGCGATGAAGCCCTTGGCCTTGAAGCCGTAGACGTCGGCGACGCCCTTGTACAGCCCCATGCCGGCGACCGAGCCGGCGTAGGCGTGGCGGTACTCCTTGGTCGACTTGCCGCGCAGCGCGGCCAGCAGGTTCTTGGCCAGCTGGTTGGCCTGCCGCACCGCGTGCTGCGCGGACGGCGCGCAGGTGGCGCCGGGGTTCTCCTCGGTCTTGGACAGGTCCGGGACCGCGGCGCAGTCCCCGGCCGCCCACACGCCGGGCAGACCCTCGACCTGCAGGTGCGCGGTCGCCTTGACCCGACCGCGTTCGTCCAGCGGCAGATCGGTGTTCTTCAGCACCGGGTTGGCCTTCACGCCCGCGTTCCACACCAGCGTGTCGGTGTCGAACTCGGTGCCGTCCGAGAGCACGGCGTGGCCGCCCTCGACGGACTTCAGGAAGGTGTTCAGGTAGACCCTGATGCCGCGCTCTTCGAGGGCCTTGACGACGTAGACGCCCATCTTCTCGCTGACCTCGGGCATCACCCGGCCAGCGGCCTCGACCAGCGCCCAGGACATGTCGTCGGGCTTGACGTTGTCGTAGTAGCGCGCGGCGTAGCGGGCCATGTCCTCCAGTTCGGCCAGCGCTTCGACGCCCGCGAAGCCGCCGCCGACGAAGGTGAAGGTCAGCAGCCGGTTGCGCAGTTCGGGGTCGTCGGTGTTGGCCGCGGCGTCCATCTTGCCCAGCACGTGGTTGCGCAGGTAGGTGGCCTCACCAACGGTCTTGAGGGAGATGCCCTCCTCGGCGAGGCCGGGGATCGGCAGCAACCGGGAGACCGAGCCGAGGGCCACGACCAGCACGTCGTAGGCGATGGTCTCCGCACCCGTCTGCGGGTTCTCGACCGTGACGACCTTCTCGTCGTGCTTGATCTCGGTGACAGCGGCGGTGATCACGTTGCACCGCTTCAACACTCGTCGCAGTGGCGCTACCACGTGGCGGGGTTCGACCGAACCCGCGGCCGCTTCCGGGAGGAAGGGCTGGTAGGTCATGTGCGGCTGAGGATCGACGACCGTCACGGAGGCCTCGCGGCGACCCAGCTTCTTCTGCAGCTGAAGTGCCGTGTACATGCCGACGTAACCGCCGCCGAGGATGAGAATCCGCGTGGGATCGGATTTACCAGCCATGCGCTCATGGTCGCACCACTGGCCGTATTCGCGCTGCGCCGACCCCCCTTAATGTGACGCCAGTCGCGGGTGGCATCGCTCACGATCAACGCGCTGTGCATGGACATACGCGCTGCGTACGCGCCCTAATTGGGCGGCGGCGGATGATGTCAGAGCGACATCACCGAGGTGTCATGGAGGCTGGTTTCGGCCACCCTACCGAATCTTGAACCCGGATGCCCACGCCCGAGCGATTTCTTCCGGAAGATCGACACCGGTGTCGCGCACGACGACCTGACCATCGAGAAGGCCAAGCCTGCCCAACGCCACCCATTACGCCGGCGTGGTCGGCGAACGCGACCAACTCGGCCGCCCCATCAGTGCCGCGGACGCTCAGATCGCAGCGATCTGCCGTTGCACGTGCGGCAACGCTGGCTACCCGCAACATCAAGGATTTCGAGGAGACGGGAGTCTCGCTCCTGAAGCCGTCGTCAGTCCCGACGCCGTCGCAGCAAACCCGAGTACACCGCGATATCCGCACGACCATCCGCTGCGATGCTCCCGAGCTGCCGTGTCGATCCGGTCTGCGGCCCCGTCGGGGATGCCGGGCGGGAACACCATCGGCGGACTGCCGGAACGCGTTGCAGCCGACCGGCGCGCACACTTGTGCCCGTGCCAGCCGAGGACTGGAAGGCGGCTTACGCGCGTCTGCGCGCCGCACACCTGAGTGCGGTGCGGGCCTCGCTCGAGGACCACGTGGCGCGGCTCGCGTGGCCGCGCGAGCGGATCGAGCGCTACCAGGCCGAGCGACTCCGGTCGTTGCTCGGATTCGCGCGCGAGCGCTCACCGTTCCACTCGGCCCGGATGGCCGATGTCGACCCGACCACGGCGACCGTCGACGACCTCGCACGGCTGCCGGTCATGGTCAAGCAGGAGGCCCAGGACGAGTGGGACAGGATCGTGACCTCGCCCGGCATCGACCGCGCTGGCGCCGAACGGGTGCTGGCCGAGCAGCGCTGGTTCTCCTACACGCCCGCGCGGCACCAGGTGTTCAGCTCGGGCGGTTCGAGCGGCGTGCGCGGGGTGTACGTGTGGGACTGGGAGCAGTTCGTCACGCTCGCCTGCCTCGCGTGGCGGTGGCAGGTGCGTGCCGAGCGCGCTTCCGGATCGCCAGTGCGCCGCGCGCGGCTGGTCGTGCTGGAGGCAGGCGAGCCGCCGCACGCGAGTACGCCGTTGTTCGACGTCGCGACCGGGCCGTCGGCGTCGACCGTCGTGATCCCAGCGTCCGCGCCGTTCGACCGGGTGCTGGAGGCCGTGGCCGAGGCACGGCCCACCCATCTCGTCGGCTACGCCTCGGTGATCGGACGCCTCGCCCGTGCCGCGAGCGCGGGTTCGCTCGACATCGGGCCGGTCCGGGTCAGCACCAACTCCGAGCCGCTGACCAAGGAGGACCGCAAGGCGATCGACACCGCCTGGGGTGCGCCCGTCCACAACCTCTGGGGCTCGACCGAGATCGGCGTCCAGGCGGTCGGCTGCGGACTGGGCGACGGTCTCCACGTCTGCGAGGACGAGGTGATCCTCGAACGGGTTGATCCAGCCGGACGCCCGGTCGGCCCTGATGAGCCGGCCGTGCGCACGCTCGCGACCGGGCTCGCCGGGCGCACGTTCCCGTTCATCCGCTACGACCTCGGCGACGAGGTCACGCTGCTACCGGGGCGCTGCGAGTGCGGCAGCGCGATGCTGCGCGTTGGCGACATCGCTGGACGTCGCGACGACGACTTCCGCTACGGCGAGCGGACGGTCCCGGCCAGCGCGTTCCGGCACGTACTGGGAACTGACCCGCTGATCTCGGAATACCAGGTCCGTCAGACCGCGGGCGGGGCGGACGTGCTCGTCGTCGGCGCGCCAGACGTGTCTGCCGTGAGCGCGGCGCTGGTCTCCTCGCTACGGTCCTACGGGCTCGCGCACCCCGAGATCGACCTTCGGCCCGTCGACCGGATCCCGCGCAACGCCGCGACAGGCAAGCTCAAGCGGTTCATCCCGCTGAGTGATTAGGGGCATCCCGTGGCAGCGGGCTCCGTGCCGCCACCGCCGCCCGCTGCGGGTCGGTTGACCCGAGCACGCTCGACAATGCGCCCAATCCAGCCAAGTACGTCACGCACTCATGGCCTACGGCGGGGCGCACAGTCAGTGGATCCCCGCCAATTCCTTCGCGTGCTCCAGCACGCCGCAGAGCATCTCCGGGCTCAACTTCCCCGTGAAGGTGTTCTGCTGGCTGACGTGGTAGCAGCCGAGGAGGTGGAGGGGGCTCCCGCCGTCCGCCGACGAGAGCTCCACGTGGGCGTTGTGGCCGAACTTCGGGCGGGGTTTGGGGACTTCCCAGGCCGCGTCCGCCAGGACCGGGAGCAGGGCTTGCCAGCCGAACGCGCCCAGCACCACGACCACGTGCAGCGTCGGGCGCAGCAGGTCGAGTTCGCGGACCAGCCACGGGCGGCAGGTGTCGCGTTCGGTCGGCGTCGGTTTGTTGGCCGGCGGGGCGCAGTGCACCGGCGCCGTGATCCGGGTGTGGCGCAACGTCAAACCGTCGTCGATGTGCCGGGCCTCCGGCTGCGAAGCCAGGCCGACGTCGTAGAGCGCCTGGAACAGCACGTCGCCGGAGCGGTCGCCGGTGAAGATCCGGCCCGTCCGGTTCCCGCCGTGCGCCGCCGGGGCAAGTCCGACGATCGCGATCTCCGCGTCGGCCGGGCCGAAGCCGGGCACCGGGCGTCCCCAGTACTCCTCGTCGCGGAACGCCGCGCGCTTGACCCGCGCCACCTCTTCCCGCCACTCGACCAGCCGCGGGCAGGCGGTGCAGTGGGTGATCAGCTCGTCGAGTTCCGCGATCCGGTTCGCGTTCGGGGCTGCGGCGGCGGGGTCGCCGACCGGATCGGCGATCAGCCTGGAGGGCGTGTCGGGCACCTCCCAAAAGTGACAGAAAACCCGTTCGACGGCACGTAATGTGGGCGGCATGGCAGCCAGCGAGGAGAAAACCGACGAGGTCGAGGAATCGACCACCCCGGCCGAACCGGTCGATGATCTGGTCAGCACCCACCACACGATCACCGCGGCGGGCGCGGAACTGGCCTACACCGCGACGACCGGCCGGATCGTGTTGCGCGAAGAGGTCCATACCGACGGCAAGTTCGAGGGCTACAAGCCCAGGGCCGAGGTGTTCCTGACCTCGTACGTGGCCGACGCCGATCCCGGCACCAGACCGGTGACGTTCGCGTTCAACGGCGGCCCGGGCTCCTCCAGCGTGTGGCTTCACCTCGGGCTGCTCGGCCCGCGGCGGGTCGTCTCCGGCGACGCCGGCGATCTCGCACCGCCGCCGTACGGACTGGTCGACAACCCGGAAACCCTGCTGCGGCACAGCGATCTGGTGTTCATCGACCCGGTGTCCACCGGGTACTCGCGGGCGGTCGAGGGCGGCACGCCGGGCGATTTCCACGGCTACCAGCGGGACATCGAGTCGATCGCCGAGGTGATCCGGCTGTGGACCACCCGCAACGGCCGCTGGATGTCGCCGAAGTACCTCGCCGGCGAGTCCTACGGCACCCTGCGCGCCGCCGCGCTCGCCGAGCACCTGCAGTCGCGGCACGGGCTCTACCCGAACGGCCTGCTGCTGATCTCCTCGGTGCTGGACATGGGCACGATCCGGTTCACCGAAGGCAACGACCTGCCGTACTCGCTGTTCCTGCCGACGTACGCGGCGATCGCGCACTACCACGGCAAGCACGGCGACCGGCCGCTGCGCGAGGTCCTGAACGAGGCGGAGAAGTTCGCCGCCGAGGACTACCCGTGGGCGCTGGCTCGCGGCGCGCGGTTGAGCTCGTCCGAGCGCGAGGACATCGTTCGGCGGGTCGCCGCGCTGTCCGGGCTGTCCGAGGAATACGTCGACCGCGCCAACCTGCGCATCGAGCACATCCGGTTCTTCACCGAGCTGCTGCGCGACCAGCGGGCGACGGTCGGCCGGATGGACGGCCGGTTCACCGGCTGGGAGCCGGATGCCGCCGGGGAGCACTTCAGCGACGACCCGAGCATCTCCGGCATCCGCGGCGCCTACGCGGCGGCGATCAACCACTACCTGCGCGAAGAGCTCGACTACGCCAGCGATCTGCCGTATGAGACGCTGTCCAGCCGGGTGCAGCCCTGGTCCTACAAGGAGTTCGAGGGCGCAAGCGTGTCCGTTGTGGACAAGCTCGGTGCGGCGTTCCAGGCCAACCGGCACCTGCGGATCCACGTCGGCTGCGGCTACACCGACGGCGCGACCCCGTACTTCGCGGCCGAGCACGTGCTGGCGCAGCTGCCGATTCCGGAGCGGCTGCGGGAGAACATCGACGTCCGCTACTACCCCGCGGGCCACATGATGTACGTCCACGAGGAGTCCCGGATCCAGCAGTCCGCCGACCTGGCGGAGTTCGTGGCGCAACGCCCGTAGCGGATTTTTCGCATGATTGTTGATCATGCACGTGGGACAAATACGGGACAGCCCGTCCCGGAACGCACCGCGGCCCCCGCTCCAACCCGAGCGGGGGCCGCCTCGTCGTCACATACGAACCAGCGGCCGACCCGGGTGATCACGGACGCCGTCAGGACGTACGGGCAGTCACGTCCTGCTCGATGCGCTCGAAGATGTCGGAGTCTGTCTCCTTCTGCCATTCGGGCATGGATTCCCAGTCTGCGACGTAGGCGGGCTTGGGGTCGGCGATGTGCCGGAAGATTTGGCCGATCCAGCACAGCGCGACGAAGCGACCCTTCTGCTCGCGGGTGAGCTTGCTCGTGCTGCCCTCGGTCGCGAGGGCGAAGTCGTGCACCTGCTGGTACACAGCTGCTGCGCTGGCCCGCTCCCAATCGGGCGTCTCTTCCCACGGCGCGATGTAGCCGGGCTTCGGCTCACCGGGGTAGTGCTTGTTCACCCCGGCGATCCACGCTTCGCGGAAGATACGGCCCTTTTCGTCAGACACTGAACCTCTCCTCACTGCGTTGAGCCGTATGCGGTAATAACACCCTTGATCTGCGAATCCAGGTACCTCACGTGCCGGTCGGCGAGGTACGGCACCAGGTGCTCTCGCAGGTCTCCGAGCTTGCGGCCAACGTATCCGACCGACGCCGTCTGCCGTGCGCTGTCCACTGCCGCGGCGCCGTTCATGACCAGTTGGTCGACGTCACCGCGCTGGGCGCCGACGGTCGCGAGATCGACGAGAACGCTCCCGCGACGTCGGGCTGAGGTGGCTTGCCCCAGCGCCTTTTTCAGTGGAGGCTCGGCCAGGTCCGGGCGGCGCAGCGTGACGAAGCACGAGGCGCGTTCCTCGTCCAACCGCGATCCCTCGAAGCGGAGCCAACCGCTCGCGGGCGCCTTGTCGTGAAGGCCGGCGACTTGCTCGGCCATGTCCAATGCCCGTTGGCAGGCGGGCAGGTTGCCGAGTCCGGCGTACGTTTGCGCCTGGACGGCGGCGACCCAATACCGAGGTAACGGGTTCGACTGTATGACCGCCGGACGCCGCAGGACTCATCGTGGCTCGCGGGATCCCCTGGGCTAGCCACTGCGGCCGACGACTCCTGTGCCCACTCATCTCTGAGCCACCGTCGCTGTGCACGCTCCTCGGCATGAGCGGACGCGGTAGAACGAGGGATGCGGCCCTCGCGCGAACCGGAGCGAGGGCCGCTGCTGCTCCTGGCCCGCGGATCAGCTGCGGAGGAACTCCAGGACGCGATCGGTCTGGCCGAGGATCGCGTGCCCGACCTCGGGCAGGAGGTTCACGGTCGCGTGCGGGACGCATCGGCGCACCCGCCGGGCGGTTCGCGCGGAGTCGAACATGGCGTCGCGTCCGCCGACCATGACGAGCACGGGCATCGTCAGGCGCCGCAACGCATCGTCGGCGAACACCGGCAGCCGCTCCGTACGCGGCTTGAACTGCGTGAAGGTCAGCACCAGGGCGTCGAGGACTGCCTTGTCCTGCACCGGGTCCAGGCCCGCGACCATTCCCGCCGACCGCCGCACGCCCCGGCGGCCGAACGCACGCAGGAGCAGCGCCTTGAACAACCAACCCACCTTCTGCCGCCCCACGCCGCCGGGGCACAGCAGGGCCAGGCTCGCCACCCGCTCCGGCTTGCGGGTGGCGTAGTCCAGCGCCAGCCAGCCACCGAGGGAGGTCGCGACGATCGACGTCCTCGTGATCCCGAGCCCCTTCAGCACATCGTCCAGCCACAACGCGTAGGCCTCGGACCCCAGAGGCGGGCGGGATGGCGCGCTCATGCCCGGCTCGCCGATGACGTCCACGGCGTAGGTGCGGAAGTGCCGCGCCCAGGTGGCGATGTCGGGCAGCCACATCGTCGTGTTCGACCCCGAGCCGTGCAGCAAGAGCACTGGTGGCGCGTCCTCCGGCCCGGAGACGACGACGAACGTCTCCCCCTCACGGGTCGGCACCCGCACGTGCTCGGCGGGGACCGGCCAGGTGCTCAACACCTCCCGGTAGTGCCGCCGGATCTCGCCCGCCCCGGCCTCGGACTTGTAGATCGTGCGCATGACCCCCTCCACATGATCTTCATCATACGATGCAAACTACTCTATCGTTCCCTTCATCGAGATTGATAGGGAATTTTAGGGCCGAGCGGCTGAACCGGGTCACCGCCGAGACGCTGATCACCGCCACCGCCGGGACATCGCGCCCTGAACCGCGACGCCGCAGCGGACTGGAACCACCAGAGGGCCCCGCTCCGAACGGGAGCAGGGCCTTCTGACGCGGAAATCAGTGCTTGCGGACCAACTGGGCCTGGGTGTTGTCCTGCCAGTCCCCAGCCTGGGTCTGGTTGGCGTTGTTGGTCTGGTTCGAGCCGGTGTTGGCGATCTGCTCCTTGCCACCGATCTGGACGACCGTCGAAGGCGAAACGTTCGTGTTCGTCGGCTTGCTCACCTGGATCTCGTTCTGGTTCTGCACCTGCGTCGGGGACCCGCCGTCCTTGACCAGCTGCGCCTGGGCGTTGCCGTCCCAGTCCCCGTCCTGGTCCTGGTCGGCGTTGTTGGTCTGGCTTGAGCCGGTGTTGGCGACCTGCTTGTGGCCGCCGATCTGAACCACGGTCGAGGGCGAAACGTTGGTGTTCGTCGGCTTGCTCACCTGGACTTCGTCCTGGTTCTGCTCCTGCGTCGGAGAGCCGTCGTGGCTGCCGTCGGCCATCGCCACGGCCGTCGCTCCGAGCAGCATCGGGAAGCTCACCGCGGCAACCGTCAGCACGCGCTTCGCAGTACGCATCAAAGCACTTCCTTCCATGAGAACCGGGACTTGCGGCGCCAAATTCCGCGCCGACCAATTCGGACGAGGCATACCGGTCCAACACTTCTCCGCCAGCCTCGCAAGGAATACCGTATCGCCATCGGCACAAAGGTCGGCAACTCGGAACAACCGGGCTCACCTCATTCGGTGACACCGCATTCGGGAATTGAAACCACCGTTCGACGAACGGCACGAGAATCGACATTGTCGCAGCTCAACACGATGCAACAGGCTTTTAGAGGCACACTCCACCCTTTTTCGCGACGCGCAGCGAGCCAAATATGATCAATTTCGCAAGATCACTTTAACCCCTGCGCCAAAAACAAATCTGAATACCAGATCGGAACATCGCCCGAAAAATACGAAAACAATTCCACCAAAGGCGACACCGCGCGGATTCACCGACGGCGGCGAATCCAGCCACCCCAACCACCCGTTCGGATTCATCCCAATTGCCCGAAGCCCGGGCGCGGTCTCCACTCCGGCCTATGCAGCAATCGTTCAGTATGTAGTATGTGTGCTACATGACGACCTATCCTTGCTATGGAAGGCACTGGTGTTATGACAGTCGCGAACGAATCGGCGGCACCACTGCCGCCGGTGCGGTTACCCGACGATGACGCCGCGCTCGACGTCCGCGGCCTGCGGATGCGGTACGGCACGACCGACGTCCTCAAGGGCGTCGACTTCACCACACGCCGGGGCGAGGTGGTAGCGCTGCTGGGGCCGAACGGGGCGGGCAAGACCACGACGATCGAGGTCCTGGAAGGCTTCCGGATGCGTTCCGGCGGTGATGTCCAAGTCCTCGGCACCGACCCGGCGCACGGCGACGAGAGCTGGCGGGCCCGGCTCGGCGTCGTACTGCAGTCCTGGCGCGACCACAGCAAGTGGCGCGTTCGGGAGCTCCTGGCGCACCTGGGGACCTACTACGCGCCGTACTCCACGGCGCAAATCACCCGGCCCTGGGACATCGACGAACTCATCGCGACGGTCGGCCTGACCGAGCACGCGAACAAGCGGGCCGGGCAGCTCTCCGGCGGTCAGCGCCGCCGGCTCGACGTCGCGATCGGCATCGTCGGACGCCCGGAGCTGCTGTTCCTGGACGAGCCCACGGTCGGCTTCGACCCGCAGGCCCGCCGGGAGTTTCACGACCTCGTGCACCGGCTCGCCGACGACAACACCAGCATCCTGCTGACGACGCACGACCTGGACGAGGCGGAGAAACTGGCCGACCGCATCCTGATCCTGGCCGGCGGCCGGATCGTCGCCGACGGCTCCGCCGACGAGCTGTCCCGGCAGGTGGCCGCCGAATCGGAAGTCAAGTGGACCCGCGACGGCCAGCGCTACGTGCACTCGGCCGCCGACGCCACCCGGTTCGTCCGGGACCTGTTCGCGCAGCACGGCGACGAGATCACCGAACTGGAGGTGCGCCGGGCCACCCTGGAGGACACCTACATGGCGATGGTGCGCGCGCACGAATCCGGGCACGGCGAAGACGCCGCGCTGCCCTTCAGCGCCGAGGAGGTCAACCGGTGAAGGCCAACGCCGCACGCACCGGCCTGCAGCGGGGCTGGATCGAGTTCCGCCAAACCCTGACCACCCCGCAGGACCTGTGGGGCTACCTCTTCCCCACCGTGATCCTGCTGGTCGTGATGTCGTTCCAGCGCGGGTCCACAGTGGCCGGGTTTTCGCTGGGCGCGATGACGCTGCCCGGCGCGCTCGGCATGGGCATCGGGTTCTCCGGGCTGATCACCATCGCCCAGCAGCTGACGGTCGAGCGCGAGGACGGCACCCTGCTGCGAGCCAAGGCGACCCCGGACGGGATGTTCGGCTACCTGATCGGCAAGATCACGCTGATCGGGTGCATGTCGCTGGTCAGCCTGGTGATCCTGCTGGTGCCCGGCCTGGTGATGTTCGACGGCCTGGCCACCGGTGTCGACACCTGGCTGACGCTGGTTTGGGTGCTGGTGCTGGGTCTCGTCGCGACGATGCCGATCGGCGCGATCATCGGCTCGCTGTTCGCCAATCCTCGAAGCCTGGGCCTGATCATGCTGCCGATGATGGGGCTGATCGCGATCTCCGGGATCTTCTACCCGATCACCGGGTACCCGGAGTGGTTGCAGTGGATCGCGCAGGTCTTCCCGATGTACTGGCTCGGGCTCGGCATGCGGTCGGCGCTGCTGCCGGACGGGATGGCGGCGGCCGAGATCGGCGAGTCCTGGCGACACCTGGAGACTGCCGGGGTGCTCGGCCTGTGGGCCGTGGTCGGCCTGGTGGTGGCCCCGGTGGTGTTGCGCCGGATGGCGCGGCGCGAGTCGGGGTCGAGCGTGGCCGCGCGGCGCGAGAAGGCCATGCAGCGCGTGCGGTGACGCCGGCGGAGGGGACCATGAGCGAGACGATCTACAACCGCATCGCGATGCTGCGGGCCGAACGCGGGATCTCCCGCCGGCAGCTCTCCGAGGCACTTGGCGTGCACTACCAGACGATCGGCTACCTGGAGCGCGGCGAGTACAGCCCGAGCCTGCACCTGGCGCTGCGCATAGCGGAGCACTTCGAGGTCCCGGTCGAGGTGGTGTTCTCCATCCACCCGTTCCCCCGCATCGGCAGCGGCGAACGCACCGCCTGACCGATCCGACAAGGCGCGAAGGGTGCCTTTTGCCGAGTTCACCCGGCAAAAGGCACCCTTCACCTCGAAAAGACCACCGCCTCCGTGGGCGCCGCCATCCCCGTCGGCCAGTCCGGTCCACACTCCGTCCAAAATGGACCGGCTGGGGACGGGGCGGTCGGCTCGCGAGGAGCGCCGTAGCGCCCAGCAACACCACCGTGACTGAGCGCATTTGTGCCGACATCGTTGATTTGACCGGTTCTTCAGTTCCGCCGCTGGATGGGTGCTCCGCTGCTTAAGATTCGATCTCGGCACTCTGCCGTTACGCGAATCGGAGGGACATGGAGGGGAACATCCTCGATCCGGACAGCGCTCACGAGCGCTTGGCCGCTTGGAAGGACCGGATCGACAAGCTGGCCGCCGACACCCGAGCGATGAGCGAACGGCTGCAGGAAGTACGGGTCACCGCGAGTGACCCGAACGGGCTGACCGAGGTCACGATCGACTCGACCGGCGCGTTGGTGGACCTGCGGCTGACCGACCGGATGCGGCGGACGAGCCCGGACGTCGTCGCTCGCACGATCATGGCGACTCTCGGCGAGGCCAAGAACAAGCTCGCCGACCGGTCGCAGGAGATCATCGCGGACACGGTGGGCACCGAATCCCCGGCGGCACGGGCGATCGCGGACAGCGTCGGGCAGCACCTGCGGAGCGGTCCGGCCCCGGAAAGCGCCGCCGCTCCCGGCGATGACGACCAGGACTACGAGACGCACTCCTACCTCGACGAGCGGCGGTGGTGACATGGGCGACGGGTACAGCGTCGACGCCGAGCAGTTGCGCACCCACGCGAGCAAGGTGTCGGAGATCCAGGCGCGGTTCGGCGCGGTGAAATCCGCCAGCTCGCACATCACGCAGGACGACCAGGCGTACGGGCTGCTGTGCGGGTGGATTTCCGGCGTGCTGGGGGAACGGCACGCCGACCAGGACGAACTGATCGCGTACGTGGCGGAGAACCTCGAACTCGCCGCGGCGGCGCTGCGCGACACCGCCGACTACTACGAATCCCTCGACAAGGACCACGCCGACCTGATCCGCTCCGCAGGCGAGGGCATGCCATGACCGACAACTCACTGGTCGCCCCCGTCGAGTCGTCCCGCGAGGCGTGGACCGGCGCCGGGCTGGCCGACAGCATCGAGGGCCTGGTCGATGCGATCAAGAGCGAGGGCTGGGTCGACGACCTGCTGGCCGGCACGGGCCTCGCGATCGAGGTCGCGGCGAGCGCGCTGGACCCGTTCAGCGCACTGCTTTCCAACGGCCTGGGCTGGGTCATGGAGTACTTCGAGCCGCTGCGGGAGATGCTGGACGAGCTGACCGGCAAGCCGGACGTCGTCATGTCGCACGCCTCGACGTGGAACAACATGGCCCAGGAACTCGGCTCCGTGGCTGAGGACCTGCGCGCGAGCGTCGAGGCGGACGTATCCGGCTGGCACGGCGAGGCCGCGGACGCCTACCGCCGCCTGATGGGCAACAACGTGGAGGCCGTCGGAGGGCTGGCCGCGATCTCCGCGGCGATGGCGGAGGCCACCCAGGGCGCGGGCGGTTTGGTGGAGCAGACCCGCGAAATCGTTCGCGACCTGATCGCCGACCTGGTGGCCAGGGTGATCGTGTGGGCGGTCGAGGCGATCTTCGTGGTCACTATCCCGGTCGTCGCGGCGCAGATCGCCGCCGCGGTGGTCAAGTGGGCCGCGCGCATCTTCACCTACACCACGGCCCTGATCACCAGCCTGACCAACCTCAACCAGCTGCTCAACGATTAGGCGGGCGCGATGCGATTCCTCAGGTTCCTCGCCCTCGCCGTTTGGTTCGGGCTGCACAGCACCAAAACCCCGAACGGCCCCGGCGGAACCCCCCGCGGCAAGAAGAACCAGCCGACGAAGGTCGGCAACGTCGACGCCGGCAAGGGCGCCAAGAGCGCCATCAGGGCCACCAAGGAATACGCCGGCAAGGGTCGGGCCGAACAGGGCGATCAATCCACCAACCCGACCGATCCCTCCGACCCCACGAAGACCGATCCCAAAGCCCAGCAGAAGCAGGCCCTCATCGAGGAAGCCCAGGCGCAGGGGATCAAGATCAGCGCGGACCGGGTCGTGGAGATCGGCAAGGACCCCAACGGGAAGATCGTCTTCCTCGAAGAGGGCAAAGGCGGCCAGCGCGGGGCCGGGCTGGAGCACATCTACGAAGAACACGGGAGCCAGTTCGAGCAAGCCGGGATCCCCAAGGAAGACGTGCCGGATCTAGTCCACAAAGCGGCGACGGAAGGCGAATACACCGGGTACACCCAGGGAAAGGCGCCCGGTCGCCCAATCTACGAGGTCGAGCACAACGGCCAGAAGCAGTACGTCGCGGTAAGCGTCGGCAGCAATGGATTCATCGTCGGAGCCAATATGAGAAGCGGCGATGATCCGTTCAAGGGAGCCCAGAAAGATCCCAAGTCAGAGACCAATCCGAACCACCGGGGATATTAGCGATGAACCAAGCGGAAACCCTGCTCTCGGTGCGTATCTCGCCGGAATGGCGAACGGGTCCGCTCTGGGTCACCACCAGCGCGGATCGCTTCGAGGGTAACGCCGAGCCCGAAGACCTGGCGGAGAAGTTCGGCGTATCCGTGGAACTCGTGGCCGAATTGAACGAGTGGGATGACGAATTCCAGCAGATCTGGGATCCGGCCGACCCCGCTTCTGCGGAATTCCCCAGCGAAGAAGCGGAAGTTCGCTGGGAGGAGCGCGGCAGGCGACTGGCGGAAAAACTGGCCGCCGAACTCGGACCGAGCGTCCGGGTAAGCTACTACAAGGAAATCATCCAGGCTGGCGCGGCGGACAGAGAACGGGACGATGACTGAATCAGGCGCGGATTTGATCAGGAACCGCCACGGCGCGGACTTCGCGCGGTGCGGCGTCAGCGGCGACCTGATCAACAAGCTGGTCATGCACGTCGCGACCAGCGGAACCGAGGCGGCCCGGGTCGTCGGCCACAACCGTCCGGCCTACGTCGTCGAATTCGGCGGCAAGCGGATTCCGGTCGCGCTCAGCATCGCCGCCAGCGGCTATGTGATCTCCGCGCATCCCGAGCCGCTGGCCCGCGTCGACGGTTCGCAGTGGCCTCCGGCGGGAAGCCGTCCGACCAGCGTCCGGCTCGGCGCCGAATGGGGAGCCGGGCCGTTCTGGGTCCGCTTCGGCCCAGAGAAGGCGGTCGCCGCGAACTACCTGCCGGACGAGATCCGGGACGTGCTCGACCTCCCGGCCGACCTGCTGCTGGACATCGCCCGCTGGGACCACGACTACCAGGGCATCCTCGACCAGAACTACCCGCCCGACTCGGCGTTCGCCTCCGAGGATGCCGCGCTGAACTTCCGGCGCACCGGGCTCACCCTGGCCAAGCGCCTCGCCGCCGCGCTGCCGCCGGGGCTCGTCGTCGAGTACGCGGAGAACTTCGGCGACCGCATCCTCACCATGTGAGCGCACGCGAAGCCGTCGGGCGAGCAAGCCGCCCGACGGCCCTTCGCCTCGCCAGAGCAGTTCAGAACTGCTTGGTGAGCCAGGTTTCGAAGGTCATCAGGTCGGGATGGGCTCGGCGCAGGGCCGGGATGTCCACCGTCAGGTCCAGCTCGTTGATCGCGGAGTAAGCGCGGTAGAGGACGGGGTTCTGCTCGCGCAGGGGCTCCAGCGGAAGTTCGACGTGGCGGAGTTCCCGGCCGGTCGCCCGGGACAGCGCGGCGGCGATCTCCGGCGGCGTCAACGAATCCCCGGCGATCTCCACCGCCCGGCCGACGTATTCGTCGGGGTTCTCGAAGGCCAGCGCGGCGAACGCGCCGATGTCTTCCAGCGCGATCAGGGGCTGCGACACGTCGGCCCTGATCGCGCTCACCAACTCGCCGTCCGTGGCAGCCTGCCCCGGCATCATCGCGAGGTAGTTCTCCATGAACGCCACCGGCCGCAGCATCGTGGCGGGTATGCCAAGCGCGCGGATGTGCTCCTCGATCGCCCACTTGTTGTCCAGGGTCGGGGAGCCGATCCGCTGGTCCGCGTTGGTCGCCGAGGCGTAGACGAGGTGCCGCACCCCGGCGGCCCTCGCCGCGTCGGCGACGTTCTTGCCCCACCCGATCTCCTTCTCGTTCGTCAGGTCGGGCGTCAGCTCGGGCGTGATGAAGGTCGGTTGGACGCTGAAAGCGCCGTGCACGCTCCGCATCGCGTCCTCCAGCGCCGCCTGATCGCCCATGTCTCCCTCGACCAGTTCCACACCGGCCTCGGCGAGCCGCCGCGCGGCGGCGCTGGACGCGCTGCGGGTGAATGCCCGAACCCGCCAGCCCCGCTTGAGCAGCTGTGCGGCGGTGGCGCCGCCCTGCTGCCCGGTGGCTCCGACGACCAGTACGACCTCGTCTGCTGTGGACAATTCTGCCTCCGCATCAACGGGCACAACCGGAACGTGCGCCCCGGTTCGCAATATACGGAACGTGCGCCCCGGTTGTCCACGGGAGCGGTAGGCTCGACTTGTGACCACCAAGGACGCCTCGGGAAAGCGGCTGCGCGCGGACGCCCAGCGCAACCGGGAACGGGTCCTGGCCGCGGCCCAGGAGCTGTTCGCCGCCGAAGGCCTGGCCGTCCCCCTGGACGACATCGCCCGCCGGGCCGGCGTCGGGCCCGGCACCGTCTACCGCCACTTCCCCACCAAGGAAGCACTCTTCGCGGCGGTCGTGGTGGAGCGGATCCAGCGGATGGTCGAGGAGGCCCGCGACCACGCGACGGCCGACGATCCCGGCCAGGCGTTCTACGACTACTTCCAGCGAGTGATCGAATACGCCGCGCTGAACAAGGACATCTGCGACGCGCTGGAATCGACGGGCCAGCAACCGCAGACGACCTGCCAGGAAAGCGACTTCGACAACGCCATCGGCACCCTCCTGGCACGCGCGCAACAGGCAGGCGCAGTCCGCGTCGACGTCACGACGGCCGAGGTGCGATCGCTGATCGTGGGAGCCCTGAACATGTACCGCCGCGCAGTGGCCGAGCAACGCCCGGCGAACGAACTAGCGATTCTCTACGCAGGCCTCCGCCCGCTCAGCTGATCTCGGAGCAGCGGTCCGCCGGGGGGGGTGGCCGGGCGCTGGGTCGGGGGCGGAGCGCCCGGCCACCATGAGGCCCGGCGAGGGAGGGGATGCGCCGGACCAGGTCTCGCAGTCAGATGCGCAAGCGCGCAAGGGTCTCGGTATCGAGGTGGTGCCGCCCGGTGGCCACCGCTTCCCGATGTCGCTCTGCCTGGACATCGTCGATCAACTGCCACACATTCAGCGCACCCTCACCCGCACCGCTGTGCTGCGCACGCGGAACACGGACCAGCAGCATGCTCGCGATCAGCACGTTGACCAGGACAAGAGTGCTCACCTGAAGCCAGAACATGATTTCTCCTCATAGTTGCGGGATGCATTTGCAGTGGCCAGGGCCCATGCGCACTTTTTGCTGCTATAGACCCATTTTGGATGCGTTACAGCATCGTCGTGGCTATGTCGGTGATCGGTGGATGAGGCGAACGGCCTGTTTGTTGCGCCTATTGGCGCGAACGGTCCGTTCGCTTCACTCCAGCGATGCCAGATACATCACCGCCGCACAACGAGTTCCCAAACAGCGTCTATAGCAACAAAAAGTGATCACGGCCCGGTGCCCCACCGCGAGCTGATGCGGTGCCAGCAGTCCAAGCAGGTGTCCTCGTCGATCTACTCCGTCTCGGGCGGCAGCCGCTGCACCTGCCACGCCTCCACCCCAACCCCGCAGAACGACGTCACCGCCGCATGCGGCTCAGCCCGCTTCGCGGCCACGCCGAAGGCGTGCCGCCCAACCCCCACCGGCCGCCAAAACCAGTCCACCCCGAAACTTTCGAACATCGCATCTCCCGACTTATTGCAATCCCACTTTACTGTGATTGATGCGTCTCATGAGGCGCAAGCTAAACGATCAACAACCATGCGAACGGGTTAGGCTGCGGAGCACAGATCAAATGCGATGCTCTACGGCATGCCAACACCGACTGTCCGGCGACTGCTCGTAGGTCATCTCTTGCGTCACGCTCGGGAGCAGACCGGTCTCGACCTCGATGCCGCCGGCAAGCTCATCGGGAAGACCAACAGCACGATGAGCAGGATCGAACGCGGCCAAACCGCACTGCCGCAGCATGTGTTGAAGAAACTCGCGAACGCGTACGAGCAGCATGCACCGAACGCCATCGACTTGGACGAACTGCTCGATCTGGCACGCGGGAGCCAGGATCGTGGTCGATGGTCCGGCTATCGGTCCGTGTACTCCAAGTACTTCCGCATGGCAGTGGATCTCGAAGCTGATGCCATCTCGATCTTCCAGTACCAGACCGAGATCGTGCCGGGCTTGCTTCAAACTGAGCAGTACATCCGCGCGCTTTTCACCACCGCACAGCTGCAGCTCAGCGATCAGTCCACTGAGGATGCGGTGGAAGCACGGCTCGAACGCCAATCCGTCTTGACCAAGCCGAAAGCGCCACAGGTCAGCTTCGTACTCTCCGAGTCCTCACTCCGCCGCCGCGTGGGCGATCGGGAGCTGATGGTCACGCAGCTCCACCACACCGCAGAAATCGCGCGACTCCGCAACGTTCAGATCCAGGTTCTTCCGTTCGCCGCAGCAACAGCACCGCGTGCGACCCATGACTTCAACCTGTTCCGCGTGCCGTCGCCTGGCAATGCCGGCCCGCTTGAGTTCGTCTACGTAGAAGACTTCACAGATGGTCGCTACCTCGACGGACACGACGATGTGCACGCATACACTCTGCTGTGGCAACAACTTGTGGCGGCAGCGCTGGACCCGGTGGAGTCCGAAAAATTCATCTTGCGCGTCGCGGACGAGTTCGCTCGATGAAACCGTGGAGGCCCGCGATGAACGGCTGGCGGAAGTCCAGTTATAGCCCACACAACAACAACTGCGTCGAGGTCGGTGTTGGCTTCGACGCCGTCGGGATTCGGGACACGAAGGATCGAGACGGCGGACACTTAGTCGTCGGTCCTGCTCAGTGGCAGGCGTTCCTGCGTGCCGTCAAGAACGACGTGCTCGACACCTGAACCACCCGATCTGGTGAGAGGTGAGGGGCACCCTTGGGCGATATAGCCGCCCAAGGGTGCCCCTCACCTCGAAAGAATCGCTTGTCAGGAGATTACGCTGGGGCGTTCCTCGGCGAAGTGGCAGGCCGAGGGATGGTCGCCCAGGCGGACTTCCAGCTCCGGGACCTTCTTCGCGCAGATCTCCTGTGCCTTCCAGCACCGGGTGCGGAAGCGGCAGCCCGACGGCGGATTCGCCGGGCTCGGCACGTCGCCCGTCAGCCGGATGATCTCGCGCTTGCCGCGCAGCGTCGGGTCCGGCACCGGCACCGACGACAGCAGCGCCTGCGTGTACGGGTGCTGCGGGTGCTCGTAGATCTGCTCGTCGGAGCCGATCTCCACGATCTTGCCGAGGTACATCACCGCCACCCGGTCCGACAGGTGGCGGACCACCCCGAGGTCGTGGGCGATGAACACGTACGACAGCCCGAACTCCTGCTGCAGGTCGCCGAGCAGGTTCATCACCTGCGCCTGGATCGAGACGTCCAGCGCGGACACCGGCTCGTCGCAGATGATCACTTTCGGCCGCAGCGCCAGCGCCCGCGCGATGCCGATGCGCTGCCGCTGACCGCCGGAGAACTGGTGCGGGTAGCGCTGGATGTGCTCCGGGTTGAGCCCCACCACCTCCAGCAGTTCCTGCACCTTCCGCTGGCGCTCGCCCTTCGGCGCCACCTCGGGGTGGATCTCGAAGGGCTCCCCGATGATGTCGCCCACGGTGCGCCGCGGGTTCAGCGAGGTGTACGGGTCCTGCAGCACGATCTGCAGGTCGCGGCGCAGCTTGCGCAGCTCGGCGCCGCGCATCTTGAACATGTCGCGACCCTCGAACAGGGCAGTGCCGCTGGTCGGCTTCTCCAGCCGCATCAGCACCTGCGCCAGGGTCGACTTGCCGCAGCCGGATTCGCCCACCACGCCGAGCGTTTCGCCCCGGTTGAGGTCGAACGACACGCCATCAACGGCGCGCACGTGGCCGATGGTGCGCTTGAACAGCACGCCCTGGGTGACCGGGAAATGCTTGACCAGGTCCCGCACCTGGAGGATCGGCTCAGCCACGGGTCATCAACTCCTCCGCGAAGTGGCAGGCGCTGGCCCGCCCCAGACCCAGCTGGTGGTAGGCCGGCACCTCCTGGCGGCAGCGTTCCCGGGCGCGCGGGCAGCGCGGGTGGAACGGGCAACCCGGCGGCACCGCGAGCAGGTTCGGCGGCAGGCCCTTGATGGTCTCCAGCTCCTGCCCTTTGAGGTCCAGGCGCGGGATCGACCGCATCAGGCCCTCCGTGTACGGGTGGCCCGGCTGCTGGTACAGCGAGTAGGCGTCTGCGGCCTCCACGATCCGCCCCGCGTACATCACCACGATCCGGTCCGCGACCTCGGCGACCACGCCCAGGTCGTGGGTGATCAGGATGAGCCCCATGCCGCGCTCCCGGCGCAGCTCGTCGAGCAGGTCCATGATCTGGGCCTGCACCGTGACGTCCAGCGCGGTGGTGGGCTCGTCGGCGATGAGCAGTTCCGGGTCCAGCGCCAGCGACATCGCGATCATCGCGCGCTGCCGCATGCCGCCGGAGAACTGGTGCGGGTACTCCTTCACGCGCTGCTTGGCGTTCGGGATCTTCACCTGGTCCAGCAGCTCGACGGCCCTGGCCATAGCTGCCTTGCGGGACATGCCGCGGCGCATCCGCAGCTGCTCGGCGATCTGGAACCCGACGGTGTAGACCGGGTTCAGCGCGGACAGCGCGTCCTGGAAGATCATCGCCATCGAGTCCCCGCGCAACTCCCGGCGACGGCTGTCCGACGCCGTGAGCAGGTTCTCGCCCTGGTACCGGATCGCTCCACCGGTGATCGCACCGGGCGGGATGTCGAGGATGCCCATGATGGTCTGCGCGGTGACGCTCTTGCCGGAGCCGGATTCGCCGAGCACGGCGAGGGTTTCGCCGGCGTCGACGTGGTAGCTCACCCCGTTGAGGACCTTGGCCACGCCGTCCCGGGTGCGGAACTCCACGTGCAGGTCGTCGACCTCCAGCAGCCGCTCCGCCGGGGCTTTCTTGTCCACAGTAGACAAAGCGGTTCCTCCTACTTCTGCTTCGGGTCGAGCGCGTCGCGCACGGCGTCACCGAGCATCACGAACGCCAGCACCGTGATCACCAGGAACCCGGCCGGGAAGAACAGCAGGTGCGGCGCCGCCTGGATGTAGAAGCGCGACTCGGCGATCATCACGCCCCACGACACGACCGGGTCGCGCAACCCGATGCCCAGGAACGACAGCGTCGCCTCGGCACCGATGAAGCCGCCCAGCGCGATCGTCGAGTACACCAGCACCGGTGCGAGGCAGTTCGGCAGCATGTGCCGCAGGATGATTCGCGGCGCGCTGGCACCGAGCGCCCGCGCCGCCTTCACGTAGTCCTGCTGCTTCGCCGAGATCGCCGCCGAGCGCATGATGCGCATCGAGATCGGCCAGGACAGCACCGCGATCGTCAGCACGACCTGGGCGACGATCCGCGTCGCGCTGGGAATGGCCACCTCGGCGTTGAAGGTGGTCAGGATGACGATCGCACCCAGCACGAACGGCAGGCCCAGGAAAATCTCCGAAAACCGGGACAGTAGGTTGTCCACCCAACCGCCGAAGAAGCCAGCGATGATGCCGACGGCACCGCCGAACAAAACGGTCAGCAGCGTCGACAGCACGCCCACCGCGATTGATGCTCGGGTGCCGTAGATCGCGCGGGCGAAGATGTCCCGTCCGAGGTTGTCGTAGCCGAACCAGGCCTCGGCGGACGGCGGCTGCCTGGACTTGGCGAGGTTCGTCCACGACGGGTCTACCGAAGTGAACACGCCCGGGAACGCCGCGATGAACAGCAGAACCAGGATGATCAGCGAGGCCGCGATGAACAGCGGGCGGCGCCGCAGGTCCAGCCACGCGTCGCCCCAAAGGCCACGGGGCTTCTGGGACTTGCCCCCCGTGGTCGGGGGGGCCGGCTCCTCCGGTCCCACGGCCGGGCCGGTGACCAGGCTGGCAGCACTTTGGTCAGTCATATCGGATCCTCGGGTCGAGAACCGCGTAGAGGATGTCCACGAGCAGGTTCATCAGCAGGTAAACCAGCACCAGCAGGGTGACGATCCCGGTCACCGTGGCGCCTTCCTTGGTCAGGATCGACTTGAAGACCAGGCCGCCGATGCCGCGGATGTTGAACACGCCCTCGGTCACGATCGCGCCACCCATCAGCGTGCCGAGGTCGGTGCCCAGGAAGGTGATCACCGGGATCAACGAGTTCCGCAGCAGGTGCACGCCGACCACGCGCTTGGGTTCCAGACCCTTGGCGACCGCGGTCCGGACGAAGTCCGCGTGGCGGTTCTCCATCATGGCGGTCCTGGTCAGCCGCGCCACGTAGGCCATCGACAGCGAGCCGAGCACGAAGCCGGGCACGATCAGCTCCCCGATCGACGGGTTCGCGCTGACCGTTGGCTTGATGATGCCGAGTTCGCTGCCCAGGGTGATCTGCAGGACGAAACCGGTGACGAACACCGGCAGCGAGATCAGGAACAGGGTGGACACCAGGACCAGGTTGTCCAGGAATCCGCGGCCGCGCAGGCCAGTCAGGATGCCGGCCGCCAGGCCGATGATGCCCTCGATGACCAGCGCGACGAGGGCGAGCTTGATGGTGGTCGGGTAGGCGTTCTGGATCAGCGTGCTGATCTGGACGCCCGCGTAGGTCTCCCCGAAATCACCCGTTAGGAGCTTCCCTAGGTACTTGAAGTATTGAACGATCAACGGATCGTCCAGGTTGTACTTCTCGTGCATCTCGGCGATGTAGGCGGGCGGACAGCCGCGGTCGCCGCATTTTCCCGCGAACGGGTCACCCGGGATCGCCCAGACGAGCAAGTAGATGATCAGAGTTGTCCCGATGAAGACCGGGATCAGTTGCAGCAGCCGCCGCAACAAGTAGCGACCCATTCGGGCCTCCTAATCACAGCCAATGCAGGGCCCGGCCCGCCCGGATCACGGCGGGCCGGGCTCCGGCTCGGTTCTTACTGCTTCAGGCGCACCGTGGTCAGGTCAAGTTCACGGTAAGCCTTGACCTCACCTTCAGCGATCCGCTCCGAGAAGCCGTACTGCACCGGCTGCGTCCACAGCGGGATCAGCGGCAGGTCGTCGGCCAGCAGCTTCTCCGCATCGGCGTAGGCAGCGGTGGCCGCCTCGACGGTGGGAGCCGCGTTCGCCTTGTCGAGCGCCGCGTCGAACGCCGGGTTGCTGTACTTGTAGTCGTTCGACGACGCGTTCGTGCGGTACAGCTGGGTCAGGAAGGTCTCGATGTTCGGATAGTCGGCCTTCCAACCGGTCCGGAACAGGCCGCTGAACTTGTATCCGTTGGCCTTCTGCCGGAACTCGCCGAACGTCGGGGTCGGGACGAACTGCGTCTCGATGCCGAGGTTCTGCTTGATGCTCGCGGCCACCGCCTGCACCCACTCGTTGTGGCCGCCGTCGCCGTTGGTCTCGACGGTCAGCACGCCCTGGAAGCCACCCGCCTGCTGCAGGTACTGCTTGGCCTTCTCCGGGTTGAACTCGCAGGCCTCGCCGCACTGGTTCGGGCGGTAGCCGTCGACCGCCGCGGTGGCGAAGCCGTCCGCCGGGTCACGACCACCGGCGAACACCTGCTGGGTGATCGTCTTGCGGTCAACGGACATCGAGATCGCCTTGCGCAGCAAGGGGTTCTTGAACTTCGGGTCGTATAGCGGGAAGCCCAGCGTCTGGGTCAGCAGGCCCGGCTTCTGGTGCGCGCGCTCGCCGAGGTCCTGCTTCCACTTGTCACCGATCAGCGCGGAGACCGGGATCGCCCGCAGGAAGTCCAGGTTGCCCGAGGTCAGGTCCTGGTAGGCGCTGTCGAGCTGCTCGTAGACCTTGAACTTGGCGCCCTTGATCGTCGGCTTGTTGGCGCCCGCGTAGTTCTCGTACGCGGTGACGTTCAGCTCCTGATTCGGAACGCGGGACTCGAACTTGAACGGCCCGTTGCCGATCGGGTGCTCCTCGAAGGCCTTCGGGTCCTTGAAGAACGAGTCCGGCAGCGGCATGTAGGCGGAGTAGCCCAGCACGACCGGGAAGATCGTGAACGGCGCCTTCAGCTTGACGGTGAAGGTGTTGTCGTCGACGACCTTGAGGCCCGACAGCTCCTTGGCCGCCGGCGGCGGGGCCTGCTGCGGCCCGTCCTTGCCGTCCGGGTCCTCAGACTGCATCTGGTCGTAGCCGTCGATCTGCTCGAAGAAGCTGGCGCCCTGGAGGCCGTTCGGACCGTATGCGCTGTAGTTCCAGGCGTCCACGAAGTTCTTGGCCTTGACCGGGGTCCCGTCGTGGAACGTCCAGCCCGGCTTCAGCTTGATCGTGTAGTTCTGGTGGTCGGTGGACTCGATCGAGTCCGCGACCGCGTTCTCCACCTTCAGATCACTGGCCCGGTAGTCGACCAGGCCGGTGAACAGGGCGTTGACGATGAAGCCACCGTTTTCTTCGGTGGTGTTAGCCGGGACCAGAGGGTTCTCCGGCTCGCCCCAGTCGAGGGTGACGGTGCCGTCGTCTCCGGAGCCGCTACCGCCTCCACCGCAGCCGGTGGCGATCATCGCCACCGCCAGCGGGGCGGCGACCATTGCGGCCAAGCGTCCCTTTCGCATGTAGGTCCTCCCGCTTCCACGCGTGCCCCAGGTGTTGATTTCCGGGGTCATCACGCGCGGCGGATCATTCACCGCCGCGTCAGACGAGCGTAAACATAAGTGAGAACCATTTCACAGCAATGCCCCGTCACAAAGCCGTCACCTTCTAAATCGTTCCAGTCAACTTTCACCCAAAAGATGGAATTTAGTGTCCAGATCCTGAGAACTAGCTGATAGACAGGGCTATACCGTCCAGGATGTCGTGCTCGCTGACAGTCATGGCGGAAATGCCCGCGCGCTCCGCCAATTCGTCTGCCAACACCTTCACGACCAGCGCACCGCCGCCGATCACGTCCACTCGACCTGGGTGCATGGCGCCGATCGCGGCGCGTTCTTCATGCGTCATCCGAAGAAGATCGTCGGTGATCTGTTCGACTCGAATCTGGGAAACATGGGAAAGATGAATTGCCGCCGGATCGTATTCGGGCAGTCGCTGTGCGATCGCGGACAAGGTGGTCACCGTGCCGGCCACCCCGACCCAGGTGCGCGCGCCCGAACAGTCCACCGCCGCGAACGCGTCGTCGAGGGTCTGCCGGGCCACCTTCTCGGCCTCCCGGACCTCCTCATCGGTGGGCGGGTCACTGCGCAGGCAGCGCTCGGTCAGCCGCACGCAACCGACGTCGGCGGAGTACGCGGCGGTGATGTCGGCGCGCACGCCGTCCCAGGTACCCACGACTAGCTCGGTGGACCCGCCACCGATGTCGGTGACGACGAACGGCCCGTCCTCCGGGTCGAGGTCGCCGACCGCGCCGGTGAACGACAGCCGCGCCTCCTCGTCGCCGGTGATCACCTCGGCGTCGACCCCCAATGTTTCCCGCACCATCGCGAAGAAATCCTCGCGGTTGGACGCGTCCCGGGTGGCCGAGGTGGCCACCATGCGGACCCGCTCGACCCCCTTGCGAACGGCGATCGCGGCATACTCCGCCAGCGCCGCCTGGGTGCGCTCCAGCGCCTCGTCGGCAAGCCGCCCGGTGGCGTCCACGCCCTGCCCGAGCCGGACGATCCGCATCCCGCGGTAGACGTCGCGCAGATCGCGCCGACCGTCGTCATGCGCGGTCACGTCGGCCACCAGCAGGCGGATCGAATTCGTCCCGCAGTCGATCGCCGCGACCCGTGACATCAGCGTCCTCCTCGTTCATCGGATAGCGCCCATTGCGCACCCACCCCAAACTACCGCCTCCCCCGACGTGCCAGGACGAAAAACCCGCCAGACATCCGCAACCACGGCCCAGGGGGAATCAAAGGACGCTTGGCCGCCGAGTGGCCACGCGTCCAGGAAGATCCGCCCGGGATCCAGCCCGGGATCCAGCCCGGGATGATTGTGGGCGACTGCCGTTTCGACTCCTCCTCCACAATATGCAGGCTCGCATCCAGCATCACTGGCGTAACATGCTGGTTGAGATAAATGGGATGAGCGCCACCCATCGGAATACGCCGAATTAGCGGAGTGGCCGAAACACTTCGCCCCGGCGGAATGCCGCCAGAATTAAGGAACTGCCTCCCCGGACTGCCGTCTCCGGGATGAATAACCGAGCCTCCCAGAGTGCCACCTCGTGGGCCTTTGAACCTGGCGTCCACTTGACGAACGAACACGCCACCTGCGTTAACGCCGCCCGGGTGCACGATCAACTCGGCATCGACCCACTCCGGCCGACACCATCAGGCATCGTTCACGGGTTCAGCCCGAGAGCGATCATGGCATTTGCTGGGACTGGCCGAGGCTGATTGGCCGGCGGGTTCAGGTACGCGAGCGCGACCGACTGCGACGTCAGAACAGCAACGACCACGAGAGGGAAAGCCAAAACACAGCGCAATGATTTGCGCGCAATATTGCGCATCCAAGCCCCCGGGTTTAATAATTCACATTCAGCACGAGCGCACGGTATCGCCAAATCTCATCCCACGCCAAGGCGCCCCCACCCATTATCTAGAATGTGTCATCGAGTCTTCTTGAACTCAACAAAAAGGAACCAGGCGCTCTCGCTGGCACAATACTGAGATTACGAAGGTGGTGTCCAAACGTTCGGTACCGCACAAGGCTCAAGCGATCCTGGGGTGCCGGACTCGACGAAGACGGTCTGGCCGGGCACCACGGTGTGCGGGTCGCTCGCCCCCGGGTCGAGGGTCGTGGCTGGCGACTGCTCCGAGGTGGCGAACTCGCCGCTGTTGAGCACCGGCGGGTTGCAGGCCTTCGACGGCTCGCCCGGCGTCGAGCTCGGCGGGGTCGTTGATTCCGGTGCTGGCGCGGCGCTTCCGGGCGGCGGTGCGGATACGCCCGGCGCGGAAATCGGCGGCGCCAGATTCTCCGGCGGAGTCCCGGGAGGCGGCGTAGTACCTGGTGGTGTGCCCGGCGGGGTCGGGTGCGGCGGCGTGCCAGGTTCAGTCGTGGGCGGTGCCACCCCAGGCGACGCACCGGGCGGCGTGGCGCTCGGCGGCGTGCCAGGTTGAGTCGTGGGCGGTGCCGCCCCAGGCGACGCACCGGGCGGTATGGCGCTCGGCGGTGTACCGGGCGGGGTGGTCGTTCCCGGTGGGGTGAGGTCCGGCGGCGACGGTTCCGGGATCTCCAGCGGCGGGACTCCGATCGTCGGCGACTGCTCCGCTGGGCGTGGCGTCGCATCGGGCGGCGGGCCGGTCGGTGCGGGCGTGGCCGGGGTGGGCTGCGGCGCAGGCGCTCCGGTCGGCGTTGGAGGCGCGGGCGGAACCATTGCCAGCACCTGCGGGCCGTCGGGCAGGCGCTCGCCTTCGAGCACGTCGCCGACCTCCGGCGCCAGCTCGGAAGGCGTCGGCGTGACGCCCTTCGCGTACGCGGCCGCCCAGATCAGCACCGTCCGAACGTAGCTGTCGGAGTGGTTGTAGCGGAATACCGCCGCCGCGAGGTTCTGCGGGCTGCGCAAGTCGCCGCCGCTGCACAGGTACCGCGCAGCCGCGAGGCTGGCGTCGTGGATGTTGTGCGGGCTCGCGACCCCATCGTCATTGCCGTCGACGGCGAACTTCTGCCAGGTCGACGGGATGAACTGCATGGGCCCGACCGCCCTGTCCCACACCGGGTCGCCGTCGTAGCGGCCCGCGTCGGTGTCCGGGATCGCCGCGATGCCCGGGTCGCCGGACAGCCGCGGGCCAAGGATCGCCCGCACCGTCGTGCCGAGCACGTCGACGTTGCCGGAACGGGCGTGGCCGGACTCGATCCGGCCGATCGAGGCCAGCACCGACCAGTGCAAACCGCAGCCCTGCCCACCTCGATCCACCTGGTTCGCGGCCCGGACGTAGGCGTCCAGCACCTCTCCCGGGATGCCCAGCGACCCGGTCGGCAGTTCCACCTGCGGCCCCGCGCCGGTAGCGAGTTGCTGCGGATCGGCCGCCCGCGCCAGCACCTCGAGGCTGAGCAGCGGTACCTGCGGGAGGTTCCCGCTCACGCCTAGTTCGCCCGGATCGGGCTCCTCGCTGACCGGCTGCGATGGATCGGTCAGGAACGAACTCGACGCCGCCAGCGTCGTCGGCAGCAGCAGCACCGGAGCCATCGCGGTCACGGCGACCCACTTGCGCGCCCTCCGCCGAGCCGCCGCCGCGCCGAGCCGCGGAGTCGATTTCCACTCGTGCTTGCCGCAGCGCTTGTTGCGAGCCGTCACTAGCTTCCATCCCCAGACGAACATCACCGGAAAAAAACCGAGATGGCTCCTTGGATACACCACCGGTTCGAGGAACGCCGGATGGCGAGCGGGCACGTCACCCGTCCGACTGGTGATCGAATGGGCCGGGCCGGTCCGGTTGCTCCGAACAGGCGGCGCAATCACCGGAATCCCAGCTATTCGGGTGGGTTCGCGCCTACCCTCCGAACATGACGCGCATCGACGCGCGGTCCTCGTTCAGCACCCACCGGGTAGCCAACCAGCGGCCTCCGCTGGCCGGGTTCGATCCGCTGGCCTGCGACCCCGCCCTGGGCGCCGCTCTCACCCGCTACGCCGTCGGCGACCGCACAGCGCTCGCGTTGGAGGCGGGGTTCGCCGAGGCCCGCGAGCACGGTCGCCTCGCCGACGAGCATCCGCCGGAGCTGCGCACCCACGACCGCTACGGCAACCGGGTCGACGAAGTCGACTTCCACCCGTCCCGCCACTGGCTGATGTCGCGCGCTATCGACCACGGCATGCACGCGGCACGGAATGCCCCGGCCGTACCGGGCAGCCGCTGAGCTTGATCTGGGAAGGCTCGGGCAACGTCACCGCGCTGGACCTGTTGCGCGCACTGGACAAATAACCGTCCACTCTGGACGCCGTCCTCGCGGAGCTTCTGTAGCTGACGCTCCAGGCGTTGCTGCTGCTGCGCTTCGCGCCGACGCACGTCGCGGAGTCGTTCGCCGCTACGCGGTTCGCTGCCGCTGGCCGCACCTCTGGTGCGACGCCGATCCCGGGCGCCCGTGCCCTCCTCGACCGCATCGCTGCGACGCGCTGACACGATTTCCGTTGAAATCGCGCCGTTCCGGGCGGGTCAGCGGTTGAGCAGGTAGCGGTGCTCGGGCCAGCGTTCGGCGATCAGGTCGATCGCCTCGTCGCCGAACGGGTTGGCTCCCGGCCCCTTGGCCAGGGCGTGAGCGATGTGCACGTGGAGGCACTTGACCCGGTCCGGCATGCCGCCGGCGCTGACCTGGGTGCCCAGCGATTCGAGCGCGTCGCGTTCCGCGAGGTAGGACTCGTGCGCGTGGCGGTAGCGCTCCGCGACGTCCGGGTCGGTGGTCAGCCGCTCGGCCATCTCCCGCATCAGGCCCTCCGCCTCGAAGGTGGAGGCGTGCGCCACCAGCTGCGGGGCGGTCAAGTAGTACAGCGTCGGGAAGGGGGTGCCGTCCTCCAGCCGCGGCCAGGTCTGGACCACCGTGGGTTCTCCGGCCGCGTCCCGCGCCGCGATCGCGCGCAGGCCGCGCGGCGGCCGGCCGAGCTGCTGGCGGATGCATTCCCGATCCGCATCGCTGACCGTCGGCACGCCCGAGTTCACCGTCAAGATCCCTTTCCCATCACCGAATTCCAGAGCTCTTCGTACCACGGCACGCCGTCTTCGGCGGGGGCGACCGGGGGCGGCGGCGCAGCCGGTTCGGTCGGCACCTCAACGATGTAGGGCGTCTCGCCCGGGCGCACGTAGCCCAGCCGGGCTCGCGCTTCCGCTTCCACCTGCGCCGGGTCGGAGAGCTCCGCCTTGCGCTGTTCCAGCTCCCTGACCTGCTGGGTCAGCTCCGCTTGCTGCTGGTCCTGCTGGGCCAGCTCGGCCCGTTGGCTGAGGTAGGTGCGCAGCGGCACCGACACGCTCAGCGCCATCACGCAGACCAGCATCGCCAGGCCCGCGGCCCGCCTGGTCGAGGAGAGCTTGAACGCTCCCCCCGTGCTGGACCGCGGGCGGGACCGGGTCGACGCCTGCCGACCCGGTCTCCGGCCCGAGGTCCTGGTCCCGTCCCGGCGGACGCGCTCACCACGGCGCTCCGCCGGGGACTCGCCCCGGCGATTGCGCCGCTGTGGATCCGACGCGCGCCCGACCGGCATGGCTCAGCTCTCCGGCGTGAACCGCGGGAAAGCCAGCTCACCCGCGTAGCGGGCGGCGTCACCGAGGGCCTCCTCGATGCGCAGCAGCTGGTTGTACTTGGCGACGCGCTCGCTGCGGGCCGGGGCACCGGTCTTGATCTGGCCGCAGCCGGTGGCCACCGCCAGGTCGGCGATCGTGGTGTCCTCGGTCTCGCCGGAGCGGTGGCTCATCATGCTCTTGTAGCCGCACGAGGTGGCCAGGCTGACCGCGTCCAGGGTCTCCGACAGCGTGCCGATCTGGTTGACCTTGACCAGCAGCGCGTTGGCCGCGCCCCGGCTGATGCCGTCTTCCAGCCGCTCCGGGTTGGTGACGAACAGGTCGTCGCCGACCAACTGCACCTGGTCGCCGACCTGCTCGGTCAGGCTGGTCCAGCCGTCCCAGTCGTCCTCGGCCAGCGGGTCCTCGATGGACACCAACGGATAGGCACCGAGGAGTTCCTGGTAGTACGCCGCCATCTGCTCGGCGGTGCGCTTGGAGCCCTCGAAGTTGTAGGTGCCCTCGGCGAAGAACTCGGTCGCGGCGGCGTCCAGCGCCAGCACGATGTCGCGGCCCAGCTTGTAGCCGGCCTTCTCCACCGCCGAGGCGATCAGGTCCAGGGCCTCGCGGTTGTTCGGCAGGTCCGGGGCGAACCCGCCCTCGTCGCCCAGCCCGGTGGCCAGGCCCTTGGCCTTGAGCACCGACTTCAGCGCGTGGTAGGTCTCGGTGCCCCAGCGCAGCGCCTCGGAGAAGGTGTCCGCGCCGACCGGCGCGATCATGAACTCCTGGATGTCGACGCCGGTGTCGGCGTGCGCGCCGCCGTTGAGGATGTTCATCATCGGCACCGGCAGCACGTGCGCGTTCGGTCCGCCGACGTAGCGGAACAGCTCCAGCCCGGAGGTCTCCGCGGCGGCCTTGGCGACCGCCAGCGAGACGCCGAGGATGGCGTTGGCGCCCAGCCGGGACTTATCCGGTGTGCCGTCCAGGTCGACCAGCTTCTGGTCAACGACGCGCTGCTCGGTGGCGTCCAACCCGGTCAGCTCCGGGCCGATCTCGTCCAACACCGCCGCGACCGCGTTCTCGACACCCTTGCCGCCGTAGCGGGCGGCGTCACCGTCGCGCAGCTCGACGGCCTCGTGCTCGCCAGTCGAGGCACCCGAGGGGACCGCAGCGCGGCTGAGCGTGCCGTCCTCCAATGCAACTTCGACCTCGACGGTGGGGTTCCCGCGCGAGTCGAGGATCTCGCGGGCCCCGACCTGCTCGATGATCGCCACGTGTGCTCCTAACCAGCCTTTGAACTATGGACGAAGCGGGCCGCCCCGGCGTTCCCGCGCACGGCGAACCGGCCGAACGCCCGACGACCGACTACGAGCCTAACGGGGCCGGTGAGGCCGCCGTCGCAGGCTCGCGTGCTGCCAGCGGGCTCGGGGGTTTCGACCCCGATCGGCAAGCCCTCGTTCGGCCGGTGTTCGCACCGATGACACCAGCGGGAAGACCATCCGGACGGACGTCTCGGAACAGCCGATCGGCACGTAACGTTGTCCACGCCATGACGACCGAAGGCACCGTCGAAGCGTTCCGCCGGGCTGAAGAACTGCTCGCGCAGCGCCGCCCCCTGGAAGCCATCCGCGTCTTAGAACCCGTCCTCGACATCGCCGCCGACAAACCCAGCGTGCAACTGCTGCTCGGGCGGGCTTACTACTTCTCGGCGCAGCTGCGCCGCGCCGAGCGGGCGTTCCTGCGCGTGCTGGAGTTCGACCCGTCGGACCACTACGCGCGCCTGGCGCTTGGCCGCACCCTGCAGCGCCTGGGCCGCTTGAACGAGGCACGCGCCCAGATCAGGCTGGCCGCGACGATGCACCCGGTGCCCGCGTACCAAGAAGCGCTGGGCGAGATCAACGCCCACATCGCCACCCGCGACATCTGAACCCGGGCTGCCCTGGCGAGCTGGAACCGCGTGCAGTCGCCCCCCGGCGCGCGATTTCGCGCAGCGTTCGCCCGCGGTCAGCGGCGGCGGTTGCCCGCTTCGGCGTAGGACTCGGCCAGGGCGAACACCTTCTGGCCGTACTCCACCGAGTTGTTGTACGACATGACTCCCGACCACCAGCCCGCACCAGTGGTCATGTCACGGCCGCCCGCGCAGAGGTAGCGGGCCGCGGCCATCGCGGCGTCGTCCAGGTTCTGCGGATCACCGGTCCCGTCGCCGTTGCCGTCGGTCGCCCACTTCCGCCACGTCGACGGGATGAACTGCATCGGCCCGACCGCGCGGTCGTGCACGACGTCGCCGTCGAGCGCACCGCCGTCGGTGTCCGCGATGACCCGGATTCCCGGCGCGCCGTTGAGCGGCACCCCGATGATCGGGCTGGACGGCCGGGCGTCCTCGCGCAGCACGCGCCTGGCGAAGCGGCCGTGGTTGGACTCGATGCGGCCGAGGCCCGCCAGCGTCGCCCAGGAGATCTTGCAGTCCGGCTGGTAACGGCGCATCGCCAGGTCCGCGTTGACGTAGGAGACGATCGCGCGGGCCGGGATGTCCACCACCACCGACACCCCGTCGGCCCACTCCCGCACCGGGTCCGCGCCGGGCGTGAGCTGCGGGAGGGGTTCCTCGACCGGCGGCGCCATCGAGCCGGGTACCACCGGTGCGGGCGCCACGTCCTGTTCGGGCGGCGGCTCGGCCACCGGCGCGGTCGGCGGCTTGCCGAACACGCTGACCAGCCCGACCCCGACGACCATCGCGCCCAGCAGCGCGACGGCGACCACTAGCCGCCCGAAGGCGGCCGAAACAGGAGACGTGGTCCTGATCACGTCGCCAGGCTACTCGTTAGTAGCTCCCGCCTCCAGCGGCCGATCAGCTGCTTCAGGCGAGAGCAACCGCCCCCGATCACTCCGCCAGTGCGAAATCCCCGCAGGCCAGATCCCCGGCACCGGGTACCGACCGCAATTTCAATGGAAGTTGCGGTCCCACAGCCGAGAAGACCGCTGAGGTTCCGCCACCCATACCCCAACGCAAGAAGAGGTTGGAAACGCTCATTGAAATTGCGGACGATCCGCCGGGCAAGGCGGCGGCTGCGACTCCCGCGAGGGCAGCCCCCACCGCAAAGCAAACGCGTCTGGAATTCCGGACGTCAGCCTTCGGCCTGGAGGGCGTGGCTGGTCTTGCCGTAGTAGTCGGCGTAGTCCAGGACTTCCTGGCCGTAGCTGCGGCTTGCGTTGTAGGTCAGCAGCGCCGCCCAGAACCGCTGCGGATCGTTCAGGTCACCGCCCACGCTGCACAGGTAATTGCCCGCGGCCAGGGCGGCATCGTCGATGTCCTGCGGATCCTGGACCCCGTCGCCGTCGGCGTCGATGGCCCAGTCGCGCCAGGTGCTCGGGATGAACTGCAGCGGACCCACCGCGCGGTCCCACACCGTGTCGCCGTCGAACTCGCCGCCGTCGGTGTCCGGAATGCGCTTGACGCCGGAGCTGCCGTCCAGGGGTAGCCCGATGATCGGCTTGCTCGGCCGCCCGGTCTCGTCCAGCCGCGCCCCGCCGAACCGGCCGTGGCTGGATTCCACGGCGCCGATCCCCGCGAGCAGCGACCAGCTGAGCCCGCAGGTCGGCGACTTCGCCTCGATGGCCTGCTGCGCGTAGCCGTAGGCCTGGAGCGCGGCGCGCGGGATGTTGAGCTCGTCGGCCATCGACTCGGCCCAGCCGGCGAGCTGCCGCTGCGGCCGGGCGCTCGGCGGTATCGGCGGCCCGCCCGGCGCGAGCAGCTCCACCATCGGCGGGGCGACGCCGGGGTCGGGCGGCGCGACCGCCGGCGGCGGCGTGAACTCGGCGCTTCCTCGCGACGACGAGACCGGCGGTGCGCAAGATGCCACCAACGTGACCACCGGGGCCAACAGCAGCCATAACCGACGCGGCAAGAGCATCCTCCCTACTACACCCCAGATGCACAGGGGCGCCGATTTCAGCAGGTGCCCCCGTGGAGAAATATCGCCGCGAGACGTGTTTCGTCAGCCGATGCCCGCGACCAGTGTGCGCCACTACTCCGAACGCGCACCCGCCGGGTCCGGCAAATCGGACAGCAGCTCCCGCCAGTCGGCCGCCGAGAGCTCCACCGGCTCCCGGCCGGACTCGCGGGCCCGCCGCTCGGCCGAACGGATGCGCTCGGCGAATGCCAGCGCGACCGCGCGCAGCTGGTCCTCCGGGTCGTGACCGGCCAGCTTCGCCTGCGCAGCGGTGCCGAACAGCACCTCACCAGGGGTTTCGCCGCGCGGCATCGCGTCCGCTGGAATCCCGGCGCGGTTCGCGCGCTGCACCAGCTTGGCGGCCAGGGCCACCGCCGGCTGCCCCAGCGCGACACCATCCACAATGGACTCGCGCTGCTTCTCCTGCTGCTTCAGCTCCTCCCAGCGGGCGTGCTGCGACTCGGCGTCCAGCAGCGCCGGTCCGTCGGCGAAGACGTGCGGGTGCCGCGACACGAGCTTGCTGACAAGGCCCGCGGCGACCGCGTCGATGTCGAACGGATCGGCCGGATCCTCCGTCGCGACCCGCGCGTGGAACAGGACCTGCAGCAGCACGTCCCCCAGCTCCTCGCGCAGCGCCTCCCGGTCGCGGTGCTCGATCGCGTCGAGCAGCTCGTAGGTTTCCTCAACGAGGTATTTGCGCAACGTGTCGTGGTCCTGCTCGGCGTCCCAAGGACAGCCGCCGGGCGAACGCAGCCGGTCCATCACCGTCACCGCGTCCAGCAGCTCGATCCCGGCCGGCGCCGGGGCGGCGATCAGCCGCGCACCCGCGGCGCGGAGCGCGCCGGCGTCGGCGCAGCCGAGTTCGCCGACGATCAGCACGACAGGCTCCCGAGCCGCCTGCGCCAGCAGATCTGCCGCCGCAGGCGGCTCGGCGGCGTCGAGCGCCGCGCGCGTAGCGGGCGCGAGGCCGGGTTCGGCGTAGACGGCGGCGGCGCTGCGCAGCAGCGGCAGCGCCGCGGCCGGTAGGACGTCGCCAAGCCGGTCGTCGACCACGACGACCGCGGAACCTTCCTGCACCCCGACCTCGCTCATGCTGCGATTGTCCCAACCCGCAACACCCGCCGTGGCCCCGGGCACGGAGTCGTTGGTCACGTCGACAGCGGTTTCAATTGAAACCGCAGAGGAACCACAGGTGTCCACAGTTTCAATTGAAACTGTGGACACCACCCCGGAGCTCGCAGTTTCAATTGAAACTGCGGACACCACCGGTCAGCCGGCCGCCGCCGGCGCCGACATCCGGAAGCCGGTGGTTTCGCCCTCGCTCGGGACCGCCACCAGGTTCACCCGGTCCCAGACGCCGTAGCGCGGGCTGAGCCGCACCCCGACGCGGTCCGCCGTGATGCCGAGCAGGTGCATGCCGACGCCTTGCAGCGTCTGATCGTCCGCCCCGCCCGCGGGCACCGCCGGGGGCGCGTCGGCGCGGCGCTCCTTGATCCGCGCGATCAGCCACTGGCCGGAGTTCGTTTCCGGCTCGAACGCCAGCACCGTGCCGGGCTGCGCGCCGAACAACGGCGTCGTGGCCGCGAGCTGCGGGCTGTCCGTGGCACGCAGCTTCTGGTCGAGCGCAGCCGGAACGCCGGCCTTGGCGTCCGCGGTGACGACCGCGGCGGCCTCCGCCGGCCCCTGCGCCATGCGCTTCGCTTTCTCCTCCGCCTCGCCGCGGGTGGTCGCCTGGCTGTAGTCGAAGGTGATGTCCAGCCGGTCGAAGTACTTGCGGCCGAGCTCCGTTGCCAGCAGCTGGGTTCGGGCGACCTCGCGGAGGTTCTGCGGGGTGTAGATCTTGCCCGAGGTCGCGGCCGCCGGCCCGCCCATCCGGTTGATCAGGTCGGCGACCTGCTGATCGGTGACGGTCAGCCGCTCGTCGCGGGCCGCCTGCTCGACCAACTCCTGGCGGACCAGCTGAGCGGCAAGCTGCCTGCCGAGCTCGTCGAGGTTGCCCTGCTGTTGCAGCTGCGGTTTGAGGCCCGGTTCCTTCGCGAGCACCTCGCCGAACCAGGATTGGACATCGGAGACCGGGATGCGGTTGTCGCCGACGATCGCGGCTGCGCCGACCTGGCTGGGGCCGGAACCGCAACCGGCGAGCAGCAGTCCGGCTGCGGCGATCGATGCGAGAAGGCGCCCGTGGCGCGGCATGCGGAACCTCACAGCGGGCACCCTCTCACGAAGTCACGTTTCGGTGAAGCCTCGGCACCGTCCGAAGTCGACGCCCGCGACATTGGTTCGACTCAACGGCCCAACGAACCCTGAGCCAGGTTTATGATCACCTTCTCGCCTTCGACCAGCACCTCGTAGTCGACGCCCTCGGATAGCCCGATGGTCAGCTCGCCGGTGCCGTGCGAGTTGTCGTTGACGACCGCGCTCTGCGCCAGCTCCTGGCCGAACTGCTCGGGTCCGGCGGTGCTGCGGTCCTGGTCGGCGATCTCCACGTAGACGTGCAGGAACGCCTTGCCGGTCATGCCTTCGACCGGCTCACCGGAGCCGCCCCAGACCGGCGCCGTCTCGTTCAGCTCGTGCTTCATCACCTTCAGGCCGCTCGCGTTCGGCAGCTTGCTGAAGTCGAACACGACCCGCTCCTCGCTGCCGTGCACGCCGGCGCGGATTTCCGGCTCGGCGGCGGAGGAAGTCAGGTTCGACACGGCCCCGGACTGGACGGCGCCACCGGCCGATGGGGCGGGGGCCGGCGCCGGGGCGCCCGCGGCACATCCGGTGAGCGCCAGCGCGGACAGCGCGATCGAGCTGGTCGCCAAAATCAGCTTGGTGCGCATGGACATCGGTAGAACCTCTCGACAGGGGAGCTTTTACCCCTAGAGACGCACTGCGGCGCACGAGGTTCCGAACCGCATCGAACTGATCTTCCGGACAGATCACGCCCGATCGGCCGACCCGGAGATCACCAACGAAGAATCCACTGTGGACCATTCTTGGCAACGAGCGCGCATCCACAGTGGAGGGAGTCAGAGCGGCTTCGAATCCTCTTCAGCCGGAACGACTTCCAGCTGGAAGTCCCCTCCGTGGCGTTCGGTACCGGCGATGACCGCCTGCTCCAGCACCTGCGCGCCCTTCTCGCCGCGCTGCATCAGCGGGTCCGCACGCAGGTCCTTCATCAGCGCCACGCACAGCAGCACCATCACCACCGCGAACGGCGCCGACGCCAGGAAGGTCATGTTCTGGATGCCGCTGAGCGCGTTCTCCCCGCCGACGATGAGCATGATCGCGGCCACCGCACCCGTCGCCGCGCCCCAGAACACCACCATCCACCGCTTCGGCTCGATCGAACCGCGCTGCGACAGCGTGCCCATCACCACCGACGCCGCGTCCGCGCCGGAGACGAAGAAGATCGCGACCAGGACCATCACCAGCACCGTGGTGATCGCCGACAGCGGCAGCGTCTCCAGCACCCGGAAGGTCTGCGCCTCTTCGCCGCCGCTGCGGAACACGTCGACGCCGCCCTGCTGCACCCGGATCGAGCTGCCACCGAAGATCGCGAACCACACCAGGCTCACCGCGCTCGGCACCAGGATCACACCGGTGACGAACTGCCGGATCGTGCGGCCCCGGCTGATCCGCGCGATGAACATGCCGACGAACGGCGTCCACGAGATCCACCACGCCCAGTAGAAGATCGTCCAGCTGGACAGCCAGTCGTTCATCGCCGCGCCGCCGGTGGCGCCGGAGCGGGAGGCCATCTCGCCGAAGTCGCGCAGGTAGACGCCGATCGAGGTGGGCAGCAGGTCGAGGATGAACACCGTCGGGCCGACCACGAACACGAAGATCGCCAGCAGCGCGGCCAGCACCATGTTGATGTTGGACAGCCACTGGATGCCCTTGGCCACGCCGGACACCGCCGAGAAGATGAAGCAGATCGTCAGCACCACGATGATCAGCACCAGCACCGTGTTGCCGATCCCGCTGATCCAGCCGGCCGACTGCATGCCGCTCTGGATCTGCAGCGTCCCCAGCCCCAGCGAGGCCGCCGAGCCGAACAGCGTCGCGAACAGCGCGAGGATGTCGATCAGCTTGCCGATCGGGCCCTCCGCGCCCCGCTTGCCGATCAGTGACGTGAACACGGCACTGATCAGCTGCTTGCGACCGCGCCGGAAGCTGCAGTACGCGATGGACAGCCCGACGACGGCGTAGATGGACCACGGGTGCAGCGTCCAGTGGAACAGCGACGTCGCCATCGCGGTCTCCACCGCCGCCTCGCTCAGCGGTTCCACGGTGCCGGGCGGCGGTTCGACGAAGTGCGCCAGCGGTTCTGCGACGCCGAAGAACATCAGGCCGATGCCCATGCCGGCGCTGAACATCATCGCGATCCACGACACGGTGCGGAATTCCGGCTGCTCGCCGTCCTGCCCCAGCGGGATCGCGCCGTAGCGGCTGATCGCCAGCCACAGCGCGAACACCACGAACCCGGTCGCGGCGAGCACGAAACCCCAGCCGATGTTGGTCACCAGCCAGGACAACGCGGCGGACGAGACCCGCGCCAGCGAATCGGTGGAGAACACGCCCCAGCAGACGAAGAAGATCGTGATCGCGGCGGTGACCCCGAAGATCACGAAGTCGGTGCGGGCCGAGTGCTCGGCGGCGAACGCGGCGGGTGACTGCGGTATGCCCGTCTTCTCTGGTTCCGAGGCCTTCCTGGTCATGGTCCCCGCCTCCTCGTCACGCACTGCGAAGCCGGATCAACGGTCACGCCGGGGCGGTATCTCGGCAACTCAGAAGCAACGACGTCCCGGCTGGCCAAGCGCCGTGAGCACTTTCAGGTGCTATGACAGTGCTATGACACCCAACGTGCTCACGGCCGTTCACCAGGCGAAACCTGCGCGGCTGGGCGGGTTCACGCGACCGGGGCGGGTGCGGTGGTGAGGTCCTCCAGGAACTTGGAGCACCAGTCCAGCAGCGCCTCGTCGCGCAGCGGCGGCGCGCCCATCCGGCCTCCTGCCGCGCCTACCGTCGGGCGCGGCACCGACACCGTGCGGACAGCGGGCTTGTAGACCGCCTTCGGGTACAGCCGCTTGAGCCGGACCTGCTTCGAGTCCGGCAGCGCCAGCGGCGCCACCCGCAGCGAAGCGCCCTGCAACGTCACCTCACTGACCCCGTGCTCCCGGCAGACCTGCCGGAAGCGGGCCACCTTCAGCAGCCGCTCCACCGGCTCCGGCAACGGCCCGTAGCGGTCGACGAGCTCGGCGCGCACCGCGTCCAGCGCCTCGCCGTCGACGGCTGCCGCGAGCTTGCGGTATGCCTCCAGCCGCAGCCGCTCTCCCGGCACGTAGTCGTGCGGGATGTGCGCGTCGATGGGCAGGTCGACCCGGACCTCGGTGAGCTCCTCCTCGCTCTCCCCCGGCTCCGCGCCCGCGTGCCGCCGGAACGCGTCCACCGCCTCGCCGACCAACCGCACGTACAGGTCGAAGCCGACGCCCGCGATGTGCCCGGACTGCTCGGCGCCGAGGATGTTGCCCGCACCGCGGATTTCCAGGTCCTTCATCGCGACCGCCATGCCCGCGCCGAGCTCGGAGTTCTGCGCGATGGTCGCCAGCCGGTCGTGCGCCATGTCGGTCAACGGCTTCTCCGGCGGGTAGAGGAAGTAGGCGTAGCCGCGCTCGCGGGCCCGCCCGACGCGGCCGCGCAGCTGGTGCAGCTGGGCGAGGCCGAGCAGATCGGAGCGATCCACGATCAGCGTGTTGGCGTTGGAGATGTCCAACCCGGTCTCGACGATCGTGGTGCACACCAGCACGTCGTGCTCGCGCTCCCAGAACCCCTGGATGATCTTCTCCAGCCGGTCCTCGTTCATCTGCCCGTGCGCGGTGACGATCCTCCCCTCCGGCACCAGTTCCCTCAGCTGGCGCGCGACCTTCTCGATGTCGTGCACCCGGTTGTGCACGAAGAACACCTGGCCGTCGCGCAGCAGCTCGCGCCGGATCGCGGCGGCGACCTGCTTCTGGTCGTACGCGCCGACGTAGGTCAGGATCGGGTGCCGCTCCTCCGGCGGGGTGAGGATCGTCGACATCTCCCGGATGCCGGCCATGCTCATCTCCAGCGTCCGCGGGATGGGCGTCGCGGACATCGTCAGCACGTCCACGTGCGTGCGCAGGGCCTTGATGTGCTCCTTGTGCTCGACGCCGAAGCGCTGCTCCTCGTCGACGATCACCAGGCCCAGGTCCTTGTACCGGATCCCGGTCTGCAGCAGCCGGTGCGTGCCGATCACGATGTCGACCGAGCCGTCGGCCAGGCCCCGGATGGTCTCCTCGGACTCCATCTGGTCGGTGAACCGGGACAGCCCCTTCACGGTCACCGGGAACGACCGCATCCGGTCGGTGAAGGTGTTCAGGTGCTGCTGGGCGAGCAGCGTGGTCGGCACCAGCACGGCGACCTGCTTGCCGTCCTGCACCGCCTTGAACGCCGCGCGCACCGCGATCTCGGTCTTGCCGTAGCCGACGTCGCCGCAGATCACCCGGTCCATCGGCACCGGGCGCTGCATGTCGGCCTTCACCTCGTCGATGGCGGCCATCTGGTCGCCGGTCTCGGTGTAGGGGAAGGCGTCTTCCAGCTCCCGCTGCCACGGGGTGTCCGCCCCGAAGGCGTGCCCGGGCGAGGACTGCCTGGCCGCATACAGCTGCACCAGCTCAGCGGCGATCTCCTTGACCGCCTTGCGGGCCTTGGCCTTGGTGTTCTTCCAGTCCGAGCCGCCGAGTTTGTTCAGCGTCGGCGCCTCGCCGCCGACGTAGCGGGTGACCTCGTCGAGCTGGTCGGTCGGCACGAACAGCCGGTCGCCGGGCTGGCCGCGCTTGCTCGCCGCGTACTCCAGCACCAGGTATTCGCGGGTCGCGCCGCCGACGGTGCGCTGCACCATCTCGACGTACTTGCCGATGCCGTGCTGCTCGTGCACCACGAAGTCGCCGGTCTTGAGCGCCAGCGGGTCGACCGCGTTGCGCCGCCGCGACGGCATCCGGCGCATGTCCTTCGTGGACGTTCCGCCCCGGCCGCCGGTCAGGTCGGCCTCGGTGAGCACCACCAGCGCGATCTCGGGCGCGGCGAAGCCGTCCTCCAGGCCGCCGCGGACCACCGTCACCACGCCGGATTCCGGCTCCGCCGCCAGCCCGTCCTCGGCCAACCGCGCGGGCAGCTCCGCTTCGCGCAGCTGCTGCACGGCGCGCTGCGCGGTGCCCGCACCGGCCACCACCAGCACCGCCGCGCCGCCTGCTGCGGTGTGCGCGCGCAGGTCGGCGAAGGCGCGCTCGATCTCGCCGTGGTAGGCATCCACCGGCTTGAGGACGAGCCGGATGACCTCGTCGTCGTCCTCGCCTTCCTCGCTGGTCAGCTGGGTCAGCGGCCACCACGGCAGGCCGATCGAGACGGTGTGCTCGGCGACCTCGGCCAGGGCGCGGTAGGCCGACGCGCCCAGATCGATGGGTGCTTTGCCGCCGTCGGCGGCGACCATCCAGGAGGCCTCCAGGAACTCCTGGCCGGTGCGCACGAGGTCGGCGGCCCGCGCGTGGATCTTCTCCGGGTCGGCGAGCAGCACGTGCGTTCCCGCCGGGGCCAGATCGGTCAGCAGCCGCATCTCGCCTTCGCACAGCGCTGGGATCAGCGCCTCCATGCCTTCGACCGGCGCGCCCGAAGCGATCTTCTCCAGCATCTCGGCGAGGTGGGTGTCGGTCTGGTGCTGCTCGGCGAGCTTCGCGGCGCGCTCGGCGACCTGCTCGGTGATCAGCAGCTCCCGGCAGGCCGGGGCGAACAGCTCGGTGCTCGGCGCGTTCGGCAGCGAACGCTGGTCGGCGACGGCGAACGGGCGGATCTCGGTGACCTCGTCGCCCCAGAACTCCACTCGCAGCGGGTGTTCCTCGGTCGGCGGGAAGACGTCGACGATGCCGCCGCGCACCGCGAACTCGCCGCGCTTCTCGACCATGTCGACGCGGTCGTAGGCCAACTCCGCGAGCCGCTCGACCAGTTCCTGGAAGTCGTGCTCGGTGCTGACCGCGAGCCGCACCGGGGCCAGCTCGCCCAACCCGGGCGCGATCGGCTGGATCAGGCTGCGCACCGTCGTCACCAGCACCTGGACGGCGCCGTGCGCGTGCTCCTCGGGGTGCGCGAGGCGGCGCAGCACCGACAGCCGCCGGCCGACGGTGTCGGCGCGGGGCGAAAGCCGTTCGTGCGGCAGGGTTTCCCAGGACGGGAACACCTCGATACCGGCCGGACCCAGCAGGTCCGACAACGCCGCCGCGGCCTCCTCCGCTTCCCGGCCGGTGGCGGTGACCAGCAGCACCGGCCGCCCGGCGCCGCCCTCGGCGGCCAGCGACCCCGCGGTCAGCGACCGGGCCGCCGGGGGGCCTTCCAACACCAGGCGCGGCCGCCCGGCCGCCGCCACGACCTGCCGGATGGCGGGATCGCGCAGCACGATTTCGAGCAGTCCGCGCAGGGGACCGGCCTGGCTCATGGAGCTACCTCGCAGCAAGACATGGCGAATGCGGGCACACCCCTACCCGGGACCAACGCCAACACCGGGAGGGGCATCGGGTTCCAGACTACGACCCGGGTGCGACACGAACGCGATGGCCCGAACGCGTTACATGGCCGATGTCACACTGTGCGCATGCTGCTGCGCCGGTCCGCCGCGTTCGCCCTGCTGCTGCCCCTGATCAGCGGCTTGATCGGGTGCACCAGCGCGGACAGCACCGATCGGCCCGCACCGGCGAGCACGGCGGCCTCGGCACCGTCGGCGCTGCGCGTCGAGATCGTCGCGGCCGGGCTCGAGCACCCCTGGGACATAGGGTTCCTGCCGGATGGCACCGCGCTGGTCAGCCAGCGCCCCGGCAGGCTCGTGCTGCTCGCCGATCATCGACCGGGCGCGCTGGTGCGGCCCGTGCAGGCGGACTTCGGCGATGTGCTCGCGGAAGGCGAAGGCGGCCTGATGGGTCTGCTGGTGCACCCGTCATTCGCCGCCAACCGGCGGTTCATCACCTGCCAGACAAACCAGGAGAACGGCACGCCCGTGGACATCCGGCTGATCACCTGGCGGCTTTCCGAGGACGGCTCGCGCGCGGATCGGGTCGGGAATCTGCTCATCGGGCTGCCGGTGAACCGCAGCGGACGGCACTCCGGCTGCCGGCTGGCGCTGGCCGAAGACGGAGCGCTGCTGGTGAGCACCGGGGACACGGCGCGGCCCACGATCGCGCAGGACCGCGGCTCGCTCGGCGGCAAGGTGCTGCGAGTGAACATCGACACCGGCGCTCCCCTGCCGGACAACCCGTTCATCGCGTCACCGAACCCGAGCGAGCGGTTGCTCTACACCTACGGGCACCGCAACCCGCAGGGCGTCGCGCCGCGGCCCGGCGGTCAGGTGTTCGTCGCGGAGCACGGGCCGGACGTCGACGACGAGATCAACCTGCTGCGGCCGGGCGGGAACTACGGCTGGGATCCGTCGCGCGGCGGCACCGAATCCTCTTACGACGAGTCGGTGCCGATGACCGATCTACGCCGATTCCCAGACGCTGTCAAGGCGGTCTGGTCGTCGGGGGACCGAACGGAAGCCGTTTGCGCCGCGACGTTCCTGACCGGTCCGCAGTGGAAGCGCTTCGACGGGATGCTGGCGGTCACGGCGCTCAAGGGCAGCAAGCTGCTGCTGTTCGGGGTCCAGCCGGACGGCTCGGTACACCAGGTGGAGATCCCGCCCGAACTCGACGACACCCACGGCCGGCTCAGAGCCGCCCGCCAAGGCCCCGACGGCGCCCTCTACATCACCACGTCCAACGGCACCGACGACAAGGTCCTCCGCATCACGGCATCCTGAACCGCAAGTTCCATTGAAATCGGACCGTCGATTTCAATGGAAATCGCGGCCCTCCGGCGCGTCAGCCCCCGACACGCCGGCTGCTGTGGACAACTCCCCCAATTTCAATGGAAATCGGACCGTCGATTTCCATTGAAATTGCGGGAGAACAGGCGCACCGGTGCGTCTGGGCTGGGACGTTGCGGGGTCACTTCGTCGAGAGGCGGGGTTTGTGCTCCAGGTGGGACAGGCCGTTCCAGGCGAGGTTCACCAGGTGCGCGCCGACCTCTTCCTTCTTCGGCTTGCGCGCCTCAAGCCACCACTGGCCGGTCAGCGCCACCATGCCCACCAGCGCCTGGCTGTACAGCGGGGCTAGCTTCGAGTCGTAGCCCCGCGCGCTGAACTGAAGGCCGAGGATGTGCTCGACCTGGCTCGCGATGTCGTTGAGCAGGCTGGAGAACGTGCCGCTGTTGCTGGCCACCGGCGAATCCCGCACCAGCACCCGGAAACCGTCGGTGTTGTTGTCGATGTAGTCCAGCAGCGCCCGCGCCGCTTGCTCCAGCAGTTCCCGCGGATGTCCCGCGGACAGGGCGGAGACGACCAGGTCCAGCAGGTTGCGCATCTCGCGGTCGACCACCACCGCGTAGACGCCTTCCTTGCCGCCGAAGTGCTCGTAGACGACCGGCTTGGACACCCCGGCGCGGTGCGCGATCTCCTCGATCGACGTGCCGTCGAAGCCCTTCTCCGCGAACAAGGCCCGGGCCACGTCCAGCAGCTGCTGCCGACGTTCCTTGCCCGTCATCCTGACCCGTGCGGTGCGGCCCTTCGGTCGCGCCTCCGGTTCGGGCGCAGTCCGCCCGCGTCGCCGTGATACCACTCGCACAACCCTAAGGTGCGGGGCCGACACCGATGCGCTGGCCCGATGAAGATGAAAGAGTGCCCGCGCGAACGCCGCTGCGCGGGCACTCCTGGAGCCGGGCGGTCAGCCCTTGTACTCGGTGACCGAGATGCGGGCCAGCCGCTTCTCGTTGGACCAGCGGACGTTCCAGGCCCAGCCGAGCTTCTCGAAGATCCAGATCACCCGCGCCGAGATGTCGATCTGGCCGCGTAGCACGCCGTGCCGGGCGCAGGTCGGGTCGGCGTGGTGCAGGTTGTGCCAGGACTCGCCGAAGGACAGGATCGCTAGCGGCCAGAAGTTCGCCGCCTTGTCCCGGCTCTTGAACGGCCGCTCGCCGATCATGTGGCAGATCGAGTTCACCGACCACGTGATGTGGTGCAGGAAGGACACCCGGACCAGACCGGCCCAGAAGAACGCGGTGAACGCGCCCCACAGCGACCAGGTGAACAGCCCGCCCAGCACACCGGGCAGCAGAAGGCTGAGGGCCGTCCACAGCGGGAACAGCCGGTTGACCTTCACCAGCGCTTCGTCCTTGAGCAGGTCCGGCGCGAAGCGGTCCTCGTTGGTCAGGTCGCGCTCGAACAGCCAACCCATGTGCGCATGCCAGAAGCCCTTCGCCAGCGCGGCGGGCGAGCTGCCGAAGCGCCACGGCGAGTGCGGGTCGCCCTCGCGGTCGGAGAAGGCGTGGTGCCGGCGGTGGTCGGCGACCCACGTGATCGCCGGGCCCTGCACGGCCATCATGCCGAAGATCGCCAACGCGATCTTGACGCCGTGCTTGGCCTTGAACGAGCTGTGCGTGAAGTACCGGTGGAAACCGACCGTCACGCCGAGTCCCGACGCGACGTAGAAGACCAGCGCCAAGCCGATGTCGACCCAGCCAAGGCCCCAGCCCCAGGCCGCCGGCACCGCCAGCACGAGTGCGAGGAACGGCACCAGGACGAACACGTACACCGCCAGCTGCGCCACCCAGGGTCGGGTGCCCGCGGTCAGCGGCTTCGGCCCGGACTCCGCGCGGGCCTCTGTAGGGGCAACGCGCTCGGTTGCTGCGGTCATACTCAATACCTCGAATGGCGTTGGGGAGGTGGGAAAACTGCGGTCAGCCCCGGGAATCACGGCCCCGCAACACCTCCACCCTACGGGACCGTAACCTACGCAAGCGTAAGTTCTTTGATGCCGAATCGTCACCCCCGGCCCCAAAATTGCGGCGTGTCGCACCCACTCGGGCGTGTCCGAATCGCCCTTGTTCACCCGAACAGCCGTGATCTTGAACGCAACCATGCGACAGCTCGGTACGTCACATACACGTGCCAGCCCTCGACGAAACCCGCGAACAAACCAGCCCGACGCCGACCCGGCAGCCAGGGCATGCCACGATGTCGGCCGGGTACCACCGCCTGTCAGCCCGGGCCGGTAGGCTCGGGTACCGGTGCCAGGAGTCGCATGCTGGCACTGCGGGCCAACAGCACCCGATCCGCCGTGGTGTAAAGGCAGCACCTCGGATTTTGGTTCCGATGGTCCAGGTTCGAATCCTGGCGGCGGAGCGAGCGGTCCTCCCAGGTCCGATGCGGCGCGCGGCCGGCAACACCGCGCAGCGCGCCGCGCGGGCTGCCGGGGTGGAATGGTGAACAGGGGGTGTGCGCCGCTGCGCGACGACACGACCGCCGTGCGCGATGACCCGGTGGCCACGCTAAGCGAGGTGTCCGACGCGTGGCTGGTGGGACGCGCACGCGAACTCAACGCAGTCGGCCAGCACAGCGACACGGCCAGTCAGCGCTGCACCATCCGTGAAGCCGACAACCTGCTCGCCGAGGCCCAGCGACGCGGCGAACCGCGCATAGTCGGCCAACTCCTGCGGCACTGCGCCTCGATGCGGCTGGTGACACCCGGCCTCGTCGACAGCGCCGATCCCCTGCTCGACGAGCTCCTCATGCACACCCGGCGGCATGGACTGGACGTCCTGCTGGCCGATGCGCACGCGCTGCGCAGTCGGCGCGCTCTGCTCGGCGGCAGCGAGGACACTGCGCTCACCGAGGTCGCGCACGGCCTGGCAATGCTCGACGACGAGCTGATCCCGGACCGCACGTTGGGCCGCCGGTCGTGGGAGCGTCTGCTGGCCACCTCGCTGATCGACATCGGCCTGGTGCTCACCCAGCTCGGCGTCTACGAGACGGCCGACGAGGTGATGACCCGCGCCCACCAGCGGATCCGGGAGAGCGGCGGCCCGCACGAGATCGCGGTGCACATGATCAACCGGTGCCGGATGCTGCTGGGCTGGGGACTGCGACTGGAGCGCATAGGGCAGCGCGAGGAGGCTACCGCCCGGTTCACCACCGCGTCGGCCATTGCGGTCGCGGTGGAGGGCCCGTGGCGCGAGTCGCTGTTCCCCCGGGTGTCCGACCGCCCCGCTGCCGAGCAGGTGCCGGTGCTCGGCGCCGCCCACGCGCTGGCGCAGCCACACGTGGAGCACATCGAGCGACTCAAGGTGCTGCGCGCCCTGGACCGGGCGATCCACCCGCGGGAGAAGATCATCGTCGCGATCGCGCTGTCCCGGTGCCTGACCCGCGCGGACCTCAGCAAAGAGGCGGTGCGTGTGCTGTCGGACACCCGCGCGGACACGGCCAGCGACACGTCGGAGCCGACCCTGCGCATTTCGCTGGCCCGCGAGTACGCGCAGCTGATCGAAGTCGGCACCGGAGTCACCCACGACGCGCTGCGGGACTACGCACTGGAGCTGGAGACCGAGCTGTGGACGATGCGCCAAGCCCGACTGTCCACTTTGGTCACCAGGTTGGAGAACTCGCGGCTGATCCACCGGCACGACGCGATCACCCGGCAGGCCCTGCAGGACCCGCTCACCGGCCTATCGAACCGCCGCGCGCTGGACGACCGCCTGGAGACGCTGCTCAACACGCCCGATGCGCAGCCGCTCGCCGTGGCGCTGGTCGACCTCGACGGGTTCAAGGGCGTCAACGACCGCTGCTCGCACGCGGAGGGCGACGACGTGCTGCGCACCGTCGCGATGACCCTGCGCGACACCCTGCGCACCGATGACTTCGTGGCCCGCTACGGCGGTGACGAGTTCGTCGTGCTGTTGCCTGGCGCGACCCTCGGTGCCGCGCAGGCCGCGCTGCAGCGCACCGCCGAGGCGGTCGACCGGCTGCCTGGCGAGCTCTCGCGCGGCGTGACCCTGTCGATCGGCGTCGTCGCGATGCGCCCGCAGGAATCGGCGGCGCAGGTGCTGGCGCGCGCGGATGCCGCGATGTACCAGGCGAAGCGCGACGGCGGCAATCGCGTCTCGGCGTTCTCCGGCGTGACTAACGACCCGCCGGACAGACCGGCCGAAGATCACTCGGTGTGGATCCCCCCGGACGCCCTCTGACGTCTTCCAGTGGTGCGCGAAGGGCCCCTTCGACCTGCCCAGTCGGGCGGAGGGCCCTCCGCCCATGTCAGATCCCTGGTTCAGCGGCGTGTGATCGGCCACAGCGGGCAGCGCCGCAGGGGTTCCGCGAATGCAGGGAAGATCACAAAGCCGCAGCTAGGGGGCTGACTCCGCACACGGAATACCAGCGGTCGGCGGTACCATCACATCCGCCGGACAGGCGCGCAGGGGCACCGGAGCCGAGGGGGCGGCGGCCCGGTTACCCTTCACCCGCTTGGACGCAACAGGCACTGTCGGCCCGACGGCTGATCGACGCCGCCGAGCCGCTTCTAGAGATCAAGGGAGAGCGCTGATGCTCCAGGGCGACACCGCCCAGCCCTCCTCCCGCAGCGATGCGTCTTCGGAAACCGTCAGCACGATCGTGCTCGCCGCTGGCGAGGGCACCAGGATGCGATCGGCGACACCGAAGGTGCTGCACCGGCTCGCGGGCAGGCCCCTGGTCGAACACGCCGTGCGCGCTGCGGCCGGTGTCGACCCCGATGCACTGGTGGTCGTGCTGGGGCACGGCCGCGACGCCGTCGCCGAGCACCTGAAAGGCCTGGCCGGCGCCCTCGACCGCCCGATCGGCACCGCGGTGCAGGAACAGCAGCTCGGCACCGGGCACGCGGTCTCGTGCGGACTTTCCGAACTGCCCGACGGCCTCACCGGCACGGTACTGGTCAGCTACGGCGACGTGCCGCTGCTGGACAGCGACACCCTGCGCGGCCTGCTCGCCGAGCACCGCGACTCCGGCAACGCCGTCACCGTGCTGACCGCGGTGGTCGACGAGCCGACCGGTTACGGCCGGATGCTGCGCGACGCCGAGGGCCGGGTGACCGGCATCGTCGAGCAGAAGGACGCCACCCCCGAGCAGGCGGAGATCACCGAGATCAACTCCGGGGTCTACGCCTTCGACGCGGAAGTGCTCACCAACGCGCTCAAGCGGCTGTCCACCGACAACGCCCAGGGCGAGCTCTACCTGACCGACGTCCTGTCGATCGCGCGCGACGACGGCCGCCCGGTCGGCGCCCTGGTCTGCGCCGACCCGTGGCTGGTGGAAGGCATCAACGACCGGGTGCAGCTGGCCCGCCTCGGCGCCGAGATCAATCGCAGGCTGCTGCTGCGCTGGATGCGCGCGGGCGTCACGATCACCGACCCGAACTCGGTGTGGCTGGACTGCGACGTGGTGCTGGAGCGCGACGTCCTGCTGGAGCCGGGCGTGCAGCTGCGCGCTGGCACCACCGTCGGAGAGGGCGCGACCGTCGGCCCCGACACCACGCTCACCGGCTGCGTGATCCACCCAGGCGCCTCCGTGGTGCGCACCCACGGTGAGGGCGCCGAAATCGGGCCGGACGCCCAGGTCGGGCCGTTCGCCTTCCTGCGCCCCGGCACGCGGCTCGGCACGAAGGGCAAGATCGGCACCTTCGTCGAGACCAAGAACGCCGCGATCGGCGACGGCACCAAGGTGCCGCACCTGAGCTACGTGGGCGACGCGACGATCGGCGAGCAGAGCAACATCGGCGCCGCCACCGTCTTCGTCAACTACGACGGGGTGGCCAAGCACCACACCGTGATCGGATCACACGCCCGGACCGGCGCGGACAACATGTTCGTCGCCCCGGTCGAGGTCGGCGACGGCGCCTACACCGCCGCCGGCTCCGTGATCACCCAAGATGTCCCGCCAGGGGCGATGGCGGTCGCCCGCGGGAAGCAACGCACCATCGAAGGCTGGGTCGCCAGACGCCGCCCCGGCACCGCCGCAGACCAGGCCGCGCAACAGGCTTTGTCGAAAGAACCAACCACCAATCCGACGAACGGCGCCCAGTGACGGACGTCTTACGGGGAGGGACGATGACCGTGAGTGCCATGTCTGCGACCCCGAAGAAGAGCCTCAAGCTCTTCTCCGGTAGCAGTCACCCGGAACTTGCCGAGGAGGTGGCCAAGCAGCTCGACGTAACGGTCACGCCCCAGGCTGCCTACAAGTTCGCTAACGGCGAGATCTTCGTGCGCTACGACGAGTCGGTGCGCGGCTGCGACGCCTTCGTCATCCAGTCGCACTGCAACCCGCTCAACGACGCCATCATGGAACAGCTGCTCATGGTGGACGCGCTCAAGCGCGCCAGCGCCAAGCGCATCACCGTGGTCATGCCGTTCTACGGCTACGCGCGCCAGGACAAGAAGCACAAGGGTCGCGAGCCGATCTCGGCGCGGCTGATGGCCGACCTGTTCAAGACCGCCGGCGCGGACCGGATCATGGCGGTGGACCTGCACACCGACCAGATCCAGGGTTTCTTCGACGGCCCGGTGGACCACCTGATGGCCCAGAAGCTGCTGGCCAGCTACATCCGCGACACCTACGCGGGCGAGCAGATCACCGTGGTCTCCCCCGACTCCGGCCGCGTCCGGGTGGCGGAGAAGTGGGCCGACGACCTCGGCGGCACGCCGCTGGCGTTCATCCACAAGACCCGCGACCCCAGCAAGCCCAACCAGGTGGTCGCCAACCGCGTCGTCGGTGACGTCGAGGGCCGGCTGTGCGTGCTGGTCGACGACATGATCGACACCGGCGGCACCATCACCAAGGCCACCGAGCAGCTGCTAGCGGCCGGTGCAAAGGACGTCATCATCGCCGCCACCCACGCCGTGCTGTCCGGCCCGGCGGTGGACCGGCTGTCGTCCTGCGGCGCGAAGGAGGTCGTGCTGACCAACACGCTGCCGATCCCGGAGGAGCGCCGGTTCCCGAACCTCACGGTCCTGTCGATCGCCCCGCTGGTCGCGGAGGCCATCCACCAGGTCTTCGAGGACGGCTCCGTCACCAGCCTCTTCGACGGCCGCGCCTGACCGAGCGAGGTCGAACGGCCACTTACCACGAGCGGCCCCGGTCCACTTCGGACCGGGGCCGCTCGCCGCTTCGCGGTTCCGCCCCCCGCACCGCAACGCGAGAAGAAGCTGGAAAACGCTCGATGGAAATCGCGTGGTGATCAGACGGTGGTGACGACCTCGTCGTAGTCGAGGCGGGGCAGGCGGTCGAACCAGGGGTTCTCGCCCGGCTTGCCGATGTTCACGACCACCAGCGACTGCTGCTTGCCCGCCGGGAAGAACTCCGCGTTGATCCCGGCCGCGTCGAACCCGGTCATCGGGCCTGCGGCCAGCCCTGCGGCGCGCACGCCGAGGATGAAGTACGCGATCTGCAGGCTCGCGTTGAGCGTCGCGTTGTTCAGGCGGAGCTCGTCGTTGGCCGCGAACATGTCCTTCACGCCTTCCAGCTGCGGGAACACGCGCGGCAGGTTCTCGTGGAAGTCGGTGTCAGCGGCCAGGATCGCCACCAGCGGGGCCTTCTCGGTCTTGGCCCGGTTGCCCTCCATCAGGTGCGGCAGCAGCCGCTGCCGGCTCTCCTCGGAGCGCACCAACAGGATCCGCAGCGGCTGCTGGTTCATCGACGTCGGGGCCCACTTGACCAGGTCGTAGATCGCCTGGACCTGCTCGTCGGTGACGGGCTCGTCGCTGAAGCTGTTGGCTGTGCGGGCGTCGCGGAACAGCAGGGCCTGGGCGTCCGCGCCGAGCACCAGCTGCTCGGCCTGGTCGATCGCGGTCATGAGCTAACTCCTGGAGCCGTCGGGTGGGAATCGGGGACTCGCACGGGACGGCGCGAGCCACTGTCATCTCAACATTTTTGAGCCTTCAAGTATTTCAGGACCGGCCTTCTGTGACTGGAATCACCGATCCCGAGGCTGCTCAGTAGCCGACCGTGAAGCGCTGCCGCCGGTGCGCGGGCCGCTCCAGTTCGTCGACGAACGCGATCGCGTAGTCGTCGCCACTGATCGAGGAGTTGCCGTCCGCATTTGTCACCAGCACGTCGCCGCCGAGCCGGTAGGACCCGGTCCGCTCGCCCGGAGCGTGGGCACCGAAGTTCGCCGGGGGGCTGACGTAGAACCAGTCCACCCCGGCGGGCGCCTCCTGGAGCGCCGCGAGCACCTCCGCGTGCGCGCCCGCCTCCGGCTTGAACTCGTCCGGGAATTCCGAGGTATCGATCAACCGCGGGCCCCCATCGGCGACCCGCAGGCTGCTGGCACCGCCGACCACGCCGATCCGCAGGCCGCGCCGATTGGCCGTGGCGAACAGCGTTGGCACCGCGTCGAACAGCTTCGTGCCGTCGGGCATCGGCCGCCCCGGGATCGCCACGATCAACGCGCCCGCACCCGCGGTCGCGTCGAGCACGAACTTCTCGTCGTGTAGCGAGCCCGCCTCCCTCGGCTCGGCCAACGACTCGACGTGCCGCGCCACGCCGACCACCTCGTGCCCGCGCTGCCGCGCTTCCCGCAGGATCTTGCCGCTGGCGAAGCCGGTGGCACCAAACAGGACCAGTCTCATCGCATCCTCCTTCTGTGCTGGTCACCGACGATAACTATTAGTTACTGGTGACTTCAAAGTGCACTGAGTTCCTGGAGGTAACCATCGAGCTGGCGCGCCCGTGCCGAACGCCCGGGAGCGACCCGAACCGGGTGGAGTCACCCATGCGAAAACGACTGTGCAAGCAACGTTTAGACTAGTCAGGTTGCCTCGGCGAGGTCGGGACGTTCGCCCGGCGTGATCGACGCGGTGGCACGGTGGTCGCCGACCATTCGGTTGGCGCACTGATGTCGCTCACACCCCGGGTGCCCGTTCGGCACCGCGTCGTAATCACGCCAGTAGCGCGCCCCACCGCCGCAGGCCAGCGACCAATTCACGTTCCGCCCGACGTCATGAGGAGTGCACCACCGTGTCCGAGGTACGTATCGCCGTCGAGCAGCGCACCGAGTTCGGCAAGGGGGCGGCCCGCCGCACCCGCCGCGCCGGCAAGATCCCCGCGGTGCTCTACGGTCATGGCGCCGACCCGAAGCACCTGTCCCTGCCCTCCGTGGAGTTCGCCCGCGCGATCCGCGAGAACGGGCACAACGCGGTGCTGACGCTTGATGTGTCCGGTAGCGACAGCGAGCTCGCGCTCACCAAGACCATCACCACGCACCCGATCAAGAACTACATCGAGCACGTCGACCTGCTGCTGGTCAAGCGCGGCGAGAAGGTCACCGTCGCGGTTCCGGTCGTGCTCTCCGGCGAGGCCGGCCCCGGCGGCCTGGTCAGCCAGGAGATCACCGACGTCGAGATCGAGACCGAGGCGCTGCACATCCCCGAGCAGCTGGAGCTGTCGATCGCCGGTGCCGAGATCGGCACCCAGTTCCACGCCTCCGACATCCAGCTGCCGGCGGGCGTGACCCTGCAGTCCGACCCCGAGGCACTGGTCGTCAACGTCACCGAAGCCGCCGCGTCGATGGCCGAAGAGGCCCCCGCCGAGGCCGCCGAGGGCGAGACCGAAGAGGCCTGAGCCCCCGACGTCGGGCCGCACCGCGCGCTGTCCCCCTCGACCTGAGCGGGACAGCGCGCTGCGTGCCATCTAGAGCAGGAGACTTCTTCCCGTGAGCACTCCGGACTCGGTCGCGCTGATCGTCGGGCTCGGCAACCCCGGTCCGCGCTACGCCGGAAACCGGCACAACATCGGTTTCCTCGTCGCCGACGAGCTCGCCGACCGGATCGGCGGGAAGTTCAAGGCGCACAAGGCCGGTGCCGAGGTCGTCGAGGGACGGCTGGCCGGAGCGCGCGCCGTGCTGGTCAAGCCGCGCTCGTTCATGAACCTCTCCGGCGGCCCGGTGGCCGGCGCGGTGAAGTTCTACAAGGCGCCGCCGGAGTCCCTGATCGTGATCCACGACGAGCTCGACCTGCCGTTCGGCACCATCCGGCTCAAGCGCGGTGGCGGCGAGAACGGCCATAACGGGCTGCGCTCGATCAGCAAGTCCCTGGGCACCCGCGACTACGTGCGGGTCCGCTTCGGCATCGGCCGTCCGCCCGGCCGGATGGACCCCGCCGACTACGTCCTGAAGGACTTCTCCGGGACGGAGCGCAAGGAGCTCGCCTACTTCATCGACGTCTGCGCGGACGCGGTGGAAGCTTTGGTCACCAAGGGCCTCGAAGCCGCCCAGAACCAGTTCCACTAACGCCGGGAGCGGCGATTTCGCGCGAAAACGCCGCTCCTACCCGTTCCCGGATCACTGCGCCCCCGCTGCAACGGGTGGATCTTTCCGTGTGAAGGGCACCGTCGTCCCCGTGGAGGCACTGGCGCGCCGTGTGTCCTAGGTGCCGGTCGAAAGCGCCCTTCACCCATCGCACCAACGGGTTCCGTTCGTCCACATTGGTCAGTTGCTGGGGACCAGGGACGCGGTCGCGGCTCGTTTGAGCTTCCCGGACGGGGTTTTCGGCAGCGAACCCGGAGCCAGCACCACGACCGCCGACGGGCGGACGCCCACGGCGTCGACGATGCGGGCCGCGACCTCCTTGCGCAGCGCCTTCTCCGCGTTCTCATCGCCCGCCAAGCGCGACTCCAGCACCACCGCGAAGCGTTCGCGGCGGCTCCCGGCGTCCTGCCGGACGGCGGCGGCGTTGCCCGCGCGCACCCCCTCGACCTGGCAGGCGGCCCGCTCGACGTCCACCGGGTAGATGTTGCGGCCGCCCATGATGATCACGTCCTTGCGGCGCCCGCAGATCACCACCTGCCCGTCGACCAGGTACCCCTCGTCCCCGGTGTCCAGCCAGCCGTCTTCGTCCTTTGTGGACAGCGGCCCGTCGACGGTGAGGTAGCCCGGCGTCACCGCCGCGCCCCGGATCCGCAGCCGCCCCACCTGCCGCTCCCCCAGCTGCTGCCCGGCGTCGTCGACGACGTCGACGTCCAGGCCCGGCAGCGGGTGGCCCAGCAGCGCGAACTGCCGCGCCCGCTCGGCATCCGGCGATACCGGCTTCGCCCGGCGCTGCTGCTCCAGCGCGTCCGCATCGACGACGTCGACCTCCAAACCCCGGCCCAGCGGGGCGAAGGACACCGCGAGCGTGGCCTCGGCCATCCCGAAGGCGCACACCATGCAGTTCGAGCGGAGTCCGAACCGGGCGCCCTCGTCGGTGAACGACTGCGCCGCCGACGGATCGATGGGTTCGGCGCCGTTGAGCGTGAACCGCAGGCTCGACAGGTCGAAGTCGCCGTCGTCGGCGCGAGCCATCCGGCGGGCGACGATGGCGTAGGCGAAGTTCGGCGCGGCGGTCACGGTCGCGCGGTACCGGGTGATCAGCTCGGGCCACAGCAGCGGCCGGGCCACGAAGTCCGCCGGGGTGACCTTTACCGCCGACATCCCGATGGCCATCGGCACCGTCAGGCAACCGACCATCCCCATGTCGTGGAACAGCGGCAGCCAGGACACCGCGACGTCGCGCTCGGGAGTGAGATCGACGGCGGCAACCATCGCCCGCAGGTTCGCGTAGAGGTTGCCGTGCGTGATCCGCACCGCCTTGGGTTCGGCGGTGGAGCCGCTGGTCAACTGCAGCAGGGCGGTCGCGTCCTCGTCGACCGCGACCGGCTCGGCGAGTGGTTCGCCGCCGGTGAGGCCAGCCAGGTCCCGGTAGACGATCGCGCTCTCCTCGAGCACCCCGGCCAGCTCCTCGAAAGGAGTGCCCAGCAGCACCAGCCGCGCACCGATCATCTTGAGCACCCGAACGGTGTCCTCGGCCCAGTGCGCGAGGTCCGTGCGCGGCGTCGGCTGGTGCAGCATGGTCACGCTGCCGCCGCCGAGCCACACGGCCTGCACGGCGGGCGCGATCAGCCCCGGATCTGCGGCGAGGATCGCGACGACCCGCCCGGGCCCGAGGTCGTCGCCCAGCGCCCCGGCCATCCGTAGCGCATCGGCGTGCACCTCAGCCCACGTCCGGAACCACGGTTGGTCGGGCTCGCCTGTCGTGAGCCCCCGCGCCTGCGCACCGGAGTTCTCCCGGGCGGACGCCACCAGTGTCTCCACGAACTGACTCATGTGACGCAGCTTACGAGCACCGTGATCGGCCGCACAGCGTCCGCCACTCCGGTGGGTGCCGGTCTGACGACTTCTGGTCAGCCGAGCTGATCGGCGAGTTCCATCCAGCGGGTCTCGATGTCGTCCTTCTCCTGCTTCAGCGCCCGCAGCTCCACGTTCAGCTCAGCCACCCGCTCCGGCGCCGTCGCGGCTTCCGCGAGCTTCTCGTGCAGGCCCGCCTCGCGCTCCTCGAGCTTGTCGAGCTGGCGCTCGCAGCGCGCGAGCTCCTTGCGCGCCGCATGCTCCTCCGCGCCGGAGAGCCCTCGCGGCTTCGCCGCGTCGGTCGCCTGCTTGCCGACGCTGCCTTCTGCGGCGTCCAGCAGCGACTCCCGCCGCTCCAGGTACTCGTCGATACCGCCCGTCAGGTGGGTGAGCCGACCGTCACCGAACAGCGCGTGCACGCTGTCGCACACCCGCTCCACCAGGTAGCGGTCGTGGGAGACGACCACCAGCGTGCCCGGCCAGTTGTCCAGCAGGTCCTCGAGCTGCTGGAGCGTGTCGATGTCGAGGTCGTTGGTGGGCTCGTCGAGGATCAGCACGTTCGGCTCGGCCATCAGCAGCCTCGCCAGCTGCAGGCGGCGGCGCTCGCCGCCGGAAAGGTCCTCGACGGGCGTCCACTGCCGCCCCTTACCGAACCCGAAGCGCTCGCCGAGCTGCGACGCGGACAGCTCGTACTTGCCGAGGGTGACCCGCTCGGCGACGTCCTCGATCGCTTCCAGCACCCGCCATTGCCCGGGCAGGTCGTGCAGTTCCTGGGTCAGGTGCGCCAGCCGCACCGTCTTGCCCTCGACGCGCTTGCCCGCGTCGGGTTCGCGTTCCCCGGCGAGCAGCTTGAGCAGCGACGTCTTGCCGGAGCCGTTGACGCCGACCAGGCCGATCCGGTCGCCGGGGCCGATGCGCCAGGTGACGGCGTCCAGCAGCGCGCGGTCCGCGATCCGGAGGTCGACATCCTCCAGCTCCAGCACCGTCTTGCCGAGGCGCCGCTTGGCGAACGCGACCAGCTCGACGGTGTCGCGGGGCTCCGGCACATCGGCGATCAGCGCCTCGGCGGCCTCCATCCGGTACCGGGGCTTCGAGGTGCGGGCCTTCGCACCGCGCTGCAGCCACGCGAGTTCCTTGCGGGCGAGGTTCTGTCGCTTCTCCTCGGCCTGCTGGGTGATGCGGGCGCGTTCAGCGCGGGCGAAGATCCAGTCGGCGTAGCCGCCCTCGTACTGCTCGACACGGCCCTGGACGACCTCCCAGGTGCGGTTGCAGACGGTGTCCAGGAACCAGCGGTCGTGGGTGACGATCACCAGCGCGCACTTGCGCTCCAGCAGGTGGTCGGCCAGCCAGTGCACGCCTTCGACGTCCAGGTGGTTGGTCGGCTCGTCGAGCACCAGCAGGTCGAGGTCGCGCACCAGCGCGGCGGCCAGCGCGACGCGGCGGCGCTCGCCGCCGGAGAAGTCGGTGACCGGGGTGTCCAGGCCGAGGCGGGTCATGCCGAGGCCGGTGAGCACCGACCGCACTCGCGGGTCGGCGGCCCATTCGTGTTCGGCGCTGAAGCCGTGCGGGTCGAGCACCGCGTTGCGCACGGTCGAGTTCGCGGGCAGCTCGGTGCGCTGCGTGACCACCGCCATCCGCAGGTCACGAAACTGGCTGACCCGGCCGCTGTCGGGTTCGGCGATGCCGGCGAGGACCTCCAGCAGCGTCGTCTTACCGCCGCCGTTGAGCCCGACGACCCCGATGCGCTCGCCCGCCGAGACGCCCAGCGAAACTCCGTCCAGCAGCGGGCGCACGCCGTAGCTCTTGCTGACCGACTCCAGATTGACCAGGTTCACCATCGGGTGCTCGTCTACTCCATCATCTGCGTTGCGTGATCACGGGCTGGGGTCGTCCCGGCGCAGTTTCAATTGAAACTGCGTAACCGGAGTCCTAAACGCCAGTTTCAATTGAAACTGGACTTCAGGCGTGGACCTGGGGCGGGGTCGGGCGGTGCGCGGGTTCCTCGGAAACGATCCGCGCGCCCGGGACCGGGCCGTGCGCGACGCGGACCGTGCGGCACACCCCCGCGCCGGAGAGCTCGGCCGCCACGTGGACCGCCGCGTCCGCGTCGGTGCAGAGGAAGGCACAGGTCGGGCCCGAGCCGGACACGATCCCCGCGAGCGCTCCCGCCTGCACGCCCGCGCGCAGCGTGCGCCGCAGCCCGGGCCGCAGCGAGACGGCCGCTGCCTGCAGATCGTTGCCCAGCAGCAGGGCGAGCTGCCGCGGGTCGCCGGACGACAGCGCCTCCAGCAGCGGCTCGACCTCCCCGACCCGGTTCGGCTTCGACTCCGCCCGCAGCCGGTCAAGCTCGGTGTAGACGCCGGGCGTGCCCAAGCCCCGGCGATCCAGCGCGATCACCCAGTGGAAGGTGTGCCGGGCCAGCACCGGCACGAGCCGCTCGCCGCGGCCGGTGCCCAGCGCGGTGCCGCCCTGCAGCGAGAACGGGACGTCGCTACCCAGCTTCGCGGCGATCTCGCTGAGCTCGTCGCGGCCCAGCTCCAGCCGCCACAGGTGGTTCAGCGCCAGCAGCGTCGCCGCCGCATCGGCGCTGCCTCCGGCCATCCCGCCGGCGACCGGGATGCCCTTGCTGATCGACAGCCGCACCCCGGGTTCCTCCGGATCCCGCCCGCTGTGCTCGGCGAGCAGCTGCACGGCCTTCCACGCGAGGTTGCTGGGCCCGGTGGGCACCGAATCCGCGCCCTCGCCGTGCACGTCGATGCCCGGTTCCTCGGCGACCAGCACGGTGACCTCGTCGGTCATCGACAGCGCCTGGAAGACGGTGACCAGCTCGTGGTAACCGTCCGGGCGCGGGTCACCGACCGACAGGTGCAGGTTCACCTTGGCCGGGACGCGGACGGTGATGGGGGTAGGAACCACGGAGAGCACTCTTAGAGCGTACGTGTCCGCGAAAGCCCACCGCTTGCTTCCCTGCGCCTTGAGATCCTTTCCGGCTGACCTTGCTCGGCGATTCGGGTAACGGCCCCCTGCGGGAATTTCGGTCGCGACGTGGACTCCGGGATGCCCGACTTGCGTATGACCATTACGCGGCGCTGGGGCTGTCCTCGCCAGGCGACGTCTGAGAACCCACGACGGTGCAAGTTGCAAGGGTGGCCTAAGCGCCTGACGCCGCTTTAAAGAACAAACCCCAAACCCGGCCCCAAGCCGAGCACACAAACGAGGTGAGGGGCACCCTTGGGCGGCTAAACCACTCAAGGGTGCCCCTCACCTCGGGGAAACTCCGGTCAGGACGCCGGGATGACGGCTACGCCGCCGTACTTCTGGTTGATGAAGTCCTTGACCTGCTGGGAACGCAGCAGCTCGGCGAGCTTCAGGATCCGCGGGTCCTTGGCCAGGGCCGGGGTGGTCACCAGGCCGTTGGCGTACGGGTTGTGCTCCGGACTCTCCACGGCGATCGGGTTCTGCAGGTTCGCCTTGATCGCGTAGTTGCCGTTGACCACTGCGGCGGCGGCGTCATCGACCGAGCGCGGCAGCTGGTCCGGCGACAGATCCTTGAGCTGGATGTTCTTGGGGTTCTCGGCGATCGCCGACTCCAGCCGGGTGCCCACCGCTGCCTCCGGCTTGAGCTTGAGCAGGCCGCCCTGCTCCAGCAGCTTCAGCCCGCGGAACTGGTTGGCCGGGTCGTTGGACAGCGTGACCGTCGCGCCGTTCGGGATCTCTTGCAGCGACTTGAACTGCTTGGAGTACACCGCCAGCGGCTCCAGGTGCACCGCCTGGATCCAGACGAAGTCGCCACCGCGCTGCTTGGTGTACTCGTCCAGGTAGGGCTGGTGCTGGAAGTAGTTCGCGTCCAGCTCACCGTGCGCGACGGCTTCATTCGGCCGGTTGTAGTCGTCGAACTTCGTGATCTCGATGCCAATCCCGGCCTGCTGCGCCAAGTTGTCCTTGACGTACTGCAGGATCTCGCCGTGCGGGGTCGGGCTGACCGCGATCCGCAGCGGGGCGTTCGGGTTCTCGGCAGCCGAGCTGCCGCCGCCCCCGCACGCGGCCAGCGCCAGGCCGGCCGCAGCCACCAGGGCAGCAAAACGCAAACGCATCAGGGTTTGTCCTTTCTGGACAGAGTGGAAGGTCCCCAGGCAAGGGGTGGTTTCGGGGGGTGTCAGCTGGTCGCGGTTCGGCGCCGGTCGACCAGCTTCGCGGTGCGGTCGGTGATCAGCTGCATCGCGAAGGCCAGCACGCCGAGCACAACCACGGATCCCCACAGGATCCGGTCGTCGTAGCCCTGGTAGCCGTCCTGGATCGCGGTCGTGCCCAGCCCGCCGCCGCCGATCGCGCCGGCCATCGCGGCGTAGCCGATCAGCGCCACGGCGGTGACGCCGACCGCGCCGACCAGCGCGGCCCGCGCCTCGCCGACCAGCACCGTCCACACGATCCGCAGCCGACTCGATCCAGTCGTGATCGCGGCCTCGACCACGGTGAAGCTGACCTCGCGCAACGCGTTCTGCGTCAACCGCGCGAAGAACGGGACGGCGCCGATGGTCAGCGGCACGATCACCGCGGTGCTGCCGATCGACGTGCCGATCAGCAGCCGGGTGAACGACGCCAGGACCACCAGCAGCACGACGAACGGCACGGACCGCACCAAGTCGACGACCACGCCGAGCACCCGGTACAGCACGGGTTTCGGGCTCAGGCCGACCGGCGAGGTCAGATGCAGCAGCACCCCGAGCGGCAGGCCTCCCAGCACCGCCAGCAGGGTCGACACCAACACCATGTAGAGCGTGTCGATCGTCGCTTCACCAAGTATTCCAAGGACCTCCGACCAGGGGGTCACATCACTCACGCAGCAGCTCCGTCAACGCAAACCGGGGCACGTCGCACATGCGCGTCCCGCTCGACCATCCATTTCAGGGCCGCCTCGGCGCGCTCGCCGCTCAGGCCGACCTTGAACTTCGCTACCGGCGTGTCCCCCAGCCGGGTCAGCCCGCCGCCCAGGATCGCGAGGTCGACCCCGAACTGGCTGGCGGCCTCCGGCAGCAGCGCGCCGACCGCGGCGAAGCCGACCAGCACGACCTCGGCGACGACGTCGTGCCGACCGCCGGCTGGCTTGAACGACGCGGCCTGGTCGGTGTCCGGCAGCAGCGTGGTGCCCACCCGGCTGCCGGGCTCGGCGACCAGGTCGAGGACCTTGCCGTGCTCGACCACGCGGCCGTTCTCCAGCACCGCGACGTCGTCGGCGATCTTGCGCACCACGGCCATGTCGTGGGTGACCACCAGCACGGTGACACCCAGTTCAGCGCGGGCGCGGTCCAGCACGGTGAGTACCGAGTCGGTGGTGCCCGGGTCGAGGGCCGAGGTCGGCTCGTCGGCCAGCAGCACCGAAGGCTTGGCGGCCAGCGCACGCGCCACCGCGATCCGCTGGCGCTGCCCGCCGGAGAGCTGGTCGGGGTAGACCGAGGCCTTGTCGGTCAGGCCCACGAGGTCCAGCAGCTCGCCGACGCGGGTGCGCCGCTGCGGGCCGCTGATACCGGCCGCTTCCAGCGGCAACGCGACGTTGCCCGCGGCAGTGCGCTGCCGCAGCAGCGAATCTCCTTGCGGCACAACGCCGATCTGCCGGCGCGCGGCGCGAAGGGACTTGCCGCCGAGGGAAACCAGGTCGGTGCCGTCGACACGGATGGCGCCGCTGTCCGGCTTCTCCAGCAGCGCGATGCACCGGGCCAGGGTGGACTTGCCGGCCCCGCTCGGACCGACCACACCGCACACCGCGCCGGCCGAAACCTCCATCGTCACGCCGTCGAGGGCGCGGACGGATCCGTTGTTGTGCTGGAAAGATTTGGTCAGGTTCTCGACTGTGATCACGATCGGCTCCACATCAGCTCGCGACGGCCGCGCACGCGAAAGGGCGACAGGCCAAGGAACTTCGGAAAGGGAGGAAAGGCTGGGTCACATCTCGCGACGACAGGCGGTGGTGGTGCGGCGCCCGTGGTCGATGACGCGACGCTGCGTCAACAGCCTCCGGATGTGGTTTCGCCGGGATCGGGCCAGCTGGGCTCGGGTTTGACCCGCAGGCGGGCTAGCTGGCAGCGCGTTGGACTCCACAACAACTCCATCGGTCCTGGCGTTAGCACCTGCCCACCGGGTGGTTGCTGCGGCTTCGCGGAGCCAGGTCTCTCGGCCGCTCGGGATGGATTTCCCGAATAGTAGACCCCACTGGCGGATTCCAGCGCAAGTTGATAGTCGTCACTTTCCGAAATCGTTTGCCAAATCACACACCCGGAGGAGCGGGAATTTTCCCAACACACCAGGTGTTGCCTGTGACTCCACGTAGCGGATCGATCTCGGATGGCAAGCGCCCGGACGGGTGGTTCAGCGACCGCTCTCGGTAGTCGCGGCCTGTGCGATGCGCGCGAAATCGCCGATCTCCAACTGCTCGCCGCGGACGGTCGGATCCACCCCAGCGGCCCGGAGAACCTCCTCCGCCCGAGCCGCGGACCCGGCCCAGCCGGACAGCGCGGCGCGCAACGTCTTGCGCCGCTGGGCGAACGCCGCGTCCACCACGCGGAAGACGTCCTGGCGCGGCGCGGTCGACGGCGGCTCGATGCGCTGGAACGACACCAAGCCGGAGTCCACATTGGGCACCGGCCAGAACACCTTGCGCGGCACCGGACCCGCGCGGCGCACGTCGGCGTACCACGCGGCCTTGGCGCTCGGCACGCCGTAGACGCGGCTGCCCGGCTTGGCGGCCATCCGGTCGGCGACCTCGGACTGCACCATGACCAGGCCGTGCGCCAGGCTCGGCAACTCGGCCAGCAGGTGCAGCACCACCGGCACGGCGACGTTGTACGGCAGGTTCGCGACGAGCGCGGTCGGCGCCGCCGGGAAGTCCTCGGCGCGGACCCGCAGCGCGTCGGCCTCGATCACGGTGAGGCGATCGGCCAGCGCCGGGGCGCACTCGGCGGCGGTGCGCGGCAGCCGCGCCGCGAGCACCGGATCGATCTCGACCGCCGTCACGGCGCCCGCAGCGGGCAGCAGCGCGAGGGTCAGCGAGCCCAGGCCGGGGCCGACCTCCAGCACGACGTCGTCGGCGGTGACCGACGCGGCAGTCACGATTCGGCGCACGGTGTTCGGGTCGTGCACGAAGTTCTGGCCGAGCTTCTTCGTCGGTCGGATGTCGAGTTCCTCGGCCAGCCGGCGCACGTCGGCCGGGCCAAGCAGCGTCGCCTGCTGGTCGTCCACACCGAAAAGCTACCCGCGCCCCAACTCACCACCCCGACCAGGTGACGAGCGAGGGGCACCCGTGGTGTCCACGGGTGCCCCTCACCTGACGAAATGGGCTTGGTAATCCCGGAAGGTCACCTCACAGGCTGAGCTTCGAGGAGCAACCCGGCCAGGCGCCGTAACCGCCGCCCCGGGACGCGCGGACCTTTTCCGCCACCGCGATCTGCTGCTCGCGGCTGGCCTGGTGCGGGTACGGCGCGTACTGGTCGCCGCCGTAGGCATCCCAGGTCGACTTGTTGAACTGCAGGCCGCCGTAGTAGCCGTTGCCGGTGTTGGCCGCCCAGTTCCCGGTGGCCTCGCACTGCGCCAGCTTGTCCCAGACCCCGGAGGTCGGGGGCTGCTTGCCGCCTACTCGCACGACCTTGGGCTGGGCTTCCTTGGTGATCTTCTCGCCGACGGTTTCCCGGCCGGTCTCCTCGCCGTTGCGGGTGGTGACCCGGGTGAACACGATCTTCTCGCCGGGCACGCCGGGGAACTCGACCCGCTCCTCGCCCTTGAACATCGTGTTGTCCACGACCTCCTGCACCGGGGGCTGGACCGGCACGGTCATGTTGATCACCGTGCTGCCCGTGCGGTCGATGCGCACCTCGGCGCCACTGGCGAGCCGCTGGTCGCCGCCGGGCGTGATCGCGTCCTCGGGGCCGAGTTCGAGCTTCTGCTCCCGGACCAGCTCGTCGATGTCGATTGCGGTGGTGGTCAGCTGCCGCGGCTCGCTCGCCCCGTCGATGATCGTGATGTTCTTGCTGGTCTTGACGACCAGGTCCATGCCCTGCTCTGGCACGGTCATGGTGCGGTCGGCGGAGACCCACGCGCCGTCGGCCTGAACGCCGAGTTGACGAAGCGCCTGGTCCACCGTGACCGAGCGGACCCACTCCTCGCGCTGCTCGCCATCGACGGTCAGCTTCAGCAGCCGTCCGCGGTCGAGGGTGATGGTGTCGCCGTGGCTGACCTTGGCCTGCGGGGAGGGGCTGAGCGCGTCGTGCTGGCCGACGGTGATGCCCTCGTCCTCCAGGACTTCACCGACGGTGCCCTCGTAGGTGCTGACGGTGTGCTCGTGACCGTCGACCTCGACGGTCACCGACTTGTCCATCGCGGCGGCCGCGCCGCCGGTACCGGTGAGGCTGAGCAGCACGCCAGCCACCGCGCCCTTGAGGAAGCGCCGCTTCCAGGTGGTGATCGCCTCGACGACTTCCTGCGGCGGGGCGTCGCTCTCCTCGGCCTCCGGCAGCGCCTCCGGAATGACCAGCGGCGGCAGGATGATGGTCTCGGCGTTGATCAGCCGGATGACCTCGGCGACGTCGACCTCGGCAGTCGCCAGCATGTCCTCGGCGTCCGGCCCGAGGACCTCGTAGATGTCCGCCGACGTGATCTCGAGCGCGCCCGGCGGGAAGCTGGGGTGGTCCTCGGCCGGGTAGCGCTGCGGCTCCGGGCGGTCCAGGAGTCCGACGGCGGTGTGCTGGTCGGCCTGAACCGGCGTGAACCAGTCCGTCGTAGGTTCGAAGGATTCGGCCCAGTAGCCGTCGTCCGACCGATGGGCATGGCCGGGATGGCTGGGCTCGCCGCGTCCGTTCACAGGGTCGTTACCTCCCGAAGGCGGAAGTCGCGCTCGCGCGTTTCGGAACGGAGGCGGCGTCGGGCGAGACTCATGTCGTCGCTCAACACTCCCTCGGTCCTTGCGGGCACACAACCTTCGTGCTTCGCGTCTGTATCCGACTCCCGTAGCCAAGCGCCGTCCTAGCCGGCCGCGAGCACCTTTGCTCGTGGCCCGCTTCCCCGACGTACACCGGCGAGACTAACGGGCGTTCCCCATGACTGGTTGTCATCGGTTACGAGGCCGAGACTCTAGCGTGATCAAAGGCGGGAGCCAAGAACCCCGACGGCACGTGTGATCTGCGTTACGATAATTTGCCGCGCAACCAAGCACTATCAGTAAGCGAGATCGCCCCCGTTTTTACCCATTCGGGGGTACCGCCGACGGTCCGCCAGCTAGGTGACCGCCCGCCTTGGTGACATCTCACACGTCCCCGGCACCAGCGGTTTCCATGATCGGCTCGGGCCGGAACATGAGTCCGGCCCGAGCACTCAACGCGCTCGGGCCGGTCCCGCCCTCCCCTCGCACGTGGGATCCGGGCCCACGTGTCGAGTTGATCACCTCATCTCCGCAAGCCCAACTTTCGCGCGCATGCGGGCCAGGCGCCGAATCCGCCGCGGGCGCTGCGCAGCGCTTCCGCGACGACGATCTGCTGCTCCCGCGAGGCCCGGTGCGGGTACCGGTTGTACTTCTCGCCGCCGTGGGCTGCCCACGTGCGGCGGTTGAACTGCAGGCCGCCGTAGTAGCCGTTGCCGGTGTTGGCCGCCCAGTTCCCGCCTGACTCGCACCTCGCCAGCCGGTCCCAAACGCCCGCTCGCGCGGCTGGTGGTGCGCTCGGAGACGCCATCACCACCGGCGCGCCACCGCAGACCACAATGCTCGCCACTACCGTCGCCTTCGTGAACAAACCGAACTTCATCGCAATCCTGACTGCCGTGCGTCCGGGCAGGAGGACCTCCGTCCAGCAGGCGAAGTTTCGGGGTTGTCCCCATCCCGGCTTCCAAAGTGGACGGTAGGGACGGCGTCACGGACCGCAAGCGGGCGCGGCTCAACACCCGATATCAAAAGACAGCGGGTGAGAAGCGGCAGGGTGGGATTACGCCTGATCGAGTCGGAAGACTCGCTCGGCAGTTGCCGTTGTCGCTACGACCAGTTCTTCGAGCGTCATGCCACGGAGTTCGGCGAGCTCCCGGAGGGTGTAATTGACGCAGTACGGCTCGTTCGGGTGCCCGCGGAACGGGTGCGGGGTCAGGAACGGTGCGTCGGTCTCCACCACGAACTGCTCCAGCGGCACCAGCTGCGCGGCCTCCCGGAGCGCCTTGGCGTTGCGGAAGGTCGCCGTGCCGGCGAAGGACAGCACGTAACCGGCGTCCACGCAGTCCTGGGCGAACTCCGCGTCCCCGGAGAAGCAGTGGAAGACCACCGTTTCCGGGGCGCCCTCCTCGGCCAGGATCCGCAAGATGTCCTGGTGCGCCTCGCGGTCGTGGATCATCAGCGGCTTGCCGACGCGCTTGGCCAGGTCGATGTGCCAGCGGAAGGCCTCCTGCTGCGGCTCCGGCGGCGAGTAGTCCCAGTAGTAGTCGAGCCCGGTCTCACCGACCGCTACGACCCGCGGGTGCTCGACGAGCTGCTCCAGGACCTCGCGGTCGGCGTCGTCGAAGTCCTTGGTCCGGGTGGGGTGCAGCGCCACCGCGGCGAACACCCGGTCGTCCCAAGTGGACGCCTCGACGGCCCACTGCGCGGAGGCGATGTCGTCGGCGACGGTCACCACCCGGCCGACCCCGGCGGCCTGCGCGCGCTCGACGATCGCGTGCACCTCGTCAGGCGTCTTCGCCCCGCACGCGTCGAGGTGGGTGTGCGCGTCGACCGCCGAGGCGGGCAGCGCCTCCGGCACCGGCGGCAACTCCCGCTTCCTGTCGCGCTTGCTCATCGCACCTCCCACGTGCATGCGCAATTTCCATTGAAATCAGGGCTCCGATTTCAATGGAAATCAGGGCTCCGATTTCCATTGAAATTGCAACCCACCTCGGTGGGTCAGCTTTCGATCGGGGCCCACTCGGGGCCGGTCTCGCCGAGCTTCGGGTCCAGCTTGGCGAACAGCGGCGTCGGCTTCTGCAGCGGCCGCCCGACCTCGATCTCGGTGGACCGCCACGACGCCTGCTCGGCGGCGTAGTCGCCCATCAGTACCGGGTACTCGATGCTCGCGTCGTCCAGGTCGGTGACCTCGCGGATCTCCGGCTGCGCCGACCAGACCCCGGTACCGCCGAGCAGCTCGTGCACCTTCTGCGCCGAGTGCGGCAGGAAGGGGGTGAGCAGCGTGTTCGCGTCGGAAACCACCTGCAGCGCCGTGTTCAGCACGGCGTCCCGGCGGTCCGGGTCCTCCTTGAGCTTCCACGGCTCCTGGTCGGACAGGTACTTGTTCGCCGCCGACACGACCCGCATGGCCTCCTGCGCGGCAGCCTTGAACCGGGACCGCTGCAGGTGCCCGCCGACGGTGTCGAAAGCGTTGCGGGACAACGCCTTCAGCTCCTCGTCGGCGGCCTGCGGCACGGTCGGCGCGGGCACCGCGCCGTTGTTCTTCGCGGCCATCGAGATGGACCGGTTGACCAGGTTGCCCCACTCGTTGGCCAGCTCGAAGTTGGTGCGCCGGACGAACTCGTCCCACGTGAAGTCGGTGTCCTGGTTCTCCGGCCCGGCGACCGAGATGAAGTACCGCAGGGTGTCCGGGCCGAAGTCGCGGAGGAAGTCCCGCACGTAGATCACGGTGCCGCGGGAAGTGGAGAACTTCGACCCGCTCATGGTGAGGAACTCGCTGGAGACAATCTCGTCCGGCAGGTTCAGCTCGCCGTACGGGCCGACCTCGCCACCGCGGTCGCCCTGGCCGTTGTGGCCCATCAGCAGGGTGGGCCAGATCTGGGCGTGGAAGGTGATGTTGTCCTTGCCCATGAAGTAGTAGCCCTTGGCGGCCGGGTCGGTCCACCACTGCTGCCAGGCGTCCGGCTGCCCGATGCGGCGGGCCCACTCGACGCTGGCCGAGAAGTAGCCGATCACCGCGTCGAACCAGACGTAGAACCGTTTCATCGGCTGGTCGCGCCAGCCGTCCAGCGGGATCGGCACGCCCCAGTCGAGGTCCCGGCTGATCGCCCGCGGCCGCATGTCCTCGACCAGGTTCTGGGCGAACTTCAGGACGTTGGGCCGCCAGCCGGTGCGGGTGGACAGCCACTTGCCCAGCGACTCGGTGAACGCCGGCAGGTCCAGGAACAGGTGCTCGGTCTCGACGAACTGGGGCTTCTCGCCGTTGATCCGGGACACCGGGTTGATCAGGTCGGCAGGGTCGAGCTGGTTGCCGCAGTTGTCGCACTGGTCGCCGCGCGCGCCGTCGTAACCGCAGATCGGGCAGGTGCCCTCGATGTAGCGGTCGGGCAGCGTGCGGCCGGTGGACGGGCTGATCGCGCCGGTGGTGGTCTTCGGCGCGATGTAGCCGTTGCGGTGCAGCGCCAGGAAGATCTGCTGGACGACCTGGTAGTGGTTGCCGGTGGTGGTGCGGGTGAACAGGTCGTAGGCCAGGCCGAGGCCCTGCAGATCCTCGGCGATCACCCGGTTGTACTTGTCGGCGAGCTGGCGGGTGGTCAGGCCCTCCTTCTCGGCCTGGACCGAGATCGGGGTGCCGTGCTCGTCGGTACCGGACACCATGAGCACCCGGTTGCCCGCCATTCGCTGGTAGCGCGAGAAGACGTCCGAGGGCACACCGAAACCGGAAACGTGGCCGATGTGCCGCGGGCCGTTCGCATAGGGCCAGGCCACAGCGGTCAACACAGAGGCACTCATAGTGCTTAGCCTACGGTTCTGGAGGACCTGATCTCGAACGGGTTCTGGTTAGTGGAGATGTCCGCGCGCGGTACCGGTAGCGAAGCCCGAGAGACCATCTCGGCTGCGGGATCCCCCGGGTTGTGCACGCCACGGCATCGGGGGCTGGTTTCGGATTGCGGAGGCGGCGTCGTCACGCCCGACATCATCCCGACGGTGTGGTGATCCGGTGAGTGCTTTTGGGCGCTGCGGCAGCCGAAAACGCTCACGGACCGTCGGCGGCCGGACGGATCACGCCAGATCGGCGCGGAAGAAGTCGACGTTGTACGGGCCCCACTGGGTCAGGGTGAAGTAGATCGCCGGCCGGTCCGCGGCCCACGGATGCTGGAAGCCCCCGTAGAGCGCCGGGTAGTCGGCACCGGAGACGACGACCTCACCGTCGGTCCACGGCCCGGTGAGTTCCGGCGCGGTGCGCAGCACGATCGCCGCCCGGTGCTCGTCGAGGTGCACGGCGAACCACAGGCCGAAGTGCCGGTTGTACTGCACCGAGAGCTCGGCGACCGGGCCCGGCAGCCCCGGTTCGGCGGCGAACGGGTCGGCGCCCCAGCCCGCCCCGGTCCAGTACTGGTAGGCCGCCGGTTCGAGCAGGTCATCGGCGCCGACGCGGGCGAGGTGCCCCGCACCGAACCGGCCACTCGGGGTGCCGAGCAGGTACACGCGTCGGTCCAGGACGCCCGCGAAACCGATCATCTGGAACGGGTGCCCGCCCTGGTCGCGCCGCCGGAACCGGCTCAGCCAGGACTGCCGCCGGTTCGGCCACACCGCCGTCTCCGACTTCGTCCAGGTGGTGCCGCCGTCGTCGGAGTACGCGAGCGCGCCGTAGTTGGTGTGCCACACGCCCGGCGTCCCCCAGTGCCGGACCGACATGTAGTGCAGGTAGTTCCGGCCACCCACCGCGATACCGGAGGTGGGGATCACGGTGTGCTCGGGCACCCCGGTCCGGTCGCCGGGCAGCACCTGCCCAGCCATGCCGTCCTCGCGCTCCAGGACCGAGTCGAACTTCAGGCCGGTGTCGAGATCGGTGTTGGTGGACCGGGCGATCACGTTGTACCGCCAGTCGGCGTGCCCGGGGCCTGCGCCGTGCCCGCCCCAACCATCGCCGTAGGTGTCGCCGAACGCCGCCAGCACGCCGCCCCGCCCGTCGTCCCACATGATCCCGAGATCGGTCGCGTGGATGCCGAACCGGCTTGCCGTCCGGTTGCAGGAGTCCTCGCCGGTGATCCTCGTGAGCCTGGTCGCTGAGAGCACGCGCACCATGCCGCCACCGTACGGAACGGCGCCTGGCGGGAACAGTGGCGCACAAGCTCGCACAGGGTTGGCGTTTCCGCAGGTGGGGGCGTGAGCGTATTTGGGAGGCACCGGCACCGCATCGCACTCAAGCACTCTGACCTGGCTCTGACCAGAGAAACCGGGCGGGCATGGCGATGGGGTTTGCATTGGCATCGCAGCTGGGCTCGCCAGCGGTGGCGCTCGTCACGGACAGCACGGCAGCCAGTTTTGGGCGGACGGCTCTGATCAGGACGAACAGCTGGCCAGGGCGGGGGCTCGCGTGATGGGGCCCGTCCCCGGCAACGCGGAGGCCGGTCCGGAACAGGCGTTGGGCGTGGTCATACTGTCGGCGTGCCGGTCTTCACCCGCCCGATTGATGGCGACGCGAGCGCGGCCAAGGTGCTGCGCCGCCTCGCGGCTCGCGCGCGTCGCCGCGGGCTACCGCCGCCAGCGGCGCTGACCGGCGACTGGTTCGGCGGCTCCGCCGTCCTCGCCCCATCCGTGCAGATCGCCGCGACCCAGCCAGAGCTGGCCTTCACCGCCCTGGACCTGCCAGCCCCTTCCGGCGACGCGAGCAGCTCGGGTACGCCGAGCAACCCTGGCCAGGCGGAGCCGGGGGCGGTCGGCGGCGGGTGGATCGGCTACCTCGGCTACGGCCTCACCGACCCCGGGCAGCACACCCGACCCCGACGCCTGCCGCTGGCCGCGTGGGGCTGGGCCGATCACGTGCTCCGCCTCGACTCCGACGGGCAGTGGTGGTTCGAGGCGCTCCGCGCCGCAGAACCGGGCCTGGTCGCGGAACTCGCCGAGGTGGTCGCCGCAGGCGATCCGCCGACGGCGACCTGGGAGGTGGGGCCGGTCGGCAGACCGGACGCCGACCAGCACGGCAAAGCCGTGCGCGGCTGTGTGGAGGAGATCGCCGCAGGCGAGATCTTCCAGGCCAACATCTGCAGCCGGTTCGAGGTGCCGTTCCGGGGCGATCCGCTGGACGTTTTCGCCGCCGGCAGTGCGCGGTTGCAGCCCGCGCGGGCCGCTTACGTCGCCGGATCGTGGGGCGCGATCGCGTCGTTGTCGCCGGAGTTGTTCCTGGCCCGGCACGGTCGGGTGGTGCGCTCCAGCCCGATCAAGGGCACGTTGCCGCGCCGGGGTCCGCACGAGGATGGCAACGCCGAACTGCTGCGGTCGTCCACCAAGGACATCGCGGAGAACGTGATGATCGTGGACATGGCGCGTAACGATCTCGGGCGGGTCGCCGAGGTCGGGCGGGTGACGGTGCCCCGGCTGCTGGAGGTGCAGCCGCACCCCGGCGTGTGGCACCTGGTGTCGGACGTGCGGGCGGAGGTTCCCGCCGACCTGCCGAACTCGGCGCTGTTGTCGGCGGCGTTCCCGCCCGCCTCGGTGACCGGTGCGCCGAAGGTGCGGGCGCTGGAGCTGATCGCGGAGCTGGAGTCGCAGCCGCGCGACGCGTACTGCGGCGCGGTCGGCATGGTCTCGCCCGTCGCGGGCATGGAGCTCAACGTGGCCATCCGCACCTTGGAGTACGCCGACGGCGTGCTGCACCTGGGTGTCGGCGGCGGGATCACCGCGGATTCCGACCCGGACCGGGAGTGGCAGGAAGTGCTCACCAAGGCCGCCCCGGTGCTGTCGCTGCTCGACTAGATCCCCGCTGGTCACTCCGGCCGTGAGCCTTCTGGGCTGCTACGGCGGCCCAGGAGATTCGGGTCCCGGACCCGCCCGGCACGGCATTGTCCACCACCCGCCCGTCCGAATCGGACATTTCCGCGATTAGCGCGGATCCCGGCGCGTCCGGTCGGAACGCGGCCTGCGCATCGCCGACGGCACGCATGAACGCCGTGTTGCGCACTAACCCGCCTTCTCCAGGGGGCACCGTGAACCGGGTCAACACCAGCTCGGCCCCAGCTTCGCGGGCCGCCTGGTGGAATCGCGCGGCCCGCCCGACCACGCCACTGCTAGCCACCGGCTCCGCGAGCATCCCGCCGAAGAAGCCCTCGGGCTCGATCACGTTGACCTGCCAATGCAGGCCCAGCACTGCGCTACGCATCTCGCGATCTTGCCCCGAAACCCGCGCGGACCTCTACCTCCGGGCGGCGAGCACTGCGTCGTACAACTCCTTCTTCCGCACGCCCGCGAGCTCCGCGACCTCCGCTACCGCGTCCTTCAACCGCACGCCTTCGGCGGCGCGCTCCTCCACCAGCGCCACCAGTTCCGCCGGATCTGCGGCTGCCGCCGGCTCGGCTCCGCCGAGCACCACGGTGATCTCGCCGCGCACGCCTTCGGCGGCCCAGGCGGCGAGCTCCGCGAGACTGCCGCGGCGGATCTCCTCGTAGGTCTTGGTCAGCTCGCGGCACACCGCCGCCCGCCGTTCGCCCCCGAGCACCGAGACGGCGTCGGCCAGGGTGTCGGCGAGCCGGTGCGGTGCTTCGAAGAGCACGCAGGTGCGTTCCTCGGCGACCAGGCGGCCAAACCAGCGGCGCCGCTCCCCCTGCTTGCGGGGCGGGAAGCCTTCGAAGCAGAACCGGTCCGAGGGCAGCCCGGACACCGCGAGCGCGGTGGTCACCGCGGACGGCCCGGGCAGGCAGGTCACCGGGAGTTGTTCGGCGACGCAGGCCGACACGAGCCGGTATCCGGGGTCGGACACGCTGGGCATCCCGGCGTCGGTGACCAGCAGGACGGTGCGGCCCTCGCGCAGCGCGTCCAGCAGCATCGGCGTCCGCGACGATTCGACCGCCTCGTAGTAGCTGACCACCTTGCCGCCAGGGGCGACGCCCAGCGCGCTGGCGAGCGAGCGCACCCGCCTGGTGTCTTCGGCGGCGATTACGTCTGCCGAGCCGAGCGCGTCGACGAGGCGCGCCGAGGCGTCGCGGGCGTCGCCGAGCGGAGTGGCGGCGAGCAGGAGCGTGCCAGTGTCCATAACCGCACAGCGTATTTCCGCAAGCCGTCGAGGTTCGGGCCACCCGGGACGGCGGGCCACCCGCTTCGCGGCTGGTCTCCTACGATCGGAGGCTGTGACCGTCCTCGTCCCCAATCCTGGTGGCCGCAGCGCCGACGAACTCGTCAACGTCGGTCGCAGGCCGCCGGCCCGGCAACCGGGCGAGAGCGATCCGCGTCCGCTGCTCGACGTGACGATGCCCACCGACCGGCTGCGCGGCTGGTTGGTCACGATCACGATCACGGTCGTCGCAGGTCTCGTGCGGCTTTGGGATCTCGGGCGCGCCACCAACGAGGGCACCCCGGTCTTCGACGAGAAGCACTACGTGCCGCAGGCGTGGCAGATGCTGCGCAACGGCGGCTACGAGGACAACCCCGGGTACGAACTGGTCGCACATCCGCCAGTGGGCAAGCAGCTGATCGCGGTCGGCGAGTGGCTGTTGGGCTACAACCCGTGGGGCTGGCGGATCATGGCCGCGCTGTCCGGCACGCTGATGGTGCTGCTCATCGTCCGGATCGCCCGCCGGATGACCAGGTCCACGCTGCTGGGCGCGATCGCCGGGGTGCTGCTGATCTGCGACGGGCTCAGCCACGTGCAGTCCCGGGTCGGGATGCTAGACATCTTCCAGGCGATGTTCCTGCTCGCCGCGTTCGGCTGTCTGCTGGTCGACCGCGACGAGGTGCGCAGCCGGATGTGGCAGGTCTGCGTCGACGGCCGGCTGGATGCGAGCAAGTGGGGCCCACGGTTGGGGTTCCGCTGGTGGCGGTTCGGCGCCGGGCTGATGCTCGGGCTGGCCTGCGGCGTGAAATGGAACGGCATCTACTACATCATGGCGTTCGGCCTGCTCAGCGTGATCTGGGATGCGCTGGCGCGACGCGCGGCGGGGGTCCGGTACCCGTGGCGGGCCGCGCTGGTGCGCGACACCGCGCCGGCGTTGTGGTCGCTGGTGGCGATCCCGCTGCTGGTCTACTTCGCGACGTGGGCGGGCTGGTTCGCCAGCGAGACGGCGACGGATCGGCACGCGACGCTGGTCTCCGAGGACGTCGGTCTCGGGTTCCTGCCCGATCCGCTGCGCTCGCTGCTGTACTACCAGCTCAACGTGCTGGACTTCCACACCCACCTGGTCACGCCGAAGAACCCGCATCCGTGGGAGTCGAAGCTGTGGGCGTGGCCGATGGGCATGCGCCCGATGCTCTACTACTACGAGTCCGGGGTGACTGGCTGCGGCCGGGCGAGCTGCGTCGAGGCGACGATGCTGATCGGCACCCCGGCGATGTGGTGGCTGGCGCTGCCCGTCGCGGGCTGGGCCGTGTGGCGGGCGACCAGCAGGATGGACTGGCGCTACGCGGCGGTCCTGGTCGGCTATGGCGCGGGCTACCTGCCGTGGTTCACCAACCTGGACCGGCAGATGTACTACTTCTACGCGACGCCGCTGGCGCCGTTCCTGGTGCTGGGGATCGTGCTGGTGCTGGGAGAGGTCCTCGGCACGGCGCGGGACCACTTCGAGCGGCGCCGGACGGGGCTGCTCGCGGTGGCGCTGTACGTGGGGCTCGTGGTGGCGAACTTCGTGTGGCTGTGGCCGATCCTCAACGGGGAGCCGATCACCCAGGAGCACTGGCAAGCAGAACTCTGGCTCCCCTCCTGGCGTTGAGGGCGGTTTCCAGGCCCGCTTTGCGCAGCGGTGCGGTCGAACTGCTCGGCCACACCTTGCAAGGCGGGACCATCGCGGCGGCGGTCCACTTGGCCCCCGGCACGGTCCGCAACTACCTGTCCGCGGCTATGACCAAGCTCGGCGTCGCCAACGGCCACGAGGAGGCCCGCCGGGCCTGGGAAAAAGGATGGAGCTAACGCCGTCCGGTCCCGGGTGCTGCCGATTTCGCGCGACATCGGCGCGAGCGCCAGGTCATCGCCATGCCACCTGACAGCCGCGAGCGGTCGCCCCGGGCGGCAGCGACCGCTTGCGAACCCCTGCACCTTCAGGCCAGGTCGGCCAGGGTCTTGCGGAGCGCTGCCACCGCGTCGACGATCTCCTCGGGTCGGGCCGAAAGCGGCGGGCGGCAGCGCAGCGAGTCCGGTCCCGAGGGCAGGAACAGCGTGCGGTAGCTGTCGCGGGCGACGGCCAGCGCCCGGTCGCGCTTGGCCAGGTCGTGGAAGGTGATCGCGCACATCAGGCCGCGGCCGCGCGGGGCGTGGACCACCGACGGGAACTCCGCCGCCAGGTCGCGGAGCTCACCCAGCAGCAGTTCGCCCATCTGCCGGCTGTGCTCGAACAGGCCCTCGCGCTCGACGACCTCCAGGATCCTGGTCGCGCGCACCATGTCGACCAGCGAACCGCCCCAGGTGGAGCTGATCCGGCTGACCTCGCGGAAGGCGTTGTCGGCGACCTCCAGCACGCGGCGACCGCCCATCACCCCGCACACCTGCAGCCGCTTGCCGAACGCCACCAGGTCCGGCTCCAGCCCGAGCGCCTGGTGCGCCCATGCCCGCCCGGTCAACGCGCCGGTCTGGACCTCGTCGGCGACGGTGAGCACGTCATTGTCCCCGCAAAGCTCCTGCACGGCCTGCAGGAACTGCGGACGCAGGTGCCGGTCGCCGCCCTCGCCCTGGATCGGCTCGTACACGAAGCAGGCGATCTCCGCGCCGTACCGGCGCATCGCCGCGCGGGCTGCGTCGAGCGCGACGGTCTCCTCCGGCAGCAGCTCGGCGCTTTCCCACCGCTCGCCCGGTTCGATCGCGGGGCTGGGGATGCGCGGCCAGTCGAACGCCGGGTAGTCGCGGATCTTCGCTGGATCGGTGTTGGTCAGCGAGAGCGTGTAGCCGCTGCGGCCGTGGAAGGCCCGCTCCAGGTGCAGCACGCGGCTGCCGCGCACGGCGATCCCGTTGCGCGCGTTGACCTTGGTCTTCCAGTCGAACGCGACCTTCAACGCGTTCTCCACCGCGAGGGTGCCGCCGTCGATGAAGAACAGCAGCGGCAGCTCGGACACGCCGACCACGCGCCGGAAGGTCTCGGCGAAGCGGGCCTGCTCGGTGGTCGCGAAGTCCGGGTTGGACGGCTTGACCCGCCCGGCGCGCACCAGCGCCGCCTCGAACTCGGCGGTGCGAAGGCCGGGGTGGCCGTGCCCTAGCGGCGCCGAGCTGAAGAACATCGTCATGTCCAGGTACTCGGTGCCGTCCCGGGCGTCGCGGAGCCGGCACCCGTCGCCGGCGTCCAGGTCCACGACGATGTCCAGCAGATCACCGGTGACGTGGGCTTTCAGCGCCGCGACGGCGCCGGTGGCCGCCTCGCGCGGGCTTGGAACGTCGGTCGGTACCACTGCGCTAACGGTCTCGTGCTGAGCGGTCATGTTCGGCCTCCCGGCGCCGTGTGGTGCGGTGCCCCGCATCACTTGTCAAGAAAAATTACATCAGAAATCCGCATCTACACAATATCCTTCCGCTAGAACTGCGCAGCGACGAAAGATCTTCTTTTGCTGTGGGCAGAGGGTGCCCACGAGAACCACAGCGCGTGGATACGTCAGGCGAATCGGGAGCCGTCGCCCCACCGGCGCACCGGAGGCACCGGGACGGTCAGCGGTTCCGCCTCGGTGAGTGGCGCGGCCGTCCCGGACACGGCGGCCAGCTGCCGCGGCGCCAGGCAGGAAACCCGGTTCTTCGCGGCGGCGCCCCACTCGACGAGCCCGGCCATCGGCAGCCGGCGGGTGGACGCCACGACGACGACATTGCCCGCGCGTCGCCGCAGCAGGACACCGGGTTCGGCAAGCACGAGGACATGCGGGAACACCTCGCAGACCGAAGCGACGACGCGCAGCGCGAAGCCGAGGTCGGCGGCGTCCCACATGTTCGCGGCGTACAGCCCGCCGTCCCGCAACACCCGGGAGATCTCGGCGAGGAACTCGACGGTGGCCAGTTCGGTGACGACGTCGCCCGCCCGGAACACGTCCAGCACGACGAGGTCGGCGCTCGCGTCCCGGGCGTCTTCGACGCCGTTTCCGCCGTCCTGCACGCGAACCTCCAGGCCGGGCACCTGGTCGAGTTCGAGGTGTTCGCGAACGAGCTCGACGAGAGCCCCATCGAGCTCGAAGACGACCTGCTCCGAGCCGGGCCGGGTCGCGGCGAGGTAGCGCGGCAACGTGCAGCCGGCACCGCCGACGAACAGGGCCGACACGGCGTCCCCGGACGGCCAATGCCGGTCGATCGCCTGCCCGATCCAGTCGGCGAAGGGCATCTTCAGGTGCCCGGGCTCTCGGAGATCCACGTAGGACTGGGCGACCCCGTCGACGGCAACGGTCCACCCGCACTCCCGGTACCGGTCGGGAATCAGCTCGGCGACGCCGAACCGAACCGGCGCCTCGACGCGAACCCGCTCCAAACCGATCACCCCAAACCCGGAGATCCTAACCCGGCCACGGCACCGACGAAGCCCGAACCTCAACTGCGGCAAGAGTTTCCGAACCACTTGTCGGCAGGTCGGGCCGAGCAGAAATCCCTGCGGAACCTACCGCTCCGCTAGGAGCGCTTCTACCGGGAGCCGATCGCCTCCCGCCACGTCGATCACGGCCGAATGGCGCAGGTGCGCGATGAATGCGCCAGCGGCGGGGGTCGCGGATGGCTCCGACGGGCGGTGGCGGGGACGCCGGTTCGCCAGCAGAAGAGCAGAACAATCGGCCAGCTTCGCGGCGCTGATACGGCCATGTCCCGGCTGCAACTCCGGATGTTGCCCGGACCGCGCACGCTACGCAACGTCGCCTCGGCAACACGCGGTTCACCGAGGCGACGCAGGAGGGGCCGCAGGCGAGCTGGCGTGAGTTGGTCGCGGTCACGGTCGTTTCCTGAACGTGGAGGACGCCCACAGGTACCCGTCGAGAGCGATCCTGGCGCACCAGGCGAGGGCGGCGATCACGTCGCTGGTGGCCGGCGCGCCCAGCAGCCCGCGCCGGGTTTCGGTGATCGGTGTGAAGGGCTGGTACGCCGCGAACACATCGACCAGATCCTCGCGCAGGACTTCGCGCGCGACCCATGACGCCTGCACAGCGTGAAGAGCGCGACAGCATGCTCTCGACGCTCCTCGCCGCAGAACTTGACGTGCAGAACAGCTATGCACGCTGGTCCGCGTCGCTGCGCCGCCTCCTCACGCGTGCCGCCCACGGCGGCCGCCACCAGCGGCTGCTCAATCTCGCCGACCGCGCACTTCACGCAGGGGCAACCTGGGTACAGGCCAAGCCCGGGCAACGGTACGTACCGCAGGACGTGCTTCATGTTCGCGCTGATACGTCAGCCAACGTCGAGGTCAACCACGTCAGATCGGTCTCGGCGGTGTGCCGCGCGGTCTTGGCGCGCGTGAGCAGCTCGTCGGTTTTCGTCAGCACGAGCGTGTATGGCCGGCCCTGTCGTCGGGTCTGGTGCCGCACCGGCAGCCCGGCCGAGTCGATCTGGGTGTGCACGTGCAGACGTCTGTTCTTCGCTAGCGGCCACTCGAAGATCCGCCGCGACCGGGCCCCGAGAAACGTTCCCAACGTGTCGCACAGGTCACACCCGCACCCGGTCCATGCGATTGACCAGTCGTCGTCTTCCCGCCGCGGCCGCGCGACGATCGCGCCGAGCCGCTGTGCGCAGTCCCGCGCGATTGTGTCGAACTCCGCCGCCTGCCGCGAGGCCGCCGAACGCAACGCCGGCATCAGACATTCCAGCACCGTGTCCTCGTATCCGCGCAGCGCCGTGGTGATCTCCGCGTGCAACGTGTCGTCGGCCGCCTCGATCAGCTGTGTCAGCGGTGAACTGAGCATCTCCAGCCTCGGCCGGCGGGCATCGATGCGCGCGGTCGTGGTCCAGGTCCGCAACTCGTCGTCCAGCCAGCGCCACGTTCGGGCGGCCAGCAGCCGCACCACTTCCGGTCTTCCGGCAACACGTAGCGCCTCGCACAGACCCGGAAGCCTCTCGACCCACCCGTGCCGGTCGGTTCCGTTGTGGTGCCCCCGTTCGAACCACCCGTTGACGACGTCCAGCGTCCACTCCTGGCCGTACCGCCCGGCCGCGGCCGCCAGCCCGCCCGCATGCTCCCGTGCGAGCGTCTCCACGCGGAACGGCTCCAGCAGCATCGCCGCCGTCCTGGCAACACCCAGACCCGCTGCCACGTCCAGCGCGTTGCAGAGCAGTCCCGCCCGCGACGCGGTCCTGTTCCAGAAAGGCGCGAGCGACTCCGCCGCGGCCCGCGCCCCCGCCAAGTCGCCGGCCTCGATGCGATCGCGGAGCTCGTGTAGCGCCCACTGCGATCCGGCCTCGGCACGCGCCGCGAAAGCCCGGTCCCGGGGCCACACGACGACCGCGGCCCGCCGGTACCACCGGTCCAGCGTGTTGCCGTAGTTACCCATGTAGCCCTCGTACTCAGACCGGTAGGGCTCCATAGCCGCGCTCGGGGTGGTGGCGCAGACCTCATAGTCGGAGACGTACAGCGAGATCGGCTCGCCGCCGGCGCCGTCCGGGCCGGTCCACCAGCCGAGGGTGATCTCGTTGTCGATCAGGTCGGTGAGCTGATCGTCGTCGGGGTCCTCGTCCTCGCCGTTGTAGTCGTCCCACCCGTAGCCGTCGGACGGCTGGACGTCCCAGGTCTCCTTCACCTCGGCGAGCGCCAGCACTGCCTCGCATCCAACCCGCTCCGCGGCTGCGCGCACCAGCGCGGCACGTTCCGCGTCGGCGCCCTTGAGCCGGCGCCAGGTCAGGCCCCGCTGGGTGTATTCGTGGTCCAGCAGGAAGACCAGCCGGTTCGGTGGGTCAAGGTCGCGTCCGCCGTACCGCGGGGTGGCCGGCGTGGTGAAATGCTCGGTCAGGCAGTGCGCCAGCTCGGTGACCGGGCCGGCCTCCGGGACCGAGGTCTCGGCACTGGCAAGCAGGTTGAACGTGAGCGTCACCCGGTACCCGGACCTGACCGGCGTGACCTCATGACGGCAGTTCGAGTAGAACGCGACGAGGGTCAGCTCCTCCTTCGACGCGCGATAGGCCCTGCTTTCCCCGGCGTGGTCGATGACCAGTTCCCCGCCGGTGTGCGCCGACGGCAGTGACACCACAAGGGTGCCCACCATCTCGTCGTGCTTCTCCGAGTCCTGGTGAGGGAGGAAGAACTGTCCCTTGCCGTAGACCAGCATCGCGTGCGGCTCGGCCCGCAGCCGTGCCGTCCGCGGGAGCCCGAGCTCGTCACGGAAGTGCTCCAGCGCGCCGTCCAGCACCATCGTCCAGTCGGGCCCGCCGAGGGTGATCTGATCCGGGGCCAGCTCCCACGTGTCGCGGACCCCGGTGTCGGTCAGCGTCTCCTCACCCCTGCCGAACATCGCCGGCCGCGCCACCGCGATCAGTTTCTTCGCTAGGGGTGCGCGGACCGGCAGGCGTACCGGCCCGACACCGGAGACCTCAAGCTCGAGCATGCGCGCCGGTGCCAGCAGTTGAGCGCTGAACGACCCGGTCGGCTCGACATCGTCGAACAGTTGTGCAAGTCGTTCCCGTGCCGTTTTCGTCATTTGTCCCCTCATATCCTCGCTGGACGTTGCCGATGTGCGGCCGACTCAGCCTTCGCCGCTGTGCCCGTTCGCCCTGGGTAGTAACCAGTGAGTGCGGTAGGCGCGCTCGATGTCCGGGTCTCCCGATTTGGAAAACCGCAGCCGGCGGCGATCCTTGGTCCAACTGACGTATACCGTCTCGCTGGGGCGCATTCCTTCGCTCTCGGCCCAGCTTCGGAAGATCCGCATCGCTGTACTGATCTTGGGCAGGCTGGCGACCACTACCCGCTCCAGGTATGGCACGCGGCAACGCCGCCAGTCCTCAACTCTCTCAGGCCGAAGCCAGCCGGTGGCGAGCAACGCGTCGATCGCGGTGACGTAGCCGTTCCTGGCGACGGCGGCATTGCCGGCTGCGGCGATCCCGCGCCGGAGTTTCGTCTCATTCTGGGAATTCATCGACCACTGGACCTTCAGTCGAGGGAGCCCAGGCTGTGTGGTCGGCAGCATTGCTGGTACTTGCGCCCCGAGCCACACCAGCAGGTCGCGCCTCGTGCCGGTGGCCAGGGGACGGACAGCGTCATGGTCGAGTGGTGGTACGTGCCGTACCAGCCAGCCCGGCTCCAGTTCGGGGTCACGCTGATTGGGATTGTCAGTCTGCGTCCTGTTTATCAGTTGGTGGTGTCGCTGAGTTGCAGGCATTTTGCAGGACGGGGGTGGCCTTGCAGATGGCGGCCTGCTCGGCGGGGAACGCCTCGGCGACCTCCGGGCAGGTGGCCTACGCCGCACGGGATCAGTAGCAGACGGCGCGGTCGACGACGACGACGGCGGCGAGTATGCGAACGGCTGTAAGGCCAGCAGCGGCAACGACAACAACGGGTCGAAACCTGGGCGGGGCAGCACCGCGACAGCCCGGTTCACCAGTGCCGACGCCGCCGGATCGACCACCGGGGCACGGCCAACTGGCTGAGCAGTCCCCGCAGCGCCGCGGGCAATTCCTGTTGGACGGAAATGGCTCGTGCCGACATCGAGCACACGGCGGCGGAGCCAGCCCGACGAGTCGGCGCCAGCGCGTCATGAGAACCTGGATTTCGTGAGTCCGGTGAGCAGGGGTCGCAAGCGCAAGCCGATGAAGTCCGGTCGAAGTAGGCAGTCCTCCCGGTCTCCTGGGTACGCCTCGCCGCCAGGCCCGCCGGCAGAAGGCGATGTCGACCCGGCGGCATATCTGGACGACGTTCCGCCGTCGGCGGACAAGGCCGAGGTCGAGAGCATCCTGGACCGGCGGATGTTCACCGTGGCGTACCAGAGCACCGTCATCGACGGCGAGCGGTTCGACTGGCTCAACCCCGCCGACCCGGATGAGCGAGCGCTGCTCATCAAGGGTGAGCATCCCGAATACCACGAGTCGTTGGCCGATCCGCTCTTCGAGGGCGAACTCGACGGGCACTCCCCCCGGCTGCACCTGACGATGCACGAGGTGATCGCCAACCAGTTGTGGGACGACGACCCACCCGAGGTGTGGCAGGCCGCCCGGCGGCTCCGCGACCAGGGCATGAACCGGCACGACATCCTGCACAGACTCGCCGCGGTCCTCACCAAGCACATGTACCCCGTCCTGGCCAAACACGAACAGTTTGATACCGAGGCATACCGGCGGGCCCTCAACGAACTGCACCGCGAGTAGCCTCCGCACGGTGAACGACGTCCTTGAACATCACGTTCGGCCGACCGAGCAGGATGCTCAGCTGAACCTGCGGGCGGTGCTGGAATTGTGCGCGGCCGGCGAGGTGCGGTGCAGTGAGAAGACCGGCCGGCCGTCGGCGGCGACCATCCGGACGGTGAGCTCGCGCCTGGTGAGCGGCGATTTCTATCCGGACGAGCCGATCGCGGCGTTCGCGTGGCCCTTGTTGCTGCAGGCGGGCGGGTTGGCCAGGATCGATGGTGGGCGGCTGCGGTTGACCCCGAAAGGCCGTGCCGCGTTGGCCGCTCCAGCGGCTGAGGTCATCCGGGCATTGTGGCAGCGGTGGTTGACACACGCGGTGATCGACGAGTTCAGCCGGATCGAGGAGATCAAGGGCCAGCGGATCAAGAACGTGATCAGTGCTGCCAAGCCTCGCCGGCAGGTCGTCGCCAGAGCGCTGGCCGGCTGCCCGGTGGACGAGTGGATCGGTGTGGACGGCCTCTTCACCACGATGCGGCGGGCACGCCTGAATCCCAGCGTCGCCCGCAATGACATGGCGTTGTGGAAGCTGTACCTCGTCGATCCGCAGTACGGCAGCCTCGGCTACGACGGTTTCCACCGATGGGAGATCCTGGAAGGCCGCTACACGCTGGCCGTGCTGTTCGAGTACGCGGGCACGCTGGGCCTGATCGATCTCGAGTACGTGCATCCCGACGGCGAGCGGGACGACTTCCGGGACAACTGGGGCGCGGACGAGTTGGACGCCCTGAGCCGCTACGACGGGCTACAGGCGATCCGGCTCAACGCTTTGGGCTGCTTCGCCCTTGGCCTCGCGGATACCTACCAGCCGCCGGCCGCCACCGGTCAGGAGCGCGGGCTGAAAATCCTACCGAACCTTGACGTGGTGGTCACCGGCTCGCTGGTGCCGGGTGACGAGCTTTTGCTGTCGGCGTATGCCGAACGGACCGCGGACCGGGTGTGGACGATCTCGTCCACGAGCCTGCTGGCCGCCCTCGACACCGGACGCGAACTAGCCGAGTTCACCGCCTTCCTGGCCGACCGTGCCGAAAATGAGGTACCCGGCACGCTGGATGCCCTCGTCGACGACATCAGCCGTCGTACCGCACAGTTGACCGACCTCGGGCACGTCCGCATGATCGAATGCGCCGACTCGGCGTTGGCGACGCTCATCGCCCGCGACCGGGCAACACGCTCCCTCTGCCGGCTCGTCGGTGAACGCCATCTCGCCGTTCCGCTCGACACGGAGTTGAAGTTCCGCGTGGCCGTGCGGAAGCTTGGCTACGTCATGCCCACATCCTGACCTCGCGTGGGAAGGGAAAGCCGAGGCTGAGAGGTAGCGGGCGGGCGTTTGGTCAGAAAACAGGCCAGGACGCCTGGAGAACGCCGAAACTGTTCGTCGTCGTTCTCGTGAATCGGGTATCCGAGAAGCCTGCGCTGGCGGGACTCTCGGCCGCGCCAAGATCGGGTACCTCAACCACATCGACCACTCCGAAGGCCGGGTGATTCGCACCATCGTCGTCGATGATGGTGCGGGCACCCTTCGTCCAACTCGCCTTCGAGCTTTACGACACCGGGACTGCACGCGCAGCGATCAACACCTCACACCGCACACTCCATTCCGGACCCGAGGCGACAAAAAGGCCACCCGCAAAAGCGGGTGGCCCGTTTTTCGCCTTCCGGCGTCGCGGTCCTACTCCAATGCCCTTCAATCAGGCACATGTCTCAGTAGTCCATCTGTGGTGGAGCTGAGGGGAATCGAACCCCTGACCTTCTCGATGCGAACGAGACGCGCTACCAACTGCGCTACAGCCCCTTGTTGAGTGCTGACAAAAGCTTAGCAAGGCCCGAAATCAGCTTTCGCAGCACCCCCCTCTTGGGGATTCCGGGCTATTCGCCGGAGGCTCGCCGGTAGGGCTCCCAGGTACGTTCGTCCAGCTCATCGAACATGGGGTCCTCGTCGTCGATCTCCACTCGGACGGCGCGCGCGGCTGGCCTGCCGTCGTCGGGCCGCCCGGTTTCGTCGTCGCGGTCCTCATCGTGCTCGTAGACGGGCTGATCGTCGATGTCGACGTAGTCGTCGTAGTCGTCGATCTCGTCGTGCTCGCCGGACATCCGGGCCAGACGACGGCTGCGGATGTCCTCTTCGATGCGGACCTGGCGGCGCAGGTATGTGAGGTAACCCACGACGACGAGGTCGGTGGCGCCGTGCAGCCACCACATGACCGGCCACACCAGGGCACCCAGCAGCGCCGTGGTCACCGCCACGAGCAGCATGACGAGCACGATGCGCTGCCGTCGGGCGTACTTGGCGCGGGCGGCCAGCGCTGCGGCTTCCGGGTCGAATCCGCCGCGTCCGGGCCGGTAGCGGCGGCCCGCCCGGACGTCGTCGCTGTGCACCCGTCGCCACGAGCCGTCGGCGTCGTTCTCCTCGATGGCGTTGTCAAGGTCGGTGTCAGGCATCCCGAGCGCCTCCTCCACCTCGTGGGTTGTCGCGGCTCCGGGGGTCGCCGGGCGCCGTCCGCTGCCTCGCCGCACGACTCGTGCGGCCAATGCGGAGTCGGTGGTCTTGGAAACTTCCTGGCGGCGGCGGGCGAACATCGGAACCAGCACCACCAGCCACGCCGCTGCCAGCGCAGCGAATATCAATGAACTGGGCATGCCCCGCCACCTCCCCCTGGCCACCGGCAGCACACAAGTCTGCGATCGCCACGCTAACCACATCAGTCACTTCTGTCTCGGAGCCACGCCGAGCCACATCGGTTCCCCGGGAACAAGAAAACCGCACGTTCAGAGCAGTCGGCGGCAACATCGACATCGGCGTGTCGGTTTCCATACCGCCGAATGGCGAGAGATCTGCCGCCGTTCGATGCCTTTTCGGCCGCCCCGGCCCCGGTCAGCGGTGACGGTGCGTGATCAAGGTCTCGGCGTCATGGCCGGCTCGCACCGCCGGTCCTGATCAGCCTGCTCACCGCGCCGTCCGGGATCTCCTCGGCGGTCAGGGCGTACACGTAGTGGTCCCGCCAGGTGCCGGCCACGTCCAGGTAGCGGCGGAACAGCCCTTCGCGGCGGAAGGCGGATTTCTCCAACACCCGCACGCTCGCCTGGTTCTCGGGCCGCACGGTGGCCTCCAGCCGGTGCAGCCCGACCGGGCCGAAGCAGTGGTCCACCGCCATCGCGACGGCCGCCGTGGCGACCCCGCCGCCGGCCAGGCGCGCGGCCACCCAGTAGCCGATCCACCCGGAGCGCAGCGCGCCGCGCACGATGTTGCCGACGGTCAGCTGCCCCGCGAACTCGCCGTCGACGGTGATGGTGAACGGCAGCGCCTGGCCGCGTCGGGCCATCCCGCGCAACGCGCTCCACTGCGCGGGCCAGGCCATCAGCGCATTGCGCTCTTGCCAACCGCCGACCGCGGTGGGCTCCCACTTCTGCAGGTAGGTGCGGTCTTGCAGCCTCGTCCGGCTCCAGGCCGAGCCGTCGCGCAGCCGCGGCGGGCGCAGCGCGACGGGGCCGCGCTCCGTGATCAGCGGGCCGAGGCGCGCTGGCCAGCCGGGGTGGCGGCCGATCGGGAACCCATCGGCGTCGGCGGGCTGCATCGGTGGCTCACGCGCGCTGCGAGAGGAACCGGACCTGCACGTCCTCGCCGGCCGCGACGTCGGTGGTGTCCTCGTCGACCACCACCAGGCAGTTGGCCTCGGCCAACGACGCGAGCAGATGCGATCCCGAGTTGCCCAGGGGCTGCACCAGGTAGGAGCCGTTCTTCGGGTCGCGCATCAACTGGCCGCGGAGGAAGCCGCGACGCCCCTTGATGGAGGTGATCGGGGTGAGCAGTTCGGCCGACACGGTGCGCCGGTGCGGGTTGAGCTTGCCGAGCGCGGCGCGGACCAGCGGCCGCACCAGCACCTCGAAGGCGACCAGCGCGCTCACCGGGTTGCTGGGCAGCACGAAAGTGGGGATCTCGTCCGGACCAAGCCGCCCGAAGCCCTGCACCGATCCGGGCTGCATGGCCACCCGGGTCACGTCGAGCTCCCCGAGGTCGGCGAGGGCCGCCCGGACTTCGTTGCCCGCCGCGCCGCCGGCACCACCAGCGATCACCACGACCTCCGACAGCAGCAGCCGCCCCTCGACGACCTCGCGCAGCCGGCGCGGGTCGCTGTTGACGATGCCGACGCGGGTGACCTCGGCCCCGGCGTCCCGCGCGGCGGCGGCCAGCGCGTAGGAGTTGACGTCGTAGACCTGGCCCTGGCCGGGCGTGCGGTCGACGTCCACGAGTTCGTCGCCCACGGAGATCACCGACACCCGCGGCCGGGGGTGCACCAGGACCTTGTTGCGGCCCACCGCCGCGAGCAGCCCGACCTGCGCCGCACCGATGGGTGCGCCGCGGCGCACCGCGACGTCGCCGGTCTGCACGTCCTCGCCGGTGCGGCGGACGAACGCCGCCGATGGCACCGGCTGCCGGACCGTGACCTTGGCGGGGTGCTCGTCGGTGTAGGCCAGCGGCACGACCGCGTCGGCCAGCGTCGGCAGCGGCGCACCGGTGACAACCCGCACCGCCTGCCCCGGTTGCAACCGGCGCGGCTGCCGCGATCCGACCGGGATCTCCCCGACGACCGGCAGCACCGTCGACTCGCCGACGGCCGTCTGTACGTCGACGCTGCGCACCGCGTAACCGTCCACCGCGGCCTGGTCGAACCCGGGCAGCGCCTGCTCGGCGACGACCTCTTCGGCGCACAGCAGGCCTTGAGCCTCGGAGATCGCCACCCGCACGGGCGCGGGCCGGACGGCGGCTGTCAGTACTCGCGCGAGCTGCTCGTCCACTGATCTCATGGCTGTCGACCTCTTCCCGCGTGCCCGAGCCGTGGTCGGCGCGGTGTTAGCTCCTGCTGATCCGTTCGACGAGCCAGTTTCGCAGTTCCGGCCCGTATTCGGGATCCTCCAGCGCGAAGTCCACCGCAGCTTTGAGGAAACCGCCAGGATTTCCGAGGTCGTGTCGCCCACCTCGATGGACCACTACGTGCACCGGGTGTCCTTCAGAGATCAACAACGCTACGGCATCGGTGAGCTGGAGTTCACCTCCGGCACCGGGCTCGATGCGCTTGAGCGCGTCGAAGACGGCGCGATCCAGCAGGTAGCGACCGGCGGCGGCCAGGGTGGACGGGGCCTCGTCCGGCGCTGGCTTCTCGACCATGCCGCGGACCCGCTTGACATCGTCGTCATCGGTGTCGGTGACGTCGAAGACGCCGTAAGCGGAGATCTGCTCGCGCGGCACGTCGAATGCGCACAGCACGCTGCCGCCATAGCGGGCGCGCACCTCGGCCATCCGCGTGAGCACGCCGTGCGGCAGCACCAGGTCGTCGGGCAGCAGCACGGCAACCGCGTCGTCGGCGTCGGTCAGGTTCGGTTCGGCGCAGCCCACGGCGTGCCCCAGTCCGAGGGCTCGCTCCTGCAACGCGGTCTCCGCAGCGATCAGGGCGGGCCCACGGCGGACCTTTTCGAGCAGTGCGGCCTTGCCGCGGTCCTTGAGCGTCTGCTCCAGCTCGGGTTGCGGCTGGAAGTACTCGGTGACCGCCCGCTTGTCCGGCGAGGTAACGATGATCAGGCGCTGCGCGCCCGCTTCGGCGGCCTCGGTGGCCACCAGTTCGATCCCGGGGGTGTCGACGACCGGGAGCAACTCCTTCGGCACCGCCTTCGTGGTCGGCAGGAATCGGGTTCCCAGGCCTGCGGCGGGCACGATGGCGGTCCGGAACGCTGTGGGCGTGCTCGTCGGGCTGCTCATGGCCAGGGAGCCTATCGGGCATCCCTAGAGTGGACCTGTGAGCTCACTGGACGAATCGTTTACGACCAAGTCCGAGTGGCGCCGCGCGTTGCTGGAACAGCGCGGGGGCGTCGCCGAGGACACGCGGTCCGCCGAAGCAGGGGCGCTGCAGGAGGCGTTGCTGCGGTGGCTGGACGGCCGACCGGTGCGGACGGTGGCGGCGTACGTCCCGGTGGGCGGCGAGCCGGGGTCGCCGGGTGTGCTCGACGCGCTGCTCGACGCCGGGCTGCGGGTGCTGCTGCCGGTCGTGGTCCGCGGTGGCCCACTGGAATGGGCGGAGTTCACCGGCCCGGACTCGCTGCGCCCCGCCGGGTTCGGCCTGCTCGAACCGGCCGGTGACCGGCTGGGGACCGCAGCGATCGGGCAGGCCGACGCGCTGCTGGTGCCTGCGCTGGCCGTGGACCACCGGGGCGTTCGGTTGGGGCGCGGTGCCGGTTACTACGACCGGTCGCTGCCGATGGCCGCGCCGAACGCGCCGCGGATCGGTGTCGTCCGGGACGGCGAATTCGTCGCCGAACTACCCGGGGAGCCGCACGATGTGCGGATGACCGGGGTATTGACACCCGGCCGTGGGGTGGTTCCCCTACCCATGTGACATAGGAGTGTTTGCACCGGACACCCTACGTGACGCATTATCGTATTTAGCACTCCCGCAGTTCGAGTGCCAAGACGAGATGTCGGAGGTTCACGGCCGTGCCCACATACCAGTACGCCTGCACCGAATGTGATCACCAGTTCGAGACGGTGCAGTCGTTCAGTGAGGACTCCCTCACCGAGTGCCCGAAGTGCACCGGCCGACTCCGCAAGCTGTTCAACGCCGTGGGGATCGTGTTCAAGGGCTCGGGCTTCTACCGCACCGACAACCGGTCGTCGAACTCGTCGTCCAGCTCGACCAGCAGCAGCTCCTCCTCGTCGAACGGCAGCAGTTCGTCGTCCGAGTCGAGCTCGTCCGCTTCGAGCAGCAACTCCTCGACCACCACGGCCGCCGCTTCCTGATCTCCGCCGCCAGTTCGCCGACCGCAGCCGACGCGGTCGGCGATTTCGTGTGCGCGCCGAGCGATCCTCCCCGTCCGTGGGAAATTCGTCCGGGTGAGCCGAGTTGTCCACAAGGGACCGGTCTGTCCACAGATTTCCGCTCCCCCCTCCCGCCCCGGCGCGCAGCTCCCTAGCTTCGGAGGTCGTCAACGACCGCGACTGGGGAGTGGACCATGTCTTCGGAAGACCGCCTCAACTCGACAGCGCTGCACCGGATCGGCGCGCTTTTCCCCGCCCGACGGGGTTTTCGCCTGCACACCCTGCGCAGGCTGACCGCCGTAGCGCTACTGCTGCTCGCCGCTGGGCTCGCAGTGCAGCCAGGCCACGGGCCGCTGGATTCGCGCGTCGGGGTGCTTGTCGCCGCGCGCGATCTGCCGCCCGGTCGGGTCCTGTCGAAGGCCGACGTGGCGCGCCGCGAGCTGCCCGCCGACCTGGTGCCGGACGGCGCGTTGCGGGACGTTGCGGCCGCCGAGGGGCGGGTGCTCGGCACCGCCGCGCGCAGCGGGGAGCCGCTGACCGACGTCCGGTTCGACGGTCCGCTGGTGGCCTCCGGCGACGCCGGGACCGCGTCCGCACCGGTCCGCCTCGCCGACCCGGAAGTGGCCGACTTCCTGGTGCCCGGCAGACGAGTCGACCTCGTCACAACATCCACTCGATCGGATCACGCTTCAGTGCTCGCCGAGAACGTCCGAGTGGTCGCCGTGCAAGCCCCGAAGGGCCGCAACGACCAGGGCAGACTCATCTTCGTGGGACTACCCGAAAACACCGCCGCGGCGGTTGCCGCGGCATCCCTGCTCCAGTCGGTCACCGTTACGCTCCGCTGAGTGCGCGTCGCGCGCCGGTCCTCTGTCGATTCGGCGCATCATCCATCCGGGATTCGCGCGTCGCACCCATCGATCGATCCGGGCTCGTCCGGACCACCCATGATTTGGAGAGGAGCTCCCAGCGTGCTCAAGGGCTTCAAGGACTTCCTGATGCGCGGGAACGTCATCGACCTCGCAGTCGCGGTGGTCGTCGGCAGCGCGTTCACCGCGCTGGTCACGTCCTTCACCACCAGCATCCTCAAGCCGATCATCGCCGCCACCGGGGGCGGCAACGTCACCGGCCTGACCATCCAGCTGCGCGACGGCAACGAGGCCTCGATCATCGACTTCGCCGCGATGATCAACGCGGTGATCACGTTCTTCATCACGGCGGCGGTCGTCTACTTCCTGTTCGTGCTGCCGATGAAGAAGATCTCGGAACGCCGCAAGAAGGGCAAGGAAGAAGGCCAGGCCGAGCCGACCGACGTCGAGCTGCTGCTGGAAATCCGCGACCTGCTGCGCCGGGAGCAGGGCCTCCCGCAGGTCAAGGGCCTCGCCGCCGAAGCCAAGAAGGCGAGCGTCTCGGGCGACGGCCAGCAGAAGTGAGCATCGCCGCCTGCTGAGGCCACCGAGCGTCAGCGGGCGTCGTGGTGCGGTGGGCGGTTCTCCCGGTACCAGCGTTCGTCGTCACCCGCGGTAGTCCGGTCCGGGCGGTCGTCGGAAGTGGTCTCGGGCAGAACGTCGCCGAAGATCTCGGCGAGCCTGCGCCGCCGCTCCCGTTCGGCCGGGTCGGTGGTTCTGCCTCGGTCGTTCGCGGTCACACCTCCATCGTCCCCCATCACGATGAGCGGTTAGGAGCATCGCACGGTCATCGCTGTGATGTCGGCTACAGTGAATGTTGTTGCAGGTAAATGCCGCGGGAGCGGCGCCGGGCGTGGCTCACCGGGTGTCGAAGCCACGGGAGGCAAAAGATGAGTTTCCTGGACAAGGCCAAGGAACTGGCGAACCAGGCCAAGGACAAGGCCGAAGAACTCGCCGAGAAAGCAGGCCCCAGCGCGGCGAAGGGACTCGACGCCGCCAAGTCGAGCCTGGACAAGGCCACCGGCGGCAAGTACCACGACAAGATCGAGAACGCCAGCCACAAGGTCGAGGGCCTCCTCAAGCGGGACGGGCACGGCCCCGACGACAAGGGACCTGGGGAAAAGGGACCGGGGGAAAAGGGACCGGGGGAAAAGGGCGGCCCGACCGAACCCGGCCCGAAAACCCCCTGACGCCAACCGGAACCCGAAGAACACAACGGTGGCGGCTCCGCTCGGAGCCGCCACCGCTTCGTCTTCAGGTCAGGACGTTTCCAGGCCTGAGAGCTGTTCGATCACGTGTGTCACCAGGGGAGTCAGGGTGGCCATGCCGTCCCGGACCGAGGCCCGGGAACCCGCGAGGTTCACCACCAGCGTGCTGCCGGAGACCCCGACCAGGCCTCGCGACACGCCGGCTTCGACCGCGCCCGCCGCCAGCCCGGAGGCCCGCAGGGCTTCCGCGATGCCCGGGACCGGGCGGTCCAGGACGCCCGCCGTCGCATCCGGCGTGACGTCCCGGGGCGACACACCGGTGCCGCCGACGGTGATCACCACGTCGACCCCGCCGATCACCGCGGTGTTCAGCGCGTTGCGGATGTCGACTGTCTCGCCGGCCACCGCGACGGTACCGTCAACGATGAAACCGGCTTCCTCCAGCAACTCGGTCACCAACGGACCGATGTTGTCTTCCTGCTCGCCCTGGGCGACCCGATCGTCCACCACGACCACGAGGGCCCGCCCCAACCGCTGCGCGCTGCGTTCCATGCCGGTAACCGTAGTGCCAAGGGTCTCCTCGGTCAGATCCAACGAGTTGGTGAGATCGACCAGCCTCACCGGCCTGCGCGGAACCACGGTGCCTGTTTCGTCGGACATGTTCCTCCAAGTCCTGCGATGTCCCCGAGTTGACTTTCGACCGTTGTGCGAAGCCGAGCCGTCGACCGCGCCGGGCGGCCCGGAGGGGGTAGGGCAGCCCGGCGCGGTCGACGCGGAACACGGCCGGGGAACCGGCCGTGCGTTCTGATCACCCTTTCTGACCGGTAAGGGTGGCGTCCACGGTGCGATCACCGCCCGTGCCGGTGATGGAGATCCGCACCCGGTCCCCGGGGCTGTGCGAGCGGACCGCGGCCACCAGGGAGTCGGAGTCCAGGATCGACCGGTCGTCGATCTTGGTGATGACGTCGCCGGACTGGATCCCGGCCTGCTGGGCGGGTCCGCCGGGGGTGACGTCGCGGACCTGCGCGCCGGGTTGCTGCGCGTTGCTGATCCTGACGCCCAGGGTGGTATGGGTCGCCGAGCCGGTGTCCTTCAGCTCGGTGGCGATGCGCCTGGCCTGGTCGATCGGGATCGCGAAGCCGAGCCCGACCGAGCCGGCCTGTTGCTGGCCCGAGCCCGGGCTGTAGATCGCGGAGTTGATGCCCACCACGTTGCCGTCCATGTCGACCAGCGGGCCGCCGGAGTTGCCGGGGTTGATCGCGGCGTCGGTCTGCAGCGCGTTGAGCACGGTGTCCTCGCTGCCGGACTCCCCGCCGGCGCGCACCGGGCGGTCCTTGGCGCTGATGATGCCGCTGGTCACGGTGCCGGAGAGGCCGAACGGCGAACCGATGGCCACCACCGGCGCACCGACCGGCAGGTCGTCGCTGCGGCCGAGTCCGGCCGGGGTGAGGCCGGTGATGTCGGCCTTCACCACCGCGAGGTCGGACGACGGGTCGGTGCCGACGACCCGCACCGAAGCCGAGCGGTTGTCGTGGAACAGCGCGGTGAGCTGGCCGCGCTGCCCGCCGCCGTCGACGACGTGGTTGTTGGTGAGGATGTAGCCGTCGCTGCTGAGCACGATCCCGGAACCTTCGCCGGCGCCGCGCGCGGTCACCAGCTGCAGCTGGACGACGCTGGGCAGCACCTTCTCGGCGACTTGCTGCACCGAGCCCTGCGGCGCGGTGCTCGCACTGCGCGCCGGCCGCGGCTGGTCCAGCGCGGTCACGGCGCCCTTGTCACCGCCGAGCTCGTACCCGACATACCCGCCGACACCGCCGCCGACCAGGCCCGCGACCAGCGCGAGCGCCGCCGCACCTGCGATCAGCCCGCCGTGCCGGTTCCGCTGCTGGGACGGTTGGACCGGCGCGCTGTAGCCACCCGAAGGCCACGGCTGCGAATGCGGGAACTGCTGCGTCGAGTGCGGCGGCTGCGCCGCCCCAGCCTGGTGATGGGAATGTTGCTGGGGCTGGACTTGCTGGTGATGGGCTTGCTGGTGATGGGCTTGCTGCTGTTGAGCGTGCTCGGCTTGCGTCTGCGGCTGCTGGGGTTGCTGAGGCTGGGGTTGCTGGGGCTGGGGCTGGGGCTGCTGGGACTGGGCCTGGTGCTGCGCCTGCGGCTGAGCCGGAGCTTGGGGCTGCTGGGGCTGTTGCTGCTGGGGCTGCAGCGGCACCCCGGCTGGTGGCGTGTCGCCGGTGCCCGCGGCGGGCCCGTTCGCCTGCGGCTTCGGTTCTTCCGGCTGATCGCCGGAGTTGCCCGGGGTGTGTTCGGTCATGGCTCCACCTTGCTCCAGATGGCTGAGAAGTGTCTGAGACCAGGCTGTGGGTCAGCCTGATAACCGTTGGCGCGGACTGTGATCTCCGACGTGCGGGGCCCGGTTGTCGGGTCGTGTGGCGGTGAGCGCCAGCCGGTGAGCGCTTTTGGACGTTGCAGCCCCAAAATACTCACGGGCCTGGCGAGATCAGCCCCGGCGTGGCGCTTCGGGATGCCGGGGGCGGAAACGGGTCAAAGCAGCCGGGCGGCGATCTGCTCCGGGGTGACGTCGTTGATCCACACCGCCATGCCGGACTCCGAGCCCGCGAGGTACTTCAGCTTGTTCGCCGAGCGCAGCACCGAGAAGACCTCCAGGTGCAGCCAGGAAAGCTCCCGGCCGGTACGCACCGGCGCCTGGTGCCAGGCCGCGACGTAGGGCAGCGGGCGATCGTAGAGTCCGTCGAGGCGGCGCAGGACGTCCAGGTACGTCACCGCGAAGTCGTCGCGTTCGGCGCCGGTGAGCGCCACGATGTCCGGCACCTGGCGGTGCGGCACGAGGTGCACCTCGACCGGCCACCGCGCGGCCGCGGGCACGAAGGCGGTCCAGTGCTCGGAGTCGACGATCACCCGCTCCCCCGCCGCGTGCTCGGCGGCGAGCACGTCGCCCTGCACGTGCCGACCGTGCTGCGCGAGGTACGTCTCGGCAACCTGCAGCATCTTCTCCGTCTTGGGCGTGACGAACGGATATCCGTAGATCTGGCCGTGCGGGTGGTGCAGGGTGACGCCGATTTCCTCACCGCGGTTCTCGAAGCAGAACACCTGCTCGACACCGGGCGTCTCGGCCAGTCCGGCGGTCCGGTCGGCCCAGACGTCCACCACGGTCCGCGCCTGCGCGGGGCTGAGCTCACCGAACGACGAGTGGTGGTCGGAGGTGAAGCACACCACCTCGCAGCGGCCGTTCGCGGGCGCGACCGGCACCATCGGCATGCCCTCTACAGTGGACTCCGCGCCGGGAATGCCCTGGGCGAACGACGGGAACTGGTTCTCGAACACGACGACGTCGTAGTCCGGCTCCGGGATCTCGGTGGGCCGCCCGGGGGCGCTCGGGCACAGCGGGCACAGCTCGGCTGGCGGCTTGTAGGTCCGCGCCTGCCGGTGCGCAGCTATCGCGACCCACTCGCCGGTCAGCGGATCCCGTCGCAGCTGCGAAGCCGGGGCCTGCGGCGGCAGGTCCCTGGTGTCGTCGGCGTCCCGGATCCGCGCCGGGTCGGCGTCGAAGTAGATGATCTCCCGGCCGTCGGCCAGCCGTCGCGCCGTCCGCTTCACCGCTCCTCCTCCACGCCCTGCTGATCGGCCAGCAGCAGCTCGACGTGCTCGGCCAGCAGCTGGCGCGCGTCGCCCGGCAGGCCCTGGTCGCTGATCAGCAGATCGACCTCGTTGAAGTCGACGATCGTGGAGATCCCGACCGTCGACCACTTGGAGCTGTCGGCGACCACGACCAGCCGGCCCGCCGCCTCGGCCAGCGCCCGGTTCGTTTCGCTCTCGTTCAGGTTCGGGGTGGTGAAACCGGCCCGCGGCGCCATCCCGTGCACCCCGAGGAACACCAGGTCCAGGTGCAGGGAGCGCAGCGCCTGCACCGCGACGGGCCCGACCAGCGCATCCGACGGGGTGCGGACGCCGCCGGTGAGCACCACGGTGCGGTCGGTGCGGCCGCGCTGCTGCAGGGCGTCGGCGACCCGCACGGAGTTGGTCACCACCGTCAGGTCGGCGACCTCGTCGAGGTGCCGCGCGAGCGTCCAGGTGGTCGTTCCCGCAGACAGGCCGATCGCGGTGCCCGGCCGGACCTGTTCGGCGGCCAACCGCGCTATCGCCTCCTTCTCGGCGAGCTGCCGCACCGACTTGGCTTCGAAGCCCGGCTCGTCGGTGCTGCGGCCGATCGTCGAGGTTGCGCCGCCGTAGACCTTCTCCACCAGGCCGCGGCGGGCCAGCGCGTCGAGGTCGCGGCGGATCGTCATGTCCGACACGCCCAGCCGCTGCACCAGGTCGCCGACCTGCACCGCCCCGGTGCGCCGCACCTCGTCGAGGATCACTTCCTGGCGTTGCCGCGCGAGCACTCCACCCGTCCCCTCAGCCCGTCGGGGCCGCGCGCTCGTGAGGTTCTCACCGGGAATGATCAACGACCCGCGCGGCAGTCAAGCAAACAAGAACCAACATTACCCGAACGGGTGACCGGCGTATGACACCGCAATCCGACGCAGCGGACGAAGCAGACTGTTCATTGCTGTTCGATGTACTGCGGGCTGCCCGGCAGCGCCATGCGCAGCAGCGCCCCGCCCTCGGGCGCCTCACCGGCCCAGACCGTCCCGCCGTGGCGCTCCGCGACCTGCTTGACGATCGACAGGCCGAGCCCGGAGCCCGGCAGGGTCCGCGCGTCGGAAGACCGGTAGAAGCGCTCGAACACGTACGGCCGGTCCGCCGCGGCGATGCCGGGCCCGCTGTCGGCGACCTCCAGCTCGGTGGTCACGCCGTTCGCGGCCGGATGCAGGTCCACCCGGACCCGGCCGCCGTCCGGGCTCCACTTCGCGGCGTTGTCCAGCAGGTTCAGCACCGCCCGCTCCAGCGCGGTCGCGTCGCCCATCATCACCCACGGCTCCAGGCGGACGTCGAACTCGATGCGCGGCGCCCGGCGCCTCGCGCGGTTCAACGCGCGCTCCACGACGTCGACCAGGTCGACCGGCTCGTGCACGGCCTGCGGGGTGTCCTCCCTGGCCAGCTCGACGAGGTCGCCGACCAGCGCGGACAGCTCCATCACCTGCGCCTGGACGTCGGTGAACATCTCCGCCCGGTCCTGCTCGGACAGCTTCGGCGCGTCCGGCCGGGCCGAGGCCATCAGCAGCTCCAGGTTGGTGCGCAACGAGGTCAGCGGGGTGCGCAGCTCGTGGCCGGCGTCGGCAACCAAGCGCCGCTGCCGTTCCTGCGACTCGGCCAGGGCACCGAGCATCTTGTTGAAACTCGTGGTCAGGCGGGCCAGCTCGTCGTCGCCGCCGACCGGGATCGGGCGCAGGTCACCGGTGAGCGCGACGCGCTCGGTGGCTGCGGTCAGCCGCTGCACCGGCCGCAGCCCGGCACGGGCCACCGCGGTCCCGGCAGCCGCCGCGAGCAAGATCCCGGCACCGCCCATCACCACCAGCACCACGCTCAGCTGCGCGAGCGTCCGCTGCGTGGGTTGCAGCGACGTGGACATCACCAGCGCGGCTTTCTGCCCGGTCGGGACCGCCACCACACGGCTGTTGGTGCGCTGATCGGTGCGCAGCGACTCGCCGGTCTGGCCCTTGGCGACCGCCAGCTCGTCGAGGCTGATCGGCGGCCGGTCGTTCGGGCCGACCACGACGCCGTCCGCCGACAGCACGCTGATCTTGAAGTTCTGCGCCACGAAGAACGCCACCGGCACCTGCTGCAGGTCCGCGGTACGCACCAGCGGGCCCTCGGCCGCTTCCACCGCCCGCTCGGTGAGGTTGTCGTCCAACTGCTGGTAGAGGCTGTCGCGCACGGTGACGAACGCCGCGACCGACACCAGCGCGACCGCGCCGGCCACGCAGATCGCGGCCAGCCAGGTGACCCGGTTGCGCAGCGAGACGCGCTGGAACCGGCCTTTCGGGCGCTCTTGCGGGTCGAGGTCGGGCGGAGGTGGTGCGGGAACTGTCACGGCGGCGTCTCGCGGAGCACGTAACCGACGCCGCGAACCGTGTGGATCAACCGCGGCTCACCCTCGGCCTCGGTCTTGCGACGCAGGTATCCGATGTAGACCTCCAGGGCGTTGCCCGAGGTCGGGAAGTCGTAGCCCCACACGTCCTCCAGCAGGCGGCTGCGGGTCAGCACCTGCTTGGGGTGCGCCATCAGCAGTTCCAGCAGGGCGAACTCGGTGCGGGTCAGGCTGATCGGGCGCTCGCCGCGGCGGACATCGCGGGTGCCCGGGTCCAGCTCCAGGTCGGCGAAGCGCAGCGCCGCTGGCTGTGCGTCCTGCCCGGCCTCCGGCGGGCTGGCGCGGCGCAGCAGCGCGCGCAGCCGGGCGAGGAGCTCTTCGAGCGCGAACGGCTTTGGCAGGTAGTCGTCGGCGCCCGCGTCGAGCCCGGCGACCCGGTCGGACACGGCGTCGCGCGCGGTGAGCACCAGGATCGGCAGGTCGTCCCCGGTGCTGCGGAGGCGCCGCGCGACCTCCAAGCCGTCCAGGCGGGGCATCATCACGTCGAGCACCACGGCGTCTGGGCGGTTGCCAGCCAGGAAGTCCAGTGCCTGTTGACCGTCCGCGGCGAGCTCGACCTGGTACCCGTTGAACTGCAACGACCTTCGCAGCGATTCCCGCACGGCACGATCGTCGTCGACGACGAGGATGCGCATGGGAACAGTCTTCCCCCTAGCCCTGAGAAGCAGCTGAGAACCCGCCGTACGTCGCGGCACCTCGTGACATCCGTCTCCAGTTCGGCGTGATCCCGAGGCGCGCCGTCACTCGGGGTGATCGCACGCGCCGGATCGGTCACCGCTGCTGGAAGTGCCGGATGAGCGCGCGCGGCACCAGCTTGCGCTGCCCGTCGACGACGATCGGCACCAGATCGGGTACCGCCGCCTTCCACTGCGATCGGCGGTGGCGGGTGTTGCTGCGGGACATCTTCCGCTTCGGAACGGCCATGTCGGTCCTCTCGTGGTCGCGTTGGGGGTTGGTTGGCGAGGTGAACGGACCGTTCACTTCCTAGATCGAGGCGAACGGTCCGTTCGCTCCGAAACCCTCGGGCAGGTCCGGTCGCGCTGCGGGGGTCAGCGGATCCGGTCGCCGTAGCGGCGGCGGAACTTCTCGACCCGGCCCTGGGTGTCCAGCACCCGCTGGTTGCCGGTCCAGAACGGGTGCGAGTAGGCGGTCACGTCGATCACGATCAGCGGGTAGGTGTTGCCGTCCTCCCACTCCGTCCGCGTGCCGGACGTGGCGGTGGAGCGGGTCAGGAGCCGGTCCCCGGTCGTGCGGTCCTGGAACACGACGGGCCGGTACTCGGGATGGATTCCTGGCTTCATGGTTTCTCCTCGTAGGTCTGCGGCGCGGAGCCGCTGGCGGCACCGCGCGGATTGCGGCTCCCGGCGACGCGCTACCGGGTGCCGGTCTCGCCGGTGGCGTCCGCGGTGGTCTCCGCCGGGTCGTCGCCGCACGGGTCGGTGTGCCACTCGCCGAACGGGTCCTCGTAGTTCGCCCACGCGCGCTCGCCCGCGGCGAGCTCGTCGTCGGTGAGCAGGGCGTGGCGCAGGGCGTGGACGATGTCCTGCGGGTTGGCCTCGTGGACGATCACGACCAGCTCCTGCATCCGGTCGCCGTAGTAGTCGTCCCAGGTCAGCGAGGCCCTCACCTGCCGTTCCGGCGAAACGTCGGCCCACTTGTCCGGCTCCAGCGCGGCCAGCCACGGCCCGGCGTGCCCGACGCCGAGTCCACCGCCCGCGGACTCCAGCCACAGCGCGACGTCCGGCTGGCTGGCGACCCAGACGCGGCCGCGGGTGCGCACCACGCCGTCCAGCAGCACGTCGATCGCCTGGTGCAGCCGCTCCGGGTGGAACGGCCGACGCTCCTCGAAAACCACCACCGACACCCCGGCATCGGTTTCCAGCGACGGCTGCCCGCGCAGCAATTGCCCCTGCGGCCCGTCGACTTCGCCGCGGCGCGCGTCGGCGGGCACCTTGGCCAGCAGCGCGGAAACGTCCAGGTCGTCGAGGTGCGTGCCGGGCGCGTTGGGCGTGAGCCGGGCGATCACGGCCTCGGTGCGCACCTGGTTCCACGGGTCGTCGGCGCGCCCGGAGAGCACGATCGCGTCGGCGAATTCGACCTGCCCCACCGCGACCTGGGCGACGGTGCGCTCGTCGTCCGCGCTGCCGCCGAGCCCTCGCTCGACGAGCTCCTCCTCGCCGGTCGCATCGGCCAACCAGGTCGCCAGGTCGATGGTGGTGACCACGGCCTGGACGTCGACGTCGTCGGTGAGGGGGCGGTCGTCCACCAGGACGTGCTGCAGCGCCCAGCAGATGGTTTCCGGCTCCAGGGCGGGATCGAGCTGCACGACGATCCGCGTCACATCGGGCGCGGCGGACAGCCTCCGCAGCAGCGGCAGCATGTCCAGGCGCAGCGTGCAGGACACGCAACCGTGCGCGAGCTCCAGGACCTCGGTGCTCTCGCTGTCGCCGTGACGGACCAGGCGCCGAACGACGCCCTGGGCGACTTGGCGCAGGTCGTGGTGCACGAGTGCGGTGCCCGCCGGGGCTTCCCGCCGGGCCGTTTCGGCGGCCGCCGCGACCTGCGCCGCGCGGATCCCGGCCACCATGATCAGCGGAATCCGCCGGTTCGCGGACGACTCGGTTCCCATCCCCACCTCAATCGACAACGGTTTTCATCTGACGCGGACACACGCTACTCTCGACACCGACAAAATGAAAATGGATGTCATTATCGAGAGGTAGGTCATGTCCATCCGCTGCCAGGTGACCGGGAAGAAACCCGGCTACGGCAACCAGGTCTCCCACTCCAACCACCGCACCCGCCGCCGCTGGCTGCCCAACGTGCAACGACGGCGCTACTGGCTGCCGTCCGAGAACCGCTGGATCCGGCTGCGCGTGTCGACGAAGGGCATGAAGACGATCGAGAAGCGGGGCATCGAGTCCGTAATGGCCGAGATGCGAGCGCGAGGGGAACGCATCTGATGGCCAAGAGCACCGACGTCCGCCCGGTGATCAAGCTGCGGTCCACGGCCGGCACCGGCTTCACCTACGTGACCACCAAGAACCGCCGGAACGACCCGGACCGCCTGGTCCTCCGCAAGTACGACCCGGTCGCCCGCAAGCACGTCGAATTCCGCGAAGAACGCTAGACGGTGATTCCCGGCTCGTCTCGACCAGCGAGCATTCGCGAGCCCGGAGAGTTGAAAGGAACGGCCCAGTGGCCAAGAAGTCCAAGATCGCGCGCAACGAGCAGCGCCGCGAGATCGTCGCCCGCTACGCCGAGCGGCGGGCCGAGCTGAAGAAGATCATCGTCGCCCCCGGGAGCACCCCGGCGGAACGCGATGCCGCACAGCGCGAACTGCAGCGCCAGCCGCGCAACGCAAGCCGGGTGCGGCTGCGCAACCGCGACGCCGTCGACGGGAGGCCGCGCGGCTACTTCCGCAAGTTCGGCGTCTCCCGGGTGCGGCTGCGCGAGCTCGCGCACTCCGGCGAGCTGCCCGGCGTGACGAAGTCGAGTTGGTGAGCCGTGCGCAACAACGACCGTCGCAGCTACCGCCGCAAGCCCAACCTCCTCCAGCGCGAAGGCGTCGTCCAGGTGGACTGGAAGGACACCTCGCTGCTGCGCAAGTTCATCTCCGACCGGGGCAAGATCCGCTCCCGGCGCGTCACCGGCCTGACCACGCAGGAGCAGCGCGACGTGGCGAAGGCGATCAAGAACGCCCGCGAGATGGCGCTCCTCCCGTACCCGTCGAACGGCCGCAAATGAGGCGTTCGCCCAGGTGAACGGCCGTGACTGCGGTGGGTGCTGTAGAGGCTGTGCTGGAACTCGTTCTGTGTGGACGTTCCGCTGGCTGCCCAGCGGGACCGACCTGGTTCCGCCTCGCCAATCGGGGTGAAGCGAACGGACTGTTCACGTCGGTATGCGATACGAACGGTCCGTTCGCTTCACCCAGAACCCTCCAAAACTGCCTCTACAGCCCCAAAAAGCACTCACGGGCCATGACCAGGCAAACGTCGTCCCGCTGCCTCGTTCGATAGCAGGTGCTACGGGCGGCCGGCGCCGGTGCCCCTCGCGCCGTTGCCCCAGCGGCGCGGCAGGATGGACGGCGATGACGATCGCCGGACGAGCCCCGAAGTTGACCGACACCGCCCCCGCCGCCGACCTCTACGACGTGATCAACCGCCGCCGCGACGTGCGCCGCGGGTTCACCGGCGGCGAACTCCCCGACCCCGTGCTGCGCCGCGTGCTGACCGCCGCGCACAGCGCGCCCAGCGTCGGCCTGTCCCAACCGTGGGACTTCGTACTCGTCCGCGACGACGCCACCCGCCGCTCCTTCCGCGAGCACGTGCTGGCCGAACGCAGCGTGTTCGCCGCCCAGCTCGACGGGGAACGCGCCGAGACCTTCGCCAAGATCAAGGTCGAGGGCATCGTGGAGTCCTCGCTGGGCGTCGCCGTCACCTACGACCCGAACCGCGGCGCACCCCAGGTGCTCGGCCGCCACGCAATCGCTGACGCCGGCCTGTACTCGGTGTGCCTGGCCATCCAGAACCTGTGGCTGGCCGCCACCGCCGAAGGCCTGGGCGTCGGTTGGGTCAGCTTCTACCGCGAGGAGTTCCTCCGCCGCCTGCTGGGCATTCCGCAGGGGGTGCGTCCGGTGGCATGGTTGTGTGTGGGACCGGTGCGAGCCCTGGCCGACACACCTGACTTGGAACGCCACGGCTGGCGGCAGCGGTTGCCGCTGGAGCAGGTCGTCCACTACGACAAGTACGGCCACGGTCACAACCGGTAGCCTGTAGGCCACGAAAACCGCTCCGACACGCGGTTCCCCTACTAGGTGCGCTCCAGCGAGGACGCGGTGCAGCAGGATGATCCGCTGATGGTCGGCCACCTGCCGGCCCAAGACCGCCACGTGCGGTTGTTGCTGGACTCCGGCCGTTTCGCCGAGGCCAACGCGGCGTTCGACGAGCTGCTCGCGGCCGGGGCGAACCACGTCGACGAGCAGTGGATCCGGCCCACCGTGCTGGTGCACCGGGCCTCGGTGGCGTGGCGCTTGGAGCGCATCCCGCTCGCCCTGGAGCTGATCGCCGAGGGCTGGACCGACCTGGACGTGGACCGCCCCGAGGGCGCGGCGGCCGCCCACACGATAAGCATGCTCGGCTACCTGTTGGACACAATCGGCCACCGCGGCCCGGCGCTGAAACTGATGGCGCTCTCCGTGCAGATCGCCCGCGAGTCCGGTGACCAGGCGGCGCTGGCGCACTGCCTGAGCAGGGAGGGCAACGCGCGGGTGTTCCGCGCCGTCACCCGTCCGGACGACTCGGGGGCGGCGCAGTTCGCGTTGGCCCGCAGCCTCTTCGACGAGTCGCAGGCGCTGTCCAAGCCGGGGCAAGTGAAGCGCTCGGCGCTGGCCGGTTTCGCGCGGGCGCTGGCCGGTGTCGGCGACACGGCAGCCGCGGAAAAGGCCGCCCTGCAGGCGCTGGCGCTGGGGCGGGCCGCCGACGACTGGTACACGGCGTCGGTGGCGAACTGGGTGCTGGCGGTGGTGCGCCGCGACCAGGGCCGCCTGGAGGAGGCCCGGACGTTCGCCAGCCGCGCACTGGACGGCGCCGAAACGATCCGCGACACCATGCTGATGATGCAGTTCTCCCTCGACCTGGCGGCGATCTGCGAGGAGCTGTCCGACCCGGTCGGCGAATCCGCCGCGCTGCGGCGAACGGTCGCCGCGGGCAGCACGGCCGTGGACGTGCTGCAGGAGGGCTTGGGGCAGGCCTTGGAGCAGCGCCGCGTGGCGGTGCAGGCGCAGCGCATGGCGGTGGCCGCGCAGGAAGCCGCGCTACGCGACCCGCTGACCGGTCTGACCAACCGGCTCGGTCTGGAGCGGCGCGCGCCCATGCTGCTCGAGAGCACCGCCGCGGCCGGGCGGGTGCCGTGGCTGTTGCTGCTGGACGTGGACTGGTTCAAGGACGTCAACGACCTCGCAGGCCACACCGCGGGCGACGTCGTGCTCCAGGAAGTCGCGCAGCTGCTGCGCCGCGAATGCCGCGCCGACGACCTGCTCTGCCGGTGGGCAGGCGACGAGTTCGTGGTGCTGCTCGTCGACGCCTCCGAGGAATCCCGCGACGCCGGGCCGATCGTCGCCGAACGGATCCGCGCCGCGGTGCACCGGCACGACTGGCAGCTGGTGCTCGGGTGGACGACGAGGCCGCCGACGGTGAGCATCGGGGTCGCGGCGGGCCCGGCGAACCTGGAGCACCTGTTCGCCGCCGCCGACATCGCGCTGTACCGGGCGAAGCGGGCCGGACGCAACCGCTGGGAGATCGACGGCGACCGGCCGACCGCGGACCGGTCGACCGCGGGTTGAGGCGGATCCGGCTCGGTTAGGATCGGTCGCCGTGCCCACCACGCTGCGCCCAGATGGCGGCGGATTTCCCCTGCGCAGCAAGGTAGAATCGATGATCGACGCGGGAAGCCGGGAAGCCGGGAAGCCGGGAAGCCGGGAAGCCCGGAAGCCCGGAAGCCGCTGGTGGCGGCCATGTCCGCTGAGCCGGGCAGGGCGGGGCGCTGGGACTCCGCGCCGGTGCTGCGCCGGATCCTCGGCGTCGTGAGAACTCTGACCGCGTTGGACCGCCTGTTGGACGTGCTCCCGGTGCTCGCGGACGACATGCGGGTGGAGACCCGCTTCGCGGTGGCGGCAGGATCTGAGTTCGCCGCGAACCTCGCCGACGAGCTGCACCGCTCGCAGGCGCAGGTCGTGGACTGGGAGCAGGCCATCGGCAAGGACTTCGACTTCGCGATCTCGCCGAGCGGCAACGGCCCGCTGCACGAGCTGGACGTCCCGGTGCTGACGCTGCCGCACGGCGCCGGGCACCACAAGCTCCGCGCCACGGAAACCGGTGTAGCAGAGGAAGTTTCGGGCCTTTCCACCGCCCAGCTGATGCACGAGGGACGGGTGGTCCCGGCGGTGGTCGGCCTCTCGCACCCGAGCCAACTGGCCGAGCTGCGGCGCAGCTGCCCGGAAGCGGTCCCGCGCGCCGAGGTGATCGGCGACCCCTGCTTCGCGCGCCTCCAGGTCAGCCTGCCGATGCGCGAACAGTACCGCGCAGCCCTCGGCACCGGCCCGCGAAAACTGGTGGTCCTGGCCTCAACCTGGGGCCCGCATTCGCTGTTCCGCCAACAAGGCGGGCTGGCGCAACAGTTGGTCGCCGCGCTACCCGCCGACTACCAGGTGGCGCTGGTGCTGCACCCGAACGTCTGGAGCAGGCATGGCGGCCTGCAGCTCGAAACCTGGCTGCGGACGGCCCTCCGCAACGGGCTCGTCCTGGTTCCAAGGCTGCGCAAGTGGCAGGCCGCGCTGGTCGCCGCGGACGTGGTCGTCTCCGATCACGGGTCGCTGTCGTTCTACGCTGCCGCGCTGGGAAAACCGCTGCTCCTGGCGGCTTTCGGCACCGACGAGGTGGTGCCCGGCTCCCCGATGGCGCTGCTGGGAGGACGAGCGGAACGCCTGGACCCGGCCGGGGACGTGCGGGCGCAGATCGATGCGGCGAGGCCGGTCCCGGATCATCAGCAGCTCGCCGACCTGGCCTTCCACGACAACCCCTACCAGCACCTTCGCGAGCTGATCTACCGGCGGCTGGAACTCCCGGAGCCGCCGTGGCCTGCCCGTCCGGAGCCGGTGGGGCTGTTCCACTCGTGAGTGGTCGTTCCGGTAACGATCACTCGCGATCGAGCTTGCGCTGCACCCGCTCCGCCTTCGGGCTCTGCGCCTGCTCGTAGATCGCCAGCGCCTCGTCCAGGCAGTCCCGCGCACCCGGCTGCCCGGTCGCGGTCAGCGAGTCGGCGAGCAGTTCCAACGGCTCGGCGAGGTCGAAGGATGCCTGCCGCTCCCGAGTCGCGGCAATGGCGTCCTGGAGCAGCGCGAGGGCCTGCTCATGCTGGCCGAGCGCCTGGTGCGCCCGAGCCGCGGCGACCCTGATCTGTCCAGGAGTCCGCTTGTCCTCGGGGAATTCCGCGATCCGCTCCAGGGCGGCGCGCAACAGCTCCAAGGCCTCGCCGTGGCGGCCGAGCCCGGAAAACGACTTGCCCATCAGGTATTCCTGCAGCGCCATGCCGCGACGGCGCCCCAACTCCTCGTTGAGCCGCCGCGACCGCTCGAAATTCCCGACTGCCCCGTCGAATTCGCCGAGCGCGTGCATCACCTTGCCCTGGAATTCCAGGGCAGAAGCCAGGATCCGCCGATGCCCGGCTCGCTCCGCCACGGCGACGGCCTGCGCGCATTCCTCCTGCGCTTCGGCGAGCTCGTCGCACTCCATCAGCAGCTGCCCGCGCAGGCACCGCATCCGGGACTCCGCGACGGGCTCCTCGATCTCCCGTGCGCACTTGATGGCCAGTTCCAAAGCCCGCAACGTGTCGGAATAGTGCTTGTGCTGGTTGTGCAGCGCCCACAATGGACCGTCGCAGAGCGCGATCACGTCGACGCGCAAACCACTTTCTTCTGCCAACCGGACTATGCCGAGCAGGTTGACCCGCTCCCGCTCCAGCCACTCCAGCGCTTCTTCCCGGGTGGCGAAGGGGTTTTCCCCGGCGACGTCGTCGTCCACGACGCGGAGGCGGCTCGGCTCCATCACCATCCGGTCGGCGAAGGCGCCCTGCAACCGATACCAACCGACGAGGCGCCGCAGCGCATCGTCGCGCTTCGCGGCGCCGAGCGCCCGCACGGCTTCGGAGGAGGCGTGCTCGTCCACGAGGTCGTGGAGCAGGTACTGCTCTTGATCGTTCTCTTCCACCAGACAAGTCCTGTGCAACTCGGCGAGACGGGATTCGGCGTCGATCTCAGCCAGATCGGCTAACGCCGCCACCGCCCCGGCCGAGAACACGGGGCCCGGGAACACGCCCAGCCACGCGTACAGTTCCTTCTCGGTCGCCTGGAGCTCCCCAACCGCGAGATCCAGGGCCGAGAAGACCGTGTGGAAGTGCTTCCGCCGCCGACCGGAGAGCTCCCGGACCGCCCGCGCGATGCTCCAAGACGCCCGCCGCTGCAAAAGACCGGCGACGACGCGCAACGCGATCGGCAACCCGCCGCACTGATCCACGAGCTCCGCCGCAGCGGCGGGCTCAGCGTCGACCCGCGCCCGCAGCCCGTTCCACCTCAGGTAGTCGAGGGCATGCGGCGGCTCGAGCGCGGTCAGCCGAATCGGGCGAACCCCGTCCGGAACCAGGTCGGCGGCATCTTCTCGGGCCGTGCACAGCACGAGGCTGTCCGCCGAGGCGGGCAGCAACTTCTCGATCTCCCGCAGGTCAGCCACGTCGTCGAAGAAGAACAGCAGCTTCCGGCCCTTGGTCCTGCTGCGCAGCAGGACGATCTTGTCATCCGTCGCCAGCGGGATCCGGTCACCGTCAACGCCCAGCGAACGCAAGCAGTGCTCGGCGGCCTCGTCGAGGCTCCGCCGCCCAAGGTCGAAGTCGAACACCACCTGGCCGTCCTCGAACGCCCCGATCACCCGGTGCGACCAGTAGGTGCCCAGCGCGCTCTTGCCGACCCCGTTGATCCCGCTGATCACCACGCACCCGGCCCGAGCACCACGCCGCTCGGCCAACAGCGCGTCGAGCGCTTCGCGCTCCGGCTCCCGATCGACGAAGTTGACCGGCTCCGCAGACAGCTGCCCCGGCGGCACCTGCTCCTCGTGGAAGTGCACGTGGCCGTGAACGGCCCCGATCTGCACGAGGTTGCGCACCGAACCGCTGTTCTCGTTGCCCATACCCACCCCATAGGCGCCGAACGGTAACGATCACCTGACGATACGCGACGGAAGCCTGCGACCGGTGGGACGCGAGGGACGCCAACCGGGTGTCGGCAGCGAAAGGCGGTGCAGGTACGCTCCGAGACGGGTCGAAGACCAAGCCCTCGTAGCTCAGGGGATAGAGCACCGCTCTCCTAAAGCGGGTGTCGCAGGTTCGAATCCTGCCGGGGGCGCAAGTTGCAACCTGGCCCAAACGCTCCCTGACCTGCGAGAAGAGGCCAGGGAGCAGGCGGGACATTGTCCGGCTGTGTCCGGTCGTGATCCCCATCGTCCGGGTGTTCGTGCCAAATACGTGCCCACGAAATCGGGAGCAGCTCAACCACTCGGGCGGTGGCCGAGCGCGCGCTGCACCTTGTCTCGCGCGACCTGGTCTTGCCCGTCCAGGCACTTGGCGTAGACCTGTAGCAGCACCTCGACCGAATGGCCCGCCCATTCGGCGACCTGGGCTGGGTCGACTCCGCCGTTGAGCCAGGTCGACACGGCGGCATGCCGCAGGTCGTACGGGCGGCCCGCTAGTGGGGTCGCCAGGGCCTCCTCAGCAAACGTCGCTCGGCGGGCTCGGGTCCACACCCGGTTCCATGTGATCGACGGAACCTCGCGCCCGTCCTCGCCGCGAAACAGCCGACCGTCCCTCGCCACCCCGTACTTGGCCAGGTGCTCACGGAGGATCTTCGTCAGCTCCGGGGGGCACGGAACATGCCGCCCTTCCCCGCGGGGTCGATGTTTCAGGCCGCGCCGGTCGCGAGGCTGGCCGGCGTCCGTCCAGCTGCTGCCTGCGTGCGGTGCGGCGTCTTCGATGTAGATCTCGCCCCAGCCGTAGACCCAGTCGTTCTTGGCCTCCGACCATGTCGGCTCCGGGAGCTTCAGGAAGGGCTTACGAAGGTCAACCGCCTCTTCCGGGCGAAGAGCGCCGAAATACATGCTGGCGAAGCAGGCATAGAGCTTCGGGCCGCTGCGCTTCACCTGCATCATCTCGCGCAGCAGGGTGCGTACTTGCACCGGATTCGGAACTCGCCGCCGGTCGATCGTCCGTGAGGGCTTAGGTGCCGCCCACTCGATCTCTCTCAGCGGGTTCGAGTGCAGCAGCTCCATCTTCACGGCATGTTTCAACATGTTTGACACGATCATTCGCCGTTGACGCGCAACGGATTTGGCGCTCGGCTTGCCATCGAGTCGGGTGACCGTCGCGTTGTGGAGCGCCTGTGCCGTCACCGGCCTCATTACGTACGTGAGCGGATACGAGTTCCGCTCGATCCAGGACAGCGCCTTTGCGATGTGGTCCGGCTTGTCCTCGCGCTCCCTCTTGGAGAGGTTGAAGGCCCACCCCAACGCCGAACGGATCGTTGCGTCATCGGGCTTTCCGTTGCTGTCCTTGAGCATGACCGGAGTTGCCGCAGTAAGCGCCTCCGCGATAGTCCGACGATATGTCGCTGCCGCCTGGGGCCACTTCATGGCGACGTAGTCGAGAGCGAGGGCGTAGAAGTTGATTTCCTGCTTCGGTCGTTCCATCGAGACTGGCAAGCCGGTGTCAGTGCGGAATGCTTCGCCCTCACTGGCTGCCGAAACCAGTTTCGATCGGAAGCTCTTTGCGAGCGTGCTGTTTGCGAACGGCCTCTTGAACGGCTCTTTTTCGACTCGCCACCGTACGTAGTAGGTGTTTCCACGCTTGCCCCGGTAAACCCAGGTCTTGTGAATCTTCACGTTGTAAGAGGTGTACATCAGGCGGCATCCTCAAGGTCGTTAAGCCACTTTTCGAAGTCAGTTCGGCGAATCCGCAGCGATCCGTTGGGCAACCGCACGCACGGCGGTCCCTGTTCTTTCGCTCGCCAGTCGTAGAAAGTGCTGCGCGCAATGCCCAGCTCGTCGCACACCTCGGGAACCTTCAGATAGTTTCCGCTGCGCTTGACCATTACTACCTCCTTCGTTCGAGGGGAAGTTGGGATCCGTGTCCCCGAGGTGTCCCCGGGTTTCAGATGCTGTTTTGGCTGTTCAGAAGAGGTTCGGGGACAGCGGGGACGTCGGGGACACTTCGTGGTCGGTCGCGCCGCCGGATGCCTCGGCGGTGCTGGGGATGCGGTATCGGCCGCTCGTGACGTGCAGGTGGCCTTCTTTGGCCAGGCGCTGGCAGGTCTTTTTGACGTTCTCGTGCGGCAAACGGGTCGCTTCAGCGATGGCTTTCGGGCCGAGACCGGGGTTTTCGCGCACGTAGCGCAGGATCGTGGCGCGGGTGTCGTTCAGGGTGTGGTCGCTGGCGGGGCCGTCGAGCAGCTGCCAACTTCCTGTCGTGGCTTGGAAGGACAGGGCGTATTCGGCTTCGTCGACGTCGCGGCCGGTGACGTTGAGAACGCCGTCGGCCTGGTTCCGGCCGCGCTTGAGGACCAGGACGGCGTCTGCGGCTCCGGCGATGCCGTTGGTGCCGGACACTTCGGCGAGGAAGTCCTCAGCGCCCATCTTGCGGACGTGGTGGACCAGGACCATCGCGACGCCGTAGTGATCGGCGATGCGTTTCGCGCGGGACACGGCGGCGTAGTCGGCGTCGTAGGCGGACATGCCTGCGGGCGGGACGCCCCGGATCTTGGCGAATACGTCGAGCACGACCATGCGTGCGTCCCGGTGGCGTTCCAGCCATCCGGCGATGGCCTGATCGCCCCCGGCGGGCAGTGCGGGGCTCTCGGTGGCCAGGGTGAGACCCGGTGGGGCGGGTTTGCCGCCGAGTAGCTTGCCCATGCGGGTCTGCAACCGGCGTGGGGTGTCTTCCAACGCGAGGTAGAGCACGGGGCCGGGCTGCACGTCGATCGACTCCAGCGCCTGGCCTCCGGCCGCGACGGACAGCGCCAGGCCGAGAGACATCCAGGACTTGCCGACCTTGGGCGGCCCGGCCAGGACGTTGACGCCTTCGGAGAAGATTCCGGGCACGGCCCACCGGGGTTCGGGGAACTCGGCGGCCATGAGCCTGTCGGCGGTCCAGGCGTTGGCGAAGGTGTCGGCGAGTTCGGGGCGCAGCGGGCGCACGTTGTCGGCCCCGGATGGTTGCGGGTTGTTCACGCGGCGACCTTTCGGGGACGTGCGGCTCCGGCACGCAGGCCGGAGGCGATGGTCTTGTGTGCCTGGTTCCAGCTGTAGGCGCCGGCGGTGACGTGATCGTGGGCGACGTGCAACAGCAGCTCGGTGACGTCCTGCTCGCCGAGTTCGCCCCCGGCGACCAGCTGGCCGAGGGCGTTCGCGGCGCAGTACAGGGAGAAGTTCCGCTCTCCGCCCACGGCGGTGCGCACGCGCTCGGTTTCGGCGCAGATCGCAGCGTCGAGGTAGCGGGCCCGTCGCCCCTGGCCGGTGGTGATCGGGATCGGCTGCTGCGGTGGCAGCGGTGCGGGGGCGAGGCGTTCGCACAGCCAGGCGGGCAGCGGTAGCAGCGGCCGGTCGTGGGTGATGGTGTAGCGGCCGTCGCGACGGATCGAGCCGGGACCGACGACGTAGCCGCCGTGGGCGCGGGTGTCGATGCCCCACCCGAGGCCGTTGCCGCGCTCGCCTTGGGTGTTGCGCAGCTCGATGCCGTCCGGGGCGGTGAAGTACAGGTGCGTGCCGCCTGAGGGTGTGGTCACGGTGAAGGTCTCCAGCGGCGGTTGCTGCCCGGCCTCGGCACACAGCAGGAGGAAGACGTCCATGCCGTTGGCCGCGTCCTGCTCGGCCCAGTTCGGTGGGACGGGCTTGCCGGGCTTGGGCATGTCGAAGTCCAGGACGACGTTGCCTGCTCGGCCCGGGGGGATGCCGATGTTGTAGTCGTCGTGGTTCCAGCAGTCTCGGATCCGGTCGGGGTCGGTGGTGGCGCGGTGTTCGGGCTTGAGGTGGCCGTTGGCGCAGATTCCGGTGCCGGGGCACTCGGCGTGCCCGTGCAGGGCGGGGAAGCTGCCTCGTGGTTTGAGGGGGAACACCGGCCAGCCGCGCTGTGCGACGGCCAGAGCAGCGTTGAGAAGCGTGTACGACGGCATCAGCGGAACCTCTTTTGGACACGAAGAGTCACAAGTTGGGAAGGGAATGGGGAGGGAACGGGACAGGGAATCCGGGGAGGGCGAGGGAAAATTCCCTGTCCCGTTCCCTGTGCCCGTTCCCTCGGTTTGAGCTGCGGAAAGGTCCCGTGGAGGGAATGAGGGAATGGCGCGCGGCAGGCCGTGAGAACCCGGTTGTGGGCCGGTTTTCGGCTACTCGGCGTCGTTCCCTCCCTCGCGCTCGGCGAGGGCCTGGTGAACACGTTCCGCATACACCATGAGCACGCCTGCTTTGGTCACCTGCGCGCCTTCGGCGTCGAGCTGGGCTTTGAGCTTGTCGGCGTTGAGCTGCTCGTAGGGCCGGTAGTTCGGGGCGAGCGTGCGCAGCCGGGCGACCACGTCGGTGGCCTTGACCTTGCCATCGTCGGCGAGGACTTCGGCGACGTCGGCGAGCAGATCGCGCTGCTCGGTTTCCTTGACGCGGGTGCGAATGTGGTGGCGGGCCTGGCGGGCGCGTTCGGCGATGATCTCGGCGGCGTTGCCATCGATGAAGTGGGTACGGACGGTCTCGATGGTGTTGCTGGCGTCCTTGACCACCAGCACGCCCTTATCAAGGCCCTGCCGCAGCTCGTGCGGTGCGGCACCGCCGGCGTCCACGGCGGCATCACCCATTCCCATGCGGGACTGCGACTCGGTGGCCACCACCAGCGAGGCGCGGATGTGTGCGCCGTTGCGGGCCCGGATCGGGAGGTTCTCGTTGGTGGGGTCCTGGGTGCCCTGCCAGAACGTCACGTTCACCGCCCGCCCCTGGTTCTGGATCTTGCGGACCGCGTTGAAGAACCGGCTGTTGGCCTTCGCGCCGCCGTAGGGGATGCCCTGCTCGTCCTTGGCGGTGCACTCGTAGGCGACCTGCGCTTCATCGACGACCAGGACGATCGGGTGGAACCCGCTGTGAGGGTCGCGGGAGAGCTCCGAGGTGACGCCGTTGGGGTAGCGGTCGGCGTTGGCCTCGATCTCGGTGATCCGGCGGTTCATCTCCTCCCCCGCCCACTCGACCATGTCCGTCGCGTCGGCCACGTGCTCATCCGTCGGCCCGGCGATGTAGGTGCTGACCAGCGGTTTGAGCATGTTGTAGTCGCCGACGCCCTTGAGGTCGGCCAGGTGGACCTCGACCGAGGGGTCCAGCAGCAGCCACAGCAGCAGCGACCGCAACGCCACCGTTTTGCCCTGGTTGGACAAGCCGGTGATCAGCAGGTGGCACTGCCAGAGCTTGAGCAGGAACGCGTCCCCGCGCAGCGTCACGCCCCACGGTGCGCGGCCGGAGAAGATGTCGGCGGCGTCGAACCCGTCGTTGACCAGCGGAGAAGGGCCGATCGGTTCGTCGAGCGCCCCGGAGTCGGCGACCCACAACCGCACCGTGCGCGCCGCCGGGGCCTTAGTGATGAACACCTCGTGCTCGTGACGGCCCAGCCCCTCGGCGACGGCCTGCCGCTTGGCACGCACCTGCTCGGTCGTGACCGTGGTATCGCCGCTGGACGGCAGGGTGACGTCCACCTCGACCCCGCACCCGGCGAGCTTGATCGGCGAGAGCATCGCGGCCCGCTGGTGCTCGTCCATGCGGTCGATCGCGCGCCGCAGCGCGGGAATCCCCGAGCGCTGCAACGCCGAGACCACCACACTCGGCGTGATCTCCACCTCCGTGCTGCCGGTGCCTGGCGTGGCCAGGAACGCGGGCACGTCCTGCCTACGCCGACGGTGGTTGTAGCCCTTGATCAGCAGCCCGACCAGCAACGCGATCCCGGCCCAGGGCGCCCACGAGGCGGCCCACACGACGAAGTCGAAGCCGCCGACCAGGGCGTTGATCAGGGCCGACCACACGTCGGCGAAGCCCATTCCGCCGGGCGTTGCCCATGCCGCGATGGAAACGATCAGCGTGATGGCTGTGGTCAGCAGGCCGGTAGCCGCGATGAACTTCGGGGCCTGCATCATCAGCTGCCCGAACACCTTGATGCGTTCCAGGAACAGTCTGCGGGACTCGTTGCGCTGCGCCGAGAGCTGCGCGGCGACGCCGTGATCCCCGGCAGCCTGAGCAGCGGCGATCCGGGCGTCGATATCGCGCCCAGTCCAGCGGCCGTAGCCGCTGGCGAGGGTGTCCCACGCCCCGCCACCCACGTAGTACAGGTGGCGGCCGGTGAACTTGACGGCCTGCGCCCCGGCTGGCAGCGCCACCTCGGCGGCCCGCTTGGCCTTACCGGCCAGTGCCGGCGGAATCACCGGCCCGCGCTTGATACGGGCCAGCGCGCGGCTGGTCGTGTCGGGCACGAGTTCGCCCTCGATGGGCTCGTCGTTTGCCGGGTCGTCGCCGAGACGTTCGGCTGTGGCCCGCACCGGCAACGGGATCACCTCAGCCTCGTGGTTGGTGTCGTCGTGGTCGTGGACGGCGGTCATCACGCGGCCTCGCTTTCGGTGTCGACCGGGTGCATGTCGGAGAGGGCGTCGCGGACCTCTTGGGCGGTCTCCATCGCACCGCCGAAACGGCGGCGGAGGGCGTTCGCTGAGGGCCTTTCGGGAAGCTCCCCGGCCTCGATCGCCGCAAGCGCCTGATCGAGCAGGGAGGCGGCGCGGTCGGATAGTTTCTGCTGTTCGATCGGGGTAGAAACCTCCGCCGCAGGCTGCTCGGTGGGGACGTCCAGCGGGGGCAGGGTGGTGCGGAGGATGACGCCGTTGACGATCACGAACTCGCCGTTTTCGGCGGCCTTACGATCGGTGGCCAGCTGCCGCTTGACGATCACCTTGGCCAGCTTCCGGTCCCGCTTGGAGGCGGCCGGGCCGACTCCGTGGCGGTCAATCCAGGCGGCTTCCCACGCGGTCGGGTGGTCGACCCCGGCGCGGTTCGCGATCCGGGCTGCGGCGAGGGACATGCGGGGGAACAGCAGCCAGCGGGCGAACCGTTGGGACACTTCCCGCGCGCTGGTCCCGGCGGCTTCGGCGGCGTCGAGGCTCTGCCGGATGTGGTGCAGCAGCACGCCCAGCAGCGACAGGGTTCCCAGCGCGAGCCCGGCGGCGATGCCGTAGTCGGCGGTGCCGTGCGCGGCGTTGATCGTGGCGGCGATACCGGCCAGGACCCACATCCACCGCGGTAGCGACCCCACCGGAGCGCCTCGGCTGGCGCGGCGGTGCGCCTCGAACGCGCACACCCACGCCCCGGCCTCGATCGCCAGCGGGAACAACCACGACATTCCCGCAGACACGTGCAGGACCTTCACAGCGAACGTCGCTTGGGCGTCCCAGGCCAGCAGCAGCGGCGCGACGATCAGCGCCGCCCACAACCCCGACAGGGCCGTGTCCGGGGCCGCCTTGCGCCACCGCGCCCACCGTTCCCGGCGCTCCTGCCGCCGCTCCTTCCGCTCCTGGCGGGCGGTCTCGGCCTGGTGGTCCTCGCGGTCCTGGCGGGTCTGCTCCCGCAGCGACTCGGTCTGGGCGTTCGTCTTGGCTGCTTCGGCCTTGGCGATGGTCCGCGCCGCGCGCGGGTCGTAGATCGTTGTCATCGCGGCGTCACCTCCAGCGGTCGCGGCAAGCGAGGAGCAGGAACAGTTCCGCCAGCGGCATCCGCCGCGACGATCGTCAGGAAGCCCAGCACGACCAGCGGGAACACCACGACCAGCACGGCGGTACGCACCGCACCCGACACCAGCGCCGCCACCAGCAGACCCACCGTCGGCAGTCCGGCGGTGAACAGACCGAGGAACAGGAAGCGGACACCGAGGATCAGCAGCCCCAGCGTGATCACCAGGGCTTCCACCAGGCGCGTCATCACAGCGCACCTCCCCGCAGCGTGCCGGAGGTGGCCAACCGGGTCGCCAGGACCTCGACGCGGTCCCACTGCGCGACCACCAGCCGTCGCGCGAGACCACGGGCCTGGCGTTGGGAGAGCTCGATTCCCTTGCCGCTGCGGCGGAAGTTCGCCTCATCACCGTGCGAAACCGTCTTGCCCCGGTGCCCGGTGAGGCTGCGCCAGTACGTCTCGGCCTCCGGCCCGGCCATGCACGCCACCAGGTAGCCGGGCAGCTGCTCATCCGGCAACCAGGACTCGTCGATGTCGGTGCAGCCCCGGATGTTGCCGAACAGCCAAGTCCGCCAGATCCGCACCCGGCGCACCGACAAACCCGTCTGCTGGTGGGCGATAGCGTGCCCGATCTCATGCACCGCCGTGGCGGCCCACTCCGGCTCGAACGCATCAAGCCCGGACAGTGGCTTTACCATCAGACTTCTCCTCATTCAGTAGTGAGTGGATCGGGGAGCCCGGCCCAGCAGGCAGTTCTTGGCGGGAATGCTGCTGGGCCGGGGCGGGGTTATTCCTTGCCGCTGCCCTGGCAGTCCGGGCAGGTCACCGACTTGTTCTGCTCACCGCTGAATCCGCCGGTCCACAGCACGCACGCTCCGTCGCACGCCTTGCAGACACCAGGCGGAACCTGGTCGAAATCACGATTCGAGTTCTTTCCCACGGCGTTTCTCCTTGTCAGTACTGGCTGCGCCCGGGGCGCGGGTCAGGGCCGGGCGGTGTGGTTGAGCGCCCGCAGGATCTCGGCAGCCGGGCCGGTGGTGACCTTGTTGCCGTCCTGGTCGATCGGCTAGAGCCGCTGGCCGTATTGCTCGATCTCGGAGACCGCGCCCGAGACGAGCTGGTGTAGCTCGGTGATCCGCTGCCCGACCTCGGACAGCTCGCTGAACACCTCGATGGCCTGCTGGACCTCGGGCTGGTGGCTACCGCCCAGCGCGTCGTGCAGCTGCCCGGCGACCTCGGTCGCCCACTGCTGGACCTGCGCCAACGCCCCCTGGATCTGCTCGCTCTTGCTGCTGGTGTTGGAGATCGCGGCGATGATTTCCTCGATACCGGCCATGCTGGTTCCTCCCGTGTTCGTGGTGGTCGCGGGCGCGGCCGCCGGAGTGGTGTCGTGGTGGGTGGAACCGGCCGGCGGGACCGGGTCACGCTTGACCGGCAACGGCTTGCCAGTGACCTGTGAACGCCACGCGCTGGTGTCGCCCTGAATGCCCCGGACCCGCATTTCCAGGTAGTCCCCGGACGGCATGTCATTGCCGGGCGGTGGCGGAGCGTCGATCTCGTCCCGGTAGGCGCCGCACTCGCAGTGCCAGCGCACCGTCATGCCCGTGATCTGCTCGCCGTAGTGCGGCTTATGTCCCGGGCAGGTCAGCTCCTCACGCCGCCGACCCCCCTTTGACGAGTCCCCGACCAGGTACTCCTGCTGCTGCTTCTTTAGGAACCACATTCCTGCCCCCTTACAGCCGCTGGCCGTACTGCTCGATCTCGGCGACCGCGCCCGAGACGAGCTGGTGCAGCTCGGTGATCCGCTGCCCGGTCAGCTCCTGGAACAGGCCGATGACCTGCTGAACTTCGTGCTGCCCGGACTCACCAAGCGCCATGTGCAGCTGCCCGGCGATCTCTCCGGCCCACTGCTGGACCTGCGCCAACGCGCCCTGGATTTGCTCGCTCTTGCTGGTGGTGTTGGAGATCGCGGCGATGATTTCCTCGATACCGGCCATGCTGGTTCCTCCCGTGTTCGTGGTGTGCTGGCTTGGGTTGGGGGTGTGATGGGTGCTGTCGGTCGCCGATTCGTTCCTCGGTGCCCGTTTCGGTGTGCGGCCCGGGTGGCCGGCGGTGTGCATGACGTCGCGGACCTGGTCGCGGCTCATCGGCCCGTTGACGAGCACAGCGCGGGCCACGGCGGTGATCTGGCCCCAGTGCTCAGTGATCACGCCGTCGGCGAGACTGCGGGCTTCCTTACGCACTGCGGCGATGGGGAAACGTCCGTCAACGCTTTGTTCCAGCTCGATGGCGTCCCCTGCCCCGCCGTAGGCAACGTCGAGGCGGTTCGGGTGGGTGTCCTGGCCACGGTCGGCAAACCACCGGTTGTTGGCCTGCACGCCCGCGACGCACATTGCGGCGTAGTCGCCCAGCGTCGCCGCCCGAAGAGTGCCGATATCCCAGCGAACCGCGCCGTTGGAACGGGATTCCTGTCCGGCGATGACGGTGTGTTCGATATCGGCGGTGATGCGTTGCATGCGCATCCCGAGGTGCTCGCCGACGACGGCGTGTGCCGCCTCGTGCACTGCGGTGTACTCGCGTCGGTCGGTGTCGGTCAGGAACGGCAGAGGCTCCCGAAGAGCCAGGTTGGGGGTGCCCAGCTCCCGTGTGAGTGCCTTGATGTAGTCGACACAGCGATCGCACCGGCTGAAATCCCGCTGCAGCAGGGGAAGGAAACGCGTTACCCAGCCCTCACGCATGATGTCGGACTGACAGTTAGGGCAGATCACCTCGTGATACCGCACCCGCGCCGTCTCTTGCTGGGCGTCCGTCACGCCGTACCCCTGGCGTGACGAGCCTCGATCTTCTTGGCCTCGCACAGCAGCTCGTCCGCAGCGGCAAGCACCGCGTACGCCAGCGGCATCGACTGCCCGGCCAACTGCCCGATCAACTTCTTGTAGAGGCGCGCCAGGTTCCGGCGAGCAGCTATCGCCCGCGCCGGGTCCGAAATCGACACCCGCATGAACTCGGCGTATGCGCGCTCAAGGTCTCCAGTGAGCAGGTCCTTCGACACGGAGATCTTCTTCGAGACAGCCATCACTCGGCCCTCAAAGCAGCGGCGCGACGCAGCACGTCGGCACCGAAGCTGGCTGGTCCCTTGCTAAAGCCGTGTTCGGTGACGATCTCCAACTTGAACCAGTTCACGCCTTTGAGGTGGTTCCACAGCGTCAGCCGCTGCCCACAACCCAGGTGCACGACGATGGACGCCCTGACAAAGGTGCCGTCGTAGCTGCATTCCAGAATGACGTCAGTGCCCAGGTGCTCCGCCCACGCGGCCAAATCCGCCATGACGGACCCACCGATCCCGGGCTCCAACTGCGCCTCCACCTCGGTGCCGTCGATGCGCACGGCCACGATCGGAGGCAAGGCCGGGAGAGCGCGCACGGTCAACCACGCGGCCAACTCAGCGGCCGTCTCAGCCATCACCTGGTTCAGGTCGGTGCCGTGGCCGTGGACCTGGGCGCTCATGCGATCGCCCCCTCGGCCGGAACCCGCGTCTTCAGCAGGCGCGCGGTGTCGGCCTTGCGGGCCCGCCGCGCCGCGCGCTCCAGCGCCACCTCGTCCATCCCGGGGCCGCCGATCACGCCGCGGTTGTGCGCGTCCAGCGCCTCCTGCGCCGCCTGGCTCAGCAGCTCCAGGTCGGACAGCTCCGACTCCGGGATCAGCTCCGATACCGGAACCGGGGTCTTGGTGGGGTTCATCTTGTTTCCTTCCTGATCGGGTTGAACGAAGCCCACAGTAGCGCTACTAGTGGCGCATACAAAGGCGCTTCTTTCGGCAAATAGGATGGGATTGGCATGTCGCCCTACCGCTGTGGCGGCCTGCGGCGATACGATCTGCGCTGCTAGGAGCGCTTATCTGGAGGGGTCAATTGAGCAAAGATTGGGCCGCCGTAGCGACGGCGATAACCACCCGTTTGGCGGAACTGGACATGACGCAGAAGGAACTCGCCGACCGCGCCGACGTTGGCGTCTTCACGTTGCGGCAACTGCAGAACCCCGAGGCATACGAACCCAAGCGGCGCACACCGAGGCTGCTCGCAGCGATTTCCAAAGGCTTGCGGTACCCCGAGAACCACCTGGCCCAGGTCCTCGAAGGCGACACCCCAGCTGAGGCTGACGCCGACCTCCGTAGCGAGGTCGCGACTCTTCGCCAAGAAGTGGCTGACCTTCGAGAGCGCGTTAACGAACTGGCCCCACGCAGCGCTCCGAACAAGTAGCCCGCTGCTCATCAGCCGATGACGCCGCGCAGGAAGATGGACACTTGCTCGATCGCCGTCATGGCCGTCACCCAAGCGGCCTTGACCCACTGCGCGGCTTCCACCGGGCTCTTCAGCAAGAGGACCACCAGCGCGGCCAAGAACAACAGCCCTAGCACCTTCTTGGCCGCGCCTCCACCCTTCGGCATCGGGAACGGCATCATCTGGTTCTTCGCCATTTCGACCTCCATTGGTTCGCCCCGCGACACCCTCGGCCGGGTGCCGGTGTTCCGGGGTTCCGCCTTGCATAGCAACAAGTTCACGCCAGATCAGCGGACGTTCCAACGGGTCTTTCAAGGTCACTTGAAAACGTCTTTCCAGCTCTATACGGTCCCTACAACGTCCCAAATTCGTCCTAGAAACGTCCCTGGGGGTGGGGGTGGCTAACGAACGACTACGTGCCGCGATTCGCGCTGCTGGGCTGACACTGGGAGAAGTCGCACAGCACACCGGAGTTGACGAGAAGACAGCAGAGCAATGGATCACCAGAGAGCGGGTACCGCACCGCCGGACACGCCAGAAGGTCGCGGACCTGGTCAAAACAGCAGAAGTCCAGCTCTGGCCCTCCCTGGCAAACGACCTGTACACGCGGCCGAACGAGGAAACCGAGCTGGTACACCTCTACCAGTCCCGCTCGTCCGTGCCGTACGCACTTTGGAACGAGCTGATCGCTGGCGTCCAGGAACGCATGGAAGTACTGGTATTCAGCGGACAATTCTTGGTCGAGCAGCACGACATCTTGCCGATCATTAAGCGGAAAGCCGAGGAAGGCGCAGTCTTCCGCTTCGCCGTTGGCGATGAGAAGTCCGAAGCCGTCATTCAGCGAGCCGTCGAGGAGGGAACAACTGGCGGACTCGAAGGGCGAATTCAGATGATGCGCCGCTACCTGAGTAAAGTTGCGGGATTGCCAAACGTCGAGGTACGTACGCACGGCACGATCCTTTACAACTCGCTCTATCGGTTCGATGACCAGCTACTGGTCAACGGCCACGCTTTCGGCGCGCTTGCTGGCGAAAACCCGGTCATGCATCTGCGTCGAGTCCCAGGCAGCTCGATGTGGGAGCACTACATGCGTTCGTTCGAACGGGTCTGGCAAGAGGCCACACCCGACCCAATCTGAGGGAGAGCCAAAGTGGCCCGTATCGACTACTTCAACGATCCCAACGCCCCCGCAGCAAACTCGGTAGTTCCGTCGGTCACGGCCGCAATCCGCAACAACGCTGGCGAAATCCTGCTGATCCACAAGATTGATAACGATCGTTGGGCAATCCCTGGCGGCGGGCACGACGCTGGCGAGTACATCACTGAAACGGTCGTGCGTGAGGTCAAAGAGGAAACCGGTCTCGATGTCGAGGTATTGCGGCTAACCGGCGTCTACACCAACCCGAACCACGTCATGGCCTACGACGATGGCGAAGTGCGACAACAATTCTCGCTCTGCTTCGCGTGCCGCTGGATCGGCGGCCAGCCGCGTGAAGACGGCAGCGAAACGAAAGAGGTCCGCTGGGTTTCCCCTGCGGACCTCGATCAACTGAATATCCACCCGTCGATGCGCCTTCGAATCGACCACGCCTTGGACGATTCGCGCACTGAACCCTATCTGGGCTGAGCCTCCGCAAGTCGGTTTTCGGTCCGGGAAACAGATTCAGCCAGCACGGGGCGCGCCTTAACCCAAGTTCGGTGAACAGGATCACCGGGTGCATAGCGGCTGAGGATCTCGTCGATTCGCTGGTCGTAGCTCAGCCGCTCGCCACCTGGTCCAGTCGTTAGATCGGCTGCAACGAGCGCGTCCAGCAGCACGGAATCCTCGAACGGGAACTCCGAAAGCTCTTGCGTCATACCGCGTTCGGCTGCCTCGAAGCGGGCTCCTGAATGGTGCGCGACAAGGTTCACCACCTCCGCCGGCCACTGCTGGCTCTGCAACCACCGAGCCCCGTCGAGCGGATGGAAGTGGGTGTGTCCGATCTCGGGTGAGTAGCCAATGTCGTGCAGCCACGCCGCCGCGACGAGCGTGTCTCGCCCCTGAGGTGGGACTGCTGCACTCAACTCGGTCGCTCGTGCTGCGACCGCTTGAACGTGTAGCCACCTCCGCCCGAGCGGCGCAACGAAGCGCTCGGCGGTCTCGGCTGCTCGCTGGGCTAGCTCCATGCGTGCTCACGCTACCTTTCTCGGCTGAGTCTCGACTGGCCCCCGTTCAGGGGGTGAAATAACTACCCCGCCTCGGGGGTGTCCCCTCTGTCCCCGTGTCCCCGCATCAGTCTGACCTGCGCAAACATAGTTCTAATGCGGGGACACTTCGGGACATCTGTGGGTCTGCGTTGTTGGCTGTAACAGTGGGGGGATCTTGCTGCCTGGCATCGTCTCTGCGCATGGACTCCACCGCTGCCGGTTTATCGCCTCTATGGCGATCTCAGCGGCTTCTGAGGAGCCCTCTCCTGGCGATCGGCAATGCGGGACCCCACCGGGATGCCTGGGGGCTGATCAGGCCCGTATAGGCCACCTCAACCCGCGTAGCTGGGCTTCCCTAACAGGGGGCGTACGGACCTTGCCCGCTCGTCTGCCAGCGCATGCGCGATCCCCCACTGTTACAGCAAGCACTCCGGAGCGCACTAACGCACATTCCCGGAGCGAGCTGTGCCAAATACGTGCCCAAGTCCGCCGTCTGAACGGTTCAGGGGTCACTGTTTATGCTGGTCAGTACGCCGCCAAAAGGAAACATCAAGACGCTCTCCTAAAGCGGGTGTCGCAGGTTCGAATCCTGCCGGGGGCGCTACCAGTATTAGCCTGCTGAACTGCGGCGGGACGCCAAATCGATGATCTTGGCGCCCCCTTCGGATCCCCCCGAAGGGAGCAAAACCACCGCTCGGGTTCCGCCTCGGCCAGTACGCGCACGGCCTCGGCGATCACATCGGAACTCAGCTCGGTCGTGGACGTTTCCGGGCCAACGATGATGTCGGGCACCTGCGTCCAACGGGCATCCGCCAGATGCGCGTACCGCATGGTCGTAGTCCACGACTTGTGACCCATGCCACGCAACGATTCGAAGTCACTGACATAATCAGCCGTTAAGAGAAATGGGGTCGCGCGTGGTGACCCCACACCGACGCGTGGATGAGAAACCGCCCCCGCATCCTTCCGGTTCGCCGGTCGGGTGCGGGGGCGCGTTCGTCGTCGCCCGGTCAGTACCACTCGCCGGGCTGCCACTGCACGCACATCGGCCGCGCCCCGGTGCGGCAATATTCGGCAACCGCCTCGCGCACCTTCTCCAGTGGGAGTGACGCCGAGGCCGGGAACCACAGGTCGCCCTCGGGGTCGAACAGCAGTGCCGGGGTGTCCTCGGTGAAGTCCGGGTTGAGCGAGTCGACCAAGGCGCCGTCCGGAGATCCGGGGTGCATGTAGTTAAGCGCTGCCCAGCCCGAAGCCGGGTTGCTGGTGACGCGCAGTCGCCCGGTGCCGGGGAACGCGGGGCCATCCTCTTCGCGGAACGACCGGCACGGCCGGTCCCACACGTACACCTCGCAGACCGGCTCCGGTGGCTGCTCCACGATCACGCGCGTCAGCTCTGTGATCTCGTCGGCAGTGCGGGCATATCGAAAGATGTGGTGAAAAACCGCCGTGACCACGGTCTGCGTCTGCTCGATCGTCATGGTCTCGCCTCTCCATGCAGCTCGATGGGCTTCGTTGCACCCGGTTCCCACACCACCAGGACCGACCCGCGGGGCAGGATCGCGCGAACTGCGGCACCGCATCCACGTTCCATGTCGCATATCGCCCGATTGAGTACGACAATGCCGTAGGTCTGCCCGATGTCCCGCATTCGCTGCGCGTACTTAGCTTCGACGTGAGTGAACACCGCTGGCGCACCGCGGCTGTCGATTGGCACGAACACCTCCGAGTTGTGCAGCGTTAACCGCACTCGTTCGGAAATGTCCGAGTCCCGGCCGCTGGTGATGCGGAACTCGGTTCCATCGCGGTCGTACACCACTCCGGTGGTCTGCCCGCCGGTGAATTCAGGCAAACGCCTCCGTATCTGCTCGACCCATCGTCCGTCGTGAGCTGCGTCAGCGGGGATACGGCCCACAGTCGAGGGGTGCGCAGCGCTGGGCGGTGTAGCGTCGACGGCTTGCTGCACGTCGAGAGCTCGGCGGTAGGTGGTGATCAGCTCAATTACGCGGTGAGCCGCCTGGTAGGCGTGGATCAATTCGTCGCTGGTCGGCTCCACTACGGCGAGGACTTCCAGCGCTTCCGGGTCGGCGGTGCCTTCCAGCGCGAAGTCCAGGATTTCACCGGCTTCGTCGCAGGCGTCCTGCGCGGTGGTGAGAAGGCAAAGGGCGGCGGTGATCCGTTCAATCACCTGCGCCAGTGTCTGATCGAGATCACCGACCGCCGACACGCCTCCCCCTCTTGAAGTTCGCCGCGCCGGATAGCGTGGCAGGTCCCCCGGCGTGGTGGGGCCGGTTGCGGCGCAGTGCCGCGCGTCGAGCCCGACCAGCCACAACGCCGTGAGCGGGTGACTGCCGCGCCGGGGAGTTTGGAATCGGCAGGGATGCACCAAGGGGCGATACACCCCCGCCGAACGGTCCGGTGCCGGTCGGGGGGCAGGGATTCACGACACCGAACCGGGTCTACAGGCTTTGCAGGGCGGCAAGCAGCCGCCGCAGCATTCCCGGATGCCGCGCCATCGCTTCCCGGTCATCGACCGGCAAACCAGACTCGACCAGTGGCAGGTGCCGGGTTTCCTCGACAGCGAGCGCATCGGCCAGATCGCCACACATTAGGGGCTGCCCAGGGTTTGGTTGACACCTGATGTGTGAGGCTTCGGTCTCGCTTCCTCGCCGCTACCGGCGTGCTGGGCCGGGGCGTAGTAGAACGTCGCCCACACCGCGAGCCCACCGACCCCGAGCAGGCAAACTGCGACCAAAGCGGCGATCATCGCATTGCCTCCGATAGGTCGATCACAAGCGGTTCCGGCGACGTTCCTTCACCGCGCAGTGCAGCGGCCACCGTCGCGAGCTGGTCGCCGAGTCGCCGGATTTCGGCGTCACTCCACCGGCCGCGCTCGACGTCGTCGGCGGCGTAGCCGAGCATCAACACCGTTGCGCGGATCATGCGCCCGACGTGGGCGAGCTCGGCACTCATCGCGCACTCACCGCCGGCGGCATCGGGACCTCGGCGAGGCACGTTCGCCCCGCGTTGCAGTCCGGGCACGTATCCCACAACCACGCCAACTCGGAGTTGTCCGCGGCCACCTCGGAGCCGCACAGCACCGTGATCGTCTCGCCTTCCGGCCAGCCACCGGCGGGCCTTTGGTCGGCGATCGCGTGCCGCGCCCCTTCAGCCGGTACCCAGTGAAACGGATAAGGTCGGTAGGGCGTCAAATCTGATCACCTCCTGTAACTGAACCGACACTACGAGCTGCTTGCATGCTGGAGGGACAACGAAGGGACAATGCCCGCATGGACGTGGATGCGGGAGCTGGAGCCCGAATCGCAGGGCTCCGCAAGTTGGCCGGTTGGACGCAGCATCAACTAGCAGCGCGCGCGTTCGTCTCCACAAGCCTGGTCAAAAAGGTCGAACAGGGACGAACTCCACCAAGTCCCGCTTTCGTCGCGTCCTGCGCTGCAGCCTTAGGTGTCGAAGTTCGCGAGCTCTATGGCGTACAAGTCGCGGATAAGATTTCCGAATTTCACAGCGAGACAGCCGGCATCTCAGAGTTGCGTGAGGCACTTCAGGCGTTCGACGATCCGCAACCGGCTGAGCCTGGACTGAGCGCGAGTGCTCTGCGCAGACAACTTGATCGTGCGGAAACCTTCCGCACAGGCCAGAAGTACGCCGACCTGGCCATGCTTCTACCGCAGGTGCTACATCATCTGTTCGTGCTGGTCGCGGATAGCTCTCCGACTACACGGGAAGGCGAGTTAGCTCGCGGCTTGCTGCACGACGCCTACCGTCTCGCCGCCACGGTGGGCGGAAGATTCGGCCACCCCGACATCGCTGCGGCAGCATCAGAACGACACGTGATGCTCGCTGGCGCTACCGGTGATCCTTTGCGAGTAGCCGTATCGGACTGGCACCGGTCTACACATTTCTTGCAGAACGGGAACTATGCAGCGGGTTTGCGCCTGCTGGATCGTTCGCTACAGCGAGTCGCAGATCAGCCACAGCAAAGCGACGCACTAGGAATCGCCGCGCAACTGCACTTGCGGGCCGCTGTCATGTCGGCTCGCAACGGCGATGGAGAACGGGCCGACGATCACATCCAGGAAGCGCGGGCACTGATCTCGCAGGGGGCGGCCGCATCGCCGTACTACAACACTGATGCCAGCGAGCTGAACGCGGTCATCCACTGGTGCGCCGTGCCCGTCGAGCGTTACGACGGTACCGAAGCCGTGAACCGCGCCAGCCGCGTAAAAGTCTTCGATCCGGCACGTCCAGAACGGGTTGGCCATCACCACATCGACCAAGCGCGCGCCTGGATGCTGCACGGAAACCGGGATCGCGCACTCGACGAACTCAACCTTGCCCGCAGAATCTCCCCCCACCACACCCGTACACACCCATCCGTACGCGAAACCGTGCGCGCACTCGCCGCAGCCGACCGCCGAGCCACCGACTCACTCGCGGTATTCGTACGATGGGCCGGTATCCAGATGTGACTGACCCGCACAGTGAAGCGCCCGTCCGGTATTCCTGCTACCGGGCGGGCCCTTTCGTTTACCTGATGCGTCTCATGAGGCACGCCCCAACCGCTGGCTGGTGTGTGCCTCTGGCGCGGCGACCACGGGACGTCGATTACCGGTTCCCAAGCCGTGGCACGTGAGCCGGTCCGGCACCAGCGATTCCGCGACCAACATCGGTGCGCGCGAACTGCCGCGCCGCAGCCTGCCACATCTCGTACCCCCTTGTGGCTGACGCGCTCGATGCCGAACCGCGGCGGCCTGCTCCGGAGTGCATGGCCGCCAGGCGAGCAGCCAGCGCCAGCCGTCCGACCGGCGCATGCGCCATCCGACGTGTTGGCCGCAGTGAATCAAGAAACTTCGCGAGCAGAACTCACATGGCGAAGACCTGGACGGGCTTCACAACCGGGCGCACGAATAGTGGTGCAACTCGTCCCGCGTGACGCCCATGCCCCGAGGCTCCCGGCCAAGCCCCACCAGGCCCCAGCCCACGTGTGTTTAAACTTTCTCTACTTCATCAAGGGCGGCCCCTGCGGGGCCGCCTGCCTGCTGTATGCGAGCCATGACAAGGCCGCCGACCTTCCTGCATGCAAGCCCGGTCAAGCCGTCGATGGCCGGCCGGGCGCGAGCGGAAAGGTCGGCGGCCTCGTCATGACGCGAGCGGAAGGCAGGCGGCCCCGCAGAAGCCGCCGAGACGGAGATCTGAACCGCGGACGTCCTGACTCAATTGGGTGCCTGGGCGAGCCGTCGAAGGAAGGTGCTGGGCGCGTTGCCGAGCTGGTCGCCTTACCGCTCCAGTGAGCACCATTCAGCCCGGAATTTGAGGTGGTCACCTGCTTGTGGTGCCGCTATCCAATCCGAACAAGCGTGACCCAGCCGATGGCCATTATGCCGAGCCCACCAAGCTCGCCAGCCATCATCCACCACAGACCAGAATTATCCTGACCCACCGGCCATTGCCATCTGATGAAATTGCCGATAGCCAGGCCTACCGATGACGAGTCCGCCGACCGGACAGCCGGAGCGGAATTCGACCACGTTCCGCCGCCGAGACCCATGAACCGCGAGCCGTTAAGCGATTGACAAGCAAGCCTGGGCGCCCACATGCCTTTGAAAATTGATTCAACCAGCCACATGACTGAATGAATTCTACCGTACACTCCATCCATGACGACGTCCGACAGTTCGACAAAAACCCCGCAATCGCTGGCCGACCAACGGGCGTTGTGGCGCAAGCAGGCAGCCTCCTTACCCCCATTGGGCGGCGGCAAAGGCGTCTGGGTACCGCTCACCCTCGAACTCGTGGAGCAGATCGGGGCCGGCAAGGCCATCGACATGACCACCCGCCCCGAGCTGTCCCCCACGATCTTCGCTACAGCACCACGCCAGGGCGGCGCTACACCGCTCACCCATACCCTCACCTGGCTTGAGTACAGCAAATTCGTCAGGGGCACCGGACTTGCACACATGGAGCACGAAGAGCTGAGGCTCACACCCAGCGGTCAGGCCGTTCGCTCAAACCCCACCGCTGGACAGCTCGCCTCAGTCATGACGAAACGTTTCCGCTTGTTCACGGAAACCCTGTCGCTCATTGCCGAAAAGGCTTCGACAGTCGAAGAAGTGGACGACTACCTCCGAGACCGATATGAAATGACGTGGAAGAGCCTTGGCGGAGCTCGGCGTCGAATGGACTGGCTCGAAGTCCTGAGCCTCATCGAAGGTTGCGGAAATCGTCGCTGGAGGATCACGGAAGCCGGAGAGTCACTCCTCGCGCAAAGCACCATCGTTACCCCGCAGGCCATCTCAATTCACCTCGCTCCCGCCAATCCGATTACCGAGGCACCCGACGAAATCAAAGTCCTCCTTGATCAGCTATCCACATCCGAGCGCTCTCAAGATTCCCGCAGCACCTACAACATCTGGGTACCAAGCCCAGCTTCAAACCCAAACAAGGTAGCGAATCTCAGGACTATCGTGAACGCAGCCATAGATCCTATCACGCGGGAAGAACTTCTACGATTTATCGCAGAATCATTCGGCCTCCGACGCAGCAGCGTCGATTCCATGATGCCCTTCCTCCGAGCCTCGGGCCTGTTGCATGAGATCGGCCTTGGCATCTACCAGGCCACCGCCCCTGCTCGCGCCTGGGTCACCTCTGAAGACGACGTCAATTTCATTCGGATCCTGCATGCGAACATGAGGTTCGTAGGCGAAATGATCCGAACCGTCGAGGCAGGCGTCACTCGCTCTGAAATGTATTGCCAAGCCGCCAAGTACGGACTTAACGTCGACAAATCACGATGGATAGCTTCATTCCTCGAAGACACCGCTCTTATTGAGCAGCCGCGTTACGGCAGTCTTCGGGCCACTGCCGCGGGGCTCACCCTTGTCGCCGAATTGCCACTTGCCGAAACACCCACCTCCCTCGAGCAACCACAAGTTCCCCCAGCTGAACCGAAGGGAACGAACCAAAAAGAACACCCTTCTCTCAAAGAGGAACTTACAACGCGCTCGCGATCCCCACAGGCTCTCGGCCAAGGATCGGGGAAGGCGTTCGAAAACTCGGTATGCGATGCATTCAGAGCACTGGGATTCAGTGCCGATACCGTCAGCGGAGCAGGCGACACCGACGTCGTTGTTCGATGGCACGACGAGACAGAAAACGAAGTCGTTGCGATCGTGGAAGCAAAGTCGCGTTCGAACGGTCACGTCACGCATACAGACATCAGCGATATTGCACTCGAAAGCCACAAGTTCCGACACAAAGCACACTTCGCCGCCTTGGTCGGTCCGGCATTCCACGGGGACACCATCAAGAACATGGCCGTGAAGCGGGAGTGGGCCCTCGTGGACGCGGCGCGGCTTGGCGACATCGTCGAGGTAGCCGCCGAGCTGGGACTCGGCCCGAAAGAGACCGGAATCCTGTTCAAGGTCCCGAACGGTCTCGACGAGCTTGACCGCGTCATCGAACGACGACGTCGAGAGCTATCCGTGCTCTCATTTGTGATCGCCCAACTCGCCGAGGAAGCCGCGGACACCGGCGACGCAATCACCGCCCGCGACATCTCACGAGACGGGCGGAGAACAGAGCTCACACCAACAGCCGACGAAGTGCTGGCGGCATTCTCCTCACTGTCGCAAGTCGAAGTCGGCGCACTTCGCATGGTTGAGCAGCAAGAAGACCCAAAATTCTCAACGTACGCACTCGGCGACGTCAGGTCGGCAGCGATGAGGTTGCGGGCATTGGCCAACGCCATCGAGATTTCACTGCCGACCTCTCGCCAAGCCTGATCCGCGTTCTCAACATTGCGGATTGCTTCAGCGCGCGGGACCGAACTCCACAAGCACGATGCCGCTCCGGTCATATGACCGGAGCGGCATCGTGCATCGAATCGGGCGCACCAGGCGGAATATGGAGCGACCGTGTTCCGTCGCCCAACCATGGAATCCCGGCACGGAAAAGCGCTCAGCCGACCTTCTTGACTACGCTCGACTTGAGCTGCATACGACCGAAGCCCGGCACGGTCGCATCGATGTCGTGGTCGCCCACGCCATCGTCGATGAGGCGGATGCCCTTGACCTTGGTGCCCGATTTGATGGTGCCGCCGCCGGAATCGGGTCTTCCCCACACCGTGGTGGACTCGAAAGCGGGTACGTTTGGATGACTGAAACAAACCTTACCCCCAGGAATCAACCGGAAACGGCCGTAGCTCGCGCTGTGTAACCAGCGTTCGCAATCGAAATCCGTTGAGCTCACAAGGGAAATCCGGCACTGTCCGGAAAGGACCGTAAGGAAGATCTCCTAAAGCGGGGGTCGCAGGTTCGAATCCTGCCGGGGGCGCTACCAGTATTAGCCCGCTGAACTGCGACGGGACGCCAGATCGATGATCTTGGCGCTCCCTTCGGATCCCCCCGAAGGGAGCAAAATCGAGGGCTGCGGCGACCGCCGCCCACCGCTCGGGTTCCGCCTCGGCCAGTGCCCGTACCGCCGCGGCGATGGCATCGAAACTCAGCCCATCCGAAATCGGTTCCGGGCCGCCGATGATGTCGCGCACCTGTGCCCAACGGGCATCCGCCAGGTGCGCGTACCGCATGGTCGTCGTCCACGACTTGTGACCCGACAACGCCGACACCGTCTCGATGCCGGCACCATCCTGGATCGGCCACGACGCGTAGGTGTGCCGCTTGTCGTGCGGCGTGACACCCACCAGCCCCGCGCGCTCCGCGACCGGGTCCCAGTGTCGACGGCGCACGTTCCCGTAGTTCAGCGGCGTTCCGGCCTCGGACGCCAGCAACAGCGCCCCGGTGCAACGTCCCCCGCCACGGTGCCGGGCCCGGCACCGCTTCCGCGGATTCCGCTTCACGTACTCGTCGAGCCTGCCGCCGAGCCGCTTCGTGAACGGCACTCCCCGGCGGCGACGCCCCTTCGGATAGGCTTGATCTCGCTGCTGTGCTTGTCCCAGACCTCCTGAACCTGGATCACGAGTCGCTTCGTATCGACGCGCTCACGGTGCAGTCCAACGAGTTCGCCCCATCGCATGCCGGTCTCGGTGCCGATGTCGATCAGCAGATCGAGCAGTTCGCCGTCCTCTGCCGCGACTTCGCGAAACCGTGCCACCTCGGCGCGCGTCATGAAGTACTCGTCGTCGGCGGTGACCGTCTCCAACTTGATCCCGGCGCTTGGCGAGACCGCGAGCAGTCGCTCATCGACCGCACCCCGGCGCGTGGTGCCAAACGTGGTGACGATCTTGTTGATAGTTCGGGGTGCGAGGAGCTTTGGTTCTTCTCCCTTCTTTGTGCCCTTGGCCTGCGTTTTTCGGAGCAGCTTCACCCACGACTTGATCGCGTCCGGCTCGATTTCACCGAGCGGTACCGCACCCCTGTGGGGTCGGGTGTGCTGCTCGATGCAGGACACCGCACGAGCCCGGGTCGACGGTTCTGCCGTCCAGTCGCCTAACCACTGGTCGACCCAGTTACCCAGGGCATCCGCGCGCCATCCAGGTTGATCGCGCCTGGTCTGCGCTGCCTGTTCTCAGCATCGTGTGCCTCGCGTTTGGCCTCTGCGGGGTGGCTGAACGTCCCTTGACATAACGAATGGTTCCATCGCGATTCGCGGTACGCGCCGCGGTAGCGCCCGTTCGGCCGTTTCTCTGACCATGCCATGCAAACACCTCCTTTTCTGTTGCAAGAAAAGAAAAAGCGCGCCTGCGTGGGCGCGCTGCGATTGTGTGTTGACATACTCGGTGGCGCCCTTGTCGAGTAGTTCGCGAAGCTTGATCGCTTGGTCCGTCGTGAGTTCGATCGGTTCGACCCCGGCGGCCCCCTCAAGGATCAGCGTCACGAGGTGTTCTCGGCGGGGTGATCGGTGAAGTTCGTTGCAGACCTGGATCGACCAATGCGGATTGCGCGTGCTTGCGTACCCGATCTGCCGGACCTGTGCACCGCCCGATTCGCTGTCCTCGCTCACTTGCCTCTGCCCCATTCCATCGCGGACTCCTAATGCGCTATGCGCATTGGAGAATGCGAACAGGCGTTCGAGCACTACATAGCCATTGTTAATCCCGGTACCTAAAAAGGGAAAGGGGCTAAATGCTGTGTCGTGAAGCGTCCTCGTGCGGGACCTGCTGCGGTGTGGCGAAGCCCAGGCGTTGGCCATGCCAGACGGGACCAGCGTGATCCGCCGCCCGCCGATCGCCCGCTACCGCGACGGCCGCGCGCTGGTCGACCGGGCGAGCCTCGCCCGGCTCACCGGACGCTCGGTGCACACCATCCGCCGCGCCTGCCCCATCGCCGACCGTGACCGCAGCACCGGCCGCCCGCTCTACGACACCCAGCAGTGCAACACGATCCTCAACTCCATACCCACGCGAAAAAGTGGCAGTCATCGCCATTTGACAGCCTCTGCCACTTCTGCTGAGATCACCTTCCAGTAGCACGAAGTGTGCCCGCAGCCAAGCGGATGGACAATTAGCCGGACCATTCGTCGCCACGGGTCGGATCAGTCCCCGCCAGTCGAATCATGAACATCCGCCCGTCAGTGTCCACATAACAGACATAGAGCGTGTACAGCCCAACCGCAGGTGTGTGGCAACTGGCCCACTCGATAGCTTCGTGCACGTCACACCCAGTCAGCTCGTACACGCTGTTGGACCATCCGATCCTGGCTGGGTTAACACCTGCCGGGACGGGCGGTTGCGACCAAAGAAAGACCCGGAACACGGCACCGTCTTGTTCACCGGAAGCGTCGCGTTCATCGACTGGTCTTACCTGCATGGTCACAACCGCCACCCTAGCCAGGACTACGCGAATACGCGAGGAGTCGTGGCCTGCCCAATGTTAGAGCTACCGCCTGGCTCTACGATCTCACCGCCACTGGACCCCTGCGCCCACTGATTGCCCGGCACTGTCGGCGCTCCAGCCGCCGGCGTGTAATAGGTAACCGGATTCGCACTACCAATAACTACACGCTGAGTCAGATCCGAGGTCGCAATAGGCAATGCAGGGCCACCCGGAGGCGGACCGCCAGGCCCACTTCCGTAGCCAAACACCGACAGCGCCCCTTTCACTCTAACATCAACGGCCGGGACATCCCCGCGACAATACACACGAGTCTTGTAAATAACCCCGCCGGTACCGTTGGAAAAGTGCGGGCGATCCGCGAACATATCGCACGAAACTACCCCATTCGTGCCAGTCTTGATCGTTTTCTCCTGCAACTTTCCATCCGGGCCGTAGGCGCGAAGCACATACCGCCCGCTCTCATCGTTCGGCGGTGCCGGAGTGGGCGCAGCCTGCGCGATACCCGGCACTACCAGAGCAAGCGCAGCCGCCAGCATCATCGCTGCATTTCTGATTAGCAATTCGATCCCCATCATCAGATATCAGTACAGATTGTCGGCGGACAACTGAATCCACCAACATCCACAACCGAACGCTAACACAGTCGAAACTACAAACAACGACGCCAACGGCAGGATTAAGCCAATCTCCCCCGAATAGATCAGCGTCAATAGAGAGAAACGCCAGGAATAGCTAGCGGTAATTACTTATGTACCCCGCACCAATTACTAAACCGGACCGGGCTCGTGTGCGCGAGCTGCACGGGCGGGGCAAGACCCGCAACGACATCGCGAAAACCTTGGGGCGCTCGCGCTCGACCGGGTCCAGGCTCGCCTGTGTGCTCGGTCTGTCCTTCGGACACTCGGCGGCAAACGGGTGAACGCATGCGAGCCGCACCACCGACCAGATGCTCCGCAGCTGGGTGCACGACGCTGACCGCCACCGGCCAATGCGACCAGCACAAGCGCAAACCCTGGCAAGGACGAACGTCCCGGCATTCCTGTCCTGATACGACCTTTGTGTCCACTGTGGTCACAAATGGGAGCAAAATGGGAGCAGTGGCAGCTAGACGACGCTATGAGCTACTAACCGACACGCCCCCATAAACAACCTCCTACCTGCCTATATGCCAATCCGGCTATTCGGAGCTAAGTCTCGCTACACCCCCGAAACCGCTCTCCTGAAGCGGGTGTCGCAGGTTCGAATCCTGCCGGGGGCGCTACCAGCATTAGCACGCTGACCTGCGGCGGGACGCCAGATCGATGATCTTTGCGCTCCCATCGGCCCCCGGGGCTCGGTCTATCGTGATCAGGTAAAGGCTCGCCAGGCTGGCGGACCTTGGATGATGTGGCGATCAACGCGGTGATGTCTACCCGGCCTGACCATCTAGACCCGACGCCGAGTCGTTGTCGCTTCCGGTTTAGCCCTCCGTCCCCCGACATTGGGCCACGCGAAGTCACGATCTCCTAGCTATTAGCTAGAGCAGAAACAGGCGAGAGGGGTCCGGCTGAGCACGGGAATACCGCTCTCAGGCAAAGGTGTTCAAGAAGTCCACTGCATCCGTAGACGACCCAAACGTTGCTTGGATGACATCGTCATTCGTGTACGCGATCCGAATCTCGAAACGAATAAACGGGGCAGCTTCCACGCCGCAGGAGTACGACTGCACGGCCTGAATCGCATCGCCTACCGAGGCGCATTGGCTGCTGTTGCCGTGCAACGGAGTGACGCCGACGTAGTCGATTGTCCTCACAACCCTGCGCTCCAGTTCATCGACAAAGTCACGAAGCTCTTCGTTATGGGCAATGCGCAATTCGACAGCTAGCTGTCGTTTCTCAGCGTCGTTCTTGTTGGCATACACATCACATTGCTCCTGCCAGAAGTCGTCCGGCGTACCCTCGCCCAACCCCTCGATATCGATACCGGCATCGCGGAAGACTTTGGCTGTCGTAGGGAAATGCAGATGCAGCACCACGAAGCCACTCGACCGCATCTGCTTCAAGGACGGGGCAGTCCACTGACCAGCGACAACGGCGGCAGGAGTCGGTTTGACGTTGTTCCATTTTGCCAGCACCGGAAGCACAGCGCCCTGAATCTCCTGAGCCTTCGCCTTCGAGTGCTTGGTGTATCGTCGCCAGGCCGCTTCGATAAAGGCAGCCGGATTGCCAGCCTTTCCAGCGTCTCCCCCGCGTTCCAGCACGAAGTCAAGGTCGTGGCTATTTCCAAAGTCGTCAGTCCACGTCACAAGAGATCCCCTGCGAACCTCTGGCCGAGGGCCCTTGCTGTCGAGGTACAGGTCGTGGCGATCGGCCAAGCCCTGGAGGACTGGCGCTAGCGCTTCCTCCATGATGTTGCCAATGATCTGGCCAAGGAGATGCCCCGGTGCGGTCGCCATGCTCAGCCCTCAATCCAGAGTCGACCCTCGTGGAGGGGGTGATTGTGTTTCCGGTTCTTCCACTTCGTGTTGCGGTCGCGCACCTTCTCGAACCGCCATTCCTTGAATCCAGCCGCGAGAGCGAGCTCTCCAAGCCAGCGCTCCACCGGCACGTGAACGCCGTACGGAGCCGAGTCGCCGACGACATAGCAGACCTTCACTCCAGGTGAGCTAGCTCGACGCAGAGCGTGCCAGATCTGTGCGGAGTCCAAGAAGTAGCCAGCGACCATCAGGTCGTACGCCTTGTTTCCCGCCTTGCTGCGCTTGATACTCGAAAGCTCGCCGAAGACCGCCAGAAGCTCCTCGCGAATCGACTCGATAAGCGGCGATTCAAGTGCCTCGGCGGCATCCCAGCCACCCATGTGCTGGGTCGCGGACTTCATCAGTTTCTTGCGTAGCTGCTTCAGGTCGCCCCAGCCGGTAATCTCGCCGAGGAACGACTGCTCCAGTCGAGTGGCGTCGGCGTAGTCAAAGTTGTTCGCATACGGCGGTGACGTAAGGATCAAGTCCGCCCAACCATCAGGCACGCCATCGAGTGTCCGGGCGTCGGCCTCCACGATCTTCCCCTCAGGGGCCGACCTTCTCGAGCGCATTGCCCACATGTCCTGGGCGAATACTTCAACGCGTGCCTCGAAGGCCGTTAGTGGCTCCGCAACCCGACTCTTTGTCTTGTTGGGCAGCACGTACTGCCACTGTGCAGTCCCGGCAGGAGAACAGGCTCGGATGATGCTGACGAAGGCCAGCCACAGCAGTTCGTCGTACTCATCGCCAACGCGCAGTCGCTCAACGGCGTCACGTATGCGCAGAAGATTGAGCAAAGTCTTTCGGTCGGGGAAACACTTCGCGATCAGCGGTGCGGGCGGTGCGACCACTGGCCGCTCTTTCTCAGCTTCAAGGCGTATGTCATTGGCACGCTTGACCAGGATATCCGGGTCAGCTCGCCAAGCGAGCTTCGCCTTGGCGATGCGCGTCACGAAGGGATGCACGTCAAGGCCGATGCCAGCGACGCCGATCTCCTCCGACGCAATGACTGTCGTCCCTGATCCACCGAAGGGATCAAGGACGTGCTTCGCGCCGGACTCCTCGATCACCGAGCCTGCCCATTGCGCTGAAAAGCCAGCGCTGTACCGGAACCAACGGTGCACCGGCAACCGCATGTTGTCCGCGAACGTCGTGGTGTTGGAGCCGGGGCCGGCCGAGGGAACGTCAATCGGCAGAAGCGGCTGACTCACGTCGACCTCCCATCGACGGGTCAAACTTGTGCCCGCCTTCCGTCAACCCCTGCAACGTACAGGAGCGCGCAGACAGCCTAGAACGCCCGCTCTTACGCGTCGTAAGGCACGGAAGGTCCCCTCGCCCGTGCGAGGTCACAGGGCATGTTGGCAACCAACGGCAAACGTTGATGCGCAGGGAGCATCGCCTCAGAATCCGTGAATTTAAGCTCGGAGGTGCCTGTGGCTAGGACTGCGCAGCCTGCCGCGTTGAAGTTGCTCCACGGACGCGGGAACGGCACGGAACCGGGTGGCCGGAAAGTCGCCACCGGCCCAGCGTTCCGGCGGATCGCCCCCAGCCTCCCGAGTGGCTGACCCCCGAAGCCACCGCCGAGTGGGAACGGGTCGTGCCGGGTTGCGCGCACTCGCCGCAGCCGACCGCCGAGCCACCGACTCACTCGCGGTATTCGTACGATGGGCCGGTATCCAGATGTGACTGACCCGCACAGTGCAGCGCCCGTCCGGTATTCCTGGTACTGGGCGGGCGCTTTCGTTTACCTGATGCGTGTTGGGGTGCTTGGCCGCCAGGTGAGCAGCCAGCGCCAGCCGTCCGACCGGCGCATGAGCCATTCGACGTGTTGGCCGCCCGACATTGGGCCACGCGAAGTCACGATCTCCTAGGCTCTATCCGCTTCAGGGGTGGCCTCGTCTACGTGAACCCAACCCTCTTCACCGGGTGCGGGGCGCATTCGTTGTTTCTGGGTGAGTTACGCCGGCGGGACAAGCCCTGGCAGGTAGCCCTTGCCGTCGCATTGCGGGCAGGTGCGCCATTCGGCCATCGTCATGCCGGTCTGCATGTCCTCTGTGGCCTGCACGACGTAGATCCGCGGCTCGCTGATCTTCCGCATCCCACCACAGGTGAAGCACAGTGCGTTCGGACCGCCAGCACGCATCTTCTCGTCATCGTCGTTGTTGTCCACCATGCCCCTACCTCATCATGCGGGTGGCCCGAAGCCGCGTTGGCGACCCGGTGTTTCGCGGCAGTGCCGGCATCTCGATCGCGCCATCACCGTGTCCACTTCACCCGTGGCCATTGACAAGATCGCGCGCGGCAGTGTCACGTATCCGCTGCCATCACAGCCGCGGCAGCGCGACGTCGTCTCGCTGGGGTCGCTCATCGCTACCTCCTATGCCGGCGGGCTTTCCAGCTGACCGGAGCCGTCGCGCGGGTTGCAATCCTGCTCGACCACTTCGTCTCCGTCGCCCTTGCGGAGGGACTGACGGCGAACCGGCACCGTCCCGTTCCCTCCGCAGGTTGGGCCGTGTACAACATCGTAACCACCCTTCCACCGTCGGTAATGATTCGTCGAGGAATCCAGGTCCACATGGGCAGGCACCGGCCTCTATTTTGTTTCCACTGCCGTTGCATGATCCGCACGTCGCGTTGTTCGCAACCCACTTTCCGGGCTCGACCTCGTGCGATTCCGGAATCCACCCGCGCCCGAAACACATGTCACAGCGGCGCTCGGCCCAACTCAAACCGTCAACCTTTCTTCATTCGGCGGTGGAATCCGCCCCCGGTGCTGGTATGCGTTCACGGCACCGGGCCGAGCTCGGTGGATGGCCGGACGGCGTCGGGGGCTTTCCACCGCCCGACCATCCAGGTGTGGCCCGCTGACAACTCCAGCTCATGACCGGGCTCGCGTACGGACACCGCCGTCTCGCGGCCGGTCTCGCGGCCGAGGTCGGGCGCGCGTACGGACTCACGGCCGGTCTCGCGACCGGGCTCGGGCTCGGGCTCGGGCTCGGGCTCGCCGAGCTTTGGGGCGCTCGCTTGGCAACACGGACCCCTGCCCTCACTACGTCGCCAGCTGCACCTGCTGCGTCTGATCGAGCATGGTGAGGTAGCTATCGAGTTGGGCCGCGCCGGCGAGAAGGTTGCGGCTGCGCGTGGTCAGCCGGTCCTGCCAGGAGCCGAGGAAGGCGCTCAGCGCGTCCGCCCCACCCGCCTCACGCAGCGACTCGATGAACTGCGCGACCTGGTGCAGCAGGTAGCCGCCCCGGCGCAGCTGCCGGGCGATCTCGGCGTCGCGTACGCAGTCCGGTCCGTATTCGCGGTAACCCGTTGCCCGGTCGCGTTCGGGGCGGAGGATGCCCTGGGTCTCCCAGGTGCGCAGCGTCGCCGGGTGCAGGCCGAGTCGGCGCGCGAGTTCGCCCACGGTCAGCGGTCGACCGTTGACAGGGGCGGGCGTCGTGGTGGACAGGCTGCCCAGGGCCGTCGCTACCTCAGTGCGGGTATCGCGTTCGGCGAGCAGCGCGACGTGTGCGGCGTCGATGAGTCGGTAGGCGGACTCGGTGTCGCCCCGGTTGGTCGCGCGCATGATCTCCATTGCCTGCTGGTGCCCGTGGCCACGGCGCAACGCGAGGAAGGCGCGCAGGGCCTGCGCGTGCAGGAGCGTGTAGCGCCGGTAACCGGTCTTGCTGCGCTCGGTCGGTGGGAGGATGCCCGCGTCGTCGTAGTTTCGGATCGCCTGTGCGGACAACCCGTGTTCCCGGCAAGGTCGATGGGTCGCAGCTTGCACCTCCGATTGAGGCTTCAATCTATCGAACCTTGGTAGACGTCGCTGAAGTTTCAATGGATTCTTCAACGATACGGTCGAGGGCAGTTCCTTCCGAAAAGGAGTGTTCATGTCCACTGCCGCAGCACTGCGTGGAATCGGCCGCCAACTCGACGACCCGGCAAGCCTGGGCCGTGCCCTCGACGAGCTGCTCGCCGCGCGGCCCGAGCCGCCGGCCCTGCTCGCCCTCGGCGAGCCCACACACGGGATCGAGGCGTTCCCGTTGCTGCGCAACGAACTCCTCGGCCACCTCGTCGAACGGGGATACCGGTCGATCGTGCTGGAGACCGATGTCTTTGCCGCGTCCGTTGTCGACGACTACGTGGCCGGGGAAACGGCGGAGATCGGTACGGTGCTCGCGACCGGGTTCAGCCACGGGTTCGGCGCCGTGCCGGGCAACCGCGAACTCGTCGAATGGCTCCGTGAGCACAATGCCGGCCGCGCGCCGCAGGATCGGGTTCGCTTCCACGGCTTCGACGCGCCGTTGGAATTTTCCAGTGCGCCGAGTCCGCGACGCGCACTGTCCTCGGTCAACGACTACCTGCCCGCGGCGCTGCGGCCCGAGTCAGTTCGCGACCTCGACGCGCTGCTCGGCGAGGACGCGGACTGGACGAACGAGGCGGCCATGTTCGACCCGGCAGCGTCCGTCGGCGACTCCGATCGCGCTCGCGCCCTGCGCATCGTCGCGGACGACCTCGCCAGTACGCTGCGCCGCGCGGCACCTGGCCTGCGCCCCGCCGACCCGACCGGCTACGACCACACCGTCGCGCACGCGCGCACCGCTCAGGGCCTGCTGCGCTATCACGCGGCCATGTCCAGCCCCGCACCCGACCGCATTGCGACCTTGCTCAGCCTGCGCACCGAGATGATGGCCGAGAACCTGCTCGCGATCGTTGCGCAGGAGCAGCGACGCGGGCCGTGCCTGGTGTTCGCGCACAACGCGCACCTGCAGCGCGCGCGGTCCGGAATGCCGGTCGGCGAGGACGACGTGAACTGGGAGAGCGCTGGCGCGCTCGTCGGGCTCACCCTCGGCGAGCGCTACGTGTTCCTGGCAACCGACGCCAGCCCCGACAGCGATCCGGGCACCCTACAGCGCGTGTTGGCCGAGGCGACTACCCGACGCGCACTGTTCCCAGCACAGGCCCTGCGTGCCGCGCTTCCCCCGTCGATCGGCACGGGCAAACCGATCGTGCCCGGCCACATACCGCTCAACCCAGCAGACTTGGACGGCGCCGACGCGGTCATCTTCGTCGCCGACACCGACGGAAAACGGCATCAGTACTGGTAGCCGCTCTCGGCGGAAGCAACGGGTAGTGCCGTGCCCACGAACGTTCACGGTGTCGGCTGCCACGCCACGGGCCGTGCCGGGCACACGGCGTTGCATGCTAGAAGTCGAGCGCAGCATGTGTGCCCGCGGTGTTCCGCCGCTCGAAGTCGAGCAGGTGCTGCTTTCGGACCAGCCCGGCCGCAACCGGTGAGGTTGGCGGTCGATCCGACGAGTTCCGGACCTTCTCCGGCTGCGCCAACGCGTGTCCCGGTAGCTGACAGCTGACGGCCGTGCCCGCATCGACTGCGGTCTGCGCCGAGTTCGACTTTAGTCTGATGCCCAAGCTCCGCAGGTGGCTCTACCCTTTGCCGCGTGCGAAAACCCATCGCGCCCGTCATTGGTGTCGCGCCGCTGGTCGCGTCGCTGGTCTACGGCGAGATCCAGGCGGGCACCGGGGCGGGCGGGTTGATCCTGGACATCTCCGTCGGAGCACTCGCATTCGTGCTGGTGGCGGCCTTGTTCCGCTGGCCCGTCCCCATCGCGGTCGTGTTGGCCGCGCTGGCGGCGGTGTCCGCGACCGCCACGCCACCGGCCACGCTGGCGACGCTGGTGGTGGCCAAGGAACGTCGCATCGCCGTCGCCTGCCAGGTGGCGACGGCCGGGATCATCGGGCACGCGATCCGCGGCCTGTGGCGACCGCTGCCCGGACTCCCCCTCGGCTGGTGGCTGGTGCTGGACGTGGTCGCGCACGCCGGGCTGCTCGGCTGGGGCTTGCTGATCAGGGCGAGGCAGGAATTGATCGACTCGCTGCGGGAACGGGCCCGGCGGGCGGAAGCCGAGCAGGGCAGGCGCGTCGCGGAGGCACGAGCGGCCGAACGCACCGCGCTGGCAAGGGAAATGCACGACGTGCTCGCCCACCGGCTGTCTCTGGTCGCCACCTACGCGGGGGCGCTCGAATACCGCCAGGACATCGATCCGCCACGACTCGCGCAGGCTGCCGGGGTCATCCGCGAGGGTGTCCACCAGGCGCTGGACGAACTCCGCGAGGTGATCAGCGTGCTCCGCGAGGACACCGAAGAACCAGCCCGGCTCGGCCTCCCCGACCTGGCCGCGCTGGTGGCGGAGACCCGGAGAACCGGCACCCGGATCGACTTCCAGGACCACACGTCGGGTGCGGGGTCGCTGCCCCTGTCGACGGGCCGCACCGGTTACCGGATCGTGCAGGAAGGCCTGACGAACGCGCGCAAGCACGCGGCGGGACAACCGGTTCGGGTTACGGTGGCGGGCGCGCCGGGCGAGGGGCTGCGCATCGACATCCGCAACCCTGTCGGCGCGACGACAACGGTTCCCGGCACCGGCACCGGACTCGTCGGCCTCACCGAGCGGGTGCGCCTGACCGGAGGTCAGCTGGACCACGAATTGACTTCTTCCGGCGAATTCCGGCTGCACGCCTCGCTACCGTGGCCGGTGTGATTCGAGTCCTGATCGTTGACGACGACGCGCTCGTGCGCGCCGGGCTGACCATGATGCTCGACGGCGCGGGCGGCATCGCGGTGGTCGGCGAGGCCGGTGACGGCGACGCGGCGCTGACCGCAGCCAACGCGCACGCACCCGAAGTCGTCCTGATGGACATCCGGATGCCGAAGGTCGGCGGCATTGCCGCGACCCGGATGCTGCGCGAACGACGGGACCCGCCCGAGGTCATCGTGCTGACGACGTTCGACACCGACGAGAACATCGTGCACGCGCTGCGGGCCGGTGCGGCCGGTTTCCTGCTCAAGGACACCCCGCCGCCGGAGATCGTGGACGCGATCCGCAAGGTCGCGGAGGGCCACCCGATCCTGTCCCCGCGGATCACCCGCAAGCTGATGGACAAGGTCACCACCGATTCCGACCGCTGCGAACGGGCCCGAGCCCGCCTCACCAAGCTGAGCGACCGCGAGTACGAGGTCGCCCTGGCGATCGCCCGCGGCAGCACAAACGCCGAAATAGCGGCAGCCCTGTACATGAGCGTGGCCACGGTGAAGGCTCACGTCTCCCACGTCCTGACGAAGCTGGACCTCGGCAACAGAACCCAGATAGCCCTCCTGGCCCACGACGCCGACCTGGCCTGACGGAGAACACCGAGAAGGCCTTGAACGCACGGACCGTGAGTCTTTGGTTATAGCTACCAATAGACTCACGGCCCGCTACCAGCAAAATCGTCTTACCTGTCACTACTTCAGATGCGGCGATTTCGCCCGAAATCGCCGCCCCGCCCTGGCGCCGCTGCCGAACGGGCGCTAGAAGTCGAGCGCTGCCTGCGTGGCCGCGGTGTCTCGCCGCTCGAAGTCGAGCAGGTGCTGCTTCCGGTCCAGCCCGCCGCCGTAACCGGTGAGGTTGCCGGTGGATCCGACGACGCGGTGGCAGGGCACGATGATGCCGATCGGGTTCTTGCCGTTGGCGAGCCCGACGGCCCGCGAGGCACTGGGCTTTCCGATCCGCTCGGCCAGCTCTCCGTAGGAAATCGTTTCGCCGTAGGGGATTTCGCACAACTCCGCCCAGACCGTGCGCTGGAACGGGGTGCCGATCAAATTAATCGGCAGGTCGAACTCGTTGCGCTGCCCCGAGAAGTACTCCTGAAGCTGCTCGATCATCGGCCCGAAGGGCGCGGTGTCCGGCTCGCCGAAGTTCTCCTCTGGCGGTCGGTGCCGCTGGCGCTCCATGTAGAGACCGGTCAGGGCGCCGTCGACGGCGACGAGCGTCAGCGGGCCGACGGGGCTGTCGATGACGGTGTTCACCGGGTGCACTGGAATCCTCTCCTCAGGCGGGTAGCCGGTTGATCGCGTGGTCGCCGGTCGCCCACAGGTACTGCACGGCGTACGCGCGCCAGGGACGCCATGCAGCGGCGTGACCGGTCAGTGCCGCAGGCGTCGAGGGCAGGCCCAGGTTACTTGCGGCGTAACGGATTCCCAGATCGGTGGGCACGAACGCATCAGGGTCGCCGAGAGCGCGCATGGCGACGGTCTCGACGGTCCACGGGCCGAATCCGGGCAGCTCCGCGAGCTGAGCACGAGCCCGATGCCAGTCGCTGCCGACACTGAGGTCGATACAACCACCCGCCAAGGCATCGACCAGTGTGGTGATGGTCTTGCGGCGGGCCTTCGGGAAGGCGAGCGCGTCCGGATCCAGCGACGCCAAGGCGCTCGTGTCCGGGAACAGGTGGGTCAGCCCGCCGGCCGGATCGGCGACCGGCTCGCCATGTGCGGTCACGAGCCGCGCGGCATGCGTGCGGGCGGCCGCGGTGGAAACCTGCTGCCCGAGCACTGCACGCAGCGCGAACTCCTCGGCGTCGACGGTGCGAGGCACGCGCCGGCCCGGCTCCTTGCCGACCAGCGGCGTGAGCACCGGGTCGGTGCGCAACAGGTCGTCGACGGCGATCGGATCGGCGTCGAGGTCGAGGAGCCAGCGGCAGCGGGTGATCGCAGCTGACAGGTCCCGAAGATCGGTCAGGGTCAACCGGCAGTCGATGTACTCGGGCTGCGGCCGGAGCGCGACGATGCCGTGGCCGTGGGGAAGGCGCAAGGTCCGCCGATAAGCCCCGTCCCGCCACTCCTCAACCCCGGGCACGGCGGTGGCGGCGAGGTGTCCGAAGAGGTTGTCCGGGCACAGCGGAGCCCGGAACGGCAACCGCAGCGCCAATGACCCCGCAGCAACGGGCTGCTGTCGCGAAGCGCGCGCCCGCAGCTCGGTGGGCGCGAGCCCGAAGATCTCGCGCACGGTGTCGTTGAACGTCCGCACGCTGGCAAACCCAGCGGCGAAAGCGACATCGCTCATGGGCACGGTCGCGGTCTCGATCAGCAGTCTCGCGGTCTGCGCACGCTGCGCCCTGGCCAGGGCAAGCGGCCCGGCCCCAAGCTCGGCCAACAACTGCCGCTGGATCTGCCGCACGCTGTACCCCAACCGAGAGGCAAGCCCGGGAACACCGTCCCGATCAACGACCCCGTCGGCGATCAGCCGCATGGCCCGCCCAACGAGGTCGGCCCGCTCGTTCCACTGCGGAGACCCGGGACTGGCATCGGGCCGACACCGCTTGCAAGCCCGAAACCCAGCCTGCTGAGCAGCGGCGGCGCTCGGGTAGAACCGCATGTTCTCCACCTTGGGAGGAACAACGGGGCAACTAGGCCGGCAGTAGATCCCGGTGCTGATGACGGCGGTGAAGAACCACCCGTCGAACCGAGCGTCCTTGGACTGAACGGCCCGCACACACCGAGCCACATCCTCGTGCATGCCACCCAGCATCGCCGCTGGACAGGCCCGGCGCTAGCGAAAAAACGACATCAACGTGCCTGCCCAGCCCGCCTCGCAGCGACCCGGCCGACCATCCGCGCTTCGGCGCATTTGCCCAGTTCAGGGCCCATGACCAGCCAGGCCGCGTCACAAGCCGTGGTCAGCGAGGATTGCCATCAAGGCCCGCTTGCGCCGATGGGCTCCCTTCAGACCCCGGACATCGGCCTGAAACGCCGCGTCAGCTCCGCTGCGGGAATGCAGGCCTCGCAGGGTCGTCAACAGCTGGGCGGCGCGTGTGTAACCGTTCCGGTTGCCCACCGCGATGGCGGTGTCCACGAGCGGCCGGTAGATGGCGATGACATCGGCTGGGTGGGTTGTGGCCCGGCGATCCGCAACGGCCAGCCGAGTCGGCTCGTCGCAGCGATACCGCTGCACAATCTCCCAGGCCGCGTCGATTTCGTCTTCCTCCACCAAGATCCGTGCCAGAGTCCCTGCCGCGAACGCCTCTCCGCGCTCGGTTCGCTCGCGCAAGATCCGGTGTGCCTGTTCCCGCAGTGGCGGCCACTTCCCGATCCGTTCGGCAGCCTTGCGCCATTGCCGATAGGTTCCCTCGTTCGGTGAGGCGGTGAATCTCGTCTCCAGGAGTTCCACAGCATCGGCGTCGCGCCCAACAGCTTGATAAAGCTCGACGAGCCGTTCCACGAGCTCGCTCGCACGTCCGTCCCGCGAATCCACGGACCGCAAACCACGCTGCAACCAGTCGATCGCCTCGTCGACCCGATCTGCCTCGTGCAGGACAACGGCGATTCGCACGTAAGCATGAGGATAGGACAATTCCTCGGCAAGAACCTCCACCAGCTCGTCGGTGTCCCCCACTTCCCGGACCAGTTCCTCGCGCAGCCGACGCACCCGCCACAGGTCAGGCTGTCGATCCCGGGCCTCGTCCAGGCTGGCCTTGTACGCCGCGAGCCCCGTTTCACCGAGCAGGTCGACGATCTCACCGAGGCTCACCTGGCTCACCTCAGTGTTGAGCCGGAGGTAGGCCAGCCACTGACCCAACTCGGCGGGGTCAGGCGGCGCGACCTGGCAAGTTTCCAGGTAGAGCCCCCAAGCTGCATCAACGGCGTCGTTCACCATGTCTGCGGCGCCCTCGCACACACTCGCCGCGGCGCCGACGTGAGTGACCACCGCACGCAGCATTTGCTGCGCAGAAGCCACGTGATCCGGCAACAACCGGTGAAGCGCGTCGAGCACACTGTTGGCGCGGCTGACGTAGTCGTCCTCGTCGTCAAAGTCGAGCCAATCGACCTGTAGCAGGCTCACCTGGTCCTGCAAGACCGAAACATCGGGCTGCGCCGACGCGGTCGCTGCCTGCAACCGCAACCGCTGATACAGCACGGGATCGTCCTGCGCCTGCTGCCAGATCAGCTCAACGAGTTCGAGCCGATCCATCGTCTCCAGGAAGGTCCGAACGTCGGAACGCGGCGCAGGCTTGGCCTCTCGTGGTGCGGCAGAAAGAATCCGCAACCCGACGGCGACGCAGTGCTTGCAGAAGGCCCCCTCGCGTCCATAGGGACAGCTGCAGTCCCCACCCAGCCTGCCGTCAAAGTCGCGCAACCGAACTCGATAGCTATCGGTCCCGGCCACGCTCGCCACGACACCGTCGGGTAACTGGGCGATGCTGCCCACGGCGTCCCGGTAACCCAATCCCCGATCAAAAGACCGCTCCCCGGCAAGCCGCCGCAAGTCACTTTCGGTAAACCACGCCATGCCCCACAACTACAGCACCCCGAACACACCCCCAGGCGGGGGGCTGTTCGTTGCGCGTCAGCGACTCCAAGCAGAGCCCATTATTGCCGAGACGAACGCCGACCACTGCGATGGCCCGAACACCAGCACGGCCCCACCACGATCCTTCGAGTCCCTGACACCGACGAACTCCGCGCCCCTCGCCACGTCGACGCAGTTCGAGGCCGAGAAGCCAACGGCAGCGGGTGATCGCGGTCGACAGGTCCCGAAGATCGGTCAGAGTCAGCCGACAGTAGATGTACTCGGGCTGCGGCCGGAGCGCGACGACGCCGTGCCGGTGCGGCAGGCGCAAGGTCCGCTGATAAGCCCCGTCCCGCCACTCCTCAACGCCGGGAACGGCAGTGGCAGCGAGGTGCCCGAAGAGGTTGTCCGGGCACAACGGAGCCTAGTGTCCTGCGCCAGAAATTCGTGAG
>NZ_GL877885.1:0-6330 GCF_000194155.1 Saccharopolyspora spinosa NRRL 18395
GAGTCGGCTGGGGCTGATCGGGACGAACAAAATGAAGGGGACGAGCGGTCGGATGGGGGCGTTGATCTCGGGGCGTCGGTTGATGAGGTGATGGGGGATTCAGCTGGGGAGGGGCCGGCTGCGGCATCGCCGTCCGATTTGGACGAGGACGATCGGCAGGCGGGGTGGGAGGAGCCGGGGGAGCCGGATGCGGCTATGCAGGCGGAGCGGGAGGAGTCGGGGGAGGGGTTGGGCGATGCTGAGAACGAGCGGGTGGAGGGTGCGACCCGCGATGAGGGGCCGGATGTGCGGGTTGCGCAGTTGCGGGAGTCGGGGGGATTCGGCTGGGGAGGGGCGGGCTGCGGCATCGTTGTCCGATTTGGACGACGATCGGCAGGCGGGGTTGGAGGTGCCGGGGGAGCCGGATGCGGCTGTGCAGGCGGAGTGGGAGGAGTCGGGGGGGGGGGGGGGGGGGGGGGTGACAGGAACCGTTGGCGTTGATTCCGGGAATCAAGGCGGCGGGGAGCCCGCGCCGCAGGAACAGGTAGAACTTAACGAACGGAGACAGGCTCGCGATCGGGCGGCAAAGGTCGCCGCCGTCGGGGAGATTGCGAATTTGGAGGCGTTGGAGGGGCAGGGTCGGCTGAATCCGGAGCAGCAGGACGAGCTCGATTTGCGGCGGGGAATAGCAGCGGATATTAGGGAAGAAGAACGGCTGAAAGCCCGGGTGCGGAGAGCGAAAGGATCGGCTGCGGAGATCGAGGCGTTGCAGCAGCCGACCGAGGCTGAGCAGGGCAGGCTACCTGCGTTGCGGCGCAAGGTGGCTGATTCTGTGGCGCAGTTGACGGAGACGAGGCGAAACCTGGCGGAAAAGAAGAAGAAGCTCAAGTTGATTCAGGAGGCTGAGTCCGCGCCGACGGGGTACCGGGGGAGGAAAGGCACCATCGCCCGGGTTGCGGAGTTGAAGCGGCGGGAGGAGCTGACTGGGGAGGAGGCGGAGGAGCTGGCGAGGCTCGAGCCGGAGGTGGCGGAGTGGAAGCGGAAAAAGGCGGAAAATGCCGTGAATCACACCCGGAACTCCAGCCGATCATCCACAACTCCAACGACGTCAAAACGCACCGCACGACTCCTGTCCCTCGGGTGGGGAAGAGATCGGTACCCGTCGGCGCCGGTGTCATCGTCCACCGCGTACGGATCCGACGGAAGCGAAATCGTCCCAGCGTTCCTGACGTCGCGTTGCTTCGACCCGTCGCCGCCTGCAACGTTGCCCAGCCGGAAAAGCACCGCCTCGGAGACCTTCGCGACCGATTGCGGAGGCAAGTGGGCAGCAGGACGCGCAGGATGCAATGGTGCCGAGCGGGGTATTCGAGCAGCGTTGGGCTGATCGGGATGCGTGGTCGGATGGGAGCGTTGATCTCGATGCGTGGCTTGATCGGGAGCTGGCCGATTCAGGTGTGTCGCGGGATGCGGGTTCGGTGGAGCAGGGTGGTGCTGATGGGGATGCGTGGTATGAAGGGGACGAGCAGTCGGATGGGAGCGTCGATCTCGATGCGTGGCTTGATCGGGAGCTGGCCGATTCAGGTGTGTCGCGGGATGCGGGTTCGGTGGAGCAGGGTGGTGCTGATGGGGATGCGTGGTCGGATGGGGGCGTTGATCTCGGTGCGTCGGTTGATGAGGTGATGGGGGATTCAGCTGGGGAGGGGCGGGCTGCGGCATCGTTGTCCGATTTGGACGAGGATCGGCAGACGGGGTTGGAGGAGTCGGGGAGGAGGCGGAGGAGCTGGCGAAGCTCCGGTCGAAGGTCGCGAAGCAGAAGCAGCAAACCAAGAAAAACGGTGAGAAGCCTCGCGAGACGAGGAAGGACGCCGCCGCTGAGATTGCGAAGTTGGAGGAGTTGGCGAAGCAGGGGCCGCTGACTTCGGAGCAGCAGGCCGAGCTTGATTTGCGGCGGGAAATAGAAAAGGAGAAAAAGGAAGAAAATAGGCTGAATACCCGAGCGTCGAGAGTGAGGAAAAAACCCGCACCTGCCGGAGAGCGCGACGACGACGGAAACAGCACCGGCGGGGCTGCCGGTGAACACGGCGCGGGTGACGGCGCCGTCGGAGGGAGTTGCTGGTGGGAACCTGGCCGGTCTGGCGGAGGCCTCGGCTCGTGTTCCGGCTGGTGTAGCGGCGTCGGGAACAGCGCCAGTGCAGCAGTGGTCGGATTTGGGTGGGGCGCAGGCGGCGGAGAGTGCGTTGCACGGTCGCCGCCTCCGCTCCAGACAAACTTTCCTTAACTTTCTGCAAATCCGCCGAAATCCAGTTTCCCTGCCATACCATGTTCTTCGCAGTTTCGACGTTCTCACGCACACGGCCCGGATTGAATTCTGGCGGCATCGTCCTCAAATGCCGATCCATTCGCTCCGTCAGCTCAGCCAACCTCGTAATCCCGGCCGGCACGAACTTGGCCAACTCGGCCTGCACCGCCGCCAACTCGGCACGCAACGCCCGCTCCGACTCCCACAACGCCCGCCGCTCCTCATCCCGGTCTTGCACCGCCTCCAACTCCGCCAACACCTCACGCACCTTCGCCCGGCGAGCATTGCGCAACGCCCTCACCGCCGCCTCCCCTCCGGGCAAATTTTCCTCAACTTTCTGCAAATCCGCCGAAGTCCAGTCTCCCTGTCGTACCATGTTCTTCGCAGTTTCGACGTTCTCACGCACACGGCCCGGATTGAATTCCGGCGGCATCGTCCTCAAATGCCGATCCATTCGCTCCGTCTACGTGACCGGAACACGCCCCTGCGCAATCGCCTGCCTCGCCTGCACAAACACCTCACGCACCTCCGCCCGGCGAGCATTGCGCAACCTCCCCTCCACCGCCTGTATGTCACCCAAGCGCGACTCAAGTGTCTGCAACTGCACTGGAGTCCACCGTCCCTGGTGCACCCACTGCTTCATAGTTTCGACGTACTCACGCACACCGTTCGGATCGAATTCTGGCGGCAACGTCCTCAAATGCCGCTCCATCCAGCCGAGGGTGGCGAAGCGGAAGGAGCCAACCCAGCAAAAGGAAAGGGACGCGGAGCGGTACCGGGCGAGGAAGGGCGCCATCGACCGGGTTGCGGAGTTGAAGGGGCGGGAGGCCGGTAGATCGCCGAATCGGTGCCGGCCAGCATCATCGCCGCACTCAACTCCGACCGCACCTGCCACAACGCAGGATTCCCGGTCAGCTCACCCGCGTCCCCAGCCCACAACCGGAACTCAAGCCGATCATTCTCAAATCCAACGACGCCAAAACGCACCGCACGATACTTGTCGCCCGACTCGGGCAGGGAATCATACCCGTACTCATCGGTGTCATCTTCCATCGCGTACGGATCCGACGGAAGCGAAATCGGCCCAGCGTGCCTGACGTCGCGTTGATTCGACCCGTCACCACCTGCAACGTTGCCCAGCCGGTAAAGCAGCGCCTCGGAGACCTTCGCGATCTGCGCCACGGGTGGGTGTGTCTGGGCTGGGGTGGGCTGCGGGAGTCGTGCCGGATGTGATTGCGCGGTTGGCTGAGTTGGCGGGTCGGATGGGTCGGCATTTGAGTGTGATGCCGCCGGAGTTCAATCCGAATCGTGTGCGGGAGAACGTCGAGACTGCGAAGCGGTGGGTGCGGCAGGGGGAGTGGACTCCGGCGCAGTTGCGGACGATTGAGTCGAGGTTGGGGGCGATGGAGGCGGCGGAGGGGAGGTTGCGGAATGCCCGCCAGACTTTATGACGAACCCGCGGAGGCTTATCGGTACTGGCCCACACGCGGACCGGAAAACCCGCACCTGCCGGAGAGCGCGACGACGACGGAAACAGCACCTGCGGGTGAGTGGTCGGACTCGGATGTGCGGGGGGAGATTGAGCGGGCGAGGCAGGGGGACTTGTCCAGCCAGGACACAGAGGCGGCGCGGCGGATTGTGCAGGGCACGCATGACGTTCGGAGGCTGGCTGGTCGGGACGATGTCGTGTCGCTGGACGAGGTGGTGGCGTTGGTCGCGGCGAAGCACGGGCCGCTTAGTGTCATTACGCAGGATCGGCGATGTCGCCTCCACCTCGAAAGGCTCCCACTCATCGAGCAACGCCCACTTACCGTTAGCCAAAATCTCCACAGCATCGCTCTTACGAACCAGTTTCGAGCCGTGGGCGGTCCGCCAATCCACCAGCCCCTCTCGTTCGAGCTCCGCCCCCAGACTGTCGACCCGCACATCGAAATTTTCGCTCGGGAGCTTGAACTCGACCTCGAATCCCAGACGCACGTCCGACCGAGAGCTCACCCCCGGGCGGAGTTGGCCGGGATGGTGGGTGAGGAGGGGGAGCCGGTCGGGATGGTGGGTGACGAGGGGGAGCCGGTCGGGGAGCGGGTGGGTGTGTCTGGGCTGGGGTGGGCTGCGGGAGTCGTGCCGGATGTGATTGCGCGGTTGGCTGAGTTGGCGGGTCGGATGGGTCGGCATTTGAGTGTGATGCCGCCTCAGACCGGTCGTGTGCAATTCCGTCCCAGCAACGGTGGGTGGATGGAACTCACCGACGACAACCAGTTCGGGCAGTTTACTGGTAAGGCTGATCTGGGCGAGGCGTTGACGGACTCCAGGACCAGACTTTATGACGAACCCGCGGAGGCTTATCGGTACTGGCCCACACGCGGACCGGAAAACCCGCACCTGCCGGAGAGCGCGACGACGACGGAAACAGCACCGGCGGGGGGGGGGACCGCATCCTGCAAAGCCGCAATCCGCTCCCGAACATCAGCCTCAGTCGGCGCAGCCATCGGCGAACTCACGCCAGGAAACCCACCAACAAATTCCCCACCAGACAAAGCCGCAGAACGCTCCTCCACAACTCCCCCACCACCCGAACTCCCAGACTCAACTCGTTCATCCACCCCCGCATGCGCAGCCAGCTCCTCCGACACCCGCTGGTCCCCGGCACCGCTCGTGGTGTCATCCACCGGCACCGCAGCACCCGACGGTGAAGGCCCACCGCTGGTGTGCCGACCCGATCCCAACTCCGCCGCGGACTCCCCCGAACGCCCCGCCGGGCCGGCCCCGGCCTGGATGGTCAGCCCGCTGCCCCGCGTGCCCAGCCTGTCGGCCAGCGCCTGGGAAAACTCCACCACCTGGTCCTGGTGAGCATCGCCGAGTTCGTGGTGCTTGGCCGCGACCAGCGCCACCACCTCCTCCAGCGACACCGCAGCATCCCCACCCACCAACCCCGAAATGTCATGGGTGTCCTCCACAATCCGCCGCGCCGCCAGCTCATCCCCGCCAGAGCGGTCCAGCTTCCTCGCCCGGTCGATCTCCCCCCGCAGATCCGAGCGCGACCACTGCCCCGCCGGCGGCGGTCCCGACCCAGCCACGCCGCCCGGAACAGCCGCCGAAGACTCCACCAGACCGGCCAGACCCTCCGGCGCTCCGGCCAGATCCTCCGGCGCCCCGGGCACCGGTCTGGGAACAGAGCCATCGGCGGCGAATACCGTCCACTGCGGCCCGCGCCCGCCCTGTCCCGGTGTCAACGCGACAACATCACGCCCCATCCCCTGGGCCAGGGCCGAACCCTGCCCCGGCGAGACCACCACACCCGCACCCGGATTGCTCTGTGCGACCAGCAGCACAGGCCCGCCCGAGGAATCCGCGACACCACCCCGCACGAACTCCACCAACCCGCCATCAGCAACCACATTCGCGGGCACCGGCACCGGCACCGCGTCCACCTGCACACCCACCGGCACGGCCGCAGGCAAGGCCGCCGCCGGATCCTGCCGTGGATACGGGACCGCCCGTGACCCCACCGCCGAATCCGGCGGCACCGCAGCCTCACCCCACCGATGCGCATCCCCACGCCCCACAACCGGGTCCACACCGGAATCCCCATCGCGGCCGGTCCCGCCATCCACCGAGGACTCATCGCCCGGGGACACCGCTTCGCCGTTGAGATCCGCTACCGCCCCAGAGCCGGATCGGGGTGTGACAGTGTTCGGTAGCACGGCATCCGAGGGCGTACCAGGACCATCCACACCAGACACGCCAGACACCCCGGACACCGGATCGCCACCGGCAACGGGACTGTACTGCGGCGGCGGTGTCACCGACCTGCCCGAACCGAAATCTCCCGTCGCATAGCCATAAGACGGTGGCGGAGTACCCGGCCGGTCCTGCCCAAAATCTGACACGCCCGGGACACCGGCAGCTGGATTCCCGCCCGTCACGCTGCCACCCGCACCACCCCTACCGCTGCCATCGAACCCGCCCTTACCGTCCTTACCCGCCACGCCACCGGAGGCCGGACCGGAACCCGACACCACCAGGTCTCCACCGGAGGTCACCACCCCGGTATC
>NZ_GL877885.1:6448-36811 GCF_000194155.1 Saccharopolyspora spinosa NRRL 18395
GGGGTCAACTGCCACTCAAAACTGACATTGATGTGCCCCCCGGACTCCGAGCCATAACCGCCCTGCCCCCGTACCACGCTCAGCAACTTCTCCATACTGGGCCACACCTGCTCCCTGACGGGCCGCTTAGTGTCATTACGCAGGATCGGCGATGTCGCCTCCACCTCGAAAGGCTCCCACTCATCGAGCAACGCCCACTTACCGTTAGCCAAAATCTCCACAGCATCGCTCTTACGAACCAGTTTCGAGCCGTGGGCGGTCCGCCAATCCACCAGCCCCTCTCGTTCGAGCTCCGCCCCCAGACTTTCGACCCGCTCATCGAAATGATCGCCCGGGAGCTTGAACTCGACCTCGAATCCCAGACGCACGTCCGACCGAGAGCTCACCCCACCAGGCACACCGCCCTCGAAATACGTGACCGGAACACGCCCCTGCGCAATCGCCTGCCTCGCCTGCACATACACCTCACGCACCTTCGCCCGGCGAACATTGCGCAACCTTTTCTCCACCACATGAATGTCACCCAAGCCCGACTCAAGTGTCTGCAACTGCACTGGAGTCCACCGTCCCTGGTGCACCCACTGCTTCATAGTTTCGACGTACTCACGCACACCGTTCGGATCGAATTCTGGCGGCAACGTCCTCAAATGCCGCTCCATCGGGCGGAGTTGGCCGGGATGGTGGGTGATGAGGGGGTTCCGGCCGGGATGGTGGGTGGTGAGGGGGTTCCGGTCGGGGAGTGGGTGGGTGTGTCTGGGCTGGGGTGGGCTCTCCCGATCCTCATCCCGGTCTTGCACCGCCTCCAACTCCGCCTTCTGCGCCTCAATCAGCTCCACGGGACGAGATGTCGCGGGCGGAGTTCGAGAGGTTGCCGATGTTCGATCAGGGTTTGCGGAGGGCCTGGGAGGAGGAGCGGGGGCGTGTCGAGGCGTTGTGGGCGGAGTTGACCGGGATGGTGGATGACGAGGGGGAACCGGCCGGGGAGCAGATGGGTGAGTCTGGGGTGGGGCGGGCTGCGGCACTCGTGCCGGCCGAGATTGCGACGTTGGCTGAGCTGGCGGGTCGGATGGATCGGCATTTGAGGGCGATGCCGCCGGAATTCAATCCGAATCGTGTGCGTGAGAACGTCGAAACTGCGAAGCAGTGGGTGCGGCAGGGGCAGTGGACTCCAGCGCAGTTGCGGACGGTTGAGTCGAGGTTGGGGGAACAGGTGGGTGAGTCTGGGCAGGGGCGGGCTGCGGGATTCGTGCCGGCTGAGATTGCGCGGTTGGCTGAGCTGGCGGGTCGGATGGAGCGGCATTTGAGGGCGATGCCGCCGGAATTCAATCCGAATCGTGTGCGTGAGAACGTCGAAACTGCGAAGCAGTGGGTGCAGCAGGGGCAGTGGACTCCAGCGCAGTTGCGGACGGTTGAGTCGACCGAGGAAAACCCGCTCGGCGAGTTTACCGGTAAGGCTGATCTGGGCGAGGCGTTGATGGTTTCCAGGACCAGGCGTTTTCCTGACGATCCTGCTGAGGTTTATCGGTATTGGACCGTACGTGGATCGGGGTCGTGATGGATGGTGTGTTCGATGAGCTTGGAGGGACGATGAGGGGTACGGACGATGGTTTCCAGGGCCAGGCGTTTTCCTGACGATCCTGCTGAGGTTTATCGATATTGGCCCGCTCGTGGATCGGGGTCGTGATGGATGGCGTGTTTGATGAGCCCGGAGGGACGATGAGGGGGACGGACGTGTCCGTTGATGATGAGCGTGTGGTGGGGATGCATGATGTCTTGCTGGGGCTTGCCAGGCCGGGTGCCGGATGAGTTCCTCGCGACGGTGTCTGTGGTGCCGGTGAGTTTCCGTTCCGATGGGGTGTGGATCTGGCTGGACATCGTCTGTTACTACCTGGAGCAGCACGGGTTGGGGGAGGGGCGGGCTGCGGCATCGTTGTCCGATTTGGACGATGATCGGCAGGCGGGGTTGGAGGAGTCGGAGGAGGGGTTGGTCGGGGTTGAGGATGTGGGGCCGGATGTGCGGGTTGCGCGGTTGCGGGAGTCGTTGGAGCAGGCTGAGTCTGATTTGGCTTCGTTGGAGGCGTTGCCGGGTTGGGATGAGGTGGTGCGGGCGGATTTCGCGACGTTGCCGATGTTCGATCAGGTGGCGTTCGGGGCGACGGCCCGGCGGGTTGGTGGTGTGGCCGGGGTCGAGCAGTACGTGCGGAGCATGCCGGTGGGTGTGGCTTTGCCGGTGATTTACCAGCGTTCTGACGGTAGTGCGCATGTGATCGTTGCGGTGCGTGCAGGAGACGGCGATGGGGTGGATCTGCTGGATGCGCAGAAGGGGGAGGAAGTCGCCGAGGCCGCTGATGTCCTGGCTGCGACCGGGATCTGGGTGATTCCGGTGCTGGGGCAGGAAGCGGAAGGGGAGGTGGTGTTGTCGCCCAGTGGTTCCGGGCTGGGCAGCCAGGACGCGGGGTCCGGGCTGCCCGCCGAGGTGACGGGTCCGAAACGTCGGCGCGGTGTGTCCGGGCTGGCTGCGACCGGGATGTGGGTGATTCCGGTGCCAGGGGCGGAAGTGGAGGGGGAGGTGGTGTTGTCGCCCAGTGCTTCTGGGCTGCGCAGCCCGGACGCGGGGTCCGGGCTGCCCGCCGACGTGACGGGTCCGAAGCGTCGGGGCGGTGTGTCCGGGCCGGTGGCGGGGGGAGCCGACGCGAGTGGGGGGAGTTCGCGGGGGGAGGTTGACCAGGGTTCGCGGGGGGAGGTTGGCGAGAGTTCGCGGGGGGTCCGGGGTGCCGGATGCGGTTGTGCAGGCGGAGTGGGAGGAGTCGGGGGACGGGTTGGACGATGCTGAGAAGGAGCAGGTGGAGGGTGTAGCCGGTGATGTGGGGCCGGATGTGCGGGTTGCGCAGTTGCGGGAGTCGCTGGAGCAGCTTGGGACAGGATGCCGGGGATCATGCTGCGGGTGTCGGCGATGCTGGGTCGGTTGTCGGTGGGTTTGATTTTGCCGGTTTCCTCTCCGACTACGGCGAGGGGGCGGGTTCCGTTGGGTTGTTTGGGAGTGAAGGCCCTGACAAGCTGTTTTTCGGTGAGCTGTTTGCGGGGGATGCGGGGGAGTCTGGGGCGTTGGGGGTTTCAGATCCGGTAACGGGGGGTGAGTCGGTTGGGTCTGGATATCGGTTCGTGCCGGGGGTGAATCAGGCCAATTATGGTTGTCGTCGCCGAGGCGTACTCGTATCAGTTGTACAAGGACGCGAACCTGGTCGTGGCCTGGTCGGCGCCGAACGGTGACGGGATTCTCCTCCGGAACGGTGACGAGATCGGTGTCGACGGGTTCGCAGAGTGGCTCGGGCACCTCCGTGTCGGGCGGAATCGCGATTTGTGGACGTTGCTGGCGATTCCTGGCGCTCCTGCTGAGCTGCTGGCAGAGGTGCTCGATGTCGTTGAAGGACCGGTATTGACGACGGTGGAGCAGGTGTACAAGACTCCGGACGGGCGTCTGCTCGCGGGTGTTTACGAAACGGATCAGACCGGTCGCGTGCAATTCCGTCCCAGCCCCGGTCGGGCCGGTGGATTCGGCTGCGGTGCTGGCGCCCTCCGGCAAAGATCTGGTGGTGTCCGGTTCTCCTTCGGTGCCTGCCGTTGTTGTGGGCGGCACGGACGGTAAAAGGGGTGTCGATGACAGTGTGCCGGGCGGGAAGCCGACTCGTGATGTTCCGGTGCTGCCAAGTTCCGGGCACGACCGGCAAGGCACACCGCCACCGGCATATTTCTATGAGGTCGTGGGGTCTGGGCAGGATCGGCCGGGCGCATCGCTGTCGGCAGGTTCCGATGGGGTAGTGGGTTCTGGGCAGGAGATCGGGGTGCGGGGCCGGAGGGGGTGTCGGGGTGGGCTGGGGCTGATCAAGTCGACTGGGACGTGTGGTCGGCTGACGTCGATCTGGATGCGTGGCTTGCTCGGGCGGTGGCGGATGTAGATGGGGCACAGGTGCCGCAGGGTGTGGCGGATGCGGGCGTGAGGCTGGGCGCGAATGCTTATGAGGAGTTTGTCGAGAATGGGTTGGCCGCGTTCCTGGGACAGGATGCCGGGGATGATGCTGCGGGCGCCGGCGGTGCTGGGGCGGTTGCCGGGGGGTTTGATTTCGCCGGTTTCCTCTCCGATGGGGTGCAGGTGCCGCAGGGTGCGGCGGATGCTGGGGTGTTGCTGGGCGTGGGTGCTGATGGGGAGTTTGTCGCGAATGGGTTGCCGGCGTTCTTGAGACAGGATGCCGGCGACGATGCTGCGGGTGTCGGCGGTGCTGGGTCGGTTGCCGGGGGGTTTGATTTCTCCGGTTTCCTCCCCGACTACGCCGAGGGTTGCGGAGTTGGAGGAGTTGGCGGGGCGGGGGCCGCTGACTGAGGAGCAGGCGGCGGAACTGAGGGCGCTTCGGCAGAAGGTGGCGGGGCGGGGGCCGCAGAAGAAGGGCCGGGACGTGATGGACACCGGGATGAGTGGGGCCCCGGTGGCGGGACGGGATGTGCCGATTTCCGGGCCCGAGGGGGCATCGGAGTGGACTGGGGCTGATCGGGACGACCGGGGCGCGCGGTCGGATGGGGGCGTTGATCTCGGTGCGTCGGTTGATGAGGTGATGGGGGATTCAGCTGGGGAGGGGCGGGCTGCGGGTGAAGGCACTGACGGGCTGTTTTTCGGTGAGCCGTTTCTGGGGGATGCGGTGTGGCGGGATGCGGGGGGTGCGGTGGGGTTTGGAGTGTGGGGGGTTGCAGGTCCGGTAGCGGGGGGTGAGTCGGGTTGGTCTGGGTGTGGGTTTCTGCGGGGGGTGAATCAGGCTAATTATGGTGTGTTCCTGGAGTTGTTGCCGCTGAGCGAGGCCGCGCAGGCGCAGGTGGTGCAGCTTTTCGCCTGGACCCGCCCGTGGAAGCTCAATGATCCCGTAGAAGGGCACCCGGCGCTGGTCGTGGGTCTGCCCGAACAGTCGGTGTTGTTCCCGGCCCCGGGTGTGTCGAAGGCGCAGGTCGTCGCCGAGGCGTACTCGTATCAGTTGTACAAGGACGCGAACCTGGTCGTGGCCTGGTCGGCGCCGAACGGTGACGGGATTCTCCTCCGGAACGGTGACGAGATCGGTGTCGACGGGTTCGCAGAGTGGCTCTGGCGACTTGTCGGAGTCGTCGGTGGCGGATGTGCGTGGGGAGATCGGTCGAGCGAGGGAGGTGGGCTGGTCTGGTGATGACGAATTGGCGGCGCGGCGGATTGTGCACGGCACGCATGACATCGAGGGGTTGGCTCGTGGGGATGCTGCCGTGTCGCTGGAGGATGTGGTGGCGCTGGTCGCGGCAAAGCACCACGAACTCGGCGGTGATCATCAGGGCCAGGTGGTGGAGTTTTCCCGGGCGTTGGCGGAAAGCCTGGGTACGGAGGGCACCGGACTGAGCATCCGGGCCGGGGCGGGCCCGGAGGATCAGGCAGCGGGGCGCTCAGGGGAGTCTTCTGCGGCAGCCGGGCTGGGTGAGTTGTTTGGTGAATCCGCATCAGGATCCGGCGACGGCCGTGCCGGCGGCCGTGTCTGGGGGCGTGCCAGTGGGTGTGCCTGCGGGCGTGCCGGCGGGTGTGCCGGTGGACGCGGTGCGGGTGCCGGTGCCGGCGGGGGTGGTTGGTAGAAAGGCTGCTACCGATCGTGTTGTGGTGTTGGAGGAGTTGGCAGGGCGGGGGGAGTTGACTGAGGAGCAGGAGGCGGAGCTGGCGGAGCTACGGCCGAAGGCACAGCGGAAGCAGCAAGCGAAGGCAGATAGAGCGAAGCAGTACCAGGCGAGCAAGGTTGCTGCCGATCGGGTTGTGGTGTTGGAGGAGTTGGCGGGGCGGGGGGGGGAGCGCGTTCACCCCATCAGATGCCTCAGATGCCTCGGACCGGCCGGGCACACCACCACCCACATATGCCGAAGCGGTAGCGGGTTCCGGGCAGGAACAAGTGGTGGCACCGCCGCCGCTGGCATACCGTTCGGTTGCCGGTGGCAGCGTCAACGGAGCGGACCCAGCCAGTGATGCTCCGTCCGTACCAGGTCATGAGCAGGAACGGCCGGGCGCAACGCTGTCGGCAAGTTCTGATGGGGTAGTCGATTCCGAGCAGCAATGGCCGGGCACACCACCACCCACATATGCCGACGCGGTAGCGGGTTCCGGGCAGGAACAAGTGGTGAAGCAGCCTCCGCCGAACAGTCCGGTTGCCGGTGGTGATCAGGCCGTGCCCGGGGCGCATGGTGTGGATGTGTCTGGGAACCGGCCGCTGGGGGTGCATGCCTCGCAGACACCGGACTCACCAGCGGTGACCCCAGATGCTTCTGGTGTGCCCGCGGATGCTGCGTTGCCGGAGACTGGCAGGTCTAGTTCTGTCGTGGACTCCGACGGTGGTGTGCCCGCAGGGCAGCCGTCGCCGAGTGGGATGACCGGCCGCGATGGGGATTCCCCTGTGGACTCGGCCGCCGTACGTGGGGATTCGCATCGTCTTGATGTTGCTGCGGTGTCACCGGATTCGGCGATACCGTCGGCGGAGGGGGCGCAGGCGGTCCCGTATCCGCATCAGGATCCGGCGACGGCCGTGCCAGCGGCCGCGTCTGGGGGACGCTGGAACGGATCTGCCGGAATCGGCGGTGTTGTCGGTGGATGGGGCGCAGGCGGTGCCGTCTCTGCAGCAGGACCGGGTGGTGGCGCCGCTTGCGGGGCTGCGGGTGGACGCGGTCCAGGTGCCGGTGCCGGCGGATCTGGTTGCTGGTGGCGGGTTGGCGGAGTTCGTGCGGGATGGTGTCGCGGATTCCACGGGCGGGCCTGTGCTGCTGGTCGCGCAGGGCAATCCGGCTGCGGGTGTGGTGGTGTCGCCTGGTCAGGGTTCGGCCTTGGCGCAGGGGGTGGGGCGTGATGTTGTCGCGGTGACGCCGGGACAGGGCGGGCGTGGGCCGCAGTGGACGGTGTTCGGTGCGGATGGTTCGGCTAGGCCGGTGACCGGGACCGGTGCCCCGGTGCCGGCCGGGAACGGCCAGGGCGTGGCCGGTCTGGCGGACGCCTCGACTGCTGTTCCGGACTCCGGTCAGCAAGCAGTGGTCCCGAATGAGACAGCGGCTGTCCAGACGGCATCGGTGGCCAGTGCAGGCGGGCGGGGATCTGGCGAGCCGGTCACTGACGCATCCGGGCAAACCCACCAGAACCCGGACGAGGAGTTCCGCGCGTCGCGGCAAGCGGACGATCGGACGGACACCACTGGCGGGGAAACCGCTGAGCAGAGTGGGGAAACCGAGCCAGTGGCCGGCCCCCGAGAGGCCGCCTACTACAACGCCCTCTGGCACGGTGGGAAGGAACCCGGGGTCGAAGACCGCGCCTGGCAGCACACCCAGGCGCGGCAGGCATCGTGGTTCGACCCGCTGCCCCGCCCGCTGAAGCCCGGCGCGTGGGAACACTTGCGGAATACGATTCCCGATGGCAAGGCGGACTTCGAGGTCGGGGATGTCCGGATGTCCAGCCGTCCCAACAGATTGGTGACCGGAAAGGGCGCTGTCAGCTACGACTGGCGGCGCTTTGAGGTGGCGCCGGGGCGTGGGGTGCAGGAGTTCACGTTCAATGCGCACCTGAACTCCGGCGAGTTCCTAACGCCGTTCCGGGAGAGGGCCGAGCGTGAACTGCGGCTTGCCGAGGAAGCCGAGAACGCCGCCGACAATGCCGCAGTCGCCGTCCGGCAACTCGAACAGCAACTGGATTCGTCGCCGGGCAACGCCGGCGTGCTTGCCCGTGCGCAGGCCGACGCCGATACCGCTCGGCAGCGGGCCGACGCGCAGCGGGACAAGGCGCGCGAGGCCGGTGTGGAGTTGGATCAGCGGCAGCACGTCCTCAACGACCTAAAGCGGCGCGCCGCCGATTCGGTGGATGAGCTGTACAACCAGGGCTACCGGATGGCCCATTCCGGCGACCAGTTCCACTTCCGGCTGGAGTTCGTTGACGACCCGGCGGAGGCCCATCGATCGATCGGCCTCCGCACCGACCCGAACGCGGGTACCAACCAGGTCATTTGGAACCCGCACACGCTCGGCTCGACGGTCGCCCACGAGCTCGGGCATTACCTCGGTCTGCCCGATGAGTACTTCGAGCCGGGGACCTACACACTCGGTCGCCGACAGACCGAGGACGGTGTGTCACTGCCGGAGTACACGGTCCGGACGTACCTGGACACGGACGTGTATCTGAATCCGCTGCGGGAGGCGGTGGGTGCCGACGAGCGCTGGGCCGCGGAAGCGAAGACGGACGCGGCACGCGAATCGAACGATGCTGCGTTGCGGGACGAGGCACAGCGGTTGCGGGCGAAGGCGGACGAGTCGAAGCAGCGGCTCGCGGACGCCCAGCGGGAGGTCGACGAGCTGAAGGACCGCGCGATCAGCGGAGTCGCGGAGTTGTTCCGGCCTGAGCGGATGCACCCGGACGCGCGGTACTTCGTCAAGCTGGAGTTCAGCGACAACCGGGCCGAGTCGAACTTCCTCGTCGACCTCCGGCAGTCTGCCAATGACGATCCGGGGGGCTGGGACATTCGGAGCAGCGGGTATGGCCTCGCCGCCACGGTCGGTTTCCACCTGGGGCTCTCGCCGGACTTCTTCCGGCGGCTGCGCAGGGACCAGGTCGGTGACTTCCAGGAGCGCCCGAAGGCCGATAACCGGCTGGTGTTCAACCGGGCAGATCCGCCAATGCCCACCGACACCGCTACCGGCTGGCCGCACAGCTCGCAGAACTCCTACATACCCGATGACGGGTTGATGACTGGCAAGCAGCGGGCGTTCCTGCCACGGAACCTGTGGCGGATCGAGGAAGTGGCGATTTCGCAGGGACTGCGCCCGGATGTGCTCGTGCCGGGCCCGCAGCGTCGGGCGCGGACGTTGGATCACCTGCTGTCTCGCGACCCCGTGGACGAGAGCGCAGTGCTGCGTGAGCTGGCCGCGCTGCGCGGAGATCCGGCCGCCGTCCAGGAGGTGCAGACCGCGTTCCTGGCGAATACCGGGGACACACTGGACGTGGTCCTGCGCTTAGTGCTCGGCGAGGACGGTCACAAACGCGCCGTGCAGCACCTGGTGTCGCGCGACTGGGACGCCCCGGCAGCCTCCTCGGCGGTCGACGCGGAGAACTACCGGGTAGCCAGGTCCTCGGGCGACGGAAAAGACGTGCCCGAGGCCGATCGCCCGGAGACCACTGGCGCGGAAACTGCCGAGCGGGGCGGGGAAATCGAGCGGGCATCGGCTCGTGGGAGTAGTCCCGAACCGGAGACCACGCCGGCCGATCCGCAGACGGCGTCTACGGCCACGACGAGAACTGCTCGCCAGGCTCGGGAGCAGTCTGCATCGTCGCACCGTGCCGGTGGATTGCGGGAGTTTGGTGGTCGGAGTGCGCGGTCCGATGAGGAGTTCCTGGCTGGCGACTTGTCGGAGTCGTCGGTGGCGGATGTGCGTGGGGAGATCGGTCGAGCGAGGGAGGTGGGCTGGTCTGGTGATGACGAGAGTTCCGCTGACAACTTGCTTTCTGCCACGGTGACCGCGGTCCCTGGAATAGACGCGGTCGCGTCTAGAGGGAGGCAGAGCTATCACCGGCGCGTGGCGATTGGCAAGGCGCTTAGTGGTTTGCGGGACGATGCTGCTGTCGAACGGTTGCTGCGAGACGAGGCACGTGCGGAGGGGCTCCTTGGGCGTTACGACACCAGGCTCGATTTGGAAGTTCGGTTCAATAGGGGGAAGACATGGGCCGCCCCAATTATTGGTGAGGTCAGGAGGAAGCTGACATCCGATTTGGAAGCTTCGGTGAATTCTCTGCGGCAGATTTTGGCGGAGGCGGAGACAACCACTGGCCTGCGGATCGAATATGAAGCCAAGATCGCGATGTGGTTGCCTATTAATCAGCATACGGGGGTCAACGAGATCCACCGCCGGGCAGGGGAAGCTGCCGCCGCTGTTCCGGTGTTGCGGGAGCAGCGCCAACTACATAATTTGACGGCTGTGCGGGACTGGGATAAGCGGTACAAGCTGGCCGAGGCGCAGTTGGATGAGTGGGCCGGGATTGCGGGTCGTGCCGTTGTGGCCGGCTTGTTGGCTGATGCGGACGGGGTTTTGGGGCCGCTGAAGGTGTCGCGGCGGTTCCGGGTTGTGCTGGCGCAGTGGTTGGGTGAGCATCCGGGTGACTGGCGCGGTGCCCAGGCGGTGCGGGGGGAACTGGCCGGTTACCTGGCGGGTGACCCTGTCATTGGCCTGGCGGTGAGTGGTTTGACTCGCGACGTGTTCGAGGCGGTGAGAGCGGAAGAGCAGCGTTGGCAGGGGGGTGGTGCTGGGAATCAGGCGGACGCTGGGGCCATTGCTGCCCCGATGGTGCGCGGGGTCGATGATGATCCAGCGCTGCGCGTTATTTCTCGGGTTAGTTCGGTAAAGCGGGCGTTCGCGGATGCGGGTCGGGCGTTGCGGCAGTTGGCTGACGAGCAAGGTCATGGTGTCGTGGACGGTTTGTACGCTGCTGCGGATGAGGTTTTGGGGTCTCTTAAGGAGTCGCAGCCGTTCCGGGATGTGATGGCACACGAGTTGATGACGAGCCCGCCGAACCTGCGGGATCAGCAGGTGCAGGAGTTGCGGGGGAAACTGGTCCGTTACCTGGCTGGTGACCTGAGTGGCGGTGCGGACTCGAGTTCCGCTGACAACTTGCTTTCTGCCACGGTGACCGCGGTCCCTGGAATAGACGCGGTCGCGTCTAGAGGGAGGCAGAGCTATCACCGGCGCGTGGCGATTGGCAAGGCGCTTAGTGGTTTGCGGGACGATGCTGCTGTCGAACGGTTGCTGCGAGACGAGGCACGTGCGGAGGGGCTCCTTGGGCGTTACGACACCAGGCTCGATTTGGAAGTTCGGTTCAATAGGGGGAAGACATGGGCCGCCCCAATTATTGGTGAGGTCAGGAGGAAGCTGACATCCGATTTGGAAGCTTCGGTGAATTCTCTGCGGCAGATTTTGGCGGAGGCGGAGACAACCACTGGCCTGCGGATCGAATATGAAGCCAAGATCGCGATGTGGTTGCCTATTAATCAGCATACGGGGGTCAACGAGATCCACCGCCGGGCAGGGGAAGCTGCCGCCGCTGTTCCGGTGTTGCGGGAGCAGCGCCAACTACATAATTTGACGGCTGTGCGGGACTGGGATAAGCGGTACAAGCTGGCCGAGGCGCAGTTGGATGAGTGGGCCGGGATTGCGGGTCGTGAGGTTGTGGCCGGCTTGTTGGCTGATGCGGACGGGGTTTTGGGGCCGCTGAAGGTGTCGCGGCGGGGCCGGGGGGTGCTGGCGCAGTGGTTGGGTGAGCATCCGGGTGACTGGCGCGGTGCCCAGGCGGTGCGGGGGGAACTGGCCGGTTACCTGGCGGGTGACCCTGTCATTGGCCTGGCGGGGGGGGGTGTGGCGCCCGACGTGTTCGAGGCGGTGAGAGCGGAAGAGCAGCGTTGGCAGGGGGGTGGTGCTGGGAATCAGGCGGACGCTGGGGCCATTGCTGCCCCGATGGTGCGCGGGGTCGATGATGATCCAGCGCTGCGCGTTATTTCTCGGGTTAGTTCGGTAAAGCGGGCGTTCGCGGATGCGGGTCGGGCGTTGCGGCAGTTGGCTGACGAGCAAGGTCATGGTGTCGTGGACGGTTTGTACGCTGCTGCGGATGAGGTTTTGGGGTCTCTTAAGGAGTCGCAGCCGTTCCGGGATGTGATGGCACACGAGTTGATGACGAGCCCGCCGAAACTGCGGGATCAGCAGGTGCAGGAGTTGCGGGGGAAACTGGTCCGTTACCTGGCTGGTGACCTGGGTGGCGGTGCGGACTCGAGCACTGCCGACGACTTGCTTTCCGCCACGGTGGCCCGGGTGCCTGGAAACACGAGATCTGAAAGAATGCAGAGGTTTCAGCGGCGCGTGGCGGTTGGCATGTCTTTCAGTGGTTTGCTGGAAGTTGCTGTCGACCGGGTGCTGCGAACCGAGGCGGTTGAAAACGCGCTTCGCGAGGATTTCAGCATCACCGCTATGGGGGCTCGGTTCAACAGATCTCGGGAATGGGGTCGCAAAGTTCTTAATGATGTCAAGCAGCAGCTTAGCTCCGATTTGGAAGCTGCGGTGGGGTCTCTGCGGCAGATTTTGACGGAGGCGGAGGCAAGCACTGACCTGTGGAACGCATATGAAGCCCAGATCGCGCAGTGGTTGGATCTAGATGGGGTGCGTGTCGACGCGATCCGCAGCCGGGTAGAGGAAGCTGTCGCTGTTGTTCAGGGGTTGCGGGAGTGGTTCCGGGATAACGCGATCCCGGAAATGCGGGATAGTTTCGAGACAGCAGGCGGCGAGTTACGGCAGTTGGAGGCTCTGCACGGTCCAGATCCGGTGGGCTACACGTTCGCCGGCGTAGAACAGCGCTTCAGGGGAATGCAGGATGATCAATTGCGGAATGCGGTCCCGCATCGGCTGCTGACGCATGGCGGTCATATAGGAGATGCGCAGGCGTTGTTGCGGGACTGGGATCAGCTATACGAGCGGGCCGCGGCGCAGGTGCATGAGTGGGCCGGGATTGCGGGTCGTGAGGCTGTGGCCGGCTTGTTGGCTGATGCGGACGGGATTTTGGGGCCGCTGGCGGTGTCCGGGCGGTTCCGGATGGTGTTGGCGCAGTGGCTGGGTGAGCATCCGGGTGACTGGCGCGGTGCTCAGGCGGTGCGGGGGGAGCTGGCCGGTTATCTGGCCGGTGACCCTGATTTCGGCGTGGCGGTGAGTGGTTTGCCGCCCGGCGCATTCGAGGAGGCGAGAGCGGAAGAGACGCGTAGGCAGGCGGATCATGGTGGGAATCAGGCGGAGGTTGTGGCCCCGATGGTGCGCGGGGTCGATGATGATCCAGCGCTGCGCGTTATTTCTGAGGTTGTTTCGGTAAGGCGGACGTTCGCGGATGCCGGTAGGGCGTTGCGGCAGTTGGCCGACCAGCAAGGTCAAGGTGTCGTGGACGGTTTGTACGCTGCCGCGGACGAGGTCTTGGGGTCTCTCAAAGAGTCGCAGCCGTTCCGGGATGTGATGGCACACGAGTTGATGACGAACCCGCGGGATGATCAGCAGTTGCAGGAGTTGCGGTGGGGACTGGTCCGTTACCTGGCTGGTGACCCGAGTGGCGGTGCGGACTCGAATACTGCCAACGACTTGCTTGCCGCCACGAGAACCGTGTCTTCTGTGGAGAACGAAGATAAGGTTAGAGAGCAGCTGATATATCGACGGCGCGTGGCGGTTGGCAAGGTGCTTAGTGGTTTGCCGGAGGATGCTGCTGTCGACCGGGTGCTGCGAAACGAGGCGCGTGAATACGTGCTTCGTGAGGATTGCGACAGGTCTCATTTGATGAATCGGTTTAATAGAGGGAATTGGTGGATTGTCGGAGTTGTTACGGATGTCAAGCAGCAGCTGAGCTCCGATTTGGAAGCTGCGGTGGGGTCTCTTGGCGGAGGCGGAGGCAAGCGCTGACCTGCGGAACGCATATGAAGCCCAGATCGCGAAGTGGTTGCGTATTGATCGGCACATGCGCGTCAAGGGTATCCGCGGCCGGGTAGCGGAAGCTGTCGCTGCTGTTCAGGGGCTGCGGGAGCGGTTCCGGAGTAACGCGATTCCGGAAATGCGGGAGAGTTTCGAGACAGCAGATGGCGGATTATGGCAGTTGGGGGCTTTGCACGGTCCAGATCCGGTGGGTCGTGCGTTCGCTGACGTGGACCAGCACTTCGGGCGGATGCTGGATGGTTCATCGTGGAATGCGGTCGCGCATGGGCTGCTGACGCATGGCGGTCATTTAGGGGATGCACAGGTGTTTCTGCGGGACTGGCATGAGCGGTACGAGCGGGCAGTGGCGCAGGTGCATGAGTGGGCCGGGATTGTGGGTCGTGATGCTGTGGACCGGTTGTTGGCTGATGCGGAAGGGGTTTTGGGGCCGCTGAAGGTGTTGTGGCGGTTCCGGATGGTGCTGGCGCAGTGGTTGGGTGAGCATCCGGGTGACTGGCGCGGTGCTCAGGCGGTGCGGGGGGAACTGGCCGGTTACCTGGCCGGTGACCCTGATTTCGGTGTGGCGGTGAGTGGTTTGCCGCCCGGCGCATTCGAGGCGGTGAAAGCGGAAGAGACGCGTTGGCAAGCAGACCGTGCTGGCGACCAGGCGGAGGCTGCTGCCCCGATGGTGCGCGGGGTCGATGATGATCCAGCGCTGCGCGTTATTTCTCGGGTTAGTTCGGTAAAGCGGGCGTTCGCGGATGCGGGTCGGGCGTTGCGGCAGTTGGCTGACGAGCAAGGTCATGGTGTCGTGGACGGTTTGTACGCTGCTGCGGATGAGGTTTTGGGGTCTCTTAAGGAGTCGCAGCCGTTCCGGGATGTGATGGCACACGAGTTGATGACGAGCCCGCCGAACCTGCGGGATCAGCAGGTGCAGGAGTTGCGGTGGAAACTGGTCCGTTACCTGGCTGGTGACCTGAGTGGCGGTGCGGACTCGAGTACTGCCGACATCTTGCTTTCCGCCACGATGGCTCCGGATCCTGGAAAACTGAAATCTGAAGCAATGATGATGTTTCATCGGCGCGTGGCGGTTGGCATTTCTTTCAGTGGTTTGCCGGACAGTGCTGCTGTCGACCGGGTGTTGCGAAACGAGGCGGGTGAATACGCGCTTCGCGTGGCTTGCACCATCTCAGACCTGGGGGAGCGGTCCAATAGATCTAGGGACTGGGGTCGCAAAGTTCTTAATGATGTCGGGGGCCGGCTGAGCTCCGATTTGGAAGCTGCGGTGGGGTCTCTGCGGCAGATTTTGACGGAGGCGGAGGCAAGCACTGACCTGTGGAACGCATATGAAGCCCAGATCGCGCAGTGGTTGGATCTAGATGGGGTTCCTGTCGACGCGATCCGCAGCCGGGCAGAGGAAGCTGTCGCTGCTGTTCAAGGGTTGCGGACGCAGCTCCGAAATAACGACGGACGGCAGTTGGAGGCTCTGCACGGTCCAGATCCGGTGGGTCGTGCGTTCGCTGACGTGGACCAGCACTTCGGGCGGATGCTGGATGATTCATCGTGGAATGCGGTCGCGCATGGGCTGCTGACGCATGGCGGTCATTTAGGGGATGCACAGGTGTTTCTGCGGGACTGGCATGAGCGGTACGAGCGGGCAGTGGCGCAGGTGCATGAGTGGGCCGGGATTGTGGGTCGTGATGCTGTGGACCGGTTGTTGGCTGATGCGGAAGGGGTTTTGGGGCCGCTGAAGGTGTTGTGGCGGTTCCGGATGGTGCTGGCGCAGTGGTTGGGTGAGCATCCGGGTGACGGGCGCGGTGCTTGGGCGGTGCGGGGGGAACTGGCCGGTTACCTGGCCGGTGACCCTGATTTCGGTGTGGCGGTGAGTGGTTTGACTCGCGACACGTTAGAGGCGGTGAGAGCGGAAGAGGCTCGTTGGCAGGAGGGTAGTGCTGGGTTTCTCGGGTTAGTTCGGTAAAGCGGGCGTTCGCGGATGCGGGTCGGGCGTTGCGGCAGTTGGCTGACGAGCAAGGTCATGGTGTCGTGGACGGTTTGTACGCTGCTGCGGATGAGGTTTTGGGGTCTCTTAAGGAGTCGCAGCCGTTCCGGGATGTGATGGCATACGAGTTGATGACGGCCCCCCGGGATGATCAGCCGTTGCCGGAGTTGCGGTGGAAACTGGTCCGTTATCTGGCTGGTGACCTGGGTGGCGGTGCGGACTCGAGTACTGCCGACGACCTGCTTTCCGCCACGGTGGCTCCGGAGCCTGAAAACAAGACTTCTGAAGCACAGCAGGTGCTATGGCGGCGGGTGGCGGTTGGCAAGGTGCTTAGTGGTTTGAGGGACGATGCTGCTGTCGAACGGTTGCTGCGAGACGAGGCGGTTGAGGACGCTCTTCACTGGGATTGCCCCGCCGCCGAATCGGGTGCTCGGTTCAACAGATCTGCGGAATGGGGTCGCAAAGTTCTTAGTGATGTCAGAGATCGGATGATCTCCGATTTGGACGCTGCGGTGGGGGCTCTGCGGCAGGTTCTGGCGGAGGCGGAGGTAAGCGCTGACCTGTGGAACGAATATGAAGCCAAGATCACGAATTGGTTGAATCTTTATCCGCAGTTGCCGATCAGAAGGATCCGTGATCGGGCAGAGGACGCTGCAGCTGCTGTTCGGTGGCTGCGCCGAAATAACGCGATACGGGAATTGCAGGAGATTTTCGAGACAGCAGGCAGCGGGTTACAGCAGCTGGAAGATCGACACGGTCGAGACCAGGTTGGCCGTGCGTTCGCCGACGTAGAGCTGCACTTCGGGGGAATGCAGGATGATCAATTGCGGAATGCGGTCGCCCATCGGCTGCTGATGAATGACGGTCAGATAGGGGATGCTCAGGAGTTTCTGCAGCGACTGCATCGTCTGAGGATCGAGGCATCGGCCGTGATTGCGGGCGCGGGTTCGGACCAGGCTAGGGACATGCTGGCGGAGTCCGCTGAGGGTGGGGCGGGTGAGGCGGTGGCCGGAGATACCGAGAGCGTTTTCGACGAGGCGGAACGGGCAGAGTTGCTGGAGCGGCTTGATCGCTTGAGGGGAGACGCGGAGTCGCCGGAAGGCGCAATGCCCGCCGCTGGTGCGAGCGATCTGGGTGAATCGTCACGGCGGGACATCGACCAGTACGCGCGGTCCGGTGACGTGGCGGTTGGTGGTGCGTCGGGATCGTTGCCGGATTCTGGCGGATCGGGAGCTGGGAGTTCGGGGGATGGGCCGCGAGATGGAGCGGGCGGACCGGCGCCTGGGGCGGAGACCCCGGCGGCGGGGGAGTCCGATTCGGGCGGAATGGATCCGGCGGGCTTTGGTGCGCTGGCTGAGCCGAACGATCATCCGGAGGATGCCGGGGAAAGTCGCGCGGATGGTGCGACGGGTTCGATGGATGTGGACCGTGCGGAAGAGGCGCGCCAGGTGGTGGAGTATTACGCGGGTATCGCCGGTGGTGAAACTGAGTTGGCCAACGCGATCGGGTTGCATCATCAGGAGCGGGGTTTCGGCCGGTTCAGTGCACGGTGGGTGCGCGATTATGAGCAGCGTTTGGTCAACATTGCCCGGCTGATGTTGGACGTGTTCGGCAGTGCCCCGCGTGAAGGTGCCGGTTCTTTCTTGGACTTGCGTAATACTCGTCGTTTGTTCGACGCGGTTCGACGCCGCAATCCGGGTGTTGGCGAGCGCGTGACGATCGATCATGTGCGGCAGATGGTGCGGGACTTCAACCCGGCTGACGAACGTCCGGTGTCCGATGCAGACGTGCAGACACTGATGACGCTCATCGAATCCGCAAGGGATCGTTGGCATGAGGCCTCCTTCCAGACCTTGCGGCGTGCTTGGCACGCGCAGACGGCACCTGTGGCGGTCCCCGGCAGTGTGGCGCTGCGTGTTCTCGAGTCCATTGCCGACCGGTTGACGGCCGATCGTGCGGGGCTGGAGGCGAACAACCGGGAGGGCTTGCTGGCTCGTGTCGACGTTTTCCTGGCTAACGTCCGGGAGGAGGAGAGGACGCCTTGGCGGCCGACCGACCGTTCTCGTGTGATCTCGTTAAATGATCTCCAGGTCACCGGTGAATGGTTGCTCCAGGAGGTGAGCGCCGATGTGAGCGTGCCTGCCGAAGCCGCGCTGGTGGCGTTGACGGAGGAGCACGGTGGCGGACGTGCTGTGGCCCGAGCGGTTGGCGTGGATGCACGGTATGGGGCACAGGATCGGCAGAGCCTGCGCGAAACTGTGAATCAGGTGTGGGAGCGGTTGGCCATCGTTGTGTGGTTGGCGGTGAACAGAGATGGCGACCGGCCGACTCTGGATCAGTTGCGGCAGGCTGCAGAGCTTGATCGGCTCTGGCCGCGCGTGCAGATGTTGCGGGTGCTGGGTGCGGACAGCCGGCTCGATCCGATGCCTGCTGATCTGGACGAAGCGGGGCGGGCCGAGTATCTGCGTTCGGTGCTTCAGTTGTGGGCGGAGCGTGCGCGCCTGAGGAATCGGTTCGGGGGTGCTGCTGCGCGTGCGGTGACTGAGGACGATGTGCGTCATCTGGCAGACCTGATGATGTCGCAGGCACGTGAGCGGTCGGTGACCTGGGAGACTCTGGCGCGGGCTTGGAATACCGAGCTTCGCGCGGTGGGTGAACGTGGCGAGGGCGCAATGTCTGCGTTGCGGAGTGCTGCGGAGCGGATGACGGAGGATTTGGCGCCGTTGCCGAGTTGGTACCGGCAGGATCTTCGGGAACTGGCCGATCAGATGGCGTGGGTTGCCGGTGCGCAGGTCGTGGCGTGGCGGCCGGCGGATGCGCTGGTGGTGGATCGGCTGGAGCAACTCAACAGTCGTGCGTTGGTGCTGGTCGAGGAAGTTCGGGCGGCGCGTGAGGCGGCTGATGCTGCGCCTTTGGGTCCGTTGATGCTGGCCGATGAGTTGGTCCGGCGGTTCGGCCGCGGCGCGCTTGGTGCGGATGGGCATGGTGAGTTGCGTGCCGCTGAGCGGCGTCGGATCGTTCGTTTTGGAGCGTTGGCGTCGGTTCTTGCCGATGTTCGGAGAGTTGCGGATCTGGACGTGGCGGATGTGCGGCGTGCCCGGCAGGTGGCCCGTGCGTTGACCGAAGCGATTCCCGGCCTGCGTGCGACGGGGGTGGCCGTAGAAGACCTGCGCGGTATTGTTCGTGACTTCCTCGGCTTGCCCGCTGGCACTCCGGTGTCCCATGAGGACGTTCGTAACCTCGCATTCCAGCTCGTGGCCGTTCCATCGGAACCTGCGATGTTGAGGGAGGTGGGTTCGCGGTGGGTGTCGGACCGGATCAATTCTGCGCTGTCCGGGCTGTGGAGTGTGCATGGCCGGATTGCCGCGCGTTTGGCGGACTTGCCGCTGGACTATCGGCCGGATTTGCGTGCGGCGATGGCGGAAGCCGCGCTTTTCCGGGCACCGGCGAACGTGCGCTGGGCTCTGGAGGACGGGCGCCAGGTGCGGCATCTGGAAGAGCTGCGGTCGGGCCTGGAATCCCTGGCGGTTGATGTGCCGTTGGGGGAACCGGACGCACACGGTCCATTGAGTGCGCTTGTTCGGGCCGTTGAATTGCCCGAGCTGCGCAGCGAGGCGCCCCGGGCTGCGGTGGACCGCGCCGATGACAGCGGCTCAGGGGGAAGCTCTGCGCGGGATACGGCACCCGGTCTACATGGTCTTGTCGGTGCTTTCCAGAGCGTGCTGTGGCAGGAGCCTCGCGCGATTCGGGCTGGCTTGTTCGTGCGGTCCGGGCTTTCCGACGATGGTCTTCTTCTTGGTGCTGCGCGGCGGATATCGTCTCGACGCGACCGGTTTGTGGTGGTCGTGCGTGGCGATGGGCTTGGTGGGGTGCTGGTGGATGGGCGGTCGGCAGATGCGCGCACTCTGGCCGACTTGATCCGCCGGTCACCCAACTGGAACCCGGACGCTGGGGCGTCGGTGTGGTTGTTCGCTTGTGCGGTGTCGCCGGCGTTCGTGAAAGAGTTGAAGAAGCTACTTAATTCGCGGGTGTTGCATGGTGTGGACGGGTTGACGTGGATTGGGCCGGGCACTGGTGATTTCGTCGCGATGGTGACCACGGTGGTGGCGGCGGATGGTGTGTTGCGGCCGCTGGAACCGCCGACAGGCCGGTTGCTGGAGCACCTGCCGGGGGTCGATGCACCGGTGGAGCATGGGCCGTACGCGATTCCGCTCGATGGGGAAACACCACGCGGGTTGGGATTACCGCACCCGGTCCACCTGCGCGCACCGGTGGATGAACGCGTCGCCGTGCAGGATGAGCAGGTGTTTGTGGATTTGGTGCCGGGATTCCGGGAGGACGCGGATCGACTCCGCGCGGCGCCGCAGCGTTTTCCTGGTGCTGAGGAGTTGGTGTCGGGGCTTGCTCGGCGGTTCGCGCGGGAGGGTGGGGATGGTTGGGAAGGGCTGGCGCGGGAGGTCGGGCTGGATGTTGGGGCGGATGATTTCCGGGCGGCTTTGAGGTCTCTGGCGGAGTTGGCGTGGGATGTCGATTCCGATGAGGGTGAGTCGGCCGCGGGGGTTTTGCCGTTCAACCCTGTGACGGGTCAGCACGGTGCTCCGGCGCCGGCGGATCTGCCGGACGCCGAGGTTCATCGCTGGATCGAGCGGATGGACGTGGTGGACAACGTTGGTGGCTACCACGCGCTCGTTAATCGGATCGGCGCGGATCTGGTGAACCGCAGGCGGCTGTTCCCAGTCATACGGCTGGCGAAGCGGTTGTATGGCGCGACACCAGGCATGAAAACGTTCGACGACCTGGCGTGGTTGGCAGGTCAGCTTGACCCCGTGTCGTCGAATATTTCATGGCTGTCCCTTACCAACATGGTTGCGGATCTTGACGGCCGAGCCGATGAGTATGCGTCTCGTTTGGAAGTGCGTGAGTTGGTGGGGTTGGCGGGGAGGGCGCGAGAGGTCCTTGGACGGTTGGGTTCTGTTCAATCCGATGCCGATGCTGATGGGGTAGAGCGGGTCAGTCCGGTGCAGGCGTTGGAGGAGATGTGGAAGGCCGACGTACCTTGGCGGCGAATGAGGGCGAGGCTGGCTGCGGCCGCGGAGACCGCGCGTGGCAGAGAAAACGAGCAGCTGGCGGAGTGGGCCCGGGGATTGCTGGTTGAGCTCGAGGACGCTCAGTCTGTGGTGGTCAGGGAGCCGGCGGAGTCGCAGGGGCGCCTGAATGCCGTGAATGCTGTTGTGCTGCCGTCGTTCGTGACGATGATCGCTGAGCCGTTTGGGGGCGGCTGGGGAGAGGTTGCGGCGGAGATAGGGCTCGGGGAAGGGACCGAGCTGCCGGCTGATTACCGGCAGTCCCTGGAAAATTTGGCGGAGTTGTACTGGGAGGTAGATCCGGATCTTCTCGGGCTTGACGAGGCTCTGCTGTGGATGCGACGGGTTCGGGTGTTGATCGATGCTGCTTTCGGGGACACCGGGGAGGGTGCTGCCTTCTACAAGCGGACGATTGATGATCTTCGAATACTGGTGGCTGTTGCGTACGGGCCGGTGTTTAACCCTCGGACCGGACAGCAGGAGCTTTGGTCGCCCGGGGATGTGGAGGTCGGCGATATTCGTCACTGGCTCGGGCTGATGGACGTCGTGCACGACCTCGGCGGTTACCACGAGTTCGTCGGCGCGATCGGCGCAGATTTGGTGGGCGGTAGGCGGCTGTTCCCGGTCATATCGTTGGCACAGGAGTTGTACCTCAAGACGGTGGATATGGATACGTTCCATAATCTGGCGTGGTTGGCCAACCAGTTTGATGCCGAGTCGTCGACCATTTCGTTGTTGTCATCGCTTACCCGCATGGTTGCGGGTTTCGAAGGCCGATCCACCGAGGCGGTCGGCTTTTCGGAAGTGCGTGACCTGGTGTCGTTGGTGGGGAGGGCGCGAGAGGACCTTGGTCGGGTCGACGGCGATCCGAAGAACGCGTTGGAGGCGATGTGGAACGCCGATACAGGCGTTGGGAATGGACGAAGAACCGGCTGACCGAGCTTGAGGACACTGCGCTTGACGACGATGACGAACAGATGGCGGAGTGGGCCATGAGATTGCTGTTCGACTTCGAGGACGCTCGGTCTGTGGTGGTCAGGGGGCCGGTGGAGTCGCAGGCGCGCCTGAACGCCGTTGTCCTGACTCCGTTCGTGACGAGGATTGCGGAGCGGTTTGGGGGTGGCTGGAGAGAGGTTGCGGCGGAGATAGGGCTGGGGGACGGGACCGGTCTGCCGGCCGATTTCGAACAGTCCCTGGAGAATCTGGCGGAGTTGTACTGGGAGACAGATCCCGATCTCTACGAATTTTACAACGCTTTGCCGGGAATGCGGCGGCTCCGTTTGTTGATCGATGTCGGCTTCGACGACGGCAGGGAGGGCGCCGCATTCTACAAGCGAAAGGTTGATGATCTCCGGACCCTGGCGGCCGAGCTGTCCGGCCTAGTGGTCAACCCTCAAGCCGGACAGCAGGAGCTTCGTTCGACCGCGGAGATTCGTCGCTGGCTCGGGCGGATGGATCTGGTGCACGATCTTGGTGGGGTCGGCGCGGTTGTCGGTGAAATCGGCGCGGATTTGGTCAGTGGTAGGCGGCTGTTGCCGGTTATCCGGATGGCCGAGGAGTTGTATGGCAAGCGGGTGGGGGTAGAGAGGCTGCGCGGCCTGGCGTGGTTGGCCAACCAGTTTGATCCCCAGTCGTCGAACATTTCGCAGGCGTCCCTTGCCCGCATGGCGGCGGGGTTCGAAGGCCGAGCCGATGGGCACGCCTCCCCGTCGGACGTGCGTCGCTTGGTGGAGTTGGCGGGGAGTGGGCGAGAGTTTCTTGGTCAGGTCGACGGCGATCCGAAGAGAGCGTTGGAGGCGATTTGGAACGCCGATAAGGCTTGGCGGCGAATGGGGGACAGGCTGCGGGTACTCGAGGCGACCGCTCGCGTCAAACACGACGAGCAGCTAGCTGAGTGGGCCTGGGGGTTGCTGACTGAGCTCGATGACGCTCGGTCTGTGGTGGTCGGGGAGCCGGCGGAGTCGCAGGCGCGCCTGAACGCCGTTGTACTGCCTTCGTTCGTGACAAAGATTGCGGAGCGTTTCGGGGGTGGCTGGAGAGAGGTTGCGGCGGAGATAGGGCTGGGGGACGGGACCGTGATCGATGCCGGCTTCGACGACGGCAGGCAGGGCGCCGACTTCTACGCCCGCACGGTTGATGATCTTCGGAGCCTGGTGGCCGATCTGCCGGACAATCCTCAGACCGGACAGCACGAGCCTCGGTCGCCCGTTGCTGTGGGGGCTGCAGAGATTCGTCGCTGGCTTGAGCGGATGGATCTGGTGCACGATCTTGGTGGTGCCGGCGCGGTTGTCGGTGAGGTCGGCGCGGATCTGTTGGGGGGTAGGCGGCTGTTCCCGGTCATAGAGCTGGCCGAACACTTGTACGGCAAGCGGCCGGGAACTGAAATGCTGCGCGGCCTGGCGTGGTTGGCCAACCAGTTTGATCCCCAGTCGTCGAACATTTCGCAGGCGTCCCTTGCCCGCATGGCGGCGGGTTTCGAAGGCCGAGCCGATGGGCACGCCTCCCCGTCGGACGTGCGTCGCTTGGTGGAGTTGGCGGGGAGTGGGCGAGAGTTTCTTGGTCAGGTCGACGGCGATCCGAAGAGAGCGTTGGAGGCGATTTGGAACGCCGATAAGGCTTGGCGGCGAATGGGGGACAGGCTGCGGGTACTCGAGGCGACCGCTCGCGTCAAACACGACGAGCAGCTAGCTGAGTGGGCCTGGGGGTTGCTGACTGAGCTCGATGACGCTCGGTCTGTGGTGGTCGGGGAGCCGGCGGAGTCGCAGGCGCGCCTGAACGCCGGTGTACTGCCTTCGTTCGTGACAAAGATTGCGGAGCGTTTCGGGGGTGGCTGGAGAGAGGTTGCGGCGGAGATAGGGCTGGGGGACGGGACCGGTTTGCCGGCCGATTTCGAGCAGTCCCTGCTGAATCTGGCGGAGTTGTACTGGGAGGTAGATCCGGATCTGTCCAGATTTGACAAGGCTCCGTTGTGGTTGCGGCGGATCCGGGTGTTGATCGATGCCGGCTTCGACGACGGCAGGCAGGGCGCCGACTTCTACGCCCGCACGGTTGATGATCTTCGGAGCCTGGTGGCCGATCTGCCGGACAATCCTCAGACCGGACAGCACGAGCCTCGGTCGCCCGGGTCGGCCCGGACTTGGTGGGTGGTAGGCGGCTGTTCCCGGTTATACGGCTGGCAGAGCAGTTGCACGACGAGACGGCAGACATGGAAATGTTCCACGGTCTGGCGTGGCTGGCGAACCAGCTTGATCCCGTGTCGTCGAACATTTCGTTGTCGTACCTCACCGACATGATTGCGGACATTGAAGGCCGAGCCGATGGGCACGCCCCTCCTCCGGACGTGCATCGCTTGGTGGAGTTGGTGGCGAGGGCGCGAGGGTTTCTTGGTCAGGTCGACGGCGATCCGAAGCGAGCGTTGGAGGCAATTTGGAACGCCGACAGGCGTTGGGAATGGACGAAGAACCGGCTGACCGAGCTTGAGGACACTGCGCTTGACGACGATGACGAACAGATGGCGGAGTGGGCCATGAGATTGCTGGCCGGGTTCGAGGACGCTCGGTCTGTGGTGGTCAGGGAGCCGGCGGAGTCGCAGGCGCGCCTGAACGCCGTTGTCCTGACTCCGTTCATGACGAGGATTGCGGAGCGGTTTGGGGGTGGCTGGAGCGAGGTTGCGGCGGAGATAGGGCTGGGGGACGGGACCGGTCTGCCGGCTGATTACCGGCAGTCCCTGCTGAATTTGGCGGAGTTGTACTGGGAGACAGATTCGGGTTTCTTCATTATTGACAACGCTCTGCCGGGGATGCGGCGGATCCGGATGTTGATCGAGGTCGGCTTCGAAGACGGCACGCAGGGTGCCGCCCGTTACACCCGGACGATCGATGATCTTCGGAGGCTGGTGGCCGATCTGTCGGTCCCGGTGTTCAACCCTTTCAGCCGACAGGAGGAGTTTCGGTCGCCTGCGGATGTGGGGGCGGCGGAGATTCGTCGCTGGTTCGGGCGGATGGATCTGGTGCACGATCTTGGTGGTGTCGGCGCGGTTGTCGGTGAGATCGGTGCGGATTTGGTGGGTGGTAGGCGGCTGCTCCCGGTGATAGCGCGCGCAGAGCAGCTCTACGGCGAGCGGCGGGGGATGGAGACGCTGCGCGACGTGGCGCGGGAGCTGCGGGTTGCGGAGGCGCGGGAATCGGTGCAGCAGCACAAGGCTCGGCACGCGAAGTTGGCGACGTTTCTGCAGCAGGCCGAGTCTCGGCAGGCGGAATTGACGGCGTTGCCGGCGCGGAATGCCGCTGAGGGGGTGGAGTTGGATTCGTTGCGGGCGAGCATTGGGGCTCTGCGGGCGGAGATCGGGGAGTTGGCGGGGCGCGTCGAGGCCGAGCGGGGGGTGTTGGACGGGTTGGTGAGCGACGTGCGGGAGGAGGGGGGCCAGGACGACACAGACCCGCGTGGGCGGAAGAGAACGTCTGAGGAGCTGACGAGGGACGCGGAATCTGGTGCGGAGGCGTCGTCGTCTGCTCCTCAGCGCGCGCGCTTGCGGGGGGCTGGGTCGCCTGGGGTTTTGGGTGCCGGTGTGGAGGGGCTGGACGTGGCGGGGCCGGTGCCGGGGGTGGAGGTGGTTCGGGCGGGGATTGTGTCCTCGGATGTGGGGGCGGTTGTGCGTGCCGCTGTGCGGGAGTTGCCGTTGCGGGATGGGCGGTTTGTGGTGGCGGTGCGTGGTGATGGTGCGGGTGGCGTGGTGGTGTATGGGGGGTCGGTGGATGCGCGCATGTTGGCTGGGGTGATTCGGCAGTCGTCGAACTGGGATCCGGATGCTGTGCGGTTTGTGGTGGTCGTGCGTGGCGATGGGCTTGGTGGGGTGCTGGTGGATGGGCGGTCGGCAGATGCGCGCACTCTGGCCGACTTGATCCGCCGGTCACCCAACTGGAACCCGGACGCTGGGGCGTCGGTGTGGTTGTTCGCTTGTGCGGTGTCGCCGGCGTTCGTGAAAGAGTTGAAGAAGCTACTTAATTCGCGGGTGTTGCATGGTGTGGACGGGTTGACGTGGATTGGGCCGGGCACTGGTGATTTCGTCGCGATGGTGACCACGGTGGTGGCGGCGGATGGTGTGTTGCGGCCGCGGAAACCGCCGACAGGCCGGTTGCTGGAGCACCTGCCGGGGGTCGATGCACCGGTGGAGCATGGGCCGTACGCGATTCCGCTCGATGGGGAAACACCACGCGGGTTGGGATTACCGCACCCGGTCCACCTGCGCGCACCGGTGGATGAACGCGTCGCCGTGCAGGATGAGCAGGTGTTTGTGGATTTGGTGCCGGGATTCCGGGAGGACGCGGATCGACTCCGCGCGGCGCCGCAGCGTTTTCCTGGTGCTGAGGAGTTGGTGTCGGGGCTTGCTCGGCGGTTCGCGCGGGAGGGTGGGGATGGTTGGGAAGGGCTGGCGCGGGAGGTCGGGCTGGATGTTGGGGCGGACGATTTCCGGGCGGCTTTGAGGTCTCTGGCGGAGTTGGCGTGGGATGTCGATTCCGATGAGGGTGAGTCGGCCGCGGGGGTTTTGCCGCGGATGCAACGGCTGCGGGTGTTGATCGAGGCCGGCTTCGACGACGGCAGGCCGGGTGCTGCTTTCTATGACCGGTCGCTGCACGACTTGCGGGGGCTGGTGGCTGATCTGGCGGATCCGATGTTCAACCCTGTGACGGGTCAGCACGGTGCTCCGCAGCCGGAGGAGGTGTCAGACGGCGAGGTTCGTCGCTGGATCGATCGGATGCGCTTGGCGCTCCATCTTGGTGGTGTCGGCGCGGATCTGGTGGGCGGCAGGCGCGGGTTGCGGGTGATCCGTCTGGCAGAGCAGTTGTATGGCGAGACACCAGACGAGACAACGTTCTACGACCTGGCGTGGTTGGCCGGTCAGCTTGATCTGGAGGCGTCGAATATTTCGTGGGTCACCCTTACCAACATGATGGCGGGTTTCGACGGCCGAGCCGGTAGGTATGCCTCTCGTTCGGAAATGCGTGACTTGGTGGGGTTGGCGGGGAGGGCGCGAGAGATCCTTGGACGGCTGGATTCCGTTCAAGCCCATGCCGATGTCGATGCCGGTGCTGATGGGGGGCAGCGGGTCACTCCGGTGCAGGCGTTGGAGGCGATGTGGAACGCCGATCTGCCGTGGCGGCAAATAAGGGACAGGCTGGTCGCGCTCGAGGTGACCGCGCGTGTCAATCACGACGAACAGATCGCGGAGTGGGCGCGGGGAGTGCTGGCCGGGTTCGAGGACGCTCGGTCTGTGGTGGTCAGGGAGCCAGCGGAGTTGCAGGCGCGCCTGAATGCTGTTGTGCTGCCGTCGTTCGTGACGATGATCGCTGAGCCGTTTGGGGGCGGCTGGAGAGAGGTTGCGGCGGAGATAGGGCTCGGGGAAGGGACCGAGCTGCCGGCTGATTACCGGCAGTCCCTGGAAAATTTGGCGGAGTTGTACTGGGAGGTAGATCCGGATCTTCTCGGGCTTGACGAGGCTCTGCTGTGGATGCGACGGGTTCGGGTGTTGATCGATGCTGCTTTCGGGGACACCGGGGAGGGTGCTGCCTTCTACAAGCGGACGATTGATGATCTTCGAATACTGGTGGCTGTTGCGTACGGGCCGGTGTTTAACCCTCGGACCGGACAGCAGGAGCTTTGGTCGCCCGGGGATGTGGAGGTCGGCGATATTCGTCACTGGCTCGGGCTGATGGACGTCGTGCACGACCTCGGCGGTTACCACGAGTTCGTCGGCGCGATCGGCGCAGATTTGGTGGGCGGTAGGCGGCTGTTCCCGGTCATATCGTTGGCACAGGAGTTGTACCTCAAGACGGTGGATATGGATACGTTCCATAATCTGGCGTGGTTGGCCAACCAGTTTGATGCCGAGTCGTCGACCATTTCGTTGTTGTCATCGCTTACCCGCATGGTTGCGGGTTTCGAAGGCCGATCCGCTGGGGAGGGCGGGCTTTCTGAAGTGCGTGACCTGGTGTCGTTGGTGGGGAGGGCGCGAGAGGACCTTGGTCGGGTCGACGGCGATCCGAAGAACGCGTTGGAGGCGATGTGGAACGCCGATAAGGCTTGGCGGCGAATGGCGGACAGGCTGGCCGAGCTCGTGGAGACCGCGCGTGACAAACCGACGGTGGAGTGGGCTCGGGGGTTGCTGGCCGGGTTCGAGGACGCTCGGTCTGTGGTGGTCAGGGAGCCGGTGGAGTCGCGGGCGCGCCTGAACGCCGTTGTCCTGGCCCTCCGTTCGTGACGAGGATTGCGGAGCGGTTTGGGGGTGGCTGGAGAGAGGTTGCGGCGGAGATAGGGCTGGGGGACGGGACTGGTTTGCCGGCCGATTTCGAGCAGTCCCTGCTGAATCTGGCGGAGTTGTACTGGGAGGTAGATCCGGATCTGTCCAGATTTGACAAGGCTCCGTTGTGGTTGCGGCGGATCCGGGTGTTGATCGATGCCGGCTTCGACGACGGCAGGGAGGGTGCCGACTTCTACGCCCGGCCGATTGACGATCTTTGGAGCCTGCTGGCCGAACTGTCGGTCCCGGTGTTCAACCCTTTCACCGGACACGACGAGGCTCATCCATCCTTGGGGCGCAGAGAGTTTCGTCGCTGGCTCAGGCGGATGGATCTGCTGCACGATCTTGGTGGTGTCGGCAAGGTGGTCGGTGAGGTCGGCCCGGACTTGGTGGGTGGTAGGCGGCTGTTCCCGGTTATACGGCTGGCAGAGCAGTTGCACGACGAGACGGCAGACATGGAAATGTTCCACGGTCTGGCGTGGCTGGCGAACCAGCTTGATCCCGTGTCGTCGAACATTTCGTTGTCGTACCTCACCGACATGATTGCGGACATTGAAGGCCGAGCCGATGGGCACGCCCCTCCTCCGGACGTGCATCGCTTGGTGGAGTTGGTGGCGAGGGCGCGAGGGTTTCTTGGTCAGGTCGACGGCGATCCGAAGCGAGCGTTGGAGGCAATTTGGAACGCCGACAGGCGTTGGGAATGGACGAAGAACCGGCTGACCGAGCTTGAGGACACTGCGCTTGACGACGATGACGAACAGATGGCGGAGTGGGCCATGAGATTGCTGTTCGACTTCGAGGACGCTCGGTCTGTGGTGGTCAGGGGGCCGGTGGAGTCGCAGGCGCGCCTGAACGCCGTTGTCCTGACTCCGTTCGTGACGAGGATTGCGGAGCGGTTTGGGGGTGGCTGGAGAGAGGTTGCGGCGGAGATAGGGCTGGGGGACGGGACCGGTCTGCCGGCCGATTTCGAACAGTCCCTGGAGAATCTGGCGGAGTTGTACTGGGAGACAGATCCCGATCTCTACGAATTTTACAACGCTTTGCCGGGAATGCGGCGGCTCCGTTTGTTGATCGATGTCGGCTTCGACGACGGCAGGGAGGGCGCCGCATTCTACAAGCGAAAGGTTGATGATCTCCGGACCCTGGCGGCCGAGCTGTCCGGCCTAGTGGTCAACCCTCAAGCCGGACAGCAGGAGCTTCGTTCGACCGCGGAGATTCGTCGCTGGCTCGGGCGGATGGATCTGGTGCACGATCTTGGTGGGGTCGGCGCGGTTGTCGGTGAAATCGGCGCGGATTTGGTCAGTGGTAGGCGGCTGTTGCCGGTTATCCGGATGGCCGAGGAGTTGTATGGCAAGCGGGTGGGGGTAGAGAGGCTGCGCGGCCTGGCGTGGTTGGCCAACCAGTTTGATCCCCAGTCGTCGAACATTTCGCAGGCGTCCCTTGACCGCATGGCAGTGGGTTTCGAAGGCCGAGCCGATGGGCACGCCTCCCCTTCGGACGTGCATCGCTTGGTGGAGTTGGCGGGGAGGGCGCGAGGGTTTCTTGGTCAGGTCGACGGCGATCCGAAGGGGGCGCTGGAGGCGATTTGGAAGGCCGACAGGCGTTGGGAACGGACGGCGGACCGGCTGACCGTGATCGAGGAGACAGCGCGTGGCAAACACGACGAGCAGCTAGCGGAGTGGGCTCGGGGGTTGCTGGCCGGGTTCGAGGACGCTCGGTCTGTGGTGGTCAGGGAGCCGGTGGAGTCGCAGGCGCGCCTGAACGCCGTTGTCCTGGCTCCGTTCGTGACGAGGATTGCGGAGCGGTTTGGGGGTGGCTGGAGAGAGGTTGCGGCGGAGATAGGGCTGGGGGCCGGGACCGGCCTGCCCGCTGATTACCGGCAGGCGGTGCTGAATCTGGCGGAGTTGTACTGGGAGGTAGATCCGGATCTGTCCAGATTTGACAAGGCTCCGTTGTGGTTGCGGCGGATCCGGGTGTTGATCGATGCCGGCTTCGACGACGGCAGGCAGGGCGCCGACTTCTACGCCCGCACGGTTGATGATCTTCGGAGCCTGGTGGCCGATCTGCCGGACAATCCTCAGACCGGACAGCACGAGCCTCGGTCGCCCGTTGCTGTGGGGGCTGCAGAGATTCGTCGCTGGCTTGAGCGGATGGATCTGGTGCACGATCTTGGTGGTGCCGGCGCGGTTGTCGGTGAGGTCGGCGCGGATCTGTTGGGGGGTAGGCGGCTGTTCCCGGTCATAGAGCTGGCCGAACACTTGTACGGCAAGCGGCCGGGAACTGAAATGCTGCGCGGCCTGGCGTGGTTGGCCAACCAGTTTGATCCCCAGTCGTCGAACATTTCGCAGGCGTCCCTTGCCCGCATGGCGGCGGGTTTCGAAGGCCGAGCCGATGGGCACGCCTCCCCGTCGGACGTGCGTCGCTTGGTGGAGTTGGCGGGGAGTGGGCGAGAGTTTCTTGGTCAGGTCGACGGCGATCCGAAG
>NZ_GL877885.1:36849-43152 GCF_000194155.1 Saccharopolyspora spinosa NRRL 18395
CTCCGTTCGTGACGAGGATTGCGGAGCGGTTTGGGGGTGGCTGGAGAGAGGTTGCGGCGGAGATAGGGCTGGGGGACGGGACTGGTTTGCCGGCCGATTTCGAGCAGTCCCTGCTGAATCTGGCGGAGTTGTACTGGGAGGTAGATCCGGATCTGTCCAGATTTGACAAGGCTCCGTTGTGGTTGCGGCGGATCCGGGTGTTGATCGATGCCGGCTTCGACGACGGCAGGGAGGGTGCCGACTTCTACGCCCGGCCGATTGACGATCTTTGGAGCCTGCTGGCCGAACTGTCGGTCCCGGTGTTCAACCCTTTCACCGGACACGACGAGGCTCATCCATCCTTGGGGCGCAGAGAGTTTCGTCGCTGGCTCAGGCGGATGGATCTGCTGCACGATCTTGGTGGTGTCGGCAAGGTGGTCGGTGAGGTCGGCCCGGACTTGGTGGGTGGTAGGCGGCTGTTCCCGGTTATACGGCTGGCAGAGCAGTTGCACGACGAGACGGCAGACATGGAAATGTTCCACGGTCTGGCGTGGCTGGCGAACCAGCTTGATCCCGTGTCGTCGAACATTTCGTTGTCGTACCTCACCGACATGATTGCGGACATTGAAGGCCGAGCCGATGGGCACGCCCCTCCTCCGGACGTGCATCGCTTGGTGGAGTTGGTGGCGAGGGCGCGAGGGTTTCTTGGTCAGGTCGACGGCGATCCGAAGCGAGCGTTGGAGGCAATTTGGAACGCCGACAGGCGTTGGGAATGGACGAAGAACCGGCTGACCGAGCTTGAGGACACTGCGCTTGACGACGATGACGAACAGATGGCGGAGTGGGCCATGAGATTGCTGGCCGGGTTCGAGGACGCTCGGTCTGTGGTGGTCAGGGAGCCGGCGGAGTCGCAGGCGCGCCTGAACGCCGTTGTCCTGACTCCGTTCATGACGAGGATTGCGGAGCGGTTTGGGGGTGGCTGGAGAGAGGTTGCGGCGGAGATAGGGCTGGGGGACGGGACCGGTCTGCCGGCCGATTTCGAACAGTCCCTGGAGAATCTGGCGGAGTTGTACTGGGAGACAGATCCCGATCTCTACGAATTTTACAACGCTTTGCCGGGAATGCGGCGGCTCCGTTTGTTGATCGATGTCGGCTTCGACGACGGCAGGGAGGGCGCCGCATTCTACAAGCGAAAGGTTGATGATCTCCGGACCCTGGCGGCCGAGCTGTCCGGCCTAGTGGTCAACCCTCAAGCCGGACAGCAGGAGCTTCGTTCGACCGCGGAGATTCGTCGCTGGCTCGGGCGGATGGATCTGGTGCACGATCTTGGTGGGGTCGGCGCGGTTGTCGGTGAAATCGGCGCGGATTTGGTCAGTGGTAGGCGGCTGTTGCCGGTTATCCGGATGGCCGAGGAGTTGTATGGCAAGCGGGTGGGGGTAGAGAGGCTGCGCGGCCTGGCGTGGTTGGCCAACCAGTTTGATCCCCAGTCGTCGAACATTTCGCAGGCGTCCCTTGCCCGCATGGCGGCGGGTTTCGAAGGCCGAGCCGATGGGCACGCCTCCCCGTCGGACGTGGTGCCGACTTCTACGCCCGGCCGATTGACGATCTTTGGAGCCTGCTGGCCGAACTGTCGGTCCCGGTGTTCAACCCTTTCACCGGACACGACGAGGCTCATCCATCCTTGGGGCGCAGAGAGTTTCGTCGCTGGCTCAGGCGGATGGATCTGCTGCACGATCTTGGTGGTGTCGGCAAGGTGGTCGGTGAGGTCGGCCCGGACTTGGTGGGTGGTAGGCGGCTGTTCCCGGTTATACGGCTGGCAGAGCAGTTGCACGACGAGACGGCAGACATGGAAATGTTCCACGGTCTGGCGTGGCTGGCGAACCAGCTTGATCCCGTGTCGTCGAACATTTCGTTGTCGTACCTCACCGACATGATTGCGGACATTGAAGGCCGAGCCGATGGGCACGCCCCTCCTCCGGACGTGCATCGCTTGGTGGAGTTGGTGGCGAGTGGGCGAGAGTTTCTTGGTCAGGTCGACGGCGATCCGAAGCGAGCGTTGGAGGCAATTTGGAACGCCGACAGGCGTTGGGAATGGACGAAGAACCGGCTGACCGAGCTTGAGGACACTGCGCTTGACGACGATGACGAACAGATGGCGGAGTGGGCCATGAGATTGCTGTTCGACTTCGAGGACGCTCGGTCTGTGGTGGTCAGGGGGCCGGTGGAGTCGCAGGCGCGCCTGAACGCCGTTGTCCTGACTCCGTTCGTGACGAGGATTGCGGAGCGGTTTGGGGGTGGCTGGAGAGGTAGAGAGGCTGCGCGGCCTGGCGTGGTTGGCCAACCAGTTTGATCCCCAGTCGTCGAACATTTCGCAGGCGTCCCTTGACCGCATGGCAGTGGGTTTCGAAGGCCGAGCCGATGGGCACGCCTCCCCGTCGGACGTGCGTCGCTTGGTGGAGTTGGCGGGGAGGGCGCGAGGGTTTCTTGGTCAGGTCGACGGCGATCCGAAGAGAGCGTTGGAGGCGATTTGGAACGCCGATAAGGCTTGGCGGCGAATGGGGGACAGGCTGGGATCTAGATCCGGATCTTTCCGGATTTGACGAGGCTTTGCTGTGGATGCGGCGGATTCGGGTGTTGATCGATACTGATTGTGAGGATGGCGGGGAGGGTGCTGGTTTTTACAAGTGGACGGTTGATGATCTACAGACACTGGTGACCGTCGCGCACGGGCCGGTGTTTAACCCTGAGACCGGACAGCAGGAGCTTCGGTCGCCCGGGGATGTGGAGGTCGGCGAGATTCGTCTCTGGCTCGAGCTGATGGACGTCGTGCACAACCTCGGCGGTTATCACGAGCTCGTCAGCGCGGTCGGCGCAGATTTGGTGGGTGGCAGGCGGCTGTTCCCGGTCATCCGGTTGACAAACGATTTTTACATCGAGCCGTTGGATATGGATACGTTCCATAGCCTGGCGTGGTTGGCCAACCAGCTTGATGCCGAGTCATCGACCATTTCGTTGTTGTCATCGCTTACCCGCATGGTTGCGGGCTTCGAAGGCCGATCCGCTGGGGACGTCGACTTTGGGGAAGTGCGTGACCTGGTGTCGTTGGTGGGGAGGGCGCGAGAGGACCTTGGTCGGGTCGACAGGGATCCGAAGAAGGCGTTGGAGGCGATGTGGAACGCCGATACGCCTTGGCAGCGAATGGGGGACAGGCTGGCCAAGCTCGTGGAGACCGCGCGAGACGAACCGACGGGGGGGTGGGCTCGGGGAGTGCTGGCCGGGTTCGAGGACGCTCGGTCTGTGGTGGTCAGGGAGCTGGCGGAGTCGCAGGCGCGCCTGAACGCCGTTGTCCTGGCTCCGTTCGTGACGAGGATTGCGGAGCGGTTTGGGGGTGGCTGGAGAGAGGTTGCGGCGGAGATAGGGCTGGGGGCCGGGACCGGCCTGCCCGCTGATTACCGGCAGGCGGTCCTGACTCCGTTCGTGACGAGGATTGCGGAGCGGTTTGGGGGTGGCTGGAGAGAGGTTGCGGCGGAGATAGGGCTGGGGGACGGGACTGGTTTGCCGGCCGATTTCGAGCAGTCCCTGCTGAATCTGGCGGAGTTGTACTGGGAGGTAGATCCGGATCTGTCCAGATTTGACAAGGCTCCGTTGTGGTTGCGGCGGATCCGGGTGTTGATCGATGCCGGCTTCGACGACGGCAGGGAGGGTGCCGACTTCTACGCCCGGCCGATTGACGATCTTTGGAGCCTGCTGGCCGAACTGTCGGTCCCGGTGTTCAACCCTTTCACCGGACACGACGAGGCTCATCCATCCTTGGGGCGCAGAGAGTTTCGTCGCTGGCTCAGGCGGATGGATCTGCTGCACGATCTTGGTGGTGTCGGCAAGGTGGTCGGTGAGGTCGGCCCGGACTTGGTGGGTGGTAGGCGGCTGTTCCCGGTTATACGGCTGGCAGAGCAGTTGCACGACGAGACGGCAGACATGGAAATGTTCCACGGTCTGGCGTGGCTGGCGAACCAGCTTGATCCCGTGTCGTCGAACATTTCGTTTTCGTACCTCCCCGACATGATTGCGGACATTGAAGGCCGAGCCGATGGGCACGCCCCTCCTCCGGACGTGCATCGCTTGGTGGAGTTGGTGGCGAGGGCGCGAGGGTTTCTTGGTCAGGTCGACGGCGATCCGAAGCGAGCGTTGGAGGCAATTTGGAACGCCGACAGGCGTTGGGAATGGACGAAGAACCGGCTGACCGAGCTTGAGGACACTGCGCTTGACGACGATGACGAACAGATGGCGGAGTGGGCCATGAGATTGCTGTTCGACTTCGAGGACGCTCGGTCTGTGGTGGTCAGGGGGCCGGTGGAGTCGCAGGCGCGCCTGAACGCCGTTGTCCTGACTCCGTTCGTGACGAGGATTGCGGAGCGGTTTGGGGGTGGCTGGAGAGAGGTTGCGGCGGAGATAGGGCTGGGGGACGGGACTGGTTTGCCGGCCGATTTCGAGCAGTCCCTGCTGAATCTGGCGGAGTTGTACTGGGAGGTAGATCCGGATCTGTCCAGATTTGACAAGGCTCCGTTGTGGTTGCGGCGGATCCGGGTGTTGATCGATGCCGGCTTCGACGACGGCAGGGAGGGTGCCGACTTCTACGCCCGGCCGATTGATGATCTCCGGAGCCTGGTGGCCGATCTGCCGGAATTCTATCTTCAGACCGGACAGCACGAGCCTCGGTATTCGTCGCTGGCTTGAGCGGATGGATCTTGTACACGACCTTGGTTACCGCAAGCTCGTCCGTGAGATCGGCGAGGATTTGGTGGGCGGTAGGCGGCTGTTCCCGGTCATACGAATGGCAAACGAGTTGTACGGCGCGTGGCCGGAGATCGGGACGCTACGCGACCTGGCGCGGGACCTGCGGGTTGCGGAGGCACGGGATTCGGTGCAGCAGCTCACCGCTCGGAAGGTGGAGTTGGAGGAGAGCCTGGATCTGGCTGAGTCTGTGCCGGAGGTATTGGCGACGGGTTCGATATGGACTTCGTTGCTGAATCCTGACGATCTGCGGGCGCAGATCGGGGAGTTGGCGGGGCGTGTCGAGGCCGAGCGGGGGGTGTTGGACGGGTTGGTGAGCGACGTGCGGGAGGAGGGGGGCCAGGACGACACAGACCCGCGTGGGCGGGAGAGAACGGCTGAGGACCTGACGGGGGATGCGGAATCGCCTGGTGCGGGGGCGTCGTCGTCTGCTGGTGCGGGTTTGCGGGGGGCTGAGTCGGCTGGGGTTTTGGGTGCCGGTGTGGAGGGGGCGTTTCGGGGGTGGCTGGAGAGAGGTTGCGGCGGAGATAGGGCTGGGGGACGGGACTGGTTTGCCGGCCGATTTCGAGCAGTCCCTGCTGAATCTGGCGGAGTTGTACTGGGAGGTAGATCCGGATCTGTCCAGATTTGACAAGGCTCCGTTGTGGTTGCGGCGGATCCGGGTGTTGATCGATGCCGGCTTCGACGACGGCAGGGAGGGTGCCGACTTCTACGCCCGGCCGATTGGACTCGGCCGGATGGCGATGGGCAACCGGAGGTGGGTCCCTATGACCTTCGCTTGCCGGAAGACCAAAACGGGCTGCGTCCGGACTGGGTGCACCTGCGCGCCCCGGTGGTTGAACGGGTTGCCGGGCTGGACGAGCAGGAGATTGAGGACCCCGAGCAGGGATTCGAAGAGGCGGTGGATCCGCTTGCGGATCTGATGTGGGAATTCGGGGAGGAGGCGGATCGAATCCATGCGGAGCCGCTGCCTTTTCCTGGCGGTGACGAGTTGGTGGCGGGGCTTGCTCGGCCGTTCGCGGGGGAGGGCGGGGATGGTTGGGAACGGCTGGCGCGGGAGGTCGGGCTGGATGTTGCGGCGGGCGGTTTGGCAGGCGCGCCTGAATGCTGTTGTGCTGCCGTCGTTCGTGACGATGATCGCTGAGCCGTTTGGGGGCGGCTGGAGCGGGCTTGCGGCGGAGATAGGGCTGGGGGACGGGACCGGCCTGCCCGCTGATTACCGGCAGTCGCTGGAGAATTTGGCGGAGTTGTACTGGGATCTAGATCCGGATCTTTCCGGATTTGACGAGGCTTTGCTGTGGATGCGGCGGATTCGGGTGTTGATCGATGCCGGTTTCGGGGGCGCCGGGGAGGGTGCTGCTTTCTACGCCGTGGGGCTTGACGATCTGCGGAGCTTGGTGGCCGGGCTGTAGGCGTTGGAGGCGATGTGGAACGCCGATACGCCTTGGCAGCGAATGGGGGACAGGCTGGCCAAGCTCGTGGAGACCGCGCGAGACGAACCGACGGTGGAGTGGGCTCGGGGAGTGCTGGCCG
>NZ_GL877886.1 GCF_000194155.1 Saccharopolyspora spinosa NRRL 18395
GCAGCGGGTGATCCGGCAGGCGCTGGCGGTCTCGGGTTTGTCGGTCTCGGATGTTGATGTGGTGGAGGCGCATGGCACGGGTACGAGGTTGGGTGATCCGATCGAGGCGCAGGCGTTGCTGGCCACGTATGGGCAGGAGCGGGATGCGTGTTCGTCGTCGTTGGTGGCGTTGCATCTTGCTGGTCAGGCGTTGCGGTCGGGGGAGTGTGATCTGGCGTTGGTGGGTGGGGTGACGGTGATGTCGACGCCGGGTGTGTTTGTGGATTTCAGTCGTCAGCGGGGGTTGTCGCGTGATGGCCGGTGTAAGTCGTTCGCGGAGGCGGCTGATGGGACGGGGTGGTCGGAGGGTGTTGGGGTGTTGGTGGTGGAGCGTCGTTTGCGGCCGCTGCGGATGGCACCGGGTGGGGTGAGGGTGCCGGCGTGTTGGTGGTGGAGCGGTTGTCGGATGCGCGGCGGTGGGGGCATGAGGTGTTGGCGGTGGTGTGTGGCAGTGCGGTGAATTCGGATGGTGCGTCGAATGGGTTGACCGCGCCGAATGGTCCGTCGCAGCAGCGGGTGATCCGGCAGGCGCTGGCGGATGCGGGGCTGTCGGCGTCCGATGTGGATGTCGTGGAGGCGCACGGGACCGGTACCGGGCTCGGGGATCCGATCGAGGCGCGCTCGCCGACCGCTTGCTCGACGAGCTGGGCCCCGAGGTCCCCGCTGACGACAGCACCGGCGACGACCGAGTGCGTCGCGTGCTCCAGAGCATCCCGATCAACAGGCTGCGGGACACCGGGCTGCTGGACCGGCTGCTCGAACTCGTCGGGGAGAGGGACGAACCGACGGCCGCCGAGGCGGGCAGCCGACCGGTCTCGGTCGACGAGATGGACGCCGACGCCCTGATCAGCATGGTGCTCGACCGCGCGGACGGGACCGGCTTCGACGGGGGGTCCGAAGCGGACACCGCGGGATTCGGCGACGCGATCAAGGAGACACGGGACCGCGATGACCAGCTCTGACGACAGGCTCCTCAAGGCACTGCGGGCTTCCATCAAGGAAACCGACTGGCTGCGCTCGCAGAACCAAAAGCTCTCCGCCGCCGCGAACGAACCGATCGCGATCGTGGCCATGTCGTGCCGTTTCCCCGGCGGAGTGACCTCGCCGGAGGCACTGTGGCAGCTGGTCTCCGACGGCCGCGACGTCGTCTCCGAGCTCCCGGATGACCGTGGCTGGGACCTCACGCCCCTGCTCGACACCGACCAGGGCGAGCACGAGGTGAGCTGCCCGCGAGCGGGCAGTTTCCTGCCCGACGCAGCGGACTTCGACCCCGCCTTCTTCGGGATCTCCCCGCGGGAAGCGCTCGCTATGGACCCGCAGCAGCGGTTGCTGCTGGAGACGTCGTGGGAGGTGTTCGAGCGTGCCGGCATCGACCCCGCCACGGTCAAGGGAAGCACTGGCGGGGTGTTCGTCGGCGCCTTCCAGTCGGGCTACGCCGAATCGCTGAACCAGACCCGCGCCGCAGAGCGGCTCGCCGGGCACATCGGCATAGGTAGTTACTCCAGCGTGATGTCCGGACGGCTGGCCTACATCTTCGGTCTCGAGGGACCGGCTGTCACGGTGGACACGGCGTGTTCGTCTTCGCTGGTCGCCTTGCACCTCGCGGGTCAGTCGCTGCGGGCGGGCGAGTGCTCATTCGCGTTGGTCGGCGGGGTGACGGTGCTGGCCACACCCGAGAGCTTCGTGGAGTTCAGCCGTCAGGGCGGGCTTTCCCCGGACGGCCGCTGCAAGGCGTTCTCGGAGGCCGCCGACGGATTCGGACCGTCCGAGGGCGTTGGCATGCTCATTGTCGAGCGGTTGTCCGACGCCCGGCGTCTCGGGCACGACGTGCTCGCCGTGGTTCGCGGGACCGCAGTGAACTCCGATGGTGCGTCCAACGGGCTCACCGCGCCCAACGGACCTTCGCAGCAGCGAGTCATCCGGCAGGCGCTGGCGGCTTCCGCGCTGCTTCCCGCCGACATCGACGTGCTCGAAGCGCACGGCACCGGAACGACTCTCGGCGACCCGATCGAGGCGCAGGCGCTGCTTGCCACCTATGGGCAGGACCGCCCGGTGGAGCGACCGTTGCTGCTCGGGTCGGTCAAGTCGAACCTCGGGCACACCCAGGCCGCGGCTGGGCTGGCTGGGGTCATCAAGATGGTCATGGCGATGCGCCACGGCGTGGTACCGCAGACGCTGCATGTGGACGAACCGTCATCCCATGTGGACTGGACGAGCGGTGCCGTTCGGTTGCTGACGTCGGCCGAGCCTTGGCCAGAGACGGGCCGCGCACGCCGAGCCGCGGTGTCCTCATTCGGGATCAGCGGCACCAACGCGCACGCGATCATCGAGGGGGGATCACGAGCCGAGGCTGTCACGGTAGAGCCGGCCGCGGAGATTGTGCCGTGGGTCCTGTCGGGTAAGTCCGCGCAGGCGGTGCGTGACCAGGCTGCGCGACTGCTGTCCGTGGTAGCTGGACAGCGGCCCGCCGACATCGCCTTCTCGCTGGCCACGGCGCGGTCGGTGTTCGAGCACCGTGCGGCGGTCGCCGGTGACCACGATGACCTCGTGGCCGGGCTGCGCGCGCTGGCCGACAGCTCGTCGAGCGGTGGCGTGCTCTCCCGAGCATCGGCTCGGACCGCGTTTGTGTTCGCTGGTCAGGGAAGTCAGCGGCTGGGGATGGGGCGTGCGCTGTATGCCCGGTTCCCGGCGTTCGCTCGCGCCTTCGATGAAATCATGGCGTTGCTGGGGACTCCGGTGCCTGACGACGAGGAGCTGCTGGCGCGGACCGGATACGCACAGCCCGCGTTGTTCGCGCTTGAAGTCGCTCTGTTCCGGTTGCTGGCGTCATGGGGGATCGCCCCCGATTTCGTCGCGGGGCATTCGATCGGCGAGATCGCGGCGGCGCATGTCGCCGGTGTGCTGTCCCTCGACGACGCTTGTGCTCTTCTGGCCGCGCGTGCTCGCTTGATGCAGGCGCTTCCTCCGGGGGGCGTGATGATGGCTGTGCAGGCTTGCGAAGAAGAGCTTTCGCCGTTGCCCGAAGGAGTTTCGCTGGCCGCGGTGAATGGTCCACGGTCGGTGGTGATCGCCGGCACCGAGGCGGCGGTGTCGCAGGTGGACGGTTTCCGGGTCCGTCGCTTGAAGGTGAGTCACGCGTTTCATTCGGCGCTGATGGACCCGATGCTCGAGGAATTTCGCCGTGTCGTCGAGGGGCTGTCGTTCGGGCAGCCGTCGATCCCCGCGGTGTCGACGGTGACCGGCGGGCTGGTGACGGACGAATGGAGCACACCGGAGTACTGGGTGCGCCACGTCCGGGAGACCGTGCGTTTCGCCGACGGGGTGAAAGCACTGGAAGCCGAGGGCGCCACGACCTTCGTGGAACTCGGCCCGGACGGTGTGCTGTCCTCGATGATCCAGGACAACGTTCAAGCCACCGCGATTCCGTTGCTGCGCGGCGACCGCCCCGAAGAGACAGCGGTCATGGCCGCGTTGGGTGAGCTATTCGTAGCGGGTGTGCCACTGGACTGGAGCGCGGTGCTGACCGGCGGCCGGCGCGTGGAGCTGCCCACCTACGCGTTCCAGCGGGAACGGTATTGGCCGAAGGCGTTGCCGGTGCCCAAGGCCGCGTCCGCGCTGGGCTTGCGATCCGTTGCACACCCCTTGCTGGGCGCGGCCGTCGCCTGCTGACCAGCAGGCTCTCGGTCGCGTTGTATCCGTGGCTGGCCGACCACGCGGTCGCGGGCGCTGTCCTGCTGCCGGGAACGGGTTTCCTTGAGCTGGTCATCCGGGCCGGTGACGAAGCTGGCTGCGGCCGGGTCGAAGAACTCACCCTGGAAGCACCACTGGTGCTGCCCGAGCACACCTCTGTCGCGGTGCAGGTCGTGGTGGGCGGACCGGACGGGGCGGGCCGTCGGGCGGTTAGCGTCTACTCCTGCGCCGACGACGCGGTTGACGGCGAGTGGACCCGGCACGCCGACGGGATCCTCGCCCCTGGGGATCACACCTCCGGCGCCGAACTCGACGTGTGGCCGCCGGAGGGCGCGGATCGGGTCGATCTTGCGGGGTTCTACGAGCAGTTCGCCGACTCGGGCGTGGTGTACGGCCCGGCATTCCAAGGACTCAAGTCGGTGTGGTGCCGCGGCGACGAGGTCTTTGCCGAGGTCTCGGTGAATGAGGAAACCGACGCCGATGAATTCGGCCTGCACCCGGCGCTGCTGGACGCGGCCGTGCAGGCGTCGGTGTTCGCCGGGTTCGACGAGCCCGCAGGCCGGATGCCGTTCTCCTGGAGCGGAGTCTCGCTGTACGCCACGGGCGCATCGGCGTTGCGCGTGCGGTTGGTCCGGTCCGGCACGGACGTCGCGTCGATCGACGTCGCTGACCAGACCGGGCGGCCAGTGGCCTCGATCGAATCACTGGTGCTGCGGCCGGTCGATCTCGAAGCACTGGTCCTGCCGGGACGCGATTCCCTGTTCCGGCTGGAATGGATCCCCGTGCCGGCGGGTACCGCTGGGGCGGTCGCGGTACTGGGCGAGCTGGTCCTGCCCGGCGCGGAGTCCTATGTGGATCTCGCTGAACTGGGTGCCGCGCTCGACGCGGGGGCGACACCCGATACGGTGCTGATCCCCTTGGCATCCAGCTCGGCGGACACGCCCGCAGCGGTGCGCGAGATGACCACGCGGGTGCTGGACCTAGTGCGGACTTGGGCCGCCGATCCCCGGTTTGCCGCTGTCCGCGCGGCCTTCGTGACGCGCGGTGCGCTCGGCGAGGTGACCAACGTGGTCGCCGCCTCGGCGTGGGGTCTCCTCCGTTCAGCACAGACCGAGCACCCGGACCGTTTCGTGCTGATCGACACCGACACCGACGCCGGCTCTCTGGCTGCCCTGCCGAGTGCGGCGGCTGCCGGCGAGCCGCAGGTCATTGTGCGGGACGGAGAGGTGCGGGCTGGCCGGCTGCTGCGGTTTCCGGCGGTTTCCTCGGCGCGATCGTGGGACGGTGACGGGACTGTGCTGATCACCGGCGGTACCGGTGGTCTTGGTGCTTTGCTGGCCCGGCACCTAGTGGCTGAGTGTGGAGTGCGGAACCTGCTGCTGCTCAGCCGCCGAGGTCCGGATGCCGAGGGCGTGGCGGAGTTGGTCGCGGAGTTGGCCGCGCGTGGTGCTGAAGTTCGGGTGGTGGCCTGCGACGTCGCTGATCGTGGCGCGTTGGCTGAGGTGCTCGGGTCGGTTCCGGTTGAGCATCCGCTGACAGCGGTTATCCACGCCGCGGGGGTGCTTGATGACGGTGTGCTCGACACGTTGACGCCTTCGCGTCTGGATACCGTGTTGCGCCCGAAGGTTGATGGGGCTTGGCACCTGCACGAGCTGACGCGGGAATCCGACCTCGCGGCCTTCGTTGTGTTCTCTTCGGTTGCCGGGACGTTCGGCGCCGCGGGGCAGGGCAACTATGCGGCGGCGAACACTTTCCTTGATGGCTTGGTGCAGTACCGGTGTGGGCTCGGGCTTCCCGGGCTGTCCCTGGTTTGGGGCGCGTGGGAGATTTCTGGCGGTATGAACGCCGGGCTCGCCAGCTCAGACATCCGCCGGATGGAACGTGCCGGCATGTCGGCGATGTCGGTCGACCAGGGCCTGGCCCTGTTCGACGAGGCGCTCGGGGGCGACGAGCCGGTGGTCGTGGCGATGCGGTTCGACGGTCGCCTGCGCAGCTCGGCCGAGGTCCCGGCGGCCCTGCGTGGTCTGGTGGGCAACCCCGTCCGGCGCTCGGTGGCTACGGGCGTAGCCGGGTCGGCCACCCTGCGGGACAGGCTCGCGGCACTCGATCCCGCTGCTCGCGGGTCGGCGATGGCCGACCTGGTGCGCGGGCAGATCGCCGTGGTGCTGGGGCATTCGAGCGCGACGGCCGTCGATATGGGACAGGCGTTCGGGGATCTGGGTTTCGATTCCCTGACTGCGGTGGAACTGCGCAACGCCCTGGCGACGGCGACGGGGGTCCGGCTGCCCGCGACGCTGGCGTTCGATTATCCGACACCGCTTGTGCTGGCGGAGTTTTTGTTGTCTGAGTTGATGGGTGGGATCGCGCGACCGGTTCCGGCCCCGCTCGTCCATCGACGCACTAACCCTGCGCCCGGCGTCGGCGGGCGTCTCGCAGGTGACGGCTGCCTCGCCCCGGGCCTGGGCGTTCCGGCTGGCGTGGATCGCCGCGGTCACCAAGCCGTATCCCAGCGTGGAGCGGTGGGCCGTGCTGCACGACGAGGGCTTCGGGCTGCCGGTCGCCGCCGGGCTGGACGCATTCGACGGCGAGGTTCCCGAAACACTGCTCGTGCCGGTGGTGAACGAAACCGCCGGCCAGGTGCTCGGCCGGATCCAGGAGTGGCTGGGCGACGAGCGGTTCGCGGCCGCCAAACTGGTTTTCGTCACCCGTGATGCGCAGACCGACGCCACCTCGGGGTCGGTGTGGGGCCTGGTTCGCGCGGCACAGGCGGAGCACCCGGACCGGTTCGTCCTGGTCGACATCGACGAAGATCCCGCCTCGGTGAGGGCGTTGCCCGCCGCGGTGAGCACGGGTGAGCCGCAGGTCGTGGTGCGTGCGGGGGAGGTCCTCGTCGGCAGGCTGGCCCGGGTGCCGGGCCCGCCGGAGTCTTCGCGGCCGTGGGACATCGAGGGCACCGTGGTGATCACCGGCGGCACGACGGGTCCAGGTGCGCTGCTCGCCCGCCACGTCGTGGAGAAGCGCGGTGTGCGGAACCTGGTGCTGCTCGGCGGTACCGGTGCGGACGGCGCGGATCTCGTCGCGGAACTGACCGCGCACGGTGCCGACGTCCGCGTGGTCGGCTGCGACCTCGCCGACCATGACGCGCTGGCCGAGGTCCTCTCGCCGCTGCGGCTGACCGCCGTGCTCCACACCGAAGACACGACCAGCAAGGACGGCGTCGCGGAGTTGACCCCTGAGCGACTGGACGAGGTGCTCCGGTCGAAGCTCGGCGTCGCGGTGAACCTGCATGAACTCACCCGGAACCAGGACCTGTCGGCTTTCGTGCTCTTCTCGTCAGCGGCTGGACTGTTCGGCGGCGGACAGGCTGCCGTGCTGGCAGCGAACGCCGGGCTGGATGCGCTTGCCGCATACCGTCGCGGCCTCGGGCTGCCTGGTATCTCACTGGCTTGGAGCCAGGACACTGCCCTGACCGGAGCTGGCGTGCTGCCGCTTTCCGATGACCAGAGGCTGGCGTTGTTCGACTTCGCGACGGAACTCGACGAGCCCGTGGTCGTCTCGGCCCGCCTCGACCTGCCCGCGTTACGAGCGCGGCCCGAACTCCCGTACGCCCTGCGTTCGCTGGTCAGGAATCCGGTCCGGCGCTCGGCGACGACCAGCTCGGGCACCACGGTTCCGCTCGGCGAACGACTGGCTGCACTGCCGGAAGCGGAACGCGCCCGCTTCGTCTTGGATCTGGTGCGCGCGCAGGCGTCGGCCGTCCTGCGGTACGACGGTCCCGATGCGGTCGAAGCGGACCGTGCCTTCGGCGAGCTGGGCTTCGACTCGCTCACCGCCGTGGACCTCCGCAACCGGCTGAACGAAGCGACCGGACTTCGCCTGCCGGCGAGCCTGGCCTTCGACTACCCGACGCCGTCCTCGCTCGCGGACCACCTCGTGGCCATGCTCACCGGCGGCGCGGCGCCGGTACCCGTGACGACGCGGAGCGCTCCATCCACTTCGGACGATCCATTGGTGATCGTCGGGATGGCCTGCCGCTACCCGGGGGGCGTGAACTCGCCGGAAGACCTGTGGGATCTCGTCTCCAGGGGCGCCGACGTCATCGCCCCGTTCCCCACCGACCGCGGCTGGGACCTGGATGGCTTGCACCACAGCGATCCCGACCACGTTGGCACCAGCTACACGCGACACGGCGGCTTCCTCGACGACGCGGCCGGGTTCGATCCGGGGGTCTTCGGGATCTCCCCGCGTGAGGCGCTCGCCATAGACCCGCAGCAACGGCTTCTGCTGGAGACGTCGTGGGAGGCTCTCGAACGCTCGGGCATCGACCCGACCTCGGTGAAGGGCCGTTCCGGCGGGGTGTTCATCGGTTGCTCGGCCATCGGATACGCCGAGATGCTGAGTCAAACGTCCGCCGCCGCGCAGCTCGAAGGCCACATCGGCACCGGGAATTCGCCGAGCGTTATGTCCGGGCGGTTGGCCTACACCTTTGGGGTGGAGGGGCCCGCGGTCACCGTCGACACGGCGTGCTCGTCGTCGCTGGTGGCGCTGCACTTGGCTGGGCAGGCGCTGCGGAGCGGCGAGTGCTCGTTCGCGCTGGTCGGGGGCGTGGCGGTGATGGTCGATCCCAGCGAGTTCGTCGAGTTCAGCCGCCAGCGCGCGCTGTCCGTCGACGGCCGGTGCAAGGCCTTCTCCGACAGCGCCGACGGGTTCGGGCTCGCCGAGGGCGTCGGGGTTCTCGTGGTGGAGCTGCTGTCGGAGGCTCGGCTGTTAGGGCATGATGTGCTGGCTGTGGTGCGGGGTTCCGCGGTGAACTCCGATGGCGCGTCGAACGGGTTGACCGCGCCGAACGGCCCGTCGCAGCAGCGGGTGATCCGGCAGGCGCTCGCGGCTTCAGGCTTGTCCACCTCGGATGTTGATGTGGTCGAGGCGCATGGCACCGGCACGATGCTGGGTGACCCGATCGAGGCGCAGGCGCTGCTAGCGACCTACGGTCAGAACCGGGAACGGCCGTTGTGGTTGGGGTCGGTTAAGTCGAACATCGGGCACACCCAGGCCGCCGCCGGGGTCGCCGGGATCATGAAGATGGTTATGGCGATCCGCCACGGCGTGCTGCCGACGACGTTGCACGTGACGGAACCATCCACGTTCGTTGACTGGGCGAGCGGTGCGATCGAGCTGCTGACCGAAAAGGTCGCGTGGCCGGAGCCAGGGCGGCCGCGTCGCGCTGGGGTGTCGGCGTTCGGGATCAGCGGCACCAACGCGCATGTGATCGTTGAGCAGGCTCCGGCCGTGGTTGTCGAGAAGGCCGCCCCAGTCGAGCCCGCGGTGGTGCCGTGGGTGTTGGCGGCGCGGACACCGGAAGCGGTGCGTGCGCAGGCGGCAAGGCTGCTGTCCTTTGTGGAGGACTCCGTGTTGAGTCCGCTCGATGTGGGATATTCCTTGGCGGTCAGCCGGTCCGCTTTGGACTATCGGGCGGTCGTGACGGGTAGTGGGCGGGCGGGACTGCTCGCCGAGTTGGGAGCTTATGCGGCCGGTGGCCGTGTGGCCGAGGCGGTGCGGCGGGACTCCGGCCGGGTGGCGTTCTTGTTCGCGGGGCAGGGTAGCCAGCGTGCCGGTATGGGCCGTCAGCTGTATGCCCGGTTCCCCGTGTTCGCTCGCGCGTTCGACGAGGTTGCCGAACACCTGGAGCCGGGGCTGCGCGAGATCATGTTCGCCGCGGCGGGCACGCCCGAGGCGGAATCACTGGTACGGACGGGGTATGCCCAGCCGGCGTTGTTCGCGTTGGAGGTCGCGCTGTTCCGGCTGGTCGAGTCGTGGGGGATCCGGCCGGATTTCCTGGTGGGACACTCGGTCGGCGAGATCGCCGCGGCGCATGTCGCCGGGGTGTTGTCGCTGGCGGACGCGGGCAGGCTGGTCAGCGCGCGCGGCAGGCTGATGCAGGCGCTGCCCGCTGGTGGGGTGATGGTCGCGGTCCAGGCGACCGAGCAGGAGGTGCTTCCGCTGCTGGCGGGCGTCGCTGATCGGGTGTCGATCGCGGTGGTAAACGGGCCTGCGTCAGTGGTGATCTCCGGCGAGCAGAGCGCGGTCGCCGCGGTCGCCGAGGAGTTCGCGGCGCGGGGGCGGCGGACGAGGTGGCTTGATGTCAGCCACGCGTTCCACTCGCCGCTGATGGAGCCGATGCTCAACGAGTTCGGTCAGATCGCGGAAGGGTTGTCCTTTGGTGAGCCGGTGATCCCGATCATCTCGACGGTGACCGGTGACCACGCCGGAGACGATATGTGCTCAGGAGACTATTGGGGTCGGCATGTGCTCGAAGCGGTCCGGTTCGCCGACTGTGTCACGCTGCTCGCCGACCTCGGCGTGACAGCGTTCGTCGAACTCGGGCCGGACGGCGCGGCCACGGCCATGACACAGGAGAACCTCGGCACCGACGTGCTGACGGTCCCGCTCCTGCGCAAGGACCGTGGTGAAGAAGAGGCCATCACCGCCGCGCTGTCCCGGCTGTATGTCCACGGCGTTGGCATCGACTGGCGCGGAGTGTTCCACGGCCACGGCGCACGCCGGATCGACCTGCCCACCTACCCCTTCGAACACCGGCGATACTGGCCCGACGGCGCTCCCGTGCGCGGCGGCTCGGCCCCGGGGCTCGACGCGACTGGGCACCCGTTGCTAGGCATGGCCCTGCAGACCCCGGGTTCCGGTGGGTTGGTGTTCACCAGCAGGCTTTCAGTGCACAGCCACCCGTGGCTGGCGGACCGCGTCGTGGCGGGCTCGGTGCTCGTCCCCGGCGCCGCCTTCGTCGAACTCGCCATCCGCGCCGGGGACGAGGCCGGTTACGGCCGGATCGGCGAGCTCACCCTGGAAGCGCCGCTGGTTCTCCCGGAAAACGGTGCGGTGCTGCTCCAGGTGACGGTCGGTGGCGAAGACTCCGCCGGCCGTCAGGTGCACGTCTTCTCCCGCGCGGACAACGATTCCGGCCAGTCCGGCCAGTCGTGGGTCCGGCACGCCACCGGGGTGCTGGTGCCGGCCGATCGTTCCGGCCCCGCGTTCGACACGTCGGTCTGGCCTCCGACCGGCGCCGAACCGGTCGATCTGGAGGGCTTTTTCGACGAGGTGGCGTTCGACGCCGGGTTCAACTACGGCCCGGTCTTCCGGGGGCTCACGGCCGCCTGGCGGCGGGGCGACGAGGTGTTCGCGGAGGTCGCACTGCCCGAGGAGGCCTGCGCCGAAGCGGCGGGCTTCGGGCTGCATCCGGCGCTGCTGGACGCGGCGGTGCAGACCTCGGACTTCGCGGGTCTCGCCGAAGCCGAAGGCACGCGGTTGCCGTTCTCCTGGAGCGACGTCTCCTTGTATGCCCACGGGGCTTCGGCGCTGCGGGTCCGGTTGACCACGACCGGCTCTGACTCGGTGTCCATCGCGGTGGCCGGCACCACCGGCGAGCCGATCGCGTCGGTTGGTTCCCTGGTGCTGCGGCCTTTCACGGCCAACCGGCTTGCGCTGGCCACCGGCCAGGACGCGTTGCTCGGTCTGGAGTGGACACCAGGCGACGTACCCGCGGTCGCCGATGGGGACGGCTGGGTGGTGCTGGGCGAGCCGGTCGTCGAAGGTGTCCCGGTCGGCGCGGACCTGGCCGAGCTGGGTGAGCTCAGACCCGAAGTTGTGCTGCTCGGCGTGCCTTCCGGCGAGATACATGCGACGGTGTCCGGCGTTCTGAGCCACCTCCAGCAGTGGCTGGCCGACGAGCGGTCCGGCAACGCCCGCATGGTCCTGGTGACCCATGACGCCGAGACGGACGTCGGGCAGGGGGCGGTCTGGGGTCTGGTGCGTTCGGCGCAGTGGGAGAACCCCGGCCGCTTCGTCCTCGTCGATGTTCCGGCACACAGCGGACCGGTTTCCCGCGAGCTCCTGGCGGGTGTTCTGGCCTCGGGAGAACCGCAGGCCCGGATCGTCGACGGCAAGGTCCACTTCGGACGACTCGTCAAGCTTCCCCGGGCTGAGAGCCAGGTCTGGGACCGCGAAGGCACGGTCCTGATCACCGGTGGTACCGGTGCTCTCGGCGCGCACCTGGCCCGGCATCTCGTGACTGGACATGGTGTGCGACACCTGCTGCTGGCGAACCGTGGCGGTGACCTGGCTCCCGGCGCGGCGGACCTGGTGGCAGAACTGGCCGCGCACGGCGCCGAGGTCCGGGTGTCAGGGGGTGATCTGGCGGATCGTGACACCGTGGCCGCGCTGCTCGCCACGATTCCCGGTGAACACCCGCTGACCGCGGTGGTCCACGCGGCGGGGGTGCTCGACGACGGGGTTCTCGGGGCGATGACCCCGGGACGCCTGGACACGGTGCTGCGGCCGAAGGTCGACGCGGCCTGGAACTTGCACGAGCTCACCCGCGGGTCCGACCTGTCGGCTTTCGTCGTGTTCTCCTCGGTCGCCGGGGTGCTCGGCAGTCCGGGACAGGCGAACTACGCGGCGGCCAACGCCGGTCTCGACGCGCTGGTCGCACACCGACGCGCACAGGGCCTGCCCGGGCTGTCCCTGGCGTGGGGCGCGTGGGACCTCGATGGCGGGATGACCGCGACTCTCGCCGAAGCCGATCTGCGGCGCATCGCGCGCTCCGGCATGCCTCCGCTCGCACCGGAACGCGGGTTGGCCATGTTCGACGCGGCTCTCGGCGGCGACCGTTCGCTGGTGGTGGCGGTGCCTCTGGACGTCCGCGTGCTCCGTGCCCTTCCAGAGGTGCCACACCTGTTGCGCGGAGTAGTGGCCGCGCCGGCGCGGCGCTCCGCGGTGACCGCCGCCGAGGCTCCCCCCGACCTCGTCGCCCGGCTGAACGGCCTGGATCGGCGGGACAGCGAGACCGTCATGGTCGGCATCGTCACCGCCGAGGTGGCGTCGGTTCTCGGTTACGACCGGGCCACCGTGGTGGAGGCCGAGCGTGAGTTCCGGGAGCTCGGCCTGGATTCCCTCACCGCGCTCGAGCTGCGCAACGGCCTGAACTCGGTGCTCGGGCTCAACCTGCCCGCGACGCTGACCTTCGACCACCCGACCCCGGTTCGGCTGGCCGAGTACTTGCTCGGCAAGGTCCTGACGGACGCGGCGCCGGACGTCGTCTTCGAACTGGACCGATTGGAGAACGCGTTATCGCTGTCGAGTCCCAAGGACGCCGCTCGCAGACGAATAGCGAGGCGCCTGCGGGCGTTGCTCGCGAAGGTCGAGGACGCCCCGGACAGCGAAGACGTCCGTGATTCCGTCGAGTTCGCCACCGACGATGAACTCTTCGCACTGTTGGACGACGAATGACACCTCCCTCGCCCAGTCATCGGATTTCCGCTCCCCAACCAGTCAGGGCTCTGAAATGACGAACGAAGAGAAGCTTCGTGGCTACCTCAAGAAAGCAACCAACGATCTTCTGATCGCTCGCGCCCGCCTGCGGGAACTTGAGTCCGGCGAACAGGAGCCGATCGCCATCGTCGGGATGGCCTGCCGCTATCCCGGTGGCGTGACTTCGCCGGAGGAGCTCTGGGAGCTGGCGAACTCGGGCGGGGACGGGATCTCCGGGTTCCCGGACAACCGTGGCTGGGACATCGGCGGGCTGTTCGACGACTACCCCGGCGAACGTGGGACGAGTTACGCGCGTGAGGGCGGGTTCCTGCACGACGCCGCCGACTTCGACGCGGGCTTCTTCGGCATCTCGCCGCGTGAGGCGCTGGCAATGGACCCGCAGCAGCGGTTGTTGCTGGAGACCTCGTGGGAGGCGATCGAGCGTGCGGGGATCGATCCGGCCTCGTTGCGTGGCAGTGAAAGCGGCGTCTTCGTCGGCGTGATCTACCACGACTACGGGACGTCGAAGACGGTCGAGTTTCCCGAAGACGTCGAGGGCTACCTCGCCACCGGCAACGCCGGCGGCGTGATGTCGGGCCGCCTGGCCTACACATTCGGGCTGGAGGGCCCGGCCGTCACCATCGACACGGCGTGCTCGTCCTCCTTGGTCGCGCTGCACTTGGCCGGGCAGGCGCTGCGGTCCGGGGAGTGCGACCTCGCGCTGGCCGGCGGAGTGACGGTGATGGCCACCCCGGGCACGTTCGTCGAATTCAGCAGGCAAGGCGCGCTCTCCGCCGATGGCCGGTGCAAGTCCTTCAGCGATTCCGCCGACGGCACCAGCTGGTCCGAGGGCGTCGGCATCCTCGTGGTGGAGCGCCTTTCGGACGCCCAGCGCAAGGGGCACCACGTCCTGGCCGTGGTGCGAGGCACCGCGGTCAACTCCGACGGCGCGTCGAACGGGCTGACTGCGCCCAGCGGGCCGTCTCAGCAGCGGGTGATCCGGCAGGCGCTGACCGCCGCCGGCCTCGCCGGGGTCGATGTTGACGTGGTAGAGGCGCACGGGACGGGTACGACCCTCGGCGACCCGATCGAAGCGCAGGCGCTGCTCGCCACTTACGGCCAGGGGCGCCCGGCGGACCGTCCGCTGCTGCTCGGGTCGGTCAAGTCGAACTTCGGGCACACCCAGGCCGCGGCGGGCGTGGCGGGGATTATCAAGATGGTAATGGCGATGCGGCGTGGTGTTGTTCCGCAGAGCCTGCACGCGGAGGTGCCTTCCAGCAAGGTCGATTGGGACAGCGGCGCGGTGGTGCTGGCGACGGAACGGGTGCCGTGGCCGGATGCGGGCCGGCTCCGGCGCGCGGGTGTGTCTTCGTTCGGTATCAGCGGGACGAACGCGCACGTGATCGTGGAACAGGCGCCCGAATCCCCGGTAGCGGCACCGGTGACCGACACCGTGATCCGGCCGTGGGTGCTTTCCGGCCGCTCGCCAGAGGCCCTGCGCGCACAGGCGGAGCGGCTCCTGTCCTTTGTGGAGGATAGTCCCGAGATCGGGGCCGCGTCCGTAGGCAGGGCGCTGGCTCTCGCGCGAGCGCCGTTCAATCATCGTGCGGTGGTCGTGGGCACCCGCTTGGCCGACTTCCGTGCGGGCCTGGCTTCGCCGAACCTGCTCACCGGGATCGCCGATGGCGGCGCGAAGACGGCGTTCGTCTTCGCCGGTCAGGGCAGCCAGCGGGTGGGGATGGGGCGCGAGCTGCACGCCCGGTTCCCGGTGTTCGCCGAGGCTTTCGATGCCGTGGCCGCCCAGCTGGAGCTCGACCTCTTGTCAGCCGACGAGGAGACCTTGGGGCGTACGGAGTTCACGCAGCCGGCTTTGTTCGCGCTGGAAGTGGCTCTGTTCCGGTTGCTGGAGTCCTGGGGCGTCATCCCCGATTTCGTGGCGGGGCATTCGATCGGTGAGATCGCGGCGGCGCATGTCGCCGGTGTGCTGTCCCTTGAGGACGCTTGTGTGCTGGTGTCCGCTCGTGGCCGTCTGATGCAGGCGTTGCCGGCCGGTGGTGTGATGGTGGCGGTCCAGGCTTCGGAGGCGGACTTGCCACCGCTGCCCGATGGCGTGTCACTGGCGGCGGTGAACGGCCCGCGTTCGATGGTCATCGCCGGGACCGAAGCAGCAGTGTCGCAAGTGGACGGATTCAAGAGCCGGCGGTTGAACGTCAGCCATGCGTTCCATTCGGCGTTGATGGAGCCGATGCTGGAGGAGTTCCGCGCGGTCATCGCGGACCTCTCGTTCGGACAGCCGTCGATCCCCGCGGTGTCCACAGTGACCGGTGCGGTGGTAACCGAAGAATGGGGCGATCCCGAATACTGGATCCGCCATGTCCGGGAGACTGTGCGGTTCGCCGACGGGGTGCACGCCCTTGAATCGGCCGGTGCCGGAGTTTTCGTAGAACTCGGCCCGGACGGTGTGCTGTCCGCGATGATCCACGAGAATCTGGCTGATGCCGTCGCGATCCCGTTGCTGCGCGAGGACCGCGGCGAGGAAGAAACCGCCGTTACCGCGCTTGCACGCATCTGGACGGTGGGGGGTACCCCGGACTGGGCCGCGGTGTTCGCCGACACCCCCGCCGTGCCGGTGGAACTACCGACCTACGCCTTCCAACGGGAACGGTACTGGCCCAAGACCGCCGTGCGGCCCGGTAACGCGGCGGCGCTCGGTCTCGGCGAGATCGACCACCCGATGGTGGGCGCGGCGGTGGAGCTTCCCGGGGCGGACGGTCACGTGTTCACCGGCAGCCTGTCGGTGCGGTCGCATCCTTGGCTCGCAGACCACGTCGTGGCCGGGACCGTATTGTTACCCGGCACGGCATTGCTCGAACTGGCCCTCCGCGCTGGGGAAGAGGTCGGCTGCGGCCGGGTCGAAGAGCTGACCCTGGAAACCCCGGTGGTTTTGGCCGAGGACATCGCCGTCGCCGTCCAGGTGGTCGTGGACGCGCCGGATGAGTCCGGCCGGCGGGCGCTGAGCGTCTACGCGCGGCAGTCCGACGCCCTGGACCAACTCTGGACCCGGCACGCGAGCGGAGCATTGGCCGGAGCCGGTCGTCCGGCCGCCGAAGAAGGCGGCAGCTGGCCTCCGGCCGGGGCTGAGCCAGTCGACATCACTGGGCTTTACGATCGGCTGGCCGAAGCCGGTTTCGACTACGGCCCGGCCTTCCGCGGTCTGCGGGCGGTCTGGCGATGCGGCGAGGACTTCTTCGCCGAGATTTCGCTGGGCGAGGACGAACGCGCGGACGCGGCCGCCTTCGGCCTGCACCCCGCGCTGCTCGACGCTGCGCTGCACGTCTCGGGGCTGGACGGCGAAACCGGGCGCCTCCCGTTCTCCTGGACGGGGGTGACCCCGCACGCCGCCGGAGTCCCGGCGGCGCGCGTCCGGCTGACGCCGCTCGGCGCGGACCGGCTCGCACTCGAAGTTTCCGACCAGCTCGGTCAGCCGGTGCTGTCGGTGGAGTCGCTGATCTTGCGTCCCGTCGACGTCGGCGTGTCCGGCAGCCCGGCCGTGAAAGTGGGACGGGACTCGCTCTTCCGGCTCGACTGGGTGCCGCTGGACGCCGATGCCGGGATTCCCGGCGAACCGGTGATCGTGCTTGGCGAGGACCAGGGCGCGCCCGGCGTGACCTCGTTCTCCGACCTCGCCGAACTGACGGCCGCGGTGGACGACGGCATGGCCGTGCCCGGCACCGTCTACGTCCCGCTCGAGACTGAGCTGGCCGACGTGCCAGGCGCCGTGCGGGCGGCGACCGCCGAAGTGCTCGGGCTGATGCGGACCTGGCTGGCCGACGTCCGGTTCTCGGGTTCGCGGATGGCGTTCGTGACACAGGGCGCGCTGCCCGTCGGGGATCTGCTCGACGTCGTCGCCGCCTCGGTGTGGGGCCTGGTGCGTACGGCGCAGTCGGAGCACCCGAACCGGTTCACGCTGATCGACTTCGACGGCGAAGCGGAATCACTGGCCGTGTTGCCGATGGCTGCCGCTTCGGGCGAGCCGCAGGCCGTGGTGCGTGACGGCGAGATCCGGGTCGGCAGGCTGGCGCGGATTCCAGCGGGATACTCGGCGCCGCACTGGGACCTCGACGGGACGGTGCTGATCACGGGTGGAACCGGCAGCCTTGGCGGGCTGCTCGCCCGGCACCTCGTGGCCGAACGCGAAGTGCGAAACCTGGTGCTGCTGAGCCGCAGCGGTAGCGAAGCGGCTGGGGCCGTCGAGTTGGTCGCGGAGCTGACCGAGCTCGGTGCCGAGGTCCGGGTGGTGGCCTGCGACGCCGCCGACCGCGATGCGCTCGCCGAGGTCCTCGCGTCGATCCCCGCCGAGCACCCGTTGACCGCGGTGATCCACGCCGCCGGGGTGCTCGACGACGGCGTCCTCGACGCTCTTACACCCGAGCGCCTCGACGCTCTTACACCCGAGCGCCTGGATACCGTCCTGCGCTCAAAGGCCGACGCGGCCTGGCACCTGCACGAGCTGACGCGGGACCTCGACCTCGCGGCGTTCATCCTGTTCTCCTCGGCCGCCGGGGTTTTCGGGAACGCGGGGCAAGGCAGCTACGCGGCAGCGAACACCTTCCTCGACGGCCTGGCCCAGTATCGGCGCGGGCTTCGCCTTCCGGCGCTGTCGCTTGCCTGGGGTGCCTGGATGCCCTCCGGCGGGATGACCGCCGGGCTCGCCGAATCGGACATCCGCCGGATGGACCGTGCCGGCTTCCCGCCGCTGAGCCACGACCAGGGCCTGGCGCTGTTCGACCTCGCCGCCGCGGAATCGGGCGTGGTGGTCGCAATGCGCCTGGACGCCCGCGTCGTGCGACGCCAGCCACAGATCCCACCGGTGCTGCGTGGCCTGGTGCATGCGCCGCTGCGCCGCTCGGCAGCTGCAGATGTGGCGCGACCGGGAACCTTGCTGGACCGGCTCGCGAGGGCCGACGTCTCCGAGACCCGGGCGACGGCCGTGCTGGACCTGGTCCGTGGACAGGCCGCGGCGGTGCTCGGGCATTCGAGCGCGACGGCGATCGATATCGGACAGGCGTTCGGGGAGGTGGGCTTCGACTCGCTGACCGCCGTCGAGCTGCGGAACCGGTTAACCGCGGAAACCGGGCTGTCCCTGCCCTCGACGCTGATCTTCGACTACCCCACCCCCGGACTGCTGGCCGAGTTCCTGCTGGCCGAGATCACCGGCAGCGAGCCGGCGGTGCCGACCCCTGTGCGGGCCAGTGCCCCGGCCACGGACGATCCGATCGTGATCGTCGGCATGGCGTGCCGGTTCCCAGGTGGGGTGACTTCGCCCGAAGACCTGTGGGATCTGGTGGCCACCGGCCAGGACGGGGTCACCGGCTTCCCCACCGATCGCGGCTGGGATCTCGAAGGGTTGTACAACCCGGACCCGGACAATTGGGGGACCTCGTACACGCGGGCGGGCGGTTTCCTGCATGAGGCAGCGGAATTCGACCCCCATTTCTTCGGGATTTCGCCGCGTGAGGCGTTGGCGACGGATCCGCAGCAGCGGTTGTTGGCTGGAGACGTCGTGGGAGGCGTTCGAGCGTGCGGGGATCGACCCGACCTCGCTGCGGGGCAGCCGGGGTGGTGTGTTCGTCGGTTCGATCTACCACGACTACACCTTGTCCTCGCTGGTGCAGTTCCCGCGTGATGTCGAGGGCTATCTGGGAATCGGCAGCGCGGGCAGTGTGGTGTCGGGGCGGTTGGCTTACCAGTTTGGGTTTGAGGGGCCGGCGGTGACGGTGGATACGGCGTGTTCGTCGTCGTTGGTGGCGTTGCATCTTGCGGCTCAGGCGTTGCGGTCGGGGGAGTGTGACCTGGCGTTGGCGGGTGGGGTCACGGTGATGTCCACGCCGGGTGCGTTCATTTCCTTCAGCCGTCAGCGGGCGTTGTCGCCTGATGGCCGGTGTAAGTCGTTCGCAGAGGCGGCTGATGGCACGGGGTGGTCCGAGGGCTCCGGTGTGCCGGTTTGGTGTTGCTGGAGCGGCTGTCAGACGCCAGGCGGAACGGGCATCGGGTACTGGCGGTTGTTCGTGGTAGCGCGGTGAATCAGGACGGTGCGTCGAACGGATTGACGGCCCCGAACGGGCTGGCCCAGGAGCGGGTCATTCAGCAGGTGCTCACGAGTGCGGGGCTGTCGGCGTCCGATGTGGACGCTGTGGAGGCGCATGGAACGGGTACGCGGCTTGGTGATCCGATCGAGGCGCAGGCTCTGATAGCCGCCTATGGACAGGATCGGGACCGGGACCGGCCGCTGTGGTTGGGGTCGGTCAAGTCCAACATCGGTCATACGCAGGCGGCGGCGGGGGTGGCGGGGATCATCAAGATGGTCATGGCGATGCGGCATGGGGTGGTGCCCCGGACGTTGCATGTGGATCAGCCGTCTTCGCATGTGGACTGGGCCGGTGGCGCGGTGGAGTTGGTGACCGAGTCGGTGTCCTGGCCGCAGGCGGGGCGTCCGCGCCGGGCCGGGGTGTCCTCGTTCGGGATCAGTGGCACCAACGCACACGTGATCATCGAGGCCGCGCCCGCAACCGAACCGGCCGAGGTAGCCGAGACGGTATCCACTGTGGTGCCGTGGGTTCTGTCCGGTAAGTCGCCGCAGGCCGTGCGTGAGCAGGCCGCGCGTCTGGTGTCGTTCGTGGACGGGCAACACCCGTTCGACGTCGGTTTCTCGCTGGCCACCAAGCGGGCGGTGTTCGAGCATCGTGCGGCTGTCGGCGATCTGGACGGTCTGCGCTCGCTCGCTGAGGGGGTGCCCGCCGCGGGCGTGTTCGAGGGATTCACCCGGGATGCGGTCCGGACGGCGTTCGTGTTCGCCGGTCAGGGCAGTCAGCGGGTGGGGATGGGGCAGGAGCTCTACGCCCGGTTCCCGGTGTTCGCCGAGGCCTTCGACGCCGTGTCCGATCGGCTCGGCAATCCGGTGCTCGACAACGAGGAGCTGCTCGGGCAAACCGAGTTCACGCAGCCGGCTTTGTTCGCGCTGGAAGTGGCTCTGTTCCGGTTGCTGGAGTCCTGGGGCGTCATCCCCGATTTCGTGGCGGGGCATTCGATCGGTGAGATCGCGGCGGCGCATGTCGCCGGTGTGCTGTCCCTTGAGGACGCTTGTGTGCTGGTGTCCGCTCGTGGCCGTCTGATGCAGGCGTTGCCGGCCGGTGGTGTGATGGTGGCGGTCCAGGCTTCGGAGGCGGACTTGCCACCGCTGCCCGATGGCGTGTCACTGGCGGCGGTGAACGGCCCGCATTCGCTGGTGATCGCCGGGACCGAAGCAGCGGTGTCGTCGGTTGACGGTTTCCGGACCCGCCGGTTGAACGTCAGCCATGCGTTCCACTCCGCCCTGATGGACCCGATGCTGGACGATTTCCGCCGGGTCATCGAAGGACTTTCGTTCGGACGGCCGACGATTTCGGCGGTATCGACGGTGACCGGCGCACTGGTGACCGACGAGTGGAGCGACCCGGAATACTGGGTCCGCCACGTCCGGGAGACGGTCCGCTTCGCCGATGGTGTGCACGCGCTCGAAGCAGCTGGTGTCACCACGTTCGTCGAACTGGGCCCTGACGGTGTGCTGTCCGCGATGGTCCAGGAGAACCTGGCCGATGCCACCGCGGTGCCGTTGCTGCGCAAGGACCGCGGTGAGGAAGCCGCGATCGTGGCAGCACTCGGGGAGCTGTACGTCCACGGGATCAATCCCGACTGGCCGGTGCTGTTCGCGGGCGGTCGCCGGGTGGAACTGCCGACGTACGCCTTCCAGCACGAGCGGTTCTGGCCCAAGCCAAAGCTCGCCGCCGGCGACGCCTCAGCACTGGGGTTGCGCTCCGCCGAACACCCGCTGCTGGGCGCCACCGTGGAACTTCCCGGCTCCGGCGGGTTCCTGCTGACGACCCGGCTGTCGGCCGCTCTGTACCCGTGGCTGGCCGACCACGCCGTCGCGGACACGGTGTTGCTGCCCGGCACGGCGTTCCTGGAACTGGTGATCAGGGCCGCCGATGAAGCGGGCTGCGGCCGGGTCGAGGAACTCACCCTGGAAGCGCCGCTAGTGCTGCCAGGACAGGAGCCGGTCGCGGTGCAGGTGGTCGTGGACGCCCCCGACGAGTCCGGGCTGCGCGCGGTGGCCGTGCACTCGGCCACCGACGACGGCTGGACCCGGCACGCCAGCGGAGTCCTGGCATCCGCAGGGAGGCCCGCTGCTTTCGACCTCACCGTGTGGCCGCCCGAGGGGGCGGAGCCGGTCACCCTCGACGGGTTCTACGAACGCTTCGCCGAGGCCGGATTCGCCTACGGCCCGGCGTTCCAGGGTCTCGCTTCGGTATGGCAGCGCGGCGAAGAGATCTTCGCCGAAGTCGATCCGGGTGTGGTCGACACGAGCGGGTTCGGCCTGCACCCGGCGCTGCTTGACGCGGCCGTGCAGTCCGCGGTGCTCGCCGGTCTGGCCGAGACCGGAGGCGGACGGCTGCCGTTCTTGTGGAGCGGGGTTTCCCTGTATGCCAACGGTGCTTCGGCGTTGCGGGTGCGGGTGAGCCGGTCCGGCGAAGATGCCGTGTCGCTTGAGGTGTCCGACCAGCTCGGTCAGCCGGTCGCTTCGGTGGAGTCACTGACGCTGCGCCCGGTCGACCTGGCCGGTCTGTCGAGCACCCAGACAGGTCCGGACGCGTTGTTCCGGCTGGACTGGACGCCAATGCCCGCCGGGGCCCCTGGTACGGCGGCTGTGCTCGGCGAGCTCACCCTGCCCGGTTCCGAATCCTATGAGGACCTGGCCGCGCTGGGCGCGGCGATCGACGCTGGCCTGCCTGTGCCCGAGTCGGTGTTGATCCCGGTCACGAGCGATCCCATTGAGGTTCCGGCCGCTGCGCGCGCGGTGACTTCCGAAGTGCTGAGCTTGGTGCAAGCTTGGCTCGCGGACCCGCGCTTCGCCGACGCGTGCGCGGTGTTCGTGACCCGGAACGCCGTTGCCGGCGGCGAACCCGTGGACGTCGCGGCCGCCCCGGTGTGGGGACTCGTCCGCTCTGCCCAGACCGAGAACCCTGGCCGTTTCGGGCTGGTAGACCTCGACTCGGAAGACGCTTCTCTCGAAGCCCTGCCGGGGGCGGTGGCACTGGCCGAACCTCAGGCCGTCGTGCGTGGCGGGGAGATCCGGGTCGGCCGGTTGGCGCGCGCCGTCGCAGACGGTCTGACGTTGTCTGCGGGTGATGTTCCGTGGCGGTTGGATCTTGGTGTTAAGGGTACGTTGGAGAATCTTGTGGTGGTGCCCGCGCCGGAGTTGGCTGGGGTGTTGGGTGCGGGTCAGGTGCGGGTTGGTGTGCGTGCGGCTGGGGTGAATTTCCGGGATGTGCTGACGGTGTTGGGTATGTATCCCGGTGATAACCGCTTGGTGGGTTTGGAGGGTGCCGGGGTTGTGCTGGAGGTTGGTCCTGGGGTGACCGGGTTCGTGCCTGGTGATCGGGTGTTCGGGATCTTTGAAGGCGGTCTTGGTTCGTTGGTGGTGTCTGATCAGCGGTTGCTGGTGAAGGTGCCGGCTGGGTGGTCGTTTGAGGACGCGGCCACGGTTCCTGTGGTGTTCATGACCGCGTACTACGGTTTGAAGGATCTGGCCGGGCTTCGTCCTGGTGAGTCGGTTCTGGTGCATGCCGGCGCGGGTGGTGTCGGCATGGCCGCGATTCAGCTGGCGCGGTGGTGGGGTGCTGAGGTTTTCGCGACGGCGAGTCCGTCTAAATGGGACAGTCTGCGTGAGCTGGGTGTTCCGGATGATCACATCGCGTCATCGCGGACGGTGGAGTTCGAGCAGCGGTTCGGTGAGGTCACCGGCGGTCGTGGTGTTGATGTGGTGCTGAACTCGCTGGCCGGTGAGTTCGTGGACGCGTCGTTGCGGTTGCTGGCGCCGGGTGGCCGGTTCCTGGAGATGGGCAAGACCGATGTGCGTGCGGTCTCTGACGTGGCCTATCGGGCGTTCGACCTGTTCGAGGCCGGGCTTGACCGGATGCAGGCCATGCTGGCGGATCTGGTGGAGCTGTTTCACGCGGGTGCGGTGCGGCCGTTGCCGCTGCGGAGCTGGGATGTGCGCCGGGTGGTCGAGGCGTTCCGGTTCATGAGCCAGGCCCGTCATGTCGGCAAGATCGTGCTGACCGTGCCGGTGCCGTGGGATCGGGATGGCACTGTGTTGATCACTGGGGGTACCGGTGGGTTGGGGCGGTTGGTGGCGCGGCATCTGGTTGTGGAGCACGGGGTGCGGAGCCTGTGGCGGTTGGATGCCGGTGGGCGTGGCACGGTGTTGATTACCGGTGGCACGGGTGGTTTGGGTGCGCTGCTGGCTCGTCATCTGGTCGTTGAGCATGGGGTGCGGCGTTTGTTGTTGGTCAGTCGCCGTGGTGGCGGGGCCGAGTTGGTCGCGGAGTTGGCCGCGTATGGCGCGGAGGTTGGTGTTGTCGCGTGTGATGTCGCCGATCTTGACGCGTTGGCTGGGGTGCTCGGGTCGGTTCCGGTGGAGCATCCGTTGACGGCGGTAGTTCACGCTGCTGGGGTGCTGGATGATGGTGTGATCGAGTCGTTGACTCCGGAACGCCTGGATGTCGTGTTACGGCCAAAGGTGGATGCGGCCTGGAATCTGCATGAGCTGACCCGCGATTGCGATCTTTCCGCGTTTGTGATGTTTTCCTCGGTTGCGGGGGTGTTCGGTGGTGCTGGGCAGGGTAATTACGCGGCGGCGAACACGTTTTTGGATGCGCTGGCCGAGTATCGTCAGAGTCTCGGGTTGCCGGGTCAGTCGCTCGCGTGGGGGATGTGGGATCAGCGCAGCGGGATGACCGGGCATCTTGGTGAAGCGGATCTTCGTCGGATGGCGCGTTCCGGGATGCCGCCGATGTCCACCGAGCAGGGCCTGGCGCTGTTCGACACGGCCACCGGCCTTGCCGATGCCGCCGTGGTCGTGACCCCACTGGATTTCCGCGCGCTCCGGAGCCAGCCGGAAATCCCGTCGGTCTTCACGGGGCTCGTCCGGCCTGCCTTCCGGCGGTCTGTTGCGCATGCCGGCGGACCGGGTGCGGAGACGTTGCGTGATCAGCTGGTCGTGCTCGACGCCGCGTCGCGTCGCGCGGCGGTGCTCGACGTGGTGTGTGGTCAGGCCGCCGTCGTGCTGGGACACGCCGACGGCGGTGTGGTCGGCGTGGAGCAGCGTTTCACCGAACTGGGCTTCGACTCGCTGACCGCGGTGGAATTGCGCAACCGCCTCAACACCTCGACCGGCCTGCGGCTTCCCCCGACGCTGGTCTTCGACTACCCGACCCCGACCGCGCTCGCCGACCGCTTGCTCGACGAGCTGCTGGGCGACGGTGACCAGGACGACAGCACCGGCGACGACCGAGTGCGTCGCGTGCTCCAGAGCATCCCGATCAACAGGCTGCGGGACACCGGGCTGCTGGCTGGTTGTCCGACTCCCGGTTCGCTGGGGTGCGAGCGGTGTTTGTGACTGCTGGTGCTGTTCGTGGTGTGTCGGATCTTGCTGCTTCCGGGGTGTGGGGGTTGGTGCGTTCGGCGCAGGTGGAGCATCCGGGCAGGTTCGGGCTTGTCGATGTCGATGGGGATACCGTTTCTGCCGGGGCGATCGCGGTGGCCGTGGGCTCCGGTGAGCCGCAGGCCGTGGTTCGTGGTGGTGAGGTGCTCGCGGCCCGGTTGGCGCGGGTCCCGGCTGGTGACGGGCTGGTGCCTGCGGTGGGTGTTCCGTGGCGGGCCCAGCACTCCTCGACGCAGCCCTGCACCCGGCGGTGTTCACCGGCTTCGACGAGCCTGTTAACCGGATGCCGTTCTCGTGGAACGGGATCTCCCTACACGCCACCGGTGCTACACACCTGCGGGTGCGACTGCGACGGACCGGCACGGACACCATCTCACTCACGCTGGCCGATCCCGCCGGGGCACCAGTGGCATCCATCGACGCACTAACCCTGCGCCCGGC
>NZ_GL877887.1:0-704 GCF_000194155.1 Saccharopolyspora spinosa NRRL 18395
GTTTCCTTCCTGATGGAGTCCTCATGTCGTTGTGGAAGCCTGACCCCACCTTCTACCCGTCGCCCAGGGATGCGGCTGCGGCGCCTCCGGAGAAGGTCGCCTACCTCGCGGCGTTCGACCGGAGCGCCAGCCGCCCGGACGCGATCGCGGTGCTCGACGTCGATCCCGACTCTGACAGTTACGGCACGGTGGTCGGCTGGACCGACATGCCGTTCATCGGCGATGAGCTGCATCATTTCGGCTGGAACGCCTGTAGCAGCGCGCTGTGTCCGTACGCCCCGCATCCGCACACCGAGCGTCGGTACCTGATCGTGCCCGGCCTGCGTTCGTCGCGGGTCTAAGGGCTGGACACCAAGGACGATCCGCGCTCCCCCCAGGTGGTGAAGGTCCTGGACTCCGAGGAACTGGCCAAGCGCGCCGGCTACTCGCGACCCCACACCGTCCACTGCGGACCTGAAGGCTTGTACGTCTCGGCCCTGGGTGGAGCCAATGGACAGGACGGCCCCGGCGGGATCGCCCTGCTCGACCACACCTCGTTCGAGGTACTTGGCCGCTGGGAGACCGACCGCGGCGACCAATATCTCGCCTACGACGTGTGGTGGCACCTCAACCACGATGTGGCGGGGGGCCGCGGGGGGGGCACGCCGTCAATGATCGAGGACGGTATCGTCGGCGAGCTGCTGCTCGGCCGCAAGTACGGCCAC
>NZ_GL877887.1:1787-15249 GCF_000194155.1 Saccharopolyspora spinosa NRRL 18395
GGGCTGTGGCGGCTGTTGTCCCGCAGACACTTCCGCTGGGTGGGTATGTGCCTGACAGGATGGCAGCTCGCGGCCTGGTCGTTCCTGATGTCCTCAGCACACGGTGCGGGCCTGATGTTGTTGCCTGTGTTGGTCGAGCGTCCGGCTCCGGTCACCCACCAGCATCATCACATGCCAGCGACCACGGTTGGGTCAGGTGGGCTGGCCGACGCCGTACTGCACGCCTCGGTGGCGACGGTGGTGCACACCGTTGCCATGGTCGTGGCGGCCGGCGTGGTTGCCGTGGTCGTCTTCGAGTTCCTCGGCCTGCGAATCCTGCGAATCGCCTGGATCAACCTCGACCGTGTGTGGGCGATCGCGCTGCTGGGGGCTGGCGTGGCTGTCTTGTTCACCAGTTGAGCGGCTGGGATACTGGCAGAAGACAGGATCAACGATGCCGAGCCAATCCCGCCCGAGGGCGAGATCACCCCGCCGGAGGAGCTGTCCGACGATGCCCGCGCAGTGTGGGACCGGTTGGCCCCGAGCCTGATCGCGGTCGGTGTGCTGACCCCGTGGGACACCGATGCCTTCGTGATCGTCTGCGAGTCGCTGGCGCGGTACAAGCAGGCGACCAAGCTGGTCAACGGTTCCGCGTTGCTGGTGCAGGGGCCGAACGGGTTCGTGAAGAACCCGGCCCTGACGGTGCAGCGCGAGGCGGAGACGACGTTCGCGCAGTACGGGGCTCGGTTCGGGCTCACCCCGTCCGATCGCACGCAGCTCAAGGTGGACGCGCCGGGTGCCGTCAAGGGGCCGAGCGCCGAACGGCTCCTCTCGTAAACGGCGGGAGCCCGAGTGCGGCTTCACCCTTGACGGGAAGACGTGCCGCAAACGCGGTGACCACTTCTGCGCCCGAGGGCCGCGCACGCCGTGGCCTTCTGCGCCGAGTTGTGCGTCCACACCAAGGACAAATGGGCTCGCCGGCCATTCGTACTCGCGACCTGGCAGCGCCGCGACATCATCGAGCCGCTGTTCGGGCGAAGTCACCTGGGACCCCGAGTGGGAGTCCTACGTCCGCCGGTACCAGATCGGCTGGCTCGAGCTGGCGTGCAAGAACGGCAAGAGCGAGCTGCTGGCCGCCGACTGCCGCGACTTCAAGGTCATGGCCGCTGGATACGACGAGTGGTCCGGCGAGCCGGTGCGCCAGGAGATCGTGAAGAAGACGCGGCTGGACCTCGCGCCGATCCCGCAGACCTACCGCGGGCTCACGTTCGGCATGACCGAGCTGATGGCGCTCACCAAGTCACGCGGCTGGACCCACCACGCCAACCCCGTAGCCGAGTGGTGCTTCGACGCGGTGGAAGTCCGCCATCCGCCCGGCGACGCCGACCAGCTCCGGCCCGACAAGCCCGACCGCGCCGCCGTCGGCAAGCGCATCGACGCCGTACCGACGGCAGCGATGGCGATCACACGCTGGCGCGAGCTAGCGCAGAAGCATGCCCGTTCAGGGCGCATGATCGTCAGATAGCGAGGAACTTGAAGCTTAAGCGACATCGTGGGATTTGATCTATAGGCCCAACCTATCCGCCTCGATTCTCTTCGTCGTTGGGATGCCTGTCGGGTCCCAAAACTTGGACAGTGGGTCTGATCTGCGGTTTCATGCTGCGCGTTCGTATTCGTTGGTGAGGCCTCCGAGGATTGATCGGCGTGTGATTCGTTCGTGGTTGAGGTTGGGGACGGGGTGGTCCGCCTGCGGAGGCCGGAGTTGATGACCTCGGTGCGGTCGCCGACCGTTGTACTGCCGGATGTACTGGGCCAGCACGGTTCGCAAGTGTCGTTCACTGAAGATCAGCATGCGATCGGTGAGTTCGGTTCTAGCGGTGAGTACGAACCTCTCGGCGAAGCAGTTCGCTCGGGGGCAGCCGGGTGGAATCTTCACGACCCGTATGCCGGCGTCAGCCAGGACCGTGTCGAACGACGCCGTGAACTGACCGGCCCTATCGCGGATGAGAAACCTGAACTCAGCTGCCCGGTCGCCGAGGTCCATCAGAAGATTGCGGGCTTGCTGTGTGGTCCACGGTCCGTCCGGGTTCGTGGTCGTGCCGAGGATGTGCACGGAGCGGTTGTGCACTTCCAACGCGAACAGCACGTAGATCCGCTTCAGTGTGACGGCGCAGTCCACATGGAAGAAATCGACTGCCAGCATGGCCGAGGCCTGGGTGCGCAGAAACTGCCGCCAGGTCGTGTCGGTGCTCCGGCGCGGCGCCGGCGGTATCTGCCGTCGCCTGAGGATCCTGCGGATCGTCGAAGCGCCAACGCGGTGGCCGAGTTTGAGGAGTTCGCCCTGGATTCGTTGATATCCCCAGGTCTCGTTCTCCGTGGCCATCCTCTCGATCAGCGCGGAGAGCGCCGCGTTGATGGGTGGACGTCCGGATCGGTGCGGGTAGGTCCACTTTTTGGCGACCAAGCGGCGGTGCCAGCGCATGACTGTGCCTGGCGTGATAAGCCGGTGTCCGCGTAGGGGCGCGGGCAGCAGCCGTATGAGCGCTGAAAAGACTGCCCGGTCCGCCCAGTCCAGGCGCGGTTTGGGGGTCGTTCTGCGCAGCACGGCGACCTCGTGAAAGACCAGCAACTCCGCATCCTTGGCCGCCGACGAACGGCCGAGTAATACCAGCCAGCCCACAAGCCGGATGAAGATCAGGTAGAGCATGCGCAACGACACGGCGCACAATCATTCCTGGATCGCCGCGGTGTGTCGATCAGTACAGGTCACGGCCGCGGCCGACTTTTGGAACCCGACAGGTTAGCCGACCTAAAGACATCGGCGGGACCCTAACTCGCAGAATCGCGCATGGCCAGCCTCCTCCGAGCACGAGCCATGCGCACCATCGTCAGGTTTTTGGCGCTTTCCGTAGTAATCGCGTCAAGACCCCTGGTCGCGGGTTCCTGGCGAGCTTGACTGGGGTGGTAACCGCCTGCGGACGAAGGCAGGGGGCGTGGCGATGCGTGGTTTCCGGAATTGTGGCCCGGCGCGTCGGTCCGTGGCAGGGCCCGCGACGGCGTCGTCGGCGGTGGGTTACTTCGTCGTAGCGGTCGGGACGGTGCCTGCCAGCGTGGCTGCTTGGTGGTCGGGCGAGCCGGTGGCCGGGTTGGTCGTGCTCAGCCTCGTCGTCGGCGGGTATGCCGCCGCGATCCGCAATGCCCCGGGTGCACTGGTCACCTCGGTGTTGGGCTGGTTGTTCCTGAACGGCTTCGCGTCGGGCGAGCGATGAAGGGGGACGTCATGGCCGATCTGGCATTCGTGGCGTTGACCATCGTGGTCTTCGTCGTGCTGGCGCTCGTGATTCGGGCGGTCGAGCGGCTGTGACCGTGGAGAACGTCATCGGCCTGGTGTTGGCCGCGGTGTTGTTGGTGTTCCTGGTGATGGCGCTGTTGTTCCCGGAGCGGTTCTAGATGACTGCGGTAGCCGCCGGGGTCCTGTTCGTGGTGGCCTTGGCACTCGCGTTGGCAGTGGTCCACCGACCGCTGGGTGACTACATGTACCGGGTGTACACCAGCGGGCGGCACCTGCGGGTCGAGCGAGCGTTCTACCGGTGGGAGGTCGTGCCCGCCTCGGAACTGCAACGGGGCGACCGCGTGATCGTCGAGGCGGGCGAGATCATCCCCGGCGACGGGGACGTGCTCGACGGCATCGCGAGCGTGGACGAGTCGGTGATCACGGGCCGTGGACCGGATGATCGCCTTGGTGGAAGCGGCCAACCGGCAAAAGACCCCTCGGCCAGAGTGGTCCGATCGATGCCCGGTGCACCGCCGTTGCGCTGCACCGTGACCCACGCGCGCCACAAGACGTCCCTGCGGACGACCTTGTCCCGCAACGCGTGAAACCGTCGCCCGGGATCGGCCTTGGCCGCCCGGTAGAGCACTGCTGCAAGGCACGAACCGGATCCACAGGAACAGATCCCAACGCGGCGGAACTAGCCGAAACGGCACTCACCGGGCTCCTCCAAGACAGACACTGCGCATCGACGAAGCAGCGGCCCTTCCCTCACCGGCGGTTCTGTTGTCCGCTCGGCTCAAGCAGTACTACGACCGCCTCCGACTCCCTTCCGACTGACGACTCATTTCCCGAGGTCATCGGTTATAAAGCGCCACACTCCGGCAACACCATCCGCAGGTTGCCGGGGGAGGGCCTCACCAGTTCCCGCCGCCACTGTTTGCACGTTCCGAGCCCCATACGCCGGGGAGTCCTTCGACGCCTGCACTTCCAGGTCTTCAGCGTCTTCCATGTCCTTCACCCTGTTTTCGGGGGCTCGGCACTCCCTGCACCCCACCCACACGGGCGGGACCTCTAACGACGCCGCAGGCTTCGCGTGATGCTACGGACCGCACAGTCGCTCCCCCTACCAGGGCATTTGACACTGGGCTTCGACTCCGCAGGTTTCTCCACCAAGCCGCCAGTCTGCTACCGGGCCTCCTGACAGCTACCCGGACCGGACTCACCGGCAAGCGACGACGAGCTGACAACCAGACATCACCTACACAAGGTCACCTCCAGTTTGCTGGTCGCGCGAAAGATCGAGGCTAGGGAAACAAAGTCACCGTGTTCACGTGCACAGCGCTTCGGGTACCCGGCCATTGCTCGCCTACGCACCCGACCTATGCGCGGAAAGCAGGCGGCCCCGCAGGAGCCGCCAAGGTGATCACCTCGCAGCTCCAGCTGGCACCGAACCCGTTTCGCCACGTACGGGTTTGCCTGCTTGTCGTTCCGGGTCAGTGATCAAAGCAAGTCGTTGCGTCAGGATCGTATTGCGCACTTGTTCGAGGTGGAACTGTTCGTAGACGAGGAGCCGGGCTACGGTGTCGGCAAGTCCGAGTAGGCGACGGTGGAGCACGGCGGCATGCGCTGGATCGGACGTCAGTTCTACTTCTTCGGACCACTGAGCACGGAGTGATCTGATCGCGGAAAGCGTTGCTGTATAAGGATGGTCATGCATCGCCGTACGCCTTCCCCTGACACCGCAATCAGTTGCAGGTCAGGAATAACACGCTGTTGAGGGACCCGCAAAAGGGGCATCCCTGCACCCGATCGCATACCCGCCGGTCGCACCGCCCGAACAAATCTTGGCGCCTAGCAGGTGCTCGCCGACCATGCGGTGTCAGCCCGAAGGCGTTAACGTCATTTGCGGCGAGACGCATTCCTAGCGTGCTCCGGCTCCGAAAAGCTCCCCTCCAGGAGAGGGGCCGTCTCCCGCCCTCAGTGACGGGCGCGGACGCTATGGAGACGCCCTGTGCGTGGGCATCCATGCTGACCCGCACGCCATGCCCGATCTCGCGGATTTCGCCGACTCGCTGCCGCGGGAAACCGGACGAGCTTGCCAGGCGCACCCGAGCACCGGAGTGGAAGTGAGCACACTCCTCGGCCACGGCCAGTAACAACACGCTCTGAACGCGTGCGAGGCGTGACACCAACGGTCGCAGGGAACTTTCGGTCTGACCTGGACGTTAGTTTCTGATGAATCGCTCTGGGGGGTGAAGTGCAGTGTGGTGGTTCAGGGACTTCTCTAAAACCAAATCGGATAATGCAGCGTTCGCCCCAGCCGTTCAGATGCCACAGACGTCGGAAACCCTCGCCGTGATGGCATCCGATGAGGTGCAGCTGCACGTGGAAATCGTCGACTGCGGTGCCAGCGACGTGACCGTCATCTTCTGCCACGGCTACATGCTCGACTCACAAAGCTGGCACTTCCAGCGCGAAGCCCTGGCCGGAGATGCCCGGCTGGTGCTGTGGGACCAGCGAGGACACGGCCGGTCCGGCTGGGCAACACCCGCCAACGCCACCATCGACCAGGTCGGCCAGGACCTTTTCGCGATCCTGCAAGCGACCGCGCCACGAAGTCCGGTAGTGCTTGTCGGCCACTCGATGGGCGGCATGGCCATCCTCGGACTCGCCGAGTCCCATCCGGAGCTGTTCGGCGACCGCGTCGTGGGTGCGGCTCTCATCGCCACCTCAGCCGGTGGCCTGTCCGGCGTCACCCTGGGCCTGCCCGAACCGGTCGCCCGCCTGCTCCACCAAGCCGTCCGCACCAGCCTGTCCCTACTGCGTCGGCAATCGCACGTGGTCGACACCGTTCGCCGCATCACCAGCCGCACCTCGTTCCGGCTCACCCAGCGCTACCTGTTCGGCTCGCAGGTCCTAGAGCCTGTTGCCGAGCTGACCGCGCGTGCGATGAGCTCGACCCCGATCGCGGTGATCGCCGAGTTCTTCCCCGAACTCGACACCTTCGACAAGCGCACCGCCGTGTCGGCACTCGGCAAGGTTCCCACCACGATCCTTGTCGGAGACCGCGACACCATCACTCCGATAAGCCACAGCGAAGCACTCGCACGGGAAATTCTGGGAGCCGAACTGGTCGCCATTACCGGCGCTACCCACCTACTGATCCTGGAGTCACCACAAGGTGTCAACGAGCAACTGCAACGGCTCATCGCACGCGTCGCCCAGCACCGGACGCCGACCTCGCCAAGCTAGCAAGCCCGATCGAGGTTGACAGGCGAGTCCGCGGTCGCCGCGAAAGCGCTACGAGGTTGACCTTTTCCGCTCGGTGGCGCGTTCGAGGTCGACCGGGTGCTCGCGATATTACCAGATCAGCCAGTTGATCAAGGCCAGGCGAGCGACGTTCACCGACGATTCGTCAACGGCGTGTACGTCGACACAGCCAACGAGCTCGAACGCGAGGCTTCGACGGCATCGACAAAGCCGTCAGCGGCACTGTCACCGAACACACCGCAGACACGCAGGCGAGCAGGCTACTACGAGCGCACCCGCAACGAAGTCAGGTTCGAAGTCGAAACCTACCGCAGGATTCCGCTGATTCAACCCACGGGAGAAGGACGGCAGCGCCGAGCCGATCATCGGCTCGAGCGACACCGGATGGACCTCGCTCTATGAGGCGCGGTTCGGGCTCGACGGCGGGCACGGAGTGACCACCACCGGCGGCGAGCTCGTGCGCACCTGGCTGCCCGACTTCACTACCGCCGGCGCCGCCAAAACTGGCGAGGAGAAATGGGATCGGTCGCGGTCGTGGTGAAGCGCACCCGTTCGGCGGGTCCCATGAGCATCAACGTCGCCCCGTCGATGACCACCGACGGCCTGAGCGCGTGACGCTGGTCGGCGCCGAGAACTCGGTGCCGGTGGAGGTCACCGGGCAGCCCGCCGACGTCGTCGACCACACCCCGCCGCCCCCGACGACCACTACCCGCAAGTAGGAGGCAGCCTCGCCGGACGCGATCAGATGCCCAGGTGTCTGCAGAAGGTCGCGGCGAGATGATCTGCCAGCGTCGGCGTCCGCGGCCGATTGTCGCCGAGCGGATCTGCGGTGAATCGGCCTTCAGATGCACTCCGGAGGTCCGGCATCTGTCGCTTTGGTTGTGTCCTACACATCCTCGACTCTAAGCCCCAATCACGGCATTGCGGCCAAGGCTTCCGCCGGGCGGTCATGTCGTTTTAGCCGGACTTTTGGCGAGCAGTTCGTCGATGCGATGTAGCACGGTCGCGCGGGCGCGGTTCCGCTTTTCGTAGCCTGCGATCATCTGCAGCTCTCGCCGGGACAGACCCTGCAGTCTCTGAACGATTTCTCCCGCCGTGAGGCCGTCGTAGTCGGCGATCGGGAGTTGGTTTGCGTCGACGACCCTTCCGGTTATGGCTCCCTCGGCGCGTGCGACGCCAGGGATGCGACGGGCTTGTTCGCCAATCTGACCGGCCCGATGCTGGACTTCCTGCCTCGCGCCGCCCATGACGGCTTGCCCGCGCTCGGTGAGATCTTCATACGCTTCGCCGGCACGGTTCATCCACTGCGTGCGCTGCTGCCAGGCACGCCCCATCTGATCGGGAACCGTGCGCATCGTGTCCATCATCCACGCCGCGGCACCCACTGTGGCGTACATCGACCGCTGCGTCTCTTTGACCAGACCCATGACGACTATCTCTCCCCGCTACTCGCCTGCCCGAAACAGATTTGGCACCCCGAGGGTCCCAACCCGCAGGATCTGGATCACTCTCTCAAAACCGGCGGTTGACCGCAGCCCGACACCAGCCCGCCATGTGCTGTCACGCCCGAGAGGCGTACCGGGACCGGGTCGGTGCCTATCCGGACGAGGTGGTCTCAGCGGGGACGGTGTAGCAGGATCCGGGACGCGCCAGCCGGCCTCGCGCGGTGACCAGAGCGCAGCGGGCGTCTCCATCGCCCCTGGTGCAGGTGGCCGTGTGCGGCATGGATCGCTTCAGCAGCGTCCCCCGCAACCGCGGGCTGATCGAGGTTTCCTAACAAAGGATCTTGATGTGTCGGTAGCAGATGATGCAGGAGGTCTCGTCTTTGCGGAGATGTGCGGCAGACCCTCCGCCGTGCTACGAGCAGGGCCGGGTGTCGTCGACGCCGTCGGGCCCATCCCCCCGACCGGCTTTCCGCGGTAAAGCGATCCCGGCGCCGCCGATCGGCTGCGTTCAAGAAAAAACCAGTTCCGTGCCAGAGCGGCGTGCCCCGTAAAGGTGCTTCGGTGGGGCCGTTTTCCACCGGTGTTCACCAGTTGCTAATGCGAGTGGTGGTGATGCTGGTGTTCATGTCCGCGGAACTCCCGTTGATGTTTGGGGTGCCCGGTTACGTGCTCGTGGCAGATCCGATTCTGCGGAGGGCCCCAACAGCGGAGGTTATGCTTCTCTTGCGGGGCGATCTGGGCTACCGCGGTCGGTGCCTGGCTCGTGGCCTGCGCCTCGGCCGTGGCGAGCGCGGAAGTCCCCAGCAGGAGTGGTAGTGCCAGCGCGACTCCGAGCGAGCTGCGCAGAACGCGATTCATCACAGCTCCTCCTTCAGTTGACGTCGACGAGGTCCACGAGGTGCATCGCGAAAATCACCGAAGAAGTGGTGGAAAGGTGCATTTCAAGAATAGGAACCGGGAGAGCGTGCGAGAACCCCGACGGTCATGATTTTCGGCCCGAAAAGCGGAAGCCGTAGTCTGCCGGCACAAGAAGTGGAGGGTCGTGACCGAAAGCCTGGACGACAACAGCAATGCTCCACGGACTCCCGCCCGGCCTGCGCCGGGGCCACAAGTTCGCCCCCACACCCCCGGCGGCCGACCGCCAGCACCATCACGGCCCCGGACGGCTCGGCCGTCGACGTCTCCCTGACCCCATCGAGAGCGGAACCTGGGAGGTCATCGAGAGCGGCCCCGACCCCGTTGTGGCCTTCGAAGCCCCGCACCAACTCTGGCAGGACCTCGGACAGCCAGGCCGACCGCATCTCGGCCTCACCGCAATGCGCCATACGCAATCGGTCGGATCGACGATCCCGATGGTGCACACCGTTGGCCAATACACAAGCAACCTGAAAACGACAAACACATCCCGCACCCGCCGGTGAAGGGTGCGCGGGTCGCATTTGTGTCAGGCCGTGTGTCGCCCGTTGCTGCCGTGCGCCGGGTCGTTGGCCAGCTGGAGGCGGCCGAAGCGGCCCATCGTTTCGACGATGTCCACCAGCAGCGGCTGCGGCACGGGGTAGCGCGAGTAGCGCACCAGCCCGTCCACCACCTGCTCCGCGTCGTGTCCGGCGGCGCGTGCGTCTCCGCCTTGCCGATCGCGGCATGGGACAGGTACCGCTGGTAGCGGCTGTGCACCCGATCCGACTTGCGGGTGCAGTCCGGGCACGGCGCGTCTTGTGCAGTGATGCCGGCGTGGATTCGCAGGGTCGGCCCGTGACGGGTGACCTGCTCGATGCTCAGGTCGACCAGATGCGGAAGCAGAACCTTCAGATCAAGATCAGTACACCGGGGGCATGATCGACTATCTGCCACATCGGGGCTCACCACCAACTTCGTGCCAGAGCTAAAAAAGGCTCTGTCCCAGTGTCCGTGAAACCGCAATCGCGCCGTCGTGATTCGCGGCGAGACAAGGACTTCTCGCCCGGGTCCGCGGCGGTCGAGGGGCACATCGAGGAGCGGTTCCAGGATGCGGTGGGCTGGGCGGTGGATCTCTCGCACCCGGACCTGGTGGTCTCGATCATGATCGACCGAAGCGAGACCTACCTACCGCACGACAGGATTCAGGGACAGCGCAACTTGCCGGTCGGTTCCAGCGGACGGGCACTTGATCACGAAGGTCATCGGCTCGGGTGTGTCCTTTGCGTGGGGCGGCGCGCCCGAAGGGCCGAACGAGGACTTGGTAGTAGAGCAGGATTGTTTGTTGTACCTATTATCTCAGTGATTATTGTATTCAATCCTTGCGGGGCGGCCAGCGGTAGGCCGGTCGCGCGTTTCGACCAGAACCGCAGTGGCGTCGTCGCGAGCTTGGTTCTGCGGCACCCGGGAGCCGAGGGGGCGTCGTCCCCGGCGGCCCGGACTTGCTCGACCAATCATCGGGCCCGGCTTCCTGCATCGCCAGCAGAACATCGGTGGCCGTTTTCATCGGGGTGAGTTCGAGCGAGCCTCCCGGAACAGGGAGGGCGGCTACTGGATCGCGTCCAACCCACCAGGTGAGCGCGGGTGTCAGGAGTTGCGAGAGGTTACCAGGCCTGATTCGTAGGCGAGGACTACGAGTTGGGCGCGGTCGCGGGCGTGGAGCTTGATCATGGCTCGGTTGATGTGGGTTTTCGCGGTCAGCGGGCTGATCACCATGCGGTCGGCGATCTGGTCGTTGGACAGGCCCTGCGCGACCAGGGCGACGGCCTCGCGTTCGCGGTTGGTCAGTTCTTCCAGCCCGGTGCCGGTGACAGTGGTGAGCGGCTGGGTGACGTATCGGTTGATCAGCCGACGGGTGATCGACGGTGCGAGCAGGGCGTCGCCGCGCGCGGCGACGCGCACGGCGTGGAGGAAGTCTTCCGGCTGGATGTCCTTGACGAGGAATCCGGCCGCGCCGGCGCGCAGCGCGTTGAAGACGTATTCGTCCAAGCCGTAGTTGGTCAGGATGACGACGTGCACCCCGGCCAGGGCCGGGTCCGCGGCGATGCGCCGGGTCGCCTCGATGCCGTCGACGACCGGCATCTGGATGTCGATGAGCGCGATGTCAGGCAGATGCTCCCTGGCCAGCGCCAGGCCCTCGCTGCCGTCGGCGGCCTCGGCCACCACCTCGATGTCGTCCTCGATGTCGAGGAGCGCGCGGAATCCGCTGCGGATGAGCGGCTGGTCGTCGACCAGCAGGACGCGGATCATGACGTTCGATCCACGGGAAGTTCGGCTTGCACGGAGAAGCCGCCCTCGTCGCGCGGCGCCGCTCGCAGGTGACCTCCCAAGGCGGTGACTCGTTCGCGCATGCCGAGCAGCCCGACGCCGGGCACCGGTGCGGTGTCCGACGTGGCCCTGCCGTCGTCGTCGACCCGTATGACCAGGGCATCGGGGCGGTAGTCGATCCGGACCGACGCGGTAGCGGCGGCGGCGTGACGGGCGATGTTGGTCAGCGACTCCTGCACGATCCGGTAAGCGGTCCGGTCCACCGCGGACGGCACGTCGTTTCGTGATCCCTCGATCGTCAGCTTTGCGTCGAGGCCGGTCGTGCGGGCCCGTTGCACCAGTTCCGGGACGTGGTCGAGCCCATGTGGTGGGTTCTGGTCGTCGTCGCGCAGCGCCTCCAGGGTCGCTCGCAGTTCCCGGGCCGCCTCACGACCGGCCTCCCGGATCGCCAGCAGGGCCTCCGGCACCTGTTCACCCCGCTTCCGGGCCACGTGGACGGCGACTTCGGCCTGCACCTTGATGACGGAGATCTGGTGGGTGAGCGAATCGTGCAGTTCCCGCGCGATGTGCAGCCGCTCCTCGTCGGCGCGGCGCCGCGCGGTCTCCTCCCGGGTGCGCTCGGCCTCATCTGCCCGGCGCTCGGCCTGCCGCAGCGCTTCACCCGCCGCACCGGCGGCGATCAGCCATGCCAGTTGCAGGACGTCCCGGGACTGCGTGAAGGCCTCGCCCACGGGCCAGTCGTGGGGAGAGGTCAAAATCGCGAGCGGAAGAGCAGCCAGCATGATCACCGAACCCGCCACCGCGACGATGCGTTGTCCCGCCCGCACCGCGGAGTACACCGCGAACAGGTACGCGATGACCGGAACCTCGAAACCGACGGCTTGGTAACCCAACGCGCACAACGCGGTCACGGCCAGCACGGTGAACGGCGCCCAGCGGCGCGCGGCCAGCGACAGACCGCCGGTTACCAACAACGCGTAACCCAGCGGGTCGAGATCCGTAGGGGGATGTTGTCCGGACAGCCCGGCGACCAGCAGGGCCGCCGCCACGCCGACGGCGATCACCCCGTCCCTGACGCCGATCCTTGCGCCGCTCATGCGTGCACCCTAGCCAGATGTTCGCGCGGGCGACTCCCGCGCACAGATGATCAGCCGCCTACCGCACCCGCGGTAGCTTCACGGCTCCTGCGGCATCCGCAGCAGTCGGCTACGGCACCGGCGGCAGCACGAAATTGCCTGCGTCCGCACAACGACCGGCGGTGGGTCCAGCGGACATGATCAGTGACGTCCAGTCGTGGGAGAAGGAGCAACTCATGTCCGTCCGTCGCATGCTTGCCACCGCCGCAGCCGCACTGCTCGGAGGTTTCGCGCTTGCCACACCGGCAGCCGCGCACGCCTTGGCCCAGCCATCCGCCCCCTTTGTTTACGGCTGGACCCCCGACCGGGTCTGGGCCACTTCGGCGGCGTTACTGGCGGGGGTGGGAGTGGTCATCGGCGGGCTGGCTCGGGCTCGATCCGCCGGCCGTATCGGCAACGGCACCGGGAAAGGGGGAGCCATCGTGGCCCTGGTGGCGGGGCTGATCGCCGTGGTCAACGGCGGGCTGGTGGTGGTCACCGCCGACGGCGGTCCCGGCACCGGCAATGGAATCGTCGGGGGCTACCTGGCCCTGGTGCTGGGGCTGGTCGCCATCGTCCTCGGCGGGTTGGCTCGGGCCAGCTCCCGCCCTACCGCTGACCGGTCAAATCCAGGTGTTCAGGCCTGATCGCGGTACCGGTGAACAATTGGCATGTATCGCACCGGGTGCGATTGAGGCCGCAGCGGGGATGTGACGCTGCCGGAGGTTGCCGTGGCTGACGTTCCGCGAGTGGGTGGACAACCAGGACGTCGTGGTTCGGATCCGCGACCACGAGCACCAGATCGCGCGCGCCAGCCCGTTGCGGCGCCGGAGGGCGACGGGCATTACGAGGTAGGAGTTTGCGCCATCACGAACACACCGGAGGGATCGCGGTGCACTCCGCCCGACCGTCGATCAGCTTGACATCAGCGGGACCGTGGACTCCGCGGTCATGGCACACACGGTCGGAAACGTGACGTTCGTCCAGCGACCCGTCCACCCCTTCCCGGACCCGCTGGCCGAGCCGCTCCAACGGCTCGCGAGAGAGGTCCGCTACCGGTCGCAATGCGAAGAGCGGCAGCGAAAAGTGCATGAACCGCTACCGCTTCCCGTGCGGTGGCGAGTGGCAGCGGTGACCGAGAAATACGCCCCGGCGTT
>NZ_GL877888.1:0-4996 GCF_000194155.1 Saccharopolyspora spinosa NRRL 18395
GCCGAGGTGTGGTCGCGGAACTTCCCGATCGTGACGTGGGAGGAGATCCGGCGCGGCGTGCACCCGAACCGGGGGCCCAGCCCCCGCGATCCGGTCATCGGCGGCCAGCTCGACGTGAGCTTCGACCAGGACGGGGTGGCGTGATGACCACGTTGAGCCTGCACGGGGCGACAACGCTGCTGTACGCCGCGCCGGTCTCGACCGAGCTGCTGTCCCAGCTGCCGTTGGACAACCTGGTCGCGGAGATCTTCGCCCCGGTGTCGGCCCCGGCCCAGCGGAAGCGGTCACGGGCGAAGGTGAGCCAGTGATGGCCGCCAACGCGAGGCTGAGGCAGGCCCGGCAGGTGTTCGAGTGGACTCAAGGCGACCTCGCGCACCGCATGATCGAGGCAGCGAAAGCGCGGGGCATCCGGTTGGGCGCTTTGGGCACGCTCAAGGGCCTGATCTGCGGGTGGGAACAGGGCAAGCTCACGGTCTCGCAGACCTACCGGGAGCTGCTGGCCACGGTCTACGGCAGCGGGTGCCGGTCGTCCCCGGCCCGCATGTGCGGCCCGTCGCCGAGATAGACCCCGGTCGCCGCCATCAGCGACGCCAGGATGTTCGCCGGGTCCGCCTCGCTGGTCGGCTCCAGGCGGCGCACGAGCGATCCGAGGTAGGTGCCGAACATCGCCTCGTCACGGTCGGGCAGCTCCGAGCGAGCGCGGGCGATCTCCTCCAGCGCGCGCCGCTCGGTCTCCGGGTCCAGCGCCGGAACTGCCGGCACTGGCCCCGCGGCTTCCCGTGGCCTGAGATGGCGAAGCAGGCTTACGGCATGGCCAACGGGCAGGTCACCGAGTTCACCGCAGCTCACCGGGAGTTCAACGACACCCCGCCCGCCATGCAGCTCACGCTGACGGTACCGATGTCGTATGAGGACATCGCGGCGGCGTACTACCTGTTCATCAACGGTGGCGGGCTGCTGTCGGACCTCGACAGCGGGTGCCGGTCGTCCCCGGCCCGCATGTGCGGCCCGTCGCCGAGATAGACCCCGGTCGCTGCCATCAGCGACGCGAGGATGTTCGCCGGGTCGGCCTCGCTGGTCGGTTCCAGGCGGCGCACGAGCGACCCGAGGTAGGTGCCGAACATCGCTTCGTCACGGTCGGGCAGCTCCGAGCGAGCGCGGGCGATCTCTTCCAGCGCGCGCCGCTCGGTCTCCGGGTCCAACGCCAGCGCCGGAACCGCCGGCACTGGCCCCGCGGCTTCCCCTGTTCATCAACGGTGGCGGGCTGCTGTCGGACCTCGACGACGCGGACTGGGCCCGGCAGGTCCTGTTCGACACGCTGTTCAACGACTCGGCCGCCGCCATCGAGGAAACGCGGCTGGCGATGGCCGAGATCGAGCCCAGCACCGAGGAACACGACTTGGCGCAGGCCATCCGGGCGCGGGTCGCGGAGATCTTCGCCCCGGTGTCGGCCCCGGCCCAGCGGAAGCGGTCACGGGCGAAGGTGAGCCAGTGATGGCCGCCAACGCGAGGCTGAGGCAGGCCCGGCGCCGGCACTGGCCCCGCGGCTTCCCTCGTCGGCTGCTGGGTGGAGTCGGGGACCAGGTGCAGCCGTCGCCGCTGTTCGCCCGCCGTGTCGGGCGGTGTTTCAGGCTTACTCATGGGCTTTCGGCTCCGATGTCACTCGGGAAATTCGCGGGTGGTGTTTGTGCTGTTCGCGGATCAGCGAACAGGGCTTTTACAAGCCCGAGTCGACCTCGACTCGGCAGGGCCGACTCCGGTCGAGTCGGGGTCGACTCATGCAGGTCACCGGCTCGGTCGCCCGGTCGGCTGCGGCGGCCCGGCTGGTCGGCTCGGTCGCCCGGTCGGCTGCGGCGGCCCGGCTGGTCGGCTCGGGCGGCCGGGCGGGAGGTCAGCCCGGAGTGGATGTTGCGGTCCTCGAAGTCCGGGTCGGTGGCCAGCAGTAGGCGTTTCGCGGCCGACCAGCCCGCACCCTTGCGGCCTACACCGGTCCGGCCGATGACCATCGGCCACACCAGCAGCGGGTGCCGGTCGTCCCCGGCCCGCATGTGCGGCCCGTCGCCGAGATAGACCCCGGTCGCCGCCATCAACCCGGCGGCCGGGCGCGCACGCAGGTCCACGGCCAGCCGGTCCAGTAGGGCCGGGTCCGCGCCGGTGCTGTTGGGCAGGAACTGGGTCTGCGCGACCAGCACGGGAAGGAACCGGTTGTAGGTGCCTCCGGCCATGTCCGACGCCGAGAGCTTGGCCTGGAACTCCTTCGGCGTGATGTGGGCCAGGATCCCGACGTGGGTGTCCCGCACGATCCGCGCGTTCACACCGAGGGTGGAGAGGTTCCCGCCTTCCCACGCCGCGCGCAGCGTCGCCGAGAGCGTGTTGCCCTCCCGCTTCATGCGGGCCATGACGGTGGCCCACTCGGTTTCGAACGCCAGCAACCTGCGGTCACCGGGCGGCAGCAGCGACGCCCGCTTCTTGCCCTTGCCTTCCTCTCCCACGGGTGAGGCCGAGTTGCCCGAGGCGGGAACCGGCGGCCAGGCGCGCACGCAGGTCCACGGCCAGCCGGTCCAGTAGGGCCGGGTCCGCGCCGGTGCTGTTGGGCAGGAACTGGGTCTGCGCGACCAGCACGGGAAGGAACCGGTTGTAGGTGCCTCCGGCCATGTCCGACGCCGAGAGCTTGGCCTGGAACTCCTTCGGCGTGATGTGGGCCAGGATCCCGACGTGGGTGTCTCGCACGATCCACACGGCGCGGGCGGAGGCCACGGCGTAGCGGACGAACGCCGCAGCTGCGGCCAGGTGCTCCACGGTGATCAGTTCCACGCCGTCGAGCGCGGCATGCAGCCCGGCCACGCGCAGGCAGTTCGGCGCGGCGCGGGACAGGAACTGTTCGATCGGGCCATCGTCGGCGCTGTAGCCGCCGAACTCGACGTACAGCCGCTGCCACAGCATCGCCGCGTCACGGGTGAGGCCGAGTTGCCCGAGGCGGGCACCGGCGGGCAGACGCGCGCGCCGGGCCAACGCCCAGCGGGGCACAGCAAAGTTCGTACGTACGAACTTTGCTCTCAGCGTTTGTCCTGGTCAGGGGCATTGTTCGTAAGTTCGTAGTGTTCGTTCGCTACGTAGATCTCGGTGGCGCGGCCTCCCTTCCTCCCCTCTGGCCGCTGGAACGTCTTGGTGATCACGTCGTCGGCGGCAAGCTGGTCAAGCCACGCGGTGATGTCGGCGGCCTTCTCGTTGCCCTGGAAGTGCTGCTGACTGATCTCGGTGCGGCCACGCCCGGCCGGTCCGGCGTCGGCGATAAACCGGGCGAGCTTGGACAGCTTGGGATTCGAGGTGGTGAACACCGCGCGGGCGGAGGCCACGGCGTAGCGGACGAACGCCGCAGCTGCGGCCAGGTGCTCCACGGTGAAGGGAGGCGGGGAGGGAAAATTCCCTCCCTCCCCGGCGACTCCCTGCCCTGTTCCCTGTCCGATTCCCTGCCGGATCGACGGGTTGGTGTGCTGGCTGCGGTTCATCGGTGCTCCCGTGGTGTGCGAATTTTTCGAACTTTCGAACTTTGGGCCTGACCTGCGGTTTTGTGTTTTTCTAAATTTCGACGGCTTCGAACTTTGGGCCTAAAGTTCGCACGGCTCGAAATTTAGAAACCAGCGTTTGCCCTGGTCAGGCCCAAAGTTCGAAAATTCGTTAATTTCGCGGTGCGGCGACGTAGACCTGTGCGCCCCTGCCGTTGGGGCGGCCGTCGGCGCGGGGCCGGTCGGTGACAGTGACTTGCCCGCTGTCGATCAGCGGTTGCAGCCGGGCGTCGATCTCCTCCTTCCTCGCCTGGCCCTTGAAGATCGGGCTCTTGCTGATCTCGGTGCGGGTACGCCCCTGCTCCTCGGCTGCCGCGATGAACGCCAGCAGGTCACCCTCACCTCTGCCGAACACGGCGCGGGCGGAGGCCACGGCGTAGCGGACGAACGCCGCAGCTGCGGCCAGGTGCTCCACGGTGATCAGTTCCACGCCGTCGAGCGCGGCATGCAGCCCGGCCACACGCAGGCAGTTCGGCGCGGCGCGGGGCAGGAACTGTTCGATCGGGCCGTCGTCGGCGCTGGAGCCGCCGAACTCGACGTACAGCCGCTGCCACAGCATCGCCGCGGCCCGGGTGAGGCCGAGTTGCCCGAGGCGGGCACCGGCGGCCAGACGCGCGCGCAGGTCCACCGCCAGGCGGTCCAGCAGGGCCGGGTCCGCGCCGGTGCTGCTGGGCAGGAACTGGGTCTGGGCGACCAGCACGGGAAGGAACCGGTTGTAGGTGCCCCCGGCCATGTCCGACGCCGAGAGCTTGGCCTGGAACTCCTTCGGGGTGATGTGGGCCAGGATCCCGACGTGGGTGTCCCGCACGATCCGCGCGTTCACACCGAGGGTGGAGAGGTTCCCGCCTTCCCACGCCGCGCGCATCGTCGCCGAGAGCGTGTTGCCCTCCCGCTTCATCCGGGCCATGACGGTGGCCCACTCGGTCTCGAACGCCAGCAGCCGCCGATCACCAGGCGGCAGTAGCGACGCCCGCTTCTTGCCCTTGCCTTCCTCTCCCTCGTCGGGGCCGGTCGCGCCCGCCTCGTCCTCGTTGAACGCCTGAGTCAGCCCCTCACCGGAAGTCAGACCGGAGTGGATGTTGCGTTCCACGAAGTCCGGGTCGGTGGCCAGCAGTAGGCGTTTCGCGGCCGACCAGCCCGCACCCTTGCGGCCTACACCGGTCCGGCCGATGACCATCGGCCACACCAGCAGCGGGTGCCGGTCGTCCCCGGCCCGCATGTGCGGCCCGTCGCCGAGATAGACCCCGGTCGCCGCCATCAGCGACGCCAGGATGTTCGCCGGGTCCGCCTCGCTGGTCGGCTCCAGGCGGCGCACGAGCGATCCGAGGTAGGTGCCGAACATCGCCTCGTCACGGTCGGGCAGCTCCGAGCGAGCGCGGGCGATCTCCTCCAGCGCGCGCCGCTCGGTCTCCGGGTCCAGCGCCGGAACT
>NZ_GL877888.1:5108-8451 GCF_000194155.1 Saccharopolyspora spinosa NRRL 18395
GGGAGCCGGAAACCGCGTTTTCCGGGGCGTTTCCGGGGCGTGTTCCCTCGCCTCCCTCGTTCCCTCTCGGGTCGTTTCCGCAGGTCGGGCCGGGGGAATCGGCGAGGGAGGCGGGGAGGGAAAATTCCCTCCCTCCCCGGCGACTCCCTGCCCTGTTCCCTGTCCGATTCCCTGCCGGATCGACGGGTTGGTGTGCTGACTGCGGTTCATCGGTGCTCCCGTTCCGTACGAAGTTGACGAAGTTACGAACTTTGGCTTTGACCTGCGGTTTCGTGTGGAGCAAAGTTCGTACGTACGAACTTTGCTCTCAGCGTTTGTCCTGGTCAGGGGCATTGTTCGTAAGTTCGTAGTGTTCGTTCGCCGGGTCGGCTCGATCCGGCAAGTGAGTGGATGGCGTCCGGTCGCCGTAGACGTCGCGTGGAGCGGGGTTGGCGAGGTCGATTCACTGGATTCACTTGACTCACTTCCGGGTCGTTGTCGCAGGTCACGCCCAGTGAGTGCCGGAAGTGAGTGGGCAAGTGACTATTCACCTGTCCCGGCCGTACTCACTTGCCCACTCACTTCCGGTCCGTGCCCGCCGAACGGGTCTCATGCGGCGTGCTGTTCGGCGGCCAGGCGCTTGATGTAGGCGGTGATGGCTTCGGCCGGGACACGGCGGGCGTGGCCGATGCGCACCGAGGCAACGTCGCCGGACTTCAGCAACCGGAACATCGTGGTCCGGCTCACCGACAACCGGCGTGCGGCGGCCTCGACGGTGAGCAGCACGCGCGGCTCCTCCTCCGGCTGCCGGGACAGGGGGAGGGAACGACCGTCGGGAGCCGGAAACCGCGTTTTCCGGGGGTTTCCCGGGGCGCATTCCCTCGCCTCCCTCGTTCCCTCTCGGGTCGTTTCCGCAGGTCGGGCCGGGGGAATCGGCGAGGGAGGCGGGGAGGGAAAATTCCCTCCCTCCCCGGCGACTCCTTTCCGGGGGTTTCCCGGGGCGCATTCCCTCGCCTCCCTCGTTCCCTCTCGGGTCGTTTCCGCAGGTCGGACCGGGGGAATCGGCGAGGGAGGCGGAGAGGGAAAATTCCCTCCCTCCCCGGCGACTCCCTGCCCTGTTCCCTGTCCGATTCCCTGCCGGATCGACGGGTTGGTGTGCTGACTGCGGTTCATCGGTGCTCCCGTTCCGTACGAAGTTGACGAAGTTACGAACTTTGGCTTTGACCTGCGGTTTCGTGTGGAGCAAAGTTCGTACGTACGAGCTAGGTCTAGCAGCCCTGGCCGCTAGGTCTAGCGGTGCCGAATGAGCTTCGCCGCTGGTCTCGACGCCCCCGGATTCCGGGGTTTTCAAGGGGGGTCTCGGCCGGTGCTCATTCGCCTCATTCCGCTCATTTTCGCTGGTCAGAGTGGATGAGGTGGCCGAATGAGCGATCTCATTCGCTGACGGTGACCTCATTGCCGAGCTCATCCGGCGGCGCCGGCCACTCGGGGCCGGGTTCGCCGTGTTCGGCGGGGGTCTCGTCGGCGCAGCCTCGGTGCGGGCACAGCTGCACCGGCTCGGTCCAGGGTGAGCATCGCGGCGCGCAGTCCGGCGAGCGCGCCGAACCCGGCCAGGGCGAGGGTGCGCACCATGCCGGAGGCCACGGCCAGCGTGCCGATCAGCAGCGCGGGCAGCACGGCCCGCCACATCATCACGGCCGCCGCAGCGACGATGAGCAGAGCGAGCACTCCGAGCGCGGCCAGGACGCGGCCGAGGATCTCCAAGAGCGGGTTCATGGTCGGGTCTCCCTTCGGGTCGAGGTGGGCGGGTGGGTGGCGTCCGGTCGCCGTAGGCGTCGTGTGGAGCGGGGTTCGCGAGGCTGGTTCACTGGGCTCACTTGACTCACTTCCGCGTCGTTGTCGCAGGTCACGCCCAGTGAATGCCGGAAGTGAGTGGGCAAGTGACTATTCACCTGTCCCGGCTGTACTCACTTGCCCACTCACTTCCGGTTTCCGGCCGCCGAACGGGACTCACGCGGCGTGCTGTTCGGCGGCCAGGCGCTTGACGTAGGCAGTGATGGCTTCGGCCGGGACACGGCGGGCGTGGCCGATGCGCACCGAGGCGACGTCGCCGGACTTCAGCAACCGGAACATCGTGGTCCGGCTCACCGACAACCGGCGTGCGGCGGCCTCGACGGTGAGCAGCTCGCGCGGCTCCTCCTCCGGCTGCCGGGACAGGGGGAGGGAACGACCGTCGGGAGCCGGAAACCGCGTTTTCCGGGGGTTTCCCGGGGCGCATTCCCTCGCCTCCCTCGTTCCCTCTCCGCCGCGCCGGATCTCCTCCCACGTCACGATCGGGAAGTTCCGCGACCACACCTCGGCCAGGCCCAGCGCTTCCGGCGTGGTGCCGTAGACCGTGGCCAGCAGGTCCCGGTAGGTCTGCGAGACCGTGAGCTTGCCCTGTTCCCACCCGCAGATCAGGCCCTTGAGCGTGCCCAAAGCGCCCAACCGGATGCCCCGCGCCTCCGCCGCCCTGATCACGTGGCTGGCCAGCTCGCCCTGAGTCGGGTTAGACCGGCCCGCGTGGGGTCTGGCCTGCGGAGAGTTAGAAAAGTTAGGCGAGTTAGGCGGATTAGCCGCCAGGTTGGGAGCTTCAAAAAAGCTCCCAACTGGGGGGGTGCGGGGACCCGGGTTGTCTAACTCGCCTCACCTGGCGGCTAGCGGGCCAGGCCGGGGGCGGCCGAGTACCGTGGTGACGCGGAGTCAGCGTTGCGAGTGGCCGACCGCTAGGCGCTAGGTGCCTGGTCGGCGGCGGTTCGGGTTGTCTAACTCGCCTCACCTGGCGGCTAGCGGGCCAGGCCGGGGGCGGCCGAGTGCCGTGGTGACGCGGAGTCAGCGTTGCGAGTGGCCGACCGCTAGGCGCTAGGTGCCTGGTCGGCGGCGGTTCGGGTCGCTAGCGACCTGACCTGCGGTTTCGTCGGGAGCAAAGTTCGTACGTACGAACTTTGCTCTCAGCGTTTGTCCTGGTCAGGGGCATTGTTCGTAAGTTCGTAGTGTTCGTTCGCCGGGTCGGCTCGATCCGGCAAGTGAGTGGATGGCGTCCGGTCGCCGTAGACGTCGCGTGGAGCGGGGTTGGCGAGGTCGATTCACTGGATTCACTTGACTCACTTCCGGGTCGTTGTCGCAGGTCACGCCCAGTGAGTGCCGGAAGTGAGTGGGCAAGTGACTATTCACCTGTCCCGGCCGTACTCACTTGCCCACTCACTTCCGGTCCGTGCCCGCCGAACGGGTCTCATGCGGCGTGCTGTTCGGCGGCCAGGCGCTTGATGTAGGCGGGGATGGCTTCGGCCGGGACACGGCGGGCGTGGCCGATGCGCACCGAGGC
>NZ_GL877888.1:10093-11793 GCF_000194155.1 Saccharopolyspora spinosa NRRL 18395
CCGGCACTGGCCCCGCGGCTTCCCTCGTCGGCTGCTGGGTGGAGTCGGGGACCAGGTGCAGCCGTCGCCGCTGTTCGCCCGCCGTGTCGGGCGGTGTTTCGGGCTTACTCATGGGCTTTCGGCTCCGATGTCACTCGGGAAATTCGCGGGTGGTGTTTGTGCTGTTCGCGGATCAGCGAACAGGGCTTTTACAAGCCCGAGTCGACCTCGACTCGGCAGGGCCGACTCCGGTCGAGTCGGGGTCGACTCATGCAGGTCACCGGCTCGGTCGCCCGGTCGGCTGCGGCGTCCCGGCTGGTCGGCTCGGTCGCCCGGTCGATCGGCTCGGTCGGGAGAGGGGTTCTCGGCGGGTTCTCGGTGCTTCTCCGGTGCCGCTTCTCGGGGTTCTTCCCATGCAGGTGAGAAGGGGTGGAGAACCCTTCTTCCCGGCGGCCGGGAACCTGGTTCCGGGATTGCTCCCAACCCGGGGGTTGGGAGCTGGTTTGTGCTGTTCCCGGCGGTTCCGAAACGGTCCGCTGATCGGTTGGGAACCCGGCCGGTGGCGGTGTTCAAACCCCGTGCGACACGGGGCGGCGGGACTGGCACCACCGGCCGGGAAACCTTCGAATCCGGGGTCCGGGCTCAGCTCGACCCGGACGCCTCGGGCTCGACCTGGACGGCCCTCGCGAGGGACCGGGCCAGCTCGTAGCGGTCACGCTCGAACCACGGCCCGCCGCGCTCGACCGCCGCCGCCAATCCCTGCTCCAGCCGTTCCCGGTCCCTGGCCGCCAGGTCGGCGGCCATCGTGGCGACGTAGGCGGCCAGGTTGTCCAACGGCAGCTGGGACAGCAGCTCGGTCGGGACCGGCGCGGCGTACAGCAGCGTTGTCGCCCCGTGCAGGCTCAACGTGGTCATCACGCCACCCCGTCCTGGTCGAAGCTCACGCCGAGCTGGCCGCCGATGACCGGGTCGCGAGGGCTGGGCCCCCTGTTCGGGTGCACACCGCGCCGGATCTCCTCCCACGTCACAACTCAACGTGGTCATCACGCCACCCCGTCCCGGTCGAAGCTCACGCCGAGCTGGCCGCCGATGACCGGGTCGCGAGGGCTGGGCCCCCTGTTCGGGTGCACACCGCGCCGGATCTCCTCCCACGTCACAATCGGGAAGTTCCGCGACCACACCTCGGCCAGGCCCAGCGCTTCCGGCGTGGTGCCGTAGACCGTGGCCAGCAGCTCCCGGTAGGTCTGCGAGACCGTGAGCTTGCCCTGTTCCCACCCGCAGATCAGGTGGTTACTGTGCGTGCCGTTTTTGGGCGTGCGGGGTCGCCGCACCCTTGGGCGCGTCGAGTTAGATGCGGGTTAGATCGGGAGTTAGATCTGGTCGGGCGGGTTAGATTTCTAACTTCGGGGTTAGACCGGCCCGCGTGGGGTCTGGCCTGCGGAGAGTTAGAAAAGTTAGGCGAGTTAGGCGGGTTAGCCGCCAGGTTGGGAGCTTCAAAAAGGCTCCCAACTGGGGGGGGGTGCTGGGGACCTGGGTTGTCTAACTCGCCTCACCTGGCGGCTAGCGGGCCAACGGGTGAGGCCGAGTTGCCCGAGGCGGGCACCGGCGGCCAGACGCGCGCGCAGGTCCACCGCCAGGCGGTCCAGCAGGGCCGGGTCCGCGCCGGTGCTGCTGGGCAGGAACTGGGTCTGGGCGACCAGCACGGGAAGGAACCGGTTGTA
>NZ_GL877889.1:0-5616 GCF_000194155.1 Saccharopolyspora spinosa NRRL 18395
GCGCGCCACCTCGGCCTGGCCCGAGCGGCTGCGGTGACCAGGGTTTCCGAGTCCTGGGTTCTGGCATGGCTGTTTGGCAGTGAGCAGCCCTTGCCGTTCCATCTGCAGGTAATGCGGGAGGCTGCCCGGCTCCCGAGCTCTGAGCTGGTGCGCTACCTCGGCCCGGGCCAGGCACTCGAGGTGACCGGCGGCGGCGTCTCGGAGTGGGTGTTATGGGCGTGGCTGGAGGGCGCCAGCGTGGACGAGGAAGTGGTGAGCCAGGCCAGATCGAGGTGGCTACGCCAGCCCGACCCGACCCCTCTGCAGCGGATGCGCAATGCTGCCCGGCTCTCGGGCTCGGAGCTGGTGCGCTATCTCGGCCCGGGCCGAACAATGGAGGTGACCGACCCCCGCTGGTTTCCTAAGCGAGAGTCGGATGTATGGAAGGTGCTGGCGGGCAGAGAGCTCGACGAGAACCAAGCTGGGAAGCTGCGCCGGGCTGTTCTGCGGGCTATCTCGGACGAACTCAGGCAGCGGCCAAAGCCGTTGAGGCGGATGGTGTCAGGGCGGATGAGGTTTACGGCAAGGGCAGCGGTGCCGGTGCGGGCCCGGTGGTGGTCCTCGTTGAAGGCGACGTCACGAACGAGGAGGAGTCTTCCGTCGGGTAGGACCGGCGGGTTGTCCCGCCGATCCCCCCTAGAACCGTGCGTGCCACTCGTTGCGGCACACGGCTCAAGCAGCCCGCGTGGGCGGGCAGGCATCATGCGGTCCACTGGCTGGTCTCAGCGTTTGTCCGGCTTCGCCCGGATCCACCGGTGTTGTGGTGAAAGTTTGTGCGGGCGGGGGTCGTGTCGTGGTGGGGCGGGTTTTCTAAGCGAGAGTGGGATGTATGGAAGGTGCTGGCGGGCAGAGACGAGTTCGACGAGAACCAAGCTGGGAAGCTGCGCCGGGCTGTTCTGCGGGCTATCTCGGACGAACTCAGGCAGCGGCCAAAGCCGTTGAGGCGGGTGGTGTGGAACGAGAACGGGATACGGGAGGCTGAGCGCCGTCTCGCGTGGGCCGATAGCGGGTGCGTGTTCTGGGTGAGATCATGGTGCGCTTGGCCGATCGCCGTCGTCTGCTGGGGAGGGGGGGTGAGGAAGGGCGTGACATCCGCAGCGCGGCTGAGTACCGCGCGGAGCTGCGGGAAGAGGTGGTCAGGCTGGGGGGCCTGGACCGGGTGGTGCTCACGGGGAGCAAGCCGGACATCCAGGTGCCGGTGCGCGAGCTCGGCGGGGCGGGGCCCCCGAGTGGCGGGCTGAGCGCCGTCTGGCGTGGGCCGATGCCACAAAGGGAGACCAGTTCCCCTCCGGCGCCCGGTCACGGTGGGAGAAGGTGGACAACCCAGATCCGCCTCTGCGGAACGAATCGCGAGCGGTCATCAATGGACTCGAGAAGTCGTTGAAGGCTTCGGTCCGCTACCTCGTTGTTCAGGTCCTGCTCGGTAATGCGGATGCGAGAGCCATGCTGGAGGGCTCGGGGATCGTGATTCCTGACCCGGGTTCTTCTGGCGCGGTCACGGGGTTGCTGGAGCAGGTCGCCGAACCCTGGTGCGGGGCCCGAATCGGTCGGGGATACGGGTGCGGTGGCCGCGTTGCCTGGTGAGGCGCGGTCGGAGTCCACCGAGGATGTGGCGGGTGCCACCGAGGATGAGGGGTTCGATCCCGGTTCGTGGCTGACCGAAGTCGCTCTTCTTCCTGGTGATGGTGCCCGGTCGTCGTTTGGTCGTGATGGTGGCGAGGTATTGCCTGGTCGGGTCGATGGCGCGGGTGCTCCTGTGGCCCGGGCCGGGGACGGACCCGGGTGCGGTGGCCGGGTTGTCTGGTGATGCGCGGTCGGAGTCCACTGAGGATGCAGCGGGTGCCACGGAGAACGATGGTGGTGGTGGCGCGGGGACGTTCGGGTCTTCGAGTCCGGAGTCGGGGGAGGGATTCGATCCCGGTTCGTGGCTGACCGAAGTCGCTCTTCTTCCTGGTGATGGTGCCCGGTCGTCGTTTGGTCGTGATGGTGGCGAGGTATTGCCTGGTCGGGTCGATGGCGCGGGTGCTCCTGTGGGGGATTGGTGGGGCGTTGCGGACCATGCGCTGGTAATGAAGAGGTGGAAAACGACGTGGATCCCCCGCAGTTTTGTGTCGGATCTGCACGGTCGGGTGTTGGTCGAGGAGGGCACCGAGGCCTGGTATGTGATGGGCGAGTACGCGCCAGGGGAAAGGCCGGATAGCGCCACGCGGCTGGAGGACTTGTGGGATCCGCTGGCCCAGGGGCCGGCGGATGAGATGTGGAGGGTGCCGCGGCATCTGGATCCGGACGGGGAACTGCCCCCGAATACCTGGTTGGAGAACAGCGGTGAGTCGGTGGAGTTCTTCGTGCATGTGGTCGTATTTGGGTGGACTTGACGGCTGCGAGTGCCGGCGCTGGGCCCGGGCCGGGGACGGACCCGGGTGCGGGGCCTGAATCGGTCGGGGATCTGGGTGCGGTGGCCGCGTTGCCTGGGGAGGCGCGGTCGGAGTCCACTGAGGATGCGGCGGGTGCCACCGAGGATGTGGCGGGTGCCGCCGAAAACGATGGTGATGGTGCCCGGTCGTCGTTGGGTCGTGATGGTGGCGAGGTACTGCCGCCGAAGTCCCGGATGAGGAAGTGGTGAGCCAGGCCAGATCGAGGTGGCTACGCCAGCCCGACCCGACCCCTCTGCCGCGGATGCGCAATGCTGCCCGGCTCTCGGGCTCGGAGCTGGTGCGCTATCTCGGCCCGGGCCGAACAATGGAGGTGACCGACCCCGACCCCCTCGGGTTTTCTAAGCGAGAGTGGGATGTATGGAAGGTGCTGGCGGGCAGAGACGAGTTCGACGAGGACGAACGTCCTTGTCCCGGTCGCTCATCGGCAGCAGGCGCAGCATGGCGAACGTGTTTGTCACGCCCAGGTAGGCCAGTCGCAACAGCACAGTCGATCATCATGCCGTGATGCTCGACAGCAGCGAAAGCGTCCGCTCGAGCGACTACGGTCGACCTCCCCCTACACCGTGCCCGCCGCTTCTGAACAGGGCGGATGAGGTTTACGGCAAGGGCAGCGGTGCCGGTGCGGGCCCGGTGGTGGTCCTCGTTGAAGGCGACGTCACGAACGAGGAGGAGCGGCCGAGCTGACCAGCGTTGACGAGTCCAGGGCTCAGGCATGGCTGGATGGCAGTGGGCAGCCCTTCCCGTTCCATCTGCGGAGGATGCGCGAGGCTGCCCTGCTTCCGAGCTCTGAGCTGGTGCGCTATCTCGGCCCGGGCCGGGCACTCGAGGTGGCCGGCGGCGTCGTCTCGGAGGGGATGGTGTGGCAGTGGCTGGTGGGCGCCTACGAGCCCCGCGCGGAGGTTGCTGGGAGGCTGCGTCGGGTTGTTCTGGGGGCTATCACGGAGGGGCTCCTGCGGTGGTCGCAGCCGTTGAGGCGGGTGGTGTGGAGTGAGAACGGGATACGGGACGAAGTCCCGGACGAGGAAGTCGTGCGCCACCTCGGCGCGGCCCGAGCGGCCGAGCTGACCAGCGTTTCCGAGTACGTGGCTGAGGTATGGCTGGACGGCAGATTCCAGCCCAGCCCGGCCCATCTGCGGTTAATGCGCCAGGCTGCCCGGCTCCCGAGCTCGGAGCTGGTGCCCGGGCCGGGCACTCGAGGTGACCGACGTCGTCCCGGAGGTGGTGGTATGGGCGTGGCTGACGGGCTCGCGCCAGCCTGCTCCGCAGGCAGCTGGGAGGCTGCGCGGGGCTGTTCTGGGGGCTATCACCGAGGGGCTTCTGCGGTGGAGGGAGCCTGGACCACAACAGATCTGCGGACCGTCGAAGACAGATTGCCCGAGATGCGGGAGGTCGAGCGTGGCCTGGCGCGCTCGTTGCGTCGTGGTGCCGCGGATCGGGAACTGCGGGGGTTGAGCGATCGGGCCGATGCGGGGTTGGCGGAATTGCCTGGCCCGGCAAGGGACTCCTTGTTGGATGCCGCATCCGAGAAGTTGGGGGCGCCACTTAACGGCTCGTTAATTCCCGCGATCGGTAAAGCGGAGGGCGACGAATTCGATACCTTCGCGCTGGTGGTGAAGAGGCGGAAAACGACGTGGAAAACCCGCAGTTTTCTCCCGGCTCTGCACGGTCGGGTGTTGGTCGAGAAGGGCACCGAGGCCTGGTATGTGATGGGCGAGTACGCGCCAGGGGAAAGGCCGGATAGCGCCACGCGGCCGGAGGACTTGTGGGACCCGCTGACCCAGGGGTCAGCGGAGGAATTAGGGGTGGAGGTGATTCGGGCGGGGATTGTGTCCTCGGATGTGGGTGCGGATGTGCGTGCCGCTGTGCGGGAGTTGCCGTTGCGGGATGGGCGGTTTGTGGTGGCGGTGCGTGGTGATGGTGCGGGTGGCGTGGTACGTCGCCGGAGATGCTGTTCCCGCCGAAGCCCCGGACGAGGAACTGGTGCGCCACCTGGGCACGGCCCGAGCGGCCGCGGTGACCAGAGTTCGCGAGTCCACGGCTCAGGCATGGCTGGACGGCAGACGCCAGCCCCGCCCGTTGCATCTGCGGGACATGCGCGAGGCTGCCCGGCTCCCGACCTCGGATCTGGTGCGCTACCTCGGCCCGGGCCGGGCACTCGAGGCGACCGGCGGCGTCGTCTCGGAGTTTGCGGTATGGGCGTGGCTGGAGGGCGCCACCGAGCCCTATGCGGAGGATGCTGGGGAGCTGCGCCGGGCTGTTCTGGGGGCTATCACGGAGGGGCTCCTGCGGCCGCAGCCGTTGAGGCGGATGGTGTGGAGTGAGAACGGGATCCGGAAGGCTGAGCGCCGTCTCGCGTGGGCCGATCTCACGAATTTCTGGCGCAGGACACTAGTAGGTCGGGTGGCCGGGAGGGATCGCACCTCCCCGCTCCCACAGAGTGAAGTAGGCCGCCGGCGAGGTGCCCGTGGTTCGGGTCCTTTTCCGTCGGCCCCTTCCCGAACGGTACGGGCGCCTTTCAGCGCATACCGCTCTCCAGTGGTCATTTCCGGGTGGTGGCTGTGGCTCGTCCGGCGTGAATGTCCTGATGGCATGTTTCGCACACCACGAGGGTCTTGCGTTTGCGCATCGCCATCAGACGCACCCACGGTGGCCGTTCTCGCCGTCCTGGCTTGTTGAGATCGGCGAGCTTACGGATGTGATGGACTTGCAGCCCTTCGGTTCCGTCGCACAATTCGCACTGTCCGGCCACGAGCCGACGAAGCAGCTCGTTGCGTTTGGCAGTGGCCATGATCGGTTTGAGATCGGTCACGGCAGCGGTGCGTTTGCGGATGAGCGGTATCCCCCGTAGTGCTTCAAAAAGGGTTCGCTGGTTGTGAGCTGGGGTTTCGTCGGGCCGTCAGGCTGCTTGGCGGTACTCGTTGATGAGTCCCGCCACGGCTTTTCGGCGTTCGATCCGAGCTGTCGGCAGCGGTATGACGTTCGGGTCGTCGAGGGGTGCCCGCTGGTCGTGGGCTTGGTGGGGCCGATGGGTGTTGAAGTGGCAGGCGTGTTCCTGGCGGATCTTCTCCGCGTGACCTCTGTCGAAGGTCAGCACTCGGTTGGTGCTCTCTTCGCGAACGGAGCGTATGAATCGTTCCGCGTG
>NZ_GL877889.1:6617-8995 GCF_000194155.1 Saccharopolyspora spinosa NRRL 18395
CGGACGAGTAAGGAGGCCGCGCGTCTCGCGGATGTCCAAGCGGGTGCCGGGTGTCCATCCGAGGGCGTGCAGGAGGGCGTGATCGGCAGCCCCCAGAGGAGCTAGGGATGGTCCCTGACCCAGGTGGCGATCTGGACCCGAGAGGTGGCTCCGAGTTTGGAGAGAATGTGCTCGACATGCGTTTCCGCGGTGCGCTGCGAGATCACCAGTGCTTCGGAGATGTCCTTGTTCGACAGTCCTTGCGCCACCAGCTTGGCGACCTCCTGCTCCCGCCGGGTCAGTACTGGCAAAGCGGAACCCGCAGCAGGCACCTTTGCTCGCGTCGGAGTCGCCGGAGCCTGTTCACTGGGCGGGTGGGCCCCCGCCTGCTCATTGCCTAACTGCGTACCCTGCCGATAGGCCTTTTCGTACGCCTGATCACCCAGGACCTTCTTGGCTTGACTTTCACCGTCGCGGTGCCACCGCAAGTAGTAACTCGAATTGATTACGGGGCTGCCGCCCATCAGTTTCCACAGCTGCTCGATTGCACCGAACAGCCGCGCGGCCCGCTCCGCGTCACCGCTCTCGATTGCCACCAGAGCCAGCTCCTCGAGGCACATTCCCGTGCCCAGCGGGTCGTCGAAGCTGTGCTTCAACCGAAGGGCGGCCCGTGCCTCCTCTTCTGCTGCCTGAAAGTCGCCGGCGACCCGCTGAGCATGCCCCAGGTTCCAGCGCATCCATGCCAGCATCCACTTGTCCCCGGCGCGCTCACAGATCGACCGGCCTTCCGCACAGAGCTCCCTGGCGCGGTCGAGGTTGCCGCGTTCGATGTGTAGGAGGGACAGAAGGAGGACGGAGGCCAGGGCGGGGGAGGAAGTGCTGAGCTGCCCCGTTGCGCGAAACTCGGCCAGCGCCTGCTCCGCCAACTCCGACGCCCGCGTCATATCGCCGCAAAACGATGCATGCCATCCCAGCCAGTTGGTGCCGTGGGCCTTGGCCGCCCGATCGCCCACGTGGTCGGCCACCTCGATGGCCTCCTGCGATGCACGCTCCGCATTAGGGAGGTCTCCCTGGATCGTGGCGATCCAGCTGCGCACCCACAGGGCCCTCGCCCGTTCCTGGCTCGGTTCCCGCGACAACGCCAGCAGCCGGTCCAGCCAGTACCGGCCATCCCGAACGAAAGCGCTGCCGATCCAGTGAAACCACAATGCACCAGTGAGCAGCAGTCCTGTCCTGGCCTGACCGGGCTCGGTGCAGCAGAAGTCCAGCGCCGCCCACAGGTTCGGGTTCTGGCTCTGGAACCACTGCCACCATTTCCACTGCTGCGGCCCGCACCATTCCGCGTCGGCCTGCTTGACCACCGCTAGGTAATAGTCCCGGTGCCGACGCCGCAGCAGCGCCTCCTCGCCACGAACCGCCAACTGCTCCCGCCCGTACTGCCGGGGGCACGGCCCGAGCGGCCGAGCTGACCAGCGTTTCCGAGTCCACGGCTCAGGAATGGCTGGACGGCAGAGGCCAGCCCGACCCGACCCATCTGCGGTTAATGCGCGAGGCTACCCGGCTCCCGAGCTCGGAGTTGGTGCGCTACCTCGGCCCGGGCCGAGCAATCGAGTTGACCGGCGCCGACGCGGTGTCCTTGGTATGGGGATGGTGGCTGGGGGGCAACGGCAAGCCCTACGCGGACGAAGCTGGGGAGCTGCGCCGGGCTGTTCTGGGGGCTATCACGGAGGGGCTCCTGCGGTCGCCGCAGCCGTTGAGGCGGGTGGTGTGGAGTGAGAACGGGATACGGGAGGCTGAGTGAGCTGGGCGGGCCGCCCAGCCGGCGGGAGCTGAACGTGCTGCATGGGCTGGCGCGGGCCCTGGACGGTCGTGAGATTTACTACCTCACGCGCTTCTTCGGTAGGGGCGACCATGTCGCCGTAGGGATCGGCGGCCTTGATCAGTGGCGTCGCAGCGATCGTGGCATGCTGCGCGGGATTCTATTTCCTGGACGCGGTTCAGGGTGATGTCAGAAGGATCGATCCCGATTCGACGGTGCCGCCGGACGTGCTGGCGGACGCGGGCGCCGACGTGGCCTGGTGGATTCAGCATGGCGGACTACGCGCCTCTGCCGGAGGCAGCCGTGGTGGTGGTTTCGCAGCGACTGTGTCGCGGGGGGAGGGTTCGCAGCCGACGGCCGCCGACATCGAACCGTTCAGGAAAACAGTTCGTCCGCGGGCAGCGCGGGGGAGTCTTGACTACGCGGATGCTTGCATCGGCGAGGACCGCTTCGAACGACGTGGTGAACTGGCCGGCCCGATCTCGCAGGAGGGACCGGAATTCGGTGATGCCATCGCCGAGGTCCATCAGCAGGTTGCGGGCCTGCTGAGTGGTCCACGCCCCGTCCGGGTTCGTGGTCG
>NZ_GL877890.1 GCF_000194155.1 Saccharopolyspora spinosa NRRL 18395
AACCCGGATCCCCAGCCCTGGCTACGCAAAACAGAATCACTGGGCGGCAACACCACCATTCCCTGGTCCGGTTCCGGTTCTGGCACCGGAATCACCCACATCCCGGTCACCGCAGAAACATCGGCTACCTCGGCTTCCTCGCCCAGCTGCGGATCCCACAACACGACCACATCGCGCCCAGCAAGGTCTTTGCTGTCGGTATGCACCGCATCTCACCGGTCTCCGCCCGTGTCCTTTTCACGCCCGCCCCGGTTTTCCCCGCCTCAGGCCCGGACGCACCGGGCTGACGCTTCGGGCCCGTCACCTCGGTGGGCAACCCGGATCCCCAGCCCTGGCTACGCAAAACAGAATCACTGGGCGGCAACACCACCATTCCCTGGTCCGGTTCCGGTTCTGGCACCGGAATCACCCACATCCCGGTCACCGCAGATCCCCCGACACAGCTGAACCCGCCACCGCATGCCAGCCGTCCTGATCAGTCCCAGTCAACTCCGATACCCCCGCCGGCCCCGCAATCCGCTCATCCCGCCCCGCCACCGGGACCTCACCCACCCCGGTCTCCATCACCTCCCGGTCCTTCTTCTTCCGCCCTCGCCCCCGCTTCTTTGCCTTCTTTTGCTGCTTCCACTCCGCCGCCTTCGGCTGGAGCGCCGCCAGCTCCCCAGCCTGCTCCGAAGTCAGCTGCCCCCGCTCATTCAACTTCTCCAACTCCGCAAACCGATCGGCGGCGGCCTTTCTTGCCCGGCGATACTTCACCGCCTTTTCCCTGTCTTTCCGTCTCCTCTCCGCCGTCAGCTCGTCCTGTTCTGTTGCCTGATCGGTCGGGGTGAGCACCCCACTCTCGTCATTGCCCGGACTACCGGGGTCAATCCCAGCTGCGGCTGCTGTCACTTTCCGCCGCTTCGCCCCCCAGGAACTCTCACCGGTCTCCGCCCGTGTCCTGGACTCCCGGAAACAGCCCCAGCAGCAGCTGCGTCCACCGTCCGCCGCTTAACCCCCCCGGAACCCGGGCCAGCCTCCTCCCTCGTCCTCTCCGCGCTCGCGTCGGCTTTCCCCGCCACCGGCCCGGACCCGGATTCCTCCCCCACCGGCCCGGACACACCGCGCCGACGTTTCGGACCCGTCACCTCGGCGGGCGTACCCGCCGTCCTGAGCAGTCCCAGTCCACTCCGATACCCCCTCCAGCCCCGCAATCCACTCATCCCGCCCCACCGGGGCCCCACCCACCCCTGTCTCCGTCACCCCCCGATCCTGCTTCTTCCGCGCCCGCCCCACCACCTTCAACCGAAGCGCCGCCAACTCCGCCGCCTGCTCCTCAGTCAACGGCCCCTGCCCCACCAACTCCTCCAACTCCGCCTGCGCCACCTGCTCCTCAGCCAGCCCTTCCCGACCCTCCAACTCCGCAACACGGGCGGCAGCAGCCCTTAACCTCTGGTGATACTCGACGTCCTTTTCCTTAGTTTGCTGCTTCTGCTGCGCCTTCGGCCGTAGCGCCGCCAGCTCCGCCTCCTGCTCCTCAGTCAACGGACCCCGTCCCGCCAACTCCTCCAACACCACAACACGATCGGCAGCAGCCTTTAACCCCTGGCGATAACCGCACCCCCCGCATCCCGGTCGGAATCCGCCCACACCCCAGACTCCCCCACCTCGCCCACCGCATCCGGCCACCCCTCATCGGGCCACACCGCACGTTCCGGAAACGGGTCACCGAATGTGCCCCCGCCAGGACCTTCGACCCCGAACAACCCAACGGAGCTCTCCCAATCGTGGTAGTCGGGGAGGAAACCGGCGAAATCATCCGCTCCGGCATCCGGTCCCAGGAACGCGGTCAGCTCGGGGTTGAAGCTCCGCCAACTCTGCCACCGGCTCCACAGTCAGCGGCCCCCGCTCCTTCAACGCCTCCAACTCCGCAACACGGGCGAAAGCCGCCTTTCTCGCCCGGCGATATCTCGCTTTCGCGTCCTTCTTTTTCTGCTTCTGGTGTGCCACCTTCGCCTGGAGCTCAGCCAGCTCCGCCTCTTGCTCGTCAGTCAGCGGCCCCTGCTCTTTCAACTCCTCCAACTCCGCAACACGGGCGGCAGCTGCTTTCATCTCCCTGCGATATTTCGCGGTAGCTGGCCTGATTCACCCCACGCCCAGACTCCCCCACCCCGCCCACCGCATTCCCACCCACCGCATCCGGCCACACCGCACCTTCCGGAAACAGGTCACCGAAAGATCCCTCGTCAGGCCCTTCGACCCCGAACAACCCAACGGGATCCGCCCAGTCGTGATAGTCGGGGAGGAAACCGGCAAAATCATCCGCTCCGGCATCTCCCGCACCCGCATCGCTCGACACGGGCAGCCTCGGCTTTTCTCGCCCGACGAGACCTCGCGTTATTTTCCGCCTTCTGCTGTTTCGACTCCGCCACCTTCGACTGGAGCTCCGCCAGCTCAGCCGCCAGCTCCTCAGTCAACTCCTCCCGCCCCGCCAACTCCTCCAACACCACAACACGGGCAGCCTCGGCTTTTCTCGCCCGGCGATACTTCGCTTTGCCTTCCGTCTGTTGCTGTTTCCGCTGCGCCTCCTTCGACTGGAGCTCCGCCAGCTCCGCTTCCTGCTCCTCAGTCAGCGGCCCCCGCCCCTTCAACTCCTCCAACTCCGCAACCCGACCGCCGACAGAGCCTCAACAGCAGCGGACGCGTCCACCTTCCGCCGCTTAACCCCCCCAGAACCCTCCCCAATCTCCCCCCGCGAACCCTGGTCAGCCTCGTCCCGCGAATTCCCGGCACTCGCGTCGGCTTTCCCCGCCACCGGCCCGGACACACTGCGCCGACGTTTTGGGCCCGTCACCTCGGCGGGCAGCCCAGACCCCGCGCCACCCCAGACTCTTCCACCTCCCCCACGGAAACTTCCCAGTCGTGGTAGTCGGGGAGGAAACCGGCGGAATCGTCCCCCCAGGCGACCGCCCCGGTATCTCCGGCACCCGCATCGTCACCGGCATCCGGTCCCAGGAACGCGGTCAACTCGGTCGCGAGAACGTCCTCGACAGCGCCCTCGCCAAGCATCACCCCGGCATCTCCCGCACCCGCATCCCCCGACACAGCCCGCCTTCTGCCGCTTGGCACCCCGCGAACTCTCGCCAGCCTTCCCCCGCGATCTCTCACCGGCCTCCGCCCGTGTCCTTTTTGCGCCCGGGCCGGGTTTCCCGGCCTCCAGCCCGGACACACCGGGCTGACGCTTCGGACCCGCCACCTCGGTGGGCAGCCCGGATCCCCAGCCCTGGGCCAGCTCCGCCGCCTGCTCCTCAGCCAGCTGCCCCCGCCCCGCCAACTCCTCCAACACCACAACCCGATCGGCAGCAGCCCTTAACCCCTGGCGATACGTCGCGCTCCTTCCCTTCGTATGCTGCTTCCACCCCGCCATCTTCGACTGGAGTTCCGCCAGCTCCGCCTCCTGCTCCTCAGTCAGCGGCCCGTGCCCCTTCAACTCTTCCAACTCCGCAACCCGATCGGCAGCAGCCCTTCTCGCCTGATACTGCTTCACGTCCCTTGCCTTCCTTCCAACACCACAACCCGATCGGCGGCAGCGCTTAACCTCTGGCGATACTTCGCGCTTCTTTCCCGTTTTTCTGTTTCCGCTGTGCACTCCGCTCGTCCTGTGGTGTTACCTGATCGGTCGGGGTGAGCAGCTCACTCGTCATTGCCCGGACTGCCGGGGTCATGCGGCTGCTGTCACCTTCCGCCGCTTGGTGCCCCTCGAACTTTCGCCAGCCCCCGCCCGCGACCCCTCATCGGCCTCCGCCCGTGTCCTCTTCGTGCCTTTCGAGCCGGTTTTCCCGGCCTCCGGCCCGGACGCGCCGGGCTGACGCTTAGGGCCCGTCACCTCGGTGGGCAGCCCGGATCCCCAGCCCTGGCTACGCAACCCGGAACCACAGCGCCACCACCTCCTCCAGCGACACCACAGCATCCCCACCCACCAACCCCCGGATGTCATGGGTGTCCTCCACAATCCGCCGCGCCGCCAGCTCATCCCCGCCAGAGCGGTCCAGCTTCCTCGCCCGGTCGATCTCCCCCCGCAGATCCGAGCGCGACCACTGCCCCGCCGGCGGCGGTCCCGACCCAGCCACGCCGCCCGGAACAGCCACCGAAGACTCCACCAGACCGGCCAGACCCTCCGGCGCTCCGGCCAGATCCTCCGGCGCCCCGGGCACCGGTCTGGGAACAGAGCCATCGGCGGCGAATACCGTCCACTGCGGCCCGCGCCCGCCCTGTCCCGGTGTCACCGCGACAACATCACGCCCCACCCCCTGTAGCCGAACCATCCGCACCGAATACCGTCCACTGCGGCCCGCGCCCGCCCTGTCCCGGTGTCACCGCGACAACATCACGCCCCATCCCCTGGGCCAGGGCCGAACCCTGCCCCGGCGAGACCACCACACCCGCACCCGGATTGCTCTGTGCGACCAGCAGCACAGGCCCGCCCGAGGAATCCGCGACACCACCCCGCACGAACTCCACCAACCACCGGGCGCCTCACCCATCACCCCACAACTCCCAGCCAGCGGGGAACAACTCCGTGCGATAGCCGTGGCCGTGGCCGTGAAACACGACGACTCCGCCGCGATACGCCAGATCACCGAGGACAATCGCTGACCGATGCTTGCCTCACGCAAAGTTTTGATGCGACGCCACACTCGCCAGGACGTCCGACGAGCAGCCTCGAGATGACCCGGTCATTGTCCGCCCCAAGATGATCATCCGCCCATCCCGCCGTCCGACGAGGCCACAATTCCAGCTTGACGGCACAACAAGAGGCACGAACATGAACAACAGCCACGACTGCCCCGAAAACCGAAAACCACTGCCCGACACCACAGCATCCCCACCCACCAACCCCGGAATGTCATCCACCGGTGGCGGTCCCGACCCTGCCATGCCGGCCGGAGCAGGCACCGAAGACTCCACCAGACCGGCCAGGCCCCCGTGCCCGCCAGCCGGCACCGGAGCACCGGGCCCAGCCACCGGCCTAGCCGAACCATCCGCACCGAATACCGTCCACTGCGGCCCCCCCCCCCCCTGCCCCGCTGTACTCCTCCAACACCACAACACGATCGGCGGCAGCCTTGCTCGCCTGGTACTGCTTCGCGTTATCTGCCTTCTTTTGCTGCTTCCACTCCGCTACCTTTCGCTGGAGCTCCGCAAGCTCCGCCGCCAGCTCCTCAGGCAACTCCCCGCGCCCCGCCAACTCCTCCAACACCACAACCCGATCGGCTTCGGCCTTTCTCGCCTGGCGGTGGCATCGGTTTTTCTGCCGGGATCGCCGTGCACCACGTCCCGGGTGCGGGACTCACCGGTCGCCGGCCCCGGGTCGTCAGCGGACTGCCGCAGCATGCCCCTCCCCGGCTGCGGTGTGGCCCCGGCGGGGATACTCAGCCCGGTACCGAGCGTGTCCAGCCTATCCGCCAGCGCCTGGGAAAACTCCACCACCCGGTCCAGGTGATCACCACCGAGTTCGTGGTGCCTGGCCGCGACCAGCGCCACCACCTCCTCCAGCGACACCACAGCATCCCCACCCACCAACCCC
>NZ_GL877891.1:0-1800 GCF_000194155.1 Saccharopolyspora spinosa NRRL 18395
CACAGTCAGCGGCCCCCGCTCCTTCAACGTCTCCAACACCGCAATCCGGGCGGCAGCAGCCCTCATCTCCCGGTACCGATCCGCCAACCTTTTCTTCTCTTTATGCCGCTGCTGCGCCTTCGGCCGGAGCTCCGCCAACTCCGCCTCCTGCTCCCCAGTCAAGGTCTCCGTCACGTCCCGGTCCTTCTTCTTCTGCCCCCGCCCCGGCACCTTCGACCGGAGCTCCGCCAACTCCGCCTCCTGCTCCTCAGTCAGCCCTTCCAGCCTCTCCAACTCCGCAACCCGGGCGGCAACAGCCTTTCTCACCCGTTGCCATTCAACGTCTCTTTTCTTCTTCTTCTGCCACTGCTGCGCCTTCGGCCGAAGCTCCGCCAGCTCCACCTCCTGCTCCACAGCAGACTCCGTCGCATCCCCCGCATCCGGCCACACCGCATTCTCCGCAAACGGCTCACCGAAAAACAGACCGTCAGCGCCTTCACCCCCAAACACCCCAACCGAACCCTCCCCGTCGGAGAAGTCGGAGAGGAAACCGGCGAAATCCGACCCACTGGCAACCGCCCCAGCACCGCCGACACCCACAGCATCGTCGCCAGCATCCTGTCCCAAGAACGCGGGCAACTCGGTCGCGACAAACTCCTCATAAGCACCCTCGCCCAGCATCACCCCAGCATCCGCGGCCCTGCCCTGCGGCACCTGTACCCCCAATTCATCCGGCACCACCCGAGCAAGCCACGCATCCAGATCAACATCAGCCGACCCCCCCTCCCGCCCGACCTGATCAGCCCCAGCCCACCCCGACACTCCCTCTGGCCCCACACCCCGATCGGCCACCTGGGCCCCACCCACCCCGAGCTCCGTCATCTCCCGGACCTCCTTGTCCCGCCCCACCACCTTCGGCCGCAGCTCCACCTCCTGCTCGTCAGTCAGCAGCCCCCGCTCCTTCAACGCCTCCAACTCCGCAACCCTGGCCCCCCCCCGGCCCCGCAACCCGATCGGCCACCGGGGCCCCACCCACCCCGATCTCCGTCATCTCCCGGACCTTCTTCTTCCGCCCCCACCCCACCACCGTCGACCGGAGCTCCGCCAGCTCCGCCACCTGCTCCACCGCCAGCGGCCCCCACTCCTTCAACGCCTCCAACTCCACAACACGAGCGGCAGAAGCCTTTCTCGCAACGCTCATCACCGGAACCATAATTGGCCTGATTCACCCCCCGCAGGAACCGATACCCAGACCCAACCAACTCACCTACCAGGACCGGAACTGAAACCCCTAACGCCCCAGACTCCGCCGCATCGCCTGCATCCGGCCACACCGCATCCCCCGAAAACGGCTCACCGAAAAACAACCCGTCAGAGCCTTCACCCCCAAACAACCCAACGGAACCCTCCCACTCGGTGTAGTCGGGGAGGAAACCAGCGAAATCAAATCCCCCGGCAACCGACCCAGCACCGCCGACACCCGCAGCATCGTCGCCGGCATCCTGCCCCAGGAACGCGGGCAACTCGGTCGCGACAAACTCCTCATAAGCATCCGCGCCCAGCATCACCCCAGCATCCGCAGCGACGTGGGGCACCTGCACCCCATCTACATCCGTCATCGCCTGATCAAGCCACGCATCCAGATCGACGTCAGCCGACCACGCGTCCGAGTCGTTCTGATCAGCCCCTGCCCACCCCGACAACGCCTCCGGCCACGCACCCCGATCGGTCACCGGGGCCCCACCCACCCCGGTCTCCGCCACCTCCCGGCCCTTCTTCTTCCGCCCCACCACCTTCGGCCGAAGCTCCGCCAACTCCATC
>NZ_GL877891.1:2507-4278 GCF_000194155.1 Saccharopolyspora spinosa NRRL 18395
AGCGGCCTGCCCGCTCCGCCAACGCCTCCAACTCCGCAACACGAGCGGCAGCAACCTTTACCGCACGGGACCGCGCCGCGTCCCCTTCCTTCCTTTTCTGCCACTTCTGTGCCTTCGGTTGGAGCTCCGCCAACTCCGCCACCTGCTCCACCGTCAGCGGCCCCCACTCCTTCAACGCCTCCAACTCCGCAACACGATCGACAGCAGCCCTTCCCACCCGGTAATGCTTTACGTTGCTTTCCTTCTGTTTCTGCTTCTGCTGCGCCACCTTCGGCTGAAGGTCCGCCAACTCCACCTCCTTCTCCCCAGTCAGCCGCTCCCGCTCCGCCAACGCCTCCAACAGCGCAATCCGGGCGGCAGCAACCTTTCTCGCGTGGGACCGCGCCGCGTCTGCATCCTGCTTTTTCTTCAACTGCTGCGCCTTCGGCTGGAGCTCCACCAACTCCGCCTCCTGCTCCTCAGTCAGCGGCCCCTGCTTCTTCAACTCCACAACCCGGGCGGCAGCAGCCTTTCTCGCCTGGTAATGCTTCGCGTTATATTCCTTCTGTTTCCGCTCCGCACTCGGGTCCTGCGGTGCTGCCTGCTCCGCCGCCGTGAGCACCCCACTCCCACCATCACCCGGACTCCCGGAAACAGCCCCAACAGCAGCGGCCGCGTCCACCTTCCGCCGCGTAACCCCGCCGGAACCCTCGCCAGCGCCGGCTTTCCCCGCCACCGGCCCAACGCGAGGCTGACGCTTCGGACCCGTCACCACAGCAGGCAACCCAGACCCCCCACCCTGACCCCGCCACCGGAAACCACTAGGCCGCAACACCCCCTCCCCATCCACACCCACCCCCGGGTGGCGGTCCCACGCCCCGATACCCGGCAGACCCACCACACCTCGCCCACCGCCACCCACAGACCCGACACCATCCACCCCCCTACCACCAGGCCAGAACAACCGCCGTCGCGCGCCACCCCACCCCGGACGTTCCTCCTGAACCCTCTCCGACCCCGATCTCACCCCCTCACCCCGCACCTCCACACCGAACCACCCCACCCCGCTCGGACTGGATTCGGCAGAATCCCCCACCAACGGGCCCACCAACGTCCGAGGGTCACCGAACCCGCCCCCTCGGTGTAGTCGGGGAGGAAACCGGCGAAATCATTCCCTCGGGCAACCGACCCAGCACCGCCGGCACCCGCAGCATCGTCGCCTGCATCCGGTCCCAGGAACGCGGTCGACTCGGTCGCGACAAACTCCCCATCAGCACCCCCGGCCAGCATCACCCCAGCATCCGCCGCACCCTGCGGCACCTGCACCCCATCTACACCCGCCACCGCCTGAGCAAACCACGCATCCAGATCGACGTCACGCTGGCGCCCTCCAGCCACGCCCATACCGCCGACTCCACGACGCCGTCGGTCACCTCGAGTGCCCGGCCGGGGCCGAGGTAGCGCACCAGCTCCGAGGTCGGGAGCCGGTCAGCCTCGCGCATACGGCGCAGATAGAATGAGAAGGGCTGGCCTCTGCCGTCCAGCCATGCCTGAGCCGTGGACTCGGGAACGCTGGTCACCGCGGCCGCTCGGGCCGTGCCCAGGTAGCGCACCACTTCCTCGTCTGGACCCCGCCACCGGAAACCACTAGGCCGCAACACCCCCTCCCCATCCACACCCACCCCCGGCACCCCCATCACCCACACCCCAGCACCCGGCAGACCCATCACACCCCGCCCACCGCCAGCCACGGACCCGACACCATCCACCCGCCCACCAGGCCAGAACAACC
>NZ_GL877892.1 GCF_000194155.1 Saccharopolyspora spinosa NRRL 18395
TCATCGAAGGCGCCTGCCGCCACCTCATCGCCGACCGCATGGACATCACCGGCGCCCGTTGGAAACTACCCAGCGCCGAAGCCATCCTCCAACTCCGCGCCCTCCACGCCAACGGCGACTTCAACGACTACTGGACCTACCACCTCACCCAAGAACAACAACGCAACCACCCCACCCACAACGCCATCCCCCAGGCAGCATGACCTCACCTCAAAAGAGGTCGGGGGGGGTCGGTGGGTGGTGATCATGAAAGGGGCTCCTTCTGGTTACGTTGTGGGTGTCTGACGTCCATCAACGTAAAGAAGGAGCCCTGTGGCAGGGTACGCGAACCACGATGTCGCCGGAGCGTTCGAATCCTCTCGGGCGGTGTTCGAGTCGATCATCACGGAGCTCGGCGCCGCTGACTGTGGCATCACGCATGGCGAGCTGGAAGAGCTGCTGACCGAGCGGTCCCGGACGTTGATGCGCCGGCTGCTGCAGGAACATCTTGATCTTCGTTCGGTGCGTGAGCACCCGGTTCCCGGCGGCGTGACCGGCCCCGACGGCATCCAGCGCACTCGCCTGGAGCAGGGACGCCGGCGTGGTCTGGCCACGGTGTTCGGCGAGGTGACCGTGACCCGGCTGGCCTACCGGGCGCCGAGTGCGTCCACTGTCCATCCCGCGGACGGGGTGCTGAACCTGCCGGCCGAGAAGCACTCGCACGGGCTGCGGCGGCTGGCCGCCCTGGAGGCCGCCCGCGGCTCCTTCGGCGATGCCCAGGCGGCGATCAGCCGCGCCACTGGGCAAGAAGTGGGCAAACGCCAACTCCAGCAGCTGGCCGCTCGGGCCGCGACCGATTTCGAGACCTTCTACGAAACCCGGCGGTCCCCGGCGGGGACCAGCGGGGATGTGCTGGTGCTCTCCGCCGACGGCAAGGGCATCGTCATGCATCCCGAAGCACTACGCGAGGCCACCCGCAAGAAAGCCGCCGAATCGGTCAGGAAACTGGGCACTCGTCTGTCCAAAGGGGAGAAACGTAACCGCACACGCATGGCCGAGGTCGGTAGCGTCTACGACATCACTCCCGCCGCCCGCACCGCCGCCGACATCCTCGCCCGCACCAGCGAGACCACCTCAGCCGAGGAGATCACGCCCGCGCCGGTGGCCCGAAACAAGTGGCTGACCGCCAGCGTCACCACCAACGCCGCCGGCGTGCTCACCGCCGTTTTCGACGAGGCCACCCGCCGTGACCCCACCCACCAGCGGCAATGGATCGCCCTGGTCGACGGCAACAACGACCAGCTCCGCCGCATCCGTACCGAGGCCCGTACCCGCGAGGTCAAGGTCACGATCCTCATCGACGTCATTCACGTCCTGGAATACCTCTGGAAAGCCGCCTGGTGCCTGCACGACGAAGGTGACCCCGCAGCCGAAACCTGGGTCGGCGAGCAAGCTCGCCGCATCCTCGACGGCCACGCCCTCGACGTCGCCGCCACCATCGACACCACCACCGGCACACGAGACGACCTGACCCCGACCCAACGCAAAAACGCCGCAGCCACGGTCACCTACCTCACCCGCAAAGCCCAAGCCGGCTACCTCGACTACCCCACCGCCCTGACGCCTCGGAAAACCGAAGTCCCAACGGTTCGAGCACATGGACGATGTCTTCGCGTAGGGCTTCGACATCCTGGCGGTCTCCGTGCACGAGCACGACGAAATCGTCCGCGTAGCGGACGATCCGCCAGTTCGGCAGGTTCTTGCCACGACGCCGAGCGCGTCGGCTCGGGGTACTCATGATCCCGCCCGGCCGCCACGGCCCATGCACGTGCTCATCGAGCACGCTCAGGGCGATGTTCGCCAGCAGCGGGGACAGGATGCCCCCTTGCGGCGTTCCGGCAAAACTATCCTCCTGGTAGCCAAGTTCGGTCAGGACCCCGGCCTTGAGGAACGCTTTCACCAGCGCGAGCACACGCTTGTCCTTGACTCGGGCCCGCACCCGATCCATCAGGGCGGTATGCGAGATAGAGTCAAAGCACGCCTCGATGTCCGCGTCCAGCACCCACCGGTAGCCCTTGGTGCCGAACCGTTGAATCTCGGCGATCGCGTCGTGCGCCCGCCGCATCGGCCGGAACCCGTAGGAGACCGGTTCGAAAACGGCCTCGAAGATCGGTTCCAGCACCAGCTTCAGCGCCGCCTGAACAACCCGGTCCGCCACCGTGGGAATCCCCAGGCGACGGACCTTCCCGCTCCCACCCGGCTTAGGGATCCTGCGTTCCCGCACCGGCAACGGCCGGAACACACCCTCCTTGAGCTGGGTGCGTAGGTCGTTCAGGAACCCGGGCACCCCAATGGCCGCCTCGATATCGACGACAGTCAAACCGTCGACGCCGGGGCTGCGCGCACCGGTATTGCCCGCGACCCGATCAAACGCCACGAGCAGCGTCGCCGGGTCATACACGAAATTAAACAAGTCGTCGAACCTGCGGCCGGGATCGGCCGCCGCCCAACGGTGAAGCTTGGCCTGCATCTCCGATACCCGTGATCGTGGCCCCTGCGGAACCCGCTCATCCCCGTTTCCCCAGGCCGCTCGCCGAACCCGCCGTGCCGATCTCTCGGCAACGGGCTCTCCACGGTGTCTGTCGTTAGGCGTGGTCAGGCGTGATCCAGGGGTTGGGGATCTTGATGCCCCGGTATCGGTAGCGGGTGACCGGCACCGAGGCGATGTTGAACAGTTCGATCCCGTCCGCCGCGGGTCTGCGCCATCGGCCGTTGGGACCGGTGAGCCGTCGGCGGACATCCCTCCAATTCCAACGATGCAGTTTCTTCCACCAGTAAATGACCCTCCACCACACGAAGTTTTCGAGGGCATCCAGGGTGTGTTGGCAAACTGCGTGCCGGAAGTAGTGGGCCCAGCCGCGCATGATCTGATTGAGCCTGATCAGCACGTCCCTGGGGCGTTGCTGCGACAACCTGCTCGTCAGGGCACGGATCTTGTCCTTCAACGACCGGATGGGCCGGTCGGCGATGAAGGTGTAGACGTACCACTTGTCCGTTCCTCGCTTGCGTTTCCACTGGATGCGGAACCCAAGAAAGTCGAACGCCTCGTCCATGTGCAGAATGCGGGTCTTCGCCTCGGAAAACCGAAGTCCCAACGGTTCGAGCACATGGACGATGTCTTCGCGTAGGGCTTCGACATCCTGGCGGTCTCCGTGCACGAGCACGACGAAATCGTCCGCGTAGCGGACGATCCGC
>NZ_GL877893.1 GCF_000194155.1 Saccharopolyspora spinosa NRRL 18395
CCTCCAACTCCTCCAACACCGCAACCCGGGTGGCAGCAGCCTTTCTCGCTCTGGACCGCTCCGCGGCCCCTTCCTTCTGTTCCCGCCGCTGCTGCGCCTTCGGCCGAAGCGCCGCTAGCTCCGCCGCCTGCTCCTCCCTCAGCGGGTCCCGCTCCGCCAACGCCTCCAACACCGCAACCCGATCGGCAGCCCAGATCAACGTCGGCCGACCACGCGTCCAAGTCGTTCTGATCAGCCCCAGTCCACCCCGATACTCCCTCCGGCCCCGCAATCCGATCGGCAGCAGCTGTGAGCACCCCACTCCCGCCATTACCCGGGCTCCCGGAAACAGCCGCAGCAGCGGCTGCGTCCTCCTCCCGCCACTTGGCCCCCCCGGAACCCTCGCCAACCTCCCCCCGCGAGCCCTGGCCAGCCTCCCCCTGCGTCCTCCCCGCACTCGCGCCGGTTTTCCCCGCCACCGGCCCAGAAACAACACCCCGATGCTTCGGACCTGTCACCTCAGTTGGCAACCCAGACCCCCCACCCTGGCCCCGCCAGGAACCACTGGGCGGCAACACCACCTCCCCATCCGATTCAGCCCCCAGCACCGGAATCACCCACAGCCCCAGTCCACCCCGATACTCCCTCCGGACCCTCAATCCGTTCGCCAGCAGCCTTTCCGGTCCGGTACCGATCCGCGTCCGCATCCTTCCTTTTCTGCCACTTCTGCCACTGCTGTGCCTTCGGCCGAAGCTCCGCCAGCTCCACCTCCTGCTCCGTAGCCAGCGGCCCACGCTCCGCCAACGCCTCCAACTCCGCAACACGAGCGGCAGCAGCCGTCATCGCCCGGTACCGATCCGCGTCCCTTTGCGTCCTTGTCCGCCAGTCCTTAGGGTCCGGGCGATGCGCCTCCTGCTCCGCAGCCTGCGGCCCCTGCTCCGCCAATTGCTCCAACTCCGCGACCCGGGCGGCAGCAGCCTTTCCCGCCCTGCGATACTTCGGGGCACTTTCCTTCTGCTTCTGCTTTTGCTGCGCCTTCGGGTAAAGCTCCGCCAGGCTCCGCCTCCTGCTCCACAGTCAGCGGCCCCTGCTCCGCCAATTCCTCCAACTCCGCGACCCGGGCGGCAGCAGCCTTTCCCGCCCTGCGATACTTCGCGGCACTTTCCTTCTGCTTCTGCTTCTGCTGCGCCTTCGGGCGAAGCTCCGCCAGCTCCGCCTCCTGCTCCCCACTCAGCGGCCCCCGCTCCGCCAACTCCTCCAACACCGCAACACGAGCGGCAGCAGCCTTTACCGCCCGGGACCGCTCCGTGGCACTTTCCTTCTGCTTCTGCTTCTGCTGCGCCTTCGCGCGAAGCTCCGCCAGCTCCGCCTCCTGCTCCCCACTCAGCGGCCCCCGCTCCGCCAACTCCTCCAACACCGCAACACGAGCGGCAGCAGCCTTTACCGCCCGGGACCGCTCCGTGGCACTTTCCTTCTGCTTCTGCTTCTGCTGCGCCTTCGCGCGAAGCTCCGCCAGCTCCGCCTCCTGCTCCCCACTCAGCGGCCCCCGCTCCGCCAACTCCTCCAACACCGCAACACGAGCGGCAGCAGCCTTTACCGCCTGGTACCGCTTCGCGTCATTTTCCTTCCTTTTTCGTTTCCGCTCCGCACTAGAGTCCTGCTGTGCTGCCTGCTCCGTCGCAGTGAGCACCCCACTCCCGCCATCACCCGGACTCCCGGAAACAGCCCCAACAGCAACGGTTGCATCCACCTTTTGCCGCTTTTTCGGACCCGTCACCTCGGCCGGCAACCCAGAGCCCCCACCCTGGCCCGGCCACCGGGAACCACTAGGCCGCAACACTTCCTCCCTGGTAGACCTGATCGTCGTCCCGGGCTGTGCGTCCCCGACCACCGACGCCGCCTGGCCAGACGTCGTCTGGGCAGCCGGTGTCTCTTCCCTGGCCACCATCTTCTGACCAAAGACCGCAATCACAGCCGACGAATCCGCCAGACCTGCCATACCCTGACCGCCCCCAGCTGGCACCAGGCCACCGGGCCCGCCCACCGGCCTGGGCCGAGAACCATCCGCGGCGAACACCATCCACCGCGGCCCGCGCCCGCCCTGTCCCTGCGTCATCGCGACAACATCACGCCCCACGCCCCGCGCCAGAGCCGAACCCTGACCAGTCGAGACCACCACACCCGCACCCGGATTGCCCTGCGCGACCAGCAGCACAGGCCCACCCGTGGAATCCGTGACACCGTCCCGCACGAACTCCAGCAACCCGCCACCAGCAACCACATCCGCCGGCACCGGCACCCGGACCGCGTCCACCGGCAGCTCCGCAAGCGGCGCCACCACCCGGTCCTGCTGCAGAGACGGCACCGCCTGCGCCCCATCCACCGACAGCACCGCCGATTCCGGCAGATCCGTTCCAGTGTCCTCGCGATGCGAAACTCCAAGCCCCGCAACTGAATCCGCAACAGAAGACCCATCCCGGCCGGTCAAGCCACCCGGCGAGGACTCATGCCCCACAGACATAGCACCACCGTCCGGATCCGCCAACGCCCGAGACTCAGACCCGGCTGTGACAGTCTCCGGTAACGCGGCATCCAAGGACCCACCGCCCGCCCAGTCCCCGCCCCCGCCACGAACTGCCGGCCGAACTTCAGAGAATTGAAGAGCGCCACCACCGTCTCCAGGAAATTCACCTGATAACGCTCATCACCGGAATGATAATTCGCCTGATTCACCCCCGGCAGGAACCGATCCCAAGACCCAACCGACTCACCCCCCGCTACCGGATCTGCGACACCCAACACACCACCCCCCACCGCATCCCCCGCATCCGGCCACACCGCATCCCCAAACAACCCAACGGAACCCTCCAAGTCGTGGTAGTCGGGGAGGAAACCAGCGAAATCATCCACGCCGGCAACCGACCCAACACCGCCGGGACCCGCAGCATCGTCACCGGTATCCTGTCCCAGGAACGCGGGCAACTCAT
>NZ_GL877894.1 GCF_000194155.1 Saccharopolyspora spinosa NRRL 18395
GAGCGGAAGAGGCTCGTTGGCAGGAGGGTGGTGCTGGGAATCGGGCGGCTGTTGCTGCCCCGATGGTGCGTGGGGGTGTTGTTGATTCAGCGCTGAGCGTTATTTCTAAGTTTGGGTCGGTAAAGCGGGCGTTCGCGGATGCAGGTCGGGCGTTGCGGCAGTTGGCTGACGAGCAAGGTCACGGTGTCGTGGACGGTTTGTACGCTGCTGCGGATGAGGTTTTGGGGTCTCTTAAGGAGGGCGTGTTCGAGTCGGTGTTCAGCGGCGTCGGCAATCTGACGGGGTTGGCGTTCCGGGGCAAACTGCACCCAGAAGGCCCAAGCCCCTACCTCGACGACGCAAGCCAGCGCGAGGGCGCCACCTCCGATGGTGGCGGGTTCGGTGCGGAGAAGGCCCCGCTGCCGGGGGCAGGGTCCGGGTCGGAGACAGAGCGGTACGAGCGGGCCAAGGCGCAGTTGGATGAGTGGGCCGGGATTGCGGGTCGTGGTGCTGTGGACCGGTTGTTGGCTGATGCGGACGGGCTTTTGGGGCCGCTGAGGGTGTCGGAACGGTTCCGGATGGTGCTGGCGCAGTGGCTGGGTGAGCATCCGGGTGACTGGCGTGGTGCTTGGGCGGTGCGGGGGGACCGGTGACCCTGTCATTGGCGTGGCGGTGAGTGGTTTGACTCGCGACGTGTTCGAGGCGGTGAGAGCGGAAGAGGCGCGTTGGCAGGAGGTTGGTGCTGGGAATCAGGCGGCGGTTGCTTCCCCGATGGTGCGTGGGGGCGTTGTTGATCCAGCGCTGGACGTTTTTTCTCGGGTTAGTTCGGTAAAGCGGGCGTTCGCGGATGCGGGTCGGGCGTTGCGGCAGTTGGCTGACGAGCAAGGTCATGGTGTCGTGGACGGTTTGTACGCTGCTGCGGATGAGGTGCAGGAGGGTAGTGCTGGGAATCAGGCGGACGCTGGGGCCGTTGCTGTCTCGATGGTGCGCGGGGTCGGTGATGATCCAGCGCTGGACGTTATTTCTCGGGTTAGTTCGGTAAAGCGGGCGTTCGCGGATGCGGGTCGGGCGTTGCGGCAGTTGGCTGACGAGCAAGGTCATGGTGTCGTGGACGGTTTGTACGCTGCTGCGGATGAGGTTTTGGGGACGATGCTGCTGTCGACCGGTTGCTGCGAAACGAGGCACTTGAGGACACGCTTCGCAGGGATTACACCGCCACCGCTTTGGGAGCGCGGTTCAATAGAGGTAGGTATTGGGGTGCCAAAGTTCTTGATGATGTCAAGAAGCAGCTGAGCTCCGATCTGCAAGTTTCGGTGGGGTCGCTGCGGCAGACTTTGGCGGAGGCGGAGGTAGACACTGACCAGCGGAATGAATATGAATCCAAGATCGCGAGGTGGTCGGAACCTAAAGACGCGCCGGCCAAAACGATCCGTCTTTGGGTAGCGGAAGTAGAGGAAGCTGCCGCTGCTCTCCGGGGATTGCCGGAGCAAAGCCAGAATGGCCCGAACCCGTTGGTCTGGGATGAGCGGTACGAGCGGGCCAAGGCGCAGTTGGATGAGTGGCCGGTGCTCAGGCGGTGCGGGGGGAACTGGCTGATTATCTGGCCGGTGACCCTGATATTGGCGTGGCGGCGAGTGGTTTGGCTCGCGACGCGTTCGAGGAAGTGAGAGCGGAAGAGGAGCGTTGGCAGGCAGATCGTGCTGGGAATCAGGCTGCGGCGGTTGCTGCCCCGATGGTGCGCGGGGTCGATGATGATCCAGCGCTGCGCGTTATTTCTCGGGTTAGTTCGGTAAAGCGGGCGTTCGCGGATGCGGGTCGGGCGTTGCGGCACCGTTACCTGACTGGTGACCTAAGTGGCGGTGCGGACCCGACTACTGCCGGCAACTTGCTTTCCGCCACGGCGACTCGAGAGCTTGGAAGCAGTCGATCTGAATCAGTGCAGATGTATCGGCGGCGCATGGAGGTTGGCAAGGCGGTTAGTGGTTTGCCGGACGATGCTGCTGTCGAACGGGTGCTGCGAATCGAGGCGCATGAGGAGGCGCTTCGCGGGAGTTACAACGCCGTCGCTTTGGGGGCTCGGTTCACATCTGAAGATCGCGGCATCGGCCGTGATTGCGGGCGCGGGGCCGGAGCCGGGCAGGGACTTGCTGTCGGAGTCCGCTGAGGATGTGTCGAGTGATGCGGAGACCGACGACACCGAGAGCGTCTTCGACGAGGCGGAACGG
>NZ_GL877895.1 GCF_000194155.1 Saccharopolyspora spinosa NRRL 18395
GATCCCTTGCCCGTCCAGCCGACCGGCAAGGTCATCGAGCACATCCCGATCACCAGAGAGCACCACCGACCCCGCAGCGTTGACCGCGGCGATCCCCACACGATCACCCTGATCGGCCAACAACGACCACAACAGCTCCTCACCAGCAGGCACCGCCAGCATCCCACCGCCAGACGGCAACGCCTGCATCAACCGGGCACGACCCGCCACCAACCGAGCCGCACCCGACAACGACACCACACCCGCCGCGAACGCCGCCGCCAACTCGCCCACCGAATGCCCCAACACCACACTCGGCCGAACCCCCCACGAATCCAGCAACTTCAGCAAGCCCACCTGCAACGCGAACAAACCCGACTGCGCCCACAACGTCCGATCCAGCAACTGCGCATCCGAACCGGACACCACCTCCCGAACCCCGATTTCCTGGCCCAGATGTGCATCCAGCTCGGCACAAGCTTCGTCAAAGGCAGCAGCGAACACCGGAAAAGCCCGGTAAAGCCCCCGGCCCATCCCCAGCCACTGACCACCCTGACCGGAAAACACAAACCCGATGCGGCCCCCAGCCCCCACAGATCCGGTCACCAACCCAGAAGCCTCATGACCGGCAGACAGCGCTTTCACACCGCACAACAACGTTTCACGGTCCGACCCCAGCACCACCGCTCGCTCATCCAGCGCCGACCGTGTCAACGCCAGCGAGTACCCAACATCCAGCGAGGAGACATCAGGTCGCTCGTCCAGATAGGTCATCAACGCCGTTGCCTGCGCGGATAGCGCTTCGGGTGTTTTGCCCGACACCATCCACGGCACCACCGGAACATCCACGACAGAACCCGAACCCGGCCCCGCAGACTGACTCGGCACTCCCGGGGGCTGTTCGAGGATGACGTGCGCGTTAGTACCACTGATCCCGAACGACGACACCCCCACCCGACGAACACGACCACTCCTGGGCCAGGGCGTGTTCTCCGTAAGGAGTTGAACCGTCCCCGCCGACCAATCCACCTCCGAAGTCGGCTCATCCACGTGCAACGTGCGCGGTAGCTGCCCGTGCCGCATCGCCATCACCATCTTCATGACGCCGGCTATCCCCGCAGCTGCCTGCGCGTGACCGATGTTCGACTTCATCGAGCCCAACCACAATGGCCGTTCCGGAAGCCGGCCCTGGCCGTAGGTGGCGATCAGCGCCTGCGCCGGATCACCAAGCCGCGTGCCCGTCCCATGCGCCTCCACAGCATCCACATCGGACACCGACAACCCCGCACTCGCCAACGCCTGGGTAATCACCCGCTGCTGCGACGAACCATTCGGCGCGGTCAAACCATTCGACGCACCGTCCTGATTCACCGCACTACCACGAACAACCGCCAGCACCTCATGCCCATTCCGCCGGGCATCCGACAACCGCTCCAGTAGAACCAGGCCAGCACCCTCGGACCAGCCGGTGCCGTCGGCGGCCTCCGCGAACGACTTGCACCGCCCATCCGGCGCCAAACCACGCTGCCGCGAAAACTCCACGAACATCCCCGGCGTGGCCATCACGGTCACACCACCGGCACCTGTCACATCACCGGAATCCGATGGCACCAGCCAGTACCGCTGTCGTTGGAAGGCGTAGGTGGGCAGCTCGATTTGCTTCGCCCTTGTACCGGCGAAGAACGACCGCCAGTCCACCGCACCACCACGTACGTGGACGTGTGCCAGGGCCGTCATCACCTTCTGCGCCTCGTCCTGGTTCCTGCGCATCGCCGGGACCGCGCTCAGCCGCCCGGCGTGATCGGATGCGGCGACACATTCCTGGATCAGCGCCGACAACGCCCCGTCCGGACCGAGCTCGACAACGGTGGCCACATCGTGCTCGACCAGCGCCTGGACACCGTCGGCGAAGCGGACCGGCTCTCGCACCTGACGCACCCAGTAGTCGGGCCCGCTCATCCTGCCAGCGTCATCGAGGTCTCCGGTCAAGGTCGACACGATCGGCACTTCACAACGCCGGTAATCCACGGTTCGTGCCAATTCGGCGAACTCCGCCAGCATCGGATCCAT
>NZ_GL877896.1 GCF_000194155.1 Saccharopolyspora spinosa NRRL 18395
GCGTGACGCGGGTGAAAAGCACGTGGTCATGGGACACCGTGCACGTCCGAATGGCCAAAGGCCAAGAACCGGAGGACTTCGAGAAAGTGATCAACCGACTGGCGAACTCGTTTAAGGCACGTTCGACCAACGTGCGCCACCTCAAGCCCGGCCGGATCGCGCTGGACTTCCAGCGCCGTGAACCCTTCGATGACCTGTTCGTTCCCCCGCCGGGCCTGGCGGAGTCGGTGGAGGCGGGGGGCCTGGTGGCCGGCGCTTCCTGGCGGCTGCTGGACCGGCCGACCTTCGACAGGTTCGCCGGTCGCCTGCTGCGGGCGTGGTGGAGACGGTGGTGGTCCTACCGGCGGCAATGGCTTCGGATCATGACCGCCTGCAACCTGACCACCATCGATCACAAGGGAAACACCCTCACACCGTGCGTGACGCGGGTGAAAAGCACGTGGTCATGGGACACCGTGCACGTCCGAATGGCCAAAGGCTCGGTGGGCTCGGTGGTGGTGCTGGACGCAGCGGTGCTGTGGGTGGGGTACCAAACCGTGCTCATGGCGGCCGGTATTGCCGTGCTGGCGGGCGCTTCCTGGCGGCTGCTGGACCGGCCGACCTTCGACAGGTTCGCCGGTCGCCTGCTGCGGGCGTGGTGGAGACGGTGGTGGTCCTACCGGCGGCAATGGCTTCGGATCATGACCGCCTGCAACCTGTCGGTGGGCTCGGTGGTGGTGCTGGACGCCGCGGTGCTGTGGGTGGGGTATCAGACCGTGCTCATGGCCGCCGGGATTGCCGTGGTGGCCGGCGCTTCCTGGCGGCTGCTGGACCGGCCGACCTTCGACAGGTTCGCCGGTCGCCTGCTGCGGGCGTGGTGGAGACGGTGGTGGTCCTACCGGCGGCAATGGCTTCGGATCATGACCGCCTGCAACCTGTCGTAGCCCGAAACGGGCACGGACACGACTACCGAGAAAAGGGGAATTGGTTCGTGAATGCGAATTTGCCGGTCGGGATGCGGAAGAACACGCCCGCTGTCGCCCGGCTGAAAAAGATCGGGGAGTTGCTGGACGCGTTGTTCCGGGAACTGTCGCGGGTGGAGTTCCTGGAAGACGACATCATGCAGAAGAAGGATCTCCAGGAAATCGAGGATTTGGCGGGCGCGGCGCAGTCGTCCGTGTTCGGGGTTCGGGACGCGATCGCCGCGAAGGGCGGTCCGAATGTGGCGAAGGGATACCAGAAGTAATGGCACGTGGTGACGAGGTACACGCGACGGTCCGGCGCATCGATTCGACGATGCTGGCGCTGGTGAACCACTTGAAGCGGTTCGGGGTCCCGAAGGGCATGGGAACCTCGCTGAACAAGATGCGGAACTCGGTCGGCGATTTGGTCGCCAAGCTGGAGATGACCCAACGCCGGAACTGATACCGCTCGACTCGGCACAGGGGGCGTTGATCTCTACGGAGAATCAGCGCCCCCTTTTCTTCTGCTCGTAGAAAGGAAGGCGGCAATGCGGGACACGCGAGTGGGCACGGAAAGGACCCCGGTTCGGGCGGCGGCACGGTTCGTCGCGCGGCATCCGCGTTCGGTGGGCTCGGTGGTGGTGCTGGACGCAGCGGTGCTGTGGGTGGGGTACCAAACCGTGCTCATGGCGGCCGGGATTGCCGTGTTGGTGGGGGGACACGCACCCACCACACCAAGAACACGGTTTCCGTTTCACAGTAAGGAGTTTCGAAGTGCAGAACATCAACATCCACCTCACCGGCCGCAGCATCCTGACCGGGCTGCTGCTGCTCGCGGTCGTGCTCGGCGTGCTGGCGCTGGTGTGGCTGCT
>NZ_GL877897.1 GCF_000194155.1 Saccharopolyspora spinosa NRRL 18395
CGCGCAGTGCAGGACACGTTTCGACTCACGCACGACGCCCTCTTTGTAACGGAACCACCGCGCGTCGCTACCCTCGTGCGCCTGGTCGGGCGGACCAGGTGGACCAGGGGGACCAGGAACGGCGCTGTGACTTGTCATGGTGCCTCCTGGTGGTTGACCCAACACGTACGCTGGGTGGGTGTGTGACAGGTGGTGTGTGTTGGCTAAAGAGTGGCTGTGGTCGTCACAACCACACAATTGCTCTAAATGGGTGAGATCAACCTGTCGACACGTGAGGACGGACCGTCATGGTTGCAGCCAACGGATCACCACGCGCTAGAGCGCTAGCAGCCGGTTTGAGGCAAGCTCGCAGAGATCGGGGTGTGAGTTTGCGCGAACTGGCGAAACATATTTCAAGTGACGCTTCTAATCTTTCTAAGATTGAGCTTGGAAAAAAGGTGCCCACTCCGGAATTGGTCGCGAGAATACTGGGCGCATTGCATACTCCACAAGAAGAGTACGAGAGAATTCTCGAGCTTGCGCGCAATGCTAGTGAACCTAATGGACTGACGGTTGGCATGCCCGGCATCACCAAGCAACTCGCGGGTAGCATCGAGAGTGAGCAAGAATCATCGCGATTCATGTTTGGTCACCAATGATGGTGCCGGGATTGCTCCAAACTTCTGATTATTTCCGCGCCATTGCCGAGGCTGACGGATTGTCAAACCCTGAGATCGAAAGGCGGGTAATGCTTCGGCTGGTCCGGCGAGAGGTACTTACCAAACGAAATCCCGTACAGTATGACGTGCTTATCGGCGAAGCGGCCTTGCTGCAGCCGGTCGCACCGCACGATGTGATGGTCGACCAACTCCGGTACTTGATCAAGATTGTGAGTGAAAGTCCCAACATCACGCTGTAAACATTCAGGTGCTTTGCTGTGGGCATGCTGAAGTCCCCGGCTCTTGCGGGTCGGGTGTCGCTGATTGCCCATTGGGCTTCGGCAAGCATCACAGCAAGCGTGTCGGCCGGAACCTGAGCCACGGGTGGCATATCGGCCGGTCGATCAGCTCTGCCAATGACAACTAGCAGGCAGGGAACGCACGCTGCCCCGTCACCCTCCTCGCACACCTCCACCAGCACGCGTCGGAACTTCTCC
>NZ_GL877898.1 GCF_000194155.1 Saccharopolyspora spinosa NRRL 18395
CACGGGGAACATCGAGTTTGGCAGAATACGTGACCACGTGGGGCCTTCCCTGGTCGAAGATCGTTTCTTGGTCGAACTTCTTCTACCAGGGACCCCACGTCCTACTCTCCCCAGGCCAGCCCTACCCGATCACACACCCAATCCGGCAGGCCGCCTTCAGACACCTCTTACTGAGATCACCTCATTGAAATTGCGGAGGTTGTCCACAGGCATCGGCGTGTCGGGATGCGACACGCCGACGGTCCGCAAGTTCCATTGAAATCGAAGGTAGCTGATCTCAGTAGGGGCTATGCGAGTCGGCCGTGTTCGTAATGAGTGAGTACGAGTGCGGCTTGGACGATGGGGCCGATTTTGCGGGGGCTGGTGGTGAAGTGTCGTAGGGTGCGCCAACGGCCGGTGAGCAGGGCGAATCCGCGTTCGGCCAGGGCGCGCAGGCCGCGCAGCAGTTTGTTGTAGGTCTGGTTGTCGACGTCGAGTGGGCGGCCTTTGCTGGTTTTGGGATGTTTGATCGGGGTGAACACCCCGGCTCCGGCGCCCTGGTAGCCGCCATCGGCCAGGGTGGGCAGGTCGAGCTGGGAGTAGGCCCAGTACAGGGCCCCGAGGACGTGGTCTTCGGCGGCGGTGATGTCGTGCACCGACCCCGGCTCCACGTCGGAAACCCACAGCGGGAACCCCTTCGGGTCCATCACCGCCTGAATGTTGCCCGCTTGTTCGCGGGTTTTCCCGGAGTACCACCGGTCGATCTCGGTTCCTTTGACGCTGGTGATCTTTTCGCCGAGACGGTCGGAAGAGAAGTTTTTGCCGTCGAGAAGCACATAGGCGTCGCCGTTGTCTTTCGCGCGCTGCAGGGCCTCGTGCAGATCCGGGGCCTGCGCGGCCAGCGCCTCGATGCCCTCGTCGATATACCGGTAGCCGGTGGCACGGCCAACACCGTGATCGCGGGCCAGTGTGGTGATGTCGGTGCCGTCGCGGAACCACCGCAGGACCAGCACAGCCTGCCAGAACGTGGTCAACGCCCGGCGCCCCTTGCGGGTCCCTTTCCGGCGGCGTCCACCGGCCAGCAGCTTGCTGAGGAAGACCACCAGTACACGGGGAACATCGAGTTTGGCAGAATAC
>NZ_GL877899.1 GCF_000194155.1 Saccharopolyspora spinosa NRRL 18395
TCTCCCATGCCAAATGCTGTTGGCCGCTGATCAGTTCAGTGTCCATCAACCCGGCGCTGCCGGACCGGCCGCCGGCGACGCATCGGATAGACAACGGCCGTGACGGGCTTTTTCGCTCTGCGTCACGGCCGCGTTGCGGCTTCAGGCTTCGGCACCCTTCGTTTCCGGGCGGGCGCCGAAGGGGTGTGTTTCAGACGAGATGGATTCGTTCGAGTTCCTTGCCTCGGCGGATGAGCACATCGCTGCCGTCGACCTTGGTCGCACTGAACTGGATACCGACCGCGCTCGCAGCCTCGTACTCCGGATGTGCACCCGATGGTCGCGCGGCTCTTCCGTAATCCGCGCCCGGTCTGGGTCGACCTGGACGCCTTACTGTCACGGCAGGAGTCGAGCATCCGCCGAGCCAATGAGATCCCGCTGATCGTTCGCGCCCAGGGTCTCACGCTCCAGCAGACGCAGGGGCGGCAGCTCGGATGGCTGCGGTCCGACCGCGGGCAGTGGCCGAGCGGCTGATGACCCGGACACCCTCCGACCCAGCGACCACCAACGCGCGCATCCCGTCCCATTTGATCTCCACAGCCCAGCCCGGCCCCTCATGTAGAGGCCCCGCAGTGGGCAGCATCGGCCCGCCTGCCACCCACGCGGGCACCTGCGGTTGGGCTGCCATCCCGTGAGCCTGCGCCGCCGCGCCTGCCGCGGCCAGCGGTACGACTGGTGATCACGACTGCCCACATCGCATACTGAACTCGTGTTCGATAAAGCTCCGGATGTGCACCCGATGGTCGCGCGGCTCTTCCGTAATCCGCGCCCGGTCTGGGTCGACCTGGACGCCTTACTGTCACGGCAGGAGTCGAGCATCCGCCGAGCCAATGAGATCCCGCTGATCGTTCGAGGCCCCGCAGTGGGCAGCATCGGCCCGCGTGCCACCCACGCCGGCATCTGCGGTTGTGCTGGCATTCCGTGAGCCTGCGCCGCGGCGCGGGCCGCCGCCAGCGGTACGACTGGTGATCATGACTGTCGACATCGCATACTGAACACGTGTTCGATACCGGTCCGGATGTGCACCCGATGGTCGCGCGGC